>NZ_JACIJO010000011.1 GCF_014206875.1 Algoriphagus iocasae | reverse complement strand
GATATTCTTATGGATTAGGCAAGGGTTATATTGTAATTTATTTCATGTTTTCTTTTGTCTCGGATCAGGGCAAAAATCCTGTTGATGAGTTTCGCTCTTACCGCATTAATGACGGTCATTTTGTTTTTGCCTTCAGCAACTTTTCTTTCAAAATAATCTCTGAACTCTCCTTTCATTTTCACAGCTGAAAGAGCTGCCATATGGAACAATGTTTTGAGATGTATATTAGCTTTGTACGATACTTTTCTCCTGGATCGTTGGCTGGTTCCCGATTCGAAGGAAAATGGAGCAACTCCAACATGACAGGCGAATTTTCTCCCCGAACGAAACTTGGTAAAGGCTCCTGTTGCGATGATGGTATGTAGAGCTACTTGTTCGCCGATACCGTCTACGGAAGTTAATATGGCCTTTTGTTCACAGAGTGCTTCATTTGACTCCAATAAGGCTTTGATTTGTTGATCTATGTCTCTGATGACTTTACTCAGCGATTTCTCTTGCTTTTTGAACCGCTTGCTTCTAGCTTTGTAAAGTTCCTCATCCATGAAACCTTTCAGGTCTTTGATCTGTGCTTTATACTTGGCTCTTTCTTTTATAAAGAGCTCTCTTTCACCCGATAGAGAGCGAATGGCTTCCAGGGTATCGTCTTCCACTGTTTGGATTTTGGCCTTGTCCTGATGTCTTTTGCCATAATCGGCTATCCGAATGGCATCCACTCGGTCATTTTTGTAGCGGGTCACCCCCGATCGTTGTTTGATCTCAGCTCCTCCTTCCAGCCATAGGGAAAGATTAAGTTCCAAACAGACTTTTCTAAGTGGATAGCCATAATGACCGGTATGTTCTGCACAGATGAGGGTTTGACTCATATGGTAGGTTTTGGAAAGCTTTTTAAAGAATCGTTTAATGAACAATGGCTTGTTTTCAATCTTGAAACTTTCCACTTCACCTTCAGAGCTGATCAAGGCAATATCAAGGGATAATTTACTGATGTCTATTCCGATAACTGTTTCGAATTGCATACTTTTGAAAATAAATAATTGAAGTAAAGAGAACCGTTACCTAATAACCTTAACAGGTCGTACTGATATCTTATACAGGTCTTGGTTCTTGAATCCTGTCAGTCCCAAATATCGCGTCAGGTCTCTTACACCTAAAATTGTCGCTGGGTCGCTGACAGGACTTCAATTATAATCCAAATCCTTCTTTTTTGCTATCTGACAAACCTAAGGTATT
>NZ_JACIJO010000010.1:0-2190 GCF_014206875.1 Algoriphagus iocasae | reverse complement strand
AGAACAAGTTCATTGACATGTTTAGCAGAAATTGTAACAGAAGTACTGGAGACAGTACATAAGTAGAGTAAGTGAATAAGGGCGCACGGGGGATGCCTAGGCTCTCAGAGGCGAGGAAGGACGTGATAAGCTGCGAAAAGCTACGGGGATTGGCCAATGCGAGTTGATCCGTAGATATCCGAATGGGGCAACCCAGTCTTAAAGACTATCCTGTAAAGGAAGCGAACGTGGGGAACTGAAACATCTAAGTACCCATAGGAGGAGAAAATAATAATGATTCCGTAAGTAGTGGCGAGCGAACGCGGAAGAGCCCAAACCGTTCATGTTACGGCATGAACGGGGTTGTAGGACCTGTATAATCAAAGACAACGAGACGAGAACGGCATGGGAAGGCCGACCGAAGGAGGTGAGAGTCCTGTATTGGAATTGTTGTTAGCGAGACGGGTATCCTGAGTAGGTCGGGACCGGAGGAATCCCGATTGAAACTGCCAGCACCATCTGGTAAGGCTAAATACTCCTGAGAGACCGATAGTGAACTAGTACCGTGAGGGAAAGGTGAAAAGTACTCCGAATAGGAGGGTGAAATAGAACCTGAAACCGTGCGCTTACAAGCGGTCGGAGCTGCGCGATGCAGTGACGGCGTGCCTTTTGCATAATGAGCCTACGAGTTACTCCTCATCGGCAAGGGTAAGGTATTCAGTACCGTACCCGGAGCGAAAGCGAGTCTGAAAGGGCGTTTGAGTCGGTGGGGGTAGACGCGAAACTTAGTGATCTACCCATGGCCAGGTTGAAGTTGTGGTAACACACAATGGAGGACCGAACCGATAAACGTTGAAAAGTTTCCGGATGAGCTGTGGGTAGGGGTGAAAGGCTAATCAAACTGAGAAATAGCTCGTACTCCCCGAAATGTTTTTAGGAACAGCGTCGGGAATTGTATGACGGAGGTAGAGCTACCGATAGGACTAGGGGGAGTCAAATCCTACCAAATCCTGACGAACTCCGAATGCCGTCATACAGAACCGGCAGTGAGGGCTGGGGTGCTAAGGTCCCAGTCCGAGAGGGAAAGAACCCAGACCTTCCGCTAAGGTCCCCAAATCTATGTTAAGTTGAACAAAGGTGGTCCAGTTGCAGAGACAGCCAGGAGGTTAGCTTGGAAGCAGCTATTCCTTTAAAGAGTGCGTAACAGCTCACTGGTCGAGCGACAGGGCGTCGATAATAATCGGGCATCAAACATAGTACCGAAGCGAAGGATTGATAGTAATATCAGTGGTAGGGGAGCATTCCAACGACGGAGAAGGTACAGCGTCAGCTGTGCTGGAGTTTTTGGAAAAGCAAATGTAGGCATAAGTAACGATAATGCGGGCGAGAAACCCGCACACCGTAAGACCCAGGTTTCCTGATCAACGCTAATCGGATCAGGGTTAGTCGGGACCTAAGGCGAACCCGAAGGGGGTAGTCGATGGCAAATGGGTTAATATTCCCATACTAATTATACAGGTGATGGAGCGACGGAGTGATGAAAGATCCGCGCGGTGACGGAATACCGCGTTAAAGGTAGTAGGTATTGGACCCATAGTTAAATGCGTGGGTTTAGCCGAAGCTGATAGTACCGAGCGTTTACGGACAATCGGATAGTGATCCTAAGGGCTTCCAAGAAAAACTTCTAGCGTTAAGCGTATAATTACCCGTACCGCAAACCGACACAGGTGGTCGAGGAGAGTATCCTAAGGTGCTCGAGTGAATCATGGCTAAGGAACTCGGCAAAATAGCCCTGTAACTTCGGGAGAAGGGGCGCCCCGAGCAATCGGGGCCGCAGTGAAGAGGCCCAGGCGACTGTTTAACAAAAACACATGGCTTTGCAAAGTTTAACGACTAAGTATAAGGCCTGACACCTGCCCGGTGCTGGAAGGTTAAGAGGGGATGTCATCGCAAGAGAAGCATTGAATCGAAGCCCCAGTAAACGGCGGCCGTAACTATAACGGTCCTAAGGTAGCGAAATTCCTTGTCGGGTAAGTTCCGACCTGCACGAATGGTGTAACGATCTGGGCACTGTCTCAGCCATGAGCTCGGTGAAATTGTAGTCGCGGTGAAGATGCCGCGTACCCGCAACGGGACGGAAAGACCCCATGCACCTTTACTGCAGCTTAGCATTGGTACTGGACAAATGATGTGTAGGATAGGTGGGAGACT
>NZ_JACIJO010000009.1 GCF_014206875.1 Algoriphagus iocasae | reverse complement strand
CCTACACCCGGCCAAAGAATGATCACCGGATTGGGATCCCTCATGGCTGGTGAATTAGAGTGCTTGTGTTTTTCGTAGTAATCGGCATACATCTCGCGGTATTTCTGGAATTCCTCCTCCAGATCAGCCTTCAGGGAAGAAGGATCGGAAAGATCAATGTCTGCAGGGATGTCCAAAACCAAAGGAGAGATTTTGGTGCGCAGGAAGTGATCAGGACAGGAAGTTCCCATCGGTGCGAGTTTGCCCAGATCGTGGGAGTTGATGAACTGCAGTACTACTTCGGTGTCGGAGAAAGTCCCGACCATTTTCTTTTCCGAAGAAGCCAGTCCACGAAGTACCGGAGCGAGCAAAGCCGCCTGATAGGCACGCTGATCTGCCGGAAGAGAAGTTACTTTCTGGCCACCGAAAACCGGTCTTGTCTTGCCGTAATTGGATTCCAGATAAGCCGAAGCAGTTTCGATGACTTCCAGACTGTTGATGTAACATTCAAAAGAAGTGTCTCCCCAGGTGAATAAGCCGTGACCGCCGAGCATGATTCCTCTGATACCCGGATTGTCCGCCAAGGTCTGCTGCAGTTGCAGTCCTAAGTCGAAACCTGGCTTTTGCCAAGGCACCCAGGCGATCTGTCCTTTCCATAGGTCAGCTGTGATCTGCTCTCCGTCCTTGGAAGCGGCGATGGCAATGGCAGCATCGGGATGGAGATGGTCAATGTGTTTGAAAGGTAAAAAAGCATGTAAAGGTGTATCGATGGATGGAGCTTTGGAGTCCAGGTCGTAGATGCAGTGGTTGAAAAGTCCGACCATTTCGTCCTCGAATTCAATGCCGCGATAGATTCCCTGAAGGGCCCGGAGTTTATCGACATAGAGTCCTGCCAGTCCTGCTTTGGTGAGGGTTCCGATGTCCCCGCCGGATCCTTTGACCCACATGACCTCTACCGACTCTTTGGTCAGGGGATCCGCCTCAAACGTCTTGCAGCTGGTGTTACCACCGCCATAGTTGGTGATGCGTAGATCAGCCCCCAGGATATTGGATCTATAGATTAATAGGTCAACTTCGTTTCCTTCCATCGTGGCAGCTATTTTATCATCCCATAAATAGCTGACATGCTTGAATTCTTGTGTATTCGTATTCATTTAATATTTTCAATTTAATAGGTTGAAGATGGCAGTACAGATCAATTTTGGTGTCCTGTGCTGTCTTGAAATCAACGGAATTTCTTGATCAAAACCATTTTTTACTTAATTTTCAAACCGTTAGTTTCCAAAATTCAAGTTAGAAAAATGCCTTCGGAACCGAAACTGCTTTTTGCTTTAATTCCCCTTTAAAAGTGTTTTTATAGGACGGAACAGGACAGTTGGCCTGAGAAATTTGGATTTTTTACCCCTTGATATGAAAGATCAGAAATTATTTAAAAAGATAGTAAGCCAAAATAACGAGTACGAAAGGACACCAGTCCCTGATAATCAATTGAAATCCGGGAAAAGCTTCCTGGGAATGTATGCTGGCGAACATACGGCAGGAACTGAGTTTGTTATCGGGCCTTTATTTGTAGCGCATGGTGTGGCTGCTACAGACTTGGTGTTGGGATTATTGATTGGAAATCTTTTAGCCGTTTTGAGTTGGGGGTTTTTAACTGGGCCAATTGCCACCAGCAAGAGAATGACTCTCTACTATCAATTAGAAAGAATCACGGGAAAGTCCGTGGTCAATTTATACAACCTCATCAATGCTTTGATGTTCTGCTTCTTGGCTGGTTCGATGATCGCAGTTTCAGCGACGGCGGTTGGGATTCCATTTAATTTGGCCATGCCTGAATTGACGGATTGGTATCCAAAAACTGCCGGTTGGATTGTGGCCGTGATGATCATGGGGACCGTTATCACTTTGATTGCTATCAGAGGATACAATCAAGTGGCGAAATTTGCAAACGTGATGGCTCCATGGATGATTTTGATCTTTGTTTCGGCAGCATTTGCTGCATTGCCACAGTTAGGAGTTCATACGCTTGATGGATTTATTGTGGCTGCCAAAGAGGTGATCTGGACTGGAGTTCCTTTGCCGGGAATTTCCAAGTTCACGATCTGGCATGTGATTTTCTTTTGCTGGTTCTGTAACATGGCCATGCATATTGGCATGTCGGATCTGACCATTCTTCGTTATGCAAAATCTTGGAAATATGGTTTCCTTTCCTTTGCAGGGATGTACATAGGCCATTTTGTGGCATGGATTGCATCAGGAATTTTATATGCGGTATTCCTGCAAAACAATGTTAATTCCAATGAATTTGCTCCGGGACCAATCGCTTACCAAGCCGCAGGAATTGCAGGTGCCGTTTGCGTGGTGGTGGCAGGATGGACCACAGCAAATCCGACCATTTATAGAGCTGGCTTGGCTTTGCAGGGGATTTTTCCTCAAACAAAAACCTGGAAAATCACAGCGATTGTTGGTGGAATTACCAGTTTGGCAGCCTGCTTCCCAGCTCTGGTGATGAAGCTTTTGGATTTTGTGGCTTTGTATGGATTGATTTTGATGCCGATGGGAGCAGTGATTTTTGCTGACTTTTATTTTGCAGATAAATTCGGTTTTCAGCAGGAGCAAGCATTAAATAATAAGAAAACATTTACCTGGCCGGCATTGTCAGCCTGGCTGTTGACTTTGTTTGTTTGCTGGTTACTCAATTATTTCTACGGACTGGAACTATTCTTTTTAGGATTGCCGGGATGGTTTGTTGCAGTGACTTTATTCGTTGTGTTTTCAAAAATTAAATTTCCAGCTTTAAAGACGAAACTAGCATGAAAACCATCTTAAAAATAGCTTCCTATATAGGGCTGGTATTGACTATCATTCCTCCAATTTTGTTTTTTAAATCCTATATCACTTTGGATTCCAGTCATCTCTACATGACCATTGGAATGTTGATCTGGTTTGGTACAGCACCATTTTGGATCAATAAAAAAACAGACGAATCATCTAGCGAATCATGAAATTATCATTAGATAAAATATCAGATCACAATTCTAAACTCAAGCTTTCCCATCAAGATGAATGGGACTTTCTTTCCAATAAATTATCAAAGGAAGGAGTTGATGTCGATGAGTTAATCCAAAAAATCAAAGACTTTCAAATAGCTGTTCCGAGCTGGGCCTTAGGTGCTGGAGGAACACGTTTTGGTAGATTTGGGATTGGTGGAGAGCCAAGGAATTTGGAGGAAAAATTAGCTGATATCGGATTGTTGAAAGATTTGACCAGAAAAACAGATAGTGTCTCCTTACATATTCCATGGGATATTCCTTCTGATTATTCTGCGATCAAGTCATTGGCTTCAGAGCTTGGGATTTCCTTTGATGCGATGAACAGCAATACTTTCCAGGATAATGGGGGAAGTGAAACCTATAAGTTGGGTTCCTTGGGGAATTCTAAAAAAGCTGTCAGAGATCAAGCTGTTGCGCATAATATTGAGGTGGTGGAAATTGGTAAGAAATTGGGAAGCAAAGGTTTGACTGTTTGGCTTGCAGATGGAAGTAATTTTCCGGGTCAGTCAAGTCTAAGAAGTGCTTTGCAGTGGACTCAAGAATCCTTGACAGAGATTTACAAAGCAATGCCGGATGACTGGAAAATGCTGCTGGAGTACAAGCCTTACGAACCTAATTTTTATCATACCATCATACCTGATTGGGGAACCTCATCTTTGCTTTGCAAATCACTTGGAGACCGAGCTAAAGTATTGGTGGATTTGGGGCATCATTTACCAAATACCAACATTGAGCAGATCGTAGCGACCCTAATGTATCAGGATATGCTGGCGGGATTCCATTTCAACGACAGCAAGTATGGGGATGATGATTTGACGACTGGAAGTATCAAGCCCTACCAACTTTTCCTGATTTTCTGCGAGCTGATTTCGGGTTCTGAAGATGGAGCTCAGGCTTGGGAAAGCATTTCCTGGATGATTGACGCTAGTCATAATACCAAAGATCCTTTGGAAGATTTGATGCAGGCTCTGGAAATGATCAGTATAAGTTTTGCGAAAGCACTTTTGGTAGACAGAAGAAAGCTAACGACTTGCCAGATTGAAGGAGATGTAGTAGGAGCACAAGAATGTCTTCAGGAAGCATTTCAGCGGGACGTAAGACCATTAGTAAGAGAGGCAAGAATCCAAAATGGTGGAGCCGCCGATCCAATAATGCTTTACAGATCTTTAGCGGTTCGGAAAAATCTGATTTCAGAACGAGGGGCAGAATCCAGGTCTACCGGTCTGTAACGTAAATCAAATCCTAAGATTATTTCTAATTCATGAGGAATTGATATCTTGAGTATTCAAAATCAAGACAATAACCCATGAAAAACAGTTTGACCAAAATCTGGTTTTTAGCCCTGCTTGTATCTTGTAACTCTCCAAAGAATCAAGAAAGTACAATCTCTGCGACAGAAGAAGAATCCCAAGATATTAGCTCAAAGTATGAAACTGCTGGTTCAATAGAACGAATCAGTGAGGCAATGAATGAGCTAGTCCCTGAGGATGCTTCCTTGGAGATAATTGCAAGTGGATTTGATTGGTCTGAGGGGCCACTTTGGTTGGCTGAAGAGAATGCATTGATTTTTACAGATGTGCCAAAAAACCGTGTTTGGAAATGGTCAGAATCCGATAGTCTGGAAGTGTTTTTGGAGCCTTCTGGATATTTTGGAGAAGAGAAAAATAAAAGAGAACCCGGTGCAAATGGATTGATTCTGGATGGGGAAGGAAATCTGATTCTTTGTCAACATGGGGCAAGGCAAATAGGTAAAATGAAAGCCGGAATATCTAATCCATCTTCGGATTTTGAAGTTTTGGCAGCTGGCTTCGAAGGGAAAAAATTCAATAGCCCCAACGATTTGGTCATGAATGGAGGAGGAACCATTTATTTTACTGATCCTCCCTATGGCTTGGATGAATGGGACCCAAAGGAGTTAGACTTCCAAGGAGTTTATCAACTTGATTTTATGGGAAATCTTTCTCTTCAGATAGATTCTCTTTCAAGACCGAATGGGATCGGATTAAGCCCTGATCAAAAAACATTGTACATCGCCCAGTCGGATCCAGAGAAGGCTAGGTATTATGCTTACCATCTGGATGCTAATGGAAATGTGGATTCCGGAGAAATGATTTTAGATGTTAGCAATTTAGTGGGTGATGCTAATCCAGGACTTCCGGATGGATTAGCAGTTCATAGTAGCGGAAATCTTTTTGCCAGTGGTCCAGGAGGGATTTTGATCATCAGTCCAACAGGTGAGCATTTGGGCACTTTGAGAACAGGAAGAGCCACCTCTAATTGTACTTTTGACCAGAATGAACAATATCTCTACATCACTGCAGATGGAGAACTCATGAGAATCAAACTGAAATAATACTTATTAACTCCAGTCCCAAAGGACGATGGCCCATGTTTCATATTCATCCTTGAAAGTATGGATTACCTCAAATCCTACTTTCTGATGGGCTTTTAAGGAGCGAGCATTCGAAATTGAAATTTCTGTGATAGCGAAATCGTATCGGCTTTCGAATGCTTTTCTATATGCTTCATAGCATTGGAAAAATAAACCTTGCCCTCGATATGCTTTTCCGATGCAGACTTGGCCAACTGCCATATAATTACTTTCGCTGATTTTTTTTCCTTTGAAAGTCAAGCTGTCAAATTGATCAAACATGGGAATAAGCATGGGGACATCATTCCTGGATGTCTTTGTCATCGCAAGGAAATAAGCCGCTATTTTATCTTCGTCTTTTGCGATAATATGTGGCTCAATGGCATTGAGCATTTCCAGTTGATCCAGGGAATGTTGTACTCTGACAAAGCCTTGTTCCAGTTTTTCCTGATCGCTGATGTTTTGAAGGAGGTTTTCCTTTTGTAGGTCCAGAATGCCCTGTAGATCACAGGTAGTTTCTGCATGGCAAATATTCACCATCTTTAGAATTAATTATAGGTAGAGTCTTCTGCTACATCTCCTGGATCATTTGGATCTGGAGTAGGTGTTTGGGGTTTTTCTGGAGGTACAGATTCTTTCTTCACTTCAGGAATGTACTTTGGAGGAATAGCCAAATCAGAACCATCACGGGAAGCTCGGTAATGTGGAGACATGATTTCCACTCCTGCTTCTGTGAATGCATCCTGAATGGCAGAATGGAGGTCGGAATAACTCTTTGCCGCTTTCTTCGATTCTTGAGTATAAGCATTGATCTGATAACTCACATAAAAATCATCCAGACTGGTTTGTAGGACAAATGGTTTGGGCTCTTTGATGACTTCTTCCACTTGCAGTGCAGCTTTGATCAATAAATCATGAACTTGACGCCAAGGTACGTCATAGCCGATCGTGACAGTGCTATGCAAAATTAAACCAGGGCCATGGGATTCTACTGAATAGTTGATGGTATTTCCATTTAAAATAGAAGAATTCGGAATGGTAACTTCTTCATTTTTGATGGTACGAAGCCTGGTAACAAGCATGGTTTTTTCGATCACATCTCCGGTAGTATCGCCGATTTTCACCCGATCACCGATTTTAAAAGCCCGCATGTAAATTATCACAAGACCTGCGATGATATTACTAATTGCAGAAGAGGATCCCAAGGAAATCAAAAGACCTAAAAAGACGCTGACACCCTGGAATGCAGGTGAATCAGATCCGGGTAAATATGGAAAGATGACTATGAAAGAAAAGGCATAGACCAGAATCTTCAGGAGATTAAAAGTTGGTTTTGCCCATTCCGGATAAAATCCTGGAATCGCAAGATTTCCTCTTTCTATCTCCCCAGAAATAAAATTAATGAACTGCCCCAGGTAATAAGTGATCACTACCACGATCAAAATCATAAATAGCTCTGGTATATATCCAAAGAAAGAGCTTAAGATCGATCTCAGTGGGTTGGTAATATAGCTAAGTAATGTGCTTGCCAGATTTTTGGTAGAAGGGATAATGCTGAAAATTATAGGCAAAGCCAGATAGAGAAGAACTATTATTAGAAGGATTTTAAAAATCCTCATCAGTACTTTAAGCAGCTGTTCTTCTTTTTCCGCAGAGAGAAGTTCAAAGGATTTTATTTTGATTCCTTTAAAATATCTATGCCATTTCGATAAGATAAAATCGATCAGTTTATTGAATCCTTTATTGATAAAAGTTACTAGAAATGCTACTATGACAATGACCAAAATAATCAGACCGCTTCTGATGAGGTTTTGTATCAATGATCTTGAATGGTAATTGTTTCTGTAGGAAGTTTTGATGGCGTTTACATATTGTTCCGCCAGAATTGCAGGCTCTTTGCCATTTTGATTTCCATCAGCCAAAGTAACACTGCCTAAGATGATGTCTCCATGCAATATTTCTATTGCCAGATCATCTTTAGAGGTCGTAAGAAGTGTGGTGTCAAAATTTTCAGAATCCAGTAATAATTCCAGCTTATTGGAAAAACTCGAGGCTCGATCCGAAGGGTCAAATGGTCCTAGTTTGGCCCCAATGTAAAACAAGGTGTCCTCGTAAAATACCACTGGTCTTTTAAGGCTATCTGCTTGTTGGACAGAAGTACTATCCATGGTTTGGCCGAAGGAGATTCCAGTGAATGACAAGAGGGAGATTAGTAAGAATAATTTCCTAATATGGACCATACCAACTCGAGAGTTATCGTTTAAAAAATTTGCAATAGGTTTTAAATAATGATTCAATTGATGGATTAAATTAATTAAAATTCATCGTTTTCAGTAGATTTGGTTAAAATCCATTACAATTATGATCTTCAACAAAGTTTTTTATGGGCTTTGGGTGTTTCTCTTTGCTCTATTTGCCTTTTGGCAATTTAATGATCCAGATCCAGAAATCTGGGTAAGTATTTATGGTGTTGCCATTATTTTCTGCCTGTTAGGTTTTAGGGGGATTTTCCCCAAGATTCCATTGACCGTGGTAGTGATCGCCTGTTTAATCGGAGCTGCTTTATATTGGCAGGGAGATGTTGGGAGTTGGGTTTCTCAGGAAGTGGAGCAGCATAATTTAAGTATGAAAACAGATTTTATGGAAGAGTCAAGAGAGTCCTTTGGATTATTGATTATAACCATAGTGATGCTTCCTGGTCTTGTTAAAGCTTGGAAAAAATAAATGCATTAACTGATTGAATAACCTCCACCTTAACCAATAAACCTATGAAAAAAATCACCTTTTTGGCATTGTTAGGAATCTTGATAAGCTTCAGTTCCTACAGCCAGCAAGCAGCAAATATTAAATCAACCTATTTTGAGGTTAGAAAATATTATGCAAACCCAGGAAAATTGCCTGATTTGATCAAAAGATTTCAAAATCATACCGTAGCGCTTTTTGAGAAAAGCGGAATGGAGAACATCGCTTATTTCGTACCAGTAGAAAATAATGATAATTCCATGACTTATATTCTGGGGTATCCAGACGAAGCAGCAAGAGACCGGATGTGGGATACTTTTATGAATGACCCAGAATGGAAGAAAGCATATCAAGAGTCAATTGTCGATGGAGCTTTGGTGGCAAAAATCGACCAGACTTTCATGACCTTGGCACCTGGGCTAAATGACCGAATGATGCCAACTTCAAGTGGTGTTTTTCAATTGAGAATTTACACTTGTTACGATGGAAGAATCGATAATTTGATTGCGAGATTTAAAGACCATACTCAGGAATTATTTGAACGCCAAGGTTTGAAAAATTATCCATATTGGTTGACATCAGAAAAAGAGGGAGGTCAATCTAAATTGGTTTACTTGCTTGGACATGAGGATCAGGCTGCATTTGAAGCAGCCTTCCAGAGATTCTTGAAAGATCCGGATTGGGTAGCAGCAAGAGATGCTTCTGAAGCAGATGGTAAAATCGTAGAAAAAGTAGATGCAACATTTTTCAAAACTCTTCCTTTTTCTCCAATGAAATAAGAGTCAAACTATAAAATTGAAAAAGCCAACTGATGAAGTTGGCTTTTTTGCGTTAAGGAAATCAGGTATTACCTCGGGAAAGCCGGTGCAAGACCTCCGTCGACATTGATCATGTTTCCGGTGGATTTGTTGAGCATCCCTGAGACCAGTGCAAAAGCGGCATC
>NZ_JACIJO010000008.1 GCF_014206875.1 Algoriphagus iocasae | reverse complement strand
TCTCAATCCCGTACAGCTGTCGGGATGTGAGTCCAATAATTAGGAACTCAATTTTAGTATGGGGCTGGAGCACTTACTAAACTAACCGGAAACTGAGACCATAAATAGCATGGATCTCTGATTGCCTGTCCCGATCAAAATCGGGAGAAGCATGGCTTGCCCGCCAGAGGCGGCTAAATATTTTGATGATCGCAAGATATGGACTGATTCTGCAGAAGTAAAGAACAAGGCGAGTGGACCTGTCGACCGAAGGTGGACAACCCACCCGCAAGGCAGCGCTTTGTCCATTCTTGACTTCTTCCAACCAGTCCAAAAAACAGGCAATCAACTCAAAACAGCCAAAACAAAGAAAAAATGCTAGAAAATGAACTTTTGATTATTCATGGAAGCCGATGTTAGCAGCTGCCTTTTTTTATTTTTCTCTGTTCTCATAAAAATATTCACCAAGTTCAACCACTTTATTTTCTGTCGAGTCTTTCGCTTGTTTTCTGAAATCGTTTAAAAGTTGGTTGGATTTTTCATTGTCAAACGTTTTTAGTGTCTCGTTGGCGTCTGCTCTATAAACTTCGAGTTCAGAAGTGTCAAACAGTAATTTACCCATTAGTTCAGTCGCTGGTTGATAGTCGATTTTTTGAAGTCCGAGAATTGCATATCGTCTATACTTCATGTCCTTTTCTTCGATTTTCTCGGTCAAAATTGGTCCAATCTCATAACCCGCTTCTTCGATCGGTCGGATAATGTATCCTTCGGCAACCGATTGGTTATGAAAAACAGAATAGTAATGGAAAGCACATTTTTTGTCGACTACTTGTCCAACTGCAAAGTGATAAGTTAAGGTAAGAGCTAACACAACTCCCGCAGTCTTAATTTTTTTTTTTCTTAATTGGAGAAGTCCAAATACAACGAGGTTTGCTGTCACCAACCAAAAAATTGTCTTGTAGAAGAATATCGAAGTCAGGGCAATGTCCAGCATTAGCAATTCTTTTCCTTCTGGATTCCAAGCGTAATTATCCGTCCAAGTCCACATTTTCCAAAATCCAATTACCAACAAACTGGTAATCAAATAGGGTAATATTTTCTTGGTGAGTGTCTTCATTTTAGGTTGCTGCTAACGGGTTTCAGCTTGGAGACGGCGGGTATTCGAAGCCGCTCTCTTCCAACCTACTCCTAACTTCTTAAAGATACTGATCTTTCTACTTACTCTGATCCGCCCGCTGTATCCAAGGTGATGTTACCACATGGCTTTCTTTTGTTTTAGAGTTCGATTTCATAATAATCTGAAATCTTTTTTATGAAGTCTACATAAACTTGATTTACATGAGGCTTTGAAGTGTAAACTTTGCTTGTCCCATTAGGATAATTTATTGTATGTGTAGTTTCTTGAGGATTCAAAGCATTTTTATACTCAACCTTTATGTGTTTGGCAGCGACCTCTTTTTGATTTGTTATCATCAAAAATATAAACTTCCCCATTGGTGAAATCATATAAATCCGGTCACCTTCATTTTTATCTACAAGCTCTACAAGGTTTTCAAGGAAATTATACTTTTCAAAGTGCGGAATTAAAAAACATTTAATGTGGTATGCAACTTGTTCTCTTATTACCTCAAAACTCTCTTTATTATTTAATTCATACCAATGGTCTTTACGTTTAGTAAGATTTCCGATTCTTCCTTGAATAAAACAATCATTTACTTGAGGCGACAAAATTGATTCCTCTTTTTCACTTAAAACACTATTGATTTTTCCATAATAAAAGCCCAAGTTAAAAGTGAAGCTTATGCTTTCATCATAGGAATTCCACTTGCTTTTCTGAATATTCAAACATTGGGAAATTTCATTCAAACTTCTATTAAAATGAAGTTCCTTTTTCTTGAAGCCTAAACCTTTCAATACAGGAACAACGGTCGATTCAAGAATATCATCAAACTGTTGCTTTAGATTTGCTTCTTGCATTGCTGTTTTTTTATGCTTGGTGGTAACGTTTTGCATATAGCTGGTGGCAGTTTCGAAGCACTTTTCTGTCCCCGAAACCGAAGCTGGCTACGGAACGAAAACCTTGCTGGTAGCCGTTCACCCGCCATAAGCTATATGCTGTGTTGTGTACAGTTTTCATTTATTAATCTCTAGTAAGCTCAGTTTTTCAACAAGAAAAAATGGTAAAGATTGTAGTCTATAAGTCGCTATTACAAGCGGCTTCAGACTTGTTGGTTTTCCATATTCAAATTCCAAGTTAAATTCCGATTCCAAGTATTTAAAAATTCGGTCATTACACTTTATCTCTCCTTCAACCCAATTTGTCCAACCAAACAGAATTTTCTTAAATCCTTTCCTTAAAATTAAAAAGTCATCATCAATTCCAGCGTCAAATCCATAATACTTGGCAGTAACAATCCAACCTCTTTTTCTTAATTCTGAGATTATTTCATTCCATTTTTCAGTTTTTATATTAACTGCAGTCCTTTTCAAATTTTGCTTCTGTTTTTTGGTTCACTCAAATTGTACACAACGCTTGTAGTTACAGCACTCCCGTCACCTTATTGCGTCTATATTCGCATTGTCCACAGGGGATTGGAGTTTTGTCGAATCCAAATTAAGAATTTCGTCGATCTCTTTACCTTGAGTTTGAAAATATTTATTGAATAAAAAGTAACAATTCCCATTCTAACCCCTTTCGTCAGAACTCGGAATCCAATGGAGCAAAAGACTACGAAATACTGGATCAACTCAGAACCTGATTCACAGCAAAAAGAAAAAACATCCAGTAAGGAATTCGATACAGAAGACGTGAAAATCTACTCCCTTAGAATCCCAACTCCTATGTTTGACAAGCTCAAATACGAAATCGGCCAAGAAACCAAATTATCGATGAGGGAAATGATTTTGAAGGCTGTAGCGGAGCATTATGGGATTTAGGTGTTTACGGTCCTCATCTTGGAGACGGCGGGCTTTTTGGAGCAGTATTCTTCAAGCTTACTCCTAACTTTTTAAAGATACTGATTTTCATAGTTACTCGGTACCACCCGCTGGATCTAAGGTGATGCTATGCCTAGGCATTCCTTCCGAATAATCAATAATTAAATACTTTAAATTCAATTCACTACTTAATAGGCTCATTGTTCTTTCTCCAATACTTGAATAGTTTTTCACTTTATGCTTAGGCAAATGTCCATAGGGGTTTTCAGTCAATTCTCTAAGATCATTTTTATAAACTGACTCTTCAAGAGACCCACTAATTAATTCCACTATTTTTCCTGAATTAAGAACTATTGAGATTGTATTTAACCATTTCCAATTATCACATTGTCCCCTTGACATCCAACCATTAAACGTGTACTCATAAAAGTGATGATATTCAAGTAATAAAAATTTCACATCATTTATCTCAATCTTTCTTTTAAATAGAAATGAATGAAATCTTAAGATTTCACTTGACTTATTAAATGTTAGGTATTTTCTTTTCCCTTTAAACACCTCTATCTCCTTGCCCCCTATATCAATATCAAATTCAACAAATCTTGTTCGGAACGGAAAATCAATCTTTAAAATTTTTGGCTGATTAGTCCTCCCTTCAAAAATTATTTTGTCTCTGACAGTTTTTAATTTCAATACTTTATTAATTGATGATAGTGAAAAATAGATTCCAATTATTATTAGAAGAACGAAAAAGTCTAGAAACTCAAATTTAAATCTTTCTAACCCTAGTTTGTGACTAAAATATGTTGTCATAAAAATGAGGACAGGAAACATGACAAATAGAATTCTGTTAATTAAAATTTTCCTAATCATTTGGGGATCAGTTCATTTGCTTATGCATAACGGCCCCGCTAAGAAACGTGCGGCTTTCGAACCGTAAATGTCTTCGCGAGAAGAATTTTCGTTTGAAAGATAAATCTTGAATTTTTACTGTTCACCGAGCATGTTTTCTTAGCGATTGTTGGCAGCAGCTTTTCTATTGAAATATTTTTCAAATTCTTCCCTTATGTCTACCGGGTTAATGACCTTGGGTAAACTATCTGGTTGAAACAGTATTGTTGTCCAGCCTCTTGAAGCAGAAGATTTTGTGTCAATCAGTAATGTCTTTGAGTCAGCCTGTATAAACTTCAAATAACGAGTCTTAGGGTTAACCGATTTAACACCGTTCTGAGTCATAAATTGATCTGCCTCATACTTGTAATAGTTGTTGTCGTCTGCAACGGTGTAAAAGTCATCACCTAATTCTTTAATCATTTCTTGAACTTCAAGGCTGTCAGGACTCACGAACACAATAGCGTCCTGCTCAATGACAGTCGGGGTGTGTCCATTTGATTCGGTTACAACATAGTTGTTGATGTCCATTGATCTGTAGTAGGCGTTCCAATTTTCTTCTTCCGTTTTCGAAGATTCTTCTACCTGTCCAGAGTCGTCTTGTTTAACAGAATCTTGAGTAAATGGGTCAGCTTTTTCGGGTTCCCTGTTCGTCTCATTTGGTTGGGTAGAACATCCCATGAGTTGAATCGTGAATATGAAGAGAATCAGTCGTTTCATTTTAAGTTGCTGCCAACGCTTGTAGTTACAGCACTCCCGTCACCTTATTGCGTCTATATTCGCATTGTCCACAGGGGATTGGAGTTTTGTCGAATCCAAATTAAGAATTTCGTCGATCTCTTTACCTTGAGTTTGAAAATATTTTTTGAATAAAAAGTAACAATTCCCATTCTAACCCCTTTCGTCAGAACTCGGAATCCAATGGAGCAAAAGACTACGAAATACTGGATCAACTCAGAACCTGAAACATATCAAAAAGAAAAAACATCCAGTAAAGAGTTTGACACTGAGGATGTGAAAATCTACTCCCTTAGTATTCCAACTCCAATGTTCGATGAACTCAAATACGAAATCGGCCAAGAAACCAAATTATCTATGAGGGATATGATTTTGAAGGCAGTACCGGAGCATTATGGGATTTCGTGGTGGTTTCACCTACCAGTCTCGGAGGAAAAACAATGCAACGCACACGACGTAAACCTAGTTGTTACCCACTTCTGTCAATAGGGCTTAGAAATCGATATTTGTTCAACTTCTTTATTCTCATTCAAATCAAAACCTAAACCTATAGTAGGATATTTTACAGGAGCCCATCCAACTTCTGATTTACCAAATAGATTTTCAACAGCTGCTTGACTGTCTCCAATTTGAACTCCTACATTTGTGGTTACATTCTTACTATATATCCTTACCTCTGCAGGAGGGATTTGAGTGAAATCAAATTGATTGCTTTTGAGTATAAATCCGTCTGAAAATGGAATTTCTTTATCGCTCTTGAAAAAAAATTCTACACCTTCATCATTGTAAATTATTCGAAAAAAGGAAGTTTGATTTATAGGCTTAAGATTTGAATCGACTGTTGAGGCTGTTTTAGCTTCTATAGGTTCATAATTAGAACCAAATTCGTCAAGGATAATATCTAAGTTTAATTCCGAAACCTTGAACTTCTTATTGTTTACTTGAAAGTAAGCTTTTTCATATCCTGGATATGAGTTTTGAGAAAAGGGTACAAAAAAAAGAAAAATAAGATGTTTTAGTTTCATTTCCGTTCGAATTAAAATATTAGCCCTTCACTCTGTGCAAAGTACATCAATTGTGGCTAACGTTTTGCATATAGCTGGTGGCAGTTTCGAAGCACTTTTCTGTCCCAGAAACCGAAGTTTGCTAAGTGAACAAACCTTTCGGAAAGCCTTGTCTGCCCTATGTTTTCTTAGCCATTGTTGCCAGCAGTGTTTTATTTTTTTCTTTTAAAAATCAATCTTCTTTTAATTCCATAACGGCTTTCTGTTAACTCTAAATTGTCATTGAGCGTGTATTTGATATTGATAATGTAATCAGATTTCCTCAAGTCGATTCCATCATTATCTATCAAGTATCCGTACTTTACTTCTAATGAGTCGTTTGAAACTATAAATCTGTTGTCTCGGTCAAACTGAATTTTGAGATTGTCTAACGAAGCTCCTAGAAATGTTCTCTTTTTTTGTTCGTCAAGGTAAATCTGTGGGAAATTAGGGTCAGGTTCAATAAGCTCTGAAGAATTGTAATACCAAGTTCCTATAAGCTGTGTTTTGATGGAGTCTCCAATTATGAATCGGTTTAATGATTCATTAAAAGTTCCAATTTCCGGCCAAGGATCCCGATGAAAAAGTCCATAGTAGTCTGGATTGGTCAGCTCTATGGTATTTGAGTCAACAATTTCAATTGATAAATAGGGTTCGTTTTCTTTTAGAACTTGATTTTCCGAAAGGTTCAGTTGTTTATCAATCACGTAATTATCTGCCCACCAAGTCGTGCGGTAAAAATGACCTAAGCTGTCAATAAACACGAATTCTCTCCAGTGGTCGTCTTGCGATGAATGAAGGGAATCTGAAATCCATTCACCTTTTAAAAAGTCTAAAGAAATTGTGCTTTGGCTCCAACTAATTGTTGTCGTCAAGAGTAATGACAATATGGTGAGTAGTCCTTTCATTTACATTGCTGGCAACGTTTTGCATATAGCTGGTGGCAGTTTCGAAGCACTTTTCTGTCCCCGAAACCGAAGCTGGCTACGGAACGAAAACCTTGCTGGTAGCCGTTCACCCGCCATAAGCTATATGCTGTGTTGTGTACAGTTTTCATTTATTAATCTCTAGTAAGCTCAGTTTTTCAACAAGAAAAAATGGTAAAGATTGTAGTCTATAAGTCGCTATTACAAGCGGCTTCAGACTTGTTGGTTTTCCATATTCAAATTCCAAGTTAAACTCCGATTCCAAGTATTTAAAAATTCGGTCATTACACTTTATCTCTCCTTCAACCCAATTTGTCCAACCAAACAGAATTTTCTTAAATCCTTTCCTTAAAATTAAAAAGTCATCATCAATTCCAGCGTCAAATCCATAATACTTGGCAGTAACAATCCAACCTCTTTTTCTTAATTCTGAGATTATTTCATTCCATTTTTCAGTTTTTATATTAACTGCAGTCCTTTTCAAATTTTGCTTCTGTTTTTTGGTTCACTCAAATTGTACACAACACTTGTAGTTACAGCACTACCGTCACCTTATTGCGTCAATATTCACATTGTCCACAGGGGTAGGATGTGTTGTGGAAACCAAATTAAGAATTTCGTCGATCTCATCAAGCGGGCTTTGAAAATGTTTTTTGAAACTACACTGATGTTCTGGAAGCTTTAATTGAGATTTTTCATTTTGTCACCCAAGTCAATTAATAACTTGTGGGTTGAATAGTCAAGTTTTTCAAAAATATTCCCAGATCTAATATCTTCAGGCTTGGCTTTAATAGCGCAGGCTTAGAAAAGTATAGGGCTTAGATTGAGGGCGATTTTTTTTCCTTTATTAAAAATCAAAAGTGAATACTGCAAAGCCGAGTTCGTCTTCTATATTGACATAAGACCAGAGTTTGCCGTCCTTCCAGAAGTAAGTGGTAGGTGGTTCCTTCATCCCTTTGACCTTAGTTTCCCCTACTACATTAAATTCCTCATCGTAAGCAAATAGGTATACCTCATAAGTGGATGGATCCGCTCGATTTTCAGCTAAGTAGGTTTTTTTTCCAAACCTCAAATACAATTCCCTTGTTTTGTCCCAATTAATTTCCATGTAATTGACTTGCTCGTACACCTTCCTCTGATCTTCCTCAAAAGCAGTAACATTATTGTAGTCTTCCATTAGATTAATGTTCCACTTATTTGGCACGGTCTTGTGCTGGATATCTATAAATTTCACACTATTGGTCTTAGGATCCATTAGGTAAAAACCGCTCATTGGAGCAGCTGAAATAAATAATTGACCGTTTTCTTTTGCGATGTAGTCATATGCAGCAAAAAAGTAAATCATACTGTTTCCGTCAGATTCTGCCACATAGGTTCTGCTAAAATCACTGACTGATTTCATTTCGGGGATTGGAAATGTGGTCACTTTTTTGGTTTCCGGATTGATAATGAAAAGCTGCTTTTCTGCATTTCCTTCTTTGTATGGTTGCGTGTAAATCTGATTTTCCTCAAAATCATAAAAAGCACGTTGATACAATTTTGAAAAGTCATTAGCGAGTTCTGAGTCAATATCCTTTGGAACTATTTTTAGGTTTTCAGTTATTTCTCCTGTTTTGCGGAATTTTGCATAACTCTGATTGGCCAGAATAGCTAGTCCATCATCCCCACTTATTTGAAAATCCATAATATAGCTCCCCACCCCGTTTGGCCCTTCCTTATGAAACTCTGTTTTGCTGAATAATCTCAATTCATTCAAATTCACTTGGATAAGTTTCAATGGATCTTTTTCAAAAAACCAGAGTATATCCTTGTTTTGACTAATTCCAATTCTTCCAAGGCCATAAGGAATTACAAAAAAGTCTTCTCCAGCATCCACCGACACGGTATCGACCGAAAAAGTCAGGTTTTCGAGAATGTTTTTCTGTTCAGTTGATTCAGACTCTTTGCCACTGCAGGCAGCAAGAAAGGCAAGGAGGGAAATTGTAAACAGTCTTTTCATGCCACTAAAAATCAAAAGTGAAAATTGCAAAGCCGAGTTCGTCATCGATGTTGACATAAGACCAGAGCTTGCCGTCTTTGAAGAAATAGGAGCTTGGGATTGTTTTTAACTTATCCAGTTTGGTTTCACCTATTGTATTAAAATCTTTGTCATATGCGAGAATAAACACCTCGTATTTTACTGGATCACTTTCCTGTTCTCCCAAAAATGTCCTGCTGGCAAAGCGATAAAATCGTTCTTTTTCCTTGTCCCATTTCAATTCATGGTATGAAACCTGACTTGCCACTTTTCGGTATTCATCCCAAAAAACAGACTCCTCAGTTACTTCATTTAAGATTTCACCAGATTTTTTTGTAGGGATGATTTTATGTGGTAAATCCACAAATTTCAATCTGTCGTTACTAGTATTATAGGTGTAGATTCCACTTCCTACGGTACAGGTGATAATTAAAGTTTCATCAATAAGAGTCAGGGAGTATTCCTCCATTTCAATGGCTTTACCATTTTCTGTATTCCAGAAAACCTTAAAATCTCCGGCAATATCCATTTCTGGAAGTTTGATCAATTTCACTTTATTATTTTCTGGATTTATAATTGCCAAATCTTTAACACCTGATATATATTCTCCCGGAAGAGAATAGAGAAGGCCTGACTTTGGATTAATAAGTATTGCATTTATCAGGGTCAATGGATCAGTTTCTTCAAGCCCTTCTGCTTCAGTAGGTTTAAAATTTAATCTTGAAACTAACTTGCCTTGTAGGTTGTAGATTCCTGATTTTGAAAAAGTGGGAATAAAAAGGGTTCTATCAGGTAAAATTTGAAAGTACGTGGCCTTGCCAATTCCATTTGGTCCTTCAAATTCATATGGATAAGTGGCTTTCAGTTTCAGGTCATTCAGATCTATCTCCTGAAAAATGGTTTGCTTCCGGTCAAAAAATATGAGAGATGATTCATCTGCTGATATGTCAAAATACCTCAGTCCATTGGAGAGATTAATAATTTCTCCTTTCGAATCCACCACCACCGTATCAATAGAATAAGTCAGGTTTTCGAGAATATTACGATCATTGGGAAATTTGGAGACTACGGACTCTCCACAGGAAAAAAATAAAGCCAAACTAAAAATCAGGAGCAGTCTATGCATTCTAAAGAGTTTAGAATGGAATTTAGTTAATTCACTGCAAAATAATTAGTTAATAAATCTAAAAAATTAATTCAAAGCTCAATTGTTGATCACTTTAGATTAGAAGTCATCAACAATTCCTGCATCTAACCCTAAATACTTGGCTGTCACAATCCAACCGCTTTCTCTTAACTCAAGGATTATTTCATTCTATTTTTCAGTTTTTATATTAACTGCAATCCTTTTCAAACTTTACTAATGTTTTATGATTAACTCAAATTTCCCACTACGAGTTAGCTAAACTTCGTTTTTATTCAGTATAGAATTTATTTTAGTCAGTTTTATTTCAGTCCTAAACTTCCCTTTGTCCCCAAAACCTAACAATTCTATTGTCCCGGATTCTACTGGGTTCATGATCCAGCTCAAAGGTTTTAATTTGGCAACCTCTATTAATTCGGGCTTTTTTGATGGTAATAGACAAAGGGTCATTCCTTTTCCTTTTTTATTTATGCGAATCAGAAAAAGTCCTATCTCAGTGTTTAAGTCAATTTCATCAAAGAAAGTGTTGTTAAGTGCTTCAATTTCTGGCTGAGATCTAAATTTTAGTAGAAACCTGAATGAGTCATCCCAATCTTTCCAGTCGGGGAAGTCTAAAGTTTCAGATTCAAGTAACTGCATTGATTCATCGTTACTCAAGGCCAAGGACTCAAGTGAATAAGTGTCAAATTCAATGTGATTATGCCAAACATCCTGTTCGCGTGGCTTAGGCTCTTCAATACCTCTTTTTTTATGAATAAGATGTTTTCCATATGCAATCGGAACATAGAAGAGCATAAGGAGTCCTCTGATTACTTCCCATAATTTTAGCCATGGGCTGTATTTGTAAAAGTTTTCAGTTACTTCAAATTCCATTTTGCTCTAATTGACTAAGGTTTGGCTATACTGCGTTTTAATGTAGTTCAAGTTTTGTTGTGTACAGTTATTATTATCCATCAATTGATACTTTAATAGCACTCATATCCTTCATTTTGACCGTGAATAGATGGTTTAGGTCATGGTCTGATTCAAATGCAATTTCCCATGTGATTGGTTGTTTATCACATCGAGGAAGGAACATATATACAGGTCTGAATTCTTTTTTAAAATCTTTAATCCTAAAATCCTCTTTCCAATTTTTGAATTCTACCTCAATTTTAGGTCCAATGGAAATCACTATTTCGTCATACTTCTTTTCAATTGATAAAAAGAAATCCTTTTGATTTTGTTTCGGGCCGTTTTCGTCTCCTTCAACTCCTAATTCTATTTCAGACCCTTTTGGATGAAATTGTCTATTACATTCATAGTAATTCTTTGATTTATCTTTAAAAGTCAAATGAAGCATGCTACCAAAGAATTCGTCATAAATTTTATGTTTCTTTCCAAATAAAAAATCAAATATTCCCATTTCTTGGCTAACGGTAAATTGTATGAGTAGTGGCAGATTCCGTGGTACTTTCCTGTCAAACCGCTAAGCAGTTTGAACGGGCTACAAACCTTGATATTTAGCACTTTCCCTGCCATTACTTATAGTTCCCATGATATAATCTGGTTCGTTTTTAAGACAGAACCAAAAAGAATATATCATGGACACCGAAGTTTCTCCTAAGTTATTCATTGGTATCGATGTGCACAAGCGACAATGGAGCGTTTGCATCTTTACTGCCAATTGCCACCATAAAACTTTCAGTCAGGCACCTGATCCCAAAGCCTTGAAGTCTTACTTGGATAAGTTTTTTCCAAAATATCAGATCATCTGCTGTTATGAAGCCTGTAAGTTTGGTTTTTGGATCTATCGGGATCTAAAATCTTTTGGTTACGAATGTCTGGTGATCAACCCAGCTGATCTTCCCACTACCAATAAAGAAAGTAGTGAAAAAACCGATCCTGTGGATAGTCGCAAAATGGCCAAAGC
>NZ_JACIJO010000007.1 GCF_014206875.1 Algoriphagus iocasae | reverse complement strand
GCGAAACTCATCAACAGGATTTTTGCCCTGATCCGAGACAAAAGAAAACATGAAATAAATTACAATATAACCCTTGCCTAATCCATAAGAATATCGAGGACTGGCCTCCCGATACGCTTCGCTTTCTGGACAGGCTCTCTAGGAGAAGGCGATCGATCCTGCTCCAGATGGAAAATTAAAGATAAGAAGTGAGTTGGTCGGGTGTTCCCGAATCGCAATTCCTCGAATCTTCAATTCTTATCCAAGCTCTCGGGATCTTCGATTTCATAAACTAAAGACATCAACAAGAAAAGGATATTAAATACAAAAAAACACCCAGTACTGGGTATTTTTGACCTCATCCCTCTCCCGATATCGCTCTGCTCACAGGGACAGGCTATCTTCCCGAAACGCTGCGCTACGGGACAGGCTCTTTAGGAGAGGGCGACCGATTCTGCTGAAAGTTGGAAACTTCAGGTTAATAAAGCGGAACTCCCAATGACAAACATAGTAATTGAAGCAATTTCATTTTTCTGAAACGAATCAAATTCCCTCTTCCCGAAAAATCGGGACCAGCTCTCTCTTTTAAGAGGGGTCCGTAAAATCGTCTTTCAATGGTAGTTTCCTATCAAATTACTTTACTCATCAAATGAGTTATAAGCCTTGATATTTACCAAATAGACTGACATGAATTGTTTAATCAAATTTTTAATCTTTCACCTTTTCAATAAAGGGTGGTTTCCAGTTACCATTCATAGCCGATTCTTCAGGGCCATAAATCCGAAGGCATAAATAAAACGGTTCATTTGGTGCTGGAAGCCAATTTGCCACTTTATTGGCTGCAGGCTTTTCATGTTGAATGTAAATAGTAAATCCACCATCTTTATCATATACTAATCCTTCTGAAGTAGAATTGATCAGATAACGATTTAATTCATTTTCAATTAAATACCCTCCCACTCCATCGGCTTTCTTATTATACATGGTAATGGACCAAAAGTATTTAGCCGGAGGAATTTGATCTTTGTTAAAATGGATGATGTATTTATTCTCGCCATTTAAGACCTCCCCATTATTATCGACATAAGCCATTGGATAAAAAGCTTCGATTTTATCATTGGCATAAATACCAACCATGGCCGCTGCAGCCCTTAAGACATGATTTCCTTTAAAGAATTCTCTGGGACCAAATGCGTCCATCATATTCCAGCCGTTTACTTGTTCGGCAATATTTCCAGCTTTGTCTTTAATTTCATCCAATCCTTCCTGAACGCCTGATTCTATGACTGCCAGTATTTCAGGGCTATAATCTGCAGGATTAAATTTAGCTCCTGGTACAATACCAATTTTTTCGAACTTCTCTAACATCGGTTTGTCCTCTTCATTAAAAGGCTCTACCAAAGTCAGATAAAAATTAAAATAGTCAATAAAATTTGAGTTGGTTAAGTCTGAAGGGTTTAATTTAATCCAATCCAATTGAGGTGCATTTTTCTCTTTACTTGCTCCTAGAAAGGTACTCAATGGTTGTGCTTTCAGTTCCTTTTGAACGGCAATTACATTGGGCAAATCATCCTTCCCTAACAATTGGGTCCTACCAATGGTGGTTACCAATTCACTTTCGCTTCTAAATACCTTTTTAAACTTTCCTTCAGGAATATCCCCTTTCCATTTGGGCCCAACAAACAAATAATCTCCGGCCTCTGTCTCTGTAGAACGTGTACCTATATAAGCAAAATTATGTGTGAATAAATCTATAAACTGAATAACATAGTACCGGTCTTTAATTTCGGGTACAGAAATAACCATAGGCTCTGAACGAAGGTCCATGGCCATTAAAGAGTAGGGAGTGTCGGCATTCATCGTCACCACGTCTGTCCGCGTATGATCTGCTGGACTTGTATCATGCGTGAACATATTGAAATCACCACGATATCCCGGACTTGTAGAATCTACCATCGAATAATACATGGCCTGATATCCCATCAGAATGGGGTATGCAAAAATATAAGCCTCTTTTGCTATAGTTTGCGCTTCGTCAGTGGTAAGTTCGGTTTGAGAACTTGTTTCTACTCCTTTATTAGTGCCGTTTTTGCAAGCTGCAACTAAACAAATGAGAAATATTAAAAGTACCTGCTTGATCATATTAATTTATTTGTTTTAGCATTTTCGGTGTTTTCCATTCTCCTGACAAGACTTCATTTTTTGGCCCATACAATCTTAAAACCGTGTAAAAAGGGCCATTTGGAGCAGGAACCCAATTGGACTCCAAGTCTTTACCTGGAGATTCACTCTGAATATACAATGTTAAGGAACCATCATCATTTTTGACAAAATTATCCACCATGGATGAATTAACTAAATATTTGTCTAATGCATTTTCCACTAACAACTGTGATTTTCCATCATACATCGTCAATGACCAGAAGGCATTAACCGGGGGCAACTCATTGGCGTCAAAGGTGAGCGTATACTTATTCTGCAAGGCATCCATGGGATTACCATCGGCATCTACTAAAAACATTGGGTAAATAGCTTCCGATGCGGAGTTGCCATATATACCCAGATTTGCTGCTACTGCTCTGATTAAAAAGGGCGTACCATGCTGATAATTGTTTTTTGCACTTTGTTCTAAAAAAGTTCTAGTTCCAAATATTTTAGCACTTCCTAAGGGATCTTTATTGGTTTCTGCAATAAAAGCTTCCATACTTGAAAAGCCATCCTTAACCCCTTGTTTTATTGCTTCTTGAATCTCCGGACTAAAACCAGTTAAGTCAAATCCTTCGGTCGTACCAATGCCCAATTTCTTAAAGCGTTCCAGCAGTTCCATTTCTGTGGCGTTAGGAGTTTGAATTAGGTTAAGAACTGCATCTAGATAGACAAATGAGGCTTCTGTAAATTGTGAGCCTTCCACCCATTGCGGATAGACATCAGAAGTTGAATTACCTTTGGACTCTTCGCCCAGATAAGCGCTTAAAGTCTCTAAGCTATAGTCGTTTTGAATGGACTTCACATTCTCTAGATCATTTGAATTCATGAGCTGGGTACGAATGATGGTGAAGAAAATCCCTGTTTCTGTTCTGATCACCTCTGTTATACCCTCTGGAATCTCCCCTTTCCAACTATCCAAAGCTATTAGAAAAGTCCCCTCTTTACTTCCTGTAGTAAGCGAACCTACGTAAGCAAAGTTATGGGTGTATAAATCAATAAATTGGAAACTATAATATCTGTTTGGGTCAACTTCGGGGACAGTAACAACCACAGGTTCGGCTCTTACATCGTTCCAATACATGCAATAGGGAGTATCTGAATTAACCGTTACGATGGCCTTATCTTCAGGCGTATACAACCTGGCCTCACAAGAAATTTTATTTATCTCACCCTTGTAATCCCCTGAATTTTTATTGATGGTATTGGCGTAAAAAGTTTTGTAGTTCAGAACCAAAGGCAAACCATAGATATAAGCTTCTTTTGCAATTTCCCTGGCTTCCTCCTGAGATAATTCTTTTTTGGCCTGTTGACATCCCATCATCATAATGAGTATCGCCAAAGTCATCATTTTTTCTAGTGTTTTCATACTTTATTCTTTTGCATATCGTATTGTCAACAAGGCAATTAGGCTCTACTATGACCAAATTAAGAATTTCGTCCATTCCCTCAAGGGGGCTTTCTTATTATTTTTTGAAATAATATGAAGTACTTCCCTGCCGTCTCCCTGTTTTGATGTAATCACGATATTCAAGGCACTGGGTGGATTTGTAATTCTACCTCATCCCTCCTCCTTCCCGATATCGCGCCGCTCACCGGGGAAGGCTATACTAAGCATAGCCCATATAGGCCTATGGCACAGGTTTCTGATGGAGCTTGGTGATCAGCAATAAAAAATTCAATATAAATCGGATCCATAACGATGTAAGAAAGCTCTAGAATGGAGATAAATATTATAATTAAAAGCTTAAACCTTAAGTAAATTTTCAAATAAACAAGTCGACAAAACTTCAATCAAACAAATGAATAAAGTACTTAAAATAGAAAATAATTTGATTGATTTAGAGATAAAAAAAACAATCATTTAAAACAAGAAAAGTACTTTGCCCAAACCAAGAAAAAGCAAAGTACAATTATTTAAACCTATTTTAAACCTTACAGGAATAACCACCTGCACAAGCAAAATCAGGACCGTCAATACACCTTACAGTCATACCACAATAGGTATCACAAGCAACACCTGGAATCCAACAAATCTCTCTAGTACAAGGAATATTTGTCAACTGTTCTTGCCATAATGAATCACAACCCCAAACCCAATTATCACAAGAACTTGAAGATTGAGCTTCAGCATTTACCGCAAGCAAAAGTGAAATACCTAATGTAGCTGCAGAAGAACCAAGAACAATCTTTCTGATACTACTCTTTTTTCTATTCAATGAAATTTTCATAAACAATAAAATTAAAATTAAAACAAATATTAATAAAACTAAAACTTGGTTTCAAATATAGAATAATTAAAAAATTCATTTATTAATAAAATTTTTCAATTCCATTTCTGACATAGTACCAATAGAGAAAAGAATGTTTCTTTTAGAAACATCTTGTTGAATAGAATGAAATTGACTATTTATACCTCTATCATGAGTAAGATGAAAAAGCGGCCCTACAACTCTACCTCTTTTCAAACCTAATATAGAAAAACGGGTAGCTCTTTCTCCATCTTCAACTCCCCAGCCATAAAATTCTTCATTTTCAAGTCCGGCAGAAATATATTTCTGCTTGTTAATAAAAAAAGCTCCTCCAACAGGTTTTGGAGCATAAATTTCTTTCATTTTTCCTTGAAGCATTAGCAGAATATTTAAATCCAACTTTTCAAAGTAAAGCTCTCTAATAATCTTAGAAGTATCTAAAAACCTATCAGAATAAGGATAAACATAATCAACCTTATCTTCCTTTAATAGATTTATAGACTCAACAATCTGATTTGGATGACAAAGAACATCTGAATCCCAAACACCTACAATATTCTTATTAGTCTTACTCACAAGGTTATTAATAAATTTTGTTCTATGAAAAATAACATCACTAGATGGAAAAAAATGATAATTAATTTTTCCTTGAAGCAATTTTTGAATGATGTAATTTGGGTATGGAGCAGTTTCTAGCAATTGAATCTCCACTTCGAAATTATCAGATATAAAATTCACAATACAAACTAAATTCTCCAATCTGGAAATAGAATCGAGAGTAACAGGAATTATTATACAAACATCATTTAAATCAACCTTTTTCATAAACTAATTTTGATAAATAAAAATGAGAAAATGTAAATACAATACCAGGTATACCTAATTCAAAAGAAGTCAATGTATCCACCTCAGAAATATGTTCTAGATTTATATCCCAAAAAGAGGAATTAAGTATCTTTTTTTTAATCAAATTTATCTCTGAATCAAAAATCAAAGAATGATTTTCATTGGACCAATTAGAAAAAATAATCAAGATAAAATAAATTCCAGAGATTCCATTTTTAAAATGAAGGCTTTTATCTCTAAATTCATTATAAAGCATATGATGAAAATCAAATTCCTTCAACAATGAGGCCTGAATATCAATCAATCTCTTATCAAAATAATAATTATTAAAATAAACCAAACTTAATAATAAAGTTAATTTATTAGCATGTAGAGAAAGTCTAAGCTCAAGAATATTAGGAATAAGTGACTTAATGACTTGAACAACTTTTTCTTCATAGATTTTAAGTTGAACCAGACGAGTGAGGAGAAATAAGCAAATTGGCAAATCCCAAAAAACAGAAAATTCTTGGCCAGGAGAAATTCTCATTTGGTTATTTTCAATTTGAATATATAATTCATTGAGTAATTTCTTTATAGTTTTTTCGTATATTATTTTATGAAGAGAACCCGTTCTGGAATTAAAATATCTATTTATATAATAAAATAAATACCCTAATGTACCAGTCTCAAAACCAGTGGAACTCATGGAATTAAAAGCAACATCCAAAAATATTGAATTATCTAGTGGACTAATTATCTCGTCTGGATCACCTTCAATGAAGCCCTCGCGGGATAAAAATTCTAACATCCAAGAAATTCCAGAAATTCCAGTTGCGAATGAGGTATCAGTTGATCCAATTTTCAACCTATTAACAACATCATCAATAAGAATTTCTGCTAAACTAAAATTCTTTGGCTGCGAGTTTAATAGATAATAATAAAATGAAATACCAGATTTGCCATCAAACAATCCAATTCTACTATTGTTTCTACTTGTTTTTACTAAAATTTTGTCTGCCAATTCAATGATAGAAGATTCCGTTCTCATATTAGAAATTCTTTCTTAATTTATAAAATATCAAAACTGGATTGTCATCATCATAGGTTTTTTCCAAAACATCAATTAAATTCTTATCCTTAATTCCATAATCTAATATTGATGATTTAGTAGCTGCAATTTCTTCAGAGGAAACATAGCTTATCAATACATTGTCTTCTGGTATAGATGTAGAAATATGAAAAAATCCCAAAATCTCCAAGTCCCTATTTGGAATACCATAAAAAATATTGCCTGTTGATTTTGAATGAAAAGCATATCTTCTTTTACCTCCTTCATAATGCATTTCAAAATAATACACATCCTTTAGGTCGTATCCATTTTCAACAAGAAATGCATGATTTAAACCATAGGTACCCATAAAATCATCAAAGGACATATTAAACTTAGTGTTCTCAGGTAAAGCATTTTTATCAAGATCTATAAATATTTTTGGTTGAACAATCTTACTTTTATCAATGCTATAAACAGTCGAAGTAAAAGGCTGTAGATAAGTTAACCCATCAATTCCATTTCTTAATGTTTTCCCCGAAAAAAATAACCCTCTTTCGGTTGATGCATCATAAGGAGCTGCTTTTGAAATAATTTTCCATGTGCTATCAACCATGACAAGTTGATTATTTTCTATTTCAGGAATATGGTCATTAAAAGTCTTATTTAAATCAACAGCTATTGTATTATTGTCAATAAATTCAAAATCCAAAAACCTAAATCCAATTCGGTTTTCTTTTAGAAATTGACCATCTAACGTGTAATACAAAATCTTTGACAATCTATCATCAAATACTACAATTTGATCCTTATCAGGCACTATACTAAATGAACTTACCTTTGTAAACTCACCTGGCCCCATCCCTGAACTATAAATAGGAAAGAGAAAATCACCATTCTCCTTGAATACATATAGATCCTGATTTTTACCATCCAAAACATAAATTCTCTTCTTATAAATTTTAATTTTCAGTAAATTATCTGTCATAATATCAGAAGGTATGTCGCCTAGCTTTACATACCAAACACTATCAATTACGTCTGAAAGATAAAATTCATTATTTAAATTTTTAGGAACTTTTATCGTTGTACTTATCTCCGATTCATTTACTGAAAATGACTCAATATTTTCAGATAAAACCTTCTCCCTATCAAAATCTGAAAATTTATGAGTAGAATTCTCATCTTTTGTTTTACAGGAAATAATAGTAAAAATTAGTATTAAAATAGGGCATAAAAATCTTTGTATTTTTTTTCTCATCTTGGGTTAATGGTTTGTTTTAAAACAAAATTCTAAAATGTTCAATTGAATGAAATCAATCTTAATTAAGGTTTAAGTATACCTTTTTATTGTTTTCAAAGAATTTTCTAGGTTATCTTAATCACAATAAAAAAAAATTATAATTACCAAATACATATTATTTTATTCGAAATTCATTTAAAGAGATAAAAACTTAAAATACTATTAGTTTTCGTTCAAACTATTTTCTAAATCTAATAATTTTTTGAAATGAAAACTAACTTTAACAATTAATTTAAAAAAAAATGACTATGAAAACCATTTAGATTTCTTTTTCACAGTAAATACCGCACCTTTCCCTCTTCAATGTGCGCTTCTTGGGCCAGATTGTGCCGATAAAAAGATCAGCTCTACTCTGGATAAGAGTTAAAGGTTAAGTAAAAAGATGATCCTTCCCGCAAGGAATAGTCCGAAGATCATTCGTTTTCAAGCTCACCGAATACTTCATTTTTCTGCTAATAAAAGTACCTCCAAGTAATGTCTAACTTTTTGGGACTATTCTAGTAACAGGCATTTTTGGATCTGAAATACAATAAAAGCCCTTTTATAATTGAATTATCACCATTGGTTTTTATTTTTAATGAAGAGAAACATTGTCCAAACAAGCATTTGAATCTAAACAACTAGATCTGATTTCAATTCTAAACAAAAGGTCAAAAATAAAAAACACCAACTATCAAGGAAAACTTGACAGTTTAAATGGTAAAGGAAATTTCCTCCATATAATAATGCTGTTCGGGTTCCGGTAGTTATCAGGTTGCAATCCATAATACATATCTCAAAATTTTGAATTCCGAGAATGAAATACCTTAGAAAGACAATGGGTAATTAAGAATGCTCCATTCCCCGCGTATTACCACTAAGATTTAATACCTCAAGGTCATCCAGTTCCTACAGATGATTTTGTTAGGGAGGTATTTAAATTCTGACCCATTTTTCCTTGGTAGATTCATTTTTCTAGAAGAAGGAATTGGAATTACTATTTCTAAATAGCTTTATAGACAAAGGTATATCTACATTTTACCCATAAAGTATCTTAGCAGTTTAGAAACGACCCTATTTTAACCTGAATTATTTTTCCTAAAGGACAAATAAGTCCAACAGATGAAAACGCATTGTAAGGGGATTCTGAACCACAAGTACGATAAGCCGTATCCATCAAAAGTTCCTTTTTGGTAGTCGATATGATTTAGGGCTGCATAAATATTTGCCGGCAGGATAAGGATGAAAAATCCGATTAACAACCATGCTGCTATCACTCTAAATTTTGGAATTAAAAGCCCAATTGCGGCTGCAATTTCAAAAATGCCAGTCCCATAAACAATCAAGGTTTTGTAAGGAATAAAATCGGGTAACATCATGGACATGCCTTTGGTAAATACAAAGTGTGCCAGTGCCGTGAATACAAGCATTGCGGACATGGCAATTCTCCCGGATAACGCGAATTCAAATCTCCTGTGTATAACCTTGGTTGTCAAGAGGGAAACGGCAAATACAGCAAGTAAAACAAGTAATGGTTTCATTTCATTTGGTTCGATTAAAGTTAAAGACCGTTTTTCATGATCTTGTCTGAGAGCTTTGGGGAAATTCTTTGAATAAAATTCAACAACTTAGTTTTTCCGATATAGCTTTCAGTTTTGTTCTTTTTAAAATTCCTGAAAAACTCATCCGTCAGCTGTTCGGCAGAAATTTTGGATTTACCTCTTCCTTCAGTCATAGGGGTATCAATCAAAGAAGGAATGATTTCAAAGACTTTTGTATCGGTAGTTTCCAACTGATAACGAAGTGTCTTGGTAAAACTATGAATGGCAGATTTACTGGCACAATACACCGATGCAGATGCTTTTGGGGCAATAAAAAGTCCACTGCTGACATTGACTATGGCACTGTTCTGGTTTTTAAGAAGTATGGGCAGTAAAAACCCAGTAAGTTTTATAGGCGCTGTAATATTTGTGGATATTTCGTAATCAATTTTATATGAAAGATCTGGTTCATCTACAAAGCTGTAGTTGTATTGAATGCCTGCATTGTTGATTAGGATATTGAGGTCTGTATACTCCTGCTCCATCAATAATACGAGTTCATCCAGTGAGCTTTTGTGGGTCAAATCGCCAACGAAGCAATGGATTTCCGGGAGTTCCTCCTTTATTTGTTTTAATTTTTCCTCGTTACGGCCAGTGATAATGACTTTGTTACCAAGTTTCAAAAAACGCTTGGCAAGGGCCAAGCCAATACCTGATGAGCCTCCTGTAATTAAGATGGTGTTACCTGTCACTTTCATACGTCATCAGTTTTAAGCTGCTCATTGAAAGTTTCAAACAGGTTCTCTTGACCTATAATGATATCCTTAATTTCAAAATAAGGTATGCTGTAGACTTTGGTATCACGAAGCAATTCTATAAACAATTTATAGCCATCCAAATCCCTGACATTTAGAATCAAAAAGTCCGAAATGGATGCATGAAAATACTCACTATCAAAAAACCTCACAGCGACCTTGTCACTGACTCTATTTAAAATAGGCACCAGTTCATTTTTGACAAATTCACTCCTTTGATCTCTGGTTAGGGCAAGCCAATGTGACTTAGCATTCAACAATACCAAAACGGTATAGGGTGTCTGGATTTCCATAGCAAATGGTTTGGTTCGGGAATGGGAATTCTTGAAAGTACCTTGAATAGCCAAATTCAGCTTTTTCAGTTTGCCTTATAGCTAGTACTTGCAGCAAATTTGAAGAAGCCAAAAACCAAATGCATTTACATAGGTTGATAAATGCTACTTACCAGAAATTTTTTTCCTAATTCGGCTAAGTTGAGTGGGCGTAATGCCCAGGTAAGAAGCGATATGATATTGAGGAATGAGCTGCTCTAACTGCGGAAAGTCTTTTTGGAATAGCTGATAACGCTTTTCCGCATCCAGCAATACGATTTCAATTTCCCGTTGTTCCTTCTGTACAAAAAACTGTTCTGCCAATTTTCTGGCACCTCTTTCAAGATCGGGACAACTTTCATACAGGTTTTGTACTTCTGTAAAATTTGCGACCTGTATGTTACAGTCTACTAATGCCTGTTGGATTATTTGATTTGGCGATCCGGTGATGAGGGAAGCATATCCACCAATAAAACAGGGATTGATAAAAAAATGCTTATTGTACTCCACAGCTTCCTTGTTTCTGTAGAATGCCCGGATAATGCCCGCTTCTAAAAAGCCAATTTCTGTGGCAACTTTTCCTTCTGTAATAAAGTAGTCTCCCTTTTTCAGAAGTTTAGGTCGGAACAAATCTGAAAATTTCTCCAAGCTCTCAGTTGAAACAGGAGTTAATCCTTTAAAGAAAGTAATCAAATCGGTCATTGCCCTAATTTCTCCAGTTCTGATTTTGGCCCATTAGCATACCTATTAGGGATGCATTTACTCTATGGTCTGCTGAAATCGAAGATATTAAAAATTTTCAGCGTGTGAAATTTGAACCATTTATGAATACCCTTGATTGTTACCCCTATTTGAATACTCCAGAGATTCTCTGAGAAACAGATACAGGAATATGATACGGACCTAGAAACAGAACATCAATTTTCAAATGTCTTTTATGAAATTAAAGGGCTGAGTTTCTTGATTTCCAGCTATGAACTGTTTGATGTCATTGGTTCAGAAAAGGAAGAAGAAGAACAGGATTTTATGGTCTTTAATAGTCTCTATTCGACTTGAACTTGGCTCAATAAAAAAGGAGCTTATTAAAGCTCCTTTTATTATTCTTCTACTAGTTATATCCAGGGTTTTGGTACATCCTTTCTGGATCAAGCTGGTATTCATCGAATGGAATTGGATAATACCTGTCTTTTTCTGAAATATTCTGAAGGTTGGCAATGCCATATTCCGACTGATCCTTCTCCTTGAAATACATCACCAATTCTGAATTATTGAAAGCTCTTAGGAGGTCATACCATCTCTTTTGCTCGAAAGCCAACTCTACTCTCCTCTCATGAAGTATCGCCAGTTTCAAGGTTGGAAATTGTGTCGCATAATCCGGGTTTTGCATGGCTTGCTCATAAAGTGGCAGTCCTGCCCTGTCCCGAACCTGGTTAAGCATGGCAATTGCCTCTGAGGTGTTTCCAAGTCGTTCATTTACTTCTGCAAGCAATAAAATCACATCTGCATAGCGCATCATGATATGATCGTTTCCACCAAATCCATTTACGCCAGCCGCATCACTGACATCCCTGTATTTAGAGATAAAATATTCCTGCACCCTTGCATCTTCTGCATAATTCACAGAAAAGTCTTTACGGGGATCATTCTCTTCGTATTCATTGACCAAGTCTAAATTTACCCGGGTACCACTACCAGTGGCAGGTCTTTGGGAGTTGATGGTTTCACCAAGGGCTTGATTGTTTCTGGCTACAGCCGAACTTAAGTTTTGATCTCCCTGTCGGTACACAATTTGGAAAATAATCTCCGGATTGGTCGATTTTTGGTCTACGTCAAACACCGATTCATAACTGATTTCCTTTAGGTCACCAAAGGTTCTTTTCTGATAGGCAGTTTCCAGGTTTTGTTTGGAAAGCGAGAAATATTCACTTGGGCTTTTTCCGGGAATCTCATTGCTTCCCATGGTCAAATACACTTCACCCAATAGTGCATGGGCAGCTACTTTTGAAACTCTGCCTTTTCCGGAAATAGGCTGGTGATCAGGAAGAGTGCTGGAAGTGGCTACTTCCAAGTCTGCAATGATCTGGGCATAAATGTTGGCTTCGGTCTCTCGGTAGGTAACTGCTTCCAATTCGTCAGGAGTTTTCACTTCTATCGTTACCAAAGGCACGCCTCCCCATTTCCTTACCAAGTGGTAATAGGCCAAAGCTCTCAGATAAGATGCCTGAGCCAAATGGGAACTTTTCAGGTTATCATCTGAATAAGCTACCGATTCGATATTATTGATGACATAATTTGCTCTTGAAACAATGGTATACAGGGCCGACCAATGGTTTTTCAAGTAGGTATTGCTTGGAATCAAAGAGAAATCATTGAACTGGAAGGGTTCACCGGCATTGGACTGGTTATCATTTCTGCCCATATCATCACTGCGCTCATCAATATAGAGTCCACTGCTTTCTCCCAGTGCACTATTGTTTCTGATGGCAGCATAAATTCCATTGACAGCGGCTTCCACATCAGCAGGAGTTGTCAGGAATTCACCGGAAGGCACAGCATTGGGATCAGAAATATCCAGGAAATCTTCCCCGCAAGAGAACATTGCAGCGGAGACTAACACTGTAAGAATATATACAATTAATTTTTTCATGTCATTATTTTTTTGGAAACGATTAGAATGTGACTTTAACACCCAGGTTGAAGGATCTCATCAAAGGATATTTTCCATAATCCACCCCTGGAGTAAGGTTTGCTCCATTGTTATAATCGACTTCAGGATTATACCCCAAGTACTTGGTAAAAGTGAATGCATTGTCCACACCAGCATAAACACGGAACCCAGACACCTTCATTTGCTGCAAGGTTTCAGCTTTGAAGCTATAACCCACTGTGATATTGGTGATTCTCAAGAAGGATCCATCCTGAATATAGAAAGTGGAAAGACGTGTACTATTACTCTGTGTACCACCTCGGGATGCTTTATACACCCAGCCGTTTCCAGGCTCATTTTCACTGCGGAATCTGTCGTCTACGACTGCATATTGGTTTCCAGAAGCCTCCATATTGAAGAGGTAATAATCTTGTCCGTCAAGGACTTCATTTCCTTGGGAACCGTTCATTGCCACTGCGAAATCAAAGTTTTTGAAATTTCCACTGAGGGTCAACCCATACGTAAAATCTGGATATGGAGTACCTATGACTGTTTTATCTTCGTCACTGACAATTCCATCACCGTTGACATCTTCAAAGTAAAGATCTCCAGGCCGTAGCGGATTGCTGGAAGCCAAAGATCTTGGAGGGCCTTGGATTTGATACCCTTCAGGGAAAGATTGGGTTGCAGCATTATAAACTGCATCATCTGCAGCGATATTTTCCATATCACTTTCTCTCACCATTCCGACTACTTTAAATCCATAGAACATTCCGATAGGTTGGCCTGTAGTGGTGATATGAGTTAGATAGGATCTTTCCGCACCTCTGGAAAGAATGGTACTGGCATCTCCTAGATCCAAAACCTTGTTTCTGTTTAGGGAAATATTACCACTTAGATTCAAATTGAAATCCTTTTTGGAAACAACCGCTGCATCAACCTGTAGGTCAATACCCTTGTTTTCCACTTTGGAGTCCGGCATATTGGTCAGGACAGAAGTGGCTCCAGAAATGGCAGAAATAGGTCTATTAAGCAACAAATTAAAAGATCGGCTCAAATAAGCATTGGCAATGACAGATAGACGTCCATCAAACAGTTCGGTATCAACACCGACGTTAAACTGGCTGGTAGATTCCCAACCCAAGGATTGATCCCTCATGTTTAATGGCCAAACCCCTGATTCTACAGATCCATTTCCAAAAACCACCGGCTGTGAGGTAGACATCACTTGGGCAAAGTTGTAATCTCCGATGTTGTTATTTCCACTAAGACCCCAGCTTGCTCTAAGTTTCAAGGAAGAACCCTGGCCTAACCAATCATTGTAAAATGATTCATTGGAAATATTCCATGCGGCAGATACGGATGGGAAATTACCATACCTGTTCAATGGACCGAATCTGGATGATCCATCCCGTCTAAAAGATGCGGTCAGATAATATCTGCTATCGAAATTATAACCGACTCTGGCCAAATATGAAAGTAATCTGGACTGGGTTTTACCAGTACCTCCATTCATCTGGAAATTGGTAGGGTCTGCTCCTTTTCCGGTGATTTCAGGGATATTGTCATTTTCAAACCCATTGGAAGTGACACTGATCACATCTGTATCAGTTGCCTGAACGGTATAACCTGCAAGTGCATTGATGGAATGCTTGTTGAAATCCTTCAGGTATGCCAGGGTAAATTCTCCCAATTTATCCCTACGGTCATAAGTCTGTGCGGTAGCATAAGCGGCATTCTTCGCCTGGTCAGAATAGGGAGGATTAGCTCCGCTGCTCAAGCTGGTTGGTTTATAGAATTCATACTTCTCAAAGTAGGTCTGCATGCCTAAGTTGGCTTTGAAAGTCAATCCTTTCAAAAGATCATAGCTTGCATTGGCATTGTAGGTACCTCTTTGTCCCCGACGGCTGATGATCGTTTCACTGGCCAAGGCAAGAGGGTTTTCTATACTTTGGAATCCATAGGCAGAAGAAAGGGAAGCGGCCTCATTTTTTGCCAACGTTCCGTCCTCATTGTAGGCTTTAAAGATCGGCATATAAATCAAAGCTCCTAGAATCGGCCCTTGATTGAATCTTCCCTCTTGAACTTCGCGGTTGATATTGCTGGTAAAGGCTACGTTTGCCCCTACTCTGAATCGTTCACTCACTTTGGAATCAACGTTTAATCTCAGGTTAAAACGATCTTGATTGGTCGTTTCAATGATACCTGGCTGATGCTGGTAGCCACCACTCAAGAAATAACGGGATTTTTCATTACCTCCATTGACAGAAAGGTTATAGCGCTGGGAATGGGCATTTCTGTAAAGCACATCTTGCCAGTCAGTATCATATTGAGGTGCAATGGCCTGTTGGTTGGCAAAATCATAGAATTCGGTTGGAATACTTACCCCTCCTGCATTTCCTACATTTGATACCCTGGTTTGATTGGAATCAGAATACATGGAATCATCCCAAGCTCTCCCGGAGTTCTCAATCAGGTTTCTATAGTTGTTGTTTCTGGCATCAATCAGAAGATCTACAAACTGGGAGGAGTTCAGTAAATCCACTTTTTTGGCCAATTGCTGAATTCCTGACTGATAGTCAAATTCCACTTGTGCTTTACCTTCCTTCCCTCTTTTGGTCGTGATCAATACCACGCCTCCGGAAGCTCTGGATCCATAGATTGCAGCAGATGCGGCATCCTTTAGGATATCGATGGATTCGATATCATTTGGATTGATATAGACATCATTGGCTGCCGGATATCCATCGATGACATACAATGGTGCCGAACTGGCATTGATGGAACCGATACCTCTTACTCTGATTTTGGTTGTTTCGTACGGTGCACCGGATACCTGGGAAACCTGTACCCCGGCAATTTTACCTGTTAGCGCCTGTCCAAGTGTAGGGGTGGATAAATTCAGGTCCTTTGCCTTCAGATTTGAAACGGCACCGGTAAGATCCGATTTACGGAGACTTTGGTATCCGATGACTACTACTTCGTCCAGAGAAAGATCCTCTGCAAGCAACTGAACGTTCAACTCTGTTTGGCTACCTACTTCTACTTCTTTGGTACCATATCCCATCAGGGTGAAAACCAATACAGCTCCATCCTTTGCATTGAGTTCAAAGCTTCCATCCGGATCTGTAATGTCATAATTCGTGGTGCCTTTTTCAAGGATGGAAACCCCATCGAGTGGCACTCCATCCTGGTCTGTTACGGTACCCCTTATGATTCCCTGGCCAAAAGTGACGCCAAAAGAAACAAGTGATACCAAGATCACATGTAATAATCTTTTCATCATGTAGTTAATTTTTAAGAATTAGTGGATTTTTATCAATGCGGCATTTTGGGTTCTGGAGGAAGATACTGCTATTCCCAATTCGGGATTTAGCAGGCAAAAGCCTTCCAATTCATCTTTTCTATCAAAGTCGATTTGCTTGAGGACTACTTCTTTTCCTGTTTTGAGTGAGGCTTCCAGATCCAGGAATGTCAATCTCCAAAGGCGGCCTTCAATTTGATTCTGGATTAAAACCAATACACCCTGATCGGCGATCCAATGTAGATTCTGTACCCATGGAGAGCAGGTGAATTTTCCGATTAAAACCCCTTGTTCAGAAGTTCTTTTGGAATTCAACAATTTCGATGGATCGTAAAGGCGAACTTCATTTTTAGCAGGTCCATAATCTGCTGTGGCGACTAACATTCTATTCTGATAGTGGATGAATTCGGGACGGGTTCCCTGAATACAGGCATCGTCATCTATCGTGGCCAATAGGTTGCCATCCAGAGTTTTGGTTTTTAGAAAACCATCCCAATCAATTGCATAGATGACTGCTTTCCATTGGGTTCCTTCCGGATTCAGACGGATCGAGTTTCCAATAAATGTGGGATGTCCCTTTGCATAGGCGATTCCAGTGGGGTGGTTGATGACATCCTTACCGTCCACGGTAAACAGAAATTCCTCACCTGAATAGACCAAGGTATCATTGTAGGAATAGGATCTCATCATTCCCACTTCCCTGTCTCCGTAGATATAAATCTGATCGTTGATTTTAGAAACCCCTTGAGCTGCTCCCAGCTCAGAAAGAGTCTGGATTTTTGAAATGGACATTTCCTGAGCTGACAGACTACTGTTTAGAAGCATGCAGAGAAACAGTAGGAATTGGATCGGATAAATTTTAAGGGTCAAGTGGTTCATCGGTATCAATTTGAAAGGAGGAAATCAATGGGAAGAATTCTGCAATAGTGGAAGAAATCCTTTTCCCGTTTTTATAAGGATGGTAACCCAGTTCTTTCATACATCTGGCATGCATCAAATCAGAGTAGATATAGGCACTCTGGGATGGTGTGGTGACAGTGATCGAAGGTCTATCTGTGGGAAAACCATATCGAAACATGATCCTGGCGGTGTTTCTCATATTGGTAGTGGTATGCCTGGCGTGCGGGTCAATCAAAATTGCTGATTCGGGAACTCCAAGCTTCAGGAGATACCTCTTCATTTCGATTGCCTCATTGTGCAAAACCTTGTATGGATGCACATATCCACCTGAAACCAGAATAAAGGGAGCTTTCTTTTTCTTATAGGCATCGTAGGCCAATTGACATCTGATGACCCCACCGGAACTCAGACTGTCCAGGTAATTATCCGTTCCGGCACCTGGAATCAGGATCAATGGATACTCATATTCTTCCCAGGAAGTGTTTTTAGTGGCTTCAAAAGCTGCTTTGTTTTCAAGCTGCATCATGGGTTCAAAGTCACCTGCCCTCTCAAATCTTGCCATGGCCAAAGCATCCATGGCATAGCCTAGTGTCAGTTGATAGAAGAGTGATGCATTTTCATATTTAACCTTCGCCAATTCGCTCAATGCCTGGATATTGGCGAGATAGGTGGATGAGTTGAGGTTCATCCCCAGAGAATCAATTTTGGGATAATTTGACTTTTCCCCTTTGCCATAAACTGAAATAATATGATTGATCGCAGTAGCATCCTGTGTCCAGGCATTGGCAATAAACACTGCTGGATCCTCAGAATAAATCAACTGATACATTCCTGATGGGGCAAGGTGCTTGGTAGCCAAATCAGAAAAGTGTTGATTTTGATTGGCGAGCTCGATAAGTCTTTTAGAAATCAGTTCGATCTCCTGATCTGAAAATCCAAGAGCGGCAGGATAACAGGAAGCATTTTTGCCACAAGCAGTAAGAGATTCAGAAAGTACTTGGAATTTATGGCGGGTGATTTCAGTGAGTTCGGGGTCCTTTTTAAGAAGTTCCTGAATACCGGGATCTTGATCCAAAAGACTGAGGAAGTAAACATTTTTGGAAAGAACAGGATTCTCACCAATGATGGGCATGTAATTAGCCTGAGGTATATTTTGACTCCAGCTGATGCTCCAAAAAAGCTGTAGAACAAGGAATAGGATAGCTTTTTTCATTCCGCAAATGACGAAATCATCAGAGGAACATTCGGTCTGATTTTAGTTATGAAAAAGTGAAAAAATCGTGATGGAGAAAAACCTTGCCGGAGATGGTAAATTTGATTGTTCGAAAATCCATTTCAATTGGAAGTATGACTTATTTCATTCCAGTAAAAAGTTTAATCCAATTCAAAATTGTGGTTTTGTATTTTTTGAAATTCCTGTAATTAAAAAATACAATACTGTTAACACTCGATTTTCTAAATCAAAAAATCATTGATTATTACCTTTAGGTTAAATGCGCTCCGATCTTGTGACATCCACAATAAAAACCATTAAGAAATCAAGAAATTTGATGAAAGGTTGCGGTAAAAAATAGGCATATCAGGAATAAATCAGGGCTGGGATTGATGGGGCGAATTACTTTTCTCTTTCAATGAGTTTGAAAATTGCGTAAGGTGATTGAAAATAGAAAAGATAGAAGAAATAAAGATCTTTTGTCCTTTTCACTGACGAATTATTTCTGATCAACATCTCCACTTTGTTAATAAGCACAGATTATTCGGAAAACATTCTTTGAGAGTGCAGAGCGCCCTTCTCCCCTCCTCATGGAGCTTTTTATTTTGATGAGGATTATTTTTTTAGGGATCATATAAAAATAAATAGAATTAAGATTAAAAAACACCAAGTATGGAATTTCCAGTATTATCGAAACCACATCCGGTTTTCCCTCCTTTTTGCCCTTGATGAATTTCACTTGTAAGAATGTTCTTCAAATCAATCATGATTTTGTTTTAGTGGTAGTTAAATTCAAACTCCTCCAAGCTCATGCTATCATGATTCTCAGTGCTCTTTCCATCTAGCAAATATCCTATTGTAAATCAAAAAAGAACTGACTAATCCCCTCAGTACAGATCAAAAAAATCAATGATTTATAAAAAATCTTATCACCTGCTTCCCACTGTTCAAATAACAGATTTTAGCAAAGAAAAGTATTGTTAGAGGATTTAGGATTAGGCGTCAAATTAATTGAATCATTAAAGCAATCTTGACAAAAAAATGATACTAATAAGGTGGAATTGGAACGGCTAAGTTTTAGATAAATTGAGAAAACAGAAATTTCAATAAAGAATGAAATGCCTCTCAATTAACGAAAAAAGTCACAGGTTCTAAATCCTGTGACTTTTCTCATCCTATTAGGCAAGGCTTTGTCCCATCAAAAGATGGGTGCTCAACACAACCCTGTTCCATAAATTGATAGAAATTACAGCAGTGATAATTTCTGCAACTTGAGTTTCACTAAAATATTGCACTGCTTTGGTATAGGTATCATCTGACAATCCCTTTTGGTGGATTAAAGTTACTTCTTCTGTCATTGACAGCACTATCTTTTCCTCTTCTGTAAAGATATTCTCCGTTTCCCTCCAGGCACTCATAAGAAAAATTCGCTGAGAGGATTCACCGTTTTTAATTGCATCCTGAGTGTGCATATTGATACAATAAGCGCATCCATTTAATTGTGAAGCACGGATTTTAATCAGTTCCTTGGTTGATTGAGACAGTGAGGATTTTGATTGGGACATTTCTAAACCAATCATCGCTTGAAGCGCTTTTGGCGCTGATTCCTTAAAGTTTAATCGCTTTTGCATTGTTTTGAAGTTTTAAATTGAATAATACAAAATTGAACTACGGGAAAAGAAAAAAACTTAAACTGGTTTAAGAAAGAAGTCTCTTACGGATTTCACTCAAATATTCAGGAGTGAATCCCAAGTAGGAGGCAATTAAATATTGTGGGACACGCTGGATGAATTCGGGATGATTTCTAACAGCTTGATAATAAAATTCTTCTTTGGACATTGAAAAAAGAAATTGAATACGTCTTTGTGCTGCCGCATATGCCCGCTGATACACAAACCTGAAATAGCGTTCCATTTGAGGGAATTTTTGAAATAGCTTCTCCTGATTCTCTTGGGTTATTAAAAGTATAACAGATTTTTCAACTGCCTGAATATAAAATTCGGTGCTTATTTGACGTTCATAAGCAAAATTATCTGTAAGCCACCATGTCTCTATTGCAAATTCGGTGGTTTGTTCCGCTCCTTTTTCATTGATGAAAAACTTTCTCAGTAATCCTTCTAAAACAAAGAAATGATGTCTACAAATCTGACCTTGCTCTACTAGATTTTCTTTTTTACCCACTGTTTTTGTTTCAAAGAATGTTATAATTTCTTCAAACTCAGTATCAGAAACTTTTGCAAATTTTTCTATATGCTTTTTAAAAATAGTCCACATTTGAGATAAAAGAGGTTTGTTAGGGAACACAGAAAGTATTTCAGAAAAGGATTCTATTAGTTTTCTCCAGACAATAATCCGGTTTTTCCCTCAAAATTTACTTCATTGAATACCACAATTTAAAGGAAATTAATCATCCTTAAGATTTTACCACCTAGTTCAATTAGGCACCCTATCTTCCCATAGAATTGCTTTACCTAACCAATATTGCAATTATCAGTAAAAACCAGTGGTCGTTTAATTGAACCTATAATAGTAAGATTAAAGAATATCATCCTATAGCAAAGAAATCTCCCTTTCGATTTTTATTTGCTCCAAAAACGTTTCATCGTGTGACACCACAATCAAAGTACCTTCATATTCGTTTATGGCAGCAGTCAATATCTCAATATTCTGAATATCCAGATTATTGGTTGGCTCATCTAATATGATGATATCCGGGGAGGAGCTATATACTGTTATACCACAAAGAAGTAATCGCATTCTCTCTCCCCCACTAAGCGCCCTACAGGGTTTGATCCAATCTTCTTTCGTAAACAAAAATCTGTTTAACCTACTTTTAATTTGATGTTCCTGAAGGGATGACTCATTGAATTGCTGGGCCTGATCGTAAACATTCATCGAGTTATCGATTAGGGAATACTCCTGATCAATATAAACTGACTTATTCTCAGCATGGTAAACTGTTCCAGAACTTGTTGCTAAAACTCCTAAAATCAAGTTTATTAAAGTAGTTTTTCCAGAGCCATTTTTACCTTTAATGGCTATACGCTCACCACTAGTAATCTGGAATTTCAGATTACTTTTCCAGATTGGCTTAGTCCCATAATTGAAATTGATATCCGTTGCTGAAAAGAGAATCTTTCCTTTATGCAATTGTGAATTATCAAATCCAAAAGTCATTTTATCAATCCCAGGTACAGTTTCCCGCAAAGATTTTAAATCCTGGGAGATCCCTCCGATTTTTTCGGCATGGACACTTTTTAATTTGGAGGTGCTATTTTCTGCCTTGTTCCGAAGCGTATTCATCATGATCCTGGATACCCCGGCTTTTTCCTGCTTCCCTTTTCCACGGCTATCCAATTTTTGTTGGCGTTCTACAGTCTCTCGCTCTTTCTCCTTGGCTTTTCGCAGGGCCTTTTCTTTGCTTTGGATATCGAGACTCAGTGCTTTCTTTTCAATTTGTTTTTGCTCAACATAAAAATCATAATTGCCACCATATCTTTTCAACCCACTCCGACTCAATTCACATACACTGTCCAACAGATTTAACAATTTCCTGTCATGACTGACGATGATCAGTGTGCTATTAGTGGTGCTGATAAAATCATAAAGCATTTCTCTACCGGATAAATCCAAATGGTTGCTCGGTTCGTCCAGAAGAACCATTTTAGACTCATGAATTGCGATACCTGCCAGGAAAACCTTTGTTTTTTGACCACCGCTGAGTGATTGAAGTGATCTGTTCAAATCCAGCTCTCCTAGCCCCCAGTGAGTCAATGCCTCCTTGCAACGATCTTCTATGGTCCAATCGTCATTTAGAATAGTAAACCAATCCTCTGAGGTATCACCATTCAGAATTCGATGTAAGGCATTCAATTTATCCTCGACACGCAAAGCTTGGGCAATTGTCTGATGATTGAATTGACCAAAAACCTGGGGAATGTAATAAGGGGTAACGCCAATACTGAACTGACCCTCATATGTTTGAAATTCTTTTGCTATGATTTTCAGCAGGGTGGATTTACCAGACCCGTTATTGCCTATTAAGGCAACTTTTTCATGGGAGTTTACTGATAAATTAACATCAGCAAACAATAAGTCTTTATTGGGAAGCGTATAGGAAAGGTGTTGTACAGTCAACATAATTTCTTTCTTTAAAGAGTAAACAATCAGACAAACTGCTTGGCAGTTTGCTGTCTTTAAATGTTTTGAAAGAAATTAAATTTCACATAGTGATACTTGGAGTTCCTGTTTTGCGATTGCAAATATATTATTTTATTCTTCTTAAGTACGACTCTATTTCCATATCATAATAAAGATGGGCCATGCCCATACATTTTTTTATAGGCATAAGAAAAATGGGAAAGGTTTTCAAAACCTAAATCCAAATAAATATGGGATGCTTTTTCTCCCTTTTTTGAAATTAGGTAATGTGCTTCACTTAGGCGCTTTTGTTGTAGCCACCGACGAGGCGTAGTACCGAAAGTTTTTTCAAAATCCCTTTTAAAAGTAGCAAGGCTCCTTCCTGTTAAATAGGCGAATCTTTCCAGATGAACATTGAAGTGGTAATTTCGATTCATAAATGCTTCCAGATCAATCTTAAAAGGATCGGCAAAATCAAATAAGATGTTTTTAATCTCTGGATTTGATTGCATCAATAACAATAGACCCTCTTTAATTTTTAATTCGACAATCTGACCGTCCTCGAAATTATTTGTTTGCTGGTACCCAATTAAAGAACTAAAATAATTTTCTAAAATTTTGGTCTTTTTTAAATTGATCACAGGTAAACCAGAGTATTTTCCGTCTGAACTGAGACCATATTCCAAACAAAAATCCTTCAGTATTTTTTGACTCAGATAGATGGATATGGATTTAAAATCTCCACTTTCAGGAGGATGTTTTATGAATTTCACTAATTGATTTCGCCGGATCAAACGCAAAGACCCCAGAGAAGGTGAATATTCATTAGTTCCATCATTAAGAATTAAAGAACCTGCTATTTGGTAGCTCAAAGTATGTTCTGGGACAAAATGTTCCCCATCCCTGCTTTTTTGATGGTAGCAGGAAAATACTATTCCGGGCCTTTTATTATCGGATTTCTTGATTTCCATGACTTTCTAAATTTATCAATTGATATTGCACATAAAAAAATCGTCTAAAATTAGTTTGGACGATTTTAATCTGGAAGATGGGCTTCGTTACATGATTAGAGTTTTTACTTCCAAGAATTCTTCCAGCCCTAAGACCCCATTTTCCCTTCCAAAACCAGAGTTCTTATATCCGCCGAAAGGAGCAAGCGGATCGTGTTTCAGTGTATTAATCAAGACTCGACCCGCTTTCAATTTATTTGCAATGAGTTGTGCCCTTTCAGTATCACCGGAACTGATAAATGCCATTAGCCCATAGTCAGAATCATTGGCGATTTCAATGGCCTGCTCCTCATTTTCATAGGAAATAACGGTAAGGACAGGACCAAAAATCTCCTCACGGGAAATTTTCATTGAATTATTGGCTCCCATAAAAATAGTTGGGTTTACATAATAGCCTTCTTCAAATCCTTTTGGACGACCTGGTCCACCATGGACCAATTCAGCCCCTTCCTCTATACCAGAGATGATATACTGCTGAACACGGTCGACCTGTTTTTGATTGGCAACCGGCCCCATGTTCACCTCTTTGTCAAATGGATTACCTACAATAAACCGGCTGGCAGCTTCGATCAAACGGTTTTTTATCTCTTCCTTTTTTGAAGCAGGTATTAATAAACGTGAACCAGCAATACATGCCTGTCCATTATTCATAAAACTAGCCTGCAATGCCATTGGAATGGCTGTATCTAGGTCGGCATCTTCGAGAATGATGTTAGCAGATTTCCCTCCCAACTCAAGAGTTACTCTCTTCATAGTTTCGATAGCTTGTTTAGCCAGAATTTTTCCTATTGCAGTCGATCCAGTAAATGAGATTTTAGTGACCTCCGTGCTTTCCATTATTGCTTTGCTTATTTCATCACCTCTCCCATTCACCATGTTCACAACACCTTTTGGCAACCCAGCCGCATCTATGCATTCCATGATAATTTGCGATTGCCAAGCTCCAAATTCACTAGGCTTTAACACAATTGTGCAACCGGCAGAGAGTGCTGAGGCCACTTTTACTGCGATGGAACCCGCAACTGAATTCCATGGGGTAAAAAGTGCAGTAACACCTACAGCTTCCATCTTTACTTTGGATTCGTTTACATTCCTCTCAAAAGGGTAATTTTTTATAACCTCTATTTGATTGAGAAATGTACTGGCCGAAATCAAATTAGACCATTTTGCACGTTCCCTTGTTGCTCCATATTCCAAAATAGTCGCTTTAATCAAGTCATCAATACGATTGGTGATTTGATCGTGGATCCGCTTTAAAATTCCAGATCTCTCTTCTATGCTGGATTGACTATAATTAACAAGGGCTACACTTGCAGCTTGAATAGCTAAACGTGTATCTTCTTGATTTGCATAAGTCAATTGAGCGATTGGTTTGCCATCACGTGGGCTGATGATCTTTGCTGTTTCAGAACCCTTGGGTACCAAAAACTTTCCGTTTATGTATACACTTTGAATTTGTTTCATGACTTTTTTTATTTCAAAGGTACCTTGAATATGTCTCGCCATGGTTTGTTAAAAAGCTCATAGTTACTTTGCTAAAAAGCTCATTGCAATTTCAAAGGTTAGGCGGCATTTTTTTTTAAATAAGTACATCTTTATTCATTTACATTTTTATAATCCAACAAATTTGAACCCACCCGTAAATTAGTATATTAGTTATTCACAAAACCATCTGATTATGTGGTCAGTATTAAAATTTTTAAGCACACTATTCATCAGCTTTATCGCAATGATCGGGACATTGGAGGCAGAAAATCCCTTTTCTCTTTTCGCTGTTGCCTGTGGGATTTGGATTATTTAAATCGTCAGTCTCCAGTCAAAAAAAAAGATAAACAAGGAAAGACTAATTCGAGAGATTCTGAATAAACTCTAAAATCCACAATGGTTGCTTTTTTTATTCAAAAGACACCTCCTAATATAAAGAAGTGCCTCAGATAATTCTCAACCGATTTATTTCAGGGGCAAGAGTCATGTTGCTTTAGTTCGCAAAAGATCCAACAGAGTCTATGTGGATCCATTACAAAATAAAGTAGTTGGCATACAAAAAGCAGAAAATATCCCAACTGTTATGTACCTAAATGATATTGCTGACCCAATACACTTTGGGAATTGGGGTGGGCTGACAACCAAGATTTTTTGGTTTTTAGGCGGATTATCCATTTGCGGACTGATACTGACCGGTATTTGGATTGCCTTGAAAAGACAGTATAAACAAAGTAAGGGGACAAACTCAAAAGTGATGGGCAATTGGAAATTCATGAACTGGGGATTTACTGGATTGATCGTAGGATACATGTATTTCTTTATGATTAGCCGATATGCCAGCTCCTGGAGCTCAATTATAAAAGTATCACTGATTTTAGTGGGAATAGGTATCCTAACTTGGTATATTTTTGATTACAGATTGAAAAAATCCCTAAATAAATAAACCAATAAATTTTCTCATTAAACCTGTTCTCCTTCTTATTGCGCAATCAGGCCAAATTGCCCCATTCCAGCCTAAGAAAATTCCCCCTGACTCACTGAAGCCACAAATCACTTGAGGTAAGGTTGAATTTGTACCGACAACTCTATAGGATTCTATCTCACACAATTCTCTTCCCGAATTGCGTCACTTTTGGGATGGGCTCCTCCTAAAAGAGAAGGGTCTTGATCCTGCTCCATAATGAGATTAATGGAAAGAAATGAATTGGTTGGTCGTTAAAGAATCGAATGTCTTCGGATCTTCAAACCTTGAACGATCTCCCAGTATCTTCGATTTCAATAACTAAAAAACTACTTTAAAAAAGGATTTTAGATTAAAACCCAGCCACTCTCATCTTGGCCCCTCGCTAAAAAAGTCCTCAGGACTTTTTCTTTACACTCGGTTGCTTCAGTACAGGGTATTTTTATAGTTCAAACCAAGGTTTATCTTTATTAATGCGAACTTTTTACTGGTCTTTTGTCAGCTTTATGATTTTCACATTGGCTTTGTCTTCCTGTCAGGATCTCGGGAAGCCCAAAATTCCAGTCGATCCATTGATCAAAGAAAGGAATAGCTTATTAAATATTTATGGTGGAAACTTAGAGATTCAGTAGCGAATTCATTTGATTTTTAGAAATATTATTCTTTTAAAAACCATAGCAGTTCATTCATATTTCAAAGTCTCGTTCCATTCATACAGTACGAGGGGTATTAGCCATATGAAGTGTATGAACCAATCTTCAGTTTAGAAAACTATTGCTTTTTCTAAATTCCCGAGGAGTTAATCCTGCGATCTTCAGAAATGAGGCATTAAATCGACTGATGGATTGAAAGCCACAACTGAAAGCCAGCTGGGTGATTGGAAGATCCGAGGTAAGAAGTAACCGCTGTGCATGGGAAATGCGCTCTTCGGCAATGTACTCACTTAAAGTTGTCCCAAAAGTCTTTTTAAAGATGGTATTAGCATGATCCGGATGTAGCTCTACGGCTTTTCCTATATCAGATACTTTGATCGGTTCTGTATAATGTTTAGCTATAAACATAGCAATTTTTTCCACTTGGTTAGCTTCCTTGATTTGGGAAGCAGAAATACCTTTTGAGCTGTCTGGTATAAATTCAAAAGCCATTCTATTTACACGACCCTGAACTTCCAACAAAGCAATTTTAGGATTTTTATTTTCCTGGAAATCATCAAACCAACGTTTGAAATTGGCCTCATCTGAAGAAGAATAGATAAGATTTGTTTCAGAAATAATTTCTCCATTCAAAATTTTCTCTACAAAGCTGGCAGGTAATTTCCATTCCAAAAAAACCGAAAATGGAACAGTGCAAACATAATAAGGCAGGCTAGTTTCGACTTCTACTATTTGATGAGGTGTCAGAGCCCAAAATAAGGTGAATCTATTGGCCGGAATTTTGATTTTCCTTCCTTGAAACAAGTAGGTAACCCCTTCTTCTGGGAAAAAATTGATTTCAATTTCATTATGCCGATCAGGTCTATGCATTAGATTGGGCACCCACATTTCACATGAAAAACCGTAGGGCTTAAAAACACTTCTTTTTTCATCAAAAAGCTTCATCATCTCGGAATTCGATAGGTTATTAAGATAATATAGGTAGTTTTTATCTAAATACGAGAATAAATTTACATCCAATCTTTTCAATAACCCCAAGCAAGATGATTTGCAATAAAAGTATTTTACTAGCCTTTGTAGGAATATTCATTTTTTTTGGAAGCTCTAGCTGCCATGCACAATTGAATGAATCTGCCAAACCTAGAGTAATCATCAGTTCGGACATTGGCGGAACAGATCCTGATGATTTCCAATCGATGATACATTTAATGATGTATTCAGACCTCTTTCAGCTGGAAGGATTGGTTTCATCACCTTTCGGTAATGGAACCAAAAAGGATTTTTTAGATATGATTGATATCTACGAAAAAGATTACAAACAGCTCCTACCCAATGCCCCGGGACTTCTGCCTCCTAATTTACTAAGAGAGATAACTAAGCAGGGGCAAAAAGACGCTGCACCTTTCAAAGGATACACCACTCCTACCGAAGGTTCAGAATGGATTATTTCCTGTGCTAAAAAGAAAAGTGATCAACCGCTTTGGGTTTTGGTATGGGGAGGAATTGAGGACCTGGCTCAGGCACTACATGACGCTCCTGAGATCAAAGAAAATATCAGAGTTTATTGGATCGGAGGTCCGAATAAGAAATGGAGTATCAATGCCTATTCTTATATCGCAGAGTCTCACCCTGACCTTTGGATGATCGAGGCAAATGCAACATATAGAGGTTGGTTTATGGACAATGATTCCCCCGATGAATTGAAAGCATATGCCTTTTATGAAAATTACATTCAGGGTCGAGGTGAGTTGGGCAAAGACTTCATTCATTATTACGAAGGGAAAATCAAAATGGGCGATACTCCATCCTTGGCCTACCTCATGAACGGAGACCCTGATGATCCTACCGGCGAAAGTTGGGGAGGAAGTTTTGAAAAGATCCAGCGAAGTTCCAGAAATGTATTCAAGGGCGGAAGTTCGCTTCAGGATACTGTAGCTGCTTATGCGACGGTAGAATGGAGATTTGATGGGCCGGAAATAAATGTCTCCGAAGATTCTGTCGTTTTTGAGATAGAGGCCCAAAATCAGACCTGGCCAGGATATTACCTGGGAGGTGGTATTTATGGAGTAAGGTACTCTTCAAAAGGACCGGAACAAGGATATTATAAAATCAGTAGCCCTATCGCGGAGTTGGATGGATTGGAAGGAAACTATGTCAGTACAGTTTCTTGGCCAGGAAAAGTCACGCCTGATGATTATCAACTGGGCTATAACTGGTACAGCGATAAGCAAGATCCAGCACTGTATATCAAAGTTCAACAAGGGGCAAAAACTATCTCAAAATACAGAAAGGAGTTCTTGATGGATTGGGCAGAGCGATGGAAATGGCTGGAAAAGTGATAGGGAAAATCTCAATTATTTAGTCTACATCCTATCTATTGAAAGAACCTATTCGAGGGTAGTCTTGGTATTAGTTGTCTTTCCCCAAGCCCTCCAATTGTTCAAATACCTAATTTATTTTATCCCAGTTGGTCAACCACCATCATTTGATAGCCCTAAAGGAAGAAATACATAACCTTTCAAACTTATTCTCTTCTGAAGTAATCCTCCCAAAACAGATCTTATTCAATTTTAAGACAATTCAAGGTTTATTTTCCACGGACGGAATTGTTGATTGCTTCCATAATTTTTCGGTGCATTTCTGGAATTCCAACCTTGCTCCCAAGTAAGGTTTTCAGGTTGAATTCCTTCGATAATTTCATTGGTTACTGTTTCTGCCAGTTTGTTAAAGTTTTCCTAAGCTTTCATCTCATGAATTTTTAAGTGATAAAAAGTAATTTAAGCTAGCCAAAGCATCCATATTCAAGGATGGTAGGAACCTCGACCCGAAACTTTCAGAGCTTTTTCCTGGAGTCAGGGGTGCTTTGTTTTTCTTGTAGAATAGGGATTGTTGACTGAGTAGTGATATTTTTTTTTACCCATTGGTGTTGATGATCCGATAGACAAACATCTATGGAAAACCGGGTTCTAGGTAAGGCAAAAGCCTGAATGAAAAAGTCGGAGGCAGTTAATAGGAAACCGGCTTTTTCTCTTCAGGACGAAGCGAAGATTTGACGATCCTAGGTTCTGGTTTTCACCTTTGCTAGGATGGGCGGTCTTGAGACCAGTAAAAAGCAGGAACGGATCTGGCAACCCACTCGAAAGTACAACGCTCCCAGACAGAAGAAAGAAAAGCGGAAAATGGCTTGCCCCCTAAAGTAGCCGTGGGGAGCTGAAAGCTCTTTATTTTTCCGAGAGAAAGGAGGAAGAGGAAAGTGCTGAAAATAATATATTCATGCCCAAAATATATAGCTAGTTATGACGATTCTAATAAATCGGGAATATCTTACTTCTATATGTCTTTCCATAGTTTACGGTTTGCGTAAACCTATTCTTGGACAAGACACTCTCACTTGGTCATAACGGGGCCTATTACTGGAGTTTGTACTGGTTTTGCAATGCCATAGATAACTATGACTCCAGAGCCTCCGCCCCAGGTCGAAAATGCCGGATCCGGATTTGCCTGCATGACCGTTTGAGGTAAATTCCAGTTATTGGCACACCAGAGATTACCCGCTTGATCCACTACCACATCGGTCAACATTTGGATACTGCCCGAATGGATGGTATGAATCATATCACCTGTAGTAAAGGCACTTGTACGACCACTTGGCCTAGCACCAGCCATGAAGGATACTCCCCTACCCATGAAATTGGCAACCCAGACATCATCGTTTCCATCAACAGAAATTCCCCAGGGAGCATTCAGATCCCCATCTCCGTAAGCCTTTAAATTCGACTTTTGGGTAACGGGATCTATGGTATCCATTGGATCAGCATCAAATGGAATCATAAAGACGGAACCTGTAACACGGTTGCGACCTACAGTTTGGGAAAGATGTGGATACCCAAGCGCAAATCCTTCAATAATAGAAACCCCATCAGTAGGAGTTGTGGATGGGAAATCAGGACTGGTATTACAAGCCACCCAACAATTTCCCTGCGAGTCAAGAGCAACACCGCGTCCACCACCGGCAAGGATAAAGCGGTCCACCGGGGTATTTTTTTCAGAGGGGGCATAACGTACCAAAGCCTTACCATTTGTATTGCTGATCCAGACACGGTTAGAATTATCAATAGATGCAGCAAAGGGAGCTGAAAGAGAATCACTTAGCTTCTCATTTACCACCACCCTGCCTCTGGTTGGGTCTCCACCGGGAAAGTGAAGCATCTGATTGGAAGAAGTTCCCACTACCCAGATATCCCCGTTGGGTGCCACCCCAATGCCTTGCAGTCCACCTATCTCATGTAGGGCTTCCTCCAGTTCAGGAGGAACTTCCTTATAAATCGGTTCTCCATCTTCCAAGCGATATATTCCAATTGCCCCATTAAAACTCGTGACCCAACAGGTCTCCTTATCAGTAACTGCTGTCCCCCAGCCCGCTCCGTCAACTCCCATTCCAGTATAACCGGTAACAGCAGGGGAAACTAAACGTCCCGTGGAATCAAGCTTTACCAACCCTCCTCCAATTCCTTGGTATACCCCATTTTGTGCTCCTGGCATCCAGTTTAATCCAGTCCATAAGTTTCCGTCCCTGTCCAAGGAAAGTTTTCCGGGAGCGCAAATCCCTCCTTGACCAAAAGCCAAAATCATCGCAAAATCCTCCGGTGCAAAACTTAAATAAGGTACGAAAGGAGCACTCCGCCTGCTAGGAGGAACTTTGCTGTTAGGTTTGAAAGGAAAGCCATCTTCGGGAAGAGGATAGGCTTGATCAAAAAGGTTGAATAAATCAGTCGGATGTAACCAAGGAGACTTTGCAATTCCGATCATTGCCTCGGCAGTGTTTACAGGTTTATTTCCTTCCAATGGCTTTGAATACTCAAACAATTTCCCAAGCCAGGCACTCCCTTGTTGACTGCCTGTACCGCTAGCTGTAATCAGTGCAGCTAATGTATTCAGGCGTGCCAGGGTCTCATTCTGGGTAATGTTGAATGGGTCCACTAAGACATCACCCCAGGTTCCGGAGACTGGATTGACCAGATTAGGTGTATTCTTGGCCGCAATAGTTACTCCTTGAGAATTTCCTGCTAACTGTAGTCCGTTAAAAAACTGGGCACAGGTAAAAGCAGATGCCACGGTAGTCAACTCATTGACCGCCAAACCATTTTGAATTATTTTCTCCAAAAAATCAGGAGATAGTACTGATAATAAGACTACACTAGATGAGGATAATTCTGCGGTTATATAAAGAATAGGGTTATTGGAATTAGGAGTGGCATGAAGGGTAAATTCCCCTTTCTCCTCTGCACCCAAAACACATTCCCCGATTGGATCTTTTCCATTCGCCTCAAACATTTTTACAGTTGCGGTTACATCATTCGAATTGTTGAATGACAACTTTCCATTAAGAGTAATTTGATTTGACATAACTTTAATTTTAAGTGTAGGTAAGCGTTTAAAAATTGTAAAACTTGCTTTTAGTATTAATACGGAGCCTAAGTTCTGTGTAACCAAGCATTCTTTCTGAGCTGAACAGTGTGTTCTGAATTTTCTTTGATTCTATAAACTAATTCAGTAAAAATTGAAGCGATAAAATATACTTACCAGATCAACACTTCATTGTCAGTTCTTCGGGTGTTGTCCCTGAACAGATTAAAGACCGCCGTAAACTCATGGGTATTTCCGGGAAGGTTATATCCCCCTCCTGTGGAGAACTCATAGAGGTACCCGATTCTCAATCGCTTTGTCAATATTCCCAATTGGGCATTGGTGGCATAATTGATTCGATGGCCCGCACCTACCCATACACGGTCCATCAGCAATGCCTTCAGATTGAATTCCAGATTGTCTTTCAGGTCTTTTTGGCTTCTGTAAAACGTATTAAAAATGACAGCAAGGTTTTGACTGATGGCTTCACGATAGCCAGCCTGAACCATGATAGCTGTTGGATATCCGTCCATAAACTCATCCCCTGAAGTGATTTTACCTCCGGCTACCCGATGCATGCCATAGGACACATAATATTTGGCATGGGTCAAAGCAATACCTAGATTGAAGTCGATCACATTCATATTGGAAAACTGACCAATATATTGCCCCAAGGTTGGATCGTTTTGCTCCTCTGTGGTCAGTGAATTCCCATCCAGTCGGATGCTCTGATAGTTTAAACCTGCCCCCAATCTAAGATTATGCTTCTCTGTCAATCTGACTCTCGAAGCGTAAGAAACCAATAACTCGGTCTCACGGAATGCTCCATAAGTATCATAAAGCAGGTTGGCCGATACCGCATTTTTTCCCATCAGGGCAGGATCTGCCTCTCCTGAAAGTTCGCCGAAATCCAACTCAGTGGATATAAAATAGGTTTTCGGTGCTCCTTCAAATCCTGACCATTGGTTCCTTACAAATCCCCTGATCGCACTCCCCTCATATCCTGTCAGTGCAGGATTATAATAACTCTGGAAGTGACTGAAATTGGAGATGTATTTTCTCGACTGGGCCTTGGCTGCAAACAAGGAGCTTAGGACTAAAAAAGCTACTGCGATATTTCTGATGTTCTTTTTCATTTCAAAATTGGAATGTTTAAAAATTGGAGATTCTGAACTTGTCATTCCAGAATCTCCAGATTCTTCTTCTATTATTGTCTCAATAGGTTCAATACTCCTCTTCTCACTTCACCGGTTTCTGCCACCTCAATGATCCAGAAGTATGCTCCAACCGGAAGCTCCTTACCGTCAAATGTACCGTCCCAACGGATATCAGGATTCTCGGTATAGAATACCCTGTTGCCTCCCACTTCCATGATGGAAATCCTCACGCCTTGGTAGTATCTCAAGGCAGGAACTCCCCAGGTATCGTTCGCTCCATCACCGTTCGGAGTAAAGGTGTTTGGTACATCCAACTGATCCAGCGAAGTTCGCTGTCTTGTAATCTGGAATGATTTCTCAATCACATTACCACCTCTGTCTTCCACTCTCAACAGAATGTTAAAATCTGTTCTACCCTGGGCCTGCTCGGCACTGCTCCAGAATAATATTCCATCGATCACCTCGAAGTACTCATTGTCCTGAACTCCCTCTGGAAGCGTCAGGGTATGAACATCATCTGTTGGATCAATGACCGTGAACACTCCGATTTCCTGGAAGAACACATCAGGAATAGCAATGAAGCTGTTGGCACTTAGAGTTACATCTGTTGGTGCAGGTTTTGCCAATACCGTGATTTGAAGGATTGGTGTTAACTCATCCGGGTTGAAAAGTCCATCTGGAACTTCAACAGTACCATTGTAATTTCCTGTACCCGCCATCAACGCATTATAACCACCCAGATCCCAAACAACAGGCAAATTGATAATCTCTCCTATTGCAGTCATCGCTACCACCTCAGTTGGTGTTTTCAGGTCAGATTCAGGAGTTCCCCAAAGAACTTCTATCTCTTGAATAATGAATTCTGAAATAGATCGATCGTTCACATAATCAGGAATACCATCCCCATCTACATCTTGATAATCATCCCCATCGTTAGGATCGGTTCCTTGCTGGTCTTCTACATAGTCCGGTACATCATCTCCGTCTGAATCCAGATAATCCCCTGGATTTGTAGGGTCTGTACCCTGCTGTTCTTCCACATAATCAGGTACAACATCACCATCTTCATCTTGGTAATCCATTGGATCAGTAGGATCTGTGCCTTGCTCTTCTTCTACCTCATCAGGAACACCATCACCGTCCTGATCTTTATTCGGCTCTTCAATAATCACAAAGTCAGCCCCGGTGAAGTCAATAGTATAATTCATTCCCGCACTTAGATTTCCCTGTGTGATTTCATAACTTCCAATATCTTCTCCGGATTCTCTAGACAAGCTGCCTGTTAAAATTGCCTCGGTATCCATGCCCTTGAAACCTGAAGCTTCATAAATCAATGGAGGATCCATTGTTCCAAACACTTTGCCTTGGCCATCATCTGCAGTTACCATCAACGTAGACGGTGTAATACTTAAATCAGCTGTCAGGATCACCTCGTTAAAGTTGGAACCGTTAATGGTTGCTGTAACCTCTTGGGTCCCCACATCGGTCCTCCCATTATTGGTATAGGAAACTGAAGTTCCATCAGGAAGAGTACCACTTATGGCCAAACTCTTCTCTGTTCCGTCATAGACAAAACTGCCGTCTGCAAAAGTAATTGCTCCTATCTCAGCCGGAGTGATCGTAAGATCAGCTGTCAGCACCAACGTGTTATAATTCGAACCTGATATCCTAGCAATGGACTCCTGAGTTCCTACATCAGTTCTACTGTTATTGGTATAGGCGACTGAGGTCCCGGCAGGAAGGACTCCGCTTATTTCTAGACTCTTCTCTGTACCATCATATACAAAGGTTCCATTTGCAAAGGTGATTCCAGTGATAGTGGCTTTGGTGATGGTGAAATTAGCTCCTGTATAGTTGATCGCATAGTTGGCACCTGCATCCAGACTTCCTAGATTAATCGCATAGCTTCCCACATTCTCACCTACCGCTCTTGCTAGAACACCTGTGAGAATACTTGCATTATCTCCGTTTTCGAAGCCAGTCACCTGATAGGTCAATACCGGATCGACAGTGCCAAAGACTTTACCCTGACCTGAATCCGCTGTCACATTCAGTACCTTCTCTGCAATCTCAAAATCAGCAGAGGTGAAGTTGATTGTATAGTTAGCACCGGCATTTAGCGTACCTAATGTAAACGCATACATTCCAACATTTTCTCCTGGAACTCTGCTAAGCGCTCCAGTAAGAATCGACACATTATCTCCATTTCCAAAGTTAGAAGCAGTATAGGCGAATACAGGATCTGCTGAACCAAATACTTTCACCTGATTTGGATTAGCTTTGATGCTCAGCGTTCTAGGAGTAATAGTAAAGTCTGCACCAGTATAGGTGATGTTATAATTGGATCCAGCACTTAGAGTACCCAAGTTGATGGCATAGGTTCCTACATCCTCTCCTGCTGCTCTAACGAGAGCTCCTGTGAGAATACTCGCATCATCTCCATTTTGATAGCCATTTACTTGATAAGTGAATTCCGGATCGGCATTTCCATACACTTTGGTTTGTCCCGCATCGGCGATGATATCAAAGTTTGCTGGTGTGATCTCAAAATCAGCACTGGTGAAGTTGATCGTATAATTGGATCCTGCATCAATGGTTCCAGGCTGAATTGCATACAAGCCAACATCTTCCCCTACTACTCTAGTCAAGGCTCCAGTGATCACTGCACCTTCTGTATCTCCATTCTTCAATCCTGCGACTTGATAGCTGAATACAGGATCGGCATTACCATAGACCTTCTTCTGCCCAGCATCTGCGGTGATATCCAGAGTAGCAGAGGTGATCTCAAAATCTGCCGGAGTGAAGTTGATTGTATAGTTCGGACCTGCATACAGCGTACCCAGGTTGATCGCGAAAGTTCCTACATCTTCTCCTGGTTTTCTTGCTATAACTCCGGTGATTACAGCGTTTGTATCGCCATTTTTCAAACCAGAATATTGATATGTTAATACAGGATCTGCATCTCCATAAACTTTGGATTGTCCGGCATCTGAGGTGATATCCAAGGTTGCTGGAGTGATCTCAAAATCTGCTGGAGTGAAGTTGATGGAATAGTTTGGACCAATATCTAGTGTACCTAATTGAATGGCATAAGTTCCAACATCCTCACCAGCCACCCTGGTTAAAGCACCGGTGAGAATCATCTCATCATCCCCACCCTCAAATCCGGTAGCAGTAAAAGTATATATAAGATCTGCATCACCGTAAACTTTTGTTTGACCTGCATCCACATTGATATCCAAGGTCGCAGGATTAACAGTCAGATCGGCAGTCAATACCAAGGTCGTAAAGTTCGAACCAGAAATCGTTGCTGTTACCTCTTGAGTTCCTACATCCGTTCTGCTGTTATTCGAATAGGTTACAGTAGTTCCGGTTGGAAGTGTTCCGGTAATTGCCAAGGACTTAGCCGTACCATCATAGACAAAACTATCGTCATCAAACGTGATTCCCGTGATTGCCCCTGGAGTCACCGTCAGATCGGCAGTCAATACCAAGGTCGTAAAGTTCGAACCTGAAATCGTTGCCGTCACTTGCTGCGTACCTACATCCGTTCTACCGTTATTGGTATAGGCTACTGAAGTTCCGGCAGGTAAAGTACCTCCTATCGCCAAGGACTTGGCCGTACCATCATAGACAAAACTATCGTCATCAAACGTGATTCCCGTGATTGCCCCTGGAGTCACCGTCAGATCGGCAGTCAATACCAAGGTCGTAAAGTTCGAACCTGAAATCGTTGCCGTCACTTGCTGCGTACCTACATCCGTTCTACCGTTATTGGTATAGGCTACTGAAGTTCCGGCAGGTAAAGTACCTCCTATCGCCAAGGACTTGGCCGTGCCATCATAGACAAAACTATCGTCATCAAATGTGATTTCTGAAATGGTCGCAGGTGTAACTGTAAGATCGGCGGTCAATACCAAGGTCGTAAAGTTCGAACCCGAGATTGTGGCCGTCACCTCTTGTGTTCCTACATCCGTTCTGCTGTTATTCGAATAGCTTACTGAAGTTCCAACAGGTAATGTTCCTCCAATCGCCAAGGACTTGGCTGTACCATCATAGACAAAACTATCGTCATCAAATGTGATTTCTGAAATGGTCGCAGGTGTAACTGTAAGATCGGCGGTCAATACCAAGGTCGTAAAGTTCGAACCCGAGATTGTGGCCGTCACCTCTTGTGTTCCAACATCAGTTCTACTATTATTCAAATAGGTTACAGAAGCTCCAACAGGTACCGTACCTCCAATCGCCAATGACTTGGCCGTGCCATCATAGACAAAACTATCATCATCAAAGGTAATTCCTGAAATGGTCGTAGGTGTTACAGTAAGATCAGCAGTCAAAACCAAGGTCGTATAGTTCGAACCTGAGATTGTGGCTGTCACTTCTTGGCTTCCGACATCAGTTTTGCTGTTGTCCGCGTAACTTACAATTGCCCCGGCAGGCAAGGTACCTACAATCGCCAAGGATTTAGCTGTACCATCATAGACAAAACTATCGTTATCAAACGTGATTCCCGTAATTGTAGCTGGAGTAACTGTCAGATCCGCTGTCAAGACCAAAGTCGTAAAGTTCGAGCCCGAGATTGTGGCTGTCACCTCCTGTGTTCCTACATCTGTTCTGCTATTATTCGAATAGATTACTGCAGTTCCAACAGGTAATGTTCCTCCAATCGCCAAGGACTTGGCTGTGCCATCATACACAAAACTACCGTCATCAAACGTGATTCCCATTATGGTCGCAGGGGTCACGGTCAGATCGGCGGTCAAAACCAAAGTCGTAAAGTTCGCACCAGAAATCGTAACGACCACTTCCTGGGTACCTACATCCGTTCTGCTGTTATTCGAATAGCTTACCGTGGCTCCTGTCGGTACTGTTCCAGTGATGGCAAGGGATTTGGCTGTGCCATCATACACAAAACTACCGTCATCAAACGTGATACCCGTGGTGGTAGCCGGAGTAATCGTCAAATCGGCGGTCAAAACCAAAGTCGTAAAGTTCGCACCAGAAATCGTAACGGTCACTTCCTGGGTACCTACATCCGTTCTGCTGTTATTCGAATAGCTTACCGTCGCTCCAGTCGGTACGGTTCCTGTGATCGCAAGGGATTTGGCTGTACCGTCATAGACAAAACTATTGTCGCTGAACGTTATTCCCGTGATTGTCGCAGGGGTCACGGTCAGATCGGCGGTCAAGACCAAAGTCGTAAAGTTCGAACCTGAGATTGTGGCTGTCACCTCTTGGCTTCCGACATCCGTTCTGCTGTTGTCCGCATAACTTACACTTGTCCCTGCTGGCAACGTACCTCCAATCACCAGTGACTTGGCTGTGCCATCATACACAAAATTATTGTCGCTGAACGTTATTCCCGTGATTGTCGCTGGTGTGATCGTAAGCTCGGCTGTCAAGACCAAAGTCGTAAAGTTCGAACCTGAGATTGTGGCTGTCACCTCTTGGCTTCCGACATCCGTTCTGCTGTTGTCCGCATAACTTACACTTGTCCCGGCTGGCAACGTACCTCCAATCACCAGTGACTTGGCTGTGCCATCATACACAAAATTATTGTCGCTGAACGTTATTCCCGTGATTGTCGCTGGTGTGATCGTAAGCTCGGCTGTCAAGGCCAAAGTCGTAAAGTTCGAACCTGAAATCGTTGCCGTCACTTCCTGGCTTCCGACATCCGTTCTGCTGTTATTAGAATAGCTTACCCTGGCTCCAGTCGGTACGGTTCCAGTGATGGCAAGGGATTTGGCTGTGCCATCATACACAAAATTATTGTCATCAAAGGTAATTCCTGTAATTGGTGCAGGACTGATTTCAAAATCTGACGGAGTGAAGTTGATCGTATAGTTTGGACCCGCATCCAATGTTCCCAAAGTAATCGCATAAGTCCCTACATCCTCTCCTGAATCTCTTGACAGAGCACCTGAAAGAATCGATTCGTTATCCCCCGATTCAAAGCCTGTCGCCGTATAAGTAAATATCGGATCTGGATCTCCATAGACTTTATTTTGTCCAGCATCAGCAATTATGGTCAATACTTTTGGGACCAAGACAATGGTCACAGCCACATTCAATTGAGAAGAATTCCCATTCACATCGGTAACTGTATAGGTAATGTTTTTTACCCCTTCGTCATTTCTGTCAAATAAAGTTTGACTTAATACTCGGGTTTGAATTCCACAGGCATCTGTCGATCCTTCTTCTATCATTGATGGAGTCAAACTCACAGTTCCAAATGCATCTACATTTAAGGTAATAGATGACTTAGCTTGGATTGTTGGACCAATAAGATCTTGAACCAACACATTTGTATCTTCGGAACCAGAATTCCCTGCTTCATCTGTTGCTGTCACTATGACAGAGTTGCTACCAACTTTGGAACAATCGAAGCTTGTTTCATCTAGACTCAACAGGATATCTGCCGATGCTGAATAATCATCTGAAATTTGAATTGCCAGGAGATCACCAGGAGTAATCGATGGTGAAAGTCCATTAATGTCCAATTGAAGAGTTAAGTCTGCAACCAAAATCGGACTTGGAGCTTGGACATCAAATGTAACCGACAAAGCATTAGAAACAGGACTATCATTATTAGCAAGGTCAGTGGCTATGGCAGTGATGGAATGTATTCCAGTAGAAACATTGCTTCCAGAAGTAAAGGTCCAATTACCTAATCCATCAGCTGTTGTGGTACCCAAAGAACCATCTAGGTCACTAATAATAGTAACAGTACTATTTGCCAAAGCTGTACCTGTAAATGTCGGTGTTAAATCGTTAGTAATATTATCCGTATCACTCATTCCAGAATCGCTAGATGCAGCTAGATCCGGAGTACTTGGCGCATCAAGATCATCATTCACAATCGTAACCGTTGCTCCATCAGTAATATTTATATCACTTGCAGAAACGATGGAAGGAACTAAACCACTCATGGATACTTGAACCGTCTCGTTAGGTTCAACATTACCATCTGATGTAGGAACCACTGCAATAGTTTGAGTTTCTCCAGGTGTTCCGGCAAAAGTTAACGTTTGGGCGGAAACGGCTGTATAATCACTATCTGCCGTAGTAGCAGTTCCATCAGCCGTACTAGCATTTAAAGTGAATCCCCCAACTACTGCAATATCAAGTGTTGCAGTAACTGTAATAGCGCCATCATCTTCATTTCCGCTCACATCAGCGATTGTCACAGAAGCTTGATCATCATTCGATATTGTCAATGTTGCTGCATCTGTGATATCTACATTTAATGTTATGCTTGCAAGGTCATTCAAAGAAATGGACAAAGTTTCGTCTATTTCTACTTTGCTATCGTCTGTAATTGGAACTTGGAAAGTTTGGACTTCCCCTGCAGTACCTGTAAATATCAGAGTAGTGATTACCGAGGAATAATCTGCATCTGCTGTGGTGGCAGTTCCATCTGCCGTACTTGCATCTACAGTGAATCCTCCCTGAACAGCGTTATCTAACGTTACACTAATCGTCGCAATTCCATCAGATTCATTGACTGATACATCAGCAATGGTGAGCGACGCTGAATCATCATTTAGTATAGTTCCAGTGCTGCTTCCATCTCCAATAGCGACATTTATACCTGTGGGATTAGAAAGCGTCAAGGTAAAAGTCTCATCGGGCTCAACCACTTCATCACCTGAAATACCAACATTAACCGTTTTACTACTTTCACCTGCTGCAAAACTTAGTGTTCCACTTGCAGCGGTGTAATCTGAACCGGCAATTGCTAATCCATTAGATGTAGCATAGTCAACAGTAGCCCCTCCAGCTGGTGCTGGTTGCGATAGTGAAACGGTAAATGTAAGGTCGCCTGAACCCGAGTTACCTTCTGTTACGGAAGGATCATTAATTGAAATCTGAGTTTGAACGGATGTGGTAAAACTCCATGCTGAAGGATCAGCTATTCCTACAAATACATTTCCAGCTTCGTCCTGAAATGCGCCATTGCCCAACAAAATATAATATTCCGTACCTAAAGCCAGGTCAGAGGTATTATCGAAGGTAACAACAGTACCAGCTATAGAAACGAGGGAGCTATTGGTCACATCAATTGTTCTCACTACTCCATCATCACTCACTCTATGCACAGTTAAATTACCAGTATTGACTACCACATCTTCAGAGAATGTGATGACAAAATCTGAACTCAAACTCACATCTGTAGTATTATCAGCAGGACTGATAGTACTTACTGTCGGGGCAATGTTATCAAGTAAATACTCATTGTCATTGGTTTCTGTAGGGAGGGTGTTAGTCAAGGCATTTCCAGCCAGGTCCGTAATATTTTGGCCAGCGGCAAAATTTAGGGTAACTACTCCATTCAGAGAGGCCATATTTCCTCCAGAAACTGTCACATCATAGGTAGAACCAGATCCGGAAACTCCTATGGACGATCCAGTTGGCCCTGTAATTTCAAAGTCGCTTGCATCTAATCTAGAAACGCCTTCTGCGAAAGTTACTCTAAATGTCACAGCATCTGCGTTGGTTGGAGTGGATGTTGGATTCTGCCTTTCTATTCTAATCACAGAAGGTGCAATTCCATCCACTAAAACAGCAGCTGTGGATCCCACACTGTTCAAATTCAATTCTGCATCCACAGCAAAAGAATTCTGGATGCTTCCTCCGTTCAATGAGATAATTCCACCTACAGCGATTCCATTTGCATCCAAATCCCCAGGTTGTACCGTGTATCTGAAAAGCAAAGCAGCAGATCCAGAACCCGAAACATATTCGGCCTCATAAACCGTGCTTCCTATAGTTACTTCAAAACTAGGAGCACCACTTACTGTTACCGCTTCCGAATAGTTGACAGTAAAATCCAGATTCTGAGTTGCTGAATAAGTGCCATTGGCAGGTACAGAAACCGAGGTGACCGAAGGAATTTCCCGAACATCAATATTGATAGATCCGAAGGAAACTGAAGTTCCTCCTCCGGAACCAGAGTTTCCTAGGTCATTTGCAGAAATACTTAGGGTAGCTGCATTGTCTCCTGTTGCCCCTGTTGCATTGGTATAATGAATATTGGAAGGTGAATTTAGAAAATCTTCTATATCGCTAGCTGTTCCCTCCAGATCCAAGGCGCCCGCAGTTGGAGAGGTTACAGTTACTCCATTTCCTCCAGTGGCAGTTAAATCACCCACAGAAACCAGAAAAGATAACCTAACATTGCCAGATCCAGAGTCCACATCTCCAAAAGTGGCTGAGGAAAGATCAATATTACTTGCAATACCATCTTGAACGGAAATATCTGTAGGTAAACCATCAAAGGTTGGGGGATCATTTACCGGGTTAATATTGATGTTAAAGGATCCAAGAGAAACATCTGTACCTCCTCCAGTTCCGGTATTTCCATCATCATTAGCAGATAGAGAAATAGTTATTGCATTATTTCCATTAAGATTGTCCGGCAGATCCAGGAGAATATTAGTGTTAATATTCAGAAAAGTCTCAATATCACTAGCAGCTCCAGTTAATGTCATAGTACTGGTATTGTGGCCAGTATAAGTCAGGCCATATCCTACCGGATTTGCAATCCCGATCAACCCGTCTGAAGCAGTCATCTTAAATGTAACCAGGCCTGCACCTGAGTCTACATCCCCAAAACTCCCACCAGAAATAGCATTTCTAAAATACATTGGATATTCATCCTCCTCAACAGTAATGGAGGTAGGCAGTCCGGTAAAATAAGGGTCATCATTCACCGCTGCGATATCAAAAATCACAGTAGCAGTATTGGAATCAGCTGAACCATCATTACTCACAAATGATATGGTAGCTACTCCGGTACCTGCAAGATTTAGATCTGGAACAAAGACAGCCTCATCCAAGGCTGTATTAATCGCGGATAGAGAGCCTGAGGCAGTAAAGCTATTACTTCCATTTAATGAACCTCCGAAAACAATATCTGTGGTCCCTATTGTAAGCGTTCCTCCGGTAATGGTGAATGTCACCGTCTGATCATCTCCTTCCACATCGGTTACCTCAATGTCTACATCAAGGTTTGCAGGAGTATCTTCTATGACGGTAGGTGTCGAAGGAGCAGTGGCAATTGGTGGGAAATTGCTTTGCTTAATTGCTGTATCAGTCGTAGGACTACCTTCATTCCCTATACCATCAGTTAATGTAACAGAAAGTGTAATGGTCCCATCGGTCATTCCACTCAGGTCAATATTGGAAATAGTTTGATTAATTGAAGTAATTGTTCCTGAACCCGAAATAGTACTTCCCCCAGCAGAACTGGTAAAAAGATAATTATAAGTTGTACCAATTTCGGCATCTGCAAAGGTGAAACTGATATTGGATGAATTGGACGGAGTTATTGGGTCCTGATTAATTGCAACAGTATAATCCTTAGGTGCTTCTAAATCTTCATCAATGATCGTGATGGTTACTTGATTTGGCGAACCTTTTTGACCATTGGTAGGGGTACCCATATCAATGATAATGGTCTCATTTCCTTCTTCAATATTGTCATACAACGATGTAACACGGATACTGTCCATTGTTTGTCCAGGATAAATGGATATGGTCGTGCCCGTTACAGCATAATCAGTTCCACCTCCAGTGGCTGTCCCTGAGAAGCTTAAAGGAACATTCACTGTGACACCAGCCAACTCATCTATTTTAGCCCGGACATAAGCCTGACCTCCACTCTCGTCTGTAATTGGATTATACCTATCCAATACTTCCAAGGTGGCTGTTGGAGGGCTATCATCATCAATAATTGTGTAAGTCACCTTTTGAACTCCGCTCTCAAACCCATTCGTCACCGAAGTAATATCGATATCTACATACTCATTTCCTTCATAAAAGGCATCTGGAACATTGGCTATAAAGCGGGTCCCTGAGGTATTTCCTGGATTAATTGTAATCGAAGTTCCAGTCACCGAATAATCGACTCCAGATCCTGTCGCTGTACCGGTGAAACCTAAATTCACAATTACCGGTGCTCCATAAGTATTGGAAATAGTGGCCTTTATTTCAGAATTTGTAGCGACGGACTCAAATTTGGACATTGGTGTAACAGAAAGAGTGACTGTGGGAACCGGACTGACATTTAAGTTCGCCATATAATTCCCAGAACTACTTGCCGTACCGTCATTCACTTCGAATTGAAAAGAAGTATTGGTAGAACCATTTTGAATGTATTGGAGATTTCCTGCATCCAGATTCGCTTTACTGATTATGGAATTGATGCTAACTCCTTCTCCAGAATCAAAAGCATCATTTCCATTTCCATCCAAATATAGAGTCCCAGCTGATGGCAAAGATTCAATTAAAACATGACTAAGTGGATTTCCATCGCTGTCAGAATATCCAAAATTGGCAGTTGAAAAAGTATGGGTCAAATTCTCAAATGGTCCATTTGAAGCTGTAAAGCTGGATGCGGTTGGCGGGGAGTTAGAGACAACTTCCCCTCTGAATGTGTCAATATTTGAATTGATGAAATCTGTTGAAGTAAGCCTTACTTCAGTGACCGTTATGTTAGGGAAATTCAGCGTTGCTTCCCCTCCATTTCCAACGGTCTGTGGACTACCAACGGTATTCACTCCATTATACCCTTGTACTGTAATAGTTTGCCCACCATCATTATTGATAAAAATACCTGAAAAAATAAAAGTGTTTCCATCTTGTCTTTTGATGGTCACCTTTTCTGTAGTTCCGGTATTATAAACATATGACTCTAGGTTAACTGAAGCGGAATTTCCATCTCCAAATCCTGATTCCCATCGCATTATCCCACCTCCGTTGTCCGCAGTAAATACAAAATCAAATTGAACCCCAGATAGCGTTTTAGTTAATGAGGAGGTTTCACCTGAATTTGTATTAAAGTTCTCTGTAAAGGCCTGACCAAAACTTGAATTGATCGCTAGGAAGAAAATAAAAAATAAAGATACCCACTTAAGGTGAAGACAATTGTAAAGTTTTTTCATAGCAATGGGAGCTCAACGTAAAAGTTCAACATAAATCAGATTCAGGATTGGACCGGGTAGAAATGCTAGCCTTCATTTAAAGGCAAAACAACTTTAGGGATGTTTGCTTCAAAAGAAGGCTAGCGGAATTAATTAACCTCTGGAAGGAAAAATACCAACAATGGCAATGATATAGTTCATGGAAATAAATGGTTCCATATTGTTGAAAGGAATATTTCCACCTGTATTACCAGATGAAAGAACATTTCCTCCAGACGTATTCAATGTCACATCAGGGGTTTGACTATTGTAAATTTCTGCAGGTCTCCCATTTGAAATTGGAGATGCCAGTGTCGTGGCACCATTGGTTCCTGGCACTTGCTCGGTTGCATCCTGGCTGCTGGCCTTCACTGGAGCTGGGGCAACAGTATGGTTATGTGATGGGATATTACTAACATTCAGGGTTGTTGTTTCTGACCCACCTTTTGCCCCTAAAGGCCGGAATGTAAGCCCTGGCCCTTGGCCATCGCCTATCGGAGTCCTCCCCCTAAGATCAGGTAGGGCAAAAGTAGTTCTTCCATCTCCACCATAGGTGGTACCTAAAATAGAAAACAAGGCAGTGTATTGTGCAACAGGCAATAGTTGTCCATGGCACATCATCCAACCTCTTGGGGCAAAATTTCCCCCAAACATCATAATTTGTCCAATAAATGGTTCCATAATAATTAAAAGTTTAAGTAAATAAATTAAAATATAATTCTTCCTTCCTCATAAAATCGCATCCATGAGTTAGGTTTAAAATGAACCTCTAGACCTTTGTTGGAGAAATTGATTGTGCAAGATTTTAGAAAAAATAAACATTGAACTAAAATTTTGGCATGTGATATGCGACACATTTACGACTATAAATTCTAAAATCAAAAATGGCAGAAATGTATTCTAACCTGATGCCCAAACAACTGCAACAAACAAAAGTGTTCTTGCAAAAAAAAGTAAAATTGTTTGGAATAAGTAGGACTTAGTTACACTTTGGGGATTTTTTAGACAACTCAAAAATCAACTACATTTTTATGTAATTTAAAGCCAAAAATAGTTTGGTGTTTATCAGCAAATCGAACGAGTAAGCTATCTAGGTAGCAATCCAATCCATTCTAAATCAACTACTGAACCGTTAAACACTGTCGGACTTAACCCTGTCTCTCTTTTAAATGCCACATAAAAGGTTTTACGACTGCAAAAACCAACTTCAATTGCCAAAGATTCCACAGTTCGACTTTTAAGATAACCATCCTCAATTAATTCGATGGCATGACGTATCCTATATAGGTTGACCAGACGATTAATCCCCATCCCATATTCCTCCTTGACAAGCCCTGGCAACAGTCTGGGGTTACATTTTAGAACTTCACAGATCGTTTCCGTTGAAATGTTCTTATTCAGATAAGCCTTTTCATCTCTCAAATGTATTTCCAGTGAATTTAAAATTGAGTTTTCCGAGTTATAGTCAGACATGGGATAAAAGGTACTTTTGAACTCAAAAAGAAGGGCCTTGAATTAAATTAATCGGCTTAAAATCCTAACAAATAAGACCATTCGAATAAACTTTTTAAATTCGAAAATTTTAGTTTAACAATCAACTAATTTTTATATAAGTGGGAAAAAGTAGAGGGAGATTTAAAGTAAAACCATAAAAAAAATATTCCATCGATTGAACACTTCAAATGTTTGCAGATTCTGGTGCAACACTAATGCTTCGATCAATCATTTTTCATGCATGGTTCCAAAGTGAAAGGCTAATCAAGCTCGATCTAATAACTTTTTATTGGACAAGTAGTTACACTATCAAGAATCATTCGAGAAATTCCGCTATTTTGAATTTGAAAAAAAAATTAATCCAATGGCTCCATTTTTTATTAAATCGATTCAATTCATATTTTTTTCTGCTTTGTTCAGCTTTCATTTCTTGATGGCGCAGGAAAAAAGTCAGTCCAACATCCTGATTTCCAATGTAGAAATTTTTGATGGAATTCATGAAGACACATTTTATGGGAATATTTGGATTCAGGGAAATAAAATCAAGCAGATCTCCAATTCCGATATTGAGATTCCCGCTGAAGTTGAGGTTCAAAGAATAGAAGGAAAAGGCATGTTTTTGATGCCTGGGTTAATAGACGCACATTACCATGCCATGTTTGCTACGTTGCCTCAGGTGGCATTATTGACTTCAGATATTGGATTTGTCAATTTAGCTGCCGGAAAAAATGCCACTGAAATGCTTCAGAGAGGCTTTACAAGTATAAGAGATTTAGGAGGCCCCGTTTTTGGGTTAAAAAGAGCAATAGATTCCGGGATAATAACGGGACCGAGAATATTTCCTTCGGGAGCTTTTCTTTCCCAAACCGGAGGCCATGGAGATTTTAGACTTCCTTACGAAGTTCCGGCCGACGCTTCCAAAGGGCTCAGCTATTCCGAAAGGATCAATGCCGCTGCCATTGCTGATGGCCCAGACGAAGTATTAAAAAGAACCCGGGAGCAATTGATGTTAGGTGCTTCACAAATCAAGTTGATGGCTGGAGGAGGAGTTTCTTCGGTTTATGATCCCTTGGATGTCAGTCAATATACTGTTGAGGAATTCAAGGCAGCTGTGGAAGCCGCCGAAAATTGGGGAACCTATGTTACTGTGCATGCCTATACACCCAGAGCCATTCAAAATGCCATCCAAGGTGGTGTTAAATGCATTGATCATGGGCAGCTGATCGATGAGGAAACTGCCCAGTTAATGGCAGAAAAAGGAATTTGGTGGAGCCTTCAACCTTTTATTGAAGAACCGGGAGCTGTCAACACCACTCTCAGTCCTGAAAGCAGGGCCAAGCAATTGGAAATGTATCAGGGCACAGATCTAGCCTTTGCCTTGGCTAAAAAGTACAACATCAAAACTGCCTGGGGAACAGATGTACTTTTTGATGCCCGCAAGGCTATGAAACAGGGCAATGAACTGGTAAAAATGAAAAGATGGTACAGTAATTTTGAAATTTTGAAAATGGCCACGTCAGTCAACGGGGAATTATTGGGTTTATCTGGAAAAAGAAATCCCTACTCCGGTAAACTCGGCGTGATCCAAGAAGATGCTTTGGCAGATATGATTATGATCAAAGGAAACCTGATCGAAGAATTGGAATTGATCAACAATCCCTCTGAGAACATACTGTTGGTAATAAAAGACGGCCAGATCTTCAAGAATACCCTCAAGTGATCACCTATTTGGTAAGCAAATAAACTTCGTTAAATACACGAATTACTCCGAATCTAGCAACACTGGTGATAAATATGATTTCTTCTTAAAAAAAGCTGAGGCACTTAATTATTTTATTTTAGAAATGGAGAAAAGCGGTAGCCATTTGGAGCGGAAAGTTCTTTATTTTTCCGAGAGAAAGGAGGAAAAGGAAATTACTGAAAGCGTGGTAAAAAAATGGCAAAGGGTCACTGTCGATCTGAATAACCTCCCCCATCCCAGTTCTTTTTCAAAATCTGAATTCTCGAATATATATATCAAATGAGATTTCTGGTTTCTTGACTAGTGCCACTAGTGTTTTGGCTACCCCTATTTAAAACCAGTTATCCATAGTTTAAACCATGGTTACTACTCATTATTTAGATTAAAAATGGCTTTCGTCATAAGTGGAAAGCTTATTAATTGAATCAGTTTTTTGTTGCAATTCTATTCTGATCTTTCAAATCCAAGTAAAAAAATCGGCAAGGATTTCAGCCAATAAAATAATTTCCATTTATCGGTTAATGATATATCTTAAGTTCTTCTATAAGTAAATATAGTAAACCAACTAGTGCTTTTCCTCTGCAGAATTGATCTCTGATGGTAAGTACCCATATTGTTCTTTAAAAAGTTTTCTAAAATATTTTGGGCTGGAAAAACCCACTTCATAGGCAGCCTGGGCCACACCAAGATTTTCCGATTTCATCAATTCTGCAGCCTTCTTCAATTTGACCGTCCGAATGAAATAATTGATGTTATGACCTGTAAGTGCTTTCAGCTTACGGAACAGCGAGGTTCTACTCATCCCCATAGCTTGTGAAATACTGTCCACATCAGTATTCTGATCTGAGATTGCCTGAAGGACATGATTTTCCAATTCTTTCAAAAACAACTTTTCCCGTAGGATTGCATTTTTATCGAAAGAAGAATCCTCCGATTCCTCTATGGCCAAAGATTGATAATAGGCTCTCATCCTTATTTTAGAATCCAGTAAGTTTCTTACCCGGGATTTAAGGATTTTACCGTTGAAGGGCTTGGTGATATAATCATCCGCCCCTTTACCATAACCCAAAGTAATTGATTCTGCACTATCCTTGGCAGATAGGAGAATGACAGGAATGTGGGTGGTTTCCCGATTTTCTTTCAAATTTCCACATAGATCAATCCCGTCTTTTTCGGGCATCATAATGTCTGAAATAATCAAATCAGGAATAAATTGATAGGCCTTATCAATTCCAGATAATCCATCCCTCGCAAAAATGAGATCATAGTCCCCAGACAACAGGTTGCTCAAATAATCCAAAATCTGAGGATTGTCATCAATTAGCAACACCAATTCCTTTTCCTCATTTACCGCAAGTTTTGAAGGAGGTTCACTTGCTTTGATTTCATTCTCTGAAAACCAATTTGTGTGCTGTTGGTACCTTTCTTTTCTTTTTGGACTAAGCCCAATCTTTTTCGGGAGGATCACTGTAAACCTGCTTCCGGTATCAGGAGAACTTTGGATACTGATGGTTCCTCCGTGATCTTCTACCAGCCTTTTGGTAATAGCCAATCCGATCCCATTTCCCTGTTGTTTGGTTTCTTCCCCACTTTGGTAATACCAATTGAATATTTTTTCCTGGTCCTCTAAAGCAATTCCAGGTCCTGTATCAGCAACTGACAATTGAAAAGAATCAGCATTTTCTTCTAAAGAAATGACAATCTTATCTCCAGGGTGGCAATATTTAATTGCATTGGATATCAGGTTGTTAAAAATCATATGGAATTTCTGGAGATCAATTTCAGCTAAAAACTCTGTATCCGGGAATTTTCCCTTGACTTTGATCTGTCTGTTTTTTGCAAGTGGCAAACACTGATCCACCCAGATCCGCAAGGATTTGACAATAGGTTGAGGATTCAGTTCCACCTTATTTCCCACTAGTTCTTTACTTCTAAAATCCAATAATTTGGAAATCATCTCATGGAGGTAAGCGGCATTGTTTCGAATAAGATCCAAGCCCTTCAGATGCTTGGGATTTTTGATTTCAGAAATCAAATCGTCTACCGGAGCCAAAATCAAGGTTAAAGGAGTCTTGAGTTCATGGGAAAACCCGGTAAAAAACTGATTCCTCTCCTCATTCAGTTCGTGTTCCAACATGCGCTGTTTTTTCTCAAAAATCAATGAATTCTTCAGTTTGATCCTTTCTGTGTAATACCTGAGAATTGCATAAACCACCAGAATCAAAACCACTAAATAGAGCAGGTAAGCAGGCCAGGTTTTCCAAAAAGGAGGGGTAATCTGAATATGCAATTGATTAGTTGCAAGGGTAGCCAAGCCCGAGCTGGCCCTGATTTGAAGAAGATAGTCGCCTGGGGGGATATTGCTTAAATTCGCCGTGCCCTTTCCATTGGTTTCAATCCATTGAAGATGATAAGGCTGTAATCGGTATTCATAACGGATGTCCTTTCCAAACGGAAATTTGATAGCGGAAAAATCCACTGAAATCAGACTTTGGCGATGGTCAAGCTGAAGCTTTTTTAGATAAGGGAGGCTTTGGTCTATGGTAGTTCCTTCCTCTTCAGGAGAAGCTGAGACCTTTTTGTTCATTAACCTTAGTTCCTTAAATACCAAAGGAATTTTCTCTACATCTGTTTCCAGATCCAAGGGGTTAAATACATTAATCCCTTTATTGCCACCTATGAAAATTTCTCCGGTTTTGCTTACTATTGAAGCCCCTATATTAAATTCCCCGGGCTGGATATTATTGACAGAATTCAAATTCCCCGCAGAATTTGTTTTAGGATCAAAATAACTAATGCCCTTATACGTGCCGAGCCAAATTTTCCCATCATTCCCTTTGACCAGACTATTGATGGAATTATTACTGAGGCCAGCTTCCTCTGTGATCAAAGTATATTGTTTCGTGTTCGGATTAAGTCGGATCAAACCTTCATACCTGGTGCCTCCGAGGACATCTCCATTGTCCAATATTTCAATTGAAAAAACCACCTCAACAGGGAAGTTTTCAAGGATCCTGTTATTGAACTGTTCCTGATCCCCTGTCAGATAGTTGTATCTAATGATCCCATCGCCAAAAGTGGCAAGCCAAAGATTACCAAGATCATCTTCAGCAATATCACGAATATCAATTTTGCCCAATTGACTGACAAAATCAAAATCATCAATAGGCGCATGGTAACGATAGAGTCCTCCCCGATTGGTCCCGACCCAGAGCTGCCCGTTTTTACTTTCGAATATTACCCTGACATCATTCCCTTTATCCTGGCTTTCCTGAAGGTAATGTCTGCTCTTGCCCGTTTCAGGATCCAAAAAATTCAGTCCCCCCTGATACGTCCCTACCCAGACACGCTGCCTGCTGTCTTCCAAAAGGGAAATGATATAATTATTTGACAGACTGCTTTCATCTTCAGGATCATGAGAAAAATGTCGGATGATTTCATTTTCCGGACTCATGAGGTCCAGGCCTCCACCGTCAGTCCCAATCCATATTCTACCATTCCTACCTTCAGCAATGGATCCTATTCTATCATGTGAAATGGTCTGTGCTTGGGAAAGATTTCTTTGGATCAATTGAACAGCATCCCCTTTGGGATTGACAAAATTGAGACCAGTGCTAGTACCGATCCACATAAAGCCTTCTTTGCTGCGCTTCAGCGATGAAACGGTCCGGTTAAATACACTTGTTCCGTCCTGTGAGGGTAAAAACCATTTTAATTGCAGGGTTTGGTCATGAAGGAATTTTTCTGAATCCAGGATATTAAGGCCTCCATTTCTGGTACCTATCCATAAATTTCCTTCTGGACCAATCTCAAAACAAAGGACATTGCTATCACTTAAACCCAAAAATGGTTGATCAGCATGGGAAATTTTAAGAAAATCCATCTTAGAGGTAATGACCCGAATTCCTTCATTTGTTCCTATCCATAAGTTTCCTTTTGGATCGGTAAATAAGGAATTGATATTTTTTGGAAAACCTGAATTAGATCCAATGATCGGGGTAACAGTCTGATTCTCCAGGTTAATTTTATCCAGTCCTTTGTCAAAATGCCCCACCCAGAGGATTGAGTCTCCCTGCATGGCCAAAGCTGATATCCTGGTAGAAGAAAGGTTGTTTTCATGTTCTGAGGAATGGGTGTATTTCTGGATGATTTTATCATCTTTCATGATCCACACCTCCCCTTCGTATTTAGCAATGACTCTTGTACCGCCAGGCTCAAAGAGAATAGCACTGATGGAGTTTTGGTTGGGTTCTTTTAACTCTTGATCATGAACGAATACATCCAGCCTCGGCTGATAGCTGCTCAGTCCGTTGCTGGTGGCAAGTAAGAGTTGTTGATCTTGCGATACAGCAATCTGCTGAATGTAATTAGCTGCCGGACCGGAAGCAGGATTTCGGGTGCTTTTACGATATATATGAAAATCCTCCCCATCATAGCGATTGAGCCCATCAATGGTGGCAATCCAAATAAATCCGATTGAATCCTGTTCGATATGGTTTATGTAATTGTTTGAAAGTCCATTTTCTATGTCCAAAAGATAAAAAGTCAAGGGACGCTGAGTGGAAAACAGTGAACCCTGTGCTAATCCTTGACAGGAATAGAATACAATAAACAAGATGGAAAATAGGGACCTCATGAGTTTGCAATCACGAAAAATGAGACCAAAAATACCAGATTTTATCCCATGAAAGGACTTTTGAACATTTTGTACCCTTTTTTTTGCTGATTTATGCCCCACTGGCTGACTAGACTTTTAGGAAAATTGAACCGGGCAGAAATGATCAGTTATTACTGTTTTTTGTCTACAAGTTTAATTAACAAAAAAACCTAAATAACATGCTAACAAAACTACCAGCCAAGGCATGGCTGTTTGGTGTATCATTTTTACTACTAATGATATTCCATGTGCCTACAGTATTTGGTCAGGACAAAGTTTCCGGCCGGGTATTGGACGAAACAGGGTCAGGATTACCTGGAGCCTCCGTGCTCTTAAAGGGTACCACCTCTGGGTCGGTCACAGATATGGATGGCAATTTTTCGCTGTCTATTTCAGGGATAGAAAATCCCATATTGAGTATTTCATTTATTGGTTATGTAACCCAGGAATACCCAGTGTCTTCCGGAGAGAAGGAGATTTCCATTCAGTTAGTCCCAGACGAACAATCATTGAATGAAGTAGTGGTCGTGGGTTATGGTGAACAAAAAAAGGCCACGTTGACAGGTTCGGTTTCACAGGTAGAAGGCCGCGATCTTAAAAACAGTCCGCAACCCAATATTTCCAACTCACTTTCAGGAAGATTTTCCGGTATCATTGCCAATAACCGCGGAGGTGAACCGGGGTATGACGGTTCCAGCATCAGTATTCGTGGATTGGCAACTACAGGAAACAATGATGTCTTAGTGGTAGTCGATGGAGTACCCGGGCAGATTGGTGGACTTGAGCGTCTGAATCCAAATGACATCGAAAGTATTTCAGTCCTTAAAGATGCTTCTGCAGCCATTTATGGTTCCAGAGCAGCAAATGGAGTCATTTTGGTCACCACCAAACGGGGACAATCCGGGAAACCTGTGATTTCATACAGCTTTAATCAAGGGTTTTCTTCCCCTACCAGGCTTCCTCAGATGGCCAATGCCGAAACTTATGGTCAAATCAGAAATGAAATTGCCTATTATAACAATCCGCAAGGCGGATTAAACCAGATTTATTCTGAAGAGGAATTAGGAATGTTCAGAAATGGAACAGATCCCTTGAACTATCCAAATACCGATTGGGCTGCTGCCACGCTGAACAATACCGCATTACAAAGCCAACATGACCTAAGCATCCGGGGAGGTTCGGACAATGTCACCTATTTCCTCTCTTTGGGAAAGACCGGACAAGATGGGTTGTATAAAAACGGTGCTACCAGATATGATCAGTATAGCTTTCGCTCCAATGTGGACGCAGATATCACAGATAGGTTAAGTGTGGGTTTGTCCCTTTCAGGAAGAAAAGAAGATCGGCAATATCCGACCTCAGGGGCTGGGGATATCTTCCGGTCCATCTATCGGGCCTACCCTACCGTAGCTGCTGTCTACCCCAATGGACTACCTTCTACCGGAATTGAAAATTCAAATCCTGTAGTCATGGCAACAGATCAGGGTGGTTTAAATCATAATCCAAGATTTATATTCAACGGTATTCTTCGAGGCAAGTATGAATTTGGGTTTTTGGACGGGCTTTCAGCAGAAGGGTTTTTCTCTGTGGATGAAAGCTCTGATAGGTCTAGAAATTTTGCAAAGCCCTATACACTATATAATTATGACAGAACCTCTGAGGTGTACAACCCTGTCATTGTAGGAGGAGGCCCTGACCAGCAGCCAACGCTTTCAGAAACCCATTACTCCCAATCGATGATTGTTTCCAACATCAGATTAAATTTCAAACACTATTTTGGGGACCATTTTTTCGATGCTTTTGTAGGATATGAGCAAAGCGAGAACCGTTCTCATACCCTGGGTGCTTCAAGGCTTCATTTCCCAACAGCCGAGACTCCTGAATTATCCCAGGGCGGAGCTGCAGCTTCCGATTATGACAACTGGGGAAGCAGTTACAATTATACCCGAAAAAGTTACCTGAGTAGAATTGCCTATAACTACAATGAAAAATTCCTGGCAGAACTGCAGATGAGAGTGGACGGTTCATCCAATTTCCCTGAAGACAGCAGATATGGTTTTTTCCCGTCACTTTCTGTAGGCTATAGGATTTCTGAAGAAAGTTGGTTTAGGGACAAAGTAAGTTTCTTTGACGACCTAAAGTTCAGGGCTTCCTATGGAAAACTGGGAAATGACAACGTGGGACAATTCCAATATTTCGACAATTATTCCTTCAACAACCGATATGTTTTAGGGGATGTGGTTCAGACAGGAATCGACCTGACACGCCTTTCCAACCCCAACATTACCTGGGAAGTGGCGACCAAGACTGATTTGGGATTCAACGCAGTATGGTTGAAAAAATTCACGACAGAATTCATTTATTTCCAACAGGACAGAAGTAAAATCCTGACCATTCGAAATGCCTCCATCCCGGGTTCCTCAGGAATTGTCAATCCATATGACGGAGAGTCCTTGGTTCCAGCAGAAAATATCGGAGAGGTAAAGAGCCATGGATTTGAATCTACTGTGGGCTATCAGCATGAAGGTGAAATTAGCTTTGGTGTTTCCGGAAACTTCACCTATGCAAAAAATGAGATCGTATTCATAGATGAAGCTGCCGGTGTTTTGGATTATCAACGTCAGACTGGAAATCCAATGAACACCTACCTTCTTTATAACGCAATCGGCATTTTCAGAAGTCAGGAAGAATTGGACAATACTCCCCATGTACCGGGAGCCATGGTGGGAGATTTGATTTACGAGGATTTCAACGGAGATGGAGAGATCAATGCCGATGATATGACCCGTTCCAAGTATGGTAATATCCCACAGATAACCTTCGGGATGACTTTGAATGCCGCGTGGAAAAACTGGGATTTCTCAGCAGTTATTTCTGGGCAGACCCAAGTCAATCAATATGTACTTCCTGAATCCGGAACAGTTGGTAATTTTTACAGCAGCTGGGCAGACAACAGATATTCCCCTTCCAATACTGATGGTAGCTATCCTAGAGTAAGTGAACGTGCCTCCTCAGCTGTCAGTGGTGGACTTTACCGAAATAATTTTTGGTTAAATGATGTCTCTTTTGCCAGATTAAAAAATGTTCAGATCGGATACAATCTCCCTCAGCCTGTCTTGGAGAGATTGTCAATCAGCAGTTTGAAGATCTATGCGAATGCCTTTAACCTCTTTACCCTAACCGGGGTCAAGGATTTTGACCCGGAAGGATCAAGCGAAAGCGGACAGTTCTATCCGCAACAAAAAATCATCAATCTTGGAGTTAATATTCAATTCTAAACCCAAAAATAATGACAATCAAAACGATATATAAACCTTTTCTGGGATTAGCCTTAAGCAGTCTACTCCTAGTCGGATGCAATGAGGATTTTCTGGATGTCGTCCCAACAGATAGGGTTTCGGATGCTTCCATCCTTTCAGATTCCACCCTGTTTGAAGCTTATGTAATCAACCGGTATCTGGGAGTCCGATTGACAAATAAAGAAGGGGACGGAAATCTGCCAGGATTTGGGCGTGGCTTTGAATATGCCATGTGGAGTTCCCTGACAGATGAGTCCATTTACAATAACGATGACAATACCTGGTTCATCCAGCAGGGACAACTTTCACCGCAAAACACTGGCATTGCAGGAACTTTTTGGGGTAGATCCTATAGAAGTATCAGGGAAGTAAACTACGCGCTGACCAATATTGGGGAACTGGAAATGAGTCAGACCGGGAAAGACCTATTGATAGCAGAGTTGAAATTTATCCGTGCCTTTAGATATTTTGATCTGATCAAAAATTATGGTGATGTGGTATTGATGGGTGATAAAGTCGCACAATTGGGAGAAGATTTTACTGATCCCTCCTACTATGAAAGAGCACCTAAAGAGCAGGCCATTGCCTATGTGATTCAGGAACTTGAAGAAGCGATCAGCGGCTTACCTCAGAACAACAGCGGCACATGGAAGGAAGGCAGGGCTACCAAAGGCGCCGCAATGGCATTAAAATCGAGGTTATTGTTGTATGCAGCCAGTCCACTCTATAATGATGGCGGATCAGACATACAAAAATGGCAACAGGCAGCCCAAGCAGCCAAGGATGTAATGAACATGGGACAATATAGTCTGTACCAAAATGGATACAGCGAGTTGTTTTTAACTCCACAGAGCAATTCTGAAATCATCTTTGCAAGGTATTACAATATCAACTCAAGGCATACAGCCTTAGAAATTGCGAATGGTCCAAACGGCTACGATGGATGGGGAGGAAATGTCCCTCTTCAGAATCTGGTGGATGATTATGAAATGATGGACGGAACTCCTTTTGACTGGAACAATCCGGAGCATGCAAACGCACCGTATGAAAACAGGGATCCCCGGTTTTATCAGAGCATATTATATAACGGTGCCCCTTATAGAGATCGGACCGTCGAGACCTTCCTACCCAATGGTCGCGACAGTCAAGGCGGACCTTCCAATTGGAACACCAGTAAATCAGGTTATTACCTACGAAAATTCATTAACGAAGACCTACCCATCAGAAATCCTTGGGAAGTTGCAGGAACGCAAAACTGGATTTACTTTAGATACGCGGAAATTCTCCTGAATTATGCGGAAGCACAAAATGAAGCTGTAGGACCTGATGCCAGCGTCTATGAGGCAGTGAATTCCATTAGAAGTAGATCCGGTGTCGAAATGCCTCCATTACCTGCTGGCCTTAGCCAAGAGGAGATGCGTGAAAAGATCCATCATGAGAGAAGAATTGAACTTGCATTTGAGGAACACCGCTACTATGATGTGAGAAGATGGATGACTGCTGATGTGGTGGAAAACACTCCTGCGTATGGTATTGAAATCTTAAAAGCGGATGATGGCACCTTAACCTATAATCGAAAAGTCTCACTCAATGGAAAGAAATTTGAACAGCAACATTATTGGCTTCCAATACCACGCTCTGAAATTTTAGCTTCCGATAACCAGTTGGAACAAAACCCAGGTTATTGACTTTAAAAGAGGGAAACTGGGCAGTTTCCCTCTTTTCTAAAAAATATGAAAACAAATAAAAAAATTAGATCAGAATCAGCCAAGGCTCTTTTTCTAGTTTGGGCGTTGAGTATTCTCTTTGCTTGTCAGTCATCAGGGCAGGAAAATCAGGATCAGGAAATCCCATTCAAATCAATTGAAGTCAATTCTCAAAGCGATCTGGAATATCAGACCATTGAACATTTTGGGGCTTCGGATGCATGGGCTGTGCAGTTCGTGGGTCTATGGCCAGATCAAAAAAGAAATGCCATAGCGGAGCTTCTGTTTAGTAAAGAAATTGACTCAAAGGGAAAACCAAAAGGGATTGGCCTTTCTCTATGGAGGTTCAATGTCGGGGCTGGAAGTGCACAACAGGGAGAAGATAGTGGAATTAAAGATGAGTGGAGAAGGGCAGAATCCTTTATGGAATTGGATGGAAGCTATAATTGGAACAGACAATCAGGTCAGGTTTGGTTTGCCCAAAAAGCTAAAGAACACCAAGTTGAAAATCTATTGATCTTTTCCAATAGTCCACCTGTATCCATGACCTGTTCAGGGAAGGCATTTGCCTTGGAGGGAAAATCCAATTTAGCCGAAGCAAAGCATGGATTATTTGGAAATTACTTAGCCCAGGTCATTTTGGGCTTACAAGAAAAAGGACTTCAGATAGATTATGTGAGTCCGGTAAACGAACCTCAATGGGATTGGTCAGACGGAGGTCAGGAAGGAACACCATTTTGGAACAAAGAAATCTCAGGAATCGTGAGATCCTTGGATGCTGCATTGACAGCTAAAAACCTGGAGACCAAAATAGATATTGCCGAAGCAGGAAAGTTAAATTATCTCTATGAACCATCCGATAAACCTGATCGGGGATCACAGGTAAAGGAATTCTTTCAGCCAGAATCTTCCAATTACTTAGGTAATCTTTCCCATGTCAGTCAAAATATTTCAGGACACAGTTATTTCACTACCTCACCATTTGAAAATGCAGTTCAATTGCGTGCGAATCTCAACAATGAAATCAGCACGATACCGGGTCTTAAGTTCTGGATGAGCGAATATTGCATTTTAGGTGACAATGAAGGTGAAATCAACGGCAGCGGAAGGGATTTAGGAATTGATCCTGCCTTGTATATGTCCAGGGTGATTCATAATGATTTGACAATCGCAAATGCAAGTGCATGGCACTGGTGGCTGGCTATTTCTCCTTATAACTACAAGGATGGACTTGTCTATGTTGATAAACAAGAGGAAGACGGTAACTTTTATGAAAGCAAAATGCTCTGGGCTTTGGGAAATTTCAGCAGGTTCATCAGACCCGGTTCAAAAAGAATCGCTGTGAATGTAGGAAATGAAAACCATCAATCACCGGATCTGCTTGTTTCCGCCTACCGAACCCCAGCTTCAGAAAATAATTTGGTCTATGTCTTTGTCAATTCCGGAATCAAAGAAGTCCAGGCAACAATTTTTGAAAATAAAAAGCCTGTTTCGATTCAGCAGATCTACGTAACCTCCAAAAACAAAAGTCTTGAATCAGTTGGATTGAATGAATCAGAAGACAAAGTCACTATCCCGGCTAGATCCATTGTAACGGTTTTGGCAGATTTATAAATGGAACTTCAAAAAAGCAGAAAAAATTAACAGATAGATTGGGTACCAAAAAAACCAGGATCAGGTGATTCTGGTTTTTTTATTTCTTTGCCATAAAGTACCAGATATCAAAACTTGCAACAGGCGTATTCTTTTGTCTTTTTATGATCAATCTTTCATGGCCTTTTAATCCTTTTTAGGGTGCCTTTCAGTCAATTCAATTTTACATAAAAATACCTGAAAGAAATCTGTTTTTTTATTATTTGAAAAGCTCGGATAAAAATAAGTCAAGCCGAAAATTAACTTTATCTTTTTTAGTTTTGATTATTCCATTTGCCAATCTATGACCTTAACCGCAGAAAACATTCTCCTGATCAGTTCACTGCTACTTTTAGCTGGTGTACTTGCCAGTAAAACTGCCGGAAAAACCGGTATTCCCATGCTGTTGATATTCCTGGGAGTTGGCATGTTGGCTGGTTCCGACGGGATTGGTGGTATACGTTTTGACAATCCTCATATCGCCCAGTTTCTGGGAATTATTTCACTTACTTACATTTTATATTCAGGAGGTCTTGATACAAAGTGGCCAAGTATCAAACCTGTGTTGAAGCCTGGAATTACATTATCTACCTTGGGGGTTTTACTTACCAGCCTTAGCTTGGGAACTTTCGTATTTCTGATCACCAAGTTAGGGTTTCTTGAAAGCCTGCTGCTTGGCGCAATTGTTTCTTCTACCGATGCAGCCGCAGTATTTTCTGTTTTGCGGGCAAAAAGCATAGGATTAAAAGGCCACTTGAGACCCTTATTGGAGTTGGAGAGCGGTAGTAATGATCCGATGGCTTATTTCCTCACTGTATCCTTGCTTGGACTGATCACTTTGGAAACCGGATCCATTTGGGAAATCATTCCTTTGTTCTTTATCCAAATGTTGGTAGGCGGTTTCTTGGGCTGGTTATTTGGCAGAGCTACAGTCCTATTGATCAATAAAGTTAATTTAGATTTTGAAGGATTGTATCCTGTGATGTTGCTGGCTTTGGTGCTCATCACCTATACCTTTGTTGATTTACTTGGAGGCAACGGTTTTCTGGCAGTGTACATCAGTGCGATCACTGTGGGCAATGGCAAAATGGCCCATAAGAAAAGTTTGATGAAGTTCTTTGATGGAGTTGCCTGGCTGATGCAGGTCATCATGTTCATCACATTAGGTCTTTTGGTTTTCCCCAAACAACTTATCCCCGTTTCAGGAATTGCAATTTTAGCAGCATTATTCTTGATTATGGTCGCAAGGCCTTTAGGGGTTTTCATCTCCCTTTCTTTTTTCAAATTCAAGCTTAGGGAAAAAGTGTTTATTTCCTGGGTGGGACTTAGGGGTGCTGTTCCAATCGTATTTGCAACTTTACCACTCATTGCCAACATAGAACAATCGGGAATCATATTCCATATGGTTTTCTTTATCGTACTTGCCTCGGTTGCTATCCAAGCTACCACCCTACCATTGGCTGCAAAACTTTTGCATCTGTCTCTCCCGGCTTCTCTAAAGAAAAGATCGATGTTGGACTTAGAACTTTCCGATGATTTTAAAAATGCCATTCTGGAAATCCAAATACCGAAGAACAGCCACATAGAAGGAAAAAAAATCCTAGAACTGGGTTTCCCGAGCTCCAGTTTGATCGTTTTGGTGAAAAGGGATGGCAAATTCATTACGCCAAATGGGCAAACAGAATTAAAAGCGGAAGATGAGTTGATGATAATGATGGAAAATGAACATCAGGAAGAAGAAATCAAAGCTTTGTTGTTTGTCTAACAAGAGGTTTTCAGGCCATCAAACTATTCCTGATAAAAGATGTTCCATCAGCAATACACTCCCCCAATTTCCATGATCTCTCTCAAAATCAAATTCCATTCAAGGGGATTTCTTATCAAAAAATACTAGTTCTATTAGCCTTGCCATTCCATAGAATTATAAAATGACATTGTTCCATGAAAACGAATATCAATCATCTCATTATTATAAAAAAAGGTTGCCTTCCGATGCAAGGCAACCTCTCTGGGAAAACAGGTTTTCAATCAAAACCTGATCTTATAAATCCCTCCTGCTCCTGGAGCCAGTTCTTCTCCAGTGTTTGGATGGACAGGAGTCTGGATCAAAACATAGACATCCCCATTCTTATCAACCACCATACTCTTATATGCACTCTCCTGCGATCTTACATAGTAGGTGGTTCCTCCATATTCAAAGGTTTGTTTGATTGAAAACTCACCTACCTTTTGGAAGTTTCCGCTCCCACCGGTCTGTATTCCGAGGGCATAATGAAGTTTTGGATAGCTGGTGGCCCCAACATTAGCTCCATCTTTTGCCGTAGCAGCCAGTACGTAGAAATTGGAATTTCGATAATCCATTCCGATCAACCTCGTGTAGGTATCAAATTCAATAGGTTTTAGTTGATCCTTCCAACTGATAAAATCACTGATATCATCTCCATTTCCTTCGATGTATTTGGCATCGTTGATTGTCCTTTTGGAAACATATCGGTATTTATCCCCTCCCATTCCCAGAAGAAAAGTAAAATTCCCAGCATCCTCATGAAGGATTTTTCGGTCAGTGAACTCAGCATTGTAGCTAACTAAAGCATAACCAGGACCTGGAGAAATAAACTCTGGCAAATAAATCCTGTTATTGGTGCCCACAAACATTCCTAAAGGATCTGCACCATTGTTGATTTTGTGATCGCCGAGCATTTCTGGAGACTTAGAGGAAACATTAAATTTAAAGCCATTTTTCACCTCACTGATCATAAAGGTCGGATTCTTCAGTCCATACAATACATCTCCTTTTGGGTACAATGCCATTGGCAAGGTTAAAAAATTATACATGTTCAAATCATTTTTATAAATGGCACTTTCCTGATCGGCAAGCTTTGTGACAGCATTAGTGGAAAGATCTATGGACAAAAGTGCACTTGCCGTGACTGCATACATAATGTTTTTATCAGGATCGATTTGAATATTCCAAATAGCCCCATATTCGTTGACATTACTAAGCACTTCTTCAAAGCTTAGATTTCCACTGACAAGCTCAAAAATCTGATCCACAGGAAGTCCTTGAGTTGGTTGTTTTTCCACAATTTGCAATTCGGGTCCTTCTACAGATGCTTTACCAATTCTAGCAACATTGATTTTTCCGGTTTTTGCACCTTCTGGAATTTTTACGGTCAATGAAGTCAATGAAGCAGCTATTATTTCCATTGGTTTATCTCCGGTTTTGACTTCCATTAAGGTCTTGTCAATATCAAAATGAAGTCCTGTGACCATAAGCTCCTCACCTACTTTGGCAGATTCTTTATTGATTGAAGTGATGACAGGTTCGTAAAAAAACATATTACTTTCGGCTGTCGCTCCAAGAACAGTCAATGAAAATTTGCCATGCTCCCCTGACTCTGGAATGCTGATCTTAATTTCCGTGGCCGTAGCAGAAATTGCTTCAACCGCAAGATCATTTAACATCAGCTTATTCTCTGACTTCAGTGCGCTGAAACCTGTCCCTTTGATAGACATCTCAGTACCGGCACTGGCATAATCCGGAGTAATACTTTCAATTGACAATGTAGAAGTAGGATTATTGATCTGGGATTTTGGTTTGGTGTTATTCTTATAATCAGCGACAGTGAAAGTCCCGCTGGAGGTAAAGTTGTTACCCTCCTTATCCTTAAAAATCAAATCCCAAATCACAGTGACATTGGCACCTTCTATCTTCATTTCCAGTGAACCGGAAATTGCAAAGAAAGTATTCGTACTGTTGAGATACTTGACGAAACTTGACAAACCAACTGCAGTTCTTTTGTTTTCGGCCTCTGAGCTATTTTGAGCAACCAGCCTCAATCCATCAGAAGAATAGCCCATCACTGCCGGAAAAACCTGAGAAATAGTGACAGTTCCGCTTTTGACTTCATCCAGAAAAAAAGTCAGTTTTTCGTTGTTGGGAATCTGTGCACTGACTTCCAAAGCACCGGTTTCATCGCCTTCATCCTGAAAAAAGGTCGGAAGAATTGAATTTGATTTAAGATCTAAAGATTTACTGTTGATTTCCCCTTTTAGACCAGTTTCAATACCATCAATCGGATTCTGAGATCCTGGGTCATCTTCACAGGAACCGAGAAAAAGCATTGCCAAAATAAAGCTTGATAAAAGATGTCGTTTCATAGAAATACTAATTTGAGTCAACCTGGAGCTCCAGGATTAAATTTTGTCCAAAATTATTTTCTAACTAAATCTTAAAACATACGGCATCTGCCTTACTTTTCCAGTAGGAATGGCTATTCATCATCGAGGATTAATAGAAGTAATTTCTTTGGAATGAAAACAGGATGCTATACATTCCATTAAGCCAATTAAAAATTATCAGCTGTCCGGATCTAGAAAAAATTTCTGAAATCCCGCAGTAATATTGGGACAAGTTCATGTCCGTCAGGGAAATCCATTTAGCGCAACGTTTGCCGAAAAACTGGTTGCTGACTTCTGTTCCCTAAAGCGAATAAGTACCAATTGAGGAACAATTCCAAAGGACAAGAAAATAGAAGATTGAAGTTTTCCGTCCCTCGATTCTCTGATTTGGTCACAATTATTTTTATAAAGCAAACATCAAACTTAGTATTGGCATGGAACTAAAATATTAAATCATGCTTGACAATTCTATTTCATTACTATTGAAGTCCATCAGTCTTTCCCTGTTTCTTGTTGTTTCAGCAAGCGGACAAAACAAAACTGACTATCTAACTAATCAGGAAATCAAAAATGACCTGGGTTATCTAGATCAAATCCTGCAAGATATTTCTTCCTATCAGGGACTGAATGGATACGATTACAAAAGAGATTTTGAAGCATATTTGAACCATATTGAGAAACAAGATCAGATTTCTAAGTACGATTTCGGCTTGTTCCTTTCACAAACTATCGGAAAAATCGGAGATAGACATGCATACATTGATGGATACGAATCCCGCGATGAATTCTTTATTCCTCTGGCATTTGCTCCATACCATGGACGGATTTTGGTGTTGAATTTTGATGAGCAGAAAGAAAGGTATGCATTCTATCATGCTGAATATCCCTATCTAAAATCCATCAATGGAACTCCGGTCGAACGCATTCTTTCCAAAGCCCTTCCAAATGATATCCTTGCTCCAAAAAGTTCCTATTTCACCCGGGCTACCCGGGAATTAAGGGACATTGACAAAGTATTTGCAATCCTAAAAAAAGAGCTTCCCAATCCCTTACCAATCACTCTCAGCAATGATTCAGGAAAATCAAAAGAGATCTATCTTGACTTGGTTCCCAGATCAGAAAGACCCAAAATCTGGGATGAACGATTCCATTTGGATAATTTCTTCCTGACTGATGAAGAAGCGAACAACCCTGAAATAATCAATCAGTTTTTTTCATTGAAAGATCAAATTGCTTACATCCGTTTGGTAACTATGGTGGATAAAGAAGATAGTCCAGGATTTATTTCCTATTTCAACGAGTTTATGGCCAAGGCCAAATCTAGTCAAGCTATGATCGTGGATGTGCGGGATAATGGTGGTGGAACCCGGGATATGATACAGGAACTGGCGGGCTATTTCATCCATCCTGATTCGGTATATGTTGTTAATGCGACCAAACAAAGGGGGAGATTGCCTTTAAGTGATGAATTGAAAAGTGAGCTGAACACCCGCTACTTATTTTCCAATCAGCAACTGAATGAGGAGGAACAAAAGGCAGTGGACAAATTTTCCAGGACCTTTCATCCTATGTATCAACTGGACAGGAATAAGTATAGCGAGTACTACTATTATCTATTCAATGGCAGTAAGCTCGCAGCAGGTAAATACCATTACAACAAACCCATTTATATCCTTTGCAATGAACGGTCTTTTAGTGCTGCATCTGTATTGGTATCAGTCTTCAAAGGCTTACCCAACGTCCAGATTGTAGGAACCAATACAGATGGTTCAAGTGGCAACAGTGAACGTTTTGAATTGCCGCATTCCGAATTGCGGGGTAAAATAAGCACCATGGTATCTTTTCAGAAAAACGGTAATATCCTGGATGGTATTGGTACCTCACCCGACATCCTGATCGAGCGGAATCTTGATCAGATTTTCATGAAGGAAGATTATCAGTTAAGGAAATTGAAAGAACTGATCCAATCAGGAGATGAAATGAGGGGGAAGAGAATTCCATTACTTTAAATTTAACTAATAAGCTCCACTGCAGAAAAGTGCACTGAACTAACTAGGCAAGTTTTAGCATATCAATGGACTACTTTCTCAATTAAAATTAAAGCTTGTAGCGTAGCATTTCTAAAAGAATTTACAAAATCAAATACACCTTTGGATAAGTCACCCCGTTGTGGTGTACTCAAATACTTCAAGAGATTGATTGGGGTTTAACTTACCGGCCGCCTCGCATCCAGAAGCATTTATTTCCCAAACGACTTTCGTTTCGGGATTGAAATATTTCCCTGTCTAGATCCCCCTAGCAATCTAGATCCACCTCATATTTGTGCTAAAGCTGGAATAGCTCAAATTGCCATTTAAGAGATATAATCGCGATGAATACAAGAAAAATCAAAATATTACTGGGTTCATTTTTCCTCGGAATTATTCCTTATCAACTCAAGTGCAAATTCCATTTGCGTATCTCTATGGTATAAGTAATCCTCATAAGTCTGAGAAACTTCATAATCAGGAATGATCCCCCTATTATAGAATTGATTGGACTTTTCAGGAACATCCTGCTCTAGATTGACCACAGAAAAGGAAGTTTCTATCTTAGACTTTGGTAAAATATAAGCTAGAGAAGTGTGACCATTATGTCCATAATAACCTCCCATGGTCTCTTCACCGATTACGGTAGTATTGGCATTTCCTGCTGCCATGGCTGCGAACAAACTTCCCGCAGAAGCTACCGCCGGACTGATTAATAAATAAACATTTCCTTCAAAGACATTTTTATTAGGCTCTCTGACTAGATGATCATCGCTTAGGGGGCCTTGGTAGAAGTGATTGTTCTGTTTTATATAAAAATCTTCCTGAAACATGGTATTATACCCTCCCATCAGGAATGGCCTTAAAAATCCGGGAATTCCTGAGTCTAAATAGCTGAGGTAGGGAATTTTTTCAAAGCTAATCCAAGCCTGTTTATTTTCCTGGAACCTTCTTGGTGCGAAATATGAATAGGTTACCAGATCATTTGGATCGGTTCCACCACCATTTTGGCGTATGTCCACTATCATATTTTTGATACCGTATGTCTTGACTGCAGAAAAAACACTGTCCAGAAAAGCCAGGTATGTTTTGTGTTCTTGAGTGGATTCGTTCCCCATACTAAAGGTATAAACCGTTAGAAGTCCTGTTGAGGAATTTACCTGTTCGTAGTTGTATTTCTTTTCATCCTCTAGATCCTCATAGTATACCTGGTCAAACGGTTTGGAATACCTGTTCCTGAAATGTCCATAGTATTCCGTATAACTGACACTTTGGAGCGTCAATTTTTCCTCAGAAGGTGAATTTTGCCTCCTGAAAGTCACCTGAAATTCTTCCTGAAGCCCATAATTAAACCTGTAGTATTTTGAAAAATGGGTTCTTATCCCAATCCTTTTTCCACTTGTATTTTGCCCGTCCGTGGTATAATACTTGTAAACGTTTTGAATGATTTGGGAAAATGGAACCCCGTTTATTTCAATGAGTTCAGCCCCAAGAGGAATTTCATTGCCCTGGTAGTTAATGATCCACTTACCGTCAATCCATTTGACAGGATATGGGAAATAACCATAGCTTTCCTTTCGAAGGGCATCAAGATATTCTTATGGATTAGGCAAGGGTTATATTGTAATTTATTTCATGTTTTCTTTTGTCTCGGATCAGGGCAAAAATCCTGTTGATGAGTTTCGC
>NZ_JACIJO010000006.1 GCF_014206875.1 Algoriphagus iocasae | reverse complement strand
TCTCAATCCCGTACAGCTGTCGGGATGTGAGTCCAATAATTAGGAACTCAATTTTAGTATGGGGCTGGAGCACTTACTAAACTAACCGGAAACTGGGGCTCATATATATAAGAGACCCCTAATGGAAGCATGGCTTGCCCGCCTGAGGCGGCTAAATATTCCGATGATCGCAAGGTATGGACTGATACTGCAGAAGTAAAGAACAAGGCGAGTGGACCTGCCGACCGAAGGTGGGCAATCCACCCGCAGGGCAGCGCTTTGTCCATTCTTGACTTCTTCCAATCAGTCCAAAAAACAGGCAATCAACTCAAAAACAGCAAAAACAAAGAAAAAATGCTAGAAAATGAACTTTTGATTATTCATGGAAGCCATTGTTGTGTTTTCGTGCTTAATTTTTTTTTATAACCCAATATTTTTAGGTGGATACTTTTTAAATGTTGCAGCATGCGATTTCAATTGTGCACCTAGAGAAGCCAACCAAGCATTTCTTCTATGTCCCACAGGCATTTCCTCTTTAGGGTCGATATATAAATTAAACAACCAAGGTGCTAGACCTACATCCTGGATAGTTGCATAATCAATCCACATATGTGGTGCTTGAGGTATGATAATTTTCACATGTTCTTTATATTCTCGTACACGAACAGCCATAAGTTCACTTCCCCACCAAAAATAAACAGCTTCACGATTACTTTTACCTTCGTCATTAAACAGAAATCCTGATTGATCAATAAAATCATAGTATCTGTCTTTAGGTAATTTATCTTTTGAAACTCCAGCCAAGGTCAGGCTGGTTCCAAAAAGATCCATCAAATCGAATACATCATCACTTTGACGACCTGGACTAATCACCCCTTTCCAATAGGCAATCCCAGGTACTCGGACACCACCTTCAAATGTTGTGCCCTTCGCACCTCTAAACGGTGTATAACCTCCATCTGGCCACGCATCCATTTGCGGCCCATTATCCGAAGTAATGAAAACAAAGGTGTTTTCTAATACCCCTGCCTCTTCTAATACCTTGACAATACGTCCTATATGCATGTCTACCTCAACAATCGCATTTTTGTATTGATATTTAGAAGTACTTAATCCTGGATAATCTGGGTTGTCATGATTGTCTGCATGCACTTTCATAAAGCAGTGCTCTATAAAGAACGGTTTATCAGAATTGGCTAGTTCTTTTATTTTAGCAATGGTAAAATCTGTTAAATTATGGTCGGCACGCCCCATATCCTGTAAAGTCTTTATCTCTTCCAATGCTTCCGTTTTACCACCTTTAAAACCATGGGTTAAATGGTTAGCAGGCCTAATAGTTTCAAAAGCTTTCATGAGTTGTTCATTCAGTACTAAATCAGGAAAACGTCTAGAGTCAATACCTTGGGTAATTTCTTTTTGAGCTGGATAGTAGCCGTAATATTCATCAAAGCCCACATCATGTGGTCTCATACCTTCTGCTTCACCAATATGCCATTTGCCTGTAAGCAGGGTATAGTATCCATTATCACTCAATATTTTAGGAAGGCTCAATTCGTCTTCCCATGGATTTTTTGTGATGTTGTCTCCAGCTAAAATGGGTCTGGTCAATCCCGTCCTAATAGGTAACCTTCCCGTTAAAATAGCCGAACGCGTAGGTGTGCAGGTTTGCTGTGAGTAACAAGATGTAAGTTTTAGACCTTCAGCAGCTAGTTTATCGATGTTGGGGGTAGCCGCACCAACTGCAGCTCCACCACCATAACAACCAGGGTCACCATATCCCATATCATCTACAACTAGCCACACTATGTTGGGTTTTTTACCTGTTTTCTTTTCTATATCTTTAAGCTTATTTAATACACTTTGATCTTGTTCTGGATGTGGAATTGTAGGTTCAAAGTTTTCTAAAGTTTGTACTGCACGATTAAAGCTTTGAGCGTTGGACTTAATACATCCTGATACTAGAAATATTCCTAATAGGACTACACGAATAATTTCTTTTTTCATATTTTTTATTTTATGAATATAAATTTTTGCATGAAACACAACACTTGTAGTTACAGCACATCCATTACCTTATTGCGTCTATATCGCCATAGTCCACAGATCCTATGCGTGCTGATGTGACCAAATTAAGAAATTGGTCGATCTCATCAAGCCGGCTTTTAAAATAAAAAATCTAAGTACCTCAAAAAGAGGCTTAGTAATGCTGATCAACCCAGAACCTAAAACACATCAAAAAGAAAAAGCATCCAGTAAGGAATTCGATACTGAGGATGTGAAAATCTACTCCCTTAGTATTCCAACGCCAATGTTCGACAAGCTCAAACATGAGATAGGCAGAGAAACCAAGTTATCTATGATTAAAGCCATTTACCTTCATTTTCATTTGTTTCTTGATTCAAACGGAATCAAGCAGTTATTTGATATTGTAGATTGGTATGATTCCAATTGAAAAAAGCTTACTCAAGAGGGTCTTAGAACAAATCCTTAAATAAATTCAATTCAGAGCTATAAAGTCTTTTATATGAAGAGACTAAGTGAAAATACAATATGAAATGATTTAGAAATAATCAAAAGAATTGACCTGATACAGATCTTTTTTCGTAGTAATTAAAAAATCATAATTTGAATCACTTTATTGTTTGGGATATAGATTATTTATAAAGCATAAAAAAGTGCTTTTTATTAAATTCTAAATTTTAGTTTCTTTGTTATAAATTGAAATTAATTCCTCTCCAAAAGTACCTTTTTACTTTAACAACATCTTTTTTTGATTTTAAATAAAGAATCACTGATGCCCCAAAAACTTACGAAAGGAAAAAAAACAAAGGAAACAATACTGAACGAGGCTAGGCAAATTTTCAACGAGAATGGTATTTTTCTTACTTTAAATGAACTTTCAAAAATCATTGGGATTACAATAGGGGGGATTACTAATCATTTTCCTACCAAAGATCACCTGTTTGTCGGAATGGCAGAAGTATATGAATCTGACTTAGAATCAATTAATTCAAATCAAGATTATTTTACTGATTTAAGCTTTAGAAAAGTCTATCAGTATTTTGGAAACATTTTGGACACCCAATACAATCACAGATCTGTCATCTTGTTTTTTTCTGCTGCACATCAATCACAAAAAGTTTTATTAACTCAAGTCGCTTCTACATGGTCTAAAAGGCAGGAAAGAATAGAAAAGTTATTCTATCTATTTGTTAAGGAAGGGTTGTTGAGAGAAGAAATCCTCCAACCAAAGGAGTTTAGTGTTATTGGGTTTCAGTTTGTCAACTTGTTCACAACCTGGTTGGTTTCTTATACGCTCTACGATAATGAAAAGCCATATAGTGAAATGAAGAATGTATATTTAATTGGAATTTTTAGATTATTTGAACACTATTTGACTGAGAAAGGAAGAAGTCAGCTTGAAGCACTTAAACTCTTGTGAATAATCAAGACTCAAACAATCTGTTTTTCAATGGTGCCCAAAATCCCTTTTCCATAATTCCTTGTGATACCTGTCATTTTGAAATTTGAAACATTGATTTATGTTATTTTACTCATTGGAACAACTAAAATTTCTACCCTAGTGAATGATGGAGCTTCCGGAATCATAACAGTAAGCCGATCCCAAAACCCAGATTATCCTTGATTGCATAACCTGGATCTAGCCGTAGATTAAAGCCGCTTCTTTGATGTTCTATAAAGGTTCCGAAGAGCTGTCGGTCATTTTCCCCAGTTCTGGAATTGGCATATAGGCTTAAGCTACTAAACCATGTACCTTTAGTGAGTGGAACTCCATTTGAATAGTTTTTTCCTGGTTGACCAAAACAGACTCCAGCCTCCAAAACCAGGATTAATAAAGTCAAAATAAATAGAAAATTATTACCCGACTTCATCACAAATGATTTCTTTAATTGTCAAATAATTGACCAAACTTCCTACGATCCAAGCGGTTAAACCCATACAAATTGTTGCTATGATGGGAGATATTTCTATTGAACCCATCCACCGCTGCCACATAACACCAAATGTGACTGCGATCCCAAAAGCCATGAAAGTATGCTTCAAGGACAATAAGAAAATTTTAGGAAAATATTTTGGCTTGTTGGGAATTTTTGCACTCAGATAAGCTATTCCGCTCAAGATAAAAGCTAATGAAACAGCCAAAGGGACAGCCCCTGCCAAAAGTGTAGGCTCTGTGGAAGAGATCAGGTTATCACTTACTAGAACCTGGTCCATGTCTTTAAAAGAAAACCAATTGATAAAGCCATTTATGATCCCATTAAATGACCCAGCTATAAAAGCAGACTTTTTTAATTCTGAAAGAGAGGTTGATTTTGTCATTATGCTATGGATTATTTTTTAGAAAAACATAAATGTCGAAGCTTGAAATGTCATCCAATCGTATACATTCGAATCAAAACTTGACGAAATGGCATCTCCAGGACTTGACCAGGAAATCACAGAGAGGAACAGGTAATTTTTCCAGAAATAACGGTAGGTACCGGTCACTTCATGGCCATAATCTTTTGATTTTAAGTCAGCAATAGGAGCTAATGAGCCTAGATTACTGAATGAATCGGCTTTGAGAAAGAAATAATCCAAACTCAAATCCATGTTTTTGGCCAAGTATCCTTTCACCTCTATCCTGTGTGTGATGAGGTTTCCATCGCCTATGATTTTTTTGAAATTGATACCCTGAACCCAATTGCCCAATCCACCGGACTGTAATACGTCAAACCTTTCAAACCTGCCTGTGGCCGGATTATCTCCTTTCATAAAAGCATACCGGTAATAAAATATCGGGCTGAATTTCCATGAAGGTTTGGTCAATCCGACTCCCATATACCAGGCATTAGAAACCATGTTCGCAGTGGAATGTCGTTGGAACGCATATTCAGATTTCAAAAATATGCCTTTCCCTGCGATGTTACTGATCCACAATTTTGGATTGAGGGTCTGCAGACCTTCCATGGGAATTCTGCCATTAGGGGTCGTGTATGAAGATTTGGAAGAATTTATTGTGATATAATGAAAACCTAGATCCAGATTTTTGTTATCATTATAGGTCACCCCTCCCCCAAGAAACCTGGTATCGGATTGCCGGTCTTTGAATAATTCCTGTGGCTCAAGGTAGTAAGCCGAAAAATTGAATTTCTTCCAATTGGCTTTTCCCCAAACCGTCATCTGATAGGCAGTTCTGGAATTGAGGTATAGACTACCTCTTTCACCTGCATTCGCTGAACCTGAAAACCTTGAAAATAAAAATCCGTCATTCAACTGAAAAAACTGTCTGCCTGCAGATACATCGATGTTTAGATTATTGTTTTTGCCTAATTGCGGTAGTAATAGGCCTCCATAAAGCCTTTCAACAGTGACAAAGGCAGCAGCCCCCTCAGAATAAATATCAGTTGTGTTTCTTGCTGAAACCAAAAATGAAGCGGCACCATAGGTATAAAATCGAGAATTTTTGATTTGCGTTATGCCTCCGATACCCGGTTCAAGGAAAGTTTCTCCCCAAAATCTTCCTCCTCTGACAGCTGGATTGGTAGCTACCGGATTACCTTGAGTAAATTCAGGTCCTTTTGAAAAGAAAGCATTTTGGTCATGGTAAAAACCGATTGCTCCGTTGAGGATCAGGGTTAACTTGCTTCTTTCTGTTTCCAGAATCGTGGGGAAGGAGATTTCTTTTTTAGAAGATTGAGGCTGAAATGCTTCTCCCTCTTCATCAAATGAAGCCCTTACAACCAAAACTACAGGACCTGTAATTTCTGAAGTGTAAACTTTGTACCCGGCCTGTTTGATTTCTTTTTGCTCAAGAAAAACAGTCAATGCAAGATCAGCAGAAATTTGTCTGAAAACCCCACCAGGTCTGAGTTTGAAGGCATTGTAAAATGCCTCCATTTCCAAAGAATCGGCCAGGTATTCTTTTCCTTCTTTTTCCAAAAGAATAACTACAGATCGGATTGGAATCCCTTCCACGGTATTGGGTACAACTTCTACCCCAAATACCTTATTGATCTGCGACATGGCTGAGTAACTGATTCCTAGGCAGAGGAACAAAAAAGAAGAGATTATTACAAAATTCTTTTTCATGTTTAATCAAAAAAAGCATGAATGCGCTGGCACCCATGCTTTTGATCTTATCGTTTAATCTTCCTTTTTAGGCATTTTGCTTTTGTAGCTTCCACCTCCATCGATTCTCAGGTCAATACCTGTAATCCATTGGGCAGCATCACTCATCAAAAACATCATGCCGTAAGCTATTTCAACAGGAGTACCTCGGCGCTTCATTACAAACATATCCGAAAGGGCTTTAAGCATTTCGGGCGTGTAGCCAGCTGCCAATGTGCTGTCCCCATTGTCTACGGAACCAATCAAAACAGTATTGAACCTTACACGTGGACCCGAAATGACAGCCATACTTCTGACCATATTCATCAGCCCTGCTTTTGCCGTGCTATATTCAATGAATTCGGGAGAAGGAGATACGCCAACAAGGGATCCTGAAAAAACGACAGAGGCATTGGGCTCTTTTTCGAGATAGGGCATACACATCTTTGTCAAATTGTATGAGCCAACAGTATTGAGCAAATATGATTTGACCATTTTTTCTGAATTGGATTCCCATATAGGTGTATTGGCGCCCCATCCGACATTATTGATGAGGCCACTGATTTTGCCGAATTTCTTAATGGTTTCCGAGACTAATTTTTCTAAATCCTCCTCATTGGTAGCATCTGTTTTTATTCCCAAAGTTGCTTTTCCGCTTTCTTTCTCAATTTCTTTGGCGACTTTTATCGCACCTTCTTCATTGAGATCAGAGATAACTACATTGGCTCCCAAAGAAGCAAACAAATGGCCGGCAGTGCTTCCGATAGCTCCTGCTGCTCCTGTAATGATTATTACTTTTCCTTCAAAGGAAAAAAGCTTTTCAATTGTTGACATAGTAATAGAATATTAAAAGTTGAGAGTTAATCTAAGGTTTGAACACCACCGCCATTGACAAAAATCACCTGACCGCTAACCCATTCTGAAACAGGAGAAGCAAAATATAATACAGCACCAGCGATATCTTCCACGTCTCCAAGTCGCTTGATCGGTGTATGGGCAAGCATTTTGGCTTCAATTTCAGGAGTAAGAACCGAAGCCAAGGCAGCGGTCTTTGTAGCACCTGGTCCAACGGCATTAACTCTGATTTTGTCCACCCCATAGTCCATGGCCAAATTTGCCGTCATGTGGTTCAATGCTGCTTTTGAGGATGCATAGGCACTCATATTTGGGCTGATATTGATACTTGCCATCGAAGTGATGTTGATGATGGATCCATAGCCGGCCTCTTTCATATAAGGAGCACAGAGTTGTGAAAGTCTCCATGCGGAATAAACATTGAGTTTAAATCTCCATGCAAAATCATCAACTGAGATTTTATAAGGGCTTTCTCTACCTCCTCCCCCGCCACCAGCATTGTTAACCAAAATATGGACACCTCCCAATTCTGATGTTGTCTTCTCCACAAGCTTAACCAGATGGGTATCCTCAGTTACATTACATTCTACTGCTATGGCTTTACCACCCCCAGCATTGATTTCATCGGCTACTGCTTGTGCATCTTCCAGCTTCAGGTCACTTACGGCCAGCGAAGCTCCGGCATTTGCTAAATACAGCGCACATGATTTTCCGATTCCATTCCCCCCCCCTGTCACTATGGCGATTTTTCCTTTCAGGTTGAATAAGTTATTGATTTCCATGGTAGAGATATTTAATCTGTCAAACTTTAACTGAATTTAAAAAAAATTTTTTTTTTAAATTTTTAAATTATTTATAGTTCTTTAATAGATTTTCATTTATACCAAACTTTATTTTTTGGTAAGATTATTCTCGTCAATAGGAAGTTTTTTGAGTAAATAATAAAATCCTCCTAAAACCAAAAGGAGTGAAGAAATACCAAATAATGTTTCTGTTTCAACATGCTCTACATCTATCCCGAGCAGGTGTCTAAGTAAAGCTATAAGCGCGATTTCTACAATGATTTTCACATAGTTTGCACTTCCTTCTTTTAAGTATTCCACTAAAGACAAAATAAGTTCCACCAGAATAGTGATCAACAACACCGCAGAAATCAAGCCCTGAACTTTAGATAGAAACAGTCTATTTTTATTTAAAACGTTTTCGCTAAAATTTAAAATTGCATCACTTGAAAGAATTACCCTAATGATTAATCCTCCAAGTTCTAAAATACTCACAACCAATAGCACAATTAAAAAACCTATCAATATACGGATGGTTAGATGTATAAGGGAAGAAACAATTTTCATCTTGTTGATCGGTTTTGATAATTAAAATTTCAAAGAATTCAATTTTTCATTTATCTCAATTGTTAGTGAGTTTACATTTACGATGACACACAGATATATTCAAATAAATAAAAAAAAATTTATTTTTTTTTATTTATTTGAATTTTTTGTCAAACAATAGCCATCCCTCAATAAAAACGAAAACTTCCATTAACAATGGATCAAAATTTCGAAATATGAACGTCTCTACAGTTCAATTTTCTTATTATGGAATTCAACTATGAATACAACCATTTAGTGATATTAATCCAAATCGGACTTCTATCCTCAGTTAATTGGTTATATCAAATTTAGTTTGACAATGTTTTTTAGCTCTATAATACATTTGAAGATTAAGTGCGAATTTCAAAAATCAGGATAACCAATTAGCTCAAAAATCAGTTTTTCCGTGCCAAAACCTAGAAAAAGATTCTAAATCATTTTCTTCACCTTAGAGGCTCCCAAAAGAAAAGGGTTTTATTAATCATAATATATAGAACAAAATTATTTTTTAACTATCTATTCTGTAGAGCACCAACCTACTTATGCAATACATCTCTTATCTCTTAACCCATTTTCATACCATCTCCAAGACTTTAGACCTACAGATAGATTTCGCCCACCAATAGTATTTAAAACCCGTGAGAAGCCTCTTAAAACTGAAATTGAAACTATTCGTACGATTCGTACAGCTCGTACCACTCGTACCGAACGAAAGTACGAGCAGCTAAAAGGCAATAATCTGGAAATTTTATTCAAAGGCTCTTTTTTGATCAAAAAACAGATGAATTCGCTACTGATTTCGCTACTGAATTAAAAAATAAAACCCTAACTATCACCATTTCAGATTGTTAGGATTTTTACCTGCGGAGAGGAAGGCTCTCCTGCTGGCCTCCCCAAAAGAGATAAATAGAGTCAATACCTCTATATTTGAAATACAGACAAATAGCTTGAGGTCTTTCATTTCGAGTCGTCGGGGCTGCCCGCTACCTGGCCCTTCGCTAAAACAGTCCACCGGACTGTTTATTAACGCTCGGTTGCTTCGCAGCCACCCGCATCCTGGCCCCACGCTAAATTGATAAAAATCTTCTTCCATTACGGTTCAAATTCCCTCTTCCTCAAATAATAGGGATTGGCTCTTTCCCTCCCTTAAACCCAATCTAATAGCATAAGTCTACATTACAATCACCAAAAGGCTACTGTCCATTTAAAAAATTCATACTTTCGATCTAAATTCCATTAAATGACAAACTCAGATTACTTGACCGTACAAATCGGCAATAAAATCAAATCAATCCGCAAGGAAATTGGATGGAAAGTAGGTGAGCTGGCAGATAAGTCAGGGATTTCAATTGCCATGATCTCGAAAATTGAAAATGGACGAGTGATACCTACCATTCCTTCCTTGCTTCAAATTATCCAGACCCTAAATCTGAATATCGGCGATTTCTTTAGCGATCTCAAGTCTGAAGATGAATTTAAGGGATATATCTTCCGTAAACGATCTGATTATACTGCCGTCAATAAAGAAGAGGAATCCATAGGGTATGAATACGAGCTTATATTGAATTTCCCCTTGGAAAAATCTTCCATGGAGATTTCTCTGCTCACTCTAAAAAGTCAAGCTCAGCGTGCAAGTGTATCCACATCTGGATTTGAATACATCTATATTTTGAAAGGCAATATTTCCTTTGAACTAGGATCAGAAGTTCTCGAACTAGATGAAGGAGATTCTCTGTTTTTCGATGGGAATATTCCTCATGTACCACAAAATAAATCCAGTTCGGATGCTGTTCTCCTCGTTGTATATTTTATTACAATGAACTAGGACTAATTGAGTATCGACTGTTTTTTTTAGTTTTTGTCTGTAATAGCACTAGGGTCATAATACAAACTAATGTCATGATGATGCCTGTCACTTGATTCAGGTCTCCTAAAAAATTCACCCAAGTGAGTTGGGAATTACTGAATTCCTTGAAAAGCAATACTCCTACGCTCCCTGTATACCCCAGAGCATCCGCTGTATAAAACAGAAAGCCTACGTTTCCGCTAAATTTCAGCAAAGAAACAAAACGCTCAAAAATCAAACAGTGGAAAAGGATATAAGGCAAATACAAACCTACACCGTTGATAATCATCCACCAAATTGGCGGTACTAACTGAATCTTGAAGAGCCAAGTAAAAAGCACAATTCCAATACAGGAGACTAAACTAAGATAAATACCAAATTTAAAGGCTTTACGATTATCCCGAATCAGTACACCTGCAGCTGCTATAATTAATACAATTATTGCCACAGGAATTTCGGTTAAAGTAATCAACTCAGGCTTACCCTGCATACCCAGTTCCGCCCAAAATTCGACCATAAAATTGTCTCTAAAGTCTCGGACTATAGTTAGCAGGACATAGATTAACACTAAGCCACCAAACATTAATCCATTTTCCTTTACAAACTTTCGCCGCTGACTTGCATTCATTGGAACCCGCTCACTTCTAAGACTGATGTCTTCGGCAGACCTATTCTCACAGGAACTTAGCATTTTAACTGCAATAAGAAATGGGGGAAAGAACAGTAGACCTGTTAGAAAAGGCATAATATATTCTCCTACATTAAAATCCTGAATCAGCCAGACTCCAATAGTTTTGACAAAACCAGTTGAAAAAATAAAGGTTGCACTCAGTGCAGCTGCTAATAATTCAGTGTTTTTTCTTCCTTCCAAATAGGAAAACACTAATCCAAAGACCATCCCTAATGGCAACCCATTTAGAAACAAAGCAATAGGTTTCAAATTACTTGGAAGATAAGCAAAGACTAAAAGCATAAGTAAAGCAAAGCCTACCAATCCTATTAAGAACTTAGATCTTTTGGTAGATGTCATTTCAGAAACAAGCTTGATTCCCAAGAATTTGGAAAACATGTAACCCAAAACCTGACTAATCACAAGGACCGTCTTAAAGTCCATCCCAAAAAAGTCAATTTCAGAATATTGACCTGCTAGAAAAGACTTTCGTACAGCATACATACCTGTATAGCACAAAAATGCACCTACCATCAACATGATCGTTGATTTGCCCGGTAAGTTCTTAGAAATAAAAACAGAATAATTTTTCATAACAGGAAATTCCAAGCTCTTACACACAAACCATTTCGAGCCTTAAAAACAAACTACTGACACCTGCCATTTGGGAGACCAGTTTACTTTTTCAAAATGGAAAGAGCACTCATTTGCTTGCATTTAAAGGCAAAAATGTTCTTTTGCCTCAAAGGTATTAGGCCTAAAAAATAAAATTGAACCTGGAATGTTAAGTGATTATTAAGTTTTCAAACAAGAAATTAATTTTCCTTATTGGAAAATATTTAAGTTAATTTGCATAAGAAACAAACATCTCAATTCTTGTTTTTTTGATTTAATAAAAGACTACAACTATTAAATATGGATAAGAATCAAGCCCTAGCAATGGTATTTAATGAAGTAGACAAACCTTTTCAAGCTCTTCAAGTAAACCTTCCTGAACTTTCTAGTGGAGAAGTAATCGTCGAAATCACCTATAGTACCATCTGCACCAGTGATTTACATTCTTATTATGGAAGACGCTGTGCCCATGCTCCCAGTGTCTTGGGACACGAAATGATCGGCAAGGTAATCCATCTGGCACAAGAGCCTCCAAAGGATTTTTATGGCAAGCAACTTGAATTAGGAGATCTGATCACTTGGTCCGTCTATGCACATGATCATGAGGGAGAAATGGCTGCTAAGGGAATTCCACAAAAATCCGCTGACCTTTTCAAATATGGGCATGAAAAAATCCAAGAGGAGGATGTACTAAGCGGCGGATTTGCCACACATTGTCACCTAAGAAAGGGTACAGACATTTTTAAGATACCCACCTCAATTTCTCCAAAGGAAGCTGCACCATTAAATTGTACTCACGCTACAATTGCTGGGGGTTTACGGTTGGCCGGAGATCTGACTGGTAAAAATGTTTTAGTGATCGGAGCAGGAATGCTAGGCATTTCAGCTTGTGCAATGGCGAGTTATGAAGGTGCGACAACTATTTTCTCTATGGATCTTGACCCAGACCGTATCGCTAACAGTATGAAATTCGGAGCAAATCATGGTTTCGAAGCAAGTCTTTCTGTAGCTGAAATTATAGAAAAAGTAAAAATTTTTGGAGGTATAGATGTGGTCATTGACACTTCTGGATCTGCAGAAGCAATGGAAAAAGGACTTGCTTTATTAAATATAGGAGGGATCTCTATTTGGGTTGGCGCGGTATATTCCCAACGGGACCTTGCAATCAATGCAGAATCCATTGTAAGAAGAATCATAACAATCAAAGGATTGCATAATTATATCCCAGAAGATCTTGCTAAAGCAATTAAATTCCTGGAGGCAACTCATCACACCTTTCCATTTGAGTCTCTTGTAGCAGAAGACTTCCCTTTGCCCCAGCTAGACCAAGCATTTAAAACGGCTAATGAATCTGGGAATTACAGAATAGGGATCACCCCAAATTAATCGAAATACCATTTACAATTCCATTATAAAATGAGCGAAAAACACTTTATCCGCCTAGTAGTATTTGACATGGCAGGAACAACAGTAAACGAAAACAATGTTGTTTACAAATCACTTCAGAAAGCGATCAATAAATTGGGACATGACTTTTCACTGGAAACCGTCCTTTTAGTAGGTGGTGGAAAAGAAAAATTACAAGCGGTAAGAGATATTATGAAGCCTGCATATTCCAGCAAAGAGGAACTTGAAAAAAACGCTCAAACAGCTTTTGCAGATTTTCTGAATATCCTCAAGGAAGCCTACTCCAATCTGGAAGTCACCACCTATGAAGGTACTCTTAGCCTGTTTGAATATTTAAGAGAAAACGGAATCAAAGTAGCTTTAAATACAGGCTACAACGAAAAGACGGCACTTTCTCTATTAACAAAACTTGGCTGGAAAGAAGGAATCACATTTGATGCTTTGGTTACAGCCGATGATGTGAAAAACAGCAGACCTGCACCTGATATGATCTTTGTAGCCATGGAAAAGTGTGGGATTAGCAATGAAAAAGAAGTGGCAAAAGTCGGTGATTCTATCGTAGATATTGAAGAGGGAAAATCTGCGAAATGCGGGTTGACATTAGGTGTGACCACAGGGGCTCAAACCTCAGAGCAATTGAATACTGCAGATCCTGATTTCATCATCGACTCATTACTTGAGTTAAAAGAAATCATTGCTTTAAAAAATTGATATGATTCTACGCAATGGTACAAGTAGTTAAAGATTGAGTTTAGAAAGTCGCGGATAATCGTCCTACGACGAAAGTCCACTGTCTATAGCAGGTAGAAATATACTTCAAACCCCTTTTCCTTTTGCTACTTGTAAGAAAGCGGATATACATAAAAGTTAAAATAACAACTCTCAAATCCTGTCACTGTTTTTTTCAAATAATTAAAAATATGAATCAACCTCATGCAATCGTAATTGGTGCTGGAATCGTAGGATTATCCATGACTCGAGCTCTCCAAGCCAAAGGCTGGAAAGTAACTGTTATCGAGCGTCACCCCCAAGCACAGGGAGCATCTGTAAGGAATTTTGGGATGATATGGCCTATAGGTCAGGAACAAGGTCCTAGCTTCCAGAGAGCTATGCGTAGTCGGGAAATCTGGCTTGAAATGGCTGAAAAAGCAGGCTTTTGGGCTGAACAGACTGGCGCTTTGCATTTGGCATACACTGATCTGGAGCTACAGGTGGTTTCAGAATATGTAGCCGCTATGAAAGGAAAAAATTCCGCTCAGCAACTTACTCCCGAAGAAGCTCTGGCCAAGAGTCCTGCAACAGTAGGAAAAGGATTAAAAGGGGCTCTTTGGACAAATGAAGAGATGATCGTAGATCCTCGTGAGGCAGTGGCTAAAACAGCCAATTACCTTAATACCCTTCCAGAAGTTAATTTCATTTGGAACAGGGCCATTTCAAGGATCGAAGGGAATACTGTCTACAGCGGACAGAAATCCTGGTCTGCGGAAAAAATATTTGTCTGTAGTGGGGCAGATTTTGAAACCTTATACCCTGAATTATTTGAGTCAACACCTATTACCAAGTGTAAACTTCAAATGATGCGATTGGTGCAGCAACCTCAAAACTGGCGAATTGGGCCACCACTTTGTGCCGGGTTAAGTTTTATACATTACAAAGGTTTTCAAGTTGCCTCTTCCCTATCAAAATTGAAGGAAGTATATACTGAACAGTACAAAGAGCTTTTGGACCTGGGTATCCACGTGATGGTATCTCAAAATGGAACCGGAGAACTGACCGTGGGTGACAGTCACGAATATGGATTAAATTTCACTCCTTTTGACACTCAACACATTAACAAATTGATCTTGAATGTGTTGAAAACGTTCGCCCATTTCAAAGACTGGGAAATTGGAAGTACTTGGCACGGTATCTACCCAAAAATGACCAATGGTGCTACTGAATTTGTGCATCGAGTTGACGATACTGTCACTATAGTCAACGGGATGGGAGGAGCAGGTATGACATTATCTTTTGGCCTGGGTGAAGAGGTAACCTCATCCACCCTGAATTCTTAAGTAATCGGAAATCAAGTCTATGGATGTAATCAATTGATAATTTGGTAATGGGATCTTAAAATGCTTGAGTCATAATTTATTTAGAATTGCTTAACAATTCAGACCTGTATTGAATGAAGCCCTACATCCATTTTGCGATATACCTACTTTTCTTTTTACCTCAACTGGCAAAAGCCCAAACCGGAGATCAACCAATTCTTGATCGATGGTTTTGGCCCAATGCTGGCCTTCCAAGAAATGCAGCAAGTCCACTCTTCCAGGATAGTCTCAGCCTAAATCAATACGAAATTCACCAAAGCAGGTATTTCCCCAATCACCAAATCAATCAGGAGGTAAGCAAGCAATATTTGTTTGATTTAAAAGATACCGTGGACTTGGCTTCATTTTCTTTGGAATTTTGGCTTTTGGATCACGTAAACCAACCCATAGGATTTGAAGTATTTATTGGTGAAACAAGTGTTTTTGGACTTTGGGATGGTCTCTATCAATTTTCAAAAGGGGAAATAAAACAAAAGCCCTGGAGTGAATATTGGGCGCATCTAGTACTAACCTATCAAAACGGAGTGCTTGAAACTTGGGAAAATGCTGTTTTGATATCAACGCAAAAAATAGCTCTTTCAGAAAGAACTATTGTGATTCAGAGCTATTTGAAACAGGAGCCATATATGGCATTGGATGACTGGATTAAGCATCTTTCCATTCACCAAAAGGCATTAAGCAGTAGTGTAATCCAAGGAAATTTCGAAGCTCATCAGGCTATAAAAGAAACTGGAAGACGTTTTCCTGTCAGCTTTCATTTTATGGCCGAGCCCTACCTTTATTCACCTAGTCCACGTTCCATTCAGATAACTTTTGAAACTGACAGGACAGCCAAGACAGAAATCAAGTATGGAACAAGTTTACCATTGCAAAACACGGTATCTCTCCCTGCCGATAATAATACCATCGTTACTGCAACTATTTCAGACCTTAATCCTTCCCAAGCTTACTTTTACCAAGTAATTTCAGAAGACAGTTTTGGAAACACTTTGGATTCCGGAGTTTTAACTTTCAGGACTCCACCTGAGTCGGACAACCCTGTTTTATTTGGTGTAGTCTCAGATACAGAAGGTAGACCTTGGATAAACGAGCAAATAGGAATTAAACTATGGGATGAGCGACCTGACTTTTTGATTCATATGGGGGATGTGACTGACGGTGGAAAGAAAAATGACCATTGGCAATGGACGCAAGAATACTTTCCCGGCACTTCAGCTCTTACTTCACGCATTCCCATGATGCCCGTACCCGGAAATGGGGAAGGAGATCTCTTTTGGTACAATCAATACCACCGACAAGCTTCTCCTGGCGGATATTATAATTTCAGTTATGGTCCCGGTGAATTTTTCATGTTGAACAGCAATGATATGGAAGGTCTTCAGCCTGGAGGAGTACAATACGAATGGCTGAAAACTGAGTTGACTAGCAGCAAAAAGCCATGGAAATTTGTTTCCATGCATCATGCACCTTACTCTGCTGATGAAGATGACTATGGGAATACTTGGAAAGGAGAAAGTACACATGGGGACCGGAATCTTCAACCCCTGCTTAGACTTATGGAAGCACATGGTGTACAGGTGATGTTTTATGGACATCTTCACACCTACATGCGCACACTACCTATGAAGGAAGACAAGATCAATCTCAGTGAGGGCATTCATTTCGTTCAAACTGGAGGTATGGGTGGCAACCTGGAAGATTTTGCCCCAAATAGAATTCCATTTGCAGCCAAAACGTTTCGCGGATTCCACTACCTCACTGTCTCGCTCACATCTGAAGATTTTGAGTTAAGAATGTATAATTCCGAAGGAGCTATGCTTGACCAGCTTAAACTATTCAAATAGCATTCATGCATTTCTTTTATGAATGCTAAGATTTCTCCTCAAAAAAATAGACAACCAGCATCTGAACGGGCACATCACCTGTGTTTACGGGATTATGCTCGAGCCTCCCATCAAACAACATAGAATCCCCTGGATCCAGGTCAATTTCCTGATCTTTGAAAAGGTAGCGTACAGAGCCTGAGATGATATATTTGTATTCAAATGCATCAGTCTGAACGAAATCCCGGCTGGCACCAGGTTGTATCTCTAATAGGACAATATCAATGGTGCTCTGTTTTACTTTCTTGGTGAAGATGCGAAAATATTCATAGCCGCTTGCAGCTTCCTTTTCAAATTTCTCGTAGGCTGATTTTCGCTGAATTAATATTGGGGATTCTTTTGTATGTAGGTCAAGTTCAGAGAAAAAGGAATCCAGATCAACTTCCAAGGCTTTGACGATCTGAATCAACACTAATAAAGATGGAATAGTACGGCTATTTTCGATCTGCGAAATCAGGCCTTTGGTGACTCCTGCATGATCCGCAATATCCTGTAGTGTCATACCTTTCTCCTTACGGATACTTTTAATTTTATTACTGATCTGTACGATCACTTCATGCTCCATGTCTAGTTATTTTGGTAGTGCTAACCTATCCATTTATCCAAAAGTAAAAAAGCATAAAAGTCTAGATTCATCTGAAATATCCAACAATTTGATATAGTATCAGAAAATAGGGATGGGCATCATAATTCGATTTGCAAGAAAACAAGAAAAAAGGGAGCTTCATGCAATGCATTAACTCCCAAACATTAACAAACCAACCATCTTTGTTTAGTAAAATTAAACTTCAAATGAATTCTAAATAAATAAAACATTTTATATCTATGTTAAGATATAGGTTGTTGAAAGCAGATTTGGTAATAGCATTTTAACTAGAACAGACCCCATCTGAAACGTTCAAAACTATAAGTTAATTCAGGACATCTTTTTTAACTAAGTGAAAGTAGGAATTCGAACCCTTGCAGAATAAATCACAAATCCTTAACGGCATTTTTTTGAGAAGTTTCTACACAAGCATTTATTTAGTATATATAAACTTACTTGCTATGAAAAACGATAACATCAAGCTCAGTAAAGCTGAGAGAATTGAGTTGGTATTTGATCTATATAGAAAATTCGGTCAAGAAGACTACATAGGAGAACCAGTGTCACAGATCGAGCATATGAGTCAGGCTGCTCAGATTGCAGAACAGGAAGGTTATGAAGATGAAGTAATCTTAGCTGCATTTTTTCACGATATCGGGCATCTATGTGTGACGCAGGGAGATGCAGAATCTATGGATGGCTACGGAGTTCTCAGTCATGAAAAAATCGGTGCCGACTTTTTAAGAGACCTTGGATTTCCTGAAAAAATAGCCAAGTTGGTCGAAAACCATGTTCAGGCCAAGCGGTACTTAACCTTCAGACAACCGGAATATTTTGAAAAACTCTCAGAAGCTAGCCGGAAAACCTTGGAATTTCAGGGAGGTAAAATGACAGAGCAGGAAGCGATTACCTTTGAGACAGACCCTCTGTTTGAAATTTCTTTAAAGATGCGCACCTGGGACGAGATGGCAAAAGAAGAGCATATACCTTTACCTGATCTGGAGGATTACATTCAAAGGGCAGACCGAATACTGCCTTGACATCACACAAACGCCTTTCATACCGCACATAAATATCTCAGACATAGAGAAACTGTACATTTCATATAAAAAAAACACCTCTCCGAAAACTGAAGAGGTGTTGATCAAAAGAAGTTTAATTAGGATTTAGAGTCAATAAAAACAACATCAAGCTATTTTACCATTTCCTTGATGGAAGGAGCAGCTTTGGTATCCGGGTAATCCAATCCAAGTATTTGAAAGATCGTTCGCGCAATCATGGCAGATTGCCATTGTCCCTGTAACTTCATTTCACCGCTAGCCGGAGTATCCGGACCAATGGCCGCCATCCATATTTCACCTGCTTCAGGTACAGATTCACCATGGCTTCTCCAGGAAGTTTTGCTGATTCCACGTCCGTGGTCAGTAGTGATTATCATCGTAGTTTTATCCTTGTACTGAGGATCAGACTGGATAAAATCCCAGATTTCCTTAATGTATACATCTGTTTGTTTAGCTGACCAGATGTATTGATCGTAGTGATTTTCATGTGCCCAGTCATCAGTCTCTCCATATGCAACATACAGCACTCTAGGTTTTTTGTTCTTCAGGGCTGCCAAAGCATAACTCTGGGTAAATGCATCCAACCTCACACCGCCCCATGGACCACGGATCTCAGACTGAAGTTTATTGGTCAGTATTTCTTCAGGTGAAAGATTCTCTCCTTCTGCTAAATCAAATCCTGCATTAACAGGAACCCCACTTCTCTCCTCATTCACAATGAATGGAAATACATCCCATGAACCGAAAGCCATCACCTTACCCTGAAATTCCGGCATACGGTTTAGATATTCCAAAAGGGTTATATTGGGATTGTTGATTTTATCATTGCTGTTGATACGCTGATCATCTGCAAATCCACTCAACACTTCATTATATCCCGGATAGGAAAACCACATTTTATTGCTGTTGTCCACTTTATTTCCAAAAGCACGGTTACCGTAAATCTGGCCTTCAGTTGCAAGGGTATTCCAAAAAAAAGGCATCAACATTTTCCTTCTTTCAACTGGATTTTCATCCCAAAAATCCTCTATAAGAGAACATGGCACTTTGACCATACCGGTATCATCTACCAATAAGGAATCAGCTCCTTTAAATACTTCCTGCCACCTCATTCCATCCAAGGTAATCAGTATGATATTTTCGGTTTTATAATCCTGTGCACTCAGACTCGATGTCTGAATAAGAAAAAGACCGAAAAATGCGCAAAAGATAGATTTTTTAAACATGATAAAATCTGTTTGTGATTTAGTAAAAATACCACCCTTTGACATAGGTCAGAGGGTGGTATTTCAATTAGATAATGGATTAATTAATCAATGTCCCACCAAACACGAGTAGTAATAGCATCTGGACCTTGACGTCCTACAGCTATTTCATAATTCTCTTTATTTAGTGCCTGCACACTTCCAGGATACATAAAACGAACTGGCACTGTATTGATATATGCTGCTGGACCTGGAGTAATTTCAGGATAATCGGTTCTTCTCCAGTCATACCAACTTTCTAACCCAGAGAAGAATAAGGCAAGCCATTTTTGTGTACCTATTTTAGACAGTTTTTCTTCAGTGGAACCCGTATAAGCTACTCCTTGCTGTGTTAAATAGGATTCGTCAATTACCAGCTTTTCTGCGATCTGAGGAAGGTTAATGATTTCATATCTGCTTTTATAATATGCAATTGAAGACTCAATTCCATTTCTATAATAAACAGCAGCATCACCTATAGTGATAAACCCTTTCTCTCTTGCTTCCGCCAAAATAAATTGCAATTCAGGATAGCCCATCAAAATAGCCTGCGCACCAATCGGACTTGCCAAAGGAGTACATGCAGAACAAGACCATAAATAACCAACACGGGAAATAAAATTAGAGCCTCCTTTAAGTGGATCTCCAGAAGGAGAGTATGCTAGTGCTTGTTCATCTGCTAAACCATTTGGCACTCCCTGATAATCATCTTCCTCGCCGATCACTCCTGCACCTGAGTCATTGGTTGGCTGTGCATAGGCAAACAACCTAGGATCATCAAGTTCTTTAAGCACAGTTTCCATCTTCTCACTCAATCTGTACTCATCAAAAGAGCCTGAGCGAGTTGTATACAATCCATGTTGATTGGGTACATCTTGCAGGTATTGCAATGCAGCTTGATCATCATTGGAGGTGAATATCGGAAACTGTGTAGGATTGGAAATAATGGCCTGCATAGCTGCAGAAGGATCCATCCGGTCAGAGAGACGCATCAAAATTCTCAATCTAAGGGAATTTGCATATTTTTTCCATCTCAAAATATCCCCATCGAATAAAATATCCCCATCTACTCCTTCTGAAGTAGTTCCAAGAAGGGAATTTGCCTCCTCTAGCTCAGCTAATATTCCTTTATAGATATCCTCTTGAGTATCAAAAACAGGGTAGTTTGCCCCCTCCTTTGCGTTTGTAGCTTGGCTATATGGCAAATCTCCATAAGCATCTGTCATAAATGAGTACAAACTTGCTCTTAAAACTAAGGCTACACCAACATAGTTATTTTGCCCAGCTTCTGTGGAGATCTCAATTACATTGCTGATATCCCTTAGAGAATTATAGAATGAACCGTATGGATTTCCTTCGGGCCCCCAGTTGTAGCGATCTTCGTTTGTAAACTGGATTTTTGCAGTTTGTTGCATGACCACGTTTCCTATGCCCCAGGCTTTTCCAGATATTTCACCTGCTGTATTTCTGATTACCGTAGGCAAAAGCAAACTTGAAGAAACCGTCTCCGGACTGTTTGGATTCATGTTTATTTCTTCGAAATCTTTATCACAGCTACTTAAAGACAACATCGCTGCCAATCCGATCCCTGCTATATATTTTGTATTGAAATTCATTTTTTTGTGTTTTAGCGTTTTTAGATTCAAACTTGATGGACTTAAAACTTCACATGGATATTAAAACCCATACTCCTCGTAGAAGGAAAAGCCATATCCTCCACACCTGGGATAAGAGTACCTCCACTCATTGATAAAGTCTCAGGATCAAAGTGAGGATTCTCAGTCCAAAGTGCCAGGTTTCTTCCAACCAATGAGATTTTCACATCTTCAAAAGGAGTTCTTTCTAAAAAGGACTTAGGAATAGTATAACCTATTGTCACCTCTCTCAGCTTGAGGAAAGTAGCATCATACTTTGCCGCTTCAACATTGCTTCTGTTGTAATAGGTATTATGCCAGTTTCTGGAAGTAGTCTCATAGGTATTAGGACTATAGCTCCCATCAGCATTTTGCACCACACCTGGCGAAACGATTCCATTGCCTTCGCCTTCCAGATCATATCCAGTCTCACGACCGTATAGTGTCTCTGCCAATTGACCCGAAGTACTTCCGATTGTTTTGGTTCTTGACACCACTATGCCTCCGTATCTGAAATCAAACAAGAAGCCCAGGTTGATACCTTTGTAGCTGAAGTTGTTTTGTAAACCCAGCATCCAATCTGGGTTGTAATTACCCTGGTATTTTAATTCTGGAGCAGTAATTGGAGTTCCGGTGCTATTGTGAATGATCTCTCCGAAATATTCAGAGTTTTCATCTTCCACTCGGGCAAAACCCTGACCGTAGATATTCCCCATTCTTTCACCTACCCGAGCTTGGATATTAGCTCCATTTCTTCCAGTCAGTGTGTAGGTATTTAAGCCCTCAGTCAACTCCAGTACTTTTCCTCTATTACGGGTAAAGTTTGCTAAAAAGCTCCAGTTAAATCCATTTGGACTTAATACAGGATTGGCATTTAAAACAACTTCTATCCCTTTATTCTGTATTTCTCCAGCATTGATGATTCTTGAGGCATAACCAGTAGCTATATCCAGCTCAATAGGGATGATTTGATTTTTGGTTCTATTGTCAAAATAGGTGAAGTCCAAACCTAATCTTCCGTTGAAAAAGCGGACGTCAAGTCCAGTTTCAAAAGCTCCTGTTTGCTCAGGTTTCAACTCTGAATTAGAAAGTCTGTTCGATTCTGATTTAGCCTGAATAGACCCCCAAGCTGTTTGGGAACTATAGACATTAGAAAGGCTATATGGATCAGTATCATTACCCACTTGAGCGTAAGCTACTCTCGCTTTCATGAAAGAAAAGAATTTTGGCAAAGTCACCATATCCGAGATCACTGCACCAAAGGTTGCAGAAGGATAGAAATAGCTGTTGTTGTCTGCCGGCAATGTACTGGACCAGTCATTTCTTCCTGTCAAATCAAGGAAGAGGATATTTTTAAATCCAATCTGTCCAAAACCATAAAGAGAATTGATCCTCTTTTCAGAAGTATACTGGTTCACCTGAAGGTTTACCGCAGTATTGGTAAAATTATAGATCCCCGGTATCAATAACTGAGGTGCAACAGTTTGCACATATCTGTTTTCCTGACGCATCTGGTTACCTCCAACGGCAATACTATAGGTAAAAACATCATTGTTTATCTCTGAATAAGTCAATAAGAAATCGGTATTCATCTCAGAGAAATAAAGCGCATCTTCTCTGTAGTTCCCTTTTGGAAAACGCTGGGTACTGAATGCTCTTTTTCTATCTCTCAGTTCATTATAGGTATCCAAACCAGTTCGAAGCATTAGACTTAGCTTATCTGTGAATTTATAGTTGACAGAGATGTTTCCATAAATTCTATCCTTCGCCTGCCCGTTGGTATTTTCATACACATTGAAGTATGGGTTGTCGTGATAGTTATAGTTATAGTTAAACTGCTGCTGACCTTCCAACCCTGGCATCCAGTAATCTCTCAGACTGGCAGTATTAATCTGACGGCCATACCAAATCCACAAGTACATAAGGTTTTCCGTTCCATAGCTGATGTTTGGTCTATTCCCACTTTCGCTACGCTGGTAGTTTACCGTGGAGTTTACCGATAGCTTATCTGTAAGATTTAGACCTCCATTCATGGAAATGGTATTTCTTTTCAAATCCGTGTTTGGAACAATACCTTTTTGATCCAAATTGGTCCAGGAAAGTCGGATGTTCGCGTTTTCATTGGATGCAGATAGGGCAACGTTATTTGACAAAGTCACACCTGTCTGAAAAAAATTGTTGATGTTATCCGGGTTTGATACCCATGGTGTAGGAGTAATGGTACTTCCTGCAGGGGCATTTAAATCTCCGCCTCTAAAACCTGGAACATCTCTAGGAGAATCAAACTGTGGAATTAACAAACCATCATCAAGTCTTGGCCCCCAGCTTTCATCTACACCATCTGCAATTCCTGCTCCTGCTCCATTGACAAATTCAAATTGTCCACCATTTCCCTGACCGTAAGTATTTTGCCATTCAGGTAATTTCAATGGATTGTCAAAGGTCGTATTGGAATTTATAGTGATTCCCAAACCTTTTTTATTTTTTCCTGACTTGGTAGTGATCAAAATTGCACCGTTTGCAGCTCTAGACCCGTACAAAGCTGCAGCAGCTGGTCCTTTTAAAACCGTCATTGTCTCAATATCATCTGGATTTATCTCACCCGCGGCATTTCCATAATCCACCTCCTGATTTGAAGATCCAGATGATCCAACAATATTATTTGAGATCGGAACTCCGTTAACTACAAAAAGTGGTTGGTTTGCGTTGATATTCAGAGAAGATTCTCCACGGATAGTAACTCTGCTGGATCCGCCAATTCCTGAAGAACTGTTGGTTATCTGCACACCTGCTACTCTACCACTAAGCGAATTAATCACATTAGTCTCACGAGCCTCAGTGAACTTATCGCCTTCCACCGCCTGAACTGAATAACCAAGGGCCTTGGTTTCCCGCTTTACACCCAATGCAGTCACCACCACTTCATTGAGGGCCAAACCTTCGCTGAGAGTTACATCAATCACTGAGGAAGTCCCCACTATTTTTTCTAGGGTTTCAAATCCAACAAAGGAATAAACCAATATTTCCCCTTCGGAGGCCTGGATAGAATAAGTTCCATCGATATCTGTCACTGTTCCACGGCTAGTGCCTTTCACAAGAACTGTCGCTCCTGGTAAGGGATCATTGTTAGCGTCAATTACTTTTCCTTTCACCATAGCCTGTTGGGCGAAAGAAAAGTTGATGATAAACAGCAACAAGGCTGTTATCAAACATTGCCAAATGCTTTTTTTAGCAGTCATTTTAAGGTAGAGGTTTTGAATAAGAAATAGTTAAGTTTAAAATTTTACTAAAACTATACTCTATCTGGCTAGAAGCAGTTAATTCTGTTTTATCAAAAAATGAATTAATTCCGTGTTAACTTAACCAAAACCCCATTTTACTATCAAACAGGCAAATTTTTTATGTTTTTATTCATATTATCCATCATCCATATTTCCAATTTATTAACAGAATATTAAACAATAGTGTATATAAATATTAAACAAAATAGAAATCAAAATTTTGTATAAAAGTCATGTATTATCCTACAGAGATATTATCAAAATGTTAGGATTGACTAGTCACTTTAAGAAAGAAAATTTTCCACATATCTTAGAGGTCAGACTTTTACGCAAATCTTTATGACTTTCAAGACCCTTTTCCAATCTCTTTCATTCATCTTTTTAATCAATTGCTCTTTTTCAGCTTTTTCTCAAACTGCAGAATACCGAGAACCTAAGTTTCATTCAGACTGGAGTAAACCGAGTGCCTATCCAGATCGAATCATCATCAACTTTGGTGAGCATCCAGAAAGTCAAATTGGAGTAACCTGGAGAACAAATTCAGAAATAGACTCTGGGTTTGTGGAAATAGCCAAATCCTCAGGAGATCCAAAATTCTGGCAAAACAAAAAGACCTTACTTGCCAAAACTGAAGTTTTTGATGTAAGGGGAATTGCAACGGCAGAAGTTTTGGCGCATTATCATTCTTTGGAAATAGAAAACCTGGAACCTGAAACTGTTTATGGTTATCGAGTTGGTGATGGTGAAAGATGGAGTGAATGGTTCCAATTTGAAACTGCCTCTAACAAACCTGAAGAAGAATTCTCTTTCCTATATGTGGGAGATGCCCAAAACTACATCTTGGAACTTTGGGCTAGACTTATTCGAGAAGGCTTCAAAACTGCCCCTGAAGCAAAATTCTTCATCCATGCTGGCGACTTAATCAATACAGCACATAAGGAGCAAGATTGGCACGAATGGTTTACAGCAGGTGGTTTTATCCATAGCATGATCCCTTCTTTCCCAACTCCGGGAAACCATGAATATCGAGCGAAAGATTCACTTGAAAATGCTGAAAAAATCAGAAGCCTTTCTTTGCAGTGGCAGCCTCAATTCACATTGCCCAAAAATGGACCTGAAGGGCTGGAGGAAACCGTTTATTACATGGATTATCAAGACGCCCGAATCATCTCTTTGAATAGTAACCGAGATCTAGAATTACAGGCAGAATGGTTGGAGAAGTTATTGGAAAAAACCACCCAAAAATGGATAATCGTGACCTATCATCATCCCATGTACTCTGCATCTTCCGGTCGGGACAATGCCACCTTGAGAGAAATATGGAAACCTATTTTTGATAAGTATCATGTGGATTTGGCACTTCAGGGACATGACCATAGCTATGCCCGAGGTAGAGTTTCTCCAGGAGAAAATGTGTTGGAAGGCGTAAACCTCAGAGATCAAACTGGGACCGTTTATGTGGTTTCAGTCAGCGGTGGAAAAATGTATGAAGTTGGAGGAGATTGGACTGATTTAGGCGCTACCAAAGACCGAAGCGGGGAAAACACCCAGCTTTTCCAAGTAATTACTGTAAATGGAGATCATTTACTTTTTGAAAGCTACACAGCCATCGGCGAATTGTATGATTCCTTTGAATTGATTAAAACGGAAAATGGACCTAATAAATTTATTGAGCTTCGAGCAAAGGCTATTGATGAAAGGGTTAAGAAAGAATATTAATGTTTTTGAAAGAAAGTATTGAATTTTAATTGATATGTATATCCGCTTTTTTACCAGTAGACAAGGAAAAATGGGGTTGAAGAACACTTCAACCTGCTGCGGACTTGGACTGTCGTCGGTGGACGATTATCCGCGAATTCTTAACTCATTCTTTAACTACTGGCCCCATTGCGGATAATCATATTAATTGATTATTATTTTCGCAGATATACGGATTACACAACCATTCATCCATCTAAGAAGTGGGTTCAACAAGGATTCAAAGCATCTTGGGACATAAAGGGATCGAATCAGTTATATTTGAAAGCTCGAAAACCAGCATTAGATCAAAAAGTAACCGTTTATTATTTTCATGACTAAATTAAGATTCCCATTACTTAGCGTATTGGCGTTGACGGCAATGTTTGGATGCTCCAAATACAAAACCTCAACCACTGCCGATCTTCAAGAATTAAAAGAATATTATTCCCCTGCAGGATTTGATCCAAGTACTGTCAAAACTGATAGTACCTCTTTGGATATGGTGAATATTGCAGGTCCTGATATCGTGCCTAGCCCGGCTTGTCTGGCAGTTTTACCGAATGGTGAAGTATTTGTCGGAGTAGATATGATGGGTTCCTTAGGCAAAGAACCTGGTAAAGGATCAATTGTGAAACTCATAGACAAAGACAATGACGGTGTCTATGAAACTAAAACCGAATTTGCGAAAGCCGATAATCCTCGTGGTATCATGCCTGTAGGAGATCAGGTTTTTGTTTTGCATACAGTTTTCAATGAAACTACCGGTGAAGCAGAACGCATGGATTTGGTTGAGTTCGTCGATGCAGATCAGGATGGCGTGGCTGATGGCCCGGCAAACCCGCTGATTAAAAATATTTGTTCTCCGGAATCTCTAAGAAGCCGAGGAACTGACCATGCTACGAATGGCATCAGAATGGGAATCGATGGCTGGATTTATATTGCTGTGGGCGACTTCGGTTTCCATGAAGCAGAAGATAGATCCGGTAAAAAAATGACCATGTTGGGTGGAGGAATCGTGCGTGTAAGACCTGACGGCACAGAAATGGAAGTTTATGCTCATGGCACTAGAAACATTTACGATGTGGCAATAGACCCATTTATGAATGTTTACACCAGAGGAAACACCAATGACGGTGGTGGATGGAACATCCGTTTTATCCATTATGTACAAAGTGGTGAATTTGGTTACCCAAGCCTTTTCAAGAACTTCACAGACGAAATTATCCCTGCTTTAGCAGATCTTGGTGGAGGTTCGGGTACTGGTTCCTATTTTATGGACGATGACAGATGGCCAGTGGAATACAATCACGTACCTATGATGGCAGATTGGGGAAAAAGCCAATTATACATCCATAGAGTCACCATGGATGGACCAGGTTTCACTCAAAAAGATGAAAACTTCATTAAGCTTTCTCAAATTACTGACGTTGATTTGGACGGTTCTGGAAGAATGTTCTTGGCTGCATGGGATGGTGCTGGCTACAAAGGAAGTCCAGAAAAAGGGTATGTGGTTAAAGTAACTCCAAAAGGTTGGAAATATGAAGCCTTCCCAGATCTGAAAGCTGCTTCAGTAGAAGATCTAGGTGAGCTATTGAAAGCTGGAAATTCTGTTACTCGCTTTCATGCGCAGCAGGAGTTATTGAAAAGACCAGCTGATGAAGCAGCCATGGCGGCATTGAAAATCGCCCAGGACAAAGCGCTTCCTTTGCAAAATCGAGTAGCTGGAATCTTTACTTATGCGCAGGCGGCATGTGCCAGCGGCGTGGAGGAATTATTGAAATTAAGCGAAGAAGATAAAGTTCGTGAGTTCGCTCTAAGAGCTTTGGCAGATAGAAAAAGCTGTTTATCTGGTGTTCCAGAAGATGCGTTTATTGCAGCGGTACATGATGCAAACCCTAGAGTTCAGGTGGCGGCAATCGTAGGCTTAGGAAGATTGGGCAAGAAAGATGCGGCAGAAACCTTGCTGGAAATCAAAGCTCCAGCTTCTGCAAAAATCCCGGAACCAGGAACTGAAGGTCCTCATGCCACTCCAAATTCTGATATCATTCTGCCTCACTTAGCAGTAAGATCCTTGGTAGAATTAGATGCTGTAGATGCTACGGTAAAAGCAATTGATACCAATCCAAAATTGGCTCTTTGGACACTTCGATACATGCATGACCCTAAAGCCGTTGAAGGTTTGATGGCTGCTTATGAAAAAACTGATGACCAGGAATTGAAGGATGAAATTTTGAGTACACTTTCAAGACTTTACCAAGAAGAAGCTCCTTATGATGGCAGCTGGTGGTGGAGTACTAGACCTGATACTCACGGCCCTTATTACAAAGGCATCACTTGGGAATCATCTGAGAAAATCAAAGATTTCTTAATTCAGGAATATGAGAATTCTAATCCATCTAAGAAAAATTTCTTTGCTGGGCTGAATGACCGAAACAGAATGGAGATTGCTGAATTTGGAACTGCAACTGAAGAAGTGGTGGTAGAAGAAACCAAAGTGGATTTGGAAGCCATCAAAAACAAAAAAGGTCAAGTTGGAGAATCTTCTATCGAGGATGTGATTTTGGCAATGGGAGAAATCAAGGGTGATCCGGTAAAAGGGAAAGCTTTGTTCACCAGCCAAGGATGTATTGCTTGTCATAGCATCGAAAAAGGCCAAGTAATGAAAGGTCCATTTATGGGTCAAATCGGTTCCATTATGAATAGAGATCAGATTACTGAATCGATCTTGAAACCAAATGCCTCTATTTCACAGGGCTTTGCATCCTTCTTAATTGAAACCAATGATGGCAAATCTTACATGGGTTTTGTCACTGCTGAATCTGCAGATGCCTTGACGATCCGTGACATCACTGGTACAGCCACGAATTTGGACAAGAAAAATATCAAGAGCAGAAAAGAGATGGAAAACTCCATTATGCCTGCTGGTTTGGCAAATTCACTCTCTTACGAGGAACTTGCATCCTTGATTACATTCTTACAGCAGCAGAAATAAAACACAGGTTTTTCAATTATAAGAAGCCAGAATCAAGCGTTGATTCTGGCTTCTTTTTTATCAAAAAAGGTGATTTTTATCATTTTTATGCCTGAGCAAAACCACCTCCATTCAATCGTTTATAGAAATTCACGGAATTAATTTTGGGACTTCAATTTATCTAGAAGTCCTATGTATCAATCTACTTCCGTTCATTCTTTTCACATTCCTGTCATGGGTTTGGGCTACACTGCCGATAGCCCGATAAAGGTAGCTCAGTTTGGCATATCCAGCGTCATCTCCATTATGGATGATCATCTGATGGAAGACTTGAGGAGGATTTATTCTGAAAAATACGACTTACCATTTCAGGAAATCGGCGAGAAAGAAGAAGACTTTCGAGCTAAAAGGATAACAGCATATTTAGATCTCGTGCAACAAATCGTCGATCTTAAGATCGAAGAAATCCGGGAAAATGGTCTTACCCATCCGGAATTGATCGAAAAGTATGCTGAATTATTATCGGATGAACACCCAAATAAATTCATCTTCGATCAGTTTTTAAAAGCCTCTCCAGTACAGCAAAAATCACTTTACCCACAGATTCAATCTCTGATTATCCCCGGCTCCATCGATGTAAATATCATGACGAAAGTGGATAAAATGAATTACGATAAAGACGGTACCATTTTACCACGCGAATATTCTGATGCTTTGGCTTCACTTAGAGGTTTTGCCAAAAGTAAAATTAAAGGATCTGTCGTTTTTTCTGCCGGATTAAACCCTGCACTATATAGCTACGCTGAGAATTTCGATTGCTTTTTCCCTGATTCAAAGGGGGAAATGGAAAAAGGGATTATCCTGAAAGTTTCTGATTATAGATCTGCCTTAATCCAAGGTAAATTCTTGGCGAAAAAAGGACTTTGGGTTTCTGAGTTTAGAATTGAATCAGGCCTTAACTGTGGGGGTCATGCCTTTGCAACAGACGGATTTTTGATCGGACAGATTTTGGAAGAGTTTAAAACAAACAAAACCGTCCTCAAAGAATCTCTTTTTGAAGTTTACCAGAAAGCACTAGCTGACAAAGGTGTTGAAGTTTTGTCTTCAGATTCCCAAATTAAAATCACCTATCAAGGTGGAATTGGAAATGCACAGGAAGATAGTTTTTTAAGAAACTATTATGCCTTGGATGGCACTGGATGGGGAAGTCCTTTTTTGCTTGTTCCCGAAGCCACCTCTGTGGATGATGATACTTTACAACGAATTCTAAAATCTAAAAAGTCAGATTATTTCTTAAGCCATGCATCTCCTCTGGGTGTCCCTTTCAACAATCTTAGAAACAGCAGTGGTGAGGAGCAGAGAATTCGTCGGCTGGAAAATAATCGACCTGGAAGTCCTTGCTATAAGAAATTTCTTTCGTTCAGCACCGAATTCACCGACAAACCAATTTGCACCGCATCCAGACAATATCAAAATCTGAAAAGCAAGCAATTTCAAAATGGTGAAATCACAGAAAGCCAATGGAAGGAAGTGGCCGAAAAAGACTGTCTTTGTGAAGGATTAAGTGCTCCGGCGATTTTAGCAAACGGATCATCTCCAAGAAGAAATCTGAATGCAGTCACCATTTGCCCTGGACCTAATCTGGCCTATTTCAAAGGGGTTTTCAGTCTCAAAGAAATGGTTTCTCATATTTATGGAAAGCTAAACTTGAACCTTGACTTGGATCGACCACATGTTTTTGTAAAAGAGGCCCAGCTTTATGTCAGCCACTTAAAAAATGAATTCCAAAAGTTGATTTCAAATCCCAGTACGAAACAGGAAAATTACCTGGAAAAATTCAGAACCAATTTGGAGCAAGGAATCGCTTACTATCAGGAATTGATCAAATCAGCACAAATAGATTCTGAGGAAATCCTGGAAAAAATGAAAGCTCAGTTGGATTCCCTTCTTGCAGAACTGAATGTCTCAAACAATTTCGTCTCAGATCAACAGCTATAAAAAAATGAGGCTGTGTCATAACTTGTTTTTGTCTCAATGAGCATTTGAGAGACGGGAGTCTCGAAATCGAGGACCCTTCGACTCCCCTACAAATGACAGATTGATTTAATGGCGAGATATGTGGGTCAGTCCGAGCGGAGTCGAGGCCCCTTCGACTCCGCTCAGGGTGACCGCAATCCAGTTTTTAAAACCAATTGCTGTCATTCCCTTTTTGTATTTTCTAAGAATATTTAACACTCAGACTGACAAAAATTAGACAATAGACACAGCCTCAATTTTTACAAATTATTGAGACTATTCGAACAAATCGAATTTCACTCCGAAGTTAAACCGTGCGTTGTAGTATTCCGCCTGCATGGTTCTGGATTTGATCCCTTGATAATATCTCAAAGGTTGGTTTGTCAGGTTGTTTCCTTCAGCAAACACTCTCCATTTTGGAGTAAAGGCATAGGAAGCATTAACATCTAGGAATGTCTGCTTGTCATAATAGCGATCTTCAAAACCTTCACCTCCAAGTTCGTCTAAATAATCAGAAGCATAATTCAAAGACACTCTCATAACAAAGCGTTTGTTTTCATAAGAAAGTGAGGCATTAAACATGTTATCTGCTGTGCCGGGTAATTCAAGATCTTCCCCATCTCTATCTTCAATCCCGGTAGTAGAGGATTTCGTGTAGGTATAGTTTAGATAAATCCCGAAGTTTTTCCAGATCTGTCTTTGAATGGAAGCTTCTAATCCGTAAACACTTGCTGTCCCACCATTGTCTGGTCTTGAATATTGCAGATCATTTCCAAACTGAGGATCTGAATATCCCTGAGAAGTAATAGTATAAACGAAATTATCAATATCCTTATAGAAACCTCCCAGTGATATCAATCCCACATTTTCATAATATTTTTCAGCCATCAAATCGAAGTTCATCGCCGTAGCAGGTTTCAAATTTGGATTTCCACGCTCTAACTCTTCATCCTCTGGGCTGAAATTTGCATAGGGAACCAAGTCATAATAATTAGGTCTTGCAATAGTATTGGTCCATGCAAAACGGATAATGCTATTCTGGTCAATATCGTATTTAAGATGAAGTCCAGGCATTAAATTGGAATAGCTCTGCTCCCCTTCAGCCGGACTCACTTCTTCATTATCCAAATCAAAAATATTCCCATTATAATCAATGGATGTGTGCTCAATTCTCAATCCACCTATTACAGATAACTTTTCTGAAAACTGGTGATCTGCCATAACATAGGCTGCAGTGATCGTTTCTTTGGCAGTAAAATTTCCAGGTACATATTCTTCCAATAGATCAGTTTCTTCAAACAAAGCTCCATTTTTCAAGTCCAAACCACCCAAAAATTTTGGATCTACAAATGTTCCAGCCTGATATTGCGATCCGGCAAGGAAGTTTGGATCGGAATAATTACGATTTGGCACATCACCAAGTGTTGCTCCAAATGCATCTTCATCGAGTGGTTCATACTCAAAAAAGTTATTGTCTCTTTCTTTGTTTTTACCTCTGTATCTCACTCCAAATTGCAGGATGCCCTTTGGACTATAAGGCAACTTAAAATCCAACTTGGCATTTAAATCCTGATCAAAGGTGTATCCATATTGTTCTGACAAACCATTAAATCCAATCCCAAGGTTATCGGACATATCACTCAAAATAGCCAAAGGCTCTCTTGGATTGGGAACATCCAATCTTACATCCTGACCAGATGAACGATAAGAAGTATATCTTTCAAAGGGTCTTTCCTCGGATGCCTTTGCATAGGTTACATTCCAGTCCATTTTCAATTTGTTGAACAAATGATCTCCTCCCAATGTGATGTTATACACTCGTTGGTCTTCCAATCTTGCCGCCTTGTTTTTATCACTATCCAGGCCACCTTTGGTCTCAAATTCCACTCTACCAGTGGTTTGGTAAATACCATTTGAGATTTGTTCAAAATCTCCCTCGTCAAAAGCTTCATCCAATTGACTTACACGCATTCTGAATCTGTTTTCCCAGTCATTTCTTTGGTTATACATCCCAGACAAAAACAGGGTATGATTGGTAGAAAGCTTATAATCCAAAGCCAAAGTTGCTGACTTTCTTACACGCTGAACTTTGTATTCGCGAATATCAAATTCTTCCAAAACAATCCCATTATCGGATTCATACCAAACTGCCTCAATGTTATCCGAACCAAAATTGTGGTTGTTATAAGAACCGGAAAAAATCACTCCTAATTTATCATTTGCAAATCGGTTTCCTAAAACCAAAGCACCTGTCCAAATAGGCTTATTGGAAAGCAAATTAATCCCGGAAGCTGCAGTTCCTGAGATTCTCAAAGAATTAGGTGCTTGTCTCGTCACCAAATTTACGGAACCACCGATTGCATCAGCATCCATATTCGGAAGAACAGCTTTATTCACCTCGATAGTCTGGATCATATCTGAAGGAATCAAATCCATTTGGATATTTCTGTTATCTCCTTCAGCGGAGGGGATCCTTTCTCCATTAAAGTTTACTGAATTCAGCTGCGGAGCCATCCCTCTAATAATGATATTTCTAGCTTCACCTTGGTCATTTTGCATTGTGATCCCGGGAATACGTTTCATGGCATCCCCAATATTAGCATCGGGGAATCTACCTACCTGATCAGAGGAAACGATGTTTGTAATATTCGCATTGGTCTTCTGCTGATTCAGAGCTTTTGCCTGGCCTTTCAAGCGATCACCAAACACTACGAATTCAGCGCTCTCAATCATTCTTTCTTCCAGTTTAAAGTTGATTACAGAAGTTTCTCCATCCTTGATGGTGACTTTGGCACTGGAGGATCCATAGCCCAAATAAGTAACTTCAATTTCAACTTCCCCTGCATCAAGATTGGTGATAGCATATTCACCTTTTTGATCGGTTACCGTACCAATCGTGGTTCCTTTAAGCACCAAACTGGCACCGGGCAAAGACAGACCTTGTGGGTCAATCACCTTTCCCCTTAATACGCCCTGCGCAAATAGTTGTGAGCTTATCATCAAATAAGCCAGAACTATCAATGATACTTGTATATATTTTTTCATTGTTTAGTTGATTAAGGTTGGATGGAATTTTGGATTCTCTTGGCTAGGTCATTCCAGTCATAGATCTGGAAAGTTTTGTCATCAGACATTGCCACAAATAATCCATTTGGGAAATCTGAACTGAGGTTGACGTTGGTTACCTCCGACCCGTCACTTGAAGTTGTACTGGTAGGTATTTTGGTGATCAATACATGCTCATTAGCATCTGAAGTAGAACCTTCCCTTGGAAAAACATGAAAAAGATTGGCTGCTTGATCCGAGACTAAAATATAGCCCGTCTTTTCTCCTGTCTTGTAAATTGAAATTCCTTCATGGTCTTCTGTAAAGCCTTCGGTGGCAAACAAAGCCAACTCTTCATTTCCTTTTTCAGGATCGGCATAATATTTTCTGACCCCGACTCCCTCATCTGAATAATAAATAAACCCGAGTTCATTGTCGACCGCGATCGCTTCTATCTCTTTATTCCCAGAGAATTGGCCAAATTTTCTAACTAGCTCAAGTTCGATTCCGGATGAGCTACCTTTTACTTCGTATTGCCAGAGGTATGTTCCATCAGTAGGCCCATTTTTTCTTCCTGCTATCACATAAGTCTGAGAGGTCTTCGGGTTTTTGTAAACTGCCACACCCATCAAATCCCTAAATTCTGGCCCTTCTTCCCCTTGGTAAATCTCAATTCCGGATGGATTGATTTCTTCCATCTCAGGAAGCTTATAAAAGCGCAGTTTGGAAGTGAGTCTTTCGCCTGTCACAGCAAAATCAATTTTCGCATCTCCCATCTCCAATTGATAGCCTATGTCCACATTGTTTGGTCGCTGAATACCTCTTCTTACTAAAGAGTCAATCACTTTACCTTTCAGGTCGAAAACATATAAAGCTCCGAGCGAGTCCTTATCTGTACCTAAAATCAAACTCTGCCCAGGATCCATGGGATTAATCCAAATAGCTGGATCATCTGTGTCATGAACTACTGGGTCTGTCACATAAATGGGTTTGAGAGGGCTGATCTCCTGACTTACTTCTACCGTAGAAGTTTCTGTCTTTTGGCAGGCAAATAAGCTTAAAAGTGCAATGCCTGAAATCCAATAATTGGTTTTGTTAAACATGGTTTTGCGTTGGTAAAATCAATGCACAATGATATAGCTATCGCCTTGCTCTAATCAAAAATCAGCGTTATCAATTAGGCAACAAGTGACCATTCGAGCGTTAACAAAAACGAAACAGAATTTTTAAAAAAGATTATAAAGATTTGAAAAACAGTATTTTACAGTCTGTTAATTCTAGATTAACAAATTGTAAATCATATACAAAGCAGAAATTGCTGTAGGTTTTCTCCTTTTTCCAAGTTCAACTTCTTTCTGAGTCTGTACCTGGAAATCCTGAGGCTTTCCTGCGAAATACCCAAGGTAGAAGCAATCTCCTTAGAGCTTAAATTCATCCGCATCAGACTTGCCAGCTTGAGTTCACCAGGCGTCAAATCCTTGCTGCTTTTATGGAGGTTTTTAAAAAAATCCTGATGCACTTTTTCGAAGCTGTTTTTATAATCTTCCCAGTCGGTGTCCTGAGAAAAATTATAATCTATTTGCTTGATCAGGTTTCTGATTCTCTTCTTTTGTTCTTTGGAATCTTCCTCTAATATGCGTTTTAATTTCTGCTGGATTTCGCCCAGCATTTGATTCTTCTCGATCACATGGAGTGTCTGTGCAGATAAGGATTGGGAATGGGATTCTACTTCTGCAGCCATCCTAGCTTCCAATAAATTGATGTTTTCCTTTTCCGTAGCAATCAATTTCTCTTTTATTTCCAATAGCTCTTTTTGTCTTTCTAATAAATCCCTGCTGCTCCGGATTTTGATTTTTTGACGATTCAACATCAGCCAAGCCAAAACGATCAGAGCAAGAACAATTAAACTCAACAGCCAGCGTGTGAGAATTTCCTTTTCATGTCTGTGCTCAAACTCTGCCAATTGGGTGATTTTCTTATTTAATTCATACTGGACCTCCCTGATAGCCAACTGTCGTGCTGCTTCTTCAGAAAATATCTGATCATTGAGCTGTCTGGATAACTCCAAATAATCATAGGCTTCAGAAAATTCTCCCAATAGCTGAAGGCTTTTGGCTACATCCACAGTGGCGCTTCTAAGCTGATATGTATTACCTAATCTATCACTCATATCCATCGCCAGTTTTGAATACTCCAATCCTTTTTCAAAATCACCTGATTTGCGATATGCATCCCCGAGGTTATTGAGATTACCAATCATATTGGAACTGTCTCCTGCGATCAAATGCAGTTCATAGGATTTTTGAAAAAAGTATTTTGCAGAATCATATTCCTCTAAATCCTCTTTGATACTGCCTATATTCTCTAGAACGATGGCAAATGCAGTGATATCCTTTGCCGACTTCACTAAATCCATTGCTTCCCACTGATATGACAAAGCCTTTGAATAATCTTCTAGCTTCTCATACATGGTACCAATAAACCCTAGAGTTTTGGCCATTCCCAATACATTGTTTGTGTTTTTGTAAATTGATAAGGCCTGCTCATGTCTGGCCATAGCAGCTTCAGGAGATTTAATCTTGTAATAGATTTCCCCTAAAGAATTATGGGTCTCAGCAAGGCAAGGCTGACAATTCAATTCCTTGAATAATTCTTCAGAAATATAAAGCGCTTCTACTGCCTCTTGGTATAAAGCAAATTGAAATAGAAGTTGTCCCTGGAGCTGATGAGCTTTTGCTTTGATCAAAGGACCTTCACTTATGTTATTTTGAAGAACTTCAGAAACCAAACTAAATGATCTCTCAGGTTCAGAATCAGCAATGTTATTTGCTTCTTCTAACTTTTGGGCAACCTGAGAATCGATTTTCTGAGCAATAGAAAGAACTGTAATCAAACAGCAAAAAAGAGAAAACAGCAATCTTAGTAACATAAGGTAAAATTCAGAAATTGCCTTCACCCCAGTGTTACCAAATTATTTTCAATTCATTACATAATTACCCATGGTTCACTTAAATTACTAACATTCAATGGGTATACCTTGGTCGTAATTTTAATTACTCCTATTTTGAATCCTGTTTCAAAAAACCCTTTAAACCTATGAGAAAAATATCATTCTCTATGTTGGCTTTACTAGCCATAATTTTTAGCTGTTCACCGGAAAAACCTAAACTTACTGACGAACAATATTCTCAATTAACGGATGAGGAAAAACGCTCAGCAGACCATGCTATAGATGGAATAGTGGTAGCTGATGACCGGCTTGACCTGACACTTTTTGCATCCGAACCTATGATGATCAATCCAACAAATATGGACATCGATGACAAAGGTCGGGTTTGGATCACTGAAGCTTATAACTATCGATCCAATCTCAATCCAAGAAATCCCACCAGATCTGATGGCGATCGGATTTTAATCATGACGGATACCGATGGAGATGGGGTTGCAGACGAGTCAAAAGTTTTTTACCAAGGAGAAGAGATCAATGCAGCGCTTGGAATAGCTGTTTTGGGAGATAAAGTATATGTTTCTGTCAGCCCTTATGTTTATGTTTTCACAGATGCTGATGGAGATGATGTGCCTGAGAAAAAAGAAATTTTATTCGAAGGTGTGGGTGGCGTGCAGCATGATCATGGTATGCATTCCTTCACTTTTGGTCCTGACGGAAAGCTCTATTTCAACTATGGAAATGAAGGCAAAGGAATTCATCATGCCGATGGTTCTCCGATTTTAGATCCTTTGGGAAGACCCGTTAACAGCCAGACCCAACCTTATCGAGAAGGAATGGTATTCAGAATGAATCCTGATGGATCGGATGTGGAAGTGTTGGCATGGAACTTCCGGAATAACTACGAAGTCGCAGTTGACAGCTACGGCAGAATGTGGCAATCAGATAATGATGACGACGGCAACCGAAGCACCAGAATCAATTATGTCATGGATTATGGCAATTATGGATTCAAAGATGAAATGACAGGAGCCGATTGGAGAACCAGAAGAATCAATCTAGAGGATTCTGTTTACCAGCAACATTGGCATCTTAACGATCCGGGCGTGGTTCCGAATATGCTTCAAACTTACGCAGGATCTCCAACAGGAATTTTGGTTTATGAAGGAAAATTACTTCCTGAAGAATATCAAAACCAATTGATCCACTCAGATGCAGGTCCAAACATTGTCAGAGCCTATATTCCTTCGCAAGATGGAGCAGGTTTTTCTGCAACAATCAAGAACTTGATGGATGGAAATTCACGTGATAATTGGTTTAGACCTTCCGATGTGACTGTTGCACCAGATGGATCACTGTTTGTGTCAGATTGGTATGATCCAGGAGTGGGTGGACATGCCATGGGAGACCAAGACAAAGGTCGTGTCTATCGATTGGCACCAAAAGGTGTGGATTATAAAGTCGAGAAGCCAGATTACACCAGTGTTCCTTCATTGATCAAATTACTTCAGAATCCAAATAGAGCAACTCACTTCAAAGCCTTCATGGCATTGGTGGACAAAGGAGACGAAGCCAAAGGAGCATTGGAAGAGCTTTTTGCATCTGCCGATTCCAGAATGAAAGCCAGAGCATTTTGGGTGTTAACAAAGCTTCCTAATGGAAACGAATACATTCAAATGGCATCCACAGATTCCGATCCATTGATTCGCGTTGCCGCAGTTAGAGCATCAAGAATTAATCAGCTAAACGATCCTGATTTCTTGTTAAAGATGGCTGGAGATGAGGATATTCAGGTTCGAAGAGAAGTGGCACTGGCCATCAGGTATCAAAATAATGAAGATGTTTGGCTGAAGCTTGCGAACACCTATCAGTCAGGCGACCGATGGTTTTTGGAGGCTTTGGGAATTGCTGCCGATGGTTTCTGGGATGAATATTTAAGTGCTTATCTCTCTGACAAGCAAGATTCTTGGATGAAAACCCAAGAAGCAACTGACATCATTTGGAGATCAAGAAGTACCGAAACTCCAGAACTTTTGGGCAAAATCATCCTATCGCAACCCGGAAGGAACAATGAAAGGTATTATAGAGCGCTGGACTTTCAAGAGCCAAATAGCAAAACGAAAATCCTGAAATCTCTCCTCGCAACTGCTCCTGAGGAAGATCAATTGATCATTTTAAGACAGATTAATTACGATGCGGCTTCTCCAGACAGAGAGTTATTGGCTTTGGCAAAATCAACCGCGGGAAGCATCGCTGATAATAGAGACTTCCTCGATATCGTCAGAAAATATGAAATCAAAGACCAGAAAGACAGATTGAAAGAATTGGTTTATCAATCCGAAAACAACCAACATTCGCAAATGGCCGCCAATATTTATTCATCGCTATACGGCATGGATGATATTAAAAAAGAGATTGATCAAGGAGACGAAGCTCATATGATTATGGCAATCGAGAAGTTCGGATCCATCGATAACGAAGGCATGGCAAAGCTTTTAGCAGGATATTATACAGATGAATCAAAATCAACGATCATTAGAACTGCTGCAATGGAAGCTGCGAAAGGATTTAATTCTGAACCTTATTTATGGGAAATGGTGAAAGAAGACAAAGTCCCAGCTGACGTGCTTCCAATCGCTCAGAAGATATTGCTTTCTTCCTGGAATGGAAATCTTCGAGCTCAGGCAAATGAGTTTTTTGGGGATGCAGCAAAAAGTGATTACGATTTACCAAAAATGCTGGCTGCCAGTGGAAATGTAGAAAACGGAAAAACCATTGCTTCTAATTACTGTTTGGCATGTCACAAAATCGGAGCTGAAGGAATTGATTTTGGCCCTGGACTCACAGAAATCGGCGACAAACTATCCAAAGAAGGGCTATTCAATGCTATCATCAACCCTTCTGAAGGAATGGGATTTGGGTATGAGACTCAATTAGTCAAGCTGAAAGATGGAACCGAATTCACTTGTATCGTCAATTCAAAAACAGAAAATGACCTGATCGTAAAACTGGTGGGAAGTAGTGAGCAGAAGATTTATAAACTGGCAGATGTGGAAAGCGTCACCCAGCAGGATCAGTCTCTGATGCCAAAATTTCCACTTTCTGAAACAGAACTGGTAGATTTAGTGAGCTATTTGGAAACTTTGAGAAAGTAAATTTTTCTCTTCTCTAAAATTTGATCCCAGCTTATAAAAATAGGCTGGGATTTTGTTTGGTGGAGAATCACATAATTTTCGTTTCATTACCTCTTCAAAATCCCATGAAAACATTCTCTCTTTTCACTTTCTTTTTCATCAACTGCTTTATTTTCATTGCAGAGGCACAACAAAAAAGCAGTTCCTATCAATCAGAAACCCTTCAAATCGAGCAAATAAGCCCCAATACTTTTCTTCACATCAGCTACCTGAACACGGATGATTTTGGGAAAGTGGCATGCAATGGAATGATCGTAATCAACAAGGACGAAGCTTTGGTTTTCGATACACCTGCCAATGAGGAAGCCAGTCTGGAATTGATCGACTGGTTGGAAAATGAAAAGCAAGTAAAAGTCAAAGGAGTTGTTGCCACACATTTTCATTGGGATTGTTTGGGAGGATTGAATGAATTTCATGCTAAGGGAATTCCTTCTTATGCGTCTGCCAAAACCATTGAATTAGCGAAGTCAGCAGGATACCCAGTTCCTGAAATCAGCTTTAAAAAGAAATTAAACCTAGAAGCTGGAAGTATAAAAATCGTCAATCAATTTTTTGGAGAAGGCCATACAAAAGACAATTTCATCTCATATGTCACTACCGACCAAGTCATTTTTGGGGGTTGCATGATCAAGGCTCTTGGAGCTGGAAAAGGTAATCTCGAAGATGCCAACCTTTCTGAATGGTCCGCTACTGTCAGAAAGGTAAAATCTGCACTTCCAGATACGCAGATTGTAATTCCCGGACATGGAAAAATCGGTGGAACGGAGTTGCTGGATTATACGGTGGAGATGTTTGAGAAGAAATAAAAATGCCCCGATCTGAGAACGGGGCATTTAACCACTAATTAAACCACTCAATTTTCTTCAATCCGAAATTTTTGCTCTCCAAAATGAACTTGTCCAAATCTGTCAGTTGCTTGTACCCGAATGACATGCTCACCAGTTTCCAGTCCAGAAGGAATGTTTACTCTCCATAAGTGCATACTTTGGGCAGGATTAGAAGGCCTTCTTCCATCTAGCAGCTCTTCAGTCACATCCCATTGTAGCAAATCCACCAAATACCGTGGATCATAATCTTCCACTCTGTTCATGGCTTTCATCTCAGATCCATCAATGCTGATCAGTACTTCATCTTCCGGCGAACCCATAAAAAAGTTTACATAAATTCCCGCAGTGGTTCTTTTCCCTTTTTCAAGGACTCTTGGAGCAAAAATCTCCATTTGATAATCACTGGACTTGCCAGCAACCTGATATCGGATTTTATATTGATTTCCTTCGAAATGAATCAAAGCATATCCTTTTGGAGTGCCATCCCGCATAGTGGAAACCGGAATACCTTTTTCGTCCAAAGTCCCTTTATACCAGTCCCCGGAAGTGGTTCCCACATTGTAGTGATGATGGGGTTTATCCTGCCTCCAACCGTCCTCTTTGTAAAATAAATCCTGCTTTTGGAGATGGGTATGTGCTGAAAGAGACAAAGTATTTGGATAATCCTTTAATAGATCAAACAATTTTTGGCGGTCCTCATCCCGAAATGAATCACCTTGTTCCTTCAATGGAATATGCATCGAGATTACAATCAAATGATCCTTTGGAACGAATTGAAGATCATTTTCCACGAATTGAAGTTGATCTGGGCGCATTCCTCCCCAATACCCATTTTTATCTCTCGGGTCCGGCCATAAAATATCATCAAGCACGATAAAGTGAACTTTCCCTACATTGTAGGAATAGGTACTTGGGCCAAAAACAGCCTCAAAAGATTCGTCAGCCAACTCATCCTGATCCACGTCATAGTTTTGATCATGATTTCCCATAACATTATACCAAGGCAAGCCAACTTTCGATACAGCTTTGGCATAAGGGCCAAATAAACTCAAATCATCCCCTACGAGATCTCCTAGAGAAAGTCCAAAAGCTACATTTTGAATTCCCTCAACCTCACTGACAATACCTCGATCAAAGAAGTCCACTTCTTCCAAAGTATAAGGTTGCGGATCACCGAAAATCAAAGCTGTAAAATCATCCGGTTCATCTGTTTTTACCATAGCAAAATTGATTTCTTTTGGCAACTCTCCTGTAGGCTTTGAACCCGCATATTTAAGTTGAGGAGATCCTGAAGGTTTGTGGGTGTAATAGAATTGAGGCTTGTTTAAAGAATCCAAAGGCGCAGAATACCCACTAGGCTTGATCACAAAAAGAAGTTGCCCTTCTTTTAAACCAATTTCAAAATATCCCTTTTCATCAGTTTGTACTACTTCTATTCCATTGGAAACGCTAACACAGGCAAGTCCCGCTTCACGACGCTGCTTTTTCCCGTTTCCATTTTCATCATGAAACACATAGCCCTTTACCAAATCTTGTGCATGGGCAGTCAAGCATGTTAAAATAAGGGCTGCTAAAAACCCTGTCTGGATCATTCTTTTCATTTTTCCCACCATACTTTTGTATTGATATCATCTGCTCCCATTCGTGCTACGGCAGCTGCATAGTTATCAGGATTATTAATTTGTACACTTACCGGATATCTGAATCTTACCGGCATTATTTGATCATTTAGCATCCCATCATTTTTAGGGAGAACAGGAAGGCCAGTCCTTCTGTATTCAAACCACTGTTGGGTATCATTGAAATAAAGCGCTACATATTTTTGAAGCATAATTCTTTCCAAAGTACCGTCATATGCAGCTGCAGGATTGGCGAAATATCCCTCGGTCAATTCCACTCCCCATTGCTCCATGGCAGACTTGACACCTTTTTCATAATGTTCCTTTGCATCAGAAGAAATCACTCCTCTTTGTGCCAATTCAGCTTTGATAAATTCTACTTCGGCATACGTTAAAATCAAAGAAATCATCGGTGCTTGCACCAAGGCAATATTATGATTACTTGGCAAAAACTGAAACTGGCTTTCATTTCCATCAAAACCGCTTGGAATCCCCTTATATCCAATCGTAGTGGTACCATCCAAATCTCTGGCTTGAGTCATAAATTTTGATCTTCTAGGATCCTCCAGCGCATTTAATTGGTCTGCAAAAAACTCAGAAATAGAACGAAAAGTAGTAAAATCTATCGCTCTGCCCCAAGGAGATAAATTTGGAGTTACCCCTGTAATTTGCAAGATGCCCGATTCGGCAGTGTTTTCAAAAACCGGGTAGTTTTCAGGGTTATTCACCATACTTGCCAGTTTACCAAAAGCATTAACCTCCGTACGATTAGAAACCCTTAAAAGCAATCTCATATGGAGTGAATTGGTGAATTTCCTCCACTTTTTCACATCATTATGAAATAGAATATCATCTCCAAATACCATTGCCTGGCTATCATCATACAAGGAATTAGCCCGCTCCAGATCTTCAAAAATCTGGGCATAAACCTCTTCCTGAGTATTGAAAGAAGGCTGGAAAATTCCATCTTCTCCTCTACTTGCCTCATCCATAGGAATATCCCCAAAACTATCTGTCAATTGACTCAAGGCCAAGGCTCTCAAAGTCAAAGCAATCGCTTCGTAATTCACGTCTACATTGGCGATGGCTGATGCTTCCATTTCTTTGATATTTACCAACCATCTGTAGTAAGTATTCCAGGTAGAATTGCCAGCCGACTCGGTAATATCATAACGGTGAATACCTCCGGAAACACTTGGAAATGGCAATGCCACCTGCATGATCTGAAAAGTAAAAGCATCAGCTCTGTCAGTATTAAAGCTTGCAATGCCATAAATCGTTGGATTCAATAAAGTTCCTGGACTGATCTGGTCAATCCTGTTTGGATCTGTGTTGATCTCTTCAAAATCCTGGGTACAGGAAATCGAAGCCCAAGCCAAAGATCCGATCAATAAAGATGAGATATATTTTTTCATTTGATTTCTGATTAAAACTTAAGTGTAAGATTCACTCCCATGGTTCTTGGAGTCGGAAGTTGCCCCATTTCCACACCTGGAAGAAGAGTGCCTCCATTCAAAGCAGCTGTTTCCGGGTCAAACATTGGAAACTTGGTCCACATAGCTAAGTCCCTTCCGTAGAAAGCAATCGACGCTTGATTGATACTTGTCTTTTGTAAGAATCTTGCTGGAACAGCATACTCTAATCTGACCTCACGAAGTTTCACAAAAGAAGCATCAAAGGAATTGGACTCTACGTTTGCCCTTCTGTAATAATCTGCATAATAGCTCGCTAAATTGACCTCGGTGGTATTTGGAGAAAAAGTCCCATCTCCATTATCAACTACGCCTTCGCCTACAATAAATCCGTCTTCACGGCCTTTTAAGGTATGAGTCAATTTACCTTGCTCAGACATTTTATGGTGTGTTTGAGAATACACAATCCCTCCATATTGTCCATCCAACAGGATACTCATCCGAAGATTTTTATAGATAAACTCATTTCTGAATCCACCTTTCCATTTTGCATAGGCATTACCTATGTATTGGATTTCTGAAGGTCTTGCAGGCAGACCATTTGCGCCATAAACAATTTCACCCTCTGGGGATCTTACAAAACCAAATCCGTAAATATCTCCTGTGGTGCCACCGACTTTGGCAATAATTGAAGCATTTCCACCTGTTCCTATTACCTGGCTACCATCCACTTCATCGGGTAGAGAAAGGACCTCATTCTTATTTTTTGCCCAAGTGACAAAGGAATTCCATTGGAACTTATCATTCTTGATTGGGCTGCCATTCAGCACCAATTCAATCCCTTGATTTCTTACTTTTCCAGCATTCAAAATCGCTCTAGAAAAACCTGTGGTGATGTCTACAGGAACTTCCAAAATCTGATTTTTAGTCTCAGTAACATATAAGTTCAGGTCCAATCCCAACCTTCTTTGGAAGAAAATCAACTCAATCCCTGTTTCAAAACTGCTCGTGATTTCAGGCTTGAAGTCTACATTGTATAGTGTGGAAGGAACAGAGGCTGAGCCAGGAAATTCACTTTGCCCATAATATTTAGAAGTTCTATAAGGCTCTGTGTCATTTCCTACCTGAGCTCCAGAGACCCTAAGTTTTGCAAAAGAGATTTGACTAGGCAAAACAAAAATGTCTGAAAGTACAAAGCTGGTGCTGATTGAAGGATAGAAGAAACTGTTATTTTGAGTCGGTAAAGTACTTGACCAATCATTTCGGCCGGTAATGTCCACAAAGATCTTTTCATCAAAATCCAAAGTCATCAATCCGTAAAGAGAGTTAATTACTCTATTTGCATCATTGGTAGCTAAAACTGGGTTATTTACTCCATTTGCAAGTTTGTAAACACCTGGGATCACCAACCCATCCACATAAGCGCTCATCATCCGGTATTTTCTGCTCATATGATTACCACCCACACTCGCTCTCAAAGAGATTTTCTCTGCCAGATTGCCCTTGTAAGTCAGTAAGAAATCCGAATTCTGCTCGTAATTGGTAACATTTTGCTCCTTGTAATAACCTCTTTGGAAATTTGCCGTGCTGTAAGGCCGCTGTTGAGCTCTCTCCTCCTGACTCATTGCCAAACCGGATCTCAACATGAGTTCAAAATGATCATTGAATGTATAATTCGCTGATAAATTTCCAAAAACAGAATTGTTATTCACCGAATTGGTCATTTCGTAAGCGATCAAATAGGGATTATCAATGAAAGAACTGAATGGATGAACCTGATCTACATTTTCCTGACCTTGTTTCCAGATTGGTCGATACCATTCCAAATCAATACTTGGATTTTGGAAAATCATAAAGTAAGCAATGGACTGGTTGTTATAACCCGTGGCAGGCAGGTTATCTGAATTCTTATTGGTGTAGTTTACTTTGGCATTCAATCTCAATTTCTTGCTGATTTGCTGAGATGCAGACAAAGCCGCCACCAATCGATCAAAACCCGTGTTTGGCATGATCCATTCATTTTTTGTCTGTGTAATCGATGCTCTCAAAGAACCTGAATCATTATTTCCGTCCAATGAAACAGAATTGATCATATTAAATCCCGTTCTCCAAAATCCGGTTACGTTATCTTCATAAGGTCTCCAAAGTTGACGCTCGGCAGATTGACCTTCGAGAGTTGGATCATATTGAAAATAGGATTGGCCATCGAACTTAGGGCCAAAAGCACTACTGGTTCCACCTGTACTAGCTCCGTCTTCGGAAGCACCATAGCTGTAGTAGAGTTCTCCATCTGAATTAAAAGCCCTACCAGTACCTTGTCCATATTCATATTGTCTGTCAGGCCATCTCAGTACATTTTGGAAACTGATGTTAGAATTAATCGTCACTCCAAGACCTTTGTTTTTTTTCGATCCACTTTTCGTCGTTACGATCAAAGCTCCGTTTGCTGCCCGACTACCATAAAGTGCCGTGGCACTTGCTCCTTTTAATACCGTGATGTTTTCAATGTCATCTGGGTTAAGATCAGCTATTCCATTTCCAAAATCCACGGGAACGTCATTTCCAGATCCAGCACCATAAGCATTGCTAACTCCTGATGAGGTCAATCCAGAATTCATTGGAACTCCATCCACTACAATCAGGGCAAAGTTTCCATTTGGATTTAGGGAATTATCGCCCCTTAAGCTAATCTGTGAGGAATTCATAGGCCCTGAACCTGCGGAAAGCACATTCAGACCGGCTACTTTTCCTCGCAATGCATCCGACCAGCTATTAGACCTTGCATCCAGAAGTTCTTCGGAATCTACCTTCTGAGTAGCATAACCAAGGGCTTTCTCTTCTCTTTTGATCCCCAATGCTGTGACAACCACTTCACCTAAAGCCTCGCTGTCCAGCTGCAGCCCAATGGTAAGTTCAGTTTGATTTTCGATCAAAACTTCTTGTCTGTCATATCCTACATAAGAAAAAACAAGTGCTTCTCCGGAATCTACCGTCAACCCGAATTTACCGTCTAAATCTGTTGTAGTACCTCTAGTGGTTCCTTTGATAATGATATTCACCCCAGGCAATGTTTCACCTGTTTCAGCATCCTGAACCACTCCGGTCACTCTTACTCGTTCGATTTCCACTTTATTCAAAGGAGTTTTCTTTTGGGAAGAAACAGCAATGGTATTGTTAATCTGTTTGAACTTTAAAGAAGATTGAGCTGAAATCAACTCCAAAACTCTTTGAAGATTCGCTTTTCTGGAAGCAAAGGTGACTTTGCTGGATAGATCCAATCCACTTTCATAAGAAAAGCTAAAATCTGACTGGTTTTCTATCTGCTTGAATGAAGCAGACAAAGACATTTCCACAGAAGAAAGCGTAATCTGTGTTTCCTCTAATTTCTGTGCTGTGAGCACATTGGCAAACACCATGGAGTGAATCCAACAACTGAGAAGGCAAGCCGTAAATAATCTCATAACCAAGGATTTTAAGGCTGGTGGTAACTTTTTTTTCATAAATTTGATTTGTTCATGTGATGAATGTCGAAAGCGTTTTTCCCTGAACTGAATGGATTCGTTGGCGCGGATCCATTCGCTTTTTTAAGGGCAGTTTTTAAAATGTAGGCTTACATGATTGCCATTGATTTGATAGGTTATAGGAATAGAATAATTGATTAATTCAAGTAGATTCTCCAGGCTCTGTTTTTTAAATGTACCGGAGATTTCACAGGAGATTTGTTTGGAAAGATTGTGCTCTATGGTGACTCCATACCAATCTTCAAGTTCTGAGACCATCGTGCTCATGTCTGTATTTTCAAAAACCAGCACATCTTCTGTCCATGCAAAAAGAGGGGCATTTTCAGGTATTTCTCTCACATTGCCAGAACCATTCGAAAAATCCAGAAGGTAATTGGGTTCAAGAATAAAGCTAGTGTCTGCTTGGTCAGAGACTTTCACCAGACCTGATTTCACTGCTACTACTTCCTTTGCATTCTCTAAATTTTGGATCAGAAATGAAGTGCCGAGAACTTCAGTAACCAGATTTTGGGATTCTACTCTAAAAGGATGGATTGTATCCCTCCGAACATCAAAAAAAGCTTCCCCTGATAGTTTGAGATACCTGTTTTCACTGAAATTCTCAGCAACCTGGATTTGGGAATTATGATATAGCTGGACAGTTGATCCATCAGGCAATTTGATCTTCTTAAACATGCCCGTTCCATTTTCAAAAGTCAGGAAAGACAGGCTTTTTGTTGTTTCAGGTTTTTGCTCATATACCAATTGGTGGAGCAAGATCCCAACACTTAAGAAAAGGAAGATCGAAGCTGCTATCCATACAGGGGATAACTTTATAATATTTCGGATTTTGGATGTGTCAGTTTTTTGAATCTGAGTCGTACGTTGCCTGATTTTAAAAAATATTTCCTTTTCAATATCAGATTTACTTCTTCCTCTATGGTCCACAATTTCCAATCCATCAGAAAGGTCTGAATCATACCACTGATTAAACTGCCCCATTTCTGACGGGGATGCTTTGCCCCGAAGTATTTTACCGATTATTCCTAAAAGGGAAGATTGCAATCTCATGACTTTTGTGTTTCACTGTTATAGTGTCAAAAGTCCTGTCCGACTACCGCTGATTTTTATTAAGTATTTGTGAATGTTTTGATGTCAAAAAATAACTTTGAGGTAACAGTTTCAAGTTTAACCCCCTATGCATAATAATACGATAGGGGTTAAATGCTTGAGCTCACCACGGATTATTTTTAATGATTTAGAGATCTGATTATGAACCGTTTGGGGAGAAATATTAAGTTTCTCAGAGATTTCCTCGACTGAATATCCCTCTATCCTGCTCATTTTAAAGATCAATTTGGATTTCGGAGGTAGAATATCCATTGCCACCTCTATTTGATCAAAAATTTCATCCAAACTCTGTATCTCTTCTTCATATAAGTCAGGCATTTCTGATATGGCTATCATTCGATTTTTCTCAATCGAATCAAAATGCTTCATGACTTGGTATTTGACCGCAGTCAATAAATACCCTTTTACACTCATCCTGATTTCAAGGGATTCGCGCCTTTGCCAGATATCTATAAACACCTCTTGCAGAATATCTTCCACTGTAGTTTGATCTGGGATTTTGCGATAGGCACTTTGATACATCAGCTCCCAATGATCTTTGAAGACTTGCTCGAAATAAGCTGGATTCTGAAAAGTGGCCATAAACCTGATGAAGATTTCCTCCAAAATTAAATCTCAGGCCGACTAAAGTGTAAAATGGAAGATTAAGATATTATTAACAGATTATCTTCAACCCAAAAACCAACCACAGGATTCCTCCAAATCTTTTATTTGAAAGACTGAGCTTACATTATAAACTAAATCCTAATTTTGAGCAATGAAAAGAATCCTTCCGTTAGCTATTAGCATTTTTATGCTCCTTTCCTGCGTTGAAAGTGAAAAACCCAACTCAACAACATCTGACAAATTCAAAGTTAAAGCCATTAATTATATAGCAGACAATGAAGTGATGTATGTCATCTTACATGATTCGATTGGTACGGCACTTGGCTTTCACCAAATCCATAATGGCGAAACGGTAGAATTCGACGTTGACAAAAGCAAAGACTATTTCGTAAGTACCTATACCATCCGTGAAGGTGAATATGGTCTTCAGGAATATATGAGCACATTTACCAATCGGGATTTGACCTTCGACATGATTTTAGAAATAGGAGAATCAACGGCCCCCGTTCAAACTGGCACTTTCAAAGTAAGAGCCAATGATAATGATGAGCCCATTGGAGTTTTTGTGACCGCTAAGGATTGGATATCTGATTTCTCCGTCTCTACTAATCTCTATGATGAGAATGCTAAATTGTTTTCTGGAGTAAATCGATACATGGTTATTGCGAACCAAGGCACTGAAAGACGATTTTCTTATTTAGATAATCCTCAAAAAGATAAAACCTATACCCTTCAATACGACCAAATGCAGGCTTTTGACATTATTTTGGAAGTCCCAAATTTAGATTACTACTATTTCAATTATAACATCAAAAGTTTGGAAGAAAGAAATGGAAAGATTTATCCAAATTTTATCTTCGGAAATTACGGATATTATAATAGTCAAAAAGAAAAGTTTCAACTTCTTTATACTAGTGAAATAAAAAAGTACAGTACGAATATCACTATAAACAAGGCATCTTATCCAAATGTATCCTTTATTTATTCTAAAATAGGAAGTCCACCATCTCAGATCTCATTTTTAGATTTAAAAGAAATAAAGATTGCCAAAAACTCGATCTCAGATTTCCAATTTGAATCTACAGTAGAGGATGCGGAGTATTATAGTGTAGGGTTCCAATCTTCCAAAAGCGTTTCGAATGGATTACCCTCTTCCCGCTCTTTCAGCTGGAGTATCAATGGCCTAGCTACTTCATTTTCTCTAACGGTTCCTGAAGAATTAGTAACAGCTCATCCATTTTTTCTTTCAGATTTCTCCCACCTATTTTTATCAAATGCAGGGATCTCTAAAAAATTAATAGAAACAAAATCTTCAGGGGAAATTGAAATTGAAAATTTCACGATACTCCAATTTTTTGATAATTAATGAACCTATTTGTTCAACTCATTTTGTTAGGAATTTTGTAAATCATTTATGCAGAAATCTCCTCTTGATTTATTATTAGCGACATTCCTGAACTCAACTCGGGAATTGTTGTTTTACATTCATTAAAGAACCTAAAAAATCCATGCAATCACTAAAAGGAAAAACAGCGCTGATTACAGGCGCAGGAAAAGGTATAGGAAAAGCAGTTGCAATAGCTTTGGCCCAGGAGGGAGTTCATTTGGCAATTCTTTCCAGAACAGAATCCGATCTAATCAAAGTAAAAGAGGAAGTTGCAGGAATTGACTCCTCATTGAAAGTGGCAATCGCCGTGGCTGATCAGTCAGATTTTTCAAGCGTGAAAACTGCCATCGCTTCATTGAATCAAGAAGTTGGAGTACCGGATATTTTGGTAAATAATGCCGGAACGGGCAAGTTTGGCAAATTCTTGGATCTCGATGTCAGCGAGTGGGAACATATCGTGAAAGTCAATCTTTTTGGCGTGTACTATGTCATCCATGAAGTTCTGCCGGGAATGCTGGAAAGAAAATCAGGGGATATCGTGAACGTCTCCTCCACTGCCGGCCAAAAAGGAAATGCGATGACAAGTGCTTATAGTGCCTCTAAATTTGGATTAAACGGACTGACTGAATCACTGATGATGGAAGTAAGAAAATCAGATATTCGTGTTTTCAGCATGAGCCCAAGTACCATTGCAACAGACCTAGCCATGGACAATAATTTAACTGATGGAAATCCAGAGAAAGTGTTGCAGCCAGAAGATTTTGCTGAATTGTTGGTAGCGCATCTAAAATTGCCAAAACGTGCATTGGTGAAGGAAGTAGGCCTCTGGTCAACTAATCCATAAAAATATTCTTCAAATGCAACTTTATTGCATTTGTACTGGTTGCTTAACTATTAAAAACCCCTTCAAACTATGGAAAGCAATCAATACGAAGTAATCATTATAGGCGGGAGCTATGCAGGGCTTGCTGCAGCAATGGCATTAGGAAGGTCCTTGAGAAAGGTTCTGGTCATTGATGCTGGCAAACCCTGTAATCGGCAAACCCCGCATTCGCACAATTTTTTAACGCAAGACGGCAAAACACCTTTCGAAATTTCGTCAGTGGCCAGAGCCCAAGTAGAAGCTTATAAAACCATTTCCTTCTATTCTGACACCGTAATTTCAGCATCTAAAAGCGATCCCGGTTTCTTAATCAAAACAAATGATGGGTCCACCTTCTCAGGATTGAAACTCATCTTTGCAACTGGCATCAAGGATATTCTTCCTGAAATTCCTGGCATCCAAGAATGCTGGGGAATCTCTGTCATTCATTGTCCCTATTGCCATGGCTATGAAGTAAGAAATGAAAAAACCGGGATTTTAGCGAATGGTGATTTTGGTTTTGAATTTGGAAAAATGATCACCAACTGGACAAAAGATTTGACGTTGTATACCAATGGAAAATCGACTTTAACTTCAGAGCAATCAGAGAAGTTAACATCCAAAAAGGTCACTATTTCAGAAAAGAAAATAAGCCAAATCATCCATCAAGATGGAAAAATTCAAAGTTTGGTTTTCGAGGATGGATCGCAGGAAAAAATTAATGCACTATATGCAAAACCTGATTTTGAGCAAAGCAGTCCTTTGATTTCAGAACTGGGTTGTGCACTAAAGGAAAATGGCTATGTGGAAATTGATCAATTTCATAAAACCAACGTCCCAGGGATCTTTGCCTGTGGAGATAATACCAATATGTTTCGATCGGTGGCATTTGCGGTTTCCTCTGGAACCATGGCCGGAGCTGCCTGCAACAAGGAATTGATTGACGAAAGTTTCTAATTAATAAAAAGGGCAAATCGATTAAATGATTTGCCCTTTTTCGTTCTTGATTATTTTACCACACCGGATAGTTTTTCAAACACCTCTTTTTTGGGATCCAAGTTCCTGTCAAAAGGCAAAGGGTAATTGGTTCTTCCCCGAACAGGGAAGTTATTCAACCAGCTGTTTCGATCACTTAAACCCCAAAATGTAACTCGTGTGATTTTGTCTTTGTGCTTTTCATAAATCGCAAAAATATCTGCATAGCGCTGGGCCAATTTCGCTTTAGCCTCTGAAGTAATCCCTTCTTTATAGGGATTGTATTCATCTGAATTTGCAAAGTTCATATTCAAATCCGCTCCCTCTGCCCTTCTCGGTCTTGGCAGCACATCCACATCCAATTCCGTGATCATCACTTTAAATCCCGCTTCATGGATATCGATGATTCCTTGCTCAATTTCCTCCAAAGTCGGTGATTCCAGCTGATAATGACCTTGCATGCCAATGGCATCAATTTTAATTCCTTCGGCTTTCATTTCTTTCGCAAAATCCAAAATCCCCTTGCGTTTGGAAGCTCTCCAAACATTGTAATCATTGTAATAAAGCTCTGCTTTTGGATCTGCTTTTTGTGCATTTCGGAATGCCTCTTTGATAAAATCCTTTCCTGCTATCTGAAACCATTTGGATTCCCGGAAACTTCCATCTTCGTTAAAAGCCTCATTCACCACATCCCAACCATTGATTTTCCCCTTGTATCTGCCAGCCACTGTTTCGATATGGTCTTTCATTCTTCCATACAAAACCTCTTTGCTCACCAATTCTCCCGCTTCGTTTTCAAAAATCCAATTTGGCACCTGTTGATGCCAAACCAAACAATGGCCAATCGTGAATGCTCCAAGTTTTTCACCTAAAGCAACGTAGGCATCCCCAAACTCAAAATTGTATTGATCCGGACCGGGATGAACCAATGCCCATTTCAATCCATTTTCGGGACTGAGGCTGTTAAAATTATTTGCGATCAACTCATTTATTTTTGGATCATCGCTATTCACTTGCCTGCCATTTAGGGCAACTCCTATGTAATAACTCTCTTTAAAAATATCTTTCAAGCCTTGCTCTTTTGGTTTATGAGAAGCCAAAAGCAAGGTCATTACTAAGAAAAGAATCGTGTTTTTGATCATGGTTAAATAGGTTTAAGGCAATCTTTTTCTACAGGAGTCGAAAAATCGAAATCCAAAATCTTATATCATACCCCTAGGATCCGCTGCCTTTGAATTGATCTTCTTTATAGGCAAAAAGAACATTGAATGTGGTCAAAGAACCATAACATCTCGTGATATATTGCTGAAGATGCACCCGATCTTCATCATCCAATTTCGGATGATTGTTGATGTTTTGTTCCAACACACGAAGTTTCTCCCTAACCATCACAATCTTATGAAAGAAGGTCTCCATTGGGATTTCTTTCGTTTGAAGATTTTTGTCATTTGGTTCGAAGACTACATTGCCTCCCATCCATTTCCCTCCTAAAGGCACAATTGGAGCTCTCTCTGAAGTTTGCAGCAAGGCTTCTCGAATCGCTTTTTCTACATCTTTCATTGTGAGCATTGGGAAGTCTGGGACTTTCGCATCTTCAATAGTAAATCCCTCATAGTCCCTGGCCAATGTTTTCACTTCCTCTGTGGAATAGAAATAGATTTTATAATAAGTTTCATCCACAGAAAGAATCATTCCTGTGCCAAATTTTGGGTGGGAAAGCTTGCTTCCCGGTGCTAGTTCGCTTGCTGATGCCATTTTTTAAAAAAAAGATTTAGGGAACCAAAATAGGCAATTTTGCGAAAACCTAAACACTTCTGGCTTCGATGAAAAGGTCAAAAACTACCATTAAAAGAAAAGGCTGTAAAACCTTACAACCTTTCCTTATCACATAATTTTTAAACCTTCGAAAGCACCAACTCCTTGTTTTCTGTTTTCACTGCTTTCTTTTTCGCTTTATTCCTTCTGCCCCACCAAATCAAAAAGCCAGTCACAGGAAGGGAAGCAATAATGGCACTTAAAAGGAACGCCAGCACCTTGCCTGGAAGTCCGGCAATTGCCCCAACATGGATGTCATAATTCATCCGCATCAATTTTTGGGCAACATTTGCTTCTTCCAATCTATTATAAAAATGATCGACAGGGATCTCCTCCAACGTGTTCTGATCAAAATATCGATAGTCTGATTTCCAATAGGTCGAAGCATCTGGATTGGCGTTAGCTGCAAGCGCCGAACCTTCGTATTCCGGCGGATGCACCTCTATCCAATCAGCATTGGGATATTCTGCATTCATTTTCATCCATACCGCATCCAGCGCTGGAATCTCCCCTTGATAAGATTCAGTGGAATCTGAAGCTGGATTGTAATACTCTACAAAGTGATCCCCTCCAGAAGCAGTGAAATAAACAGCTTCCCTAAACCATGCAAATCCCCAAATCAATCCGGTAAGCGCGAATACCAAAGCGAATACCATCGTATAAAAGCCCAGCACCTGATGCAAATCGTAATTTTTCCTTCTCCATCTTCCATCCCATTTGATTTTCAAACTCTGCTTTAGGTTTTTCTTTTTCTTTGGCCACCAAAGAATCAACCCTGAAATGATCATAAAAAGGAAAATCAAGGTAAAACTAGCCACTACAGGTTGACCGATTTCAGGAGGCAGCCAAAGATAAAAATGCCCGTCTAAAACGATACGAAAAAAGTCTGCGTACTCATCCTTGAGCTTCAGCACCTCACCAGAATAGGGATTGATGTAGGCGATCTGGTAATGGTCATTTCCCTCTCCATAACTGAAAAAAATCGCCTGCACAGAACGCTCTTTTGTTGGATAGAGCACTGCGTGCAAATGTCCTTCGGGAAAAGCCTGTTGTGCAATTTCGCTGATCTGACTCGGTGGTAAAATAGCACTTTGCTGAGGCTCAACAAACAAAAATGAGTAGGTCAAATCTTTAATTTCCGCCTGAAAAGCGTAAATACAACCAGTCACTGCAACTATAAACACCACAAGCCCGGATGATAGTCCGAGCCAGAGGTGTAGTTTATTTATGGTCTTTTTAAAATTCATCAAAATCTATAATTAAGGCTGATGGATGCATTACGCAAGTTCTGCGGAGTCACGGTAGACCAGCCTGAATAGTATTTCTGATCTGTCAAATTGTTCACTTTCAAAGCCAAGAAATATCTGGAACCAGTATAGGAAAGGGAAGCATTGTAAACCTGATATGCAGGAAGCGCAAAGCTCCCGATATTTGCTCTATTCATAGTGAGGTATTCGCTGGCAGCATTTCCCCCAAATCCTAACCCGAAGCCTTTCAAGGTACCTGCAGAAAAGGAATAGCTTGCCCAGAAATTAAAGAGGTTTTCTGGACCTGCTTCCTCAGGACGAAGTCCTAAATAGCCACTTTCTGCATAATCTTTCGTCACTTCGGCATCATTTGTACTGAATCCAGCTACCAGATTCAATCCTACTATAGGTGTTGCAATCACACTGAATTCAAAACCCTTGCTGACTACTTCCCCACCTTGGATGGAGTTGTTGATATTTGTAGGATCCGTCATCACTCGGTTAGAAACGGTGATATTGTAATAGCTTGCAGTAGCTGAGATCTTGTCTTTGTAAAGATTGGTTTTCACCCCAAATTCCAATTGATTGGCTTTCTCAGGATCAAAAGTTTTTAGTCGGGTATTGGTACCGTCTGCATCGCTTACATTTACAGGAGCAATGTTCACAAAGCCATTCATGTAGTTACCAAAGATGGATACCTTGTCTTTCACTGGCTGATATACAATTCCGAATTTTGGAGAAACTGCAGTTTGGGTATTTTCTTCGGTATCAGTTCCCCAAGCTTCGTTCTTGAAATTATCAATTCTCACACTAGCCATAGCCGAAAGCTGAGGAAGTATTTCGATCACATCAGATACATAGGCACTCATGATGCGTGTGTTTCCTGTGGAGTTTCCTTCGAAGGAATCCTTCAGCAAATCATCCACACCAGCTTGGGTCAAAACACCGGTGTCATTTCCATCAGAAAGCGTCACCACGCCATTTCCTACCCATCCAGTGCTGCTATTTAAAAGATCTGCATCGTAATAATCCAATCCTATGATCATCTTATTTCTCATGGAACCCAAGTTGAAATCACCGATGAAGTTCTGCTGAATATCAGTAGTTACAGTCTGGCCGTTTCTATCAGAAATATATCTGTAGAATGAATCTCCGTCACTTCCGTCAAATAAGTAATGATAATATCCGTCAGTTTTGGTTGAGCTTCTGGAAACCACAGTTTGGGAAGTCCAAGTGTTAGAAAGTTTGTAAAAAGCCTGTGCTTGAAGTGCGTAAGAAGAATTATTAATGCTCAGCTCATTTCCTGTAAAAGATTTCTCATAATTCCGCTCGAAAGGATCAATTGAGTCAAAAGTCAATGGGTTGTTTCTGTTGAGGAAAATCATCGGTGCATTCACAGAATTGGAGTTCAAAAATTCCGTATTGATCAAGAATTTCAGTCTTTCGCTGGCTTCAAACTTGAATGATGGTGCAAAGAAAAACGAGTTTCTTCCTCCTGCATCCTGAAAGGTATTGTTGGACTGATAAGCCGTATTTACACGCATGGAAGCGTTTTCATTCAATGGGACATTCACATCACCGGTGATTCTGTTCAGTCCATAATTTCCGGTAATAAACCCGACTTCGCCTTTGAAAGTATCCGTCGGACGCTTGGTTGTGATATTAATCAAACCACCATAAGAAATCACAGAGCTACCGAAAAGTGTCCCGGATGGACCTTTGATGACATCTACAGTTTCCACGTTTGCAGGATCCAGACCACCGTTGTTCAAGCTTGGCATTCCGTTCACCATAGTTGGCTGGACGGCAAATCCACGCATGGAATAATATTCAGCTCCGTCACCACCACGTCCAGTCGATTCCCAAAGTCTAGTGATACCTGTAGCATTCTTTAAGGCATCATTCATATTGGTCACCACTTGTTCTTTCAGTAATTTTTGGGAAATAGAGTTGTAAACCTGCGGATTCTGAAGGTCAGTCAATGGCAGTTTCCCTACTGTAAAGTTACTATCCGCATAAAATCTATTGGAAGAAAGGTCAGTAACAATCACTTCTGCGAGATCTGTTGAACTTTCTGCCAAGATAAAATTTACAGAAATTGATTCCCCAGCAAGAAGCTGTACACTTTTCTCTTGGGTTTCTATGCCAACAAAGGAAGCAAACAATGTATAGTTTCCGGGTGCAATATTCTTGATTTCAAAAAATCCATTTCTATCGGTAGCCTGGCCTTTAGCTAGGCCTTTGATACCCACATTGACAAATTCCATGGGCTGTTTGTCGGAGGTGGTTACTGTTCCTTTGATGCTTGCAGATTGAGCAAAAACATTTCCTATGCACAGGAAAAAGAGGTTTAAGAGAAGTATACTTATGCGGTTCATATTGGTTTGTTTATCAAATCTGCCACAAACCTATTACTTAGATTAATTCTAAACAAGACTTATTTAGAATTAATCTAAAGAAATTTAAAAAATAATTTCCCCCAAAAGATTCCGATTTATCTGACGCTCTTTCTGGAGGATTTGAATATTTTTATCTTCGATAAACTGACCATATGAAAAAGCTAACTCCATTTGTGATCCAGGGCATTTCTATTTTTCTAGGGTTTACCTTTTGGGGAGCAGGAATGGCTAAACTTTTCTACGAGCATCAGTTTTTTGGATGGATAGGTCCGGTTTGGTTGATTGAGGAACTAACACCCTATGGACTGGGACTTTATGGGGAATTTATTGCCTATAGCCAGATTTTCATCGGCTATTTACTTGTCACCACTAGATACAAATTACTTGGGAGCATCATGATGATTCCACTGATAGGAAATATACTGATGGTCACCATTTCTTTAAACTGGAGAGGCACTCCTATCGTACTTGGATTTTTAATGCTTCTGAACCTCTTTTTGCTTTGGCAATACAGGGATTATTTCAGGCCATTGATTGATGAGAACTCCCTTCGGTATCCTATCAAAAAAAGGATGGAAAGAACTAGAAATGGTCATTTGGTTTGGCTGGCCGGTTTTGTTCTTCAGCTAGTGGCAATCCAAATTTCTTATCTGAATTGGACAATTGCCTGTGGAGTTGTTTTAGTGGGACTGGTATTGTCAGCTTTGAGTTTTAAAGCTGATAAAATAGAGTTATAAATAGTAAATTTCATCTCTGATTCTTTAATAAACTAAATCCCAAAAACTATGAAAATTCATCCTTATTTAAACTTTAATGGACAGGCCAAGGAAGCCATCACCTTTTATAAAAGCATTTTGGGAGGAGATTTTGATGGCGGATTCAGTTACTTCTCTGAAATTCCAGGCATCGACCATTTGTCTGATGAAGAGAAAAATCGAGTGATGCACGTTACTTTAAAAATCTCTGAAGAAGTGAAAATCATGGCAAGTGACATCATGCCAAGTTTGGGACATAAGCTGAACGTGGGCAACCACAATTACATTTCTCTGATGCCAGACAGTAAAGAACAAGGCGAAAAATTCTTTGAAGGATTGTCTGCAGGAGGCAAAATAGAAATGCCTTATGAAAAAGCATTTTGGGGTTCTTACTTTGGAAGTTTTATCGATAAATACGGAAATGGCTGGATGGTCAATTATAATTTGAAAGAAGGAGAAGAATAATTCCAAATTCAATCTGATCTCAAAAAATCCTAATGCTGCTTAGATTCATTGTGGCATTAGGATTTTGTGGTTATTCCGAAGATATTTTTAATTATTTCCCGAGAAAATGATTTAAATTTTATCATTTCAGCAAGATTCTGGCTTGCTTCTTGGTCTTTACGATTTGAAAGTTAATTTTCGTAGTAGGCACATTCTTTTATCTGTCATTATCAAAAGGTACCTGATTAAATTTCTCAAGATCACCGGCATAGTTTTAGGCTCAATTTTGATCCTTTTATTTGTCCTGATACTTTTTATCCGTAGCCCTTGGGGTCAGGGAATCATTGTGGACAAAGCAGTTTCTTACCTTCAGGATAAAACAGGTGCTGACATTTCAATTCAGCGACTCTTCATCACTTTTTCAGGGAATATCTACTTGGAGGATTTTTACATTTCTGATGTAAAAGGAGACACGTTGCTATATTCCAACGAATTGGAAGCTGGTTTGGCGTTGGTTCCGCTGATCCGAAATGGTGCAATTCATGTGAGTAAGTTTGAATGGGAAGGTTTGACCGCAAGAATAAAAAAATCTGAAGAAAGCGGCATCTATAATTTTCAATACTTAATTGATGCTTTTGCAACTACGTCTAAAGACACGGTGGATACTGCACCTACAGCAGAATCCTCACCATTAAACATTTCCTTATCACCCGTCAAACTAAAAGATTTCGATATCGAATATTTGGATGAAGTCATGGGCATTGATGCCTCGTTAAAAATGGGTGTCTTTGAACTGGAGATCCCGAATTTGGATTTGGACAAATTCATTTTCGGCATAGAAACCGTCTCCCTTTCCAACACAAAAATAACTTACAAGCAAACCAAACCTTTCGAAGAAACTGAAGAAAGCCAAACTGAATCAACTCTTCCAGTCGTCCGTCTTGAACAGCTTAGTTTGGATAATGTGGAGCTTGATTATGACAATCAAGTAGACCAACAAAAAGCCCAGCTTGCAATCCAGTCCTTAGGTCTGGCGATGCCAAAATTGGACCTCGCAAAACAACTGGTCGAAATAGACGAAATCACTCTGAATGAATCAAACATCCTATTTCATGATTTTTCTATTCCTTTAGAAACTTCTACCACTGAAACGGATACAGCTAGTTTTACCTGGCCAGAATGGAATGTGAATCTGAAGAAAATCCAACTTGCCGAAAATACTATTGACTACAAGACAAAAGATATCTCGGCAAGTTCAGGTGAATTTAACCCCGAGGTCATCCAACTGAAAAACTTCAATTTTGAAGGTTCTGATATCTTATTGGATAAAGAATCCTTGACATTGAATCTGGAAGAATTCAAGTTTAAAGAAGGAAGTGGCTTTGAATTGAAAGACTTGGGTTTTGTATTAGCTATGAATAAGCGAACTTTGGAAATTGAGAAATTCCATGTGGAAACCAATAAAAGCCGCTTGGTTTTAGATTCTAAAATCGGATATTCTTCTCTGCAAAACTTAATCGAAAATCCTGATCAATCTCAGGTAGCACTGGATATTCAAGAGTATTCTTTGGACGTTAGAGATGGATATTTCTTTGCTCCTGAATTGAAAACCGACACTTTGATTCAGGAAATCGCAAGAAACCCAGTTCAAGGTCAGCTGGCAATATCTGGCACATTATCCGAACTTGAGATAGAGGATTTTCTTGCCAACTGGGGAGAAACCAGAGCAAGTGTAAAAGGGAGTGTTTCCAATACTTTATCCATTGACTCGCTTTACTTTGACTTACCCGAAATCCAACTTAGAAGCAATCGGGAAACGATCAATCGATTTGCAAATGAATCAGATTTTGGGATTCAGTACCCTAATGAGCTGCAAATCCAAGCAAGTGCAAAAGGGACTTTATCTGATATCATTTCGGATTTAAAACTTGTAACAGACCTTGGCTCCATTTCCTTAGCCGCAAAATATCAAGACACCGATCATATTGCCTTCGATTTAGATCTGGATATTGATCAACTCCAGTTAGGAACTATCCTTCAAAACCCTGATCTCGACACTTTGTCTATGGGACTGAAAGCGCAGGGAAGCGGAAGTTCATTAAACGATCTTGATGCCAGTTTGACGTCAAACTTCGAAAAACTTGAACTCTTTGGTCAAAATTATGCTGGTCTCCAGTTGGATGGAAAAATGACTCAAGGCGAAGGAGAAATCAGCCTTTTATTAGATTCTGAGTATTTGGATTTCGACTTTGAAAGCACCTTAGATCTAGACACTGTCAATTCCAAAATCAGCGCAAGTCTTGATCTCAAAGGAGTGGATTTTCAAGAACTCGGATTATCCGGAAAAGAATCAAGGGCAAGATTAAAATTGGATGTTGATTTCGAAGGAAATCTTGAGGACTTTAAAGTCACTACTAAATTGTATGATGGATTAATCCTCTATGATAAAAACACATTCCCTTTAGGTCAAGCAGACATTCAGGCGATGGTTAGTCCCGACTCGACGAGTTTCTCCATATCGAGTAAAATCGCAGATGGCTATTTAAATACCAATACCAATCCTGCCGCTTTGGCACAAGCTCTAGAAAACCACTTTTTACATTATTTAGGGCAGCGAGATTCCACTAATATTCCTTTGGATAGCAGCATTGTGATGCAAATGGATTTCTCCATTTATGAAGATCCTATTTTAAATGAATTTTTACTTCAGGGACTGGAGCAGCTGGATTCCGGCAGCATCCAACTCGCATATTTTCAAGACATAGATTCTTTAGCAGCAACGATTGATTTCCCATACATCAATTATTCGGGGACGGAAATCGACAGCCTTGGCCTGGATATGATCTCCAATCACGATAGCTTAAGTTTGGATTTTGGCTTTATGGCATTGCGATCCGGACCTTTACAGATGGATAAAACGCTCCTAAATGGAGAAATGAAGGACTCAAGAATCTATTTTGATTTCAGTTCATACGAAAAAGATTCTTTACTATTTCATGTCGCATCAGACATTGGATTGACTGGTGATACTGTCAGTGTCCACATTGATCCAAAAGATTTAGTCCTTAAAAAAGCCAATTGGAATATCCCAGAAACAAATCAGGTGCTTTACGCAGACAAATACCTGGATTTTCAGGATTTCAATTTTACCCAAAACACTCAACAGTTAACGATTGAACGGAATATCGAAGGATATACTGACGAAAACATTGCCCTGCTTTTCAAGAATTTTAGGCTATCGACCATCACCAGCTTGTTGAATCCTGAAGAGATTATTGCCGGGGGAAAATTAGAAGGACAATTGGTTGTAGAGAATCCGTTTGATGCGATTGGCCTGATGGGAGAATTGAAAATCGATAGTTTAAAAGCTGTGGGAGTACCTCTTGGAAATTTAAATTTAAAGGCGACAGCAAAGAGTCTAAGCAATTACATTCTCGCACTTGAGTTAAGAGATGACGGGATAGATTTGGATGTTGATGGTGAATTTTCCGCAAACGAGTCCGGAGGAGACTTTGATATTGACATCAATCTGATCAAAGCGGAAATGACAAAAATCGCCGCACTTTCCCAAGATCAAATTCTAAATACTTCCGGTTATCTAGAAGGCAAAATAAAAGCAAGTGGTACCACAGCAGAACCTCAATACCAGGGAGAATTCCAATTTCATGATGCAGCATTTGTACCTGCACAGCTAAGCACTAAATACCTGCTTTCTGATGAGAAATTATCTGTTGATAATGACGGGATTTACCTGAATCAATTCACCGTCCGAGATGCTGATAACAATACTTTCACCATTGATGGCAAGATCACTACTGAAGACTTGACTAATCCTGCTTTTGACCTACAACTCAATGCCAAGAACTTCATGGTGGTCAATTCCACAGATGAAGAAAACGAGTTGATTTATGGAAAAGGGACCATCGATGCGGATGTCAAAATCACCGGTGATTTAATCCTTCCTGTGGTCAAAGCAAATCTCAACATCAAAGAAAATACAGATTTAACCCTAATCATTCCTGAATCCCAATTGGATCTTGTAGAAAGAGACGGGGTCGTCCTTTTTGTCAACAAAGAAAATCCCGACGACATATTGACAGCCCAAGTGGAAGAAACTACTTCCGCATTTTCCGGATACGACATTCAGGCAATGCTGACTGCTGATCCCAAAGCAAAATTCACAGTAGTTATAGATCCAAAAACCGGTGACAATTTATTGATTTCCGGAGAGGCCAACTTACAGATGGACATCAATCCAAATGGAAGAATAACCTTGAGCGGAGATTATGAAATTTCCGATGGACACTATGAGATGTCTTTGTATAATCTGATCAGTAAGAAATTCCTGATTGATCCGGGAAGTAGAATCACCTGGAATGGCGATCCGATGGATGCAACGATGGACATAAGAGCGATCTATAAAGTGGAAACTTCTGCCACAGAATTGATGACTTCACAGTTGACAGGCAGTAATCAGGAAACCAAATCTCAATACAAAAGAAGGCTTCCATTTTTAGTATACCTAAACGTAGCCGGTGAGTTATTAAAACCTGAAATTTCCTTTACGCTTGATATGCCGGAAAACGAGCGAAATGCTTTTGGAGGTAATGTATATTCTCAAGTGCTTCAAGTGAACGAACAGGAGGATGAGTTAAACAAGCAGGTGTTTTCACTTCTCGTATTGAACCGATTCTTCCCTTCTCAGGGAAGTGATGGATCCAATGGAGGTGCAGAAAGTATCGCGAGAAATAGTGCCAGCCAGGTTCTTTCAGATCAAATGAATGCCCTCTCAAATAAATTATTTGGTGACAGCGGTTTCCAAGTTGGATTTGATGTAAACTCCTACGAAGATTATCAATCAGGTAGTAGTCAATACCGAACCGATTTGAACATCAATGCTCAGCAAAGTTTATTTGACGATAGACTTATCGTGCAGGTAGGAAGTCAGGTAGATCTCGAAGGTAGCCCTCAAAATCCCGAGCAAGCCAACTCAATTTTGGCAAATATCAGTTTTGAATATATGCTGACCGAGGATGGAAGATGGAGGATCAGGGCATTCAGAAAAAATCAATTCGAAAGTATCATCGATGGTCAACTAGTGGTCACTGGAGCCGGTTTAATTTTCAATCGTGAGTTTAATGAATTCAATGAGATTTGGAAAGCACCTGTTCAAGATGAACAGAAGACAAATCCGATTGATGAACTGAAAGAAAAGCAAGAAAAAAAGGAGGAAAATGAAAATTAAACAAAGCATCATTTTCTGCATAGGATTATTGATTTGGCTGAGCGGATGCCAGATCAAAAAGTTCATCCCTGAAAATGAACTGCTGTATACCGGTGCAACTCTGGAAATAGAAAAACCAGACGACATCGAAGATTTCAAGAGTGTGGAAGAGGAGTTGAATGGACTTTTAAGACCAGAGCCCAATTCAAAATTTCTGGGAATGTATGTCGGACTTTGGTCTTATTACAAAAGTCAGAAAGATAAACCTGGGTTTATTATTCGATTTATGAATAAGAAATTCGGTGAAGAGCCTGTTTACATGAGTCAGGTAAATCCTTCCCGAACAGAAGAGTTGATTTTGAACAGGCTGGAAAACAGAGGTTTTTTCTATGGAACTGCAACTTCTGAGGAAACCAGAGGGAAGAAATTTGCTGAAGTCACCTATTCTACCACTGTTTCCCACCCTTATCTGTTAAAAGACTTTATTTTGGATAGAGATTCCTTACAAATCGAGCATGACATCCAAAGTCTATTACCGGAGACAGAATTAAAATCCGGAAGTCGTTTTGATTTAAATGCCTTGAACCTAGAGAGAGAGCGATTGGACGAAGGATTAAAGCAAAAAGGCTACTATAACTTTAATAATGATTACCTCATTTTTGAAGCAGACACTAATATTTCAGATTCATCCAGACAGTTTAATTTATACCTAAGACTGAAAAAGGAAGTGCCTGAAAATGGACTTCTACCCTACCGAGTGGATCGAATCCAGGTATTCCCAAATTACTCATTAAATGAAAGTGCTGAAAAGTTGGATACTGTTTCCCTGGATGGAAAAGATTTCATTCAAGGGAATCTGGTATTCAAACCGAGGTTGCTAAAAGATTACATCTTGATTGAAAAAGGAGCATATTATGATCCAAACAAATCAAAATTATCCAGCAACCGCTTAAGCTCTATTGGTAATTATAAATTCGTAAACCTTCGATATGAGGAGTTAAAAAAGAAAGATTCTATTGGCCATTTAGCCGCCAATTTCTACCTCTCCCCTATGACTAAGCGATCCGTCAGAGCAGAATTATTGGGTGTTTCTAAATCCAATAATTTTGCAGGCCCAGCTTTGAATCTAGTTTATAGAAACAGAAATCTGTTTAATGGCGGAGAGACCTTTAACCTATCGGGAAAAATAGGATATGAATTTCAAATCGCGGGCGGAGATCGATCTAATTTACACTCTTTGGAACTGGGTCTAAGAGGTGATTTAATTTTCCCAAGAGTCATATTTTTCGTTCCTATCAAAGAAAAATTCAGCTATTCCGTACCAAAAACAAAAATTAGTCTTGGTACAGAATATCTCAGTCGAGGAGGACTTTATAGACTCAATTCCTATTCGACCTCCTATGGCTACTTCTGGAATGCCAATACCTATGCATACCATGAACTCAATCCTATTAGCATCAGTATCATCAATCTTTCGAAATCCTCTCCAGAGTTTGATGAAATTTTGAACAGCAACCCTTTCCTAAAAAGAAGTTTCGAACAGACATTTATTGCTGGTATCAATTACACTTTTAATTACAATAAACTGAATGATCGATTCCGCGAACATGGATACTTTTTCGGCCTCGGGCTTGATTTTGCAGGAAACACTATAAATGCCATAGAAAAAATATCTGGCAAAGATGATGGAAAGGTATTCGGATTGGAATATGCCCAATATGGCAAAGTAGATCTGGACCTGAGATATCACTTTAATTTCACCAAAACACAGACCATTGCAACGAGATTATTTGCAGGTCTGGGTGCACCTTTTGGCAATTCTTCATCACTTCCATATGCCAAGCAATATTTCTCTGGCGGCCCAAATAGCATTAGAGCATTTAGAATTCGATCGATCGGTCCGGGAAGTTATAGGCCAGAAGCTTTTGATAATAATTCTTATTTTGACCAATCCGGAGATATCCGATTAGAAGGTAACATCGAGTATCGTTTCCCTATTGTTTCTTTTCTGAAAGGAGCATTATTTATGGATGCGGGAAACATCTGGCTGATGAATGAAAATGAGGCTCTGCCGGGTGGTAAATTCAGCTCCAACTGGTGGAAAGAAATTGCGGTAGGTACAGGTTTTGGATTAAGGGTGGATATCCAATTTTTTGTGATTCGATTTGATTTGGCCACACCACTCCGCGTACCTTATGGAGATGAAAGATCTCGCTGGGGCAATAACTTTGATATCGGTAGTAAAACCTGGAGAAGAGAAAACCTGATTTTCAATTTTGCGATCGGTTATCCATTCTAAATAATACTGGCTTAACATCAATTAATAAAGATTGAATCGTTTTCCTTTTTCTGGCAGAAGGAATAAACTATTTTTCTAATAAATCTAGCCCAAATGAAATTCCCTTCGTTAAGCCAACTCCAAAATGATGCTGTCACAGCGATCAATAGATTCCCTTTAAGTTTAGTTTCTGCTGGATTCGGTTCATTTTTATTTATTTATCTCATAGAGATAGACCAATTCCAACAAAACCTGGAATTAGTCAATTTACTGCTAGCCTTTGCACTGGGCATTCCTTTATTTTTCTGTATAGACATCTATTCTGAAAAGAAAAAACTCAAGCCAACCCATCAAAAAATAGGATGGGTCATAGCTCTTATTATTCTGATAATCATATTTTTATCATTCCCACGAGAAAACACTTTTACTACTACAAGGGTCCCATACATTCGGTATCTGGTATATAATCTCACAACGCATCTGCTAGTTGCATTTGTCGGCTATTTGAAAGAAAAAGAAGACCATGCTTTTTGGAAGTTCAATGAAAGTCTCTTTCTCAGAATCGCTCTTGGGGCTTTGTATTCAATTGTACTTTATACCGGCATTTCCCTGGCATTAGGTGCCATCCATTTACTTTTCTCACTTAAAATTGAACCCGAAACTTATTTTCAAATCTTTATTCTGGTCATGGGATTGTTCAACACTTGGTTTTTCTTGGCTGGGATTCCAAAAAATCAAGAAAAAATCATTTCACCTGAAAGCTATCCAAAAGGACTGAAGGTCTTTACACAATTTATCCTAATTCCTCTTTTACTAGTTTACTTGACCATCCTCTACTTTTATGGAGGAAAAATCATCTTGACTTGGGATTGGCCAAAAGGTATCGTGAGCTACATGATTATTGCAATTTCCGTTTTGGGCATTTTTACTTATCTCCTGTTATTTCCTATACGAGATCTGAAGGAAAGTTCCTGGATCAAAACATTTTACCGAGCATTCTATTTTTTATTATTCCCGCTGATAGTTTTACTTTTTCTGGCAATCGGAATACGCGTTCAGGAATATGGATTGACGGTCAATCGGTACATTATTTTATTAATGGGCATTTGGCTCACATTTATTGCACTTTATTTCATTTTTGGAAAAGCCAAAATCAAAACAATTCCTATTTCGCTCGCTGCTTTTATGATTTTCGGGGCATTTGGTCCTTGGAGCATGTTCAACCTAAGTGAATATAATCAGCTGGATCGCTTGGAAAATATTCTTCAGGAGGAAAACATTCTAAGAGATGGTAAGATCCAAAGGGAAGTAAAATGGGAAGTTACAGAAGTAAATAAATTTGAAGCGATAGGTTCTAAAAGCACAAATCAGTTGGATGCAGAAGCATTGGATGAAGTCAACTCCATCGTCCAATACTTGGAAGACTATCATGGTTTAGAGGCGGTATTGGACTGGTTTGAGCAGGATTTATCAGCACTATATAGGAAAGCTTCAGAAAAAAATAGGATTTATTTTTATATAGACTATAGTCAGTTTGTCATCGAGTCAATGGGATTAAAATTTATTCCTGACTATTTGATTGGTCAGGATTACCCTTCAGATAAATATTTCTCTTATGCTATAGAACAAGAAAGTATTCGTATCATAACCGGATTTGATTATGAATTCAACTTTTATTCAAATGAAGGCAACTACAAACATCAATGGACTCTTCCAGCAGGTGTGGAGGCTGATATGGACTTTGATCCGGAAACACAACAGTTATATTTCAGTTTAGAAAATAGTTCGGTGCAATTAGACCTTGCATCTTTCTCAGATGATTTGAAAAATAAATTCGGTTCTGGCCATGTTGGGGAATTGTCAGAAAAAGAAGTTTCCTTCAATTATAGTGATGAATCAGTTCAACTGAGGATCATTTTTCATTCTTTAAACAACAATGGAGGCGAAAATGGAAAAGTAGATCAGTTTTCAGGAGTCATTTTAATCGGCAAAAAAAACTAAAATGAAAATAGAACATTTGGCACTCTGGGTAGAAGACTTAGAAATGATGAAAGATTTCTATTGTCATTATTTTAATCTTTCCTCTGGAGAAAAATATCATAACCCAATCAAAAACTTCACCTCCTATTTCCTTTCTTTCGAGTCAGGTGCCCGAATCGAATTAATGCATAAACCGGGATTACTAAATCATTCTGAAAAAAATAATCTCTTTGGTTTTACTCACATAGCTATCTCCACAGGTAGTAAGGAAAATGTCCTCCACCTCACTGAAACTTTCCGCAAGGCGGGAATTCAAATTATCGGTGAACCTAGAACAACTGGCGATGGGTACTTTGAAAGCGTTATATTGGATCCAGAAGGCAATTCAATTGAACTCACTATTTAAACTTTAAACCATTTAAAATGAAAACAATCAAGTTTTTTACAATTGCTATTTCAGCTTTACTTTTTTTCCAAGTAAAAGTTTTAGCACAGCAGATTGAACCCCCTAAGGGATATTCTCAGGACATAGGCAATATGGTAGCCATGCTGGACGATATCAAAGGTAGAATCCATCGGTTGACGATGAGCATGAACCAAGAACAGGTTGATTTCCTGCTAGATGATCAGGCAAATAGAATCGGGGCGATAATTATGCACTTAGCTGCCACTGAGAAGTTTTACCAGGTTTACACATTTGAAAATCGGGAGTTTAATGAAGCTGAAGAGAAAGAATGGATGACCGGATTGATGCTGGGGGATAATGCCCGGGAGACTTTTCAGGCCAAACCTATTTCTTACTATTTTGAAATCTGGGATCAAGTGAGAGCCGATACCAAAGAACTTTTAAAAGAGAAAGACGACAAGTGGTTTGCATCTAAAATCAAGGATTCTAAAGCAAATAACCATTGGGCTTGGTTTCATGTGATGGAGCATCAATCCAACCATATGGGACAAATTGCCCTGATCCGCTCGAGATTACCGAAGTAAAATATAAAAGGCAGCTAAACGCTGCCTTTATTCATTTCATATAACTTTCACGGATTGCCCTGAATTCAGAATTTGGTTTCCATTTCGGCCAAGTATCCGAATTCGCCAAGTTTTTTCCAACCTCATAAAGAAGCTGAACATCGTCAACGGCTCCTTCTAGATTCCATCTTGTTGGGTCATATTCATCGGATGGGTTATGATAATACTTCTGCACATATTCTTCTTCCATTTCTTTTCCATATTCTTTTCCCTTTTCAAAATGATCAATACCATTGCTGAAATAAAGAGCCGGCACTCCGATCTTCGCAAAATTGAAATGGTCTGATCTGAAATAATAACCCGCAGAAGGTGTCGGATCCGGAGCTGAATATCTTCCTACTTTTTCCAGCTCCACATTCAATAAATCTTCCATCTCCGATTGACCAATCCCAATCAAAGAAACATCTTTCATCTTTCCATAAGGATTAATTCCATCCATATTGATGTTGGCAACGGTCTTTTCTTTTGGGTAAATCGGATGCTGGGCGTAATAAGCGGAACCCCATAACCCCTGTTCCTCCGCAGTAACAGCTAAAAACACAACAGTTCTTTTAGGTTGAGGGTCGGTTTTAAATGCTTTCGCCAAAGCTAAAAGTGCCGCAGTTCCCGAGGCATTATCTAATGCCCCATTGTAAATACTATCTCCAGTTTCATCAGGAGCACCAATTCCGAAATGATCCCAATGGGCCGTATATACAATCACTTCTTCCGGCTTACTAGAACCAGTAACTTTGGCGATGACATTTTTAGAAACATTGTATTCTGAAACCACATTCATTGACGAACTCGCTTTTAGGTTCATCGGAATTGCCTGAAAGTCAGCTTTTCTAGCTTTAGCAAGCAATTCTCTTCCGTCGAGACCAGACATTTCAAAAAGCTTGTTTGCGGTAGGTAAAGTCACCCAACCTTCAAATGCTGGTTTATAATTGTCTGCTCCTCTTCCATCCAGATATAAAATAGGAGAGTTCCATTTTCCCTGCACCACATTAAATCCATAGCCCGCCGGAATAGTATTATGAACGATCAAGCAACCCAAAGCTCCTTTACGGATTGCCTCTTCATATTTGTAGGTCCAGCGACCATAATAAGTCATGGTATTCCCTTTAAAAAAGGCTTCATCTTCTGTTCCAAAACCGGGATCATTGACTAAAACCACCACTATTTTCCCATTGACATCTATGTTTTTATAATCATCCCATCCATATTCCGGGGCGACAATTCCAAAACCTGCAAATACCATTTCAGCATTTTCAAAACTCACCAAGGAGTCTGTTCGCTGAGTCCAAAGCACATAGTCTTTTAATCCTTCAAAACTTACTGTCTCATTCCCTGAGCTTACGGTCATTTCTGCAGCAGGAATAGTTTTTATTGAAACCAAGGATACATCCTGAAAATAAGAATCACCATTTCCGGGTTCTAATCCCATGGTCTTGAATTCACTTTCCAAGTAATCCACTGTGATTTTTTCACCTTCGGTGAATGGCATTCTTCCCATAAATTCATCCGAAGCAAGTTTGCTCAACTGAGGTTCGAGATCTGAAATTTGAAATTTGTAGCTTGGCTTTTCTGAAGGGTTGCAGCCCCAAAAAACAAAAACAGCTAATAGTGCACCTAATATCCGGACTTTCATGTAATTAGAGTTTGGTATTCTTAAATCTAAAGAATTTCCAATTAGATTTTTTGACTTTAGCTGATGATCAAATTTTTCTACTCATTTTATTCCAATAAATTGAAATTCCATTTCCCAAAACACCTATCCTATGAAACGCAGCACGCTAATTACATTGATTTTTCTGATGAGTTTTCAGGCATTTTGTCAGCAGAAACTTAGAGTTGGCGTCGCAGGGTTGACTCATGGGCATGTCGGGTGGATTTTGGATGCTGACAAAAGAGATGATATTGAAATTGTCGGTATTGCAGAGTCGAATAAAGAACTGGCAGAGCGATTAACGAGTCAATATGGAATTTCTATGGACTTGGTTTTTGATGATTTGGAGGAAATGCTGATTGCAACTAAACCAGAAGCTGTAACTGCCTTTGGAAATATTTTTGATCATTTGTCTGTAGTAGAAGCTGCAGCTCCAAAAGGCATTCATGTGATGGTAGAAAAGCCTTTGGCAGTTAGTGTAGACCATGCTGAAAAAATGGCTGCATTAGCCAAAAAGCACCAAATCCATCTGATTACTAACTATGAAACTACATGGTATCCATCGGTAGAAAAAGCCCAAGAAATTCTTTCTGAAGGTGCAATTGGTCCCATGAGAAAACTTATTGTAAGGGATGGTCATCGTGGCCCAAAAAAGATCAATGTCAGTTCTGAGTTTCTAGAATGGTTGACAGATCCAAAATTAAATGGTGGTGGTGCCATTATCGATTTTGGTTGCTATGGTGCGAATCTATCTACTTGGCTTCACGAGGGGAAACGCCCCATCTCAGTCACTGCAGTTACTCAGCAATTACAACCAGAAAACAACCCAAAAGTAGATGATGATGCCACAATAATCCTTACTTATGAAGATTCACAGGTTATTTTAGAACCATCCTGGAACTGGCCTATAGGCAGAAAAGACATGGAAATCTATGGATTGACAGGTGCTCTTTTTGCTGATAATGGAAAAACATTAAGAATAAGAATGGCAGAAGGCTATGATGGATTTGATGAAGAAACTTTAAAGTTTGAAAAAAGAGAAGCACCGTTTGATGATCCTTTCACATTCTTCAAATCAGTGATTAGAGGAGAAATAACACTTTCACCATTTGATTTAAGTTCCTTAGAAAACAATCAAATCGTCGTAGAAATCCTGGAAGCTGCAGTAGAAAGTTCTAATACACATAAGACCGTTTTCCTGAAATAGCAATTTCTTAATTTACAGGATTCACTTCTAGCATGTATTGGGTTTTTTCCACCTTATTAGACACTGGTTCTAAAGCCATCAAATAGCGATAGATAGCTCTTAAATCTACATCTGTCATTCTAGCAAAACTGCCCCAAGGCATGGGGGAATGTTCATATAATCTTCCAGCTCTAAACCTAGCCACAAAAGCATCTTCAGACCAATCTGCAATTATTCCGGTTTCTGGATCCGGCGTTAAATTGGGAGTAATAAAATTAGCTCCTGGCGCTTCTTCAAACTCCAATCCTCTGCTGAATTTTGGTCCTATAAACTCACCACTCATTAGGTCTCTTGGGGAGTGACAACCCACACAATTGGCTACTGAATTAGCCAAGTATTTCCCATAAACTTCTGATGGCTCAATTGCTATAGATTTTGGTGGGGTTCCCGAAGGCCCTTCTGGCTTTATCAAGCCAAAAGCTAGAACAGCTTTGCCCATAAAACTATATTCTGTAGGCTTCACAAAATGATTGACGGGCTCTTGAGATCTCAAATAAGATAAAATCGCAACGACATCTTCATCAGACATATTCTGAAATGGCATCAAAGGAAATATGGGTCGGCCATCAGCTCCTATCGAATTTCTCATTACTCGAGCCACTTCTCCATCTGTCAGCTTCCCTATTCCCGTTTCCAAATCTGGAGTAAGGTTTCTAGATCTGATGACTCCAGGCTCAAATACAAATTCAGCTCCGCCTATCAGTAAAAGATCTTTCCCATTATCTACTTCAAGCGATCGCTCCGCAGTGTTATGGCATCCAGCGCAATGAGCAGGTCCATAAACAAGGTATTTTCCCCTTGCAATCAAGGTAGAATCCGAGCTGGCCGCTAATTCAGGATATGGTGCATCATACTTCTGATCCCATTTGAGGAGAACAAAGCCCACAAAACACAAAACGATGATGACAATAACGCCAACCATCCAACCGAAAAATTTCAAAACTCTTTTCATTCCTAATCTATATTGGTGGAAAATAAATTTCAAATACATGGAATGAATTCAACTTCAGTCTTAAAAAAATCTAAACTGGAGTAAATTCAAAAAATACTTCTACCTAAAAACAGTTTTAACTATTTGAAATGCAGTTTTTTATGGTTTAATAAGTTAAATATAATTTTTTAATCAACCATTGTATTATTCTTAGTTATTAAAAAAACCGGCTTCATTTGAATGAAGCCGGCTTTACTCTTTTCAGTTTCTATGAAAAATCAGAGTGCTACTCGCATGCCTGTCTCAGCAGATTTCAAAATTGCCTGCACAATTCGGATATCTCTCAATCCTTCTTCTCCAGGCACTAAGACTGGTTGATCATCCAAAATGGACTTGGCATCGCGATCCATTTGATATGCCTGTTGACTAGGAACTTGGTAAGGAAAATTAATTTCTCCTAATGGACTTTTCCCTTTGTTGCCATTATATCCTGAGAAAGGAGCTATTTCTATCTTACCCTTTTCGCACTGGATGTTTAGGAAGTTTGTATTCTCAAAAAACGAAGTTTTGATGGTCGCCATTACATTGTTTGGAAACTCAAGCTGTGCTTCCACCACTTCCCCTAATCCATCCTTGTAGATTTCTGGTCGCTCTGCCCATACTTTTGCAGCTTTAACAGCGATTGGCTCCATGCCTGTCCCTAACCTTGCCCCTTGGATCGAATATACCCCCATATCATAAATTACACCGCCCCCCATTTCACGTTTCTGCTTCCAATGGTCCGTTCTTCCCTCACGATATCCTGCTGCGCAGTCCACGTTTAATACATTCCCCAATTTTTTATTATCTACTATATCTTGATACGCCATCGTATTTGGCTCGTGCTGACATCGGTAACCAATCGATAACTTCACGCCATTTTCGTTACAGGCATCAATCATCGCTTGACATTCCTCTGCAGTAACTGCCATGGGTTTTTCACACCAAACATGCTTCCCAGCTTTGGCAGCTCGGATTACATATTCTTTATGCATGGAAGGGGGTAAAACGACATAGACCACATCTATTTCTGGATTATCCGCAATGGAATCGAAATTCTCATAATTATAAACATTGCCTTGAGGGATATTATATTTCCCTCTCCAAACAGGGATTTTTGATGGCGTACCTGTCACAATGCCAGCCAAATAACAATTTTCGGTTTGTTGGAGTGCCGGAGACAAAAGATCTGTGCTATAATATCCTAACCCAACAAGTGCAACACCCAGTTTATCTTTTTTTCGGGTTTTACCGAAAATAGAAAAAGGGGAAATCAAGCTGGCTCCGGTTGCTAGAGTAATACCTTTGATAGAATCTCTTCTGGTAATTAGTTTCATGAAATCAGGGTTTGGTGGATGAATAAAAATTTGGTACTCATTAAGTTAATCGAAAAATAAACCCGAGCCAAAAAAGATGATGCAAGAAAAATGTCTCGAATTAAATAATAAAGGAGCTTGATATTCTAACAAGCTCCTTTATTATTTTACAAATCCCACTTGATTGTCAGTAAACCATACCTAGGTTGAACCAAATAAGAATAGGTACTAATCAGGTTATCTGTAAAGCTATCTCTACGGATGGATCGGGTGTCTAAGATATTCCAAACAGAAACTCTAAACTCCCAAGGGCTTGATTTTCCTTGATAACTCAAAAAAGCATTTAGAAAATCAAATTCACTTTGAGTTCCAGAGCCCTTGTTATTATAGGTATTCAGTGCGTAGTCCGCATTTAGTTTTAATCCCTTCCAAATATCCCAGTCTACTTCGATTTTTGGAGTATGGGTATTGAAAGTGTTTTGAGTGCTCTGACCTTGGTATTTATTGGTCGCAAATGTATAACTCAAATCGACCTCTACTTTTTTGAAAAAGGTAGTAGTCCCTTTCAACTGATAATTCTGCGAGAATTGCTTGTTCTGATTGACCTCATCATTGATCAGGTTATTGGTAGTGAATGAATTCCAACCTCCACTTGCACTCATTTTGAAGGTGTTGAATTTCTTATCCACATTGAAATTCCCATTCAAGGTCTCATTCACCGGCTCAATATTCATTACTGTCAAAAACCGATTAATGCCTTGAAAATCCGTGGTATTTACAATATCATTTTTCTTTCGCTGCCAATTTACAGTCCCATACATATTCAGGGATGAGAAGAAATCATAATGGGTATAGTAAAGTGAATGATTGGAAAACAAGCCATTATCCAACATCCTGTTACCAGTAAAAATGGAATTGTAGTCTTGAATAACAAACCCTTCGGCAAGCTTCTGCACATCCATAAAACTCGCTGTTTGCTGGAATCTGTAAACCAAAGACCGGTTTGATTTAATAGCCCATTTGGCATACATACCAGGCAAGAACAGAAACTTTTCGGTATCTCTTTGGTTTTCAAACTGGATATCCTGCCATGCATAACGATGAGCAAAAACCGATGGACTCAATATTAAATCCTTCCATTTGGTTTTATAAGTCATTCCCAAATACGCGTCCTGAATTCCAAAACGATTGTCATTAGAAAATTCTGAAAAAGAATTCTCAGAGTCTGGCAAAATCTGATTCAAACCGGAAATCATATCCTGTCTGGTATTGGTATATCCTAAATTCCAATTCAAGTGATTGGTGGCATTGAGAATATGATAATAGTTAAAGGACCCCTCTAAAGTCCTCGAATGAACTTCTTGCTGTTGTAAAAACCGGTAAGACTCGCTATCCATCACCGGAAGTAATCCTACAAATGGTTTCTGATTCGTAGTCAAATCATACAGCGGATCCTGATACTTTTTCTCCCAGTTGAGTTCCATCGAAAAAACCCTTTTTTCCGAAGGAGCATGATACCATTCTGCTTTTTGCTGAATGCTGTAAGGTCTTCTTGATTGGAGATTATTGATTTGCTGTCTAAAATTTCCAAAATCAGAATCCATGATATTTCTATTTTGGATATCAGACATTTTGCCAAAGACCGAGTATTTCACATAGGTTTCCTCTCTAGGAGTATAGGTCAAAGCATATTTCATCAATCCAGAGGCGTTCTCTACAGTACTGGCTGTACTCAGATTTTCCTGGTTATTTTCATCATTTCGCAGATAGGTACGCTGAGAATTGCTACCCAGCTTATTCTCAGAAGTTGACCCGATAATAAACCCAGAATGCCTCCATTTAGAACTTGGATGGTAATTTAAATTAAACGCTCCCAATGCAGTTTCTAAGGATGCCGCATTATTTCGTTGCGCCATTGGAATCCCCATATCTTCCCCACTGAGGGAAATAGAAGAACCTGTTCTACTTCCTAGGCCTGACATTCCTCCACTAAACCGGAAATAGTCTTGTAAGGTGAAAGGAAGCTCCCCGACATTATTTGCATCTGCGATTAAATTCAGATTAAGTTTTGGGGAATAATAAAAAGCATTGGCATGTCCCAAATACCTTTCTTTTGGACCTCCTCCAGCTTGCAAATCCCCAAAAACCATCCTTTTCTTTCCATCTTTCAGTTGAATATTCAATGCCAAAGATTCGTCATTATCCAGACCTCGAATCGGAGAAACTTCATTGAAATTTTTTAGTACCTGAACGCGATCCACTGCATTTGCAGGCAAGTTTTTAGTGGCCAATTTGGTGTCTCCGTCAAAAAAATTCTTCCCATCTACCATGACTTTATCCACTGTCTTTCCCTGAACTTTTACTCCCCCATCTTCATCCACTTCAAATCCCGGAAGTTTCTCCAAAACATCTTTGAGCTTTCTTTCTGTTCCGGTGGTGAAAGCATCTGTTTTATAGGTTAGCGTGTCTCCCTGCATCGTTACTGGCAATTCTGTTACCACCTCTACCTGATCCAGCATGGTTTCATCAGTGGACAAAACCACTTGAATAGGCTCGTCAGGAGACCATTCTGTAAACACTCTTTCAAACTGCTTATACCCTACAAATGAGATTCGAATCAAATATTCTGAACCTGGAACCAAAGCTAGTTTAAATCGCCCTTCCGCATTGGTGATTGCAAAAGCGCCGATCTTCTGGGTGCTTTGATTGACAGCCACCACATTGGCGTAACTGATAGGATGATTTAAGGAATCCAAAACTTGCCCTACAAAATTCTTCGTCTGGGAAAAGCCGGAAAAAGACATCAAACTCAGTAGAATTACTCCTACAAAAACCCTAAAAATCAATTTCATGTTGGTTTAGTTTTCTTGATTTTAGCGGTTTATTAATTCCCGATTTTGATAACCATCTGATTCTCTCCCGGCTTTCCTTGGTATTTTTTCATCATATCCTGCATCTTTTCCTCTGCCAAAGCTCGATAATCTGCACTGCTCATTTCCTTCCCTTTATTGGGAATTTGAATCTCTACTTTCTCCTCAGGATTCAGGACAATTTTTTCGCAGATTAGGGTAGATCCAGCATTATGAAGTTCCAAAATCAATCCTGGTAATCCCCAATACTCTGAAGGTCCATGGCTGACAGGAATTTGCGGGGTGTACCAAGCTTCGATAAGCACTGTGTCTTTTACAGATTCCATTTCTTCCATTCCTGTGGAAAAGCGCTTGGAGTCTACAATTTTCGAATAGGTTGCTTTTTGACAGGTGTAATTCCCAATGGTTTTGGTTTCATCCGACAATTCCCAATCGTAACTATTCAATTTATCATTGACCAAAAATTCTTTTCCCATCAGATCCTTTTCTTCAAGATATTTTTGATCGGCTAGGTTTTTATACAAAACCAAGTCGCTGCTGCCGGTGTTGATGACGATTGTCGCTCCACCAGAAGAAGCTGAAGCTGGGCCAGACCCCAAACTCTCTGCTTGTTTCCAATTCGATTCCCCTTGTGTGAAAGTCAGTACATACTCTTTTTCCATTTGCTTTTTCAACTGGCGTTGAATATCTGCCATTGCCTCTGGAGCCATTTTGGAGCTATCCATGGAAAACTTGAAACTTGATGAAGACTTATAGTAAGCTCTTCCAGTCAATCCTTGAGCATTCGTCGTTCCGACAAAAGCCATTAAAACAATAAATCCGAGTAGTAAAATTTTGGTTTTCATAGTTATCTTTCTTTGCTACAAAGAACTAAAATCGGCCTAAACAGCTGAGTTAACCAGTGTTAACGTGTGTTAACATTCAGGTTTTCAATTTCTATGCTCCTAATTTAGCATCGTGAAAAAGCTGCAATTCAAGCGTATTGGTATCCTTATCGGGTTCACTTTGGTGATCAGCATCGCTGTGCAGATTTACCGAAACATCTCTCAATTTCATCAAATTGAGGATCAGCTAATCAGTGATATCCAGTTGAGTTTAGACAATGCTTTGGAAGCCTATTTTGCTGATTTGGCAAAAACTGATGTTTTCACCTTTACCGAATCCACTCCTAAAACAAGCACCGTTACTATCCCAGACTCAGTTGACACCGATAGCATCAAAGGAAGCTTTTTTAAAAGAATAGGAAAGAGCAAAATGATTCTGAGAACATTGGAATCGGCAGAAGGATTTGATTCTCTTAGAGCTTCTTTGTCCACTGGAGATTCAATTGGCGATTTTGATTTTATTCCAAAACTGAGTTTTGATTCGCTGAAAAACATGGCAGTGGATGAGGTAAATCACATCAACATTTTTCGAGGATTGGAATCGGCGGACAGCATTCACAGACTCAAAGCTTTGACCAATACGATTATCATTTCGATCACTCGTGATTCATTGAATTTCAATAAAATCAATGAACTGTTTCAAGCAGATTTGGACCGAAAAGGGATCAGCATAGATTATGGAATGTTGCATTTCGAAAAAGACACCATCGCTGGTTCCTATAATTATCCGGCCTTGGAGCAAATGCCTTTTAAAACTGTTTCTAATTCTACTTTCTTGCCAAGGGGACAAAAATTAGAATTGTATTTTGAAAACACTGCACTCAATATTCTCAAAAGAGGAATCTTCGAGATTTTGACTTCTTTGATCTTTTTAATGATCATTTCTTATGCTTTCTACTATCTCTACCAGACGATAAAAAATCAAAAAGAAGTAGCAGAAATCAAGCAAGACCTGATCTCTAACATCACCCACGAATTCAAAACCCCTATTGCGACCACCCTTTCGGCGATCGAAGGAATCGAGCAGTTTAACCCGACAAACGACCCTGAAAAGAACAAGCGATATTTGGGGATTTCAAAAATGCAGTTGCACAAACTGAACCTGATGGTGGAGAAGTTACTGGAAACCGCCACCTTGGATTCGGAGCAATTGATGCTGAGAATGGAAGAAATTGACCCTGAACCGATCCTCCGAAGCCTGCTTCAAAAGTACCAGACTTTGGCACCAGAGAAAGAAATCGAACTGCAGGTCCCAGCTCAGATTCATCCGATTTTGGTGGACTCTTTTCACTTCGAAAATGTAATTTCTAACCTGCTGGACAATGCCATCAAATATGGTGGTGATCAGATAAAAATCAGTCTGGATCAAAGCAATAAAACCAAAATTAAGATTTGGGATAATGGAGGAAAAATATCCTCAGGGCAAAAAGAACGGATTTTCGAACAATTTTACCGCATTCCGCAAGGAAATCTTCATGATGTAAAAGGCTTTGGAATTGGTCTTTATTACGTCAAAAAAATCATTGAAAAACACGGAGGAGAGATCGATTTACAGATCGCAGCAAAAAGCACTTCCTTTACCACGACTTGGCCATGAATGCAAAAACAAAAGTAGTACTGGCGGAGGATGAAATCTCATTGGGGATGATCATCCAGGAAAGTTTGGAAAGCCGGGATTTTGAGGTAATTCTATGCTCAAACGGGGAAATTGCATGGGAAAAATATAAATCTAACAAACCTGATATTTTGGTCTTGGATGTAATGATGCCTAAGAAAGATGGATTCAGCCTTGCCGAGCAAATAAGGAAAATCGATCCTTTTACGCCTATCATTTTTCTCACTTCAAAAGGCCAGACTGAGGATGTTGTCAAAGGGTTTGGATACGGTGCAAATGATTATATCCGAAAGCCATTTAGCATGGAGGAATTGATCGTCAGAATTAATGCACAACTGGACAGAAAAGCTCTTAGAACCCAGCAAAGTGATTGGCTTCAGATAGGTAAATTCGAGTTTCATCCTACGAGACAATTGCTAAAATTAGGCGACAGTGAATCTCCATTAACTGCCAGAGAATCCCAGCTACTTCAAATTCTTCTAGAAAACTGCAATGACATCACCGACAGAAGTCTGATTTTGACTCAAATCTGGGGAGCAGATGATTTCTTCAACGCCCGTAGCATGGACGTTTTTATCACCAAACTCCGCAAGAAACTTCAGGATGATCCAGAGATCCAAATCCTGAATATTCGGGGATATGGGTACAAATTAGTTTGCTAAAAACCTTTCGTCACGAATCATTTTTCCACAGGCAATCTTGCTCCAGTCTCTTCTAGCCACTTCTCAAGTTTGATTTGAAGCTGATCGGCAATGGCTTTACGCGTCGAAATAACATTGACTTTTTCCTCCATATCAAAATCAAGATTATACAACTCATCCTGACTTCCATCAAAATAATGGATCAACTTATAATCTCCTGATCTGACAATCGCATAAGGAACTATGTCATTTAATCGATAATGAGGAAAATGCCAAAACAGATCCCGATCAACTTTCTGAGACGGGTTTTCCAAAATTGGCTTCAATGAAATTCCTTCCAATCCTTCCTGAACAGGGTTCTCTCCCATAAAATCCAAGATAGTCGGTATCCAATCCATCGTAATTATTGGGCTTTCACTAAGAGCTCCCATCGGGAGTTTTCCTGGCCAACTGACAATCGTCGGCACCCTGATTCCCCCTTCGTATGGATAGCCTTTCTGTGATTTTAGTGGATAATTATTGGTAATTGGGTTCTCATAATCCCAAATCAAACCACCGTTATCGGATGTAAAAATCACTAATGTTTTTTCTCTCAAGCCCAGCTTATCTAAAGCTTCAATCACTTTTCCTACATTCTGGTCTACGCTTTCCACCAAGGCAGCATACTCAGGATTTCTTTGATTTCCTGGCTCTTTTTGCTTGTATTTCTCCACCAGATCAGGCTTTCCCATGATCGGCGTGTGAACAGCATATGGAGCCCAATGAATAAAAAATTTCTTCTCTTTTTTACTTCGAATGTAGTCAACTACTTCATCCCCTTCTCTATCAGTTAGGAATTCACCTTCTTTCCGTGGCTTCAAAGTGGTGATCTCATAGAAATCTCTTGGTTGAGCTGGCAAATAGGGATCAAAATAACTCGGTGGTTGGCCCAAATCATTACCTCCTATATTCACATCAAAACCTTGGTCTGTAGGATAAAAGCCTTCTTCTCCCAAATGCCATTTCCCCACATGAAGGGTCTCGTAGCCATAACCTTTCATCCTTTCGGCAATCGTCACTTCTTCGAGTGGCAAAAAGCCTTGGATTTTTGGGGTCTTAAGTGGTTTATCTTCAAAAACTTCATACTCTCTTGGCAAACCGGAAGTAGTCACTCCTTGGAATTTTGCACGTATCCAATCCGTAATCCCCAATCTTGCCGGATATTTCCCTGTCAGCATCGCCGCTCTGGTTGGAGAACAAATAGCCGCAGCAGCATAGGAATTGGTAAATAGAATCCCTTCGGAAGCGAGCCGATTAATATGAGGTGTTTCATAAAAATCACTTCCCAATGGCTCAATATCTGCCCAGCCCAGATCATCTACATGAATAATCAGGACATTGAAATCTTGGGGAAATGCAGGTAACGCAACTAAGCCTATAAGGGAAAGCACCAAAAATATTCGCTTCATAAAATTTGAATTTGCCTAAAAGTAAAAATTCCGAGTGAAAACCCGGAATTCTGATAAAAGCAATTCAATTAATATCAATTTTGACTTGCGAGCATTTCTTTACTCTTGGCAAGATTTTTCCTGAATAATTCTAAATCGCGATGGGAATTCTCAGTCCCCAATTCAATCGCTTTTTTAAAGTAAGGAATCGCTTCTTCGATTTTCCCAAGAGCAAGTAATCCATCTCCATAGGAATCATAAACATTGGCCGATTCAGGATTTCTTTCTAGATTTTTCTCGAATAAAACTAAAGCCTGTTCATTTTTATCGTGTCTCATAAGACTATAGCCTAGCATATTGTAGACCCTCTCACTCAAAAGCGACTTTATAATGTAGCTTTCTAAGCCATTTATAAATCCTTCAAATTCTTGAGGGTCAGATTCCAATGCAGCTGACATGATAGACAGATTAACATCCGTATTAATTAATTGCTTTACAGCCATTGTGATCTCCAACGATCTTTGATTGGGAAGAAAATTCATTCCTCCTGAAGTCAAGACCAAGGAAGCATTTTTGTTTTCAAGCGTGTATTCCTCAAAAAATTCAACTTTTCCATCGATAATAAGTTGGTAGAATTCTCTAGAGTTCATGGAAAGCTTGCCCATCATAGGATACATATCATTTCCTCTCCCAAGTATTATGATTGATTTCTTGTTGGGATTTTCTTTGGCTTTCCAGTTAAGCTTATTCTCTTCTAAAAGCCCCAAAAATGAATTTACTTCCTGTTCGTTTACGTCTGAATGGCGACTTTTTAAAAATTTCTGAAATTCAAGATATTCTTGCCCAAGCAACTCGCCATCTAATCCTTTTTCATCTAAATATGCGGTCAAATTTGCAACATTCTCCAAATCCATCACTGGATCAAGGTAGATCATTCCTTTGACTTGATTTGGGTATTTAACAGCAAACTCTCGGGTCACTTCATTCCCCCAATTATTTCCAACCAAAATATAGGGAGGCTCAATTTCAAGAGTTTCCAGTAATAATTGAAGCTGATCCGCCCTACTTTCTACAGTAACCTTCTCTCCCATTAGTTCAGACCATCCTATACCGGAGCGGCTATAAGATAGGACCGGTGAAAATTCAGCTACCTGATCTACCACTTGATCCCAAACATTCAATTCCTCAGTCAACCCAGCCTCAAAAATGACTATTGGCTGCTTAATTTTTCTTTCCTCTAAACCAATCTTTCTAACTTGTATTTGGCTCCCATTGACCTCAACAGTATCGTACTTCACTTGAGCTTGAAGGGAACAATTAATAGTTAAAACCACTATCAGTCCTGCTAAAAATATCTTTTTCATTTGACAAGGGATTATAATGAACTAATAATTTATGTCATATAATCTGCTTTTCAAATATTTCTGGCTGATTTATAGAATTTTAACTAAAAATCAAATGGATTATTTGGCTCTATTTTTCCCATTTTCTATTCTAGAGCATTAATACTTCAAGCTCTTTAAATAAGCAATACTTTTTGGTAAGTTTTCTAACTCTTGATCACTTTCATCCTCGATAAACATATGTTTGATTCCAATCCGATTTGATTCGCGAAGAATACCCGGAATATCCAGCTCTCCTGTCCCAAGCGGCACATCATTTTCAGGACCTGTCAAACCTGTCATATCTTTTGGGGCACCTTTTCGGAAATCTTTCAGATGTAGAGAAACCCATCGATTCCCGTATTTTTTCAACAATGCCACTGGATCGCCACCTCCAAAATGTGTCCACATCACATCCATTTGGAGTGAAACATATTCAGGATTCGTGTTTTCGATGATATAATCCAGTAAAGTACCATCTCCGTAAGGCTGAAATTCATATCCATGAACGTGGTATTTGAAAATAATCCCGTTTTCCTTCAACACCTTACCTCCTTCATTGAATGCTTTGATCGCACGGTCTGCATTTTCTTTTGTGAAATCTCCATTGTGAGGAATCCAAGCACACATCACGTACTTGGCTCCGAGAGCTTTCACGCGATCTGCCACTGCCTGTGGATTTTCCTCCAACTGCTCAAAGCCGGTTCCAGTAGATGGGATACTGATTCCTCGCTCCGCACAGAGTTTTTTGAATTCTTCCGGCGAAAGGCCAGCCGTTCCTCCTTCGTATTCTTTAAATCCCAGTTTTTGGATAATGTCCAGAGTTTGCTCAACTCCTTTCGGAAACTCATTTCTAAAAGTATAAGCTGCTATTCCCAATGGAGCCTGAAACAAAGGATCTCCTTTTTGCTGTGCAAAGGAGTCCACGGATCTAAAGGAGATTAAAAAAGTAACTAAAACGAGAACGAATATTTTTTTCATTTCTATAAAATTGAATTCAATATTTTTTGAAGGGATTGAATAAAAAACCGACCGAGGTTGTTTTCGGCCGGCTCATAATTACAGATTCTGCTTATTTAACTCTTCCACTGCGTGATTAGCAGCTCTTGCCGTCAGAGCCATGAAAGTCAGAGTTGGATTTTGCGTACTAGTACTGGTCATGCAAGCACCATCGGTTACGAAAACGTTTTTACAATGATGCAGCTGATTCCATTCATTGAGCAATGAATCTTTAGGGTCTTTCCCCATTCTTACACCTCCCATTTCATGAATATCTGAGCCAGGAGCAGAATGCGAATCCTCCACTTTGATGTTTTTAAATCCTGCTCGCTCATACATTTCTGTTTGTTGAGCCACGAAATCAGCAGCCATTTTATCATCATTTTCTTTCCATTCTACCGAAAGAATAATCTGAGGAATTCCATATTTATCCACTTGATCTGGACTGAGTCGCATATGATTGTCCTCAACCGGAACAGTTTCACCCTGCATCCAAGAAGCTAAGCCCCAGACATCATTATACTTTTGGTTAAGCAAATTATCGCGCAATTCATCTCCAATCATACTGGTATCAGAACCCAATCCTCTTCCACCCGACATGCCGATGGAATATCCTCTTAGAAAATCAGTGTCCTGCTTAAACACATTTCTAAACCTTGGCACATAGGCATGGCCAGGATTCCTTCCCAGATTGGCTTTATCCAAAAATCCTTCAAAGGTCGCATATCCTTTTCCTCTATAGTTATGACATGCTAGAAATTTACCCATCAAACCATTTTCATTTCCGATTCCACCTGAAAATGTAGAAGATTTCGAATTCAATAAAATCGCATTGGACGCAATGGTAGAAGCATTAACAAAAATAATTTTCGCATAAAACTCAATCGCTTCTTTGCTATGCCTGTCGATGATTCTTACCCCTGTCGCTTTGCCCTTGGCATCGTCATATATAATGGATTCGACAACAGAATCAGGTCTGATCGTTAAATTCCCTGTCTTCTCAGCCCAAGGAAGTGTCGATGCATTGGCGGAAAAATATCCTCCATAAACACAACCGCGATTACACATGGCCTGATGCTGGCATTTATTTCTACCCTGTTGCTTATGGATTTCCTGAGGATCTGTCAAATGCGCGCATCTACCTTGAATCAAGTGTCTATCTCCATAATTAGACTTCAGCTGCTCTTTGTAATAATTCTCGATACAGCTCAATTCAAAACCTGGCATTACCTCAGAATCCGGAAGTTCGGGTAATCCGTCCTTACTTCCTGCAATTCCTGCAAATCGCTCCACATATTCATACCATGGATTTAGATCTTTGGCTCGAATCGGCCAATCAACTGCAAATCCATCTCTGGCAGGGCCTTCAAAATCATAATCCGACCAGCGCTGAGTGGCTCTGGCCCAAAGCAAAGATTTTCCTCCTATATGATAGCCTCTAAACCATCGAAACGGTTTCTCTTGGATAATTGGCTGCTCATCATCTGCCAATGCCCAATGGGCGGTTTCTTCTCTCAACCATCTACCTCCACCGACTCCTGATCTCTTTTCTAAAGGCACAGCACCACGGAATTCAAACTCCCAAGGAGCTTTGGAGGCAGTTGGATAATCTTCAATATGTTTGACCATTCTTCCTCTTTCGAGCACGAGTGTTTTCAAACCTTTTTCCGTCAATTCTTTTGCTGCCCATCCACCACTGGCTCCAGAACCAATAACTATGGCATCGTATGTTCTTTTTTCTTTTGAATCTTGTAGCATTTTTTCTGTCTCTTAAGCTTGGGCTGGAACATCTGCACATCCGGTATAAAAACCAGGGGCAACTTTATAATCTCTATAATCCACCATTACTTCTTTCACAGTGGTAAATCCTGTAATCGTTTCTGATTTCATCAGGTCAAAAAACTCCTGATCAGCTTCGACTTCAGAATCTTTCAAGCTTAACAACATCGCTTCTCTCTCTTCTTTAGAAGCTTTCAGAAAGCCTTTTTCATCCAAACTCGCCAATTGCAATTTGATTTGATCCTGATCTTCCTTTTCGAAGCAATGTTCAAAAAGCTTCATCATATAGATGTCTGTTCCGGTGCTTAATGCTCCAATGGGTTTGGCATCTGGAGTTGGAGTTTTTGGAGGCAGACCTTCAGGGATAATAGTGTCTGCTATGGCGGAAATAAGCTTTTCCTCCTTAAAAGTAAAAAATCCTTTGTGATTGATTCCGTCCAGGAGTTGCCACTTCCAGTCTGCGAGGACCAGTCCGGTAATACCAACTACAGTTCCTCCCAGAATCTTGAGAGACTTTCTTCGGTTCATAATAGGTTAGATTGGGTTATAATTTTACCAATATACTTAAACTAGCTAAATCCAAAACCCCAAATCCGCTAATGGTGAGACAATTGGATCAATGGTTTCTTGACAACCATTCTAAAAAATCACTTTATCCTTCTTGACGATATACTGGAATAATTCAAATTTCAATTTATCTTGAACAATTAAATCCAAACAAACCTATGAACAAAACCTTATTGAAAATCACTCCAGCAATTGGAATCATTGCTGTTTTGGTATCCTGTAGCAAACCCTCTGGCAATTCTGAAACCGAAATAGCCACAGAAGTAGAGGAAACAGATTCTAACTATCTTTCCCAACCATTAATTACCGACAACTTTACCGCTGATCCTTCAGCACATGTTTTTGATGGAAAAATCTACATCTATCCTTCCCATGATATCGAATCAAATGTTCCTCAGGATGATCTGGGGTCTCATTTTAATATGATGGATTATCATGTTTACTCAATGGACTCTCCATCTGCGACCCTTGTAGATGAAGGAAAGGTCCTCGCAGTAGAAGATATTCCTTGGGCAAAAAGACAACTTTGGGCACCAGATGCCGCCGAAAAAGACGGAAAGTATTATTTGTATTTTCCGGCCAAAGATGAAAACGATATTTTCAAAATAGGGGTGGCAGTGGGAAATACACCTACCGGACCATTCACTGCTCAGCCGGAAGCTATCAAAGGTAGCTATAGCATCGATCCTGCTGTTTTTGAAGATTCAGATGGATCCTATTATATGTATTTCGGAGGCATCTGGGGAGGCCAACTTCAGAAATACAGAAACAACAAATTTGATGATAAAGGATCTGCTCCAACGGATGGTTTACCTGCAGATGATGAACCTGCTTTAGGTCCAATTATCGCCAAGATGAGCGATGACATGCTAGAATTTGCAGAGACTCCTAAAGAAATTAAGATTTTGGATGAAAACGGATCTCCTCTATTAAATGGTGATAACGCAAGAAGGTTCTTTGAAGCAGCCTGGGTTCACAAGTATGATGGAAAGTATTATTTATCCTATTCCACAGGCGATACTCATTTCATCGCATATGCCACTGCTGACAATCCTTACGGACCATTTACCTACCAAGGCGTTGTATTGAATCCTGTAGAAGGTTGGACCAACCACCATTCTATAGTAGAAGTAAACGGGGATTGGTACTTATTCTATCATGACACTCAGCTTTCCGGAGAAACGCATTTGAGAAACATCAAAATGACAAAATTAACCCATCAGGCGGACGGGACTATCCAAACTATCGATCCGAATAATTAAAGGAATATCCTAAGGAAAAGTAGGAGCGTAGTTTATTGTCTTTGTTATTGCTGCTGACTCCAATTGTTATCGGTCCAAGGATGGATTGGTAGGTCATATCAAATCCATATCCAGCATAGGTTTCATCTTTAAAAATACTATTGATGAAACCTTCTTCTTGGAACCTATACGCTTTACTAAATCCCAAATAATTGATTCCTGCTCTCAAGTAGACTTTTTTGATCGGGATAAATTGAGTCGTTAGACCTGCTTTCACAAAATTGGATGTTTTGACTTCTCCATAATTGAGCCCCCAGAAATTGGTGTCATTAAACCGAATATTTTGATATCCTCCCACAAAAAATTCCTGAAAACTTTTTTCTGCGGAGTTATTTGTGACGATTAATGCACCTGCAAACTCAGGTTTTAATTGAAATCCAGGTGTGATTTTCAAAAATTTTGAATACCTCCCCAACAAAGTAATATAAGGATCTGGTGTCAAATCCTCCGCCAAGCCATCCAGAACATCTTTAGGTAAAGAAACGATTACACCATCCAAATTGACATCTACCGTATCAAATCCTGCCTTTAAATTTATTTTGAGTTTATTATCAAAATGGAAAACTGATTCCAATAATCCCTCTGCTCCCCGGGTAGGATAATTTCTATTATCCTGTGAATTTCTATAATACCTAAACCGTAATCCTAAGGTCCTTTCTGTACCATTTTTTAGTGCATCGGAAAATATTCTATTGAAGCGATATCGAGTTTTGCTGAGTTCGTAAACAGCTCCAAATGCAAAAGACTGCTTTAAAGAGCCAGTCGTCATAATCTGAGCAGCAAAATTCGTATTTCTATCAACGGCAACTTCTGTTTCTTTCCCTTCAGTATATTCTGGAAGTTGCTGGCGCAATAAGTTTAATCGGGCATTGAATGCTAGATTTTTATTCTTTGAGAAGTAGTTATAATAATCAATTCGAGCTTTAGGATTTTCTGAAACATCTAACAGAAAGACAGTTCTACTGGATTTGCTTAATAAATCCCTAACTGTATAATTCACTAAAATCCCTGCCGAAAACTGATTATCGTAGTGAACAGCCAAATTCAAGAGTGAAGCTGGTTTTTCTTTTAACCTTACTTTGATATTATACCTGTTTTCACCGAATGGAATTAAGGAAAAATCCACTTTATAAAACCCATTGATTCCGTAGATTCGATCAATTCCTTTTTGGATTTCATCTCTTGTTTTAAAGGAGCCTACAGAAATATTAAATTTAGATTGCAACAGACTGTTGGTGAAAAGTTTATTCCCAACAAACTCAATCCCGCTCACTTGGATAGGGGCTTCTTCAAACCCCAAACCTGAAATCACATCTTTTCTTCCCAAACTATCGGCAAGTTGCTTGAAGTCATCATAGTATTTTTTTCCTGTAGAATCACCGAGAGCCAATATTTCTCGGTAGTTCCCAAAACTTCCTGTGGAATAAACCCCTAAGTCTGGTTTGATATATATTTCGCAATCCTCAATATTATCCTTGGTCTTTTTTAGAGATCTGGACATGGCAACTTGCATCAGAATTCCTCCGAAGCCACCCAATTCATCCACAGCCAAAAAATCCTCATCCGAAACATTAACACCAATGACTATATCTGCTCCCATTTGTTTGACCACATCAACCGGGAAATTATTAACAACACCGCCATCAACCACAGAAGTAGAATCCAGATCAAAGGCAGTAAAGGCGGTTGGGATGGCAATACTGGATCGCAACGCATCATGCAGGTATCCTTTGTCAAAAACAATTTCCTGTCCAGTAGAAATGTCAGTTGCTATACATCTAAATGGAATAGGGAATTCATCAAAATTCTTGTATTTATTCGCTGGCCAAGTATAATACTGTAAAACCTCAGATAGTTTTTGACCTTCTATCAGGCCAGAGGGGAGAGCTACTTTTCCATTTTTCACTGGAAGTTCAACCAAATAACGATTGTAATATTCCTTTTCCTCAAAAGCAATTGAGTTGAACTCCACCCTATTTGAAATCAGCAAATCCCAATCAATATTCAAAACGATTTGCTCTAGTTCATCGGCATTGTAACCTAGTGCATAAAGACCTCCAATCACGGATCCCATGCTTGTACCTACCACAAAATCAGGTTTGATTCCAGCTTTTTCCATGTAGCGGATTACACCCACATGGGCCATACCTTTGGCACCTCCTCCACTTAAAACCAGACCTATTTTAGGTCTGGTCTCAGTAGATGGTTCTTTTTGAAATGAAAATGAATTAAAGCTTGTGAACAAAAAAAGTAGGAGCGTTAAAACATAAATGTTGCTGCTTTGTCTCATGTTCACCAATTCTTATTTCCTGTTATTTTCTGTAGTCTAATGGAGCACTACGCTCTCCAGTTAAAGCTTCATAAGTAAATCCAGCACCTCTTCTCTTATCCAATTCAACTTTGGCTTTTTGAGCGATACTTGGATCTTTCAATAGATCAATGGCTGTTAAGGTAAGTGTTTTTGCTGCCACCATCATCCCTTTTTTACCAATGCTTGTCCCACCGGCAGCCACTGCCTGCCAAGTGTGTGCGGATGTACCAGGAACCCAAGTTGCTGTGCCTAGGCCAGCAGTAGGCACTAACCAGCTTACATCACCTACATCTGTAGATCCACCAGAACCTTTTTCATTTACTTCAAAGGGAGCGATTTTGGTTGCATCTTCAGGAGATACGATCACTCCGGCTGGATAGGTTTTAATGATATCCTCTGCGAATTTTCTTTCCTCATCATTATAAGATACTCCTCCTACCTTTTCTAGATTCTTATGCATTACAGATGCCAAAGTCTCATTTGGTAATAAGTTATAAACTCCATTGATTATTTCATATTCCATCCGAGTCTGAGTACCTAGAGCAGCTCCTTCAGCAGCATCCACCATTTTCGCAAAAATCTCTTTTACTTTCATGGCATCTGGGTGTCTGACATAATGATAGGATTCTGCAAAAGCCGGAACCACATTTGGAGCTTCACCACCTCTTGTGATCACATAATGCATTCTTGTTTCCATTGGCACATGCTCGCGCATTAAATTCACCATGAAGTTCATTGCCTCCACTGCATCTAAGGCAGACTTTCCCCGGTCTGGAGCTGCAGCAGCATGAGATGCCTCACCATAAAATCTGAATTTGGTAGAGATATTTGCCAAGGAAGAATTAGCTCCGGCATTATTGGCAGAAGACGGGTGCCAGTGAAGCATTGCATCTACATCATCCATAATTCCGGATTTAGCCATATATACTTTTCCTCCTCCGCCTTCTTCTGCAGGAGTTCCATAAACACGGATAGTACCTTGAACATTATTTTCCTTCATCCATTCCATCGCTGCTATCCCTGCAGCCACTGAAGCTGTTCCAAATAAATGGTGTCCACAAGCATGACCTGCACCTCCTTCTACAACTGGCTCTCTAAAGGGAACTGCTTTTTGAGACACACCCGGCAAAGCATCGAATTCGGCCATGATTCCTATAACAGGTTTTCCTGAACCATATTCCGCCATAAATGCTGTAGGAATATCAGCAACTCCAGCTTTTACAGTGAATCCTGCATCTGTCAATGTTTTTTGAAGCAATGCGGAACTTTTGGTTTCCAGGTATCCCAATTCTGCATAATCCCAGATAGTTTGGGAAACTTCTGAATAGAAAGGCGCCTTTTCATCCAGTTTTTTCAAAACCTCGTCTTGCGCTTTTACTCCAAAAGCCAAAAGCGAAAGACATGTGATCAATATTTTCTTCATTTGATTAGGGTTGTGGTTGATTTGCAATCGAAAAATAAGGATTGAATAACAGAATATTACAGAAGCTGTCCAAAAAATAAAAATGAATATTTTTCTGATTATGAAATACATTTTAGTATCTATCAAAGATTTTATTTGAAATTATTCATGAATTATAAAGTTTCCACCAACTCGATTTTTTCAGAATAAAATTTTACTTAATTTCCTGATTACCAAACCAAATCATTTTTTATGAAAACATTTTTAAAAGTAATTGGCTGCCTACTTGGAGTGGTAGTAATCATTATTCTTGGTGGATTGGCATATTTACAAACTGCCTTCCCTAATGTCCCAGAACCGGAAGATTTCAAAGTTGAATACAGCCAGGCGAGAATTGAACGGGGAGCCTACTTAGCCAATCATGTGACTGTATGTATGGATTGCCATTCTACCAGAGATTTTTCTCTGTTTTCCGGACCTCCGGTACCTGGTACTTTAGGCAAAGGAGGCGATAAGTTTGACCATAGCATGGGTTTCCCAGGTGTATTTTATGCGAAAAATATTACTCCGGTAGGTATTTCCGACTACACGGATGGTGAACTTTATCGCGTGATCACCACAGGTGTGACCAATGATGGTCGTGCAATGTTCCCTTTGATGCCTTATTTATATTATGGCAAAATGGATCCTGAAGACATCTATTCTATCATTGCCTATATCCGGTCTTTGGATCCTATAACATCTGACATTCCGGATTCTGAAGCTGATTTTCCTGTAAATCTGATAATGAAAACCATCCCTCAGGAAGCGCAGCCTGAATCAATCCCTGATCCTAGCGACCAAGTAGCATATGGTGCCTATATGGTCAATGCCGCAGGTTGTGTGGAATGCCACACCCCAGTAACTCCTCAAGGTCAAATAATCCCAGAACAAGCATTTTCTGGAGGACGAGAATTTGCAAATCCGGATGGTTCAGTATTACGGTCTTCCAACATTTCTCCGGATCTAACAGGTATAGGTCAATGGACCGAGTCTCAATTTGTCCGACAGTTTAAACAATATCAGGACTCAGGATATGTAATTCCAAAAGTAAAACTAGGTGAGTTCAATAGCATCATGCCATGGACTATGTACTCCGGAATGAAAGAATCTGATCTCCAAGCAATTTATGCTTATTTAAAAACGGTGAAACCTTACTCCAACCAAGTTGTGAAATTCACTCCGGCTGGAGCATCCGAATAAATTACCTGTTAAACCAAAATGCTTACTCCTGATATTTCATTGGGGTAAGCTTTTTTTATATCAATTGAAGATGAAAAGGTCTAAAAGCATCCAAAAGTTCGTTGCTTGGATCAAGCTCTGTCACTAAGATATCTACAGCGGACATATCACAAGTCTTGTATTTTTGAACCGAATGCAATTTATCTGAGACGGACAAAATCACCGTTTTCTTTGCTGCTCTGATCATGGCTTGCTTCACTTGGATAACTTCCCAGTCAAATTCGGTGAGTCCAAATTCAGCATCCAAATATCCAGTGCCTAAAATGCACATATCTACTCTCAATTGGGAAAGTGAATTCACAACTGTTCCGCCCACGGCGAACTTGGCATCATGCAATAGCTTTCCCCCTAAAAAAATCACCTCTACCTCAGGAAGTTCCAATAACTCCATTGCCACATGAAGACTTGGAGTAAATACCGTCAAGGCCATCTTTTTAGGGATCATTTTCGCCACTTCCATATTGGTAGTGCCTCCACTCATTAGAATCACCTGTCCTTCGGAAAGCAGTGAAACAGTCTTCTCCGCAATGGCAATTTTTTTGGATTGCAGGTAAACATTTCCCTCATCCTTTCTGAAATTCATAAAGCCAAATGAGGTCGCTCCTCCATGAACTTTTTTTAATTTCCGATCTTTTGCCAATTCTTTGACGTCTCTCCTTACGGTATCGATCGAAACATTTAGACTTTCTGACAAATCGTTTAATAACACCCGATGGTGAAGATGAACCTGATCTAGGATAAACTTTTGTCTTTCTTCTTTCAGCATGATTATATGAATTGAAAGCTTAAACTAACAAATGCTGCAAGATCATGCAAGAATTCTCGCCGATTGTAAAAAAACGGCAAAAAATAGCGAGACCTTTCTCCGATTCCTCCCATTTTCCTACTAGTTTAGCTACTGATTAAAAATTCCGCTATTGCATTATCCCACTGATATTAACCCATAAACCAAGTCCGATTCAAAAAACTATTTGATAAAATGAGACATTTAAAGCTATCCTTTCTTTGGTCCTTATTTTTAGCCTCCATGTTATTTTCCTGTAGCTCCAAAGCTACGTTTCGGATTTTTGAAAAGCCTATTGCATGGAATGAAGAACGGGAACAGCTTTCATTACAATATCTAAAAGAAAGACATGGATTAGATCAAAAGGAGGCGGTGATCAAGCCTACAATGGTGGTAGTACATTGGACAGCTGTTAATTCGATAGAATCAACTTTCGATGTTTTTGATTCTCCGACATTGGGAGGCAGAGCGGATTTAACAAATGCCAGTAACCTGAATGTTTCCAGTCAGTTTTTGATCGATCGAGATGGTACGATTTTTAGGCTATTACCAGAAACCACTTTTGCTCGACATACTATTGGACTAAATTATACTGCGATAGGAATTGAAAATATCGGTGGGCCAGAAGATCCTTTGACTAAAGAACAGCTGAAAGCCAACGAAATGCTCATAAGACACCTTCGAAAAAAATATCCAATAGATTATGTGATCGGTCATCATGAATATCAAAATTTCCAGGAAACAGACATTTGGAAAGAGGCTGACCCAAACTATAGAACTGTCAAAACTGATCCAGGAGATAGTTTCATGCAAAAGCTTAGAAAAAATCTGGAAGATTTAAATTTAAAACCAATACCAACGCTCTGATTACCCATTTTATGAAGTTCCTTTCTAGGTATCTATTTCTTATTCTTGCTTTTGCCCTGCTGATTTCAGCATGTAAAACATCAAAAACTACCAGTTCAGGCTCTACGCCGACGAACCCAATCAAAACCTCTCCTAATACAAATTCCGGGACAAACTTCCCTGTAAAAACATTACCAAAAGCTCCAATTGCTTTGGCTCCTTTGTCCTATCAAATGCCAGAAATGCCTAGGGAATTTAGGGGTGTTTGGATTGCTACAGTTGCAAATATTGACTGGCCAATCTCCCCAGATGATCCTTACGAGAAGCAAAAGAGAGATTTTCTTGAGATTTTGGACTATTACAAAGATCTTAATTTCAATGCTGTCATCGTACAAGTGAGGACTGCCGGAGATGCTTTCTACCCAAGCAATTTGGCTCCTTGGTCCAAATACCTCACAGGAAAACAAGGGAAAGCTCCAAATACCACTGAAAATCCACTCACTTGGATGATCAATGAATCTCATGCAAGAGGAATGGAGTTTCATGCCTGGCTCAATCCATACCGAGCCACAATGGATCTTAAGACTGAGGAACTCAGCCCAGATCATGATTACAACCTTCATCGGGACTGGATGCTGAAATACGGCACAAAATATTATTACAATCCCGCTTTGCCAGAGGTACAAACTCATCTATTGAAGGTCATCAAAGAGATTGTAGACAATTATGATGTCGATGCGATACACTTTGATGATTATTTCTACCCATATAAAATCCCAAGGGAGGATTTCCCAGACAAAGCCACTTACAATAAATTCAAAAAGCCTGGGCAAAGTCAGGACGATTGGAGAAGGGAAAACGTCAATCAATTGATTTTCGCCCTAAATAATACCATCAAAGCCAGCAAGCCTTGGGTTCAGTTTGGCATTTCACCTTTTGGAGTTTGGAGAAATCAGGACAAAGATCCGAAAGGATCTCCCACCCGCGCTGGACAGACGAATTATGATGATCTCTATGCCGATGTACTCTTATGGATGAAAAATGGCTGGGTAGATTACATGATTCCCCAGCTTTACTGGAGTATGGAACATCCTTTGGCATCGCATCGACTTCTGAACGACTGGTGGGCAAGAAATCACAACAATACCAATATCTACATTGGTAATGGTCCTTATAAAATCCGTGAGGACTCAGATGAGGCTTGGAATAATCCAAAAGAGATAAACAGTCAAATCTCTTACACCCGAACGCTGCCGACGATTCAGGGAAATGCCTTTTTCTCTGCAAAATCCATGAAGATCAAAAACAGGGATGTTGCCCAACTGCTAAAAGGTGAGCTTTATAACGAACCGACACTTCCTCCATCTTTCCAGCCTAAAAGCCCTGCAATCATAGATACCCCTACTGTTTTCAGTGTAGAAGCTAATTCTGAAGTCACTTCCATCCGAATGGCAAATCCACTGGATCCTGCGATACGATATGCATTGATACAAGGAGCTGACGAATTGGACTTACTTGCCGATGCAGAAATTCATCCGGTTTGGGTAGGAGGAATGAGAGCCAGAACATTGGAAGTGACCAGCTTAAACACCAAATATCTGGCAATTAGATGGATTGATCATTTTGGCAGAATCGTACAAACCCAAGTCTACCAAATCCCTTAAAATCGATGCTATGAAAGACATGCTTGTGAGATTGATTGGACTTCCAGACACCTCGAAGGAAGAACAAACATTAGCTAAAAAAGAGAGAATTGTCTTTCGTAGAGCCATCGCTCCTGAAAAACACCTAGTCAGTGATTGGGTGAAAACACATTTCGGAGACTATTGGCAATCCGAGGTTGAAGTTGCTTTTGCCAGGCAACCAGTCGCCTGCTGGATAGCCCAGCGGGAAAATGATATTTTAGGTTTTGCCTGCTACGAAAGCACAGCAAAGAACTTCTTTGGACCGACAGGGACAGTAGAAAATGAAAGAGGAAAAGGAATCGGTAAAATTCTTTTGATCAAAGCACTACAATCCCTGAGAGAAATGGGCTATGCCTATGCCATCATCGGGGGAGTGGGGCCTTCAGAGTTTTACCAAAAAGCCGTAGATGCTAAATTGATCGATGGGTCAGAAATCAGTATTTACGAAAATTTGATTCGCAAAAAATGACAAAAAACACCCAAAAATCTCCTTGGCTTTGGATTCCTTCTCTGTATATGACGGAGGGAATTCCATACATCGTGATCATAGTAGTATCAGTGATTATGTACAAAAAACTGGGAGTTTCAAATTCAGACATTGGCCTCTACACCAGTTTACTTTATCTCCCTTGGGTTATCAAACCGATCTGGAGTCCGATAGTAGACCTTTTTGGCACTAAGAGAAAATGGTTTTTAAACATGCAGTTTATTCTGTCCCTGGTTTTTCTAGGGGTTGGATTAAATACAGGAGGTAGTCAGTTTTTCTTTGTCACCTTGGCCTTTTTCTGGATGGGAGCATTTGCTTCCGCCACCAATGATATTGCCTCTGACGGCATGTACTTGATTGCTTTAAAACCGGATAAGCAATCTTTCTTTGTGGGTTTGCGTGGTACGTTTTATCGCATCGGAATGATCACTGGTCAAGGACTTATCGTGATGGTGGCCGGATATCTGGAAACAACTCTTGGAGACACTACCAGAGCCTGGTCTTATACCATGATTACCGTTGCTTTATTGATGTTAACATTAACTTTTATCAATTTCTTAACCACACCAAAAGTAGAAGAAGAAGTTGTCCCGAATAAATCAAATGAGGCTAGTTTCGGAAAAGTTTTCTTCACGTTTTTCACCAAAAAGAACATAGGGATATCTCTGGCTTTTGTCCTGCTTTATCGCTTAGGGGAATCTCAATTGGTGAAAATGGCCTCACCATTTTTATTGGATGCCAAAGAAACCGGTGGACTTGGATTGAGTACTTCTGAAGTGGGATTTCTATATGGAACAATCGGAGTGATAGCCTTGCTACTGGGAGGAATCCTAGGGGGAATCGCAATTTCTCGTGATGGACTGGGAAAATGGATGATTCCTATGGCTTTATCTCTTAATCTTCCCAATTTACTCTACATTGCATTGGCACATTTCCAACCGGAAAGCATTCTTTACGCAGGTACAGTGGTTGTCATCGAGCAATTTGGATACGGTTTTGGTTTTGCTGCATACATGATCTTTTTGATCTACCTTGCAGAAGGTATTTTCAAAACTTCACATTATGCGTTGGCAACCGGGTTTATGGCGATGGGAATGATGTTTCCGGGCATGGTATCCGGCTATATCCAAGAATGGTTAGGCTACACAGGCTTCTTCATCTGGGTAGGTATTGCCATGATTCCAGCCTTGATCATGGCAAAATCCGTAAAATACCCTAAAGAGTTTGGGAAGAAATAGTGTTGAGAAAAATCATTTCTAACACCAAACCATCCTTACTTGATTAATCCAAGTCGAGGATATTCACAACAAAAAAAGAAGCAATAGACCTATTTTACCCAATGAACTCAAACTTATCAAAACGCCAAAAAGTAGCCCAATTATTCTTTCCAGCAGCTTTTGTGCATGATTCTGAAGAGAATTATCAAGCTTTGGAAACCCTGATCAAAGAAGAAGAAATCGGCGGTTTGACTTTTTTTCACAGCAGAATTTCAGCTGCTGCGAATTTTGAGAAAAGACAGGAAGTTCTGGATGTTTCTGATACGTTAGAGAAATTGATTCATCTGATCAATCGCTACCAGGCCGCATCAAAAATCCCATTGATTATTTCTATTGACGGAGAGTTTGGCCTGGCGATGAGAATAGAAAAAACTCCAGCATACCCTTTTGCAATTTCACTTGGCGGAATCAGCTTGGAGGGAGAAAAGCAAGTGGAAGAAGTTGGATATAAAATGGGTTTGGACATGAAAAGTGCCGGCATCCATCTCAACTTGGCTCCATGCGCTGATGTCAACACCAATCCCTTAAATCCCGTCATCGGATATCGCTCCTTTGGATCTGACACCAATAGCGTAGCAAGATTAGCTTTGGCAGCCTATAAAGGCATGAAAAAAGCTGGAATAGGTGCTTGCTTCAAGCATTTCCCCGGTCATGGTGATACTCAAGTGGATTCTCATTTGGGTCTACCAGTTGTCAATAAATCCAAAAAAGAGCTATTGGCAGAGGAGCTTTATCCTTTTCAATACGGAATCGACCACGGTGTGGAAATGATCATGGTTGGGCATCTAGCCGTCCCTGCTTTGAGCAATGGAGCAGAAATTTCAGCGAGCATCAGCCGGGAAATCATCACAGATTTATTGAAAAATGAAATGGGCTTTAATGGCTTGGTGATTTCTGATGCATTAAATATGAAAGCTGTCGCAAACCTGTTCCCTACTCCCGGACAATTGGAGTATGAAGCATTTTATGCTGGAAATGATATTTTATGTTTTTCCGAAAATGTCAAAGAAGGGATCGAAATGATTACCGAAAAAGCTGGGGAACAAGAAATTAATGATGCCTACGAAAAGCTTCATCAGCTGAAATTAGATCTTGGTGTTTTTGAAGCCAAAACAATTGAAGTCCCAAAATTCAATTGGGAAAACCATGAAAAATTTCTGGAAAAACTGTCAAAAGAATTCCTATGCCAATTAACTGGAGAAACCAATTCCATTAAAATCAGGGATCTGGGAGAATCTGGGAATCTTGGACTCAGAAGTTTTCCCAATGGCATTTCTGATATTTTTGCCGGTCAACTCCAAGAAGCATTTGGAAGAAATCTTCAGGATGTATCGGACAAAAAAGCAGATTTGATCATCATTACTTTATTTGTTCCGTCTGCAAAACCAATCAATAATTTCGGACTGGATCAAAATATTATTGATGAGATCAAACAATTGGCGAAAGACAAAAACTGTATCCTTTATCTATTCGGAAATCCGCTTTCTTTGCGTCATTTTGGAGATTTAAAAGCTTTCACAAGTATCATTGTAGCTTATCAAACTTTTGAGGCCACTCAAAAAATCGCTGTTAAACATCTTCTTGGCGAGTGGAAAGCGATCGGAAAAATGAGCGTTACTTTATAAAAAAAATCCCAAATCTTTACGACTTGGGATTTTTCAATTGTGGTAATCTAAGGTTTTTAGAGACCTTCAATACCAATCTCAGCTTTCACCAACAAGGCTTCGGCTTTGTGATCTTTTACGATTCCAAGAGATTTTTCAGCATATCCTGAAATTGTGAAATTCTCACCATTGTCAATTTGATTTTCAAACATAGACATGGAATCATTCAAAAGGTCAACCTGAAAATTGATAAAGGCTTTATCAAATTCCTCCCCTTTCAAAGCAGCTAATTCATCATACTTAGCCTGCATTTCAGAAGTAATTCCATCGGAAATCTCCACGTCTTTACCATCAGCAATTGCGGCCAGTTCCTCCTTGCTTTCCGTGTTTTCATCTACGAGCAATCTGGCATATTCCAAAACAGAATCATCTTCTCCATTAGACAAGGCCAGCTCTCCAAAACTAATTTGTGCATTGGTATGCTGCGATGCGGACATGGCAAAATTCATATCTTGCTCACTGACTGTATCCACAATTGGCTCATCATCTTCATTTTCGCAAGAACTCAAACCGCCAATGGCAAAAGCGGCTAATAATACAGCGCCAGACATCTTCAGCTTATTTCCGAAAGTTCTGACTGGGGTGGATTGTTGAAAATTGGTTTTCATAAGTACTAGTAATTATAGTTGGTTAAATGTTCGACTACTTACTTGCAAACCCTATTCCCAACGCTTCAAATGCCCAATACAGTGATTTACGATAATATCTATGGGTAAAAATTCACCAGTCTGTTGAAAGAATTTCTCGATAAAATCAATTTTCAACAACTTCCCAAATCTCATAAGGATAGTATTCCATCTCTTCATCCCCCTCACTAACTTTTACTAAAAATCTATTATTTGGAAGAGGCATTTCGATCAATCCTGAGGAAATCATGTGCTCGCCTGGCAGCTGAACCCCATCTTTAAAAAGGATTAATCTATATGATTCAGGATCTTTTAATCGACTTTTTATACCGGTGTTTTTTCTAGATTCAAAGGAAGCTTCAGATTCTCCCAAAATATAAACTAATCCAAGTAAATCAGAATCAAACATTAATAGCTTTTGGTTCTCAGCGTATAACTTATATCTTTCTACTCTATCAAAATTCGTCTCTTTAAGAGGTATATTATCTAAAGGTTTAAACTTCTCATGTTTCACTTTAATTCTTTTGACAACAAACCAGTTGATCGGATTATAGACGGTAATCTCATTATCTATCGTTGTAGTCAAGTATAAGAGGTTCTCTTTAGAGTTTAATCCATAAATGGAATAAATAGGCACAGGAGTTTTTTCATCTTGATACCCTTGAAAAACCGCTCTTTCTGATAGAGGAGCAATAGATTGAACTGATTGCAAAGAAGGATCATAATATTCTATCAATTGAGTTTTTGAAGGAACTTCGGGCCCCAATGCCATTCCTGAAATATTTGAAACACTGGTCAAAAATGAAATCTGATCTCCTTTCGACAAGGGAATAAACTTCTCCCTTGGCCCAGAATAAACCTCAGTCGTGAATTTTGGCTCAAAGCGGATTCTTTTGATCACATTAAACTCCCGATCATATTTCAGAAACTCCGTGGAAGTTTGTACAAATATCCCCTCATCAGGAGCAAATCCCATCGTCAAGGCGGAAGAAGAATAATAGTTTGGGCCATCTCCTCTCCTGACTTCACTAACCAAAATTTTTCCTTTCGAGTCAAAAATCGCCAATTCCAATCCATCAGAACCTTTATTGACAAAACCTAGATATTCGTCTTTGACAGGATCATAATCCCGGATACCAACTGGAGCCAAACTCTCAATATTCAAATCGGCAACCTTTTTTAACTGGATTTTTTGGGCAAATCCGGACGAGGACAAAAAAATAGCACCCAGTAAGAGTGCTAAAAAAGTAAGTTTGTTTTTCATGGGTTATTGTTTAAAAAAACAAACTAACTAATTATTTGAAATTCTGAAACTTATCCTTTCGTTATTTTTCTACCTCAAATTTAAAAACTATTTCATGCACATATTTTTCTCCGGGTGCCAATGCAGCTGAAGGGAAATTAGCATGATTCGGACTATCCGGCCAAGCTTGCGGTTCTAAGCAAAAAGCCCAAAAAGGTTGATAAACTTTACCTTCAGCGCCTTTAAAATTCCTCATGCCATTTGAAGTATAAAATTGAACTCCCGGAGCTGTGCTAAATACTTCCATGATTCTTCCACTCTCCGGATGTTTTACTTTGGCGATTTCCTGGAGCTCCGAGGAATTTTCTCTTTTCGTGACATAATTATGATCAAAGCCTCCTCCTTTAGCTTCCATTTGCTCTCCCAAATTCTTTGGAGTTCTAAAATCAAATGGTGTGCCTTCTACCTCGAGTATTTCACCAGTTGGAATTGATTGATTGTCCACCTCAGTATAAGCGTCTGCCATTATTTGAACTTCGTGGTCTTTCACGTCACGCTTGATTCCGCCTAAGTTGAAATAACTATGATTGGTCAAGTTGACAACTGTTTTCTTGTCGGTAGTCGATTCAAAGCGGATTTTGATCTCATTTTCCGAAGTCAGCTCCATATACAACCAAGTTTCCAACTTGCCAGGAAAACCTTCTTCTCCATCTGCACTCATATAATGCATTTTTACGCCGATTCCATTTTCAGAATCATAAGGCTCAGCCTGATCCCAGACTTTCACACCAAACCCTTTTCTCCCTCCATGCAAGTGATTCTCCCCAATATTTTTAGTCACTTCCACTTTTTCTCCATCCAGTGTAAAAGATCCTTTGGAAATCCGATTTGCGTATCTCCCGACTGCAGCGCCTAAATAGGGGCCATTTCCGGTGAAATACTGTGGAATGCTATCCAAAGAAAGGACGACATTCTCAAGAATTCCATTTTTGTCTGGAATTAGGATTTTGGAAATAATCCCTCCAAAATTCGTCATTTCCACTTCCATAAATCCGTTGCCCAAACTGTACTTAAAAACATCTTTCCCTTCCCAGTCCCCTACTTTTTCAGCTTTGAATTCAAAGTTGATTTCTCTGGTTTCTTCCATTACTTTTTTCTCCGCAGTCTTAGTTTGGCAAGCCAAAAACAAAGTGGCAAAGGCAACAGCCCATCTTTTCTTGAATTTTAATTTCATAGCATCTTGGAAAAAAATTATCGTTTATGGTTTGCTTCAATCTTTGCCAGTTCTTCCTGAATCCTATTTTGATCAAAATATTCTCCTCTCATCACTACTGCAATCGGATTTTTCAATGTCTCCAGATCTTCCAAAGGGTTATTTTTAACCAGCACAAAATCCGCAGAAGCTCCATTTTTAATCACTCCCCATTCTCCTTCTTCATCAAAATACCTTGCAGGATTGACCGAACCGGTTTTTAGAATCTCATAATTAGACATACCAGCATCAGACATCAATTTGATCTCATGGTGTATAGAAAATCCCGGTACATTAAAAACCTGTGGCGAATCCGATGTCATCAATACCGGAACACCAGCTTGATGCAAGGTCATGAAAAGCATATTTCTAAACTCCAGATAGGGCTTCACATTTTCTTTGGTCAATACACCGGCATCTTCATAAGGCGTTTTGGCATTGATCCAGTTTTGAACTTGCTCGGCAGACATGTATTTCATCTCTGGAATGTTCCTGTATTCTTCCGCAGGCTTGTACCCAAAATATCGATCAAATAATGTTAAAGTTGGAGCGATCCAAGCTCCAGTTTCCAAAGTCATTTTCACTAATTCCGGAAGCTTGCTCAAATCCGCTTCTTTAACGAGCAACATGGTAAATGGCCCAGCTTGTTTTGGATCCAAAACTTTTGAATAGTCTGGAATCAATGCTTCCACATAACCATCCATATGTTCGATGGATTTATATCCTCCTTTCAAACTGGCTTCCAGTCCCACATTCAAAGAAACATGCCCTCCAAATGGAATATCCAGTTCCTTGGCCGTATTAGAAATCGCCAAAAATTCAACCATCTCCAATCCAGGGTGTAACTTGAGATGATCATAACCTGCAGCTTTCTCATCCCTAACCATTTGTGCGGCTTGTTCGGCCGAAGAAACCGAAGTACCGCTAAAAGAAGGGCCTGAAAGATATAATCTTGGACCATCGATTTCACCACTATCAATTCTCTCTTTTAAAGGTAAATGGGAAGCATGTCCGATCATTCCTCTAACCCTTAAAACGCCATTTGCCAAATAAAGCCACATAGCCTCTTCCTGAAGTTGTGTATTGCCATTTTGAGCCACGGGAATATGAGAATGGAATTCTGCCAAGCCGGGAAACACATAAGCTCCTCCTCCATCGATTACTGTCGAACCTTTATAGTTCCCAACTTCAGACATCGGAAGAATTTTTACAATTTTCCCATTTTCCACCAAAATTGCTTGATCTTTCAAAACCTCATCATTCTCCATCGTGAGCACATGTACATTGCTCACTAGTTGGACTTGGGAAAAGACCTGAACCAGTGGTACGAAGCAACAAATAAGAATATAAACTAGTGTTTTTTTCATAGCTGAATTGGATAGTGACTTTATTAAGTTCGTGTATTCAAAAATTGAAAGCAACCATTTTAGAGAAAGCAAAAACTTCTTCCTCTATAAATTGAATGATTCTGGTAAGTCATACCTCTTTATCTAGAAAGGAAATGGCTTGAGAAATCATTTCCTCGGGGCTTTGTCGGATGGATAAATGCAGTCCATATGCGGGATCTTCCCAAGTGGCAATTTGAGAATCCAGCATTCCTGCTTTCATATAATGATTTTTCCTGGCCAGCATGCGTTCCCAGATTAAATCCCGATCTCCTTTCAGATGAATCCAGCGAACCTGATCTGATACATTTAAAATCTTCCGATAATCCTCTTTCAAAGCCGAGCAAGCCAAAACCGCCCCTCCTGACTTTTGTGATTCGATCAGTTTATTAGCCAAAGCCTGAAGCCAAGGCATGCGATCTTGATCATCAAGTGGGAAACCTTGACTCATTTTTTCAATATTCTCTGCAGGGTGAAAATGATCTGCATCAAAAAATGGTAAATTGAAATGATTTGCAAGTCCGGAAGCAATAGTGGTTTTGCCTGTTCCTGAGACTCCAGTGACAATTATTAACATGCCTCCAATTTAGGAATTTAAATTATTTTCAGGTACTCAAAATTTTTACTCTATGGATTCCTCCATGCTCTCAATTTCCGAACAGTTTTACTCCAAAAGAATATCGGATCTTCATTTTAGACATTTGAGAATCGCCAGTCCGGATACAAGTGTTTCTGATTGTGCCAAAAAAATGGCTAAAGAAAAAGTGAGCTGTTTGTTTATCGGAAAATCCCAGGAAGAAATAGAGGGATATATCACTGATATTACGCTGCGAGACCGACTTCTTGCCGAGGACCTTTCACCACAAATCCCGGTTTCTAAGATCATGGAGTCAGATATGGTCACTATCCATCTTGAAGCCTTTTTAGTGGAAGCATTGGTGCTGATGTTTCAGACCAAATCCCGATATCTTCTGGTGGTCAAAAATGGAAATTATGTAGGTTGGATAAGTAGAACAAAAATCCTGACAGAGCAATCTCAAGGTCCTTTTATGTTTATCCAGTCTGTAAAAGAGGCCCGTCAAATCCCGGAATTAAAAGAAAAATGGAATCGAATGCCAGAGATCATTCACCTCCTTTTATCGAGGGGAATGAAAGCCGGCATTGTAAATCAAATTATCTCCACTATTGCAGACACGATCACCCAGCGGGTAATAGAAAGAGTCATTAAAGATATTGGTCCAGCACCAGCCAAGTTTGTCTTCTTTGTTTTGGGAAGTGAGGGCCGTGGAGAACTCACATTGAAAACAGATCAGGATAATGCGATTATTTATGAAGACAAAGCAAACGAGCATCGGGAAGAAGTCAGGGAATATTTCCTGGATTTTGCCAGCCGAGTCTCTACAGCATTAGACGAAATAGGTATAGTATTTTGTGAGGGAGAGTTAATGGCCATGAATCCGAAGTGGACGCACTCGCTTTCACATTGGAAAAGGAATTACGAAAGTTGGATTCAAGACGCCACACAAGAAACCGCCATGAATTATGCGACATTTTTTGATTGCAGGGCAATTTATGGGGAAAGCTCCTTGCTGGACGAGTTAAAAGATTTCATGGATTTTCAGCTTCAAAAAGCTCCTGAAATTTTTTACACCAAACTTGGACATAATGCATTGCAATATGAGCCGCCGTTGACATTTTTCAGAAAGATAAAAGCTGAAAACATCGATGGTGAAAAGCAGATCAACCTCAAACACATCATGCGTCCTATGGTAGACCTGGCTCGGGTCTATGCTCTCAAATACCGGGTCTTTGAATCCAACACCATCAGAAGGATAGAATTACTCACAGAAAAAGGAGTTTTTTCGAAAAAAGAATCTCAAGAATTAATTCATGCCTTTGATTATTTGATGGCATTGCGTCTGGAGAATCAAGCTTTTTTAATCTTGAATTTGAATGAAAAGCCTAAAAACTTTTTGATCCTTGATCAAATCACGAAAGTTCAATCAGTAACACTTCTTGAAATTTTTAAAGTTTTAGAAGACTTCCAGGCCCGAATAAAGATGGCTTTCACGAGAACTTTGTAAGTATAGTGAAGATACTTTTATAAAATTTTTATTAAAGTGCTTTTTATTCAAAAACTTTTTTTAAATTTGTTTAGTCAGATTTAAAATAATTCTTCTGACTTTTCGCCAAATAATATTTTTAATTATTACATAAAATTAGGCATATTGTCCTTTTAATGTGAAAAAATTATTAAATATTCTTTGGAATTGGAGTTTTACAAAATTATTATTCCCAACAAAACCAAACCTGTTCCAACAGCATGCTAAGTAAGTATCCACTTTCAGAAGTAGAAAAAAGTTTTCTTAAGGAATCCGGGGTTGAGAAAATCAGCACTCTTATCCCCTATTTAACTGTTGACAATTTCCCAAAGCTTGGCCTGCTTACCGCATGTCGATTCTTAGAATGGGCTGCAGAAAACCCAAATGGAGTAATCAGTTTACCAACTGGTAAGTCTCCAGAATTCTTTATTAAATGGACACAGTTTCTTTTAGAAAACTGGGATAATAAGAAAGGTAAAGACGTCAGAGAAAAGTACGGTTTAGGCAATTGCAAAAAACCGGTTTTGAAAGACTTGACCTTTGTGCAGATTGATGAGTTTTATCCAATCTCCTCCAAGCAACACAACAGCTTTTACGATTACGTAAATAAGTTCTATATCCAGGGATTTGGGCTTTCCAAAGAAAATGCGATTCTGATCAATTCAGATGAAATTCCTTTGGCAAATGGCTTGACTTACAAAGAAGTATTCCCAGATCTTAAAGTTGATCTTTCTTTAAGATTCAGAGATCCTCAAAATGACCTTGAGAAACTTCAGCAGGAATCCATCTATTTGATTGACAAATGGTGTGGAGATTACGAGCAGAAAATCCGCGATAAAGGTGGAATCGGATTTTTCTTGGGAGGAATTGGTCCTGATGGACACATTGCCTTTAACACAAGAGGATCACATATATTTTCTGTTACTAGATTGACAGAAACTAACTTTGAAACACAAGCTGTAGCAGCTGGTGACTTAGGTGGGATTGAAGTTTCTGCTAATAGATTGGTAATCACGATCGGTTTGGATACCATTGTATACAATCCTGAGGCAGTTGCGATCATCATTGCTGCTGGGGAAGCCAAAGCGGGAATTGTAAAAGACTCTTTGGAAACTCCTTTGGACAATGTATTCCCTGCTACCGTTCTTCAAAAACTTAAAAATGGTAGATTCTACCTTACAAAAGGAGCTGCTGTGAAATTGACCGATTCCATGGACGCTTACTATGAAAAGGGCGAATGGACTTGGGAAAAGACCGAAAGAGCGGTCATCGATCTTTGTAAAAAAATCGGCAAATACGGACATAGAGTTAAGCTTTCTGATCTGAAAGCAGACAAATACACCAAACTGATCCCGGATCTTTCTGAAGAAACTGTGAGTTTGGTCATGAAAAGTACCGAGGCTAAATTAGCCAAAGGTCTTGAGCAGGAAACCGATGAAGTTTTATTACATACAGGACCTCACCACGATGATATTTCTTTGGGAATCCTCCCTCATATCACCAACCAACTTCATGAACCTTCCAACGAAGCTCATTTCTCTGTATTGACTTCAGGATTCACAGCGGTGACTAACACCTTTGTCATCGATACTTTACAGCACACCAAAAAACTTCTTGACGAGGATCGTATCCAAATGGTCAATTTCGAGGATTTCTTCGAAGTAGGCTACAGCTTGAAGACTGATAAAGACGTGTATCATTTCCTGACCAATGTAGCTTCTGAAAGAGCTGAGGAGCGAGAAAGAGGTCTTTGTCACAGAGTGGTTCGTGCATTGGTGATTGTTTTTGGAGTGAAAAACAAAGCTCAGCTTAGAGAAACAATCAACGAAGTCATCAGCATTTTGAGAAATAGCTATGATGGCGAGAAAAACCCATCAAAAATCCAAAAACTGAAAGGAATGATCCGTGAGTTTGAGGAAGAATTGGTATGGGCACACTTTGGTGTACAAGTGAAGAATGTTCACCACCTAAGATTAGGGTTCTATACAGGGGATATTTTTACGGAGCAGCCAGATAAAAAGCGCGATGTGGAACCGATCGTGGAAATGTTCAGAAAAGTTAACCCAACAAAGATTAGTTTAACACTTGATCCGGAAGGTTCTGGTCCAGACACTCACTATAAAGTATTGCAAGCGACAGCAGAGGCAGTACGTCAGTGGGGAGAAGAAAAAGATATCAGTAACTTAAGGATTATTGGATATAGAAATGTTTGGTTTAAGTTTGAGCCACATGAGGCAAATGTGATTGTTCCAGTATCACTCGGCGATATGTCAGTAATGGAAGATTCCTTTGCTAATTGCTACCTAAGCCAGGTAAATGCTTCTTTCCCTAGTTATTCTCACAATGGAAAATTCAGTACAGTTGCCAAAAGAATTTGGGTAAATCAGCTGAATGACATCCAGTTATTGCTAGGTAAAAATTATTTCTATCAGCATGACAGAGCAAAAGTGAGATCTAGCCACGGTCTGATTTTCTTCCGTGACATGAACGTTGAGGAATTCTTGGCCACTGCCAGAGAATTAGAAAAATCAATCGAAGGAATGCTCTAAAATTAAATAAATGGATTGGGCATTGATGATCCAAACACATCAATGTCCTTCTTTTAAACCTATTAGCTAAACAGTAAACCAAAACGAATGGAAAAAGCCATTTTGGGATTGGACATCGGAGGAACAGGCATCAAAGGAGGTGTATTGATCAATGGACATCTAGAAGATATCCGGTCGATCGCTACTCCTGCCCATCAAGATAAAGAACATATCCTGGAGACGATTGCCTTGTTTATCGAGTCTTATCTGCATCATGATGTCGCAGGAATTGGAATAGGAATCCCAGGCTTGGTAGATGTAAACGAAGGCATAGTTTTAGGCCTTGCAAATATCCCTGCTTTCCAGCACGTGGAACTCAGAAGATTTCTTGTTGAACGCTTCGCAAAACCGGTTTTCATCAATAACGATGCAAACTGCTTTGCCTTGGGCGTACATAAATATGGCGTTGGCAAAGAATTCAAAAACCTGGTCGGAATTACTTTAGGAACCGGCGTGGGAGGAGGAATTGTGATCAATGGTCATCTCTACAGTGGAGTTACTTCTGCTGCCGGAGAATGGTGCAGTGCACCTTATCTTGATAATAATTTTGAATATTACTGTAGTGGTAAATTCTTTCATAATTTTTATCATCAAAGACCAAAATCAATGGCTAAAATGGCCTTAAACGGTGACCCAACTGCCATCAAAGCATTTGAAGAATATGGACATCATTTGGGAGAATTGATAAAACACATCCTTTATGCCTTGGCTCCAGAAGCCATCGTTTTAGGTGGGTCAATCAGAAAGTCTTTCCCCTTATTTGAGAAATCCTTGTATAAAACATTATCCACTTTTCAGTACCCTACTGTTCTGGAAAAATTCCAGATTTTGCTATCAGAGCTTGACGAGACTGCAATTCACGGCGCTGTGGCATTAGTAGAAGTAGAACCTGAAGTGGTAAATAGTTAGTTAATAAGTTGGTTTAGATAGATTAAAAATGCGACTCTTTTTGAGTCGCTTTTTTTTGAAACAGTAAGGTCTTAGGAAATATCCCAAGGCCTTACTTTTATTTTGACTTTAGAAGAAATAAGAATTCTCTCCAAGCTATCAAATTCCTCTTCCAGAAGCCTTCAAAGGAATATCTGTCATATCCTGAACCATTACAGGTTTTCCAGACTCAATGCTATTTCTAGCTGCGATTCCAACTAAGATAGACATCGCCCCATCTCTACTTCCGGCAGATTGCCTCCATGGATCTGCTGCGGCGGGATCTTTGAAAATTTTATCCTTCAATCTGGTATCTCCTCCACCATGTCCACCTCCGCCATGAGGTACCACGATGATTTCACTTTCCCCAAAGTTTTTGGTCAGACGTATTTCATCCTTAGGCTCTTCTTTCCAAGGCTGGCTTTCCTTCACCCAAGCCTCCAAACGACCTTTAGTTCCATTAAATGCAATTCTATAACCTTCATAAGGTGAATAAGTCGTCAAGGAATAACTTACCTGAACTTTATTTTTATATCGGATCTGAACAGCCATTTTATCATAAATATTGATATCCTCTCGGAAAACACAACCATCCCGGTGGTAACCATCATATTTCTCATTTTCCACATAAAGCTTGGTCAGATGTTCATTTTTAGTCACATCCCAATAAAAGTCACACTTCCCTTTGTGAGGACAACTTCTGCACGTCTCTCCTCGGTAGGGACCATTCTTTCCGTAAAACTCCAGCTGACCGAAAGCAAAAACCTCCTCGGGATCTGAATCAAGCCACCAATTAAGTAAATCGAAATGGTGCGTTGATTTATGGACTAAAAGTGTCCCACTCTTTTCTTTATAGCCATGCCATCTCCTGAAATAATCCGCACCGTGAGAGGTGTTGAGATACCAGTGAAAATCAACGGAAGTAATATCCCCTATTTCACCTGCCCTCAACAATTCATAGATCTTTTGTCTATGTGGAGAATAGCGGTAATTAAACGTCACAATAAGTTTTTTACCTGATTTTCTTTCTGCATCAAGAATATCCTGGCATTTAAACTCATCTGTAGTCATGGGCTTCTCCGAAATGACATTTCTCCCAGAATTCAATCCTTTAATGATAAATTCATGATGGGTACTATCCATGGTAGTCACAATAATGACATCAGGTTTAGCCTCAGCTAACATTTTATCAAAGTCAGTATAAACCGGGCAATCCACTCCGATGTATTCTTTTGCATAGGCTACACGACCTTCATTTTTATCACAAAGTCCGACAAACTCCACCTGATCATTATAGACTTGTTTCACACTTCGACCAAACATCGTGGTCCCTCTGATGCCGGTACCTACCAAGCCGATTTTCATCTTTTCACCTGGTTTATCCCATAGAGTTAAGGCTTCTCCGATCGGGTGAATAAAAATAGAACCGGCCAATAAACTACCGGATTTAGCAAGGAAATCTCTTCTTGAATTGAAAGATTTTGTATTCATGGTTTTAAGGGTTTATTCAATTTGGATGAATAATATAATCAATTGATTTTTTTAACAACCTGAAACTTACGGAATCGTTTTTTTCTTGAATCCGTTTTGAAAAAAAGGGTTAATGAACTGATTTAGACTATTTTTGCGTCATGAATGCCATCAGCATGGACAGAACGATTTCTTTTGAAGGACTATTCCGGATCAGTAGACCTATCAATCTACTTATGGTAGCCTTTGCCCAAATCATGACTGCCTATTTTTTGGTTGGCAAAACAAATGCTGGCATCCCAGTTTTACAGGATTACAATTTATACTTATTGGTGTTTTCTACTGTGATTATCGCTGCAGCTGGATACATGATCAATGATTATTACGATGTGAAAATTGATTATGTCAACCGGCCAAATGAAGTAATAGTAGGCAAAGGGATAAAAAGAAGAGTAGTGATTTTCCTCCATACTATTTTGAATCTCACTGGGATATCACTAGGATTCATTGTTTCACCGAAAGTAGGTGTGGTAAATATAGTTGCCGCCTTCCTTCTCTGGATTTATAGTAATCGGTTAAAAAGAGAACCATTTATAGGGAATTTCACGGTGGCTCTTTTAACTGCCACGACCATATATTTGGTTGGGTTTTACTATCAAAAATCTGAATTGCTGATTTTGACCTACGCGATTTTCGCTTTCTTTTTAAACTTGATCAGAGAAATCATCAAAGACATAGAGGATCGTCCTGGAGATCGAAAACACGGTTGCAGAACATTGCCTATCGTGATCGGTTTTCATAATACCAAAAAGGTCATTTTTATGATCGCTTTGATTTTTGTGAGTTCGATCTTCGTAGTGACTTTCAAACTTGACCGACCTATTATATTCTATTATTTCGGTGGTTTGGGGATCTTTTTCAGTTACTTCATGTACTTGATTTATCAAGCTGATCGCAAAGACCAATTCTCCAAATTAAGTACCTATGCGAAAATCCTGATGCTTGTCGGAACGATGAGTATGGGATTATTGTAGAAATTACGAGGTAAGTAATGACCAAATTAATCGGATCTATTATTTCAAATTTCGAATAGATTCTCACTTCAATGCGCCATTCTTAGCAATTCCATTTCATCTTCCCTATTTTCAGGCAAATTTTTCGATTATGCTGAACAGCAAGCTGCTTGTCATCAAAATAGGATCCAATGTACTCACCCAGGAAAACGGCCTTCCTGACATTGAGCGCATGCAAAATCTCGTCAATCAAATCCAAAAACTGATTCAATCAGGCAAAAAAATCGTCTTGGTCAGTTCTGGAGCTGTTGCCTTTGGAAGACAGTCTATTCCGCTCCCCGAAAAATTAAACCCTGTTTTCAAAAAGCAAATCTGGGCCTCAACAGGCCAGGTGAGATTGATCAATCAATACCAAAGTCTTTTCGAAAAACACGATCAGGCAGTCGCTCAGATTTTGGTCACCAAAGAAGATTTCAGAGACAGGAAGCATTTTCTCAATATGAAAAACTGCGTTCAGGCATTGCTTTCGCAAGGAATCTTACCCATCATCAATGAAAATGATACAGTCACCATCACCGAACTGATGTTTACTGATAACGATGAATTAGCGAGTCTGACTGCGGCTATGATCAATGCAGATACGCTGATGCTTCTGACGAATGTGGATGGTATTTTCACCGGCAATCCATCTGACCCAAAATCCCAACTAATCGAAAAAGTGGCTTCCAGTATGCCGGAAGTCAGCAATTATATTTCAGCATCTAAGTCTTCATTTGGAAGGGGCGGAATGCTGACAAAATATGCCATGGCAAAAAAATCGGCCGATCTGGGAATTCAAGTGATCATTGCCAATGGTAAAAAAGATGAGGTACTTCAGGAGTTTTCTGACAAGACACTTCGGTGTACCTGGTTCGAACCAAAAAAGGCAAAGCAAGGAGTCAAAAAATGGCTAGCCCATGGAACGGAATATTACAAAGGCATCATCATAGTCAACGAAGGCGCCAAAGCCTCGTTAAATTCCGAAGTGATTCGAAGCCTCCTTCCTATCGGAATCACCAGCCTTGAAGGTGAATTTTCCAAGGGAGATATCTTATTGATCAAAGATGAAAAAGGTCATAAAATAGGCTTGGGAAGAGCTGAATATTCTAGCAAACATGCCTTGGAACGCATCGGGCAAAAAAACCAAAAAGCATTAATCCATTACGATTACCTCTATATTTTCGATCATGACTGAGTACCAATCTATATTTGAAGAAGTAAAAAAAGGAGCTCGAAAACTGACTGGAATCAGCAATGATCAGGTCAATTTCGTGCTGCATAATCTAGCTGCTCTTGCAGTGGAAAATGCACCTTTTCTTTTAGCAGAAAATGGTAGAGATCTTCTGAAAATGGATTCTGAAGATCCGATGTATGATCGCCTTTTATTGACAGAGGAAAGAATAGCAGCAATTGCTGGGGAACTAGTATCTGTCAGCGCTTTGCCAAGCCCCTTGCATCATGTTTTGGAAAGCAAAACCTTGGAAAATGGACTGTCTTTGGAAAAAATAACCGTGCCATTAGGCGTGGTGGGGATTATCTATGAAGCAAGACCTAATGTCACGTTTGACGTATTTTCACTGGCTCTAAAATCCGGAAATGGCTTAGTGCTCAAAGGCGGTTCGGATGCAGATAATTCCAACCGAGCGATCATGTCTCTCATTCACCAGGTTCTGGAAAACCATGGATTGCCAACTGCTGCATTTCAACTTTTGCCAGCCGAAAGACCAGCTACAAAAGCCTTGCTTGAAGCGGTTGATTATGTAGATGTGATCATCCCTCGCGGTTCGCAAGGTTTAATCAATTTCGTGAGAGAAAACGCCAAAGTTCCGGTGATAGAAACCGGTGCAGGAATCGTCCATACCTATGTGGATGAATCAGCAGATTTGGAAAAAGCAAAGGCAATAATCTTCAACTCGAAAACCCGAAGACCAAGTGTTTGTAATTCGTTGGATTGTTTAATTATTGACGAAATAAGGCTCTCGGATTTAAATTCTTTACTTGACCCATTATTGGAAAAAGGTGTTCAGGTTTTTGCTGACGAAAAATCTTTTGAAGCTTTAGAATCAAATCCATTGATCCAAAAAGCAGATGAATCGCATTTTGGAACCGAGTTTCTAAGCTTAAAAATGGCTATCAAAACTGTTTCATCAATCGATGAGGCTTTAGATCATATTGCACAATACTCCTCCAAACATTCAGAGGCGATTGTTTCCGAAAGTCCAGAAAACATCCAGCGCTTCTTGTTAGAGGTAGATGCCGCTGCTGTTTATGAAAATGCATCCACAGCGTTTACCGACGGAGCTCAATTTGGACTTGGAGCGGAAATAGGGATCAGCACTCAAAAACTTCATGCCAGAGGCCCAATGGCCCTGAAGGAATTATGCAGCTATAAATGGATAATAAGAGGAAATGGACAAGTGAGGACATGAAGTAAGAAAGCTGAATTCAAATGGCTGAAAAAAATCAAGTTTAAAAATATAGCGCCTTCACGCCATTGCGGAAGAATTCCTTTAATTTCGCAGGTATCCAACAAAACCTCCAATCAATTGAAACGTCTAGCAATTCTAGCATCGGGAAGCGGCTCAAATGCCGAAAAAATAATGGCTCATTTTCGGCATTCTGATAAAGCAGAAATCGCCCTGATAGCTTCAAATAAGTCCGATGCATACGTTTTAGAGCGAGCAAAGAAATTTGACGTACCCACTTTCACCTTTTCCAAAAAAGAAATGGATGCTGGGGTCCTTCTTGAGAAACTTCAGGAAGAAAAAATTGATTGGGTGATTTTGGCAGGTTTTCTTTTAAAAATCCCAGTCGAACTGACACGTGCTTTTCCAGATAGAATGTTGAATATTCACCCAGCATTATTACCGAAATATGGAGGAAAAGGCATGTATGGAGCCCATGTTCATGAAGCTGTGAAAGCTGCAGGAGAAAAAGAAACCGGTATTACCATCCACTTAGTGAATGAAAATTACGATGAGGGAAAAATCGTCTTTCAAGCTTCCACTGCAATTGATGAACTTGACAATCCGGATAGCATTGCTGCAAAAGTCCATGAATTGGAACATAAGTATTTCCCTCAGGTGATTGAGGAATTGCTCCTAAAGCAAGAGGATCAATAAGTTGATCCGTTAAACTTGATTACTTTTCTAAATAAATTATTTGTCTAACCATTAGCAAAAGGCATTTTCTAACCTCACCAATCACACCAAATTGGCCTCTTCTGTTTAATCACCCAATTACTTTGATCGGGATTAGATTTCAAAATAAAGACATCAAACTCCTGACTTTTTCGAGTTCTTCCCAAATTATATTTTATTTACCCTCTTTAATCTCTTTTTTCCTACCTTTGCAATCCGCTTTTGCGGACAAGGTTATCCTTTAGAAATCAAACAAATCCATTCCCAAATGGCTACAAAAAAAATTCAATCTGCCTTAGTCTCTGTCTACTATAAAGACAATCTTGAACCTATTATCGCTTTATTGAAAAAACACGGAGTTACTATCTATTCCACAGGTGGTACTCAGAAGTTTATCGAAGAGCAAGGTGCTGAAGTTGTTCCTGTTGAAGAATTGACCAGCTATCCGTCTATCTTCGGTGGAAGAGTGAAGACCCTACACCCAAAGATTTTTGGAGGTATTCTATATAGAAGAGACAATGATGGAGATCTTTCCCAGGCAGCAGAATTTGATATCCCTGCGATTGATTTAGTGATTGTAGATTTGTATCCATTTGAAGAAACTGTAGCTTCTGGAGCATCTGAAGCGGATATCATTGAGAAAATCGATATTGGTGGTATTTCTTTGATCAGAGCTGCAGCTAAGAATTTCAAAGATGTGATCATCATTGCTTCTAAAGATCAGTACAAAGAATTGGAACAGAAATTAGCGGACCAGGATGGAGCAACTACCATCGAAGATCGTCGCTATTTCGCCGCTCAGGCATTCCAGGTTTCTTCTAATTATGACACGCATATTTTCAATTACTTCAACAGAGTTGAAAATATCCCTGCTTTGAAAGTTTCTGAAAACAAAGCTAAAGCGCTTAGATACGGAGAAAACCCTCATCAAGCAGCTCATTTCTATGGCGACATGGATGCACTTTTTGACCAGTTGAACGGAAAAGAGCTATCTTATAACAACTTGGTAGACGTAGACGCAGCAGTGAATTTGATCTCTGAATTTAAAGGAGAGACTGCTTTTGCAATTTTGAAACATACAAATGCTTGTGGCGTTGCTTTGGCACCTTCTGTAAAGCTAGCTTACCAAAAAGCATTTGAAGCGGATACTATTTCTGCATTCGGAGGTGTTTTGGTCACCAATCAAACTGTCGATAAAGATGCTGCTGAAGAAATGCACTCTCTTTTCTTCGAGGTATTAATCGCTCCAGACTTCACTCCTGAAGCTTTGGAAGTGTTGACTTCCAAGAAAAATAGAATTTTGCTTCGTCAGAAGATAGATCTTCCTGGAACAAAAATGATGAAAACCCTTTTGAACGGGGTAATCGAGCAGGATAAGGATTTGGCCACTGAAACCAAAGCTGATTTCAAAGTTGTAACCCAAGAAGCTCCTACTGAAAAAGAAATGGAAGCAATGGTTTTTGCAGCTAAAATCTGTAAGCACACGAAGTCAAACACCATCATCTTGAGTAATGACAATCAGATGTTCTCTTCCGGTGTCGGTCAAACCTCAAGAGTGGATGCTTTGAAGCAAGCAATCACAAAAGCACATGAGTTTGGATTCGATTTGAATGGGGCAGTAATGGCATCTGATGCTTTCTTCCCATTCCCTGACTGTGTGGAGATTGCTGGAAAAGCTGGAATCACTGCAGTAGTTCAGCCAGGAGGATCCATCAAAGATCAGTTAAGCATTGACTATTGTGATCAGCATGGCATGTCTATGGTGATGACAGGAGTAAGACACTTCAAACACTAATTCTGGATACTAGATTTTAAAGCCAAGAATCAAGACCTTCGGAATTATTTATTTCGAAGGTCTTTTTTATTAAATCGCAAACATCATAATCTCTACATTGCAAGAGCTTGCGTCATTTTTTTAAAAAGTGAGTCTTAAGTCAAAGTTTCTAGATCAGAAAAATATTATAAATAAATCATCCTATAAAATTATTAATTTCGTTTATTTATACATCTGGTTTTAAATCATTTAGAAAATGAAAAACGTGCTCAATTATTTTTTGCTTTTTAGTTTAGTTTGGTCCATTACAAGTTGTGAGGTCGGGATAAAAGAGGAAGACATTTTGGAACCTAAAAATGAACCCTATTACTCTTTTGATCTATTGATTCAAAAAGCTGTGCCTTCTCAAACTAAACCTAACAGGGTCACGAGATATCAACTAGATAGATTCATGAATCATAAAGACAAATACTATGACGCTCTGGAAAATGAATTAATGGATATTTATCTCAATGAATCATTGGATACTACAGGGATCACTATCTATTCGTACTCAGAGGATTTAGTTCAGGAATTAAACCACTATTCGAAAAACGAAATGGGGTACTTTCTTTCCTCCACTCTTAAATACCATTATAATTCGGATAATACCTTGAGTCAAACCACGAGAGATGGAGAAAATTACATGTTATATAAATACAATTCCCTTGGTCAAATTAGCGAAATCCTATTGGGATCAAACCTAGAGGTAGCTGATGTCTATTATTATTTTTATGATGAAAATGGAAGAACAATCCGCCAAAAATGGGGTAATCAGAATATTGATGATGTTCCAATACGTGATTGGCACTATATCTATGATGAAAATGGAAAACTCTTATTCAAATCCATCCCTTATTCTCCCTCAGGAGAGCTAATTCCAATGTTTGTCTATTCTTATGACGATCAAGATCGAATGATTCTTGAAGAGGAGCTATATCCTGAATATGGGTTTTCTTCGTATTTCAAAACATTTTACAGCTACAGCACAGTAAACTGAGTTTGGATTAGCATTCTCTTTCATTTCCAAGTCTTAATCCCCTATTTTGCAGCCTGAATCATTTTTGGGCTTTTCCCGTTCTTGATTCTTTATACTTGAATCTTGATTCTATCAATGAAATCGCATCAATTAAAGCTTTACAACACTCTTTCCCGCAAGAAAGAGAACTTCCAAGCCATTAACCCACCTTTTGTAGGATTATATGTCTGCGGGCCAACCGTCTACGGAGACGCACATTTGGGACATGCCAGACCTGCAGTTACGTTTGACACAGTCAATCGATATCTAACTCATCTTGGATATCGCGTCAGATATGTCAGAAATATCACAGACGTAGGACACCTTCAAGGAGATGCTGACGAGGGAGAAGATAAAATTGCTAAAAAAGCCAAACTCGAGCAGTTGGAACCGATGGAGATTGCGCAGCAATACACGGATTCCTACCATCGTGACATGGCCTTATTAAATACTTGGAAACCGAATATCGAACCAAGAGCAACAGGTCATATTCCGGAGCAAATTGCCTTGGTCGAAGCCATTCTAAAAGAAGGATTAGCTTATGAAGTTAATGGCTCTGTGTATTTCGACACTCTGAAATACAATGAGAAAACTCCTTATGGGAGACTTTCCGGCAGAGTCATCGACGAGTTGATGAGCGGAAGCAGAGACCTTGACGGTCAAAGCGAAAAGCGTAATCCAGTTGATTTTGCACTTTGGAAAAATGCAGCACCAGAGCACCTGATGAAATGGGATTCACCTTGGGGAGTGGGATTTCCGGGATGGCATTTGGAGTGTACAGCTATGAGTTCCAAATATCTCGGAACCAATTTTGACATTCACGGAGGTGGAATGGACTTGATGTTCCCACATCACGAATGTGAAATCGCACAAGGAAATGCATGCAATCACAAGGATCCTGTCAACTACTGGATGCACAATAACATGATTACCATCAACGGAAAGAAGATGGGCAAATCTTTGGGCAACTTCATCACATTGCAGGAGCTTTTCAATGGAGACCATGACTTATTGGAGCAGGCTTATAGCCCAATGACGATTCGTTATTTCATGTTGACAGCCCATTACCGCTCAACTTTGGACTTCTCCAATGACGCGCTGAAAGCAGCACAGAAAGGATATAAAAAACTGATCAACGGACTGCGAATAGCCAAAATGCTGGAATATCAAGCTGCAGACGTTGAAGTGGATCAAAAGCAAATAGAGCAGATTGAAAACAGCATCACCAGTGCATATAGCGCAATGGATGATGACTTCAATACAGCACAGGCTATTGGCCATTTATTTAATTTGTTGAAAAAGATTAATTCCATGTACACTGGACAACTTCAGTCTGCAGTACTTGGAGAAGAAGTGTTTAATAAATTGATTTCAACATTTATCACGTTTGTAGAAGATATTCTTGGACTGATTGAGGAGAAATCTGATTCTCAAAATAAGATGATCCAATTGCTTTTAACACTTTATTCTGAGGCAAAAACCGCTCGTGATTATGCCAAAGTAGATGAAATCAGAGCTGGATTGAAAGACCTTGGTTTTGTTGTCAAAGACATGAAAGATAAAATTGACTGGGCATATGAAGAATAGAATTTGGATTCTGGGTTTATTCCTACTGGCGGTTGCTTGTAGCTCTCCGGAGAAGAAAACCGAGACAGTAGCGGAAGTTCCTGCAAAGCCATACCCTTCATTTAGTCCTGATTCAGCTTACTCTTTCATCCAAAAGCAAGTGGATTTTGGGCCGAGGGTACCGGGAACAGCCGGCCATGAAGCAACTAAAAACTGGATCATTTCAAAGTTTGAAAGCTATGGCCTAAGTGTGAGCACCCAGGACTTCGAAGCTAAAACCTATGATAATCTAACTTGGAATCTCAGCAATATCATCGCATCCTATAATCCAGAGGCTAAGAAGCGCATTATGCTTTCAGCGCATTGGGATAGTCGAAGAATTGCCGATAAGGATTCTCAGGACATGGAAAAACCGATTGATGCGGCTAATGATGGTGCAAGCGGGGTTGGCGTTTTAATTGAAATTGCCAGAACCATTCATGCACAAGAATTGAAACCTGATGTAGGAATTGATTTCATCCTTTTTGATGGTGAAGATGATGGGGAGCCTGAGCAAACTACTGTTCGTAATACTTCTCAGGATTTCTGGTGGTGTTTAGGATCACAACATTGGTCCCAAAATAAGCATATCCCTAACTACAGTGCCTATTATGGGATTTTACTGGATATGGTCGGAGCCAAAGGAGCTAAATTTTATTACGAAGGTTATTCTAGACAATACGCTTCGGGGATTCTTAGAAAAGTCTGGGAAAATGCCGCAAAAATCGGTCATAGCGACTTTTTTGTAATGCGTGATGCAGATCCAATTTTAGATGACCATGTATTTGTGAATGCCAAAGCAGGTATTCCTATGGTTGATATCTTGGACTTCTCGCCCGACTATGGTTTTGGTCATTATCATCACACGCACAGCGATAATATGGAATTGATTGATCGCCGAACCTTGCAAGCTGTAGGAGAAACTGTTTTATTTACAGTTTACCAAGAGTAAATAACTTATCTTTCCAATTCACTTCTGTCTAATGTGCAATAGAATGCGCTTTAGCTAACCAAAATTTACCCATGAAAAAAGGGCATCAGGTAACAATGAAAGAAATCGCCAAGAAATTAGGCGTATCGGTTTCTACCATTTCCAGGGCCTTGAAAGATTCTCCAGAATTGCATCCGGAGACCAAGAGGAAAATTGTGGAAATGGCTAAGGAGATGAATTATCAGCCGAATCTTCTTGCACAAAGTTTACGAATCAGCAGGACAAAAACTCTTGGTGTGATTGTTCCAGAGATCACCTCACACTTTTTTGCGTCTTGTATTTCTGGTATTCAGGATCAAGCTACCACTCGTGGATACAATATCATGATCTGCCAGTCCAACGAGCATTTGGAATTAGAAATTGCCAATATCAAAACCTTGGTATCTAGCCAGGTAGATGCGCTTTTGATTTCATTAAGCCGAGAGACTAACCATTACGAACACCTTTTTGAGTTGTATAATAGAGAAATCCCTTTTGTGCTTTTCGATAGAGTACAAGAAGATATTCCAGTTTCAAAAGTTACTTTCAATGACGTAGGTGGAGCCTATCAGGTCACTAAGCATTTATTGGAAGTGGGATGCAAAAGAGTCATGTATGTTTCTGGACCTGAAGATTTGTACATCAGCAAAAAAAGGAAAGAAGGTTATTTAAAAGCACTTTCAGAATTTGGGGTAGCAGAAGATCCAAGTCTTATCAAAATCACTGATTTGACTACGGAAGGTAATATGGCTGTCGCAAAAGAAATACTTCAGATGGACAATAGGCCAGATGGCGTTTTTTGTATGATTGACCCAGTGGCAGTGGAAGTAATGATGCACTGGAAAAGCCAAGGAATCCGAATTCCTCAAGATATTGCACTTGCAGGATTTACAAACAATCCTGCGGCTGCAGTGGTGGAACCTCCATTGACTACTGTATTACAGCCAGGTTATGAAATGGGTAAACTAGCAGTAAGCCATTTGCTGGATCAGCTCGATGGCATTGCTTCGGATGATCCTATTTCTATTGTTTTGGAAACCACACTCATCCCTAGAAAATCCACCGAAATCAGTCATTAAATGCGTGATTTGATCACAACTTCTTTTCTTGAGATTTTTTCTCAGGAACCTATTCTTGCTTTTGCCCCTGGAAGGATCAACCTAATTGGAGAGCATACCGATTATCAGGAAGGTTTCGTTTTTCCAGCAACAGTAGCCCAAGGAATTTGGGTAGGAATTCAAAAAAACAACACGAATTCAGCAAATATCCATTCCCTGGATTTCAAAGAAGATTTTGTTTTTGATGTGACTTCCTTTTCTCCAAAAAAGGGACATTGGGCAAATTATGTGATGGGGATGGTGGCTCAGTTTAAGCAGGCTGGATACCCTGTAAAGGGTTTCAACATGGTTTTTGGAGGGACAATACCGGTAGGCTCTGGGTTATCTTCTTCAGCAGCTTTGTCTGTTAGTATCGGAACAGCTCTTTCCGGACTTTTTGAATTCAAAATACCCAAAAAATCCATTGCGCTCTATGCGCAAAAATCGGAACAACTTTTTGAGGGTCTGAATTGCGGTATAATGGATCCTTATGCTTCGGCATTTGGCAAGGAAAACCATGCTCTATTACTGGACTGCAGATCAAACAGCCATGAGGAAGTTCCTATAGCTCTGGAGAAATATTGCCTGCTTCTGGTAAATACAAAAGTAAAACACAAGCTGGCTGATTCTGCCTACAATAAGAGACGTGCTGCCTGTGAAGAAAGCGTCCGTATACTCTCCGATACTTTCCCCGGGATCAAAACCCTTCGTGACTTAAAAGAATCTCAACTTGACGCAGTGAAAAGCATTTTGCCGGAAGATTTATTTCCAAAAGCAAAACATGTCATCTTAGAGGATGCCCGAGTTCATCAAGCTGGAGAAAGCTTAAAGAAAGGAGATTTGATCAGGTTTGGGGAATTAATGAAAGCCTCTCACGAAAGTTTGAGCAAAGACTATGAGGTGAGTTGTGCCGAACTAGATTTCCTTGCTTCAGAATCTTGGGAGAAAGACTATGTTTTAGGTTCAAGGATGATGGGTGGCGGTTTTGGTGGATGCACTATAAACCTATTGGAAGAAATTCACTTAGCTGATTTTAAAAATTTTATCTCCGATCGCTATCAGGAAAAATTTGGCATTGAGCCTGATTTCATTGAAGTCAAGCTATCTGACGGAGCTCATTTGGTGGATTAATCAAAGATTTTTTTTTGTTCATCCCACAGTCTATTGTCTCAATTAGAAGAAATTGAAATTTCTGATTTAAATATCAGTTGATTTTCGGTTATTTAGGGCGAATTATTTTATAATTCCCTAATTTCCGAAAATTTTGATATTATGAAATTCCCAAAAAACCTACGTAACCTGCTACTATTGGTAGTACTTGTAAGTTTGGGAACCTGGAGCTGTAAGAATAAACGCTCGGGTACACCAAAAGTACTTGTATTCAGCAAGACAGCAGGATTTCATCATGAATCTATTCCTAATGGCATTGCAGCCATACAAAAACTCGGTGCTGAAAACGGCTTTGAGGTAGATACTACTACTCAGTCTGAAAAATTCACCGAAGAAAATCTAGCCCAGTACTCGACAGTCATATTTTTGAGTACTACTGGCGACGTTTTAAACAACTATCAAGAAGCCGACTTCGAAAGATACATTCAGGCAGGTGGTGGCTACGTGGGTATCCACGCAGCAGCTGACACTGAGTACAATTGGGGCTGGTACGGCAGACTTGTTGGTGGATACTTTACAGATCACCCAGGTATCAACGACCCAAATCCTAATGTACAGCCAGGAGCTATCACTGTAGTGGATGCAAACAATCCTGCGACTTCTTTCCTTCCAAACCCTTGGGAAAGAACAGACGAGTGGTATAGCTACAAAAACATGAACCCTGAAGTGCATGTGCTCTTAAATCTTGATGAAGACTCCTACAAGGGAGGCTTTGATATGGGAGAGCATCCAATCGCATGGTTTCACGACTTCGACGGTGGTAGAGCATTTTATACCGGCGGAGGTCACACGGATGAGTCCTACACCGAAGAGCTTTATTTGAAGCATTTATTGGCAGGTATTCAATATGCAATCGGAGACAACCTTGAGCTTGATTACAGCAAAGCAAAATCAAAGAGAGTTCCTGAGGAAAACAGATTCACCAAAACTCCTTTGGCAGTAGGTGAATTCACTGAACCTACCGAGATGACCATCCTTCCAAACTTGGACATATTGGTTGGACAAAGAAGAGGAGAGATTTTATTCTTCGATAATGAAACAGAAGAATTAAAGGAGATTGCGAAGTTGGACGTGTATTGGAAAACTGAAGTAAAGGGTGTGAACGCAGAAGAAGGCTTAATGGGTATCCAGAAAGATCCGAATTATGCTGATAACGGGTATGTGTTTGTTTACTATGCACCTGCAGGTGATGAGGAAATCAACAGACTTTCAAGATTTACTTTCAAAAATGATACTTGGGACATGGCTTCTGAAGTCGTGATCTTGGACGTTCATTCTGATAGAGATATTTGCTGCCATACTGGTGGATCTATTGCGTTTGATAAAGATGGAAACTTGTTCCTTTCTTTGGGTGATAACTCTACTCCTTTCAACCAACAAGATTCTAAATATGTAAACAATGGCTTTGCACCGCTTGACCAAAGACCAGGAAGAGAGCAATTTGATGCTAGAAGAAGCTCAGGTAATGCAAATGATCTAAGAGGTAAGATTCTTCGAATCAAAGTAAACGAAGATGGTTCTTACGACATTCCTGAAGGAAACTTGTATCCAGTAGGAACAGAAGGAACAAGACCTGAAATCTATGTACAAGGAAACAGAAACCCTTACCGAATTTCAGTTGACCAGAAAAACGGATATTTATACTGGGGTGAAGTTGGCCCAGATGCCAATGCTGACAGTATGGCTACAAGAGGTCCTAGAGGTTATGATGAGTTAAACCAAGCGAGAAAAGCTGGTAATTTTGGCTGGCCTTACTTTGTAGGGAATAACTACCCATACCGTGAGTTTAATTATGAAACAGGTGAAGTAGGTGCAGCATTCGATCCGAATGGCCCACAAAACAATTCAGTAAACAATACTGGAATTAAAGATCTTCCGGAATTGGCACCAGCATTTATCTGGTATCCATATGCTGCTTCCCCAGAATTCCCATCTTTAGGTACAGGAGGCAGAAATGCTATGGCAGGTCCAGTTTATTACTCTGACTTGTATACTGCGGACACGAAATTCCCAGATTACTACGATGGAAAAATCTTTATCTATGATTGGATCAGAGGTTGGATTAAGGCTGTAACCATAAAAGAAAATGGAGATTTTGATAAGATGGAGCCATTTATGGCAAGCTCTAAATTCAATGCTCCTATCGATATGGAAATGGGCCCAGACGGAAGAATCTACATTCTGGAATACGGAAATGGATGGTTCTCCAAAAACCCTGATGCTGGATTATTTAGGATTGACTTCAATGGCGGTAATAGAGCTCCTGAAGTAAGTTCTATTAGCGCTGACAAAACTTCTGGTAAAAACCCATTGACTGTCACCTTTACAGCAAAATCTTCTGATCCAGAAAATGATGCCTTGACCTATACTTGGGACCTTGGAAATGGAGAAACCAAAACCACTGACGTTCCTACATTGACTCATACTTTCAATGCAATTGGAGAGTACGATGTGAAAGTGACCGCTGCCGATCCGGCTGGTTTAACCGGTGAAAGTGGCTTTGCAAATGTGTATTCAGGAAATATTGCTCCGGAAGTGAAGATCAATATCAAAGGAAATCAGTCATTCTACTTCCCTGGCAAAAAAGTCGCTTATGAAGTAACTGTTTCTGATGCTGATCATCCTGAAGCTTCCAATGATTTGAGTACTCTGTACGTTTCTGCAGATTACATCGAAGGAATGGATCAGGCAGAATCTGATATGGGACACAAGGTAATGACCGAGGCGATGATTGGTAAATCATTGTTCACGACTTTGACTTGTAAAACTTGTCATAAAGAAGCAGAAGCTTCAGTAGGCCCTGCCTATGAAGATGTAGCTAAAAAATACAGTGCTAGAGATATTGATTATCTGAAAAACAAAATCAAAAACGGAGGCGGCGGCGTTTGGGGAGAAACTGCCATGCCAGCAAATCCTGATTTGAAAGATTCTGATTTGAATGCATTGGTAGCCTATATCCTGTCTCTGGGACAAGAAAGCACTCCTTCTTTACCAGCTTCTGGAAGCATTGATGCTACTTTAGGCAAGAAAGCTGTTCCAAATGGTGTCTTGATGATCAATGCTTCTTTCACTGATCAAGGTGGAGAAAACATTAAGCCTTTGACTGGATCATCTACTTTAATCCTGAAAGGAAATACAGTGGATATGGGTACTACAACGGACTATGCTGGAGGATATAGCAGCATGAGCTATGATGGTAACAATCTGGTTATGGTTCCTAAAAATGAAGCTTCTTTTGCCTTAAATGGAATTGATCTGACAAATGTAGGTTCTGTGACAGCTATTAGTGTAACAATGGGTAGCCTGGGTGATGAATACGAATTTGAATTGAGATTAGACAGCCCTACTGGTGAGTTGGTCGGTTCAAAAACTTTTACTCAAGGTCCTTCAAATGCTCCAGAAGGAGCTCCAAACTTTGCCCCATTTACTATTCCAGTTACTGGAAATGCAGATGGCAAGCTGCACAAACTATTTGTCATCACGAAACCAAAAAATGATGGTGGTGCCGGAACATTTATTATCTCAGGTATGACTTTCAATTCAAAATAATAACCAACCTTATAATCAACAAAAAGCCATCCTCAGTTTGGGGATGGCTTTTTTCTTGTATTGAAAATCTAGGTTTTGGAAACAATCGCCTGATGAAACCAAATAAGCTTATTCTCCAAATACCTTTTTCAGAATCAAACTTTGAATAGCTGTCGGCTCTATTTGTTTTTCAGAAGTTAGAGATTTATCAGATGCGAAAAATACAGGATGATCCAGCTTATCTTCTGGAATCCTTCCATGAGCTCCTTTTACCAAGCTAGCGTCCAATGGAATTACATCCATCAAATACCTGAATCCCAATTTCTTTTTCAAAACCTTCATACCCACTTTGACCATAGGAAGCTTGAATTCAGGATTAACAAATAACTCTACAGGATCATATCCTGGCTTTTGATGAATCGCAACGCATCTTGCATAATCTGGGGCTTTGGCGTCGTCCAACCAGAAATAATAGGTAAACCAGGAATCTTTATCAGCAACCACTACAAAGTCTCCAGATCTCTCATGATCCAAGTGGTACTTTTTCTTCCCTTCCTCATCCAAAATCAACTCAACTCCAGGAGTTTCTTCCAAAAGCTTTTTAACCAAAGGAAGATCTTTTTTGTCTTTTACATGTATATGCGCCAACTGGTGATCTACCACTGCAAAAGCGCGACTCGTCCCTGCATCCAGCGTTTCTAATCCTAATTCATCTTTTACCTGAATCAACCCTGCTTTTCTGAAAACCCGGTTCAAGTGAACAGGATTATTTACAGAAGTTATTCCATATTCAGAAAGCAAAATCACTTCTGCTCCTTGCTTCTCATAATATGTGATCAAATCTTCTAGAACAGCATCAATCTCATTCAGATCTTTAGAGATTTTCGAGAAATCAAGCCCATATTTTTGAAGCCCGTAATCCAAATGTGGAAGATAGATCAATGTAAGCGTAGGGTTCTTCCACTCATCGACTTTTTTGGAAGCTTCAGAAATCCATTTCGTTGAGGAAATATTCGTATTTGGTCCCCAAAAAGTAAATAATGGAAACTGTCCCAATTCCTTTTGAAGGCGGTCTCTCAAGTCCATCGGATGAGTATGGCAATCAGGAATTTTTCTACCATCTGATGGATATAGAGGTCTTGGTGTCACCTGATAATCGGCAGTTGAATACATATTGTACCACCAAAACATATTGGAAACCGTAAAATTCGGGTCTTTTTCCTTTGCCAGATCCCAGACATTTTTGGCCTGAACCAATTTGTTGGACTGTCTCCAGAATTTGATTTCACACTCATCTTGGAAGTACCAGCCATTTCCGACGATCCCATGATCTGTTGGCCATTTCCCCGTCAAATAGGTCGACTGAGCAGAAGTAGTTACGGCCGGCAAAACCGGATTGATAGTGGCTTGATGTGACTTGGAAGTCCACTTTTTTAAAAATGGAGTATGTTCCCCAATCAGTCTTTGTGATAATGCTACCACATCTATGACGACTGTTTTTTTCATGCTTATTTTAAATTATCCGCTACCCAGGAAAGCTCTCTTATGATGGAGCTCTGTATATCGATGTTCATTCCTTCTGGAAGGACATCCCAGGTATAAGTTTCTACTTCAAGATGATCCGCGATCTTTTCTTTTTTTAGGAAATTCAACACTTCCAAAATATCTGACTGTGTCGATGAAACTTTCCCATAATCAGATAAAAAAACAGGCACATGAAAATGGATTCTCCATTCATTTTGATCGGTTTGATCTAATGCCTCCAGTGCTTGATCAAGATCTCTGAAAGACTCCAGTTTATCATTTTGATCTTTGCCAATCACTTGGTGCAAATACGTCGATTCAGCAAATGGCAATAAAGTGTTTCGAATTGCTGCTTTTTCTTCTATCGATTCTGGAATAGCCAATTTTAAGGCGGCAGAGATCTGAATTTTACCGATTTTAATCCCGGCTGCTTTCATCGCATTAAAAACATCCTCCGGCTTTTCGTACACCAAAGCAAAATGGCAAACATCATAGCAAAGTCGAATATGCTCTTTGATGGCTGACTCTGCATCTTCTCTGCTCATCGCCAAGGTGTCCATCAAATCTCTTGTTCCCATAGGAATCAACCAATCCTTGAAGTAGGCCAACATTTCGGCCGTATTCTCCAAAATCCCATCTGGCTCGGGTTCAATATCCAAGTGAAGAACCTTTCCAGTCTTTTGTTTGATTTCAATTAATTTGGCAACAACCTGGGCAAGGTGAGTTGTGGACTTGGTGATTGCTCGATCCAATTCTTGCTGATTATTAAACCAAAATCTATAAGAAAGTGGGGAAGTGGAAATTCCTCCTTCCATTTTTTCAGGAAGCAATTCAGCCAGAATTTCAAAAAGTCGAATAGTGTAATCTCTCCTTTCTCTGGTGGTCCAATCAGGAGTATGAACATCATCTTTTACTACCTGTCCATGAAATCCTCCGTAAGGGAAACCATTCATAGTAAACACGTAGCAGTTATTTTCTTCTAGCCAAGCTTTGAAAGTCTTCAGTTCACCTGGTTTTTGTAAAACCAAACTTGCCTCATTGGAAAGCCGAAGTCCGATACCAAAAGATTGGCTAGAAGCTAATTCTTCCTTGATATTCGGAATGTATTTTTTAAGATTATCGAAGGTTTCCTGCCAGCTTTCCCCAGGGTGAATATTGGTACAATATGTCAGGTGCGTTCCTTCTTTTATGATCATTTTTGTAATTTTTTCTTGATTAAAACCGAACTCAATTTGCGATAAGGCGGTCAGATTGAAAGACCTTCAATTTCTCAACTGCTTCAAGCACAAGAGACTGATCCATCTCATGAACTTCTTGGCCTTTGCCTAGTTTCGAAAGCAGCATAATGGTCAATTCACCACCTAAATGCTCTCTGAACTCTTCTAGTCCTTTGAGTAACATTTCGCCGGAAAGCACTTCATGATAAAGGTTGAATCCAAGTTCAGAAATCATAGAAATTATCCTGTTCAATTCACCTTCCGTTAGCATTCCTTTCAGGAAAGAATAGGTTGAGTCCAATGCAATCCCCATTGCCACAGCTTCTCCATGACGGATTTCATATTTGCTGAGATGCTCCATTTTATGCGCTGCCCAATGTCCAAAATCCAAAGGACGAGAAGAACCCATTTCAAATGGATCTTTGCCTGCAATATGATCCAAATGCATTTGTGCACATTTCACAATTAATTCCTGCATCGGCTCCATCTCACGGGAAGCCAAAGCTGTTGCATTTTTCTCAATCCATTCAAAGAAATCCAAATCCTTGATCAATGCCACTTTAATGGCTTCAGAAATTCCAGATCTCCAATCTCTATCATCGAGAGTTTTTAGGAAATTGAAATCATTCAATACTGCGAATGGAGGAGCAAACGTCCCTAAATAATTTTTCTTCCCGAAGAAGTTGATGCCATTTTTCACACCAACAGCAGAATCATTTTGAGAAAGAACTGTAGTCGGAATTCTTACCAAACGGATTCCTCTATGAGATACGGCTGCCGCAAATCCCACCATATCCAATACTGCTCCACCGCCGATTGCTACGATGTAAGAATGTCTGTCAATTCCATATAGATGAGTTGCCTCCACTACTTTTTCGTAATACTGAGGATCATTTTTGGAAGCTTCCCCACCTGGAACAATCAAAGGTTCAGCACAAAGCTTGAATTTCTCCTGATGAGCAGTGGCATAGGCTTTTACCTGCGAAATCAATTCAGGATGTGAATCTGAAACGCCACTGTCAATTACGAAAAACGCTTTTCCTCCTTTGCCATTATCAAGCAAGTCCGCCAAGGTTTGATCTCCAACATTGAAAATGTTCTCAGAGAAAATTACCGGATAGGTATAAGGCACAGCAAATTTTTGCTCAATTATTCTTTTCATCAATTACTCAATCTAAAACAGGGGCAAAAGGTTCTTTCAACTCGCAATTTATGGCTTTACTCCTTGCTTTGGCTTATGTTACAGCAAATTTTCTCGCCAACCATAAAGAAATTGGCAGCAAGATTAATACGAGTAATGCATACATCCATCCTGCAAATGCAGCAGACAGTGAAGCATTTAATATAATCAATGAAATCACGGCTGCTTTGACAGCTTTGCCGATCAGTTTCGGTTCCTGCTTCTTGATCGCTTTTATCAGAGGTGGGAATACCATGTAAACGAATAAGAGAAGAAAAGGCAGTACTTCCAGAGGCTTCCCTCCTAGCATAAATGCTAATGTTACAATACTTGCTACGATCAGGATATACATCGCCAAGCCTCCAAATAATGCTTTTCGGTTTTTTCCATGAACTTCACCACGACTAATCATCGTAATCGCCGCCACGAAAACAAGGGGGATTAAGCCAATAAAAGCATATTCTTGAACTAATTCAGGGATGACACTGATTCCTAATAGCAAATTAAAAGTTCGGCAAAGCCCCATATTGATAGGGCCTAAAAAGTTTTGATGCTTACCCCAGTAATCATATAACACTGCCAAAACTGCTACTGTCAATGCTATGATTGCCGAAGTAACAGTGACTTGGGCAGCGGCCACAACCCCCATCAGTAATAACAGGAAAGCCATAATCGAGGCACTTTTTACTGTTGCCCGACCGCTTGGGATAGGTCTTTCAGGACGCTCCACCGAATCGAGATCGGCATCAAACACATCATTAAAAGCTACTCCTCCGGCATATAACCCAATGGTGGAAAGTGCCAGCCAGCAAAGATCGGCCAAATACCCTCCTTCATTGGAAAAACCGGTAAGGTAAGCTCCCATCCCTGCGATGGCAAAGCCCGCCATAATATCTGCAATTGCCGTCACCACATTTGCTGGCCTTGTCAGCTGCAAATGGGCAAAAATCCTCGAATTACTCATGTATTAATTTTCCACCCGATCACTTGGTCCGTCTACTCTCGGCACCTGACCACCTCTCAACACTGAATTTCCTGACATTTTTTTGGTTTGGTCGATTGGCTCAGCATTTAACCAATCCAATTCATCCATCTGACCACTTTGGGCGTAAGCTGTCAATGCATTTTGATAGCAGGTCATTCTGATATGTTCTTCTGGAATTCCCATTTTACGCATCAGAGCTGCTGTTTTTGGCACAGCCAAAGGATCAGAAATCCCCCAATCAGCCGCTGAATCAACGATAATCCTTTCTGGACCATATTGCTTCACAATTTCCACCATCCGCTCAGAACCCATTTTGGTGTGCGGATAAATAGTAAATGCAGCCCAATAACCACGATCCAACACCTCTTTTACAGTCTCTTCATTATTATGATCTACGATGACCATATTTGGAGCCAAACCATGCTCCTCACTCACATCCATACTTTTGGTTGTGCCTTTTTTCTTATCTCTATGAGGAGTATGAATCATCACCGGAAGATCCATTTCTTTCGCCAGCTCCAGCTGAAGTCTGTAGAACTTATCCTCCGCAGCAGTCTGATCATCATATCCGATCTCACCGATGGCAACAACTCCTTGCTTTCCAGCATAAAGAGGTAGCAACTCCATCACCTGCTCCGCCAAAGGTTCATTGTTTGCCTCTTTGGAATTCAATCCGATGGTGCAGTAATGCAAAATCCCGAATTGCTTTGCCCGGAATCTTTCCCATCCTACCAAACTGCTGAAATAATCCTTGAAACTTGCCGCTTCAGTTCGTGGTTGCCCCAACCAAAAAGCCGGTTCAATGATGGCTACAATACCTGCTTTTCGCATGGCTTCGTAATCATCGGTAGTTCTGGAAGTAACGTGAATATGGGGATCTATGTACATTTCCATGTCTGGTGATTTTGAGATTCTATAATATTTTTTGAGTTAACCGATCAGATCAGGCGTTGGCTAAAGCCTCTTCACCGATCCAATTCCAATTTAACTTTCCTGATTCTATTTCTTTTTTCACTTCTGGATACTCGTTCAGAAGTGCTTTTGCCCCATTAAATGAGGACATGCTACAAGCTAACAAAGCAGCTTTACGCTCTAGTTCATTTCCAGTTTCTACAACTTTTGAAATATCTTGGATTTTTTCTGAGTCAATAAATGGCCCTACAAACCTCCACAATTCTGGGATTACATTCCTTCCTGCCGACCATCTTTCATGAGAAAAATCGATAATGATATTGGCAAGTTCCTGATTGACTCTGGATTCAGCATGTTGAATTTTAAATAGAGGCCTTTGCATAAATATGGCTTTGACCACCATCTGATTCCAGGCACTTTCATCAAAGTACTTCGCAGGAAATGGATTGTTTAATGCCACCGCATCAAACACAGAAGTGATATTAGTCCTTAATCCTTCTCTTGCTCTACCGATCATTTCTTCAGGATAAGGCATCAGAGGCAATGCTGCATACAAAGCCTCTATTTCCAGCATATCTCCTGTTTCAAATAGCTTTTGCAAAGTTCCCATCCATGATGTAAGATCGGGAGAGGGAAATTGAAGAACTAGATACGTTCTTGCTGTTTGAAGTTGTGTCCAAAGATCCAACCTGATTCCTTCACAAATAGCATCTGCTTCCTCGATCTGCTCTTTGGTCAAGATCAGGCGATTATTCTTAAAGTATCTTGACACTTGGCTAAATGCCATAAAGAAATCCATCTCTTTGCCAGACAACAAGATTTTCTCTCTTTTTTGGGCAAGCCAGACCAAGGATTTTTCCTCCACCTGCTCACTTAATGCTGAAAGTAAAAGGGATGTTATTGGGTTTACTTGATTTGAAATTGACATATCGAACAATGAATTTCGAATGATAAATCTGGGTGAATAAAGGTAAGGCAATATTCTATTTTTTTGATTGTAGAATCATACCAGTGGTCAAAAAAAGCCTGTTTTTCAGCTGAAAATGAGAAAAATCATATTTCTCAATCAGATAAATTTCAGAACCATTTCCAATTCCGACCTTCATTAAATCTAACGAATCACAAGTTTTGAAATACTCTCTACTGCGCTTCTTTTTCGGATCTATAAAATGAGAATTGAGGATTCTGACGATGAGACTCATTCATCAGATTTTCTAATTCTTCCAATTTCTCAGGAAATTCAGCAGCTAGGTTTTTTGTCTCCCCCGGATCAGTACTTAAATCATAAAGCTCGAGAATGGGCTGATCACTTTTGAAAACTTCCAGTTTGACAGCTTTCCATTTCCCCTGACGAACCGCCTGCTTTCCTCCTTGTTCATGAAACTCCCAGTATAAATACTCATGCTCTTTCTGGTCTCCTTCTCCAGTCAAAGTCGGTAAAAACGAAATCCCGTCAATCGTTTCAGTGATGGTATTACCGGCCACTGCTGCAAAAGTTGGTAGCAAATCCCAAAATGCAGCTATATGATCAGTAGTTGTTCCTGCTTTGATTTTCTTTGGCCACCAAGCTATCATCGGAGCGCGAACGCCCCCTTCATACAAGTCTCGCTTGAACCCTCGGAACTGACCATTGCTATCAAAGAATTCTGGATCTGCTCCACCTTCCTGATGCGCTCCATTATCTGAGGAGAATATGATTAGCGTATTTTCAGCAATGCCTTTTTCTTCTAGTTTATCCAAAACCTCGCCTACATATTGATCAATTCGATGAACCATCGCCGCGAAGGTTGCATGCGGGTAAGGCTGAGATTGATATCCGGGAATTCTCATGTCAGGTCCATAATCCGCTCCTTTTCCACCTACGTAAGGTTTCTCTTCTGGAAACATCTCTTTATACTTTGCCAATATCTCATCATCAGGAGCTGCCAGCTCAGCATGAGGAGTAACAATTGGCATAAAAAGGAAAAATGGCTTTTCTGCATTTTCATCTATAAAAGCCAATGTCTTTTCTTGAATTATATCCGGTGCATAGTCACCCGTCGTAGTCCAGTCATTCCCTGGCAAATCAATTTTCTGGTCATTATGCCATAAATAGGCTGGATAATATCGGTGAGCATAACGCTGACAGTTATATCCAAAAAACTCATCAAAACCTTGGTTTACCGGCTCACCTGTAGACCCAATAAATCCTAGTCCCCATTTGCCAAAAGCACCAGTAACATATCCTGCTTGCTGCATTGCTTTTCCAACGGTCATCACAGAATCAGGCATAGGAAACTGCCCTTCCGGCTGCACTTCGGTATTCCCTCTGATTGGCGTATGGCCAGTATGCATTCCAGTCAAAAATGAAGATCTCGAAGGAGCACAAACTGTGGATCCAGAATAGAAATTAGAGAAAAACATTCCCTCCTTTGCCAAGCGGTCGATATTTGGTGTTTCGATATATTTCTGACCCAAAAAACCTAGATCGCCATATCCAAGATCATCTGCCAATATAAAAACGATGTTGGTTTTTGATTCTGAAACCGTTTCTACCTCTTCCTTTTTTGATTCACAACCAATAATGAATGAAGCAAAAGCAAGCAGTATAAGTAGCTTGGAAAAACTATTAAATATTTTCATTAGGGGATCTTTAAGATTACAAAAAAGCTCAATCAAGAATAATTTGATTGAGCTAGTTTTAACATTCTAATTTAGGGAATTTTATTTTTCAACCCATTCCACTCCGGTATCTTTCCAAGCTCGCTCATTGGCAGAATTGATCACTGCCTCACAAACTTTTTGGGTCTCATAAGCATCTCTGAAAGTTGGATGACAAGGAGTTCCTTCATCCAGGCTCTTAAAGAAATCAGCTACTTGATGAATAAATGAATGCTCATACCCAATGGAAGTTCCAGGAATCCACCAACGATCCATATAAGGATGATCACCATCAGTCACATGAATGGATCTCCAGCCCCTCACTTGTCCTTCATCATCATGATCAAAATATTCCAATCTGGTAAGATCATGCAAATCCCATCGGATGGATGCATGCTCCCCATTGATTTCAAAAGTATACAAAGCTTTATGACCACGTGCATATCTTGTCGCTTCGAAAAGCCCCAAAGAACCATTGTCAAAATGGCAATGGAACACACAAGCATCATCAATTCCAACTTTTTTCTTTTCTCCAGTGCCTTGATGAACTCTCTCCTTGATGAAAGTCTCAGTCATAGCCGAAACATCCTTGATTCCACCATTGATCCACATGGCTGTATCGATACAGTGAGCCAATAAATCCCCGGTCACACCTGAACCAGCGGCTTCAACATCCAATCTCCAAAGAGCATCACCTCCCTGAGGCAAATCTGGACTAATCGTCCAATCCTGAAGGAAATTAGCACGGTAATGGAAAATTTTGCCAAGCTTACCGGATGCTACGATCTGCTTTGCCAAGGTAACTGCAGGAACTCTTCGGTAATTATACCAAACAGTATTTTGAACTCCAGCAGCTTCAATAGCCTCTACCATAGATTTTGCTTCAGCCACTGTTCTTGCCAGAGGCTTTTCGCAGAGAATCATTTTACCAGCTTTTGCTGCAGCAATGGCAATTTCAGCATGCATGTCATTTGGTGTGCAGATGTCTACAGCATCAATATCATCCCTCTCCAAAAGTTTCCTCCAATCAGTTTCTACCGATTTGTATCCCCACTGCTCTGCAAATGCTTCCACTTTTTCTTTTCTTCTGGAGCATGCTGCCTGAAGCACCGGTCTATGCTCATATTCAGGGAAGAAATCCGCTAATCTTTTATATCCGTTTGTATGGATTCGACCCATCAGTCCAGTTCCGATTAGGCCAATTCGTATATGTTTTTTATTCATGATTGTAAAATTTTAAAATTGTAAGATTGGGTTGAAAGGTTGGAAAGTAAGAAGGTTGTAAGGCGCTGTATCGACGGAGGCTTGAATTGAAAATAATGATTAACATATCTCAAACCCTCGTACCCCGAAAGCAATATCGGGGCGTGATTTGTACTTAGCATACTTTTCAGATTTCTGATTTTAGCCTTCAGCTTTTCCATCCATGTGCGTCCCTAACTTTGATCATCGCAGCCAAGATGTCATTCCAGGTTTGCTGACTCTCCATTACAGAATTAGGGAACATACATCCATCCCAGCAGATATGCTGAAATGCTTTGGTCAATTCGCCTTTCTCATCCCGAAGCCAATATCCTGCATCATGTGCAATATCAAGGACTCCATTAGGATCAGTTGCTTGGCAATGTCTTCCTGTCTTATCGTGAGATCCGGATCCGAAAACAGACCCATCGTTTTGAGCCACGTGGAAATCTATTGTCCAAGGACGAAGCGCATCAGTCACAGTTTTTAAAGCAGCTTTCACCGCTTCACGATCTTTAAGATCCGCGTCTTTAGGAAGAATTCTATGCTCAGGAGCATTGTAGCCCATCGTATAAAGGAAGGTATGGGACATATCCGCTTGAAAACCAATATTTGGTCTATCTACCATTTCCAATAGCTCAACCATGTATTTCCAGCTATGCATGGCTCCCCAGCAAATCTCACCTTCGGCCGCAAGCTTCTCACCATAACCAGCTGCTACATCGCAAGCCTCTCTAAAAGTCTCAGCAATTTGCTTAGTATTTCCAACAGGATCTTTAGCCCAAGCCTCCACAGAAGAAGCAGAATCGATTCTGACGATTCCATATTGCCTCACACCAAGATCTTTCAATTGCTTTCCAAATTCGCAAGATTTGCGAACCATGTCCACAAAGGTCTTGCGCTGATCTGCAGTTCCCATGGCTGCCCCTGCCCATATTGGAGCTACTAAAGAGCCAATATTTAAATTATGTTTTGCGGCTTTTTCTGCTATTATTTTAGCCTCATCCGGATTGTCCAAATTGATATGAGGCTCCAAAAGCCCAATATCCAAACCATCAAATTTCACTCCGTCGACTTCAGCTGCAGCTGTCATCTCCAAAAGCGAATCAAAAGGAATAACCGGCTCAGAATCCGGTCCTTTTCCTACCAGTCCAGGCCAAGTTGCGTTATGTAGTTTTGGAAAATTATTTTGACTCATTGTTACGTGGGTTATTGTTTATTTATAAAAAACCGAAGCTTGGAGACTGAATTAGATAATCACCTCTATTTTTCTCCAATATTCGACGTTCAATCTTTTTAAATCTAAGGTATTAATAGCACTACTTTCTGAATCATTGATTTCTAATTTGGTGTAAACTCTGAATTCAATGTCGTCAATCAAAAATCAGAACTTACTCCACAACTTTTAAATCCGGGTTATTCGGACCAAAGTGCTTCAACATGACAATCGGATCAGTTTTAGAATGATTTGTGATCTTCACACCTGCTTTTGCAGCATCCTCAGAAACGAAATATTCGTCATGAGTCAGCTGTCCAAATCGGATCAAAGCAGGAGTCTCAATATCCCAATCATTCATCTTTCCATAGCCTTGCATCATGATCATTCCATATGCTGCGGAATCTTTGATTGTCACTGTTTGACCAGGGAAAACGGTCAATTCCTTCGCTGAATAATCATGGGATCTGTAGCAAATCCATTTATCATCGTATCCTGCGGCATTCATTTTCTCACGGTCCTCCACAGGAATCGGCTCCATATAATGGTTATCCATGATATTTGGATTGACATTCAATTCCCAATCAATCATTTCAACTAACAAATCATAATCTCCCCATCTGTCTTTCGGAGTGGCATTCCAAAGTAATTCATCCGGAATAATCGCTTCATTCACCAATGACTGATACATCGCGAAAATATCGGAAGCTTTTTGTGGCTCGTAGGTACACAAACTTCCCGGTGCGTGAAGCATTCCCGGAGGAACATTCCATCCTGTTCCAGGCTGTAATTTAAATGCCTGGGAATAATTGGTGATTTTATTATCTCCTTTATTGAAGTTCTTCAAGCATTCCAGAATTGTTTCTTTAGAAGTACCCGGAGCAATTCCGAAAAAAGTATAAGGAAAATCACCACCATGATTATTGACCTGAGGAGGGAAATAATATGCTTCTGGCTTACCATTTTGCCCGGTCAACTTCCCAAACTCATCACTAGGATGAATATGATGCGGCAATGGCCCCATGTTGTCAAAAAACTTAGAATACATGGGCCAAGACTTGTATTTATTCCAAAGTCTATCCCCTATAATCTTTCCTCCAAGTTCATCAATGGCATCTTTTAAAAGAAAAAGTTCTGTTTTCCCACCATCTTCATATGCGACATGGCTTAAGCCTTCATTTTTACTGGTCAAAGGGCCATTTTCGGCAGGCGTAGTGGAAGAAAACCAACGCTCATCTATTCCTCCTCTCTCACCACCCAGACTATAATAATCATCTGGATGCAATTTGATCCTTCTTCCAGGCACACAAAAAGACCGAGGCACCCAAGTTGGAGTCAATCTTAGTATTCCTTCTCCTTGTTCGAGCGCTTTTTTTGCTAAACTCATTTCTATTTATTGGTTAATGGGTTATTGAGTAATTTATTTTTTAAAATGGATGACTTCCATTTGAATTATGCTATTTAAAATCCTGTACACCACTACCGGAAACAACCTCAAGATCTATTTCATAAGATCGGCTTTCTCCTGGCTGAAGCAGAATTAAAGTTCCGTTTTCCCTTGCCGCCGCTTGTCCAATAGGTGGATTTGTAGCCGGTTCCAAAGCTGTCACATATTCATTTTTTCCCCAATGTTGCCAATGGATCAGCCAAGGCATTTGGGTTTTAGAAAACGAAATTTTCAATCCTAATTCCAATTGGTCATTCGCAAATCCACAAACCACCTGATCTGAATTAGATGGTTTTGGATTAATAAAAGCGACATCCTCACCAAAACCACTATGCTCCTCTAAAACGGGTGCACATCTGGTAAATTGATGCTTTTTATTAAACTCGGTATTATTTACATCATTTGCTTTTGGCACAATCTCACCATGCCACACGATTCTGGTTCCTTCGTCGATCAGTGGCCATCCACAATTGATATGGTACAAAACCATATGTGGAGCAGGGGTATTTCCTCGATTGACCACAGTGTCAGAAATTCGAATCTTTGCAGACCCCAACTTACCTGAAATGGTTCTTGTCAACTCCAGGCTAGGCCCAAATGTGGTCGTTTCTCTTATTTTCCCTACCAATTCAAAGCTCAAATCATCCGAATAGATATCCGGTTGTTTGATTGAAATTAGCTCCGCAGGAATATTGCTGAAATTCCCATGCAAACCTCTTTCTCCATGCTCATCGGAATTGGGCGGACCTGCATTTGAAAGTCCACAGGTAGTCAACAATCCTCCACCAAATGTTCGAAGCCAATCTATTCCTTTATTGGAAAAAGGCTGGGGGCTTACCCCTCCAGCGTGGCTTATCCACGCCAGACTATTTTCATTAAAAAAGCAATCCAAAATATCAAATCCCCGATCAAGTAGCACCTTAAAACGAAGACCGGCTCCGGTATTTACCCAAGCAACCCGGACACCTTTTCCAGGTCCATTATCCAGAACGGAAGTTTCTATTCCCCCAAGTTGCTGAGTGTTAGAAATTTTATGTTTCCAGTTTTCTGCCTGGGATATTATGGGTGAGCTCATACTTAATTTAATACCTTAATTTCTCATTCAATAGCCTGTCTTCCATCCTGTAGTGTCAGGTTTAAAAGTTAACCGTATCGCTTTATTATACCAACATACTGTTGATCAACGGTAGTTTTTAGTTAAAAAAAAGGCACCGATAAGATGCTGTAATTCCTATCGGTGCATTTAACACTAACAATTAATCTATTCCCAACCCTATTAATTCATTTTAAGCATGAGGTCTTTATATTCCACCTTCATAGGAGGTCCTACATGAACCTGAACTCCCAAGTATCCCTTTGCAGAGAAATTCGCAGGGTCATCATCATGTACCTCACTCATCAATATTCCATTTACATAATGCTTTAGAACATTACCTTTAGCTACGATGTGAATTTCATTCCAGTCTTCTGACTTGATTTTTGTCTTCAACTCATCACGATCACCCAGCTCCTCAATTACATTCAATCCTTTCCAGGCATTTCTCTCCACATAATCACGGAGGTTTCCGCTTGGATTTTCCTGAGGAGTGATCTTTGTTTTTTGGCCTCTGTAGGCCAAAGTCGTTCTCTTTCTTTCCTCATAATTCTGTCCGGTATAATTGATCTTTCCATCAATATCTGCCTGATATCCTTTGAGGGCAAAAGGAACTCCTTCTACCATTTCACTCCGATAATTGATTCCTGAATTACCGCTTTCAGAAATTCTGAATTTGGCTTTCAGTTCAAAATCTCCCGGCTGTCCACCTTGCCAAATAAGGAAAGTATTTGCCTTCAGCAGCGTTTCAGGGGTAATCAACCCCACAATAGCTCCATCTTGAACGGACCAATAAGTAGGGTCTCCTTCCCAACCATCCAGGCTCTTCCCATCAAAAATAGATTTGAATCCAGCGAGATCCTCTGTGAAAATCGGTTCTGATTTTTTTGCTGGGATCATGCTCAACAGCAGCCCCAAGGCTACTGTTGGAATGATTCCTATCAATAAATAATTAATCTTTTTCATTTATTCACTTTTTGATTGTGATGCTGCTCCTTTGAATACTTCATTGTCTGGATTGCCTCCAGAAATCAAATAAGCCATCAAATCTTTCAATTCCTCTTCGTTCAATCTGTTGATCATACCTGGTAGCATGATCGACACGTCAGAAACTTTCACTGAAGAAACACTTGACTTAGGTACAGTTCTGATTGTTTCTGGAGCGAAAGGATTCTGGGAAACATAATAATTTGTATCGTCCTCATTTGTTACTCGACCCACCACAGAATTTCCATCATTCAGAATCAAAGCTGTTGCCGCATATTGATCTGAAATCACCGCACTTGGATCAATAGTCGCTTCCAAGATATCTTTTGGAGAGAAACGAGTACCAAGCTGAGTAAGATCAGGACCAATGATTCCTCCTTCACCTTGCATGGTATGGCAAGACTGACAAAGAGTAGCCTGGAACATTGCTTTTCCTCTTACAAAGTCTCTTCCAGAAAGGTTTTCTACCAAAGGAGCCGCTTCTTCAACAGTCCATCTTCTTCCCGGGCCTTCTGGCTGAATGGATGACTCTACGATGTCATTTCCATTTCCGGTAAGTAGTGCTGCTCCTGACATCTCATCGTATTTAGCAGTTTCGGAAGAGGAAACATGTGTCAAAGCCATTTTTCTAGCTCTATCAATGAATCCTACATAACTTCTTCCTCCTTTATAATTGAATGCATTTCTGATCCAGGTAAAATACTGATCATGCAGCTCTGGGGTCCATCCTTTTTCTGCCCCACCTAATACAACAGCCAAATAAGTCTGCTGTGCAGGCGGCACATTTGCCAACATATTCGCAATGTCCATTCCGTACTGAGGGTTTCTCATAATCAAATCAGAAGAGGAGGTAAATGTCTTCTGATAAGAATCATCATCTTTTGCGGTCTCTAACTGGGCAATGATTTTACTAACAGCATCTGGAGCTCCAGTATACGAAAGAAGCTTCGCTAGTTCTCTATCTAGATTATTGTTTCCAGATGGGAAATGTGGGTCCAAATAAGAAATCACTTTTGGATAAGATGCTTTTGATGAGTTTTCAAATCTGAAAAGAGTCAGTTCAATCGCTCTTAAAATATTTTGCTTTCCTGTCTCTGAAAGAGCATCATAATCAATGCTGGTCAACTTATCTAAAAGTGGAGTTGCCACACTTGCATTTCCATGTCTTGCCAAGGCAATTGCTCCCTGTATAGCGATATCAGGATTTTCTTCAGCTAGAACTTTTGACTGCCATTCCGATACTGGCTGGTGTTCTACCGCGATTCTAGCAGCATACTGAACAAAACGATCAGAATGTCCTAGGTTTGGCCAAGCTGCTTCGATTGCTCCAGCTTTTGGACCTCCAATATGAAACTCCTCCATTTTTCTGCGAAGCATGTGCTCTTCAGTCAAAGTTTGTTTCGTATCAGTTCCAGCAGCATCATCGCCATCATAATAAACTCTGTAAAGATCTGATTCGAGTCTTCTACCACCTGTTAAAAAGTACATAGATCCGTCTGGACCAAACTCTCCATCTGTCAATGGAAGTGGTGAACCGGAAATAAATTCTTCAGCACTTGCTGCGTAAGCTGCGCCTTCTGGAGTTAAAGTGGTAGCATAAATAATACCGAAACTCCAATCAAAAGTGTAAAGTGCTTTTTTGTATTTTTCAGGAAACTTGGAATTCGTTCCAAACATCACATTTGTCGGGGAACCCTGTCCAATATTCAAAGCAGCTGGCAAATTGTCTGGATAGTTTGGAGACCATTTTTGATTTCCTGTTCTCCAACCAAATTCAGCTCCACTTGGCACATAACAGATTCTGGTTGGTCTATACCAAGGCATCCCAAAATCCCATTCCATATCGGAGTCATAGGTAAAAAGATCTCCATTTTCATTGAAAGCAATATCAAATTCATTTCTAAAACCTGCGGCAATCAATTCCCAGGTTTTTCCTTCTGGATCTGTTTTGGCAATCCATCCTCCAGGAGCCATTCTACTATTCGCATGACCTCTTGGATCCTTGATTTCCGGGAATAAATTATCACGATCCCAAACTCTTGGTAAACGATAAGCATCCATTTCTGGCACATCCACATGGTTACCTGCTGAAATGTAAATTGACTGTCCGTCAGGTGATAAAATCATACTATGTGGACCATGTTCACCAGGATCACCTTCCAGTAATTTTATCAAAGTAACCGTTTCATATCGATCATCTCCGTCCAAATCCTGGATTCTGTACATCCCAGTGGTTCTTTCAAACTCGTCATTACCTCTGTGATTTACCATCACATAAACGCTGTTAAAGGCGTATAACAAACCTTGGGCATAGCCCATTCCTAATTTTTGGTCGGTCTCATTTCCTACGACCAACTTTTCTACTTTTGGGGCAAGAGAATCCGATCCGATAGCAGGAATATCTAATCGATACAAAGCACCATACTGATCAGCAGTGATCATTCTGCCTTTGTTATCAAAGGTCATCGCAACCCATGATCCCTGATCATTTTCTCCCGGGCTGTAAATATGTTCAGCTACAAAACCTGGAGGTAATTTCAATTTTTCAACCTTTGGGTGTAAAGGTTTTTGTTCTTCTTTTTTGGCACAGGAAACCACCCCAAAAATTACAAGGGAGAGAATCAGAATACGAGCCAGATGATTTTTATGATTCATGGGATATAGGGGAATAAAATTTTTAGCTAATTGACTGATCTAAGCAATGAAAACAATTCTTAAATAAATTGCACGAATAAATACAAGAACGGCTTGAATAAAGAATAACTCCTGCAAAGAGCGAAACGATTCGCTCTTTGCAGGGTTATTGACAAAATTAAATTTAGAAATAAGGACTCAGATCAGATTCAGCGGCAGGGTATGCATAAAACTTACTTAGGTTTGTGAATGCATTTGATCTCGGAACAGCTCCTTCAATTGGCGGATAATAATAGTCCAATGGATTCGCAATAATTCTTTGTCCATATGGTCTAATGATCTCCTCAATTCTATCTGTTCTCTGAATGTCAAACCATCTCTTGTTCTCAAAAGCCAGTTCAACACGTCTTTCTTTAAAGATCGCTTCTCTCATCTCTGCTTGTCCTGAAGCAGTGGTAGCATCCAATCCAGCTCTATCTCTTACTTGATTTAAGTAAGCAGCAGCCTCTCCTGGCTTACCTTGCTCATTCAGGATTTCAGCCATAAACAACAAGACCTCTGCATAGCGATAAACCACCCAGTTAGTACCAGTATTATTGTGTTGAGAATGTTGTTTTGCATGTTTCTTAATATAAGGGTAAGTCTTGTCATCTCTGAAACTTCCAGATAAGAACACATACCCAACAGAAGCATCTTCTCTTAAATCTCCATCTTCATAGGCTGCAATAATATCTGGAGTAGGAATATTGTTTCCTTCACCATCGATGTTTTGTGGATTGCTTGTTCCCATGATTGGCTGAAGTTCTGCTGCACTGATTGGTCTTGGCATGAATTGATAGATAAAGTTACCATTCAAACCAGCTGCTCCTTCCAAAAACTGAACTTCAAATACAGATTCCGAATTGTTTTTATTGGAAGCATTTCCTGGAAAAGCCATGGCATAATCCGCCATAAGCATATATTCCCCGCTAGTCACAACAGGAGTCAAAACTTGCTCAGCCTCAGACCATTTCTTTTGGTTGATAAAAACATTTGCCAGTAATGTTCTTGCTGCTCCTTCAGTAACTCTTCCCGGATCTTGTGCGGATTTCTTTGGTAACAATGGAATTGCTGCCTGTAAATCCTGCTCTATCTGAGCATAAACTTCTGCTTCAGGTGAAAGGTCCAATGCTGCTTCTTCTCTAGTAGCTACCGGAGTCAAATGCAATGGAACACTTCCAAAATATCTTACCAATTCGAAGTAGGCATATGCTCTTAAGAAAAGCGCCTGACCTTTTACATTGTCCTTAGCTGCTTGGTCAAATTCCACATCATCGATTAAAGTAAGAATTTGATTAGTTCTGGAAATGATCAAATAATCCTGTCTCCATTGATTCAAAACATGGGTATTTGCCGAAGTTCCATTCGATTCTGGGATAGAGAAATCTGCAATATCTTCCTGATTATCCGTAGCACCGAAAAGGACATTTCTGGCGTAATAGGTATTATCAGAATGCATTTCTCCAAGCAGCCATGCTCGATCATTCGTGATCGTTCTCAGCGGAACGTAAGCTGCATTAACAGCCTGCTCAAAATCTTTTTGATTCTTGAAAAAGGTAGCCGAACTCAATTGGGTCTCAGGAACTACCGTTAGAAAATCTTCACAGCCAGTCAATAAAATACATGCTACTGCAAAGCCTAATATATGTTTTTTCATTTTTTCTACAGTTTGATTTTTACTAATGAGATGAGATCAATCAAAAGGTGATATTCACACCAAATGTGATGGTTCTTGGAACTGGATAACCAGCCAAATCCACTCCTGGACTTAGGTTACCACCATCTCCTTGACCATTGTTCTGCATACTAACTTCTGGGTTAGACCCACCCCAATACTTGGTAAAAACCCACATATTCTGTCCTGATGCATAAAGACGTGCAGACTTGATAGACTTTGGCAGATTTGTGAAAGTATAGCCTAGCGTAATGTTTCTGATTGTGAAATAAGAGGCATCCCAAACAAAGTTACTATTTGGCCAATCACGCTCAATACCAGTTACGTTACCTCCACCTACTGTAGTACCAAAAATCCCTTCACCTGGATTTTCTGGAGATCTGAATCGGTCTTTAACTTTTGCCACCATGTTAAACACACCATCTAGGTTAGCTGTGGAGTACAGGTGTCTCATGTACAACTGATTTCCTTGAGAACCCGATGCCACAATACTTGCATCCCAGTTTTTCCATTTGAAGTTGTTTGTAAAACCGTAAACGAAATCAGGGAAAGGATTTCCGATGATAGTTCTATCATCATTATCACCCCCGAAAGTGATTACACCGTCTCCGTTTACGTCTTCAAGCTTAATACTACCCACCGTGGATCTTCCAGGGATTACAGGAGAGTTAGCCAAATCTTCTGCATTGGCATAATTACCCAACTTGTTTAATCCATAGAATTGGCCAAATGGCTGGCCAACTTGTGTGATATGCGCAAATCCGTAAACCCTATCAATTCCGTCTGCCAATTCCAACACTTCGTTTCTGTTGATAGATAAATTCGCATTGACAGACCATCTAAATGCTCCTGGAGCTATCACAGCATTGACTGTAAATTCATGTCCCCAAAACTTAATCTCTCCAATATTATCGTTGAAATTGGTAAAACCGGATTCCTGAGGCACCTGTACGGCGTATAAAAGGTTGGTGGTGTTTTTAGTATAGTAATCATACCCAAAAGTCACTCGATCTTCCCATAAACCTAAATCAAGTCCTATATCAAATTGAGCAGTGGTTTCCCAACCAAGATTGGTATTACTTAATGAAGTAACTGCGGCTCCTGGCACGACATTGTTATCAAAGGCTGCATTAATGGTGTTATTCACCAAAGCATACTGCGTGTAGTTACCAATATTGTTGTTACCAGTCACCCCGAAACTTGCTCTCAGCTTCATAAAGGAAACAGTAGAACTCGTATTTAAGAAGTTTTCATCAGACAATACCCAACCTACCGAAGTGGAAGGGAAAATACCCCAACGGTTGTCTGCACCGAATCTGGAAGAACCATCACCTCTTACAGCTGCAGTAAACAAATATTTACCCTTGAAGTTATAGGTCAATCTTGAAAAAACAGATGTCAAAGTCCATTCATCTACATCGGAAATCGTTCCTCCCCTGTTGATATTGATAGCACCCTGAATAGTTGGAAGTCTATCATCAGCATAAGTATCTGCCTGAACTCTAGTTCTGTCTCTTCTAAATTGCTGATTGGAGAAACCTGCTAAAATCTCAAAATTGTGGTCACCAATATTATTAGTATAGGTCGCAATGTTTTCATTCAACCATGAAAAGTCACGGAAATTATCTCTGATTGAAACCGCCACTGTTGGAATTGCCACATTAATCTGGTTTGTGGCAGTAGATGGATTAAAGAAGAAATAATTTGAATTCCTGATTTCTGTATTAAAGGTTGACTTTAAAGAGAGTCCTTTGATGGGTCTCCACTCCGCATAGGTATTCGCTAAAATATTTACCCTTTTGGTCTGATTGGTAATTTCATCCGCAGATCTTAACCAGTTCGGATAAGCAAAGATATTTCCTGTTTCAGCTGGAAATCTGTTGAAAAAGGTCAAGTCGCCATTCTCATCATAAATATCCATCACTGGCCAAGTGTGCAAGGCATTGAATAAAATACCTGTACCTCGGGATCCATCTGTTTGTGGCGTATTGTCCACGATGTAGCTAGGAGCCACATTCAAGCCAATAGAAACCTTATCAGAAACCGTATAATCGGTATTCATTCTTATCGAATATCTTTCGTAGTCCGTATTTCTAACTACCCCTTTTTGATCAAAAACGCCTGCTACAATTGCAGTATTTACTTTCTCCTTATTAGAAGTGATAGTCAGGTTATAGTTAGTAATTGGAGCAGTTTCCAACATAGCGCCGTACCAGTCGTTATTTTTTCCGCGGAAATCAGCAGGGTTTTGAAAAATTGCAGGCACTGGCTGACCAGCATCTGTGTAATATTCCTTTTTAAATTGGGCAAACTCTTCTGCAGTCAACATTTCTAATCTGCCTTGCTCAGGCACTTTTTGAAAACCTGTGTAAACATTCAGAGTTACATTTGTCTGACCAACTTTCCCTCTTTTTGTGGTGATCAAAACAACACCATTGGCTGCTCTAGAACCATAAAGTGAAGTCGAAGCAGCATCTTTCAAAATGGTAATATCCTGAATTTCATCTGGGTTGAGCGTATTGATATCTCCAGTAATCGGGAAACCATCCACTACATATAAAGGATCACTACCACCGGATACTGACAATTGACCACGGATTCGGACGTTCATTCCTTGTCCTGGCTTACCAGTTGTCTGGTTGATCTGAACACCTGCAAGTTTACCTTGTAATTTTTGAGCAGTGGTGGTCACAGGCATGTCCTTCAATTCATCTTCACTGATAGATTGAATGGCACCTGTCACCTCTTTTTTGATCTGGCTACCATAACCTACTACGACCACCTCAGAAAGATCTGACATGGAGGTATTAATAGTAATGTCATAGGTAGTTTGCCCGGATTGAACAGCCACTTCGGAAGGAGTATAACCGATAAAGCTGACCACCAAAATACTTCCCGGTGCAGCTTGAATATTAAATACTCCATCTATATCAGTCACGGTACCAACTTGAGTACCTTTCACCATCACAGTCGCTCCTGGCACCACTTCACCTGTCTCGTCTTTAACAGTACCTGTTACATTTGATGACTGCGCAAATGCAGAAAGGTTAGCTGAAAGAATAATAAAAAGAAGAAGCAAAAACCTCTTCTTTAATAATAAATAATTGTTTTTCATAGATTCTGGGTTTTATGTTAATAAGCGGTAATTTCTTCTAATTAACCTATATAAAGACCTGAATCTATCCTGTCGCATCCTGCACTTATGAATTAAAAATAGATTATAAAAAAAGTTTGTTTAAACTCAGGACAGAACAGGATAGATAATAAAAAACAAACAGTTCTTTAAACATTTACACTACTCATTAATTATATGACACATTTTTAATTTAGGACTTATACTTTTGATAATCTAAACAAGAAGATTCATTAAAAAAATCACAATCAATTTGTTATCAATACTTTAATTCAAATAAAAAATTTATCGCAAAAAAATTTTTTCTATATAAAAATCCTTTTTAAAATTCTAATCAAATATCCTTTGAAAGGAAAAAAAATAAAAAAGCACCCCAAAGAAGATTATTTAACAGTATAGAACAGGATAGAACAAAAACTACTTTATTCTAAATTGATTAATCCTATATAATCAATCAAACCCAAAATACATGAATACAACTAAACAATCATTTAATCATGTCAGCTATTTATGGGATGATAAAATAGCTGCCACGATGGAAGGAAACGAAGTTGACCTATTAATCTATAGATCCAATATCCTGGGGGCTGATCTACGCATCACCAACTATGGCGGTGGGAACACCAGTTGCAAGACCTTTGAAGCGGATCCCCTGACCAAAGAGTCTGTCGAGGTCATGTGGGTCAAAGGATCTGGCGGAGACATCGGAACCCTCACCAAAGCCGGACTGGCAGGACTCTATGTCGATAAACTCCGGGCCCTTCAAGGAATCTATCGCGGCATTGAATTCGAGGACGAAATGGTCGGACTTTTCAACCACTGCATCTACGACCTGGACTCCAAAGCTCCGTCCATCGATACACCTTTACATGCTTTTTTACCTTTCAAACACATTGACCATCTCCATCCCGATGCTGCCATTGCCATCGCCGCTTCCAAGGACGGAGAGCAGATCACAGCTGACCTATGGAAAGGACAGATCGCCTGGGTGCCTTGGCAAAAGCCAGGTTTCGATTTAGGCCTGCAACTGCAGCAGACCTTGGCGGACAATCCGGGTATCAGAGGAATCATGCTCGGCGGTCACGGTCTGTTCACTTGGGGAGACACTTCTTTTGAATGTTACATCAACAGTCTGGAAGTCATCGAAACTGCTTCGGCTTATCTGGAAGCCAATTACGGCAAGACAAGACCGGTTTTCGGCGGTCAGAAAGTAACTTCTCTTCCGGCTGATCAGCGTGCTTCCCAGGCGGCTTTGCTCGCTCCGGTACTTCGTGGACTTGCTTCTTCGGAAAAGAAAATGGTCGGAACATTTTCCGACACCGAGGTAGTACTGCAGTTCATCAACTCCCATGATCTGGGAAAACTGGCTCCGATGGGGACTTCCTGTCCCGATCACTTCCTGCGTACCAAAATCTCTCCTTTGGTCTTGGACATCCCAGCAGACATTGATCTTTCCGATCCTTCTTCCCTAAAGGCTGATCTGGAGGTGGAATTCCAGAAATACCGGGAGATGTATGCCGATTACTACGAAAAACACAAGCACTCTAATTCACCAGCCATGAGGGATCCCAATCCGGTGATCATTCTTTGGCCGGGTGTAGGGCTGTTCTCCTTTGCCAAGGACAAACAGACTTCCAGGGTTGCTTCCGAATTCTATATCAACGCCATCAACGTGATGCGCGGAGCTGAGGCGGTTTCCTCTTATGTTTCCCTTCCTCTTCAGGAGGCGTTCAACATCGAATACTGGTTATTGGAAGAGGCCAAGCTCCAGAGGATGCCAAAAGAAAAACCATTGTCCAGACGCATTGCCCTGATCACGGGAAGTGCCGGGGGAATCGGAAAAGGCATCGCAGAAAAATACCTGCAGGAAGGTGCCTGCGTGGTAGTGACAGACATCAATGCCGATCGCCTTGCTGAAACCGAGGCGGCCATGCAGAAGAAATACGGGAAGGATGTCTTCCTGGGAGTGACACTGGATGTGACCGATACAGACAGTCTCAAAAAGGCCATGCAGGAAATCTGCCTGAAGTTCGGCGGTGTGGACATCATCGTCAACAATGCCGGGATCTCCATCTC
>NZ_JACIJO010000005.1:190786-217193 GCF_014206875.1 Algoriphagus iocasae | reverse complement strand
GCTTTGGCCATTTTGCGACTATCCACAGGATCGGTTTTTTCACTACTTTCTTTATTGGTAGTGGGAAGATCAGCTGGGTTGATCACCAGACATTCATATCCGAAACTCTTTAGATCCCGATAGATCCAAAAACCAAACTTACAGGCTTCATAACAGCAAATGATCTGATATTTTGGAAAAAACTTATCCAAGTAAGACTTCAAGGCTTTGGGATCAGGTGCCTGACTGAAGGTTTTATGATGGCAATTGGCTGTAAAGATGCAAACGCTCCACTGGCGCTTGTGCACATCAATACCAATGAATAACTTAGGAGAAACTTCGGTGTCCATGATATATTCTTTTTGGTTCTGTCCTTAAAACGAACCAGATTATATCATGGGAACTAAATTGATTAAGAAGAGCGAACAAACTTTTAAGTATTTAAATCTTCATAAGATTAAATAAAATCCTCATAATGAAGAAAATAACAATAAAAAATCTAATTGAATTTAGAAGAAAATCAGATAGATCAAAGTTGACCTTTTTAAACAACCTCAGAAAAGAAAAAGCCAAAAAAGGTGATGACTCTGGTGGAGATTATTGGGTAAGTTGTAATAGCGCAGTTTTAAATTCTTTTAAGACAGGTAGAAAGGAACTTCTCCAAGTGAAAATTGAGGAATTAAAAGAAATGATTCTTTCCACTTCATATGATAACACTAAGAAACGATTTCAAAGGAATATTGATGTATTAGTAGGATTTCAGGATTTTGATTTGGATGCTATCAAACCAAAAGGGCCTTTGGAATTTTTGCATCAAAAAAAAGTTAACTCAATACTTACAATTGGCGGCTTGCCCATTGAGGCTAAGCCAAATCATGTTTTTAGTTTTACGGACGGTATTAGTGAGGAAATAGGTGCTGTTTGGTTTGTAACAAAATTAAATGGATATGATCGTAATGAACTTGGAATGTTTGCAGAAACAATATTTAGGTATTTAAAACAGCATTACTCGCAAGACTTTTTTATAAATAAAGATTATTGTGTTGTTGTAGATGTAATTACGGGACGTGTAGTAAAGTATAGTGAAATGGAGAGTGGAATTGTTTCTGCTCTTCTTGATGACACAATAGCTCAACTTGGTAAGTTGTAACTGGAAGACTTAAATTTGAGAATAGTAAATGGTACTAATAGGCCTGTTTTTTGCTAAATGGTAATTAATAAATCTAATTCTCAATTAGCTTTGTGTCATGGTTCAAACTGCCTCAGTCACTTTTTCTGATCCTAAACTCCTGGCGGGATTGTATTCCAACGCCTCATTTCGAAACCTTTGCAAGCCAGGAGAGAAGCAGAACGGCTTTGTGAAATGTCTTCAATCCACCCTGTATGGCGATTCTAAAGGGCACTCACTAAGAAGATTGTTGGATATCGGCTTCCAAGAATTACTGCAAAATTACCGACACGAGTATTTATTCAAGAGTACACTTCTCAACGATTATGTACTTGAAAATTATCGTTTGGATAATTCCATTTTATTAAATGAGTTCCAGATCGGTAAGTCAATAGCTGATGCAGTTCTGGTCAATGGTACAAACAAGGTATTTGAAATAAAGACTGAGTTGGATTCACCCAATCGACTTGCCACTCAGATTCAGGACTACAAGAAAGCCTTCTCTGAGGTTTACCTAGTAGTGCATGAAAATCAGGCTGATAAATATGCAGCTATCATTGCTGAGGAAATTGGATTATTATGTTTCTCAGAGAAAAACCGGATTTGGAACTTTAAAGAGGCCAATAAGGATATCGATAGGTTGGATGTTGATGCGATGGTCAAATCATTGCGTAAAGATGAGCTGATCCAGCTTGCAACAAGCTTGTCTGGTGAGATACCAGATGCTACTCCCGTTAGACTATTTAAAGCTTGCCTAGAGATTGTTAAGGAGTACCAGCCACTTCAAGTTCAAAAAGAATACCTTAAAATCATCAAAAAAAGAATCAATCCAGCTACAAATGAACTGATCAAATCTGATCAGATTCCCTATTGGCTGAAATTCTTTTGCTACACGGAAAATATTAAAGAAAAGGACTATATTCACTTAATAAATAGTTTGGATATAATCTTTTGACTTTATGTATTTTCCATTTTTAAGAGGGAAACAATTTGAATTGATTGCTCTGAGGGAATTAGTATCTCTACCTATAGATCCTACGAAAGTTTCACCCATTGTAGAACCGCTGAAAAAAAATCTTAATACAATTGCCACTGCCGCAAAGGCATTAAATACTATTGGGGTCAAAGTTCAATTGATAGTCAATCCTCAATACGGAGATCTAAAGGACAAGACAAATGAAATCTTACAATTTATTGCTATTCAAGAGGCTTCGTATGGTACCGATAATCTAATTCCAACTTTTTTGATCCAAACCAGTAGCGATTTCAGATCATTCCATTCTTTCAGGACTAATCCATCATGGTCAGGAAACCCTTTTTCTTTGATTCATTTAAAGCAAATTCCTGAAGTAGACCAAATTGTCCAATTCATGGCAGGAGCCCAGGTTTTTGCAAATATCATTCATGTAAATCAGATACTTGCCTTACGGAGGAGGTTTGGTCGAATATCTTCCTCCCTTTTAGCAGACCCATTTAATCGACAACTGAGAAATTCAGACTATCTTGATTTAGAGGATGAATTTTTTTCAAATGATTATCTCTATTATTCAGAAGAGGGGTATGCCGGGTTTTGTGATTACCTAACTATTGGTTCTGATTTTATAGAAGGAGGGAGACTTCCCTATGCAGTGGTCATACATTTGACCTATTTGGATTCTGGGTCTGGTGATATAAGAATTCATCATTTTATTTCAGATACCAATTATGATGATAGTGATACTGCAGGCAAGTTTTATGAGGCATTGACCAAACTGGTCAATTTTGTGGATGCCCATTCCATCCCTGAAACTATCGCTATCTCAAAGTTCAAAGAGTATTATGACTCTCAAGCCTACCCTGGGCTTGGTGTTGTCAAAAAACTATCTATGATGCACCATATCGAACTAATGCAATCTGTCATGAAATGAAATTTTGTGCCCTTGATATTTTTTTGGATCCTTCGATTCTTTCAATAGGGGAGTCTTATACAAATCCCGGAGAATGCCCTTATTCTAAAAGGAGGAATGTCCAACTTATCCCATTGCCATTTTTGGGAGAGGTACTTGAAAATATTTTTTCATTGTATGGGGTGGCCGAAAGTGAAAATGAAGGGATTGACCTAGTTGACCATGTCTTGGATTATTGGCCTGGGTTAATCGATTTGACAAAAATCCAAAAATCTATACTACCAGCACTAATTGAAGAGATATTTGACGAATATGGAAACTTGGATACTGAGCTGATAAATAAGAAAGTTGTATTTCTTCCTCATGCCGACAAATCCAATCAGGATTTTGAATATGACTTAAACACGCGATGGGAAAAATTATCTCATGAACTTAAGTATCAAAATCGTTTTTTCCTTTCTGAAGAACTGGATTGGGATTCGATCCGCACCTCTCTTGAACTCTTGGTGAGGACACATATAAAAGGAGGCCGGTACTACCGAGCTAGAATTTCAGAAGACTTAATTGAAAGGAGCGAGATGGGAAAGCCTCCAAAAGAAAAGGCCAGTGCTGGAAGAGCCAATCCAATTGGAATCCCTTATTTGTATTTGGCAACAGACCCTCAAACCACCTTTTACGAATCGAGGGCAGGACTACATGAACAGATCTTTTTAGGGGAGTTTGAGGCAAAAGAGAATTTGAACATAGTCTCCTTGGAAAGAATTGAATTTCTGGGACCGGTCGAAATCCAAGAGTTGGGTTTTGATTTGGAAGAATTTGTTCGGTTTAGAGGTTTTTTAATGAAGTTAAGTCAGGAGCTATCTAAACCCATACGAAAGAAAGACTCAGACTTTGACTACCTGCCAACCCAATACCTCTGTGAATACATAAAATCTGTACTTGGTTTTGATGGGGTACAATACCAAAGTGCAATGAATCCCTCTGGCTCCAACTTGGCGATTTTCAATGATCATAAAGTTGAATGCACAGATGTCAAGGTTCTAAAAGTTGAGGATGTGAAATACAAAGTTTCTCCAAGGGAAGAAACTTAGAACTAAGGCTTGACTAGAACCTTTAAGCCCTAAAAATCTTAATCTCTAACTTTCCGCTCTTTTCTAAATTACCCTGTACTGGAGGACCGAGCGTAAAGAAAAAGTCCTGTGGACTATTTTAGCGAGGGGCCGGGATGCGGGATAGGATATGTTTTTAGTTCTCACTAAATTACCATTTCATAATACTTAGTTTCTAAACATTTCCCTCCTTGATCCAAAAGAAGCTTCATTTATTTCTAATTAATGTACTGTTCCTGATGACATTTCAGCTTCAGGCTCAGACAGTCTATGTTACTAAGACAGGAGCGAAGTACCATAAATCAACCTGCCGCTATGCTAAAACAGGTTGGCCTGCAACACTAACAGAAGCTAAAAAGAGAGGCCCTACCACTTGCCTGGTCTGCAAACCAAGCGCCACAGAAAATAAAACTACTGAACCAACTCCGGTAAAATCGAATACTTCTGAAACCAAACCAACTCAAAATACTTCTTCCCAATGTGCAGCCACGACCAAAGCTGGTTCTAGATGTTCTAGAAAAGCAGCTGATGATAGTAAATATTGTTGGCAATATGGGGATTGAAGATTCGACAGTTGGAAATAAAAGCTAAAATCAATTGCCAGTAATATAAAAACAATTAGGAATAAAGCTTTGTAGCATTTCGCATCCCAATATCAGGACATTTACTTTAGAAATAGAGTATGGAAATAAGATACCAAATATAAAAAAGAAAAAAATGACATTTGAAGAAGTTAAAGAGTCCTTATCAAAATTAGGGTATACAATAAAAGGTGAAAAAGAACTTTTACATGGAGTTCAAATACGCTTAGAAAATGGCGGAATAGTTAATTGCTATAATAATGGTAACATAAATGTTCAAGGTAAAAATGCCTCTGAGATAAAGAGTGGATTAGGATTAGAAAATCCAATACCACAATTTCAAGCAAAAGTGAACAATCAAAAGGCACCTGAAGAAGTTTTCGTTGTTTACGGTCATGATACAACAGCTAAAACCCAGCTGGAAGCTATGCTTAGAAGGTGGAATGTAGAACCGATAATTTTAGACCAGTTACCTTCGGAAGGTAAAACAATCATTGAAAAACTAGAAAACTATACTGAAAGAGCAAGTTTTTGCATTGTTTTGGCTACTCCTGATGATGAAGGTCATAGAAAAGACCACCCAGAGGAGAAGGCATACAGGGCAAGACAGAATGTAGTTCTAGAATTAGGTATGATGCTTTCAAAATTGGGAAGAGATAGAGTTGCAATTCTTCTTAGAAATCAAGATGAAACAGAAAGACCTTCTGATATTCATGGTTTAATATATATTCCATTCAAAGATGACATTGCTGAAGTAGCTTTGCCTCTTGCTAAAGAAATGTCAACCAAAGGTTATTCAATTGATATAAAGCGACTATAACTATAATTTTCATGACCAAAAGAAAATTTTATGTGGTTTGGAATGGGAGAGAACCAGGGCTTTATGAATCGTGGGAAGAATGTAAAAATCAGATTTACGGATTCACTAATGCAAAATATAAATCATTCCCAACACATGATTTGGCCATACAAGCTCTTAATTCCAGTGAAAAAAACTTTATTGGTAAGAAATACTTTGAGGAAAATCTAAACTCTGAAGAAATAAAATTAATTGGTAAACCCATTTTAAATAGTGTTTCTGTTGATGCTGCATGGAATACTTCTAATGGTATTATGGAATATCAAGGAGTTGAAACAAAAACTAAGAAATCATTATTTAGAATGGGGCCATTTGAAGATGCTACAAATAATGTTGGCGAATATTTAGCATTAGTACATGCTTTGGCACTACTTAAGAAAAAAGGAGATAATAGGCCAATTTATTCTGATAGCAAAATTGCCATTGGTTGGGTTAAGAAAGTCAAAATGAGAACAAAATTAGAGCGGACAGAAAAAAATCAGGAACTATTTGCCCTTTTAGACCGTGCATTGACTTGGTTAAGGAATAATTCATTTGAAAATAAAATTCTTAAGTGGGAAACTAAAGTATGGGGGGAAATTCCAGCCGATTTTGGAAGAAAATAAAACTTTTGCAGATAGTAAATAACCAAAGGATTTTTATTGGGTAGAAACGTTTATTTAAAAAAAAAATCTATTAATTTATAAGATTGAAATTTGCTTGATTTTTAAATAAAAAATTTTAATTGGTATATCCACTTAAAATTTAAATACTCTTATTTTTTATAAAATATTGTAATTAAGAATTATTTTGTTTCGTTTAATACTAATGGCTTTGAGAGAATTTTAAAAATTAATAAACTCTTTCATATACTTCAAAGCACTGCTTAAATGTTAATGGTTGTTGCTGTAATTTTTCTTGGCTTAACAATATTTTGATATCCTCAACTATTTCATAATTATGTCTTATATCATCAATCGATTTTGATTCAATTTCAATGAATTTTTCTAATTCATTTATAATAGTAATTGCAAATTCCTGAGATCGTTTTGCTAATTCAATTAGACCAAACCTTGCTTTGCTCCAGATAGTATCTATTCTTTCATTGTCCAAAATTTCCTTATCGTAGGATGTTTTTAATAAAATAAGCAAGTATGGAAGTGCCTCAATATTATTGAAATGAACCAATTCAATATTGGAGTGACTAAATGGATTGATTTTGTATTTATTGATCCATTTTAAAGTTCTTTTCATTCCATCAATGTCTCCTTTTTTCAACAATAAATTATTGATGGATTTTTCAAGATCCTTAGAGGCTGGAAGCTTTATTAAATCATTTATTAATTTTCTTAAATCCTCATTAAAGTGCTCCTCTGGTATGTGGTCAATAATATACCGCTGGTCTTCTTCAATAAATTTCCAGAAAAGTGGAAATAGCCATCTTGGATCATTATTAGTTCTGAAAAATTCACTTAATTCTGGGGTCACAGAACCGGTTTCACTGGAATTTAGTAAAGAATTAAAAATGACAGGGAAAAGATGCTCTTTTTTGTACTTAAAAGCATAATTATTGTGTGTTTTTACGGCTAACGTGTTTTGAATTCTTTGATTTAAAATATTCTCCTCAATTCTCTTTTCTACTTTTGATCTTCCTACTCTCTTTATGATTGTTTCCAAAGTAACAGTTTGAAATTTTCCATGAGTATGGTTACAAAATGCCAGCATTTCCAATGATTTTTCTTCCGAACAAGGAAAGCCAAAATTTTCATAGAAATAGGTTAGGTAAACAGCCTTGTATAATTGATATTGGTTCACTTGCCCAAAAAGATTGATCGAATAGAAATCTACTGTATCAAGATTTCTTTCAAACCAAGATTGAAGAAAGTTTATTTGTTGGTTATTCAAAAATTGATTTGGGTCATGATGATATATCATGAGGTGGATTCGATAAATTAGGTAATATTCAATCTCCTCCTCATTGGCTAGCCACCTTTTTATTTCAATGGAAGATTTAGAATCCTTATTTAAAAGATCTCTTAAAACTTTTTTGGCACAATGATGAATGCCAAGTCGTTGATTGAAAAGGTGGTCTAACCCAATTAAGGATTTACTAAGTTTTTCAATAGTTATTTCATTTTCCTGATCAAGAATTTTGATTATTTCTTCCTTTAATACTTCTTTTTTAAACCAACAGGCTAATTCTTCCAACTGCCTCTTTTGTGTCATGTTGGTGGTATCAATCTGTTTTTCTAAGATTATTTTTTTCCCTGATAAGTGTTCGATTTTCTTTTTGAATTCAGGATGAAAATCATTTCCAATAGCTTTTAATGCAAAATAAACTTTTTCAGAATCCTCAAAAGTCAGTTTTCCTAAGGATAGAAGCTTTTCGAAAGTTGGAAAAGTGTCATTCCTTACAAAGAATCCAATCTCATAGTTGTTCCCATAATCGACTTTATAGCTCGATTTTTCTAATAAATCAATTAGCCCCTTATTGTAGGAATTGGTTTCCTTAAAGTAGTGATGAAATAGATCTGTATATTCATGGTGGAAAGGACCATTCAATTTTGAATGAAGTGCCAATACTAGGTTATATAGATTAGGGTTGCTTATGTAGTGTTCAATAGATTTTTTTAAAACTATATCCAGGATTTTATCAAAATTGAAATTTAAATGGTAATCATCATTGCTCAAGAATTCCTCTAGAACCTTTGTGAAAGAAGATGGTTTTTTTAGAATTTGGAACGCATTTTCAATCAAAAGACTCTCTGCGCCGTTGCTGATACCATCTCGATCCGGATCATTGGATTTTTTCAATAGCATTCCTTCAAGAAGATAGTCTACCCATTCATCTGGATCATCCAAATTGGCAATAAACTCATACATTCCTCCTCTAATAAATTGGTTTTTTCTTGTGCTATATAATTTTCGGAATTGAATAATGGTTGCCTGATCAGTGATTCTTAATCGAGCAAATGTTTGGATTAAGTAATCTGTTAAATGGACATCGGATTGACTTTCTTTTAAAATGGGTAAAAATGCAGTCTTGAGTTGTTCTTTTTGAAAATGAGCTAGATTCCTAAATTCCTTTAGTATAAAAAGACAGCTTAGACGGTGTCGTCGGTGATTTGAATCATTTTCGATTTCGTTTAAGAGGTATTCAAAACTATCATCAGATTGAGAAAAATACGCAAGTCTATTTTCACTGATATCCTTTAACCGGATCCATATTGTTAGCGGTTTATAGTATTCTAAAATCCTCTTTAAAAGCAGAAACCTTATTGTTGGATTGAATTTTTCCCGCTCCACTTTAAAAATTTCAGTTTTACTATTTGAAATCACCAGATTACATATGGGGTCAAATAACCTATGTGAGGTTGGTATAATGTTCAGGAATAAAAGTATGGCATCTTTCCAATTGGAACAGATTATTACTGAATTTGGTACGCAGACCAATTGTTTAACTTCATTAATGTCTAGATTTAATAGACTTCGGGCACTTAAATAATCGCGAATTTTATTGTGTTCAAACATCCATTGAGCTTTGGAGGTCCGGTCACTTGGTTTAAAGATAAGTAGCTGACTTAGAATTTCTAATTGGTCAGCTGGTACAATTTCTTTAAGAAATCTATGAGGAATTTGAGTAAAACCTCCAATAGTCATGATACTGCTTATTTTTTCTAAAGTATCCTGAATATTTTCTTTGTTGACCTTTGTGGGTAGGCTATTTTTGAAATGATTCGTTAAATCATGTTCAATTCTATTCTCAAAAAGTTTTCTTAAGATCTCCGAAGAACTTCCTGTAAGTCCGCCTTCCAATTGGTATTCTAGCGCTAATAGTTTCAAGTAATATGGTATTTCGGCCATTTCCATGAGGGAATTTTGATAGCAGCTGCTTATAAATTTCTCTGGATCAATTTCAAAGAATGAAGAGACATAAGAGCTGATTTCCTCACAGGAAAATTTGTTAAGGTAAACTGGGCAAACCCCATTAATTTTCCCCTCCAAGACATTAGAATAAAAATTAGATCTGATGGAAAAAATGAGATTTACATCAGGATAAGAATTATTAAAATCTATAAATCTTTGAATGAATAGATCTTTTTCTTGAATTGGAATTTCATCAAATCCATCTAAGAGAAGGATTACCTTTTGTCTAGATAACAATTCATATTGTTCTGGTAAATAATCTTTGAAATCTTTGCTTGGTAAGCAGTCTTTTAGGCGAAGAAAAATAGGGTACCCAATCTCCTTTGAAGCGACTTGATGAGCTAATTCTATTAATTCAAATGATTTCCCGTAACCAGGATCTCCAATTAATGCGACTTTAGGTTCCTTTTTTAAAAGTTCTATTACCTTGACTAATTTTGTTTCTTTAGAATTATTTTCAAAAAAGCTATAACTGACTTTCCTAGGGATGTATTTCTCTACCTTGTTCAACCCTTGGATAAAGTGGTTGAATTCTAGGGTTTCAAGAAATTGAAAGGTTTCTTGGACATTTGAAATCCTGAAAAAGTGGTTTTTTGAAATTGAAAGAATTTCTTCAATAGAATCCCTTTTGTTCTTCCAAATATATTCTTCCAGTTCTTCAAAAGAATATTCAAAAAGTTTAATGTCCTGCTGTAAAATTTCTTTTTTTCGATTTACCTTTTTTTTATTAGGGTATACCATATAAAGTTCTTGAAGATTAGGATAGATCTTTTTTATTTCATGAATCGTTGATTTAACTTTTTCCAACTTTGTTATGGCTGTGGTCTGGATTCCTATTGTCCCATCTTGACTTAGGATGTCTATTTTGGTTGAATTTATCTGTTGATTCTCTAGGTGTATGAATTTTTTTTCTGGATATAAAACATTAAAAACTTCAGTAAAATACTGTTCAATCAAGTAGTTTATATTAGGATTTTGTTTCCTGTTTGATTGGTAAACATAATTACTGATTGCGGAAAAGGTCTCTAAAAGTCTAGGTCTTAATATTTCAGAAGGTCTCATCTATAGTTTGTTTTTAATCTTATCTGAACATAGAGCTATTACTCTGAACATACTTTACAGACAATCTAAGGAATTTAGTGTGTTTGATTTGCGAAGTGGAAATGAATTTTACTAACGTTAAAAAGAGTATAAACATGATAATAAATGTTTTGAAAAAATGAATTTCTTTTAGTCGAAGAGATCAGACGGGTTTTAGTAGTGTAGAGTTAGGCGTTTTTCCCTTAAATACTTTCTTCTCAAAAAACCTCCTCATACCTCACATTCGGAGGATAGGTCGCCATTCGTGCTAATCCCTTTTCAAGTAGATGAGCATTTAGAAATGTGCTATCTTCAAGGTACACATAAGCCAATGTCCTTCCATGCCGATCACGCTTTTGTACATCATATTCCAGAAGGACTTTCTTCCCTTTTAACAGTTTCTTCACATATTCAGAAGCTTCTTTACCCCCAGGCTGTTCTTCTATTAGTCCTTCCCATTTTACTTCTGGGGTATCTACACCAATTAAACGGATTTTCTCAGCTTTTCCATCCCCTATTTTAACCGAGAAGGTTTCATCATCTACAAATTTGTGAATTTGTATGGGCCATATCTTTCTTGAGAGAAAGCAAAGTTATTAAACCCTATAAATAGAAAAATTAAACGATTAGTTTCATATATTAAAAATACTAAACTATTAGGAGATTTTTAAAGCCCTTCAAAAAATTAAAGCATTTGATAATAGAATATTAAAGATTTTCCTCTTCAGGATAAGGAGTATCGGGAAGAAAATCTTTAGGAGAGCATCCCATTTCTAATGCTAATTTATTCAAGTGATTAAGATTGTATTTACTTGAATGTAAAGGGCTCTCAATTTGCCCAATAAAACCTTCAGAAAAATTTAAAATTGCTGCAATATCTCTTTGGGTTAATTCTTTTTCAATTCTTATATCTTTAACCTTTTGAATTACAGCTAATTCGAATTTAGTTTTTTTTGTCATTGCTATTTGCAAATTCAAAAAACTTCTTTAGTTTTATGCTTAGTTATTGCTATGTAAAATTTCTTTTGAAATAGAGATTTTATTTATTTGTGATTCTTTAATGATTTAATCAAATAAGCATCGCACTTATTACCTCGATACCGAAACCTAGGAAATTTCGATGAACATGGGGGAAAAGTGGATTGCTCACGCCATTGGCGTGGGCTCTTCTTTCCGTGTTCAAGGTCTATCCTAGGTACCTGGTGTCGGTAAGTTGGGTTCCACGCCTCTTTTTTTGATGCTGGTTCCCCTCTTTTGAGATATAACCCAAGTATCATGGAACAGACCTTGATTTTTTCTGGATTACCAAGCTTCCCGGGAAGGAATTTCTGGAAAGGGGAGAGGGCTGCTTTTTGCCTTGGGACACATTGCTCGCTACCTATTGAATATAACCTATTACCAGAGGAACTTGGCATCACCGCGGTAGATCGCCTGTATCCTCTTAAGCCCAAGAATCCTATTTGAGGATTCAGGCATTTTTAAGGCTGTACTTGCTTTCTTCCTTTTTAGGAAGGGACATATCCGGAGATTGCGCAGCTCCCAGAAGTACAGTTACCACACACTCACATCAGCAAGCTTTTAATGCCGGTAGCGCTGATACATTTCTTATTTATTCATTAATGCTGGGTGCCTTAGCAGGGCAGGGTGGGAATAGTATGTCATTTCGAACGGAGCTTGCGAAGAGAGAAATCTCATTAAACGATAGAGATTTCTCAGTCGTTCCTCCTTCGAAATGACCTGAAAACTGCGCGACTGCTCACTGACTACTGTTGACTGTGGACTTTCTTTGAGATTTCTCCTCGTACCTCGTCGTCGCCTGCCTGCCGAAGGCATGGAAATGACCTGAAAACTGCGCGACTGCTCAATGAGACCGAGATTGCCACGGCTCGTACCTCGCCTCGCAATGACGGTGAAACCACGGGATTTTGGTAATCGAACGTAACGTGAATAGGCTTCGACTCCGCTCAGCCTGACACACTACGGTTTTCCAACATCGGTCATCGGTCATCCGACACCTGTCCGCCGTGGCGGGCCCAGCATCAAATACATTTCAAGCATGAAAAAATTTCTATTCACATGCTTCCTGGGATACCTATGTCCTCCCAAAAGCAAATTCAAATCCAACTGGTTAGTAGATATACTCTGTAGCATCAAGACCTTATTTCCCCGCCATTGGCGGGATATCTTTATCACGAAATTTCGGGATTATCTCACCGAAGGTATATCTCCTTTAATTGGCGGTCTATTTCATCGACGAAGTCGATCTATTTCAATTCACTCGAAGAATTATCTCAGCGACAAAGGAGCTGTATTTCGTCAGCCACAAGCTGACATATCTCAGAAGCGAAGCGACTTTATCTCGCAAGCCGAAGGATTGCATATCTCCTGTACCAATAACCATATACGCGGAGTAACTATTCGATTTGTATTAGTTCTCTTCTTCGGTATTGTAATTAAAGTAAGTAGTCAAGTTGCTGATTCACCCCCGGGGATTGAGTTGGTTGATAACCCCGGAATACCTGCCATAGCAGGATTCCATCGGAGCGGGGAGACCCGTTCCGATACTTTCTTCTCAGTTGCACCTCAGGATATAGATGGGGGACCTGGGCTTCAGTCTTCAGTCTTCAGTCTTCAGTCTCAAAAGGGATTTAGTTTAGTTGATAGCGACCAGGACATGAGGATAGGGTTGGAGAACTCTAGTTTCCAATCCGCCTCTGTCTCAGTCTTTGGGATTCCTATCCTTTCGGTTCGACAAAATGTCCCTCAGAAACCAAAAAACCAAAGTCTTGTGTCTTGTGTCTTGGGTCTAGATACTAGTACTAGTTTAGTTGATAATTCTAATTCTCTAGGTCGGAAGGGAGCAATCCCTTCAGCCTACTCGGAGGGGAAGGGTCTTAGGATGGAGGATTTGCCCGTGTTTGTTTATGGGGAAATCCGTTCGGAGGCAATGCAGGATTCCCTTTTGGTGACCTTCTGGGAAAAGTATTTGGGGCGCTATGTGTCCTATGTGGGTATGGAATCCAGCTATGTAGTGCTACAAGAGGGAAGTATGCTTCAAGGTGCTTCCGGTAAGAAGGTGCTACATTTTGAATCTTTGCCCATTTCAGAGGAAGGCTATATTTCCATTGCCTCAGTTTTGGGAGATCAATATATGGACCGCTTCCTGGTGGAGCCCGGGGATTCGCTGATTTTTAGCCTGGATCTCCGCTTGGGACAATTGGTATTTGCCGGTCCTGATTCACTGAAGTTTGAGCTTCAGCATCGATTGGCAAGGGAGGAGAATAAAGTCTCTTTTATGGAAACCCCTGCCTTCCATCTTCAGGCAGGCCAGGATCCTAACGAACTGCAGCAGAGTTTTATGGATCGCTCTCCTCTGGTTGAGGGCTATGCACCCCGTACCATGGAGTTTATTTCTTTTGGCCCGGATCGAAAGGGATGGATAGAGGAGCGGCTGAAAAAAGATGTGCTGGATGATTCCAGACTTTTGATTTTGGAGGAATACCGAGGCAGACTTTCTGAGGGTTTTCTTGATATCCTTCGGGCTGATGTCCTCGGGGAAAATGCCTCCAGATCAATTTCCCTGATCAAAAACCTTCCCTTGGAGGCCAGGTCCGATTCCCAGCAACTTTTGGAAGGGTATCTGGACAGAATCGGGGATCTGGAGGTCTCAGCAGATGCTGCCGAAGCCAGTGCTTTCTATCAGGAGTATCTCTTGGAGCGGGAAAGCCTGCTGGCTTTTTATGCCGGAGAGGGACTCTTTTCGCGTTTGGGTACCCTGTTTTCCACTCTGGTCTATGACAGATTGGTGGCCAGGTTCCTCTTTGAAAACTATTACCGCCTGCCTGATTTTGGCAATGCCGTTGCCCGTGTATCTGACAGGATCTCAGATCCCGAGATCCGCTCGGGGTTGGAATCCCTTGCTGCTGCACACCGTGTCGGAAGTCTTGTCAAGGACTTGCCCTTGATTGATCTGAACGGAGACTCCACTGATCTCGAGGCTTACCGAGGCAAGACCCTGTTGCTTGCTTTCTGGTTTCCAGGTTGTCTGCCCAGCAAACTCATGCACGAGAGGCAGCTCTGCAAAGTCCAAAAGGAATTGGAGGGACGTGAGGATTTTGCACTGCTCTCCATCAATACAGACCCGGACCCGGTACTCTGGAAAACATACCTGAGCGAAAACCCAAGCTATTCTTTTGGAAATGAACACCTGTTTTTGGGAGGCAGGGACATACACCCATTTCTTAAATACTATGACATCCAGGCCTATCCCAGCCTGATGCTGATCGATGGGGAAGGGCGGTTGATCCGCTCCCTGAAAATTCCTTCGGAAGCGGAGGGATTGATCGATCTGATCCAGGAAAATCTTTCTGATGAAAATCAATAAACACCAATCAAAAATGAAAAAATACCTACTATTGAACTGGTTGTTCCTGCTCTTGACAGCAGGTACGCTACAGGCCCAGCAGCCTGGGGAAAAAACGCTGAGCGGGACGGTATTGTCCCAAGTTGATCAAACTCCGCTTCCAGGAGCGACGGTAGTTCTTAAAGGTACCACAAGAGGGAAGGTAACGGATGAAAATGGAGCGTTTTCAATTGCTGTTCCCCGTTCCGGAAATCCCGTCCTTGTTTTCAGTTTTGTGGGATTTGCCACCCAGGAACTGGAAGTAGGAAATGTAGAGGGGATGATGGAGATCCTCATGGAAACGGAGGGAATTGATCTTGCTGGGGTGGAGATCGTCTCCACAGGCTATCAGGAACTACCCCGGGAAAGGGCGACAGGTTCCTTTGCCTCACTGGATGAAACGCTGGTAAACAGAAGAGTCAGCACCGGAATTTTGGACAGGCTGGAGGATGTAACTCCAGGTCTGGTCTTTAACAGGGACAGAGGAAGATCAGATGATATATCGATTCGGGGTACCTCCACTATTTTCTCCGAGTCCCAGCCCTTGGTTGTCCTGGATAACTTCCCCTATGATGGTCCATTGGAAAGCATCAATCCCAATGATGTGGAAAGTATTACGGTACTCAAGGATGCCGCAGCGGCTTCGATCTGGGGAGCCAGGGCAGGCAATGGGGTAATCGTCATCACCACAAAAAACGGCAAAAGGAATACGCCCACGCAGGTGACCTTTACGGCAAATGTCACCCAGATTGAGGAGCAGGATCCGTTTTATGCCCCTACAATTTCCCCTGCAGACTTTCTGGAAGTGGAGCAGGATCTGTTTTCCAGAGGCTTGTACAATTCACGGGAGAATTCCAGGAACAAGCCTTTGCTGAGTCCAGGAGTTGAAACGCTGATTGCCTTGCGTGACGGAGAGATCACCCAGGAGGAGGCAGACAGAAGATTGACCGCTTTTGCATCACAGGATGTAAGAAACGATCTGGCCAGGTACTACTATCGGCCTGCTCTACAGCAACAGTATGCTTTGGGTATCCGGGGAGGAAAAGACCAGCATGTCTATGGACTTTCTGTGGGCTATGATAAAAACCTGAGCGGAACGGTGGGAAATGACAATTCCAGATTGACGCTTAACCTGAAGAATTACTGGAATTTTTTAAATAACAGGCTCCGATTACAGACCGGCCTGTATTTGGTCAACGGGCAGAGCAATCGACGAACCGATCTTCCCCAGGGCTTTTCTGCCAATTACATCCTCTTGGCCGATGGACAGGGAAATCCGCTTTCCGTTGGCAGGGGATACCGGGAAACTTTTACCGATGGGGCGGAAGAGCTGGGCCTTTTGGACTGGAGATACTATCCCTTGGCTGAGCTCGGGAACCTGATCAATGAACAGGAATATTTTGATTTCAGGGGAAATCTGGGACTGAGTTATGAACTAAGTAAAGGATGGACCTTGGATGCTTTGTACCAGTATTGGGAAAACAACGGCAGAAGCTGGGAACTCAATGATGAGCGTACATTTTATACCCGTGATCTGATCAATTCCTTTACGCAAGTGGGTGAGGACGGAAGTTTTAGCCTGGCCGTACCTAAGGGCAGTATTGCAGATCTGGGTGAGTCCAGGTCAGAGAGTCACCACCTGCGTTTTCAGTCAACGCTGAACAGGACCTGGAATGGACGCCATCAGGTCGCAGCATTGGCGGGAGCTGAAATCAAGTCAGTGGACGGGCTGTCTAACCAGTCACGGTTCTATGGATACGATGATGAACTGGGATCTTCTTTGGGCGTGGATTATGTGACGCGATTCCGCAGGTACCACAATCAGTCTTTGGCTAATATTCCGTATCGTAACTCGCATACAGGGAACGCTGATCGGTTCCTGTCCTATTATGCCAATGCTTCTTACACCCTGGATAAAAAATATACGCTTTCTGCCAGTGCCAGAAAAGATGCGTCAAACATCTTCGGGGTAGAGGCGAATGACCGGGGTGTTCCGCTTTGGTCTGTGGGAGGAAGCTGGGTCATCAGTGAAGAGGGCTTTTATAAAGCGGACTGGATGCCTTACTTAAGGCTCCGGACTACCTATGGGTACAATGGAAACATCAACCGTTCGGTAAGTGCCTACACCACTGCCAACTTTATTGGCGGAAACAACAATTTTCTGACCCGTCTTCCCAGCTATGCCATACAAAATCCACCGAATCCTGAGCTGCGCTGGGAACGGATAAAAATCATCAATTTGGGATTGGATTTTGAATCCAAAAACGGGTTTCTGTCTGGCAGCATTGAATATTACAACAAGACCGGATTGGACCTGATCGGGGACCAGCCTTTTCCTACATCAACAGGGGTGAGTCTCTTCCGGGGGAACTTCGCCGATACCAAAACCCAAGGGGTGGACCTGCTATTGAATTTCAAAGTGCTGGACAAGGAACTGAAATGGAACCAGATGCTGATTTTTAACTGGCTGAAGGAGGAAGTAACGGGCTATGAAGTCAAAGCACTGCCCCTACAGTATACCGGATTTGGAGGAGGAGGGGAAACTTTTCCGGCACCCCTGACTGGTTATCCGCTCTTCTCGATTTTCTCGTTCCCTTGGGCCGGACTGGATGGGGATACCGGAGATCCTTTGGGATTGGAAGATGGGGAACCCAGTTCCAATTACAATGCGATTCTGAATGCCACCCCGGTGGAGGACTTGGTATATCATGGTTCGGCCCGGCCCACGGTATTCGGTTCCTGGATTAACAACTTTGCCTGGAGAGGATTTTCCCTTTCAGTGAATATCTCTTACAGATTGGGATATTTTGTAAGGAGACAACCACTGAATTACAACAGTCTGTATCAGGGCGGAATCATTCATGGGGATTATGCAAAGCGCTGGATGGAACCTGGAGATGAGGCTCTGACTACGGTTCCATCTTTTCCACAAAGCCAAGTGTCCAATCGGGATAATTTCTACAACCGATCTGAAATCATGGTGATCCCGGGGGACCATATCCGCTTGCAGGATGTTCGCTTAGGTTATTCCCTTGAATCAAGGAAGGTACTGGGTATAGGATTTCGCTCATTGGAGGTATATGGCTATGCCAATAATCTGGGTGTCATCTGGAAAAAGACAGATTCCTATGAGGACCCTGACTACCAGACCAATCAGGCATTGACTTCCCTTTCCCTTGGCATCCGTGCAGGATTTTAAATTGATCGACCCAAAAACCTGGCAGCTTCTATTCACAAAGGCTTTTGATAGGGGCTTTTGCTGTCAGGCTTTTTGGTTTTACCCTTAAACAAGTATAAATATGAAATCAAGCATGACCCGAAGCGACACACAGAGGGCTGATTATAATTCATGCGAAGATTCCATGTGACCTTAAAAAAAAATTATAAACACATGAAAAAATATAAATTTCAATTCTTAGCCATCCTTCTGCTATTGGTTGGCTGTGATGGATTTTTGGATGAAAAACCCAGCAAGAGCTTGGTGGTGCCCCAAACCTTAGCAGAATTACAGGGCTTATTGGATAATACCAATTTTCTGATGAATGATTCTCCTGCACTGGTCTTTAATGGGACGGATGATTTTTGGACTACGGACCAAGGCTTTCAGTCCTTTAATTCCATTCCCAATCAAAGCTCCTATATCTGGGAAGAAGAGATCTTTGATACTCCCCAGGCTTCGGATTGGCTCATTCCATACCGTCAGGTCTTCTACGCCAATGTGGTATTGGAGGAAGCAAAGGAGATGAATCAGGTTAATGATTCCGAGCATGAAGAGCGGGATGAACTGATCGGTAGGGCACTGTTTATGAGAGCCAAGGCCTTCTTTGATCTAGCTGGGCAATTTGCACCAGTTTACAGGGAAGAAAGTGCAAGCGGTTTGTTGGGAGTAGTGATCCGGACCAAACCAAAAATCACCGATAAGCAGGGGAGAACTACCCTTCAGGAAACTTATGATCAGATTTTGGGTGATTTGAATGAGGCGGTCGGGTTATTACCGGAAACGGTGGTGATTTCCACCAGGCCAACCCAAGCAGCGGGACAGGCGCTTTTGGCCAGGGTATATCTGAGCATGTCGGATTATAAAATGGCCAATCAATGGGCCAAGGCAAGTTTGGAATCTGGTGCCGAATTGCTGGACTTCAATGAGGTGATGCCCTCAGGTAATTTTTCCTTTGCTCCCTTTAACAAAGAAACCCTGTACTATTCGGTATTGAATGGCCAGTTGTTCCATTATAGCAACCTGACTTTTGTGGATCAGGAATTATTTGATTCCTATGATTCGCTGGATTTAAGGAAGGAGCTGTATTACAGGAAGCCAAATGAAAGTGCCATGGGCTATGTGTTCAGGGGAAGTTTTTCAGGGGATTACGCGCTCTTTTCAGGGTTATCGACAGGAGAGATGTATCTGATCCTGGCCGAAACTGAAATCAGGCTTGGAAGAATTAAGGAAGGTTTGGCCTATCTGAACCAATTGATGGAGAAGCGATATCAGCTTGGTGAATTTCAGCCATGGGAGGATTTGGATCAGACAGAAGCCTTGAAGTTGGTTTTGAAAGAACGGAGGAAAGAGCTGGCGTTTCGGGGTTTGCGCTGGAATGACCTGAGAAGGTTAAATCTGGAACCTGCCTTGGCAAAGACTCTGACCCGCACAGTAAATGAAGTTGAATATTCGTTGCCACCGAATTCTCCCAGGTATGTCTTTCCGATCCCAGAGGATGAACTGCAATTGAATGGGCTAGAACCCAATATCAGGTAGCTATCGGAAAATAATCTTTGGGAGTATTATGTGTCACAGTCCAATCTTCCGGGTTCATTCATTAGGAATGGGTTCTCATAGATTTGAGTAGGATAGGATTTCCCGAACGATATTTTTTGGGGTGGGAGTGAGCACGGCTTCTGCCCCTGATTTATATAAAAAAGCCCTTTTGAACTTCAAAAAGGCTTTTACGGATTAGATCAAATTCAAATTACTGTTTAATCAGCAATAGGAAGGTTTTCAGAATTTTTGACAAACATTCCTTGCTGAACAACAGTACCGCTCACAGAGGGCTCATCCCGAAGGCAATTCCCAGTGCTGATGCAGCGGTAGGTATCATCCCCCGGTTCTACTTCAGTCAGGTCATACCAGATTGAAGGGGTTGTAGGGTCCTGAGCAAATAAGCCGGTAGTGGACTTTGGTGGAGTGAAGGCAAAAGTACCAAAAGCCACCAGTCCAAGAACCAGCATTGAAATACTTAATTGTTTACGTTTCATAATGCACCGTTTTTTTAACCAATCAAAAAATCGGCAAAACCGTTTGGTTGTAGCTTACTCAATTGCGGGTTTTCAGCTTCTCCCGGGAAAATCCATCTTCAGAAGCATGGGCCCAAACAACATGGTTCTGATTTTGGGTCGGATAGATTTTCACTTTTGTTTTATTTTTGAATTTTGTTTTTGTGTTTTTAGTTTAGATCTAATTTTAATTAAAAGAATTTACTAGTCTGATTTCAACTTAACGCCATCTGGAGGGGCTTCGGCCCCTCTTTTTGTGAACCATAATCCCAGAACAGTAAGGCTAAAAAATCCAAGATTTAGGAAAAGATGACCTTCCCAGTTTAACAGGTTGATTAGTCCGGCACAGTTGCAGGGAGTTTCAGGAAAGACTCCGATCCAGACCATGCCCACATATACTGTAAAGGAATTCAGGAGAAGAGCTGAACCCAAGAATCCCCACCATCTCGTTTCTGGAAACAGCAGCAAGATCACAAGCAAAATCTCAAAGCCTGGTACTACATAGGCCAGTACAATTCCCCAAGGATTCGGAAATGGCTGGTTTAGGAAAGCTCGGTAGCTTTCCTGCCAGAAAAGTACTTTTTCGATTGATGAATATCCCCATAGCATGAGTAGGGGTAAACTTAATAGAAAAGAAACGTCAGTTTTTTCCATGATTTAGTTCGTTTTTGTTCTGAATCTTCTATTTTGGAAGGGAGTCTTACAGGGCATTTTAGTGTATGATTCATTTCATTTTTGATCTCCTTTCATTTTATTTTTTTACTAGGGTTAAAGCTCCCGCTCAGATTCGGATGCAGATACCGGGTAAGAGTAGGCTTGAAGATGCCCCGGACACAACACCGAAAAGAGCAGGAGCAGGGCAATCAGCAACTCAGAGATCGGAATAACATATGCCAGCACCTCCGCTAACTCCGCAGGAAAAGTCTGGTTATGAAAAGCCTTCCGGCTTGCTTCAAACTGGATAAGTTTATCCAATCCTGTATAGGTCCAGAGGAGAATCAGAAGTTTTGAAGCTATTTTGTCCATGATATGCTTTTTCATTTTAGGTCTCATTCTTTAGGGAATTCATCCTAGCCATTAATGCCATATTCCTAGGCACAAATGGCAGGTGGAAAAGAGTTGATTACTTCCTGAACTGAAATTACTAATCTGATAATCAAAGGTCTACCTCAAATAAGGGAGAATGGGTTAAGAGCTAGAAAAAACCCTCATTTGAGGGTTTTTTATATAAAAATTAGTGATTCCTAAATTTTTATTTGGATCGAATATCACTTAACAATAAATTAACACGTAGGAATTAGTTGATTTTTAACAGGATTCTTTGGAATGGCTTTTCACCCTACTGTTTTGATTGAGTACATTTTTAATTGGAAAATAAATGGAAAAGCGAGATTACATGGATCAGTTGATCGCTGACTACAACAGGATCAAGAAATTTTCTGATGAGGCATATGAAAGCGTATTTCATAAACTCATATTGCGAAGGGTATCCAGAGGAGAGATACTTAAAAAGGTGGATACAGTCGATATCAAAAGTCGCTATATCTGTGAAGGTTTTTTGGGACTTTATCAGGAGGGTAAAGCAGGGTTTCAGTTGGTCAGGATTTTTGGCAAGTCAGACACAGCATTTGATGAGAAGTCATTTAGGACAAATATTCCTTCCAAATCAATTATTAAGGCTTTGTCAGATACGGTTTATTTAGGATTTACTCTTGAGGCAGAAACAGAATTACTAGCTAAGAAGCCTGAATTCTATTCACTGGCATTGGAAGTTGTACATCGGATCAATAAGCGGCATGTGGAGCAGGAGGCCATCAAAGCCAAAAAGTTTAAGGAAGGCTTTCCACTTTTACTTAAAAAACTCCCAGGCATAGGACAATACCTCAAAAATCAGGATTTAGCTGACCTATTCAATTGCAGCATCAGTACAGTGGAGCGTCTGAAATATACCTTAATGAATGAGCATGAAAAAGACTTATAATTTTCCCAAAGCGATGAATCTTCATTGCAAAGTTTTGGATGATAAGGTCCTCAAATGGGCTTGGGAAGCAAATTTATTTGACAATCCAGCTGAACTGGAGCGTTGCAGGGTTCAGAAAATCAACTGGTTTACCGGATTCCTTTTCCCGGAGGAGAATAAAGAAAGGCTGGAACAGATCATGAAATTTTTCCTGGGCTTGTTTTTACTGGATGATCTTTTAGACATAGTCCATAATACAGAAATGATCGATTTTCTGGAGGCTTTGAAGAATGGGGATTCTTTCCATTCTGACTTCAGGATCCATTGTTTGGGAAATGAACTCAACCAACTCTATAGGAACTTTGAGAAGCAACAAAGAGATTCTTTTTTGCTGGAGCAATGGCAAACTGAATGGCATAAATACTTGGAGGCTTTACAATGGGAAACCCGTATAAAAATGCAAAGGGTGAAACCAAATCTGGAAGAATATAGACTGATGAGACCCAAAAGCTCCGGTGTTTATTTGGCTATGATTCTGATCAAGAAGGGAAAAGATAGAAGAGGATGTGTGTCTGATTTGCTGGAAATCTCTCTGGCTAGATATATCTATTTATCCAATGATCTAGCTTCCTATCAAAAAGAGAAAGCTATCGGCGATCCACATAATGAAATCATCCTTTTGATGGACTCCGTGGGAGATGATGCCTTGTCGGTGGTGCAAAGGGAATTAAAGATTCTACGAGAGGAATTTATCCCATTGACTGAATTGATAGGGATCAATTTTAATTCCTGTAAAAAATGGATTTATAGGCTGTTATTGTTGGCAGGAGGCTGTGAGGCCTGGACTGCAGAGACTTTGAGGTACCAGAAAAATATCAACGGAAATTCTGCGACACACTAAAAAATTCAAGGAGGTGTATCATGATCAATAAACGTGCTGTTATTTACCCAAAAGATGTAGTCTGCCTGACGGGAAGAAGTGAGCGATATGCCCAGATCCTCCTACATAAAGCCCGCGCTTATGTCAACAAAGAACCCCATCAGTTTGTAACCGTATCGGACTTTGCCCTTTTCTCCGGTATCCCCGAAGAAATTATTCGGAAGTATATGATTTAACCAAATATGATTATCTGTAATCTTACCAGTATAGACTTTAGACTGCAAAAAAGAAGCCTTGAAGTTCCGGTCTAGCTTGCTCCTGTCTTCGGTCTTCTTTCTTCCGTCTCTTCAATCAAAGAATAAAAGGGTGGTGGTGCAAAAGCGGATATTCATATAACCAAAACTCTGCGGAAGAAAAGTCATGATTCTTTAGCCATTTTACTTATTCGATTTTTATGAAATCTGTATTTGGGACGATGTTTCTACGATACTCCTACGATGCTTCTACGATGCTCACCCGATAATGCATCGGATATGAATTGAAGAAAAGCTGGCTGAAAATCGGGTTATCACAAAGTCCCGTTTCGGATTAGAAAATGACTGAAATGATGGTTTAGCTGATGAATATAATTGAACACATAAATTTTAATAAGTATGGGAAAAGTAACAGACGGTTTGTTGGGAGGGATATCCGGAAAGGTCGGAAATCTGGTTTTCTATCAAGTCAATGGGGAGACATTGATCAGGACTAAACCTGGCGCTGGTTCGGTAAGCAGTTCTTCTTTGCAAACTTATCATCAGAAAGCTTTTGCCTTGGCTCAGGAGTTTTTGTCTCCTTTGAAAAAGGAATTGGCAATTGGCTTTGGAGCTTTCAAAAGAGGAACAAAAAGAGGAATTGATCGAGCAAAGAGCCTGTTGTTGAAAAATGCAATCTATCCGAATGAAGGAATTCCTGTATTACAGCCCCAAAAAGTGTTGGTATCCTCTGGAGATCTTACCGGGGTGGATGGGGGAGTCTTATCAAGGATTGACCCTTATCGGTTCAGAATAGAATGGAATAATAACAGTTGGGATGGTTCTGCCCGGGATGGAGATAAAAGCTTTGTGGTTGTATATGATACGGAAGAAGCTAGAGTATTTAGCATCAAAGGAGCTTCATATAGAAAAGACGGGTTTCAGGAGGTAGAATTGCCTTGGTCTCCAATAAATCAGAATCCAAATACCTATGTGTATTTTTCATTTTTTTCAGAAAGATCCACAAAGGTCGAGTTTTCGGACTCCATCTGTTTGGGAAAACTAGGGTAGTGAGAAGAGGTCTTAATTAAGAGCAAGATACTCCCGTTGTCCTGCTTCTCCAGAAGCTGGACTAATCCATCATCTCGTTTTCCGCTGTTCGGGATTTGTAATCCCGAACCAATATCGTAGGATTTTCAATCCTTCAAAAAAACATTCTTTACCAAATCGTAAATCTCACATCCCAAATCAGATATCGATTCGTTTCAATCTTGCTGGCGCAACGATCCTAGCTTCTAATGGCGATCCCGGGCCAGCGCTGGTGAACAATTATATCCTTTAAACCCAGGCTTGAAAGCCTGGGCTATTAAGCTATGACCCCTACAGGGTCTATTTAATTCCAAATTTCAAATTCCACACCCGACATCCGTCTCCTTCTTCTGTCTCCCGTCTTCAGTCACCAATCTCTCCGCTCTTCGGGATTTGTAATCCCGAACCAATATCGTAGGATTTTCAATCCGTCTAAAAAAAACATTCCTTTTTACCAAATCGTAAATCTCACATCCCAAATCCGATATCGATTCGTTTCAATCTTGCTGGCGCAACGATCCCGGCTCCGAATAGCAATCCCGGGCCAGCGCTGGTGAACAATTATATCCTTTAAACCCAGGCTTGAAAGCCTGGGCTATTAAGCTATGACCCCTACAGGGTCTATTTAATTCCAAATTTCAAATTCCACACCCGACATCCGACTCCTGTCTCCTGTCTTCCGTCTTCAGTCACCAATCTCTCCGCTGTTCGGGATTTGTAATCCCGAACCAATATCGTAGGATTTTCAATCCGTCTAAAAAAACATTCCTTTTTACCAAATCGTAAATCTCACATCCCAAATCCGATATCGATTCGTTTCAATCTTGCTGGCGCAACGATCCTAGCTTCTAATGGCGATCCCGGGCCAGCGCTGGTGAACAATTATATCCTTTAAACCCAGGCTTGAAAGCCTGGGCTATTAAGCTATGACCCCTACAGGGTCTATTTAATTCCAAATTTCAAATTCTACACCCGACATCCGTCTCCTTCTTCTGTCTCCCGTCTTCAGTCACCAATCTCTCCGCTGTTCGGGATTTGTAATTCCGAACCAATATCGTAGGATTTTCAATCCTTCAAAAAAACATTCTTTACCAAATCGTAAATCTCACATCCCAAATCCGATATCGATTCGTTTCAATCTTGCTGGCGCAACGATCCTAGCTTCTAATGGCGATCCCGGGCCAGCGCTGGTGAACAATTATATCCTTTAAACCCAGGCTTGAAAGCCTGGGCTATTAAGCTATGACCCCTACAGGGTCTATTTAATTCCAAATTTCAAATTCTACACCCGACATCCGTCTCCTTCTTCTGTCTCCCGTCTTCAGTCACCAATCTCTCCGCTGTTCGGGATTTGTAATTCCGAACCAATATCGTAGGATTTTCAATCCTTCAAAAAAACATTCTTTACCAAATCGTAAATCTCACATCCCAAATCCGATATCGATTCGGTTTCCATCTTGCTGGCATTTGGCTTTCATTTCCGAATAGCAATCCCGGGCCAGCGCTGGTGAACAATTATATCCTTTAAACCCAGGCTTGAAAGCCTGGGCTATTAAGCTATGACCCCTACAGGGTCTATTTAATTTCAAATTTCAAATTCCACACCCGACATCCGACTCCTGTCTCCCGTCTTCAGTCACCAATCTCACTTCTATTCTCAAATCTTACATCACATATCTCAAATCTTACATCAAAATCCCCCTAGCCCCCTTTAAATACGATTTTAATCTTATCAACAATCATCTACAAGGGGGATTGGATCCTTTTCCACCATCCGACATCGGACAACCTACAACTTCCAACCTCCAACTTCCCACTTCCATGCTACCTCTTTAAACTTTAAACTCTTCACTTTAAACTACCTTTCCTTTCAGACTTCTGCCTTCAGCTTTCTGACTTCTCTGACATCGGACAACCTACAACTTCCAACCTCCAACTTCCCACTTCCATGCTACCTCTTTAAACTTTAAACTCTTCACTTTAAACTACCTTTCCTTTCAGACT
>NZ_JACIJO010000005.1:0-190698 GCF_014206875.1 Algoriphagus iocasae | reverse complement strand
TCCTTTCAGACTTCTGCCTTCAGCTTTCTGACTTCTCTGACATCGGACAACCTACAACTTCCAACCTCCAACTTCCCACTTCCATGCTACCTCTTTAAACTACCTTTCCTTTCAGACTTCTGACTTTAGCTTTTTGACTTTTCTTTCCACTTCCAACTTCTAAAAAACAGGAACAAATTCACCTATTCCGAAGCTTGCGAACAGAACGCACATTCAATTGATAACCAGTTTAATAAGATTGAATTTTCCTGCATGTTTAACCTAAAACCCATTTACATATGGCAAAACAAACAGGAATAATTACACTAAAAGGTCCAGTAGGAAGATTGTCTTTTTACAAGACCAGAGATGGCTATCTGGCCAGGGAAAAAGGCGGGGTGGAAAAGTCCAGGATCATGAACGATCCACGCTTTGCAAGGACCCGGGAAAACATCCGGGAATTCACCGATAATGCCAATTCATCTAAGTTGCTCCGGGATGCCTTGCGACCTGTGATCTCACAGATCGGGGATAAGCGTCTCAACCTTCGGATTACCCAATCTATGATGCAGGTCCTGAAATCAGACTTGGTCAATGTGAGAGGCGAGCGAAGAGTAAAAGAAGGGGATTGGAATTTGATAAAGGACATGGAGATGAATGCATCTTCTTCTTTAGGGAGTACCCTGTTTTTTGAGCTTAGTCTCAATGACTCTGTGGCTTCCTGGGAAGTGGCACTTCCGGCTTTTACGGCAAAGGACATGATTGCGATCCCAAGTGGTGCAAGCCATTACAAGATCACCGCTACCGGAGTGGGAGTGGACTTTGATTTGGGAAGCCGTTCTGTTGCCAGTGCGGCAACAGGTTCCCTTTCGATTCTGGATCCGGTTCTTCCTCAGACATTGACAGTGGACAAAACCCAATTGAGTGGTAGCCACTTCGTATTTGTCCTGAGTGTGGAATTTGTGCAAATGGTCAATGGGGTAGAGTATTCCATAAACAATGGAGCTCACAATGCCGCCAAGATCCTTGGAGTAGAGAAAGTCTAAGATGAGACTGGTGCTTCATAGAAAGTACCGGGCAGGGATTACCCTTGGGAGATTGTTTCTGGATGAGCAGCAACTCTGCTTTACCCGGGAGCCTCCCAAGGCTTGCTTTGGTACAGAAACCAACTGTCTGGAGGAAGGAGTCTATGAACTGGAACCCATCCACTCAGAGGAAAAAGGTTGGGAGATAGGAATAGGGGATTCGGGTAAAATCTCCTGCTATTTGGGAGATTCCAGGCTGGAGACTTGCTCTATCTATCCTGTTACCAGTTATAGAGCCGACGGTACCCCACTATTTACCAAACTAGCACTTCTCAAACTGATAGAAAGGCTGGAGCGGGAATGGGAGCGGGGAGAAGTGGTGGAGTTGCAGATTGTTTCAGAGGGAATTCCATATCTACTGGAATCATGTCTACAGCAGAGCTACTCCTAAGCCTTGCCGGAGCGGTGACCATGTTGCTGCTTTCCGTGATCGCTTACTTTCTAAAACTACTGATCGAAGATACCCGGCAGTTAAAAGGTGAATTGGCCAAACTGAAAGAGCTGTTTGTTCGACTGGAGATTGAACAGGACTTTCTGAAGAATATGATGAAGGAAAAGTGAGCAGCCTGACTGTCGAAGGTATGCTTGCCTGCCGAAGGTATGCTTGCCTACCGAAGGTAGGTCCCAGTAGACAGTCTCAGTTTTCAGATCTTGTCACTTTAAGACTTATAGGAGTACATCTGACATCTGACATCATACATCTGTCCTCCGTCTTCCGTCTTAAAAAAAATTCTAAAACCTAAATCAAAAAATAATGAACATACTAAATGAAATAAAAACACGGGCAACCGCCCCCACACCAATTTTCTTCCAAAAAGTAAAGAAAATCGGATTGATCATCGCAGCGATAGGTACAGCGGTTCTTACCGCACCAGGCGTCGTCCCCGCAGTATTGCTAACCTATGCAGGTTATGCCATTACAGCAGGTACAGTCCTGGTCTCCATCGCCCAACTCACAGTAGATGAGGAGCAATTGGAGGATAAGCTGATGGATTCGGTAAAATAAAATAGGATTTAATTCAACTCAAGAAAACCCGGTCAGATTTCCTGATCGGGTTTTTTTGTAATCAAACAGACTTCCATGGCTCATTAGCTAAATTGGCTCTTAGATCAAATAATTCGATAGTGACTGAAATCTCATCTTAGTTCCCTTAGGTAGTATTTGCAGGAGAGGACCGAGCGTAAAGAAAAAGTCCTGTGGACTTTTTTAGCGAGGGGCCAGGATGCGGGTAGCTGCGAAGCAACCGAGCGTAAAGAAAAAGTCCTGTGGACTTTTTTAGCGAGGGGCCAGGATGCGGGTAGCTGCGAAGCAACCGAGCGTAAAGAAAAAGTCCTGTGGACTTTTTTAGCGAGGGGCCAGGATGCGGGTAGCTGCGAAGCAACCGAGCGTTAATAAACAGTCCGGTGGACTGTTTTAGCGAAGGGCCAGGCAGCGGGCAGCCCCGACGACTCGAAATGAAAAAACCCAAGCTGTATGCTTGGGTTTTTGAATGCAGAGGAGGAGGGATTCGAACCCCCGGTACCTCGCGGTACAACGGTTTTCAAGACCGCCGCATTCGACCACTCTGCCACTCCTCTAGGTCTTTATCAGGATTATTCCCCTGAATTGGTTTGCAAAGGTATTATAATTGGTAAATTTTGCAAAGCCTGAATTCCACTTTTATTATAAGTTCCTGATTATTTTGAGATTAATTTTTTGAGTCTAATAAAATTTCTTATTCAGAACCTTTGGATTCAGCAATCCAAAGGTTGACTTCTTCCTCCAAAAGGTTCAATGGCAAGGCACCTTGGCCTAAAACGAGATCATGAAATTTTTTGATATCAAATTTTTCACCCAATTCACTTTCAGCTTTGTTTCTTAATTCCTGAATCTTGAGCATCCCTATCTTATATCCGGTAGCTTGACCTGGCATCACCATATATCTTCTTACCTCGGCTTGAATTGCTCCATCTGAAATGGAGGAGTTATCTTTAAAATAAGCAATGGATTGAGCTTCTGTCCAACCCTTGGAATGCAATCCAGTGTCAGTAACCAATCGGATGGCTCTCCATATTTCATTGACTAATCTGCCGAAGTCATAATAGGGGTTTTTGTATTGCCCCATTTCTTTAGCTAAGGCTTCAGAATACAAGGCCCAACCCTCTACATAAGCATTGAAAAAGAACTGTGTTCTGAACTTTGGTATATCTTTTAATTCCTGCTGAATAGAAATCTGCATATGGTGGCCAGGAATTCCTTCATGGTAAGCCACACCTTCCATGGTTGTTTTGGGCATGGCAGTCATATCAGAAAGGTGAACATAATAGGTTCCTGGTCTGCTGCCATCAGGAGTGCCCTGTGAGTAATGCTGTGGAGCTCCGTCTTGCTCGCGGAAAGGCTCAACACGTTTAACCACTAACTCTGCTTTTGGAAGAATTCCAAAGAAGTCAGGAAGCTTTTGCGAAATGCTGTCCAAGAAAGCAGTGGATTCATCTAGATAGGCTTGTCTTCCCTCGTCGGTATTTGGATAGAAAAACTGTGGGTCTGTATTGACAAATTTGAAAAACTCTTTCAAATCACCTTCGAATCCAACTTGCTCCTTGATGGCAAGCATTTCTGCCTGAATCCGCTCTACTTCTTTCAGGCCTATTTCATGGATTTCCGAAGCTGAAAGATCAGTCGTAGTTGCTTGATTTAATTTGAAATTATAAAATGCTTCCCCATCATGATGTCTGGATAATCCAGTAGGTGTTTCTTCCAAATTAGGAAGTTCTTCATTCAGCCAAACCAATAAATTCTGATATGCTGGTTGGAAGGATTCAATTAAAGCTTGTTTTGCTTTTTCTTTCAGTTCATCCGCTTGCTCGGCATTGATCAGTTCTTTTTCTTGGAGCTTTTCAATCTTCGAAATAGCATCATTCCATAATGGAGAATTCGTATTGGACTTTTCAAAAGGTTCTCCTGAAATCAAGGCTTTTGACTGAGCTATCACATATTCATAAGCAAATTTTGGTGGTTTATATCCTTCTGCTGTTTGAACTTTTGCACGTTCCAAAAGTTGATTCATAGCTCTACCCAATTCAGAATATCTAGAAATCAAAGCTTCCATATCTCCAAGTGAATCTACTTTATGGTAGTTGATGAGGATATTTGGAAGATTGGTATGCATTCCAGTCATCTGGTTAAACATATAGCCGGAGTTCCTAAATTCCCAAGCAGATTTTGCCTGCTCATATTGGTATTCCCATAAATTCCAGGATAGTTGAGCTTCATGGTTGATTTGTTCAAAAGAGAATTTTTCATTCATCTCTTTTACACTAGCTTCCAGCCAATCTAACGTTTCCTTTTCAGCAGATTCACTAAAATCATCAAGTTCGGAATAATGGTCCTTCCTACCTTGAGTGGTCAATTGAATAGGACTCATTTGAAGAAATTCTTCATATTCCTCATCAAACCACTTATTAAGTGCATCAGTATCATCTTTTACGTCTTTTGATTTTTCACAGCTGCTCGCTGAGAGCATAATTAAACAAAGACTAAGTATTGCGAGAGGAAACTTTAGTGTTTTCATAGAGCAAATGGTTGGATGGGTAAAGGGTATCAGGTTTATGCTAAAGATAGCAAGTACATTGTATTCAAAAAATTAAAATAAATCCCTGATAATTAGTCTTTATCATCCTTCGCCACCGGGATGTATTTTTCCTCTTCCTCAAATTCCTTAAGCTTTTTCTCCTCTTCCACCAGGTCGAGACTTACGTTGACCTCAAAACAAACCAATACAATTAAAGAGGTGATCAATAACCAAAGCATCAAAGCTATTAAGGTCCCGATTGATCCATACAGTTTATTGTAGCTGGCAAAGTTGTTCAGGTAAAAAGAAAAGCCATAAAAACCCAAAGTAATGAGTAAACCTCCAAGTCGGGCTCCAGTTGAGAAGAATTTCCATTTATCATGAACTGCAGGAGCAAATCTGAAGATGAATGCAGTTGTGATATAGAACATGAAAAGTAGAACTAAGAACTTTAATGTAGAAAATAGAAAAATCATAAAGCCCGAATTAAAAACCTGGAGTTCGTCGAGTCTTTGAATGATAATACTCCCTATGATCATGACTGTACTGGCTGCGAAAATCGTCAGAACCAAAATTAAAACGATACTTGCTGCAATAGCTCTTGATTGAAAGAAACCTCTATTTTCTTTTGTTTGGTACACAGAATTGAAGGAGTTCATCATGGAGACGACTCCCTGCGTGGAGGAAAACAAAGCGAAAAAGAAACCCAGAGAAATCAAGCTTTGCCGGGGACGGGAGACAATATCCATAATCGTCGTTTCAGCTTGCGCATATAATTCTCCTGGAAGGATTTCCTGAATAAATGTCAGGATATTTTGAGTGGTAACTATTGGAAAAAAATCCTGGAGATAAGGGATGATGTTCAGTAGAAACAGAATCAATGGGAATAGAGCCAAAGTAAAGCTAAATGCCACAGATCCAGCACGTTCTATGATATCGTCTTTTTGTAGCTGAAGTATAAAAATCCTCCCTACATCATATAGGTTTTTATCGGGGTCGCCGAAATGGACCTTTTGAAAATACTTAGCCTTTTCTAACAGGCGATCCTGAAATTTTAGAATCTTTTCTTTGACCACAAGCTAATACTCTAAAAGTACGGTTTCAATAAAGCTAATAAATTCTGCGGAGGTCTGGTCGGCTGATGACTTCCTTTTTTTAAAAATGCCAAAGTCGTCCACCCTTTGGTTATCAGTTCGTTTTGTTCATTGATTACTTCGTACTCAAACTTTATTTTGACTCCAGGTAAAGATGGAATCCTTGTTTTTATGGTCAAAAGCTCATCGTATTTTCCCGGTTTGAGATAAGTGTAATGGCTCTCTAAAACAGGCATCATAATGCCATTGTCCTCCATTTCTTTGTAGCTAAAACCGATTTTTCTTATCGCTTCCACTCGTCCAACTTCGAAATACATGGCATAATTGCCATAATACACATAACTCATTTGATCAGTTTCTGCGTATCGAACTCGGATTTGGGTTTCGGAAATGTACATGATCAGAAAATTTTTGCGGCGTTCAAAGCAGCTTGGTATCGCCTTGCATTGGCATTATGTTGCGCCAAATTGGTGGCAAATGCATGGTATCCAGAAAAGTCCTCTTTGGCACAGAAATATAAATAGTTATGATCCTCTGGATTTAAAACTGCTTCCAAAGAATTGATGTCCGGAAGATTGATTGGTCCCGGAGGAAGACCTGCGTATTTGTAAGTGTTGTAAGGACTATCAATTTCTTTATGAACGTTGAGAACTCTTTTTAGACTGAAGTCCCCAACAGCAAAAACCAAGGTTGGATCAGCTTGAAGTGGCATATTTAATCTCAGCCTATTCAGATAAACCCCAGCGATTTTTGGTCTTTCATCTGATTTTTGGCTTTCAGACTGCACGATGGACGCCAAGGTGCTTACCTCAACCGGACTTAGGCCCACTGCCTCTGCTTTGGCTTTTCTCTCTGCCGTCCAAAAAGACTGATATTCTTTGTACATCCTGTCAAACAGAGACTCAGCACTTGTATTCCACCAAACCTCATAAGTATTTGGAATAAACATGCTCATGATGGTTTCCTCATCGAAATCAAATTTCCGGATGTAAACAGAATCTTTGATCAGATCCAGAAATTGCTGCTCATTGATTTCAAGATTGGTGGTGATCTTTTCAGCAAGGTCCTCTTTCGTCCGAATATTGTTGAATGTGATTCTTACAGGTGCTTGATTTCCAGATCTTAGGTGTCTTACCAACTCTAGGTTAGTCATTTTAGGGCTGATAATATAAAGCCCTGGTTTCACGGCATCTTGATATCCCAAGACTTTTGAAACGAAAGAAAAGCTGACCATGTCATTGACAACCTTGTCTTCGTAAAGCCGATTACTAACCTGTTTGAAGGTGGCATTACTCGGTATTTTCAGGGTATAATTTTGTTCAGTTTCCAGCAGTGCATTTGGACTGAAAAACACCTGATAGAAATAAAATGACATGGAAATTGCCAAAACCGAAAAGGAAATGATCAATACCAGAAATATTTTGTTCTTTTTCTCGCTTCTCATACGGGCTCAAAAATAGGGAAAAATCCTTTTAGGGGAATTACTGAAAAGAAACTGGGATGAATCTTTCAGCTTCCTTTTATCTTTAACTCCATGAAAGCCATTCCTGTTACCTGTGCAATAATTATTCATCAAGAGAAAGTTCTTGTGGCCAAAAGATCAAAATCGATGAATCTGGCTGGTTATTGGGAGTTTCCAGGAGGGAAAATTGAAGAAGGAGAGCAGCCAGAAGGTTGCCTCATTAGGGAGATCAAAGAGGAATTGGGAATAGAAATAAAAATTCAATCTCCTCTTACACCCAGTAAATTTGATTATTCTCAAGGGAAAATTATTGAGCTGATTCCCTTTATTTGTACTTGGCAATCGGGCGAAATCAATCTTTTAGAGCATGAAATAATTGAATGGTTAGAGGTAGGAGAATTGCCAAAATTGAAATGGGCGCCTGCTGATATTCCAATTTGGATGGAACTTTCTGAAAAATGGCAGGCTTTTCGAAGTATATCTTCACACAAGCAATGTTAAAGACTTATGGCAGCTGAGTTTATTAGGATATACGAGGAAAATCCAGATCCAAAAAGGATCAGGCAGGTGGTAGAAGTCCTGCGAAATGGGGGGGTAATCATTTATCCGACCGATACGGTCTATGGATTGGGATGTGATATCACGAACCTTCGGGCCGTGGAAAAAATCTGCAGGATCAAAGGAATCAATCCGAAAAAACACAATTTCTCCTTTATTTGCGCTGACCTCAGCAACATTGCAGAATACACTCGAGTCATTTCGAAGCCGGTTTTTAAAATGATGAAGAAAGCCCTTCCAGGTCCTTTTACTTTTATTTTGGAAGCAAATACGCAGGTGCCAAAAATTCTCCACAGCAATAAAAAGACAGTTGGCATCCGTGTACCAGCACATAATGTTCCCCGTTTAATTGTTGAAGAATTGGGGCAGCCACTTCTGTCTACTTCTATCAGAGATGAGGACGAAGTTCTTGAATATAGCACCGATCCAGAATTGATTTTCGAAAAGTATGAGCACCTTGTCGATTTGGTAATTGATGGGGGGTATGGTCAGAATGTCGGTTCTACGATTTTGGATTGTATTGGTGATGAGGTAGAAGTGCTCAGAGAAGGGCTCGGTCAGCTGGAAGATATCCTGTGACCAAAAAATCAATTAGCTGAATTATTTATTATGAAAAAAGTCGCAGTAGACTTACATTTTTTACCCTGTTTAGAGTTTTTTTCTGCGATCATTCAAGCAGAAGAAATTCTGATTTCCCCCTCCGAATTATATCAGAGACAATCTTATCTCAATAGAACTCGGATTCGCTTAGCCAATAAAATTGAAACCCTAAGTGTTCCGATTCAGGGGAGAAGACCAAGGGTGCCTTTGTCTAGAGTAAAAATCGATTATTCCCAAAATTGGCAGAAGATTCACTTGCGAGGTATTCAGTCTGCCTATGGAAAAGCACCTTTTTATGAATTTTATTTTCCTTACCTGGAGCCGATTTATCTTAAGGAACATGCCTCATTATGGGATTTAAACTATGAAATGCTGACAATATGTCTTAAGCTACTAAAGTATTCTGGCAAGGTGACTGTATGTAAAAATTTAGATGAAGAAGAGTTTGATTTGGACTTAAGAGGCCAAATAAGCCCCTCAGGTACCTTTCTTGAAAGAAATCTGTATGAACCTGTTCCCTACACCCAACTTTTTGGCTTAGACTTTGAGCCTAATCTTAGTGTTATTGACATTTTGTTTTGCACAGGTCCAGAGGCGAAAAAGCTTTTGTTAAGATCTATAAAAATTTAATGAACAATCCTCAAAAGGATTGTGTTTTTAAAACAAATTCGGTAACATACGTACAGGAATATTAAACAATCAGAAAGGAAATAAATGGAAGCTAAATTTTCAAACAGAGTTAAAGAGGTGATCTCTCTCAGCCGTGAAGAAGCGCTTCGCCTGGGACATGATTATATTGGTACAGAGCACCTCTTGCTGGGGATGATTCGTGAAGGAGAAGGTGTAGCTGTTTCCATTCTAAAAAAACTAGGAGTGCCTTTGGATGAACTTCGAGGAGCAATCGAAAGAGCTGTAAAAGGTACAGCAAATCACAATGTGAAAAACATGGCCAACATTCCTTTGACCAGACAGTCAGAGAAGGTGTTGAAAATTACCTATTTGGAAGCCAAAATATTTAAAAGTCAGTTGATCGGAACAGAGCATTTGTTGCTTTCTATTCTGAGAGATGAGGACAATATTGCCACTCAGATTTTAAATAAATTTGACATCAATTATGATTCAGTAAAAGAAATGCTGGAGATGCAATCCGATGGCGGAGCTGCACCAAGAGCTAGAGCTGAAGCCGAAGATGGTGATGAAGATGGATCCAAATTATTTGGATCAACTGGTAGTGGATCTGGAAGTTCAAAAGCTGGTGCTGAGAAATCAAGAACTCCGGTTTTGGATAACTTCGGTCGTGACCTTACCAAAATGGCGGAAGACGACAAGTTAGACCCGATCATTGGTAGAGAGAAAGAGATCGAACGTGTTGCACAGATTCTTTCCAGAAGAAAGAAAAACAATCCAATTCTTATCGGTGAACCAGGAGTTGGTAAAACTGCAATCGCAGAAGGATTGGCATTGAGAATCGTTCAGAAGAAAGTTTCCCGAGTGCTATTCAATAAGCGTGTGGTGACTTTGGATCTTGCTTCTTTGGTAGCAGGGACAAAATACAGAGGTCAGTTTGAGGAGCGAATGAAAGCTGTAATGAACGAGCTTGAAAAATCTCCAAACGTGATCTTATTCATTGATGAGTTGCATACAATTGTAGGAGCAGGTGGTGCCTCTGGTTCTTTGGATGCATCGAATATGTTCAAGCCAGCTTTGGCACGAGGAGAAATCCAATGTATCGGAGCGACTACACTTGATGAGTACCGTCAATACATTGAGAAGGATGGAGCTTTGGCACGTCGTTTCCAGATGGTGATGGTAGATGCTACTTCTCCGGAAGAAACTATTCAGATCCTGAATAATATCAAGGATAAGTACGAGGATCACCACAATGTCAATTATACCGACGCAGCTATTGATGCCTGTGTGAAATTGTCAGATAGATATATTTCTGATCGTTTCCTTCCAGATAAAGCAATCGACATCCTTGATGAAGCAGGCGCAAGAGTGCATATCAACAACATCCACGTTCCAGAAGATATTTTGAAACTGGAAGCTGAGGTTGAAGACATCAAAAATGAAAAAAACAGAGTAGTAAAATCTCAAAAGTATGAGGAAGCTGCTCAGTTGAGAGATAAAGAAAAGAAGCTTTTGGAGCAATTAGAAGCTGCAAAAGTGAAGTGGGAGGAAGATAGCAAGTCGAAAAGATACGTGGTTGACGAAGAGCATGTAGCGGAAGTAATCGCCATGATGACTGGTATTCCTGCAAAAAGAATCGCTCAGAACGAAGGAGCCAAGCTTCTGAATATGAACGAGGAACTTGCAGGTAAAGTAATCGGTCAGGACGAAGCGATTAAGAAGCTGACGAAAGCAATTCAGAGAACCAGAGTTGGCTTGAAAGATCCTAAAAAACCAATTGGTTCCTTTATTTTCTTAGGTCCAACCGGTGTCGGTAAAACCGAACTTGCCAAAATGCTGGCAACCTACCTGTTCGACAAAGAAGATTCTTTGATCAGAATTGATATGTCTGAGTACATGGAGAAATTCTCCGTATCCAGATTGGTAGGAGCGCCTCCGGGATATGTCGGGTATGAAGAAGGTGGTCAGTTGACTGAGAAAGTAAGAAGAAAGCCTTATTCAGTAGTGTTGCTGGATGAAATCGAAAAGGCACACCCAGATGTGTTCAATATCTTGTTGCAAGTATTGGACGATGGTATTTTGACGGATGGACTTGGAAGAAGAGTTGATTTCAGAAACACCATTATCATTATGACTTCGAATATCGGTGTTCGTGATCTGAAGGACTTTGGTGCTGGAATCGGTTTTGCCAATAAAGCGAAGCAGGATAATATGGATGATGTGGTGAAATCCACTATTCAGTCTGCTTTGAAAAAGGCCTTCAGTCCTGAATTCTTGAACAGATTGGACGATGTGGTCGTATTCAACTCACTAAATCAGGAGCATTTGTTCAAGATTATCGATATCAGCTTGAATAAATTGTTCTCTAGAATTACTGACCTTGGATATCAAATTGAATTGACTGAAAAGGCAAAAGAATTCTTGGCAGAAAAAGGTTACGATCAACAGTATGGTGCTCGACCTTTGAACAGAGCTATTCAGAAATATCTGGAAGACGCCATTGCCGAAGAAATCCTGAAAGGGGATTTGTCTGAAGGTGATGTGATCACAGCAGATTATCCTGGTGAAGGTTCTGAGCTGACGATAACAGTTAAAAAGAAAGAAAAAGCTGATTAAGAAATCAGATTTTAAATAAAGAACCCGAAGTTTTGCTTCGGGTTTTTGCTTTTCTATCTGGAAAAAAACAGGCGAGTTATAAATATCCCTTGGCCATCTTCAGTTCCTGAATTACTTTCCACTCCAGAAGTAACGAAAGTTAGCTTCCACCCTTCACCTAAAAGGCTGTTTATTTTTGAGGCAATAACTGCGTCATTTGATGCAATATTTTGAAAATTTATTCCGGTTCCACTAAAAAAATTTAGAAGTTTAGTTTCGTCCAATTCATCTACTTTTAAGTCTTTTCGACTTATGTCTTTTTGGTTGCTTTTTTTACCATCTGTTCTTTCAGTAGTGAATTGCTCAGCATCTACTTCTGATTGATTGTCGATTATTCTTGATCTTCCTAATCCCATTGGGACGATGGATTCTACAATAGTAATAATTTTAAACTCTGAAGGGGAGGTAGCGTTGCTTTCAAGACTTTGAGCTTGGAGATTTGGCGATAAAAAAATCGCAATCCCGAATATTAGATAAATGATTTTTTTCATATAGATAATTTTTGTTTAGATCGATAAAATGAAAAAAATAAACGTAGCACCTAAAACAACGATCATTTTTTGGGCTTTTTGCTTCAGGTCAGGATCAACTTTCCTTTTCCTAAGAACTAAAATCGCCAAGCTTATGGCCAAGAGTTGTAATGCAAAACTCACTCCATTCAGCGGCCCCATAGGTGCGTCCAATAGATGGAATTTTGTATTGACCATTGCCAAAGTGCCTAAAATGATCCCGACAATTCCGAATAGAAAAGATCGCTCCAATAATACATTGTCAGGTTTGTTGGTCCACTTCATGTTGATTTCTAATTTGAGGCACGAATATAGTCAAAGAATTTTAGCCAAGTTTTCCTTAGCTTTTTGGAAAAGGTATTGAGGATTTTCTCTTGTTGAAATAGGCTTCTATTTCTTCTCCGGAAAGTGTGTTTAAGGTCATTTCTTTCGTCAGACCTCCTTTTCTTCCGGCTAAAACCCCATACTTCATGTCCGAATATCCATCCATTTCATGGGCATCAGGATTGATGGAGAGCATGACGCCTTGATCCATGGCATATCGAACCCAGCGCCAGTCCAGGTCCAATCTCCAAGGATTGGCATTGATTTCAATGACCACATTGTTTTTAGCACATGCATCAATAATCGTTTTATGATCTATCGGGTAGCCAGCTCTTCGTAAAAGAAGTCGGCCGGTAGGATGTCCCAAGATTGTGGTGTATGGATTTTCAATCGCTGTCAAAAGTCTGCTGGTTGCTTTCCGGATATCCATATTTAAAATTGAATGGACCGAAGAGACAATAAAATCAAAGCTGGCCAAAACATCATCTGGATAATCTAGACTTCCGTCAGGCAAAATATCACTTTCGATTCCTTTGAAAATCTTGAATGGAGCCATTTCCTGATTGAGTTGGTCGATTTCCTGATGTTGCTTTTGGATACGTTCGATTTCCAATCCACCAGCATAAAAGGCCGTTCGGCTATGATCAGAAATCCCAAGGTATTCATATCCCAACTCCCGGCAATATTCGGCCATTTGCTTGAGGCTATGTTTTCCATCGCTGTAGGTAGAGTGATTGTGAAGAATGCCTTTTAAGTCTGAATCTTTTAGCAATTCACCGATTTTATTTTCTTTGGCCAAAGCCACCTCTCCGAAACCTTCCCGCATCTCAACAGGAATAAACTGAAGTTGGTTTTTACTAAAAAACTCTTCCTCGCTGGAGAAATCTTTTTTATTTAATAGATCTCCAATCGATTCTTTTTCGCTGACAGATTCTCCAAGAAATGCAGGTGTTGCAGTCAATGAAATCTTCTTCCAGATAAATTCTTTTTTGCTGCAAAAATGAACAGTGACTTGGAGGTCAAGATCTTTTACTTTTCCTCTCCAGGCAAAAGGCCCAGAGGCAGTCATGTCCCAAGTGATGTCTTCCCATTTTTTGAGTTTCTCTTTCCCTCCAAACAAGGATTCCATGCCGATCAACCATTCTGCTTCAGCGATGATTTCCATTTTTCTTGCAAAATCTCCAACTGATGCTATTTCAGATCCTTCATATATACTTGTTAATTCCTGACTGAGTTTTTCGATGGTTTCCTCAATATCCGCATAAAGCCATTTTCCTTCATTGGAAGCTTTGAATTCCAGGTTTTCGATGATGGTTTGTTGTGTTTTTTCACCGAAGCCTTTTGTCTTTGCAACTTTTCCGGACTGGCATGCCTCCATTAATTCATGAGTGCTGGTAATGCCGATTTCCTGCCAAAGGACTTTTACTTTTTTAGGCCCAAGACCTTTGATCTGCAAAATTTCAAGAACCCCGGTTGGAGTTTTTTCCAACAGTTCTTCTAATGCCGGGAAGGTCTCGGTTTCCTTCAGGGAAACAATTGCTTCAAAAATACTTTTTCCAACTCCCGGGATTTTTTGGATTTCGGACTCACTTAATTCCATTAAGTCAAAATCTCCCCGATCCAGAGAATTTACTGCGCTTTGATAGCTCCTGATTTTAAAACTGTTCTCCTCGTGCAATTCCATCAGTTGGATGGATAATTTTAATTTTTTCAGGATGGTTTTATGGTCCAAAATCTTTTCTTTTAAGTGACTGACAGAGACAAATGTCTTTAATAATTTTTCAAATTAAAGGTTGAAACATTAACTTAAAATTGAAATTTAATTTCGAAGAAATGAACTATTGGATGGTTAAATCTGAGCCAGGATCTTATTCTTGGGAGGATTTTAAGAAAAAAGGAGAAGATGTATGGGATGGAGTGAGAAACTATCAGGCCCGTAATTTCCTTAGAGAGATGAAGTTAGGTGATTTGGTGATGTTTTATCACAGCGGCAAAGACAAGGCTGTGGTAGGAGTGGCAGAAGTCTCTGAAGAAAGTTTTCCGGATCCTAACAATCCAGATTGGCTGGCTGTGAAATTAAAGGTAAACAGCAGCCTAAAAAATCCCGTTACTTTACAGGATATCAAATCAGAAGATTTACTTTCCAACATGCTAATGTTGCGACAATCTAGATTATCTGTTATGTCATTGGAAAAAAGTGAGTTTGATTTGATTCATAAAATGGGATCATGAGAAAAGTTTTTAGCAGCCTTCTGTTTTTATTTCTGTTAAGTCCAGCTTGGGCTCAATTAAAATTTTTGGAGCGCTACGAGGTGCCTTCGGAAATGTACGAGCCAAACTTTGAAATGACCCGTGTTGAGGATGGGATTGTAGCTTTCAGGACTATTCCTGAGAAGGGGCTGAATTTTCGAAGAAAGCTCCAGTATTTCAAGACAGATTTTGATCTTACTCCCTCAGACCTCATCGAGTTTCCCGTGAAGGAGGGATTTGATATCATCGGTTTTGATGTAGATGGAGAGGACTTGTTCTTGTTACTCCAAAAAGGCTCCGCAACCAATTCAGATAAGTACATTTTTAAAATAGATCTAGAATCCAACAGAGGGATCGAAGTTGATGCCAATAACTTATTGGATATGGAGTTGATCGAATTTCTGGTTTTGGAAGATAAAGCACTTTTTATGGGAGTGGCAGAAAGAAATCCAGTGCTTCAGATTTTTGATCTTCAGAAGAATTCCGTGATTACCGTTCAGGGAATTTACAATCCAGATACCCAGGTTTTGCAACTCAGAAAGGTTCCGGACCTCAATGAAGTGGAGGTAGTGATTAGTCGCGAGGTGAAAAACAGGAGACGAGAAATTCTGATCAATACCTACGACCTAGAAGGAAATCTGATGAGAGAAGTGAAGGTGAATCAATTTGGCAAACCTGATGAGGAAATCATGGATGGCTTGCTTTTGCCGATGACTAATTACCAACAAGCCATGATTGGTTCATTTGGCTATGCTAAAAGAGGAACTTATCTAGGGATGTATATCATGGATATCAATGAGTTTGGGGAGTACGGATTCAAAAAATACACCTTGGAGGATTTTCCAAATTTCTACAATTACTTAGAGGAAAAGGAGAAGTCAAAGAAGGATGCTGAAGTGATGAAAGATCTCGAGAAAGAAAAGATGCCAACTTTGAGAAATATCTATTCTATTAGGGATGTCTATTCCACCGAGGATTCTTATTTGGTGTATTTTGATCATTACAATATGATGAACTCAAGAGGCAATACCCGTCCGGGTTTTAGTAGTCCTTCCAGTCTTTATCGATATGATCGGTTGAATAGGTTAGGTTACACTCCTTATTTCTCAGATCCTTTCTATCAGAACACCTTACCAAATGGAAGTTCTTTTCAAGTGGTGACAGATTACCAATATGTTTCGGCTCACTTCGCTAAAATCTCGAAGGAAGGAAATGTGATCTGGGATAACTCGAATACCTACGATAATTTCACGACGACCTATTCGGAACCTTTTGGTGAAATAGCGGTCGTTGGAGATGATCTTTACCATGTCTATGTAGAAAATTTAGAAGTCGTGGTTAGTTTTTTTAGAAAAGGCGAGAAAATATTTGAAAATCAACGCTTTGAATTGAAACTGATAGACGAAAACGAACGAATCAAAGATACAGATCCTGAAAGTCTGAGAATGGTACACTGGTACGATCGCTACTTTTTGTTAAGTGGAAATCAAAGAGTTAGATTCCAGGATGAAAGCGGAAAAGAGCAGATTAGAGATGTTTTCTTCATGACCAAAATATTGGTAGATGGAGATTTGTACCAGCCGGAAGAGTCTCTAGACTAGAAATTCTTTCTATATTTACCCCCAAATCTTACCCATGCAAAAAAGGCTAGTCTTAGACGAAGGACAGATTGCCATCACCCTGAGGAGATTCTGTCATCAACTCATCGAAAATCACGACGATTTCGAAAACACGGTACTTTTAGGATTACAACCGAGAGGCACATTGCTGGTTGATAAGATAGTTGCCTTACTTCAAGAAATTTCAGGGGTCAAAGTTCCTTCAGGATATCTGGACGCTACTTTTCACAGAGATGATTTCCGTAGGAGAGACTTGCCATTAAAAGCCAACGAGACCAAAATTGACTTTTTAGTGGAAGGAAAAAAAGTAATCCTTGTTGATGATGTATTGTATAAAGGTAGATCTGTTCGCGCAGCAATGGATGCGATGATTGCCTTTGGAAGACCTCAAAAAGTAGAATTGATGGTGCTGGTAGATCGCAAGCTGACTAGGGATTATCCGATTATGCCGGATTATTTTGGAGTCCGGATCAATACGCTTACAAGTCAATATGTCATCGTAGAATGGAAGGAGCAAGGGCACGAAAAAGACGCAATTTGGATCACAGAGAAAGATAAAAGTTAATCATGTCTCAACTCAGCACGAAACACCTCCTTGGAATCAAAAACATCACAGAAAATGATGTTCAGTTGATTTTAGAAACTGCGGCAAACTTCAAAGAAGTGATCAACCGCCCTATCAAAAAAGTGCCTTCTCTGCGGGATATTACCATTGCCAATATCTTCTTTGAAAACTCCACCCGTACTAGACTTTCATTTGAACTTGCAGAGAAAAGACTTTCTGCAGATGTTGTGAATTTTTCTTCCAGTAATTCATCCGTCAAAAAAGGAGAAACACTGGTAGATACGGTGAATAATATTTTATCCATGAAAGTGGATATGGTGGTCATGAGACATTCCAGTCCTGGAGCACCACATTTTTTGAGTAGAAACGTGAAAGCTAATATCGTAAACGCTGGAGATGGAACCCATGAGCATCCCACACAAGCCTTGTTGGATGCTTTTTCTATCAAAGAAAAATTTGGCGATGTAGCTGGAAAGAAAGTTGCGATCATCGGAGATATCTTGCATTCCCGGGTGGCACTTTCCAATATTTTCTGTCTTCAGAAATTAGGAGCGGAAGTAATGGTCTGTGGACCTATCACCTTACTGCCAAAGTATATCCAAAGCCTTGGTGTCAAGGTGGAATTGGATGTGAAGAAAGCACTTCAATGGTGTGATGTGGCAAATGTGCTAAGAATACAATTGGAGCGTCAGCAAATCAAATATTTCCCAAGTTTACGTGAATATTCACTCTATTATGGGATTAATAAAAAATTGCTGGATCAACTGGATAAAGAGATTGTAATTATGCATCCGGGACCTATCAATAGAGGAGTTGAATTGAGCTCTGATGTGGCAGATTCAGAACATGCAATCATTCTCGAGCAGGTTCAAAACGGAGTAGCTGTAAGAATGGCTGTTCTCTATTTGCTGGCAGGAGCCAAAAATTAATCGTAACACATCAAAAATAAACGGCTGCCTCCTTTTGGGGACAGCCGTTTTCTATTTCTCAGCTTTCAACTTTTATATTCCTCTCCATCTTCCTCCTCCAACATAGAATCCCAGCGTAAATCCGAAGTATTGATTGATAGCTTCTCCGATGACATCTCCAGAAGCATTTTGAAGATTGCTTTTAGGCACGATGTTATATTCTGCACCCATGCGGAATTTGCCTAATTCGACACCGGCTCTAACCATTGGAGCCCATTTGAAATCTGCCTCCAGGTCGCCGATGTTATCAGGCGTATCAAAATCATTGCTATTTATTTCTATGCTGCTCAAAGCATAATAACCAAAACCGGCTCCAACATATGGAGCGACATTAGAACCGCCATTATTGAAGTAATAATCAAAGGTGCCTGTGACAGAAATGTTTCCGGAGATTTCTCCTTCATAATCTTCCGTAAAGTCGTAATAGGTCACATCTTTTGCCAAACCCGCTACTCCAAATCGAATGCCGACATTCATGTTATTTTTGATGTTGATTTTTGGTTCTAAATTGACCAAGGCTCCGATTCCACCATCTTTTGGGATGGCTGGGCCTATGTCCATACCCATTCTAAATCTACCTGCATGCTGGGCATAGGAAAAATGGCAAATGACCATGAGGGCCAAAATACTAGCTAGTTTTTTCATGTGGTTTGATTAGTTGCTAAAATCCTTTTGCTGCGATGATCAAAAAAGATTCCAATTTTTAGAAACCTAATAGGATAGACTGTAGTTTTAAGGTCAAATTCACTTTTATGTTACTTGTCAATAACCTGGTAAAGAAGTACGGGAAACAAAACGCAGTCGATGATATTTCATTTGAACTACAAGGCGGCGAAGTAGTAGGTTTGTTAGGTCCGAATGGAGCCGGAAAGAGTACAACCATGAAGTGTATTGTGGGGCTTTTGCGTAAGACTTCTGGCGAAATAACTATTGGAGGATATGACCATCTTTCTGTGGAGGCAAAAAAGCTGTTTAGCTATATCCCTGAAACCCCCTACGTTTATGATCTTTTGACTGTCAAGGAGCATTTTCAATTTATTGGTCAAGCATATGGTGTGGTAGATTGGAAACAGAAGTCAGAAGAATTGGTCGAGATTTTTGAATTGGAAGACAAGCAAAACAAACTTGGAAGAGATTTATCAAAAGGAATGAGGCAAAAAGTTTCTATTTGCTGTGCCCTGATTCCAGATCCACAGGTTTTGTTTTTTGATGAACCAATGATCGGTTTGGATCCCAAAGCGATAAAAAATACAAGGCAGATATTTCGCAAATTGAAAGAAGCCGGAAAAACCATTTTGGTAAGTACCCATCTCATTGATTCTGTTGAGTCTATTGCGGATAGGATCATGATCTTGAAAGATGGTAGGATTTTAGGAAATGACACAATCTCCAATCTGAAACAGCAGTTTGTACAAGAGGAAGGGACTTCACTGGAAGATCTTTTCTTAGAACTCACGAAAGATGAATGAAATCCGATTGCTCTTTAGGAAGGATATTTTCATCCTGATCAATAATATCAAGCTCATTCTTCGCAATCCCCTTCGATTATTGCCTTACGCTGGGATGGTCGCCTATTTCTTTTTCATCTATACAATGAGAATGAAAAGTAAGTCTGATGCAACAGGAATGGAGGCACCGGATTTAAATGGGATTCCGGAGGTGAATTTTGCGCTTCAGAATCTTGTGGGTGGTGTGACGGTTTTGGCTTTGGGATTTTTTGTATTCCAATTGTATAGAGCCACAAAAAACAATGTGAGTTTCTTCAAGATGGCTGATGTAAACCTGCTTTTTACAGCACCAGTCAAACCGGAAAATATTCTGATTTATTATATGGCAAGATCTATTCTTCCAGCTTTGGGAGGAAGTATGTTGTTTCTTATTTATGGAGCCAGCCAAATGGCGGATCAGTTGGAGTTGACCGTCGGTAACATTGTTTTTTTGATACTGGGCTTTGCCCTGTTTTTCTTTATGATTTTTCCATTGAGATTTTTGATTTATACCCTGCATACCAAATACGGGGTAATGGAATATATCAAAATCGGTGTAACGGTTTTAGGAGTACTGCTCGGGTTGATGATTTTGATTCCGGGCCTTATGGCTGATAAATTCTGGCAAGGAATGTTTTCTTGGGTGAGTTCACCTTGGTTTAATCTATTCCCAATAGTCGGCTGGAGCCGAGGGATCATGAGCTATGTTTGGGATCAAAATGCTCTTTTAGCTTTATGTTTTATAGCCCTTTATGCTTTGGCTTATTTTTCAATTGTAAAACTGGTTATTCAATTTTCCGGGTATTACTACGAAGATGTTTTGGAAGCGACAAAATCCAATGAAGAGAAGTTGGAAAAGGTAAGAGGGAAAAAACAGGTCTCAGAAAGCTCATATAGTATGAATACTAAGAAGCAGTTGGCCTTACCGGATTTTGGAGTTGGTGCCAAAGCTTTTTACTGGAGAAATTACGTGCATAGTTCCAGACAGGATTTTCATCCGCTATTTGGGGTTTATTCTATGATCATGGCTGGATTAGGAATTGTATTTGCAATCTTGTCCCGCTTTGACTGGTTTTCCCATAAAGTGTTTTATGGCTATCTGATGATCCTGATGGTGTTTTATTTTTTGGCTGGGATTGGTAGAGCATCTGTTGGGGATCTGAAAAAGCCGTTTTTCATTTTGATTCCGGCTTCATGGACTTCCAAATTTTGGAACATGATCAAACTTGACTTGGAACAGATTCTTTTGTTTTCAGGAGTTATGATCATTCCTTCGGTATTTATTGCGGGTGTTCATTGGGCTTTGATTCCTTTGTTTCTGTTAGGGATGTTTGGGTTTTATCTGATTGGTTTCGCGATCAATCTTATCCCTCAAATAGCCTTAGAGGAAAGCTGGGACCGGTTTCTGATCAAACCATTGATGATTGGAGGGATTTTTATTTTCGGGATTATTCCATCAGGAGTAATCGGGATTATCACTTTTGCGCTGACCAAGCAATTTGTTTTTGCATTACTTGCTTTGGTTATCGGGGTGGCTTTTGTGACAGCTATTTTGATGCATGTGACTTTAGATGTGATCAAAAGGCTGGAGTTTAAAGAGGTGTAAAATTCACATTTTTCAGCAAAATTTAATTTTGTTTTAAGGCCATGAACCCTGCATGCCAAGAAAAATCCTGTAATTTTGAGAACCAAATATAACTGACTATGATCTACAATTCCATCATCGAAACCATCGGTAATACCCCGATGATCCGTTTGAATAAACTTGCAAAACATATCAAAGGAGATGTGTTGGTAAAAGTTGAATATTTTAATCCTGGTAATTCCATGAAAGACCGGATGGCGGTCAAAATGGTGGAGGATGCAGAGAAAGCAGGGATTCTGAAACCTGGCGGAACGATCATTGAAGGAACCTCTGGCAATACAGGGATGGGTTTGGCGCTAGCTGCAGTTGCAAAAGGCTATAAGTGCATTTTTACCATGGCGGATAAGCAGTCCAAAGAGAAAATCGATATTCTTAAAGCAGTGGGTGCCGAAGTGATTGTTTGCCCAACCAATGTTTCTCCGGAAGATCCAAGATCCTATTATTCAGTTGCCAGAAAACTGAATGCAGATATTCCGAATTCCTTTTACCCAAATCAATACGATAACCTTTCCAATACTGCCGCGCATTATGAAACGACCGGACCGGAAATTTGGAATGATACGGATGGTAAAATCACCCATTACGCTGCTGGCGTAGGAACTGGAGGTTCAATGTGTGGTACGGCGACTTATTTAAAGGAGCAAAACCCAAACATTGTTACTGTTGGGATTGATACATACGGATCAGTTTTCAAGAAGTATAAGGAAACCGGGATTTTTGATGAAAAAGAAGTCTACCCATATTTAACAGAAGGTATCGGAGAAGATATCCTTCCTAAAAATGTGAATTTTGATGTGATTGATCACTTTGTGAAAGTCACTGACAAAGACTCTGCGGTTATGACACGAAGATTGGCTAGAGAGGAAGGATTATTTGTGGGATGGTCTTGTGGATCTGCAGTTCATGGTGCTTTGGAGTGGGCAAAGGATAATCTGAAAGAAGGTGATCAAATGGTAATCATTCTTCCGGATCATGGAACCCGCTACTTAGGAAAAGTTTACAATGACGAGTGGATGAGAAATCATGGTTTCTTAGAAGATCGCACATTCTCAACTGCCAGAGATATCATCGCCCAAAGAAATGGTAACTACCATTTGGTGTCGACCTTGAAAACTGATTCAGTAAGAGAGGCAATTGGATTAATGAATAAGACATCTGTTTCTCAAATCCCGGTAATGGAAGAAGGTGAAGTAGTGGGATGTTTGACAGACAATAAATTATTGGCGAAGATCATTGAAAATCCGGAGCTGAAAGATGCAAAAGTGTCTGATGTGATGGAAGAGTCCATGCATTTTGTCGCTTTGGACAGTACGCTTGACGTGCTTTCTTCCATGGTGGAGAAGGAAAAAGCGGTATTGGTTCGGGATGCACAAAATCAAATCCATATCATTACCAAACACGATATTCTGGAAGCTTTTACGAATTAATATTAAAGAATGGATCCAATTAAACTTCAGCGAATCATCGATTCGGGAGTAGATTTTAATATTTCAAATGTGATAGACAAAGCCTGGGAAATGTTTAAAGCCCGGGCTATGTTTCATATAGGTTTTGCTTTTCTGATTTCCAGCATACAGTTGGCCTTCACGCTTTATCTGGAGGATTTTGTCTTTATCTATTCCATTTTTTTATCCCCACCATTGATTGCAGGGTTTTATCTGGTGGCCAATAGAATGAGCCAAAGGGAATAGGTTGACTTTCAGAATTACTTTGATGGATTCAAATATATTTTGCCATTGATCATTGTGAATCTCATAACTGCAATCTTTATGGTTGCAGGCTTGGTGCTGTTTATTTTACCGGGTATCTATTTGGGAGTTGGCTATATGTTTTCACTCTTGTTTGTGCTTTTTGGAGGCTTTGACTTTTGGCCGGCAATGGAGTACAGCAGAAAACTGGTTCATACGAATTGGTGGAAGTTCTTCGGGTTTGTTCTTTTGCTTCTGTTGATCAATATTGGAGGATTCCTATGTTTGATAGTAGGATTGTTGGTAACCATTCCTTTGACTTATCTGTCAGTATATGTGCTTTTTGAGGAGTTGACAATTGATGCGGCGGATGATGAAAAAGAAGAGGCGATTATTCTTGAGTAAGAATCATCGCCTCCAATCTATTTCTGCATTTTTCAGCTAATTGATCAACCGAAATATCCGGATTTGGATAAATAGCTTGAGAAAAATAGATGTTTACTTTGCCTGGACTCAATAAAAATGTCCCTCGCTTGTGAATATGATCGGCTCCAATTACCGCTATGGGTAAAATAGGGATTCCAGTTTCTTTAGATAGCCTAAATACCCCTTTCTGAAAAGGGAGCAAGGTTTCTTGGGTGTCATTTCTTGTTCCTTCAGGAGCAACTACAATTGAAATCCCCAATTCCAATATTTTAATAAGCTTTTTAATGCTTTCTTTTCGGGACTCAGGATTATCACGATCTACCCAAACCGCTGCTTTTCCTACGATCCAACCAAAAAATGGGATTTTCGAAAGTTCTTTTTTGCCTAGGGCACGGACTTGCTGAGGAATAGCAACTGGGATCACTGGCGCATCAAAAAATGACCGATGATTAAAAATGTAAATGTAGGGTTGCTTTTGATCAATATTTTCTCTCCCATGAATCTCGAATCTAAAGCCGGAGAGAAAAGCCCAAGTTCTTGCCCAAAGACGAATAAAAAAGAAAGAAATTTCTCCTGCTTTTGGGCTGATCAATAGTGGGATCACAATGAATAACCCTAACAAAAGCATCAAAACGACGAATATCACTAATGAATAGACAGTAAATAGTGCCTGAAGAATTTTCATGCTAACTGAATAGTGGTAATTTTGGGTTCAAATTTAATTTTAACTCTTTGCTTGCATTAGCCCTATTTCACTGTTTGGTGGGATAGGGCTTTTCGTTTCTATCAATTTACAGGAGATTTCGGATGATTGCCAATTGTTGATCTGGAAGAATGGGGATAGATTTTTGATTTTTTTGCTGTGGATTTACGAAATAAAAGAATTTCCGTACCTTTGCAGTCCGTTCGAGTGGGCGGGATGTTTTTAGGTGACTAGAAGCATTTATCAAAAACTAAAAAACCTCAGCCTGATGACTCTAAGGCTGTTGATATTCAGAGTTTTACTATTATGTCTAACAAAGAAGATTTTAACTGGGACAACTTCGAAACCAAAGGTTTTGGAGAAGGCTATTCAAAAGAGCAAAAAGCTCAGATGGAAGCGATGTATGCTGGTACACTAAATGAAATCACTGAAAAAGAAGTGATCAAAGGTGTAGTAGTAGGAGTAAATGACAAAGATGTTATCATCAACATTGGCTTCAAATCTGACGGTTTGGTTCCTTTGAGTGAATTCCGTGACGTAGCTGGTATCAAGCCAGGTGACGAGGTGGAGGTATTCATCGAGGAGCAAGAAAATGCTTTGGGTCAATTGATCCTTTCCCGTAAGAAAGCTAAGATCGTACGTGCATGGCAGGACATCGAAGATGCTCTTGAGAATGACAATGTGATCGAAGGTTTGGTGAAGAGAAGAACAAAGGGTGGTTTGATCGTAGATATCTACGGTGTAGAGGCATTCTTGCCAGGTTCTCAGATCGACGTGAAGCCTATCAGAGATTTCGATATCTATGTAGGTAAGAAAATGGAAGTGAAAGTGGTGAAAATCAACCACGCTAATGATAACGTAGTAGTATCTCACAAAGTGTTGATCGAGAAAGATCTTGAGAAGCAGAAAGCAGAGATCCTAAACAACCTAGAAAAAGGTCAAGTATTGGAAGGTGTGATCAAGAACATGACCAACTTCGGTGTATTCATCGATTTGGGTGGTGTAGATGGTCTACTTCACATCACAGACATTTCTTGGGGACGTATCAATCATCCAGAAGAAGTATTGCAGCTTGATCAGAAAGTTCAGATCGTTGTTCTTGACTTTGATGATGACAAGAAGAGAATTTCTTTGGGTATGAAGCAGTTGACTGCTCATCCTTGGGATTCTTTGGCTTCTAACCTTGAAGTTGGTTCTAAAGTAAGAGGTAAGATTGTAAACGTAGCTGACTACGGTGCATTCCTTGAGCTTGCTCCAGGTGTTGAAGGTTTGATCCACGTTTCTGAAATGAGCTGGTCTCAGCACTTGAGAAACCCTGCTGACTTCGTGAAAGTTGGTGACGAAATCGATGCAGTAGTATTGACTTTGGATAAAGACGAAAGAAAAATGTCTTTGGGTATCAAGCAATTGACTGAAGATCCTTGGACTAAGAACGACATGGGTACTAAGTACGCTGTTGGTACTAAGCATAAAGGTGTGGTAAGAAACTTGACTAACTTCGGTCTATTCCTTGAATTGGAAGAAGGTATCGATGGTTTGGTTCACGTATCTGATCTTTCTTGGACTAAGAAAATCAAGCACCCATCTGAGTTTGTGAAAGTTGGAGACGAGCTAGAAGTAGCAGTTTTGGAACTTGACGTAGACAACAGAAGATTGGCACTTGGTCACAAGCAATTGGAAGAGAATCCATGGGATACTTTCGAGAATGTATTCCCGGTAGGATCTGTTCACAAGTGTACTGTAGTTTCTAAAAATGATAAAGGAGCAGTTCTTGAACTTCCTTACGGTCTTGAAGGTTTCGCAACCATCAAAAACCTAGAGAAAGCTGACGGATCTCAAGTGGAAGCTGGAGAGTCTGAAGACTTCAAAGTAACTGAATTCTCTAAAGATGATAAGAGAATTGTCCTTTCTCACACTGCTACATTCAAAGAAGAAGCGAAGCCAGCTAAGAAAGAAGCAAAGAAAAAGTCTGAGACTTCTTCTTCTACTTCTGCTCCAGCTGAGAAGTCTACCCTTGGTGACTTGGACGCTTTGACTCAATTGAAAGAGCAAATGGAAGGAAAAAAATAATTTCAGATTTAAAATTTGAAATTTAATATTAGAAACGCCGGCTGAAAAGTCGGCGTTTTTTTGTTTTTTAATCTTGAGATCGCGAAGGTAACACAAAGGCATAGGCGGCAATTACTTTTTATTGTTGTTCTGCTTCTCCAGAAGCAGGACTTGTTAGAAAATGTTGTTTTTAAGAACCAGATGTAGCAGGTAGGATAATTCTCCCGTACTGGCTAAACTATCTTTAACTTTTACTTATGAAAAATATAATCTTACTGTCCTTCCTGTTTTTTGTTAGTTTATCGCTGAATGCTCAATCAGGTTTTAAAGTGAAAGGGCACTTTGGAGTTTCAGGAGCTATGGCCAATTGGGACACACCTTTAGATGGAGCGAGCTCTGTGGATATTGAGAATTTGATGGAGGTAGGTGTTCTGCTTTCGAAAAGTATAAGTGAGAAATTCTTGCTAAATGGAGGTTTGAATTATTCCTTTGCGCAAGTAAAATACAGTCCTAATTTTCCGCCATGTATAAATTGCTTGTATGGCTATTCCCATAATCCTGATTTCAAGTTGCTTTCCATCCCTATCTATGCAGAATATTCTTTAGGGAAAATTTTTTATGCAGCGGCTGGACCTGTGGTTGATTTCCAGCTTTCCGATGGTAATAATTTCTCCGACCAAAGCGGGTTTGGTTATTTGGCGGGGCTAGGGGCAAAATTGAATGCAGATAAACTTTCCTTCTCCATTTTCCCCAATTACAAAAGGCATAATGTCATTCCTTTTGAGAAAGAGGGGAATTACAAGCAAATTTTGCAAGAGATAGGTGTTCAGTTTGGTGTCGGATATTCTTTTTAACTTTCTTAATTATTAAAAGTTATTTAAATGCAAAAAGCATCCCGAAATCGAGATGCTTTTTTGATGAGGTCGAGAGCGGATTCGAACCGCTGTACAAGGTTTTGCAGACCTCTGCCTAGCCACTCGGCCACTCGACCATTTTGGAAATGGAATGCAAATCTAGAGAATATCTTTTTTGAAGCAAAACTACCTTGATTTATTTTTAAGGGATTATGTAATTAGAACCCTCAAACTCTTGATTTCCATTACGAAAAAAAATCTAAATACGAGGATATGATTCTGTAGTTCGAATTCAAATTGGAATACATTTTATTTATAAAGATTCTAAATAAAATTTCTTCAATTAAATATCCTGTAAAATATTGAAAATCAGTAGGCTAAACTCGGTTTTTGTTAAGGAATGACCCGGTTATTTGAATTGAATACTTGTTTGAAAAATTGAGCCCGGGTAGTACCTTTGCAGGGGTTATTGAAAACCGCATAAACTATTTAATTAGCTATAATATGTTATCCAAACGCTCGTTAGTAGGGGTTCGATGGAATTTCCACACACTGGCAGTGCTGTTTTTCATGCTGATAGGGATTCAGGCATTTGCCGCTGACCCTGCAGTTGATAGTAGCGATGAAGCAGTAGCAGCAGGTAAGACTGTATTCAATGCAAATTGTAAAACATGCCACAGATTAGATCAGAAGTTAGTTGGTCCAGCTTTGAGAGGAGCTACGGACAGACAGCCTGCTGACAATGTGAAAAAGTTTATCAAAAACTCTGGAGTAGTCCTTGCTTCGGGTGATGCTTACTATACTAAGCTTTACAAAGATTACAACAATACAGCCATGCCGGCTCACGAGTTTTTATCAGACGATGATTTAAACAATTTGTTGGCTTATATCGAATTTGGTGACAAAGTAGACCCAGCTGCAGCAGCAGCGGCGGCTGCTGGAACTGAAGGCGGTGAAGTAGCTGCCGCTGGAGGGATTCCAAGTGAATACCTGACAGTGATCCTTGTAGTTTTGGTTGTTGTCCTACTTTTGATTTTGACAGTATTGGGCTTGATCATTTCTGTATTGACCAAATACTTGAACAAGCAAGAGCTGGATGAAGATGATCAAGAGTTCGTTTCTCAAAAATTCAATCTTGGCAAAGTTTTAAAAAGTGATGGATTCATCATTATTGTGACTGCTCTGGTAGTTGCTTTGGTAGCTAAGACCGCAATTGACGGATTATATTCTGTTGGTGTTCAACAAGGATATGCTCCAACTCAGCCAATTGCTTATTCTCATAAACTTCATGCTGGTACCTTAGAAATAGAATGTCAGTATTGCCATACTGGTGTTGAGATCGGTAGGTCAGCAAATATTCCTTCTCCAAACATTTGTATGAACTGTCACACACACGTGCAGAATGTACAAGGTAAAGAAGGAGTTTCTCCAGAAATTCAGAAAATCTATGATGCTGTGGATAACAACACTCCAATCGAGTGGGTACGTGTTCACAACCTTCCGGATTTAGCTTACTTCAACCACTCTCAACACGTGAAAGTGGGTGGAATTGAGTGTCAAACTTGCCACGGCCCTATTCAGGAAATGGAAGTGGTAGGTCAGCATAGTGCTTTGACTATGGGCTGGTGTATCGATTGTCACAGACAAACCGAAATTGCTACTGAAGGCAATGCCTATTATGATAAGTTGGTACAGATTCATGTGGATTCAAAAGATGCCCTAAAGGTGAAAGACATCGGTGGGCTTGAATGTGCTAAGTGCCACTATTAATTCATTATCCTTTTTGCAAATTCATTCCTAGATCATAAAATGAAGGAAAATAAAAAAACCTACTGGAAAGGGCTAGAGCAACTTAGCAACGATCCGGAGTTTGTAAAGCATGCCGATAAGGAGTTCGCAGAACTTCCTTCTTCACTGAGTGAGGATGGCAGTGCCTCCAGAAGAGATTTTCTCAAGTTGATGGGATTTAGCTTGGCAGCTGCATCTTTGGCAGCTTGTGAGGCTCCGGTTAGAAAGGCTATTCCTTATGTGAATAAGCCGGTTGATGTCAACCCATCTATCCCTAATTATTATGCATCCACTTTCTCATCAGGAGGTGATTATGCATCAATCGTTGTAAAAACAAGAGAAGGTCGTCCTATCAAAATTGACGGAAACGCACTTTCTCCTATTAATAAAGGTAAAGTCAATGCTATCGTAGAAGGATCTGTTCTTTCTCTTTATGATAAGCAAAGATTAACTGGACCGTATATCGCAGGTGAAAAGTCTGATTGGGCTACCCTTGATGGTCAGGTGAAATCAAAACTTGCTTCTGCAGGTTCAGTAAAAATCGTTTCTAACACCATTCTTTCTCCTTCTACTTCTAAAGCGATTCAGCAATTGTCTGATTCAATTGGAGGAGCTGAGGTGATCCAATATGATCCGATTTCTAATTATGGTATTTCTAAGGCTGCTGAAACCTATTATGGTTCTGCAGTGATCCCTTCTTATTCTTTCGACAAAGCTAAAACCATCGTTTCATTCGGTGCTGACTTCCTAGGTACTTGGATTTCTCCTATCGAATTTGCTGGACAGTATGCTAAAACAAGAAAGATCAGCAAGGAAAAGCCTGAAATGTCCAGACATTATCAGTTTGAATCCAATCTTTCCTTAACTGGTGCTAACGCAGATTACAGAACTCCGATCAAAGCTTCTCAAAGCGGGTTGGCAGTTTTGGCTTTATATAATGCGATTGCTAAAAAAGCCGGTGCTGCAACAGTTTCTGCTCCTGCAGTTGAGGTAGCACACTTGGAGAAAGCTGCAAATGACCTTTGGACTGCAAAGTCTGCTGGTTTGGTAGTTTCAGGATCAAATGATCCAAATGTTCAGGTTGTAGTAAATGCAATCAATGAACTTTTAGGTGCTAATGGAACTACAGTAGACTTTAACTCTCCGGTTAATTTCCGTAAAGGTGATGATGCCCGCATGAACCAATTCGTGAATGAATTGAAAGGTGGACAAGTTGGAGCGGTTATTTTCTATAACTGTAACCCAGTTTATGATTTTGCGAGAGGTGCTGAAGTTGCTGAAGGTATTGCTAAAGCAAAGGTAAGTATCGCTACTAATGGCACCATGGATGAGACAGCTTCCTTGGTACAAATGGTAGCTCCAGATCATCACTTCCTTGAGTCTTGGAATGACTTCGAACCGAAGAAAGGACATTACTCTTTGGCACAGCCTACCATTTCTCCTTTGTTTGATACAAGACAAGCTCAGGATTCTTTCTTGGTTTGGTCTGGTGCAGCTTCAAATTATTACGAATACCTTCAACTGAACTGGGAATCTGAGATTTTCACGCAAGTTGAAACAGGATCTGATTTCCAGGAATTCTGGGATCGCTCCTTATATAATGGTGTTTTTGCAATTAACTCTACTGCTACCGCTCCTTTAGCTCCTGTTGGAGATGTGAGTGCCGCTGCAGCTGCAGTTGCAAAAACCTACAAAGCAGACAATGCTGGTGCTGAATTGGTATTGTATACGAAAGTAGGTATCGGTAACGGTACTTTCGCTAACGTGCCTTGGCTTCAGGAAATGTCTGATCCAATTACCAAAGCTACTTGGGATAACTATTTGACAGTTTCACAGAAATGGGCTTCTGAAAATGGGGTAACCATGATCGAAGGTGAAACTTCAAAAGCTTCTATCTCTGTCAATGGCAAATCTTTGGTAGTTCCAATTTTGGTACAACCAGGACAAGCTGAAGGAACATTCGGTTTGGCATTGGGATATGGTAGAACAAAGGCGGGAAGAGTTGCAAATGGAGTAGGGGTGAATGCCTACGAATTGCTTGACGCTTCTAAAGGTTTTGTAAACTTTGATATTACTGCCGGAGTAGAAGTTGCTGCTACTGGCGAAGCTTATAGAATTGCTAGAACTCAGACTCACCAAACCTTTATGGGACGTGAGAATGTGATTCAGGAAGCAACTCTTGCTGAATATAAAAATGATGCTGGTGCTGGTAGATACCACCCAGAGATCTACAAAGACGGTGAATTTGTGAAACCAAGCAAAATCTCTCTTTGGTCAGGTCACCAATATTCTCAACATCACTGGGGTCTTGCTATCGACATGAACTCTTGTATTGGATGTTCTGCATGTTCTGTTGCTTGTCAGGTTGAAAACAACGTGGCAGTAGTTGGAAAGCAGGAAGTCTTGAATAGAAGAGAAATGGCTTGGATCAGAATTGACCGTTATTATTCTTCTGATGCTCCTGCGGATGATTTGAGAGGAATGGAAGTCGCTTCTGAAAATCCTGAAGTTACATTCCAGCCGATGATGTGTCAGCAGTGTAACAACGCTCCTTGTGAGACTGTTTGTCCTGTTGCTGCAACGACCCACTCTTCTGAGGGTCTAAACCAGATGACTTACAACAGATGTATTGGAACAAGATATTGTGCAAACAACTGTCCTTATAAAGTACGTAGATTCAACTGGTTCAAATACCATGACAACAAAGACTTTGCTGTCAATGTAGCTCAAAATGATGATCTAGGTAAGATGGTATTGAATCCAGATGTGACTGTACGTGCTAGAGGTGTTATGGAAAAATGCTCTATGTGTGTGCAGAGAATCCAGGCTGGTAAACTAGCAGCGAAACGTGAGAAGCGTAAAGTTCAGGATGGAGAAATCAACGTAGCTTGTGCTGTTTCTTGTCCTACTGATGCCCTTGTGTTTGGAGATATGAATGATTCAAACTCTAAGGTTTCACAATTGCTTAAGATCAAAGAGAACACCACTTCTGCTTTGAAAGAAGTAAATGAGGAAAGAGCATACCACGTATTGGAGGAGATCAACGTTAGTCCAAACGTTTGGTACTTCACCAAAATCAGAAATAAAGACAAAAACGAAGCGTAATCATAATTTTATAAACTATGCAGGTTACTTCATCCGTACGTGAGCCGTTAGTTACCGGAGGTAAAACCTACCATGATGTGACACATGATGTGTCCCGTCAGGTAGAAGGAAAGCCAACATTGCTTTGGTTTCTTGCCTTCTTAACAGCCGCTGGTACTTTGGCTATAGGATTAATTGCAGTGACAGCCACCGTTTGGGAAGGCATCGGGATGTGGGGATTGAACAAGACAGTAGGTTGGGCTTGGGATATCACCAACTTCGTTTGGTGGGTTGGTATCGGTCACGCAGGTACATTGATTTCAGCAGTATTGCTACTTTTCAGACAGAAGTGGAGAACTTCTATCAATAGAGCAGCTGAAGCGATGACAATTTTTGCGGTTATTTGTGCTGCGATGTTCCCAGTGCTTCACATGGGTAGACCATGGTTAGGAGCTTATTGGGCACTTCCGCTTCCAAACACATTTGGTTCGCTTTGGGTAAACTTTAACTCTCCACTTCTTTGGGACGTATTTGCGATCTCTACTTATTTCTCAGTTTCTTTGGTGTTCTGGTACATCGGTTTGATTCCAGACTTTGCCACAATCCGAGACAGAGCAACAGGTTTGAGAAAGGTTATTTACGGAGCACTTTCCTTTGGTTGGGATGGCGCTGCCAAAACTTGGATGAGATATGAATCAGTTTCTTTGATTCTTGCAGGTTTGGCTACTCCTTTGGTACTTTCAGTACACACGATTGTATCCTTTGACTTTGCAACTTCAGTAATACCAGGATGGCATACCACGATCTTCCCTCCATACTTTGTGGCTGGTGCGATCTTCTCAGGTTTTGCAATGGTATTGACCTTGATGATTATCACCAGAAAAGTATTTAAACTGGAAGATTACATCACGATGACTCACATTGAGTTGATGAACATCGTAATCATTATTACAGGTTCTATTGTAGGTATCGCTTATATCACAGAATTCTTTATCGCTTGGTATTCTGGAGTAGAAGCTGAACAGTATGCATTTATTAACCGTGCAACTGGACCTTACTGGTGGGCATATTGGTCCATGATGACTTGTAACGTTATCTCTCCTCAGTTATTCTGGGTGAAGAAAATCAGAACATCCATCATTGCGACTTTCGCTTTGTCTATTGTAGTAAACATCGGTATGTGGTTTGAGCGTTTCGTAATTATCGTGACCTCTCTTCACAGAGATTACCTTCCTTCTTCTTGGGCTATGTTCTACCCATCTATTACAGACGTTGGAGTTTACTTATTCACATTCGGATTGTTCTTTACTTTATTCTTCTTGTTTGCCAAATTCTTCCCGGTAATCAACATGGCTGAAGTAAAATCAGTATTGAAGTCTACATCTGAAAAAGTTCGTAAATAATCATGGAAAGAGATAAGAATTTTATTTTGGGAGTTTACGACGATGAAGACGTATTGCTCCATGCTGTTTCTGAAGTAAGAACTAGCGGTGTCAAAATTCATGAAGTATATACTCCTTATCCAGTTCATGGATTGGAAGATGTACTTGGATACAAAAGAAGCCGTCTTCCTATTGCGGCATTCCTTTTCGGAATGTTAGGAACTACCTTGGCTTTGACCATGCAATTGTACATGATGCGATTTGACTGGCCGATGATCATTGGTGGTAAAGATCATGCTGCTATTCCTGATTTTATCCCTGTAACATTCGAATTGACTGTATTATTGGCGGCATTCGGTATGGTGGGTGTATTTATGATCAGCTCTAATTTGAAGCCTTGGGCTCAGCCTAGAATCTTTGATTTGAGAAGTACGGATGATAAGCATATCATGGCAATTGATATTGCGAATAATACGAGTATGGAAGTAGCTAAAATTCAGGAGATCCTTAAATCTTCCGGTGCTACAGAGGTGAATAATAAAAGTTTTGAATAGTAATTCTGGAAAAATGAAGATTGCTAAGACATTAGGTTTATTGGGGATTGCTGTTGCTGGTATATCATTGGTGGCTTGTAAAGCTGGCGGTGATAATCAGGGATTGGAATACGCCCCACAGATGTATCACTCTGTAGCATACGAGCCATTGACTCAGATCAAAGATGAGACTAGAGGTGAATGGTTGTCTACCAGAGAAGATGGAAAAGGTGAATTCTTTAACAGTAATATTTATAACCCACATGGTATGAATATGAGAGAGCCTGTTGAAGGAACTGTTCCTAGAAATAAAGAAGGTTACCTTCCTTATAGATATAAGGCTTTTGAAATTGACATTGCCAGTGCAAATGTGAAGAATCCTATCAAGTTGGATGATGAGGTGTTGGTAGAAGGACAAAGATTATTTGGACTTTATTGTACTCCTTGCCACGGTCAAGGTGGTGAAGGTGATGGTCCAGTTGGAAATATTATCGGTGGTGTAGCAAACTTGAAAGGTGGAGCTTATGTCGGTTTATCCGAAGGACACATCTTCCACGTGATCACTAAAGGTAAAGGTAGAATGGGAGCTCACGGTTCTCAGATTACTCCAGAAAATAGATGGAAGATTGTTCACTATGTGAAACAAAAGCTTCAAGGAGGCCAAAATGCTGATAATGCAGTTGTTGCTGAGGCAGGCCAAGAATCATTAGTAGAAACTCCAGCAAATTAATTATGGCTCACGACGTACAGCATTATAATTTGGATCAAAAATTTGATTTTACCGCAGCCACTAAGAAGTCGGTCTTTACGGTATTGATCATTGGTGCAGCATTGTTAGTCATCGGTATCCTGATGGCAATTTTTGGTGGTCACCACGAAGAAGCTGCGGAAGCAGGAGGACACGCATTCCATTGGTACGAGCGTCTTTATGCTAATCTTTGGATCAACAATGTTTATTTCACGGGTATAGCAATTATTGGAGTATTCTTCTTTGCAGTACAATATGCTGCTCAGGCTGGATGGTCCGCTCCGATTTCTAGAGTGATGCTTTCATTTGGTAACTGGTTGCCATATGCAGGAATTTTGATGATTGTGACTTTCTTCGTTGCAAATCATGATTTGTTTCACTGGACTCACGCTTATTTATTTGATACTAACTCTCCGGAATACGATAAAATCATCGATGGAAAAGGGGCATTCTTCTACTGGCCAATGGCTAAAGGATCTTTCCCTGCTTTCTATATCTTAAGAATGGTTTTATTCTTTGGTTTCTGGGTTTTCTTCTTTAATAAATTCAAAAAGATTTCAGCACAAGAAGATCAATTGGGAGGAACCTCTCATTGGTTTAAAATGAGAAGCTGGTCTGCTTATTTCATTATCTTTTTTGCAGTATCCTCTTCTATCAGTGCTTGGGATTGGGTGATGTCTATCGACACTCACTGGTTCTCAACCTTGTTTGGATGGTATGTATTCTCTTCTTGGTTTGTTTCTGGACTTTCGGCTATCACTTTGTTGGTGATTTTCCTTAAGAGCAGAGGTTACCTAGAGATGGTGAATGAAAACCACGTGCATGATTTGGGTAAATTCGTATTCGGTTTTACCATTTTCTGGACTTATTTATGGTTTTCTCAGTTTCTTTTGATCTATTACGCAAACATTCCTGAAGAATCCGTGTATTTCATAGAGAGACTTTCAAGTGATGTTTATGGTCCATATATCTTTGTGAACCTAGCAATGAATTTCTTCTTGCCATTCTTGATCTTGATGACTAGAGATGCAAAAAGACACGGCATCTTCCTGAAGTTAGTTTGTACTTTGATCATCGCTGGTCACTGGGTAGATTTCTTCTTGATGGTTCAGCCAGGTACTTTAGGTCACAATGGAGGAATTGGATTTATGGAAATAGGAATGTTCCTAGTTTATGGATCAGCAGTTACTTTGGTAGTTTTGGGCGGATTAGCTAAAGGGAATTTGATTCCTAAAAATCACCCAATGCTAGAAGAAAGCTATCATCATCACATTTAATTATTAGCCGAAAAAATTAAGCTATGTACGGATTTCTTATCGCAGTAGGAGTTCTTTTGTTACTATCCATAATTTGGATGGTTTATAGAATTCAATCTTTGGTTTCTGTTGTAAAAGGGTCAAATAAAAAGATCGCAACAGGAAGTAATAAGGTGAATGCAATTTTATTTGTTCTGTTCTTATTGGGTACTGGATTTTTAATGTTTTGGTATTCGATTAAAGAATTTGATAACTACGAACTACCTGTTGCTTCCGAGCATGGTGTAGTGACAGATGGCCTGTTCTGGGTTACCATGGCAGTGACTGGCGTAGTATTCTTGATTACACACGTATTGCTATTTATTTTCCCTTACAAATACCAATACAAAGAAGATCGCAAAGCGACTTTCTATCCTGATAACAACAAGCTTGAAATTATCTGGACTTTGGTACCAGGTGTAGTTTTGGCTGGATTGGTTATTACGGGTTGGATGGCATGGTCAGATATTACTGCTCCTGCTCCGGAAAATGCTCACGTAGTAGAAATCATGGGTTCTCAGTTCCAATGGGATATTAGATATCCAGGAAAAGACAATGTCTTGGGAGATTATGACTACAGACTTACCTCTGCTACCAATGCTCATGGTGTTGATTTCACCGATAAGAATGCAATGGATGATTTCCCTTCTCCGGTAGTTGTAATTCCTAAAGGAGAGCCTGTTTTATTTAAAATCAGAGCGAGAGATGTATTGCATTCTGTATTTGCTCCACACATGAGATTGAAAATGGATGCAGTGCCAGGTATGCCTACCAGATTTTGGTTTGTTCCTACTAAGACAACTGCAGAAATGCGTGAAGAAACCGGAAATCCTGAATTTGAGTATGAGATTGCTTGTACAGAGATTTGTGGAAGAGGACATTTCTCTATGAGAAAAATTATACAAGTAGTAGAGCCGGAAGAGTACCAGAAATGGTTTGCAGAACAGAGATCTTTTATTCAGATGAACCCTTCTCTAGCAGAAGGAATTCCTGCTGAGGCAAAGGAACTTGCAGAAAATTAATTTAGCGAAGGTAATTAACAAAATTAGAGATTATGTCAACAGCATCTGTCGCAAGTCATGAAACAGCTCACGATGATCATCACGATCATGAGCATCATGATAATTTTGTAACAAAATATATATTCACTACTGATCACAAAATGATCGGTAAGCAGTTCTTGGTAACAGGTATTTTCTGGGCATTGATCGGAGGTTTCCTTTCTATCTTGTTTAGATTACAACTTGGTTTCCCAGACATGAGTCTTGAGTTTCTTCGCCCTCTTTTAGGAGGTTGGCTTGATGAAGCTGGTAAATTAGACCCTACATTCTATTTGGCTCTTGTAACAATGCATGGTACTATCATGGTATTTTTTGTATTGACTGCAGGTTTGAGTGGTACATTCTCCAATTTCTTGATTCCATTGCAAATTGGAGCTAGAGATATGGCTTCTGGATTTATGAACATGCTTTCATACTGGTTCTTCTTTGCTTCCGGTGTGGTTATGTTTATTTCATTATTTATCCCTACAGGTCCTGCAGGTGGTGGATGGGTTGTTTATCCACCTTTGTCTGCTTTGGAACAAGCTATTCCTGGTTCAGGTTTGGGTATGACTTTGTGGTTAGTTGCGATGACCTTGTTTATTGCTTCTTCTCTACTAGGTGGTATCAACTATATTACTACTGTTATTAACCTAAGAACAAAAGGTATGTCTTTCTCAAGACTTCCTTTGACTATCTGGGCTTTCTTCTTAACAGCGGTTATTGGTTTGCTTTCCTTCCCAGTATTGGTTGCTGCAGCTCTTCTTTTGATTTTCGATAGAAGTTTTGGTACATCTTTCTACCTATCTGATATCTATATCAATGGTGAAGCTCTTCCAAACACTGGTGGTAGCCCAGTACTTTACCAGCACTTATTCTGGTTCCTAGGTCACCCTGAAGTTTACATCGTATTGTTGCCAGCTCTAGGTATTACATCTGAAGTAATCGCAACAAACTCTAGAAAACCAATCTTTGGTTATAAAGCGATGATTATTTCGATGCTTGGTATTACCATTCTATCGTTCATCGTATGGGCACACCATATGTTCGTGTCAGGGATGAATCCTTTCTTAGGTTCTATCTTCATGTTCTTGACATTGATCATTGCTGTTCCTTCTGCAGTAAAAGTATTTAACTACTTAACAACTCTATGGAGAGGTAACTTGATATTCACTCCTGCGATGTTGTTCTCAATTGGTTTGGTTTCTTTCTTTATCTCCGGTGGTTTGACGGGTATTTTCTTAGGAAACTCTGCTATTGATATTCAATTACACGATACTTATTTCGTAGTCGCTCACTTCCACTTGGTAATGGGTTCTGCTTCCTTCTTTGGCCTATTGGCAGGGGTTTACCACTGGTTCCCTAAGATGTTTGGAAGAATGATGGACGAGAAATTGGGTTATATCCACTTCTGGTTGACATTCGTAGGTGTTTACATGGTATTCTTCCCAATGCACTACATTGGAATCGCTGGTTTCCCAAGAAGATATTATTCTTGGACTAACTTCGAGTTTGCCAACATGTACACTGATTTGAACATGTTTGTTTCTGCTGCTGCAATCATCACTTTCGCTGCTCAGTTCATCTTCTTGTTCAACTTCTTCTACAGCATGTATAGAGGTAGAAAAGCAACCTTGAACCCATGGAGATCAAATACTTTGGAGTGGACTACACCACTTCATCCTGGTCACGGAAACTGGCCTGGAGAAATTCCTACAGTTTACAGGTGGCCTTATGATTATTCTAAGCCTGGAGCGGAAGAAGATTTCATCCCTCAAACTGTGCCGCTTTCTGCGACTCCAGAATCTAACTTGCCACATGAGCAAGAGCAGGTAAAACTGGAAATGGAGATCATGAAGGAAGAGGAAGAGGTTTTGGTGGCAAATGAGTCCAAACACTAAAAAACAAGTAAACAGCTTTCGCAGGATTAGTTTTCTAACTGTGATAGCTGTTTATTTTCTGATCCTTGTCGGAGGAATTGTCAGGACTACAGGTTCTGGCATGGGATGCCCGGATTGGCCTAAATGTTTTGGGAGCGTAATTCCACCTACAAACGTGGATCAGTTACCCGCTAATTACCAAGACATATACCTTCAAAAAAGAATTGCCAAAAACGAAAGGTTTGTGGCTACCCTTGAAAAGCTTGGATTTTCTGAAACTGCAAATCAGATAGCAAATGATAAATCAATCCTTATTGAACAGGAATTTAATCCTGTAAAAACCTGGATTGAATATATCAACCGTCTGATTGGAGTATTGATCGGATTCTTTATCATTTTGACCGTTTGGAAATCATTTCCTCTCTGGAAACAAGATAAATGGATTCCAATACTTTCAGTAGCCGCTCTTGTCTTGGTTTTATTCCAAGGTTGGATCGGTTCTTTGGTAGTTTCGACCAATCTTCTGCATTGGATGATCACCTTTCATATGATGCTTGCAATCCTTCAGGTAATGCTTTTGATTTATTTATATCATAGAGCAGGTAATTTGCAAACTGGAAAGGGAGTAGAAATGGATGTTCCTTCGAAAATCGAATGGATTTTAATTTCTGCTTTGATTCTTATGCTTGTTCAAGTGATTTTGGGAACTCAAGTAAGGGAGGAAATTGATCAAATTTCGGCTTCGCTTGGAAATATGATGAGAGGAACATGGATCGAACAATTGGGATTGCCCTTTTTCATTCATAGATCTTTCTCACTCATCTTGTTGGGAGTTCATTTGTTGTATTTCTTTTGGGCATTTAAGTATGTTCTTAGAAAATCCAGCATCACATTATGGTCTCAGCTTTTGATGATTTTGGTAATCCTTGAGATTGCCACGGGAATCGGGATGGCATATTTTGCAATTCCTGCATTTCTTCAACCTCTACACTTGCTGTTGGGGACATTAATAGTAGGAGTTCAATATTTATTGATCCTACAGTTGCGAGAGCACAAACAGTATCGATTAAAAATAAATTGATAATGAGGACAGTTGGAGTAACTGACCAAAGTATATATCATTTGGTTATCACGAGAGTTAAGGCATATTATGAATTGTTAAAATTCAGATTGTCTGCTTTGGTGACCTTTTCTGCTGTATTTGGATTTATCCTTGGAGATTCAGGAAGTTCCTTTGGCTGGTCCAGTTTCTTAGGATTGGCTTTGGGAGGATTTCTAATCAGTGGCGCTTCTGGTGCTGCCAATGAAATCATGGAGCGTGATTTGGATAAATTAATGAAGAGAACGGAGAAACGTCCTCTTCCTTTACAGATTATCTCTCTTACAGAAGCTTATTGGTTTACCTTTATTGTTGCCTTTTTAGGCATCAGCCTACTTTGGATATTTACTAATCCATTGACGACTTGGCTTGGTGTTTTAAGTATGGTACTTTATGTATTTGCTTATACCCCGCTGAAAAGAGTAGGGCCAATTGCAGTTTTTGTTGGAGCTATTCCTGGTGCAATGCCTCCTTTGTTAGGTTGGACAGCTGCAACAGGTAGTATTTCATACGAAGCTTTAATCATCTTCGGAATTCAATTTATCTGGCAGTTCCCTCATTTTTGGGCAATTGCATGGGTAAGTGATGAAGATTATAAGAAGGCAGGTTTTAAACTGCTACCTAGTGGTGGGGGTCAAGATCTGAATACCGCTATTCAAATTATGATCTATACCCTGTTTTTATTACCGCTAGGTTTACTTCCAAGTTACTTTGGTTTGACTGGTATGAATTCAGGAATTGTAGCGACAGTTTGCGGTGTATTGTTCTTAGCTCAGACTTTTTCTTTGATGAGAGATTGTTCAAGAAAATCAGCTTTGAAAATCATGTTCGGTTCTTTCTTGTACCTACCGATTGTTCAGATTGCATACTTACTAGATAAAATGCCATAATAATGGAACAGGAACTAAAGTATGTTGATTTAGTCGAGCAGCCGATTTCTATGCATCCAAAGAAATTCGCGCTTTGGTTATTTATGGTAACCGTCGTGATGATTTTCGCAGCGATGACATCTGCTTATATTGTAAGACAATCAGAAGGAAATTGGTTAGAATATGATCTGCCTCAAATATTCTGGGTAACCTCAGGAATTGTAGTTTTGAGTAGTGTATTCCTTCAGTATGGATATTATTCTGCGAAGAAGGATAATATTGGAGGATTGAAAATAGGTTTGATTGGAGCGGTGGTTCTTGGAATCGCTTTTCTAATTGGTCAATGGTATTCTTGGGTAGCATTGGTGGATGAGGAAGTTTTCTTTGTTGGGAATCCATCGGGATCATTTCTTTATGTTTTCACCGGTCTTCATGCCCTTCACTTAATCAGTGGTGTGATATTTCTGATTATTGTATTAATTTCAAGTTTCCGTTACCAAATTCATTCTAAGTCAATGGTCAGAATGGAAATGGCAACAACTTATTGGCATTTTCTGGGTGGGCTTTGGCTTTACCTGTTTATGTTTTTGCTTTTGAATCATTAAAATAACTATAGTACAAATCAATAATTTATGTCTGCGCATTCTACTGCTATTGGAGTAAGCTCGAAAAGAGGCATTTGGGGAGGTGGTAACGAACCTCTGAAAGCCAGCTATGGAAAACTCATGATGTGGTTCTTCCTACTCTCCGACATTTTCACTTTTGCTGCGTTTCTGATTACTTATCTTTCGATAAGAGTGAGCTATCCAGCTTATGCCGGCCCTGCTGGTGATTTTGTAGGATCTAATGAATACTGGCCAGTACCTGAATTGGTATTTGATGCCATCCCATTTGTACATGGAGTACACGCTCCATTGGTATTTGTGGGGATTATGACATTCATCTTGATCTCATCTTCTGTGACAATGGTGTTGGCAGTGGAAGCTGGTCATAGAAATGATAGAAATGATGTAGTGAAGTGGTTGTTGTGGACGATTTTGGGAGGTGCTACCTTCTTGGGATGTCAAGCTTGGGAGTGGAATCACTTTATCCACGGTACAGATGGTGGAAGTGCCCTTACCTACATTAATTCATTAAATAATCTAGTATCTGAAGTGGTGCATGGTGCAAACCTAACAGTAAATGAATATGGACCTGCTTCTTTTGCGCAGTTATTCTTCTTCATTACAGGTTTCCACGGTTTCCACGTGACCATCGGTGTATTCTTATTATTCCTTTGCTTCTACCAAGCTGCTGTAGGTATCTATGACAGAAGAGGACATTACGAAATGGTAGAAAAAATCGGTCTGTACTGGCACTTTGTTGACTTGGTATGGGTATTTGTATTCACCTTATTCTATTTGATCTAAGCTTTAAAATTTTCAAACTATGGAAATTCAACAAAATAAATCGACCCTGGAGGTTTATCCTCGGAACGAAGAGAAAATCAAAAAGATCTGGAAAACTGCCGGAATTCTTTTAGCTATCACTGTAGCAGAATTCATCATGGCATTTACCATGGATAGAGGACTAATCCTTTATTTTCTATTCATTGCTTTGACCATTTGGAAAGCTAGATACATCATGCTTGAGTTTATGCACCTTGGTGATGAAGTGAAACCATTATTTTATTCGATCATTGTGCCATTGATTTTCTTGATTTGGCTTTTAATTGCCTTGGCAAAAGAGGGATCTGAGATATTCCTGATGCGCTGGTAAAATAAAAAAAACAGAAAAAAGGCAGGTTGAAGAGAGACACTTCAACCTTCTTTTTTGTTAAGATTTATTATGAGAGGAATACGGATTTTACAGGGAATGGTCTTGGTATGTATCTTATTGATACCAGTCCTCATATTCATGTTTCTAAAGGGATTTGGTTCCAATACCTATGATATCCCGATTTATTATCAGAAAGGGACGCAAAACCCATTTAAAGAATGTGCAGTCTCTGACACTACACAACATTATATCCCGGATTTTACTTTTATAAATCAGGATGGGCAACCGGCCGGCAAAGCGGATATGGAAGGTAAAATCACAATAGTTGATTTCTTCTTTACTTCATGCCCAAGTATTTGCCCAGTGATGTCAGAAGAGATGGAGCGGGTGAATGACATGTTTCGTGATGAGCCAAGAGTTCAAATTCTTTCGATCAGTATTGATCCGGAATTCGATACGCCGGAAATTCTAAAAGAGTATGCTGAAAGGCATCATGCTGAATCAGGGAAATGGGATTTTCTATCTGGCGATAAATTGACGACTTACGAATTGGCCCGTTGTGGATTCGTGATTCCTGCTTTAGATGGCCAAGGAATCCCGGATAATTTTGTTCATAGTGACAAATTCACACTGGTAGATGAGCAGGGGAGAATAAGAGGATATTACAGCGGTACGAACAGAGAGGATGTGGATTTGTTAATGTTAGAGACAAAGATTTTACTTTATGGAAACCAATAAATCAACCTTACTTCAGGACGAGAAAAAAGTTAAAAACTGGATTGTTGCTATCTCTGTGATTATTCCGGTTGCAGTTGCTGTTTTGTTATTTATGCCTGCAAAAGTAAATGTAGGAAGCGATTGGGTTTACTTTTTACCTCATTTGAATGCTGTAATTAATTCAGCTGCTACGATTGCTTTGCTGAGTGGTTTGTATTTTATTAAACAGAAAAACATAACCTACCACAAGACTTCTATGAGTGTTGCATTTGTGTTGGGAGCTATTTTCCTTGTTTCCTACGTCGTGTATCATGGCGCTGCAGAAAGCACAAGTTTTGGAGGGGAAGGTTGGATTAGGCCTGTTTATTACGTGTTGCTGCTAACCCATATTGCATTTGCAGCCATAGCCTTGTTCCCGATTTTGTTTGCCTATTATTACGGATATACAGATCAGCGTGAAAAACACAGAAAACTGGTTAAATTTGCCTATCCGATCTGGTTATATGTGACCATCACAGGCGTTATTGTCTATTTAATGATCAGTCCCTATTATTTACACTAAACTGACAAAGTTTAATTACGTAAATTGAGATATGAACCGTTTGTTTAAAATATCCTTGGCTTTAGCCCTTTTCTTGATCACTCAAGTCAATACATTTGCACAATGTGCAATGTGCCGCGCTTCTGTAGAAAATAATGTGGCAAATGGCGATACGAGTATAGGTGCAGGTCTGAATGCAGGGATTCTCTATTTATTTGTGATGCCTTATTTGATGGCCATGGTCATTGGGTTCTTTTGGTACAGAGCTGCCAAAAAGAAAAAGGCAAAACTTTCATTTCATTGATGCATATTGAAAAGCAAAGTTTGATACAGGCTTTGCTTTTTTTATTTTTAGCCTAAATGAGCTATGAATCCCGAAGGCTGATCATCTTGGTCAGTGTTTTCTCTCTCCTTGCTGTTTTAGTATTGAATTTCTTTTTCTTTCAAAAAAGCGATGAGGAAAGGTATTTGGAAATTCTTCAGGAAAAAATCCAGAAAGTAGATCGTGAGTTTGATGAGGATTTTATCCAGATTATTATGAATGTCAAATCTACCGATTCTATTTCATTTACGAGTCTAGGTGCCTCACAACATAACCATCCATTTTTTATCCTAAACCAAGAGCGAGACTTACTTTATTGGTCTGATTTTACTTTTTCATTTGATTTTGAACAGATAGATCAGGATAAAGAATACCAATTAATAGAAGATCCTTTTGGTACTATTCTAATTAAAACCAGACAGGTCAGCCGCAATGGTTCTCCATTTCTAATGGTTCAGGCGTTAAGATTGATTTTCCCAGGGAATATTGAGAATGATTACTTGGTGACTGGCCCCAATCCAAAAATCTTTGGCAATAATAGATTTCAACTTTTTTCAACAGCTTCAGAAGGGCCTTATCAAATTAAAAACCCGGCAGGGATTCCGATTTTCGGCATTGAATTTTTGTTTGGATACCAACCAGCGGATAGGCTTGTAAACCCAGCAATGCTTATTTTCTTCGCGTCTGTGTTTTTGCTGTATTTTCTTCTTAGTTCGGATTTTGTCCTCAATAAATGGAAGAAAAAACAAAGGTGGCAATCCATTGGCTACGCAATATTGGTTTTAGTTGGTTTTCGATTAGTGATGCTGCTTTTGGATTTTCCGAGCAATTATCTGAACCTTTCTCTTTTTGATCCCGGCAATTATGCCTCTTCTTGGTTCAATCCCAGTCTAGGGGATCTGCTTCTCAATACCCTCTGTGCTGTGATCATTTTTGGGATGATGATTTCACATTTGGCTTCAAGGGAAATGAGAATGAAAATCAAATCCCTTCAACAAACAAGTGAAATCCGAGTCTTCGGAGCCATTATTCTACTTATCAGTTCCATAGGCTTATGGATGATATGGATTTTACCGAGGGATATAATTTCCAATTCCCAATGGGCTTTAGATATCACTTCCATACCGTCCTTTGATTGGTTTAAAGGGCTGAGTTTTTTAATTCTATTTCTGTGGGGAGCTATTTATGTTTTGATGTCGCTTACGCTAATCAGTTTGATTTTGGAAGTGGCAAAATCCAAAATGGGTTTGTTCAAAGGATTGGCCTTGATTGGAATTCCAGTAGCTGTTCTGATTTCCTTTTTCAGTATCTGGGGAGCAGTCGTTTGGGGAATTCACTTAGGCTTAATTGCCTTGGTTATTCGATTCGAACTATTCCGCAATGTCTTTAAACTAGGATTTGACACCTTTTTGACCTTTTTCTTTGCTTGCTTAATCACAGCTGGCATTTGCGGTATCAGTACATTTCAGACTGAAAAAAATCAATTAATACAATCCAAAATAAGATTTGCCAATCAGAATCTGATCGAAAATGATGTGATGACTGAGTTCTTTCTCAGCGAGATTTTCACCAGAATCAAATCTGATTTATTTATCCAAAACAGAATGGCAGATCCACTGCTTTCTAAGGATCCTATCGAAACCAAAATCAGAAAAATTTACCTGGATAATTATTTCGATCAATTTGAGGTAAAAGTCGGTATTTATTCCTCTTCTGGTCAGCAACTCCAAGGCCCGCTGGATTTGGGAAAGCTCAATGACCTGCGGTTGAGATATATCAATAGTGACAATGCGACTAGTGTCAAAGATTTATATTTCATTCGAGGAAATGATGGAAATAGCGGAAACCAGTTTATCGCTTTTGTTCCCCTTACAAAAGATAACTCCGCCCAAGGGACCATTTTTCTTGAGTTAAATCAGTTGAGAGTTCAGCCTACAAGTGTATACCCAAAATTGCTTTTGGATAAAAAATATTCTGAAAGGCTTGATCCAGTGAGGTATGATTATGCTGTGTTTCGAGGCAATGAATTGGTGAGAAGTACTGGTAGTTTCAATTATCAATCGGCCCAGTTGATAGCTAGATTTGGTGAGAATAAATTTTTTACGGAGGGAATTCATGTAGGAAATTTTCACCATTTTGGGATCGTTAATGGGGAAGATTTGATTGTGATCTCTTCGCGAAATAAAACCCTTTCCCATTTTTTTGGAAATATCTCACTTTACTTCGTTGCCTTCGTATTCCTGACTTTTTTCACCATTCTGGTGAATACGTTTTTAAAAGGTTACAAGACATTTGAATTTAATTATTCCACCAAACTTCAGCTTTACCTGAATTTTGCATTCTTCTTTCCGATTATCATTATCAGTATAATCACGATTGGCCTATTGGCAAACAGTTATAGAGATGATTTGGATAGGCAATACATCCAAAAAGCAAATTTGATCCGAGGCAATTTGAGCAGTTTTCTAAATAATCAAAATGCAGAGGAAGTAGACCAGGATGTCATCAATGAAGAAGTAAATAATCTGGCGAATACGATAGCGTCCGATCTTCATATTTATGCGGATGGGGGGAAACTGGAAGCTTCCAATAGACCCAATATTTTCGATAAAAAAATTCTTTCCAACTGGATCAATCCGGCTGCGATTTCTGAGATCGAGGAAATGAACCAAAATCAGTTTCTAGCTGAGGAGAGAATTGGTAAGTTATTGTATAAGTCAGTGTATTTGGCAATTCCGTCCTCCAATAGTCAAAGGAACTTGGGAATCCTGGCAGTTCCGTTTTTTGAATCAGAGGCTGAGTTAAATTCACTGATTTCGGATGTGTTGAGCAACATCTTCAATGCATTTGTGGTGATTTTCATTCTCTTCTTGATTGTTTCTTATTTCGTTTCGAAGAACCTGACATTTCCATTTAAGTTATTGACCCAAAAACTCAAGTCCACCAACCTAGAAAATAATGAACCGATGTATTGGGGATCCAAAGACGAAATCGGTTTGCTGGTGAATGAATACAACAACATGCTTTTCAAGCTGGAATCCAGTAAGAAAGTGCTGGCATCTACAGAAAAAGAATCTGCCTGGCGAGAAATGGCAAAGCAGGTTGCTCATGAAATAAAGAATCCTTTGACGCCAATGAAGCTGACTTTGCAGCATTTATTGAGGCTCCAAGGTGCTGGCCAATTGGATGATCATGAGAGGCTTAAAAAGTCTTTGGAAACATTGATTCACCAAGTGGATGCACTGAGTGGCATTGCTTCTTCATTTTCGACTTTTGCAAAAATGCCTTTGCCTAAAAATGACTTGATGAATTTCAAAGACGTTTTGAATCAGGTTTTGGAGTTGTTTAAAAATGACGAGCGTTTGAATCTCTATTTCAAAGACGATTCCTATACTGATAATATTCCCATCATTGGAGATGATAAGCTTTTCGGTAGAGTTATTTCAAACCTGATCATTAATGGAGTGCAGGCCGTGGAAGGCGATAAAAAACCAGAAATAAGAATTTGGCTTTGGATGAGTGACCAGGCGGTGTTTTTGGAAATCACTGATAATGGAAACGGAATTCCGCCCGAATTGAGGGATAAGATTTTCATTCCAAATTTCAGTACCAAAAGTCAAGGTTCCGGTCTCGGCTTGGCTATCGCAAAAAGTGGAGTAGAAACTGCCGGCGGTAAAATCTGGTTTGAAACCGAAATGAACGTTGGAACTACCTTTTACCTCACCTTCCCACTACTCGAATAATTTTCTTTTTTTACCTTAGGAGAAAAAGGGCTTTCATCTTAAACATGCGGAATTGGGCTTTTTTCTGGATTGTACTGCTTGGCTTTTTTGCGTCTGCACAAGCTCAGGAAAAATGCCTTTGGGTAAAATCGACAGACTTTACCCAACCCAAACTCATCGATTCTTTGTCTGTATTGGAAGAAAGCATTAGGGTTTCAGATTCACAGGGTAATTCCTTTCCTTTTCAATACGATCTAAATACCAATCAACTTCAGATAATTTTTGGAGAGCGTGCAATTCCCGATTCGGTTCAGGTTTGTTACCAAACTTTCATTCTCCGATTTGATCAACCAGCGGCAAAAAGAACCTTGCTCGCAGATTATGATTCGATGGCACGTTTTCGCGAAACGAGAGTGCTGGAGTCACCTACATTTGATTTTAGGGAGGAACTTTTTCCAAGTACAGATTTGTATAAATCCGGTAGTTTGACCCGGGGTATATCCTTTGGGAATACTCAAAATGTATTTGTGAATTCTGCGCTGAACCTTCAGTTGGAAGGAAGTATTTCCGATAATCTTAAAATCAGAGCCAGTATTACCGATCAAAATGTGCCTTTTCAACCTGAAGGAAATACCCAACAAATTCAGGATTTTGACAATGTATTAATTGAGCTTTACAATGATGATTTCACTCTGTCTGCAGGTGATGTGGTCCTTCAGCAAAGAGAGTCTGAGTTTTTGAGGTATTATAAAAATGTCCAGGGACTCCAGTTTACTTCAAATTATAAAATGAAAGGTAACTGGACTGCAAGTTCTCAGGGTTTTGCTTCTATCGCAAAGGGGAAATTCGCTTCCATTCAGCTACCGATTTTAGAAGGAGTTTTAGGTCCTTACCGAATTCAAGGTCCCCAGAATGAAAGATTTGTGATCATCATGGCAAATTCTGAGCGGGTGTTTTTGGATGGAAAACAGCTGCAGCGTGGATTTAATGCAGATTATGTGATCGATTACAATCAGGCAGAAATCACATTTACGCCTAAAGTACTGATTACTCAATATTCTCGTGTAAGGGTGGATTTTGAATATGCAGAAAGAAATTATAGCCGATCTATTTTGGGTGCTAATCATTCTCAAACAAATGGGAAAGTGGATGTATATCTCAATTACTATCAGGAAAAAGACAATAGAAACCGACCCTTATTCACGGATTTCAGTCAGGATGAATTAAGACTTTTGTCCTCTGTTGGAGATCAAACAGAAAATGCTTTGATCCCGAGGATTGACAGTGTTGCCTTCGATCAAAATCGCATTTTATATCAAAAAATCACTGATTTTGATGCTACTGGTGAACCTCTGGTTTATTATGAATATTCTACTGATCCTCAAACAGCTCATTTTGCTTTGTCTTTTTCTCAAGTAGGTCAGGGAAATGGAGACTATAGACGAAAAAGCCAATTGGCGAACGGAACGGTTTATGAATATGTGCCTCGAATCAATGGTTTGCCACAAGCAGATTATTCAATTCTAACCCAACTACCGACTCCTGATAGTAAAAGAATGGTGACAGCTGGCACGAGGGTTAAGATAGGTTCGCATGAAAAGGTTTATACAGAACTTGCTTTATCCTCTCTTGATAAAAATCTTTTTTCAGACATAGATGATGAGAATAATCAAGGCTTAGGCTGGAAAATTGGATTAGAGTCAGAAAACCGGGAATTAAGTTGGTTGGATGAGTATGTGTTTTCAGGTCAGACAGAGCTAGAATACAACTCCACAAATTTCAATTTTATCGATCGCTTTCGATATATCGAGTTTGATAGAGATTGGGGATTGCAACAAGAAGACCTACAGTCTCCGGCACAAGAACAATTATTTCGGACACAATTTTCTTTGGAAAAGGATCTCTTTAATCGCTTTGATTATAGGCTTTACTTGAGGAATAGAAAAGATGTCTTGAATGGTCAGCAACATACCGCGAATTGGAACTTACAACTTGGAAATAAAATTAATTTGAGGCAGGAGTTTTTCAAACTGGCAAGCCAAAAAGATAGCTTGGAAACGGATTGGGTTAGATATCTAGGAGATGTTTCTTTTCAAAGTAAATGGGTCATTCCAGGCTACCAATTTTCAATTGACAGAAACTCCCTTACTAATTCTGAAAAAGATTCTGTAGTCAGTACTGCAATGAATTTCAGGCAACATCTCATATATCTGAAAAGTAATGATACCCTGTCAACCTCTTTTTTAGCGGATGCAGCTTGGAGAGAGGATAGGGCTCCTTATTTGGGCAAATTTGAAAATGACACAAGAGCATTTACTTCCAATTTTACTTTTAGAAAGCAGTGGACACAGCATAGTCTCAGCAGTACTTTTACCTATCGTGAACTTGAGTATTTATTTCGGGATTTAGCATCTGAGCTTACCGTGATGGGTAAATTGGATTACCAAGGTAGTCTGTGGAAAAATGCAATTAGAAACGAAATCAGCTATGCGATTGGAAATGGTCGAGAGCTTCAGCGGGAATTTGTCTTTTTGCCAGCGCCAAATGGAGATGGAACCCATACTTGGCGGGATGATAATGGGGATGGTGTTCAGCAGTTAAACGAGTTTTATTTGGCGATTAATCCTGAGGAAAAACAATATATCAAAGTCTTTGTGCCGACTGATACCTATGTTCAGGCTTATACCAGTATTTTGAATTATAGAGTTCAGGCAAGGTTTCCGGAATCCTGGAAAGAAGGAGGCGGATTGCAAAGCTTTCTCCATAAGTTTTCAAATACCACAAGTTTGAGTGTTGAAAAAAAGGTCACGACGGAGGATTTTGGAGATAGGATCAATCCATTTATTGGAAATATTGACCGGGAGGATATTTTATCATTGAGGCAGGTAATCCGGACGTCATTTTTCTTCAATAGAGCCTCAGCGGTTTATGGATTTGATCTTTCATTGTTTGATTCACAATTGAAGCAATTGCTATCTGGAGGCTTTGAAGATTTAATTCAAAAAGACTGGAAATTAAACACGAGGTTCAATTTCACACCAAGTACTTCTCTGAGAGTGTTGGCCGGAGTTGGGAAAAGGATCTCAGGGTCAGACTTTTTGGAGAATAGAAATTATACTATTGATCAGAATTCTATTGGTCCTGAACTGGCTTGGCAGCCAACACCGTTTTTCAGAACTACAGCTTCGTATTCTTTTACTGGTAAAGAAAATACAGCAAACCTAGAATTCGATGAAAAAGCCTTATTGCATCAAATTGGGTTGGATTTGAGATTTGCCAAAGCAATAAAAACCACTCTGACCGGTAATTTTAAATTAATTCAAATTGATTACAATGGAGTGTCTAATTCTCCTGTAGGATATGAAATGCTGCAGGCTTTGACGCCAGGAACCAACATGACCTGGACATTCAACTGGCTTCAAAAAATAGGAGAGGGTTTGCAATTGAATTTGGTTTATGAAGGGCGGAATTCCCAAGGACTGGATCGATTGGTCCATGTCGGAAGGATGCAAGTTTCGGCTCTATTTTGATAAAAAAATGTAACTTTGTCTCGAATAAATAGTTGTCATACTAACTATTAAAACACGAATTAAATGAGTAAAAGTATCCTGGTTACAGGCGGCACAAAAGGAATAGGAAGGGCTATCATTGAGCGTTTTGCAAATGAAGGTTTTGACGTGATTACTTGTTCAAGAAATGAGAAAGATTTGGCAGACTTAAGAGCTGAATTGGAAGAGAATCATGCTTTAATTCATGTTTTGGCTGTTAAAGCTGATCTTTCTAAAAAAGAGGAAGTGATGGAATTTGCGGAAAAAGTAAAAGCTTTTGGAGTTCCTGATGTGTTGGTGAATAATACAGGTGTTTTTCTTCCCGGAGGAATTTTGGACGAGCCTGAGGGGAATTTTGAATTGATGATGAATACGAATTTGTATTCCGCATATTATTTAACCAGAGCGCTGATTGATGGAATGAAGGCCAAAAAGAAAGGCCATATTTTCAGCATGGGCTCAATCGCTGGTCTGACGGCTTATGCCAATGGAGGTAGCTATGCGATTTCCAAATGGGCGATGTTAGGCATGACCAAATGTCTACGTGAAGAATTAAAAAATGAGGCTATAAAAGTAACCTCTGTTTTGCCGGGAGCAACTTATACGGCAAGTTGGGAAGGAGTAAATTTGCCAGAGGAAAGATTTATCAAACCGGAAGATGTGGCGGAATCCGTATGGTCTGCCTATAACCTTTCACCCCAATCTGTTGTTGAAGAATTAGTGATCAGACCTCAATTAGGAGATATATAAACTATGGAGCCAATTATTAAATCACTGGACCAATTGTATTGCAATAGCCTGACATCGTATTCAAGAAGGAAAACTATTCCCGTGAATGTCGGAGGTGTTTTGATCGGAGGAGATAATCCAATCGTGGTGCAGTCCATGACCACTGTAGATACGATGGATACAATCGGCTCTGTGGAGCAATGTATCCGAATGATCGAATCAGGCTGTGAGTTGATCCGAATTACCGCTCCAAGCATCAAGGAGGCTGAAAATTTAAAAAACATCAAGGATGAGCTTCGCAAAAGAGGATATACGACTCCTTTGGTAGCAGATATACACTTTACTCCAAATGCAGCAGAAGTTGCAGCAAAGATCGTGGAGAAAGTAAGAATCAATCCGGGCAATTATGCCGATAAAAAGAAGTTTGAAGTAATTGAATATACCGATGCTACTTACCAGGAAGAGCTAGATCGGATTCGTGAGCGGTTCTTGCCTTTAGTGAAGATCTGTAAAGAGCATGGAACAGCAATGCGAATTGGTACTAATCACGGTTCCTTGTCAGATCGAATTATGAGTCGATATGGAGACACTCCATTAGGTATGGTGGAATCTGCATTGGAATTTTTGAGAATCTGCGAGGATGAGAATTACTTTGATATTGTGATTTCGATGAAGTCTTCCAATACTCAAGTGATGGTTCAGGCGTATCGTTTGCTTGTGCAAAAGTTAAATGAAGGAGGGTTTAAACCTTACCCTTTGCATTTGGGAGTGACAGAAGCAGGTGAAGCGGAAGATGGAAGAATCAAATCTGCTGTTGGAATTGGAACCTTGTTGGAGGATGGACTGGGAGATACTGTTCGGGTTTCTTTGACAGAAGACCCTGAATTTGAAGCACCTGTTGCCAAAGCTTTGATTGATCGTTATGTCCATAGAACTCCTCATGCTGAAATAAAGGAAATAGATTCTTATCCGATTCATCCTTTCGATCATGAGAAGAGACACACTTTTGAGGTGTTTAACTTTGGAGACCACAATGTACCAAGAGTGATTACGGATATCTCAAAAATTGAGAAGATAACTGAAAAGGAAATTAAGCAGACAGGACATTTTTATTTGCCTGAGCTGGATAAATGGAAAATGAATGACCAAGGTTGTGATTTTGTGTATTCTGGTTCCAATCCAATTCCATTTATGCTGCCAAATGGAATGAAAGAAATCCAGGATGCTTCGATTTGGCAAAGCCAAAAGGACCAAGTCAATAAATTCCCACTGTTCAATTTAGAGGAGTTTAAAGCTTCTTCAAATTTCCATTCTGAGTTGAATTTCCTGGAAATTACCGATACAGAAATCGATCAGGCAATTCCTTTGATCTCTGGAAGAAGAGATATAATATTGATTTTGAAAACTGCCAATAAGCATGCAATGCCGGCTATCAGAAGAGCTTTTGTATCGTTGATGGAGTCAAAGGTTGAAGTTCCGGTGGTTGTAAAAATTGCTTATCCAGATCAAAATCAGGATTTGACCATGCTTTATGCTGCCACTGATGTTGGAGGTTTACTAATCGATGGTTTGGGAGATGGAATATTTATTTCCCTTGAAAAAGAGCATCAAACTGATCGAAATGAGATTCTTGATCAAGTGAAATTGCATAATTCTGTTGGATTCGGAGTTTTGCAGGCTGCAAGAACTAGAATGTCGAAAACAGAATATATTTCTTGCCCTTCTTGTGGTAGGACGTTATTTGATCTTCAGGAAACGACTGCCATGATCAGAAAGAGAACAGATCACCTAAAAGGTGTGAAAATCGGGATCATGGGCTGTATCGTTAATGGTCCTGGTGAGATGGCCGATGCTGATTATGGATATGTGGGTTCGGGAAAAGGAAAGATTACGCTTTACAAAGGAAAAGAAGTGATGAAAAGGTCTGTTCCTTCTGAAAGAGCTGTAGATGAACTGATAGAAATTATCCGTGAAGATGGTATGTGGAATGAGCCAGAAACCATTTGATTAAACTTATTTTGTCAATAACCTGTTGACCAACAAAAGCTAGAAATTATGTCAGATACGAATAAAGTCAAAGAATTCTTTAAGCTTGGAGAGGTAGGAAATTACTTTATCAGAGTATTTCAAAAGCCCGATCCAAACCAGAAGTCAAACTTGAATCTTAGAATGATGCATGGAATCAATAAGATTTCCATCATTGTGTTCTTATTGGCTATTATTGTTTGGACGGTTAAGAGATTTATGTGATCATAGAAATTCAAAAAAAAGGTCATCTCAGTAATGGGATGACCTTTTTTGATTTAGATTCTAAAGAATATTTTCTTTTTATATAAGAAGTAACATAATCCCCACATGGCGGCCAAGGTGATAAATGCAGTAAGGATTGCAATGCCATGCTCGCCAAATCCTATTGGTGTCAAGAAGCCATCAGTGAATATTTTGATCAATCGATAAAGCCATCGATGCCCAAGGATTTCCGCAAAGAGGTAAATGAAAATCGAATTCATTCCCACAATGATAAATGGTAAAGCTTTCGATTGATATTTTTTCACATCGATCAACCAGAAAGAAAAAGCCAATGCCAACAGCGCCCATCCTCCTGAGGCCAAAGCAAAGGAACTGGTGCTAATACGTTTGATGATAGGGGTGATCCCCAAGATGTCCAGTCCATATCCTAAAGCAAGACCAATTATACCAGCTATTGCCAAGGATTTTATTTTCTCAGTCGGAGCTTTCTTAGAAAGTAAAAGATTCCCACAAATTGCTCCCCAAATCGTATGTGCTGCTGTGGGTATACAATTAATAGCAACCCAGCCACCATTATTGATTTTGCCCATCAAAATCATGTCAATGTAATTCCCAAAATTGGTTCCATGCTCGTAGGGCACTGCAGGGTTATAAGCTCGGTAGAGGATTTCTGTCAAGGCCAAAAGTCCAATAGAAACTGCCAGCTGAACTTTCCAAGGTTTTGAAATCAAAAAATAGGTAACCAAAATTGTGAATGAAAGCTGGGTCAATACATTCCAGAGTTCGAATACAAGTTTCCCACTATAAACACAATGAAGGCCTGTTCCAAAAAGGAAAAGGTAAAAACATCGCTTGAGAATATGTTTGGTAACTTCGGATCGGTTTTCATGATTTGCTAGCCTTTTGTTTAGGGAAAAAGGCATTGCCACTCCTACGATAAACATGAAAAACGGTTGGATCAGATCCCAAAACCGAAGCCCATTCCAAGGATGATGCGTAAACTGAGTGAAAAAGGAGTTGAAAAATCCTGGTTCAGGAAAGGCTTCCAAAAGACTTTCGTAAACAAAAGCCGCTTCAGCAATCAATAAAAACATGGTGACACCTCTAAAAGTGTCTAAAGAAACAAGCCTTTCAGACTTGGTTGGGGGTGGGTTCATTTGGTTAAAAGTTGGGTTTTACTCTAAACTAATCAATAGAAGGAAGTAGGCATAAAAAAAGGTGCAGAAATTCTGCACCTGAATGAAATTGAGTTTTTAATCTTTCCTCTTACTTTCCTTTTTAGCGGCTTTTGCTGCCCTCTTTTCTTTCAATGTCTTTGATGGGGCCGACTTGTCATTTTTTGGTTTACCCTCAGGTTGTTTTGCCATGGTTGGAATGTGGCTTTAGTAGATACCACATTGTCTCTAACGCAAAAGTGAAGAAAAGAGATAAAGCATTTAGGTTTTATTTTTTCTTGAAAATCCGCTGAAAAGGAGCAAGGTTTTGACCTATAAAATCCTCAGGATAGTTCTCCTCGTCTGGCAGGCCCACAGGTAGGTTTTCATCATCGGATGGCCAATAATTTGTTCTAAATAAGAAGTCCCAAAGGCTTAAAGAAATTCCATAATTGAATCCATGGGGATGCGAATCAGGTAAGTTTTTCGCATGATGCCATAAGTGCATTTGAGGACCATTGATGATATACCGAAAAGGACCCAAAGGGATGTACAAATTGGCATGACCAAGCTGTCCCAGTACTAAAGTGAAAATGTGGACAATAAAGAAATCAGTAATCCCAAATCCTATCATCGCTAATGGGATATACTCTAAAGTTCTATACAAGATGTTTTCCATCCAGTGATAGCGTAAAAGTGCGGCAAATCCCATCTCCCTCGTGCTATGGTGTACTTTATGGAATTCCCACATCCAACCGACATGATGATACATCATATGGATCGTCCATTGCATAAAATCACGGATGATAAATATCAAAACTAATTGAAGCCAGCCTGGTAATTGGTCAACTTTTATAGCGATAGTATTGGTAATCCCAAATAATCCCAAGAAGTCATTAAATGCCTCTACTGCGACCATAGAAAGGGCATTATAGGCCACAAGCGCAAAGAGAAAATAATTCCAGAATAAATAGAAAATGTCCAGCCAGAAATGCTCTCGAATGATAGGTTGGTTTTTTCTCCAGGGAAAGAAAACTTCCAAGAGCCAAATAACAAACGAGGCTCCTACAAGCCAGTAAAAATAATTGTGCCAGGAAGGGTGAAGAATTTCATTGATCAAATAATTCCAATAGCCGTAATAACCGTCAGAAATAGCTTTGATGTACTTTTCCATGGACCAAAGATGTTTAATTTATCTTTTTGACAAGGTGATTAAGATCACAAATAATTGAAATCTTTAATTAAAGAGGATTTTGGTCCTTATGGTTCAAAAAAAGTACAGATATATTGCTGTACTTTTTTCATTCTAATGAATTAGATCTTGATTAATCTACTCTAAAGGAAACTTTGCAGACACAACCATAAGAACTTACTTTCCCATCTTTTACGTGGGCTTTGATGTCTTTAACATAAACTGAGTCGATGTTTCTTACCGTTTTGGAAACTTCATCAACAGCGTTTTGGATTGCATGCTCAATACTTTGGTCTGAGGAAGCGATTACTTCCAATACTTTTACTATTCCCATGTCTTTTTTGGTTTTATTGAAAATTGAATTGTCTTAGAAAATAACCTTTTATCAGGTCACCTGAAAGTTTAATAGACTTTATCTTTTACCTAGCTGAGAAATTGGATCGATTAATCAGAATTATTAAGGGCAATTTTCTAATTTCAAAAAAGCATTACTCCTTTTCCGATGACCTTGACCTTTTATAGAGACTACTGTTTAGCAAAACCTGGGGTGACGGAGGATACTCCATTTGATGAAGATGCCCTTTGTTTTAGGGTGGGAGGGAAGATTTTCTCCATTACCTCCATTTCTATTTTTAGCTATATCAATCTTAAATGTGATCCAGAGAGAGCAGTTGAGTTGAGGGAACAATATGATGGAATTACTCCTGGATATCATATGAATAAGAAGCAGTGGAATTCTGTTAGCACCACCGGTAATGTTCCTGATTCACTTATTTTGGAATTGGCAGATCATTCATACGAACTTATCTTTGACAGCTTGCCTAAAAAAATCCAATCAGAAATACGCCCATGAGTTATTTTTCAGTCAGTCATGTTTCAAAATCTTACGACAATCGCTTAGCACTTTCTGATTTTTCTTTAGATCTGAATCAAGGAGAATTTCTTTCCATTGTGGGAGCAAGTGGATCGGGTAAAAGCACCTTACTTAGGATCATGGCAGGGTTGGAGATTCAGGATGAAGGCCAGGTTTTTCTCAATGGAGAAGAGGTCTTAAATCCAAAACATAAGCTGGTTTCAGGCTACGATGAAATAAAATTGATCCATCAGGATTTTCATTTATTTCCAAACTCTACTGTGGAGGAAAATATCGCTCGACCCCTTCTTCAGTTTGATAAAGAGTATGCAAAATTTCGTGTAGAAAAATTGTTGTCATTATTGGGATTGAAAACTTTTAAAGATCGATATCCGAGACAATTGTCAGGTGGTCAGCAACAAAAAGTAGCAATTGCAAAGGCCCTCAGTGTGGAACCTGAATTGCTCTTGCTCGATGAGCCTTTTAGCTCCCTGGATACTATTCAGACCCAGAAGTTGATCCATGAATTGAAAGATTTGTTTTTGGAACTTGGGACAACAGTGGTTTTTGTAACGCATGATTTGGATGATGCCTTGAGGCTGACAGACAATCTCTTGATTTTGCAAAAGGGGAAAACTGTACAATCTGGGACTTCTCAGGTACTATGTGAAAATCCTAAATCAAAATATGTAGCCAGACTTTTCAGCCCCATCAATCTTATCCCAGATCGATTTAATTCCTATATCCGTCCGAGCAATGTAAAGTTGAGAAGCAAAGGTCCACTAATGGGTCATGTTGTTGATTCGCGTTATTTGGTACATTTTAACAGCCTTCAGATAAAACTAAAAAATGGAGGTGAAATATGGGAAGTAGATGATCCTCTTCGCAAATTTAAAATCGGAGATCGGGTTTATTTGAACTGGGATGAGGAGAAAGTAATGACCCTTTGAGAAGGAACGGATTTTAATCATGCCCCAAAAAAGAAACATTCTCTTAAGTTTTTTATATGAAATAAAACTTGGTATCAACCAGTCAATTTTGTGGTTAGCTATAAAATTGGGATTGGTGAAATCAATTTTGATTGTTCCTTTTGAAGGTTTTGGGAATGAACGGGAAATTCTGCTTGTCGGAAGAGTGATTCGGGATAATCGAATCGGGAGTTCTAGTCCCGAAGACAGTGTTTGGAAGAATATTGGGAAAATGCGGAGGAGGTTTATGAGCACTGTCATTCCAAAGGTGCTTGTAAAAGCTGAATTTCAAGGAAAGGAATATCTTTCAAAAACAGATGAGGAAGGCTATTTCGAGTTCAAAATTCATCCAAACCATCCAATTAAACTTGCAAGTCGCTGGCAGCAAATTGAATTGACTCTTGTTGATAAGGTTATTAGAAATCAGGGAAAAGTTCAAGTTAAAGGAGATGTTTTTTTGCCAGTTGGGAATATTGATTATGGGATAATATCAGATATAGATGATACGATTATCCCAACTGGAGCCATGCGATTGGTGGAGATGCTGAAAACTACTTTTGCAAAGAATGCCTATACTCGAGTGCCATTCCCAGGGGTTGCTGCGTTCTATAAAACATTGCAAAAAGGGACAGATGGAGTCGAGAGTAATCCCTTTTTTTACGTTTCCAGCAGCCCATGGAATCTATATGATTTCCTTCATGAACTTTTAAAAATTCATCATATTCCGAAAGGGCCATTGATGCTTCGGGACATTGGTTTGTCTAGGACAGAACTTATTTCAGGAAGTCATTCTGAGCATAAATTAAAGCAGATCCGCCAGATTCTAAGTACATATTTGCACTTCCCATTTATGTTGATCGGAGATAGTGGACAAGATGATCCTAAAATCTATCTGCAAGTGGTAAAGGAATTTCCCGGTCGGATCATCATGATTTTCATTAGAGATGTTCATCCTTCGAGACATCCTTTTGTGGAAGAGGTCAAGGCTGAATTGGAATCTTTGGGGGTGAAAATGCTTTTGGTGAAAAATTCAATTGAGGCATCTCAGTTTGCTCTTGAAAATGGTTGGATCCTTCCGGAAGACATGAAAGAAATAGCAGAGGAAAAAGTAAAAGACGAGAAAGGAGAAACTTGAAATTTTCCTTAAAAATAGTTTGATTTTGTGATCTATAATTTGCTCAAAAAAAGAGGTAAGATTTTTAATTCTTACCTCTTTTGAATTTTTAGCGGGATTTAATTAATCATGTTCTCCGTGCTCTCCATGCACATGTCCATGATCCAATTCTTCTTTGGTGGCCTCTCTAACTTCGATGACCTTGCCATCAAAATGAAGGTCAAAACCTACTAATGGATGATTGAAATCAAGTAATAATTCTTCTCCAAGATCTTTCAGAATTTTAGCCTGCATAGGATAACCATTTTCGTCCATAAGAGGGAGGAAATTACCTTCTTCCAGCATTTCTTTATTGAAACCCTGCTCTCCGGAAAACTGTGATTTTGGAAGGTTAAGAATCAATTCATCATCTGCTTCTCCATATGCTTCCTCTACTGTCAAAGTGAAAGAAAATTCTTCTCCTTGCTTTTGTCCGGCTAGCAATTCTTCGAATTTTTCCGGTAATCCGCTTTGTCCAAATAGAAAATAGAAAGGATCTTCTTCATCTCTTACTTCCACACTGAAAGGAGCAGATTCTATCTCGTCCTCTGTTTTACTTACTTTCAATTCGTAGGTGAGACCTACCACTGAATTATTCTGAATTTTCATATTTTCTTTATTTAATACCGTGACGAAGACGGATGCTTATTCTTTCTTTTAGGATTTGCCATTTGCTTCTCGGGGTCGATTGATGCAATGGTTTTTGTGATCTGAAAATGAAATATTGGTAGTCCTTTTCTTCGAAGAATACAGAATAGGTTTCCATTTTTTCCAAATAAAAACCACTTGAAGTGATGCTTTTGATCAAGTCACCAGAATCCAAAGGTTGATCGATTACCTGCAATTTTTCAGGCTCATTTTCAATCATCCACTGCAAATACCGAGGAGCAGGAATATGAATAAATATCACAGAATCTTGATGAGAATGTTCTTGGATATTTTGGAATAGGCGTTGATGTTGATCCACTGGAATATGCTCTAGCACATCAGGGAAAATAAAGAAATCAAAGGTTTGATTAGGCTTATGAAAGTCGGACATATCCGATACCTCAAATTTCAAATTGGAATGTGACTTCCAAATCACCTTTGCTTTTTCAATACTTTCAGGACTGATGTCCACGGCTAAAACTTCACCGTTTTTCACCTGTCCAGCCAACAAACTACTAACAGTTCCAATCCCACAACCCACTTCTAAAATTCGGTGATTGGATTGTAAACCAGCAGCCATCACCTTGTCCAAAATGCTTAAGTGGCGAGAGTTAATGCCCGTCTTTTCCTGCTTATCGGCAAATTGATCGTAATAGCTGACGATTTTATCTTTAGACTCTTCCATTTCTTTCTTTTACTGTGAAAAACACACCGCCGATCAATCCCAAAATGATCAAGTATTGGAAGATGATCATTGGAGTTTTGGTATTGTAATAACTAGATGGAGCAAATCTAAATTCAATTTCATGCTGACCTGCAGGAACATTTAATCCTCTTAATAGGTAGTCTGTTCTTAGAATGTCTCTTTCTTTTCCATCAATTGTTGCTGTCCAACCAGCAGGATAATAGATTTCAGAAAATACTGCCAGACCTTCCTGACTCATATTTGCAGAGTATTTCAGGTGATTTGGGGCGTAAGAAATGAGGTCAATAGAACCTGAACCTGACTTGATTTCACCAAACTCCTGAGTGTTGACGGTTGCAGTTGTTTTGGTGTTAATTTCTCCCAATAGATCGATTTCTTCCTGGTTGGAACCTACAGGACGAATGCTGGAAGGAATCCAAGCAGGTCCATTTGCATCGGGATTTTCAAACACAGAATTCGCAGCATTTCCTGCAATCATGTATTTCGTGTTGAGCATGTTAAAGGACTGAATTCCTTCGAAATCAAAATTTCCTTCTTGTGCTTTGGTTACAAAATCATTCAATTCGCCGGATAGTCGATAATCAATCAAATCCTGAAATCTTCGAAGTTTGGCGCCGTGGTATCCTCCGATGGCATGAAAACGATAACTGGCCTTGCCTGCTGATGTTAATCCTTCAGTCAAGTCCAATACTCTGAAATAAGAGTCATCTTTCAATATTTCGGCATCTGCTGGAGTTTCTACAAAATAAGTTTTGGATGGATTATCCTGGAAAGAATCCTCATTTAGATAAGGTCTGTTGATACTCCAAAGGTCAAATAAAACCAATACAAAAAGGCCTGCACCTAGGATTAACTCACTGATTTTTCCTTTCAAATTGAAGAATATCAAAGCAAATGCAGCCGCGATAAAGCCAAGACTTTTTAAGGCACTTGCTTGAAGCATAGACTTTCTGTCCTCTCTCAAAGCACCAACGAGCCAATCTGGCAATCCTTGGTCGGCTGCTCCTTCAAATCTGAACATTCCTGCGCCAAGGATAAATAACAAAACTAGTCCTCCTGTTACTGCACCAGCCATGTACAATGACTTTAATTTTTGCTCTTGTACAAGCTTTTCCAAAGAGATCATTCCTAAAACTGGTATCGCAAACAAGGTCATGCCTAAAGCCATAGAGACGGCTCTGAATTTATTGTAGCCAGGAAGGATGTCAAATAAGAGGTAATTAAACCAAGCAAGGTTTTTTCCCCAAGAGAGCATCAACGAAAGAATGATGATTGCTCCAAAAGTGATTAATGACTGTTTTGGTGCTGCCCAGAATCCTAAAATAGCCAAAAATACCAAGATGACACCTCCGTAAATAGGTCCTCCGGTAAAAGGTTGATCTCCCCAATATGTCGGTGCTCCCTGGACGAACCCATTGATTTGTGCCGGGTCCAATCCTTGCTGACGAAGTGTTTTCTCAGAAGCAGAGTTTTTTGGAAGAGGAGTGTTAGAGCCACCTCCATAAAAATCAGGAATCAAAAACGTGAAAGATTCAATGATTCCGTTTGACCAGCCAAATGCATAATCCTTGTCCAGTCCAGCAGCTTTTGATTCGATTGTTACTTCACCTCTGGTAGAATACTTGGTGTAATCCAAGGCTGTAGCTAGTCTTCCAATGTTTCCTCCTAAAGCGAGTATTGCACCGATAAGTAAGAAACCAAGTGTTTTTGCCAGACTAGGAAAGCCTTCTTTTTTCCATTCAAAAATCAATCGGACCAAAACGTAAATAGCGCAAATCAGAAACGTATAGTAAATGATCTGCACGTGATTGAACTTGAATTGAAGAAGTAGTCCAAGAGCCAAAATAGCTGCTCCAAGAATTCTCTTTTTTTCGAATGCCAAATGGATTCCCAAAAGAACTACAGGAATTAAACATTCTGCCCAGATTTTGGCATTATGGCCTGCGGCAAGACTGAGTAAATTGTAGGTATTGAATGCAAATGCTAAACTTCCCAAAATGGCAAATATTGGCCTGACCCTAAATGAAATCAAAAGGGCATACATGGCCACCATTCCGAGGAAAAGCCCATTGACTGGGTGTGGTAATCCCAAAGTTAGAACTGAGACGATGGCGTTGGTAATGTCTCCTGGAAACTCCAAACTGATAAAATACGCCGGCATTCCACCAAACATGCTATTCGTCCAAAGCGCTTCTTCACCTGTAGATTCCCTGAAATCCAAGGCTTCTTTGGCGGAGCCTTCCCATTTTAGAATATCTCCTTGAAAAATAACTTGGTTTTCAAATACAACAGGAGAGAAATAAAGGGCTACAATGGCGTAAAATATCGCAACTCCAATTGCATGAGGGAGTATGTCTTTTTTAAAATCTATCGTCATGAAAAAGAAATTTCGAGGATAAGTTAGATGCGGGCGCAAATTAGGAATTTAAAGGCAAAGAGTCCTAATTCCCCGTCTTGCTTGTGGACTTGAATAATTGAAAACTGCCAAAACTCCAACGCGCTATTCGAAGTACTGTTATAATTTCTCGGTTATTTACTCCGGCTAATCAAAATCAATTTGCAAACACATAAAATGATACTTTCTATCCCTGATGAAAATCATTACTTTTGCTGCAAATACCCGCGATAGGAATGTTTGATAATTTAAGTTTAAAATTAGACCGTGCTTTCAAAACCCTGAAAGGAACCGGTACCATTACAGAAATAAACGTTGCGACAACTGTCAAAGAGATTAGAAGAGCTTTGATCGATGCCGACGTTAACTATAAAGTAGCCAAGGAAGTAACAGATACCATTAAGCAAGAGGCTTTGGGAAGAGATGTTTTGATCTCTGTTTCTCCAGGGCAATTGTTGGTGAAAATCACCCAAGAAGAGCTGACCAAGCTGATGGGAGGAACCAAAGTGGAAATCAACCTGACGGGTGATCCGTCTGTAGTTTTGATTTCTGGTCTACAAGGTTCTGGTAAAACAACTTTTTCCGGTAAGCTTGCCAGTTTGCTAAAAAGACAAGGCAGACAAGTCCTTTTGGTTGCCTGTGATATTTATCGTCCTGCTGCGATTGACCAGTTGAAAGTACTGGGTGAGCAAGTAGGAGTGGAGGTATACGCAGAGCCAGGTAATACCAATGCCTTAGAAATTGCTAATAATGCGATTGCTTACGCTAAAAAATCCGGTAAGAAGACAGTGATTGTCGATACAGCGGGTCGTTTGGCAGTGGATGAGCAAATGATGCAGGAAATTGAGCAGCTGAAAAAAGCGTTGAATCCTTCCGAAACATTATTTGTGGTTGATTCCATGACTGGTCAGGATGCGGTGAACACTGCAAAAACCTTCGACGAGCGATTGGACTTCAATGGTGTTGTTTTGACCAAATTGGATGGTGATACCCGAGGTGGTGCTGCCATTTCCATCCGTCACGTTGTCAATAAACCAATCAAATTCATCTCCACTGGTGAGAAGATGGAAAACTTGGATGTTTTCCACCCTGATCGTATGGCCCAAAGAATTTTGGGTATGGGTGATGTGATTTCCTTGGTAGAGCGTGCTCAGCAATCATTTGATGAGGAAGAAGCAAAAAGGATCAATTCTAAAATCCGAACCAATAATTTCAACTTTGATGATTTCCTTTCTCAGCTTGAGCAAGTGAAGAAAATGGGTAACATCAAAGATCTGATGGGCATGATCCCAGGTATGGGGAAAGCCATGAAAGGATTGGATATCGATGATGACTCATTTAAGCCGATCGAAGCTATCATCAAAAGTATGACTCCAGCTGAGCGTCAGCAGCCGGATATTATTGATGGAAGTCGAAGAAAAAGAATTGCCAGTGGTTCTGGAAGAACTATCACCGAGGTAAATAATCTGATGAAGCAATTCAGTGATATGAGAAAGATGATGAAGCAAATGAATAAAATGGGCGGGGCAAAAGCAGCAATGAGTAGGCTGATGCCAGGAGGAAAGAGATAAATAAAAAAGGAGCTGAAAAGCTCCTTTTTTGTTTTAGTTCATCCATTTTCTTAACATCTCCAGGAATGCCTCGTTGTAATTGTCCCCCACTGCAATGCAGTGGTTTCCAATTTGGTTGACGTTTTTTGAATCCGAATCGATATGGTCCAATATTTTTAAATGGAGAGAAGGGAATTATTATTCTAAAGTGATCTCATTTTCCAATCACATTTTAGGACAGTGGCAAAACTATTACTTAAAACTTCTTTATAAAACTGTAGCGTTTTTTGTTTTTATGGAGTATTGTCAATGATTTTGATTTACTTTTTTCAAACTAAATTATATATTTAACTCAAACAACAAGAATTATGAAAGTAAGACTATTCTCTTTAATCGCGTTGGTAGGTGTTGTTTTCAGCTGTAAAGACGTGGAGGAGCCCTCTCCAAATAACAGAATTGAAGGAGTTTACGAGTTTGTGAGTGAAGGAAATAATGGTTGGACCGAAAAAAAATTCAATTTTGTGGATTTGATGGAGTTTAACTCCGATGGAACGGTGACAGGTGAGGGATATACAACAGAAATAGGTTCTGACGAAATATTGGGTCATCGAAGCTATTTCTCTGGTACGTATTCCATTTCTGGAGATAAAGTAACTATATCTTACAGTGAGTCCTATTTTATGGGGATAGCAGATATTAATTATTTACCAAAAGAAGAGTTGACACTTGCTCAAGGAACAGATAATATTGGGAGTTTTTCAATTTTAGAAAACTATTCAGAACTAATGTCAATCTGCCCAAATAATGGGGCTTGCGGAACTCCAATTTCTTTCATAAGAGTGGAATAACAAATATTAATAAGAGAAAAAGGCTATTTTCAATTTATGATAACAGCCTTTTTGATTTTTAATGAGGAGTTCAGTTCATCCATTTCCCTAAAAACTCCAGAAAAGCATCTTTGTAATTATCTCCCACTGCGATGCTATGATTCCCTACTTGAATCACATTTTTAGAAACCGAATCAATATGGTCCAATGCAACGATAAAGGATCGGTGCACGCGCATAAAATGGCTGGAAGGCAATAGTTCTTCCATATTTTTTAAACTGGTTAGAGAAAGCAATGGATTTGGTTTAGAGAGCAAATGGACTTTCACATAGTCTTTATAAGCCTCAACACAAGCAATGTCTTTCAGCATGACTTTCACCAATTGATATTCCACTTTTAGGAAAATGTATTCTGGAGTGGAAGTCTCTTGTGTAGCAGTAATAGTTGTGGTCGAGGAATTTAATCTCTCAAAATAACTGAATGCTTTCGTTGCTGCATTTAAAAATTCCTCGTAGCTGTATGGTTTCAATAAGTAATCGAGGGCTTCAACCTTGTAGCCTTCAATGGCAAACTGATGATAAGCAGTGGCAAAGATAATTCTGGTTTTGTCTGAGTTTTTCTTTCCATCCAACACCCGGGCAAGTTCCATTCCCGATAAATCGGGCATCTGAATGTCCATAAAAATCAGTTGAACCTCGTTTTGGTTGATGAATCCAAGTGCTTCAACTCCATTCGAAAACTTACCAATTAGATTTAGGAAAGAGGTTTGCTCAATGAATTTACTCAGCAAATCTAACGCTAGCGGCTCATCGTCGATTGCTACACAGTTTAGTTTCATGCTAGATTGATGGTGAGATTTACCCAATACTCATTATTAGCCTCGTCTTTTCCAAACTTTAATCGATGCTTTTCTGGGTATAGCAGAGATAGTCTACGCTGAGTGTTTACCATTCCGATGCCATTTTCCTTGGCTTCAGGGCTGTCGGAATGAACAGGGAAAATATGATTTCTGGTCTCAAAGAAGAGCGTATCTCCCATTACTTCCAGTTTGATTTTGATCTCACATTCCTTTTGACTGCTTACTCCATGTTTGAAGGAGTTTTCTAGAAATGGAAGTAATAACATCGGTGCCACCACAAGATTTTCTTTCGGTTCATCGATGGAGATATTCAATTTGACGTTTCCGGTCAATCTCATTTTCATCAACTCGATGTAATCCTGGATGAAGTTCACTTCTTTCTTTAATAGAGTCTCATCTTTCTGGTTTTCATAAAGCACGTATCTCATCATTCTAGATAGTTTCAATAGTGCTTCCTGAGCTTTTTTGACATCCAAATTGGTCAATGAATAGATGTTATTCAGTGTATTGAAAAAGAAGTGCGGGTTGATTTGAGCTTTGAGATAAGAAAGCTCCGTGTTGATTCGCTGCTTTTCCATCTCTCTTCTCAGAGCTTCATCCTTTTGCCACTTCTGTACTGAAGCTACAGAAGTACTGATACCAATTGAAAGAAGGAATAAAAGGGAGTTGAATACATCTCCGGAAATACGTCTTGGCCCTGGCTTATAGATTTTGTCAGGATTAAAAGCTTTGTACATCAGCTCTGGCAAACCAATGAGCTCTTCGAAATATATGAGCACACCTATAAAACAGACTGCTGCGATAATGATGATTGTGATATAAAGAATGGGCTTTCCTTTCAACAATATCTTAGGGACAATCACGAGCATATTCATGTAGAAAGTCACTACTAAGAGTAGTGCTAAGAATGTCTGTTTAATCCAGTATTCATCCGGTATGTCGATTCTCCAACCCAAAGGCGAAAGTAAAAGCAATACCGTGCTGAGCATAGACCAGCCGAGAATGTGGACTAAAATCGAAACGCGTTTCTTTGAGCTAAATGGGAGCATAGACCTTATTTTCTTCATCAAACTAAAGAAAAGTAGCCTGAAAGCTAAAATAAAATCTGCCAATAGTAGCATTACACCTCCAAAACCTGCTTTTGAGTGGATAAACCTGTTTATCGGTTATTCTATCAGTTTTATCCTCTGATTTGATGCTTTTGTCGACAAAACAGGCCTTGCCGTCTATTACACCACTTAAGTGTAAAACATACTCTGTTGTTTTGTGGTACATAACTGTGTAAAGCAACTCAGCAAAAAACTATCATGAAGAAATTATTGTACTTAACCTTGTTTTTTAGCCTTCTTACTTCGGTAAGCGTTTTTTCGCAAACGGCGGGTTCTGCCAAGAATTCCCCAGCTAGAATTATAGGTGTAGCAAAGGATCAAAATACAGGAGAGCCTGTTTCTTACGCAACCGCAGCTTTATATAAGGCAGGTTCCGAGGAGAATGTCGCTGGAGGCGTAGCTGATGGTGATGGTAAGTTTTTTATCACTGGCATGGAACCTGGAGAGTATACTCTTAAAATCAGCTTCCTTGGTTTTGAAACAAAATCTGTAGAAAATATTAAGGTTACTTCTCCAAATGGAGATGTGGACCTTGGAGATATTTTAATGGCTGATGAAGGTGTTGCTTTGGAAGAAGTAACTGTACAAGGTCAGCGTGAACTTATCGAAGAGCGTGTAGATAGAACTATCTATAAGGCTGAAAATGATAAGACAACAGCTGGTGGTGATGGTACAGATGTTTTGAGAAGAGTGCCAATGCTTTCTGTGGATTTGGATGGTAATGTGTCCATGAGAGGAAGTAGCAATATCACAGTATTGATTGATAACAGACCTTCTGCAATTGCAGCAAGTAGTATCACAGACGCTTTGAAACAAATTCCTGCGGACGAAATCAAAGCGGTAGAAGTAATTACTTCTCCATCAGCAAGATTTGATGCAGAAGGTACTTCTGGTGTAATTAACATCGTGACTAAAAAGAATAACCTTCAAGGTATGTCTGCAAACATCCGTACTGGAACAGGTTTGAGAGGTTCTGATTTCGGGGTGAATGCAAGTGCTAGAAAAGGTAAATTCGGATTTACACTTGGTGGCTTCGGTAGAGCTGGATACAATATCACAGGAGGGTTTGATAATACTCAATTGGTGACAAATCCTGATAACTCAATGTCAAAAATCGTTCAGTCAGCAGATACCAAAAGAAATCAATTGTTTGGTAGATATAACTTCGGTGTTGATTACGAAATCGATAAATATAACTTCTTGACTGGTGCAGTAAACTTTGGTATTAGAAACTCAAAAAATCAGCAGGACAATTTCTTGACTCAAAATTACCTTGACGGTGAGCTAGTGAGAAGTGCTTTGAGAGAGACTAATACTGTAGATAATTCTAATTCAGTTGATGTAAGCTTAAACTATACTAGAACTTTCGAGAAGAAAGGAAAAGAGATCAGTTTGTTGACTTTGTACTCTAGAGATAACAGAGAGAATTCATTTGTCAATACCTTATTCAATGAAGATTTCGCAACGATCGATTCAAGATTGAAAAATGATAACCCAAGCAAAAACGAGGAGTTTACAATCCAACTGGATTTCGTTGAGCCACTTGGTAAAGAAGGAAAATCAATTTTGGAATATGGTGCTAAGAACATCCTAAGAAAAGCAAAGTCTGATTTCGCGTATTTCCAAGCTGATGGTGCAAACGGAGATTATGTAGAAAGCGACAATCCTAATTTGACAAATGCATTCAATTACGACCAGAATGTAACAGCAGGTTATGTTTCATATACTACGACCTTATTCAAGAATTATACTTTGAAGCCAGGATTGAGATATGAATACACTACGATCAATGCTGATTTCAGAACTGAGTCTGCTGCTGAAATTCCATCTTATGGTACTTTGGTTCCTAGCTTGAACTTGAGTAGAAAACTAGGAAACGGAAACTTGATCAAGGCTGCTTATAACAGAAGAATTTCAAGACCATCTCTAAGATTCTTGAACCCTAACTTGGATGCTTCTAACCCTACTCAGATTTCTCAGGGTAACCCAGTATTGGATCCAGAATACACAGATAACTACGAGTTGGGATACAGTACTTATTTCAAAGAAACAATGTTGAATTTCACTACTTTCTTTAGAAATACTACAGGTTCTATCCAGTCAGTTAGAACTGTTCAAGATGATGGAGTAATCTTCACTACATTCGAAAACATCGGTGAAGAGAAAGCAGTCGGTGGTAGCATTTTTACCAATATCAATATCAGCAGCAAGTTCTCTTTAAACGGTAGCGTTGAAACATATTATTCAATGTTGAACAATGGATTGGGAACTTCCAACGAAGGTTTTGTAGTGAGTGGTAGAATGTTTGGTAACTATTCACTTCCTAAAGATTGGCAGATCCAGTTGTTTACTTTCGCTAGAGGTAGCAGAGTGCAATTGCAAGGTACATCAGGTGGTTTTTACATGTATGGATTGGGAATCAATAAGCAATTCAATGAGAAAAGAGGTAGCATCGGATTCGGTGCAGATAACTTCTTGACCAAAGAATTTAAAATGAGAAATGAAATTGTCACTCCTACAATTGTACAGAACAGTACAAACGTAATGAGAAACATGAACTTCAAAATCAACTTTAGCTACAGAATCGGTAAGCTAAGCATGGATCAAAGACAGAGAAGAAAGAAATCTGTGAATAACGATGATTTGAAGAGTGGTGGCGACGGTGGTGACATGAACCAAGGTGGTGCTACTGGTGGAATCAATAACAACAAATAAGAAATCAATATTGGAGCCTTTACTTAGAAGGCTCCAGTCTTTTGAATAAAAAATTGAGTAGACCTCAAAAGAACTATTATAGATAGATTGGGTAATAGTAATAAAAAAAACCGGCCTTTTTGAGGCCGGTTTTTTTTTGGTTTATATCAGCTTATTTATAGCTCACTTTTTTAATAGCATCTACTGTTCTCTTCACATTTGGAATCGTTACGTCGATGTAAGTTGGAGAATAACTCAAAGGAATATCCATAGAGTTAACTCTGATTACAGGAGAGTCAAGGAAATCAAATGCATATCTCTGGAAGTGATAAGTCAATTCAGAAGAGATTCCAGCTAAAGGATTAGCTTCTTCAACAATAACAACTCGATTTGTTTTCTTTACCGATTCCACACAAGTAGCGTAATCAATTGGTCTAACAGTTCTCAAGTCAATTACTTCACAGTCGATGCCTTCCTTAGCCATTTCTTCTGCTGCCTGAAGAGCCACTTTCATCATTTTACCAAATGAGATAACTGTGACATCTTTTCCTTTTCTTTTCACATCAGCTACTCCGATAGGAAGCAGGTATTCACCTTCAGGAACCTCACCTTTATCACCATACATCACTTCTGATTCCATGAAAATCACTGGATCTGGGTCACGAATGGCGGATTTTAATAGTCCTTTTGCATCATAAGGATTAGAAGGAACGATCACTTTCAAACCTGGAGTATTAGCAAACCAGTTTTCAAAATTGGAAGAGTGAGTTGCTCCTAATTGACCTGCGTTTCCAGTAGGGCCACGAAAAACAATTGGAACACTATAAGCTCCACCTGTCATCGCATACATTTTAGCCGCAGAGTTGATAATTTGATCAATCGCTACCAAAGAAAAGTTGAAGGTCATGAACTCAATGATCGGTTTTAGACCATTCATAGCAGCACCAACACCTAAACCGGCAAAGCCAAGTTCAGCAATTGGAGTATCGTAAACTCGCTCTGGACCAAACTCATCCAGCATTCCTTGTGATACTTTATAAGCACCATTATATTCAGCTACTTCTTCGCCCATCAAAAAAACGCTTTTGTCACGTCTCATTTCTTCAGACAAGGCCTCTCTCAGGGCTTCACGAAACTGTAATTCTCTCATTAGTTTAAGACAAAATTTGGATCGTAAAAATAGAAAGGAATTGGGCAATTGCAAAAATACACCCCCTGATTAATCTCCTTATTTAACCCAAAAACACAGTTTTGGTGTTTACAAATTCCAAAATCCCATATTTGCCTAGTTCCCGGCCAAATCCTGACTTTTTTATTCCTCCAAATGGGAGGTGTGGATTTGATGCGACCATGGCATTTAAAAAGACTGCGCCGCTTTCGATTTTTGCAGCCAACTCTTCTCCTTTTTTAAGATCCGAAGTCCATAATGAGCTTCCTAATCCAAATTCAGAATCATTGGCGAGTTGAATGGCTTCCTCTTCATCTTTTACTGAAAAAATGGTTGCTACTGGTCCAAATAATTCCTCTGAGTAGGCAGGTGAATCTTTGGGGATTTCCGTAATGATAGTTGGTTTGAATTCTGCAGAATCTTTGGAAGGTTTTTCTCCTCCTTGAATAATTTTTGCGCCAGCCTTTTTACTCTTTTCTACCTGCTCATATAATTCGCTTGCTAGATCAGCTCGTGCCATGCAGGCAAAATCAGAATTTTCATCTAATGGATCTCCTGATTTTAATTGATTGAGATTTTCTTGAAACAGATTGACGAACTCACCGTAAACAGCTTCCTCGATAATAAACCTCTTGGCTGCAATACAACTTTGGCCAAAGTTGATCATTCTAGCTTTGACGGCAGTTTCTGCAGCAGATTTGATGTCAGCATCTTTCAAAACGATGAAAGGGTCACTTCCCCCTAGTTCCAGTACAGACTTCTTAATATTTTTTGCAGCTTCAGAGGCTACGGAAGCTCCGGCTTTCTCACTTCCTGTCAAAGTGATTGCTTTAACTATTGGGTCTGAAATTATGGTGTTGGTGCTTTTTGTTTCAATCAATAAACTTTGAAAAACTCCCTCAGGAAAACCTGCCTTGGTGAAAACTTCCTCAATTGCTAAAGAGCACTGTGGGACATTTGATGCGTGTTTTAATAAGCCAGTGTTACCCGCCATTAAAGTAGGGGCAGCAAATCTGAAAACCTGCCAAAATGGGAAATTCCATGGCATCACTGCCAAAACTGTTCCGATAGGTTCGTGACTGATTTTAGCTTTTTTACCATCTGGCAGCTCTATTGGTTCATCGGCCAAGAAATTTTCTGCTCGCTCCGCATAATAATCACAAACCCATGCGCATTTTTCGATTTCAGCTAATGACTCTTTGATTACTTTGCCCATTTCCAAAGAAATGATTTTGGCGTATTTATTCTTTTCTGCTCTTAATTGCTCGCCTGCCTTACGCATGAGAACTGAGCGGTCTTTAAAAGACTGTTTCTTCCATTTGTCAAATGCTTTGCTGGAGGCTTTTAATTTCTCTTTTATTTCAGCCTCGCTTAAAGGGGTGTATGTTTTTAAAATTTCACCTGTAAAAGGGTTTACTGATTTTATCTGATTCATTTTTCTACTGGTTTACCTTCTGCAGTCCAGCTGGTCATGCCGCCATCCAATAATAAGATTTTCCCGAAGCCCAAAGCTTCCATTTCTACACTGGCTTTTTGCTGCCTTCCACCTGCTTTACAATACACTGCGTAAGTTTTGCTTTTATCTAAGTTTTCAATTTGCTTTTGAAAATCCTCTCCCATAAAATCAATTAAAACCGCATCCTTGATATGTCCTTCTGAATACTCTTCGGGCGTTCTCACATCGAGAATCACAAGATTATCATTGTCAGAGATTACTTGTTCCAATTCATCAGGAGAAACAGAAGAGATGCTTGAATCATTCGTTTGGCTGGAACATGCCATAATCCAAAAAAAAGAGAAAATAGAAAGACCGATTTTAATTTGAGTTTTCATGAGAATTTGTTTGAGATGAAACTTTTGAAGACCAACTTGAAAGAAATTTAACTTCTTTAAATATAAATGCCTACTAAGGTCGCTCTCATTTCTGATTCTCATAGTTACATTGATCACAAAACCCTTACCTATTTGCAGGATGTGGATGAAATATGGCATGCTGGAGATATAGGGGACGAAAAAGTAATGGAGAATCTCCCTTCAGGAAAGGTGATCAGAGCGGTTTTTGGGAATATCGATGATTTAAATGCCCAAAATAAATATCCTGAATGGCTAGAGTGGGAAGTTGACGAAGTAAAAGTGCTGATGACCCATATTGGGGGAAAACCGCCACGCTATGCCAAAGGAGTCAAATCAAAAATTAAGGAAGTTAAACCTCAGGTATTCATTTGTGGTCATTCTCATATCTGCAAAGTAGAGTACGATCCCGAATTAAAAACGCTATATATGAACCCAGGAGCTATCGGACAACAAGGATTCCATATCATGCGGACGCTTTTGCTATTCGATCTGGATCAAGGCCAGGTAAAAAATCTCAGAGTGGTGGAATTAGGGAAGAGAGGAAAATAAAAAAGGCGATCGTTAGATCGCCTTTTTCCCTGTATAACGAGGATAATTATTTGTTGAAAGACTTTTTCAATTCTTCTACGTCCACGTTCTTAATCACTGGCTTTGCGCTCAGTTGCTTGATTTTAATCACGCGAGTAGTCTGACTTAGTCTTTTTCTCTTCAACTTTCTTTTTAAAGTAGTAACTGCCATGGCCGTATATGTTTAATGTTTTTGTTTCGAAACGAAGCGCAAAATTAAGAAAACAAATCTTGTTAGCCTAGACTTATGAATAAATAAATTCGAATTGATTCCATATTAAAGGGCTCTTTAGCAATTTTTGAATAAATTTGAGGCTCAAATCACCTGATTAAGCATGCAAAAACCTGGTCTTCCAAAAGGAACAAGAGATTTTGGGCCGCTACAAATGGCTCGAAGAAATTTTATTCTAAACACGATTAAAGATACTTTTCAGTTATTTGGCTATCAGCAAATTGAGACTCCTGCGATGGAAAACCTCAATACATTGACTGGGAAATATGGGGATGAGGGAGATCAGTTACTTTTTAAAATATTGAATAGCGGGGATTTTCTAAAGAAAGTCAGTCCAGAGGATTTGTCTGCAGGAGCAAATGCTACGCTGCCAAAAGTTTCTGAAAAAGGATTACGATATGACTTGACGGTTCCATTTGCCCGCTTCGTGGTGATGAATAGAAATGAATTGACTTTTCCTTTTAAAAGATTCCAAATCCAGCCGGTATGGCGAGCTGATAGACCACAAAAAGGACGTTATCGTGAATTTTATCAGTGCGATGCCGATGTGGTCGGTACAGAAAGCCTGGTTTGTGAAGCAGAAATTATCTTGATGATCCGGGATGTTTTTTCGAAGCTTGGCTTGAAGGATTATTCGATCAAAGTCAACAATAGAAAGATTTTGACCGGAATATCGGAAGCAATAGGTGCTGCAGGAAAAGAAGGGCCGCTTTGTGTCGCAATTGATAAATTGGATAAAATCGGCTGGGAAAAAGTGAAAGAAGAACTGACAGAGCGTGATTTTTCTGCAGAGTCTGTAGAGAAGTTAGCTCCGTTGGTAAGCTTAAATACTGATTATAAAGGGAAGATCGAATTTCTAAAAGAGTTCTTGGCAGGAAGTGAAATAGGTCTGAAGGGCGTGGAAGAGTTTGAAGAGATGTTGACTATCCTTGGTCAAATGGGAGAGAACTTAGATTTTGTTGACTTTGATGTCATGCTCGCGAGAGGGCTTTCCTATTATACAGGGGCGATTTTTGAGGTGAAAGTAAATCATGTTTCTATTGGTTCTGTCAGCGGTGGAGGCCGTTATGATAACTTAACAGGAGTATTTGGTCTTTCTGGGGTTTCTGGAGTTGGATTCTCTTTTGGAGTGGACAGGCTATACGATGTGCTAGATGAATTGAATTTATTTCCTGAGGAAAGCTTAAAAGGAACCAAAATCTTATTGACACATTTTGATCAGAAAGGTTTTGATTATGCTTTGTCAATTCTGACGAAACTTAGAAAAGCTGGAATCAAAGCTGAAATATTTCCAGATGTTACAAAAGTGAAAAAGCAATTGGACTTCGCCTCTAAAAAAGGTATCCCATTTGTTGGGATTTGTGGAGATAATGAAATTCAAACTGAAAGTCTTGCTTTAAAAAACTTAGAAACAGGAAATCAGGAGATTTTAAAAATTGAAGAGGTGATTTCTTTTCTTCAAAACAATTAATCGATTTCAATAATCGAACAAATTGGTAAAGTAAGTCCTCCTTTTAAGGAGATGTAATCATTGCCAACAGCCCAGACAGTGGTATAGATTTGATAGATATGTCCGTCAGCTGTTTCAAAGGTCAAATGGACTTTTGTTTGGAGGAGGTTTCCAAGGGTTTGAGATCTGTAAAGTTTTGCCTGACGGATTTTCTGTGAATCAGTGTCAGGAAGCACCTCTTTTTTGCTGAAAAACAGCTGTGCAAGATGCTCTTTTTCAATGGTTTCAATTGGATTCATAGGAGGAAGGTTTGATTAAGTTTAAGACTTAATTTCGGAAGAAAAAGTTTTGGAATTGGGGAAGGATCAAAAAAAATATTGTGGTTCAGAAAAGAAAAAAACTTCTTTCTGTTCCTCCAAGTTTAATTGGGTAGCTAGAAGAGAGCTTTTAGAGAAAATTGAATAATAAATAACATACATATGTTTGATATCATGGGAATGATGGGCAAGGTAAAAGAGGCCCAAGCAAAAATTAAAGAAGCCCAAGCCAAATTGGTTCATTTGACTGCCGAAGGTGAATCTGGTGCAGGATTAGTGAAAGTGACTGTGAATGGAGACCGTAAAGTTCTTAAAGTGGAACTGGATGAATCTTTATTGACTCCAGCAGATAAAGAAATGCTAAGTGATTTAGTAGTGGCAGCAACTAATATTGCTATGGAAGCAATTGATGTAAAAATCAAATCTGCTATGAAATCTGCCACCGAAGGAGTTATGCCAAACATCCCTGGAATGGATCTAGGAAATATGTTTGGATGAGATTTTACGTGAAAGAATTGTCTAACAAAAGAATGGAGCACCATTCAAAGTTGTTTCATGGAAGCTTTGAATATTATAGCTTGATCAAATGAAACTCTGTGCAATTGTCATTCTCAATTATAATGGGGAAGGAATGCTTAAGAAATTCCTTCCTTCTGTTTTGGCTCACAGCCAATCGGATATCTGGGTAATTGACAATGCCAGTACTGACGATTCCCTCTCGTTGCTTTCAGAAAATTTCCCAAGCGTAAAAACGATCCTTTTAAAGGAGAATTTTGGCTATGCCGGTGGGTATAATTGGGGTTTATCCCAACTAGAAGGTCAATACCAATATTATATTTTATTGAATTCTGATGTGGAGGTAACTCCCGGTTGGGATGAAGGCCTTCTTCAAGAGGCTAGGCAAAAACTTGATTATGTCGCTTTTCAACCTAAAATTCTTTCTTATCAAAATCCGGCGCTATTTGATTATGCAGGAGCTGGAGGTGGATTTTTGGATTCACTTGGGTATCCTTATTGCAGAGGTAGGATTTGGGATAATGTGGAAGAGGACAAAGGACAATATGATGATTCTATTGAAGTAGATTGGGCTTCCGGAGCCTGTATGCTGGTGAAGGCGCAAGAATTTCACAGATTATCAGGATTTGACGCCCATTTCTTTGCGCACATGGAGGAAATCGATCTTTGCTGGAGGATGAGGAATGAGGGATTGAAGATAGGATATTGTGGTCGTGTAACTGTTTTTCACGTTGGCGGAGCTACCCTTCAACGCAGTAGCCCTAAAAAGCTGTTTTTGAATATTCGGAATAGTCTTTCTATGATTTATAAAAATGAGGGGAGATTCCTATTTATGTGGATTTTTGTCACAAAATTCTGCTTAGAAATGATGGCTAGTATTTCATTTTATTTAAAAGGCGAAAAAGAAAATGCTAAGGCAATTTGGAAAGGGTATAATGAATTTATTGCCAAAGAGAGTTTAAATAAGGATCAAGCAGGAAAAGGAATTGCGAAAGGAAATGGCCCAATAAATTTCCTGATTTTGCACACGGGAATTTTGAGAAAGAAAACCTTCCAGTCTCTTTAATCAAATAGAACTGGGTTATTACTTTTTCTGAAGTATTTCCTGATTTTCATCATCATGGCCATAGACACATAGATGATTACCGGCGAACCCATGGTGATAAACGAAGTGTAAATAAAAAATAATCTAATGCTATCGATCGGAAAATTTAATTTCTCTCCTAACCTGGAACAAACTCCAAAAGCTCTTTCTTCGAAGAATAATTTTAACCTTTCCATATTCATCTAGTGGTTTAGTGGTTTAAATTTAGAAAAAATGTTGATCCAAACTATAATGCATAATGTTTAATCGATTGTTTCTTAAAACAATATTAATTTTTTCATCAGCTCTAATTTTCTATTCTTGCGGATCAAGAATAGTGCCCGAAAGCAATTTTTTGGAGGAATCATCCATTCAGCCCGCCAAGCTTACCTACGTAAGAGATTCAATTTCATTTGAGGTGGAAGGAGAGGTGCCCATAATCTCTGCTTTGAGTCCTAAAAATCCAAAAATTGAAATTCAATTGAGAGGATCTAACATGGTTTTGGATTTGGGTGAGTTGAATCTCAATAAACTTGTGGGAAAATATGAATATAAGAAATCATTCAAACTAAAATATGAACCATGGATGGAAAGCTCCATGGTTGAGCTCTTGTTTTATCAAGGAAAAAATATTGGCAGTCCAACTGAAAAGAAGATTCTTGCAAAAGGTGTAATAACAACTCCTTTATTAGCTAAAGTTGGGAAAGTGAATCCAGATGAGCCTATTCCTCAAGTTGGACTTTTTATTCCAACGGGAAGTCTGAATAAAGACTTGTCCAGGTATGGGGAATTTTCATTGTTATTCTCTTCTGGTTCATCAAAAATCACTAATTCATCAGCTAACGAAAAAGTACTGGATTCACTTAAAAAATTCATACTAAAATACCCGTTGATTACTTCGATTAAAATAACTGGTACCCAATCACCAGAATCGGCAGAAGGTAAGAATAGTAAACTCGGTATGGATAGGGCAGAGGCAGCGGTGAAATATCTAACAGATTCCAATCTTCTCTTTTCAGATAGTTTATTGGAGGTTTCTTCCAGATGGAATGACTGGTTTGATTTTAGATTGCTACTAAGAGATTTTGAAAGTTTATCCACTCAAAGAAAGGATCAGTTTTATTCTATTTTATTAAATGGGCAAGATTATCAAACCCAGTCCATTGCATTGAGGAAAATAACGGGTTTCAATCAAGTTTCCCGAGACTTATTTCCTAAACTGCGAGCAGCAAAAATCGAAATTCAGGCCAAACCTTTATCTGGTTTAGATCAGCAGCAAACTGCAAAATTAAAGGCGGCATTGGAAGGTTCTGGGGTAAATTCAGGGCTCAGTCAACTGGAGTGGGCGATTGCAGGAGAATCTTCTCCAAGACTGGACGACAAAGAGGTGATCTATAGCAAGATGACAGAACTGTTTCGATCCGCTTTGCCTTACAATAATTTAGCGGTGGTCAAAATGCGACAAGCTCAAAGGACTTTAGATCCCAAAAAGCAGGCTGAATTTTGGGAAGAGGCAAATAGACTTTTAGATCAGGCAGCTAAAATTGAAAACAGTCCTTATGTTTTACATAATCAAGGTCAGATTTTGATTCTTCAGGATAAGACCTGGGATGCATATAAGAAATTATCGGATGCATCAGTCCTGACTAAAAATGAGGACTTCTTGAGGTTGAATGAAAGTTTGAGAGGAGCATTGGATATTATTAGAGGGGATTATAAATTGGCAACTTTGCGTTTTCAATATCAATATTCGACTTCGAAGGATTTTTTTAATAAAGGATTGGCTTATTTCATGAGTGGAGACTTTGCAAATGCCAGTCTTTCTTTTGAAGAGTCGGTCACAGCAGGACGGTCATATGGATATGGTTTTTATGGGCTTGCATTGATTGCAGCGGCCAGCGGACAGGAAGAAGTGGCTCTAATTCATTTAAAGCGCGCTATTGATAGTAGTGAGCTGCTTTATCAAAAGTCATTAATTGATCCAGAATTTGAAGAATTGAGACAAACTCAGGAGTTTTTCGAAATTTTTAAGTGAAAATTTTAAAAAAAAATCAATTTTCATTTTTCTAATAAAACGTATGCTTTTTTATAAACACAGAACGAATTAGGCTTAATAATTTCATCAAATACAATTTTTTGAGATAAAATTAAGTGATGCTTATTTTGAATAGGGTATTTATTTGGGAATTAGGCCAAATGCCAAATTTTATTTTTAGGGTTTGAATTTGAATTTTGTTTTAGAATCTTTAACATTGAAGATCAACTGAAACAATAAAACCCAAAAATATTGCCTATGACCTATCTTTTCTATTATTAGTGCCTACCCAAAGCATCACCCGATGCGCTCAAACCTAAGGGCTTAAACCCAATTGCAGGTATTTTACCACGGTATAACGCAAATTTCTGAATCCAATAATGGTAAATGAATAGGTGCGTTATTTTTGCGAACCTTCGCAATCGATTGCATTAACAATTGAAAAACAAGCATTTACAATTAATCTTGTTACCCAATCTATCTATGTTTATGAAAAATGTTTACAAAAGTCTAAGTGCTTTATTAATGCTCTTAGTTCTTTCCAGTGCGGCTGCTTTTGCACAGAAAACCGTAACTGGAACTGTTTTGGACGAGTATGATGTAGGACTTCCAGGAGTTTCTGTCCTAGTAAAAGGGACTACTACAGGTACTGCCACTGACATTGACGGGAAATTCTCCCTTAATGTACCTAATGACCAAGCTGTATTGGTCTTCTCTTTTATCGGTTACTCTGCTGTAGAGCAAGTAGTTGGTAATAGAAGTATTATTGATGTTAAATTGAGTCCAGATGAAACCACTCTTACTGAGTTGGTCGTAACTGGTTATACAATTGACAGCAGAAGGGAAACCACTGGTGCGATTGCCACTGTGGATCCTAAAGATTTGACCGTAATTCCTACTGGTAACGTGGAGCAGGCCCTGCAAGGACGTGTTTCTGGTGTGACAGTAATTACAAATGGTCAGCCTGGTACAACTTCCATTATTCGTGTTAGAGGTTTCGGTTCCTTCGGTGGAAATGAGCCTTTATATGTAGTTGATGGAGTTCCTGTTCAGTCTACTGACTTCTTGAATCCAGATGATATTGCATCTACAACAGTATTGAAAGATGCTGCTGCTGCTTCCATCTATGGTGCTAGAGCTTCTAACGGTGTAATTATTTATACTACTAAGAGAGGTCGTAAAGGCAACCAGAAATTGAGAGTTGATTACAATGGTATGTTTGGTGTGACTACTCCGGGTGATGGTTTGGATATGATGAATCCACAGGATTTTGCTAATACAACCTGGCTTGCTGAAACTAACCAAGCGATAATTGATGGTAGAGCTCCTAAATATGAGCATCCACAGTTTGGTACTGGTAGCACTCCAGTTCTTCCTTATTATATCAACGTAGGTGGTGCAGCTGGTGTAGCTGGTCCATTCTCCGCTGCTCAATTAGAAGAAGAAAGAGCTAAATACAATGTTGATAGAAATAAAGGTGGTGTTTATCAGGTAGTAAGAGCTGCTACAGGTGAAGGTACTGACTGGTACAGAGAGTTGACAAGAAATGCTCCTTTGACCCGTCATTCTATTGGATTGAACGGTGGATCTGAAACTAGCAGGTTCTTCATCGGTCTTGGATATCAAGATCAGGCAGGTATTATGAAATTCAACGACTTCAAAAGAATTTCTTTGAGAGCTAACTCTGAATTTGATGTTACTAAGAAATTTAGAATTGGTGAAAACTTCCAGGCTACTTACCGTCAAGTTTTAGGACAGACCGGTGGTAACGGAGGTAGAGGTGTATCAGCTGATGAAAATGACATTCTTCAGGCTTTCAGAATGCCTTCTATTATTCCTGTATATGATGAATTTGGTGGATATGCAGGTACTGCAGCAAGAGGTTTTAATAACCCAAGAAACCCAATCGCAAACAGAGATGGTTTAGAGAACAATAGAAACTTTAATGCTAATATCTTCGGTAACGTTTATGCTGAATATGACATTTTAGATGATTTGACTTTCAGAACTTCAATCGGTGGTCAGTATAATAATTATTACTACTGGAACTATTCAAGATTGCAGTACGAAAACTCTGAAAACAACTCTTCATTCGGTTATTCTGAAGGATCAGGATTTAATTTCCAGTGGGTATTTACTAATACTTTGAGCTGGAAAAAGACATTTGATAAGCATGCATTTGATGTGATCATCGGTCAGGAAGCATTGAATAATGGATCTGGAAGAAACATTGATGCTTCTGGTCAGAATCCATTCTCAACTGATATTGACTTTATCACAATTTCAAACCTTCCAGTTTCTTCTCGTCAAGTAAACTCAGGTCTATTTAGAGGTGTAAACTTTGCATCTTACTTCGGTAGATTAAACTATACATTCAACGACAAGTATCTATTCAGTGCTGTTGTGAGACGTGACGGTTCATCTGTATTCGGTGAAAATTCTAGATACGGTGTGTTCCCTGCATTCTCTGCAGCTTGGAGAATTTCTTCTGAATCTTTCTTGCAAAGCGCAACTTGGATTGACGAATTGAAAATCCGTGGTGGTTGGGGTCAAATGGGTAACTCTAACCCAGTTCCAGCTACTAACCAGTACTCTCTATTTGGTGGTGACGTAGGAGCTTCTTCTTATGACATCGGCGGTACAAACTCTTCAGCTCAAATTGGTTTTAGAAGGACTCGTATCGGTAACCCAAATACTCAGTGGGAAACTGCAGTGACTAAAAACATTGGTTTTGATGGTACTTTCTTCAACGGAAGAGTGGACGTCATCTTAGACTTATGGCAGAAAGATACAAAGGACTTGTTGTTCCAACTTCCTATTCCTCAGACAGCTGGTAGTAACGCAACTCCTCCTTTCATCAACATTGGTCAAATGAAAAATGCTGGTGTTGACTTATTGGTAGGTGTGAAAGGAAATCTTTCAAGTGCATTTACTTATGACTTGACAGTTACTGCTTCAACTTTGAAGAATGAGATTGTTGCTCTAGCTCCAGGTTTGGATGTAATTACTTCAATCAACCCAAGCTATAGAGGTATCCAGCCTATCAGAAACCAAGTAGGTCAGTCACTTTCTGCTTTCTTTGGTTATAAAGTAGAAGGATTGTTCAGAAATGCTGAAGATGTGGCTAATCACGCTATTCAGGATGGTGCTGCTCCAGGTCGTTTCAAATTCGAAGATTTGAACAATGACGGAGAAATCACTCCAGATGACAGAACTTTCATCGGTAGCCCAGTTCCTGATTTCACAGGTGGTGTAAACTTCACTTTAGGTTACAAAGGATTGGATTTGTCTGTTTACCTATATACTTCTATCGGAAACGAAATCTGGAATCAGTCTAGATGGTTTACTGACTTCTATCAGACATTTGAAGGCGCTGCAATTTCTGAGCGTTTGAAAGATGCCTGGACTCCTGAAAACTTAGATGCTGAGATCCCTGTTGTAGAGAAAACTGCAAACTTCTCGACTTCAAACGTGGGTAACTCATTCTATGTTGAAGATGGTTCTTACTTGAGATTACAAAACGTAACACTAGGTTACACGCTACCTGCTTCTTTGTTAGAAAGATGGAGATTGGAAAGAGTTAGAATGTTTGCTTCTGCAAACAACCTTTTCACAATAACTGGATATAGCGGTTTGGATCCTGCTGTAGGAGGAAATGCTGATACTACATTCGGTATTGACGTTGGTAACTATCCTGTTACTACAGGTTATACTTTCGGCTTGAATCTAAGCTTCTAAGTATCATATAAAGATAAATCGAGTTATAGAAACTATAATTGATTAAAAAAAATGAAGAATTATAAATTAAAAATCGGAGCACTTTTGTCCTCAGCAATCATGATGGTGGCAGTAAGCTGTAGCGATGATTTTCTAGATGTGCCGGCTACAGGCCAATTGGCGGAAGCTCAATTGACTACGCTTGCAGGTCTAGAGGCATCTTTGATTGCTGCTTATTCTCAGGTGAATGGTAGAGCGAATAGATTGGCATCTCCATCAAACTGGGTTTGGGGTAGTATCAGAGGGGGTGAAGCTAATAAAGGAACTGACCCTGGTGACTTTAGTACTATTAACCCAATCCAACGTTTTGAAGTGAATGCGGCTTCTGGAGATGTTGGTGCTAAGTGGAATGGTGCATATGAAGGTATCGCAAGATGTAACAACGTTTTAAGATTGATGTTGAATAGAGGAGAGGATGTAACAGATGCTGATGCTGCTGGAATCTCTGCTCAAGCTAGATTCTTAAGAGCACATTACTACTTCCAATTAAAAAGAGATTATGGTGATACTCCATACGTGGATGAAACCGTAGATTATGGCTCTGGTTTGGAAGAAGTAAGTAACAATCAGGATCTTTATCCATTTATCGAAGCTGATCTTCAGTATGCTGTTGAAAACTTACCTGCTACTCAATCTCAAGTAGGTAGAGTGAACTCTTGGGCAGCTAAGTCAATGCTTGCAAAAGTATATCTATACCAAGGTAAATTTTCTCAGGCGAAAGGTTTATTTGATGACATCATTGCAAATGGTGTGACAAGTAACGGATTGAAATATGGCTTGGTAGCGTATTATGATGATATGTTTAGAGGTGCTAATGATAACCATCAGGAATCTGTTTGGGCTTATCAAGCTGCTGCTAATACTGGTTCAGTAAACAATGCAAACCCTGAATTTGACTTGAACTTCCCATATAATGGTGGTCCAGGTGGATGTTGCGGTTTCTTCCAGCCAAGTTTCTCTTTTGTGAACGCATTTAGAACAGATGCTAATGGTCTTCCATACATCGATGGTTCATACAATGACGCTGGAAAGGCTGTAAAGTCTGATATGGGAATTCAAAGTGATGCAGCTTTTACTCCTGATGCAGGAAATCTTGATCCAAGATTGGATCACTCTGTAGGTAGAAGAGGTATTCCTTATTTGGATTGGCAAGACCATCCAGGTGCTGCTTGGATTAGAAACCAGCCAAATGGTGGACCATATGCTCCTAAGAAATATGTTTATCAAGTTGCTGAAATCGGATCTTATCAAGATGGATCTTCTTGGACTCCAGGTTACACTGGTATCAACTTCATGATCATCAGATTTGCAGATGTGCTATTGATGGCAGCTGAAGCAGAAATTGAAGCTGGTAGCCTTGAAAAAGCAAGAGAATATGTGAATATGGTAAGAACTAGAGCAATGAATTCTGAGCTTAAAAGAGACGATGGAACTGCTGCTGCTAATTATAAAGTAGGACTATATAACTCTGCTTGGACTGACGCTGCTACTGCTCGTAAAGCTGTTAGACTTGAGAGAATGCTTGAATTAGGTCAAGAAGGACATAGATTCTATGATTTAGTAAGATGGGATACAGTTCAAGAAGAACTTGACAGATATTTAGCTTACGATGGATCTATTCTAGTTGCTGCACTTGGTGGAGCTAAGTTTACCGATAAGCATAGATTTGTTCCGATCCCACAAGATCAAATTGACTTGGTTGGATCTGATGTTTTAATTCAAAATCCTGGTTTCTAATTAGGAATTGATTAAATATTAAAAGAGAAGGCCAAAAGCCTTCTCTTTTTGTTTTTTAGCCTATTTAAATAGTAAAATTCTTTTCTCTAATCTTTCAAAAGTGCTAATTTGAACCCTTCTATACCCAATTTAATTTACTATGAAATCCCAGTACCTTCTCTTTTGTGGAGCTTTGCTTTTTGCATTGACTTCTTGTCAAAAAGAGACAAAATTATTCGAATTAAAATCCCCAGAATCCACAGGAATTGACTTTGCAAATACCATCGTTGAAACCGATTCTTTCAATATTTTGACAGATGAGTATATTTTCAATGGAGGCGGGTTGGCAATAGCGGATTTTGACAATAATGGATTGCCTGACGTTTTCTTTACTGGTAACCAAGTCAGCAATAAACTCTATTTAAATCAAGGTAAATTTAAGTTTAAAGATGTCTCAGCTGAGGCAGGAATTGAGGCAGTAGTTAGATGGTGTACAGGTACTACAGCCGTGGATATCAATCAGGATGGCTTGATGGATATTTATGTGGCTGCAGCCATGATGAAGGGTGAGGGTGAAAGAGATAATTTGCTTTTTGTCAATCAAGGCGTGAATGCAGATGGAGTTGTAACATTTAAAGAAATGGCTGCGCAATACGGTATTGCTGATTCTGGAAATGGAATGGGTGCTGCATTTATTGACTATGACTTAGATGGTGATTTGGATTTATATGTTTTGAATAATGAGCAAAGCAAAGTAACTCCAAGTAATTACCGAGAGAAAATCACAGATGGTTCTGCGATTAATAATGATGCTTTTTATAGAAATAATGGAGATGGTACTTTTACCAATGTAACGGTAGAAACAGGAATAACCATTGAGGGATTTGGGTTGGGTTTGTTGATTGCTGACTTGAACAATGATGGATGGCCAGATATACATGTCAGCAATGATTATGTGACCAATGATATTCTTTATATCAACAATCAGGATGGTACTTTTAGTAATAAAATCGGTGAGAGTCTAAGGCATCAAAGCCAATTCTCAATGGGTTCTGATATTGCTGACTTTAACAATGACCAACTTCCGGATATTTTCACGCTGGATATGCTTGGCGAAGGTAATTATCGTAAAAAGACCACAATTGGGAATAACGCCTACCAAACTTATATCAACAATGAACAATGGGGTTATGAATATCAATATGTTAGAAACATGTTGCATATGAATAATGGCCCGGGTATACCTTTTAGTGAAGTTGGGATGATGGCTGGAGTTTATCAAACAGACTGGAGCTGGGCTCCTTTGTTCGGCGATGTCGACAATGATGGGATGAGAGATCTTTTGGTGACCAATGGTTTTCCAAGAGATATTACAGACAAAGATTTTGCTAATTATCGGGCAGATGTGGGAAGTGTTGCTACGATACGACAATTATTGGATTCAATTCCAATTGTAAAAATCCCGAATTATGCCTTTAGGAATTCTGGAAATCTCAGCTTTGAGGATTTCAGTTCTGATTGGGGATTGGATAAGCCTTCTTTTTCCAATGGAGCTGCTTTAGTCGACTTAGATCAGGATGGGGATTTGGATTACATCGTAAATAACATCAATGATCCAGCTTTTGTCTTTGAAAACACACTTTCTAATGGAAAATCCAAAGGAAGTTATCTAAGGTTAGATCTAAATGGGACCAAAGAAAATCCTAATGGACTTAGCGCAAAAGTAACTCTTCACCTGAGCAACGGCGAAAATTTATATCAAGAACAACAAATCGTGCGAGGGTATATGTCATCCATTGATCCTGTCATGCATTTTGGATTGGGAGAAGGTGTTACGGTAGAAAGTGTTTCGATAATTTGGCCTGATGGCAAAGAAAGTAAAATGGCCAATGTGGCTTCAAATCAGGTTTTGACAGTCAATTACTCAGAAGCAAAATCAGGGGCGAATAATAAAGCAATAATTGATTATCAGTTTGGTCCAAGATTATTTTCTGATGTGACGGAATCAAGTGGGTTGATTTATACTCACCAAGAGGATGATAAAATTGATTTTTATACCCAAAGAACGATTCCTCATAAGCTTTCCCAGTATGGGCCAAGCCTGGCAGTTGGAGATATAAATGGAGATGGGAATGAGGATTTGGTTGTAGGATCAGCAAGTGGGTATTTACCGACAGCTTTTCTTCAAAGCCCGGATGGGACTTTTTCCCAAAAGGATATTTTACAAGGTGAGAATCCAGCATTTGAGGAGATGGGGATATTGTTATTTGACATAGACAATGACAATGATTTAGACTTGTATTTGGTCAGTGGAAGTAATGAGTTTTTACCAGAATCTGCAGAATACACGGATCGGCTTTATTTAAATAATGGAGCAGGGGAATTTACATTGGATAAGAATTTTTCGGGAATAAAAGCAAGTGGATCGACAGTAAGAGGAGCCGATTTTGACGGTGACGGCTTCATGGATTTATTTGTAGGTGGTAGAACTCCAATGGCTAAATTTCCATTTCCTGATCAAAGTTTTATTCTCAAAAATCAGAACGGAATCCTTCAGGATGTGACAGATCAAATAGCACCAGGTTTGAAGGAAGTTGGTATGGTTACCGATGCATTATGGTCAGATGTCGACTTGGATGGTCAAGTTGATTTGGTGGTAGTGGGAGAACTAATGGAAGTAACTATTTTCAAAAATGATGGTGGCAAATTTGCAAAAATTGAACAGTCAGGCCTTGATACTTCTCTAGGTTGGTGGAATTCAATTGCTTCTGGTGATTTTGATCAGGATGGAGATGTGGACTTTATCGTTGGGAATTTGGGAGCAAATAATCCGCATAATCCGAGTGCTGAAAGACCAGTGAAAGTTTATGCCAAAGATTTTGATAAAAACGGAAGTGTAGACCCGGTAACTTTTGCTTATTACAAGGGGAAAGATGGAACCTACAATTCATTCCCAAGTCATTTCTGGGGAGATTTATATGGTCAAAGCACTTTGTTCAGAAGAAAATACGAGCGCTATAAGACCTATGCTCTAAGTACTGAGCAAGATTTGCTTACACAAGAAGAAAAGCAAGATGCTTTGATACTGACTGGAAATTATGATCAATCAGCATACATCGAGAACCTTGGTGGAGGTAAATTCTCAATTAAACCTTTGCCAAGAATAGCTCAGGTGGGACCTGTCAATGGTATTGTAGTTTCTGATTATGATCAGGACGGCTTTTTAGATGTAGCCTTGATCGGCAATGATTACGGAAATGAAATATTTATCGGAAAACTTGATGCCCATATTGGATTGATTTTGAAAGGAAATGGAGAGGGGAGTTTTGAACCGATGTCTGCAACAGAAAGCGGATTTATAGTGGCTGGAGACGGAAAAGCACTTGTTAAAATTGCTTCTTCTGAAGGAAACCCACTCTTAGTTGCTTCTCAAAATAGAGGGGAATTGAAAGCATTTCAAACCAAAAAATCTCCATCAAAAACCTTGAGCCTTGATAAAGATATCATGGCGGTGGTTTTAGATTTGGGAAATGGAAAAACCCAGCGTGTGGAAACAACTTTGGGTTCTGGGTTTTTGTCCCAATCCAGCCGAGAAGTTTTGATTCCTCAAAATGTAAAAGGAATCAAAACTATCAATTATAAGGGACAGGAAAACGAAATTAACCTGTCAGAACTAGACTGATTTATTTATAAAGATGGCCAGGTTTTGCTTGGCAGATTTCAACCATTAGATTAGCCACTTTGCTGGTAACATCTTCAAAATAAAGCCTTCCTTTCTCAGGGGAGGCTTTTTTTGGATTACCGATTCCTGTATCTTCTGTCACCTCTGACCATTTTCTTTCTGCCCAAGCCCATTTTTCCCGTAGGCCGGTTATTACTGATTTTTTTTCATCTCCATCTCCAGCTTCTTCCAGTGGAGTGACCAAATGTGGGTGAAGGTGCATGATTAGAGAAGTTTCCATTTCATCAGCATGATCTCCTTTCTCTTCAAAATATTTGTCTTTGTTCAAGGCCTGAAACCAGTTGCATGTGAAAAGTAACATGTCAGGAAAAGTTAGTCCCAGCTCGCGTAGCATGGTTTTAAAGTCATTGCCTCCATGGCTATTGACGATCAGTAGTTTTTTTAATCCTTGTCTGTCAAGTACAGTGATCAAATCCCTTAAAATTGCCATCTGAGTACTTGGATTTAGATTCATGTCTAAATAAATGTCAGATTGCCCGGTGTTTACTCCAAAAGGAATTGTAGGAAGTACAATTACTTTTGCACCTTTTTTCCAAGCTTTTTTGCCACTCTCTTCTGCCACGGCATCTGCTTCATAGACGTCAGTTCCATAAGGCATATGGTAATTATGAGCTTCAGTGGCACCCCAAGGTAAAACTGCAAGTTCAAATCGATCACTTTTTAGATTTTTCCAGTTTGCTTCTTTTAAAATATAAGGTCTCATTTTTAGGGGTTTTCGGAATCAATTGACAAATGGTTTATTTAATTAAAGGCAATTTTGATAATTTGAAGCCTCATTCGAAATTAATCCTTATGTCTGAAAGAAGAAAGTTTATTAAAAAGTCCCTTTTAGGATCTGCACTATTAGTCCCTGGAGTTTCTACCGCTTTTGCGGGTATTCAAAAAAATCAATTGATCGCTGAAAAGCCTTTGATTTTATCCACTTGGAATCATGGTTTGCCAGCGAATGCAGCAGCCATTGCGAAGCTAAAAGAGACAGGAAGTATTTTGGATGCAGTGGAAACTGGAGTGAAAGATACCGAGCTAGACCTTAGTAATTTATCAGTAGGACTTCAAGGTTTGCCAGATAGAGAAGGTATTACAACATTAGATGCTTCTATTATGACTGGAGATGGATCTTGTGGCTCAGTTGCTTTTGTAAGACAGGTAAAACACCCGATTTCTTTGGCTAGAGCTGTGATGGAAAAAACGCCTCATGTGATGCTTGCTGGTGAAGGTGCAAGACAATTTGCGATAGCGGAAGGATTTCCAATTGAAAAAGAGGAACTGAGCCCGAAAGCAAAAGAGGCTTATGAAAAGTGGAAAATCACTAGTAAATACAAGCCTGTCATCAATATTGAAAACCATGATACTATCGGAATGATAGGGATGGATAAAGACGGGAACCTAGCTGGAAGTTGTACTACCAGTGGGTTGGCTTATAAAATGCACGGAAGAGTAGGGGATAGTCCAATTATTGGGGCAGGTTTATACGTGGACAATGAAGTTGGAGCAGCTACCGCAACAGGACTAGGCGAGTCAATTATCAGGGTTTGTGGAAGCTTTTTGATTGTAGAATTGATGAGACAAGGCAGAAGCCCTCAAGAAGCTTGTGAAGAAGCAGTGAAAAGGTTGATCTCAAAAAATAAAAACATCAAAGATATACAGGCTGGATTTCTAGCAATGAATAAAGAAGGGCAAATTGGTGCTTATGCTGTTCACCCTGGATTTAATTTTGCTCAAGGGACACTGGGTTCTAATGTAATGGTGGATTCAAAAAGCCATTTCTAACATGCAACAAATCACTCTTGAAGCTCCGGTATTTAGTGTAGAAGCTGCATTGGAAGCAGCCGAATTTGGTGTGAACCGACTGGAGCTTTGCTCTAATTTTCCAGAAGGTGGTGAAACACCTTCTGCTGGAATGCTAAAGTTTTTAAAGTCTGAAATCGACATTCCGATTTTCGTTATGATTCGACCAAGGGGAGGTGATTTCGCTTATTCCCAAAAAGAGTTGATGGTGATGAAAAGAGATATCGAACTGCTAGGGGAAATAGGAGCTGATGGGTTTGTTTTTGGTCCTTTGGATTATGAAGGTAGAGTAAATGTAGAAGCTTGTGAGACATTGCTTAGAACAGCTTCAGGCAAGCCTTGCACCTTTCACAGGGCTTTTGATGCAGTTGAGGATTATTTTGATGCACTGGATAAAATCATGAGCCTGGGCTTTAAGCGAGTTTTGACATCTGGAGGAAAAAACACTGTTTCAGAAGGATCAGAGATGATATTAAGATTAATGGAAACAGCAAAAGATAGGATATCCATTATGCCAGGTGGAGGTACGAAACCTGAACATATTCGAATTTTTTCTGAGACTGGTTATTTGCAAGACATTCATGCTTCCTGTAAAATTTGGAAAACCAATCAAAACAAGTTTGTAAATCCAAATGTGTCTTTCTCGGATGATCCGGATGCATTTTTAAAACATCTCCGAGTAGATCAACAAACAGTAAATAATTTCATAGAGGCAATCGGAAACGTATGAGTTATTTTCGATTAATAGCCTTCATTTTCATTATTGGATTGTTTTCTTGTAATCCCATTTCCGAAAGAAAACAGCCTCCTCCGAGTCTTAACCAACTGGCCGCGGCGGATTTAAATCTAAATGGTGAACAACTGGCAAATGCTTACTGTGCGGCATGCCATGTCAAACCAGAGCCAGATTTACTGGACCAAGCAACTTGGGGTGAGAAAGTACTTCCAGAAATGAGAAAGCGAATGGGCTTGTTTCTGGATGAGGATTTCGGTACAACAATGCCTATTGACATGGATGTGCCAAAAGGGATTTATTCTGAATTTCCTTTGATCAAAAGAAAGGATTGGGAAAAATTAGAAGCGTATTATTTAGAAAATGCTCCTTCTAAACCTAACCCACAAGCTTCCAAGGCTAAAATTGAAATTGGGATTTCCGGGTTTGAATTGATTCGCCCAGAATATTCAGAAAATTATGCTGATTTGGTGACCATGTTACGTATTCATCCGCAGACAGGAGAATTATGGTTGGGGCACCGTTTTAAATCCTTATTCATTTTAGATCCAAAAAATGATTTTCAAGTAAAGGATTCCATTAGTACTGATACAGCTCCGATCGATCTTCATTGGAAAGGAAATAATGAATTCGAATTATTAACGATGGGCCTTATGGACCCTTCTAATGACTCTGTTGGGGTTCTTTCCACATTTAAGAAGTCTGATTCAGGTTGGGTCCCAAGTCCGTTGATAGGCGATCTAAAAAGGCCTGTCAATAATGAGTCATATGATTTCAATGGAGATGGAATTCCAGATCAAATCATAAGCGAGTTTGGAAATCATATAGGGGATTTGAGTCTCTTCCTCTCGAAATCCAATGGTTTTGAAAAGAAGGTTTTGAAAAATGCTCCCGGAGCTAGAAGAGTAGAAATAGATGATCTGGATGGCGATGGGGACATGGATATTTTGGCTTTGATGACTCAGGCAAATGAAGGTTTGTTTGCTTTTCTGAATGATGGTGAGGGTAATTTTAGAGAGAAAACCATTTTGAGATTTCAGCCAGCATTTGGCTCCAGTGATTTTAGATTTGAAGACATGAATGCCGATGGCAGAAAGGATTTGATAGTCGTCAATGGTGACAATGCTGATTTGTCACAGATTTTAAAAAATTACCATGGTGTGAGGGTTTTTACCAATCAGGATGATCTTGAATTCGAAGAGGAATGGTTCTATCCGATGTATGGCGCAAGTGGCTTAGAAGTAGGGGATTTTGACCAAGATGGAGATCAGGATTTATTTGTTTTGTCATTCTTTCCTGATGTAAACCAAAAGCCTAAACAGGATTTATTGTTTTTTAGGCAGGATAAAGAATTTCAGTTTTCCCCTTTTGCTCCAGAGCTGGGTTCGGATTCACATTGGTTGATCATGACAAAGGGTGATTTGGAGCTTGACGGAGACGAAGATCTGGTGGTTGGAGTTTTTGAATTTGATGATTTGTACTCAAAACCATCCGCTCCATGGTCACCAATTCTCATTTTGAAAAACACTTTGAAATAAAATTTTATAAATGAATTAATATTTGATATTATCTATGGATATATTTTAATAATTGCCTTAATGCTTTTATAAATGCAATTTTTTCGGTAATTTATTCTTTCACCTTTAAATTATTTCATCTATGGTTAAGAGTTTTCAAGGAGTAAGAGTGGTGGAACCAAAAAAATCTCCTACAACCCAAATTTTAGTAAAAGATCATATGAGCACTAATCTGGTGACTTTCAAACCAGATGATTCGATTGACGTGGTATTAGAAGTGCTTACAAAACGAAAAATTTCAGGTGCTCCCGTGGTAGATGAGTCTGGAAGTTTGGTTGGTATAATCTCTGAAGTCGATTGTTTAAAGGAGATTATCAAAGGTCAATACACCAATACACCAAAATTCCCCGGAAAGGTAAGTGAACATATGAGTATAGATGTGATTACACTAGGTCAGGAATTATCACTTTTTGATGCTGCCCAGAAGTTTTTAGAATATAAGATCAGGAGATTTCCAGTTTTAAAAGATGGTCGCCTCATTGGGCAAATAAGTCTGAGTGATGTCATTCGGGCTTTCCCTAAGCTAAAACAAACAACATGGTAAAAATAAAAGGCCCCAATCGGGGCCTTCTTTATTTTGATTGATGCAATGCTCGTTCTACATCTTCGATGATATCATCTACATGCTCAAGACCTACAGAGAGTCTAACCAAGCCATCCGTAATTCCTACACGAGCTCTTTCATCCACTGATAATTTACTATGAGTAGTAGATGCTGGATGAGTGACGATACTTCTACTATCACCAAGATTAGCTGTTACAGAAATCATTTGTAGCTGGTCAATGAATCTTTTGGCTCTTTCAAGTCCACCTTTTAGCGATAAAGTTATGATGCCGCCGCCAAGTTTCATTTGTTTAATGGCAAGATGGTATTGAGGGTGTGATTTCAGGAAAGGATATTTTACATGGTCCAATTCCGAGTTTCCTTCAAAGTAGGTGGCAACTTTAAGGGCATTCTCACAATGTCTATCCATCCTAACTGCCAAAGTTTCCATACTCTTAGAAAGAATCCATGCATTAAATGGAGAAATTGAAGGTCCGGTATGTCTAGTGAAAAACTGGACTTCTTTCATTAATTCTTCAGTTCCTAAGATCAATCCTCCAAGTACTCTTCCCTGTCCATCAATATATTTGGTAGCACTATGAGTGACGATATGAGCACCCCATTTTGCAGGTTGCTGTAAGTATGGCGTTGCAAAGCAATTATCCACCACCAAGATCAAATTATGAGCTTTTGCAAAATTCCCCGCCCACTCCAAGTCTATGATTTCAAGTCCTGGATTAGAGGGAGTTTCAATGAAAAGCATTTTGGTATTTGGCTGTATAAGCTTTTCCCAGTTTTCGATATCAGAAATATCACCATAAGTAGAGGTGATTCCCCATTTAGGAAATACTCGAGTCAAAAGCTGATGTGTAGAGCCGAATAGTGATCTAGATGCCAAGACGTGATCCCCTTGCTGTAGAAGTGAAGCAATACTTCCAAACATTGCGGCCATTCCCGATGCAGTTACTATTCCCGCATCTGTACCTTCTGCAGCACATATTTTCTCAATGAGATCTGTGGAATTAGGATTAGCATAGCGTGAATAGATATTGCCTTGGATTTCATCCGCAAACATCGCTCTTGCCTCTTCTGCTGAATCAAAGGTGAAACTTGAAGTCAGGTAAAGAGGAGCAGAATGCTCTCTTTGATTGGATTTGGATGAATTGATCCGGATAGAATTGGTTTCGAAATGCTTGCTCATAGCGTATTACCTAGAATAAAATTTTCACACATAAAGGCTCATTCGGTTTGAGAAAGTCAAACCACTAGCGGTGAAATCGAACTAAAAAGGGATTATTTCTATGTAAAGCCAATTTATAGTTCCCGCTAAGGGTAGGACTTGGCACCTTTCCCGTAATTCGGGATGGTTGCCAGAGGGTCAATGAGCCTATTCTCTCGCCTCTTCTTTATAAATCAGTTGCCTGAAGTGCTGCAAAGTAAAGCCCTTGTCAGGGTTTTTCCAAATCTATGGATTCAATTATTATGATGGTTCATCGTTCGCTCGATACCAATCGTACAAAAAGCAAGGATCATTTCTATGGCTCGGTCCATAATTAAAGGTAACTCAGCAAATTCATCTTGGGTAAACTTCCCTAAAACATAATCTACTTGTCGGCCTTTTGGATAATCATCTCCTATGCCCATTCGTAATCTCGGATAATTTTGCCCACCAGTCAGGTCTTCGATATTTTTTAATCCATTGTGACCTGCAGCGCTGCCTTTCGGCTTCATTCGTAATTTTCCAAATGGAATAGCCACGTCATCTACCAAAACCAAGACATTTTCTTTTGGGATTTGCAGCTCTTTCATCCAGTAGTTCATTGCTTTTCCACTTAAATTCATGTAAGTAGTTGGCTTGATCATATGGATGTTTCTTCCTTTAAATTTGAATTCCGTTTTGAAAGCCAGTCGGTCACTTTTCCAGCTGACGGACTCTTTATCCGCCAATCTGTCTACCGTTAAAAAACCAATATTGTGGCGGGTCAATTCGTATTCGGGCCCGATATTTCCCAAGCCTACGATGAGATATTTCATAAAGGGATTGATTTCAATGGGTAAAAATAAAAAATCCTGCCCAGTTTCGTAGGCAGGATTTCTTGGTTGATTATTTGAAGATTATTCTTCAGTTTTCTTACCTCTAAGCGCTCTTGGAATACCGATAGTAACCAAAGAAACGTTAGGGCTTGTAAGGATTTCAAAACCTTCAGCTTCCAATTCAGCAACTTTGAAAGACTTACCTAGATCTAGGTTAGAAATATTTGCTTCGATGAAGTCAGGAAGAGAAGATGCAAGACCTTTCACTTTCAACTTTCTAGTTTTGAATTCAAGCTTACCACCTTTTGCAATACCAGGAGAGCTACCAGTAACTTTCACAGGAATTTCAAATTTGATTGGCTTGTCTTCAGTATAAGCCATGAAGTCAGCATGCAGCAACATTTCGCTTACTGGGTGGAATTGAGCATCTTTCAAAACAGCCTTTACGATTGTTCCTTCAATGTTTAATTCTACCAAATGAACTTCAGGAGTATAAATCAAGTCTCTGAACAAAATGATCGGAGAAGAGAAATGGATTTGTTCTGGGATACCTGGTCCATAAACTACGCAGGGAACATTGCCGCTTTCTCTGATTTCGTTAAGAGAGGCACTGTCGAGATTTGCTCTTTTAAACCCTATAATCTCAAGTGTTTTCATAAGATATATATTTAATAAAATTGGTTCTTTAAATAAACAAAGAACTGATAGAGGTGTGTCCTGTCACTGCGTGAATTGCTTTCGCAAATAGGTCTGCCACTGTCAATACCTTGATTTTTGAAGATTTTTGTTTCAAAGGAATAGTGTCAGTGACAACTAATTCTTTTAAAACAGAATTCTCAATGTTTTCATAAGCTTTTCCGGAAAGTACACCATGTGTGACGATGGCTCTTACCGAAGTGGCTCCTTTTTCTGTGATAATCTGTGCTGCTTTACATAAAGTACCTGCAGTATCTACTAAATCGTCAACCAGAATTACATCTTTTCCTTCTACATCCCCAATGACCTGCATAGATGCAATCTCATTGGCTCTTTTTCTGTGCTTATCACAGACTACCATTTCTACTTCGAAATGCTTCGCATATGCCCTTGCTCTAGCTACTCCTCCCACGTCTGGTGCCGCGAAAATCATGTTGTCTAGATTGAGCGAGCTCAAATAGGGCACAAAGATAGCTGATCCATTTAAGTGATCCAAAGGGATGTCAAAAAAACCTTGAATTTGTCCGGCATGAAGGTCGCAAGTCATGATTCTGTCAGCTCCAGCTGAGGTGATCATGTTTGCAATTGCTTTTGCAGCGATAGAAACTCTTGGTCTGTCCTTTCTGTCTTGTCTTGCATATCCGAAATATGGGATAACCGCGCATACTTTGTAGGCACTGGCTCTTTTTGCCGCATCAATCATGAGGCATAATTCAAGAATATTGTCGCTAGGTGGGTTGGTACTCTGAATTAAAAAAACCGTACATCCACGAATGGATTCATCAAAACTAGGGGACATTTCACCATCGCTGAATTTTGACATGGTGAGTTCGCCTAATCTTTTACCGTAGTTTTTTGCGATTTTTTCTGCTAAAACAGTGCTGTTTCCGCCTGAGAAGATTTTGACTTCGGACATATTTGGTGGTTTATTCGGAGAAGAATTGAAAAGCAATTGAGAAACAAAAATAGTAAAATTTGATGGGAAGGCTAAATCAAATGGAATTCATTCAAAATTTATGTTTTTAGTATTTTTTCGGGTTAAATAATTGAAGCGTTACTGAGTCTTTATTAATTGAGAGTAAGAACTTTTTGAATTCTAATTTCACTAATGAAGCATGGAACTCATAAATCAGAATGAAGAGATTTTATTTGAATGCCATTTTTCATTGATGTAATTCTCCGATCCTGTAAAAAAAAAGTAGAAACTAGGACTGCTAAAATGGATACCTCTTTTTTCATGTTATTTTAGGAAAGGTTAATCAACCATCAACCAAATATTATCACATGAAAAAACGATTTACGCTCTTTATTTTAATGTTGAGTATCTGTTCTTTTGGACTGTTTGCTCAATCTATTCCTACACCGAAATCCCATTTCGGTTTTGATATCGGAGACGATTATAAGTTGGCGACATTTTCCCAGTCAGAAGCTTATTTCAAAAAAGTAGCCGATGCCAGTGATAGGGTAAAACTAGTAGAAATTGGAAAGACTGAATACGGAAGAACTCATCCAATGATGATTGTGACCGCACCAGCCAATTTTGAAAAATTGGATCGCTACAAAGAAATCTCCCAAACTCTTGCCCGTGCAGAGATTTCAAAAGAAGAAGCTGAAAAGCTAGTTATAGAAGGAAAACCAGTGGTTTGGATTGATGGTGGCTTACATGCCAATGAGGTTGTCGGACCACATCAGCTTATCGAAACACTTTACCAATTGGCTTCCAGGACGGATGAGGAAACCATGAAGATTTTGGATAATGTAATCATCCTTTTGGTACATGCAAATCCAGATGGTATGGAAATCATGTCTGATTGGTATATGAGAAAGGACAATCCTGAAGAGAGAGATCAGAATATTCCTATTCTTTATCAGAAGTATGTTGGTCATGATAATAACCGTGACTTTTACATGAATAACATGAGTGAAGCGGCAAACATGTCTCTTCAGCAATATGTGGAATGGATCCCTCAGATCATTTACAACCATCACCAATCAGGTCCAGCAGGAACTGTTGTGGCTGGTCCCCCATACAGAGATCCTTTCAATCATGTTTTTGATCCTTTGATCATTACAAGTCTGGATGCGGTAGGCGCTGCTATGATCAATAAGCTTCATCAGGAAGATAAGCCGGGGTATACCCGATTGGATGGCTCAGTTTTCTCGACTTGGTGGAATGGGGGTTTAAGGACTACTCCTTACTATCATAACATTATCGGTATCCTAACAGAGATCATTGGAAATCCAACTCCATCGACAGTCCCTTTGGTTCCTGATAGGTTGATTCCAAACAATGGGACGCCTTATCCTGTGACTCCTCAGGATTGGCACTTTAGAAGATCTATAGATTATTCAGTTTCATTGAATTACGGGATTTTAAACCATGCTGTGAGACATGGAGATGAGTTGCTTTACAATATCTATTTGATGGGGAGAAATGCGATAGAGAAAGGAAGCAAGGATAACTGGACCATGTATCCTAAGTATGCTCAAGCTGTTCAAGAGGAATTTGAAGCGTCTCAAAAGAAGAAGTCTGAGGATGATGAAGACGCGGTATATTTTGGTTTTAGATCAGGTATTCCAACTCAGTTTTATGATTCTGTCTATAAAGATCCTGCGAGAAGAGATCCAAGAGGATATATTCTTTCCGCGGATCAACCTGATTTCCAGACTGCGATTAAATTTTTGAATGCCCTTATTAAATCAGGAATTCTTGTTCATAAAGCGACTGCGGATTTCACAGTGAATGGTAAATCATACCCAGCTGGATCTTATGTTGTCAAAACAGATCAGGCTTTCAGACCACACGTGATTGATATGTTTGAGCCACAAGATCACCCTAACGACTTTTTGTATCCAGGAGGTCCTCCGATTAGACCATATGATGCAGCAGGATGGACTTTGGCTTTCCAAATGGGATCTGAAATCGATCGGGTTATGGATGATTTTGATGGGCCTTTTGAAAGAATGCCTTATGGAGAGATTTTACAGCCAGAGGCAAAACCTTTGGTAAGTGGATCAGGATACTTACTAGATGCGAGAGGTAACAACAGTTTTATGGCTGTCAATGATCTGTTGCAAGCTAAAGTAAAAGTTTATAGAACAAATACTGCTGTAAATGGCCTGCCTGCCGGATCTTTCTATGTAGGTGGAGCAGGTAAAAAGGTTCTTGAAAAAGCTGCTCAAGAATATGGTGTATATCCAGTTGCGGCGAAAGGTATTCCTTCAGGTGCTAAAGAGATCAAGCCAGCAAGAATAGGATTGTTTGATTATTATGGTGGTTCGATGCCTTCAGGTTGGGTAAGATGGATGATGGAGCAATTCCATTTTCCTTATCAGCTAGTATTTCCAAAGGAAATAGATGGAGGAAATCTTAATGATAAATATGATGTGTTGGTGTTTATTGGTCCTGGCATTCCAAGTGAAAACTCTCGTGGATATAACAGAAGACAACCAAAAGAAGAAGATATTCCTGAAGAATACCGTAAAATGCTAGGAGGGATCTCTGTCGATAAGTCTATACCTCAATTGGAAGAGTTTATTAAGAATGGAGGGAATGTAATCACAGTGGGAGATGCTACAGATTTAGCTTACCATTTAGATCTTCCGGTAGAAAATTCTCTTGTAGAAATGGGTCCGAATGGAGAACCAAGACCACTCAGTGGAGAGAAATATTATGTTCCAGGTTCAGTGTTGGAAATGCATGTTGACAATTCTGTGCCGGCAAATTATGGTATGGGTGAAAAAGCATATATCATGTTTAATAGAAGTCCAGTTTTCAAGCTTTCTCCAAATGCTGGAAATGTAGGAGTTAAGCCTATAGCCTGGTTTGGTGAAGAAGAGCCTCTGAAAAGTGGTTGGGCGTGGGGCCAATCTTATTTAAAGAATGGTGTCACTGCATTTGAAGCGAAGATTGGCGACGGGAAGCTATTTGCCTTTGGTCCTGAAATTACCTTTAGAGCGCAGTCTCATGGTACATTTAAAATGTTGTTTAACGGATTGTATAAATAGAATTAGTTAAATGGATTCAAAGCTGTCTCGAAAGGGACAGCTTTTTTTTATGACTTAATTGGAGGTGTCCATACCTAGGTTAACATTGGGATATCAATTGCGTTGTACTGATTTAATGGGTTGAGTAATAAACCTAAAGAAGATTAGAAGTTTTATGGATGTTTATTTAGAATATGTGAGGGCGGAAATTGGTCTTTGGCTTTTTAAAATGAAAAAGAAGTCAGGATTGATTGGGAGAATTACGCATGGAATACAAGGCAAAATTAATAGTTGGATTCCAGAAAAAGTCCACAAAGCTATTTCTGCTGCAATTGAAAACATGGTAAAAGTGGTGATCTCAGGATCAACATTGATAAGACCTAAGCCTGATAAAAACTTGACTCTTCAGCAAAGAGAAGAAAAGGTCAGGAAGCGAATCAAGTGGTATCGGAATACAGCAACTGCAGAAGGCGCAATCACAGGAGCAGGTGGGATATTAATGGGGTTTGCGGACTTTCCGGCATTTCTGACGATTAAGATGAAAATGCTTTTTGATATAGCATCCCTTTACGGTCATGATACAAAAGACTATCAGGAGAGACTGTTTATCCTATATGTTTTCCAATTGAGTTTTTCATCTCAACAAAGAAGAAATGATTTAATTGGTTTGATTGAGGAATGGGATAGTTATAAACTGACTTTACCTTCTGATTTAAAAGAGTTTGACTGGAAGACTTTTCAGCTGGATTATAGAGATTATATCGATCTGGCAAAATTAGCCCAGTTAATACCGATCATTGGAGCAGGGGTAGGGGCAATAGCAAATTACCGACTTACTGAGCACTTGGGAGAATACGCGATGAATGCCTATAGGATCAGATACATAAAATAAAAAAAACCTCTCGAATTTCGAGAGGTTTTGTTGGTCTACTAGGGCTCGAACCTAGACTCTTCTGAACCAAAATCAGACGTGTTGCCAGTTACACCATAGACCAGTAAAATAAGATTTTCCTTTTGGGTATCTCTTAAAGTGTCACAAAGGTAGAATCTCCTTTCTTTTTTTCCAAACTGCTAAAAAAAGTTTTTTTGTCGAAATGGGTAATTGGCTTGCTTTCAGGAGATAAAATTTGCGTTTGTATCAATTGATCAGTTTCAAAGCAGGATTTAGAAAGTGTTATTTAAGTTTTTCAATTGAGCTAATGAAATCGATTGAAAATTGCCATTGTGTTAATTTTCAATTACATATATTGTTTTATATAAAATTATTATTGAGTTTTGATGAAAATATAAAAATCTATCGAATAAAAATTTACTACCATGCAAGTTGAAAAATTAGAAAAAACACTTCCTTCAGTGATTGAGAAGTTAGAAAAGTTAAAAGTTGGAGATTCATTGGCCGCTGAGCTGTCTTGGTGCTGGGTAAGCTTCAAAAATGACAACAATCCTGTTGGGGTTATTGAGAAGTCTCAGAAAGCTATTTCACTTTTTAAAGAAATCAGAGAAACAAACAGCAGAGCAGTATCTAAGAAATTGATCGAGGACCTAGAGAAATCTCTTAATTAAAAGAAAAAAGAAAAGCTCACCAATATGGTGAGCTTTTCTCTTATAGTAATGGGTTGGGCTTATTCGCCTACTACCACAAATTTCACTTCAGTTTTCACTTCTCTGTGAAGATCTACTTCGGCAGCGAATTCTCCTGCACCGTCAACTGGTACATTGATAGAGATCTTTTTTCTGTCGATATCGATTCCATTAGCTGCCAGAGCGTCTGCAATCTGAAGAGTAGTAACTTTTCCGAAGATTTTACCTGATTCACCGATTTTAGCTTTGATTTCAAGAGTCAATGCTTGAAGTTTCTCAGCGATATTTTCAGCTTCAGTTTTAATTTTCTCTGCTTTGTGAGCAGCTTGCTTGATATTCTCGGCAAGGATTTTCTTGTTTGAGCCAGTAGCTAAAACTGCATATCCCTGAGGGATAAGGTAGTTTCTTCCGTAACCAGGCTTTACTTCAACCAAGTCATTTTTATAGCCAAGACCTTTGATGTCTGTTTTTAGAATGATTTCCATTTGTAATGATCTTTTGTGATTGGACGATACAAGACCGAATTATTTCAACCCATCGGTTACGAATGGCAACAAAGCCAAATGTCTTGCTTTTTTGATGGCATTAGCCACTTTCTTCTGATACTTTGCAGAGTTACCAGTAAGTCTTCTAGGAAGAATTTTACCTTGCTCGTTCACAAATTTCAACAAGAAGTTAGGATCTTTGTAATCGATATACTTGATACCATGCTTCTTAAAACGGCAGTATTTTTTTCTGATTTCGCCTCTATTGATCGGCTCGTTTACTAGTGTCATTTGGCTTGCTCCTCCTTAGCTTCAGATTTTTTGTTAAACTCTCCTTTTCTTCTTCTTTCGGCATAAGCAATACCATGCTTTTCCAAAACAGTAGTCAAGAATCTCATCACTTTTTCATCTCTTCTAAATTCTAATTCGAATTTGCGGATGATAGTTGGATCGGCCTTGAACTCAACCAAAACATAAAAACCTGTAGTCTTCTTGTCGATAGTATAAGCCATCTTCTTAAGACCCCAGTTTTCCACATTAATAACATCTGCCCCCTCTTCTTTTAGCAAGTTCACAAACTTGTCTACGGTATCCTTCATCTGAACATCAGACAAAACGGGAGTTAAAATGAATACCGTCTCGTAATTTCTTTGGAACATTTTTAAATGTGTTTAAGGAATTTGAATAAACAGACCGCAAAAGTAAGGGAAATCCAGCTGATATCCAAGGTATTCAAATTTGAAAAAGTACTAATTCCTAAAAAAAAACCTCCATAAGGAGGCTTGTTATTATTTCACTGTGAAGGTTTTCGATCCGACTTGATAATTGTCTACAAATATTCGGACTTCATGATCGCCAGAAACATAGTCTGAACCTTTCTCATAATAGAATGTCAATTCCTGCTCCGTATTATCAAAAATGATATCTTGTTTTACTGTGTAAAATTCCTCTACACCATCCATCATAAATGTACCGGAACCTTTGGCAACATCAAATATAGGCTGGGAATTTGGAGCTAAAATCTGGACATAAACGTTTCTCGGTCCTTTTTCGGCTACTTTATTGTCTGCTAATTGAAAGCTTACTTTTATTCTCTCTATTTGTCTGTTTTTGAAATCCTTGGTAGTTTCTACCCTCTCTTTTCCACGAGAATTGATTGCAGCAATATTGATATTCTCCGCTTTCAGCATAGCCGCGATATTGACTTTCGCTTGCAAATCCTCTTTTTGGATATTTAACTGCGCAACTTCCTCCTCGATTTCTGCCTGAGTCGTTTTTAAATCTTGATTCTCAGCAAAAAGCTGTTGATTCATTGCTCGTAATTCCAATATTTCCTGATCCTTTTCCTCAATCAAACCACTGTAGCTTCTGATTTTTTCATTTAAAGCAGCGATTTCGTTAGAACTTCTTTGTCTGGAAGAATTTCTTTCTGCAATTAATTGATCTCTAACTTCCTCTAAAGCCTGTACATCTCCGCCTAGTTTTTCAATTTCCTGAATTCTCAAATCCAGTTGATAGGTTACAGAATCTAGACGTTTATTAAGTTCATTGTTTTCGGTAGAAAGCAAAATGATTTCTTCCGTCTTTTTACTTCTGTCTACATAATCGGTGTAAAGTTTGATTCCACTAATTATAACTAGAAGGATGAGAACGATTATGATAATATTTTTACCTTGATCTTTCTTGTTGCTTGATTCTGATTCGAAATTAGTGCTCATAATTATTTGAATATGGCTTTTTTATGGCTGTTCTAGACGAAAACTATTGGTCTTGTCGTTATAAGTTTGGTAAAACTGGCTGGGATATTGGATATCCTTCACCTCCCATTGTGCAATATTTAGACCAAATTGAAAATAAGGAGGTTGAAATTCTAATTCCTGGTGCAGGGAATGCCTATGAAGCCATTTATGCTTTTAATAATGGCTTTAAGAAGGTACATGTATTGGATTTTTCTACTTTGCCTTTGGAGAAGTTTAAAGGAAAAGTACCATCCTTCCCCATAGATCAGATACATCTTGAGGACTTTTTCCTTCATCAAGGGAAGTATGATCTAATTATCGAGCAAACTTTTTTTTGTGCATTAGAAATTTCTTTGAGGAAGAAATACGTCGAAAAAATGTATTCACTTCTAAAACCTCAAGGAGTCTTAATGGGTGTCCTATTTAATAGAGATTTTGATAGAGATGGTCCTCCATTTGGAGGGACTAAAGAGGAATATGAGAGTTTATTTAAGCCAAGATTTGATCATGTTTCATTTTCTCCTTGTGATAATTCTATACCTGAAAGAATGGGTTCGGAATTGTTTTTTACCGCAGTAAAATCAAATGGCTAACAAATAATTTGTCTTCTCAATTGGACATTCAAAAAATACTATTCCACATTCATAAAAATCAAGGCTGAGCTTGACAGCCTGATGAGACTTGATTTCTTGCCATGCCCTATTCATCTCCTTTGACCAATAAATGTCCCCGATAGCAATTATGCTGGTGGAGGTTACTTTTTCTAATAACAGTTCGAAATAATGAATAGTGTCTTCGTAGGTGTGCGTTGCATCTATCAATGCAAAGTCAACCACTTGAATTTTTTCAAGCAATAAAGGGAGCTCTTTGTTGATATCCCCGAGGATGAAATCAATGTTTGTATAGCCATGTTTAGGGATGGCTACATTCTGAATGTTTTCTGAGCCTTCAAATGTATAGACTTTGCCTTTGGTAGCTAATGATAAATACCTACTAGTAATCCCCATGCATGTACCCAATTCTAAGACTGTTTTTGCCGGAGTCTGAAGACAAAAGAACTGATACAACAATGCGAATTTTTTTGAACTGGTGCTGTATTTCGTGATGTCTGCTACTTTTCTGTAAAGTGAATTCACTTTTTTTGAACCAGCGCCGAGGTCGTACACTTCAATTGTTTGATCTGAATCCAATAGTTTTTTTCTGTAGGATTCGATTTCTCGAACTGATTCTCTTTGGGTTGTAAGGTGCTTTTTTAGTCCTTGATAAAAATTAAAAACAAAGGGAGATTGAATAGAATAACCTTCTTCTCTTTTAAGCCAATGAATAAAAAAAGCAAAGACCGGGTAGAGTTTTTTGGTCAAATTAATTGTGGAAAATATTTGCTATCATTTGAAATTCAGGGATCTGAGCTTCAAATTTTTTGCCGTCGTAAAGTTTTTCCATAAAATAAACTCCTTTCATTTTACCCAAACCTGACTTCAAATTGCATCCAGATACATAGGTATGAGATTCTCCTTTTTCAAGGATGGGTTGTTGTCCGACTACACCATCACCTTCTACTATTTTTATCGACTCAGCCGCATCAAAAATTTCCCATTTTCTTTTTAATAACTGAACAGTATATGGGCTTTTATTATGAATAGTTACTTTGTAGGTAAATACATAATGGTGTTGGTGTGGGCTAGAAAACTCTGCTTGATAAGTAACCTCGACACTTACTTGAATACCTTCTGTTAATGCAGTTACCATGATGGAATTGTTTAAAAAGAATGTAAAGATACAATTGAAAATTAGAATATCAACAAAATAAACTATGAATGTAAAAATAGAACCAAGTTGGAAATTAGCCTTAAAGGAGTTTTTTCAACAAGATTCTTTCTTAAATCTAGTTTCACTCGTTAAAGACGAATATTCCAAAGAAAAGATTTACCCTGAGGGAAAAGATATATTCAATGCATTCTGGCATTGCCCTTTAGAAAAAGTAAAAGTAGTGATTCTAGGTCAGGATCCCTACCATGGTCCTGGGCAAGCCCATGGGCTGTCGTTTTCTGTTAAGCCTGGCATTCCCTTTCCACCAAGCTTGCTCAATATTTTTAAAGAGTTGAAATCCGATCTAGATCTCGACTTACCTCCAAATGGTGATTTGACGAGGTGGGCAGATCAGGGTGTGTTTTTATTAAATGCTACTTTGACAGTGAGAGCACATCAGGCTGGCTCGCATCAAAAAAAAGGATGGGAAGAATTTACCGATGGAGTAATTAAGACTATTAATGATAGTCGGTCAAATGTGGTATTTCTCCTTTGGGGTGCTTATGCTCAAAAGAAATCTGAGCTCATAGATTCATCCAAACATTTTATTCTTAAAGCTCCTCATCCAAGCCCACTTTCAGCTCATAGAGGGTTTTTGGGATGTAAGCACTTTTCCAAAGCCAATGAGTTTTTAATTTCAACAGGGCAGAAGCCCATTGATTGGTAAAAAAAATAAGCCGGAATTAACTAATTCCGGCCTTTGCTTTAATCTATTCCTTTAAAGAATCGACTCCATCGTATTTTATTGAACATCGATTCATATTTATCTAAGGATAACCATAAGAACCATGCTTTCCCAACTATATGGTCTTCAGGGACAAATCCCCAAAACCTTGAGTCAAGGGAATCATGACGGTTATCTCCCATCATGAAGTAATAGTCCTGCTTGAAAGTATAGCTGTCTACTTTTTGACCATCAATAACTAGTGCTCCATCTTGAAGAACAACTGAATCATGACCCTCATATTTTTCGATTACGAAAGAGTATTTGTCAAGATTTTCCTGAGTTAGTTGAATTGTTTCTCCTTTGGCAGGAACTTTTAATGGTCCGTAAAAGTCTCTGTTCCATTTGTAACTAGGGATATTTGGATAAATACTATCTTCTCTAGTTCCTTCTTTTGCAATTCTCTTTGTTGCTGAAGTCACAACAGGGGAGGATTCAAGTCTGGAAATAACCTCATCAGTTGCGAAAACCATATAACCAGATCCGTCAGAAAATGGATAGAAACTTTCAGGGTTGACACCATATTCCATGAAGAATTCAGCGTTTAGAGGTCTGGAAGTTAATACATCGTAAGAGTATTGCATTTCTTTTGGCTTCATCGCCAATTCTCCGTTGACATATAAATCCGCATTTTTAATCTCAATAACATCTCCCGGGATTCCTACCGCCCTTTTAATGTAATTAGTCTTCAGGTCCGGCGGGTACTGAAATTCTACAGGGTAGTTAAATACGACAACATCATACCTTTCGACATCAGAGAAACCTGGTAGTCTGTAATATGGTAATTGGATGGCATCACTAAAAGATGGGATTTCTGTTCCCCATATTTTTTGGTGAGTCAAAGGTACCTGAAGGGGTGTTTTTGGGATTCTTGTCCCGTAATGCATTTTGCTTACAAATAAGAAATCACCTACTAAAAGTGATTTTTCCATAGAAGCTGTAGGAATCGTAAATGGTTCTAGAAGCAACCATCTAATTAAACTGGCAGCAACCACTGCAAACACCAATGCATCTACCCATTCACGAGTTGGGGATTTTTTCTTTTTTGGCTGGCTCATTTTGTATAAATAATATCAGAAAGATAGAAAATCATCCATCGAAAGCACTCCTTTTTTAGAAGGAATCCATTCGGCAACCAAAACGGCCCCTAATGCAAAGCCTTGTCGGCTATGAGCGGTATGGGTGATTTCTATGTCATCAATTGGAGATTCGTATTTGATAATGTGTGTGCCCGGGGCAGGATCGATTCTTTTGGAAGTGATCTCCACGGATTGATCGGATGATTCCTGTTCACCCTTTAAGTTCCAGGAACTCTTAGACTTTAGGTTTTTGATAATTCCTTCAGCAAGGGTAATTGCTGTTCCAGAAGGTGCATCTTTCTTTGCAGTATGATGAATTTCTTCTACCGAAACTTGATAGCCATCGGTCTCATTCATCAGCTTTGAAAGGAATTCATTCACCTTGAAAAAGATGTTAACTCCTATGCTAAAATTCGATGCATAAAAGAAACTTCCGTTATTGGTAAGAGTCATTTCTTCCACTTCAGCCTTCTTTTCTAGCCATCCGGTAGTACCGACTACGATTGGGATTTGTCTTTGTATAGACCAAGAAATATTTTCAAATGCTGCTTCAGGTTGGCTAAATTCTATAGCCACATCGATAGATTTTGGATCTAACTTATCCAGATCTTCTCTGTTATCAATATTGATTTTTCCGGCAATGGAATGTCCTCGGGATTCGGCAATTTCACCGATGATTTTCCCCATCTTTCCATAACCAAGTAATAAAATATTCATTCTTAAAATTTGAGTTTTAAAGATACTCCCATGGAATTGTTATTTGCAGAAAAACGCTCGAAATGTGGCTCAATTCCCAAAGCCAAATCGTCACTTACATCAAAGCCTGAAAGATGTGCGTCTACATTGGCATCAATAAGATTCAGCGCATAAATACCTGCAATAAGTAGATAGCATAAATCCCGATTTCTTCTCCAATAATCAACATTTCTTACAAGTGCCTCTCTATTTAGATTTGGAAAATCATTTGAAATCCCATCATCAAAATCAAATAATGCTTGTCTGAATACCTGATATCGTCGATTATTGAACTTGATGAAATAGACATCTGTCATAATCCCGGCATAAATTAAAGGTACTTTCCAAGCTTTGTTGTTGTAAACCTGACCGGCTCCAGGCAAAATTGCAGAGAGCAAAGTGGCCTTTCTCGGGTCTTTCGGCAAATTAGAATAATCCGGCTTTACTTTTTTTTCAGACGCAGGCCTTTTCTCTACTTCAGCTTGTTGCGCAAAGGTGGAATAATTTAGAAATAAGCACAAAACCAAAAGTCCCATGAAGTTCCACGGGGCTTTAAAAGTTAGAGATTTATGAAAATTTAAGGTTTTCAAAGGTTAAATGATTTCCAGAATTTCCAGAATTCTATTTAAATCTGAGGTGGAGGTAAAAGGGATTTTTATCTCACCTTTATTCTTATTGTTTGATTTCAGCGAAACTTTTGTACCAAAATGAGAAGCAAGTCTCTGTTGGATTTTGCTGATTTCATATTTCTTGACAGGGTCTAATTCTGGCTTGGAGGGTTTTTCCGGTGTTCCTTCATTTAAGGCCTTCACAAGAGCCTCTACTTTCCTGACACTCAATTCTTCCTCTACGGCTTTCTTGAAAATCGCAAGTTGCTTGTCTACATCTTCAATGTTGATCAAAGCTCTGGCATGACCCATTGATATTTGCTGATCACGGATTGCTGCCTGAATCGTAGGAGGGAGTTTTAATAAGCGTAAATAGTTATTGACAGTGGTTCTGTTTTTGCCGACTCGATCACCTAACTGCTCTTGTTTTAAGTCACATTCCGCCAACAATCTTTGGTAAGAATGGGCAATCTCCAGAGCATTTAAGTTTTCTCTTTGGATATTTTCTATCAAAGCCATTTCCAACATCTGCTGGTCATTGGCAGTTCTGACATAGGCTGGGATTTGAGTAAGTCCGGCAAGTTTAGATGCCTGAAATCTTCTTTCCCCAGAGATCAGTTGGTATTCGTTTGCGTCAAGTTTTCTGACAGTGATCGGCTGAATGATACCTTGCACTTTGATGGATTCTGCCAATTCACCAAGAGCATCTTTGTCAAAATGTACCCTTGGCTGAAATGGATTAACCTGAATTTCTTCCAAAGGAATTTCAAAAATCCCAGTCTTTACCACTTCAGGTAAAATGTCTTCGTTTTTATGTTTTGCAGGACTATCTTCCAACAAAGCTCCTAGACCTCTTCCAAGTGCACTTTTTTTTCTATTAGGCTTATTGTCTGACATAATTAACTGTTCACTTTTTGAAGACCATTCTTCTGAGCGATCTCACTGGCTAAATTCAAATAGGCAACTGCACCTTTGCCATCGGCATCAAAAGCAATGGCCGGCAATCCAAACGAAGGGGCCTCACTTAAACGTACATTTCGAGGGATAATTGTTTCGAAAACCATGTTCTTAAAATGGATTCTGACTTCTTCCACCACTTGATTGGAAAGACGAAGACGTACATCGTACATGGTCAATAAAATTCCCTCAATTTCAAGGTCAGGATTTAATCTTGTTTGAATAATCTTGATGGTATTCAGCAATTTCCCTAATCCTTCCAATGCAAAATATTCGCATTGAACAGGAATGATGACGGAATTTGCTGCTGTCAAAGCATTGATCGTTATCAGTCCCAAGGAAGGAGAACAATCAATGATAATGAAATCGTATTGATTCTTGAGGTTTGAAATCACACCTCTCATTTTTTCTTCCCTATTGTCAAGGTTGATCATTTCAACCTCAGCACCGACTAAGTCGATATGAGAAGGTACTAAATCCAAATATTCTAATTCAGTTTTAAGAATGATTTCGTTGATGTCGATTTCATCCACCATGCATTCATAAATACTCGTATTGATAGACTTTGGATCATGCCCTAATCCTGAAGTGGTATTGGCCTGAGGATCAGCGTCGATCACCAAAGTTTTGAATTCCAGAACAGCAAGGCTGGCAGCGAGATTCATCGCTGTTGTGGTTTTTCCCACTCCGCCTTTTTGATTGGCAATGGCAATGATTTTTCCCATGTTATTTATTTCTCGGGTATTTGAATACCAATATTAAGCAAATTCAATTCTTTTCTGGCTTGTGTGAATGGTTTTTTTGAAAGCTGAAATGAATTGATTTTTCTATTCAGTAATTTCATTCCTTACACACGATACTAGGAAAGTTGTCATAATTCTTTCACAAATGCATCATTAAGATACGTTATTTCGCTTAAGTGTTGTTTAAACTCTATACAAGAAAAAGCAGAAGCCGAAATGCAAATTTAATTCCCAATTTATGCATTGAATTCCTGACAGCTTAAGTCAGAAATTGTTTTTGAGTCTTTCGCTCATTTTTAATTCATTCTTCTTTTTTCAAGAGATTAATCTAGCCGTCTTTAATGGTCATAGAAAAATTAAGGGAGCAAATGAGCTCCCTTAATTTTATTTCTTTTTATTTGATTCAGCTGCTTTCATTGCATCTTCCAACTTTTGCTGAAATTTCGATTTCTTTTTATTGACATTTTTAGCTTTGCTTTCCTCCACTTTTGCTCTGATTTTAGAATCATCTACAAAAAGCTTGATCAAGGCTTGCTGGCCAAAAGTGACCATGTTAGAAACGAAGTAATAGAAACTCAATCCAGCAGGGTAGGAGTTCAATACAAACATGAACATCACTGGCATAATGTATCCCAGGTTTTTCATTGGTCCCTGAGCAGTCGTCAGCTGATTGTTAAAATGAGTATAAATCAATTGAGATACTGTCATCAACAGGGTGAACAAACTGACATGTGATCCATAGAACGGAATGGTAAATGGCAGGTTGATGAACGTGTCATAGGTGGATAAATCCGTAGCCCAAAGAAATGATTCTTGTCTAAGCTGAATAGCATTCGGGAAGAAGAAGAACATGGCAAACAAGAATGGCATTTGTAATACCATCGGCAAACAACCGGAAATAGGACTAACCCCTAACTGGCCGAAAAGCTTCATCTGCTCTTGCTGCATTTTGGTAGGATCATCTCCGTATTTCTCCTTCAATTCATCAATTTCTGGTTTGATCACTCTCATTTTGGCCATGCCTATATAGGACTTATAAGTCAAAGGAGACAGCGCCAATTTGATGATCAATACAATCAAAATGATGATTACACCATAATTGCTGAAGTACTTCTCTAGGAAAGCAAAAAGGTTGACAATAATGTATTTGTTGACCCAGCTTACGAAAACGTAACCCATGTCTACATTTTTCTCAAAACCTTCTGTTACTTTTTTCAGAGTTTTGTAATTGTCAGGGCCGAAATAGTAAGTGTAGTTTGCACCTCCATCATTTAAAGGAATGTTTAAAGATGCCTCCATCATTTTTACGATGGTGCTATCTTCAGGAGTGCTTTGAGCCAAGCTCACATTTTGGAAAGAATCTTCCGCAATGATACCTGCTGTAAAGAATCTCTGGCTGAATCCGATCCATTTTACAGGTTCGGCTACTTGCTCTTGTTCCAAATCATCTCCTACACCTAAGTTCTCATAAGAACCTGAACTCAGGTAATAATTGATTTCCGTTTTTCTTCTAGATTCTGGAAGGTCTTTTTCTTGAGCTTTTACATTGTCAGCCCAAGTTAAATGGATAGTATTTCCGGTAAAAAAACCAGGAAACCTATCGATTTTCAAAGACTTTTGTACTTGATAGGTACCGTCTTTCAAGGTATAAGTCTGGGTGATTTGACCTTGATCCGTAGCTGCAACGAAAGTAAGAATATGGGAGGTTATGCCCTCTTCATCTTGCTCAGTGGTTAATTTCGGAGTAAAATATAGATCGTTTAAAGAGATCAGACCCATTCTACTTTCAATGCTATAATCCATTTTTGAATTTTCAGCATCGATTAGCAAGAGAGGCTCTTTTTGCCAAGTTTTAAACTCTTTTAAATTAACCTCTTCTACACTTGCGCCTTTTGAAGAAATTTTAACTTGAATCAGATCGTTTTCCAAAATGACTGCTTCTTCATCTCCAGATACTAAACTCGCTAATTCACCATATTTAGAAGCATTAGCGGCTGAAACCAAAGAGTCACTCACTTCGGCAACCTCATTTTGTAAAACGGGTTGTTGTTCCTGAACACTAGATTCAGTTTGAGCTGGAGCTTGTGTTTCCTCTGCCGGAATTTCTGGGCTACTCGCAAAGAAAAAAGAGTAGACCAAAATAACTGCGGCAAAAAGGATTAAGCCTGTCGCTTGATTTTTGTCCATAATTAAAGGATAGAAGTGGGATTACATCCCAGAAATAAATGATGTTATTTTATTTTCTTATTGTCGATTGCCGCCTGGATGAATTTCACAAATAGCGGCTGAGGATTCAGTACAGTACTTTTGTATTCTGGATGGAATTGTACGCCAACAAACCATGGATGGTTTTTGATTTCTACAATTTCCACTAAGCCAGTGTCTGGATTTTTTCCAGTGGCAATCATACCGTTTGCTTCGATTTCAGAAAGGTATTCATTGTTGAATTCATAGCGATGACGATGTCTTTCCTGAATTTTGACTTTGCCATAAGCACCAAAGGATTTACTTCCTTTTTTCAGGTCACAAGCATAAGAGCCTAATCGCATAGTACCTCCCATCTGATCAATTTGTTTTTGCTCTTCCATCAAAGCGATAACAGGATTTGGAGTATTAGGATCCATTTCCGTACTGTTTGCTTTTGGATGATTTAAAACATTTCGAGCAAATTCAATGACTGCTACCTGCATACCTAGACAGATACCGAAGAAAGGTATCTTGTTTTCTCGAGCATATCTTACGGTTTCGATTTTGCCTTCAAAACCTCTTTCTCCAAAGCCCGGCGCAACCAAAATACCATCTAATTCCTCCAGCTTTTCTTCATAATTTCCTGAATTGATTTCTTCAGAAGACATCAACTTCAAGTTTACTTTACACTCTATTGAAGCACCCGCATGAGTAAATGATTCAATAATGGATTTATAGGAATCCGGAAGGGAAACATATTTTCCAATCAATCCGATGGTCACTTCCTGGGTTGGGTTCTTTAGCTTTCCTAAGAAGTCTTTCCAGTTTTCAAGATCAGTATTTTCTTTGGAAGTAAGTTTCAACTTAGTCATCACGCGCTCATCCAACTTCTCTTTCTTCATCAAAAGAGGTACGTCGTAAATGGAGTCCGCATCCATTGCTTCGATGACAGAATTAAGCTGAACGTTACAGAATAAAGCCAACTTCTTCTTTACGTCATTAGGAAGGTGATGCTCTGTTCTACAAACAAGGATATCTGGTTGGATACCGGCTTCAAGTAATTGCTTAACAGAGTGTTGCGTTGGTTTTGTTTTTAATTCTTTAGCAGCTTTTAGATAAGGTATCAGCGTTAAATGGATTACCAGAAAGTTATTCTGGCCAAGATCCCATTTTGCTTGTCTTACTGCTTCAATAAAAGGAAGTGATTCGATGTCGCCTACACAGCCGCCTATTTCAGTGATGACTACATCATATTTTCCATCTTCACCCAGTTTGTAGAAATTGGATTTGATTTCGTCAGTAATGTGTGGAATGACCTGAACAGTCTTTCCTAAGAATTCACCTTTTCTCTCTTTAGTGATGACATTATTGTAAATCCTTCCTGTCGTCACATTATTGTTTTGGGAAGTGGTGATGTTTAGAAATCTCTCGTAATGACCTAAGTCCAAATCGGTTTCTGCACCATCATCAGTCACATAACATTCCCCGTGCTCGTAAGGATTAAGTGTCCCTGGGTCGATGTTAAGGTAGGGGTCGAATTTCTGGATGGTTACTTTAAATCCTCTGGACTGAAGCAATTTGCCCAATGAGGCAGCAATGATGCCTTTTCCGAGAGAGGAGGTAACCCCTCCTGTGATAAATATGTATTTTGTTGTTGATCCCATAAGAATGGAGGCAGGATGATTTTTGGATGAATTCTTATGGGGCTCAAAATTACGGAAATTTCCCGATTAAGGGGCTTTTATCCGTTTGATTTTTCTCATTTTTGCTAATTATCCATTTTTTGGCCTCCAGTATTCCTTGGACTCAGTTAATTAAATAATAAGAAAATGCGCAGTGATTTTTAGTCAACAGTTCAATTTAAAAGTCAATAATTCTCTGGTTAACCCGTTTAAAAATTGTTTTGATCAATCCAAAATTGTACTTGAAAAGTTGTTCTCAATTTGATTAAGAAAATTGATGCAGGGAGTTCAAAGCAAAACATAAATTTGTATTTCTCTTTCTATTAAATTCCAATTTGCATTTTTGTCTTTTATAGATTGACCTCTCTAAATGATTGCTTCGAAATTATTAATTATTTAAAGTTAACCTTAATACATTTTTCACGTATGCTTGTTGATGCACATACTACAGAGAGATTAAAGAATCTACTTCAATTGGATTATAATTAACTAATCTGTGATTTAACCTAGTTATAGTATTTATCAATAAATAATAAATGTCTAAAATATTAACATACAGTTTTTAGTATTTATTGAATTATATATATTGCAAGTGCTTTTTATAAAAACAAATAAACTATTCTAATTATGAAAGAATTAATTAAAGAATCCATCAATGACTTAAAGAAAAGTGATGGGTTTGTATATGTGACAGCAGATGGAAGCAAAATTGATTTACATGAAGCTGCTGCAAAAGGTATTCCTGTGACTCCGGTTAATCCGAAAGATGAGGTTATTAAAAAACTGGAAGCTGCAGGTCTTCACCTAACGGATAGTAAATTTGTTAATGATCTTAATGAATTGATTTCAATGATCAGTGGCTCTGGATCAAGCAAGGGAAAGTCTGGAAAAAGAAGAAGCTTTTCTGATTCAGAAAAAAGTAAAATTGTAGAAGAATGGGCTAAAGTTGAAGCCACTGGTAAAAAGACCAAAGCTGCTTTTGCAAGAGAGATTGGCGTAGGTTACCAGACTTTCATCAATTGGCTTCGAGGTTAAACCTTAATAATTCAATCATAAAAAAAAGGCAGCTTATCGGCTGCCTTTTCTTTTTATGAAACTTTCAATCTTTTTGACTGATAGATTATCCATGGGATCATCAATAAACTAAATGCCAATAAGGCCAAATTAAAAATTGGGCCTAAGTGGATGACAGGTAATTTTATTTTAGGTAGTTGGAAATCTAATTTAGTTAATGTGCTGTTGCCGATTTGATCGAAAAGCGATAAGGAATTTTCGTTTTCTGGAATTAATATTAATGTTAGGACAGCTATTGTTAGTATGCCTGCCAAGATTGCTTTTATTACTAAAGGTGATAAGATCGGTTGATAAGCGATTCTCTTATTTGCTTCGATCTTTGAAAGTATCTTTAAATGAAAGTCATTTGCAGGACTTTCACTTCCTACTTCTGAGAATAATTTTCTCATAAGCAAATCTTCATGCTCAAGTTGATTTTTCATATCAAGTTTGTTAATTCTTTCTTTGAAATCTTTTGTAAGCTAGAAAGCATATTTTTTCTTCCTCTATGCAAAAGTATTTTAATATGAGACTCAGTAAGCTCTGTAATTTGTTCTATTTCCTTGATGCTTTGTTCTTCAAGATAGAATAAAGTTAAAACTGCTGATTCTGTTGGCTTTAACTGATCCATTGCTTTCTTTATCAACAATTTTCTTTCTTCAAGATGGATCATTTCAAGACCATTTACAAAGTCTGAGGCCATCACATGGGATTCATTCATGTCAAGGATATCTATAAGCTCTGCTTTGCTTTTCCTAAGCCTACCCAGTGATTCATTATAAATTATCTTAAACAGCCATGTTGTAAACTTTGATTTTCCTTCAAAAGTTGCCAAAGCTGCATAAACTTTCATAAAAGCATCTTGCGTTGCCTCTTCAGCTTCTTCCTGATTTTTCAGAATGCGGTAACTTAGGGTAAATGCATATTTTTCATGCTTTTGGATCAATTGTCCAAACGCATGCATATCACCCGCTAAGGTTTTTTCAATATAGTGGTGGTCTTCTTTAAACTGCATTCTACCCTTTGATGCATTTCCTTTGAAAGAAGTTACAAAATATTTTTCTACAATTTTTGTAACCTTTTGTATTGGCTTTTGCATCAAAGAAGAAAAACCTCAAACAATAGAAATTATGGACTCTACTACAGTACTCGTAAACCTGATTATTTTCTCTACGCTTTTCGGGATTATCTATATGTACCTTACCAGTCGGAATAAAGAAAGACTTGCATTGATCGAAAAAGGAGCGGATGCAACGGTATTTAACACGGGTAAGAAATTCAGTTTTGGAGAAGTGATATTAAACATCGCATTGTTGGCGATTGGGATAGGCTGTGGTGTTTTGGTAGGAGCGATGCTTGAACAAGCAGGTTTGGCCAGTGAAGTAGCATTTACTTCCTCCATATTTATCTTCGGTGGCCTAGGATTATTGGTGAGTATTTTTGTCAATAGAAAGCTTGCCAATTAAGATCTTTCAATCAATTTGTTGCCTTTCGAAAACCTCCTCTAGCCAGGAGGTTTTTTTGTTTGTGACCTATCGAAAGGGATGCTCTCAATAATCTGATTATTTTTGTGTCAAAAAAAAGACCTTGAATCATCCTCAGTTTCTAAAATCGTTTAAAAAAGACGGAATTCTCACTTTACAGGAAGGCAACGGAAATGTCTTAACATTGATGTCTCCTTCTTCGTGGAAACCTGAAGACGGAAATGATTGGATATACTTATTATTCGATCTATTTCAGATCAGAACTTTGTGTGTCCCTTTTTCGGAAGTTTCTTTGGATATAGTCGAGTTTGCCTCTAAGCCTACCATTTACAGTAGTGAGCCAAATCAGATTTTGCAGGCAGGACCTCAGGAGAATGGCCTGATCCGGTTTTCGTTAATTAGGGAGCCTAACTGGAATAAATTACTTTTTCAAATTTCGCAGCCGACCTTGGTGAAGCTTGATTCCAAATCAAAGCCTGAGGATAAAACAGAAGTCTATTTTCCGCTGCTCAGCCCAAGCACAAAAGAGCTTTACCTGGGTGCTGAAGGTGAAGTAAAAATCTTGAAAGGATGAATTTTAAATCACATCTAGACGAAAATGAAGTTTTTGGAAGAGTCGCCAAAGCAGCTGAAAAGCTGAATTTGGAGGCTTACGTGGTAGGAGGGTATGTCAGAGATTTGATATTGAAAAGAGATGTCAAATCCAAAGACATTGATTTTACTTGCGTTGGAAGTGGGATAGAACTGGCCAAGGAAGTTGCAGCTGGATTTGATTTTCATGTACCATTGTCTGTGTTTAAGAATTTTGGCACGGCAATGTTGAAATTAGATGATTGGGAATTGGAATTTGTCGGAGCAAGAAAGGAATCTTACCGATCAGAATCCCGAAAACCAATTGTTGAGGATGGTTCATTGCAAGAGGATTTGGAAAGAAGAGATTTTACCATCAATGCGATGGCAATTTCTTTAAATAAGGAAAATTATGGAGATCTTCTTGATCCTTTTGATGGGATGAAAGACATCAAACGTAAGATCATTAGAACTCCGCTAGAACCAAACGTTACTTTTTCGGATGATCCACTTCGGATGATGCGTGCGGTTCGTTTTGCTTCCCAATTGGATTTCGATATTGATGCAGATACATTTTATGCGCTTTCTGAAAATGCGAAACGGTTAAAGATTATTTCCGGCGAAAGGATCATTGATGAGTTGAATAAAATTCTATCCGTACCAAAACCCTCTTATGGGTTTAAGCTCTTGTTTGCTTCTAAGTTGCTACATGAGTTTTTTCCTGAGATGGTAGATCTTCAAGGAGTTGATTCTGTAGATGACAAATCTCATAAAGATAATTTCTATCATACGCTCCAAGTAGTCGATAATGTATCTCAAATGAGCGATGATCTTTGGTTGAGATGGGCTGCAGTATTGCATGATATCGCAAAGCCTGCTACCAAGAGGTTTAATTCGAAAGTGGGATGGACTTTCCATGGGCATGAAGACAAAGGTGCAAAAATGACCCCTGGGATTTTCAGAAGGCTAAAGCTACCTATGGATGAGCGGATGAAGTTTGTTCAGAAACTGGTAAGACTGCATCTGAGACCCATTGCACTGGTAAAAGACGAAGTAACTGATTCTGCTTTGAGAAGATTGCTTTTTGATGCAGGAGATGATATTGATTCGTTAATGAAGCTTTGCCGTGCAGATGTCACTTCAAAAAACAATAAACGTGTCAAGAGGTATCTGGAAAACTTTGATAAAGTAGAACAGAAACTATTAGAAGTAGAAGAAAAAGACCAGGTTAGAAATTTCCAACCACCTGTATCAGGAGAGGAAATCATGGAAACATTCGGTCTTTCACCATCAAAAATCGTAGGAGAGATAAAAGAAGAAATTAAAGAAGCTATATTGGAGGGCAAAATTCAAAATAAGCCCGAAAAGGCCAGAGAGTTGATGTTTGAAATAGCCCGAACTAAAGGGTTGTCTCCTGTCAATGATCTACCAAAATCATCATCAAAATAAATTAATCGAAAAATGAAGCGCGTATTATTCATGCTGCTCCTGGTCATTTGTGCCAGCCCTATTATTGCCCAAACCACAGATTCGATCCCAAGGTTGGATCCAAAAACAAGAAAGGTTTTAAATTCTCAAGATCAGGCAGCCTACCAATTAGGTCTGAGGTATGCTGATCCAATCGTAGCAAAAACAAAGCTCTATGAGCTAATGGTGAGAAATCCTGAGGATTTGAGGTACCCTGAATTGCTTGCAGGTTTATATTTTGAAAACAATCAATACACTTCTGCAGCTTTAGTGGCTATGGATATTTTATCTGTCAACGATAAAAGTGTTGGGGCTTTGGAAATTGCTGCTTATTCATTGGAACAAGTGGGAGCATTAGATCGAGCTTTACCACACTTTGAGAGTCTATATCTATTGACAGGAGACAATTTCAGTCTTTATAAGTCAGGCTTTATTCAGTATTCTTTAAAGAGATACGATGAGGCGATGAATTCAGCGAATATGCTGATTAAAAATGCGAAAGCTGAAGAGAAGATTGGGTTTAATACTACAGAAGGAGTAACCCAAGAGATCAGCATGAAAGCAGCAGCTTTGAACTTGAAAGGAATGATTTATTTGGATCAAGGATCAAAACCTGAGGCAAAGACAGCCTTCGAAGAAGCGATTCAATTGGATTCCAATTATGAGTTAGCAAAGGAAAACTTGAAAAAAGCTCAATAAGGAATTCTACAAAAAAATAAGAAACCGGTGAAAGCCGGTTTTTTTTATGCCTTAGAATCAAACAAAGAAAAGATAGTAAGCTAAGGAAGTCGTAACCAGCGAGATTGTAAGACTTATAAGAAGGATTTTTGAGTAATTAGTACTGATGCTTTTCGATTGATGGCCTTGACTAAGGACGGTTTTATAGGGTTTTATCACTTCTTGAATCAGTGCCAAGCACCCCAGAAAATACACTGTCAAAATGAGAAGTAAACTTGCGGCTAGTTCCATGAGATCTTCTTTTTTCACAAATTTATTGACCTCTTGTACTTAATTGTTATTGAAATAAAAACTTAACAATTTGATAATGAGTAAAAAAATAGCGGTTCATATAGAACCGCTTAGTTAAAGCTTTAAAATATTTATCTAATTGCAACTTGATCGATGTTTCCGTCAGGATCACCAACGACAGCTCCTCCATTTCTAGGATTTCCCCATATTAAGAGTCCACAAACATGAGGCGATGCCATTGACGTACCACTATAAGAGGCGTACCCTCCTGGAACAGTAGAAAGAACCCCTACGCCTGGTGCAGCAAAGTCAATTGGTGGGTTTCCATAATTGGAGAAGGATGCATAAACATCATTGCTATTAACAGCTGATACTGTATAAATATTTGTTCCATCAGCTCTAGCTGGAGAATGGTTGTCAGCGTCATCTGATTCGTTTCCTGCTGCAAGGGCAACCTTCACTCCGCTAGCACCTAAAGCTATGACTGCATCATCTAAAGCCTGAGAAACAGGTCCGCCTAAACTCATATTTGCGACATCACCATTTCCTGCATTTCCTGCTACAAAATTCACTCCTGCAATTACTCCTGAATAGGATCCTGAACCTCTTGAGTTTAAAACTTTAACAGGTACAACTGTAGCCCCAGCAGCAACTCCTATAACTCCAAAACCATTGTCAATAGCTCCTATAGTTCCTGCCACATGCGTGCCATGGCCGTTTCCATCTTTGGATAAGTCAGAATCTTTTCCTGAATTAAAAGCATTGAAGCCGGCTGAAACACTTACGTTTAAATCCGGATGGCTTGCATCAATTCCAGAATCTATGATGTAGGCTTTTTTAGATCCTGTATAAGTATCACCACCGCCAACTCTGAGGATTCCATATGGTATTTGTTGTGAAGCTGAACCACCACCACCTCCTCCTCCTGGACCTTTTCCTGGAGGAGGGGCCAATGCGATCACTCGATCTGACTCAACTGATTTGATAGATGGGTCTTTGGCAAGTATTTCTGCTTGATCTTCTGTCAGATTCACAGAGAAACCTTCAATTGTGCTTCCATATACATAGCCTAGATTTTCTTCAGCGATTCTGTATTTAGCAAGCAATTCATTTCCTGTTTTTCTCATTGCAGCCTGAACCGCAACATAAGACATGTCTTTCCGGAAATTTAAACCAGTTGAATGCAATGTAACAATGTATTGTCCTGGGATGATATCACCATTTTGATATCCGATGAATTCCACTGCATCAGGAGACAGCGGGCTCTCTTCTTGAGGCTGACAAGCAAATGTCATAACCCCTAAAGCTAAACCAGCAAAAAGAGCTGGTTTTCTCCAAAGTTTGTTTTGTTTACTCATAAAGTTGATTGGTTAATGATTGGTTGAAATACTACCTGATCGGTAAATATTTTGTATAAAGGTTTTAAAATGTCAAAATATTTTAAAACAAAACCAATTTATTTGGGAGGAAAAAAGTAGAAAAAAAAATGGCCTCAATTTCTTGAGGCCAAAATGCATTTATTTAATTATCTGTTGTTCAATCATTACTCCAGATCGAATTTTTCTATCCAAAGTACTTCCTATATCCTTTCTGTCCAATGTTTTAAATCTTCCGGAAGAAGGAGTTCCTGTAATCTGTTCGAGTGCTGTTCTTAATAAAAGTTCTGTCACATCTCCTAATGGTCTCAACCTTTCAGAAGATTCCTTTTTGGAAATATTTGGAACAAATCCAGTAGTGTAGTCTGATTGATCCAAACTATTGAAACTTTGGCTGACTATAGGTAAAATTCCATATGGGTTTTCTTCGTTTTCTGTATCTTCAAATGGAATGGACCCTACATTTTTACCATAGGTTACATCCCCGATCAACACTACATCCATATAGGGCTTTAAACCATTGATAATGAGTTCTGAGGCTGAAGCAGTCCTACTTGAAGTTAAAATATAAACCTTGTTTCCTTCCAATATAGGACCAAGATTTTGAGTTTTTGCCTTGAATCCTGTCTTCACATCTCTCAATTCAGGGATTTCCTGCATTAAGAAGCTATTGTACTTTGTTTTGGAGAAAATGTCTGCTGTAGTTACTGAAGGCGCAATCAAGCTTGCCAGGTTTATCGCTGATGAAACGTAACCTCCACCATTGTATCTGAAATCAAGAATCAAATGATTGATATTTTCTGATTTGAATTTGGCGAAAATCTCATCTGTCTGATCGTCGTATGTTGTAGTAGATCCACCCGGTCCTGGCGCAAAAAAGTTGTACATAAAATACCCTATTTTTTGACCATCAATTGTATAGACAGTATCAATGAAATTAGGATTTTCTGAAAGCTGAACAGTTTCTAAAGTAATTGGAGGTTGCTGCTCATAGACCTGACTTGTTGGATTTAAGCTTAGATACGTTACAGAATGCTGTGATTCTATCTCACTTAAAAGATCTCTATAATTTTCTGTTGTAATTCTTGTACTATTGATATGAGTGATTATATCTCCTCTTACCAGTCCAGCACTTTCAGCGGGACTTCCTTTTTTCACATAAGAAATCTCAGCAATCACATTCGTACTGCCTTGGCTTTCCAGGTAAAGTTGGAATTCATACCCGGCTTCCAGCGTAATCCCATTCAGATTGTTGATTAACTCTTGGTAATCCGGATAAATTACCGAAAATCTATCCGTTGGCCTGTTTAACAAGGCTTCAAAATAATCTTCAGGATCAGAATCATCTGCAATAGGTGTCCCTAGATCATCTAACCAATAATAGACTTCATCCATTACGTCCAAAATCCAATTGTTAATAGCAATTTCTGAACTTGGCTCAACAATTGGATCCGTGTCATCTTTGTCCTTACAACTCCAACCAAATACAATCAATGACAGGAGTAGGGTTGTTTTTAGTAGTTTGGTTGATTTCATGTGTATTTATTGATTTAAATTGATCTTCCTGAATGCTATTCTTAGGAACCTTCCAAAGTAATTAATATTTCAATTTTGAAAGTTTTTTAGCGGGTAAGATTTTGTTTAAATTTTTAAAGGGCTCTATATGAACGAAATATGTTCTAAGTTGTTTGAACCGATTAAAGATTTTCAATAGCTCGATCCAAAGGAAACGTCATGGGTTTTGCTATCGAGTAATTTCCCGTTTTCACATTTTAACACTCTATAAGGGTACTTACGAAGTAACTCATGGTTATGGGTTGCCATCAATATGGAAGTTCCTTTTTTATTGATTTCCTGAAATAATTTGAAAATCCCATCAGCCACATCTGGATCCAAATTTCCTGTCGGTTCATCCGCTAATAAAATCGAAGGTTCATTTAAGAGCGCCCTTGCGATTACCACACGCTGCTGCTCTCCACCGGAAAGTTGATGAGGCATTTTACTTGCTGCATTATTTAATCCTACAAGTAAAAGAACTTCCGCCATTCTTGCTTTTATTTTGGTAGAATCTTTCCAACCTGTCGCTTTCATGACAAAAATGAGATTTTCTGCCACTGTACGATCGTTAAAAAGTTGGAAGTCCTGGAAGATGATTCCAATCTTTCTCCTCAAAAATGGAATTTCTTTGGTTTTGATTTTAGTGAGGTCGAAACCAGCGATCTCAACCATTCCACTTTTTAATTCCAGATCTGCATAGAGCGTTTTGAGAAGCGAACTTTTGCCACTTCCTGTTCTACCGATGAGAAAAACGAATTCATGTTGCTCCACAGAGAAATCAACATCAGTAAGAATAGGGTCTATTCCTTGGAAAATGGTGGCTTGGCTTACCTGTAAAACAGGTTCGGTACTAAAATCCATTTAAAGATCTAATTTTTGTAATTTACCAAAAGGCAGACCTAGAATCAATGATTCTAATTCTTCTTCTTTTCCTTCCAGACCAAATTTTTCGATGTTTTTCAGAGGTCTATCTGCACGGAAATATGCGACCAAAACGAAATTTTCATCTCGGATCTGGATGTAATCTGGAATTTTAGCTTTGCCTTTTACTTTTATGATATACATAGGGGGAAATTAAAAAAAAGACCGACAAAAGTCGGCCTTCTTCAGTTTATTTTCCTGCCGCTTTCGCATGATCAGCCAGAAATTGTGCCAATCCTGAATCGGTCAGTGGGTGTTTCAATAATCCGGTAATAACTTTCAATGGGCAAGTGACTACGTCAGCGCCAATCTCAGCACATTTAATCAAATGCATAGTATGTCTCACGGATGCAGCCAATACTTCTGTATCATATCCGTAAGTTTGATAGATGTGTACAATCTGCTCGATAAGCTGAAGGCCATCGTAAGAGATGTCGTCTAGTCTACCGATGAATGGCGACAAGTAAGAAGCGCCAGCTTTTGCTGCCAAAATTGCTTGACCAGCAGAGAATACCAATGTACAATTGGTTCTGATGCCTTCGCTATGGAAATATTTGATCGCTTTGACACCATCTTTGATCATTGGGATTTTCACAACGATTTTGTCGTCGATTTTTGCAAGCTCTTTTCCTTCTTTGATCATTCCATCAAAGTCAGTAGAAATCACTTCTGCACTTACCTTGTCGTCTACGATATCGCAAATGGCTTTATAATGTGCTCTTACGTTACTGTCTCCGCTGATACCTTCTTTTGCCATCAATGATGGATTTGTGGTAACTCCGTCCAATACGCCCAAATCATACGCTTCTCTGATTTCATCCAGATTAGCGGTGTCGATAAAGAATTTCATGTTTGATTTATTAAAATAGGTGTGAATTTGATTTTCTGCTCCATAAACTCCCATTCTGAAGAGAAAGGTATACAAAGGCAGAAATCCAAGGTTAAATAGATTTAAATGCCTAGCAAAGTTAGAAGATAAATCAAGATTAAGAACTGGAATTAAGATGCCTTCACAAAAAATTGGGCAAAAAAAGAAGCGGCATCGCACCGCTACAACCGCCTACCCTTGCTTCCTTCCGGACCTGGGGGATTCAGCAGGAGCTGGTCGTGCCGCTAGGCCACAAAGGTAAGGAGAAAATGATCCTTTACAATATTACAAAGCTATTTTCCTTTAGAAATAGGTTTTGATGCTGACTGTGAGGTAGATTAATTTGAGATTTATGATTTGAAATTTCAAATTATTAGGTTTTCGCTAGGTGAAGTTGGAATTCTAAAGGACTGCAGGTTTTAAATTCATCCACTTCCAGATCTTCGAAAATCTCTTCATCAAACTCCATCTCTGTTCTTTCTACTTTTCCATCAGGATGAAGAATCAATTCGATTCCAGTATAATCATCTGGATTAACTTGAACCAATACTTGGTAATCATCAAAGACTCTTTTGAAATACTGTGATATTGCTTTTGCCATGCTTAGTTTTTTCCAAAGTTACTTATTTGTGCTGACAGGGTAATAGGTTGAATACAATACTACAACATCAGAAGGAGGGCTTTGGGTGACTTTTATCCGTTCAAAAACATAGAAAGCTTGTGCTAAAAAATCATTTTCATTAAACGGAGTCACAGCAGAGATCGCGTGGTTTTCAACTTTAAAGATGGTTCCATAGGGGCCAATAATTTCATATCCATTGGCAATCTTATTTCTCTTTATTTTAAAAACTTCTCCGTCCACAAATTCAAAACGGGCATTTCCCCAGAAATAACTTCCTCTTCCCCTGGCTACTTCAAGCTTGGTTTTGTTATCTACAATCCGTGCTTTTTTGAGGTTTTCGGTATCTCTATCAAAAAAAAGATGGAATTCTCTGCCTTCATAATCCAAGTCAGCATAGCGATACCCCTGATCAATTTCCATGGTTGCATTGGTGCCTTGATCAGATTCGAAACTTACGTGATATGTTGGAGTATTCCATTCTGCTTTTTTCTGTGCAAAAGTGCCTGTAGCAATTAGGAATGCAATGATCGTAAATAGTTTTTTCATCGGGTTTGTTGCTTTTCAGGTATTACACGATAAGTAGATCTTTTTAGTTTGGTGGATTTCAGCGGGATAGAAAGGTTAAGGGTGAAAATGAAAATTGATTTTTTTTGAAAAAAAAATGATTCGATGCTTTGACCTTAATTATCCCTTTCTAAATTTGTCCGAAACTTATGAAAACAATAGCAGCAAAATACTGGTGGTGGCATCTGAATTCTTTCCAAGGGAAAGCTCAGAAAGCCCGTGCCTAAATATTGTTGCACGAAATAGATAGGCTTGCTGGATTTCCCAGTAAGCCTTTTTTTATGATCAAAATTTAATAACTAATGTCCAAGTCAAATTTTCAAATTGTCACCTCATACCGAAAAAGGTTGGCGGATACGATTACTCCAGTAAGTATTTACCTGCAGGTCAGAGACAGATTTGTCAACCCGATTTTATTGGAAAGTTCCGATTACCATGGACAGGAAAACAGCTATTCCTATATCTGCTTTAACCCATTAGCGACATTTAGTTTCAACGCCGGAAAAGTAGTTGAGCAGTTGCCTAATGGTGATTCGGTGACATATAATGTTTCCAGTGATCAGAAATTGATGGATAGTTTAAGGGCATTTGGAAATAAATTTTCCCATGAACCCAATCAATTTAAATTCAGTACAAATGGACTTTTTGGCTATATCCAATATGATTCTGTAGCCTATTTTGAAGATATCAATCTGAATAATACCAAAAGCAGTGAAGTTCCGATGCTTCAATATTCAGTTTATCAAAACATCATTGTGGTGGATCATTATAAAAATGAACTACACATGTTTGAGCATCAGGTAGAAGGTGTAGAGTCGGAAAATCAAATGGATGAAATTGAGATTCTTCTTAATAATAAAAATATCCCGAGTTATTCTTTTAAAAGAATTGGGGAGGAGACTTCCAATTATTCAGATGAGGAATTTCTGAAGATTCTTAACCAAGGAAGAGAACACTGTTTTAAAGGGGATGTATTCCAAATAGTCCTTTCCAGAAGGTTTAAAACTGAGTTTAAAGGCGATGAGTTTAATGTGTATCGCGCATTGCGATCAGTGAATCCATCTCCGTATTTATTCTACTTTGATTATGGCTCATTCAAAGTTTTTGGAAGTTCGCCTGAGGCACAAATTGTTGTGAAAAATAAAAAGGCCACTATTTATCCTATTGCAGGTACTTTTAGAAGAACGGGAAATGATCAGGAAGATGCGGTTTTGGCCCGTAAACTTTACGATGATCCCAAAGAAAATTCAGAGCATGTGATGTTGGTGGATTTGGCAAGAAATGACCTTTCCAGATCTTCTGTCCATGTAAACGTGGAGGTATTTAAAGAAATCCAATATTACTCTCATGTGATCCACCTTGTGTCAAAAGTTACTGGTGAATTACAACCTGGAGCTAACCCCCTTCAACTGGTTGCAGATACATTCCCGGCAGGAACTCTTTCTGGTGCGCCGAAATATAGAGCGATGGAATTGATTGATGAGCTCGAAAATACCTCAAGAGAATTTTATGGTGGAGCTATCGGGTATTTAGGGTTTAATGGAGATTTCAACCATGCCATTTTGATTCGATCCTTTGTATCAGAAAATAATCAACTGAGGTTCCAAGCTGGAGCAGGAGTTGTCGCCAAATCTTCTATTCCATCTGAGTTGCAGGAAGTTTCCAATAAACTGGAAGCACTGAGAGTAGCCTTAAGAGCTGCGGAAGCTATATAATTTAAAAATTGAAAAGTTTAAAAATTGGAAAATTATGGCAAAAGTTGAGCGGTTTGAAGATCTAAAAGTTTGGAAGGATGCTATCGAAATTGGCTTGAAAATTTATGAATTAGTTGAAACTAATCTCTTGGCAAAAGATTACCGAGCTAAAGATCAATTGATAGGTGCAGCAATTTCAATATCTAACAATATAGCTGAGGGGTTTGAATACAATAGCAATAGACAGTTTATTAAGTACTTAGCGATAGCAAAAGGTTCTGCAGGTGAATTGAGAAGCCAATTGTTTTTAACATATGGTTCAAATAAAATCTCCAAGCAAGATTACGAGTCTTTGTATATCGAACTGATTCAGATATCCAGTGAACTAAAAGGGTTTATTACCTATTTAAAGGAATTTGAAAAAAAGAAAAAGAAAGAATGAAGCAAATTTTGAAATTTTTCAATTTTCCAACCTTTCAATTACACAACCTTTTAAAAGTAAAATAAAAAAGATGAAAATCTTAGTCCTAGATAATTACGATTCCTTTACCTACAACCTTGTCTATATCGTGAGACAATTGGGATACGGAGATCAGATGGATATTTTCCGGAATGATAAAATAAGTTTAGAGGAAGTAGCAAATTATGATAAAATCCTGCTTTCTCCGGGACCAGGTGTTCCTGAGGATGCTGGTATCATGCCGGAATTGATTAAAAAATATGCCGCTGACAAGTCCATTTTAGGAGTTTGCCTAGGTCATCAAGCAATTGGAGAAGCCTTCGGGGGAAGTCTGATCAATCTTTCAGAGGTTTTACATGGTGTGGCATCCGTTGTCAGAGTAGATCGAGACTTGCTTTTTAAAGAGGTTCCAGATACATTTAATATCGGTAGATACCATTCTTGGGTTATTGACGAATCCACCCTTTCGTCTGACCTAGAGGTAATTGCTAGAACTCCCGACAACCAAATCATGGGAGTTAAACATAAATCATTCGATGTAAGAGGGCTTCAGTTTCACCCGGAAAGTATTCTTACAGAAAATGGAGTTCAAATCATTCGCAACTGGCTGGAGAATGTGTAGCCATTCGTAAACCCTTAATCCAACCCAATCATGAAAGAAATAATAAATCACCTGATTGCTCATAAAACTCTAAGCAAAGAAGAAGCAAAGGAAGTGTTGAAAAATCTTGCCTCTGGCAATTACAATACAAGTCAGATCGCTGCATTTATGACAGTTTATCTGATGAGAAGTATTACTGTAGAAGAGTTGTCTGGATTTAGAGAGGCAATGTTGGAGCTTTGTGTGCCTGTAGAAATAGAGGAATACGATGCCATGGATCTTTGTGGAACAGGCGGAGATGGGAAAGATACTTTCAATATTTCCACTTTATCCTCATTTATTGTGGCAGGAGCTGGGCAGAATGTAGCCAAGCATGGCAATAGTGGGGTTTCATCCATTTGCGGTTCCTCTAATCTTCTTGCCTATTTCGGGTATGAATTCACAAGCGATATCGATAAAATAAGAAGAAGTCTGGATGATGTCGGGATTTGTTTCCTTCACGCTCCATTGTTTCACCCAGCCATGAAAAATGTAGCACCGATCAGAAAAGAACTAGGGGTGAAAACCTTTTTTAATATGCTCGGTCCGATGGTAAACCCAAGTTTTCCAAACAAACAATTGGTAGGGGTGTTCAGCCTCGAGCTTGCTAGACTTTATGGATATCTCTATCAAAATATGGAGGGAAGATTTTCCATCCTTCATGCTTTGGACGGGTATGATGAAATCTCCTTGACAGGGCCATTTAAGATGATTTCCAACCATGGAGAGCGAGTGTTGACTCCTGAGAATATTGGATTATCAACTTTAAAAGCAGAGTCAATCTTAGGTGGTGAAACGATTGAAGAGTCAGCAAAGATTTTCGAGAATATTCTGAAAGGAAAAGGTACCAAAAGCCAAAATCAAGTGGTGTTAGCCAATTCTGCAGCAGCTTTGGTTACTGCTCAGGAAGGAATGACTTTCCCTGATGCTATTGCAAAAGCTGAAGAGGTTTTACTTTCCGGCAAAGCATTGGACGTGTTCGAAGGTCTGGTTAATCCTAAAACAACTGTTTCTTTAGCTTAAAATCACATGAATATATTAGATAAAATTATCGCTCAAAAGCATATTGAAGTTGCTGAAAAGAGCAGTTTGGTACCTGTGAAGCTTTTGGAAAAGAGCATCTTTTTTGAAGGAAAAGTAGTGTCCATGAAAAGATATGTGACTGATCCAGAAAAATCAGGTATCATTTCAGAATTCAAGAGAAAGTCTCCTTCCAAAGGAATGATCAATGGTGCTGCATCGGTAGAAAGCGTAAGTATTGGTTACATGCAAGCTGGAGCCTCGGCTTTATCCATTTTGACGGACAAGGATTTCTTTGGAGGTTCCAACGAGGACTTGAAAACTGCTCGAAAATTCAATTATTGCCCAATTCTCCGTAAGGATTTTATCGTGGATGAATACCAAATTTTGGAGGCTAAATCCATCGGTGCTGATTGTATTCTATTGATTGCAGCCGCTTTGGAACCTGCTAGATTGAAAGAGCTTGCTGCATTTGCCAAAAGTATTGGATTGGAGGTTTTGATGGAAGTTCATGACGGTGAAGAACTGGATCGTAGCCTTTGTGATGATTTGGATTTGGTAGGAGTAAACAACCGAAATCTGAAAACCTTTGATGTTTCTCTGGATACCTCTATGGAACTCGTAGACAGAATTCCTTCTTCTTTTTTGAAAATCTCCGAGAGTGGGATTTCAAAGCCAGAGACATTGGTTTCACTAAAAAAAGCTGGATTTGATGGATTCTTAATAGGAGAGAATTTCATGAAGTCCTCCCGCCCAGAGCAGGCAGCTTATACATTTATTAAAGAGTATCGAAAACTTCTTGCCAAGGAAACTGCTTTAGATAAAGCCTGATGAAAATTAAAGTTTGTGGAATGCGAGAGCCGGAAAATATTCGGGCTTTGGAAGTAGAAATCAAACCAGATTGGATGGGTTTGATCTTTTATGAGAAATCCCCACGCTTTGTTTCTAAGGATAGAGTAAGTGAATTGAAGAATGTGGCATTGCCAAAAGTCGGCGTATTTGTCAATGAATCATTGGAGTTTATACTTTCGAAAATCGATGAGTTTAATCTTGCAGCGGTACAACTTCATGGAAGTGAAAGTCCTACTTTCGTCAGAGAACTTAAACTGAAAAGCAATAAAAAACTTTGGAAAGTTGTCTCTGTGGGAGATAGCATTGATTGGGAAAGTTTGAGAGATTATGTGGGCTTGGTAGAGTGTTTTTTATTTGATACGGCCACAAAAAATCACGGGGGTTCAGGGAAGAAATTCAACTGGGAAATTTTAAAAAGTTACCCCTTTGAAGTTCCATTTATTCTAAGTGGAGGATTGGATGAGGATTCTGTAGAAGAACTGATTCGACTTGAAAAAGAGATGCCTCAATTGAAGGGAATAGATTTGAATTCAAAGTTTGAAGATGCTCCCGGATTAAAAAATATTGAAAAACTGAAGAGTTTTAAAAACAGGTTGCTCGAGAAGGAATTACCGGCAACAGAAAAAACAACAAGAGATGATCAAAGTTGATGAAAAGGGTTTTTATGGCAAGTTTGGAGGGGCTTATATCCCCGAAATGTTGCACCCAAATGTCGAGGAACTGAGAGAAAACTACGAAGCAATCATGGCTTCGAAGGAATTTCAGGATGAGTTCAGAGGATTGTTGAAAGACTATGTAGGCAGACCAACTCCTTTGTATTTTGCTTCTAGACTTTCCGAAAAGTATGGAGCTAAAGTTTACTTGAAACGCGAGGATCTTTGCCATACTGGAGCACATAAAGTAAACAACACCATTGGACAGATTATTTTGGCAAAGAAGCTGGGTAAAAAGCGGATTATTGCTGAAACTGGTGCTGGGCAACATGGTGTAGCAACTGCTACAGTTTGTGCATTGATGGGAATGGAATGTACGGTGTACATGGGGGAAATTGATATTGCTCGTCAGCATCCTAATGTAGAGCGGATGAAGATTCTGGGAGCAACAGTTGTTCCGGCAACTTCGGGTTCCAAAACGCTAAAAGATGCAACTAACGAGGCCATGCGTGCATGGATCAATAATCCAGTGGATACTCATTATATCATTGGTTCTGTGGTTGGTCCACATCCTTACCCGGAAATGGTGGCTAGATTTCAGTCCGTGATATCGGAGGAGATCAAATGGCAGCTAAAAGAAAAAGAAGGGAGAGAAAATCCAGATATCGTGATTGCCTGTGTGGGCGGAGGTTCGAATGCTGCTGGAGCATTTTATCATTATTATAATACTCCTGAAGTGCGATTAGTGGCTGCTGAAGCTGGAGGATTAGGAGTGAATTCAGGGAAAACTGCCGCGACCACAGCAAAAGGAACTCCCGGGATTTTGCATGGTTCAAAAACGATTTTGATGCAAACAGAAGATGGGCAAGTAGTAGAGCCGCATTCTATTTCTGCAGGTTTGGATTATCCTGGAATCGGACCGGTTCATGCTCATTTGTTTGATGTGGGAAGAGGAGAATTTGTCGCAGTAGAGGATAAAGATGCAATGGCTGCAGGAGTGGAGTTAAGTAAGTTGGAAGGGATTATCCCAGCCATCGAATCTGCACATGCTTTGTACGCATTGAACTTGATCGAATATTCCAAAGATGATATCATAGTGGTGAATCTTTCCGGTCGAGGAGACAAAGATCTGGAGACTTATATTAAATGGGGTAAATATTAAAGTCAGATGTGAGATGTTTGATGTCAGATGTGTGTATTTAACACCGGTCATCGTTCACCTAACATCGGTCCGTTAAAAAAAGAACATAAATGAACCGAATACATACATTATTTAATACCAAAAAGGAGCGTGTTCTCTCTATCTATTTCACAGCTGGTTTTCCAGAGCTGGAAAGTACGATGGAAATCATGGAAGCGATCCAAGCAGGTGGTGCTGATATCATTGAGATTGGAGTTCCTTATTCTGATCCTGTAGCAGATGGTCCGACCATTCAGGATAGCAACATGATTGCATTGGAAAATGGTATTTCGCTGAAAAAGATCTTCGAACAACTCAAAGGTTTCCGAGCCAAAATCCGTATTCCTGTAGTTATGATGGGCTATTTAAATCCAATTATGCAATATGGAATGGAGGAGTTTTGCAAGAAATGCAAAGAAGTGGGTGTGGATGGACTAATTCTTCCTGATTTACCAATGCAGCAATTTATAGATGATTATAAAGCGCTGTTTGAGGAATATGGTTTGGTGAATACCTTCTTGATTTCTCCCCAAACTTCAGAGAAAAGGATTCGTGAAATTGACCAAAACACCAACGGCTTTATCTACATGGTTTCCTCCCATAGTATTACTGGCGCTAAAGCAGGTATTTCGGAGGAGCAAATAGCCTATTTCGAAAGAGTAAAAGCCATGAATTTGAAAAACCCAAGATTGATAGGTTTTGGGATTTCAGATGCTGAGACCTTCTCCAAAGCTTCAGAATATAGCAATGGGGCAATTATCGGTTCTGCTTTTATCAAGACAGTAAAAGGCTCCAAGAATTTAAATGAGGATATTCAGAAATATTTAAAAAGTGTTGTTGAATAAAAAATAAGCCACTTTATCTCATTTTCTAATAAATAATTTATCAATCCGAAGTTTCGTACTTCGTATTTCATAATTCGTAAATCACCATGATTATTCAGCTTCAGCCCGATATTTCCGAAAGCCAAAAAGATAAATTGATCCGTGAGGTCAACGGAATCGGCTATAAAACTACCGAAGTAAAAACCCAGCTGGGCGACTATCTAATCGGTATCGGTAAAAAGGATTTTGATATCCGAAAGATCGGTCAAATGGATGGCATCGTCGATATCCATATTGTTTCTGATGAGTACAAGTTGGTCTCTAAAAAATGGAAGGCAAAACCAACGTCCATCGATTTGGGAGACAACATCTTTATCAAAGATGGTGAGATGGCGGTTATCACTGGGCCTTGCTCTATAGAATCAGAGGAGCAAATTCGCGCAGTGGTGGCGCACTGTGTAGAAAATGACATCAAGATGATGCGTGGGGGTGTGTTTAAACCAAGAAGTAGTCCTTATGCTTTCAGAGGATTAGGACTGGAAGGTTTGAAGCTTTGGTATCAAATTGCCAGTGAAGCAGGCATTAAGATTGTGACTGAAGTGATGCAAACTTCTCAGATCGAGGAGATGTATCCATATGTGGACGTATATCAAGTAGGTGCTAGAAATTCTCAAAATTTCAACTTGCTTGATGAATTGGGTAAAGTGGACAAAGCCGTGATGATAAAGCGAGGAATATCGGGAACGATAGAAGAGCTTTTACAATCTGCAGAGTACGTTTTTTCTGGAGGAAATGAGAAATTGATTCTTTGCGAAAGAGGAATCAGAACTTACGAAAGAGCTTCCAGAAATACTTTGGATTTGAATGCAATCCCGATTTTGAAAGCAAAATCTCATTTGCCGGTGATTGTGGATCCTTCTCATGGGATAGGTATTCGTGCTTATGTGCCACAGATGGCTTTGGCTGGTGTGATGTCTGGAGCAGATGGGATAATCTATGAATCACATGAAACACCAGAGAAAGCTTATTCCGATGGTCAACAAACCTTGGATTTTGCCCAAAGTGCAAGGTTAGCTGCATGGATCAGAGAGAGTTTCGCGATGCGAAAAGGATTTGATTTGTTGTAAAAAATTGATTTCTAGATTAACCTGATTAAATTAGTAGCATGAATCCGACACCAAGAACTTTCGTACATCATTCTTACCACCATTCTCAATGAAGGGGTAGGATGACTATGGTTTTTTTGGTAAAAAATATAGAGGCCTATTCCTTCCAGGAGTAGGCCTTTTTTTATTTCCAGCGTCATTGCGAGTGACGAAGGAGCGAAGCAATCACCGTTATGATGCTTCTCCAGAAGCTGGACAACTGTGACGGAAAAAGAAGAATATTAAAAAGAACAGAATATACCCAAATAGCAAGAACATGAATTCAAAACCAAAAGACTGGGTCTTTAGCGATCCACGACTACAGAAACTCAGGCAGGAATACGATGCCTATACTCCAGAAGATTTTAAAGTCTGGAAGATTCTCTTTGAACGACAGATGCCCAATCTCCCGAAAGCTGCTTCCAAAGCCTATTTAGAGGGAGTTGAAATCGTGAAATTTACCGCCGATAAGATTGCGAATTTTGATGAGCTGAATCAGATTTTATCGAAAACCACTGGATGGGAAGTGCAAGTAGTTCCTGGCTTGATTGACGATGATTTGTTTTTTGGATTGCTAAACAAAAGACGATTTCCTTCTTCGACCTGGCTGCGTAAAATGGAGCAATTGGATTACCTGGAGGAGCCAGATATGTTTCATGATGCTTTTGCACATATGCCGATGTTGACCAATCAGCCCTATGTGGATTTCTTGGAAAAACTTTCCGGCATCGCTTTAAAACATATCAAAAATCCTTGGGCGATCCAGTTGTTGAGTAGGATTTATTGGTTTACGATTGAGTTTGGCTTAATAAAAGAGGATGGAGAGCTAAAAATTTATGGGGCAGGTATCCTAAGTTCGGCAGGAGAGACTAAATTCAGCCTTTCAAATGAACCGAAGCATTATGATTATGATGTTCGGAAAATTATGAATCAGGAATACTGGAAAGATCACTTCCAGGATAAATACTTTGTGATCGAGAATTACGAGCAACTTTACGAGTCGCTACCTGAGATTGAGGCAGTGCTCGAGGAGATGTTGGGAAGTGAGAAGTAGGAGGTTTTGAAGTTTGGGCGTTAGGGAGATATAACTATTTATCGAAAATAACTATTGACCGAAGTCGGAAGACAGAAGACAGAAGCAATTAACTTCAGTCTCCGGTCTTCAGTCTTCAGTCTTCTAAAAAATGAATATAGCAGTCATTAAATATAATTCCGGCAATGTGCAGTCGGTGCTTTACGCTTTGGAGCGGTTAGGTGTTCATGCTGAATTAACAGATGATCCAGAAGTAATCCGGGCTGCCGATAAAGTTGTTTTTCCTGGGCAGGGAGAGGCGAGTACTGCGATGAGATATCTCAAAGAGCGAAAACTTGACACCTTGATCAAGGAGTTAAAACAGCCGTTTTTGGGTGTTTGCCTTGGATTGCAATTGCTTTGTGAACATTCAGAGGAAAATGATACCGAGTGTTTGGGGGTTTTTCCAGTAAAAGTAAAACGCTTTGTGCCGGAGAATTCTCAGGAGTTCAAAGTTCCGCATGTGGGTTGGAATGAACTAGAAAATCTAGCTGATAACCCGCTTTTGAAAGACTTGCCAGCCAATCCTTTTGTGTATTACGTGCATAGCTTTTATGCCGAGTTGAGTGAGTTTACAATTGCCCAGACGCATTATATCCATGATTTCTCGGGCATACTTCATCGGGATAATTACTACGCAATTCAAGCGCACCCTGAGAAAAGTGGCTTGGTGGGAGAGAAGTTATTAAACAATTTCCTTAGTGTCTAATACCAATTATTTTCGATTTACGAATTACGATATACGAGATTGGCTTGAACCTCAATCAACATTCCCAATTCTTAACATCTGGAAGGGCTAATATAGGTAGGATGTGGAAAACTGCAATTGAGCTCGCAAATCCTATATTGTAAATCGTAATTTTCCAATCTTTCAACATTAAAATTTTCGAATTCTAAAAATGCAAATAATCCCAGCAATCGACCTCATCGGAGGCAAGTGTGTCCGTCTTAGTCAAGGCGATTACAGCAGCAAAAAAGAATACCACGATGATCCATTGGAAATGGCCAAGCGCTTTGAAGGAGCTGGAATCCAGCGCCTGCACTTGGTTGACTTAGATGGAGCTAAAGCAAAGAAAATTGTGAATGGGGAAGTGTTGGAGCGGATTAGCGTAGGAACAAGCCTCCAAGTTGATTTTGGAGGAGGAATTCAGGCGGATGAAGAGATAGAAAAAGCTTTTGAATTGGGAGCAAAGCAAGTGACTGGTGGAAGCATTGCTGTGAAAAATGCCAGTTTGTTTAAAACTTGGATTAAAACCTACGGCTCAGAAAAAATCATTTTAGGAGCGGATGCAAAGGATAGAAAAATAGCTGTTGGAGGTTGGGAAGAGACGACAAAGGTAGATTTGATCCCTTTCATTAAAGATTATGTGGCATTGGGCATTAGTTATGTCATTTGCACTGACGTCGCGAAAGACGGTTTGCTTCAGGGACCTTCAGTGGATTTATATAAAGAGATTTTGGAAGAAATCCCTGGTGTGAAACTGATCGCAAGTGGAGGGGTTTCCTCGGTCAAAGACTTGGAAGAACTGGAGAAAATCGGCGTATATGGGACGATAGTTGGAAAGGCGTACTATGAAGGGAGAGTAAGTTTGGAGGAATTGGCATCGTTTGGTTGATTTTACTAGAGTATTTACGAATGACGATTTTTGATTTACGAGATTGAACTGATCATCAAACCTCATTTCCACTTCTGACCATCCTGAAGGATTAACTAATTGAACAATGCTTAATACTTAAATTGAGCTCGTAAATCGTAACTCGTAAATCAAAAAAATTAAGTTCGAATGAAGAATTCCGAATTATGAATAATGAAGTTTTGAATACTATATAATGTTAACAAAGAGAATAATCCCTTGCCTCGATATCAAAGAAGGCCGAACTGTCAAAGGAGTGAACTTTGTGGAACTTCGTGACGCAGGAGATCCAGTGGAATTGGCAAAAATTTACTCTGATGAAGGAGCTGATGAGTTGGTGTTTTTGGATATCACAGCGACTGTTGACAAAAGGAAAACTTTGGCTGAATTGGTGACCAAAGTGGCAAAGGCGATCAATATTCCATTTACAGTGGGAGGTGGGATTTCTACAGTGGAAGATGTGAAAGTGCTTCTAAATGCAGGGGCAGATAAGATTTCCATAAATTCATCTGCAGTAAAAAATCCTCAGATCATCAATGAAATGGCTGCCGAATTTGGCTCCCAATGCATCGTGGTGGCAATAGATACGCGGAATGTCGATGGAATTGACTTTGTGCATACGCATGGAGGAAGGAAAGCTACTTTGTTGAAAACTCAGGAATGGGCACAAGAGGTTTGCGATCGAGGTGCTGGAGAAATTTTGTTGACATCTATGGATCATGATGGTACCAAGGCGGGATTTTCGAATGAATTATTGGCAGAGATTTCATATGCACTTTCCATTCCTGTAATCGCATCCGGTGGAGCTGGAACCATGGCACATTTCAAAGATGTGTTTACCTTTGGCAAAGCAGACGCGGCTTTGGCAGCAAGTATTTTTCACTTTAAAGAAATTGGTATTCCTGAATTGAAGAGTTATCTCTCAGATTCAGAAATCAGTATAAGAATATAGTAATGAGCGAAAGAATTATAGATTTCAAGAAAATGGACGGTTTGGTTCCGGCAATTGCACAGGATTCTCTAAGTGGGAAAGTATTGATGCAGGGCTATATGAACGAGGAAGCTTTAGCAAAAACAAAAGAAAGTGGAATGGTTACTTTTTTTAGCCGTAGCAAAAACCGACTCTGGACCAAAGGGGAAACTTCCGGTAATTTCATGGAATTGGTTTCTATCGCTGTGGATTGTGATGGAGATTCGATTTTAGTGAAAGCTAATCCAAGAGGTCCGGTTTGCCATACTGGGGCTGACACTTGTTTTGATGAAGTGAATGATTCAAAAACCGGTTTTATCGATCAGCTCAGAGCAATTATTAAGGATCGGAAAAACAATCCAACTGATAAGTCATATACCGCTTCCCTTTTTGCCAAAGGCATCAATAAAGTTGCTCAGAAGGTAGGCGAAGAGGCTGTGGAAATCGTGATTGAAGCGAAGGATGATAATAAAGAGCTTTTCATGGGAGAGGCAGCCGATTTGCTTTACCACTACCTGGTTTTATTAGAAGCCAAAGGATATGAATTGGATGAAGTGATGGAAGTGCTGATCGATAGGCATCAGAAGAAATAAAAAAAAGCCCGGTTGATGCCGGGCTTTTTTGCTAATAAACAGGGAATTCCTGTTGCAATCCTTTAAATGCATCTATCATCTCCCATCGAGGGCGATAGTAAGAATTTAGCATTCTGCTATTTACTCCTCCATTTTCCAAAACCTGAATAGCGGCCGATAGTCTCAAATCCTGAGAATCTCCCCAATCGAATTGCGGGGTGTCTCCCACAAGAAAATCCGGTTCAAATCCATCAAAATATTCAGCGTTGCCTTCTGCGTTTGCAGTAGCAAAAGTGATAGGGACCAATTCCACATTATTCTTTTTGAGAACTGGTTCATAAGGTGAAAGAGGGAAAGAACCCACTGGTTTTCCAAAGGTATTATCCCCAATCAAAGTAATGTCAAAATAAGGGGTAAGGCTATTTATGACTAATTCGGAGGCAGAAGCAGTTCCCCTTGAAGTGATGAAAACTAACCTGTCTAGGCTTAGAGAACCGATTTTTTTAAAATTGGTGCTATTCTCTAGATTGGTTTTTAGGTAGTTCAGCTTATTGGTGTACATCAACTTGCCATTGTTTGCAGATTGAATCAGGTAATTTGAAATTTGCTCTGCTACAGCTACAGACCCTCCTCCATTGTATCTCAAATCAATGATCAGTTCGCTTACGCCTTGATTCTGGAAATAGGTAAATGAATCTTCGACTTCTTGGCTTCTTGTCGGACTTAGACCCGCTGTTGCTTTGAAACTGTTATAAACCCAATAGCCAACTTTTTTTCCTGTCAGTTCGATGACTGTTTGGTATAAAACAGAATTAGACTGGTATTCAGCTTTTGTGTTAGAGCGAGTCGTAGTCGATCCATCAGGAAGTTTGAAGGTAAAGGAGTTGGTTATTCCAGCTTCTGCTCCACCCAATTTAAAATCATAGCCGCCTGATGTGGTTTTATAATCAGCAATTGGCTTTCCATTCACTTCGATAATTTCCCAACCTCTTTGCCAACCATCTTTTCCAGCTGGAGCTTCATCAAAGACAAAGGTTAAATAAAGTCGCTCATTAGCATCGAAAGCAAATCCAAAACCATGGCCTGCATTTCTGCCAACAAAAGCATTGTTGAAGTCTTCCTGGGTGGTCAGGTATGAAAACCTATCCAAAGGCTTGAATTTTATCGCTTCAAGAAACTCTTCATTCGAAGCAAAATCAGATAGATTTGGTTTGGGAGGAAGTTCTTGATTCCAATAATACCATTCTTCCATCGTATCATAGATTGCATCCTTTACAACGTCAGATTGTGGATTTGGCGTAGGATCATCTTTTTTGTTGCAGGATCCAAGTCCCACTAACAGCAAACTCAGGTAAATAAATTTTCTCATTTTATGAGTTGATATGAATCCTAGTTACGATAATTATTGGAATCAAGATGTGTTATATCGCTATATCGTAGACTTTTACAGTCTTCCACATATGTGAATATTTTTCAATGAACTCCAAATGTAGTGGATCAGACTGATAAACATTTTGATCTTCTAAGCTATCAAAGAAAATCGTACAAGAAACCTGAAAAGAGTGGTCTACCACGTCACGATCGGCAGTATCAGCCGGAACTCCAGCTATGAATTTTCCTACTGTTTTACATCTTCCCAACATAGGAACTGCTTCTGTTAAAAACTCTTCAGTGTTAGCTACATCATGCAGGTAAAAATAGACCTGATGAATCATTTTTTGTTTTGCCATTTCTTTAGCGATTGATTGAATAGGTAATACGGCTGCAGCACTTGCTACGCCAACAGATTTTAAGAATTGTCTTCTAGATTTCATTTCTGTATAGGTTGAATCGAAAAATGATCTCCGAAAAACTGGATCAATTTTCATCAAAGATTCTAAAGATAAAAATTTATATTGCTTTTCGATAGCCATTTTAAATACCCGATGCTTATAACTTTTTGTAGGCCATTCTTTAATAAAAAATACCCATGAATTATCGTAAACTAGGTAAAACAGGATTTGAAATCTCAGAAATTGGACTTGGAACATGGCAAGTTGGTGGAGGCTGGGGAAAGCCTTTTGATCCAAAGATTGCAGAAGAATTATTGCATACAGCGTTTGATAATGGAGTTAATTTTGTTGATACCGCAGACGTTTACGATGCCGGGCTCAGCGAAGCGGCTGTAGGGAAAGCGGTAAGAGAGCGCTCTGAAAAAATCTATGTTGCTACCAAGTGTGGAAGGCGAATACAGCCTCATGTGAATGAATCCTATACTGTTGATAAACTCAGAAGGCATGTGGAGGATAGTTTAAGGAATACAGGGTTGGATAGACTGGATTTGATTCAGTTGCATTGTCCTCCGGAGGCAGTTTATCAGAGAGATGAGATTTTTGAATTATTTGAAAATCTAAAAGCTGAAGGGAAAATCGCAGCGATGGGTGTAAGTGTGGAGCAGGTGAAAGAAGGATTGAGTGCTATCAAATATGATATTGTGTCAACCATTCAGGTGATATTTAATGTTTTCAGGCAAAAGCCGAATGAAGTTTTATTCCGAAATGCCCAAAAAAACGAAATTGGAATTATTGTACGTGTGCCTTTGGCGAGTGGTCTTTTGAGCGGGAAAATCACCCCTGAAACAACTTTTTCCAAAGACGACCATCGCTATTTCAATAGAGAGGGAAAAGCCTTTGACAAAGGAGAAACTTTTTCAGGAGTGCCACTGGAAATAGCTTTTGAGGCTATAGAAGAATTAAAAAGAGAGTTGGGAGCAGATCAGTCTTTGGCGGAGTTTGCCTTGAAATGGATATTGATGTTTCCTGAGGTGAGTACGGTGATTCCGGGAGCATCGAAGCTTTCTCAGTTGGAGTCCAATATTCAAGCTTCGGATGGCGTGCCACTTACTTCTGCGCAAATGGCAATAGCAAAGGAGGTTTATGAAAAATATATCAAAAAGGAAGTCCACCTTCAATGGTAAAAATGAAGCCTGATTTATTTCTAGAATCAGGCTTTATTGATTATTGCCCATTTTCGTTTTCTTTCCGCAATTGTGCCATTTTTATTCTGTTCTGAACCTGCTTGTGTTGGTCAGTTAAAAAGTCGTAATTAATAATCTTTTTATCTGTTCGATCCATCAAAGTAAGTTGATCTTCACCTATTCTGACTACCTGTAACTTTTTGTCTCCTAACTTCTTACTATTTAGCTTGACAAAAAGGACACCATCTTTTTCTGATACCTCACCTAATTCATCTAAAATAGGGAAATAGTCTTTATCCCAAGATTCCTGAAAAACTAGATTTGGACTCCAATCGTTGCGGGATAATTCTAATCTTTGGTAATAATTGAATTTGTGGTTTTCGATCATCTCTTTAGCTGCAACTATATCCAGTTTTTTAGAAGAATAGGCTTTCGCAGAATAGGTAGTCATGGTGCTATTACCCGGTGTATTTTCATTGCCGTATTGATTTCCACGCTGGAACTGATTCCCGATAAAAAGTGCGTTGGCACCCATCATAAAAGCTTCAGTTTTTAGTTTAGTCAGGGCTCTGTTGTTCACGTTGTTTACGCTGGACAATGTGGTCACGCCAACAGCCTTGGAAAATAAATCTCCTTTCATATCTAAGCCTTGCACATCATCAGGATTAAAAGTGATGAAAACCTTTTCAATATCCAGTATGGAGTTGATTTCTTTGAATGGTGTAGTGAATTCCTCAATTCTCCCACTGGAAAACTCAATCTTGTTTACTACATTTTTACTGATTGTATATAGCACTTCCTCGCCTGGAAAAGTGTACTTGATGAAATCCGGTCCAACTTCTTTTATCTTGACTTCTTTAGTTTCATCGGTCAGAAATAACTTATCATTTTTTGTTTGGGAAAAGCTAATGCTTGAAATAAGCAAGCAGACTAGAAGGGGGAAAAGTGATTTGTTCATCAGGAGATAGGGTTTAGTTATGGCAAAGATTGCAAATAAATACGTGTTAGGTAAACGAATGTTTTACATAAAAACACTTTTAAATAAAAAAATCCCTCAAACTTTCGTTTTGAGGGATTCGCATTTAGCTTGATTCTAGGATCTTGGTTCTAAAATCTAATTAAGCCTCCTTCTTTGCCATTCTTGTTCTTTCTCCTTCGTCCAAATAGATTTTTCTCATTCGGATAGTTTTAGGAGTGATCTCCAAGTATTCGTCTTTTTGGATGTATTCCATAGACTCTTCCAAAGAGAATTTCACAGCAGGAGCAATCTTCGTGTTATCATCAGAACCTGAAGCTCTCATGTTGGTCAATTTCTTGCCTTTCTGTACGTTTACCACGATATCATTGTCTCTGTTATGAGCTCCGATTACCTGGCCTCCGTATAATTCCTCTCCTGGATTAACGAAGAAAGTACCTCTGTCCTGAAGTTTGTCGATCGCATAAGCTGTACAAGCTCCACCTTCCATAGAAATGATAGAACCGGTATTTCTTTCAGGAATTGCTCCTTTGAAAGGCTCATATGCAGTGAATCTGTGATTCATGATCGCTTCACCTTGAGTAGCAGTCAATACGTTGTTTCTCAATCCTATCAAACCTCTAGAAGGGATTTTGAATTCCAAATGCTGAAGATCACCTTTAGGCTCCATGATCAACAATTCACCTTTACGCTGAGTAGCTAATTCAATTACTTTACCAGAAGATTCAGCAGGTACGTCTACCACCAATGTTTCAATTGGCTCGCAGTTTACACCGTCGATTTCTCTGTAGATAACCTGAGGCTGACCTACCTGAAGTTCGTAACCTTCTCTTCTCATAGTTTCGATCAAAACCGACAAGTGAAGAATACCACGTCCATAAACCAAGAACTTATCTTCAGAATCAGTTGATTCAACTCTCAAGGCAAGATTCTTTTCAGTTTCCTTCATCAAACGATCTCTCAAGTGACGGGAAGTCACAAATTTCCCTTCTTTACCGAAGAAAGGAGAGTTGTTGATAGTGAAAAGCATGTTCATAGTAGGCTCATCGATAGCGATTCGCTTCAATGGCTCTGGATTTTCTGCGGAAGCAATGGTATCACCGATTTCAAAATCTTCGATTCCGGTTACAGCACAAATATCACCTGCTACTACTTCTGAAACTTTGGCCTTACCCAAACCTTCGAAAGTATGAAGTTCTTTAACTTTTACTTTTTTGAAAACATCACCCACTTTACAAAGAGTCACTTGCGCTCCTTCTTTGATAGTTCCTCTTTTTACTCTTCCGATGGCAATACGTCCTACGAAGTTAGAGTAATCCAAAGAAGTGATCTGCATCTGAAGAGATCCCTCTTCGATTTTTGGAGCAGGAATATGATCCACAATTGCATCAAGCAAAGGGATGATAGAGTCTGTTGGAGTTTTCCAGTCAGGACCCATCCAGTTTTGCTTTGCAGAACCATAAAGAGTTTGGAAATCCAATTGCTCTTCTGTTGCATCCAAGTTAAACATCAAGTCAAAAACTGCTTCATGAACTTCATCAGGACGACAGTTTTCTTTGTCTACTTTGTTTACAACAACGATTGGAGTCAATCCAAGATCCAATGCTTTTCCAAGAACGAATCTTGTCTGAGGCATTGGGCCTTCGAAAGCATCCACCAAAAGGATAACGCCATCAGCCATCTTCAATACACGTTCTACTTCACCACCGAAATCGGCGTGACCAGGAGTGTCAATGATGTTGATTTTGGTGTCTCTGTATCGAACCGAAACGTTTTTAGAAAGAATGGTAATTCCTCTTTCACGTTCCAAGTCGTTGTTGTCCAAGATCAGGTCATCAAACTGTTGGTTCTCTCTGAATATTTTAGAAGCATGAATGATTTTATCAACCAAGGTAGTTTTGCCGTGGTCAACGTGTGCGATGATCGCGATATTCCGAATATTTTGCATGGTTTGCCTAATTGAGCCGCAAAAGTACGAATAATATTTTGCAGTAAGGTTATGACTTAATGAAGTTTACGCTTTTTATAGAGTATAACCGGGTAAAAAGTTTCATTTTAACTCAATATGGGCTTTCCGTCAATCAAATTCTTGTTTGAATATGGGTGTAGTATGATTAGAATTGTTAGTTCATTTTGCTGATTTTTAAAAGGCTGGATGATAAACACTTAACTATTGATAATTCAGGATTTATGAGATTGAATTTGAGGATGCCATTTTGGGTATTAGGATTTTTTGTATTACAAAACGCTTTTGGTCAAGAAAAACCAACTGACCTAGTCAATCCTTTTATAGGTACGGCTCCGCTGACAGACCCTTCTGTGATTGGATATACACCACCTAGGGACTGGAGGGTCTGGGCAGGGTTGACTTTTCCCGGAAGTGCACTTCCAAATGCCATGGTTCAGCTTAGCCCAATTACAAAATGGGGATCCGGAGCAGGATATGAGTATGAGGATTCAGAGATTTTAGGTTTTGCTCATACTAATAAAGGACATTGGAATCTTTGTAATCTTCCTGTTCTTCCTATTTCACAAGAAGCAACTGCTCCCTTTAAATCTACTTTTTCGCATGAAAATGAATATGCCAGCCCAGGATATTATGAGGTGTTCTTGGATGATTATAAGGTTGGGGTGAAATTGACTTCGACGCTAAGAACAGGGATTCATGAGTATCTTTTTGAAAAACCAGAAGGCCGAAGGATTCTTTTTGGCTTGGGAAAAGCCAATAACGGAGTTTCGGATTGGGATATTAATCTCGTTGGAACAAACGTCTTAGAGGGTTTTCAGCGAGTAGGAAGAGATAAAGTTCATTTCTATGCAGTTCTAAACCATGAAGTCTTTAATCTGAAATTGGAGTCAAAAGGAGAAAAAGATGGATACGCCATAGTTTCAATTTCTGATAAAGAAGCTGGAAAAGTGGTCATGAAAATTGGTATTTCTTATGTGAGCATTGCTAATGCAAAAGAAAACCTGGAAAGTGAATCAATAGACACCTCCTTTGAAGAAGTTCAAAAGGCAGCCGTTAAGGAATGGGATGGTTTGCTTTCGAAAATTTCTGTGAAAAGTGACAGCCATCGAAATAAGGAAATGTTCTATACTTCCCTTTATCGGACTTTCCTTTGGCCGGCTTTACGCAGTGATGTGAATGGAGAATTTTCAGATGAGGCTGGGAAAATCCAAAAACAGGATTTTAAGTATTATACCATCCCATCTCTATGGGATACTTATAGAAATAAGTTGGTGCTTTTGAGTATTCTGTCTCCAGAAGTAACCGGTGATGTGATTTCATCTTTGATCAGTCGAGCTGAGATTACAGGTTTTGTACCGACTTTCTTCCATGGAGATCATGGAGCTCCATTTATAGCAGGCTCTTACAAAAGAGGTATTGATAATTTTGAAGTAGAAAAAGCCTATCAATATCTTCTTCGCAATGCTTATGAATCAGGTAGTCCACGGGCATTTGTGGAGGAATATATTGCCAAAGGCTATATCTCAGATCCAGATGTTGAGAAGCCTCATGTAGAAACCAAAGCCAGAGCGGGAGTTTCCAAGACTTTGGAATATGCCTATGATGATTATTCATTGGCGATTTTGGCTGATACGCTCGGGGATAAAGAACATTTCCAAGACCTAATGAAGCGCTCCAAAAACTATCAAAACGTTTTTGATCCATCGATAAATTTCATGAGAGGAAGGCTTGAAAATGGAGATTGGATTTCACCATTTGATTCAGAGTATCCCTATTATGAGTATATGTTTAGAGAAGCAAATGCCTGGCAGGTTTCTTTTTACGCTCCTCACGATATGCCAGGACTAGTGAGTCTATACGGAGGGCCTGATAAGTTTGAGGCAAAGCTGGATGAGTTTTTTACCAAACCTTGGAATCCAAATCACATTGCCAGAAACATATCTACTTTCATCGGGCAATATTGTCAGGGGAATCAACCTGATCATGAGGCTCCATTTGCTTATTACTATGTGAACAAGCCGGAAAAATCACAGGCTATTCTGGATAAGATCATGAATGAACTTTACGGTATTGGCCCAGAAGGTTTGGCTTTGTCAGGAATGGATGATGCTGGGGAAATGTCGTCTTGGTTCGTTTGTGCTGCAGTGGGCCTTTATCCTATGTCACCTGCCGATGCGGATTATTTAGTGACTGTGCCACTGTTTGATGAGGTTACCTGGAAAGTTGATATCGGTAGTGATTTGGTGATCCTGAAACCGAATGGAGGTAGAAAACTGAAGGAAATCAAAGTCAACGGCAAGCCTTTAGATGGATATTATGTAGGGCACGAGCTGTTTAGAAAAGGTGGAAAGATTGAGCTTGTGACGAATTGAATGGTCAATATTTAATGATCAATTAGCAAGGGTTAATAATCAAGGCTAAAAGTTGAAGAAGGTATAAAGTTAAATAGCAAAGAGGCTTTTATGTAAAATTATAAACTACATCAGTTTCATAATCAGGTAGTTGTTTAGAATATGATTTTACCCCTCATAAATGGCCTGTAGCTTTCTGATTTCTTCAATAGACCTGTCCAAAACTCTAGGCAGAAGGAAAATCGATAAGAAAGAAATGGCTATTAGCAACAGTCCTAATGCCATGATAACCCCTTTACCAGTAAAATCTATTACGTAATTTGGGTTGTCAAAAAATCTTAAACCGTTTACATTGAGTTGCAAAAAGAAATTAAGGATTAGCATAAAATTGTTGGTGCTTTTATATGCCACATAGTTCTTAAGACTTTTATTCACCCTATAGTAGCTTGCAACAATAAAAATTAGTCCTGCGAAAAAGAAAAGAACAGCCCAATTGGGTAAAGTCAATTCATACCCAAACGGTCTTGTGTTTACACTCAGCCAATACAGAATAAATCCAATCCCTGCAGGGTAAATGATTCTATAGCTCGTGAAAAACTCCACAAATTCTTCCCAGAAGAATCTTCGATAGCGTTTTTCTATGCTTTTGGTATAGGACTCAGCCAAATCAGAAAAACCAAAGATCCCGAATTCACTATGGACTTTCCTAAAAGCGTCGTCAAGCGACATATCTGGCTTTTCCTCCAATAATACTTCTACCTTGCAGGCTACATGATCCAAGATCTCATATTGCAAGTCGATCTCGGGATAACCTTTGTAGGAAATCAGTTTTTTGAGGGTGTCGATTTGGGAAGGAGATAGTTTCATGCTGTTTTAAGTCTTTTTGTTTGAAAAACTACCTCCGAAAGTCCAGCAATAAACAGATGTGAAAGCAAAAATGTAATTAAGCAAATGGCTAAAATAGGAGATAGTCCAAGCCATACCATTAAGTCAAGGTTAAGCACAAACTGAGAAATGCAGATCATAAGCCAAAGTGTATTGCCCGCAGCTACAACTTTTGAATTTTTCAATAATCCTCCCCAAAGCCCTATCAATGCTAAGCCTACTGTAGTACCGATGAATATGGTTTTTACATGCCTTTCTGCTACATCAGGGCTGTATTCAAAGAAATTAATGATGATTACCCAAACGGCAAACAGTAAAATGCTTTTCAATAGAATTGATCCTTTCAACATATTTGAAGCTATGTTTTTAAGAAAGCCTATGTGAGTGGCTAGCAAAAGCTTCCTCTGAAATTGGGATGGATTTATTTCTTTACTTATTTCTGAGAAGGCCTTATCAAAAGAACTACCTTTCTCCATTGCGTCTTCTACTTTTGAAGCAAAATGATCTACTAATTCTGCTTTGATATCATCATAATAGATTCTTCTGCCAGACAGTGAGGATTGTATTTTGTGGATTTGGTTTTTGGTAAGTTTCATATCAGCGCAGTTCTAGATTTGATCTTCCAGGCCTCGAAAAGTGTCAGTGAATAACTGGCATAAAATAAAAACAAAGCCAAAGTCGCCGCTAAGAAATAAGGGCTTTCCATAAATTCTGGGATATCAAATATTTTTGGAGTTAAAATCAATAAATTAAAGGAAGATGTGATTAAGGATAGCTGGATCATGATGACTTTCAAGAGTGATGACTCTATGGTTCTTGGGCTATCAATCATTTTTTTGATTTTTCTTACTTTTTTAAATGATCGATAGTAAATCCAAGCTGATAAAATCACAATCGAAATCATAGGAATAATAAGAAGCTGAGCTTTTGTTTTATGTTCGACCTCCATCCAAATGATAATATAAATCGCCAAGAAAAAAGTAGTTGCCAAGAATTTAGGCCAAGTGAAATAGGTTTTGAAAATCGACCATTGAAAGCTCAAGATATCATTTTTTGAGGCTTTAAAGAGCTTTGCCTGAAGGGAATGACAATACCCAAATGTGAATTTTTGCTCCAATTCAAACAGCTCAGATTCGAATTTCGAACTTTCAAAACTTTCCAAATGACTTACATAATGGTCATAGATTTCAATCACGATTTCCGCTGAAGTCAACTCTTTGGCCGCAATCACCTTTTTTACCTGATCAAGTTCCTTTTCTGTTAATTTTCTCATAATTGTCACGTAAAAAAAATCAGATATTAAAACCCGGTTTTAGGTCCGGAGTCAGAATTCGCTGAAGGTTCTCTACGAAGCCTTGCAACTCAGACATTTTACTGGTGACTTCCTTTTGACCATCTTTAGTTAGGCTGTAGTATTTCCGCACCCGGTTATCCACCTGCTGGATTTCCGTGCTGAGCAACCCTTCAGCTTCCAGCTTGTGCAGCGCAGGGTAGAGCGCACCTTCGGTGATTTTGATTTCCCCCGCAGTCAGTTCCTTCACCCGTTGGGTGATTTCATAGCCATACATTTTTTCATTCTCCTCCAGAAGTTTGAGAATGATGGTTTGGAGCGAGCCTTTGATCAGATTGTTGTTCGACATGTTTTGCTGTATTACCTAGCTTTCCCAAATATATAAAAATATTATATACATAAGATTCTGAGGTATGATTTTTTATTATCAATCGAACGTCTAGTTGTTATCGGGATACATGTCAGTCCGAGCGGAGTCGAGGACAAAGTTTTACTAAAGTTGAAAGGCCTTCGACTTCGCTCAGGCTGACATCTTCATCTTTGTTTTATTTTCTTCTCAAACATGAAATAACTGTCAGCCATTTTCTGAATGTTAAATTATCTCATAGTTGATATCTCAAAAAAATCTTTTTTTCCTTCCCAATTTTCCACACTTTTCCAACATGGACTACCAGCAGCTAATAGAAGAAGTGTACCATGAGGTGCAGGAGGAGAATCTCCGAGGCAAAGTCGCCGACTATATTCCTGAGATTGGAAACGTCAATCCGAATCAGTTTGGGATAGCTCTCGTGGATCTCAAAGGCAATGTGTATGGCGTAGGAGACCGTCAGAAGGCGTTTTCAATTCAGAGTATCAGCAAGGTATTTACACTGACTATGGTGTTTAATTTTTTCAACTCAAAGCTTTGGACTCGGGTGAATGTGGAGCCAAGCGGTGATCCTTTCAATTCTATTGCTCAACTGGAATATGAAAAGGGAATACCAAGAAATCCTTTTATCAATGCCGGAGCTCTGGTGATTACCGATGCCTTGTGCAGTAAGTTCGAAAATCCTATTGATCAGATTACCGACTTTATCAATGAATTGGCAGGTGCTACATGTGTGAAAATCAATCCTGAAGTACAGATTTCAGAAAAGAACCATGGAGAGCGAAATACAGCATTGGCTTATTTTCTTAAATCTTTCAAGAATTTCAATAATCCAATAGATCAGGTGCTAGATGTGTATTTTTCACATTGCTCCATGGAGATGAGTTGCGTAGATCTCGCCAAATCCTTTTCCTTTTTGGCCAATGATGGGTTTTCAATTTTTGCCAATAGACAGATTTTAACCGAAAGCCAATCCCGAAGAGTGAATGCATTGATGCTGACTTGCGGGTTTTATGATGAAGCGGGGGAGTTTGCGTTTAAAGTGGGATTGCCCGGGAAAAGCGGAGTCGGGGGAGGAGTCGCTGCAGTGATGCCTCATAAGTTTAGCATTGCAGTTTGGAGTCCTGAACTCAATGAGAAAGGAAATTCTGTCAAATCAATCCGAGCTTTGGAGCTTTTGACTGATAAATTGGCCTTCTCATTATTTTAAATTTCGGCAAAAGCTTCGTTTGGTTCTTTTTTTGATATAAATCCTAAAATGGCACTTGGAATGAAAAATTTACGATCTTACTTTCTGTTTTTGACTTTATTTCTGAGTGGGGTTTTGGCATTTGCTCAAAATAAAGGGCCGGGTTTTGGAGTAAAAGGTGGGCTGAATTATTCCACCTCGGGAAAAAATTTTAAAGACGCTGAGTCGATCTGGAAAAATCCAAGAGCTTCTTCAGGATATCATTTTGGTGCTTTTTATAAACTCGGGCATTATGATTTGTTTCTAAGACCTGAGTTATTGTATTCCAATACAAAATTTGACACAGGTTTAGGAACAGTGAAATTGCAACGTCTTGATGCTCCTGTTTTAGTGGGTATGAATTTTTTCAAATTCATCAGCCTGGTGGGAGGCCCTTCATTTCACTATAGTTTAAAGGATAATTATTCTGATTTTTTCGAAAATTCCCCGGATAAGAATTTGTTTCTCGGGTATCAATTTGGTCTTGGGGTTAATGTTGGTCCAGTAGGATTGGATCTTCGATATGAACGAGTTTTCAATGACCAAAAATTAACTTTGGATCAATTTTTAAAGAGAAAAGACAATTTCCGCACGGAACAGATTATCCTTGGCCTTTCTTTTCAGATTAAATAAGGTGGTTAATCTTCCGTCAGGAAAGGAGTGAAAATTTCTTTCCAAAGTGCATATCCTTTTTCATTCATATGAAGATTGTCTCCAATAAAAATATCTGATCTTGGTACGCCTGTTTTGTCCAGCATGATGTCCCATACATTGACAAAGTTCACATTTTTATGTGCGGTGCAATATTGACGCATCAGGTCATTGAGCACCAAATAGGAAGTTTTTAATTCCCATCTTGATGGACTTGGTTTTGCAGAAATCAAGTTGACAGTGGCGTTTGGTAATTGTTTCTGGATTCTTGTCACTATCTCATCTAGAGTAGTCATGATTTCGGCTGCAGTTTTCCCGCCGTTTATATCATTATCTCCTTCGTAAATAAAAACCTTAGAGGGTTCTAATCTCAGAACCAGTGGGAAGAGTTGTGCTTCTAAATCCTCGGCCGTCGATCCTCCAAACCCTGTATTGATGATTGGGACTTCTGGGAATTGATTCTGAAGACTTTTCCACATCCTAACACTAGAGCTTCCTGTGAATACGACACTCCCTTTTGACCAGCCGATGCTATCCAAGTGATGGCTTATGTCTGCAACTTCTTTATCGAATTTGTTGCTTTGTGCAAATGTGGAATTCAATCCTAAAATAAGGACTAAAATGAGGGCTGAGAAAAGAGATTTTGGATTCATGTCTTAAAGATATTTTCTTTTCTGCAATGGTCAAAACCGTCCATAACATGCTCATACTCGTACACTTCGGACAGTTGGCGATTTTGTCCCTCTAGTTTTTCGTCACAAAATTTTTATCAAAAAGCTTGTTTTTGGCCTGTTTTAGATGATTTCGTCACATTTATGTCTTTACGCGGTAGTTAAGAGGTTTTTTGGTGAAGTTTTAGCGTTATAAAGACAAATCATTCCAAATACCCTTTTCATGGAGCAACTCACTCGTTTTTTCTGGTTTTGCAGCGGAGCTAATTTTTCTTTGCTAAAAAGATCTCCTACAGAGTCAAACAAATACATAGGAATCGGTGCCACAGTGTTTTTCACAGGAGTATTGGCAGCCTTGGCAGCCGGATATGCATTGTACACAGTTTTTCAGTCAGTTTTACCAGCTGTATTATTCGGACTTCTCTGGGGATTTATGATCTTCAATCTGGATCGGTTTATTGTTTCCAGTATGAGGAAACGTGAAAATGCCTGGTCTGAATGGAAACTTGCAATTCCTAGATTGGTACTGGCAGTTTTACTGGCATTGGTGATTTCAAAGCCTCTTGAGCTCAAAATGTTTGAGCGTGAAATCAATCGAAAAATTGATGAAAAAAGAACTGAATTTATTACTCAATCCAAAGAGAATCTTGCGAAAGGCTTCCCTGAAATTCAGGAGTTGGAATTGAAAATTGAAAGCCTGAAATCGGAAGTGAAAGAAGCTGAGGATTTCCGTGATCAATTGCAAAGAGAATACGATGCTGAGCGTTTTGGAGAAAAGACGGCAGGGACGAGTGGAATAGTAGGAATAGGAACGAATGCTAAGAAAAAAGAAGAACAACTGGATGCAGCCCAAGTCGCTTTGGATGAATTGAAAGTCAGGAATCAAGTTAGGATTGATACTGTGGAGGCTCAGATCAGGGAGTTTATGGCCTTGAGACAAGCCGAATTTGAAAAACAGCAGCCTGGGATCGAAGGCTTTGATGGACTTGCAGCAAGGATGGATGCTTTGGCGGCATTGACTGAGGAAAGCGCAGCAATGGCCTTGGCAAATGTCTTTATCATGTTGCTTTTTATTGCCATTGAAACAGCACCGATTTTTGTGAAACTGATTTCACCAAGAGGTCCATATGATGAATATTTAGAATTGCATGAAGATCGAGTGAGGCTATTTAAAAGCGAGAAATGGACCAAGGCAAAAGGAGAATCGAAAGCCAGAGTGGATTATTTCCAGGAAACGCATTTTTATGCGACGGATCTAAACAAGGAAAAAACCAACCGTAAAAATAAAGCTCAAACTGAAGCCGAAATTGAAGCTATTGAGTCGAAATGGAGGAAAAAAGTTTAACCATGATGAAAAAAAAGGAGGCTGTCCTAAAAGCTTGTAATTTGTCAGCCTGAGCGTAGTCGAAGGGTCCTCGACTCCGCTCGGACTGACACGCATATCGTGCCATTAGATCGATCTGACATTGTTAGCGTAGTCGAATTCAAAATACGCCAATCGAACTGAATTTCGAATTCATTCAATGAGATAAACAGTATTTATCAGACAGCCTCTTTTTTATTACACTACTTTCTGAGCTACGACATCTAACTGATCCATGGTTTTACTGACAGATTTCCACTCTGCAAAACCAACGATTTTGATGATAAATGCAAGAAATTTGCCTGGGTTGATCAGTTTTTTTGCAAGCTTTGAAATATTCTTATCGCGGTCTTGAATCAAGAAATTACGGTCATTGGCTACATAGTATTCTCCTGCATATTTCCAGGCTCCATCTCTCGCCAACTGGATGCTAAAGTCCAGCAACATTTCATCTCTTCCTTTTGCCAGTGGAATTAACATCCCAAATACTGGAGAGACTTTGCTGATATTGGATTTAACCCCATCTACCAATTCTGCCAAAATGGAATTGATCTGATTGAAATCTTTCTGAATTCCTTCCAAAGGTTCTTTTTCAACAGTCTCAGCAGCAGAAATTCCAAGATCCAAATTGATGTGGGCATTGATCCCCAAAAATAAATGCTGCAAAACCAGATGCTTGCTTGATTTGCTGGCCTCAAAGGCTTCCATCCAGCTCTGTGTCGGTTTTTGACCTTTTTTCCATAAGTCATAGGCATCAATGAACCTGCCAGCAAAAAGTACATCCAATTTTTCCATGCGAGGATTATCCTCAAACTCCATTTTTAAAATACCCTCTTTGATTCGCCTTGTGACATGTCTGTATAGAATCGCGAAATATCCAACGCGTGAATTTCCAGCCTTGCATTCCGAAACGATTTGATCCATTCGGATTAAAACTTCATCAATGGTTTTCATAGTTTTTATGTAAAAAATTTCTCTAAAATATCACCCACATAATAAGCAACAACAGCAGCCAAAACGCCTAAAGCAAGGGTTTCTAAAATACTTTTAATGCTGGAGGTTTGGTTTACTATCGATTTTAACCAGCCCACGATGATAAAAGCAATCCCCGTAAGTATACTGGTCCAAAAGAAGGTGTTGATCGAAGAAGGGTTAAAAAAAGTCCACAAATAAACCAGCAATGGAATAAAACCAACTAAAATGAAAGAGATGAAAGTGGCCAGTCCGATTTTAAAAGGGCTTTTGGATTCTTCCATGAGATTTAACTCGTCCTTCATCATTTCTGCTACCCAAAGGTCTTTGTTTGAGGTGATTTGGTCTACCACTTTTTCGAGCAATTCTCCTTCAAAACCTTTGGCCTCATAGATTTCTTTGATTTCCTGTCTTTCTACATCTGGTAGGTTTTCGATTTCCCAGTATTCAATTGCTTCGTGCTTTTTATAGTTTTCCTGATTGCTTTTAGATGATAAATAAGCACCTACGGACATAGAGAATCCATCTGCTAATAAATTTGCGAAGCCAAGAATGATGATAATCCCGGAGTCCAGATCGGCACCAAATCCACCTGCTACCACCGCAAATGTAGTGACTGCACCATCTATTCCTCCATACACAAACTCACCTAAGTATTCCTGTAGCTTTTTGAAATACTTACTCTCTTGGTGGATTACTGATTCGTTCATTAGTTCAGGTTTTTAAGGAAAAATCTCTTAACATTTTCACCCATGATGGCCCGAATTTCAACTTCGGTAAAACCTTCATTTAAGAGTCCTTCCACGATCAAAGGTAGTCCGGTAATATCAAATGGAACTTCAACAGCTCCATCGTAATCTGATCCTAAAGCAATGAAATCGACTCCAACTAGGTTTTTAATGTGTTTCATAGAGGCAATGATTCCTTCGAGTTCAGGTTCGCCTACAGCCATGTCAAAAAATGCCACGCCAATAATCCCTCCGTTTTCAGCAATTCTTTTGATTTGATCGTCAGACAAATTCCGTTGGGAATCTAATACTCCGCGAACACCTGTATGAGAGACAATGACAGGTTTAGTGGTCATGTTTAGCACATCATCTACGATAGCAGGGGAGCTATGGGCTAAATCCACGAAAATATTCAACTCATTCATTCGCTTGATGACTGACTTACCAAAGTCAGTTAATCCAGCACCATTTTCTCCATGAGCAGATCCCCCAAGGGCATTGTCAAAAAAGTGTGTAGGGCCAATCATTCTGATTCCTGCTTCGTAGACCTTGTCCAGGTTTTCAAGAGAACCCTCTAAAGCATGTGCTCCTTCAATTCCCAACATTCCACCTACGACAGTTTTATCTGATTTTCGTGCTTCAATCAAATTTTCAAAACTCGCTCGATCCTTTACAAAAAGAACATTTCCATCTTCTTCAATAAATTCATGGAGGCTTTCTGCCTGTCCAAGTGTTCGGTTGATCAGACTAAACCATTGGTTTGGAGCATTTCCTTTGGCAATAGTAAGAGGTGTAATATTGTCAAAAGCATCCTCACTGTTGCTTTGCATGTTTTGCCCAGCTGGTGACTTGGACACAATCGTAAACATTTCCAAAGCCACGTTGGCTTCCCTCATTCTTGGGAAGTCTACATGTCCTGCATCACCCTTTTTTGTCAAGTCTCTTCCCCAGAGCAAAGCATCACAGTGAAGGTCAGAGATAAAATCCAATTGATCATAAATTGCCTGGGCTTCTGGAGAAACAGAATATGGTGGAGAAGCTTTGACTGGGTTTCTTTGTTCTTCTATATATGGAGGTACTAGAAGGGTCGCGATAAAATAGATGAAAGTGAGGACACCTAACGCAATAATTAATTTCTTCATAGGTAGTGGTTGTACTTTTGAAGATAATGAAAAATGAGAGAAGGGGAATGAATTGAATTTAGCTTTCTGCTAAATATTCCTCGCCTGTTTTGATGGGATTAAGATTTTGGAGTTCCTCATCTGTGAAAAGCTTTGATCGGATGATAAACCTGATTCCCATAGGTATTTCTATCGAAAAACTGCTTCCTCTTCCAGATGTGATATCTAAGGTGAGTTGTGTGTGTTCCCAATATTCAAATTGGTCGGCACTCATGAAAAAATCGCAGCCATAAACTTCTCCCATCCAAATATCTTGGCTACCTACTTTGAAATCACCCTTTTCGAAGCACATCGGAGAGCTTCCATCGCAACAGCCGCCACTTTGATGAAACATCAACTCTGATCCAAAACGTTTTCTTAAAATATCAACGGTCTCCTTTGCTTCTTCACTGATCAGTACTCGCTTAATAGTTTCCATTATTTTGGGTTTTTAAATGAAAAGAAAGGCAGAAGAAAGTTCCTCTGCCTTTGCTGGTTTTAGATATTGACAATTTAAAAGAATCCAAGTTTCTCTTTACTATAAGAGATTAACATGTTTTTTGTTTGACGGTAATGGTCTAGCATCATCAAATGATTTTCTCTTCCAAAACCTGATTTTTTATATCCACCAAATGGCGCGTGGGCAGGGTAGGCATGGTAGCAATTTACCCAGACTCTTCCTGCCTGTATGGCTCGAGGCACCTGGTAAAGTTCGTGAGCATCTCGTGACCAAAGTCCAGCTCCTAATCCGTACATGGTGTCATTTGCGATTTCTATGGCTTCTTCAGTGGTCTTAAACGTAGTGACGCAAGTAACAGGACCGAAGATTTCTTCCTGAAAAACGCGCATTTTATTATTCCCTTTGAAAATCGTGGGTTTTACATAATAACCTGTTTCAAGTCCAGAGTTTAATCCGGCACTTTCTCCTCCGCAAAGAATTGTAGCTCCTTCTTGCTTTCCGATGTCCAAATAAGAAAGAATTTTCTCGTATTGGTCATTCGAAGCCTGGGCGCCCATCATCGTATCTTCTGCCAAGGGATGTCCCATTTTGATAGCTTTGGTTCGCTCAATCACCCGCTCCATGAATTTGTCGTAAATGTCCTCGTGAACGAGAATCCTGGATGGGCAAGTACATACTTCACCTTGATTTAGGGCAAACATTACAGCGCCTTCTACTGCTTTGTCAAAGAATTCATCATCGGCATCGGCTACTGATTTCATGAAAATATTTGGTGATTTCCCTCCCAGTTCCATCGTCACAGGAATCAGGTTTTCAGAAGCGTATTGCATGATCAAGCGACCAGTCGTTGTTTCGCCAGTGAAAGCAACTTTTGCCACTCTTTTTGAAGTTGCCAAAGGTTTTCCGGCTTCAACACCAAACCCGGTAACTACATTAATTACTCCTGGTGGCACCACGTCTGCAATTAGCTCCATCAAAACCATAAGACTGGTTGGAGTTTGTTCGGCAGGTTTTACCACCGTGCAACAGCCAGCCGCCAGTGCTGGAGCTATTTTCCAAGTTGCCATCAATAGAGGGAAATTCCATGGAATAATCTGTGCGACCACCCCTAAAGGCTCATGAAGGGCGATACTAACAGTATGTTCATCATGTTCAGAAATACTGCTCTCATCGGCTCTAATCACCCCAGCGAAATATCTAAAATGGTCAATGCAAAGTGGTAGATCTGCAGCTCTAGTTTCCCTCAGCGCTTTGCCATTATCGACTGTTTCTAATCTTGCGAGCATTTCAAGATTTTCTTCAATGATGTCGGCAATTTTATTCAGCACTCGGCTTCTTTCTGCTGCAGAAGTTTTTGACCAAGTCTTGAAGGCAACATGAGCAGCATCAATGGCTTTTTCTACATCCTCCTTATTTCCTCGGGCTGCTTTTGTAAATGCTTTGCCATCTATGGGTGAGATGTTGTCAAAATATTCTCCAGAACTTGGAGCTACCCATTTTCCTCCAATAAAGTGATCATATTTCTCCTTGACGGAGGGCCTGTCGACAGGCTTTGTTTGAGATAATGTTAATGTTGTCATTTTTGACGGTTATTTTGGTTCTATTCAAATCTCCGTTTATCCTATTTAAAAAAATGACACTGAAACATCATCCCATCCACCTGAGTTGATATAATAGTAGGATTTATTCGTTTTAAGTATGAATCGTGATAAATTCCTGAATTTTCTAAAAGCTTATAATTCTTAGTAAATTGAAGCATGACCCAAAATAATTTTATAGCAGGAGTGCCTTGGAGAAACGCCAGGGACTTAAAAACTTTGGTGGAGAACCGTACTACGTACACACTGGAGAACTGCGAACTGAATATTTTTGAAACCCATCAGCAAGCAGATGATGTGAATCTGGTATTCGGAGATTTGGTCCTTACGACCATGCTAAAAGGCAAAAAAGTGATGCATTTATTCGATAAGCCTGGATTTGATTATCTCCCGGGTGAGTCGGTTATCGTTCCGCCAAATGAGGTCATGAAAATAGATTTTCCGGAAGCGCATCTGGATAATCCCACTCAATGCATTGCGCTTTCCATTTCAAAGGAAATGATTGAGGCGACTTTTAATCTGCTTAATGAGAAGTTTCCTGATAAAATGATCTCTAAAGATTGGGGGCTTGATTTAAGTTATTTTCATCTGATCAATACACAAGATCTTTCTGAAATCATCAATCGCTTTATTCGAATCGGCGTCAAAGACGGATCGAAGGAGAAAGATCTGATTGCGACTCTGGCTTTAAAAGAACTTCTGATTCGATTAAGCCAAACTCAAGCGAGGGAAATGCTTGAAAAAACATACAAGGAACTGGCTGCCGGTAATCGGATGGCTCATGTGGTGGACTACATCAAGAAAAATATCCGGGAAACAATTTCGTTGGATGAATTGGCAAGTGAAGCATGCATGAGTAAAGCGCATTTTTTGAGGTCTTTCAAACAAGATCTGGGATTAACCCCAATGGAGTTTGTGCTTCATGAGCGATTGAAGCTTGCAAAGCAATACCTTCAAATAGGTCATTTTCAGATTCAGGAAGTATGCTACATGGCAGGTTTCAGAAACATTACATATTTCATTCGGGCTTTTAAGCAAGAATTCGGCTTGACCCCAAAAGTCTTCCAATCTCAAAGCAATTGATAGATAAAAATTTTTTTAAAAAATTTTTATCTGTTTTTGTTGCATTTAATTCAATTTTATTAAGTTTAAGGAATTAAACAAGTCATAAAAACAGATTCACTGGCAGTTTCGCCAAACTTTATTTGGTTTTAGACGATTGACAATAGACCCACTGATGGGGGCTTTTTTAAAAAGCTCCCTTTTTTTATGCCTGTTTATGAAAGGTGTTTTGCGAGAATTGAAAAAATCGGTTTAAAAATTCAACTGATTTCAGGAAAAAAATGTAAGAATTGGAAAAACCGGTTTATTTTTCTTTTAAATGTTTGATTTTTTCAAAAAGTTGAAAAATGAAGTGAAACAGGAAATTGATTCTCAAATCTTTCGATTTCTCAAAATTAACTTCATTAATAAACAATCATGTTATTATTAAGAGAAAGCACTTATGATCCATAAATGTCTTTTTGCTACAATAAAGACTTTAGTTTCAGAAAAATGTGATTTATAGAAGGAAGTTATTTTGAAAGAATTTCGATCAGTTTCATTTTCCTTTTAGAATAGCTGAACATTTCCTTGATTCTTTTTTGACTGGAAATCCGGATTTCTTCCATTTCAGGATCTTCGATGGAATCAATCAGATGCTGCAATAGCCCCAACTCTTTTTTTGCCAAAACCAACTTATTGTTTCCAATGATCTCTGGGATTGCTCCGACTGCTGAACCAATTGGCACACAGCCACAAGCCATAGCTTCACCCAATGCATTAGGAAAACCTTCCGAAGTAGAGAGTTGCAAGTAAAAAACATGTGAGTTGAAAAGTTCTCGAAGCTGTTCTTTGCTCTGCTTTCCCAGCACCTTGATATTTTTATTGGAAGAAGTATAGCCAGCGTCTCCCACCAATGTAAATGTATATTCAGAATTGGTGGAGGCAAGTTGTTCTATCAAATCATATCCTTTGATAATGGCTCGGGAATGTCTGGAGGTACCTGTTGCAACTGTAATAAATGACTTCTCTTTCCTTGGTGTATTTAGGTCTTTCCAAAAATCTGTGTCAAAACCATTTGGAATCACCTGAAATGGGGTTTTTAAATCTGGAATTAGGTTTAGAAGTCCTTGTTTCGTATTGATTTGATCATCAAAATGATATTCCTGTTTCATCAATGCCTCGGCAACAGGTACAATCAGGGAGCAATTTTTAAAGCTGTAAACAGTGGCTTTGCGAAGCCATTTCTTACGGAAGTTTCCATATCCTATTTCTGGCATGTTCATACAGTCGGTTCCGCCTGCCTGAATGATGCATTTCTTGTTAAAAGTCTTCCCAAACCAAGTAGGAAGTACAGAATGATAGCCTCCAAAGAAACAGAGATACTGAGTGGTCTTAGGTAAATACCAAAGCAATTGAAAAAACTGAAGTAGGTAGTAAAATGGAAGTTTGCTAGGGCTCTGGGTAAATTCCAAAGCTTTGATGTTCATTTCTGGCCGAATCATCTCCAAGTCACGATCAGTGAATGCTGTGCGAACGGGATAGGTGTAGATGATCATTTACCCTTCAATAATTCATGGACTTCTCTTTTAAGAATAGGTAAGTGAGTGTTCAATACTTCTATAATGATTTCATAAGAAATAACTCCGTACTCATGTGCGATGAAATTTCGAGTTGCAATTATCTGTCGAGCATTCGAAATAGGAAATGAAGGGTCAATTGCTAATATTTTCTTCACGCACTCTCCAATTATCTCTAAATTCCGTTCGGTCGCTCTTGTGATGATTGTCTTGGATAAAAGGATGTGTAATGTGATTTCATTTTCCTTAAAAAAGCCTTCGAGCTCCTCGATGGTTCTTAAAATATCGAAAAGGTAAGCGTTAATCTTCGAATTCATAAATCAATAATTTTGACTCTTCTACATGTTCTTTGAAATAAGGATTTTGAATTGCAGCCCTTTCTATCAGATCAATTTTTCGTCCTAATAGATCCTCTAAGGCAAAAATGAAATTAAAGTAATTAGCTCCAAAATTGGGAATTTCATTTTTCCTAAAATCAACTAAAAAATCTACATCGCTTTCCTCATTAAAACAAGTGGTCAAAACCGAACCAAAAGCATACAACCTTTTTACTTTGTGTTTTTCACAAAGTGCTTTGATGCCTGATGCTTTTTCTTGAATTAAGTGCATATTTCAAAGATAAATTAAAACAAGTTAACATGAAAAGAGCTCAACCATAGCACTGGTTGAGCTCTTTTTATTGAATTAATTATCTTTAAATAACCACGTTGACAATTTTACCTGGGACAACGATCATTTTTTTAGGTGCTTTGCCGTCCAGCCATTTCTGTACGGTTTCGTCAGCCAAAGCAGCCTTTTCGATTTCCTCTTTAGAAAGAGAAAGGTCCAAATTAAGTTTAGCCCTCATTTTACCATTGATCATCACAGGATATTCAAAAGCACTTTCCTTCAGATAGCTTTCGTCAAATGCCGGGAATGTTGCTTCAGTGATGGAAGTCTCATGTCCAAGAAGTGACCAAAGTTCTTCGGAGATATGCGGCGCATATGGAGAAACCAAAATTGCCAAAGGTTCCAGGATTTTTCGCTTGTTGGATTTTACTGAACTTAGTTCGTTCACGCAAATCATAAAGCTGGAAACAGAAGTGTTGAAAGAGAAGTTGGCCATGTCTTCTTCCATCTTTTTGATGGCTTTGTGAAGGGCTTTGTATTCATCTTTGCTTGGTTCTGCATCAGAAACCTGGAATTCTCCTGCTTGTGTATGGTAAAGGTTCCAAAGTTTTCGAAGGAATTTGAATACTCCATCGATGCCGTTGGTGTTCCAAGGCTTGAATTGCTCCAAAGGGCCCAAGAACATCTCGTACAATCTCAAGGTGTCTGCGCCGTATCGCTCGATGATGTCATCCGGATTTACGACGTTGTACTTAGACTTGGACATTTTCTCCACTTCCGAGCCGCAGATGTATTTACCGTCTTCCAGGATGAATTCAGCATCTGCCAAATCTGGTCTCCAAGCTTTGAATTTCTCCAAGTTAAGCTGGTCGTTGTAAACTATATTCACGTCCACGTGCATTTCAGATAGTTTTACTGGTCCTACCATCGGATTAAATTCCATTCCAGGATTTAATTTTTTAAACTTATCATTAACAACACTAGTAATTTCTTTGACTTCTTCCTCTGAAATTACTCCTTCAATGATTTTATCCCTAGTGCTTTTTGTGACAAAAACTTGAGGTAATTTTGGTTGAGAATCACCTGAAGAAGCACTGATTCTTGGAAATACTCGGTATACAAAATTTGATCTACCCTGGATCATTCCTTGGTTGATCATCTTTTGGAATGGCTCGTCAATACTTACAACGCCGATGTCATATAGGAACTTGGTCCAGAATCTGGAATACAATAAGTGTCCTGTTGCATGCTCAGAACCCCCGATGTATAAATCTACTGCTCCCCAATAATCTGTAGTGCCCTTATCAGCCAATTCAGATTCGTTTTTAGGGTCTGTATATCTGAAGAAATACCAGCTGGATCCAGCCCAACCTGGCATCGTGCTTCTTTCCAAAGGAAATTCGCCATCTGCAGTTTTGTAATTCCAATCTTTTGCGCGAGCCAAAGGTGGTTCTCCATCTTCTGTTGGCAAGTATTTATCTACCTCCGGTAAAACCAAAGGCAAGTCTTTTTCTTCTATCAAATAAGGAAGCCCTTCTTTGAAATAAACTGGAAGTGGCTCACCCCAATAGCGCTGGCGTGTGAAAATCGCATCACGCATTCTGTATTGGATCTTGCCTTTTCCGATGCCTTTTTCTTCCAAAAACTCAATGGCTTTGGTCATGGCATCTTTCATATAAAGATTCGAAATGAAACCGGAATTGATGATCAATCCTCCTTTTCCAGGGAAAGAACCTTCTTCCATGGAACCTTCGATCACTTGTCTGATTTCTAATCCAAAGTGCTTCGCAAAGTTGTAATCACGCTCATCATGCGCAGGAACGGCCATTACAGCGCCAGTTCCATAGCCTGCCAAAACATAATCAGCAACCCAAATCTGGATTTCTTCTCCATTGAATGGGTTGATCGCATAAGAGCCAGTAAACGCTCCCGAGATGGTTTTTACATCGCTCATTCGCTCACGCTCTGATCGGTTTTTTGCCACTTCAATATAGGCTTCTGCAGTTTCTCTTTGATCTTCAGTGATCAAAGAAGCCGCCAGATCAGATTCAGGAGCCAAAGCCAAATAGGTTACACCATATATAGTATCCACTCTAGTGGTAAATACTTTGATGGTTTCATTGGAATCTTTCACTTGGAAGATTACCTCAGCTCCAATGGATTTTCCGATCCAGTTTCGCTGCATTTCTTTGATCGGCTCTGACCAATCGACTTTCTCCAGACCTTTTAATAAGCGATCCGCATAAGCAGTGATTCTCATGGACCACTGCATCATTTTCTTGCGCTCCACTGGATGGCCACCTCGCTCAGAGAAACCGTCTTTTACCTCGTCATTGGAAAGTACAGTTCCGAGAGCAGCACACCAGTTGACAGTAGTTTCTGCTAAAAAAGTCAATCGGTATTTCAAAAGCATTTCCTGCTTCTCCTTTTCGGAGTAAGCATTCCATTGTTCAGCTGTGAAAGTTGGAGTTTCATCATCACAAACAGCTTTCACATTTTTATTCCCTTCTTTTTCAAATCTTGAAATCAAAGAGTCAATAGAAAGAGCTTTGTCAGCGTCCTGATCATAATAGCTATTGAAGAGCTGCATGAAAATCCACTGAGTCCATTTATAGTAGTCAGGATTGGATGTTCTTACTTCTTTGCTCCAGTCAAATGCAAAACCGATATTTTTTAATTGCTCAGTGTAGCGCTTGATATTTTGTTCGGTGGTGATAGCTGGATGCTGTCCAGTCTGAATTGCATATTGCTCCGCAGGCAAGCCAAAACTATCGTAACCCATTGGGTGAAGTACATTGAAACCTTTTAGAGTTTTGAATCTTGCTACGATATCTGAAGCGATATATCCAAGTGGATGACCGACATGAAGTCCCGCTCCAGAAGGATATGGAAACATATCAAGTGTATAGAACTTTGGTTTGTCAGGATTGACTTTGGCTAGGAAAGTTTGGTTCTTTTCCCAGTAAGCCTGCCATTTCTTTTCAATTTCCCTAAAAGTGTACTCCGCCATGATTGAAATATTCGTGATTTTTTAGCTAAACGCCTGCAAAAATAGAAAAATTGACTGGGTTTGGAATGAAAATCTCTAATTCCTCCTGTCTATAAATTATTTCCATTGATCATTTTTTTGATTGCAACTCACTTCTTTTTAGTATTTTCCGATATAACCATACCACCAATCCTATGAAAATTTCTACCCTTTGGCAACACAGCTTTTTAGTTGGTATTGCCTTATTAATTGCACCTGTTTCCTTTGCACAGAAAAAATATTCGGAAAAGCAAAAGGAGGCATTAAAGCAAGAAGCGCTTGATATTGTGCAGCAAGAGGCTAAAATGAGCCAAGTAATGGTCGATAAGATTTTTAGTTTCGCCGAGCTTGGATTTCAGGAAATCGAATCGTCTAAGTATCTCACAGGAATCTTAGCTGACAATGGTTTTGAGATAAAAATGGGAGTTTCCGGAATTCCGACAGCTTGGTTTGCTACTTGGAGCAATGGAGATGGACCTGTCATCGCTCTGGGTTCAGATGTGGATGATATCCCAAAGGCATCTCAATATCCAGGAGTTGCCTACCATAAACCGATTATTGAAGGTGCGCCAGGGCATGGAGAGGGACATAATGCCGGGATTCCTTTGAATATCACAGCGGCTTTGGCCGTGAAGAAAATCATGGAAAGAGAAAATATCGGTGGTACACTGATTCTTTGGCCAGGTATCGCGGAGGAATTGGTAGCATCTAAAGCTTGGTTTGTCCGAGATGGCTTATTCGATGATATTGACATCTGTATTTTTACCCATGTTGGAAGTAATTTGGGAGTAAGTTATGGCCAAGCTTCAGGAACAGGTTTGATTTCTGTGGAATATACTTTCAGTGGAGAAGCAGCGCATGCTGCTGGAGCACCTTGGAGAGGTAAAAGTGCATTGGATGCGGCTGAACTTATGAATGTGGGCTGGAATTACAGAAGAGAACATTTAGATCCTTTGAAAAGATCTCATTCCATTTTTACCGATGGTGGTGACCAGCCAAATGTAGTTCCTTCAAAAGCTTCTATTTGGTATTATTTCAGAGATGTGAAGTACGATGGCATCATGGAAATGTATGATGTGGCAAATAAAATGGCACAAGGAGCAGCATTGATGACCGATACAGAGATGACTTCTAAGATTCTCGGAACTGCATGGCCAAGGCACTTTAATAAGGTAATAGCTGAAAAAATGTATGCAAATATCTTAAAGGTTGGATTGCCTGAATGGTCTGAGGCAGATCAGGAATTGGCGAAAGCTGTTCAAACCGAAGTGAAAGCTTCTAAGATTGAAGGATTGCCAACCAAATTAGATACTTTGGGATTGCCTGTGACCACACCGCGCTCTGGAGGATCTGATGATATCGGAGATGTTTCCTGGGTTTTGCCAACTGTGACGATGAGATTTCCTTCCAACATTCCTGGACTTCCTGGGCACCACTGGGCAAATGCGATTGCCATGGCAACGCCGATTGCTCATAAAGGAGTGACAGCCGGAGCAAAGGCTGAAGCAATGACTATTTTGGATTTTCTTCTAAATCCTGAGCTGGTAAACGAAGCCTGGGATTATTTTAAAAATGTCCAGACTAAAGAGGAAGAGTATAAGCCAATGATTTCGGCAGATGATGAAGCTCCAATATATTTGAATAAGCAAATTATGGATCTTTATCGTCCTTTGATGGAGAAGTATTATTACGATGAAACAAAGTATGATACCTATCTGGAGCAATTGGGGGTAACCTATCCGACTGTGAAAAAGTAATCTGATACTAAAAGCAATTTGAAAAAGTGGCAGGATCGGAGAATTTCCCGAATCTTGCCACTTTTACTTTATAAATGAATCATTAATCAATCAGAAATGGAGTTTTTGGTAAGAGAGGCTTTTCTTGAAGAGGTTTTTAAAGTTCATAAAAGTATCGCCGAATTTTATGAAGAGGTTCCAATGGACTTTTATACCAGCCGGCTAAAAGACAAAATATATTTGGCTTTAGTGGCTGAGAAAAATGGAGAGCTTTTGGGTTTTAAAGTTGGCTACCAAAGCAAGAAACCTCATGTTTTGTACTCTTGGATGGGAGGGGTAAAACCAGAATTTCGAAAAAGTGGTGTTGCAACAGCCTTGGCGGATTTTCAAGAAAAATGGGCTAGAAAAATAGGGTTTAAGAAAGTGTATTTTAAAACCAGAAATAGATTTCCAGCGATGATCAACTTTGGTCTAAAAAGAGGTTTTAAAATCGTGAAAGTTATTCCTAAAGGAGGGGTGAGTAATTATAGAGTGTTGATGATGAAAAGATTGTAGGTTTAATTAGTCAGGGCTAAAACACTTAGGTCGGAGCATTACTACTTTCCGACATAAAAATATCTTACCTTTGCACCTGATTTTCACCAGCGGTTCAATTGCCCGCTTCAACAAAAATTCATGAAGACAGAAGAATTGATTGCAAAAGGCTTGTCGCTTCCTTTGATGGAAGCGTTTTACACGATACAGGGAGAGGGGAGATTTACCGGGCATCCTGCTTATTTTATCCGGCTTGGAGGCTGTGATGTAGGATGTGTCTGGTGTGATGTCAAAGAATCTTGGGAAGCTGGGAAGTGGCCAATCCAACCTATTGAAGATATTGTGGCAGAAGCGGAGAAGTTCCCGGGAAGATTGGTGGTGATTACTGGTGGGGAGCCCTTGACGTATGAGTTGGGACCTTTGACAGCATTGTTAAAGGAGAAGGGTTTTACTACCAATATCGAAACTTCAGGTGCGCATCCATTTTCAGGAGATTTTGATTGGGTGTGTTTTTCACCGAAAAAATTCAAAAAACCTCATCCTTCCATCTATCAAGAAGCGGACGAATTAAAAGTGGTCGTTTTTCATTCCAGCGATTTTGACTTTGCTGAAGAGCATGCAAAGTTGGTTAATGAGGACTGCGAATTGCGCCTTCAACCAGAGTGGAGTAAGGCAGAGAAATTCACTCCTTCTATTATAAACTACGCGAAAAATCATCCAAATTGGAAAATATCGCTGCAAACTCATAAATTTATGGACATACCCTAGGTCCATGAGCCGAATTTTAGCAGGAATTCTGTTTTTCTTTATTTTTAGTGTGAGCCAAGCTCAGACTTATTCCATCATTGATGGAAGGGCTATAAAATTGTATCAAGAGGCCGAAGAATTAACTCTTTCCCGACAGTACGATCAGGCAATTTCAAAATATCAGGCTGCAATTAATAGAGAGGCGTCATTTTTAGAGGCTTATGTGAAGATGTCTCAGCTTTTGATAACCCAAGGAAAAATCAAGGAAGCGGAAGAAGTTGCCCTGAATGGAAAGAAACGGCTTAGTGGTAAAAATGCAACTACCAAAAATGTCGCTGATTACGGATGGTTGTTTACCAACCTTTATATGAGTCAGGGAAAGTTTCAGGAAGCCTTTGACACATTTAATGAAACGGATCCTTTGTTTGATCAGGACTTCAAGAAGACAATGTATTATGTCCAAATGAAGGATAGAATCGACTTTTTGAAGAATATGCTCGTAAATGTGATGGCTATTGAAAAAGAAAAACTTTCCGAACCGATCAATAAATTCCAGTTGCAATACTTTCCTGTGCTGACAGCGGATGGAGAACAAATCCTTTTTACTAAAAGAGACGGTACCGGTAATTTTGATAAGGAAGATATTTTTACCTCTTATTTAGAGCCAGATGGGTCCTGGACCAATCCTGTCAGTATTGCTGAAACGATCAATTCACAATATAATGAGGGAACATGTTCGGTAACTGCAGATGGGAACATCTTGATTTATACCTCTTGTGATGCTCCTGATTCTGAAGGTAGCTGTGACCTATATATTGCCTACAAGGTGAATGGGAATTGGCAAAGACCGACGAATATGGGCAAGAAGGTGAATTCCAGATCTTGGGATTCCCAGCCTTCTTTATCAGCTGATGGTAGAATATTGTTCTTTTCTTCGAATAGAAGAGGCGGATATGGGGGCAATGATATTTGGTACAGTGTGCGTCAAAATGATGGCTCTTGGTCAGAAGCTAAGAATTTGGGGAATACAGTGAATACTGCCAAAGATGAGATTTCGCCATTTATGTTTTTTAATAATGAGATATTATTCTTTGCCTCTGATGGACATCCGGGGTTCGGTGGGATGGATATATTTCTTTCAAGGGTAGAAAACACTGAGTTTTCAGTTCCTGAAAATCTTGGCCTACCTATTAATGACCAATTAGATCAGGTTGCCTTGTTCATTACTGCCCAAAAGGACTATGCTTATTTTACTGAGTTGACAACTGGGGAAAACGGGAATGATCGTTCACTGCTTTATAGGTTTAAATTTCCAGAGGAGATTTATTTAGGAGAAAATCTGACAGTCACAGGTGGAAAGGTGTTTAATGCCAAAACCGGCGAGCCAATAGACGCGACATTATCATTGGTTTCTTTGACAAATGATAGTACTCTTTATGAGTTTCAGGCTGATGGTAAAACTGGTGAGTTTATGATGCTGTACCCTGATAAAGCTATATCAGGTCTGTATGTGGAAAAGAAAGGATTTTTACCAAAGATTTTCAATGTGGAAAGGGATAAGCTCCAGAATGTAGAGGACCTTAATGTGGAGTTGGTGCCTGTTGCTTCTGGTGAGGAGTTTGTATTCGAGAATATCTTCTTTGACTTTGATAAGTATGAATTGAAGTCAGAGTCGATGTCATCGCTGCGAAGACTGGTTAAATTCCTGAAAGAAAACCCTAATGTAAATATCCTTATAACTGGACATACAGATAATGTAGGGTCACCTGGTTATAATCTCCAGCTCAGTCTTCAGAGGGCTGAAAGTGTCCAAAAATACCTCGTGGATGAGGGAATGCATCCTGCAAGAGTTCTTGTAGAAGGAAAAGGAGATAAAGAGCCCGTAGTGCCAAATACGACTGCTCAAAATCAAGCTCTGAATAGAAGAATTACAATTAAAGTCCTTTGAAAGGCTTTTTGGGGTTTACTCACTTATTATTTAGAAAAACACTTTTTAGATTCCAATTTGTAGAGAATAGATCAATTTTTTTGGGTTTTTATATTTCAATATTCCTTAGACAAATTCTGGATTTTTCAATTTTCCGTATAATTATTCCTTTAAACTAATTGATAATGACTTGTTTAAGTTATATGTGTGAGTTATTTATCATGTATTATAAGAAATAATATATCTGTTATTTTACATATTTTTCTTTTATAGAATGTGTTTAAAAATATTCTTATGTTTCTGTGGTTGTTTAATTTTATTTTTTAAAAAGTCGATTTTTGTTTTTTTTATTTGAATTTAAATAATATTCAGCCAAATAAAATTTGTTTTTAGTTTAAAATTTGAATAAACAGTTTGAAATACATTTTTATGTGTTTATATGACTTTTGTGCTATGGTTTTGATTGTTAGATGTCTGTTCTACAAACTTTGAATAATATGTTTTTGAATTGACGATATCTTCTTTAATAAAATATTTTTGTTTCTCAAAACCCTTTAAATAGAAATAAGGTTGTTAGTAAAATCCAGAGAAGTGATTTGAAAAACACAATAAAACCAAATTATTTATAAAAAATCATCGAATTTGAATATTGAAATTAATTACCGATTGCATTCATTCAATTTGATAGAATTCAGAATAAAAAGTAATAATAGTATAAAAAAAACAAATTTTATTTCGTTTTTTTAAAAAATTAATAATTAGAAATAGCGTAAAATGTTTCTATTATATTATTATATTTTGAATTTGATATATATCAAATAAAGGCAAGTTCTTTTCTTGTGTTAAAAAAAAATTAACTTTTGTTAACATGGGAATAACAGAATGTGAATTCTCAAAATAGCCTGTATTTGGATTTACTGAAAATAATATTTTGTATTTATTCAGAATTCATAAAATATATTCTTTGGTTTTTACAAAGTCATTTGTCATGTTTTTTATCTATTGTTTAGAGACTTCCATTATTTAAAATATAATTGTGGTTCAATAAAAATCAACCAAATTATCATGAAGAAAAATTTACTAGCTCTTCTGCTAATAATTTTCTTTGCTCAAGGTGTTTTTGCCCAGAGTAAGACTATTAGTGGAATTGTGACTTCATCGGAAGATGGCTTAGGCCTACCGGGAGTCAGCGTCTTGGTTAAAGGGACCACAAATGGTACTATCACCGGTATTGATGGGGACTACTCTATTCAATTACCTGCTGATCGTAATATCCTTCAATTTTCATTTGTAGGAATGAAATCTGTTGAAGTTACTGTGGGTAACGAATCAGAAATCAATGTTGTTTTAGACCCAGACGTAAAAGCTCTTAATGAAGTAATCGTTACTGCATTAGGTGTGTCTAGAGATGATAGATCTGTAGGAGCTTCTATCCAGTCTGTGAAAGGTGAAGACCTTACTGCTACTAGAAATTCTAACGTAGTAGGTAACCTAGCTGGTAAAGTAGCAGGTGTTCAGGTGATCGGTTCTTCTGGAGCTGCTATCGGTGGTACTCAAAATATCAGATTAAGAGGTATCAATACGCTAGGTGGAGGTTCTCCATTATTCGTAGTAGATGGTACTCCTATTTCTAACACATCAATCTCACCAAATAACGATGCTGCAGGTCGTGACTACGGTAACTTAGCTGCAGATATCAATCCAGATGATATTGAAAGTGTTTCTGTATTGAAAGGCCCATCAGCTGCGGCACTTTACGGAAACAGAGCTGCAAATGGTGTAATCATCATCACTACAAAGAAAGGTAACAAGAAAAAAGGTCTTGGTATCGAAATCAATCAAAGTACAACTCTTGAAAATGTATATGTACTTCCTGAGTATCAAAATGAATATGCAGGTGGATATACTCAAGATTTATTGACATTCTCTTACGATCCAAACATCCACCCTGAATCTTGGGCTAGCTTTGACGGTCAAAAGATGTTGAACTATGCTGCTGATGAATCTTGGGGTCCTAAAATGGACGGAACCATGATCAGACATTGGGATTCTTGGTTGGACGGACCTCAATTCGGTGAATTGAGAGCTTTGGTTCCTCAGCCAGATAACGTAAGAAACTTCTTCGATACAGGTGTTACTACTAACACAGGGGTATCTTTCTCAGCAGGTGATGCTTTGTCAAACTTCAGAGTTTCTTTGAATAACATCAATCAGAAAGGTGTAATGCCAGGATCTGAATTGTCTAAAAACAATGTCAGCTTTAACGGTTCTCAGCAATTGAACGATAAATTGTCAGTAGGATTGAATTTCAACTTTACAGGAACAAACGCACATGGTCGTCCAGCTTCTGGATATACTGGCCGTAACCCTGTAAACTCATTTAACCAGTGGTTCCAGCGTCAGATCGACATGGACAGATTGGCTCAATACAGAAATCCTGACGGAACTTACAGATCTTGGAACATCAGAAGCCCATTAGAGTCTAGACCACTTTACTGGAACAACCCTTACTATGAAGCATATGAAAACGCACCGGAAGATAGCCGTGATCGTGTTTACGGAAACTTCAACGTTAGCTATAAGTTGACTGATGCATTGAAAGTTTCTGGTTTCTTGAGAACTGATTTCTACAATCAGAAAATTGAAGAAAGAATCGCTTCTGGTGGTTTGGACTTAGATTTCTATTCTGTAAGCCAAAGAATTGGTCGTGAAGACAACTACGAAATCTTGTTGCAATACGACAAAATGTTCGGTGAATTCTCTGTAACTGCAAATGCTGGTGGTAACATCAGAAAAAATCTTTATAGCTCTATGTACGAAGGTACAGTAGGTGGTCTTGCAGTTCCTAATTATTATAACATCGATGCTTCTGTAGATAGACCAAGTACTGATAGCTATAAGAGCACTAAAACAGTAAGATCTGTATACGGAAACGTTTCTGTGGGTTACCAAAACACTATTTTCTTGGATGCAACTTTGAGAAATGACTGGTCATCTTCTCTTCCAAAAGCAAACAATAGCTACTTGTATCCATCTATTACTTCCAGCTTTGTATTCACAGAGCTAATGGGAGGTGGAGGAAGCTTCCTAAGCTTCGGTAAATTAAGAGCAAGTTATGCACAAGTAGGATCTGATATCGGTCCTTATGAAATTGCTCAGATTTATAACGTGTCTACTCCTTATGGTTCATTCCCGAACCTACAAGTACCAAACACTGCTGCAAACCCTAATTTGAAGCCTGCACTTTCTTCATCTTATGAAGCTGGTGTGGATTTGAGATTCTGGAATGGTAAAGTGAACTTTGATTTGACTTTCTACAGAAACGATAACAAAGATCAAATCTTGAATTTGACTGTACCTGGATCTAGTGGATTCTCTGGTGCATTGGTTAACGCAGGTAACATCAGATCAGAAGGTGTTGAACTTTCTATCGGAGGTACTCCTATCCAAAAGCGTGATTTCTCTTGGGATGTTAGCTTGAACTTGGCTCACAACACTTCTAAAGTGATTGAACTTGCTGCAGGTCTTGATAACAGACAGCTTCAGTCAGCTTACTGGGGTATGACTATCAATGCTAAAGTAGGTGAAGAGTGGGGTACATTGATCGGTACAGGATTCAAATATGCTGACAATGGTCTTCCAATCATCAACGAAGATGGATCTTATGCTATTGAAAGAAACAAAGATCTAGGAACAACCCTTCCAACTGCAACTGGTGGTTTTACTAACACTTTCAGATATAAGAATTTTGATTTGACTGCATTTATTGAATTCCAAGCTGGAGGTCAATTCTATTCAGTTACTAAAATGTTTAATGCTTATTCTGGTCTAGGTAAAGAAACTGCTGGCTTGAATGATAAAGGAAGTCCTTTAAGAGATCCTGTTGAAGATGGTGGTGGTGTTCGTGTAGACGGAGCTTTGGAAGATGGAACTCCTACAACAGTTTATGTTGACGCTTATGACTATTTCTCTGGAATGTTCGGATTACATGAGAACTGGATCTATGATGCTTCTTACGTGAAGTTGAGAGAAATCAGATTGGGTTATAGCCTTCCAGCTAAATTAGTTAACAAGACTCCTTTCCATACATTAAACGTAGCATTCATTGCTAAAAACCTTTGGTTGATCCATACTAACGTACCTGGACTTGATCCAAGTGAATTCGGTTCCGGCGCTAACGGATACGCATATTTTGAAAGTGGACAGTTGCCAGGCGTGAGATCCCTTGGTTTCAACGTTAGAATTGGACTTTAATAGATTTTAAAAAATGAGAAATATAAAAAATACAGTTTTAGGTTTGGTAGCTGGGACACTGATGCTCAGTGCCTGCTCAGAATTTGGAGATACCAATGTTGATCCAAACAGACCTTCTTCTCCTTTGACTTCTGGTCTTTTGACTGGAGCTGAGAGAAGCGTATCTGACGTAATCGGTAGTGCAATCGGCGTATTGTATGTACAGCAATTATCTGAAAAGCAATATACTGAGGCTTCAAGATATCAGGATGTTTACTTTGATTTCAATGGTTTCTATACTGGACCTTTGATGAATCTTCAGAGAATCATCAAATTGAACACAGAAGAAGAGACTAAAGGTGATGTCTTGAGTTCTGGTAGCAATGAAAACCAGATTGCAGTTGCTAGAATTTTGAGAGCTTACTTCTTTGGAGTAATGACTGATAGATGGGGTGAACTACCTTATACTGAAGCTTTGCAAGGAGAATTAGATTTCTCTCCTTCCTATGATAGCCAAGAGTTTATCTACACAGATCTTTTGAAAGAATTGAAAGAAGCTGCAGATCAAATCAATTTTGAAACTGCTGGAGTTGAAGGTGATTTGCTTTTCAGTGGAGATATGAACAAGTGGAGACAATTCGCTAATTCATTGAGAATGATTATGGCTCTTCGTGTAAGTGATGTGGCTCCAGAAATGGCAAAAGCAAACTTTACTGAGGCATATTCTAATGGTGTTTTAGGTGCTGATTTCATGTATCCATATTTGGCAGAAGCTAATAATCAGAATCCTTGGTATGGTAGATATTTGACCCGTGTGGATTATGCAATTTCTGATACCATGTATGATTTCATGAACCCACTTGGTGATCCAAGACTGGAAGTTTATGCAGATCCAGCAGCAAACACTGGTGATATCGAACCAATGCCTTATGGTGTATCTAACACTGTAGCTGGTGGTATTACAAATGCTTCTGTTTCTTACTTAGGTACATTCAACAGAAAGCAAAATGCTGAACTTCCAATTGTAACCATGGCTCAGATCCACTTCTCTTTAGCTGAAGCTGCTGTGAAAGGCTGGATTTCTGAAAGTGCTGAAGAGCATTACAACATGGCAATCGAGTCATCTTTCAGACAATTTGGAGTATTCGATCAAGCTGCTTTTGATGCTTATGTTGCTCAACCAGAAGTTGCTTTTTCTTCTAGCATGGCAATGGAGAGAATTGCTTCTCAAAAATGGGTAGCTCTTTTCTTACAGGGTTATGAAGCTTGGGCTGAATGGAGAAGATTTGACTATCCGGAATTGGCTCCAGCTGTGGATGCAATGAACGAAAGTAAAATGATCCCGGTAAGACAGGCTTATCCAACTACTGAAAGAGATATCAACTCTGAAAACTACGACCAAGCAGTAGCTCGTCAAGGTGCTGATGGTTTGGATACTAAATTATGGTGGGATATTAAATAATCTCCCTTCTTAGGAATCAGTTTTAATTGATTCTTGTATTAAAAGACCTTCTTGGTTGAATTCATATGAGTTTGATCAAGAAGGTTTTTTTATGCCTTCCTTGGGCTTAATTCTTATATTTTCTTTCTTTTAGCTACCTTTGCGTCCTATTTAAGAATGCTATGATTTACGTTTGTCGAAAAGAACACTTTAATGCAGCCCACAAATTGTGGAACCCAAAGTGGACTGATGAGAAAAATGTGGAAGTCTTTGGCCCATGCGCAAATGTGAATTGGCATGGCCATAATTTTGAATTGATCGTTATGGTCAAAGGAACTCCGGATCCTGAGACAGGATTTGTAGTTGATTTGAAAAAACTAAGTACGATTATCAGAAATTTAGTGATCGAAAAAGTAGACCATAAAAACCTGAATATCGACGTTGATTTTATGGAAGGCAAATTGGCTAGTTGTGAAAACCTAGTCATGGAATTCTGGAAAATTCTTGAGCCTGCTGTCAAAGAAATCACCAATCAAGGAGGCTTGCATAAATTGACTCTATACGAAACCCCAAGAAATTTTGTGGAATATTACGGAGATTGATTTTATTTTAGATAAGTATAGAAATGGAGAGTAGGTTAAATTAGCCTACTTTTCTTTTTTTAGCATTAGTTTATTGATGAAATGACCCAAGGCAGAAAGAAAATATATATCATCTCAGGCGAGCGTTCAGGAGATCTTCATGCGTCCAATCTGGTCTCTGCTTTATTAGGAATTCAGCCTGACTTGCAATTCAGAGGAATGGGAGGGAGCTACTCCCAAAAAGCAGGAGTGGAGCTTGCTGTAGATTATTCTGAAGTTGCTTTGATGGGCTTTTTAGAAGTTGTCTTGGGCTTTCGGAAAGTATTGAAATACCTGAAGCTGGTTAAGAAGGATCTGCTTTCTTTTAAACCAGATGCGATTATCCTAGTGGATTACGGTGGATTCAATATGAAAATTGCAGCTTTTGCTAAGGAAAATAATATACCCGTCCATTATTATATTCCTCCAAAAGTTTGGGCTTGGAATCAAAAAAGAGCTTTGAAATTAAAAGCTTTTACAGATCATATTTATTCTATCCTACCCTTTGAGGTTGAGTTTTTTGAAAAATATGACCTGAAAGTCAATTATGTGGGAAATCCTCTTTTTGATGAGATAAAGAAGTTTACTCCACACCAGTTTTTCTTTCAAAAGAATGAACTGAATTATCAGCCTATCATTGCTTTACTCCCAGGAAGTAGAAAGCAAGAAATCAATGCAATGTTAGATAGAATGGTGGATTTGGTAAAAGTATTTCCAAATGCCCAATTTGTCATAGCTGGAGTGGGCGATATGGGAGAAGGTATTTACCAAAAAGGGCTGGATTCCGGAATTAAAGTGATATTCGATCAGACCTATGATCTTTTATCTCATGCCGTGGCCGCTGTCATAACTTCTGGTACGGCTACTTTGGAGACTGCAATTTTTCGTGTCCCCCAAGTAGTGGTATATAGGACTAGCTCCGTTTCTTATGCTATTGCAAAGAATTTAATCCGAGTTCCTTTTATCTCCCTTCCGAATCTGATCGCAGAAGAGCTTGTGGTGAAAGAACTGATCCAAGATGATTTTTCTGTCCAGAACTTACAATCTGAACTTCAGCAGATCCTCTCTAATCAAGTATATAAAGGGTACATGCTCCAAGGATATGACAAGATTAAAGAGAAGCTTGGCAATGAAAGTGCTTCTGAAAATACTGCGAAGTTAATTTTCCAGTCTTTACAAGTATAGTCTGTTCATGATTTCTAAATTTGACATCCTACATAACCTAGATGTTCAATTTTTACCTCATGAAGAAACTGATATTCTCCCTTTGTTTTTCCTACTGTTTCATTTTTTATGGATTTGCTCAAGAATCTGAGAAGTTAATCTTATCGATAGATACTGAAACCAAATATCAAATAATTGACCATTTCGGAGCATCTGATGCTTGGTCTATTCAGTTTGTTGGAAATTGGCCGGAAGTGAAGAAAAAGGCGATTGCGAAACTTCTCTTTAGTAAAGAGATGAGCCACGGTAAGCCACTAGGAATTGGGCTTTCGATGTGGAGAATGAATTTGGGAGCAGGGGCTGCAGCTCAAGGTTCAGAAAGTGGAATTAAAGATGAATGGAGAAGGGCAAGCTCATTTTTGAAGGCGGATGGATCTCTAAACCTTCCTGAAATTGATGGACAACTTTGGTTTGCTAATGCAGCAAAGGAGCACGGAGTAGAAAAGCTCCTTTTGTTTTCAAATAGTCCTCCGGTTCATTTGACTAAAAATGAGAAAGGTTATTCTTCGGATGGTAACTCGAATTTGCCCGATGAAAATGTAGATGCTTTTGCTGATTATGTTTCTCAGGTTTTTAAAGAGCTTGGAAAGCACTCCCTCAATCCTGAATATTTTAGCCCTGTCAATGAACCTCAATGGGACTGGAAAGATGGTGGACAGGAAGGAAATCCTTATACCAATCAAGAAGTGGCCATGCTTGTTCGTGCCTTGAATTCTTCCTTCGAAAATGAAAAAATCAAGGTTAAAATAGATGTCGCAGAAGCTGGTAAAATCAACTATTTATTTGAACTATCAGATAAACCAAAAAGGGGAAATCAAATTCAAGAGTTTTTTGCCCCTTCTTCTCCAAATTATCTGGGCGATTTAAACCACGTCTCCAAAGTAATTTCTGCCCATAGCTACTTCACAACTAGTCCATCCAATACTTCTGTTGCCATGAGGCAAAGACTTCATGAAGAAGTCAAGAGGTTTCCAGCGCTTAGCTATTGGATGACGGAATATTGCATATTAGGCGGGAATGAAGGTGAGATTAATGGCGGGAAAAGAGACTTGGGAATGGATGCCGCATTGTATGTGGCGAGAGTGATTCATCAGGATTTATCAGTTGCCAACGCTTCGGCCTGGAATTGGTGGTTGGCTGTTTCTCCATATGATTACAAGGATGGATTGATTTATATCGATAAGAATAAGACGAACGGTGACTTTTATGAAAGCAAAATGTTATGGGCTTTGGGTAATTTTAGCAGATTTATTCGTCCAGGATTTCAAAGAATTGCTCTAAAGTCATCGAGTCCAAATGAAGAAAAAATTAATGCCTCGGCCTATCTATCTTCTGATCAAGAGGAAATGGTGATTGTTTTAATAAACCCTGAAAATCAACCTAAAGAAATTCAATTAAACCAACTTCCTGATCAATTTCAGATTGTGAAAGGCTATTTGACCAATGAGAATTCATCTTTAGAACCTAAGCTAATTGATTTAAAAAACCTGACTTTTCCTGAAAAGTCAATTTTGACTTTAGTGTTTTCATTAAAAAAATAGCTCGACAAAAATGAATTTGCCGAGCTATCTCTAATTTAAGTAGTGTAGTTTAAGCTACTTGTAGTCTCTTGAATTTAGACTTATCAAATTTGGCTTGAGCATACTTCGCGTCAATGATCAATTCTTTGATGGAATCATCAGATGGGATTTCGTACATCGCATCAGTGATGATAGCTTCGCAAATTGATCTCAACCCTCTTGCTCCAAGATTGTATTCCACTGCTTTGTCAACGATGAATTCAATTGCACTTTCCTCAAATACAATATTGACACCTTCCATTGCTAGAAGCTTTGAATACTGTTTCACCAAAGCATTTTTCGGCTCAGTCAGAATTCTCTTCAACGAATCCTTGTGCAAAGGATCTAAGTGCGTCAACACCGGAAGTCTACCAATCAATTCTGGAATTAAACCAAAAGCCTTCAAATCCTGTGCAGTCACATACTGAAGTAGGTTTTCACGATCTGCTGTTGGGCCTGCATTGGTTTTACCAAATCCCATTGGCTGAGTATTCAATCTTTTCCCAATATGTCTTGCGATTCCATCAAAAGCTCCGCCGCAGATAAATAGGATGTTTTCAGTATTGACAGCTATCATTTTCTGGTCAGGATGCTTTCTACCACCTTGCGGAGGGACATTCACAATAGTTCCTTCCAAAAGTTTCAACATTGCTTGCTGTACACCTTCTCCACTGACATCACGCGTGATGGATGGATTATCAGATTTTCTGGAGATTTTATCCAGTTCATCAATGTAAACAATCCCTCTTTCAGCTGCTTCAACATTATAATCGGCAGCTTGTAGTAATCTGGTTAAGATACTTTCTACATCTTCACCTACGTATCCAGCTTCAGTTAGAACTGTTGCATCGGCAATACAAAATGGAACTTCGAGAATTTTGGCAAGAGTTTTTGCCAAGTAAGTTTTACCGGTTCCGGTGTCACCAACCATGATAATGTTAGATTTTTCAATCTTTACATCATCTTTTTCATCTTTCTGAGAAAGTCTTTTGTAATGATTATAAACCGCTACAGTCAGTACTTTTTTTGCTTCATCCTGACCAATTACAAATTGATCAAGAAAAGAAGTCAGCTCTTTTGGTTTCTTTAATTTGAATTTAGGTTTCGCGTCATCTGATTTCTTGGTTTTTTCTTCCTCACCAAGGATCAAATGCGCTTGATCGATGCAGAAATTACAGATATGAGCAGAAATGCCCGATACCATCAGATCGACATCCTTTTTATTTCTACCGCAAAAAGAGCAGGTAACTTGAGCCATTACTTAAGGTTTTTTTACTAATACTTCGTCAATTAGGCCATATTCTTTAGCCTCTGGAGCTTTTAACCAATAATCTCTATCAGAGTCTCTTTCGATTTCTTCAAAAGTTTTACCGGTATGATTAGCCAAAATCTGATATAATTCCTGTCTCATGGATAGGATTAATTTCAAGGAAATCTCCATATCTCTAGACTGTCCTTGCATGCCACCAGATGGTTGGTGAATCATTACTCTAGAGTGCTTCAATGCAGATCTTTTGTCTTTGGCACCACCAGCTAACAATACAGCACCCATAGATGCAGCTATACCTGTACAGATAGTCGCTACGTCAGGACCAATGTACTGCATCGTGTCATAAATACCTAAACCAGCGGTCACTGAGCCTCCTGGACTGTTTACATAAAGCAAAACATCTTTTTTAGAATCTACTGATTCCAAGAATAAAAGCTGTGCAACAATGATGTTTGCAATATGGTCGTCAATCCCTGTACCCAGGAAAATAATTCTGTCCATGATAAGTCTTGAAAAGACATCGATTTCACGGAAATTTTGTGGGCGCTCCTCGATAACTGATCGAGTCATGTTTTCAATATGCTGCGTGTATTGGTCAAATGCAGTACCGCTTACACCTTGATTATGAATGGCGTACTTTCTGAATTCTTCTTTATTGATCATGTTCGAGTTTGTTGTGGTAAACAAAAATAAAAAAAGCCCTTAAATAAGGACTTTTTTATGATAGCAATAAGCGAATTACTTTTCTAAAAGTTCCTTGAACTCGTCGATCGTTATTTCCTTTTCTTTCAAATCAATGTTTTCCTGCACATATGCCAAAACTTTATCGTTTTGAACAGATGTCAACATGTTCATGTAATTTTGTCCTTCTTCACCTTTTAGGTAATTGTCAACAAACATGTCCATGCTCTCTTCCATTTGAGATCCTAATCCAGAAGAAGCAAACTGCTCACGGATCATCTCTTTGGTTTTAGCAATTACATCTTCATGTTCTGCCTGAATTTTATTTTCAGTAGCCAAATGATTAGAAATCAATGACCAGATCAACTGCTTAGCATAGATAGGGTATTCTTTCTCTACATCTTCTTCAGTCACTTTACCTTCATTTGCACGAATCAACCATTCCTTCAAGAAGGCGTCTGGCAAATCAATTTTTGCAGATTCAGTGATCGCTTTCTTCAATTCTTCCTCAGTGAATACTTTTGACTCTTTGTCATAATTTCCCTGAAGGGTTTCTTTTACTTTCGCAACAAACTCCTCTTCTGTACTTACAACTCCTGGTCCGAAGACTTTATCAAAAAACTCCTGATTTAATTCAGCTGCTTCTGTTCTATTGATATTCTTAACTGTGAAAGTAAGTTCGCCTTGTGCAGATTCAACTTCTTCTTCAGTCATTCCAAAAGCTTCTTCCCACTGTGCTTTCTTCACGTCTTTTGATTCGAATTCTACAACAGCATCTTTGCTGATACCTGTGAATTTACCTGCTAGTTTCTTAGTGATTTTAGTCAAGTCCAAAGAAAGTGTCTTTGTGAAACCACTTTCTTTTGCAGTCAAGTCACCATAAATGTGGTCACCAGCTTCGCTTACTTCAGGATTAGTGCTTTTTCCGGATTGTGCCTTCAAGTTTTCGATGGTTTCTTCAACCAATTTATCGTCTACCTTAATCGCATATTTTGTTCCCTTAAACTTCTTGTCAAGAGCAACAGAAATTCCTTCTACAAATCCAATTTTGTATTCAAAATCAAATTCCTTTTGAGTCTTCCAGTCGATGGAGTCATTTTCTTTTTCTACAGGAAGAGGCTCCCCAAGAATTTTAAAAGTCTGTTCTTTAATGTAGTTGTTTAAAGACTCACCTAAAATTGAATTGATTTCTTCTACCAAGACAGAGGTGCCATAAATGTTTTTCACCATGGAAACCGGAGCTTTGCCAGGTCTGAAACCTTTAATGTTGGCTTTTTTGGCGTAGTCCTTCAGTTTCGCGTCTACCTTTGGTTGATAATCTGCTTCGTTTAGTTTAATTTTAATTAAAGCTTGATTTGCTGATTGCTTGTCTAATGAGATTTCCAAGGCGTTTGAATTTATTATGATGATTAACTAAAAACCCTCAATCTCCTTCCTGTCATCTGACAGTAGAGTGATTGAGGGTTCGGTATTGGTGCGGATAGAGGGACTCGAACCCCCATGCCTTACGGCGCTAGATCCTAAGTCTAGTGCGTCTACCAATTTCGCCACATCCGCTAATGGTACAATAGGCTTGGAAATCATTAAATTTTCATTCCGTTTCCTGATTGTGGATGCAAAGGTAAATAGGATTTTAGAAAATGCAATAGGTCTTAAAAAAAAATAAAAGAATTAGGCAAATAATTTCTCAAAGCTCATTTTTGAAGTAAAATAGGCCCTTATGATTCAAGTGGATATTGAAGAAGAAAGAAAAGAAATTCTCAAACGCTATAGACGTTTATTGAGACAGGCGAAACCGATCCTGAAACCTGGAGACACGAAGTTGATAAAAAAGGCTTTTAATGTCTCTCAAGAAGCTCATAAAGAAATGAGGAGGAAGTCGGGGGAGCCCTATATATATCACCCACTGGAAGTAGCTCTGGTTTGTGTTGAGGAAATAGGTTTAGGCACCACTTCCATCGTGGCAGCATTGCTCCATGATGTGGTGGAGGATACAGAGTGGGAGTTAGAAGATATTGAAAGGGAGTTTGGATATAAAGTCATGACCATCATTGATGGTTTGACAAAAATTTCCGGTGTTTTCGATTATGGAAGTTCCCAGCAGGCAGAGAATTTCCGAAAGATGCTGTTGACTTTATCGGATGATGTCCGGGTGATTTTGATCAAGCTTGCTGACCGACTTAACAACATGCGGACTTTGCAAAGCATGCCCCGTCACAAGCAATTGAAAATCGCTTCCGAAACGATGTATTTATACGCACCTCTAGCTCACAGGCTGGGTCTTTATACGATCAAATCTGAGCTGGAAGATTTGTATCTCAAGTACACCGACACAGAAACTTATGTAGAGATTGTACAGAAGATTAATGAATCTAAAAGCATTCGAAACAAGTTTATAAAATCCTTTGTGCAGCCAATTGAAGACGAATTGATTCGCCAGAAATTCAATTTTGTCATCAAAGGAAGGCCTAAGTCAGTCTACTCAATTTACAGTAAAATGAAGAAGCAAGGGATACCCTTTGAGGAGGTGTATGACTTGTTTGCGATTCGGATTATTCTGGATAGTGACTTAGAGAATGAAAAAGCAGATTGCTGGCAGGTTTACTCAATTGTAACTGATTTTTACCATCCAAATCCAGATCGACTCAGAGATTGGATCAGCACATCCAGATCAAATGGCTATGAATCACTTCACACCACAGTAATGAGTAATACTGGTCAATGGGTGGAAGTTCAGATCAGATCCACAAGGATGGATGAAATTGCAGAGAGAGGCTATGCTGCTCACTGGAAGTACAAAGACAGAGACAGTAGTTCCAAAACCCCTTCCGGTTTGGATGACTGGATTTCTCAGGTTCGTGGTCTGTTGGAGTCAAACGATGGTTCTGCCATTGAATTCATGGATGACTTCCGTGGAAATTTATTCCATGATGAAGTCTTTGTATTTACCCCGAAAGGAGATTTAAAAGTTCTTCCATTTGGTTCTACGGCCCTTGATTTCGCATTTGAAATTCATACCGAAATTGGGGCAAAATGTATTGGGGCGAAAGTCAACCAAAAATTGGTGCCAATTTCCCATAAGTTAAAAAATGGGGATCAGGTAGAAATTCTAACTTCCAACAAACAAAAACCTACCGAAGATTGGCTCAACAATGTTGTAACCTCCAGAGCTAAAGCCAAAATCAAAGATGCTCTAAAAGAGGATAAGAAATCTGCGATTTTAGACGGAAAAGAAATAGTGCAGCGAAAGCTGAAGCAGATGAAAATGGAGTTTAACTCTGAAGCGGTAGATAAGCTCCGTGCTTATTTTGAGTTAAAAACAGCCAATGAATTTTACTATCGTCTTGGAAAAGGAATTATTGATCCAACTTCGATCAAGTCCTTTAAAATTTTCAAGGAAAATCAGAAACTGAAGAGTAAGGCGATTCAGGAGAAGGTTAAAGATGAATCTACTTTCACCAAAGAAATCAAAAGTCTGAAGGGACCAGATCATGATCAGCTTCTGATAGGAGAGGATATGGATGTGGTGGATTATATCTTGGCGAAATGTTGTAATCCGATTCCAGGAGATGATGTTTTTGGTTTTGTTACGGTTAATGAAGGAATAAAAATCCATAGAACTTCCTGTCCAAATGCCTTAGAACTTCTTTCAAATCATGGAAATCGAGTGATCAAAGCGAGATGGACCAGTCAAAAGGAAATTGCATTTCTTGCCGGTCTGAGGATCATAGGTACTGATAGAGTAGGCTTAATCAATGATGTGACTAAGGTGATTTCGAATGAGTTGAAAGTAAATATGAGATCTATCACTGTGGATTCAGATGCCGGGATTTTTGAGGGAACAATCAAACTTTATGTACATAGCACTGAGCATCTTGATCAGTTGATGAAAAACCTTGCTTTGGTAGACGGAATCCATAAGGTCACAAGGTTTGATTGATGAATTGAATCTTTTCTGACAGACAAAAGTTATATTTGAAAAAATTAGCTCAAAATGCCTTTGAATACCACGCATTTCGAAGAGGTTAAAAAAATCTTTACAGCCTATCTGGAAAATCAAAAACTCCGAAAGACTCCGGAGAGATATGCGATCCTCGAAGAAATTTACACCCGTACCGGACACTTTGATGTGGAGTCTCTTTACATCAGTATGAAGAATAAAAACTACCGTGTCAGCCGAGCCACAGTTTATAATACCCTGGATTTGTTGGTGGAATGTGATTTGGTAACCAAACATCAGTTTGGTAAAAACCTCGCGCAATTCGAAAAATCATATGGATATAAGCAACACGATCATTTGATTTGTGTCGAGTGCAACAAAGTACTGGAATTTTGTGATCCTCGTATCCAAAACATTCAAAATACCGTTGCGGACATATTGGATTTTCAGGTGTTACATCATTCGCTTATTCTTTATGGCAATTGCAAAAACGTAAACTGCGAGAATAGAAAAGCCGATTAAACAAATCTCACTTGACATCAAATTCTTCAAACTGAAACTGATGTCTGGCAAAAAGAATCCTTCAGCTCACAATATTTATTTTAACTAGATGAAATTAACATTCAATACCAGCAAAGACGACCTTGCCAATTATTTATACATTCAAGGTGATTTGATAGGAGATGAGACAGGACCAAAACTTGTGGAGGTGGTTTCTGATGCAATTAATGATGGTGCCAAAACTTTTGTAGTCGATCTTAGTCAAGTCAGATATATCTCATCTAGTGGCATCGGCTTATTAATTACCATGCTGACCAAAATGAGAAATGTCGGAGGAGAGGTCTATTTGACTGCACCTTCAGAGCATGTGAAGAAGCTTTTAATCATCACCAAACTCAATAATATTTTTACGGTTTTTGATTCTGTAGATGAGTTTAAAAAGAAGGTGTGATTTATTCAAAATCATAATTTTTATTATTCAATCCTAAAGGGAAAAAGAGAAGGATTATCCAAGCTACTGCCGAAGTGTTTCTTTGTAAGAAGAAATAATTACGTCCTTTCTCTTGGTTTTCTTTGGGCTTCTTGCAAATTTCACGCTTCAAAAAGTGTTAGCATAAACGATAGACCGCACATCAAATGAAGATGGATGTACTTCTGGGACTCCAGTGGGGAGACGAAGGTAAAGGAAAAGTAGTAGACGTTCTCGCGCCTCAATATGAAATAGTAGCTCGATTCCAGGGAGGACCTAATGCAGGTCATACTCTTGAATTTGATGGAATCAAGCACGTATTACATCAAATACCTTCAGGGATTTTCCGCTCTCAGATTTTAAATATTATTGGCAATGGAGTTGTTTTAGACCCGATTGTCCTAAAAAGAGAAATTGACGGCCTTGCCAAATTCAATATCGATTACAAGAAGAATCTGGTAATTTCCAAGAAAGCTACCATCATTATTCCAACCCATAAACTTTTGGACGCAGCATATGAGCAGTCAAAAGGTGATAAGAAGATTGGTTCAACCTTAAAGGGTATTGGCCCAACTTATCAGGATAAAATTGGAAGATCTGCACTTCGTGTAGGAGATATTTTGAGTGATGACTTTCAAGAAAAATACGACGTTCTAGTAGGAAAGCATAAAACTACGCTTTCTTATTACAACTATCCTTTGGATGCTTTGGCAGAAATGGAAGAGCAGTTTTTTGCTGCGATTGAATTTTTCAAGACACTAAATCTGATCGATAGTGAATATGTCGTAAATGACGCTTTTGCTGACAATAAAAAGATCTTGGCAGAAGGAGCTCAAGGTTCATTGTTGGATATTGATTTTGGTTCTTACCCATTTGTGACAAGCAGTAGCACTATGACTGCAGGAGCTTGTACTGGTTTGGGAGTTTCACCATCTAAAATCGGTGAGGTGTTCGGGATCTTCAAAGCCTATTGCACCAGAGTTGGAAGTGGACCTTTCCCGACAGAGCTTTTCGATCAGACAGGTGAGGATATGAGAAAAGAGGGGAATGAATTTGGAAGCACCACTGGTAGACCTAGACGTTGTGGCTGGTTGGATCTTCCAGCATTGAAATACTCTATTATGATTAATGGAGTCACTCAATTATTCATGATGAAAGCAGATGTGTTGAATATCTTTGAGGAAATCAAAGTCTGCACTCATTACGAATTGCCTTCCGGTGAAAAAATTGATCGTTTGAGTTTTGAGATTTCTGAAGTGGATGCCAAGCCAGTTTATAAAACATTAAAAGGCTGGAATTGCTCTTTGGCAAATATCGATTCTTACGAAAAATTCCCAGTTGAACTGAAAGAATATGTGAGCTATCTAGAAGATGAATTGAATGTGCCTATTAAATTGGTGTCTGTTGGACCGGATAGAAGTCAGACGATTTTGAGATAATTTCCAAATATTTAAGTGAAAGCCTTCGGAGGAAAACCGAAGGCTTTTTTATTTCTATTCATTTTTAGCGCTATTTTAGGTCTCCAAATTCTTCAGCATTGAAACTCAAAATATTAGCATTTACCTCTTTTTTAATTTTTGTGATAACTGAGCTTTCTGCTCAAACAGGCTTTCCTTATTGCGAAACTTTTGATTCTAAATCGACAAAGTCTACCACAGTTTTTGGAGCAGATGCCCAGCTGGTGGACGGTGCTTTAAGATTGACAAATAATCAACTCGAGCAAAGAGGTTATGTATACATAGATATTCCTTTTTCTTCGGCCTATGGTATCAAGACTTCCTTTGAGTTTTTCAGTTATGGAGGAGATGGAGCTGATGGCATTGCATTTTTTCTTTTTGATGCAGCAGTTCCCAATTTTGCGATTGGAGGATTTGGAGGTTCTTTGGGGTATTCCAAAAGAACCAATGAACCAGGTTTGGCAGGTGCTTATTTAGGTGTTGGTTTTGATGAATTTGGGAATTTTGGTAATACAGCCGAAAGCAAATCTGGTGGTTTTCCTGGTGCAGCTGAAAATTTGGTGCCTGATGCAATTGTAATTAGAGGTCCGGGAAATGGGTTTGTTGGATATGAGTTTATTAAAGGTAAGAAAACCATGGATTCGGGAGTGGACGGTTTGGCTTCCGATCAGTTTTTCCCAATCAGCTCTGGAGGGAGAGGAACTCAACGGGTAACCGATTTAAATCAACCTGGTTATCGAAAAGCGAATATCAGTTTAATTCCAAACCCATCGGGAGTCGGTTACCTGATAACATTAGTGATGGATTATACCGTGGAGGTAAACACACCTAGAACAATAACGATTTTTCAGGATGTGCCTTTCCCTTATGCAGCACCGGCAAATTTGAAACTAGGATTTTCAGCTTCAACTGGAGGACTCACAAATTTCCATGAAATCAGGAATTTGGTAGTGGAAGTGGCAAATGATGACGATCTGCAAAATCCAATTGGAAGTGATATTAATGAGTTGGAAGCCTGTTCTGGAAATGAGAATGAATTTTTTATTACCTCAGAAAACGTTGAGTTGCTAAATGAAAACGCATCAATTTCCTGCCTTCAGCTTTATAAATCAATTGAAGAAATAGCAGACATATCAGATGATGTATGTGAACAAGCCAAGTGTAATGAGGACAATAAGACTTTGGCAATTCCGGAGGGGACTTTTCAAGTGACAGATGAACCTGGAGGATTTTTATTTCTTCCGAATCCAGAATTCACCGGCAGCAAGGTCACTATTTATTATACTGTGACGGATAATTATGGAAAAAGGTCTCAAGGTAATTCCATGACTTTGGAGATATTGGAATCTCCGGCTCCGTTAAATTTAGTAGTTGCCACAAGTGGGGAACAAGAAGATGAAATTTTTCTTTGTGGTGGGGAGACAATCTTATTAAAAGGTATTGCGACGATAGAATATGATAAAGTAGAGTGGAAACGGGATGGTGAAATAATCACTGGTGCAACTGGGTTTGAGTATGAAGTAAACCAATCCGGTGTTTATTCAGTGTTTGGATTTAATGAAAAAGGTTGTTCTGTTTCTTCCAATGAAATTACTGTCAGTTTTCCGGAAGCTCCAGATTATGATTTTGATGAACCTATTGTAGGTTGCGTGCCTGGGGAAAGTGTGAATGTGATTAGTGAAATTCAGAATTATGATCCTGAGAATTTTGATTACAAATTGGAAGGGAATGGAAAAACCTATTTGAATGATGAGATGTCAATGATTTTTGAATCAGGTAACTATTTGTTAACTGTAAAGCCAAAGACATTGGATTGTTTCTCCAATCCTCAGGAAGTTGAGGTGATAATACTTGAAGAAGAGTTTACAGCTGAATTTGAATTTAGTGTTTCAGGCTCAGGAGTCACAGGAGTTCCGGAAGGAGATATTTTTCCCACTGATGTAATTGAATTTACAAATCTGTCAGATGAGTCAGCGGTAAAGTGGAAATGGGACTTTGGAGATGGGGAGACTAGCGAAAACAAAGAACCGACTCACATATTTGGGAAAAAAGGAGAATTTGATGTGGTTTTGACCATAGAAAATGAGATAGGATGTTTTGCTACAGTGACAAAACATATTTCCATTACTAAAAGCTACCGATTAATGGTTCCCACAGGTTTCACACCATTAGATTCAGAAAACGAAACCTTTTTTCCAAAACAAAAAGGAATGGAAAGCTTGGAGCTGTCAGTGTTTAATCTCTGGGGAGAATTTATCTTCTATACAGATGATATTAATTCTGATGGCTGGGATGGAACCTTAAAAGGAAAGCTTCTTGATGCTGGAGTCTATATATATAGAATCAATGGAGTGGCAGTGGATGGAGAAAAGGTGACGGATGCTGGGAAATTTAGATTGATCAGATGATGAAAAGATTTTTGGTCTTCATCTTTTTTATGCAATTGGGAGTCTTGCAAGCGCAAGATGTTCAATACAGTCAATTTTATGCAAACCCTCTATATCTAAATCCTGCTTTGACAGGAAGCACAGGATTTACCAGGCTTGGAATTAATTTCAGAAATCAATGGCCAGCATTAGATCAGAGTTTTATTGCATACTCTGCCTATGCTGATCACTTTGTAGAAAAATATAATTCCGGAATAGGGATGATGATCTCAGGAGCAAAAGAATCATTTACCCAAAGCCAGGTTCATGAGATTGGACTCTTATATAGTTATAGATTACGGTTAGGGGAAAGGAATTTTATTAATGCTGGCTTTCAAGGATCTTTCGTTGCCAGAGACGCTTTGTTTGATCAGGTTATTTTGGGAACCCAATTAGATATTGACCGAGGAACTATAATCGGATCACCTGGAGATGGATTTGAGGGGGATAGTAAATTGAGAGATTTGGATTTACATGCCGGATTGATTTATTATGATGATAGATTTTGGTTTGGAGCTTCTGCCTTTCACTTGCTTGGTCCGGAAATAAGCTATCTAGAAATGGATGGAAATAAGCTTTCGCTAAAATATTCTCTTCAGGGAGGAGCGAAATTTGATATGGCTCCGGGAGATATCAATGACTTTTTTAACAATACCGATCAGGAAAGATCACTTTCCTTTGCATTTAACTATAAAAAACAAGGTCAATTTTCTCAATTGGATATAGGATCTGAATTTTATTTTGAGCCATTGGTCTTAGGAGTTTGGTATAGAGGATTGCCGACAAAGTTCAGTTTACCTAATAATGAGTCTATAATTTCATTGCTAGGAATTAGGTTGGAGAGTGGATTAGAGCTTGGATATAGCTTTGATTTTTCTATTTCTAAATTAGGTCAACAAGTTTCTGGTGGAGCGCATGAGATTTCGATCAGATATGTTTTTTCATCTAAAGATCCATCAAAAAAGTACTATCCGGAGCTCCCTACCTTCAGATACTAGCTTAAAAAGCTATGTTTTCAAAATAAATACCGGGTTGAATTCAATTATTCAGAATTTAAAATAATTTTTGGTATAAAATTTTAATTAAATCCGTATAAAATTTTTCATCTTCAGTTTCAGTGGTTTAGGTAAAAGTGGAAGATTTTTATGGTTTGAGTATTGTTGTTAAGAAAAATAGGGAGATATTTGCACTCCCAAATGACACGAACGGTGTGTTGGGGTTCGGGGTTTAGGCTCTGAGAAAGGGTTGAAAAAAGATTTTGCAAAAGGGTTAGGAAGTCAGGAATGATCGCTTACCTTTGCAGCCCGCTTGGAAAGCAAGGGGGGATCGGAAGTGGAAAGGGGATTGTCTCTGAAACTTCTGAAAAAATAAAAATCGCAAAGACTATTGGAAGTAAAAAATTACTTCTTACCTTTGCACTCCCATCAGCGATGAAGGGAAAAAAACGGGACGGAAACGAAAGGTTTACCGGATCTGACAAGGGCCACAAATGAGTGGTGTTAAGTTCTTTGAAGTGATGTAAGGCGAAAAAAAATAATAACCTGAGAAAGACGAGGGAAGGTTGATGTGGATTGCTTCGTGCGTCTGCATTGACAGTGTATAAAATAGATAACTTACAATGG
>NZ_JACIJO010000004.1 GCF_014206875.1 Algoriphagus iocasae | reverse complement strand
TAAGCCCTGCAGCGCCGATGGTACTGGGGTTACACCCGGGAGAGTAGGTCGCCGCCACATTATTCAAGCCAGCAGATCCTGCTGGCTTTTTTTTGTTTAACTCAATCCATTTTCACTTTTCATTTTTAGAATATTGTTGCAGTTTTGTACCAAAGAAAATTTCATGTCCATTCTATTTAAAGGATTAAAGTTTATAACTCCTAAAGGAGTTGAAACAGCTCAGGATTTTATTTTCCATTCCGGTAATTTTTCCCCAGCTACCCAAGATTCCAAATCAGATCAATTTGAGGTTATTGATGCCACAGGAATGATGGCTTCTAAAGGCTGGGTAGATTTGAGATGTATGGTAGGCGAACCAGGGTTGGAATATAAAGAAACTGTAGAATCACTTTGTGAGTCTCTAATGGCAAGTGGTTTTTCTAAAGCAGTAATTCTCCCCAATACTGAACCAGTGATTCAGAGTAAGAATGAAGTGGATTTCATTATTAACAAAGCCAAAAAATATCCAGTTGAAATCCTTGTCCAAGGAGCAGTGACAAAAAATACGGAGGGTGATGATCTGACTGAAATTTTGGATATGCATCATCAGTCAGGAGTTTCCATTTTCGGTGATGGAATAAAAACTCTTTCAAATGGAGATCGGTACATGAAAATTCTTCAATATCTCCAGAAATTTGATGGGGTTTTATTTGACCACGCCTATGATCCATTGTTAGCAATATTTGGTCAAATGCATGAAGGGGAGAATTCTACCATGCTAGGTATGAAAGGAATTCCAAGTCTTGCAGAAGACGTAGCGATCCAAAGAAACCTTGAAATATTAAAATACACAGGAGGGAAAGTCCATTTTCAAACCGTTAGTACTAGGAAAGGTATTGACTTAATCAGAAAAGGTAAAGCTGAGGGATTAAACATTACTTGTGATGTTTCCATCTATCAATTACTATTTACTGATAATGATTTGATGGATTTTGATCCTAATTATAAGGTGAAACCTCCTTTTAGGAGTGAATCAGACAAAGAAGCTTTAATTGAAGGATTAAAAGACGGTACAATAGATGCAATAGTCTCTAACCACCAGCCGCAGGACTATGATTCAAAATTCATGGAATTTGATCTGGCTTCATTTGGTATGGCAGGATTGCAAACCTTTTTACCAGCTTTGGTCCTTCTAGAGAAAGATCTTTCTTGGCCTTTGCTGATCCAAAAGATCACGACCGGACCTAATTCAATTGTTGGAGAATCAAGTGATTCATGGACTATCTTTGATCCAACAGCTAAATGGGTTTACAATAGGGCTTCAAATAAATCCAATTCATCGAACTCTCCTTGGTTTGGAAAAGAGCTGACAGGAAAAGTGAAATATGTGATTCAAAAAGGTGAGTTAATCACAATCAATGAATAAGTACTTTAAGTCTGCGTACCTTTTTGGGATCCTCGGAGGTGTTTTGGGATTGATCTCATTTTTCGTGTTATCTTTCTTTAAAGAAGATCCTACGACACTCAATTTGATTTTTGGTTACGTTATCGTGCCAATATCAGTTTATTTGGCTCTTAAATATTTCAAAGATTATAGCAATCAGGGCTACCTTTCTTTTGCGGAAGGGATGAGTGTGGGTTTTGTAACTTACATGTTAATCGCAATCATTTCTTTTTTAGGAATCTGGGTTTTGCTTTCTTTAGAACCTGATCTTTTTGAAATAATAAAGTCCTCAAAAATTAATACTTTAGCTGAAAGTAAAGAGACCATCGTTTCTCAAGTCGGGGAAAATTCATTTTTGGCAACCATGGAAAGTGTCAAAAATATGGTGATTTCTGACGTTGCTATAAATGATGCGATTTGGAAAATCGTTCCAGGACTGTTTTTTACTATAATTATTTCTATTATTTTGAGGAAAAACCCTAACTAATAAAACTATGGAAGAGAATCAATCTCCTTTTCAAGCCGCTGTGAAACCAGGTGTTACTATTGGCTTAATTTCACTTGCCTTAACTTTTATTGCCTATTTTATTGATGCTACATTACTAGGCTCAGCTTGGTTTGGTTTAATAGCAATAGTAATCTTCTTTGCTTTGATCATTTATTTTGGAAGACAGTATCGATCTGAAATTGGAGGCTTTATGACCTTTGGTACTGCCTTTAATTTTAGCTTTATAGCAATTTTGATTTCAGGTATTATAGGTCTAATTGGACAAGTATTATTGTTTCATGTGATTGACCCGTCACTTCCTGGAGTATTAGGAGATCTTGCCTTTGAAAACAGCATCAAAATGATGGAGAGCTTTGGCGCTTCAGCTGATTCTTTACCTCCAGGTCAATTGGAAGAAATGAGAGCTAGTACTGCAAAACAATTTACTCTATCTGGTCAATTGATGGGGTTTGGAATTGGGATTATTATCTATGCAATAATTGCTTTAATTATAGCTGCAATACTTAAAAAAAGAGATAAATCTCTGGATTACTAAAGCATGCCTGATATTTCCGTTGTCGTTCCTGTATTCAACGAAGAGGAATCAATTACTGAATTAACTCATTGGATTAGCCGTGTCATGAAAGACCACGGCTTTTCTTATGAAGTCGTTTTTATAAATGACGGAAGTACAGATAACTCCTGGGGGGTTATTAATAGCCTTGCCGGCGAGTTCGAAGAGGTGAAAGGGCTGAACTTTACTAGAAATTATGGGAAATCAGCAGCTTTGGATGCTGGTTTTCAAAAAGTAAGTGGTGATGTAGTTATCACTATGGATGCAGATTTGCAGGATAGTCCAGATGAAATACCGGGTCTTTTTGCGATGGTTAAAGAGGGGGGATTTGATGTTGTTTCTGGCTGGAAAAAAGAAAGACATGACCCCATCAGTAAAACTATCCCATCCAAATTTTTTAATGCTGTTACCAGATGGATTTCTGGTATCAAACTACATGACTTTAATTGTGGGCTAAAGGCCTATAAATTGAAAGTCGTAAAAAATATCCAGGTTTATGGGGAAATGCATCGTTATATCCCTCTTTTAGCCAAATGGAATGGTTTTCCTAAGATCGGTGAGAAAATTGTTCAACATCAATCGAGAAAATATGGCTACTCCAAATTTGGAATAGAAAGGTTTCTGAATGGATTTCTTGACTTGATCTCAGTTTCTTTTGTTCACAGATATAAAAAGAAGCCGATGCATTTTTTCGGATTGCTAGGCACTCTTTCTTTTTTCTCAGGCTTTGTGATAACCTGTTGGCTGATATTTCAAAAAGTATATGGGCTAAGCAAAGGATTACAAGTAAGAGAGATTACAGATCAGCCTTTGTTTTTCTTGGCTTTGGTAGCCTTAATCATCGGGGTTCAGCTTTTTGTGACTGGTTTCATTGCGGAATTGATGACCTCAAATCAATCAAAAGAGACAGAATATAAAATTGACGAGGAGATAAACTTTGATTATTGATGTTTTTCTCGGTGATCATACCGGTTTATAACCGTCCTGAAGAGATAAGAGAACTTTTAGAAAGTTTAAAAAATCAATCATTTAAACAATTTGAAGTCATCGTAATGGACGATGGTTCTGTTGATCGGGCGGATGAAGTTTGTACTGCATTCAAGAACGATTTTTCTATTTCCTACTATAATCAGCCTAATCAAGGGCAGGGTTTTGCAAGGAATGATGGTATGAGGTATGCTCAGGGAGATTTTTTTGTCATATTGGATTCAGATGTCTTATTGCCAGCAGAGTATTTAGAGGAGCTTAAAATGGCGATACAAAAGCGGGAATTAGATGCTTTTGGTGGGCCTGATGCTGCGGAGCAAAGCTTTAGTCCAATTCAAAAAGCGATGGATTTTGCCATGACCTCATTTTGGACAACAGGAGGAATTAGAGGAAAACTGAAAGATCCTGCTAAATACCAGGCAAGAGGTTTTAATATGGGAGTTTCACGAAATGTTTTTGAGTCTATTGGAGGTTTCGTGGATCCAAATAAAGGAGAAGATATAGAATGGAGTATCCGTATTAAAAAAGCAGGTTTTAAACTGGAATTGGTTGAGGAGGCTTTTGTTTTTCATAAGAGAAAGAACACCTTAATATCATTTGCGAAACAGGCATTTTCATTTGGAAGAAATCGTGTCAATGTTTCGAGGTATCATCCTGATGCAATAAAAAAGGTACACTTTTTACCTACATTATTTGTGCTTTTTTGTATAGGAACAAGTGTTTCAGGCTTATTGGGGTTAAGTGTATTTCCTTTTCAACTTTCTATTTTGATTCTTTGGAGCCTTGCAGTAGTGGTCGACTCAAGCATTAAGTACCGCTCAATAATAATCGGTATTTATAGCCTTATCACTTCTTTTACCCAACTGTTTTCCTACGGTACAGGATTAGTTTATGAATTGATTCGTAAGCAAGTCAAAGGCTAATTACCTTTTTTGCACACGAAAATGATTTCATTTTCCGGAAGAGCGAATTGTTTGACTTTTTCTGATTTTAATTCTTTTACAAAAAGATTTTCATCGATTCGGATACCTGATTTTCTTAGCCTCTTCGCGTAATCATTCCCATATTTTCTGACATGATCTCGTTGTCCAAAAACTTTTTCTCTTTCCGCAGGGTCAGTAATAGATTTATCCTCGAGAGTTTCAGGAAGGTTGTAAACTGGTGATTGGATGATTCCCCAGCCGTCACTTTTAAGAACCCGGTTAATTTCAGAGCAAGCTAAAAGATCATCTTCTACATGTTCCATGACGTGATTGCAGAAGACAACATCAAATGTATTTTCCTCAAAAGGGATTTTATGCACATCCATTTTCACTTTAGCCAAAGGAGACTCCAAATCAGCAGTGATGTAATCTAGATTTGGCAAGGCTTCAAATCGATTGATAAAACAATGCTCAGGAGCAATGTGTAATACTTTTAGTTTGGCAGTGAAAAAATCAGTTTTTTCCTGAAGAAAAAGCCACATGAGACGGTGTCGTTCCAAAGAAAGGCAATTTGGGCAAAGTGCATTTTCCCTGGCAATCCTTCCATAAGGTAGAAACTTCTTGTAGCTATGCTGGCAAACAGGGCAAGTAACATCAGTTCCTTTATTTAGCTGTGCAAAAAACTTCATTGCAAGGGGACTGACTTGCTGCAGAAATGGCCTTGGAATATATCGGATGACGAAACTTATGATGGACTTCATTCAGGGAAAATTTGAACCTGCAAGTTAATAAAGATGATTGAGTAGGCTAGTTCTGGATATTCTTTTAATTCTTTAGGAAGTTTTAGCATTTGAAAGTTAAAAGTCTTTTGCTAAAGAATATTCTCTCATTATTTTAGTTCAATTCTTTTTTTTGGAACATACTATTTGATTTGACTCTATGAAAAATTGTAGCGCTTTGCATGTTTTTGGATTCACTGTTTTTGCCTTTTTATTGATTTCCTTCCAGGAAGCTTTTGCTCAGGACTCGGTGACTTATACGCTACATGACATGGTTCAAAGAGCTAAAGATAGATCTCCAGCATCTTTGCGAGCCAAAACCAGAAAGGAAAATCGATATTGGAGATACAGATTTTTCAAATCAAATTATAATCCTCAATTGCGACTGACTGGTACTGTTCCTGCCTATTCTCAGGCTATCAATTCCGTGCCACAGCCAGATGGTACAATAAAGTTTTTACCTGTAAAGCAGAATTTGGTTGATTTAGGGCTTGGGTTGCAACAAGTAATTGCACCGACAGGAGGTATGATTTCTGTCAATACATCAACCAATCGATTTGATAATTTTTCAGCCGATGATAATGAAGTTCAAACTCAATGGTCGGGAACCCCTTTAAATGTCAGTCTGAGTCAGCCGATTTTCGCATATAACCCTTATAAGTGGGACAAGAAAATTGAGCCGTTGATGTTTGAGGAAAGCAAAAGAGAATTTGTCGAAGAAGGTGAAATGATTTCAATGATGGTGACTGAATTGTTTTTTGACTATTTAATCGCTCAGGTAAATTTTGATATCGCTTCTAAAAATCTAAAAAACACGGAGGATATTTTTGCCATTGAACAAAAGAGGTATGAGATAGGAGCTACGTTTGAAGACAAGCTACTTCAAGTGGAGTTACAAACTCTGCAGGCTAAGCAGGATCTTGCTCAAGCGCAACTTGATTTAGAAAAATCATCTTTGGCAGTAAATTCTTACATAGGTTTAAATCAATATGCCAAAATCAAATTACTATCACCTAAAGAGATTCCGGATTTTGATGTAAATATCGATGAGGCTATTGCCTACGCTTTCCAAAACAGATCAGAAGCACTGGGGTTTGACAGACGAAGAATGGAGTCTGAGGCGCAAGTAGCAGAAGCCAAAGGGCAGCGATTGGCGATGAATTTAAATGCAAGTTATGGCTATAACAATGCAGCTTTTACTTGGGGTGATATTTACAACAATCCGAATACCCAAGCTTTGGTAAACCTGGGAATATCAGTTCCGATTTTGGATTGGGGAAGAAACAAAGCTAGAATGTCTCAAGCTTTGGCAAATCAGCAATTAACTGAGTATGAAGTCGAAAATGAAACCATCAACTTTGAGCAAGAGATTTTCACAAAAGTGAGAAATTTCTTAATGATCAGAGAACGAATTAAAGTGACACAGAAGTCAGATGAGGTTGCTGAAAAAAGATATCAAATAGCCTTGAACCGCTACCAAACAGGTAATGTGACCATTTCAGATCTCAATATAGCCCAGAATGAAAAAGACACTAACAAGAGAGCTTTCTTTAGCTCTTTGAAGGATTTTTGGGTAGCATATTATGAGTTGAGAGCATTGACTCTATATGATTTTGAGAATGATCAGTTGCTCTATAATCCGGAATTAGAAGAGTAACGCTAGGGATAATTTGTCTATTTATTCCTCTGAAGATTCTGAATCCCCCTTTTTTAACCGGCCAGATTTTTTTAGTGCTTCTCGAATGATCCATTCCAGCTGTCCATTGGTGCTTCGGAATTCATCGGAAGCCCATTTTTCCACTGCCTTCATCATATTTTCGTCTAGGCGTAAAGCAAATGGTTTTTTCTTAGGCATCACCTTCCTCCTTCCATGTGGCTAGAAAAACCTCCAGCTTTTTTCTCTCACTTGTTCCAAGTAATATTTTTCTTTTTTCACCCGTATTTATTAGCAAACCTTCATCTCCCAAAATATTATAAAGTTTGGTATTCCTGTTTCTTTTCATACCATAACCGCCGTAATCAAAAATAGGATTGAACGTAATAACGCGAACGTCTAGAATTTCATTTTTTGGGATTTTTCTCCAGTTTCTAATAAACGGATAATATTTGTATTGAATTCCGAATTGATCAATTCTTGTTTCAAGAGAAATTGACAAGATTAGGGAAATGCTCAATGCCAAGACAGAAAGTACCACGGCCAGAGCTATCCCCATTTCCTGTTTGTCTTCTGAGGTAAAGAAAAGCACCAACATTAAGATTAATGTTGGTATTTCGGTAAGCAGGATTAAATACATGATCCAACTTCCCTTGTAGGATTGCTTTTCATTAAAAACCTGATTACTCATTTTTTTATTGGTTCAATGTGCCAACATTAAGTACCGGACTAGCGCTTTTATCTGAGCAAAGAACTACCATAAGATTGGAGACCATCACAGCTTTTTTCTCATCATCAAACTCGATAATATCCTTCATTTTCAAGTCTTCCAAAGCCATTTCTACCATCCCTACGGCTCCTTCTACAATTTTTTGACGAGCTGCCACAATTGCTGTCGCCTGCTGTCTTTGAAGCATAGCGGATGCGATTTCTGATGAATAGGCCAAGTGAGAAATTCTAGCTTCGATTACTTTAATACCAGCATGATGAAGTCTTTCACTGATTTCCTGTTCCAAAGAATGGTTTACATCTTCAACGCCAGAGCGTAAAGTGATTTCTGCCTCTTCATCTTCGAAATTATCATAAGGATAAAGTCCGGCCATTTTTCTTATAGCCGCATCTGATTGAAGGTGAACAAAGTTCTCGTAATCGTCCACATCAAAAGTTGCCTTAAATGTGTCTTCCACTTGCCAAACCACAATCGTTCCTATCAAGACTGGGTTACCGATTTTGTCATTTACCTTGACAGGTTTGTTTTCAAAGTTTCTTACTCGAAGGGATATTTTTTTCTTGGTCATAAATGGGTTGACCCAATAAAATCCATTCGCTTTAACACTTCCCTTGTATTCTCCGAAAAGAAGCAAAACCATGGCTTTATTAGGTTCTACTATGAAATATCCTGGCAGGCTTATGATTGCTAAAAATGCAGCTACAGCACCTAGAACAGGTGAATAGTTTACAAAAGAGAAAACTGATCCAACAATAAGTGCAAGATCCAAAAGGATAATTAAATATCCGGACGAAGGTTTTTTAGTTTTTTCCATTTCAATATGATGTTAAAATGATATCATATTAAATTACGACAAAAAATTTTTAAGGTTCAACTTTGGATAAAAAAAATACCCCGACCTAAGCCGGGGTATTATAAAGAGTGATTTCTTTTATCTTTTCTTAGTAAAAAGAGAATCGACAAATTCCTTCCTGTTAAATAGTTGGAGATCAGTCATTTTCTCACCTACTCCAATGTATTTTACCGGGATTTTGAATTGATCAGAGATCCCAATAACTACTCCTCCTTTGGCCGTACCGTCTAATTTGGTAATCGCGAGGGAGGTGATTTCTGTAACTTTTGTGAATTCTTTGGCTTGGATAAAAGCATTCTGTCCAGTAGACCCATCCAATACAAGTAGGATTTCATGAGGTGCGTCAGGAATGAATTTCTGCATGACTCTTTTGATCTTGCCTAATTCGTTCATTAGATTTACTTTGGTATGTAATCTTCCCGCTGTATCAATAATCACCACATCTGCTTTATTGTCTACCCCAGTTTTGACCGCATCAAATGCAACAGAAGCAGGGTCTGTGTTCATGCCGTGTGAAATTACTGGAACTCCAACCCTGTCTCCCCAAAGGATCAATTGATCAACAGCAGCAGCTCTAAATGTATCTGCGGCTCCTAGTACTACCGATTTGCCGGCAGATTTAAAAAGGTTAGCCAATTTGCCAATAGTTGTGGTCTTTCCAACTCCGTTGACACCCACCACCATGATGACATAAGGCTTTTTGTCTTCTGGAATATCAAAATCCAGTAAATCCTGGGTGTTGTTTTCTTCGAGAAGACCTGAGATTTCCTCTTTTAGGATTTTGTCTAACTCTTCGGTATTGACATATTTATCTCGAGCTACACGATCTTCAATTCGTCTGATAACTTTGATAGTCGTGTCAACTCCGACATCAGATGTAATCAGGATTTCCTCCAGTTCATCTAAAATCTCTTCGTCGACTTTAGATTTACCAACTACAGCTTTGCTGAGTTTAGAAAATATGTTTTCGCTAGATTTCTGTAAGCCTTGATCCAGGCTTTCTTTCTTGTCTTTAGAAAAGAAACCAAAAATTCCCATGTTGATTTATTTAAAAGCGGAATATAACGAAAAAGTCCCTGCTGACCTTTGGACAGAGGGACTTAAATGCATGAAGATGCACTAGGCAATTATTTGCTTAATGTTTCCTGAACCGCAGTGGAAGGAACCATTTCTTCTCTGAAGGTATAAGCACCAGTCTTATCAGACTTTACAGCTCTGATGACTTTTGCGTAAGTTACACCGTCTTTTTTCTTCAGTGTTGCTACTACTTTCTTAGCCATATCTTTTTCGTTTTACAGGAAAAATCCTGTGCTAAATTACTTGATTTCTTTGTGAACAGTCACTTTTTTAAGAATTGGGTTGAATTTTTTCAATTCCAATCTTTCAGTAGTGTTTTTTCTGTTCTTGGTAGTGATGTATCTTGAAGTACCTGGCATGCCAGAAGTCTTGTGCTCCGTGCATTCCAAAATCACCTGTACTCTGTTTCCTTTCTTAGCCATCTTCGTGTTTATTTAAGGTCGTGACTTTGATTATCTGATTACGATCATGCCAGAATCCTGCGCTTCTTTCAAAACTGCAGAGATACCTTTCTTATTGATAGTCTTCAATGCCTTAGTGCACACTTTAAGTGTGATCCATGCGTCTTCCTCAGGAACGTAGAATGTCTTCTTGTGAAGATTTGGGTAGAATCTACGCTTGGTTTTGTTGTTTGCATGGGACACGTTGTTACCTACGCGAGGTCTTTTTCCGGTAATGTCACAAACTTTTGCCATGATATTGTATCGTAATTTGTATGCGTTTCTGTAATGAGTCTGCAAATATCGGAACTTTTTGGGAATTAACAACAAAGGGTTTAAAATTATTCCCTTTTAATTTATCCTTTTCTGTATGGACAGTGTTTACACCCGTTTTCGCAGCAATATCCTCTCTTTAAATGATAGTGTTTTGTGAAAACCATCAGTCCTTGTTCATTAAAATAGTAATCTTCTGATGTTAAAGTACCTTGGTTTTGTGCGTTCTTTTCCGATTTCATGCAGAGAGGTACTTCAAATATTCTATTTTTGTCAAAGGAGTAAATTGAGAATGCAAAAATAAGAAAAACATGCAAACAATCACATCAAGCTCAGAAGCGATTGAACTGGAAGATAAATATGGCGCGCATAACTATCATCCGCTACCCGTGGTGCTTGCTAAAGGAGAGGGAGTTTTTCTTTGGGATGTAGAGGGTAAAAAGTATTACGATTTTCTTTCCGCTTATTCTGCGGTCAATCAAGGACACTGTCATCCAAGGATAAAAAATGCCCTGATCGAACAGGCAAATACACTGACTTTGACTTCAAGGGCTTTCCACAATGATGTGCTGGGTCCTTTTGAAAAATATGTAACAGAGTATTTTGGGTTCGATAAAGTGCTTCCAATGAATACAGGGGCAGAAGGCGTAGAGACGGCAATTAAAATAGCCAGGAAATGGGGCTACGAAAAGAAAGGTGTTGCTGAGAACAATGCTAAAATTATTGTAGCAGAAAATAATTTTCATGGAAGAACAACTACGATCATTTCCTTCTCTAATGATGAAAATGCCAGAAAGAATTTTGGCCCTTATACAGATGGATTTATTAGAATACCATATAATAATGTAGAAGCTTTGGGCGAAGCCCTAAAGCAACCAGGTGTTGTCGCGTTTTTGGTTGAACCAATACAAGGCGAGGCGGGCGTTTATGTTCCGGATGAAGGTTATTTAAGTAAGGCAAATGAATTGTGTAAATCCAATCAGGTTCTTTTCATTGCCGATGAAATTCAAACTGGGATTGCAAGAACTGGAAAGCTTTTAGCTGTCGATCATGAAAATGTGAAACCCGATATGGTGATTTTGGGTAAGGCGATTTCTGGTGGATTCTATCCTGTTTCAGCAGTTTTGGCTGATAACCATGTGATGGAAGTGATTAAACCAGGGCAGCACGGATCTACATTTGGCGGTAATCCATTGGGAGCAAAAGTTGCAATGGCTGCTCTTGAGGTGGTGCAGGATGAGAAGTTGGCTGAAAATGCTCAAATACTAGGAGAGATTTTCCGAAACCGAATGCAAAAAGTGGTAGATAAGTACGCAATTGCAAAATTAGTGAGAGGAAAAGGTTTGCTCAATGCGGTGGTGATTAACGATTCGGAGGAAAGTTCAACGGCTTGGGATATATGTATGAGTCTGGCTAGTCATGGATTATTGGCAAAGCCGACACATGGAAATATTATCCGTTTTGCTCCACCTTTGGTCATGACTGAAGAGCAGATTCACGAATGTTGTGATATCATTGAAAAAGTGATTTCTGAATTTGATAAAAAATAAATTCAAGTGAACTGATATTATGTCGCTTTCTGTTGTCCACGGGAAGCGACTTTTTTTAAAAATAAAATGAACAAAGCAGTAATATTTGACATGGATGGAGTGATCTGTCATACTAATCCATTTCACTCAATTGCGTTTCAGCAATTCTTTGCAAAAAGAAACCTTCAGCCTACAGAAGAGGAGTTTGCCGAACATATGTATGGAAAAAGTAACTCTTATATAATGAGTCATTTTTTTGAACGAAAAATCGAAGGAAATGAACTTTTGGAGTTGGAGGATGAGAAAGAGAGTCTTTTTAGAGAAATATATCAGCATCATGTAGATCCAATAGGTTGGTTTTTGGAGTTCTTCCATCAGTTACATGAAAATGGTTTTAAAACCGGAGTAGCCACTTCAGCTCCCATGGCAAATCTTGAACTGATCGCTGGGAAATTGGATCTCTTTCCTTATTTCGGGTCTGTCTTGGCAAGTGAGAATGTAACTAAACATAAGCCGGATCCTGAGGTATATTTGAAGTCAGCTGAGAATTTGAAAGTGAATCCAAAGGATTGTGTTGTCTTTGAAGATTCTTTTTCTGGAATAACAGCTGGATTAAATGCCGGGATGAAGGTCGTTGCCGTATTGTCCTCTCATACTAAAGAGGAATTACCAGAAAGCCACTTTTATATTAAGGATTACAGCGAAATCAGTCCGGCAACAGTAAATGAGATCTTATGTAATTAAATAAAAAGGAAAAGATTTAAATGTAAAAGCAGATCCGTTTGGGTCTGCTTTTTTCTTTTTTGGAAATTGAAACCAAAAATGGGATATTTTAAATTATTGAAATTAATTGAATTTTGTGGCTATAGAATTGTACAAAAATATATTTTGTTTGAATTATAGTTTTCAATATAAATTTTTTTAGATTATTTATAGGCTGGTGCTTTTTATTGTAACTCAATCTATTTAAATTAATTCGTCGTGTTTTTATTTAGCCTTTAAAAACAATTTTTTATGTCGGTTGTCAACATACCTTTTGAGTCTTTACTTTCTGATTTAGGATTAAGCCAATTAAAATCCCAGCTCGATCAAATTATTACAAACCCAGCAGATACAGCTGAAATAGTATTTGAGCATTTTAAGGATCAGTTGGATTTACCGACAAAGCTTCCTGTGGATATTTCAAAGGTTTCAAACCAGTATATCATTCAAGCTGCCAATGATCTAATTGCTAATAACCAAGCCTTTTTCTTACATGAATTGGAGTCGGTTTTAAAGCAATTTAGGATTAAACTAAATGATGCCGGAGACCAAATAGATGAATTGTTGGTTGAGGGAGAAACTCAACTTGCATCCTTGAGGGATCGAGTTACCGAGGAGCTTTCTAAAATCCCTTATACTATTGAAATAAGAGAAACAAACGGTGATAAGGAATTTTTTATTAATCAAAAAGAACCGATTGAATCTAAAATTCAAGGGGTCGAATTAACCATCACTAGCTCCTCTTTAGCATTTACAAGTTCTAATCTCACTCAATTACAATGCTCCATTGAAGCACTTTTGCCAGGCTTACAAAATCAAGATGGTTCTGGCCCACACCAAGTTTCACTAGATATTTCTTATGGGAATGGGATTTTCAATGGTTCAGCTACTAATATCCCAGCTGCTAGGCTTCAAGGATTTCAAGCTACTATAGATGAGCTAGCTTTAGTGATCCAAAATGGTGAATTCCAAGCAGGAACTCAGATAAGTGGAGAATTGGTCTTTGACTTTTTGGATGATGTCAATAATGGACCTGGGAAAATTGATTTTAATGTACAGCTTTTAAATAATGGGGACGTACGCTATCAAGCACAGAATCCCCAAGGGCAAGAACTTAAAAAAGGTAGTGTCTCCATATTTTTTGAGCAAATAGAAGTAGTAAGTCATCCAGCCTCATCACCTGATATTGATATCAATGGATGGGCAGAATTACCTGGAGTAGTAGATTCTTCCACACAGCAGCCAGTTAAGACAACTTTTGATTTTAGTTTTGTAGATCCTCATTTTGAATTTACCGGCACCAATTTCTCTCCAATACCACTCGGTTTTGGTGCGGTTACTTTTAATACGGTTTTTCTCAGAATTCATAAAAACGGAAATCTTGTTTCAAGTACTTGGGAAGGAAATTTGGGTATTCCTTTATTTTCAAATGGTCAGCTTGATTTTAATGTAGAATTTGAAGATGCTCAGACTGATCGGTTGAAGATAGATGTCAGTAATCCCGGAAATCAAAGCTTGTCACATGGAGGGTTTGATTTGAACCTTCAGCAATACGAGATGCTCTATGAAAATGGGCAATTGCAGGATATTACAGGAAATGGAGAATTAACCATTCCAGAAATAAGCTCAGGTACTCCAATTGAAATAGGAGTTCAATTTAATAGAGTAAATCAAAATGAGAATTTAACAATCTTAGCTAATAATTTTGGGCTTCCCGAAGTTGCTGGTTGCAAGATTGATTTTTCACAGATTCAATTCAAATTTACCAACGGAGTCTTTTCCAACAGTTTGATAAATGGTAAGATCAAACTTCCAGATTCTACTGATGGAGCAGGAATCTCCTTTATTTTGGCTATTGGAAACCAAGGGGATAATTATACCATTCAATTGACAGGAAATCCTCAGGATAATATTCTGAATTTTGGGCCTATCATTCTTGAGGTCAACTCCTTTGAACTAGCTGTGGTCAGTAACCAATTGGATCGTATCAATGGAGCTGGCCAATTGCAATTACCGGGTTTGAGTGAGTCTTTCGGATTTTCTTTTAATGCAACATTAAATGGAGATACCTCAACTTATGCAATCCAGATAAATAATGTCATTGCAGAAATAGGAGGCTTTAATCTTAATTTTACTCAGATTAACCTATCTAGTCAAAAAGGACAGCAGTTCTCAGCAAGTGCTTCTGGAAGCTTGACTTTACCTGTTTTTGATGATGGAGGAAGTTTGGGTTTTTCAGTTTCATTTGATAGAAATGAAAACTATCAAATAGCCGTTAACAGTGGGTCTCAGTTTGTAAGATTTGGCGATTTTGAGTTGAATCAGGTACAGATTGCTTTAAATGTTCAAGCTGGTGTATTGCAGGATTTCTCGGGAACGGCTTCTCTACAAATCCCAGGATTTGATTCGGTAAGTTCGGTTTCATTAACCTATTCACGAATTCAAAATAGGTACGAAGTTAATCTTCAGAATCCGCTAGATGTGGACTTATTTGGAGGGGAGCTTCAAATGTCCTCTTTACAACTTGTAATTAGCAATGGAACTTTCCAAAGTGGTCAAGCAAATGGGGTATTCAAATTGCCTGATGCCACAGGAGGAGCGGGAATCCAATATGAAATGGCTGTGGGAAATACAGGGCAGGATTACACTCTTGAACTGACAGGAACCCCAGATCAAAATACGATTGAATTTGGCCCAGTCTCATTAAACTTCCAAAGTTTCAGCCTGACAGTTCAAAATGGGAATCTCCAAACCTTATCTGGAGCAGGCTCTTTACAGCTTCCTGGCCTTAGCCAGCCATTCAATTTCAATATTTCAGTCGACACCTCCGGAGCTGATCCAATTTATGTGATAGAGTTAACCGATGTCACTGCAGATTTGGATAGCTTTAATCTCCATTTTGATCAGATTAGAATCGAAAGTAAGGAGAATCAAAACTTTTCTGCAGCTGTTAATGGTCAGGTGACTTTACCGGTATTTGATGGGACTCCTTTGGGTTTTGATGTTGCCATAGCAAGATCTAATAGTTATTCAATTGCTATTGATGGTTCGGGGCAAAGTTCAAATTTTGGCATGTTTGTTCTTTCAGATGTAGTATTTAGCATTTCCGTGGATAATGGAACAGTGCAAAATGCCAACGGATCCGCAGGATTTCATATCCCGGAGCTGACCCAAGCAAACCAGCCATTCAATGTAGCAGTAGGTTATTCCAAAAATGGAAATGAGGATTTTTCGATTTCGGCAACAAATCTTCCCGCGGTAGAATTAGCAATATTTACTTTAAATATTTCCACTCTTGCCTTCTTAATTAGAAATGGAAGTTTCGAATCCGGAGAATTAGATGGGTCTATAAACATGCCCTTCTTTACGAATGGTGGAGGGCTGAATTTTTCTTTTTCGGTTGCGAATGGAGGTACTAGTTACACGATTCTGATTTCCTCAACAGGTACTCTGGAAGGAAATGGTTTAGAGGTGAAAGACATTAACCTAAGTGTAATAGTTGCAAACGGTAGTATGCAATCTATTTCTGGTTCTTCTAAGTTTAAGTTGCCGGGAGGTGATGACTTCATCGATGTTTCAATATCCTACAACTCCCCTCAGAATAAGCTTAGTTTTTCTGCTAGTCCTTTACCTACCTTTTCTATTGGAGGATTGACTTTTGATTTCTCTCAATTTGGCTTTGCGATACAAAATGGAAATCTAACTGATGCTGTATTTGCGGGGAACTTAACGATTCCTGCTTGCGATGATGGGAATAATTCTCTGGCATTTAATTTCCAATTAGCAAATGGAAATGATTATACCATTCAAGCAAATCCTGGAGGGGGTAAAACTGAATTAAAGCTTGGAGATGTAAGTTTATTTATTGAAGAGTTTGACTTAAGAATTCTCAATGGAAATTTAGAAAGTATTTCTGCTGAAGCAGCCTTAGGTTTTTCAGGTTTTGAGAAAGAAAATGGATCCGGACCAGCAGAAATAGGAATTGGTTTTCAATACACAAAGGCAAACCAAAAGTATAGCATCTCGATTTCTCAAGATCAAAAAATAAAGATTGGCGGATTTGCATTCACTATTAAAGAGCTTCTAATCTCTTTTACCCCTGAAAGTTTGGAGTATCCATTCTCATTTGAGGGTGAACTTGAGATTCCCGGACTCAAAGATGAATCTGATCAGCAAGCAAAAATCGAAGTAAGTTTTAATGTTCCTTCTAAAGGTAACTTCTCTGCTTCTATTGGAAGTAGTGCAGTATTTACTATAGGTACTGTAAAGATCACGGTTTCTGAGATTTCTGTTACTAAAAATGCTGAAGAAATTACTATAGCTCTTAAAGGTCAGCTAGAGTTAGAGGGCTTTAGCGGTATGGGAGGCGAACCTACTTCTATTGCTGTCGATATTGAAATTGACAACCAAGGAGCCTTCCATGTATTAGGGGAAGTGGTTCCAAGTACAAATGCGCTGAAGGTTGTAGATATCCCAAGTGTTGCAAGAATTTATCTAAGTAAAATCGGCTTAAGTAGAACTGCCTCAAATGATTGGGACTTTATATTAGGAGGTTTGATTGAAAATCAGATCGTTATCCCAGGGATGGATAACTTACTTCCGAGCCAGATTAATTTAAAAGACCTTCAATTTGGGAGCTCTTTTGACATCGACTTAGATGTGAGATGGCCATCTGGATTAAGCGTTTCTTTCGGGGGAGCTCAAAGCGAAGCCATAATCCCAGTGAATGGTAAATTTGGAAATGCTGTTAGTCTCGATGCAATAAAGATATCTTTTAAGAATAACGGAGCGTCTGGTGCCGATCTTGGGCTTGCATTTTCTGGAGCTAATATTACTTTAGGCCCTGTTTCTGCCTCTGTGGAGGGTTTAGGAATTGAAGCTAAATTAACCAAACCTACCTTCAGTAATGGAGTCCCGCAAGGAAACTCGAATTTTGGAGTTGTCAATATTGATATAAAATTCTTACCCCCAACCGGGTTAGGTGTTTCTTTGGATACGCCTGTGTTTACTGGAGGTGGATACCTGTTTTTTGATAAAGATAAAGGCGAGTATGCGGGAGCAATAGAGCTTTCGTTTATGAATCTTTTTGCTGTTTCTGCGATAGGTATCATTAACAGTAAAATGCCAGATGGAAAGCCTGGTACCTCAGTTTTATTTATTGTTTCTGTAGAATTTGGGACTGGAATAGCTCTTGGATTTGGATTTTTTATCTCCGGATTAGGTGGGATCTTAGGTATTCATCGAACCATTCAAGTAGAAAGATTAAGGGATGGGGTACGTAGTGGTACCATTCAAAACATCCTTTTCCCTAAAGATATCATTGCCAACATAAATAAAATACTTACTGATATCAAGGAAGTTTTCCCTGTTAAAAGGGATCAGTTTGTATTAGGTCCGATGGCGGCAATTACATGGGGAGTACCTACCATCTTACGGGTTGATTTAGGAATTGCAATTGAGTTTGCAAATCCGGTTCGATTCGGAATTCTTGGGGTTCTTCGCGTAATCTTACCTGATGAAAATGCAGCACTGATAAAAATCCAAGTGGCTTTCTTGGGAATGATTGACTTTGAAAAAGGCATGCTGAGCTTTGATGCAAGCCTTTTTGATTCAAAAGTGTTAACCTTCGGGTTAGAGGGTGACATGATTCTAAGAATAAGTTGGGGCGCAAAACCAGATTTTGTTCTTTCTGTGGGTGGTTTTCATCCACGATTTGATCCACCGACGCATTTGCAGATTCCCACAATGAAGCGGTTGACCTTGAAGATCCTTTCGGGAAATCCAAGATTGACGCTGACCTGTTATTTTGCGGTTACTTCTAATACTGTTCAGTTTGGTGCAGGAATAGATTTCTATTTTGGAGTAGCAGGCTTTAAAGTAGTGGGTGAATTTGGCTTTGATGTTTTGTTCCAATTCTCACCATTCCTATTTATTGCTGATGCAAGAGCCAGGCTGGCAGTCAAAGCAGGAAGTACTACCCTTCTAAGTCTTTCTCTGGAATTTACATTACAAGGACCTACTCCCTGGAGAGCAAAAGGAACAGCCAAGTTTAAAATTCTATTCTTCTCCGTTAAAGTTAAATTTGATGTCACCTGGGGTGATAAGAGAGATACCACCTTGCCGGATATTGAAGTATTCCCATTACTTACCGAAGCAATGGAGGACATCCAAAATTGGAGAAGTATTACTTCCAATTCCAATTCCTCTGGAATAAGAATGAAGGGTTTAGCTTCAGAAGAAGATTTAATCTTGGTTCCAAGTGGCTCAATTGAGATCAGTCAAAAAGTGGTTCCGCTGCAGGTGGAGATATCTAAGTTCGGTCAATTTAAACCTTCTGATTTTACCAAATTTGAAGTAATAGAAATCAAAATTGGAAGTTCTGATGCTGTCTACTCCTATATCCAAGAAGCATTCGCTCCTGCAAACTTCCTCGATATCAAGGATAATGAAAAATTAAGTTTGCCATCTTTTAATGAACAAGATTCAGGTGTAAAACTAAGTTCGACAGATAGCTTAAAATGTGGTGCGGTGCTCGATAGAGATGTAGAATATGAGCAGCACATTATGGATGAGGCAAATAACACTTTTGCCATTAATAGACTTAATTCCTCCGCAATATTCAGTCAAAAAGAAACCACCTTCTTTAGTAGAACCGGAGCAGTTGGTAGATCAGTGTTATCAGCAAATAAATCTCAAGTTGTCAATCCTAAAAAAGTAACGCTTCAGAAACCTGGATATGCAGTAGTTGGAACGGATGACCTTGCTGTGGTAAATGGTGCTCAAAAGCTTTCTTACATGGAGGCAGTTCAGATTTCAAAAGTTTCTTCCATCAAAGGGAAACAAAGTGTTCAAGTTGTAGCAAATGATGTTTTAGCCTTATAAATTATGCCAGATTCTGTATTAGCGAGTTATTCATTTTTACCCTGGGTGAGACAAGGTTTAGGGAATGAAATCCTTGAAGCTGATTTTTTGGGAAATGCGATACCCAATAATGCTTCTGTTGAAAGGCCTGAGATCACCGTGACTACCAAAGTCAAAGCCTCAAAAGGAGAGACATCTCAAACTCATAGCATTACCAAAACTGTTAAAGTTCAGGGGCCAGGGGATGTTCTGGGGATAAATTCAAATTCAATTATCCGAGTTCATCCGAAAAAAGGTGTAACAAATTATGAAACGAATAATCTTTGTTATATCGAGTTTTATGAGGAGGATCTCCCTTGGAGGTTTACTCCAGCCAAACCTGTTGGGAATAAGCTAAGACCTTGGCTTGCACTTATTGTTTTGAGGGAGAATGAATTCGAAAAAAGTACTGGAGGTACTCCCACACCATTTATCAATATCACAAATGATGCCTTACCGAGTGTTTTTTGTAATGAAAAGGATACGTTTGCGTTAGCTCATGTGCATGTTTTGGAGGATTTAGGTGATAGTCCTTCCAACCCTGCTAATCAACTTTCAAATAAACTTTCCAAAAATCCTGACTTAGCTCTTTCAAGAGTACTTTGTGCAAGAAAACTCAAGTATACAAATCCAAACCCATCTTTGGATTATGATCCAAATTTGTATCATGCATTTCTAGTACCCGCATTCGAAACTGGGCGACTTGCCGGATTAGGGTTAGATACAGAAGGAGTTCCAGCCCAAAAGTCCTCTTGGTCCCGATCAGCAATAAATGGTGGTACTAATCCTTCGAGTTACCCTTATTATTTCACATGGACATTTAAAGTAGATGAAGGCGGTGATTTTGAAAGTTTAGCGCAGCTTCTTGAAGCCAGAGAACTTCCCGAGAATATTGGGAAACGAGAAATGGAAATGACTGACATAGGTTTTGGTATTAAACCTGTGGGTGAAGATGCTGTAGGGTATGTGGAAGGAGCCATGAGACACCCTGATTATCAAACGGCACCTTGGCCTATGAGTGATCAGGATCTGAAAAATCAATTAAGGGATGTTCTGAATTTATCTTTTAATCTTCAGGATACAGCTCCCCTGGTGAATCCGTCATTTTTTTACTCACCACTTGTGGAAGAAGATCCTATTATTACGCCACCTATTTATGGGAAATGGCATAAAGGTATCTTAAAACTATCTGCAAATAGTAATGATTGGATTCATAGGATAAACCTTCATCCCAGTAACCGATCTGCTGCTGGTTTGGGAGTACAGGTTGTTCAAAAACATCAGGAGAAATTTATGGAGATGGCCTGGGAGCAGATCGGTGATATTAATGAAGCAAATCAAAAAATTCGTGAGAGTGAATTAATGAAGCGAGCAACCAAGGCGCTTGCAACAAAGAAAGTATTTAAGCTAGATAAATTTGATTTGATCAATGCTACTGGAAAAGCTTTTGAGATGATGAAACTTGATCCAGCGAATACGATCAAAAATGCAGTTAAAAAGTCTACCGTACCAACAGCGATACGATCGGGTTCATTTTTGAAAGTTGCTAATAATTTCACGCCAACTGCACTGATGAACAAAGGCAAAGACGGGGCTTTTGATATTTTAAATAAAAGCTTTTATCAGAATTTAAATAAACCTATCGGTGCTGACGGGAAAATCTCGGCAGCTCCAGTCAAGAGTGAGCCAAAAATAGTGTTACCTACTTTAAATGCTTTAGAGGCGATAAACAGTGTGGTTTTAAACCCTCCTGTTTCTTTTATGGAGCACTTAGCAAATGCTATTTTGGAATTCCCAAATGTTAATTTTAACACTAATCAAGTATTGGCTAAGCTTCCTTCTGATTTTACGGAGGATCAAAAAGCTAGAGCAACTTCTATTTTGAATGGTATTACTAATAAAAGTTTAAAAGGTCAGGAAAGAAATTTGACTGTAAACTCAGAAATATTTGACAGCAAGATCAGTACGAATTTCCAAGAAGGTTTTTATGGCCCTGCGGATCAGGTTAAATTTATTAGAAAAGAAGTTCCAGCAGGTGATTCCTTTTATTTTAAGCATAGTGAAGTATTATTAGAAAGACAGAATTACTTAGATAGTTTTCAAAATAAATTCGTCTCTAAGGTAAATAATTCAAGTGTTGTAAAGGTCTTTAAAAAGCCCGTAAGAGCTGTTTTACCTTTGGATTTGCATGACAAAATAAGAGTCAAACTTGATCCAATAATTAATTTTAATAGAAAGCTTTCCTCATTTTTCACAGCTAATTTCATCAATAATAATAAGCCGATTATGGCTTACCCACGATTCCCAATCCCGGTTTATGACTATTTGAAGGAAATTTCGCCTGATTACATCATACCCAATATCAGTGAAATCGAACCGAATACCATCACCCTAATGGAAACGAATAGAGAGTTTATCGAATCGTTTTTGATGGGTATGAATCATGAGTTTTCAAGAGAATTACTCTGGAGAGAATTCCCAACTGACATGCGTGGGAGTTACTTCCGTCATTTCTGGGAATATGACAACGATCCGATGAACAGTGTAGAATTGGGGGATGATTATGAAGCTTATGTGGAGGCAATGCTCACAAATCAAAATGCGCGAGCTGACATCAAGGAAATCCATAAATGGAACAAAGCTTTAGGGAAAAATGAAGAGAAACCGGGTCCTGATCTGGTGCTTTTGATAAAAGGAGATTTATTGAGAAAATATCCTAACACATTAGTATATGCCCAAAAGGCAGTGTATAAAAATGGAAACCCAGCTTTGCCAAGACAATTAAGCGATTATGAGGTAGCTAAAAATGTGAAATGGCCAATAATCAGCGGTAGTATAGAGCCCGATGTATATTTCTTTGGTTTTGAATTATCTCAAGAAGAGGCAAATGGGAACCGAACGAATAACCCGGGATGGTTCTTTGTTCTCAGAGAAAGACCTGGCCAAGTTAGTTTTGGATTAGATGACTTAGATGGGGCTTTAGATAACACGCCAGATAATTGGGATCAAGTGACTTGGGAACATATTACTGGCAATGCAGCAAATCAGCCACCTTATTTAAAAATTAATGGAGTGAATATTAATCTCAGTCCCGGTGGAACCGGCCCAAGAGCTGCTCAATGGGGTGCGAGCAGCAGTGATATGGCTTATATTCTTTATCAATCCCCAATTCTTTTTGCACGTCATGCTTCGACCATGCTAAACGATTAAGCACTATGCCAATCCCTGAAATTGTAGGAAAATATAACGATCCAATTTTTCATCAAATCAAGACTGCTTTTAATCAGAAAAGTGATGATTTTCCTGTTTTAATGCTTCCGGTTCGTTTGGAGACTAAGTTTATGACTTATTCCAGAATAGTTAAACCCTTAGCTCCTGGAGTAGGAAAAACCAATGTGGCGGTTCAGGATATTTATAAGCTGATTTATGATATTCAAGTCTTTTTCAATTCTGCAGAAGAGAAAAAAATAAAAGTTCCAGAAGTCGGTAGGACTATTGGTACCTATCAGAAAAGTGTTCAGAAAATCACAGAAAAATTAAATAAAATAGAGGAGGCCAGTAGGGCCGATAAGGTGGTTTTGAGGGATGCTGTTCAAGATATCTCTGCAATTGTCACCTCGATAGAAGTAGCTAAAACTTTGGATAAATCTAAAACTGATTTAAGCCAAGAAGTAGAAAACTTAAGTAAGGCGGTGGAGCGAATTAAAACTCCATCCCGCAATATTTATGAAAAAGGAAAATTATACTTAGGTGCTTTAGAAAAGCTCGAAAAAAGCATTGATGCTATTTTTGTTTCCAATAAAATCAACGCTGCAACCCTTGATCAGGAACTTGCCAATATTGAAAAGCAGATAGAGGAAATGGATGTCATTGCTGATTCACCCGATTTTAGGGCGACGGATGATATGGTTAAGAAAATACAGAGCAAAATTTCCTATATCAAGAGACAACATAAAAGTGGCAATGTCCGATTGACCAACTTCAAAATTGGTTACACGGGTAAAAAGAATTTAAAGAAAGAGGAGTATGAATTAAGGAAAAAGATTAATACCCTAAAAACCAAAATCGATAAGGAAACAGTTCCTGTTGTAAAGTTTCGCGAGACATTGAAAACCTATCCTATCAAGCAATTGAATAGCTTAATAGTTAAGGCTAATTTTTTCCTAGCAGCAAAGAATAGGATCGGTATCAAGGATTATAAAACCTTATCAGGTGTTCAAAAGGAACTGTTTTCTCAATTAAAGGTAATCCATAAGAACTCTCAATTACCATTAAACGGTGATTTGAAGGAGGTTAATCTTCTGAAATCCAATTATGCAACCTTAAAAAAACAGCTATTGGTTTTTCAGAGCCTATCAAAAAAAATCAAACCTAAAACCAGTATTGAAAAAGCAACCATAACAAGGCTTAACAGTCAATTAGCCAGTTATTTGAAAGACTTCCAAGAACTGGAACCAGGGTTTAAAAAAGTTGAAAATCAGATTTTGGCAGAAAACAAAATACGAACCAGTAGTTTGTCTTCTGCAGCCACTCGGAATCAGATTTTAAATGCCAGAGATACCATTAAATTAAGTGCAGAAAAGCCGCCGCAAGAAAGCCTAGTGGTTCTTAATAAACAACTTTCCGATCTTCAGAATAAGATAAAAACTACGACCTCCAGCACCATACTTTTACCACGTGGGGAATATGATCAATTGAAAAGCGCTTATTTCAGCCTGAGAGATCAGGTGAAAAATGTTCTCGATGCAAATCCCCTTCCTGAAGCAAATAACACACGAACAGAGGTAGAAGGGACCTTAATAAACATAGAAAATCAAATTCTTGATCAACTAGTAGATGTAAATGACCCTAGAGATCGATTTTTTGAAGAATACCGAAACAAGATCATTTTCACAATGGAAACTGTGGAGGTAAATGAATTATGGGTTAGGATTTTTCCAGATGATATTGCAATAGATAATCATGACGAGCGATTAACAGACGATGAAGAAAGGGTAGCACGTGATTTTTACTATGAAGTTTACAGCAAAACTGAATCAGAAAGAGCAGCTGCCAAATTAGGGGCATGGAGAGCAGCGGCCTCTAGTTTGGGGGTGAGAAGGGCTGCTTATGCCATTCGAGCAGTTGAGCCAAAAGAAATAAAAACAGGAAAAATTCAAACTATTAGTAATTCTCTTGAGAAATTTTTGATTAAGAATCTTGGCTATGAGAAAAAGAGAATATCAAAAACCAAGACTGAGGCAAGGATAACGAATTTGATTGAAAGCTTCGAATCTGCACCAACTCAAATTAAAAAATTATTAAGTAAGACTAATTTTTCTCCTTGTATTGAGACTAAAGCCACTTTAGATCAAGCGATATCTTATTTCAGAGAATTGATAGACCAGCTTAATAGTTGGGTGACACCCCGAACTTCTCCAGCGCAAAAATCTCAAATTGAGAAATTGGCGATGCTGATTAATGAATCCGGAAGGATTGTTTATGAATATTATAAAACTCATTTAATAGAGCTGAATGAGCCATTTAAACCAACTTTGACTTTTCCGGAAGTGGAAAAGAAAACCAAAAGTTGGGATAGGGCTGGTTTTACAGAAGCTTTACCAGATCGTTTTGTAGTAATTACCAAAAGAAATAACCAATACCAGCATATAGTTACAGGGAAGACGGTCCAAAAACCTCTTCCGGTAAGTTTAGACCCTAGCGGAGATCAGGCAGAAAAATTCAAGCATTTGCCAAATGGCGATTTGGAAATTCCAGATGAAATAAATTGGATGTTTGATTTTAATGCGGCAGTGGAAGCTGGAATGGCTGTAAAAATCCCTTTGGATAAAGATGATTTTGTCAGAGGGTTTGATCTGGTTATGGCTTATGGAGTCCAAAATAAGGATGCAATTGAAAGCCAAAAATTGATCAATAAGCTATTTACAAATCATCTTTATAGTGATGGTGGCCTGGAATATTTGCCTGCTGGGACTGCAACCAATAATACAGAAAATGTAAAATCGCCTTATCGTGCCTTGGACAATGATATGGATGGAGCCTTTGATTTATTTTTCTCTGAAGATACTCCTCAATATTTAAATAGTTTTGATTCTAGTAATGAGTTAAATATAACTGATGGTCAATTCTTTAAAGAGGCCATTGGACTCCCTAATGATATTGCTGACTTCATTCGGAATCATGATAAAAAGGATATCTGTAATGGTCGTGCGATGAATCGTGCATTATTCAATTCTACTCTGAAGTATTATTTCAATGTGATGGTCAATAATCTTTTGGAGGATTTTGATATTACTCAGACCATGTTGTTCATGCTTAATCACGTATCTGGATTAGGCACCATACCAATCTTCCGTGTGGATAATCAACCTTACGGAGTTCTACCTGTTACTCCTATTAAGTTATTCAAATCCCAAGGAAGTACTAATAAAGGAACGGAATCAAATTATATTAAGAATCTGACCTTGTTTTTAAAACAGACTAAAGTGGCATTTGAGATTTTTAATGAGGATGCGATTAACATCAATAGTGATAAATACGGTACTGACCCACAAGCTGAGTTTTTGAAAATTTTGGGAATGGAGCCTCTTTCTAAGGAGTTTTTCTTCCGTTTCGGCGTCAATGCCGCAAATAGATGGCAAGAACCTGAAGAAGAGGGATTAGGATTTAATGTAAACTGGGATCATATCATAGATAAATTCAGCCCTTCAGAAATAGGAGCAAATTATAACTTACTCTTAAAGGGATTAGGGCATACTACCTCTGCTACACAGTCCAATGCTATTTCAAAAACCAATATTTATAAAAACAGATTTACCGAGGGGAATTTTATACTTGGCCATTTAGTACAGGATCCTAAAATCGGGACAGAAAAACTTGCGACCACTGACAAAGGGAAGAATTACATCGAATGGCTACTTGAAACAAGTAATTTGGCGGATTTGGTCCAGTTAAAATTTTCCGATCTGCCCAAAGTAGAAGTAGATGGCGAGCAACAAGTCCAATATTCAGTTTTGATGGCAATGTTACGAGGGGCTTGGGTTTATGATCGCAGTATTTATGCCCGTAGGGCATTGGAAAAAATCAAGGATTTAGATGTAGAGGACTTAGAAAGATTATTGGCTTCGCATATTGACTTGGTGAGTTATCGTTTAGATGCTTGGTTGACTGGTTTATCTGATTATCGATTAAGGGAATTGCGAAAAGTTAAGTCTACGGGCACTTACCTAGGGGCTTATGGTTTTGTTCATGACTTAAAAAAATCAGAAGGTCCTGATATTGTTAAAAGTAATTTACCAAAAGGCCTAGAGTCATCAAATGGACAGGAAGTAAAAGAGTTGGCGGATAGCCAAGGTTTTATTCATGGTCCAAGTATGAACCACGCAGTGACTGCTGCAGTTTTGAGGGCTGGTTATAACTCTATTAAGGATAAGGGTGATGGAAATAATGCTCTCTCGATAAACCTGACTTCCAAAAGAATAAGAATGGCTCTTCATTTATTAGAAGGGGTAGGGAATGGCCAAGAGACAGGAGCGCTTTTGGGGTATATATTTGAAAGAGCCCTCCATGAAAAATATGATGATGGTTCAGGCAAACCTTTGGAGATGGATGTCTATATCTATCGATTGAGGAGAAAATTCCCGACATATTCAGATTCCTCAGTCGATCCTACAGACACAACGCAAGCCGAAGCAGTCAAAGCGGCAAATGTTGTAGATGGCTTGGCATTGGTAGATCATATTGAAAGTGAGCTTGATAAAGCTGGATTATGGAATCCGGATAAAACTTTTGTTGAAAACATCATCAATGATCAAACTTCACCGGTAAGCTTCAGAGGTTACCCGTGGGGATTAGCAAGCCAACTTCCAAACCCTGCAAATCCAAGTACGGGGTCAAATGCTAGTCTTGAGCGTAAAAAACTAAAAGCAATTGTACATGAGTTAGATAACATGGCAGATGCGATTGATTCACTTGGGGATTTGGTCACTGCAGAAGGAGTTTACCAATTAGTTCGTGGAAATCATGTGAGAGCTAGTGCTGTCTTGAACTCGATTTCGGAGGGAAAAGTACCGCTTGACCCTGAGATAATAAAAAGTATGAGACAAGGAGTAATGGTTACCCAAAGGGCCTTACTTCAGATTCTAGTTGCTTCAAATTCTAATTCCCCTTGGGCAGGAATACCTGTTAGTCCTAAAAGTAAAGCAGAACCATCTTTGAATAATTGGTTGGCTTCAAAAATCGGTGATCCTGTTAAGATAAGCTGGAAAGCTACTTTTGGAGATACAGAAACAAGTATGAATTTAGTAGATCTGGGTATGCAGGCTATTGATTTGGTGCTTTTGATTACAACAGGTGGGGATGAAAGTCAAAATGAATTACAAGCAAGGGCAATTGATTTTCTTAAGCAAAATGGAGCCACGGAAAATGATAAAATTAAATTAAGTTTTAATGAAGCAGCCAGTTCTTCTGATTTAAGTTTCGGAGAGATTGTATCCCTTTTACAGCATTTGGGAAAAGTTATTGGAGCTGCCAGAGGAGCAGATGCGAGAGATTACAGAATTGCAGAAGATGATTTGAATTTTGGACCGGTTGCCCCGGGAATTGATACAGACGATCTGCTGGCTAGAATGAATGAGGCAATGACTGATTATCAAAATCTTTTTGATTCTTTGTCTCCTTTTGAATTATCAAAGACTACTTATAGCCAGTCTGAGCGCGAATTGGCGATTAGTTCTTTAGTATCATTGACAGAATATGGATTTTCTGGATTTTACCCAACAGACTCAAATGAAGATATCTTGACATTGGCACAAAGGATAATTTCCGCCAAAACTAAAATGGCAGAAAATATTGCATTTGCTCAGGCAAAATTTTCAGAATTGGAATTAGAGGTGGATCAAGGGAAATGGGTGAGTTTTACGGCTGATTTTTCATCTAAATTCTTTGGTCGCGGTTTCAAAATCCTTCCTAAAGTCACGATATCAAACGAGGCAGATCTTACCGGACAGATGAATTTAACTGTAACGGAAGGCCCACTTCGAAATCACGCTGAAAACTATCCTCAAGACTGGTGGTCTGGAATTTCATTAGTTAGAAATAGGTTGGGTCATCTAGAAACAGTTTCGATGTTAGGAGAAGTTTTCCAGGAAGATTCGATCAGTTTAAAGCCAATTCAGTTACCATTTGATATGAATAATCTTCCTCCAGTCGATGAAAGAGATTATTGGCTTGGGGCTTCCTATCCGGAGACTTTTAAACCAGATGGAGATAGGTTGTCTTTGTTGATTTTTGAAAGGGAAAACTTACAGCAAATCAGTGTAGGATTGTTACTAGATGAATGGATGGAAATAATTCCAGATGAGAAAGAAACCACGGGAATTGCTTTCCACTTTAATCAGCCGGATTCCAGAGCACCTCAAAATCTTTTACTGGCTGTTCCTCCTGAAAAAACAGGGACTTGGGATTTTGAACAATTAGCGCTATGCGTAGAAGAAGCTTTTAATCTTGCAAAATTAAGATCGGTGGAGCCTGATCAAGTTGATGATTCAATGTTCTCCCAGTTGCTTCCTGCCACGGCTACTTTAGCATTTGGTGATGATAAATTTGCGCAGGAATTGGCATCCTCAGATGACAATCCAGATAACGACCCTCAACCTGGGGATGAGGAAAGCCTAGGCTATTTCATTGATTATACAAGTGTAAATGTTGGACATGAACCGGAAGAATTATCATGAGTATTAAATATCAGGCATGTGAACCGTTTAGGGCGTATAACCGAATAGAAGGACGTCCTCGAGAGGAAGAATTAGATGACTCTTTGGCTGCAAAAGTCCATGATCCATTATGGATGCTAGCAAGACAATTCCAATTTGGAGAGCTGAAGGGAGAAGATGCGGGGTCAGCAATTTTCGCTAAAGTTGCCATAAATACTGTAAGGATGACGTCTTTTACAGGCGCAAATGGGCTAAAAACTCCTTATTCAGAAGCTATCCCACTCGAAACAAGAGTGGAGCGGATAATCCCTGATATTGATCTAAAGATGGCAGTAAGGCTTGGAAAAAAGTTTTTACAGGTATTAGATGAGGTGGGAGGAAATGCTCCTACTAGCCAAGGTTATACGACCGGCATGTATAAAAATCAATTTTTAGAAAAGTATCCTTTTGTTTTACCTGAAATCGAAGATGGAGAAACGGCACAAGAGACTACTGTAAAAGCAAGGAGTTTAAGTTTGCAGCAAGCTTCTTCATTTCTCCGTGCTATGGCTGGAAGAGCTGTAAATGGCCGTGGACTCTGGTTAGAACTTGACCGGGATTTTTCTAAAATCAACAATTTTGTATTAGCGGGGAGTCAAACTCCTAGTCCTGATAAGTTTATACTTTCGAAACATAAGACAATAGCTCAAGATGCTGCTAAAAAATGGATTGATTATGTCGTAAATGAATTGAATTTACCTGAAAACAGTCAGGATGATTCTTGGTTAAATAATCGGTTAGAATATACTTTTAAGACAACAATTGACGAAGGAAATGGAACTCAAACAGAGCTAAAAGCAGATGAATATTTCCAAGGTCATCTTGATTGGTATTCATTTGATGTTGCGAAAGAAAAAGAGGAAGGAAGCAGCTCCATCGATGAAACTATAAGAAAAAGAGAAGTATTGACCGTAATACCATCTGAGGCAAGCTTTGCGGGAATGCCGAATTCAAGATGGTGGGAAATGGAAGATGGTTCTATCGATCTTGGGAATTTAAAAGCTTCTGATACAGATATTGCAAAAATACTCGTGACCCAATATGCGCTTCAGTATAGCAATGATTGGCTCTCAATTCCTTATGATATACCCACTGGGACATTTGCTGAAGTAGAGGGAATTTTGGTCAGGGATACTTTCGGTCAAAATTACTTTGTAGATGCGGCTCATAAAAATGGGGAAAGCTGGAACGAATGGAATATGTATTCCCTAACAGTTGATAAAGGGGAATTTGAGGCACCTGCATTTGATAAACGAATATTGCTTCCTGCAGCAGCTGTCAAGACGCTAGAAAGTGAAGCAATTGAAGAAGTTAAGTTTATCAGAGATGAAATGGCGAATATGGTCTGGGGAATTGAATCTAGAATTCCAGATAGTTTAGGAGGAGGTATGGATGGATACGAGGCTGCAAGTAACCTAAACTCAGAATTTGAGAGACTTATTAAGGAAGAAGAAGTTGCGGATGAGATAGTATTGCCTGAAATCAATTTGAATGCTATAGATAGTAGAGCGACAACATATAAGCCCCAGTTGAAATATCAATTGGGAAATAGCGTAAGTGAAAATTGGATTCCATTTATTGCTGTTCATCAGAAAGGCTCAAACCGCGAAATTCATTTTCAAAGAGCATCTATGCCCAGAATATTGGAAATATTTGAACCACATGCTATAAGACCAAGAACTCAACTTTTAAGAGATGGAATCAATGAAGATGACAGTCAAAAAACGCCATTTTTCATTAATGAAGAAGAAATACCTAGATCTGGTGTGAAATTGACGGGGACTTATCAGAGAACAAGGTGGTATAATGGAAAAATTGTATCCTGGTACGGAAGAAGGAAAAGGACAGGTCGAGGGGAAGGAAGTAGCGGATTACGGTTTGATTTAGTATTGGATAATAAATAGTAAATCCTTAAATTAATGGTATTATAAATGAAATTTAAATATTTAAGATAAACGCACTTCGGTGTTAGGAATCTGAGCAAGCAAGAGAAGAAAACAAGAAATTGAAACTTGAATAACAGCAAAACGAAGAGTAATGCATTGACACTCTGTAGGCACAGTAGCGTCTTCTACGGGAGACGTTTTTTTTTGCCCAAATTTTTGATTAGTTCTTCTGCAGCTTTATTGATTTCAAGGTTATTTATTGTCATATCATACTCTTGGGTATGAATGGATTGGTATGATTCGGTCGAATCAAAATACTCGATAAGTCTTTCTGCAACCTTATCATAATTTTTCTGTTCCAAGTCTCTTATTATCTGAGAGGAAGCATCTTTTCCAATTCTGAATTTTAGTTTTTCAATTCCCTCTTTAAGCTTAAAATCATTTACAGCAGCATATTCCTTTACCAATCGTTTGATGCGATTTTCTTTTGGTAGAAAGAGTCTTATTTTTATTCCATTTTCAAATGATTCTGAAAGGGTTAATGGAATAATGTTCTTCCCTAAACTGAATTTTTCTGACTCAACAAATATTGGTTTTTTCTGATCATATTCACTTAAAATAAGAGCGAGATCAAGGATAAAAGTTTCCTGAATTGGCTGATTTTGGTTAGATAAATTTCCAAATACAGATCCATTATGTCTTGCTATTTCCTCCAGATTCAGAACTTGTTCTCCTTTTTTTTCTAAACTATTCAATAAGTCTGTTTTACCAACTCCAGTCTCTCCACATAGTATTATAAAATGGTATTTTGATTTTAAAACCTTATTAGCCTCTTTTAAAAGTGCGCCATATCCACCCTTATAAATAAATACATTAGAAGTAGGTTGGTAGTGTTGCCAAATTGCCTGAGCGATATAAAATGGGCTTTCATCTAAAAGAAGAACCGGCTTATTTTTTGAAAATAGAATAGAGAGATCTTCAATTCTATCCATTATATCTTTTCCTATGGCACTTGAAAAACCTTGTCTTCTTAATTTTTTTAATTCCTTTTCAGAATAATCAAAATGACTAGTTACTCTTGATATGGGATAGATATTTCTTGATTCGATTGGTCTAATATCCAGACATTCATATTTTTCCCAATTGCAGAAAATTGAATTAATATATTTGATTGTAGCCATAAAAAGTGTTGATCTTATAATTTAATAAAATGAAGAGAGTAGACATAAAGGTTGGTTGATAAATTAAGAATCATTTCAAGGAAGAATTTCTCCGTTGTACCTTTATATCCGAAAACAAATTACCCATGAATAGACGCCCAAGAAGAAATCGGAAATCAGAAGCCATTCGGAATCTCGTAGAAGAAACATCCCTTTCTGTGAATGATTTGATTTTCCCAATGTTTTTACTGGAAGGTACTGGTAAAAAGATTGAGGTGGATTCCATGCCAGATATTTATCGATTTTCTATTGATACCATGTTAAAGGAAATTGAATCCTGTCTAAAACTAGGTATTAAAACTTTTGATGTTTTTCCTGCATATCCTGAGAGTTTAAAAGATTCAATGGCAACTGAATCGTATAATCCTGAGACATTTTATTTAAAAGGGCTTAGGGAGATAAAGAAGAATTTTCCTGAGTTGTGCTTGATGTCAGATGTGGCAATGGATCCTTATAGTAGTGATGGGCATGATGGTGTGGTTAAGGATGGAAAGATATTAAATGATGAGACCCTTGAAATTCTTGGAAAGATGTCATTGGCCCAAGCTGATGCAGGGGTTGATATTATTGGGCCTTCTGATATGATGGATGGTCGTGTGGGGTATATCCGTGAAATGTTGGATAATCAAGGTTTTACAGAGACTTCTATAATGTCTTACACAGCTAAGTATGCAAGTGCATTTTACGGTCCTTTCAGAGATGCTCTTGATTCTGCACCAAAGTTTGGAGATAAGAAGACTTACCAGATGAATCCCGCGAATAGTCAAGAAGCATTGATTGAAGCGGATTTGGATTTAGAAGAGGGTGCAGATTTTTTAATGGTAAAGCCAGCTTTGGCTTATTTGGATATTATTAAGCTACTTCACGATAATTATCCGGTTCCAATTGCAGCATATAATGTGTCTGGCGAATACAGTATGGTTAAAGCTGCGGCAGAAAAAGGTTGGATTGACCCTGAAAGAGCAATGCTTGAGGTCTTGACAAGTATTCGGAGGTCTGGCGCGAAGGTGATATTGACCTATTTTGCAAAAGAATTTGCAGAATATAGGTTGAAATAAGACTTTGCTTTCATTTTTTATCAAAAACCGGGGAAAACCCGGTTTTTTTTATTTATCCAGTTGATAAGTGGTGGGGTTTTGTTAAAAAATCATTGGTTTTTTTAGATAAGCGGTAAAAAAAATATCATTTATTTAAAATTTATATTTTTTGTAAAACCAATGATTTGTTCGAAAATATTGAAAAAGTAAAAAATTCAATATAAAATATTGTTTTGGATCCTTTAAAATATATAAAATTCTTATTCGCCTTTTTAGAAATCGATTTCGAAGAATAAAGTCCATATTGGCCAAATAATATTTTTATAACTGAATGGGTGTTGAAAACAGTGATTTTGTATAAAAAATTGTAAAATCCTTAAAAAATGGGTTGAAAAATAACCAACAAAGTCAATAAATATGGCATTTTTTGAAAAAGTGGATTTGTTTTATTCCTATTAATGTGATTACATTCGATTCGAGTTAAAAAACTCAGACCTATTAATTATTCTGAAATTATTTCAAAATTTCAATAAAACCTATGATGTATTTCGCACCCCTGTTGGCCCAAGATGCGGCCGCGACAATGGATGTTTCTGCAGAACTGACGCAAAACATTCTCACGACAAACAATGTATGGATGATGCTCTCCACAGCACTAGTGTTTATTATGCACTTAGGCTTTGCTGGAGTAGAAGCTGGATTTGGTCAAGCCAAAAACACAGTAAACATCCTGTTTAAAAACACCATTACGCCGATAATAGGAATTTTGACCTATGCGGTAGCTGGTTTCTACTTAATGTATCCTGGTTTTGAAACTCCAGGATGGTTTGGGTTTGATGCTTCTGGATGGAGCATGTTTTGGTTTTCTCCTGGAGATGCTGATGTGACTTCAGCTTATGCTGATGGAGGATACACTTATTGGACAGACTTCTTGTTCCAGGCAATGTTTGCTGCTACAGCTGCCACCATCGTTTCAGGTGCAATTGCAGAACGAGTTAAGCTTTGGGCTTATTTGATCTTCACATTGTTCTTCGTAGGGTTGGTTTATCCAATCATCGGTAGTTGGAAATGGGGTGGTGGAGCATTGGATGATATGGGATTCTATGATTTTGCAGGAAGTACACTTGTACACTCAGTAGGTGGATGGGGAGCTTTGGCAGGAGTGATCTTGGTTGGTCCTAGAATTGGAAAATATGTTAATGGAAAAACAGTGGATAAGCCTGGTGCTTCAGTACCTCTTGCGGTAATCGGTGTTTTCTTATTGTGGTTAGGTTGGTTCGGCTTTAACGGTGGTTCTGTTCTTTCTGCTGATCCAGGTTTAGTGTCCTTTGTACTTGTAACTACATGTCTTGCAGCATGTGCTGGCGGTATGGGAGGTTTCTTAGCTGGTTATTTTGTATTCAAGAGATTGGATCTGGGGATGGTGTTGAATGGAGTTCTGGCTGGACTAGTAGGTATTACTGCTGGTGCAGATGTGATCAATCCTGGGTCTGCGGTGATTGTAGGTTTTGTAGCTGGTATATTGGTTGTTCTTTCTGCAGTACTGTTGGATAGACTTAAGCTAGATGATGTTGTAGGTGCAGTTTCTGTTCACTTAACATGCGGTGTTTGGGGAACTTTAGCAGTGGGTATTTTTTCTACAAATCCTGACCACTCATTCATCACTCAGCTGATGGGTGTTGCAATTTGCGGTGTAACTGCTTTCGTTTCTGCTTTTGTGATTTTCTATGTTCTAAAAATGACTGTAGGTATCAGAGTTTCTGAAGAACACGAGAAAAGTGGGTTGGATTCTCACGAACATGGAATCCGTGGTTATACCATCGTTTACGACGAATAGTCAATTCATATTAATAGTCCTGCCTTTTTGGAAAAAAATGCGACTCTCTCTCCATAGGGCAGGACTAAAGGTCAACTATCTATCATTAACCAACATTTAAAATTAAAATGAAAAAAATACAACTACTAATATTCGCATCTCTCTTCTCTGTATCTACTTTAAGCTTTGGTCAAGAAGTTATTATCGTTGAGGAGGAAAAAGAGCCATCAAAATTCACTTTCTCAGGTTCTGTAGATGCTTATTTCAGAACCAATTTTAATGCACCGAATAAAGGTGAAAACTTTCAGGCTCCTGCCTCTTCGTTTGGCAATTTGCCAGGTTTCTCTTTAGGTATGGCAAACATCATTGCTACTTATGAAGGTGAAAAAGTCGGTGCAGTAGCAGATTTGGTTTTCGGTCCTCGAGGTGAGGATGCTGTTTTCGGTTCTCCTCTTTATGCTGGAGGAATGGCTGGAAGTTCTCAAATTATAAATCAGCTTTATGTTTACTGGAATGTAAATGATGTAGTGACTTTGACTTTTGGTAACTTCAATACCTTTCTTGGATATGAGGTGATTTCACCAACTGGTAACTTTAACTACTCTACTTCTTACATGTTCTCCTATGGTCCATTTTCTCATACTGGCTTAAAAGCGGACTTTGCACTGTCTGATAAGTTTTCTTTGATGGCAGCGGTAATGAACCCGACTGATATGACGGAGTTTAACTTAAACGGTACTTATACCTATGGAGCGCAATTGGGTTACTCAACCGATGCAGGAAGCACATACTTGAACTTTGTATATGGTGATCAAGACGGGAAGTTGGATGTTGATCAAGGAGGTTTAGTTCCAGGTCAAAGCTCTTTGGGAAGTACATTCCAAGTAGATTTAACTACTGGGTTTAATTTAACTGAGACACTTTACTTAGGTGTAAATACAACTTATAATACAACTGCTGCAGGTGAAGTTTATAATGGTAGTGATGCCCAAGATGTGGATGGTGATGGTGCTGGTTTCTATGGATTTGCCGGTTATCTTCAAGCAGCCACTTCTGAGAATTTCTCCATCGGCTTAAGAGGTGAGTACTTCAGTGTATTCAATGGAGGTCTTGACGGGGTAGTAGGTCTTGATAAACCAGCTGAAGAAGGCGGTGAAGGAAATGTATTTGCGGTGACACTTTCAGGAAATGCGAAAATCGGAAAAAATCTTACATTGATTCCTGAATTGAGATTGGATACAATGAGTGAAGATGATTTCTTCTTAAATAAAGATCTAGCAGGAAGTAAAAGTTTGTCGTCTTTCTTATTAGCGGCAGTATTTTCTTTCTAAAGAATAAACAGGGTCTATTGTCAATAAAGCCGAGGTGATTTTCATCTCGGTTTTTTTTATTTTCAGCTTATTTGCTCTTGTAGTAGGGTGTTTTTTAATTCAGTTTTTGCTAATAATACGGTTCTTTTTGATTTTCAGGTATTTTTTAAAACGATTAAATATTCTGTTTGAGTTGTTTCATTCGCTTTAAATCGGAATATAATTTTTGATAACTGTCAAAATATTTCAAAAAATATCACGAAAGTGAAACTTCAAGCCTGAAAATCAGTATATTTTTATATCAACAACCCAAATATAAATCGATGAAAAGACCGTTTTTAATAGTAGCGGCCATGTTTATTGCTTTTGCTACCTATGCCCAGACTACCACCGGGCCCAAAGCAAAAAATGCGAAAATTTCTGAAAAGACTAAAAACGCCGTCGCAGTTGTATACTATGACAAACCTTTCAGTAAAACAGGACCTGCGGCAAAAAATGCCAAGGTTTGGAATAGGTCAGGTTCTCAGTCTTTTATTTACACTAGAAAAAATATTAATGATCCGAAAGGGTTAAAAGCTAAAAACAGAAAAGTTTGGGAAGATCCTGAATTAGCTGTTGTGGAATCAAAAGCTAGTTATGTTTTACCAAAATCAATGAAAGCCAGGAAGTTCTGGTGGCATTGACAAAAAACAAATCAGCCCGGTGAGTAACCGGGCTTTTTTTATAGTTCTTGCTCTCTCTCGAGCATAAGGATAGAACTTTGAGGAACAATATGGAATTTTTCTCCCTCGTAAATCACTTCAAAGGAACCGTTTAACAGGAAAATTGCTAAATCACCTTCTTTAGCTTGAAGAGGAACATACTTGATTTGCTCTTCTTTTTCCATCCAAGGTTCTTGATCTTCAGTAGCCATAGGAATAGGGTAGCCAGGTCCGGTTTTTATAATATAACCTTGTTGGACCTTCTCTTTTTCCTGAACTCCAGGAGGTAAGTATAAGCCCGAGCCTGTTTTTTCATTCGGCTTCTTAAGCTTTATCAATACTCGATCTCCAACTACTATGAGATTCTTAAGTTTATTATCAGCAGTAAGTTTCATTTTTAAGATTTTCGCTTAAACAAATAAACGGCACCTGCTTTTAACAGATGCCGTTTGGAGTTGGTTTAGAAGAAACTTATTTCTTGTCTTCGCTAACTTCTTCATAGTCCACGTCAGAAACTCCATCACCTGAAGCTGCTTCGTCAGTTCCTGCATTTGCGTCAGGTCCTGGTTGAGCACCGGCAGCACCAGCAGCATTGTACATTTCCTGAGAAGCAGCTTCCCAAGCTTTGTTCAATCCTTCCATTGCACTGTCAATTCCTTCAAGGTTCTGAGACTGATGTGCTGCCTTCAAAGTTTCAAGAGCAGAGCTGATAGCAGTTTTGTTTCCTTCGGAAAGCTTGTCTCCGTATTCTTTCAATTGCTTCTCAGTCTGGAATACAAGGCTGTCAGCCTGATTCAATTTCTCGATTTTTTCTTTTTCAGCTTTATCAGCAGCAGCATTTGCTTCTGCTTCATTCTTCATTCTATCGATCTCCTCTTGAGAAAGACCAGAAGAAGCTTCAATCTTAATCTTTTGCTCTTTTCCTGTTCCCTTATCTTTCGCAGATACATTCAAGATACCATTCGCATCAATGTCGAAAGTTACTTCGATCTGAGGAACACCTCTTTGTGCTGGTGGAATGTCAGAAAGTTGGAATCTACCAATCGTTCTGTTGTCCTTAGCCATTGGTCTCTCTCCCTGTAGCACGTGAATGTCTACTGCTGGCTGGTTGTCAGCTGCGGTTGAGAATACCTCAGATTTCTTAGTAGGAATAGTAGTATTGGATTCGATCAATTTGGTGAATACACCACCCATAGTCTCGATTCCTAGAGAAAGTGGAGTTACGTCTAGAAGAAGAACGTCTTTCACTTCACCTGTCAATACACCACCTTGGATCGCTGCACCGATTGCAACCACCTCATCAGGGTTAACACCTTTAGAAGGCTTCTTTCCAAAGAACTTCTCTACTTCTTCCTGGATTTTAGGGATTCTTGTAGAACCACCTACCAAGATCACTTCGTCAATATCAGATGGGCTCATGCCTGCATCAGCCAAAGCCTTCTTACAAGGCTCCATTGATCTTCTTACCAAATCTTCTGAAAGCTGCTCAAACTTAGATCTACTCAAGGTTCTTACCAAGTGCTTAGGACCTGTTTGAGTTGCAGTGATATATGGCAAATTGATTTCTGTAGAAGAAGAACTTGAAAGTTCGATTTTAGCTTTTTCAGCAGCTTCCTTCAATCTCTGAAGAGCCATTGGATCTTGTCTCAAATCGATTTGCTCTTCAGCTTTGAATTCGTCAGCAAGCCAGTTGATGATTACCTGATCGAAGTCATCACCACCAAGGTGTACATCACCGTTGGTTGATTTTACTTCAAATACTCCGTCACCAAGTTCCAATACTGAAATATCAAATGTACCACCACCAAGGTCATACACTGCTATTTTCATGTCATGGTTTTTCTTGTCCATCCCGTAAGCCAATGCAGCAGCAGTAGGCTCGTTGATGATTCTTTTTACTTCAAGACCTGCAATTTGTCCAGCTTCTTTAGTGGCTTGACGCTCAGAGTCATTGAAATAAGCAGGAACAGTAATTACCGCTTCAGTCACTTCCTGACCCAAGAAGTCTTCTGCTGTACTCTTCATTTTTTGAAGAATCATTGCAGAAAGTTCCTGTGGAGTATAAGATCTGTCGCCAATTTTTACGACGATCGTATCATTGGTTCCTTTTTCTACTTTATAAGAGGCATGCTTTTTCTCTTCAGAAACTTCAGAGAATTTCTTACCCATAAATCTTTTCACTGAGGAAATGGTATTGGCAGGGTTGGTGATGGCCTGACGTTTTGCAGGATCTCCTACTTTGCGCTCTCCGTTTCCGTTGTCAAGAAAAGCCACAATTGAAGGTGTGGTTCTTCTTCCTTCGCTGTTTTGGATGACTACAGGCTCATTACCCTCCATAACGGCTACGCAGGAGTTGGTGGTACCCAAGTCAATGCCGATAATTTTTCCCATAATTATATTTTTTTGTTTGTTTCAATGAGTTACTTCCTCCTTTCTTCAAGGGATGTGCCATTGCTAAAAAACCTAGTTTTTGTGTCAGATTGGCAGAAAGGATGGCAGGTGGATTTCGATCTTTTTCCAGATATGTCACTTGGCGTTCCATTCTTTCCCAATTATGACAGGAAATTCACTTTTTAACTTTTTCATGCAACCTTTCTTCGGGATGTCGCATCTATCTCTGTAGTATGAGGCGCTTTTTTAAAGGAAATAAGGAACGGTTTAGATGGGTTTTGATGATCATCATTGGATCAGCCCTAATCCAGATAAATAACCAGTGGGAAGTCATTCCATTTTGCTGGCATTATTTTAAAACTCATATATCATTCTTGGGTATCTCAAATTATTTAAGTTAATCTGGTCATTCCTATCTAACTATCTTATTTTTAGGCATGCATTCAAATTATCTAGTTCAGGATATTTTTATTTATCCAATCAAATCGCTTGGTGGGGTCAGGGTAACGGAGGCTTGGGTAGAAGATAAAGGTTTTCAGCACGATAGAAGATGGATGTTGGTGAAACAAGACGGTGCATTTTTATCCCAAAGGGAATGTCCCAAGATGGCTCAATTGCAAGTGTTGCTCGCCCAGGATTCTTTACTGGTTTTTGAAAAAAAGGATAGAAATAATCAAATAAGAATACCCTTTGACAAAACGACCGGGAAAGAAATAGAAGTTCAGGTTTGGGATGATTCAGTAATTGCTGTTTCGGTTGATGAGGAATTTGATCGTTGGTTTAGTGGCAAATTGGGAATGGATGTCAGTTTGGTGAAGATGCCATTGTCAAGTGAGAGAAGGGTGGATCCAAAATATGCCAAAAATGGAGAAGTTGTCAGTTTTGCAGATGGAATGCCTTACCTGATCATTGGGCAATCTTCTTTAAATGATCTCAATTCGAAGTTGGAAGTATCTGTACCAATGGATCGATTCAGGCCAAACATTGTTTTTTCAGGAGGAAAACCTTTTGCAGAAGATAAAATGAATGCTGTTCGAATCGGTGATCTCGAGTTTAGCATCATCAAACCCTGCGCAAGGTGTGTGTTAACAACGATTGACCAGGAAAGTGCAGCCAAAGGAAAAGAGCCATTGAAAACTCTGGCTTCTTACAGGACTGTAGGAAACAAAGTTCTTTTTGGCCAAAATATGGTGGCTTTGAGTACAGGGAAAATAAAAGTAGGAGATCCCGTAATTGAAATCTCTTAAGCGCTAAAAATAAAGAGAGCCCGGTTTTAATATAAAATCGGGCTCTCTTTTTATAAATTTATTTCCAGATTAGTTGAAATCCTTTACAGTTTGGATAAATACTTTGACATTTTCAGGATCAATGTCAGGATAAACGCCATGACCTAGGTTGGCGATATGTCGGCTTCCTTTAAATTGTTCCATCATATCAATCGTCGCATTTCTGACTTGTTCAGGATTTCCATATAGAGCTGCAGGATCAAGGTTTCCTTGTAAGGTTTTTTCTGTGCCGATCAATTTTCTCGATTCAGCAATTCCCATATTCCAGTCAAGTCCGATTGTTTCGCAATTTAATTTGCTCATTTCCTCTCTTGCAAAGAAAGCTCCTTTGGCAAATACTGTGACTGGAACTTCTGTGATAGCATCACAGATTTGAGAAATGTATTGATGAGAAAACTCCGCATATTGTTTTGGACCCAAAATTCCAGCCCAGCTATCAAAGATCTGAACAAGGTTTGCACCGGCAGCGATTTGAGCCTTTAAATAATTGATGGTGCTATCAGTAATCATCTGAAGCAGTTTGTGAGAAAATGCCGGTTGTGTATAAAGCATCTCTCTGGCTTTTGAGAATGTCTTACTTCCACTTCCTTCTACCATGTAAGCAAAAATAGTCCATGGAGCTCCTGCAAATCCAATCAAAGGAACTCGACCATTTAGGTTTTTCTTGGTTATTTCGATGGCTTTGATCACATAGCTAAGATCATTTGCTCCGTTTGCAATTCTCAATTTCTTGAGATCTGACTCGTTGTTTACTGTATTAGGAAACCAAGGGCCTCTTTTTTCCACCATTTCATAAGGCAGTCCCATTGCTTCTGGGATCACCAAAATGTCAGAAAATATGATCGCAGCATCTACGCCTAATAAATCAACAGGCTGAATAGTCACTTCTGCAGCAAGCTCTGGAGTTTGGGCTAACTCTATAAAGCCACTGACGCTTTCACGCACAGCACGATATTCAGGTAAGATTCTGCCTGCCTGACGCATCAACCAAACTGGAGTCCTTTCGGTCTTTTCGCCTTTGGCAGCTCTCAGCAATAGATCATTTTGTAATTCCATGCCGCAAAGATAACAGCCAAATTAATTTTGGCACTGAAAAAATCGAACATAAAAAAAACAGGACCTTCGCATTGCAAAAATCCTGTTTGTGGTAATCAGTTGGTTTAGATTAATATTTTATTTTTTAGGCTCAATCCTAACGAAGTCATTTTCTTCAATGTTCAGCAATTTCATAGTGCCTTCATAATCAGAATAATCAATTCTAGCATCTGGGAAGTCAGAAGGAAGAACGACCACTCTGAAAATTTGTCCATCAGTCCATTCTGATCCTAGCAATGAATAATCAAGTGGACCATCTAAGAAAATCGAAAAATCACTAATGGTATAATCGAAGTTGTAAATCAATACACCTTCCTGAAAGAAATAATTTTGAGGAAGGATCCTCCAAACATCTCTACCATTGTCTATTCCAGAAAGCCTATAAACTAAAACTGCATCACTTTCTATTAAGTCTTGAGGGAATTCAAATAGGTCAGCGTAATCGTTTGTTTCAGTAAAGTCAATTTCAACCTCGTAGGTTGTGCCAAGAATATTTATTCCTGGTTCACCTTCTGGACCCATAGGTCCTTCTGGCCCTACAGGACCTTCGCACGCTTGGAATATCATTAGACCGATTAGTCCAACTAGGGCAGTAATTTTTCTCATGTTGGTTTGGTTAAATTTGAACATAATTCCTTTCACGGCAATAACTGTGCTCAGGTTGGTTAATTTTACTAACAGACTTTGTTAAAAAAAGTAAATTAATTCTGTGAAAGGATGGGAGCGATCACCTGAACCTCTGATTCTGATACAATTTTATCAATGAATACTCCACTTAATTTTAGCTTGTTTTTCTCGGCATATTCCTTGATTTCGTCCTGAACTGTGGTTGGATTTGGCATCACCCATTTGCTTCCTTTAATTGAAGCAAGCAAATAACTGCTTTCGTCAAAGGTCAAAACTTCAAAGTTATCAATCGGTAAATTTTGATCAATTCCTATAAAAACTTCCATGGTGTCCAGTTTGCCGGCAGGTTCGCTGTAATAAATCGTATGCAAAGAACTTCCGGGATGGAGGCCTTTTTGTGCTTCTACATTTTTAAATGCTCGTTCCAGATCCGGGTCTTGAGGAGTTCCCCGATAGGATAAACCCACTAAACTGTAAGGTTTGTTTTCGACTAAGGTTATTTCTATCGGATTGTTTCCGCCTAGTTTGTCAAAACCGAAATAGGCTCCAAAAGCGATCACAAATAAGATCAGTCCGCCTATGGCAATTTTCTTGTTCATTTTTTAGAAAAGATATCGGACACCAACTCCACCTTGTGCCTTCATATGACCTACTCGATCCAGGAGCTCTACAAAAAGCCCAAATTCAGCAAAGACATTCATTGGGAGATCGGAGAAATAATATTCAGAGCCAATGAACGCTTCAGGGCCGAAGTCAGCATTTACACGCTCTTCTTGTTGATTAGTCCCGGATATTTGATCTACTGAATAAGTATAGTTTACACGAGTAGTTCGGAATTGAATCCCAGCTCCACCATACGCTAGCAGGTAGCCTTGTGTGATTCCAAAACTGTCCGTGAAGTCCTCGTGATAAGCTGCTCTTGCATTAAGGGAGAGACCTTTTTTAACCGAATGGCCAATATAGAATGAATTATTTGTCGGTGGATTATTGGTAAAATCTCTCTGATAATAACTGGCTCCATTCACACCGGCACTGCCGATCATTCCTTCTACAGAAATGTAATCGCTGATGAAATCTTTGTAAGTGATTGAAAACGGTTCACCGACTCTAATTCCTATTCCCCGCTCTTGGGCCATGCTTAAAAAAGGAATAAAAAAGGCAATTGCTAAAATTTTGAATTTCACGTGGTAATCAGATTTGAATTTACTTATATGATTTTTGGCTAGATAGCCATTGTTTTTAACTGCATTTGATGCAATTGAGTATAATATCCGCCTTGCTCCAACAGGCTTTCATGTGTGCCTGTTTCCACAATCTCTCCTTTGTGAAGCACAATAATTTTATCAGCTTTTTGGATAGTGGATAACCTATGCGCAATCACAATCGAGGTTCTGCCCTTCATCATTTTGTCTATAGACTCCTGAATCAATTCTTCAGTCTCTGTATCTACAGAGGAGGTAGCTTCATCCAGAATGATGATTTCAGGATTGTAAACCATTGCCCGGACAAAGGAAATTAATTGTCTCTGTCCTACGGACAAAGTAGCTCCTCGCTCCATGACATTGTAATCGAGCCCACCAGGAAGTCTTTCGATGAATTTTCTTGCACCAACCTGTTCCGCTGCATCCATGACTTGCTCTTTGGTTATAGACGGATTGCCAAGTGTAATATTGTAATAAATCGTATCAGAAAAGAGAAAAACGTCTTGAAGTACTACACCAATATGTTTTCTCAAAATACCAAGCTCAAACTCACGGATGTCTGTTCCGTCAATGGAAATGCTTCCTTTGTTGATTTCGTAAAACCTTGAAATCAAATTGATGATGGATGACTTTCCTGCTCCGGTAGCTCCAACCAAAGCTACAGTTTGCCCACTTTCCACTTCGAAATTGATGTCTTTTAGGACATACTCTTCGTCATTGTAAGCAAACCAAACATGATCAAGCTTGATGTTTCCACCGATAGAATTCGGCTTGTAGCTTCCTTCATTCGCAATATGTTCTTTGCTTTCCAATAATTTGAAAATTCTGGAAGAACTTACCACGCCCATTTGTAGGGTATTGAATCGATCTGCAATCATTCGGATCGGTCGGAAAAACAACTGGAGATACATAATGAATGAAATCAGGATTCCGACTTGAAGATCCATTCCTAAAACCCCAACAGCTCCGTACCAAACTACCAGCCCAATCCCAATTGCTTGAATAATTTCAGCTACTGGAAAATAAATAGAATAATAAAGGACAGAACGAATATGCGCTGTTCTATGCTCTCTGTTGATTTCTTTGAATTTCGCAAACTCCCGATCTTCTCTATTGAAAATCTGGACGATGTTCATCCCTGTGATGTGCTCCTGCAAAAATGAATTCAGATTAGAAACAGCGTTTCTCACATCATTGAAAGTCACTTTGATTTTCTCTTTGAAAATATAAGTGGAAATGATCATCAGTGGCAGAGTACACAAACTTACCAGAGTCAACTTCCAATCGATGTAAAACATCACTCCAAGGATCGTAACCAACTGAAGTAAATCTCCAATGATGGCAGCAAGTCCTTCGCTGAAAACATCTGCAAGCGTTTCTATGTCGGATACATTCCTTGTGACCAATCTTCCTATTGGAGTATTGTCAAAGAATTTCAGTCTTAGTTTTAGTAGGTGTTTATATAGATCAACCCGGATGTCTTTGATAATGACCTGTCCGATCCAACCAGAATAAAAGGTGTGTGCCCATTGGACTAATGCCTGAAGGAGCATCAATCCCACAAGAATATAAATAATCTGAAGCAAGCCGGGACCATCTCCTTTGGCCACATAATCGTCAATCGCAACCTGAATAAAATAAGGTCTTGTAGGTGCCAATATTGCCAGGGCAATCGTCAGGAATATCAGGAAATAAAATTGTGCCCGGTATGGTTTTACCTGCTGGTAAAGCCTTTTTAATACCTTGGTGTCTACAATTTCACCGGATGAATGTTTTTCTTTCTCTAGGCTCAAAATCTCTTAGTCTAAATAGATTTGTTCTGGGTAAATAATCCGGCTCAAAAAAAGCCCTTGGGCAGGTGCTGATTTTCCAGCTTTTGATCGGTCTTTAGATAAAATTATTTCATCCATGGCTTCAGGACTCCTTTTACCAAGTCCGATTTCCACAAGTGTTCCCACAATTGCTCTCACCATTCCACGTAAAAAACGGTTTGCGGTTATATGAAATAACAATTCACCGTCCTTTTGTTCCCATCCTGCTGAAAATATTTTACATCTAAAGTGATTCACTTCTGTGTGGACTTTGCTAAAACATTCAAAATCCTCATGTCTTAAGAGTGCTTCCGCTGCCAGATTCATTTTTGAGATATCTGGGCTGAAATAACTCAACCAAGCCATTTCTTCCAAAAAAGGATTTTTCTGCAAGATAATACGGTAGAAATAAGATCTTTTGACTGCATCAAAACGAGCATGTGCATCCGGTTTTACTTCACGGATGGAGTTAATGGAAATTTCTTTAGGGAGAATTCCATTGATAGCCCTGATAAACTTAACTCTCTCCAGTTCTCCTTCCCAATCAAAATGACATACCTGCATCGTAGCATGAACACCTGTATCTGTTCTGCCACTTCCCATGATCGGCACCTCTTTTCTGAAATACGTGCAAAGAGCCGATTCCAGACATTCTTGAACAGTAAATGCATTATTCTGGATTTGCCATCCATGATAAGGAGTCCCTTTATAGCTCAATTCCAGAAAATATCTCTTGATTTGGTTCATCGGGTGCAAAGATACTATTCCGAAGCAAAAGAGGTAGAGAAACCTTTATTCCTTGTGAATGATCTTTTAAGCCTGTTAATTTGCAAAAAATTTTAATTCAAATGATTCAACGAGTTCAATCAATATTCTTGTTCCTTGTAGCAGCTGCCATGGGAGTTACTTTAGGAATGGATCTTTGGCATCAAGTGATTGCCGATTCTGGAGAAAGCTTCACTTTGACAGCGCTGTTTTTAGAAAAGTATGATAATTCCGGAGAAGTAATCTTGTCCGAATCCAAATGGTATATCGCTGCCCTGGCGTCATTTGTAGGGTTTTTAGCAATTATTTCCATCTTTCAATATAGAAATAGAGGAAGGCAGATGATGTTGAATATGGTCAATTCTTTGCTCATGGTAGGGTTAGTAGCTACTATCTTTTTGACAACAAACGGTATTAATTCAGAACTGGGAGCTAACGACAATGGTCAATATCAAATTGGTTTCTGGGCGGTATTAGCTGCTATGGTTTGTAATATGCTTGCCAATAGATTTATCAGAAAAGATGAAGCTTTGGTGAGATCAGTAGATAGAATCAGATAAAAATCGAAAGAGTTAAAAATAAAAAAAGCCAGCATTTTTGCTGGCTTTTTTTGTGCCTAATATTATTGTTTCAGATTTCTACCAAAACCTAATTCCTAAAGTAGGGTAGAATGTTTTGAAGTTTTCAGTTGAAATCACTCCAACTTGGATAGAAAGGTTTTTGTTGATTTTTCTATTGTAATATGCCTGCATCGTAGTTCCGCTGAAAAGCTGGCTTTTGTTTTCATTGATTAAATAACCGATTCCAAATGTGTTTCGTCTTGGCCCTTCCAGATTTCCGAATTCCCAAGCAAATTCAGCATTTGCAAACCAGCTGCTGTTCACTTTGATGTTTTTTTCTATTCGCTCTGGAAAATAAATAGTATTGGTAATTGATCCGCCAAGTGAAAAGTTTCTCCAATTGAGATGCGCTCTAAACCCTACTACTGGAGTGAAATCTCCTCCTGTAAAATCCAGCCCAACAGGAAAAGTCATTTCTAAACTGTCCACATAGGGGACGTATTTTTTCTCAATTTGATATTTTACATGCTTTAGTGAGGTGTTGGAGAATTGTTCTCCAAGTCTATAGGCAACCGTCGTAAATTCAGGAAAATCTGTGGCTTTGCGAAGCAAGGGTTCAAGCTCTTCAGTCAATTCAGAGGCTGTAAATTCTGTGTTGTTGAAATAAAGTACCAATGCACTTTCGTTTGGGAAATCAAAAACCAAGGTATCTGTGACTGGCCAATCTCGGTCAAGCCACTCTTGGTTGCTGGCTCCTAATGGGTTTTCTACTTCCTGTGCTTGCGTTTGAAAAGCGCATAGCAATGCCAGGAAAGGAACTATTAATAGTCGTTTCATAATCTTAGATTTATAGAAGGTTCAGTGAATTATTATTTTTGAAATTTTATTTTAATCGAATTCTTGGAAGGTTCCATGCGACTTACTTGTTGGTTTAACAATGGATCTGTCTCACTACTTGCGAATTGTGTTCTTACTTTAATTTTTTCTTTCAATCCCCAGGATATTTGCACTTTGTGAAAAGTCTCTTGCGCCAATTCTTCTTGTTTTGGCGGAAAAATGAGCTCGGAAATTAAAGTGTTTTCAATAGTTAGTCCAGTCCTTTCGATTTCAGGTAGTTCCAAAGGTTCAAGGTTACTTCTTTTGATTTTAGGTTTCTCAGGTGTTTCCTCTTTAAGCGCATTCGATTTAGTTTTTATTATTTCTTCAGTGGTTGATTCCAATTGAACAGGAGAATTGTTTTCTGGTTTTACGGTTTCTTCCACTGGAACCACTACTTCAGTAATCAATTGATTGTCTGTTTTATTATCTCCAACCTTCCAATAGGCGAGTCCGGAAAGCATCAGAATAAAAGCAAGTGATGCAGCTACCGCCAGATACTTCCAAAGTGGAATCATAGGCTTTTTTTGATCAAGCTCCTTTTCAATAGCATTCCATAAATCAGCCTTGGGCATTCGCTGAGGCAGATTGGAAGCATGCATCTTTACTTGACTGTCAAAATCTTTCTGCTGTTGGATCTTACTCCATAAATCCGGATTTGGTGAATACTTTTTCATGCCTGGAGTAGTTTAGAGATTCGTTTTTTAAGCAGGTTTTTCGCGTAGTTCAGCTGTGACTTTGAGGTGCTTTCTGAGATTCCAAGAAGTTGAGCGGACTCCTGATGGGAATAGCCCTCCACGGAAACTAAAAGGAAAACGGCTCTTGCCCCATTTGGAAGGCTTTCGATCGCTTGATCAAGTAGGTCCGCATCAAACCAAGCATCAAAATCCTCGGTAGTTTCAGTTTCATTATTTTCAATTGGTTCAAAGTAAATTTTCTTCTTGCTCTGGTGGATTGCTTTTCTAATAGTGATCGTTTTCATCCATGAAGTCAAAGCCTCAGGATGTGCTAGTTTTCGGATGTTTTGGAAAATCTCCACATATGAGTCCTGCAACACATCATTGGCTTCATCCTCGTCTCCTAAAACCCGATAACAAATCGAAAACATCATTCCTTTTGTCAATTCAAACAGCTGAAACTGAGCAGATCTTTCTTGTCGAATAACCCTTGATACTAGATTTGAATCAATTTTTTGAATACTCATTTTTTTGCTGTCTATATAAAAGAGTGGCAGAGTGTCTTAAAAGTTGGAATTGACTGATAATATTTTTTCAAACCGCTTTTAAAGTTGTTTTGAGGGGGTAAAAAGTAAGTAAAGTCTATTGGAAAGTCCTGAATGATAAAGAATTATTAACAAATGTCTTGATTGAAGAGGTGTGAATTGAAAAGAATTTTGGAGATAAGAGGGCAGAAAGATTTCCATTAGGTCGTTTATAGTGCTAATTTGAAATCAGATTTTCAAGACCAGAAAAATTGATCAAATGAGACTAGAAACATTAGCGATACATGGAGGGAATATTGTAACCGATTCCGAAAAACCAGTAATTCAACCAATCACATTGAGCACCACTTTTATTCATCAAGAAGACTCAATGATTTATTCCCGGGCCAATAATCCAAACCGAGCTTCTCTCGAGAATTTACTTGCAAAGCTTGAGCAGGGAGCTGATGCGGCTGCTTTCAGTTCGGGAAATGCCGCTGGAGTTTCAGTGTTTCAAGCTTTAGAACCGGGGTCTCATATTATCGCTCCTGATGACATGTACCACGGACTGAAAAAAGGAATTCAGACATTGTTTGCTGGTGTTTTGGAAGCAAGTTTTGTTGATATGACGGATTTGGATAAAGTCGAGCAAGCTTTCAAGTCCAATACAAAATTGATATGGGTTGAAACTCCATCTAATCCACTTTTAAAAATTAGTGACATAGAAGCCATTTCGAGGTTGGCCAAAGCTCATGGCGCGATTCTGGCCTGTGATAATACTTTTGCTACGCCGGTTTTTCAAAATCCAATTTTATTTGGAGCAGATATTGTAATGCATTCCAGTACCAAATATTTCGGAGGTCATTCCGATATTTTAGGAGGCGCATTGATCACAAAATCAAAGAATGAATTTTGGGAGAAAATCAAAAATGTACAGATCACGGGAGGAGCTGTCCCTTCTCCAATGGACTGTTACTATCTCTGTAGAAGTATTAAAACCTTGCCATATCGGATGAAAGGCCATGCAGAACATGCAATGGTTTTGGCAAATTACCTCTCACAGAATTCAAAAATCGAAAAAGTGTTTTACCCAGGTCTCAAAGCCCATCCAGGACATGAAATTGCCGCTAAGCAAATGTCTGGTTTCGGAGGGATTTTGTCATTTCAGGTTAAAGAAGGAGCAGATGCTGCAGATAGGTTAATTTCAAAACTGAAATATTATACCAATGCAACTAGTTTGGGGGGAGTTGAGAGCTTGATTGAAAGAAGAGCAGCTTCTGAAGGGCCAGATACTTTAACACCACAAAATCTGATACGCCTATCCTTAGGATTAGAGCATTTAGATGATTTATTAGAAGATTTTGAAGAAGCGCTAAAATGAAAAAAGGCTGCCGAAAGGCAGCCTATTAATCTTAAGGGAACTTAAGGATGGTGATCAATCAACTTTTACAAATTTGATTTAAACGTAAATTAACTACTTTTTTCCTAATACGAAATACAAAATATCAATTGTTTTAGTTTTTCGAGGCAATAATTACTTGAAGGGATTAGTTTTTAAACAAAAGGTTTTGAAATGATTGAAAGTAAGCCAGTTATACATCTAGAAATTAAGTTATACTTTTTTAAGAGTACTTAGATTTTTTCTAATGCTGACTTTGTAAGCTCTCCTACGGTATTTCCCGTGTTTAAAGTAGTGTTTGGCTCGAAAAGTAAAACACTGACTTCATCCTTTGCAACTGGTTTATGCTCGATTCCTCGTGGTACAATAATAAATTCGTTTTTTGTGAGTTTAACAATCTTGTCTCTAAAATGCATGTCAAACTCTCCCTCTATCACCAAAAACATCTCATCCTCTTGTTCATGGTGGTGCCAAACAAATTCTCCTTTGAATTTGACCAGTTTTACATGTTGATTATTTAAATCACCTACAATTTTTGGATTCCAATAATCTGAGAACATATCCAGTTTTTCTTTGATAGAGATTTTTTGAGGTGTCATATTTTATAGTTTTCAAAAGGAGAGATTAATTCAAAATGCTTTGCAAAGGAAAATTAATCCAATGAAAAAGACAGCAAATTTTATATAAACCTGCTGTCTTTCTTATATGAGAGCCTTATTCTAAAAGACTAAAGTAAAACCGTTTACCTTGTTAATTTTGGGGATACCAATTCCCTAACCTGACTTCAACCTCTGGAGCCTTGGAATTGACAATTGATTTGAATTCTTCAACATCGGCTAATCCTTCTGTTCCTCGGTAATGATAAGGATACACAATAGCAGGCTTAAATTCTGATACAGCATCTGCGGCCTGATTAATGTCCATAGTGTAAGGTAAATTCATACAAACAAAAGCTACATCAATTCCTTTCAAAGATCTCATTTCAGGAATATCCTCTGTGTCACCAGATAAGTAAACTTTCTTGTTTCCTAACTGCACAATGTAGCCATTGCCTCTTCCTTTTGGATGTCTACTGTCATCAGTTTCTGGCAAATTATACATGGGAATTGCCGAAATATTAATACCAGAAATTGTCTCTGTTTCACCATTATTTATGACTTGGATTGATTTACTTGATCCAGATGGAAGTTTCTCTGCGACAGCTTTTGGGGCGACAATGATTGCGTTTTTCAAATCCAGACCATCCAAAGTTTCCTGATTGTGATGGTCTCCATGAATATCAGTAATCAAAACTATGTCGGGTGATTTTTGACCAGAGAATAATGAGGCGCCACCATATGGATCCACATAAATTGTTTTACCTTCATATTCAAGCACTAAAGTACCATGGAGGATAGGAGTAATTTTGATATCTCCTTTAGAAGTGGGAATAAGGTCTTGACCAAAAGCTGCTGAGGTCAAAAAGAAAAATAGAATCAAAAGGTTTTTCATAACAAGTATTTTTAGTGCTAACCTTTAAAATACATAACTTGTTTTAAGAAAGGAAATCGCCGCTTCGCAACAAAAAATGGATCAGTTTATTACAACCACTTTAAAGCCCAATCCATGTGTTGAATTCAGTAAGTTCTTAAGTGGTTTGGACTATCTAGGAGTGAAAAAGATTTTTTTATAAAAAAATTACTATATTCTATCACTATTTGTATCTAAAAATTAAATTTTAAGCAGTGCAACCTATTGAAATGATCCTGGGCAGACAATTTGCAGATAGCATGAGTATGCCTGTTTTTTTGGTTGATACCGAAGGTACCTTGGTTTTTTATAATGAGCCTGCAGAATCAATTTTAGGATTAAGGTTTGGAGAAACGGGAAGTATGCGCGTGGAGGAATGGTCGACTGTTTTTTCTCCAACTGACATTGACGGAAAGCCTTTGCCTCCTGAAGGTCTGCCATTAGTGCAGACATTAACAAATAAAAAGCCCGCTCACGGATCATTTTATATCAAAAACCTAAAAGGAGAAAGCCACTTCATTACAGTGACTTCTTTTCCTTTAGAAGGACGTCCAGATCGGTTTTTAGGAGCTTTGGCTTTGTTTTGGAATTCTAATTTCTCATGATAATAAAAATCTGGGGATGTAGGGGGTCTCTGCCTTCGCCTGGTCCCGAAAATGTCATTTATGGAGGAAATACTTCCTGTATTCAGGTGCAGAATATGGACATCTGTATCATATTGGATGGGGGGTCGGGTATTCAAAGGTTAGGGAAATACCTTGATCCTTCTATTACTGAAGTGCATATCCTTCTAACCCATCTGCATATTGATCATACTATGGGTTTAGGTTTCTTTCAGCCACTCTATAACCCAGATGTTACCGTCCATTTATGGGGTCCATCTACCACCGTCGAGCCATTGATCAAAAGGCTGAGAAGGTATTTTTCTCCTCCACTTTTTCCGGTGAGAATGAACGATTTGCCAAATCATCCAGTGATACATGAGATTGCTAATTCAGAATTTGAAATTGGTGATATCAAAATTAAATCTGGCTACATATGTCATCCAGGACCTACTTTAGGATTCAGACTGGATGATGGGGAGAGTGTGTTTACTTACATGCCGGACCATGAACCTGCCTTAGGCTCTTCAAATTTCCCTTATGATCCTGAGTGGACAAGTGGATATGAATTAGCTAGAAATGCGGATTTACTCTTGCACGATGGTGAGTATACCGAAGAGGAGTACCAAAATAGAATCGGATGGGGGCATAGCTCTATAGAAGGTGCGATTGATTTTGGAAGACTATGCGGAGTGAGGAAATTGGGAATATTTCACCATGACCCTTTAAACACAGATGAACGATTGGAGCAGATGTTTAAATCCAGTATAGAAAAAAGAAATCCTCAGTTTTCGGTCGAGCTTTGTAGAGAGGGCGCAGTGTATTGCCTAAGTGGCGCAGAATAGACTAACCTGCCCACCCTTCACGATCCAGACTTCGGTATTGAATTGCTTCTGCCAAATGTTCTACACGAATCGTTTCGGATTCTGAAATGTCAGCAATTGTTCTAGCTACTTTTAAAATCCGATCATAAGCTCTGGCAGAGAGTCCAAGTCTTTCCATTGCAGTTTTCAGCAAAGCTTTTCCTGCTTCATTTATTTGGCAAACTTCTTTTACTTGATGCGATGGCATCATCGCATTACAGAAAACTTCAGGATTATCTTTAAATCGTTCCTTTTGTCTTTCACGTCCTATAATAACCCGCTCTCTGATAGCCTGACTAGATTCAGATTTTCTAGTCGAAGTCATTTCTTCAAACCTGACCGGTGTTACTTCCACATGCAAGTCTATCCTATCTAACAAAGGTCCTGAAACCTTATTCAGATAGCGTTGGACTATACCCGGGCCGCAAACACATTCTTTTTCAGGATGATTATAATACCCACAAGGGCAAGGATTCATGCTTGCGATCAGCATGAAATTAGCAGGATAATCAACTGATACTTTAGCTCTAGAAATAGTGACTTTTCTCTCTTCTAAAGGTTGACGCATCACCTCCAAAACTGTTCTTTTAAATTCTGGGAGTTCATCTAAAAAAAGAACACCATTATGTGCCAAAGAAATTTCTCCTGGTTGGGGGTTTCCACCTCCTCCCACCAAAGCCACATCTGAAATGGTATGATGGGGGCTTCTGAATGGCCTTTGAGACAAAAGACTTCCATTTTTTCCTAGCTTTCCTGCCACAGAATGAATCTTTGTTGATTCCAAGGCCTCTTGAAGAGTCAAAGGAGGTAAAATCGATGGTAGTCTTTTAGCGAGCATCGTTTTTCCAGCTCCTGGAGGGCCAATCATGATGACATTATGACCTCCGGCTGCGGCGATCTCCATGGCTCTTTTGATGTTTTCCTGTCCCTGTACATCCGCAAAATCAAACTCATTTTCATTTAGCGAATGATAAAAAATATCCCTGGTATCTGTGACAAGAGGTTGGATTTCTAATAAGCCCTGTAAAAACAGAGATGCTTCTTCAAGTGTTTCTACAGGAATGATATCTAGATTATTGACAATTGAAGCTTCTTGGGCATTTTCTTTTGGAAGTATGAATCCCTTGAATCCTTTTTTTCTGGCCTCAATTGCAATCGGCAATACACCTTTAATGGGTCTAAGATTACCGTCCAGTGATAATTCACCCATGAAGATGTAATTGCTTAGTTCGGGAAATTCTACCTGTTCCGATGCCTGAAGGATTCCCATAGCAATCGGGAGGTCATAAGAAGAACCTTCTTTCCGAATATCTGCTGGAGCTAGATTAATGACGATTTTTTGCCTTGGCATTCTATAGCCAAAATATTTTAATGCCGATTCCACACGTTGTTGAGATTCTTTAACTGCAGAATCAGGAAGACCCACCAAATAAAAACTGGTGCCTTGTCCTACATTTACTTCGATTGTGATCAGATTTGCATCAACACCTGAAACAGCACTTCCAAAAGTTTTTGCTACCATAATTAGAAAAAAAAAGGAAACTGAAATGGTCTCCTTAATATAAGGTTTAAGAAAATTAAAGTCTTAATATTTCAAAAATATTTACTCATGCAGCTCCTACTTGAGAGTTCAAACTTAAGGTTTTGGGATTACTTTGTTTTCTTTTGCCCAGTTTTGCCAAAGGCTGTCTAGCTCTTGAACAACTTTTGGGAATTTATCGGCTACATTCTTAGTCTCGGTTCTGTCTTGATTGATCTGAAATAATTGCCAAGGTTCTCTGGCATCTAGAGTCACAAGTTTCCAATCTTTTGTCCGCACTGATCTTCCCCCTTCATGTTCGTTAAATAAAATCGGGTGGCCTTCTCTCACTTTACCCTGGAAAACTGGCATTAAGCTTTTTCCAGCGATTGGCTTTATTTTATTACCTGCGAAATCAGTGGGATATTCTGCTCCAGCAACATCAATGAATGTAGCCATGAAATCCATGACATGACCTATTTGATCTGAAATACTTCCTTTTTCAGCGGTAATCCCCGCTGGCCAAAAAGCAATCATCGGAGTGTGAACTCCTCCTTCGAAAGATTCCATTTTCCAATAGCGGAAAGGTGTGTTGGATACATTAGACCATCGTTGACCTATGGAAGTGAAAGTCGTTTGGGGGCCAGGCATCACTTTTTTATCAACGGGGTAAGCGATTGGCTCTCCTTTTCGAGTCTGACTAGGTCGATCAAACCCAGGTCCATAGCGCATGCTGCTTTCTGAACTCGCGCCATTGTCACTTAAAAATACAATTAGGGTATTTTCTAATTCCCCAGTCTCTTTTAGTGTTTCGATTATTCTTCCGATTCCCTGATCCATTCGATCGATCATTGCCGCATGTACTGCCATCGCTCTTGCGTCAAATTCTTTGTCCGGATTATCTTCCCAACTGAGTTCATTGTCCCATCTTTCCGAGAGAGGGTAACTGTTCTCCTCGATGATGCCTAATTCAATCAGTTTTTTGTAGCGTTGTTCGCGAATCGCATCCCATCCTACAGTGTAAGTGTCTTTGTATTTTTCAATATCCTCAGGCAATGCATGAAGCGGCCAGTGCGGGGCGGTGTGGGCTACATATAAGAAAAATGGTTTGTCTTGCTTTGCAAATTCCCGGATGTAGACTGATGCAGTATCATTGATAGCATCGGTGTGATAGTAATTTTCAGGTACCTCTGTAACTGGTTCAGTACCATTTACAAGGCTAAATGGATCGAAAAAATCCACCACTCCCCAAATGTTTCCGAAATACTTTTCAAAGCCTCGATTTGTAGGATATTGTTCTATTGGAGAAAAGAGAGGGTGCTGCTCCTGATGGTTTAGCCAGGCCAATTGTTTTTCGGGTGTATCTTGAACCACCGTATTAGAAACATGCCATTTTCCAACCATTCCAGTGTGATATCCAGAGCTTTTTAAAACTTCGGCTATTGTGACTGCTGAATTTGAAATATGGCCTCGATAGGCTTCTTGTCCCGTATCAGTAGTCATTTGACCGATTCCTGCCTGATGATTATATAGTCCTGTGAGCAAAGAGGCCCGAGTGGGACAGCAGCGGGAAGTATTATAAAATTGTGTAAATCTAATTCCTTGGCTTGCAAGCCAGTCTAAATTCGGAGTTTGGATTTCTCCGCCGAAACTTCCTAAGTCAGAAAAGCCTAAGTCGTCTGCGAGAATTAAGATGATGTTAGGAGATTTTTTAACCTCTTCAGTTGGTTTAGTAGCGCAGGAAAATGCGAAAATTGAAAGCAAGGCTACTATGATACTTCTGGAGTTTTTCATGCTTAAAAATACAGAGTGTTTGAAAATGGGTGTTGTTAATGGATAATTCATCAACAGGTAAAATTGATACTTTCCAGTGGAAATGGATACTATTTTTCAGTCAATTTCTAAAAAGGAATTCCCAATCCTTCTATTTCAAGGCATAAAAAAAGGAAACCGAATTTGTTTCCTTTCTATAATTTGTGCTCTACTGAAATGGGAATTATGTAATGTTTTGCCTTGGTGGCAGATTTGTTGGATCAGTGTCCGATGGTTTTGTTGGAGTTGGTTTTTTAGGAGTACCCGGAATATTTGGATGCTCCAAATCGTATAATTTTGCTTTAAGCTGGTTCATTTCAGCTTCTTTTTTAGCAAGAAGATCAGATTGCTTCTTCATAGCAAAATAAGAAATGGTCCATGACAGCAAAAATAAAATAAACCCAACCAAAAGGATTTTGACCATTCCTACTGAAGTGATTTCATCCATGCCAAACATTCCTCCTACGGTATCGAAAGCCATAAAGAAAATGAGGTAGGCTACAAAAAAGATCAGTAGTGCTATCTGGGTAAATTGATGGAATTTTTTCATGTCAACTAATATTTTTACGAATATACTAAACCGACTGAATACTCGAAAGTTTCTGATACAAGCCCTCTTTTTCAATCAGTTCCAAATGGGTTCCTCTTTGTACGATTTCACCCTTTTCTATGACTAAAATTTCATCTGCATGCTGGATCGTACTCAACCTATGGGCAATGACAAGTGTCGTTCGATTCGACATTAATTTGGTGAGAGCTTCTTGGACCAGCAATTCAGATTCAGAATCCAATGCCGATGTGGCTTCATCCAAAATCAAAATAGGAGGATTCTTTAAAACTGCCCGTGCAATACTGATTCGTTGCCTTTGACCTCCCGAAAGTTTGGATCCTCTTTCTCCAATGGAGGTTTGATATCCATTTTCCATTTGGGAAATAAACTGATGGGCATTTGCAATTTTAGCAGCTTCTATCACTTGCTCTTCACTGACATGCTCGATCCCAAAAGCTATGTTGTTATAAACTGAATCATTGAAAAGAATGGATTCCTGAGTGACTATTCCCATCAATGAACGCAATGACTCAAGCTTGAATTTTTTGAGATTTACCCCGTCCAATAAAATTTCGCCTTCGGACGGATCATAAAACCTCGGTACCAAATCCGCCAAAGTAGACTTTCCGCCACCTGATGGGCCCACTAGCGCAATGGTTTTTCCTCTTTCAAGGTCAAAATTGATGTTTTTTAAGACCAATTGATCTTGGTAAGCGAAATTGACATTCTTAAAGGAAACCTGATTTTCAAAAGATTTTAATTCCGTGTAATTCTCAGGTGAAGTGATTTTAGAAGGAGTATCGACTACTTCAAAAATTCTCTCTGCGGATGCAATCCCTCTTTGAATACTACTTACAGCTCTGGAGATTTCTTTTGCTGGATTTAATACTTGTGTGAAAATGATGATATAGGTAATAAAATCACTGGCTCCAAGTTGAGAATTTCCGCTAAGGACTAAACTTCCTCCATATACCAGAATGCCCGCCACTACGGTCACACCTAAGAATTGGGAAATAGGTGAAGCAAGTTCATTCTTCCTGGCCATATTGATATTCACGCCAGAGTAATAATCAGTTTCATGATCAAATTTCCTTTTCATGAAATTCTCAGCATTGAAAGCTTTGATCACTCTCATTCCTCCAAGAGTTTCATCCAGAATATTCACTAATCTTCCTAAGGACTGTTGGCTTTCCACCGCTTTTTTCTTCAGTCTTCTGGTAATTCCTCCGATGATCGCGCCAGTAATTGGGATAATTAAAATGGTGAAAAATGTCAGCTTGGCTGACATGAAAAAGAGAACTGCGAAATACAATATAATGGTTGCCGGTTCACGGAAAACCACTCTTAGCGATTGGACAATGGTGTTTTCTACCTCTTGTACATCGTTCGTCATTTTTGACATTAAGTCTCCTTTTCTTTCATTGGAGAAATAACCGATGTGAAGTTTACTGACTTGGCCGAAAATGTCCATTCGCATTTTCTTGATCACAATTGCACGGACTTTGGCTAAAACAACTCCAGACAGATACGTGAAAAGGTTTGATAAGAAAACCGAGACAACTATGATGATACAGACATAAAAGAGCGTGCCCAGTTTGCCGTATTCTTCTGCTACCTGCAGAAAATTATAATTGAATAAATGAGTGAAATACTCGACCGAAAAGCTGAATTCAGGTTTTTGCTGGAAAGCCGTCAAAACCTCCGGATCCACCTGCTCAAAAATCACATCGAAAAGTGGCTTCAGTAAGGTGAAATTAAGTAAGCCAAAAACGATGGAAAGAAATGCGTAGAATATATAAATAGGCACGAACTTTCCGTAGGGCTTAGCATAGGAAAGAATTCGTAGATAGGTCTTCATAAACGAAAATTCATGGAATAATCCCGCAAGTTACGCAAAATTGGTCTCGGAAGTTTCCTGTTAATAATTGTAGTCAGGTCTTGTGAAGTTCCATCGGAAAGCTAATTGAAGATAATTGGTGGTTTCTGGACTGTCTAAATCCTGTGCCGTTCTTTTCCTGAAAGAATGAGATGCGTCTATGAAGAAGTTGTGTTTCAGCATATAACTGGCATTTAGATTGGATTGAATCACTCTGTTTTCTATGCCTTGGCCTATCTCATTCCCAAATAAACCTGTTGGGCTTCCTTCCAATCTATTTTTCAGCACATCTCCTCCCCAGTTGGTCGCTTCATCAGGATCTGCACCATAATATTGGTACATCCCAAGTAAGGTTAGATTTAACTTAGGAATAGGTTGATATCGGATTATTCCTAAAAACTCTCTGAAGTTCGCTCCTCTTGGGTGAGTGAGTGGTGTTCTCCAGTTGCTATAAGATTGATAGTCGTTTTTCTCCTGAAATGTATACGGTCTGGCAGAATTAAATTCTAGCTGAAGATCAAGGTTGGAGATTTTAAACAAATCCATGTACTTATAGCCAGCTTGGATTCCATATTTGTTTCGTTTCGATCCTTTTCCATCTTGGCCAAAAAATTCAGAAAACACGAATTCATCTAAAGCAAACTGACCATAAAGCTGCATTCCTGAATAGAAATTCCATTTGCCATCCAGTCCAAGCATTACTTTGTCTGGTGTTCCTAGGGATTGTTCTACCCATCTGTAAAAGACTATCGGATTAAAGTAGTTGAAATCAGCTTTATCGGTCATCACAGATTCGAAGAATCCTAGGTTTAGACTTTTTCCAATGTTGAATCCAAGCCGGTGAAATGAAAATAATTTGTGAGGATATCTTCCATCCGTTGGTCTGCCGCGGTCATAATCCACATCTGCTGTCATCTGGGTCCAGATATTTGTCAATTGGAATTTCCAGATTCTTGTATTGAACTTGACAAACATGTAGGGATTCGAAAAGTCTGAAAGAAGAAAAGAACGGTAGCCTTCTCCGATAAAATTCCGATCGTGACCCAGTTCCACTTCAATATGCTTGGTGATATTGTAGCTAATGTGTCCCATAGCAGAAAAGTAGCTATACCCATTGCCATTGTATTCTTTCCAAAAACCTTCCCCCGGCACAGCGCCATTGTATTCGGCATACCCTTTAACCCAGCTTGGAAAAAAAGCTTCAGAAGAGGTGAAATAGGTGTAGAAGCCAACTTTTTTATCAATCGACCCTCTTAAAACTACTCCTCGGGAAAGGCGATTTGGATTTTGATCATTATCAGGCTCGATTCCTCCATTGAGGTAAATCACTGGACTTACATGGATATCAAAGTCCTCACTATAATAGTGCGCAAAATCACCTGGTCTTCTGTAGATTGATTTTAAGAATGGCTTCTTGGATTCAGGAGTTTCTCTGCTGACAAATTCCCAATTGTCTTGACTTAAATAAGCTAAGTTAAATTCATCAGCTCGAGAACGAATGACAGGATCACTTGCTAGGGTATCGAGAAAGGCTGCCACATCATCTCTTCGATATGGTTTGGTCGCTGATCGATAGACTGGGTTATTTTGTCCTCGAAGGATCTCGTAGCGGTCCAGGATATGGTAATAGTCTCTGTTATAAGGAATGTAACTTCCTTGGGAAAAACCCAGTAATGGTAAGAAAACCAGAGTTAGAATAAGTAAACTTTTGATTCTGATGGGTGAAGTAGAATTTTTTTCCATTCGGTAAAGCCTGAAAAAAGTGTATGATTCTTAAAATAAGGCAGTATTTTTGGATTTCGAAGCTAAAGTTCAAGGATTTTAATAATTCAGGCAGAAATACTTGATAAACTTTTTGCGGAATTTCTGAAAAAGGGTAACTTTGTGCCTCATTTGAAAAAGGTACTATAAAACTAACGATACAATGAAAGCCGATATTCATCCAAACTACAGAGACGTGGTTTTCTATGACACTTCTAGCGAGTTCAAGTTTTTGACCAAGTCGACTATCGAAACCAGCGAAACAATCGTTTGGGAAGATGGCAACGAATATCCTGTGTATAAAATTGAAGTGAGCTCTCAGTCTCACCCTTTCTACACTGGTAAGAAAATGATGCTTGACACAGCTGGTCGAGTTGAGAAATTCAACAGAAGATACGCTCAGAAGAAGTAATTCTTCCACATCACATTCTAAAAAGTCTTCCGGAGCATGGATTCCGGGAGACTTTTTTATTTTTGCCCCATGGATAACTTGTTATTGTTTGATGATCCGGCGATAAGGGGATCGCTGCTCCCATTTACTTTTACCAGGCCGGTTGCGGATATTCGTGTGGGGATTTTAAAAATTTCAGAAAAGTGGCAGAAGCTTTTTTGTACTGAGGTTTCATTTCTCACCCAGAAATACCTGGAATCAAAGTTTCCAAGAGCAAAAGGAGATCATTTAGCAATAAACGGTTCGTGGATTCCGGGAGAAAAGGACTTAGCCGCTTTGGAAGAACTCCAAGAAGATCAGTCTCTTTATTTTGGTAAGACTTTGTTAGCTACCTATATCGGAGAAACTGAGAAAAATCTCGATCGAGCTAAAGAAAAGAAGGTTGTTCAGTTAACATTTGAACCTACTTTGCTTCAAAAAACCTGGAATATATTTCAATTGAATGGTTCTGAAATTAAATCTGACTTTCAATTGATCACCAAAGGAAGAAAATCTGCTGAAATCACGGATCCATTTACCAAGGTATATTCCCCTGAAAATGTCTTTATTGAAGAAGGGGCAATCATCAAAGCTTCCGTTTTGAATGCTGAAAATGGGCCTATTTACATTGGGAAAGACACTGAAATTCAAGAAGGGTCTTTGATTCGTGGACCATTTGCGCTATGCGAAGGTTCTACTGTAAACATGGGAGCGAAGCTTCGAGGAGATACGACCATTGGACCGTTTTCCAAAGTAGGAGGTGAGGTCTCCAATTCAGTAATATTTGGATACAGCAATAAAGGACACGAAGGATTCTTAGGGAATTCAGTGATTGGAGAATGGTGTAATCTAGGAGCTGATACCAATACCAGTAATCTTAAAAATAATTACGCTTCTGTTAAACTTTGGGATTATACCAAAGGGAATTTCTCAAATACCGGTCTTCAGTTTTGTGGATTAATGATGGGTGATCATGCGAAATGCGGGATCAATACCATGTTTAATACAGGAACTGTCGCTGGAGTAGGAGCAAATATCTTTGGAGAAGGATATCCCAAGAACTTTATTCCCTCATTTTCTTGGGGAGGGAAAAATGGAATTTCAACCTATCAATTCGCGAAATTTCAGGAAACAGCCATGGCAGTGATGGCAAGAAGAAAAGTCGAGTGGACAAAAAAAGATGAAGAAATCCTCCAATGGATTTTTGAATTAACCAAAACCTACAGAATTTGGGAGATATCTTCCTGATAAAATCAAATCATGCTTTTTGCCGATATACCGGGCTTGCCCGAAACAAAAGAGAATCTGATCAATGCAGTCAAAAACAATCATTTGGCGCATGCATTGCTTTTCCATGGCCCAGAAGGATCAGCCAGTTTGACGATGGCTTTGGCACTTTCTACCTACCTGTTTTGCCAAAATCCGGGTGAAAAAGATGCCTGTGGAGAATGTTCTTATTGTAAAAGAATGGAAAAGCTCATTGTTCCGGATTTGAATTTTGCATTTCCTTCCATTTCAAAAGACAAGGAAGGAGATGAGGATGAAAAGAATAACGAGTTAGCGAATTGGAGGACTTTTGCCACCGAGCAGCCTTATGGAAATATGTATGATTTTATCTATTTCAATGGCTTCGAGAAGAAACAATTAAATATCTCCAAAGGAGCGGCAAAAAAAATCATACAATCTCTTTCGCTGATGTCGTTTGAGGGAGGGTATAAAGTGATGATGATCTGGGGAGTGGAGTATTTACACCCATCTGCAGCAAATGCATTGTTGAAAATCATTGAAGAACCACCTGCGAAAACGGTTTTTATGCTGATCACCTCTCAGCCTGACCAATTAATGACGACTATTCTTTCGCGAACGCAAAAAGTGATGGTTCGCGCATTTTCTGATGAGGAAGTCAAAAATCATTTGGTCAGCTCTGGTAAGTGTGAAGAAAAACTTGCCGAGCAAATTGCAATGCTGGCAGACGGAGACTTGAGAACCGCCTATCGATTGGTCAATGAGGTGGAGGATGAGCAGGTAAGCAAGATCAGAAACTGGTTTTTGCTATGCTATGGTAAAAAGCTGAAAGATATCTTTGCCTTGGCGGATGACTTTCATAAAGCGGATAAAGAGGCTCAAAAATCTACCGTTTTGACCGGTTTGAATGTCTTGAGAGAGATCATGTTGAAAAACCTGAGCTTGGAGACTTTGCTGAGGACCACTGGTGATGATCGAGGATTTATTGATAAGATCAGTGGAAAGGTTTTGGACGAAAATCACGTCCTTGAGCTTTACGAATCCTTTAATCAAGCCCATTATCATTTGGAAAGAAATGGAAATGCCAAGATGATTTTTACAGATCTTTCGATGAAAGTACTCTTGTCAATGGCCAAAACAAATTGAGATGGAAAAGAAAATCATCGGTAGAAAAGAGAAAATTTCCATTCCTGAATTTGATCTAAAATTGGCTTGGGCCAAAGTAGATACAGGTGCATATACCAGCAGCATTCACGCAGAAAACATCCAAGTTGTCGAAAAGGAAGGAAAAAAAGTACTTTGTTTTCAGGTGTTGATGCCCGATCACAAATCCTACACTGGGAAGACTCTTGAGTTTGAAAAATTTAGGGAAAAGCGGGTCAAAAACTCATTTGGCCAGGCAGAAAGTAGGTATTTGATAGAAATAACTTTCAAATTTGCGGGAGAAGAATATCCCGCGGAGTTCACGCTTTCCGACAGGTCCAGCATGCGCAATGCCATATTGCTGGGAAGAAAAATCCTCAGAAATAGATTTCTCGTGGATGTATCAGGATTTAATCTTGCTAAAATTTACCGCAAAAAGGAAACAAAAGTATAGTCCGTTTTCTTTCGCAAAAATCAATCCCATGAAAATTGCCATCCTATCTAGGAACCCAAATTTATACTCAACTAAAAGACTACACCAAGCAATTGTTGAGGCAGGTCATGAGGCTCTCATTATCAATCACAGCATTTGCGATCTGATAATTGAGCAAGATGGACCCTCGATAATTTACAAAGGAGAAATGATCACCGGAGTAGATGCCATCATCCCAAGAATCGGCGCTTCTGTGACATTTTATGGAACCGCTGTAGTCAGACAATTTGAGTTGATGGGATCTTTTTCTGTTGTCAATTCACAGGCAATTGTGCGAAGCAGAGATAAATTGAGAAGCTTGCAGATTTTGTCAAAAGCTGGTTTAGGGATGCCAAAAACTGCTTTCACCAACTTCTCAAAAGGTGGAGAAAAGCAAATCGTAGAGCATGTGGGTGGTGCGCCTTTGATCATTAAATTGCTCGAAGGAACTCAAGGTCTCGGAGTGGTTTTGGCTGAAACCAAAAAAGCAGGACAATCGGTAATCGAAGCATTTCATGGACTGAAGGCAAGGATAATTGTTCAGGAATTTATCAAAGAAGCTAAAGGAGCTGACATTAGAGCCTTTGTAGTAAATGGAAAAGTGGTAGGAGCGATGAAACGTCAGGGTGCAGAAGGAGAATTCCGCTCAAATCTTCACCGCGGTGGCATGGCAACCGTCATCAAATTATCCAGAGCAGAAAAAGCAGCTGCTTTAGGTGCGGCAAAAGCTTTAGGATTGGATGTGGCTGGGGTGGATATGTTGCAGTCGGCAAGAGGACCATTGATTTTAGAAGTGAACAGCTCGCCGGGATTAGAAGGAATCGAAAAGGCAACTGGGATCGATATTGCGGGAGAAATCGTGAAGTTTATTGAGTTAGGAGTAAAGAAAAAAACTACCAGTAGAGTAAATAATCAATGAGTAAATTGATCAAAATAGGGACAAGGGGAAGCAAATTGGCGCTTTGGCAGGCATATTATGTAGAGGAGCTTCTACAGAAAAATGGGTTAGAAACAGAGATTGTCATCATTGATACCAAAGGGGACCAAGTTTTAGATGTTTCTATTTCCAAAATCGGTAGCAAAGGAGTTTTTACCCAAGAACTGGAAGATCAGCTGTCCGATGGTCGAATAGATATTGCTGTTCACAGTGCCAAAGACATGCAGTCGAATCTACCGGAGGGGTTTGAAATCATTGCTTTCACAGAACGCGAAACCGAAAATGATGTGATAGCCTCTTCCAAAAAAGATATTTCAATTTCGGACCCTTCCAAACCTCTAGTTTTAGGAACTTCTTCAACTAGAAGAGTAGCGACTCTGAAACATTTTTATCCTCATGTGAAGACTGTGGAGGTAAGAGGTAATCTGCAAACCCGTATCCGGAAAATGGAGGAGGGGCTTTGCGATGCTTTGTTATTGGCTTATGCAGGAGTGCACAGAATGGGCTACGATGATATGATTGTAGAGAAGTTGAAATTAGAGGAATTTACTCCAGCAGTTGGTCAGGGGTCTGTTGCCATAGAAGTGTCAAAAAACCTCAACCCAGAGACAAGAAACCAGATTATTGCTGCTTGTAATCATCCCGAAACTGAAAAGAAATTACGAGCGGAAAGAGCCTATTTGCGTGTCTTAGAAGGAGGTTGTAGTATTCCTGTTTTTGCTTTGGCAAAGATGGATAATGAAGAAATCTCTTTGAAAGGAGGAATTGTCAGCTTAGATGGTCAAAAAAGAATCAGTATTGAAGTGAAGGGTTCCTCAGAAGAACCAGAAGCAATAGGTGAAAAATTGGCTGAGGAAGTTTTTGCGCTTGGAGGTAAGGAAATATTAGATCAGATTAAATCAACTTTGAATAAATAATGAGGTATTTGAAAAGTTTCCTTTTTGCTTTGTTATTGGTAAGCTCCTGGGCATGCGCAGGAGACAAGGATTATGTGGCAACTATTGAAACCAGACATGGAAAGATTGTCGCTGTATTTTTTGACGACACGCCTGTTCATAAATCAAATTTTATAGAATTAGCAGAAGCGGGACGTTTTGACTCCACGGAGTTTCAGCGAGTGATGAAAGGCTTTATGGCACAAGGAGGAGATGTTTTTACCAAAGAAGATTTACCTCCGGCCGATTGGCCTACCTTACCTGCAGAAATCAAAAGGAATCATTTTCATAAGAAAGGAATGATCGCTGCAGCCAGACAGCCAGATGGCGTAAATCCTGAAAAAAGGTCCAACGGCTCGCAGTTTTACATTGTTTTAGGTAAAGTTTATACTGAACCAGAACTTTTGGTGGATTTTACAAAGCTGCAACCGGCTTTTATGAAATACATCCAATTGGGTAGCCAGGAAGATCTCAAGAAAGAATATATCAGACTTTATGAAGCTCAGGAATTTGACAGCTTGACTGCTCTTTTGGTTTCAAAAAGAGAGGAGATCGAGAAATCCTTGAATATTAACGCTACCAAAGACTTTTCACCTGAGCAGATTGAAACATATACCACTGTGGGCGGAACTCCCCATTTGGATGGAGAATACACGGTGTTTGGACAGGTAATCCAAGGGATGGATGTAGTGGAGAAAATCGGAGAAGAAACAACGGATTTCAGAGACAGACCAATAGATCCTGTGTTCATGAAGGTGACTGTAGAAAAGATGTCTAAAAAGAAAATTGAAAAAGAATATGGGTACCAATACCCCGAAATCAAGTAAGAGGAAAATTTTCATCACAGGAGTTAATGGTCTTCTTGGTCAAAAATTGGTCGCCCAATTAGCTGAAAGAGGTACTTTTGAAATTTATGGTTGTGGAAAAGGTCCTTGTCGGATTCCAGATCAAAAATTTGACTATGTCACTTTAGATATTACTGAAAAAGAAGAGGTTGATCGGGTGATCTCATCGATTAAACCAGATATTATTCTTCATGGTGCAGCGATGACCAATGTGGATGAATGTGAACTCAATCAAGAAGCAGCCTACATTGTCAATGTAAAAGCAACAGAATATTTGCTGAAAGCTGCTGAGCAAATTTCCTCCCATTTCATTTTTGTTTCTACAGATTTCATCTTTTCAGGTGAAAAAGGACCGTTGGACGAAAATGCCATTCCAGCACCAGTTAATTATTATGGTGAGACAAAGCTGGAAGCCGAGCGAATCGTGCAGGCTTCCTCTACGAAATGGGCCATTGCCAGAACAGTTTTGGTTTTTGGGATTGCTCATGACATGAGTAGAAGCAATATTATCCTGTGGGTAAAATCCTCTTTAGAAGCAGGGAAGAATATTCAGGTAGTCGATGATCAATTTAGAACTCCTACTTTGGCAGAAGACTTGGCAGAAGGATGTATTTTGATTGCAGAAAAAGAGGCGGAGGGGATTTTTAACATTTCGGGGAAGGATTTTATGTCTCCTTACGAAATGGCCATTATGACCGCTGAGTATTTCAATTTGGATCAGTCCCTGATCGCTCGTGTGGATTCGAAAATTTTCACTCAGCCTGCAAAAAGGCCCTTAATTACCGGGTTTATCATTGATAAAGCGCAAAAAGAGCTTGGTTATGAGCCTAAAACTTTCCGAACGGCAATTGCTATTTTATCAAAACAAATTATCTTAGCCAGCTAGTAAAACAGCATGTCTTACCCAATATTTAACTTTAGTATCACTCAAATTTAATTTAGAAATTATCTTATGGCAGCAAGTCCAAACACCGAAGAAAGAGGGCAATGGGGGTCAAGCCTCGGGTTTATTATGGCCGCCGCAGGTTCTGCAGTAGGCTTGGGAAATATTTGGAGATTCCCTTATCTAGTAGGTGAAAACGGAGGAGGAGCCTTTGTTTTTGTATACATCCTTTGTGTACTTCTTATCGCTTTACCACTACTTTTCAATGAAATTGCATTGGGTAGAAAATCTGGTAAAAACCCGATTGGAGCGATTCGTGAAACGGGAGGAAATAAATTTTGGCAATTAGCAGGCGTACTTTGTGTATTAGTCTGCTTTTTTGTTTTTAGCTACTATTCAGTAATTGCTGGATGGACAGTAGGTTACATATTTACTGAAATCATCAATATTCCGGTTGATTTTGAAGTCTTTGTAGAGACTCCTTTGTATGTCATCCCATTGACCTTTTTGTTTATCATGATGACCATCTTGATTGTACTAGGTGGGGTTTCTGGCGGAATTGAGAAAGCATCCAAGTTCTTGATGCCTGTATTGTTCATCATCATTATCTTCATTGCTGGCCGATCTGTAACGCTTGAAGGTGCAGAGGCAGGGATTGAATATTATCTGAAGCCTGACTTCTCTAAAATCAATGCAGCGGTAGTGCTTCAGGCACTGGGACAAGCATTTTTCTCCATGTCTGTAGGATGGGGATTGATGATCACTTTCGGATCTTATTTGCCTAAAAAATCAAACATTATCCAGTCATCTGGCTGGATTGCTGGGATGGACACATCGGTTGCTCTATTGGGTGGTTTGATGGTGTTTCCAGCGCTTTTTGCTTTACTTCCGGGGAAAGATCCAGCTGCAGGTCCAGCTTTGGTTTTTGACGTGTTGCCAAGAGTATTCGATGCGATGCCAGGAGGGAATATTATCGGAGGATTGTTCTTTATCCTATTGATGGTAGCCGCCTTGACGTCGACTATTTCCATGTTGGAAGTTCCGGTTGCTTACCTGATTGATGATAGAAAATGGGGTAGAAAAAGATCAACTTGGACGGTTGGTATTGCAGCCATGGCATTGTCTGTACCTTCTGCTTTGTCTCAGATTCCAGGTAACTTCTTCCATTCTTTCCACTTGAATTTCTTCGGAAATAAGCTTGAAGGATTCTTTGGTATCATGGACTTTGTATTCGGAACTTTTGCGGTAATCGTGATCTGTTTGATGCTTGCCTTGTATACAGGTTGGGCGTCTAAACTTTCTGAATATGCAGACGAATTAGCTTCTGGTGCTCCAGGCTTTAAAGGCGTTTTCAGAACAGGATGGATGTTCTTTATCAAGTGGGTTTGTCCTTTGGTAATTATCCTTTTGATTTTGAATATGGTAGGTGTGTTTGGAGATCCTCAAGCAGCCTAATTGAAATTTGATAACATTGGAAAGGGAGCTTTAAGCTCCCTTTTTTTATTTTATAAAGGAAAAAAGCTGATGGATCAAAATGAATTTCATATACTTATAAAAGTATTTGATTACTAAATCGCCCGCCATGCGCGTTTTACTTGTTGATGATGATGAAATCCACTTATTGATTCTCAGAAGAATATTTGAGAAATCAATGGATTTTGTTGAAGTGGCTCATAATGGGATTGAAGCGCTAAAAATTTTAGAGTTAAATCCAAGTTTTCAGGTTATTCTGACAGATATCATGATGCCTGAAATGGATGGGATCGAGCTACTGGTTAATCTGAAAAATAGCGAAGCCTCTCATTCCATTCCAGTGATTGGGTTTACTTCAGGAGATGTGGAGTATTATAGAAAAAGCACTCCTGTCCAATTTGATTCCTTGGTTTCCAAACCCATGGATTTTTGGGATTTGTATCATTTGGCGAAACTAAAAGCCAGTTCTCCGATGAACTGAATTATGACTTGGCAAGAACATTGCTAAATTTTTTTTGAGAATCGTCGTTATCATTCTCCTAAACCAATGTTTACAGCCATGAAAAAACTTCTTTTTACTATCGCAATGATGAGTATGACCCTAGCGGCATTCTCCCAGGATTTCTCAATTGGCCCCAAAGTGGGGATCAGTCAATCCAAATTAGATCTATCTAAAGAAAATTTCGAATCGGGAGATGCCAGGTTTGGCTATCATGTCGGGCTTTTCGGTCGTGTCGGGTTTGGTGGATTTTTCGTTCAACCGGAAATCCTTTATACCCAAACAAAAGCTCAGTTTTCATTTGATGAAATGGGATCTTCTTCCTCTTCGGAATATGAATCAAGCTTCAATCGTTTGGATGTGCCAATTATGGTTGGCTTTAAATTGTTTAACCTATTAAGGTTACAAGCAGGTCCGATTGCCAGTTTTGATGTCAATTCTGAATTAAAAGATGCAGGAAATGATGTGAGTAATGCTGATTTTAAAAAGTCGACTATTGGATATCAAGCAGGACTGGGATTGGATATTGGCAACTTGATTATAGATGCGAAATATGAAAGCTCATTAGGAAATATTTCAGATAATGTGGGGAATTTTGAAACAGACCACAGGTTGAACCAATGGATTCTTTCCCTTGGCTTCAGGCTATTTTAAAGGAGGAAAATTAAAATCCCGATTGAAACGATTCAATCGGGATTTTTTATGTCTCTATTTTTCGACTATTCTGGTTTTATAAATAACTGAATAATCGTTTTCTGCTTCCGAAAAATTAAGGGAAAACCAAACCTCATCCTTTGAAACAAATTTGTTTAAGTTTCCAAGGAATGAAGGCTTATGGATACGCATGCTCAGTTCAGATCCATTAAAAATTACGAGTCCTCCTTTATTTATTTTTCCAATTTCTTCCCATGGTTGTTCGCCATTTTCTTCAGCAACTGCATTCGCCTCGGTATATTCTTCTTTGGTGATTCCCCCTAAATAATCTACCAAGAAATGGTTGTCATCTATAAAGTGGATGCTGTTAATTGTTCCAGCATATAATTCACTGATTTCTATGTTATTATTGACTTTGTCATCTTTCGGTTCATTTTGGACAAAGGTTTCAAAAGGCAATGTTTTCGTAGATCCTAATTGATTTAAATCGGATAAGGGATAGCCAAATATTTTTGGTTCATGTCGGTAGGAAATAAATAGACTGTCTTCGGATAAGGTCAGTGTTGGGTAATAAGAATAGAATTTATAAGCTTTTTCATTACTGCTGAATTTGGATGTGTTTGGGAATTTGATGGCAGGAGTGTATTCTTCTTTTTGGAGATCTAAAACCTCAACATGAGTTGATTTTGTCTGGTAATCTACCCCTTGCTGTCCGTATTCATCTGAGCCTCTTCCCGGAAGGTTGAGATAGACTTTTTCGTCTTTGATGAATAAATTATCCCTCCCGGAGATAATTATCTGGGCCATACCGGTAAAATCTGGTTTGTAATGTTTGATGAGCTTTCCCTGTAGGTCATATCGATAAACACCACCAGTAGTAGGAATTAAAAACTCCTCATTCGTAAGAAATTGATATAATCCATATAGCCTTTCCTTAAATTGATTTGGCCCTTCACCACTTAGTTTAAATCTTTCTAATATATCACCTTTATTATTTGACACGAAAATGCTGTCACTATTTTGGTCTCTTAATAAGAAGGTTTTTTGATCAGGACTTACATCTTGTAACTCCAAGGTGCCAAGGTAATCCACTACCAAAGAATCATATATTTCAAATTCCAGCTGTTGCTCTGACAGTGGTGTGGAGGTTTTTTTTTCGTCTTCATTTCCTCCCGAACAGGAGAACGTACAAATTGCGATTGTTAGGAGAAATAGGAGTTGGTGTATTTTCATTTCTGAACTAGTTGTAGTTTATAAAAAGTTAGATAATCCTGCTCTTCTCCGATGTATTCATCGTTTCTGAGGGCGTAGAATGGCTCAGATAAAGATTTAATGTTTAGAATTCGCCCGATAGAATAAGGGACATCAATTTCATTGGAAAGCGTTGAGTCAGGGTTTATTACTTTAATAATCTGCCTTTGATGGTCTTTATGTTGAGGGAAGTTTTCTGGTTTTTTTAATTCATATTGGGCATAAATATCTTCAGATATTCCTTCTGTATAAAAAACTACAATACCCTCTTTTGTAGGGAAGAATTGCTGGATATTTCCATCCCGCATTTTTCTGAAATTTATATATTCATAAGCTTTTGAATGTTCCCCATTATCCAGAAACTTTGTTGGTTCGAAATTAAAAGTATGCAAATACTCATTGTTTTTGGACAGGTCATAGACATGTATCAATGGTTCATTTTCAAGGGTCAGGTAGAGATTGTTTTGTAATACAACGAACTGGATAAATGGGCGCTCATAAAATTTATCTGACGAATACCTTGAGGTATTGGGAATTCGAATAATTGGTTCAGATGTTTCGGTAAGAGGATCAATTTTTTCAAGTAGAAAATGGTCTCTTATAAAATGTGGATCATATGGATTTGCCCCATCCCTGCCGGGGTAGTAGGTAATGATTTTTTCATTCCAAATGTCCAGATTTTTCAATAGTCCCCCTCCATCTTTTGCTTCGGTAGGGAATTCCAATTTTATTTCTTTTTCAAACGAAAGATCTGAATTCATTTTATACAACCAACCAATAAAGCTCGATGCGAGGACTTCCCCATTGTCTAGAATTTTAATTTGGGTCGGATAATAAATTTTACCTGGACCCTCAAAAGGATAGGATTGTTCGGAAAGTATTTTTCCCTTTTCATCAAACTTGATAAGTTTATTTTCTTTGAAATTAAAAATAACGCCAGTCCCATTATTAAAATCCCCACCATCTACCGTCCCCAAATAATCCACCTTTATAGAATCCAGAATTTCCAGCTCCCATTCATTGGAATTGATTGCTTGGGTTTCTTTTTTTTCTTTTGAAGAACAGGAAAGAATGGAGAAGATTAAAAAGAGCTTTAAAAAACTTTTGTAATTCATTTTTCGACTAGTTTCATTTTATAAATTCTCAAAAAATCTTCTTCAACATCAGGATCCGGGAGTTTTTGAAACCATGCAAATCCATTTGCGCTAGCATAAGATCTTCCACCGGTATTCTCAGGGGGAGGGACCATTCCCAGATATTTGAGATCTGGAAGGCTATAAAGTATCGTTCCCTTAGGGGTGTCATCTTCCAGCTTTTTGTACAAAGCTCTTGCTTCTTCTTCATTTCCCCCAGCCCAAAGGGATTCAGCCTCTTCCGCTTTTATAGGATCTTGTCCAGAATAAAAGTCTAATAAAAGCAAATTGTCTATAACATGGATATTCCTAACTGCTGCAGTACCTCCATAAATAGTGACCGTACCTTTCTGAAATTCTGCCCGGTCTTTTCCTTCAGGTGAGAAAAAGTTCGGAATATCCAATTGAATGATAGTGTCTAGTGTTGCTTCTTCAGGGCTTATCTGGTAGCTGAAAAGCTTTGGGTCACCTCCGTGTACGAAATATAATTTTCCGTCATAGGCTTCATAAGCCGCGGTGTAATCACTTGGATGATATCCTTTTCCATTTAAAAAAAGACTCCCTTCTTCAAATGGAATCATTTCAGTCATTGTTTCAGAATCTTTGTCTACCAACTCTATTGCTCTATAAGAGTCATAAAACAACTGCTCTCCTGGGAAAGTATTCCTTGTTCTTACAGATTTAGTAAGAATGTATTCTTTTCCTTGGAGCGTTATCGTTTCAGTTGATTTGCCGGCATGATTGATTGATCCTGTAGCGCCAAGAGTTTCTGGGTGCGGGATTTTTTTAATCAACTCACCTTCTAAGTTGTAAAAAAACAAGCCATTTCTACCAAAGGCCGTGAGTTGATTGCTTTTGAAAAAACCAGGTCTTTCTAACAAATTCCCATAAGAATCCGGAGTGTCTTCTTCTTTTGAAAAACTTGAATTTATGGTTCCTTCCTTATCTACCACTAGAATTTGTTTGCTGGTATAATCATAGAAAAGTAGGGTCTCCCCATCTTTGCTGACATCTGAAAGCATCGGGTTTCCCAGAAAATTCAGATCTAATGAATCTATCAGTACCCATTCATAATTTTTTTCTTCCTGAGTGATGACTTCTGTCTTTTCTGAGCATGAACTCACGAAAATTATAAAAGCAATACTCCAAAGTATTAGTGGATTTTTTTTCATAAAAAATAGTCGTATAAGTCTAGGAATAAATAAGATAGTAGCTAAAAAATTAGATACAAAAAAACTCGGCCTGATTGACCGAGTTTTAAGTTTTTATCCGATTAGATTCCCTTCATCGTCCCATTGAGCGACCGTACCGCGATCTTCAGGTTTCAGGTAGATCGGTACATATTTTTCCGGAAGCGTGAAGCCGTGTTTGTCCATGACTTCCTGTGGCACACCATCCCAAACATTTGGGGTGTTTCCTTTGTATCCCATGTACTTCCATCCAGCCTCGGTAGAAAAATATCCGGAGCAGGTAAGGTTTCTTAGCATGTTAAACCATTTTACAGCTCCTTCATATTCCGGAGTAGCTTTTTCTGGCCACGCCACTAATTCCACAATCTCAATTACCTGGTCTTTGGAAAGTTCCAAAAATGGTTTTCCGAACTTTTCATCCGCTTCATAATCCAGCCACATCAATCCGCCGCGCATCGGGGTCTGATTGTAAGGCATGTCTTTCATGATGAACTCCATAAATTCCGGAACGCCCACTTCAGTTGCCGAAGGGGATTCAGAATCCTTAGGTATGATGATGTCTACCAGAATATCCAGTTTCTTCAGTTCGTCTTCCGTAAAAAAGGTTTCCGAAAGCAGTTCCTTATCTCTTTGTCTTTCTTCGTCAGTTCTGTATCCTTTGGTACCTCCGGAAAATGCTGCCGCTGCCGGCAATTTCTGCTCCTCTGGAGAGCATCCTGCTAACATTAATCCAGTACCGACAGAGCCGGTAAAGAGTAGTTTTAGGTTTTCTCTTCTGTTCATGGCTTAAATGTTTTTTTGTTTCAATTGATCCACAATGTATTCAGAAGTTCTCCAGCTCAAAGCAAGGATAGTCCAGGTTGGGTTTTTATCCGCCTGGGAAACAAATGGACCTGCATCCACCACAAATAAGTTGTCGCAATCATGAGCCTGGCAATTGGAATTTACCACAGAGCCTTTAGGGCTCTTACCCATTCTGGTTGTACCTACTTCGTGAATGATTCTTCCCGGAGCATGCAGTCCATATTGAGATTCTGGTCCTGGCTTTTCACCTAGAAGAATCGCCCCTGCATTAGTCAGGATTTCCTCAAAGGTGTCATGCATGTGCTTGGCCTGCTTCAATTCCTGATCAGTCCAGTTGTAGTTGAATCTTAAAACAGGGATTCCGTATTTATCGACGGTGTTAGGATCGATCTCACAATAGTTTTCATAACGAGGTACACTTTCTCCACGTCCGGACATGCCCAAAGTAGATCCATAGATTTTTCTCACGTCTTTTTTCAGACCTTCGCCATATCCACCGTTTGGACTTGGATTGCCAAACTCATCTTTGATGAATTTACGCATGGTATCCATGCCGCCACCTGCACCATAAGAAGGTTGACCCATTCCACCCCAATATTCGATATGATATCCTCTGGCAAAATCCAGTTTCTTATTATCCAGCCACCAAGGAGTGTACATGTGCATTCCGCCCACGCCATCTTCATTGTATCGCTCTCTGTCAATCATGTCCGGAAGAATTCCCATTCTGTCAGCTCCGGTAGAGTCGTGTAGGTATCTTCCCAATGCTCCAGAATCACCTCCGATTCCGTTTGGATGGGTTTTGGATTTGGAGTTCATCATGATTCGGGCAGACTCACAGGCAGATGCGCCAAGAACTACCACTCTTGATTTTAGCTTGTATTCTTTCATGTCCACTTTGCTCACGAAAGAAACACCTGTTGCTTTACCTCTGTCATCGGTAGTCACTTTTCTTACCATCGAATGAGTGTAAAGATCAACTTTTCCTTTTTTCATCGCTGGGTGAACCAGACAAGTTCCTGCTGAGAAATCAGCATACACCTGACAGGCTCTATTACACTGGGCACAGAAGAAACAAACACCACGTTCGTTGTTGATCGGACGGGTAAGCATGGAAAGTCTGCCAGGGATCATTGGCATTCCTGCTTTGTCAGCTCCTTTTTTCAGGAAAAGTTCGTGAAGTCTAGGCTTCGGAGGAGGTAAGAAAAATCCATCCGGTTCATTGTAGATGCCTTCTTTGGATCCGAAAACCCCAATCAGCTTATCTACTTTGTCATAATAAGGTTTCAGATCATCGTATCCGATAGGCCAGTCATCACCTAGACCGTCAATACTTGCTCTTTTAAAATCATTAGGTCCGAAACGAAGTGAAATTCTTCCCCAGTGGTTGGTTCTTCCACCGACCATTCTGGATCTGAACCAGTCAAATTTGGTTCCATTGGCTCTGGTATATGGCTCTCCTTCGATGTCCCAGCCACCGATAGCTGCGTCAAAGTCACCAAAAGGTCGGATTCTCGTTCCTGCACCTCTTCTTGGAGATTCCCATGGTGGTCGAAGCTGAGTCCGATCTTCGTCTTTTGCTGGGTCAAAATCTCCCCCCGCTTCCACTACTGCTACGGATAAGCCAGCCTCAGAAAGAATTTTGGAGGCCATACCCCCTCCGGCACCTGATCCCACGATGATCACATCGTAGCTATCTCCGGATGATTTTATCTGAAAACTCATTTTTGAAATTTTTTAATGAAGTTTAAAAATTACTTCAATTTTTTCTAAAATGAAATTATCAGCTTCTTAGGAATGTGAATTTTTCAATAAACGGTGAAAATGTTTGAAATTGTGAAGGATGTCTTTCTTTAAACTTCCTCTTTCAAATATTCCCAAACATTTTCAAAAACGATTTTGTGGCCTTCTTCTGTTGGGTGAATTCCATCCGGAAGATTTAATTCTTTGATGCCTCCGACATTTTCCAATAAAAATGGAATCAGTGTGACATTTTTCTCCTCAGCGACACTCGGATAAATCTGAGAGAATTCCTCAGAATATTCTGGCCCCATGTTCGGTGGAATCTGCATCCCGGCCAAAATAATTTTTGTATCAGGGTATTTTGATTGAACCTTGTCAATAATAGCAAGCAGGTTCTTTTTAGTCTCACTAAGTTGGATACCTCTCAAACCGTCATTTCCTCCAAGTTCCAATACAAAAATGTCCGGCTGGTCTTCTAAAAACCAATCCAAGCGGCTCAATCCCCCAGCGGTAGTTTCTCCACTCAGTCCACCGTTGATTACTTTGTAATTTTTCCCAAGACTATCTAGTCTGTCTTGAGTAAGGCCAGGGAAAGCGAGATCTTGCTCGATGCCATATCCAGCAGTCAAACTGTTTCCGAAGAATAAAATGATTTTTTGATCCTCTTTAACTTCTTGAGTTTCAGTTTTGGCCTCCGTCTGTGTCTGTTCTGTTTTTTTCTCAGAGCAAGAAAAAAGAGCGAAGTTTACTATGAGAGATAGAAGAAGAAGTTTAATGCCTTTTTTAGGGAAGTTCATAGAGATCAAGAGATTGATTTGTAAAACTATATACCCAAAAGGAATTTTAGGCCAAAAGGTTCGATAAAATCTAGGTTAAAATAAAATTGCCAAAGAAACTATTCCCAATATTCCGCAAAATGCCTGGAATAATGAGTTTCTGAATTTTATGGATAAAGCCAGTAATGCAGTGGATAGAATGGTTACAGAGCATGGCAAAATTGAAAGATCAAAATTGGGTTCCGTCATCAAAAGATCTAGCCAATAAAATGTAAGTAACCCCCAAAATGTAAGCAGGCAAAAGTTGCATGGTAAAAGAAAATGCTCGGTGAATTTGTTATACTTTTTCATATTCAGGCTTATTGATTTCACGCTTTTTTCTGATGTGCCACATGATTTGCAAGGGGATAAATAGGGATAGGAAAATATAAACCATCGGAGTCACGATCATCGTGGCAATCGCATAACTTACGAAGACTGTTACTGCTCCAAGGAGAACGATCAAAAGAATAACTCCGACGGAATAAATGAAGATGGTTTTTTTGACTTGGCTCTTCTCCTTTTCGGTTTTTTTGGAGCGAAGCATGTAGATAAGAAAACCAGTAATTGATAAGATGCCAGTGGTCAATCCCAATAAGGAATAGGCGATTTTGAGTAAAATGCCCCCAAATCTTCCGAAGTGTAAACCTTCCTGCATGTAATAGAACTTGTCCGAAAATTCTTGGTCTCGTATGTCGTAAACATCCAATACCTGAAGGGTTGATTTGTCCAAAACTACTTTGGAAATATGAGGCTCAAACGGCAGATGTCCGGCGTCACCTTTAAGCTCCAAAGTATTTGTTCCATCCTTTGATGGAATGACTTGTGTGATTTTGAAATCAGGGATTTGATTTTTTGCAACTTCCAGAGATTCCCAATAAGCATAGGGTTGAAGAATATCTTCTTCCGGAGATAGAATTTTCTCGGACCTTTTGAATGTGTTTGGTGCTTTGATGTCAAAAGCTTTGATCAAAACTGGTTGCAAGCCCAGCCATGCTCCGGTGGCACCAATCATTAAATTGAAAAGAAGGGCAGCAATTCCGACCATTTTGTGCCAATCGGCCATCAAGATTCTAAGGTTCTTTTTTCGGATGGCTCCGAAAACCTGATTCTTCATGAATTTACCGTAAATCAACAAGCCTGAGATGCAAAGCAGGCAAAGTCCGATTCCGGCAAGACCGACAATTTGCCTTCCCCACCAAGAATCCATTAGACGAACATGAACCTGTCTCAGGAAATTTGAAAGGCTATCGGTATGGGACTTTTGACCCAATATTTCCCCTGTAAACGGATCAATGAAAATTTGAACACGCTGAGAAGAGGTGGCTCCATCTTCTTTAAAAATATCCATTATCAAAGGAGAAGTTTTTGATTCTGGAGGCATCGCTCCCAAAATTCTAAAGTCAGGATTTCTCAGTTGGACTTCGGCAATAATTGAGTCCATTGGGATGTAAGTATCTCCTACCTCCGATAACTCGTATTTCCGCTCGAGGAAGTGGTCAATTTCAGGAATGAAAACAGCTGCAGCGCCAGTTAAACTGAGCGCTGCAATGACTATTCCTACATAAAGGCCCACCCATTGATGGATTTTCCAGAGGATATTTTTAGATTTTTTCGCCACTTAAGCTGGGGATTAGAAATTGAAAGTGACCGTGCCTAGAAGATTTCTTGGTGCTCCTGGGAATAATCTCAGATAATCATAGCCGCCAACCCAATGGGTTTTATCAGTCAGGTTGTTGATGTTTATTTGGAGGCGAACATTCCCTGTGGTGTAATACAAAGCTGCGTTGGAAACAGCATAACCAGGAATTGTTTGGGTGTCGTTAAGGGAAAGGTTTCTTTCTGTGACGAAATTTGCGCCAAGACCTATTCCCAAACCGGATATTTTGCCTTGATCAAATTCATATTTTGTCCAAAGGTTTCCTTGGTGTTTCGGAGCATTTGGCTTTTGTCTTCCCAAATCAATTTCATTTGGACTTTCAGTGATTTCAGCCACATTGTAGGCATAAGAAGCCATCACACTCCAGTTCATCAGAATTCTTCCAGTCACATCAAACTCAATTCCTTTCGCAGTTTCTTTTCCAATCTGCTGAAGTAAATCAGTTTCTCCGGGTACTTGGTAAAGAGTATTCTTTTGGTCGATTTGATAAATGCCAGTTGTCAATTCCAAACGCTTGTTAAACCAATCGGACTTCATGCCGAACTCCACCATTGAGCTGATCAAAGGATCAAAAGGACCTCCTGCATTTGGATTGGAGATAGATGATGCTGTCTGTGGATTATAACCCTCTACATAAGTACCGTAGAAGTTTACATTTTCATTAGCCTTGAATACTAAACCAAGTCTTGGAAGAAGCGCGTTTTGATTTACCTTTTGCTCGTTCTCTTTTTTGTAATTCTCAAAGTCAGTGTATACCTCATATCTTAAACCAATCATCGCTTCAAGTTTTCCAAAAGTGATTTGGTCTTGGACATAGAATCCATTCAAATGATACAAGGTCGGGTCATAACTACGCTGGGCATAGAAGTACTTGGACATGTCCTGCATGGTCTGGGATCCAATCGGATTTTTCAAGTCAAAATGAGTCACATTTGGTACTGGATTTCCATTGACATCTAACAAATAAGCTTCTTTGTTTGCAGGGTTATATTTTGCGATTGATCCAGTATTTGAAGCATTTCTGTAACCATTTGCTGTCAATTGAGAACCTCCAGCTGGTAAAGTTTCCTGTGCGTAATCATATCCAACCACTAACTTATGAGTGAACTTGCCAGTAGATTTTTGGATGTTGAAATAAGCAGAAAGGTTATCGACAAATCTTGATCTTTTTCGGATGAAAACCTGACGTCCTACCATGGTGCCGATATTGTTTCCTTCTCCATCTACTGCATAGCTGTTTGAAGAGCGATGCTCGGTAAGATCTTCGTTGTAACCGGTTTTCATGTAAGAAGCATTGAAGCTGATATTCTTACTGATCTGATGGTTTAAGGAAGTAGTGATCGTATATGTCTGCTCCTTTAAATAGTCATTTGCGGTATTGAGCGACCTAGTGATAGGAGTAGAGTAAAGATCATTTTCAAAGGTAGATTGCCCTCGGTCAAGTCGGCTACTGGAATTATTGAAAACCAAATCCAAGTTAATTCGCGTTTTATCCGAAGGGATGAATGAAAGTGATGGAGCGACGACAACGTTTTTGTCAAACTGAAGGTCTCTAAAGTTTTGGGCATCTTCATAGCCCAAATTCAATCTGTAAAGTAAAGTTTTGGATTCATTTACCGGACCGGTAAAATCTGCCAGTGCTCTGAAATTGTTAAAGCTGCCTATTGAAAAACTCAGGCTATTTCTGTTGATGTCCAAAGGCTTTTTAGTCACTCTATTTACTACTCCTCCGGGACTGGCATTTCCAAATAGTGCGGATGATGGACCTTTCAAAACTTCAACTCTTTCCAAGTAATTGATCAATGGCTGCTTCCAGAATCCAGAAGTGGATCGCATACCATTTACTAGTTGTGTATTGCTGCCGCCGTTAATTCTAAAGCCACGAATCGTGATGTCATCATAAAAAGTGAATTGGCTGACTCCGGAGAAGTTTTTGACAGTTTCTCCTACACGCATCAAGCCTTGATCTAGGATCAACTCCTTTGTCACATAAGAAACAGATTGTGGAAGATCCTTGATGTTTGTTTGGGTCTTACTTCCGATAAAAGTGGAAGTGTTTTTATAGCCTTCTTCTTTCCTTCCAATGATTTCTACTTCCTGTAGGTTGGAAGTTTCTTCCTCCATTTGGTAATTCCTAACCATAGAACGTTTGGAGATAGTGACTTTCTCCTGGATGCTGGAAAAACCAATGAATGAAAGTTTTAACTGATAGTCGCCAGTATTCTCAAAGTTCAATTGATAGTTACCATTTAGATCTGTTATTGTTCCAAATGACGTACCTGCCACTTGGATACTTGCTCCGATCAATGGTTCTCCAGATATGTCTGTGATTTTGCCCTTTAATTCAAAGTTTGATTGTCCAAAAGCGTTGATGCAGATGAACAGGACAAAGGAAAAACAGGTAAAAACTCCTCTCATTTCTTATTTAGATTAATTATTGATAAGACAAAAGTAGGAGTGGATTTTTTATTCGCAAAGCTTATTTAGATTAATTTTAAATAAAAATTATAATCCTATTGTAAATCAATTTGTTGGCAATAAACCGGGGTGTTCATTTACATTTTTTAAAGACTCTGGCTATTTCGTTGCCTAATTTGTTGAATTAGGGCTTGATTGCTATCTTCCACCAACTATTCAGAGGGTTATCCGTTATGTTTTAGCTTAACCCTTCACTCTCTTGTTTTCACCTATGAATATTTTATCAGTCTCAAACCTGAGTAAGGTTTACCAAAGCGGCAGCAGAAAGCTGACTGTACTGGATGAAGTTAATTTTGATATCAAAGCCGGGGAAATCATCTCCATCGTGGGCCCTTCAGGAAGCGGCAAGACGACTTTGCTTGGTCTTTGTGCAGGATTAGACTCGGCAAGTACCGGTAATGTGAGTTTGAATGGCGAAAATCTTCAAACGATGAATGAGGATCAAAGAGCAGCTGTTCGCAACCAACATGTCGGCTTTATTTTTCAGAATTTCCAATTGCTTCCAACTTTGACTGCTTTGGAAAATGTGATGGTGCCGCTAGAGTTAAAGAAAAGAAAAGATGCCCGCTCCAAAGCTCAGGAGCTACTTAACAAAGTGGGGCTTGGTGATCGTGGAACACATTATCCAACTCAACTTTCAGGAGGTGAGCAACAGAGAGTTTCCATTGCCAGGGCTTTTGCCAATGAACCAAAAATTCTTTTCGCAGATGAGCCAACAGGGAATTTGGATACTGAAACAGGTGAAATGATAGAGAAATTGATTTTTGACCTGAATAAGGAGCAAGGGACCACTCTTGTTTTGGTGACGCATGATTTAGATCTGGCAGCCAAAACACAGCGAATCATTCATATCAAGGGAGGCAAAATACAGGAGGGAGAAAATGCCTGATTTCGGATGGATCATGAAGATGGCTTTCCGGGACTTCAGGAAAAACATCTCTCGACTTTTACTCTTTGTAAGTTCCATAGTGGTGGGGATTGCTGCATTAGTAGCGATTAGTAGCTTCGGGGAAAACCTGACTAATGATATTGATAATCAGGCAATGGAGCTTTTGGGAGCGGATCTGGTTTTGGAAAATAACCAGCCACTCGGAGACCAACCTGTTGATTCCATCGCAATTGAAACAGCATCAGAAGTGAATTTTGCTTCGATGGTGGCGTATCCGAAAACTGGTGCAAGTCGCTTGACTCAAGTTCGCGCATTGGAAGGTGCGTTTCCATTTTATGGTATTTTGGAAACTATTCCTGCATCTGGTGAAGCAGAATTTCGCAGCGGAGGAAAGAAAGCTTTGGTAGAAAAAGCGCTTTTGGCACAATTTGGAGCTGAAGTTGGCGATAAGATCAAAGTTGGAATGGTTGAGTTTACTGTTACTGGGGAGCTTCAGGCCGTTCCCGGGCAAACAGGAATTACAGCGACTGTTGCACCGGCAGTTTACATACCTATGGAATACCTGGAAGAAACCGGGCTTGTTCAATACGGTAGCCGGGTGAATTATAGCAGGTATTATCAGTTTGCTCCAAATACTGACGTTGATGAACTGATTAAGCCATTTGAAGATCAATGGGAGATTGACCGGGTAGATGCGGATACGGTGGAGGACCAAAAACGATCCACAGGCAGGTCTTTTGAAAACATGTCCAATTTCTTGAGTTTGGTAGCTTTCATTGCCTTGCTTTTAGGATGTGTAGGAGTGGCAAGTGCTGTCAATGTTTTTGTAAAGGAGAAACTTGCTTCTGTGGCAGTATTGAGATGTCTAGGTGTATCATCTAGAGATGTGCTTTTGATTTACCTGACCGAAATCAAAATCATGGGTTTGGTAGGAGCGATTCTTGGAGCATTCTTTGGAACGCTTTTACAATACGTTTTGCCGGCAGTTTTCTCAGATTTCCTTCCGGTGGAGGTAAGCTTTGGGATTTCTTGGCTCTCTGTTGGTTTCGGTGTTATCACTGGCTTATTCGTTTCTGTGCTTTTTGCCTTGTTGCCACTTCTTAAAGTGAGAAATGTGTCGCCAATGGCAACTCTTAGACCAGAAACAGCAGATACTACTTTATTGAAAGATCCGCTTCGATGGTTGGTTATTTTAGGGATTCTGACTTTCATTTGGGGATTTAGCTTTTATCTTTTGGGTCAGGCGGTTTTTGCGTTTGGATTTACTGCATTCGTAGTATTCGCCTTCGGGATATTATGGGGAATTGCACAGGTGATTATTTGGGCGGTTCGCAGGTTCCTACCAATCACATTTTCTTATCCACTTCGTCAATCATTAGCAAATCTTTATCGTCCCAACAACCAAACTGTTTCTTTGATAGCGACGATTGGCTTGGGAACAGCAATGATCTCTACGCTATTTTTCCTTCAAAATCAATTACTCGAGGAGGCGAGGTTTGCAGATAAAGAAGATCAGCCAAACATGTTGATGTTTGATATTCAAACTGCTCAGCTTCAGGATGTCAAGGAGAAAGTTGAGTCAAGAAATTTGCCGATTATGCAAGAAGTAGCAATTGTAACAATGCAACTGAATGCTATCAATGGCATAGATAAGCAGGCGAATGAGGAGCTGCCCGATGAAGAGGATTATTCCAGATGGATTTATAACAGAGAATTCCGGGTGACCTATCGCGATACATTGATCTCATCTGAAACATTGACTGACGGCGAATTGATTCCTGTAGGCGCAAGAGGAGATTCTGTCTTTGTGAGTTTCGAAAAAGGATTTGCAGAGGGGAATGGTCTGAAAATCGGAGATGAAATTGAATTCAATGTGCAGGGAAGACCGATCAAGACATATATCGGAAGTTTTCGAGATGTAAAATTCAATCAGGTTTCTACCAATTTCCTGGTATTGTTTCCTTCTGGAGTTTTGGAGCAGGCTCCAAAGTTTCATGTGATAATCACCAAAACAAAAAATGACCGAGAAGCAGCGGATGTACAGGCAGATATCGTAAGGGCTTTCCCAAATATTTCCATTATTAATCTGGGGACCATCGTTGCAACTTTGGAAGAAATCCTTGGTAAAATCAGCTTTGTAATCCAGTTTATGGCCTTTTTTAGTATTGCCACAGGAGTTCTAGTATTGATCAGTTCATTGATTATTTCGAAATATCAGAGAATGAGAGAAAGTATTTTGTTAAGGACTTTGGGTGCAAACTCGGCTATTGTCAGCAAAATCAATACACTTGAATATTTCTTCTTGGGAAGTTTGGCTTCCTTGTCTGGGATTATTTTATCCTTTTTGGCGACCTTTTTATTGAGTGAGTTTCTATTCAATATTCCGTTTAGAGGGGCCTGGTTAGAGGCGTTGTACCTCTACTTGGCAATTACTGCCTTGACCATCGTATTAGGTTGGCTGAATGGAAGGAAAATCATCAATCAACCTCCGATGGAGATATTGAGAGGAAATTAGAAAAGCAGAAGGCTGAATTTAGAAGTCTGAATAATAGGAGAGGCTCACAGAAATGTGGGCCTTTTCTTATGATAAGAGTTGGAGTTAAAAAATAGGTTCAAAAAACCATGCAATATGAAAATGAAACTTTCAGATTACATGGTTTTTTACTTAAATTCATGTAATCTGAAAATATATCATTCAAAAAGTAGCTCTGGTAGTTGATGGAATGGAAATTGGAATAAACGAAAAAAGCCTGCTTTTCAGCAGGCTTTTGTACCCAGGGCCGGAGTCGAACCGGCACGCCCGAAGGCATTGGTGTTTGAGACCAACGCGTCTACCAATTCCGCCACCTGGGCTTTTGGTAAATCCTGATTTCTCAGAATCTCGGTCCGTTGCTTTCGTAACGGGATGCAAATATGAGTAAAGAATTTTTTTTCTACAAACTCATTTTCTCACTTCTTCAATTTTTTTTGAACTGAAAGCAAGAGGTTTTTCGGAAAACAGCGCTTTGGTAAACTTCCAGACAGATTTAAATAACTCAGAATCACGATATTGATTCAGATGTTCTTCACTTTTCCAATGACTGTAAGTAGTGAAAATATTTTTTTGATTTTCGTCTTGCCACAGCTCTAAATGCTCACAACCGGGGAAATTCCGGATTGATTTTTTATGAAGTTCGAAATTTTCTAAAAATGCAGGGACATTTTCAGCGTGGAAAGTCATCCTTACAATCCGAATCAACATCGCTCAGAGATTGAAATTCACAAAAACTACGCTATCGTATTTCAAGCCTAATAAATCCGCACCATGACCATGATTGATGCCGATTTCCAGCAAGTTCAAGCTATTGAAAAAAGCAAAGCAATCGCCTGGCTCAACCTGATCATATCCTTTGTTTAGGCTAAATAGTTCTTCTCTGCCAAATTCGATGCTGAACTTACCCGGATTCAGTTTTTCAAAAACCTCTTTTTGGATGTTGGTAATCAGGTTTCCGTACCTATCAACACGAATAACATGACCTAAGATTTGTTCTCTTGTGGCTTTGGCCTGACGAGCCATCAGTTTTCTGAAACCACTCAAAGGTCCACCAAAATCATGGATGGCCGCACCGCTTGCTACTTTTGCAGCAATAGGCGCTAAGATATCTTTTGCGGGAAAAGTAGAATCCTGAACGTGAATATCTGCGAACTGAACCATAATACCTGGGTCATGATCCGCCAAAAGACTTAAAACTCCATTGTTTGGACCGACGAAAATATGTTCTTCCAGTTTGATCCCAATGTATCCCTGCGTCAAGGCACCTGTGGTATTCATTGCCACCAAATGGACAGTCCCTTTTGGGAAATCCCGAAACGTCGACCTCAAAACGAAAGCCGCATGTGCTATGTCAAACGTATCTATAGAATGGGAAATATCTATGATATTCAACTGTGGATTTACTGCAAGCATTTTGGCTTTTACCGCAGGTACGTAATAATCTTTATCCCCAAAATCTGAAAGGAAAGTCACCAAAGCCATAGGAGCATGTCAATTAAAATTGTGTACTTTTGTTAGTGTAGCTGCGGACAAAAATAGAAATTTATTCGTTCGTGAAAGGATAATCTAATCAAAGAAAACAGATTGGTAGAAAAAGTAATCACTTTAGAAAATGTGCCATTGGCTGAGTTTTTAGGTACTGCCAATGAAAATATCAAGCAAATCGCACTTGCTTTCCCTCAAAGTAAAATTGTATCCAGAGGAAATGAGATCCGAATCAAAGGAGGAGCTCCGGAGATTTTGCGCATCAATGATGTGATCAATCTTTTGCTGGAGCACCTGGAGCGTTTTGGGCATCTTACTCCTGAAAATGTGAAGGATTATCTTGACGTAGAGGGGATTCCGTTTGAAGAAGCAAGTCGAGATCAGGTGATTGTTTTTGGTAATAAGGGATTGGTCATCAAACCTAAGTCCCCAAACCAAAGAAAATTAGTGGAATCGGCGATGAATAACGATCTGGTTTTTGCACTGGGGCCAGCCGGAACCGGTAAAACTTACATCGCTGTTGCTTTAGCTGTGCGGGCGCTGAAAAATCGAGAAGTCAAGAGAATCATTATTACCAGACCTGCTGTGGAAGCCGGTGAAAATCTAGGTTTTCTTCCAGGGGATTTGCAGGAAAAATTAGACCCTTATTTGAGGCCAATCTATGATGCGCTTGCTGACATGGTACCTCCAGAGAAACTGAAATTTTATCAAGAAACCAGAGTGATAGAAATAGCGCCTTTGGCGTATATGAGAGGTAGAACACTTCACGATGCTTTTGTTTTGCTCGATGAGGCGCAAAACACAACAAATGAGCAAATAAAAATGTTCTTAACCAGAATGGGGCCTAATTCGAAGGTCATTATTACTGGTGATCAAACTCAAGTGGATTTGCCTGTAAGACAAAAATCAGGGCTTTCAGAAGCCTTAAAGATTTTGAAAAATGTAAAAGGCATTGGAGTTGTGAACCTGAGTGGAAAAGACGTTATCAGACACAAATTGGTGAAGTCTATCATTGAGGCTTACGAAAAAGATCAAGCAGAAAAAGATCAAATGAAATACGATGCTTCGAGTAGAAAAAATATCAACTGAAGAGGATCTAAAGGAAGTTTTTTCGATCCGGAATAAAGTTTTTGTTGAAGAGCAAGAAGTAGCTTCGGAAGATGAATACGATGAGTTTGAGAATATTTCCAGTCATTTTCTGGCAACTCTTGACGGAGTTCCTGTTGGAACAGCAAGGTGGAGAATAACAGAAAAAGGAGTGAAGCTAGAGCGCTTTGCAGTTCTCAAAGAAGCCAGAGGAAAAGGTGTGGGACATGCTTTGGTAGAAACTGTACTGACTGATATTAAATCTGACGCAGCGACTGAGGGGAAAGTGAAATATCTGCATGCTCAAATTGATGCAGTACCACTTTACAGCAAATTTAACTTTAAAAAAGTAGGTGATATTTTCGAAGAATGTAACATCTTACATTACAAGATGCAGCTGGCTTAAGAATTGTATTAACCTTTGAAAACTAAATAACTATGAGAAAATCAATTTTTACATTGGCAATGATGCTTGGTTTTATAAGCATGGGCATGGCACAGGAGGTGGTTTCAAGTAGCTCTGGAAATACCTACGCAGGAGACTTCAATAATGAAGTAAAGGTGAACTTTGTGAATCTGATTCTTTACGGAACCTTCGAGGTAGGATATGAAAGATATCTAAGCGATGATCATTCTTTGGAATTCAAAGGCTTTATTAATGATAGATTTGGCTTTAACTCAGAAGGAAAAGGAAAGAAATACAAAACCAATTCGGTTCAGGTTTCCATGAATTTTTACTTCGGTGAAAGTGATAAAGGGAACATCTATTTATTTCCTTTGGCAAAAATCCGATTTGGGGATTTTGAAGAACCAGCTGATGGAGGAGGTGTCGATACTACTGATATGACAGCATTTATCATTGGAGTGGGTGCTGGATACAAGTGGGAGTTATCAAGGAACTTTGCATTTGGACCATATGCCAGTGTCGGTAGAAACTTCAGCGATGAAGTAGCAGACAGATTTACCAGTATTGAATTTAACGCAGGATTTAATCTTGGCTATAGATTCTAAGAAAATCATACTATAAAATTAAGAGCTTCAAGTTGGAGCTCTTTTTTTTGTCTGAAAATCTGTAACTTAAGTTTTAATTTTTATAAAGCTAAATGAGGTTTTCAGACTTTCCTTTTTTACGATATCTACCTTTTCTGCTTATAGGGATAATTTCAGAAAATCATCTCCAATCACCTCCGTTTTTTTGGGGAATTGCTCTTGCCATTTGTTGGTTGCTATACCTGACTAGTATTCTACTTTTGAGGAATTTTTTAGGCAGTATGGGAATCGCTTCACTGGCCTACCTTTGCCTCTTTTTGTTTGGCGGAATGCTGGTTTCTTTAAATAAATACTCTGAGCAAAAGATTGATTGGACGGACTCGCAAGGATATTTGGCAGAAGTAATTCAGTTTGATGAAGAGAAACCAAATTCAAGACAAAATATTTTAGAGGTAAAATCTATTCTCAAAAGTGGGCGATGGGAAGAGGCATTTGGCGAAGTATTGGTTTACCATCAATTAGACCAGGAGTTAAGACCTGGAATGATTCTTTTTGTTCAGGGAATACCAGAATATATTGAAAAACCCAGTAACCCATCCGAATTTGATTATGCTTCTTATTTGGCCAGAAAAGGGATAGGAAGCAGACATTTTATCGGGAAGAAAGCGGAATTGATTGGAAATCATCCAAGTCAAAAAACGACTTATTGGATTGAAAATCTTCGGAATTCCATCAGTTTACAGTTAAAAGAAAAAATCCCAGACCCAAGGTCTAATCAAGTAGCTCAGGCATTGCTTTTAGGCCAAAAACAATTTTTGGATCAAGACACCAAAACCGCTTATTCACAATCTGGAGTGATGCATGTTCTTGCAGTATCTGGTTTACATGTTGGGATAATTTATTTGTTTCTGATGTTTTTGATCAAACCCTTTGGTCTGAAGAAAGTCGGTCTAAAAAGCTACTTAATCTTTGTGGTTTTTTGTATCTGGCTTTATGCATTGATCACAGGAATGTCACCTTCGGTGCTTAGAGCTGCCACCATGTTTACTTTAATCACCTTTGGACAAATGAGGGAAAGAAAACCTTCCATTTTCAATGTGCTTGCATTCTCAGCCATTTTGATGATCACTTTAAATCCTGAAGTAATCTTCGAAGTCGGTTTCCAGTTGTCGTATTTGGCGGTAGGAGGAATTGTCTTAATTCATCCTTTGGTGGCTAGGCTTTGGACGCCAGCTACCAAGGTTTCTGAATACATTTGGCAATTGATTGCTGTGAGTATTTCTGCTCAACTCGCTACTTTTCCTCTTACAGTCTATTACTTCCACTCTTTTCCAACGTTCTTTTTGTTGGGGAATTTAGTAGTCCTCCCAATGGCTTTTTTGGTCATGCAAATAGGTGTTCCATTGGTTGTTTTTAGCTGGGTTCCATTTCTGAGTGACTTCTTAGGTGTTTTGGTAAGCTATTTAATTTTAGTACAAAATTGGCTTATAGACCTGATCCAAAAGTTGCCATTTTCTCAATTGGACAGACTGACGATTTCTATCTCGACAATGATCTTTGTTTGGCTGGTTTTAATGATTTGGGCGATGTGGGAAGAAGGACAAAAGCGAAAACTGGTTTGGCTAACTCTTTTTCTAGGCTTTTTTTGGTCTGGGATGAGACTATTTGAATCGTTGCATGCTACTTCAGAAGAACTAATTCTATATCATACCAAAAGTGGGATAATTCTGGATTATGTTTCAAATGGGAATGTACGTAGCTGGAATGTTGGAGTGACGCCAGAGGATATCCGATTTAAGGTAGATTCCTATCGACTTGCCAGAAACTGGGATCAGATTCCCAAATCATTGGCAGGCATTAAAAATGATCCATCGACTTTTTATTTTCCTTTGGAAAGTTTCAGTATCGATATGGAAAAGCAAGAACTGGATATTTCTAAAAAGTCGCCTAAATCCGTGCAAAGATGGTCAAAAGGGCGTTGGGAGGAAATCTCGGTTTCAGAAAAAATCACTTCCGATCAAGCAGCAATGAGAATACTTTTCTAGACTTTTTTGGCTTTGAGTTATTAGGAAAGTAAATTGATTCTTTTCCCAAAAAGATTGATTCATGACAAATGCGGTATTGACAAGAGTAGAGAATAGGATTGGTTTCATCAAGCTGAATAGACCGGAAAAACGGAATGCTTTGGGACCTGAACTTATTTCGTCCCTACATCAGGCTTTTAAAGAAATGGATCAGAATTCTGAGGTAAAAGTTATCGTGCTCGAAGCGGAAGGGAAAGCTTTCTGTGCAGGTGCGGATTTAGCATATTTGCAGGAACTGCAAGGTAATTCGTATTCGAAAAATTTGGAAGACAGTTTACATCTCAAAGATTTATTGACCTTGATTTACAATATGCCGAAAGTAGTCATCGCAAAGGTGCAAGGGCATGCCTTGGCAGGAGGATGTGGATTGGTGACAGTGTGCGATTTTGCTTTTTCTGTTCCCAATGCCCTTTTTGGATATACTGAGGTAAGAATTGGCTTTGTGCCGGCTTTGGTTTCTGTCTTTTTATCGGAGCAAATAGGCATCGCCAAAACACAGGAATTATTGCTTTCAGGAGAGTTGATTTCTGCTGCGAAAGCTGCGGAATTGGGATTAATTACGGAAGTTTGTCACGATGAATTTCTGGAAAAAGGAGTGATGGATTTTGCTACCAAACTGATTGCTCAAAACTCTGGATTTTCAATGTCAGCTACCAAAACCCTCCTTCGTTCGCTTAATCGGGATGCCAGAGAAAAATCTTTACTTCATGCCTCTGAGGTCAATGCTAAATCAAGATCTCACGAAGATTGTATCAAGGGGATTTCTGCATTTCTAAATAAGACAAATCCTTCTTGGTAATTGGAAAACCGCATCAAAGAAATACTTCGGGAAACCTTCGGATATGAAACTTTCAGATCTGTACAGAAAGAGGTCATAGAAGCTGTCCTGTCGAAGCAGGATACTTTAGCCCTTTTGCCGACAGGTGGAGGGAAATCTTTGTGTTACCAGATTCCAGGATTGGCACAAGATGGAATTTGCTTGGTGATAAGCCCCTTGATTGCTTTGATGAAAGATCAGGTAGACGCACTCAAAAGCAAAGGCGTAAAAGCTGCAGCAATTTTTTCTGGAATGAGTTACCGTGAAATCGATACGACTCTTGATAATTGCATCTATGGAGACTTTAAATTTTTATATGTTTCGCCAGAGAGGTTGAAAGTTGATTTGTTTATCGAGCGATTTAAGCAGATGAATGTCAATTTGATTGCTGTGGATGAGGCGCATTGTATTTCTCAGTGGGGATACGATTTTAGACCACAGTATCTGGAGATCGCTGAGATCAGACAATACCATCCCAAAGTTCCTGTGTTGGCTTTGACCGCCTCTGCCACTCCAAAAGTCTGCGAGGATATTGTGGAAAAACTACTGATGAAGAATGAAAAGCAATTTCATCAAAGTTTTGCCCGGGAAAATTTGAGCTTCAGCGTCAGGTTGGTAGAAAATAAATTTGAAAAGGGAGTTGAGGTACTATCAAGAGTGCCGGGCTCGGCGATTTGGTATGTTCGCAATCGCCAAGGAACGCATCAAATAGCAAAATCTCTTCAAAGACTTGGAATCACATCGGCTGCTTACCATGCAGGGATGAATATGGCGGATCGGGATGCAGTTCAGAATTCCTGGATGAAAAATCAAGTTCGGGTGATGGTCAGTACCAATGCTTTTGGGATGGGAATTGACAAACCGGATGTTAGGGTCGTTTTGCACAGTGATCTTCCAGAAAATCTGGAAAATTATTATCAGGAAGCAGGCAGAGCCGGAAGAGATGGAACCAAAGCTTTTGCAGTTTTGATGAGCAATGAGCAGGATTTTGAATTGTTGATGAATAGAGCGGCTCTTGTTTATCCTCCAATTGAATTCATCAAAAGAGTCTACCAATGTCTGGCCAATTATTACAAATTGGCAGTGGGCAGTAATATGTTCAGCAGCTTTGATTTTGTCTACCACGAGTTTGCGAATAATTATGAACTGGGCGTTTTAGAGACCTTTTATGCTTTAAAAGTGCTTGAAGAGGAAGGCTTGATTTCTCTCAATGAAAGCTTCTATGCGCCATCCAGAATTCATTTTTTGGTAGACCCGGCAAGGCTTTACGAAGTCCAAATTGCCTATGCCAATTTAGATCCTTTGGTAAAAGTGCTTTTGAGAACTTATGGGGGAAATCTCTTTTCAGAGTACTTATCCATTCAGGAAGCAAAGCTGGCCAAAGTGTTGGAGATTCGGGAAATAGATGTCATCAGCAGGCTTAGAAAACTTGCCGAACTGGAGGTGATGGATTACGACCAAAGAAAGGATAAACCTCAACTGACATTTCTGACGCCAAGGTACGATGCAGGTAAATTGCCATTGAATTTTAAGAGAATTGAAGCCAGAAGAGAGTTGACTTTGGACCATGCGAAAAGTATGGTTGCCTATGCGCATCAGAACAAAATCTGTCGAACTCAATTCATTCAGGAGTATTTTGGTGAGGAGACAGATTCCCAATGTGGAATTTGTGATTGGTGTATTGAAAATAAAAAATCCACCGGCCTGGCTTTGGAAGAAAAAAATCTGGAAAAGAAAGTTGTCGAAACTTTAAGCCAATTTGGAGAGTTAAGTGAGAAGGAATTGCTTGAAAGGTTGAAAGTTCCCGGTTCTGAAAAGCTATTTTCAATTCTAAGAAGAATGGAAGATTCTGACATGATTTCCTCAACTTCCGAAGGTAAATACCTAATTTCAAATCATGGGAAATTTCTTTGAAGACTTAATCAATAAAGTGTTTCCAGCTTCTGAAAAGATAGCTGTGAATCATAAGGAGAATTACTCTCTGTCTACAAAGGAAATTGAAGAAGCCGTCAACTGGACTAAAACGGAAGATGGGAGGGCAATTTTGGATCTGATTTATAAAAATTATCACTTCAAAAGAACTCAGATTAACGAAAGACCGGAAGTTCACATTTTCGAATCTCCCTATGCCAATGGATTGGCAGTCAGTTATCAAGAACCACTTGATCCGCAATCTTTTTCTAAGCTTTTCTTGGCTTTTAGCCAGCGTGTTTTAGCTTTGGGTTATAGGCAGGTAAGTTTAGATCGGAAATACGAGGAAATAAACGATCAAATGAGGCTTACTGAAAAGTTTTATTTCAAGCCTCCTCTTTCTGCACCAAAAAAAGGTGATTTAATTTCTCAACTTTTTGGGAATGTTACCTTGGAAAAGATTAGTATTGACAATGAACCGAGCTATATCAAGCTTTTGGTTACCATATATTCTGATCGATTATACAAAGACCCAAAACCATTTGATCAATTTCTGGATTTACTATTTGATTAAATTAAAATGGATAGAACGATATTAAAAAGTCAGCTTGAGAAGTACAGAACTCCTTACGAAGAGGAATCCGCATTCATTGATTCGTTTATCGAATTAACAAATGATCCTTTGGCTTATAGGAGAGAGAGATTGGAAGGTCATTTTACCGCGTCTGCTTGGGTCGTAAATAGACGAAGAACACATACTTTATTGACTTTGCACAGAAAATTAGGTCGTTGGCTACAGCTTGGAGGACATGCTGATGGCGATGAAAATCTAATCGAAGTAGCTTTGAAAGAGGCCAGAGAGGAAAGTGGTCTGAAGTCTTTGGAGTTGGTAGATTCTACCATTTTTGATTTGGATAAGCACATCATTCCTGAGCGTCCACATGTGCCTGAGCATTTTCACTACGATGTCAGATACATTTTGGAGGCGGATATCAACGAACCATTACATATCAGCGATGAGAGTATTTCGCTTGCCTGGATTACCTTCGATTCTGTAGTGGATATGATTGGCTACAACCCATCTATCTTACGAATGCTGGAGAAAACAAGTAAATCAGAAATCGTCCTCTAATGCCAAGAATTGACCTGTCTGAAATCATTGGAGAGCTCGATTTTTTTATCCCCATTCAAATTCGCTTTTCGGATATCGATGGATACCAGCATGTAAATAATGGGATCTATTTCAATTATTACGAGCATTCCAGAGCAGCATATTTATTAGACCATTGTGGCTGGGATTTGATGGAAGTTGGGTCTGTAGTAGCACATGTCGGGATCGATTATTTTTTACCAATTCATCTGAATGACACCTTAAAAGCATACGTTAGATGCTCCAAAGTAGGAAATACCTCTTTTGATTTGGAACAATATCTAATCGGAAAAACTGCTGAAGGAAAGGATGTGATTTTCTCTAAATGTCATTGTACACTGGTTTCTGTCGATATGAAAACCATGAAACCTGTCAGTATTCCTGATACCTACCGAAGTAAACTTCAGAGTTAAGTACCTTTCCAAAGTCAGATTCCCTATCTTTGCCGAAAATTTAAGCCCGTGAAAAGATTGTTGATTGTTTGCCTTTTGGCAGTAGGAATGAGTAGCTGTAGCCCAAGTGAAGAGGAATTGTTTCAAGCTGGAATTGAGAAAATGGACCAGCAAGCTTGGAAAGAGGCAATCGTTTATTTTGACCGGGCGCTGGAAGAAAATCCAAAGAATGCTGCTGCTTTAAACGCGAAAGGCGTGGCTCTTTTTCAGGAGGGTGAATATGAGGCGGCAATTCCTGTATTTACCGCATCCATTTCTGCCGATAGCACGATGTACAAGCCTTGGTTCAATCGTGCCAATGCAAACTTTGAACTTGGGAATTACAAGGAATCCCTAGCGGATTATAACATGGCCAACGGTTTGGATCAAAGCCAAACAGACATTTACTATAACAGAGGTCTGGCACTTTTGGGATTGGAAGAATACGAAGATGCTTTGTTGGATTTTGATGCGGCTTTGCAAGTGAATCCAAATCAGCCATTGGTTTATTTCAATCGTGCCAAAGCTCAGATAGGCAATAATGATCCTGCGGGTGCACTGGAGTCTTTGACGAATACCGTCAACTTGGATAAAAGAAATGGTGCGGCATATTATTTATTAGGAGTTACCCGTATGAGTGCTACCGGTGAAAAAGAAGAAGGCTGTGCAGATTTAAAAATGGCATTGAGCCTTGGATACACAGAGGCAAAAACCTGGATAGACGATTTTTGTGAATAGCATATGGCGGAAATAGGTCAGGATATCATACAAGCCAAGAAATTTCTTGAATCAGGGAAATTGGTGGCCATTCCTACCGAAACTGTTTATGGTTTGGGAGGGAATGCATTGAATCCTTCTGCCGTAGCCTCAATTTTTGAAACCAAAAACCGACCTAGTTTTGATCCATTGATCATTCATACTTCCTCACTGGAAAGAGTGAATGATTTTGTAGCATCATTTCCAGATCCGCTTCGCAAACTTGCAGAGGCTTTTTGGCCGGGTCCCTTGACTTTATTGCTACCAAGAAAGAAAATTATACCTGATTTAGTAACCTCTGGGCTCGATAGAGTTGCCGTCCGAGTTCCAAAGCATCCTTTGACGAGCGAACTATTAGCCTCTTTGGATTTTCCCTTGGCGGCACCTAGTGCAAATCCCTTTGGCTATATTTCTCCGACTACCGCCATGCATGTGGAATCGCAGCTGGGTGGGAAAATTCCTTACATCCTTGATGGCGGTAATTGCCAGGTGGGACTGGAAAGCACCATTGTTGGCATGGAGGAAGAGAAAATTGTCATCTACCGTTTGGGTGGATTAGAAATATCCAAAATAGAAAAGATAGTAGGGCCAGTCCATATTCGTGATCATAGTTCCTCTAATCCGCAAGCTCCGGGTTTGTTGGAAAGTCATTATGCGCCGAGAAAACCTTTTGTCCTGGGAGATCTGGATTCGCTCGTGGAGAAATATTCTAGGGAGAACAAACGTTTCGCAGTGATGAGTTTGTCCAGAAGCTTTGATCAGATTGGAGAAGGTCTTCAAATCCAACTGAGTGAATTGGGTGATTTGAATCAGGCAGCTCAGAAACTTTTTGCCAGCATGAGATTTTTAGATGAGCAGGAAGTTGATGTGATTTTGGCTGAAAAAATGCCTGCCATCGGCTTAGGAAATGCGATTAATGATCGATTGAAACGAGCTGCGGCAGAAGTTTAAGTGTTTCTTTTTCTTTATCATTTTGAATTCAAATGCCCTGAATTCGGTAATTGAGCGAATCTTTGATAAATTCACCTTCTTTTTAAAAGCAGAAATTCAAAAAATCTATTAACCTAATATGAATCCTAGAATCAAAAATGTAGATAACCTCAGCTTTGAGGGGAAAAAAGCACTAGTTCGAGTTGATTTTAATGTGCCTTTGGATAGTGAATTTCATGTGACTGATGACACTAGAATTCAAGCAGCCATTCCTACGATCAATAAAATTCTGAATGATGGAGGATCCGCAATTTTAATGTCCCACTTGGGAAGACCAAAAAGCGGCCCTGAAGATAAGTTTTCCCTAAAACATATCGTGTTAGATTTGGAGAAGGCATTGGGAAGACCAGTGAAATTCGCTCCGGATTGCATCGGACAAGAAGCAGAGCTTCTTTCAGAATCCCTGAAGCCAGGAGAAGTGTTGTTGTTGGAAAACCTTAGATTTTACAAAGAAGAGGAAAAAGGCGACGAAGAATTTGCAAAGAAATTGTCCAAACTTGGTGATATCTATGTAAATGATGCATTCGGAACTGCTCACAGAGCACACGCTTCTACTTCGATTATTGCTCAGTTTTTTACTGACAAAGTTTGTGGCTATTTGATGCTTTCTGAGCTGAAAAATGCAGACAAAGTTTTGGGTAACCCTGAGAGACCTTATACTGCAATCATGGGGGGTGCGAAAATTTCCGATAAAATTTTGATCATCGAGCAGTTACTTGAAAAAGTGGACAACTTGATCATAGGCGGAGGAATGTCTTACACTTTTGCGAAAGCACAAGGTGGTTCTATTGGTGACTCATTGCAGGAGCCAGATAAAATGGATTTTGTTCTCGAATTGATGGCAAAAGCTAAGAAGAAAGGTGTGAACCTTTTGCTTCCAGTGGATACCGTGATTTCTAAAGCTTTTGCAAATGATGCGGAGCAAGGTTTGGCAGTTAGCGGTCAAATTCCTGATGGCTGGATGGGCTTGGATATCGGACCAGAAACTAGAGAAAAATTTGCTGAAGTCATTCTGGCTTCGAAAACTATCCTTTGGAATGGTCCAATGGGAGTTTTTGAAATGGATTCTTTTGACAAAGGAACAAAAGCAATTGCCGAGGCGGTAGTTGAAGCTACAAAGGGTGGTGCCTACTCATTAATCGGTGGAGGTGATTCTGCAGCTGCAGTGAATAAGTTTGGCTTCGGCGAGGAAGTTTCATTTGTATCTACAGGTGGAGGAGCATTGCTTGAGCACATGGAAGGTAAAGTACTTCCAGGTGTTGCTGCCTTGGAACCTTAAGAAATATTCAAGGAAATGAAAAGGCTGCTAATCAGATTAGCAGCCTTTCTTTATGATTTAGAATTTAATTTCTGCAAGAACAGGAAAATGATCAGAGGGATATTTTTTACCATAATTATCAGTCAAAATTCCATGTCGAACCACCGTTAATTTTCCTTTTACAAAGATGTGATCAATGATTCCATCAGGCATCCTTTCCCAATCAAACCCTGTGAATGTTCCAGCAGGCCCATAAGACGGGATTTCAGAAACCAAACGAGCATCTTTCCAGCCATCCTTGGAAACGATGGTTTTATAGGCCTCATTATCTGGTTTCACATTAAAATCGCCCATTAAAATAACCGGTAAGTTTTCAGTGTTCATTTTCTCAGCTTGAGCAACAACTAGTTTACTGCTTTCCTCTCTTGCCTGCTGCCCGATGTGATCGTAATGAATGTTGAAAACCATGAATTTAACTCCATCCGAATCTTCGAATTTCCCCCAAGTACAGATTCTGTTCAAAGCGGCATCCCAGCCTTTACTTGGCTTCTCAGGGGTTGGAGAAAGCCAAAAAGTACCATGATCTAAAAGTTTGAATTTCTTGTCATCGTAAAGAATAGCGGCATATTCACCTTTGTCTGTTCCATCATCTCTACCCACGCCGATGTATTTGTAATTTAATCCTTCAGTCAATTCAGTGACTTGATGATGAAGTCCTTCCTGGATTCCAAAAAGTTCAATTTGATGGAATTGAATTAGGCTAATCACATGCGGAAGTCTGTCTTTCCAAAGATTTCCTACATCATTTTGGTTGGCATACCGAATGTTGAAGGTTGCGAAATTGTGTGTTTGAGCCATCACATTTGCCTGGATCCCAAAAATCAGGAAGCTGACAATTGCTGCGGTGAACAAAGATTTAAACAGGGTAGTTTTCATAAAAGATGAAGTTAATCGTGGAAAAGTATTTAAGTTTTAAAATTGCATTCTAATTTCAGAATATGAAAACCTTTTATCCCAAAGACCTTGCCCCAGTTGAATTTCATGCATTGCTACAAGGAAGTGTGGCTCCTCGACCCATTGCTTTCGTCAGTACAATTGATGCGGCAGGAAATGTCAATTTGAGTCCCTTTAGTTTTTTCAATTTATTCAGTACCAACCCGGCGATTTTGGTCTTTTCTCCATCCAGAAGAGTGAGAGATAATACCACCAAACATACCTTGGAAAATGTATTGGAAGTGCCAGAAGTGGTCATCCATGTGGTTCACTTCGGGATTGTGGAGCAGATGTCTTTGGCCAGTACCGAATATGAAAAAGGTGTCAATGAATTCAAAAAGGCTGGGTTTACAGAAGTTCCTTCTTTAGAAGTAAAACCGCCTAGAATCAAAGAAGCACATGTGGCATTTGAATGTAAAGTAAACGAAGTGAAGTCCTTGGGAGAAACCGGTGGTGCAGGGAATTTAGTGATTTGCGAGGTTCTTGTTTCTCATGTGAATGAAGCGATTTTGGATGATTCTGGCGTCATTGATCCTAGGAAGCTTGATGCAGTGGCAAGGTTAGGAGGTAATTGGTATAGCCGTGCAAATGGCGATTCTCTTTTTCAGATTCCAAAGCCTCTTAGAACAAAAGGAATTGGGATTGATCAAATTCCTGATGAAATCAGAAACAGTAGTATACTGACAGGAAATAATCTGGGACGTTTAGGGAATGTAGAATCCTTGCCGATGGAAAGTGATGTGGAGGAATATTCTCTTCGTCAGGAAATCCGGGAAATCAGGTTGAGGTTTGTAAATGATGTAGAATCCTGGCTGGATCATATTCATTTATTGGCAAAGGAAAAATTAGAACTAGGAGAGGTAGAAGAAGCCTGGTTGATATTGCTTCAGAAGAGATAAAAAAAGCGGCCTAAGCCGCTTTCTTTATTTGATGATGTATTCAATTGGCATCCGAACTTGGATTCCATGATAGTCTTTTAGCTTTTGTGCTTGCTTAAACAAACCGAAGTTCTCACCCAATTCGGATTTTAACATTTTCAGTTTGACGTTATTTCCAAAGTCACTTATTAGTTCTTCGAACCAAGGTTTTTGCTGAGGATAGTAGACAACTCTGAAATCATCTCCTGCACCGATTCTTTCAGCAGCAAGTTCGATAGTGTCATCCAAACCACCTAAGACGTCCACCAATCCTCTTTCGATAGCTTGATTTCCTGTCCAGACTCTTCCCGATGCAACTTCTTTTACAGCATCCGGAGTCATCCCTCTGCCATCAGCCACTCTGGAGATAAAGGTTTCGTAACCTTGTTCCACGTTCTTTTGGACAATGTTCCGTTCTACTTCAGTTAATTGACGAGTAGGGTTCATAAAATCAGAAAGCTCGCCGGTTTCTACGACATCTGTGGTGATCCCTAGTTTATCATTCAGTAATTCCTGAGTATTAAACCAAAGTCCAAATATTCCGATGGAGCCTGTGATGGTATTTGGTTGGGCAACAATGGTGTCAGCCGGAGCAGAGATATAATAACCTCCTGAAGCTGCTACCTCACCCATAGAAACATAAACAGGTTTTGCTTTTTTTGCTTCCTTCATTTCTCTCCAGATCACTTCTGAAGCTAAAACTGATCCCCCAGGGGAATTGACTCTCAAAACAATCGCTTTGATATTGTCATCTTTTCTGGCTTTGCGAATTTCTTTGGCGAATTTTTCTGAACTGATTACTCCGTCTGCATTTCCACTGACGATTTCTCCTTCAGCGATAATCACTGCTATCCTGTTTGGAGAGGTGATATTAGAAGATCTTACAGTAGAGTTTAACTTGGTAGCATTGATGGTGGAAATATCATCATCTTCACTAAGACCTAGTTTTTCTCTCAATTTTGCATGGATCTCATCTTCATATGCTAAATCTGTGATCAATTGATAAGTGACCGCGTCTTCAGGTTCTCTCACCAGCATCTGATTATTTACCTTGGTCAAAGTATCCAAATTAATATTTCTGGATGCTGCGATGCTTTTCAAGGCATTGTCATTCATGTCAGATAAGAAAGCTTGAGTCTGCAATCTGTTTTCATCTGACATTTGCTTAAGGATAAATGGCTCAACAGCACTTTTGAATTCGCCGACTCTGAATACTTCAGGCTTAATTCCGATTTTTTCAAAAAGACCTGTAAAGAATAATATATCTGAAGAATATCCATTGAAATCAATTCCTCCCATTGGGTTTAAGTAGATTTCATCTGCGACAGAAGCCAGGTAATAGCCTCCTTCTGTATAGGCTTCATCATAAGCAAGGATGAATTTCCCAGAGCTCTTGAAGTCTTCAAAAGCTTCTCTCAGTTCCAAAAGATTGGCTTGTCCAGCCATCACCATTCCTGCATTTAGGTAAATCCCTTTGATACTTTCATTGGTTTTGGCAGCTTCAATTGCTTTTTTAAGATTGACTAAACCTGCTACGTTTGGCTGGCCAAAGGCAGCTCCAAAAATGGATAAATCCAAGTCATCATCGTTTGTTCTTTCTACGATGGTACGGCCATCAAGATTGAGGTGAAGTATCGAGTTCTCTTTTACTGTCACTTCTTCATTTCCTGAGGCAGCGATCATTCCAATGATGCCAAAAGAAACCAGAATGCTCAAAACACTGAATATTATTAAACCCACAATTACTGCGAGTACATTACCTAAGAATCTCATATTTGGATTGATTTAAGATGCGAAAATAACCTATTTTACCAAATCATAATAAGTACAATCATACGAATGACAGAATGTCAAGGGTAACATTACTATTAGGAGGGAATAGAGGCGATCGGGATTTACTGTTAACTACTGCTGTGGAGTCAGTAACAAAGCGTTATTCGCTTTTGTTCAAATCCCTCGTTTATGAAACAGAAGCTTGGGGAGGAATCGCCAAAGGACCCTTTTTGAATCAGGTAATTCAGATTGAGACCAGTGAGACTCCAATGGTTCTTTTGGCTTTTATACAGAAAATCGAAGTCGATTTAGGACGCTTGAGAAATGATCATTGGGGAGATCGAACGATGGATATAGATATTCTTTTTTGGGATAAGATGATAATTACCACTCCAGAATTGAATATTCCTCATCCATTTATACAGGAGCGGAAGTTTGTATTAGAACCTTTGAATGAGATAATGCCTGATTTTGTCCACCCTGTTTTGAAAAAAACAATTCGGGAGTTGGTCGCTGAATGCAAGGACAAATCTTCTGTTCAGGTATTTAAAAAATAAACCCGCCGAAGCGGGTTTTTATTTATAAGCCTGAAACTTCAGCCTCTGGATGTATTTTTTTCACTAAGCCTTGCAAAACTTTTCCAGGTCCACATTCTAGAAATTCAGTAGCTCCGTCTTTTGCCATGTTTTGAACAGACTGTGTCCATTTTACTGGCGCTGTTAATTGGGCGATCAAATTAGATTTGATTTCTGCTACATCACTCACTGCAGTAGTGCTTACGTTTTGGTAAACCGGACAGATAGGATTGCTGAATTCAGTTGCTTCAATAGCTTTTTGAAGTTTTTCTCTGGCAGGCTCCATCAAAGGAGAATGGAAAGCTCCACCTACAGGCAATGGCAAAGCTCTTTTTGCGCCAGCTTCTATCATTTTTTCGCAGGCAATTTTGATCCCTTTATTGGATCCAGAAATCACCAATTGTCCTGGACAGTTATAGTTGGCAGGCACGACAATCTCGTCGGTTATTCCTGCACAGATTTCTTCTACTTTTTCATCAGCCAAACCCAAAATCGCTGCCATAGTCGAAGGGTTGATTTCACATGCTTCCTGCATGGCCAATGCTCTTTGATAAACTAGTTTCAGTCCATCCTCAAATGCCAATGTTCCGTTTGCTACCAAAGCAGAGAATTCTCCCAAACTGTGACCTGCTACCATGTCTGGCGCAAAGTCAGGAGTGGTTTTAGCCAAAATTACAGAATGAAGAAAAATAGCCGGTTGGGTGACTTTGGTTTCTTTTAATTCCTCTACAGTTCCATCAAACATGATGTCTGTAATTCTGAAGCCTAAAATTTCATTGGCTTGCTCAAATAATGCTTTCGCTTGTGGATTTTCCTCGTAAAGGGCTTTTCCCATTCCTGGAAATTGGGCTCCTTGGCCCGGAAACACAAATGCTTTCATTCAATTGGATTTTGTTATGGGGCAAATATAGAGCTTTTCCCTGAGCCGATTCCATTAATTGGTTCAACCGGTGACAGGATGTGGTGAATTGCTGGGGCTTAAGAATTTAGCTTTTTCCTCAGGAGTAGGAAGTCGGCAGGTGGATTTTTTACCATACCAGCGATAGCGATTTCTACCAATCCAATCATAAACGGGATCTCTCAAAAACTTTGGAAGAAAGATCAAAGGATATAGAAAAGGTGCAAAACCAGTTAGTTTTTTGGCGATTTTTAATGCAGCAGTACTTCGATAAAATATCTTTCCATTTTCCAATAAAACCAAAGAATCGAGGTAATTGGGGTCAACTTGATAATTGGAAAGAATACGTCTGCTGAGTTCATCCTGCAATGCACCCACCAGAAACCGGTCATTCGTATCATGTCGAATGACAAAGTCGATGGATGCATTGCAGAGATTACAGACTCCATCAAAGAATATGATGGATTTTTGCTCACTCATCGTAATATTTCAATCGTGCCTTTGAGACTTTCTTGCTGTAAGCTTGGATCTAAGACGTCATAAGTGACAGTTCCAGAATAGAAATAAGTGCCAGCAGGAAGATCATTTCCATTTTTGTCTTTTCCATCCCAACGGATGAAAATATCATTTTCGTTAGACTCAAGGCTGTTGTAAGAATAAACTTCCACGCCCCATCTGTTCACGATGAAGATTTCAACTCCCAAAACGAATCTTGGACATTGGGCAAATGGATTGTCAAATGCCATGAAGGTTTCATTGATACCGTCACCATTTGGAGTGAATGCATTTGGAAGATTGTAAGAAGGACAATTCTCAACGCAAACCACATTGCTTGGCTCACTTTCGTTTCCAGATCTATCCACTGCTGTGATGTAATAACATCCTCTGTAAGTAGTCAATTGACTTACTCTTGTTTGCAAATCAATCGCTGAGATTTCCTGAATCATCGTGAATTCGCTATCCTCGCCGTTTGGAGTATAGTAAAGTCTATAACCGCTCAACTCATCATCGCATTCTCCACTGAAATCAGGTGTCCAGCTCAAATCATGATAGAAGGTAGAAGTATTACAAGGCTGCTCAGCCAAATATTCTTCACAAACTGGTCCTTCAAAAGTCAAGACTGGAGGACAAGGAAGTCTGTTGTCATCCGGCTTCGCACAAACTATTTGCGATTTGTTTTCCAATGGATAAACTAGTCCATCTACATTGTAAGAGCCCTTAGTGATGACATAATAGCAGTATTCTGTCTCTTTTTCCAGAGGGATACCATTAAAGCTTCCATCATCCAGATAGGTGAAACCATCTTGAGTAACATCTACTTCTGCAATTTTCACGAAGGTATCTTCATCTGCGGCGTTAGCATCAGTTCTGTTTCTGTAGACCTCATGCTTGTACTGCTGAACAGCATTGTTCCAAGGAACCTGGAATTCCCAATTCAATTCTATTGCCTCATTAATGATCGTTGGCTGAAGCCAAACTGAAGAGGCTTTTGAAGAAGTGTCAATTTTGGTATTTCTATCTAATAATATGACTTCGTAATTGTAGACCAGATTTTCTGTATTCAGACCAGTATCTGTAAACAAAGTGTCCGATGTTACACCCAATGAAACCTGTCCTTGATCACCTGTAAAGCCTGTATTTCTTAATAGTTCATAAGTAAATGGACCTGGATAGACTGTTTTATCAATATCATAAGGAGGGGTCCATTTGACGAATATTTCCCCGTCAGTAGCATCTGTGTTTTCGACACTTACATTGGTGATGATCGGAACATCCACATCAACGGTGATACAAATTTCCTCCGAAACGACACTCTCTCCCGATCTTGGTGATGGGAATGCCGCTACCAATCGGTAACAATAGGTGTTGCCTGGATCCAATCCTTCCGAGCCATTCAAATCCGTAAAGCTAAATGTCTGCATGTCGGTAATACCAACTAATTCATAGCCCGGCCTGATTCCAGTTTCACAACTGTCTGGTTCGTATGGATCTGAATTAATTCTTCTCCAGATCTGCATTTCATTGGCTGAGTTAGAGCAAGTATATGGATCCCAAGTGAGTTCGGCTGTCCTACCAGCTTGCTGTTCGATGTCATCGAAAACAGGTGGTGGACCTATGACTTTTATTCGCCAGGTCTGTATGTCTACTAGACTTGGGCCTGATTCAGGCTGATCAGAAATTCTTACCCTCACGTCATATTCACGTGCTCTTACATGGTTGCAGACAGTTTGCCATTCGAAATTTACAATTCCTGGACTTGACTGATATTCTCCATCGTTTGGAGAGAAGGATGCTGGAGAAGTAGTGATAGAAATTGGCTCACCATAAACTTCAATTTTGATAGGATCTCCGTCAGGATCAGAACCTTGGATGATTTCCTGGATATTGGTGCCTGCTTCCACACAGAGATCTGGAGGCAGTATTAATTCTGGTCTTCGGTTATTCGAGTTCTCGATAATGATCTGCATATCTCTGACGACATAGCCAATCAGTACCCACTCTCCATTGAGTTTCCGGTATTCTTTGATTCGGAAGGCAACATTAAATTGGCCGGCGGTGCCGGGGGCATCCCAAACCAAATCACCAAAAATCTCATCAAGTGTTAGAAATGCAGGGGTGCTGCCATCTTGCTGATTGAAACTGAATTCAGATGATGCAGGACTTCTGTAATTATTTACAGGTCTTTGGAAAGCCTGCTTTGGAATGTCCATTTCATAAGCTAAGCTATCTCCATCTGGGTCATAAGCTCCTGGGTTGTGGATATATCTGGAATTAATTGCTCCATTGTCTACCGGAGGGATGGTCAAAACCGGAGAGTTATTGACTCCGATAAAAGGGTCAATGGTGATTTGAGTTTCTACATAAAACGGTGTATCCACCGAGTTATCCATGTTTAAAGTTCTGTCATTTCTGTTGAATTCCTGAAAACGGATGGTGTAAACTCCCGGTCCTTGATAGGTATGCTCTATGACAAAAGTGTTTTTCTCGATCATATTACCTAAATCCTGAACCGTGCTAAATGCACTTTCGGTATTTAACTGATCTTCTCTTCCATCACCAAAGTTGATTGTTCCCGGCCCAAAAACGACACTAGATCTGGTATCAGTATACCCAACGACGATGATTCGGTATTCAAGGGTTTGAACAGAAATTCTTTCGGCGATAATTTCACCTGCTCTGATGTGTGTCGCCCATGCATTGGAGAGGCCAATGAGAAAGAACATCAAAAAAAATCCTAAGAAATGATTCAGCTTCATGTTGGTCGATTTGTTGAGGTCACTTTTTGAAATACGTTGTTTAAGCGAAAAGCGATTCAATAGTTTTACAAGACTTTGATTTTCTACCTATACGAAATAAATAGAAGTAAGTAGAAAATCCTGTTAAAATCAAACAATAAAAATTAACAGAGTGTTGCAATACCAAAGTAACTAATAAAGTATAATAAATGAATTTAGTTATTTAGAACCGATTAAAATAAGCAATCCTTTTTTACTTGGATTGTTTACTATGACATCCAAACGTAAATTTGGCTTCAATAATTACAAAGAATTCGTTCTAATCTAATCGCACAATCTGTATGAGCTGGGTTACCAAAACCTTAAGTAGCACACTAGGCAGGAAATTGATCATGGCTTTGACCGGACTTTTCCTCATCCTGTTTTTGACGGGGCACGTTTCCGGAAATTTGCTTTTATTCAAAAATGACGGGGGTGAAGCCTTCAATATCTACGCAAAATTCATGACCACTAACCCTGCGGTGAAGTTGTTGTCATGGTTAACGTACATTTCTATCATTGGCCACGTGGTCTATTCAATTATCCTTTCGAGAAAGAATAAATCTGCAAGACCAATCGGCTATTCTGAATCCAAAGCATCGACAAATTCCACAGCCGCTTCCAGAAATATGGGAGTTTTGGGTACTGTTGTCTTGTTGTTTATTGTGGTTCATATGCAGAGCTTCTGGGCTCAGATGCACTGGGGATCTATTCCTACAGTCACTTATGGTGGAGAGGAATACAAAGATCTTTATTCAATTGTCAATGCTGCATTCCAGGTTGAGTGGATGGTAGCATTGTATGTGATCGCCATGATTTTCTTGGGCGTTCACCTATCCCATGGTTTTGCCAGTGCCTTCCAGACATTGGGATTAAATCATAAAAAATATACCCCAGCCATCGAAGGTTTGGGAAAATTCTATTGCATTGTGGTACCTGCTCTTTTCGCAAGTATGCCGCTGTACATCTATTTTACACAGAGCTAATCCATAGTCCCGTATGATACTAGATTCAAAATCACCTGCAGGCCCTTTAGCCGAAAAGTGGACAAAACATAAGTTTACCAGTAAACTGGTAAACCCTGCAAACAAAAGAAAATACGAAGTAATTGTGGTTGGAACCGGTCTTGCCGGTGCTTCTGCAGCAGCATCATTGGCAGAGCTTGGATATAATGTGAAAGCTTTCTGCTTTCAGGATAGTCCAAGAAGAGCGCACTCCATCGCTGCACAGGGTGGAATCAATGCTGCAAAAAACTACCAAAATGACGGTGACTCAGTTTTCAGATTGTTCTATGACACCATCAAAGGTGGTGACTACAGAGCAAGAGAATCCAATGTGTATAGACTTGCTGAAGTTTCTGTCAATATTATTGACCAATGTGTGGCACAGGGTGTTCCTTTTGCCCGTGAATACGGAGGATTATTAGCAAACAGATCTTTCGGTGGTGCGCAGGTTTCCAGAACTTTCTACGCTAGAGGTCAAACTGGACAGCAATTGCTTTTGGGTGCTTATTCTGCTTTGAGCCGTCAGGTAGCCAATGGAAAAGTTAAGCTGTATCCCAGAACTGAAATGATGGATTTGGTGACAATCGATGGTGAGGCCAGAGGTATTGTAACCAGAAACCTGATCACGGGAGCGATCGAAACGCATGCAGCTCATGCGGTGTTGCTTTGTACCGGTGGATACGGAAACGTCTTTTTCCTTTCTACCAATGCAATGGGTTCTAACGTGACCGCAGCTTGGAGAGCACATAAGAAAGGCGCTTACTTTGCAAACCCTTGCTATACTCAAATCCACCCAACCTGTATTCCAGTTTCTGGAGATCATCAGTCAAAATTGACATTGATGTCAGAATCTCTTAGAAATGATGGTCGTGTTTGGGTTCCAAAGACAGTAGAAATGGCTGAGAAGTTGAGAAAAGGCCAGATCAAACCTGCTGATATTAAGGAAGAGGATAGAGATTACTATTTGGAAAGAAAATATCCAAGCTTTGGTAACTTGGTTCCACGTGATGTGGCTTCAAGAAACGCCAAATATGTTTGTGATGAAGGTAGAGGTGTCAACGAAACTGGGGAGGCTGTTTTCTTGGATTTCAGAGATGCAATCAACAGAGACAGTGAAGATGCCATCCGTGCTAGATATGGCAACTTGTTTGACATGTATCAGCAGATCACGGGAGAGAATCCTTATAAAACCCCGATGATGATTTATCCTGCGGTTCACTACACCATGGGTGGACTTTGGGTAGATTATAACTTGATGACGACTGTTCCAGGTCTTTACGCTTTAGGAGAGGCAAACTTCTCTGATCACGGAGCTAACAGACTGGGTGCTTCTGCTTTGATGCAAGGATTGGCTGACGGATACTTTGTAATTCCTTATACTTTGGGAGATTATTTGGCGCAAAACCTTGCTACCAAAGTGGATACAAATCATCCTGAATTCACCAAAGCTGCTGACGAAGTTAAAGCCAAAATCAAAAAACTTCTTTCCATCAATGGAACGAAAACAGTAGATCATTTCCACAAGCGTTTAGGTAAAATCATGTGGAATGAGTGCGGTATGGCTAGAACAGCAGAAGGTTTGAAGAAAGCAAAAGCTGAAATCAAAGCTTTGAGAGCGGAGTTCTGGAAGGATGTGAAAGTATTGGGAGAAAACGAAGAGTTGAACCAGTCTTTGGAAAAAGCACACCGAGTAGCAGATTTCCTTGAATTAGGAGAATTGATGGTGGATGATGCCTTGAACAGAAATGAATCTTGTGGAGGACACTTCAGAGAGGAATACCAAACTCCGGAAGGAGAGGCGTTGCGTGATGATGAAAACTATGCATACGCAGCCGCTTGGAAATACATGGGTGATGAGCAGGAAGAGGAGCTAAACAAAGAACCTCTTGTGTTTGAGAATGTGAAGTTGACCCAGAGATCTTACAAATAATTGCTAGACAAAAATTCATAGCTATATGAAATTGACATTGAAAGTATGGAGACAAAAGAACGCTTCTGATAACGGAAGCTTTGTCACCTATCCATTGGATGGAATTTCCAAGGATATGTCCTTTTTGGAAATGTTAGATGTACTAAATGAGGAACTTTCCGAAAAGGGAGAGGATCCTGTACATTTTGACCATGATTGTCGTGAAGGCATCTGCGGGATGTGTTCTCTTTATATTAATGGAAAACCTCATGGACCTCAGCAGACAACCACTTGTCAGCTGCATATGAGATCTTTCTCTGATGGAGAAACGATCACTATTGAACCTTGGAGAGCGAAAGCATTCCCAGTTGTAAAAGACTTGGTAGTAGACAGAGCATCATTTGATAGAATTATACAGGCTGGTGGATACGTTTCTGTTAACACAGGCGGTGTTCCAGACGCCAATGAGATTCCTATCCCAAAGGTGATTGCTGACGAAGCATTTGATGCGGCAACTTGTATTGGATGTGGTGCTTGTGTGGCGGCTTGTAAAAACGCTTCTGCGATGTTATTCACTTCCGCTAAAATCTCCCAGCTGGCCATGTTGCCACAAGGACAGGTAGAAAGAAAAAACAGAGCAGAGAAAATGATTGCTCAGATGGATGCAGAAGGTTTCGGTGCTTGTACCAATACAGGTGCTTGCGCTGCGGAATGTCCAAAAGGTATCAGCTTGACGAATATTGCCAGAATGAACAGAGAATACTTCTCTGCAGTTTTGAGCAGTGATAATGTTTAATAAATGTTATTACAATACATTTAAGAAAAGCCGGCGAAAGTCGGCTTTTTTTGTTTAGGTAGAAGCGTTCTATGTACTGATGAGATTCGTATATATTCTATTTCCAGGGTATATGCGAGATTTTTGATTTTAGAGAGATGCTAGATTATTTTTTACAGTTTTTGGGAAAACTTTTGTGGTTTGGAGCCGGGAGCGTGGATTAGTAGTGATTTTCAGATAAGAATATTTCTTAATTTAAATAGCTGAAAGCTAGCTGGCTAAATTTATCCATATTTAAATAGCAGGTTAGTTAAATGGAATACATGCGAAACTAGTTTCGTATACATAATCGTTGGCAACAAGCCAAAAAAAAGACAATGCGACAGATAACCTACATATTGAATTTTCTGATTTTAACGAGTTGTGGTCAATCCTATTCTGACAAGAATTCTATAAAGGAAACTTCAGCAGACACGGAGACATTTAAGTTGGAAGCTCAAAACGAAACACCTAAACAAGAATTAGAGCAAAATTCAACCGAACAGACTCAGTACAATAATCAAGATTTAAGTTATGAATTTAAAGACGCAACCATATTCAAACTGACGGACACAATAACCGCAGACTTTAACGGAGACGGAAATGCTGACCAAGCAATTTTCAGAAAAATAAATGAGACTTCAGGAATTATTATAACTCACGGAGAGACTAATCAGGAAATCAAAATTGGCTTCGGAGAGGCTTTTGCTCATTTGACGGAATTTAATTGGGTTGACTATTGGGGACTTATAATTGACTCTGAATCGTATGAAATCTTAATTGAAGACGCTGAAATTATTGGAGACAGAGAAGTCAAGCTTGATAATCCATCAATTGTAGTTAGAAAAGAAGATGTTGGTGGTGGACTAATAACATTTAAGAGCGGAAGATACGTTTGGATTCATCAATCCGACTGAAAATAAGAAAAGCCAGCAACAATGCATATAGCATATGGCAGGTAAGGTAGTTAATCAAAGTTTTAGGCTTTTAGGTAAGTTTGTTGCAAGCCGCTAGAAAGCACTTTAAAAGTCGCTACAAAGCCTTATTCTACCCGTTAGCTGACATTTTATATCGACAGTAAACCTTGAGAAATTCAAATACAAAATTTTAATACTAATGAAAGAGGAAATTTTAAAAATAAGAGCAGCATTGACCGAAGCTATTCAAAAAAAAAGCGCTTCAAAAGCCAACGATTTCTATGCAGAGGATGGTGTGCTTTTTTTGTTGGCACCGCCTCTACAGGAAAAAATACAAATTGGGATAGAAGGTTTGAATGATTTAAATATTTGGTTTGATACATGGGAGGGAAATATAGGTTTAGAGTCTGAGGAAGTTGTAATACAAAATGACAGAAATATTGCATTCTTGCATAGTCTTGAACATTTGTTTGGACAACGCAAGGATGGTAGCTATACTGACTCTTGGTATAGAGAAACCTTGTGTTTTTTGAAAATAAATAATATTTGGAAAATTGTTCATCAGCATCAGTCATTTCCAATGTATATGGATGGTTCAGAAAAAGCAGCTACAAACTTGAGACCTTAAAGAATATAGTAAGTTTAAGTTCTCTTCTTAGTAAGAAGTTTAGTGCTAAAAACCCTGCATACGTATAGCTGAATCCCGTTATGGGCAAGTTAAGACCTTTATCACTGGCAGGAATGACCACCAATCAATAAGAAAATTAAAAATAAAGTATATGAATAAGGATTTATCAGACCGACTAAGAGAAGTTTTACTTAATGGAAAGTGGGTTGCTAATACCAATTTCAAGGAACAGATAACAAGTATAAATTGGGAAAGGCAAATGAAAAGGTTCAAGATTTGAACACGATTGCATTACTGACATTTCATGTTAACTATTATTTGAAAGGAATATTAAATGTGTTTGAAGGTGGGGAACTTGAAATTAAGGACAAATTCAGTTTTGATATGCCCGAAATCAAATCCGAAATGGATTGGCTAGACCTAGTGAATGATTTTATCCACAATTCCGAAAGGTTTATAGATCAGGTCGAAAAAATGGACGAAAAAGATTTGGCACAACAATTTGTAAAAGAAGAATACGGAAGTTATTTAAGAAATATTGAAGCGCAAATTGAACATAGTTATTACCACTTAGGACAGATTTCTTTGATTAAAAAGTTGATCATGCAAAAACATTAAAAAACTTTAGTAGGAGGAGAATACCTTCCAATAAAGGCCGTTTTTTTAAGAGGGGAATTTATGGGGCTTATAAATTTTGATGCTAAAAATCATCTCTTACTAAAATGCTCAGAACATAAAAATTTGATCGAGAAGAAGTTAGATTTATTCTTAAAAATATGAAATACGGAATAGTAATAGTTTTTGCACTGACTTTATTGAGCTGCAAGGATGATCCAGAAATAATTGAAATTCAAGAGCTAAGAGGAAGTTGGGTTAATATTGAAAATACTACAGATACATTATCTTTCGAAACCCTTTTTGAGGGCAAGGAATTTATACTTTTAAAAAGGGCTGAACTCTACCGAACTGGTCCTTATGAATACAAACTTTTACCCAATAATAATATTTCGATCCATTGGTCCTTAGCAAGTACAATGACATTTGATGAATATTATTTTAAAGTTTCAGGCGACAAATTGAATATTGGAAATTTTTACGACTCTCCCTCAGGAGAAATATTGACTTTTAAAAAACTACGTTAGTTGATTTCAAAAAGGCAAGCTTAAAAAAAATTAAAATCTAGTTTTTGTAATTTTTTATGTTTTTTAAAATTTAACTATTCCAATTAAATATTGTAATCAAAGATAAAAATCAATATTAAAAAGCTCGAAATTCGATTATTTGAGCATAAAAGCCTAACTTTGAAAAGTTATAATTTAGAATGAATTTGTTACAAATCAAAATTAGGTATGAGTTTTATAGATCTGGGGATCTTTTTGGCCTACATGCTGGCAATGCTAGGTGTGGGATTTTTTTACATGAAAAAGAACACAGGTCAGGAGGATTATTATGTAGGAGGCAGGAATATAGGTAGTTGGCATATTGGACTCTCCGTCGTCGCTACAGATGTCGGTGGTGGGTTCTCAATAGGTCTTGGCGGATTGGGTTTCGCAATGGGGATTTCCGGATCCTGGATGCTTTTTACCGGATTACTTGGAGCTTGGTTAGCGGCAGTTTTATTGATACCAAGAGTAAAATCTGATACTGCTTTCGCTAAATTTTTCACTTTCCCTCAAATCATCGGACATCTTTATAATTCCACAGCTGCCCGAGTAGCTGCAATCATTTGTTTTCTGGGATATTTGGGATTTACTTCTTCCCAGCTTCTAGCAGGAGCAAAATTGGCTTCTGGGACATTCGAAGCTTTGGATTTACATGTTGCTTTGTTAATCATGGGAGGCATTGCTGTTATCTATACTGTAATGGGCGGATTAAAGGCCGTTATCTATACAGATACCATCCAATGGATTATCCTAATGCTAGGTTTGATGCTGATTGGAGTTCCTATGGCCTACAATTATGTGGGTGGATGGGAAGGTATTTCATCAACCTTACCGAATGAATTTTTCTCTTTTGCTAACTTAAGTTGGCAAGATTTAGCCAACTGGGGAATTACTATCATCCCAATTTGGTTTGTAGGTATGACCCTGTATCAGAGGATTTTTGCAGCTAGAGATGTAAAGTCTGCAAAGAAAGCCTGGTTTATTGCAGGTTTGTTTGAATGGCCAATTATGGCATTCCTTGGAGTTTCTCTGGGGCTTTTGTCTAGGGTAGCGGTAGAGCAAGGTGCTTTGGAAGGCTTTGGTTTAGGAATGGATCCAGAAATGGGTTTGCCCGTTTTATTAAGCCAGATCTTGCCTGCAGGTATTTTGGGACTGATGATGTCTGCCTATTTCTCTGCAGTTCTTTCGACTGCAGATTCCTGTTTGATGGCGGCATCAGGTAATTTGACCACAGATCTTCTAGGAAGATTTCTAAAAGGGAAATCCCTGAAAGTAGAAATGAGAGTAAGTCAGATTTTGACGCTTTCGATCGGAGCGGTGGCAATTCTCATTGCTTGGCAAATGACAGAAGTTTTGAGTCTGATGCTATATAGTTATGCATTTATGGTGTCAGGACTTTTGATTCCGGTTATTGGCGGCTTGTTCTTTCATCAAAACAATGGGACGGCTGCAGTGGTTTCTATGGTTTCAGGTGGCGCAGTGACTGCTGGTTTAACCATCGCAGAAGTAGCACTTCCATTTGGGCTAGATGCCAATTTATTTGGGCTTATGGTCTCTTTACTGGCTTTCGTGTCAGTTATCTATATTCAAAAATTAAATAGTACTAAGTTAAAATCTATATGATCAAACTAGAAACACTTTCGGCGATAGACTCCGCTACCTATATTCAGAAAAACGAAATTGCTGATTTTCTTTTCCACCATTTAGGCAAATACGGAGATCCAAAAGAAGATATTATGAAATGTCTTGATTATGCCCTTGATCAAGGACTTCATGCGGGTGGTTTTGTGGTTTTGGCGAGAGAAAAAGGAAAGATTGTCGGAACACTTGTGATGAATAAAACAGGAATGTCAGGATATATTCCTGAAAACATACTGGTTTATATCGCAGTGGATGAGTCCCAAAGAGGAAAAGGAATTGGGATGAAAATCATGGAAACAGCTATCAAAATGGCAAATGGAGCGGTTGCGCTACATGTGGAGCCTGATAATCCTGCCAAAAAGCTTTACGAACGCCTTGGCTTTACCAACAAATATCTCGAGATGAGATTGACAAAATAAAATGGCTTACCTGACATTAAATAAGACCAAACTCAAAACAAATTTTGAGTTTCTGAAGAATCTTTTTGAAGAGAAAAACATTTCTTGGGGAGTGGTCTCAAAGCTCCTTTGTGGAAACAGAATGTTTCTCCAAGAGCTGATCAATCTCGGAGTAAGAGAAATCCATGACAGCAGAATCAGTAATCTCGCCATGGTCAAAAAGATCAATCCTGAGGTGCAGACTGTGTATATCAAACCCGTTTCGAAAAGAAATGTGGGCAAAATGGTGGAGTTTGCGGATGTCAGTTTAAATAGTGAACTCAATACCATCCACTGGATCAGTGAGGAAGCTGTGCTGCAAAATAAAAAGCACAAAATCATCATCATGGTAGAGACAGGCGATCTTCGTGAAGGGGTAATGGGGGAACATTTAGTGGAATTTTATTCCCAGATATTTCAGCTCCCAAATATAGAAGTGATCGGCTTGGGCACGAATCTCAACTGTCTTAATGGGGTCATGCCATCGACCGATAAGTTGATCCAACTTTCCCTTTACAAGCAGATCATTGAGTTGAAATTCAATAAGAAAATCCCTTGGGTTTCGGCAGGAACATCAGTGACTATTCCATTGATGTTTACCCATCAGCTTCCACTTGGAATCAACCATTTTAGAGTGGGAGAGACCTTGTATTTCGGTGTAGATCTCTTTGAAGAAAAAATCATCGAAGGTATGCATGGTGATGTTTTTGAATTTCATGCAGAAATCATCGAAATGCAGGAAAAACCGATGTTACCCGTTGGGAATCTGGCTGCTAACCCTCAGGGGGAGGTTGCGGAAATAGACAGCGAATTGTATGGTCAAAGCTCTTTCCGGGCAATCTTGGATATTGGTTTACTCGATGTAGATCCTAAGTACCTGATTCCAAAAGATCAGAATTTTGAAATCCTCGGAGCAAGCTCAGATATGATTATTATTAACCTGGGTAAAAATCCGGAAAATTATAAAGTTGGAGATACGCTCAATTTTGAATTGAAATATATGGGAGCGTTGGGATTGCTCAACTCCGATTATGTAGACAAAAAAGTGATTCAGTAAAAAAGGTTTATTCGCTGATTTTCATTTTGGCATTACAATGGGATTAATAGGAGGGAAACCAACTATTAAAATACATGAAAAAGTTAATGCTATTATTTGCCTTTGGAGTATTTGCTGCAGGGCTAACACAAGCCCAGACGGTGGTCACTACAGATCATGAATACCTTGGCGGATTTGGTATCCGAGGTGGTGCGAGTTTGTATAATTTCGGAGGTTCGGATGTTTCAGAAAATGACTATACCAATCGTGTCGGATTTCATGCAGGTATTTACACAATGTTGTTTGCCACAGATCGATTTGCAATTGAGCCTGGCATTTATTATTCAGTGAAAGGAACTCAAAACGATGATGCTGCAAACAGCCGCGCGATTTTCAATTATGTGGAGGTCCCGGTTCTTTTCAGATTTTATCCAAGTAATGGAATCAATATTTTCGCAGGACCTCAAATCTCCTTTTTGGCAAATTCTAAGTATGAAGGAGACTTCTTTGGATCCACAGTAAGCTTCGACGGAGATAATGTCAAAGAAACTGATTTGGGATTAGTCTTTGGTTTGGGTTATAACCTGCCAAAAGGATTCAATGTCCAAGGATCTTATGATTATGGTATGACACCAATTTTCAAAAACAGCGATGCGGATGCCTATAACAGAGGTTTTAAAGTTTCGCTAGGTTACACCTTCTAATATTAACATCCCTTTAAATGGCTATCAATTAATCAAATTTTCTGTCAGTCCGAGCGGAGTCGAGGCTTCTTCGACTCCGCTCATTCTGACATTTGATGCTTTTTTGAAATAGTCTTTTTTATTTTTTCATCGAATTAATCCATTCCCGGATTAGTGCTACACCTTCCTCATGGATGGTAGTTCTTCCCAGTTCCGGCATAGCAATTCCCACTTCAGTAGAATTCATCCGATAGGTAAGGATAGATTCGTCAGCTTTTCCAGGTAAGATGTCATAATCAAATGCTCCCGCACCATTTCCTGCTGCAACGGGTGTTTTCATGACTCCTAATTTCATCGGTTCTTTTTGGTTATATTCTAAAAATAAACCGGAAGTACTTGCAGGACCTTTGGCCTGATGACAGTGTGAGCAATTGATGTCCAAATAAGCCATCGCTCGGTCTTCCAAAGCCTGAGTTTTATCCTCATAATTGATCATAGATGGGTGATTCTCTTTGCCGAGAAAGCCTTCTAACTTTCCATGCTCAGCCCAATAAGCCATTTGGTTTTGTCGACCTGAAGGAAAATCATAATCATAATTAAGATGCTTGATCTTTACTCCAATTGGAGCCAATTCTTCAGACTGATTATGACAGGTTTTGCATTGATTTTTATTGGGAATTAAATAATTGATGACCTGATCTTCTCCTTTCAGGTTCTTGAACTTCACTTCTTTTTCACCACCTACTACCTTCAAAACAGCTTCTGTCTGATCCTCATTCCAGATATAGGGAAAAGCCTCCCAGCCTTTTTCGCTATGGATCAAAAGTCTTGTTTCGATGATCCGGATATTTTCTTTTGGACTGGAGAAGTCTGCTGGATAATAAAAGTTCTTGATTAAAATAGTTCCTTGGGGAAGTTGTAAGTTGTTTTCAGCGATTAAAGCCTCTTGGTTTTCCGGCAGCTGGATAAATCTGCTTTTCAATGCATAATCAGTAAAGAGAGAGGATGCAGGCTGGTAGGGAATTAATGATGCATTTGGACTTAGGTTTTTTATTTCACCTTCGAAAAAACCATAAGTCGATAAATTTCGATAAGGAAATTTTCCATCAGCCAATTCTGCCTCGGTTTGAATTGGAAGCTCTTGAGTGACTTGATTTTCCTTTTTACTTTCACATGAACTCATGAAAGCAATTGATGCTACTAGGAAAGTTATGTTTCTAAAATTAATCATCATTAAAGTGAAGCTAAACCAGAGACGTCTGTAGATACTGAGACTTGACAACCTTGGAAAGGCTTGTAGTCTTTGAAAGATTCGATTTTATCTTCTCCGTCCATAAGATAAAAACGGGTAAAGTGTAAATCTTCCATTCCAGCTTCTTGAATACAAATTTTCATAGGATTGGTTTCGATGTCGGAACTTAGGTTAGTATCCCAAATCCCGTCATAAACGATGTCCTGAGTCTTTGCTTTTCCATGAGCATTATATACTGAAATCAACTGGCCAAGTTCACGGGTTAAATCTGGGATTTTCATAGTCCGCTCATAAGTATTGTCATGTATGTAAATGTCATGTGTGTATGGAGACCAATTAGGTGCCTCAGATGGAAATCCAGTGATTTGATAGCTAGCGATTGCCAAACCTGTAGTTTTATTTCTCAGGATTTTATTATTGTAGATTTCCACTTCTTTGGCTGCTAATAGCACGATTCCAGAACCAGGAGGGATCATTGTGACTGTGTTACCATTTGCGCCATCACCAAGCGGGGTCGCAAAGTTTTCGTGATTGTTATCGATCACCTCGTTGTTATAAATTTTAGTGCTACGCCCATCTGACTTTGGTAATCCAGGTAGGTTAAAAACCAAAATCCCTCCTGCATTATCTCTTGCTACATTGTTAAAAACTTCTGCATTGTCGCAATTTTCAATCTCTATTCCTGCCACATTTCCGAAGGCTAAAGAATTTTTGACAATGATGTTTTCAGATTGGCCAACATAAATTCCGGCATCTTTGGAGTGGGAAGCAATGCAACCATCGATGACTACATTTTTGCATTGCACAGGATAAATAGCGTAGGTGCCATTTTTTGATTTGTCTCCGTTAGTCCAAGTGACATTTATTTTCCTGAAGGTGATTCCATCGGTATGCTGGGCTTTGACACCGTCACCTGGAGCGTCTTCTATACTCAGATTCTCGATCAGGATATTCTCCCCTACGATTTTAACACCTTCGCCTCCGGTTTTTAGGTTCCGGAATGAAATCACAGATTGCTCCATTCCTGCACCTTGAATTTTGATGTTTTTTTTGTTGTCGAGGATCAACTGGGTCTTTAAATCATAAAATAAGGGTTCGACTTTGATAGTCCCCCCGTCTTCCACCATGATAAAATCTTCCACTAATTTCTCGATTTCCGCCTCTGAGGCTCTAGGAAGTTTGGAAGAATCAAAAGTCTGCTCATTCGATCGGCTATTACAGGAGATGATTCCAAAAAGTAAAATCGAAAGAAATAGAAAATGGATGGGTTTCATGCTGATTTGGGTTTTTATTTTCGTCAGCCCAAATATTGCCAAGTACCTGAAATTTAGCTATTGATAAAAATCAAGAAATCAGATTTTAGCCCTGATTCTACTTAATGTTTCTATACTCATATCCAAATAAGAAGCAATATGACCCACAGATGCTTTTTGAATGATCTTTGGCCGATACTCCATTAGTTCCAGATATCTCTCACGTGCAGATTTGAATTTGGAGAAAATCTGCTGCTCTTCCAATACGATATAATATTCCTCCAATATCATCCGATAAGCCCGCTCTGTTTCTGGAAAGTTTTCAAACATTTTCTCCATGGTGGCATGTGAAATCCGATAAGCTTGGCTTTTTTCCAGTGTTTCAATGTTTTCGTAAGAGGGTTTTCTAGTAATAAATGAGTGCATGGCAGTGACAAATTCACCTTCCAATGTGAATGAAACTGTAATATCACGGTTGTTTCTATTGTAATAACTTCTTGCTGCACCTTCCAAAAAATAGTACAAATACTGGCTGACTTCACCTTCTTTTTCCAATAATTCCCCCTTGCTGAATTCCACCTTTTCTAGGTTACTTAGGAATCCAGCCTTGGCATTATCGCTGAGGAAAGGAAACTTATCAAAAATGCCAAGAATTTTTTCCATGCTGTCTTTTTGAAAAAAAGTGAGTTTAAAAGGTCTTTAAATAAAAAGCATTTACAACTTTATGAAGTAAATTAAAAAATCTAGATTAGATGTCGGCTTTTTCTGGTCAAAAACATTGTAAAAAATTCAGAAAAAAATCTTGATTAATCCACTTTGATCCCAAACACATTTTATATGAGATGTTTTTTATCCTTAATTTTTTTACTTGGATTTATAGGCTTTGCAAGTGGACAGGCAGGAATTAGGGCTGGTCTCAGTTCGAGCAATATTACTAACTCAAATGTGAACGCCAGACTTGGTGCTCATGTGGGGGCCTACTACCGTTTGGAATTAGGTTTTTTTGCGGTGGAGCCAGGAGTTCAGTTCTCACAAAAAGGATTTAGGGGAAATGATCGGGATACAGGGAAAAGGACTTTCGAACGCTTTAATTATGTCGATGCGCCACTTTTAATCAGATTTAATTTCTTTCCAGAAATCAACCTTTTTGTTGGGCCTCAATTATCCTTCTTAATGTCTCGAAAATATGAATTTGAAGGTTTGGTAGATACCAATACGGAAGCCTTCCCTCAAACTGAATTTGGAGGAGTGGGAGGAATTGGTGTGCATCTTCCTTATGGCATGAATATTCAAGCTACTTTTGATATTTCTAAAAATGATTTAAGCGATTACTACCCAAACAGAAGAAATAAGGTTTTCAAGCTTTCCTTGGGCTATGACTTTTTTTAAAACATATTTTTTCCCCTGGAGTTTACCGATCAGGTCTTTTTGGTCAAGTTTTTGCCAGCTAAGAATTAATAAACCAAGCCATCAGTTCACTTATTATTTATAGTCTATGAAAAAGTTTTTGTTTTTAATCTTATGTATTGGATTTATCAGCACAGCACAAGCTCAGTTTGGGTTGAGGGCAGGTTTGAATTCTTCCAATTTCTCTGACACTAATTTTGACGCAAAATTAGGTTTCCATGCCGGTGGCTATTATAAACTAGATTTAGGTATCATCGACATCGAGCCAGGAGTACAATATTCCCAAAAAGGCTACGAAGGGACGGACACAATGAATGGTGATGATATCAATGAACGATTGAATTATATCGATGTACCAGTTTTGGTGCGTTTTAATTTTCTTCCAGTTGTCAATGTTTTCGCAGGACCACAAGGATCTATTTTGGTGTCTAGAAAATATGATTTGGGAGGGACTACTTCTACGAGCACTGAGGTGATCAAAGGTTACGATATTGGCGGCGTAGTAGGTGTGGGAGTTAATTTGCCGCTTGGACTGAATGTTCAGGCGAGTTATGATTTCGGATTGTCGAGCTTAAATTACTTTAATACAGATGTGAAAAACAGAGTCCTCAAGATTTCACTCGGCGTAGAGCTTTAAAAAGAAAACCCGGCAAAATTGTCGGGTTTATTTTTTTACTCGGCTTGGATTTTCCTCTATAAATGATTTCCAGCCTTGATTACGCCCTCTGGTCTGAACTCTTCCTTCGTGAAAATGATGGCATAAGGCCACTGCCAAAGCATCCGTCGCATCTAGCATTTTTGGAATTTCTGTTAATTTAAAAAGTGTCTGTAACATCGCGGCTACCTGTTCTTTTGATGCATTGCCATTTCCTGTTACAGATTGTTTGACTTTCTTTGGCGAGTATTCGGTGATCGGTATTTCTCTCGCCAATGCTGCTGCCATGGCCACACCCTGAGCTCTACCCAGTTTTAGCATGGATTGTACATTTGCTCCATAAAATGGGGCTTCAAGAGCCACAGAATCCGGTAGAAATTCCTCAATGATTCCAGTGATTCTTTCAAAAATCTTTTTGAGCTTCAACTCATGGGTTTCATATTTTTTCAAATGAATCACACCGTATTGAATTAGCTCATAGCTTTTTCCTTCCGTTTTGATCAAACCATAACCCATGACCGTGGTCCCCGGGTCAATTCCTAAAATGATTTTTTCCTTTACTGTATTTTTTACTTCTTTGTTCACCTCCGCAAGTTAGCCCAAAAGATGCTAAGTTTTTACCTGATATCGGCACTCTGTTATTTCTTTCTCCTTTGGGGAATGAGTAGGTATTGGTCTAAAAACGTCGAAGAAATTTCTGAAGGAAACTTATCAAAATCGGTTTCCTTGCTGATTTCCCTTCGAAACGAATCTGAGAATTTACCACAACTCCGAGCTGCTATTCTAAGAGTGTATGATTCCCTCAGAGAAATCTTGCTTGTGGATGATCACAGTGAAGACGACACATTGCTATTGCTGCAGGGCTATTTTCAAAATGATCCAAAGATTCAGGTTTTATCCAATCCAGGTTTTGGGAAAAAAAGTGCAATCAATTTTGCGATTTCCCGAGCAAGTGGAGAATTATTAGTCACTACTGACGCAGACTGCATTTGGAATCCCGATTGGATAGAGCAGTTAAAAAGGCATTTTCAATCAGAAGATATTCAATTAGTAGCAGGTCCGGTTCTTTCTAGTCCGGGCAAAAATCTTTTGGAAAGATTTCAGTTACTGGAATGGGCCAGTATTTTATTGGTAAGCAATTTCAGTTTTAAAATAGGAAAACCATTGACTTGTAGCGCTGCTAATTTGGCTTTTCGAAAAAATGCTTTCATTCAGGTAAATGGATTTCAGGGCAATGAAGAAAACCCATCTGGCGACGATGAGTTTTTACTCAAGAAAATGGTACGAGAATTTGGGGCCGGATCAGTGCGTTATACCTGCTCGGGGGAAAGCTTGGTTTTGACAAGTCCAGAAAAAACCTGGAGCTCGCTCGTCAATCAAAAAGTAAGATGGGCGGGAAAGTGGAAAAGCCATTCTTCTGGCTTTCATGTGTTTTCTTCACTTTTACCTGTCTTTTTTCAATTGATTTGGGTTTTCAGTTTTCTCCTGCTGAGTCAAGGAAAAGCTGGGATCTTGGCATTTTGTGTCATGTGGATTTTTAAAATTCTGGCAGAAAGACTGTCTTTTGACAGAATTTTAAGAAGTTTGGAGAAACCTTTTCCTTTCTCTGATTTGATCGCTACCTCATTTATTCATCCTATTTATTTGTTTGCGGTAGCCATAAGAATTGTAAAAGGAACCTACATTTGGAAAGGGCGATTAAACGGGAGAGAAGAATTAAAAGCAGAAATTAGTGGTCATGACTGAAAATGAGTTTGATGTTTTAGATGAGTTGTACTTTGTACAATCCTTCGGTTACCTGAAAGAAACGTTGGATCTTGAAGTCTCAGCGATTTTAGAGGCTTTAAATTCCCTTTATCACAATGGACTGATCAAATGTTTGAAAACTCCCGATGAGGAATGTTTTAATCAGGTGGATATTCTCAAAGAGGGAAAGGGATTATACTTTCTGGCGACTAAAAAAGGGCTGATGGCTCATAACACGATTTAATAATTGGATACTGAATTTAAATATCAGCGAAAGGAACTCGAACTTAAGGCGCTTCTTGAGATCACTCAGGCTATCAATGAAAATCAGTCTGAGGTGGTTTTGGCGAATATTTTTAAGTTCACCTGCTTGGTGCATTTGAATATCAAATCCATGGTGCTTTATGTGGCAAAAGAAGGAGCTTTTGAGAAAATGATCTCGCATGGAGTTAAATCTGAAGTGCCGTTTTTGATCCCCGCAAAGGATATAAATGATGAAAAATCAAGTGGTCAGTTGAGAATCGAATTACCTGATGGATATTCATTTCAGGAGTTGGAAACCTATTTGCCGGTTTATCATAAAGATAAAATGTTGGCGATTTTGTTTCTGAGAAGGAAAGAACCCAATCAGGAATTGGATCTGGATTTTACACAGGCACTGACAAATATTTTGGTTGTGGCTTTGGAGAACAAGCGATTTGCCAGGAAGCAATTGCAGCAGGAAATTCTAAATCGTGAAATCGCTATTGCCAGCCAAGTGCAGCAAATGCTGTTTCCGGCGGAATTGCCAGATACGAAGAAGTTGAAGGCAAAAGTGACTTATTTCCCACACAGTATGGTGGGGGGCGATTATTACGACTTAATTCAGCGATCAAAGGATGAAGTGTTTTTCTGTATCGCGGATGTATCGGGTAAAGGTTTTGCGGCAGCCCTTTTAATGTCCAATTTTCAAGCTACGCTTCGGACTTTATTGAGAAGTGATGCAGATCTTAAGATGATCGTCAATCAATTGAATTTCACTCTGTATGAAAATACCAAGGGTGAGCGTTTCATAACCTTCTTCTTAGGGTATTATAATTACAAAACAAAAAAGCTTCAATATGTAAATGCCGGCCACAATGCACCTATTCTGTGTTGGGAAAACCAAAACCGTCAGGAATTGCTTCAGGCTGGAACCACGATTTTAGGGGCTTTTGACGAGTTGCCATTTTTGGAAATAGGTGAGCGTAAAAACCTGGAGTCTTTCACTATTCACTTATATACTGATGGACTAACTGAGGCGATCAATAAAGAGGAAGAGGAATATGGGGAAAGTCGACTGGAGGATTTTGTTAAAAATCATTTGTGTATGGATCCGGAAGATTTTCATCGGGAATTTTTCAAAGAAATGCGTGCCTTTTCGGATGAAGTCCCATTACGTGACGATCTGACATTACTAAGTTTAAGATTTAGATAGAGAATGGTTTTTCATACTGTTCCATTTTTTATTCAGCGATTATTTCCAAACCGGACATGGACTGGTTCATCCGGGAAAAAACAGATTTACTTGACTTTTGATGATGGACCTGTTCCGGGAATTACAGATTATGTGCTTTCCGAATTAAGGAAGAGAGGTATGGTTGCTACATTTTTTATGGTAGGTGATAATGTGAGGAAAAATCCAGAACTGGCAAAAGATGTCTTAAGCCAAGGCCATGTTTTAGGAAATCATACTTTCCATCACCTGAATGGCTGGAAAACTCCAAAAGAAAAATACCTTCAGGATTTTTTAAAGTGTGATGAAATTCTAGAAGAACTCACAGGAAAGAAAGTTCGCTTTTTTAGACCACCTTATGGATTGATGACAAATGCCCAGGCTCGGGAAATATCTAAAACCCATCAAATCGTGATGTGGAATATGCTAAGTGGAGATTATAATTTGAGTTTAGCTCCGGAAGAGATTTTGACTAAATCAATTCAAAAAACAAAGCCAGATTCCGTGGTTCTATTTCATGATCAGCAAAAAACGGCTACTGTTTTACCTAAAATTTTACCAACTTACTTAGACCAAATTCAGGAAAACGGTTGGGAAACAGCAACGCTTTAATAGACGGATTGGCATTTTTTGCAATAGGAGTATTATTCCTGCAATATGTGGTTTTGATCATTCGGGCAAAGTTCTTTTGGAAGGATAATTCAAATGCTCTGCCTAAAAATCTCCCTTTAGTTTCCGTTTTAGTCACTTCCAGAAATGAGGAGGTAAACCTTCCTAAACTTCTATCCTCATTTGATGCACTGGATTACCCTATAGAAAAGCTCGAGTTTTTGCTTGCCGATGATGGCAGTATTGATCTCACCTTTTCTATTTTACAGAAGTGGGCAGACTCTGAAGTGAATAGAAAAGTCCTGAAGATTGAAGGGGAGCTTATCCAAAAATATCCTGTCAATGGCAAAGCAAATGCATTGGCAATTTTAGCCGAGGAAGCAAAGGGCGAATTTTTCTTTTTTACAGATGCCGATTGCATGGTCAATCCAGAATGGATTAGAGAAGGTGTCCAAAGTTTCGGGGAGAAGACCGGAATTATCAATGGTGTCACAGAGGTCGACTCAAAATCTCTTCTTGGTATTTTCCAAAGGATAGACTGGTGGAATATTCTAGCTATCACCAAAGTGATCTCAGACATGGGAGGACATACAACCGGACTGGGAAATAACATGGTGATTTCAAGAGAAGCATATTTTCGATCCGGCGGATTTGCAGCATCTCCTTTTTCATTGACAGAGGATCTGGAAATTTCCAAATGCATAAAAAAAGATGGATTTGAAGTCCGACAGCAGGTCAGCAAAGGAATGCTTTTGAAAACAAAAGAAGAACAAAGCTGGCGAGCCCTTATGAGTCAGCGCAAAAGATGGCTGCAAGGTGTCTTAACTTTGCCTTGGATCTGGATAATTTCTCTTAGTTTTTATCTGTTTTTCTTTATCGCTTTGTTTTATGTCTCATTAGAAAATTGGCGATTAGGATTGGGAATTTGGATCGTGAAAATAGTGCTTCAGAGTGTCTTTTGGATGCTTGTTTCAGGCAAAGTTGGCAGTAGAATATCTGTATTTTGGTTGCTACTTTATGATTTTTATTACTTGCTTTCGTCCTCCCTTACTATTCTTTATTATTTTTGGCCTTCCAAAATCACCTGGAAATCCAGACAATACCCATGAACCTCATAGAAACCCACGCACATATTTACTCATCTAAGTTTGACTCTGATAGAGATCAGGTCATCGAAGACATCCGGAACGCCGGTATCGAAAGAGTCTATATGCCTAATGTCGATGTGGAAACCATCGATGCTATGCTGGACTGTGAGCAAAAGTATCCTGACTTGTGTATCCCAATGATGGGACTTCATCCTTGTGATGTCAAAGAGGATTTTCAAAGTCAACTATACCAAATGGAGGATTGGCTGAATAAAAGGCCTTTCGCTGCAGTTGGGGAAATTGGGTTGGATTTATATTGGGATAAAACATTTTTTGAGCAGCAAAAAGAAGCTTTGAGAATTCAAATATCTTGGGCCAAAGAAAAGAATCTGCCGATTGTTCTTCACTGTAGAGAGTCAATGGATGAAACCATTCAGATCATTAAAGAAGAGCAGGATGGGACTTTACAAGGGATTTTTCACTGTTTCACGGGATCCTTGGAGCAGGCAAATGAGATTGTAAATTTAGGTTTTCTTCTAGGTATAGGAGGAGTTTCGACTTTCAAGAATGGCGGTTTAGATCAGGTGATCCCGCATTTAGGATTAGAAAACCTGGTGTTAGAGACAGATGCGCCATATCTCGCACCTGTTCCTTACAGAGGTAAAAGGAACTCTCCCGCCTATTTGCCGATTATAGCTGAAAAAATCGGTGACTTTCTCGCAATTTCAAAAGATGAAGTTGCATTGAAAACAAAAGAAAATGCATTGAATTTATTCCGGGAATTTGATCTATGAATTATAAGATTGTAAGACTTAATACCGCTCTGCGAACCAGTAAAACATCCTCTGTATTGATCATCTATACAGGAGGAACGCTGGGCATGGCCTATGATGATTCTGGGTCTTTAGTTCCGTTTAATTTTGGGAAGATCCTGGAAAAAATTCCGATCCTTTCTAATATGAATATTGCGATCACGGTAATTTCATTCCCGGAACCTATCGACTCTTCCAATGTTTCTATGAAACACTGGACAGACATGGCTTACATTATCTATGAAAATTACGACAGCTATGATGGCTTTGTAGTACTTCATGGAACGGATACCATGGCATATTCTGCTTCGATGCTAAGTTATATGCTTCAAGGGTTGAATAAACCAGTGATTTTCACCGGTGCGCAACTTCCGATTTCCGCAATGCGATCTGATGCGAGGGAAAATTTAATGACCTCTTTGGAAATAGCTACTGCAAAAATCAATGGAAATCCGATAGTGCCTGAGGTCTGTGTGTTCTTTAATCACATATTAATACGAGGCAATCGCTCTAAAAAAGTGCAGTCTGTACATTTCGATGCCTTTGAATCTGAAAATTATCCTTCTCTTGCTGAGGCGGGAATTGTGATCGATTATAATACTGCCGCAATCCGGCCATTTGAACCTAACAAAGAATTGGTTTATAAAAACAGGCTGGATAACAGAGTTATGGTTCTGAAGTTATTCCCTGGGATCACTTCTAAAATAATGGATGCTTGCTTTGATATTCCGGGTTTACGAGGAGTTGTATTGGAAACATATGGTTCTGGTAACTCTCCAAGTGAAGCGTGGTTTATGAATTCATTATCAAGAGCGGTGAAAAAAGGCCTAATTATCTTGAATGTTTCTCAGTGTAATGGAGGTCGAGTGATTCAGGGTCGTTATGAAACCAGTAAAGAACTATTGAGCGTAGGAGTGATCAGTGGTGCGGATATTACCACAGAAGCGGCGATTACTAAATTGATGTTTTTGTTGGGACAATATTCTTCAACGGATGAAGTGAAAAAACAGCTGATGATTCCTATTGCTGGGGAAATGACCACCTAGAAAGAATTTCAGGCTATTTTTCCTATTCATTTGGAATCGAGACGAATAATATTTTTCTTTGCACTCCGATTTGCAAGAGCAAGTCAAAAATCAACCTAGAGAGGTGTCCGAGTGGTTGAAGGAGCACGCCTGGAAAGCGTGTATACCCGTGAGGGTATCGAGGGTTCGAATCCCTTCCTCTCTGCAACAAAACTATTAGACCAGCTTTAGCAATAAAGCTGGTTTTTTGTTTTAAGATAAATGTACATCTTAGTTTTTGGTCAAGTTTTATTGACTGAGATTTTACCGTAGTTTGATGTGGGATAAAGTTTATAATTCTGTAACACTTGAAAGATTCTACCATGCCAAGAACAATCAAACACAATATTTTAAGTTATTTTTCCTTAAGAATTATAGGTGTTTTTTTGCATGAAAATTCCCTTTTCTGCCTATAAAGATCTAAAGGCAGCTAAAGAATAAGTTAAATTCTAGGTTTTAGGTTACGCCGATCATCTGTCATTCAGTCAACTAACAAATAAACCCACTTGCATCATTTCTGATATTAGTATTTTTTTGTTAGCTTTACTAACTTAGGTAAATAGTAAACCGAATTAATTTCTCACATTTTTTTTCACCTTTTGCATTATGAAAAAGCTTTTAAAAAACAGTTTGAAAAAACTAGGGATATATGATCCATATTTAAAATTTAAGTTCAAATATTTAACTCCTAGAGGAATAGGTCATTGGGAACCCTTGATTCCTGAAAAGGAATTTTATAGTTCAGTAAAACTTGCCATAGAAAAACTTTTAGAGAATGAAACTGATGATTCTCTAGGAAGTTATTTAGAATTCGGTGTTAGTAGAGGAACATCTATGTCGTCTGTTTTCCACGTTTTAAAGGAGTTAAAACTTGACCAAGTACAATTAATTGGATTTGATTCATTTGAGGGTATGCCCGAGGGTTCAGAAAAAGAAGGTTGGGCTACCGGCCAATATCATTCCACTATTACAGCCACCACAAAGTACCTTATAGATAGAAAAGTAGACATGGCTCGAGTACATCTAGTCAAAGGCTGGTTTTCGGATACACTTTTTGAGAAGGCTAAAAAGGATTTAAATATTACCAAAGCAAGCATTATCATGGTAGACTGTGATATATACTCAGCTTCAAAAACAGCGCTTAATTTTTGTTTCCCTCTAATTAAAGATCATGCAATATTAATTTTTGATGATTGGGGATGGACCGAGGATGCTGGTATTGTAGGTCAAAAGGAAGCATTTGACGAAATTCTCCAGCAATACCCATATTTTTCTACAACCCCCCTTTTAAATTACCTTCCACAGTCAAGGGTATTTCTTATTTCGCGGAAAATCAAATGATTGGATTTGATGTAGAAAGCAAATTTGAATAATAAGGAATTACTGCAAATGGAATGAGGGACACTACTAAAAGCAACAAAAAGATAGGTTTTTAGAGATTTTTCAAGAAACGCGAAAAGCATTTTGTAACAGATGTTCCTGGTTACACCAAATTAAACCAGAGGTTTGTTGGTACTAAAATCTCCATCCTTTATGCATCTAAGAGCAATTTCTGCTAAAATACTGGCTTTTGCTTTTTTGTCTTAAAAAATTGTAAAAAGCGAAGTTGTGATTGGGTTTCCTAGCTTTATGTGTAACGTACTAATTAGGTAGCAGTCTTTTAATTTTGGTATGCTACATAAAATAGAAATTAAAAGCCTTGCTTTTTAGAAGTATCAATGGATATTAAATAATCTGTGGTTTAATATATAAATCAAGATTTTTGGGATCAATGATGAAATCTGCAAAGGCAAGTTTCAATTATTGAGATATTTTAAAAATAATTAACATGAAAAGATCCAGGAAAGTCAGATTGAAAAGAGGATGACAACGCATTTTTTGTAACTTAGTTGCGAAATCGAATAAAGTTATTTGTTGAAAGGTGGAAAAAACAAAGTTTTTTTTTCTTTGCCTATCTATCTGATTCAAAGGATTTAAAAGATAAGTTTGGAAAGAAAAAACACATCAAAAACGGACTAATCTTGCCTTTATTTGGCTATTAAGCAGCCTATTACAGTACAAAGGATTATTTTCCGTTCGTGTAAAAATTGCCCAAATTCAGCTTTAAAAGCAGGATTTTTCCAAAAAATCTGAAAGAGTCCATTGTTTTTTGAATTTAAAAAATGATAACTTTAAAACTCGATTTTAGTGTAGAAACCATTTAACCTTTATCAAAAGTCTATTTAAAAATCAAATTATGAGAAAGTTAATCGCTTTGTTCATGCTTGCAGGTATCATGTTTGTTCCTGTTTTCGCAAACGCACAAGAAGCAGCAGCTGATACTGCAGCTCAAGAAGAAATGGCTCCTGTAGTAGAAGAACCTGCTGCATCACCAACAATCGTCGACGACGAGATCGTCGCTGAGGAGCAAAGCTTCCACCAAGTAGTAAAAGAGAAGTTTATCGAAGGTGATCCTTTGTACATGACTCCAGTATTGATCTGTTTGATCTTAGGTCTTGCTGTAGCTCTTGAAAGAATCATCACTTTGAATCTTTCTACTACCAACACTAAGAAATTGTTGGCTAAAGTAGAAGATGCTTTGTCTTCAGGTGGAGTAGAAGCAGCTAAGGATGTTACTAAAAACACCAAAGGCCCTGTAGCTTCTATCTTTACTCAAGGATTGATGAGATACTCAGAAGGTATCGAAATGGTTGAAAAATCAATCATTGCTTACGGTTCTGTTGAAATGGGTAGATTGGAAAAAGGTCTAGTTTGGATCTCTTTGTTTATCTCTCTTGCTCCGATGTTGGGTTTCATGGGTACTGTAATCGGTATGATCGGTGCATTCGACTCTATCGAAGCAGCTGGTGATATCTCTCCATCTCTTGTGGCTGGTGGTATTAAAATCGCCCTTTTGACCACAGTAGCTGGTTTGATCGTTGCGATTATCCTTCAGTTGTTCTACAACTATTGCGTTGCAAAAATTGACTCTTTGGTTAACGACATGGAAGATGCTTCTATCACTTTGGTAGACATCTTGGTGAAGCACAAATTGACTGGCAAGTAAGCCGTCAATTGCGTTTCAATTATTTAAGTTAACCCCAAAGAAAGCTACATTATGGATACTTATGACATTTTATTATACGGTAGTTACTTACTAATTGCAATCGGAGCATTCGTTTCTATTGTGATGCCTTTGATCAAGTCTTTGGATAATCCAAAGAGCTTATTGAAGACAGTAGTAGGTATTGTCGGCATCTTGGTGTTGTTCTTCGTTGCTTACTCAATATCTAGCAATGAAGTACTTCCTAAATTTGAAGCTGATCCATTCAACCTAACTCCAGAAGGTTCTCAACTGGTAGGTGGTATGCTGATCACAACATACGTACTTGCGGTAGTCGCTTTAGTCGGCATCGTATTTACTGAATTAAATAAAGCGATAAAGTAATATGGCTAGAAAGAAAAATAGAATGGTCCAGGAGGTCAATGCAGGTTCTATGGCTGACATAGCTTTCTTGCTCCTGATCTTCTTTCTCGTCACTACTACCATTGCATCGGATAAGGGTATTTTGAACGTACTCCCTCCAAAAGTTGATCCTAACGTTCCGCCACCAGACATCCAAAAGAATGAGCGTAATATTTACACCATTCTTGTCAATGCGAACGATGATCTTCTAGTTGAAGGTGAATACAGAGATAATGCCGATGGATTAGACAAAGATGTAAAAGCGTTTGTTTTGAACTTCGGTGCGCCGGATGAAGAAGCAGCTGCTCTTTACAACTCTCTTCCAGCTTCTCTTCAAGCAGAAGCAAAAAGAGACCCTGCATCTTCTGACAATCCTAAAGAAGCTGTTGTTTCCATCAAGACTAACAGAGGTACAAGTTATGAAAAGTATCTAGAGGTTCTTGACTTGGTGAAAAAAGCTTACTTCGATATCTATGCAACCAGAGCTAACTTAACAACTGATGAGTATAGAGCTTTGAGTGGTAAAGATGACGCAGAACAAGCGCTTATTGACAAAGGGAAAGAAGGCATAGGAATGCAGATTTCCATCGCAGAACCAGATAAACTAGGATCTAATTGATATGGGAAAGTTCGGAAAGAAAAACAAAGTATCTGAAAATATCCCAACCTCAGCGTTACCGGATATTATCTTCATGCTTCTTTTCTTCTTCATGGTAACTACCGTGTTGAGAGATCAGGAGATATTGGTTGAGCAAAAAATTCCTCAAGCTACTCAGCTTCAGAAATTGCAGAAGAAAACATTGATTTCTTATATCTTCATCGGTAAGCCTAAAAACACAGCTTTGTATGGTACAGAGCCGAGAATTCAGGCAAACGATGCTTTGATGAATACAACTGAAATTGTTCAGTGGGTAAACCAGGAAAGAGATAAACTGCCTGAAGCAGATCGTGGAGGAATTACAATTTCAATGAAAGTAGATAAGGACGTTAAAATGGGTCCAATCTCTGATGTTCAGACTGAATTAAGAGAAGCGGATGCTAGAAGAGTTCTTTACGCTTCTGTTGGTAAAGTTGTAAAAGACTAAATAGAAACAAATCAGTATATTTAAAGCTATCCCAAATAAGGGATAGCTTTTTTTGTTTGAACCCATGCAAGTAACACTTACAAATAAAAAGAAAGTCCAGAATGGTTGGGCAATGTATGACTGGGCAAATTCAGTTTATAGCTTGGTAATAACTTCTACAATTTTCCCAGTTTATTATAATAGCGTCACCAAAGCCGCGGATGGAGGGGATCATGTCAGTTTTTTTGGAATAGATATGATCAATACGGTTCTGTATTCTTATTCTATCTCATTTTCTTTTCTGATCATTGCTTTGATCTCTCCATTGCTTTCGGGAATAGCAGATTCTACAGGTAAGAAACTCTCCTTTATGAAATTCTTTGCTTACCTCGGATCTATTTCCTGTATTGGCCTGTATTTCTTTGATGGGAGTAATCTTGAGTTTGGTATCATTGCCAGTGTATTAGCAAGTATTGGCTATGCAGGAAGTATTGTTTTTTACAATGCTTATTTACCAGAAATCTCAGAAGAGAGTGAATATGATTTTTTAAGTGCAAAGGGTTTTGCATTGGGATATATAGGATCTGTGATTCTTTTGGTATTAAACCTTTTGATGATCCAATTTCCTTCTGCATTTATGCTTCCAGACGATGGCGTAGCCGCTAGATTGTCCTTTCTGATCACTGGAGTTTGGTGGGCAGGATTTGCCCAAATTACTTTTCGAGTATTACCCAAGAATCCTTTCGGTAAGAATGTGACAAAGGAAATCATTGCCAAAGGTTATAAAGAAATTCGAAAAGTGTTTTTGGAAGTAAGAGAGATAGGGGTGATGAATAAATTTTTGGCTTCTTTTTTCTTTTATTCCATGGGAGTTCAAACGGTTATGTATTTGGCGGCAAGTTTTGGAGATAAAGAGTTGGGATTGCCTGGAGATCAGCTGATTTTGACAATTCTAATAATCCAGTTCGTGGCAATCATTGGTAGTTATTTCTTTGCGTTTTTATCAAAGAAATTTGGGAATAAGTCCAGTTTGGTAATCATGGTGATTGTTTGGATTTTCATCTGTGGGGCTGCATATTATGTTTATACGGTTTATGAGTTCTTTGCATTGGCATTTGTGGTAGGGCTTGTTATGGGGGGAATTCAATCCCTTTCTAGGTCTACGTACTCCAAATTGATTCCTGTTAGTACCACTGACCATGCATCTTATTTTAGCTTTTATGATGTGACAGAAAAAATGGCTATCGTAATAGGTACTTTCTCGTATGGAGTGATCGAACAGTTGACCGGAAGTATGCGAAACAGCTCATTAACCTTGGGTATCTTTTTCTTGGTAGGTTTAGGGTTCCTTTTATTAGTTTCAATCCCTAAAACGCAATTGTCAAAATCAAATTAAACTAGACAATGCTTAAAATTATCAGAGGCAATCAGGTAAGCGAATTAGACAAAAGCCATCTTAGGAAATCCGGCCAATCCAGCCATGAATTGATGGAAGTTGCTGCCTTGGGTTTTGTAGATTGGTACATTTCCAGAGAAGAATTCAAACTTGATCCTGTTATTATTTTTGTCGGCGCTGGCAATAATGGTGGGGATGGCTTGGCGATAGCCAGGAATCTTGTTCACCATGAGTATTCAGTGATTGTTGTGACATGTTTTTCTGATGAAAAGTCACTGTCACCTGATGCGTTAAATAATTGGCATTTGTTGCCAAAGGCTGTTGAGAAAATAGCTTTTGAAAATTTTGAATTCCCTCATTATGGGGTCTTGATTGATTGTTATTTAGGAGTAGGCCTAAAAGGTGATTTACGGGAAAGCGCTATTCCGATCATTCAGAAGATAAATTCTTTTGAAGGCAAAGTAATTTCGGTTGATATTCCTAGTGGACTTCATTCCGGCGAAGTAAATCAAGGTCTCTGCGTTCAGGCAGATTATACAGTGTCTTTTGCATTCCCTAAATTATCCTTGCTTCTTCCTGAAAATGCAAAAACCATAGGAGAGTTGTTTTTGGTAGATATTGGAATTGGAGAAGAGACTTTTGAAGAGTTTGAATCTGAATTTTATTTTATCCAACAGAGAGATATTCCAGCTCTTCATAAAGAGTTTCATAGGTTTGCCTATAAGGGTGATTATGGGAAAGTTTTAATTGCTGGAGGAAGTCCGGGTAAAATGGGAGCCTTAATACTTTGTGCAAAAAGTGCATTAAGAGCAGGCTCAGGCTTGGTCACTTGCCATTTAGAAGACACGGAGAGGTTCATCATTCAAACGGCTGTGCCTGAAGCAATGGCTACCTGGGGATTGATTGCGAATCTTGATTTTTATGATGCTCTTGGTATTGGACCTGGATGGGGGCAGGACGGGAAGAAATATCTTCTTAAACAGATTCTGGAGGAGTTTCAAAAGCCGGTAGTAATCGATGCGGATGGATTGAATATTTTGGCAAAGGAAAAAGAAATGATCAGTTTGATTCCAAAAAACTCTATTCTCACACCGCATATAGGAGAGTTTAATAGATTAGTTGGCCCTGCAAAAGATCACTTGGAACGACTTCAATTAGCCAAAGAATTTGCAGTTTCTAATCAATTGATTTTGGTTTTGAAAGGAGCAAATACAGTGGTTTCTCTACCTTCAGGCAAACAGATTTTTAATTCTTCCGGCACAAAATATATGGCAACCGGTGGATCGGGAGATGTGTTGACCGGAATTATCACTTCCTATTTAGGGCAAGGTTATACTCCTGAGAATGCAGCTATATGCGGGGTTTATCATCATGGTTTGGCAGGAGAAATTGCCGGTAAGAGAAAAAGAAAAGGCTTGATAGCATCTGACATTATAGAAGCTTTTCCGGATTCGTATATTCAACTGGATATTTCATAAACTTATTTTCAATTTGAGGTCAGGTCCTTCAATCCTCCCTTTTTATTTTCGATTTTTAACATGAAGCAAGAAAAGCTTATTCTTTGGACCTTGGCTGCAATCAACTTTATCCATATAGTTGATTTCATGATCCTGATGCCTTTGGGGCCTCAATTGATGCGGGTTTTTGATATTTCTCCAAGAGAGTTTGGTTTGTTGGTTTCCTCATACACATTTAGTGCAGGTATTTCAAGCTTTTTCGGAGCGTTCTTTTTGGACAGATTTGATAGGAAGACGATACTCCTTTGGGTTTATGTTGGCTTTTCCATTGCTACTTTAGGCTGTGCCATTTCTCCCAGTTATCCTATCCTGTTATTTGCAAGAGTAATATCTGGGCTTTTTGGAGGATTAACCTCTGCCTTAATTTTGGCTATTATCGGAGATGTAATTCCTGATTCCAGAAGAGGAAGAGCAATGGGTTTAGTCATGGCTGCCTTTTCACTTGCATCGGTCTTGGGAGTGCCCATGGGATTGTTTTTAGCAAGTTTGTCTGATTGGCACACTCCTTTTTACATTCTAACTGGATTATCCATTATCAGTCTTGGTATGATTGTCAAATTTATTCCAAACATCACCGAGCATCTCGGCAAAGAAATCATCCGTCCCAGCCCAATAGAAGTGGTCAAAAGAGTGACTGGTAATTCCAATCAAATGAGGGCTATTGCACTTTCGGTGATGATGATGTTTGGACAGTTTATGATAATCCCATTTCTAAGCCCTTACAATGTGGCAAACGTGGGATTTACAGAGATGCAGTTGACCTATATCTACATGGCTGGTGGAGCATTTACTATTTTTACCTCCCCATGGGTAGGTAGACTCTCCGATAAATACGGGAAGCTAAAAGTCTTCACCATTTTTATGGCATTGAATGTGATTCCAATTGGGATCATTACTCACCTGGGCATTACACCAGTCCTTTTGGTTTTGGTAATCACTACGATGTTCTTTGTGACTTCAAACGGAAGGTATGTTCCTGCAGCAGCGATTATAACTGGAACCGCTAGGCCAGAAAATCGAGGTAGTTTTCTGAGTTTTAATTCTGCGATTCAGCAAATGTCTGCAGGATTAGCTTCCTTGATTGCAGGGATTATCATTGGAGAAACTGCCACAGGACAATTGACCAATTTCAATCTGGTAGGTTATCTTGCTATATTCTTCAGTCTTCTTTGTATCCCTTTGGCGAGAAGGGTGAAAATTGTCAGTTAAAAAATAACCCCGACATTTCTGTCGGGGTTGATTTTAAAATTCTGCGTTTCCTGGTGTCCTTGGGAAAGCGATGACATCCCGAATATTACTCATTCCAGTGACGAATAGAACCATTCGTTCAAAGCCTAATCCAAATCCTGCATGTGGAGTTGCACCAAATCTTCTGGTGTCAAGGTACCACCACATTTCATCCTGTGGAATATTCATTTCCTCCATTCTCTTAGTCAAGACATCTAGCCTTTCTTCACGTTGGGAACCACCAACAATCTCTCCAATTCCAGGGAAAAGAATATCCATAGCTGCTACAGTCTTACCATCTTCATTTTGGCGCATGTAGAAAGACTTGATTTCCTTCGGATAATCTGTTAAAATCACAGGCTTTTTGAAATGCTTTTCTACCAAATAGCGCTCGTGTTCAGATTGTAAATCTGCACCCCAAGCGTCAATCAGATAGGTGAATTTCTTTTTCTTGTTTGGATTAGAATTACGAAGAATATCGATCGCCTCAGTATAAGTCAATCTGACAAAGTCATTTTCTGCCACAAATTTCAACTTGTCAATCAATCCAAGTTCGCTTCTTTGATCCTGTGGTTTTGATTTTTCTTCATCCCCCAATCGCTGATCTAGGAATTTTAAATCTTCCGCACAATTATCCAAAGCATATTGAATCACATACTTCAAGAAATCCTCAGCAAGATCTTGGTTGTCTTCTGCATCATAGAATGCCATTTCTGGCTCGATCATCCAGAATTCAGCAAGGTGTCTGGCGGTATTTGAATTCTCAGCTCTGAATGTAGGTCCGAAGGTATAGATCTCGGACAAAGCCATTGCTGCCAATTCCCCTTCAAGCTGACCTGAAACTGTCAAATTGGTTTCTCTTTCAAAGAAGTCCTCTTTGTAATCTATTCCTCCTTCTTCATTTCTAGGAGGGTTTTTAAGGTCCAAAGTAGTTACCTTGAAAGTCTCTCCAGCACCTTCTGCATCAGAAGCAGTGATAATTGGTGTGTGGATGTAAAAGAACCCTTTGTCGTTGAAATATTTATGCACGGCATAAGCCAAAGCATGTCTCACTCTGAAAACAGCACCGAAGGTGTTTGTTCTCATCCTCAAATGGGCAATTTCTCTTAAGAATTCCAATGAATGCTTTTTAGGCTGCAGCGGATATTTTTCTGGATCTGCATCACCCAAAACTTCTATGGTAGAAGCATTCAATTCAGAAGACTGACCTGCACCTTGAGATTCTACCACTTTTCCGCTTACTTTCAAGCAAGCTCCAGTTGCGCATCTTTTTAATACTTCCTCAGAAATAATAGTGGGGTCTGCTACGATCTGGTAATTAGTGATCGTAGAACCGTCATTCAGGGCAATAAAGGATACATTTTTATTACTACGCTTGGTACGAACCCAGCCCATAAGTGTCACTTCTTTTCCTACCGGACTTTCATCCAGGATGGTCTTGATTTTGACCCGTTTGTTAAATGCCATTAGGAGTATTTATTTATGGAAAATCTTTTTTCCGAGTAATTTTAAGTGGAATGCAAAAAAACGATTAAATAAGCTTTTTATCAAAAAATTGCTTGTTTTTCATAACTTTGGGTATGGGGCTTTTTCTATTGAAAAGGCCTTTTTTGAACCCAAATGTAGGTTTTATCTGATTACTAATGCAAAAGCTAAATCTTAGCCAGTCACTTTCACAGAAACTTTCCCCTCAGCAGATTCAATTTATCAAATTGTTGCAGGTTCCAACTGCAGAATTAGATACCAGAATTGAAGAGGAATTGGAAATAAATCCTGCCCTGGAAGAGGGGAAGGATGAGGATAATGACAGTTCTGAAGAGTTCGAGGATAATAATTACGAAGAAGATTCTGTTCAGGACGATCGCGACGTCAATATCGATGATTATCTCGATGATGAATATGGTGGCTATAAAATGCAGGGAGATGGAAATTATAATCCAGATGAGGAAGATCGGGAAATCCCTATTTCGAGTCAATCTTCATTGCATGAGCAACTTGTGTCACAGTTGAATTTCTTGAAACTGGATGATCGTCAGAGAATTATTGGACAGCAATTAATAGGAAGCATTGAAAACGACGGATATATCCGACGGGATTTGGATGCGATTATCAATGATTTGGCTTTCAGCCAAAATATTGAAACAGATATTGATGAATTAGAGGAGATTTTAAGGAAGATTCAGTCCTTTGATCCTGCGGGAATCGCTTCCAGAAATCTACAGGAGTGTCTTACTCTTCAATTGGAACGGAAAGAACACCCAGAAGATCCAACAGTAATCCACGCTTTACGAATCATTCAGGATTGTTTTGAGGAGTTTACCAAAAAACACTATTCTAAAATCCAGAAGAAGTGTGACCTGACAGAAGAAGAGACTAAAGATGCTGTCAATCTAATTACCAAGCTCAATCCTAAGCCAGGAGGAGTTGCTGAAGGGCTTGTTCGAACCCAATATATCATTCCGGATTTCATTCTTACCAATAATGGTGGCAAGATGGAAATCAGCTTGAATTCCCGAAATGCACCAGAGTTGAGAATCTCCAGATCTTATTCTGAGATGTTTGATGCATATGATAAGAGTGATAAAAAGGATAAAAAACTGAAAGAAACGGTCACTTTTGTGAAGCAAAAGCTAGATGCTGCCAAATGGTTTATTGATGCCATTAAACAGCGTCAAAATACGCTTTTGAGAACGATGGAGGCAATTCTGAATTATCAGAAAGAGTTTTTTATAGACGGAGATGAGACAAATCTACGTCCAATGATTCTGAAAGATATTGCTGAAAGAATTGATATGGATATTTCTACTGTTTCCAGAGTCGCAAATAGCAAAGCTATTCAGACTGAGTTTGGGGTTTACCCATTGAAGTACTTTTTCTCCGAAGGAATTGCGACAGATAGTGGGGAAGATGTGAGTAACAGAGAAGTGAAGTCAGTTCTTCAGGGAATGGTGGATGAGGAGGATAAGAAAAAGCCTCTTTCTGATGATAAGTTGGTGAAGATGCTAAACAAAAAGGGATATAATATTGCTCGTAGAACAGTGGCAAAATATAGAGAACAATTGCAAATCCCTGTTGCAAGACTAAGAAAAGAACTTTAGTGTCAAGATTTATTGCCCTATTTATTTCCGTTGTATTTCAGCCATTGCTAGTACCTACTTTGGTTTTCGGTTTGATCCTTTTTTTGGTTCCGGAGGCAAGTAGTATTCCTGAAGTGATTAAAGGCAGAATATTCTTACTGATAGTACTTTCTACTCTAGCCATCCCGATGGTAACCATTTTCGGATTACGGCTTAGCGGTACCCTGAAAAGTATCCACATGGTAGAGATTAAGGATCGGGTGATACCTTTTGTAGTGACTACGATCTATTTTCTCCTGACGACATATTTTCTTCATGACAAAACGGAACTAGATCCCATATTATGGCAGGTTTTGGCTGTGATTTCTCTGTCTATCGTTGGTTTGACCTTTGTTACTTTCTTTTGGAAAATGTCAGCCCATATGACTGGAATGGGAGGTTTGATTGCTACAGTAGTAGTTCTGAATTTGCACTTTCTTAATTTTAATGCATTATATCCTCTTTTGGGAGCCATCCTATTGGCAGGAATCGTGGCGACTTGCCGTTTAAAATTAAATGCACATAAGCCCTCAGAGATTTATGTGGGATTAGTTTATGGGTTTATTATTTGCTTTGTTGGATTCTCCATGATATACGGATGAAAATTTATTTCTATTTCAGAAATTAAGACATAAAAAAAACCGGAAATCACTTTCCGGTTTTTTTTATGATGATGGTTTATTTAGAATACTTTGACAGCAACACCGAAATTGATTTGTGATGCTTGTGTACCAATTGGTCCTTTACCTGCCTGGAAAGTATCATTCAGACCATAGTAAAACCAAGAGTAAAAGCCTGGAGATCCTGCTTTAAAAGTCAGTCCATATCTGAATTTTTCAAGTCCGTAATTCTGGGAGTCTTTAACTTTTCTCTTCAGACCATCTGAGTCTTTGTATTTGATTTTGGAATGAGCTTCATATAAAACTCCAAATTTAGCACCTATAGAAAATCTAAACCCTTTGGTGTGGTTAGTCTTATTAAGATGATAAGTAAAGTCTAGCGGGATGTCGAAGTAATTTGCGGCAAACGTGTTGGTTTTCAATCGAATATTGTCTCCATAAACTTCAGATATTTCTTTCAATTCACTAGACTCTACTCCTTTAACAGGGTCGTTGAAAAGATTTTGAGCGTCTTTGAACGCATATTTATCAGTTCCAACACCAATCCCTGGATTCATGGTAATTCCGGATGTTTCTCCAAAAATCTTAATAGGATGCTGAAAATAGACGTTGAAAGTCCTTGATCTGAAAAAATTCAGAGACATGTCTTCTGGTCTATTGTTGAGTTGGTTGAATCCAAATTCGAAAGATAAATCGCTAGGAATATTTGGTCTACCGCCAACTGGTGTTTTTGGACCATCCTGTGCAAAAGCTGTTTGGAGAAGTACCAAAGAGAATAAAACTGTATATAATTTTTTCATCAAATAAAGATTGAATTATTAATTCATCGCGGGCAAAAATATGAATTCCTGAAGGATTTACCCTGTTTTTCGTCTTAATTATTCTTAAGGCTTTGTTTTATATCGAACGGGAAAAACAATTTTTCTATTGCATTCGTATTTGGAAAAAAAGGAAAATTAAATACCTTTGCATTCCATTTCGGCTTCGTAGCTCAACTGAATAGAGCACCTGATTACGGCTCAGGAGGTTTCAGGTTTGAATCCTGACGAGGTCACAAGGCCCAACTTCACGGTTGGGCTTTTTTATTTTTCCTAAAAATCAAGAGTTGAATTCCTCGATTTTAACAGAAACAAAGAGAGTGAATTAAAATTGACCTTTCTTTTTTATGAGGTTACTGGGATTGATTTTCATAAGAATTATTTTTTATTCATTTTTAGCCATTAGTTGATCGAGCTGTTATGAAAAAATCATTCCCTTTGCTTTTGTTGGTCATGATGGGCTGTAGCCTTTTTGAGGACACAAAGCTTGTAGATGTGCAAAAATTCGACGGACCATGTATTATCACTTTGAAGGATGGATCTACGATAGAGACAGAGGGAGGTATTGAGGTTTCTAAACGATATGAAGGAATAACATATAGAGATGAAGATGGAAAAATCTGGTCTCTATTTAAAGACGAATATGATTCCTATTCATGTGGGAATTGACATAAAAAAAGCAGCCCGAAGGCTGCTTTAATTTTTTAATGGGCTAATGCTCCTGATGGTGCTTTGCCTTTTTGCCAAAGGAAAAGAACGATAAATGCGACTATTAAGATGATTGGGAAAGTCATCATAGTTGAAAGTGTCGCTTGCCCCGCAGCTAAATCTAATTCAGCGCCAGTTAGGCCAAGAGCTTTCTGTTCAGCGATATCGCTATCAATCCAGCCTCCGATAAATGGTTGGAATATAGCAGTGGAAAACATTCCTACTCCACCAATAATTGACATTCCTAATGCTCCGCTTTTAGGGATTTTAGCAGCAACAAAACCAATCATTGTTGGCCAGAAGAAGGCAACTCCCATAGCAAAGAAGATTGCAGCAACATAAACCATTGCACCGGTTTGGGTGCTAAATAAATAAATACCGATAGTCGAAATTATTGCTCCACACAATAAAACGCCAGTTTGTCCCAATGCTTTTGTTACTGGACCTCCGAAGAATCTTAATACGGCCATTAATCCAGTTGTAAGAGCAAGGATTAACATTGGCTTAGCACCAGAACTTTCCATAATCAATCCAGTCCATTTTTGAGGGCCAAATTCTGTAATTGCTGTCAATGCCATACATGCGAAAATAAATAAGAACAATGGGGTGATCATTGCCTTAAAATTCGCTGAAAGGGAACTGGCTTGCTCTACACTTGCTTTTGGAAAAGTTTTTCCATTGAATAAAAACGCATAAATAAGTGCAGGGATTGGAATTAACCAAAATTGGCTTTGCCAAGAGAATCCCAAAGAGGACATTAATTCTGATAGTAATGCGCCAACAAATATTCCACCAGGGAACCACATGTGGAATCTGTTAAGCATTTTATTCATTTTCTCTCCTGTGTACATGTCTGCAATCATTGGATTACATGCAGCTTCGGTACATCCACAACCTATCCCCATGAGGAGGTTAGAAGCTAGAAGTAAGACAAAACTTGATTCAGAGACAAAGTAAATTGCAAATAGGGTCAACGCTGCTCCTACAAAGTGAGAAAGGAAAGCTATTTTCATAATTTTTTTAGGCCCTATGGAATGGTAGATCAAGCCCCCGATAATCATTGCGATTGGGAAGCCAAAGAACCATAAGGAATTGAGGTAACCTAAGTTTTCAGCGGAGTAGCCTAAATCATCGCCGAGTTGTTTTAATGTACCGGCACTGATACTGAAAGAAAATGCGGTGGTGATGAGTGCGAAACAGCTTGCGTTAAATAAAGCTGATCGGTTGATGGTTTGAGTCATAAGCTAGGTGTTTTTGGTTACAGGGTCAATGAAAACGTTTGAAACAGCCTGAAAATAGGAAAAATATCGGATTTGGGCTTTTCCGATTGTATAATTTTTATTCCTAGCTTTTAAAAAAAATTACTCAAGTACTAGAAGTGAGCTAGTTACTTTGTCTTCAAATCCGAATTCATCATTCCTTAATAAAATAACTACCACGTATGTGCCTAATGGAACATTCTTGCCACCCACTGTTCCATCCCATTGTAAGATTGGTGTTTCGACTGGGATTTCATTAGTGATTTGATGATGAACCAAGGTTCCTTGACGATTCAAAACAAATAATTCTGCTTCTGACACACCTTCGGTTAACAAAACTCTAAAATCCTTATCAGGATTTCCGAGGATCATCGCATTGGGATATACGATATTAAAATTGCAGGCATCATAGGTGCTGAAATCCACAGCAAATTCACATCCATCCTCTGTAACCACCACTAATTGATAATTTCCGATACTGTCTGGTTTGTAAGTTTCAGCTGTTGATACCAGCTGGTCTTCAAAATACCAGTTGTACTCTGCATATTCACCAGGGTTGATAGGAGGGATGGTGTTGTTTTTTATAGAGCAAAAAGCATAGGATTCCTCAACCACTGGCTGAGTCGTAAATGGGCTTTCTTCAACCTCAATCAATCCCCTTCCAATTTCACAGCCAAGTTCATTATAAGCAACTACTTCATAGGTTCCGGGTGCATCAGAATCAATTTCAAACAAACCATCAAACTGTACTAATTCGGTCCTGTTGTTAAGGGAGTCATAATAAATCCATTCTGTATTAAAGACCTCCTCTTCATTGGTAGTTAAGGTGACTAATCCTAAGCTTGGACTAGGGCATAGCTTCGTAGCCTCTAATTCCATTGGCACAGCAACTATCTGTGGCACTACCTCAAAAGGAACTGGGTCAACTGGACAATAGCCACTTTGTAACGGTTGAACTTGAAGTGAATAGAATCCAAGTCCAGTCGGGTAAAATTCTGCTCCTCTTCCAACAATTCTACCTTGGTCATTTAACCATCGGATGCTTGCTTCCTCTATTGGGATCCCACTGAGATCTATTTCGTATTTAATCGGGTCAAAGCACTTTTCAACTGCAAGTACTGGAGCAAATGAAATTTTTGAAGAAAATGTTGCTGTAAAATCAATTGTCCTTGCGCATAAAGGTGAATTGGGATCAGTGGCCTCTCCAATAATCGAATAATCTCCCTCTTCCGTTAACGTAAGTGATTCATTTGAGGAAATAGTCTGTTCAGTTCCATCCGGGAAAGTTAAAGTGAAAGTTAGATCCTGATCTGTTTCGGGTGTTAACTCAAATGTTTCACAAATATTCAACTCTTTAGGAACAGTGAAACTGACCTGTGGAGCATCAATTATTTCAAAAGATTCAATTGGGTAGGTACATCCATCTACAATGACTTCGAATAAATAATTACCATTCGATAAATTGACTGTTACGGAACCGCTAGCTGGAATTGCTCCCTTTTGGACTTCACCTCTTCCCTCTTGTAAAACCCTGAATTCACCATTTGTTATAGTTGTACCAAAATCAACTGTTGCGGACCCAGGAGTTACTCCAGTTGCAGAACATTGCTCCGAAATAAAAGTGTAAACTGGAGATAGTTGTGAGGCAGGAACAGCTGAGTCTACTGCTAAAAGAGTTGTTGTTTGACAACCGTTTTTCTCCAGCACGATTGAATAAACCTTTGGGGCTAGATTTGAAAATGTTCTTTGGGTTCCATTGGCCGTTGGCCCTTCTACAATATTTAATTCTGGGATATAAAAAGCATCTACATCAGTTTCTAATGTTAATTGAAAACTTCCATCTGTAGCTGTACAGGCACTAGGCTGAGTTAATATTTGAGTGTTTGCTTTTGGAGATTCTTTTAATTCAAATCCAATGATCCTCTCTGAAATACAATCAGGAAAATCTTCTGAAGTTGCCTGGAAAGTGACCAAATAAAGTCCTGGTCCAGATAATTCACTTGATTCAAATTCAACTTCGAATCCTTCTCCTGCCGAACTTCGAATTCCTGTATAATCTTTTTGGATAAACCATTCACCTGAAAGAGGGGTGTCTAGTCCAATCTGAATAGATTCTCCTTCACAAATTGAAGTCGAGGAAGGGATTATTTGAAAGTCAAGTGGTGGGCCTACAAAGGTTGAACCGTTTATTAAACAAGCTTGAGTTCCGTCGGGGTTGGTTCTATAAAGCTCAACGATGTGATATCCAGCTCCATAAGTTTCATATTCATTTCCTTTTCCGAGTTCAACTCTATCTCCATTAATGTCAAGTGCGTACCAAGTAATAGTGTATTCAGATAAATTTGGTGTATTGGGATCGAGGGCGGTCAATAGGGTGGAAGATCCTGCACATAGTAAATAATCTGGAAGTAATGCCAACTCTGGGCCTTCTTGTACTCTTACCGGTTTGTTTTCTTCGTAGAAGTTAACATCGGTTCCTCTACGGACTTTTAGATTTACACTGTAATTGCCAACTTCAGAAAAATAATAATTAAAAGTTTCCAGCTGTCCACTAGATTTTTGTTCTAAGACTTCACCAGATGGTACTTTTGTGATAGTCCATTCATAAACATCACCAGGTTCTCCACCGGCATTAAAAGTGCCCAAGATGCCTCCGCCGATCATGCATAGGTTTTCCGGACCGTCTAATTGCAAATCTGCAACGTCTAAATTATAGTGGGTTAACTCTCTTTCGGTGGTTAAATTTCCTTTCCCAAATACAGTAAGTGATGAAAGAAAAAGAATCCAGACGAAGATGGTCCCAATCTTCCATTTTGGAAATTGAGTCTTAGCGTACAAGGGTCTGATTTTTTAGGGTGCCGGCAAATTTAACAGCTTTTGCCCATATTATTTTTTTACAGACTTTTGGACAAAAAATATTCCAAATAAAAATTTAGGACTAAAAATATTCCTATTCGATGACCATAAGTGAGCCAAGGTAGATTTCATTGATGTCTTTGGCGTAATTTTTATAATTTACCCGTATTGAATAAGCCCCATTGGGTATTTTTTCCCCATTCAAGGTGCCATCCCAAAAACAGGTAGATTCCTCATTGATCAACTCAGTGTTTTTGCAATTGAAAATTAATTCTCCCCATTTGTTGTAAATCCAGACTTCTAATTCGTTTACTAAATAATTGGTGTATATGAGGAAGTTCTTATCTGGGTTTCCAAGTTCCAAGGCATTCGGAAACACAACTTTTAACTCACACTCCTCAATGGTTTCAAAAGAAGTGGAATAAGCGCAACCTTCCTCACTATAAACTACTAAGTCGAATTGGCCAACTAACAATGGCTTATAAGTAGGACTTGTAGAAACTAATTGGTCTCCATAGTACCATTCATAAGAAGCGAAATCTCCCGGATTGATATTTGGAGCAATATCGTATCGAGGACAAATTTGATAGCTTTCCTCCACTAAGGGACGGACTTCATCCATACTTCTGGTGAGCAAAACCAAATCGGAACCTATAAGGCAGGGAACAGAATTGAATATTCGTACTTCATAAGTACCTTCTTGAGTTGCTAGGATTTCGGGTTTGTTTTTTTGATTTGTTAACTCTACCTGATTCCCATTTAGGTCGGTAAACCACCATTCCATAATACTAACTTTCTCCAAATCAGTATCGACTGAAATTGCTGCATCCAATGCATCTGGACAAAAAGGAGCAGCGATCAAATTCACATCGAGAGCCAAGAGAGGTTCTGGGACTTCAAACTCGATAGGTTCCAAATCACAGGGCTCACTGTTTTTAGGTTGAACTAATAATGAGTAAATACCTGACTCTCCATTGAAGGTTAAAAATTCTTCAGTTCCAATTAAATTTTGATTTTCATCATACCAGAAGAACAAAGCATCACTTGGTGTTGCACCGGTTAATTTTGCCTGATAAATTTTTTGACCATTACAGTCTTCGCTGAACAAAATAGGTTCGAAAGGAATAGGTTGGTTGACAAAAACGTAAAACTCTTTAATTTCAGGACAATTTGGAGAACTAATTTCTGGATGGTAACCATATAGACTATAAGTTCCAGTTTGATTTAAAGTAAATGCTTGACCTGCCTGATTTTCTGCTTCACTTCCATCTGGAAAAGTCAAAATAAACTCGAGATCCTGAGTGGTTTCAGGGATGAATTCAAAACTTTCGCAGATAGATAGCGAATCAGGTATATTGAATTCGACTCTTTCTTTGGTAAATGAAAGTTCCATCGAATTCCTTCCCAACTCACAATCTTTCCCAATTTCAGGTATGATACTAAAAACTGCAGCTTCATAGATACCATCCTCAAAAACAGTGATTTCTGTTTTGTCTTTAAACTGGTCTAATTCTTCTATATCACCTGCGGAATTATATCTTCTCCATTCTATATCTGTTACTTCGGAAAAGAATGTAGTGCTCAAATTAATGGTAGCACCTGGGCCAAGTTCACATAATTTTGTGCTAGCCAATGTGGCATCCACTTCTAAAACTGGTTCTTCTATAAGGAATTTCACAGGTGGAATTGGACAAGCCTCACTATTAGCAGGTTGGACATCTAGTTTAAACTCTCCAATTGAAGTTGGAAACATGTTTTGACCTGTACCTATTAACTCATCATTTTCATTATACCATGAGAAAATCACTGAATTCGGATCTCTTCCATAGATTTCGGCAAAATAGGTTCTGTTTCCAAAACAGTCTTGTAGAATTAATTTTGGTTCGAATTCTACCGCTTCAACAAGTTCCACCTCAAATTCCAATGTCGACGGACAAACGTCACTTTGATTAGGTAAGAATCCTGTAATTTTGTAACTACCTTCTGTAGTCAGTATAAATGGATCACCTGTACTTTTTACCTCAGTTGAACCGTCAGGTAGAACAAGACGGTAATCTAAATTTTGATTTGATTCAGGGAAAAGTTCAAAAGACTGACAAATAGTAAAAAGTTCTGGGACTTCAAATAGGGTTTGTTCAAGTCCAGGAACATTTATTAATTCTGCTTTGGGAATCCTGCAACTATCCTGACCATAAAGTTCAAAATAATATTCTCCACCAGTAACCGAAATTTGTAAATCTGATGCGTCCTGAATTTCAGAATTTCTGATTAATGTACCTTTTTCATTAATAAGTCTATACCATCCGTTTATTGGTCCGTTTGGAAAATTGATGTCGATTAAACCATTTAACTTTCCATCGTCAGTACAGATCTCACCAGTTATGTTTTCTATAGTAAAATCCAGGTTTTTCGGAGGAGTTTTAAGTGTGACTACTCCTCCTAAATAATTGGAGCATCCCCCTAGTTGACCAGTAAAAGTATAAGCGCCAGATTTTAAATTTTTAAATTCGTAAGTATCACCTGGGTTTAAGGGAGGTGAAGAAAGACCTAATTCTTCTAAAAATATTTGATCTAGAGCTGTATTTGCTTGGACGGTTATACTTCCATCTGCAACAAAACATTCAGATGAACTTCTACTATCAATAATTTCATAGTCTGGTTGAGGATAATAGGTTATGAAATACGAGTTGGGAAGCAAACAGGCATTTCCACTTATAGGATCTGGTTTGAAAATAATCTCATAATCCCCTGGTTGATTAAGGTCTAAAATGGGGGTCACTAATACACTCTTTCCAAAACCAAGAAATTCTTCTTGAGGGTTTGGTGCCTTTTTGTAGGACCATGAGCCATTTAGATTTAAGGAATTTGTAAAAGTAACCGTGAAGTCTGGACAAATAAATGGAGTAGAACTTTCAATTTCATATCCATCGAAAAGAGTTACTTCCGTCGAAACAGAACCGTCACATGCCATATTGCCCTCATCATCCTCGAAGAAAAATGTGGCTGTATAAGTGTCTGGTAGGAAAACATCTATTGTGTTAGTTGATCCGACAATATTACCTTCACTATCTTTCCATTCAAAAATGTAATTTGAAAAATTTGAACTATTTGGACTGATGGCTGTCAGAGAAATTCCATTAGAATCACATATGTCGTAATTAGGTAGAAGATTAATTTGTGGGCCAGAAATAAGCTCTACATTTTGGGATTGGGTAAATAAAGGAGCTCCTGGTCTGGCAACTGTTAGTTCCACTCGATGGGTACCGATTAAGGAGAATGTATAGCTGATTGTTTGAAATCCAGCTCCCCCGGCTCTATTAAAAAGCAATTGGTCAGACGGTCCAAAAATCTTCCAGGAATAAACATCTGTTAAAGGATCGCCAGCTCCGTAAAAGTCAGCTATCACACTTCCAAAAACATTACAAAGTTTCTCGGGCCCTATTAATTCAGGGTCAGCAAATACTCTTGTTTTTGGATCTGAATTATTGGTTTCGGAAGATGCAACCATAGAGAAACCTATGCTGATTATTACAATCAGCAGGGTCAAAACTGGTCCCGATTTAAATCTTTTGAAATCCAATGGAAAGTGAAAAATTATTGATTTTCAGACCTCTAAGCTACCATATTTATTAGGTCAAAAAAAATCCAAAGGCTGGAATAACCTTTGGATCTAATTAGGAATTTTTACGATTACCTGATAAAAACCCATTCTGTTTCTGTACTTAACTGATCCGAATACTCATATCGATCTTCATTAAAGCTCTTTAATAATTGTGGGTCAGTAATTCTGTTTTTGATTGCATAATTTGTCATCATCCCTCTCGCTTGTTTGGCGAAAAAACCAACTACTTGATAACTATCGTTTTTGAATTCTTTAAAGTGAATGGTAACAAGAGGAGACTTTAAAGTTTTTTGATGCACAGCCTTGAAATATTCCTGAGAGGCAAGGTTGACAATCGGGCTTCCTTGAGCTACTTGGTTGATTGCTTTTGCAATTTTTTTATCCCAAAAATCATATAAGTTTTTACCTCTTCTGTTTTCAAGCTTTGTCCCCATTTCTAATCTGTATGGTTGAATTAGATCAAGTGGCTTTAAAAGGCCGTAAAGCCCCGAAAGTATTCTCAAATGATTTTGAGCAAAATCAAAATCTTCTTCCCTATATTCATCAACATCTATTTTGGTATACACATCTCCTTTGAATGCCAAAAGTGCTTGTTTTGAATTTTCAAAGCTAAATTCCTTTTGAAAAGTCTTAAATCGCTCTTCATTTAGAGTAGCAAGAGAATCGCTGATATGCATTAATCCTGAAATTTCCTTTGCTGTTTTCTTTTTCATGATGCGAACTAATGACTGCGCATCACTTTGAAAATCAGGTAAAGTATGGGATTTAAAACTTGGAATACTATAATCTAATGTTTTTGCAGGTGATATAAGAATTAGCATGTTATTGTATTACTGTAATCGCTTTGGTGATTTTTTGGGTAATATTTTGGTCTTCACTAGTCAACTTCACAACGACCGCATATGTTCCGTTAGGCACAAAATTTCCATTCATTTGACCATCCCAAGGACAGAATGGCTGTCCCGGTTCTACATTTTCATGCTCGCAGTAGAAAATTAATTGACCCCATCTGTTATAAATAAATACTTCAACAAAATCGATGTATTCATTCGCATACAGAATGAAATTACGGTTTGGATCATTTAATACCACCCCATTTGGAAAGGAGATTTTCAGTGAACAGTCTTCTATGATTTCAACGGTAGCAGTATACTCACAACCGATATTATCCGAAACTGTTAAGGTATAGATTCCGGGGAGTGTTGGTGTGAAAATAGCGTCTTGAGATATTTCTTCTCCATTAAGAACCCAAGAATAGTTATCGTAATCTCCTGGATCGATGCTTTGTGTGACTCCTTCTGCTGCACAAATCGTAAGGGATGCAGGAACTACCGGAGGAATAATTACAGATTTTGCCACCACACCATTTGCTCTGCCTAAATCACAACCTGCTGCACTTCTCAAAATTACTTCATAGGTTCCTTCTTGGTTAACCTCCACAATTGGTAGGTTGTCAAAAGCAGGGATTCTGGTTCTCGTTGTTCCTTGCACAGAATACCATTCTATTTCAGCGACATTGCTGAGATCTGCGACAACCGTAATAGTTGTACTGGTTTGATCTACGCAGAAAGGCACAACATCTAGATCCACCTGAACACTCTCTGTTACAATTTCTGCATCAAATATCTTTTTATCTACCGGGCAAAGACCTCCGGATAATGGCTGAACTTCAAGAGAATAAGTGCCAGCTCTAATTGGAGCGAAAGTTTGAGATCTGCCTACAATGACGCCAAGCTCATCTTTCCAAAGGAAAATCACATCAGCAGGATCAGCATTAGTTAAAGTCGCTTCATAAGTTGCTCCTACTTGACAATCTACAATCGGGCCTGTTACGTCAAAATCTATTGGCTGGGTAATTATTGCCGTCATTTGAATTTCTTTCGGGCAGTTTATCCCTGCTGGGTCCTCACCCAAAACCGTATAAGTTCCGTTCGAAGTGATAGTGAAATTCCCATCAGAGTCTGGTGAAATAACTGTTCCTGATCCGTCTGTAACCGTGTAAATCAAAGATTCCGGAGATTCTGGAGCAAAAGTATAACTCTCGCAAGCCGTAAAGTTGGTTGGAACTGAAAATACAACCTCCAATTTTTGGGCAACCGGATAAATCGTAGGATCTGGAATAGCACAGTTTGTTGGGTCTTGAATCTCCACTGCATAATCACCATATGGAACATCCACTACTATTTGAGAAGTATTGGTGAATGAACCTGTAAATACCTGTCCATCTCCTTGTCTAGTGATGGTATAGCTTCCTGATTGTGGCGAGGTGGTAAAATCAATTGTTAAGGTTCCGCCAATAACACCATTAGTTCCGCAAATTTCATCAGTTGGAGTAACAGTATATTCAAAGCCCACAGGAGGGTTTGAATTTTCTACAGTAACTGTCCCTGTATAAAAACAGCCGGTGCTATTTTCTGCTTCAATTGTGTAAACTCCAGGTAACAAATTAATGACCTGAATAGTATTCCCAGCAGTAACATTTGTAAAAACTTCTCCAGTTTCTAATACAGTCAATGTACTTGCTGCACCTTGCATGGTAATCTCAAATTCCCCATCTGCTGTGGTGCAATCTGTCGCAGGTGTGGTTTGAGTTGCCGTAAAAATCGGTAATTCATTTACCAATAAATCTACTTTTTTCTCTACTGTACAGCCTTCTAGAATTGGATCTTGGGTTACGAAAATGATTTCATATTGACCAGGTCCAGGTAGGGTATTGATAAACAATTCAAGTTCAAAGAAAACTCCCAATGAAGTCCTATTTGGATCTCCATCCAAAGTGTAAAACCATTCTCCGGAAATTGGTGTGTTTGGAGCAATAATAACTGAAGTCTCTTCATAACAAACTTCGATGGCTGTTTGTGTCAAATCAAATTCGAAAGCTGGTCCAACAAAAACTTCAGCAGTGGAAGGACAGGTTTCATACAGTAAAGCCTCTTCTTCCGATAACCCATCTGGCAATCGATAGCTTACAGAAACTGTGTAAATACTTTCCTCATCAACTGTGATTTCATTGGAGTTTTCATCCCCAAATAATTGTCCGGCAGCATTCGTCCATTGGAAATCATAAATTCCTTCTGCAGGATCATAGCCATCAATCGCAGTCAATGTTACAGGAGCACCAGAACAAAGAGTGACATCATCTTCCAAAGTCAAAACAGGAGGGGCGTCTACCTGAACTTCCAAACTGGCTTCGTAATAGGTGGGATCACCACAGCGATCTACTCGAAGGTCAACAGTGTAAAGTCCAGGTTCTGTAAAAATATGTTCATAGCTCTGGAATTCTTCTCCAGGACCACCAAACTCATTTAAGATAACCACTCCGTTTTCATCGGTAATGGTATAAAAATAACTATCGATATCAGCCTCACCTGCTCCTTCAAACAATGCTCCACCACCAAGTTGTGGGTCAAGACATATTCTAGGAGGACCAGATAAAGCAGGTTCTGGGATAGAACTGCCAGAGTTTTGGACAAAAGATGGGAGGCCAAGATTCGAAGTGCCTGGCATAGGTTCTACTCCATCTAAAGTAAATGTACTGGAAGAATTACAGCCAGAGCCTACATTCACTTGTCCAATTCTATTATCGCCGACCACAGCGGCATAAACCTGTCCATTTGGACCGATTTGTAAAGCCCCTAAATTTAGGCCAGAGGTTCCTCCAACCGTATTTTTGGTGCTGTTAATACAAGCTTCTATTTCTGCTCTAGTACTGGCGTTTTCGAAACAAGATGGACATACAGCCGCATCGGGATCATCGTTTTCTACAGCCTTAATATTAAATTCTTGAATTCCTGGACCGCCATTTCTATAAGAAACCAATACCCTGTCACCATCCTCAGAAAATTCTAAACCATAAACATCCCCATCACATCCCAGATCTATTCTGGCATATTCCTTCATTTCACCAGTATCCTGGTCAAAATCAAAAATTTCTAATTTGTTACATCCTCCTTCGGAAATGGTGACTGCGACTTTATCTCCATCTGAATTGAATTTCATTGCCCCCACACCGGAATTAAACCCATGATTACTTCCAACAGAACTCAAAACTGGTTGCCCGATTCCTAAAGAAGATACTGGGTAGGCTCTAAAGGTATTGTTACCCAATTCATGGAACATCATCCAAGTGGTGTCTCCAGCATTCAATGCCGCCGTATGCTCAGTAGATGGACTAAATAAGAAATTGTTTTTAGTGACCACATTCCCGATTCCAGATGGGTTGTCGGCTTTGATATCTACCACTGAATAACTGGCCACATTGGTACCATCTGCGGAAAGTTGAGTAGTGAAAAGGTAAAATATGGTTTGTTCATCAGGAACAGGAACAGCTAATACAGATTGACTGGCAGTATTATCTCCTCCAATCGAATCTCCATTTGCCATTTCATCTCCATTTAAATCCCAAACCGTTGCTCCGTCAGTATAGAAAAGTACTTGACCTGTCTCATCGGAAATTGTGGTAGTTCCGGCAGGAATGTTTTGTGGATGTCGATTTTCAATTGGTCTGGGTGTAGGTGCATCTGGATCATCTGGATCTGGATTAAAATCCAAACCTGCTCCATCTCCAAAATACCAGATATTGTTACTTTGATCGTCAAGATCCCAGATTTTAACTCTGATTTCCGCATATGCGTAGCAAGTTGAACCTGGCTCTCTCACCAATGCCCAATAAAGACCCGGTTTACAAACCTCATTTTCCTGTCTTGTTCCCCAGCCTTCATCCCGATAGTTAGACCAGAAGTATTCGTAATTAGATCCACCTCCAGTGTCGGGAGCTTCTCCATCCTGACCTGCCGCCTGCGCTTGCAAAAGAGGGCCAATATCGATACAGGTATTACAAATCGTCGTATCAGAAGGGGTGAAATTCGCCTCTAGATTATTTTCTGTCAGCGGTATAGTATGAGTGGAGGTCTGGGTGGTTCCATCTTCATATTCTACGGTCAAAGTCACTGAAACATCTGTTCCTTGCGCAGCGTCTGCTGGAATTAAGAAATGTTGCTGGTTATAATCCGCATCGATTTCGTTTCCATCCGAGTCAGTTAGAGGAGGACTGAATTCCCAGGTATAGCTGGCTGGACTGTAATTTTCTGGAGTGACTGTACTGGTTAACTGAATAGGATTATTCGCACAAGGCATCTCAGGATCCCAAGTAAAATCTACCGATGGGCTGATATCTGCATTTGGGGCAAAAACAGGAAATATTTTTCCGCAGAAGTCAGCTCCCATAAAAGGATCTTCATCAGTAGTAACCAAGGTTAAATCAGGTTCATTTGGATTATCGACTTTTCCGATCAATTGTGGTCCACCGGCAGTTTCCTCATAGATATAATACAAACTGCCATCTGGACCCACTTTGACATCATGAATAGCTTCCTGTGGGTTATTCAAAGGAATTTCCTCTGGACTGGCTGATAAATCATTGCTTGGAACCCTGAATAATTGATTGCCCAAAGAATAATAAATAAAACTGCCATCGGGAGAAAAGTCAGCGCCTCCATAGTTTCCGGATCCAACACTATTTGAAATAGGTGTGCTGTTGCTAAATGAACCATTGCTGGTATTGAAATCCAATACCGTAATTTGATCAGTTCCAGAAGCAGGGATTAATATCAATTTTCCCGATGCCTCATCATAAATAATTCGTTCTGGCGTAAATGGAAGTCCTTGAGTATCTGTGGTAGAGAAATTACCTTCTCCGGCATCGATTCTTTGAGCAACGAGATTTCCACCGTCAAAACTGATTAAATAGGAAGAGGAAGCAGGACTTTTTACCACCAAAAGGGCGCCCGAAGCATTCCCCATGTTGATGTCTTTTGAAACAACTTCACCCAAAGGTCGCTCATTTCCAGTCGCTTGACCAGGGGCATTCATGTCCACTAATGAATATTGGAGTTGGCCGCCTACAGAAATATAAAAAATATAAAAAAGCTTATTACCCTCAGGATCGTATTCTAAAAATCCTGTGGCAACTTGCTGAGAACCATCTACATTTCCATTTAGTCCTGGTGCCGACCCTTCGATTGGTGATTGGCTAAAATCGTAAACCAACTCCCCGTTGGTCTGGAAAAGTGGCTGTCCTGTTATGAGATCAATAGCAATTGCGCTATTGTTTTTGCCAAGTAGCACGGAATTTGGTAGAGATTGAACTGTAGGAGTATTTCCCTTTCCAAAAGAGAGGTAATTGCTATCACCTGTATCGCAACTCCCAAAAATCCATTCGTTTTCATTAAAACCTTGCGATAGGACTTTTGAATCTACCGCAAATAGCGTAAATAGAAGCGAAAGGGTAAAAATGTACTTGAACCTTATGGAATTAGGGTTGCTTTTCATAATTTTCGAACTGCTTTTAAAACAACCAAACTTGTAAAACGTTTTAAAAGCCAACTGAATATTCAAATAAACGAACAAATCCTTGTTACGGTCTCTGTCTCTCTTTGTTTTTTTTTCGATCTGCATCTTAGGACTGCAGACAAAAGCCTTTGGGCAAGACCCACAATATAGCCAATATTATGCTGCACCCCTTTACTTAAACCCTGCGATGGCTGGGGCAGAGTTAACGGGACGAATTGGTTTTAACTATCGCAACCAATGGCCAAGCATTGATGCACAGTTTACTACCTTCTCTGCATACTACGATACTTACCTTCCAAACTATAATTCTGGAATAGGAGTCATGGTGATGCAAGATACCGAAGGAGCTTCAAAATTAAGATCTACCACTATTTCTGCTCTTTATTCTTACGAATTAAAGATAAGTGACAATGCCTATTTCAGACCTGGATTTCAGGCTTCTTATATACGACGTGAAATAGGTTTTTATGAAAACTTGGTTTTTGCCAACCAAATTAATCCAAATGATCCATTTGGGCCAATTTTGCCAGGTACTGATCTTCCCGGACTTGGAGACCCAGTAAATATGCTTTCTCTTTCTTTGGGGGGGATGTTTTTTACAGAAGATTTATGGTTGGGATTTGCAGCTCATCATGTCAACCAACCAAATCAATCCTTTCTAGATGGGGTCAGTAAATTACCAACAAAGTTCTCTGTCCACGCAGGATATAGATTTGACCTGGGTGAAGGTGGCATGAGACAGGATTTTACGCACATGCGTAGACAGCGATATTTAACGCCAACGATCAATTACAAAAGACAAGGGCCATTTGAGCAATTGGATGTAGGGGCTTACTTTTATGTAGAGCCAATTGTGTTTGGAGTTTGGTATAGAGGATTACCTTACAAGCCAGTAGAAAATCAAAGTAACAGGGATGCCATCGTAATGATGGTTGGTTTGAACTTATTAAATGGTTTGAATGTCGGCTATAGTTTTGATTATACCGTTTCTCAGTTGGGAATTCAATCAGGGGGAGCTCATGAATTGAGTCTTTCCTGGACCTTACCAAATAAATACGAAGGCAAGCCTAACCGAAGAGATACCATTCTCCCATGTCCTAAATTTTAATTCGAAAGAATTCGAAATTGGTAGAAACAAAAAAAGCTGAAGCGGTTACCCACTTCAGCTTTTTTTTGTTCTAAAGTCTTTTACAAGGTGTAAAATTCTTCCCAACCTCTTCTCGGAGCCTCGCCGGCAAGCAATTGATTGGCTAAAGGATTGTTGGTGATTCGATGTGTTTCCCGATCAAATACAAGTTTCGTATTCAACTGTTGAGCCAAAACACCCAAACAGAAAACCTGACTTAGTGGCCCTGCAATTTCAAAAGGTGAACGGGTTTTTTCTTCGCCTTTTGAAGCTTTTAGGAAGTTCGCAAAGTGATTGGATGGGCTTTCTGGAACTTCAGGAAGTTTGCTTTCCATCTCTTTGGCTTTGTCTTCACCGATGATAGACAAAGTACTGCCATGAGAGCCACCTTTGAAAGTAAGGTCTTTACCGTAAATTATTTTGCCAGGGTTTAACCTTGCAGGCTGGATTTTTCCATTGCTGGCAGCAGGAATATCAGCATTCAACTCAGAAACACCATAGTTTTCAGGAACTGGAGGAACATTGTCAACTCCATCATACCATGTAAGCGTGAGGGCAGGCATGCCATTTCTTTCTGGGAATTTGAATGCCAAAGTAGATGACATAGGGAAGAAGAAATTATTATGACCTTTTAGCATCACAGGATCGACTTCGTATGGCAACCCTAGTTCAAGGAATTCATGGGCAGTATCCATCGTATGTGCTCCCCAATCTCCTAAAGCTCCCATTCCAAAGTCATACCAACAGCGCCATTGCCCATTGACGAAATCCTTATTGTAGTCATGTTGACTTCTCGCCATCAACCAAGTATCCCAATCCATTGTAGTTGGAAGTGGTTCTGCTTTTGGGAAGCTTTGCATGTTTACATCCCAGCCATGCCATCTTCTAGGACTATTCATATGTGCCGTTACAGCAGTCACATCTTTGATGATTCCAGCTTCTTTCCATGCTTTGAACTGGAAATAATTTCCTTCGGAATGTCCCTGATTTCCCATTTGAGTAACTACGCGATGTCTTTTTGCGCAGTCCATCATCAAGGTGATTTCGTTGAATGTTCTAGCCATAGGCTTTTCAACGTACACATGTTTGCCTTGAGACATCGCAAGCATGGTAATCGGAAAATGTGAAAAATCTGGAGTTCCTACTGTAATTGCTTCAAAACCATTTCCAAATTGGTCAAACATTTCTCTGAAGTCCTGAAATTTCTTTGCATTTGGAAATTTATTCATGATTTCCAGCGTATGGGGAGCACCCATATCGACATCGCAAAGTGCTACGATGTTACATAGTCCAGTATCATAAAGTGCATTGATGATTTGAGCGCCTCTATTTCCAATACCACAACAAGCAAGGTCTACCTTGTCACTTGGAGCTACATGGCCAAGAGGTTTGCCAAAAACTGAGGAAGGGAGAAAACTTATCCCTGCAGCGCTTAGTGCACTTGTTTTTATAAAATTTCTTCGCTTATGGTTCATATTGGATTGGATTTTGGATTTACTGATTCTTTTGGAATGAAAAAGTAATAAAATCTTTCTTTAAAATCAGTTAGAAAGGGTTTTCGGAAGCGAAAACTAACGGAATGGATTTCGAGATTTTGGATTTAAAAGAAAGGCCGAGAAAGCCAAAAAAAGTTTTTCAACATTTAAAATATTTCAATTTTTTATTCTTTAATAAATCCTATTTAAAATTCCTTTTAAAGAAGAAATTTGGATGTTATTTCATTGAATGAGATTAGTTAACTTTTATTTGAAAAGCATGTTTAGGTATATAAAGATTGATTTAAGCATGATTAGTGGCTTGTAGTTGAATGCTTGAAAACCTATAAAATTAAACTTTTTTAAAATTAGTTATCCTGATCTATCCTGTTGTATTTCAGTGAATTGTGTCAGGATTCAGCAGGATGCTAAGTTTTTGTCCTTAAGATACTTTGGGGTAATTACAAAACAATAAACCCCAAAACGTATGCTGAATATTTTTACAAATCCCAGGGGATCGATCTTTCCAGGGGTAATTTTTTCTCTCTTTTTAATGTGTCATCTGGCTTATAGCCAAACTTCTTTAATAAAAGGAGTGATAACCTCTGGAGATCAGGAAGAGCCTGTTCCTGGAGCGTTGGTTGTAGTAAAAGGAACACAGAGAGGAACAGTTTCTGAGAATGATGGTAGCTTCTCTATAGAAGCAAGTGTGAACGAAACTCTAGTCATCAGTTTTATTGGATTTACTACCAAGGAAGTCTTGGTGTCTGATTTATCCCAGGAGATAAAAGTTAATCTGGAAATGGATGAATCTGAATTAGACGAAGTGGTGGTAATTGGTTATGGTACCCAAAAGAAATCTGATCTAACAGGATCAGTAGGATCGGTTGGAGAAGATGATTTGAAGGAACGACCTGCTGCTTCTTTATCAAATGCGCTTTCCGGAAAAATTCAAGGTGTGAATGTGTCAGTAAACTCTGGTCGTCCTGGGGGTAGAGCAAATATTCGAATTAGAGGAAATACCTCTGTAAGTATAGCCAATGATCCCTTATATGTAATAGACGGTGTTATCATGCATGCTGCGGGTTTAGCAAATGGAAGTACTCCCATAGATTATATCAACCCAAATGATATTGCGTCTGTGGAAGTCTTAAAAGATGCATCCGCTACTGCTATATATGGAGCAAGAGGAGCAAATGGAGTAATTCTTGTTACTACAAAGCGAGGTAGTAAGTCGGGTGGAATTATTTCCTATGAAGGAAATTATAGTATAGGAGTACTACCTAAAAAAATCCCATTACTTAATTCAGCTGAATTTCTAGCAACAGAAGATTTAGCTTACCAGAATGCACAAAAATATGATCCTAATGGTTGGGCCAATGGAATCTATAAAGATCCAGAATTAAAACGGACTGACCCTAATTTGTTTGATGCAAATGGCAACCCTCTATATGATACAGATTGGCAGAAAGAATCATTTAAACCGGCATTTACACAAAGCCACCAATTGAATTTCACCTCCGGGAATGTAGATGATAATTTTGGTGTGTATTTAGGATATCGGGATGAAGATGGATTGATGGCAAATTCTTGGATGAAAAGATATTCTTCTCGATTTGTTTTTGACAGTAAACTTAAGAACTGGATTAAGGTTGGAGGTGTCCTGAGCTACAATGATCAAAAAGAAAGTCAAGTAGATCCGTTAGGAAATGGAGGGATCGTAGCAATGAGGCAGGTATTGGAAGCTCTTCCTATTATCCCAGTAAAATATCCAGATGGTAGTTGGGCCGGAAATGCGGACTATCCAGGGATGGAAGGAGGAAATAATCCGTTACAAGTATCTAAAGAAAGAGTGTATTTGGTCAATACCCAGACCATTATAGGGAATGTTTATGCAAATATTTACTTGGCAGAAGGCTTGGAACTTAGATCAAATATTTCTGCAAATATTGTTAACCAAAGAGTTGACTACTATGGTGGCAGAGAGTTAAACTATATTGCTAAAAACCAGGGAGGGGATGCCTCTGTATTTAATGATCGATTAAATTCTTGGCAGTTTGAAAACTATTTGACCTATTTAAAAGAATTTAGAGGTCGTCACAGAATAAATGCAATGGTAGGCCTTTCCTGGCAACATGTAGATCGGTTCAATGCAACAGCCAGATCCCAAAATTTTCAGGATGACTATTTCATGTTCAATAATCTTGGAGCTGGAGCAAATGCAATTCAACCCCAATCCGGAAATGTAGCCTATGGTCTAAATTCCTATTTCAGTAGGATTAATTACACACTAAAAGATAAATACTTGTTTACTTTCACGGGAAGAGTGGATGGTTCTTCGAAATTCGGATCCTCTAATCAATATGCATTTTTCCCTTCTGCAGCTTTTGCCTGGAGAGCATCAGATGAGGAATTTTTAAGAAATAATAATACAATTTCAGATTTGAAGTTAAGAGCCAGCTATGGTCAAACTGGTAACTCTGAAATTACAGCCTATCAGTCTTTAGCTGGTATGGGAAATTATTCTGTTGTTTTTAATAACCAAAGGGAAATAGGTATAGGGATTAGCAGGTTGGCCAATCCGGATTTAAGATGGGAAAAAACCAGCCAGGTAGACTTTGGAGCTGAGATAGGATTTGCTCAAAACAGAGTCATGCTAGAAGTGGACTTATATAGGAAGATTACTGATGATATGCTCTTGAGTGCCCCAGTTCCTTCTAGTAGTGGATATACAGTAGTTAGCAAGAATGTGGGGAGTATGGAAAATAAAGGAATCGAAATCGGACTTAATACAGTCAATATCGAACGGAATAATTTCTCTTGGAATACAACCTTTAACTTCTCTTACAATAAAAATACAGTCAAAGAACTAACAGGTGGAGCTGATATTTTCTTAGGCTCAACTATCGTGCGGGAAGGGGAATCAGTAGGTTCATTTTTCGGCTTTGTACACCAGGGTACATGGAATACTGATGAGGAATCATTGGCGGCAACTTATAATAAAAGACCCGGAGATATAAAGTATCAAGATGTCAATGAAGATGGTGTAATAAATGATGCTGATCGGGTGATTATTGGAAAAGGAATCCCTGATGGATTTGGAACCTTCGCTAACACTTTCAGATTCAAGAATTTTGAGCTGTTGGTAGATATTCAGTTTAGTTATGGGAATGATGTTTTGTTTAGAAGTAAGCATTCAGCTGAAGACAGAACAGGAATTGCCAACAGCTTTAAAACTGTCTTGGATGCTTGGACTCCGGAAAATCAAGATACAAATATTGCGCAGATTAGACCATTAACAGCAGGTTATAATACTAACAATGATTCTGATAGGGTTCAGAATGGATCTTTTGTAAGAGGAAGAAATCTGATGTTGTCTTATAATTTTGCTCCCGAATTATTGGAAAGAATCAAAGTAAGAAATCTTAGAACCTTCTTCTCTGTTCAGAACTTTTTCCTTTCTACAGAATATGGAGGATATGACCCTGAGGTATCAACCTCTGGAGCCGCATTTGATCAAGGAGTTGATTTATATGCCTACCCAAAACCAAGAGTTTTTATGCTTGGTCTAAGTGTCAGTTTGTAATCTAAATCCCTGAAAATCATGAAAATAATAAAATCATACATTAATAAAGTCATTTTCTTAACTATTGTCTTTATATCATCATCCTGTGCGGATTTCCTTGATGAAACCGATAAATCAAATTTTACTCTTAATAACTATTTTACAAAACCCGAGCATGCTGTCAGTGTAGTGAATTCTATTTACGAAAGCATGCAGCCTATCATGAACAGTGGTTTTAATGGTGGGCCTTGGATGATGTTGGAATTTGCTACCGGTTTGGCAGATACTGAATTGGGACAGGCCCAATACAGCTTATTTGTCAAAGATTTGGTGAATAATTCAGATAATGGTTATGGCCAAACTTATTGGACTAGTTATTATAAAGGTATAGCAAATGCAAACCTAGCTATTGCAAATATTCCTGAAATGAACATGGATGAAACCCAAAAACAAAGGTTATTGGGGGAGGCCAAATTTTTAAGAGCCTATTATTATTTCAATCTGATTCAGATTTTTGGAAATATTCCATTGATCACTAATCCTGTGGATCTAACCTCTGAAGACCTATATCCAAGTCCAGCAGATGCCTCTTTAGTTTATGATCAAATTGTAAAGGATTTGACTGAGGCTGAAGATTCTGGGCTACCCATGAGAGATGCGACTGGGCGAGCCTCTATGGGAGCTGTCAAATCTTTACTTTCATCTGTTTATCTGACAATGGCAGGATATCCATTACAGAAAGGAAATGAATATTATAGCTTAGCAGCAGCTAAAGCAAAGGAAGTCATAGATTCCAAACAATTTGGGCTTTTTGACACCTATGACGCGCTTCATGATCCAAGTATGAAAAATCTTGGGGAGAATATCTTTATGGCTCAGTTTGCAGCTTACATACTTCCATCAAGCTGGCAAGTATCTATCATTCCTTATAACAGAGGGATCTCAAATTATAGTGCAGAAACGGGTGGGATTTTTGCACAGGAAGAATTTGTAAAATCTTACGAATCAGGAGATAAAAGAGCCGATGAAAAAGAGTTTTATTATACCAGTTTCTCTTTGAGAGATGATAGAAATCAAATTTTGGAACTAGGTGATTATTATATCTATAAACATTTTGATGAATTGGCCCAAACCAGTACCACCAGCAGTGATATGAACTGGCCGATTATCCGATATGCAGAAGTTTTGTTGATTTATGCAGAAGCATCCAATGAGGCAAATGGGCCTACTAATGAGGCTTATCAAGCGGTAAATTTGATTAGGGAAAGAGCCGAATTGGATCCACTGGCGGGATTGTCACAATCACAGTTAAGGGAGGCTGTCTGGAGAGAAAAATTCTTCGAGCTTTCATTTGAGAACAAAACCTGGTTTGATATGGTGAGAATCAGGAAAGGGTTCAATGTGACAACCCGTCAGTTTGAAGATTATGTTGGGCATCAATTTGTTTATGGGCCTACAATAAAAGAAAGGGAATTGCTATTTCCAATCCCTACTGCGGAGATAAGAAATAACCCAAGTCTAGTTCAGAATCCAGGTTATTAAAATTGGTTTGGTTGCCAATTAGGGGGTGGACTTTTACTTTTTCTAAAGTTCTTGTTCAGTAATATTTGATTCCCTCCTAGAAGGTTTTGTCATAAATGGCAAAGCCTTCTTATATTTTTAATATACCTACACTCGAAGTTGAATGATTTATTTGAAAAATGCACTTCTCGGAAATTGTATGAAAAATCAGAGGTTAAAGGCAGATCAAAATCAGGATTTTATTAACTTCCTTATGAACTTAACTCACCCAATTATGAGAGATCTTTCAGATTATTCTCATCCAATAACAGATTTATTTAAGCAACCTCAGACCAAAAAGGAATGGGAGAAATATAGACTTTCGCAGGAACAAGTCGATTTTTTTAATGAAAATGGATATCTGGCCGGAATCAAATTATTGGATGAAGAACAGATAGAAATGTTGAAAATTGCCCTAAATGAAGTGGCAGATCCCAAACACCCTTTGCATTATCTGTTTCATGAATTCCATAGCAATGAGTCATCCGATCCTTCCAAGGTTCTTTTTCACTCTCTCGGTCATTGGAGAATTCATCCAGCTTTTCATGATGTAATATGGAACCCTGCCTTTTTAATGGCTTCAAGCCAATTACTAGGAGGAAAGTCAGTTCGGTTTTGGCATGACCAGCTTTTTTGTAAACCTGCCAGACACGGTGGGAATGTTGCTTGGCATCAGGATTATTCTTACTGGACCAGGACAGTCAAAATGCAACACCTGACTTGTTGGTGTGGCTTGGATGATGCAAATGAGGAAAATGGCTGTCTCAATTATGTTCCAGGTTCTCATAAATGGGGACTTCTGGATAAACCAGCTCTAGCTGGTGAGATGGATGGGTTGAAAACCATGCTTAGCGAAGAGCAACTCGCCGCTTTTCAACCTGTCTCTGTTCCACTCAAAGCAGGATATGCGACATTTCACCATCCTTTGATGGTACATGGAAGTTTCGCTAACTCCTCCTTAAATGCTAGAAGGGCTTTTGTCTTGAATGTGTTTGCAGATGGCACGGTTTCGGATACCGATGAACCATTACTAGAAGGAGTCCCAGTTATTCCAAAGGGTGAAAAAATGGGAGGGAAGTTTTTCCCATTGATTTTTCGAGCCGATTGAAATAATTAAAATTGAATAATTGCCAACTAAGCCGGAAGCTCTATATTAGGGCTCTTGTACTAATCAATAATTAATAAAACCCATGAAAACCTGTCTATCGGTCATTTTATTACTTTTCAGTTTTACAACTGCATTTTCCCAAAATGGCAAAACCTTCCTGCAGTTTGAAGGTAAATCAGGACCTGGAAAAGGAAAAAATGTTGTTCTCATTTCTGGAGATGATGAATACAGGTCTGAAGAGTCCATGCCGATGATGGCTAAAATCCTTTCGGAAACTTATGGTTTTAATACGACAGTTTTATTTCCTATCAACCCGGAAACTGGCGATGTAGTGCCGAGTTATCAAACAAATATTCCGGGCTTGGAACATCTGGCCAAAGCAGATTTAGTGATCATGCTAATTCGCTTCAGAGATCTTCCTTTAGATCAAATGAAACATCTTGAGAATTATTTCAAAGCTGGAAAGCCATTTATTGCTTTGAGAACTTCCACTCACCCTTTTGCCATAAAAGATCAGAATTCCCCTTATTTCAAATGGACTTGGAATAGTAAAGTTCCGGGATGGGAAGGAGGTTTCGGGCAGCAAATCATTGGTGAAACTTGGGTTGCACATCACGGAATTCATAAATCAGAAGGAACTAGAGCATTGATCGATGGAGTAGATCGGGATGCTGACCATCCTATTTTGAGAGGAGTTGATGATATTTGGGCGCCAACAGATGTCTATTCTATTAAAAATCTACCAGCGAACGCAAATGTTTTATTATATGGGCAATCTACTGCAGGAATGACTGCAGAAGCTCCTTTGATGTGGGATAAATCAATTATGCCAATCGCCTGGACTAAGGAATATTCTTTGGATGGCGGAAAGACCGGGATGGTTTTTGGCAGTACATTAGGATCTTCATTGGATTTCAAATCTGAAGATATGCGAAGATTGATCCTAAATGCATCTTTCTGGCTTTTGGAAATGCCGGAAGTTATTACTCCAGAGTTATCTGTAAATATCATCGGTAAGTACGAGCCAACCATGTTTGGATTTGATAGCTTCCGAAAAGGGATGAAGGTTAGCGATTTTAAATAAAATCTAGTCTACGGACCACGGAAACTGTCGACCGAGATGTGGCAGTGGACCATGGTCTGTGGTCAGTTGACGTAAATAAACTCATGAATAAAATTGGATTTAATGTGCTGGCTTGGTCAGCAGAAATGTCTGAGAATTTATTGCCTGTATTGGATCGATTAAAGAAAATCGGATACGATGGAGCAGAATTTTTTATAGGGGGTTCACCTGAAGAATCCTTTAAAATGATCGGTAATCATTGTGCAGACATAGGTTTGGAAGTAACTGCAGTTACTGTGATGGGTCCGGAACAAAATCCGATTTCCCCAGATACCAAAATCAGAGCTGCCGCAAGCGAGCAACTCAAATGGGTGATTGACCGGGCGAATGATCTAAACGCTCAGGTCCTTTGCGGTCCATTTCATTCTGCTTTTACAGTTTTTGCATCGCGTGAACCAATAGAAGACGAGTACAATTGGTCTGCAGAAGTATTAAATGGAGTTGCCGATTATGCAAAAGATGCTGGAGTATTGTTGACTCCAGAAGCACTAAATCGATTTGAGTGCTATCTCTGCAATACCATGCAGCAACTTTCTTACTTGCTCAAAAAGGTAAATCATTCGAATGTGCAAGCTATGTTTGATACCCACCATGCGAATATTGAAGAAAAAAAGCTTGGTGATGCCATTAAGTTCATAGCTCCTCAATTAGGACATTTCCATATTTCCGAGAATGATCGTGGAACCCCAGGTTCGGGCCATGTGAACTTTGATGAAACGTTTAAAGCCTTGGCCGATGTGAACTACAAAGGTTGGTTGACCATCGAAGGATTTACCAGAAATGATCCTGCATTTGCCAATTCCATCGGGGTGTGGAGGAATTTCTCTGAGCCTTGGGATATGGCCGAAAAAGGGTTTGAGCTAATCAAGGGAATGGGAGAGAAGTATGGATTGTAAATGAGATAACTATTCATTAATTCTATTTTGGATTTCAGGTCCTAATAAATCAAAAAATGGTCTGTTTAAAGCAGACCATTTTTTATTTGAATTCCCTTGAAATCTCTTAAAATAAATCAAATAGCATGGTCATTCTGATCTGATTTTCGATTCAAAATTCTTGTCAAGAAGAACATAACAAAAAGGAAAATTCCCAAGAATGGCAATAAAAATGAATACCCAGTAATCGTTGAGATTTCCCCAAAAACAAATGGCATAAGGGTGATTCCAACATAAGCACTAGCCATTTGGAGACCCATAATTTTTTGGGAATGTTGTTTGCCAAAATTTCTGGGTGTTTCATGCAATAGACTTGGAAAAATGGGAGCACAACCCAATCCGATTAATAGAAATCCTGGCAAAAGGACTGATTCTGGTGGAAGAAGAAATAAAATTATTCCAACTGCAATTACACCCTGTCCTATATAAATCAACTGTCGGTTCGAAAAATAATGTGTTAAAAAGCCGGAAAGGAATCTTCCTGATGTAATTCCTATATAATAAAGCGAGACCAATCTCGCAGCCTTGTCTGCAGCAAAGCCCTTTTCAAATACCAAAAAACTAGCTCCCCATAGGCCAAAACTAGCCTCAATGGTACAGTAACAAAAGAAAACCAACAAGGCTTGTTTTAACCCAGGTATGCTTTTTATTAAACTAAATAAACTTTTAGTATCCTTGTTTTTAGCTGCGTCATCTGACTCTTTTTGTTGGATCCACAAGGGAAGGGAAAGTAGTAAAACAACCACTAAACCCAACTGAATCCAAGCAATCGTATGGTATCCCTGTGTCCATACTCCTCCATTTGCAAAATAACCGGCCATGATCATCGGTCCTATCGCAGCACCAATTCCCCAAAAGCTATGGAGCCAATTCATGTGTTTTGCTTGATAATGGAGAGCCACATAATTGTTTAGTGCGGCATCAACACTTCCCGCTCCCAATCCCAAAGGAATGGCCAATAAGCAGAGGAATATAAATTGATGGGAATAGGCAAATCCCATCAAAGCAATGGCTGTTAGAAATACACTAAAAGTGGTCACTTTTGCCTCCCCGAATTTTTGAATCAAACTTCCGCTGAACAGGCTGGAAATTACTGTTCCAGCGGCAACTATCATGGATATGATTCCTGCATAGGAAACAGGTACTTTTAAATCCCCAAACATTGCAGGCCAAGCAGAACCTAAAAGGGCATCAGGTAGTCCAAGGCTAATAAATGCGAAATAAATTATGAGTAAAAGGATCCGATTTTTCAAAGAGAAGAAAGGAAGAAGTTGAATAAACTAATTTAATGCTGTTTTTTCATCATGAGCGATTAGCTGGTTTTCTTTGCTAAAACCCTGATATCTGCCACTTCGAGGACCTGTTTTGGATAACCATAAGCTACAGAATGGATCATAGCTTTTCCGATGTCTTTGATGTTCAAAACCATTTTTGGGACAAGGAAATTGGCTACTTTGGCAATTATGGTATACAATGTTTTCGCTCGAGTCTGGCCTGTCATAGGTGTCATTGCACCTGGCCGGAAATTAAATTGTCCTTTGAAACCTAACTTCATCAAGTCGTTTTCGGTCTTGCCTTTGACTCTCGCCCACATCGACCTCCCTTTCTCTGAACTATCCGTTGCTTGGCCCGAAACAAAGTTAAAGACCAAGTTAGAATTTAATGCAATCAAAGTTTTTGCAAAAGCTAGGGTAGTATCGTAGGTGATTACGGTGTATTCGGGTTCTTTAAGCCCAACAGAACTGATGCCGGCACAGAAAAAGCATGCATCATATCCAGTCAACTCAGAGGCAAAATCTCCTATTTTTAAAAAATCAGGAACAATTAATTCAGAAAGCTTAGGATGAGACATCGAACAAGTTTTTCTTCCTACAACCAGTATTTTTGATACTAAATCATTTTGCAGACACTCTAGCAATACGCCCTCACCTACCATGCCTGTTGCTCCTGTGATGATTACTTTCATATTTTTTAATGAATTTTAAAGAGAAAAATTACTCTTTTGGGATGTGAATTGGGTTAATGGTGCAGGATTTTTGAATCCTCTAATTCATCGGTGTTTTCATAACGCCATTGCCTCATGGCTTTTGTCTTGCCTTTTTGTGCAGTGCCTAAGACTTGATTAGTGTAAACTGGCATTCCCCATTTGATTTCATGGGAAAGCTCTGTTTTTGAAATTATTTGGTGAATTTGATTTTCTGCTTCAGACCAATCTTTTTTTGTTGACATATCGATTTAAATCATTATGAATGTCCGCTTTCTTACCAGTAGCCAAAGGAAAAATGGTTTGAAGTATATTTCAACTTCCTGTGGACAGTGGACTGCCGTTGGTGGACGATTATCCGCGACTTTCTAAACACATTTATTAACTTCTGGCTCCATTGCGGATAATCATATAAATCATTTTAATAAAGTGAAAAAGCAAAATATTTTAAGACAAATCAAATAGGAATATTTAATAAAATTTTGAATGCTCATGAATTTACTTTCTACTCAAAAAAACCTTCTCGATTTATCAAGAAGGTTTTCCTCACTTTTTTGTATCAACAACATCCTGATTCTGGACTGCAAGAAGTGCCAGATTGAATTTCTGCGAGTTTAAGCTTTGGTTTGGAAGATTTTTTTCCTGCCTTTTCTGCGTAAACGGTGATACTGAAAATCCCTGTTTCTCCTTTATTGAATTCCTTTATATCCTCTGGAGAAAGGTATTTGCTCAAAATATCCTCAGGAATCACGATTGGCTTTTCTTTTTGGATCGTGATATTTTGAAAACCCTGCTCCTCGATTTGTCCGAGATATTCTGATTTTTGAATGGCTCCAGCCACGCAACCAGCATACATTTCTGCATCTTCCTTTAATGCTTCAGGAAGATCTCCCACTAATACGATATCTGAAATACTGAAATGTCCTCCCGGCTTCAATACTCGATGGATTTCTGAGATGACTTTTTGCTTGTTTGGAACCAGATTCAAAACGCAATTACTCACGATTACATCAGCCACATGATCATTGACAGGCATGTTGTCAATATCTCCTTCACGGAATTCTACATTGTTATATCCCAATTTCTCTGCATTGGCTCTAGCCTTGTCGATCATTATAGGAGTGAAGTCGATACCAATTACCTTTCCTTCAATACCCGTTTCATGCCTTGCCACAAAACAGTCATTTCCAGCACCAGATCCTAAATCAATGACCGTGTCCCCTTTTTGGATTTTCGCAAATTGCGTAGGTAGACCACAACCTAAACCCAAATCGGCATCCTCTAGGTAACCTTCCGTATCGGAATAATCATCCATCATGATGTTATAAACTTTGTTGGAAGGAGTAGTGGCTCCACAGCAGGAAGCAGCATTTTCAGCCTTTCCTTGTTCGGCGATTTTTGCATATCGCTCTCGGACGATTTCTTTTAATTCTTGTTCGTTTTTCATGTTTGTAGCTGGTTTAAAGTATTTATTTCAACTGCAACAGGAATTCTGTGCCAGATCTAGGTCCAAAAATTCATGGAGTAGACTTTTCATTTTCTTCCAATTTTCTGGATGAATACAATAACACACGCTGGTCCCCTCGACATTTCCTTTGATTAATCCTACCTGCTTTAATTCTTTCAGATGTTGGGAAATGGTGGCCTGAGCCAATCCAATTTCATCAACGATATCACCACATACGCATGCATTAGTCTTAAAAAGGTATTGTAAAATGGCTACCCTGGCTGGATGTGCCAATACTTTTGCAAGCGAAGCAATTTCGTTTTGTTGCTGATTAAATATCTCTGTTTTTGCAGATCCCATGTTTTGAATTCTTATTAATCGTAAAAGTACGATTAATATAATTAGGGTCAAACTAATGAAGTTTTTTTATGAATTGAGTTTGGGATTGATACTCCTGAAATTCGATATATTTTAAAAGTGGAATTTTACACTAGGCTATGGGCATGTGCATAGTTTACCAAGCTCACAATGGTGGAGCAATCTGTTTTTCGAAGGATATTTTTTCGATGGGTTTCCACAGTTTTTTCACTGATGAAAAGAACTTCAGCAATTTGCTTCGTCGAAAAGTCCCTAACTATCAATTTGATGATTTCGGTTTCCCGAGGGGAAAGGTCGCTTTTCTCTGTCGGAGCATTTATTTGCCTTACCAGGATTTCGGAGATCTCATCGCTGAAATATTTTTTGCCGGAGGTGACTTTGTCCAATGCTTGTAACAAAGAGGAATGTGCATCATTTTTCAGGACAAAGCTGTCGATGTTTTCTTTCAGTAATTCTTTTACCACCGAAGGATCATCGTGCATGCTAAGTACAATAACTTTGATTTCAGGATTGATAGATTGTGCGACTTTGATGATCTCCAAACCAGTAAAGTCTGGTAATTCATAATCTGATACAAGGATGTCAAAATCCTGGGATGTCAAAAGACTCATTGCCTCTTTTCCACTGCTTGCAGTCCCAGTCACTTCATAGAAATCCAATCCGCTGAGCAAGCGCTGGGTGCCTTCCAACAGGATTTTATGATCATCTACTAAAAGTATTTTGAACTTGTTCATTGTCAGTTTGTCTGCCACACTTTTAAATAAACGCATCATTTTTTTATTACAAATTACGATGCGATTCAGCTTTGATTCAATACCTAATGCTAGGTATTCATTGCTACCTGATGGGAAGTATAGGCCTTTATTTTGTCTATTGAAATGGTTAAAGTGGTATTTTTTCTTCCTTCTTGAGTATCAATGTCCATTTCGCCCTTGATCAGACTTAGCCGGGTATTGATGTTTCTCCAGCCATTTCCTTTGCTGTTTTCGAAAGTCCTAAGATTAAAGCCTTGACCATTATCTTCCACTGTAATTATGATTTCTTCCTCATGGGCAGTGAATTGAATGAGAATTTCTGTGGCATTTGCATATTTAAGGACATTTGAAATCCACTCTTGCAAAATTCTATAGAGAGAAATTTCAAATACTTCATTCAATCTGCCTTCCATTCCAAAAACCTGAACTTCAGCATTCATCTGATTAGACTTATTGATTCTTGCCAGCAGCTCACGCAAAGCCGGGATAAGACCATCATTTGTCAGTACCTGTGGCATCAGATTGAAAGCGATATTCCGGATTTCATGTTGGATGTCATGGAGTAAACTGGTGGAATTGTCCACTATTTCAAGCCGTACTTGCGGGTCATTGCTCGTGTTTTTCAAACCTTGGATATTCATAGTCAGCGCACTCACCAATTGCCCCATGCTGTCGTGGAGGTCAGAAGCAAAACGCTTTCGTTCTTTTTCCTCACTTGAGATAACTGCCTGAATCTGTGCTTCGCGAAGTCTGGTTTTTTGCTCGCTAATTACTTTTTGTTGATGGATTTGAGATTGTTTTCTCCAAAGATAGAACACTAATAAAAGCAGGAGGACCACTAAAAAAAGAGCGCCAATAATGATGCTGTTTCGTTGGTTTTTTGCCAATTGAAGGCTGTTTTCCTGATCCAAAAACAAGATTTGTTGATCCTTTTTTTCTGTCTCATATTTTGTTTCCAGTTCAGCGATTTCCTTGTTGGTGTCCAGATTCAGAAGACTGTCTTCATAAATTCTAAGAAATTTTTGAGCTTCTAGTGCAGGTGCAAATTGCCTATCTGCTTCATAAACTTCAGCCAAAAGACCATAGCTGTCCTTTAAACGGTTTAGGTTCTGAAGTTTTTTGGAAAGTTCAAGGCTTTGCTCTGCTAGCCGTACAGCAGCACTGATATTTTTTCTTCTTAATTCATTCTGGGCAAGTGAATAAAGCAGAATGGAGTAGTCATAATCATTCTCATAACTTCCTGAAGTAAAGACAATCATTGCTTTCTCGAAATAGTCGTTTGCAAGATTGAATTCCCCCTTCTCAGAAAAAGCATGGCCTAAGTCTGTGTAGATCAAAGCCTGGCTTTTTGTGTCATCGGCCGAGATTGCATAAGGCAAGGCTTCCTGAAAATAATAAATGGCAGAATCCTGATCTTCCAAGCGATCATATACATTGCCTATATTCAATAAGGTCTTTTGAAGGTTTTGTCGAAACTGATCATCAGGAAGAGATTTTTTGAACTCAAGAGCCTCAAAATAATAGGCTTTTGCCTTGTCGAATTTTTCATTTAGGAAATGCACATTTCCAATATTGGTCAATACACTTCCTTTTATGCCCTGATCTTCCAATTTATTGACAATCCTCAGAGCCTCTAATTGATATTCCAATGAGGCGTCATAGTCTCCTTTGTTTTGTAGTATCAGTCCAAGATTCACTGAAGTTACTGCTACACCCCGTTCATTATTGAGAGAGGTGTATAATTCCCGGGTTTTGTCTAGGTAATAAACAGCCGAATCGTAATCGGACTTGGCCCAAAAAACCACTCCGACATTATTGGAAGCATAAGCCTGTAATGCATCAAATCCATTTTTTGAAGCGATAGAAATGGCTTGGTGACCATATTCCAATGCTTTGGGAGGATCTGAATATTTGAGATGCCAACAGAGATCTCCCATAATGGAAGCTTTGGTAGAATCGTCAGGATTATTTTTTAGGACGGTTTGAAGGCTATCGACGAGCTCAGTTTGGCTATAGGAAACAAAGCTGAAGAGGCAAAGAATGATAATTCCAAAGATTCTCAATGCTGCAGGATTAAGCGCGAATACCTACCATTAGGTATGCCAAAATACCTAATCAAGTGTATTGATACAAGGCTTTGAAGAAGAGTTATTTGTATAAAAAATATTAGCCATGAAAAACTCTTTATTAATTCTTGCCTTTTTAGTCTGCACTTTGGCAAACGGGCAAATTGTCACAGATAAAAATCTTAGCGATAACAGCTATGGAGAAAAAAAAATGAAGAATGCTCCAAAGAAGATTTACCTAAATCAATTCGCTATAAATTATCAATTGATAGCCGCAAGTTCGGAAGCAAGCTCGGGAGGTAAAACTAAAGCTGAAATGGCTGTAGGTATGGTTGGGATTGATTTAGATGTCATGCAGGAAATCACGGATAATGCCTATGCGATGGTGGTCAAAAAACTTACTGATGCTGGGATAGAAATTGTGAACTCTGATGTGGCTGAAAAGACTGATTTTTATAGTAATTGGACAAAAGCACAAGGAGGGACACCTTCCAAAGCCCAATTGCTAGGTTATGTGTCTACCGTGCCGACTGGGTTTGATTTTTTTTATAAAAAAATGGATAGCAAAGGAAAGACGAAAGGTTCATTTATCGTAGATACAACCCCTGCTTTATCAAAAGATTTGGGAGATATCCCAGTCTTTGAAGCAAACATCAGCTTCCAGTTTGTGACTATTGAAGGGAATAGCTCTTACGTAACAGATGCCACTAAGATGAAAGGAGTTGTTGAATATCAGATTCCAGAAGTGGCAATTGCTAAATCTGCGGAAGGATTTTTAGGTTCTAAAATAGAGACCTCCAGAGTGGCTGCCCGTATAGTATGGAAAGGTGGAATGAATGGGTCTGGAGCCAATGCAATTTTGTCCTACAGCCCAAAAGGAAAAATAGAAATTCCAGGAGTGATGGAAGAAAAGAAATTCAAGGAATATGTTGCACCAGATGTGAGCTATAATACTACCTACAATGGTATTTCTTATACTAATGACAAAGAAGTGGAAGTTTCTCATCAGGTAAAAGCCGATCCTGCTGCATATAAAGCAAAAACACAGCAAGCACTTAATGAGTATCTGAGTATGGTGGTTGATAATTTTATAGCGAGTTTGAATAATTAAAAAATAAGGGGAGGTCATTCGACTTCCCCTTTTCAATTATTTCGTTTTTTGAAGCTGTTTTTATTCTATGATGGAGCCAATTTCCTGATATTCGTTTTTACCCAAATACTTGTAAAGGGTTTGGTCCGGGGCAATCAATATAGTAGTAGGGAATCTCATGATTTGATATTTGCTACTAAAACCTTGACCATCACTCACCAATTCTATTTTTTTAGATAAGCTGCCCAGGTCTCTCTTCAAATTTTCTTTGTTGTCCATAGAACATAAAATAGGAATGAATTTAGAGGATTTAGGAAGCTGATCGATTGATTCTACTAGCTGGGCAAAATCTTCTTTATTCATTACTTCAGTGAAAAAATCAAACCTTACTAAAACCCATTTTCCTTTTAAGTTCTCTAAGTCGATTTCTTTGCCGTCAATAGTTTGAAAAACAAATTGAGGGAAAGGTTCTCCGACTTTGGGCTGTAATTCAGGATTACGTTTCCCGAAATTTTCTGGTGGGTTGGGATGGTAGAAAACCTTTTCAGGCACTCCATATTTATCATAAATTTTTTCTAAAGGAACATTTGGGTTTTCCTTTACGATCTTAGCAAATTCCTCCATGGAGATTGGTTCCCCAGTAACTTTGTTATACAATTTGTCATTTAAAGTAAAGCGACTCGTAAAGCCAATAGTAGTACTAACAGCAGTTGTTTTTGTGCTTTCCTGAATCGGGACTGTTTTTTTTGAACAGGAAAAGAGAAAGGCTAATAATACAGGAAGTATAAGTTTTTTCATTCAATTGTAAATTGGCTAAGGCGACAAGTTACAAGAAGCAACTAATTCCTCAAACTAAAAATTTATAATTAAAATTAACTTCGTCTTTTGATCAAAGATGAACACATTGATTTTTTCTCTAGAATTAGAAATTCTAACAATCTTTGTCTGAAACACTTACTCTTTAAACCCAGGTCCCTTGACCACCTGACCAGGCAAAGCTCCAGTATGTTCTCCGTCTTTTAGCACTTGTTTTCCATTGACAAAAACATGCACCATCCCTGTGGCATATTGCATGGGCTCTTCGAAAGTGGCATGATCCTGAATTTCATTCGGGTCAAAAATTGCCAAATCTGCAAAAAATCCTTCTTTCAATGCTCCTCTTTTTTTGATCTTCAAATTAGTTGCTGGTAGCGTTGTCAATTTGTAAATGGCCTCTTCCAAAGGAATCACTTTTTCATCTCGAAGGTATTTGCCAAGTAACCTGGAGAAATTACCAAAAGCTCGAGGATGATAGCTGGACTTCAAGAAAACCCCTTCGATGGAGTATGAACCAGCATCAGATCCAAAACTCATATAGGGAAGTGCGATCTGCTTTTTCACATTTTCTTCGGACATCAAAAAGTAAATCGTCCCAACGCGGCTTCCATCCTGCACCACCAAATCCATCGCCGTTTCTTCAGGAGAAATACCTCTCATTTCTGCTACTTCCGCCAAAGTCTTTCCGGTAAGGTATTTCAAACTATCGTTTTTAAATCCTACCAAAATGATTTTTTCTGGCCCTTCCACTGCCTGCATCAGACTTTCCCATTCATCCGTGGGAGTAGTCATCTCTTTCAATACCTGCTTTCGAATTGCCGGATCTTGAAGGCGTTCGGCCCATTTATCATATCCGCCTTCCTGCACCCATGGAGGCATAGAAGCGTCCAAACCTGTTGCTCCAGCCACATAATTATACATGTCCGTGGTGATTTCCAGGCCTGCGGCTCTGGCAGAATCAATCTTTGCCACCACAGCATCGAATTTGCTCCAATTGGCTTGTCCACTCATTTTGAGATGATACACTTCCGCACGGATATCAGCCTCATCTGCAATACGGATCAGTTCGTCTAAGCTTTCCAAAAGCCTGCCTCCTTCGCTCCGCATATGGGAGATATACATGCCATCGTATTCCGAAGCGACTTTGCAAAGTTCGATCAGTTCCTCCGTGCTTGCATAGAATGCAGGGGCATAGATCAAAGAAGAACCAACTCCCAAGGCACCTTCTTCCATGGCTTGACGAACCAAATTTTTCATGGATTCCAGTTCTTCAGGAGTCGGAGCGCGATCTTCATAGCCCAATTCATGGATTCTGACTGTTGTGGCTCCGATAAATGATGCTACGTTTGTTGAAATCCCCTTTTCAACCAAAAAATCAAGGTATTCACTCAGTGAGGTCCATTCAATCGGGAATTTGATGTCAGCTTGTGCTTTGAGTTCGTCTTCTTTCATTTCCACATTCCAAGGTCCCATCGAATTTCCTTCGCCAAAAACCTCCAAAGTCACACCTTGACGAATATCACTTTGGGAGCGTCCATCCTCGATGAGGGATTCTACAGCCCAACTCAACATATTGATAAAACCCGGAGCCACGACCAGACCTGTTGCATCGATCTCTAACTCTGCTTTCGCGTCGGCCAAATCACCAATGGAAGCAATCGTATCAGCACGAATTCCGACATCACCCACAAATCCTGGATTTCCAGATCCATCCATGATTTGCCCGTTTTTGATTAGTACATCATAAGTTTCTGGTGAAGAGCAGGCAAATAGTAGAAAGAAAGCTGCGAATAAGGAATAGGTTGATTTCATGATTCTAGGTTGAGGTGGTAAAAAGTGAAAATAAGATAGCAAAACATCTCCAATATACCTCCTTGGTCTGTGTCTTCACAGACCATAATTACTCCTTTTTTAAAATCTCTGCCAGTTCCAAAGCGCATCCCCAAGCGACCGTGTATCCTGCTCCTCCATGTCCGTAATTATGGAATATGTTTGTGAATTCTTTATCAAACTCAAACCGAACAGCCGTTCTTTTAGGTCTTAACCCGACCAGCTCTTCAAGAATTTTTGGGCTTTGGAGAATTCCTGAATCCTTGATCCGTTTCAGAATTAAAGCAGTGTCATCTGGGTTTATTTCAGGATTCCAGTCATTCTCATAATCTGTTCCTCCAACAATAGTATCGCCACTTCGATTGATGATGTAGCACAAGGCTCCCTTTTTTGTGGGATCGGCAAAAGAGATAGAATCCAGTTTTTCGCATCGCAAAATCTGTCCACGAATCGGGTAGAGTTCGGGGTCTTGACAAATTTCTTTAGCTCCAAGTCCGGTGCAATTCACGACCAAATCATCCAACTTGGTCATTTCTTCCAAAGATGAAATCAAGTTTATTTGAAATTGCCCGCCTTTGGCTAAAAATTGATTGAATAGGTAGGGCAAATACATGCCAGGCTCAACCAATGGAACTTCAGCATATAATGCTTGATCCATTCCTTTTGGTAACTCCTCTTTTGTGGCTTCTCTTACTTTTCCTTTCGGTAATTGTTCCTTCCAATCTGTATTGGAATCCGCAGTATAGGCATTGATAAAAGGAATAACTGACACCCCTGAGGTAGAAATAAGATCTTTCAAATACCTGATATAAGATTGCGTAGCCCAAGTATTTGTTTTTTCTTTTGGAGCGATTTCAAAAGGAAACCAAATCGCCCCAACTTTATTGGAAAGGCTATGTTGAAAGGATTCTTTCGCAATGCTTTTAACCTGAAATCCTGCTTCTTGCAAAGCAATGGCCGATGTCAAACCAATAATACCAGAACCTACGACTGTTACTGATTTCATTTCATTTATTCAAGCTAAAAGGGTTGGCAATTGGCCTTAGTTCTTTTAATGATTCAGACTGTCATATACCACATTCACCTTTCCAGTTTCATCCAAAATACCTTCCATTTTCAGTGTGGTGATTACTGGTTCATTATCCATTCTGACCAAAGTAACTTCATCAAAAGCCATGGAGTCTCGCGGATTTTGGGATCCTCCTGTGGTCCCTAACATAATGTAATCCCGACCTTGTCTTTTGCGATGCGAATAGGAGTGAACATGCCCATTGAATACCGTGTAAGGCCGATCTGTCAAGAGCGCTTCCAGACGTTCCAAACCTTTATTATCCTCATGTAGCCAAAGTGGTTTGTGCATCAGTAAAAAGGTCCATTTGACATCAGGATATTTAGCTAGAACTTCTTTAAAGTATTCAAATTGCTCTGTACTCATGCCACCAATATTCCGCTCGGCCATTTTATAGTAATCTGATTCTTCGTAGGATCCCTCTATTTCTCCAGCTATAATTTTTAAAGCTTTGGCGCGAGCCTCATAAATTTCCATCATCCTCTTTTCCTCATAATCCTCAGAGTCGAGCATCAAAAAGAGGATGTTTTCATAGACAAAATGATAGTAACGACGCCCAAACCTATTTTCAAAAAACTTCCGCATCACTGGATTGCTGAGGTCATGATTTCCTCCCAAGTGAAAAAATGGCATGTTCAGATGAGAAGTTCTTCCATCAAAGGAATCCCATTCTTTTGCAAGTTGAACGGTGTCTTCGGTGCCTCCCTCGATCAGATCTCCCACACTCAAAACAAAGGTTGGATCCAGGCGATTTAGCTGTCCCACAGCCGTTCCATAGATATTAGGGCGTTCACCACCTGTAAGATCAGAAATAATGGCGAAGGTGAAATCTTCCTCTTCCAGTTCAAAAGTATCACTCGTCCAGGGAGTAGGCCCACTTGTAATGTCATGTTCAAATGTTGGTTTTTGCTCGGTTGGAGCTTGACATCCAAAAGTTATCAGGCATAATGTCAAGTAGATATTTAAGACTTTCATAAGGGTGGTTTTTAGCATATTATTGATCCAACTCTACTTCACTAATCTAGCCATATTCTAATTTAAAAAACTGAATGCCTATTTCGATTTTCATTTTGTATCTGGATAAAATCAATTGTGAATTGCATTATTCTCCTGATAAAATATAATAGTACATTTATTTTCAATAGTTTAGAGTAAAGTCAAATCCATTTTTATTCTATGAGCTCCCAGCCATCAAGCATATCTGAAAACGAAAAGCATCAACCTTGGGTGAAGACATCTCATTGGATAATCACTATTAGCTTTTTGTTGCTGGTATTTACAGGAATTGAAATTTTGATGGTACATCCCAGGCTTTATTGGGGAGAAGTTGGAAATGAATTAACGCCGGCATTTTTAGAATTACCCATCAGCAGAAACCATAATCGTTCGGATTGGGAAGCTGAAGTTCCATTCTTTGATGCAGAGAATTCGCCAGTTAGCGCAGGAAGAAATGGAGAAGAAGAAATGTTTAATGAAAATGGATGGGGGAGAAGCTTACATTTTTTGTCTGCTTGGTTTCTAGTCGTGACGGGTTTGGTGTATGTAATTCTTGGTTTGTTTACTGGCCATTTTCAAAAACATATCTGGCCAAGACTTAGGGAACTGACACCTATACAGCTATTTCGTGATATCAGAGAGCATATTAAAATGAAAATAGCCCCACCTACGGGAGGACCACAATATGGAATCTTGCAAAAGATCGCTTACATGAGCATCATCTTTATTTCACTTCCAATGGCGATTATTACTGGATTCACCATGTCTCCTGCGATCACAGCAGCTTTTCCGTTTCTATTGGAAATTTTTGGAGGTTATCAGACTGCCAGAACCATCCATTTTTTCACTTCCATAGGTCTGGAGATTTTCCTGGTGATGCATATTGCCATGATTATTTTGTCAGGGTTTAAACAACAAGTACGATACATGACCATAGGAAAACAGCCATGAAGAAAAAGCAGATCATAACTAGACGTGCAGCGATTACCACGGGAGTAGCAGCGCTGGGTGCATTGCTCATACCTGGGTGTAATCAGCCAATGCCACCTAACTATGGGAATATCCTTCGAATGGGTGATAATTTTACCTATGCTGCCCATCGAGCTTTATTTTCCAGTCAATCGCTGGCCAAAGAATATAGCTTCAGCGATATTTCATCCATGCCGGCCACTGGAACCATCAATCCTGCGGATACTTCCAAGGAATATTTTAGTGAGACATATGATAAGCACTTGCGTTCAGGATTTGAAAATTGGCAATTGCCTATAGAAGGGCTTGTGGCCAGACCGGGAAACTATTCACTGGACCAACTCAAGAAATTTAATGCTCGTACCCAAATCACAAGACATACCTGTGAAGAAGGATGGACTGCCATCGCTGAATGGACCGGAGTTCCCTTGAGAGCACTTTTGGAGCATGCCGGAATGATGCCTAAAGCACGATGGGTGAATTTTTATTCCTATGATGGATGGTTGGATTGCATTGATTTAATCGATGCTTTTCATCCCCAAACAATTTTAGCCTATGGCATGAATGGGAAAAACTTATCCATTCCACATGGAGCACCGATTCGATTGAGATTAGAGAGACAAATAGGATTTAAAAGCATGAAATATCTTGAGAAAATCGTGGTCACCGAAGAATATGTCGATCCAGGAGATATCGGATGGGCATGGTATAATGGTTTTTAAAGAAAATAGCCCGATCAAGATTGATCGGGCTAATTTTTTGAAAGTATTATTCCAACTCAATTAAAATTCTTAATCAGTTGATAACTGAATTGTAGGATTTCCAAGTAGTTAGTCTTACTGATTTTTTCATCGATTCCATGGAATTTTGTCATGGACTCAGAGTTAACCCGCATCGGATAAAATCGATATACCTCTTCCGATACCGAATAGAAATATCTGGAATCTGTGGCTCCTCCAAGCAATCCAGGAACAACCACTGTATTTGGATGAAGTCCTCGGATGGTTTTTTCAAGGGTTTTATAGGCATCTGAATTTACTGTGGAAACTTGTGGAGGATCGGTGAGGAAGCCTACCGGCTCCACTTTTACTTTATCAGAAATCACAGACTCGATATGTGCCTGTACGGATTCAATGGTTTCTCCAGGAAGGATTCGGAAATTGATCGTTGCCTCGGCCACTGTCGGGATAACATTGTTTTTTACTCCTCCATCAATAATTGTTGGCGCTGTGGTGGTATGGGCATTTAATCCCTCTAAAAGCTGCTTTTTGAAAAGCCAAGGGTTGGCAAATGCCAGACGGGTCATAAATGGGAGTTCAGGCCCCAAATATTCCAATTGTGAATCGATAGGAGGTACAAGTTTGTAAGGTAATTGATTGTTTTCCAGATCCACGATCGCTTGGGCCAGCATCCCAATGGTGTTTTCACGAGGAGGAGCAGAACTGTGACCTCCACTTGTTTCCACGATCAAACGGAAGGATGCAAATCCCTTTTCTCCTAAATTGATCATGGCTACTGGTACATCTACCCCGGGCACTAATCCTTCGGCTATAAACCCTCCTTCATCCATTGTCATTGCCGCTTGAATCCCCTGAGCTTTCAGATGCTCAGCGATTTTTGCAGCGCCTTTTCCACCACCCACTTCTTCGTCATGTCCTGAAGCGATATATATGGTTCGAGTAGGTTTAAAATTTTCTGAAAGCAGCTTTTCAACTGATTCCAAAACCGCGATCAAGGTACTTTTATCATCCAAAGTTCCTCTTCCGATGATGTGGGTATCAGTGATTTTTCCTTCAAATGGAGCTGCTTCCCAGTCTCCAAGAGTTGGTTGGTCTATAGGGACCACATCTTGATGGGACATCAAAATGATTGGTTTTTTGGATGGGTCTGATCCTTCCCATTTGTAAAGCAGACTGTAAGTGTTAATTTTTTCCAGCGAAAGATTTGCATGGGTCAATGGAAAAGTTTCTTCCAAAAAACGGTGAAATCCAAAGAAGGCAGCAGAATCCGGAATAGCATCCTCACTGACTGAGATGGTTTGAAAAGTAATGGCTTTGGAGAGATTTTGGAAGACCTGATCTGAGAAGCTTACGGGTTCAATTGGTTCTACATCCGCCTGTTTCGAGTTAAAGCGAAAGGTGTTGAAAAGTAAAATGGCAACTACTGCTATGAGCAATAGGAGTAGGGCTAGAAAGAATTTTTTCATGGGTGGTTTTTTTTCAAGATCGTAAATTAATAGAATAGCTGCGCATAAGCATGGGCAAAGTTTTGCCAAAGGCTAGTTCCACTGATCTGCCAAAATATTTTTCCAACAAGCAAAAATAAGAAGATCACTAAGTACGGCTTGTAATCGTTTTTCTTTACCAAATCAATGACCAATAAGGTTCCTACAATTAGTAGATCAATCACATCGGTAATAGAAAAAGCAACATAAGGTGTTACATCAAAATTGGCTAAAATCCCACGTCCAACACCTGGACCAATGGCTAAAATTCCAGTCCCAATCATATAGCGCATATGTGCAGATGGCGTTTTGCGGTAGGCCATGGCTAATGCCCAAAAAGTAGCAAAACTGAAGAGCCCACGAATATCAAGAGCCATGAAACCCAGGTTTTCAATCTCTGGGATGACATCCACTCCTCTCCAATAGGAATCTTTCGTAACAAAAAACATGGAGAGAATAATCAAAGGGCCTAAAACAAAAGCTGATTTACCGATTTTACGGTGCAGCTTAGCTTTTTTAAGATAGATCAACATCGGCTGAAGAACTAACAGCCCCAGCCAAACCATTAATAGAGCTCCGTGAATATGGATGGTATAGGTTGAATTGATAAAATTGGGAAACTCACTCGTGTAAGGATAATAGAAGCCCCATTGAACACCAATTATGATTAGTAGCATCATCAGGGCGGTCAAGCGATAGGAGTCTTTTCTTGGGAGACTAAGCATCAGTTGGGTGGTTGGAATCCAACTAATATATTTATTTTCTTTGTTTTATAAAATATTGTTAATCAGTTGTTTGGCTGTATTCTCAAAACGGAAAATAATGTTTGTTTCCTAATAGTTTAGCTACTATCAGAAAGAGGATGGTTGTGCCTTGGATTAATAGTAAGTTCTTTTTGGAAGACTTCTAGTTTGCCTTATAACTTTTGTAAACCAAAAGAGCAGCAGCAAGATCTTCCACAGCCAAGCCTGCAGATTTAAAAAGTGTGATTTCTTCGCTTGAGCTCCGTCCAGGATGAATGTCTTTAACCAACTCCACGATATCTGCTTTCACATCATTTTCTGTGATAATTCCATCAGCAATTGGGAGTGCAAGTTCACCCGTTTCATGCAAAGCCCCATTACGGGAATCTACGAAAATGGTACTCTTCCTGATTGCATCATCATCGGTTTCACGAGTGGTAGGTTTATGGGAACCGATCATGTCAAGATGGGTTCCGGGTTTTACCCATTCACCTTTGATAATGGCAGTTTTCGAAAGAGTAGCACAGGAGATAAGATCAGCCTGTCGAGCGGAATTTTCTAAATCAGTGACAGCTTCGGCCGGATATCCTTGATCTTTTAAACTTGCTACAAACTCTTCCATTTTATCTTGATTGCGCATCCAAACGCTTACTTTTTTAAATTTCTGAACAGCAAAATGTGCCTGAACTAAATGTTGGGCTACTTTTCCTCCTCCAACTACCAGGAGGTTTTCAGCATCTTTTCTAGCTAAGAAGGAAGTAGCCAAAGCAGAGGTGCAAGCAGTTCTTCGGGCAGTTAATTCTGTCGCATTCATCAAGGCCAGAGGTTGGCCAGTTTTCGAATTACTCAAAATGTACTGGGCATAAATGGAAGGCATATTCTTAGATGCATTTGCAGGTGCCACGGTGACCTGTTTCATTCCTAAGTATTCTTTATTCCAAACTGGCATCAATATCAAGGTGTTTTCCTCTCCTTCATCAGTTTGGTAAAAATGATGGTGCCTCACAGGCATGGTGTAATCAGATTTAAAAATCTCGCGAAGGGCTTCAATTAGTTTTTTGTAATCCAGAAGAGAGATGATTTTATCATCAGGAATAATAAGCATGGAAGTTTTTTGATTGGTCAAAGAGTTAAATGTCGGGAAATTCTAGAAGAACACCTTCCATTTTGAGTCATCAAATTCTTTTCCTTGAAAGTAGTAACAGATATAAAAATAAGGATTGAGCGGAATTTGAATCATGAAAAATGCTCAGCCATTATTCGGTTTGGCCGGGCATATTTCCTGTTCATTTATCCTTTCTAATTTCCTCCGGTTTTCTCTATTTCAATTCGTCTGTTTTTCTGTTCCAAGGCTTTATTGAATTCCTGAATGTCGTTATTAACCAAGTCAGAAAACTGCTCAATGGCAACTTTCAAACGTGCATCCAATACCTCATAAACCTCTCCCTGTTGGTCTGTAGGGCGATAATCCATTCCGCTGGCATTGATGTCACTGGCCAAAGCACTCAATCGGCCGTACAATTTGATAGGCGAGCGAAAGGCATCCTCACGAGCCCCGGTCAAATGGATATCATAGAGTTTGGAAGCAACGTCCTCCGCTGCTGCTTTGAGTCTCAAAGCCTCTTTTTGTGTTTTGCTATCGGATTCTTCAGCGAGAATAATGTCCAACTCCTTGCGAAGCTGCTCCACCGCATTAATATTACTTACCGCCAAGTTCATAGCATCGCGCAACTGTAATGAGAAAGCGACTTGGGCTTGAATATCTTCCAAAGTACCCTCGGCATATGGGTCTTTCAATACCTTGAATTTGGCGGAAGTCTTTGCCACTTCACTACCAGTAGAGTCTGTCAAGATCAAAGTGGCCAAGTATTCACCTGGAACAACTCGAGGGCCATATTGTCCTGCCATCAAGTCTAAATCCCATTGCACCAAAGGTCTCCAGCCTTCGCCATTAAGCTGAACCCAAGGTCTACCTGGAGGAGCAACCCGAAGTTTTGGCGTATAGGTAGGTTCATATCGGAGATCCCATTGAGCACGATTTGCTCCGGCTTTTTTATTGGCTTTTAATGTGCGTACTAATTCACCTTTGGAATCTTTAATCTCCATTTTCGCATCTCCATCAAAGTCTTCAGGCAAATGATAATTCAGACTTGCTCCATAACTTGGATTCCGACCTGAGTTGAGACTTGCACCATCGGTTTTGATATTTTCCCGATCATTGAATCGATAAGCATCACGAACCTCGTAGAAAGCGATGTCTTGTGTTTGATCAAGATTTCGGATGGCGGCCAGATCATCTAGGATATAATAGCCACGCCCATAGGTGCCCACCACCAAGTCATCAAAGCGCTCTTGGATTTCTAACCAATAAACAGGCGCAGGAGGCAAATTGAGCCTCAATCGACTCCAGCTTTGGCCATCATCATGGCTGATATATATTCCCTTGTCGATACCTGCATAAAGCAAACCTTCTCTTTTTGGGTCTTCTTTGATCACATGCACAAAGCTTGATTCAGAGCTAGGAATGCCCGCAGAGATCTTAGTCCAGCTTTGACCATAATCAGTAGTTTTGAAAATATAGGGATCAAAATCACCCATTTGGTGTAAGTCAACACTCACATAAGCGGTGGCTTTGTCATAGCGAGAAGGTTCAATATTGGCAATGGTTCCCCATTCCGGAAGATCCGGGATATTGGCAGTCAGGTTTGTCCAGTTCTCTCCTCCGTCCTTTGTCAATTGAACCTGTCCATCATTGGTTCCAACCCAAATTACTCCTGCCTCGATTCTCGATTCCTCAATTGCAAAAAGGGTCGCTCCATCAAAGGTCATTAAATTATCGATGGCCACACCACCTGAGTTTTTCTGATGGTCTTTTAGGTTCAAAGTCAAATCAGGAGATATGATCTGCCAGCTTTGGCCATCATCATCTGTTTTATGCACAAACTGACTGCCCACGTACACCCTTCCTTTGGTATGAGGGGAATGGCTCAGTGGGAAATTCCAATGCCAACGGTATTTCATGTCTGCTGGCGCCCAGCCATAACCAGCTTCAGGCCATACTCTGACCTCTCTTGACTGACCGGTTCTTAAATCATGTCTTTCCAAGCCACCATCGTAGCAACCAGACCAAATGATGTGATTGTCTACCGGGTCAGGTCGGGCAAAGCCACTTTCGCAGCCGCCTACACCTTTCCAAAGGCCTAAAGGAATATATCCTGCCAAAGAATTACTTGGTCCCATGTATGACCAACCGTCTTGTCTGTTGCCAAAAACATTATAAGGAATCTGGTCATCTACTGCCACATGATACATTTGGGCGATGGGTAAAACTACTCCTTGGAAAGTTTTGCCATGGTTATAGCTGATGCTTACTCCACCATCATGGGCTACCATGATTCGATCAGGATTGGTGGGGTCTATCCAAATATCATGGTTGTCGCCGCCGCCTCTTGGAGGTCTAGGATTTCTGGTTTTGCCTCCATCCAATGAGTGAACAAAGCGTACTGACATGGAATAAATTTCGTTTGGATCGCCTGTATTCACTCTAAGCCTGGTGTAATATGGTGCCCGCTCGTTCCAGTCATGTTCCTGACTCATCAGTGTCCAGCTCATGCCTTTGTCAGAGGAGCGCCAAACTTCTGGGCTTTCGGCTTCAAAAAGCGCATAGACTACATTTGGATCACTATGGGAAACAGCAACAGAAGTCTTTCCTACAGGTCTTTCTGAACCGGATTTCAAACCATTTTTACTCATTGGTTCCCAAGTATCTCCGCCATCTGTAGATTTATAGATGCCACTTCCATTTCCACCCGAATTGAGTCCCCAGGTATTGATGTGGATCGACCACATGGCTGCATAGAGTATATCAGGATTTTCTGGGTCAATTGCTAAATCAGATGCGCCTGTTCCTTCATCAATAAAAAGTACATGCTCCCAAGTGTCTCCTCCATCTTTACTTCGGAAAATACCTCTCTCTTTTTGAGGGCCATAGGTATGTCCTAAGGAAGCTGCATAAATGATTTTGGGATCTTTTGGGTGGACCAGCACCCGTCCAATACGTCCAGTTTTTTCAAGGCCTTTGTGCTCCCAGGTTTTGCCCGCATCAGGAGAGAAATATATCCCATTTCCCATGGCATGTGCTGGTCGAATAACAAAAGTCTCACCGGTACCAACCCAAACTTGACTCGGGTCAGAAGGAGCAAGTTCCACTGCGGCAACAGATGAAATATCCTGATCATCAAAGATTGGCCGCCAATTGATTCCCATGTCTTCGGTTTTCCAGAGACCTCCTGAAGCCGCTCCAATGTAAGCCACTTGAGGATCTCCCGGCACACCGATAACGGCGATTGCTCGATTGCCTTCAGGGCCGATGAATCGAAACTGATGATTATTAAGCTGCTCATCTAAAGAACTTTGAGCAAGTGTGAGGGAGGTGAAAAATAGAATTGATAAAAAGCTAAGTAAGGATCTTGTCATGGTGGTTTGGATGAATGGGAATTTCAAAATAAGGAATAATCGAATAAGATTTATTTGAAACACATGAAAAGAGGAGAAGAGAGTCTTACAGGGAAAGGATACCTACAGGAATAGTACCCTAGAAAGTAGGGAGGAGATTGAGGAGGGTTAGAGGAATTGAATTTCTGGAAATTATTTGAAGATTAGGCAATTCTAGATTGACTAAATCCAAAGAATTAAAAATTGACAGTTTATGTAGTGAATACCTCCTTATTATTTAAGAAAATTCAATACCGCCTGAGCGGCGTGATAGCCACACATTCCATGAACCCCACCACCAGGAGGAGATGAGGAACTGCAAATAAAAAAGGAAGTATTTGGAATTCTATATGGGTCAAACAGATTAACAGGCCTTGTGTAGAGTTGTCGAAGATCTTGGATCCCGCCGTTTATATCTCCTCCAATATAATTGGGGTTATAAGTTTGCATATCAGCTGCATTCATCTTATTCCTGAAAAGTATCAGATCTTTAAAACCTGGAGCAAATCTCTCAATTTGATCTTCGATCTGTTGAGTCATATCTTGAGTTGAACCGTTTGGCACGTGACAGTAACACCATACCGTATGTTTGCCTTCAGGTGCTCTTGTTGAATCAAAAAGGCTTTGTTGCGCCAATAACACAAATGGTTTTTCAGGGTGAATTCCCTCAAATACTTGACTTTCCGCTTTGGCTATTTCCTCAAAAGTTCCTCCTATATGAACAGTAGCGGCTTTACAGCAATTTTCATCTTTCCAAGGAATAGGTCCGTCGAGAGCCAAATCAAGTTTAAAAACCCCAGGACCGTAACGGTAGCGATTTAGTTTTTTAGCATAAGATTTTGGGATTTCATTTTCGGCAATTTCCAAAATTTGTTTTGGAGTAATGTCAAAGAGTATAGCCTTTGCCTCAGACAACTGCTTAACTGATGAAATCATTTTACCTGTTTCTATTTCACCACCTAAGAAAGTGAAATGTTCAGCTAAAGCATTAGAGAGTGATTGTGATCCACCTTCTGGCATTGGCCATCCGACGGCATGACCAGCGGCACCTAAAACCAATGTTATGGCAGAAGTAGCGGCATTGTTTAAAGGCTGGATTGAATGAGCTGCAAGCCCTGCTAAAAGAGCCCTGCTTCTAGTTTCTTTAAATTTTGAGTTGATTAGTGAGGAAGCAGATCGAATGGCATTTAATCCAAATTTCGCAACTTTTATGGGGTTTTTAGGAAACAGATTAAAAGGGCCTAACAAGTCAGGAAGTAAGTCATTAAAATCATTGATGATTGGATTAAAGAGATTTAGATAAGTCTGGTTATCTCTACCAAGTCCACTGGCAGTTCTATGGACATCCATCTCCATAATAGCAGCAGGTTCATTATCTAGAGGATGTGCAACAGGGAATTCAGGAGTAATCCATTTAAGTCCATAGTTTTGCAATGGGAGAGAAGCAAAAAAGGGGGAGGCCATAGCCATCGGATGTATAGCAGAACAAACATCATGTTTGTATCCTGGAAGGGTCAAAAATTTTGTTCTTGCTCCCCCTCCTACACTGTCGCTAGCTTCAATGATTTTTACTTTTTTACCATTTTGGGCTAAAACGATACCAGCAGCTAGTCCATTGGGGCCTGAACCAACAATTATTGCATCGTATTCCTTATTATAGTTTACAGCTATCAATTGCTTAAGAATTCAATTTTTTCTGTTCCCTTTCAATTTTTAGTTGTCTAAAGATTGCATACCCGTACCAAATAAAAATCAGAAGCATAACCATTAAACTTGTGATATATGGACTGAAACCTAGGTCAGAAGCAATACTCGTCACATTTAAATTAGTGTTGAAAAAATACCATAGGATAAAATACAAGCCACAACTCACTAAAAAGACCAGCAACCAATTTATGTTGCCCCATTTATTTGAGGTCCTATTTTCAGATTTTAGAGCAAATGGCATGAACAACAGATAAATTGGAAGATTTCCAGAGAAATTTATATTAAGGATCAAAAGATTCATTATATGGAATAACATCGCAATCAAAATATACCAGGAAAGAAATCTTTTTTTCAAAAGCAATAGGATAAACCCTAACTCAAATAAAACTCCGACATAATCGAAGGGTTCCCAAATAAGAGTGGATTGAATATTTAAAAATATGGGAGCCAGTAGTTCTTGACGATCTCTAAAGAAATAATTATTGATAAAATAAGATCTTACAGCTTGGGTGTCAAATGATAACCAGTCACCCATTAGTTTTGGTAGACCAGCGGTAAACATCCCAAATGCCAATATACTTGCTAATATAAAAATTGGCCAACCATTCGATTCCGGATTACTTTTTCGAAGAGTTTTATCTATCGAAAATTCAGAGCCCCAACCTGCTATTCCCATCATAAAAGGGATCCATATAGTGACCATCCATGCATGATCTATTTTGCCTAATGAAAACTTGATTGTATACAAGATGATGTATAGAATGGTTAAGCCAATAGAAGAAACTCTAGTATAAAAACCGAAAAGAACACAAAAATGTAGGATCACCAATAAGGATGAGAATAGTACAATGATGAAGGGTGTTGGAAAACCATTTAGTAACTGCCCAAAACTTAAGAATGGTGGTTGATATATTAAGTCAGGATACTGAACCAGATATCTAAAATCAGGGATCCCTAAAACGAAAATGATAAAAACACTAAATATAATTCTATAAGCCCCCATAGCTTTTGGATCCATTCTATATTCCTCGAATACTAAATGGTCAAAATATTCAAGCATTTTATTCATGGGATTGTAAATCAATTTTGAAGTAATTGACCAATGTTCTTTCATCCTCTAATTCATTGGTATCGAGGTTATAACTGAATTGAACTTCTAAAATGGAAATGTTGGTGATCTCTTTATCTGGGAGATTTTTGGATAGATTTTTTGAAATCCAATCTTCAAATTCTTGTTTTTCAGGTGTTTTTTCTTGAGGATTTTGATAGCTTCTAGCTATTAAATCTAGCGTAGGGGTTTTCTCATTTATTTCAGGCAAGAATTGATCTAAGGGATAAAGGATACTATCCTGATGATTATCCGTGTGAAGATAGACTTCATAAAGATTGAAATTTTTTATGCCTTGTGATTGTCCTTTTCCACCGAAACTTGGAAATTTAAACGTAGGGTAGGTTTCTTTTTTATAGTGGTTAACAAGTAAGAACTGGGAAAAGAGGCCTATCCAAAAAATCAGAACTATAGTTCTAGCTGCTACTTTCGTCATTTTCTTTTTCGGTAAAATCGTCCCTGATTTTTATTTAGTAGGTAATGTAAAAACCTTTGTTTGCAAAATTCTATTTGTATTGAATGTATTTGAAAAATTAGTTGGTCTCAATCTAATTTTAAAAGTACTTTGGTTTTTATTTTTATTTTGCTCTAGATTTTTGATGAAACTTTAAAATTAAATAAGACTTTTTTCGCGTATTGCTAAATGGGATTTAGGAATTTGTTTGAAATAGGAAGAGTCTTGAAAATTTTAAAAAGAAATTCAAAATTAAGTTTAAAATCCGATTTTCTATTAAAGAAGTATTTGACTTAAAAAATTCTTTTAATTCTCTGGAATTGTCGATTTATCAATCAACAATAATCCATCAAAGTGCCTTGAAGGGACTAATTTTTTTGAGCCATTTAAGTTGATAAAGGTGTCATTTATGAGCATTTCATGAAATAAGAAATTGCTCGCGTCAGTTTCCTTTTTTGGGATATCTATAAAATTCACATGACCGTTTAAAGCAAGAATGAGTTCTTTAATGTCCAGGCCATTCTGTTCTATAGGTTTCATCTCCACCTCTTTTCCGGAATTATCTGAATATTTACCGGACCCAACAAATGCTCCTAAGACGTACATTTCCTCAGCGTATTTTTTCGATAAAAACTCACCCATTACTTCTTCCTTTTCATTGAATTTTGCTATATGGTAATTGTGGGCCACAATGATCACTTTCTTATTCTTGTATCGGTTTTCAATCAGCCATTCTACATTTAAGGCCATTAATGAATCTCTGTCTTTCCACCTTTTGTTCCAGTCTTTACTTCTTGTGAATTCCAGAAAGTATTGCAGATAATTTATTCTGTTTTCGATGGTTCGCTGCGCGAGAAATTCATCTGAACCGAAATCCTCATCATTGTCATCTTTCAGCTGATTCAGTAAGGATTGATAATCATCTATTAACTCTTTGGTCGTATCTTTTAAAGAATCATAGATGGCATTGTTGCTAGTCAGTAATCCTTTTTGAAGATTATATCGCTGTTCTAAATCGTAAAATTTGAGAGTGTCTATTGATCTTTTATTGATCAGCTCTTTGAGGAAAGCATTAAAGTTGTTTCCTGTTTTTTGCACATCAAATCCACCAATTGAAATATCATTTTCTTTGACATAAGCCATCAGTTGCTCAAACTCCTTCGTTCTCCAGCCACTGAAAAAACCATGAGTCATCTCGATAGCTGAAAGTGACTCTTTCTGGTTTTCAATAACGCCCACCTCACCAAAACCTGATTCAAATAGAAGAACTTCAAAACCCAGTTGTTGGTGGAGTTCCTGTATGAGTTCATTCCTTGTTAAAAATATTTCCTTAGAACCGTGGTTTGATTCTCCCAAGAGAACTATACTCTTTTGGTTTACAGCTTTCAGTACAGGTTCCCATTTCCCATTGCTATAATGATCATTAACCTGAATGTTTTGAGCCAAATTCTCCAATTCTCTTTCTTGGTAATCCGTCAAACTTTGACAGAAGGAATCGAAGCTGATTGATGAAAAAAATAATAGGAATAGAAGAATCTTACTTTTCATATCCTCAAATTATGATTATCCGCAATGAGTCCAAAAGTTAAAGAATGAGTTAAGAAAGTCGCGGATAATCGACTACCGACGACAGTCCAATGTCCGCAGCATGTTGAAGTGTTCTTCAAACCCATTTTTCCTTGTCTACTGGTAAAAAAGAGGATATACATACCTCAAATTATTGTAAACGGTACTATAAAAGAAATTTGTAGATAAATAAAGATGAAAATTTTAGATTCGTGGGTGATTTGGAAAAGTTTTGGGTATATCACCAATCTAATTTGGGCAAGTAAAACATAGAGGTTTAGGTTAATTGGAGTTCGGAGAAAGCTTGGATAGTTCGGTTGCCTCTAAGTAATTCAAAAAGCTAGAAAAGAAGGATTTGAATTGATTTTCAATTGACTGGCCTTCCTGAAATTACTTCATTGAAGATTTCGATGTTCCAGTTCTTTCTTTAAAGCTTCATATTTTTTTGGTTTCTTAAGGAAAACATACATTAAAAACAAGGGAATAAGTGTGACCAATCCCCAGGAGTTCGCGAAAACGCTAAAGATTATAATTCCTGCTAAAAACCCTATAAAAAACGCATCAATCAGGGGAGATGGCTTGTTGTTTTTTGCCGCTTCCAACAACTCTTTGTCAGTTAATTGAGATAGTTCTTTTTGGTTCATATGGACTTAAATTTTATAATTTATTCTGTTGTTATTTTGGAGATGGGTGCAGTTTGGAGAATATAAAGACTGCTCCAACTCTTTTTAAGTAACCTAATTTATTGAAATAATATGATCTAAGATTGAATGCTGTCAAGCAAAATACCTAATTGACAAAGTATTTTTTACTTGCTAACCATTTCAACTTTCGGATACAGATTTAAAAAAGTAAAAGTTTAATGAAAACCCTTCCGTCCAAACCGTTCACTTTATTCCTATGAGTGCCGATGTATTCTTCAACGAAATGATTGATGCGGTAGGATTTGAATTTCTTGCTGAACTGTAAACGACATTAGTGTATTTGTGAAAGAAACCTCATTCCGACAAAATGTAAGTTTCTAGGGCTTAAACACAATCTTATAATTGTCTATTGCTCCTTTTCGGGGATTGAATACAAAAAAAGGCTGAACTCTTTCGAATTCAGCCATTTTAGGTCTAAAATTAATTATTAGACGTTTATTCTTTGGTGGCTTCTATTACGCCTCGGAAATACCCGACAGATTCAGCTATTCCCATAAATGGATTATCCATATTCCGCTCGTGTTCTAGACTGCATACGCCAGTGTAACCCACTTTTCTGATCATTCTGACCATAGAAGGAAAGTCTATGATACCTCGTCCAACTTCAAGAGAATAACCCTGTTTGGTCGGTCCTGTCACGTCTTTGATATGCATATCAAATACTCGGCTGTGATATTTTTCCATATCGGCTACAGGATCTTTCCCGTTGCGGGTGTCATGTCCAATGTCCAGGCACATTCCAATTCTCGGATCAAGGTCTTTAGTGTGGTTCCATACATCGTCGGCATCCTGATAGATATTGATATCTGGTCCGTGTAAATGGATGGCGTATTTAAAATCATACTCCTTCACCTTTTTTTCTACATAGGGAAGCAACTCCACATTGGGAACACCCACGATCAACTTTACCCCAACTCGTTTTGCATACTCAAATGCCTTATCGATTTCGGCCTCAGATTTCATGTAGATCGGGCCAACGGCATATCCTGTGATATCATGGGCTTTCAGTTTTTCATGAAAGGCAGCAATTTCGGCATCGGTACTGGTCATCGGCAAATGAAAATCTTTGATGCATAGGTAATGTACATCCAAGGCTTTCAAAGTTTCGAGTGTCTTATCCAGATCAAATTTCACGAAGGTGTAGCCGGCAATTCCAACTTTGAATGTTTCACCTGTTTCAGGCGGCATTTGTGGGCCAGGTCTACTATCCTGTGCTTTGCAAATCGTCAGAGAGAATGCAAACAAAAGGGTCAAAAGGGTTTTCATGTGTTTTTTTTTTCTTTAAATGGTCACCTTGAATATTTGGGGCAGGCCATGGGATCTTGCAGAATAAAATCATCAACTGGATGATTTTTTAGTCATGCCTGTCTCCCAAAGACAGGCTCGATTTCATAGCGTTATTTTAGGAATTATCACAGGCCAATTTAGAAAATGCAGCTCAAAGTCTAACCTTGAGTTTGAGTAATACTGCGGAATCGATTTCTTATATGATCTGGAAATTGATAGTGATAAAGACTCGAAATGGGAATGTTTTTTCACATAAGAACTGTATGAATGCGGATTTTGCTGTCTAAAATCACTTCAAATGGGCAGCAGTAGTTTAAATAGTGCACTTTTTATCTTTTGGCTGTATGATTGATCTTATATAGTGCTAAATCAAATCAAGTAAGCTTGAAATTCAAAACTACGCTTCAAATTTTAGCTTTGGTAACCATTGGCTGTTCCGTTTGCCAGAATAATGTCACCAAAAATGCATAGCAAGAACTATCACAAGCCAATCCTAATAAGGCCAAAACAGCAATTGGCGATTTGATTGTACCTTCACCTTATAGGTTGAACTTGTTAGGAATAAAAGTAAACTAGTTGACTTGCAGAAGGAATGATGCCTAAGCTTCGGATGATATTACTTTTAGTCTTATCGCAGGAGACTTAGAAAATCTATTATTCCGGTAATTAAAAAGCATAAACATTGAATATTTTCTTACACCTAATTTTTAATACAACGCCAAAATGAAATCAAAGGACATACTAATTATTCTTACGCTCATTGTGGTAGGAACCTACTTTTCGATTGTAGGATTAATCGAGGCTGGAGGCTTTTTAAAACCCCTGGCGATCGCAGTTCTGTTGACTTTGATTTGTATTCCTTTATGTAGAAAATTGGAAGGCTGGAATTTTTCCAAAGGCCTTTCAGCTTTTGTAAGCGTGCTTTTGAGTTTGCTAGCGTTCTTGTCTTTTTTTGTCATCATATCTGCGCAGGTAGCAAATGTTTCCGATCGCTGGCCTGAGATAAAAAGTAAAGCAAAACCGAAATTGGAAGAATTTCAACAGAAAATCACGGAGAAAACTGGATTAAACCTACAACAGCAATTAGGGATGTTTGGTTTTTCGGGACAAACCTCAGGATCTAAGCCAAGCGAAGAATCAGAACAGGAACTCGATTCTAACCAATCGTCTGATAGGACAAACTCAGATAGCCAGCCTTCTCCAGAGAAAATTGTATCCAATGCCTCCCAAGAAGTGAGAATTATAGTAATGAACTTCTTTAGTTTTTTATCCAGTACTGTTCTGACATTTGTTTACTTATTCTTTTTGTTGCTTTATAGAAATAAGGTCAAGCTTTCAATTCTGAAGTTTTTCAGTGAAAAAAACCGAAAAGAAGCAGAGGAGGTAATGAGTCACACAGTAGAATTAGGCTTGAATTTCATTGTGGGAAGATTTATTCTAATAGTCTTTTTAGCTATTATTTATTCAATTGGTTTGTCTATTTCCGGAATTGAAAATGCCATTTTGATCAGTGTAATTGCAGCGATTTTATCTTTAGTCCCTTTTATTGGGAATATCATTGGATATGTTTTAGCTATTGTCATGGCTGTTTTTGCAGGAACAGAACTGGGTGGTATAATAGGTGTGTCATTGACTTTTGGACTTGCTCAATTTGTCGAAAGCTATATCCTGGAACCTTATGTCGTCGGAAGCAAAGTAGAAGTCAATCCTCTGGTAACAATTATGGCGGTGATCTTAGGAGGTTCAATTTGGGGCATAGCAGGGATGATATTGAGTATTCCTATTGCTGGTATCGCGAAGATAATTTTTGATGCAACTCCTGCACTCAAACCTATAGGTTATGCATTAGGTGAAGAAGACGTAGATGGAGCAGATGAACAAAATTTCCTGAGCAAATGGGGGGAGAAGCTTTGGAATAAATTCAGTAAGAAATAAAGTGATACCTGAGAGCAATTTTCCTCAGTTTGGGGAACGTAGGCTTTGAAATCAAATTTGATTTTTAGGTAAAAACCCTCTCCATTGGTCCTGTTAATACAAAATTGAGAGTTGGGTTAGATTTTGTTTCAAGTTATTCTATCAACCTTTTTAATTTAACCAACCACAATATGAAAAAGCACTTATCATTAGTTGCACTTGCATTATCAACCATATTAATTAGCTGTAATGAGGAAAAAGAATACGGAAGTATCACCGATGACGGCAAAATGGTAGTTGAAGAATCAACTGAGTTAGACCATAAAAAAATGGCAGGTACTGATTCGAGCATGAGGCTTACAGATGGCAGGACAATTCCAGTAATCATTAAATCTTCAGATTCAATAGAACTTCCTCAGGAATTGCTTACGGTGATCGAAAATATAGATGACATCCATCCGGATAGTATTTTGGTCAAAAGAAAATTTGAGGAAAATAACATCACTTATTATGAACTGGAATTTCGCATGAAAGAAGGTCCAAATCAGATTTTGACTTTTGATGGGGAAGGAAAGAGGAAATCTACAAGTGAAAATTTCTAATCTACATTTTCCATTTTTTGCCTGCTTGATTATTCTAGTTTCCTCTTGTAATAATCAGTCATTACGAATTTTCAAATCCAGTTCGGCGAGAACTCAGTATCTCCATACACTAAAGAGTTCAGGAATAAGTTCCACTAAAATAGGTGCTGAGTGGAAGGAATCTGCTGAGGAAGCAATTCTGAAAGCACTTGAGCTAGAGGTCCCCATCTCCATTCAGGGCAGTTTTAAATCCAAAAGCATTGAAGCAAAAGCATGGGAAATTCAATTGGAGCAAGGAGCTTCCCTCTCTATTTCTATCTACTGGCAAGCTGTAGACAGCAGCAAGCTCATAGTAGATATTATGCAAGGCCCAGAATGGAAGGAACTTAAGTCTTACACTGCTCAAAATGATTCTTTAAAATTTGAAGCCGAGAAAACTGGGCAATATTTACTTCGAATTCAACCGGAATTACTAGGTGAGGGTAATTTCCAAATTCGGATCAATGGTACTGCAACCTATGCCGTATTTCCAGTGCAAGGGAAAAATAGCAAAGCCATTCAAAGCGTATGGGGAGATGTGCGAGATGGTGGAAAAAGATCACATGAGGGTGTGGATATTTTTGCTTCCCGAGGCACACCAGTTATTTCGCCTGTAGCAGGGTTAGTCACCGCAGTTCGTGACCGAGGTTTAGGAGGTAAGCAAATTTGGGTAAGAGATCAAGTGCGGGATTGGAATCTATATTTCGCACATTTGGATAGTCAGCTTGTCAGCAATCATGAGCGCGTAAATACAGGAGATACGCTAGGACTGGTGGGAAACACAGGAAATGCAAGAACCACTGCTCCACATTTGCATTTCGGGATTTATCAAAATGGAGCTATTAACCCTTTTCCTGCAATCAAAAATGATTTTGAGCTAGCTTCTATTCTGAAAGAAGAGGAGTTTCCTCTGGTCATGAGAGTGAATACTGCTCAAGCTAATTTGAGAAGTCTACCTAGCATCACATCAAATGTGAAATTTCAGTTGAAAGCCAACACCCCCGTTTTTATAAAAGCAGCTACTGCAGACTGGTTTCAGGTGGAGGATATGGATGGGAATCCTGGTTTTATATATAAAAACTTATTATCAGCACCTGAATCAACTTCATTGACTGAAAAAATGGCTTATGCATTCACTAAACCTTCCCAAAATTCCAGTGATAGCTTGTATGTGAATTTGATCGATTTCAATAAAATTGGAGAAACTGCAGAATATAATGTGATTGTGGATGGGGATTGGAACGTGTTATACCTCCCATCTTTTTAGATTCATAACAGGTTCAACTGCCCATTTTGGGAATATATATTCACAAAAACTAAAGAGCTTTAAATCCTTACTTTTTATTGGAGGCTTGTTTAGATTGCTTAAAGTACTCTTAAAACTCTTAGGAAGGGATTTCTGGTTTTTTCTATTGATTTGCCCCAGGAGGGCATCCAAGTTGCATATATATTGAAAAATAGAAATGCTATGAAAACTAATAAAACAAAAGACCCACAGAATTCTAAAAATAAAACCACTGAAGAACTTGCTAAGGAAGCTAAAGTGACGAAGGAAGATTTACAGGCTTTGGGACCAAAGGATGCTAATCTTAGTCATGATGGTGGAGAGGATGAGCAATTGATAGAAAGAAAAAGAAAAGTCGATTTTTCAGGTGATGGTTTGGACGTTCCAGGAAGTGAATTAGACGATGAGCAGGAAAGAATTGGCTCTGAAGATGAAGAAAACAACCTTTATAGTAACGCAGACGAAGAAAAGAAATAATTCTCTTTTTGGATTTGACTATGTCTAAACTGGCAAACTATTATCAGTGTTAAAAGATCTGACTGACTTCAACCATAGGTGGATTAAGAAATTGAAGCGTAGTTTCAAATTACTGTCAGAAAACGATTTGACTACACTCAGGCAAGGTCATAAAGTAATTTTTTTTTCAATTCGAGTTTTTGGTCTAATTAAGCTAATTCTCCTTTTAAAGGGATTGAATACAAACTATGTTTAGATCGAGTTAAGATAATCCAGCGTCGATTTAAAAGTCCCACAAATAAACATTTTACTACACCCAGATGGGGATGAAGAAATAAAATAATCAAATTAAAATCTTTTACTTAAGCTGATCGTAATTGTTGGAATCACGTTGGATCAATAATGAAATTTTTATTAAAACTTAAACTCAAACATTATTCGATTTTGATCCTTTTTTGGATGATCACTGGGGCTCTTTTTGCTCAGGACAAAATCGAGAGAGAGCTTCGAGTGGAGGAGAAAGTGGTTCCTAAAGAAGCGAGAGATTGGCTTTATGATGCTTTCGAAACCACAAAAAGGCCAAAATGGTATCAGGAAGTTTTCGAATCAGGGTATTCCTATGAAGCCAAATTCAAACTAAAAGGTAAATTTTACAGTGTAGAATTTGACTCTTTGGGTTTGATTCAAGACGTGGAAATTGAGATAGGTTTTAAAGAGCTTCCTAAGGAGGTTCAAAATGGCTTGGAAGATTATCTTCTAGATGCTTATAAAAGTTCAGATATCAAGCGAATTCAAATTCAATATTCTGGAAAACCAGATCAACTGGAAGATTTTTTTGATGAAAATAGCCTGGAAGGAATTCTGACAAGATTCGAAATTGAATTTATTGGTCCTGATGAGAGTGGAAAACCGGAGCTGTTTGAGGGGTTGTTTTCTGAAAAAGGTGATCTTATTAATAAACGTAAAATAGTCTTGGTGCCTAGTGATAACCTCATGTTTTAAGATGAGAAAATTTTACTTGACTGTTTTATTGTTGCTTTTAAGCATGGTCACTACCCTTGCTCAAAACCGTCAGTTCTTTACGGGATTCTTTCCCGAAGCTGCAGTAACAAAGAAATTAAAGAATGATCAAAAGATCATATTCAAAATTGAGCATCAGGATATTTTCTATAATAATTCCGGCGATAAAAAAGATGAACTGCAATTCACCCATTATAGGACAGACTTGATGGGTTTTTATGATTTCAAATTAAACCCCACAAAAAGTATCGCATTTGGAGTATTTCACAGGATTCAAGAAGATGCAAATGCCAATCGGATTATTCAACAATTTGCCTCAATAAGCCGGCTGAGAGGTTTGAAACTGGCACATCGTCTTCGGACGGATCAGACATTCACTAAAGGAGAACCTTTAGAAATCAGACTTCGATATAGGTTAGCTACAGAAATTCCGCTATCGGGTAGCATATTAGACCCAGGGGAACATTATTTGGTGTTATCCAATGAACCTATTTTTAGTCTTCAGGGAGGTGAGTTCGAAATCGAAAACCGTTTGGTGTTCTCCCTTGGTAAATTGATCACTTCCAGTCAAAAACTCGAATGGAGTATTGATTACCGTACCGATAAATTTATTCAAGAAGGTTTCCGAACTAGGCTTTGGGCAAAGGTTGGGTATTTCGTTAGTTTTTAGGCTCGAGAAAAGTCTTCTTCAATTGATGAGAATAAGGAGTGAAATAAATTAGTATGATTATCCGCAATGGGCCAGTAGTTAAAGAATGAGTTAAGAATTCGCGGATAATCGTCCACAGACGACAGTCCACTGTCTTCAGCACGTTGAAGTGTTCTTCAAAACCCATTTTTCCTTGTCTACTGGTAAAAAAAGCGGATATACATATAAATTAGTTTTGACAATCGATTTGACAAAAACCAATGTCAAAATCGATCTCTAACACCCGTAAGCTGGTTTCAATTGTTCAGGCTTACCGCGAGAGAACCTAGCAAGAAGAAGTCACTACTACTTCCGCTGTCCAGCCCAAGGTTGAATTCACTTGGAGCCTGAAGCCATCTTCCCTCTATTCGAAAAGTGAGTAATTGCCCGATCTTCCAATCAGAGTTGAGCGAGAGTCCACTGGTTTGAATTCCTTCATTTACGTTGCTAGGGGCAATGGCCTGAAATGGATCGTGGTAATATTCGTATCGAATGGCCGATGCAAAACTCTTGGTGAATCTTCGTTGCAAAATAATGGAAGTACCCCACCAGTTGCGGTCGGCATCCAAGAGTAGGGTGCGTTTGCCGACATCCAAACCGGCGATCATATGCCAGTTTGCGGCAGGTTTCCAATCCACATAGAAATCGGAAAAGTAGAGATAGGTTCCAGCCTCTTTACTCTGATCTGTTCCCAGAAAGGTACTCCAGTTGAAAAGGACTTTTTCACTGGGGGAGAAAGAAGCTTGTGTGCCAAAGGAAGGGTTATTTCGTCCCGGGATGCTCTGAATTCGTTGCCAACCATTTAGGTACAGAAAGGCAAAATACCAGCGTTCATTTTTTTGCCAGCTGAGTTTTGCCCCCGTTTCAAAATAAGGGCTATTCTCTGCGATAATGGATCTGGAAAGTGTCAGGTTCTCGGTTGAGATGGCACTTTCGAAACCAATATGGGAGGGCATCACGCCGACATCCAGCCAAACGGTTTTTTCTGTATTGAGGGCATAGCCCAAATTGGCCTCATTAATCCAGCGAAGGGCTTTCGGTTCGGCGCTGTAGTTGTCCTGTGGGTATGTTCCTTGTTGCAGGGCCAAATTCGCTCGGAATCTACCCGATTCGAAGGAAGCTTTGATCAAAGCAAGATTGACAGCAACTTGGTTTTTACGGTTGTGACTAAAGAGAAATGGGTAGCGACTTCCGCTGGTCTTATCGTCAAAGTCGTAGCCATAATATAATTCGGCGAATCCGGATATTTCAATCTTTGCTACTGAGTCTTTTTCCTGAGCCATGCTCAAGAAAGGTCCACAAAAGACAAAAAAGAAGAGAAATACTCTTGATGCGATCATGGAACTAAATAATCTATCCATAAACCACAAATTATCCTTTTTCGCTGAATTTTCGAATTTCTCTTTTTTTAGGCTATGGGCCGGAAGGCAGGGCAGGTAAACCCTCTGATACTAAGAAATTGTGGTGGATTAGGTGTAGTTTGTAACTACACCTTTCTATCAATTAGAATTTGTAATTCGCTTGATTCGATTTATTTTCATTCTATGGGCGATGCATACCAAATAAAGGATCAAGAGTTGCCTCACTTTTTGACTTTTCAAGTGGTGGGTTGGGCGGATGTCTTTTCCAGAAAAGTTTACCGTGATTTTATTTTGGATAACCTGACTTACTCTCGAAACGAAAGGGGTTTGTATCTATATGGCTATGTAATAATGAGTAACCATATCCACTTAGTAGTCCAGCAAAAAGACGGGAAATTGTCCGAATGGGTTAGAGACTTCAAGAAATTCACAAGCAAGAAATTGTTGAAGTTAATTCTTGAAAACCCGCAAGAAAGTAGGCGAGAATGGCTAAAAATGATTTTGAATATCATGCGAAATTCAACAAGAGAGCGGTTGACTTACAGTTTTGGACGCATGATAATCATGCGATCGAACTCCATCGTCCAGAGATGATAGAAAGTAGGATGAATTATATCCATGAAAATCCTGTCAGAGCTGGAATTGTAGAAAAGCCAGAAGACTTTCTATATTCCAGTGCTAGGAATTACTCAGGATTTAAAGGTTTGATTGATGTCGATTATTGGTGAGTGGTTTTGATAAACCAATTACAAATTGGTTATGATAGGTGGGTGTAGTTGCAAACTACACCCAGTCCCAAGAACGATCTGACTACACCCAGACGGGGGGTACACATTCCAGCTATTTGATGGAACTGGTGTGTTGCGTCAAACTTCGAATATTTGCTCAAACAAGAAGAATATTCTTTTTTCCACAACTGCATGATACTATCACTTGAAAAATCTTCCATAGGACGAGTTAGTAAAAAGTATAACTAATTATATTAATAATGCAGTTTAAACGCAATTTTTTGGGAGAAAAATTTGAACATTGATTAAATAGTAAGTTCCATTAATCTTTTTTAAAGGATATATTTTATTACTGGAATTGTAGAAAAGCAACAAGACTTTCTATATTCCAGGGCTAGGAATCCCGCCACGGCGGGCAAGTACTCGGGAATGAAAGGTTTGATTGAGGTGGATTATTGGTAAAAATGGCTCGTTTGGACCAATTTCAAATTGGTAAGGATATTAGGGTGTAGTTGCAAACTACACCCAGAGCCAAGAACGATCTGACTACACCCAGATGGGTGATTATTAGTTATACTTAACTATTTATTTATAATCAATTCTGATACTTCTACCAGAAAATCGATTATTAAATCAATAAATTGAATAACAAAATTAATTGATTCAATTTGAATTGTTTGATCTGTCAAGTAGATGTAAGCACCGTTTGATTTCTCAATAAATGAAATTAGATTTTCATTTTGAGGGTTTTTTAAATCTATTCTACCTCTTTTATGTGCAATTGCATTTCTAATATTCCCGTAAAAATTAATTTCTCTCCATTTATCATTTAAACTAGTTAGATCAATTCCAATAACTATTTTCAAATATTTATAAGCTTGTTGAATAAAACCTTTACAATTGATGTCTTTAGGTCCAATTTTCAAATTAGCTGAATGTTGAATCAACTCACAAATTGAAAAGAACTCACTTTCGAATTTAGAATATACAGTAAGGAATGTGGACTCATTCAGTATGCTAGAGAATTGGTCATGGTTATAAACTTCATCTTCAAAAATAAAATGTGCTTCAGGTAAATCTGGGTTTGTTTTTCTTTCGGACTCCCATTCCCTATACTTTTTTTCTAAATCTGATTCAATATTTCGAATCATTGATTGGGACTGATTTAAGTATGATTTAATTGCATCGAATTGAAATTCATAATTTATTTTCGCATTTGATAAGAACCAATACTTTTGACTTCTTCTATTTTCCATATCTATTAATTGCTTACTCTTTTACAAACCAGCCACCTACATAAACGGTAAATGATCTAAATAATCCTAATCCCGTGGTCATCAGCACAGTGGGCTACACCCATTGCCAAGATCGATCTAATTACACCCAGACGGGGAGAGTAGGATTGCCAAACTACTTTTAGACAAAACTTCGATCTGAATACACCCAGACCGTTGTTTACTAAATTTTAGTGCTAATATTATTTTAATACAACTTAATCTACTGAATAGATTAACCCATCCTTGTCCATAACATTAAGTTTACCTCTTTCAGTTACAATCCACCTATCGGATGAAACTCTTTCTAGTGATTTAAAGACTTGGTTTGTTCCTTGTTTGGTTAAACCCATTTTATGTGTAAAAGATGATCCATCTGGAAAAGTTTCTGTCTTAAAATATTCTTTGTTTTTTTTATAAATTCTTAGTGTACCACCTCCATAAATAGTAGGAGTTTTCCAGATCCCAATTTCTAGATCTTTTGAAATTTTCTCGTAAGGCTTATTTTCATCTATTTTAGAAGTAGGGGATTGGCATTCTTCAAGTAATTGCTTGTATTTTTTAATTTCATCAGTTGCTTGAATAAAGTTAGTTTGAAGTTCTTGATAGTTTTTTCTTAAGATCAAAAGATCTTCATTATCAGGTTCTTGACATGATGGTAAAGATATAATAAGTGAAAGTATGGGGAGCAAAACTTTTTGTTTAGTAATAGACGGGTATAATTTCATGTTAAAAATTTTAAATTGAATGTAATCATGAATAAAACTAAAAGCCACAGTATAATAATACCCAGTACTGGGTATATTTTTCTGAAAACCTGCCTTTATTGCTTAAAATCCCCTTTACTACTTCTCATTCTACATCGGTGAGTCGGTATATTCTTCCTAAATGCTTAAAGATTAGTCGCTCATGATCGATGCAGAAAAGGTGAACGAAGTTGTCTCGACCCAAAATCCCCCTAGCCCTCTTTGAAATAGAAATTCATCCAATAAGCTATCCTTCTTCAAGGGGGATTGGATCCGTTTCCAAAACTGCAATTTGATATCTCACTTTGCGACTGATTTTCAGACTTCTGAATTTAGCTTTCTGAATTTCAAACATTCCTTGCCAAGATCCCTTTAGCCTCCTTTGTTATTTTGTGGAAATCCTATTTCTTTTCCTATTTTGAAAGCAATTAACCCAAAATCCTATGAAGCTATTCCCAAAGTCATTTCTTGTAATTTTTGCCTTTTCCCTTTTTGCTTGTGACCCTAAGCCGGAAGTGGTAGCCCAACCAGAAGCTTCTGAATCCCAAAAGCCCCGAACCATTGTCACTACCGACGGAGAAATCGATGATGTGGATTCTTTTATCCGCATGCTGCTTTATGCCAATGAATTCCAGATCGAGGGTTTGGTAATTAGCAGTTCGATGTGGCATTACAAGGGTGATGGAAAAGGAACTTTGTTCACTTCTGAGATGGAGATGACAAAAGAAATGTATGGGGCCATCACTGATCTGAGATGGCCTGGGGTGAAATGGATGGATCCTTTATTGGATGCCTATGGGGAGGTTTATCCGAAATTGAGTCAGCATGCGGAAGGCTTTCCTACGGCAGCTCATCTAAAAAGCTTGGTGAAGGTGGGGAATATTGATTTCGAAGGGGAAATGGAAGTAGATACGGAGGGCTCGGATTTTATCAAAGCCAAATTGCTCGATGAGGAGATGGAACCGCTGTACTTGCAAGCTTGGGGAGGTACTAATACCATAGCTAGGGCTTTGAAGTCTATAGAGGATGAGTACAAAGGCAGTCCGGAATGGGATGGGGTTTATCAAAAAATTGTTGACAAGGCGATCATTTACGCGATTCTGGATCAGGACGCAACCTATAGAAAATACATTGCTCCCAATTGGCCGGATCTGAAGATCTTTTATAATTCGAGTCAGTTTTGGTGCTTTGCCTATGCTTGGAAAAGAGCGGTGCCCGAGTCCCAACATTACCTTTTTGAAGGAGAGTTTATGGGCAATGAAATCATCAACAATCACGGGCCTTTGCTGAAGCAGTATTACAGCTATGGAGATGGTCAAAAGCAGGAAGGGGATGATGAACATATCCATGGAGATCCAACGAAATTGGAAAATGCGCAATGGGGTACTTTTGGGGTTTATGACTTTATTTCCGAAGGAGATTCGCCTGCTTACCTGCATTTGATTGATGTGGGTTTGGATAATTTGATGCATCCTGAATGGGGTGGATGGGGAGGAAGATTGGCCCAATCCGAAGAGCAACCTAACCGATGGGAGGATGGGAAGGAAGTTTTGGATTACAACCCATTTACGGAAAAGATGGATGCTACCTATCCACAGATCCGATGGGTAGAGGCAATTCAGCAGGATTTTGCAGCGCGGGCAGATTGGTGTGTGATGGATTATGCAGATGCCAATCATCCTCCAGTAGTAAAGGCTGTTGGAACAAATCTGGTAAATGCCAAACCCGGAGAAAGTTTGACTTTGCAGGTAGAAACTTCAGATCCAGACGGAGATGTCCTAGAAACCAAATTCTGGATTTATAAGGAAGTGGGAACCTACACAGGAGAAGCAACATTGACAGTCGAAGGAAATAGCGTCCAACTACAGTTGGATGATTCCTCAACAGGCTTACTTCATGTGATTGCCGAGGTAAAGGATCAAAGAGCCCATCCGATGATAAGATATCAGCGCTTTGTGGTGGAGGTTGGGAAGTAGGGAAGCTAGGAAGCAGGGAAGTAAGAGGTAGTTAAATTTAGTAATGTCACCCTGAGCGGAGTCGAAGGGTAAAGTTTAGCGTTCGTGAAGACACGAACTTAGGCGAGTTTTTTTTGTCAGGCTGAGCGGAGTCGAAGCCTTTTTCGAATTTAAGTAAGTTACAAAATGGTCCTCGACTCCGCTCGGACTGACACGATTTCGTACTTCGTCTTTCGTAATCCGTCTTTCCCAATTCCCTTTGAGCAGGATAGTTAATCGGTTACTACCTCTTTCTTGCAGAATAACTCCTAGCAATAACCCCATGAAAAAAGTCTTATTCTTATTTAGTATCGTTTTTTCTTTTGCCCTTCAGCTTTTTGCGCAGCAAGAGCAACCTAATATCATTTTTATCCTGACCGATGATCAGCGTTGGGATGCCTTGGGTTTTTCGGGAAATAATATTATTCAGACTCCGGAGATGGATCGCTTGGCATCGGAAGGGATTTACTTTCAAAATGCATTTGTCACCACCCCGATTTGCGCAGCAAGTAGAGCTTCTCTTTTGACTGGTTTATATGAGCGAACCCACGGCTATACTTTTGGGCCAAATGAATTGCAGGAGGCTTATGCTGCGAATTCTTATCCCATGCAGCTGAAGAAAGCAGGATATAAAACAGGGTTTTTCGGGAAATTTGGAGTGAAGTATTCGGGATTTGAAGGTTTGTTTGACGAGGGAGATAGCTACGATCGGGAAGTTAAATTCCCTGATCGAAGAGGTTATTTTTATAAGACCATCAGTGGAGATTCAGTCCATTTGACCAAATACACTTCCCATCAGGCGCAGGAGTTTATCAAGAATTCATCTGCTGAACAGCCTTTTATGCTGTCTTTGAGTTTCTCGGCACCACATGCCCATGATCCGGCAGAGGATCAATATTTCTGGTCCGAGGATGTGGATCATTTGTATGAGGATTTTAAGTTTCCCAAAGCGCCTTTGAGTGCCGATAAATATTTTGAAGCGCAACCTGAATACGTTCAAAAAGGAGAAAATCGTACTCGTTGGTATTGGAGATATGATACTCCTGAGAAGTTCCAGCATAGCATGAAAGGCTATTACCGCATGATTTCAGAGGTGGATTTAGAAATTGGGAAGATCCGAAAAACGCTTGAAGAGAAAGGCTTGGATAAAAATACAGTCATCATTCTGATGGGTGATAATGGGTATTTTCAGGGCGAACGTCAGTTGGCCGGAAAGTGGCTGATGTATGATAATTCCATCCGTGTTCCATTGATTATTTATGATCCAAGAAACCCAGGGCATCGAAAGATCAGTGATTTTACATTGAATATTGACGTAGCACCCACCATCATGGATTTTGCAAATGGTACCGTTCCTAGTACTTGGCAAGGAATTAGTCTGGCGGATTATGTCATTGGGAAAAATCCGGCCGGAGAGCGCAAAGATTTTATCGTAGAGCATCTTTGGAAAGTCGATATTATTCCAGCCAGTGAAGGATTACGAACCAAAGATTGGAAATACTTTAGGTATCAGGATGATCTGGAGCATGAGGAATTATATAATTTGGAAAAAGATCCAATGGAGACCAAGAACTTGGCTAAAAACCCGAGATACAAAGATGTGCTGGAGGAAATGAGAGAAATTTTTGAAAGGCAAGCGGCCGAATTGGAAGCTGAAAAAGTAAAATAAATGCTCCCTATTCGGTTAGAATGGGAGCTTTTGAGGTTTTTTGAATTGGGAATTTAGGGTATTCTATCTCTATCCAAAATCAGATTTTTAATGGGCAGCTTTATAAATAGCATCCAACAAGCTTCCTTCTTCTTTGGTATCATTCCCCAACTCCCAAAACATAATTCCACCAATTCCTTTTTCCATGGCGTAGTGGGTTTTTGCCGCTACTGAAACGGTGTCGTCATAAGAAATCATCAAGCTGTCTTTTGCATTGTACATGTAAGGAGCCTGAGCTTTCTCATCCCAGAAACGCTGGAAATTGCTGTCCTGCTCGTATTTTTCACGAATTTGATGGTATGCCATCCAACCGATATGCAATCCGCTACTTAGTTGATAAAGTCCATTATTTGTTGGTGGTACGCCCTTCCAAACCCTACCATAAAATGCTCCTCCAATGACAATTTGCTTTGGATCGACTCCTTCCTGAATCAGAAAATCCACAATCTTTTGAGCAGAGCGAGGATCTGCATCCAGGTTGTCACCGTTTTGATATAAGCTATCTAAATGCGCCTGAAATGGAGTTCCTTCAATTTCTTGGTTGCTTACATGACCAAGTGGAGTATGATGACCCGTATATATGGAAACTCCTGAAACCTGATCATAAGTCATCACATTAGTGAAATCGGCGTATTTCATCACCTCGTTTACCTCGATAAAGTCATAATATCTTTTCCATCCAGCAGATGCAAAAGTCAAGACTTTTGGAGTCTCAAATTTGTCAAGCATCTCACGAAGTCCTTTCATCAGAGCAGTAAAGTTTTTTGTGTCTTCAGGTCTTGCCATGGTCCCTGCACCGGAAATTCCAGGATATTCCCAGTCCATATCCATCCCATCCAACTGATATTTTGCGATGAAATCAGAAGCGCTTTGGATAAATTTTGCACGGCTTTCTTCCGTCAAGGCCATATCAGAAAATCCATCTGCTCCCCAACCTCCGCAGGCAATCATCACCTTCAGATCTGGATTTCTTTCCTTTTGTTTAACTAGTGCTTCCAGCTTTGGCCCAGCGGATTCTTCATTTCTGAATTTCATTTCTCCGTCGATCACATTGGTGAATGAGAAGATAATATGTGTAAGTTTTTCTACTGGAATCTCCTCTGGTTTATAATTCCGTTCTGGAACATAATAGGCCATGATGACTGGATCCGGGTTGCCAATCTCTTTGGTAACAGCTTCAGTTTGATTGTTCTCCGGAGCCGAGCAGGAAAAAATAAGGCTCAACAAGAGAAGAAAGGATAGGTTGGTAGCTTTTGCGATCAAGGTGGTTTCTTTTAAACTTGTTAAATAATTTTTAAGAAGTAGCAATTACTTAAATTAAAATCTTTTTTAATAGTCTAATGACAAAAACCTTATTAATCGGTGGATATTGATTAGAGCTGGGTAAAAAATTGAATTGATTTCAAGCAAATCCAAGCTGATTGGGAGATTTGATAGGACTCATTATTCCATAGATCAAAAACCTCAGGTTATTCAGATTCTCAAAGTGCTGAACGTTGGATGAAATCCAATATTGGGATTTTTTAAATTTGGCAACGGTTTCGGGCTTTGCGTTCTGGCGGGTTTCGGAGCACAAAACTATCAACCAGCACTGAACTTAAATAGAAGTAAAAAGCTCCAAGTTTGCACTTCAGCCCGCCTGACGCAAAACCCGTGTTAGCGGTAGTTTTTCTTTGTAAATACTTAATTTTTAGGTTTAGTTTTTCGAACTCTTTTGTCAACCCTTTTTTATTGTCGTCAAATGTTAATGTTAAGTTGTTAGTTGCAGAAAAGTTAAATTTAATTTTCTCCTGTCCGATAAATTGTAGAATAAATTTGTCTGTTTGGTCAAAGTTTGAAATCCCAAATTCCACACTTGTCAAGTTCTTAAGCCCGCATTTATGTTTTGTCGGTTCAGTTTCGTTTTTCTTTTGTCCTTTAAATGGAAGTCTGAAAGTCCAAGGCAAACTCAGATTTTGTTCGTTTTTTAAAAGGTCTATGTTCAAACCATTGGGGAAATATGCAGGTTGATATTTAATAGCATTGTCAAAAAGTTTTTCTGTTTCGTCTGTGTTTACAATACAAAGTCCAAATGGTGAATTGGTTGAATTAAAGTCTGCTCGTTGCCAAAGTCCTGTCGGTTTTGTTATGTCGCTTTTCAATTCTTCTTCATTGTGAACCCAAAGAATTTCTAAAAAAAAGTTACCAAAGTAGAACTTCCTGTTAGCCGTACCTTGTCCAACGTGAACCCTGCTGCTACCTTCTGTCAAACCAAATTGCACAAGTTCGTCAGCGATTTTACCATCGTCGTTTGTAAATATGAAAATGTGGTCAATGTCCATTTTGAATTTATTTGTTGTTTGTCGATGTCGTTCTAAAATTACCCCTAATGCCCTAGCTATGGCTAGTGCTGGATTTTGAAACCGCTTTCTTTTCCGTTTAACGTAAATTTATTTAGCTGTGATATCTTCATTTTTTAGCACAAAGCCCGCATTTGCTGTAGCCGATGTTGGCAACTGGCTTTTTTATTTTCTGCATTCTTCGCATATGTCTTCAGGTTCGGATTTCAAAAGTACTGTTCCACATTTCTCACAGTTTCGGTCGAATCCACTCCAATATCCTGTCTCGTTAAAAAGTTTTATTTCTTCCATCCAAATTTTATATTCATCGCTTTCGAAATCAACGTCTTCATTTGAATCTGTTGGTGGTTCTGGTTCATTTCCTTTCAAAAATCCTTCAATCCAATATTTTGAGAAGTCAGACATTTGTTCCATTTCAGAAACCGAAACCATAAAGCTTCTTTCTTTTTTTGGACACCAAGCCAAAATTCGTCCATAGAATGTGTGAGGATTTCCGATTAAATAATGTCTGCCTTCACATCCTTTATGAATAAACCACAGATTATCGTCAAATTGAATTTCGTTTGTCATTTTTAGCTTGTTGCCAACGGCCCTGGCTATGGCAAGTGCGGGATTTTGAAACTGAATCTTTGACCGCCAGACCGAGTGTTATTTAGTGTAATATCTTAATTTTTTAACCGTCAACCCGCATTTGCTATAGCCGATGTTGGCAACTGGCTTTTATTCAATTTTATTTAAAAACCTTGTGTCATTCAGATTCAATTCATTCTCGTAAGTCCCGATTTTTTTGAAATAATAATATCTCAATCTTTCCGAACACCCTTTATAATTATCATATCCTGTAACTGAATATTTAAGCATTTTAAATGGTTTCCAATTTTTTTGGTCAAATTTAAAGCCCCTTCCAAAATACTCAATTCCGCCATTTGAATGGTCTATATACTTGTTAAATGCTTTGTTTATAAGTAATCCAGCAACAATTTCATTTCCGTTCTCAGAGTAAAATAAAGTGTCGATAATTGATTCTTTATATTCAAGTTCTGTGGGTAAATCAATTGCCCAATCTCTTTCAATTGAATCATTATAAGTTTTGCCATCAAAATATCTCAAAGCCAACTCTGATGGTCTTTGAATCGTCTTAACTTTTATTAAACTATCAACTAGATTTTGAAGTTTGATTTTATCTTCTTCGTATTTTTCTTTCGAAACTTTTACGTTGTAGATAAACTCATCTGGTGTTGTAGTTTCAGTCATTCTTAAAGAAAGTTCCTTTGTCATATGCCTCATAGACATAAGAGCAAGTGGGCAACTTAAAATTAGAAGAAACCAAATACTTATTTTTCGAATGTGTTTTTTGAATGATAGAAAAATAAAAAGGATTGTTGACAGAAATAGAATTATTGAAGTAATAGTTAAAGTATCTATTATGTTGCCTAAAGCAGAACCACCTTGGTCATTTAAAATATGAAATACTGAAACCAATACTCCAATTATTAAAATTCCATATAATATCTTGATACCGTGTTTCATTTTTCAGCTTGTTGCTAACACTTGTATAAACCCTATTCCCACCTGCCAATAGCGTTTATATCGCATTTATCCACAAGGGTAATAGGTGTTGTTAAACCAAATTAAAAAATTCGTTCGGATTTTATTCTAGAATTGTCCAAACATCTTAATTACAAATCAATTCCTTGATCTAATTGTAAAAGGGGGACCTGATCATTTATTGTTTTGCTCAGGATTCTTGATGATAACATTTTGATAGCTATAGGGGATCTCTATTCCTTCTTCATCAAACCTTTCTTTAATGGATCGCAGTAAATCGCAATACATTACAAATCCATTAGAGGCGGTGTCAGAATAAGCCCAAGCCTTTAATGTGACAGATGAATTACCAAGGGCCACCACTCTGGAAGTGACTTCAGGAACGTTATTTTGAATGTCTTCTGCAGTTCTGTTGTCCAAATGAAGTGGGTGTTTGATGATTTCCTCTTCAATTATTTTTAGGGCTTTCCCTAAATCTGAATCATAGCCGACTCCAATCTCTATCATTTTGCAAACCTTCGTTTCGGTCAGGTTCGCATTCACAATTACCTGAGTGCTTATTACTGAGTTGGGCACAATAACCCGATTGTTTTCGAAATCCCTGAGAACTACCTGCCTCAGATTGATTTCTTCTACAATTCCGGTATAGGTTTGATTAAAAGTGATTCGATCATTGATTTTAAATGGTTTGAACATGACAATTAGAAAACCACTCATAATATTGCTCAGGGCCTGTTGAGAAGCTAAGCCAGCAACAAGAGATAAGATACCTGCACCTGCCAATAAAGAATGTCCCACAATTTTCATTTCAGGGATCTGCACAAGTGCGAAGGAAATCCCGATGATATAAATAATTGCTGTGATGACTTTTTTGGCAAAAACGTAGCTAGTTGGGTCGATATGCTTTGTTAGAACAAGCTTCTTGATATATTTTTCTGACAAATGCTTGAAAGTAAAGGCAATAATAATCGTGGCAACGAATATTATCCCTACAATGAGTAATGTTCTAAAATCTGTGAAAATTGATTTTATCATAATTTCTGTTCAATCCTTTTTAAGATTTCTAATTGGGTTGCTTGACTTTCGAATAAGGACTGGATTTGTTCCCCAAGGATCAAGTCTATTTTTTGGTTTAATGCATTGATTTCCAATTCAGCTTTCAGATTGATGAGGTAATCATTCTCTCCACGTTTTCTGTCTTTTTCTTCTTGCCTATTCTGACTCATCATAATCACAGGTGCCTGCAAAGCCGCAATGCAGGAAAGAATGAGGTTCATCAGGATAAAAGGGTATGGATCAAAGTTATCCTTTACCGGAGTCAACGTATTGAAAAGTATCCAAACAACCAGGATTATTAAGAAGGTAATGATGAATGCCCAGCTGCCGCCGAATTTGGCAACCTTGTCAGAAATACTTTGCCCCTTGGTCAGTAGTTCTTTTGGAGGGTTTAACAGGTTATTGGTGATCAAATTCTGATCTTCAATTGCTTTCTTTACTATCTCTTGAAGCTTCTTGATTTGCGCATTTTTAGCTGTCAATAAATTATCTAAATCCTGATCCATAGCCTGTGTTTCGATTGGAATTTTTTTTATTAAATATAATAGCTATTTGCGAGCGATTTTATTCTCTGCTTTGAAGGATTTTTATAGAGAATCCACCTTCTAAGCTGTCTGTATCAGCATGATAAATAATCCAATCTTCGATCTGCTCCTTCGTAATCTCAACTTTATCACCGTATTGGAAACTTTGAATAAGTTGCGGATCATTTCTTAAAACACCTATAAATTTCCCATTATTTATTTGGGTTAGGCCTATCCACATATGTTCATGTTCTCCATTTTCCACAAAGTCAGTTTTTAAAGAAAACTGAAGGGTGGAGTCCTCAGGATGTTGATTAAAGGAAGTTATAAAGTATTCTAATTTCGAGAGAGCTTCTTGCTTTGCTGCTTCTAATTCTGGGTCAGCGGCCTCTCTAAAAACTACTGGATCATTTGTCTGATTGGTTTGGCCATTGCAAGCAAAAGTGATTGTTGCAAAAAGTAGGATTGGGAAAAGTTGAGAAAATCTCATGGGTTATGAATTCGGTAAGTTATCGGGATTATGCTTATGATGGATTTTGAAGAATGAAAGCCTAATTTTTCAATAAAATTTATTTGAAAAACTATCATTAAGTTTTGGTTGCAGCCCATTTTATTCAAAACTCTTTTAGTTGCAGTCTTAATTTTTAATGTAATAATTCAGTCTTAGTCTCGAATGGGTCAGAGTTGCTGGATTGGAGGGGTTGTATATGGGAATTACTTGGTATGTTATTAATTGATTTTTTTCAATCTCAAAAATGTTCCACAGTTCTTCAGTATACATTGTTTTTTGTAATTCCTTTTGAGACATGCTTTTTAACATTTCTTCGGGAAATGGAGGAATTTGTGGCTCATCAAAAATCAATTTAAGGTTAAAGTTTTCTTCTTTATTTACCACATACCGACCAGAAACTTCCTTTTCTCTTTTGATTGTTAGAAACCTACCATCTTTACTAAAAATGATATTAGGCGATAATGGAACTTCCTCCAATTCACCAGTGATGCGAGAAGACTTAGATTGACTCCAATTGCCTATGATGAGCTTTTCTATGGTAGGAAGCTCTTTTGCGGTCTGAAGCACTTTTCTTTGATCTGTAAAACTTTTATTTAATAGTGAATCATAATCATTTGATATTCCTTTCCGTTTTATGTATTTCTCAAGTTTACGAAACTCTTTATTACTAAGTAGAACTTGAGATTGGAGGATGAAAGGAAGAAATAAAAATGGAAGTATGAGAAGATATTTCATATTTTAATTGTTCTAACGGTTTGGCTATGCGCAGTGCCCCGTAGGGCATTGCGTATAGGTCGTGTTGCCAAATGTTTTTCATTTCATCTCTATTCTTTTAGAAGTCAATGCTCCATCATCTGAACGAAAATCAAATGTTAGCAGATTCTCATTTTTTTCAATGTTTTCGAATAAATCCGTTAATCTCAAAACTTGATTCTCGATAACAGAATTATCAATTTGATTAGGTGCAAATTCAAGTTTATTCTTCTTATCAGTCAAATGGTCTAATAAAATTAAAGAGGTGTAGGTACTGTCGGAAAAATAGAGCAAATAGTCTTTATCAATGTCGCCCCAAACAAATTGTTCTTGAGAGATTCTCTCAATTTCCTTTCCTGTCTCTTTGCTAATAAAAACCATGTCTGGTGAGGCACAACATCCAGTAATCCATTTGTATTGAAACAACAGGTAGTTATTGTACTCTTTTAGAAATTCAAGACCTGCTCTTTGACAACCATATACCGTTTCATTTTCACAAGACTTTAAAATCACTTTTTCCTTATTCTCAAATGTCAACCATGAAGAATCACAGTTCCACTGCCAATAAAGCGAAGAACCATTTTGAAAATATTGAGTTTCACATTTATATCGATTCTCTTCTGCAATTTCCATATTATCACAAGCGCATTCTAATTGTTGTGAAAATATTTGGAAGCTTGTTAGAAATAAATCGAAAATGAAGATTGTAGTTTTCATTTTAATGTTTGGCAACACTTGAATAAACCCAAGTCGAACTAGTCTATTGCGTTCATATCGCATTTGTCCACAAGGGTATTAGGTGTTGTGAAACCAAATTAAAAAATTCGTTTGGATTTTTTCTTAGTACTCTCCAAACTTCTTAATCCCAAAGCAATTCATTGAATTAAAAAATGTAATGCCTGATTATTATTTGTTTCCCAAATTATGGAAAACTACCAGACCATCTTTACCAGCAACAGCGATATCCTTCCATCCATCTCCATCTAAATCTTCTATTGAAAAATATAGGCCGGTTCCTTTGCCTTCTCCTGCAGGTCCGTAGCTGATGACGTTTTTGGAGAAAGATTCCCCATTCCATTTGAAATAATAAAGCCCCACATAGTCTTTGCCTCCTGGGTCTTTTCCATTATGAGCCCGATGACGCTTGCCAGTGACCAACTCATTTTGCCCATCATTATCGATATCTACCCATTCCATGGTATGGTATTGGGATTGAAAAGGATCGATTTGATGCTTGATAAAACTGATCTCACTTCCCGATTTTTTCTGCTCCATCCAAAACAAACCAAAAGCATGTGCCTGCCCAACAATGATATCTGGTAATCCATCTGTATTGACATCCGCAACAATCATCGGAATACTGGCATCACCTAAGTCAAAATCCTCATGTAAAACCCATTTCCCAGTTTTTAGATCTTTTGGGGCTTCCAACCAGCCGTTGGAAATCACCAGATCTTTGCGCCCATCTCCATTGATGTCCCCTAATCCCAGACCATGACCATGCATATCGGCAACAGGGTATTTTTCGAATTGGTCAGGACCGATTTTTTTATAAAATGCCAAGGCTTTCCTTGGAGTATTTGGGAAGATTTCCAAAACCCCATCTCCATCGATATCCCAACCCCTGGTTGTTTCTATATTCCCGGTTTTGGCAATTTCATGAGTTTTCCATTCTGATCCATCTCCCGGATTTTCCTTCCAAATCAATGTTCCTTCAAACCATCCTCCTGTCACAAAATCCATCTTTCCATCCTCATTCACGTCCATGGGGATGGTGGAAAAATCTTCGTAATACTCTCCAAATCGTTTGACTTGGCCAATCAAAGATCGATCGGCAAATTCTGGCCCTTTGTACCAAAAACTACCTGAAACCAAATCCAAAACCCCATCATTATCCACGTCAAAAACACCCACCGATTCCGTGCTCTCAAAGGCAATGACCTGTTTTTGAAACTTCACGGTTGTTTCCTGAGCAGAAAGAGAGAAAGAAATTGCTGCCAAAAAAATTAAAAGACTGTGTTTGATTGGGTTCATGTTATTATTAGGTTATTGTACAAAGTATCAAGTACCATGTACAAAGAATTGAAGATTAAAATCTGGAGTCATAAATCTGGATCTTCGTCGGTTTTTTGGCCCTCCCACATCGATGGTATAAATCTTATATCTGAAATCATAAATCTCAAATTAAAGGATGGATTGCCACGTCGTCGTTCCTACTCCTCGCAATGACGTTTTGAAAATCATAAATCTTATATCATACATCATACATCCTAAATCCCCTCACTTTTCCATCGGATGCTTTTTCAGCAAATCAGCTGGCTTATAGAAGCCTTCCATATCTTTGATCTCTTCTCTTACCTTTTTGACCAAATCAGGTGAAATTGGTGAAGCTTGGTTGCCAAATGAGTTTCTGACGAAAGTCAGAACTGCAGCAACTTCCGAATCATCCAACATTCCTTCAAAAGGTGTCATTGGTACCTGACCAGGATAATCTTTTCCCAGCACGGTAATCGGTCCTAAAAGCCCTTTTAAGACAATTTTGATCAAGCGCTCCTCATCTCCAGTCACCCAGGGAGTTCCAGCAAGTGGGGGGAATTGGGAAGCAGAAAGCCCTAGTCCATTTTCCTGGTGACAGGTAGAACAGAATCCTTCTCTCGCATATATCTCCTTACCCAATGCAAAGAGTTCCCGATCCGAACCAGTCAATGAGGATTTGATATCTTCTTCCTTTTTCTCTGTCACTGATAAGCCAGAGATATGGGCAATTGCTGTTTCCAATGTTCTTGGAATCCAGGTGTTGTCTTTTTCCTGCTTTTCAGCTTCCGCCAAAATCGGTACGCCCACTTCTTTTGGTAGCCAAGATGCTGCTGCGATGGCTTCCATACGCACTCTTCCATGTGGATCTTTGACGGCTGCCATTAATAGTTCAGCTTGGTCTTCTACCTGATGGCCAGTATACCTCAAAGCTCTCACAGAAGCTGCTCTCACTCGATAATCTTCAGATTTAAGCAGCTGTTTCAATAAGTCTTGGTTGATTTTATTGATGCCCCAAGTCACCCAAAGCCCTTCTAATCGATGGTGCTCATAGCGAGGATCTGAAGGATCCAGTTCAGAGATCCATTTTTCTACTTCTTGGTACACTTCATCCGCATTTCTGCCTCGAAGTTCTCTTCGGGTACGGTATCTCGTTCTGTACTCAGGAAGTTTCAGATTTTCCAATAATTCTGGAATACTCGCTCCATCGATTTTTGCTGGTTCCAGCAATGGTCTTGAAGGATAGGTCACCCGGTAAACTCTGCCGTGAACGTGATCTCTGAAAGGATCTCGAGCATTGTGCTGCATGTGACCAATTAGGATATTATGCCAATCGATCACATAAAGCGAACCATCAGGTGCGATTTCCATGTCAACAGGGCGGAAATTTCCGTCAGTGGAGGTAATTAAATCCTGTGCCCAATTGGTGGTAAATCCAACGGTGTCTTCTTTTACATGGTGCTGCTTGGTACCTAAGAATCCGATCGTATTATTGATAATCAGGTCACCTTGCATGCTTTCAGGAAAATGACGGCTATAGATAAATTCCAAACCTGAAGTTGGTCTAACCATATGCTTTTGCTCGATCAGGTTTGGTCCTTTGAAATTCGCATTTCCATATCTCGGATAGACGGAGCCTGGAAGCATCCAATTGACATTTGGACCTGAGGTTTCAGCATAAAAATTCTGTCCCCAATCATCAAATGCAATACCCCAAGGGTTCGGAATGCTTACTTGATTTACCCTCTCTAGTTTATGTCTCTTAGGTTCGTATCTATAAAAACCACCATTGGTTGCGCGTACTGGACCATAAGAAGTTTCTACATTGGTATGAAGGAAAACCCCTTCAGCCATATGAATTGCACCGCTTTCGTCTGTTGTAAATGCTGAAATCGCATGGTGTGTATCATGATCATCAAATCCACTCAAAAGGATTTCAGTGACATCAGCTTTGTCATCTCCGTTTGTATCTTTCAGCAAAACCAAATTAGGTGCTTGAGAAACATAGACTCCTTCCGGAGCGATTTCAAAACCTATCGGGATCGATAATCCATCCGCGAAAACCTTCACTTCATCCGCTTTGCCATCTTTGTCGGTGTCTTCAAAAATCAATAATTTATCGTTCGGCTTGGAGTCACCCGGCTTGTAATGAGGATAACTTGGCATCACGGCAACCCAAAGACGACCTTTGCTATCGAAGGACATCTGCATTGGATTTGCCAATTCGGGAAATTCCTCTTCAGAAGCGAATAATTCAATTTTAAATCCTTCAGGCACTTTGATGGTTTTCAGTGCATCTTCCCCGTATTTGTATTCCAAATCACCGTTTGCGTCAGGATTATAATTCGTTTTTACTTCCGGTAAAGGTCTAGTCAAAGCATCAGCCGCTTCTAGATCTTTCTTTTCCCCTTTCGTTGCCATCCAGATTGCGGTGTCACGGATAGCGGTCATTTGGCGTATTTTTTCTAGTTCAAAAGGGTAATTGTCCGGGCCAAAAGGATCGTATCTTCTTCCAAAAACATGGACGCCGTTGGGGATTTTATAGTCATTGTGCCAAATCCAATTTTTCTCCATGACAGCTTCATGGATCAATTCTTCATGCTGAGGTACTTTGGGCGTTCCACCGAAAATTTCATCTGCCAAAAACTCTGAAAACATCCGATATCCCTTGTCATTTAGTTGAGAGCCATCAATTGTCAATGGTTCTTCTTCCAATGCATACCATTTTTCACTCGGTCCAAAGGCATCCACGAATAGTACGTTTTCATGCTTGGCCACTACTTCTTTCATTGCCTCTGTGTAGAGCAATAAGTTTTTGTTTTCTGCTTTCCCATCAGGAACATCCAGTTGATCGGAGAGATCTTCAAATGCAATCGGAGAGACGATCGCCAGTTGTGGGGGAGTGCTGTCGTTGTACTTTTGTGCCAATGTATGGCGAATAAAAGCATCGAGTTCAGCTTTGTAATTTTCCAATCCTGCTTCCCCTTGGAAACTTTCATTATAGCCAAAAAAGCCAATGACTACGTCTGCTTTTAATCGGGTAAGCCATTCATCAGGCTTTTCAAAAAAACCTATGCTTCCAGATGGAGTAGCGTATTCATCTTGGTATTCTTCAGCTCCAGGGAATGCCCAAGGGTCATTGGTTGCAGATCTAGGTCTAAATCCAGGAGTGTCCCCAGGATCAGTCATATTTCTAATAATAAGCTGGTTGTCAGGAAAGCGCTCATAAAGTTCTGTTTCAAAATAACCGAAGTTCATCATCCTTGAACCCAGATTATTTCCAACCATCATGATATGGCTGTCATTTTCTAATTTAAGTACGCGGTTTTGGGTACAGCTAATTGCCAAAAGACCAAGGCTCAAGGCCAGTAGGGAGGCGAAAGAAAAGTTCTTTTTCATTTTTGGTAAAAACATCCAACATGATTTTAACCAGAATATAAGGTCAAACCAAGTGAAATTATAAAACAGGGAATTTTTAGGTTTAAAGGGATCAATCTTCATAGATAATTAAGTCCATGAAAAATGCTGTCCTGTACAATAGGGCATTTGCCTAAAAATATATAAAAAAAAGAAAGAAGCACAGAGAATTTCTGTGCTTCTTCATTTGGGGTGGAGATTCTTAAAATACTCCTTTAAAAGATTCGATTTTTTGATCTACCTGGGTGTCCACATAAAACGTCAACATTACATCTGCCCACATAAAAGTAACAGAAGCGACTTTATTGTCTTCGGCCGAAATGAAATAGGCCAGTCTTTCAAAAGTTTCAGGAGCTGGAATTGGTGCTACCTTGATAGCTACTGCATCATCTTTCATCATCGCTTCTTCATCGATTTTCCCATCTTTCATGTAAGCAAAAACGGCATTTGCTTTCCCGTTTAAATGGATAGTCCAATCTCCACTTTCCATTGGAGTAATAAACAATGAGTATTTTCCTGCGGGAAGGTTTTTACCACCAACACTGACTGCAGTGCTGAATTCAATGAATGTTGGATTGTTTGCTCCTGCTCTCCAAGTCACTCCATATTTTTCTAGTTCGCCAAACACTTTTCTACCTTTCACTGCAGGAGAAGAGTAGTCTATGCTGATTTTGGTAAAGCCTACATTTGCAGAAACATAAGCAGCAGGGCTTGGTGCCGGAGCTTGAAGTTGGGCGAAAGTTTGGGTGCAAAATGCCAGGCAGAAAAACAATGCGATGGCAGTGAAAAAGGATTTTTTGTTCATGTGTGTTTTAATTTTTAGGATAGCAATCTAATTCAAATTTTGCTTAGACTGATCAGCGGAAGATTTTTACTTCGCTAATTCTCTTTTAATAAAGGTGATGCTTTGAGGGATTTGACTCACTGATCTTGAACTTTCATCTTCTATGGTGAGGTATTCAGTTCCCTGTTTTTTAGCTTCTTTGATGATCGCAGCGATGTCTACATCTCCGGTTCCTAATACCACATTGGATTCAACATCCCCATGACCATCCTTGGTATTTTCAGTTCCGATTAATCGATCCTTTAAATGAAGCATCGGGAATTTTCCTTTGTTCTTTTTCATGATTTGAAGTGGATCTCCACCGCCCATTTTTATCCAAAAAACATCCAGATTAAAGGCAAAGTCTTTTGCGTTTTTCAGCATGTAATCGAAAACCACTCCTTTTCCTTCGGGATTTGGGGCAAATTCATAGCCATGTGGATGATAGAGAAATGTAATTCCCTCTTTCTTCAATTCTTTTCCAGTTTGGTTGAAAAGTGCAGTGGCCACTTTTATTTCATCCAAAGAAATTGGACCATCTGCATGAGGAATCCAATAGCAGGTGACGTATTTCGCGCCAAACCTTTTGGCCTCTTGAATGATGGGAGTCAGGGATTTTGTCAGTTGGTTATAGTCCGCGCCTACACCAACAAACTGTAACCCATTGTCTGATAATAATTTCTCATACTCCAAGTCGCTCATACCATAATTGCCTCCGCCTTCCAGGTTTTTGATGCCCCAGTCAGCGATTACCTGATGGTATTTTACGGGATCTATTTTCATTTCATTCCGAAGGGAATAAAGCTGAAGTGCAATTTCCTGGGAAAAAGAAGATGAAATTGGAGTTGCTATTAAAATTAAAATGAGCAGGGTGTAAAACTGTTTTTTCATCTGGGTTTAATGTTTTGTTTCTTGTAAATTACAAAGATTGTTCAGCTTTTTAGCTGGAATCGCACATTTAAATAATAACCCAGAATTTATGAAAGCAAGTCGAAGAGACTTTGTCAAACAAACCTCCCTCGCAGGATTAGCCATGAGTATAGCACCATCTTTTACATTCGGATTCAATACAGAGGAAATTATCGGACATGGTGATTTTCAATACAAAGTAGATGCAAAATGGGGCATGCTAGACCCTGAGAAAGTTCCTGTTGTAAACTGCCATGAAATGGTTATGGATCGAAAAGGTAGAATGATCATGCTGACCGATGAGGCTAAAAATAATGTGATAGTTTATGATCAATCAGGAAAACTTTTAAAAACCTGGACCTTAGGTTTAGACCGGGCTCATGGTCTTACGCTAGTGGATGAGGGAGATGCAGAATACTTATGGATCTGTGACAATGGAGGAAGAGTAGTCAAAACTACATTAGATGGGGTAGTGGTAAGTGAGATTGTTTCTCCTAAACAAGAGGGGATTTACACCGATAAAATGAATTGGGTTCCTACAGAAACTACCATCGGACCAAACGGTGATCTGTATATCGCTGATGGCTACGGTTCCCAATATTTTCTGCAATACGATAAGGATGGGATTTTTAAAAGAAAATTTGGAGGTCCGGGATCTGATGATTCTCAGTTCAGTACTGCCCATGGAATCACAGTAGATCAAAGAGGAGGAAAAGACGCAACGCTACTTTGCACCTCAAGAGGACATAATTCTTTCAAAAGATTCACTCTGGATGGGGAATATCTGGAAACGATCTTCCTGCCAGGTGCCTTTGTTTGTAGACCGGTTATTCATGGTGATAACCTTTACGCAGGAGTTTGCTGGTCGAGATTGAGGTATTTAGAGCAAACACCTGACTCTGGTTTTGTGACGATTTTGGATAAAAATAATCAGGTCGTTTCTAATCCAGGAGGAACTGCTCCGGAATATCGTGATGGAAAATTACAACTGATGGTTCAGGACCAACCAATCTTCAAACATTGTCATGATGTATGTATAGATCAAGATGAGAATATTTATGTGTGTCAGTGGAATGCAGGAAAAACCTATCCGATTAAATTGACCCGAGTCTAATTTATTTAAACTATTAAACTTAATCTGAATGAAAAATGTAACCGTTGGCTGGTTTGAGATCCCAGTCTCAGAAATGGATAGAGCCATTTCTTTTTATGAAGAAGTATTCGATTGCAAATTGAATAAGCAAGTCATGGGAGATTTTCAGATGGCTTGGTTTCCATGGGAAGATAATGAAAAAGGAGCGGGAGGAAGCTTGGTGTATCACAAAGATTTTTACGCCACCAGCAATTTGGCGGGGCCATTGATTTACTTTTCTTCAGAGGATTGCAGTATCGAGTTGGATAAAGTCGAAAAAGCTGGAGGCACCGTTCAATTTTCCAAAAGATTGATTGCTCCGGACATTGGTTACATGGGAGTGTTTTTGGATTCTGAAGGGAATAGAATCGCTGTACACTCCATGAAATAAATTTCTTTTAGCCCCGGAAGCATGCTTTTAGGGGCTATTTTATGCCTATTAGTTACCACCATTGAAAAATCAGCCGAATTCATGGGCTTATTTGATTTAGATTTTGATTCGAAAAAAAACCTACTTCCTGAAGGGGGAACGGTTAATTATTATGGGAAATTGATGAGTCAGGAAAAGGCTGATGAATATCTCAAAGTTTTATTTCATGACATTGAATGGAAAAATGACGAAGCCGTAATTTTCGGAAAGAAAATCATTACCAAAAGGAAGGTTGCTTGGTATGCAGAAACATCTTTTGAATACACCTATTCCAACATCACAAAAAAAGCATTGCCTTGGACCAAGGAATTATTGGAGCTAAAGCAAATGGTGGAAAAAGCGAGTGGGGAGACATTCAATTCATGCTTACTCAATCTTTACCATGACGGAAGTGAAGGTATGGCTTGGCATAGTGATGGGGAAAAAGACCTTAAGAAAAACGGTGCTATTGGATCATTGAGCTTTGGTGCTGAAAGGAAATTTGCTTTCAAGCATAAAGACACCAAGGAAAAGGTGGAAATGATTTTAGAGCATGGAAGTTTGTTGGTGATGAAGGATGAAACTCAAAGCAACTGGCTTCACCGATTACCTCCCACCAAATTGATCCATCAGCCTAGGATCAATCTGACTTTTCGGACGATTGTCGGGAATAGTTGAGATTAAACCAAAACTACCCGCAGACTTTTTGCACCATGTGCACCGATTACCAAAGATTGCTCGATATCGGCAGTTTTAGATGGACCAGCGATAAATACTCCGAATCCTGAATGATGTAATCCGATCAAAGAATAAGCATCGTGCATGTTTCCGACGATTTTTGATTTCTCTAAAACAATCACCAAATGCTGGGTGATAAATGGAACTGCTCTCAAGCCTAGATTTTCATCTTCGAGCCAAATCGCTGCATTTTCGGAAACTCCAAGTTGCCCATCAATAATCGCCAGATCCAGATCGTTTAGGTCTGTTGCTTTCTCAGGTAACTCAAAAGTTTTTAAATCAGGAATCAGTTTTGATCCAGAATAAACTTTTGGGTAAGCACCAGAATTGACCAAGTCGGTCAGTTCTAGCTCCGAAATAATGCTTCCTTTATTATTTTGAAGAGATTGCTCAAACGTGCCAACAAGATCCTGAGCGGAATCAAATTTTGGCAGATCTGGAAGAGCTTTCTCCTGCTGGTTCAACTCTTTGATGCTGGAAAGTATGGATTCTCTGCTGCTCATGATCTGTTTTTTAAATACCATTCTTTGAATGATTCCTTAGGAACTTCAGGTAAATCCCGGTTTTTGCCCCAGGCGTTCAATGGATTATAAATCACTGATTTGGGTAGGTTTTTTAGACTTGCCCGAAGCAATTTCCCCGAGATTTTATAAGCAAGCGGACTGGTGAAAATCCCATTGGCCATTTTCATGGACATTCCTTTTGCGGACCAACCTTGCGCTTTGGTGATTTCCTGGCGCCATTCATAGAGTTGCTCGTGAATGTTGATTTTCACTGGGCAAACATCCGAGCAGCTTCCGCATAAGGTGGAGGCAAATGGCAATGTGCTGTATTTTTTGACATCAATTCCAGGAGAAAGTATGGAGCCAATAGGTCCTGGTACGGTGCTGCCATAGCTATAACCGCCACTTCTTCGATAAATCGGGCAGGTATTCATACAAGCACCGCATCGGATACATTTTAATGAATTTCTGAATTTCTCCCGCTTCAGTTGCTTGGTTCTGCCATTGTCTACCAAGATCAGATGAATCTCTTTGCCCGGGGCAGGACTTCTGAAATGCGAGTTGTAATTGGTGATCGACTGCCCTGTCGCTGATCTGGCCAGAAGCCTAAGGAATATTCCCAAATCAGCCCGTCTCGGAATGATTTTCTCAATTCCCATGCAAGCAATGTGGACATCGGCAAGATGAACGCCCATATCCGCATTTCCTTCATTGGTACAAACTACAAATTCGCCTGTCTCAGGAATGGCAAAGTTGACTCCTGTAATTGCCACTTTAGCCGCCATAAATTTATCTCTAAGATGCTTTCTGGCTGCATGGGTAAGGTAAACAGGGTCTTCGTTTCCTTTTTCAGTTTGAAGTTTTTCATGGAAGATTTCTGAAATATCTCCTTTCTTCAAATGAATTGCCGGCAACACAATATGACTTGGTGGCTGCTTTAAAAACTGGACAATTCGCTCTCCAAGATCGGTGTCGACAACTTCCACTCCATGTTTTTCCAGGAAGGGATTGAGATGACATTCCTCGGTGAGGATGGATTTACTTTTGACAATCGCTTTGCATTTTTTCTCTTTCAAAATGCTCAGGACGATTTCATTATGCTCTTCAGCATCTTTTGCCCAATGGACTTTGATGCCATTTTCGGAAGCTTTCTTTTCCAGCTCTTCTAAATAATAGTCGAGTTTTGTCAGCACATGATCTTTGATTCCTGATGCCAGTCTTCGGAGTTCTTCCCATTCGGGAATATTTTTACTGGCGATGTCTCTTTTTTCTCTGACAAACCAAAGGGTTTCATCATGCCAATGTGCCCTTTTTTCGTCCTTCAGGAAATTTGCTGCTTGACTTGGATGGCTCATGAGATGGCTTGGTTTAGGATTTCTGCCAAATGCATAAACTTGACAGGTTTGTTATTTCTTTCGGCGATGCCTTGCAAGTGCATCAAACAGGAGGTGTCCCCACCACAGATGATTTCTACCTGATGTGCTAAATGATCCGAAAGCCGGTCTTTCCCCATTTGTACAGAAAGGGCTTCTTCAGAAACCGCAAAGGTTCCTCCGAATCCACAGCACTCGTCTTTTCTTGTCAGTTCCACTAACTCCAGGTCTTTGATTCCTGCAAAAAGTTCTTTGGCTTTACTGAATGGCGCTTCATTGAGTTCGGATGAGGAGCTAAGCCTAAGGCCTCTTTGCCCGTGGCAAGAAGAATGAAATCCGATTTTATGGGGGAATGATCCTTCTATTGTTCCTACTTTCAGAATGTCAGTGAGAAATTCGCTGAGCTCAAATACTTTAGACTGAACCTTTTTCTGAGTTTCATCCATGTCTGAAAGAGAAGGCTGGTGTTCTTTGATATGCAAAACACAGCTTCCGGAAGGAGCCACGATGTAATCAAAGTCTTTAAACGTTTCGATAAACTGCCTTGTGGTACCATCGGTATCCCGTTCAAAACCTGAATTGGCCATAGGCTGACCACAGCAGGTTTGATCCATCGGATAGCTCACTTTACAGCCCAGTTTTTCGAGCAATTCTAAGGTAGCTTTTGCCACATCTGGATAAAATTGGTCAATATAACAGGGGATAAAAAGCGCGACTTCCATAGTTGATCGGGGTTGAACCAAGTAATAAGGTCTGATTAAATGCAAGGACGAATTTAAAGACTTTTGAGCCTCTCCTTGAAATTAAATTACCGGTGGTTTAAAATCTTGTTGAACAAGCAAGGCGGCACCTAATGCTGTGCCCAAGGCAAAATCACTGGTAAGAATCTCCAATTCCGGTAATTTCTTTCGGAGCATTCCTACAAAGATTTCGTTGGCATTAAATCCGCCGTCAATAAACATTCTATTCACCGAAGAATCTGCCCAAACGAGTTTGAGTGCTGCAATCTGCAGGTTGGTCAATGAATGGATAAAGCTGTAATAAGCGTCTTCAAAATCATCAAACTGCTCAAAGTTCATCTCCTCAGCCTGAGTTAAACCATAAGATTCCGGCTTTAAGTAATGAAACCTTATTCGATCCGGTTTTGATTTCACTTTTTCGAACCTATCTTCCTCAAAAGCCAATTTCTTATAAGTTCCCATCGGTTTTTGGAAGAAATCATACATTTTCTCCACCTGATATTTGTGCTCCTCACCGATAAATAAGCGGCTAATTTTTATGGGGTCTCCGGTGATGCCTATAAACTGAAGGCAATCTTTGTTTAATTCGGATTCGGTGAGTGCAGATTTATTAAATGGATTGATGCTGATGGCCCAGGTGCCCGTGGACAAAAGCATGAATGGTTCATTTTCTTTTTTGAGATAGGGAAGAAGGGCTGATGAAGAATCATGGACGCCAATTCCGGAAGGAATTCCCCCGAACTCAGGTTTTGTTTTGAAAATGGAGGAGCTTGGCATTGCAGGAAGTAATAAGTCCAGCACTTCATTTTCCTTTAACCATTTATGATAGTCTTGTTTTTGAAAATCCCAAAGACCGGTATGACAACCGATGCTGGTGAAATCAGAGACAAATCTTCCAGTGAAAACTGAGCTTAAGTATTGAGGTAAATGAAATGTATGCTTTATTTTTTTAAACTGCTCAGGCTTAACATACTTCAGAAAATATAGCTGAAGTCCAGAATTTAACATCGCCAAAGGCGGTGATGCTGTTGCAGTGCAAAAAGCCATTTTTCCTCCTTGTTCTTCATAAAATCTGTTTAGCAGTTCTTCAGGAAATGGCTTCAGGTAATCATAAAGAGGGGTGACTGGTTTTCCATTTTCATCCGTGTGGACGAGGGTCGCACCATAACTTGTAAAATTGATACGCTCAATTTCAAACTCCTCCATTTGACGTGCTCTCTGGAAGGTTTCTATCATCCAGGAAGTAAGCTCATCAATGGGCTCTGACTGGAATCCATCCTCATCTTTTCCCGGCTCCAATCTGTGATATGTTTGATAGACTACTTCTAAGTCTTTATCGAAAAGGAAGAATTTTTTATTGGTTTTACCAATATCGAAAATAGCAGTTACAGGTGTTTTGCTCATGGAATTTCCAGCACCATTAATAATTAATTTTTAATCAGTTTAGAGTGATTTTCTGACGATCAGTCTAAATGGGTTTTTGATTGGGATCCGATCTTCATTACCTAAGATCTGATTGGCAATGGACTGTCCCATATGGATGAAATCAGTAGAAATGGTTGAAATACCTTTGTCCAAAATTTCTTTCAGAGGAGTTTCATTGTAGGAAATCAATCCGACATCCTGACCTAAGACCAAAGATTGTTCTCTTGATTTTTTAACAATGTTCACAAGATCAGATTCGGATAACACCAAAAATAAATCTCCTTTATACAGCGGCTCATCGTCAATACCGTCGAGAATGATATTCTCAAAATCATGGAAGAAGCAGAAACGCTTGAAACCATCCACGATCTCAACCGGATACATATCTCCTTTCGGAAATACCAAAATCATTCTTTTGTACTTTCTTAAATGAGTCAATCCAGACTCAAGTGCCGCAAAAATATCCTTTGCGAAATCCTGATAAATCCCCGGGAATTCATTCTCATGGCCTTTTACAGCTCTATCCATGATCAGAAGTTTGTCTTTTGGGATTTTTTTCAAGAGTTCATACCCACTCACAGGATGTGTTTCTTTGTCAAAGAAATGCGGAGCAATGACATAATAGTTGTACTTGCCAAGGTTCTGGTTGATGAGATCTTCAAACAAATTCACATTGTAATGATGGATCTGCATATCTACCGTAGCATTTTCCCCGAGGGTTTCAATGATAGAGTAATAGATGATTTTCTTGTAAGAACTAAGCTTGTTGAAAAGCAAAAGGACTTTGAGTTTGTTCTCCACATTCGTAGAACTCACATAAAAGCCCTTACCTCTAACAGAGGTGATGATTCCTCGGTCTTTGAGCTCATTATATGCTTTTTCTACGGTATCCCGAGAAAGCAGAAAATCAAAACTTGTTTCATTGATTGAGGGAATTCGATCCCCGATGTTAAGTTTTCCTTTTTCTATTTCATCGAGGATCAAATTCACTACTTGCAAATATTTTGGGGTCCGCGAATCCGTGTGGATTCTTTCCGATTTGTCTACAAGCATAGCATTTTGGGTTATGTTGGGTATGGGTACTCATTCTTTATTTCTACCTCGGGAAAGCCGGTGCAAGACCTCCGTCGACATTGATCATGTTTCCGGTGGATTTGTTGAGCATCCCTGAGACCAGTGCAAAAGCGGCATCTGCGATGTCGGAGGTTTTGACAGCTTCCTTGAGCAGGGTTCTGTTGGCATAGTAAGCAGGAAGGTCTTTGACTTCGATTCCGTAAGCCTTGGCCCTGTTTTCAGCCCATCCACCTTCCCAGATGTTGGAGTTTTCGATCACCGCATCCGGGTTGACGACATTCACTCTGATTTTGTCTTCACCAAGTTCTGCCGCCATCAATCTGGACATGTGAAGCTGAGC
>NZ_JACIJO010000003.1:1365851-1428319 GCF_014206875.1 Algoriphagus iocasae | reverse complement strand
GGTCTCTTACACCTAAAATTGTCGCTGGGTCGCTGACAGGACTTCAATTATAATCCAAATCCTTCTTTTTTGCTATCTGACAAACCTAAGGTATTGTCGGGATGGCGGCGACAAAGGCTTTTGCCAACTTTTGGCCTTCAAAAGTTGGGATAGGTTAGGTAGTTCATTTAGTGTTTTAGAAGAGGCATAAAGCCATTTTAAAGAAAAAGAACATGATCGTAACAGAGACCATGTGATCCAGGAATTTGGAATACGGATATTAAGAATCAAGAATAAGTAAGTGATGAGTGTCCCGACAACTGTACGGGATGGGAGAGGTGATAAGGAAGATTAAAGAATTTCTGGTTTGAGTCACCTCACCTTTATACCTCACCCTAGCTCCTGATACTCGATGCTCCTGAATAGCATTGTTCTCGGGATTAAAATATCGGGACAGGCACTCTCCTTTAAAGCCGGTCCCGATTTTTCGGGAAGGGGAATTTGATTCGTTACAGAAAAATGAAATTGCTTCAATTACTATGTTTGTCATTGGGAGTTCCGCTTTATTAACCTGAAGTTTCCAACTTTCAGCAGAATCGGTCACCCTCTCTTTCAGAGCTTGTCCAGATGAGCGTCGCGATATCGGGAAGAGGGCGGGGTGAGGTTGAATTACAAATTCAACCCAGTTCCGAGAATATTGTGACTACCCCCAGGCTGGGGCTTATACTGAAAGTTCAGTCGACTTGTCAGTTTTTATAAATTGGAGCTACTAGTAGAATTTCCTAAAAACAGGGTTCCCTTCGGACTGCCTCCTAGTTTTTGAATTCTAATTTTTATCCTCTAATCGTGTAGTAAATACTAAGGTAAAGTTGGATTAAATCGAAAACCACTTAATCATGTTTATTAATAAACTCAAGTGCCTTCTCTAGGATTTCATCTCTTCCTGCCGCTATCCCATCAATTGTAGGATTGACTTTGATGTCGATTTTCACTCCTTTTCTTTGGGTTTCAGTTCCATCAGGATAAAAAATCCCTATTCCACTAATTCCCGTTTTGTATCCATCCACCATTTTAAAGACGCTGACATTTCCATCTGCCCCTGAAGTTTGACTTCCTATTGTAGTTACATTATCACCAGATTGGAGGCACATAATCGTAAATTCAGCATGACTGATTGCATTTTCATTAGTAAGCAAGATGACTTTACCTTTATATTTTAGCTCCTTACTGGAAAAGCTTTTGGATCCTTCTGTCCAAATGAATTTTCCTGGATAATTCAAATCAGGGTAAATCGATTTATAAAATGAGTTCCCGGTTGAATTTATGTATTTCGATAAAGTTTGGTAAAACGATGAGCTGGGATAAGTTCTGATATCTATGATGATCGCATCAGTATTTTTAAATTCCTCCATAAAAATTTCGACATCGTTTATTTTTATTAAACCTGCATTTATATAGCCCATATTCCCCTGAAGAGTTTTGAATTTTTCACCTTTCCGAGGTTTTATTTCCAGGTCATTTAACAAATACCGACTTATAAATTTGGTTGAAGTCTCATTGTTCCGGATAAATTCAATCTCTACAGCATCAGATGGCCCATTAAAAATGGTTGAATGCCAACTTGCCTTTTTCTTGGCCAAATTGGAGCCCGTAATATATTTTTCTTGTTCGTCAAAAATGGCATTCACAGATCGGCCATCAATTTTTGTAACAGCATCACCTATTCTTAGATCATCCAAATTAGCCAAAGAGTCATTGTAAAAATTAGTAATGACTGCTTTATCGTCGATAATCATAAATCCCGCTGGAATCCTGTATCTCCATATAAAATTGTTTGTTTTGACATTGTAAAAGGAAGCATGACCGTCATTGAGGCTAACTATTAGTTCTAACGATGCCATATAAAAATCCCGCTCAGTTTCAGGATTGAGAAACTTGGGTATCATTGTGGACAAGATCTCATCCCAATCCTTGTCGGTTTGGTATTTATAAGGAGAAAAGTATTCCACATAATTCCAATACCGAAAAAGTGACAACAATCTTAAATTCTCATTACTCCAATCGAAGTCTTTGTATTCATTTTCATTGGTGACTAGGAAGTTTTTAGCTCCTTTGCCGGCAGACACATAATACTTTTTACCTTGATGACGATTCTGCTCGATGTATCTCAACATTTCGGATAGTTCCGCTGTAAAAACCTGATTATTATCTAACCAGCTGAGATCGAAGTTTTGATCAAAATATTCAGTATTTTGTTCTAAATCACACTTTTTGCAGGCTCCAATCTTCCCCAAGCTTTCGATCCATCCCAAATAAACCTGTGACAATTCTTCTTTGGTCTTTGCTGCTTTGATTTTTGGTAGAACGGTGAAAAGCTCCTCATCCCAATTGAATTCCCCTTTTGCCACATTTGGGTGATAGTATTTAAGGAATCCCCAAATTCTGCCTGTGGAAGCGAGTTTTTCAGTTTCAGATAATATTGTTTGTGCAAAACCAACTTGCAAACTAAGGAGAAGTGTGAAAAAAATAAGTAGAGGCCTTTTCATGTCTATATTTTATTTCTGAAATATAGATTAGTTCATCAATTCTCCTAAACTCATAGATTGATCTTAATATTTTTTAATGTTAAAGAGTTCTAAATTAGATTCAAGGCTTAACCAGCAACTATTACCAATCTCTTTTTTAGAAGCCCTTTTCCGCTTTTTTCCTAATTCTATGCACAAAAGTCAGTTGCCGTATCAGTTTCTAAAAATTGGAGCTACTAGTAGAATTTCAATAATACAGGCTTCGTAGCAAGAAGGATCTACAGCATTAACTACAGTCGTATTTTAATATTCTGCAATTTCGGCTCAATATTTACAATTTTCTTTCTAGACGATCACTTCTCCTAGAAAGCCTGTCCCGATATTTTAATCCCGATCGGTAGGAATTCGGGAGTGAAGCGTATCGGGAGCGGGTGATGAGGTAGTAAAATACCCTGTACTGGAGGACCGAGCGTAAAGAAAAAGTCCTGTGGACTTTTTTAGCGAGGGAGGTTTATAATTTAGGTTTTGGAGACTACAATATTAAGACTGGGGCTTTTGTTGATGATGAAGTTTTTAATAATGGTGATGCAAGACTGATTTTAAATTCTGTTCTGTCAACAGTACCACATTTTTTCCAAAATAACCCCAATGATGCACTCATCGTCCAAGGGAGTGACAGCTCAGAGGAATTTTCAGAAAAATGTAATATTACCTATAAGAAAAAATGTAATGAACTGTGCAAGAAGCAGCACCAAAGAATAAGAATTTATTGTAATTACTTAGATAAGAATTTTGAAAAGCTGATTAAAGAGTATATTTTCTTTGGTTTGGTAGCCGTTAAAAACTTTTTAGAATTGCATGAAGGGGAAATTGAAATCCAATCCAAAGTAGGAAAAGGAACCACCGCAACAATTTATTTGAAATTGGAAGGTTCAAAATAGCATACTCAGTGTGTGAAAGGGGGATTATTGTCTACCTAATCAAACCGAAACAATTACAAATACCCAAAAACATAAAACCCTCTAAACGGGATGTTTAGAGGGTTTTATTTGTACTTAATTATAGTTGATTTGTACTGTTTCTATTGCCTATTTCCCGATACAATATCTTTTCAATACCTGTATATCAGGTAGTTATATCGTATTAGCAACAGATTAGCAACAAGAAGTGTTGATATTAGGCTAATTAAGGACTAAAGAAAGGAAAAACGAAGTGTGCGGGCATAAAAAAACCGCTCCACAAAGGAAGCGGTTTTTATCGAAAACACCAATCGCTTTACGCAACTGTTACAGAGCCTAAATAAACGCTGTTAGCGACTTTAGTTCCGTCCTCTGATACAAACCCTAAGAAGACTTCAACGTCTTCTCCTGAGTACTCAGAAGGTACTGGAATGGTCGCTGATCCGGCAGACCTTGCAGGTCCCGCAGTTGTAAACACTGCTTCTCCTCTGGTCGTATTCAAAAGAGCAATCAGAGCTTTGTCTGTTGCTTGAGCACTACCGCTACCTGAGTTATCTGTCCAGGTTGCTTCTACATCTCCAGCACTTGGAGAAGACGCAGCACCACCGGCAGCACCAGTTAGATTACCACGAGTAACCAATGCATTTGCATAGTCAATCATGAAGTTTGGATATGCTCCGGTAATCGCATTGTTCAGGTTGTATGACATGGCCGCATTGAATTGGGTCATTTTGTTTGCATACAACTTGAAACCGACTCTCAGGAAGTCTGTCATGGGCTGCAAGAACCGCAAGACAGTTGAGAACTTCGAACGTTGGTCAACCTGACCTTCAGTTCTTGGGTTCGCTACACTGGAAGGTTTGATGCGCAGGTAATCGATGCCCTTCCAAGTTCCACCGATTACATTCCCGACCTGTCCTGAGACACCACCGAGAATACCTTGATTAATTTTTCCCATCTCTTTACGATTTTTAAGGAGTTAAACATTTGCTTGGACTTGACACGGACTTACCATGGATTTGCCCTTCGCCAACTAAATTACTTCAAGAATTAGGCGGTAGTTCTCTCTTGGGTGCTGTTGCGGTAGTGTGCTTTATTTTGCTTTTGTTGCCCTGTTTTTTTGGCAGGTCAGGAATCTATCCTGCACCTGTTCCTTTCAACAAATCATAAAATATGGCTTGTCTGGCAGTATCAATCATCTTTAGTGTGACCTTGATTTTTTGCTCGTTGGTATCGAGAAGTTGAAGAGCTTGAATTGCCTTTTGGAATGCCTGGGCTTTGCAGCTTGCTTTGATGGAGCTTTCTCGGATTAGTTTTCGAGTTTCGCCAATGGTGACGAAAGGAATTACAGAGCCTTTCAGGAAATAGTGGAAGGATTTTGATTTCCATATTCCAAAGCAAAGCCAGTAGAGAAATTCCCTGTGCTCGTCACATTCTGTGAGGCAAACAAAGCAATTTGGGCAAGCGTTGTTGAGCGGTTTCCCGCTGTTCAATCCTTTATTCAGGATAAAGAAGTGCGGCTGTTGGTAGCTGCTGTCCAGTCGGTGTGTTTTGATACGAAACGATTTCATACAGTGAGCCATTAAAGTTTTGCTCGCTACGCTTCGCATACATTTTTTCAAAAGAGAAAAGAAAAAAGGGAAAAAAAGAAAAGAGAAAGCTCTTGAAAAGGCGGGCGGAGGTCGGCTGTCAAGGTTTTTGAGAAAAATACTACCCGAAGGGTGGAGATTTTTTTCAAAACCCGTAGGGCTTGACCTTTACAGTCCGATAGTGTGTTGGGATTGTGCGAGCCCGCCTAACTTTGCTTTTCTCTTTTTAAAATTTTCCCTGTACGAGTAAAAAAAAGAGCCCCCTAAAAAGGAAGCTCTGAAAGGCACAACTCGAACCAAAAGACACGTAGCGTATAATCGGTGATACCGAAACGCTGAATGCCTGCATGGAACGGATGACCTGAGGTGCGAACGCCCGCCAACAACCACCGGCTGCCGAAACGGACTCTGAATAAGAACTTATACATAATGCCCCGTCATCACAGGACGGTGCGATTGCAGCAAGGGCTGTGGGAAAAAAATACTACCCGTAGGGTGGAGATTTTTTTACCAAACAGGCGTAGCGAACCCTTGCAGCTCTCGCATCCGCAGGCCTGTAACTTTGCTTTATGTTTGAGTTATTTATTGTCTGATTTACCGACAGCATGAACTGTTACCACCTTCTTGGATTGGTGGGCATGCCACTGTACCATAAGAGCAGTAAACGCAACAATCACCTTGTAACGGTTTAAGTATCTCCTTACAATTTTCGCACTCATAGAAATACTGACACGCATCTGTAGGCATGGTTTCTTCTTTCTCATGTCCACATTTAGGACAAGTAATTGTTGATTTAAGGACTACTTCACTCATTTTGATTTGTTTACCGATTCTACTTTGTAACCTGTTTTGTTAACAGCTGATTTTACTTGCTCAATGTCTGTTTTAGATTCATCAAACGTTACCACTGCATTTGCTTTTTCATAAGAAACCTCTAATCCTAAAATACCAGGAAGCTTACCAATTTCAAGTTTTACATGTTCTTCGCATCCCGTACAGGTCATTCCAACAATATTGATTTCGTAGGTTGATTCGAAATTGACATTTTCTGATTCTGATAGTTTGGTTTTGGGGTAAAAAGTATCTGAGTAATAAGGGAATGCAAGCATGATCGCTGCAAATACCGTCACTATACCAAGGAATTTCTTTGACTGCCAAAAAGAGGGCTTTTCTTCATCACAAACGCAGGCAATTTCTTCCTCCGTTCTTGGCCTCAATTTCTGATACCATGCAAATGCTAAAACGACTACTGTTATTCCAATCAACCAAGGGCGAAAAGGTTCTAACCAAGAAAATGTTGCAGCTACTCCACTTGAACCTGCAAGTAGTGCCAACACTGGTGTAATGCAACAAAGTGATGCACTAATAGCCGTCAATACGCTTGTAATTACTAATGAGCTTGATTTCTTGTTCGTCATATTGTTGATTCTTTTTCTGATGTTAATAGCTCCAATATTGGATTTAGAATGAGGTTGTTGGATTCGGAAATAGAGTAGAATATTGTTTGACCTACTTTGTTTGTTTCAACCAGCCCTGCATCTTTGAGCTTTCTCAAATGCTGAGAAATTGCAGGAACTGTCATATCCAGAATTTCGCTAAGATCACATGGACACATTTTGGATTCCTTGTCCAATAGAAACAGAATTTTTAGGCGTACTTCATTACCAGCAAGGTTGAGTGCCCTTGCTATTCGGATTACTTCATCATCTACTGTTTCAATGGCTGTCTTACACTGTTTGATCTGTTGTTCATCAGCATAAACCCTAATACAAGTTTTCGTCATATAGAATCGTATTTAAGAGATTACTTAAATAAATACAAAGAAAGGAAAAGGAGTTTAATATTTAAGCAAATACTTAAATATATCAATCAGAGATAAGCATGATTGCGAAAGCTGAGTGAACGCAGGTAAACCAAGGCGAAGCCATTTCTGCGAGCCGCCTGCGAGCGGAGCAAGGGTGGTGGCTGCAAAAGCCCGAAGAATGAGGGCGGCAGACGCCTACCGTTTACGGCAGGGCTGGCGTGTTTTTTTGCATCAGGGTCGGCAAAGGCAAGGGTAGCGACTGAACGGAACGAAACGATTGTTGGAAAGGAATGGAGCAATAACTGCCTGCAATAGCTTTTGTAGGGTTTGTATTTTTTGAGTGTAGTACAAAACCATTGGAGGAGGATTGCAGGCAGATTGCGGAATGACGTTGGGTTGGCTCGTGTAGTGAAGTGAAAGAGCTACGCTTGTGAGCGGTGCTGAAAGTGGCTGAATTGAAGGAATGAGGAACGAATGACTGAAACGAAGCGACTGAAAGCACATTGGGGAAAGCAAAAAACATGACAGCCCGATCAGCCCGCAGCGACCCGCAGGCGAGCAAAAACAATAAGCAGCGGCAGACCCCCAATAAAAAATATTGTGAGTGTAGCGAACACCTTAGAAGGAGTTTGGGGGGCTGAAATAGCTGCGAGTGAGGAAGGAGAGAGTGTGTGAAGCAAAACAAGTGAACGGCAGTGAGTGAGCACCCACTGGAGCGCAAACGAACTGGTAAGTGAACGGTATACGCAAGGAGGATAAAGCCAAGCCCACGCTTCAATCAGGCTCCTTCGCTAAAACAATTCACTGAATTGTTTTTTAACGCTCGGCCCTCCTTGCAGATATGTTTTTGCGGAACAAAACGGAACGACTGACGAACACCGCTTTACCTGCGTTGGGGGGTGCGTTGGAAAAAGCAAGTGTAGCACGGTATGGAATGTATCCCGATAAGGATCGGGAGGAATGGAATAACGGGCTACTCTTGCTGTGCGGTGCTGGAAGTGGGTGAATGAAGAGAGTGAGGTACGAACGAACGGAATGAACCTATTGGAGGCACATGGGTGAGAGGTGGGATTAGAATCAATCATTTTGCCAATTTCAATATTCGAAAAGCACCACGCATAACAAAGGAGAAAACAACACCACCAACAACCAGATCCGGCCATTTACTTTTTAGAAAATAAACCAGAATCCCAGCTAGTATTACCCCTCCATTCACTATAATATCATTAGATGTAAATATCGCGCTGGCCTGCATGTGAGCTTCATCACTTTTAGCCTTGTTGATCAGCCAAAGCGAGACCAAGTTACCAATTAAGGCAAGTACCGAAATGATGATCATCCATTGAAACAGCGGTGTTTCGCTTTCGCTGAAAAACCTGCGCAAAACTTCTGAAAAACCTAACAGAGCCAATCCCATCTGAAAATAGCCACTGATTTTGGCTACTTTCTTCTTACGAGAAATAGCTGCACCGACAGCAAATAAGCTCAGGCCGTAGACGATGGAATCTGCCAGCATATCCAGCGAGTCAGCCACCAGACCCATAGAGCGGGATATCCATCCGGTAGTCATTTCTACTACAAAGAAGCCGAAATTGATGCCCAATACCCACCATAGTATTTTCCTTTGATGCGATTCGTCAACAACTGAAGGCAAATCAGCGTCTTCTGTGTTTTCCAATTTATCGTTTAGGTTCAACTCGCTGATAGCCTGATGAATTTGATCTATGTCACCAATGTGGTAAATTCCAAGTTGACGGGAAGGTATGTCAAATTCAAGGTGTTTTATATTGGAAAACGACTCCAATTTCATACGAATTAACTGTTCCTCAGAGGAGCAGTCCATTCTCGATATTTTGAATATTGTTTTTTTCATACTTCTATCTTTAATCATCGTCACCAGTCTCCCCTTTTTTCATTTCAGAAATTAGGTAATAAGCGTTGTTCCAGGCTACTTTTGTGCCCTCAGGAAGTGGCTCTAACAATTTAATTTCTACCCATCCGTCTTCTGTGATACCTGTTCGTACTTCTATGGCTTTAAACGCCCATTCGGTTTTGCCATCTTCTTCATGCGCTTCCGCCATAAAAATATAAGGCTTGCCTTCTTCTTCTATGATGGCACTTTCCGGCAAGGCTTTTACCTGATTATCACCCGTTCTTATTTTACCATTGATATACATCCCCGGGATCAAAAAATCTTCTTTTTGATCTATCTCTGCGTGTACATGCACCGCTTTCGGGTTTTGTTCAAATTGTTTGCCTACCGAATAGATTTTGGCAGTCAGCGTATTTCCCGGAACAGACTCCACAGTAAAGGACACTTTTTGTCCTACCTTTACTTTATAAATATCCTTTTCAAACACCATCAGGTCGGCATGAATGTGGTCGGTATTGACAATCATAAACATCTTGGTCTGAGGGTCTACATATTGACCAATCTGAACCTTGACTTTTTGTATGAATCCATGGATGGGACTGACTACAGGTACGTACCCATAGATTTCCCCACTCCGTATCTTCTCCACATTCAGGCTTAGCTGCTTCAATTGGGCTTCATAGCCTTTTACCTCACCTTTCATGGCCTGGTAGTCCGCCTGAATTTGCTGATAAGTTTTTCCGGAACCTACCTCTTCTTCATAGAGCCTTTTCTGCCGCTGGTTTTCTTTTTCCAGAAACTGTAATTGGCTATAAGCCCTTACATAGTCAGTCTGTAACCTGGTCAGGTTGGGATGAGAAATATAGGCCAATACCTGCCCTCTGCTAACCTGGTCTCCCTCTATCACTTTGATGGAGGTTACGTTGGCTCCCAGAATAGCTGTAACGGTTGCTTCATGCTGAGGTGGCACTTCTAACTGGCCATTTGCTTCTACCACGCCCGATAGTGAGCGAATGGGTAGTGTGTCAATTTTGATGCCCAGGCTTTCAAACTTGAGATCCGAAAGGTGAAGCTCAGCCATCCCTTCTTCATTAGTTCCTTCTTCACCCTCGTGCCCAGCCTCGCCCTCACTGTGTTCTTCGTGAGAGGCATCACCTGAGTTATCAGCCGAGTTGTTATCGCAGCCCGTAAATACCGATACCATCAGTACCAATGCCAGTATATATATGATTTGCTTTTTCATTGTGTTTATATTTTTAATCTGATTATCCATTCAGGTTTTATTAAATGCTTAATTTGATGTTTTTAAATAGTATTCCAGTTGGTAGCGGCTATTCAGGTAGTTGCCGAAGGCATTCCATGAGTCCACCTCTATGCGAATGGCATCCCTGATGTTTTGCAGAAAAGTCACATAGTCAATGGCCCCTTCCCGATAAGCCAAAATAGCTCCGGCTCGTTGTTCCTGCGCCAGGGGTAGTGCTTCATCCCTGTAGTAGTTCCATGAATAAAGCCATTTCAGATACTGCTCTTTCATTTCCTGATAAGCTGCATTCAACTCCAACTGGTTTTGTCGCAGGTTTTGTCCTGCAATATCCCGCTGTATTTTGGCCGATTGTGTTCTGCCAAGCTCAGGCCCAAAAAACAAAGGGATCCGAATACCAATTTGGTACTGATAAAATCCTGATTGCCCATCAACTTGTTGTCGTCCATATTGGCCTTGCAACTGTGGAAAAAACTGCGAACGCCTTTCTTTTATGGTCGCATCCGCTACATCTACCTGTTGTTTTGAAACATTCAAAATAGGATGGTTCATTAGGGAATCGGCTACATAATTCAGCGGTTCATCCAAGTGAGTGGCCGGGATATCCGGCACGGTAAAGAGGGTATCATTGGCAAACCAAAGGTTGAGCCGCTGCAAGGCGCTGAGATAATCTCTGTACGCCTGCTCCTTCTGTATCTGTACCTGATTGGCCTGGTTGGAAGTAGCCAAATATTCCAGCTTGGAAGTGGCTTCTGTTTCTAAGCGGATTCGTGCGGCTCTTTCAATATCGGTAAAAACCGAATCCAACTGCTCATACACCTGGTAATTATTCTTTGAAGCATATACCTGCGCCCAGGCCTGACTTACTTCCCTTTCCAGTTCTATTACAGACAAATCCAGAGCGGCTTCTGCCAATGCCACCCGTTCCTTTTGCAATTTCAAACGTGGTGCTATACCGAACACATCAATCTGCTGCTGCTGGATGCCAAATTGTGTGTAGACACCATCCGATCCATTGCCCACTTCCTCTTTACCAGTAAATATTTGGGTATTCCCTAAGTCCCAAGCTGTTTTCTTGAGAGCCTGCTGGCTTTCAATTTCCAGACGTGCCGATTGAATTTTAGGATAACTTTCTACAGCCCGCTTTCTGGCCTGTTCTAATGTGATCGTAGGTAGGCTGTCTTTCTCCTGTCCCTGCTGCTGTGCATTTGCCACAGCCGGTAAACCAACCAGTCCACCACAAACGATCAGGGCAATGATCACATTAGCATTCGGTGCTTTCAGGCTTTTTCTTCTGTCACTTCTTCCTTCTACAAGAGTGTATAGCACTGGGAGCACTACCAGCGTAAGCAAGGTGGCAGTAAGCATACCACCAATTACCACAGTAGCCAAAGGCCGCTGCACTTCTGCTCCGGCAGATGCTGAAAACGCCATGGGCATAAATCCAAGAATATCCGTGGTTGCGGTAAGCATAATAGGCCTGATCCGTTCTTTAGTTCCTGTAAAAATGCGGTCTCTGATGCTGGTGACTCCTTCCTCTTTTAGGGAATTAAATCGGTTGATCAATACCAAACCGTTCAGGACAGCTACACCAAAAAGCACAATAAAACCAACTCCCGCTGAAATACTAAATGGCATATCTCTAACCCATAGTGCAAATACTCCCCCAATAGCTGCCAGTGGAATAGCTATATAGATCATAATGGATTGAGAAAATGATTTCAGGGCGAAGTAGAGCAGAACAAAGATGAGAAAGAGAGCAATGGGTACAACAATTGCTAATCTGCTTTTAGCCCTTTCCAGATTTTCAAACTCCCCACCGTAGGAAATATAATAACCCGGAGGCAAGTCTAGTTGTGCATCCAGTTTTTTCTGAATGTCGTTTACTACTGATTCCACATCACGACCTCTTGTATTGACTCCCACATAAGTACGTCTATACGTGTTGTCTCTGGAGATTTGCATGGGGCCAGGCACATAGCTAATGTCGGCCACTTCTTTTATCGGAACTTGGGTACCATCGGGTAGATCAATGTAGAGTGTGCGCAGGTCATCAATACTTTTCCGGTGCGCCTCATCAAAGCGGATGACCAGATCAAATCTTTTTTCACCTTCAAAAATCACCCCGGCCACACCACCTGCAAAGGCTGAACTCACATACTCATTGATCTTTTGAATGTCCAATCCATATTGGGCAATTTTATCCCGATTGTAACGAACGGTCATTTGGGGAAGTCCTGATGTACGTTCTGGGTTTACATCACCGGCTCCTGGCACGGTAGAAATTATATCCGCCATTTCCTGCACTTTTGCGGCAAGCACTTCCAGGTCTTCGCCATAGAGTTTTACGGCAATGTCCTCCCGTACCCCTTCAAGCAACTCATTAAAACGCAGCTCTACCGGCTGGGTAAATACCAGGTTAACCCCGGTCAGATTGGTTTCCAGCTTTTCCTTGATTTGCTCAATTAGCTCGTCCTTGGTTTCAACTGAAACCCATTTATCTTTATCTTTTTCCAATATGAGGTACATATCGGCTATATCCATCGGCATGGGGTCCGTAGGGATATCGGCCACCCCAATTCTGGCAGTTACTGTTTTTATTTCGGGAAAACTTTCCAGCAACAGGTTCTCAATCTTGATTGATACCTCTTTAGACTCACTTAGGGAACTTCCGGGCCTGATGAGTGCCTGCATCGCGATATCTCCTTCATCAAGCTGTGGCACAAACTCCCCTCCCATACGTGAAAAAATGAAACCGGCTGCTACTAGTAGCACAATAGCTACGGTGATCACAATTGCTTTAAAACGCAGCGCACCTTTTAGCAAAGGCAAATAAACCCATTGAATGCCATCTATTATTTTATCACTAACCTTTTCCAGCCAGCGTTCAAATCGTCCAAACCAGTTCTTTTTGTTTTGAACAGGTTTCATAAACAAGGCCGACATCATCGGTACATACGTCAGACAAAGGAAAATGGCACCAATCATGGCAAAGCCAAATGTATAGGCCATCGGCTGAAACATCTTACCTTCCACCCCGGTAAGGAATAAGATGGGGGTAAATACAATGAGGATGATAATCTGTCCGAAAAAGGCCGAACTCATCATTGTACTGCCCGCATCATAAGCAACCTCATCCATTACGCCCTGGTTGAATTTGATTTTCCCTGACCGGATGCGCTTTTGGATTTCATACACTGTGCCCTCTATAATGATCACCGCCCCGTCAATGATGATCCCAAAATCAATGGCCCCAAGGCTCATCAGGTTGGCCCACACATTGAACTGCTTCATTAAAATGAAGGCAAACAGTAGGGAAAGCGGAATGGTAGTCGCAGTGATAATACCGCCACGAAGGCTACCCAACAGAATCACCAGGGCGAAAATGACAATCAGCGCCCCTTCTATAAGATTGGTTTTTACAGTATCGGTAGTCCTGGAAATTAAATCACTACGATCAATTATCGTATTGATCGCTAATCCCTCCGGAAGAGATTTTTCTATCTCTTCCATACGCTCTTTTACATTCTGAATGACTGCATTGGGATTGGAGCCTTTTAGCATCATAATAATGCCGCCAACAGCTTCTTTTCCATCCTGTGTGAAAGCCCCATATCGCACCTGGCTGCCGAAGTGTACTTTAGAGGCTACATCACCTACCGTAACCGGGATCCCATTTTCTGTTTTTATGACGATTTTTCGGATATCATCCAGAGAGCGCACCAAGCCTTCTCCACGGATGAAATTAGACATCCTGTTCTTCTCAATGTAAGCCCCACCGGTATTAACATTGTTTCTGGCCAGAGCCTCATATACTTGAGAGATGCTCACATTCTGTGCATTGAGTTTATCCGGGTTAATGGCCACTTCATATTGCTTAATATAGCCACCGAAAGAATTCACCTCAACCACACCTTCAAGCAAAGTTAATTGCCGTTTTACAATCCATTCTTGGATCGTGCGCAACTCCATAGGTGAATACATCGAGTCATAACCCTCTTGTGGTTCAATGGTGTATTCATAAATTTGGCCTAAACCGGTAGAAATGGGACCCATTGATGGGCTTCCAAATTTCTCAGGTATGGTCTCTTTTAATTCGATCAGTTTTTCCTGTACCAGTTGGCGGGGCAGATAGGTACCCATATCGTCTTCAAAAACAATGGTAACGACAGAGAGGCCGAACCTCGAAACAGAACGGATTTCATCTACTCCCGGCAGGTTGCCCATGGCCAGCTCCACAGGGTAAGTAACGAACTGTTCGATATCCTCAGTGGCCAGGTTTTCTGATACAGTAATTACCTGCACCTGATTATTGGTAATGTCGGGTACAGAGCCCAGATTGACGGTGGACATGGAGTATATACCCACTCCAATGAGCGCCAGCGTGAGGAGGCCAATAATAAGCTTGTTTTTTATTGAAAACGAAATTATTTGATTAATCATAGCTTTACTTTTATCAGGATCTCTTGATAAAGAAGTCCTGATGTTTATGACTTTTAAACATGTTGATTTGGAAATACAAGCCCTACTGTTCTATTGGACAGTAGGCGGGATGGTGGTTATTGAATAACACTGACGTGACTTTAAAAACACAGGTGTTAATGCCCGTGAATAAGTAAGCAATAACCTTTTAGGAAAACTTTGGGGGATGCCAAACGGCATTTATTAAATTAAAAGAAATACCATTGTTGTAGTTTCTGGGCAACTTATTATTATCCGCAAATACCAGATTGATAATTACCCTATTGTTTCCAAAAGAGATTGCATGTACATGACTACATTGACAACGACAGAGTGGGGGGCAATTTTCGTTATCCTGATTTCCGCTCTCCTGCTGACTAGATTCTGTATTTGAGTAGTTGTAAACACCATCATACGAGTTACTACGACAAGCTCCCTCAATAGGGACTGTGGAGAGCATCAGCGTAAACGTGGCGAATATCAAAGATAAATACTTCATTGGTCACAAAGATAATGAAGCGATAGTGCAACCCGATTGCAAAGGTTATTGGTTACACTTATCGCATAATCCTTTAATGACCATGTTAGCTTGTGCCATTTTAAAATTATTTGGTAGATTGACTAAAGGAATAGGGTGGTCTAAAAGGCAAAAAGTCATTTCACATGAAGTGCAATAGAAATGATAATGAAGGTCTTCTGGATCGCAATTGCAGCCTTCTACACATACAGCATACTTGGTCATCCCTGAGCCATCTTCGATACTATGGATCACCTTATGATCTTCAAAAGTTTTTAGTGTGCGAAAAATTGAACTTCTGTCTGATTGATCGAGACCAACTTCAATGTCCTTTAAAGACTGTGCTTTCTTTTGTTCTAATAGGTAGCGCAGTACTACTATCCTTACAGCAGTCGGCTTTACGTCCTTAATTTTAAATATTTCTTCTATTCTGTCCATTACAAGAACCAAAGGTTGTCTTTTCCGTAATCAGGAATCTCGTTGCCTTCAAAGTAGGGGAGCATTTCTGCCACCATTTCAGGGTACTTGATTGTTACGGGCAAATTTTGTTGTCTTACTGATTTCCAGTACATGCGACTGAATTGATACACTTGATCGATAAGCTCTTTGACTGTTTTGTAATCATCCACCAATTCAGGATTGGAGCAATTAATTTTGAGCTTTACCGGAAATGAAAATCCATCATTGAAATTGAACTCCGATGCTGAATACCTGGTATTGTTGAACAGTAAAAACCTGTTGTAGCCTAATTTGATGAATGTGCCACTTACGGGCATCAAATCTTTCCAGTCCAAATCAAAGGCAACAATATCGGATGATTCCGTTTTGTTGATGGTGACGATAAAGACCGGAATGTTCAATTCCAATTCTTTCAGGCCGTTCTCAATCGGTTCTACTTCCTCTCTACTCATGTCTTTGTAGAAGTGAATTACCAGCCTTCGGATTCCTGTATTTACATTCACATAGTCTTTCACCGCTCTTAGGATTGAACCTGCCAACTCTTTTGTTTGGTCTTTCTGAAAGCATTCAAAGCGATTAAATTTCCCTGTATTGGAGAAACTGAAAGCACTGCCGATATATTGGATGTCAACTTCTGTGTGCTTGAATGCTCCAACTCCAACAATCAATTCATTCTTCAGCTTTGTGTCCAACCTCCAAGGAGTGCCATTGAGCTTTGCGAGAATGGCAATTGCGATGTTTGGCAAGCTGAAATGATACTTGTCGTTGGTAATTACTTTATCAGGATCTATCACCTGAGAGGAAACTCCTTTTTTCAATAGTAGCTCTTTCAGCTTGTAGTAAACCAACCTCTGAGATTTGACTGGAACATTCTTGCTGATTGGGGTAATGTAAATAGCTATGTGCTGAATGTCGGTATCAAAGTCCTTGTTATTGATTTGGTCATACAGTTCCGGCCAAGGGTTATCCCTGTCCTTGAAATAGATTGCGAGTTCTTTATCTGGATGATACGGTGTATGAATGAACTTTGATAGCCCCCTAAAGCCGTTGAGTTTGCCGTTAAAGTAGTTGTGAATCTTGGTAGCTACTTCTCTATCATCTTCATGGAGAATAAAAAAGAAATGAATCTTTGATGATGGGCTTAACTCGAAAGGACCATTTTCAGTAATGCCATAATACGGTACATGGTGAAGCTTTTGATTTCCAAATACGAGTTTGTTGCTGGACTTTTCAATTGAACCAATGCGGACTTCATCAACTGGTATAAACCCTTTAGATGAAAGCGGAATGATGGCCTTGAACTCGGCTGTATTAAGCTGCTCTCTGTAAAATTTATCAATGGCCGTTTTGAATTTCTTGTATTTGTTCGTCTTGTCCGGGGCTTCTGTTTCCTGATGCAAAGCATCCCTGATTTCAAAATTCCAAACAGGATAAACCTTATCGTAATTTCTTTTTCCTTCATCCGGCAATTCATCAAAGCGGTGAAGTCCTTTTTCATAGAGCACCCAATTGAACGCCCTTACCGGTACTTCTTCAAATAGTTCCGATACAGGGGTTTTGAAAATCTTTGACTTGCCTTCAAATGTGACCAACAATTCAAGGCTATTGGAAACTGTCCTGAACTGTACCTTCAATGAAAAACGGTCAAAGGTTTTGTATATCCCTTCCTTGTCTTGTGTATCGCTTGGCAACCAAACTTCTGTATCGCTTACAAAATTAGGTTTGACCAAACAGCCCTTAGTTTTGAAATGGTTATGGATTAATGAATTGTAGTAGCGTTTGAGAATAGATGAAGACAATGCGGAATTGGAAATCGGAACGGTTTTCTCAATTCCTTCTTCAGTTGTGATTTTCTCAAAGGTTGGTGTAGTTGGCTTAGTGACCGGAATGAACCCTTCTTTTTCTTGGCAAAACGATGTGTAGTAATGCTCCTGCTCTCCATACTTATCAATGACCTCATCAGGAACTAATGAATGATAAATTCGTGTGGTTCCCTCTTGCTCCTTATCTGAAAAATAGAAGGTAAGCGAATCGCTCGGGTGATTGAATGTTAGTATGTTGAAACAGTGCTTTGCCATTATTTAGGTCTGTTTTGAAGATTAGATTGTTGATTCCAAATCTTGTCGAATACAAAGTCTAAATACTGGCGTTTGAAGTCTGGGTCGTCCGTGAATTTTTTATACAAGTCGGTGTATTGGAAAATGACGTCCTGCATCAAATCCTCCACCTTTTTATCAGAGGTTATTTTTGCATTCTGTTTGTCGCTGTTCTTTACGGCATTGACAGTAGCTTGATCACGGGCAAAATCTGCAGGCAACTGCTCAAACAGAAAATTCTTTACCTTATCATCATCAGTCCAGTTATCAATACCAAACTTTGTATTAAACTCTTTGAGGATAGCATCCAACTCATTAAAGCCGGGCTCACCTTTTGTTCCTTTCATTACTGGTGGTGTAGGGTCTAATTCTTCATTACCACTTAGTTTGATATTTTCCTGAGTTGTTCGGGTTAGTCTATAACTATCCAAGTCTATTGCTTCCAGAATGCCTTTGGCTAAATCCTCAATTTCATCTGGTTTGATTTTTGGAATCAGGAATTTTAGAAACCAATACAACCTTTCCCAATAGGAATTATTGAAGGAAAGCAGCTTAGAAAGGAAGGCATACATTCTGAAAAAGGATTTGGCCTTTACATAGAAATCAATCTGGGCATCTTCATTCAATTCATTTTTATACTCCGCAACGCACTTATCAATGATTGGGTCTAATTCCTGTCTTTCCGCTTCTTTGAAATACAATTCGGTGAAGTTTACCACATCATCCTGTGAATAGACCTGAGCTTTGTCCAAAGCATCCTGTAGGTCATTTAGTTTGTTTGCATCTGTTTCCTCACTAAGGATAGTGGTAGTATAGAAAGGCTCAAATGCCTTTTTAATATCTTCTGTGGTATTAAAGAAATCCATTACAAATGTGTCTTCTTTGTAAGGTTTGTATGCTCTATTGAGTCTCGATAGGGTTTGTACAGCCTGAACATCCGCTAATTTTTTATCTACATACATGGTATGCAAGAGCGGTTGGTCGAATCCTGTTTGAAACTTATTGGCTACTATCAGAAAGCGGTATTCTTTTTTCTTAAACTCGGTTGGAATGTCATTGCTCGGGAAACCGTTTAATCTGGCCTCATCCCAATCTTCTCCGTCTATTTCTTTTGTGCCTGAAAAAGCGACAATGGCTTTGTAAGGTGAGTTTATTTCTTTCATGTATTCTTTGAAAGCTTGATAGTAAAGAATGGCGTTTTTAATGCTTTTGCAAACAACCATCGCTTTTGCCTGACCATTGATGAGCTTTCTAATATCCGCATGGAAATGGTCTAACATGATTTTAGATTTTTCCATGATGGAGAATGGATGGCTTTCTACATAAGCACGTAGTTTCTTGTTGGCTTGGCGAGTTTCAAACTCAGGGTTATCTTCAACCGCTTTATCTAATTTGTAATAGGATTGATAAGTGGTGTAATTCTTAAGTACATCAAGAATAAATTCTTCCTCGATGGCTTGCTTCATGGTATAATTATCAAAAGCAATGAATTTACCTTCGGCTGTCTTTTCACCGAAGGTTTCTAGGGTCTTATTTTTTGGGGTGGCCGTAAATGCAAAGTAGCTTCCGTTTTTAAGCATTTTACGGTTCTCAATCAATTCATTGATAATATCTTCGGAAGTAGGGGGCTCTTTTTCTTCACCGTAGGCCTCTTCTTTATCGGAAAGCACCCAATTCATTTTGCTGGCCGTTTCACCACTTTGGCTACTGTGGGCTTCATCAATGATGATTGCAAACTTCTTTGCCTGTAATGTTCCAATTTCATCTATTATGAATGGGAATTTTTGAACTGTGGTTACAATAATTTTCTTTCCATCTTCAAGGGCTTGCTTTAATTGACTGCTACCTTTATCTATGGCTTCAACCACGCTGCTGACCTGAGCAAATTGTTTGATATTATCTCTAATCTGCTTATCTAAAACACGCCTGTCCGTCACCACAATAACACTATCAAAAACAGTCTCAGTATTTTCGCTATCATGTAAAGTCACCAACTGGTGTGCTAACCAGGTAATTGAATTTGATTTGCCTGAACCAGCTGAATGCTGAATAAGGTATTTTTGGCCAACACCGTTTTCTTTGGAATGATGCAGTAGCTTTTTTACTACTCTGAGTTGGTGGTATCTGGGAAAAATGAGTTTACGTTTGATTTTCCCTGTGTCTTCATCCTTTTCTTCAACAATTTGAGCAAAGTTCTCTACTATGTTGCTCAGGCTTTCCTTGGTTAAAATATCCTTCCATAGGTAATCAGTTTTTAAGCCTTCGGGGTTTAAAGGATTGCCAGCACCATCATTGTTGCCTTTGTTAAAGGGTAGGAAAAAGGTCTTTATACTATTGAGATGTGTGGTCATGTAAACCAAATCTGCATCTACGGCAAAGTGAACCATACATCTGCCAAAGGCAAACAAGGGTTCTTTCGGATCTCGGTCTGTTTGATATTGGCGAATGGCGTGTTTTACATTCTGACCCGTCCATTGGTTCTTTAATTCAAAAGTGCTCAAGGGCAAACCATTGATAAATAACACCATGTCTAAAGAGTTGCTATTCTCCAGACTGTAGTACAACTGGCGAGTAACAGAAAAAATATTGCTGCTGTATTGCTTTTGGGCTTTATCGTTAAGGAGTGAGGTTGGCTTTTTAAAGTAGAGCTGTACCCTTAAATCCAAATCTTTGACTCCATTGCGCAAAATTTCAACAATTCCTTTCTGACGAATTTGGTCAGAAAGGCGTTTCAAGAATTTGTCTTTGCCTCTTTTGATTATTGTATCATGGGCATTAGGTTGCGTTGCTGCCAAAAACTCGAACAACAGCTTTTCATTGATGCAAAAGTCACGGTCATAGTCTGCACTATAGCTGGCAATAAAGCCATTGTGATTGATTAAATGCTTTTCTATGATCGTTTCTAAGCCCTTTTCTGATGTATCTGTTGTATGCATTTCCTTAAATCAATACTTTGTTTATTCTACTCATAATATCCAGACAAGTACCGTTTGCATTGATTTTGGCATCTGTAATGTATTCAGCATCACTGATGCAAACAGTATTGGATTTTCCGCTTTTTCTTAGTTGGCCTACAGTGCCTACCAAGGATTTTTTATGACTGTACTTTTCGCCATTCACTTTTAAAATTTGACCTGAGGTGTCCAATTTTAAGGAAGCACTGAATAGTGTGCAGGTATGATTAACCGCCAAGAAGCCTTCCGCAGCTTGAAAAATATCATCATTGCCATCTCTCATTAAAGGCAACAGAACGTCTTCCAACATTCCTTCATCAGCATCAGGCTTTCTAAATATGTATGCACCTACCTGTATATCCTCAAACAGATGAAATTCAGCAGGGTCATATTCTTCCTCAAAGGCAACTTTTGGAAATGCCAGCTTACACTCTTCTATCACCTGATTCATTCTTGCCTCAGTACCTAAGTTATCGGCATCAAAAAAGTATAGCACTGATATTGATGTGTCAGGTATGGCTTGTATTGCATCCGGGTCGGGTTCATTAAGGGCGTTTAGTGCTTTTATTAATGAAATTCTAATATCAGCTCTACTTTCACCACCAATTGAATAGGTTAGAATAAGATTGTTGCCTCTATTCATCACATAGGCTGGCAGAAACCTTGAACGAGCTTCCTGAATTTTTACTTCGGGAATACTGACATTCAAAATGTCTCTTGAGAGAAAATCATTCAACGGTTGAGGGTAATTCTTGATTAACTCATTATTTGTGCTAAACCCGTTCGTTTTCAATATCCGATAAACAAACGCAGCGTCATGAGATCCCTCTGTTAGTATATACAATAAATTCTGAGCCATTATCTTATATCAAAATTTATTGAATCAATCAATTTTTCTAATCGGCCTCCTTCAATGTACTTGCAAGCTATTTCGCCATCTACTTCCGAAAGGGCATAGGCTCTTATGAAATCATTGTGGTAATCATTCTTTACAAAGGCGTCAATACATTCTTTGCTGTGGGTAGAAAGAAAAACCTGAACATTGAATTGCTCTGCTGTTTGCTGGATGAACTTGGTAAACTCTATCAATAAGGACTTGTGAATGGCACTGTCCACCTCATCAATACATATCACCCCATCCTTGCTGTAAACCATTAACAAGGCTATCTCGAAAACCCTTTGTAAGCCTTCTCCATATTTGGTAATGTCCACTACCTCATTAATGCGAGAGGAAGAAACCATAAATCTGCTTTCACCCTCATCACTGATCATCTCAATCTTTTCAATGCTAGGGTCTAAATTGACTTGTATGAACTCTATCACCTGGTCAAAATATTTTTCTTTTACCGCATTGGCGTGGGCTTTTTTGAGCAATTCAGTGTTGTATCTGAAAGGACTTGTAAAAGTGGCTGGACACAATACCTGAGACTTTGTGAAATGAAGTTCCGGGGCTTTATTGGTGTATAGATGAATAGAACTCTCTAAAGTAAGGTCGTTTACTTTGCCTTCTGATTCTATGGTAGATAGGTATCCAGACTTTTCTATATTCTCCTCGGTTTCTGTTTTTGAAAGGAACAGACTGGTTTCAGCTCCATTAAATGAGCCTTCTAATTCAATATCTGAAAGAAAGTTTTTATGAATCCACTTTGAATGAAAATCAGAATAGAACTTACCTCTGTATTTTTCTAAGTCCAGAAACGCATTTATGTCATTCAATTGGCTTAGTAAGTAAAAGCATTCCAGTATGGATGTCTTTCCTAAATTATTGCCACCTACAAATATGTTGACCTTAGACAGGTTCTTAACTCTTATTTTACGGAGCTTTCTGTAACTGTGGACGAATATCTCACTGAAGTGATTATCAACTGTGGTAAAGTAGCTTGCCAATCGTTTATCGTTGATAGCGACAATTGCTTTACTTGAAGGAATCAATCGGTCTAACTTATCTTTTAGACGCTGTATTTCGCCATAATCAGGTTCTGTTAAATGCTCACTAAAATTGAAAGCGACTTGTACCTCTTTTCGAAGGGTATCTAAAGCATTTCTTAGTCTATTCTCGCCAATTACATCACTGTAGGAATAAGCCTCAGCTATGCTGCGGCTTTCTTCCATAAGTTCTATTGCTCTTGGGTCGTTAATAAACTTTGCAATCTCCTTGATTTGTCTGTATTGGCTGATAATGGCCTCTTTGGTTGAGATACGTTCATTACCATCTTCATCAATTTCAATATCTTCGCTTTGAGATATCCAGCTAAACAGTCTTTCTAGGTTTACTGCATTATGAGCGGTCATATCTTCATTGCTCCATTCAATCCAGCTTCGCATTTCCGGTGTAGAAATAACTGTCTCAAAAATGGTGTACATGGGCGATTCAAATTGATCACCATAGTCACTCTGCTTGTATTGTTGGATGAGGCTAAGTGTTCTTAGACCTCTGCGGAGTTTTACTGTAGATATACCAAGCGCATCACAAACCTCTTGTTCTGTTTTGTTATGGTTGCTGATGAGATCACTAACTAATTGAGATTCGTTTACGGCATTCCATCTCTTTTTACCACTAATGTGGTGAAGCCCCATAGAGATTAAATGCTGAATTGGCTCTTCGTCTTCTATCGATACAAGGTTGACACTTTTAAAGTCTGATTCTGAAAGACGACCGACATCATTTCCTTTTTTAAATTCGTCATATAGATACTTTAAGGTGGCAATTCGTCTGTTTCCCTCAAGTACCAAGAAATTTTCACCAACTTCTGTCACTTGTATTTGGTCAATATCTAAAAAACCATTGGTAGTGAAGCTGCTTATCAGGTCCTTTACATTACTGTTGTTTTTGCCAAGGATAAAATTTAGCGTCCTCTGTTGTACACGAGGGTCTGCAACATTCTCCAGTTCTACAGGTCTGTACTCTGGTCTGTCTTTGAACCTATAGTTATTAGGATCAAGTATTAGACGGTCTATATGTCTGGTTATCCGTTTACTTGGCATGTTCCATTTCTTTTTTAGTGTGAACCTTTAAATCCAGTTTCCCCAATACTGCTTTAACTATCATGGCTTCCCGGTACTCTTTGATGAGTTCTATTTCTTTCTCTGCTTTGGCAATGGCTTGGTCTATTTTGGCGGTTTCGGTTTTTATCTCTTTAATCAATTCCTCTTGGCGTTCTATTGAAGGGGTGTAGATATAGTAGTTTTTTAAGGTACTGTTCGTTAAACCTTCTCTGGAAGCTCCTTCAATTGTTTTTATCTGATTTTGAATCATATCAGATTGCAATTGAAGCATTAAGAATTTGGGGAGAATTTTCTCCTTTTCTGGCCTTAAAATGCAAACGTGTTGATTGACGTTTGCTTCCTCTACTAATTCAAACACAAAGGTTCTTCCTATGGAAGCACCAGTGATATTTATTAAAACATCGTCTTTTTTGACTTGAGAGCCATTCATGCTTTTGTGAATATCTTCAGTGATAAACGCTACATCATCCAGCCTCAAGCCATCATTATGAATATTTTGACTTCTCAAAAAGATAACACCACTATTCTTGTAAACGGTCGCTCCACCTGTAGGGGTAACACCAGCTCCGACCTTCGTAACGCAGTATTTAATTTTTACCTTTTGATCTTCACTAATTAATTTATGATTTATAACCGCCTGCCTTTGCTCTTTAAGTAATTCAATAAAGGCTTTCTTTTTCTGGATGAAGTGCTTTATTTTTTTTGACTGAGCTTTTATGTAAAAAACGATTTGGTCTTGTTCATCCTTTGGAGGAACGGCTACAGGAATACTGAAAAACTTATCGGAGTACAAGCGTAATCGGCTATCTATGATACCGAAGGATTTTTTTCTAAATTCAGCCTTCATGATAGCTGTAGAAAACAAATAGCCGTAGTAATGCGGGTTGTTTTCTCCCTTGATGCGATATACGCAATATGCAGGGCTTGTAATACCATCGTATTTTGAAATACCCAAACTGCCATTCCAAGCCAACATGATATTGCTTACCAAATCATTCTCAGCTACTTTTTTGTAGCCCACCAGTGTTTTAGCATTGCTAATGAAATCATCCTCGTTTTCAAGGCTGTCTCTCTTTTTGGTTACTCCGGTATAATGAGAAACAGAAAGCAATTCTTCTTCGCCTGTTTCGCTTCTTTCATCTATCTCAGCAAAGAGATTTTTGATACGCAAAGTTTTCCAATGCTCAGGAACAGTGGATATCCATTTGGTAGTATTTCTGTCTTGTACCATCATTTACGCTTCAATTATTTCTTTTAACAGATGTTCTGTCTCTTCCTCAATTTTGAAAATATCGGCAGATATTTCCTCTAAGCTCCTTGGTGCTTTGTGCTGGTAGAAGTATTTGGCAAAGTTTATTTCATAGCCAACTTTGGTTTCGCTCTTTTTATACCAGGCATCCGGCACAAAAGGGGTAACCTCTTTGGCAAAAAAGGCATCTATGTCGTCCTTCAAAGGAATGTTTTCTTTGTCTTTAAGGGCATTATCGCTTTTGGGTTTGCCTTTGGCATCCTTGATGATATAGCCGTCTTCATCACGCTGCGGGCGGTGTACGGTTATCTGGCTGTAGCCAAAGTCTTCATTGTCAAGAATGATGCTGTGGTCGGTGTTCTCAAAGTTCAAAAACAGGTCTGTAATCTTACGGATATGGTCTTTGCTAAACTCCACACGTTTTTTGCCCAAAGGCTTGCGCATTTTGCTGTAAAACTGCTCCGAGGTAACATTGATGAGTTGTAGTTTTCCCTTTCGCTTTTCTTCCTTTTTGTTGTTCAGGATAAAAATGTACGTGGGAATGCCCGTGTTGTAAAACAAATCATTGGGTAGCGCAATTACCGCTTCCAGCAAATCATTCTCAAAAAGGTACTTGCGTATTTCTGTTTCTCCTTGACCTGCATCACCAGTGAACAATGCTGAACCATTATGGATGGTGGCTGCTCTACTGCCCAAATCACTATTGGTTTTCAGTTTGGAGACAATGTTCATTACGAACAGCAATTGCCCGTCATTTACTCGGGGGACACCTACTGAAAAGCGAGGATCTATGATGTCTTTTTTATCAAGTATGGCATCTGCATCTACTTTCCATGTTTTCCCATAAGGTGGGTTACTAATCATGAAATCAAATTGCAGGTTTGGAAAACCATCTTTACTCAATGTAGAGCCAAAAGCAATCTTCTCCGGGTCTTCATCTTTTATCAGCATATCTGCTTTACAGATAGCATAGGTCTCTGGGTTTACTTCCTGACCGTACAAGTGAAAAGTAGCTTTGGGGTTGAGTTTCTTGGCGAAGTGTTCCGCTTCGGTAAGCATCCCTCCACTACCACAAGCAGGGTCGTAAATCAAATACGTACCGTCCTTAATCTTTCCTTTGAGCGGTTCAAAAATAAGGTGGGTCATTAAGCGAATGATTTCCCTTGGGGTGAAGTGTTCTCCGGCTTCTTCGTTATTCTCTTCGTTAAACTTGCGTATCAGTTCTTCAAACACATAGCCCATCCCTAAATTGGTCAAGCCATCCATGACTACATTGCCGTCTTTATCTGTGACAGGCATTGGGCTCAGGTTAATAGTGCTTGAGCAAAATTTTTCAATCAGTGGAAAGGTAATGTTGCCTTCTTCCAAGGTCTCCAACTGGTTTCTCAATTTGAACTTACTGATGATGTCCTGCACATTGCTACTAAAGCCATCAAGGTAAGTTTCTAAGTTTTGACGAATATTGCCCGGTTCGTTTAATAACCTTTTGAAGGTGTATTTTGAAGTATTGTAAAAGACATAACCAGAGGTTTTACGCAATTGAGCAGATTGGTTATCAATCTTCATTTCGTTTAGTTTTTGATGCATTTCCAAGACTTTGTCTTTGGAGGGTTCCAAAATGGCATCTAACCTGCGAAGCACGGTAAAGGGCAAGATTATATCTCTGTATTTTCCTCGTGTATAGACATCACGTAACACATCATCAGCAATACTCCAGATGAAATTAACGATAGCATTATGTTGTACTTGGTTCATTCTTATTTGGTGTTTGCTTGGTTAATATCTTGTTCAGCAATTTTTAAGGCTTGCAATGCCTGATCTTCATCGGTTACAAGCTCCTTTATTTGGTCAGCCAACCACAAGGCCAGCAATTCTTGTTCATTTGTTTTGAGTAGTCCCGCAATTTTCAAAACCTGATCTCGTTTGGCTTTCCGTTCACCACGCTCAATTTTACTGAACATGGGTGTATCAATTTCAAGGTTTGCCGCCAATTGTCGTTGAAGCAATCCCTGACTTTCTCTAAGCTCTCTTATCCTTTCACCAAAGTGCATGACCTGTTAATTTATGACTTGTCAAATTTAGGACAATATAGGAAAAGAAAAGAAAGAAAAAAGAGGTTAGACTGATTTTTTAAGATTCAGGATTTTGAGGAAATGGAGGATGCCAAGGACTATACGTCCTCAGCATCCTTAGAATCCTTAACTTCCTCAAGTGAGGTGTTGATATAATTGTCCTGAGATTCACGGTGAACCAATCCCGATTTGGCAAAAGCGGTGATATAGCCTTCGGCTGTCTTTGCAGGAATGCTCATGGCCTTTGCTACTTCGAGATACTTCTGTCGATTGAATGTATGTGGCAAGGCATACAGAAACTTCTCCTTCTTATTCATGCGGGTTGGCTTAGGCTCTTCTTGTGGAAGTTCTCCAAACACTTTACTGGAATGCTTCACCAGCACTTTGACCATTGAAAGCGAAGCTTGAAAATCCCTTTCCTCACAAATCAGCTTATGGGAAGTGTCGCCTGTTTCCATGATTCGCAAAGCGGAAAATATCATGCAGATGCGGTAGGCAATCAAACCTAACCTTCTGATAGTTGCCATGTAGTCCAACCCTTGAAGGTTCATGTACTTTTCCTGTATCTGCCCAAAGAACTGGTTGAATTGCTCCTGTTGGTCCGCCGTAAGGTAGAACTGCTTTGGCTCATTCTGCATGATGACTTTGTAGAGTTCATAGAACTCATTGCCCAAGTCTTCAAAGTAATCGTCCAGGCCGTTATCCGTTTGACTGGCAAAGACATTTTTCCACACCGGGCGAACGTTCATGAAATAGAAGATGAAACGGCTGAATAAGCCGTTTTCAGCGTTGGGTATCAATGCCGAAACTTGTTTTGGCGTTCCTGAAAGGACAGTAGAAAGGCAAGGGCTTTCTATGTCCACAAACTCACGGTCGGTTCTGCGATAGTAGGAAATGGTTTCATGGTGAAAGGCTTTTCTAAAGCCATCACTGTAATTGCCGTAATCGCTCTTGAAGGCATGGGCCAAGGTATCACCTTCGGTCTCGAATATCAGACCTCTGCCATCACTATCACCCAAAAGCTGATAAGCACCCGTTGAACTGTTGTTGGCTGGAATGAACAGCATTTTTTCAGGAGGTTTGGCTGGTTTCTCGATACCTTCTTCCTTTCCCTTTTTTGAGTTGTATTCTACCATTTCCAATTCATAGTGCTGTTTATGGAGTTTGGCTTGTTCCCTCAATTCTTTATGAATGAGATTGACCAACTGGCGGCAATGCACCAAGCGGCCTTTACCTGCGGATGCCTGGGCTGTAATGAATAGGAATAGATTGGGGAATACTCGTTTGCCATCATAGATGCCCGATACTTTGGGCAAACATGCGCTGATAGCACCGAGGGAACCGAGGAGAAGAATATCTCTTTCTTCATTGGAAGTGGCAACCGCCACAACCTTTTGCAGAAATTCAGGAAGTTCAGGAAACAAGGAATCTGGAAGGGTTGGCATTTCTTCCGGTTCCTGATTTTCGGGCTGGTGGTAGTCAGATTGACTACCATTCAGCTTTTCACTTTTGAAAGTTCGCTGATCCTGTTTTTCTATTCGTGGAGGTGCGATGTCAATTCCTGCATCTTTGGCGAGGTAGAAAAAGGTCTTTAGTGAAACGCCATGACCTTTTGATTTCAAGCAATTGTCAAATTGCTTGTCGCACTCCGGTGCGGAATAGCCTGGATAAAACTGGCTCACCCTATGAAATAGGGTACGGCCATTTTCTCCAAACTCATCAGAGAAGGCAAAGCCGATATTTACCCAATCGCTATATGTGGAGGTAATATCTGTTCGGTTGGCTTCAATGCTTTGGATGATACGTTCTACTTCGTCTGGTTGAGAATCTGTATTGAAAGTTTGTTGCTCTGTAACTTTCGGTTGCGGGGTTGGCTGATTAAGCCAATCCTGCGGATTGAATGTTTTTCTTTCCATGTCCTACAAGTATTTAGGATTGATGAATATTTCTGAATCATGTGGAAGGAAACAGGCTCTTGAAATGTCCTTTCCGGATTGGTCTATTTCGAGTTGGTAGGTGTGGGAAACGTAGTTTGCCACTGCCTTGAAATAGTCCTGGTGTTTTGCCTGCGTCAAGTCGATTGGGATTACCCATTTTAAGCCATCACCTGAAGGAGATACAAACAATAGCTCCGTTTCAAAGTAGTGGTCGTTGAGTAGTGCCGTCTTGAGTGTAGGAATGTCCTCAATTTGGTCAAAATCGATTGTGAGCAAACCTGAATGTCTTTGAAGGTTTGCATCATTTCTCTTTGAGAAAGTGCCTGAGAAGGTCACATAATCGAAATTTTGAGCCTTGTACTTTCTGGCTTCCTTCGGATCGGGAAAGTTGCGGAGTGTACTTGTACACGAAGCAAATTCATTGCCTTTGATAAGGTGGTACACCTCAACCAAGGAGGCTTGCCGACTTGGTGTTACGTTGGTGACAGGCTTAATGAAATAGCTGAAAACTGGCGCAGCCGGTTTGACTATTTCAGGAAGAGCAACCGCAGGTTGCGAATCTGCCTGAACGTAAAAACCTTGTTGCTTACCGATGCGCAAATGCAGTTTTTCATTCAGCTTATCGAGAAGGGCTTGCCCTTCGAGGCTGAAATGCAGTGCAGCGAAATCAAAGACATTGCCTTGTGCAATGGCTTCTTCTGAATCGGTGTGCGTAGCACAACCGTCAACAACCTTTACCAACAATGTAGGCATGTCCTCATTGAAAGGGTTCTTCGCAGGTTTGCAGTCCCTTCCCGAAAGGGAAAGGACTGTTTCACCCGGATAGTACTGTCGTAGCACATAGGCGTAGATATTTAAGCCGTAGTGCGTTTTGTCGAGTATGGCTTTTCTACTTACCTCCATAGTGCTTTGATTTTGAAGGTGAGTAATTTGATTCCAGCAAGGCTTCTATATCAGAAACCTTGTAGTAGAACTTACCATTGATTCGGCTGTAGGGAAGAACCCCACTATCCCGAAGGGATTGGAGGGTTCTTTTGCTGATGTGAAGCGTTTGCATCACTACCTGTCCATCAATCCACTCTTCGCTGAATTGCTCCAAACGTGATTTGTGGAAGTTGAGGAGGTAGGCTTTGACTGTTTTAATGTCTTGAGTTAGCGTCAAGATCATATCCATTATCTCGTTCATAGCTTCACCCTCCCTTTCTTGATTAGGTAATCCGCTGCCCTTTGGTCTATTTCTTCCTGAGTGGAATTGCGGTTGCGTAGCAACCAGCTTTCCAACTCGCTTCTTTTGAAATAGAGCTTCTTTCCATTGGGCTTGTAGTGCGGAATGCTCCCTGCACTTGTCAACTTGTACAAGTGAGATTGGGAAAGCTCAAGATACTGGCAAGCTTCATTGAAGTTTAAAACTTCCTTTGTGTAAATCCCCTGGCTCTCAATTAGGCGTTGGAGATTTTCAAGACGTTCAATTATTTCGTCCATGACTTAATCAATTATGAATTAGGAAATGGACATCTGGCCAAATGTCATATTCGATTGTCGAATACAGGGCTAAATTAGAATGGCTAACAGGGCGTTATGAGTGCAGAAAGCAAGGTGCAGTGCAGAGTGCAGAGTGCAGAGTGGGGCATGAAAAATAAAAGCCCCCTTTTTGAGCAAAAGAGGGCTAAACAAAAACAGAAAAAAGATAGAAGGTGTAAAGTGCAGAGTACCTTATTTCAGGTTGGAAACAGACTTTTCAATTTTTTGAGCTGTTAGTTTCGGTTTCTTCTGCGACCTGAATTTTGCTCTTTCAAAGGGCTTACCATCAGCATCAATGAAGCATAGGCAAGTAACTTCCCATTGCTTCTGCTTCAAGTTCTCAACCAATTTCAGGTCGTTGTGAATGAGTTTGATGAAGTAGAACAGTTCGCTGATTGTGCCTGTCCAGACTACAGGATTTTTGATTTCGGCATTAGAAAATACTCGCTTGAAATTCGGAACGGTTGTGTCTTGACTTATCAGGTTGTTGAACTTTAAGCTGCTACACAAATCGGAAATCTTTTCCTGAGCGGTATTGAGTTGCTTGTAGGTAAATGAATTGAATGGAATGTCCTTTTGTTTGGGTTCCGGCTTTTTAACTGGTTTCTCCGTTGCTTCAACCTCAATGATTTGAATCTCGGTCAATAATGGTTTCTTCGGTATTGGTTCATGTAGAAGCTGGGTGTAAAAATCCTCTATCACCAACTTATCATCAATCCAAGTGCTGAAAGCATCTTGGATTTCGAGGTAAAGCTGCATGTATGCAAGCTTTAGCAATTGGATGATATAGGTGTTGGCTTTGTGTGCCTGATCAAACTCAATGGAAGCTTTCTTGGGATCTATGAATGTCAAATCAAATTCCTTCTCTTTAATCAGCTTTCCAATGTCTTTTAAACGGGTCTTTAAACGCTTGTTCAAAGTATCATCCAGCCAATAGCGGATTAGGTTTTCAGTATCATCTTCACTGATGAGGTTGTAGAGCCTTTCAACGTCCGTTTTGAGGGTGTTTAGAATCAGCTTTGAGTAGTATTTGGTTTTGTTGTCAAATGGCCTTTCAAATTTGATTTCATACCGGAATTGATAATCAGTGGAGGCTTCTTTTAGGGCACGGAACTTTGGAGCAAACTTTTCGTCCACGCTGTTTTTCTCTGACCAAGGGCGAAGCCCCTGGTAGAGAATGTCGTCAAGTATTTTTGTTTGATTGCTCATAGGTCAAGTTTGATTTTACTGGCTGCCTCTTTTTTCTTGTCGTCTATGATTTTCGCATAGACTTGAGTTGTTTTTAGCTCCCTATGGCCTAAGAGCTTTGAAACCGTGTAAATGTCGGTTCCCATTGTAAGCTGCAATGTTGCGTAGGTATGACGGGCGCAATGGAAAGTGATTGTTTTGGAGATTCCGGCTTTCATCATCCATTGTTGCAATTTCAGGTTGTGCCATGCCGAATACTTCAAACCTTTGAAAACTCTTTCTTCTCTTTCCTCACGTTCTCCGAGCAAGCCGAAGGCTTGTTCTGAAATGGGTAGGGTTTCCGCTCCTTTGGTTTTCTTCTGTCTGAATCGGATATAGTAGCCCATTTCATTTGAGTGCTGCACCTCCGACCAAAGGAGCTTATTTATATCTGACCAGCGAAGCCCTGTAAGGCATGAAAAAATGAATGCCGTTTTCAGGATGGGAATTTCACATTCTGCCTTTACTGCTGCTTGCAGCTCATCCAGTGTCAAAAACTCTCTTTCAGGTTCTCCTTGCTTGAAAGCTTCTACACCTTCAGAAGGATTGGTTGGAATGATGCCGTCTTTCACGGCCTGTTTCAGGGCTGCCCTTAGCTTATTGAAATAGGAGTACTTGGAATTTTGAGATAGCTTCTGGTTTCCGTGGGCTATGGCCTTCTTATCAAGGTATTGTTTGAAGTCCTGGACAAATTGCCTGTCAACTTCGGTGAAAGATAAATCATAGGTGCAAAAGGCTTTCAGGTGCTTAATCATGCTGGTCCAATTGCCATGATTGCCGGGGCTGTCGTCTCTTTGCTGCGCAAGCAATTCAATGTAGGAAAGGAAGCTGCCTTTTTGCTTCTCCTGATCACGAAAGCCATAAACACCGTTTTGGATTTCGATTTGTCTTTGCGCCCTGATGGTTTCTGCAAGTTGCATGGTCTTTTTATTGACCTCTTTTTCCTCCTTGGTCTTTGCATTGGGGTCGAGGTACAATTTTAGGTACTCGGTTTTCCGCTTTCCCTTGTGGTAATAGTCGAGGTATAAGCTGGTCTGTCCGCCCTGGTTGCGTTGTCTTAGTGTTACCTTCATATCTGAAACAGTTTATCGATTTCGGTTCTCTTGATGATTGTGCGACTGCCAATCTTTGCCGCTCGGATGTTTCCGGCTTTTATCTGCCGATAGATTGTCATGCGGCTTGCACCTAAGAGCTTGCAGGTTTCCTCTACACTGAGAAAATCTTTGTCCTTCAACTGTTCCTGATTGTATTCAATTCTCTGTACCACGATAGGGGCGACCTCCTCAACCTTTTCTTCTCGCTTACGCTTCTTGTAGTTTCGGGAGGCGCACTTGTGGCTGCAAAATTTGGTTACGGTTGTCTTTGCGATGAAAGACTTTCCGCAGTCCTGACAAATCTTTGGAACTTCTATACTGCTGCTCATGGTGTTTTCCTTTTTGGCTTAAAAATGTCTCAGAGAATATCCATTTGTATCAGTATGTATCCCGATGTAACATCATCTCGCCATTGCTCAAAAAATCTGTTGCTACCAACAAACTTGTTTCTAGTAACAACTGATTAGCAACAAATATACGGAAAAAAAGGGATAATTAGCAACAAACAAAGGAAGGAAAAATATCCTAAATGATAGAAAAAGAAGGGTTTAGCGTATTAATGGAAATGTAATTACTTTCCGATACAGAACTTGGAGAAGATGTTCGCAAGCAGATCATCGGTAGTAATCTCACCTGTGATTTCTCCAAGGTAGTGTAGGGAGCGACGGATATCCATTGCCACAAAGTCATTGGTGATCTGCTCATCGATGCCTCTTAAAATATCCAATAGGGAGTCTCTGGTTTTGATCAAGGAATCGTAATGACGCACATTGGTGACGATGGTATTTCCGGTTTTGAACTTGTCCAGATTGACCAATTCCAAGATTTTTGCTTTTAAACCTTCTAGATTTTCTTTGTTACCTGCAGAAATAAAAATGGTATCGGGGTATTTTGACTTCAGTTCAGAAACCAATTCAGGATTACCTTTATCGATTTTATTGGCGATTTTCAGAAAGGGAACACCCAGGTTTTCCAGCTTATTGACATCCCGATTGATCTCAACCAAATCCGTATCGCCCAAGTCAAATAAATAAAGGATCAGGGATGCAGTCTTCATTTTCTCCTGCGTTCTGCTCACTCCAATAGCCTCGATGGTATCCGTAGTTTCCCGTAAACCTGCCGTATCGATAAAGCGGAAAATCACTCCACCTAAATTGATTTCATCTTCAATAAAATCACGTGTTGTACCGGCAATATCGGAAACGATGGCTTTTTCTTCGTTGAGAAGGGCATTGAGTAGAGTGGACTTGCCTGCATTCGGTTTTCCGGCGATTACCGTAGGCACTCCGTTTTTGATCACATTTCCCAGATCGAAACTTAAAATCAATTCCTCTACCACTCGCAGAAGTCTTTCGACCAGCTCTTGCAATTCCGTTCGGCTGGCAAACTCCACATCTTCTTCGCCGAAGTCGAGTTCCAATTCGATCATAGAAGCAAAATGGATCAGCTTTTCCCGAAGTTGCTGGATTTCACTGCTGAATCCACCACGCATTTGGCTGAGTGCAGCCTGATGGCTGGTTTCCGAATCAGCATGGATCAAATCCGCTACTGCTTCCGCCTGAGCCAAATCAAATTGTCCATTGAGGAAAGCTCGCTGAGTAAATTCTCCTGGTTTGGCAGGTCTTGCGCCTTTCTTCAGGAAAAGTTTGATGACCTGATTGATGATATAGGAGGAACCATGCGTGGAAATTTCCACGACATTTTCCTTTGTGAATGATTTTGGAGAGATGAAAAGAGAAACCAAGACCTCATCGATGATCTTTTCTCCATCTCTGATAGTTCCAAAATGTATGGTATGGGATTCTTGTTTTTCCAGATTTTTGCCAAAAAAGACCTCATTTGTCAGTCGGATGGCATCTTTTCCGGAAAGTCGGATTACTGCAATAGCACCTACACCTTGTGGCGTTGCCAAAGCGATGATGGTGTCATTGCTTTCGGAAAGCGAAAAACTCATTGTCCTCTAAATCCTTTTTTTACGATAACTCCCAATCCTTCTAGAAATTGCTCTGGTTCACGATAGCCAGGAAGCTGGGTGATGTTTTTTAGAGTTTCGTCGATTATTACAAAATTAGGGTAGGACTGAACCCGCATTACTGCAGCCATTTGAGCTTCAGAATACTTTTTGCCCATAAAATCAAAGGTGCGTTTGGTGTCTTCCGCATTTAGTTTCACAGCATAAAACTGGCTGTTGATATATTCGATGACTTTTGGGTCTTGAAATGTCAAAGCATCCATTTTCTTACACCAGCCACACCAGTCGGTATAAACATCCACAATCAGCATTTTAGGATTCTTTTGATTTGCTGCTACAGCATCTTCAAATTTCATCCATTCGATTTTTTCCTGCGCATTGGCAGCTAGGCTGATTAAAGTTATAAATGCTACTAGAAATAATTTCTTCATAATTGCTTGTCTTCGAGGGCTAAACGACTCTTGTTCCAAGGAAGTTCCCATGTAAATTTAGGTTTTTTGCCATTAATTAACACACTTGCCAGAAATAGTATCCCTGAAACCGCTACCATCATTCCAGCTATGGAGCTATCTACGAGGTAAGCAAGATAATAACCTGATATCGCAATAAAAATGCCTAATCCACAAGTAAGCCGAATCAAAGGCATCAATTTTTTGGTCCAAAGGAAAGCGGTAGAAGGTGGAACCACCAATAAAGCCACTACTAGAATTGCTCCCACAGCCTCAAAGCTACTCACTGTAGTATAGGAGACCATGGACATCAAAGCAAGGTTTATTCCTTTGGAAGGAATGCCAATTACAGAGCTAAAGTTTTCATCGAAGCTGGTAAGGGTTAACTCCTTAAATAATAGGGTGATAAATGCTACTACCAATGTTACATTAAGGATTGCTAAATAGGTGATTCTTGGCCCGAAATTAAAACCTGAATCGGATATCCAAAGGTCAATCGGTAGGTAGGCAATCTCTCCATAAAGCACACATTCCTGATCTAGGTCGACTTTATATGCCAAGAGATTAATCAGAATGATGCCTACGGCAAAGAGTAGGGTAAAGGTAATTCCAATGGAAGCATCGAGCTGCACTCTGGCTTTTTGTCTTAGCCAGTCAATTATTAAGGTGGCAAAAATGCCCAAAATCCCAGCTCCAATAATTACTTCCAAGCCTCTTTGACTTCCAGAAATAAAGAATCCGATAACTATACCGGGTAGGACAGCATGTGAAATAGCATCTCCAGTCATGGACATTTTGCGCAGCATCATAAAGACGCCAAGAAGACCACAGGAAATCGCAATCAGCGAAGCTGTGAAAATGATTAGAAATGCATTTTGATCAAAGGTCATCATAGTCTCTTGGGATGTTTTCTTGATGGGGATCGAGTTTAGGAAAATTCAATCTTTTCTCCAGTAAGGCTTCCATTTCCGGAGTCAGGATATGTTCGAGTTTTTCGGCTGTATCATGCACATGATCTGGAGCGATATTCATGTACTCATTAAGGTACAATTCCCAAAGTCTATGCAATCTCACAATTCGTTTTGCTTCAGATTTACCTTCTTCTGTTGGGATGATAAGATTCTGATTTTTAGTGATTAATCCTGATCGAATTAAATTATCGATTGACTTCCTTGTTTTTGATTTTTGGTAAGGGAAGCTCTCATAGATTTCTTCTATAGTAAGGTATTTCTTGCCTTGCTCCAGTCCATGGTGAATGGCTTTCAATAAGTGGTCCCGATGGGTTTTGTTGAGGTATCTTTGTCTGGAAATAGTTCTGGAAAGCACACCTTTTTTCGGAGCAAAAAGGAAGGAGAACAATGCAAGAAAAGATAGGCAAACTACCACCCAAGGACCTGTTGGCATTTGTGGTAAAATAAAGGAAATATAGGTTCCCATTATCCCGGAAATCACTGAAAACAATCCAGCGATAATCAAAAGCTTTCCAAGTCTATCGGTCCAAAATCTGGCTGCTGCTCCAGGCGTGATCAGCAATGCAGCCATCAAAACAACTCCAATTGCCTGAATTCCGATTACCACTGCCAATATCATCAAGACATTAAATAGTAGTCTGATAAGCCCCATTGGATAACCTATCGCTTTACCGTAATCTGAGTTAAATACGAGCAGGCTAAATTCCTTTTGAAATAAGGTCAGCGTGATGATGATTAATAATGCCAAGCCACCATAGATGATCAAGTCTTCTTCCAGAATGGCGATAGCATTTCCGAAGATGAATTGATTGAGTCCGGCCATTTCCGGATTTCCGGATTTTTGGATCACGGTGAGCAGTACTACTCCAAAGCCGAAAAAGATGGATAGGATAGAGGCGATGATGGCATCCTCGCTGAGTTTGGTGTTGCTCCGAATCCAGGAAGTCAGAAAAGTTGCCAGAGCGCCAGATGCAAATGCCCCGCTGACTATATAAATCGGGTTTTTCTCCCCAGCCAAAATAAAACCGAGACAGATGCCCGGAAGTACTGCATGGGAAATAGCATCTCCCAAAAGTGCTTTTTTGTCCAGAAAGCTATAGGTGCCTACATAAGCAGATCCTAAACCAAGCAAAGTGATTCCTATCACCACAAAAACAATGGAGCTGTCCTGAAACGTAAAGAAGTAAAGGAAATCTTCCATGTTAGCTTTTTAATGGATTGAAGTCTTTTTGCTTGATCAGGTCAGTGACTTTAGTAAGTAGGTTGAGTTTGCCACCATAGGTTTTGCGAAGCATTTCCTCAGACATCACCTGATCATTTGGGCCTGAGGCAACCAAGTGCATGTTGAGCATAATGATCCAATCGAAATAATTCATGGCTGAATGGATGTCATGGTGCACAACTATGACGGATTTGCCTTTGGCTGTCATTTCTTTCAACAAATGAAAAATGGCTGTTTCTGTAGACATGTCCACTCCGGCAAAGGGTTCATCCATCAAGTACAAATCTGCTTCCTGAGCTAATGCTCTCGCGATAAATACCCGCTGCTGTTGCCCTCCAGAAAGCTCCGAAATTTGTCTATTCACAAAAGACATCATGCCTACCTGATCCAGGCAACTCAATGCAATGTCTTTTTCCTTTTTACCGGGTCTTTTGAAAAGTCCCAGCTTTCCATAGGTGCCCATCATGACCACATCGAGAACAGAAGCAGGGAAATTCCAGTCCACAGATTCCCTTTGGGGAACGTAACTGATTTTGGAGCGAACCTCTTCCAGCGTTTTATCAAATACTTTGACATAACCGCTGCTAGGAGTGACTAGGCCCATAATCGCTTTGGTAAGTGTGGATTTACCCGCTCCATTGGGACCTAAAATCCCGATCAGTTTTCCTGAGGGAATACTAAAATCTACATTCCAAAGCACTGGGCTTTGATCGTAGCTGACGATTAAATCGTGGATTTCGAGAATTGGATTATCTACTTGTGTGATCATGGGTTCAGGCTTTTAAAGATGGTTTGAAGATTGGTTTCTACCATTCCTATATAAGTTCCGGCAGGAGTGTCGGCAGCATCAAGGCTGTCTGTGAATAATGGTCCTGCCATAATGATTTGATGGTTTTGATTCGCGCAACCGGCAACCACAGCTTCTATTGCTTTGGGTGAAATGGTTTGCTCCGCAAAAACTGCATGTATATTTCTATCTACTATAAATTGAATCAGACCTGTCAAATCTCTTAATCCAGGTTCACTGAGAGTGGATAGACCTTGTAGTCCTTTTACTTCCAGATCATAGGATTTTCCAAAGTAGGCAAATGCATCGTGGGCGGTAATCAGAGCCTGATTGCTGCTTTTTAAAAGATCAACTTTGCTTTGGATTTCCTTGTCTAGGGCGCTCAGTTTTTTGAGATAAACATCTGTATTTGCCTCTATTTTCTCTTTCCATTCCGGCTTCCAAAGGATCAACTCCTTTGAGACATGTTGCAGGGCCAAAGACCAAAGTTTAACATCAAACCAGATATGTGGATCTACGCTGTGAGCCTCTGGACCGGATCTTAAAAGTAAATTTTGTGGGAGTTCATCGGCTGCATTGATCAGGTTTTGACTATAGGCGAGTTTCTCGAAAATCTCCGTCATTTTACCTTCCAAAAACAAACCATGGTAGATTACAATATCACCTTCCTGAAGAAGGTCAAGATCTCTGACGGAGGCTTTGTATAAATGTGGATCTACTCCTGCAGGCATCAAGGCTTTTACTTCTGCCAGGTCTCCGACCAAATTTCTGACCCCATCCGCAAGGATGCTGGTGGTGGCCACGATCAGTGGTTTTTCCCGAAGGGTTTTGTCTTCTCTTTTGCAAGAGAAAAGACAGGTGAATAGGAGTAAGAGGACTATTGTTTTTCTCATGACTGAATGACGAGAATATTTGCTGCAACATCCTTGGACATAAAGAGCGTTTTTTTCTGATCCACGAGAATTTCCAGTGAACCATCAAACTCCACTTTGTCCAAAACTTTGATTCTTGCACCGATGTATGCACCGACTTTATCGAGGTATCTGAGGAAGGCAGCGGAGCTATCTTTTACTGCGACGATCTGACCAGTCTGGTCAATTTCCATTTCATTTAAAGCCACTCTCGGTCTTGCTCTCACATCCCCAAATTCATCAGGAATGGGATCTCCATGAGGGTCGAATTTTGGATAGTTAAGATAAGCGTCTAATCGCTGAATGAGTAGGGGAGATTGGATGTGTTCCAGTTCCTCGGCAACCTCATGAACCTCGTCCCAGGCGAACTGTAATTTGTCCACCAAAAATACTTCCCAGAGCCTGTGTTTCCGGATCGTCTGAAGTGCACGTTTCTTCCCTTCTTCGGTGATGTTTACACCATAATATTTCCTGTATTCGATCACCTCTTTGTCTCCAAGTTTTCTGAGCATATCGCTGACGGATGCAGGTTTAGTTTTCATCTCTGCAGCGACATCATTTGTAGAAACACTTTTGGTTCCTCCCTCAGATAGGTGATAGATGGCTTTGAGGTAATTCTCCTCGGCGGTGGTCATATTCATAGTGATCCAAATTAATTGTGATAAAGGTAAAAATATATTTAGATATATCTAAATAAAATATTGATAATACCTAAATCGGCTGTTGATAAGTCGATTTCGAATGTTATTTCGATTTTAGACATATCTAAAATAAAAATTAGTCTCTGATAAATAAAATACTAATAAATTGAATGACAATTAAATAGGAATTGGAAATCCGCTTTTTGGAAGAGGATTTATGAGAAAATTGAAAATGAATGGGAGTTTCCGTTTGCCGAAAATGAGTGTAAAAAATAGGGAATGGGTGGATAACTTTTGTGGATATCCACAAGAGCTAATTCTTAAAGAAAGGAGGAAATGAGTTGCAGAAATGATTCTTCCTGGGAGCTCCAAAGAATTTCCTGACCTGGTGATTTTGTAAAAAATTGCTGTTGAATGTTCTGTTCAAATGAAGAAATAGCATCTTCAGCCGAATGGAAATCTATTCCAAATCCGGCCGTGTATTGGGCAAGAAAAGATTCCCATTTCTCATTTTTGGAAACCAAAACTGGAGTTCCCAGCGCTAGTGATTCAAAAAGTTTGGTGGGCATTTTACCTTGAATTGCCGGATGGTTTTGATAAGGTAAAAGTGTAAAATCAGCCTTCAGAATTTCATCTAAAATCAATTGATGATCGATGGGATTTGAGTCAATTTTCAGGCTTATTCCAGAGTGTTTTTCGGCTTCAATTTCTATGGTTTTTTGGAAGCTTTTTAAAGGAACATGTCCGATGATTTGAAGGGTGGATTCCGGATATTTTTTTGAAATGGAATTGAAAAAACGGATCCCTTCCAAGGTTCCAAAAGCTGGAGTGATGGTTCCGGAAATCAAAAAATGAAAGGCCTTTTTATCAAGGTAATCGAATGGGTTTTTCGGGACAATCTTTCCTGAAAATTTATTTTCCAGGATGAGATTCGGTTTCTTCTCAGGCATCTCTTTAGCATAGCATTCTTCAGCCAACAAGTAAAAATCAATCCCTTTAACTGATTCGGATTTTCGGATGATTTGCCTTGCTTTTGCCTTTTGGAAAGTGGATAGACTTGGGTTTAATTCCAGGTTAGCGAGGTAGTTTTCCTGCACATCATAGATCAATCGGAAACCTAGAATATGCTTGAAAAAAGAGGCGATTTTTAGGTATTCATAGGTGCAACAGATCAGGATTTTTGGCCGAACCTGTAGGAGTGTTTTTAAAAATCTAATTTGTGAAAGAAGTCTTTCTCTTTTTGAAGATTTGCCATTAATGGAAGGGTAACACTTAAATCCATCTTGATTTTCCGGCTTTTTCTTAGAAAATCCTATGATGTTTAGATCGTATCTATTTGTTTCACGCAGTGAAATGCCAAGCTTTTCCCAAGCTCTTGTATCTTTGAGCGGCTTCAGGCTGGATGCAATTAAAATTGGGATTTTGGAAGCTTGATTTTGACCCATAAACGAAACTAATTAAAATAATGGAACTAAAGACCATCATCGAAAATGCTTGGGATAACCGAGAACTTTTAAAAGAAAAAGAAACACAGTTGGCAATCAAAACTGTCATTGATGACCTGGATACCGGTCAATTGAGAGTAGCTGAGCCTTTAGAAGATGGAAGCTGGAAAGTAAATGACTGGGTTAAGAAGGCGGTGATTCTTTATTTCCCAATCCAAAAGATGCAGACCATCGAAGTTGGTCCTTTTGAATTCCATGATAAGATGGCTTTGAAAACCAATTATGCGAAGCAGGGTGTCCGAGTTGTTCCTCATGCTGTGGCAAGATATGGCGCATATTTGGCGAGTGGAGTGGTTATGATGCCAAGTTATGTTAATATCGGAGCTTTTGTGGACGCTGGCACAATGGTTGATACTTGGGCTACTGTCGGATCATGCGCGCAGATCGGCAAAAACGTACATTTAAGTGGTGGTGTAGGAATTGGAGGAGTTTTGGAACCAGTTCAAGCGGCTCCTGTGATTATTGAAGATGGGGCATTTATCGGTTCCAGAGCAATCATCGTAGAAGGAGTTAGAGTTTGTAAAGAGGCTGTGATCGGAGCAGGTGTGACCTTGACTGCCAGTTCAAAAATTATAGACGTGACCGGATCAGAGCCTGTAGAATACAAAGGAATAGTACCTGAGAGATCGGTTGTTATTCCAGGATCCCTTCCAAAAGAATTTGCAGCGGGAACTTACCATGTTCCTTGTGCGATTATAATAGGGAAAAGAAAAGCTTCTACTGACCTTAAAACATCACTGAATGATGCGCTAAGAGATAATAGTGTAGCAGTCTAAACCAACTAAGATGAAAAAGTTAAATCAAGTCCTTATGATGGCAGCAATGGCCAGTATGTTATGGGCTTGTTCGAAACCAAATCAGAATCCCGGAGATAAGTATTTTAATTCCGGAGATTACGCAAAAGCAGTTTCAGAATATTCGGAAAAATTGAAATTCAATCCAAATGATGTGCGAATGCTCTATAATAGAGGACGTGCTTATGAGGAGCAGAATGATTTTGAAAATGCTAAAAATGATTTCGAAAAGGCATTGGAACTTGATCCAAATAATTTTCAAGTCCTTTTGAGTCTAGCGAATCTTCACCATAAGGAAAAGAATTATACCAATGCTCTCTTATATGCGAGTAGAGCAGAGGAGATTCCTGGAGCTCCGGCAATGGCCTCTTTTATAAAGGCCAGAGCTTTGCATCAAATGGGCAAATCTCAAGAGGCTTTGACCTCTTATGCCAATGCGATCAAAAGAGATAAGGAATTTGGACAAGCTTATTACAACAGAGGATTGTTGAAAGTTGCTATGGGTAATATTGGGAGTTCCTGTGAGGACTTTCAATTGGCAAATGGCTTGGAATATCCAGGCGCCAAGGATGCACTTGACAAATATTGTAAATAAAAAAAAACCGGCGCTCCTGCCGGTTTTTTTATGTCTTTTTTATTCTAGCTCAACAGATAAGATTGAAGAGTGTCTTTTTTATTTCATCAAACTTCCGTCTCCAGTCTTCGGTCCTCTGTCCATAAAACAAAGAACGCCCTCATTTCAAGATTGAATAAAATCAAGCTATATCAATGAGTATGCTCAGGTTCAGCCTGATGATCGCATAAAACTTCAGATGCTAATCTTCCGCTTCCTCCACAGGTTTTACAAGCACTTACTTCTTTTAGCGAACCTTCGCAAACAGGGCATGTAAGCCTTCCTTTGCCGCTACAGCGTTCACATTCGAAATATTCCACGATATTGAATATGTTCTTTTTAGTGATCATTCCGGTGCCTCCACATCTGCTACAGCCTACCACGCCTTTGGCTTTACAATAGTCACAATCCTGCTGGATTTCCTTTTTGCCGTCACAGGAAAAGCATACTTTGTATCGGTATCCTTTTCTATCGCAAAGTTGACAGGTTTGAATCGCATGAAGTGGTCCTTCAAGCTTTTCCTGTAGTTCTTTGGCACCATCGTAATGCTTTCCTGTAAAGCCGGAAAGCTCCAGGTATTTATTCAGAAAATTGGCTGAGTTATCATACTGGCCTAATTGAAACAAGGTCTCTGCAAAGTAATAAGGCATTTCCTCGGGAAGAGGAAGTCCGGAGTCGATCAAATTCCTGAAAATTCCATTGGCACTTTCATAATCATTTCGCTCCATGGCAGCGACAGCAGATTTCATCCAACTATCGGTCTGGCCAAGATTTGGTCCGATTTGACCATAAGATTTCAAACTTACACTGAAAAGCAGAATCAGAATTGAAAGGATCGGGAGAGAGGGTATTTTAGAATTCACTGATTGATGTTCTTATTATTCAAGCAATAAAGATAGATCATTTGGGAAGTAAAAGTTAAACTTTACAAAGCCCATATTTTCCGATAAATTATTGAAAATGGATTTTGGAAGATAAAAATTGTCTTTATTTTAGGCCTACGAATAGATTCTGGCATTATTAAATGCTTTGAATATCTAATTCGAATTTATTTTGATTTTAACTTTAACAACTTAAATCCAAACGATTATGGCAAAACCAATCACAATGATTGAAAGTATCGGTCCGGTAATGAAAGAAAAACTAGCTGCAGCCGGTGTTACTTCTGTAGAAGGATTATTAGAAAAAGGTGCAACCAAGGCAGGAAGAAAGGCAATTGCTGAAGCTTCAGGTTTAGATGAGGGTAAGATTTTGGATTGGGTGAATATGGCAGATCTTTTCAGAATTGACGGAGTTGGAAGTCAGTTCGCTGAATTACTTAAAGCTGCTGGAGTAGATACAGTTAAGGAATTAAGAAATAGAAACGCTGAAAATCTACATGCTGCATTGGTTAAGACTCAGGAAGAAAAAGGCTTGACCAGAGCTGTTCCTGCAGCTTCTCAAGTAGAAAAATACATTGCTCATGCTAAGACATTAGAGCCAGTAGTTACATACTAAGATTTTTGTAAATACCTTTTTTATTGAAAAACCTTTTTGCCCATGGCATCAAGGTTTTTTTTGTAGTTTAGAATTCAAATCTTTTTCCCCATGAGTAAAATAGAATCATTTAAAAGTCATTTAGCTGAAGGTCAGGTATATAAAAAAGATTATATCGTTCTGGGAACAGGTATTTTAGATGGAGTTCCTGTAGAAAATGCTCAAATTAAAGTACCTCTTAAGACGCTAAACAGGCATGGCTTAATCGCAGGAGCCACGGGTACAGGTAAGACAAAAACCTTGCAGGTGATTTCAGAACAACTTTCCTTAAAGGGAATCCCTTCTGTCCTAATGGATTTGAAAGGTGATTTATCCGGATTGGCTCAGCCTGGAACCCTAAATGATTTTATTCAAAAAAGATCTGATGTCATCGGAGTGAAATACAATCCCATGGGACTTCCGGTAGAATTAATGTCTATATCAGAGGAAAAAGGAGTAAAGCTAAAAGCAACCGTTTCTGAATTTGGCCCCGTACTGATTTCGCAGATTTTAGACCTTAACGATACCCAGCAGGGCGTGATAGCAGTGGTTTTTAGGTATTGTGATGTGAATCATCTTCCATTGTTGGATCTAAAAGACCTTAAAAGAGTGCTTCAATACATCACCAATGAAGGGAAGGAAATCATTCAGAAGGAATTTGGACAGGTATCATCGGCATCTGTGAATACCATTATGAGGAAAATCATTGAGCTGGAACAGCAAGGTGCTGAAAGATTTTTTGGGGAGAAATCCTTTGAGGTACAGGATTTTGTGAGAACAGAGAATGGAAAGGGTGTAATTTCGGTAATCAGACTGACTGATATTCAAAGTACGCCGAAGCTGTTTTCTACATTTATGTTGAGCTTGCTTTCAGAGATATATGAGACATTTCCTGAGCAAGGAGATTCTGACCAACCTAAGTTGTGTTTGTTTATAGATGAAGCCCATTTGGTCTTTTCAACAGCTACTAAAGATCTGTTAGAAAAAATTGAAGCAATCGTCAAACTGATCCGATCAAAGGGAGTAGGGGTCTATTTTTGTACCCAGACACCTACCGATGTGCCAGACAGTATTTTAGGTCAGTTGGGTTTGAAAGTACAGCATGCATTGAGAGCTTTCACAGCGAAGGATCGAAAGGCAATCACCAAGACTGCGGAAAACTATCCTGATTCAGAATATTATGAAACTTCAGAGGTTCTGACCAATATGGGTATTGGAGAGGCTTTGATCACAGCTTTGAATGAAAAGGGAATACCAACTCCATTGGCTCATACCTTGGTAAGAGCGCCTATTTCCAGAATGGATATCCTGACAGAAAGTGAAATTGATACTTTGGTGAGAAGCTCAGAATTGGTTTCTAAATACAATGTAGATTTGGATCGGGAAAGTGCTTTTGAGATGCTGAATGAGAAGCTTGAAGAAGTGGAAAAAGCGCAGGAAAAGGCAAAATTACCAACGCCTACTATTCCTAAGCCAAGCACTAGAAGAAGAGCGAAAGAAGAGGAATCCTTGATTGAAGAATTGAGTAAAAATACCATGATCCGTCAGTTGGGAAGAACAATTTTCAGAGAGCTGACAAGAGGTATCTTAGGTTCATTTTCCGGTAAAAGAAGATAGTCATAAATGGCTGTAAATTAAATTGATATAGGATTGAAAATAGCCGTCATTGGTGGTGGAGCTGCAGGCTTTTATGCAGCGATACATGCAAGTAATAAAGGGAATACAGTGACAATTTTTGAGAAATCACCCAAGCTTCTCTCAAAGGTTAAAGTCTCTGGTGGGGGCAGGTGTAATGTGACCCATAGACCTTTGGAAATTTCCAAGCTTGTCAAGAACTATCCAAGAGGGGAGAAATTCCTTAAAAAAGTATTTAGGCATTTTAAGTCTGATGATACGATAGACTGGTTTGAATCACGTTCAGTACCTTTGAAAATAGAAGAGGATGGTAGGGTTTTTCCGGTTTCTGATAACTCACAGAGTATCATTGATGCTTTACTGGCAGAGGCAAATAAGCTGGGAATTCAGATTAAGACTTCTACAGGAATTAAGGAGATTTTTAATGAAGGAAATGGCTTCCAATTAGTATCTGATAAAGGAAATTTTACCGTGGATTCCCTAATAATTGCCGGAGGAGGTCATCCAAAACTGGATGGCTATTCGTTTATGAAGCAATTAAAGCATAAAATTTTGCCACCGATTCCTTCTTTGTTCACATTCAATACACCTAAGGAGCCGATTAGAAAGTTAATGGGTATTTCCTTGCCAAATGCGCATGTGAAAATAGAAGGAACTAAACTGAATTATAAAGGACCATTGCTAATTACCCATTGGGGAGTATCAGGTCCAGCCGTGTTGAAGCTTTCTGCTTTTGGTGCGGAGTGGTTAAACGAACATCAGTATCAAGCCAAAGCTATAATCAACTGGAATTCAGATTTTCAGGAGCAAAATTACTTGGATCACTTGTATTCCTATTCTACGGCGCATCCAAATAGAAAGGTTTTCAATTATCCACTTTTTGAAATTCCGGGTAGACTTTGGGAGCATTTATGTGAGCTTTCTGAAATAGATAATACCCAAACTTTTAATGGAATGAGTAAAAAGCAATTCAATAAATTGGTACAGAATCTTTTTTGCCATATTTTGAAGGTCAATGGAAAAACTACCTTTAAAGAGGAATTTGTTACCGCTGGTGGAATTGCCCTCGAAGAAGTGAATCCTGAAACTATGGAAAGTATACATCACCCAAATCTATACTTTGCAGGGGAAATCTTAAATATAGACGGCATTACGGGAGGTTTTAATTTCCAAGCGGCTTGGTCCACTGGTTATCTAGCCGGTATATCATCTGTAAAAAGTAATTTATGATACAAACTTCTACTGATTTAAATCTTAAAATTCTGGCGATAGCCGATGGAGATGAGGATTTCAAACTAGAACTCACCAAAGCGATTCATACTGGACTTATCGAGCTGAAAACCGTGTACAAGCAAGGGAATGATGCAAAAGATGAGGTTACCATTCAGCAGATACGCCATAAAATGAAACCTACTTTAGTAATGTTTGATTTTGATGAACTAATCGTGGAAATGCAAATTGGAAAAGACATTGTCGAGTCTGAAGGTTTTACCGATCGTTTTTCTGCGCATGTATTGAAAATGGATAAATTGGTGGATGCAGAAATAGAAAAAGTAGGAATGCTATTAAAATAAAATGGAGCTGCACATGCAACTCCGCTTTTTGTATAATTATTACCCTATGAAGAAAGCCCAAAGGTAATTTCTTACTTTTCTACATTGATTATCTAATCATGAACTTCTTGTAAAGGAATTGATTTATCTACACATGCCAGTTATTCAATCAACTTATCCCGGACCGCCGACTTTTTTATTCAATGGGCACTTGGAGACCATTTTTCCAAGTATTTACCGCAAAATAGAAGGTGTCACTTACCAAAGAGAAAAAATCGATACCCCAGATGGTGACTTTTTAAATTTAGATTGGTCCAAGGTGGGTTCCAGTAAACTTCTTGTGATTTCCCATGGGTTGGAGGGAGATTCTCAGCGTCATTATGTGAAAGGGCTGGTCAAGCTTTTCAACCAACATCAAATCGATGTAATGGTTTGGAACAACAGGACTTGTGGGGGTGAAATCAATAATCTGCCCATACTATATCATCATGGTGCAAGTTATGATCTAGAGACAGCCATTAACCATGTATTGAATTCATCATCCTATCAGGATCTTTTTCTGGCGGGGATCAGTATGGGAGGCGCACAAACCCTGAAGTATTTAGGTGAGAAAGGTGATTCTCTTCCCGTGGAGATAAAAAAAGCTGCGGTTTATTCTACTCCCTGCAATCTTCCTTCCAGTGCAGCAACACTTAAAAGGAAAGCAAACCTGTTTTACAAAAAGAGATTTCTTGGAAAGTTGAAAAAGAAAATCCTGGCAAAAGGAGAACAGTTTCCAGATTTAATTGATTTGAAATTGCTGGAAAAAATCAAGGATTTCGATCAGTTTGATACCTTATTCACTGCCAAACTTCATGGATTTACCGATGCTCAGGACTTTTATCAGTCTGTTTCTGCTGACAATTGGATGGAAAACATAAACATTCCTACCTTGGTCATCAATGCCAAAAATGATCCGCTTTTGGGGCCTGAATGCTATCCTGTCGAACTGGCAAGAAATAAACCAGAGCTAATTCTGGAAATGCCAAAAAGAGGGGGACACACAGGATTTGTATTGAAGGGCAAAGAATTTACCTGGGCGGAATACAGACTTTTGGAATTCTTAACTCAAGAAAACTAAAATTGAATTTGTTAGTTTTATAATCTGTCCTAGATAATTACTTATGAGAACCGTTTTTTTTACTGGCGCATTTATCCTGATCCTGATCACAGGTTTATCGATCTATTTCTTTGGCTTGGGATATATTTTTTTAGGAATCTTAATTGTCCTGTTGCTGGTAGGGCTTTATGATGTGCTCCAAAAGAAGCATGCTATCTTAAGAAACTTCCCAATCGTAGGGCATTTCAGATATATGTTTGAGGCGATTTCGCCGGAAATCCAACAATACTTTATTGAGAGCAATACCGACGGGAGACCATTTAGCAGAAACCTACGCTCATTAGTTTACCGTCGCGCAAAAAATGTGAATGATACACATCCTTTTGGAACGCAGCGGGATATTCATGGGGAGGATTATATGGCTTTAAGACATTCTATCTATGCCGTTAAACCCATAGAAGAAGAGCCTAGGATTACCATTGGGAGTCAGTTTTGTGAACATCCCTATTCAGCTTCCATTTTCAATATTTCAGCCATGAGTTTTGGATCCTTGAGTTCAAATGCTGTTTTGGCATTGAATAAAGGGGCTAAAAAAGGGAATTTCTATCATAATACCGGAGAAGGAGGAATTAGCAACCATCATCGTGAAGGAGGAGGAGATCTGGTTTGGCAGATCGGGACAGGTTATTTTGGTTGTAGAGATAAGCATGGGAATTTTGATGCAGAAAAATTTAAGGAAAAGGCAAATTGGCCGCAGGTCAAATTAATTGAAATCAAACTTTCCCAAGGAGCAAAACCGGGACATGGAGGAGTTTTACCAGGTGTAAAAAATACCGAGGAGATTGCTCATATAAGAGGAGTGAAGCCAGGTACCACCATCATTTCTCCTCCAGCTCATACTGCTTTCTCTAATCCAAAGGAGCTTGTGGAGTTTGTGGCAAAACTTCGGGAGTTGTCGGGAGGAAAACCGATTGGTTTTAAGCTTTGCATAGGCCGTACAGAGGAATTTGTATCACTCTGCAAGGAAATGGTAGCCCATCATATTTGGCCGGATTTCATCACGGTAGATGGGGCAGAGGGAGGAACAGGAGCTGCACCTCTGGAATTTTCAGACAGTGTGGGATTGCCTTTGGAACCTGCCTTGATATTTGTAAACGGTACGCTTGAGAAGTATCACCTGAGAGATCAGATCAAAGTGATTGCCTCCGGCAAAGCAATTTCAGCTTTTTCGATTTTAAAGAACATTGCTCTTGGAGCTGACCTCTGCAATTCAGCAAGAGGCTTTATGTTTAGCTTGGGATGTATTCAGGCTTTGCGATGCAATACCAATGAATGTCCTACGGGTGTGGCAACCCAGAATGCCAGCTTGACCAAAGGTTTGGTAGTGACTGACAAATCAGAGCGTGTGTATAATTTCCATAAAAACACGATTCATGCAGTGCAGGAATTACTTGGGGCTACGGGACATACCCATACTTCTGAGATCAGTATTCATGACCTTGTCAAAGGGGATGAGATGGTGAAGCTCGCCAATAGGTACTTCCCGGATACAGTGAATACCCAAGTGTAGATTTAGATTTAAAACCTTCCCATAAAAGCTATGAAAGGCAACCTTTGAGGTTTTTTCTAATCTCGAAGGTTTAATATTTCTAGCCAAAAAGAGAGCTAGTAAAGAGATAAATTGCGCCGTAGCGCCTTTGCGGGAATATTTTTTAGAAAATCCTTAAAACCTCTTCAGCGCTAATTCGGCAACAGTTCCACCGATGGAAAGCGAACTCGTCGCTGCAGGAGAAGGGGCATTAAGCACATTGATGGCATATTTAGACTCCCTAATGGCAAAATCATCCAAAAGTCCTCCAGTTCTATCACAAGCTTGAGCACGTACACCTGCGCCGCCATCAACCAAATCAGAAGATTGGATTTCAGGGATCAACTCCTGAAGAGCTTTGGTGAATGCTGCCTTAGAGAAAGATCGATACATTTCCCCAAATCCAGTTTGCCAGTATTTTGCAGCTACTTTTTGGAACCCTGGCCAAGCTAAACTTTCCGCCAATTCTGATAAATTGATCTGGGACTTTTTATATCCTTCTCTTTTGAAAGCTAACACAGCATTGGGTCCTGCTTCTACTCCGCCTTTCATCATACGTGTATAATGCACGCCTAAAAATGGAAAGTTGGGATCCGGAACAGGATAAATAAGGTTTTTAACCAAGTACTCTTTGTCTGCTTTTAACTTGTAATATTCTCCTCGAAAAGGAATGATTTTAACATCAATAGGAGACTCTTCATTCATTTGAGCCACCTTATCGGAGTAAAGTCCAGCACAGTTAATTACCAGCTTGGATTTGAATTCTCCCTTTGAAGTTTCAATGTAATTAATTGATTCCTTGTGGTTGATAGATAGAACTTTATGATTTAAAAATATTTCACTGCCACCTTGAACAATTTTTCGGCCATAGGCCAAAGCCACATTGTAATAATCGACAATTCCAGTTTGCGGAACGTGGATCGCTGCCACTCCGGCACAGTGTGGTTCGTATTCTTTCAACTCCTCAATTGTAATGGATCTTGTCCCGGTCAATCCATTTTGAAGGCCTCTTTCCTGAAGTGTATTTAATAAAGGAATTTGTTCTTGACGGGTTGCTACAACAACTTTTCCCGTGATTTCAAATGGGATTTTTTCCTCCTCACAAAATTGAATCAATTCATGATAGCCATTGATACAGTTGGTCGCTTTTAATGATCCAGGCTTGTAATAAAGGCCAGAATGGATCACACCACTGTTATTTCCTGTTTGATGTTTGGCGAGTTGATCCTCTTTTTCCAGAATAGCAATCTTCAAAGCAGGGTTTGATTTTTGGATTTTTAATCCTGTCGCCAATCCAACGATTCCACCTCCAACAATAACAATGTCGTATATCATATTCAATTATTTTGTGCCCCAAATATACAAGGCCAAATCCCATTTTCATGAGCTTCCTGTGAGTTCTCAAATTATGCATTGTGAATTTTTAACAAAACTTGAATGATTTCCTCATGTATAGAATTTATCTTGCAGCCGATTTTGATTTTGGAAATCACCAACGAATGATCCGAACACTTCTTTTTTTACTTTCCTTTCTGTTTTTGACAGAAGCCTCTGCACAATTTCTGGTAAAAGGTAAGGTTACGGATGCCGAAACTGGGGATCCAATCCCTTTTGCCTCAGTTTTACTAAAAGGCACCACTATCGGAATGAATACCGATTTTGAGGGGAATTATTCCTTGAGTTCCCAGTCACTTCCTGATAGTATTTTAGTTAGCTACATTGGATATTTAACCCAGTCCAAAGCTCTTGCAAATACAGCCGAACAAACGCTGAATTTCCAGTTGAGACCCTCTGATTTTGAGATGGAAGCTTTTGTTTTTGAATCAGGAGAGAATCCGGCATTTGATATAATAAGGAAAGCTGTGGATCGTAAAAAAGACTTTGATAAGAGGAGTTTAAATGCCTATGAAACAAAGAACTATACGAAGATAGAAGTTGATATTGATCATGTTTCTGAGGAGTTTTCTCAAAGAAAATCTGTGCAGAAAGTCACTTCTGTTTTGGATAGTATTAAGCAGTTGACCAATGATGAAGGGGAGAAGATTTTGCCCGTATTTTTTTCAGAGACACTTTCCAAATTCTACTACCGAAATAACCCTGAACTTCGGAAAGAAATTGTAGAAAAATCCAAAGTAACCGGAGTGGGGATTACTGATGGTTCCACTACTTCCCAGATTACCGGATCAGTATTTCAGGAATATAACTTTTATAAAAACTGGCTGAATATTCTGGAAAAGGATTTTGTCTCTCCAATTGCCGATGGGTGGAAAGCCTTTTATGATTATGATTTGCTGGATTCAGTTTTGGTGGGACAAGACAGTTGCTATAAACTGCAAGTTTACCCGAGAAGAGAGCAGGATTTGGCTTTTTCAGGGACTATTTGGATCAATAAGGAGACTTATGCGCTGAAGCAGGTGGATTTGACGATTCCAAAAGAGACCAATTTGAATTTTGTGGAGCGGATTAAAATCCAGCAGGAATTGGTGCCCACCACGGCAGGTCCTTTGATCCCATCCAAAAGTAGGATTTTGATCAAGATAGGGCAGGTGACGCCAAAAACAGCCGGTTTATTGGCTAAGTTTTATACCTCTTCCGATAGTGTGAAACTGGGGGAACCAGAACCAACATCATTCTTTAATCAGGCTGTAGAATTAAAACCGGATTTTGATCAGGCCACAGATGAGTTTTGGCGGCAAAACAGGCAGGATCCATTGAGTGCGGAAGATCTTGCGGTGCTTCAAATGGTGGATACCTTAAAGAAAATCCCAATTGTCAGGTTTTATTCCGAAGGCTTAAAGTTCTTTGCTACAGGTTATTTAAAGCATGGGAAAATTGATGTAGGACCTTGGCCCGGGTTTTTCAACTATAATAATGTGGAAGGAATACGTCTTGGAATGGGATTTCGTACCAATGCGGATTTTAGTAAAAAATGGCTTCTGCAAGGCTATTTGGCCTATGGATTCAAGGATGAACGGTTTAAATATACAGCCTCAGCCACCAGGATTTTGGATAGGGCTCATTGGACAACGATGAGTTTGACATCTCAAAGAGAGATTGATCAAGTGGGTTTGGAAATAGCCAGTTTGGAAGGAAATAGCATCTTTTTGGCAGCTAGTAGATTCGGTACTTTGCGAAGACCTTATATAACGACGAATCATCGGTTAAACTTCCAGAGAGAATTATTCAAAGGTCTTTTATTTAGTGCGGATGCCAATGTTTCCCAGTTTGATCCATTATTTGATTTTTATTATCTGGACAAAGACACAAGGGATTACCGATCCAGATTTGAGACTACCGAGGCAAGGTTTGCTTTGCGCTATGGTAGGGATGAAATTATCATTATCAATGACAATGAGCGGGTTTCTTTTGGTCCATCCAAGTGGCCGATTGTTCAGGTGAATTATGCCAGAGGCTTACGATGGTTAGGAGGGGATCTGACCTATGATAAGTTGAGCTTTTACCTCTATCAACGTTTGAATATGGGTATGCTGGGAGTTTCCAGGTATGAGTTGGACGCTGGGAAAGTATTTGGAGAGGTGCCTTATCCTATCCTCAAAAACCATTTGGGGAACGAGACCCTATTCTATACTTCTGCAGCGTTTAATACCATGAATTTCAATGAATTTGCTTCAGATCAGTATGTAAGCTTGCGATATAGACATTTCTTTGAAGGTTTCCTGCTAAATAAGATTCCAGCAATCAAGAAATTGAAATGGAGAGCTGTGGCAAATGCCAATGTATTGTTTGGTTCGGTACAGGATAAAAATATCAGCAATGTGCCTAATATCGATCCGGAAGGAAATCCTTTGGAGACTTTCGGAAGATTAGATCCTACCAAACCCTATGTGGAATTGGGCTATGGAATAGAAAATATCTTTAAATTCTTCCGAGTAGACTTTTTCCATCGGATGACTTATTTGGATAGTCCTGAAGCAAAGCCATTTGCAGTAAAAATCAGTGCTCAGATAATACTGTAGTATTTTTTATTATTTTAGCTGAATGAAAAATGAAAGAACTTTATTCAACCCACTTTTAGCCATTATTTGTGCTTTATTTTTTTCTTTTTCTAACGAAAGTCTGGCTCAAACTAAGGCAGTGACCTTTACTGCAAAAAATGCAGTTTATCTAGATCTTGGAGGGAATGCGGGTCAGTATGCCTTTACCTATGGGAGGGTTTTCCATCAAAAAGGGAAGCTAAAGCTAAGTGCAAGTGCAGGATTTTCCATGTGGTATCAAGGATCAGGTTCTAATACAAGATGGCTCCCTGCTATTCCAGTTGAACTAACCGCGTTCTATGGTAGGTCAAACCACCATTTGGAATTGGGAGCTGGAGTTACTTCTTACTTAGGCAGTAGTTTATATTTTGACCAGGAAACATTTGAAACAGTCGATAAGGTGGTTTTTGGTGCAATCCTTCCTGTTAGAATTGGATATAGATACCAGAAGCCTGAAGGGGGATTTTTTTTTCGAGTAGGATATACTCCATTAATTAATATTCCAATTAGAGAAGGCAAAACTTGGAACCTTGAGCCAAGGTTTGCAGGATTGAGTTTTGGAAAGAGTTTTTAAACCAATTGTCTTTTTATACTTAAAATGCTTGATCCCCATTTTAAAAGAACCATTTAGCGAATAATGAAACAATCAAAATATAATGAAGCAGCCTTTCTTTTTTACTTCTCCTTATATTTAGCGTTTTTGTTTCCTGTACTTCAGAAAAGGAAAGTTCAGATGAACAAAGTGATGGATTAGAAATCATCAAAATTGATCTCTCTGAAGCCAGAGAAGGGAAACTATCAGAATTTTTTGAGCCAGAAATCGAATATATCTGGTTAAAAGATGATTCAGAGGATGCTCAATTAAGCGGTGGATTACACAAAATTATTTTTCATGAAGATAAAATCCTGACCTTGGATATTTTTGGCTGCCATTGCATCAAGATCTTTGATAAATCGGGCAATTACCTATCAAAAATCCGAGCATATGGAGAAGGGCCAGGGAAATATTTAGACCTTGATAATTTTATTGTTGTTAATGATGAAGTTTTAGTCTTGGGAGTTTACCCACCAAAATTGATGTGGTTTTCTTTTGAAGGAGATTTATTGAGAGAAGAAAAACTGAAGAGTAGTTTAACTGCCGGAGTATTTTTAGAATCAACCAACAGGCACTATTTTTTTAAAGCACATCATCAAGCTGAAGATTTTTTGGTCTTAAGTTTCAACTCGAGTTTTAAGGATACCACATTTTATTTCCCGAAAAAAACTGACCAGTATTATGGTAATTATTCTAGTCGGGATAATTTCATAGACAATTCCGAAGAAGTTTATTTCAGCATGGCGTTTCAGGATACCATATATAAGTTGGAGGAAAATGTGTATGCTCCAAAAATGGTTTTAGACTTTGGGAATTATGGCCAAGATATTTCTGAGTATAAGATGAAAATGGATGATTTGGAAACCATGGAGCGAATGGACTTTATTAACAAAAAAGCAAAACTCCATTTTGTACCTAATTTTTGGTTTGTTACAGAGCGATATTTCTATTCAGATTTCAGGTTTGAAGGTCGTATGTTTAATGTAATTTTTGATAGGAAAACTCAAAAGACGGAAGTACTTGATTACGGAATAATCAATGATTTGGATGAGGGGTATAATCCTCATTTATTTAATTATAGATATGATGAAAATAAAGTTGGGCTAAGAATCTCTGGCAAGGATCTTTATGAAATCTTAGAAAAAAAGAAGGAAGAACTAGGGCCGGAAGCTTTTGAAGAATATATAAAAGGAAAGGGTAAAAACTTAGCTCAAGCAGCTTATGCAGCCAAAGATTCCGAAAACCCTGTGCTTATTATTTATACTCCGAAGAAATAACGTTTCTTTTTTGTATTCCTTTCCCATAAATTTTTTGGTTGCAAAGCCTATTTGCATATTTGCAACTTAAACCAAATGCCTGTTTGTATGGGCAGAAATAAATTTACAAATGTCACAACAAATTAAAATCACCCTTCCGGATGGCACTGTGAAGGAGTTTGAAAAAGGAACAACCGGTCTACAGATTGCTGCCAGTATCAGCGAGGGTTTAGCCAGGAATGTTCTAGCAGCCAAAGTAAATGGTCAAGTTTGGGATGCCACTAGACCTATTTTTGAAGATGCAAGTGTTCAATTATTGACCTGGAACGATGGAGAGGGTAAAAACACCTTCTGGCATTCTTCCGCTCACTTATTGGCAGAAGCACTTGAAGCTTTGCATCCAGGTATTAAATTCGGTATCGGTCCTCCGATTGAGACCGGTTTTTACTATGATGTCGATTTTGGGGACAAAACCTTGGATGGGTCTGAATTAGAAGCCATTGAAAAGAAAATGGTGGAGCTGGCTCGTGAGAAGAATGAGTACATCAGAAAAGAAATTTCCAAAAAGGATGCTGTAGCTTATTTCCAGGAAAAAGGGGATGAATACAAACTGGATCTTTTGGAAGGTTTGGAAGATGGTACTATCACATTCTATGAGCAAGGAAACTTTACCGATTTATGTAGAGGGCCACATATTCCAAATACAGGTTTTATTAAAGCTGTTAAGCTGACAAATATCGCCGGTGCTTATTGGAGAGGGGATGAAAACCGTAAAATGTTGACCCGTATTTATGGAGTAACATTTCCTAAAGCCAAGGAACTTACTGAATATTTAGCGCTAATTGAAGAAGCGAAAAAGCGTGACCATAGAAAACTCGGAAGAGAACTTGAATTGTTCACTTTCTCTGAAAAAGTAGGAATGGGGCTTCCACTTTGGTTGCCAAAAGGAACCCTATTGCGAGAGCGTCTGATCAATTTCATGAAAAAGGCGCAGGATAAATCTGGCTATCAGCAGGTGACTACTCCTCATATTGGGCATAAAGTTTTGTATGAAACTTCAGGTCATTATGAGAAGTATGGAAAGGATTCTTTCCAGCCAATTGCAACTCCTCATGAAGGTGAAGAGTTTCTATTGAAGCCGATGAACTGTCCGCATCACTGCGAGATTTACAAGCATAAGCCACACTCTTATAAAGAGTTGCCAATTCGATATGCAGAATTTGGAACTGTTTATCGCTATGAGCAAAGTGGTGAATTGCATGGTTTGACCCGCGTTCGAGGATTTACTCAGGATGATGCGCATATCTTCTGTCGTCCGGATCAGGTGAAAGAAGAATTTATCAAGGTGATTGATTTGGTATTGTATGTTTTCAAAGCGCTCGGTTTTGAGGATTATACGGCACAGATTTCCTTGAGAGATCCAGAAAATCCTGCTAAATACATAGGAGGGGATGAGGCTTGGAACAAGGCGGAATCTGCGATTATTGAAGCAGCAGCTGAGAAAGGGTTGGAAACTGTTACTGAGCTTGGCGAGGCGGCTTTTTATGGTCCTAAACTGGATTTTATGGTCAAAGATGCCTTGGGAAGAAAATGGCAGTTGGGAACTATCCAGGTAGATTATCAGTTGCCTGAACGTTTCCAATTGGAATATATCGGATCGGATAACCAGAAGCATAGACCAGTGATGATCCACAGAGCACCATTTGGTTCTTTGGAGAGATTCGTGGCAGTTTTAATTGAGCATTGTGCGGGTAATTTCCCATTGTGGCTTTCTCCAGAGCAAATCAATATTCTACCTATTTCTGAAAAGTATGTAGCGTATGCGGAGGAAATAAAAGCTATTTTGGAAGATGCCGGTATAACTGGATCAATTGATAATAGAGATGAAAAAATTGGTCGTAAGATCAGGGATTCTGAAGTGAAAAAAGTACCTTTTATGTTGATTGTGGGGGAAAAGGAACAGGAAGAAAGGATTCTTTCAGTCAGAAAACATGGTGAAGGCGACAAGGGTAACTACTCTCCGGAGGAGTTTATAGCGTACTTTCAGGGAATTATTTCGGATTCTTTGAAAAAGTCATAATCTGTGAATAATCGAATAAGTTTTTCTTAATTAGAAATTATTCCGATATTTGCAGGCAATTTCATAAAAAAACAATCTAATCAAACTTGAGAAACAACAGACAACCATACAGAGGTAGACAAGAGGAACCTTATAAAGTAAACCAGAAAATCAGAGCGCGAGAGGTGCGAGTAGTGGGTGAATTCGTAGAAGGAGGAAACGCATTACTTCCAACAGACAAAGCAATCAAACTAGCTCAGGAAAATGATCTGGACCTTGTTGAGATTTCTCCAAATGTTGATCCACCAGTTTGTAAAATTCTTGATTATGCGAAGTTTAAATACGAGCAGAAAAAGAAGCAGAAGGAAATCAAAGCCAACGCTGCAAAGGTTGTTTTGAAAGAAATCAGATTCGGTCCTAATACCGATGAACATGACTTTAATTTCAAAGTAAAGCATGCGATCAACTTTCTGAAAGAAGGGGCAAAAGTAAAAGCTTACGTACACTTCGTGGGCCGTACGATTGTCTTCAAAGAAAGAGGAGAGATGCTGTTATTGAAATTTGTTCAGGCTCTGGAAGAATACGGAGCAGTGGAGCAGCTTCCTAAAATGGAAGGAAAGAGAATGAACATCTTTATTGCACCGAAGGCAGGTAAAAAATAAATTTCAACTAAATAAATACAGCAAAATGCCAAAAGTAAAAACCAAATCAAGTGCAAAGAAGAGGTTCGCTTTAACGGGAACCGGCAAAATCAAAAGGAAACACGCTTTCAAAAGCCACATCCTGACGAAAAAATCTACTAAAAGAAAGAGAGAATTAACCAAAGCTGGTCTAGTTCACACTTCTGACGAAGGTAGAGTAAAAGACATGTTGAGAATCTGATCAACCTGTTTTAAAAATTAATTAAGGTTTATTTATTCACCAGACACTTTGGTTAACAAGATTCCGAATAGCTCGGAGCACCAAGCGTCAAAAAACAAAAAACTATGCCTAGATCAGTAAACGCGGTAGCGTCAAGAGCAAGAAGAAAAAAAGTGCTAAAGGCCACTAGAGGTTATTTCGGAAGAGGTAGCAACGTTTGGACTGTAGCCAAAAACAAGTACGAGAAAGGACTTCAGTACGCGTACAGAGACCGTAAAGCGAAGAAAAGAGAATTCAGAGCTTTGTGGATTCAGCGTATCAACGCCGGTGCTAGAGAGCACGGTGTGTCTTACTCTCAATTAATGGGATTGTTGAAAAAAGCAGAAATCGAACTTAACCGTAAGGTTTTGGCTGATTTAGCTATGAATCACCCAGAAGCATTTAAAGCTGTAGTTGAAAGAGTAAAATAAGGTTGCACTACCTTATTTTGCAGAAGCCTTCCCTCGGGAAGGCTTTTTTGTTTTTAAGCATTTTTGATCCATTTTTTCTAACTTTTGATTTCCAGATATCTGTTTTTCAATAAGCCCATAACATATGAACCTTAAAGTATTTTGTCTAGGAATAGCCTTCCTCTTCGCATCCCACATTTTTTCTTTCGCCCAAACAAAAAAATACGATCGCTTTGAGTACAGTTTTTCGAGTTCAAAGGAATATGAAAACCCTATTTATGAGGTTGGGGTTTTTGATATCACTTTTACCTCGCCTTCAGAAAGAGTAAAAACCGTCAGAGGCTTTTGGGATGGAGGAACTACCTGGAAAGTCAGATTTATGCCTGATGAGATTGGTACTTGGACATTCCAAACCACTTCATCTGACAAAGAAAATAATGGATTACATGAGGTAAAAGGAACTTTTGAATGTATAGAGAATGAAAGTGAGCTTGATTTATTAAAAAAAGGGAATATTGTTCATAACAAAGGGACCTACCATTTGAGTCATGCGGATGGGACTCCTTATTTTTGGACCGCTTGTACTGCTTGGAATGGAGCTTTGAGATCGACTGATGAGGAATGGACTTACTATTTAAATCATAGAAAAGAGCATCATTACAATACCATTCAATTAGTAACTACCCAATGGAGAGGTGGATCGGCAAATGCAGAAGGAGAATTGGCTTTTACCGGTTCAGGGAAAATCTCTATCAATCCCAAGTTCTTCGAAAGGATCGATCAAAAAATAGAAGAAGCCAATCAAAAAGGGCTATTAGTCTCACCTGTAATTTTATGGGCACTTCCATTTGGCCAAGCTACCGAATTGAGTCCAGGTTACTATCTTCCGATCCGTGAAGCCGTTTTATTGGCCAAATATATAGTGGCCAGATATCAGGGAAATCATGTTTTATGGACTTTGGGAGGCGATGGGAAGTATTATGGGGATTTGGAAGATCGATGGAAGTCCATCGGTTCTCAGGTTTTTGGAGAAAGAAAACATCAAGGATTAGTCACCTTGCACCCACATGGATTGAGCTGGATTGGGGATATTTATGAAGATCAGGATTGGTACGATCTGATCACTTATCAATCTTCTCATAGCAATTCAGAAAACACTGTTAACTGGATCAATAAAGGACCTATCGTCAATCAGTGGTATAATCTTCGTCCCATGCCTCTGATTAATACGGAGCCGAATTACGAGGAAATATTTTTTAAGATCACAGCAAAAGACGTTAGAAATGCTTCCTACTGGAGTGTTTTTGCGGCTCCTCCTTCGGGGATTACCTATGGAGCCAATGGGATCTGGCCTTGGCTGAGGGAAGGGGAAGATATAGAAAATCATGAATCTGCTATTGGCACTCACAGCTGGAAGGAAAGCTTGGATTTCGAAGGAAGTAAGCAAATAGGCTATTTAAATGAATTCATAAATCAGTTTGATTGGTGGACTTTTAAACCTGCAAATGATTTATTGGTCGAGCAACCAGGAGATGACAAATTTGATGAATTTATTGCTGTGGTGGCCAATGAGGATCATTCTAAAATTATGGTTTATTCTCCAGTAAAACAGGTGATTAAGCTATATAACTTAAATAAAGATTTATATCAAATTCGTTGGTTTAACCCAATTACTAATACCTATAGTGATGGAACATTAAATGCAGAAGGCTCTACTTTAGAAATTGAAAACAATATGGATCATGATATGGTGTTGATACTAGAAAAGATAAAACAATAGGAGGGGATTTCTGATATTAATTCTCTTAGAAAAGCTTCACAATTCCATAAACCGAAACCAAGCCAATAGAAAGCACGCTGACCCAAAAAAGAATGGCAGAAGATAAACTGGAAGCTAATTGAAACTTGCTATTGTTTTTTCGGAATTGGATTGCAGCAAAAACTACTAACAGCAATAATGCAGAACCTACCACTCCTCCGAAAAGAACCATAAATGCGGGCAATTTGATAAATGCAAAAGCCAATGACCATAGAATAGGCAGAACCCAAGCGAGGATTGCTACAGCTGATTTTTTTGATTTTGGATCCTTCCAATTGATCCATCCAAATCGTCCAAATACATCGGGAAGAAGTCTGGTCCAATAGGCTAATGTTGCGAAAACGCTGGAAAAAAGGACGAAGAACGCTCCAATAATATAGATGAGACTTACTTGCTCGCCCATTGATTTGGTGTAGATATTCGCAAGAGTTTCTAAAAGTTCGTTTCCACTTGGTATTATTTCATTTCCATAGAGAATGGAGGCTCCTAAAAGGTAAAATGCAGCCGTGACGAGGGTATAAATAAACATCGCAACAATTGCATCTAAATACATGACTTTAATCCACCCTTCCGCTCGATGTCTCCATTCAGGGCTTCCATCACTTTTACCAGTGTATTTGGCATAGCCTTTTTCTAAGCACCAATACGAATAGGCAATAATTTCATCGCTGGCCACGCCTGTAATTCCAAAAGCACCAATTGCTACAAAAATCAATTCGGAAGGTAATTGGAAAGTTAAGCCACTCAATATATCTGAAATTGAAAATGCAAAGGGACTATATAGCAGTGCGATAACAGAGGCTAAAGTGAATAATGTAAAACAAAGGACCATTAACATGGAAGTCCTCTCTACGATTCTGTAATAATTACGATAGATGAGTAAACTGGTAACTGCTCCTAATAAAAATGCGATGACAACTGGCGAAAGCTGAGGTAAAATCATATTTAAGGCAATTGCTGCACCGCCGATCATGCCTCCCAATTGGATGATTTTGAAAAGTGTTAAAATAAATGTGGTCCAAACTGCCCAGTTTTCAGGCCCTGGAAGTCTGGAAAATGAGGCCATTAAAGGTTTGCCGGTTATGATAGCATTCCTGCCAAATTCTAACTGAATAGCTACTTTAACAAAACAACTAACCAGAATTACCCAGAATGTAATAAAGCCTCCTGTAGCACCAAGAACTGTGGTGGCGATTAATTCACCTGAACCGACAATAGAGGCAGAAAGAATAAATCCTGGTCCAAGGAATTTGAGTTGATCAAAAAATAGAGTAGGGGGATTCTTTATTTTGGGTGATGTCATCCTTTAAAAATAGGAAAATAATCTCCTCTTTTTAAGATTGATACAGCGTTAAAAAAAGAAAAAGGCTTCCATTTCTGAAAGCCTTTGTAGTCCCGAAGCTTTCGGGAGGAGTTGAACCTGTGTCCGCCGTGGCGGATATGTGTCCTGCGCTCTATTTGATTAAAATGAAAAAGGCTTCCATTTCTGATAGCCTTTGGAGTCCCGAAGATTTCGGGAGGAGTTGAACCCGTGTCCGCCGCGGCGGATATGAATCCTGCGCTCTATTTGATTAAAAAGAAAAAGGCTTCCATTTC
>NZ_JACIJO010000003.1:762659-1365756 GCF_014206875.1 Algoriphagus iocasae | reverse complement strand
GCTTATTTCTGATAGCCTTTGTAGTCCCGAAGATTTCGGGAGGAGTTGAACCCGTGTCCGCCGCGGCGGATATGAATCCTGCGCTCTATTTGATTAAAAAGAAAAAGGCTTCCATTTCTGAAAGCCTTTGTAGCGAGGACGGGAGTTGAACCCGTGACCTCAGGGTTATGAATCCTGCGCTCTAACCAACTGAGCTACCTCGCCAGGTATTTTTTAAATTGGTTAATATCAATATTTAGGTTTTTTAAATACCTAATAAACTTTTTCAGGTATTGAAATTTGAAATTAATGGCTATATTAAACCGCCGAGGAACTCCAAAATTCCTAGGTCTAAATAAAAAATATTTAAACCTGAAAACCTCCCTTGCGAATGGGAATGCAAATATGAGGTCTTGTACTGTGAAATGCAAGTTCTAGTTCTTTAAAAAAGTGAATTTTTCGCAAAGAAAAAGTAGATATCATGGTCAAAAATAAATTTGTTGCTGATTATCAAATCAATGCCTCTAAAAAAATTGTTTTCCAATATTTGAGTACTGCGAGTGGATTAGAGGAGTGGTTTGCAGATGAAGTCAAAATAAACGAGGATAAAAATTATATTTTCAATTTTGATAACGAAGATCATTATGCCAAGCTCGCCTCAATCCGGACAAACTCCCATGTGAAATTCGAGTTTTATGATCCCAGTAATCCAGAAAGCTCTGATAATTCTTTTATTGAATTTAAACTTGAGGAAAACGAATTAACTCAAACACTTTTTTTGAAAGTAATTGATTATTCTGATGGCTATGATGACGAGGAACTCACTGCTATTTGGGAAGGTCTTATTGGTACGCTCAAAGAAATTATTGGTGGGTAATGTGAATACAATTCACCATTTTTGAACTTCATTTCTAAAAGGACGTAATTCCGGTTGGAAGTAAGTTGTGCATGAAAAAACTCGATAAGCTAATTCTAGGGTCTTTTATAGGCCCATTTTTATTAACATTTTTGGTTGTTGATTTCATATTGTTGACAGTCAACATGCTGAAGTATTTCGATGAGATTTTCGGCAAAGGCCTGGGCTTTTGGATTTACATGGAGTTGATCTCCTATTTTGTAATCAGTATTTCTCCAATGGCATTACCCTTGGCTGTGCTTCTTTCCAGCTTGATGACTTTTGGAAACCTAGGAGAGCACTTTGAGCTAACAGCAATTAAGAGTAGTGGAATATCCCTAGTCAGAGCTTTAAGACCTATTGGGGTTTTTGTTATTGTTTTGGCATTTGCAGCTTATTTATCTAACAATCATCTTGTACCAAAAGTCAATCTAAAAACCTTCAGTTTACTTTATGATATCCGAATGAAATCACCGGCCTTGGATATCAAGGAAGGTGTTTTTTATGATGGAATCCCTGGATATAGCATTAAAGTAAATAAGAAACTGGATGATGTCAGACTTCGTGATATCATCATCTATAATCACAATGGAGTTCAAGGAAACCTTAATGTGACACTTGCAGATTCTGGAAGGATGGAGCCATTTTTCAATGATAATTACATGAGGCTCACTTTGTATAATGGGACTAATTACAAAGAGTCTAGATCCACTAGGGGAATTTCCGAAAAGCCAGTGGAGTTTACCCGGGCAAAATTTGATGAAAATGTGATCATTTTTAATCTGGATGCATTTCAGATGAGTAGAACTCCTGAGGATCTATGGTCTACTAATAGGGCAATCAAAGATATAGCTGGAATCAAGGAAGGTTTGGACTCTATCAATACTTTGGTAAATGACAAAATCTTCCAAAACTATCAGTCTGCAGAATCCATTTTTCCATTCTTTACAAGAGAGCGGAGCTTAGATCCTTTGCCTCGAATTCAAGAGCGTAGAGCTTACGATGATTCTATTCGTCAAATAAAAATGATGAAGGAGAGGGCTATTACGGATTCTCTCGGTAGGGTAAAAGAAAGACAGGACAGTATCCAAAGAGCACAAGTCATAGAGAATAACCAAAAAGATACGATTGAGGATAGACCAGTTCTTAAAGCGAATATTTCAAATTCTACTAAGACCTTAGAAAGTGATTCTTTGTTTCTGAAAAAGAGGATCAGGAGAAATGATGATGTTGTTTCTGCTTCTGTTGAAACGAATGAAGGAAATCAGGATTCAACCTCCGTGCCTATCTCTGAGCCTAAAGAAGAAGTTAAAGTTACTCGAACAGCTCCTTTAACTGCTCAGGAAAAAGCCAGAATAGATTCCATTATCTATAAAAGAGGTTATATGTCTAATGCCTTGACTATGGCCACCAATAATGCCCGAAACCTCAAGAACTCTTTTGATATTAAAAAATCTCAAGTTGAAACTGATGAAAGGGAGTATAGAAGGTATGAAATAGCCTGGTATCAGAAATACACTCAAGCATTTGCATGTTTCGTGATGTTTTTGATTGGAGCACCTTTAGGAGCGATTATCAAGAAAGGTGGTCTTGGAATGCCCGTGTTACTTTCTATAATCTTCTTCATAATTTATTATATGCTGACGATTTCGGGAGAAAAATGGGCGAAAGAAGGGATTGCAGACCCATTATTTGGGACTTGGTTTTCTAATTTGTGTCTATTGCCCTTTGGCTTGTTCTTCTTAAAACAGGCTAGAAAAGATGCCAGATTATTTGAACCTGATTTTTACCAAGGTTTATGGAAATCTCTCCAAAATAGGCTGAAAGTTCTTCGCTCAAAATCGGCCTGACCTTTTATTATTTGAATATTAGCCTTACCTTTGTGGTTGTTTTATAAAAATTTAGCTAAACATGTATTTAAATTCAGAGAAGAAACAAGAGTTGTTTAAGAATCATGGACGGTTAAAATCTGAAACTGACACAGGATCTCCTGAGTCTCAGATTGCCCTCTTTACACACAGAATCAAGCATTTGACTGAGCATTTGAAGTCAAACAAGAAGGATCACTCTTCTAGACTTGGTTTGTTGAAGTTAGTAGGTAAGAGAAGATCTCTACTTGACTATCTTCATAAGAAAGAAATCGAGCGATACAGAGCTATCATTGCCGATTTAGGAATTAGAAAATAACCCTTTTGTAAGGTTCTCTATGTTGAGAACCTTACTTTTTCTTTTTTTGGGGTATCACTCATATACTTTTATATTTTGACGCTTTCATACTAACACGTATTTATGTTACCAAACTTGATCACCAAATCCATCACACTTGAAGATGGAAGAGAAATTATTATTGAGACAGGTGCATTGGCTAAACAAGCTGATGGAGCTGTTGTAGTGAAGATGGGAAAAGCTATGCTTTTGGCTACCGTTGTATCCAAGAAAGAAGCAGGCGAAGGGGTGGATTTTTTGCCTATGTCCGTTGATTACCAAGAGAAATTTGCTTCTTCTGGAAAGATCCCAGGAGGATTTTTGAAAAGAGAAGGAAGACTTTCTGATTACGAAATTTTGATTAGCCGTATCGTTGATAGAGCGATTCGTCCGATTTTTCCAGATGATTACCATGCAGATACTCAAATCGCCATTACTTTAATTTCAGGCGATGAAGATGTGCTTCCTGATGCATTGGCAGGACTTGCTGCTTCTGCTGCTTTGGCAGTATCTGATATTCCTTTCAATGGTCCTATTTCTGAAGTTCGCGTTGCGAAAATCGATGGAGTATTGAAAATCAATCCAACTCCAACTGAGTTGGAAAAAGCTTCTTTAGAATTTATCGTAGCTGGTTCTCTTGATTTTATCTTGATGGTAGAAGGAGAGGCTAACGAGATTCAGGAAGAAGAAATGCTTGAAGCGATGCAATTTGCTCATGAAGAGATCAAGAGACATTGCCAGGCACAGATCGAACTTACCAAAATGGTAGGTAAAGAGGTAAAAAGAGAATACAATCACGAAAAGTCTGATCCAGCACTTTTCGATAAGATGAAAGCTGAGCTTTATGATAAGCTTTATGCATCTGTAAGCAAGCAGATTGCTAACAAAACTGAGCGTTCTGCTTTGGTAAAAGAGATTAAAGAAGAATTTGTAGCAAGTCTAGGTGAAGACCATGGTTTTGAAGCAAGTCTGATTGGACCTTACTTTAGCAAAATCCATAAAGAAGCGGCTAGAAATCTTACTCTTGACGAAAAGAAAAGATTGGATGGAAGAAAGCTTAACGAAGTAAGACCTATTTGGTCTGTTGTTGACTACCTGCCATCTGCTCATGGTTCTGCTGTATTTACCAGAGGTGAAACTCAATCTTTGACTACTTGTACACTGGGTACAAAAATGGATGAGATGATGGTAGATGGAGCTACAATCTCAGGTTATAATAAATTCTACCTACACTATAATTTCCCTGGATTCTCTACTGGTGAAGTAAAACCAAATAGAGGTCCTGGAAGAAGAGAAGTTGGTCATGGTAACCTTGCCATGAGAGCTTTGAAAAAAGTGCTTCCTCCTGCAGAAGAAAATCCATATACTATTCGTATCGTTTCTGATATTTTAGAATCTAATGGTTCTTCTTCTATGGCTACCGTTTGTGCCGGTTCATTGGCATTAATGGATGCAGGTATTCCAATTAAATCAGCAGTAACAGGTATTGCAATGGGGATGATCTCAGATGCAAAAACCGGTAAATATTCTATTCTCTCTGATATTTTGGGAGATGAAGATCACTTAGGTGACATGGATTTCAAAGTAACTGGTACTGCAAAAGGTATTACAGCATGTCAGATGGATTTGAAAGTAGAAGGTCTAGATTATTCTGTTTTGAAAGAAGCTTTGCTTCAGGCAAAAGATGGTAGACTTCATATTTTGGATGAAATCACTAAGACTCTTGCTGCTCCGAAACCAGAATTGAAGCCTCATACTCCAAGATCATTTATGATGATGATTCCTAAGGAGTTGATCGGTGCTGTTATCGGTCCAGGTGGAAAAGTTATTCAGGAAATCCAGAAAGATACTTCTACTACTATCGTGATCGAAGAAGTAGACAATCAAGGTAAAATCAGCGTATTCTCAGCGAATCAAACCAATATGGATGCAGCAATCAGCAGAATCAAAGCGATTGTTGCACAGCCTGAAATTGGAGAGACATACACTGGTAAAGTGAAAAATATTCAACCTTTTGGCGCATTTGTGGAATTTATGCCGGGTAAAGATGGTTTACTACATATCTCGGAGATCAAATGGGAAAGAGTAGAAACCATGGACGGTGTCTTAGAGCCAGGAGAAGAAATTATGGTTAAATTAATCGATATCGATAAAAAGACCGGGAAATTTAAGCTTTCTAGAAAGGCTTTATTGCCAAAACCTGAAAAACCTTCTCCAAAAGAACAAGGTTAATCGAGTAATTGATTATTTTGAGAGTATCTTATTAAATAAAAATTCACAAATCATAATTCTGAATGAGGCAGCTAAAAATTAGCAAACAGATTACCAACAGAGAAAGCCAGTCACTGGATAAATATCTTCAGGAGATCGGTAAGGTAGACCTGTTGACAGCAGACGAAGAGGTAGTTCTGGCCAAAAGAATCAGAGAAGGCGACCAATTGGCATTGGAGAAGTTAACAAAAGCCAACCTGAGATTTGTCGTTTCTGTAGCAAAGCAATATCAAAACCAAGGTCTTTCCTTGGGTGATTTGATCAATGAGGGTAACCTTGGTTTGATCAAAGCTGCACAGAGATTCGATGAAACTAGAGGTTTTAAGTTTATTTCTTATGCAGTTTGGTGGATTAGACAATCTATCCTTCAGGCATTGGCAGAGCAGTCTAGAATTGTTCGTTTGCCATTGAACAGAGTCGGTTCTTTAAATAAAATAAGCAAGACTTTTAGCGAATTGGAGCAGAGGTTCGAAAGAGAGCCATCTCCAGAAGAGTTAGCAGAAGTTCTTGAAGTAACTGCCAGTGAAGTGGTGGATACAATGAAAATCTCCGGTCGTCACGTATCTATGGATGCACCATTCGTTCAAGGTGAAGAAAATAGCCTTTTGGATGTATTGGAAAATGACGGAGATGAAAAACCAGATGATGGTTTGATGAATGATTCCCTTCGTAAGGAAGTTCAAAGAGCCCTATCGACTCTTACTCAAAGAGAAGCTGACGTAATCACTCTTTATTTTGGATTGAACGGAGAGCATGCGATGACTTTGGAAGAAATTGGAGAGAAATTCAATTTGACCAGAGAAAGAGTAAGGCAGATTAAAGAGAAAGCAATCAGAAGGTTGAGACATACATCTAGAAGTAAGACATTGAAGCCCTACTTGGGATAAAAGTCAAAAATCAAGGAGGGGCTTTTAGCCCCTTTTTTAATATCCATTATTCAATCAGTCTACTGTAAAATTCCGATGATTTAATAAAAATCAATCTTTACCCTCTTAGGGAATTTTAACAGGTAGTGCTATTGTTTACCCATCATAATTGACAAAATTTAACCGATTTAATACAAGCTATTAATGAATCAAGAGATTGAAAAGGTAAGGGTGCTAATTGTAGGATCCGGACCGGCAGGTTATACTGCAGCGATTTATGCCTCTAGAGCAGGATTATCCCCAATTTTGTACACTGGTGGCCAGCCAGGAGGTCAGCTTACAATTACGAATGATGTGGAAAATTACCCAGGATATCCGGATGGAGTTATGGGTCCACAAATGATGGAAGATTTCCGTAAACAAGCAGAGCGATTTGGTACTCAAGTAAGATATGGATTGGTAACCAACGTGGATTTTTCTGTTAGCCCCAAAGTGGTAACAGTAGATGAGCAAGTGACTATCCATGCTGATACCGTTATTATTTCGACTGGAGCTTCTGCGAAATGGCTTGGTTTGGAAAGCGAAACAAGACTAAATGGAAAAGGAGTTTCAGCTTGTGCTGTTTGTGATGGGTTTTTCTTTAGAAACCAGGAAGTTGCAATCGTAGGAGCAGGGGATACTGCCTGTGAAGAAGCTACTTATTTATCTAATATTTGTAGTAAAGTTTACATGATTGTCAGAAAAGACGAAATGAGGGCATCTCAAATCATGCAAAAACGTGTAATGAATAATCCTAAGATCGAAGTCCTTTGGAATTCAGAAACTGATGAGGTTTTGGGAGAAGAAGAAGTAACCGGTGTAAGAATTCTTAACAATAAAACAGGAGAAAAATCAGAATTGGCAATTTCTGGCTTCTTTGTTGCTATTGGACACCAACCAAATACCGAGATTTTCAAGGATTTTATCCACATGGATAATGCTGGCTATATAAAGACAATTCCAGGAAGTTCTAAAACAAACATTGAAGGTGTCTTCGCATGTGGAGACGCGCAGGATAATGTGTATAGACAAGCTGTTACTGCAGCTGGAACTGGATGTATGGCTGCCTTGGATGCGGAGCGGTATTTGGCCGAAATCGAGAATCCATAAACCCAATTCATGAGGTCTTCCATTCTAAAAATCATTTTAGGAATTACATTGAGCATTGGTTTCTTTGAAGCCAATGCTCAAGTTTTTCCTAAGATTATTAAGAGAAATAATTCTAGTACGAATACTACCGGAACTCAGGAACGAAAAAATATTGAGTTAAGATCTTTTGACCAAGAGTCATATCTTAGAACGCTTTCTTCAGTAACTGATTCCATCATATTTGAAAATAATGTCAATCTAGGCAAAGTCAGATCTATTGTCAGCGAGGATCCCAATGTAATGATTTGGGCACCAACCAATCAGTTGGTAAAAGTGTCTGAACAGATTCAAATTGATAGTATTTGGATTACAGCCTATGAGTACTATTCCAATTGGGATAGCAAGAAGATCGATATTTACAATTTTGATCCGAAGACCTTTACAGATACTGTAAATATCCGTTTGTACGATCCCTATTTTGGTTATGATTGGAAAATGCCACTGGCCACAACTCCCGTTACCTCGACTTTTGGATCAAGGTGGGGCAGGTGGCACTATGGAACTGACCTGGATTTAAATACCGGAGATCCTGTTTACAGTGGATTTGATGGTATTGTGAGAGTACGTTCTTATGATCGCTATGGCTATGGTTATTATTTGGTGATCAGGCATAAAAATGGTCTTGAAACGCTATATGGACATTTGTCTAAGTTTTTGGTCGATGTAGGCCAAGAAGTCAAAGCAGGTGATTTGATCGCAAAAGGAGGTAGCACAGGAAGAAGTACAGGCTCACATTTACATTATGAATTGAGGTATAGAGGTCTTCCTTTTGATCCACAGAATGTCTACGAATTCGACCAAGCAAAAATTATCGGTCCCAATTTCTTAATCACCCCGAATACTTTTTCCCATGTGGTAAAAGCAAGAACTGCTGCTTATCATAGAGTGAGAAAAGGTGAGAATTTAGGTTCGATAGCAAGAAAATATGGTGTATCGGTCAATACACTCACCCGACTGAATGGCATCTCTACCAGAAGTATTTTGAGGATCGGTCAAAACCTAAGAGTTAGATAAAAGAAAAGAATTTAAAGATGACAAAGTTAGATATATTGGTAATTGCAGCTCATCCTGATGATGCGGAGTTAGGCTGCTCTGGAACAATCTTATCTCATGTTGCAAAAGGGTATAAAGTAGGAATTGTAGATCTTACCCAGGGAGAGATGGGAACTCGTGGAACTCCCGAAATCCGACTTCAGGAAGCTGAGGAAGCTGGTAAAATCTTAAAGTTGACCGCTAGAGAAAATCTAGGATTTAAAGACATTTATTTTTTGAATGATAAAGCTCATCAATTAAAGCTTATTGAAGTTATCAGGAAATACCAACCTGAAATAGTAATCGCAAATGCTGTAACTGACCGCCATCCCGATCATGGAAAAGGGTCTGAATTGGCCAGTAAAGCTTGTTTTATGAGTGGATTAAGGAAAATTGAGACGAGTTACAATGGACAGAATCAAGAGCCTTGGCGACCAAAATTTGTCTATCATTACATTCAAAACAATTATATCAATCCAGATTTCATCGTAGATATTACTCCATATTGGGATGAAAAAATTGCCAGCATTATGGCTTTTAAGTCCCAATTCTTTGATCCCAATAGTAAAGAGCCTTCAAGTTTTATTTCTGACCCTGAATTTTTGCCTTTTATAGAGTCTAGAGCGAGAGATTTTGGTCATCGGATCATGACTACTTATGGCGAAGGATTTACAGTGGAAAGGTATATCGGAGTTGATGATTTATTTGATCTGAAATAATCTTAGGGAGCTAAGATTGATAGCTCCCAATCACCATTTTCTTGAAGCTCATAGCAAACCCGGTCATGCAGCCTGCTTGGTCTTCCTTGCCAGAATTCCATGTAATTTGGAGTCAATCTATATCCGCCCCAATGAGGAGGTCGCGTGATGGGGGAGTTTTCAAATTTTTTCTCTATTTCTTTCTGTCTCGAATGAAGCTCTTCTCTTGAGTTTATTTTTGTGCTCTGAGGAGATGTCCATGCGCCAATTTGAGATCCAATCGGTCTGGATAAAAAGTATTCGTCAGATAGTTTTTCAGAGACTTTATCAATATTTCCTTTAATTCTTACCTGTCTTTCAAGTTCCGGCCAAAAAAATGTCAATGAACCAAATGGATTTTTTTCCAGCTCTCTACCTTTTTGACTTTGGTAATTGGTAAAGAATACAAACCCAGTGTCTACCTCCTTCAATAAAACGATTCTGCCATTGGGAATCCCATCTTCTCCAAGAGTAGAAAGTGTCATTGCATTAATTTCAATAACTTTTGCATCTAAAGCTTCCTTAAACCATTGATCAAATTGACTTAATGGGTTGGGTGATAAGTCATTGATATTCATTGATTTTAAGCTGTATTCTTGACGGATAGCTGAAATATTCATCGATAATTTATTTTGAATAAAAATTATTGGATAAATGTACCATCGCTATTGATTTTAAAAAATTATGGTCTATATTTTTCTTTTAATTATACCAACTAGTGAATGAACCAAGATGAAAGACTAACACCAAAGGCAGGAGATTTATTACTTTCTGAGCCATTTTTACAAGATGAAAATTTTGTAAGATCCGTTGTTTTGCTCTGTGAGCACAATGAAGAAGGAAGTTTTGGATTAATAATCAACAAATTATCAATTCTGAAATTGGGAGAATTGGTTGAGGATTTGGAGTTTTTGGACTCTGATGTATTTGTGGGTGGTCCTGTTGAGCAAAATACCCTGCATTATATTTACCTGGGAGAGAAGGAATTAGATCGAAGCATCCAAATTGGAAAAGATTTATGGTGGGGTGGAGATTATGAACAATTGGTAGAAAAACTGAAAACCGGATTAATGGATCCAGAGAAGGTTAGATTTTTTATCGGATACAGTGGATGGGGAGTCAACCAATTAGAAGAAGAATTAGAAGATAAAACCTGGATTGTTTGTAAAGAGGAATTGGATGCCGAAACATTTGAATTTACCCCTGATGAGCTTTGGAGGATGCTTTTAAAAAATATGGGAGGTGAGTTTAAGGTAATCGCAAATTATCCCCTGGACCCAAGATTAAATTAGGCAAAATCCATACTTTTGCCCATATTGCCTTGAAATAGTAGTGTTTTTATGACTGAGAAAAGTAATGAAATGTCCGACAAGGACAAGGTGACTCAAACCTCCCAAAATGAAGAGGTAAAGGGTATCGAAAAAGAACAAAATGTAGAATCTACCGAAGAGGCTTCTGCCGAGGAAGTTACAGCGGATGCTGAATCTGAAAATGCGGTAGAAAGTAGTCCTGAAGTAGAGTCTAAAAAAGAAGAAGCAGCAGCAGAGGAAGTTGTTGAGGTTCAGAACGAAGAAGTTTCTGAGTCAACTGAAGAAGTAGCTTCTGAGGATACAGACGAGGAAGAAGAAGATCAGGAGGAGGAGCATGAGGAAGAAATTGATCTTAGTACACTTTCCAAAATTCAATTAGTTCAATTGGTTAAGGAGAAATCCCAGCAGGGAAATGTCCTTAAATTGGATAAATTAATCCATAATATTAAAGCTGCCTTTGATGAATTCGTCCACAAGGAAAGAGATGAGGCTTTGGCTAAGTTTAAAGAAGAGGGAGGAGCAGAGGATGATTTTGACTTTAGGCCAAGTGAAGAAGAGAAGGAATTCAATAAATATTATTACGAGTTTAGAAAACAGGTAAATACTATCCGAAAAGATGCTGAAAAGCAAAAGGAGGAAAACCTGAATGCAAAAACTGAATTGCTCAACAAGTTGAGAGAATTGGTGGATGGTGAGGAAACAACTCTCAGCATGTCTTCCATCAAAGCAATTCAGGAAGAGTGGAAATCTATTGGTCCAGTTCCTTCCTCTCAAAACAGAAGTCTTTGGGCAAGCTACAATGCCTTGATGGATCGTTTCTATGATAATAGAAGCATCTATTTCGAATTAAAAGAGCTTGACCGCAAAAAGAATCTTGAGAGCAAAACAGAGCTTTGTGAGAAAGCTGAAGCATTGAAAGATGTAAAGGATCTAAAAGATGCAATCAAATCACTAAACGAACTTCACGAGGAATTCAAGCACATTGGTCCGGTACCAAGAGAAGAGCAGGAAGCCCTATGGCAACGCTTTAAGGCGGCCTCTGATGCTGTTTATGACCGTAGAAAAGAATTCTATGAAGGTCAAAAAGAAGTTTTCCTTAAGAACCAGGAAGAAAAAGAAGCTTTGATCAAAAAGCTGGAGATATTCTCTGATTTTAAAGCTGAAAGAATTAAAGACTGGAATACCAAGACCAAAGAGATTCTGGAAATCCAGAAAACTTGGGAGAAAATAGGTCCAGTTCCAAAAGAAGCAGGAAAAGAGGTTAACAAATCTTTTTGGACTGCCTTTAAGAACTTCTTCCACAACAAGAATTTATTCTTTAAGGAACTAGATGAGATCAGGGCTACCAATCAGGCAAAGGCTGAGGAATTAATTACGAAAGCTGAAGCTTTGATGAACAACACCGATTGGCAAAATACAGCCAATCAATTGGTGAAGTTGCAGCAAGATTGGAAAAGACTGGGACCAACTCCTGAGAAGAATAGAGATGCTTTGTATAAGAAGTTTAAAACTGCTTGTGATACCTTCTTTGATAACAGAAGAAATGCTAACAAGCAGAACAATGAAGAATTCGAGGCAAATCTTCAGAAGAAGCAGGAAGTGATCAAGGAAATTGCTGCTGCAAAAGAACCAAGCGAGGAGAATCTGACCGAATTGGTTGGGAAATTCAATGAACTGGGATTTGTTCCAAGAAAAAATATGAAAGAGGTTCAGGCTCAATTTAAGGATGCTGTAGATGCATATTTGGAGAAGCTAGATCCTGAGTTTGATCGCGAAGATTTCTTATTCCGTTTGAACTTGAACAAAATTCAATCTGATCCTAATGCTTCGAAAACTTTGAATAAGAAGGAGCATGGAATAAGAAAGCAGATTTCTGATTTGGAAAACAACATCACTCTTTGGAAAAACAACCTGGAGTTTTTTGCAGCATCTAAGACTGCAGATAAATTGAAAGATCAGTTTGATGTGAAGATTCAAAAAGCAGAGGAGGAGATCGATAAGTTGAAGAAAAAACTATCGATCCTGAGAGAGTTTTAAATTTTTCTCTCTCAGAATTAGAGAGATAGAAAAAATCTTTTGACAGGGTTTGGAGCGAATAATAGCAAGGCCTATATTTGCACCACGTTAAAGGAACAAGCCTCCTTAGCTCAGCTGGTAGAGCAACTGACTTGTAATCAGTAGGTCATTGGTTCGATCCCGATAGGAGGCTCTTTAAACAACAAAAACCACCCATTCAACCGGGTGGTTTTTTTATTTTAGGGGTTTGATACCAATCCATTAATGAGGCTATTTTTTGTTTATATTCTTTATTCTATTTCAACTGATCGATTTTACATTTGACAGACTGAAAATCTTGAAGAAAGATTAATTCAACATAATACAGGGTACTTTAAAAATTCATATACCCATTCGGTTAAGGATTGGGTTGTTTTTGTGTTTTGGGCAGGATTGAATTTTCTATTTCAATTTTGCCAAGCATCTACTTTTCCATTTACAACATATACATACTGACCTAGACCATAAACGTATTGTTTTCGATTTGAATATCGAGTTACTGTGGTATTTATATCATCTGGATTTCCCCAACTATCGATAAGCATTTCTTCTGTCATACCTATCCAGATCTTCTCATTGGCGATTCTTTCACCTACCTCTTTTCCATATTTTTTATGATATTTCTCCCTTCTTGATTGCAATCTGTTTTGGAAGTCAATCCTTCCTTGAGTCTTTGCATTTTTCAACATGACATCTGCAATGCTATCATTTTTTCTAATCTGCTCTTTTTCTCTTTCCTCCCAAGAATCCCTATATTCTTGTCTTTCCTTCTCTTTTACTTTATTTAGTGAGTCATATTTTCTTAACTCCTCTTCTTTCCTTAGTTTATCCAACTCTTTTACTCTTGCAATTTCATTTTCTAGTAAATGATTTTCTTCTACAAAATATGAGGATATAAACCCGGTAATGCCCTCGAATTCAACTTTAAATCTTATTGTAGTTGACCCGGAGGGATTGATTACTTCTAAAAATGTAAGAAGGTCTCCTTTATTAAGAGTTTTTAATGACTTAGAATTAGTTTTTTCTCCTTCGGTTAATTTGGCTCCATTGGTTTTAACTTTTAACACTAGGTCTTGAGTTTGCCCATATGAAGTCCCGGAAAATACAATTATTAAAAAAAGTGCAAATAAACAGTTCTTGAGCATGGTTTGATTCAAATTATTGGCTGTATTTCTACTGTAATTTACCTATTTAATCTATCATCTTTTATTCATGAAGTTGTTCTTTATTTGTTTGCTGTTTAATAAATAAAGTGATTTCTGATATTAACCTGTACTATTTTAAATATTTCATATTTGTTTTGGTCCAGCTTATTCTTTGAAGACTGATATAAAGTAATACTCTTTATACTTTCCAACGTGTTATCATTTCTTGTCATCATTTTAATAGAAATCAGGTGGATTTTACTTTTTCGGTAGCCTCATTGTTGGAATAATACTATAATTTGTGCCTGCTTTATAGAAACGGATACCTTTCTTTTGCTTAATGATTTATTCAACCTTCCTAATAGATGCGTTACCTAAATAAAATCTCCTTACTCTCAATTTCAACTGCCTTTGCTTTTTTGGCATGTGAATCCGAGAAATCGCCTTTTGATGTTTCTCCAAATGATTCCTTTGATCCAAAAAGATCAGAACAACCTTATCCACAAATTGCAATTCCGGAAGGGGTTGATCTGGAATCTCCAACTTGGAAAGGAATAGACCTTTCTCCAAAACCGCCTGTAATTCCGGTTTCAGCAAATGAAGAGAAAAAATCATTTGTTCTTAAGCCTGGGTATAGCATTGACCCAGTACTATCAGAACCTCAAATAAAGGAGCCTGCAGCCATCCAGTTTGATGGGAACGGAAGAATGTATGTTCTAGAGTTAAGAACCTATATGCAGGATATTGATGCCAATGGGGAGTTGATGCCAACATCCAGAATTTCTAGATGGGAAGATAAAGACAATGATGGGGTGTATGAAACAGGTGTAGTGTTCCTGGATAGTTTGGTGTTCCCTAGGTTTATTGTGCCTTTCGGTCCCAACACGATTCTTTCGATGGAGTCAAATGAAGACCATGTCTATAAATTCACCGATACAGATGGGGATGGTAAAGCAGATAAAAAAGAACTTTTTGCTTCAGGGCTAGGTAGATCAGGAAATGTTGAACATCAGACTTCCTTTCTTACTTGGGCAATGGATAATTGGATGTACAGTACTTACAATTCCAAAAGAATCCGTTGGACAGCAGATGGTGTGATTCAAGAACCAAGCGGTAATCCCTGGGGACAATGGGGAGTGACTCAGGATAATTATGGAAAGCTTTGGTTTCAAGATGGTGCAGGTGGAGTACCACAAGGATTTCAGTTTCCCATCGCTTATGGAAACTTTAGCGTGAAAGGACAGTGGAGAGAAGGTTTCCGAACTCCTTATAGCCTTGTGAAATTGGCTGATTTCCAGCCGGGAATGAAAGAAGTCAACCCTGATGGATCTTTGAATAATGTAACTGGAGCAGCCGGAAGTGATGTTTACAGAGGAGATAGACTACCAAAAGAGCTTGTTGGGCAATATTTCTATGGTGAGCCTGTAGGTAGAATTGTTCGTCAAGTAAACACAGAAAACGAGGAAGGCCTAACATATATCCAAAACGCCTACATCGAGTCCCAATCAGAATTTATCCAATCTACGGATCCTTTATTTAGGCCTGTCGATATGGCAACCGCTCCTGATGGTACCATGTATATCGTGGATATGTACCGTGGGATTATCCAAGAAGGAAACTGGACTCAGGATGGAAGTTACTTAAGAACGAAGATCCAGCAATACCAAATGGATGATGTAATTGGGAATGGAAGAATTTGGAGGCTTACCTATGAAGGAATGCCAAGAAATACTGAAAAGCCTAGAATGTATGAGGAAACTTCAGCTGAACTAATCAGACATTTGGAGAACCCTAATGGATGGTGGAGAGATCAGGCTCAGCAATTGATGATTTTAAATCAAGACAAATCAATTGTTCCTGACTTAGAGAAAATGGCAAAGACCTCTTCCAATGAATTAGCGAGAATCCATGCAATTTGGACTTTGGAGGGATTAAACTCTCTGGATCTTGAGCTGGTTAGAGCTCTGTTTAAAGACGCAAACCCTAAAATTCGAATTGCGGCATTAAGAGCTAGCGAAACTCTTTATAAATACGGTGAAAAGAGCCTAGCGGAAGATTACAAGCAAATGGCTTTGGATAAGGATCCGAATGTGGCCATCCAATCTCTTTTCAGTGCATTTATTTTGAAGATAGATGGAGTAGAGGAATTGATGGCTTCCACCATGAAAAGTAACCCTTCAAAAGGTGTTGAATTGGTAGGAACTCAAATATTGGAAAAAATTGCCGAAGCAAAAGAAGCCGCTTCAACCAAATTTGAACCAGCGGAATTGGCATTATTTACCAAAGGAAAGACAATTTTTGATAGCTACTGTTCTACTTGCCATGGGCCGAAAGGATTGGGTTCACCTGCAGGAGACGGCCAATTAATCGCTCCTGCATTTTCTGGGTCACAAAGAATTCAAGGACATCCTGAATATGCTGTTAAAACCCTTTTACATGGCCTAACTGGCAATCTTGAGGGAAAAGAATATGAAGGTGTGATGATTGCCATGGATATGAATGATGACGATTACATTGCTTCTGTGCTTTCGTATATTCGAAATGACTTTGGGAATTCTGCAAGTTTTGTAAGTCCTGAATATGTGGCTCAAATCAGGGAGGAAACCAAAGATAGAGAGGGTAATTATAGCTTTGAAGAATTGACTTCTGAGGTTCCAAAATCATTAGCACCTCAAGATAATTGGGTTGTAACTGCGAGTAGCACTGCTTTGCAAGGAGTTGGTTCAACCAAGGATCCATCTTATGCATTTGGATTTAAGGGATGGAAAACCGAAACTGAACAGGAGTCAGGAATGTGGTTCCAAGTTGAACTTCCAGACGCACATCAATTGGCAGAAATTCAGTTTAATTCCGGAAAAGATGATTTCCCAATTTCCTATACTGTTTCAACGTCTCCCAATGGCAATAACTGGACTGAAGTGGGCTCTGGAAAAGGAGAAAGTGGCGTAAACAATCTAAGATGGAAGTCTGATGACCGAGTTAGATTTATACGAATTCAAGCTAAAGAAAAAGGCGGGAAACCATGGGCTATGAAAAACCTGGTTCTCTTTGCCCGATAATTTTTAATTGGTTTAAAAGTCGAGAGGTTAGCGAAATTTTCGCTAACCTCTTTTGTTTTTAAAGTATTGAAAAATAGTTGTTTATAGTGCTTGTTTTTAATCTGATTCTATTGGGGAAATGCTAGAAAAGCCACCTGTAATTCGCCTAATTTTTTATAGCCATCTGCATTCATATGAATCGGATCATTGTAATAAAGAGATTGGTTATAAACATTGTATCCTCCATTTATAAATTGATCTAGATAAGGGATGCCATGGAGTTCACAGATCTTCTTTTGCATCTCTACATATTGAGCCATTCCTTCTGGATCCAAAGGATCATAACTTCCTCGACTAATAAAAGCTTTGCTGGAAGTGAAGAAATAAATGGTCGCGTTGGGATTCAGTTCATAGATCTTTTTAATACAATAGTTAATTCCTCCAGCTTGGGTTACCAGTTTTTTTTCATCAAAGCCATCAAATTCTGTATAGTCAGTAACAGATCCATTCTCACGTTTATTGGTATAATCATTTGTAGAAGCCCAAAGAATATAGATGTCAAAAACTCCAGCTTCGTCTACTTGCTGTTGAAGTGATTTTCCTTGAAGTGACGAAAATCCCGCACCTCCAACACCATAATTTGTCACAGTCATTCCCAATCTTTCCTTCCACATTATTTTGGCATTTTCACTTTCAGGGATGACTGATACAGAACCTCCGAAAACAGCGACGCTTTTACCGTAATTCAAAGAATTTTTAATGAGTAAATCTTCTTCAATTTCTTGAGCAAACACATTGACAGATAGTAGCAAGAAGAAAAGGAAAAAGCCTTTGGAAATGAGTTTCATAGTAATGATAGGTTTATTGAATTTGTCTTCATTCGAAATTAAACTAAAATAGATGCTTTGACTATTTGAAGAGATCGATATTTTTTTCTTATTGTATCAATTAAAAACATTAACCCTAAAACCATGAAAAGTAAAGTAACCATTTTAAGTAGCATGTTATTGCTGTTTGCCATAAGCTTAGTATTTGCTTCCCCAATTCTAAATGCTAAGTATTTCGAAGGGAAATGGGAGGTTTTGATCAAAGATACTCCACAAGGAAGTGCTACAATTCCGATGCGTTTTGAGACCGTGGATGATGTTACTACAGGGTATTTTTACGAGGAAGGATCAAAAGAAGAATCTAAAATGTCTTCAGTGAAAATCTCGGAGGATGTTCTGTCTGCGGCATTTAATATCAGTGGCTACGATGTCACACTAAATCTGAAAAAAGTCGACGAAGAAACGGCAAAAGGTGATTTAATGGGCATGTTTGATGCAATCGGAACTAGAGTAAAATGATCACAAAAAAAGTGGCAATAGAAATTGCCACTTTTTTAAATTTAAAACCCAATAAATTATTTAATCATTTTTTAGCTAATCAGGTCAATCCAAGAATATAACTTACCATAGTTTTGGCATCTTCTTCACTCAAAGTAGGGTGAGGAGGCATGGCTGCTTCACCCCAAACACCTGCACCACCTTTGATTACTTTGTTTGCAAGCTTGGTGACATTTTCGTCATTGTTTTCGTACTCAGCAGCAATGTCCAAGAAAGCAGGACCCACCACTTGTCTTTCTTTTAAATGACAAGAAAGACAATCTGAGTTTCCGATTAAGTCTTCTCCGGATACGGTCAAACTTGCATTACTGTCTACTGCTTCTCCTTCAGGTTGGCTAACTTCCGGTTCTTTTTCTTCCACTTTTGCCTCTACAGGTGCTTTCTCCACTGGAGTGCTGACAGGTTTAGTTGATTGAGTTTCCTTTTTATCTCCACTGCAGGCAAATAAAAGAGCAGCCAGAACAACTACTGCTGATTTCGATAGGATTGTAATTTTCATTCTGATTCGGTATTAATTTTCAAAGGGTAAATTTGTATAAACTCATTTCCTTTTTGAAGATTAATTATGGTTTTGGACAAATATTCATTCAAAAGGAAAGTAGATGTAAAACACCGACTTTCCTTTTTCTGTTTTAAACTTAACTTAAAGTAAACTCTGGTAATGGAATGATTTTACCTCCTGCCATTGCAGATTCGTGAGCTAAGATTCCCACGCAGGTAATATTTGCAGATTGTTTTGCATCAGGGTATGGGGCTCTTTCTTCTGCCAAAGCATTCAAGAATTCATTGACCAAATGTGGGTGAGAACCACCGTGGCCAGATCCCTGAATAAATGAGAGGTGCTGATTATCATCCCCATCATAAACCCCTGCAGTGGTGAAAGAAGCAATTTCTGCTGGAAGCAAATGCGCATAGTCAGGGATTTTCACTCTCTCTGGAGTTTCACCAGTATGGATCACAGAGTCTTCGTGCTCGATCAGGGTCCATTCAAAAGATTTCTTGGATCCATATGCATCAAAACTCTCTCTGTATTGTCTAGCAGTATTGAACAAAGACCTGGTAACTTCAGCTGAAAGATCAGAATCCTTCAATTTGATATGACAAGTTTCTATCGCAAAAGGAGAACCGTATTTTGGAATTAGATTTTCATCGATTCTTCCTGATCCAAAACATGATACATATTCAGCCTGACCTTTCGGCAAAGCCAATACTGGACCTACACAGTGAGTTGCATAATGCATAGGAGGGAGGCCTTCCCAATATCCTGGCCAGCCAGCCATTTCTTGCTGATGAGATGCTCTTAAGAATTGAAGTTTTCCTAATTCACCCTTTTCGTACATTTCTTTGACGAAAAGAAATTCACGGCTATAAATCACCGTTTCCATCATCATGTATGTCAATCCTGTTCTTTGAACCTCCTCTACAATGGCTTTACATTCCTCGACAGTAGTTGCCATCGGAACAGTACAAGCCACATGTTTTCCAGCTCTCAAAGCTTTCAAAGATTGTTCTGCGTGATTTTGGATAGGTGTATTAATATGAACTGCATCGATATCTGGATCTTTTAGCAATTCGTCATAGTCTGTATATACTTTTTCAATCCCAAATGCTTTTCCAATCTCCTCTGCTTTTTCTTTGTTTCTCTGGCAGATGGCATACATGTTTGCCAGCTTATGCTTTTGGTAAATCGGGATGAATTCTGCTCCGAATCCAAGACCGATGATGGCGATATTAAAAGGTTTCTTACTCATTGATACTATTATTTAAAAAGGTATTTCGGTTATTGGTTGATTGTGTTTGATTTTAAGAAGCCCATTTTTTGAGGAACTTCAAGCCTTCACTGGCGAAGCTATCTTGACTTGGTGCCAAAGGTTTCCAGATACAAACCGCTCCGGCGAGTTCCTTTACTTCAGGAGTAAAGCTTTCAATGCTGATTGTTCCTTTGTAGTTAATGGCTTCCAAGCCTCGTTTGTATGCATCCCAAGGGGTTTGCCCTGTACCTGGGGTACCTCTATAATTCTCAGAAACCTGGAAATGGATCAATTTATCTCCAGCAAGCTTAATCGCAGCCTCAGGATCCGGTTCTTCAATACTCATATGAAAACCATCCAAAATCACTTTTGCTTCAGGTTCATTGATATCCGTGATCAATTGCATTAATTCTTCGCAGGTGTTGATCAAATCCGTTTCGAATCGATTCAAAGTCTCCAAAGCGATCTCCAAGCCGAATTTTCTGGCATTTTCACAAACGATTCTCAAATTGGTCACAGCTCTGTCCCATTCGATTTTCTTTTGTTCCGGAGATACCAATCTAGCTTTTCCTACTGCTGAATACATCGGCCCAGCTACAAATTTGCAATCCAATGCAGCTGCAATCTCGAAGCAAGAATTGAGGTAATCAAAACTCGTTTTATGGAAGCTGGGATCTTCATTCGTCAGATCCCTACTTGTTCCAAATGCACCACAGATTACGGCATCTAAACCGTTATCTGCCAATGCTGCTTTTACTATATCTAAATCAATCAGAGCAGGATCTTCTACTGGAATCTCGACTGCATCGTATCCAAAGCTTTTGATTTTAGGAAATAGGTTTACCGTTTCCTTGTTGAAAGGGGAAGTCCAAAGCCAGGTACTTACTCCAAATTTTACATCTAGGGACATCCTTATATAACTTTCATGATTCCGTTCATTTGCTTCCAATGATTAGGAAGCGTACAAACGAATGGATAATCACCTTTCTGTGAAGGTACATTTATGACAATTGAGTCTGAGTAATTTGGGAAAACCAATCCGGTAGCAGCAATAACCTCAGGGATATCCGGAACGAAACCGTTCTCCATTCCAGTTAGATTTTGCGCCATTTGGTCAGCAGCTTCACCGATTTTCTCCAGTGATCCGATTGCACCTATGATGAGATTATGCTGAACGAAGTCAGGATTTTTAAAATCCAAAATCAATTGTGTTCCTGCGTTTACTGCAAAAACTGATTTATCAAATCTCATTTCATGAGGGATAGCCGTTAAAGTAGCTATCCCATCTTTTACTGTTTCGATTGGCTCTTGGATTGAGGCAACTTCTTTGTTTTCAGAATCATCAGATTTCTTCAGATCCAAACTGGAGTTATTTCCAATTCTACCAGAGAACCTCCAATTACCTTCATAATCACCTACTTTGTTTCCTGAGTCAAATTGACCTACACGTACATTTTCAGGAGAAAGCGGTGCAGTAAACAAGCCTTTTGTTTTACCTTTTGCTACCTGATCTCCATCGATATTCAATGTCATTTCACCACCTTCTTTCAAAGTTGCAGTGACAGTGAACTTCTCTGATGGAAGTTTTTTGGTTTTGATGATTTTCACATCACTATCCTGCGCCACAGCAAAGCTTAACGCATCCTTGTAGACGTAAAGGCTATAGCCATTGACAGCATTTCCTTGTGCTACCATCACACCATCTAATGGATCTCTACCTGGAGTTACTTCCATTGTGATCGTGATTTCTTTACCTGATGGATCAGGAGGGAAAAGGAGCGCATTTCTTGGATCAAGTGTATACAATTCAGAAACCAAGCTTTTTGAAATTCTGTCAGCAACACCCATTAATGAATCCGGCTGGTTTTCAGCAGAAGAAGTTCTTCCTTCAAATGCAGAAGAATGAGTTAAAGCTGCCGCAAAAATAGCCTGTGGCAAATATTCATCTTTTGCATTGTCGGCATCTTCAGATATTTGTAACAAGGTTTTAGAAACTTCATCATTCGCTGGCATTTCTGAAACAGCCAAGATTGCAAATTTTCTAGTTTGTAGGTTTGTGTCCTTCATCAGGTTCGCTGCAATGATTGCATCCAAAGCTGCTTGATTTCTAGGGATAACACGTACAGCATTCTTTCTAACAGCTGCAGAAGGGTGCTTTAATGCTGCTTCTACTACTTCCTGTGCTTTGGCATTGTTTCCTTCCAATTCACCCAAACCTTTCAAGGTCCATAGGGCATTAATTGCCGGTCCATTGATACCTGCTGCATCTACATCTGTATTAGCGATGATTTCATATAATCCATCCAATACTTCTTTATTCTGAGTCTCAACGATCAATCTCTGAGCAGTCAATCTCCAGAACATGTTATCGCTCTTCAAAGCTTCCAATAACTTACTAGCAGAAGCATCTTTCAAATCAAACGTTTTAGAAGGCTCACCACCTTTGTAAGTCAATCTGTAGATTCTTCCGTGTTGCTTATCTCTCATTGGATTGATGTAAGCATTACCTTCACCATTTTCAAATCCACGTGGAGTAGGGTTGTGCTGGATAATGAAGTTGTACCAATCAGCTACCCAAAGAGAACCATCAGGACCAACTTCTGCGTGAACTGGGCTAAACCATTCGTCAGAACTTGCCAAAATGTTGAAAGCATTCTTTTCTCTAAATCCTGAACCTTCTTCCAAGATTCTAGCATTGTGAAGCACGCGGCCAGTTGGCTCAGCTACAAACGCCATTTTGTTCCAATATTCCTGTGGGAAATTTCTAGCTGTGTACAAGTTGTGACCAGCTGCCGCAGTATAAGATCCATGCCAGTCCACCTGTCTCAAGAAAGGAGTAAGGTGAGGCATATCGTAATGAGAATCAATACCAGTTGCAGTGTTAGGAGTTCCTCTATAAATAGTTCTCTTTACAAACTTATTGTCCAATGCTAAATACACAGAGTGCTGACCATTGGCCGTAGAAATGAATGTCTCGAAATCTTCAGAGAACCCAAGTCCCCAAGTATTGTTACTGGTTCTTCCCAAGAATTCTAAATTCTCACCAGATGGCTCGAATCTATAAACACCTTGACCGAATCTGTATTTTTTACCGCTTACTTCACCGTCAAATCCAGAATAACCTAGAACACCCCAAACTTTGTTATCAAAACCATATTTTAGGTTAGAAGGACCTGCGTGGGTGTCAAATTTACCCCAGCCAGTCATGACAACTTCTCTTACATCAGCTTTGTCATCACCATCTGTGTCTTTCAAGAAGACAAAATCAGGAGCCATAGAGATCAATACACCTCCATTGACAGCCATGATAGAAGTAGGAATATTCAAACCCTCTGCAAAAACAGTCACTTTATCCGCTTTGCCATCACCATCAGTATCCTCAAGGATTTTGATCTTATCATCTCCGCCTTCTTTTCTTACTTCGTTTGGATAGTCAGTTGTTTCGATTACAAATAATCTTCCTCTTTCATCCCAAGCAAAAGCAATTGGGTTGATGATCATTGGTTCGGAGGCAAAAAGCTCTAATTCAAAGCCGACAGGTACCTGTACCAGTTTCATTGATTCCTCTGGAGAAAGAGGCAATTGGAATCTTGGAGAAGGATCTCTTCTTTCATAATTTGGGATTTCTGCATCTTCAAATTGAGGAGTTGGGATGTTATATTCAGCTAAAAGCTTATTTACTTTATCACCAACAGCCCAAAGGATACCGTTTGCAACCAATTCTTGGAATTCCTTTTTCTCCCAAGTCTTTTCATTATGGCCATAGGCAGTGTAGAATACACGTCCTTTTCCTTCTTCTCTTGTCCAAGTGTAAGGTTCCTTATGATCACCTTCTACACGCTCCATCAAAACATGCATATCAGGATTCAATTGGCTATGCACATACGTTTCATCCCAAGTCTCAAATTCATTGATATCTTTCATGATCGGATGATCTTTATCGACTATGTCCACTGTAAAATCACCAGTGCCATGTGTGCTAAATTGACCACCTACAGCTGAAATATACCATGGAGAGTTCTGGAAACAGAAAGATGCCGAGTGGATCGGAATCAAAGCTTTACCTCCCTGAACAAAAGATTTCAGCGCAGATTCCTGCTCTGGAGTGATTTGTTCGTGATTCGCATAAATCAACAAACCATCATAATTGCTCAACTTGGTTTCGTTCAAGTCGTTTACATCTGTTGTGTAGGTAAGGTTGATGCCTTTTTGGAAAAGTGGTGTTTCGATATACATCATCAACTTTTCAGAGTTATGATGCTCACTTTCGTGTCCAAGAACTAAAATCTCAACACGTCTAGGATCAGAATCTGACAAGAATGTCTTATCTGATTTTTTTCCGCAGCTGAATACCAGCAGGGAAATGACCGTCATGGCCATCATCCAGGAAAGTTTCATTGGGGGGATTTTAAACGATATACTCATAAGTAGGGTTTATGTATCAATTGAATACCAATATTCTAAATAAATTTGATAAAATTCTCACTGTATTGATTTGAATTTCGACTGAATTTTGTCCTATTTGTTCAATATTTGCTTTGTTTAAGAGCATAACTCAGCTAAAATTAGTATGAAAAATCCACTAAAAAAGTCCAGAATTCCTGATACCAAAGTATTCTTGGCCAGGGAGTTAATCGCGCCTTTTTTTGACAAATACTGGCATTTTCATCCTGAATATCAATTGGTCGTGATTTTAAAGGGTAGGGGAACCCGTTACATTGGAGACGATATCAAACCATTTAAAGAAGGGGATATGGTCTTGACTGGACCCAATTTACCACATGTCTGGAGGTCTGATAATGCCTATTTTGATCCGGCAAATAACCTCGATACTCACCTAATAGTGGTTTATTTTCCTGAAGATTTTCTTGGAGAACATATTTTTGAAAAGGAAGAATTTGAGGATATCGGAAAGCTGATGAAACTTTCTGCAAGAGGGATTGAGGTTAGCGGGAAAACCAATAAGGACGTCACTCAAATGATGAAAGATCTTGTCAAATTAGAAGGATCTACCCAGTTGATTCAGCTTCTTCAAATTCTCAACTTTTTGTCTCATTCCAAAGATATCAAGCCGATTACAAAGGCAGAATACATCAACTTGAATAAGGAATCCGAGAAAGATAGAATGGGAGAGGTGTATGAGTATGTGATGAAAAACTACAAGGAAAAAATTTTGCTGGAGGATGTTGCAAGTCTAGCCAATCTCTCAGTCAGCGCATTTAGCAGGTTTTTTAAATCAAGAGCCAATAAATCATTTTCTGACTTTATCAGCGATGTCAGGATTTCCCATGCCTGCAAACTTCTCCATGAAGAAGATATCAATATTTCTGAGGTTTGCTACGAAAGCGGATTTAACACCCTATCCAATTTCAATAAGCAGTTTAAAGACAGAATCGGGAAAACTCCCTTGAGTTATAGAAAGGAGTATTTGGAGAGTTTTGAGTGACAGAGGTCTGATAATTTCTAACCATTAGAAACCCTGAAATCGTAAATCTATCTTTATTTCGAATTAAAAAACTCCGTTACCTGATCCATATAGGAAAGACTTATTGGAACAGTTTTATCTTGTAAATGCAATTGATGCTTTTCTACTTTCCCCACTTTCTTGCTGTTTATAAGGAAAGAACGATGAGTTCTAATAAAAAAGGAGGGAAGTAGGTTTTCTACTTCAGTAAGGGTCATTCTGCTAAGAATTTTCTCCTCTTCCATTTGAAAAGTCACATAATTGCCACTTGCTTCGCAATACAATAATTGACCGAAATTTAATCGAATCTGACCTTCTCCAGTTTTGATAAAAGTCGATTCCGGTTCCTTGCCTGGCTGAAGTTCCAGCCATTCCTGAGCCTTTTGGCAGGCTTTGATAAATCTTGGGAGATTGAAGGGTTTTAGCAGATAATCTAATGCATCCAGTTCGAAACCTTTTACAGCAAAATCTGAGTAAGCTGTGGTAAAAACTACCAAAGTCTCCTTAGGAAGTAAACCGGCAAAATCAATCCCGGAAATATCGGGCATATTGATATCCAAAAATATCAGGTCTATGGAATTGGATTTAATGTATTCCAAAGCCTCGATAGCATCTAAAAAAACTTCTTCCAAATGAAGAAAAGGGACTTTGGAAGCATGAGCTTTTATTACTTCCAAAGCCATCTTTTCATCATCGATAGCAATTGCTTTAATCATTTTACTGGAGTTGAACGGATAAATGAACGAAATGCTCGGTATCGTTTGCTACAATGGTCAAGTTATGTTTTTGAGGGTAAAAATGCGCCAATCTGCTTTTTACATTTTCTAAACCAATTCCTGATTCATCTTTTGGATCTTCAGTGGCTTTTTTAGGATGCATACTATTGACCACATCCAAATGAACCGAGCCTTTTAGGCAACGTAGATTGATTCTGATCCAGGATTTACTTTTTGTGCTGATCCCATGCTTAAAGGCATTTTCAACAAATGGAATCAAAAGCATTGGGGAAATGTCGCCTTGACAATATTCTTCTCCAATTTGAATAGTAACATCTAAATGATCTTCTTTTGCGAAGCGCAGCATCTGCAAGTCCAGGTAGTTTCTCAGGTAGTCAATTTCGCGTGAAAGAGGGATTTTATCCATTTGGTTTTCATGAAGCATAAAACGCATCATATCTCCCAACTTCTGGATTCCATCAGAGGTCTTTTCGGCATTTTCCATCAACGCAGACCCATAAAGTGTGTTGAGTGCATTGAAAAGAAAATGTGGATTGATCTGTGACCTGAGAAAGCTTAGGTTCGCTGTACTTTGGTTTACCTGAACAGAAAGAATATCGATTTTTCCGATGTAGTCCTCATATTTCGCGAAAATCAAATTGGAAACAGGGAAGACTACAAAAACCAATAAAAGTACCATTCCAACTCCCAGAAGCATGATTTCAGGAACATTGTTTTCTACAGCAGCAAGGAAAAAACCAATTCCAATTACTGTAATTAATCCCCATAAGTACCATCGATAAGCCTTGGTGTTTCCCTTAATTTTATTTCGATAAAGAAGGAAATAATTATAAAGGACAAAAAAGGAAATACTTGGAATGATCATCAAAACGATCACTAAAATCACTTCATTGACAAAGATCCTCGCTACAAACAAAAAGATGCTGATAAAAAGGAAGATCATAAACAGTCGAATACCGTTGTATAGTTGGAAATCCTTGAAAACAGGTGGTAAAAACATCTTTCGGAGTAAAATCGCTGTCACCAAATACACTGTGTAGAGCGAAAGGGTACTGAAATAAAATCTAAAAAAACGCTCTGCATTGATACCATTTACGGCTGCACAAGCACCAGCTAGTGATCCAGTCACCGCTGCTGCGGCAATACTTAATAAGACCAGATGTAATACATTTTTATCCCTGAGATACTTGGGAATGACTACCAAATGCATCACATAAAACCCTATGTAAGCGATAATTGGCATGATGACAATTCCGAAAAACTTTTCCACCGGATAGTGATCGGATGACATGGTAATGACAATATTAGTCAGGACAATGATCAAGAAAATAAAGGTGACCATCCACCACTCAATCTCCCGAAAAGCAAATTTTTTAGATTTCATAACTTATTGTAAATAAATAGGTTGAACTACTTTGTTTCAATAGAATTTGAATTAGAAGTCAAGGTAGTTTCCTGTTTATTTTCAGAAATGCTGATACAAGATTTTATCATCAGCAAATTGTAAATAATTGCTAAAAATATCAGCAAATAAAAAACTTTCTTGGTGTTCATCGAAACTCATTCTAATTGATAGACCAAGATTACGGTGATGAATTAGGCCTTACAAAAGAATGTGACGAAATAGGCAGTTTTTGGGATGGAATTTGAAGTAGAATATAAGATGTATGATTTTAGATATATGATTTAAAAAAATCTAACATCTAACATCTAACATCATAAATCAAAAAGGGTTGCTCAACAAATCGATTCCCCACATCCAAGGAAGTACAAAATACACCATCAAGGTTACCAGGAAAATGGAAATAATGTTTAGCCAGAATCCGGCTGACACCATATCTTTCATCTGCAAATAACCCGAGCCAAAGACCACGGCATTTGGTGGTGTCGCTACTGGCAGCATAAATGCGCAACTGGCTGCCAAGGTGGCACCAACCATCAGTCCAAATGGGTGTAAATCGAGCTTTAGAGCCACTGAAGCTAATATTGGGAGCAGCATAGATGCTGTGGCAACATTGGAGGTAACTTCTGTAAGGAAGTTGACAGAGGCGATGATAATCAATAGCAACAAGAAGAATGAAATGCCTTCGATCAAAGTAAATCGCTGGCCGATCCATTCTGCCAGGCCTGTTTCTTTAAATCCTGCTGCTAATGCCAAACCACCTCCAAAAAGGATCAAAACTCCCCATGGAATACGCTCGGCTGTTTTCCAGTCCAAAATTCGGTCTTCACCAGAGGAGGAGGGAAGGATAAAAAGTAAAACCACCCCAATCAAAACGATGATGGTATCATCTATTTCCGGTAAAAACTTGACCAAAACAAAACTTCTTAGAATCCAGGCCAAACACACCAATCCGAATACTATCATGACTGATTTTTCTTCGTAACTGATTTTGCCTAAGGCTTTTAGTTGGGTTCCAATGATGTTTTTTCCATCTGAAAGGCTGAAACTTTTAGGAAGTGGATTCGCTGAACTCACTAAATAATACCAGCAAATAAATAGCATAACGGCCACCAAAGGCAATCCAAAGGCCAGCCATTCATTAAATCCAATGCTATAATCATATAAATCATTGATTACAGCCGCCATAATCGCATTGGTAGGAGTTCCGATCAATGTAGCTAATCCGCCAATAGAAGCGCTGTATGCGATTCCAAGCATGATATTTTTGCCTAAACGATCAGCAATAGAAGAGTTAGATTCACCTAATTGGGATTTAAATTGATTGACAACGGCCAATCCGATTGGTAACATCATCAGGGAAGTAGCTGAATTTGAAATCCACATCGAAAGAATTCCTGTTGCTAGGATAAATCCCAAAACGATACGTCTCAAGTCTGTACCTAATAAATTTATTATGTTAAGTGCGATTCTTCGGTGTAGATTCCATTTCTCAATTCCTGTAGCCAATAAAAATCCTCCCATATATAAAAGGACCGTAGGGTGCATATAATTTCCAGAAACATCAGCGATTGGTAATATCCCAAGCAGCGGCATCAAGATCAATGGAAGAAAAGCTGTAGCGGCAATTGGTAAAGCTTCGGTAATCCACCAGATGGCCATCCAGGCTGCAAGTGCCAGCATAGACTGAGCAGCTGGGTTTAGATCCGGTGAGCTCATGAAAAAGTGAATCAATAGAAAGGCTACAGGTCCAAGAAAAAGCCCCAACTTGGGAAGTGTTTTATTCATAACTGATGAAATCAGGGGATAAGTGAAATCTCAGCCTTGAAGATAGAAATAATATAGATATGGAGGATATGCTACAGTCTATTTAACATAATATAAATTATTGAACTTTTATTGAAATTTTTAAAAATGAATGTCATGACAAAATACTACCAAGTCATTTATCGAAGTCATTTCTTGATTAAATGGGGCTAAAATTAAAATCTAATCACTTTTTACATAAATTCTTTGCCCAGTTCGAAAGTCCAAATACCCCTCTGTATAAATACTGCCCATCTTGAACAGCGCTTTTATTTCTTGTCCCCAAAGCATGTCGCCTATCTCATTTGCCATTTTCACGAGTGAATTTAGTTTACTCAGTTCAATAAAATCATACATTTCTGGAATGTCCTCAATTTTTCTATGATTGATATGTGCAATCCTGATATTTCTATGATCATTTTTTAAAAACCTGATTTCTTGTCTGAAAACTTTAATTTTTGTTTTTAACTTTTTCAATTTAGTTGGATCACTATTGATCCTTTCCAAATCTTTACGTGCCGAATGGAAGCTTTGTGAGGAACGTTCATCATCTAGATTAGTTAAGTGCATAATCAGTCCGTTTTCAATATATCTCCATGAAATAATAACGAATAACATATGATCTCGACTTATTTTTAGGGAATCTTCAAAGTACTGCATTTTTGTTTTGAGAAAATGCATACTTACGTTGGAATCAATTACCTCAATTTTTAAAGGATGATATTTCTCCTTAAGATCACTTGTCAGCATAAATATTCTTTTTGATTCTTTTGATATAATTTACTACCAAATCTGTGATTAGTTGGTTTGAATTATTCAAATATTAATTTCTGACTCCCCTACATTGTTGAGTATCCGAAAATTTGCTTTTTTATTTTTATTATAACCTTGAATCACATGATAATCTTCAGATATGTTGAATGCCATTTGTATGATGTTTTCAGCCAGTTGATCAAGTTTGGAAATTGGACGAAATTGAGACAACTGAATCATTTCTCACAAAACATAACTTCACTGATAATGAATGTATTTATATCTAATGGTTCCCGCATATACTCATTGATATCACTTCCTGATCCAACTCTCCAAATGTCAATATCATGATATTTCACTGACATAATCATTGATATAAAAGCAAAAGGTTTTGGACCCAATGGTGCAATTACTATACTGTATTCTTTACGCAGTAAATAATATAATGAGGTTAACTCTCTTTCTAAGTGCAAAAGATCATCTAAGGGGAATTTTATGACATTTCTATTTTGAAGAATATCAGAATTGTTAGCTTCTAGACGCTCTACAAATTTTGGATCTAATGCGGGTTTAGAATAGAACAGATAACATTCCTTGGGGTCTAAGTGCTCAATAATCCCTTCTGCTTTACTTTGTTCATACCCAAGACAGACAATCAATGCTTTAGGCTTATCTGTTGGGACGATATATTTGCCTGGTAAGGGAGCAATTTCGGTATTGGGTTTAGGATCTAATGGTTCAGCAAATTTCGAAGGTGTATAAACAAAGTAGACTTTAACAGATTTAAATCGTAGATTTTTTTTTGATAGATAGAGAATAATTGAATAGTACCACGACTTGGTCATGCATGAATAATCTACAACTATGTTTATGGCTTCTGCATTACTAATCTCACTGAATTTAGTATCTAACAAATCATAAATTTCTTGGACATTTGAAATGACTTGCGTAAGTATTTGATCATACTTTTCTGTTTTAAAACTCTCTTTATAGCAAAGGGCAATAGTACTATTGATTTTATTCTCCTTAGCTAATTTTTCATAGCTCGTAAAAATCCTTTTCTCGTGATTCCCTGCAAGAAGAAATAGCGAAATATTTAGACCCTTAATTTGACTTACATCAATTTGTTGTCCGTACTCAATTTCCATAATTCATGATCTAAAAATTGACATCTGTGAAGTATCGAGACCTTTTCCTGAAAGACACTCACTTAACTTTATTTCAGTGTAAGTCCGAATTGGTAAATCATATAGAATTGAAAATAGGTAAGAAAGCTTAAACCTTTTACCTCGAATCTCAAAGTCAAAAGAATCATCATTAGAATCAAGTAGTATAAATGCTCCTTGTGAAACCCCTTTGTCGATTAATTCGAGAATATCCTTCGATATCTCATGTTCGTTCTGATCAACAACGAATGTACCTTTCGGATCCATTTTAAAATCTGGACCATGAACTTGCTCTTTAAAAAAGGATCCAATTTTTTCAATTAAATCAGTAATTGTAAACGCGCTCTTCCCTATTGGTATATTGGCGATTACATTCTTAAACCTATTAGAAGCATTAAGTATCTCGTTATACTGTGTAACCTTATCTGCCCTATCTTTTGATTTCACCATGATAAGACTCATCATCCCTATTAGCCACCTAGGATTACCATCACAAACTTTTGCTAAAACCTCAATTCCAGAGAACAAATCAATTGCTTTCTTTCTACTTCTAAGAGTAACCTTACTATTTCGATTTGACTCAATAAAATAATTTCTGTGATACACAATTGGTTTTATTTTCCTGAAAAGTACATCTTTTTGTTCCTTAGTGTTAGGAATGGGATTATCTACGTCAATACCCTTAGAACTTAAGAATTTTTTAAATGAATCGTCTTTGGCAATTAAGCTTTTTAGTTCATTATAAAACTCACTGCCTTCCGTATAGCTGTCAGGACTTTTATTGTAAATCGCATTTGTTCCAAAGAATGAAGTAAGATCCTTATTGCCACTTACAAAAGATTCAATAATCCTTTTTGAAAAACTCTCATTATCAGAAGAAGACCACATTTTTATCATCTGCACGTCATTCCCTGATGTTGCAGTATAGTCGCCCTTTAATGTTTTTTCTAATTCAATTGATAATATTGGACTAGCACTCAGTTTATAAAGTATGAATTGTTTTCTACTTCTTAATGATCGAAAAAGCTTTTTTTGTAACCAAATGGGAGCAAATTCAAGTTCATCAAAACATAAAGCCCAACTTTTCTTCGTGGAAGATTGAATCCCATAAATTCTTTCAAATTTTGGGATTACAAGCTCAATTGAACTCTCAAAATTTAAATTGAAGTAATCTGGAGTTTGAATTACTGATTTTTGATCATAGTTAAAAATAACCTTCTGTATTAATTGATTTACTTCATCAATTCGTTCGTTAAGTGCTTCCTTAATGAATCTTAATTTAGGAATTGCTGCTGGTATCTTCCATGCTTTAATAAGTTCTTTACACAACTCGACCTCTTTGTCTTCGTCAAAATCCTCTAATTCAATTGAAATGATATTTAGGAAAGTATCGCAAAGGGACGAGAAAACGTTACTATTAACAGAAAAATGTGAGATTTGCTCTGCGAAATTTCCATAGGGCTTTAATTGAGAACTGTAGGTCTGATTCTTGACATCCCAGTATATATCAGTGGATATATAAATACCGTAAAATGGGATATTCTCTCTTACATCTTTGGCTCCTTCGGAATCCCATGCATACAGTGCCGGTAATGTTAGCATTTTCATCAAAGTTGTTTTACCACAACCTCTTGCTCCCAATATTACAGAATGGTTATTCTGAATAAGTTTGCTATAGCTATCGGACCAGATAAATGTTTTAGCAACTTCTTGAGGCGCTAAATGCCTAGCATTATAGGTAGTATAAAAATTATCTGGTTGCATCATGTTCCGATAGATTTCACATTACTTATATATTCTGGCATCTCCCATATCTTAGGTGATATTATTAAACTTTCAGCTTTCAATAATTTCATCAAATCTTCAGCTTCATTTGGCATTAAAAATTCAACATTGGGTACCGCGGTTACTACATCAGACCACTTGGTGATTGGATTGGATCCCACTGTTCCTATTATTTGTCTAGTTATTTGTTCTAATGAATCAGTATTTCCAAATCCCGTATATGGATGAAAACCGCCATCATCGGATATTACAGACCAACCATTTCTAGGTAAGAAAGTCCATGATTTAATTTTCCCTTTTGCCTTTAAACTGCCATCCTTAACTAAGTCAATTTTATGAAATGTGTTTCTCTTGCTCGTCCAACTCAAATTTGTGGTTGCTGAGAAACTCCCTGAGGATAGAATTGGTATTTTATGATTTGTTTGGGAGCAATTGTGATATCGCAGTAATGGATCATGCTTATGCCCATGTATAAATAGGTCAAATTTGAACTTTCCTAAGACTTCTAACAAAGCATCTGCATTTACTATTTTATCTTCTTCGCCAAGAGATAGGCGCGAATGATCTATTGGGTGATGATGTGAAAGAGCAATGTTAATTTTATCATTAGAGGCTTTATCTAAATATTTTTCAACATAATCAACGAGACTATCATCAACCCTCCCAGATGCAGCTGAATCCTTGTTATAGTGGAAATGAGAGCTATTTATTACTAACACTCTATAAGACCTGCCTTCAATAAAAACACATCCTTTAGACCAGAAAGTGTCTCTACTAACTTCATCATCTATTGGAAAACCTTTTCTAATTCCTTTTGCAAGTTCTAAGCTATAGTCGGAATGAGTTCCATAGGAGTCAACATCATGGTTACCTATTGTGGCAATTATCTGATTTCCTTTCAAATGTCCATGGATTTCCAATGAAAAATCCCAACCAGAAATAAACCCTTGTTGGTCTGATTTATTGGTGAAATCTCCTGGACAGAGAGTCAAGTCCACAGAAAGATTCTCTTTTTTTATAAGATCAATAATACCTTCAACAGGGTGATCTTTGGGATTGGATCTTGATTTATTGGTGGTCAAATATGAGTCCAATGTATTGGAACTACTAATATGGTAACAGTGAAGATCACTAATAATAGCTATGCTTAACTTGCTGATTCCCATGTTACTATATTGTATTACAAATTATTAATTCATTATACATACCTCTTGTCTTGTTTCTACCTCCAACTTGACTATACCTTGCGCGTTTATGCATGCTGCCAATTCCTGAATAGAGCTCTATGATTGATTTGTGATAAGCATTTGTTAATATGTAATAAGCTCCTCTTTTTTCAATCTCTTTGATATGATCCCTTAACCTCTCTTGATCTTCCCACGAAAATAGTTTTTGATTGTATTCAATAAATCCATTGTTTTCATGAGCAACAGTATATGGAGGATCTAAGAACACTAGATCATCTTTTTGAATGTATGATAAAGTTTTTTCAAAGTCTATTGATTTAATAATGACATTTTTAAGGACCTTACTTGCATTCATTAGATTTTCTTTGGTCACCACATCCACATTAGGTCTTTTCCCATAGGGTACATTATACTCTCCTTTATTGTTAACCCTATATATACCATTGAATGAGCACCTATTCAAGTAAATGAACTTAGCGGCACGAGTATGAGGGGTCAGGTACCTTGTTTTTCTAATTTTATAGTAATCTTCTTTTGTATTCTTTAGCTTTCTTAAGCTCCTAATTACCAAATCAACATTATCTCTTACTTCGATATAAGTTTCAATTAGCTCTTCATTGGTATCGTATAAATAAGCATTTCGATGAAATGGAGTTAAAGAAAAGAAGATAGAACCACCACCCAAAAAGCATTCGTGATAATTATTGAATTGTTTTGGAAGGAAATTCGAAAATCCATCTCTGACTAACCATGTTTTTGAGCCAGTCCACCTTAAAAATGGGAGAGCTTTTTTTTCAATATTTATTGTTTCTGAAATCAATTTATGGCCTCAATTTTAATCCTTTACATACCTCTTTGATCACTTCACAAGGATCTACATCAATTGCCAGTGCAATAAGATAAACTTCTTCAGCTCTCAGTTTGGCTTTTTCATTATTTGATAGTTCGCTTAATCTTGTTGTACTTATTCCTGTCTTACGGGATACATCAGACCTGTTGATAGACCTTCTAGCCAGAAAACTTCCAAGTTCAGTCATTTGATTTCTGCAAATATATGTTCCGAAAATAAGAATAATTTTTCTGAAATCATGAATAGTTGAGAATGTTCAATTTTACGCACACATTTGCCACTATCTGCCCTTTTTTCCATAGTCCCTCACTGCGGTAATATGATTCCTCCATTGGTAGAGGTGTTAAAAGATTGTTCATTCCTGCCAATAAATTTGAAGTCATTTATGATTGATTTTAGAGGCCTTTCTTTCATTATATTATCTTGCGACAATTTTCAAAACAAGATCATTTACCATGAGGCGAAAAATTCCAGAATCAACTCTACCAAAACTCAATCGCTCGCAATTAATTACTCCAGAAGGCTTACAAAAATTAAGGGATGAACATGATCACTTGTGGCGAGTGGAACGACCAGACGTAACCGCTAAGGTTGCATGGGCGGCAAGTTTGGGAGATCGTTCAGAAAATGCCGATTACCATTACAACAAAAAACGTCTTCGGGAAATTGATAATCGCCTTCGTTATTTGCGAAAATGTATTGATGACTTTAAAGTTGTTGATTATCATCCCAACCAAGAAGGAAAAGTGAATTTTGGTGCTTGGGTAGAAATCAAAAACGAAAAGAAGGGTCTTAAAAATCGTTTTCGTATTGTTGGTTATGAAGAGTTAATTGGTAACAAAAATTATATCTCAATGGACTCTCCCATGGCTAAATCCCTTCTTGGTAAAGCTGTTGGAGATGAGGCGATAGTAGAAACCAAATTAGGTGATTTCGTATGGAAAATTCTTAAAATAGAGTACCAAAAATAAATAGACCCAAATAAATCTCAGGTTACCTTTTGCCTATTGAACTTATTCTTTTCTCAACATTTTGGAAGAAGGTTTCAAAATCGATTTTTATATGTTTGGGAATAAGCCCTAGTTTAGTGACTTGTTTTGACCCCAACCCATGTTTTTAGCAAGTATTTCAGAAATCAGCACCGCTTCATGGATTCTAAGTTTTTTGGCGGCTTTTGTTATTGGTATGTCAAAAGCCGGTATCAAAGGAATAGCCATTATCAATGTCACTTTTATGGCTATTGCTTTTGAAACCAAGCAATCCACCGGTATTGTATTACCGCTTTTGGTGGTGGCAGATGTGTTTGCTGTGATTTATTACAACAGACATACGCAATGGAGCTATGTGGCGAAGTTTCTTCCATGGATGATTTTGGGGATTCTTTTGGGGAGTTGGGTCGGGATGGATCTTCCTGAGAAAGCTTTCAAAATATTTATGGTATTTCTGATCTTCCTGATCCTAGCGTTTATCGTTTGGTGGGATCGTAAAAAGGTAAAAACTGTACCTACTCATTGGGCTTTTGCCAGTGGGATTGGCACTTTGGCAGGCTTTACTACCATGGTGGGAAACTTGGCCGGTCCCCTATCGAATATTTACTTTTTGGCGATGCGATTACCTAAAAATCACTTTATAGGTACTGCAGCATGGTTATTTCTGATTATCAATGTCTTCAAATTACCCTTTCATTTTTTCGTTTGGAATACGATAACGGCAGATACACTATTACTCGATTTGAAATTGATTCCAGGTATTATCGTCGGATTCTTGATTGGAATAAACATCGTAAAAAGGATCAATGAGGAGTTTTTTAGAAAAATGATTTTGGTGTTGACCGCCTTAGGCGCGATCATTATACTGTTTAAATAACATCTTTAAATCTAAGTTTTAATTGTCTTATTGATATCTACCCTACTTAGAATAAAAACCTTCGAGGTTTTGAAAACCTCAAAGGTTATTGCCAAATCCCTTGGAACGCTCTTTGCATCTTATTCACTGATGCAACATAAGAAACATAAAATTTTAGCGGGATTTGTAATTCTTTTAGTCATAGGAGGAATTACGTTTAAATCCCTACAGACTCCCAATTATCCTTCAGAATCACCCAATTTTTCACCTGGAATTCATGACAACATACAACAGGCTTTTTTGGATGTTTGGCAGGAATATAAAGAGCTTCATAGCTACGGATTTGATGTGATTCAAAATACGCTGAGTTCATCTACTATGCAGGCTCAACCAGTAATCGAACTCAGTGATATTTTTGGAAAAAACAGACGCTATAAATTGGATGTTGCCGAAAAAGTTTTGGATTCCGATAATCTCTTTTTAGCCGACTTGCCTGATAATGTTTTAAGAGGTTGGTTTGCCCATGAACTTGGACATATAGTTGATTATGAAAATCACTCAAATATCGGGATGGTCACTTACGGAATTCGTTATGTGCTGTCGGATAAATTTAAACGGGAAAGAGAACATGAAGCAGATAGTATTGCTATTCGCCATGGATTTAGAAAGGATGTGATCGCAGCTAAGAAATACATTCTGGAAAACGATTTTATATCTCCTGATTATCAAAACCAAATCAAGAAATATTACATGTCGATTCGTGGTGCGGAACTTTGTCCGGATGAGCGAATTCCAGTTTTGCCTAAGGTTGAGATATAAATTCCAATAGGCTTTTCATCTTCTCCTCCTTCATCACTTTAGGGGTTTTGGTCTGCCCTCCTTTTTTATTTGTCGTCCCCAAAAAATCTGTGTATTGATCTTTAGAAATTACAGTTACCTGTATGTCTTTCAGTGCTTTAGATCGAGCGACACTATAATTTTTATTGGCATCTTTCAGTAATTGATCTAATTCTTCTGCAAGTCCTTCCGGACTTAAATCACTTACCAAAACCCATTGATGAATGTAATCGCCTGATTCATTTTTGATAGCTGCAACCATGTATTCGTTGATGGTAGCCTGATGGGATTCGGCAAGTTTCAAAATAGCCTTGTCCATCTTTTCTTCTGACAATTGGGAACCGACAACATTTAGAAAAAACTTAGTTCTACCTGTGATTTTTATCTGTGGTGGGTCCTTGCTTTCAAACCTGATCACGTCGCCGATAACATAACGCCAGGCACCAGCACAAGAACTAAGTAATAAAACATACTCCTGTCCCACTTCTACTTCTCCTATTCCTAAAACTTCAGGATCATCTAGCAGTTCTCCGGTTTCATCCACACCCCTTTTATCAAATGGTATAAATTCAAAAAAGTACCCATGATGAAGTGCCAATTTCATTGCCATGGTATTAGCAGTTCCGGTATATGAAATGAATCCTTCTGAAGCCAGATAGGTGTCCAAAATAGTGATAGGTTTTCCACAAATCGCTTCAAAATCTTCTCTATAAGTTTCGAATGCCACACCACCGGAAGCATAGACTTGGAAGTTGGGCCAAATCTCATGGATGTGTTTCAAATTGTGCTTTTGAATGATCCTCTGAAGCATCAATAAAACCCAGGAAGGAATTCCTGCAATCGCTCCGATATTCCATTCTGGAGCTTGCTCGGCAATGGCATCTACACGCTTATCCCAATCTGAGATGGCCGCGATCTCTTTTCCCGGTCTGTAGAAGATCTCGTACCAATCGGGGAAATTACTCACATTGATTCCAGAGATTTCTCCCTCTTCAAAACCATGTTTATTTTTTTCTAATCTGGCAGAACTACTCAGCATCAGAACTTCAGATTCAAACAAAGTCTCTGGAAAATCAAAGTCATGTAAAGAGTTGATCATCGATGTTCCCACGGATTTCATTGATGCTAAAAAATCATTGGTAATCGGGATTCTTTTGCTGCTTTTACCTGTGGTTCCACTGCTTCTGGCAAAGAAATCAGGTTTCCCCGGCCAAGTGATATCTTCCAGTCTTTCTTGCCTAGACCACCACTGGGCATGCATTTGATCGTAATTGAAGATGGGAACTTCCTTTCGGAAAGCATTTATCAGGTCATCAGATTTTAACATTTCCTGAAATCCATAATACTTCCCAAAAGCCGTGTCTTTTGCCTGAGTTAGGAGTTCACGAAGTTGGTTTTCCTGTTCTATTTGAGGGTTCTCATCTGAAGATTGAAGTTTTGCGGTGATATCTAAACCTGCTTTTACGAGCTTTCCAAGAATGGCCATGTTTCTAATTTTTCTTAGGAAAGAAACAAAGCCCATGCCTTGGGAATTTAGAGAGGAAGATTAATAATTATGAATATCCGCTTTTGCACCACCACCCTTTTATTCTTTGATTGAAGAGACGGAAGAAAGAAGACCGAAGACAGGAGCAAGCTAGACCTGAACTTCAAGGCTTCTTTTTTGCAGTCTAAAGTTTATTCTGGTAAGATTACGGATAATCATATAAATAATTTTCAATTAAGAACTGCTTAAGATATTTAGTTGAACATTCCACCTTCTTTATTTAAAGGAGTATGGCCGTTATTCAGTGCTAGAAGGTTTTCTCTCAAAATTTTTGAAAAAGGAGTATTTATTCCAAGTCGGTCTTTCCAATTCATTATTGATCAGATAACTGTTCATAAACTGGAGTTCTACATAGGTTTTGGCACCATCAAAATCAAAGCTATCTCCTAATTCGTCTGAAGGCTTATGGTAGATTTCTGTCATCATATGTGTGATGGCAGAATCGAGCCCAGTATCCGAATCAATGGATTTTATTCCTGTTTTCATCCGCAAAGCAGGAATACCTACTTTGACAAAACTGTAATTATCACTTCTAACGAACCGGACTTCTTCTGGCAGGTGGTCTTCGTCTATAATCAAGTTTAGCAACTTTGCACTTTTTTCGACTACACCCATGATGCTGCTTTGTTCAGCTCCTAAAGGCTCGATAGAAACCAATGGACCTACCCAAGTAGGCATATCTGTGTTGACATTGGCAATAATGCTTGCTGCTGGCACGACTGGATTTTCTGCCAAATAGGTAGATCCCAGCAATCCCATTTCTTCTGCTGTTACTGCTGCGAAAATTACAGATCGTTTGGGTTTGGATTTTAGCTTACTGTATAGTCTGGCAATTTCCAACATAGCACTGATGCCTGAAGCATTGTCGTGAGCACCGTTATAAATAGAGTCTCCATTTATTGGCTTTCCCACACCAATATGATCTAAATGAGCTGTGTGGATGACGTATTCATTTTTTAAATCAGATCCTTCCAATAGGCCGACTACATTGGCACTTTCAAAATCAGTGGAAAGAGAAACAACTTTCCCTTTTAGAATGATCTTGGTTTTGGGATGTAGCCCCTCTCCCCGATTGTATTGAGCGACTAAAGAATCAGCTTCATTTTGGGTTATTCTATTAATAAAATTCCAATCTAAATATCCCCCGAATTTCAAATCCCCAAAACTCGATCTACCCGAATACTTTCCGGGACTTAGCATAACACTGTTTACACCATCCTTAGAGATTCGATCATATGAACTATTAAAGTTACCTCTTCCACCTGGAAACGTGGTAAAAAACACTCCTAATGCACCCTTTTCGCTTAAGGTTTTTACTTTGGTGTCTAAACTGCTAAAATGGGCTCTTTCAGTCGCTTTTAACACCTCAGGGCCTCCGTTGAAAAGAACTACGATTTTGCCTTTGACATTCAAATCTTCGAAATCGTTAAATCCAAAGTCAGAAGCATCAATTCCAAATCCACCAAAAACCAATTCGCCTTCAAATTCTACTTCTGGTTCACTCGCATTTCCTAAATAAAAGTAGTCTGTTCCTGCAATCAATGTGTCGTTATTTCCTGCCAATAAAAAAGAATTCCCTTCGTCAATGAGGGAGTTTCGGATGGTCAAAGTCTGGAAATAACTGCTTCTTTCTTGATTTCCTAAAGGAGTAATTCCCATAGATTGATATTGGTCGACAATGTATTTCATCGCAATATCATATTCTGGTGTTCCCGGTAGCCTTCCTCTTAAACTGTCATTGGCCAAAACGGCAATATGTCTTTCGATGAGGTCTTTATCAGCAGATTTGGCATAGGACAAAAGCGCTTCATCGTCAAGCACTGTGGGCTTTGGCTTACAATAGACGAATAGGGCCAAAAAGGAGAAAACAAAAAGTAGATTTTTCATGGTGTTTGGTGGTTGCTTGGCTTGTATTGCTAAAAGATAAGGGGATTAATTATTTACTGCAATAGGCGATTGATAATCAGTATTATAAAGCAGGTTGGGTAGGATTTCATTGACTTAGACGATGTTTTGAAATCAAATAAAATCTAAAAAATGCATCCATTTTATTTAAGACTAACTGCTAGATTCCAATTCGATTTCAATTTCCCGTTGCAAATACACCCATTTGCCTTAATTTTGATTTTCAATTTTGATCTATGACTGAAGAATCCGCATCTCTTAATTTTATCGAACAAATAATAGCAGACGATTTGGCGGCAGGTTTTGACCCGAAAAAACTCCGGTTCAGATTTCCTCCCGAGCCAAATGGTTATTTACATATTGGTCACGCAGCATCTATTTGCCTGAATTTTGGCTTGGGTTTGCAACATAACGCCCCTGTCAACCTGCGCTTTGATGACACGAACCCAAGCAAGGAAGAGCAGGAATATGTAGATGCAATCAAGCGCGACATACAATGGCTTGGCTTTAAATGGGCTCAGGAATGTTATTCTTCTGATTATTTCCAGCAGATGTACGATTGGGCTGTCCAGTTGATCAAAGAAGGAAAAGCCTATGTAGATCAGCAATCTGCTGAGGCAATGGCTGAGCAAAAGGGCACTCCTACTACTCCGGGAGTTGCTGGACCATATCGAGATCGATCAGTCGAAGAGAACCTTGATTTATTTGAAAGGATGAAAGCCGGTGAATTTGAGCAGGGAAGTTATGTCCTCCGTGCCAAAATCGATATGGCTTCTCCAAATATGTTGATGCGTGATCCACTTTTATATAGGATTGTTAGAAAGGCGCATCATCGAACAGGTACAGAGTGGTGTATTTATCCTATGTACGATTGGGCTCATGGAGAATCTGATTACATCGAACAGGTTTCTCATTCCCTTTGTACGCTGGAATTTAAAATGCACAGAGAGCTTTATGATTGGTTCTTGGATCAGATTTATGATCCTGCATTATTGAGACCAAAGCAAAGGGAATTTGCCAGAAGAAACCTTTCTTATACAGTCATGAGTAAGAGGAAGTTGCTGGAATTAGTAACCAGCAAAACTGTGACAGGCTGGGATGATCCAAGAATGCCAACTATTTCTGGTTTGAGAAGAAGAGGTTATACGCCTGAATCTATCCGCAAATTCTCTGATCTCTCTGGAATTTCTAAGCGTGATTCTGTGACTGATGTTTCCTTATTGGAATATTGTATCCGTGAGGATCTGAACAAAACAGCTACCAGAGTGATGGCCGTTTTAGATCCTGTTAAGTTGGTAATCACCAATTATCCGGCTGGAAAAACAGAAATTCTATCTGCTGAAAACAATCCCGAAGATCCGAATTCCGGAACGCACGATTTACCATTTAGCGGTGAGTTATTTATAGAAAGAGAAGATTTCAAAGAAGAAGCTGGAAGCAAGTTTTTCAGATTGACTTTAGGAAATGAAGTTCGTCTAAAAAGCGCTTATATCATTAAAGGTGAGTCAGTTGTGAAAGATGCTGAAGGCAATATTCTGGAGATTCATTGTACAGCTGACTTAGATTCAAGGTCTGGAAGCGGAACCGAAGCAAGCACCAGAAAGGTAAAAGGAACTTTGCATTGGGTTTCTATTCAGCATGCGATTAAAGCGGAAGTTCGTGAATACGACCGTTTGTTCCTAGATGAGGCTCCAGACAGCCATGAGGACAAGAACTTTATGGAATTTGTGAACCCTGATTCCCTCAAAGTAATCAAAGAAGCATACCTGGAGCCTTTCCTGAAAGATGCGACTTTGGATGATAAGTTCCAGTTCCAAAGATTAGGGTATTTTACCTTGGATAAGGATTCAACTGCTGATAGTTTGGTGTTTAATAAGACGGTTGGTTTACGTGATTCTTGGGCCAAGCAACAACCTGCTCCTACTCCACAAAATCAGCCAAGTAAGCCAGCAAATCAAGGAGGTGGACAAGCTCAAGGACAAAGATCTGCTTTGAATGAAATCCAAAAGATAGCTAAGAAGTATACTAATCTATCTGGAGATAAGTTGGCAGCGGCAAGAGCTGATATAGCGAAATTGGCGGAAGAAGTTACTTATGAAGAATTAGAGCCATTATTCAACACTGCTGCTAAGAAAGTTGGAACTCGTATTGGAGTGATGATTGCTTTAGGAGTATTATTGAAAAAAGGTCAAGAAAGAAACGCTGAAATAGATGCTTTTATAGCCTCTGGATTGGAAGATGGAAATGAGGAATTGGTGAAAGAAGCGAAAGCAGTCAACAGTAATTAGTCAAAAACAGTAGTGCTTAGCTGTCTTCCTAAGCGGAATTATTAGATAAATAAATGCTCGTAGATTCATTCTGCGAGCATTTTTTATTTGTTGAGTTTTCCGGGAAATTGACAATGTCAGGATTTTAGTAAATTGATATACAATACTTTATCAATTAACTTTTTATGAGTTTAAAATCACATTTTCAAGGAAAAGTCATCTGGATCACTGGAGCATCTTCAGGTATCGGTGAGGAAATGTGTTATCAATTCTCAGATTTTGGAGCAAAGCTCATTATTTCAGCTAGAAATGAAGGGAAACTAAAGCGAGTAAACTCTCAACTTCCTAGAAATCCCGGTTCAGCCAAAGTTTTACCTATTGACTTGGAGAACCTTTCTGAACTTCCGGGTAAAGCCAAAGAAGCCTTGAGTTTTTATGGAAGGATTGATATTCTCATCAATAATGCAGGAATGGCTGTTAGAGATTTCGCTATCAACACCTCAATCGAGACAGATCAAAAGCTGATGAACATCAATTATTTTGGAGCTGTGGTTTTGACAAAAAGCCTATTGCCTCGTTTCATATCCCAAAAATCCGGGCAATTGGTGGTAGTCAGTAGCCTTTCCGGAAAATATGGTGTTCCAAAATTAGCGGCCTATTCTGCTCCAAAACATGCATTGCATGGATTTTTCGAATCTTTACGAAGTGAATTGATGGATTCAGGAATTTCCATTTCTATACTTATTCCAGGGATAATTCAGACTGAAATTACCGCCCATGCAGTCATGGGGCAAGGAGAAAATTATGGAAAAGTAGAAACAGCATTTAAAAAAGCCTACCCTACTGAAAAAGCCGTAAGGGAAATGATCAGAGCTATTTCAAAACAAAAAGAGGAATTTTATGTAGGAGGAATGGAAGGAGTCACCCTTTGGCTAAATAGGTTTTCGCCATGGTTGCTTCGTCGATTCATTCGAAACCATCCTTTAAAAAAATTAAGAGCTATCAAGAAAAAAATCGGATTGTAATCTGATTTCCAGAAGAAATAAATGGTGTCTATTCAGTGCTATTTATTGGTTTTTATGCTTGGACATGTTATTGGAAGCTAATCCAATGATCACTATTTGCCGGAACAGTTACTTCAATTTCGACTGAGTAATCTCTGCTTAAAGTGAGTTCCAGAGTTTCCTCGTTCTTGTTTTTGGCGATTGTTTTATCCTGTAATCCCGTGTAGTATAATGGAACTTTTATTTTTTGGGTGATGGCGTGATCCGTTGGATTATACACCACCAACATGCCTTTTTCTGTTCCTTGCGGATTTACATTTAACCAGTAATCCAAGTCTTGTCCATTAGCACGTTTTAGATGGATAATATCTCCTTCCAAAACCTCTCTGTGTTGCTTGAACCAATCCACCCGATTTTTGACCATGGTTTTGGTTTCTTCTGTGTCAAATAAACGTGGGCCTCTGTAGCATGCCTGAACTCCAGCTCCTAGATTGCTGGCGATCATCATTTCATAATGCGCCAAATGCTCGTTCAATGGTTCGATTGTAGCTGCAGCTCCGCCACCTTGGTATTCTGTCAAAGGAACGAACATCCAACCCATCGTAGATGTTTTTTCCCAAGTCCCATCATAGATATTTTGTCGGGCATGCACCAATTGTTGGTTTCGGGGAAGACTCCAGTTTACTTCACGGTATCCCATTGCAATTTTGTTTCCCCCTGTCATAAAATAATAATCAGGAATATTGAGATAGATACCCTTTCCTCTAGACCATTTGTAAAATTCAGAAATCATTTGATATTGATTCCAGCGGCTATCGGCTAAGCCTTTATGACCGGGATGATCCTCTGAAGCGCAAACATCCCCAGGATAAGACCCATCATGTTCTAATAGCGTAAAGCCAGTTTTATCATAGAAATTATACAGTTTTTGAAAGTATTCTTGTCCCCATTCACTAGCCAAACATGGAGAGTTGCCAAAAGTAGGTCGCATTCCCTCTGGCATAAGCACATCGTTTTTCTTATCGATACTTCGGGAAGCCAATAAGGAATAACCACCGATTTCTACTCCTTTGCTTTTTGCATAATCAGCATATCGCTTCATTTCTGCTAAATACTCCTCACTGTCATCCTCGATGTTGAAACCACTGCCAAAAGTCAAAATCACCATTTCAAAGCCTACTTCTGATGCTTGGTCTATCGCCTTTTTCACCTGCTCCCAATCCGCAAATCTGGCATGCATCATCAATGGATTTTCTGTTGTCCAAGGGGCAAGAGTTTTATACATTTTGCGAAGCGAGAGTCCTTGTCTTTCACGATCGTAACTATCATAAGGCAGGACAAATGTTCTAAAAGAGTTAAATTTCTTTCCTGGCTCTAAATCCTGATCTGGTCCATAACTTGGACTGACTTTCAATAAACTTGGTGTTTGTCGGAGGTAATTCACCTGAGTGAAATATTCGGGATCAGGAAGCCAATTTACGACATGGGCATTCGCATCTTTTGCCTTCATACTGGCAAAAGCAAAGTCGGTTTCTACATGGATATTTGGAGTTTGAATGACTGTTTTTTCTCTTAATTCCACCACGGATTCGTACTCTACAGCCGCGATGATTTCGCTGGTGAAGTCTCCGATAGTAATTGATTTGTCGCTCTTATTTTCAACTGTTATCCATTTGGCCATCACTGGAATTCCGTCATAAATCTCATAATGGACTGAAACAGTTACATCTTCTGGATTTAGGTTGTTTTTGATGGTAGTATCTAATTCTCCATACATCGCAAAATCCAACACCTGCATTCTGACCAAATCACCTAGTTCTGAATCATCTTTTTTGTTTCCCTTCCCATCAGTTTTTCCGATTCTTATTTGGGTAGGAAGGCTAGAAAATGAAGGTAACCTCTCAATAGTTTCCCAATCACCGTTTTTAGGTTTTGCTTCGCAAAGGACTCCCTCATTGGTGATTCTAAACCGAAGCGACCAAGGCGAATTTAAATCAAGCTTTTGCCTCCCTCCTGCTGCTCTGAGTTGTTTTTCTCCATCCCAAAGTCCAAACATAGACACACCATCGTCGTACTCATTTCCTCCTGGTTTGAGGTAAAATTTGATTGTGCTATCAGGCCAAACCAAGGTAATTCCTGGGCCATATTCTCTTGATTGGTCGGTACCAGTATTAAATGTGGCTTCAATGATTTTCGACCTTGGGTCAAAATCTCTTTCAATAAATACGGAAGTGTTTCCAGGGGTATATATTTCTCCCATTTTCCCCTCATTTTCAAAAGAGGATCTTGGATGACTAGAGGATGTATTGACGATCCAGGAATCATCGAGGGTGTTAAAATCTGTATTATAGAGCATCTCCCTCCCCAGGAAACTTGGAAGAGGTTCATCAGAAGACAATAAGTCTTTTGATTCAGGAAGGATGAAATCAAGACGGAGATGTGCTCCTTTCGGTGGCCAAGCTGCGTCTAAATTCCCATGACGAACTTTTGCCCAATCAAAAGGTGCTTGAGTTTCCATGATTTCATGACCTGCATATTGCATTGCCGAAGGGGAATTACTGAGTTGATCAATCCACTCTTCTTTTAGAAATGCATAATTTGGTTGTCCTTTTAGGCCTCCAACCTCATAATTAACCCCATTTATCTTTACTTCTGCTTCAGGTTTTACTCCTCTGAGAAATGATTGGCCACTATACAGGTTATCTAATTTGATAGTAGCGGCATTTGGAGAGATTTTTATCACTCGTTCGATCAGTCCATTGGAAAGAGTGATCTTATCTCCTGATTCCTGGATGTGAGATTTGTAAGAAGAGTTATCCAACAACCAATCAGTCTGGGCATGTGAAAGGGTTGTGATAAAGCAAAGTATTACAAAAATGAGCTTATTGAAGGTTTTGGATTGGGTTTTCATGTCGGAGAAAAAGGTCTAAACAAAGAAAAGAAGCTGAGGCCAAATGAAAAAGGAATTTCCACTCTGGTTTTTTAAAAGCCAAAAAACCTGAACCCAATGGATTAGGGTTCAGGTCTTTTTTATAGATATCAAATGGAATGAATTCAGGGATTACCAGATTTTGATTCGCTCAGTTTCTGCTTTGAAGTTTTTATCTCCCGGTTGGATTGGGAAGGAAGCATAGAAAGGATCAAAGTTCATCAGCGGGCCATTAACTCGCCACATAGCAGGAGAATGGGAATTAGTATTTACATAGGTTCTCATAAATTCATCTCGCACTTTCACTCTCCAAATATTGGCGATCGATAAACAAAACCGTTGATCCGGTGTATAGCCATCGATTTTGGTGGTGTCTTGCCCTTGATCAGTCATTTTGAAAGCATCATAGGCTATATAAATTCCACCGTTATCAGCAGTATTTTCTCCAATGGTCATCGCACCTTTTACATGCACACTATCCAAAATGGTGAAGGTATCGTACCGATCGATTAATTGCTGGGTTTTCGCTTTGAACTTGGCATAATCTTCTTCTGTCCACCAGTTTTTCACATTTCCATCCTTGTCAAATTGCGCTCCCTGATCATCAAATGCATGCGTTAATTCATGTCCGATAACCATTCCTATACCTCCATAATTGACAGCATCATCGGCATACAGATCAAAATATGGGTATTGAAGAATTCCTGCCGGAAAGACAATTTCATTCAAAGAAGGATTGTAATAGGCAGTAACTGTGCTTGGTGTGGTTCCCCATTCATCTCTGTTTGGTGCTTTACCGAATTTCTCTAATTGATAACGGCTTTCGTCTTTTCTTAATGCCAGCACGTTTTCAAAATATTTCCCTCGGTCAATCGAAACTGGATACTCTCTCCAAACATCAGGATAGCCGATTTTCTTGTTGATTGAATATAGCTTTTCCTTGGCTTTAGCTTTGGTACTATCACTCATCCAATCCAATTGATTGATTCGATTTTCGAAGGATTTTTGAAGATTGTTGACCAAGTCTAAAACACGTTTTTTGGCATCTTCATTAAAATACCTTTTCACATAAAGTTGTCCCAAATCAAATCCCAATTGTCGATCCACTTGCTGAACCATTTGTTGAGCTCTTGTCAACTGTTTGGATTGACCAGAAACAACTTTGTTATATTCAAAAGAGGCATTCTCAAAATCAGTACTCAGATAACTCGCATAAGTAGAAAGAGTATGTGCCTTAAGGTAAGTCTTCCAATCATCCAAAGGAACAGAAGAAAGCATGGTATTTAATTTCTCATAATATGCAGGTTGGCGCATATCAATAGAGTCAGCATCTAAACCTAGCGTCGCCAATATTGACTTAATTCCAAGATTAGGGTTGCTCTTTTCCAGTTCTGCAACGGCCATCTTATGGTAGTTTTCCTTGACCACTCTTCGTTCAATTCGGGTTTTATGGGATTCAGCTAATGACTTTTCGATTGCATAAACTTCACTAGCAGCTTTAGCAGCTTCTTCTGCATTACTTCCTGTCATCTCAAAAAGCGTTGCGATATAGGTCTGATAAGCTTTCTGAATACCCAACGTGGAAGAATCTGTTTTGAAATAATATTCCCGATCCGGTAGTCCAATGCCTGTTTGACTGAGATGTGCAATGTTGATACTGCTGTTTTCATCATCTGGAGAAATGCTTAATCCAATCAATGAACGCGTGTTTGACTGAAGTTCAGATGCGATAAATTGATGAAGACCATTCAGATCAGAAATGCTTTGTATTTGATCTAAAATCGGTTTTACCGGCTCATAACCACGGGAATTGATAGCCGTAGTATCCATTCCCGAAGCATAAAAGTCACCGATTTTTTGCTCAATGCTACCTGCAGGATGTTCAGAAGAGGAAACTTCATTGAGAATATTCTCCAATAACTGCTTTTGGGGAATATTCAGGAAAGAGTATGATCCAACACCTGATTGATCGTCTGCAATTTTTGCCGAATCATACCAAGTTCCGTTGACATGCATAAAGAAATTATCTCCCGGTTTAATGCCTGGATTGATCTCATCAACTTTGATAAATTGTCTTTGAGCTTCTGCTTGTTCCTTACTGGATTCTGTACCGCATGCTGCGAATAGAATTAAAGAGGCAATGGCTATTTTTTTCATAAAAAAAGGTGGTCGTTTGAGGGAATTTAGATCAAATTCACAGCTTTTCCATGGTGATTTATTTAAAAAGTGAAAAAGAGGGATTAAACAGTTAACTGGGATTTAATCAAAAAAATCGCCTCATTTCAAAAGATGAATTGGGGCGATTTTTTAATTTCTATTTATTGGAAAATCCTTCTACCAAAAAAAAACCAGAATTAAATAAACTCTGGTCTTTTTGTCTTATAAACTCATTTATTTCTAATCATTAAATTACTAATGATTGATTCCTTAACATACGAACCCTTAAAATGGTTTGGATTTACTAAACTTTAAATAATTATTTTTTATCCTGATTTCCGAAGAATAAGATAATTATACCGTCCAAAAAAAGTATTTGCTCATCTTCGATTCACTTTTTGTAATTTAAGATTACATAACCATCAACCAAATGAGATACAATTACAAATCGCTTCAGGCATTGCTAATATGCTTGGGTATAGGATTTTCGGACTATGATGCATTGGCTCAAAGTCAATCCAATCCTGTGGATCCATCTTTTTACAGTAGTTATAGCTGGCGCAATATTGGACCTGATCGAGGCGGTCGATCCTTAGGAGCTTCCGGAAGTCCTGGAAGAAAAAATGAATATTATTTCGGCGCTACAGGTGGAGGACTTTGGAAAACCGTAGATGGAGGAAATGAATGGTTTCCTGTGACAGATGGAAAAATAACCTCTTCCAGCATTGGTGCTGTGGCAGTTGCCGAAACCAATCCTGATGTAGTTTACATTGGAGGAGGCGAAACCCAATTGAGAGGTTCCATTACACAAGGTGACGGAGTTTACAAAACCACAGACGGAGGAGAAACCTGGAGACATATTGGGTTGAAAGAAACCCAAGCGATTTCCAGAATCAGAGTTCATCCGACCAATCCTGACATAGTATATGTAGCGGCTTTAGGACATCCATATGGAGAAAATGAAGAAAGAGGTGTTTTTCGATCTACAGATGGAGGAAATACTTGGGAGAAAGTATTGTATGTCAGTGATAAAGCTGGTGCAGCTGATTTAATAATTGATCGAACGAATCCCAATGTCCTATATGCCTCAACTTGGCAAGTGTATAGAAAAGCCTGGAAAATGTGGGGAGGTGGACCAGATTCCAAACTTTGGAAGTCTACCGATGGAGGAGACACCTGGACGGATTTGACTTCAAACTCAGGAATGCCAGAAGGACCTATTGGAAAAATTGGGGTAACTGTCTCCCCTGCTGATCCGAATCGGGTTTGGGCAATTGTGGAAGCTAATGAAGGTGGTGTATTCAGATCAGATGATGCAGGAAAAACTTGGAAGCGAGTAAACGATGAAAGAAAGCTTAGACAAAGAGCATTTTATTATTCTAGAATTTATGCCGATCCAATCGATAAGAATACGGTATATGGCTTGAATGTTGATTTTTGGAAATCTACAGATGGTGGAGAGACTTTTGATGTAGAGATTTCGGTTCCTCATGGAGATAATCATGATCTCTGGATAGATCCAAATGACCCAATGCGGATGATTTCCTCAAATGACGGTGGAGGAATTGTCAGTATCAACGGTGGAAAAACCTGGACTGAAGAAGATTACCCAACTTCCCAGTTTTACCATGTTATGACTACTTCAGATGTTCCTTATCATGTAGCTGGTGCTCAGCAAGATAACAGTACTTTGGCTATGCCATCTGAAGGCTGGAGACATATGCTTGGAAGTGGTCCAGGGCATGGCTATCATTATGCTGTTGGAGGTGGAGAAAGCGGTTGGATTACTCAAAGTCCTACTGATCCAGATGTCTTTTATGCTGGTTCCCAAGGTGCTTTATTGACGAGGTATAATCGTAAGACAGGCCAATACAGAGATATTCAGGTCTATCCAAGATTCTTTTCAGGCGAACCTGCTTCTGCCCTACCTGAGCGTTGGCAATGGACTTTCCCTATTATGTTTTCACCCTTGGATCCAAGTATCATGTATACTACTTCCCAGCATGTTTGGAAAACCACGAATGATGGACAAACTTGGGAGAAAATCAGTCCAGATTTAACATATGCCGATCCAGAAACCTTAGGTAAAACCGGTGGAGTGATCACCATGGATATGAATGGCCCAGAGATCTATGCAACAGTATTTGCTTTAGCTCCTTCTATGCATGATGTGAATACGATTTGGGCGGGATCAGATGATGGAAAGGTACATATCACTCAAGATGGAGGAAAAAACTGGGTGGACATCACACCTGCTGATCTTCCTAAATTTTCTAGAATAAGCATCATTGATGAAGGAAAATTCGCTCCTGGAACACTCTATTTGGCAGCAAATAGATATCAGGTTGATGATAGACAGCCCTATGTTTTCAAAACCAAAGACTTTGGGAAAACCTGGACGAAAATCATCGATGGAATCGAAGATGGGCATTTCGCCAGAGCAATTCGTGAGGATTTACAGAAACCGGGACTTTTGTATCTAGCTACGGAGCATGGTGTGTATGTTTCATTCAATGATGGTGCTGAGTGGCAATCCTTACAATTGAATTTGCCGGATACTCCTATTCGCGATCTTGTTTTGAAAAATGACGATGTGGTTTTGGGTTCACATGGTAGAGGATTTTGGATTTTGGACGATATCAGACCTTTAAGAGAGGCTGTGGAGGTTACCAAGAATGATGAGGTTACTTTGTTTAAACCTGCGAATCCTATTCGTGGCGTGTATAATGCAGCAATTCAATATTACCTGCCTGAAGAAGGCGAAACTATAACCATTGAGATCAAAGATGCTGATGGGAACCTGATCAATACCTATACTGGTACCAAAGGCAAAGAAGGAAGAAATGCTCCAGCATTGAAGGCTGGTTTGAATACTTTCACTTGGGATATGCGCTATCCTGGTGCCACTGTTTTTGATGGAATGATCATTTGGTCTGCAAGACCACAAAGAGGTCCTATGGCTCCTATCGGTGAGTATTTTGTCACTTTGAAAACAGGTGAGGTAGAAAAAGAAACATCCTTCGAATTGGAAATGGATCCGAATCTTGAAGGCGTAACTGCCTCGGACATCCAAGAGCAATTTGATTTGGCGATTCAGATTCGGGACAAAGTTTCTGCTGCAAATGAAGCGGTAATTTTGATCAGAGATATTAAGTCTCAGGCGAAGGATGTGAAAGCAAATGCGAAAGTCAAAGCACAGATTGATGAACTTCTTGCAAAACTTCAGGTTGTCGAAGAGGATTTATATCAGGTTCAAAATCAGTCTGGTCAGGATCCACTCAATTTCCCTATCAAGCTGAACAACAGATTAGCTTCCCTTCAGCGTAGTGTGGAATCAGGACAAGCCAAACCAACGGATGCGGCTTATGTTGTATTTGAGGAGCTTTCGGCTGAACTTGAAACCCATCTAACGAAGTTAAATGAGATCTTAGATTCAGAATTGAAGGAAGTGAATGATAAACTTCCAAAGAAGATTTCTCTCGATAAGAAATAATAACAATGCAGCAGGTTTCGGATTTCGGAACCTGCTTTTTTATAATAATGCCTACTTATCCTTCCATACAGAAACTGAGAGAGTACCAAAAGCAAAATGGAATCAAAATTTCCCTTTTGGGATCTAGAGATGAATTGCTTCATGTTTTATTCGGATCAAACCAAGGTGAATGGAAGCTTTTTATTCTAGATGAGGCAGGTGATTTTGATGAAAAAAATCAATTGGTTTGCCTATATCTAACCTTAAAGTCGCTGGAAGACTATGTGGAGGAAACCGATTTTCTGGCTTGGTCTAACTTTTATGGTTTAGATGATTTTGATCCCTTTTGGCTTGATTATTATAAAAGTCTGGACAAAATCCGATATGAAATCGAGTTTCATTTCGGAAAGATTGACTCCTTCATAGATTCTCTTGATTATGAGTTAAGAGCCGGAGCTTTTCAAGAACTGACAAAAAAATAATATTGGATTTCAAAATGTGAAATTCCCATCTATTCGATTTCTCAAGTACCTGTTCATTAAAATAAATCAATCTACTTGTAGAATGATTTGAATATTTACTGAACCTAGGAAGTTAAACTTCAGTTTGAATGATAGTCTATTTTAAAGTAGATAACAGACTGAAATTGAATTTAGATGAAAAAGCAATTTGGCGGTAAAGTCACCAAGAAGGAGATTGAAAAATTCCAAAAAGTTAAAAACTGGGATGGAGAGAAGTTCCTGAATCTGGAGCCCACAAGTATGGATTTTAGCTTTCAGGCTTTGCCAAAATTTCTTTACAAACAGTTTTGTGAAAAAGAAGGACGTGAGCCGAAACAAAAAATTCCAGTTCAGGATTTTGATAAAGAAGCCTTTTTAGCTCCTTCGGAGAAAGCAAAATTTATCTGGTATGGTCATTCTGCATTGTTGATTCGCATGAATGATAAAACCATTTTAATTGATCCGATGCTTGGTCCAGATGCATCTCCAATTGCTCCATTTTCTACCAAAAGATTCAGTGAAGGGACTTTGGATCTTATTGATCAGTTTCCTGAAATTGATTTGCTTTTGATGACACATGATCATTACGATCATTTGGATTTGAAAAGTATGAAGCGCTTAAAGCCAAAAGTGAAGCAGTTTTTTGTAGGTATGGGTGTTGGAAGACATTTGGATAAATGGGGATTTGATCAAGATTTGATCACAGAATTTGATTGGTGGAAATCTGAATATTTCCATGATCTTCAAATTATTTATACCCCAACTAGGCATTTTTCTGGTCGTGGATTATCAGATCGAGCCAAATCTATGTGGGGAGGATGGGTACTTAAATCTGAACATGAAAATTTATGGTTTAGTGGTGATGGTGGCTATGGATCCCATTTTGCTGAAATCGGGGAAAAGTTAGGTCCATTTGATTTTGCTTGGATGGAATGCGGCCAGTACAATGAAAATTGGAGCTTGATCCACATGTTTCCTAATGAAAGTGTGCAAGCTGCGATCGATGCAAATGCTCGGAAGATTATGCCTGTTCACTGGGCCGGATTTTCTTTGGCACAACATCATTGGACCGAACCTGTAGAAAAGTTTATTGAAACTGCTGAGCGAAAATCCATTAGCTACCTCTCTCCTAGATTAGGTGAATTAGTTCATTTGGATGAGGATAAAAGCACTGATTTTTGGTGGAGAGAATTGTAAATAGAGGATTTTTTATGCCAAGTCCTCTATTCTTCCTTCATAATCAAACTGCAAGTCTTCATGTAAACCAGAAATGATTTTTTCGGCTTTGGCAACCTGGGTTTTATAGAGATTATCGATCACCTGATTTCCATGTTTCAAAAACCCGTACTCTTTTATCTTTTCGCAGAAAAATAAAAGCACCTCAATCTGATCTGTTTTCTCTTTACTGAGCTTCAAAAGCTTATTCATTTTTCTACGAATCTTTTGAGCCGATTTCTTTGCATAGTAGGAATGATCGCCTCTTGCATTTTGAAATTCCATTTCCAAATCTTCCTGAACCATCTGAACGTACAGATATGGCTGGTCTCTTCCATATAATTTGAAAAAAAGATAAGCTTTATTATCCCTGCTGAACTTACTGAGATCAATTATATAATCTCTAAGCTCCTTCTCGTTCAGATAACTTAATTCTTTTTTGATTTCCGCTAAGCTGGGAATCTGCATTTTTATGTTCTTTTAGTTAAAAGGAATACTCAATAGCGCCAAACAAGTTTGAATTCCCTCCAGATAATTTCCAATTCTTATATTTTCATTGGGTGCATGAATGCTATTATCAGGATTAGGAATTCGAACTGAAACAGCTGGAACCCCCAAAATATTGATAAATGGAGCCATGGGTTGTGATCCGCCGGTAGTTCGGGTATTGATATAATTCGTTCCGAAAACGTAAGACATTCCATCTTTTAACCAATTGGAAAATGGTGAGTCCATTTCAGCCCTGAAAGGATCTGAACCCAGTCTAAAATCGAAGGAAGCAAGTTTTGGATATGTTTTCCTCTCTTCATCAGTAGGTTCGCCGTCCACTAAATGATATCCATGATCTATCACAAATTGACGAAGCAGATTGATTTGTCTTTCTGCTGGTGTTTCTTTTACTAGTCTCATATCAATTTCAGCAATTGCTTCGGATGGTATCAGCGTTCGAACTTCCTCTCCTACCCAACCTGCACGGATCCCCCTAACATTCAATGATGGAAATTGTAAGGCCTCCTGAAGTGAGTTTCCGACTTTTTCTGATTCTGCAAAACCCAATTCATTTTCTATAGTTTCCAAATCTTCCGGAACTTCATTCATCGCTTTGATTTCAGCATCGGTAAATTCGATTCCGGCATAAAAATCAGGAATCAAAACTTTTCCATTTTCATCTTTAATAGCTGCCAAAAGTCTGGAAAGAGCGAAAACAGGGTTTGGTGCAAAATTTCCATATTGCCCGGAATGCAGATCATTTTTAGCACCGAAAACCTTGATGGTAGCGGTAGCAATACCTCGTGCTCCGTAAGTTAGGTTAGGTAAATTGGAAATATGGCGGGTACCATCCATGATCAATATCCCATCGGATTCAAATAATTTTTTGTTTTCAGCAACCACATCTGCCAGTTCCGGTGAACTCATTTCCTCCTGAAAATCCAAGATAAACTTCAGGTTGACCGAGGGTTCATTCCCAGTTTTATCTAGAATATCCAATGCAGTAAGAAAAGCCATCCCCGGACCTTTGGAATCAGAAGCTGATCTTGCGAAGATTTTCCATTCTGGGTCAATAGGTCCTTCTAGAAAATTCCAATTGATCTCTTCCCAACCATCCCCTACTTTCATTTTCAAAGCTGGTATATAAGGACTCTCCTGATCCCATGCTGAAGAATCTACAGGTTGCCCATCAATCTGCATATACACCAAAATGGTTTTCTTTTTTGGGTCAGATTTACCTTCGGAAAATAGATGTGGAATAGATCCTGATTTCAATACTTTTGTTTTAAACCCTCGGCTTTCAAAAGCATCCTTACACCATTCAAGATTTGCCTGAATATCAGCAGGAGTTTTTCCATTATTGGGGATACTGAGATATTCTCTGAAGGTTTGAAGCGATGTCCTTAGTTCCTTATTAGATTCCAAAATGATTTCTTCTTTGCTGAGCTGCGCAAAGCTAAACTGGCTGGTAAAGCAAAAAAACAGGATGAAATAAAAACAGATTGATTTCATAGGTAAGTTAGATCAATTTGGAAATTAGCATTTTTAAAAAAACCTTTTCCAAAAATCAGTAAAAGAAGTTTTTCAAATAATTTCATGCAAAATTCAAACGATTTACTGATTTGGAGCTTTAATCATTGAAATTGATAGTAAGCAAGCTTATCTTAAACCCAAACTAGAGCCCAACTGATGAAAGAATTTCAGGCCATTATCCAAGCGTATGAACTTTATAAAAATGAAAACAAGCCAATTGCATTGGCAACAGTCGTTCATGTGGATGGATCAGCCTACAGAAGACCTGGTGCAAGGATGTTGGTGTCGGAAGATGGGGATTTAACCGGAGCGATCAGTGGTGGCTGTCTTGAAGGAGATGCTTTGAGAAAAGCTCAATCTGTGATTTTCCAACAGAAATCTATGTTGGTAACCTATGATACTACCGATGAGGATGATCAGAAATTTGGAGTTGGTTTAGGTTGCAATGGGATTATTCATGTTTTGATAGAGCCGATTGATTATCAAGACTCTATGAATTCTGTTTGTCTTTTAAAGAGGGCTCTTTCAGATAGAGACGTGTGCACTTTAGTCACTGTTTTTTCAATTAAAAATTCCAGATCTGAGCAAATTGGAACAATACTATTATCAAAAAATGGAGCTCTTGAAGGACATTCGGATAAATTAGAGTTCACATTTTTTCAGGCTATTTCTGATCAAGTAAAGGATACAAATCAAAAGAGTAGTTTGATAAAATCTTATCCTGAATTCGATTCTATACAGGTGTTTTATGAAAAAATCAAACCTGCTACTCGGCTCTTGTTATTTGGTGCAGGGAATGATACAATTCCTATTGTTCAACTAGCGGAAATTCTAGGATTTGAAGTGATTGTGATTGATGGTAGAGCTAATCATGCGACAACTGGACGTTTTCCAAAAGCGAAAGAAATAATCGTGGGAACAGCAGATGAAGTGGTAAATAAATTGCCAATGGATGATCAAACTGTGGCTTTGTTGATGACCCACAATTTCGAATACGAATGTGTGGTATTACGGCAGCTTATCAATTCCCCTCTTCCCTATATTGGAATCTTGGGACCAAAAAAGAAATCTGAGAAGATGATTCAGCGATTGGAAAATCAAGGAAAATCCGTGAAAAAGGATAACCTTTACTCCCCGATGGGTTTGGATATCGGAGCGGAAGGCTCTGAAGAAATAGCTTTATCGGTATTAGCTGAAATCAAAGCGGTTTTGGCAGGAAAATCAGGAAACTTCTTAAAAGACAAAGAAGGTCCAATACATGAAGAAATAGCATGAACAGTCCAAAAACAGGGATTATCATATTAGCAGCCGGAGAATCATCCAGATTAGGATATCCAAAACAAATCGCCAGATTTCAAGACAAAACCTTGCTTCAATGGGCAATTGATGCAGCAAATGGAGCCAATGTGGATAAAAGGGTATTGGTTTTAGGAGCTTTTAAAGACGAAATAAAAAAGACTTTTTCAGGTGCCAGTATTCCAAATATTCCAAATCCAAATTGGGAAAAAGGAATGGCTTCGACGTTGGTAAAAGGGCTAGAATATCTTCAAAAAATCAATCCTGTAGATCAAGTGATTATCATGCTATGTGATCAGCCTTTTGTGGATGCCAAAATCCTAAATAAGTTGATAGCAGCTCAGCAAAAGTCTGGAAAGGGAATAGTAGCCTGTAAATACTCCAAAACCTTTGGGGTGCCGATTTTATTTACGAAGAAATATTTTGCTGAACTGGAAGCCTTGACGGGTGATGAAGGCGGTAAAAAAATTGCCTCGGCAAATGAAGATGACTTGGAATTGGTGGCTTTCCCAAAAGGGAAAACTGATGTGGATACCGAAGCCGATTTAAGGGATTTAAACCTTTAAAACCAATCTTTTTAGACACAATTGACTAGTCTCCTCTTAGAGCCTGGACTACTTTCTTTACCCAATCCACTGTATCTAAAATATCCTGTTCCGAAGTTCCTTTTCCTAAGCTGAATCGAATGGAGGCTCTACCCAAATCTGATTCCATTCCCATTGCTTGAAGGACATGGGAAGGTTTTGGAGAAATACTGGTGCAGGCGGAACCGGAACTTACAGCGACCTTTTGGCAGACTTTTCTGAGAAGTTCCTCTCCTTCTACACCTTCAAATGATAGATTGCACACATGGGGCAATCTGTTTATTTGACTTCCATTCAAAATTGTACCCGGAATTTGTAAAAGGCTTTCTTCCAGTTGATTTCGTAGCAAAGACAATCTGGAAATCTCAGTCTCCATTTCTGCCTGTTTTAATTCAGCGGCTTTTCCCATTCCCACAATTCCAGGAACATTCAAAGTTCCTGATCTGAACCCTTTTTCGTGACCGCCACCGTCAATTTGAGCAATTGGTTTCGGGAGGTTATGATTATGCCTGATATATAGTGCCCCTACTCCCTTTGGACCGTAAAATTTATGGGCTGAAATAGCCATAAGATGAATACCTGAAACTGAAATTGGAATTTTTCCAGCGGCCTGAACAGCATCTGTGAAGAAAATCAGGCCATTATCATCTGCGATTTTTGCAATCTCTTCAATTGGATGAATTATTCCAGTTTCGTTATTTGCCCACATTAGGGCAATCATTTTGGTCTCTGGCTGAATGGATTTTTTGAGAAGTTCTAAATCCAAACTTCCATCTTTCTCTACAGACAAATAGGTAACGACAGCCCCTCTCTTTTCTAATTCGGCAAAGCAATCCAAAACAGCTTTATGTTCTGTCTGACAAGTGATATAATGCTGCTTTTCGCCTTGATAAATTTCAAATATCCCCTTGATGGCCAGATTTATAGCCTCTGTAGCTCCTGAAGTGAAGATGATTTCCTTTGATTTGGCTCCCATTAAGTTTGCCACTTTCTCTCTAGCGATTGCTACTGCGTCTTCCGCAACCCAGCCATAAGGATGACTTTTGCTAGCAGCATTTCCAAAATGCTCAGAAAAATAGGGAAGCATTTCCTGTACAACTTCCGCTGCGCAAGGCGTTGTGGCATTGTAATCTAAATAGATGGGATAATTCATCTGATTATTTGAGTTTTACTAGGATCATCTACTATCGAAATTTCTATTATTCGACAAGAGAAATCAAATTAGAGGTTTCAGTTGAAGTATAAAAGTCTTTATTTACGAGGAACTAATTTCCTACTAACTTCCCTTTTCCTTAAGAGGAATTTAAACATAATCTTATGCAAGAATCTTGGGCTTTTCAATTAAGTGAACCAAATACAAGTGATTTTTCAAATTCCATAGAATCCACATTAAAGAAGGAGGAGAAAGATTTAGGGATTTTCCTTTCATTTTATTTCAAAAAAGAAGGTGCAGTAGCTGAAAAAGTGATTCTGAAAGATAAACCAATATTTAATTCCAATAATTCTGGAAAGCTAACCCTTGAGTTTGATTTGGTTCATTTTAATGCTTGTCTGGCAATTCATGAGCAGAAAAGAGATCAAATAGATGTTGATTTTTTGATCGATGAAAAGCAAAATAAATTAACCTTGACTGGCCCTTACTGGCCAGAAAGAGGAGTTGATGATATCTGAGATTGAATTGAAAAACTGAAACCTAGTTTGCGATCGTTGAGTCAAAAAAAGGCACATTTCAAATGAATGAAAAGTGCCTTTTTAAATTGATAAGACTTAATTTCTAAAATACTAAATCTTATAGCATACATCTTATATCAAAAATCCATTAGGATCTTTTGATTACCAGATTCAGATCCTCGAACTCCTTCTGTTCAATAAACGGTTGAGTTCTTAGTCTTCGTTCAGTTGCTTTGTAAATAGCATTGGCGACAGCCCCACCTGTTGGTGGCAAAGCTGGCTCACCCAATCCTGTTGGATCAAAACCACTATCAACATAATGCACATCGATCTGGGGAACTTCCTTCATTCGGATTAATCGATATTTGTCAAAGTTCTTTTGAGTTGGTAAACCATTCTCAAAAGTCAGGTTTCCATACATCGCATGTCCCATTCCGTCTACAATACCGCCTCTTACTTGATGATTGGCTCCTGTTGGATTGATGACCATTCCACAATCGGTAGCTGCAGTAATTTTCTTGAGAACAGGAGCTCCGTTTTCCATCTCAATATCAGCAACTTGTGCCACATAGGTTCTATGAGAGAAATAAACTGAGAATCCTTGACTTACATTTGGATTTTTACCCCAGTTCGATTTTTCTGCTGCAGTTTTGATTACTCCAATCATTCGATCTGCATCATATCCAAGCTCCCCTCCTACAGGATTTGCCTTTGCTTTTTCCAATAAAGCCAATCGGAATTCCACAGGGTCTTTCTTTGCAGCCATAGCTACTTCATCCAAGAAAGATTGCTCTGCATAGGCTAAGAAGTTAGTAATTGGAGCTCTCCAGGCATTTGTAGTGATAGGTGATTGATGATCTATACTTTCAATCAAAACGTTGTCTACAGCTCCAGAAGGGAAATTGTTCTGTCTGGTGCTATTGCCAGCGTTAATTCCAGCACCTTTCAGCTTATATCCGATCATATTTCCATCTGAATCGAGCGCTGCTTCAAATCGATATCTAACGGCAGGGCGATAAGCTCCACCAGTTAGGTCATCCTCTCGACTCCAGGTAACCTTTACAGGAGCATTGATTAATTTGGAGATTTTTACTGCTTCATCCGCATAATCAGCTCGCAATCTTCTTCCAAATCCTCCTCCCAATCGGGTGATTTCCACGGTAATATTTTCCTTAGGAATACCTAGAATTTCTGCGGCTGAGGATGCTGCACGGTCTGGAGTTTGAGTTGGTCCGATGAGTTCAGCTGAGTTTTCTTTGACATGGGCAAAGAAATTCATTGGTTCCATAGGTGAATGTGAAAGGAAAGGACATTGGTACTCAGCGGTAACTACCTGAGCAGCATTTTTAAATGCCATGTCCACATTTCCATCTCTTCTTCTTTCTTCTGCTTTTCCAGAATCCAGCATTTCTCTGAAAATACGATCATGGTCACTGGTGCTTTCCACCATGCCATCTGGCTCATATTCTACTTTCAAAAGCTTTTTAGCTTTCATCAATGGCCAAGTGGAATTTCCAATTACCGCTACGCTATTATCGAAAGTCACTACTTGAGAAACACCATTAACAGCTTTGGCAGCGGTGTCATCCACAGATTTAATTTTCATTCCAAAAGGAGGTCTCTGGACCATAGCATGCATCATGCCTTCTCTATAGAAATCCAGACCGTAAAGTGGTTTTCCGGTATAAATCGCTCTGCTGTCTACATTTTTGACAGGAGTACCTATGATTTTGAAATCCTTTTTATCCTTTAGAACCACATCTTCCGGAGCTTCGATCATTGAAGCTGCAATGGCCATATCACCATAACTGGCTTCTTTACCACTTCCTTTGTGAAAAATCATTCCTTCTGAGGTAGTGATTTCTTCCGCTGGCACAGCCCACTCATTTGCGGCAGCCGCAACAAGTAAATACCTAGCTGTAGCCCCGGCTTTTCTCAATCTTTCCCAAGAATGAGGCATAGCTCCCGATCCACCGGTAAGTTGTCTGTCAAACTTTTCAGTGTCCAAATTTGCCTGGAGCACTCTTACTTTCTTCCAATCTGCATCCAGTTCCTCGGCAACTACCATAGGAAAAGAAGTTTTGATATTCTGGCCCAATTCGGGGTTAGGAGAATAGATGACGATATCACCACTTGGTGCAATGCTGAGATAAGCATTGAAATTTTTAGCCTGGGAAAGTACCTGCTCATCGGAAAGGACTTCCATTTTTGGAGAGTCACAACCGAGCCAGTTAAAACCGATGAATAAACCTCCTGCTGTAGTTCCGGCGATTTTTAGGAAATCCCTTCTATTAGTCTTTGTCAGTGTAGCCATGATTTTTAGATTTTAGCAGCTTTTGCGACAGCTTCCCGAATTTTATGATATGTTCCGCATCGGCACAGATTTCTGTTCATCGCATTTTCAATTTCATCCATACTTGGTGAAGGATTTTTCTTTAGAAATGCGGCAGCGTTCATAATCTGTCCTGCTTGGCAATAGCCACATTGGGCCACGTCAATCTCTTCCCAAGCTTGCTGAACCGGGTGGTCTCCTTCTTCAGAAAGACCTTCGATGGTGGTTACTTCATCCGAACCTACACTTGAAACGGGCATACTGCAGGAAAAAATTGCTTCTCCATTTAGATGAACTGTGCATGCTCCACATTGGGCTATCCCACAGGAGTATTTAGTTCCTACAAGTCCCAGATGATCACGAAGAACCCAAAGTAATGGAGTATCTTCTTCTACGTCAACGGTATGGGTCTTGCCGTTAATTTTAAGATTTAAAGTTGCCATGGATTATGTTTTTATATGGTTAATTTAAAGAATATCAAGGCTTAAGAAAAGCCGTTTGTATAAAATCGAAAAGGCTCATTAGGTTGGTAACAAGATGCAAACTTTCCTGTTTGATAAAAAATTGTCTTTTTTCATCTAAATGGCATCTTTTTGCTCATTTTTCAGTTTATCCTTTTGCGTAATTTTTAAAAATCACTCATCTCATACCTATGCTTCAATCTTCTGTGAAGATTCTAAGAAAGATCTTATTGGTTTTATTATCCCTGAGCCTAATCCTATTTCTAGCTAGTTTCCTGTTTGTCACTTTCAGTCCTCAGTTTGGAGGAAATCCAAGTGAGGAGCAAATGGAATCCTTCGAAAAACTGGATCATTATTCCAATGGGGAGTTTCATAATTTGATTGAAACTAACATGGACATGGATGTCGGTAAAGCTATAAAAATGCTTCCGGAATTCTTTAAAAAAGATCCAACACGTGTACCTGATTTTGAAATCCCAATTGTCAAAGTTGATTCCATAGATCTGACTAAAACAAACATACCTACCCGATTGATTTGGTTTGGACATTCAGCATTTTTACTGCAAATCGACGGTAAAAATATCCTCTTGGACCCCATGCTAAGTGAAGTTCCAGCGCCCCATCCGATGTTAGGGAAAAAGCGCTTCAGTAAAGAATTACCCATACAAATTGAAGAATTACCTCAGATTGACATGATCATTTTCTCCCATGATCATTACGATCATTTAGATTATGAATCGGTGCAAAAGCTGATGGGGAAAACCAAAGAATTCTACGTGCCATTTGGTGTTGGTTCGCATTTGGAGGCTTGGGGAATAGATAGATCAAAGATTCATGAAATGGATTGGTGGGATGAAGTACAAGTAAATGGATTAAAATTGGCTTTCACTCCTTCTAAGCATTTCTCAGGAAGAGGTTTGAATAACCGCTTTTCAACGCTTTGGGGATCTTGGGTGATCAAAGGAAGTTCGGATAATATCTATTTCAGTGGTGACGGTGGTTACGGGCCTCACTTTAAGGAAATCGGAGAAAAATATGGTCCTTTTGACTTTGCCATGATGGAATGTGGTCAATACAATGAGCGATGGAAAGAAATTCATATGATGCCTGAAGAGACGGCACAGGCTGGAAAAGATATTCAGGCCAAGGTGATGATGCCAATTCATTGGGCGGCATTTACTTTAGCAATGCATTCCTGGACAGATCCTGTGGAGCGAGTTTTTAAGAAAGCTGAGGAGATCCAGATGCCTGTTTTTGTACCAAAAATTGGGGAATACATTGATTTGAATGGAAATCTACAAACTCAAGAATTTTGGTGGATCAAACCATGATTGTTTCCAAAGTATCCTGATTTTCAGTAATTAATCTTGATTTCATTGATTTTTTTCCAAATGCGAGACAAAAATCAAAGACTTGATAAAAAATTGATAAACTCAAGATGCCTCTTTTTTAAAGCATTTTTCCTAATTTGACATTTTAAAATTCTATTTAATTCAACCTAAAAAAACCTATGTCTCAGACAATCAAAGCTGCTATCGTGGGAACCGGATTTATCGGCCCAGCTCATTTAGAAGCACTTAGAAGAATTCCAAATATCGAGGTAACTGGCCTTGTAGAAGTGAATCAAGAGGTAGCAGATGCCAAAGCCGCAGAGCTTGGAATCCCAAATGCTTACACTTTTGAAAATATGCTGAAGGATGAGAGCATTGATGTAGTACATATTTGTACGCCAAACTTCCTTCACTTTCCGCAGGCAAAAGCTTGTATGCTTGCTGGCAAACATGTGGTTTGTGAAAAGCCACTTTCCATGACCATTGAAGAAGCTGAAGAGCTTGTGAAAGTGGCTAAAGAAACTGGATTGATCAACGCAGTTCATTTCAACTTAAGATATTACCCAATGGTACGCCAGATGCGTGTGATGCGTCAAAAAGGCGAATTGGGAGATGTGTATTCTGTGATGGGTTCTTACCTTCAGGATTGGTTAATCCACAAAACTGACTACAGCTGGAGATTGGATCCAAAGCAATCTGGTGGTTCTAGAGTAGTGGCTGATATTGGGTCGCACTTATTGGATATGACTGAGTATGTGACTGGTCTGAAAATCACTGCTGTAATGGCTGATTTCTCCATCGTACACCCTACCCGACTAAAGCCTTTGAAAGCAGTGGAATCCTTCTCTGGAAAAGCGCTTGATCCAAAGGATTACGAGGAATATGAAGTGACTTCTGAAGACTACGCTACCATTATGCTTCGCTTTGACAATGGACGCACAGGATCTATTGTCGTAAGTCAGGTAAACGCAGGCCGTAAAAACCGTCTGAATATTGAAATCTCTGGCTCCAAAGCCAATTATGAATTCAATGCTGAGAAACCAAACGAACTTTGGATCGGTAAGAGAGACACTGCAAATTCAATTTTGATGAAAGATCCAGCTTTGGTTGATGAAGGAGCCCGTTCATTGGTAAGCTTCCCGGGAGGTCACCAAGAAGGATTCCCAGACACTTCTAAACAATTGTTCAAAGAAGTTTATGCAGCTGTGAGAGAAGGCAAACAGCCTGAATCACCTACTTTCCCAACATTTGCTGATGGATTGAGAGAATTGATCATCGGAGAAGCAATCGTAGAAAGTAATGCCAAAGAAGCTTGGGTAAAGATTTAAAAGAAATAGACGGCTTTGTTAAAGTCTCTAATAAAGTCGGTTAGAAGACTTTCAATTTTGATAAATTGTTGTATTTTGAACACAAATCTAAAACCAATAACAATGAACTTTAAAAAGAGTCTTTTAGCATTTGCACTACTTGCATTTGTAGGCTTTGCAGCCAATGCTCAAGAGAAAGCAAGTCCTGCAAAAACAGCAGAAGGTACTGTTGGAGATGCCAAAATCACCATTAACTATAGCAGTCCTGCTGTAAAAGGCAGAGTGATCTGGGGGGATTTGGTTCCTTTAGGTGAAGTTTGGAGAGCTGGTGCAAACGAAGCAACTACTTTCACCACTACCAAAGATATCATGGTAGAAGGTAAGAAATTGCCAGCTGGAACTTATGGTTTCTTCATCATCCCAGGTGAAACAGAATCTACCTTGATTTTCAACAAGGTAGCTAAGCAGTGGGGTGCATTTGATTACGATGCCAGTCAGGATGTATTGAGAGTTTCTGTACCATCTCAGCAGACTTCTTCTATGGAAGAGCGATTGGTATATGAAGTGAAACCATCTAGCTTCGAAATCAGATGGGAATATGGAAAAGCTTCTGCTAAGCTAGGTTCTTAAAACCACAAAGCTGAAAAAATGAAACCACGGGAATTTTCCCGTGGTTTTTTTATTTAAACTTGAAAGTCTTTTTGAACTACTTATAACTTCTTTATTACCTGAGGATTTTTTTCTTTTTCTATTTCTAGATAGTTGACCAAAGCTCTGCCCATTCCTTCCCAAGCCACAGTCATTTTATCTCCTTCCTCAAGTAAGATTTTGTTACCAAAACTAAAGGCATCTGCTCCATAAAAATGAACATGGGATTGGAAGGGAATTCTATGTGAATCGTATTTGAAATGATGAAACTCCAGATTTGCCAAATTGTGACACATATTCTGTTGGCCTGTATTGATTTTGGAACTCCAGACAGTTTCTCCTTTTCGGGAAACAGACACTTCACCAGTATAGCTTTCAAAATCGGCATCAATGACCAATTCCGGTCCAATCGAGCAAGTTCTAATTTTTGAAGGTGCTAAGTAGAGGTAGTTCTTTTTTTCCATCACATGGTCTGAAAACTCATTTCCAATGGTCAAACCAATCCGAAATGGATTTCCTTCTATGTCAATGATATAAACTCCTGCAATTTCCGGTTCCTCTCCCCCATCATCCCCAAAAAAGGGAATCTGAAGCTTTTCTCCATGAGCTCTTAATACAGACCCATTTCCTTTATAAAACCATTCTGCTTGTACTCCTATTTCGCCAGGCTCTGGATTTCCTCCCTTCACTCCCATTTCATACATGATTAAACTGTCAGTAGGTTTTTCCTCTGCTTGACTATGCATCATTTGCCTGTTTAAAGCACTGTTATGATGTGTAAGACCCGTACCGGAAACCATGCAAGAAAATGGGGATTCTGGATGATCAAAGGAGGGTAATAATTTCCATTCGCTGTTTCCTTGATAAATGGAATCATAGTCAAGTTTCTCCTCAGAAAGACTTTGTTGGATCAATTCGCGTAACTTCTGATTGTAATCTATAGCCGCTAAGGCAAGCTGATAAACAGAATTGTAATTTTTGAGGAGTGTTAAATTGGGTTCTTGCACCAATGCAATTTTTCTTCCTTGTGAAGGATGGATGAGTTGGACTAGCCTGGTTTTATTTTTCATTTTATTTCAATTAAAAGTATAAAAGCAAAAGGGTACTCTGCTAAAAAAGGTTTACTGATAAATATGGGGCAAAATTTCAAGAATCGCCATTCCAGTTCTTGATATTGTGGCTATTTGAAAAGAGTTAAAATTGAATCCTAATTTATTTTTCCAATTCCCAGATTTTAGGAACCTATCTTTGCAGCATGTCGAATCCCACCAAAAGCCAAGCTGATATTCTTTCTAAACTAGGTATTACCAATCTTAATCCGATGCAATTGGCTGCAAAAGAAGCAATCAATACCGATCAGGACCTGATTCTTCTATCTCCAACCGGAACCGGTAAAACCCTGGCTTTCTTGCTTCCCTTGATTCAAAATCTGGATGAACAAATCGCAGAAATTCAGTTGCTCATCATTGTTCCTTCCCGTGAACTTGCCATTCAGATTGAGCAGGTGATGCATGAAATGGGCACGGGATTCAAAGTAAATGCGGTTTATGGTGGTCGAGCTGGATCAAAAGATAGAATAGAGATCAAACACCGACCAGCGGTTTTGATAGGAACTCCGGGAAGGGTTGCTGATCATTTGCAAAGGGAAGCTTTCGAAAAACGATTTATTAAAACCTTGGTATTGGATGAATTTGATAAGTCGCTTGAAATAGGCTTCGAAGTGGAAATGAAATTGATTCTTGAAATGCTTCCTCATTTGAAGAAAAGAATTCTGACTTCAGCAACTCAGGACGTTCAAATCCCGAAATTTGTCCAGCTGAAATCATCCATTATAATCGATTTTTTAAGCGAGAAAATCTCCCAGCTGAAAGTGAAGCGAGTACTCTCCCCTTCCAAAATTAAACTGGAAACACTGGTTCAACTGATCAGCAATCTTGGTCAGCAGAATGGTATTATCTTTTGCAATTTCAAGGATTCCATCCAACAGATCAGTAATTATTTATTGGATCATGGAATCTCGCATGGCACTTTTCATGGGGATATGGAACAACAGGATCGTGAGCGATCTTTGATCAAATTCCGAAATGGTACTCATCGATTGTTGTTGGCCACAGATTTGGCAGCCAGAGGAATTGATGTGCCTGAATTGGGCTTTATCATTCATTTTCAACTTCCAAATCGTGAATCTGAATTCATTCATAGAAATGGCCGAACTGCCAGAATGAATGCTGAAGGGACAGCTTTTATCCTTCAGCATGAAAAGGAAAAGTTGCCCAATTTTGCAGCTGATGCAGAATTGCAAACTTTAAATTCAGCAAAGCTTCCCGCTCCATCCCAATGGTCTACTTTATTTATTTCTGGAGGAAGAACCAATAAAATTTCCAAAGGAGATATTGCAGGTTTGTTCCTAAAACAAGGCAAGCTAAAGCAAGATCAATTGGGTGTCATCGAACTCAAAACAGATTGTGCCTTTGTAGCGGTAAAAACAGATCAAGTGGAATCGCTTATACCGAAAGTAAATCAGACGAAGCTCAAAGAGAAAAAGGTTAGAATTAATTTGATTTAAGATGGAAATAGGAATTGTATTCTTGAGTAACATTTTACCAGATTACAATTCCATTTGATCCTTGTTTTAAATTGAGTTTTCACAAACCAAAAACTTACTTTATCTCAAACTTATTTTCTACTACCACTCCAAAAACCTCATAGATATTCTTCTCATTTAACACATCATCAGAGGCACCTTTTGCAAAGACTTTTGAGTTTTTTAATAGCATAATGGTATCAGAATATTTTGCTGCGATATTCAAGTCATGAACCACTCCCAATACTGTCAAATCAGGGTTTTCGACCATGAATTCTCGGATCTTATCCATCAAGTCATATTGGTAAAATACATCCAGAAATGTCAGGGGTTCATCTAAGAGTAACAGCCTGGATTTTCCTTGAACTGGCTGCCAAATTTGAGCGAATACTCTTGCAAATTGTACTCTTTGCTTTTCACCCCCACTCAGTGTTAAGTAGTTCCTATCTCTCATCTCATCCACTCGGAAAAGCTTCATCGACTCTTCACAAATCCTCATATCCAATGAATTGGGGCTTCCTTCATAATGAGGAAATCGCCCCATCAAAACTACCTGAGACACATCCAGTGGAAAACTCAATTCAATATTCTGAGATAAAACCGCACGAATTTTTGCTTGCTCTTTGATGGAAATGTGATGAAGATTTTTTTCATCCATTAACACAGTTCCATTACTAGGTTTTAATTCTCCACTGATCAGTTTGATTAATGTCGATTTTCCTGCGCCATTAGGTCCGAGAATCAAGTGCATTTTACCTTTTTCAAAGTTTGCAGAAACATCCTGCACCAATTGCTTTCCGCTTTTTTCGAAGGATAAATTTTCTAGTGTAATCATCTTAAAAAAAGTAATTGCTACGTCTTAGAAGGATAATAAATACGGGTACACCAATTAGAGAGGTGACGATTCCGATTGGCAATTCTGCCGGAGCCAATAACAATCTTGCAGTTAAATCTGCCCCGGTCAAAATAATCGCTCCCAACAATGCCCCTGCCCAAATCAGAAATCGATTATCCGATCCATTTAACATTCGTAATAAATGGGGAACAATCAACCCCACAAAACCAATCACCCCAACAAATGCTGTTGCGACAGCGACCATAACCACATTGACCAAAAGGATTTTGATCTTCAATTGAAATATGCTGATTCCCAATAATTGGGCTTCCTGCTCTCCTAGCATCAAAGCATTGAGTTGTTTGGCATATCTTAAACTGATCAAAACACAGCAAACCGTTACTCCTGCCACTAAGTATAAACCTTCCCAGTAGGAACCTGAGAGTGTTCCCAAGTTCCAAAAGGTAATAGATCGGGCTTGTGGATCCCTTGCGATATAGGATAAAAAACCAACCCCGCTAAGGAATAAAGCATTGATGGCAATACCAGTAAGCAATAAAGAAACTACGGAGCTCTTGCCACCTTCCCTTGACTGAGAAAGGTAGAAAACCATCAAAGTAGAAAGTATCCCTCCAATACAAGCAGCGATTGGCAGAGTCCATTCTCCAAAGTGAAAACCAAACGTTGCCCCCAATACAAAGTACAAGGCAGCGCCAAATGCAGCTCCACTTGAAGTTCCTATCAATCCTGGTTCTACAATTGGGTTTCGGAACAAAGCTTGCATCAAGACTCCTCCCACTGCCAGGGCCGCTCCAACGAAAATTCCCATAATCACTCTTGGCAATCTGATCTGCATGAAAATCCGCTCATTCAGATCTGTGATTTCAGTGCCTTCAAGAATATGGGAAAGTGAACTCCAGATTTCCTGAATCGATATAGTCACCGCCCCAAATTTTACGGAAAACAAAGAAATCAGCACCAGGAGAATGATCAGAATCCCTCCAATCGCTTTAGATTTATTTGGATTCATCTGGGTGAATTAGCTTTTGAATTCGGAGGACATTTTCACCTGTTCTAGGTCCTAGGTAAACCATGTCATGCTCTTCCACTCTGAAAATCTGCTTGTTCTGAAAGGCTTTGGTGGCAGAGATTCCCGGAAGTTTTTCGATTTCATTTCCCTGGCTCAACTGATCATATCCAAAATCAGTAAGAAGTATGATGTCTGGATTAGCAGCTGCCACAACCTCAGGAGATAATTGTTTCATTTGGCTTTCAGCTTCTACAGCCATTTCTCCCCCAGCCCATTCGACCATTTTTGCAGCAGTACTGGATTTGGTCATGACCAAGTAGACATTCGAGGCCCTACCAAAATGGATTACCAAAACCTTTGGCTTGCTGCTGAATTTTTCTGCCTCAGCCAAAGCTTTTTCCATATCCGTATTTAGTTTTTTAATGAGCTCTTCAGCCTTTTCTTCTTTGCCATAATAGTTTCCCATTTCCCGAAGTAAAGAGTCCGTTCCGGCAATAGTTGATTCATAGCTGCCAAAAGTCTTCATAGGGATTTTCAATTCTTCTAGCTGGTTTACCACTTGCTCAGGTCCAATGTTATTGTCATGGAGAATCAAGGTGGGTTTCATTGCTAAAATGGTTTCAGTGCTCAATGCCCGATGATAGCCAATGGTTGGGAGATCTTTGATTTCTGGTGGATAGGTGCTGGAAAGATCAACTGCAACTATATTTTCTTCAGCCCCCAAAGCAAAAATGAATTCAGAATACTGCTTCGAAATACAAACAATCCGCTCTTCATTGGTTTGTTTTTCATCCTTATTTCTAAACCTTCCACAGGCCATTAATGTGCTGAGAAGTAGCAATGCAAATAGATAGTTCTTCATAACTGAAAATTTAGAAACCTGCCTCCAAATGGATGAAGGCAGGTTTTAGATAGCTTAAATTTTAGAAGGTATATTTTAGATTCAATCCCCCAAAGAAGTTGATTTCATTTGGAGTAGGGATATATGCATCAGGCAACTGATTCACAAAGACCATGTTGTAATATTGGGTACCTGTGATATTATTCGCAGCTACATATACATCCAAATCAAAATGTGAGATGCTTTTACGATATCCAATCTTGGAATTCAGCAATTCATAAGGATCTGTTTCATTCAGTCCATCTGAAGTGTAAGGCATACTGCTTCTGTAATTGAAATAAACATTGCCATAAAATCCGACATTGGTTTCTACATCTACACCTGCATTCAATACAAAAGGCGCTACTCCAGCAACTGCTAATCCAGAATAATCTTCTACGACGGTCATATCTTGACCTTCAGAGTTTTTACCAACTTTTTCAAATTGGTAATCTTCGTATTGGAAATCAGAATAAGTGAAGTTGACAAATGGCTGAAGTAATCTGATAAATCCTGTGGAAGACTCCATTGCTCTATAATTCAGATACCCTTCAATTCCCTTGTTATTCAACTGACCGCCATTCACTAAATAGGAATAAAGTGTTGCCGTATTATCAGGGTTTTGAACAGTCACGGTGGTGAACTTGTCCTGGAATTTAGTTTGAAAGATCGCCAACGTGTAAAACAGTTTGTTGTCTCCGAAATTTCCTTTTGTTCCCACTTCAAACTGAGTTCCTTTCTCAGGTTTTAAACCGGTATTCAATTCACCAGTCGTTGAAATCAGGATATTGCTGCTGACTGGAGCTTTGTAGCCTGTGGAATAAGATGCGTAAACAGAGGCTTTTGAATTGATTTCCTTGTTAATCGCTAGAGTTGGAGATACCAGAGAATTGTAGCTTTTTTCGTAAACTTTCAATTTCTCATTTCCAGGATGATTGTTGGACAATCCCCAAAGTCGATCCTCCAGACTTATTTTCATATTGCTGATGCCTAGACCAGCTGTTAGACTCAATTGATTTGGCAATTTTAAAGTCCATTGAGTGAAATAGGAAGCCGTAGAGCTTGTGGTCACTTGATTACTTCGGATGCTGGTAATAATGTTATATCCAGAAAGATTGGTGCTATCAGCCGACATACCATACCCAACAGTTTGGGCATTCATTTTTTGTGCTTCCACTCCGATATTTCCTGATAAACTTACTTGATCAGAAAGATCAAAATCCAAATCAAATACTGATCTAAGACCATAATTCAATGGTGATTTATCTGTCCATCCACCAGCTGAACTGTTATCCAAGCTTTGCGATGAGCCAAAAAGAGAAGTTGTATTAGAAACTGTATTACTAAAGCGGTAAGTATTTCCAATTCCTGCTCGGAATGTTTTCACTGCCGAATGCGCGTTGTTTTTGATGTATCGCGCATTTCCTGAATAATCCAATGTTTCGTACTGCTCTATGGTCAACTCACCATTTCTTTCATCATAGCTATTGGCATAGCCAAAATAAGTGTTGACACTGTGCTTCGCATTCAATCTGAAATCTCCCGTTAAGTTCACAAAATCCTTGGTTGATTTGGTATGATCCATAAACCCATCGTATTTCTGATTGCCGTAATTAACCAGTATAGATGAGTTCTCATTTCCAATACTCAAACGGGTTGTTGATCTTACCAAACCATAATTTCCAAGCATCACATCTTGTCCAATAATGGTTTTGTTTTTGGGAGCCTGTTCGGTTTTCATGTTGATGACTCCTGCTATCGCCAATCCATACAATGTTCCAGAAGGACCTTTCAAGACAGAGGTATTTGATACTGAACCATAGTCAATATCATCCATCAGGGTGATTCCTTCAGCATCTGTAATCGGAATTCCATTCAGATACATTTTTACTCCTTGCCCATCAAAGTTGTTACTGACTCCTCGGAATCCCATGCCACTACCGTATCCTCGGATATTGATTTGCTGTCCTCCAGACTGGGTTCTCCTTTGCATAAAAACTCCAGGAACATTGGTGTTGATAGCGTCATCCATAAAAAGACCCGTTCCTCTTTTTAAGGCTCTATTATCCATTTCCACAATGGAAACAGGTTGCTCCAATTGTAATTTGTTAGAATTGGCATTTGCTGTGACCTCGACTTTTTCCAGTTCCTGATCATTGGATTTCAGTTGGATTTCTAAAATTTCCGAGGTACTACAATCAAAGGTTTTGGTAAGAGTTCTATATCCTACGTGGGTTATTTTTAATCGAACAGAACCACTACAAGGAATCGTGAATTCACCTTGATTGTCAGAAATCACTCCTTTGTTAGAATCCACCACTACTATATTCGCCCCTATGACTGGGCTATTATCTAGTTCGTCTACGATTCTTCCTTTTATTAGCCCATTCTGGGCAAAAGAAAGCACAGAGCAAACCATACTCATTGCGAGTAAAATTATTTTTCTCATAATATGCTGTATAAAATATTGTAAAAAGACATACCTCTCCCAGCCTTTTAAAAGGTGGATTTTTTGAGGTATTAATTAATAAGAGAGATTATGAAAAATTTGGTGGTGGAGTTAAAACCTCCTTAAAAACGGGTAGATATTTTGTTGCCATTAGCAGAGCCAAAGCTGGATCTAGATGGGTTTTTGGATTGATTTTAAAATCAAAATAATCATTGAAATAAAGCAATTTCAATGCCTTGACAACCTTGGTGATGGGGCTATTGGGTTGATTGGATTCATGTTCTATTTCCAGAAGAACCAACGTATCTAGCTGAGCAAAAAGGATAGTTTCTTCTTTATCATTGACACAGTGAAGATGAATAGAATCTCCAACGATTTCCTTCCTGACGATGTCAAACATTTCGTTTTCATGCCGGAATTCTATATCAGGCCTTTCCCAATCAAGTTGATCAAATTCAATTTGGCTTAATTCAAAATAATGTAACTCATCCTCTGGAATTCCTGATTTGATTTGTCTTTTGATGGATCTTCTGACCTGTGCTTGCTGAACCTTGAAAACTATATAAGTTCCAGTGAAATTTGAAAAAATGGTAAATAGCAATAGAAAGGACAGTAGACTTTTTACCATGTAACTTCTCTATCTAAAATGTTTCCGATGTGCAGAGTCATGTTTCTACTGTAGGCTGAATTCTATTTTCAAACTGATCTAATGTATTTAAGTAACCGTTAGAGTACAAGTGTAATTGGTTAGAATGGGGAATTTCCGTGAATAAGCATCGATTTTTTATTTGAAGATGTATTTACACCTTTTGATAAAAATTTTACGCTATTGCCAGAACCATTGCTTCTTTGATTGCTTACTTAATTATGAATCAAATTTTCCTTTTTGCATTTTTTCTTATTCATATTTAGAAAAGAATGGACAAAGCTCATCCCTAGTTCAGAAACTCCTATTTTTGCAGCCTCATGCTTCAAAATTTCGATTACAACAGTTTTGATTTACCGGTAGCAGAAATTATTTCTGAGGTAAATAAACACCTTTCCGAGTCCAATTCTTTAATCATTCAAGCCCCACCAGGTGCAGGAAAAAGTACTCTTCTTCCACTTGCTTTGTTAAATGAACCTTGGCTTCAAGGAAAGAAAATCTTGATGCTGGAGCCACGTAGATTAGCGACAAAATCCATCGCAACCCGGATGGCAGACATGTCCAATACCAAAGTGGGAGATTTGGTAGGATATAGAATTCGGTTTGAATCGGTGGTTTCCAAAAACACCCAATTGGAAGTAATCACGGAAGGTATTCTTACTCGAATGCTACATTCTGATAACGCTCTGGAAAATGTAGGATTGGTGATTTTTGATGAGTTTCATGAGCGTAATCTTCATTCCGAAGTGGCATTGGCCCTTTGTAGGGAAGTTCAGGAGGTCTTAAGAACGGATTTAAGAATTCTTCTAATGTCTGCTACGATTGATACTCCTACCCTTTCCGAGTTGCTCGGAGCAAAGGTCATTCAAAGCATGGGGCGGCAATATCCTGTGGAAGTTTTTCATCTCAATGAAGTAGATGAATACGCCATTGGAGAGGATACTGCGAGACAAATTATTCCATTGACAAAGAAGCATGAAGGTGATTTTTTGGTGTTTTTGCCGGGTCAGGGTGATATTAAAAAAGCAGAAGCTGTCCTTCGAAAAGCTTTACCGAATGACTTGGTATTGCCACTTTATGGTCAGTTACCTCCTGGGGCACAAAACCGAGCAATTATGCCTGATCCTGCCGGAAAACGGAAAATCGTGTTGTCCACAGACATTGCAGAGACCTCTCTGACCATAGATGGAATCAAAGTTGTGGTCGATTCTGGTTTTGCGAAATCCTCGAAATTTGATCCTCGAACAGGGCTTTCCAGATTGGTATTGCATAGAATCAGTAAAGATTCGGCTGACCAAAGATCTGGTCGAGCTGGACGTTTGACTGCTGGTCATTCGTATCGTCTTTGGACGAAGTCCGTTGAAAATCAATTGGCTGAGTTTCGTACTCCTGAGCTATTAGAGGCTGATTTGACGCCTATGGTTTTGGATATGAAAGCTTGGGGTCAAGAAGATATCCGGGAGATGACTTGGCTTACACCACCTCCTGCCGGCACCTTACATTTGGCAGAGAAAACCCTTGAGGCTATAGATGCTTTGGAAGAAGGAGAAATGACTCCACATGGTCGCGAAATCCATGCGGTGCCGACTCATCCAAGAATTGCTCATTTACTTTTATATGCCAAAAAACATGGGAAATTAGGTTTAGGAACCGATATCGCAGCAATTCTTGACGAAAGAGATGCATTGGGGCCAGATGCAGGTGTAGATCTCAATTTGAGAATCGAGGCTTTGAGGAGATATAGAGATCGGGGTGTAACTATCCCTAGAATCAAGAAAATAGAGAAACTTGCGGCTTCCTATCGTTCCATGTTTAAGATTGCAGCAGAAAATAAACCAGTGGATCCTTGGATGACTGGGTTGTTATTGGCTTATGCCTATCCTGAGAGAATCGCGGCTGCAAGACCTGGAAATAACGCCCAGTTCCAATTAGCGAATGGAAAAATTGCCCAGATTGGTCATCGGGATGATTTGGCACATGAATCTTGGCTAGCAGTAGCTCATGTCGATGCACGTGAAGGAATGGGTAAGATTTGGTTGGCAGCTCCATTAAATCCGAAAGATTTAGCTCCTATGCTGAAGACCAAGGAAGTTATGGAATGGGATCGAAAAAAAGGTGGTTTGATAGCCCATACTGAAGTACGAATCGGAGCTATTATTTTAGGAAAAAGACCATTGGCTAAATTCGATTCCAGTCTGGCCAAACAGGCAATTCTTGAAGCTGTAAAAGAAGAGGGAGAATTACTTCTAGATTGGAACGACGAGGTGATTCAATTGATGAACCGTGTTCAATCGCTAAAAAAATGGAACCCTGAGCAGAATTGGCCTACTTGGACCATGGCGAATTTATGTGATACAGCAGATTTATGGCTGGAACCCTATGTTTCCAATATCAAGCAAAATGAGGATTTTAAAAAGTTGAATCTTAAGGAAATACTGACTTCCAGTTTGGATTATGAAATGCAAAAGGAATTGGATCGTTTGGCTCCAAAAACGCTTTCTGTACCTTCTGGAAGTAAAATTTCGATAGAATACCAGGAGAATGGGGACACTCCTCGCCTTTCGGTTCGGCTTCAAGAACTCTTCGGATTATTGGAAACACCCAAAGTAAATGACGGCAAAATCCCAGTTCTTATAGAAATGCTTTCTCCAGGATTCAAACCTGTTCAGCTAACTCAAGATCTCAAAAGCTTCTGGACAAATGGATATTTTCAAGTGAAGAAGGAATTGAAAAGAAGGTATCCAAAGCATGAATGGCCAGACGATCCAGTTTCTGCAGAAGCTGTAAGGGGTGTGAAAAGAAGGAATTAATCTATCTTATCCAGATAGTTTAGAAATTTGAGGTAGGAAGCTATGTTGAAAGGAGTCATTTGCTGCTCCTCAATATGTTCCAAAAAGATATTTCTGATATAAGGATAATCGCTTGGGTTATACAATTTACTCAAAGCAGTGGCACGAAAGGCATTATAAACAAAGTTGTGGGTTTTGAAAGATTTAGCTTTCCTTTCAAAAAATGCCAATTCCAGATTGATAGGATCACTCATTTTATTCAGCCAAGGAAATCCTTCCAAAACAAAAAACTTCTCTGCTGACATCATGATCTGGGAAAGTTCCCAATCATTTTGCACCACAAATTTGTCTGGGAGGTATTTGCCAATTTTATCCAAGGTCTGAATTAGCGTGATGGATTTTTCTGCATAACCACTGAGAGTAGGTAGAAACTGATGAATCAGCTCCTCTACCTTGTCTATCCTTACTCCTAAATTATATTCAACAATTGATTCAGAATTGTTTTCATTCAACTGAATAAAAACCACTTGTTTTCCAAGTTCAAAGAATTTTTGAAAATTCATGCAGTTACCATTCAATTCAAATCCAAAATCTTGAAAAAATTGAGTATGTAAGCCGATGAAATTTACTCTTTTCATGTTTACATTAACACAAGAATCAGATTTTTGTTGCCTATTTTTCAGAAAATAATTCCCTCATTTCCTGCAACATAGGTTCGATTTCAGCTTTTTTTATTGCCAAGCTTCCTTCATCTTCTGGATTATGTAAATAATGGTTCCAGTGTTTTTCAGCTTTACGGATCGTTCTAGGTGTAATTTCAAATTCTACGCTATCCAGATACTCTTTAGCCAGAGTTTCTGCTTTGAAATTTCCGAAAAGATAAACTCTAAAAATATCCACCAATCTTTCGCTTAAATCGAATTCTTCTAGAATCTGCACGAAAGCTCCTTGGTGATTTTGGTTCTTTTTATCTCGAATAGCATCAAAAATCGCATCTAGAGATTCTTCATTGAAACTGGTCTTAGAAAGGGCTTTGCAGGCTAGGTAGGCTATTTCCCATTGATCTCCTTTTACAAGTTCGATCAGTTTATCCCGAACTTCTTCTGTGTTGATTTTTCCTAGTTTTTCAGCAAAATAAAATGCCTCTTTTTCGTTTGGATCACAGATTTTGTCAAAAAGCTTTTGGGTTTCCTCCTGCATAAAATTTCAGTTTATTTGCACAAAGATAAACGATTTGTCCACCCAAACATGGCTTCAGGAATTTACCAAGAGATCAGCCCTTCAATTTTTTCTCAGCTGAGAACCCAAGTAATAGGCATGGGCTTGATTGAAAGCTATTTAGACGATACGCATCAACTTGAATTTTCTAGAAATCAGGAATGGCTTATTCGTATTTCTCTACCTTGGTCTGTGGCCTTAACACCAGATGGTATGATTCAAAAGAGGGACGATTATCATTTGGCAATGGTCATGATCCGTGCTGGAATCGCAAATACTGGGTATTTCCATAATGGTGAATTGATAGATCATAAAGTTTTTAGAGCCTATATGGTCAGGCAAAAACAAGGGAAAAGCCAGATTAAATATTTAAAAACGAAAGGAAAATCGCGGGCTGGTTCCAGAGTGAGACTGGGAGAATCGGAATTATTTTTTGAAGAGATCAATGAAAGACTGAATCAGTATGCAGCTAATTATCCCATTGATCATTGGGGGATTTCCTGTAGTAAAACTCTGTGGCCTTTTTTCTTCGGAGCGTCTATTTCGCCACCTTTTGATAAGAAACAGGAAAATTTGATGAGTATTCCTTTTCATGTGCAACATCCGGACTTTGAGACTCTTCAAGAGATTCATCGCAAGGTGAACGCATACCATGTTTTATTCTCAGAAGGCTCAATTGTGGAGTTTGGAGATTTATTGTCCAGCCATTCAAATCCAGAACAAGAAGATTCGGAGGATTGGTAAAGGAAAAAAAATATCTCTCATCATACTAATTTTTTAAATAACTGATTTCCAGTATAAAAATGTACTTTTATTAAAGTGTGTTTAAGTCTTGTGTTAATTTTTAAAATCAAAAAATACATGAAAACAATGATCCTCGTATTTGTATCTCTTTGTGTGATACAATTACCTCTTTTGGCACAGGAATCCAGTTCCTCAACTATTTTTAACCCAGCCAAGATTTTGGAAGCCCACAATTTATTAAGGCAGGAAGTTGGAGTTCCGGCTTTGGAATGGTCGGAAGAATTAGCCGAAAAAGCTCAAAAATGGGCTGAAAAATTAGCTTTGAAGAATCAAGGTGAAGAATGGTATCTAGAGCATTCAGGATCAGGTGAAAATCTTGCTGGAGGTTTTGTAACTGGAGATCTTCCAGAGGTAAGAGTTTCTGATGGTTGGGGAAGTGAAAAGGAGGATTTTGATTTTTCCGCTAAGTCATGTCTCGCCATTGAAAAATGCGGACACTATTCACAGATTATTTGGAGAAATACCACAAAAGTAGGTTGTGGATTGAAAGCCAACGAAAACGGAAAATACATATTAGTCTGTAATTATGATCCTCCAGGAAACGTTAGAGGTCAGACAGCATTTTAAGCTTTCAAATAAAAAAAAGGCCTGAATTTCTTCAGGCCTTGGTTAGCGGTTAAGTAAAATTAGGATTTATGATCAGGACCCATGTCGAATGAGTTCGAAAGCATATTGATAGTTTCATGAGCAACTTTGATGTTGTACTCATAAGCTAAACTCTTATAGTTGACTAAGTCGACGATAGTACCGATAAAACATAGACCTACTGTCAAAATATAGAGAATACCCAGACCGATCTGTCCTAGGATGAATCGATGTAAACCTGCGAAGCCAAAGAAGCCAAGCAAAGTTAGAATAAGGATCATTTGAGCGTCTTTTCTTCTTGCGCGATACACTTGAGCAAAAAGTGAAGCTTGATCTTCATCCATATTTTTCATCAATCCCTGGATATATCCCAGTTCCATTCCTTCCAATTCAGGAAGATGTCTCAATACATTAGCCATAATTGTGTGTTGTTTTAAGGTTTTTAATTAGTTGCCAAATTCTAGAGAAAATCACTACGAAAGCCAGCATAGCCAAAGGGTGCATAGACCAGGATTCCTGAAATTCTCCTCTAGCCAGGAGATTCATGGATCTGCCTAAGCCACATCCCGGACACCAGGAAAACCCTAGTTGATCCAAAGGACAAAGGCTAAAGTGCGTCGCTGCATGGGGCTCGAGTAGTAAAATTGCTACCAAGCTCCCGATCCAAAAGACCAGTTCCAAAGGGAAATGCTGAAGCTGTTTTGTGAATTCCTTCATGCCACTATGAATACGAAAAAGATGCCATTGCCTAAATATGGGCAAATTGGGCCAATTTCGAGGGTTGCCAAAAATTTATGATTGGTAAACGTACAAAAATATGTCCGCTTATGAACGCTTTCGTTCAGGTAATTGAATTCGGACCTTTTCTCCAAACTGCTGAAAATACCCCTCTTCGAATTCTTGAATAAATCTAGCATGGGATTTCTTTCCCGCATAATTTTTCCAACCTAAAAATTGAAAAATAGCCCCTATTATTTCTGAAGTGAAAATGGATTCGGTTTGAATTCCCAAGGCTGAGGAAGCTTCTTTTCCAATCATAAAAGAAACCAAGGATTCAGACTTTCCTTTTAGAAATGCCTCTCTTTGATTTTGCTCATAATAGGAAAGCAAAGAACGGATGAGTATTTCCCCAGCTTTTGAGTTTCTCATATGCCTCAGACGAATCAGTTTTTCCAATTCAAATGCTTCTTTATTGTTATCAGGCCAATAGTCTGTTTGGATTCCCATCAATTTTCCCAAAATCTTCCAATATCCTAGAATCTGTTCCGATTCTCTTTTGGAAATTGAAATTCCTATTTTTCTCATTCCTCTCAACACCAGTAGACTAAAAGCCAAATTCGTCCCTAATAGATCTTCCTGATTGATAGGTTGACCAAACTCCTCCTTCCAATCTTTAGAATAATGATGGATAAAATAACGGCTGAAGGCATGGATGAGACGAATTTTAGCACATATGAAAAATGCTTCACCAGAATTCAGGAAAGCACCAGGCCTAAATACCTCCAGGAGAAACTTAGCCGTCTCCCCTAACCTTTTGCCTGATTCGTTGACGATTCGATTGGATCTGACCAAAACTTCTGCCCCATTTGCAAAGGCATAACAGTATGGAAGGGAATAAAACCCCAGCATTGCCAGATAGATATCCCCTTGTTTGTTGAAAAATGATTGACCTTGTTTTAGAATTTCCTTTTCTTGGTCAGTAAGTTCTTGCTTGTATTCAAGGAAAAATTCCTGTAGGCTTGGAGTAAAATTTGATGGAAGTGTGTCCGGTATTTCAGTCCATTGATTGATTTGGGAAATGATCTCGGGTTGGCGCATCAATTCACCAACTGCCTGATCGGCAAGAGGATCCTCCTGCTTTCTCAAGAAGTCTAATCGCTCATTTTGATACAATTTAAGTTTACTCACAGCTTTCTAACATCCATTTTGTAATTTGGTTGATCAATTTTATTTAAAAATGAAAATTCTCTTTTCGATACTACTCCTAAATTTTACTTGCCTGATTGGTTCTGCACTTGCCCAAGGTGGTTTTGACCTTTGGGTGGTAGAGACTTCAGGAAAACCTGGTAACCTTAAAATCCATCCCGAAACGGCATTTGCTCTGACAGACCGTCCTGAATATGACAATCAGCCGAGTTTTATCAATGAATACCAAATGGTGTTTTCGGCAGCAGATGAAAATGAGAATTATGACATCATCGTCTATAATTTCAATTCCAAGAAATTTACAAATATGAGCCGTACTTCGGATCGAAATGAAAATTCCCCAATGATTACCGATTGTGGAATGTATATTTCGGCTGTGGTTTCAGAACCGGATAAGAAGCAGCGGATTTGGCTCTATCCAGTCAGTTTTGAGCAGGCAGAGTTATTATATGATGACATTGAGCCGGTTGGATATTACGATTGGTACAATAATAAGGCTGCAATGTTTGTTTTAGGCGAACCAAATAGTCTTGTTTATGCCCGGGGTAGAAATGACATAATTGATATCGATCAGGAAGTTGCCAGATCAATTAATAAGCGACCTAAAACAAGTGAAATCACCTATTTATCTACTGGAGAGTTTAGAAATGTAGGAGACGAAAAAGCGCTTACTCTGAAAAGTTATGATATTGAAAGTGGGGAAAGAGCAGAATACAGTTTTGGATTACCGGGGGCTGAAGACTTTATTTGGCTGGATAAAAACTACCTGCTGATGGCCAAAGGAAATAATATTTATAAAAGAAAATATACCGATATCAATTGGGAACTAGTAGGAACAATCGAGTCTGAAACCCATCAAAACATTAGTAGAATGGCATATAGTGAGGATTTGGATGTCCTAGTTCTTGCCATGGAAAGAAAATAATCAATAAACCTTATGAACCCTTTAAAACACGCTTGTTTAATCACTGCGCTATTCGCAACCCAATCCCTTTTTGCTCAAATTGAAGACAGAGGTGGTGTGGTTGCCAGAAATGCTGAATTGGTAAAAGTTCAGGATGGATTTTCTTTCACCGAAGGTCCGGCAGTAAATAGAATGGGAGATGTCTTCTTTACTGATCAGCCTAATAATAAAATCTATAAATGGTCTGCAGGAAGTGGAAACATCACACTTTTCAAAGAAAACGCCGGTAGATCTAATGGGATGTATTTCCTGCTCAACAATACGCTGATTACCTGCGCAGATGAGAAAAATGAACTTTGGTCAATTGATCAGGATGGAAATGAAACAGTGATTCTTTCGGGCTTTAAAAGTAAATTATTGAATGGGCCAAACGATTTATGGGTAAGACCAAAAGGCGGTTTATTCTTCACTGATCCATTGTATCCAAGAGAATATTGGGAAGGAATCAGAACTCCAGAAATGCAGCAAGACGGGCAGCACGTATATTATGTTTCAGAAGACCGATCTGAATTTTTCCGTGTTACAGATGACTTGGTAAAACCAAATGGTATCGTGGGAACGCCTGATGGCAAATACCTTTTCGTTTCTGATATTGGTGCGAATAAGACTTACAAATATGAAATCCGCGAGGATGGATATTTGACTAACAAAACTCTTTTCTGTGAGAAAGGATCAGACGGAATGACGATTGATTTCAAAGGTAATTTGTATTTAACCGGTGATGGTGTGACCGTTTTCAACAGAAATGGAGATCAGGTGGCTCATATCCCTGTTCCAGCAAAATGGACTGCAAATGTGGTTTTTGGAGCTTTGGATAGAAAAACATTGTTCATCACTGCAATGGACGCAGTTTATACCTTGCAAATGAAAACCAGAGGAGTTTGGTAATATTTTTAATAAAAAAATAACCCTGGAAAATCAGCTGATCAACTGGATTTCCAGGGTTTTTTATTGTTTTGAAGTCTTAATTAAAATACTCCGATAAAGTGGCTTCCTGCTACGTTTTCCAATTCAGCACCTTTGGTTACTTCTCCGGTTTCAGTATCTACAACATAGATGTTTCCATTCTTACCTACAGGAGCTTGAGTTAGATAAATTTCGGTTCCGTGTACTACGAAGCCTTGGTATTGGAATAGGTAAAAATCTGCATCGTAAGGAATATCAGTGATTTTCTGTGCTGTTCTCGCCTCTAAATCAACTAAAGCAAAAAATCCTTGAGCTCCAGCCACGCCTTCTGCTGAACTTGCATCTCGATAAGCCACAACAGCTTTTCCATTTGCTGCTGGTCTCCAAGCTAGTATATAAGCATCATCTGTACCTAAAGCATTGTCCAAGCTGAAAACATAAGAATTATCATATTGATTGTCTGCACCGATTTTAAGGATATGAGAACCATTTGGATCTCCCTGATTTGCTTGATAGACGCTACCTTTGTATTCGAAAGAATTGATGCTACGGTAACCATTTGTATTTCCATGGCCTACAGTTGATGAAATTACAGTAGGATTCAATAAAGAAGGATAATCCAAAACAATGGTTTTAGAACCTAAAATCTCAGCATCACCATCACTTTCCACTGTTGCTGGATCCACCTTGCTTAGTCTAGCCCCGATATAAAGTTTATCTCCTGCTGCATTGAGAGTAGGCATATCAATGCGGGAAACATAATAGCCATTTGCCTCTTCTTCTTCACTTAATCGAACCACGCTCTCTTGGAAATCCACGATACTAGAATTGACCAAATCCAGAGTCACCACACCCATAGTCGCTTCTGTACGAATATAAGTGTCATCAGAGGTATCATCTGGAGTACCTTTGTCATCGAATAAATGCTCTGTATTTACGTAAACAGCAGATCCAGTTTTGTCTCCATCAAAAAGTTTGATCCATCTGGGAGCCGAACCTACATATGGTGCAATACTCACAGATGTACCTGATTGAGTGAAAGTTTGTCCTCCTTCGACGGTGTATTTGGAGTAATTTCCTCCAGTATCTCCAGCATAGCTGATATTAAAAATTGTGTTGCCATCTTCAGAAGATTGAAGCCTAGCGGTTCTGTTGGAAGGGACTATAAATCCGTTGTCAAATGGAGCAATAGAAAAGTTTGGATCTTTTGCTTCTTCGCTGGTTAGGGAATAAATTAATGTTCCACCGTTACCATCGCCAGGATTATCTCCCATTTTAGCAGCGGCAACCGTAATCCATCTGGTTTCCTCGACAGGATCTACTGGATCCGGAGTTGGATTTGGATCTGGATTTTCTGTACAAGCGGCCATAAACCCTCCTGCCAAAACGAGCGCAGTCAGTTTTCGGAAATTGATAAAACTTCGTTTCATTGTATTGGTTTTAAAATAAATGGTTAGTAATTGTTGATTCTGTAATTCAGTTTTAGATAAAATGCTCTTCCCGGTTTTTGCACGGATAGGTTATCGTAAACGGGTTTGTCAAAAATGTTTTTGATGTCAAAACTCATCACATGTCGATTGGAAGGAAAGACATAGCTAAGTCCTAAGTCCTGTGCTAGTTGCTGTGGAACTTCAAAAAACTCATCCCCAACAGTATTGGAACCCTGAGGTACCAAATAAGAAAATTCATCGGTGAAATAGAGCGTATAAAAGAGATTCAACCTTGAATCTTTTTGGATCAAATTCTCAAATGAATAGCGTAAACTGCCATTCATTGTGAAAAATGGTGTATTCGGTACATCTATTTCCACTCCTCTATTGACAATTTTCAGATCAAAGCGGGAAACATTGAAGTTGACTCCAAAATTGTTGTTGTATGTATAATCTAACTGAGCTTCAAATCCCTTGGAAGTGCCATTTCCTTGGTTTTCATAGAGAATAATTTCATCATTTACATTCAAAGAAGTCTCGATAGGCAATCCAATTCGGTCTTTGATATTCCTTGTAAAAAGGTTGGTAGAAACCGTGAAATCGTGTTTTTCCAATCGGAAAGTGCCAAATCGAAATCCTAAATTGAAATTATTGCTCAGTTCCGGTCTGATACTTGGATTGGCTACCACATTGTCACCATCGTTTCCAAAGACCTCACTTTCATTAGGTAATCTGATTGCTTTTTCTGCTGAAGTTAAAAGCGTGATGGTTGGTTTTAATGCATAGGAAAGAGTAAATCCATAGCCTTCGTCTTTAGTGCTGGCCTTCGTGATATCATCTATGATTTCATTGGTTTCGGGATCGATTTCTGGGTCGATATTGATAGTCTCCTGTTGGTAGTATTTTCCAAAAACATTGGCTTTGAGCCTTCCATCCAACGCATTGAGTTCATAGGTAAGAGAAAGGATGTTTTTTTGTAAATCCCTGGTTCCCCTAAATGTATTTTCCAAAACTGATCTCAAAACATCACTGTCTACTCGATCTATACTGCTATAGACATGATTAAGTAAAAGTTTGTGATGATTATTCAGAGTATAGGATAAGCCTGATCGTATAGATGCTACATCTCTATTGATGGTGGAAAGGGTCGGACCACCCTCCTGCTGAGATCTCCAAGGATACTGGTATTCATCTCCTCTGAAATCAATAGCTCTTTCACCATTCCAAGCATAGGCCCAGGAAAGAGTATCGCTGAGTATTCGGTTTCTTTTACCGTAAAGTCCATTTACATTGAGATCTAAGCCTTTTACAAACAGATCTCTCTTTTGATAAGTAAGGTTCATCAGTTTGGCATCAGATTCCATAAACCTCCCTTTATAGGGCATAATAGTCATAAAGGCTCCATGCTGAATTTCCTTGTAATCGCTGGATCCGGTAAATCCGATCAAAAATTGATCAGCCCATTTGACATCAGTATAGCCTATCTGAATCATTCCCCCGGTGGATCTATAAGCATCATTGAATCTTCTTGCTTCTATGGGAGTTTGCACCCCTCCCAGACCAGTCACAACCACGCTTCTTCCCGAGACTTTATAGTCATTGTCAGAATAATTATGAAAAAGAGATCCTTTTACCGTAAAACCTGATTCTTTGAAGCGATACTGTCCATTGACACTCGCTTGAAAAGTATTGAAAGAGCCGTAAGATACTGATGCGTTAAAATTCGATTGAGTCGAGTTTTGAAGGACAATATTAATAGCTCCTCCCAAGGCATCATCTGCCAAATGTCCTGGAACCACACCCTTATAGACTTCAATTTCTTTGATCATGGATGGGGGTATACTGTTCAGATTAAATGAATTTCCATAAGCAGAGATTGGAATACCATCAATAAAAATTCGAACTGCATTTCCAGATAGGCCATTCAAACTATAATTGACCTCAGAACCCAATCCACCATTTTGGCGGATTTTAACTCCTACTGTGGTGTTTAAAAGCTCATTTGTTTGAATGTTTCTCAAACTGGCTTCTTGTGTATCAATGACATTGACGGCAAAACCGGACTTTTCTATCTGTGTTTTATAAGATTCGCCATAGACCTGTACTTCCTCGAGATTGGTATCACCAGATCTTTTCAAGATAGTCGTGAGTGACTCGTTGTCAGCTCCTATTTCAACCTCAATTTCTTTTTTCTCGATCTCAATGCTTGAAATCTGAACACTATGTTTTCCAAAGGGAATATTTTGGATTGTATAATTTCCTTTTTCATCTGAAAGGCCATGCATTTTTACAGATTCGATATAGACGGTAGCAAACATGACAGGTTTGCCATCTTCGAATTTGAGTTGGCCAGATAAATTTCCTGTTTGAGAGAAAGAGTCTATAGAAATGCACAATGTCAATCCTAAAAAGCAAAATAGAAACCCCGTTTTCATCTATGTTGGATATTAATTCGATGTTTACGGATGTAAAAGTAAAGTTTATTTGGATTTAGTCTAAATAGTATTTAGAATTTATTTAAATAAGATGGAAATCGCAAAATGTTAGGAGTATTATTAAAAGGAACTAAATTATTGACCCTTAATGAGTTCTTAAGCAAAAAGAAAGGGTGAAAATTTTTAAAATAATTTTCACCCTTTTTGAATTTTTTATGAATCTGGTAAGTAAAACTTAGCAATTACCATCGATATCACAGGAATTATCATTTTTAATTTGGAGGATTTCAATCTCTTTTTCTTTTGAAAATTCATTCCACGCTTTCTCTAAAGTCTGATCAAAAACTTCATCCGCTTGAGCTCCAGAAATTCCGAATTTTCTGTCCAACACAAAGAAAGGAACACCTTGAACCCCAATTTGTCTTGACTCATAAATATCATAAGCTATAGCTTCGTCAAATTGGTCGGAGTTGAAAAGATTTTGAATCTTGATAGGATCTAAACCCACCTCTGAACCAAGTTTCACCAAAGTTTCTTGATCATCTACATTAAGTCCCTCTGTAAAATAAGCCTTCAAAAGACGTTCCTTCATTGCGCCTCCTTTTCCTGATTCCTTTGCGAGATGGATCAATCTGTGGGCATTCTTAGTATTTGCAACCACGGTTTTGTCCAACTGGTATTGAAGGCCTTCAGATTCAGCCATTTCTTCTACCTGCTTGGTGATCTGAATGGTTTGAGGCATTGACCAGCCTTTGGCTTTGGATAAATACTCCAAAGAATTAATGCTTGGATCAGTTTTTTGATCTGGATTCAACTGGAAGCTTTTCCATTCAATTTCTACTTGATCCTTATTTGGGAATTTGTCGAGTGCCTTTTCTAACTTCCTTTTGCCGATGTAGCAAAATGGACAAGCTACATCTGACCATATTTCGATTTTCATAAGATTTTCTTTAATTATGGTTCAAATACGATTTCTAACAAAAGAGTTCCTTCAACTTTGAAAACTAAAGAATGCCCGTCCTGTGCCATGCAAGTTGATGAAAAGGCAAAAGTCTGTCCCATTTGTCAATTTGAATTCCCAAAGCGTTCTCCTTGGATCATCTGGATGGCGATTTTCCTTTTGATAGTCTGGATTGTATCTTACATTTTATAAACCCCTCCAATTATGAAGAAAAGGTCTTTTATCAAATCATTGGCTTTATTAGGATTAAGCTCCCCCTCTATTTTTAATGCAAAAGCAAGTGTAAAGAGTATCCAAGACCTTGATTTTTCTGCTCCTGATATTTGGGATCAAATGCGGGCTGCCTATAAACTGAAACCTGATTACATTAATTTGGAAAATGGGTATTACTGTTTTTTGCCTGAGGAAACCCTTGAAAAGTACATTCAGCACTTACGTGATGTGAATTACCATGCGTCCAGTTACATGAGGACTGTTCAGTGGGATAATAAGGCAAAATCTGCAGCCAAAGTAGCCGAACTTGTAGGTGCAGAACCTGAGGAAGTGGTTTTGACAAGGAATACAACTGAATCGATAGACTTGATCATTTCAGGTTATCCTTGGAAGTCAGGCGATGAAGCCATTGTCTCCAATCAGGATTATGGAAGTCTTCTAAACATGTTTGAGTTGGCCGAAAGACGATATGGGATCAAAGTGAATCGGATAGATATCCCTATGCATCCTGAGAATGACGAAGAAATCGTTTCAGTTTATGAGCAAGCAATTACGCCGAAAACCAAACTGATGATGGTTCCACATATTGTGAATATTACAGGGCATATTTTGCCAGTAAGGAAAATTGCTGACATGGCTCATAGTCATGGAGTGGAAATTATGCTGGACGGAGCCCATGCAGTTGGCCATTTTGACTTTAATATCTCAGAATTGAACTGTGATTATTATGGTTCTAGTCTTCATAAATGGTTGAGTGTGCCTTTAGGTTGTGGAATGCTTTATGTGAAGAAAGGCAAAAGTCAAAACATTAGACCTTTATTGGCTCCTTATGAGTTGGATCAAAAGACGCTTTTGAATTTAAATCACACTGGAACACATCCAGTTTCTACAGATTTAGCTGTGATCGATGCGGTTAATTTCCATAATAAAATGGGAAGTAAGAGAAAAGAAGAGCGATTGAGATATATCCAGAAATATTGGTCAGATCAAGTCCGGGATTTGCCTGGAGTTACAGTGAATACTCCGATAGAGCCACATCGCTCCTGTGGAATAGCAAATGTTGGAGTTGATGCCCTTGAACCTGGGGATATGGCGAAGACTTTAATGGACAAATATAAGATCTATACAGTGGGTATAAATGGCGCAGGAGTCCGCGGTTGTAGGATTTCTCCTAATGTCTATACCTCAGAAAAAGAGATGGATCAATTTGTACGAGCAATAAAAGAGATGTCAGGAAATGCTTGACAAAATTATATTTGGAATGAAAAGTTTATGAGGAATTTTCAAGGGGATTAAATGGGATGGCAGAATAATTGCAATGAAGGCTAAAAAAAATAAAGAATTTACTTGCAATTAGGTTTCAAAGCTTTCAAATTTGCTCCCCGAAACGAATGAACTCAATTTCTCACATAACGCCATCTTCTATCATTGCACTTCCAGTAGCAATCGTAAAGGCTGTTGTGTCTTTTTTCACTCCTTTGAGGAGGTATAGGTTCTTTTTCAGGGTTTAACCCTTATTTGTATACTTCGTTTTCCTCCGTGGAAAACATTCTCGCCTAATTCTTCCTGTTCTATTAATTCCTTCCCCGACCATAATCGGGTAATCCTTCATGCATTCAATCATGGAAAACATATCATTTCAGATCATCATGGCCGAGCCATCCCACAAGAAATATTCTACCATCATTACTGATGAGATGGAAAATTCTGCTAAGGCCCGTGGAACTGGTATAGCCAAAAGATCACCTGCCTACATCGAAACTAAAATGGATGAAGGCAAAGCAGTGATTGCTTTGACCCAAGACGGAACTTGGGCAGGCTTCTGCTATATAGAAGCTTGGGGGCATGGTAAATATGTCGCCAATTCCGGTTTGATCGTAGCTCCTGAGTTTAGAAAGTACGGCTTGGCAAGAAAAATCAAGCAGGAAATCTTCAAATTGAGCCGTAAGAAATATCCAGAATCAAAAATCTTTGGTCTGACAACTGGTGCAGCAGTAATGAAAATCAACTCTGGACTGGGATATATTCCTGTTTCTTATGCTGATTTGACAGATGATAATGAGTTCTGGAAAGGGTGTCAAAGCTGTGTAAACTATGAGATTTTGATGAGTAAGCAGCGTCAAAACTGTCTTTGCACTGCCATGCTTTATGATCCTGAAGCGAAGAAAAATCATGTGGAAGACATCGCACTGAGGCAGGATTTCAAAAAAGAGATAAAATTATTTGACCGATGGGTCAGATTAAAAAAATATGTGATGCTAAAGATCAATAAGTCTAAAGACTCCCTTTCTAGCATCTTTTTATAATATTATTCAAACCGATTTTCTAAAATAGAGATATGAAAAAAATTGTTTTAGCCTATAGCGGTGGTTTGGACACCACATTCTGTGCACTTCACTTGTCCAAAGAGCTTGGATATGAAGTTCATGCTGTATTGGTCAATACAGGTGGTTTTTCCGAAGAAGAATTAGAAACAATCCAGTCCAGAGCCGAAAGCCTAGGAATAGCTTCTTTCAAAGTATTGGATGTGGTAGAGAAATATTATCAGGAAGTGATTAAATACCTGGTTTTCGGGAATGTGTTGAAAAACCAGACCTATCCCCTATCAGTTTCTGCAGAAAGAATTCTTCAGGCAAAATCCCTTGCTGAATACGCTAAACAAATTGGGGCGAAATCTGTGGCTCATGGTTCTACTGGTGCTGGAAATGATCAGGTTCGTTTTGATATGATTTTCCAGACTATCGTTCCGGATATTGAAATCATCACACCTATCCGTGATCTGAAGTTGAGTCGCCAGGAAGAAATCGATTATTTGAAAAAGCATGGAGTTTCGATGAATTTCGAAAAAGCGGCTTATTCTATCAATAAAGGAATCTGGGGAACTTCTGTAGGTGGAAAAGAAACCCTTACCTCCTCAGATTATTTACCAGAATCTGCTTGGCCTACTCAAGTGACTGAAAATGAGCCAAAGGAAATTACTTTGACTTTTGAAAAAGGTGAATTGACCGGTGTTAATGGCAAGTCTTACGAGCATTCTACGGATGCGATTTTAGAAGTTCAGGCTTTGGCAGCTCCTTATGGAATCGGTAGAGATATTCATGTAGGTGACACGATTATTGGTATAAAAGGACGGGTTGGCTTTGAAGCTGCTGCACCTTTGGTGATTATTAAAGGTCACCAGCTTTTGGAAAAGCATACTTTGACCAAATGGCAAATGTTCTGGAAAAACCAGCAGGCTGAATTCTACGGAAATCACCTGCATGAGGGACATTACCTAGATCCTGTGATGAGAAACTTGGAAGCTTTCCTTCAAAGCACTCAGGAATATGTTTCTGGAACCGTAAAAGTTCTTCTCCAGCCTTATAGATTTACCCTTTTGGGAATCATTTCTGATCATGATTTGATGTCCAATAAGTTTGGTAGCTACGGAGAAATGAACAAAGGATATACAGCGGATGATGTGAAAGGATTTACCCGAATTCTAGGCAATCAAACTGCGATCTTCCACAAGGTAAACAGTGAAAATGAATAAGATCAAAACCGCCATCATCGGTGCAGCTGGTTATACTGGAGGGGAATTACTTCGCCTTTTGGTTCATCACCCTGCCTGTGAACTGGTGTATGTGCATAGCAATAGTCAAAAAGGAAAGAAAGTAACAGAAGTACATCCAGATTTGATTGGAGATACTGATTTGGTATTTACAGATGAGGTTACAACGGATGGAATCGATGCGGTTTTTCTAGGTCTTCCCCACGGACAGACAAAATCCTTTTTGGAAGAACATCCATTTCCTTCAGAAACTGTAATTATTGATTTATCCACGGACTTCAGAGATGAATCCAATGGTTTTATCTATGGACTTCCTGAAGTAAACGCAACCAAGATCAAATCAGCAAAACGAATCGCAAATCCAGGTTGTTTTGCCACTGGAATTCAATTGGCTTTGCTTCCTGCGATCGCTAAAGGTTGGGTAAAAAATTCAATTCAGATTTCTGGTATTACCGGAAGTACAGGTGCTGGAAAGAAACTTGCTGAAACTTCGCACTTTAGCTATAGATCTTCAAACATGTCTGTATATAAGCTATTTACGCATCAGCACCTAAAGGAAATTAATCAAACTTTTACCCAGTTGAATTCTGATTTTAAGTTAGACATTCTGTTTGTCCCTTATCGTGGCAACTTCCCAAGAGGAATTTGGATTACAGCTTATTTCCCTTTTGAAGGAACGAAAGAAGAGGCTGTAAAAGCTTACAAGGAATTTTATAAAGATGCTGCATTTACCTTGGTTTCGGATGCTGATATTGATATGAAGCAAGCTGTAAATACCAATAAATGCATTGTTTATGTTCAAAAGGAAGCTGGACAATTGGTGATTTATTCTGCGATCGACAATTTGTTAAAAGGAGCGTCTGGCCAGGCAGTACAGAATTTTAATTTGGCCTTTGGATTAGAGGAGAGGATGGGCTTAAATCTAAAAAGTATAGCATTCTAAGAGATTAGAATCTAGACACAAAACTGAAAAGTAGGATCCATATTATTGTGTGTCTACCATTTCAGCATTCACTATTTCTCAAAACTAGGAATCAATTTACGAAGGACTAGATGATCTCGTAAATCGTATTTCGTAAATCAAATTTCGAAATGAAATTATTCGATGTTTATCCTCTGATCCCAGTTACTCCAGTAAAAGCTGAAGGAGCAAAACTTTGGGATGACCAAGGTCAAGAATATTTAGATTTATATGGTGGCCATGCCGTGATTTCTGTCGGCCACTCCCACCCACATTATGTCAAGAGAGTTCAAGATCAATTAAACCAAATCGGGTTCTATTCCAATTCAGTTCAGATTCCGATTCAGCAGTCATACGCTCAAAAACTTGGTGAATTATCGGGATATCCTGATTACAGCCTGTTTTTGTGTAATTCTGGTGCCGAAGCGAATGAGAATGCCATCAAATTGGCATCCTTTGCTACAGTAAAATCAGGGTTTATTGCTTTCTCTGGTGGTTTCCACGGCAGAACTTCTGCAGCAGTTGCTTTAACAGATAATTCAAAAATCATTGCTCCTTGTAATGCCAGAGAGGATTTCCAAATTCTTCCTTGGGGTGATTTGCAGGCAGTTGAACTTCGGGTAAAAGAAGGAAATATTGCTGGTATCATCATAGAAGGAATCCAAGGAGTTGGAGGGATTCAAGTGCCGTCTCCAGAATTTTTAACCGGTCTGGCGAATATTGCCAAGGACTTTGATGTCAAATTAATTCTAGATGAGGTACAATCAGGTTTTGGTCGTACTGGTAAATTCTTTGCTCATCAATGGGTGAAAGATATCAAGCCAGATATCATCAGCATGGCAAAAGGAATGGGAAATGGATTTCCTATTGGTGGGATTTTGATTTCTCCTGCTTTTGAGGCTAGTTATGGACTTCTAGGAACTACTTTTGGAGGCAATCATTTGGCCTGTGCGGCAGGAATGGGCGTTTTGGAAGTTATCGAGCAAGAAAACCTGATCCAGAATTCTGCTGATCTTGGTGCAAAAGTGATGGAAGAGTTAAAGAGAATTCCTGGAATCATCGATGTTCGTGGTCATGGCCTGATGATAGGCATCGATTTGGATCGTGATGCAGGACCTGTGAGATCAGAGTTGGTGAAGAAATACCATATTTTCACTGGAAGTGCAGCTTCTAAAAACACCATTAGATTGCTTCCTCCTTTAAATATCGAATGGAATCAGCTAAATTCGTTTATAATCGCCTTAAAGGAAATTTTAGCAACATCCCCTATTTTAAAGTAAATGGACTCAAGTTCCCCATTAATCCAACATTTTAGAAAGTTTGAATCGAAGGAAATTGGTCAGAAATTAATAGACCAAGCCATCAGTTATAAAGCCGATCCCAGAATCCATATTCACAAAGGAATGGGTAAAAGGGTCGGTTGTATTTTCCTCAATCCTTCCCTTCGAACTAGAGTTTCCACACAAATTGCCGCATCTAATTTAGGTGTAGAACCGATTGTCCTGAATATGGATAAAGAGGGTTGGGCATTGGAGATGAAAGAAGGTGCGATTATGAATAAAGGCACCGTTGAGCATATCAAGGACGCTGCTGGTGTTCTGGGGACTTATTTCGATCTTTTAGCGATACGAGCATTTCCATCATTGACAAACAAAGAAGAAGACATGAGTGATTTTGTCTTCAGCCAGTTTATCAAATATTCAGGAATTCCGGTAATCAGCCTTGAATCAGCTATTCGCCATCCACTTCAGAGTTTGGCAGATATGATTACGATTCAGGAGCATACCAAAGAAATCAAAAAGCCTAAAGTGGTTTTGACTTGGGGTCCACATATCAAAGCAATTCCGCACGCTGTTGCCAATAGTTTTGCAGAATGGACATTGGGAATGGAGCATGATTTGACCATCACCCACCCTGCAGGATATGAGTTGGATGAGAAATTCACCAAAGGTGCAACGATAGAATATAATCAAAGTAAAGCTCTGGAAGATGCTGATTTTGTGTATGTTAAGAATTGGTCAGGGTTTAATGATTATGGGAAAATCATTACGACTGATTCCAATTGGATGCTAACCGAAAGACATCTCTTGAAAGCACCTAATGCAAAAGTGATGCATTGTCTCCCAGTAAGAAGAAATTTGGAGTTATCGGATGAAATTCTGGATGGTTCCCGCTCTCTTGTACAAAAACAAGCTGAAAACAGGATTTATGCAGCTCAGTCTGTCATAAGCCACTTGATTTAAGCTTATTGCCTATTAAAGCCTAGACCTATGAAAATCAGTATTATCAAAATCGGTGGTAATGTCATCGACTTTCCTGAAAAATTAGACGAATTCCTGAAACTCTTTTCCAAATTTCCAGGTCATAAAATCCTTGTTCATGGAGGTGGAATTATGGCTTCTAGATTTGGAGAATCTTTAGGGGTAATGCCTGAAATGGTGGATGGAAGAAGAATCACCGATAAAGATACTTTGGACGTAGTTACCATGGTTTATGCTGGTCTGATCAATAAGCAAATTGTTGCAAAGCTTCAGGCATTAAAGGTAAACTCTATTGGGATGACAGGTGCAGATGGCAATTTGATCCGGTCCATCAAAAGACCAGTGAAAGACATCGATTATGGCTTCGTTGGAGACATTAAAGAGGTGAATACCAAACTGATAGATCACTTGTTGAAAGGAGATCTGCTTCCTGTTGTCAATGCCATCACACACGATCAAAAAGGACAATTGCTGAATACCAATGCAGATAGTATTGCATCTGCTTTGGCAACTTCTCTTGCTGCTGATCATCAGGTGAATCTTTATTTCTGCTTTAACAAAAGTGGTGTTTTGATTGATGAAAAAAATGAAAATTCAATTATTCCTTTGATCAATGAGGATATTTATCAGGAGCTTAAGAAAGAAAATGTAATTCATTCTGGAATGATTCCTAAGCTTGATAATGCCTTTGAAGCATTGATGAAAGGAGTAAATCACGTTTGGATTGGCAAGGCAGAAAATCTATTGCTGGCAACAAAAGGCAAATTGTCCGGAACAACGATTGAGAGACACCGATACGATCTATATTGATTGAATTAAAGAGATGGAGATCGATCAACTATATCAGGATGCTGTTCAGCTTTTAAAAAAGTTGATTTCAACACCTTCTTTTTCGATAGAAGAAAATACTACTGCTGAAATTATAGCATCATTTTTTGAGGAAAGAGGTATTCCATTTGAAAGATCTGGAAATAATATCTGGGCATTTTCAAAGAATTATGATCCTTCTTTACCCACTATTTGGCTGAATAGCCATCATGATACTGTAAAACCAAATGCTGGTTATACTCTTGACCCATTTACTCCAATTGAAAGAGAGGGGAAATTATTTGGCTTGGGAAGCAATGATGCCGGTGGTCCTTTGGTTAGCTTAATAGCTACATTTTGTCACTTTTATTCTCAGGAGCTTCCATTTAATCTCATTATGATTGCTTCTGCAGAGGAGGAAATTTCAGGTCCAAATGGGATTGCTTCTGTTATTTCAAAGATTCCTGCTTGTGAGCTAGCGATAGTAGGCGAACCCACACTGATGGATCTTGCTGTGGCCGAAAAAGGTTTAATGGTAATCGATGCAAAGTCTTATGGGAAAGCTGGCCATGCTGCACGAGAGGAAGGTGTGAATGCCCTTTATCTAGCTTTAGATGACTTGGTAAAAGTGAGGGATTTTTCTTTTAAGAGAGAATCTGAGTTTTTAGGAAAGACCAAAGTTTCCGCCACGGTAATTCAGGCTGGAAAGCAACATAATGTAGTTCCAGATGTTTGTGAATTCACGCTTGATGTACGAGTTACTGATTCGTATTCTTTAGAAGAAGCATTAGAAGAGTTAAAGTCCTCGTTAAAATCCGAATTGACTCCTAGATCGATGAGATTGCAATCTTCTCATGTTCCCAAAGGGCATTTGATTTTGGAAGTTGCAAAGGAATTGAAGTTAAAAACTTACGGTAGCCCTACCCTTTCTGATCAGGCTTTGATTCCATATCCATCGGTAAAAATAGGCCCTGGGGACTCTGCAAGGTCTCATACGGCTGATGAATTTATTTATTTGAACGAAATTCAAGAAGGGATTTCTGGCTATATCCAATTGCTGGAAACCTATAAAAAATTAGTAAAAAGCGCTTAGTAAACGATCTTATGAAACTTTGGCAAAAAGAAACTGGAAACAAGAAAGAGGTTGAAAACTTCACTATTGGTCGAGATCCGGAATTTGATATAATTCTGGCACCGTTCGATGTTTTAGGTTCTATGGCGCATGCACATATGCTTGCCAAAATGGGATTATTGACCAAGGAGGATAATGAAACTCTTCAGAAAGGGTTGAAAGAAATTTACTTTGAAATAGAAAAAGGACAGTTTCAGATTGCTCCAGGAGTTGAGGATGTACATTCTCAAGTTGAGTTTTTGTTGACAGAACGATATGGTGAAGTTGGTAAGAAGCTTCACAGTGGAAGAAGTAGAAATGACCAGGTTTTAGTGGATCTTAAACTGTATTACAGAGCTGCAATCCGAGAGTTGGTAGAAGAAGCTTCTACCCTATTTCAATTGCTTTTGGAACTATCCGAAAAGCACAAAAAAGACTTGATGCCAGGATACACACATACGCAATTGGCGATGCCTTCTTCCTTTGGTTTATGGTTTGGCTCTTTTGCCGAAAGCATCAGTGAAGATATGGGGCTTTTACAAGCTGCATTTGATTTAGCAAATAAAAACCCATTGGGTTCAGCAGCAGGTTACGGCTCGAGTTTCCCGTTAGATAGAACATATACGACCGAATTATTAGGCTTTGCTGATTTACATCACAATGTAATCAACGCTCAAAACAGCCGAGGAAAAGCAGAAAGAACCATTGCATTTGCTTTGGCAGGAATGGCAGGAACTCTGAATAAACTCGCAAGCGACGTTTGTTTGTTTATGAATCAGCATTTTGGATTTATTTCGTTTCCTGATGACTTGACAACTGGTAGCAGCATTATGCCGCACAAGAAAAACCCCGATGTTTTTGAATTGATGCGTGCAAAAACAAACCAGATTCAATCTGTTCCGAATTCTATCAGCCTAATTCTTACAAATACCACAACAGGTTATCATAGAGATTTGCAATTGCTGAAAGAGGAAATTTTCCCTGCGATTGAAACCATGAAAGACTGTCTTTCGATGTGCACCTTTATGCTCAAATCTATAAAGGTCAAAAAGGACATTCTTCAGGATTCATTTTTCAAGCATGTATTTTCTGTTGAAGTGGTAAATGAGTTGGTTTTGAAAGGACTTCCATTTAGAGATGCCTACAAAAAAGTGGGATTGGATATTGAATCAGACAATTTTGCTCCAGATCAAAGCGTCATAAACCATACCCATGAAGGAAGTATCGGAAATTTATGTTTGGCCGAGATTCAGGAGAAAATGGAAAAAGCCGTCATAGGATTCAATTTTGATAAGATTGATGGGGCGTTTTCCGCTCTTTTAAGATAAAATTTCATTAAAAGAGAAGAACTTAAAATTTTTAAGGCATAAAATGATATTTTAGAGAACAGTATTCCGTACACAACTTTTACAGTTTTCTAATATTTATTTATGACCAACCTATTTGGTGAGAATCTCAAATACGATTTAAAATCCAGTCTTGTGGTTTTTTTAGTGGCATTGCCATTATGCCTCGGGATTGCCATTGCCAGTGGAGCCCCTCCTATGTCCGGATTAATTGCTGGAATTGTAGGAGGTATAGTTGTTGGCGCATTTTCTGGTTCACATGTCAGTGTCAGCGGTCCAGCAGCAGGGCTTACAGTTGTCGTATTGGATTCTATTTCCTCCTTGGGCACATTTGAGCTTTTTTTAGCATGCGTAGTTGTAGCTGGTCTTATTCAATTTGGTTTGGGACTACTCAAAGCTGGAGTATTAGGCTACTATTTTCCTCATTCTGTGATCAAAGGAATGCTGACAGCCATTGGGTTGATTTTGATACTAAAACAGATTCCACATGCTTTAGGCTACGACAAAGATACCATGGGAGATGTAGCTTTTCAGCAAGCCGATTCTCAAAACACTTTTAGTGAAATTTGGAATGCTATTCTAAATTTCAGTCCTGGAGCAATTCCTATTGTCCTTATTGCGCTTGGTTTCATTTTACTTTTTGAGAAGCCGAAAATTAAAAATCATAGGATTTTTGGTTTGGTGCCTGGAGCACTTTTGGCGGTTGTTAGTGGTATTATTATTAATCAGATGTATGGATTATGGATTCCATCGTGGCAATTAAATGGAGATCATTTGGTATCAATTCCAGTTGTAGATCAAATTTCTGATCTAAAAGGATTAATTACATTTCCTGAATTTGGACTTATTATGACTTCTGAATTTTGGATCATTGCTGTCACCATTGCGGTTATAGCAAGCATTGAAACATTACTATGTTTGGATGCAGGAGATAAAATGGATCCATTTAAAAGAATTTCCCCATCATCTAAGGAGTTAATGGCTCAAGGGATTGGTAATACTGTTTCAGGATTAATTGGAGGACTTCCTATTACAGCGGTTATAGTTAGGACTTCCGCTAATATTAATTCGGGAGCCCGAACCAAATTATCAGCAATTCTGCATGGAATATTACTTTTGGTTTTAGTGGTTGGAATAGCGAATATTTTGAATTTAATTCCTTTGAGCTGCCTTGCAGCAGTTCTTTTTGTGGTAGGATATAAATTAGCCAAGCCCAGTTTATTTATTAATGAATACCAAAAAGGTTGGAACCAGTTTATTCCATTTCTTGCAACTGTGCTAGCTATCCTTTTTACAGACTTATTAATAGGTATTGGCATTGGTATGGTGATTGGAATTTTCTTTGTCATTCGAACCAATTATCAAAAGGCTGTTTTGGTTACAGAAATGGGAGGAAATTATTTAGTTAAGCTTCAAAAAGATGTTTCTTTTTTAAATAAAGCGCCATTAATGAAAGAGTTAGCAGAAATACCTTCGGGAAGTACAGTAATACTCAATGCTTTAAAAGTGCGATTTATAGATCATGATATTAGAGAGGTATTAAATGATTTTATAGAATCCGCTGATGAAAAAAATATAACTATAATATTAGAAGGGTTTAATTATAACTTAAAAAGAGTTTTATGAATGCATACGAAAGACTTCAGCTTCAAAATAAAGCTTGGTCAGAAGAGAAGACCGAAATTGATAAGGATTATTTTTTAAGATTAGCTAAGCAACAGAGCCCTAAGTTTTTGTGGATAGGCTGTTCTGATAGTCGTGTGCCTGCCAATGAAATAACTGGGACTGATCCTGGAGAAATTTTTGTTCATCGAAACATCGCCAATATGGTCGTTCATACAGATTTAAACATGTTGAGTGTTCTTCAATATGCAGTAGAAGTGTTGAAGGTGGAGCATATCATTGTTTGTGGTCATTATGGTTGTGGTGGTGTAGTAGCAGCCTTGAGCAATAACAATTTTGGTTTGATCAATAAATGGCTGAGAAATATCAAAGAGGTTTATAAAATGTATAAATCGGAGATAGATGAGCTCGAAGATCTAGAGGCAAAATCAAATCGATTGGTTGAGTTGAATGTCATTGAGCAATGTCAAGACTTAATCAAAACCTCTATTATCCAAAAAGCTTGGAATAGCAGAAACGCACCACATATCTATGGTTGGGTTTATGGTCTTGATAATGGTTTGGTTTCAGAATTGGTGAAAATTGAGCCTGATTTTGAAAATATCAATCCGATTTTCCGATACGATAGAGATCAATTGATATAAAGTCTCTAAAAAATTAAGACTGAATTTGGGTAATCCCTTTGAAAATCCAAATTCGGTCTTTTTATTTGCATCGTCCTTCACTTTTTAAGTGCTAGGATTTATAAAGAAGAGGCGAGAGACAGGCTCATAGACCCTCTGGCAACCTGGAAAGTCCAAGGTGCCAATTCCTGCCAATTGAGATGGTCTCAATTGGAACTATAAATTCTTTGCAGCATGTACTCTGGATTTAATTCAAAAACCTTTACCTCTTTCTTCTTAAACGACACTAGAATGCTGTGCCACATGGTACGGGGTTGGTTTTTTATGCCTGTATTATTTCAAACGATATCTTTTTTGGGTTCCGAACCCTCCCATTTTCAACAATAAACACGAATAGCTATGTCTAATTTACATTTTGAAACTCTCCAGCTGCATGCTGGTCAAGAACCTGATTCCGCAACCAATTCACGCGCGGTACCAATCTACCAAACCACTTCTTATGTCTTCAATAGTGCGGAGCATGGAGCTAATTTATTTGGGCTAAAAGAATTTGGAAACATCTACACAAGGATCATGAATCCTACCACCGATGTTTTTGAAAAAAGAATGGCAGCATTGGAAGGTGGTGTCGCAGCTGTTGCAACCGCTTCTGGCCAGGCAGCTCAGTTTTTGGCTTTGAATAACATTCTTAGTGAAGGAGATAATTTCGTTTCCACTTCATTTTTATACGGAGGTACTTACAATCAATTCAAAGTAGCTTTCAAAAGAATAGGAATTGAAGCAAGGTTTGCCAAAGGCAATGATGCTTCCTCTTTCGAAAGTCTGATTGATGGGAAAACCAAGGCGATTTACTTAGAGACTATCGGAAACCCAGAATTTAATATTCCTGATTTTGAGTCGATTTCTGCTTTGGCCAAAAAACATGACATTCCATTGGTGGTAGATAATACATTTGGTGCAGGGGGATATTTATTTCAGCCAATTGCACATGGGGCAAATATCGTCACTTCTTCTGCTACAAAGTGGATTGGAGGTCATGGAACGTCAATTGGTGGAATTATTATCGATGCAGGTAATTTCAATTGGGGTAATGGAAAATACCCTCAATTCTCAGAGCCTTCAGAAGGATATCATGGATTAAACTTCTGGGAAGTTTTTGGAGACAATAATCCTCTTGGCTTACCAAATATCGCCTTTGCAATCAGAGCACGTGTAGAAGGATTAAGGGATTTTGGCCCAGCCATTTCTCCATTCAACTCATTCCTTTTATTGCAGGGATTAGAGACACTTTCTCTTCGAGTTCAAAGAACTGTTGACAATGCTTTGGAAGTAGCAAAATGGCTAGAAGCACATCCAAAAGTTCAAAAAGTGAATTATCCAGGCCTCACTAGTTCTCCATATCATTCACTTGCCAAAAAATATCTACGAAATGGCTTTGGTGGTGTGTTGAGTTTTGAAATCAAAGGCGAAAAAGAAGACGCTTCAAAGTTTATCAATAGCCTGGAATTAGTATCCCATTTGGCAAATGTCGGTGATGCAAAAACTTTGATAATCCAACCATCTGCTACAACTCACCAGCAATTATCCGATGAGGAGCAATTGGCAGCGGGGGTAACTCCTACTCTATTAAGAATTTCTATTGGAATCGAGCATATAGACGATATCAAAGCTGATTTACAACAAGCGTTTGAAAAATTATAAGTATCAATGAATTTAAAAAGTCAATTCGCAACGATTACCATGTCCCAGGAATTGTTCCATTCGAGTACCCCTTTAGAATTAGAATCAGGTGAAGTCTTGACAGAATTTGATTTGACCTATACCACCTATGGGCAGATTAATGATGAGGGCTCGAATGTAATTTGGGTGATTCATGCACTGACAGGAGATTCAAATGCATCTGACTGGTGGAATGGATTGATTGGAGAAGATAAATTCTTTGACCCTTCCAGGCATTTTATCATCTGTGCCAATTTATTGGGCTCCTGTTATGGATCTACAAATCCCTTGAGTGTCGATCCAAAAACCGGTCAGCTTTTCTATTATGAGTTTCCTGAGTTGACAACTCGAGATCTGGCCAATAGCTTGGAAAGGCTGCGGGAATCGTTGGGAATTGACAAAATACATACCTTGATTGGTGGTTCTCTTGGAGGACAAGTTGGCTTGGAATGGGCTTATTTGCTTGGAAAAAGGTTGTCAAATGCGGTGATTTTAGCGTCAACAGCGAAAAGTAGCCCTTGGGTAATCGGGTTTAATGAAGCTCAAAGAATGGCGATAGAATCAGATCAAACCTGGGGAGAAAAAGATCCCAATGCAGGCATTAAAGGCCTGGAAGCTGCCCGGGCAATGGCCATGTTGAGTTACCGCCATCCCATAGACTTCCAGAAAAAACAATCTGATTTCGATGAAAAATTAGATGGATTTAGAGCTGCTTCTTATATCCGCTATCAGGGAAATAAAATCACTAAAAGGTTTAATGCGCTCTCCTATTGGATATTAAGTAAGACCATGGATAGCCATGATTTAGGTAGAAAAAGAGGTGGTGTTGAGAAAGCTTTAAAAGAAATTTCTGCTAGAGTTTTGGCAATTGGAGTTAATTCTGATTTATTGTTTCTTCCAGAGGAATCAAGGTTTATCAGTCAGCACGCTCAAAAAGGAACTTATAAAGAAATCAATTCTACTGCAGGACACGATGCGTTTTTGATTGAGTTTGAGCAACTCTCCTACTTCCTTCAATCATTTTATCTAGAAAATAAATAAAGCGGGTTTATCCCGCTTATTTTTTGACTTTTGTCCATTCTACTGTTTTGCCTATCCAGGAGAAACCTAAGTATCCTTTTACTTCTAATTTCTCTTGTCCTTTGAGTTTCAATTCACAGGAATAGGTTTTTCCGGAGTTCGGGTCATAAATCTTTCCCCCTTTCCAAACTCCGTTTTGGTAAGTAAGTCCTTCCAGAATAGTAAGCCCCATGACTGGTCTATTTCTTAATTTTTCATTTTCATTTGCTTTGTCTAATACCGGGGCCCCATCTTTGTTGGGATTGTCCAACCAGATAATTTTACCTAAAAGCTCTTCACCAGAATTCATGATTTCTATTTGAGCTGTTTTCTCGGTATTGAACCAAGTCCCAAAAACGAGGGAATCAGATTGTGCTTGAACTGTATTAGATGCCACTAAAAATACAATTAAGGAAATTGAAGCAAAATGTCGGATTTTCATTATTATCTCCTTTTTATTGATGGATTATCCAATAGTTTTAAAATTTATTAAAATAATTATAAGAATAATACATGGAAGTACCAATTTCTCAAATAATCTTTCAGCAAACATTGCTTGTGTTACTAAAAGAAAAGGCCGTTTGGGTTCCCTCTTTACAATCAATCTTTATCGCTGATCTTCATTTTGGGAAAGCTGCCCATTTCAGGAAATCCGGAATACCTATCCCTGAACCCATTCACCAAGTAGATCTATTAAATCTGGATTATTTAATAACCAATTACAGTCCACAAAATGTTTATTTTTTGGGAGACCTTTTTCACAGTGATTGGAATGGGCAATGGAATGTTTTAAATGAGTTTCTTTCAACATTTACGGATGTTACCTTTCACCTGGTTTTGGGTAACCATGATATTTTACCTCCATTACATTACAAGGAAGCTGTTTTTCAAATTCATAAAAGTCCAATAGAAATTGGAAATCTTATTTTATCTCATGAACCATTAGAGGAAATAGCAGAAGATCGGATTAATTTATGCGGTCATATTCATCCGGGCATAAGACTTGTGGGGAAAGCCAGACAGTCGATCAGGCTATCCTGTTTTCATTATAAACCCAATCAATTGATTTTGCCAGCTTTTGGAAGATTTACAGGCTTGGCTTTGGTGAAACCAAAATCAACTGATCAGGTCTTTGGGATCACAAATGAAAAAGTGATTCCAATCCTTTCCTGAATTAGATTGGTTATAATAGATGGGCTGATTATTTTTGACCTGAAAAATTATTTTATGGCAAACCAACCTAGGAAGAAAAAAATACTTGGCCACTTCAAATTTGGAAGTGTTTTATTCAGTACTACCCTTTCCCTTTTTATAGTTGGACTATTTGGAGTGATTTTGATTCAAGCCAAATCTCTTACCAGCATGATCCGTGAAAATATCGAAGTTCAGGTGTTTTTGGACAAGAACCTGGAAGAATCCGAAATTGCCAGTATCAAAGAAAATTTACAGAGCAGGCCATTTATCCTTCAGAAGAATGATACTACAGGTTTACGCTTTATTTCGGATGAAGAAGCTGCAGCTACCTTTATAGAGAGTACGGGTGAGGATTTTACAAAATTCCTCGAAGACAATCCTTTAAGAGATAGTTTCGTTTTGACTATAGCCGAAGAGTTTCAGACTTCTGAGCAGATTGACGCGATTGTGAAGGAATTGCAAGCAATTGATGGGATTTTCGAAGTTTCTTACATGACAGATTTGGTAGATTCCATCAATAAAAACCTGTTAAAGGTCAGCTTGGTTTTGGGAGGATTTATTCTGATTCTGATCATTACAGTGATCATGTTGATCAATAATACCATTCGGTTGGCCTTGTTTTCTCAGCGATTTCTGATCAGATCCATGCAGTTGGTTGGTGCTACGAGGGCATTTATCAGAAAGCCTTTCTTGATGAGAGCTTGGTTCTTCGGAATGCTTGCTGGAGCAATTGCTTCGGTTACTTTGTTTGCCTTGGTAAAATATACCCAAGCAAATATTGAAGGTTTTGGCCTTTTGCATAATGAACAAATGCTCTTCATGCTATTCGCCGTATTGGTAGGTGTAGGTGGAGTTTTATCTGCATTGAGCACTTTGAGAGCAGTAAATAAGTACTTAAACATGTCCTTGGACGAATTATATTAAATACATGAGCAAATCACATTTTCCATTCTCTAAAAAAAATTATCAGCTCATGGCCATTGGCTTCGCGTTGATCGTGGTAGGATTCATTATCATTAGCTTAGAAAGCGCACCTCATGGAGATGGGTTTCTCGGTTTGACTTTAGGTCCTATTATCACCTTATCAGGATTTATTTTTGAGTTTTACGCAATTTTTGCCAAAACCGAGAAAAACTAACAATGGAGATTATTGATGCGATTATCCTTGGAATTATTCAAGGATTGACGGAGTTTTTGCCGGTTTCGTCAAGTGGTCATTTGGAATTGGGAAAAGCAATTCTAGGTGAAAGTAAAATGCCTGCTGAAGGCCTTATGTTTACCGTAGTAGTTCATTTTGCCACAGCTTTGAGTACGATCTTAGTTTTTCGAAAAGACGTTGCAGAAATTCTGAGTGGCTTATTTAAGTTTAAATGGAATGAAGAAACTCAGTTTGCTGTGAAAATCTTTATTTCCATGATCCCAGCCGGTATTGTGGGACTTGCTTTTGAGAAACAACTAGAACAGTTTTTTGGAGGTAGTGCAGTATTTGTAGGCTTTATGTTGATTTTGACTGCCTTACTTCTATTCCTAGCGGATAAAGCAAAAAACACCAATCAACCTGTTACTTTTTTCAAAGCTTTTCAAATTGGTATTGCACAGGCTATTGCTATTCTACCTGGGATTTCCAGATCAGGAGCAACAATTTCAGCATCTGTAATCTTGGGAGTAGATAAATCCAAAGCTGCTCGATTTTCTTTCTTGATGGTTGTCCCATTGATTTTGGGAAAAATCGCCAAAGATATTTTGGATGGAGGACTTTCTTTAGAAACTGAGGGGTTTGGCTATTTATCAGCTGGATTTCTTGCCGCTTTTATCTCAGGAATTTTAGCTTGTACCTGGATGGTGCAATTGGTTAGAAAGAGCAAACTCAGCTATTTCTCTATCTATTGCTTGATTGTGGGTATCATCGCTATCGTATGCGGTTTATATTTGTAACATGCAGGATCAACCATACGGAGAAGTCTTCTTAATCAATAAACCTTTAGAGTGGACCTCTTTTGATGTCGTAAAAAAGGTAAGAAATGCTCTTAAAATCAAAAAAGTAGGCCATGCTGGGACTTTAGATCCCTTGGCCACCGGACTGCTGATTGTCTGTGCTGGAAAAATGACCAAGCAGATTGATGGTTTTATGGGGCAGGAAAAAGAGTACACAGGAACGTTTGTTCTTGGAGCTACCACCGAATCTTTTGATTTGGAAAAACCGGTGGTTCCTGTTGATGATCCCTCCCATTTAACACTTAAGGATGTTCAAGCTGCTGTAGCCGAATTGACAGGAGATATCCAACAGATTCCACCGATGCATTCTGCTATCAAGGTAGATGGTAAGCGGGTTTATGAGTCAGCCAGAAAGGGTATCGACGTCAAAATGGAGCCTAGGTCTGTTCAGGTTCGTGAGTTTGAAATTACAAGATTTGAAAATAACGAAGTGGATTTCAGGATTTCCTGTTCCAAAGGCACCTATATCAGAAGTTTAGCAAGGGACCTTGGAGAAAAGCTGAAAGTCGGAGCATATATGAGTGCCTTGTGTAGGACTAGAATTGGAGATTTTCTTCTTTCTGATGCTAAAGAATTAGATAACTTAATTGTTGAAATCAAAGCGAGGCATCAAACCGAGCAATAAATGATATTATGAGAATCTACGAAGGACTAAGTGATATTCCTCAGATAATCAATCCAGTGGTCACCAGTGGAACCTTTGATGGAGTGCATTTAGGACATCAAAAGATTTTAAAGAGAATCCGAGAAATCGCTCGTGGAATCCAAGGAGAGACGGTTTTGATTACTTTTTGGCCGCATCCTAGATTGGTATTATATCCAGAAGAGCACCAGCTTAGACTATTGTCCACTTTCGAAGAAAAGACCAAACTCCTTAGATCTTTTGGAATTGATCATTTGATAACTATACCCTTTACCAAAGAATTTTCGCAGTTATCCTCCAGAGAATTTATAGAAAAGGTTTTGGTGGAAAAGGTAAAGCCAAGTAAGCTGGTCATTGGTTACGATCACCGATTTGGTAAAAATAGAGAAGGTAGTTTTGAATATTTACAGGAGCATCATTCTGAATTCGGATTCGAGTTAGAGGAGATTTCCCGGCAGGATGTAGATGAAATCGGAGTTTCCAGCACCAAAATAAGAACTGCTTTAGAAACAGGTCATGTGAAAACGGCAACAGATTATTTGGGAAGACCTTACGAACTGAATGGTCTAGTAATCAAAGGGCAACAAATTGGCCGTTCTATCGGATTCCCAACTGCCAACATCCATATTCCAAATGATTATAAACTCATCCCGATGGATGGCGTTTATGCTGTAGAGGCCTCTGTAAATGGTTCTTTATTCAAGGCTATGCTGAATATTGGGAACCGTCCAACTGTCGGTGGAACCAAGAAAACTGTGGAAGCACATTTGTTTGATTTCCAAGGGGATCTTTATGACAAGCAGATCACGATCTATTTGAAGGAATTCCTGCGAGAGGAAAGAAAATTTGAAAACTTGGAAGAGTTGAAAAATCAGCTGGCAATAGATCAAAAGATGGCCAAGACTTTACTTTAAACCCAAAATAATATGATCAACAAAACGGTAAAAGATGCCCATGAAGCTGTGGCGGATATTCCTACCGGAGCTTTTTTGATGATGGGAGGATTTGGACTTTCGGGGATTCCCGAAAATTGCATCTCTGCTCTACTCCAACGTGATATCAAAGATTTAACCATAGTTTCCAACAACGCCGGAGTAGATGATTTCGGAATAGGATTACTTCTGAAAAAACGGATGGTGAAGAAGATGATCTCGAGTTATGTGGGTGAAAACGCTGAGTTCGAGAGACAATTGCTTCAAGGGGAATTGGAAGTGGAGCTAATTCCGCAAGGAACATTGGCAGAAAGAGTTCGTGCTGGTGGAGCTGGAATCCCTGCTTTTTTTACCCCGGCTGGTGTGGGAACAGAAGTCGCTGAAGGCAAGGAAATCCGTGAATTTGATGGAAAGCAATATTTAATGGAAACTGGCCTGAAAGCTGATTTCTCAATAATTAAAGCTTGGAAAGGAGATACTGCAGGGAATTTGATTTTCAAAGGAACGGCAAGAAACTTTAATCCAATCATGGCTGCTGCTGGCAAAATTTGCATTGCTGAAGTGGAAGAACTGGTAGAAATAGGTGAATTGGACCCCAATCAAATTCATACACCTGGAATTTACGTACAGCGTATTTTCGAAGGAAGAAATTACGAGAAGAGAATTGAACAAAGAACTGTTTCTAACTAAACCCAATAGCCATGTTAAGCAAAAATCAAATCGCTCAACGGATCGCCAAAGAGGTGAAAAATGGGCAGTATATCAATCTTGGAATTGGGATCCCTACCCTAGTTGCTAACTACATTCCTGATTCTTTGGAAGTGGTTTTACAATCAGAAAATGGTCTTCTCGGTATTGGTCCTTTTCCAAAAGAAGAGGATGTTGACCCGGATTTAATTAATGCTGGAAAGCAGACGATCACCATGCTAAAAGGCTCAGTATTATTTAATTCCGCTGAGTCATTTGCTATGATCAGAGGAGGGCATGTACACCTGACGATTCTAGGCGCAATGGAAGTATCAGAAAATGGTGACATTGCCAACTGGAAAATTCCGGGAAAAATGGTGAAAGGAATGGGTGGAGCCATGGATTTGGTGGCTTCTGCTGAGAATATCATTGTGGCTATGCAGCATTGCTCCAAAAGTGGGGAATCAAAACTATTAACAGAATGCACTTTGCCAATAACAGGAGTAAGATGTGTCAAAAAAATTGTCAGTGACCTGGCTGTACTTGAAGTATCTCCTTCTGGTGGTTTTATTCTAAAAGAAAGAGCCCCAGGTGTCAGTGTTGAGGAAATAAAGGAGAAAACCTCAGGAAAATTAATCATTGAAGGAGAAGTTCCTGAAATGGTTTTTGATTAAATAACAAACAATTGAACTTGCCAGGGAATCTCGTGGTTTACCTGAAAAATTATTACGAATGAAAAAGTCAGACATTAAATTTCAAATAGAATTAGACGAGAAAAGTCTTCCGAAAGCAATCACTTGGGATGCGTCAGATAAAGAAGGTGAAGGTCTTGAATCCACTAAAAGTATCAGTCTAAACATTTGGGATAACCTGAATCAAAGTACCCTTAGAATTGATCTTTGGACAGAAGATATGTCGGTGGTAGAGATGAAAAGATTCTATATCGATATCCTAGGCGGAATGGGACAGACTATTTTGAACAGCACAGGTGATGAATACATGTCTGAAGAAATAAAAGATCTTTGTGACAGGTTAGTAAGGCATGTCAATGAAGAAAATGGAAAAATCCAATAACTATTATTTAAACACTATTAAAAAGCTCATGATTTCATGAGCTTTTTTTTGCTTGATCTATATCAATAAAAAAAAACTCTTTTTTTTGAATTTTTAAAAAAATCAACTTTAACTCATTTGATCATTAACTATCTATAATATTTTTTCAAATTTTCGCTAGAAATAGGTTTAGTTTCCATTTTAGCCACATTTTCACTTTTCAACTAGTCAATTAAAAAGTTACTCAAATCAATTATTTATTCGCTAATTAGAATAAATTTCGGCTATTAAATAAGCGTAATCACCTTATTTGATTCCCTTAATCACAACAATAAACTCATCTATTATGATCAATTCTACTCATGCTAAAATGCGGGTAGTGTTTCTGCTGTTCTTTCTAGTTTCCATCTGTTCGGCCAGAGTTTTGGCCCAAACAGTAGTTTCTGGAACAATCACAGATACAGATACCAAAGAGACTTTAGTCGGTGTCAACATTCTGGTAAAAGGAAAAGTAATTGGAACAATTTCCGACTTGTCAGGTAAGTATAATCTAAGCGTTCAACAAGAACCTCCATTTGTGTTGGTATTCTCAATGGTTGGCTACAATACCCAGGAAGTTGAAATTACCGGAGGAATCAGCAATCTGGATATCCAAATGTCCGAAACAACTATTCTAGGACAAGAAGTAGTAGTATCTGCATCAAGAGTTGAAGAAAGTGTTCTTCAGTCTCCTGTCTCAGTAGAAAAGCTCGATATTATAGCCATCCGGGATGCGCCACAGGCCAATTTTTATGATGCATTGAATAATATGAAAGGTGTAGAAATGAGCACCCAATCATTGACTTTCAAATCATTTAACACAAGAGGTTTTAATGCTAACGGTAACGTGAGAACGGTCCAGTTGATTGATGGAATGGATAATCAGGCTCCTGGTTTAAATTTCTCAGTAGGTAACATCGTTGGGATTTCTGAACTTGATCTGGAAAGCGTTGAATTGCTTCCGGGTGCATCTTCCGCGCTTTACGGACCAAATGCTATCAACGGTATTTTATTAATGAATTCCAAGAGTCCTTTCTTATATCAAGGCCTTTCTGCAAACGTGAAGACAGGTATCATGGATGAGGGAAATAGATCGAACCCAACTACTGGGTTCTACAATTTCAGTGCACGCTACGCAAAAGCAATAAGTGATAAGTTTGCTTTCAAAGTAAACTTCGAATACCTAAAAGCTGATGATTGGCAAGCAAATGATTTCAGAGATCAATCTCTTTTAAATGGCTCGACCATTGAAACAGGAACTAGTCAGAATAACCCTGCTTATAATGGAGTCAACATCTATGGAGATGAGACCAATGTAAATATGCTTTCTGTAGCTCAATCTATGGTGGATGCTGGTGCTTTACCTTCTGCTGCGCTTCAATTAATTCCAAATACGGCTGTTTCAAGAACTGGATACATGGAGAGAGATTTGGCTGATTACGGGACCAAATCAATCAAAATGAATGCAGCACTTCATTATAGAATTAATGACCGCGTAGAAGCTGTCCTTCAGGGAAATTTAGGATTTGGTACTTCTGTGTATACAGGAGCAGACCGCTATTCTCTAAAGAACTTTAATATGGGACAGTATAAGGCAGAGTTAAGAGGTTCAAATTGGTACTTGAGAGCTTATACCACTCAGGAAAGATCAGGTGATGCATATGCAGTGGGAACGGCAGCACAAGGGATCAATGAAGCTTGGAAAGCAAGTACACAATGGTTCCCAGAATATGTAGGTGCCTATGCTCAGGCAATTCAAGGTGGACTACCAGCAGATCAAGCGCATCAAGCAGCAAGGGCTTTTGCCGATCAAGGTCGATATATGCCTGGAACTTCTGAATTTAACAATGCATTAGCGGATGTTACATCTAGACCAATTCCTGGAAACCAAAATGGTGTGGGTGCAAAATTTGTCGATAGTAGTAACCTGTATCATTTTGAAGGTTCTTACAATTTTGCTGATCATATCAAATTCGCTGAGTTTGTAATGGGAGCGAATTACAGGATATATGACCTTAATTCAAATGGAACCATCTTCGCTTTGGATGAAAATGGTGATGAATTCAAAATCAACGAATACGGTGGTTATATCCAAGGTTCTAAAAAACTATTCAATGATCACTTCAAATTGACTGCTTCTGCACGTTATGATAAGAATGAGAATTTTGCAGGTCAGTGGTCACCAAGAGTATCTGGTGTTTATACTATAGGTGATCATAACTTTAGAGCTTCTTACCAGACAGGTTTCCGTATTCCTACCAATCAAGATCAATACATTGATCTAAACACTCCTCAGGCGAGATTAATTGGTGGATTGCCTCTCTTTGCAGATCGATATAATCTAAATGCAAACCCAGGTTATACACTGGCAAATGTTACAAATTATGGTGGTGCTGTTCTAGCAGATACTCAACCAAATTCTCCAGTTTATCAGCAAAGTATTCAACAGGCAACTCAAATTGCAATTCAGCAAGCTACAGAATTCGTAACTGGACAAGTTCAAGCTGGTATTATTCCTCCAAATGAAGCTCCTGCCGCAATTGCTGCTTTGGCTCCAACTTTGGTTCCTGGAATTGCTGCTCAATTGGTACCAGTGAATGCTGCTGGCGCAAATACCAACTTATTACAACCTTACGAGATCAAAGAATTCAAACCTGAAAGAGTAAAATCTTTTGAAGTTGGATACAAAGGACTTTGGGGCAATAAACTTTTGGTTGATGCCTACGCTTATTTCAATCGATTTGAAAATTTCAACGGTAGCCAAGTTTTGGTTCAAGATGCAACTGATGCTGGATTGGCAGGACCTAATCCAATTACAGGTTTGAATTTGATCGGAGCAATTGCTGGAGCAAGAAATATCTATTCAATGCCTGTCAATAGAACTGAGATTATTAAATCTTGGGGATGGGCAGCAAGTTTAGACTACAAATTGCCTAAAGGCTATGCGATCGGTGGTAATGTTTCTTATAACACATTGTCCAATCTCGACGAATTAGCTGAAACTGGATTCCAGCCAAGCTTCAATACACCTGAATACAGATATGTATTGAATTTTGCGAACAGAGAAGTTGTCGATAACCTAGGATTTGCTTTAGCCTACAGATGGCAAGGAGAATTTGTTTGGCAATCATCTTTTGTGTCCCCTGCAGTTTCTACGCAGCAACTTTCTAAAATGCCAGCCTTTGGAACTTTCGATGCACAAATAAGCTATAAATTGAAAAGCATCAAGTCTATTTTGAAAGTTGGTGGATCCAATTTGTTTAGCAAAGGATACAGACAAGCTTGGGGTAACCCAACTGTTGGTACCATGTATTTTGTCAGCCTGACATTTGACGAGTTCTTGAATTAATAACTCTTCTTTCATGAAATAGCCCTTTTGAGTTTTCAAAAGGGCTATTTTTTTGCTTTGACCTCATGAAAATATTCTCGATCAAAAATCCTGGAATAGATTAATGGAGGGATTTTATCATGATAAGGCAAAAGGTCTTTTAGCGTTTTGCTTTGTGATTCATGTCCTTCAATAACTTCTAGAACCTTTTCGAAATAAGATTGGGTAGAAATTGAAAAATCAGGTTTAGGTAATCCTTTAGAAAGATCATTTGGATAGTTCTCCTGAAAACCTTTTGAAATCTTAAGAGCAAGGTTAATTTGTTTTGGAGAGAGTGTTACCTGAAAAAGCCTCTTTGGAGAAAAAGAAGGTTCCCCTACTCTTTTTAAAAACAGCTCTTCAAGAACGAAACCTGTTAGCTGATGGTCCGGGTGTCCATAAAGTCCTACTTTGGAATCATAACTTATCAAAACCTCCGGCTTGAATTCATCGATGATTTCAGAGGCAATTTTTTTTAATGAGTCTATGCCTATTTTTAGTAACGCGCCATCAGGATAATTAAGGAGCTCTAAATGAGAAGCCCCAATGATTTTAGAAGCATGTTCCATTTCCAATGTTCTGATTTCTGCGAGTATTTCTCTGGAAATTTTCCCTCCAGTATCTGCTGCTTCTCCCCTACTCAAACAAACCAAAATTACTGAATGACCTTGATCGACCATTTTCATTAAAGTTCCAGCTACCGTAACTTCATCATCAGGATGTGGGAAAAATGCCAGAATTGTTTTTTTCTCATTAGACTTTAAAAGAAATTCTTTTTGGGGAATGTCAGAATTATGTAGGATTGACCTTCCAATTAGAACCAATGAGAAAGGGATCACCACTGTAGTGATGATCCCAATCCATAAAATCCATTTCAGGTATTTTCTCATTCCCATTCTTTCGTCAGGGTACTTAGGAAGCTGACTAAGTCTCGAATTTCTCTCTTACTTAGAATCTGCTTCATATCAGGCATACTTGAAGGAGAATTTTTCCTTTCTGCAATGTCACTGTTCAAAATCAAAGTTTCAGGTTTTGAAGCCTCTTTGATTACTATTCCATTGTCTTTTTCTTCGATCAAGGTACCACTTACCGAGTCACCATTTTTCAATGTAAGCTGAACAAATCCATAACCAGGAGCAAGTCGCTTGCTTGGTTCAATCAAAGCCTCTAATAACTGTGTTCTAGAAATTCTATTAGCAACTCCATTCAAATGTGGTCCAGCAGTACCACCCATGTCGTCATAGCCATGGCAACGGATACATTGGGCTGTTTGATTCTGGAAAAATATAAATCTACCAGCTCTAACACTTCCGCCTTCAAGAGCTCCGCTATATAAAGCGACCAAGTCACCATTGGTTCGTTCTTGCTGGATTTGATCATATTTTGTTTTTAAATCTTCTGATCCTGTTTCTTCAATTGCTTCTTCCAGCTCAATCATTACCTCATTCGGTAATTTATTTGCTTTTAAGTCAGCAAGTAATGTGTTCCAAAGCTCAAGATTTGCTGAATTTGGAAGATTTCCCAGACTCAAAAGAGCGGCTTGTCTTTCCTCAATGGTTCTGTTTTGTATCACGTCCTGAAGAAGATTTACCATTAATTCTTCCGAAATATCTGTTTTGGTCAACAAGTCAAGACCAACAACTCTCACAGCCTTTGATTTATCATTCATGGCAATCTCAATTGGTCCTGATATGTTTTCAGGGACGATTTTAGAAAGTGCTAAAATTGCCTCAACTCGTACTGGATCCACTCGATCAGATTTTAGCAATGCTAATAATTTTGGCTCAGCTTCTTTTATTTTCAATTTTCCGATCGCTTTCTCTGCAGCAATTTTGACAGTTTCGTTTTGATCAGATAAGGAATTAATCAAAGTTGTAGCAGCAGCAGCTTGGATTGGAGCAAGCTCTCTTTCAACTGCTCCTCTATTTCTACCATCTACTCTATCTAAAACTGAAGGTTTTGCCCATGTTCCGATAGTGGCAATAGCTTCTGCTTTTAATACAGGAGAAATTCCTGGTTTAGAAATGTAAGTTTTCAGGTTTTCTAAAGCCTTTGGAGTCCCAACTCTTAGATTAGCTCCAATAGCTCTTCTGATCAAAGCCTCATTTTGAAACTTAGTAGTTACCAAAAGATCGCCTAAAGCAGGAAGTGCTGGCTCAATAGAGAAATCATCATTGATAGCTCTAGCAACTTCCGTTACGATGTATTCATCAGAATCTCCAAGGAAAGCTGTAATTCCCGGTTCAGCCATTCTTCTCAAAGCCAGCACAGCGCCTAATCTTACCGCAGGAGAAGGATTTGAAGCCAAAGCAATCAAAGGCTCCTTTTTATTGATCCGAGCCAAAGCAAGGCTTGCTGCATGGCGCAAATAAGCATCTTTATCATTATTGGCTTCTAGAACTGAAATGAGTCCATTTATGGCAGGTTCGTAAGCTATTCTTCCTATTGCCTCTGAAGCAAAGAATTGAACACGAATTTCTGGATCTGTCAAAAGTGGCATCAAGGACTCACCTGCCTTGGCATATTTAATATCTCCAAGCCATTTAGCTGCTTGTGCACGAATCTCTGGATCTGTGTCTTGAAGCAATGGAATTAAGGCATCTGCATATTTCTGGTCTTCCATTCTGGCTAATTGACTGATTCCTACAATTGCATGGATTCTTGCCAGCTGGTTGGATTTTTGGACAATTGCAGATTGGAAAACTTTAAAACCATCTTCTCCTCTTTTTGCTAATTCAAATTGAGCTTTTCGACGGATTCTCATATCCTCATCACTCAAATAACCGCTCAAAGCTTCATCGGTAAGGGTTTTGAAATCAGTCTTCATTACTTGGGCAGTGATCTTTCTTGCTTCCCAATTTTGACCTCCTTCATCATCCAATTTCCAAACCCTACCATAATTCTTAGTATTCCAACCCTGAATCCAGTCTGCAAAATACAAGGATCCATCAGGTCCAAAATCTAATCCTGTTGCCAAAACACCTCCCATTACTTTTTCAGTATGGGACATTTTGAAAGTAGCTCCGTCTGGTTCTAATTTAAATGCATGAATTCCGGATGAAGTAGGATTTCCAACAAATGAAGCCACAAAGAATGTATTCTTCCACTTTTCAGCAAGAGCAGTTCCTGGGTTGAAAACCATTCCAGTTGGTCCATTGATGTAATTTTGAATTGGAGGAGTGATATAAGCAGCCTGACCTTCATGTCTTGGCAGATATAGTTTCTCATCCATCCATACTTTATAAGTATTGTTTTCTGGATCTCTGTATTTTCCAAACTGCCAGTTAGTTCTCCAACCAGTATCGGAACCATTCACCAGATATACTAATCTCTCGCTTTCCCCACCGTGGTCTCCATCGTTGTCCACGGAAATTAAATTGTTGTACTGATCAAAAGTAAATTCATGGGTATTTCTAACGCCCATTGCAAAAATCTCAAAATCACTTCCATCTGGATTTGCCCGTGCAATCACCCCTCTATTTGGATACTTCCATTCTGTTCCATCAGGACCTTTGCCATTAAAACCGATATCTCCGATTCCCCAATAAATTCTTCCATCAGGTCCTAGTTCTAATCCAGACATACCATGGCCACCAAAACCAATATGGATGCCATAGCCATGGGAAATAGATTCTTTTTCATCCATGATCCCATCACCATTGGTATCAGTAAGCCTCCAAACATCCGGGCCAACACCGATAAAGAGGTTGTCTTCCAGTTTTAATAATGCTCCGGCCACATCGGTAGTCACATCATTAAAATCATTGACCATCATCTGAGAATAATCAGCGAACCCATCTCCATCCTTGTCCTCAAGTCTGTAGAGTTCCTCTCTTTCCACTGTCAAATCTCTCCAATCATGTGACCCGTCACCATTAACATCTGCAAGCCAGGTGTTTTTATCTGACATTTCTGGAGAAAGCGTTTTCTGTAAAAATGAGCGCTTCTCATCAATGGTTTGCAGACTGATAGATTCAATCTCCCAATCTTGATGTCCTCTGATATCAAATTCGGAATTCTTCTGTCTGTTTGTTCGTGTGTAATACAAGCTTCCATCATCTGTTACCTGAATGGAAATCGGGTCATAAACCAAAGAGTCCACAGCCCAGAGAGATAATTTTAATCCATCGGCTAAAGTGGGGCTTATTTGACTTTCGGCGGCTTGTGCCATAGCAGAGATTTCCTCTTTGCTAAGATTTTTTTCTCTTAAATCAACAGGTTCTTGTTTGCTACATGAAAAAGCAAAAGGAATTGCTGCTGCCAAGAGATATTTGGCGTAGGTTTTTTTCATCTTGGGTTGAGGCATTTATTTAAATACTAATTGATCAAAAATAGGGAATTTCAATCAGTGATTTTTGCCATTAAAAAAATGATAGGGCTAAAAACAAAAATCCCGATCAAGGATCGGGATTTTGTTCACTTTAACCACTAACAACCATAAAACAAAAATAATTTAGACCAAGCGGTGATTGAGCTTTGGGTCTTGGTAGTCCGTACGGGAATCGAACCCGTGTTTCATCCGTGAAAGGGATGCGTCCTAACCCCTAGACGAACGGACCATGGGGTTAAATTATTTCAATATAAATAGCTAACTAACTGAATTTAAGCTATTTGTAGTCCGTACGGGAATCGAACCCGTGTTTCATCCGTGAAAGGGATGCGTCCTAACCCCTAGACGAACGGACCATTTAAAACGTTTGAAAAACCTCCTTTTTCAAATGGTTGTGCAAATATAGAAGGTTCAATTTACAATACCAATTCAGCCTCCAAAATTTCTTTGGTTTTTTGCTAAAAAGCTGAGTTAAAAGGAATAAAATTTTCTTCGGGTTGAATTCGGTCTTTTGACTAATTTTGAATTCAATAAAAATAAAACCATGACTTCTACCTCAGGAAAACGTATCGCCATTAATGGTTTTGGCAGAATCGGCAGATATACTGCCAAACTTATTTTGGAAAATAAATTACTGAATTTAGTTGCTATCAATGACTTAGCTGACCCAAAAGCAATTGCCCACTTACTCAAATATGATTCAATTCACGGGAAATCAGAAAGCACAATTGAGCTGAAGGATAATGAACTGCTTGTGGAAGGCAAGTCAATCCAACTTTTTAGCTTTTCCAATCCTGAAAACTTACCATGGGCCGATTTGGATATTGATTTGGTTATAGAATGTACAGGTAGATTTACGGATAGAGCAGGATCCGAAAAGCATCTAAAAGCGGGAGCGAAAAAAGTAATTATCTCCGCCCCTTCGCAAGATCCCAGTATCAAGATGATCGTACTGGGTGTGAATAATGATATTCTAACTGGGGAGGAAAAGATAATTTCCAATGCTTCCTGTACTACCAATTGCCTCGCTCCTATGGTAAAAGTTTTGGATGAGAATTTTGGATTGGTGAAAGGATATGCTTCAACTGTTCATTCATACACTAATGATCAAAATCTTCACGATGCTCCTCACCGCGATTTAAGACGAGCAAGAGCCGCGGCATATTCTATCATTCCAACAACAACTAATGCTGGGAAAGCTTTGGATATTGTCCTTCCGGAGCTTGCAGGAAAAGTAGAAGCTTCTGCAATGAGGGTACCGGTTCCAGACGGATCATTGACTGATTTAATTGTGGAATTGAGAGAGGAAGTCACACCTGAACAAATCAATCAAGCTTTCAAAAAAGCCTGTCAGGAAAAATTAAAGGGGTTTGTAGAGGTTGAAGACAGTCCAATTGTCTCCATGGATATCATAGGAAATCCGCATTCCTGCATCATTGACTCCGAGTTAACTTCTACCAAAGGAAACATGGTAAAGGTCGTAGGATGGTATGACAATGAAGCAGGCTATGCGAACCGTCTGTTAGATTTAACTATCAAAATCACGAAAGCCTGATCAGGCCTTTACACGATTTAGGGAAAGCATTTTCACGATAAAATTTGGAAGTGTTTTCCCTTGTTTTCTTTTCTTAAGATCCAGGTACCAGCCCCACTTTTCCATAATAGGAATTTTGTGAGTTTCTACCATTTCTACCAATGTCCCATCCGGGTCTTCGATATAGGCAAAATGTCCAGCTGCTTTGCCCATATCAAAACCATTATTACTGTCTACAGTAAATGGAAATCCTGAGTTTTGAAGATTGGTACGAAGGTTTTTCATGCCACATACATCAAAACACACATGAATAAAGCCCAAATCACCCCAAAGTCTTCCTTCGTAGATTTTGGCTCTTTTTGAATCTTTTACTGCGACTAATTCTACAGTGGTTTGACATAATAATTTTCCAAAAGCACCTGTTCTTTCTCCAGGACTTCTTAAAATCACTCTCGAAAATGATTCTTCATCACCGACTAATGGCGCAAAATCATCCCATACTTTGGTGTCTTGAAAAAGAATTTCAGAATGCTGATAGTGACTTTTATAAAGAGGAATTGATTTTTCCACATCAGTCACTCCTATTACTACTCCAGAAACACCACCTGTTAAATCGGAATTTTTAGAGAACCAAGATTGGTTTTCTTCTATTTCAAAGATATTTCCATATGGATCTTTCAAATAGAAATGTGATACTCCTATTGGGTTCTTAGTCGGTGTACCCAAAAGCTCCACACCTTCAGATTGCATGAATGCATAAGTCTCCTGTATATCTTTGCAACGGATTTTTACAGCAAGAATTCCAAGATCGCCCCAGGCTATTGCTTTTTGAGGTCCAGTTGGGGTTCTGGATGTAAACTGCCAAATTTCAAAGCCTCCTCCGCCTTGCATGTTCATCGCAAGGATAGCGTGTCTCTTCTCTACTTTTCCGGCTGTATATCGGGTCATCAATGCGGCCTCGGCACTATCCTGAAAGATAGGGACATCCATTTTAAAAATTCTCCTATACCACTTCCACGCTTCATTGGCATCCTTTACTCCTATTCCAACTTGCTGAATGCCATTAATGGTTGCTTTATTCATTCCTCTTTAATTACGAAGTCTTTTGCTGTTTTAATAAGTTACAATATAGACTTTTGATCGAATCAGGAGGTATTTTCAATAAAAAAAGTGTGAATGCTGCCAGATTTGCAAACTGCACTATCAGCCAACCATTAACTTCATATTTCCTTGCCGAAACTTTAATTTCTTTCGGAATTACATGAAAATCAGAGATTTTTTTGATTCTCCTTGTGAGATCAAAATCCTCCATAATGGTGAATTTTTCATCAAACCCTCCTAATCTTTCAAAAAGATTTCTTGTAATAAAAAGGGTTTGATCTCCACCTCCAGCAAAAATTCCATTAAAACGTGTAAACCAAGAATTGATTTTTAAGAGAAATCTATCTGAATCAAAGCTATATCTGTAACAACCAGCTTCTTTTCCCAAAAAATAATTTTCAAGGATATCCTTAGAATAATTTATAGCCGGTCTACAATCTGCATGGACAATATAAAATATGCCCCCATTTGCCACCTTTATTCCGCTGTTGATCTGATGGGCTCGTGACTTCTTTTTGCATTGAACTATAACTGCTCCGAATTCCCTTGCAGTTGAAATTGTGGAGTCTGTACTTCCAGCATCAGAAATAATGATCTCCTGAATTAAATCTCCTCCATTTTCCAATAGTGAAGGAAGTAATTCTTTAAGATTTTTGGATTCATTTAAAGTGGGAATGATAATAGAAATTTTAATTTCTTCAGTCATCTGATTTCCTTATCACATAATTTTTGATAGAATTTTCCAGCACTACTTTTTGGAGAACTCCTTGCTCATAGTAGAAAGTATTGGTGTTTCCATTTACTTCAATAGAATAAACACCAGGTTCTTCTTCGGTAACTTTGGTCAGCATTCCGAAATTTTCTGAAATGAGAATATCTCCATCAGAAGGCTCCTCAAAATAAAGTTTGGCTGGACTGCTGTATACTTTTTGACGGATTGGTTCCTTGTTTTCGAATTTGTAGGTATTGGCATCCACTTCATAATGGTCCTGTTGCCATTTTACAAAAGTTTCAAACTCTCCGCGATTGGAATTTGAGTGAGTATATGCGTCAACCAGCTGTTTGTTTTGATAATCTGCTTTCTGGAGAAATTCCACATGAACTTTCCCGAAAAACCAGAAATCCACCAAGCTATTTATTTCATAATTTACCTGATCTGCATTTTCAGTTTTTTCTGCTGTCATTCCACCAATTCTAAATCCAGCTACTACAATATCATATTGGTGATTTGTCTTTTTTGTTTGGCTATAACCGGGAACAATGGAAACAACTTGAAAAATAATGAATATATAAAGTGTTGTATATAAATATTTTAAGGTCATTAGTATAAAGTATCAGGTAATGATTTTTAAATGATTGAATTAAGCTACTCTAGTGTCGCTAAGACTTTGTTTTTTACCAAATCCCAATCCTCCAAAGTATCCACATCGATGAGTGTCGGCAAAAGAGAATAGCTGATATTGTGAAAATCTAATACTTTTTTGCTTAAGCTTAATACTTGATCACTACTCCAAGGAATCTTTTGAAATAGCCCAGGAATAAAAGTTTTCATTCCTAAAAGATAGTAACCTCCATCATTTGCCGGACCGATCACGACCTCATCCTTATCCAATCTTGCAAATGCCTCTTCCAAAATTTCGCTGCTCAATTCAGGACAATCTGTTCCTATGATCAATAGTTTATCAAAGCCAAGTTGAAATTGTTCCTGAAATGCTGAAGCCATTCTTTTCCCTAAATCACCCTCAGATTGGATTAAAAAATGATAGGAATCACTTTCATTAAAATCTGAATCATCCACAAATTCAGTGAAATAAAGAAGCTTTTCGCAGTTCACTTTAGAAATTTGATGATGCGTAATAATGACAAGGTTTTTATAAATCTCAAGGGCTTGATCCTCACCAACACCAGCTGCGAGTCTTGTTTTAACTTTACCCTTTTGGGCATTCTTTTGAAATATTATTACTCCTCTTTTCATCTTCAATTAAGGTTTTACCTTGGGCAAGGTAAATTATGGGTGATATTTCCGGAAAATCTTCCGTTTTGAAATTTTAAGGTACTCATCTATATACGATAAAACTTCAAATATTGGACGATGGTTAAAAAGTTTAACCTGAATTAATAAAAATACAAATTTGGGGAACGTAACTTTATAGGAAACGTTTTTAGACTAGACATTCAATTTTCACAGTTATTTAAACAATTTTCAGAAATGGCATTACGACTAGGAGATGTTGCCCCGAATTTTACGGCAGAAACATCTGAAGGAAAAATCGATTTTTATGAGTACTTAGGAGATGGATGGGGAATATTATTTTCTCACCCAGCTGATTACACCCCGGTTTGTACCACAGAATTGGGAGCTGTAGCAAAGCTTAAAAAGGAATTTGAAAAGCGAAACACGAAGGTGATGGCTTTAAGTGTGGATGGTTTGGAGAGCCATAAAGGGTGGATCTCTGATATCAATGAAACTCAAAACACTGAAGTAAATTTCCCGATCATTGCTGATGAGGATAAAAGAATCGCAAATCTTTATGATATGATTCATCCCAATTCTAATGAGAACTTCACAGTAAGATCAGTATTTGTCATAGGAAATGATAAAAAAATCAAATTGATCATCACTTATCCGGCTAGTACAGGAAGAAACTTTGACGAATTGCTAAGAGTAATTGATTCTCTTCAGTTGACGGCAAACTATTCTGTAGCAACACCGGCCAACTGGAAACATGGGGAAGATGTGGTTATCGCCCCTGCTATTAAAAATGAGGATATTCCGGCTAAATTCCCGAAAGGACATAAGGTGATCAAACCTTATTTGAGAACTACTCCACAACCGGATTTATAAAATTAAAGGGGATGTAAATCCCCTTTTTTTATGCTCTTAAAGATTTTATGAGATCCATAGTGAACTGAATCTTTTTCTTGATTTCTTCAAAATCCCCTTTCTCAACTAAATCTTTTCGGAAAAGCTGTGACCCCATCCCCACGCAGCAAACACCGGCATCAAACCATGACTTCAGGCTTTCCGCTGTTGGTTCAACTCCTCCTGTTGGGATTAATTCAATCGTCGGTAAAACTGCATGCACTGATTTTACAAACTCAGTTCCCAAAATATTGGCTGGATAGATTTTAGCCAATTCCGCACCTAGTTGCTGCGCAAAATATATTTCTGAAACAGTTCCGCAGCCTGGTATCCAGGGGATATCTAATTTCTTGCAATACTCTCCCAATTTAGGGTTCATTACAGGTGCCACGATAAATTCAGCTCCCATATCGAGGAAAGTTTCTGCTTGCTTAGGTTCATAAATAGTTCCTACTCCGAGGTAAAGTCCGGGCATCTGATCTGCAGCTTTTCTCAATGCTGGAAAAATAGATTTTGCTTCTTTACCTCTATCTACCATTTCAATCACTCTAATTCCTCCCTCATAAGCTACTTCAAGCATTTTTAAGCACTTCTTTTCATCGGGATTAAAAAATATAGGCATCACTCCTGCTGCATACATTCTTTTAATAAATGGACTTGGGTTTCTCATTTTATCGTTTGATTTTTCCTATTGATTCACCTAAAACTAATTCTTGTATCTCCTCCTCAGAGCAAAGCAAAACGTCTCCAGGTACGCTATGTTTCAAGGCTCCTGCTGCCATTCCAAATTCCACTGCTTTCTGAGGATCTTTATTTAACAGTCCATGAATAAGGCCTCCTGCAAAAGCATCTCCAGTTCCTACTCGATCTACGATATGGCTTAGGTCATATTCGCGGGATGCATAAACCTTATCTTTGGAATAGATTTTTGCAGATATTTTATTGTGAGAGGAGCTGATAGATTCTCTTTTGGTAGTGGTGATGTATTCCAATTGCTTAAATCGGCTAAAAAGATCTGATCTAGCAGCTTCAAAACCGGAATATTCCTGATCTAGACAATTGTTGAAATCCCGGGTTCCAGCGATCATGACATTCGTATATGCCATTAAATCAGGCATGATTTCATTTGGTTTTTTACCATACTTCCAAAGGTTGCTTCTATAATTTAAGTCCCCAAAAACCAGAATACTTCTTTTATGTGCTTCTTTCAAAGCACGCAAAGCAAAATCAGCACACTGTTGGGATAATGCCGGTGTGATTCCCGACCAATGAAGTGCATCTGCATCTTCCAAAATTTCATTCCAGTCAAAATCGTTTTCATCAATCTTTGTGAATACCGAATCAGCGCGATCATAAATGATTTTAGAGCTCCGCTGCATTGCGCCTTGCTCTAAAAAATAAACACCTATTCTTCCCTCAGTATGTTTGATATACTTGGTGTCAATTCCATTTCTTCGAAGGGTAGCACTTGCAGAAAGCCCAATTTCACTGGTAGGAAATGCTGTCAAATGAATCACATGATTTCCCCAAAAAGCCAATGCAGCCCCGACGTTTGCTTCTGATCCTCCAAATTCAATATCTAGCTGCCTGGTTTGAAAAAACCGCTCATTGGATGGCGGCGAAAGGCGAAGCATTACCTCGCCAAGAGAAATAATTTTTTTCATTGGAGAATATATTTTCTATAATTTCAAAGCTGAAAACTAAGTTAAGAAATTTAAGAGATGATAAACAAAGCACTTTGTTTAGACCCTAGTGATAATGTTGGGGTAGCACTTACAGATCTTTCGGTAGGTGAAATTTTTGAATTGAATGGTTATAAAGGCAATATAATCAGCGATGTAGCAGCCAAACATAAATTTGCTTTGAAGGATTTTTCCGTTGGTGAGGACATTTTGATGTATGGTACTATTGTAGGTGAAACGACAAAAAATATCCAGTTGGGAGAAGCTATTACTTTGGCAAATATCAAGCATAAAATCAGAGATTTCAAGGAGTTAGGTGCCGTTTATGAATGGAATAAACCTAATGTAGAACACCTTGAAAACAAAACATTTTTGGGTTATCAAAGAGCTGATGGTCAAGTAGGTACAGCTAATTATTGGTTGGTATTACCGATGGTTTTTTGTGAAAATACCAATGTAAAATTACTACAGGATGCATTCGAAAAAGCATTGGGTTTTGCTGTTCAAAACCCTTACGAAAATGAAGTCCGGAATCTTGTAGCCGCTTATCAAAATGAAAAATTTACGGAATCGCTTTCGGAACCTGCAATTTCTACTGGTTCGAAGGTATTTGAAAATATAGATGGAATTCGATTCTTGACCCATGAAGGAGGTTGCGGAGGTACCAGAGGAGATTCTGATACGCTTTGTGCATTATTGGCTGGTTATATAAATCACCCAAATGTAGCAGGTGCAACTATCCTGAGTTTGGGTTGTCAACATGCCCAAGTTTCTATTTTGCAGGACCGATTGGATAAGATTCAAAAGGGAGCTAAAAAACCACTTGTTATTTGTGAACAACAGACTGAAGGAACTACCGAACATTTGATTAAGAAAGCCATCAGAGAAACGTTCCAGGGTTTGGTTGAAGCAAATAAATTTACAAGAACACCTTCCCCTATTTCAAAATTGGTGATAGGATTAGAATGTGGTGGTTCGGATGGCTTTTCTGGAATTTCGGCAAACCCAACTTTAGGAAGAATTTCTGATTTGGTGGTTGCCTCAGGTGGATCTGCAATTCTTTCTGAGTTTCCGGAATTATGTGGAGCTGAGCAACCGATCATTGATAGATGTTCCAGTGAAGAGGTTTCAGAGAAATTTATCCGTTTGATGGATGCTTATGCCAAGGCAGCTGAAAATGTTGGTAGTGGTTTTGATATGAATCCAAGTCCAGGAAACATTAAAGATGGCCTTTTGACAGATGCGATTAAATCCTGTGGTGCAGCTAAAAAAGGTGGCTCAGCTCCTGTTGCAGATGTGTTGGATTATACTGAATATCTGAAAACTCCGGGATTGAATTTACTATGCACTCCTGGGAATGATGTTGAAAGTACCACTGGTTTAGCTGGTAGTGGTGCAAATATTATACTTTTCTCTACTGGCTTAGGTACACCAACCGGTAATCCGGTTTGCCCTGTGATTAAGGTGGCTACAAACGATAAGCTAACTTCTAGAATGCCCGATATTATTGATTTCAATACCGGTGGCATTATTTCAGGAGAAGAAACCATTGAAACCTGTGGAGAAAGACTCTTAGATCTAATTATTGAAGTAGCATCTGGAAGAATTAAAACAAAAGCTGAAGAAAAGAAGAATTTTGATTTTATTCCCTGGAAAAGAGGAGTTTCCCTATAAAAAAAGAGCGGCAATTATGCCGCTCTTTTACTATTAAACTAAGGGTGATTAAAAATCTATTCTACCTTGTATGGTACTCATTCCTTCTCCGCTCAAAGGGTTAAAATAGCCCTCAACAACTGCTGTACCTGATGCATTTTTGAATTTTCCTGTTCCTCCGATAATTTCTACATCTGCCTGAAAGTCCATTCTGGTATCTGAAGTTGGAGTTACATTATTTTCGATATTCTTGAACCAAACTGAATTTCCTTTGCCATCAGTAGTCAAGGAACTAACTTCTTCTGGAAGTTTTGTTAAGCCCATTGCTGCTAACTCCTTAGAAAAAAACTGAGAAACAGGAGCTCCAACTGTTCCCAATCCTTTAGGACCAAAAGAAGCATACTGGTTCAAAAAGGAATATGCTTTTCCCATATGAGTAGAATTTCCTTCTCCAAAGCCTGGGAAATAAGCGGGGATTTCTTTTGTTTGATTACCAAATTCATCTAAAGAAATAATTTGGTTTGAAAACCTTTCAAAATAATTTCTCTTTGCTGATTTTCTTGCATTCAAGTCGACGGAGGACTCTAGACTGCTTGCTTGTTCTTGAATAACTGATTGTTCGACAATCGTAGGTTCTTCTGTAAATGATGTACAGGAAGCTAATAAAATAGAGCCAGCAAGACTCATTGATCCAATTTTGGACCACATTGATTTTTTCATATTTTTTTTAAAGATTGGTAGTGGGTGTAAACATTATTTTATTAGAATTACAGAGAATCAATCTGGGTGAAATTGTATTAAATCAATTCTTGTAATTACTAATATGCAATTAACACCAATAAAAATGCCAATTTTTAAGATTCGATAATAAAAAAGTTTCCTTTGGCAGCTTTCATTCGGATTTCTCTAGCTTTTGTGTACTTCTCAGAATAATACCATTTTTCTGCAGTTTCTTTATCTTTAAACTCCAGCATTACAAACCTATCATGATTCCAATCTCCTTCTAGCACATGGACAGGGTTTCCTCTAAGCACAAACTTTCCTCCGTATTCAGCAATAGATTCTGGGGTTAATTTTTTGTACTCCTCATAGATTTCTGGTGAATGGATATCAATCTCAACAATAACAAAGGCAGGCATAATATTTTGTATCTAGTTGATTATTAATCAAATCCCAAGCCAGCGGCATAGCGGGATTTTGCAAATGCAATTTTTCTTTTCGAAAGTAACTCATTTAAAGTGAGCTTGGAAGAGAATACTGACACTTCTCTGGCATTGACCAAAAACAGGCTGCTCTCTCCTATTTCAAACCTTCTCACTTCTCCTTGAAGTAGGGTTTCTAGGCTTAATACGTTTTGCCTAAAAGTCAGAATTTGTCTGTTCAGGTTTTCAAAATAATTCAATTCACTTTCCAGTTTTGTTCGTAATTGAATTTCTTTCAAATCCCTTGAATTTTCTTTCATATTAATCTTTGCTTTGGTCAGGCCAAGTGCTCCTCGCGACTTTCTCCAAAGCAAAGGGGTATAAACAGAAAGTCCCCATTTGTAATTATTCTCAAAAAATCCAGCATTATCAAACTCGCTGAGATTTTCCGTCAGGAAATTATACTTCAATTTCACTACAGGAATAATCTGTTGGGCTTTTAACCTCCTCTCCACATCTAGGCTGGCAAGATCATAATCGACTAGTTGCAATTCGGGATGACTGGCAATTAAGGTTCTTAATTCTTCTTTATTCAAGATGGTAATAGAATCTTCCTTTAAGTCTTCAGGAACTATGGATTCATTAATAAGGATGGGGTTTCCTTCTTCATCCCACAAATAAGTATTCAATTCTTGTGTGACAGAAAAAAGAATGTTCTCTGCTTCCTGCATTTTGTATTGGCGGTTCAAAACCTGGGAGAATGCTTCCACTGTATCGATAGCCGCTACATCTCCGAATTCAAAGCTGGATTTAACCGCCTCATAGCGAGTTTGAGCTAAATCAACACCTTCACTTAGTAATTTAAGATTGGTATGCGCCAAGGACCATCTCCAATACATATCTGTAGCTTGTAAGTACAAGGAATTGAGCATTTGCCTTTTTTGGGACTCAGTGGACTGCTGATAGATCTGAGCCTGACGAAGCGAAGCTCTTCTTTGATCCAGAATCAGACCTTGTCCTAAATTTACAGATGCCCCTGCTGCTATCAATCCATCAGAAGGCACGGTATACTCTGGGTTTAGGTACTTTCCTGTGTTCTGCTCAAAGCTTCCATTCAATTCAATTCCTGCCCAAGTGGGAATGCTGATTCCTGCTTCTCTTTTATCGTAATAAAGAGTTTCGTTGTAGGACTTCTTATCCAGATTTCCATAAATCAATGGGTCAAAACCACCTCTAGCCGTTCTCACTTCCATTTGTCCCATTACTATGTTAATATCAGCCTGAGTAGCAATAGGATGATAATCTACTACCCATTGCATAAATGAGTCATAGTTTAATGTATCCGAAACCTGTGAATTGGCTTTGAAAATCAAGAGGAAAAAAAGCAATGTAAAGGTTGAAGATTTCATCATTTCTTTTTCGCTGCTTCTGCTTCTTTTTGATCTCTTGTATAATAATCTGCAGGGAATCCATTTAATTGTCTCCAGAGTTCATACCACACTGGTACGTCGTTTAGCAAGGCAATCCCGTCTGCACCTGATCCCATTCTTAGCATTTCTGGCCAAGGTTCCTCTTCAGGATCTTGGGCTACCAAAACCCTGTATTGGTTATTGGTGCTGGAAACCTGATCGATGGCAACTACTACTCCTCCAAATGTACCGTTGGAAATTCTTGGCCATCCCGAAAAGACAATAGCTGGCCAACCGTCAAAAATGAACCGGACTTTATTCCCAAGTTTAATCAATGGCAAATCAACTGGCTGAACATACATTTCCACTGCCAAATCAGCGTCAGATGGAATGATATTTAGAATCTGATCTCCTTCTTTGATTGTTTCTCCAATACCTACTTGAATAGCTTTAGCGAGATATCCATTTTGAGGCGCGAGAATATATCTAAATCCAGTTCTTGCCTCATAATTGGAATACTGATTTTCCAATTTAGTTGTGGTAGCTTCTGCATCGTATTGCGATGACATCGCAGTGAAAATCTCTGATCTTGTTTTAGCTATCTTATCCCTGAATTCATTATCGACCGTGTTCAACTCGATTCTAGCAGAAATCATCTCATTTTGACTGATTAAATAGTCGTTTTCTACAGATAAAAGCTTTGCCTGGACATCCTGAAACTTTAATCTTCTTGATTCTAAATCAGTCAAGGATCTCAAACCTTCTTTGTATAATTGCTCTGCTCGATCCAACTGCTGTTTACCAATATCATAATTCACCTTTGCCTGTTGAAACTTGATGCTGTCGGATTGTACTTTCAATTCAGCCATTTTTAGCTTATTCTCAGCTTGCTGTATTTTAAGCACATTGTTTTCCCTTAAAGCTTGTAGCTGGGATTGAAGTGCATCGACTTTTTCTTTGTAGGCTTCTGCAGAGAGTGTTTTGGCATTTACTTGCATCTGCGTCCTAGGCAAAAGCAAAGAATCAAAATACTCGTCTTTTATTTCTGAAATTCGGAGAATTGTATCTCCTCTGCTGACAAAAGCGCCTTCAGCGACATACCACTTTTCAATTCTACCAGCGATGATAGAATGAATGGTTTGTGCACGTTGCTCAGGTTTCAGCGCAGTGACATAACCTTTGGAACGAATGCTTTGAGTCCAAGGAAGAAACAGTGAGATAAATAGAATTGCAATGATCCATGCAAGAAGCCTGATTCTTTTCTGACTTTCTTTGTCAGGTAAAGTCATCACCAGACTTTTTACGCCACTGAAAGGGATCCTATCTTTTATTTTATTGCCTGAAATATTCAGCATAGCTTATGAATTCTTTCTTGAGTATTGTAAATAATCTTCGTATGAGCCTTGAACTCCCACTTTTCCAGCATCCATAACGATGATTTCATCTGCTTTTTGCAGGATAACCGGGTCATCAGTTACCATCGCCAAAGTCCAATCTCCACTCATTAAATAATCCGCAATCTTAGGTTTCAATTCCGGATTAATATTCCTCAGCGCATTTTCCATAATGATTGCTTTTGGGTTTCCGACCAGACTTCGGGCAATCAAAATGCTTTGCGCAATTGCCCTCGATAAGCCCTTGCCTTCCGGTTGCAATTCTGTTTCCAAATCAGCTGGCATTTGATAAATATAATCCTTGAGTCCCACCAAATCGAGAATCAATTCAAACTGCTCTGGAAGCACATCTCTTCCTAATAAAATATTTTCTTTGATTGTACCCTGAAAGAGTTCACCGAATTCAAGACAATCACCCACCATCGCTCTGTATTTTTCAAGCTGGATCATATCAATTGATAAATCGTTGACTAAAACCTTTCCTTTAAAATCCTCATAAAGACCAGCGAATAAAGCAAGCAAAGCACTTTTACCACTTCCACTTTTGCCTGTAATAGCAACTTTTCTACCCGGCTTGATAAGTAAGTTGACTCCATTTAAAATTGGCTTATTAGCATCTCTTGGCTGGAAAACCACATCCTGCATACCGAATTTTAGACCTTCTGGCTTTGAGACCACCAATTTGTCAGTGTCTTCACTTCTCTCGAGTTCCAGATCCATCACTGTGCCGAGCTTCTCTACTGCCACCAAGGTATCGTAAACTGTTTCCAAAGACAGAATTACTTTTTCCACAGAATTTATAACCAATACAATTACCACTTCTGCAGCCACAAACTGACCGATACTGATTTGCTCATTAATTAACAAAACGCTGCCTGCTACCAAAAGACTGGTTACAATCAGTACTTTAAAACCAACCATGATTTTGTATTGCAGGATCAGGACAGCAAAATGCTTGGATCTAAAATCCACATATCGCTGAATCAATCTGTCAGCTCTTAGAATTGGTAAATTGGTAGACCCCACCAATTTGAATGTATTTAATGTTCTACCAATTTCCTGCAGCCAGTAAGCTGTTTGATATTTATAAGATGATTCTTTTAACGCCGTTTCCATCCCTTTGGGACTCGTATAATAAAAAATCAAGATCAAGATCGTAATTAATCCAGCTCCGAATACAATGAATGTAGGATGGTAAAATGACAATAATAGCAAGCCAAAAACCATCTGAAGGACGGCTGTTGTAAAGTCCACCAAAAGTTTTGAAATGCCTTTCTGAAGATTGATGGTATCAAAAAATCTATTCACTACTTCTGGACCATATTTGCCATGAAGGATTTCTGCTTTTACTCTAGGAAGTCTATATGCTATAGAAAGACCAGCTTTTGAGAAAATTCTTTGCTGCAATTTTTCCGTTATCTGTAATTGGGAAATCTGTAAATAGCCTCCAAAAGCCACTCCAATTGCGACCACTATCACCAATAGAACCCAAGATGTTGTGATTCTACCTCCAAGGATAAAATTCAGAATTGCCTGAATCCCCAATGGCAAAGAAAGTGCTACCAAACCATTGATGATTGCATAAAAGTAAATTCCGTAAACTTGATTCTTTTCCTCTTTTAGAAGATTGAAAAACCTCTTAAGGGGTTTCATCGCTGCCGTACTATTCATGAATGATGGTTTTAGCTACCAATTGTTTAAAGAATTGAAGTCTTCCTTCTCTATCTAGACTGGATTCAGTCATACCTGGAAGATGCTTTGTATTGAAAGATTGCAAAATACTTGATTCTAAAACTGTAGAAGCCAATGTTTTAGGATACTTGTATTCAGGATTTATTTCACTGATAATATTGGCAATCCGCTCCCCAAAAGTATAAAGCTGTGTAAAGACGCCACTTTCGTGCTCCAGATCAACGCTTTTAGTTAAATAGCCTTTCAATGATTCGTTAATAACAATATTACGGATATCTCTTGGGTTTAAATAGTCATTCTCAGTGACAATTGGTCCTTCCACAAGAAGTTTAATGGCAATTGCTAGTCTTTCTTTTGGATCCACTAAGTTAGCAGTTCCAAAGACCAAATTATGCTCCATCCATGCCCAGTGCCATGCTGTGAGATATAAAAGAAATTTATGCTTATTCTCAAAGTAACGATAAATGGCAGGCTCAGTCCCTCCTATTTCCTGCGCCAATTTCTTAAAAGTAAAATGTTCCATGCCCAATTTTAAAATTAAACTCGCCCCAACTTTTACTATGGCAGTACCTAATTCCGAACTGAAGGGATCTTTTAAGTAAAGTTTTTCATTCACCTCAACCTTGAGTTTTTTGAGAATGTTTTCCATTATTTAAGAATTTTAGAAAGTAAACGGAACTCAATTAAAATTGTTAAGTAAAACATCGGTTTTTGTTAGTAATATTCACAAATAGTTTGTGAGACAAATCAAGGCACTTTATATTATTCCTAAGATCTAAGCAAAATCAGGTAAATACATTGAGTTAAATTATACTCTCAAAAGATTCAATCGTGAATTTCATGCATTTCAGATTCCTTATTGTTTGAACTTCTCCTTGAATATTCCTTCTAAAAATCCATTAACTTGCTTCTAATGGGAAAAAGAAATTCGTTTTTTAAATTAAATATTCGCAATTGGGTCTTTTGGCCATCTTTTATTCTTCTTATCCTAGCTGTTTTATTTAGCTTGGTTTTGCCTTCAGGATTCATTGCCTTTTTGAAAACTATTCAATCACTTATCCTCCATAATTTCAGTTTAGGCTTTAGTTGGCTTTCTTTTGGAATGACAGCTTTATGTCTTTTTATTTTCATTTCACCTCTTGGCAATAAAAGAATTGGAGGAAAAAATGCCAAACCTAGACTAACACGTCTAAGTTGGTTTGCCATCGTTTTATGCACCACCATTGCCGTGGGTATATTGTTTTGGGGAAGCGCAGAGCCACTTTCCCATTTTCTTTATCCTCCTTCTTTCAAAGAATTAGAAGCCAAATCAGTAGTTGCCACAGAATTTTCCTTGGGAGCCTTGTTTTTTCACTGGGGTTATACGCCCTATGCTATTTATGTGGTACCTGCTCTTTCTTTCGCTTTGTTTTATTATCAAGGTTTAAATAAACCTACTATTAGTCTAGCAGTAAGTCCATTGTTAGGCTCTAAACCAAAGTCTGCATGGAGTAATTTATTAGATAGCATCAGCCTTTTTGCATTGGTGACAGGAATGGCCGGAGCTTTAGGAGCTGGCGTTTTAAGTCTTACAGGAGGATTCTTAAAACTATTTCCGACCTGGGATATGCCTATTCTTTCAGGCTTTATCACCTTAGCAATCTTGTTAACTTTTGTGATTTCTTCTTCAACGGGAATAGAAAAAGGCATCAAAAATCTTTCACTAATCAATCTTTTTTTCTTTTTCCTGATCGCTATACTTTTTGTAATGCTCGGAAATAGCGTGAAAATCTTTGATTCAGTAATTGCTGGATTCCAGGAGTATGGAAAGAATTTCTTGGATTTAAGTCTTCAATTAAGCGGTAGCGGAAATGAATGGACTTATGATTGGTCAGTATTTAATTTTGCCATGTGGATGGCCTGGGCTCCGGTAACTGCTCTTTTTTTAGGGAAAATAGCTTATGGAAGGTCAGTTAGGGAATTTTTACTATTTAACTGGTTATTGCCAGCCACATTCTGCTTGATATGGATGGGAATTTTCGGAGGAACAACTTTGGACTTTGCCCTACTCAATCCTGATGGATATCAAAATCTTTTTGAGACGGCTGGACCTGAATCAATCATTTACCAGGTTTTTGAAGATATGGGATATTTCAAATTATTTGCCCGCCTATTCATCTTAGCTATTTTTATATCCTATGTAACGGCTGCGGATTCAAGTACAGATGCCTTGGCAAGTTTAAGTATGAAAAAATTCGGAAAAGATCCATTTCAAACTGATACCAATCTGAAAATCATTTGGGGAACATTGATCGCTTTTATGGCTTGGATCATGGTGATGTTTTCAGGAATAGATGGAGTAAGAATTCTTTCTGTTATCGGAGGCTTACCGGCTTTATTTTACCTTTTATTGGTTTTTGTCAGTTTGATTCTGATCAGTCTGAAACCTTCCAGATATCTTAAAGATTAATCACCCCTGTATTTTAATTTCCCAAGTCCATAGAGATAAAGAACTTTTGAATAGCGAAGCATCGCAGGAAAAAGCAAAAGGTTTCCAACTAGGACAGTTGAAAGATACATCCAAAGTTCCGGTTCTTCGATCAAAATATTAATGGCAGTAAGCGCTGTTATCACCAATGCCACAGAAAATGCATAACTGATATACATGGCACCATAATAAAAATCCGGTTCGGGATTTAAGTTGGCCTGGCAATGTGGACAAGTGGAATTGATTGCAGATATTTTTTTAAAACTGAAAGGTGAAACAGGAAAAAGTCTTCCAGTTCTACATTGTGGGCATTTTGCTCCGAGGATAGCCCCAATTGCGCTTTTTTTACTCATTATTTAAATTTTCCCGAAAGTTAGAAAGCTCGATGAAAGATATTGTATCAAAAATCACAAAGTGAAAATTACTTCAGGTTATCTGATTTCATCAAGATCGTAATCCTTCCCTTTGCCCCATTGAAGCAATTCAAAAATGGTGTAATATTCTAGAGTATCTAAATCCTTTACTTTGAAGTTATCACCGCTTAAACGGTCAATGATTTCCAACTTCCTGACCTCTCCCTGATTGGTCATTTGGTAAACCCTCCCTACTCGTAAATTATCTAAAGCTATCGCCATTCTTAAGCTTTCTCTTTAATTTTCACTCCTACTGCTTCAAATGTAATTTCCTTTTTAGGTTCAGTTATTTGAGCGATTTCTTCTTCTGAAGCTCCGGCATCTTTAGCATAATGTTGCAAAGTCTCTACGTCAGTCTCACTGAGAGTTGCGATTCCTTCCAGAATAATCGGAAAACCCTGGGAGTTTTTAGGGACAAAAAAACCATAATCTTTAAAAGTTACCCGCATACTGTTCCCATTTGGAAGATCCATTTTCAGCCAACAGCCTTTGTTGCTACAAACTTCTTTGATCTCACCGGAAATTTTACCTTCGAAAGTTCCGCTTTGTTCCACTGTTTGGACCATTTCGGAAGTAGGTGTGATTTCCAGTTCCTTCACCTCTTGGCCATAATTCCCGGCTACAGTGTCCAAAGGAGACTTTTCTGTCTCAACTGCTGTTGGAGATGAGCAAGCAATGCTAAGTCCAAAAGCACAAAATGTCAGCAAACTGAATAATCTGTTCATAGTTCCGAATTTAATTTCTTTCCAAAAATACAGGTTTATAGCTTCGTTTAAAAGATTTAAGATTTCATTTCGAAAAATATCTACATTCAAAATCGGATTTCATTTTTAAAAAGTATTGCCAAAAAAGTTAGAAGTAAATCTTATAGAAACAATTTATTCAATAAAGCTTCGATAATTTTAACAATACTGTAATTTTACTGCCTGATTCAAAAATCGACCCTGCTCATGCCTCAAACCAAAAAATTTATCATTGATTTTGACAGTACTTTCACGCAAGTGGAAGCTTTGGACATCTTAGGTGAAATAAGCCTAGAAAAGGATCCAGAAAGAGAAAGTAAATTACAAGCCATCAAAGACATCACTGATCTGGGAATGGAAGGCTCTTTGACCTTCAGAGATAGCTTGATCCAGCGATTGGAAATCCTTAATGCCAGCAAGCCGCAGATTGAGGATTTAATAGATGCCTTAAAGCAAAAGGTTTCCAAATCATTTGAGAGAAATAAGGAATTTCTTCAGGACAATGCGGAAGATATTTACATTATTTCCAATGGATTCAAGGATTTTATCATCCCAATCGTAGGTGATTATGGCATCAAAAAAGAGAATGTTTTTGCCAATGAATTCGTTTATGACGAAAATGGAAACATTATTGATTTCAATAGAGAAAACCCTCTTTCCTCCAATAACGGAAAGGCAGAAACTATCAAAAGAATCAATCTGGAAGGTGATATCTACGTAATCGGCGATGGATACACAGATTATGAAATCAAGGCCTCTGGCCTAGCAAATAAATTTTATGCCTTTACCGAGAATGTGTCACGCCCAAGGGTAACTAGCCAGGCAGATCACATAGCTCCAAGTTTAGACGAGATCTTATATATCAATAAGTTGAATACTAAATTTTCTTATCCAAAAAGCAGAATCAAGGTTTTGCTATTGGAAAATGTCCATCCAATCGGTGTAGACCTTCTGAAAGAAGAAGGCTATGAAGTAGAAGTGATCAGCTCTGCAATGAGCGAAGAAGAGCTTTGTGAAAAGATCAAGAACGTTTCTATTATCGGAATCCGCTCTAAGACCAATATCACTAAAAAAGTATTGGAGAATGCCAATCGATTGATTGCTATCGGAGCATTTTGTATCGGAACAAACCAGATAGACCTGGAAACTTGTCAGGAAAAAGGAATTGCGGTTTTCAACGCTCCATTCAGTAATACCAGATCTGTTGTGGAAATGGCAATTGCTGAAATCATTTTCTTGATGAGAAACTTTGCTGATAAATCAGTAGCAATGCATCAAGGTAAGTGGGACAAATCTGCAAGTGGTAGCTTCGAAATTAGAGGTAAAAAATTGGGTATCGTAGGTTATGGAAACATCGGAGCGCAGCTTTCTGTCTTGGCAGAAAACATGGGGATGAATGTATTCTATTACGATGTGATTGAAAGACTTGCCTTAGGTAATGCCACTAAGCTAGATTCTTTGGATGAATTGCTAAGTACCTGTGACATGATTTCCCTCCATGTAGATGGCAGAAAGGAAAACAAAAACCTGATCGATCAGGCAAAAATTACCAAGATGAAGAAAGGTGCAATTTTGGTCAACCTGAGCCGTGGGCATGTGGTGGAAATTGCTGCATTGAAAGATGCGATTCTTTCAGGTCATTTAGCAGGTTGTGCTGTGGACGTTTTCCCTGAAGAACCTAAAAATAACTCAGAGCCATTTGTTTCTGAATTGATCGGTTTGCCAAATACCATTCTAACTCCTCATATTGGAGGTAGTACATTGGAAGCTCAGGAAAACATCGCTCGTTTTGTGCCTGGCAAAATCATGGAGTATATCAACACTGGAAATACTTATAATTCAGTCAACTTCCCGAATATCCAATTACCATTTTTGCAGGATGCGCATCGTTTGATTCATATTCACCTGAACGAACCTGGAGTTTTGGCTAAGATAAATCAAGTTCTGGCTAACTACGAAATCAATATTGTAGGTCAGTATTTGAAGACTAATGAAAAAATCGGTTATGTAATCACAGACATTGACAAGGCTTACTCACCAGATGCCATTGATGCGCTGAAGACAATACCGGGAACAATTAGGTTCCGAACTCTTTACTAAAATAAAAAGCTCCGAAAATTCGGAGCTTTTTTCTTTTTAAGGATAATCCTTGGTTTTAAAACAGGGAAATCATTTTTCAATGAAATTAGATTATCCTCTACTCAGTTAAAATTCTATGGATGCAATAACCTTCTATGGTAATTGATTTGTCCTAAATGGTAATTAAAATGACCATACAGATGGATCAGGAAATATTCATTGGTCATGGGTTTCCCAAAAACCTCTTTTGGATAGTCTTTTTCCACTAAGCTTTCATCCATACCTTCAAGACTGGATATCATGATTCTTTTCAGATTACTGATGGAAGATAAAAGATCGGATTTGGGGACATTTTTTCCGGCAAATTCAAATTCTCTGTCCCTAGTATATTCAAATCCTCCAAGTTCGTAACCTACAAAAGCCTGTAAGTTTCCCAAAAGATGTAAACATAAATTCCCAGCAGAATTGCTGATATGATGATTGGTTTCCCAGAGGATTTTTTCAACAGAATAGGCCTCAATCTCCGCGTATAGGCGATCGATGTCTCTTTCAAATAACTTTATTAATTCACTAAATAACATATACTTGGGTTTTTAACTCGAAAATTTATCAAAGGCGGCTGCCAATTTAATATCGTACTTATTCTGTGCAAATCCCGAACCATTATAGCACCTGGCAAATTTTGCCCAATCTTTAACTTGCAGGTGCTTCAAGCAACCATATTTTTTGATATACTTTCCAAATGCCTCTAAATGATTCCTCTCATGAAGGTACATTTGATCCACAAAATTAGAAACAGATCCATACCCTAAGGGAATGGCATGATATCCCATAATCTGGAAACAACCCCATGAAGCAGAAGCCAAAGCTGCTTCTTTGATCTTAGGATCTGTACCGATTTCCATCGCTTTTTCTAAACGCTCGTACTCCTTAGTTCCAGAAGAGTAATGTTTCTTAGTCCAGGATTTATATAGAATGTTCTCATTTTCAGGTTTAGAAAATGAAAGAGGATCAAACCCTCGTTCCTTTAATTGCTGCCAGAAAACATGCCCCTCAAAAAGTATCTTAGGCTTCCCATTTATCAAAAATCCTTTTCCACTACTTTCCACTTCATTTACAGCTTTTACCACACCTAGTTCCAGCGAATAATCCTTGGAAAAATTGATTAGGTCTTGCTCCCCTAAAAATTTGTCGCCAAATGCTAAAAACGGTTTCGCTACATCAAGAAGTATCGTCCAGGTTTTGATCCCAACTTCACCGTCCACCACCAAATGATGTTTACCTTGAAAATCCTTTACAGCCTGATCTGTTGCCAAATCAAAATATCCTGAAGAACTGACAGTATAACCGAGCTTGCCTAGAATTTCCTGCAAAAATGAAACAGATGAACCTCTAGACTTGTATTTTATGTATTGCATATACAAGCATTAAAAATAAAAAGTACTTCAATTTAGCTGAAGTACTTTGGAATTACAATTAAAATAATGTTTCAATTAAGGTTCTATTACATTCTTTCTATTTCCGAATTTGCTTGATCCAGATGAGTTTGAAATATTACTTGAATTAGATTCAGAATTTTGAGATTGCTTATTTTTAGTTTTATCCTCCTTTGGTTTTTCTTGATGTGCCTCAGGATTTTGAACTGGTTTTTGCCTTGGAGGAAACTTCTTTTTCCCTTTTGATTTAGGCTTACTTCCTGCTTTCTTTTCATGGGCAGCGGGCTTTCTGTTGCTTTTGAAAGAATCTCCCTGGTATACCGGTCCTCTCTCAAAATCATCCGGAAGAGGATTTTGGGTAATGCTCATTCCGATAAGTTTCTCGATTCTGGCAAACTTGGGTTGATCCTTTGGATTCACAAAAGTGATCGCCTCCCCTTCTTTATCTGCTCTTGCTGTTCTTCCTACACGGTGAACATAGTCTTCTGGATCACTTGGTGTATCAAAATTAATCACGAGCTCTATACCGACCACATCAATTCCTCTTGAAATAATATCTGTACCGATTAGGATCTTGACTGCCTTGTTTTTAAAGGCCGACATGATCTTTTCACGATCTATTTGCTCCAGATCCGAATGGAAAGCTTCTACATCAAAATGCTTCTTTAAAACCTTGTATAAGCCTTTTACTTTTTCTTTGGTCGAAGCAAAAATGATCACAGCTTCGTAGCTCTTTTGAGAAAGAATATGCTTCACCAAATTTTCTTTCTGCGTGTCATATACGGAGTACATAGACTGAGTAACTCCTTCAGCTGTTTTACCGATAGCTATGGAAATCTCCTCTGGCTGATTCAATATTTTCATACTGAACTGCCTGATCTTAGATGGCATAGTCGCTGAAAACAGAATGGTTTGACGCTTTTTGGGAAGGTAATTCACGATTTTCAATATATCGTCAGAAAAACCCATATCCATCATCCGATCCGCTTCATCTAGAATCAAATGCTCCAAAGAACTTAAATCCATCTTTCCACCGGCAAGCAAGGCAATCAATCTACCTGGTGTAGCAACAACAATCTCTGCTCCTGTTTCCAAAGCTTTCTTTTGCTGCTCCCAAACTAGGCCATCTCCGCCTCCATAAATCGGAATTGAGCTAATTCCAAGGAAATAAGAAAAGCCCTGAATCTGTTGATCAATTTGTATAGCAAGCTCTCTGGTAGGCGCCAAAACCAAGGTATTGAGCTTATCAGAACCAGACTTTGAGATTTTGTTAAGTACGGGTAAAATAAAGGCAGCTGTTTTTCCTGTACCTGTTTGTGCGCAGGCTATCAAGTCTTTATTATTTAGAATGACAGGAATTGCTTTTTCTTGTATGGGTGTGGGTTGATCAAAACCCATTGCGTCAAGACCCTCCTGTAAGGAAGATTCAAAATTAAATGAAGAGAAATCCAATGGTTGGTGTGATTTTCAAAGTGTAAAAAACTGGAAAACAATCAGTTCGATTGCTCCAAATATAAGCCTTTATCAAGCATAATCGCAAAATAGGAGGATATCCTGAATTTCTATTAATAATATTTTAAATATTCGAAGTATCCAGCTTCAAAATGGAATGATTACATCATTTTAGGTTATATTACTATACTAACGTGAAAAAGCCCAAACTATGATTACTAAGAAATTTCATCGGTCTTCCTGGTTGTTTATCCTGGCTTTTGTGGCATTGAGTGGATTCGAATCATTTGCACAAACTTTTCAAATTACCGGCAGAATCTTGGATTTAGACACTAAAGAATATCTTGATGGGGTAAGTGTAACCTTAACCGGAACCGCGTTTGGACAAGTTTCAAAAAGTGGGGGGAATTTTAAAATCGAAAATGTGGTGGGCGATAAATATACTTTGGCTCTCTCCTATCCTGGATATAACAAATATGAAAAAGTAATTCGACTTAATGAGGATGTAAATCTCGGAGATCTTTTATTGGTGAAATATGGTGCTGAAGGATCTGGTGCAGCCCTCCAAAAAACCATTCGAGCCAATAATATCACCAACTTATTTAATGATAGACCAAATATGATCGGTGGTAATGCTGTTTATGGAATTCCACCAGAACCCAAAAAGGTGGAAGGAACCAATTACCTGGACACTAAGTGGAATACTGCTTCATTGCTTTTATACAGAGATCAGCAACTATTAGAGGGCTTCAGAGTTCGGTATAATATTGTTTCAAACATGTTTGAATTAATGGAACCTGAAAACAACCTAGTTTCGGTTATGCCAGGCTTACGAATTCAGAATTTGGTTTGGGTAGATTCAACTTATAAAGTACCGAGATATTTTGTCAATGGGATGGATTTTAAGGATGAGGGTTCCCCAATTTCCGGTTTTTTTGAAGTCTTAATTGATGGGGAATTACCGCTCATGCGAAGAACTATGGCTGTTTTCAAAGAATCTAATTATAATACAGCATTGATGGTAGGAAACAGAAATGATCAAATCATCAAGCGAAATATCTATTATTATCTACGAGGTGAAGACGTTTATGAAATGCCAAATGGAAGAAAAAAGATTTTCGAAGTATTCGGCGATAGCGCTGAAGAAATGAAAGAATATACTGAAAACAATAGCATTGATCTAAAAGACCCCAGTGGACTTTTCCAATTATTCACCCATTATAATTCCCAGTTCCCTGGCTTTAAACCCATTATGAGCCAACTTTTAGACGAAAACCAATAAACAACCTATTCAAATGAGAAAATTTTACCTGATTGTTCTATTACTTCTATCCTGGAATGTAAACGGGCAAGGATTGCCTGGACTTGGAGCAGGTACCACCCCAACCAATAAACCCATTCTTCATGGGAAAGATTGGGTTGCAATTACAGGAAAACCACTTGGTGCCTCTGCTGGAGCAGCTATTTTCCAACAAGGAGGTAATGCGGTAGATGCAGCTTGTGCCATGATTGCCGCCACTTCCACCATGTGGGATGTACTCTCTTGGGGTGGAGAAACTCAGGCTTTGATCTATAATCCTAATACTAAAAAAGTCATTGCAATCAATGCCCTAGGGTATGCCCCAACTGGTGCAACGGTAGAGTTTTATAAATCCCAAGGAATGGATTACCCTCCCCAATACGGACCCTTAGCTGCCACGACTCCAGGAACACCAGGAGGAATAATGACCATGCTTGCTGAATACGGAACCATGAGTTTGGAACAAATATTAAAACCATCCATGGATCTTGCTAAAGGTTATCCGATTGAGGCGCAGACAGCCAATGCCATGGAATCGCAAAAAGCTAGAATCAAACAATGGTCTTATTCAAAGAAAATCTTTCTTCCACACCTTGGAGAAGAAAGAGAAGCTCCATCACCAGGAGAGATTTTTGTCCAGGAAGATTTATACCAAATGCTTTCAAAGCTAGTAGAGGCTGAAAAGAAAGCTTTAGCTGAAGGCAAATCAAGAAAAGAAGCTATTTATGCTGCCTATGACAGGTTCTATAAAGGAGATATCGCGAAGGAAATAGTAAGAGGTACAAGAGAACAAGGTGGACTTTTCACTGAAGAAGATTTAGCAAACTGGAAGGTAAAAATTGAAGAGCCGCTACATGTCAATTACAAAGGGATAGATGTCTACAAACTTCAAGAATGGACTCAAGGTCCTGCCCTGCTCCAATCTTTAAATATCCTTGAGAATTTTGACTTGAAATCAATGGGTTATAACTCAGCGAAATACATTCATACAGTGTACCAAGCGATGAACTTGGCATTTGCAGATCGCGATTTCTATTATGGAGATCCAGCATTTGTAAAGTCTCCGATGAAAGGATTGCTTTCCAAAGAATATGCAAAAGAAAGAGCCAAGCTAATTGGTGATAGAAATGATCCGAATATTACCGCTGGTGATCCTTATCCATTTCAAGGTGAAACCAATCCATATCTAGATCTTTTAAATAAGAATAAAGAGGCCATAGCTTTCAGAAATCCAGAGCAAATCAATACCAAACTGGACACTGAGTTTATCGACAACTTCCAAAAAGGCACAACATCCGTGGAAGCAGTCGATGCTGAAGGTTGGGTTGTTTCAGTCACCCCAAGTGGTGGTTGGATTCCAGCAGTCGTTGCTGGTAATACCGGTGTTGGCTTGTCTCAGCGTATGCAAAGTTTTGTTCTGGATGAAAACCTAAATCCATATAATTTACCAGAACCTGGAAAAAGACCTCGAGTGACATTGACGCCAAGTTTAGCAATGAAAGATGGAAAACCACTATTGGCTTTTGCAGTGCAAGGTGGTGACTCTCAAGATCAGAATTTGTTGCAGTTATTTCTAAATATGGTGGAATTTGGGATGAACGTTCAAGAATCGGTTGAAGCACCAAATTTCAACTCCTATCAAATGCAAAGTTCATTCGGAGATCATGAGGTAAGACCAGGAGCGATTGTCTTGAGAAATGATTCTCCGGATTGGGTGAATAAAGAATTGGCTTCAAAAGGATATTCCATCGAACTTTGGAACAAAACATCTGGCCCAATCAATGCAATCTGGTTTGATTGGAAGCATGGTACCTTCTGGGGTGGATCCAGTGATTATGGAGATGACTATGGAATCGCTTGGTAGACAGAAATCAAATTAGAATATTAAAGCAGCTGAAAGGCTGCTTTTTCTTTTTTTACCGATCCATAATCGAAGGCATTCAATTCTTAAATCAAAATTTTCCTTACCTTAAAAACACAAAAAAAACCATCAACCTATGAAAAAATTGTACCCTTCCCTCCTCCTAATTACAATCGGAATTTGGAGCAGTATTCCTTTGCAGGCGCAAAAGAAAGAGAAACCAAATCCCCTTAAAAATGAAGTGATCCAATCAGTCGATTCGCGCTTTGAAGCATTGACTGATTTGAGTGATAAAATATGGTCTTTTGAAGAAATAGCTTTTCAGGAAACTCAATCCGCTGCCGCCTTGTCTGATTATGCAGAAAGCCTTGGATTTAAAGTTACCCGAGGTGTTGGAGAGATTCCTACTGCCTTTGTAGCAGAATATGGTTCAGGTTCTCCTGTGATAGGGATTTTAGGGGAATTTGATGCACTTCCTGGACTTTCCCAAAATAAAGTTCCTTACAAAAGTCCCTTGCATGAAGATGCTCCAGGTCATGGTTGTGGACATAACCTTTTTGGCGTAGCCTCCTTAGGAGCTGCGGCGGCAATTAAAGACTTGATCGAAGAAGGAAAAATCAAAGGAACTGTTCGATTTTACGGGACTCCTGCAGAGGAGAAATTCTTTGGGAAATTATGGATGATCAGAGCTGGTTTATTTGAGGATGTAGATGTGGTGATGGATTGGCATCCAGCGGCAGAAACGAAAGCTGCTGTTCAAAAAGGTCTTGCTTTGGTAGACTTCCAAGTGGAATTTAGAGGACAAGCAGCACATGCTGCAGCGGATCCTTGGAATGGCAGATCGGCCTCTGATGCATTGGAACTTTACACCACAGGCATAAACTATTACAGAGAGCATATCAAACCGACTGTTAGAATCCATTATCATATTCAGGATGCTGGCCAGGTTGTCAATGTTGTTCCTGATTACAGCAGAATTTGGGTTCGTGTTAGGGATAGCAGTAGAGAGGGTTTGATGCCTGTTTATGAACAAGTCATGAAAATGGCTGAAGGTGCTGCCATCATGGCAAATGTGGATTACGAGGTGAATTTGATTTCAGGTATTCATGAAGTATTGGTCAATAGAACTGGATCTGCGGCCTTACAGAAGAATTTGGAGACTTTAGGGTCGATTTCTTACACCGAAGAAGAACAAGAGTTTGCAAAGAAAATTCAAGAGGCTACAGGAAAGCCTCAAATAGGTCTAGTCTCTGAGATTGAACCGATGGAAGAAACTGCTGAACATAGCATGGGTGGAAGTACCGATGTGGGAGATGTAAGTTATGTGGTGCCGACTATCAGACTTTCTGCGACCACTGCTCCAAATGGTACTCCTTGGCACTCTTGGGCTGTTGTTGCAGCTGGAGGTATGTCTATTGGGCATAAAGGAATGGCTTATGCTGCCAAAGCATTATCCATGACGATGGTAGATTTGTTCCAAAATCCTGAGTTGGTGGAAGCTGTGAAAGCTGATTTTAAGGAACATTTGGGAGATTATGTGTACAAAGGAATGGTACCTCCAGGACCTCCTCCGATTAAATCTAACCTTCAATAGAAAAGCAAGAGCCACTCAAAACTGAGTGGCTCTTTTGTTTTTGAAGCAGTTTTCGTTCAGGCTTCTTTAAATCCTAATTCCAGCATCTTGCTTTTTTGATTATTGGGAACCTCTAGATGAAACCTCCTTCCGGTAGTACAGAAACATGATTGACAAAACTGTTGTTCTGCTTCATCAGAAAAACCAATGAACCTAGCCTTCTTCACCCCTTCGGATTTCAGATAGTCTAAAATTGCCGATTTTAATTCATCGTCAGAATTTCCTCCCATGCTTGCCCAAGGGTCAGCGCAACCTGTTTGATCCCAATAAAATTCAGTTTTACCAAGGGCTCCGTCTTCACCACAACTTTGAATAAATACAAGGAAGAGGAAGAGCAATAGAAAATTGAGATGTTTATGCATTTCTGGATCAGCTTTGATTTGAAAGCAAGACGTAAAAAAATAGCTGCCTGTTAACAAGCAGCCTAGATTTTATGAAAACAACTTCTCCAGTATCTTATAGGTAATCAGATAAGTAGGCCTCACTCCTTCCATTCCCAATGCTCCAGAAGCCAAGGTACTTCCAGTCTCCAAAGGATTGTCAGAAGCATAATAGGCATATAAAACTTTGACATTGGAAGGTATACTTCTTCTGATTTTTGAAGCCGATTGTATTGCTTTTTGATAATGCGCTCCTTCCATTTCCAGACCCACGGCATTCCAACTTGATTGCATAAAATAGGTCAGAATATCCCTGTTTTGAAGGGATGTTCCCAAAACCGTAATCATTGAACCTTGATAAACTCCCAATCCGAAACCTTCAAAATCTGACTTTTTCAATTCGTTTTTAAAAGGGTAATTATCGGCAGTGCCTTCGAAAATATGGGAATTAGGAATCATTAAATCGCCCTTTCCGCCGTAAAGAATCCCTGCTTTTCCCATGATACTGGTAGAAACAACATTCAACGGGATATCTTTCTCTCCCTTTTTAAATGGCTTTAGAAGTTCATCGAAACATTCATAAGCCTGCTCTCCAAAAGCATAATCCATTACTACAAAGACCGGTCTTTTTTCCTTCTCTTTGTTTAGGCTTACTCCAGGTATTAATTCATCTTTTTCTAAAAGTGCTGTATCAATAATCTGTGCACCGATATTTGTGCCTGATTCATCAGGAAGGTCAATGAATCCATGTTTAAGAGCATAGTCATAAATGGCTTTTCCTTTATTTGATTTCGCTTTGACAGAGATATCCATCGCCACTTTTTCAATGGCTTCATAATCTTTTAGTCCTAAAAGCTGATGACCATAAATGGTATTTAATACCGAATGGAGATTCGCCGAAATCACATGAATAGGACGCTTGATCAGGTTCTTTTCTTCCAATGCCAATTTGATTCTTCTAGCCCAGAGTTCTCCGTAAACATGGTGACCTACTCGCTCTCTCAAAGTGGCAGAAAATGATATTTCTCGATCCAAGCCTTTGTTCTTTTCTTCAAAAGCCAATCTTCCCATATGATAAACGATGGAGAATAGGCTATTGGAATTGGAGGACTTTTCAAATTTCTCTACAGCAGCAACCGTTTCTTCAAAGGTTCTTCCGATCAAGTGGCTTAAATAAGCACTTGCAGCTTCTTTTTCAAAGGTTTCACCTGCCTCCTCTTTCTTCACCAGTTCCTCCAGCATAATCCAATTTTGGGAAATTTTACCTTTTGGATCGGTACTGTTATTCAGAATCTTTCGGGATTCGATGTATAAAAATGTCAGGTGAGTCAGAATATCATAAATATCAGATCTGCCTCTGGTCATTTCCACATACATCACCTGATCATCCAATCGATAACAGTTCCTTTTTCGCTTTGGTGGAACGATAGGAGTCAAATGAGAAGTCTCATACCCTTCCCGGCTGATCAATCGCACATATCGACATTCCTCAATTCCTCTTGGAAGTCGCTCCATGACATATAGCAAACCATCCAATTCTATTTTTTCTTGGTCAGTAATGGTACCATAGATCTCTGGACTTAACACCATCAATGCGCTTACCAGACTTTCCCCGGAAATACCCATGGGTTTATAAGTACCACGGGTAAAAAGATGCCGCATCGTAATATACATTCGCTCGATAGCAGCTCTGGATTCTTGTGCTCTGGTTCTCTTCATTGTTAGCATACAAAAACTGATTTTAGGGTTTCAGCTCCTTTTGAAAGAATTTTTCCAATTTGTTCACTTTAGGTTTAATTACAAATTGGCAATAAGGTTGATGACCATTTTGGTTAAAATAGTCCTGATGATAATTTTCTGCGGGGTAGAAGCTTAATAATGGCTCAATTTCGGTGACGATATGTTTATCAAAAACACCAGACTCATTCAATTGCTCTTTTAATTCCTTTGCTAGCTTTTGCTGAGTCTCACTCACATAATAAATTCCCGAACGATATTGAGGGCCAGAATCAGCACCTTGTCTATTCAGGGAGGTAGGATCATGGGTAGCAAAGAATACTTCTAGGATTTTATGCAAGCTTATAACTTTTGGATCAAAATAAACCTGAATGACCTCATTATGCCCAGTGGTCCCAGAACACACCTCTTGGTAACTTGGATTCTCTATAATTCCATTTGAATAGCCGGAAACTACTTTATGTACGCCTTTCAAACGTTGAAAAACCGCTTCTGTACACCAAAAACACCCTGCTCCCAAAGTGATCAATTCCTGCCCATCAGGAACATGTAACGGGGTTTTTGGAAAATTTACTTGATTGTCCATTAGTCTATTTTTCCTAGTTCAACAGATACAAATCAATTAAGGTTTGGTATTACACTTTATTTTGAATGAATAATTACTGAGTTCAGAGAATTGAATTTTTGGATCTTTCGACTTCAACACAATTTCTCCCTCTTGTAGAAGTTCTTCCAACAGACTTTTCAACTCAGGAAGGAATTGATCCCAATCCTCAGGAAACATAATTTTGAGAATATCTTCGGGATAAAAGAATGCTTTTTTATTCTTCCTGCACATTTCCAGAAGGGCTGTTTTCAGGATATCCATTGCAAAAATTATTTACAAACCATCACAAATGCAGGAGGTAGATTTTTCAAAGTAAAACTTGAACTCACTGATTTAAAATGCTTCTTAAATAGACCTTTAAGCAAATAAGAATAGCAAATTTGAATAAAGTAGCCACTATTGTTAAGAGCGGAGCTGCTTTGGCGAAGGATCTCATCCCGAATTTCAGGAGAAATAAAACTAAATGGTAAGGAAGAAAAAATGTAATCTACCTTCTTTCCATCAAGATATTTGTGAATGTTTTCTGCAGAATCGTTGATGATCTTTACATTTTCCTGGGGAAACTGTTTTTTCATCGCTTCACAAAAAGAACTACTGATCTCAAATACCAGAAGTTCGGCATCAGGTGCCAATCGATCAACAATACCTTGTGTAATGCTTCCATCTCCTCCTCCCATTTCCACAATTAATTTTGCTTGGGACAAATCGGAAAAAGAAAGCATTTTATTTACTAATGCTTTTGAACTGAATGTTAGAGCTCCAGTGGTGCTCAAATTGGTGTAAAGTTCAATTAAGAGATCTGATTTACTCATTTTATTGTTTTGACTGCTTGAAGATACCCGATTTTACCCTATCTTTTCAGCCTTCACTCAAAAACTTATCGATCGATTATGGCCCAAAAAGCCGAAATTAGGTCCAACCTTCCTAATCAAGTCAAATCAATTTTAGGTGATTTCTGGGGAATGGCCTTTGTATTTATTTTACTGATGCTGATAATCAGGTTTTTAGAATTAAAACTGATTTTTAACACTCATCTGCTCCAATTTAACCTTTCTGACGTATTGTTTTCTAGCCTCATAGAAGATTTAGGCTGGTATTTATATTTCATAGGTTTATTGCTGGTTTTCCATATCATCCTTAGCATTTTCTCAACCAGCCTGGCAAGATGGCTTAGCTTAACGGTCTTTGTCCTGGCAGTAATTATACAAGGTGCACTCATCAGCTACTTTTTAAAAACTTTGCTTCCTCTGGGGAGTGATGTGTATGGTTATAGCTTTGATGATTTGCTTGCTACTGTCCAGGCCTCCGGCCAATTAAATGCACTAAACATTATCTCTGGTTTTATAGGAGCTTTCATCATAGGAGGAATCCTTTATTTAGGAATCCGCTTTTTGAAGTTCCAACTCAAATCCTATCTAATAATTTCTGCTTTTACCTACATCTTTATTTTCTTTTATGTTCTTTTTCCGGCTAATGATTCCAATTTGGCTAGTGAAAACAAAAGCAATGTTCAGATAAATAAAACCCACTTTTTGGCTCAGGCATCCTTTAACTATTTCATGTTTGATGATAATTATTATTTCGATTTCTATCTGAGGCCTACTGGAAATGATTTAGTGGTGAAAAAAGAGTTTATGGATGACAATTATCCTTTTGCCCATGTGGCGGAATATCCGGATGTGTTAAGTCCATTTTTTGACAGTTTAGATTCAAAACCTGATATCGTATTTATATTTTTTGAAAGTTTAGGTAGTGCCTATTCCGGTAAAACTGCCTATCTGGGAAGTTTTACTCCCTTTCTTGATTCCTTGGGTGAGCATGGTTTAGTCTGGGAAAATGCAATTTCCTCAACGGGTAGAACATTTGGAATCCTTCCTGGTACAATGGCCGGCTTGCCTTTTGGTAAAAATGGATTTCTGGAATTTTCCCCAGATTTTCCTTACCATGAAAGTCTATTGAGTATACTCAAAAAAAATGATTACGAATCGGAATTTTATATCGGATCAGATCAAAACTTTGATAATGAAGGTAGCTTTTTGAAATACCATCAGGTTGATAAAATTATTGATCAACAGAATTACGGGGCAGAATTTGAGAAAACCCCTTCAGAAACTGGTTTTTCTTGGGGTTATCCCGATAAGGCTTTATTTACAAATGGACTTCAAAAACTTCCTGCATCTGACGATAAGCCACAGTTGAGAATATTTCAGACCCAGACTTCACATGACCCGTACATCGTTCCTACTCCTGAGATTTATAAGCCGAAATTAAGAAGCTATTTATCAAATGATTTGGGTTTTAGTGAAAGCAAAGTTACGGACTACCTCTCCTATGAAAATATTTATATGACGCTTCTATATGCAGATGATGCGATCAGGGATTTTTTTAGTGAGTACAAAAAGAGACCGGAATTTGAGAACACCATATTTATTATCACTGGTGACCATAGACTGCCTGAAATTCCGATGGCAACCCGTTTAGATCGATTCAGAGTTCCTCTGATCATGTATTCCCCAAAGCTAAGCCGTCAGGAGCGTTTCAAAGGTGTTGTGTCGCATTGGGAAATCACTCCATCAATCTTGGCATTCCTTCAAAAACAAGTGGCGATTAATTTACCGGAAGAGGTTATCTGGCAAGGCCAGGTTATGGATACTTCGCAGACTTTCCAGTCCAGGATAGCCATGCCTTTAATGAGAAATAAAAACCAATTATTGGATTACATCCATGGAGATTATTTCCTCTCTGATGGGCAGCTATTTCTAGTCAGTGATGGATTAAATATTGATCCTATCCAAGACCTTCAAGTCTCCAATCGAATGGTAGGTGAATTTGAAGAGTTTAAAAACCGGAATAATTATCTAATCCAAACGAAAAAGCTACTTCCAAAAATAGAACCTAGAGATTAATTCTTGGACTGGTAGGCAGAATTCAGAATTGATGAGGTTAAAGGAAAATAGTAATTCCAAAAGAAACTCTCTCTATCCGTGTAATCAGATACCATATGAAGGCCTTTCCAAAAGAGTGGTAGACCTGTGAATTTTGCAGAGCCTAAATCCACTCTTATATCAGAGAAATCCCCTGCGAAATAATAAATTTTCCCTTTGCCGTTTTCTTTGACAATGGCTGCTGGGAAAAATCTAGGCAAGCCCATGCTTCTTAGTTTCTCCAATCCTTCGGTGGTAGGATTAATATCGTAATAGGAAATCACTTTGTATTCCCTTTCTATCAATACCACATCAAACCAGTCTGGGTAAGGCACAATCTCAGGTAATACACTGCCTATTGGATTGATTTTCTGGGTTCTGATCAGTGGGATTTTATTCTGATAATCTTCCTCAAAAGTTAAACCTTCTATTCTTCCGTCTTCGTGCAAAAAGATCAGTCCTGCTCCAGCTGGCAACCAGTCTCCATTATGCTGTTTTTTGTACTGATAACGCATCCATTTTGGCACCTCCTGATTGACGATGGTGTCCAATTCATCAAAATACCTTCCTATCCAGCCAGTCCATTTGATTCCCATCAGATTTTCAAATTCCGTACGAACTTCTTTGGTCGTTGGACTGGCCATACTATTGAATTCAGCAATCAAGGTTTTTTCCTGATTTTTTACCTCGGTCAATAACTCAATGTCTTTACTATCTAATCCTCCATAAACCTTCTTTCTGACAGGAATCTGGGCTTCTATTTCTGGATTATCTGGAGTGGTCATCACCCCATAAGTGTCGGTAATAAATACCACATCCAAATTTGACACTTTGTCTTTGATCATTTGTGAAGAAAGTCCAGAAAGGTCTTTTATTTCAGGCTTTTTTTGCTCTCCTGCAGGGAAATAACCCAGGTAATCAGTCTTCTTATTGTAAAGCTCATTGTCTTTTTTAGTGAACTTTTGATAGTCCAGCACCCAAAACAAGCTACTATGTTCTACCAAATCAGGACCCAAAACGGTTTTGTCCATGACAAGCAAGTTCAGGTTTTTCTTTGGATAGAATTCCCATATCCCATAACTGATCAAGGGAACCAAAACAAAGAATGCCAGGAAAGGAAAAATTCGTTTTAGATAGATTTTTAACTCTTCAGAGATCATAATTCTAGGTATTAAAATCTATATTCTAGACCTAAAGTGAAGTTCAGGTCATTTCTGAAGTTATCCGCACTTAATTCATCCTTACTGTAACCTGTGTAAGCAGAAATCAAAAAACGAGGGCTTATCAATTGCTGATATCCAAGTCTGGCTCGGTAGGAATTCAATAATTGGGTTTGATCCCTGTTTTCTTCATCAGGAGAAACTCCGGAACTCAACTGGATACTGAAAAAATCCTCAGCAGTTTTGAAGTAATACCTGGCCTGAAAGTTTGCGGATGTACTGACTTTTCCATCATAAGGAATCACGTTTGCTCTCAAGTTTAGCCACCAATTACCAACATATTTACCAAGGGAGGCCGTGATGATATGGGTTCCTTCGGTAAAACCTAAATATCTATAACCACCTTCCACTTCCCAGGCATTTTCCAGGTTGTAATAAATAGAAGTACCAAATCTGAATTTCGGGAAGAAACTGGCCTTAGAGCCACCTATGTTGACATAGGCATAAGCTTTTTCTCCCAAAGAAGGATAAGCATCTAGTTCAAATAAAGTACCCTGTGAATCAAATCTGGAAGTTTGTGTAACTCTGGCAATCAAGGAACCGGTAAATTTGGTTTGGGTTCTACCATAAAATGAAAAGGTATTCCATGGGGTCAAATCACCTTGAAAATTATCATAATCATAAGTCATACCTATGGCATTGGTTCTCCCTAATCGTCGTAAGTTTTGGATATAAGAAAGAATTCCATCAGTTCGGTACCCATTATCAAAAAGATCTTCCGCTATTTCCTGAGCTTCATCATAGGAGTCTTGATAATAATAGAGCCTTGATTCCTTGTATTTTAAATCGTCTGGAAGCTGATTTTCAAAGTTCTTTTTAGCTGTTTCTAAAACCTGATCGGCTTTTTCATAATTCCCTTCCCACATCAGGTTATCCAAACTGGCTGAATAGGCATCGACATATTTTGGAGAAGCATTAATGGCACGATCCAAATAAATCGAAGCAGAATCATTTTTACCTTCCCAAGCGTAACTCCTACCCACTAAAATCAGGATATCTGCATAATCAGGGTATCTTTCCAAAGCCCTAAATGCCACTTTTCTCCCTTCATTGTATTTCTTATCAAAAATCAATTCTCTAGCTTCTTTTAGCAATTCGTCGGGATCAAAAGAATCCTGAGCCTGTACAGAGCCGATAAAAAGGAATCCAAGAAATAATAGTATACAGATTTTTTTCATAGCTCAAGAATTGGTTTGAGGTTCAAAGTTCTTTCTGTCTTCAGATTTCTTGAACCCTGTACGGATCATCTGTCCCCAGCCACCTTTGCCTTTGATAAAGTCAATATGTCCTTTCAGGCCCCAAAAGACCACTTTTGGATGAATGATAAAGGGTTCCAGTAAAACAGTTGCAATCAACTTATTAAGATCTTTCTTTTCCTTATAATTATTAAAAGCAATCTGTTCGTAAAGAATGCTAAAGGAAGTGACCAAAACTGCCAAAAGATACATCATTGAATAAAGGGCTATAAAATAAAAAGCACTGAATTCACCGATAATAAGTAATGTCAGGATATATAAAACTCCTGTGAGTTCAATAATCGGTGCAAATTTCTCAAAGACACTCCAATATGGGTATGACAACATTCCCATAAGGCCGTATTTTGGATTAAATCGGATAGTTTGATGCAGCTGTAATGTTTCTATAGTTCCTCTAATCCATCTATTTCGCTGACGGGATAAAACAGCCTCATCCTCAGGTACTTCTGTCCAGCACAATGGATCAGGCACAAAACCTACTTTATATGGAATTTTTTGTTCCTCCATATACCTCCTCATCCGCACTACAAGTTCCATGTCCTCACCAACGGTTTTTGGAAAATATCCACCTACCTTCAAAACTAATTCCCGGTTAAAGAATCCAAAAGCGCCAGATATAAGCATCAAACCATTCACTCTGGTCCATGCCATCCTTCCCATCAAAAAGGCACGGAAATATTCTATCACCTGAAATCTCCCAAGGAAGCTTTTAGGAATTCTATAAGTTGTAACGGTTCCGTCTTTGACATCGCAGTTATTCGCTATGCCGATTGCTCCACCTACTGCAATTACTTTTCTGTTGGTTTCTTCCATAAACGGCCTAACCATTCTTGTCAGAGATTCATGGGAAAGAATACAATCCACATCTATACATGAGATGATTTCCATGGAGGACACATTGATACCCGCATTCAAAGCATCTGCTTTACCCCCGTTTTCTTTATCTATAACCAAAAGCTTGCTGAAGGATTTATTATTGGATTTATAAACTCCTTGCACTGCCTTACATTCTATCTGGTAGTTGTAGGCATAATTGGTTTTACTCAAGTCAAAAGCCTTGATCAATTTATCCAAAGTATCATCCTTTGAACCATCATTTACTATGATCACTTCATACTTTCCATAATGGAGTGAAAGTAAGCTTTTCACGTTCTGAACAATGTTTTGAGCTTCATTGTAGGCAGGTGCCACGATAGAAACCCCTGGTGCAATAGGAGAAGTAATGATGTCTTGATAATCAGCAAACCTATTTCTTCTCAAATGGTCTCTTAGTTCCAATGCACTTAGAAACATGGTAATGAGGTAAATCGCGATTACAGAAAAACTGATGATCAAAAACCCAACCCCCAGCACTTCCAAAAGAAGATAAAACAGAAAATTATACATGTTGAAGCAAAGGGTCTAGCAGGTGGGTTTTAATTCGTAAAGTATCCTTATCTCTGTTTTTGGACACATATTCATTATACATGCTTTCATCGAGCTTTTTCAAGCTATCCAAAAGAAGCCTTCTGGTATTGAAATCTGGATTTTCGTCCAATAATTCTATTAAAATATGAGCAGAGGCTTGATCTCCAATCGTACCGGAAACTCTTGCCGCAGCAATCATTAGATCCTTATTTTCTGACCTGAGGCATTGATTGATGAAAAATGCCTCGGTATTGATTCCGATTACTTCATAGGTATTTAGGATTTCAATCTTTTCTTCATCCGCTACATTAGGAGCCACTTCGGCAAGCTTTTCTACCAATTCTATTCTGCCTAATAGCCTCACCAGCTTATACCCAAATAACCTTACAGTCTTATTTTTACCTTCAAATAAAGGTGTCAGGTCCAGAGATTTTTGAATGTGCAAATACTTGATAATCCTTAGGTAATTCATTTGCTGCCATCTGGAAAGCGGGAAGGATTGCTCTTTGATTTTGGATAAATCCACCTTCTCAGAAAGATTCAAAACTGTAGAAATAGCCTGGGATCTGATATAAAAGTTAGAGGAATCGGTGAGTTCTTTAACTTTAGGTAGCGCTTCCACCAAATCCATTTCATTGATATGCACCAAACCGTTAGTGACGATGTCCCAACGCTTATTTTTCAATTTTGAAATCGAGATAATATCCAGACCGAATTTCTTGTATAAGGACTTTAGCTTATCCTTAAAATCCCCTTTCATTTTCTTATTTAAGGAAATGATATTTTCGATCAGAACCAGCTTAAATAGCTTTCTTTTATAATGTTTTTCAGGGAATATTTTGAGAATATCTTCCTCTGTCAATGCATCGATTTCTTCCAGTGATTTCTCAAAAAGAATCTCTGATATCGGTCCGATGATCATGTTTTCATATTCCTTTTTCAGTGCTTCTACCCTGCTGTGATTTGCCTTGATGATCAACATGAAAATAATCATCCCAATAGCCATCAGTAGGAAAAAAGTAATAATGCTAATCACGATGACCAGTTTGTAGTCAGAGAAAAAATGAAATCTATATTTTACCAATGGTTCGTAAGGAATCAAATTGGCAAGAAGTACCAATTCCTCTCCTACTTCAGGAGTCTTTTCAGGAATAAAAATATCCCTGTTTCTCCAAAGGTTGCTAATGTATTCCTGCGCTGCCAGAAGGTCTGAATTCTCTTCATAAATCAAAAAATTAGGCACAACCAAAGAAGAATCCTCAGCCATTAAACCTTTTCCTGCAGCTTCCCAATCAGAAAACTTAGTAAATGCTTTTGATACCCAAAGCCCATCTTCTCTTTTTGAGAAGCTTAAGGTTGAATCAGCCAATAAATCAGCGGTAAGCACATTTGGCTGTGCCTGATATCTGAACTGTAATGAAGGGACCTCTTCTTGGAGTTTTAGAAAATTAAAAAATGAGATGGAATCTGTAAATGGAATGCTGTCTTGTGAATAAACCTGGTTTATACAGCATAGGAAAAAGGTCAAGAATAGGGAGATTCGGGTAAAGGTTTTTCTCATATTTCACCTAAAATTTACCTAAATATTCTTTTGACCCGGATAGCAAGTTCATTTGGATTAAATGGCTTGGGGATAAAGTCAGCCACTCCAAGATTAAATGCTTCCAGCACTATTTTTTCTTCTTCACCTAAGGAACTCAATACTATTATAGGTGTATCGGGTTTGTTTTCGCGTGCAAAATGAATGATTTCTATCCCACTTTTAAATGGCATCATTACGTCCGTAATAATTAAATCAGGATCTAAAGATTCAATAGCAGCAACGCCTTCGTTCCCATCTTTTACAAGAAAGGTTTCGTAGCCATCTTTTTTTAATCGGAATTGAACTAAACTTGATATCAATAAATCATCCTCGATTATTAGGATTTTTTTCATAATAAGGGGTTAAACTCTGGTTAAAGATAGCACTCAGAGTAGAATTTCAATAACTAAATACCAATCAAGTAAATATTTTAAAGAAGGTTTGTATTTGGAACCTTGGAAATAGTATTTCAAAACTATTTCTCTGCCATTTGTCAAAAAAATAGAATCAAAAAATAAATACAAAAGGATTCTGTAATCCCTTTTATTAGCTTGCTTCTTAGTCTAACCATCAACAACATGAAAAAAACATTACTGAAAGCAAGTGTTCTTGGTATTATGGTTATGGGTTGGATTTCTACTCAATCACTTTGGGCTCAAAGTGATCCGACTGGAAAGAAACCAATCACCTCAACCTATGCCATCACCAATGCAACAGTTTTTACTGCCCCCGGAAAAGCTGGCACAAAATCAACAGTCTTGATCAAAGACGGTGTGATCCAAGGAGTCGGTAGCAATTTAAGTCTCCCTAAAGAGGCAAGAATCATTGCAGGAGATTCCTTATTTATCTACCCAGGATTTATTGATGGAGGAAGTGATGCTGGCATTACTGCTCCAAAGGATCCGGAAAGACCAAAAGACTTTGCGTCCAATAATCCGCCGGATGAAATTGCAGGGATTACTCCTTGGAGATCAGCTGTGGATCAGTACTCTGCAGCGGATAACAAAGTAGAGGATTTCAGAAAAGCAGGATTTACAATCGCACAAATCCTTCCTGACGGAGGAATGATCGCTGGGAAGGCGGCCATTGTGGTTTTTGGTTCTGAATACTCTACCAATGTTTTGAAAACAAACACTGCACTATTGGCAAGCTTCCGCGGTGCAAGAGGAATGTATCCAGGTACGGCCGTAGGTGTAATGGCTAAATTCAGAGATGTTTATCAAAACACTAAACTCACTAAAGGAAGAGACGAACAATACCAAACTGTTGCCGGTGTCACGAGACCTGAGGTCAATCCTACTTACAGTGCGATGATGGATGTGATCAATTCTCAAGTACCAGTGATGTATCAGGCTTCTTCTGAACTTGAAATCAGAAGAGCAATCAGCCTTCAAAAAGAATTGGGCTTTAAATTGATTCTTACGGGTGTTGAAGATTATGCAAATGTGATCGATGTGATCAAAGCTGCTAATGTTCCTGTTTTGATCTCTTTGGAAATTCCTGACGATAAGGCAATCAAAGCTCAAAAAGAAAAGGATGTTAATGAGTCTGTTAAAGCTCAATATTCACGGGTAAAAGAAGCATATGACAATGCCATCAAACAAGCTGGTTTATTGGAAGAAGCTGGAATTCCTTTCGCATTCACCACAGCTGGAACAAAAGCCAGCGATGTCATGAAGTCTTTAAACACCATGATTGAAAATGGATTGAGTGAGGAAGCAGCTTTGGCCGCTTTGACTACCAATGCAGCTTCTATTTTAGGTATGAGCAGAGTTGCTGGAACCATCGAAAAAGGTAAAATGGCCAATTTGGTGATCAGCACTGATTCATTATTTGCAGAAGATAGCCAAATCAAACATGTGGTTGTGGATGGATATATCTACGATTTTGAGACCAAAGCAAAAAAGAAAGCAGGTAAATCAGAAGATGGTGCTCCTGCAAAAGTTGCTGGGTCATGGGATTATGAAACTGAATCTCCTGCAGGAAGTTCGGGAGGCGTTTTCCAAATTGCCCAAGATGGAAGCGATTATACTGGAACGATCACGCTGGACGATCCTTCTGGATCCGGCAAGATCAATGCGGATTTAAAAGACATTACTGTCAATGGCAAGTCTATGTCCTTTGCATTTGATATTGCAGCAGGTGGAATGAACATCACGATCAATGTATCTGGTGAAGTTGAAGGGCAAAGCTTTGACGGAACTATGTCAGTGGATCAATTTGGTACATTCCCTTTCAAAGCTACACTTAACCCAACCTTAATCGCAATCAAGTAAAGACATGAAAAAGCTGAATTATTTTCTTGCTGCTTTGTTGGGCCTAAGTATTACTTATGCTTCTGCTCAAACTAAAAAAGGTAGCGTTCTGATAAAAAATGCCACTGTTTTGACTGTCACTAAGGGCACATTGGAAAACTCCGATGTCTTGGTTCAAGACGGAATCATCAAACAAGTGGGTCAAAATATTTCTGCTCCAAATGGCGTGGAAACGATTGATGCAACTGGCAAATACTTAATGCCTGGAATCATCGATGCGCACTCTCATGTGGCATTGGATGTAGTCAATGAAGCTACTTCCCCTATTGTGGCGGAAGTAAGAATGAGAGATATGGTCAATCCATTCGAAGTGGGATTGTATCGTGCTTTGGCTGGTGGTGTGACCATCTCCCATGCAATGCACGGTTCCGCTAACGTAGTTGGTGGCCAAAATGTAACCTTAAAGCATCGTTGGGGTTCTGAAGATCCTGCTGATATTATTATGCAGGATGCTCCTCGAACAATCAAATTTGCTTTGGGTGAAAATCCAACCAGAGTTCATGGCCGTGGCCGTGGTATCCAACCAAGAACTAGAATGGGTGTGGAAGCTATTTTGAGGAATGGTTTCAATGAAGCGCTACAATACAAGAAAGCTTGGGAGGATTATAATGCTGCTGCTTCCCAAAAAGGAAATACCAAAACTGCTCCTGAGTACGACGAAAGATTGCAGACTTTGGCAGATATCCTAGATGGCAAGATCATCATCCATTGTCACTCTTATAGAGCGGATGAAATCTACATGTTGATCAATGTTGCTAGAGATTTCGGAATCACCAAATTGGTTTTCCAACATACCAATGAAGGATTTAAAGTGGCTCCAGAAATCGCTGAGTACACCATGGGAGCTTCTGTATTCGCTGATTGGTGGGCTTATAAAATGGAAGTTTACTATTCCACAGCTTTTAATGCTGCTATCCTTACCAAAAACGGAGCAATCACTTCTATCAATTCGGATTCTGCTGAATTGATCCGTCACCTGTATCATGAGGCTGCAAAAACCCAGAGATATGGTGGAATGAATGATGATGAAGCTTTGGCGATGATCACCATGAATCCAGCGAAACAACTCGGTATTTCTGATAAAGTAGGATCTATTGAAGTTGGAAAGCAGGCTGATTTGGTAATTTTCGAAGGCCATCCCCTATCTGTCTATGCTGTACCGCAAAAGACATTTGTGGATGGTGTGAAATACTTTGACATCGAGAAAGATACTGATGATCAGAGACTTCGAGTAAGTGCTACTGAAATGGTAGAGCCTATCTTCTTGACTGAAGAGGATCATAGATGTATGCAGGATGTTGAGTTAAACTTCTCTGATATCTCTAAAACTTTATTCAATACCAATTATTAATTCCCAAAAATCAATAGAAGACATGAAAAGAATGACTAAAGCCTTTTTCGCCTTCCTGATGGCCTTTTTGCCTTTCATGGCAATGGCTCAAATTGATGGGGAATTTGTAAAACCCCGCACAGGAAAGTTTTTGCTTCAAAATGCCACCGTGGTAACCATTACCAAAGGCACTTTGAATAACGCATCCGTTTTAATAGAAAACGGAAAAATAGTACAGGTAGGAACCGGTATTTCTGCTGATGGTGCAGAAGTGTTTGATTGCACAGGAATGTTTATTTATCCAGGTATGATCGATAGCGGAACCCGTCTAGGCCTAGTTGAAGTAAGTTCCGTGGCAGAAACAGTAGACTATGCAGAAGTTGGGAATGTATCACCTAACATGCAGGCATTGACTGCTGTGAATCCTAACTCTGAGGAAATTCCTGTTACAAGAGTTTCTGGTGTGACTACTGCTTTGACAGTTCCTTCAGGAGGTTTGTTCCCAGGTACTGCTGCTTTGATCAATTTGGTAGGTTATACTCCTGATCAAATGTATGCTGGTTTCAAAGCTGTGGTAATGAACTTCCCTTCTTCTGCTAGAAGAGGAAGATTTGACAGGAGATCTGATGATGATATCAAAAAGGATAATGAAAAAGCACTAAAAGAAGCGAATGAACTTTGGGAAAAAGCAACTTCCTACCAATCATTGAAAAGTGCCGGAGCTGAGCTTGAGTATTATCCTGAAATGGATCAATTGGCAAAAGTAATTTCCGGTGAGTTACCAATGTTGATCGAAGTAAATGCTGCAGGAGATATCAAAAATGCATTGAAGTGGATCGAAGGAAAAGATGCCAAATTCATCTTCTCAGGAGTAGCTGAAGGCTGGAGAGTTGCTGACGAAATCGCTAAAGCAGGTATTCCTGTATTAGCTGGTCCTGTTCAGGAACTTCCAACTAGAGAATCTGATCGATATGATGCCGCTTATTCCAATCCAGGTAAAATGGCTAAGGCAGGTGTGAAAGTTGCCATCAGAACTGACGAAGAAGAAAATGTTAGAAACCTTCCTTTCCATGCAGCTTTTGCTGCTGCCTATGGTATGGGCAAAGAAGAAGCTTGGAAAGCAGTTACTATCAATCCAGCAGAAATCTTTGGTTTGGCTGATAGCTATGGTTCTATTGAAGCTGGAAAAATCGCCAATTTGATCGTTTCTACAGATGATCCTTTTGAGACAAAAGCTCAGATCATGCATGTATTTATCAATGGTTATAGAATTCCAATGTCCAACAGACATATCAGATTGTATCAGGAATTCCTGGATCGTTCTCCAGGATTGAAAGCAAACTAAGAGCATTCATTTACCTAATAGACCACAAGTTTCTCCAACTATCAGGTTGGGGTTTCTTGTGGTTTTTTTTTGATTTATATTCCCGCATGAAGAGAAGTTATGCTGTTATTATCCTATTCCTATTAATTGGCTTTTCCTGTCAGGAAAAGCATGATGAGGAAGTGAACCAATGGATAGAAAACTATAGAGCTGAAATTGCCCCTGATAAGCGAGTGGCGTTGTGGAATATCCAATTTGAAAATGATTCATTAAAAGGAGAAACTGATCAAATTGAGGGATTGGCGAATTTATTGGCTGACCTGAATAAGAAAGGAATCGACTATGTCAATGCAGTCAACCAATTACCTGATGCAGCATTAGGAGAAAAAACAAAAGCATTAGTTACCATTTCTGTGGCCAATATCCGAAGTAATCCCAAACACTCAGCAGAACTGGCAACTCAAGCTTTGATGGGAACACCATTGAATGTCCTGAAAGAAGATGGAGGATGGTTCTTGGTTCAGACTCCTGATGGATATATTTCTTGGGTAGACCGGGCTGGAATTGAATTAATGACTCCTCAAGAATTGGAAGATTGGCATAGCAAGCAAAAAGTCGTCTTTACGGAACTTAACGGGCATGTATGGTCTACTCCTGAGCAAAATGAAATGGTTTCTGATGTAGTAGCCGGAGATATATTGACGCTGGAAAGCGATGCAGGATCATTTGTGGAAGTTAGCTTACCGGATGGTAGAAAAGGATTTATTCCTGCCGAAAGCAGCATGTTAATGGAAGATTGGTTGGCTTCAAGAAGCACCAGTCCAGAGAAATTGATCTCCACAGCCAAGCAAATGCTAGGTGTTCCCTATCTATGGGGAGGCACTTCTATTAAAGGAGTAGATTGCAGCGGTTTCACCAAGACTATTTATTATCTCAATGGTCAAGTCATTCCTAGAGATGCTTCCCAGCAAGTTAATGAAGGAGAAGAAATTGACACCGATAAGAACTGGGAAAATCTGGAAGTGGGAGATCTATTGTTCTTTGGCGAGAAAGCCACAGATGATAAAAAAGAGCGAGTAGTCCATGTAGGAATGTGGATCGGAAACAATGAATTTATCCATTCCCGAGGTAGAGTAAGAATATCAAGTTTTGACCCGAATAGCCCAAATTTCGATGAGTACGAACTCAATCGATATTTGCGAACCAAACGAATCATTAACCACCAATCAGACGGGGTCATTTCCGTCTCTGAACTTTTAACCAATGAGTAAACAAAAATTCAATGCCAAAAAATCTCTGATACTAGGGACTTTGGCGCTTGCCTTATCAGCACAGGCACAGGATGGTTTTTTCAAAAGCCATCAGGAAAAACAGCAAGCAATCGAAAAGGAGTTCCTTGATGCGGTAGACTTTGGAAGTTTCAAAGTGCACTTAAAGGAAATCACCAAAAACCCTCATATCGCGGGTACTCCAGAAAATGAGCTGGTACAGCAATACATGAAGAAAGTCATGTCTGATGCAGGTATGGATGTGAAATTATATCCTTACGATGTATACCTTCCCAATCATCCAGGGGAATCTCATTTAGAGATAGTATCTCCTGTTCAGATGACCCTTTCTCAGCAAGAAGCAATCTTGGATGAGGATCCATTTACAGCAGATAAAAGATTGTATTTGGGCTTTAATGCTTTCTCAGGATCAGGTGATGTCACTGCTGAAGTAGTGTATGTGAATTACGGTACGAGAGAAGACTTTGCGAAGCTAAAAGAAATGGGTGTAGACTTGACTGGCAAAGTCGTGATCGCTCGCTATGGAGGCAATTTCCGAGGCTACAAAGCTAAATATGCGGAAGAAGCCGGAGCTATTGGTTTGGTAGTTTACACCGACCCGAAAGACAATGGTTTTGTGAGAGGAGATGTTTATCCTGATGGTCCATATTACAATGAAACTACAATTCAGAGAGGTTCCATGCTGACCTTGGATTGGACGGGCGATCCTTTAACTCCAAATGAACCAGCATTGCCTTTGGACGGTCCAGAAAAAGTAAAAAGACTGGATCCAAAAGACGTCGCTTTCCACAAGATTCCTGTTACCCCGATTGGATATGGTGCTGCCAAGGAAATTCTTTCCAGAATGCAAGGTCAGGCTGTTCCTGAAGCTTGGCAAGGCGGATTGCCTTTTGACTATAAAATTGAAGGAGGCAAAGACCTGAAAGTTCGTGTGATGGTAGATCAGCCTGTAGATTATATCCGCGCAAATAATGTGGTGGGTACTTTCAAGGGTTCAAAATACCCTGACGAATGGATTATCCTTGGCGCTCACTTTGATGCTTGGAGCTTTGGTGCTACAGATCCTAACTCTGGAACTGCCATGTTATTGACACTTGCTGAAGCTATTGGTAAGTTGGTAAAAGATGGAAAAGCTCCTGAAAGATCTATTATGATCGGTCATTGGGATGCGGAAGAGCAAGGAGTGATTGGTTCCACGGAATGGGTGGAACATATGAGAGATGAATTGAAGGCGAATGCAATTGCATATATGAATTTTGACGGGGGTGTAAATGGTAGAAACTTTGGTGCTTCTGCTGCTCCTACCCTTAAGAAAATCATTATGGATGCAGCCAAAGATGTGGCTTATCCAGATTCTTCAAAGACAGTTTATCAAGTTTGGGCAGGAAAAAATCCTGAACCAAGAATGGGCAACTTAGGTGGTGGATCAGATCATATTGCTTTCTACATGCATGTGGGAGTTCCAAGTTTAGGTGGCGGAACAGGAGGATTAACTCCTTACCATTCCAACTATGACAATTTCTATTACTACAGCAAGTTTGTTGATCCTAGCTTCAAAATGGGTGGCACTGTGGCGCAAGTATTTGGCTTGGTTGCTCTGAGATTGGCAAATGGAGATGTGATTCCTTACGATGTACCTAGATATGCTCAGGATTTGAAAGGTCACTTCGCAAATGCTTTGAAGAATGTACAGACCATCGCTCCGGATTTCAAAGAATTTGAAAAAGTGGTTCAGGCAATGCAGAAATTGGAGGCAAGCTCTGAGTCCTATCAAAAGGCTTTGGATGCAGCTATGGAAAGTGGAAATGTCTCTGATCAGGATCTAAAGAAAATCAATGAAGAGTTGATCGGATTAGAGAAAAGCTGGATTGATCCAAAAGGAATGTACTATGGGGAATGGTACAAGTCGCTTTATGTTTGTAACGATCCTTTTTCAGGTTATGCTTCATGGATCCTTCCTGGAATCCAATACGAAGTAGCAATCAACCGAACAGAAAAATTGGATGAATGGGATTCTCGCTACGCGAAAGCTATTACCAATTTGAGTAAGAAGATTGATAAGATTACAAAGACTCTTTAAGGAGTTGAAATCAAAAAAAGCCCTGAATCAAATAGATGATTCAGGGCTTTTATTTTTAATAGGCTTCACTGAAATACAGCTTCCTTCGGTCGCTGAGATAGGCTTCGCTAAATATAGCTTCCTTCGGTCGCTGAGATAGGCTTCGCGAAATACAGCTTCGCTGAAATACGCCTTCGGCGAGATATTTAATTGCGTTGTCAGTTCGAGCGCCTGCCTTCGATAGGCAAGGAGTCGAGAACTTTAATTGCCTTTATGTTACAACAAGTATATCCTTTTATAAATAGGCTTCGTTACCCGCTAATCTCGAAGCTCCAGTGCTCAGCCTGACATTAATTATTATTTATCTAGAACTTGGCTTCGACTCCGCTCAGCCTGACAACGAATACGACTTAAATTTACTGTCAGTTCGAGCGGAGTCGAGAACTTTAATTGCCTATATGTTACAACAAGTAAATCCTTTTACAAATAGGCTTCGCTAAATACAGCTTCCTTCGGTCGATGAGATAGGCCTGCGGCGAGATAGACGCTATCTTGGCTTTTTTCATATCTTATTTATCTGGGAAGCTATCTTTTATTATTTCTTTAAGTTTCGCGAGATAATGCTTCCTTCGGTCGCTGAAAAATGCCTGCTGAGAGATAGACGCTATCTTGGCATTAGCCATATCTTTTTTTATCTGCGAAGCTATCTTTATTTAGGCAAGATAGGCTTCGCGAGATATAGCTTATCTGAAATACGCCTTCGGCGAGATAGAAACTATTTTTGTTAATAAACCCCCAGTGCCGCTCCAGCATCCAGATTTCCCCATCCATATTGGGAATTTCTATTAGGATACAAATCTGCTGTGGTCTTAAGTTGATTCAGGATCTGATCTCTGGACCAAGTTGGATTTTTTGACCAAAGCAAAGCAGCAATTCCAGAGGCTGTAGCAGTAGCTACCGAAGAGCCTCCAACAGTTGAAGGATCATTGCCTGAATTTGCCAAAGCAAGCGGCTTATTTTCCGATCCAGCTCTTTCCATAATCACTGTAAAATCTACTTTCGAACCAGAATGGCAAGTATTGCAACGCTGATAAGTTGCGCTCTCTTTAATACCTGTTACGGCCACTGTTTCTGCCATGGTGGCGGGAAAAATTACTCCTACCCAATTTGTGAATGAGGTGGATGTACCTGCAGCTGCAAATATCAATTTTCCTCTATTGTATGCGTATCTGACAGCATCAGCAACTTTGGAATTAGAAAACACATCTCCAATAGACATGCTGATGATTTTCACATCAGATCTTTTTCCCAATAAAACCAAGGCTTCTGCAACTCCATCTTTTTCATTACCTGAATTGACAATCACATCACTTGTTCCACGAACGGAAATCAAATTAGAGTTATAAGCTACTCCTACCGTATTTCCTACTGCATTTCTTGGAGATGCAATGACTCCAGCCATAGAGGTACCATGTCCACATTGATCATTTGGTCCATCGTATTTCTTCCACCACCAGTAACCGGTTTGGTAGGTACCAAACTTTTCGATACTTCTGCTGACAGATTCCCCGCTTTGAAATCCACTGCCCAATAAGTTTTGATTTGGAGAAACTCCTGTATCTATCAAACCAATTGTGATATTATCTCCTGTACTTTGCTGCCAAGCCTGAGTAATTCCCATTTGAGGGTAATTCCAAGAGGATTTGGCATTCGGAGAAATTGTCACGTAGTCCGAAGCTGGTAAACTTCCCACTGGATCATTCGAACAACCGGAATCTGAAAAATATCGAGCGTTCTGACCTTGGTTCAAAAGGCTGTAATCAAACTCATAACTCAATGGTTCAAAATACCTTACCTCGTCCATTTTTCGAAGATTCTGCAAGACTTCCAAACTCGTAACTTTAATTTCGAGATATGGCAAATCCTTATGGATTAATGCATTCTCATTGCCTATTCTGAGTTGGGGCGAACCTGTCCTTTGGATTGTTTCATTGATCATCCCAAGGATGTTCTGGGCAGATTCCTGCCATTCTGGACTTTGAACAGATTCAATACCGATTCTGGAATTTGGGCTTGAAATACCAGAAGGACTGTAGCCTATAGTCAAGACAGAATCGCTTTGAACCAATGCACTCCAGATTAATCGATCGCTTTGCTCCATCCACAGAAAATCTCCCGTATCATGGAGTGACTGGAGAATGATCTGGTCAATTTCTGGACTTGAAATAAGTTTTTGTTGTTCTTCCTCAGTCAAATCCTGAGTTACTGTTGGCGTGATTTCTTCCTGCTCACAGGAGAAATAAAAAAGGGCTAAAAAAAGTAGCCCAAGCGTAATTTTGTTTGTTTTGATCATCTGAAAAAAGTTTATGTTAACTGATAACCAATAAGTTAAAAAATTGGATTTAATTAACCCATAGAAATCCCAATAAATTAGCCATACAGCTTTCCCTTAAAAAGACCCTCTCTCTAATTGCTCTGTCAAATAGGCTTTGAGCTCGTCTCCTTCTTCCACTTTTATTTCCCCAGGTAGACCTAAAATAAACCTAGCCAATCCAGGTAATTGAGGTACTTCGCCATGAAAATAAAACTGATTTCTGTTTTTGATTTCCATAAATGGTCTGGCATTAGGATGCTCTTCCATCATCAGTTGGTAGGCCTTTTTAGAAAGCTTTAGCTTCACTTTGAATTTATTTTTCCCTGTAAAACCAAAGAGCTGCGTGCCCGGAAGTTGGTGTTTAGCTTCAAACTTCCATGGCAAAGAAGAAACCACCACTTCCCCTATCCGCTCGATCTTAAAGACCTTCATGGTTTTGCTTTCCGGTTCGAAGGCATGAATGCTTTCATAATTGGAAGAAAAAGCCACAGGTTCCACCAATCGATCGCTGGTGGTATCACTGCTCAAAGAATAATATTCCTTCAGCCAAACCTGCTTTTTACTTTGCATGCCTTTCCCGAGTTCATCGACAAACCTGCTGAGATTGGCTTTAAAAAGCTGCTCTGAGCCTTTCTTTACTTCAGATCTCACTTGAAGTTTTTGCAAAATAGAATCATGAAGGAGATTGCCTTTTCCTTGACTTTCTATCAAAGAGCGAAGCCATTGACTTTCCTCCTGAGAAAATGTGCCATAGTTTAATGTTTGGTCTACGCCAGGTCTTTGTTGGATTTTGTACTTGCTAAACTCCTTCACCACCTCAAAGCCAAGAGCCTCCAAAAGCTTAAAATAGCGGTAAATGGTGCGTTCATCCGTTTCTAACAACTCCGCCAATCTATGCACAGGCTTACCGATAGTGCCTTGTAGAAGGTTAATCAATTTAAAAACCCGTAAGATCTTTTGCTGTTCTATTTTTCCTGCTTGAGCCATTTCTTCAAAAATTAGTGGTTAAAACTAGACAATGAAAAATGGATGAGAAAGTTTTTGACGGATATTGTCAAAGGAAAAGATGGAGATTGTATCGTGCCTCTGGCACTTGAGATATTGTATGATCTGATGTTACCAAGCTTAAGTGCCTATGGCACTAGTGGCAAATTCCAGGATTGGCTAATTTTAAATGCCCATTTGAATCTTTCAATTTATAGAGTGTAATTAAATTCTAGAAGTCTGTAAATAAATAGTGAACTAGAGTTGAGAAATTTTCTATCCCGTAGGGATAAAAGCTAGGTAAACAAGGTCCAATTACTTGCCCAAAAGTCCCATAGGGACGATACTATTATTAGTCTAATCGCCTCTCTCTCGTGCCTCTGGCACTTAGGTTTAGACGTGATTTGATGTTACCAAGCTTTAGTGCCTACGGCACTAGTGGTAAATTCCAGGGTTGGCTAATTTTAAATGCCCATTTGAATCATTCAATTTATAGAGAGTAATTAAATTCTAGTTGTCTGTAAATAAATAGTGAAATAGAGTTTTGAAATTTTCTATCCCGTAGGGATAAAAGCTAGGTAAAAGAGGTTCAACTACTTTCCCAAAAGTCCCATAGGGACGATACTATTATTAGTCTCATCGCCTCTCTATCGTGCCTATGGCACTTGGGTTTAGACGTGATTTGATGTTACCAAACTTATGTGCCTACGGCACTAGTGGTAAATTCCAGGATTGGCTAATTTTAAATGCCCATTTGAATCATTCAATTTATAGAGTGTAATTAAATTCTAGAAGTCTGTAAATAAATAGTGAAATAGAGTTGAGGAATTTTCTATCCCGTAGGGATAAAAGCTAGGTAAAAGAGATCCAATTACTTGTCCAAAAGTCCCATAGGGACGATACTATTATTAGTCTCATCGCCTCTCTATCGTGCCTATGGCACTTGGGTTTAGACGTGGTTAGATGTTACCAAGCTTATGTGCCTCTGGCACTAGGAATAAAAAGTGTGATGTTCTAAAATCAAATTAGCATCTCATTGGTGAGTTTTTTAGTGATTATGCCTTGACTTAGTGAAAGTACGCTTCATATTTAAAGATTGAGATCTTTATGCTATCGCGTAGGGATAAAAGCTAGGTAATTCGTTGTTAAAATCTTCCTAAAAAGACCTTTAAGGATGTAACTTCTATTTTTCAACTACTAATTGCGTAACTTAATTAAGTAATTTAAAGAATTATGGCAAATACATATACTCAGCTACATATTCACCTAATTTTTGTCACTAAATACAGGAATGCATCCATAACAGATAAATTTGAAAAGAGATTATATGAATACCTAATTGCAATAATTCAAAACCATAACCATAAAGTTCTTGCAATTAACGGAATGCCAGATCATATCCATATTTTATTAGGATTTAGGGCAAATCAATCGATCAGTGAACTTGTCCAACTCGTAAAGTCTTCAAGTTCCAAGTGGATAAATGATGAAAAATTAACAAATACTAAATTCGCATGGCAGGAGGGTTTTGGAGTATTTTCCTATAGCAAATCTGATGTTGAGAAAGTAATTAAGTATATAAAAAATCAAAAGACACACCATTCGAAAACTAGTTTTAAAGATGAATATTTAAAGATTTTACAAAACACTGGGGTTGATTTTGATCCAAAGTATATTTTTCACAAGCCTCAATAATTTTTTCCTCTATTTTTGACTACTCAATGGAAAACCATTCAACTTTAAAATCCTATAATTCCCTCGATAGATATGCCCTGTTTTTAGGCGTTCTGTTTCTGTTGGGATACTGGATTTTTGGGTATGATGGCATCACGTATAGTGATGATGTCTATTATATTTTGGCGGGGAAAAGCTTCTGGGAAGGAACGATGGAGGTCAATTCCTACCATTTTTCCAGTCGTTGGGGAGCATATATTCCTTCTGGTTTATTCACTTTTCTTTTTGGCCTGAATGCCCAAATTGCTTCAGCCTTCTGCTTCATTTGCTATATCCTGACGCTACTATTACTAATCAAGGTTTTACCAAAATCAGCAAATCCAATACTGCTAGTTATTTGGTTTTGTACGCAGGTATATTTCCTTCATTTTCTGACCAAAGTTTACCCTGATGCAGCATTGGTCCTCTGGGTTACGCTGGTGCCAGTGGCCTCTCTCTTTCGCCAAAAAAGCCCTATTCTTTCCGGAATTATCTTGGTGACCTCACTTTTTGCTGGATTTCTAACGAAAGAAACCATCATATTCTTGGCTCCTTTTCCAGTGATTCTGTTCTTTTTGGATTTGAAATCCCATCAACTTAACAAACATTTCTTTCTCAGTATTTTACTGACAGGTATCACTCTTTCCTTCGCATATCTAGGATATTTCTGGGTTGCTTTTGGGGATCCTTTTTACCGTGTTACCTCTATCAATGCCGGGCATTATATATCCGAATTTACCTATGCAGACAAGGGTATATGGTCCATTTTGGAGCGATTGACGATTACCCCATTTAGGACATTTGTGGAACGAGCCTATTGGCCTTGGATTGTTTTTGCTTTGCCGGCAGTCTATCAAGGGATTAAGAACGAGACTCCGAAATTTCAGGAATTCACATGGTCTTTTCTTTGTCTATTGATCGGATTCTGGTTTATGAGTTCCACGCTGGAATTCTACAATCCCATCTATCTCAACCCCAGACACCTGATCATTATTGTTCCGATTATGGCGTACCTATGTGCATCAGGATGGGACTTTTGGCAAAACTCAAAGAATTGGAAAATTGGATTAAGCAGTTTTCTAGTTTTTGGAAGCATCTTGGCAATCCTAGATTCTGATTCAAAACAAGCTTTATTTCTCCTTCTATTTATACCCATTATCTGGCGGAATCGAAGGAATTTTCAGATTGCTCTACTCGCAATAATCTTATTGGCACCAGGGATTTATTCTATCTATTATCAAAAGCAATTAAAACAATACAATCACCTTACTTCCGAACTTAAAGAAATCACTAACAACTCAGATAGCCAATCCCCTATTCTAGTCAATAACTTTATTGATTTCAGCAAAGAAGTTCTGTTGCCAATGGATTCTCTTTCCCAGCAAAAACTCTATCCAATAGAAAACTTTGAAAAGATCGTTTCTCAGAATCCTCCTTCCTTTACCATTGTTCTTTACCTCTATTATCAACATGCCTATCTAAAGGAAAATGAGGATGTAGAAAGGTTTAATATTTGGTTGGATAGCAGTGATTATGAGCTTTCCGAAGAACAATCAGAAAAGAAGCTTTGGGTCAGAAAATACCAAAAAAGGTAATTACTTTTTAATGGTTAAAACATCTCCATTAACTTCTGTACTGTAGACCTTCAGTGGATTTGTTGCCGGACCGGAAACCACATTTCCCTGTGCGTCAAACTTAGACCCATGACAAGAGCAGTTGTAGGTAGAATTAGTAAAACTCCAATTAGTATCGCAGCCAGAATGTGTGCAGACCGAAGTCAAGGCCACAAAAGTTCCACCCACTTTGGATACTAACACCTTGGCATTATTGATCAAAAGCCAACCACCACTCATGTTTAGACCTGTTTGGATTTTTAGGTCCACAGTGATGGTGTTGCCAGAAACCATAATCCCTGTATTTCCCGAAGCGTCTTTTGGAGGCGTACCACCAGATGGATTGGGATTCATATCGGCAGAGTCAGAACAAGAAGTAAAAAATCCGATTCCAAAAAATGAAAGTGCAATTGAAACCCCTGATTTCTCTATAAACTCCCTTCTTGAATTGGTAAGGTTTCCAGTCTGGAAAGGTGATAAATTGTCCATTGATTGTCTGAGTTAGGTTGCAAACCTATATACGACTAGGACCTATTCTTCAGATCTATTATCAATTGATATTTCTGAAAGTTTCAGAATATTAAAAATGCTTTCTGTTCAGGATTTCAGATAAAACCACTGCGTCTTTGACAGATTGGGGGTTTTTCAGAAGTTTTCCATATCTGTTTGTTGGGGCAGATTTCTTTTCGTAGGCTTTTCTACCTGTTTCAGAAAACTCCAATTGGGAAATAGGAACTGCCTTTTCAGCTGCTGTTTTTGCCTTTTCGTAAGCCCCATCGTAATAAGAAATCTCATCGTCATCACGCTTTTCAGATCTTCTTTGAAAAACAGAATCAGGTCGCTTGTATTCTTCTATTACTGGCTCAGGTTTAGGAGGGATTGGGTTGGCTCTAGGTCTTTGAGGCTTCTGTGCTTCCCGGATTTCCCGCATCAGGTCTTCAAAGGTTGCTGGACGTTCCTTTTTCTGCTCTGGCATATCCACCTGTTCCTCAGCACCAGAAGGGTTTTTCTTTTTGGTGATTTGGTAAATGAAGTAACCAATGATAGCCACCAGGTAAAGTAAGTTTCCTAAATCCATAGCTTGAATTTAGGTTATTTTTTTTGAATTGCGTGAAGGTAGTTGGGAAGTTGGAAGTTGGAAGTTGGAAGCCGGAGGTTGTTGTAGTATTCAAATGGAATTGCTTTGCCAGCAAGATAAATAAAAGAAGTCTTTTGTATCCCTTACGTACCTACGGCACTTGAAATACTATTGAGTTTGATCATTACCAAGCTATTGTGCCTACGGCACTAAAATATAATGATTGAAGAATATAAATGATAAACCAATAATTCCTGACCCTGTAGGGGGCAAAGCTTGGTAAAATAGGAACAGAAAAACCCCTTAGCGCTGGCCCGAGATCGTAATTCGTGACGGAATAGTTACGCCAGCAAGATGAATAAAAGTAGTCTTTTGTATCCCTTACGTACCTACGGCACTTGAAATACTATTGAGTTTGATCATTACCAAGCTATAGTACCTACGGCAATGAATAGATATAATGATTGAAGAAAATAAATGATAAACCAATAATTCCTGACCCTGTAGGGCTCAAAAGTCAATAGCCCAGGGTTTTAACCCTGGGAAATAAAGATAAAGTTATCCCCAGCGCTGGCCCGAGATCGTAATTCGTGTCGGAATCGTTACGCCAGCAAGATGAATAAAAGTAGCCTATTGAATCTCTTTCGTACCTACGGCACTTGAAATACTATTGAGTTTGATCATTACCAAGCTATTGTGCCTACGGCACTAAAATATAATGATTGAAGAATATAAATGATTTACCAATAATTCCTGACCCTTTTGGTCTCAAAGGTCAATAGGGAAATAAAGATAAAGTTATCCCCAGCGCTGGCCCAAGATCATCATTCGAAGACGGAATCGTTACGCCAGCAAGATGAATAAAAGTAGTCCATTGAATCTCTTTCGTACCTGCGGCACTTGATATTACTATTGAGTTTGATCATTACCAAGCTAGCGTGCCTAAGGCACTGAATAGATATAATGATTAAAGAATATAAATGATAAACCAATAATTCCTGACCCTGTAGGGGGCAAAGGTCAATAGCCCAGGGTTTTAACCCTGGGAAATAAAGATAAAGTTATCCCCAGCGCTGGCCCAAGATCATCATTCGAAGACGGAATCGTTACGCCAGCAAGATGAATAAAAGTAGTCCATTGAATCTCTTTCGTACCAACGAAGCAATCTCGAAATAATTCAACGGGATTGCTTCGTCGTTCCTCCTCGCAATGACGGGTGGAAAAATAGATCATTCGTATAATCCCTGCATCGCGGCGATAACTTTGCGCCTTGGCGCCTTTGCGGGAGAATTAAACAATTCTTTTTACGAATAAATCTTTATCCTTTTACCCTTCAAGATTGACCAAATCCTTGGACAATCTGCCAAATGATCTTATTTTGTTTCCTTAATTCAGATTAATATACAAGGATGCTGCTCAGTAAGCTGGAGATCAAAGGGTTTAAGAGTTTTGGGGATAAAATGGTGATTCATTTTGACAAAGGAATCACCGGTGTGGTCGGACCAAATGGTTGTGGCAAGTCCAATGTCGTCGATGCCATCCGTTGGGTTTTGGGTGAACAAAAAACACGAATGCTCCGCTCTGACAAGATGGAAAATGTCATCTTCAACGGAACCAAAAACCGGAAGCCTTCCAATCTTGCCGAGGTTTCCCTCACCTTTGAAAACACCAAAAACCTCCTTCCTACTGAATACACCCACGTTACCATCACCCGTCGCTACTACCGATCCGGAGAAAGTGAATACCAAATAAATGGCGTCACCTGCCGTCTGAAGGATATCACCAACCTCTTCATGGATACGGGGATCAATTCCAACTCCTACGCTATCATCGAACTCAAGATGATCGATGAGTTGCTGAACGATAAAAACAACTCCAGAAGGGACCTTTTTGAGGAAGCAGCGGGAATCTCCAAGTTCAAAAACAGGAAGAAAGAAACCCTGCGAAAGCTGGAAGACACAGATGGGGATTTGGACCGTGTGGAAGACTTGTTGTATGAAATCGAGAAGAACTTAAAGAGTTTGGAAAAGCAGGCCAAACAGGCTGCGAAATACTTCGAAATCAAGAAGGAGTACAAAGTTGCTAGCATCAACCTGGCCAAAAAGAGCATCGAGAAATACACTACTTCCCTCCTTTCTACCAATCAGAAAATTCAGGAGGAAAGTGACAGGAAATTGCAGTTGCAAACGCAAGTGACCGATCAGGAAGCTTTGCTGAATCAGCTCAAAGCGGATTTGATCACCAAAGAAAAGCTCTTGGCCTCACGCCAAAAGACACTTAACGATCATGTTAATAAAATCCGAACTTTCGAATCGGAGAAGAAGATCAAAAATGAGCGTCTTCGATTTTTGGAAGACCGTTCCCAGAAGCTTCGAGAGCAGATCGAGGCAGATCGAAAGTCAAACGATCGCGCTGGTTTCTCCATTCGCTCATTAAAGCATGAACAGGAATCTGCTGCCAAAATGCTGGCAGAAAAGGAATTGGTGGTAGGTGAACTTCGGGAAGCTTATGAAAGCCAAAAGCAGATTCACTCGGAGCATCAAATCAAGCAAAAGACATTAACAGCTTCTTTTGAGCAGCTAAAGGAAAAGGTATACCAACTCGGAAAAGAGCAGGAAATCAAGCAAATCCAGCTATCTACGCTGAAACAGGAACTAGAGAGAACTTCCTCCGATGATTCCTCCCAAGAGGCTTCTTTGGTGGATTTTGAGGAAAAGTTGATAGAACTGAAAGGCGAACTGGATACTGCCTCTCAAGCTTTCGAAGTAATCAAAGAAAAGCAGGAGGACCTGGATCAAAAGATCGAGGAAACCAATCGGGTGATAGAAATGATTCGCGAGGAACTCACGCAATCTTCCCGAAAGCTGGATTCCAAACAGAATGAATACAATCTGACCAAGTCTTTGGTGGAGAATCTGGAAGGTTTCCCGGAAGCCATCAAGTTTCTCAAAAAGAATAATTCCTGGGGCAAGGATGTGCCGCTCCTCTCCGATCTCCTCACTACGGATGAAAAATACCGGGTGACTATTGAGAATTACCTGGAGGGATACATGAACTACTATGTCGTGGAGACGGAATTGCAGGCCATCACGGCGATTAACCTGCTTTCTGACACTGCCCGAGGCAAAGCAAATTTCTTTGTGCTTGAGCATTTTGAACGCTTTAAGCCTAGTCAGACCAAGCTGTTTTCCAATGCCATTGCTGCAACGGAAATCATCGAATTCGATGTAAAGTATTCCCGTCTGATCAACTTTATCCTGGACAATGTCTACATCGTGCAGGGAGATCATAAGGACTTTCCGCAGGATAATGATGTCATTTTTATCTCCGAAAGTGGAAAGTTTACAAAGCGTAAATTCAGTCTTTCCGGTGGTTCTGTGGGGCTTTTCGAAGGAAAAAGAATCGGTAGAGCCAAAAATCTGGAGAAGCTGGACAAGGAAATCAAGGATCTGAATAAGAAGGTTTCTGCCACCAGAAATAACCTGGATCACAAGCTTTCTGACCTGATGAAGCTGAAGGAAGTCAGCTATAAAAAGGCGATGGAGGAAGGTCAGAAACAGATCAATGAAATCAATCAGAATTACGTTTCTGTTCGCACAAAAAAGGAACAGCTGGCCGAGCTTCTCAGCAGCAATGCCAACAAGCGGGAGGATATTTTAGACCGTATCGCCAGCTTGGAAGAGAGTTTGACCGAAATTCAGCCGAGGTTATTTGAGGAGAAAGCGGAATACGAATCTGCCCATGAAGATCTGGAGGTGCTCAATGAAACCTTGGAGGAGGAATCTGCCAAACTCACTGAGAAATCCCAGGCTTTCAATCAGGAGAACATCCTGTATCATCAGCAGCTCAACCGGGTGAATTCCTTGGATCAGGAAATCGAATTCAAGCAAAATGCCTATGAGAGTTCGAAGGAGAGAATCGAGAAATCTCAGTCCGAACTCAGCAATCTGGATACTGAAATTAAATCCTTATTGGAAAATAATGAGGTGAAGGATGATGAGTTGATCGAGCTGTATTCTGAGAAAGAAGGCATAGAAAAGGGAGTTCAGGAAGCGGAAAAGGAATATTACGGTTCGCGTGGGCTGATCGATGAAACTGATCAGCAAATCCGAAGATTGCAGAAAAGCAAGGAGGCGCACGATGAACTCTTACATGAGCTTCAGAATGCCATCAATGAAACCAAGCTAAAAATGACCGGGATGAAGGAGCGCCTCAGCGTGGAATTCGAACTGGATCTGGATCAGCTGATGGAGGAAAATCCGGACTTGGATCCTGAGTTTGTGGAGTTTCATGAGGATGATCTCCGTGAACTGGTGCGCAAGCAGAAGGATAAGCTGGAGAAAATCGGACCGATCAACCCGATGGCCATGGAGGCCTATGATGAGATCAAGGTTCGTTATGATTTTATCACCACACAAAAGGAGGACTTGATCAAAGCCAAGGAATCGCTTTTGAATACCATCAAGGAAATCGACCAGGTGGCCAAAGAGACGTTCTTGGATGCTTTCGACAAGATCAAGGAGAACTTTATCAAGGTCTTCCGCTCCCTCTTTACCGAGCAGGATGATTGCGATCTGACTTTGGTGGATCCAGATAACCCTTTGGAGTCTGCGATCGAGATTATGGCCAAGCCTAAGGGCAAGAGACCCCTGACGATCAACCAACTTTCCGGTGGTGAGAAGACGCTAACCGCCACTTCCCTACTCTTTTCTATTTATCTATTAAAGCCTGCGCCTTTCTGTATTTTTGATGAGGTGGATGCTCCGCTGGATGATGCGAATATTGATAAGTTCAACCAGATTATCCAGCAGTTTAGCGGGGAGTCCCAGTTTATTATCGTCACCCATAACAAGCGCACCATGGCCAGCACCGATATTATCTATGGCATTACCATGATCGAAGCAGGAGTTTCTAGAGTGGTACCGGTGGATTTAAGGGAGTTGGCTTAGGAAGGAAGTGGCCAGTCTCAGTGATCAGTCGCAGTCGGCAGTTTTGAAAGTCAGAAGTATGAAGCCTGCCTACCGGAGGTAGGTGAGATAGCTGCAAGGACGGAAGACGGGAGACCGAAGACGGAAGTTGTCTGAATTTGGATGTTGGAGACGGATCCAATCCCCCTTCAGAATCAAATTTCAGATTGGAAGAAAATCAAAATCAAAGGGGGCTAGGGGGATTTTTAACGAATCGCAGTAGGCAGACTTAGTGAACAGCTGCATACGGCAGTTTTGAAAATTAATGGGGAAGCAAGGAAGTGGAAAGTTGGAGGTAGAAGGATGTCGGATGTTGGATGACCGAGTTATTATAACGGTTATGGAATTTGGAATTAAGGAGACCCTGTAGGGGTCGCAGCTTAATAGTTTCAACCCTGGGTTAAATTAGATTTCAATTTTTCCAGCGCTGGCCCGGGATCGTCATTCGGAGACTGATCGTTTTGCCAGCAAGATGTACTACAAAGCGTATTGAAAATCCTATGATAAATGTTAGGGATTTTCAATCCCTAACAGCAGGATACTTATTAAAAATTAGGTGTTCAGTTTTATTCATTGGCAAAACAATAATTTCAGTCATTTTCCAATCCGAAACGGACTTTGTGATAACCCGATTTTCAGCCAACTTTTCTTCAATTCATATCCGATGCATTATCGGGTGAGCATCGTAGAAGCATCGTAGGAGCATCGTAGAAACATCGACCCAAATACAGATTTCATAAAAATCGAAGAAGTAAAATGGCTTATGAATCATGACTTTTATTCCGCAGAGTTCTGGTTAAATCATATACTTTCGGATCATCTCTTCCGAAATTCCCGAAAAATGTACAAAGTCAGAAACTGTCACAAACTGATGAAGTTCCTTATTCCTATCAATCTCAAGTTTTTCAAATTCATGGGTTTTACTCTCTCGAAATATTAAAAATGGACTTAATCAAAACAGTTGAGTGAAAAGCCTTTCAAAAGAATCTTGTTAAAAATCAACTAATTCCTACGTGTTAATTTATTGTTAAGTGATATTCGATCCAAATAAAAATTTAGGAATCACTAATTTTTTTATAAAAACCCCTCAAATGAGGGTTTTTTCTAGCTATTAACCCATTCTCCCTTATTTGAGGTAGATCTGTGATTATCAGCTTAGTAATTTCATTTCAGGAAATAATCAACTCTTTTCCACCTGCCATTTGTGCCTAGGGTATATGGCCTTAATGGCTAGGTTGAAATCCCTATAGATAGAGACCTAAAATGAAAAATCATATCATGGACAAAATAGCTTCAACACTTCTGATTCTGCTCTGGACCTATACGGGATTGGATAAACTGATCCAGTTTGAGGCAAGCCGAAAAGCATTTCTGAATCAGCCCATGCCAAATGAACTTGAAGAAGTTTTGGCATATGTTATTCCGGTCTCTGAGTTGCTACTCGCCCTGCTCCTACTCTTTTCAATCACCAGATGGTGGGGATATCTAGGTAGCATTTTGCTGCTAACAGTATTTACTACCTATGTAGGTTTGATCTGGGTGGGAGCTTTTCCAAGAGTACCGTGCAATTGTGCCGGGATTTTGGAGAGTTTGGGTTGGGCGGAGCATTTTGTTTTGAATCTGGGGTTTATTGGAGTGGCGGTTTGGGGACTGAGGAGTTTAAAGTTTAAAGTTGAGAGTTAGGAGATGGGAAGGAAAGTCAGAAAGCTAAAGTCTGAAGTCTGAAAGGAAAGGTAGTTTAAAGTGGAGAGTTTAAAGTTTAAAGAGGAGAAAGTGGGATGTCCGATATCGGATGTTTGAAGGGACTGAAGACAGGAGACAGGAGACGGAAGTGGGAAGTTTTGAAAGTCAGAAGGATAAAGTGAGAAAGCTGAAAGGACAGAAGACAGAAGACCGAAGACGGAAGTATGCAGTCGCAGTGGCAGTCGCAGTCGGCTTCGCAGTAGGCAGTTTTGAAAGTTTAAAGGGGAAGCAAGGAAGTTGGAAGTGGGAAGTGGGAAGTAGGAAGTGGAAAGTGGCCAGTCGCAGTGGACAGCTTGCCTACCGAAGGTAGGTCGCAGTTGGCAGTTTTGAAAGTCAGAAGTATGAAGTCTGGAAGATAAAAGGAGTGAGATTTGAGATGTGAGATATCGGGTGTTGGTTGGCGGATTTGAAATTTAAAATTTGGAATTAAAAGACCCTGTAGGGGTCGCAGCTTAATAGCCCAGGCTTTTAAGCCTGGGTTTAAAGGATCGTTATTTGAACAGCGCTGGCCCGGGATCGTCATTCGGAGAGGGATCGTTTTGCCAGCAAGATGAAAACGAGATGATGGATTAGTCCAGCTTCTGGAGAAGCAGGACAGCGGGACAAAAGTTTTACACCAGCAAGATGTACTACAAAGCGGATTGAAAATCCTATGATAAAGGTTCGGGATTACAAATCCCGAACAGCAGGTTTAAAGGATCGTTATTTGATCAGCGCTGGCCCAGGATCGTATGCCGAAGACGAAAGAGTTATGCCAGCAAGATGTAGATGTACGCTGGTTAGTCCAGCATCTGGAGAAGCAGGACAGCAGGACAACGGACGGATTAGTCTAGCTTCTGGAGAAGCAGGACAACGAGGTTCTCCAAAAATAAAACCCTTGGGGATAAACCCCAAAGGTTTTGGAACTGGGCGTTAAGTAAACAGGCTGAATAGCAACTTTTAACTTAAGTTAACTAATTTCTAGCATAAATCTATTCTTTTCGGTCAAAAAAAATTTAGGCAGCCATAAGCTGCAAGATATGCCCGCTCAAAGCTGGCGAAATAAGCCTCCTCTTGAGGCTGAAATATTAACATGTTAAATGGTCTGTGAAGACTAGCCATTCTATAAAACCTTCGAGGAGATCCTCTCTCGCCTATGGCGGTTCGGGATGACACCTCAGAGAACCAATTAACGAGATCGTCACGCTCGGCTAAAGCCGGCTCGCCAACCTACCGGTCGGAAGGCGATGACGGAAAACAAAAGGAGACTCATTTCTCTTGATAGCCTGGGTAAGAGAAGGTTAATACCCGATGAGCCTCGCAAAGGGAGATGCCGAAAACCCTTTTTAGAGTAGGCAAACAACCTGAAACGGTTTTCCTGTTTTTGATGGGTTAAAAAACAGGACATTGTTATGAATAAATTATCAAAATTTCTTCCAGCACTTGCATTGGTGTTGGGAGCTTTTGCAGCAGTGGCATTTACTTCGCCTCAAGCTCCTACCGGTGAGTATGGGCTTTCAGGAAGTGTCTGGTATGATGTAACAGGCATCAATCCAGATGAAGATACCTATGTCTGCAATGAAGATGAGACAAGAGACTGTCTTTTTGATCAGCCTTTTGGAATGGGTACTCCCATTTCTTCTGAGCAGGACAAAGTCTTTGTCGTTCAAAATGCCAGCAATCTACCGATTGCACATTAATTGAAGTTAGGGGCCGGATTAAAACCCGGCCCCTTCTTATTGTAAGTCATATTGTCTCTGTGGTACTTTTGCGATGAAATTTTCCGGCTTAGTTTCAAAAGAAACCATTTCACCGTTGACCTCTCTTTTTAAAGTAGTGATATAAGAGTCATGCACGGATAGCCTTTTGAGGTCCATCCAGCGCTGTCCCCTAAAAAGCAGGGATTTTCTCCTTTCCTCCAAAATGAAATCAAGTTCCAGGTTCCAGTCATCTAAAATATCCAAATCCTGATATCTATTTTCCATCAGTTCCTTCAAATAATCCTTGGCGATATCTGAATTGCCTAGTCTGAAATTTGATTCTGCCAAAATCAGGTAAATTTCATCTAGCGCTATGCCTGTAAAAACATCCTGCCTTCCAGTATAATTTCCTTTGAATGAGGATGTCCCCGTATTATTCTCAAAAATCAAGGCTGCCCTCAGATCATTGTCCTGATAGCTTTTTACCAATGTGGAATCAACAAAGGCCACATTGTTTCTGGACACCGTGCTTTGAGAGATCATATTTGTAAATAAGATAGTTTCGGAATTGAACAGTGACATCGGAAATGTGACACCTAAGTCCAAGTCATTGTAATCCAATAATTCGAAATTCCCTTCCAAGACTTTATTCGCATGGACTATTGCCTGTTCATAATTTCCCAAGTAAAGGTTGATCCTCGCCAGAAGTGCATGCGCGGAATAATAGCTTGGTTGAGTTGGATAAGTGGTAGCTTCTGGAAGATTTGGCAATGCCCCCTTTAAATCCTCCAAAATCAAATCAAAAACGGCACTTGCTTCTTCCATATCTTTTTGAACACCAAATTCAGCAGTGGTTCGGAATGGAATCCTTATTTCCTGGGAATCCCCTGCTTTTTCTGGAATAGGTAGAAACAAAGCCGCCAATTCAAAATAACCATGGGCCCTCCAAAATAATGCCCTTGCCTTCAAATGTTCCATCCTGCTTTGATCCCAATCCGGCTCTTGGTTTATCTTATCTAAGATTACATTGGCTGAGAAAATCTTTCTATACATCACCGAGAAATCCAATGTGGATTCATTGGGCAAGTAAGGATCATCAGACCATTTGTAGGCGTTTTGTTGCCATGGAGCAAAATTATCCCAGGTAGTATTTGCTACCCAATAATCGTCGGCAAACATAAAGCTCAGTACAGGACTGGTGTTCAGCCTGTCATAGTTATCTATAATGGCTTCAAATTCCTCTATGGTTTCGGGTACCAAGATTGATTTATTTGGTTTTTCATCCAGAAAACCTTCACAACCTACAATCAGAGAAAAGACTGTAAGGATCATTAGTTTGATATGACTTTTCATAAGTATTAGAGTTTGAAGGGTGGTAAATATTTTACCGGAAAACCCAGACTTTGTCTTTCGGAGTTTTCTTTTACCCTTTATGAGTTTGTTAGAAATTGATTCGTAACCCGAAGGCGATGCTTCTTTGTGGTGCAGCGTTCTGAAAATCGGGATCGAGGTCATCCTTGGATGCTTTCCAGATTATTCCGAGGTTATTGGCATAAGCATAGATTTCAGCACTTTCAAAGGGTAGCCAGGGATTGGTAGATTTGTCAAAGTTGTATCCCAAACGGATATCCTGTAATCGGATATGATCTCCTCTCTCTACCAAAATCGCAGAATTGGAATAATAGAGGTTTCTCAAAACGTTTGAATTTTCAGGAAGAGATGGAATCTGAGTGCGTTCTTCATCGCCGGGCTGTTGCCATCTTTTTTCATAGTCTCCATGTCCTATTTGTCCACGTAGCAAACTGAAATAATCGATTGACCTTCGGCGGTAGTAATAACCAAAGCGATAGGAAATATTCAATGAAAGGCTTAGTCCTTTCCAGGTAAATGTATTTCTAAGTGCACCAAAATCCGTAGGCCTTGCTGATCCGTGGAATTTCAGATTTTCCGGAGTGGCAGAATTGATAATAGCCAAGTAATCTTCGGAAGCTTCGCCATTTAAGATCCCAACAGGATCCCCGGTATCCGGGTTAAGCCCATCCCATTCATAGGAATAGACCCCAAACAGCGGATTGTCCACTACAGGTATAGGCGTGGATTGATAAAAAGAATTCAGTAAACCTCCGGCAGTCTGGCTCACATCTACCTTGACTACCTGGTCTTTTACTCTGGAATAATAAAAGTCTGTTCTCCAACCCACGGATCCTTTTAGCCAATTGGCACCTAATACCAAATCAATCCCATCGGTTCGTGTTTCAGCATTATTACCCATGATTGTAAAGAAACCACTGGCCGGGTCCACCTCGTATTCACCGATTAAATCCGTTCCTCTTTTTTTATAGAATTCCAGACTGGCAGTGTATTGTCCATTGCCGGATTCAAAATCGAAACCTGTATTCCAAATCCCTACTTTTTCCCAGCTTAGATTTGGATTGGGAGGATTTACGATCTGTGCTCCGGGGATATTCGGCACAAATCGGCTGGAGGGTTGATTGAAATAAGAGGCAGTCATAAGACCTGATAGACTTTTGTCCAAGTTTCCACTGTAGCCATAGCTGGCTTTCCATTTCAGATAGGCATTGCCCAAAAAGGACATGAAATTTTCCTGGCTCAAGGTCCAACCCAATCCCGCTGACCAAAGCGGAACTCCCCTTTTATTGGAATTGACACCAAAGAAATTGGACTGATCCTTTCGGATGCTGAGTGTCAAATCCAACTTATCCCTATAGGTATATCCCATGTTGGAGTAGAAGGATAAAAAGCGATCTGTCAATCCAGAATGGGAAGTACCTGCATCAATGGGCTGCATGGATGAAGGGTTATAAAAGTAAGGGTAGCGGTTGAGGTAGTCCAAAATCGCAGAGGTAGCCAGGTTATCATTATATCCATAGTAGCGAACGGAATTAGACTCTGACTTCAGGTCCCTTACTTCGGTACCGGCGAGTACATTAAGGCGATGCTTATTATCCCAATTTTTCTGGTATTTCAGCATCCCACGGAGGGTATGGGAAAAGGAATATGTGTCTGAAAAGTCAATGATGTCTCCTGTAGGAATTATTTGTAGAATACCGCCATTTTCATCAAGTTGTGAATATCTATTGACCAGATCCCTGACAAAATAGGACTGGGAAGGATTCCGCTCCCTATTACGGGTTCTACCAGTCCAATACTGATAAGATATATCTGCAGACAGTCCCTCGATGATTTTTAGGTTTAATGCAGTCTGGAACCTGCCGTCAAGTCGCTCATTTTTATAGTCGAGCATCCCGATTTCGTTTAGGGGCTTATTATACCAATCTAATAAGCCTTGTTCTTGTATGGAGTCCACATACCGTTGAGACAAGTTGGTGAATATGGGCAGGGGATTTCCAGAGGGGTCAACCAGGCTTGAATAAGGGCTGTTTTGTGGTATCTGGGTTCGGGTATTTAACTGAGCCTTGGAAATGTAGGCTCCTACAGACCATGTAAGCCTTTTGTCGACTAAATCCCAGGAGTTTTTTGCCTGAATGGTCCATCGGTCATCATCGTTACCCTCAATGGAGTGAAGATTTTTGTCAAAGCCCAGACCAACTTGGTAGGTGGAAGCAGGACCGCCACCTGCTACCGAAAGTGAATGCTGCTGATTGATCTGTGGACGATAGTAATAACGTGCAATGTCCTCTCTTAAATCAGCATTTTTATAATCCTGGATCCTATTGTTTGCCTCCTCATCAGTTATTTCCCCATCCCTAAGAGAGATCAAGGTTTCTACCACAGGAGGAAGAGCCTGACGGTTAGGGTTTAATTCAGTTCCTCTATAAAAATTGTTCTCAAAAAGGCTCCTTTCTATGTCCACAAAATCACCCATGTTCATCTGTGGCACATAAAAAAGATCAGAGGTCTGGATTATGTTCACATTCGAATTCAAGGAAACTTTTGGAGCGGAGGACTTTATTCCTGATTTGGTGCTGATCACTATCACCCCATTACCGGCACGTGCACCCCAGATCGAAGCTGCGGCGGCATCTTTCAATACAGAAATGTGCTCCACGTCATTGGGATTGATACTTTCCAATGGGCCATCGTATGGGAAATTATCTACGATGATCAAAGGTTCGGTATTGGCGAATAAGGTTGACCTTCCTCTGATGGAAATCTGATTATTCCCTACGCTGGGACCCCTGTTGAAGATCAGCCCAGGGGTAATATCCTCCAATCTATCTATCAGGTCAGTACTTACTTTTCTGTTAATCAGTTTGCGGTCTAGGGAGACAAAAGATCCGGTCACCCGCTCTGCCGGAAGCTCCTGATATCCTGTGGACATGACCGTGACTTCCTCCAGGTTTCTTTGGTCAGATTCCATCTTAATCAACAGTTCGCCCGCATAAGGAAGCGAAATGCTTAATTCATAAGGTTTCATCCCGAGGTAGGATACTTTTAAGGCATAATCACCGGGCATGACCTCTATTGTGAAATCCCCTTCTTCATCTGCCAAAACAATATGCTCATCCTTATTTAAAGTGATCAGGGCCCCCGGTAATGGAATCCCTTCTTCCATAGAAATCACTTTCCCGCTAAAGGAAGTACTGGTCTGTGCCTGGAGCATCCCGCTCCAGATCCCGAACCATAGTAATACTAGTAGTTTTTTTGTCATGTTATTTGGTGTTTAATTCTGGTTGGGTAGTATGGGGAGCAGCTAACTGCTCTATTTTTTGGATCAATTCTTCCGGGCTGTACTGGGTCAGGGTAGCCTGTGCAACTCTGAAGTCAGAGTCCACCAGAATTTTTTGTGGGAATGCGCTGATTTTATAGTATTCAAGGATTCCCTTGCCGGAATCCTCGTGCAACTGGAGCATCTCCGGATGGGAATAGCTACCGGAAAGCGCATTTTCTATCCATTTGGAAGTATCCTTATCCGCATTTATGGCAATAAACTGGATATCCTCCCGCATTTTGAAATGCTCAAACACAGGCTTTAATGTGCTGTGGTAATACTTCATGCAGAATTTGCAGCCTGAGATCCAAAAGTTGAGGATGAGTGTTTTGCCTCGGTATTGGTCCAAAGCAATGGACTGTGCATTTAAGTTTTGCAGGTGTCCTGAATAGAAAGGACTTCCTTCTGAATTTTTGGAATCTAGGTCATGGATCAGATTGGCAATCCATGGGGTATGGATAGTATTATCAGCTATATCCATCATTGCCTCTCTCCCATTCTCCAATTGCTTAAAGTTGGAAAGCACATAAAGTCCCAAAATGCGATCTTGTAATGCAGGACTGAGATCTGCTAGGCCTTCCAAAAGACTTTGTCCACGGACAGAGGTCCGAAGCAGAATCAAGTCATTGATCCCAGACAGGTACATTGGGTCAATCCAATTGGATTCTGAAAGCGGTATATTTCCAATCCATTTTTCAAACTTTTTATTAAAACCTGGTTGGGACAATAAATTCTTGCCCAGATTCAGTTTGGGAAGGATCTGATGCAAATACTCTCCCCAGGCTCTTTGGGTAAGCTGCTCCTTTTGCTCAGCAGTAAAATTGTTGTTTAACCTGTCCAAATACTGCAGAAAAGGCAACTGTAAAGGATCCTGTGTCAGGAGAGAATCGAGCAGCTTTTCGTCTGGCTCAGTGGGGATCCAAAACTGCATGGAAGGGAACAAATCTGCAGGCAGGTCAAGGGAACGGTTATAAAGAGCTAAAGTCAATGAATCCGAAAGCATTCGGCCTGGATCTGAAGTGAACATCAAGGGGTGGGCTTGGAACTGCAGCTCATCCGCCAGTCTTGAAATTTCATACTGGGCTCTGTAATAATCTGCAGATGCTCCAGTAAAGAGCATTTTACCATCCTCCAAATCTGCCCTTATTCTTATTTGATCCCCCGGGTAAAAGGTCCAGTAATGAATCAAATAGTTTTTTTTGTCCCTGAGGCTAAAAGTGATGGGTTCCGATTGCTCAGGAAAATTGATGAGGTAAGTTTTGTAACCTGAGTTGCCTTCGAAGAAATTTCCAAGACTTGGCAATAAGGGTTTTTGGACTCCTGGGGTCATGCTTCTGTCCTGCTTAAGGAAGTCAGTCCAATACCGAAACCAAAGGGTATCGGGAGCCAAGGAAACTGGAATCTCAATAAATAAAAAGGAGTTTTCGGGTTGTGGTAAATCTCCTTGGAAATCAGAGGCATCAAAACAGTCAACAGTCATCTGTCCACAGTCGACAGCCGATTCGTTTGCCTTACTGTTCCTGTCCAAAATGGCAGCCTGATGTTGAAATTCATTTCTAACAGATTGGCTTTGGAAACTGGCTTCAATCCCAGGGCCACCGTCAATATCCTGAAGTGCAACAGCGAAGAAAGTATCGGAACGGGTTTCCCCGCTCCGATGGAATCCTGCTAAGGCAGGAATTCCGGGGTTATCAACCAACTTAATCCCCGGTGGTGAATAAGCAACTTGACTACTTACTTTATTTATACTACTTAATAGTATTGATAGGATTAAAAAGGTTTTTACGAACCATTTTTGGTTTAGAAAATTAGAAATACACAAGCCTTCGGCTTGCGAGATAAAGTCGCTTCGCTTCTGAGATATGTCAGCTTGTGGCTGACGAAATACAGCTCCTTTGTCGCAGAGATAATTCTTCAAGTAAATTGAAATAGATCGACTTCGTCGATGAAATAAACCGCCTATGGCGGTGAGATAGAGAGATCTAGTACTGATTATACAGAAGAAATCTCTCCACCATTTTGATATGCTCCTATTGGGAAAAGGACATAGGTATCCCAGGAAGCATATTTGTAGTTTTTTTAACATGCTTGAAATGTGTTTTATGCTGGATGACTGATGACCGATGACCGATGTTGAAAGTCAGAAGGCTGAAGTCAGAAATCTGAAAGCTTTCAAAGGCTACTTATAGGTCATTTCCATGCCTTCGGCAGGCAGGCGACGAGGAGGAACGAGGAGAAATCTCAAAGAAAGTCCACAGTCAACAGTAGTCAGTGAGCAGTCGCAGTTTTTCAGGTCATTTCGAAGGAGGAACGACTGAGAAATCTCTATCGTTTAATGAGATTTCTCTCTTCGCAAGCTCCGTTCGAAATGACATACTATTCCCACCCTGCCCTGCTAAGGCACCCAGCATTAATGAATAAATAAGAAATGTATCAGCGCTACCGGCATTAAAAGCTTGCTGATCTGAGTGTGTGGTAACTGTACTTCTGGGAGCTGCGCAATCTCCGGATATGTCCCTTCCCAGATCAGAAGAAAGCAAGTACAGCCTTAAAAATGCCTAAACCCTCAAATAGGATTCTTAGGCTTTAGAGGATACAGGCGATCTACCGCGGTGATGCCAAGTTCCTCTGGTAAAAGGTTAATAGGTAGAGAGACCAAAACAGCGAGACCAAAATCCAAGAAAGGCGACATTCCACTTCCAGTTACGAGCGAAGCAACTTTAATGGGATATGATTTCTTCAATTCTAATTTCATTTCTTTAGGACACTGATTGTCAAATATTAAGAACAGATTGAAAACTACAACTATAAAATATCTAGCAAATAGTGTAAATTACAATTGTAAAGCCTATCAAATATGCTTTACCCAAATATGTAAGTAAAATACCCGGTAAAAAACCACTCTCTGTGGTATCTTACCATGCAACAAATTTTTATCTTTCCACTATGAGCGAAGCAAAAAAAGACCGAGGTTTTGTCCATCATGGACGTAACGTAAAAAGGCTAAGAGAAATAATGGGCATCAAACAATATGCACTGGCAGAGGACTGCGGATGGAGCCAGCAACAAATGTCCAAATTGGAAAATTCAGAGATTATTGAGGAAGAACCATTAGGAATTATAGCAAAAAAATTAGGTGTAACACCAGAATTCATTGAAAATTTCAATCCAGATAGCGCTATTTACAATATTCAGTCAAATAATATTTTTAATGATCATGCTGTGAATTCCAGTCAGCATAGTTATCCGCACATCGAATACCACCCAGTTGATCAAATAGTCCAACTTTTAGAGAAGTATCTCCAAGATGATCAGAGAAAGTCTGCGCAAATAGAGTCATTGACCAAGACAGTGATGGATTTGGCTGAGGAGGTGAAGAGGATTAAGGGGAAGTGAACTTTTAGACATTTTCATTTCTTATTCACTTGAAGTATGCTGAATTTGCTTCCAAAAGATATGATTTTATCAAAAAATACCCTGCATTGGGTATTTTTATTTTAAGCCATTCAATTACCTTGGGCTAGGTTGAGAACATTTTCATAATATTTAACTAAAACCCATTTAACAATTCAAATTCCCTCCCATTTTAGGAGTAAAAAAATGCCGATCCCCATCATCGATATATTTGCTGGCCCAGGTGGTCTAGGAGAAGGATTTTCCTCAATTGTAGATAAGAATAATAAACGAGTTTATGACATCAAGCTTTCCATTGAAAAGGATGAAAACGCTCATGAAACCCTACGCTTAAGAAGTTTTTTTAGGCAATTTCCGGTAAGTGAAGTACCAGAACATTATTATGAAATAATGAGGGCTAATACTTGGAAGAAAAGGAAAAAGTTGATTGATCAACTCAAAAACAAGTATCCCTTAGAATGGGAAAACGCTAATAATGAGGCTTGGTGTTTTGAACTTCCCTATCCTGAAGAATTTGATAAAAACGGCAAAAAAAAGGGAGGTTATAAGCCTCTTGAAATTTTAGAGCGCAATAAAACAATAGATGATAAAATCTCTAAAGCACTTAAAGGAAATAGGGATTTTTTACTTATTGGTGGACCACCATGCCAAGCTTATTCACTTGTAGGACGTTCGAGAAATCAGGGGATTTCCAATTCTGACCATAGAGTCCACCTTTATAAAGAATATTTACGAATTATTGCAAACCATCATCCAGCGGTTTTTGTAATGGAAAACGTGAAAGGTTTGCTTTCTGCTGAAGTTGATGATATTAAGGTTTTTGATTTAATTAAAAAGGATTTGAAAGATCCAGGTAGGGTTTTCACTGGACTTTCTTCTCCAAAATATAAAATCTACTCCTTGGCAAAATCTCCCAATTCATACTTTAAAGGCTATCCTATTTATGAAAATAATACAGATTTTTTAATTAAAAGTGAAAAATACGGTGTTCCCCAAAGACGGCATAGGGTCATTTTGTTGGGAATAAGAGAAGATATTAAAGTAGAACCAATAGTTCTATCGAAAATGGATTCACCAACAATTTTGAAATCAGTGATAGGAAAGCTTCCCAGAATAAGAAGTGGAATAAGTAAAAAATTTATCAAATATCACCCCGTAGAGAAATACGCCGATGGAAGTCCAAAGCGAATATATCAAGCCCTAAAAGACAGCGATCAGCTTTGGGAAAACATTATGAAGCAACAAGTTGGGAAGCTTGAAACTTGGGGGGATTTAATTCCAAACGAGTTTAAAATTAATAGTGAAAATCTTGTAAACGGAATTGGAAAGGAATTCTTATCCAGTAAAACTCCAAGTGAGACTGATTGCAATATTGAACTTCAAAATTGGTATAAAGATCCAAAAATCAAAGGTGTGGCAAACCATGAATCAAGATCTCATCTTACTCAAGATTTGATGAGGTATATGTTTGCAGCACTTTATACCAAGAAAAACGGAGATTTCCCTCGTTTAATTGACTATGCAGAACATCACAATGAATTAATACCTGATCATGCAAATGTTGATACAGGAAAGTTTGCTGATCGATTTAGAGTACAAGTAGCCGATAAGCCAGCTACCACGGTTACAAGCCATATTTCTAAAGATGGTCATTACTTTATCCATTACGATCCAATGCAATGTAGGTCATTGACTGTAAGAGAAGCTGCAAGAGTCCAAACCTTCCCAGACAACTATTTATTCTGTGGATCCAGAACTGCCCAATATCACCAGGTGGGAAATGCAGTACCGCCATTTTTGGCTAAACAAATTGGGGAGGTAGTTCTTAAGTTGTTTTCTAATTTAAATAATGATTAAAATGACAGCATTCTCTAAAATATTAGATGACCTTAATCATTTTTCTCCTAGCTCCGGTGCTTTTGAAGCTCTAATAGATTTTAGTGAATCAAAAATTAAATTAGATGATATAGCTCAATTGGCTCTTCATTTGGCTAATTCTGGGAATATCCTAAACCTTTCTAAATCAAATAAAATACTGGCTGATATTCCATCTACAGGAGGTCCCTCCTCATTATCCACATTAATAACCCCCTTATTCCTTCGGCAAATAGGATATACAGTCCCTAAACTTGGCGTCCCTGGGAGACCGGCTGGGGGTATTGACGTTCTAGCTCAAATAAAAGGATATAATATTAACCCTGATTCAACCACCCTTAAGGAATGGCTCCAAGAAAGTGATTATGTACACTTTATTGGTGGAGACAATTATGCCCCACTGGATAGACAACTTTTTAAATACAGAAAATCAATTAAAAGGATAGGTATTCCTGCACTTGTTGTTGCCAGTATTCTATCTAAAAAAATTGCCGTGGGATTACAAACTACAGGTTTAGACATAAGAGTTTCAGATTTTGGAAATTTCGGTAGCGATTGGGAAACTGCAAAAAGAAATGCTCAGTTGTTTATTGATGTCGCAAGAATATTGAATATAAGAGCAACCTGTTTTCTTACCAATGCAAATAACCCTTTTCAACCTTACATTGGTCGAGGAGAAGCACTTTTGGCACTAAGAGAGATTTTTACGGGTCAGAATGATAATTCCGAATGGCTTATGAAGCATGTAACCGAGTGCTATGCTATGTCCATTGGAATTGCTGAAAGCCGTTTGAAAAGTGGAGTGTCAGGGATAGAAATCACAACTTTAGAAGATCATTTTTTGGAGAATATTGAATTGCAAGGTGGATCAATAGAACACTTCTACACTCTTACTGACAAAATCAAAGATGAACACTATTATGAATTGCTTTCAGAAAAGTCAGGATTCGTGAAAATTGACCTATTAAAAATGAGATCAGCTATTATTGAAATACAATCCAGATTTGGCTTAATATCCGAGTTTCCAGACCCTTGTGGAATTATCCTATCTGTTCAGAATGGTGATTTTATTGAGGAAAAAAAACGGCTGTGCACTTATCGCTGTGATCGGTCTTTGGAAAAGTCATTTACAAAACTCATAAAGGAGTCTATTTTCATAGGAGAAACAAGAAACATACCCTATAATTTTCAAGAAATCCAATAATGATGGAAAAATACTGCTGCTTTTTACATCCTAAAAAGGACTACAGTGAAAAAGAACTGAAAGATTTCTGCCCAGAGTGTGGTAATCCTTATGGATTCCCTTTGTTTGAAGAAACTAGGCCTACTCAGATTGGTGAATATAAAGTTCTTGATGCATTAGAACGCGGGTACTATGGCGCCACCTACATTGTTGAAAAAAGTACTGCCATACGTACCCAAAAACGTGTGCTTAAAGTTGTCCCAAAAGAAGTATATAGATTCTTTGGAAAGGATTTTCAAGAAGAGTGTAGGGCGCATGCTGAAGCAGCAGAAGGAACTCAGCATATAGTGGATATAGACGATATCTTTGAAGATCATATTTCATTTGGTGACACTTCAATTGAATGTCATGTTGCCATTCTTCAGTATGTAAAAGGAAAAACACTCAAACACCTCATTGCCTCAGAAAATCAACTGAAAGCCACAGCAATTGGCCAAATCGCAATAGATCTTCTAAAAGTGTTATCCGAGTTAGAGTCAAAAAAGCTATTTCACAATGATCTTCATCCAGGAAATATCATAATAGAAGAGTTGGAACCTGAAAGAAGGCGGTTGGGTGAGCTGGACGACACTATCAAAGCAGTAGCAATTGACTTTGGGTCACTTGCTTCAAAAACACAAAGTGGAGACAAATCAAACCGGGTTGGAGACCTACATAGAGTTGCAATCACTCTAGATCAACTGAGCAAAAAAATACTTGATTTACCAGGTAGCTCAGATGAGCGCGATTATCGTTTAGCCAGTCTATTGGAAGAGCGTGCCAAAATATTACTGCCGAGTGTCAAAAATCAACGAACCTTCGAATTTTCAGAAATCATAGATCAAATCAAGAGTTCGTCTATACAGGTTAGTTCTCCATGGAAAGCTGCATTAGAACTCAAGAATTTTAGAGATTCCTATAACGCACAAACAATGTTGCCTTGGTTTGTTCCTAGTCTACTGGTAGATGATGATGATAGGTGGATTAGTCGGATTTCCAGCCGTGGCCCCTTGGTTATAACAGGTATGCGTGGATGTGGGAAAACCATGCTATTAAGGGCATTGCAATTTCATGCAAGGGCTATTCCAATAAATGAAACAGAAAAAGACACTGAGCTAACCGCTCGACTTGAGAAAGAAGGTTATTTAGGACTTTATGTTTCATGTACCAGACTACTTGATTCACATGGATTAATGGATAAGCCAATTCACCAGCCATTTCCAAGATTATTCTTAGCATATGCAATTGAGGCCATAAGTGCTATTAAACACTTAAGAGAACTAAACAGAGAATGTGTTAGGCATGATTCCTTTATTTCAATTGCAAAGGTAGTCGCCCAATATGTTGAAGGTACGGAAGAAATAACAAACATACCGTCAGAACATGAAGTTGAGGTTTTCTTAAAAAGAGCCTTGAACAGCCTTAGCAAAGGTGAAAGTAAACATATTATTACAGCAAATCCTGCTGTTTCCTTCCCAGTTTTAGCACAAGCAATACGTGAATGTTCCGAGGTATGGAATAATAGCTATGTTTTTTTCCTCCTTGATGATGTATCAACGCGCTTCCTGAATGATGACAATATAATTCACCTGGTATCCACCCTTCTTTTTCAAGATCAATATTGTGCATTCAAGTTCACTACTGAAATGCAAACACTTGAAATGGTCATCAACTCTCCTGGCAATATTGAACAGGCTAGAGAAGGGAGAGATTATGATGTATTTGACTTGGGTAATGAGGTTAATGAGAAGGTACATGCAAATAAATCTGAAGGCACTAGGTTTGTTGAGAAAATTCTTCTTAAGCGTTCTAAATTTCATAGTGGTCACCCTAAACATCTCATTCCTTCACAGGTTCTTGGAGATGCCACTTTGAAAAGTATTGCTGAAAACATTGCCCGAAAGGCAAAGGCATCAGATAAAAAAGGATTATATCATGGCATTACGGCCATTGCAAGTGTCTGCGTTGGAGATATTGGAGATATTATTACGCTTTATGATATGATTCTGAACAGGAACGTCAAAAACTTTCCTGTTTCTCGAGAAGCTCAGAATGAATGCTATTTAGATCTTTGCAATTCGCGCCTGTATCATATAAATCGAAGGGAAAGTAGATTGTATGACTTTGCTGAGTCTTTCGCCAAAGCAACTCATCACCTACTCGTACAATCCTATAAAGCTCGTGAAGCCGAGGGAGAAGGATCAAAGTTAAGATTGAGGCAATATTCAAGCATCTTTATAAATATTACTACTGGCAATATTGAAAGACAATATGAGCAGGTAAGAGAGCTAATCGATGCTGGCATTTTTAATTTCTCAGGAGGGCCAGAAGCTTCACGTACCAATAGGCAAGGCGTTAACCCCCAACAACAATTTAAGCTAGTTTACCGAAAGCTATATGGTGTGACAAATCATATAGGGTTATCAAATGCCGATCGTTTTGAATTATCTGGAGAAGAGTTAGAAGATTGGCTAAACAACCCCAAAAAAGGCAAAGATATTTTAATAAGGAACTTAAAAACAGAAGTTCCTGATGAACTCCCCTTTACGGATAACGAAGGAACATCAGAAGAACCTTATAAACAAGAAGAGATCGTTATTCAAACAACTTTATGGGAACAAGAAACTCTATCCCAAGAGCCAATTATTGATCCAGAATCCACTAAAAAACTTGAACAATTAGCTATTGAAAAGCTACCAATCTTAGAAGACCTCACCTTAAACGACCTTTGTAAGACCGATAAAGGTTTACACTTTATAGCTGGATTGGGATTTGAAGAACGTACACTAGAGTCCTTACATAGATGGCTTAATTGCGCTACAATTTCTCAAGTAGATCTCATTGAATTCAAAGAAGCTGGAAACAAGAACTCTATGATCCAAAGCTTAGATGTAGAAAAGTTACCTTACAAAATACACCCCGTGGATCAAGCAATAGAAAGTGGCATACAGTTTAATGACGATCTGACTGTAGATATTACAGGCCTCCCTAAAGCGGTTATTTTCAATATAATTAGAACTGTACTCAACAATCGTAAAAGGGTAAATGTGGTTTTTACTGAAGCAGAAAAACACTATCCCTTAGAAGAAGTTATCAAAAAATTACTGGAAGAATATAGAGAAAGTGATCATACTCAATTTCTTGAGTCTCTCACAGATGTGCTCAAAGGAGAATCAGGGCCATATAAATTGATTCCACTAATGCCCAAAAACATTGACAATTATTCTTCAAGGCGTGTTTTAATAGCATTTTCCTCACCAAAACACGAAAGACTCTTCACGCTTCTTGATGAAAGAGAATATGACAAAATTCACATAATTGTTCCCTCTGGAAGCTCTCCACAAGATCAATTAGCTAGAATTGCTGCTCATGTTGCTATTCGCAGGTTTAATCATGCTGAAATTGTAGAGTCACACGCTGATGACCTCAAATCTTTGATTGAATATTTGGCTATAACTTATCAAAGATATTTTGTGGAACAGACCTTTAGTTTTGAAATTGCTTTGACAGGGTCTAAAATTCAGACGGTTGCGAGTGCATCGATCTGCTCTAGTTTCATGGTGAGTCAGGTCTGGTATGTTCAGCCTAAATCATGGGATCCTAAAAGGTTCACAGAAGGGACAAAAGAAACCTCTGTTTTTTCATTATATAAAAATTAGGCTAGGTGCACAAAAAAATAGGTCAATACTATTTAGCTGAAGAAACCCCTCCTAAAGCCGGAGCAATGATCAATACTTTTCGGGCCTTTGGATATAATCTTCAAACCGCAATTGCCGATATTATTGACAATAGCATTTCTGCTAGAGCCACAAACGTTTGGATAGATTATAAGTGGGCAGGTGAAAATTCCTCAGTATCAATCACTGACAACGGAACAGGGATGGACAAAGTCGAATTGATCCTTGCTATGACCCCGGGCAGCAAAGACCCCAAGGATGAGCGTGAGTCGCATGACCTAGGGAGGTTTGGTCTTGGACTTAAAACCTCCTCATTTTCTCAATGTAAAGCGCTCACGGTTTTGACTAAGAAGGAGAAACATAGCACAATCAAAAGGCATTGGGATCTGGACTTTGTCAATGAGACAGGTAAATGGAATTTGCTAGACTACCTATCTGATGAAAGCTATCAGGAACGACTAGAAAAATTTGATCAAGGAACTATCGTGCTTTGGGAAAAGCTGGATCGGTTGGTCGGCAACGCTAATATTCACAATGAAGCAGCAAGAACTGTATTTCTAGAAGAGTTTGAAAAGCTAGAAGAACATCTCAGCCTAGTCTTTCATCGATTCATGGAAAGAAAAAAGTTGTCCATCTGGATGAATGGCAATAAACTGGAACCATGGGATCCCTTTATGAAAGAATCAGAAGGAGGCCAGTTGATAGCACAGGAAACCCTTGATAAAAATCAGGTTAGCATCAAATGTTATGTACTCCCACACATTTCCAAACTAAATCAGGAAGAGCGTAAAAAAGCAAAAACAGAAGAATGGTACCGCCTGCAAGGTTTTTATATTTATCGCAACAGCCGTTTGCTACTTTATGGAGATTGGCTTGGGCTATTCCCCAAAAATGAGCATTTCAAGAATGCAAGAATCCTAATTGACATCCCAAATATTCTGGACCATGATTGGAAAATAGACATAAAGAAAGCCACGGCCACACCTTCACTTTCAGTTCGTAAAGACCTTATTCGTCTTGGAAAAATGACTCGGAAAGCAGCTGGTACGGTTCACCGGTTCAGAGGCAATCAGATAATGTTGGATGATTCCATCACAAGTTTTGACTTTCAACCGGTTTGGAAAGCAAAAAAAGGAAGGGATGATGTCCGGCATTATTACATCAATGAGGAACATGCTATTATTAAAAGTCTGCTTGAGAAGAAATTGATAACCGCATCAGAATTCAGCTCAGTTCTGAAATTGATTGGTGAAACTACACCTGTGGAATCTATTATTCAGTTTCACAGTGAAGAACCTGAAAGTCATGAGCTAAGAGATAATCAAACTGAACCGGATTCTGGCACAATAGAATTGGCCAAAATGATGTACGGGTCACTGAAATCCACCGGAATGAATCGTGAATTAGCCATAAAGCAGATTTTTAATATAGAGCCATTCAACCAGTACACACAGTTAATCGAATATTTTGAATAATGGATCATTTTGAAAGTGCCCGTAATATCGCTCATGTCCTGCTGACGAAACACCACCGGTCGGAACTTAACGCAGAGATCATTGCAGCAGAAGTTGAAAATGTATTCCTGATGCCCGGATTTGATCGTGCAATCAAGGACGATCTGATCGCTCAGCTGGAAGCTGATTTTGAGATTTACTCTGGTCAGGCCACACAACTGATAGATAAAGATGTAAAACCCTGGCTGAATGATGTTAAAGCATCAATTCAGTGGGAATTGTGGAACCGATATCGTTCATATCTCAAAACAAAGGACGGTTCTTTTCCTGTGGATAACCTGGATGACCTCACAGACAAAATTCTGGATAAGTGTATCAATCCAAAAACTTCCGGACCATGGGACAGAAGAGGCATGGTTGTAGGGAATGTGCAATCAGGAAAGACCGCTAACTATACAGGATTGATCAACAAGGCAACGGATGCCGGCTATAAACTTATTATTGTGATCGCAGGATTACACAATACGCTTCGGTCGCAAACGCAGGTAAGGATTGATGAAGGATATATCGGACGTAACAGTGCTGATTTAATTTTGAGAGGTAAAACCAATCGCATAGGTGTTGGTAATTACAAAGTTGATACGGAAATCTACTCCTATACTTCATCTGATGATAAAGGAGACTTTAACAGGGGAATAGCTACCAGACTGAATGTTCCAATAAGAGGGAAAAGCCCTACTGTTCTTGTAATCAAAAAGTACAAAAGCGTTCTGGAAAATCTAATCCTTTGGCTCAACCAGTTTGCCGTTGAAGTTGCTCCAGGAAACAGAAAGATTCATAATGTTCCTGTTCTGGTAATTGATGATGAAGCAGATAATGCTTCTGTCAATTCCGGAACTGAAATAGATGTTAGAACCATTAACAGACTTATCAGGACATTATTAAACCTGTTCAATCAAAACACCTTTATCGGTTATACGGCCACACCTTATGCAAACCTCTTTATCCCTTCAACATGGAGTGAAGAGCTCGAAACCATGGTGAAGGATGTAAGGTTAAAAGTTGGTGAAGACTTGTTTCCACGTGACTTTATCATAAATATTCCTCCACCATCCAACTATATAGGAGCAGCACAGGTTTTCGGATTCGAGAACGAAAAAACCGGAGAAGAGTTTGAAGGCTTGGATATCATTCGTCTTGCAGAAGATCAGGAGCCTTGGTTTCCCCGTTCAATAAACCGCAATAACAGGGATATACTTCCTGATGATGTTCCGGGATCACTTAAAGATGCTATTAAATCATTTATTCTAACATGTGCAATCAGACGCCTCAGAGGACAGGAAAAAAAGCATAACTCTATGCTTATACACGTTGCACTCAGGGTAGCATGGATTGACCGAATCGCATGGCTCGTAAATGAAATACTGAGAGATTATAAAAGACAAATCAAATCAGGACAAGGTGATCTTTTAACAGAACTGGAGGATCTCTACAAAAACGATTTTATTCCAACGACAGAAGAAGTACTTGAAAATCTTTCCTATTCTGACCCAAAAATAAAACCCTTGATCTGGGATAAGGTAAAATCTGAATTGATCAATGCGGTAACCAAAATAGAAGTTCGGGCAGTACATGGAACAAAAAACACCCGTGATCTTGAATACCACAATATTGAAGAAATCAACTACGGAAAATATGAAAATGGACTGTCAGTAATAGCAGTAGGTGGAAATAAACTGGCTCGTGGCATTACGCTGGAGGGTTTATCAGTCAGCTATTATCTGCGTACTACGCGTATGTATGATTCTCTTATGCAAATGGGAAGGTGGTTCGGCTACCGCCCTGGTTATGTTGATCTCTGCAGGTTATATACAACCGAACAACTGGTAAACTGGTATCGACACGTGACCATGGCCACGGAGGAAATGCGGGCAGATTTTGATGAGTTGGCAGCTCGAAACCTGCGTCCTGAAGATTTTCAGCTAAAGGTACGAACACATCCCGGTATGTTGCTTATTACCTCTGTAACCAGAATGAGAGATCATGAGCGAATACAGGTAGGCTTTTCTGGTAAACTGATCCAAACTTATGCATTTGAAAAGTCATCAGCTGTGGTAAATTCAAACTATCAGTCGTTCACAAATCTTCTAAATCGGCTTGCCAGTCCTGAAAAGCAACAATCAGTTCGGGGGATAAATGGTTTGTTATGGAAGAATGTGAGTTCAACTATTGTATCTGATTTTATCGCCTCCTACCAGTCAGGCTACATTCGCAGTGATATATTAAGGTCATACATTGAAAAGCAAAACCAACATGGTAAACTTACAGAATGGTCAGTTGCTGTCATTTTGAATACAGGTAATACGATTACCACAAAAGGTGATCTCAGTGGTAAACCAGTTCAATCACATCTGTTCAGCTGGAGTGATGGAAATATTACTGCCGGACTGCCCGCCCGTAACCTTGAAAACGGACTGACAGAACTAATAGTTAAGGGGAACAAAAATGCCATTCTGGATAAAAGAGCCAGAATGATAGATCTGCAATTTGATTTTGAGCCAACAGAGCAGGAAATAAAAGACAAACGGAATTGTGAAGAAACTCCTCTTTTAGTAATAATGCCTCTGGACCCAAGGATCTCTCCCGACATTGACAAAAACATACCCTTAGTTGGTTTTGGATTGATCTTCCCGGAATTTGATGGAGAGGCAACTTATGAATATGCCGCCCGACCTATTCAAAACGAATTTGAAGAAATTCTTCAGGACGATGACGATACTGAAGATGATGGGTGAAATAAAAAAGTTATGGCTTGAACAGGAATCTATATCCGGAAAGAATGTGGTGAGAAAACGGATTGATTCAATTTCCGGATTGAATTGTTTCATTGGACTCATTGGAGTAACGGGTGCCAGAATGTTTCAAATGGAACTGGATACAACAGCTGCATTACATAAAAACTACCTGAGAAAATTCCGTGGGGTGGAAATACAAGCAATACCTTACAGCCAATCCCACACTGAATACACTATCATTCTACTTGAAAAAGAACTGAAGGAAATTTTCACAATGTTCATAGAGGACATTATTGAAAAACTTGGTCCGGTCGCTGAACCTCAGGAAGCTCTTACGTTAATTAACCAAAGGGTAAATTATTGGAAAAAACTCTTTTCCAAAGCAACAGGAGAATTTTTATCTGCTGATAAACAGAGAGGGTTATTCGGGGAACTTTTCTTTCTCAGTTTACTGCTTCAGAACTCATCAAATCATCAGGAAGCTTTGCACTCATGGAGAGGTGCGGAAAGTGCAAACCAAGATTTTGCAAAGGATGGAAACGCAGTAGAGATTAAAACAACTAAAGCAAACAATCCCTCAGTATATGTTTCAAATGAGCAGCAACTTGATTTTACTGCATGGGATCATCTCTTCCTTGGCTTGATTTCGGTAACTGAAACAACAGGAAATCAGAATTCGCTTGTCGCCATTATAGAAGAAATAAAGGATTTGATAAATCACGACCCTGAACTGACAGAAGAGTTTGAAACTAGGCTTGAACATGCAGGAGTAAGTGGTGACATGATTGAAAACTATAATGAGATTAGTTATTCAGTAAATAATGTGAGGTTCTTCAAGATTCAGAATGGATTCCCCGTGATCCTAAAAGGTAATCTACTTAGTGATGCTATATATAATGTAAAATATCAGATTGATATTTCATCCTGTGGTCCATTTGAAGTTCCAGAAGCAGATGTATTTAGAACAATGATATGAGCCAAATAACAGGAACTTTACACACTGACTTTGAACTCGAACAGTATCTTCAGGAGCTTTATCATGAAGTCAACTCACTTACCTATGCAGATGAGGACGGAAATTCCAAAGAGAATAAATTCACAGAGCATGTAATGGAGCTATTGGCGGAAGCAGGAGAAACTGACAGTATAAGACTGTGTCCCTATATCAAGGAAAATAAACTGGAAAACATCCAATTTAAGATCAATGGTTACGCAATTGAAGAGGGCTTTGAGACACTTGACATTTTTATAGCCTCTTTTCAAGATACCAATCAGCTATATCGAATCGGTAAATCTGATTTCGAAAAATTAATTAAATGGCCGACTGGTTTCATTAACGCAGCTTTCAAAGGTCATTTGGAGGATATAGAACCTTCCTCGGAAGCTTTTGGCCTTGCTAAACTAATACGTGATAATTATAAGGATATCATTCGCATAAATATTTTCATCATTTCAAATGGAAATATCCCACATGATCCTCCGGTGAATTATTCAATTAAAGGTCTTGAAGAGGTTGTTTTCAATTTTCAAGTTTGGGATGCAGAGCGTCTACATCGTCTTTCGCAGTCAAAGTACAATAGAGAGCCAATTGAAATAGATTTCAAAAAAAAGTTGGGAGCCGTACTCCCATGTCTTTCAATGCCTTCCGGCAATGATCTTTATGAATGTTATTTGGCGATAGTCCCTGGAAGTATTTTGTCCAACCTCTATCAGAATTATGGTACTAGACTTTTGGAAAGCAATGTCCGAGCCTTCTTGCAACAAAACGGTAAAATCAACAAGGGAATCCGTGAGACAATCAGACAGGAGCCATATATGTTTTTACCATACAACAACGGGATTGCAACTACAGCACAAGAAGTAAAAACTGAAAGAAATGAAAGCGGTCATTTAGTAATCACTGCAGTAAAGGACTTTCAAATAGTCAATGGAGGCCAAACAACTGCCTCGCTGTTTCATACCGGAAAGAGATTTAAGGCTGATATCTCGAAGGTGTTCGTCCAGATGAAGCTGACCGTCATTAAGGACGAAGACAAAAAGAACGAAGCGGTACCTTATATATCGAGGTATGCAAATTCCCAGAATCCGGTTTCTGAACTTGATTTGACATCCAACAATCCGTTCCTTCAACGGCTGGAGGAACTTTCCAGAACATCCTATTCCATTGATCCTTCGGACACAAATAAGCAAACAGTTTGGTTTCTTGAAAGGGTAAAAGGACAGTACAAAGAAGCGTTGAACAAAGAACCAACAAAAGGAAAAAAGGATGCCTTCGTACTAAAATATCCACGAAACCAAGTTATTGTTAAGTCGGAAATAGCAAAATATGTTAATGTCTGGAATCAGCAGCCCTATCATGTTTCCAAGGGTGCTCAAAAAAACTACAATCAGTTTTTAAAAGAAGTAGAAAAGGATTTTAAAAAGAAAAAACCCAGCCGAATTTACTGGCAAGACATTGTCGCAAATGCAATCCTCTTTAAAGTAGCTGACAAACTATTCGGCCGGAAAAACCAAGATCCAATTGGAGACACAAACATCAAGTCCCAAACAGTGACCTATGCCCTATCCTACATTCATTTTTTGACTGACAATCGCCTTAACCTAGCAATAATATGGGAAAAGCAATACGTGCCAGGAGATCTTCAATTAGAGTTGAAAAAGGCATTAAAATTTGTTTATGGCTTTCTTAACAATTTGAATGTTGCTCTTATAAGTGAGGCTGCAAAGTCAGAAAAAACATGGGCATCACTAAAAGGCTTAAAAGAACATAACCTGGACATGGGTGTTATCCGAAAATACCTGATAGACGAAAGAGAATATAAATCCAGATACGAATCAGACAGCACTTCTCTAGAAGAAAGCCAGAAATACAACAAACTTCAAAAAATCACATCTCTCGGGCTTAGGTTCTGGGACGGATTGTTTCTATATAATCTGCAAACGGGTATCTTATCTAATTATCAGGAGACAAATGTTTCGATGATAAGAAAAGTCCTAAAAGAGTCTGGAAGCCTTTCTGATCAACTTATTGAAAAAGGCGCTAGTATTGTTGATTTTTTGACTGAAAAAAATATTGATTTTGAAAAGGTTATAGCAATAAGCAAACTTGACGAAAAAGACCTCATTGACCCAGCAGAATTATACAATAGACTCGAAAAACTTGAAAACGATGATTGGAAAAGAATTATCGATCTTGGAGAACAAACACAAACCTTGGGATTTAATGAGCTAAGCGTGATACGCTCAGTTCAACAGAAAATAAAGCGAAAAGAAACTGTTGATTTAAAACGATTGGAGATAGTGGAGAGCGCAATTAAGAAATTGAAGAGGTTTGGGTTAAGAGTGTGATAAGACAAATCCTTTTCCAGATATACCAAAGTTCTCAAACGCTATTATCAATATAGTGGAAATCCCAGTCAACTAAAAACTAATAATATGGATATAAAAGAAAAATCAATTTATGCAGTTTCACTTTTAAAAGAGGCAATTTTAGAAGTAATTAAACAAAATCCTGAGGGGATTATTAACAATGAAATTGCTCGTTTACTTAAGCTTGAATCAGACTTTGAAGGTAATCAGAAGAATTATCTTTCTTGGTCTGTGGTAGGTTTACTCGTAAATGAGGGCAAAGTGAAATACAAAAAAGTTGGTTCACGTAAACTATATTTTATTGGTTAAAATGGTGGTTGTAATTGCCCAAGCTCCTATTTCCCCCTTCATGTCAAAATCCCAAAACACCAACACAGTCCAACTATTGAATTGGTAATTGGTATTGACTTCTTAGTCACGCTGTATTTTACTATAGAACCGGGGATTGGGAAATTAAGCCTAATGAAAAAATATTCGTACTTTTGAAGAGTTAGATCTGATCAAGCTTCTTTCGGAAACGAAACGTAATCAGGTAAAAGAAATGGCCTGCATATCGGTGCGGGCCTTTTTCGTTTCCATCTGTCAGGAAATCGAATCCATTGGTAAAAACTGCACCACTTGACTTCTGCTTTAAAGCGAATAAGCCATTGATGAAAACTAATAAATTTTATTTCAATTTTTTTTTGCTATTACCTAATAAAGCAAACCGGAGCTATTTTTTAAAAAAAAGCATCAACTCCTTAAAATGCCTTAACACAATATTCAAACAGGCACCCAACTCCCCTTTCACCTCAAAATCCCAAAACCTCAATACTGTCCAGCCTTTGGATTGATAGTAGGCATTGATTTCCAGGTCCCTCTCCATATTCCGCACGATCTTGGCGATCCAGAATTCCCGGTTGGGCCTGATAGCATGTTATGTTTCACTTTCATACTTAAAATCGGAGTAACAATCAAAACAGTGATACTCTTTTTTAAAGGAGGGAATGGGAATCCAAAAAAATATCAGAATCCCAGCGACCAATGATAGCTTTCTACTTTTTGCAATATTATCTGAACCACAATTTGGACAGAGTTGATTGTTTTTTTGTTTATCACTCATCTCTTAATCAATCAAACCTCTAATGCTATCTCTTTTCAACTTTACTTTCTGGAAATCAGCGTTAATATCATTATTTCTATCCCACTTTTCCCTCTCTTCAATGTACTCAGAGTAGTACTTTTCAGCAGATGACCAATCTTCATTTAGCTCATAAACACTTGCTAATTGAGATTTGTAATCCTCATTTATTTCGACTGCACTTTTCAAATAATCTATAGCTTCCTCATAATTCCCCAATTGAACTTGGCAATATGCCATACCAGCAAACCCATTTGGATTTTTAAAACCATAAATCATTGAATTACTGAAATTCTCGCTTGCAAGGCTAAAAGAGTCCAATTGTACATAACCATAGGCCAGCATTAAATATAGATTTTCATTGTTAGGGTATGATGTAGACAATAATTCTTTTGAATAATTGACTGCCAATTGGGGATTGGGATAAATAAGGCTATCAATTATTGGAAGATGGAAGTTCTCTAGTTTATCGGTTAATTCTTTTTCTTTTTTCTGTCGTATTTCACTTAAGCGCTCTTCTTTGGATGGCAGGTTAATAATGAAAACTATTGCAGATATCAGAATCATAATAATCCCGGCAAGAATTAGCCCTCTAATTTCTACAGGCCACTTCTTAACTACTGGGATTTTGTTTGTTCGATTATCAATCCACTTAAAAATCCACGACGGTTTTTCATCCTCAATATCTAACAGTCCAGCTTCTTTTAATAGTGGATAAGCTTTTTCGTAATCTGATTCCGATATTTGTAACTTGATTCCTCCCACTGCATTTGATAAGAAATTATAAGCTTGTACCGTTAATTCATCCTTTAGAAATACAGCTATCCCTTGGGATTCAAGTTTGGATTTTATGACATGGGCCTGATGAGGATACTGAAAAGTGGCAACCGTTACAAATCTGTTCATAGTTAAGAGAAGAGGGAGTGAAAAATTTCCAAAAGTAAATGGAGGAATTGCATGTGAAAATAGACCTTATCAAAAAGAATGGGGCTGTCAGAAAGATTTACATTTTTTGCTAGAAATATCAGGAAAACTAAAAACAAATCCTACCTACTACCAAAAGCTGGCAATGTACTAAAACTAATAATTGAATAAATGCAGAGGGCAGGTTAGCAATAACTAATTATTCAATTTTAAATACTTCCTTTTAAAAAGGTAAATGCTTGTATTTAAAAAAACTGAACTGCACATAAATAGAAATATCTTCAATTCAAACCCATTTAATATTAGTTCTAATCCAAACATGAAAATAAATATCCATAGGCAAAGCTGCAAGTAGAATAATTGGTTAAATAGCCATTTTTGAGGCTTTTTAGTTGATTTCACTTTCAGTCTTTTTGAGAGGATCTTCAATAAACATTTTGGCAAATTCCCTGCAGCTCTCTATTAACTCTTGGATGAGTTCATCCCGCAAAGCCTTTATCCCTGATACTGTGGCCATATCGTACTTTCCAGCTAATTCCACTCTATTTTTAGCCATAGAAGCTCCGGTACATTTATCCAGTATCTGTTTGGGAGCCAAATCCAGCGTGTCGCTTTTTGAGGTCTCTTCCAGGCATATGCATAAATCCTTTGCAGTCTTCTTTAGAATATCCTGAGAAAAGGACGGAGTGACTTGAAAAATGCAGAATAGCATCATAACTGGGATGCTCTTGTATATTTTAATCATAGAACTTAATGAAAACTGACTTAAAATTTAATTTAAAAATCCCATTTATACACTATTGGGATTTGGCTAAAGCCCCATTTAGGATGTTAATCCTTTGAGGAATGGGCTGAAGCCACATTCCTATTTATTTTGGTTTCAAAATAACTTGTATTCGTCGAAATGAGCTAACACCCTATTTAAAATAGTACCGAGCTCTTCTTTCACCTCAAAATCCCAAAACCTCAATACTGTCCAGCTTTTTGATTTGTAGTAGGCGTTGATTTCCATGTCCCGTTCCATATTCCGCTCGATCTTGGCGATCCAGAATTCCCGGTTGGACTTGATGGCTTCTCTCCTATTCTCCCAGTCGTAGCCATGCCAGAAGGTACCATCTACGAAGATGACGAGTTTGTATTTTTTCAGACTGATATCGGGTTTGCCTGGAAGTTTATGCTTTGGGGTTTTGTACCTCACGCCTGCATGCCATAGTGCTTTCTTTAATAACTTCTCTGGTTTGGTGTTCTGTCCTCTGATTTTGGACATGTTAAAGGATCGGGCTTTGGTAGTGTAAAAGCCGTTCTCTTCCGAGAATCTGGGGACAGCTACTTTAGGTCGTATGTAAGGTTTAGATTTCAATCCTCCCAAATTACTAAAAAGTAATTGATCGATTTAAATACATGATGGGGTACCTTCGACCCCCCATCCCCCCCTTTCGAGGTACCCCCTCCCACCTCCGAGCCCCCTGATTGAACCTTTTTGCCTCAAGCTTGAACCTATTTGTTTCGACTTTGAGCCTTTTTGCCTCGACGTTGAACCAATTTGGTTTGAGCCCGAAGCAATTTGCTTCAATCAAGATGCTATTTGATTCAAGTTTGAACCTATTTGCCTTGAGCTTGAGCCTATTTGGTTGATTGTTTAAGCTTTTTGCCTCTAACGTGAAGCATTTTGCCTTGAGGCTGAACCTTTCTATGGGGTGATCCGATTCCATCCTAAAAAAAACAGCGAGCCAAAGGATTCGGACTCGCTGTTTGGCGTTAAGTAGTATTAATTAGGGATTAAGCAACTTCACTCTTTACTCCGGACTGCTACTGCTTGATTTTCTTGTAAATCGTTTTTTCAGGTCTTCATAGATCCCTTTCGCGTTCGGAGCATTTAATCTAGCGGCATATTTGGTCGTGTTGTAATACCCCAATCCACCTTCCAGTGTTTCTGATCCCGCCAGCATCACGGTATCACTGAGGTTGTCACACAATAGATTTGCCGCTTTCAAAATGGGATCCAGACCATTGACAGCTTTCCAATCCTTTTGCATTTCCTCTACAGGAAGAAAAGGAGGTAAAAACTGAGGTTCTGATACCACATAATCCATCACCTTTTCTACAAAGGGTCTGGTACCATCTGACATTTTGAGGATAGTTCTCCTATCCTCTGGAGTCAGCGCAATTAAAAAAGGAGCTAAAATAGTCCTGGCAGCATTGACATGTTCCAGTGCTGCGGCGAGATCCGCTTCGGGAATCTCAATGGAGATACGATTTTCTATCGCCATAGTGAAAAATAGTTAAGTGAGAAATAAAAATTAATTACATCTAAAATAATCGTTTTCAAATGAAAACCTATCTCTTAGTGAAAAAATAATAATTACGTTTTAGATAGATTTAAAAAAAAAGGTCCGGACTTATATGCCCGGACCCTTTCTCCTATTCCATTCTATTTGTCAATTATTTTAGATTTCCTGAAAGATCTGTTTCAATTAGGAAAATGTCTTTCTTGCCATGATTCATTCCTTCAAATAACTGATCGTTGGATTCCGTGGTACCACCCAGAATTAAACCTCCATTTTTGGAAAGTGTCAAGCTAGACTTTGTGAATTTTTGGGAATCTGCACCAAAAGGCATGGAGAAATAGCCTTCACTTTTTGTTCCTCCATAGGCTTTAATCGACTTTTTATTTAAATACGAGTCAACTTTCATCATGACTAAATCACTCTCTCCAATATAAAGGTTGGCCAAATCAATATCTTGAGAATCAGAGCAGCCGAGTACAAAGAACTCATTTGAAGCAGGAGATTTCAATAGGGCCATTCCTATATCTGTCTGATTTCCTCCAAACAATCGTAAAGTCCCCAAACCAGATCCAGAAGGAGCCAAATCCATCAAAAACAAGTTTGAACCACTCAAGCCATTATTGTAAAAGTCTCCATCAGTAGAAGTCGTGGAACCTACTAATAACAGGCTATTTTGATTTTGTACAATATCATATGCTATATCAGTCCCTGATCCGCTATAAACTGCTTTGGAAAGCTGATTGCCGTTTGAGTCCATATTAATCACCAGGATATCTTCTTGATTCTGTGCACCTCTTGGTTGCTGCGTTCCCACAATCTTGATGTTGTTATCATTGGTTTCAATCAAAGCAGTTCCCTCATCATCCTCGAATGAACCATAATTTCTAGACCATAACAAGTCACCAGCTTCTGAGATCCACATGAGAACAATGTCTTTTCCACCAATTTTATTGCCTGGTACCTGATTGCAACATTCTCCCTCTGTAGTTCCCATCAAAACATAAAATCCAAGTTTGGACTGGATCATAGAGTTAGAGAAGATAGCAGTGGAATTAGCTCCAAAACTATTCAACCAAATGGTGCTACCGCTTGGGGAAACCTTCAGATGAAAAATGTCTGTTTGTCCTTTTTTCTTTCCAGAAAAATCACCGTCTGAGGAAGTAAATGATCCGGTAAGTGAATAAGTCCCATCGTTGTTTTCAATTACATTGCTTGTATAGTCATTGCCACTTCCTCCAATCACTTTTACCCATTCTACGACCAAATCAGGTGATACCTGAATCAAAAAGGCATCTTGGCCACCTTTTGACAAACCTTCAAAAATACCATCGCTTGAGTTGGTAGTACCTGCCAATAGATAACTTCCTCCGGAAACTTTCAGCACTTTTGTCAATACATCATCTTCTGAACCTCCCAAAAGTAAAGCAGAGATTTTAGGGGCAAATATGGCAGTCACTTCTGTCTCTTCGGTGATATTGAGTTGCGCTGGAACCATGTTTCCTTCAATAGCCCCAGTCCATTTCTGGAAGACCCATCCTTCTTTTGGTTTTGGGGTCAACTCCACTAGTGACCCATGCGGATATTCCCTTCCTGAAGGGTTTTCTACCAATCGCTCTTCAACAGTTCCTTCCCCTTGAATCGTAATTGTCAATGGATAAGGTTTCTTTTCAAAGACTGCCAGGACTTCATTATCGCTTTCCAGCAATAAATTTAGCGTTGTTGAAGTTCCACTCCCATCCAATTGCCATTCTTTAAAGATCCAATTGGGTTCAGGTACGGCAGTCATTTCTAACATCTGCCCTTCGTATAAGTTTTCTGTGGAATAATTTACTTTACCAGCATCTGCAGGAGTTATTTCTACTCTTAGATTGACAGTTTCTAGCGGTTTCTCGGTTTCGCAGGAAACCATCAAAATACTTCCTACAAAAAACAGGAAGTAGATAATCTGTTTACGCATTGATTTTTTATTATTAATTGAAATGTTTCGAGCTCAAAACTAAAGAATTTTTTATAAGGGGAATTAAAAAGATAGTAATTCATAAAAGAAAAGGATAAGCGGAAATTAGACCGCAAAACTAAATCCAATCTTATTTTAAATGATTCTGCATGGTGTTTGCATTTTTTTAAGAAAGACGATATGAAACTTTCAAAAAACAAATTTCAAATTCTATCCGCACTTCTTTCTTTAGGAGTTGCTGCACTTGCAAAAGCAGCCGTGGATAATCGATATGAGGCTATAACTGGGAAACCAGCACCTAAAAATCCTGAAACAGCAGAGGCATCAATTGGAAATGTGATATTATACACAGCCATTTCAGCTGCAATTGGAATCACAGCCAAATTGGTAGTGCGGAAATATTTTACCAAACAGTGGAAAAAAGTCGACGGCGAAGTTCCAAAGCATTTGAATTAGGAAGGATAGAAATAAAAAAGATTGGATAATTTTTTGGAATAACCTTTTCATTTATAAGCTATTAATAAAGCCTAGATATACAGCTAAACCCCAAATTTATATTTAGCTATAAATTCTTCGTATTCCTCTTGAAATGACTTCTTCATGTGATGTTGTTCTTGATTTTTAATATAAGATCTAACATTCTCAAGAATAGATTCTGACACCGAAACTGAAAAATATTCATCCTGCCATTCAAATTTCTCTGAAGTCAATTGATTTTTATTGATCCAGAATGAAGATTCACCTTTGATCAGTTGTATAACTTTTTGAATTGTCTGATTTACTCCAAGTGAAACTAAGCAATGGCAATGGTCCGAAAAACCACTAACATGGTCCACAAAGATCCCTTTAGATTTCAAATTTTCTCTAATATGATCCCATACTTTTAATCTTAAATCTTTAGAATCTAAAAAAGGAAAGCGGTTTTTTGTACTCCATACAAAATGGATATAGACTTTATTGTATGACATAAAAAATATTTAATTGTATATCTAATTTAATAGATTTCCCGAATTTAAATGAGAAAGGAATGGGCTAAAGCCCGGATTAAATAAACATACTTTAATAGAAATGGCCTAAAGTGCCATTCCTATTGATAAGGTCAAATAATGAAATCATGGAAATGATTAATTATTCAAATTCCAAAAAACCTAATTCTCATCATCAATAGACATCGAAATCCCATCAATAGCCTCTTGCCCCGATACAGATCGGGACTGGAGGCTAAAAAGAAATGGCTAAAGCCCTAAATAAAATATCAATCGCTTATTTGGAATTGCCTAAAGCGCCATTCTTATTGATAAGGTCAAATAATTAAATATGAATATCCTCTTTTGCACCACCACCCTTTTATTATTTGATTGAAGAGACGGAAGAAAGAAGACCGAAGACAGGAGCAAGCTAGACCTGAAATTCAAGGCTTCTTTTTTGCAGTCTAAAGTTTATACTGGGAAGATTACGGTTAATCAAATAATCAAATCATGGATATGATTTATTATTCATATTGCAATAAAATCAGGCCTCGAGTTGCAATCACTTATTTTTAAATTCCCTCAGATTTTTTTTTATCAGTAGGATCTGGAATATACTTAGTTGATTTTTCTTTTGCCTTGATATAAACGTCCTGCTGAGGAAATGGAATATGAATTCCTTTTAGCCTAAATGCCTTATGAATTTTGTTTATCAGATCTCCTTTTGTGGGCACATAATCAAAATAATTGCCTATCCAGCAAATAATTTGAATATCTATACTACTAGAGGAGAATTCTTTAGGAGCAACTCTAGGATTGGGATAGCTTTTTATCCTACTATCCTCTCTGATCAAATCGAAAACTACCTCCAACACCAAGTCTATATCGGATCCATAGGCAACACCCACGGTGAAATCCAACTTTCTGCCCTTTCCAGTAGTCCAGTTGATCAACTGCTTGCTGATTAAATCACTGTTTGGGATTACTACTGTAGATCCTTCAAACATACTCACAATACTACTTCGTATGCCTATGGATTTCATAGTGCCAGGTTTCCCGTCAATTTCTATCAAATCCCCAGCCTGTACAGGATTTTCAAATGCAATGATAAAACCACTCACGAGGTTAGCAACCAAACTCTGCAATCCCAGTCCTATTCCCACACTCAATGCTCCAAGGATGATGGTGATTTTATCCAATGGTATTCCTGAAGCAGCAAATGCAAGAAACAGACCCAAGCAAATCACAAATACCTGTGCCAAGGAAAGCCAACTGCTTAAACTCACCTTTTTACGTTCTTCAGGATTATGGGTCACTTCCGGCTCTGTGGTAAACAGCGAAAGTGTTTTTGAAATTAATGCTGCAGCAAGTAGGATTACCACGAAAATAAAGATCCCCTTTATAGAAAATGTATAGGAACCTACAGTTCTGGTTTCTACGAGAAAATCATTTATGGCACTGTAAATTTCAGAGAAGAAGTAAAAATTCTTACCCAAAAGAACAGCCCAGCCTACTACCAAAAGCTTGTAGACAATTGCTGGGGCCTGAGAACCTACTCGTTCAAAATTGATAAAAAATAAATTTTTGCTGTAATGATGGTAAATCTTGCTTGAAATAGTCAACGCCTGATTTAAAAGTCTTACTGACCAAAGCAGCAGTATACCCACTACCACTCCCATATATCCTGCAAAAAGAAAGGATTTGCTTAAGTTATACCTTCCGCCCAAGATCAGAATTATCGAGATGGCTTCAAAAATCCCCATCAATGCTATAAAATAGACAATCCTCTTTTCCTTTAAAAGTTTATGGAATCCGAATGCCGGAATGGCAATGGCTATTAGGACCCCAAGTGATGCCAGAATTATTATCAATGGGACTTCCTTATGGTGAGGAATCAGATTCATGGAAAATAACCCAGTTAAAATCATCACCAGAGTCATTACAATCCAGAAATAGAGCCATACCTTATTTAAATATCCGATAAAATATAAGGAAAGGCTCACAGCACTTACTATCCAAATCATCAAATAAAAGCTAAAGGGGGGCATGGGGAATATAAACTGAAGAATAGATGGTGCTATTACTAAGCTGGACAAAGTGATATGACTTAGTACATTTTCTTTCTCTGATAAAGAAGGACTATCGGCATCATTGTTAATTTTCTTCTTTAAGTTGCGCAGAAAAAGTGCAAATATGAAGGTAAGAATCACAGCCAAAATGATTCTCCATCTGTAAAGCTGAAGGTACATGAAAAAGGCCGCTTTTTCTTTATAGAATGAAAGCGCATATCCCTGCTTAAAAGATCCATTCCAGAAAAGGTCAGTTGATTCTTCCTTGATTTCCCGCTTCAGAATACCCGAATTTAAATTAGCAGAGTAATTTCGTTGAAGCGTAAGATTTTCACGTACCTCAAAAAGTAAGGCATTGATACTTACTTGCATACTGTCAACAGCTTTTAAATTGACAGTAAGCCTTTCTGCAATAGGACCAATTTCATTCGCGATTTCAAGTAACCGATTAAAGTATGCCTTCGCTTCCATTGAGTCGCTGGGAAACTGATACAGTTCCTCATGTGAGTTGATAGAATCCAGCATGTACTGCGAAAATCTCAGTCGATCTGCATAGGTATCCACTTTTTGTTTGGCCTTGGAGATTTTTTTTTCTAATTCTCCCAGTACAGAAGAAGTAACCATTAAATTTCTTTCGGAAGGTACATGAGTTTGGAATTGAGAAGCAGAATCCAATAACTGGTCTAAAAGAACTCTGCTCTTTTCAAGCTCCATACCTAAATCAAGAATTTTGGGATACTCTTTTAAATCGCTTTCCGAAGCCAGGGCATGATTCTTCAGCTGCTCTACCAAATGTGTCTGCTTGAGATAAATTTTTCTTTTCTTGAAATCCTCCTTCCCTGCTTGCGTCGATTGATCGCTGAATACTCTTAAAAATTTTCTGAAATCACTGCGGTATAATTGTCCTAAATCCAAGCTGTCTTCTTTCAAGCCAACTGTGTCGAGCCTAGATAAAGTATCCTCCGGCAATAATAAACTTGATGCTGAAGAATTACTGACAGGGAAAATAAGAGCCAGCATCAACACCGCTGCAAATGGAAAAAAAATATTTCCATTTAAGGAAAACAAATTTCCTCTTTTTGAGATTAATGATTTAAACATCTTTATCAGGGATATCTATAAAGAAGCAATATGCTAATTTGATGAAATATTATAAATATTAGCATAAATAAATTTGGAAAATTAATTTTTAAAGAATTTATTTGAATCATGTAATATTTTTCTAAACCTTTTTTCATTATGAAATCCATCACACTAATCTTTGCAATGTTATTTTTATTAGCATCAAATGCTTATTCACAAGCTAAACAAGATGTATTAACATTAAACTCCGGAGAGAGAAAAGAAGGGAAGGTTACCGGAATCACGGATACTTCGGTAAAATTTAGATATCCAGGTGAAGAATTTGATTATGAAATTAAAAAGACAGATCTAAGCCAGATTGAATTTGCAAGTGGCAGAATAGAAAAATTCTCCGCGGGGGACTCTATGACCGGTGGTATGCCCACGTCAAATCCTGGAAGCTCCCCTGATAGACATAATAAATTAGCTGTGCTACCATTTGCCTTTATTTCAAATGATCCAGGGATGCAATCCGGATCAATGGGGACCCTCACACAGAGCACCACTGCCAATTTTGTGAAAGGTGAGTATGGAACACTTACTCTTCAGGATCCAATGACTACCAATGCAATACTAGCCAAGAACAATATTAAACCTGATAATCTTGCGGCATACACTCCCGATGAACTTGCTAAGTTATTGGGGGTGGAATTTATTATCTATGGAACAGTAAATATCACCAATAAGGGCACTTCCACTTATGGTTCGGCTGGCACAACTTTTAATGAAAAGCAGACGTCCACCTATGATTCAAACAAAAGCAGTGAGAAGACAAAAGGAGGAGCATACACTTCTAGCGTTTCTTCTACTACCATAGAATATGATACTACTGTAGATCTTCGAATGTTTAATGACAGGGGAGATAACTTGTATAGTCAATCAAGACATGTATTTGGAACAGCTTCTGATGCTTACAAAGGCGGAGTGGAATACATGATTAAGCGTACTCCATTTGGTTCGAAATACGGTAAGAAGTAACTAAGTATTGGTGGTATCACCAATGGTAGAAACCCAAATAAACGCCTCTTTTTCTGTGTTAATATAATCCTATAATGTTTAAGTCTCATTGATAAATGAGAAGATAGAGGATATATATTTTTACTATCAATTAGTACAATAAAATTTCTCATATGAAGAACATTATAGCACTTATATGTACAGCGTTTCTTTTACAGTCATGTATTAAAGAGGAACCAAAAAATCCTGAAGCTGATATCCTCAGTTTTCAATTGGATGAAAGCCTGCTTACAGGTAAAACAGTGATTAACCAGTCCAACAATACTATTCAACTGTTTTTGACTGGCGAAGCATTTGATTCTGGGGTTGCCCCCATTATTGAGATAAGTCCAAATGCCTCTATCAGCCCAAATTCTCTAGATTCTATCCATTTTGACAATGGACCAGTCGAATATGTAGTGACTTCCCAAGCAGGCTTCAATAAAAAAACATATACTGTAGAAGTGGCTAATGTGGGTAACTGGACATTTGACTTTGAAGACTGGAAAGCCCATCCTGATGATAAGTATGAATACCCATTCGAAAGTAATGGTTCGGAGATCTGGACATCCGGAAATCCAGGAGTAGCTTTATCTGGAATCCCCAAGATAGCAAGTGCTTATCCGACCCGCTCTACCACTGATGCCTACTCAGGTTCTAAAGCTGCTGAGATAGTCACAATTCCAGGTACCGAATTATCAGAATTTTTAGGGATTTATCTTTATGCCGGTTCTCTATTTATGGGGGATTTTAATTCTTCGGTTGTCCTTATCAATCCCTTATCGGCCACTGAGTTTGGAGAACCCTATATCGGAACCCCAGATCGTTTTGTTGGCTATTATAAATATACTCCCGGAAATACTTTTCAGGATGAAAACAAAAATCCAGTGTCTGGAAAAGTAGATGAGTGCTCACTTTATGCAGTCTTGTTTACCGGGCCCGAACGACTAAATGGTTCAAACATTAACACCTCAGATAAGGTAATTGCTACTGCAAAACTCCCTGATGGATCAGCTAGAGCAGAATACACCAAATTTGATATTCCATTTATATACAAAGCAGATTGGGATTCCACAGCCACAAATCTTATGGTTGCTATAGTTGCATCATCCAGTAGCGAGGGAGACCGCTACAGGGGGGCTTTAGGAAGCAGATTGGTAGTGGATAGTCTTGCCATTGTTCCCAGATAAAACAGCCCTAAAGTGTAGCATAGCAGGAAATTGTGAACTAGCTGTAGAATAGACTTTTATGTTAATAAACGGTTAGTCAGAAAACTTTCTATTAAAATATGGCGGGCATGATGAAACACCTTAACTCTGAAAACATGAAAAAAAATATACTTATTTTAATTGTTATTTTCTTGACTTTACACAAGTCGGTAGTAGCTCAGGAGGACTCAAAAAGCAATATGGATGTATATATCCATGTTGGTTATAATCTAGGTGGATTGGCACCAGTTTCCTTCCCTAATACTATACGGGAAATTAAGAGTTACTCACCAGGATTTTCCCCTGTAATTGGTTTAGAAAGCTCATATAAACTAAAGGGTGGATGGGGTATTGGTAGTGGTATTGGCCTAGATTGGAAGGGTATGAAAGTAACAGACCGCGTCCAGTATTTCCACACGATAATTACGATGGATGGATCTTCCTTGGAAGGCGACTTTACTGGCACAAATACAACCAATGTGAAGAACATGTACCTTTCTATCCCTTTATATGCTTCATATACTACTGAAAATAGATGGAGATTTAAAGGGGGGATGTATTTTGCATGGCTGCTTGATGGCTCTTTTACTGGGTCAGTGTCTGACGGCTATCTAAGAAAAGGTAATTCACTTGGGGAAAAAGTAGAAGTAGATTATGCTGCTTTTGATTTCAGCGATGAGCTCAATAATTTTGATTTGGGTATATCGGTAGGGGCAGAAAAATATCTATTTGGAAATTTTGGGGTTGCCGGGAATCTCAAATGGGGTTTAATTCCAGGATTTCCAGAATCCTTTACTGGAATAGATTTCAATATGTACAACATCTATCTAGATCTCGGCATAACGTATAAAATTTTCTAAAATAGCCAACCTCAAATTAGATCTAAGAATATTTTATTTAATGACGAAGATTACGAATACCCACAATTCGGTTGCCCGACTCCAATTCTCCGTTTTTGTAGGTTTCTGATTTGACTATTCCGATAGCCGGGGCAAACCAGGTAATGGAGCTCAATTTGGTCTCTGCCTGCATTTTCGCAATCATCTCTTTCATGTTCGCATCCATGCCGGGCAATTCCATATCTATCTTCAGATCGTTGGTGATTTTAAATGCATCCCAAGTCCCAGCCTCCGTGGTAACAGACTCCTGAGCGGTGACTTTCCTATTGGAAAGTGTAATCGTCATGGAACGGGGCTTTCCTCCTTGCTCTGAACGAACGGTAGAAACGATATCAGGTAGATTCTCCCCTACTTTCAGCTGGAGAGGAAGAATAAATTCCTCTGACTGAAAAGTCGAATCCTTGGCTTTTGCCTGAGTTCTATACATTGATGCCATGTCAAAGTATAAATTATTGCCATCACATCGATAGCTAAACTTTACCTGGGTTTCCGCCCCTGTGGGAAGCGATCGACCGGTCCCTTCCACCTCGGCAACCGAAAAACCATTTTCCTGGCGAACATTCAAAACCCTTATGGTCTGAGCCGAGGTTTCCTGTCCAGTTTTGTTAAAGTCTTTGGATATTATCTCCGTACCGGGTTGAAAAAAAGGAATGTCTCCACAGGGAATAGATCCGGGCACAGGCGATTCCAATTCCGGTGCATCTGAAACCTTTTCAGACTGGACAGTGGTAGCCACTTCTTCGGGCCGTCCACAGGCAAGCAGAGCACAGGCCAAAATAATCATGATTTTACAGTTCATGGCTTCATTTCGTTTAGTTGCAGCGGGACCTTTGTAAGGAAGACAGCTGCTGGAGTTTCTTGTATGGTAGTTGGGGATCATTGCTGTTGGCAGCATCCATCTGGGCAAACTGCTCCTTCATAGAAATCTGTCCCTGCTTTTCCTGCTCGAGACATTCGATTTTGGCTCGGATTCGCTGTACTGTCGAGGGACTGTTGACATTTCCCTGAAAGGTTAGCATGCGCTCCTGCTCACAAATCCGGAGTTCTATATCGTAAATGCTTTCCTGAATCATGTCGTCAAAATTGAGCATGGTCTGGGAAAAACTCTGGTAGGTGGCTGCAGACTGCTGATTGGGTTGTCCTAGCCGGGACTGTGCGGAACTCTGCCCTACTCTTAACTGGCCTTCTTTGCGCTCAGCCACTTCCCGCTTAAATTGCAAATTCCTTTCTTTGATCCCGGCACAATAGTCCTCGGAGTTGATCTTCTGGGCCTGTTGCTCCACCTTTTGCTTTTCCCGCTCATTACTTTCCAGAGCCCGTTCGAAGATCTCCGTTTCCATCGGTTTAAATGGCCGACTATCAAAACAGTTTTGTACGTCCCAGATGTCAACGATCTGCGCATTGTAGGGAGATCCCTCCACTTCAAGAATCAAAAAGAGTCCTTCTTCGGCTTGCTGATAGCCAATTCCAAAATTGCCCAGGTACTTTTTAGGAGCAAAGTTGACTTTGTCAGGCAGTTCTTTTCCAAAAAGATACCATAGTTCGGTGCGGTCGGTGACTTTGTAGGCAAATGCCTTGACTTTGCCTCCTAGAAACTCTTTAGTCATTTCAGTCCTGCGAAGCTCAATGGGTTCTGGACTGTGGGTGTAGCTTATTTGCGTGGTCTCAATCCCTGTATTCGTGACCCCATGATATAGAGTTCCGTGGTTTCTATAGTTAAAATAATGATAGGAATTTCCCGCCAAACCCATAACGGTGAGGTCAAATTCTTCTTCCTCTGGCTTAATCGTGCAATCAGGAATCTCACCCGGTTTGGGTGGGATGAATGACATAAATCCGCCTTCCGTATCAATAAAAAGACAGCCCTGAGATTCACCGGAGGGTGTAGTTACTTTGAATGTGATCGCCTTGTCATAGCAAAGCAGCTGGACATTGGGTAAAATAATCCTTGGCTCACTCATTCCCTCCAGCACGGGAGCCTCCAAAACAGAAAGCAAAAACGGCCTGTGGGGATGGTCTGTAAACGCCAGGCTATCCCTTCGTTCCCGATCTTGGGCCATCAGTCCTCCCAGAGCAAAGCCATAAAACAGTAAGGCAATCAGTAGTTTTTTCATCTTATCAATAGTAAATGATCAGCACGCCAGACGCTCCAGTGCTACTGTTGATATCCGAGGCGTTGGGATCATATTGTTCATAGCCTGCACCTCCACCACCGCCCGGGAAATTTCCGGGCTGGGCAGCTCTAGACAATTCCGGAAAGCCGTTGACTTTGAAAATCCCCTCACCACCTGAACCACCCCTTGGCGCATCCCCGCCTTTTCCTCCGATGATTTGATAGGTATACACATTTGAGGCAATTTCCCGCAAAGGCGTTGCCTTGACCGCTTGGCCGCCTTCTCCTCGGATACTAAAAGTATTTCTCTCAAAAACTCCAGAGGTTCGTTCCAAATAACCACCCTTAGAAGCCTCAGGAGTCAAATCTCTCATCTCCACAGCGGGATGCTTGCCGCTGGTCATGGTCAGCGAACCCAAATCCGATTGGATGACCAGGGGATACAGATTTCTCCCACTCGCCGGAATACGAATCCGAAATACGGTACCAGGGACCACCTGAATTACCGAAAGAAAATACCCTCCGGCACCTCCCCCTGTACCCATACCATAGCCGTCAGCTCCAGCACTCCAGCCCTCCATCCGAACCGAGGTCACACCCTCTGGTACGGTCCAGTTATGCTCTGTAAACTGCTGACTGGCAGTGGGCGAAATCATCCCTGTATATCCCAAAACAACCATGTGAGATTGGACCGCGACCTGAGATGGTGCCGTCATTGGCCCCAGATCCTGTGGACTTACCTGAGACTGACCGGAAGTATTGATTCCCTGGTTGGAAAAGATAGATCCGCCCGAAGGAGTCGTCGCAGACACCGGTGTGGAAGTTTCAAATCTTAATCGGATCTTTGGATCCGTAATCAAGCCACTGTACATCAGTTTGTACTGTGCAGTATCAGCATTGCTGGGCACCTTCACAATCAGGTTATTCCCTTCCCGGCGTATCATCCCCGACTGAATCATGGCGTCCAGTGCTTTTTCTTTATCCGACTTTTGCGCTTGTGCATCCCAGACCAAAAGCACCATTAAAAACAGAATCAAAACCCGTCTCATCACTCAGTTTTTAGTGAATTGCACTCTTCTGTTTTTGGCTTTGCCCTCAGCAGAGGTATTTGGCGCCACAGGCATCGTCTCCCCTTTTCCATCAATGGTCAACCTTCCGGCCTCTATGCCTTTTTTGGTGATCAGATAGGTCTTGACCGAATTTGCCCGGTTGATAGATAGAGCCAGGTTACTGGAATCGTCTCCATCGCTATCGGTGTGACCGGTAATTTTAAGATTCATTCCCGGATTACTCAGCAATGCCTGACCTATTTGATCCAGGATCGGAAAAGAGGAAGTCTCAATGATATCACTATTCACCGCAAAGAGTATTTCAGAGGTAGAGGCAGTTCCTTCTTCCATCAATTGCTTGATCAGTAGGCTTCTGGCATCGGTTTCGGCCGAGGCTATGCGGACATTCCCAAGGTACAAGGGAGTTTCGGAGGCAGGGATGACGTAGTTATTGTTGAAAAAAATATTGTTGAGCAGATCCGGACTAAGGGCCCGGGGTAGGTCGATCAGTTTTTGCCCGTCAAAATAAATTCTGACCCGGGTTTTATTGATAGCGATGTCCACATGAAGTACCTCATTTACGTATTGGGTCAATGGAAAATCACTCTTATTGCCTAGTACATCGGCTTTGAGTCCATACTCCAGCGTTTTGGTGTCATTTCCTGCAAAGCCATGAATATTCACAAAAAATTTATTGCCATAGTTGACATCTTCTCTCAGAATATCCCGCACGTTGGTCAGGCCAAACTGCACAAATGGCGTGGAGCCATCCTCCAATAGCAGCAAATCAAACTGGACCGTGGCATTTTCGGGAAGGGCTTGGTCCATCACCGGATTGACGATACTGTTGTGGATTACCTCCAGCCAGCGCTGACCTTCTACCTCAACCACCTGCCCACTTCCATTGGTATTCCACTGTGCAGGAAAATCCCCCAAGGCATCTTGGGAAAAATCATCACTGAACAAGACTTCCACTCCCGGCACAAAATCAGATGCCTGAGCGGGAGACTTGGAAGAAGGAGATTTGGCACTACCAGAATCATCCAATCCATCTTCTTCACCAGGTTCCTCTTTCGACTTCTTTGATTTCTTTTTAAACATGCCATTGATCGCCTCTTCCATTTTGTTGAGGCCTTTGTCAATGCTTTGATCAATTTTTTGATCCGTACGCTGAATGACCTTTTGTTCTGTCTTCTCTTTGGTTTTCTCTGGGAGACTTTGGCACAAGGCCCATTCCCCCAATACTAAAAGCGGAAGTAAAAGTAGTTGTCTCATGGTTCTGATTTTTCATTAAAATTAGAACCATAACCATTGTCTCTCAACTACATATTCATGTGGAAATCACCCCCTCCTTCTTAACTCTCTGCACAATTATTCCACCAACCGATTTTTAAGGGCTTTGGATACTGCCTCGGTGGCTGAGTGTACATGGAGCTTTTCATAAATCTTCTTAATATGAAATCTTACGGTATCGATGCTGATAAAAATCTCAGAGGCGATCATTTTGTAGCTAAACCCATGCACCAAAAGCTCCAAAATTTTCGTTTCCTTTTCCGTCAAGTTACTTTTTTCCTGCTCCTGGCTTTTGGCTCTTGGTAGCATTTTGAGTACTTTTTTAGCTACGGAACCCGTCATGGGAGCTCCTCCGTTCAAGACTGTTCGGATTGCATATGCAATCTCTTCACTGAGGTGTCTTTTTAGGATGTATCCAGATGCTCCAGCATAAATGGCATTGAAGATGTTCTCGTTGTCCTCAAATACTGTCAACATGATCACGGGCAAGTCCTCTTCTATTTTCCGGATACGTGCAACAGCTTGGACGCCATTGACCAGGGGCATGTCGATATCCATCAAGATTACATCAGGTTTGTATTGAACAATATCCTGTTCTACTGATTGCGCATTGGGGAGAGAAGCCACCAGATCCATTTCAGGCTCAGATTCCACCAAAAAACGAATGCTGCTCCGGAGCATTTCGTTGTCATCGTATACCAGCACTTTTGTTTTCATGAATTAAAAATAGGCAACCAAAAAGGCAAAAAGAACTACATAATCATGCGGGGGGCAGCAAAATCTGCACCTCAGTCCCATATCCAATCTCACTGGATATAGTACAAGAGCCTCCTAATGCTTTGGCCCTACTGTAAAGATTTTTGAGTCCACTGGAAGATCGGTTGGCGGCTAAGTCAAACCCTTTCCCATCATCCTTGGTAGAAAAAAGCAAGTCCTGCCCTTTGGCAAGCAGTTGAATGGACACTTTTTTGGCTTCGGAATGTTTGGCGATATTGTTAATTACTTCCTTAAACATCATCAGAAAATCCCGGCGTTGGTTCATTTTCAATTTCTTTTGAACCACCTGCTCCTCGACCAAAAGTTGAATTTCGATTTCTTTAGGTTCCAGCGTTTTAACCAAGTACTCTCTCATCCGTACCACCAGATCCCCTATTTTGTCATTTTCAGGATTGACAGCCCAGACAATATCACTCATCCCTTGTTGGGCTTCTACGGATTGAGCTGTGATTTGATGAAGGTAGGGTCTAATGGGCTCTTGGGTTACGGCCATTTTCTTGGCAGATACCTCAGAAAGAATCTTGATACTTGTCAGGATAGAGCCAATTTCATCATGAAGATCTTTGGCAATATCTCCCCGGATTGCGAGCAAGGACTCCTGCTCCTTTAATTTTCTTTGAAGTTTGTATCGGGTGAAAAGAAAATACCCAATTAAAACCAAGATGCCAAAAGCCAGAAAACTGAGGTTCCGGTATAGTCTGGATTCCTGAAGCTGCCTATCCCGAATCTCACTTTCTTTTTCAACCAGAGCCAGCTGCTGTTCCTTGGTAGTGGCTATGAGTGCCTGCTTTTGCAATTCTTCATTTTGTTGTTGGATCTTCAACTGATTGAGTTCTTGGTTTTGGGTCAGCAGGGTAATTGCCTGCTCCTTTTTACCTACTTCCAACAAGTTTTGAGATAACAAGGCCTTTTGTTTTTCAATTTCCAGTTCATTTAGCTGGTCTTGATTCAACAGCCTTAGAATTTCATTGTCTTTCTTTTCAGTTTCAAACTTCTTTTCCAATTCGGCAATATTGCTCAAAGTGTTTTCCTGAATGATGCTATCCCGGTAGAGGGTATGCAAGTTGATGTAATCGTAGGCTTGTCGATACTTTCCCTGGCTCCTATAATAGAAGGCCAATTGCTGATATAGATCCCTAAAGTTGGCCTTGTTGAGGTTTCGCTGGTTATAAGCCATGGATTGGTTGAAATAATTCATGACCGTCAGGGAGTCTTTTTCCAAGGCGACCGCGTGCATTGCCATGGAAAGAAATCTTCTGGAAATCATCGCTGGATCCTGCCCTTTTTTTTGAAGGATAACCATGGCCTTCTGTTCAAATTCCAGTGCTTTCTCCCGGTCTCCCTGATCGCTATACAACAAGGCTGAAGTAATATAGGCCTGAGACATGCGATCCTCGTCCCCTGCCTCTTCGGCCAAACGGGCACAGAGGCCTAGATATACTTCCACCTTTTGCTGGTCAATACCCCGATAAAATTGGCTGATATTGCAATATCCAAGTGCCATTTTTGCCTTGTCTCCAGCCTTTTCCCGATAAGCGATGGACTGAAGAGCATAGGCAATCGCTTTGGGCATGTCCCTCAGTGAATAGTAGGCGATGGAAATATTGTTGAGCGTCACTCCCAGCTCGGCAAAGTTTTCAGGGTTGACTTGCTCCAGAATTTCTTTGGAAAGGATCAGGTTATTGATTTGCTTTTCTGGGGCTCCATTAAGTCCAAGGGCATACCCATAATCATTGTAAGCTAAGGCTGCTTCCTCTGAGGGATGGGATTTGAAATATCTTTCAATCGCCTGCTCAAAAACAGGAAGGGATTCTTTTACCTGTCCCCCATACATCAGGGCTTGGGCATGAAGCAATTCAGCCCTTGCCATCAGCTCGGGGTTTGACATATCCTGGCCTAGGGAATAGGCCTCTTTGGAAAGAGTTTCAGCCTGATCCAGTTGATCCTCCTCCAAAAAAATCTCCCCTTTTTTCAATAGCGCAGCAGCATGATCATAGTTCAATCCCTTTTGTCTGGCAAAAGCAAGCGCCTCATCTGCAAAGGAATGTGCCTGGATAAGGTCTCCTGAAATCATGAATTGATCCGCTTTTTGGAGCAAGGAACTTATCTGCAAGGAGTCGGATTGGGCAGGTGCCTGGGAAAATGCTTTCCCGCCAAGGGATAATCCTAGCCCACAAAAACAGCAGAATAAGAGAATACGACCCATGTTTGAAAAATTTTTGAACTCACGTAAAATCCTGTGAGATAATCCATTGTTAAGATAAATAAATCTGTCTGAATATAATCTAACCAGAAAACAGCAAGGCGAAATTATCCGATCCAAACAAGCTTTAAATTGGAATGGCCTAAAGCGCTTTTCCTATTGATAAGGTCAAAAAATCAAATCGTTGAAATTGTTTATTCTAAAAATCCTGAATTATTTCTCCCATATTGATATGCATCAAGATCCCATCAACATCCTTTTGCCCCGATACAGATCGGGACATGAGGTTAATTAAATATGGCTAAAGCCCTAAATAATATATCGATCGTTAATTTGGAATGGCCTAAAGCGCCATTCCTATTGATAAGGTCAAAAAATCAAATCGTGGAAATTGTCTATTCATAAAAATCCTGAATTATTTCTCCCATATTGATATGCATCAAGATCCCATTAATAGAGGCTATGCGGATGGATCCTAATAGGAATGGGTTATAGTACATACCTTGATCTTGGCAGATTTGAGGGAGTTACATATTCTTTCTTTTTTCTTCCTTAATTCTCTTGATCCGCTTCCTAAAAATCAAATATACGATCAGAATTATCAAGGGTAAGGCTATAAAAATGACTATGTTGCTAGTCTTGGATAAATCAACGGGACCACTTGGCTTGGGGATCCCCTCCTGGTATTGAGCATAGGTAATAGTTGGAATCATGAGGATGATTGCCAGAAGAAGCTTTGAAAGCCATGTATTTTTGTTTAAAAACGTGTTCATCTTCAATCTTGGTTTAGTTCAAATTATTGATTTGAGCAAAATTCAAAAAAGAGTTTCCTATCCAGAATTCGAATTATTTTCCAGTTCGGTTAAACTCTTTCTTAGGTTTTCTTATTACTTAAGAAAAGCCAGCAGTAATTTATTTACTTCATCCCTGTGGGTGAGATTTAATCCATGCGGAGCATCTGGGATAAGATGGTATTCATTATCAGCAATTCCTTTCGCTGCCTGAGCTGCAGAAGTTTGAAATGGAACTATGTTGTCCGCGTCTCCATGTATGATAAGTGTGGGAACATCAACATTTTTCAATTCAAACCTGAAATCTGTACTAGCCCAAGCTTCTGCAGATTTGATAGTGGCTATAGCTGAGGCATGGCTTGCAATGGAAAAATCATAGTCAAGATTCGCCTGGGACACCCGGTCTTTTAATTCTTGAAAATTGTAGAAGTTCTCATGAAAGCCCTTTAGAAACCCAATGCGATCAGATTTTAGATTCTGCATGATATCATTCAGATTCTCTTGAGGAACTCCAGAGGGATTGTCTGGTTTTTGAGCTACCAAAGGAATAATTGAAGCAATCAAGGCAGCTTTCACAACCCTGTCTCCTTCGTAATCCGTGAAATAGCGAACGACCTCTCCTCCACCCATACTGAATCCTACCAAGGTCACATTTGTAAGTTCTAATTGTAAGATAAGTTCACGGAGATCTACTGTCAAAGCACTGAAGTCATAATCACCAAGAGGCTGGGATGATTTCCCAAATCCTCTTCTATCGTAGGCAATTACCCGATAGCCGGCATCTACTAAGGTTGCGATTTGTCCTTCCCAAGCCTGATGACTGAGAGGCCAACCGTGAATTAAAATTACAGGATCACCATCTCCATAATCCTGATAGAAGATTCTAATTTTTTGGTTTCCGATTTCATGTTTTAAAAATGGCATAGTGAGTTATTTTTAGGTTGTAAGCTTAAAAACTCCAAAATCGATGCCATGCAACATATGCTGGTTTAACAAGAGAATAGGAGGCAATCAGCTACAGATCAAAGCAGAAAGCCTACCCTATTCGGGAAGATAATTCCCTATTTGTCATTTATATACGTTTTCCCTTCACCTAAGGAAATTGAATGGGTATTAAAATCCAAGTTCATTTCAATCCCATGAATTGATAAGGAAAATTGGTCAAAAGTGGAAAGGGATGTTAAAAGAAAAAAGCGATAAATTAGGGATCTATGAGTATGATTTACTATATCAAAAAAACAGGAGATAAACTCATCACTTGGTGTAACAAAAAACAAGAATGGGTAAATCATCCCCGACCCGTTATTTACGAAACGATTGAAGAAGTCGAAGCAGTATACACCTCACTTCCTGAAGTTGAAAGGGCTACCAGTGAGATTATAGGACGTGATTTAACGGCGAGATTCAATAAATTCAGAAAAGATAATGCAGCTGAATTAGAATTACGTCCATCCGATTATAGCACTAAAGAAGAGATGGTCGAATTTATCAAGAAAAAGCTAGGATGATTTTTGGATACAGTTGTGCAGTTCCTGTTATTCACTACTAATTCTACCCGTCTCTTTCCTATTTATCTACAATTGCCAACTACGGTAGTTTTTATGTTAGTTAAAGGTTGTTTAGATCTACAACAATAGGGAATTTTGCTATTGTCCAAAACTCTAAAAACTGCCAAACCAACTGACCTTTTAGAATACAATATCACAAAACCAAAAAAGGCATGGAGGTACTCGGGGTTCGGTTTAAGCTATAATAGTATAACTGGAATTTAATAGTAAAGAACCTGATGATTTTCTAACTAATATGAAAATCACTTTTGTCCTTTCTTAAATATTAAATTCAAAGGCAATTTGTAGCCCATTTCTAGCATAAAGCCATTAAGTGTGCCGGATGATTTGAAACCCACAGGATCTCCTTTTATTTGCCCAGTCAAATCTACCGTACCTACTTTTGGACTACCAAAATTTTGCGACACTTTGAAGTTGATCAAACTTGAATTGAAAATGGGTAATTCCGCATACACTCCTGCATTGAAAAAAACCTTACCATTCAAATCGGAATTTTGGGCTACATAGGATAAATTGAAATCAGGTCCTCCAAACCCTCCTTCCCTTCCAAAGTCGTTTCCAGAACCTGTGATTAAATAGGTGGAAAATGATGAGCCTATTCTTAAACGATTTTTATCACCTATTAGAAAATCATATTTCAAAGTCAGAGGAATTGCATGAATACTGGATGAATTTAAAACAACACGAGTATTAAGCTGTGGAATAGAGATTGAGTTGGCATAGCTAAAAGTGGCGTAGCCGGTTTCAACACTTAAGGAGTTTAACCGGTAGCCCGCCCCAAATAAACTTCCACTGGAAATATGTGAAAATCCAAGATTTGGCTCTCTTTCCGATTTGGGCCTGAATCGTAGGAATCCACTTCCTACTAGATAAGCGCCACTACTCCAAGCACGGTCTCTTTTAATTTCTTTGCTCTCTTTCGCTTTATTTTTTTTGTATTCCTGACGTTTGCTTTTCGACCAATTGTCGAGATTAATTCCATAACCAACAAACATACTTGTGTAAGATCCACTACGTGAAATTTCTGTTGAATATGCAGATTGGCCCCTGTAAAAACTGAGTGGGTTCAGATTCTGAAGACCTAATTGATGTCGGATCCCGACCATGAAATAATTTTTCCTATTTGTGTAATATTTATACCCAGCTTCCAATCTAAGGTTAGGTATGATTTCAGTTTTATTCTCATAAGAAACTTGAGTGATGGAATCCGTTGAGATTAAGTCGAAAAATTTATTTACTGTAATGCCAATTGATGGTTGAAGGAAAAAACCATGATTTTCTTTTTCCCAATTATATCGAAGCCCGACACTATAATTCCCAAAGCTTTCGGTAGATATTTGCCTTTGGAAACTTGAACTCATGTCGGGATAATTTGGATAATTTATTGTCTTCTGATTGTTTCTTGCATATTCTGCCTGTACCGACAATTGCAAATTTTGCTTCAAACGGGTTAGAAAATTAATACCAAGATTATAATTCCAAGGAGCTTTTACGTCTATGCCTGGCTGAGCCGGAGTAAAGACCACATGATTATAGCTTCTCTGAGGCCCGCCATAAAATTCTAGATTGAATTTATTTTGTGCCATTAATAGTTGGCTATGGGAAGATAAAACAAGAAAAATGAAACATGTCAATAACTTTCTCATGGCTGATTTTTTTAAACTAAAAATATTTTCGAAATAATAATTTGAATATAGTGGGTTGTCCCAAACATCAATTACGTTTTTAATTTATTTAGGAATTTTTAAGTTTCAGAACGTCTTTTTCTGAGATTTATTCACATGTGACGACTAAAAAAATAAATGAAATCAAAAGAATTAAAACATGAGATTGTTAGAACTCACTATTTATGAAGCGAGTTATCCGTATTTTAAAAACTGCAAGAGAAACTTCTATGAAGAGATTTAAATCGAAGGAGTTAATTGAAAGAAAGGTTATCAACCTTTAAAAAATAATAACTAGAAACCCGAACTTTTTATTTTTAAATACGAACTTATTATTTAATTATGGTGAAGTTCTACTCTTTTTCTTTCAATCAAATGAATAAACATTCTCTTTTTACCCTATTAATTGCTTCTATAGGTTTTGCATCCTGCAGTGAAGACCCACCACAGCCTATTGACAATACCATTCCGACAATTTCTAAATTAGAATATTCTTCAGAAATTGAACCTTACCCTGGCCAAGTTATTCCATGGGATTGGTCATCTTTTCGGTATTATTTAAATATAAGTGACCCTGAAGGAATCTCAGAAATAATTCTGGGAGTTAAAGGAGATTTGCCCAATAATGCAGAAGGTGATTTCGCCAATAAATTTGAGTTATTAAACCATACTGAGATTATCAATAAAGATTATGATAGTCCAAAATACAACTTCCAACCTGGAAAAGATGAAATAAACTTTGACCCTTTTACCATAGAATGGAAAGGAACCTATTCTGTTGCTTCCCTTCCAATTCTCGCAGGCCCCTATGAGTTGAGCATCGATGCGCAAGACATTCATGGTAACATAACCAATCATGAATTTGGATCTAATTATCAAACCATTGTCTTTGTTGAAAGAACTTATGCTCCTTTAATTCATAGACCTCATGGACTCCCTGACGTTATAACTTTAGAAACCAATGAGGCACTTTCACTAGAAGGTGGAATCATGAAGACAGATGACGAACTGTCAACTCCCTTGAAGTTTGTTTGGATTAAGCTGGCTGATCAAGATGTCTTGGGTGACTATAAAGGAGAAACAGATCAAATAGTCTACGATGAAAGGATGTGGGGTCAGTCTTTAAGATTGGATAAATCGGGAAGCGAACTTCCTTCAGTATCCGAGCTTACTTTTAATGAGTTATTGGAAATTGATCCAATGGATTTTCCAGAGGGAAAATCTAATTTTGTCATGATTATATGGGCTGAAGATGAGGCTGGAAATGCTTCAATGAGGTCCATACCTATAGAAATCAACTAATTAAATTTTTAAGGGTCCTCAAAAGAGTGACCCTTATTTTTTATCCTATTTCTGATCTCAATATTTTACATTCTGGATCCTCATTCTATTTTGATAATTTCCGCTAATGGCATTAAAGTCATCTCAAGTTCCATGTCTTCTTAGCTGAACTTTAGAAAAATCACTTCATTGATTAAAATTAGATCCAGCGCCAAAAGTGGAGTTTCAAAGTATTATTTCCAGCCAACTTGCCAATTATTTTCCATAGAAATGCATTTATTGCAAGTTCTTTTAGTTTAAAAATTATGACATTCAAAAACTTTAAACTCCTTTGTCTTTTTAGCTTCTTTTTTTCCTCCTGCTTAGCGTTTGGCCAGATACCGAATAATTTGACCCAGGAAGATAAAATCTATGGCCTCTCTAAATTTTGGCAGGAAGTAAACTATAATTCTGTCTACCTCTACAAAGTGGATCAACTTAAGTGGGATGAGCTATTCAAGGAACTTACCTCCAAGGTTCAGGAAACTTCCAATGATTTCGAGTATTATCGATTGCTTCAGAAGTTTTGTGCAACCCTGAAAGATGGACATACCAATGTTTACTTTCCAAAATACATTCAGGAAAAAGTACTTAATAACAACTATGGGAAATACCGCTTCATTATTAATAATATTGGTGGGAAGGCCATAATAACTCATATCAATGAAAGTAAAAAAGAAGAAATTCCAATTGGATCCGAGATTATTGAAGTAAACGGTATTCCCACTAGAGATTACTTAAACGAAAATGTTCTCCCATATATTTCCGCTTCCACATCTTACACTTTAGAAGACTGGGGCATAAAAAAGTTGCTTGAAGGTTATCTGGGCACCACCTATGATTTAAAATTATTGCAGCCCAATGGTGATGAAAAAACATTGAATATCACGATAGCAAAATCCGAAGATAGGGAAATGTTTCCCGTCATAGAAAAGAAAGAACTTTTTGAGTTTAAGTGGTATCCCAACAACACTGCCTATATCTCTCTGAACTCCTTTTCGGATTGGGAAATTGCTGAGATGTTTCGTAAAAAAAACAAAGAATTACAGCAAGCAGAATCCCTGATCTTAGATTTACGAAATAACGGAGGAGGAAATACCATTATTGGAAAGGTCATCTTACATTACCTAACGGAAGACACTGTTTTTTTTGGTTCTAAATCTCAGACCAGACAGCATGTAGCGACTTTTAAAGCAAGAGGTAATGATACCTATTTTTATGATCTGCCATATTCTCCAGACACATTGGGACCAGGAGATAAAAGGCTACTCAAGAATAAAAGAATTATAGTTCCTACAGCAATTTTAATCGGCCATGGGACTGCTTCTGCTGCGGAAGATTTTCTGATTTACGCTGATAAGCAAAAGCATATGACCAAAATTGGTGAACCCAGCTATGGGAGTACCGGTAAGCCGCTAAGTTTTAATTTACCCCAAGGAGGCCTTGCTAGGGTTTGTACAAAAAAAGACACATATCCAGATGGAAGAGAGTTTGTGGGAGTTGGAATCCAACCTGATATTTTTGTTCAAAAAACCCTTAATGACTATTTAGAAGATAGAGATCCTGTATTAGAAAAAGCTCTTGATTTCTTAATAAGCCAAGAAAAACATTAATTCTTATTTCTTAAAAAGATAATATTATTGTCCGCAATGGAGCCAGTAATTGCAGAATGTGTATATAGGTGATAATCGTCCATCGACGACAGTCCATAGTCCACAGCACGCTCAAAAAAACTTCAACCCTTTTTTCCTTTGGGTATTGTTATGAAAGCGGTTATGTAGAATAAAAAAGCTTTTTAATAAATCATTGACCGCATTTAGTGATTGGCCACTCCTTTAATTCCACTATTCTAAGAACCTGCTGTACTCAGCAAGGGGATTGAAAAAAGATGGAACGATCTTCGGTGTACAGCCCTTGTATAATAAGGTACTCTGGTCTTTTTGACAATTCTGTCCTTTCTCCTCACACATCCTGTGTGGACCAGAGCATCTGATTTTCAATCAATTTTTAACCCTAAACCTTAAAATACCATGGCAAAATGTTTTGCATTAATAGGCTGGAGTCTTCCTGTCATCGAAAGCATGCAGAAGACCGGACGTCCTTTTGTAGTAGTTTCCTTTTCGGATTTTGAAACTTATGCTGCTGAAAATAATATCCCTTTTGTTTCCTACCCTTTAGACGAATGGTCTGATACTTCCAATTCCATCGACTTATATGAAAAGTTGAAGGCTTTTGATGTGGATGTGGCTGTGCCGCTTTACGAGGAAACTGTCGAATGGGCTGGTGCCTTAAACTCAATTTACCGAGGCGATCCACGAGTGCTCAACAGGGCTTTCTTATTCCGAAACAAAGCCATGATGAAGCGAAAAGCGCTGATTGGTGGTCTCCGAGTAGGACTCTTTGAGGAAGTTTATAATAAAGAGGGTGTCAAAGCCTTTATGAAACGACTCAATCAGGCAAATCTTCAGCTCGATGGAGAAGAAGATAGCTGGGTACATATCAAACCTTTTGCTTCAGCGGGAACTGTGGGGCATAGATTGCTGCGCTCCATGAGTGATATCGATGAAAAATGTGAAGACAGTGATTTCCCGTGTTTGGCCGAAAGTCACCTACCCGGCCGTGAGTTTTCCTGCGAGGCATTTATCAATAAAGGAAAAATCAGATTCCTGAATATCACCGAATACGTCAAGCTGGGTTATTCCAATTTCATTCCCGAAGGAAAATACCTGGAAAGCAAACGCGATCTGATCCACAAGGAAGTACAAAAGATGGTGGATATCTTCGGAATAGAATACGGGATGGTTCACCCAGAATGGTTCCTGACCGATAAGGACGAACTTAACTTTGGAGAAACAGCATGCAGGATTCCAGGAGGGCATATTTTAGAACTTTGCTCCAAATCCTATGAATTTGATGCATTGGCAGCCTTTGTGATTTGCCATGATCCGAATATTACGGAAGAGGAATTGGATGAGATCTTTCCTGCGAAAGACTTCAAACCTAAAAACTACCATGGCAATGTGATGATCTATCCTCGTAAGCGCCAATTCTCAAAACTTGAAATCCCTGAGTCTTTGAATGACGAGCCTTACTTTGTAGAGCATACCCTTATCGCACCTTATGAAGGACAAAAGCTCAGTGCAGACAGGGATGGATTTGGAAATCATTTTGGTACAATCAACTTCAAAGGTGAAGATCCAGATCGCATGACCGAGTTGCTGAAGCATTACGAGGAAGAAGAGTTTTACGTGTAAATTTTCAATCAATACATGCAATTAACCACCGATAAGGTATTTACTAATTTTGAACAAAGTCTCCAGGAGTTTATCGACTCGGGACCGCTGACCAAAAAGGAAAAGGCAACAAAATTAGCCAGTCATATCGATATACTAAGCTTGACCAGATCTGGTCTTGCTTTTTTATATAGCAAAAGCGTCACCCTCGATCAGGCTGAGTTTTTTAAAGGAACATCCTGGAATGATCCTGACAAGCTTGTTCCCTATTTAGTCAAGGGAACGCTTAAATATGGGCATCCATCCTCCAGTTTTGAGGCATTATCGGAGCTACGAATGCTTCGCTATGCCAAAGGAGAGGATGTACATCAAACCGTCTCTGCGGAGGATGCACAGCGTTTCTTGGAGGAGGTAATCGTGCATAATCTTGAGTTTGCGCTACGTGAACCTACTGAGGAGACGCGTGTGAAAATGCCCGAACGGGAATTAAAGAAGGCATTCAATCTCTTTGGCTTTATCATGTCCGAAATGGATTTGCGCGGAGTTTATGAAAAGCTAGTGGAAGAAATTCGCCTGATTTGTGAACAGCGCCCCATCCGCACCTCAAAAGCCCGGGAACTTATCAGTTTGGTCAACAGGAGATTTGATACTTCCGGGGATCTCAAGCTGGATCAGGAAATGCGGATTTATATCGATGCCTTGTATGCTCCTTCCGAAGGCTCAAAAGCTCATCAAGGAAAGGATTCCTACCAGACTTTTCTGGAAAATGCGGATGAGGAAACTTTGGCAAAAGAAGCAGAGGAAATGGGAAGCTGCATGAATGCCACAGGTTTGGTAAGTGGGTATCAAGCTGTTTTTCTAAAGCATCTTGTGAAAGCCCATGGTGATTTGGTTCCGATTTGCCTGGATTTAAATGATCGGGGAACAGCCGAATGGGACAAATACCATGAGATGATTTCTTCCCTGATTTTAGAAACAGTGAGTTGGGATAACTGCCAGTGTATTTATGGCCTAGCCCGAATGCTCCGCAAAAACCTATTTTCCCGAAGGGCTGTTCGGGTGGGGTTAGAAAACCTTCGCAGGATAAAGATCAATCCCCAGGTGGAAAAGAGGATTTTGAAATCTCTGGTCAATCGGGATGAAGAGGTCACGGCATTACAGTATCTGATTGGAGGAACGATCAAGGTTTTGGGACAGCCTTTGGGTGTGGGTCAAGGGAATAACCCTACCTGTCAATCTGCCCGGGGCATTAGCATGTGGAGTCAGCATTCCCCGGCCAAGCTGATCGATATGATTATCACCGTAGCCACCCAAAACAATCTGATCATGCGCTTCGAAAACCAGAATCTGGTTTCCAACAATCTGATCAAAGGCCTGCTGGATCAGTTGGATTATAATCTGGATGTGGTGTCCATTGTATTGGTTCCACATCTGGACAAAATCTACAATGAGATGATGCGGCTTTCCGCAGGAAGATTGGAAGATCCACATAAATGGGTTAATCCGGCCATGTATGGACAATGGATCCAAGTGGGTTTTGCCTCCTGTTATGATTACATGAGTAATTCCATCATGGACTTCCCAGGATATGTGCGGATATTTTATGCTGCTTTTCACCCGGATTACAACAATAATAAGCAGATGGTTTACCCCAACCCTGTGGGTATTTTCATTACCAGTAACAAAGGGGATATGATTGGTTTTCATGCCGTTTCCCTCCTACGAGTGGAGAAAAGTCCCAAGGGAGAAATCCGCGCCTACTTCCTCAATCCCAACAATGAGGGCAGACAGGACTGGGGACAGAATATCATCCCTTCTGTTCATGGTAAAGGAGAAAAGAAAGGAGAATCTTCCCTTCCATTCTATCAGTTTGCCGCAAGGGTTTATGCCTTCCATTACAGCACATTGGATGTAAAAGACAGATTAAATCAGGTCCCAACAGAAGAACTGGAGCGGGTGGAAAAACTTGGAAGAGAAAGTTGGGGGAAATCCTATACCTGGAATCAACAAACGAAATTATGGTAAGACATTCATCAAGAATAGAACTCAGTCAATCCTCATTGACAAATAATATCAACTTCATCAAAAAGAAGGTCGGTGAAGGCGTAAAAATATCTTCCGTGGTCAAGGCAAATGCCTATGGCCATGGAATTCGTGAATTTGTGAAGATGGCTGAAAAAGCCGGAGTAAGTCATTTTGCCACTGCATCGGCATTTGAGGCAGAGGAAGTTTTAGAAGCAAAATCTGAGAGCAGTGATGCTATGATCATGGGTATTCTTTATGATGAGGATATTGACTGGGCTGTAGAAAATGGAATTGAGTTTTATGTCTTCAATTACGAAAGACTACCCTTAGTATTGGAGTCCGCTCAGAGGCTAGGAAAGCAAGCCAAAGTGCACATTGAAGTGGAAACCGGAGCAAATAGAACTGGAATGACCAAAAGTGAATTTCCTGCTACGCTAAGTTTTCTTAAGAAGCATTCAAAAGAAATAGCCTTTAAAGGTCTATGTACTCATTTTGGCGGAGCGGAGAACTTTTCGAATCAATTTAAAATTGATAAGCAGCATGAGCGCTACAAAAACTTCCTGAAGCAATGCAAGCAAAAGAATATCGAGCCGGAAATCCGTCATATTGCATGTTCCGCAGCTGCTTTGGCCTATAAAGACACTGTGTATGATATGGTGAGAATTGGTGTGGCGCAATATGGTTTTTGGCCTAGTCCTGATATTTACTATGCACATTTACAAAAAACAGGGAAGCAATCGGATAGTGCTCTGAAGAGGATTTTTACCTGGAAAACGGATGTAATGGACGTGAGGGATGTGGAAGCCGGTGAGTTTATAGGCTATGGTACCTCCTATCAGGCTTCACAGGATATGAAAGTGGCGGTGATGCCCCTTGGTTATAGTAATGGCTATCCCCGAGCCCAATCCAATTCTGGTCATGTGCTGATAAAAGGAAAAAAGGTACAAATTGTCGGCCTGATCAATATGAATCTTTTTATGGTGGATGTCTCAAATATCCCAGATGTGCAGGTTGGTGATGAGGTTGTATTGGTAGGCCGTCAAAATAACAATACCATCAATATCAGTTCATTCTCTCAAGTCACTCAGTTGCTGAACAATGAAATGCTGAGTAGGCTTCCAGCGGCTATTCCTAGGAGAATCACGAAATAGAAATGGATTGATGACAAATTTCCATTTTAGGAGAAAGGAAACTATTGGATTCCATTTATAATAGTGGAATTGAGGATTCTGCATCATGTTTTTTTAAGAAAAATAATAGAAACCTCAATTCTTAAATACTATATTTCAATTTTGGTCCCATCCTTTTCCCCAGTCTTCCCAATAATAGCCCCAGGGTGCCATTCTAAAATACCTGCCTCGTATTTGAGCATTTTGAATTAATAAATACTTCCCGTCTTCTGATTTTAATAAGGCACAAAACTTAAAAGTAGCTTCCACAGACGCAGGGTTTCCATTATTTCCATTTGGTTCGGTATTGAAAATTGGTTTTTTGTTTTTCAGGTCTGAAACTGAGATACTAAAAATAGAATTATCCACACCTAAAGAACTATATGACTTGCCTTCGACCTTATATTCAATAATAAAATCACTAAAATCCTCCCATGAATTTCCAAAATCATAGGATTCTTCCTTTAATAAGTCATAAAATTTTTCTTGAGTGCTAAATGAATCGCAAGGAAATGGGACTTGAATATTTAAGAACCTTTTGTACTGATGTGGATTTTCACTAGAGTTATCAAATTCCGATAATAACAGGCCAATAGACATATAAGGACTTGTAATATATTCGTAGCCTTCACCACAATTACCACTACCTCCAGACCCTATTTGATAAGCATCCTTGTTTTCCCAAAATTCAAATGTTGATCCAGTAGGCTTTGCAGAGGTAAACTCCAGTGGGTTTTGATCAAAAAATATTAAAGAAAATTGTCCGTAAAGTTCGGTTTTTGGAACAGTTTGTAATAAATCATTTTCCTGAAAGGAATTTGAATCGCATAATGAATTTTCCTCCCATGGAATTAAATCTTCATCTGGTTGACACCCAAATTGGATTGTTACTATTAAAAAAGAAATTACCAGATAAAAAGGGAATTGTTTCATAGAGAAGATTTTAATTAGCGTTACCTTTTTTTTTAGTTCTTTACGCTATTAGTCCACCAATAGTTTGTCATTTCAAAATTAAATTATGGTAGTTGGCTTTTTCCCATAAGCAAAAGAAATGGCTTATGAGATTGTCATTAAGCATCATGTTTGTTTTTAAATAAAGAAAGACGACATGAAGCTTTCAAAAAACAAATTTCAAATTCTATCCGCACTTCTTTCTCTTGGTGTTGCAGCGCTTGCAAAAGCAGCCGTAGACAACCGTTATGAGGCGATCACGGGCAAAGAAGCTCCGAAAAATCCCGAATCTGCAGAGGCGACTTTAGGAAATGTAATCTTATATACCGCATTTACTGCGGCAGTTGGAGTCACCGCAAAAATCATTGTGCGGAAATATTTCACCAAACAGTGGAAAAAAGTCGACGGTAATGTTCCAAAGCATTTGAAGTAGGAAGGATAGAAATAAAAAAGATTGGATAATTTTTTGGAATAACCTTTTCATTTTCAAGCTAGTATTACAGCTAAACCCCAAATTTATATTTAGCTATAAATTCTTCATATTCCTCTTGAAATGACTTCTTCATGTGATGCTTTTCCTGATTTTTAATATATGTTCTAACATTCTGAAGAATCGATTCTGATACCGAAACTGAAAAATATTCGTCCTGCCATTCAAATTTCTCTGAAGTCAATTGATTTTTATTGATCCAGAATGAAGATTCACCTTTGATCAGCTGTATAACTTTTTGAATTGTCTGATTTACCCCAAGTGAAACTAAGCAATGGCAATGGTCCGAAAAACCACTAACATGGTCCACAAAGATCCCTTTAGATTTAGAGTTTTCTTTAATATGGTCCCATACTTTTAATCTTAAATCTTTAGAATCTAAAAAAGGAAAGCGGTTTTTTGTACTCCATACAAAATGGATATAGACTTTATTGTAGGACATAAAAAATATTTAATTGTATATCTAATTTAATAGATTTCCCGAATTTAAAGGGAAAGGATTGGGCTAAAGCCCGGATTAAATAAACAATTTTTAATAGGAATGGCCTAAAGTGCCATTCCTATTGATGGGATTTTGTTAATCAATTCAATAATGGGTTTAAAACCTAATTTAAAGTCTCCACATTAATCTTGACTTGAATCTCATCAATAGCCTCCAGTTCCGATATCTATCGGAATAGATGGAGGCTAAATTAAACAATTGACCTATTTCGGCTTTAGCCATAATCAATTGAATGGAATTGGGCTGAAGCCCATTTAATACCAGGCCTAAATATCGGAATGGCCTAAAGAGCCATTCCTATTGATGGGATTGGGTTTATCAAATCAATAACGGGTTTAAAACCTATTGTAAGGATTGTATTTATGCATTTTTAAAAAATTGGACGAATAATTACAAAATTTCTTGATTATGTCTCCACATTAATATGGACTTCAATTTTATCAAAAGTAGGAATGGCCTAAAGCGCCATTCCTATTGATGGGAATGGGTTTATCAAATCAATAACGGGTTTAAAACCTATTGTAAGGATTGTAATTATGCATTTTTAGAAATTGGATGGATAATTACAAAATTCCCTGATTATGTCTCCACATTAATATGGACTTCAATTTTATCAATAGCCTCCAGTTCCGATATCTATCGGAATAGATGGAGGCTAAATTAACCAATTGACCTATTTCGGCTTTAGCCATAATCAATTGAATGGAATTAGGCTGAAGCCCATTTAATACCATAGACCTAAATATCGGAATGGCCTAAAGCGCCATTCCTATTGATGGGATTGGGTTTATCAAATCAATAACGGGTTTAAAACCTATTGTAAGGATTGAAATTATGCATTTTTAGAAATTGGACGGATAATTACAAAATTCCTTGATTATGTCTCCACATTAATATCGACTTCAATTTTATCAATAGCCTCCAGCTTTAGATGGAGGCGATATTAAACAAATGTCCCATTCTGGCTTTAGCCATGATCTATTGAAGGAAATTGGGCTGAAGCCCATTTATATAATAGACCCAAATATCGGAATAGCCTAAAGAGCCATTCCTATTGATGGGAATGGGTTTATCAAATCAATAACGGGTTTAAAACCTATTGTAAGGATTGTAATTATGCATTTTTAGAAATTGGACGGATAATTACAAAATTCCCTGATTATGTCTCCACATTAATATGGACTGGAATTTTATCAATAGCCTCCAGCTTTAGATGGAGGCTATATTAAACAATTGACCCATTCAGGCTTTAGCCATGAAAAATTGAATGGAATTGGGCTGAAGCCCATTTAATACCATAGACCTAAATATCGGAATGGCCTAAAGCGCCATTCCTATTGATGAGGGAATTCAATCAACGAAACGGTGATTTTATTAATTACAGAAATCGGGTATTATTTATTTCTACTTCCAAATAATTGAAACAAAATCTCATCAATAGCCTCCAGTTCCGATATCTATCGGAATAGATGGAGGCTATATTAAACAAATGTCCCATTCCGGCTTTAGCCAAAATCAATAAAACGGGAATGGGCTGAAGCCCATTTATATAATAGACCCAAATATCGGAATGGCCTAAAGAGCCATTCCTATTGATGAGGGAATTCAATCAACGAAACGGTGATTTTATTAATTACAGAAATCGGGTATTATTTATTTCTACTTCCAAATTTTTAAATCGGAATCCAATCAATAGCCTCCAGCTTTAGATGGAGGCTAGGATTATCAAAAAATCAAATTCGGCTTTAGCCAGATTATTCGGATTGATTTTTGGACGTAGTTCATCAAATAAATTTTAATAAGCAATGCTATACAAAGTGGAGCTACCTTTTATGATTTAAATTTTCCTCCATACTGTTTAGCTTTAATAAAAAAACGTCATGAGCCTCAAGATCATCATTCCAACAGAACCCAGAATAAGCGCCGAAATCCCAAGTGACTATCCTATTCCTCCAATCGGGGAAGAGTTTTATATCCGCTTCGAAACGTTCATTACTGACCCTAAAGATTGGGAGAAAGTAAAAAGCATTTTGGATCATGAAGCACTTACAGTAGAAAAAGTAGAGGACAATAAAGTTTACTTGTACCAAGGCCAAAAAGCAGATTTGCAAGGCACCATTGAAAGCGATGAATATATGCCTTCTATCGTGCAGTATTGGGCTCAACACCCAGAAACCAAACCAGATCAGTTTTAATTAGACTGTTTTCCTTGCATCGATGCTAAAGCCCTGAATAAATATTCTTTTAAGGGAATGGGCTGAAGCACCATTCCTATTGATGGAAGAATTCAATCAAACAAATTGGTGATTTTATTAATCACTGAAATCGGGTAACTATTAATTTCTCCTTCCAAATTTTTAAATCGGAATCCCATCAATTGCCTCCAACTTTAGATGGAGGCTAGGATTATCAAAAATCAATTCGGCTTTAGCCATGATCAATTGAAGGAATGGGCTGAAGCCCTTTTATTATAATAGATCCTATATCGGAATGGGCTGAAGCACCATTCCCATTGATGGGATTGTGTTTATTTAACTTTAGGAAATTGGATAATTTCAAAATCCCTTGATTTAGTCTCTACATTAATCTGGATTGGAATTTTTTAATCAATACCCTCTAACTTAAATGGAGGCTATGAAATTTGACAACTTCCCCAATTACTCTATTTTTACGAAAGACCTAAACCCATTAACCTATGAAAAAAACTTTTCTACTTACCTTACTCCTATGCTTTGGATTGACTTTGGCCCAAGCACAAAAAGGAACCAAAGAGCGGGTCAAAGTACATAGCCGCGCACTAGAAGGCAATCTGATCGGAGATCCTGCTGATCGTGATGTGACTGTTTACCTACCTCCTTCTTACCTAACAAATCCCGAAAAGCATTTCCCAGTGCTCTACATGCTCCATGGATTTACCGACACCGATTCCCAATGGTTTGGATGGGAAGATCATTGGATCAATCTTCAGAATGTCATAGAACAATCTCTGGCGGCCGGAGCCTCCAAAGAGATGATTGTAGTGATGCCCAACGCTTTCAACAAGTTTAAAGGAAGTATGTATGCGAGTTCGGCGACTGTTGGAGACTGGGAAACTTTCGTTACCAAAGAGTTGGTCAGTTACATTGACGCCAACTACCGAACGCTACCCAATAAAGCCAGCAGAGGACTAGCCGGACACTCTATGGGTGGTTACGGAACGCTTCGATTGGGAATGAAATATCCAGATGTTTATTCAGCGATTTATGCTTTGAGTCCATGCTGTATGGACGGTGGTGCTAGCACCGATCCTGAGTTGATTTCTAAATTGGAGAAATTAACCCCAGATCAGATTAGTGAAACTTCGTTTTTTGAAATTGCTGCATTAGCCACTTCAGCAGCATTTGCTCCTAATCCTAATAACCCTCCTTTTTACCTCGACTTACCAGCAAAGGATGGTTCACCAAGAGAAGATATTATCAATAAAATTATTGCAAATCGAACGCTCACTACGATTGATCAATATATACCAAACCTGAAGAGGCTTAAAGCCATTGGAATGGATGCTGGAACTGAGGACAGAGGCATTAGCGCAGCAACCAAAAAACTGCATGAAGTTTTAGAATCCTATCAGATTCAGCACATGTATGAAAGCTACGAAGGGGATCATTTGAACCGCATCGCTGAGCGAATTGAAACCAAAGCATTGCCTTTCTTTTCAGAAAATCTGGCTTTTCAGAAAAGCACTGTTAGCGAAATCATTGAAGACGGTGGAACCGGTGAATATCCAGCAGTAATGACCTCAGAGATCAGCCTACCTGCTCATACAATCTTCAGACCTCAAAACATTGATTCTTTTGGAGGAGAAAATAAGCTTCCTGTGATTGCATGGGGAAATGGGGCTTGTTTCGACTCCCCATGGGAGCATGTCAACTTCCTGAATGAAATTGCTTCGCACGGCTTCTTGGTGGTAGCAATTGGCACCATGCCAAAGCAGACTGATGTTCGCTCCAAGTCGCAAAAACTTTTGGATGCAATTGACTGGGCCATTGCGCAGAATAATGATCCAAAAAGCCCTTATTATCAAAAGATCGACACAGATAATATTGCGGTGAGCGGGATGTCTTGCGGAGGCCTTCAGACACTTGAAGTAGCCGGAGATCCTAGAATCACCACAGTAGGTGTATTTAACAGTGGAGTTTTGGGTAATCCTGGCGGTGGAATGCCGGGCATGCCTCAGGTTACCAAAGATCAATTACAAAACATCAAAGTCCCTACCCTTTACTTGCTGGGTGGAGAATCCGACATCGCCTATGGAAACGGAATGGATGATTTCAATCGCATCAATCATATTCCTGTTTTTGTGGGCAATTTGGACGTAGGTCATGGGGGCACTTATGGAAAGCCACATGGAGGAGAATTTGCCCGTGTTGCACTCAATTGGTATCTGTGGCAACTGAAAGGCGATGAGGAAGCTGGTAAGCTTTTCTCTACCAACCCACCTGGACTTTCGAAATGGGAAGGCTGGAAAGTAGAGAAGAAAAATATGGACTAAGTGAAATATGGTTATCCTCAATGAGAACAGTATCCTTAAATTCTTTGCTTATCGAGACGGAAGACGGAAGACAGAAGACAGAAGCAACCTCAAATTTATTTTTAACATATTCTAAATTGCTTTTGCCAATTTATTTGTAGGATAACGGATGTACATAAAATAAAATAATTGTCTTACTCGGCACCATTCACAAAAGCCTCCAAAGCCTTTTAATAAATTGGTTTTGAAGGCTTTTTTATTTCTGAAAGTCCAGTGATATCCCGCAGATTGACACAGAAAAAGAACGCAGATTCTCACAGATTGCGTTCTGAAGATAAGTTTCTTTCATACCTGTTTTTGAAGTCCTTATTCATGAATGTTTTATTTCCATTTGGAAGTATTGCTTTAGAATATCTATAAATAAATGATCAGGGCTATCTTTGCCAAAAATCCCCTATTGATGAAAAAGCAGTTATTTTCCCTCCTTACTTTCCTTGGTCTAATTTCTATTTTTTGCTTACCTGCAAATGCACAGGAAAAGGTTCTTTATCATCAATTAGAAATTCAGAATGGTGATCTTTTGTTTGTAGGTGCCAAGCCAGATCAACTTTCTGGCGCGATTAACCGAGTAACCCAACGGGATGCGGAGATATCTTTTGATCATGTTGGAATATTGGAAGTTTCAGGTTCTGAAGTATATATCCTGCATGCCAGCACTGAAAATGGATCTGTCCGTGAACCTTTGGATAGTTTGGTGGCAAGGACCAAGGCGAAAGACAAAGAAATGGTCCTTTATCGACTCTCAGAAGAGGCACAATCTTCCATTCCTACCGCAATCAATTTGGCCAAAAACATGCTTGGAAAGCCATATAACTGGAGTTATGTATTGAATGACTCTACGCTCTATTGCTCGGATTTTGTGGAAAGAGCATTTCGACCTGCCAGCATTTTTAACCTTGAACCAATGACTTTTAAAAATCCAGAAACAGGTGAAACCGACTCCTTTTGGGTAGAATTTTATGAAAAACTGGATATGGAAGTTCCTGAAGGAAAGCTTGGCTGTAATCCAAATGGCCTAGCTGCAAATGAAAAGCTGAGGAGGATTGGAGAGTTATGATTCTTAATAGAATCTTTCAATTTCTTTTAGAAATTAGTTTAGAAAGTCGCGGATAATCATCCACCGACGACAGTCCATTGTCCACAGCACGTTGAAATATACTTCAAACCATTTTTCCTTTGGCTACCGGTAAGAAAGCGGACATTCATATTATTTAATAATAAACAAAGCAGTGGTTGTAACATAAATCAACTTTGCAAAAAGCCACCAATTGCTTTGGAAAAAGCCTCTTTCCTTCGCACAGAAATTTCGAGAACCAAATTATTTATCAGAGTGACATAGCCACTTTTCGAATATCCATTCACACACTTCAAATTGATTAAATGGGAATTATGGATTCTGAAAAATCCAAAATCCGACAATAGTCCCTCAAAGTATTTGAGGGTCTTAGAAACTGTATGTTTTTTCCCGTCCAGTGTAAAAATATGGGTGTAATTTATATCTGCCTCGCATCTCAAAATATCCTCTATGGCTAAAAAAATAAAGCCATCCTTAGAAGGCAAACTGATTTTTTTGGTAGTTGGAGTTTGTGAAAGGTGACTTAGCAATACATCTATCCTTTCTTTCAACTGTCGCTGCCCGATCTGATCAAATGCTTTCTCAATAGCTTTTTCAAAATCCTCTCTATCAATTGGTTTCAATAAATAATCTATAGCAGAAAACCGAAATGCATCCAAAGCATATTGTTCGTAAGAAGTGGTGAAAATCAGGCAAAAATCAGAAAATGATAATTGGGACAAAAGATCAAATCCTGTTTTCCCTCCAATCATGACATCCAAAAAAACTATATCCGGGTGTATTTGCTCCAAGCCATCTTTTGCATCGTCCACCGAGGAAAAACAAATTGTATTTATTTTCTCAGAATAAGGCTTTAAAAAAGCCAAAATCCTGTCTGTACAATGCTGTTCGTCTTCTACAATTGCAATAGTTATATCCATCTTCAATAGGCCAAATGTAAGGGAAGCATAATTTCTACCTTAGTGCCCGAATCCAAGGTTTTATCAATAATCTGAAGGCTTCCTTGTGTTCCAGATTTTTCATTCAGGATTTTTATTCTGTTTTCCGTAATCGCCACTCCCATCGATTTTTTACCAATTGAATTGCTGGATTTCGCTCTTCCTATTCCATTATCTTCCACAATACAAAGTAGATTTTCGCCTTTTACTTCAAAGCTGATTTCAATTCTTCCCCTTTCCCCATTTTCTGGAAAAGCGTGCCAAATAGCATTTTCAATAAATGGCTGAAGTAGCATGGGAGGAACCAAAATAGCATCTAGATCTATATTTTCAGCAAAACGGATGGAATAGGAAAATCTATGGGGTTGCCTTTTGGATTCAATTTGTAAATACAATTCCAAGAACTCCACATCTTCCCTGAGTGTAATTTCCTCCTGTCCGGAGTTTTCTAATACGATACGTATTAGTTTCCCAAACTTAGAAAGGTAATCCTGAGCAGAGTCGCTATCATTTTTCAGGATATAATCTCCTATAGAATTTAAGGAATTGAAGATAAAATGAGGGTTCATTTGGGATCGGAGAGCCTTTAACTCAGTTTCAGAAACCAAAGTCTTGAATTCTGCATCCTTGATTTTCGCTAAAGAATCTCTTCTTCTTTTATACAAATATCCTCCGATCAAAAGTATTAACCCGATCAAAATTGCTAAACCCAAAGTGAAATTTCTCACCAACTTTTGTCTTTCAATGTCAACCCTTGCCTGAGCTCTTTCTTTTTCAAAATCAAAAGCCATCTGCTTTCTGCTGACTTCCACCCTTCTGTTTTGATTCGTCAAACTATCTTTAAGCGTAGCAAAATTTTTATATGCATCCAGACTTTCTTTATACTTTCCTCTTGCTTCATAGATGTCTGCCAAAGTTCCCCAGGCTGACTTCTGTATGAATAGATTTTCTTGTTTCTGGCTATATTCCAAAGACATAAGTGCCATCTGTTCCGCCTTATTTAGATCGCCATTTTCAAGAAAAGCCATCGCTGAATTGGCATAGGCTGTGGGTTTGACAAAATCAATTTCAAGTGAATCTACCAAGGCCAAACTTCTCTCAGCTGTTTCCAGAGCATTTTCCAATTGATTGGACTGAACATAAATCAAGGAAAGATTACTATAAAGGTTTGCCAGTTGGACCGGATTGCTTTTGATCTGTTCATATTCAAGTGCCTTTTCGAAATAGAATATGGCTGAATCATTTTTCTGAAGAGAGCCATAGATATTTCCAATATTCAGAATAGCGGTCAATTCTAATTTCCTACTATTTGAAGCTACTTCTTTAAATATTTCCAGGCCTTTTTCATATTCTTCCTGCTCGTAATAGATCGTGCCGATATTTCCCTGAATGCCCCATTTAAATTCTCTAACTGCAGGATTGGATTCCGAAATGGAAAGAGCTTGCAAGTAATAATCCAAAGCGATATAGGGATTGGAAAATCTATATTGGTAGATCAAGCCCAGGCGTTCATTGGCCATTAAAGCTCCTTTTTGATAGCCTAGATATTCTGAAAATGCCAATGTTTCCAAAGCCATTTCCAGCAAAGTGCTATCTGAAGAGTTTGTAAAGAGGCTTTGTTTGATAAAATCATTCCTTTTGTCAAGAATCAAAGTATCAGCCAAATCAAGATGATCTTTCTTTAGCTTTAAAGAATCACTATCAGAAGGTATTCCTTGGAGAATCAATCCAAAAAAATAAAAGGCAAAATTCAGGATTAAACAGTTGATCATGGCTGGAAAAAAGATCCATTAAATTAAGGTTTTAGATCAAAAAATAAATCAAACACTACAATAAATTACTCGGTTCACCCATTAAATCATTCTCCCTTTCCACCTGGCTTTCCCTACTCTAATTTTATTAGAAAGCCGAAAAAATGGATGCACAAAAAATTAAAACTTACTTTTCGAAGCCTGATAAACTATTGCTGGGAGTAGCTTCAACACTATCATATAAAGCTAATATCCCCACTTTTCTTATAAGAATTGGAATATTGATTATCACCTTGGTTTTTATCCCAATTGGTATTCTGATGTACCTGTTTCTTTATTTCACATTGGTCTTAAAAAAGGGTAAAACAGTTTCTTTTTCCCTTTCAGGATTGATCCTTGGAATTCCCCTAAGCTATTACTTCCAACCAGAAATGATAAAAAACTGGAGAGGTGGAACCGGCGTTTTCGGGTACTTTTTGAATATCCCGACGATTCTTGAACAATATGATCAACTCGTAGGAAATGGCTGGAGCATCTTTGGAAATATCCTATTGTCCATGATCATTTTCGGTTGCCTAGGGGCATTTATGGGTTATTATTTAGATAAAAATAAAAGCAAGAAGCCATCATGAAAAAATCAATCAAAATCCTTTTAGTGTTTGCAGCAATCCTATTTTTAGGAACAGCCTGCTCCAGCGATGATGAAAATCCTATGGATCAGAGTATTTATTATTTTCGGTTTAAGGTGGATGGAAATCAAGTGGATTATCAATACCAACCTCAGACTCAAATAAATCTGACAGGAGGAAAATACTATGATGATGTCAATCAGCTTCATATCATCCAACTATCCGGTGCAGAAAACATCTTTCAACCCCTACAAAATCAGGTAATATTTAGACTGGATCATACAGAAGATTTGATCGCAGGAGTGAATTATTCCAATGTGCCTATTTCTGATGGAACCATTCTTCATACTTTACTTTTCAGCTATATGGATGAAAATGGAACGGCCTACCTAGCTACTAATAATATACTGGGACTTGCTTTATGGGATGAGGTTAGAATAAGATTTGATCAGATTGATTCCAATGGATTAAAGGGTGTTTTTTCTGGGACAGGAAAAGTTTATGACAGCAGCGGAGGAACAAATACACTAATAGGTCAGGTGACCATTACAGAAGGGGAATTTTTCGTCCCTAGGAATAACGAATAATATGGAAATTGATATTGTAATTCTGTTACTATTAATTATTGACTAAGGTTCAGATTTTTTTCTCATAAATAAGGTTTTTAAACATGATTATCCGTAATGGAGCCAATAGTAAAAAAATGAGTTTAGAAAGTCTCGGATAAGGGTCCACCGACGGCAGTCCACTGTCTACAGCACTTTGAAAGATAATTAAAACACTTTTTTATTTGAGGACTGGTAAGAAAGTGGTTGTACATATTTAAAAAAATTCACCTAAAATGCTCTATTGAGATAATTTTACGCAATAGCGTCATATAGCCTCCATCCATTTTTCCTTAATAATTCCCATTCTTACTTAACTTGTACTTTTAAAGTTTCAAACCGAAGTACAGATGACCGAACCTATCAAGAAGGAATATTCCAATGGCGAGCTTACCGTCGTATGGGAGCCTCATAAATGCATCCATTCCAAAAAATGTGTGACTGGACTGCCAGCAGTTTTTGATTTTAATAGAAGACCTTGGATCAAGGCAGATAGTGCAGATTCAGAAACCATTGCCAAGCAAATTGACACCTGTCCAAGTGGGGCTTTGAGTTATTATTATCTGGATAAAGAAAAAGAAAAATCTCAGGAAACTTCTGAAGTGCAAAAAGTCGAAGTAACTCAAAATGGACCTCTGTTGGTTCATGGGAAACTTCATATTCAGACCAGCGAAGGAGAGCATATTTCTGATAAGAAAATCACTGCCTTTTGTCGTTGTGGTGGAAGCCAAAACAAGCCTTTTTGCGATGGAACCCACAAAAAAATAGATTTTAAGGGGTAACATATTCCAATTACAATGCGAAAAATTCTTGTTCTTTTTGCCCATCCAAAGTATGAACATTCTGAAGTAAATCAGGCTATGATCCGCTCGATCAGTGAGTTGGAAAATGTGGAAATCCGCGATTTATATGAGCTATATCCAGACTTCAATATATCCATTCAGCAGGAACAAGAAGCACTGATTCAAGCAGATGTGGTCATTTGGCATCATCCTATTTATTGGTATTCCTGTCCTCCATTGTTAAAACAGTGGATTGATTTGGTTTTGGAATTTGGATGGGCTTATGGACCAGGTGGTGTGTATCTAAAAGGAAAATATCTTTTGAATGCCATAACATCGGGTGGCTCAGATTTAGCCTATTCCAAAGAAGGCCGAAATCAACATCCCATAGTCGATTTCCTTCTTCCATTTGAGCAAACCGGAAAGCTTTGCCTAATGAATTACCTCGCTCCTTTTCATGTATCCGGGACCTTTAAAATCACGGATTCGGAATTGGAAGATCAGGCAAAAGCCTATCGGGAATTCGTACTGGAACTTCGGGATTCAGAACAAATTGACAGACCAATCAGAACCAATCCCCTACTGAAATGAATGGATTTTTAGCAAATGCTGTCATTTACATTATTGCAGCGATCATCTGCGTGCCTTTGGCAAAAAGGTTGGGGATGGGATCGGTTCTGGGATATCTGCTGGCAGGAATCCTGATTGGTCCTTACCTCTTGGGTTTTATCACCAACGAAGGTCAAGGTCAGGATATCATGCATGCAACGGAATTTGGTGTGGTGATGATGCTGTTCTTGATCGGCTTGGAATTAGAACCTAAAAACCTCTGGAAAATCAGGGATTTAATTATTCGAATCGGTCTTTCACAGGTTCTTGTCACAGCGCTTTTGGTTTTCTGTGTAGGAATTTTGATTCCCATTCCATGGCAGATTTCATTGGCCATTGCTCTATCCATGGCTCTTTCATCCACTGCCATTGTTCTCCAATCCCTCAAGGAAAGGAATGAAATGAACTCCAAATTGGGAAAAATGTCCTTTGGGGTTTTGCTAATGCAAGACATTGCTGTGATTCCTATTTTGGCCATTCTCCCACTATTAGTAGTTGCAAGCCCTGATTTAACAACGGCCCATACAGATGATATGCATGGATTGATTGAAAGTCTTCCCGGTTGGGCTCAGACCTTATCAATTTTTGCTGCTATAGGGATCGTGGTGCTTTTAGGTAGATATGGTTTTGGACCTTTGTTGAATTTTGTTGCCAAGACCCGATTAAGAGAATTATTCACAGCCTCAGCACTATTGATTGTGGTGGGTATTTCTTATTTGATGGAATTGGTAGGTTTAAGTCCCGCCCTTGGAGCATTTTTGGCAGGAGTCATTTTGGCCAACTCTCCTTATCGCCATGCCCTAGAATCTGATTTGGAACCATTCAAAGGTTTACTATTGGGGCTTTTCTTTATGGCCGTTGGATCCACGATCAACTTCTCTCTTATTTACAAGGAAGCAAGCACAGTTTTTACTTTGACTTTAGGTATTATCCTTCTGAAAACATTGGTTTTGCTGGTTTTGGGGAAGGTCAAAAAGTTGCATCTTACGACGAACCTGAAGTTTGCAATTGGTTTGTCCCAAGTGGGAGAATTCTCTTTTGTTACTTATGCTTTTGCGCAGCAACTTGGGATTTTCGAGCAATCTCTCACAGATACATTAATGGCTGTAACAGCTCTCAGTATGACCATAAGCCCTGTTTTAATGTTGGTATTTGATAAATTCATCATCCCTATGATGTCCAAAAATCCAGAAACCAAAGAACAGAAAATGGATACTTTCCAGGAGAAAAATAAAGTGATTCTTATTGGTTTTGGTCATTTTGGATCTACTCTGGGAAGGTTTCTCAGGGCAAGTGGTGTGGAAGCAACTATTTTGGATTCTGATCCTGAAAGAATAGAATATCTAAGAAAGATGGGCTTCAAAGTATATTTCGGAGATGGCACAAGAGCAGAACTTTTACAATCAGCCGGAGCAGAAGAAGCAAGCATTTTGATCTCAGCGATTGATAATACAGAATACAGTTTGAAGCTCGTGGAACTTTGCAAGCAGGAATTTCCTCATCTGGAAGTCATGATCCGGGCAAAAAACAGGTATGATGCATTTGAACTGATGGAAAAAGGTGTTACAAATATCTACAGGGAACACTTAGATACTTCTATCAAAATGGGAGAAGATGTTTTAAAGAAATTGGGTTTCAGAGCACACACGGTTCATAGAATGGCAAAACAATTTCATGATTATGATGAGGCTGCGCTGAAAGTTCTTATCAATTATAAAAACAATCAGGATGAATACATTTCCAAGAACAGGCAACAAATTGAAATGCAGGAATCCTTACTTTCAGGAGAATTGATGCGCAAGTTTTCTGTAAATGACCATACCTGGGACAGTGATGGGATTAAGGAAGCAGAAAAGAAAAGTAAATAAAATTGATTTTCAGGAGGTTTGTTATGTCCTTTGTTTGAAGAGAAAGAAGACTAGAGTGCATATCATCAATTGGAATTTAGTTTGAATTCACCCCTTAATGTGACTCAAATCTGCCAAAATCTGCTGCTTTAATCTCCACTGTATGTATGCCATTCGTGATCAGTGTTTGCTCTATTTGGTAGTTATCTGCAAGCATTTTATAATATTGAGCATCTGCCATGCTCGGTGCTAAAATTCCCAGGTAATTATTCCCAGGAGGTTCGTAGTGATTATGCAAATGATACCTCAGCTTCCAGCCATTTTTGATATCTTCCTCTAATTGGTGAATCAGTAAAACTGGTTTGGGTGGCCAAGGTTGATCACTGGAACCGAAATAGACACGATAGGCTTTCCGTTCCTGGTGATAAGCTATGAATGCATGGAACTCGGTTGGACGGGTCAAGAGTGGATATTTCTCCAATTGATAATTCAGGATTTGGGCTTCTAATGAATTCATAGGTCTTACTTTTCCAACGGCTCCTGTATGAACCAACATGGCATTGTAATGATCTCCATTTTTCACATAAACCATGCTATCTTTAGGATTTCTTTGAGTCTGCTCTTTTTTCACCACTCGTTGGAATTGAACTACTCCCAAGAGTTTTTCCAAAGAATCTTGAAAGGATTGAACAGCAGTCAAGCCTTTGGGTGCGTTTGACCATACACTTGCTTGATCTTGAAATTCCCAAAAGAAAAATTCAGCAGCACCTTCCCTTCCTAATCCTGTTTTGGGTTGTTTCAATAAATTAAAATCATCCTGCTGTATAATTAGCCAAGAAGAAGTTATCCCGACGAATAAAAGAAGGTACAAGATTAAAGAAGGTTTCATGTTTTATTCTCCATTGAAAGATTAAAATCAAGAAAAAGTAAAGAAAGGGAATATAAAAGAATATATCCCACTTCTTTCAAGTACTAATTACAAAACTACCTCCTACCCTTTTTAGACCTTCACGTATTTTAATCTATCCCAATAATTTCATAACTTATTGTAAACTAATTCTTTAACGTCATGCCAGCACCAGCAATAGTTGCAGGGTTATCTGCAGCAGATTTGATCGCCCTAGGAGGAACCGTAGCCAGTACCGCTACTGCTATCGGAACTTTACCTGATGAACTTGTTACCATTGGAAGTATTAGCATCTCCTTGGCCAGCAGAGGAACATTTTACGTAGGAGATACATTTGTGATTACCGGTGAATTCGATGTTTCCTACGGAGAAGTTTCTGGGAATGAGGGAAGGATTGTCATAGAAATCATAGAGGAAGGGAAAGGAGTAATCAAAACCTTTCCCCAAATCCAGGCCCAATCGCCCAAGGAGCATATTTCATTTCGAATGAATGGCCGTTTCATCAGTCATGGCACTAAATACTATTACATCAAAGTCACGGCAACAGGGGAAGAGGATTTATCATGGTTACCTAATGGCGATACCGTCATAACCAAATCTGGAGTTTCCGGAACGATAGGATTAGAGGTAAAAAAACCCATTTCATTTACAACCAACTTACTTACTCCAAGTGTTAATCATGGGGATTATTCCCGTACTTTGATGTATGCCACCAACCACAGTGAAAGTGATGCGAGAATCGTTGTCCAAATCGAATGGCAACGAAGTTTCCCAAGAGAAGCCCATGCATTGACGACTTCATTAAGGGCAGGGCAAACAGATTTACAAATATTAGACTACAGGAAAAAACACAACGGTGATAACCACTCAGATGAAAAAATATTCTACATAGAACCTATCAAACATATTTATCACAATCATCAAATAAAAGCCCCTTGGGGTGATTATTTTTATCGATATGACCAGTTATATCCAGATAAAGAAAAGGTCTATCCACCACTTACAGTGTATTGTAAAGGCACTAAAAAGGAAACCGAAGTCAGTTTTGTCCCTAATCCTACTCCTGGTCTTCTACAAAAAAAAGAGCAAAACTATAAGTGCGCTACCCTCGATGAAAACGAGGAAAGCTTGCTTTGTGGAGCGCTGCTCTTTGATCAGTATGGTAATACCTTGGTGGGAGTTCCCCAGGACTCAAGTAATGAAATTCAATTCCGTGGAAAATTATGTGGTCAAATAGCAACTTTAAAACTTACCCCCTCATCTTCTCTATATAGCTCATTTACCACTACGGTGTATTTACAAGAACCTTTGCTAGAAACTGATCATGATACCTACATATTTTACCCTACTTCATTACCTGCTATTCAAGGGGTAGTATGGATAGAAGAGTTGGGCAGGTTGGTTTCCGGTGCAAAAATCAGTTTTATCAATTCTGAACTTGGAGTGATTTATGAAACAGTCACTGCTGAGGATGGGAAATTTAGTATTCCCTGCCATACCAAGTCATTTGTTAATGGACAAGCATTAATCAAGGTAGCTTTACCAAGGAATATTTCTTTTCAATGGATGGAGGATGAACTTTTTAGAGAAATTTCTTTGGAAGAGATTTCTGCAAATGGACATGTGTGCCTCATCCATGCAAGTGTAGAGAAGAGTGAGGATTGGGCTAAAATAAGTGGACAAGTCACTTTTAAAGATTACCAATCTGGTTTAAATCATGCAGTTAAAGATGCCACAGTAGTGGTGCGGAATGAACAAGATGAAGTTGAAGACAAATCAACTACCGATGAATTTGGAAATTATTCATTTGGAGTGAAGCCAGGCTGGTATTTTGTAGAGGTTGAAAATGCCATAGAATTAGGATTTGAAAGTAGAAATAGAAATTTCATTGAAATAAGAAATAGCAGAACACAGGTAAATGTCAAACTTTCTCTACCAAAACCAGAGATAGAAAGAAAAACCACCAATTATTTAAAAGGGAAAGCATCGCCCTTCAAATCGGATAAAATTGTAGTTTTTGAGAAAAATCAGTTACTAAAAGAAATTGAAGTTAATAAAAAGAATTTTTACCTCGATTTGAATGAATTAACTGCAAATAATGATGTTACGATTTCTTGGAAACGAGGAGAACTATTAGGTAAACCCATTTCACTAAAAGATTTATTAAAAAACATATAACGTGTTGTTTTTGAATACAATATCCACAAAAAAAAAAAAAAAAACAGGTATGATGCATTTGAACTGATGGAAAAAGGAGTTACAAACATCTACAGGGAACACTTGGATACTTCTATCAAAATAGGAGAAGGTGTTTTAAAGAAATTGGGTTTCAGAGCACATACGGTTCACTGAATGGCAAAACAATTTCATGATTATGACGAGGCTGCGCTGAAAGTTCTTATCAATTATAAGAACAATCAGGATGAATATATTTCCAAGAACAGGCAGCAAATTGAGATGCAGAAATCCTTACTTTCAGGAGAATTGATGCGCAAGTTTTCTGTAAATGACCATACCTGGGATAGTGATGGGATTAAGGAAGCAGAAAAGAAAAGTAATTAAAATTGATTTTCAGGAGGTTTGTTTTGCTCTTTGGTTGAAGAAGAAGACTAGAGAGCAAATCATCATTTGGAATAAGCCATTTTCATTCGTAACAAAGCAATTTCAATCACCTAACTTTTGTAAAAGAATTACATTTAACCCTCTTCTACAGCTCCTAGATTATTGTCCGAATAGAATTTATCCCGGTATTCCTGAAACTGCTCTTCAAGCGAAGTGACCAGATTGAGATTGGTGTCTACAGCTAAAAATATATCAGGTAGCTTCTCCTCTAAAACCTTCACTCCCAAGTTGATATTGTCAACTTCTATTTTGGAAATCTTCTTTAAAACAGAGGTTTGACTGTTTCTTAAATCTTCAAATTCCCGAAGAATTTTATCCATCATATCCAGTTTTTCTCGCTTATCCATTCGTCTTTATTTTGGGTTATTGAACTGATTTTCAACTAGAAGTTACGATTTTATTAAGGAGTTTAAAATCAAAATCTGTTTTATGTCCATTCGACGATTTCGTTCTCAAGCTCAATTTCCCCTGAATTTTCAAGCCTCTCTCCTCCCTTTTACTAAGTCTGATCATTATCTTGCGAATTGAATTTAATCCCCAATTATGATTTTTACCATCGAGTCGGAAAGCTTGGTTGTTCAAGTGAATTTGAAAGGAATGGAGCTTTGTTCTATCCGATCCAAAGCAACTGGAAGAGAATATTTATGGCAAGGAGATCCACAATTTTGGACAGGTCAGGCTCCAGTATTATTTCCGATTATAGGTGCATTGAAAGATGGTAAGACTAGTTTTAATGGGAAAGATTATGCACTTCCAAAACATGGTTTTATCAGGAATTCCATGCTTGGTAAACTGATAAAGCAAGAATCTGATCGATTGGTTTTTTTGGTGAAAAGCTCTCCGGAAACTAAGGCTGTCTACCCTTTTGAATTTAGCTTTGAGTTGACTTATGAGATTTCTGGGAAGGCACTTATAGTCTCCCATCAAATCACAAATCGAGGCGATGAATCCATGTATTATTCATTGGGAGGACATCCAGCCTTTAATTTACCCATGTCCTCAAATGAGAAGTTGGAGGACTATTCTGTGGTTTTTCCAAAGGAAGAAACTGACCATACTTGGTTTATTGCCGAAGAAGGTTTGATTGGGGGCGAGGGAGATTTACTTCTTGACCATTCAAAAGAAATTCAATTGAATGATCATATTTTTGATGGGGATGCATTGATTTTTAAACATTTAAAATCCAGATCTGTGTCTTTGGTTCATGCAGAAAGAGGCCCATTTATTAGGGTGGATTTTGAAGATTTTGATTATTTGGGTATTTGGGCAAAGCCCGGAGCTCCTTATGTGTGTTTGGAACCTTGGCTAGGAATTGCGGATTCTGTAAATCATTCAGGAAAACTTGTGGATAAAGAAGGAATCAGAATGCTTCCTGCTAATGCCTCAGAAACTAAAGAATTCACAATCCATATTATGGAATGATTTTTCAAATTTCAGCTGATTCATGATTTTTTAAAGTAGGATAAACGAGGTAGTCAATTGTATAATTCAACTATTTGTTGTAATTTCCTAAGACAAGAAAGCCATTTCTTTAGTGCAACTTTTTCGACACTTCAGTGAATTTTAAATTTTTGGGCTTTCCGGATACAATTACGCTTGGATTATAACAGAGTAGCCGAAAACTGTCTAGAGTAGGCACCATTTTTAATTCCATTTTTATGAAAAAGTCAATTTCAATTGGATTGTTTTGCCTCATTATCTGCACTTTGATCTCAGTCCCTCTTTATGCACAGGACCTCAGTGCGGAACTAGCAACAATCGCTAAGAATTACGAAAAAGCTTACAATGATCGAGATGTGGCATCATTAGTTGCATTCTACACCATGGATGCAGAAAGAATCTTTTCTGATGGTAGAACTTTTAAGGGTAAAAAAGAAATTGCCGCAGGAATAGAGGCAGATTTTACAGATTCACAATTGATGGTTTCAATTCAGAATTCTAGCTATGAGCAAAATCCTGATGGTTCAATCACCATGCTTGGAACCTACCAACTTAAGGGAATTGCAGGTGGACAAGCAGTTGATGTTTCTGGAAAATATACCAATACCTTAAAGAAGGTTAGTGGTAAATGGTTAATCTCTAAATCCAGCCTAGTTTCAGATTAAAGAAATTAATAGATAGCAGAATATCGAATAAGGATAAAATTGGAAGATTACGAATTAATAAACACCTCTTTCACTAACTGTTATAGTCCCGAATCAATCTACTAAACAAAAAATCCATGAAAAAAATACACCTCATTGCAAAATTCGAAATACACCCAGGAAAGGAAGAAGAATTCAAATCCTTAATTCCCAAATGTATAGAAAAAGTCAAAGCGAATGAGACTGGTGCTGAAAGGTATGAATGGTATTTAAATTCTGAAGGAACAGTTTGTCAAGTTCTAGAAACATATTCAAACTCTGATGCTGTATTGGCGCATATGGGAAATGTAGGCGAGTTACTTGGGCAATTAACAGCTATCTCTGATTTTACTGGGGATATCTATGGAAATCTTTCTGAAGAATTGAAAGTAGCAATAGCACCATTACCAGCTAAAAAGTATATTCTTCACTCATCAATTTAAGCTCTTTTAAGTATTGAATTATTAAAAAAGCGACTCTATAATCGAGTCGCTTTTTTTAACAATTTGCTATTAGAATTGAAACTGGATTGACATAGGCCACACGAATCAACTGATAACCAACAGTTAATACTACTAACACTAAGTAATTCGAAAAGACATCGAACAAGTCCAAAATGGATACTCAAATTGTCTTTCGGAAATTACTTTTACCATGCATATTGCACTTCTTTCAAAGTGGCTTTGACAGGATTTTTATTGATTTTGATACCAAAATTATTTTAAATCCTGCTCCTATTTTTTAAATACAGATACTCCTTCCTTGATAGTTTCCTGTACTACAATGTCCTTTATTTTATCAACATCTACCTTCAAAGGGTTTTGATCCAAAATCACCAAGTCTGCCAATTTTCCTTTCTCAAGAGTTCCTTTGGTATTTTCCTCGAAATGCTGGTAAGCACTCCAAGATGTGATTGCCTGTAAGGCTTCGTAGGGAGTCAATCTTTCCTCCTCAGCAAGGATTTGACCGGATCTGGAAACTCTACTTGCAGCAGTCCAGACGACCCGCATCAAATTGGGAAGCGCAACAGGTGCATCTGAATGAATAGTAATCTTCAAACCTTTATTTAGTGCTGTGCGTGTAGGACTGATTGTGTTTCCAAGAGAATCCCCAATGATTTGCTTGTGCCAATCTCCCCAATAGAACGTATGAAGAGGAAACAGAGAAGCTATAATTTTCATTTTTGCCAACTCATCCAATTGGTCAAAACGGATATATTGACCATGGATCATTACAAACCTGCGGTCTTCATTTCCATATTCCTCAAATAAAGGTTTTAGCGTGCTGATCATCTGATCCACTGCCGCATCACCATTGGTATGGGTCAGGGTTTGCCAATTGTTAACTAGGGCTTTTCTATAGATTTCTGTTAAATCAGAATCACTTGGGATAGCAGGATAACCTGCATAATCTTTGGAAGCACCATCAGGAGGAATCAAATAAGGGATGGTTCTCCAAGCTGTTCTACCTTGGGGAGATCCGTCCAGTGTTACTTTCATCCCACCGATTCTGTAATGATTAAAATAGGTTTTGCTATTCCATTTGGTAGGCATATAATCATCCACAAAAAGGTAATCGATGTAACTCACCACATCCAATTTCAATTTGCCCTTTTCTGCCATTTGAGCTAACATCTCATGATTTTGCATGGCTCTTCCCTCCTGCGCTGTCGTGTATCCATAAGAAAGTGCCATTTCCTGTCCAGCATCAAAAAATTTCTGATTTGCTTCTTCGGTCTTTGGACTCATAGCCTTAAGCATCTGAGGGATTGCTGCCAATTCCTCTAAGACGCCATTTGGCTCCATGGAATTTGGCTCCCTTCTTATAATTCCACCTTCAGGATTAGGGGTATCTGCTGTAATCCCTAATTTTTCTAAGCCCAAAGAATTGACCACAGCAAAATGTCCTGAAATATGTATGATAATGATTGGAAATTCTGTGCTCACTTGATCCAAATCATGTTTGGTAGGAAAGCGTTTTTCCTCCAATACAGAATCGTCAAAGCCAGTTCCAAAAATCCATCCTGTCAAGGCTCTATTTTCAGGAGTATTCCAATCCTTTAATGTGGCAATTAAATCTTCCATTTTGTCTACGGAAGCATCAGGCGAGGGAAGCAAAATTGCTCCAATTGCTTGAGATGAAAAATTGGCAAAATGGGCATGACCATCTATAAAACCAGGCAATAAAGTTTTGCCTGCAAGATCAATCATCTGATGACCGGAACCTGCAATTTTCATGGCTTCGGCTGCTGTTCCAGCAAATTTAATCAAACCATCTTTGATTACAAGTGCCTCAACGTAGCTAGGTTCATCTCCAACCATGGTCAAAATATCCCCTCCAAAATAAACTGTGGCAGAATTTTCTGAATCAGCAGGCTTGGTATTACAGCTAAAAAACAAAACTGAAATAAAGATTGAAATAAAAGTCTTTTTCATAATTCTTAAGTTTGACCACTGTTTAAATTTAATATTCCTTAGAGGAAATAGTTCAGAATATCGCATTTTTAAAACATGATAAAACTCAGACTTCTAAACCTATGATAAACAAATCTTTAATATATCTAGTAAGCTTCTTTATGATTTTTTGTTTGAAATCACATGCTCAGTCAAAGCCAATAAAAGCATTGGTTTTAACTGAAAGAGGAGATCAGCATGAAGGGTTTGTACTTGTTGCTTTAGATTGGCTGGAAAAGTTTTCAGAGGAAAACAAAATGGACTATTTGGTATTGAATCATGCCAAGGACTTAGATAGCCTTGATCTGAAAGATTTTGATCTGATTATTCAATTGAATTACCCTCCTTATACCTGGAGCAAAGTAGGTGAAAAGGCATTTGAAAAGTATATAGATGAAGGTCAGGGTGGCTGGATCGGGTTTCATCATGCTACTTTATTGGGTGAATTTGACGGTTATCCCATGTGGCCATGGTTTTCAGATTTTATGGGTGGGATTAGATTCAAAAATTATATTGCTGAGAAAGCCACTGGGACAGTTCATTTAGAGGAAACATCACATCCTGTTTTTAAAGGAATTCCTGAATCCTTTGAACTTCCTGACGACGAATGGTATGTATTCGATAAAAATCCCAGAGAGAACGTTCATGTTCTGGCCAATGTAGATGAGAATAGCTATAGACCTGATTCGGATATAAAAATGGGTGATCATCCGGTGATTTGGGAAAACAAAAGTAAAAAAGCCCGAAATGTCTATTTCTTATTTGGCCACGATGCCAAATTATTAGATGTGGAAGAGTTTAAGAAAATGTTTGCCAATGCAATATTTTGGGCATCAGAGAATTAAAAAAGGGAACTCCAATACCCTGAAGTTCCCTTTTATAACTGAGTGAAAATTCTACTTTCTATAATTAGATTGTCTTTCTACCATCCAACCTGGATATTGCTTAGGAAGTGGACTTATCGCATCAATCTTGGATAAATCACCCTGAGTCAGATTCAAGTTAGTTGATTCAATGTTCGCCTTTAACTGATCCAGAGTTTTCGCCCCAATGATAGTACTGGTAATTCCAGGCTGCTGCCTAACCCAGGCTAGTGCAACTTGAGCGATACTTGCGTCATGCACTTTTGCTATTTCACCCATAACATCAACCAGATCATAAGCCTTTTCTTTATCAATAGGAGGAAAATCAAAATTAGCTCTTCGGGAACCTTCGTCTGCTTCTTCTCTGGTAAATTTCCCCGTCAAAAAACCTCCTGCTAAAGGACTCCAAGGGAAAATCGCCAAATCATGATTCTTTGCCATGGGCACTAATTCATGTTCAATATCCCTGCTCACTGCAGCATAATAATATTGTAAGCCGATGAATTTATGATATCCTCTATACTCAGCAATTGTCTGTGCTTTGGCAACCATCCATGCTGGCCAGTTGCAAATAGAAATGTATCGTACTTTTCCAGATTCGACGATATCATTGAGCGAGCGTACTATTTCTTCCAAAGAGGTAGCTGGATCCACGCCATGGACGTACAGAATATCTATGTAATCCAATTGTAATCTTTGAAGGCTTGCTTCAACCGAATTGAAAATGTGGTATCTGGAAAGACCTGTACTATTCGGTTTATCATTCATCCTTGCCAGAACTTTGGTGGCAATGATGATCTCATCTCTTTTGATGGATAGGTCTTTTAAAGCCTGACCTAAGAGTTGCTCGGATTGGCCATAGGAATAAACATTTGCTGTATCTATAAAATTGATTCCCGAATCCACCACAGCAGTAAGCATTTCGTTTACTTCTTTTTGTTGGAGTTTCCCGATATTATCCCACATTCCTGCATCTTGACCTCCAAAAGTCATGGTTCCAAAGCATAGTTCCGATACTAAAAGACCTGTATTCCCAACATAATTGTACTTCATCGATGGTTTTGTTTTTAGGTTAAAAATGAATCTTGTTTTTTCAACAATGATGTTTCAAAAACAGTTTCGGGAGATAATAGATTTTGGAATTTTGATTCAAGTTTCATGATTATCCGCAATGGAGCCAGTAATTAAAGATTGAGTTTAGAAAGTCGCGGACAATCTCGTCCATCGACGACAGTCCACTGTCCACAGCAGGTTGAAATATACCTAAAACCTTTTTTTGGGCTACTGGTAAAAAAAGCGGATATACATATCAAGTTTTTAGACTTCTGACATCCTTTGTACTTTTATGAACTTCCATATATTTATTGAACATTTTTGTTAATCCTTATGGCTTCCCGAAATCCCAAATTAACCCTTTCCAATTTATCTGGCGCTGATCGAAGAAAATTCATTAAAAAGAGCCTTTTAGGTACTTTTTCAGCAGTGTTGGGAGCAGATATTGTTTATGCTGCTTCCATGCCAAAAGACTACATCCCTGTGGCGATTAGTCTTCAAAGCAATCCTATGGATGGAAAGAATCCAGAAATGATCATTCGGAATGAAAAACCGTGGAATGTGGAAGCCAGACCTCATTTATTGGATGATGCCGTCACTCCTGCTAAGAATATTTTTATCCGAAACAATGGATTGATTCCGGAGAATGTAAATGCAGATACCTGGACTTTAAAAATTTCCGGTGAATCAGTCGTCGAGGAAAAGACCTTTACTTTAGATGAATTGAAAAAGAATTTTAAGCCATACACGTATCAATTGGTCTTGGAATGCGGAGGCAATGGAAGAGCAGGCTTTTACCCACCAGCTTCTGGAAATCAATGGGAAGAAGGAGCTGTGGCTTGTTCTGAATGGACCGGTGTTCGACTTCGGGACGTTCTTCAGGCTGTTGGGATTAAATCAGATGCCGTTTATATAGGATATTATGGAGCAGACAAGCATCTCAATGGCAAAGCCGATGAAGTAGTTATTTCACGTGGCGCTCCTATGTCTAAAGCCATGCAGGATGAGACTTTACTTGCATGGGCATTAAATGGAGAAGATATTCCCTTGGCACATGGATATCCATTAAGGTTGGTGGCAGGAGGATGGCCGGCTTCGGTTTCCGGTAAATGGGTTCATACGATAGTAGTACGAAATAAAGTCCATAATGGAGCTAAAATGATGGGCGATGCCTATCGTGTTCCCAAATATCCAGTGGCTCCTGGCACCAAAGTTCCGGATGAGGATATGAAAATCATCGAATCCATGCCAGTTAAATCCTTGATTACTTTCCCTAAGACTGGAGCCATGTTTGATAAATCAAGAAAATTGGCTGTGAGAGGAAAAGCATGGGCAGGAGAATTGGAAGTTTCAGGCATGGAGGTATCCATTGACTTTGGAGCAACTTGGATTAAATGCCAATTGAAAAAGCCAAAAAACCGATTGGCTTGGCAGGAATGGAATGTGGAACTGAGTTTCCCACAGGAAGGCTATTATGAGGTTTGGGCCAAAGCAACAGATAGTGAAGGAAATTCTCAACCCATGGTAATACCAGGCTGGAATCCAAAAGGTTATCTCAACAATGCTTGTCATAGAATTGCCGTCAAAGTAAGTTAACCCATTATGCAAGACGAGAAAAATCAATCGAAATACATGCAGTTGAAAAACCGGATTTTGGCATTTATTGCTTTGATTCTGGTTTTGAGTTTAGGTTTGTTTTTGATCACTTGGATACAAAGCGATTCTGATTCCAGTAAGGATTCAGGAAAGGAAGCGGCTGAGTTAACAGAATTAGATTCCCTTGCGATCAGTCAAGAAGGAAAAGATCTGGATCCTGAAACTCAATTGGTATTAGGAAATGGTTTTGAGATTGTGAAAGGGAATTGTACCAACTGCCATTCCAGCGCTTTAATTATTCAAAATAGATTCACAAGGGAAGGTTGGAAAGCTAAAATAGAATGGATGCAGGAAACCCAAGGTTTATGGCCTCTAGGAGAAAGTGAAGATGTGATTTTAGATTATTTGGCAGAACATTATGCACCAGAAGCTTATGTAGGAAGAAGAGCTCCTTTGAAAGATATTGAATGGTATGAATTGGATTAAATCAAAAGCTTCTCACTCCATAAACTTCGGAGGATGCTTTTCATCAAAGTCTGTCATATTTTGATAGGCTTTTGCCAAAGCAAGAATACTTCCTTCATCGTATAAATTACCAATCAGCGTAAAGCTTGTTGGCCTCCCCTTTTTATCAAATCCATTTGGAACTGAAACTACTGGATGTCCGGTCAGATTGGTGATTAATAGTTGCCTGCTCCGATAACTTGGGGCAATAATGACATCATACTCTTTCATAAGTACATTCATTTCCTCTATTAACATTCTTCTCTGTCGATTGGCTTGAAGATATTCAACCGCCGGAATAAAACGGGATTGTCTAAGAGAATTAGCTCTTGAACCTCCATCCTGCTCTACCATTAAATCTACTTCACCAGAGCGTACAAGTTCATCGAAAAATGCTCCAGCCTCAGCTCTTAAGATGATATCAAAGGCCGAATAAGGAAAGCCTTCTGGAAGTTCGACCGAATCAGCCTGAATCCCGATTTCTTTAAACACTTCTAATGAGGCCCTCAAATTATCACCAGTGATAGTGGTGTCTTTATCCAAATCCTTTTTGAGGTAGGCAATTTTCAATTCCTTTGGCAACTTAAAAACCTGATTGAAAGGAACATCATTAGTACTTGGATCCTGTTGGTCTTTGCCATAAATAGCTGCAAAAACGATTTCACAATCTTCTGCATTCCTTGCCAAAGGTCCGATTTTATCCATAGACCAGCTTAAACTCATCACACCTTGGCGACTTACTCGACCGTATGTTGGTCGTAATCCTGTCACTCCGTTGCGGGTAGATGGAGAAGTAATCGAACCTAGAGTTTCCGTTCCCAAAGCAAAAGGTACTAATCCCGCAGAAGTGGCTGAACCTGAACCTGCAGATGAACCAGTTGCTCCCTGTGTAAGATCCCAAGGGTTTTTGGTCTTCCCACCAAACCAAACATCCCCTCTAGCAAGGGAACCAGAAACCAATTTTGCAATTAAAACTGCTCCTTGTTCTTCCAATTTCTTTACGACCGTAGCAGTATAATTTATCATTTGATCTTTATAGGGTTCGGCTCCCCAAGTTGTCGGATAGCCTTCCACTGCCATCAGATCTTTCACACCGTAAGGAATACCATGAAGGATGCCTTTATAATTCCCTGCAGCAATTTCCTGATCTGCTTTTTTTGCTTGTGCCAAAGCTAATTCTTCAGTCAAGGTGATTACAGACTCCAATTCTCCATCAAATCGCTTGATTCTGTCAATAAATAATCGAGTGAGTTCTTCTGAAGTAACTTTCTTATTTTGGATCAAAGAGGCTAATTGGGGAATGGTGAAAAATGCGATTTCTTCGAAGTTTTCAGGAACCGATACATTATCCGGAATTTCGAATACCAGATCTGATTTCTCTGAAGAAGCTATAAATCCCATTGGATGTGGATCAAACATCATGGCGGGAAAAACCTCATTTGGGGTTTCGTAAGATCTCAAGCTATCATACCCGGCTTTATTTCTTCCCAAATAATCATACATGGTTTCTATAGCAGGCTTCTCAAATTCCAATCCTATCAGTTTTTGAGAACTTTTAATATCCTTTTTGCTAAACCCAGACTCATTTGTTTTACAAGAGAAAAAGAGAGCTAAAGCGATAAAAAATACCGCTAAAGGGTAAATTTTTTTCATAGATAACATGAGAAAGTGGTTTATAAAAAGAGCATTACTTCAAAAGAAATCCAAAACTCAACTGTCTAAAATAAGGTAATACTTCTTGAAGAGAAAGAAGAAACCATCCAAAAGAGGGCTTAAGATTTGAATTTTGATGAGTGGTTTCTGGAGATTTGAAGAAGGAAGTTAAAAAAACAGGCTTTGGTCCTAAGAAATTTTTAAAATGTAAAGGACTGATTTTTCACTGTCCTTTACATTTTTTTAAACTAATCCGTTTTTGAATTGCTATATTGAGATAACGATCAGAGATTTTAATTTTCTAAATTGAGTTGATACATTCTAAAATCGTAAGAATCAAATCTGCTACTCAAAGGGAAAGTATAGGGTTTTCCTGGTATTAATCCCCACATTTTTTCAATTGGAAAGTCATTATTATTAAAGAAAATTGTTTGATAACGACTCACTTTTTTGGTGAGCAAATCAATGCTATAATTATCGGAATGGTTGCTCAGGTAAAATTCATTTCCAATAATTTTTAATCCGATTAATTCTCTAGAATTCAAAGTTGGAAATTCACCAAATAGTTCTGGCTGTTCCCCTAACCTAAATCTCCACAATACCAGATAGGAAGTTCTTTCTTGGAAATAGTAGATATAGTCTTGCTGTGCCCACATCCGAATATTGCTTTTTACAAATTCAGGAACATCAAAACTTAATTTCTTCCAAAAACCAGAGATTGGATCAAGCTGGAGGTATTTCTTTTCCAAATTAGAGACTGCGATTATATTATTTTGGTATTCAAAAAACCGATGCAAAAAACTATGTCCAAGTGGTAAATCATCCATTCTTTTCCACTGCAGGGTGTTCAAGTCCAATTTCCACAGATCCAGATAGGGCTGAACAGAACTTTCAAGGATTTTATAACCAAAACCTACGAAAAGCTCTGATTTAGAAGTACCCAATAGATAGACTCCATTCCTTTCTTCTTTTGCTCCAGGAAAAGCCGGTAATTCTGTTATGCCATTACTCAATGGATCATAGTAATAATTGGTAGAAAGGTCATTTCTCCAAAATACCAATTTGTTTCCGGCAGGTATCATTTGATAGCTAGGCCAACTAACATGCTGGAAACTATCTGTAATGAACTTCCAGCTTTCTTTTATTTCAAACTTTTGTGGATACACATAGATAAAATCATTGCCAACTAGTTTCAGGTCAAATGATCCGGCCAAATAATTTGATACAGTTCCTTTATATGTTGTAGGATTTATTTTTTCCAATTCAATGAGTTGGTAATTCCCTGTAGGATAATCATTTATAGAGAGTATGAGATTCCCTTCGTATTCCCTGTCAATGGTTATCAAGATTTCTTGTCCGACATGTGCAGCAAGTGTATTGATAGTTTCAATTTTTGGATACCCAAATGTAAAATGTTCAGGCAAGGTCACCGATTTCCCCATCACGGTTAACTTGAGATCATAAGCGTCCCCAAGGGTTGTCATCGGCCTGCTATTTCTAGTCAATTCTACAGTCAACTCCTGATGAGTGCTAGAAATAATTTCAATGTTAAAATACTCCTCAATGAATGGGATTTCTATCAGGTTCTGGTCTTTGACTGAACTGAAATAATCTCCTGTTATTTTAAACTGGGTTGAACCAGAAATCTCATTAATTGAAACATCTGAAATTATTGGTGCATTTACCCCTTTGCTATAAAATTGGATCGATTCACCATAAATAGTTGTGTTTCCCGAACGAACGAATGGTTTTACCAAATATTCAACTTTAGGCTTTAGATCATATTTAAGTTTATAGGAAATCAATTCTTGCCCAGGTGCACCTTGTGTTTCTATTACTAAATATTCTTTAGGGAGATTATATTGTTGGAATACACTTTCCTCCAAAAATTCCACTCCATAACTTTCAATTGCAATTTTCCCTTCCTTCAAAACTTCGAACTCAACTATTGCCCCGGTTTCATCGATCGAATTGACATCAATACTCTGAATAAAGGGGTAATTTCTAGGAGAAACTGTTTCTTCATGCTGGCATCCAATAAGAAAAAATACTACTGCTGTTGCAATACTATAAATGCTCTTTCTCATTTTATTAAAATTTATAGCCAATAAAACCCAACATGGTCACGAACTTTTCTGATCGATTAGTTGACTGAAGACTAGTACTTCTAAATCCCAGACTAAAGGATTTCGCATCCTTCAAATACTTTTCGATTCCAAATCCTCCGATTAATCCGTAATACTGCTTTTCTAATTCGAATTCCCCAACAGTTGTAGTCACTGCACTGCCTTCAACATGAGCCTGGAAAAAACCCAGCTTTTTATAATTAAAAAGCCCGTAGTTATAACCAAATTCTCCGTAAGCCCTCCATTTATTTGGTTGGATATCTAAGTAATACCTTCCCAAAATCGGGAAGTTTAAGGCGGTATACTCCAAAAAATAATCGGTTTCCAGTCGATTACCTACTTTGTTAGTATTCAATAATTCCTGATTGTCAAATAGTGATAAGCTTGGACTTAGGTTTATTGACAGATTTCTCGATTTATTGACAAAAAACTCCAAATTGAACCCGAAAGTAGGTCCTCCTCCTGAAACTTTGGGAGCTAGCAGGGAATTATCAATTTTGAAATGATTTGAGTTAAAGGAATAACCAAGATAAGCACTGAAGGTAATCGTTCGATTAAAAGTCCTAGGTTTTGCGATCGATTCAGAGGTCTCCATCAAATAGATCAAACTATACTCCTCGAGAGAAGTGATGTCAATCAATGGATCCAAAATAGGATTGTTCAATAGATCCCTGAACACCTGTTGATAAGAATCATTCTCAAGAAGACTAAGACTTCCTGCAGTCTCCAAAAAGTAGTAATCTTTATCTTCAGTAAGTTTCCAAAGCTGAATTTGATCCTCTTTGGGGTGAGGAATTTTTTGCAGGAAAACAAGCTTTTCATTGCCATGAAAGGATATGTTTCTTCTATAGAATGTTCGGTCTTTTACAAAAAACTCACTCACATCCTTCACACTATATTTTTGATATTCATGGTTTTTCATTCTCTTGTAGAAAATTACGGTGTTGTTTTCTACTGGGAAGTCTTGGATGTATCCGTCTGACTGAGCTGTATCACCTAATACTATGTAATCATTTTTTTTAGGATCTATTCTTTGAGCATTAGCTTGTTCACAGAGAAGGATCAAAAATAAAAAGCTGGCCAATAAAAGATTCCATCTAACATTAGCAGTGGGAATGACGTTTTTTTTCAACTAATCTTTAAAATTTCTGGTCGTATTTGCTGCGAAGAACGCAATTAAAAACGAAAAAAAAAGGTAGTCCTAAGAATAGTTTTAAAAATATTTTTTAAGACAAATTCATTATTTATAGCTCCTACACCAAACAGAATTTTAATTGGAAAAAATTATTATTATTCCATCATTTTTCCAAACAGAACAATATTACCAAATAAAATATAGGTATACGTCAGGCATGTCTTTACCTCTCCAAATGATAAAAATGTCCATCCTCGGCTCCTACTAAAATCTCCCAGATCCCATCTTTATTCCAATCCACAAATGTTGGACTTGTAGTATGCCCAGCTAAAATCGTATCAGAAACAGTTCCCCTATCTTTAAAAATCACTTTGTCTTTGGTTTGGCTTATATTTTCAAATAAAGAAACGTTAACACTATTGACAAGCAAATCCAAGTCACCATCAGAATCGTAATCCACAAAACTGATTTTCCTCCTTCCACTTCCTCCTGCTTCCGCATTGTTCAACCTCAACTCACCTGATTCAGCATTTTGAGCAATATTTCGATTTGTATAAACGGAAGCACTTTTTCCATAAAAAATTCTTTTCCCTGGCATGACTACATGAGTACCAGATTGATTCTTTGATCCTTCGAAGAAACTCAAATACCCTTCATGATCCAGCATAACCAAATCCATTATTCCGTCTTTATTCCAATCGATGGCATAGGGAGTGGTTCTCCATTGAGTGACAAGTTCATTACCTTCTGGTTTCCACCAGTTCCAATTTGGATAAACAATTGACTGATTCCCCCAAGCCACTTCAATGGTTTTAGGATCTTCCAAGGTAGTTCCAGTATTTCGAATCCATTGAACTTTCCCCCAAATCGAATTAAAAATTATATCCTGATTTCCATCTCCATCCCAGTCAGCAACTGATAAGGTGGTATACCCCCATTTTGCCTCAGCTGGACCTTGGATAGATCCATTTTCACCAGCTTGGATTCTCAACACCTTGCCATTTGACTTCAATAATTTAGGCTCTTTCCAAACAGGTTCGGATCCTCCACCTGCATTTTCGATAAAAGCGATATATCCTGCCGAATTTCCGGTGATCAAATCTTCATCACCATCTTGATCCCAATCCACAGAAACAGGAGTAGCCAAAGCACCAAACTTAAGATTATCCGCCTTCTGTCTAAAATATGCTGGCGATTCAAATACCGGAACTCCTTCTTTTAACTTGCCTGAATTTCGAATTAAAGCAACCCTTCCATCTTCATCACCAACCACCAAATCTGTATTACCATCCTGATCCCAATCGATAGAAACAGGAATAATCATTTGTAAATCCATTTTTACCAAACCATCCGCATTGGTCAGAAAGACACCTTTTTTATAGCTTGGATTAGATCTGCTTCCAATATTTTCGAAATACGTCAGCTTGTCTAAAAATTCTCCACAGATCAAATCAAGATCTCCGTCTCTGTCAAAATCTGCAAAATTGGGCGATGGTGCGCCATAAACATCTATAGCTTCTTTGGAGGCCAAAATTTTACCTTGATTCACATATTTACCTTCCTTGTTCTCCAACAAATAAACATAGCCATGTAAAGGCCCATTGGTCCAATTTCCTTGATCATCAAAAGCATTATCCCATCCGTAATCATTCCAATCATCGATTCCAACTACCACATCCAAATCTCCATCTCCCTCGAAATCCACCATTTTCCATTGGTTAAACCGAGGCTTCTTTTCCATATTCTTGATCAATTCATCTGAAGGAAATATATCAACAGGTTTCTGTAATAAGGATTCTTCAAAATCCTTCAATTCTTTACCAGGAATAGTTACATAAACGCCATCCTCTGTATGTGAAACTTGAATCTGAGGAATTGCTGGCCCAAGTTTTACTGGCTCTTCAAAAACAGGAAAATCACCTCCTTCTTTATTTTCAAAAAAGTATAATCCATTAAATGGTTTATCCGGACAGGAAACCAAAAGGTCCATATCTCCATCCTTGTCATAATCAATCGGAATTGGCCAAGCCCAGAGCCCAACGCCTAAAAAAGATGTAGCATCAGGATCATTATATTTTACAATATCAAATTGCTTTTTGAGCTCTGAATCCTGTTTTCCTTGAAAAGAGGAAAGTGAAAAAAGGAGAAAAGAAAAAATGATAAAAGTGAATACTGAACAAATCCTATTCTTCATGCTTGCATATTAAAATTCCCAGCTCTTTGCTAAAATGCTTAATTTTTATGGAAGTCTACAAATTGAATCTGATTCATCTATCCTGCTTTGTTGGAAAGAAGCATTTATCTTTAATCAAAAATTATATTTCCTGTGAAACAAAGCCTTATACTTTTCTCAACATTATTTATTCTCACCTCTTTTTCTTGTACGGTTAAAGCTGAAAATCCAAGTTCGTCTTTTCAAAACAGCATAGAAATTCCGCTTGGAGGAAATACGTACCAGAGTTTTGGAAATAAGCTAGAAAAAATAAATGAAGAAGGCATTTCCAATTGGTCAGAAAGTGAAACTGAATTCAGCATTTATTTCAGATCCTCAGCACCAAAAGAAGTAGAGATCAGCTTAGATCTTATTGAACAACAGGGAGTTTCAGAAATTTCAATAAGTCTTAATGAATCCTTTCAATTAAAGTTAAATCCCGGTGAATCAGGTAAAATCCTGATTGGAAAAATGAGACTAAAACAAGGTTACAATGAGATTAAACTTAAAGGAATTGATAAAGAGGGAAGTAATTTTGCGAAGATCAAAAACCTAATAATATCCTATGATGGAGAATTGGATTTGAATTTTGTCAGAGACAATATCGATAATCGGTTTTATTGGGGTCGAAGAGGTCCATCTGTTCATTTATCATACACCCTACCAGAAAACCAGAACTTTAAATGGTTTTATAACGAAGTCACCGTTCCGGTTGGCCAAGATCCAATAGGTTCTTATTTCATGGCAAATGGATTTGGAGAAGGTTATTTTGGAATCCAGGTAAATTCAGAAACTGAGCGCAGAATACTGTTTTCTGTATGGAGTCCTTTCAAAACAGATAATCCTGGTGAGATCCCAGATGAAGAAAAAATCAAATTGTTGAAGAAAGGAGAAGATGTCTATACTGGTGAATTTGGAAATGAAGGATCTGGAGGGCAAAGCTATCTTCAATACCCTTGGGAAGCTGGAAAGACCTATCGATTTCTTAACTCAGTAGAGCCTGATGGAGAAGGAAACACCATTTATACAGCTTATTTTATGGATCCTGAAAAGCAGGAATGGAAATTAATTGCGAGCTTTTTAAGACCTAAAACAGATACTTGGTACAAAAGACCTCATTCATTTTTGGAGAATTTCATTCCTGAGAAAGGAAATATTCAAAGATCTGCTCTTTACACCAATCAATGGGCAAGGACGACAGATGGGCAATGGATTGAGCTTACTGAAGCTAGATTCACTGGTGATGATATCGCCAAAAGAGAATATAGATTGGATTATGCTGGTGGTGAAGCCAATGGGAAATTTTTCCTTCAAAACGGGGGATTCTTTGATCAGTGTACTGAACTCAACAGCATGCATCAAAGAAATGCAAGTGGAAATCCTCCTGTGATTGATTGGCAGATATTACCTTAAAAGTTTTGCTGAAAGTTTAAAATTAGAATCTAATTCAATAAATAATCCTGATCCAAATTTGTCACATCTACGCTGACCTTCATTTCTTGTTTGCTACCGCTATAAACAATGCCCTTAAGCGGAGTAACATCTGCAAAATCCCTTCCTACTGCCACTCGGATGTGTTTGTCGTTTACCAAAAGATTATTGGTAGCATCAAATTCCACCCATCCTTGTTCTGGCATAAATACTGCAATCCAAGCATGTGAAGCATCCGATCCAATTAATTTTGGTTTTCCTGGAGGAGGAATAGTTTCAATATATCCACTCACATATCTGGCAGATAATCCAATCACTCGAAGGCAAGCCAGAGAAAAATGTGCAAAATCCTGACAAACTCCTTTTTTATGCTCAAATACCTTTTCCAATGGTGTACTGATATCCGTAAATCCAGGAGTGAACGCGAAATCTTTGAAAATTCGATCATTTAAATCGATCATGGCTTCCATAATTGGCCTACTTGGAGTGAAAGACTTTAAGGTATATTCCTTTATTCCTTCGATAAATTTCACATGATCTGATTCCAAATAATATTGCCTTACTTCATTTGGAGCTTTGGTTGTATGCAGCCATTCCACTACTTTTTCCCAAGCCATAGTTGATTTTGGATCTACTTTCATCCAAGCTGGAGAATTCAACTTTAAAACACTTTGGGAAGTGACAGTCAATTTTTTATGGGACCTCTCCACAGAGAAATAAAGGTATTTATTTCCAAAAAAATCCGTTCTCTCTTCTTCTGAACTAGGTTTAGGGCTGATTTCACAAACGTACTTATCCACTTTCTGAAACTCAGAATCTTGTGGAATTTGAAACATCAAGTTGTGACATAAAGCTGCCGGAAACTCATAAATATAATCGGTGATATGGATGACCTGATAGTTCATATTTCCGGAATTATAGAAGTTTGAATCATGCTGTAAGCTGAACCAGTATGGCTGAAGTATTTCTGATAAATCAAATCAGAAGTCTCATGCAGCAATTCAATTGTCTTATCCAAAAGAATTATCAATTGAGAATATTCATTTGATTCTAGATCAAGGGTCGAAATCTCAGTCACGTCACACAGCCTGATTTTTGTGATTGCTTCCAATAGCTTCTTTCTTTCAATGCCAAATTGCTCGTGTTCATCTTTGTTTGGAAGGGCTTTCAGATGAGAGTCAATTTCCAAAAGTTGAAATATCAAAGACCTTGGATTGTCTTCATGAAGAATCAAAAGGCTTAAAACGCCTTGCATCTCAAGATTAGAGCGATATCTATATCGATAAGTCACCAAGCTTTCATTGCATCGTAGGGTATCTTCCATCAGCTCCTTATTGGATTCTGTATCAAAAGATTTGGATAGCATCCCTCTCAAAATGGTGCAGTTATTTACAGCTGACTCAATAAATCGACCGATGTTCAACAAATGCCAAGTAGTTTCTCTTGTCATATTGTCGATATTCAATCCGTAAAAAGCCATCAATTTCACCACCATATTATCAAGATTATGGTATGCTTTGAGTAGTGAATTTTCCGACTGCCTCATCTTGATCAATTCCTCTGAAATGCTATCCAGAATTCGCCAAGTATCCAAACTAAGACGATCTCGAACAGCGAAAGCATTGGTAAGGAAGGACTGAATAGAGAAAGCCAAACTTCCAGGCTTCTCCACATCATGAACTAAATCCAAAAGTTCGGATTCAGGATTTTTCAATATTGCTTTTTCTGTAAATCCTGGAAGAGTTCCCGTCATCAACGTCAAAGTCTTAAGCAAGGTGCTTAAAACAGGAGTTTCATGAATATGAATGTCTTCATCTGCTTCATTGTAAGAAAGAAGCGTCATCCTCATCAATCGAACTGCATAAGCAGATCTTTCTAAATATCTCCCCAACCAAAAGAGTCGCTCCCCTGTCCTACTCGGCAGCACTGTTCTAACTAATGGCTGAGATTTGACAATTTTTGGAATCTTAGAAATTACATCTTTTGGCTTGCCTAAAACCCAAGTGTCTTTACTGATTCCACCAGTTTGATTGGAAACTAGAAATGCACCTTTTTCCGGAGAACTTCTAGAAAGGCCTCCAGGCATGACATTATAGGTATTGTTTTCAGAATCTGCGACCACATAACTTCTAAAAACAGCGTTCCTTGCTTCTAGTTTATTGTTGATCCAAGAAGGCGAAGTGGAGAAATCCACCATTTCCTGACCTACAAACATGTAGGGATTTCTTTGTATTTGCTTTTTGAGATTCTGTAACTGTTCCTCGGTCAGATCTCCACCGAAAACAGATTTATGGTTTGTTCCACGGTAAATGTTTCGGATCACCAAAGTTTCTATATGATCAAAAACATATTTCAACTCTTTTTCCTGACCGCACCACCATGTTGCCACCGAAGGAAGAATAAGGTCTTCACCAAGAAACACTTTTGAAATCTTAGGAAGGAAAGCCATTAATCCTGGGTTTTCCAAAACCCGACATCCAAGAGGATTGATTACCAAAACCTTTTTCTGGCGAACCGCTTCCATCAATCCCACAACACCTAGATGTGAGTCATTTTTGAACTCCAAAGGATCACAAAACACATCATCCACTCTTCGGATGATCACATCTACTTTTTCCAGACCCTTGATGGTTTTCAGCCAAACATACCCGCCACTTACCGTCAAATCTTCTCCGAAGGCAAGCGTAAATCCCATAAAAGAGGAAATGTAAGCATGCTCAAAGAAAGTCTCATTAGTAGGTCCAGGAGAAAGCAAGACCACTCTTGGGTTCTCTTTATTATTGGTAAGGCTACTAAGCGTATTTTTAAAGGTCTGATAATAAGAGGTGATTTTTCGGACATGATTTTCCCTGATTAACTCAGGAAAAACACGAGTCATAGCAGCTCTGTTTTCAAAAGTATATCCAGCTCCAGATGGTGCATCAGTCCGATCATGCAAAACCCACATCATTCCATTCGGCCCACGGGCCAAATCGGATGAATATTGAATTAATTGCTGCTCACCTTCCAGCTGAATATCATGTGCTTGACGAAGAAATCCTTTGTGATTATAAATAAGCTCGAATGGCAATAGCCCTTCTTTGATCAACTTTTGATCTCCGTACAAGTCCTTTAAAATAAGGTTGAGCAGCTGGGTTCTTTGTATAAGTCCCTTTTCTATTCTTTCCCATTCTTCAGAATTGAAGACCATGGGCACAGGATCCAAAATCCAAGGACGGTTCATCCCATCTGGATCCCCATAGACATTATATGTAACTCCGTTTTCACGCAATTGGCGGCTGACTTCCTCTTGGAATTGCCGCATTTTCTCAGACCCAATTTGTTCGTAATACCTAGCTATCCTTTCCCAATGGCTATGTATTTTACCTTGATCGGTAGCCATTTCGTCAAGAAACGGCGCATTATTGAACATTTTTTCAATAAGATAAGACTCAATCATTTGACCAATTTGAACTAATTAAACGCTGATTATACCCATCCACTCTTCTTATATCGACGTAAATCCATCGTGTAAGGAAATTCAGGATTGACGATTTCCATCTCTCCCTCATAGGTAGTTTGGCCCTCTATTTTTGTAATATATCTTCCGGAATTTAGACTTTCGGAAGCCGTGAAATTAACAGGATTCTCTGAGCTTATGGTATGTCCAAAGTCGAAAAATCTAGAAATTCTTCTAGCTTCAGCTTCATAGCTATTGACGGGGAAGTTATCATAACTCCTGCCACCTGGATGAACTACATGATATTGGCAAGCAGCCACAGACTTTTTGGTCCAGGTATCAAATAAATCAATCACCAATGGAGTGTCAATTCCGATTGTTGGGTGAAGGGCAGAATAAGGTTGCCAAGCGCGATATCGGATCCCCGCAACATATTCCCCTTGAACTCCTGTGTTTTTTAAAGGAATCTTAAAACCATTGCACATCAGCTGATATCTCGAGTCAGTAAGTCCACTTATTTTCACCTGAAGTCTTTCTAAGGAAGAATCCACATACCTAGCTGTTCCTGAGCTGGATATCTCTTCTCCCAATACATGCCAAGGTTCAATAGCCATCCTCAAGTCAATATGAATTTCATCTGATTGCAACTCTCCGATAAATGGAAATCTAAAACTGAAAAACGGTGCAAACCATGAAATATCGAAATCATACCCTGCCTTTTTCAAATCCAAAATCACCTCCTTCATATCTTTTTCACAATAGTGTGGAAGCAGAAATTTATCATGTAAAGACGTTCCCCATCGTACCAACTTATGATAGTAAGGTTCTCTCCAAAACCAACTCATCAATGCGCGGATCAACAACAGCTGAACCATGCTCATCCGATAATGAGGAGGCATATCAAATCCTCTGAACTCCAGAATACCCAATCTTCCGCTGCTAGAATCTGGTGAATACAATTTATCTATACAGAATTCTGCTCGGTGTGTATTCCCCGTAATATCCACCAATAGGTTCCTGAAAATACGATCTACCATCCAGAAAGGAATTTCATTTTCTTTTCCATTTGGAACCTGCTGAAAAGCCAATTCCAGTTCATAAAGCATATCGTCTCGCCCTTCATCAACCCTTGGAGCCTGAGAGGTTGGTCCAATAAATTGGGTAGAAAAGAGATATGACAATGCTGGGTGATGCTGCCAATAGGTAATAAAACTCCGCAAAACATCCGGTCTACGAAGTAATGGACTGTTTTCTGGACTTGTTCCACCTAGGGTAATATGATTTCCCCCTCCTGTTCCAGTGTGTTTTCCATCTACATTGAATTTCTCCGAAATCAGTCTTGATTCACGTGCTTTTTCATAAAGCACCCCGTAATTATGAACTACTTCTTTCCAGGTTTTTGCAGGCTGAATATTTACTTCTATGACGCCTGGATCAGGAGTAATCATCATCTTTTCTATTCTAGAGTCAGATGGTGGATCATATCCTTCAATCAAAATCGGGATTTTTAACTTTTTGGCTGTCCGCTCTACGGCACTCACCAAATCCAAATAGTGCTCTAAATGAGTGGTAGGTGGAAAGAATACAAATAGCTTTCCTTCTCTCACCTCTGCCACCAATGTGGTTTTGAAAATTCTCTTAGAATTGATTGGTGACTTTTTAGATTTCAGCCTTTTGGAAGATTTTGGCAACTTCACCTCACTTGCAAAAAGGTCTCTTTCGGGAAAAACAGGTTCTTTTTCTGGATCTGTATGTTCGATGGAATCTAAAGGAAGCCTAAGTCCTGCAGGGGAATTGCCGGGAACAAGATAGATATCATCTCTACGGAATTTCCATTTGCAACTTTGCCATCTCTGCTCATTAAACTCCCATTCCAAAGGAATTGAGAACGCAACAGGTTTTCCAAGGCCTTTATTCAAAAGTTCAGCAAGCTTTTGCCGCTCTAGTGAGGATTTGAGATTGTATTTTTTCGGATTTATGTTCTTAGGAACTCTTCCCTCCTGCCAAATGAAATAAAAAGGATCTTCGTAAAGAGGTGAAATATTGTTTTTGTCAACGTTTAATTGCTTGACAAGATTATTCACAAAACTCTTTGCATGCCTGCTATTCAGTTTATAATCCTTTGATAAATCAGCCATCAAGGAATCATCATGCCAAATCGCTTTACCATCTTTTCGCCAGAAACAGGCAAGTTTCCACCTAGGTAAAGGCTCGCCGGGATACCATTTTCCCTGCCCATATTGCATCAATGCACCATGTCCAAACTCTCCTTTCAATTTATGAAACAGGATATTTGAAAGCTTCCTTTTATGCTCTCCATCTGCAGCAGTATTCCATTCCGGAGCATCCTGATTGTCAATGGAGACAAAAGTAGGCTCCCCTCCCATAGTCAAGCGAACATCATTTGCCTGAAGATCCTGATCCACCTTATCTCCAACTTGAAGAATTTTCTCCCAGTCTTCTTCTGAGTAGGGTTTGGTTACCCTCGGGGTTTCTTCAATTCTAGTTACTTCATTTGCAAAATGGAATTCTGTCTCTGCAGGTTCTGCCATTCCAGAAATCGGGGCTGCATCTTGAGGACTTGGGGTACAAGCCAAGGGAATATGTCCTTCTCCAGCAAATAATCCAGAAGTAGAATCCAAACCAATCCAACCCGCTCCAGGCACAAAAACTTCCGTCCAAGCATGTAAATCGGTAAAGTCTTCTTCAGGTCCAGAAGGGCCATCTAAGGATTTTTCATCAGATTTTAACTGCACTAAATAGCCCGAAGCAAAACGGGAAGCAAGACCAAGATGCCGAAGTACCAAAACCATCAACCAAGCAAAATCCCTACAGGAACCAGAACACAAAGTCAATGTTTCCTCACAAGACTGGACTCCTGGCTCCATTCGTACATTATAGCTAAGCTCTTGATGGATCAATTGATTGATGGCGACTAAATAATCCACCGTTATCATGTCTTTGGTGAGCAGTTTTTTGGCCTTTTTGACGAGGTCTAGCAATAGAGGACCCGCTTCTTTACGCTCGAGATAAGGGCCTAACTGGGCATTTAAACTTTCCTCATAGGCAAAAGGAAAAGTCATTGCATAGTCTTCGACAAAAAAATCAAAGGGGTTGATTACCACCATATCTGCAATCACTTCTACATCTATCTCAAAGAATTTGACTTTGTCAGGAAAGACAATTCTTGCCAGATAATTACCGAATGGATCCTGTTGCCAATTGATAAAATGATTAGCAGGTTTCACATTCAAAGAATACCCTTTGATAAATGTTCTGGAATGCGGTGCTGGCCTAAGTCTGATGACCTGTGGACCAAGTGCAATATGACGATCGTAATCGTACCGGGTAAAATGCCTTACAGCAACTTTAATGGACATATTAAAAATTAATTTTTGTCAAAAACAGGAATTCCAACTCTGGAACTGGGCTATTTGGGCGATTCTTACTTCAGTAATTTAAAATAAGATTGACACTAAGTGAAATTTAGCCAGAAATTAATCATTAGATAAAAAGTAGCATTGCATTTATTATGTCACAATCCGAGTCCAAATAAAAAAAGCATCAATCTTCTGGAGTTTTCCAGAAGACCGATGCTTTATAGAAATTAACTATTTGGGTTTTTAATTCCGAGTTAAAGGATTATTTATCCTTGAACTTACCATTCTTTAGCACTAATGCATTTTGGATGTTGGCAATGATGGCTTCATACACTTCGCTATTTCCATCTTCATTATTTGGACCAACTTCGATGGTACCGTTACCGTTTCCATCACCTACCAAAGTTGGAGAAATACCTTCCAGAATTTTATCCACGTACATGGTCAATAAATAATCCTGTGCACCGTCAACTTCTAGACCTTGGTTAAACTGTAGAACCATTTCGTCTTCCAGTTGCATATTGATAACCGCAGGGATATCGAACCATTTAGCTTTTGCGATCACAGATGATCCATACATTTCATCGTCTTCAGGAACATCTGGAAGCACAAAATCAAAGTTTAATTTTCCATAAACTCCATCTGCTGCCATGACAGTTCCGATTGGAGCGACCATCACTTCACCGTTTTCAACCAATGTCAAGATTTGAGGGTTCTTATCCCTAATCTGAACAATCGTAGGTTTTTTGGTATCCTCATTGGTGGCTCTTAAGATCAACTTGACATTATCAATAGATAGTTTTACGTCAGTCACTTCAAAATTACCATAGACCAAATTATTCACCCTTGCATTTGGATCTTCTTCACTCATGCCTATTGTGGCAGATACTTTTACCTCACTTTCTGGAAAAGCCGGACCTTCTTTTTCCTCCGTACAAGAGGAAACGATTGCTACTGAAGCCATGGCCATCATTAAGTTTCTGATTTTCATCGTGTTCATAGTTTTAATTTGTTTTGGATTGGTTTGTATTAGTAAAAGGTGTTTTTCAATTGTTTTAGGTAGAATGCGTTAAAGAATTACCCATTCAATTTTCTCGAATTTGCCATTCCTTACTTCTAGCAAAGTCCCACTGTCTTTATCTTTTGCTTTGTAATTAAATTCTCCTGAAATCGTTTTGTTTTCTATATCTATCTCATTGATTATAAAGGAGATTTCGCCTGTATGGTTTGAACTTGCTTTATAAATATGATCGTCAGAGTTAGGCGAGGTTCTTTTCTCTACGGCTCCCATCACCCCTTCAAAATTCACTTCAGAATTTTCAATCAACTCCCATTCTGAATATTCTTTTCCAACTTCAAGTTCGTCCAAAGACTTTCCTCCAAGTTTAAAACCCATGGCTGTGACTTCTTTTGTATCAGCCACCTGAACACCATAAACGGTCAATAAAAAATGGTCTTGATCTTCAACCATTTCAGCAATCACGAACTCAGAGTCCAGGATGCTTTTCCCTCCTTCCACCTCAAAAACCTGATCATTGATGGATGCTGAAATAAATTCATCAGTAGTTTCTAATGGTAGAATATCTAAAACATCCTGACAGGAAACTGATACGAGCAGTATCATAGAGAAAATACAAAATCTTATCAAAAAAGAATGCCTCATCATTCAATCCTTTAAAGGGTTCAAAGAATTGGGACATGAGTTAATATTGTTTAGATCCCCCACAGAGTGAGGATTTTTTTTACATATAAAATCTCATAAATCCCTGATCTACTGTATTAAACAATAGATTCCAGCCAAAATCATGACTATACCTTCTAAAAGTTCACAAGGCATGCCAGCCTCAATTGAAGAGCTTAACAATACTGTTTTTCTTTAAAAACAAAAAAGCACTACCCGAAGATAGTGCTGAATAATTTATTGAGATTTTTAAGACTTAATTTGAAGCTTTACTCCAGCTTTCAAATCGCTTTTCTACTTCATTTACATCAGGAGTTTCACCCGAAACAATCTCGACTTTAAATCTAAACGTCATAGATTCTCCATCTTCTAATTCGTAATTCAGTTCCTCTTTTCCTTGACTCATTGCTTTCTGCCCTAATGGATTTGCAGCGAAAAGCCCATAACCTCTAGCATGCCAATATGTTGGATATCCTACATTTTTTGGGTGATCATAAATTATTACTGAGATATTTTCAGATCCGATTTTACCTTCCAAATCCACCCAATCCCCACGGGTACCCCAAACATCATCCCCTTTCTTCCCATTGCTACTGGTATACATTCCTGTAATTCCTTCATTATTCATCGTCGGGACATCTGTAATTTTTCCTGAGGCATCCGTAAATAACTCAGGCTTGGTTGACGGATGTTCTAATTCTCTTGCAACTCTTAAGGCAAGCATTCCTTCTTTATTATCAGTGAAAGTCACTTTCTGACCATTAGCTGTCAAAGTTGCGATCCTTTCAATAATCCGATCAGAATCTGTAGCCTTGAATATGAAGGTTGTATTTTCTTCCAGAAGTGTTTCTCCTGCCTGATTTTTCCATTCTTGGGTTACAGCCAGCTCTCCCACATCATCTTTTACAGAAATCGAATTGATTTTTTTCAAAATAATTCGGCCGAATTTTGACTTTTCAGCTTCAGGAATCGCATATGAATTGTTCCAAAAGTCCAAACCATTCACATCTCCATAATTAAACCATAAGCCAACATGATGAGGATGATCAAATCGCTCTCCAGGTCTTGGTTCAAAAGGCCATCCTCTGGTGATCGTTGTTCCTTGTGAGGTTTTGATTGGGTACAAAACCGGTTTGTAAAGTGTATCACTATAGATAAATGATGTAAACAATTCTCCATCAACCAGCACATCCACTTTTTGTGCCGCTTCATTTTGAATGAGTTCTAACTTTGGTTTTGCCTCGATCATTTCTTCTTCCATTTCATTTGACTGGGAATTTCCTGAGCTACAGGCAGCTCCAATGCAGGCCATGGAAGCCAATAAACAAAGTGTTTTAAATCGCGTAAATCGCATGGTATTTCGGGTTAATTAAAGGTTCATCAAAAGTTTATCAAACAATCCCTAGTGCATTTGCTTTCAAAGAGTTAAACAGGTTCAATTGCTCTCGCAAAGCTGCAACACGATCAGCGGGTTCAGTTCTTGCTTCCATCAAAATCCATCCTTGATAATTCATCTTTGCAAACAAGTTAAACAGCTCTTGATAAGGATAACCTTCCTCGTTAAACTCACGAACATGCACAGTGTCACCAAACCATTTTTTGACAGAGTTAAAATTTGCTTCTAAACCCTGAGGCAATAAATCCTCTTGATTACAATTCCAGCAGATTTTCACATGAGGACTTTCCACCTGATCAAAAATTGCTTTCATGTTCGGCAATTCCTGAGTCAAATGACCATGAACTTCCACTCGAACCAATTGCCCCAAATCACCTGCATAATCTCCGATTTCATTAAAAGACCTTGCGATTTGTGCGATCGTTTTCTCTTTTGGAACTTCAGCAGGAAGATCGTTAGGTTTAACTTTGATGCCTGATGCACCGATATCTTTACAGAGCTGGATATATTCTTTGGTTTCTTGAATGTTCTTTGCCAAAACCTTCGGATCAGGACTATGGTATTCGAAATTACTTCCATATCCAAGGCATGTCACCGGGCTATCCTCAAAGCGCTTTTTCACTTCCATTCTTTGCTGTGAACTAAGAGATGTCTCGACACCGTGAGCATGTTGAGTTCGAAGTTCTACTCCTAGCACTCCGGTCTTTTCGCAATTAGAAATCAAGGTCGGTAAATCCCAATCCCTACCCCATAAATAAGTCACCAAACCAAACTGCATCCCTTGAACAGGGGCAGCAGTAAAAGCCTGAAACGGTAAACTTCCAGCTGCAAGACCTAGACTGGCAGCAAAACTCGACTTGATAAAATCTCTTCTAGAATTTGATTCAAACATATTTTATAAAAATGAGGGATTAGACTTGATTAGGAACTTCAAACTTATCTCTGTAATCTCGGGTCAATAGCTTATCGGCTTCTTTGTCATTTTTGAATTTTTCAGTTTTTCCGTCAAAATGAAGTTGCTTTCCTTTCAAATAAGAAACGTTTGCTATCAATGGCAAAACCGAGGATTTAAATCCTTCCTCTATATCACAATGCAAAGTATCATTGCTACCTGATCGGATAGCATCCAAGAAGTTTGCATAATGCTCAGCACCACCAGGAGCAGCCATCAATTGATTGCTTGGAGCAGGAGCTTCTGCTTTTTGACTCATTGCAAAGGGCTCAGTTTCCTTTTGGCGGAAAGCTCTCCAAGTACCTCCATCCAATTCCAAATAACCCTCTGTTCCATAGAAAACATTGCCAATTTTGACATCCAAACTAGATTCACCATTGGTATACCTACCTCGGGTTTCAAATTCAAGGATTGTTCCATCCGCATATTTAAACACCGAAGTTTGCGTATTCGGGGTTTCCTGTGAGCATTCTTCCGGAGTGATTCCATAGATCCCACCAGAAGAAAAGACTGAAACTGGATGCTCGTTTTTATTCATTCCCCAACGTGCGACGTCAAATTGGTGAGGACCTTGATTTCCTGTATCTCCATTGCCTGTTGGCCAGTGCCAATGCCAGTTATAATGGACTTTCTTTTCATTATATGGTTGATATGGAGCAGGTCCGAGCCACTGATCGTAATGAAGTGAAGCAGGAGGTGTAGAATCTGCTACTCTTCCGAAGGAATCACGGGGCTTATAACATAACCCTCTAGCAAGATATATATCACCAATTCCTCCTTCATGAAGAAACTTCATTGCTTCCATCACATTGGCAATTGATCTATTTTGAAAACCAACTTGAACTCTCCTATCATACTTTCTGGCAGCTTCAACCATCTTCCTCCCCTCAAAAACATTATGGCTAGCAGGCTTTTCTACATACACATGTTTTCCAGCCTGGCAGGCCCAAATTGTGCCCAGGGCATGCCAATGATTAGGTACAGCAAAAGAAACCCCATCAATTTCCGGATCATCAAATACCTTTCGCATATCCCATTCAGTCAAGGGCGTAACCCCTGTCTTTTCAATCACGATTTTTGATTTCTCGGGATAATATTGCTCATCTACATCGCAAAGCGTTTTGAGGCGAACATTTCTATTGTCTTTAAGCGCACACCATTGATTGATATGGTTACTTCCTTGTCCACGGATCCCAATGACAGCCATATTGATTCGTTCATTGGAGCCGATAATAGATGCGTATGATTTTGCTGACATACTCATTCCTGCCATCGCTATTCCGGCAGTACCCAAAACACTTTTCTTGATAAATTCTCTTCGCTGGGTCATAGGATTATTTTTTGGGTTATTAATTGACTGATTTCAAATTAAAAGAATGGTTTAATCTAAGTAATCTGATTTTCAAGGGCAATAAGTATTATATGAGAGATGTTACAACCTACGCAATCGATTGCATATTTCCATCAATATTTTCATGGATTGAGTTTAGATACATTTGTCTTCTTCAAATTCCTTATTATTGAAGGTTATTTGCCATCAATCCAAGAAACCAAGGTTCCTTTTAGCTTTAGATGAACTCCATCACAGAACTTGATTCCATCCAGCTCAACTTTTCTCCGGGAGATTTATTGTTCCTGAATTTGGCGTTGGCATTGATCATGTATGGGGTGGCATTAGACCTTCGTTTTGAGGATTTTAAATACCTGGCCAAAAACCCAAAAAGCTTCTTTTTAGGAGTTTTTTCTCAGTTTATTCTCTTACCATTTCTTACCTGGGTATTGGTTCTGGTTATTTCTCCACCCCCAAGCGTAGCCTTGGGAATGTTTTTGGTAGCCGCTTGTCCTGGAGGAAATGTCTCTAATTTTCTCAGTAATTTTGCAAAAGGAAATACCGCCTTATCTGTTAGCTTGACGGGATTTTCAAGCATTCTTTCTATAATCAGCACTCCTTTAAATTTTGCTCTTTGGGCGAGTTTCTATGCTCCTACTGCAAATTTGCTTCAGGAAATACAACTGGATTATAAAGATGCATTCTTCACAGTTGCTTTGATTTTAGGCATTCCCTTGATTTTGGGAATATTAACCCATCAAAAACTCCCACTATTTGCTGAAAAAGCAGCGAAGATTTTAAAGCCGATCAGTTTAGTGATTTTTTCAGCCTTTATCATTTTGGCTTTTGCAGGAAATTTTGATCTCTTTTTAACCTACATTTCCTTGATATTTTTATGGGTTTTAGCCCACAATTTTATTGCTTTGGGATCAGGTTTTCTCACTGGTAAAGTTTTCGGGTTGCCTTTGGCAGATGTGAAGACTTTAACCATAGAAACAGGAATACAAAATTCAGGTTTGGGATTGGTTTTGATCTTTACCTATTTTAATGGACTTGGAGGAATGGCAATTATCACAGCATTTTGGGGTATTTGGCATTTGATTTCGGGAATGGCTATCGCCTCGATATGGAAAAATAAAGAATGAAAGACTTTGTAAACTATTGGCTGCGCCTCATGGTAAAAGCCTGCCTTCATCTCTATTTCAAAAAAATCAAAATTGATGGCAAAGAAAATATCCCGAAAAATAGACCGGTTATTCTGGTAGCAAACCACCAAAATGCTCTTATTGATCCTTTGCTATTAGCAACGCATACCAGACTCAACCCATTCTTTCTCACCCGGGCTTCTGTTTTTAAAAGCCCTATTGCAGCTAAACTTCTTGATTTTATCCGGATGCTCCCTGTTTATCGGGTTAGGGATGGCTTTTCGACAATTCAGCAAAATCAATTGATTTTTGATAAAACTTATGAGATTTTAAAGAAGAATGGGACTGTGATCATCTTCGCAGAAGGTAGCCATAGTCTTGTTAGAAATCTCAGACAACTTAGTAAGGGCTTTACAAGAATGGCCTTTGGATTAAAGGAAAAGTATCCCGATTCAGAGCCATTGATTTTACCTGTAGGCATCAATTACTCCGCTCATAGAAGATCTGGAAGCCGAGTTCATATGATTTTCGGAACTCCCATAGAAGTCAATATGCCAAATTCCCAATCTGGTAAACTGACAAAAGCAGTAGAAAAAGCATTACATCAATTGGTAGTGGAAATCCCTGACGAAGGTTATGAAGAGAACTTACAAAGACTTTTGGAAGCTGGAGTAGATATCAATAACAAGGAAGCAGTTAATGTCTTTCTTGAAACCGGTAAAGTTGAAAACCCTATTCCAGAATTTTCTGGTCTGAAAAACAAACTGATGAAAATCTTCCACTTCCCATTGTATTGGGTTTGGTTATGGAGAAGTCCGAAGATCAAAGACAAAGTATTCGATTCTACTATCAAGTTCCTGATCGGTTTTACTTTAGGTCCACTCTATTATTTCATTTTATTCCTTTTGGCACTTTCTACGAGTTTGGGTTCCTGGGCTTTGGCTTTCTTGATCATGGCCGGGATCAGTCTTTGGGCAAATAAAAACCCTCAAGAATAAACCAAGAAAGACCAAATATTCTTTGGTTATTTTTTTACCTTTGGTCTAAGATTAAACCCAAAAATTAACTTGACCATGAATGAAGATTTTCTTCCCATCAATGGGACAGACTACGTGGAAATGTATGTTGGCAATGCCAAACAATCCGCACTATTTTACCAGTATGCCTTTGGATTTGAACTGATTGCATATGCAGGTCCTGAAACAGGAATTAAGGATAGAGCTTCCTACGTTTTAAAGCAGGATAAGATCCGCTTGGTTTTAACTTCCCCCTTACAACCGAACAATGAAATTTCAGCGCATATTTCCAAACACGGTGATGGAGTAAAAGTACTTGCCCTTTGGGTGGATGATGCTGAGAAATCCTGGGACGAAACGACGAGGAGAGGCGCAGTTTCAGTATCTGAACCAAAAGTTGTAAAAGATGCTAATGGAGAAGTTAAGATCGCTTCAATCGAAACGTACGGTGACACGATCCATACTTTTGTAGAAAGAAAAAATTATAAAGGAGTTTTCCTTCCAGGCTATGTTCCTAGAAAAAGCACATACCAATCAGAATCTATAGGACTGAAATACATTGACCACTGCGTCGGAAATGTAGAACTCGGTGAAATGAATCGCTGGGTGAAATATTATGAAGATGTCATGGGATTCAAATTGCTAATCACATTTGATGACAAAGACATTTCTACAGAATATTCTGCTTTGATGTCGAAGGTGGTTTCCAATGGAAATGGGTATATCAAATTCCCTATCAATGAACCTGCTGAAGGAAAGAAAAAGTCACAAATAGAAGAATACCTTGATTTCTACAATGGTCCCGGCGTTCAACACATGGCAATTGCCACAGACGATATCATCTATACTGTTTCTGAATTACGCAAAAGAGGAATTGAGTTTCTGGAAGTTCCTGATTCTTATTACGATGATCTTTTGGATCGTGTCGGAAAAATCGATGAAGATCTTCAACCTTTGAAGGATTTGAATATCCTTGTAGATCGAGACGAAGAAGGATATTTGCTTCAGATTTTCACCAAACCTATTCAGGATAGACCAACTTTATTCTTTGAGATTATTCAAAGAAAAGGAGCGAAATCCTTTGGAAAAGGAAATTTCAAAGCTCTTTTTGAAGCGATAGAAAGAGAACAAGAATTGAGAGGAAACCTCTAAGACGAAGCCGGCAATGAGCCGGCTTTTTTTTATGCCAAAAAACCCATAAATTTTTTAAAACATAAGCCATGAAAAATTCCTTTAATATTCTCAATCAACTGATCAAAGGAGGTATTTTTTTCCTTTTTCCTCTCGTGTTGTTAATCCTATTTTTTGAAAAAGCTATTCTGCTAATCAAGCCTATAGCCACTGTTATCGGGGAAAAGCTTTCCTTGGAAAACACCATTTTCTACACTCCTTATCTATTTACCATTTTCATCCTGTTGTTAATCTGCATCCTGGCTGGATTTATTGCGAGCAAAGGCTTGGGTAGCAAAATGATTCTTTGGATAGAGGAACATTTACTATCCTTATTTCCTGGATATAAATTGATGAAAAATACGCTCGAAAACACAGCAGGTTTAAATTCAGAAAATAATTATCCTGTGGTTTTAGCTCCTATCGATGGCTGGGTTTTAGGCTTTCAAGTCGATGAATTAGAAAGCGGTGAAGTCGTGATTTTTATTCCATCTGCACCCAATACCTGGGAAGGAAACGTGATCATTTTCAAAAAGGAAGAAATCAGGCAAACAAGCATTGAACAAAAGGACGTGAACAAGCTTCTAAGGCAATTGGGAGTTAATTCAAAAGAAATTCTAAAAGGTCTTAAAATCCCCTCTAAATGATTTTCTAATAAAAATCCTTCATGAAATAATTTCCCCATTTTGGGCAAATCTTAAAGAAAAAGGCATATTACCATTCCCAATATTGCAATTACTGAATTATACCCTTTTTAATACGTAAACAAGAAAACGCCTTTTCCAGCCAATCTGAGCCTATTTTTATGACAATTATTAAATCAGAAACTTTTCTCAGTAAAGGATTCTGATTTTTTAAATTATCGAAAGCCGTGGCATGATCATTTCACCTTTATGTTTTCAAAACAAATAAGAAATGAGAATTGCAGAGATATTCGGGTATGATACCCAAAATGTTTTAGAAAAAATTACAGAAAAATTAGAATCATGGGGAGAAGCAGCAGTTTCTAGTTTACCCAATTTGGTTTTGGCGATTATTATCATGGTCGTCAGCATTTTTGTAGCCCGGAATCTAAAAAAATACTCGAACCGTTACCTCAATAAAATTCGAATCAATCCCACGATCAGTAGATTTTTAAGCCAGATCATTTTTATGGGGATGATTGTGCTGGGGATTATGCTTTCCCTATCAGCCTTAGAATTAACAAGAACAGTTTCATCCATTTTAGCAGGTTTGGGGATTGTCGGTTTGGCTTTGGGTTTTGCTTTCCAAGACACTGCAGCCAATTTCATGTCAGGTGTTTTCATCACTTTTAATCAACCCTACAAAATCGGGGACATTATTCAAACCAAAGATGGCCACGAAGGAACTGTCATTGATATCAACTTAAGAGTTACCAAAATCAGAACCTATAATGGACCAATTGTCCATGTCCCAAATAGGATGCTTTTTCAGGAATACTTTATTAACTATACAGATGAAGGTCGAAGAAGGATACAGATAGAATGTGGAGTTAGCTATGGCGAAGATTTAGAAACAGTTCAAAAAATTGCTTTAGAGGCTGTAGAAAATATTCCAAGCAGATTGAAATCTGAAGATAACAGCATCTTCTGGACTGGATTTGGGGACAGCTCGATCAACTTTACTTTGAATGTCTGGGTCAAATTCACAAACAATGAATTGAATTTCATACCCGCAAGAAATGAAGCGATCATTGCTTTGAAAAAAGCCTTTGATAAAGAAGGAATCACTATTCCATTCCCAATCAGAACATTGGATTTCGGAATTAAAGGTGGTGTGACGATGAAGGAAGAGCTGAAAGAATTATCAGCAATGAAATTAGATACTAATTAATAATCCGATGGAGGACTCATCCAAAGAAAATCTTATCGCGCCAAGCAAATTCAGGTTTACGCATTTGCCGAAACTGATTGCTATGGCTTTTAAACGATGGAATGCTTCTGATCCAGCGAGATTGAGCGCCGTTGTGGCTTATTATGCGGTATTATCACTTCCTGCCCTACTTGTAATTGTTGTCAATACGGTAGGATCAATCTGGGGAGCAGATATCGTTGCAGGACGACTTACAACTCAATTTCAGAATATTTTGGGAGCGGATACCGCCAAAATCATTGAGGAAATGATCATGAGCACAGAGTTTAGCGGTAAGTCAACTTTAGCCACCATCATCGGTGTGGCAACGCTTATCTTTGGTGCGACTGGAGTCTTTTATCATCTAAAAATATCCTTGAATGAAATCTGGGAATTAAAGATGACAGAGCAGATCAGTTGGTATAAACTGGTCAAAGATCGTATTATCAGCTTTGGATTTGTTTTGGTCCTTGGGTTTTTACTTTTGGTGAGTTTTATTCTGACTGCCACCATTTCCATTTTGAGTGAGTATATCGCCGAAAGACTTCCAGACTTTGTTCTTTATTTAGCCTTTGGATTGGATTGGATTTTATCACTTTCCGTGATTACTCTCTTATTTGGATTGATTTTCAAATACTTACCAGATGCCAAAATCACATGGAGAACGGTATGGATTGGAGCTTTCCTTACTGCGCTGTTGTTTGTTCTAGGCAAATTCTTGCTTGGATTATATTTTGGAGCCACTAACCCAGGATCAACCTATGGAGCTGCTGGTTCCTTGGTGTTAATCCTACTTTGGGTCTCATATTCCTGCTTGATTTTCTTCTTTGGGGCAGAATTCACTAAAGTGTTTTCCATCAATTATGGCTACGGAATCATACCTTACGAACATTTTTCCCGCGTTAAAAAAAAAGAAGTGATCATTGATACCAACGTTGAAAGTAATGTCTCAACGGAATCTAAACCATAACACAATTGGTTCTAAATTCACTTCAGGATTATTTTGATTCGAAATCATTTCATTTCCTTTATGAAACTTAGTCCCGATTGGAGGAATATCATACAGAAAACTTAATTCTGATTGTGTTTGCTTAGGCATCACGCCTATTGTTGAATTTTCAGGGAATTTCGGTTTAAACAAACTCAGGAATAACACAGGTGTTTCTGTCCGAATCTCAATTTCGGTTTCAGTAGTCCTGATCTGAACAGCGTGGAAATTTGAATAATAGCCTTTGAACTCAGGATAAATTAAATTTTCAAAACTATATCCAGTCTGAGTATCATTGTATTCTTTTTCCCAAAAGCCAAAATTGGATCCTCTCCTTCTGTTTTTCCATACTCGATAAGGTCCATCCGCAATCATCTTGGCAGATTTAACCAATGAATCGGGATAGTTGAAACCAATCCCCAACAGCTCCCGATCTAATTGTGAGGAGTCTGCAGGAGAAATCTCCAATTTCAATTCAGAAGTAGGTAAAACAGTCCAAACTAGTTCCTTTGGATAATTCTCATAAACTGATTTGATCTGAATAGAACCGTCTTTTATTTTTTTCCAAGAAACTTTTGCTTCCTGCTCTCCATGCCCTTCTATCTGAGGATTTTGGTTTAGGTAAATAAATTTTCGGTTTACTTTGACCATTTCAAGATTCCCGTATTTCTTACCGAAAAAATAGATTCTCCCATCCACTTCAATCTGAAGATCATTCACAGATTCTCTTACTTTGATCGGGTAGATTTCTATTTCTCCCGAATTAAAATATTTCTTATTTGCTTCAGCTGGATTACGAAGTGGGTATGTCCAGTTAGTCAATTTTTCACCATGAATCCCAATGGCAGTTATTTTTAAATAATCCGCATCAGACCAATTCATAGGAACATGGTATTTCACTTCTTCAGTTGCTCCGGGTTGAATTGAACCAAGCTGAATATTTTCCGAGGAAATGGTCTTTTCCCCTTCCCAGTTTTGAATCTGAATGAGCTCTATTTTCAGATGAGCTTTACTTAAATCTGAAAACAAATAGCCATTGGAAACTTTTATAGAACCATCGAAATCGTTTAGGTTTTCTGTTATTTCTATCTGGATGGGAGACCAAATAGATTGGATGGTGTAGAAACTACCTTCTTTTTCTCTGTAAGGCCCTAAAATCCCATCAGGAGCATGATTTCCATCTGAACCCATCTTTCCATTCTGGTCAACTCTTTTGACTGCTTCATCTGCAAATACCCATAAAAAACCTCCTGCGAAAAGTGGATTTTTACTGTATTTAGTCCAAAAATCATTTAATCCAGCACCTAAACCACCATCATACAAACCATGCAATAACTCAGTTGGCATAAAAATATCATCTCCTTTATCCAAACGATCGGCTCGAGTATCATAGGTGGGATAGTGAAACGTATCCATATTATTTCGCTTCAACCATGGATAGATTACTGGCCTTTTCTGAATGTCATATCGATTAAAAGCAGGCTCATTTTCAAAATTCCATCCACCTTCATTGCCATGATCCCAAAAGACAATTGATGGATGATTGGCATCTCTAAGAATTGTTTCCTTTATCAATTTCGGGCCTATCTCGGTATCATAAGCATCTTGCCATCCTGTCACTTCATCCAAGACAAACAATCCTAAAGAATCGGCAAGATTCAAGAATTCTTCATCTGGGGGATAATGGGACATTCTGACGGCATTCATATTCATTTCTTTCATCAGAAGAATGTCTTCCAAATGATTCTCAAAACTCAATGCTCTTCCAGTTGTTGGATAAAAAGAATGCCTGTTTACCCCTTTAAATATGGTTTTCACGCCATTGATATACACCCCATCTTTGGGACGCAAATCAACAGTTCGGAATCCAATCTTTTCAGATTTCTCAAAAAGAATTCCATCTTCATCTATAATCCTGAAAATGGCTTTGTATCGAATTGGATTTTCAGGATTCCATGGCTTTATATTGGAAAAGTGATGAGTCAACCAAACAGAATCCGAATCAATAATTTGTTGAAACTTATCAAGCAATTTCCCCGATTCCAACTCAAGTAATTCCATTTCCACTTTCCCATCTTTAGGAACTTTATTGAGTGTCAAAAGTCCTTTAAAGTCACCATTTGCTTTTGGATCTACGGCAATTCTGGTAAAATGAATATTTGGTAAAACTTCTAAAAATACCGGTCTGTAAATCCCTCCGAAAATCCAGAAATCAGCCTCTCTTTCAGCCTTGTTAACAGATTGATTTTCTGAGACCTTATTCACTTTTACTTCAAGTGTATTGATTTCATCATAATCCAGTAACCTGCTGACATCATAACTGAATCTATAAAACCCACCTTGATGTATTTCTCCGGCAATTTTCCCATTGATTTTAACCTCTGTATCAGTCATCACTCCATCAAAAACCAATCTGATAATTGCGTCTTTCCAGTCTCTCTCCGCAAAAAATGTAGTCTTATAATATCCGGTTTCTTTTCCAAGAGTTTTAGTAGAATCTCTATGGTCATGGCCATAATTCAACACCCCATAACCATGCATTTCCCAATTGGACGGGACTGGAATCTGAGACCAGCCTCCAGCATTTCTTCCATCTGAAACCCTAAAATCCCATTTTACAGGAGTTGAAGCATCTTTACCACTTAAGTAAACCCTTTGATAGGATTTTGTGGTTTGGGCTAGAATAGAATTGAAAGAAAGAAAATAATTAATTAATAAGATTGCACTTGCAGCATTCAGAAATCTCATGTAAAAGAGGGTGTTATACAATTTTTAAAAATAGTTTTAAAATCATCCTAAAAAAAACTTGATCCGATTTATGCAGATCAATTCTATCTTGGTCTTTAAATTGTCATGTTTATCAATATAAATGCAATCAATTTACAGTAAGGATTAGCTTTATTTCACATTTTCTATAACTTAGATTTCAAAGTAATTTTTAACATATGAGCGTAATAGACCCTGCCATTCTTGCCAAAGCTCAGAGCTGGCTGGATGGGAACATTGATCAAGAAACTAAATCACAGATTAAATCCCTTATAGAATCCAATCCCACGGAATTAGTAGATTCCTTTTATCAGGATTTGGAGTTCGGGACAGGTGGCCTGAGAGGCCTGATGGGTGTTGGGACGAATCGAATGAATGTTTATACTATCGGAATGGCCACTCAAGGATTGGCAAATTATCTTTTGAAGTGCTTTCCGGGAGAAGACATTAAAGTTGCCATTACCCATGACAGCAGGATTAATAATACGCTCTTCGCGATGACTACAGCGAATGTTTTGACAGCAAATGGCATCAAGGTTCTTTACTTCAAAGAAATGCGACCAACTCCAATGCTTTCATTTGCCGTAAGGCATTTTGGATGTAAAAGTGGAGTAATGATCACTGCTTCACATAATCCAAAAGAATACAATGGATACAAAGCATATTGGGATGATGGTGCGCAGGTTGTAGCCCCACACGATACCAATATTATCAAGGAAGTTCAAAAAATCACCTCTTTTGACCAGGTCAACTGGAACAAAAATGATTCTCTTTTTAGCTATATAGAAGAAGATTTTGATGCAATTTACTTAGAAAAGGTCAAGGCACTAAGTCTTGCTCCTGAAGAAATTCAGCAACAAAAGGATCTTCCAATTGTCTTCTCTCCTATTCATGGAGCTTCTGGAAAAATGGTTCCAGCGGCAATCAGAGCTTTTGGTTTTGAAAATATTCATGTGGTAAAAGAACAGGCTGAACCGGATGGCACTTTCCCAACTGTGGTTTATCCTAACCCAGAAGAAGCGGAAGCCTTAACCTTATCAGTAAAATTAGGAAAAGAAGTAGGCGCTGAATTGATTTTAGCCTGTGATCCTGATGGTGATAGATATGCAGCTGCCGTACCAAATGAATCAGGAGAATTTGAGTTATTGAATGGGAATCAAACTGGATCTCTTCTTACTTATTATCTCCTAAGTCGATGGAAAGAAGCAGGCAAACTTTATGGAAAGCAATTTATGGTCAATACAATTGTGACCACCGAATTGATCGATAGAATCTGTGAAGGATTTGATGTTAAATGTTTCTCAGTTTTGACAGGTTTCAAAAACATCGCAGCAATTATCCGTGATTTGGAAGGAAAAGAGACTTTCATCGGAGGTGGAGAAGAATCTTATGGATATTTGGTCGGAGATTTTGTTAGAGACAAAGACGGTGTAAGTGCTTGTGCGATGGTTGCAGAAGTTGTGGCCTATTATAAATCAAAAGGTAAAACTGTTTTTGATGTTTTGGCCGAGATTTATGAGCGCTTTGGCTTCTATAAGGAAAACCTGATTTCAGTTACCAAAAAAGGAAAAGATGGAGCTGAGCAGATTCAGGCATTAATGACTGATTTCAGACATCATCCACCAAAAGAAATGAATGGTCAAGCTGTGGAAAGAATTGTAGATGTGAAAGCAAGCACCATAACGCACGTAGCTTCTGGAAAAGTAGAAAAATTAGATTTGGACAAGTCCAATGTAATTCAATTCTATCTTGAAGATGGAAGTAAAATCTCTGCAAGACCTTCAGGAACAGAGCCAAAAATCAAATATTACTTCTCAGTTAATAAAGCGCTTCCTGATGTCACTGACTATAGAAAAGCAGAAAGTGAATTAAATGAAAGACTGGAAGGATTGAAAAGGTATTTCAGTTAAAATTCCAGACAATAGCAAAAAAAGCATCGACCCAAATCGATGCTTTTTTTATTTTCTTCTCCATAAAACATCCGCAAAATAGTTTTCGGAATCAGTAAAATTTTGAACTGGTACAAAACCGCCTTTTTCAGCTAACCTATCTATTTCACTCAAACTATATTTTTTACTTATTTCGGTGAAAATCGGCTCAAATGCTTCAAAATGAAAGGATTGATCTAATGCTTTTAAATTGATAGTCTGCTCTTGGAGAGATACTAAATAACTCCTGCATTCACCGCTAACTGGATCATAGCAAGGCCAATGTTTGAAAGAATTGACATCAATATCTCCATCCAATTCTTGATTGATACGATCCAGTAGGTTTAAATTAAAATCTCTGGTAATTCCCTTGGAATCATGATAGGCATCCAAAATTGTCTGAGGATCTTTTTTCAGATCAATCCCGATCAAAACAAAATCCCCATGTGTGGCCCCAATCTTTAAGTGATCTAAAATATCATAGGCTTCCTTCAAACTGAAATTCCCAAGATTAGATCCGAGAAATAAAATCAGGTTCGGTTTCCCATTATCCCAGAGTCTTTTTACCAAAGAACCTCTATAAGTATCTTCAATACAAGTCACACTAAGTTCGGGGAAATCAGAGTGTAAGGATTCTTTTAATTCTTGAAGAACAGAACCAGAAAAATCAATTGGGAAATATTGAAAATCCGCTTTTATATCTTTCAGGTATTTCAATAAGATTTTCGTTTTAAGACCATCTCCTGCTCCCAATTCCACTAGATTAAATGATTGACCTAAATTCAATACTGGTTCTAGAATCGACTCGTATTGAGTTTCAAAGATTTCAAATTCCTTTTTTGTCAAATAGTATTCCGGCAAAGCCATTATCTGTTGAAACAGCTTATCTCCTTTGGAATTATAGAAATATTTTGAAGGAAGTGATTTTGGTGAGGCACTTAAACCCAGCATAACATCTTGAGCAAAAGTCCCGAAATCTAAATTTTTTGAGCTCATATTAAATGGATTCGGCAAGTCGGATACCCATGAATTGCCATCTTAAATGTGGGTGAAAAAAATTTCTATAAGTTGGTCTGGAATGTCCTTCAGGAGTTGCTACAGATGCTCCTCTTAAAACCATCTGATTAACCATAAATTTCCCATTGTATTCTCCTAAAGCTCCTGGAGCAATTTTAAATCCAGGATAAGGCAAATAAGCAGAATTGGTCCATTCCCATCTACTACCCCAGCTAAAGTCTTTTTGGGCAATTTCCCATTCAAATTCTGTAGGCAAACGTTTCCCTTTCCAGTTGGCAAATGCAGCAGCTTCATAGAAATTCACATGTGATACAGGCGAATTCCAATTGATTTCTTTTCTGCCATCTAAGGTATAATAAGACCATTTTCCATCCTCTTTTTCCCAGTATAATGGAGATTTATGGTTTTGGGAATTCACCCAAGCCCAGCCTTCATCATGCCAAAGAATTGGATCTTCATAGCCCCCTGCATTGATAAACTCCAGATACTCTCCATTGCTAACCAAATTACCAGATATCTTACATGCATGAAGAAAAACCTTATGCCTGTTTAGTTCATTATCAAAGCAGAATCCTTCACCATCAAAACCTATTTCATAAACTCCCTCTTTAATCTCAACCCAATCCCCATCTGATTGATCCAGATATTCGCCAATATCCATGACTTTAGGTTCCAATGGATTATGCCATAAGCTGAATTTTAAATCAGTTACCAATAATTCTTGATGTTGCTGCTCATGATTTAAGCCCAAAACCACCAATTCCATAACCTTGGTATCTTTAATAGAAATAAGTGTCCTCATTTCCTCGTCCACATAATTCCTATACTCCAGTACTTCCTCAACAGATGGCCTGGTCATCAGACCTCTTTGATTTCTAGCTGTACGATTCCCGAGACTGTTGTAATAGGAATTAAATAGGAAGTTAAACTGGGGTTGTTTGACCACATAATCGGGCTGAAATGGAACCAAAATAAATTGTTCAAAAAACCAGGTAGTATGTGCCAAATGCCACTTTGGAGGGCTGACTTCTTCAGAAGCCTGAAGGCTAAAATCCTCAGTAATTAAATTCCTGCAAAGGAATAAAGAATGGTTTCTAACATGGTTGAATTGCTCTTCAATACTCATAAAAAATGATTTCAAAATTTTAAAATATGGAAATTACTCTTTTCCAACATGGAACAAAGCATCTCCTACATTGATTACAGGCAAATTATTAATACCAATAACATGCCCATTTGATAGTGCTTTGACAGGAATTTTCACTTGCCCGTAAGGATCTGAAATTTTTGCAAGAATCTGACCTTTCTTCACCTCATCGCCAAGCTTGATATTGGAATTAAAAATCCCGGAAGCTTTGGCTCGAATCCAGTCACTTTCCTTCAAAAAGATAGTCGATTGACTTTCCGGCCTTTCACTAATCATACCTAAGGAAGAAAGTAATCTTTTAGTTCCAAGCACACCTTCATCAATCGCAAAGTCATCCAATCTCATGGACTCTCCTCCTTCAAAAACTAAAATGTGCTTCTTAAGTCTATATGCAGACTTCCGGAATGACTTTTCAATGTATTTCGAATTAACAACGAAGTGGGTACCAAAAGATTTTGCGAGTTCCACCGCTACTTTATCCTTATAGTCAACACGGATTTGAGGGTAATTTGTCAGCATTCTTCCCCCGGTGTGAAAATCAATTCCATAATCAATTAAAGGAATTATTTCATTGCTTAATATATAGGCAATTCTAGAAGCCAAAGATCCTTTTTTGCTGCCTGGAAAACTCCTGTTTAGGTCTCTTCCATCAGGAAAAGTTCGACTATTTGAAAGGAATCCGTAAATGTTTACCAAAGGAATAATGATCAAAGTACCCTTGAGCAATTCCATATTTTCATCTACTTCCTCAAGGATTTTTTTTGCTGTGGCAATGCCGTTTATTTCATCTCCATGCACACCCCCAGAGATTAAAACTACAGGTCCTGGTTCTTTTGAGGATCTGATAAAAATCGGAAGATCAATTAAAGTATGTGTGGGAAGTTTGGCAATTGCCAACTCAATATTCAATTTTTGGCCGGGACGGATTCTAATCCCATTTATTACTAATTCTTTCATGAAAAGTGCTCAAAGAATGTAAATTTCATTTCTTATCTAGTCAAAACTTGTTTATTTCGCAATACAAATTTTTCTCCATGAATATACAAGAAAACATTTCCCTGAAGCCTTTCAACACTTTTAGTCTGGATAAAAAAGCAAGATTTTTTACCAGCGTCAACTCTAGAGAGCAATTGATAGAAGCGTTGATCTGGGCAAAAGGCAGAGGACTTGAAGTGTTTATTTTAGGAGGTGGAAGTAATATTTTATTGACACAAGACATTAACTCTCTTGTGATTAAAATTGAAATTTCCGGAATAGAAATAGTAAAAGAAGACGAGGAATTTGTTTGGGTTAAAGTAGGTGCTGGTGAAAACTGGCATAATTTCGTGCTTTTTGCCATCGAAAATGGATGGTCAGGAATTGAAAACCTTTCTTTGATTCCAGGTACTGTTGGTGCATCTCCCATGCAAAATATAGGAGCCTACGGAGTAGAAATTAAAGACGTTTTTGAAAGTTTAAAAGCGCTGAACAGAGCTACATTAGAGCAAAAAGAATTTAATGCGGAAGATTGTCGATTTGGTTATAGAGAAAGTGTTTTCAAACATGAATTGAAAGGTAAATTCATCATAACTTCTGTCACTTATAAGCTTCGCAAAAAACCAGTTTTCAATTTGGAATATGGTGCGATCAAAGAAACCTTAGCAGAATGGCCGGATAAAGAAGTTTCTCTAAAATCTGTAAGTGATGCAATCATCAAAATCAGACAATCCAAACTTCCAGATCCAAAAGTCATTGGAAATGCCGGATCATTTTTTAAAAACCCAACTATCTCTGAAGAATCCTGGAAAGCTTTACAAGAAAATTATCCTAGTATTCCTGGATACAATGTTCCTGATGGTGTAAAAATACCAGCAGCTTGGTTGATCGAACAAAGTGGTTGGAAAGGCAGAAAGTTTGGAGAGATCGGAGTCCATGAGAAACAGCCCTTAGTCCTAGTTAATTATGGTACTGGTGATGGTTTTGATATCAAGTTACTATCCGAAAAGATTCAGCATTCAGTTTTTGAGAAATTTGGAATTGAATTACACCCAGAGGTGAATTTCATTTAAATCAATTCATCGTGTACCGACAATTGGTGTGGGTATTTTTCAACTTGAACACCAAATTTCCTCAGAAAATCAACTCCTTCATCTGAACCAATTCCCTTATATTCTGCATAAGAGAACAAGTAGACGACTTTTGCTATTCCCATTGAAAATATAATTCTTGAGCAGGCAAGACAAGGAGAAAGAGTCACATAAAGCGTAGAACCTTCTACTGAGGTATTGTTTTTTACTGCGTAAAGAATTGCATTTTGTTCTGCGTGTAAGGCCAAGGAACAACTGCCTTTGCTATCTCTGGCACATCCTTTTTCTGGAAACTCAACGTCACAATTATGCGTTCCAGCAGGTGGGCCGTTATAACCAATTGAAATTATTCTAGTTTCTTTTGTTAAAACAGCTCCCACATGCTTCTTTATGCAATGTGATCTTTTGGCTAGGTTAACAGCCAATTCCATAAAAATATCGTCAAACTCAGGTTTATCCATCTTCAAAATTTTGTGCAAAAATAACAATGATTATTTCGCCAGTGCTAGTTTATGGAATAATCCTTCCTATTTCTTCGTTTAAATAGAAAAATTACATTCAGATAATTGAGATATTTTAGGTACCAAATAGTCTTTCAAAACAAATACATCACCCCTATGTCTGTTTTAAAAAAAATCTCTGTTTTAGGAATTATCGGCTTGATTTGCACCTCTTGCAGTTCAATCGACATATTTAAAGAAAATGCTGAAATTCCTATCCGCAAGCCCTATCAAACATTTGTCATCATCAATCAAGAAGTTGACATGAGAGGTTTTTCATCTCAGTTTATCGATGAGCAAGTACAAATTAAATTACAGGAGGAGCTAGAAAAAAGCGGGATGGTTTATGACAAAGAGCAACCTGATGTAGTGATCCGATATACCTCCAATGAAGATCGAAGACAAAGAACCAGTTCAAATTATTCAAATCCTTATCCGTATTGGGGATATAGAGTTTGGGATCCATGGGCAGCTTCTAGATATATGAATCCAAATTATGGTACAAAAACTACCAATTATGAATTGTTGCAGGTAATCGTAGATTTTATCGATCCCAAACAAGATAAATTTTTAATGACTTTGACTGGCGTAACTGAAGTCACAAGTCCCAAAACAAAAAGCAAGAGAGTTCTTTCTACCGTTGATAGGATCCTAGACACTTTTATTTCGGAGATTTCACAAGCAAAAGAATAATACAATTCATTCTAAAAATCAGGCATAGAGCTTGTAACTCTATTTAATAGCTAAAAGCCTTATAATTTATTTACAGCTATTCAAATCCATTGTTTGAATAAAGTAAAAAAGTCTACGATTTGGTTTGCTTTGCACCCAAAATAGCATTCAAACTAAAGATTCAAAATTGTTGGCATTTTATTTGTCTTTTAAGTAGATCATATTAATTTTGTATGATATTTATTGTTGTTCAGTTGCATATTTTTGCATTTTGATGTTAACCATAGTTCTCATAGACGATGACCCAATCAGTACATTTGTTACTGAAAAGCTCATTTCCAAAAACGTAAAAGAGCCGTGTCAATTCTATAAATACCAAAGTGCAAAAGCAGCTTTGAGTGAAATTTATAGTATTAAGCCAAACTATTTGTTTTTGGATTTAAACATGCCTGAAATGACAGGATGGGATTTTTTAGATACACTCGATACAGCAAAAAATGAGGCAAAAATCTACATTTTGAGTAGTTCTGTGGATGAAAGGGACATTACCAAAGCAAGTGAATACCAATATGTAAAAGATTATTTTTCAAAACCTTTAATAAAAAAATATATCAAATCTATTTTCAATTAATCTCAACTCCAGTGTTGATTTTTTAATAATTGAAAAATATTTTTTCGTAAATTTTGTATTGAAACAAAATAATAGTTCTGAAAAAAAATCAGAATTCTTGCTAAAATTCTCATAGTTAGGTATTAAAAAATCGTTTTTAATACCTCGTAAAATGAGAAGAAACATATTCAAAAATAATTCTGCAATACATTAAAAAAAAATTAATAGACAAGGTATTGTCGAAAATGAAATTTTAATTTAATTCGCAGCATAAAATTCATAACAAACTATTAAAACACTGATATGGAGGATTTTGAAGACGATTTCGAAGAATTTGATGACTTTGAAGAAACGGATGAATTCGAAAATGATTTCGAAGATGAATACGATCTAGACGAAGACAACGAATTCATAGATGACAACATCGTTGACTTTGATGAAGAAGATGACTTCGAAGAAGATTTCGACGATCTGGATTAAAGAATATTTACTTTAACTCCGCTCAGCTTTGGTAATTTCACCGATTGAAATTATCTTCGGCCATTGTTAAACTCAATGATATAGGAATTATGATTTTACTTGATGTTTTCAGTTCACCGATTGCCTTTGGAGCACAGACGTTTTTAACAATTGTATGTGTTTTGGTAGGATTAGGTGCAGGAATTTCAGCAATTGACGTAAGAAGTACTTTTTCAAAAAAGAAGTAATTCTAATTGATATAAATAAAAAAGGAGGTGAATATTCACCTCCTTTTTTATTTTAAAACCAAACCAGAGATGGTGTCCACTAAATTCCTCCTAGCAATAGTTTTCAAATCCGTTTGATTAAAGTCCAAATCCGGAAGACTTAAAACCTGATCAAAGCTCTCCTTTTCTGAAACTTCCCCTGAAGTAATCAAAACAATTTTTTTATTAAACTGCCTAGCTAATTTCAATAGCTCATAGCAAGCCTTTCCTGATTTTGACTGGCTATCATACCTTCCCTCTCCTGTTATAATCAAGTCACAAGTTTCAACCTTTTCCTTTAAACCAGTTTGCTCAAAAAAATAAGTCGCTCCTGTTTCTATTTTCGTTTCAAAAAAAGCTGATAAACCGGCTGCTATACCACCAGCAGCTCCAAAACCTGGTAAATCCTCAAATGATCGATTTGACTTTCGGTACATTAAGTCAAGTAAATATTCACATTGGTTTTCATAATTTTCTATTTCAGAAATTTTTAAACCTTTTTGAGGCCCAAAAACAGGGATTGCTCCTTCATTTCCGAAAAACAGATTTCTGACATCACATAAAAAAGTAAATCGAACTGGGGCAGTTTTTGGCGATCTCTGAATATGCTTGATTTTGAATAAAAAATCAGAAGAAAATGGAACCAGCTCTCTACCGTTTTTATTTAAAAACTGGAATCCTAAAGCTTGCAAAATTCCAATCCCAAGATCAATAGTAGCGCTTCCTCCTAAGCCCAAAACAATTTCTTGACATCCCTGAGAGATAGCTTCTTTGACAAGTATTCCAGTACCATACGTGGATGAAAGACCTATATCCAGTTCTTTTGGCTGAAGTTCACCCAAGCCTGAAACATTGGAAACATCTATTAGTGCTCTATTCCCATCCTTAAAAAAATAACCAATCGCTGGCCTTCCAACGGCATTTAAACTTAGAACCTTATTGGGAATTAGCTTTAACGATTCAGCTAAAAGTTGGCAAGTCCCATCTCCACCATCTGCAATAGGATGGAGATGGGACTTAATATTAACATGCTTATCATGTAACACTGAGGCAATAACTTCTCCTGCTTCCTTTCCGGAAAGCGTTCCTTTGAAAGCATTGGGAGCAATTAAAACCCTCACAATTACACGTTTTTCATTCTTTTGAAATAATCTTTAGAGGCCTCTTTAACTTTAGGAGCAAGATAGATCGTGGAAATCATTGTAGGGATTGCCATAATTGCATACATGCCATCTACGAGGCTAATTACCACCTCAAGAGAAGCAACAGCTCCCATGACGATGGTCGCTAAGTAAAAATAATTGTAATAATCAGCTTTCTTTGCCCCAAACAAATAATTAAAGCATTTGTGACCGTAGTAGGAATATGTGAACATCGTAGAAAGTGCAAACACCAAAACCGCTATCATTAAGAGGTATTTCCCAAACCCTGGTAATGCCATTTCGAAGGCATTCAAAGTCAATCTTACACCATCAGATTCTGTAGTTTGCCAAACCCCAGTCAGCATAATCACCAAAGCTGTCAAAGTACAAACCACAATTGTATCAATAAATGGCCCTAGCATAGCGATTAAACCTTCTCTAATCGGTTCGTTGTTTTTTGAAGCTCCATGAACCATTGGTGCTGTACCAATACCTGCTTCGTTAGAAAATGCTGCTCTTCTTGCACCTGTAATGATAACAGCTCCCACAGCTCCTCCAGCGATTGCTTCTCCTGTAAAAGCATCTTCGACAATCATCCATAACATGGCTGGAACTTCTCCCATGTATTTAAATACAATCAGCAATACAGAGATAAAATATAAAACCACCATAAATGGGACCATTTTAGATGCTACTGCAGCAATTCTCTTGATTCCTCCAAGAATTACTATCGCCACCAAGGACATCATTGTTACACCCAAAATCCATCGGGTAGATTGACCGAGGTCTATTCCCCCTAATACAAATCTGGAAGTATCTCCTCCATCTAGTCCGGCAGGAATAAAAATCACTGCTCTTAAAACCGCTGTTAATTGATTTGCCTGAAAGATTGCCAAAAGCCCCAAAATCCCTGCGGTACAAAAGATGACCGATAAAAATTTCCATTTCTTACCCATCCCTTCTTCTATCACATACATCGGACCGCCCTGCACTTCACCCGAAGAATCTTTTCCTCTAAACATGATCGCAAGACTACAGGTATAATATTTAGTTGCCATGCCAACGAATGCAGAAACCCACATCCAAAAAATAGCTCCAGGCCCTCCCATGTTAATGGCAATGGCCACACCACTGATATTTCCTAACCCTACTGTAGCAGCAATAGCTGACGATAAAGCTTGAAAAGAAGTGATTTGACCAGGTGCAAGATCATTATCATATTTCCCACTTAGTAAGCGGATTGCATGCCCTATTTTTCTAAATGGAATAAAACCAGAATGAAAAAATAAGATCATTCCACCACCCAGCAACATGATTAACATTGGAGTTCCCCAAATCCAGTTGCTGAAGGAAATAATTAAATCACCCATAAATTAATGTCTTGTACTATTAAGTTTTAATCTTAGAAATAAAGGTTGATAATAGCCCCAATTTGAGCAAAATCAAAGGTTTTTAATGTATATGGCAAATAAAAAACCCGAATACTTAAGAAAGTACCCGGGTTTCATTTCATGTAAATATCACCAATTCACCTTAGGTGATTTGTAATAATTAATACCATTTATATCCCATCTTTTACCTTGAACAGCGATTCTACGCTGAAAGTCACTCCATTCTCTTTTAGAAGTCGGAGTCCAAGCTATTTCGGCAATTGCAGCTAATCTTGGGAAAACCATGTACTCAATATCAGATCTATCTGTAATTGTCTCTGTCCATAATGGAGCTTCAACTCCGAATACATCTGATTTGGTGATTCCGTCAGCATAGTTTGCTGGATCCCACATGTATGCAGAATCTAATTCAATGTAAGCAGCCCAATGCAACCCTAATCTGGATGTAGAATCATATTGCATATCCAAATAAGCTTTTTTTGCTGGGGACATCAAGACCTGATTTCCTTGATCCTTGGCCAACTTTGCGTTTTCTGCCAAAGCCCAGAATTGAGCTACATTTCCTTTCAGCAACTTTGTAGTTGCGATTTCATCCCAACCGATGCTTGTCTTTCCATATTTGGCAGTGATTTCTTGAACTTTCTCTACAAAATAAATATAGTCGCCCTTTTCAGTGACATGAGATTCATCACCACCGATATGAAAATAAGGTCCAGGAGTAATTTCAGAAATCTCTCGGATGACATCGTCAATGAATTGATACGTGATCTCCTTATCTGTAGCCAAAGTACTAAAGCCAACTTCTATTCCTGTGTATAATTCTGCCGCCTGAGGGTTCTTATCCAAAATATCAAAATCAATCGTTCCTTCTTTCATCGTGGCAAAGTCCCCATCTGGCAAGTTTACACCAGGATTAATTTCACCATAGGAAGCCAAAGCTGCATTTGTATGTCCAGGCATATCAACTTCTGGCACAATTGTGATATAATTTTTAGCAGCATAAGAAACGATCTCCTTATAATCCTCCTGAGTATAGTAACCTCCTTCTCCACCGCCAACTTCAGTCTTACCTCCTATCGTTGTCAAATTTGGCCAAGACGTGATTTCTATTCTCCATCCTTGATCATCCGTCAAGTGAAGGTGCAAATAGTTTAATTTAAGTTCAGCCATTTGGTCAATGTAATGCTTTACATCTGCTACAGGGAAGAAATGCCTAGCCACATCTAACATGGAACCTCTATAAGCATAGTCAGGTTTATCTTCGATTTTCCCCGTTGGAATTCGCCAAGACTCTTGAACCATAGAGGTATTTTCGATTGCCACCGGAAATAGCTTAACAAAAGTCTGAATTCCATAAAATAGACCAGCTTCTGATGAAGCCGAAATCTTCACTGATGAACTTTCTATGTCCAATGAATAACTTTCTGAATTATCATTTCCTGTTAGAACTAATTGAATATCTCCTTCTTCTGTTCCCACAGGTAATTCATAACCTGTTGCAGGTCTCAGCTTTGATGCCAAAAAATCACCTAATCCTGATAAATTTTGAGAACTTCCAACTAACTGAATCGAAGCAGATTGAGTTAATTCAAAAGCACCAGAACCGGATTGGATATTGGTGGGTAATGGAATAATAGCAGCTTCTTCTAAGCTGTGAATAGGTTCCTGGCAACTAAAAACCAGCATTGACATCAGTGCCAAAACACCTAAAATTGATTTTTTCATGGTTTATTATTTTGCCTAAACTTACTTTATTTTTTTAAAAATCTTAAAGGTAGAAAACATATTTATTCGAATAAGCACTTTGAAAATCATAGTTTCCATGTTTAAATTGGAGTTTTAATTGTTTGTTGAAAAAATATTTAAACCTATTAGCAAAAAGAATTAAAATTTACGGCAGGCATTAATTATTTTACTTGCTCTTAATCAATAACCTAAAATAAGATGAAAAAGAAGGATCAAAGCTCTAGTAATTCACGAAGAGACTTCATGAAAACTTCTGCTACCGCACTAGCAGGATTTTATATTGTACCAAGACATGTACTTGGTGGACCTGGATTTATTGCTCCGAGTGATAAGTTAAGAGTGGCGAGTGTGGGTGTTGGTGGCATGGGAGGCGGTGATGTCCGTGGCATTTTTTCAACAGGAAAAGTAGATATGATTGCTTTGTGTGATGTAGATGATACAAGAGCCAAACAAAGCAGAGATGCTCATCCAAAAGCAGCATACTATAAAGATTTTAGAGAAATGCTGGAAAAAGAGGAGGGAAATATTGATGCAGTTTCTGTTTCTACTCCAGATCATATGCATGCTGTCATTGCTATGATGGCTATGAAAATGGGCAAGCATGTCTATGTTCAGAAACCAATGACCCATGATATTTACGAAGCCAGAATGCTTACTGAGGCTGCTGAAAAATACAAAGTAGTAACCCAAATGGGTAATCAGGGCTCCTCAGGTGATGGAGTTCGCAAAATGGTGGAATGGTACAATGCAGGATTAATTGGTGAAGCCACAAAAGTTTATTCCTGGACTGATAGACCGGTATGGCCACAAGGTATAAAATGGCCGTCTGAGCCAGTTACTCCTCCTTCAGACTTAGATTGGGATTTATGGTTAGGCACTGCTCCTTATAAAGATTATGTTGGTAACCTTGTTCCATTCAACTGGAGAGGATGGTGGGATTATGGTACTGGTGCATTAGGAGACATGGCTTGTCATATCATGGAACCACCATTCAGAGTTTTGGGCTTAAGTTATCCAAAATCTGCAGAGGCTTCTGTAGGATCTGTTTATGTGGGCGAATTCCAAAGAGGATACTTCCCAGAAAGCTGCCCTCCTTCTTCACATATCACATTGAGATTTGATAGACCTGGAAAAGAAGACTTAGAATTCCATTGGATGGATGGAGGAATTCAACCAACTAGACCAGAAGAATTAGAAGCAAATGAAATAATGGGTGATGGTGGAAATGGAGTTATCATAGAAGGCACTGAAGGTAAAATGATGTGCTCAACTTACGGAATCAACCCTCAACTTCTACCTACTTCCAGAACAAAAGAAATAAATGTTCCAGAGACACTTTATAGAGTACCAGGAGGAGATAGAGGTCATTATTCCAACTGGGTTGAGGCTTGTATCGGAGGTTATGGATCAAAAGAATTCGATCAATTAAGTTCGCCATTTTCAATTGCAGGGCCATTAACTGAGTCTGTATTGATGGGGAATTTAGCGATCAGAAGTTATGATTACCGTGTAGCAAGAGAAGGTGCAAATGGTCAATATGATTATCCTGGAAGAGGTATAAAACTTCTTTGGGATGGTGAGAATATGAAAATCACCAATTTTGATCCAGCGAATCAATTTGTCAAAAGAGAATATCGAGGAGATTATTCCTTATAATCAAAAAGAGGCTCTGATTAATTTCAGAGCCTCTTTTTTTTATTGAATCACTTCAAGTTCGACGCGTCTATTTTTTGATCTTCCAGACTCGGTGGCATTAGATGCAATAGGCCTTGTCCCACCCCATCCTGAGATTCTTAGATTTTCAAACTGCACACCCTTTTCAACCAAAAAATCACGGACACTTCCTGCTCTTTCGAGGGATAAACCCTTATTTAGACCTGGGTCTCCAACACTATCTGTATGACCATTAATCCTAATTTTAACAGTTGGATTGTTTACTAAAAACATCGCCAATTCTGTCAAGGATTTCTCTGTGTCAAGTCCCTCCAATTCAGATGTTCCTCTTTTGAAATTCACATTATCTAAAAGGAGGACACTACCTGGCTCCAATTTGGTTAATAGAACAACAGTTTTATCATTGGTTTTTAATTCATTTAAAGACATAGACTTAGGGAAGAATCCTTCAGCACTTACTTTAACTTCATCTATTCCATTAGAAACTAAATCTGAAACAAATAAAGAATCCTTATTTGGAAAGGAAACAGCCTCAGAACTCTTAAAAAATTCAAGATTGTAATCTAATTGCTTTTTGTTTTTAGCATCAATAACCAACCAAGAAACTGGCGTTTCAATCTTTTCAGTAGGTTGGGAATTTTCAACATTTTCCAATTGACTCAACTGGATTTCTGCTTTACCAATTGCTGTTTTTGGATAAATAGCATTTATCGATTCAGGTTGAGCTGATGTTGGTAATGCTTGCTGGATACTTTCTTTTGGAGGAGAAATAGCTGGAGGAGCTACAGAAAATTCGTTTGGAATCTCCAAAGGAATAATCGTCTCAAAGGTCATTAAATCTGCAAACCCATCACTATTCATGGTACTGGACCAAACGATTTCATTTTCATTGATGAAAGTGACAGACACTTCCGAACCCCTAGAACTTATCTGCTTCCATTTCACTGGTTTACTCCAGTCTTTCCAGCCTTCACCAGTTTTCTTGGCAATGAAAATATCTTTCCCTTCAGCCCCTTCATGCATATTTGAAGAGAAATAAAGTTGCTTCGTGGCAGGTTCATAAAAAGGACTCATTTCCTGTCCTTTTGTATTGATAGCTGATCCAAGATTGATAGGCTCAGCCCAATCGATCACTCCTATTTTTTCGCTTACGTACAGATCCTCATTGCCATAACTTTCTTTTCCTTTTCCTGATAGGAAAATTAATTTCCCACCATTGGCAACTCGACCTAATAATTGTCCTTCGAGGGTTTCTAGTCCTTTAAAATTAACCTGTCTCAAAAAATTCCAATCCTTACCGAATTTGGAATATTGATACATACCATTTCTTCCGGATCCTTTATGATAAACCAATAAAGTCAAAGGATCCTCTAGTCCTAATGCAAAATCATATCCATCAGTACTCAAATCTGCACGATGAATTGCTTCCTCCCAGACTCCTTCCTCATTCTTTTTGGTCATCCAAATGTCACCAGGATCTGTGACGCCACCGAGGTTTTCTGGATGAAATGCCCTACTGAAAAGTAGCACATTGTCTCCTACCCAGACGGGGTTTTGATCATCCTGTGGACTATTGGCGCCAGAAAGAGATTTTAGCTCCTGGGCATTTAGATCTATTTGAAAATAAAAAGCAAGTAGCAGGAAGCCACTTGCTTTTAGGTATGTTTTAAAATATTTATTCATTTTTTATTGACCCAATACAATGGCAAAAACCAGTGGGGCTACGATCGTTGCATCTGACTCAATAATGTATTTTGGTGTATCAATTCCTAATTTACCCCAAGTGATTTTCTCATTTGGTACAGCTCCTGAATAGGAACCATAAGAAGTAGTAGAATCTGAAATCTGGCAGAAATAGCCCCAAAGAGGCACATTATCTCTTTGCAAATCCTGATGCAACATCGGAACCACGCAAATCGGGAAATCTCCTGCAATTCCCCCGCCAATTTGGAAAAATCCAATAGTACTTTCGTCAGTTGCGGTATTTGTGTACCAATCTGCCAAGAAAATCATGTACTGAATTCCAGTCTTAACGGTATGCACATTTTTCACATCTCCACTGATCACGTGACCTGCAAACATGTTTCCAAGTGTAGAATCTTCCCATCCTGGTACAATAATCGGCAAGTTTTTCTTTGCGGCTTCTAATAACCAGCTATCCTTTGGATCGATCTGATAATACTGCTCCAACTTTCCAGAAAGCAAGATTTTATAGAAAAACTCATGAGGGAAATAAGACTCTCCAGCTTGGTCAGCCTTTACCCATTCTTCCAAAATCACATTTTCAATTCTTCTCATTGCTTCCATCTCAGGGATACAGGTATCTGTCACACGATTCATATGACGCTCTACCAAATCCTGTTCCTGAGCAGGAGTCAGTTCACGATAATTAGGAATTCTTTCATAATAATCATGGGCAACCAAATTGAAAACATCTTCTTCCAGGTTAGCTCCCGTACAAGTGATGATTTGAACTTTGTCCTGACGGATCATTTCAGCCAAGGAAATCCCCAATTCAGCAGTAGACATTGCCCCTGCCAAGGTAATCATCATTTTACCTCCATTATCCAAATGAGATTTATAACCTTCAGCGGCATCTATTAATGAAGCTGCATTGAAATGGCGGTAGTTGTGTTTTAAAAATTCCGTAATTTTCATTCGATCATATTTTCTTTAACCCTTCAAAATTACCTAAAATTTCAGCACAAAAAAACCCGGACAAAGCCGGGTTTTAAATCCATGTAATATGGGAAATATTATTTTGCTGTATCAGTAGAAGAACTGTTGTATTTTTTGTTTAATCCTTCGATCACAGATTCGGTTAAATCCAAAGCATCAGAGGCATACCAAACAGCACCACCTCTAGTGTATGAAAGGATCACGTCCAAAGAATTCTCCTCTGCATAAACCTTCAAATAGTCTTGAACTTGGATATACACTTCATTATAAAGATTTGACTCATCGATTGACAATTCCTGCATCAAATTATCTCTATATGTAATCAAGTTTTGTTGTTTTTTGCCAAGTTCATCCTGCTTTGCCAATGCCTGATTCTGAGTCATCGTATTTGCAGATTGCTGAAAGTTCGATACTTCTCTTTCAAAACCCTGAGCACGGCTCTGTAATTCACCTTCGAATTTTTTACCTTTTTCGGTAATCTCCTCTGATTTTTTGACAAAGTAATCGTATTTGTTAATTACAGAATCTGTATATACAAATGCTACTTTCAAATCACCGGTAGATGCGGTTGTTCCTGTAGAATTTGATTCTGATGAGGTTGTTGCAGGCTTATTACATCCATAGAAAAGCACTGTGGCCATACCTAGGATACCGAACAGTTTTAATCCTTTTTTCACTTTATTTTGATTATTGTTGACAAGGGCGCAAATATAAAGAAAGTATTGACTTTGCAAGCCCATATTGCATTATATAGGGTTAAATTGAGTTAAAGATTTAAAAAAATATTTCGTTGGCCAGACGATAAACCTGTGCATGTGCATCTATTATATCTTTTATCCTCGGAGAATAACCTCCTCCCATACAACACATGATAGGACTTTGAATACCCTTTCCGAATTCAAGTACGATTTTATCACGTTCTCGAACTCCATCTTGGGTTAATGACAACCTTCCTAGTTTATCAGATCCCAACACATCTACGCCAGATTGATAAAGAATAAAATCAGGCGTGAACTGAGATTGAATTTTTAACAAATTATCTTTTAAAAGCTTCAAATAAGTATCATCGTTGGTTTTATCGGGAAGCCCTATATCCAAATGAGACTTTTCTTTATGCATCGGATAATTTGACTGACCATGCATACTGAAAGTGAAAACTTCCTTAGAATTTTGGAAAATTTCAGCTGTGCCATTTCCCTGATGGACATCCAAATCAATTATTAAAATTCTACTAGCCAGATTTTTCTCCAACAAATAATTAGAAGTAATCGCAAGGTCATTTAAAAGGCAGAAACCTTCTCCCCGATCCGAAAAAGCATGATGTGTGCCACCGGCTATATTAAATGCAATTCCAAATTGCTTTGCATATTCAGCTGCCTGAATAGAACCTGTGGCAATATTAACCTCACGCTCCACCAAACTGTTGCTCAATGGAAAACCTGTTCTTCTGATCTCAGATTTAGATAAACTCAAGGATCTCAGTTTTTCCCAATATTCAGGCTGATGGGTGTTTACAATATATTTTACCGGAATGAAGTCCGGCTCAAAAAAATTTTCAGAACCAGCAGTTCCCTCATACTTTAACTGCTCCGGGAGTAGCGTGTATTTATCCATCGGAAATCGATGTCCGGCAGGTAAAGGGTGAGCATACAGAGGTGACCAAGCAATTTTAAGCATAAAAAAAACGCTTGTGTTTAAACAAGCGTGATTTGTTAATGTTTTGACGAAAGATTAATCTCCTTCGATATCTTCTTCTTCAGATTGAAATGCATACATGGTGTCATCCAAATCCAGCGTATCGTCATTAAATTCTTTGATGAATTTGGTAATGACATCGTCATTGATGTATTCAACATTGATAGCTGCATCTAAACCTATTCCGAAATCATGGTGGGTATCGATGTCGATAAACTCCTGGACTTTCACAGTCTCCTCCTCTTCCATCTCCATGATCATTTCTGTGATAAACCAACCTACTTCTTCTTGCTCACTGGTGAGTGGAAGCATGTTTCCATTCTCATCTTCCTCGTAGGAAATTCCGTTAAAATTGGGGAATTTTTTGGCAGCTTCATGCTCAGCAATCTCATAGACTTCACTGGCATGATGTAATCTTAAGGTGTAAAGTGCAGCATCGTAAATCACTTCTTTGCCTTCATACATTCCTATGAAATAAAAGTTTACGAACTCATCAGAATTTTCCTCATCAGGAATAATCTTGAAAGACTTTCCCGTTTTTTTCAATTCTGCCTTAAGGTCTTCTATATGTTTTGGATCGAATCCTGCATTAATGTTTGACATCTCTAAAATTTATTAAACCTAGTCAGGTGGTTTTATTTAAAACTCAATAGTAGTAAATAGATGATTAATATACATTCAAAATCTAAACGAATAAAATAAAATCATCATTCTTTAAAAGATAATTTTGATTAAATGAATAGAACTAAGTAAAGAAAAACTTTGATTTTTATATTTTTTTAGTTCCAAAAGGGATAATTATTCATGGAAAACGGTAAAATTTCACTTTTCATCAGCATCCAAGCTATTTCCAAAAAGGGAATTAATAATGCTCAAAACAATTGAAAATAATAATGCCCACCAGAAACCATCCACCTCAAATCCCGGAATAATCCGGTCAGCTATTATGATGACTCCAGCATTGATAACCAATAAAAACAAACCTAACGTAATAATGGTAATTGGAAAAGTTAAAAAAACCAGAATTGGCTTAATTAATAAATTGATCAAAATGATGACAGCGGCCAATATAAAACCTGTCATAAAAGTATCAATATGAATACCTTTCAAAAAGAACTCAGCAATCAAAACTGAAATTCCTCCAATGAGAATTTTAACTAAAAATGAACTGGCTTTTGACTGGTTTCCCATGGAATAAAATTAAGGTGAAACATGAAAAGAATCTAAAATCCTGACATTTATCATGTCAAAGATCCCAAGTCTCATCTAAAAAGTAAACTTTTTTTTGTTTGAGTAGCTTATATTTGCAGAATTAAATTAAAATCCCACAAGTAGTGATCATAATTATCTTCTTCTTAATGCACTGGTATTTCTCCCTGTTTTGCCAGAGTTTCTTTCTACATCGTTATGCTGCGCATCAAATGTTTGTGATGAGTAAGTACTGGGAACGCTTTTTTTACCTATTCACTTGGTTTTGGCAAGGTAGTTCCTATTTATCACCTCGGGCTTATGCAATTCTTCACAGAATGCACCATGCTTATTCCGATACCCCAAAAGATCCGCATAGTCCGCACCACACAGAGAATTTATTCACCATGATGTGGAAGACAAAAAATATTTACAATGATTACTTCAGTTTCAAATTAACTCCTGAAGAGCGTTTTTCAAAAGACATCCCTGACTGGAACAAGTTTGACAAGTTTGCAGACACGATGTACATCAGAGTAGCTTGGGGATTATTGTATGTTTTGATCTACGTTCTTTGTATTTCAGTATTTGAATTGCCAGGAACACACTGGTGGATGTACTTCTTACTTCCTATTCACTTTTTGATGGGACCTGTTCACGGAGCAATTGTTAACTGGAGCGGTCATAAATATGGATATGCAAACTTTGACAACAACGATAAGTCTAAAAACAGCTTATTATTAGACGTGTTAATGCTTGGGGAATTATTTCAAAATAATCATCATAAATTACCAAATAGACCCAATTTTGCTGTAAAATGGTATGAATTTGATCCGACATATCCAATTGTCAAACTCTTGCACGCAACGAAAATTATCAAATTGCGCACTACTTAAGAAGATCAAAAGCCTCCAAATGGAGGCTTTTTTTTAGCACTATTTTAGGCGTTCCTTTGTATTAATTACATTTTACTTGTAAAAAAAAGAGAATAAAACTAAAGCTATTTTTGTTTTTGTGAAACTAAACGAATAATTTTCTTCCGTTTTAAACTTAACGCCTAAAATCATATGAAACCATTAACTAGAGCAGAAGAAGAGATCATGCAGATCTTGTGGGAAATCGAAAGAGGATTTGTGAAGGACATCCTTGCAGCAATGACTGAACCAAAACCTGCTTACAACACTGTTTCGACAATTGTAAGAATTCTGGAAAGAAAGGGATTTGTAAGTCATAAATCTTATGGAAAAAGTCACGAGTATTTTCCGATTGTTTCTAAAGATGAATACAGAACCTTTATCATCAAAAAAATGCTTGAAGGTTACTTCGAAAATTCTTTTGGAAAACTTACTTCTTTCTTCAAAAATGATGAGACTTTAAATACAAAGGATTATCAGTAAGAAAATAAGCCTCAAAAAAAACCTGACCATGGAAATGGTCAGGTTTTTTATTGAATAAGAGTTTTAAAAACTCATCCCAGACACCAGTTTATTTTTGGACATCTTTCATTAACTCTTCAATTGCCTTTTCTAATTGCTGATCTACCCCTTGATCGATTTTCCCAGGCATATTTTTTACAATAAATTGAGGTCTGGTTTCATTGTTTTCTAACCACTCTCCTGCTTTATTCTTGGCAGAGATCGGTACAGCTCCCCATCGTCCTCCATCAGGCAAACCTTCCCATCCTGCAAATGAACAAGTACCTGGAGTTGGCATCCCCACTGTTTTTCCAATTTCTAAATCTGTATAGCCACAAGCAAAACAGTGTCCGTCAGAATAATTGGCTTCATTAAACATCGCCAAGGTAGGTTTTGTCCATCTAGCTGTTGGTTCGTAACCCACTTCTTTTGCTTCTGTCGCATAGGTCAGAAACTTTTCTCCGGTAAAGAACATCGCCAAATCTGCAACCAAATCTCCCCCACCGTTAAAACGAGTATCCACGATTACTCCTTCAGTATCGTGATACTTACCCATCATTTCTTCATAAACATTTCTATAAGGCCCATCGCTCATACCCGGAATATGAACATAGCCCAATTTGCCATTGCTTAAGCTATCTACCTCAACTTGGTTTTTCTTCACCCAACGCTTGTATAAAAGCTGATTTTCTGCACCTAAAGTAATTGGCTTAACAGTGATTTGTTTAGAATCTCCATTTCCAGGATTTAGGATATCCAGCAATGTGAATTTGTCTGCTTTTCGATTGAGGAATTTGGCAAAATCCTGATCTGCTGAAACAGGTATTCCGTCAATTTTCTGAATCACCATTCCTGGTTCAATCTCTAAATCTGCTTTGTCCAAAGGACCTCCGGCAATTATTTCCTTTATTTTGATGCCTTCACCATCGTATCCATAATCCCAGAAAATCCCTAAAGAAGATGTAGCATCAGCCATTGGAATACTTCTGGAATATCTAGCTCCAGCATGGGAAACATTAAGTTCACCGATCATTTCTGAAATCATCTCAGCAAACTCATAGCTATTTCCGATACTAGGAAGATACTTTTCATAAGCAACCTTTGCTGCTTCCCAATCCACTCCATGCATATCCGGGGTATAAAAAATCCCTTTTGTCCTCAGCCAGATATGTTCAAACATGTATTCTCTTTCTGCAATGGCATCAAAAGTCATTTCACCAGAAATCTGAACATTCTCCTTTTTCATGGATTCTGGGTTGATTTTTGAAATACTCCCGTTGGAAAGCAAAAAGAGGTTTTTCATATCCTTATCCCAAGCCAAACTCCCATAATTCGCTCCAAGAGCAATTTCCTGTTTCGTTTCTTTGGTTCTAAGATTGGTACTCCAAAGGTTCATTCCTTTCTCAAAGCTGGTCAAATAATACAGCTTCTCACCGTCCTTTGACAACACAGCATCACCTAAATTTGAAGAATGGATCGTCAATCGAGCTTTTCTTTCATCGATTCCATCCCAGTCAAACTGAAGTAGTTTAACCTCTTTTTTCTCATCCTTTTTATCGGTTTTAGACTTATCTTCTTCCTCTTTTTTATTCGACTTTTCGATCTCTTTCATCAAATCAAAGTCTTCTTTAGAAAGTCTGAATTTATCCCAAGCTTCTTTGTCAAAAAACAAAGTGTAAACATCATCTTGGCTTTGTCCGCTAGTCGCGTAACTTCTCAAACCATCACGATTAGAAAACCATAGCATTTGTTTCCCATCATTCACCCAAACGGCCTGATTGTCTCCGTACCCACTTTTTGTCAAATTTCTCATAGGCAGTTTTCCAGAAGCATCCAATAATACCACTTCAGAATTTGCCATGGTTGGTCTATATGTTGCTAAAAGCCATTTGCTATCCGGTGACCAAGTAAAATATTGATCTCCATCTCTCATGTGGAAAAGCTCGTCTGGAGTCAACAGTGTTATTGTTTCCTTACTGGCAACATCCAAGATTTTCACTGATCTTCTATTTTCTATATAGGCTATTTTCTTTCCGTCAGGAGAATATTTACCCACATAAGCATCGACATCTAAAGATATCAATGGCTTTTCCTCTACCAGAGTAGCTGCAAAGAAAAATGGCTCCTCTTCCCTTACTATGGAAGATTCATAAATACTCCACTTTCCATTTCTTTCACTGGAATAAATCACGGATTTGCCATCAGGGGCAAATTCCACGAAACTTTCTTGCTCAGGGGTGTTGGTGATTCTTTTGGTAAGTGATCCATCCACTGAAGTAACAAAGACCTCTCCCCTTGCTATAAATGCAATTTCCTTTCCATTTGGGGAAATAGCCATCTCTCTAACACCTCCATTAATTGCAATAAACGAGTCAGAATTACTGATTGCCTGAGTCTGAATACTTACTTCTAATTTCTTTGGAGTTTCACCTTTTCTTAAGGTGTAAAGTTCTCCATCATAACCAAAGCTCATCAATCCGTCTTTTGAAATGGTTAAAAACCTTACAGGAAAACCTTCAAAATTGGTCAAAGCAGTCGTCTGTTTAGGATTGGAAACAGGCATTGAGAACACATTAAAACTTCCATTTTGCTCGCTCAAATAATAAATCTCATTCTCATCCGGTGAAAAAACAGGGTTTCTATCTTCTCCATAAAACTCTGTCAGCATGGTATGGGAATTATTTTGGGCATCATAGATCCAGATATCTCTAGCAATACCCGATTGGTGATGCTTTCTCCATTCGTTTTCACCACCTTTTTTATCATGGTAAATGATCTTACTACCATCTTTGCTTGTCTGAACGTATTCAGCAGGAATCGTCCAAACCTGATCTACACGGCCAACTTTCCTTGGAACTTGATACAACTCAGGTTGAGATCCTGTCGGGTATTGTCTATGCTCCGCAATATCCATTCTCGTAGCTCCAAAAATGACTTGCTGATCATCCGCTGAGAAATCAAAAGGCTGTTCATCATTAGAATGGTAAGTCAATCTAGTTGCAGGACCTCCAGTAGCATCCATTATGAACACATCAAAATTCCCATATCTATCAGAAGCAAAAGCTATCTGATTCCCATCCTTACTCCAGACAGGCTTGTAATCATGTGCCTCATGAAAAGTGATTTGTTTTGCATTTCCTCCAGCACTGGAAACTAAATAAAGATCACCTTTGAAGGTAAAAGCAATCTGAGACCCATCCGGGGAAATCGCTGGGTAACGCAACCATTTTGGTGTGGTCTGCGCAGAAGTTTGAATTCCTAAGGTTACCATTAGGAAAAGGGATAAAGAATAAAATATTGATCTCATAGAAGATGAATTGATTTCCCATAAAGTAAATAAATTTTTCACTGTCATTTCAGTAGGAAATTTTGAATGGAGAAAGTTTTGTTTGGTCGTACAAATATTTATTACCTGAAAAAATCTGGATTCGATTCTCCTTTTTTTCCTCGCTTCGATCAGGAAAGCTATATTTGCCACTCGAAAAAATCAGAAGACTTAGATGAAACCATTTATAGAGGAATTGCGCTGGAGAGGAATGCTCCAAGATATGACTCCAGAATTAGAAGAACATTTGGCAAAAGGAATGGCTTCTGCATATCTGGGATTTGACCCGACAGCCGACTCTTTACACATTGGTCACTTGGTAGGTGTAATGACTCTTTTGCACTTCCAAAGAGCTGGACATAAGCCATTTGCTTTAGTGGGTGGAGCTACCGGAATGATAGGCGACCCTTCCTTCAAATCAGCCGAAAGAAACCTTTTAAATAAGGAAACGCTGGATCATAATGTGGCTTGCATTCAGTCTCAACTATCAAAATTTTTGGATTTCAGCGGCGACGGCGGAAATAAAGCTGAATTGGTAAATAACTATGACTGGATGTCTCAATTCAGTTTCTTGGAGTTTATCAGAGATGTTGGAAAGCATATCACGGTCAACTACATGATGTCCAAAGATTCTGTCAAAAGAAGATTGGAAGATGGAAATGGCCTTTCATTCACTGAATTCAGTTATCAATTAATTCAAGGCTACGATTTCTACCATCTTTGGAAAAATGAAAATTGCTCGATCCAGTTAGGTGGTTCTGATCAATGGGGTAACATCGTGACTGGAACTGAATTAATCCGAAGAATGGGTGGCGGAAGTGCTTATGCCTTAACCGTTCCTCTCATCACAAAAGCTGATGGAACTAAATTCGGTAAAACTGAAGGTGGTTCTGTATGGCTGGATCCAGAGAAAACTTCCCCATATGCTTTTTATCAGTTTTGGTTGAATGTATCCGATGAAGATGCATCAAAATACATCCGCATTTTCACTGTTTTGGATCAAGAAACAATCGAGAAATTAGAAGCAGAACATGCCGAAGCTCCACATTTGAGAGTTCTTCAAAAAGAGATTGCCAAAAATGTAACCATCATGGTCCATAGCCAGGAAGATTATGAAATGGCAGTGAAAGCTTCTTCAATTTTATTTGGCAAATCCTCTACAGAAGATCTAGCTGCTTTGGACGAAAGAACTTTCCTTCAGGTATTTGATGGAGTTCCTCAAGTTCAGATAAGCCAATCTGAATATCCAAGCTTTGAAACAGTTTTGGATATTTTCGGAGAAGCTAGCCAAGGAGTAATTTTCTCTTCAAAAGGTGAAGCTAGAAAAATGATCCAAGGTGGTGGAGTAAGTATCAACAAGGAAAAGTTAACTGATCCAAACGCAGGTATTTCATTCGAATTATTGCAAGGAAAATATTTGCTGGTGCAGAAAGGAAAGAAAAATTACTACATCATAGAAATCAAGTAGTTGAACAAAATTCAAACTTTAAAAAGGCCTTAATTTTAAAATTGAGGCCTTTTTTTTATTTTTTCTCTAGAATAATAAATTCCTTTTCCTCATACTTTGACCGAAGTTTAATATCTTTGAGTATTAAGAAACGAACTCAAAATATTAATGGCCGGAGAAAAAAATAACAAGGAAAAATTGATTCTGGATTCCGCTGTTGCACTTTTTACAAGCAAAGGATTCCAGGCGACGAGAATGGAAGATGTGGCAAAAAATGCCGGAATCAGTAAAGGTCTGACCTACTTTTATTATAAGAATAAAGAAGATCTTTTTATGGCTTTGACAAAGAAAGCTTTTGATCAATTTAAGGATGAATTCAGGGAAGTGTATCGTAGCAAAGGAAAAAATGGCCTAGAAATGCTAAGTGAATTGGTCATTAAAATCCCTGCATTTGCCAAAGCAAATCAAGTCTATTACGATTCGATTCTTAACTTTTTGGACCTGATGAAAAAGTATAATAATCCAGAAACCAGAGATCAGATCAATCCTTTGATTTTAGAATCAACTCATTTTCAAAAATTATTAGAGATCCATCATGAGCCTGCTAAAATTGGTGTAATGATGGTGAGTCAAGGAATAAAAGACGGAAGTATACGAACTGAACTTCAGCCTGAAATCACATTCTACACGGTTTGGAGTATGATCATCGGCTATGAAAAAATGATGGGGCCAATCGAGTATGAAGGAAAGGAAATCAAGATCAATCCTTCCAATTGGCAACCTGGCTTCCAAAAATTACTTCAGGACATGTTACGGGGAACCATCCAAGCGGTGAAACCTGTCAACGTTCAAGGATCCCTTTTCTGATGAAAAAACTACTTTATATCTGTTTCGCAGCTTTTCTTCTTAGCTCCTGTCAAAAGAAAGAAACGGTTGACATATTGATTTCAGATGTTTCTGTCATCAATCTCACAGACGGGAAAGTGATTCCCAACCAATATGTCGCAATAAAAGGAAATTCAATTCTTGATGTGGGTGATGCCTCACTATTGGAAATCTTTCAAAGTAACTCTGAAGTGGATGGTAAAGGTAAATTCCTTATGCCAGGACTTTGGGATAATCATGTGCATTTTGGAGGTGCTGAATACATAGATGAAAACGAACAATTGCTTCCACTTTATCTGGCATTCGGTGTGACCACAGTCAGAGATGCGGCTGGAGATATTAGCTTAGAAGTCCTAAAATGGAGAGATGAAATCAATTCTGGAAAAAGATTGGGTCCAAAGATTCTCACTTCCGGACCAAAGCTAGAAGGAATTGAATCAATCTGGCCAGGAGATCTGGAAATCGGTACAAAGGAAGAACTCGAATTATCACTTGATTCTTTAGAGAAACTTAAAGTTGATTTTATTAAAATCACTGATAATACTCTAAAACCAGAGCTATTTCTGGAAGCAGTAAAAAGGGCACATGAACGAGGCTGGAGCGTTTCAGGACATATTCCTGCTGCATTAACTATCGATCAGGTTTCAGTCGCCGGTCAAAAAACAGTGGAACATCTTAGCTATCTCATGAGAATGACCACTCCAATGGAGGAAGAAATCAGCGCAGGAAGAGGAAATGGAACAATGACAGCAGCAGAAGCATCACAACTTCAAGCTGAAACCAGAGATGATTCTTTGACATTGGTAAAATTTAAAAAGCTGGTTGCCCAAGGTACAGGTGTAGTCCCTACCCTTTTGATTAGCTCCAACATTGCATACCTGGAAGAAGATAATTTTAAAGAGGATACCATTTTGAATTATTTGGGACCTAAGTTGAAAGAAAGTTATCAATGGAGAATTCAGAGAATGGCGAATGATACTCCTGAGGATAAAGAAAATAGAAAAAAGAGCTTTGAGGCCACGGCCAACTTAATTCCATTAGTAAAAGAATCAGGAATGAAAATCTATGCTGGGACAGATGCTGGGTATTTAAATACTTATGATTTTCCAGGATTGGCAATTCATTTAGAGCTTCAAAAACTAGTGAAATATGGCTTGACTCCCCGCGAAGCATTAAAGGCCTCAGTGATCAATGGCCCTGAATATTTTGGGCTTGAAAAGGAATACGGATCTGTAGATAAAGGCAAGCGCGCCAACCTTGTTCTTCTTAATGAAAATCCATTAGATCACATTGAGGCAACTTTAAGTATTCAAGATGTCATCATTGATGGTCAATTATTAGATCGCCAGAAACTAAATCAAATGCTTTCTGACATAAAAAATTGGGTGGCAGAAAAGGAAAAGCAATAAAAAAGGGAAGTCAGTTTTGACTTCCCTTTTTTATTTTATTCAATTTTTTGATTAATGAACTTCGCCCATCATCTTTCTGATTATTGGCTTCAATAAGAAAAGAAGCACTGCAGAACCAACGACAGTGTAGACAATCAACATGTATTGATCTGGCATTTGTAACAAAGCTTCTTCTGTACCACCACTGGCCTCTCCTGCAATCAGCCCAGCGATTAGATTTCCTAGGGCAACAGAAAGGAACCATATACCCATCATTTGTCCACCATAGCCATTTGGAGCCAATTTGGTCACTAAGCTCAATCCTACTGGGGATAAGCTCAATTCACCGAAGGTGTGCAGCATGTAAGTTAGAATCAACCACGTTGGCGCAGCCAATTCTCCTGAAGCAGCAATTTTCGCTGCGAAATACATCACAAAGAAACCCAGACCCAACAGCAACAAACCAAAAGTAAATTTCAATGGAGAGCTAGGCTCAAGATTTCTTCTACCTAGCCATACCCAAAGAGCACCAAAGAATGGAGCAAAAATGATAATGAATAATGAATTGATGGACTGGAAATAACTTGCTGGAATTTCCCAACCCAAAACTGTTCTATCTGTAAATCTTTCTCCGAAAAGGTTCAACGTAGAACCCGCCTGTTCAAAACCTGACCAGAACATCGCTGAGAATAAAAACAAAATTGCGATTACTCCTACTTTATTTTTATCTGACTTGCTCAAACCTCCAAAAGCTATCACATAGCCTAAATAACCAAAGGCCACTAATGCAATCACAGTTCCTGAAGCGCCGGCAATAGCAGAAACATTAATAGGTATAAACCCCATAAAAAGTACTGTGATAATTGCTATCAAACCAACCCCAATCCAGGATACAGAGGATTTAAGTTTCTTTTGACTTTCGATTTCAGTAGGAGTTTCTACTACTGGAGGTTCACCATATCCATCGATATTCTTTGCTGTTAATTTGTATTGAATCAAGCCTAAAAGCATCCCGAATCCAGCTAAACCAAATCCCAAGTGCATATCATAAGTAGCTAGAGTACCACAGGCAATTGGTGCAATAAAACCACCTAAGTTGATTCCCATATAGAAAATAGAGAAACCTGCATCACGTTTTGTACTTCCTTTCGGATATAATTGACCAACGATTGAACTGATATTTGGCTTTAATAATCCTGTACCAATAACAATCAAAATCAAACCTAAGAAGAACGTGCTGGTATCTAATGTTGAAAGTTCTGTTTTCGGGCCATGATTTCCTTCTACTATAGCCATCACTCCTGGAACGGCCATCATGAAGTGCCCAATCGCAATGATTATCCCTCCATACCAAACAGATTTTTTCAATCCAAAAAGTCTATCTGCAAGCCATCCTCCTGGTAATGCTAGTAAATAAACACCCATAGTATATAAACCATAGATCGCTCCAGAGGTAGTATCATCAAACCCTAAACCTCCATCTGCAATTGTTTTTGTCATGAATAAGATCAGCAAAGCACGCATGCCATAGTAGCTGAACCGTTCCCACATTTCTGTAAAAAACAAGGTCATCAGACCTTTTGGATGACCAAAAACGGTAGGTCCATCAAATTCCGGAGTAAGTTGTTTTTCCAAGGAGTTAATTATTTGGGTGAATATTTAATTTACAATGATAATCGTTTTTAGGACTTTATGCCAAGAATCTTTGATTTATGGAGAGAATCATAATTCTGAATTTTTAAGGAAAATCTACTTTTACGATACTGAATTTCAAGTCAAAGAAACAACCGCCAAATAAACTACTGTTTTTTCTTCGTAATCGATTGAAAAGCCAAAAAACGCACATTTTATGGTTTTTTATCTAAGCTTTTTCTTAATTTTGAGCAGACTTATTTCAGTTTGTAAACCCAATATTTTATGCAGAACAGCGTTCTGGAAAACCCAAATTCCTCTGAAGGGCTTATGGATATAAGAACTTCAGGAAATGTCTATCTCAATTTACCACCAGCTTCACTAGTTGAACAATCTTTAGAACGAAGTGAGGGATTTCTCACTTCGACTGGTGCATTGATGGCCGATACCGGCAAATTCACAGGAAGATCCCCACAGGATCGATTCATTGTTTTAGATTATAAAACAAGAGAAAGTGTGTGGTGGGGAGACATCAACATTCCTTTTGATTCAGACAAATTTGATTTGCTGGAGCAAAAAATGATGTATTTCCTAAGTGAAAAAGATCTATTTGTCAGAGATGCTTTTGCCGGTGCAGATGAAAATCACAGATTAAAATTGAGAGTCTACAATACCTTGGCTTGGCACAATCTATTTTGCCACAACATGTTTTTGAGACCAGGAAAAGAGGAATTGGAGAATTTTGTTCCTGATTTTAAAATCATCTGTGCACCGGATTTTGAAGCAAATCCAGAAACTGACGGCACTAAAAATCCGAATTTTGCTATCCTAAACTTGAGCAAACGAACCATTTTAATCGGGGGAACTGCTTATGCAGGAGAAATGAAAAAAGGGATATTCTCTGTGCTGAACTTCCTACTTCCACATGATAAAGGCATACTTTCCATGCATTGCTCTGCAAACATTGGTAAAAAGGGTGATACAGCCATTTTCTTCGGACTATCCGGTACTGGAAAGACTACTTTGTCAGCAGATCCAAATAGAAATCTCATTGGAGATGATGAGCATGGATGGACGGATAATACTGTTTTCAATTTTGAAGGAGGTTGCTACGCTAAAGTGGTAGATCTGAGTAGAGAAAAAGAACCTGAAATCTGGGACGCGATTAAGTTCGGGTCAATAGTAGAGAATACCAGATTCATTCCTGGAACCCGAGAGGTAGATTATTCAAATATTGAAGTCACTCAAAACACAAGAACTGCTTATCCTATCCATTACATTCCAAATGCACAGAAGCCATCTATAGGAGGAATTCCTAAAAACATTTTCTTCCTGACAGCGGATGCTTTTGGAGTCATCCCTCCTATTTCGAGATTAAATAAAAGTCAGGCGATGTACCATTTTATTTCTGGATATACAGCAAAAGTTGCCGGAACAGAAATGGGGGTCACAGAGCCAAAGTTGACTTTTTCTGCATGCTTTGGAGCTGCTTTCCTTCCCCTACACCCAACAGCATACGCACAACTATTTGGGGAGAAAATGGAAAAACATGAGGTGAATGTTTGGCTTATTAATACTGGCTGGACTGGAGGACCTTATGGTGTTGGTTCACGAATGAAACTTCCTTATACAAGGGCAATGATAACAGCTGCACTTGAAAACAAGCTAGATCAAGTAAGTTTCATCAAACATGAGGTGTTCGGATTTGAAGTACCTCAATCCTGTGAAGGAGTTCCATCAGAAATTCTAAACCCTAAAAGCACCTGGAAAAACCCAGATGATTATACCATTCAGGCAAAGAAGCTGGCAATAGCGTTTGTAGATAATTTCAAAAAGTTTGAATCTTTTGCAAATCAGGACATTATGAACGGAGCGCCTGAGATATGTTAAGATTGATAGGGAGTATATACTCCCTATCATTTTTTCACGAAATTATTCAATTAATCTACTATTTTTGCATTATAATTTTTAATAAAACAAAGCGCAATACCTTTCTATTTATCTTAAAAAAATGAGAACAGCGGAAATTATTACTGAAAAAGGAACTATGAAGGTGGAATTCTATGAGAAGGATGCTCCTATTGCAGTTCAAAATTTTATTGATTTATCTAATAAAGGCTTTTACGATGGTCTGACTTTCCATAGAGTTATCCCCAACTTTGTAATCCAAGGTGGATGCCCAATTGGAAATGGCGCTGGAGGTCCTGGATATAAAATCAAATGTGAACTGGACGGAGACAATCAATATCATGACAGAGGAGTTTTATCCATGGCCCATGCAGGAAGAAATACCGGTGGATCACAATTTTTCATTTGTCATAGCAGAGATAATACCGCACATTTAGACAGAAACCACACTTGTTTTGGAAAGGTGGTTGAAGGTCTCGATGTCATTGACTTAATCAGAGCCGGAGACAAAATTGAAAAAATTGTCGTAAGCGAATAAAATTCAATGCCTTTCAATTCTGGAAGGCATTTTTTTTACACTTTTTTAAAGATTTAAGAATTGGAATAATTCTTGGACAAAGGCACATCCATTAAAAAGCCTTTACATGAGATTCAAGTTTTATTCAATTCCAATCATTTGTTTTTTGCTTCTAATATCCAATTCGATTTTCGCACAGAAATATGGGAATGCTGTCGGTATCAGACTTGGCAACAACCAAATCAGTAGACAATTTGGAGTAACTTTTCAGCAGAGAATCATGGAAAGAACAAGTATAGAAGGGATTCTACAGACAGACTTTTCCAGAAATTCCAGCTTGAGTGTTTTGCTAGAAAAGCACAAACCAATTATCTCAAAACGCCTTAATTATTACCTAGGTGCAGGAGTCGCTTTTGGAAATGAAGAGAGTTTTAGAAAAAATGAAATAGAAAAAGAGATCGTTCAGACTTATGGCAATAAGACCATGGGAATTGAAGCTATTGGAGGAATAGAATTTACAATAGCCAGCACTGTTTTGTCTTTGGATTATAAGCCGAATTTCAACATCGCCGGCCGTGAAGAGTTTTTTAGAGGCCAAGTTGGTTTTTCAGCAAGGACTGTTCTAACCAAAAGCAAGGATCAAAAGAAAAGACAAAGGCAAAGAAAAAGGTCAAAAAGAAAATCCGAACAGGTTCCTTTTGGAGAAAAAGTAAAATCGCTTTTCTCTAAGAATTAAAGTCTAACTCACTTCAATCCTTGATAAAACGCCTTCTCATGAATATCTGAGTTTTTAACTACAGATTTATACCATTGCAGTTTCAAGACACTTTTTTCCTCATCTGCCAAATAAAAATCTGGTATGTTCTCGGTCTCTGCCGATTGAATCAAATGATGCAAAAATAAAGAGGCTGCAACTGAAATATTGAAACTTTCGGTAAATCCATGCATAGGAATATGTACCAATCCATCAGCATTCTCAATGACTTCCTGACTGACTCCTTCATGCTCATTTCCAAAAACCAGAGCGATTTTTTCGTTTGGATTAAGCTCTGAAATCGAAATGGAATCATCCACTGGACTTGTTGCAAAGATTTTGTACCCTTTACTTTTAAGTGTTGAAAAACAATCTTGGACACCAGATCCGTCTGGATTATGGTATTTATAAAGATCAACCCACTGAGAAGCTCCTCTTGTTACAAAAGGGTTCACTTTATACTCTTTTGTTTTCTCGATCACATGGACATCCTGAATCCCAAAACAGTCGCAGGTTCGCAAGACAGCACTTGCATTGTGTGGTTTAAAAATGTCTTCTAAAACCACTGTAAAAAATCGTGTTCTTTGGGACAACACACGCTCCATCACTGACTTTTTGTGTTGAGTAATGTATTGCCCCAAATAGTTAATTAGATTTTGGTCAACAGTATTTAATGGGTTTTCTTCCATTCAGGTTTTCTAAAATAATCCCAACTGCTCCTCATCATCTTTCTTTACAGAAAGATCAATCGTTTTTCCAACTTCTATCTGCTCGTCATCTTCTGCTTCTTCTTCAGAATCAACTGTTTCCTCTTGACTAGATTTTTTTGATTGAATCAAAGTGATTTCCTTAACCTCATGTGAGCTGAGCTTATTTCCAATAGCTTTCCAACCCTTCACATCAATCAACATATCCATGTCATATTCCATCACTTCCTCTTCTTTTCCTTTGAGGATTTTCACTGAAATCTGAGGTTGCTTTTCCGTAGAAACAACTTTTAAATAGGACTGCTTATGATCTGTGATAAAATTGAATTTCTTATTGAGTGTTGTAGTCTCAATCTGGAAACGCTTGACATAGAAGGTTTTGGTCCCTCCATCGAAATGAATTGCAGAAATGACCTTATCCTCATCAAATTTTTCTATCAATAATACATTGGAAGGTTCATAACGGTTTGTCAACTCAAAAGAGGTTAACTCATACTCTCCAGTTTTGTAGCAAACCAATACCTTATCATCACCCAGGAAATTCCCGATCAATTCACCTCTTTGATCTGTATTCAATCTTCCGACAATCGGATCGTAGTAGATATCCAAACCTCCCAAAGTGGAAACACCTTCCATTTTTAATTGGATTTTCCTTACTGGATATCTGGTCAGAATATTTCCTCCTGCTCCCCTACCTTTGATTTCAATCGTTGAAAAGTCAAAGTCAAACACTTTCACTCTTGCTTTTGCTCCTTGAGTGAGGTAAACCGTTACAATTTCAGCTTCACCATTTGAATTGGCAGTGAGATAAAGAGTTTTAGAGCCTTTTGTTCCTTTGGTTAGATCATATTCTTTATCTCTAGTAACAGCTAGAACCTGGAATCTTTTGACCATGACTCTTCCTGATCCACCATCAAGATAAATCAGGTTATAAACCATTCGCTCATCCCCTTTCCTGAAAACAGCAACATGTAGAATGTCCTTGCCCATGAAGTTCTTTTCCTGGATTTTAGACACCATACATTTACCGTCTTTTCGTATCACGATGATGTCGTCTAGATCAGAACAGTCACAAACAAATTCGTCCTTCTTTAACCCTGTTCCAACAAAACCATCGGCTCTGTTCACATAAAGTTTGGCATTATTTGCAGCAACCACAGAGGCTTCAATGGTATCAAATGCACGAATCTCCGTTTTACGCTCTCTGCCTTTTCCGTATTTGGCCAGCAGGTTTTCATAGTACTTGATTGCAAAATCAGTCAGATGACGAAGATTATAATTCACTTCTTTCAATTCATCCTGAAGGCGTTTCATCAATTCATCCGCTTTGAAAGCATCGAATTTTGAAATCCTCTTGATTCTGATTTCAGTAAGTTTAATTAAATCCTCTTGTACAATCTCTCTATAAAAATCAGGCTTGTATGGATCCAATCCACGATCGATCGCCTCTAGAACAGCTTCCCAAGTGGTACACTCTTCGATATCTCTATATATTCTATTTTCGATGAAAATCTTTTCTAATGAAGAGAAAAGCAATTTTTCCATCAGTTCAGCTTTACGAATCTCCAACTCTCGCTTCAAAAGAGCTTTGGTTTGCTTCGTATTGTAAGCTAAAATATCATTGACATTCAGGAAAACCGGCTTATCATCAATGATCACGCAGGCATTTGGAGAGATGGAAACCTCACAATCTGTAAATGCATATAAAGCATCAATCGTCACATCCGGAGAAACTCCAGGTGCTAGTTGAACAGCTATTTCTACATCCTTAGCAGTATTGTCTACTACCTTTTTGATCTTGATTTTCCCCTTGTCATTCGCTTTCAGAATGGAGTCAATCAATGAATCCGTAGTAGTACCATAAGGAATTTCTTTGATCAGAATAGTCTTACTATCTTCCTCCTCGATCTTGGCTCGGACTTTAACCTTTCCACCTCTTTGACCTCCATTGTATTCTGAGAAGTCAGCTAAACCACCTGTAATGAAATCAGGAAGTACATTCGTAGGATTACCTTTAAGAATCTCAATTGAACCTTCGATCAGTTCACAGAAATTATGTGGGAGAATCTTCGTTGAAAGTCCTACTGCAATCCCTTCTACCCCTTGAGCCAAAAGCAAAGGAAACTTCACTGGTAGGGTTACAGGCTCTCTCTTTCTACCATCGTAGGAAAGTTGCCATTCTGTAGTTTGAGGGTTAAAAACGACTTCAAGTGCAAATTTTGAAAGTCTTGCTTCAATATATCTGGCAGCCGCAGCTCTATCACCTGTACGGATATCGCCCCAGTTACCTTGAGTTTCTATTAAAAGTTCTTTTTGTCCAAGATTGACAATGGCATCACCAATGGAAGCATCTCCGTGTGGGTGATATTGCATGGATTGGCCGATGATATTCGCTACTTTATTGAATCGTCCATCATCCATTTCCTTCATGGCATGAAGGATCCTACGCTGCACAGGCTTTAGACCATCTTCAATAGCAGGAACGGCACGTTCGAGAATTACATAAGAAGCATAATCAAGAAACCATTCCTTATACATCCCGGTAACCGGAACAGAATCATGAAGGCTTCCGTCTTTTGTCAAATCATTTTCTTCACTCATGAAATAATCTTGGTTATTAGTCTAGCTAGCTGTGTTTAACCAGCGAGCTTTGACATGACTTTCTTAAAAGAAAGATTTAAGTTTTACTCATTTTATTAAACAGATCAGGCAGCCTCCTCCTCGCTGACACTTTCTGCTTTTGGATCTTCTAGTGCTAAATCTTTTTCGATCTTGAGGTTATCAATGATAAAATTCTGGCGAGTTGGAGTGTTTTTCCCCATATAGAAACCAAGCAAATCTGCAATCTTAGTCTCTTTGTTCAAAATAATAGGTTCCAATCGAATATCCTCTCCGATAAAGGTTCCAAATTCCTCAGGAGATATTTCCCCCAAGCCCTTAAATCGTGTGATTTCAGGTTTTGAACCTAATTTATGAATCGCCAATTGACGCTCCTCATCAGTGTAGCAGTAGATCGTTTCCTTCTTATTTCTCACTCTAAACAAAGGCGTGTCAAGAATAAATAAGTGACCATTTTTCACCAAATCTGGGAAAAACTGAAGGAAATAAGTCATAATCAACAATCGGATATGCATACCATCAACATCCGCATCTGTAGCAATCACGATCTTTCTGTATCGAAGATTTTCAATGCCATCTTCAATATTCAGTGCATGCTGCAAAAGATTAAACTCTTCATTTTCATACACCACTTTTTTGGTCATACCGAAGCAGTTCAGAGGCTTTCCTCTCAAAGAAAATACTGCCTGAGTCTGCACATCACGGGATTTTGTTATAGATCCAGAAGCTGAATCTCCTTCCGTAATGAAAAGCATGGTGTTATTTTTTTGATCTTCATTTGCCTTTGGATCATCGTAATGAACTCGGCAATCACGAAGCTTTTTATTATGCAAATTGGCTTTTTTAGCACGCTCATTCGCTAATTTCTTAATCCCTGAGATTTCCTTTCTCTCCCGCTCAGATTGCAAAATTCTCTTAAGAAGAGCATCTGCGACAGCAGGATTTTTATGTAGGAAATTATCTAACTCGGTTTTAATAAAGTCATTTACAAAAGTCCTCAACGTCGGTCCATCTGGCCCTACAGATTGCGAACCTAATTTGGTTTTGGTCTGAGATTCAAAAACAGGTTCTTGAACTCTCACTGCAATTGAAGCAACTACACTTTGACGGATATCAGAAGCATCGTAGTCTTTTTTGAAAAACTCCCGAATCGTCTTCACAATCGCCTCCCTAAAGGCTGCCAAGTGAGTTCCACCTTGAGTGGTATACTGGCCATTTACGAAAGAATAATATTCCTCACCGTATTGACTGGTGTGAGTAATAGCCACTTCAATATCGTTCCCCTTTAAATGAATAATCGGGTATCGAAGGCTTTCCTCATCTACTTTATTGGACAAAAGATCATAAAGTCCTTTATCTGAGAAGTACTTTTTCCCGTTAAAGTTGATCGTTAATCCAGCGTTTAGATAAGCGTAGTTCCAAATCTGGTTTTCCAGATATTCAGGAATAAAATGGTAATTTTTGAAAATGCTGGAATCAGGAGAGAAAACGACTTTCGTGCCATTTCTGTCCGAAGTTTTGGTGATCGGAGCGTCATTGGTCAAAATTCCTTTTTCAAATTCTGCAACTTTGGTCTCTCCATCTCGATATGCCTGAACTTTAAAAAAATCGGAAAGTGCATTCACAGCTTTTGTACCGACACCATTCAATCCAACAGATTTTTGAAAGGCTCCTGAATCGTATTTACCTCCGGTATTTATTTTAGAAACACAGTCGATCACTTTCCCCAAAGGAATGCCTCTTCCGTAATCTCTTACTTCTACTTTATGCTCAGAAATTTTCACTTCGATGGTCCTTCCATAGCCCATCATGTGCTCATCTATTGAGTTGTCAAGAACTTCTTTTACCAAGACATAAATACCGTCATCCTGGGCACTACCATCGCCTAGTTTCCCGATATACATCCCGGGTCTAAGTCTGATATGCTCTCTCCAATCAAGAGATCGAATACTGTCTTCGGTATATTTAACTGGTTCTGCCATAATTTACTTTGTGATAAAACCGCTTAAGATTTATTTTGAACTTGCTTGAATTTACCCACCATAATAGCGAATAATCCTATGATCCAAACGACAAAAAGCACAGGGATCACATAAAATAGGAAATCAAACTGCTGGGGAGCATCATCATCCATGTTATTGACTGCATGGGTATAGAAAATAAATAGTGCTAGACTGACATTGAGTATCCCTCCAAAGGAGTAAAACCATCCCAGATAGTAATCACGAAACTTATCCCCTACAGGAAATAATCTCACCAATCCTCGGTGGTTTTTGGTTTCCAATAATTTCGGAGGAAGTAGAACAATTGCATTAAAGAGAATAAAAACTCCAATCATTCCATAAAAAAATGATCCTCGGCTCATCTCTTTTAGAAGATTTCCTGATTCATCCTGACTAAAACTGATTTGCTCAGGCATCGCAGAATAGAAGTACAACAAATAAAAGACAAAGAAGAGGATACTTAGGAAATAGAAGGCTTTACCAAAGCGATAGTACATAATCTTGTAGAATTGAATGTGCTAATATAAAGGATTTGATCAAACTGATTTGACCAAATCGATGTTCATTTTATGTTTATATTTGACAAGTACAGTCCCAAAAAAGCCCAAATAAATGAACCTCAGTCCAGTAGTCATTGCCATCCCCATGTATTTCATATTGATGGCACTTGAGATGATCGTTCTCCGATTTCAAAAACACCCTGGTTATCGACTCAATGATGCCATTACCAATATCAACTGTGGAGTAATTTCTCAGGTTACCGGAGTTTTTATTAAGATACTATCGATTGGGATTTACACTTGGATCTTCCAGAATTTTTCAATTTTCACAGTCCCTAATAATGTTTGGACTTTCCTGCTTCTGTTTTTCCTATATGATTTCTGCTACTATTGGGCACATCGAATGAGTCATGAAATCAATTTGTTTTGGGGAGGCCATGTCGTTCATCATTCCAGCGAAGAATACAACTTATCCGTAGCCCTTCGCCAAAGTAGCACTCAGACTATCTGGACCTTCTTCTTTTATTTTCCTTTGGCAATTTTAGGATTTGATCCAGTAATGCTGGTTCTCGCCTCCGGATTGAATTTATTATATCAGTTTTGGATCCATACAGAAGTGATTGGCAAAATGGGATTTCTAGAAAAGTTCATGAATACGCCTTCCCATCATCGGGTTCATCATGGTAGAAATCCAAAATACATTGATAAGAATCATGGCGGAACATTTATCCTCTTCGATAAATGGTTTGGAACATTTCAGGAAGAAGAAGAAACTCCTACTTATGGAATCACTACTCCTGTGAGAAGTTGGAATCCATTTTGGGTAAATTTAGCTCATTATGCCACCATGAAAGAAGAGATCAAACAAATCAGATCATTTCCTGACAAATTAAAATACCTATTCAATAAACCAGGATGGCTCCCCGCTTACTTGGGAGGTTATCGTGCACCAAAAGAAATAGAAGCCGATTACCAAAAGTTTGAAACCGTAGTTCCTTCCACTATGAACTGGTATATTTTTGTTCAATATATCTTATTGCTTGTATTGACCGGGTTTTTCCTTTTTCAAGTAGAGCAATTTGATTGGTTCACAAAAACAGCAATCAGTCTTTTAATAATTTGGACCACAGTGAGTTTTTCGGGAATCTTTGAAAAGAGAAAGTGGTATTTTCCTCAGGAGTTTTTGAGGGTCCTAGTATTTTCATTGAGTATATACACGCTCTTCGAAATAAACATTTCTCAGGCTTTTCTGCTTTCTATCCTTGGAGTTTATACTTTTGCATCTTTCTTCTGGCTTTGGAAAAACCAAAAGCTCACATCTGAAATACCGAAAGTCTCCCTTTAAAGCTATGCGAAAGCATTTTCTACAATTCATTCCAGTCTTCTTACTGATTCTTTCCGCTTGCGGTGGGAAACTTGAAACAGGAAATATCAACATCGAAAACTGGAAAGCAGACAGATATGGCTGCAAGGGATTGCGAATCCAGGATTTAGACGAATTGGAAAAAATCAAAAACTCGTTTTTAGGAGAAAACAATCAATCCATCATTAAAACATTTGGAAGACCAGACCGAGTGGAATTAGTAGATAAAAGCCAAAGCTTTTTCTTTTACTTTTTAGAGCCTAGCCAAGATTGTGACGGTGTAAAACCAGAAAAAGAACCCCTTAGAGTTCTTTTTCGAATGAATGCGATCAGTAAAGTTTCAGAGGTGACTATTACAACCCTGAACCCATAAAACATAATGCAGCAGCTCCTAAAGTTCCTGCATTGTTTTCCAAAGTCGCTTTTTTAAGTTTTAAGTCTTTGACATAATAATGTGTCAAATATTGTCTGATGGTATGATCCAAAGATGGCATCATAAACTCCAAACCTGCGGAAATTCCTCCTCCAAAATAGACTTCAGTTACATCCAGAACACGAATCGTTGATACGATGGCTTCTCCGAGAATAGTCCCTACTTCTTTGAAAACCATTAAAGAAACTTCATTTCCAGCTTTAGCTGTATTTACCAATAAATGGGTTCCCAATTCCTTATTCACTAAGTCTCCGGCTTTTTCAGGATAAGCAGCAATCATTCTCTCCATAATTTTGAGAATTCCATCTCTACCCACCAAAGTTTCCAGTCTTGCATTTCCTCTGGAAAGCATATGCCCCATCTCCATGGCATTTCCCCTCGAACCTTTGAAAACCTCTCCGTCCAATACTAGAGCACTACCAATTCCAGTTCCCATGGTTACAAACAAGAAATTGGCACTGGGATCATCTTTTCCAAAGTAAAATTCACCGATGCCTGCAGCAGCTGCGTCATTTTCAAGGAAAAACTCATAGTCAGGATATGCAGTTTCGAGTCCGCCCTTTAAATTAAAGTCATTTAAACCGGGAATTGCCGGAATTTCCAGCGTCGTATTTCTGTCTTTGGAAATCAATCCTGGAAGTCCAATACCTACTTTTTTAACAGTTGGATACTTCTCAAGATATTTCCCAATTCCACTGATGAAACAGGGTCCAAAGCCATCAGGATGGTCACGAAAAGGAGTTGTATCTTCTTTCTGGAAGTCGATTATCTCTCCTTGCCGATCAATTAGTCCAATTTTTAAGTGAGTTCCCCCCACGTCCACTCCTAAAAAGTGTGTATCCTGATTATTCATGTTTATTGTTATAGGTTTGTCCTTCAAAAAAAAGCAAAAGAAATGGATTACTTTCTATATTCTTTGCCAATCTCTGAGAAAATTTTGAAAACTGCAGGGCAAACTAGAGTATTTCTGAGACTTAAATTTAATATTCCATGCATATTTTTTCTGTTGGTATGAGGATACTCTCTGCATGCTTTTGGTCTGGATTCGTAAACTAGACATTTGTTATCCTCATTCAAAAATGGACATGGCGATGAATTTAAAACAAAGTCCCCTTCCTCATCCCTGTGTAAATACTCATCGATAAATTGACTGCTTTTCATCCGAAATACCTTCGCCAGCCGATCGATATCTGTTTGTATAAAAATCGGGCTTGCCGTTTTACAGCAATTGGCACATTGTAAACAATCAGTCTCCTGGAAAACAGCTTCATGGGTGGACTCAAATTTCTGATCCAACTCTTTTGGTTTGACTTTCCTGAGCCTTTCTTTCAATTTTTTATTGGCAGGAAACTCAGATTTACTTTCTGATTGAAAACTTTTCAGGTCAATTTCCACTCTATTTTTTCTTTTTCAAGATTTAAATTTTCCAAAAATAATTTCATAAAATATAGATTATCAGTATATTATATAACAATAAATCCAAAATCCTATGAAAATGCACCCTTCAGAACTTTATTTCTATCATAGCCCTGACCAGGTGATAGATAAGCAGACTTTAGCATATGCCCACAGCGTAGCAAAGTTTATCAATCAAATCGATGTGGTCAAAGAAAGGATCACTACAACTCAATGGAATAGCATGCTTTTAAAATTAAATCTTCGGGCAAAAGATCTATTGAATAAAGCTCATCCTGAGTACCAGTTGAAGATCGCAGGAAAGAATTGGGATGAAGAAAGTTGGTTGAATATCCTGGTTAGAAATCCTCACCTCATCAAATCTCCCATTGCTATTTTAAGAAACAAGGCAATTTTATGTAAGACCCCAAGCGATATCTTTAAACTCAATTAGTAGAGTTTATAGAAATCCCATTTTCTAAAATCTGGATTTTACCAGCTTTATAAAGTTGACCAATACATTGCTTAAAATGCTTTTTACTCATTCCCAGCTCCCTCTGGATTTCTTCCGGAGCTGATTTGTCATGCAGTGGCAAAAAGCTTTTTTCCTCTAAAAGTGACAAAATCAATTCGGCTCCTTCATCGTACTTCACCCTGCCTACCGGTAAAAGCTGAAGATCGACTTTCCCATCATCCCTTCTTTTCTTCACAAAGAATTTGCGAAGGTCACCAACTTCCAAAGGTTGAAATACCTCATTTGCAAAAACCAATCCTTCGTATTTATCCTCAATCAAGACTTTGTATCCAAGGTCAGTTTTATCGAATACCAAACCGGAAACCTCTGTTCCGGGAACATAGCTAATGGGCGCTTCAGATATAAAATCTCTGTATTTATTTACTCCGATCAGTCGATTGGTCTGATAATCAATGCAGACTTTGATCAGATATTTCTTTCCTGGAACCATATTTTGGCCCATTTCGGCTTTGGGAACCAACAAATCCTTTGGTAAACCCCAATCCATAAATGCACCAAATGGCGCTATTTCCTTGGCTTCTAAAACAGCAAACTCATCCAATAAGGCTTTGGGACTTTCTGTAACAGCTACAGGTCTATCCTCACTATCTGTGTAGACAAATACGGCAATCTCCTCTCCCTCTTTTTCATCGCCGAGCAAATACCCTTTGGGTAAAAGCACTTCCTCACCTGAGCTCAAAGCTAAATATGCTCCGAAATCAGTAAATCGATTGATGGGAAGTGTACTTATCAAACCTAGTTCTTTCATGCTTCAAAGGTAGGCATTAATCCTATTTTGAAAGAGAAGAATTTATGACATTGAGAGTCAGAGTTGGAATTAAAAAAAATTGGAATTAGAAAGTGAGGGAACTAGTTTTGGATAATCCTCCAACTTAAGGATCGATCGTAAACCCAATACTAACTTAAAAATTACAGAGAAATGAAAAATATAGCTGTTATTGGATCTGGAACCATGGGAAATGGCATCGCACATGTTTTTGCTCAGCATGGCTACCAGGTATCATTGATAGACATCAAGCAGGAATTTTTAGATAAAGCGATTTCTACCATTCAAAAGAATTTAGATAGACAAGTCGCTAAAGAGTTGATTACCGAAAGCGACAAAACCACTGCTCTATCAAATATTTCAACCTTTACTGAATTATCAAAAGGGGTAGAATCTGCAGATTTGGTAATTGAGGCAGCAATTGAAAACATGAATATCAAATTGGATATTTTTCGCCAATTAGATGAATTATGTCCATCACATACGATTTTGGCTTCTAACACATCCTCTATCTCCATCACAAAAATTGCCGCTGCCACCAAGCGTCCTCATCAGGTAATTGGAATGCACTTCATGAATCCTGTTCCCGTGATGAAGCTTATTGAAGTAATCCGTGGATATGCAACCTCTGATGAAACTACCTCACTGATCATGGATCTTTCCAGAAAACTGTCAAAAGTACCAGTCGAGGTAAATGATTATCCAGGTTTCGTAGCGAATAGAATTTTGATGCCAATGATCAATGAAGCGATTTATACCTTATATGAGAATGTGGCCGGAGTCAATGAGATTGACACAGTAATGAAATTGGGAATGGCACATCCAATGGGACCCTTACAGTTAGCAGATTTTATAGGATTGGATGTTTGCCTTTCGATTTTAAGAGTGCTTCATGAAGGATTTGGTAACCCAAAATATGCTCCATGTCCCTTATTGGTAAACATGGTAGAAGCTGGCTTTAAAGGAGTCAAAACCGGCGAAGGTTTCTATCAATACACCAAGGGAAGTAAAGATTTGGTCGTTTCTCCAAGATTTTCCAATTAATCCTAATTCAAATGCACATCGCAGTTTCCGGAAATATTGGAAGCGGGAAGACGACGCTTACTGAAAAGCTTGCTAAACATTATGGTTGGAAAGCTGAATATGAAGCAGTAGACAACAATCCGTATTTGCCTGATTTTTATGCAGATATGAAACGATGGGCTTTCCATTTACAGGTTTATTTCCTGAATTCCAGATTTAATCAGATCAAGAAGATCCAAGAAAATGAGTATGATTTCATTCAGGATCGTACCATCTATGAGGATGCATACATCTTTGCGGCAAACCTGCATAAAAGCGGTTTAATGACTGATCGCGATTATGAAAACTATCAGAGTTTATTTGAAAGTATGATCGCACACGTCAAAGCTCCAGATTTGTTGATTTATTTAAGAGCAGATATCCCTAAGCTAGTCGGGCAGATTGAAAAACGAGGTAGAAGTTATGAAACGACCATGCGGATTGATTACCTCAAAAACCTAAATCAACATTACGAAGAGTGGATCAAAAACTATCAGGAAGGAAAGCTTTTGATCATTGATGTAAATCACTTGGATTTTGTTGAAAATCCGGCTGATTTCTCATTTGTGGTAGAAAAAGTAAACAGGGAAATTTTCGGCCTTTTCAGTTAATCAAGGTTATTCCAATTTTCTTAAAAACCAGTTGAGCAGCACTTTTCGCTGCTCTTCTTTTGGATTCATTAGCAATTGATCCAGCCTTTTTAAAGAGCCTCCTGTCATCAAGGTTTCATAAGGAGTCAGACGAATCAGTTTGTAGCCGTGAATTCTTGTCTGAATATCAATCTGGGCATCATTATAAGCCAATAATTTCCAACCTGAAGCACCATTGCCTGAAAAGTCTCCAGGTTCATTTGATTCACCAAAACTATGCTTGGCAACAGGAGGTCCATTCCAAACTCTTAATTGCATTCCGGCTTTCAGGCAATCTTTTTCATAAGTTCGGCATAATCTCTTCTGTGTCTCAAGAAACGGAACATTATTTTCTCTATAAAAATCTGACCTAAAGGAAATTAATCGATATCTATTAAAGTGTAACTCGTCATCGTATTGAACCAAAGTTCTATTGATTTTGAAATCAAACTTCAGTTTTTTCAGCAATGGAGATTCATTTAAGCCACTTAAATCTGAATAGATTTCCTCTAACCAGGTTTTTCCTTTCGCATCAAGAAATTTAGGGTTTAATTCCAGTTCAAAGTCTCTTTCGAACTCTAATTCCGCTTCTTTTAAAATAGATTCAAGTTGGCGGGTAATCAGATTATCCATCTGTTGATTTATTTTCTTGGACTATATCCCAAGTATGATCTGCTAATAATTTTACTTCGGCTAAAAACTTTGCAAAGCCTTTTTTTCTCCCCCATTCGTTTGGAGAAATCATGCTCAAAAAATCTGTTCCATCCTCTTTCTGATATAAAAAGTAATGATGATTAATTAGTGGTTCGAAAGAAACCTGAGCTTGATAAATCCGCTCGGAATACTGAACTCTAGATTGAATGGCCTTTGCTTGCTCAGCCAATAATTGCATTTGCTGGTAAATCTGAGACATCTGTATATCCGTTTGGCTTTGCATAGCTGCCAAAGCTCTCCCAGTTATTTTGCCTTGATCCTCGGGTTTTACGATGGCACTCCCTGTGTGATGGGCATATGGAAGAGTACCTGGATTTTCAGAAATTTTCTCTTTCATTTCATCCAGGTCGAGATTCTCAATATTTATCTTTTTACCAGCTTTCATTTTTCAGTTCCTTCTCCTGTTGTAATTCTCTCCTTCAAATTCCCCTTAGATCCGGGAAATGTTGTACGGGTAGAAATATCATAACCAATCCATGCGATAATTAACATGAAGATTATAAATAACACCAGAAAGATCTTCTTGTTCCGATTCATGATGAAGCAATCCTTTTTTTCAGGCTCAAAATTAGGGATTGTAAGGTAAGAAGCCATAATAAATCATAAGAGTTATCCTGACTTCAAACATTGAAAGGGTCAATAATTCTAAGAAAAATTATAAATTCAGGGAAAAGCATTTGTTTAGAAAGCAACAAATTGAAAATTGTTTTTAATTTTAAGCAGCGTGTACCAAACGAAGTTTTTTCAATTTATACCCTTTTAATTCCGACTATGTATCAAATCATAAATGAGCAATCTATTTATCAGTATTTTGGGGAAGATGACCCTGAAATGACGAGGGAGATGATTCAAATCATTTTGGATACAAATATCAAGGATTTAAAAGAACTGGATAAGTTTTATGAGCAAAAGGATTTTGCCACGATCAAAAAGAGATGTCATAAAGCTAAACCGACCATGAGCTATATCGGAGCTCTGAAAAGCAGAAAATTACTGGAAGAAATCGAAGCAAATTTAGAATCCTCTGAAAATTTGAATAAGTCATTGCAAGGCCATCTGAACCTGATCATCGAAGAGCTAAATGACTTCTTGATTTCATTAAAATAAATTTTAAAACCAACCTTCTATTTACTATGCAGCGAAAACTTCTTTTTCTGCCCCTCTTGTTTATTGCCCTATTTGAACTTCATGCTCAAAGCAGTTTATCTGTGGAGTATATTATGAGAGATCCGAAGTGGATGGGGACTTTTCCTTCTTCAGTAAGATGGGATGATGCAAGTCAGCAAGTGTATTTCAAGTACAACCTGGAAGGAGATCCTGCAGATTCATTATATAAAATCTCACTTTCGTCTCCCTCTGAAATAGTTAAAGTTCATTGGCCAGAGGAAAATTCTTTGAGAAAAAGCTCCTCTTCTTATAACAGTACCAAAACCCAACAACTTTATTTAGAAGATCAGAAAATTATCGTTGAAGACTTGGCAAAAAAATCTAAAACAGTGGTTTTAGAATGGTATCAGAACCTTTCCAATCCGAATTTCTTGGCGGATGAAAACTTGATTTCATTCGTTTCTGATGGAAATATCTTCATTGTAAATAGAACCACGAAAGAAGTAGAGAAAGTCACAAACATTAATTCCGGATCAAAACCTGCTGAAAAAAAATCAAATAATGGATCGGAAAATCTAGATTTTCTCGAAAAAGATAATCTCGACCTTCTTCAAGTAGTAAGAGAGCGAAAAGAGGCTCAAAAAGCCAGTAGAGCTTATCGGGAATCAATTTCTGATCAATCCGAAAAGGAGTTTACTTATTATACGAATGGAAAAAACCCTGTGAGCCTTTCACTTTCTCCTGATGCTAAATATGCCACTTTTGCCTATTACAACAGAGGATCAAGTAAAAACACCAAAGTTCCAGATTATGTAGATGCTTCTGGTTATACCACTGATTTGAATGCGCGATCAAAAGTGGGAAATGAACCAACGACTGTAGAAATAGGAATCTATGATTTAACGAGAGATACTGTTTATTTCATTAGTACTTCCGAACTACCAGGAATCAAAGATCTTCCAGATTATGTGAAAGATTACCCTGAGAAAACCTGGGAAGAAAAAGAAAGATCGGTGATTTTATCACAGCCTTATTTTTCTCAAGATGGCTCTAAAGCAGTTATTAATATCCGATCTAATGACAATAAAGACAGATGGATTTCTTTGATTGACCTAAAAACCGGTGAATTAAAAACACTTGACAGACAAAGAGATGAAGCATGGATTGCTGGTCCAGGTATTGGATGGTCTTTTTCAGGAGGAACACTTGGATGGCTTCCAGACAATAAACACATTTACTTCCAATCAGAAGAAACTGGTTATTCACATCTATACCTTATGGATGTAGAGTCAGGTAAAAAAACCGCCTTGACTTCAGGAAAATACGAGGTGTTTGATCCATTCATTTCTAAAGATCAGAAATCATGGTACTTGACCACTTCAGAAGTTGATCCAGGTGAAAGACATTTTTATAAAATGCCTCTCATGGGTGGGAAAATGGAGAAGCTTACATCCATGACTGGAAACAACGAGGTAACTCTTTCTCCAGATGAGAAGAAACTTGCGATTTTGTATTCCTATAGTAACAAGCCAACAGAACTTTATATTCAGGACAATAAAGTTGGAGCAAAACCAACCCAATTAACTTCTGGACAATCTGAGGAATTCAAATCCTATAACTGGAGAGATCCTGAAATTGTAAAATTCACTGCAGAAGACGGGGCTCAGGTACCGGCTAGATTGTATAGCCCAGATCCTTCTAAGAAAAATGGAGCTGCTGTCATTTTCGTACACGGAGCTGGATACCTTCAGAATGTGCATAAATGGTGGAGCAGCTATTTCAGAGAATACATGTTCCATAATTTATTAACTGATCTAGGTTACACCGTTTTGGATATTGACTACCGAGCAAGTGCTGGATATGGTAGAGACTGGAGAACAGGAATCTACCGTCATATGGGAGGAAAAGACCTTTCTGATCAGGTAGATGGTGCTAAATATCTTGTTTCTACTCAAGGTGTTGATGCAGACAGAATCGGTATTTATGGAGGAAGTTATGGTGGATTTATCACTTTGATGGCTCTATTTAACGCGCCAGATGTGTTTAAATCAGGAGCTGCATTAAGATCTGTAACTGACTGGGCACATTATAACCATGGATACACTTCCAATATTTTGAATACACCTGAAGAAGATCCTATTGCCTATAGAAGATCTGGTCCAATCTATTTCGCAGAAGGACTAAAAGGAAATCTGTTAATGGCACATGGAATGGTCGATGTTAATGTCCATTTTCAGGATGTTGTCAGACTTTCTCAAAGATTGATAGAGCTTGGGAAAGACAATTGGGAAATGGCGATTTATCCGGTAGAAGATCATGGATTTGTAGAGCCAAGTTCCTGGACTGACGAATACAAACGAATTCTAAAATTATTCAACACCACCCTACTTGAAGAATAATGATTAAATCAGTACGAGTGGCATCCGCTTTTTTAGCAGGTGCCACTTTTTTTATTGCAACAATCTCCTGTCAGGAGAAAAAAGAGACTTCTCCAAAAATCACTGGAACTATTGCAGAAAATGCAATGGTGGTATCTGCTCGGGAAGAGGCATCTAAAATTGGCTTGGACATCATCAAAAAAGGAGGAAATGCTTTTGATGCGATGATGGCAACAGAGATGGCACTTGCGGTCATTTACCCATTTGCAGGGAATCTTGGTGGTGGCGGATTTATGATATATAGAATGGCAGATGGAGAAACCGGGTCATTGGATTACCGTGAAAAAGCACCTGCTGCAGCATTTGCTGATATGTATCTGGATGAAAACGGAGATGTGATTCCTGGCTTAAGTACGAAAGGAGCTTTGGCTTCTGGTGTTCCCGGAACCATTGCAGGGATTTTTACCGCACAAAAGAAATTCGGGAAACTGAATCCTGAAGAAGTATTGGCTCCAGTCATCGAACTTGCTGAGAATGGTTATGTCACGACAGCTAACCAAGCGAATAGACTCCAAAGATTAAGAGAAACATTCATTGAGGTAAATGGACCGGAAACTTACTTTGCCAAAGAAGTGAATGAAGGTGACACCTTGAAATTCCCTGTTTTGGCTGAAACATTAAAAAGGATAGCCAAAGGAGGAATGGATGAGTTTTACAAAGGTGAAACAGCAAAAATCCTTTCAAAACATATCCAGGAAATGGGCGGGATTATTACTGAAGAGGATTTGGCAAGCTATCAAGCAGCATGGAGAGAACCGATAATTTTCAATTATAAAGATCTGAAAATCATATCCATGGCTCCTCCTAGTTCAGGCGGAATTACCTTGGCTCAGATATTCGGAATGATCGAACCGTATCCTGTGAATGAGTTTGGTCACCATAGTGCGGAGCATATCCAGCTTTTGGTAGAAGCAGAAAGAAGAGCTTATGCAGATCGTAATTATTTCTTAGGAGACCCTGATTTTGTTGATATTCCAAAAGCAGAATTAATGGATTCATCATATTTGAAATCCAGAATGGAAACATTCTCTTTTGATCAGGCTACCAAGTCAGAGGATATTGCTGAAGGTAAAATTGCTTTTGCAGAAAGTATGGAAACCACTCATTATTCCATCATCGATGCCGAGGGAAATGCAGTTTCGGTTACGACCACTCTCAATGGTGCCTATGGTTCAAAAGTCTACATCGACGAGCTTGGCTTTTTCATGAATAATGAAATGGACGATTTCAGCTCCAAACCAGGCGTACCAAACATGTTTGGCTTAATCGGTGCAGAGGCAAATAGCATTCAGGCAGGAAAGAGAATGTTGAGCAGCATGACACCTACTTTGGTCGAAAGAGATGGAAAACTATGGATGGTAGTCGGTACTCCTGGTGGATCTACGATTATCACTTCAGTTTTACAGACAATTTTGAATGTCTATGAATTTGATATGGGAATGCAAGAAGCGGTAGAATCGGCCCGTTTCCATCATCAATGGCTTCCAGATGTAGTCAGTTTCGAACCGGATTCTTTTGACACCACTTTATTGAATAATCTTAAATCTAAGGGATATATCATCCTTGAAAACAATAATCCAATCATAGGAAAAGTCGATGCAATTCTGGTTTTGCCTGACGGAAAATTGGAAGGTGGAGCGGATCCTAGAGGAGACGATAAAGCTGTAGGGTTTTAAAAACTTAAAATTCAAGACTAGAAGGGAAAATGAATTCTTACCTAACAAGAAAACATTTTCCCTTTTTCATTTTCCTATTCCTTAACTTTGCCCGAAGAGAACCAATTTGTTTCAATTGAAGTTTTCTAATCATCTGTAACCTAATGGACCTTGAATCCATTAATTATTACAACACATGAAAACAAAACCTAGAGTAGTCGTCGGCCTTTCAGGAGGTGTCGACAGTTCCGTAGCCGCTCATCTCCTACTCGAGCAAGGCTATGAAGTCATCGGGATGTTTATGAAAAACTGGCACGATGAGTCCGTTACCATTTCGAATGAATGTCCATGGATGGAAGATTCCACTGATGCCATGCTTGTGGCTGAGAAGTTAGGAATACCTTTTCAGGCGATCGATCTGAGTGAGGAATACCGAGAACGAATCGTAGACTACATGTTTGGAGAATACGAAGCAGGAAGAACTCCAAATCCAGACATTCTCTGTAACCGTGAAATCAAATTTGATATTTTCTTAAAAGCTGCGCAAAAGCTAAAAGCGGACTTTGTCGCCACGGGACATTATTGTCAAAAAGGTGAAATTGAGGTAGATGGAAAGCCAGTGTATCAGCTATTGGCAGGTGCCGATCCTAATAAGGATCAAAGCTATTTTCTATGCCAATTAAACCAAGAGCAATTGAGCAAAGCGCTTTTCCCTATAGGTCATTTGCAAAAACCTGAGGTTAGGAAAATTGCGAAAGAGTTGGATTTGATCACCGCAGATAAAAAGGATTCTCAAGGTTTATGTTTCATTGGCAAAGTGAGACTTCCTGATTTTCTTCAACAGCAATTGAAGCCTAAAAAGGGCAAAATCATTCAAATCCCTGAGAATCTAGAAGTATATGAGTCCCAAAAAATTCCTGCAGGAATTCCAGCAGAAGATTGGGATAAAGAAACTTTGGATGCGATCTCCATGCCTATTCATTACTCACAAGACCAAGGTAAAATCCTTGGAGAGCACAATGGAGCCCATTATTTCACTGTAGGTCAAAGAAAAGGCCTTCAAGTGGGAGGAACAGGAAAGCCCCTATTTGTGATCGGAACAGACACAAAGGAGAATGTTATTTACACCGGTTTGGGAGAAACTCATCCAGGTTTATTGAAATATGGGTTGTTTGTCAAAGAAGATCAAATCCATTGGATTCGAGAAGATTTAGCTTTAGGAATTGGTGAAAGTGCCCGGTACAAATCAAGAATCAGATATAGACAACCATTATCCTGGGCAACTTTGATCCGGAAAGAAAATGGTCTTTATGTGATTTTTGATGAACCTCAAAAAGGTGTTGCCTCCGGACAATTTGTAGCTTGGTACAACGAAGAAGAGTCAATCGGTTCGGGAACAATATTTTAATAACAAGTAATAAAGAGCCGACCGTATTCGGCTCTTTTCTTATCAACCAGATGGAATTAGAAATCCTTTTTGAAGATGAATACCTCATCGCAATCAATAAACCATCTGGTTTATTAGTCCATCGAACCTCTATCGCTGCACAGGAAACAGTTTTTGCCTTACAACTATTGCGGGACCAGATTGGCCAGCATGTATATCCTGTACATAGATTAGACCGACCAACAAGTGGAGTTTTGCTTTTTGCAAAGCAAGAAAAAGTCTTACCAGCTTTAAAAAACCTCTTTTCTGATAGAGAAATGGAGAAAATCTATCTCACCATTGTCAGGGGAATTCCTGCGATTCTGCAAGGTACAATCGATCATCCCTTAAAAAGTGAGCGATCAGGAAGATTGCAGGAAGCAAAGACAAATTATCAGGTTCTTTCAGAATCAGAAATGCCTTTTAACAGCACAGGAAGGTATCCGACCAGCCGTTATAGTCTTTTAGAAGTAAAACCCGAAACTGGAAGGACACATCAGATAAGGCGTCATATGGCTCATATTCGGCATTATATACTTGGAGACAAAAAACATGGCGATAACAAGCAGAATATTTTTTTAGAACGAGAATTTGGCTTACAAAACTTGATGCTACATGCGCAGAGCCTTTCGTTTACACATCCTGTAGGTGGTCAGCCAGTAAAGTTGACTTGTATGCCTCCATCTCATTTTCAAAGAACCTTACGTGATTTAAACCTTCAACTTTCCAAAAATTGAAGTATTAGAATTCATTTGGGGAAATTATTTTACTTTAGAAGAGCAAAAAATCCCCTTATGAAAAAATTAGCATTGAGCCTTGGACTGCTCTTATCACTTTCTTCCTTGACTTACGCGCAGGTAGAAGATGTTGAAAAGAAATTCAATAGAGAAGAAGCAATTTCTCATTTCACCTATTTAGCTTCGGATGAGTTAAAAGGACGCGATCCAATCCGACCTGAAATAGAAATGGCTGCAAAATATATTGCTTCAGAATTTGAAAAATATGGAGCCAAGCAACTTCCAGGTGCATCAGGTTATTTCCAGATCATCCCATTTATGATGTCTACTCCACCGAAAACAGGGGAAATCGTCATTTCAGGAGAAGCTTTTACACAAGGAGAAACTTTGTTGGTTCTAAGTGGAAATGATTTAGAAGGAACTTACGAACTAGTAGATGTTGGATTCGGAATGGAAGAAGATTACGAAGGAAAAGATCTGAATGGAAAAATCGCGGTAACCAGTGTTGGTGCTCCTGATCAAATGAGTCCAGGCGCTTTATTTTCTCTTGGCGCTCAAAAGACAAAAATCGCTCAGGAGAAAGGAGCTGTCGCAATTGTAGAAATGTTTAATATTCCATCTGTTCCTTGGCAGCTTGTTTCACGATACCTGAACAGAACTCAATTAGCTGTAGATCAAGGAACAGCAAGTGATCTTCCTTATATCTGGATAAAAGACCCAAAGAACAAAATCAAGTCAAATATGTCAAAAGCTTCTAGCACAGAAGCTAGATTCAAGATTGAGAAAAAGATAAATAAAGCGATAGAAGGAAAAAATGTAGTGGCTTGGATAGAAGGAACAGATCCTGAATTAAAAAATGAATATGTCATGCTTTCTGCACATTATGATCATGTGGGAGTTGGTGAACCAGATGCAAATGGGGATTCTATTTTTAACGGTGCGAGAGACAATGCTGTGGGCACAGTAGCTGTGATTAATGCTGCAAAATACTTTGCAGAAAATCCACCAAAAAGATCCATCCTTTTAGCTGCTTGGACTGCAGAAGAAAAGGGTTTGTTAGGAAGCGCTTACTTTGCTTCTCACCCATTGGTTCCAATCAAGGATATAATCTTCAATCTCAACATTGATAATGGAGGATATAACAATACATCTATTATCACGGTAATTGGTTTGGGAAGAACTTCGGGAGATCAGTTGATTACTGAAGCTGTTGAAGAAATCGGATTAAAAGCCATATCAGACCCTTCTCCAGAGCAGGGTTTATACGATCGTTCTGACAATGTAAATTTTGCCAAATTAGGTGTTCCCGCTCCTACTTTCAGTTTAGGGTTTACAGCATTTGATGATGAAATCAATAAATATTACCACAAGCAAGCAGATGGAGTTGAATCTTTCGACTTGGATTATGCAGTGAAATATTGGAAAGCATACATCTTATCCGCCCAAAAAATTGCCAATATGGCTGAAAAACCATTTTGGTTTGAAGGCGATAAATATGAAAGTGTAGGAAAAGAATTATATGGAATCAACTAATTTATCCGAATAACATTCCGGCAATCGTAGCAGTCATTAAACAGGCTAAAGAAGCCGCAAATAGAGACCTGAGTCCCAAACGGCTCAGGTTTCCTTGTTGATTAGGGGCTATGATGCTTATTCCTCCCAACTGAATTGCGATCGAACTGAAATTTGAAAATCCACAAAGTGCATAAGTCGAAATCACGATTGATTTGGCACTTAATGAACCTAACTCTTTCATTTCTGATAAACTCAAATAAGCTACGAATTCGTTGATCACTGTTTTCTGACCTAGCAAGCTTCCCACTTGAAGTGTATCAGCCCATTCCACTCCTATCACCCAGGCAAAAACTCTAAAAACCTGTCCAAATAGATATTCCAAAGAGAAACCTTGAAACTGTCCTCCAGTACTAGAAACCACAAAGGAATTCAATCCAGTATATTCTCCAATCAATCCACTCAAAACATAATTAACGGCAGCGATAACAGCTATAAATGCCAATAACATTGCTCCTACATTTAAAGCAAGTTTTAATCCCTCAGAAGCTCCTATAGACATCGCATCAATTAAATTGACGCCCATTGCTTCTTCATTCACCTCCAATTTATCTTGCTTGACTTCTTTTTCAGCTTCTGGAACAAACATTTTGGACATCACAATTGCCGCTGGTGCATTCATAATACTTGCACCAAGAAGATAAGCTGCAAACTTACTTTGCTCTTCTAAACTATCACCTCCCAAAAAGGCCACATAACCAGCCAAAACCCCTCCTGCTATCGTTGCCATTCCTCCTGTCATCAAACACATCAATTCAGATTTACTCATTTGAGGTATAAATGGACGCACCAAAAGTGGAGCTTCAGTTTGACCCAAGAATATATTTCCTGCTGCAGAAAGGCTCTCTGGGCCTGAAAGACGCATGGTTCTTGCCATAACCCAGGCGATGCCAAATACAATCTTTTGAAGTATTCCTAAATAATACAAACCAGCAGAAACTGTGGAGAAGAAGATAATTGTTGGAAGTACCTGAAAAGCGAAAATAAATCCGAAACTGTCACCGGCTAAATCGCCAAAAATAAACGCGGCTCCATCACGACTAAAACTCAGGAATTTCACAAATGCCTGACTCAATATTGAAAACCCTTCAGCGACTATTGGGACTTTGGTGATTAAGAACCCAAATACTAATTGTAAGATGATACCAATCCCGACTAATCTCCAGTCAATCTTTCTTTTGTTACTAGAAAAAAGAAAAGCTATCAAAACAATGACAGCAAGTCCTAAGATCCCTCTTAAGTAATCCATGAATCGCGGTTTAATAGAAAGCCAAAAATAGGCAAGTGAGCGTCAATAAAAAAGCCTGGAATGATCCAGGCTTATCGAGGATTAATTTCTCTTATTAATTTCATCTCTGATTCTGGCAGCTTTCTCGTAATCTTCATTACTGATCGCCTTATCCAGCATCTGATTTAATTTGTCAAGTGTGAAATCTTTCAGTGAATTCTCTTTTTTGGAACTAGTCTTTTGAGAGGATGGCTTTGTCGAAGATTTTTCTTCTTTCTTTTCTTCTTCTGAAAATTCGATAGAAGCTTCAGACATCACCTTTTCAGAGCAAAAAACCGGAGAATCAAAGCGTACAGCTATTGCAATCGCATCAGATGGTCTAGAGTCAATTTCTACTTCTGAAGTCTTGTTATGGCATTGAATTTTGGCATAAAACACGCCTTCCTTCATGTCAGAAATAATAATTTTATCTATTTCAAAATTAAAGCTATTCGCAAAAGACTTAAACAAGTCATGAGTCATGGGCCTATTGGGAATAATCTTCTCAATCTCAATTGCAATCGCCTGAGCCTCAAACATTCCTATTACAATTGGCAACCTTCTACTCCCATGAACCTCCCCCATTACCAGAGTAAATGACCCTGATTGGGAATGGTTAGATGACAAACCTAAAATCTCCAGTTCTACTAGTTTTTCCACAAAAATTATAATTCAGCTTTTAACGCTTCTGTAAGTTTTGGTACCACTTCAAATGCATCTCCTACAATTCCATAATCCGCAGCTTTAAAAAAGGGTGCTTCCGGATCTTTGTTGATCACGACAATGCATTTCGAAGAATTCACTCCTGCAAGATGTTGAATCGCTCCTGAAATTCCTATTGCAATGTATAAACTTGGAGCTACTTTTACGCCTGTTTGACCCACGTGCTCATGGTGTGGTCTCCATCCAATATCGGAAACTGGCTTGGAACATCCAGTAGCTGCGCCTAAAGTTTTTGCCAATTCCTCTAACATTCCCCAGTTTTCAGCTCCTTTCATCCCTCTACCTCCGGACACGACAATATCAGCTTCAGGAAGCAATACTTCGCCAGTTGCTCTTTCTGTCGCAGTGATTTTTGATGCAAAATCAGAATCTGCAAGTTCTACTTCAAAAGATTCAACAGAAGCTGGAGCTCCATCAGTTTTAAGATCAATAGAGTTTTTCTTAACTGCCAAAATCTTATTCTCTGTAGTTAGTTCAGTTTCAGCAAAAGCTTTCCCTGTAAATATGCTTCTCTTAACTTTATATCCAGAAGTGGTATCAGGAAGAGCAACAACATTGGAAACCAAACCGGCATTCAATTTAATAGCAAGTCTTGCTGCAACAGCATCACCTAATGAGGACTTCGCTAAAACCAGAGTCTTTGCTCCCACTTTAGAAAATGCCTGAGCAATAGCTGAAGCATGCGCTTGAATTAACCCTGCATCTAATCTAGAATCACCAGCATGCAATACTTTTGCTGCACCAGCAGTACCTACTGTAGCTAGTTCCTGATCATCAATAGAACCAAGTGCTACAGCCACAACATCTCCTTCTCCTGTTTGAGCCGCCAGAGCAGCAGCAAAAGAAACAGCTTCTAAACTGGTCTTTTTTACTTTTCCTTCTGATTGCTCTATATATACTAATATTGACATAATATCTTGATTTTTAAATTTTTAAAGACAATTTATTAAAGCACTTTTGCTTCGTTTTTTAGAAGCTTAACGAGCTCTGCTACATTATCTTTATCGATTAATTTAACAGCTCCTTTTGCCGGAGGCAATTCATAGGATGTGGCAACAGCCTGTGTTTCATCAGATACTGCTTCAACCACATTCAATGGTTTTGTCCTTGCAGACATAATCCCTCTCATATTTGGAATTTTCCACTCAGCAATCGGTTCTTGACATCCAGCGATCAAAGGCAAATTAGCTTCCAATGTCTCTTTTCCTCCTTCTATTTCTCTGGCCATGGTCACTTTAGTGCCATCTACATCCAGCTTCATCACTGGCGAGAAGGAAGGCATACCTAGAAGTTCCCCGACCATACCGTGAACCATTCCTCCGTTAAAATCAATGGATTCTCTTCCCATCAAAATCAAGTCGTAGCCACCTTCTTTTGCATAGTGAGCAATTTGCTTGGAAACGAAAAATGAATCTTTTGGATTGGAATTAACCCTAATCGCCTCGTCAGCACCAATAGCTAATGCTTTTCTTAAAGTAGGCTCTGTCTCTGACTCCCCAACATTTAATACGGTCAATTTACCTCCAGTCTGATCTCTCAATTCAACTGCTCTAGCCAACGCATAATCATCATAAGGTCCTATTATGAATTGAACTCCAGTGGTATCGAATTTTGTATTATCGGCAGTAAACTGAATCTTTGAGGTCGTATCCGGAACATGTGTGATACAAACAAGAATCTTCATTGGTTTAGAATTAGTTTATTTTAGATTTATTTCGTGTGAAATTAACAGTATAGAGCAAATTAAAAAAACTATTGATGGGCAATTTAGACCGTTTGGAGCTATTCAAACAATTCTCAAAAGAAGAACCGGAAAACCCGTTCAATTGGTATGCGCTTGCTTTGGAGTACAGTAAAACTGATACTATAAAGGCTGCTGAACTTTTTGAAATGCTTTTAACGGACTTTGAGGCCTATTTACCAACTTATTACACGTCAGCACACTTTTTCACAGATTTAGAGGAAATCTCAAAAGCCAAGTTGATTTATGAAAAAGGAATAGAACTAGCCCAAAATCAACAAGAGATTAAAGCTTTACAGGAACTTAAAAATGCCTATCAAAATTTTTGCTTTGAATACGATTTTGATTGAGATCAAATTTTAAAGTTATCCGGAAAATGCGAAAGCTTCACTTCTTGTTCTCCTGCCTGGTAGCCCAAATCAAATAATTTCTGACAGTTTTTTGCATTGTCCATGGCCGCCAAATCATCAATATCTGCTTGTTTGTAAGGTTTAGATGGTTTAAATCTTGTATTTAACTCATCTACATCCAGAATCACATTATATCTTAAATAGCTTATCAGCCCTTTCTTTCTTCCAGGTTCGTCAGTCAGTATATCATCTTGAAGAATCCCTACTTCTTGATCAATTTCTATTGATGTAGGAGAATTAGAAAGCCACTGCATCATCAACTGATTTTGCCAGCTGGCATCCTGCATAAACATGTCCGGAAGGCTTGAAGCCCAATTTAGAAGGGTATTTTTGCTGATCTTTTTAGGAAGCCGTTTCCATTTGGTCATTCCCGTGCCAACTGAAACCACCAGCATATTATCTTCTCCCATTGACCAGTGATATGGAAAGCCTTTCAAAGTTGCCACCATCAGCATCTGAAGAGCTGGGTTATTCGCCATACTTACTCCTCCATCAACAAATGCTGCAAAACTATTATCACCTCCCACATCAATGGATTGAGGTAAAAAATAAGTCGGTGCAGCAGCGCTTGCTCTTACACATTTCCAAACAGGAATAGACCTGTTATCTCCTTTTTCTGTGTCGTAAAACTTTCCCTTGGGATGATTATTTAGTGGCCAAACACTATTCGTATCTGCTCTTTTTGCCACAATAACCAAAGCTGTTTTGATCTTTTCCTGATCTCCTAAGAGGACATCTCCAAAAACATTTTGCAACTCGGACACCAAAGCCTTGTCATCGTATTTTGCTTTTAGAAGATCATCTATTTCAAATATTTTAAACCATTTATATTTCTTTCCAAAAATCTTGGTTCCAAGCTCAAAGTATTTCTGCTTGATTTCATCGACTGACATTCCGATGGCCAAAGCTGCCGCAATAATCGACCCAGTACTGGTTCCTCCAATCATATCAAAATAATCCGATAACAGTAGCTGATCATTTTGATGTTGTTTTCTTAAATGATTTTCGAGATGTTTAAGGTAACCTAAAGAAAGTGCGCCACGGATTCCTCCGCCATCCAATGCAAGTATTCTTTTAGGTCCTGTTGATTCAAATTTTTGGGCTAGAGTTTTCATAAAAATTAAATTTGAAAATGAATAAGAAAAGATTTGCCTATCAATTTACTAAATTGAATTTTCATCCCTTCAAAAAATAGATTTTTCCTATGATCACTCAGCAAGAAATGTTAAATCATTTTTTACCAATTTTAGAAGAAAAAGGCTCTATCTATCAAAAAAAGAGCCTTATAAAAGCTAAAAAAGCTGTTCCAGGAGTTGTAATAATCACGAGAACCAATGATGGGGATGAGACCAAAAACAAAGCTGAAAAAGGTGATTGGTTAGTAGAAAATCAAACTTCTTCTTCAGAGCAATACCTGGTAAAACCAGATGTCTTTGAAAAAAAATACACACTGATCCAATCCTTGGAGAATGGATGGGGTAGCTATCAACCTAAAGGAAAAATCATCGCCATTGAGGTCAAAATTGAAAATTTGAGCCATTTCACTAAAGATGAGAAAATGGAATTTCAAGCTCCTTGGAAGGAATTAACCCTTCTAAGAGTAGGCGATTTTTTGGTAGTCCCGCCAGAAAAAAACGAGATTTACAGAATTGCAAAAAAGGAATTTGGGGAGACTTACGAGAAAGCCTAAGGCACCAACACAATTTTGCCTAGTTGCTTTCCATCTTTCATTCTATCAAAAGCCTTGTCACAATCCGTAAATGGAAACACCTGATCGATTAGAGGTTTGATTTCCTGCTCCTTTACAAACTGAACCATTTCTTCAAAATCCTGATCAGAACCCATCGTAGTTCCTTGAATCTTCAATTGGTTCCAGAAAATTTTTCGGGCATTAAGTTCACTGATATTTCCTCGAGTCGCTCCATAAAAAATTAGCCTTCCCCCGGGATTCAACACTTGAAGCAAATCATTGAAAGTATTCCCAGCAGCACTATCAATAATTAAATCAATTCCTCCACTGGATTTTAGAGCCTTTTCTGCCCAATCTTTTTCTGAATAATCAAAGACATCTTCCGCTCCGAGTTTGGTAGCCACTGATCGTTTTTCTTTGCTACTGCTACTTGCAAAAACTTCTGCTCCAGCAGCCAAAGCATATTGAAATGCAAACTGAGCTACCCCACCTCCAAAACCAGTAATCAATACCTTTTCGCCATGCTTCACTTGTCCATGATAAAATAAAGCTCGGTAAGCCGTCAATCCAGCAAGTGGTAAGGCCGCCGCCTCTTCAAAGCTTAAATGCTCCGGTTTCAAAACCAATCGGTCAGCTGGAACAATAGCCTTTTCTGCCAACGTACCATTTCTTGGCATTCCCAAAATCTCAAATTCCTTGCTTTGAGCCTTTTGATCCTGACCCCAGTTGATAGCTGGATTTATAATCACTTCTTTTCCGACCCAAGCAAGATCTACTCCATCCCCCACTTCTTCTACAACTCCTGCCCCATCAGAACCAAGGATAATTCCATCTTGAATATTTGGATATAATCCTTTTCTGCACCATTCGTCTCGATGGTTTAAAGCAGCTGCACGAATAGAAACTTTAACTTCACCAAACTCCAATACTCTTTCTTGAACTTGAGTCAAAGACAACTTGCTTGGCGATTTACTGTCAAGGGTAATAGCTTTCATTAGAAGGATTTAAAAGTCGACTGGAGAATTTGGACGATTCAATAAATCGTCGGTATCATCAAAATCAGAATTTGCTTTACTCTGCATTTTGATGGTTTGACCAGAATCAAAAGAAGAAACTCCTGAGGATTGTTTAGAGAAATTTGAAGCGTATACGGGCTGATTCATCGCCGGAGATCCGAAATGATCCAAATCCTGGAACTTCGTATAACGACCAATAAATCGAAGTTTAACCGTATCCAAAGAACCATTTCTGTGTTTTGCAATAATAACTTCACCAACTCCTTGAGTTGAATTATGATCCTCATCTTCAGTAATACCATAATATTCAGGACGATAAAGGAACATTACCATATCCGCATCCTGCTCTATGGCTCCTGATTCCCTCAAATCGGAAAGCTGTGGTCGCTTATCTCCTCCTCTGGTTTCTACAGCTCTGGAAAGCTGAGAAAGTGCAATTACCGGAACACTCAATTCTTTCGCGATTTTTTTCAATGCCCGGGAAATACTCGCGATTTCCTGTTCACGGTTTCCGCCACCTCCGCCTTTGGAATCACCTGACATCAACTGCAGGTAATCAATCACGATCATCTGAATGTCATGTTGAGCTTTTAGCTTTCTACATTTTGCACGAAGTTCCAAAATGGACAAAGCCGGTGTATCATCTACAAACAAAGGAGCTTTGGAAAGTTTCGCCGTTTTATGGACTAGCTGAGCCCATTCATGCTCCTCCAAGGATCCTTTTTTAATTTTTTCTGAATCTAATTCTGCCTCCGAACTTATCAAACGATTAACCAATTGGACTGAAGACATCTCGAGAGAGAATATAGCTACCGGTTTATTGTGGTCCACCGCAGCATTTCTCAATACTGATAGAACAAAGGCCGTCTTACCCATAGCAGGACGAGCCGCAATAATCACTAAATCAGATTTTTGCCATCCAGAAGTAACTCTATCCAAAGCAGTAAAACCGGAAGGAACACCTGTCAGACCATCTTTTTGATCTCTTCTTGACTCCAATTCTATAATGGCCTCACGCATAATCGATTTCATATCGGAATAGTTTTTCCTGATATTTTTCTCCGAAATCTCAAAAAGTGACTGCTCCATTTTATCCAAAAGCTCAAAAACATCCGTAGTGTCTTCATAGGCATCTTTTTGGATTTCCGAAGAAATACGGATCATTTCCCGCTTAATGGACTGTTCAGTGATGATTCTAGCGTGGTATTCAATATTCGCAGCCGAAGCAACTTTAGAGGTCAATTCGGTCACATAAAACGCGCCACCTGCTATCTCCAAAGTCCCATTTCTACGAAGCTGATTCGTTACGGTCAATAAATCAATTGGCTGACTATCAGTAAACAAATCCAAAATTGCCTGAAAAATCACCTGGTGAGAATCTTTATAGAAACTCTCCACCTTCAAAATGTCAATAACATTCGTCAAAGCATCTTTCTCGAGCATCAATGCTCCAAGAACAGCTTCTTCCAAATCTACCGCCTGAGGAGGAACTTTCCCCATCATATTAGGAGTAGCTGGAGCAGGGTGTTTACGTGCAATTCGGGGATTGGTACTTTTTTCAGTCATATTAACAAATGTATGGTCTTCTGACCATGAGTTTTAAACAAGTTTTGCCAGACTTATCAACATCGATAAGCCACAAAAATCAAGCCTCGGATCTAATTGGGTGATTTATAATATACTCCATTTCTAAATCCTCTGAACATGCTACAAAGCATTGCCCATGAGAAATGCCATATCATCTCAGAAAGGGGGATATTGAATATTTTAAATCCTAAAATAGGTTGATTTAACATCCCATAGGTATCCCAATAGTGCGGAAATAATAAATTAAAATTGATGTAATAAATCAGCAAAGAAATACCCAAGGTGGCAAAAGCCGAAATCAAAGATAATTGAATTAAATCTGGTCTTTTGATCCAGATGTAGACAGAAAGGCATAGAAAAATCAAGAAAGTTACATATCCAGAATGAATTCCAAACCCTATACTAAACACAGTCAGGCAAATACATGCTAATAAAAAAAGATAAATAAATTCCTTATTGATGGGTTTAGAAACTTTTGAATAATCGATTTCCCGCTTGGTAAAAGACGAATAAATATATCCCCCCACTCCAAATAGGGCAAAACCTATGATGTAATCTTCCAAACCGACAACTCCTTCACCTAGGAGTGTTGGCGGTCGCCAGTAATCCCTGAAATACCAGACTTCCGCGACAATCCCCATCAGTCCTCCAGCTAAGCCGACTTTAATCATTCCATTTCTCCAAGGGCTTTTCAAATACACTATAAACCAAGGCACCATATACAATAAGGCGAGGATTAAATACGCGTATTTATCGTCTAACATAAAGTCAAAATTCCGTAATGAAAATAAATAAAATGTACCATCCTTAAAAAATTGTAGGATTTAAGAATCCATATAAATCGATGCAGCCAAATTTCTTTTTAAGTTTGACTATAAATCGAAGAACTAAACCCAACTATATGAAGAACTATCATTTCATAGCTATTGGAGGTGCGGTGATGCATAATTTGGCATTGGCACTCGTAGAGAAAGGATATCATGTCAGCGGATCTGACGATGAAATTTATGAACCTTCTAAATCCAGATTATCCAAAGCCGGAATTTTACCAAAGGAATATGGTTGGTTTCCTGAAAAAATCACCGAAGATCTGGATGGGATTATTTTAGGCATGCATGCCCGGATAGATAATCCTGAGTTGGAAAAAGCACAAGATTTAGGAATCCCAGTTTACTCGTTTCCTGAGTTTATTTTTAATCAAAGCAAGGATAAAAACCGGGTAGTCATTGCCGGATCTCATGGCAAAACATCCATCACATCGATCATTTTGCATGTTCTGAAAGATCAAAAAATCGATTTTGATTACCTGGTAGGTGCCCAAATCGAAGGTTTTGATTTGATGGTTAGATTATCGGATGCACCAATAATAATAATTGAAGGAGATGAATACCTTACTTCTCCATTGGACAGAACTCCCAAATTTTTCCATTACAAGCATAACATTGCCTTGGTATCTGGTATCGCCTGGGATCATTACAATGTCTTCCCAGATTTTGGCGAGTACAAGGATCAGTTCAGGAAATTCATGGAGACAACACCAGACGATGGTGAATTAATCTATTGTGAAGCAGATCAATTGGTAAAAGTTGCAGCTGAAGCACTAGAGATCAAAGCCAAAAAAACTCCTTATAAAGCTCACGCAGCAACAATCGAAAGTGGTAAAACCTACTTAAAAACTGAAGTTGGGATGATTCCAATTTTCATTTTTGGAGAACACAACCTTCAAAATCTTCAGGGTGCTCTGGACATCTGTCTTGCTTTAGGTTTGACAAAAGAGCAATTCTACGAATCTATCCAAAGTTTCAAAGGTGCAGCCAAGAGACAGGAATTAATCGCCGGAAATGATAATGCCTGCCTCTATCGAGATTTTGCCCATGCTCCTTCTAAATTGAAAGCAACTGTCAATGCTGTCAAATCCCAATTCCCAGAAAGAACCTTAATTGCCGTTCAGGAATTGCACACTTATTCTTCTTTAAACAAAGAGTTCCTTCCTAACTATGAAGGATCGATGGATTCGGCAGACATTTCAATCATTTATTTAAACCCTCATGCGGCTGCCTTAAAAAAACTGGAAGTTCTGGATGAGGAATCGTTAAGGGATGGTTTTAAAAGACCTGATTTAATTTTGTTTACCGATAGTCAAAAGCTTAAAGAGTACTTGCTACAACAAGATTATTCAAAAACGAATTTGCTTCTTATGTCTTCTGGAAACTATGACAATATGGATTTGGAAGAATTAAAAGCTAAATTCAAGTAAATTGAAACATTAAATTCTTTGCATTGACACCCTTTGTAAGGAAAAACAAAAAGATAGAATGAAATTAAATCTCAAAAACTCCATTGCATTTTTTGATTTGGAGGCTACGGGCACCAATATTTCCACAGATAGAATTGTGGAAATATCCATTGTTAAATTAACCATTGATGGAGGACAGGAAATATATACGAGAAGGGTAAATCCGGGAATTCCAATCCCGCTAGAGGCATCTCTTATCCACGGCTTATATGATAAGGATGTGAAAAACGAACCAACTTTTAAGGAAATCTCCAAAGAAGTGCATCAGTTTATCGGTCAGTCTGATCTCTCTGGTTTCAATGTCTTGAAATATGATATCCCTTTACTTGTTGAAGAATTTTTGAGAGCAGGAATTGAATTTGACTTGGATAAGCGTAATCTTCTTGATGCCCAAAAGATTTTTCATCTGATGGAAAAAAGAAATCTTACTGCTGCTTACAAGTTTTATTGTGGAAAGACTTTGGAAAATGCCCACAGCGCCGAAGCAGATACATTGGCTACTATGGATGTTTTTAGAGCGCAGGTAGAACGCTATCAAGGGGAAGAAGCTATCGACTTACAAGGAAATAAACTTGGAGTGTTTGAAAATGACATGAAGAAAATTCATGATCTGGTCAATGAAAAAATGGTTGACCTTGCAGGTCGGTTTGTTTTTAACTCTCAGGGAGAAGAAGTCTTCAATTTTGGGAAACATAAAGGAAAGCCAATCGAACAGGTTTTTAAGGAAGAGCCAGGATATTATGATTGGATGATGCGTGGGGATTTTCCTTTGGATACAAAAAGGAAATTGACTCAGGTAAAACTTAGAGGCTTCTCAAATAGATAAAAAATAAACCCGGAAGTGATTCTTCCGGGTTTTACTTTTATTGAGCGTTATAATATTTAAGCGCATCAGGCATCCATTCATTTAGCTTTTTAATTCTATTTCTTGGATCCGGGTGAGTAGATAAAAACTCCGGTGGAGCTTGTCCATTACTTTGTGCTTGCATTCTTTCCCAGAAAATTGGTGCTTCTCTTGGATCATAACCTGCAATCGCCATAAATGTCAACCCAAGTTGATCAGCCTCTGTTTCATGCTTTCTTGAGAAGCTTAACATTCCCAGTTCAGAACCGATACCCACAGACTGCAAGAAGATGGATTGAGTTAATGATGGGTTTTGACCGATAGCAGTTGATAAAAGTCCTACTCCAAAGTTTGCTATCAAACCGTTTGACATTCTTTCTCTGGAATGTGCCGCTACCGCATGGGCAATTTCATGACCCATCACCACTGCGATACCTGTTTCAGTTTGAGTAATAGGCATAATTCCGGTATAGAAAGCAACTTTACCTCCTGGCATACACCAAGCGTTTACTTGTTCACTTTCTATCAGGTTAAATTCCCAACTGAAATCATCTGCCAGTTCAGCATATCCGGAATCTCTTAAATAGGACTCCACTGCTGCCGCCATTCTTTTCCCCACTTTGAGAACTTTCTGCCCGTCTGCTGAGCCTGTAACTACCTTATTTTCCTTTAGGACTTGATCGTATTGTTCATCTACAAGAGGTTGAATTTCTTCGCTTGATACCAATGCTAGCTGAGATCTACCAGTCAAAGGCACTTTAGCACAGGCGTAGAAAATCAATCCTAATCCAAATATTAATGCTAGTTTTTTCATTTTGTTGGTTGTTTTTCAAAATCTAAATTCAAATAAAATACCAAATTCAATACTCTTTGATATTTATGTTATTTTGAGGTCAAATATAATTTTCATGAATCCTAAAGTTTCAAATTTCGAATTAAATCCAACAGCAAAATCCTACATCAGCAAAATGTGCAATCCATTCATCTTTTGGTGGTATATGCTGGTCAAACTACCTTCTGCGGTTTTTTGGAAACTTCGGGTCAAAACTTTGATTCTTGAAAAGTGTGAAATAACTATCCCCTACTTCTGGCGAAGCCAAAACCCCTTCAGATCTATTTATTTCGCTGCTTTGGCTGGTGCTGGTGAATTGAGCACAGGATTACTAGCCCAATTGGCATTAGCGGGAAAAGGTGATTTCAGCATGTTGGTGGTAGATTTTAAAGCGGAGTTTAAGAAAAAAGCAAATCAAAAAATCACGTTTTCCTGTGATCAAGGAATTGAGTTAAATGAATTGATAAATAGATTACAAGTTGGGGAAAGCGGGCAATTGCAAATGATCTCCAAAGGACTGAATGAGGATGGAGAACTAGTCGCTCAGTTTTTTATCACTTGGTCATTTAAGCGCAAATCCTAATTGGACCAATCCTTTTCCCATTCGATAAACTCCCTTAACCGGGCATATACTTTTTCACTGGACCAATCCAAAAATTCATGATGCGCATGCATTTGATTAAATTTAATGATCAAAGGATCCCACTCATCATCGCTTATCTTATAATCCTTTTCCAAAACTGTTTTAATGGAATCGGAATCAATAATCTTTAAATACCCTTCTCTTCTCTTTAAATATTCTAGTTTCTTCGCGTATTCCCGGGCATTTTTCGACTTTTTGGTGAAATAGGATATTACACCTCCGATCGCCACACCACCTTCGGGAGAATCCCGAAATCCTGCTGTTACCTGACCTTTAGCCGACAATGGTTTTTCCTCATTTGGATCAACAATCACAAGCTTTCCATCTTTAAAACGGAAAGAATAAGGTTCTGCTTTCACTTCAAATGTGGGTAAAAGCCGAGCTTGATCTTGAATCTGAATCTGAATAAATCGCTCTGAAGAAAGGATGATTTTTTGATCAATAAAACCAGGAAATGTCACTTTTAGCGTATCCCCTTCTTTTGCCTGAACATTAAAATAACCTCTGGCATTGGTAGAATCAGCCTCATTTTTACCTATAACTTCTACTGACACTCCCTCTAAATACCTTTTATCATTGGCATCGAGGATATTTCCAGAATAAGACAACTGGGCGTATGATCCTTGGAAAACCAGAAATAGAATAAGTGAAAGGAGTATTGGTTTCATTCAGATGCCAAGATATTTCAGTAAGTCGGAAGAGGAAAATCTTCCTCGTTAAATAAACTTAAGAGCATCTTACCTAATTTCCTGAAGTTTATCAGTACCTAAAAATTCTGGCTTTTCTGTTCTATACCAAGATCTGTTTGCCGGGATTTTCATCGAAGAAAAAGTTACCTCATCATTTAAATAGATGATTTCTCCAACTTGATTGGGCTCGTCTTTATAGAATTTATAAGCATGCATCCGGTAATTTTCTGGATCAAAATAGAAGTACCAAGTATCCTCTGGATAAGCCACTCTTGCCACTAAATATTCTTTACCATCGAGTGTCTCGGTTTTTATTTCCTCATCAATTCTTGTCCCAGGATCCTTCAGTTTCATTGGCAATCCCCAGAGATAGGTATAATAATTCCTCATTCTCAATGCCCTTTCATTTTCCACATCTCCCTTTTTCACGATCACCGAATCCTGCCTAACTTCATATTCTAGGTTTTGAATTGAATAGGTCATTTTAGAATTCAAATTATCCACATAGAAACTATAATTTCTTGATTCTCTTCCATTGGGCAAGCTATCTATGATATGAAATGTAGCATTCAAAGAAGCCCATTCACCTTTTGGATCATGATATTCAATTGATTTTTCTACAAGGGCAATTCCGTTTTTTGGAGCTTGCTCTTGACAGGAAATCATTCCTATCAAAATAAGTATTGAAAAAAGAAGCCTTGCTGATGGTTTCATTGATGAAATTTTTTCCAATCTAACTAATTTGGCGGAATGGAACTTCAACTCACCCGTCTTGCTCCGACTCCTAGCGGTTTTTTACATCTGGGAAACCTCTATTCTTTTTTGATTACCAAAATTCTGGCAGAGAAAAACGGTAGTAAAATTTTACTTCGAATAGATGATTTGGACAGGGATCGATACCGTCAAGAGTATGTTCAGGATATTTTTGACACTTTGGATTTTATGGAAATCTCCTACGATGAAGGGCCAAAAGATTTGAGAGATTTTGAGTCCAATTGGTCTCAGATTCATCGTATGAATTCCTACCTGGAAGCTGTAGAAAACTTGAGAAAGGAAAAAGTCCTTTTTGCCTGTGACTGTACCAGAAAAAAGATTCAACAACTGGATTCCTCTGGATATTATCTGGGTTATTGTCTGGATAGAAGAATCCCTCTGGATCGGGCAGAGACTGCCTGGAGGTTTAATACTTTCAATACTGATTTCATAAAAATCAAAGAATATCCTGATAAAGTAGCTACTTATACCCTCCCTGAAGATGGGGCATTTTTCATGGTTAGAAAAAAGGATCGACTTCCTGCCTATCAACTTACTTCTGTAATTGATGACATTCATTTTGGAGTGGATTTTATCGTCCGTGGAAAAGACCTGCTAAGTTCCTCTCTGGATCAAAAAATACTAGCAGAATCGCTGGGAGAAAATTCATTCAACCAAGTCACTTTTCACCATCATGGCTTGATCAAAGGTCCAAAAAATGTAAAACTGTCTAAATCTGATGGAGCCACCTCAATTCAGTTTTTAAGAAAAGAAGGAAAATCCACAGCCGACCTCTACCAACTTCTAGGAGAACTCATAGGATCCGACAGTCCGATCCGTACTTACGAAGAGTTTAAAGCTTTCGTCAATCTATAACAAAAAAGGGTCTGAAATCACATTCAGACCCTTTTTCTATTTTCCAGAAAATCTTAATCGTACTTAGCAGGCATTCCCGGCGCTACTTTTGATTTTTCGATAAACTGTCGGATATCTTCATTTGAGGTTACCAAGTCTTCAGCTCTCAAATACATCATATGACCACTTCTGTAACCTATCCAAGAAATACGGTCAGCCATTCTACCTGTTGGATCAATCTGCCACATATTGTATTTGGCATTAAAGAAATCTGTTCCACCATCGTATAATCCAGATTGAACCATCACATGAAGAAATGGATTTTGGCGCATAGCAGTGCCTAAATCATAGCCTGTGTTTTCATTTGATCTATCCCATGGATGTACAGGGCCGAAGAGATTGTAAGTCAAATCAGTATTGTATTTCAATGTCTCTTTGGCATAAATATTAAATGCTGGCGCAAAAGCATGATTCCAAGCAGTTAAAGCAGGGTCAAAATCAGGTCTGGATCCTGTGCCTGCCTGATCAAAACCTTTGTATCTACTATCCAATCTACCAATAGTCATTCCTTGATCTCTCAATAATTCTTTCCAGAAGAAATTGGTTGGAACCATCAGATTATGTTCTAAAACCACTTTTTTATCCAATCCAGAATAATGAGCAAATTTGGTAGCTATCGCATCTCTTTCAGAAGCAGGAAGACTTCCTCCTTTTACAACTGCTGGGATAAGTTCATTGATTGTAAATACCTCTACTTCAGGTAAAATATCATCTAGGTCCTTACTTTGAAGATCTGCATCCAAAGCTTTGTGATACCAAGCTGTGGCAGCATAGTATGGCAAATAATTAGCGGTTTTTATTTGAGAACCTCTATCAATCCCAAGATCAGTTGGAGACACCATGATTACACCGTTGAAATACATCCAGTGTGCTCCTTGAAGTTGTGCAACCAAACCCGCTACTCTGGTGGTACCATAACTTTCACCAATCAAATATTTTGGAGAAGCCCATCTCCCTTGTCTAGTCACAAAGGTATTTACCCAATCTGCCAGATACTTGATATCTGAATTGATTCCGAAGAATGTTGATCTTGGAGTTTCAGGATCCACAATTCTTGAATAACCCGTATTGACAGGATCCACATAAACGATATCCGCAACATCCAAGATAGAATTTGGGTTGGACTTTGTACCGTAAGGTTGAACTGGATATCCTTCATCATCTATGTTTAGAATGACTGGACCAGTATAGGCCAAATGCATCCAAATAGAAGCTGATCCAGGACCTCCGTTAAATGAAATCACCAATGGCCTTGTTGTCTTATTCGAGATATCGGTTCTTTCATAATAAGTATAAAACAATGAAGCCATAGGCATTCCCTCTTCATTCCAAACAGGTTGGGTTCCAGCAGTTGCTTTGTAAGGGATTTTCTTTCCTTTAATGGTGGTTTCGTGAGTGCTTTCTACTTTGGATTCCACCTCAATATGACGCTCTGTTTGTGCCCAGGCAAAGCTGACACAGACCATCATCATGATCGATAGATAAATTTTTCTCATAAGGTAAGTGGTATTTTATGTGCTTTGAAAGTACAATTCATTCAAGAAAATACCCTAAAAAATTACACAGATGGACAGGAATTCCTGATTAATTCTTTCCTGAAGCAACAAGTCTGGCAATAACCACAGCAGGATATAAAATCCCCACCGTTGATAGGAAAACTGACAACATTTTGGTCATGATATGGGTGGGATATAAATCTCCAAAGCCCACCGTGGTAAGTGACACCAAACTAAAATAAATGTATTGGGTATAATCCTCGTCCATTCCTCTCAATTCGGATGCTCCTGCTATACCAGTGCCAGTAAAAAGATATATAATTTCAAAAACGAAAGCACCTAAAATAGCCACTAATAAATAGACATTGATTGCACCAATTACTCTGTAAATATTGACCTCATTATCTCTAAATAACAATCTAATATTCAGAAATATAAATACCAACATATTAAGTATCCCTACAAATCTTTCTGACAAATAAAACTCAAAATCGAAATCACTGAATCTAAGGATTCTCAATCCTAATTGAGTGAAAAATAAACCTGATGTTAGAAAGACCAAAAACTTTTCTCTGGAAGACCAAATCCCTGTGAAAAACAGAAACAGGAAAACAGTATTGACGAATATAAAATGAACATGACCGTACTCAATCAGGATCGGAAGAATGAAAACCGTAAAGAGTAGAATCAAGAGAAGCAACCCAAAACTGGCATCAGTCAGCCAATATTCCGTGAAGTTTTTAAATGCCTTTTGGACCGGCTTATTTTTAGTTTTGGTTGCTTCTGTGCTAGACATAAGATTAAATATCTAAATTCCCAGATAATACCTGTACTGCTTGTCCTTTGATGATGACCCGATCATCATGCTTCTCTAAGTGCAGAATCCCTCCTCTTTTTGAAGCTTGATAAGCTTTTAAAGAAAACTTGCCTGTTTTCTGATACCAATAATCCATCAATGCACAGTGGGCAAAACCAGTAACAGGATCCTCATTAATCCCTACGTTTGGACCAAAAAACCGACTATATATATCAAAAGGCTCTTTCCCTTTGGCGGTGACAATAATTCCTTCTTCAGATTGAGCGGCTATTACCTGAAAATCTGGGCTGACAGACTCCACAGCTTCATGATCCTCCAATTCGATAATCCAGTTTTTCCTCAATTCAGAGATCGCAACAATCTTCTTTCCGAAAAAGTCCTCTTTAAAGTATGGATGAGGCTCGGTGAATGTTGGAAGTAAAGGAAAATCCATTTCTATCCATTCTCCGTCTCCTTTTACTCGTAACTCCCCACTCCTAGTCATAAACCGGATTGTATCTCCCGGAATGGCACAGCCAGCATGCATCATTTGAAATGCCGAAGCCAGAGTGGCATGTCCGCAAAGATCGATTTCCAAAGTTGGAGTAAACCAACGCAAACCAAACACTCCCATTTCATCCGTCTTTTCCACAAAAGCAGTTTCGCTCAGGTTCATTTCCATGGCGATGGTCTGCATTTGTTCGGCAGTTAGTGGCTCATTTAAAAGACAAACTGCTGCAGGATTTCCACCAAACGGTTTATTGGTAAAAGCATCTACTATTGCAATAGGAAGTTTCATGGTTTAATATTTATCTAAAAAGATTTGATAATGATGTTTAAAATGTCCCGGAATGATCCATAACAAAGCTCGGGGCGTGATTGGGTTTCCACTGGCCTGGCCCACAAAGTCCAAGGTTTCTTCAGGCAAAATAGAAATCATAGACAGTAAAGCCATTCTTTGTGCCTTAAAATCATCCAAAAGGTTTTGAATCGGAACTTGACTAAACCTTGCATTCAAAACATAAGGATCCTGATCAAACCCAGGAAGTGCCGATTTTTCTCCTCTGGCAAAGCAAAGTGCTCGAAAAGTCATGATTCTTTCTGTGTCGATCATATGGCCCAACACTTCTTTTGGTGTCCATTTACCTTCTGCATAAGCTTTTTCAGACCATTCAACACCTTTACTTTTGAAAAGGTCATTTAAAAGTTCAATCTGATCCAAAATGATTTTTTCGTACTGATCTCCACTCACGAGATTTAAATAGGTGGAGAAAAAATTAGAATAATCGCCTTTTTTGGGTTGGTTTAATGTCTTCATGTAAAAGTTATCTTGATTCACAATATTATGAGATAAATTTAAGCTGAACCTTAAAACTAAAACCAAACATGAATAAATTTTTACTCACCCTTGGTCTGATTTTAATTTACGGAAGCTCAATTTCTCAAATCGCAATCAACAGAGATCCTGAAATAGCGAAAATGGTTTCCGAAATTTCTTCAGATTCCTTAGAAAATTACATTCACAAGCTGGTGTCTTTTACCACCCGACACACCCTTAACACCAATAACAGCACAGGGATGCCAGCTGCTCAAGAATATGTCCTTTCCAAATTCAATTCTTTTGCGGAAAAATCAGGAGGGAGAATGACTGCAGAAATCGAAAAGTTTGTGATCCCATCTGATGGAAGAAGAATTACCGAAGACTCACCTGCTGCCAATGTCATTGCAACTCTGAAAGGAACCGACCCAAATGACAAGAGAATTTTTATCATTTCTGCTCACATGGATTCTAGAAATAAAGATGTAATGGATGCAGAAGGAATTGCTCCAGGCGCAAATGATGATGGAAGTGGAACTGCCGCGGTCATTGAATTAGCAAGAGTAATGGCATCAAGATCGTTTCCTGCGACAATTCTATTTGTAGCCTTTACAGGTGAAGAAGAAGGTTTGAAAGGAGCAACTTATTTGGCTGATAAAGCGAAAGAAGAAGACTGGGAAATCGGAGCTGTTTTAAATAATGACATTGTTGGAAACAGCAGTTCGTCTGGAACTCTCATAAAAGACAATCTGAAAATGAGAATATTTTCTGAAACAATTCCAGCCAATGAAACAGAAGAAATGGAGCGAATCAGAAAGTACACAGGGGCTGAAAATGACAGTAAATCCCGACAACTGGCTCGTTATGTAAAAGAAATCGGCGAGCGATATGTTGATCAATTTGAGGTGAAATTAATCTACAGAGCAGACAGATTTTTGAGAGGTGGTGATCAAACCGCATTCGCAAGAAATGGATTTACAGCTGTAAGAATGTCAGAAATGAATGAAAACTTCTATCATCAACATGAAAATGTACGAGTTGAAGATGGAATCCAATATGGTGATTTGCCTGAGTTTATGGATTTTGAGTATTTAAGAAAAGTTGCTGCAGTTAATATTTCCTCCCTGGCAACATTGGCACAAGCACCATCTCAGCCTGAGGAAGTTCAGATCAGCGTCAGAGGTTTAAGCAATTCATCCACCCTACTTTGGAAAGAACCTGCTACAGGCAAAGCAAAAGGTTATTATGTGTTGATGAGAGAGACCTCCTCTCCTATGTGGGAAAAGAAATTCTTTACAACTGACATGACTCTGACTTTACCTTATTCTAAAGACAATTATTTCTTTGCCGTACAGGCAGTAGGAGAAAATGGAGCTGAATCTTTACCGGTTTTCCCAACTCCTAGCAACAGGTAACCTATTTTAAATTGTATCAATTACAAATAGGAAAAAGGGATAGTTTAAAGGAACCGAAAGTCGTATTTTTAGTTTAAACAGTAATACAACTCTTGAAACTATGAAAGCAAAAGAAATAGTAACACTTCAGCGCTCTTTGCTGGTCGATACAGAAAAATTACTTAACAAACAGGTAGAAATGGAGGGTAAATCCTCTGCTTATTATCTATCTATGGCCTCTTGGTGTCACATGATGGGTTATGAGAATGCGGCGAAATATCTATATACCCATGCAGATGAGGAAAGAATGCATATGATGAAGATTTTCCGATATATCAATGAGGCAGGCGGTCATGCCATGCAGCCAGAGATTACGGACATCAGACACAATTTCAACTCTTTACGTGAGGTCTTCGAATTGATTTTAGAACATGAAATTAAGGTCACCAAAGCAATAAATAACATTGTTGACCATGCATTTTCTGTAAAAGATTTCGCTACGTTCAGCTTCATGCAATGGTATGTCACTGAGCAAAGAGAAGAAGAAACCATGTCAAGAAGAGCATTGGAATTATTCGATATTATTGGAGAAGATGGTGTGGGACTTTGGACAATCGACCAGGAACTGGGCAAATTACATGATGCATCAGTTCAAGGTGAAGCGTAATTCCATCATTTAAAATTCATAAAAGCGGCAGTAGCCGCTTTTTTTTCTTCTGTAAGTGGTATTAAAGTTAAAATCCGAACCTAGTTCCTTCAAGAAACCCATTCGATTTCAAAAACCTAATCACTCTTTATACTGCATTTCTACTCGATTCTTATTAATTTTCAATCATAAATAAGATATGATGCATTTCAATAAAATATTATCTCTCCTTTCAGGAATTGCTATTATCACCTCATTTTCATCTTGTCAGGAGGAAAAAAAAGAAACCCAGATCGACGAAGAAAAAATGGTGGTGTCCGAGACTCCGGCTCCAACTGAAAAAATTGACGGGATGGTCTGGATACCAGGGGGAGAATTTGTGATGGGAACCAATGAAGCTGAAGCTTATGCAGCAGAAAAACCAGCTGTTAACTTAAAAGTAGATGGTTATTGGATGGATACTCACGAAGTTACCAATGCCGAATTTCAGGAATTTGTAGACGCAACAGGTTATGTGACAGTTGCAGAGAGAAAACCTGAATGGGAAGAATTAAAAAAACAATTACCTCCAGGTACCCCAAAACCAGATGAATCTGTTTTGGTCGCAGGCTCGATGGTCTTTTCCCCTCCTCCATACAAAGTACCTTTACAGGATATTTCACTTTGGTGGGTATGGGTAAATGGAGCAAACTGGAAACATCCCGAAGGACCAGATTCTGATATTGATGGTAGAGAAAATCATCCTGTTGTACATATTTCATACGAAGACGCTGAAGCGTATGCAAAATGGGCTGGGAAAAGACTTCCAACTGAAATCGAATGGGAATTTGCAGCAAGAGGTGGAGTAAATGGGAAACGATTTGCTTGGGGTGACGAGTTGACTCCAAATGGGCAATATTTAGCCAATACTTTTCAGGGTAATTTCCCAAATGAAAATCTGGGAAATGATGGTTTTGTAGGAACTTCACCAGTGAAATCTTTCGCTCCAAACACCTTCGGACTGTATGATATGATTGGAAATGTCTGGGAACTTACTGGTGATTGGTACGATGCTTTAAAATATGCAAGGTTAGCTGGTCAGGCTCCAAAACTGGATAAAGACATGAATCCATGCTACAATCCTGACAATCCATTTGCCATGGAACGAGTAATCAAAGGTGGATCTTTCCTTTGCGCAGAGAATTATTGTGTCAACTATAGACCATCTGCAAGACAGGGTCAGGCATTCGATTCTGGAACTTCCAATGTAGGATTCAGGTGCGTAAAAGATCCTGAGACGAAAACACTGAGCATGAAATAAGCCAATAGATAAAAACGAAAAAAGGCTGGAAATTTAAACTTCCAGCCTTTTTTTGTATCAAAATCTAGCCTTTCGGATAGCCATTGACTATTCTGGCAATGTATTTACCAATGATATCAAATTCCAGATTGACCAAGTCCCCTACTTGTAACTGATGGAAATTCGTATGATCGTAAGTGTAGGGAATTATCGCCACAGAAAATTTACCAAGACCTGAATTAAAACAGGTTAGGCTTGTTCCATTAATTGTGATTGAGCCTTTTTCCACTGTGACATTTCCTAGACTCGGATCATACTCAATATCAAAAAGCCAGCTTCCATCTTGGTCAGAAATATTTTTAACTGTACCTGTTTGATCTACATGACCTTGGACTATATGTCCATCAAACCGACCATTGGCAGGCATGCATCGCTCTAGATTAACTTTCATTCCTTCTGACCATTGAGAAAGATTAGTCTTCTTGATCGTCTCATCTATGGCCGTGACACGATATGAATTTGGTTTGGTTTCTACCACAGTAAGGCAAACTCCATCGTGAGCCAAAGATTGATCGATTTTAAGCTCAGCTGCCAAAGAGGATTCCAGATCAAAATGAACATTGGTACCTTCTTTGGTTATTTTTTGAATCGTTCCAAAAGATTCTATGATTCCTGTAAACATGAGATTTTTTAAACTTCGGGCTTTCAATGAGTAAGCAAAAATTGACTTTTGAGAGTTCAAATTAAGCCAATTATTCTTTTATCTTCGATCACAGAATTTAAATAGTACGATCAAAAATGCTGAAACTCGAAGATACCTACCTCCATAAAGGCAAAAGAAAAGCTCTAGTCGCTTTGCTAAAGGAAAAGGGAATCAAAAGCGAACGTGTTTTAGATGCAATCAATCAGCTTCCCCGTCATTTTTTCTTTGATTCGGCGTTGATTTCACATGCCTATGAGGATAAAGCTTTTCCAATTGGAGAAGGTCAAACTATCTCACAACCATATACTGTCGCTTTTCAAACAGAATTGTTAGACATTCATCATGGTGATAAAGTTTTGGAAATCGGCACAGGATCAGGCTATCAAGGAAGTATTCTTCATCTCTTAGGTGCTCAGGTTTTTACTATTGAATACCAAAAAAAGCTATACGAAGGAACCAAGCGTTTTTTGTCAAGACTGGGTATCGAAATGAATTTATTTTATGGAGATGGGTCTGAAGGACTGCCTGCATATGCGCCATATGATAAAATTTTGGTAACTGCTGGAGCTCCTGTTGTCCCAACTGCCTTATTGAAACAACTGAAAGTCGGTGGAATTTTGGTGATTCCTGTAGGAGATAGAAGACGACAGACCATGCTTAAGCTGACCAAAAAATCTGAAAAACAGGTCTTGAGAGAAGAGTTTGATGGGTTTGCTTTCGTGCCACTTTTGGGTAAAGACGGCTGGAGATAGATAGTGAATATCAACAGAATATTATTCTGATTTTTCTATTAAAATTACCTTTTTCAAAATTTTATATCTAATTTTAGATCAAATTTAATGTTATGCCGAAAAAGAAATTTGCAAAAGAGTCTGCAACGATCATGACCGAAATGGTCCTTCCTAATGATACAAATACCCTTAACAATCTTATGGGGGGCAAATTGATGCATTGGTTAGACGTCGTAGCTGCAATTGCTGCGCAGAAGCATTCCAATAGAATCGTAGTAACCGCATCAGCCGATAGCATTTCATTTAAAGAACCTATCGCCTTGGGAAATGTAGTTACTTTAAAATCTCAAGTTACAAGAGCATTCAATTCTTCAATGGAGGTATTCATTGAAGTGATCGCAGAAGATATTCCTGCGAATAAAAAAATCATGACTCACAGGGCATTTTTCACTTTTGTAGCGGTGGATCAAAATGGAAAACCAATTGAAGTTCCAGAAGTAGTACCTGAGACTCCTGAAGAAAAGGAACATTATGAAGGAGCATTGAGAAGAAGACAATTGAGACTCGTTCTTTCTCAGCGAATGAAACCAGAAGATGCAGTAGAGTTGAAATCTATTTTCAATTTGCCAGGCACCAATTAATCTAAAAAAATCAAAAGGGACAGAAGTATTTGTCCCTTCTTTTTTTGCGAACAGGCATTTTTTAGCCAATTTCCCATCATGGAAAATCAAAGTCTCCAAGAACTTCAATTCTTTCTCGAAGAGGATCTATTTTTACTTCAAGAAGACAAAAACAAGTATGCTGATCCAGGAGCTGGTATTGAACAAAAAGCTCACTCTAAACCTCTAGAAAATACAGTGGAAGATTCTTCTGAAAATTATTCTACCGAATCAGCTCCAGTAGAAATTCAGCCTATCACGATGAAAGGAAATTTCACGAATGGATTGCTGATCATTCATGAAGAAGATGAATTATCCGACCAAATCATGGATATGCTTGTGAAGATGATCAATGCGGTAGGAAGGTCCATGAATGAAGTAGGAATCATCTCTTCCGCCAATCTGGAAGGGAGAAGTTTGGAAGATTTCGAAGCATTAAATGCTCATGTCGTTCTGAAATTTGGCAGAATCAAACATCCTGTCAATTCCGTCCCAGCTATACCATACGAAGTATTTACAGATCAAGAGACCCAATACCTTTTTGCGGATGCTCTTAGTCAAATTACCGAAAACAACGAAATGAAACGCAAACTTTGGAATGCGCTTCAGGTCGTATTTAATATTAAAAAATAACATGAGTTTAACTCCAGAACAGCATAAGTGGGCAAAACGATTTCGATGGATCAGCCTGATTGAAGGAATTTCATTTTTGGTCTTGTTGCTTTTTGCAATGCCTTTAAAATACATTTTCGGATTGCCTTTGGCAGTAAAATATGTGGGTTGGGCTCATGGTATTTTATTCATTCTTTACATCTACACGGTATTTCCTACTGCCCATAAATTGAAGTGGAAATTTAGCCGTACATTCTTTGCTTTGATAGCTTCGGTACTACCTTTTGGACCTTTTATTTTTGATAGAAATCTGAAGAAAAGTCAACACGTGGATTTTTAGCCTATGGCGCTAATCAGCAAAAAGAAGAAGATTTACCCAATCAATTTGGGGTTGCGAAAGTATCTGGTCAAATACTCTAGAGAGGTGGATATTCCGATTCACTACCATGAGTTGCTCCGATATTCCAACTCCATTGCATTGTATGATTCAAAAGAGCAGGACACCCTTTGGGAAACTGTATTCTATGATGAATCAGACCGGGAGGAAATTCATCTTAATGTGAAGAAAATCTATGCTTTGCTGAAAGCTGGTGGTGATATGTCTGTCATGGAACATCTATATGTAGATCGGATTGACTTATGTATTTATGGAAATACCCAGCCATTTCGTGTGAGGATCGTGAATAGAATCAATGATAACTTTGATTACTTCTACATCAAAAATGCGGATGCTTCCCGAGTTTACGGATTAGAATTAGAACATTTACTTTCCCCGAATAGAATCAGTTATCTCGTTCACCAGAACACTTTAATCGAAGAACATATCGCTGGAATTCCAGGGGATAAATTTATGCGTTTGCATATGGCTGATCCCCATTTGAATCCCATTCGACTGGCAAAAGAGTTTGTAAAATTCAATGAGCGATGCTTTGTCCGCCTTTTGGGAGATATGCATTCAGCCAATTTCGTGATCGATGTAACTCCTGATTTTGAAGAAACGCATTACAGAATCAGAGCGATAGATTTTGACCAGCAATCTTATGAAGGCAAGAAGTCTGTTTATTTGCCACAATATTTTAAAGAAAACAATGTGTTGATTCAGTTGGGGATGAAATACATCACTCCAGAGTCCATGCGTCAATATCAAAAAGAAGAAAGAGCGTTGATTGCTCATCGATTAAAATCCTCCCAACGAGGAATTGATGATATCTTGCGAGCCATGGAACATGATAAAATCTCCCTTCCGGAAAACATTGATTCTTTGAAAAAAGAATTGGCTAAACATTACGGAAACCCAACTTTTTTGGAGTGTACTAACATGGGCCAAATACTTCGCAAAAGCCTTGACTTACTCTTTCCTAAAAAAAATCCAGATCAATAGCCTTTTTTTTATTTTGTTGGTTCTCACTCAGTAGGATAAAAACCTTAACTTCTGAGTTCAATTATTAAAGAGCCACCAAACGATATCATCCATGAAAACACGTTTTTTAACGGGTTTGATTCTTGGCGTTTTTATTTTCCAGTCCTCCTTTGCGCAGCAAATAGATGAAGACTATAATGCCAAAATCAAAGAATACACAACAGACCCGAGGTTTTTACCATCTTCAGTTTTAGGAATCGTAGACCATCCTGAGATTCCCTCACCAAAAACCCATTTTGGTCAGATCATCGGAGCACCGATGGAAATGCACAGCACGAGCGAAATTTATGGCTATTACAAGCTATTAGCTGAAAAATCACCGCATCTATCCATACAGCAACTAGAAACCACAGAGGAAGGCAGACCTATCTATATGGTGGTAATCGGAGGTGATGACAGCATGGAGCGATTGGATCATTACAAAAGCCAAATGGCGAAACTCGCTGATCCAAGAATCACCAATGCTGAAGAAGCTGAAGCAATCATTGCTGATGCCAAACCGGTGTATTATCTAAACGGGGGAATGCACTCGACAGAAATGGGATCACCTGAAATGCTGATGGAATTATCATATCGTTTGATTACCAGCGAAGACAAGTCTATCCAGTACATCCGCGAAAATCTTATTGTCCTCATCAATCCGGTTTCCGAACCAGATGGAAGAGACAAACAGGTTGATTGGTACCATCGATACACCAAGGCCAGAACTGATTGGGATGATGGATTTCCTAGATCAACTCCCTACTGGGGACAATATGTTTTCCATGATAATAATCGGGATGGTCTTCAGGTTTCCCAAGCTATTACAAGAGGAATTTTCAAGATTTTCTTCGATTGGCATCCATTGGTCATGCTGGATTTGCATGAGTCCGTACCCCTACTCTACATCTCTACAGGAACAGGTCCATACAATGAGCAAGTAGATCCGATTACCATTGGAGAATGGCAAATTATGGCCAATAGTGATATCGCAAGTTTGGCAGCACAGGGAATGCCTGGAGCATTTACATGGGCATTTTACGATGGATGGTGGCCAGGTTATGGAATTTGGGTGGCTAATAATCATAACGCCAATGGACGTTTTTATGAGACTTTCGGAAATGCAGGCGCCAATACCTATATGAGAGATTTGTCAAATGCCAGATATGCAGGCGATCCTGCAACTAGTAGAGAATGGTATAGACCAGATCCACCGACTCAGAAAGTTTATTGGTCAGCAAGAAACAATGTCAATTACATGCAAGCTGGAGTTTTGGCATCCCTTACCTATGCTGCCCATAATGGTGACCAACTTCTGAAAAACTTTTACCAGAAAGGAGTCAATTCGATCCAAAAAGGAAAGACCGAAGGTCCAAAGGCTTTTGTCATTCCAAGAGATCAAAAAGATCCTGTGATGGCTGCATATTTGGTTAATCAGTTGAGAGCACAAAAAATCGAGGTTCATCAAGCTACTTCAGGAGAAAACGAGGGAGATTATGTGGTTTTATTGGATCAGCCATATAGAAATCTTGCAGTTAACCTTCTGACTGAGCAGAACTATCCAAAAGAGGCCAAATTCCCTCCTTATGATGACATCGCTTGGACACTTGGCTATTTGTATGGCGTCGAAGTAGAAAAAACCGATAGTATCGCTTATCAAATGAGTGACTTGACTATGGTCGAGGAAGAAGCAACTTATGCTGGAAAAGTAAAGGGAAGTGGAAATGCATATTACCTTTCCTATCAAGCTCAAAACATGGTGTTGCCAGCTTTGTATTGGTTGAAAGAAGCTAATAGTAAAGTAGAGGTTCAGGTTTTAGAAAAAGAATTTATTCTGGATTCTGATACTTTGGCGCTGGGTTCTCTTTATTTCAAAGGACTTTCTCAAAAGCAAGCAGACCAAATCAATGAGGAATTTGGTCTGGATTTAATCAAAGGAAATAAAACACCTGAAGCAAGCGATATTCATTCAGTTTCTTTACCAAAGATTGCCATTTATCATACTTGGTTCAATACGCAGGATGAAGGCTGGTCCCGATATACTTTTGAGCAGCGAGGCATTCCTTACACTTCTATTGACAAAGATGATTTAAAAGCTGGAAGTTTAAGAAGCAAGTATGATGTGATTTTGGTGCCAAGAGCAAGAGGAAATGGCTCTGATTTCATTCATGGAGTCAGCACCGAATTTGGTCCATTGCCATTTACCAAAACTGCTGAATATCCTTCCCATGGTTTCCCTGATTCCTCCAATGACATCACTGGAGGGCCAGGGTTTAATGGAATTGAAAACCTGAAAAAGTTTGTGGAAGAAGGTGGTTTGATTATCACTTTGGACAACTCCACTAACATGGTCTCAGAAACTGGAATTGTAAGAAATCTAGAATCATATTCAGCTTCTGGCTTATTCCACCCAGGTTCCGTAGTAACAGTCAAAATCAAAGATTCTCAAAGCCCATTGGTCTATGGTTTCCCAGAGACATTCCCGATTTTCAGAGGAAATGGCCCTCTTTATCAAGTAGATTTAAAAGACAGAAAAGCAATGGTTCTTCAGTATGGAAACAAGCCTTTGAAAGATGAAATTGAATATACCGGCCCGATCATGGGAATGCCAGATAAAGAAGTGGAGGAGAAACCTAAATCAGAAACAGGTAAGGATGCCCCTTATGTAAGGTCAGGAATGGTTAGAAATGAACAGACGATTATTGGGCAAGGAACCATCTTTAACCTGCCAGTAGGCAAAGGTAATGTGGTTGCATTTACATTTGATCCATTGCATCGCTACTTAAATCACCATGATGCACCTTTGGTTTGGAACGCAATTATCAATTGGAATCATCTTAGATAGTCAGCCTCAATAATAGGATCAGCCCCTCGAAAATATCTTCAAGGGGCTTTTTTATTTAAATCCATTGAATAAAGTATTTTTTAAATAAGATGTTTTCAAAAAATAGAAGGTTGATTTAGCCAGGGTAACAAATACGTCAAATGCCTTATTCTTTTGAAGAAAGAGAAAATCTAAGTTTGGTTCATAATCTAAATCAAAGAATTATGAAACTATTCAGATCAAACCTTTGGATCTTTTTGCTAGCATTCAGCGTGTATTTTTCATCCTGTAGCTCCGATGATGATAACGATCCGACACAAGCTCAAAGCGCAAATGTCACCCCAGAAACTCCAGGTGATGCAGATGCAGTCTTAGCTGCTATCAAAGTCAAATCAAATGTTCCCGGTGCTGCTCCCGTTCCTGGGCTTGGGGATATTTTGATAGATGTTGCTTCAGCTAATTTCTACTCTTCTGCTGGAGGTGGTAGCTTGGCAAAAGCTGGAGACGTCATGATCAATGACTTTACTTTAAAAACTGTAGGCAACTCCTACATCAACAATGCGACTGACATCTCTTTAGGGTTGAACTCCGGTCAGGGAAATGACTGGTCTGTTTCAGGAGGTAGTGGATTTGATGCATTTACTTATTCCACTTCTAAGAAAATGCCAGGCGTGATCCGTTTAAACAACGTTCCCGATGCTATTTCTGTAGCAGGTTCGGTAACTGTCGCCATTGAGGGGATTCCTGCCAACTGCGATAATATCATCTGGGTCATTTCTGATGGAGATAAAGTAGCCACAAAAACAACAAAAGCCACTAGCGTAACTTTCTCTTCTTCTGATCTATCCGGTATGAAAGCAACTTCCACTGGAATTGTTCAAGCTGCAGCATACACCACTGAATCCCAAACTTTTGGAGGCAAAAAAGTATATTTTATCAATGAAACCCTTGACTCAAAATTTGTAGAAATCAACAAATAAGAATCAGATAAAATGAAAAAGGATTGGAAGCATAAATTTCCAATCCTTTTTTTTATGAGACTAGCCTTCTCAAATAAGCTCCATACCCACTTTTTCCTAGCTTTTCGGCAGCTTTGAGTAGTTCTTCTTTCCCAATGAATTTATTTCTATAAGCGATTTCTTCTATACATCCGATTTTCAATCCTTGACGCTCTTCGATTACTTCCACAAACTGAGCTGCCTGAAGCAACGATTGATGAGTGCCCGTATCCAGCCAAGCCGTTCCTCTATTTAAAATCGCTACCTGGAGCTTTCCTTTTTTCAAATATTCATTGTTGATATCGGTTATTTCCAGCTCTCCCCTTGGGCTTGGTTTGATGTTCTTTGCTATTTCCACCACATCATTGTCATAGAAATATAAACCTGGAACAGCAAAATTAGATTTTGGCTCTGTTGGCTTCTCCTCGATACTGATCGCTTTTTGAGCTTCATCAAACTCTACAACTCCATATCTATGAGGGTCATTGACATGATAGGCAAAAACAACGCCTCCTTCAGGATCTGTGTTTTCCTGAAGAGTTTTATGCAAGCCCGAACCATAAAAAATATTATCCCCTAATATCAATGCGACTTTATCATTCCCAATAAATTCCTCTCCAATGATAAATGCTTGAGCCAATCCATCAGGGCTTGGCTGAACCGCATATTGGAAATTACATCCAACCTGAGATCCATCACCCAATAGTTTTTCAAAAGCCTGATTATCTTCTGGAGTCGTGATAATCAAAATATCTTTAATACCAGCCATCATCAAAACAGACAATGGATAATAAATCATAGGTTTGTCGTAAACAGGCATCAATTGTTTACTTACCGAAATGGTCAATGGATAAAGTCTTGTTCCAGACCCACCTGCCAGAATGATTCCTTTCATGTGGTAAATTAATTATTTTCAAGGGTCATATGGAATCTCGCAATTCAATTAAACTTCCAAAAATGGCGTTTATCACAAAGCTTGATTTCATATAAATATTACAAAAATCAAAAGTAGATTGAGGTGACAAAACTACAGATTGAAGTACAGATTAAAAAATACCTTCTAATTGAGCATTTATTAAATCACTGGCACTCGTTTTTTTCATTAGGGAGAAAAACCAATTCACTGAGTAAAAACAAAAAAAACCAATGAAAATCCTATTAGTTTCCTTAGGCACAAGAGGAGATGTTGAACCATTTTTAGCACAGGCCGAAATACTTACTCATGCTGGTCACCAGGTGGTTTGTTTATTTCCGGAGCAGTTTAGAGAAGTCGTGGAACAATTAAACTATCCGTTTATTGGTTTCGATAAAAGGTTTTTGGAAATGCTTGAAACCCAAAGTGGAAAATCCGTCATGGGTGGTGGAGGAAATGGATTCGCCCAGTTAAAAGGTTACCTCCGACTGATCAGGGATTCGATGAAAGTACAAGGGAAATTAATAGAACAGCAACGAGAAGTCCTTCAGGAAATCAACCCTGACAAAGTATTATTCCATTCAAAAGCACTCTACTTTTATCTCTGTGCAAAGCAAAATCCTAAGAAATTCATCTTGCTTTCTCCTCTCCCCTGTCTTATTCATCCCTCCGAAAATTACCCGCACATTGGTTTGGCAAAATGGGGACCATTCTCTAAAAAGTGGAATCTGAAAAGCTACGGTTTTGTAAATGGAGCTAGGCATAAAGCAATGAAACGATTGATGAAAAAATATTATTCTGATTTTATCGATCCAGATTTTTCATCTAATGCCATGAAAGATTTTGAGAGAAAAGACTTGAGAACACTTTACACCATTTCACCTACTCTTTTCCCAAGGCCGGAAAATTGGCCAAATACAGCAACAATAACTGGTTACTTTTTCAGGAACCAGACCAAAGAATATCAAATTGATCCTAAACTAGAAGATTGGCTGAAATTACATCCAAAAGCTGCGCTTCTCACTTTTGGCTCTATGAGTAACCCTAAACCAAAACAACATTCAGAAACAATTATAAAACTTCTGATCCAGCATCGAATCCCTACCATTGTCAATCTTTCCTGGGGAGGTTTAGAAAAAATCGACATTGATTCTGATCTGATCTTTTATGTAAACCAGATTCCATATGATTGGATTTTACCAAAAATCTATGGTATAATCCACCATGGAGGCTCAGGAACGACCCATCAGGCGGCTCATCACGGTTGTGTCCAATTGATCATCCCTCACATTATAGATCAATACTTTTGGAACCAACTTATTGAGAAAAGACAAATGGGTCCGAAAGGAATCAGCATTCATAAACTTAAAGCTGATAAATTTGAAAAGATTTTACTTGAATTCTGGAACAACCAAAGTTTTAAAGAAAATGCTTTATCCTTGGCAGAGGACATGAAACCCGAAGCCAATAAACAAGAGATCATTGAGTACATTACCCAAAATTAACTTTGCATGAAATCCCAACAACTTTCACCTTTTTTACTGGCTATGTCTCTTATTTTTTCCTGCACCCAAAAAAATGAGATCATTTTTAAAGACGATTCAATAGAAAAATTTCGACCAGTTTACCATTTCACACCTGAAGAAGCATGGATGAATGATCCAAATGGGATGTTTTTTTATGAGGATGAATACCATCTTTTTTACCAACATTATCCTGACAGCACAATTTGGGGACCGATGCATTGGGGTCATGCAGTTTCCAAAGACTTAGTGAATTGGGAACATTTACCAATTGCCATTGAACCAGATAGTCTTGGATATATTTTCTCTGGATCAGCAGTAGTGGATTTGGAAAATACTTCTGGATTTGGCTCAAAGGAAAATCCTCCAATCGTGGCAATCTACACCTACCATGATCCTGTAGGTGAAAGAAATGGCGAGATTGATTTCCAAACTCAGGGTATTGCCTATTCTTTGGATAAAGGAAGAACTTGGACGAAATACGAGGGAAATCCAGTTTTAAAAAATCCGGGAATCAAAGACTTCAGAGATCCCAAAGTCTCCTTACAAAAAGATGATGCTGGAAATCCAATTTGGGTAATGACTTTGGCAGTTGCCGATCATATAGAATTTTTCAGTTCAGAGGATTTAATACATTGGAAGAAAAGCGGGGAATTTGGAAAGGGAATTGGCGCTCATGGAGGCGTTTGGGAATGTCCAGACCTAATTCTGATGAAAACTCCATCTGGGGAAGATAAATATGTCCTTTTGGTCAGCATTAATCCAGGAGGACCACAAAAAGGATCAGCAACCCAATATTTCATTGGTAATTTCAACAATGGAACATTCACTCCCGACGACACCATGATTCGATGGATGGATTATGGACCTGATAATTATGCTGGCGTCACTTGGAGTAATATCCCATCATCCCAAAATAGAACTTTGATGATAGGATGGATGAGTAATTGGCTTTACGCCAATCAAGTTCCTACTGAAAAATGGAGATCGGCCATGACTATTCCCCGAGAGTTAAGCTTGTTTGATATTGACGGCACTTTGCTACTGAAATCTGTGCCTGCAGAAGAATTAGCAAAGTTAGAACAAGGATGGTATGAGTTTTCCGAATCCTCAAACCTACCAGGAATAGCTGTTGAACTTAAAGCAGAACTCAAAGATCAAGATGAATTTTCAATAAAAATCAGCAATGAGTTAGGTGAACAAATCATTATTTCAAAAGAATTTGGTTTGGTCTCCATAGATCGATCTCAAAGTGGCATTTCCAATTTCAATTCTGACTTTGCTACGATCCATTCTGCCCCTATGAGCTGGAAAGCAGAAAAAATACAAATCTTTCTGGATGCCCATTCCGTTGAACTCTTTGTAAACGAAGGAGAGTTGGTAATGACTTCAAACGTTTTTCCAAATAGCCCATGGAAGAAAGTGGAGCTCTCCGAAAACTTAAAAAATGCAAAATTATTCCCTTTGGAAAAATAGTTTGATCAACGGTTTGACTATTTAAAATTTAATCTCCAAATTTTCATTGAATATTCCTCAAAATGAAAAGCAAGTACCTCCATAGCACAGTCTTAGCATCAGGTCTTTTCCTGTTATTGCTTTCTGTTTTTTCGCTTGGTACTTCCAGTCCAGAATTTCATCAAGAAAGTAATTCAGAAGATGGTTGGCATCAGCCCACCTATTCTTCTTCTCCAATTGCATTAAACACCATACTGGAAGAATCAGTTGAGATCCCTGGGATTCAAACGGTTCTTAAGCTGATTGGATCAGTTACAAATTCATGGATTCCATTCCATCTAGATTCGAGAACCAATGCTGTTCTTTCTGCTAAATTCAAAAAATCAGTTCCTCTTTTTGATGTAAAGCAGACCTATTTCCATTTTTTCTATACTTGGTAGTGTTGATTAAATCCCGATAGCTTAAAAAGCTGGATTTCAATTTATTAACACTAACCAAATACAACATGATACACTCAGAATCAGTGAACCTTATGGTTTCATTTTTCCTAGTCGTGGGCTTAGCTATACCTTTTGCCTACACCAAATTCAATTTTCAAAATCTTCCTAAAACAGTAAACTTTCAGGATTTTATAACCCAAAATAATTTTAAACTATCCAAAGTCGAAAAATGGAAAAACCATCAGATGGGTTTTGACTCAGAAAACAACAAACTCATTTATTTCCGCAATGGCAATTATCCATTGCAAACCATTATCGATTTGAAAGAGGTGAAAAACATCAGTATTCACGAGCATTCCCATAGCATTGGAACTGGACGATTGAAGCATGAGGTCATAGATTACCTAGGGGTAAAACTTCAATTTCTGGATACAAATCACCCAGCCAAAATGCTGGAGATATACGACCAAAAACTTTTCCCTTCTATGACAGCTGAAAAGGCTATCGCTAAGAAATGGATAGGAATCCTACAGGATAGAATCAGTAAATAAGCTGGTGAAAATGTAATTCCAATTCATCAAAAAAATCAAAAAGCAGCTTCATGGTTTATGTCAAAAATGCTCTTCGCTTCTGGCAGGAGCATTTTTTGTTTTCCCTAAAATCGTTCTGTAGAAATGCTGTTAAACCCATTTGGGAGTGACATTTGTTACCAATTTGGAAGCTTAACAAATTTTAATTTTGTAATTCAAATCCATAATTAAAAAATTTTCGTAATAAATACCAATTCACAGAAACACTTACAACTATCTAAACCAATCTACTATGAACCAACAATTTACTGTATTAAAAAAGGCCATTGAGGTATTTCATTCTTATGGAATTTATCTGGCAGGAAAACAGAAAAATGCCAACTTTATCCAGCAATTAAATATGGATCCCATTTTCATAAATGGATTGATTTTCGAGTTGGAATTCCAACTTCAGGTCATTTTTCAAGATGAATTACTTGGAGAGGTAAAAACACCAAAAGACTTAATCGGGCTGTTGTTAACAATCCCTCAAGACAATTAAAATTTATATGATTATCCGCAATGGTACCAGTAGTTAATAAATGAGTTTAGAAAGTCGCGGATTATCGTCCACCGACAAAAGTCCTCAGTACAAAGCACGTTGAAATATACTTCTAACCTTTTTTTCTTTGGCTAATGATAAGAAAGCGGATCTACATAAAAATTTAAGAGAACAAACCAACAAAAAAGGCTGCCATCGTGATCGAGGCAGCCTTTATTTTTCTTTTACAAAAATCGTTTCATCCAAACATATCGCATTTGGAGGGCATATATAATGCAACTCTGTAAAATTAGATTGTATAAGATAATCTGAGCTTGCGGATCTAGTTTGTACTAAAACCAATTGATCCCGATTGTCAAATAATTTACCTGCCTCCCCAACTTGAAAGTAAGATTCTTGAAAAATAGAGATCACATCTTCCTCTATCGTGTAAGTTCCGGTGAAGTAATAATTAAACCCTAGATCCTCTGACTCTTCGCTATTCTGTATTATTCCAGATCCAACAACATTCCCTCCAGGTTTAAGGTCTATACTATTGATCAAATCAAAACTGCTCCCTTTGATTTCAAATACATATTTGCCCAAGACTGCAACATTGGCATCTAATTCTTTTTTCTCCTCAATACATGAAAAAAGTACTGAGCCCAATAGTAAAAAATAGAGAGAGTTTAGTTTCATGATCTGTTCTTTGTTAAAAGCTAGGGTATTTTCCTGAAAATCAGAAACCAATTGAAAAATAAAAAAGCTGCTTTCATTTCTAAAAGCAGCTTCATAATTATTGTTTACCCACTAATTGGCGGGACTTTAACAAAGGGAACCGGCGGTGCACAAAACGCATTAGGTGGACATATATAACTTAATTCCTGGTAATCTTCTGAAACCTTATACCGATCATCTAAAGTAAAATCCCTTTCTATCTGAGGCAATTCCTCTTTAGGAACATAAGTAATATCCGGATCAGATAATACGAAAGTGTTTTCATAATCCATCACCACAACATCGTCTTCCAAAGTGTAAGTGCCTTCGAAATAAAACTGGTATCCTAATATTTCAGACTCCCCTTTTTCCCTAAAAAAACCTTGAAAAACAACCTTATTTCCAGCTTTTAATTCAAAGGTTCTAAAAAGGGATAATTCATCATTAAAGTCCACGTCAACTTTTTGATATACACCCAATACAGCTTTTGAAGGACTTAGCTCATCTTCATTCTTACAAGAAGACAGCAGCGCAATAAGAGCAATCAGTATGTAAAACCTGTTTTTCATAACTTATTTATTAATTGAGTTTTTTATAAACCACATTTAAACAATTTACATTGGCTGGACAAATAATCTGAAGTGTTTGAAACTCATCCTTGATGAAATATTCTTCTGATGCCATTCCTCCCTCTTCATAAACTAAATCACTTTTAGGAGCAAAGAAAGTATCCATCAAATTATTATGAAAAGATTCTGTGGATGTAATGGTAACTTTTTCATCTTCAATTTCATACTCTCCATTGAAATAGTACCTATACCCGAGTACTTCTTCTGTGCCAGCTTTAGTAGTAAAAGCTTCTCCATAAACGGTTCCATCAGATTTAAAGTCAAGCGTATTCACGAAGTCCATCTCGTAATTATTGCCAACTTTTTCCAACTTAAATTCATATTTCCCCTGCAACTGATTGCTTGGAATAATATCATCTTCTTTATTACAGCCAAAGGCAAAAAATAAAAGAAGTCCAGTAAATAGTAAATTTTGTTTCATATGAAGAGTTTGATAAAAAAGGATAAAAAACAAGAGATTCACATCTCATAACTAACTACGTAACTAATTATAAAACGCTACAGAATTTTCTAAATAATCATGAAAATTTTAATTGTAGAGACATTGATCTACTAATTTTGGGTATGAGTAGAAATTCACTTACAGGAAACATCAGAAAGAACATACAGATAGGTGATGAGGTGAGCATTGTCCAAAAACATCATCAACGATCCGGCGAATTAACAGAAGGTTTTGTCAAAAGAATATTGACCAGCTCCCCTTCCCATCCACACGGCATCAAAGTGATGCTCGATACAGGTGAAGTAGGAAGAGTCAAGGAAGTTTTTCCAGAAGAAGATTAATTTGGTCTATAAGTCAACTGAAGACCTCTTAAGAAATTACGCAAAACCTGGTCTTTGCAATCTCTGTATTGGCTCTGGCTAGGATTTCTGAAAAAAGCACTCAATTCATGTTTGGAAAGTCTGAATTCGGCTGTCTTAAGAATATTCAGCATATCCTCATCGATCATATTCAAAGCAATTTTCAGCTTTCTCAAAACTTGATTATTGCTTAGACTTTTTTCATTTACGGGATCTTGCCCATCTTTTTTACCACGTTTTAGGATGATAAAGCCATTCAGGAATGCAGCTAAATCTTTATCGTAAATAGGCTTAAACTCCTCATCGTCATCCTTTTTCAACCAACTGGAAACTGTAGGTCGATCCACTTCTACTCCTGCCATTCCAAAAATTTCAATCATTAAAAAATCATTTAAATCGAAGGTGTAGCGAAGACTTCTGAAGATATCGTTGTTGCTCATGGTTTTATTTTGATGCGAAATTAAGGATTTTAAATAGAAGCTCAGGTTCTTTTCTAAACCAGTTCTTTTTCTAAATCTTCCAATGATTTACCTTTTGTCTCAGGCAAAACCAAATAAACCACAACAAAACCAAAAGCACAGATCAATCCATACAACCAGAAATTATTGGCCCAGCCAAGATTTTCTTTAATCGCCGGAAAGAAATAAGTCAATGTAAAATTTCCAACCCAATGTGCCAATGCCCCTATTGAAATGGCTGCACCACGAATTCTTGTTGGAAAAATTTCGGATAGAACTACCCAAAGCAAAGGAGCCAAAGTGAAAGAGTAAAACATCACGTTAGTCAATACTAGCAATACGATGACCCAACCTCCCTGATCAACAGAAAAGGAGTATCCGATTAATCCATATAAAATAGCCATCGCTCCTGTTCCAATTAAGAGGAGCTTTTTCCTGCCAAATTTATCTACCGTGAAAATTGTGATAAAGACAGAAAGCACCATCACTCCACCAATTACGACAATATTCAACATCATCTGCTTTAGGTTATATCCTGCAGCCTGAAAAATATCCGCAGCATAATAGATCACTACATTGACTCCGGACCATTGTTGTAGAAAGGCCAGAAAAATCCCAATTCCTATCAATTTTGGAAGAGGTTTTTTAAGCAAATCTTGAAAGTGAACTTTTCCTAAATCGCCTTCTGCCAACGTAGTTTTAATCTCAGAAATGGAAATATCGCTGTAACTTCTCCCGCCAATTTTTTCTAAAACCTTTCTGGCTTGTTCTTCTTGGTTATTCTTTACCAACCAACGAGCACTCTCTGGCACTAAAAACATCAATAGAAAAAACAACATCGCTGGTATAATTTCAGCTCCAAACATCCATCTCCAACCCGTTTGACCGCTCCAGCTGGCAGCTATTACCTCAAAGTTGGCATTTTCAGGAAGACTGGTATCTACTAATGAAATCTGCCAATTACATACTTGAGCCAATAGCACTCCAATCATCACGAGAAGCTGATTGATAGTCACAAACATCCCTCGCTTTTCTGGAGGAGAAATCTCGGCGATATATAAAGGGGAAAGATTGAGGGCGATTCCCATCGCAATCCCTCCTATAATTCGATAAGCATTAAACCACCAAAATGTTTCTGATAGAGCTGTTCCAAAAGCAGAAAGTGAAAACAGAAATCCAGAAAAAATCAAAAGCCTTCTCCTTCCTAATTTATCACTGAGGATAATGCATAAAATCGCTCCTAGCATACACCCTACTAAAGCCGAACTTGTACCCCAGCCTTGGTCAGATACAGAAGTTATATTGAAATATGGCTCATAAAATGGTTTTGCTCCTCCGATGACCACCCAATCATAACCAAATAAAAACCCTCCTAATGCAGCTGTCAAACTAATTAGCCAGATATATCGCTGGTTATATTCGAATAATGGGTAGGAAGGCGCTGGGTTCGACATAGGTTTTTGGGTTTGGTCTAAAAAGATAAGGATTCAGTTTAAAAATTCAGTGAAATATCCTTTTGACCATCCTGAACTATCGGGTTGAATACTCCTAAATAGAAAAATTGAGGACCATCTTTATACCTCCATGGTCTTCCACTTTCCTTTTCTGAAGAAGTAGAGTGCTACCAAAGCATGAAAAGAATGGGCAAAAGCAATGGCTATAAATATTCCCAAATAACCTAGTTCGAAAGAAAATGCTAGTACATAGGCCAGAGGAACTTCTAAAAACCAAAGCACTCCAATATTAATATATGCGGGGGTTTTGGTATCTCCGGCACCATTAAATGCCTGTGTTAGAACCATTCCAACCGCAAAAAACACATAGCCCAAAACAATTACCCAAAGGCCTTGAGCAGCAATTGCCTGAACTTCTGGAATATCTGTAAAAAAACCAGCGAGTTGGGTATGAAATAGTAAATAAATTCCAGTGACCGAACCCATAAATATCACTGTGTATTTGGTAGTGAGCCAAACTGCTTTCTCAGCCCTATCGATTTGCTTGGCACCCAAGTTTTGTCCAACTAAAGTTGCTGCGGCACCAGATAGTCCCCATGCAGGCATCAAGGTAAACATCAAAACCCTAAAGGCAATTGTATAACCTGCAAGCGATGATGAACCGAATTCTGCATTCATTCTAGTCAAAGCAATCCAAGAAACAGAATCAATTAAAAATTGTCCCATTCCACCGATAGCGATGTCCATGATTTTTTTGACCAAAGCCCAAGAGATCATCATATTTTCCTTGATAATGGTCAGCTTATGTTTGCCATTAAATAAATGATAGAGTTGGTAAATAACTCCCAAAGATCTTCCAAGTGTTGTAGCTATGGCCGCTCCTTCTAGGCCCCAGCCTGTCCAGTTGCCAAAACCAAATATGAAAATGGGATCCAATATTATATTGAAGCCATTCGAAATCCATAATGAACGCATGGCATGATGGGCCTGCCCAGCACCTCTAAAAGCTCCATTTAGCATAAAAAGTAAAAGAATGGCAATATTTCCAGCAAAAACAATTCTGGTAAAATTCACACCTGAATCAATCACATCTTGCTCTGCTCCCATCAATCCTAAAATATCTGGCGCAAATATCCATCCAAGGCCACCTAATAAAATAGCGATTGTTCCTCCTACTACTAAAAGTTGAAAAGCAGCAGCACCTGCTTCTTTGTATTCCTTTTCTCCAAATCTTCTTGCCACCAATGCCGTTGCGGCCATACTGATCCCAAAGCCCATGGCATAAACAATTACAATAACTGATTCGGTAAGTCCGACTGTTGCAATTGCATTTTCTCCAAGTTTAGCCACAAAAAAGATATCCACGATAGCGAAGAGTGACTCCATCATCATCTCCAAAATCATTGGAATCGCCAAAACGAAAATTGCTGTTTTTAAAGAAAGTTTGGTATAATCCTGCTCTTTCCCCTGGATCGCATCTTTGATTAACTGCCAGGCTTTCATGGGTGGTGATTTAAAAATTTTAAGGCGCAAGAAAAGTAAATTTTGAAAGAAGGAAAAATACCAGTATTGAAATAAATGCCCTACAAATTAAATATTAAGAAAAAATCGAAAAAAAAATCATCGGAATTCAGAAATCTAGGCTAAAACAATATGGTAGAAAACTTATAATTTCTTCAGATAGTTATATTTATTTGTCTTAAACCAAGACAATTAGAGAAATTCTAAAAAATCAATTGAAAAAGGCTTCTTTAAGGGTTTTAAAGTTACTATTATTACTAACTGGGAGTATAAGCCCATCAACCTATTATTACAATTTTAAACAAAAAGCTATTATGAGCAGATTTAAAGAAGTGCAAGACCTGGTTAATTCTTTAGAAACAGATTTTGAAAAATTCTATGAAGCAGGTAACAAGGCTGCTGGAACCAGAGTTAGAAACGGCATGCAAGCTATTAAAAACCTTGCACAAGAAATCAGAGCAGAAGTAACTGCAAAGAAAAACGCTGCCAAGTAAAACAAAAAGCCCTGTGATCTTAAAGACCACAGGGCTTTTCAATTATTCTTTAATCTTACAGACTGTCGATAAAGCTTTTTACGTCTTCTTTAGTCTTTCCTGTTTTTTTCTGGATTTGACCAATCAATTGATCTTCTTGGCCTTCTTCATATAACAAATCATCATCGGTTACTTCAGCATATTCTTGCTTAATTTTACCTTTGATTTCATTCCAGTTTCCTTTGATTTTATCTTTTGTAGCACTCATAATAGTTGGTTTTTAGTGAAATAATCATTTACACTTCTTATAAACCATAAGTGGTGCCGAAAATAGATTTAAATCAAAAAATTCAGATAATATACTGTTATACAACGTATTACATCATTTCATCAATTTGCTTTTCTAAAATTAAAATCCTAAAAAAAGAATAGTTTCAACAGATCGGGGAAATTAATCCCTGAGTCTATATTAAATCTTTAATGAGATGGATATAATCTGAAGGAATAGGTTTGAATCCATTTTCGCGAAGCAGTAATGCAATTTGTCCTCTATGATAAGTTCCATGATTGACAATATGGGTAAGAATATCTGACACTTTGCTTTTATAGGAATTGCCTAAAGAATTTGTATAGCTCTTTATCGCCTCTAAATCGACTTCATCTAAAATCTTCATCGTGCATTCCATATTTTCCTTTTCTCTTTCGAGTAATTCGGAAATTGGAAAACTATCCCAAGGCTTGGTATCAATTGACTTTCCCATAATCCTTGAATTCCAGATAAAATGCGCATTAGAAATATGGCAAGCCAGCAGAATTATCCTCTCTGGCATTTGATCAGTATGGGAAAGTAGATATTCAGCCAGAAGTTGGTTGATGGAATTATTGTATTTGAATAGGTTTTTAAAATGTTCGGAAAGAATTGAATTTTTCATGGCTGTATTAGAGAAATTTAGGAATGAATAGGCTAAATATCCTGAATCTTTTAGGATCACAATAAATCCAAAAAAATATATTGCCTATCTTTAATCTAAGTATTTAAATAAAAACACAACTCTATTCACTTTAGAAAACCCTATAAACTCCTATTATTCAATTTTTTACTTGATGTAAAAAGCAAGTAATAGGTTAAACTCAAAATCAAAAAAGGTAAAATTAGAGAATGAATATTTTAGTAATCGACATCGGAGGATCTAATATTAAAATCCTTGCTACAGGTCAGCCTGAGCGAATTAAAATTCCATCTGGCATTGATTTTTCACCTGAAGAAATGATTCCATTGATTAAAGAAAATGCTGCAGATTGGAAATATGATGCGATATCTATTGGTTTTCCTGGGGTAGTAAAAAACAATAAAATCATCACCGAACCTGTCAACTTGGGAGATGGTTGGAAAAAGTACGATTTTGAAAAGTCTTTTGGTTGTCCTGTCAAAATCATAAACGATGCCGCCATGCAGGCACTAGGCGGATATGAAAACAAAAAGCTTTTATTTCTTGGATTTGGTACAGGACTAGGGACAGCGATGGTGGTTAACAAAACCATTATCCCTTTAGAGGCTGGACACCTACCTTATAAGAAAGGCACATTTGAAAACTATGTAGGCAAAGAATTTTTAATAGAAAGAGGTTCAAAGAAATGGGAAAAACACGTACATAATTGTATTGAAAAATTCTCTCATGTCTTTCAGCCTGATGATATTTTACTTGGAGGGGGTAATTCAAAACTAATCTCCTATGTACTGGAAGGTTGCAGATTGGGCACCAACCAAAATGCATTCCGAGGAGGATTTAGATTATGGGAAGAAGATTTTAACATCTAATATTTCCAAATAATCACAAGTCTCTATTCTTCTAATATTCATAGGAACAAGTTAAAAAAGACAATTTCTGCAGACATTTATCTTTTCGAAATATTTTTTGAAAAACATATAATTGGTTTTCATCATTAGCCTTTTGTTATACATCCCAAATTGAATTTTTAAAGGGGATATTATTTTGATAATTGTATTAATAAAGCTAGATTTCAATCTATCTTATTGAAAAATTTCAATGATTTATTATTGTAATTTCAATGTAGATCTAGACTACTTCAATTATCATAATTAATTCAGATTGAATACTGTGTATGAAATTAGGTATCATTGGTGGAACGAATCTTTCTAATACTTTAGGTAAAAAGTATATAGAAGCTGGTCTTAATGTAGTGTTTGGAGTAAGAAATGATTTCGATACTCAATCAATAGAGTGGAAACAACTCAATAGATTTTATGATCGAATTTGTCCTTATGAATCAGCAATAATTCAATCCGAAATCATTCTGATTTGCTGTGAAAACGAAAACCTAAAACAAGTTTGTGAAGCACTAAAATCAGTAGATTTAGAGGACAAAATAATCATTGATTGTACCAATGGAACTTCGAGCACAACATCCAATTCAAATACGGATTTAATCAAAAAATCTACGCCTAATAATCTGATTTTTAAAGCATTTAACAACCTAGGATTGGACTATCCAAAATCTGATATTTTAGGGATAATCAAAGAGACATATTATTGTGGGGATGATGAAATTACTAAATTGAGAGTGAAGCGATTGATCGAACTTATAGGATTCAAAGCAATAGATGCAGGACAAATACATAATGCCTATTTATTAGAAGCTTTTTATCATCTAAGTAAAGAAATCACTTGGCAAAACAGAGAGAAATCAAACTATCATTTTAAATTAATTTCTGTTTGAGTATATTTTAAATATTCTATTTTTTTTAAATAAAAAGAACCTCCCTAATGATAGGTTTAGATTTAATTTATTTTTATCACATTAAATATTTTCAAGAATAATCATTTTAAACATCCAAAAAACTACTTTTTGATTTAATATAAATATCGATAATTCATTTTATTTAATATTCTAATTCGATGTAATTGAAGCTCAATCGAAAAATTACTAAGATTTATGATTAGCAGCACTTTAGAAAAACTGAGAGAAATACAACTAAATCTTATCAAATTCTGATTTACCTTTTCGAGGCTATTTAATTAAAAAAAGCCAAGCACTACCTGATCATTTTGGAGCAATTTCTGAATAAAAGAAAAACACTGAGTAAAAATTACAATTCGTAGAGGATAAAATTACTTTTTGTTTCAAAATGAAAGTAGTTTTATAATTTCAGCAATTATAATCAATCGTCCTTTTAAAGAAATCAAAGATTTGTTTCAACAAAGTCTGAGTCTGAATTATTCTTTCTCTCAATCACAGAAAAAAATGATCAAATATTTTCAAGTTCTATTTATAAGTTGTTTTTGTCTTCAGGCAGTTAGTTCCGTAAATGCTCAAATTTTCAGAGCTCCCCAGGAATTCACCCATCAAGATACGCTTCGAGGTTCTAATACTCCTGACCGAGCATGGTGGGATTTATTTAAGTATCAATTGAATTTGAAAGTTGACCCCACAACCAAGTCAATTTCTGGAAGTAACCTCATGACTTATAAAGTGATCGATGATTCCAAACGTATTCAAATTGAGCTACAAGAACCCATGAAGCTCGTAAAGGCAATTCAGAATGAACAGGAATTGTCCATAGAAAAAGATGGATACAGTTATTTCATCACTCCTACTTCCAATCAGGAAATCGGAAAGTCTTATCAAATCAACTTAATCTTTGAAGGCTCTCCAGTGATTGCTGTTCGCCCGCCCTGGGATGGCGGCTTGACTTGGAGTCAGGATAGCAATGGTTTACCATTTATAGCAAATTCCAATCAGGGAATTGGTGCAAGTATCTGGTGGCCAAATAAAGACTATGCAGCAGATGAACCTGACAATGGAGTTTTGATGGCTGTGGAAGTACCAGAAAACCTAATGGATGTATCCAATGGCAGATTAATCAAAACAGATCACGACAAAAAAGCCAAAACCAAGACCTACCATTGGGAAGTAAAAAACCCGATCAATAACTACGGAATCAACATCAACATTGGAGATTATGTCCATTTCGGAGAAAAGTTTGAAGGAGAAAAAGGGACTTTGGACATGGATTATTATGTGCTCAAAGAGAATCTAGATAAGGCAAAAAGTCAGTTCAAAGATGCTCCTAAGATGATGAAAGCCTTTGAGCATTGGTTTGGTCCCTACCCTTTTTATGAAGACAGTTACAAATTGGTAGAAACTCCCTATCTGGGCATGGAGCACCAAAGCTCAGTGACTTATGGGAACAATTATGCCAATGGATATTTAGGAAGAGACCTAAGCGGAACCGGCTGGGGATTGAAATTTGATTTTATCATCATCCACGAGTCTGGTCACGAATGGTTTGCCAATAACATTACTTACAAAGACGTGGCAGATATGTGGATTCATGAAAGCTTTACTGCCTATTCAGAAAACCTGTTTCTTGACTACTATTACGGCAAAGAGGCCAGTAGTGAATATGTGATTGGAACCCGTAAAAACATCAACAACGACATTCCAATTATCGGCCCATACGGAGTCAATCAAGAAGGGTCCGGAGACATGTACTATAAAGGAGCTAATATGCTTCATACCATTAGGCAAATAGTGAATGACGATGAAAAATGGAGAATGATTTTAAGGGGCTTGAATGAAGAATTCTACCATCAAACTGTGACAAGCAAACAAATAGAAACCTATATCAGCGAGAAAGCAGACATCAACCTTTCTTCGGTTTTTGACCAATACCTTCGTGATATCAGAATTCCTATTCTCAGCTATTACGTGCAGGACAACAAGCTATTCTTCCGTTGGGAAAATGCAATACAAACTTTTACAATGCCTGTCAAAGTAAAGATCAATTCAGAAAAAGAGGTTTGGCTAAACCCTACAACCAGATGGGATAATATGGAGCTTCCAGCTTCAAAAATCCAGCTAACTGTCGATCCAAACTTTTATGTAGGAACCTTAAATCTTACAGGAAAATAAAAAAAGCGGCCCCATAATTTGGGGCCGTTTTTTTTATACTTAATTCATCAACAATTCAATCAACTGATAAGGAGCTTGCACCGTATTGACTTTATCGTCATTGATTTCTTTGTGAAGCTCATATTCCAGATCGAAAATCAAACCAGAAATAAAGACTTTATCCATCCGTAGATCTTCTTCAAATCGATCGTATTTCCTCTTTCCTTTGAGAGATATTCCATATTGTTGAAACACCTTTTCTATTTTTTTTAGCTCACTATTCGTTTTCATAAGCTTCTGATTTTCAGTAATTATTCAAAGTTGGTTTATTAATTTATACGTAAGCAGCAGCTTCAGATTCAAACTCCTCCACGTTGGTATCTTCCAGTTCGATATGCTTTTTCTCAGCCTTTCCGATTCTTGCCATAAATCTGTCAAACAAGTAATAGATCACCGGCACCACGACTAAGGTCAAGAACATGGAAGACATCAATCCACCGATAATTACCCAAGCCAATCCATTTTTCCACTCGGCTCCTGCTCCACCTGCCAAAGCAATCGGAAGCATACCAATTACCATCGCCAAAGTGGTCATCAAGATCGGTCTAAATCGGATTTTCACAGCTTTCTCCAATGCAGCTTTCACTTCTACTCCAGCCTCTTTCAACTGATTGGTAAAATCGACCAATAGAATGGCATTTTTCGCTACCAAGCCCATCAGCATAATCAATCCCATTATACTGAAAATACTCAAAGTACCTTTTGTCAAAGCCAAGGCCAACAAAGATCCAATCAAAGCCATCGGCAAAGAGAACATCACAACCAGTGGATAAACATAGGAATCATACAAGGCTACCATGATCAAATAAATCAAAATGATAGATGCCAAAAGAGCAATTCCAAGGCTACCGAAACCTTCACTCTGGTTTTTCATATCGCCATCGTAATTGATCTGAACCTGTTGCGGCAAAGTCATTTCATTAATAGCTGCTGTTAACTCCGCTCCTACTGTTCCAGAAGGAACACCTGCCACTTGCGAGGTAATTTTTACAGATGAAACCCTGTCTCTTCTTTCCAACTTCGTCGGTCCTTCTGATTGAGTGACTGTAGCAAACTGGGATAGTTTCACCTGCTGTCCTTTTCTATTCAAAAACGCCAGGTTCTCAACATCTGAAATTGATTTTCTGTCAAATTCATTCAGTTTCACCATGATGTCGTACTCATAATCTCCATCGGTGTATTTGGAATCATCATTCCCATTAAAAGCCACTTGTAGCGCTCCACCCACCATGTCCATAGACAAGTTCAACTCATTCATTTTATCACGATCCACCTCGATTTTAATTTCTGGGTTTCCTGCTTCCAATGAACTTTCAATTTTTCTTGTACCTCTCAAATTCGCCAGAATTGACATGATCTTTTCAGAAGTTACACGGATACTGTCTTTATCAGGACCCGATACAATCACTTGAATCGGAGCATCATTCGCAGTACCCATGATAGAGATTGGAACAGCCGTATACTCAGCTCCAGTAATCGTTTCTTCCAGAGTATTCTCGACCTGTCTTGCATAGTCAGGACCTGACATGGTTCTGTGTTCAGGATCCACCAATTTCACAGAAATTTCAGAAGTATAAGGTGAGGATTGTGAGCCTGTAAACTGCCCGCTGGAAACCCCTACAGTGGTAAACACCTCAGTCACTTCTGGAAGTGTTCTTAAGTAATCTTCCACTTCTCTTGTCTTGAAATTAGTTTGCTCTAGCGTAGCATCTTTTGGTAGTTCCAATCTCAAAATAAATTCACCACGATCTCCTTCACTGACAAACTCACTTCCGATAAACCCTTTGATTACCAAGAAGAATGAAGAGATAAATAACACGAAGGTGATTCCCAAAAGGGCAAATTTATGGGCAAAACCCCATCTTAGAATATCTACTAACCAATCCACAAATCCATCAAGAGCACTTTCAAAACCATAGACAATTTTGCCAAAGAAGGAGTTTTTGTCCAGGTGCTCCAGCTTAGAAAAGCGGGAAGTCAACAGTGGAATTAGAGTAAATGCCACCAGCAAGGAAATCAATGTAGCCGTGGCGACCGTGATACTGAATTGGGTAAGAATACCCGCAATCAGTCCACCGGTCATTGCCAACGGTACAAACACAACAATAATAACTAGGGTGATAGAAACAACTGTTGATCCTATTTCTCGAATACCGTCATAAGATGCCTGAGCAATGGATTTTCCCATTTCCAAGTGACGATAAATGTTTTCAATTACTACAATGGCATCATCGACCAGAATACCCACCACCAGAGACAAGGCCAATAAACTCATCAAGTTCAGCGTGAATCCCGCCAAAAACATGACCGTAAATGTTGCCACGATAGAAGCTGGAACGGCGATCATTACGATGATAGCATTTCTAATACTGTGAAGGAATAACAACATGATCAAGGCTACCAAAAGAATTGCAATTCCAAGGTCTTTGATCACATCATTAGCAGCTTCCAAAGTAAACTCTGAGGTGTTTTGGGAGATCTCAAAAGAAAGACCTTCCTTACCATAGGTATTCTCCAAAATGGTCAATTCATGCTCGATCAATTCAGAAACTTCCACCGCATTGGCATCTGATTGCTTTTGAATTGTCAGACCAATAGCCGCTTTGCCATTCAATCGAGTCAAAATTTCCTCGTCTTTGTAATCATCCAATACTTCCGCCACTTCTTTTAACTGAATCGGAGATTGATCGTCACGATAAGCAATGATCAGGTTTTCGATCTGCTCCACAGAAGAAAACTTCCCAGCTAAACGAATCAAAATCTGGCTGCTTTCATTCTTTAATCTTCCTGTAGGAAAGTCAAGATTACTGGCATTGATAGTCTGAGCGATAGTAATTGGAGAAATGCCATAGGCTTCCAATTTGTTTCTATCCAAATTGACCTTGATCTCACGCTCTGTACCACCAAGCATATTTACCTGAGCAACTCCACCAATTTTGGCGATAGAAGGTTGGATTTTATTCTTGATCAAATCATAAAACTCAGAAGGATTCAGATTGGAATAAACCGCCATTTGCGTGATCGGCAAATCGTCCAAATCAAACTTTCCTAAGCTAGGAGGATCTGCATCTTCAGGTAAATCACCTAAAATCGCATTGATTTTTCTTTGGGCATCCTGAAGGGAAAGATCCACATCCTGACCAGCTTCTATCTCGATCGTGATGATAGAAATACTCTCCTGAGAAATGGAATTCATTGATTTAATTCCTTCCAGAGATGCCACTGCATCTTCAATTTTCTTCGTCACAGAAGTTTCAACTTCTGAAGGGGCTGCACCAGGGTAAATCGTGGAAATGGTGACCACATTGGTTTCCATTTTCGGCAAAAGCTCGTAAGACAATTGCGAATAGGAAAAAATCCCAAGCAAAGTCAAAACCGTGAAAAGGACGACGACCATGGTCGACCTTTGTATAGATATTTTGGTTATCTGCATCTTACTGAACTTTTACTTTTGTTCCTTCTTTGATATTGATCAGACCAGATGAAATCACTTCCTGACCTTCGGTCAAACCCTCTAATACCTCAACAGTACCTTCGTCTAAAGTATTGATGGTCACAGGCTGATAAACTGCCTCACCTTTTTCAATCAAATAAACACCTGGGTTTTTCAAACTCCCCACGATGGATTTTCTGCTGATCTGAAGCACTTCCTCATTCTGAGAAAATTCAAATTTTGCAGTACCAAACATCCCTGCTTTAATCTGATCAGCATCTTTTCCGGTCATTTCTAAAATGACTTCGTATTTAAAAGAAGCATCAGCTTTATCAGAAATAAAATCTACTTTTCCGGAAAACTCCTGACCATTAATGGCATTTACCTCCACTGGAATCATATCCCCTCTTTTCACTTTGGCGATCTCACTTTCACTTACTTTCACGGCCAGCTTCAATGGGTTTTTATTGATGATATCTGCGATTGGCATTCCAGGTGAAACCAAGGTTCCCAATTCGTAATAATCTTCATTGATAAATCCGGAAATCGGAGCGGTAATCTGTGTATCAGCCAATCTCTTCTTCAAAGCACTGAACTGTGCATCGGCGATCTTAAATGCTTTTTCATTTTCTTCGTATTGCTTTTTAGTGATCGCATCAGTAGCTGCCAAATTTGCATAGCGCTGCAAATCCTTTTCTGCCTGATCTCTGTTTAATTTTGCGATTTCGTAATCTGCACGGATCAAACGATCATCAATCTGCACGATCAAGTCTCCACGCTTCACGTAGCTACCCTTCTTTTTTAGAATTTTGACAATCGATCCAGACGTTTCTGACATCAGCTTCAATTCCTGATGCGCTTCAAAAACACCATTTGCCTCAAAATTCCTGTTGACAGTTTTCTTAGCTACTTTTTCTGTCGTGATGGAAATAAACTCACTGGACTTCATGGCCAAATTTGCCGCCTCATTCATCTCAGTTTTGTTGTTGTATAGTGTGTAGGCGACTGCACCCACTGCCATAAAAAGAAAGAAAATTATTATTGCCTTTTTCATTGTTGCACGTGTTTCTTTTAGTTTAATAGGTTGGTTATTTGTCCAGTGGAATTCAAAATTTCTAATTGGGCAATTCTCACCTGAATGATCTGATTATTGTAGTTTGCCTGGGCGGTTCTTTGGGTAGTCTCAGCATCCAAAAGGTCTGTCAATGGACTCAATCCCTCTTTATAAAGCAATTCAGAGTCTTTCAAAACATCATTGGATAATTCCAGATTATCTTTTAGAGATGCCAGCGTACTCAAGGAATTGTAGTACTTGTTGACTGCAGTATTGTATTCCAACTCCGCCGCATCTTCTGCCTGCATTCTGTCCAGGTTTAATTGCTGGGCATTTACTTTTGATTGGGCAGCTTTTGATTTGGTTTGCAGTCCATCAAAAATTGGGATCTGAAGTTTTAGTCCAATCAAAAATCCTTGGTACCAGACTTTATTCTGACTTAAAAAGTCAAATTCCTGAGCAAAAGCATTTTTGTTCCAATCTGCAAAACCCACAAGCTGTGGCTGATGCTGAGCTTTGATATTCTTGTATTCGTACTCGTATAAGGTCTCTTGAACACCCAGTAATTGAATGTCTTTTCTATCGAATATATTGAAATCCGCTACTTGAAAATCCTGAACTTTCTCGTTCATATCAGCCACTGATTTGTCCAGTTTTAATTCTGTATCTACCGGAATACCCATTACCAACTTTAGGTATCCTTCTCTCTGGTAAATAGAAATCTCCAAGTTTTCAAGCTCACTTCTGACTGAACTCAAATTCACTTTTACTCGATTGAGATCCACTTTTCTCGCCAGGTCATTTTCATATTGAGATTGAAGGATCTTCTCCAGACTTTCCAATTGATCAATATTTGCCTGCAAGTTTTCTCTTTGAAGATGAAGCTGGATTGCTCCGAGATAATTCATGGAAATCTCATGAATCACATCCTCCTCAGATTGTTGCGCGAGAAGTCTATAAAACTCCTCCCCTGTTTTGGCAGCTTTCAACCCAATCAGATAGGAATTACTATAAATCAACTGACTCAATTCAAATCCTGCCTTCAATGATTGCGGTACGCCTAGGGAAATCACCTGAATATCATTTGGGTCTCCTCCAAAAATCCCTCCCGGTACAGCCTGTGGAAAAACATCAAGGAAGTTATTATACTGACCATAAGCCGAAAACTGCGGCAAACCAGCACCTCTGATTTCGTCTCTATTGTACTTGGCTTTGGTCTCATCCAAAATTGCCTTTTTCAAATTCCGGTTGTTTTCAAGACCGATCTCGATACTTTGCCTCAGTGTCAGGGTATCTGGATACGTGACCTTTTCTGTATTCAAATCCCCCTGACCAAAGGCTCCTAAAGGACTTACCAGAAACATCAGATATGTAAAATATTTTCTGAACATGGTATTAAATAATAGTTAATTTATAATATTAAAGTTGATTCTGTTTTTAGTGAACTAATAATTCAAATTTTTTTAAGCTTGCTGCTTCTTAAATCTTTCAAATAAGGCTGGAATCTCCTGCTTGAAGAAGCATAGGAAATTTGAAAAGTCTCTCATTCTACAATTGAATTCTGGGTTCTTTTCAGTTCTTACCTCCAAGACCTCATCGATAAATTTTTGTATTTCGGCTATGTTTTGGAGTTCCTTTTCAAAATCTTCTCTCCAATCACTCACCTTCAAAGCAAAATATCTTTTCCTGTCACCAGGTCTAGTGCTGTAAACACATCTACCTTTTGCTTGTAAAAATGTCAAAGCATTACTCACCGCACTTTTACTTACTCCTAATTGCTCTACAATTTCGTCGAAGGAAACCTCGCCTTCATCATGAACTAAAAGCAATCCGATAATTCTTCCAACCAAAGGCTGCATTCCCTTGTGCTCATGGAAAACTCCAATTCGCTCAATTAATTCCTTATGCTTTTCAGTTAATACCATCGCTTCGTATTTTCAGTTATGGGTTTATAACGGCACAAATATAAACAAAGTTCAGTTAGTTCTGCAAATACAGAACTAAAAAATTTCTTTTTTGAGCAATAGCCCATATATTTCATATTGAAACAATAACAATCAACTCTTTTTACTATGCTTCAGCTTGTAGAGAACGCGAAGTCTACACCCAATAAAATAGCCATTGTTGAAAAAGACAATTCCTTCACTTTTCAAGAATTATTTGATCGAAGTAAAGAGATTGCTACTTTTTTATTGAAAGATAAAAGTGATTTATCGGAAGCGCCGGTGGCATTTATGGTCTCTCCAGGTTTCGAATATGTAGCAACACAATGGGGAATCTGGAGAGCGGGTGGTATTGCTGTTCCTTTATGTATTATCTATCCTCTACCCTCTCTTCAATACGTCATTGAAGATACCGGAGCCAACATAATTCTGGTTGGCGAAGAGTACGAAGAAATTCTAAAAACCTATAAAAGCGATCCATCTAAAACTTTTGCAACAGTCGCTCAAATAACAAATTCCAAAGAAGCCGACTTACCGGAAATTGAGAAATCAAGAGGTGCCATGATACTTTATACCTCGGGCACCACTTCACTTCCTAAAGGTGTTTTGACAACGCATTCTAACATAGAATCCCAAATTTCCACTTTGGTAAAAGCATGGGAATGGAGTTCCGATGATTATATCCTGGAAATATTACCCCTTCATCACGTTCATGGCATCATCAACGTTCTGTGCTGTGCATTATGGTCAGGTGCTACTGTTGAATTTCTAAATCAATTCAGTGCCAAAGAAGTCTTTAATATTTTCCTGCAAGGGAAATTAAATGTCTTTATGGCCGTTCCAACAATTTATTTTAAACTCATAGCTGAATGGGAAAAACTGACTGAAGAGGAGCAAAACGAACTGCATCAAGCCATGTCAAATTTCAGATTGATGATTTCAGGTTCTGCAGCTCTTCCTGTCTCAGTCATGGAAAAATGGAAAGAGATTTCTGGTCATTATTTATTGGAACGTTATGGAATGACCGAAATCGGAATGGCTGTCAGCAATCCTTATAATGGAGAAAGAAGAGCTGGACATATCGGTCAGCCTTTGCCTAGAGTTGAATTGAGAACTGTAGATGAAGAAGGCATAGAAGTTAAGGCAGGAGAACCTGGAGAAATTCAGATAAAAAGTCCATCGGTATTTAAAGAATATTGGGGAAAACCGGAGGCTACTGCCAAAAGCTTTACAGCGGATGGATGGTTTAAAACTGGAGATATTGCCGTTTTGGAAGATGGATATTACCGCATTTTGGGAAGAGATTCTATTGATATCATCAAATCCGGAGGATATAAAATTTCAGCTTTGGAAATCGAGGAGGTGCTAAGGAAATATCCACAAATCAAAGATTGCGGAGTGGTGGGAATCACAAATGAAGAATGGGGAGAATTGGTTGTAGCAGCTTTGGTTGCGGATGAGGAGTTTGATACTGATCAATTGAATATCTGGATGCGAGAAAGAATGCCAGCTTACAAAACACCAAGGAAATACATTTTCATCCCAGACCTTCCAAGGAATGCCATGGGAAAAGTGACTAAAAATGAATTGAAAAAGCTATTCTGATAGATTATGATAATTTACGGTTTAGCACTTCTTTCATTTTCATATCTCGTGGGTCAGTGGATTGGTGAGCTTTTAGGAAAACTTTTGGGCATCAATTCCAATGTCGGAGGAGTTGGTTTCGCAATGCTGATTCTGATGGTTCTCAAAGAGGTTTTTGAGCGAAAAGGTTGGTGGAAAGAGGATTTGATTCTGGGAATTGATTTCTGGAATAAGATGTATATCCCTGTCGTCATCGCTATGGCTGCAAGCCTAAATGTCAAATCTGCCATTTCAAGCGGAAACCTGGCCATTTTGGTTGGAATCATTCCTGTATTTTTAGGATTTGCTTTCTTCCCAGTTTTATTAAAAAGCTTTAAGCAATAATCAAATGGAAGAATTGCTAAAAGTGATTGACAAAAATGGCCTGATTGTAGGATTTCTATGTGTGGGACTTTTAACCCTTGGATCCAACTTTGTCTCAAAGAAATTTTTCAAATCCAGAATCCCTGGTTCTGCTATTGCCATTTTCTTGGGCTTAGTCTTAGGGTACTTAGGAGGATATTTTACCGGAGGGAACAAAGGAATCTCAGATATAGAAATCTTTAAAGGAATCGGAGTTTTAGGAGGATCCATGTTCCGGGACTTTGCCATCGTAGCGACTGCTTTGGGAGCAAGCTATTTATTGGTCAAAAAATCCGGGCTTCTCGGAATGATATCATTACTGTTTGGCATCCTAATTTTCTTTATCGCTGGAGTTGCAATTGCTTTTGCATGGGGATTTCGTGATCCCATCAGTCTTTGCACCATAGGAGCTGGAGCATGTACGTACATTGTTGGACCAGTTACTGGAGCTGCACTAGGAGCAAGCTCTGAGGTAATCGCTTTAAGTATTGGGGCCGGACTGGTCAAAACGATCGCGGTAACGATATTCACTCCTATTTTCGCTAAAAAAATCGGATTGGATTCACCCGGATCTGCCATGGCTTTTGGAGGCATTATGGGAACTTCCAGTGGAGTGGCAGCAGGTTTGGCAGCAACAGATCCAAAATTGGTTCCTTATGGCGCAGTTACTGCAACATTTTATACAGGTTTGGGATGCCTGATTTGTCCTTCTCTTTTCTTCTTGATTTTAGAAATGATTTTTGCCTGATTACTTCTCGATGTTTTCAGGTTCTTTATCAAAGTTGAACACTTTTATCCGGTGGTTTTTGCCCCAATCATACAGGGCGCCAATTACATCTTTCAGTGTTTCACCATATTCGGTCATGGTATATTCCACAGTCACAGGAAATGTATCATAGACCGTTCTTTTTACTAGGTGATTCATTTCTAGATCCCTCAATTCCTTAGAAAGCATTCGGTCCGTAATTCCAGTAACCTCCTTTGAAATCTCGGAAAATCGCTTCACTCCATGAAGCAAAGCTATAATGATTGGTAGTTTCCATTTACCACTCAGAATCTCCAACGCATCTTGAACAGGCAAAATTCTAAGCTTACATTCCCCTTTTTCTAATCGCTCTTCATTTTTCATGGGACAAATCTGGTGAAATAGACAAAACTATACAATAGTATAGCACTATACTTCAGTATAGTACTTACAAATGTATAGTGACTCACCCTACTTTTGAGAAAAAATAAACTAAACCATGAAATCAAGCATGACGCAAGGGCCATACTTTGGCATGATTGTCATCCATGCGAGATTCCATCTGGCCTTTGAAAACAAAATTACAAACAGATGAAAAACAAAATTATTTATTGGACAGCCACAGGATTGATATCATTGATGATGTTAATGAGTGCATTTGCGTATTTCAATGATCCTGCTGTTTCAGAAGGATTTACTTCAATGGGATTCCCTGACTACTTCCGGGTAGAATTGGGATTGGCAAAAATATTGGGTGTTTTGGTATTGCTACTTCCATTTTCTCCCAAGTTTCTAAAAGAATGGGCTTATGCGGGATTTGCAATCACATTCATTTCAGCATTTATTGCTCACTTTGTAAATGGACACCCTTTTTCGGCGATTATAATGCCGGTAGTAGCAGCTGCCTTGTTGATCACTTCAAGGATATACCTCAGTAAGCAATCAGCTTAAATTAAAACTAATCCAACTAGACCCAGAGCCAATCCTCTGGGTTTTATTTTTGAGAATTTTTGGAAACCTAGCTTCTTACACAATATACTAAGGTGTATGTGGAATAATCTCCAAATTTTCAAATTGATTTTAAACCATTCACCAAATAAAAAATCAAAATTACAAAGTGCGTATCGTAATTTTGATTAATGTCAAGAATCGGCCCTCTCTGTTTTTTTGTATTTCTGAATTTATTTTTCAATTCACTAATAGCAAATGCTCAATCCAGCATTTCAGGGATTGTTCATGATGCAAAAACCAATATTCCATTAGAGTTTAGTAGCATTTCTATTTTATCAGCTGGAGATAGCAGTTTGATTGATGGAAGTATTTCTGATGTAGGTGGGTTATTTCTCCTTGAAAAACTCAAACCAGGATCTTATTTCTTAAAAGTCAGCTTTATCGGATACCAAAGCAAAGCAACACCAATCTTTGACTTGGCAAAAAACGAGAACCGGAATTTAGGAATCATCAGCTTGGAACCTGATGAAACCATGATGGAAGGAATTGAAGTCCAAGGACAAAAGATTTCAACCAACTTCCAACTCGAAAAGCAGAGTTATTCTGCTGAAAACTTCCAAGCTGCACAGGGAGGAAATGCTGCCGATATCTTAAAAAATCTCCCTGGAGTTGCCATTAATGTGGATGGTCAGATTTCTATTAGAGGCACTAGCGGATTTGTGGTGATGATCAATGGAAAGCCTGTTCAATCAGACCCCATGATGATTCTAAGTCAATTGCCTGCCAACAGTATTGAAAAAATAGATTGGATCTCATCTCCTTCTGCACAATACGATTCTGAGGGAAAAGCCGGGATGATCAACGTGATTACAAAATCAGGAACTACTGATGGTCTCTACATGCAGTTCAATACCAAACTGGGAATGCCACCAATCGAAAATTATGGAAATGCAGAACGTGCGAAACGGTATGGAGCCGACTTTAACCTGAACTACCTTAAAGGCAAATGGGATATTTCCGTTGGAGCCAGTTTTCAACGAAATGACATCGCAGGAAGAAGAGTTGGGAATGTGATGACCATGTCGGGTGATACAACCACCTATTTTCCTTCCGAAGGTGAAAGAAGTATCGACGAAAAAAACTATTCCGGAAGATTTACAATTGGATATAATCCTTCCGAAAAAAGTGTTTTTAGCCTAGGATTTTATGGTGCTGTTAGAGACAAACTCCGAACTGCTGATATCTTGTATTATGACAATCACGCCATTGCGAACGGTCAGGAACTCTACAATTTTCAATATTTCAATGCCAATGACCAAAGACGAAGAGGTGATGTAGTTTTGGGAAGTTTAGACTATTCGCATGTTTTCGAAAACGAATCAAAAATCAGCACTTCCTTTCTCTATGAGTACAGTATGCTAGGTGGTCCAACTTCCAATCTAAACTTGGGTTATCCCGATCTTAGCAAGGTGTATCAGGAAGAATACAATACCAATGATAATCCATTGAATGGTATTCGATACAACCTGGATTATACCTTTCAACCATTTTCTTTCGGCCAGTTATTAGCAGGGTATCAATTCAGAAAACTCGATCATAAAGGTGACTTCCTATATGAAAGGAAGAACAATGAAACTGGTGAATTTGAATTGGTTCCAGACTTTTCCAGCAATGTGGAATTGAAAAGAAATATCCATTCGGCCTATATCCAACTTGACAAGAAATTGGAAAAGTTGAGTTATGGGTTGGGTGTCCGAGTGGAAAGTATGGACCGAAGTTTTGACCTAGAGGACAAGGCAGGAATTGTTGATACGGTTTACCAATACGATTTTATACGCCCATTCTTTAGCGGAAATTTAGGATATCAAGTGAATGAAGGGCTTCAGTTGAAAGCTAATTTCACCCAGCGTGTGGAGCGTACCACCACATTTAAAATGAATCCTTTTCCAGAAAGAGAGCATTCAGAAACCTTAGAGCAGGGAGATCCAAACTTGCTTCCTGAATTTATAAATCTTGCTGAAGTTGGCCTGATCAAAACCTGGAATGCTTCCAGTTTTTATGCGACAGCCTACCACTCCAGAGTGAAAAATCTGGTAAACAGAGTAAATACTGTTTACAATGACACGATTTTGAATAGAATCTATTCCAATGTTGGAACAGGAAAATCCACGGGAATTGACTTGGGACTTGAAATATTTCCAACCAGCTGGTGGAAAGTCTTCGGAGGATTAAACCTTTACCATTATTCTATAAAAGGCAGTTTTGATGATCGCCCAGTAAATACGGAGAGTTGGGTTCACTCGATCAATATCAACACCACTTTCACGCTCCAGAAAAACTGGAGTATCCAGGGAACTTTAAATTACCTATCGGAAAGAGTGACAGCTCAGGGAGAAGATTCTAGATTTTACACCCCGAGTATTGTCATCAAAAAAACTTGGCTGGACAACAGGCTCTCTGCCAATTTGATTTGGCAAAACATCGATATGGGAATTTTGGATACGAATGAACAACGAATTACCACTTATCGGGAAGGCGAATTCTATACGACTACAAATTATATCCAGGAAGTGGACATGGTCATACTGAACCTTTCCTATACGCTCAACCGTTCCAAGAACAAAGCTAAATTCGTCAAGAGTGAGTTTGGCGAGAAAGAGTTTTAACCAATTGGAATGAGCGATTCAAAAGAGATCTTAATTAAAAACATGGTCTGCCCAAGATGTATTGAGGCAGTAAAAAGGACAATGAATAAGTTGGACATCTCATTTCAATCAGTGGAATTGGGAAAAGTTATCCTTCAGGAAACTTTAACTGAGAAGCAAGAAGAGCTGCTTTCCTCTAAATTAGATAATCAAGGATTCGAACTTTTGAAAGGCGAAAAATCAGCGATTATTTCACAGATTAAATCCATTTTAATTGATCAAATTCATTATTCAAATGAACCTCTTCAAACCAACTATTCTACTTTTCTTGCAGAAAAATTAAATCAGGAATACTCCCATTTATCGCGGTTGTTTTCATCTGTTGAAGGAATCACGATAGAGAAATTCATCACCAAACAGAAAATCGAAAAGATCAAAGAGCTACTCATCTATAATGAGCTGACTTTATCCGAAATCGCATTTCAAATGGATTATTCCAGCGTAGCCTACCTTTCTACTCAATTCAAAAAAGAGACTGGGATGACTCCCTCTGAGTTTAAAAAAGACAAAAAATCAATTCGCAAGGGCCTTGACCAATTGTAAATTCATTAAGCGAATTCCTTACATTTAAAGATGGAAAAAACACAAGGTTTCCCCTCTTTACTCGCTTATTTTAGGGCAATTCAGCCCATTTCGGAAGAGGCAGCTGAAGCCTTAAATTCCATAGCTTTCGAAATAAAAACTCCCAAAAACAAACATGTCCAAGAAATTGGGCAAACTTGTCGCACCTATTATTTTGTCAGTTCAGGACTAGCAAGAATCTATTATTTGAAGGATGGAATTGATGTCACCGAATATTTTGCTTTTGAGAATGACATGATCATCCGAGCCGAAAGTTTGTTCTCTGGAAAGCCCAGCAAAAAGGCCATTCAAGCTATTGAAGACACCGAACTTATCGGAATTCCAGCGGCAAAATTGGAAACCTTATTTGATTCTTATCCGGAAATAGAAAGGCTATTTAGAAAAATGATGGAGATGTCCTACGTAGCTTATGTCAATAGAATTGAAAGTTTGCAATTTCATAGCGCTGATGAAAGATACCGACAATTACTAAGCGATTTCCCTTCGCTTTTGGAAAGAATCCCATTAAAACATATCGCATCTTTCCTTGGTATCACCCAAGTAAGCCTCAGTAGAATCCGGGCGAGCATCCGATGATTATTTAACAAATGTAAAAGGATCAGGAAGCAGGGATAGTGACCTTTGTGTCAAATTCTTATCTCTTGGCAAATCCTGTTTTAGGTCTTAAAGCAAACTGGAAACAATTCTTTGTCCTAGTCATTGTCAACGCTTTGGTTGGATCAATGCTGGGAATGGAACGTTCAATTTTCCCTCAGTTTGCTTCTGAAGTTTTCGGTCTGAGTTCCAATTTTGCTTTTTTATCTTTCATCACAGCATTTGGCTTTTCCAAAGCTATAACCAATTACCTGACAGGAAAATTTGCCAATAATTTCGGTCGAAAGAAGCTCTTGATTTTAGGATGGATTTTAGCCATTCCAGTTCCAATTCTTTTGATTTTTGCTAGCAATTGGAATTATGTTATTCTAGCAAATGTCCTTTTAGGAGTCAGTCAAGGCTTGACTTGGGGAAGTACGGTCATCATGAAAATCGACTTAGTCGGGGAAAAAGACAGAGGTTTTGCGATGGGGATGAATGAGTTTGCCGGCTATTTATCCTTGGGAGTCAGTGCCTATTTATCCGCGTACTTAGCTGAGAAATTCGGAGTATCCCCCACTCCGTTTTACATAGGAGTTGTCGTTTCAATTCTAGGATTACTCCTTTCTATTTTTCTGGTCAAAGACACCCATCACTTTGTGAAAAAAGAGTCAGAAACAGCAACATTAGAAAAAGTAGAACGAGTTTTCCTTCAGACCTCAATCAAAAACAAGACCTTAAGTAGCATCACGCAAGCTGGATTGATCAACAACCTTAATGACGGAATGGTCTGGGGACTTTTGCCGGTTTTATTATTATCCAATGGATTCAGTCTAAACCAAACAGGTGTAATTACTGCTACCTATCCTTTGATTTGGGGAATTGGTCAGCTTGGAACAGGGAAAATGGCAGATCTATTTTCTAAAAAGAAGATGATTTTTGGCGGAATGCTCCTTCAAGGTTTGATCCTCTTGCTTCTTCCAAATTTGATGAATTACCATCTTCAGATTTTATTGATGGTGCTTTTGGGTTTTGGAACAGCCTTGGTTTATCCCACATTTATGGCAGCAATCGCTGATCATACCCATCCAGTACAACGAGCAGAAAGTATTGGCACATTTCGATTATGGAGAGACCTGGGATATGCTTTTGGAGCCATTTTATCAGGAATTCTTGCTGACCAATGGGGAATTCCAACAGCTATTTTTTCCATTGGAATACTGACCATCGCTTCATCAGTTATCATAAAATTGAGAATGGAGGAAAGCTCTCCAGTCGACAAAATCTTATAAAAGAAGCTCAAAATTCCATAACAAAATTGGATGACATAATTCCGAAGTTTGTAAAGTCATTAGACCACAACAAATCATGTCAACCACTACAAGTAATATAGAATTAGTAAAAAACACTTTCCCAGTCACTGGGATGACTTGTGCATCCTGTGCCAATAGTGTTGAAACCATCTTATCCTATACTGATGGTGTAAAATCTGCTTCGGTCAATTTCGCATCCAATTCTGTTTTAGTGGAATATGATCCCAGCCAAATTCAACCTGAGGGTTTAAATGAAGCTTTGACCGAGATCGGTTATGGTTTGGTCGTCACTGAAGGAAATTCAGAAGAAGCCGGAGAGAAAGCACAGCAAGAATATTACGAACAAGTAAAGAAAAGAACGATTGGAGCAGCAATTCTGACCCTTCCGATATTTATTCTTGGGATGTTTTTTATGGATTGGGAACAGGGAAAATGGATTTCTATGGTTCTAGCCATTCCTGTTCTCTTCATTTTTGGTAAAAGCTTCTTTGTAAATGCCTGGAAGCAAGCCAAACATGGCAAAGCAAATATGGATACGCTGGTAGCTTTGAGTACTGGAATAGCCTTTGTTTTCAGTGTTTTAAACACGTTATTTCCGGAGTTCTGGACTGAAAGAGGGATTATGCCTCATGTTTATTTTGAAGCGGCTACTGTTATTATCACTTTTATCAGTTTTGGTAAGCTTCTCGAAGAAAAAGCAAAATCCAATACTACTACGGCTTTAAAAAAGCTGATGGGGCTCCAACCAAAATCGCTAAAAGCGATTATCGATGGAGAGGAAAAAGAAATCCCAATTTCAGAAGTCCAAAAAGGCTATGAAATCATCGTTAGACCTGGAGAAAAAATCCCTGTAGACGGGAATGTAATCTCTGGAAGCTCTTTTGTCGACGAAAGTATGATTTCTGGCGAACCAGTTCCAGTAGAGAAAAAAGAAAAGGATGCAGTCTTTGCAGGCACGGTCAATCAAAAAGGAAGCTTTCATTTCAAGGCTGAAAAAGTAGGTAGCGAAACCCTCCTTTCCCAAATAATCAAACGAGTTCAGGAAGCTCAAGGCAGCAAAGCTCCAGTACAGAAATTGGCGGATAAAATTGCGGGGATCTTTGTCCCTACAGTAATTCTGATTTCTATTATAACCTTTGGAGCTTGGATGTTTTTTGGTGGAGATGAGGCATTTACCCATGCGCTTCTGACTTCCGTGACAGTCTTGGTGATTGCATGTCCTTGTGCTTTGGGCCTTGCCACCCCTACCGCTATCATGGTGGGAATTGGAAAAGGAGCAGAAAACAATATCCTGATCAAAGATGCCGAAAGCTTGGAATTGGCGCACAAAGTAAATGCGATTGTCTTAGATAAAACTGGAACCATCACAGCAGGAAAACCAAGTGTAAGCAATGAAAAATGGCTTTCTGAAGAAAATAAAGGGAATTTCAATCCAATTCTTCTGGCTATTGAATCCAAGTCAGAGCATCCATTAGCGGAGGCAGTTTCTAAGCATTTGGTAGAAAGCCAGGTCAAAAAATCCACTATCAAGAATTTCCAAAGTATCACTGGGAAAGGAGCCAAAGCAGAGGATGAATCAGGAATGACCTATTTCGTCGGGAATCAAAGATTGTTGGAATCCGAAGGAATTTCGATTTCAAATGAGTTTGAGAAGAAAGCGAATCAATGGAAATCAGAGGCCAAAACCGTGATTTACTTTGCCAATAAAAATGAACTTCTTGCAGTTTTATCCATTTCTGATGAAATCAAGCCTAGTTCAAAAAAGGCAATCGAGGAGCTAAAAAACCAAAAGATCGATGTCTACATGCTTACTGGAGATAATCAGCAGACAGCGGCAGAAGTAGCCAAGCAAGTTGGTCTGACTGATTTTAGATCGGAGGTTTTACCTTCTGACAAATCAGAATTCATCAAGGACCTTCAAAGCCAGGGAAAAGTCGTCGCGATGGTCGGCGATGGGATAAATGATTCCGAAGCTTTGGCACAGGCAGATGTCAGCATTGCGATGGGTCATGGATCTGACATTGCTATGGATGTGGCTAAAATGACCATTATATCTTCCGATTTAGAGGCAATTCCAAAGGCTTTAAGGCTTTCAAAAATGACTGTTCATGGAATTCATCAAAACCTATTTTGGGCATTTATTTACAATCTGATTGGGATTCCGATTGCAGCTGGATTGCTTTATCCAATTAACGGATTCTTGTTGGATCCGATGATTGCTGGTGGAGCAATGGCATTCAGTTCCGTCTCGGTAGTTTTGAATAGTCTTAGGTTAAAGGGTAAGAAAATCTAGCATTTGGTACAAAGTACAATGTCTAAAGTACCAAGTTGAGTAAATCAACCTTACAACTTTACAACCTTTCAACACAACTATTGATTTAAACCCATTTTAAAACATTGAATAGATATAAAATAGAAATAGGATTTTCAAATTTGTCAGTCCGAGCGGAGTCGAGGACCCGGCTTCGACTCCGCTCAGCCTGACATTTAATATTTTTACTAGAAAAAATAGAAAGTCCTCAAACTGATTAAATATTAAATTAATACTGATCCATTATGAAAACTCAAAAATTCAAAACCAACATCAATTGCGGTAATTGTCTGGCTAAAGTCACTCCAATGCTAAATGCAGAACCTAAAATCCAATCCTGGAATGTAGATCTGGAGAGTGATGATCGCATTTTAACCGTAGAATCTGAGGATATTACTCCCGAAGAAGTCTTTAAAACGGTGATCAAAGCAGGATTTATTGCCAAACCTGAATAAATTGCAATTGAATTGAAATTTCAGGAATGCGAAAAATCTTATTGTTCTTTCTGCTTTTTACCTTAATTGCCAGTGCAAAAGCACAAACAAATTTGGCATTGCCAGTGGTCAAATCAAGTATTAAAGGGATCAATGTCTACGGAAAACCTATAGACAACCAAACCAGATGTCAGCATTGGCATTCTGATTTGGATATTATTGCGATCAAATTTAAATGCTGCGAAAAGTATTATCCATGCTATTCTTGCCATGAGGAAACTGCAGATCATGATCCTAAGGTTTGGCCAAAATCTGAATTTGATTCGAAAGCAATTCTTTGCGGAGTTTGCGGCACAGAATTGTCAATAGCTGATTATCAAAGCAGTAACAACACCTGCCCAAATTGCAAAGCAGCATTCAATCCTGGATGTAGTAACCACTACCATTTGTACTTCGAAACAGATAAGAAGAAAATAGAATAACCTAAATCATAAAAAAAGCATAATTTTACAGCGTTGAAAAAGACTATTTCCATAGCACTATCCTTCATCCTGCTTTTCGTAAGCATTGGGATGGCTAAATCCACTCATTTCTGCGGTGGAATGGAGATGTTGAGTGAAATGTCTATTAAAGCGTCTCACATCAATTGTGGGATGGAGCAGAAAACTCCAGATTGTGATTCTGACGAAGACCATCCAAATCATTTCAAGTCCTCCAATTGCTGTGACAATGAATTTGAGGTAATGAATATGGATGAAGATTTCAGCTTTGCAAAAGCTGGGATCAATCTTCATCTCGATTTCGCTGTCGCATTTGTACATACTTTTATTTTTAACGGAAACATTCAGGAAACTTCAATTGCTGAATATTCCTATTACACCCCTCCCTTTCTGAAACAGGACCATCAAGTTTTGTTTCAAACTTTCCTTATTTAATACTGTGATGCTCTGAGGTGAAAACCTCAATCCTTTCCAAACCTTGTAAATCAAGATTGGTCAATTCCTATTCTGGTCATTTTATCAGATACATCACATGTTAAATTCTATCATCAAGTACTTTCTTGAAAATAAACTGGTAACAGTTATCCTTTTGATCGCTATGATCCTTTGGGGAATTATTACCGCTCCATTTGGTTGGGAAGTAGGTTCATTACCTTCTGATCCAGTGCCTGTGGATGCTATTCCGGATATCGGAGATAACCAGCAAATTGTTTTTACCAATTGGCCGGGAAGATCTCCTCAAGATATTGAGGATCAAATTTCCTATCCTTTGACCACCTATTTATTGGGAATTCCGGGGGTAAAATCCATCCGAAGTTCTTCCATTTTCGGCTTTTCCAGCATTTACATCATATTCAATGAAGACACTGAGTTCTATTGGTCAAGGTCAAGAATTCTTGAAAAACTGAATTCCTTGCCTTCGGGATTATTGCCTGAGGGAGTTCAACCAGCTCTTGGTCCTGATGCAACCGCCTTGGGTCAGGTTTATTGGTATACCCTTGAAGGCCGGGATTCCAACGGAAATCCAACCGGAGGCTGGGATCTACACGAAATCAGATCGGTTCAGGATTTCTATGTTAAATATGCTTTGAATGCTGTCGAAGGAGTTTCGGAAGTAGCATCTATTGGGGGCTATGTGCAAGAATATCAAATCGACGTAAATCCTGATGCGCTAAAAGCATTCAATATTCCTCTGACGAAAGTCATGGAAGCGGTAAAGAAATCTAACCGTGATGTTGGAGCCAAAACCATCGAAATAAATCAAGCTGAGTATTTGGTTCGAGGCCTGGGATACATCAAAAATCTAGAAGATATAGAAAAGGCAGTGGTTGCTGTACAGGACAATGTCCCTATCCGAATCAAGGATATAGCTGTTGTTTCTTTGGGACCTGCCAATAGAAGAGGAGCTTTGGATAAAGACGGAGCAGAAGTCGTTGGCGGAGTTGTTGTCGCAAGATATGGAGCTAATCCACTTGCTGTGATTCAGGATGTCAAGGGGAAAATCTCAGAAATCAGTTCCGGTTTACCTAAGAAAACATTGGCAAATGGCACCGAAAGCCAACTGACCATAGTGCCATTTTATGACCGTTCCCAGTTGATAAACGAAACCTTAGGAACTCTAGAAGAAGCTTTGACTTTGGAGCTCTTGATCACCATTTTGGTAGTTATTGTGATGGTTTATAACCTTCGGGCTTCACTATTGATTTCCAGTTTATTACCAATATCCGTTTTGATGGTATTCATTGCCATGAGGTATTTTGGTGTGGATGCTAACATCGTAGCATTATCGGGGATTGCCATTGCCATCGGTACCATGGTCGATCTGGGAATTATACTTTCCGAAAACATCATCAAACACATCGATGAGGCACCTGAGGAACAAAAACTAATTGACACCATTTACAAGGCATCCTCAGAAGTAGCAACAGCTATACTGACAGCTGTTTCCACAACGATTGTCTCCTTTATTCCGGTATTTACATTAGAAGCGGCAGAAGGAAAGTTGTTTGGGCCTCTTGCTTTTACGAAGACTTTTGCTTTGGTAGCTGCATTAATTGTCTCCCTTTTGATTTTGCCTAGTTTGGCGCATTTCTTTTTCGGGATCAATCTTAAAAAATCAAAATTCCAGAAATTCATCCCTGTAGCCCTTTTGGTTTTAGGAGTCATCAGTTTGTTTTTCGGATACACCTGGGCTGGTGTAATGCTTATCTTATTCGGAGCATTGAGTTTTGGAAAGTCCTATATGAAGACTTCAGGAATTCCATTAAGCAAACGAACAAACAGCATTGTAAAAAATGCGGAACTCTATCTGGTGGTGATCGGGGTGGTTTGGCTACTAGCAAAATACTGGCTTCCACTTGGACCTGCAGAGAGTCTATTAATCAATTTCATCTTTGTAGCCTTTCTTGTTGGATTGATTTTAGGTGCTTTTGCTATTCTAGAATACTATTACAAAAGTATCTTGAAATGGTGCCTCGACCATAAAAAAGCATTTCTGAGCATTCCTGCAATCCTCATTCTGCTTGCTGGAAGTATATGGTTGGGAGTAAATGGCATATTTGGATTCATCCCGAAAGGATTTGATGCCATAGGTGTGAATATTCGACCAACCAAAGTTTGGGCTTCATTGACCCATACTTTCCCTGGAATAGGAAAAGAATTTATGCCATCCTTGGATGAAGGAAGCTTCTTGTTGATGCCAACATCCATGCCTCATTCAGGAATTGAATTCAATGGCAAAGTCGTTTCTCAGCTAGATATGATGCTGACTAATATTCCAGAAGTGGAATTAACAGTCGGCAAGTTGGGTAGGGTTGAATCGGCATTGGACCCCGCTCCTATCTCCATGTATGAAAATGTGATCAATTATAAGCCTGAATACATTTTGGATGAAGATGGGTATCGCTTAAGATTCCAAACCGACGACAATGACCGATTCATTTTGAAATCCGGAGATACATTATCCAATCAGGATGCCATCGCAAAAGGAATTAAAAAATCACAATTGATGCCAGATGAGGATGGCTTGTACTATCGAAACTGGAGAAGCCATGTGAACTCCCCAGATGATATTTGGAATGAAATCCTCAAAGTCACCAAAATCCCGGGAGTGACTTCAGCACCAAAATTACAGCCAATAGAAACGCGCTTGATCATGCTTCAAACTGGCATGAGAGCTCCTATGGGAATCAAAGTATATGGACCTGATTTACAGACGATTGAAAATTTTGGATTAAAGTTAGAAAGCATCCTGAAAGAAGTTCCTTCTGTCAAAGCAGAAGCAGCTTTCGCAGATAGAATTGTCGGCAAACCTTACTTGCTTTTGAATATCAAAAGAGATGAAATTGCCCGCTATGGATTAAACATCGAGGATGTACAGCAAACGATAGAAACTGCGATTGGAGGAATGAATATCACCAACACGGTGGAAGGTAGAGAGCGATTCCCTGTAAGGGTTAGATATCCGAGAGAGCTTAGAGATGATCCAGAATCATTGGGAAAAATCTTGATTTCTACACCTACCGATGCTCAGATTCCATTGGCACAGATTATCGATTTTGAATATCAGAGAGGACCTCAAGCCATAAAGAGTGAGAATACGTTCTTGGTAGGATATGTCTTGTTTGATAAAAGAGATGGTTTTTCCGAAGTCACAGTAGTCAATGATACACAAAGGATGATTCAGGAAAGAATTGATTCCGGTGAATTGGAGGTCCCTGCAGGAATTAACTTTAAGTTTTCCGGAAGTTATGAAAATCAGGTTCGAGCAGAAAAACGTCTCTCGATCATTGTTCCTGTGGTTCTGGGGCTGGTATTCCTAATACTTTATTTCCAGTTCAAATCCGTGACTACCTCCATGATGGTATTTACCGGAATTGCGATGGCATTTAGTGGTGGATTTATGATGCTCTGGTTTTACGGACAAGATTGGTTCGCAAATTTCAGCCTCTTTGACACCAATATCAGGGAATTATTCCAGATGAAAACAATCAACTTGAGCGTGGCTGTTTGGGTAGGTTTTATCGCATTATTTGGAATTGCAACGGATGATGGCGTGTTGATGGCGACTTATTTGGATCAAAGTTTCGAAAGAAACAAAACGGATAACCTGAAAGGAATCAGAGAAGCAATCATTGAAGCGGGCCAGAGACGGATCAAGCCAGCTGTCATGACTTCAGCCACCACAATCATCGCCTTACTACCTATTCTCACCTCTACAGGTCGGGGATCGGATATTATGATTCCAATGGCCATTCCTGCGTTTGGAGGGATGATCGTCGCGGCAATTACCTACTTCATTGTACCTGTCCTTTACAGTATCAGAGAAGAGTACAAACTCAAAAAAATCAGCAAATGAAAAATCATATGAATAAATGGATCTTCTCTTTGCTCCTTGTGATTTTCACTGGCATTTCAGCTTATAGCCAATCACTGAATGACTATCTGAAAATTGCAGCCGAAAATAATCCAGGTCTGAAGGGAAGTTACAAGGAATTTGAAGCTGCTTTAGAAAAAGCGGCACAAATCCGAAGTCTGGCTGATCCTACGATTTCTTTTGGATATTTTATTTCTCCAGTAGAAACACGCGTAGGGCCACAGCGGGCAAGACTTTCACTAAACCAGATGTTTCCATGGTTTGGAACATTGAAATATTATGGAAGAGGTTCTGAAGCTTTGGCGGAAGCCAAATTCCAATCCTTTCTCAATGCAAAGAATAAACTTTATTACGATGTCAGTTCCGCTTATTACCCACTTTATGAGTTAGAGCAATTCATCGAAATCGAAAAGGAAAACATAGAGATCCTTCAAAACTATAAAGCATTGGCTACCAATCAGTTTTCGAATGGAAAAGGATCGATGGTCGATGTATTAAGGGTCGACATCATGCTAAAAGACGCTGAAACGAATCTCAGCATCTTGGAAAAACAAAGAAAACCATTGCTCTCAGCTTTCAATAAGCTGCTAAATCGAGATGAAAATGAAGTCGTAGAAATTGAAGACTTCCAATATGGAGAAAATATTCCTAATGAATATAGAAGAGATTCTCTGCTGGAATCCAATCCAATTCTTCAGGAATTTGATTTTAAAATTGCCGCTGCAGAATCCAATGAACGCACAGCTGCTAGCCAGTCTATGCCAAAAATCGGCGTGGGTTTAGATTATGTTTTCATTGGAAAGAGAGAAGACATGATGGTAGATGATAACGGAAAAAATGCCTTTATGCCAATGGTTTCAATGAGCTTGCCGATTTTCTCAGGAAAATATCAAGCTGCAAAAAAAGAAGCTCAGCTGATGCAAGAGGCCTATCGATATCAAAAAGAGGATTTTGAAAACCAATTGATAAGCTCCTATGAGAAGTTGGATTTTGGGATTACCAAACAGCAGGAATTGATCGAATTGTATGAAGAACAGATGGAGCAAACTAACCAATCATTGGAATTGCTTTATACTTCCTATTCCAATTCCGAAAGTTCCATCGAGGATGTGCTGCAAATGCAGCAACAGTTATTGAAATATCAAAAATTAAAAGTGACTGCAGAGACAGCACTAAAAATAAACATTGCGGAAATAGATTATCTCACTGCAAAATCATTTGACCAATGAAAAAGCTACAAAAACATGTTCTGATCATATCCATCGGAATGTTATTCACAGGGCTGTTGGCTGGGTATCTTATTTTTGGAAATTCGAATTCCCAAGAGGAGCATCAACATGACCTGACCGAAGTTAATGGCGTCTGGACCTGCTCCATGCATCCCCAGGTGAAACAAAATGAACCCGGAAGCTGTCCCATTTGCGGAATGGAGTTGATTCCTTTAGAAAGTGATGATGAATCTATAGATCCACTTGCCATCAGCATGTCCCCTACTGCCATGCAATTGGCCAATGTGCAGACTGCAATCGTAGGAAATTCCGGCGGCAATAAATCTGTAAAACTAAGTGGGAAAGTTCAAGCTGATGAGCGTCTCAACTATACTCAGACTTCCCATATTCCAGGGCGAATCGAAGAATTAAAAGTGAATTTCACCGGTGAATTTATCAGCAAAGGTCAGGTGATCGCAAGTATCTATTCTCCTGAATTGACTACTGCTCAAAATGAATTATTGCAGGCCTCGAAAATTCAAGATTCACAACCTGAACTATTCCAAGCTGCCAAAAACAAACTGAAAAACTGGAAAGTATCTGACGAGAAAATTTCAGAAATCCTTAACAGAAATACGATTTTGAGAAACTTCCCAATCAGAGCCAATGTCTCTGGGTATGTGACCGCGAAATTAGCCAACCTCGGTGATCACCTCATGCAGGGACAGGCGATATATGAAGTGGCTGACCTATCTCGGGTTTGGGTCTTATTTGATATTTATGAGACGGATCTTTCTTGGATTCAAGTAGGCGATGAAATTGAATACAGTATCCAATCTTTGCCAGGAGAAACATTTAAAGGCAAAATCAGCTACATCGATCCTTTGATTGACCCAGCTTCAAGAGTTGCCAAAGCGAGAATTGAAGTTTCAAATCCTAAGGGAAAACTAAAACCTGAAATGTTTGCTTCTGGAACCATCAAAGCAGGTTTAAAAGCAAATTCAGCAACTCTTTCCGTTCCAAAATCAGCCGTATTATGGACTGGAAAAAGATCGGTTGTCTATGTAAAAAACACCTCGGAAAATGGCATCAGCTTTAAACTAAGAGAAGTAACATTAGGACCATCACTTGGAGATACTTATATAATTGAAGATGGTTTAGAAATTGGAGAAGAAATCGCTATCAATGGCACTTTCAGCATTGATGCAGCAGCACAACTCGCAGGGAAACCTAGCATGATGAGTCCTGATGGAAATGAAGTTTTGACCGCAAGTCAAAACCCCTCAGTTTCTACAATTTCTATTTCAAAAGAAGATAAAAATGATCTAAAACCAGTTTATGAGAACTATCTAAAATTAAAGGATGCTCTGACCAATGATGAAATGGATAAATCCAAGGAAGCTGCAAAATCAATGAAAGAATCAATTAAAGAGGTTAATATTGCTTTATTTTCAAGAGATGCTCAAGCCAAATGGAAGAATATTAAAAGTAATCTCAAAAGTGGATTACTGGCTGCAAATTCTGCCAAGAGCATTGAAGAATTAAGGAAAAGTTTTCTGGATATTTCTAATGAAATGATCAAAATGACAGAACAATTTCATGCTTATTCTGGAACTTTGTATGTGCAGCATTGTCCAATGGCTGATAGCAATAAAGGAGCAGATTGGCTGAGTTTAGAACAGAATATTGTCAATCCATACTTTGGAAAAGCCATGCTGACCTGCGGTGAAGTCACCAAAACATTGAAATAAGCTCATTCTTTTACCAAATTCCTATGCGTAAAAACAATCAATATTATACCCGAAGGATTCATCGTTTCCTTGGCGTGTTTATTGGGATCCAATTCTTCTTTTGGACCCTGAGTGGTTTGTATTTCAGCTGGACCGATATAGATGAAATCCATGGAGATCACTTTCACTCAGAACACATGATGCATCAATCGGTGAATGATTTGATTGAGCCTAGCAAATTGGATTCTACCTTACAGATCTCCACCATGGAGCTAAGGTTTGTCAACCATCAGCCTTATTATTGGATAAACTCTAAGCAGCTCTATAACGCCCAAACTGGTGAGCTCAAACCTGAAATTACTGAAGAAGAAGCCAAGGAAATTGCTCAAACCTATATCAAGGGAGATTTAGGAATCAAATCAGTAGAATATCTAACTGAAACTGGATCGCACCATGAATTCCGAGGTAGCCCCTTACCAGCCTATGCTATCCATTTTGACCAAGCTGAAAACCTTGTTGCTTATATCGATGCGAAAAGCGGTGCCTTTCAAAAAGTAAGACATAGAAGCTGGAGATGGTTTGATTTCCTCTGGATGTTCCATACCATGGATTATGCCGGTCGAGATGATTTCAACAACCTCCTTTTGAGAGCATTTTCATTATTCGGGATGGCAACAATCGCATCAGGCTTTACCCTCTTTTTTATGACGATGAAAAAGAAAAGAAAAAACTATAAATAAAAATTAAGTTAAACATGAGGATTCTAACTAAAACCCTGTTATTTACATTATCTTTCAGTTTGGCCTTTGCCTGTAAGCAAAACAACCAAAATGAAAAAACTGAGGAGACTCTTCTGGTACAAAATGAACAAATGGAACTTAGCTCTATACCATCTGCTACGGTTTCTTTTGAGAATAAAAATGTCTCTGCTATCGTAAAGTCTTATTTAGCTTTAAAAGATGCTTTGGTAGAAACTGATGGAGAAAAAGCAAAAAGTGCAGCCAGTGAGTTGGTTTCAATTCTTGCAAGTTCCAACCTAGAAGGAATTTCAGAATTGGAAACTGAAGCAAAGAAAATTGCAGAAACGACTGACGCGGAAGTTCAGAGAACATCCTTCGATGTAGTTTCTAATCAAATGGTACAATTGGTAAAAAGCTCAGTTTTGACTGAAGGCAAACTTTATAAACAATATTGCCCCATGGCAAAAAACAATGAAGGTGCCATTTGGTTAAGTACTTCTAGCGAAATAAGAAATCCATATTTTGGCGATAAAATGCTGAAATGCGGATCAGTTGAAGAGGAAATCTAATTTCTAGTTTAATTTGCTTAACGCTCGGCCCCGGAGAAATCTGGGGCTTCTTTTTTTACAAAGAAAAACGAACACCCAAAAACCCTCTGATGCCTTGATTTGGGGCAAAAACATAAGTAGGGTCAAAAGTCAAAGCGTTTGGATTTTCAGGAGTTGGCAGGACAGTGCCGTCAGGATTAAAAACCACTTGCTTATCAAAAGGATCAAAAGATCTGGCAATACTGTTTGCTGGAGGAGTGAAATTCAATAGATTTTTTACACCTCCATAAACTTCCCATCGGTCTCCAAGCTCCTTTGTCAATTGAATATTTTGGATACTCCACCATGGAGAATAGGCATCTCGATCATCCAACTCTCCTAAAAGTGGCAATCTCATAGGACTATAAACATTGCCTGTATAATCGATTGTTAAATCCCAATCTGCAATTTCATAACCTATTGACCAAACTCCAGAAAACCGCTCTGTGAGTAGCTGACGGGTTTTAATTCCTTCCTCTTCTTGCGATACATCCATCAAAGTGGCACCTGCTGTGATAGTCAATCCATTTGCCCAAGCAATATCGACGTTAGTAGAAATCCCTTTTGAAACAGCAGAACCATCCAAATTAGCATAGATGATTTGGTTGGAGTTAGTCTCATAGTCAGGGATGATTCTATTCGTGAAGTACGTGTAAAATGCAGTGGCATCAACTCCTACAAAAGTGCCTTTATCGGAATAAAATTTCTTGACCAAATTGATGTTTGTATTCCAGCTTTGCTCTGGCTTTAACTCCTCCGCAAAAACTACTTCACGAGCCCCTGTCAATGCAGCATGATCTTCTGTAAAGACATTAGCTACTCTAAAACCATTGCCTAAAGAAGCTCTCAAAACCATGGATTTATCCTGGGATGAAATCTTAAAGTTTACCCTTGGAGAAAAAATAGATCCATGAACAGAATTGTAATCGTATCGGAGTCCTAATAATAAACTCTGGGTTTCTTTGAATTTGATTTCATCCTGAACAAACGCACCCGGAAGATGGATTTTAGAAGGTTGATTAAATCTACCGTCTTCAGTAGCGGTTACCGGGGTATTATCATCATAGAATGTGTAGCGATACGCTAAACCTGTCAACAAATTATGCTTTGAAAAATTCTCCGTCCAAGTCAACTGACCAAAGCCAATGTATTGGTCTGCTATATAAACAGTCGTTCCGTAAACTGAATTTTGATGATGACCATTGGCAGAAAACATAAAATTCAAGGATTCTGAAGTTGGCAACTGATACGTCCCAAAAGTCTCCCATCGACTGGTATAAATACTTTCACCATAAACCTCATCTCCTCCTCTAAAACTCTTATCCCAATTCATTTGACCTCCCCATCTGTCTTCATACACGTACCTTCCAGCTACATTGAAAACTCGGTTTTCAGGTCTCTCCACATTGATTTTTTGAAAAAGTGAAATCCTTTTGGATAATGTCAAATCAGTGAATCCATCCTGATTGTTGTCTATAGGATTATCATAATAAAACCCATTGATACCAGTTAGAGCCTGGACTTTCGATCCAAGATTGCTTCGAAAACCTAAATCAAGATTTACTTCCCCCCAGCCTGTTCCAAAAGCATCCACAGAAAGTGCAGGAGCAGAAATAGGATTTTTGGTAATGACATTAATCAATCCTCCAACCGCTTCAGAACCATACAATGTTGAAGCAGGACCTTTCACCACTTCCATCCTATTGATAAGCGATTGTGGGATTCCTGTCAAACCATAAACCGTGGCCAAACCGGAAACAATCGGCATTCCATCTATCAAAATCATGGTATATGGTCCTTCTAGACCATTGATATGGATGTCACCGGTATTACAAACGTTGCAGTTAATTTGGGGACGGACGCCATTGACATTTTGAAGAGATTCAAAAACGGAAGGAGTTGGATTAGCCCTGAAGAAATTGGCTGAATAAACCTCTACAGGAACAGGGCTTTCAAGCTTTGAAACTTCCTGCATGGTGCCACTGACTACCACTTCATCTAAACCTGAGTCCATATTTTCCAATTCAAAAATCAAGTTTTCAGCTTCCTTGGAAGGAACAGAAATGGATTTAGTCACAGTACGAAACCCAATTCTGGAAATCTGAATCTGATAACTACCAGCTGTTTTGGCATCTATTCGGAATACTCCACCTGCATCAGTAACTGCTCCTATGCTTGTGCCTTTCAAAAGAACATTGGCAAATTCCAGTGGCTCACCTTCGGCAAATACTTTTCCGCTTAAGAAGATTCCTTGCGAAAATGAATCTACATAAACACCTGAAATAAAAAGAAATAGAAGTATTGTCCGAAGCATCAATAAAAGCCTAATTTTTGTTTTAGATATTCAAAAGTAAAAAGTTAGAACTATCTAACAAAATTGTTTTCTAAATATTTTATTTAATATTTGAAGACTAAATCATTAAACATGGCTTCCCAGACAGAAGAAAATTATTTGAAGTCTCTTTTCAACATGGCAAATGAGGCTGGAGAGGTGAATATTTCTGAATTGGCCCAACAGATGCAGGTCAGCATGCCCACCGTCAATAGCATGGTAAAAACGCTGCAAAAAAATGGTTGGTTGATATATGAAAAGTATAAACCGGTCATTTTAACCTCAGAAGGAAAGAAAGAAGCGGCCTTGGTTATTAGGAAACATCGATTAACCGAAATGTTTTTGGTTAATAAAATGGGATTCGGATGGGAAGAAGTCCATGAAATTGCTGAGCAAATTGAACATATTCATGCGCCCAAGTTTTTTGAAAGAATGGATGAAATGATGGGACATCCGACCGTGGACCCTCATGGCTCTCCTATTCCGGATAAACTGGGCAGAATCCAGGAAGTAAATTATTCCACGCTTTCCCAATGCAAAACCGGCCAGTTGGTAGTTTTGGCAGCATTAACAAACTCATCCACGGAGTTTTTGGAATTTTTGAACAGTAGAGAGTTAAATTTAGGAAAGGAACTGAAGATCCTTTCTAAAGAATCCTACGACCAAAGCATGGTAGTAAGCTTTAAGGACCATGCTTCTGAAACATTAAGCGAAAAAGTCTGTGACAGATTATTGGTTAGAGTCGTGGGTTGAGAAAAGAACCTTAAAAATCGAATTCAAATATGACCACTTTCATTTTATTTCTTTTAGGCTTTTTAATTGGAGTTTTCATCCTTCAAAAGGTTTTTAGAAAGAAGGGGAATTAGGTCCCTCTACCCTTTCCAACCCCGATTTGCCTTTTTCTCAGAGTGAAGCTTTTTAGCTTTCAATCGTTTTTCAATCGCACCTTTTCCAGGTTTGGTAGCCTTTCGGCTTTTTCTTTTTTCTAATCCTTTTCGGATCAATTCATAAAACTTCTTGATCGCAATTTCTTTGTTCTGCAATTGAGATCGTTTTTCCTGAGATTGGATCTGAAGTATTCCTGAATCAGTAATTTTTGATTTCAACTTCTCTTTCAGTGTGTTTTTCTCTTCCTCTGTGAGCACCTGTGAAGCTTCCAGATCAAAGTTTATCTGCACTTTGGTCTCAACTTTATTTACATGCTGACCTCCAGCTCCTCCCGAGCGGGCCGTCTGAAAACTTAATTCAGGTAAAAAAGCTCCTGATTCTATTCTTTTTAATATTGAAGTTGACATGAAAATTTACATCCTACATTTAATTAACCAAGTTATCAGCTTTCATTCAAATGAAATAATTACCAGCTATATACTCATTTGCTGAAAAAGTCCTTTTTAAAAGCAAAATTTCAGAAAAGTGCTAATTTGTTTTCCAATAAGTTATCTCTCCCTAGCAAAACCCCAAAATTTCCATGAAAAACAGAAGAGAATTTTTAATTAAATCTGCATTAGGTGCTGCTGGATTAGTAGCAGCTCCAGCTTGGCTTCAAGGTGCTCCATCCATTCTCAAATCTTATAACAAGCCTAACTCCTTAATCAATGGCGTTCAGGTTGGTTGCATTACCTATTCTTTCCGATCGATGCCAGATCAAAGTGCTGAAGCGACTTTGAAATACGTCACTGACTCAGGCTTGAGCGCGATCGAACTGATGGGAGATCCTGCAGAAAGCTTTGCAGGAATGCCTGCTTCACCTGTGAACCGAATGAGAATGTTTCAGCTCATGGGCAAACAAAGGCAAGGAACTGAACTCACAAGTGATGAAAAGTCTGAGTTGGCCGAAATGAGAGCAGCAGGAGAAGCTTATGGCAAAGAAGTGGCAGAATGGAGAGCAAAGGTGGACATGAAGAAATTTGAAGACCTTCGTAAAATGTATAAAGCAGCTGGAGTAAGTATCTATGCTTTCAAGCCGAATGCTTTTGGCAAGAACAATTCCGATGCTGAGATCAATTATGGTATGAAAGCCGCAAAAGCTCTAGGCGCTTCTCATGTGACTTTAGAACATCCATCTGATGATGCACATACTCTGAAATTGGGTAAAATGGCAGAAAAGAATGGGATTTCAGTCGGTTATCACGGCCATGAGCAGGAAACTTTTACCTTCTGGGATACGGCGATTGCACAAAGTCCTAAAAACGGTTTAAATCTAGATGCAGGACATTACATAGCTGCAGGAAATACCGATTTGATTCCGTTGATTGAAAAGCAACATGCTCATATTTTAAGCATGCACACCAAAGACCGCCAGACACCTGCAAATGGAAAAGGCAATTTGGCTTGGGGCACTGGAGACACGCCTATTCCTGATTTATTAAAATTGATACAAAAGAATAAATACAAATTCCCTGCAACGATCGAATTGGAATATCAGATTCCAGAAGGATCGGATGCCGTGAAAGAGGTTCAAAAATGTGTTGAGTTTTGTGAGAAAGCACTTTCCTGAAATCTCAACTCTCATCCATAAAAAAAACCGCAGCTTTCACTGCGGTTTTTTAATTTGGTTGTGTTTGGCAATCGATTATTTAGCAAACATGGTAAACATCCACATTCTTTTTTCAAGATCGCCTACAAAAGCTGTCAACATATCTTCAGTCGCAATATCACCAGCTTCACCGGCTTCTTCAGCCACTTTTCTATGGGATTGTGCCAATACTCCTAGTCCATCGATTACGTGCTTCACACAGTCGTCACCGTTACTTACATCGGTAATTTCTTTGTGAATACTATTTTTCAAGTAATCAGAATATGCATGAAGTGGCTTGAATCCAATTGTTACAATTCTTTCCGCCAGATCATCGATGTTCTGGTATAGCTTGGTATATAATTCTTCAAACTTCACATGTAAATCGAAGAAATTCTCACCTTTTACATTCCAGTGAAAACCTCTTACATTTTGATAAAAAACATGGTAATCTGAAAGTAGATCATTCATGTTACCAGCCAAGCTTTTCATGGCTTTATCATCCAATTTCAAGTGATTTGCGAGTGTTGCTTTATTAGTAGTCATTGTATTAGTGTTAGTTAAGTTATCCATGCCATATATAGTGCAAGCAGGAAGCCAACATATGGCTATCCTTAGATTTATCGTTAAAAAGCTTTAGTTCACAAGGAATATTTGGTTTAAGACATGTAGACCAAAATCATATTTTGAACTCGAAAATCACCTCACATTTGGGTCGTGTTTTTGACAGAAAAGAATTCCCCAACCTGTTGATTAGTCTGCACAAAAAAATAGCTCTCGGATTAGGAGAGCTATTTTCTATGAGTGTTGAAACTTGTTATAGATCGTACTGTTTCATTTTATTGAAGAGTGTTTTTCTATCAATTCCCAATTGCTTTGCAGCTTTTGTTCTATTGTATTTTACTTCCTCTAAAACCTTTCTCAAGACTTCCGCTTCTGCTTCGGCTGCAGCATCTTTTAGATTTACCGGAGCTTTGGAAGTTGAATGGGAGACTCCATTACTTTCAGATCCTGAATCCGTAAAGTTGAATTTTCTTGCATAAACAACTTCTGGAGGTAATGCAGAAACTGTCATTTTTTCTCCATCCGTCAGCAAAGTTGCTCTTCTAATGACATTTCTCATTTCACGAAGGTTTCCAGGCCAAACATATTCTTGGAATACCTGCATTACTTCCTCATCAAACTCTTCTACATCTTTGTTTAATTCTTCATTTGAGAGACTTAAAAAATGATTTGCAAATGCTTCAATATCATCCTTTCTATCTCTCAATGGTGGTACAGTAATGCTAAATTCATTAAATCTAAAATATAGATCCTCTCTGAATTTATTTTCCTGGACTGATTTTCTAAGGTCTTCATTTGAAGCCACGATAATTCTGACATCAATTGCTTTATCCTTAGTTCCTCCAATTCTTCTTAGTTTTCTTTCCTGAACCAATCTCAAAAGTCCAACCTGAACCTCATAGGATAGGTTAGCGATCTCATCCAGGAAAATTGTACCCCCATCAGCTAATTCAAATTGTCCAGGCTTTTCGGAATGTGCTCCGGTAAAGGATCCTTTTTCATGACCCCAAAGCTCACTTCCTGCCAGTTCTTTGGTCAAAGCACCACAATCTACGGCAATGAATGGCTTTCCGGCCCGTTCACTCTGATCATGGATCAAGCGGGCGATATTTTCTTTACCTGCCCCGCTTTCACCATAAATCACGACACTTAGGTTGGTTGGTGCTACGAGCTTAACTTCTTTATATAGTTTTTTGGATTCTTTACCTGTTCCTTTAAGGAATTTCGAATTGGAATCTGATTCCTGACTTTTCTTCTTCGCCTTTGCATCTGGCTTTTCAAAAGTGACAGATTGTACTTTGGATTCTTTCTGAACAGCCAATGCACGCTCAATCAAACTGATAATTTCATCTGGAATCAAAGGCTTTGTCACATAATCAAATGCTCCTTTTTTGATTACCTCTACAGCGATTTTAACATCCGCATAACCGGTAATAATTGCAACATGCGTTCCTGGTGATATGATTCTAACTTTCGCCAACACATCCCTTCCTTCCATATCACGCAATTTGAAATCGCAAAAAATCAGGTCATAATAAGTGTTTTTTACCATGTCAAGTCCAGTTTTACCTGAGATGGTGGTTTCGACATCGTAGCCTTTTTTTGTTAAAAAACGCTCCAGCAATTGGCAAATGTCAATATTGTCATCGATTACAAGAATCTTTGCCATGGGATAAGATTAATTGGTTGATATTTGTTTTTGAATCAGCTGATCAAGTACCGCAAGATTAAATGGCTTGCTCAAGAAATGGATTGCTCCAGAACTTAGAGCTTCATCCCTTGCTTCTTGATGGTCAAATGCGCTCATCATGATCACTTGAAGTGAATCAAAGTCATGAGACCATTTTTTTAATTCTTTCAGACCATTTCCATCAGGTAAATTAACATCAAGGAAAATCAGATTAGGGCTTCTTTCGTCCACCAATCTTCTTCCTTCAGTTAATGTTCCTGCAGAAAATACTTTAAAACCTTTTCTAGAGAGAAATCGAGATAAAAGTGCTCTGATTTCTAATTCATCATCCACTACAAGGATCACTTTATTCTTCATCACAGATCGTCTTTTGGAATTGTTTTCAGAGTACTCAACTCAAATTTATTCTAGTTAATTTATTTTTTGGGCTTACTACAGAGTAAATATGAAAAGGTACAATCATCAATTGTACCTTTTCAAGTTTGAAATCATTATTTGATTTTCTCCTGTGTTGTCTCTTTTGCAGTTTGCAATGCAGTTTTAGTTGCATTCAAGCCCTCTTGACCTGCTGATAGAAGTCTGGATTTCAAATCTCCGGCTATTCCTTGCAAATCACTCAAAAGGCTATTTAACTTTTCTTTTTGAGGCTCATATTGATCTTTATTTTTGTAAAGATAAACACCTACTGCGGCTCCGGTGATTAATCCACCTAACCATAAACTTGTATTTAATGCTTGCTTACTCATAATGCGTTTTAATAATCAATTGTTTAAAATCTATTTATTGTTTAAGAAAAAATCTATCTCTTAAATTCAATTGCATGAAATCTGAGAAAGATTCTTATATAGCGAGCCTAGACTCCTCGCCCACTGATCAATCTAAACAGAACAGCGATTACAGCCAATACTAATAGCACGTGAATCAATCCTGTAGCACTGTAGGCAAATACTCCGATTAGCCATCCGATCAGAAGAATTACTGCGATAAAATATAATAGAGAACTCATGGTGTTTGTGGTTTTGGTTTAAGTTTTATTTGTCAACTTAATTTCAATGTGCATGCCCTTATGCCAAAAAATTCAAAAAACCGTCTTAATTTGACAAAAAAGCATGTTTTGAGCATCCCCAACTACATTAAACAACCGGAAATCCATCGAATATGAGAAATAAATTCCCCAATTCTGGGAATTCCCAGTTATTTGAAAACAGCAACTCCTCAATGAATCGAATTAAGCTTTACGCCGTTATCTCATTAATCTTAATTATTGTAGGTAGCGGAATCTCCTATTGGACTTCGGAGAGGATTGGGTTTTATACCACTGCTTTGATGGAAACCCAGGATATTTTACAAAGAACCAGCGAGCTTTATGCAAGTATCCTTGAAAGAGAAACCAATATAAGAGGGTATGCATTAACAGCCGATTCAAAATTCCTTACAAATTATCAACAGTCACTTTTAGATGCTGAGTCGCTTTTAAATAAGCTGAAGGACCTCACAAAGAATAATCCTGAGCAACAGAAAAATCTCGATGAACTAGAAGAGCTTATTAATTATCGAGTGGAAACTTTTAAGATCACCATTGAATACGTGGAAGAACATGGAGATTTGGTAGGATTCGTCAATCCTTCCAGAGTTAGAAATGCCCTTAGCGGATACAGGACTATTAAAGAAGTGGTCAAAAATATCGAGTCGGAAGAAAACAGACTCTTTGTAGAAAAAAACAGATCCTTATTAAATAATATCAATGCACTGCCATTTATTGTGGGATTGATTTCCTTATTCTCTATTTCAGTAGGCTTTGTCACTTTATTGTCCATCTTTCATTACAACAAAGTCCAGAAAATTGCCTCTAATAGGATCAAAAACTATCAAGATCAACTCCGCGAGCAATTATATCAATTAGACGATTCTAATAAAGAACTGGAGCAGTTTGCTTATGTGGCGTCTCACGATTTACAAGAACCACTAAGAAAAATCACTGCTTTTTCAGATTTACTTAAAGAGCAATATTCAGAAATACTGGAAGGTGAAGGTGCATTATACCTCGATAGGATTACTGTAGCTTCTAATAGGATGAGAAGGTTGATCACAGACTTATTGGAATACAGCAGAGCAGGAAGAATTACATCGGAAGAGGAGAAAGAAGTGGATTTAAATCAGATTGCAGAGAATGTGTTAGATGATCTGGAAATTGCCGTTCATGAAAAAAAGGCAATTATTGAAATTAAGGAGCTACCAACTGTGTTAGGTAAGGAAACAGAGTACAGACAGGTATTTCAAAACCTTATTTCTAATGCCCTGAAATTTTCAAAACCAAATGAAATTCCTCAAGTTAAAGTCACTTGTAGGGAGGCTACTAAAAATGAAGTGGATAATCTTAAACAATTAGATCCAGATTTAGATTACCACAAAATTGAAGTTGAAGACAATGGAATTGGTTTTGATTCAAATTACGCCGATAAAATATTTGCTATCTTCCAAAGACTTCATGGTAAGGAAGCTTACGAAGGAACAGGAATTGGATTATCGATCACGAAAAAGATAATTGAAAAAAATGACGGAACAATCTATGCCATCAGTGAGCCAGGTCAAGGCTCTAAATTCATTATCCTATTACCAGTCATCAAAACATTAGAATAAGTTATATCTGGTAAGGAATTTGAAAGTATCTTGATTCATTATTTTCATCAATTTCTGATATTTCATAAAAGAATGACTTTTACGCCCTTAAATAATATTTATGCTTGTGAAAAAACCCATTAACATTCTTATCGCAGAAGACGATGAAGATGACAAGCTACTGATCATCAAGGCCTTTCAGAGAACTCTTCCTAAAGAAAACGTGATCTGTGTGGCTGATGGAGAAGCATTGCTCCAATACCTGAACAGGATTGCTCCTTTTGACCAAGTGGAAAGTTATCCTTTACCTGATATCATTTTATTGGATTTAAATATGCCAAGAAAAGATGGACGAACTGCCCTGGCGGAAATCAAAAGTCATGATAATTTTAAAAAGATTCCTGTCATCATCTTTACTACTTCAAATCATAAAGATGACATAGAAGTCACCTATAAAATGGGATCAAACAGTTACATCACCAAGCCAGGTTCTTTTGAGGGTCTTGTGAAAGTAGCCAAGGAAATTGAAAATTATTGGTCAAAAACGGTCATGCTACCGGTTTAATTTTTAGCAAATATGAGTTCAGAGATAATTCGAATTTTATATGTCGATGATGATCCGGATGATTTAATATTATTCTCCTCAATTCTTAAAAAGATAAAGGAGCCTATTTATAAGGTCGAACATGCTGCTTCTTACGAAGAAGCACTAGAAAAAGCACACGATCACTTTGATGTTTTTTTGGTGGATTACAAGCTTGGAAAAGAAACCGGGCTAGAGCTGATCCAAGAAATCAAAAAGAAGCAAAAACATGCTCCTGTGATTATGCTGACTGGCATGAATACAGGAACTATAGATAGAGAAGCACTTCAGATTGGAGCCTCTGATTATTTGATCAAGGGTGAATTTGATTCTAGAACACTAGACAGAACTCTCCGATATGCTATCCGGGATTCCCAGCTGATGGAATCTCTCGATAAAGCGGCAGTTAAGTTCAGATCTATTTTTGAAAGAGCGGCAGATCCATTCTTATTAATGGATGGAAGCAGTAAAATCCTTGAAGCAAATCCGATTTTTACCAAGAAATTTAAGATTGAGCCTCATTCAGAAAATTCCGGTTTAGGATACTTTTTCAGCGACTTAATAGTCGACGATATTTCCAGAATGATCTTAATGGAGGTCTTGTCCAAGAAATCTGAACTCTATGATTTTGAAGCAGAACTTAAAATCGGAGAAGAGACCTACATCAATGCCCTAATCAGCATCGTCAAGCAGGATGCAAACCTTTTTCAAGTTTTGATCAAGGATTTAACGGCGATGAAAGCGAAGGAAGAAGAGGAATTGAATTTGAAAAAATTCTCTTCGACAGGCAGAATTGCAAGGCTTTTGGCCCATGAAGTAAAAAACCCTTTGACCACCATAGTACTTTCGGCTGACCAACTTCAAATGGAATTGCCTGAGAATATTCTTCAGGAAAGCGGGGATCTGATTGAGGTTATTCAAAGAAACTGTAATAGAATCAACCAATTAGTTACTCAGCTTCTCGAAAGCACTCGATTTACCGAGTTGGATATTGCCAATCATTCTATCAATGAATTATTGGATGAAGCACTTGAACATGTAAAAGACAGAATCGAAATCAAGGGTTTTGACATCATCAAAGATTACCAGACAGAAATCTGCAATATTGATGTAGATGCTGAAAAAGTAAAAATTGCCTTAATCAATTTAATTGTTAATGCCGTGGAAGCAATGCCAGAAAACGGCGGAAAGCTTTATCTCAAAACCTATATCAAAAGCAAGCAATGCCGAATTGAAATCAAAGACAACGGTGTTGGGATTCCTAAAGAAAATCTAGAAAGGCTTTTCGAACCATTTTTCACAAGCAAGTCAAGTGGTTCTGGATTAGGTCTCACTAATACTCAAAATATTATTTTGAGTCACGGAGGCTCCATCCGGGTCAAAAGTGAAGAGAATAATGGCACTACATTTTTGATCAGCTTTAACCTTAGCTCATAAGTAATTATGCATCAGTTTCAGGGGCGGTTAGAAAATTTTGATTTTAATCATTGGAGTTTTCATGTAGCTGTCCCTGAAAGCATTTCTTCAAAGTACATTCAGGAAAACACCAGAAGGGTTCTCGTGACTATTAATTCCCATGGACCTTGGCATATGGCCTTGTTTAAAGGCAAAAATTACTGGTACATCTTGGTAAATCAGGAAATCCGAACAAAACTAAATCTCCAAAGTGACGATATTCTAAACATCACTTTGGAAAAAGATGAGAGTGAGTTTGGGCATGAGTTGCCGGAAGAATTTCAGGTATTAATGGATCAGGATGAAGAAGGAAATGCCTATTTCAGAGCATTGACTCCAGGCAAGCAAAGAAGTCTGGTTTATCTGGTCACAAAAGTCAAAAACTCTGAAAGTCGAATGAAAAAATCCCTGGCAATCATGCATCATTTAAGACTTTCGAAAGGTAAGCTTGACTTTAAACAGTTGAATGAAATGATTAAATATTATAACAACTTGTAAGAGGCTGTTAACAGAAGTAAGAAAACTTTCGTCATGGCAAAAACTATAAAATATGTCCATGAAAACTTCTTACATCTATCTTTTATTCTTTTCAATAATACTTTCATTTTCTTCCTGTCAGGACAAGGACGATCAAGAAGCCGATTTTAGTAAAATCCGAGAAATTGCCTACAATTATTTAGACGATATTTCAAAGGAGACAATCATTGGAGATTGGCGAAAAGCAACCGTAAGAAAAATGGGGAATGGAAATTACGAAGTCCTTTTCAACACCTCACAAGACGCTCTATTAGGTCCAATTTTACTCGAAATTGATGGTGAAACAAGGGAAGTAATTAAAGTCTATCCTAGAAATTAACAATTAAAAAAGAGAGCTGAAAAGCTCTCTTTTTTAATTAATTCTCCTTCACCTCAAATTTCTTCTTCCTCGCTAATTAATTCGATTCTTTTTTGGGTCTACTTGCACCAAATGTACCTCGATTGGTCTTTCCTTTTTTAGTTTTAATATCTCCTTTTCCCATATTGATTTTGGTTTAATTTGATTTATTCGAAATTAAAAAACTGCCTAAAAAATGTCAAGAGGGGCGGTAAATTAGAGAAAGCATAAATTTATCTTGTCTCTTAAAGCAGTAATTTTCATCTTTCCTCTTCATGAAAAATCTACCAGAGATAAATTGTGATTTAGGAGAAGGAATCAAATCTGAGGAAGCTATTTTCCCTTGGATAGATGCTGCAAGCATTGCCTGCGGAGGACATATTGGGGATAAAAAAACAATAAAAAATACGCTCCTTTTAGCCAAGAAATTCGGGAAGAAAGCTGGCGCTCACCCCTCCTATCCTGATCCAGAAAATTTCGGAAGAAAATCGATGAACATCTCCATTAAAAACCTGATCGAATCGATTCAAAATCAAATCGAGAATTTTAGATTGGTTGCCGATGATCTAAATATCCATATGGATCATATCAAGTTTCATGGGGCCTTGTACAATGATTCAGCAGGTAATGAAACACTGGCTGATCAGTTGACAGATTACTTAAAAGAGTCTTTTCCAAAATCCATCATTTTCTGCCCTCCCAATTCCTTTATGGAAAGTTTTTCAAATGAAAAGGATTTGAAAATCAAACTGGAAGTTTTCGCTGATAGAGCCTATAATCCAGACTTTTCTCTGGTGTCCAGGTCAATTCCAGGTTCGTTGATGAGTGATTTTGACAGCATCTCAAAGCATTTGGAAATTTTATTTTCAGAAGGTAAAATCCTGACAAGAACAGGCGAGAAACTATCAGTTAAAGCAGATACGCTTTGCTTTCATGGAGATAATCCCGGATTAAATCTCTTTCTTCCAAAAATCCGCAATAAATGGTGGGCTTAATTCCAACACATACAATCATCAGTCCGAGCATTTCTGAGCTAAAATGGGATGTGGAAATTTCTGATCGCTTACTCCAGATTCAACTTGCCGTAAAGAAGCTTTTGGAGAATCAGTTTGCTGATGAAATCATAGAAATAAGAATTGGGTTTAGAACTTTGGGGATTTTATGGCATCGAATACCCGATCCTCAGCAACTCTTGCATTTTTTGAATGAAATCAAAGATCCTCTGACAGATCCTCTTTCCCGAAAAACATGGGAAATACCGGTTTGTTACGAAAATGAATTTGCAAAAGATTTGCCTGCTTTGGCAGAGGCAAAAAAACTCAGTCCCGAAGAATTAATCAGACTCCATTCTGAGAACTCCTATCGAATTCATTTCTTCGGTTTTTTACCTGGATTCATGTATTTACATGGGCTTCCAGAGCTATTGTTTTCTCCCAGAAAAACTGTTCCTGACAGGAATATAGAAGCAGGCTCAGTAGCTATCGGTGGCTCTCAAACAGGAATCTATCCTACCAATAGTCCAGGAGGATGGCATATCATTGGACGAAGTCCACTTTCCTTTTTTGATGCTAAAAAACTCCCTCCTGTATGGGCATCTCCAGGAGATTTAATAAGTTTTTGCCCCATTTCAAAAGAGGAATTCGACAGCTTAAAGAATTCATCTTTTCAACCAACTTGGAAATGATCAAAGATCCTGCAAACCTGACTATTCTTAAAACCGGTCCAGGAACTAGCGTTCAGGACTTTGGGAGAATTGGTTTCGGTCAATTCGGCATTCCAATCTCTGGCGCTATGGATATTCGATCGATGAAATGGGTAAACCACCTTCTCAAAAACAAAGAAAATGAAGCTGTTTTGGAGATATCCCAACCAGGGTTAAAAATTCAATTCGACGCACCAACTCAGATTTGTTTAGCGGGAGCAAAATCCAATGTTTTCTTAAATGGACAATTCATTAAATCAGAAGGCTTAATCGGGATTGATTTTGGAGATATTTTAGAATTCGGCGCCATCAATTTAGGATCCAAAATTTACCTTGGAATAAAGCATGGTTTTAGAATCTTACCTGTAATGGAGAGTAAGAGCTTTTACCCGGGAATTTTAGAAAATGGAAATCTAAAAAAAGGGGATCAAATCGGGTATTTTACGAATCAAGAAAAACCAAAACCTTCGCCTGTAAAAGTGATATTTAACAGAGATTGGATGCTTTCTGATACAATTGTGGCATATGAAGGCCCTGAATGGCAATTTCTTCCAGATTCAACCAAAGCACAACTTGAAGAAACAAAGTTTACTATTTCAAATCTTCAAAATAGGATGGCAATCCAGTTGGAGGAATTGATTCCAAATTCTTTAGAAGAGATGTCAACAGCGGCAGTTTACCCTGGTTCTGTTCAGCTCACTTCAGGGGGCAAATTAATTGTGCTCATGAAAGATGCTCAAGTGACAGGAGGATATCCCCGAATTTTACAATTGCCAGAAGATTCAATTGCACACATAGCCCAAAAAAGGCCTGGCGAAACTATACTTTTTGAAATAAAAAGAGGCTTTGATTTCTCAAAGCCTCATTAAAAAATATTCCCTTTTCTTTATCTACCAGTGGTAGGATCATTCCATGATGCCTGTCTCAAGGGATGAGTTTATGAAAAGAATGGGGATTTAAAATTTAGGGTGATTTCGAAAAAAATAGCTTTCAAATTTGAGCAAAGCGAAATAGCCTGCTATCTTAACATATCACTATTTTATCCCAAAACCCATGGATACCGGCTTAGAATCAAAGATTTTGTCGCAGGGCATGAACCCTGACCTTGTTAATCAGCAAATTGGCCATTTCAAAAATGGCTTTCCTTTTTTGAAAATTGTCGCTCCCGCCACCCCAGGAAATGGGATTAATGTATTGAGTGAAAAGGAACTAAACCATTTCAAAAATACCTATCCGGAAAAAGCAGCACAGATCGAAGTTGTCAAATTTGTCCCTGCCAGTGGAGCTGCTTCCAGAATGTTTAAAGACTTATTTGCCTTTCTCGAAGGCGATGGAGATCTCAGTAAATCTCCTTTTGTTCAGAAGTTCATGAACAACATCGAAAAATTCGCTTTTTATGATGATTTGGATAATCTTCTAAAAGAACAAGGAAGTAGCATCAACCAAAAGCTTGACACCAAAGATTTTAAAGGAATATTGGCTGCTTTGCTCGATGAAAATGGCCTTGGCTACGGAAGCCTTCCTAAAGGACTTTTGAAGTTTCACTCCTATCCTGAGGAGCGAAGAACTCCAGCATACGAACATTTGATTGAAGGACTTCAATACGCTGTCGGAACAGGAAATACAGTTAAAATTCATTTCACTGTTTCTCCAGAACACGAAGAAAAATTCAAAGCCGAAATTTCCTCCATCTTGCCAAAGCTGGAAAAAGAATACGGAATCAATTTCGATATTTCTTATTCCCAACAAAAGAAGTCCACAGATACCATCGCGGTGAATATGGACAACAGTCCATTTATAGAAGAAGATGGAAGCATCTTATTCAGACCAGCCGGCCATGGTGCGTTGTTGGAAAACCTTAATGATATCTCTGCAGACTTGATCTTCATTAAAAACATTGACAATGTGGTTCCAGATCGCCTAAAAGGAGAAACCAAGGACTACAAAATGGCTATCGGAGGATTACTTCTGGAGATTCAGGATCGAGTTTTTGAAGCCTTGCTTGGTCTAAGCAAATCCATGGATGAAGAAACCGTAAAACATGCCGAACATGTATTCACTTACCATTTGGGAGCGAAACTCCCTTCAGATTTTTCAACCAAATCTACTTCCGAAAGAGGTGCTTTTTTACAAGCTAAATTAAACAGACCTATCAGAGTATGTGGGATGGTGAAAAACACCGGCGAACCAGGCGGTGGACCATTCTGGGTGGAAGAATCTGATGGCTCCCTTTCTTTACAAATTGCAGAAACAGCACAGATTGATTTGAATGATCCTGAAGCTAAAAAGCATTTTCAGAGTTCTACCCACTTTAATCCTGTGGATTTGGTTTGCGGTACCAAAGATTTTGAAGGGAATGATTTTGACCTGTTGAAATACCGGGATATGATGACCGGATTTATCACAGAAAAATCAAAAAGTGGAAAGGATTTGAAAGCACTGGAGTTGCCGGGACTTTGGAATGGTGCAATGGCAGGTTGGAACACGCTTTTTGTCGAAGTTCCATTGATTACATTCAATCCCGTAAAAACTGTGAATGATCTTTTACGAGACGAACATCAATAAAACATATTATGAAGTCAGAAGGGTGAATATTCACCCTTCTGACTTCTGATTTTAATTCTCTACTTTTTTACCAGCATATAGATCGTATTTCAGAAGTCTACAATCTATTTTCCCATTCCAAAATTCAATTCTCCGACTGGCTTTCAATCCAACTTTTTTGGCAAGCTCCATATTTCCAGTAAAAATATAACCTCTATAACCGGCACATTTCTGCTTCATATAATCACCCATTCTTTTATAGGTTTCTTCCAGTTCCAAAGACTCCCCTAATCGCTGCCCATATTCTGGATTGAAGATTACAACTCCTCTAGGCTTTTCGGGAATTTCTGTCTCAGCAAAATCACAAACCTGAAAGTCTATCATATGGTCCACTCCTGCGACGATCGCATTTTCCTTAGCGTATGCAATAGCCTGAAGGGAAATATCTGAAGCAATGATTTTCACTTCCGGAACTTCCATGATCTTATTTTCAAGCTTTCTCTTTTTTGCAAGGAAAGCTTCCTCTTGGTATCCTAAAATATATTGAAATGAATAATTATCCCGGTAAAGACCTGGATATCTTTTCGTTGCCAACATAGCTGCTTCAATCGCTAAAGTCCCTGAACCACACATCGGGTTGACAAAAGGAACCCGGGTATTCCATTCAGTTGCGAAAATTGATGCAGCTGCCAAAGCTTCTAACATTGGTGCTTTACCAGGGATTTTTCTATAACCGTGCTTCGCGATTGTTTCACCTGAAGTGTTGATATACATGGATGCCTGAGTGCCTTTCCAATAAAGCTGCAAAACCAATCCCTGGTAATCGGAACCTGAATCAGGCCTTCTCCCCGACTTCTCCCGGAAGCGATCTACGATAGCATCTTTCACCCTTACATTCACAAACATGGGATTATTGATGCTTTCATTATCTACCACTGAACTAACAGAAAAATATCCGTCCACATCCAGGAATTCTTCCCAAGCGATGGCTTTGATTTTTCTATAGATGTCATCTGAATTTTGGAGATAAAAGGATTTGATTTCAAAAAGAACCTGTGAAGCCGTTCTGAGATGCAGGTTTAAATCCATACATTCTTCCAGGCTGGCTTTTAATTCTATCCCTGTTCTGCTGACAGATTCAGGTACAAATCCTAGTTCTCGGACTTCCTTTTCCAGGTATGTGGCAAAGCGATCTTTGCAGGTAATAAATACTTTTCCTCGTTGGTCAAAATCAAGCATGTGCAAAAGTAAGAAAGTTCATCCGATTCTTCTTCCATTCAAAAAAAGAGGAATTCATTCATCTCATTTTCCCAAAAAACTCGCAATCGTTTGCGTAAATTGAAAGGAATCTAAGTTGTTCGGAAGGTTCAGAATCTAGAATTTTAAGCTATTCCAAAAAATTGAATACTATGAAAAAAATCCAAAATCTATTCTTACTGCTTGCATCAGGTGTTGTCTTATTCGGTTGTGGTGGAGAACCCAAAGTAGAAGATGATTGGAAAGATCTATTTAATGGAAAAGATCTCAGCGGCTGGAAACCAGTTGCAGGAACTGCCACATTTGAAGTGGTAGATGGAGTAATTGAAGGATCTGCAGTAGCCGGCTCACCAAATACCTTTTTAATAACAGAGGAACAATACGGTGATTTTATTTTGGAACTTGATCTGAAAGTGGAGCATGAAACCAGTAATTCAGGTGTCATGGCTAGAGGACAATTTGATCCAACAGCAAGAGACGGAAAGGGTTTGGTTTATGGCTATCAAGTAGAAGCTGATCCAAGTGATAGAGCTTGGTCTGGCGGAGTTTATGATGAAGCAAGAAGAGGATGGCTTTATCCTTTGGATTTAAACCCTGCGGCTAAGACCGCTTTCAAAATGGGAGAATTCAATCATTATAGAATCGAAGTGATCGGTGATGAAATCAAGACTTGGCTAAATGGTCAAGAAGTAGCCTACGTTGTAGATGACATGGATAAGACTGGTTTTATTGGTCTTCAGGTACATAGCATCAGAAATCCAGAAGATGAAGGAAATAAGACATACTTTAAAAATGTCAAAATCAAAACCACCAATTTAGACCCTCAACCTTTCAACAGCTCTATTTATGTGGTTAACAATAGATTGAATACATTAACTGATTACGAGAAAAACACTGGTTGGAATTTATTATTCAATGGACAGAATTCTGATGGCTGGAAAGGTGCTTACAAAGATTCATTCCCAGATTTCGGTTGGCCAGTGAATGAAGGCATTTTAACCATTGCAGCTTCTGACGGTAAGGAATCTGCAAATGCGGGTGACATAGTAACTATAGATGAGTTTTCTGCTTTTGACTTAGGATTTGAATTCAAATTGACTGAAGGTGCAAATAGTGGATTGAAATATTTTGTAACGCTTTCAGAAGGTAATAAAGGATCAGCAATCGGATTAGAATATCAGATTTTGGATGATGAAAAGCATCCGGATGCCAAAATGGGAAGAGATGGAAACAGAACCTTATCCAGTCTTTACGATTTGATTACGGCGGATAAACAACCAAGATTTATGAAACCAATTGGAGAATGGAACAAAGGCCGAGTGGTAGTGGAGCCAAATAACCATGTGACTCATTATTTAAATGGAGTTAAAGTTCTAGAATATGACCGAGGGTCTCAGGAATTTAGAGATTTGGTAGCGATCAGTAAATATAAAATTTGGCCTAACTTCGGTGAAGCGGAAAAAGGACATATTCTATTACAGGATCATGGAAATGAAGTAAGCTTCAAAAATATAAAGATTAAAACATTACAATAAGACCAGACCAAAAATGAAAAACAATAGAAGAGAATTCATCAAGAAATCTACTGCTGCAACGGTCGGTATTTCTGCATTGGGAAGCTTAGGTTTTTCTGCCAAAAGTTATGGGAATATTATCGGTGCCAATGACCGGATTAATGTTGCAATAGCAGGTTTGGGAAGAAGATTAGGAGCCTATTATGAGCCGATTAAGCTTCCAAAAACCAATGTAAATCTGATGTACCTCTGTGATGTCATGGACTCGCAGATGACAAAAGCCGCTAAAAACTTTGCGAAGCATATCGATTACCAGCCAAAACTGGAAGGCAATATCATGAACGTGCTGGAGGACAAAGAAGTTGACGCATTGATTAATGCTACACCAGATCACTGGCATGCACCTGGTACTTGGCTGGCTTCCGAGCGAGGAAAGCATGTTTATGTAGAAAAACCTTGTAGCCATAATCCACGCGAAGGCGAAATCTTAATTGCTATTCAGAAAAAATATGGAAATGTGATCCAAATGGGAAACCAGCAGCGATCAGCTCCAGAAAGTATAGAAATCATTAAAGCGATCCACGCCGGAGAAATTGGTAAAGTTTCTATGGCAAAAGCATTTTATAGTAATAATAGAGGAGCAGTTCCAAACCCTACTCCAGCGGCACCTCCAGAAGGATTAAACTGGGATCTATTTCAGGGTCCAGCTCCAAGAAGAGCCTATACTCATGACACTTGGGATTACAATTGGCATTGGTATGGTTGGGAATATGGAACTGCCGAGACCGGAAATAACGCTACGCATGAACTAGATGTGGCCAGATGGGCACTTCAAGTTGAATATCCAAAAAAAGTATCGACTGTAGGAGGAAAATTCCATTTCCCAGAAGATGGCTGGACTATGTACGACACTTTGGAGTCCACCTATGAATTTGACAATGGAACTTTCATTCAATGGGATGGAAAAAGCCGAAATAGTTACAAAACCTATGGTTCAGATAGAGGAACGATAATTTACGGATCAGAAGGATCGGTTTATGTGGACCGAGGAGGATACAAGCAATTTGATAGATCTGGAAAACTCGTTAAAGAAAACCAATCTGGAAACAACGAAGGTGGAACCCAGCTAGGTGGTGGAGGTGATATGAGTACCATTCATGTTGCTAATTTCTTTGAGGCAATTCGAGGAAAAGAAAAGCAAAACTCAACGATTGAAGAAGGTGCTGTCAGCACATTACTATGTCATCTGGCAAACATCAGTTATAGAACTGGAGAGTCATTAGTTTGTGACCCTACCAATGGGCATATTCTAAATTCTGAAAGTGCAAAAGCTCTTTGGACAAGAGAATATGAAAAAGGATGGGAACCTCCAAAGGTTTAAAAAAAGAGAATAATCAATTCTCAGAAACACCTGCTGTCGTAAAAATTCATTAGGTGTTTTTTTTTAGTTTGAAATACATTTATTTAAATCAACATTTTTTCTATCAAATAATTTCCAAAAAGACATCAAACTACTCTTTACATTAAAAAAGTGATAAAAAATCACTAGTTTTTTACCTTTTCACTATTTAGCGATAAGTGACTGATTTTTTGACCAATATAAACGCGCAATCGATTGCGTAAAAGGCTGAAAAACCTCATTGAATAACTTTTTTATTTGACTTAATTTAAGATTAATTAACGGCCTATTAAATGTTGGTTATTTACATCAATGGTTAATAGGTTATTCTAATCCCAATTTATCTAACATAAACCCCAAAGTTATGAGGCCTAAATTTTACACTAACCTATTGGTAGTGCTGCTTCTGTTCTTCAGTGCTTTTAGCACTTTTGCCCAGAATGCTCAAGTGACGGGGACCGTTTCTGATGAAACTGGATCTCCTCTCCCAGGTGTGACAATCCTGGTAAAAGGTACGACACGCGGTACAACTTCTGATCTAGATGGTAAGTATAGTATCGCTGCCGAATCCAATGAAACACTTGTCTTCTCCTTTATTGGATATACTCCTTTAGAGATGGCAGTAGGAAACCAAACCACAATTGATGTGAACTTAGATCCTGATCTTGCCGACTTGGAAGAAGTAGTGGTAGTAGGTTATGGAACTGCCAAGAAAAGTCAGTTGACAGGTGCTATTTCATCTGTAGGTTCCAAAGAAATCCAAGAACTCCCAATTACAGATGCAAGACAAGCTTTACAAGGTAGAGCTGCTGGTGTCGATGTGACCCAGCCGGGTTCTAAACCAGGTTCTGCACCACAAGTAAGAATTAGAGGTAGAAGATCCTTTAACGCTTCTAATGAACCTCTTTACGTAATTGATGGTATTCCAGTAGTCGGTGGATTGAATGATATCAACCCTCAGGATATTACATCCATGGAAGTATTAAAGGATGCATCTGCTACAGCCATTTATGGTTCTAGAGGATCTAATGGAGTTGTTTTGATCACTACTAAAAGAGGTACTAAAGGAAAAACTGTTGTATCGGTAGATTCATATTATGGTGTCAATAGAAAACTAGGAGTAATTGATGTAATGAACGGGTCTGAGTTTGCAGAATATAAAAGAGAATCAAGAAGAACTAGTGGAGAATATCCTGCCGGTCCAGCAACACCAGAAGCGGATGAGTCTCTTTTCGAACCTGTTGAATTAGAAGGTATTGCACTAGGAAGAAGTACCGATTATGTCGGAGGTCTATTAAGAAATGGTGCAATTCAGAGTCATCAAGTAGGTGTAAGCGGTGGGTCTGACAAAACCACTTTCTTTGTCTCTGCTAACTACTTCAATGATAAAGGTGTCATCATCAATCAGGATTATACACGATATACTTTTAGAGCTAATATTGATCACTCCATTAATAAGAAGATCAAATTTGGAACGTCTACCCTAGTTTCCTACAGTGAAAGAAATGGAGAAAACTTTAACCCACTTGGAGGAGCTTTAGCGGAAAATCCACTTGGAAAGCCATTTGACGAAGATGGAAACATCATTTTCCTTCCTACTTCAGATGGTTTGAGAACCAACCCATTTGCTGAGATTGTACCAGGAGCTCAAGAAGATTTGACTAAAAACTATAGAATCTTCAATAGTATTTTCGCCAATTATGAGATTATCCCTGGCTTAAATTATCGGTTGGTGTTTGGTCCAGACATCACTATTAGTAGAAACGGAAGATTTACAGGTTCTCAGACCAATGCAAGACGTGGTGGTGATCCTACAGGTAGCGTGAATGATGAATTCACTTTCAACTATACTTTAGAAAATATTTTGACTTATACGAAGTCATTCAATGAAGTACATAATTTGAATTTAACAGCACTTCAGTCTATCCAGAAAGATCGATATGAGCAGACTACGGTAAGTGTGCAGGGTATTCCAGCAGAATCTCAATTATTCCATAGACTTGGGGATGCTTCCTTGATCACCGGGGCAAATACCAATTTGGTTGAATGGGCTTTGATGTCATTCATGGGTAGAATAAACTACGATTACAAAAACAAATTCTTGCTTACTGCTACTTTGAGAGCAGATGGTAGCTCCAGATTCGGAGAAAACAACAAATTTGGTTATTTCCCTTCAGTTGCTTTGGGATGGAATATCCATTCTGAAAGCTTCATGCAAAACTCTTCAAGTATTGACCAATTGAAGTTTAGGGTTTCCTACGGATCTATTGGTAACCAAGCCATCAATCCTTACCAAACTCAGGCATTATTAGGAAGAACATCTTATGCATATGATAATACAGCAGCATATGGTTATAGACCAAGTACAATTGGTAACCCTGACTTGAGATGGGAATCTTCTACTACCTTCAACGTAGGTTTAGACTTCGCTCTTTGGAAAAGTAGAATTTTCGGTTCATTCGAATATTACATAACCAATACTTCTGATTTGTTGGCGCCTCAGCCACTTCCCAATTCAACTGGATTTGGAGGCTTCACCACCAACATCGGTGAAACTCAAAACCGTGGTATTGAATTGACACTTTCTACTCTCAATGTGGAAAAAGGCGATTTCACATGGTCAACAGATTTGATCTTTACCAGAAATAGAGAAGAAATTATTTCACTTCCAAATGGTGATGATATCTCAGCAGGAAGATTTATTGGACAGCCATTGACTATTTTCTATGACTGGAACAAGATTGGAATCTGGCAAACCTCAGAATCTGATTTAGCTACTTCATTCGGTGACAAACCAGGAGAAATTAAGGTAGAGGATATTAACAATGATGGTCGAATCAATGCTGATGACAGACAGTTCTTGGGATCAGTGGTACCAAAGTTTGCATTGGGTATGACTAATAGATTTTCCTATAAAGGTTTTGATCTTTCTTTCTTCTTGTATGGTAGATTCGGATTTATGATTCGATCCCAGTTCCATACTAGCAATAACACCCTTGCAGGAAGATACAATAACTTGGATGTAGACTATTGGACTCCAGACAATCCAACAAATGATTTCCCAAGACCTAATGTGAACCAAGAAAACGCAAAATATGCTAGCTCTATGCAATATTTCGATGGCACCTTTATCAAGGTGAGAAACATCAACTTCGGTTATAATTTCACTCCAGAAGCTGTTCAAAAGATAGGCTTCCAGAGCTTAAGACTTTATACAAGTATCCAGCAACCTTTCATTTTCTCTGAGTACAGAAAGAAATATAAAGGAATTGACCCTGAGGTATTTATGGACGGTGAGCAAGGTGTAGCTGCAGGTACTGTTAATGGCAATGTTTCTCCTGCTGTAACTTCTTTCACTTTTGGTATTAATGCAAAATTCTAATCAGCAATGAAAAAATTAGCAATAAAATTGAACTACTGGGCTAAATCAACAGCCCTTTTACTAGGCATCACAGCCATGTCTGCATGTAGTGGATTTTTGGATGAGGATGTAGTATCACAAATTGGAAACGATTATCTCAACACTCCAAAAGGGTTAAATGATGGTATCAATGCAGCATACAGTACGATGCGAGCATGGTATGGAACCGAAAGAGGTAATAACTTCACCATCTTTGGAACAGATTCTTACACCAACGGTGCTGATGGATCTTGGAAGTTTATGAATACGTATACAAACCAGTTTGATTCTCAAAATGGCCATGCACGTGAACTTTGGGATGAATTTTACAGAGGAATCAATACCTGTAATGCTGTGATCGAGAGATCTGTTAATGTCACAGGTATCTCCCCAGAATTAGTGATGCAAAGAGTTTCTGAAGCGAAATTTATCAGAGCTCACCATTACTTTATTTTAGTGCAATTATTTGGAGGTGTAGATCTTCAGTTAGAAGAGACTAAAGTACCTACCAAAGAAGTAACAAGAGCTTCAGTTGCATCTGTTTATGCGGCAATCATTCAGGATTTGGAGGAAGCAATTCCAAATCTGGAAGCAAAAGCTAAGTCAAATGATTTCGGTAGAGCAACACGACCTGCAGCAGAACATCTTTTAGGAAGAGTATACTTGACAAAAGCTACTTCAGAAGCTGGTGAAGCATCTGATTACGCAAAGGCAGAAACGCTTTTACAAAGTGTTATCGATAATTATGGATTAATTCTACTTCCTAATTTTGGAGATGTACATGGCTTCGGGAATGATCTTAACGATGAGGTCATCTTTTCAACTCAATATACAAGAGACCCTCTAACAAATGGTGGTGGAAATAATGCACACGTGTTTTTCCTAATGGAATATGATGTTCAGCCAGGCATGCAAAGAGACGTAGAAAATGGCCGACCATTTAAGAGATATAAACCAACAGATTATACTTTAAATGTGATTTTCGCCGACAGGGAAAATGATTCTCGCTACAAAAACACATTTGTTGATTTCTTCTTATCAAATAAGCCAGGCACTTATAATACTACATTTGATAAGTCAAAAGAGACTGTGACTTTTGCGGCAGGTGATACTACCATATGGCTTCCTGGTTACAATATGTCAGAAGCTGAAAGGGCAAAATATCCATATCAAGTTCTAACTCCTGAATTATATACTGAAAGATTATTTCCAGGTCTTAAGAAACACAAAGATCCAGGAAGAGCAGACAGAACGCAATTTGAAGGCGGTAGAGATTACATTGCTATGAGATTGGCAGACACTTACTTATTGCTTGCAGAAGCTCAGTTCCGTCAGGGTAAAATTGCTGAAGCTACTGAAAACATCAATGTTGTAAGAAGAAGAGCAGCGTTCCCAGGAAAAGAAACAGAAATGGAAATCTCCGAGTCAGACTTGACTTTTGAATTCATTACAGAAGAAAGAGAAAGAGAGTTGCTCGGTGAACAAAGCAGATGGTTAGACTTGAAGCGCTGGGGTATTTTAGTCGAAAGAGTGAAACTCTATAATCCTCAAGGAGCTCCTAACATTCAGGATTTCCATACATTGAGACCTATACCACAAAACCAAATAGATAGAGCGGAAGGAAATGCTAGTGCATTCCCACAAAATCCGGGGTATTAATTGTTGATAGGGTTGTTAATAATAAAGCTGTTCTGGAATCCAGAACAGCTTTTTTTATGACTTAGTAATCGTTTAAGAGATCCTCATTTAAGAAAAACCCTATTTCGAATAATTTTAGCTTTTCTACTTCTTATTCCGCCAAAGTTGATTCCCTAATAATCAGCTTAGATGGGATCGTAATCACCTCATTTGGGAGATCAGGCTGATTGGGTTTAGTCAGTTTTTTAATCAAAATTTTTGCACACTCCTCTCCTATGGTGCACGCAGGTTGAATAATGGTGGTTAGAGATGGATTCAATAATCCTGCTATTCCCATATTTGAAAAACTGATCACTTTTAACTCACTTGGGATTCTCAGTTTTAGCTTTTTAGCAGCATGGTAACTCGCCAAAGCCAATTTTTCTACTGAAGACAAAATCCCGTCAGGTCTATCAGGTCGATTCAAAAGTTCAGCCAAAATTTCAATATTCCTTTCTTCTCTTTGACAGCAAACCTTACTGAACTCAGGATTATGTTCTATTCCCGCTTCTTTCAAAGCAGCCAAAAATCCTCTATGCCTTTCTTTTGTTATTGAAATGTCCTCAGATAACATTAAAAATGCAGGACGCTTACATCCTTGTTGGATAAGGTGTCTAGTTGCCTCAAGCGTACTTTGAAAATCGTTTGTTATAAATTTTGTCGTAGGAATTTCACTACAGATTCTGTCAAAAAACAAAATTGGAAGACCTCTATCATAAAGTTTCCTAAGGTGCGAAATATCACTAGTCTGACTTGAGACTGACATGACAATTGCATCTGCCCTACCATTCAGAAGAAGATTGACAATTTTCTTCTCTTTCTCCAAATCTTCATGGGTACTGTAAACTAATAAATGATACCCATGCTCCTGAGTGATTGATTCAATACCATCCATCACCTGAGCAAAAAAATTATTAATTCTTTCAGGTATAATTACTGCAATAGTTTTGCTCTTATTTTCCCTCAAACTTCGGGCAAATGGATTGGGATGATAGTTTAGCTTTTCAGCCATACTCAGCACCCTCTTTTTCGTCTGTTCACTTATTTCATAGCTATCATTCAATGCTCTAGAAACCGTAGATGGGGCGAGATTGAGTTCAGCTGCTAGTTCTTTGAGACTAATACCAGAAACCATTTTTAAGATTTATTTTGGGTTGTTGCAAATTGGGATTGAAAATACGAAGGTTCCTTCTTATTATTTCTAAACCTCTTATATAATTTCGAAAACGTTTGCGTATTTCTTAATTTTTTTAGCCTCTTTTCGGGGTAAATTGAAACTTCTAATAAACTACAAGACGCGGACCCTCTGTTATGCAAACTTTGGAAATTAAACAGGCATTTTTGTCAAAGGATTTTCTGTTACAGAATAAATTTTCAAGTATCCTCTATCATACTTATGCTGAAAACCAGCCCATTTTAGATTATCATAATCACCTTCCTCCAGCAGAAATAAATAGCAATAAAAAATTTGAAAATATTTCTCAGATTTGGTTGGCTGGAGATCATTACAAATGGAGGGCAATGAGGACATTAGGAATCTCAGAAAAATACATAACAGGTGATGCCAGTGATCGGGATAAATTCCGCAAATGGGCAGAAACTGTCCCCTACACATTAAGAAATCCATTGTACCATTGGACTCACCTGGAGCTGAAAAGATATTTCGGAATTGATGAGTTGTTAACAGCTGATAACGCAGACCGGATTTATGATCAGACTTCGGAAATGCTTCAAGGCGATGATTTCTCCACCTGTTCCCTGTTGGAAAAAATGAATGTGGAAGTGGTGTGCTCTACAGATGACCCATGCGATACGCTGAATGATCATATCGACTTTAGTAAGAAAGGTAAATCTGTTGGAATGTATTCGGCATTTAGACCCGACAAATCATTCGCAATTGAAAACCCAGAAAGCTATTGCCAATATATCTCAAAACTAGGCAAATTGACTCTTGGGAAAGACATTGAAACTTTTGAAGAATTAATTCAGGCCTTAAAAAACCGCGTGGACTATTTCCATGACCGAGGATGCAGAATATCTGACCATGGTTTAGAGCAGCTCTATTATTTTAAAAACGACCTGTCTTATGACATGGATGGACTGATAAATTCCTTGAAATATGGAAATCACCTTTTAACTGATCAGATTCATTTCTTCAAATTTAGAGTTCTAAAAGAGCTATCGAAAATGTACCATGAAAAAGGATGGGTACAACAGTTCCACTTGGGAGCTTTAAGAAACACCAATGACAGGATGCTTCAAGTGTTAGGCCCTGATACAGGTTTTGATTCTATTGGGGATTTTGATCAAGCAAAAGCTTTATCACAATTTCTAAACGCTCTCGATTCCACCGATCAACTCACCAAGACTATTTTGTACAACCTGAATCCTCGGGACAATGAAGTGATGGCTACCATGATCGGTAATTTTAACGATGGATCTATCAAAGGTAAAATCCAATTTGGATCAGGATGGTGGTATATGGATCAAAAAGATGGAATGGAGAAACAAATCAATACGCTTTCCAATATGGGCATTCTAAGCTGTTTCATAGGAATGTTAACAGATTCCAGAAGCTTTCTTTCCTTCCCAAGACACGAGTATTTCAGAAGGATTCTTTGTAACCTATTTGGAAAGGATGTGGAGAACGGTGAATTGCCTTGGGACGAAGCTTGGTTGGGAAAAATTATTCAGGACATTTGCTATGGTAACGCTAAAAACTACTTTGACTTCAGTCCAAAAAACATAAAATTTTAAGCATGAGTACGAATTTATTTTCTCTTCAAGGGAAAAAAATAGCCTTTTCCGGTGCAACTGGAGTGTTGGGAAAAACCATGAGTTTACATCTGGCAGACCAAGGAGCTGATCTTTTAGTCATTGGTAGAACCAAGTCAAAAGTCGATGATCTGGTGGCCGAAGTGAAATCAAATGGAGGAAAAGCTTGGGGATATGAGGCAGATGTGACGGATGAAAATGCCTTAAAATCCATTTTAAACCAAATAGAAGAAGACCACGGATACCTGGATGTTTTAATCAACGCAGCAGGAGGAAATATGCCTGGCGCAGTGATCACACCAAACCAAAGTTTTTTAGACTTAGATACAGATTCCCTTAAAAAAGTGGTGGATCTCAATTACTTGGGAACTGTACTTCCTACAAAGATCTTACTTCCATTAATGCTAAAAAAGAACAAAGGAAATGTCCTAAATATTAGCTCAATGGCAGCAAGTAGACCAATGACCCGAGTGTTGGGATATGCCTCTGCTAAAGCTGCTATCGATAATTTCACTAAGTTCCTTTCCGTTGAACTATGTGCAAAACATGGAGCTGGATTTAGAGTAAATGCCATAGCTCCTGGTTTCTTTTTAACTGAGCAAAACCGAACCTTATTGACTGAACCAGATGGAAGTCTGACACAAAGAGGAATGCAGATAAAAACACACACTCCTATGGATCGATTTGGAAAACCAGAGGATCTATTGGGTGCTTTACAATGGCTCTGCAGTGATGCTTCCGAATTTGTTACCGGTACAATTGTACCGGTTGATGGCGGGTTTTCTGCATATTCAGGAGTTTAAAACTTTTAAAAAGGATAATTCATTATCTCGCTTAAGAATTAAACAGATCAAAAAACATCAATTCATAAACCTAAGATTATGGCCTATAAAATGGAACAAACCATGCGTTGGTATGGTCCAAACGACCCGGTAAGTTTGCAGGATATCCTTCAAGCAGGAGCAACAGGCATTGTCACAGCGTTGCATCATATTCCAAATGGAGAAATTTGGAGTCCAGAAGAAATAAAAATCAGAAAAGAAACCATTGAAAAAGCAGGCTTGACCTGGTCTGTAGTGGAGTCAATTCCTGTTCATGAAAAGATCAAAACACGAACCGGGAACTTTCAGGAACTGATAGAAAATTACAAGCAGAGCATTCGAAATCTTGCAGCAGCAGGAGTTCATACAGTTTGCTATAATTTTATGCCTATTCTTGACTGGACTAGAACTGATCTTTTTCATACACTTCCAAATGGAGCGAAAGCCCTGCTTTTCGAAAAGAAAGCTGTTCAGGCTTTTGATTTATTTATCCTAAAAAGAGCTGGAGCCGATTCAGAATATAGTCCAGAGGAAATCCAGGAAATCAAAGCTTATTACGATGCCCTTTCTCCGGAGAAACACCAATTGATAATTGACAACATTCTGAAAGGATTACCTGGCTCTGAGATTGGGTATACTTTGGAAGAATTTAAAGAAATGCTACTGACATATTCAGGAATAGATGCTCCCAAGTTAGCTGAGCATCTCAAGCTGTTTTTGGATGAAATCGTTCCTGTAGCAGAGGAAAACAAAGTTTATTTAGCAATCCATCCCGATGATCCTCCATTCCCTCTTTTTGGTTTACCAAGAGTGGTTTCAGTTGCTTCTGATGCAAGAAGATTGATCACAGATCAGCCAAGTCCTTACAATGGGTTGACTTTCTGTACTGGATCTTATGGAGTAAGACCCGATAATGATTTACCTGCTATGGTCGCAGAATTCGGGAATCACATCCACTTTATTCATTTGCGCAGCACGAGAAGAAAAGAAAATGGAGATTTCTTTGAAGACAATCATTTAGATGGTGATGTGCCAATGGAAGCAGTAATTGATGAAATTCTGAAAGTACAGGAAAAGAGAGGAAAATCTCTTCCTATGCGACCAGATCACGGACACCAAATGCTTGACGATCTCAATAAAAAGACCAATGCCGGATATTCTGCCATCGGCAGGTTGAAAGGTCTAGCGGAAATCCGAGGAGTGGAAGCAGCTTTACTATACTCCAAATCAAAATGACAGAAAAAGAGAAAATGCTTGCAGGAAAATGGTATCTGGCTGCTGACCCCGAGTTACTTTCAGAACGGATGAATGCTCGCAAACTCTTAAAACAATTGAATGATTCTGAGCCCGAGGATATTGATCTTCGGGTAGGAATCGTCAAAAATCTTTTAGGGAAATCTGGTAAAAATGTCTGGATTGAACCACCTTTTTTTTGCGATTATGGATACAATATCGAAGTAGGAGATGATTGTTTCATAAACTTCAACTGTGTCTTTTTAGACGTCACCCCAATCAAAATGGGAGACCGGGTTTTAATTGCTCCAAATGTGCAATTTTACGCGGCTACTCACCCCACATCCGCTAAGGAAAGAGGTGAAATGTGGGAATTTGGCAAACCTATCACCGTTGGTTCAGATGTCTGGATAGGTGGAAGTTCTGTCATATGCCCAGGAGTCACCATCGGAGATCGCTCCATAATTGCTGCCGGCTCTGTAGTGACCAAAGATGTTCCTCCCGGAGTAATTGTGGGCGGAAACCCTGCAAAATTCATTAAGGAAGTCCCGTCTGAGGATCAAAACTCTTAAAGCTGAAAGAGATTGATTTTTCTAAAACAGTTTTTTCTTTGATTTTCTCCTAAAAAATTTTCTGAACTGTTAAATGAAAAACATTTCCTTATTTTTGATGATCCAAGTTTTTATCTTTTGAATTAAATAAATGAAAAGAGTTTTAGTCAGTGGCGGAGGAGGATTCCTGGGAAGCCATCTTTGTGATAGATTGTTGAAAGAAGGAAATGAAGTATTATGCGTTGATAATTTTTTCACCGGAAATCGCAGAAACATTCATCACTTACTTGATAATAAGAACTTTGAGTTATTAAGACACGATGTCACTCATCCCCTATATGTCGAAGTTGATGAAATCTACAATCTTGCCTGTCCGGCATCTCCTATTCATTATCAATTTGACCCAGTTCAGACCACAAAAACTTCTGTAATTGGGGCGATGAATATGCTTGGATTGGCAAAAAGGCTAAAAATCAAAATCCTTCAAGCAAGTACTTCAGAGATATATGGTGATCCAGAAATTCATCCTCAACCTGAATCTTACCGAGGAAATGTCAATACGCTAGGTCCCAGAGCCTGTTATGACGAAGGAAAAAGATGTGCAGAAACATTGTTTTTTGACTATCATCGTCAACATAAAGTGGCTATCAAGGTAATGAGGATTTTCAATACCTACGGCCCAAGAATGCATCCAAATGATGGTCGAGTAGTGAGTAACTTTATCGTTCAAGCTTTAAAAAACCAGGACATTACCATTTATGGGGATGGGAAGCAAACTCGATCATTCTGCTATGTAGATGATAACATCGAAGGAATGTACAGCTTGATGAACAGCAGAGACGGTTTCACTGGCCCAGTAAACATTGGAAACCCAGGGGAATTCACCATGCTGGAACTTGCTCAATTGGTGATAGAGCTTACAAATAGTAAGAGTAAGTTAGTCTTCATGCCGTTGCCTCAGGATGATCCTTTGCAGAGAAAACCAGTCATTGATCTGGCTAAAAAGGAATTGAATTGGGAACCAAAAGTTGCTTTAAGAGAAGGTTTGGTTAAGACTATCGAATATTTCGAAGGAATAATATAAATCTTATTGATAAATGAAAAAGCCATCCAGAATAGGATGGCTTTTTTTATTTTTTCTCAAAAGTAAATCCAGCTCCATCGCAAGGAGTCGCAGAAAAATTACTTAGTTGATTCGAAAATCTCAAAACCAATTGTTCTTTATCAGGGTCTCCACAATTGTTTACGACAGATTCACCCCCTGTATATGTTAAATTGATGTATAGTCTGGCATCAGAAGAACTATATGCAGGAACATTTTCAATTTCATAGGTACCTGTCCCTTCTTTCAATTCATTTTCATCAAAAGTTCTTGTCTTCTTAAATGATCCGTCAGACATGAATTGATAGGTCTGAAATCGCTTCTCCACATTTTCAGTACTTGCCGTACCTGTCCAAGAATTATAAATCTCTACCAATTCCCATTTTCCAATAATATTTTTTTCTTCAGGCTTTTCGTTTTCGCAGGAAAAGAAAAGGAAAATGATGGAGCACAATAAAATTATTCTTTTCATCAAATAATAGGTTTTAAATCAATTACGATCTTGGGCATACAAATGCAACAAGCAAAAAAAGCCCATTATTAAATAATGAGCTTTTACATGAACTTTCAGAAGTTAACTTTTAAAATTATTCTTTACCAATAATTAGGCTTTGGATTTGACTTTTTCGATATGTGCTTCTTTGATTTTTCTTCTTAGAATTTTGCCCACATTTGATTTTGGAAGCTCATCAGTGAAATAAACTTCTTTTGGACATTTGTAATTGGTCAGAGACTCATGACAATGTGAAATCACCTTTTGTTCTGTAAGAGATTTGTCTTTTGGTACCACATAAGCAACGACTTTTTCTGTTGACTTAGGGTCTGGCATTCCTATCACACCTACTTCCAAAACTCCAGGGCAAGAGGCAATAACATCCTCAATTTCATTTGGATAAACGTTAAAGCCTGAGACCAAAATCATCTCTTTTTTACGATCGACGATTTTGAAAAAACCATCCTCATCCATGATTCCGATATCACCAGATTTAAACCATTCTCCCCTCATAACTTCTGCTGTCTCTTTTGGTCGCTTCCAATATCCCTTCATCACTTGAGGACCTTTGATACAGATTTCTCCCCGCTCTCCCACTTTCAGTTCATTTCCTTCATCATCCATCACTGTCATCTCAGTATTAGGAAGTGGAATTCCAATCGTTCCGTTTCGTTCAGTTCCGTCAATAGGATTACAGGATGCTACAGGCGAAGTTTCAGTAAGGCCATAACCTTCTGCAAGTGGGGTTCCTGTGATTTCTTTCCATTTTTCAGCTGTAGCTTTCTGAACAGCCATCCCTCCTCCTACTGCTATTTTTAGATGAGTAAAATCCAGATTTCTGAATGACTCTTGATTCAACAAACCATTAAATAGCGTATTGACACCTGTAAATACTGAGAATTTCTGCTTGGATAGCTCCTTGCAAAAGGCTGGCATATCTCTTGGATTGGTAATTAACACATTATGCGCACCGATTTTTAGCATTGCTAAACAATTGACTGTCAAAGCAAAAATGTGATACAAAGGCAAAGCTGTGATCACTACTTCTTCCCTTTCTTTCAACTTTGGTTTCATCCAAGCAGAAATCTGCTGCATGTTTGCAATAATATTCCCGTGAGTCAGTTCTGCCCCTTTTGAAACACCAGTTGTACCTCCGGTATATTGAAGAAAAGCTGTGTCGTTCAATGAAATTTTCGGTGGGACAAATTCATATTCAGCTCCCTGATCCAAAGCAGATTTCAAAGTATCAGCGCCCGGTAAATTGTAACTCGGCACCATCTTTTTTACATGCTTCACGACCAAATTGACAAGAGTACCTTTTAAGAAACCTAGCATATCGCCAAGTTCAGTAACGATAATCCGTTTTGTATGAACTTCAGATCTGATTTTCTCCAGATTATAGGCAAAATTGGCGATGATGATGATTACATCCGCTCCAGCATCATTGAACTGATGCTTCATTTCCGAAGAGGTGTAAAGTGGATTGGTATTTACCACAATCATTCCAGCACGCAATGCACCAAACATCACCACAGGATATTGCAGCGTATTGGGCATCTGAATCGCTATTCGGGAACCATGCTCTAATTTTAAAGTATGGATTAAGTAATTCGCAAAATGAGAAGAAAGTTTGTCAAGTTCTGTAAATGAAAGTGTCTTCCCCATGCATTCATATGCAGTAGCAGAGCCATATTTCTTTACACATTCTTCAAAAAGTTCTGGCACACTTTGATAAGCCTCGCAATCAACCTGCTTGTCTACCGATGCCGGATAACTTTTGAACCAGGGAAAATCCTTCATTATATCTGTATTTTGGGTAATCTATTTTTTCTGAATTTGATTAATTTCTACCGATTGGACAATGAATTTATCAGACTATTTTAAAATTTTTCTTGCTATCAACTCTTTCATAATTTCATTTGTCCCTGCGTAGATTCTTTGGACCCTCGCATCGGCATAGGCTCGAGCAACTCCATATTCCCACATATAACCATAACCGCCATGGAGTTGGACACATTCATCGGCAACTTTACATTGCAATTCTGTCATATTGTATTTTGCTGCCGATGCCATTGCAGAATCCAATTTCCCATCGTTATGAAGCTGAACGAGGTAATCACAATAAATTCTTCCTTGTTCTAATGCCGCCGTCATTTCAGCCAACTTAAATCTAGTATTCTGAAAATCTGAGATAGATTTATTAAAAGCTTTACGGGATTTCACGTATTCAATCGTCGCTCCTAACATATATTCTCCAAGAGCAACTGCTGCAAGCGCCACTACCAATCTTTCCTGTGCAAGTTCAATCATCAGATACTTGAATCCTTCCCCCTCTTTACCAAGTAAGTTTTCCTTTGTCACTTTCACATCTTCAAAAAACAACTCACAGGTATCCTGAGCATGCAAGCCGACTTTATCAAAAGGTTTTCCTCTGGAAAATCCTTCCATTTCACGGTCAACGATAATCAAACTGATCCCTTTTGCTCCTTTTGTTGGATCGGTTTTTACTGCTACAACCACCACATCACAAAGAAAACCATTTGTAATAAAGGTCTTAGAACCATTAACTAGATAGTGATCTCCTTTGTCCTCTGCTCGCGTCTGAATTCCCTGCAAGTCACTGCCGGCACCAGGCTCAGTCATGGCAACCGCTCCAATAAAATCACCGGAGACCATTTTGGGGATATATTTCTGTAAAGCTGTTTCTGTACCAAAATGAAGAATATATGGCATCACAATATCGCTATGAAGCGGATATCCGATTGCTGGACCGGAACAACCACTCAGGCCTAACTCTTCAATTAAGACTGCATTAAATCTAAAATCCTGAATATTCATGCCTCCCAATGATTCGGGAGCCTGAATGCCTAAAAATCCATTTTCACCGAATTTCTTCCAAGATTCCCTGGACACCATCTGATTCTTTTCCCATTCCTTATTGTAAGGGGTCACTTCCCTGGCTATAAATTCTCGCACGCTTTGCCTAAATAAATCGTGCTCTTCTGTGAATAAAGTTCTTGGTAATCCAAACATATGTGGGTTTATATTAAATTTCTTATTATCAAAAATAATGATTTTTAAACGGGAGCAAGTTCAAAATTATAATCACATCGTCCAGTGATGTAAAAACTCAAGTTTCTTCTGAAATTTCCAAAAATCTAAACCTAAGTTTGAATACGTTTATATTGACTGAAGTAAAAACAATTCTATTAACATGATAAATCTGGAAGTGTCAACCAGCCTTGAGGAAATCAGTAAAATTCCATTTTGGAATTACGAGGAAGAAATTCTGAAATCCGAAACCGCGGGAGATAGCAATATGAATGTCGTTTTAAGGATAACAACCAATCAACGGTCTGTCATTCTGAAACAATCAAAAACTTATGTCAATAAATATCCTCAAATCCCTGCCCCTCTGAGTCGGATCGAGGTGGAGCATGCATTTTATCAGCATGTTCAAAAGCATCCTGTATTAAAAAATTTCTCTCCAAAGGTTTTAGCATACCGTTCAGATGATCATCTTTTGATGACTGAAGATCTGGGAAAAGGCAAGGACTTTTCGGATCTATATCGAGGGGAAAGTACCATGGAATCAGCTACAATATCCAAGCTAGTTGATTATATGAACGCCCTTCATGAATTGGAAATAAAGGATTTCCCCGACAACAGAGAAATGAAGCTGCTGAACCATGAGCATATTTTTAACTTTCCATTTTCACTTGAAAACGGATTTGACCTTGATTCAGTACAAATTGGTTTGCAGGAATTAAGCCTGAAGTATAAATCCAATACTGCATTGAAAAGAAAGATTGATGAATTAGGAAGGAAATACTTATCGCAAGGAGAAACCCTCTTGCATGGAGACTTTTACCCTGGAAGCTGGTTAAAAAGTGATTCGGGAATTAAAATCATTGATCCAGAATTCGGTTTTCTTGGTGATCCTGAGTTTGATTTGGGTGTTTTGTTTGCACATCTCAATTTAAGTCTTCAACCTAGCAGCCTAAAAGCTGAATTTCTCCATAGTTATAATCAGCCTATTTCCCCGGAATTATTGGATCAATACCAAGGAGTTGAAATATTAAGAAGGTTGATCGGGATTGCTCAACTTCCCGTGAGAATGACTTTGGACCAGAAAGAGAAATTAATGGACCAGGCAGTAAATTTGATTTTAGGTTAAAATGAAAAATTCTCCTCTTCTAATTCTTTGTTTCCTGATTACCATAGCCTGCACAAACAGTCAAAAAAATGAAACCTTTGGCACTCAAGAAATCCCCATTTTAGATTCTGGATTAACTCCAGAGGAATTAGAGGATAAAATACTTGGTATGCTCGTTGGTTCCGCAATTGGAGATGCCATGGGTGCCCCTACCGAAATGTGGTCCAGAGAGGATATCAACTTACAATATGGTTTTGTTGAGACCTTGGATTCTATGGTGCGGGAAGCTTCTCCAGAAGGAATTTGGATTCGAAATCTACCTGCAGGAGGAACAACAGATGATACAAGATGGAAGAATTTAACATTCAACTACTTACTCACCCAAAACCCTCAATCTTTAGACTCAAAAGATTTTGCTCAATACATTCTCGATCAATATTCCGACTATGTCAAAGAGCTCAAATCAATTGATGGTATTGATCCGGCAGAAATTGAAAAGGCAACTTTGAAGTTGATCTGGCTTCAGGAATGGGCCAAAGTAAGTCAGCCATATTTGAAAGGAAATGTGGATGGTTATGCAGATTCCTTAAGTCGTTTTTACGGCGGAGAAATGGTCTGCGCAGGTTTGCTTTATACTCCAGCTATTGGTGCTATTTACCCCGCTAGTCCAGAAAAAGCTTATGCCGAAGCCTACAAATTATCCATTTATGATATTGGGTACGCGAGGGATTTATCTGCATTGGCAGCAGCAATGACCTCCGCAGGAATGAAGAAAAATGCCACAAAAGAGGATATTTTGGCTTCACTACGAATTGATCCAAGAGGCTATTACGAAAGCAGATTGGTAGGTCGGACAGCACAAAGAATTTTAGTCGAAGCTCTTTCAATCCATCAGAATTCCTTAGCTCTGGACAGTTCAGAAAATCGAATGCAACCGGATAGTGAAGCTTTAAAATTTGCATTTTCAGAATTAGACAAAAGGCAGCAGGACATGCCTTTTCATGCTGGAGAAATTTACGTTCAGGTTCTTACAGCTATGATTTATTCCGATTTTGACTTCCAAAACACAATTGTATTTCTGGTCAATTATGGGAGAGACAATGATACCACTGCAGCTGTGGCAGGTGGAATTTTGGGAGCTTATCATGGATTCGAAAAGCTTCCTGAAAGCTCAAGAGAAAAAGTCCTTGAAGTAACAAAATCTCAGTTAGGTATCGACCTCGAGGATCTTGCAAAAAAAATGGCTAACCACCTTTTAAAAAACAAAAAGCCCTGATCCATTCGGACCAGGGCGTCTTCTAACAGTTGGTTTAGTATTAGAAGAATAATGTTCTTGTTCTTCCTTTGACGTCAGTCACTTCCATGTAGATGTCTTCAGAAGTCATATCACGGAAAGAGAAATTCTTTTTGAAAGCTTCCGGCTGATCGATATGCTCTTCATAGATCACTTTTCCAGATTCTGAAGAATAGATTTTAACATCTACGCCAGGCTCAAGAAGTCCGATAACTGCAAGACTTACTGTATGATCGTCTAATGCTTTTCCATAAGCCATCAGTGGTAGGTCTTCTGCTGGAATAGGCTTCTCAGTGGTAGCAACGGTGTATGTAACTTCCTCTTCTTCCGTTACAATTCTCACTTGATATTCGCCAGCAGGCAAACTATTCAAATCATAAGGAACCATCAGGCTCTCTCCTTTTACATTTACTTTTCTTTGGCTCAAATTTTTTCCATCCTGATTCAAGATGGTGATTTTGGCGCTTCCTACTCCTTCTTTAAGAGTAACATTGATTTTTTTATACTTTGAATTTACTGCAGAAAGTTCTCTTAAGTCTTCGTTTGCGTCAGCTGCTAATGCGCTAAAAGATAAGGCTCCTGCCATTGCGATTGTGAATAAGGTTTTCATAACATGTTGGTTTAGTGTTGTGCTTTCCTTATTGCCAAGCACGTACCAATTCGCTCTGCCTTGCCAAAACCAAAATCTACTGCACTGATTTTATTTTACTTTTTTAACACTTTACCGAAATTAAATTTTGAAAAATTCACGAAAAATTAACAAAACCTGTTCAGTTCCAAGTCAATCTCCTGTTCGCTTGTATTGTTAGCGGACAGATTTTTGGGTTTTTTAGAAAACTGAAGGTTACAGGTATAGAGAGATGTTAAGGAAAATTAATTCCTGAAAATCTTTAAAAATATTTTTGTGCCAATCCTGCCAAAAATTAACTGTACGCTTTTGTACAGGTTTCGTCCGTTAGGAATCAACTTAGTGAACAATTTTCTAGTTGGAACTTCGAAAACGAGAATCGTTAGATGGATTAGGTATTTAAAAAAACATGATTATCCGCAATGCAGCCAGTAGTTAAAGAATAAGTTTAGAAAGTCGCGGATAATCTTCCACCGACGACAGTCCACTTTCCACAGAACTTTGAAGAATACATCAAACCCTTTTTCCTTTGGCAATGGTAAGAAAGTTGATTTACAATATGAAAAATCTAAAAATTCGGCATAGAATTCCTAAATAGATTTTATTTCAAATTGCTTCCAATGGACTTTCTTTTAAAGTTCAAGAGCTGTATTTCTTTAATGATGAAAATTGAATTTACTTACTCGGTAAAAATAAAAGAGCTGAGCTAATTGAATTGACTCTTTATATATAGGAATAAGAACACCCTATAAATAGGCTCCTCTCCTATGAAAAAACGAATGATTACTTATGACCTTCCTAATTAAAAACCTTCAAAAGTCATCTCGTCTTAAAAAATTAATAAAGGCTAGAAGATTTCTTTGAGCAATTTTAAACAGGAAGTCAAATCCTATATAGGTAAAAACAAAAAAAACCACAATCATCTGATCATGGCCTTTTTGTCAACTAAACTAAATATCGAAATCCTAGAAATGGATGATTCTTGTTCTACCGATGGCATCGGTCAATTCCAGGTAAATATCTTCTGGGTCAATACCATTAAATGAGAATGCTTTTTTGAAACCTTCTGGTTGGTCAATGAATTCTTCATGAACTACCCGGCCGCCTTTTTCAGTTTTTACCTTTACATCTACCCCAGGTTCCAGCAATCCGATTACAGTCAAATTAATTGTATTGTCGTCAAGCAATTTTCCATAAGCCATTAAAGGCATATCCGAAGCAGCAATTGGTTTTTCTTTGGTTTCTACCGTGTAGACAACCTCTTCATCCTCGGTGGATATCCTAATCTGATATTCCCCACAAGGCAAATCGTCCAGATTATAAGGAACCATAATGTCATCTCCTTTTACATGGACTTTTCTTTGGTGAAGTTTATGTCCATCTTCATTTAAAAGGACAATTTTGGCATCGCCAACTCCCTCTCTTAATAGGACATTGATTTTTTTGTAATTAGAATTTACGTCAGATAAAGCTCTTAAATCTTCGTCTGCTGAGGCCAAAGCGCTAAAAGATAAGGCGCCTGCCAATGCTAAAGTGAATAAAGTTTTCATAACAATGTTGGTTTAGTGTCGTGCTTACCAAGACACCAAGCTCATACCAAAACCAATTGAACATGCCAATTCAAACTTTTTTCAAGGATCTAATTCTTAATAAAAATTAATTATTACAAAATATTATTTTAATGTTTGGACATATAAACGAACATTATCGAACAAAATTTAAATATTTCTTGTCCGACTGTCATGGCAGCGGACAGAATAAGGGGTAATTTCCAAAAATGGAGGTTACAGTTTATTGTGTTTATTAATAAAATTTAATTTTATTTTTTTTCATAAAACATTGAAATCAAACTATATATAAAAATAAAACCTGTACGGTGCTGTACAGGTTTTGTCCGCTGAGACACATAAAATTGACTTATGTCAAATTTATTTTTTGAGTTCCAGGCTTAATTTCTTTACCCGATCTTTGATATCCATATCAGAAATATCTAGGTTTCCTGAGGTTGCTTTTAGGAAATCCATCACTGCTCCTGTATGGTCCGTTGACTTACCTTCAGCCAAAGTCACGTATCGCATCGTAGACCAAAGAACCGTCTTCAATTGTTTTTTGCTATCATCCGTCATGTAATATTCAACGACGATAGTATTGTGATTATGCCAAATAATCCGGCTCATAATTCTAACCCATTCCCCCACCATCGCAGGTTTGACGTAGCTGATATTATGGTTGTATACCACCCAAGCAGCTTTGTATTTCTTGATCAAATCCATCACTTCCAGTCCATACAATTTCGGAACTTGGTCTTCTCTGGCATTGAAGAAGTAGTCAAAATACTTGGCGTTATTTAAATGTCTCAATGGATCACAATCCTGAAACCGAATGACAACTCTGCTTTCCGTCTCAGATGGATAATGCTTTTGTGGATCGTATTCAAACATGATTTTCTAATTCGTGGCTGTTAATAATTCTGATTTTTGATTTCGCCAGTTCCTCGATTGCAAAATCACCATCCATAGGATCAATATTCACTGCTCTCGTAGCATCTACAATCAAGACTGTCTCAAAACCTAAACTTTGAGCATCCAAAGCAGTAAACTTCACACAATAGTCTAAAGCTAAACCACAGATATATACTTTTTTTATCCCATTGCTTTTCAGGAAATCTCCCAAACCAGTGTCTCCTCTTCTGGCGTTATCAAAAAAACCCGAATAAGAATCTACCTCTGGATTTGTACCTTTTTGAAATACAGCTTTCCATTTTTCTCGGTCCAGATCTTTATGAAATTCTGCTCCAAAAGTTCCCTGAACGCAGTGAACCGGCCATAAAATTTGATTTAGTCCTCCTAATCCAACGAATTCCCCGACTTTTTTTCCGGGATGATTCGCCGCGAAACTTCCATGATTCGAAGGATGGAAATCTTGCGTGGCAACGATAAACTCGAATTCTTTTTGAATCTTATTTATCACAGGTACAATCTGATCTCCTTCATTTACCGCCAAAGCTCCTCCAGGTATAAAATCATTCTGAACATCAACGATGATCAGTGCTTCGTTTCTATTTTTCATCTTTCTGATCCAGTTTTTGTGCTTTTAGAACCAATTCTGTTCTTAAATGGTGCAGATTTTCCTCTAATCCAACTGGATACAAATGTGGATTTACCATACGCTTGTGGGTTTTATCCAATGATTCCAATTGGGAAGCTGCTCTATTTCTAATGGTAGAAAGGTCTGGAGAGGTATAAACTTGTTTTCCTTCCCGGAAAATCGGCTTGAGCAAAATTTCTTCCTGATAGAAGTACGGCATAATTCTTTTTCTCCTTGTACTATCTATTGGATCAATAATGACAATCCCCTTTGGATTGATTTCCTGATCTTCCAAGTAAATCATATCTGCGACAGCCATTCCTTTAGAATAATAGCGTTTCACATTATGAAATCCCGGCACATTGATTTTTAGAGATTGTTGGGAAATTTTGATCTTGGGCACATATGTTCCATTCTCTATTCGGATAGCTGATAATTTATAAACAGCACCTAAGGCTGGCTGATCAAAGGCAGTGACCAACTTTGTTCCCACTCCCCAAACATTAATCGAAGCTTCCTGCCCCTTCAATGAGGTAATGATATGTTCGTCAAGATCATTGGAAGCAACAATTTTCGCATCCGGAAAACCAGCCTCATCCAGCATTTCCCGGGCTTTGTTACTGTAATAGGCCAAGTCACCAGAATCTATTCGGATTCCTACCATCTCTTTTCCTCTGCTTCGCAAAGCCTCCCCTACTTTTATCGCATTCTTGACTCCATTTAATGTATCATAGGTATCAACCAAGAAAATACATTGGTCTGGAAAAGCATCAGCATAAGCCTCAAAAGCCTCCAATTCAGTTTCAAAAGACATGATCCAGCTATGGGCATGAGTTCCGGAAACAGGAATACCAAATAGCTTTCCAGCCATAACATTACTAGTGGAAGTACAACCTCCGATATAGGAAGCTCTAGATGCCGCCAAGGCACCATCGATTCCTTGCGCCCTCCTCAACCCAAACTCTAATACAGGTTCTCCTTTGGCAGCAAGATTAATTCTTGCGGCTTTGGTGGCTATCAAGGTCTGGAAATTAAAGATGTTCAATAAAGGAGTTTCCAGTAATTGGCATTGAATCAAAGGCCCTTTTACCCGGATCATCGGAGCATTAGGAAAAACAACCGTTCCCTCCTCTACAGCATCGATGTCACAAGTGAATTTCATATTGGATAAATAATCCAAAAACCCTGGGTCGAACAGTCTTTCCCCATCCTTATCTTTCATTTCAGACAAGTAATGAATATCCTCTTTTCCAAATTTGAAATTCTTACAATAGTCAATTACATAATCCAGGCCTGCGGCCAAAGTAAATCCTCCCTGAAAAGGATGTTTCCTAAAAAACAAATTGAAAACGGCCTCTTGCTCTGCCTTACCGGATTTCCAATAGGCATAAGCCATGGTCAATTGATAGAAATCAGTTAAAAGTGCTAAGGAACCTTGGTATAAATCTTTGGTGATTTTCATAGAAAAAAAGCTAGGTTATAAAGGTAAATATTGAGCTTGGCTAGACCAAACCGATTTAGGCTGGGTTTTTTACCCGGTAGTTTAAAACTACTCCTAATAATAAAAGCGCCATTCCTACATAGGCCATTAATGTATAGGCTTCTCCAAAAAAGAAAAAACCAAATATCAGGGCATAGAAAACTCCTAAATAACTGAGACTGGAAATTTTGGAAACATTAGCATTTTGGTAAGCCACAGTCATAAAATACTGAGCGGTCTGGGTACAGATTCCAATCCATAAAAGAATTCCCCAATCCCAACCCTCCGGCTGAACCCAAGTGAAGAAACTGATCAGGATAGCAATTGGCAATGTGACCAAAGGAAAGTAAAATATGATTACCAATGGATGCTCAGTGTTTTTGAGCTTTCGGATTACATTATAAGCCAAACCTGAAAATAAAGCCGAAATAAAACCAATACTCGCGTATAGCAGATTGACACGGGTATCAAAACCCTGAACCAAAACCACTCCTAGAAAAGAAATTCCGAAGAAGAGAAACTGAATCGGTTTTACTTTTTCCCTTACCAAGAAGATTCCAAGAATGGTCGTCAAAATAGGTGAGAGATATTGTAGCGTCACAGCACTGGCAAGTGGGATTTTTTGCAGGGTATAAAAGAATGAAATCAATCCTACTGAACCAACAACCCCTCTCAATACCAATAATTTCTTATTATTCCCAAAAACCTTGACATTTTGCCTTTTCAGCACGCTATAACTGAACACCAAACTAAATAGAGATCTAAAAAGAATAATCTCTATAGCAGGGATATGAGGAACGTATTTAACAGATACATTCATCAAGGCAAAAAATATCCCAGCCAAGATCATAGACTGGACGCTGCTGATTTTCACAGGCGGATTATTTGGTGGTTTATGGAATCCAAATGTAAAAATCCAATGGATAGTTCAGACTATTTCAATGGAAATAAAAAAAATTGAAACTTTTGATTTTAGTTGCTAGTTAGGTTGGAGATATGGCGTTAAAAAAAGGAACAAAAGCACCGGATTTCACTCTGGCAGCTACCGGAGATAAAAAAATCACTCTTTCTAGGGATTTCGAAGGAAAAGCTTTGATAGTTTATTTTTATCCAAAAGATTTCACTAGAGTTTGTACTGCAGAGGCCTGCGAATTTCGAGACAAATTTGAAGATTTCAGAGACCTCTCCATTCCGATTTTAGGAATCAGTAAGGATGATATACCTTCTCACGAAAAATTCAAAAAAGAATACAAACTACCTTTTGATTTGCTCTCCGATCCTTCAGGAAAAGTATGTAAAGCCTATGATGCACTAGTGCCTTTAATCAAAATGCCAAAAAGGATCACTTATTTACTCAATGAGAAGCATGAAATAGAAGCCTCTTTTTCAGAAATGTTTGAGGCAAAATCTCATATTGAATCCATGCTTAAAAACATTAATAAGAAGGCTTAAAGAATCACACCATCTTTCATGGTCACCATTCGATCGGCCATTCCTGCCAGTTCTTCATTGTGCGTGACAATTACAAATGCCTGCCCCAGCTCTTTGCGAAGAGTAAAAAACAAGGTGTGAAGCGCTCTTGCATTTTGGGTATCTAAATTCCCGCTAGGTTCATCAGCAAAAATAATAGCAGGGTCATTGATAAGAGCACGTGCTACAGCAATTCTTTGCTGTTCACCTCCAGAAAGTGTGGAAGGTTTATGATCCAATCGATGACTGATTCCTAAAATCTCAGCAAGCTCCCCCGCCCTTTTTTCCAATTGTTTTGGATCAGTTCCTTTTATCAAACCCGGAATCTGAATATTTTCTGAAGCTGTAAATTCAGGAAGAAGATTATGAAACTGAAAAATAAATCCTATTTGCTCATTTCTGAATTTTGCCAGATTGACTCCATTTAGGTCTAAGAGGTTTTTGCCATTCATCGACAATTCCCCTTCATCAGGTTTATCCAAGGTTCCTAAGATGTGTAAAAGGGTACTTTTTCCCGCTCCAGAGGAGCCAACAATAGAAACTATTTCAGAAGATGAAATTTCAAGGTCAACCCCTTTTAATACATGTAGATTTCCATAGTGCTTATGGATACCACTGGCTTTCAGCATAGTAAGATTTTTTACGGATTTAAAATTAGAATAAATCTTTTCCAGATACGTATTTAATTCCCAATAAACGGCATTTTTTGAGAAGAAAGGATTATTCCGGGGTTGATTTATCGACTCAGAGGACTTAACTTCGGGCAAAAATTTTCATAGGATGAAATCTAGCATGACTGAAAAGTTATAGGGGTAATAACCCTAACCATGCGAGATTCCTACCGATAGCTATCGGGATGACAATTGAGAAAAAAATCTTACACACATGAATATTCACGAATATCAGGCTAAAGAAGTATTAAAAGGTTATGGAGTTCGCATTCAGGAAGGTATTGTAGCCGACAGTCCAGAAGCAGCTCAGGAAGCAGCAGAAAAGCTAAATGCTCAAACCGGAACTTCCTGGTATGTGATCAAAGCTCAAATTCATGCCGGTGGCCGAGGAAAAGGTAAAATCCAGCAAACTGGATCAAACGGTGTGGTTCTTGCCAAAAAACTAGAAGATGTAGCTGAAAAAGCTAAAAATATTCTGGGCGGGACTTTGGTGACGCATCAGACAGGACCGGAAGGCAAAGTAGTAAACAAAGTACTTGTTGCAGAAGATGTGTACTACCCAGGAGCATCCGAACCAAAAGAATATTATTTATCTATCCTTTTGGATAGAGCAAGTGGAAGCAATGTCATCATGGCTTCTACCGAAGGAGGAATGGACATCGAAGAGGTGGCAGAACATTCTCCAGAAAAAATCATCAAAGAATGGATCGATCCTAAAGTTGGACTTCAGGGATTCCAGATCAGAAAAGTTGCCTTCAAATTAGGTTTGACTGGTACAGCTTTCAAAGAGATGGTAAAATTCATTGCTGCTCTTTACAAAGCATACGAAGCAACTGATTCTTCTCAGTTTGAAATCAACCCTGTGTTGAAAACTTCAGATGATAAGATTTTGGCAGTAGATGCCAAAGTAAATTTGGATGATAACGCACTTTACAGACATGCTGACCTTGCTGAGTTGAGAGATTTGGCAGAAGAGGATCCATTGGAAGTAGAAGCTGGAAAATCAGGCTTGAACTATGTAAAACTTGACGGAAACGTAGGTTGTATGGTAAATGGTGCTGGTCTTGCAATGGCGACTATGGATATGATCAAGCTTTCTGGTGGTGAGCCTGCAAACTTCCTAGATGTTGGAGGAGGAGCAAATGCTACTACTGTTGAAGCTGGATTTAGAATTATCCTTCAGGATCCTAATGTAAAAGCAATCTTGATCAACGTTTTCGGTGGAATCGTAAGATGTGATAGAATTGCAAATGGTGTGGTAGAAGCATATAAATCAATTGGAGACATCAGAGTTCCAATTATCGTAAGACTACAAGGAACAAACGCAATAGAAGGTGCTAAAATCATCGATGAGTCAGGATTGAAAGTTCAATCTGCCATCACGTTGAAAGAAGCAGCGGACAAAGTTCAGGCTGTTTTAGAAGCATAAATAACTGAAAAATTTTCAGGCACTCGTAGTTCAACTGGATAGAATATCGGATTTCGGCTCCGAGGGTTGAGGGTTCGAATCCTTCCGAGTGTACAAAAGCTCAGACGAAAGTCTGGGCTTTTTGCGTTTAATATAAAATAGGATTGAAGAAGGACTTGAAATAACCTTTACTTCTCAGTATATCAAACAGTGAAAGAAAATGGTTTTTTGAAAAAAATAGGATTATTCGGAGATCTAACAGGAGATTTAAAAAAATGGCTTTATTAGGCTTTAGGGCAATAAAAAAGCAGGAGAAAATCTCCTGCCCTTTATTTGAAAACTAAACCAACTATTATTTAACTACCACAATGAATTCAAAAATAATACAATTATAATTAAATCAAAATGCCAAATAAAAATTTGTTAATTTTTATTTCTCCTCGGGGAAGTTTCCTCTCTTAAATGCAATTCCCAAAGCCAGACCTTGGCTAAATTGGATTTTATCGTCTTGATCGATGTCGTAGATACTCAAACTCGTTAAACTTACATTAATCAGGTTAGAAACTTTGGCTGTAAGGCCAATATCCAAACGATGATCAATTGTATCAAATGCCAATGTTTCATAGTTAGCAAACATTTGATAACGCATCATGAAAGTGAGATTTTCAGAGAGCTTTTTATTCCAATCTGCCAATAAGTTAAAAGCTAACCATTCTGTACGGACTGTCTTCCCTATTTCCACTCCATAGTTAGTCGGAACATTCATATATAAATCCGTGTCAGTCACAAAAGTCCAACGCGGAGCAAATGGAGAAATCCTCAAACTAAACTCATCATTTGGCTTATATTCTACACCTATTGAAGTAGTCAAATAAGCAGGGTTAAGAAATTTTGAAATCAGCACTTTTTCCGGCTCAACAAAATCATAACCCGGAGCAAATTGGGAAAGGAAATTGACTGCAAAAAAGTAATTCCACTTGTCATTTATTTCATATCCGACTTTAGAATCCAAATAAATTCTATCATTAGACTTTCTTCCTTCTTCATCTTTATTTTTTACCACTCCGTAAGTCAAATCCAGAGTATTATCCCAAGTCCATTTATCTTTGGCATAATTCGCTCTTCCAAAAAGATAAGTTCCGACCGCAATAGAATTAACACCACCACCTTGCCAGTTGCCACTGAATGAAGCTTGGTTTAAATTTAAGCCACCGCTGATTTCTTTCAGCCAATAACTGGTATCAGCAGGAACTATCGGCGTCTCATCTTGGGCAAATAAATTCCCTGCTAGAAAAAGAAGAAGGAAAAGTGTAGAGATTCTTTTCATAATTTATAAGATTTGGAATAAATAGATTTTAAATAATATAATACAAATATGGAAAATGACTTGGAAAGAGAACTGATTATTCGTGATTTTTTAGCACGACAACGTACAACATTGGCCAATCAACGCACTTTATTGTCTTTCATAAGGACTTCATTGTATTTTTTGGTTAGTGGTATCGCATTATTTGAAGTAGACAAATTAGACCATGTGCGTGAGTTGGGTTATCTGGCATTGGGATTGAGTTTCTCCATTTTAATCGTTGGCATAATCAATTATATCAAAGTCAAGAAAAAGCTAGCGAAAGGAAACTACCTCAATATGTGATTATGACTTTTGAAATAGCCCTGACTTTATCGATCATCTCCTTAGCAATAATTCTATTTTTTACCGAAAAACTGTCCATCGACACAGTTTCCATTGGAGTCATGGTTTTATTTCTTCTCACCGGAATCTTAGATGTAAAGGAAGGTCTAGCTGGTTTTTCCAATTCAGCCACTCTTACAGTTGCTGCCATGTTTGTGCTCTCAGCAGCTATTTTCAGCACAGGTATTTTAGAATCATTTAGCTATCGATTGAGCAAGCAGGCAGAGAAAAGTGAATTCAGGTTAATGCTGAGTTTGATGGTCTCTTCTGGTGTTCTTTCAGCATTCATCAGTGACACAGCTGTGGTTGCCTTATTGATGCCAGCAGTAATCCAACTTGCTAAAAAGAATCAAATTGCTCCTTCCAAATTACTGATGCCACTATCTTTTGGGGCTTTGATGGGTGGAGTTTGTACCCTACTTGGCACCAGCACAAATATCTTGGTGAGCGGAATAGCTGAAAGAGCTGGATTACCAGGTTTTGGAATTTTTGAAATGAGCCTCATGGGACTGGTATTTCTCGGAGCGGGAATAGTCTATATGCTCTTTGTGGGCAGGTTTCTTTTACCCAACAGAAAAAGTAAAGCTTTATTTGGAGAAAACATGGAGCTTGGAAATTACCTCTCTGAAATGATTATTGAGGATGATTTTTCGCAATTGGAAGAACCTGTTTCAAAGCAAAAACTATTCAATAAGCTTCCGGTAAATCCCTTACAAATCATCAGAGAAGATGGGAGAAAAGTAAGAGTGTACCAAAATACTCCCATTCAAATAGGTGATCTTATTCGATTTAGTACGGATAAAGAAACCTTAGAAAAACTCAAAACCTATCAAGGAATTCAATTAAAAGCAGAACTAGCCTGGAATGAAGAGCTTGTAATTGGCGAAGAAGAAAGGTTATACGAGGCAGTAGTTACACCTAGTTCTTTTCTAATCAAAAAAAGCATCAAGGAGCTCAATTTCAAGGAGCTTTTCAATCAAGTATTGGTTATTGGCATCCGCCACAGAAAAGGAATGCTTGATACGCTACTCACCAAAACCAGACTTGCATCAGGCGATATTTTATTACTTCGAGGTACGGAAGAAAGTATCCAATCAGTAAATGAAACGGAGGGTTTGCTTTTGATTTCAGAGACTAAAAGTAAAACGCTCAATAAAACGAAAATCATACTTACACTAATCATCATGCTTGCCGTATTGGCATTGGCTATTTTGGATGTGTTCCCAATAGTCGTCAGTGCCCTTACAGGAGCGGTTGCGATGGTGATTTTAGGGGTTATAACCACTGAACAAGCCTATAAAGCAATTGATTGGAAAGTAATATTTATGCTAGCTGGTATACTTTCCATGGGTGCAGCCCTGGAGAAAACAGGTGGCTCGGCTTTATTAGGTGAATCCATCGTAAACTTGCTAGGGAGTTATGGACCTAGAATTGTTTTGGGAGCAATTTTCGGCCTTACTTTTTTACTAACTAATGTGATGTCAAACAATGCAACGGCTGCTTTATTGGCTCCTATAGCAATCAGCATCGCATCAAGTTTGGGTGTTGATTCTCGCCCCATGCTCATGGCCGTCACTTTTGCTGCAAGTTTAAGTTTCATGACCCCAATGGGCTATCAAACCAATACCATGATTTATTCTCCTGGTAATTATCAGTTTAGAGATTTCTTAAAAGTAGGTACGCCATTAAATCTTTTATTTTGGATTATAGGCACTTTGGTCATCCCTATTATATTTCCTTTTTAAGATGATGTCTGGCAATATCCTTGCACTAATAGACTATAAAAATATCCAATGAAAATCTTCGGCTTTATATTAATCATCGGTGGCATTTTAATGCTTTTCACCAACAACTTCAGCTTTACCACAAAAGAAAATGTGGTAGATGCCGGACCGATTCAAATCAATGCTAACAAAAAAAGAGAAGTGACTTGGCCATCTTATGCAGGAGGAGTCGTAATTGCTGCAGGTGTAGTTTTAGTCGCTATTTCCAAGAAAAAATAAACACCTGATAACTTGAAACTTGCTGCAGTAGATATCGGGTCCAATGCCATTCGGATGCAAATCACGAAGGTGACGTTTTACGACGGTTCCTATAATTTTAAAAAGGTAGAATATTTAAGATTTCCCCTTCGACTTGGTTTGGATGTCTTTCATACTCAGAAAATCAGTGATTTAAATAGGCGAAAATTCATCAAGCTGATGAAAGCTTTTAAAATTCTGATTGATCTCTATGAGGTGGATGATTACATGGCTTGTGCTACCTCTGCAATGAGAGAAAGTATGAATGGAAAAGACATCGTTCAGGAAGTAAAAGAAGAAATCGGACTAAAAATCAACATCATCGATGGAAACAGGGAAGCCGAACTGATCAATAAATCTTTACTAAGGTTGATTGATGAAAGAGCATATTTACATATTGATGTAGGAGGTGGAAGTACAGAATTAAACATTTACCAAAACAAGGTAAAAACTGCATCAAAATCATTTCAAATAGGTTCTGTCAGGGCGCTGGAAGACAAAGTTCAAGAACCTGTCTGGCAGTCAATGAGGAAGTTTATAGAAAAGAATGTTTCTCCCAAAGCAAGAATAATTTCCATAGGAACCGGTGGAAACATTAGTAAGATCTTTGAACTTTCAGGTCCTAAAACAACCAGAAAATATCTGGACTCCGCTAAGATTGAGGAGACCTTACATAAACTAGAAAGCTTTTCTTTTGAAGAAAGAGTAAATAAACTCAACCTAAATGAAGATCGTGCCGATGTGATTATTCCCGCTGGGAAAATTTATCTGCGTGCCATGGAAATGGCTAATTCCCAAAAAATCCTAGTTCCTGACTTGGGATTAAAAGATGGTATGATGCAGGTACTTTTCGAAAGAAGAAAAACCCTTTGAAATAAAAAAGCCGAAGAGATCAGTAATTGATTCTTCGGCTTTTGGTTTTACCTCTGAAAGTGTCCAAAACTTAAGAGGTTATACGTTTTTCAGGATTCAACTAATTGGACCTGGCTTACTTGTTCCGGATCCAAGTTGAAAAACTCCTTATGAACATTGAATTCTTCCTCATCCCCAACTGGTGATTTTGCTACATAAGTACCATCTTCTTGCATCACGTAGGCATTGACATTGTCACGTAGATTGTATGCCAATATATTCATCAACTGCTTCTCGAGAAGCGGAGATTCTACTTTAAATAAAGATTCCAATCGCTTGTCAAAACTTCTTACCATCATATCAGCGCTACCTGCATAAGTTCTGGTGTCGCCATTATTATGGAAATGATAGATCCTCGAATGCTCTAAGAAATCCCCAACAATAGAAATGATTTCTATTTTGTCACTTAAGCCCATTCGCTGAGGTCTCAAACAACAAATTCCTCTTACAATCACTTTAATTGTGACGCCCGACTGGGAAGCACGATACAAAGCATAGATGATTTCGGAATCCTCAAGAGAGTTAACCTTGATAAAAATCCCGCTTGGAAGCCCATTTCTGGCATTATCAGCCTCATCCTCAATATATTGAATAAGCTGATTCCTCATGTCTCTTGGCGCTGTAATCAAATTCTTGTATTGAGTCGGCATGCTATGGCCGGTGATTACATTAAAGAATTCAGAAACATCATTTGCCAAAGTTTCATTGGTAGTAAGCAAGCCAATATCAGTATAAAGCCTGGCAGTGTCCTCGTTGTAATTTCCCGAACCTAGGTGAACGAACCTGGTAATTTCACTCGCATCCTTCTTCACAATCAGAAGAAGTTTGGTATGTGTTTTCAGATGAGTGATACCATAAATTACAAAGCAACCTGCTTTTTGAAGTCGTTTTGCTTCTCGTATGTTATTCTCTTCATCAAATCTGGCCTTCACTTCGAAAAGAACAGAAACGTGTTTTCCGTTTTCTGCTGCTTTCAGCAAAGCTTTGGTAATCTGACTATCCTTTGCCAAACGATAAATCGTCATTTTGATGGCCATCACATCTGGATCTTCAGCCGCTTTATTGATCAGATCTAATATCGAATCAATATTATTGTACGGATGATGCAGAAGAATATCCTTCTCTTTAAGCGTTTCAAAAATATCCGCTCTTCCAATTTCAGGATAAGACAAAGGACTCACCGGAGGATGAACCTGTGGTAATCGCTCACGGAATTTTTTATTCCCAACGATCTGCCACATCCCAGTGAAATCAATCATACTGGCTCTTTTGATAAGGAAAACAGAATCCATTTTCAGGTTCCATCTCTCCAAAAGAGAGTTGAGCATCCATTTGCTATATCCTTCTTCTATTTCAATTCGTACTACCCTACCCGTCTTTCTTTCCATCAATTTTCGCTTCACTTCTTCGAGGAAGTTAGCATCCATATCTTCGGATTCTTCAAGGGTAAAATCTCCGTTTCTTGTAATCCTGAATAAACTGATTCCTTCAATTTCAACATTTCTAAAAAGAGAAACGATGTGTTCACGAATCACTTCTTCAATAGGAATCAAAAGCAAGGAATTCTCTCTTTCGATTTCAAAAAACCTAGGAATGTTTGACGGAATCTGGACGAAACTCAATTTTTTCATATCCTTTCGCTCTCCAGGACTGGTCGTAACCACTCCAAAAACCAAAAGTTTATTCATCAAAATTGGGAAGGTACGATACCCATCATACACCATTGGTGTCAACATTGGGTAAATCGCTTTTTCGAAATAGTCCTGAACTTTCTGTTTTTCAACATCAGTCAATTTCGACAGATTGTAAAGGGAAACACCTTCTTTGTCAAGTCCTGGAAGGATCACCTTGGTAAAATGATCATGCTGATCTTTATGAAAGGCCTGACAATCACTCATCAGTTTATTTTTGAAAGGCTCTTCTCGCAAACCTGAATAATCCACGCGCTCCTTATCGTAATCAAGGTAATTATATAAAGAACCTACCCTGATCATAAAAAACTCATCCAGATTAGAAGCTGTAATTGCTAGAAATTTCAGCTTTTCAAAAATAGTCCGGTGCTCTTTTTTCGATTGATCCAGTACCCTTTCATTAAACTTCAGCCAGCTCAGGTCTCTGCTGACCAAATCACTTTTTTGGATAATAGATTCGTATTTATCTTTCAATGCCAGTTTCATAAAAGCTCATATTTGGGATGGCAATTTAAAATTCCTTTATCAATCGGTATTTCATCAATTTGTTAAAGAATTAAAAAAAGGGGCACATAGGCCCCTTTTAATATTTCAAAATAGCCTTAAGTATCAATTTTAGCGTATTTCGCATTCTTTTCGATGAACTCTCTTCTTGGTGCCACTTCATCTCCCATCAGCATGCTGAACAAATGATCTGCTTCTGCAGCCGAATCAATTGTCACTTGCTTGATCGTTCTGACACTTGGATCCATCGTGGTTGTCCAAAGCTGCTCTGGGTTCATTTCCCCAAGACCCTTGTATCGTTGAATTCCTACACTATCTTCTTTACCGTCTTTTGCCATTTCCTTGGTCAAGATCTTACGCTCTTCCTCAGTCCAGCAATATCTTTCATCTTTTCCTCTCTTCAATAAATAAAGAGGTGGCAATGCGATATAGACATATCCGTTCTCGATTAGCGTTCTCATGTATCTAAAGAACAATGTCAAAATCAAAGTTCGAATGTGAGAACCATCAATATCAGCATCCGTCATGATGATAATTTTATGATATCGAAGATTGGATAGATCTAGCTCTTTGTCATCATTGACAGTTCCGAATTTCACCCCTAAAGCGGTAAGGATGTTCTTGATTTCGTCGTTGTCATAAATTTTATGCTCATGAGCTTTTTCCACATTAAGGATTTTTCCTTTTAGTGGTAAAATAGCCTGGAAATCTCTATCTCTTCCCTGTTTGGCAGATCCACCTGCAGAGTCCCCTTCGACAAGGTACAATTCACAAACGGTTGGATCAGAATTGGCACAATCTGCTAGCTTTCCTGGCAAACCTCCGCCTCCCAAGACATTTTTACGCTGAACCATTTCACGTGCTTTTCTAGCAGCGTGACGTGCTTGAGCGGCCAAAATCACTTTACCAACAATGATTTTAGCTTCTTTTGGATGCTCTTCTAGCCATGATTGCAATGTTTCAGATACAGCTGAATCAACCGCTCCCACTACATCAGAGTTACCAAGTTTCGTTTTGGTCTGACCTTCAAATTGAGGTTCTGCAACTTTCACAGAAATTACAGCAGTCAAACCTTCACGGAAATCATCACCGGAAACTTCGATTTTCAACTTATCAAGCATACCGGATTTATCAGCATAAGACTTCAACGTTCTTGTCAAAGCTCTTCTAAATCCAGTTACGTGAGTTCCACCTTCATACGTATTGATGGTATTCACATATGAAACCACATTCTCAGTGTATGAGGTATTGTAATTCATTGCAACCTGAACAGGCACAGAATTAATTTCTCCCTCGATGTAAATAGGTTCCTCGATAATTTTCTCTCTGGTACTGTCCAAGTACTGAACAAATTCTACCAATCCTCCTTCAGAGAAAAACTCATCTGATCTTGGATTTCCATCTTCCTCGATCTCTCTTAGGTCCTTCAAGAAAATCCTGATCCCAGCATTTAGGAAAGACATTTCCCTTAGACGATTGGCAATCGTTTCGTACTTGAATTCAGTTTGGGTAAAAATGGAAGCATCAGGCTTGAAATGAATCATTGTACCTCTCTTATCCGTCTTGCCAACTTGCTTGGCTGGATATTGTGGAACACCGATTTTAAATTCCTGTTCTGTGATTACGCCATCTCTAAAAACTGTTGCTTTCAAATCTGTAGAAAGTGCATTCACGCAGGAAACACCCACACCGTGCAATCCGCCAGAAACCTTATAGGTATCCTTATCGAATTTACCACCTGCGTGGAGCACGGTCAATACTACTTCCAAAGCAGATTTTTGCTCTTTTTCGTGCCAATCAGTCGGAATACCACGACCATTATCTTCTACGGTAATGGAATTATCCTCGTTGACAGTCACATGAATCGTATCACAATGCCCTGCCAGCGCTTCATCAATGGAGTTATCTACAACTTCCCAAATCAGGTGGTGGAGTCCTTTGATACCGACATCGCCGATATACATGGCAGGCCTTTTACGGACTGCTTCCAAACCTTCCAATACTTGGATATTACCTGCACCGTAATTTGCGGGTTTATTAGCTTTTTCTTCACTCATATTTTCTGGAGAAAACCCTCAATAAGGGCCATAGAAAGGTGATTTTGTGTTCATTTAAAGAATACGCAAGATAGAAAAAAAATGTGACTTAACCCAGCTTTTTCCTTACACCAAAATGCCTCTTGCGAAGGTTTTATAGTTAGTTGTTTAGTCCCTGATTTTCAGTACTGTCCAGTGTTTATCATCACTAGAGTACATCCATTGATACAAGATACTCCTTGAGATTTTGCCCGCTCCGCAAAATCGGGATTCTCAGCCCCTGGATTAAAAATGATTCTTTTAGGCTTCAAGCTCAAAAAATAATCTTCCCACTCCTTCTGATGCCCCGCATTCATATACATGGTAATGGTATGTATTTCATCAAGATTTGGCTTTTCTCTAAGTGGTAAAATCTCTTTCCCCTGGACATCTCCTTTTTTGATTCCAATCGGTAAAAATGGAAGATTCTTTCGGTTTAAAAATAATGCAGCAGTATAGGCATACCTAGATGGATCAGCGCTGGCTCCTGCTATTAATGTCAATTTATTTTCTACTACCATACACACGATCTCTCTCAAAAGTATCCATATGACGATGCTTTTTGGTTTCGTAGATGTCCGAGAGAGTGATTAATATCCCCGTTTCTTCCACTTCTCCGAATTCGTCATTCAGAGCAGTCCCAAAAGTCATCATCGTAGGAGATAAATTCATATAGGTGTTGATCAAGGGAGGAATATTCTCTCCATAAGATCTGATTCTTGTATTCAGAACTTTGTAACCTTCTTTATAATCCAGATTTTCAAATGGATTTCCATGTGAAGGCAAATCGGTTTCATACCCTAATTTCAACTCAGGCTTTGGTTTGACAAGCCCTTGTTTATCAGGGAAATAATGATTCATAAACATCAAAAGCAAATCCCTGGCTTCCCTGTTGTAATGTGGGTACATGGTTACTTTCCCAAAAAGAAACTTCACATCCGGATTTAATAACACTACTGCCCCTAAACCATCCCAAAGATTATCCAAACTGAAAATTCCTTTTCTATTGTCTATGCTCGGTTGGTATTTTGGTTGAACAAAAGACCTTCCTAATTCAATCGTATAAGGAATATAATCCTGTATAAACTGTTCAGAAAAATCAAATAGATGCGTGGTAGAAAGATTGATTGTACCATCACCATTGATGGCGGTTTTACAATTTATTAATCGATAACCAGCCACTATTTCCTCGTCCTCTGGGCTCCAGGTGATCAGCTGGTCATAGCAATTTTCACAGGTATCATTTTCGTCTAAATCCAAAGCAAGACCAGTTCCTCCTCCTGCCGCTCTAAAAGTCAATTCACGCAAACGGCCTATCTCTCTCACTATATTGGGAGAATTATGATGATTGACTAAAAAAACCAAATTATCCCCATTATTCGCATACCGCAAAAATCGGTCTGCAGTGAGTTCGGCTTTGATCAATGCCGGATCTACTGGAGGAATAATTTCTGCTTCTTTACTCATGTTTGTCCTAATTTGTAAACAATTTCTTTTATATGCTCAGACCATTGAGCGTCTGTTTTGCTGGAACCCAATTCTTGATGCTTTATTGGCTCTCCAAGATGGATTGTCACTTTTTTACCTTGCTGCTGGTACATTTCATCAGCAAGATAAAACATTTCAATATTTGCTTGAATTCCTAGTTTCTTTCTCCAATGAGCCAAATTGTAAAAAAACTTCGAATTCTTCCCATCCACAAAGCAAGGAATTATATCTTTTTTGTACTTTTTTGACTTAGTCACAAAACTTTTTTTCCAAAGTAGGTCTTTAATCCCATCGGGAAACTTCCTGGAAACCAAACCAGCCGGAAAAACCATCACCACATAATCCTTGGCATAAACCTGGTCGATATTATCCAGATTCTTTTGAGAATTCTTTCCCAATTTATTCACAGGAACAAACATGGGCTGGAAATTTTCAAAAGACATCAACAAATCATTTACCAAAAACCGGATATCCTTCCTGATTTTGCCCACAGCATACATCAAAGCTATTCCGTCAATTCCACCAAGTGGATGATTCGAAGCGATAATCACTCCACCGGTCTTAGGTATATTTTCCCCACCGATAAGTTCCACCTCGATTTTAAAATCTTCAATAACTGCATTCACAAAATCAAGCCCATTGAGATGATGAATTTTATTCATCGTAGCATTCAGCCAATCTTCGTGGATTACTTTCCTGATATAAGATATAAGAAAGCCAGGCATCCATTTCAGGAGCTTCGGATTTTTGTCTTTTATGACTTTCCTAACATCAATAAATTTATCAGACATGGATGTTATTTACTATGCTTTTTGGGGATAAACCAAGAATTAGTTAATCTATTTCCTAGAAAAATAAGTTTAAAATTAAGAAAATAAAGGTTTATTGAAGGATGCATTTTAAACTTTAGTACTAGTCCTCTGAAAACCAAGTCAGTTATTTTTTAAACGAAAATCAACTTATTTATATGAATCTTGTAATCACAGGAGGAACTTCGGGTATTGGCTTTGAAACCGTAAAATCCTTGTATCCTTCTTTTTCGAAAATCATCCTACCAGTAAGAAATCTGGAAAAGGCTCAAAACTTGATTTCACAATTTAAAGAACCTGAGAAGTTTCATTGCATCAAAATGGATCTGAGTTCTATCAAAAGTGTGGATGAAGCTGGAAAACTCATTTCTGAAACCTATCCAAAAATTGATCTCTTAATAAACAATGCCGGCGGGATGTTTCCCGGAAACAAAATCACCGAAGAAGGTCTGGATTGGACTTTTGCCGTCAATCATTTGGGGCATTTCCATCTCACTAATTTGTTGCTACCAAACATCACCAAGGGGAAAATAATCTTTCTGAGCTCTGAAGTACATAGAATCGGGAAACTAAACCCCAAGGACATTGGACTTATAAACTCAAAAAACTCTTGGTCAAAATACGGCTCTTCTAAATTTTATAACATACTCAATTCCAATTATTTGGATTCTTTTCAAAATAGTAATGAAATAGGTTTTTACTCCTTACATCCAGGAGCTGTTAGAACTTCCTTCGGTTCTGAATCAGATATCCTTTCAAAAACAATCATTTCACTTAGCAAACTGTTTTTTATCAGTGCTAAAAAAGGAGCTGAAACCACAGTATTTCTCGCGAAAACTCCCTCAGATAAATTACAATCTGGAGCTTACTATAAAAACAAAAAGCCAATTCGGCCTATTAAAGATTCTGAGGACTTACAACTGCAAAAGCAACTTTATGATTTCAGTCTTATGAAGGTGAAAGAAATCCTTTCCTGATTATTTCCTTATTTTTGCAAGCTGAAACAAAAAGGCATGCAAGAAACGATTTTATCCCTTAGCCCATCCGATTGGGCAGATTACGAACTTTTGGATACAGGAGGATTTGAAAAGCTAGAGCGATTTGGCCAGTTTATCTTAAGTCGACCTGAGCCTCAGGCTATTTGGGACAAATCCCTTCCAGATCATGAGTGGAAAAAACAAGCCCATGCCCATTTTGCGAAAGAAAAAAACAATCCTGAAAAGGGCCAATGGGAACAGTTAAAAAAGATGCCTCACAACTGGAGCATCTCTTATGAAAATAAAGAAGGACTTTCTCTGAAACTGAACCTTGCCCAAACTTCCTTTAAACACATCGGCTTATTTCCTGAGCAGGCAGTAAACTGGGATTATCTCTATTCTAAAATCAAAAGTAGCCCAGTTGCTAACCCAAAAGTTCTAAACCTTTTTGCATACACTGGAGCTGCATCGGTCGCTGCAAGAGCCGCAGGTGCAGAAGTTACCCACCTTGACTCCGTGAAGCAGGTTGTGACTTGGTCCAGACACAATATGGAGTCTTCCGGTTTGGAAGGAATCCGATGGATCGTCGATGATGCGATGAAATTCATCAAAAGAGAAGCACGTAGAGGCAATAAATACCAAGGAATTATTTTGGATCCTCCTGCTTATGGACGAGGTCCAGACGGTGAAAAATGGGTTCTTGAGGAGCAAATCAATGAAATGCTTAAAGTCTGTGCCGAAATTCTGGATCCAGAGAATCATTTCCTTTTGCTGAACATGTACTCTTTGAGTTTCTCTTCCTTGATTGCCACCAACCTGATCAAGACAAATTTCAAAAATGTAAGAAACGCAGAACATGGAGAACTTTACCTCAATGATTCCTTTGACAAAAAACTTCCACTAGGGATTTTTTACCGTTTCTCGAGCTATTGATTACCCTTTAAAATGAATAACCGCCAACTATTTCTCCAGCATTTAGCACAAACGACAGATTTTCCATTGATGATTGAAGTGGAAAAAGCAGAAGGTATTTACCTTTTTGGTCCAAAAGGCGAAAAATACATCGATCTGATTTCTGGAATTGGCGTGAGCAATGTTGGACATAGACATCCGAAGGTCTTGGAAGCAATCCAGACACAATTGGATAAATACATGCATCTCATGGTCTATGGAGAATATGTTCAAAGCCCACAGACTGAATTGGCAAAAGCTATTTGCAACACACTGCCTTCCACTTTAGACAACGTGTATTTGGTAAATAGTGGATCGGAGGCAGTAGAAGGAGCATTGAAACTGGCAAAAAGACATACCGGAAAAAGAAACCTAATTTCATGTGTGAATGCCTATCATGGGAGTTCCCATGGCGCTTTGAGTGTAGGAGGAAATGAAATTTTTAAAAGAGCCTATCGACCTCTGCTCCCCGGAGTCAGCAATATTCGGTATGGAGTTCTTGAAGATCTAGCACTCATCGACAATGAAACAGCTGCTGTCATCATGGAGACCATTCAAGGTGAAGCTGGTATCAGAGTTGCCACAAAAGATTATTTCAAAGCACTTCGGGAAAAATGTGATGAAACTGGGACTTTGTTGATTTTGGATGAAATACAATGTGGTTTTGGGCGAACAGGAAAATTCTGGGCATTTGAGCATTTTGAGATTGTTCCAGACATGATCGTTTGTGCCAAAGGAATGGGTGGTGGCATGCCTATCGGTGCATTCATCGCCAATAAAGAAGTGATGGGAGCTTTCAAAAACAATCCACTTCTTGGTCATATTACCACATTTGGTGGTCATCCCGTTTCTGCTGCTGCTAGTATTGCTACTATAGAAATCCTACAGAAAGAGTCTTTGATCGATCAAGTTGAGAGCAAAGCAAATCTGATCAAATCACTATTGGTACATCCAAAAATCAAAGGAATCAGAAATAAAGGATTGATGATGGCTGTGGAGTTTGGCTCTTTCGATGAGCTGAAACCAATTATTGACCGAGCCATAGAATTAGGCGTCATTACAGATTGGTTTCTGTTTTGTGACGATTCTATGCGAATCGCCCCTCCCTTAACAATTACCGAGGACGAAATCCGTGAATCCTGTTCTATAATATTACAGGCAATTAAGGAAGTAAGTGGAGATTTGAAATAAGGGCTTATAAAATCCCTTTTTCTGGGTGTCTTCCGGTTACAGTTCTTCCGAAGACTTTCATTTCTTCAATCTGCTCATCCATGTTTCCATTAGGGTAAATGCATGGACCAATTCCGGCTTCTTTCTTTTTGTAATCAAGGTATCCTACTACTACCGGTACATCAGCTCCAAGAGCAATATGGTAAAATCCGGATTTCCACTTTTTAACCTGGGATCTAGTACCCTCTGGTGTCACCATGATCACTAACTCATCCCGCTCTTTGAGCATGGAAATCATCGCTTCGGTATAGGTCTGCTTTCTACCGCCAGGAATACGCTTTCTGTCAATAGCAATGGCACCCAATCCAGAAAGCAACCAACCCAGCGGTCCCACCATCACCTCTTTTTTTATGGTAAACCTAACAGGAATGTCCATTAAGAAAAATGCTGCTCTCGCATACAAAATATCCCAGTTGGAAGTATGAGGAATTGCAATCAATACTGCCTTCTTTAAGCCTTCAGGCCAATTGGCATTTAAGGACCAGCCAGAAATCCAGAAAACAAACCGAGACAACAACTTCATCATAATCTTACTTTTTCTTTTCGCTTGTTGAGAGTTCCAAAATTGCAGGATTTTCATCAATAAATTGCGATACTCGATCGTATCCTGCCTGAAATAATTCAGGGGCTTTCTTGATATCAAAGACTCCGTACTTTCCTAGACCAGGGGATTCAATGAAAAAATCACATTTAGATTTCCTGCTATAGACATTGGAATTCATGGCCATAATCACAGATCTTTCTATCAGACTCTTCATATTTCTGATATTACTTTCCTCTGGAAGTTGGTTACAGTTGACACCGATGACATAGTCACAAAAACCCTCCAATGGCTCCACAGGCAGATTATTTAATACGCCTCCGTCAATATATTGGGAATTATTGATCACAATAGGGTCAAACATTCCGGGAATACAGGAGGATGCCAAAATAGGATTGATCAACTCCCCTTCTGAAAAATAGACAACTTTTCCTTTTTTGATGTCAGTAGCTGCAACAGTCAAAGGGATTTTCAAATCATTAAAACTATTATGCTTTAAATACAACTTGAATAAATCTCCAACAGAATTCATTTTAAGAATCCCTGTCAAAGAAATCGCAGGTCGCATAAACTTAAAATAATTCGTTTCTACGATGATTTTTAAAACTTCCTCGGGTTTATATCCATCACAATACATTGCTCCGGCAATCGCTCCAGCTGAAGTTCCGCTGACTTTTGTGGGGAAAATCCCTGCATCATTTAAGCCTTTTAAAACACCCAAATGGGAAATTCCTCGGACACCTCCTCCAGACAAAGCTATGCCGATTTTAAGATTAGATTTCATTTAACTTAAAAGTTTGATCTAATCTAACTCCCTTTTCAGTCATTTTCACGGTACAGCATTCATTAACCGGATCATGCTCCAAAAACAGAATATATCCTTCCCTTGCAGCTTCTTCCAAAAACTTACTTTTTTCATCCATTGTCAACAATGGTCTGGTATCATAACCCATCACATACGGAATAGGAATATGTCCCACAGATGGCAACAAATCTGCAACAAATACAATAGTCTTGCCTTTATATTGAATTTTTGGAAGCATTTGTTTATCAGTATGACCGTCCACCGTGATAAAGTCAAACCCCTCGAAAAGCTGAGGTTTATTAAGATCCAAAAACCCAACTTGTCCCAACTCTTCCATCGGAAGAATATTTTCCTTTAAGAAAGAAGCTTTTTCTCTAGCGTTTGGAACAGTGGCCCAGTGCCAATGATCTTTATTTGTCCAGTAAGTGGCTCTACGAAATGTCATTTCATATTGACCATGTGAGCCATAACTCACGCCTCCACCACAATGATCAAAATGCAAGTGAGTCAAAAAGTTATCGGTGATATCTGTCGTATGAACACCCAATTTCATTAAGTTTCCTTTCAACGAATCCTCTCCATGCAGGTAATAATGGGAAAAGAACTTGGCATCTTGCTTATCCCCAATTCCATTATCAATCAGTACCACCCTATTTCCATCCACTACCAAAAGTGAGCGCATCGCCCATGTACAGAGATTGTTTTCATCTGCAGGATTGGTTCTAGACCAAAGCGTTTTCGGTACCACTCCAAACATGGCTCCCCCATCGAGTTTAAAAAAACCTGTATTGACTACGTATAAATCCATATTGCTTAGAAAGAAAAAGCCCGGTCCTTTTTAGAAGACCGGGATTTGAAGTTTTACTCTACAACTACGCCCATCGAGCAAAACTTATCGATGCGCTGTTCAATTCTTTTTTCTGGTTTGATTTTATCCAGCTCTTTCAAGGCTTTCAAAATCGTCTCCTTAAGTGTAAGAGACATTTGTTTCATGTCTTTATGAGCTCCGCCTAATGGCTCTGGAATAATATCGTCTACCAATCCATTACCTTTCATATCTTTTGCGGTAAGCTTCAGAGACTCGGCTGCCTGCTCTTTATAATCCCAACTTCTCCATAAAATAGTAGAACAGTTTTCTGGAGAGATTACAGAATACCATGAATTTTCAAGCATCATCACACGGTCTCCAATTGCAATGCCCAATGCACCACCGGATGCACCTTCACCAATAATTATACAGATGACTGGCACTTTTAGCATAAACATCTCTTTGAGGTTTCTTGCAATTGCCTCTCCTTGTCCTCTTTCTTCAGCTTCCAATCCTGGAAATGCACCTGGGGTGTCTATCAAAGTCACGATAGGCTTTCCGAATTTTTCAGCCATTTTCATCAGACGTAAAGCCTTTCTGTATCCTTCCGGATTTGCCATCCCGAAGTTTCTCATCTGACGCTGCTTGGTATTTCTACCTTTTTGCTGTCCGATAAACATCACAGATCTTCCATCTATATCTCCAAGGCCACCAACCATTGCTTTGTCATCAGCGACGGTTCTATCACCGTGAAGCTCGATAAAATCGCTTGTGATTTCGTAGATGTAATCCAAGGCATACGGTCTATCAGCATGTCTGGAAAGCTGAACACGTTGCCAGCGGGTCAAATTTTGAAACGTTTCCTTTTTCAAAGCCAGGATTTTTTCTTCTAATGATTGAATATCTGAAGTTAAATCTATGTTTCTACCCTGGGCTAAATCCTTCATTTCCTGAAGTTTCTGCTCTAAATCAGCTATAGGTTTCTCGAATTCTAATACCATTCTGGTGATTTTTTGGAAGGTTAAAGATAAGCAATATACCCCTGAGAAATAAAATTTTTACCGATTCACTTTCAAAGCCCTTGATTTTCAAGAACAATTAAATTCTGAACAAGTAAGTAAAAAACGTCTTTCATGAAAATTAATTTCAGGTGTTTTCCACAAATGGACTGAGAATACTTTAAAGATATGTGGCTAGTTTCTGTTTTATTTAATTGAAAAGTGGCTTTTCAATTTCTACAGGCAGGATTCTCTAGGATTTAATGAAAATTTATCTCCTTGAATCAGAAGTCAATACAATTTATTGAATCATTTTTTTTAATCTGTTTTTGTATTAATGATTCAAAAACCTACCTTTGCATCACTCAAAAACGAGGGGAAGTAAATAAGATACTTCAAATCCTTAATTTTGTTGAAACGGAGTGGTAGTTCAGCTGGTTAGAATGCCTGCCTGTCACGCAGGAGGTCGCGGGTTCGAGTCCCGTCCATTCCGCTTAAAATTGATGAATAAGTCATCAAATTGATTAAATAAAAATATTGGAGTGGTAGTTCAGCTGGTTAGAATGCCTGTCCCGATACATCGGGAAGGTCGCATCTTCGAAAGATTGCATGATAAGAGCTGAATGACATCGCTTAAAATTGATGAATAAGTCATCAAATTGATTAAATAAAAATATTGGAGTGGTAGTTCAGCTGGTTAGAATGCCTGCCTGTCACGCAGGAGGTCGCGGGTTCGAGTCCCGTCCATTCCGCTTAAAAGCTTCGAAGCAATTCGAGGCTTTTTTTGTTTCTGCCCATTGGAAATCCTTTCCGCAAATGGTGGAACAGAAGCAAACGCTTCCTATGAAATTGGAAGCTCCAACTTTGATGAAATCAGGATCAAGCTAAATCCAGATTATTATCCCAGTGGCAACTTTGTAATCAATGCACTAAACAATGGTGAAAATAAAGTCTATGTCAAATCAGCCATTTTCAACAAAAAAACCTTGGATGAATTTAATCTAAGACATGATCAAATCATCCAAGGTAGAGAACTGGTTTTGCAAATGAGCAACCAGTATTGATATAGATTTATGATTAATTCGCGAGAGATTTCTGCCAGTTCCAGGAATCTCTCATCGAATCTTCCAGTGAGTATTTTGGAAACCACCCCAGCACCTCATTGATTTTTTTTGTGTCAGCCCAAATCTTCACCACATCCCCTGCCCTTCGTGGACCTATTTCATAATTCAGTTTGAGATCATTTACTTTTTCAAAGGTTTCAATGATTTCCAAGACTGTATTTCCATTCCCTGTACCCACATTAAACACATCGTAAAACGGAGCATTTTTCTGGTCCAGATAGGACAATGCTTTTACATGCGCATCTGCCAAATCCATCACATGGATAAAATCTCGAACACAGCTACCATCTACTGTGTCATAGTCATTACCAAAGACAGTTATTTTCTCGCGTATCCCCGCTGCAGTTTGCGTCACAAAAGGAACCAGATTGTTTGGGGTGCCATTTGGTAATTCACCGATTTTGGAGCTAGGATGTGCTCCTACCGGATTAAAATACCTCAAGGAAACCACCCTGACATTTGCTTTACTTTTTACAAAGTCTACCAAAATATCCTCACAGATTTTCTTTGTGTTTCCATAAGGACTTTCAGCATCTTTTCTTGGAGTTTCCTCAGTCACAGGCAACTTATCCGGTTGTCCATAAACTGTACAAGAAGAAGAAAACACGATGTTTTTAATGCCCTTCTCTTGCATAAATTCCAGCAAAACAGTCAAGGATCCCACATTGTTCTGATAATATTTCAATGGCAAAACTGTACTTTCTCCCACTGCTTTAAAGGCTGCAAAATGAATAACTCCCTCTAGCGGATATTCAGCATGAATTTTCTCCAAAACTGATTTATCATTGCAATCACCCTCGAAACAAATCAGCTTTTGGCCAATAATCTCAGAAACCCGCTCGATCACACTTGGGTCAGAATTAGAGAAATCATCTAAAACTATTGGTCTATAACCAGCTTTTACCAGCTCCACCGCAGTATGCGATCCTATATATCCTGCTCCTCCGGTGATTAAAATGTTTTTCATGTACTTATAAATAAATTGTGGAGTTTCCTCTCAAATGCTAAAAATCAAAAGCTAGTAATTAAGAATTCCCCCATTTTAAATAATCATTGAATTAAATAACGAAATCACTTATTCCTGATTTCATATCATCAAAAATTTAAGGAGGTAAAACTATCCAAAACTGGGGAAATTGACCAACATTATTTAAAAATCACTGGACTAAAGTAAAAGTCCCCGTTTTAGAATCCCTACCTACATTGCCTTCCAAAGGATATTCATAATCGATTTTATAAGTATAGGTTCCTGTAGGTAAAGATCCACCTCTAAATTGTCCGTTCCATCCTTCCGAACCTGAATAAATCAATTGGCCCCAACGATCCCAAATAAACAATTGATAGGTAATTGAACAATTTGTAATTGGCTCATAATTACTTCGTACAGGATTAAAGCCAGTTGGCATTCTTACTTGGGGCTTGGATTCGCTGACTTTCCCAACTCCGGAAACTTCACAGCCATTTGCATCAGTAACAGAAACTGAAAATTCTCCCGATGACAAACCGGAAATTTTACTTCCAGTCAATCCATTTTCCCAAACAATCGAGTAAGGTCCTGTTCCTCCTTGAACCTTTACTTCTAAAACACCATCTGCTCCGCCTGGGCAACCTGGGTTTTCCTCAATAAATGAAAGTTCCAATGGATCGGGTCCTTTGATTTCACCCTCATAAATCAAACTACATCCTCGTGAATCAACTATGCTGTGCGAAAAAACTCCTTTTGCTACCCCAGAAACCTGAAGAAATTCTCCATCCCATTTAGAGTCCATTCCTTCCACTTCATACGGGGCAGTACCTCCTACTACTTTCACTCGATATGAGCCATCAGTTTGGTCGGAGCAACTCACATCCTCAGAAATTATCGTTCCTACAACTTCTATGGGATCTAAATCATCAAGTGAAATAGATAAAGTTTCTTCTCCACAACCAGATAAATCGACAACTGTCACCTCATAAGTACCTGATGATAATCCAAAGGCTGAATAAGATTCAAGATTAGGATCATGGGACCATTTTACTTCATACCATCCCGAACCTCCTGATGGCTCAATTTTTATAATGCCGTTAGTTTCACTTGGGCAAGCCGGTGACAGCTTATCCATAAGTTCCAGCTTAAACTCCGAAAAAATAGCCACCTCTAAGATTTCTGATGATCCTGAGCATAATGCATTGTCTTTTGAGGTTGATTCATAGAATATACTCCTCTCTGAAGCATCAAAATCCCAAACAACGGAAACCTTTTCTGTTCCTTGTCCTTGAGATATTGACCCCCCGGTAACTACCCAATTGTATTGATTTCGCTCTGAAGGAAAAGGAACTTCATAATCCAATCCCATCGATTGAATCCCACATATTCCATCAGGACCTAAAGGCAAATCAGGCTCATAATTATCTGAAATAATCACTTGAATCTCTTGGATTTCACCATCACAGCCATTTTCTGCAAGTGGAATTGCCCTGACAAAACCATTGGAAGTAGGTTGATCCCATTTGATGGTTATGGTGGAATCGGTGCTGACCAATTCGGTACCATTTTCCACTTCCCAAATTACCTTTTCAAAGTTTTTCGTTTTAGTAAAAGTATAAGTGACTTCATCCTCATTTGGACAAACAGCACTTGGTCCGATCAATTCCCCTTCAATTTTTTTGACCTCCACTTCAAAAGTGAATTCTTCTTCACTATCACAACTTCCATCTCCCGTAGATGCAATTACCAAAACCTCAAAAATCCCTTCATCTGTAAAAGTATGTGCTACTTCCTGTCCTTCTTGAAGATCGGTTTCATCCCCAAAATCCCAAGTAAAGGAGGTGAATTTTGGGACATCAGGTATTATTTTCCAAACACCTTCTTTATTATAGCAAGCTACCTTCTCTCCCTCCACCTCAAATTCATACGTCGTCTCCGTTTCAAATTGGACATTTTCCAAACTTGCTCCCATGGCATAACCATAAGATTCGATAAAGCCTGATCCATAGGCATAGCCAATAAATCCTTCGGGATTAGAAACTGAATTGACACCTCCCTGTACTTCAATCTGGGCATATTCAAAGCCGGAATTTCCCGGAACAGGCTTGAAATTCAAACCTACATTTTGTCCATTTAAAATCGTTTGATCTGCAAATCCACTAGGCACGATCAGATTGACAAAATGCCTTTCTATTTCTGTTTCTGGAGCCGAAGAGAAAACAAGGGATTTTAATCTTTGTTCGTTTGCGCTATAGGTAATCATCGCAGGATCACCAAGAGCTGTATAAGCAGTGCTTTTTGCGTTGCAGGCCTGGCTTTTTGCTAAGCCTGTGACCGCAGTTGGTTTTGAGGTTTCTATGGAAACCACTTCATCAGTACCGAATTCCAATTTCAGAAACTTCCCAGCATTCAGTGTACCGACTGAATTTCCATTAACTCTTACATCAGTTCCATTTTCATAAGCCAAAACTTTGACTATTTCCCCTGAAGATCTATCAGCCAAGGGGACATGAATGTATGATTTTCCCCATGCTTTGATCGGGTATGTCTGCTGAAACAAATGATCCCCAGTCGTACCGCAATCTCCAACGCTGGTCAGTTTATTTCCACCAAAAACAGCCACATTTTTACAGTCCCCATCTGTTCCATTCAGAACTCTCACTCTCGAACCGGTCAAATCACCTATTGCTTTCACCTGATAACTTTCCCCAGCATTCAGGGTAATGTTCATAGGGGCATTAGCCGGAACTGTGTGAACGGTCCCTGAAGAAGCAATGATTTCCAGCTGAGTATTATCTTCTACAGCTACCACAAGTAGGGTACTTTCAAAATTATTATTCCCCCCAGGATCTTGCCCAGCTCCAAAAACATCTGCATGAGCTGTCACATAATAATCTTTGCCAAGTGAATTGATTGGTAAGATCACTGTGCCGTCACCACTTCGCTGTCGATGATTAAATGCATGGACAGCTATTTCACCACTTGAATTGATGTAAATGCTTTTTTTCTCTTTTTCTCCTGAAGTACGATGGATAAATTCACCTCCAAACTCATGAACAAATTGCTCTCCTGCCTGAATAGAAAATGGGATGTTAATGTTGCCAGCCTGGATAAAACCTTCACTATCTTCATTTGCAGAGATAATGATGACTGCCACATCCGGTTGATTGTCTCTTCGGTAATTTTCCATGAAACCCACGTAAAATTCCTTTCCGATAGTACTCAATTGGGCAAAAGAATGGAAGCTCACAAAAAATAGTGTCAGCATTGCTAATAAGACTTTCCGAAACCTCAATTCTTTCATTCTTTTCAACTCATCTTATCAATGCAAATGCTCCTCGTTTTTCTAATGTGGTCATTTCCCCATCCAAAGGAAATGAATATTGAATTAAATAAGTATAGGATCCAGTAGGTGCTAATTCTCCTGAAACTGAACCATCCCAACCTGAAGGCCCTGAATAAATCAATTGCCCCCATCGGTTAAAAATCCAAAGCTCAAACTGAATCTCACAGTTTGAAACTCCCATAAACAACTCCTCTTCATTTCCTGTAACAAATCCCGTTGGCATTCTCACTTCTGGCGCTACTTCTTTTACAATTCCTACTCCCAAACTGATACAACCCTGACTATCTGTTACAGATATATTATAATTTCCTTTTGGCACTCCAATCAATTGATTTCCAACCCCCAAAGGATCCTCCCAAGAATAAATATAGGGTTCAGCGCCACCTTCCGGAAATGCGAATAACTCACCATTACTCCCACCTGGGCAAGCAGGCTTTTCTAGCCTAACTTCCACCTCCACAGCAGGTGGAGATGTTATTTCAAAACTTATAGGCAAAACGCATCCATTAGAATCCACAATTTCCCAGTCATAAACTCCCTGAGCCATGTCTTTGTAATCCAAAACCCCAGAAAATGTTTGATTCCCTTCAAAATCAAATGAGTAGGGAGCAACTCCTCCTGTAAGAATCAAATTCAAAGTACCGTCTTCTTTTCCATAGCAGCTTGTTCCTTCAGTAGAAATTGAAACTACTTCCAATTTTGCAGGCTCCTCAATTTCAATTTCTTCCATTCTAGCCACGCATCCATTTTGATCTAAAACCTCAACAGTATATAAACCGGCTTTTAAACCAGTAGCGTTCAAGGATTTCAAAGTAGGATCATGTTCCCATTTGATTTCAAAAGGCTCCACCCCACCGATAATTTCAAGTTCAATTTCTCCAGAGCTACCACCAAAGCAGGTTCCGGACTCCAATCGCTTCATTTTGATTTCAAATAACTCCGAGACCTTTACTTTCAAAGGAGGAGAATCCCCAGAGCAGGATTGATCGATTATGCTGGATACAGTATAGTTTATCTCACCTTCGACACCAGGTTGATCCCAACTCACTTCAACAGTTCCTTCTTCTGGATTGCCAATGATGGTTCCTCCAGAAATATTCCAATCGTATTTCCTACCAGGAATCACTTCAGGCACAGAATACAAATGAGTGATTTCCGGATCAAAACAAACCTGTTCTGAGCCTGTTGGGATTTCCGCTACCAACTGTAAGTTGATGGTCACATCCAGTTTGATCGAATCAGCTGGACAACCATTGGAGGTAAAAGGAACAGCAATTATTTGAGCAGATGGATTGGTTGGTCCCCAGTTCACCAAAACAGAATCACCATAATTTTCAACGATCTCTCCCCCGATTACTGAGAAATCAATTTTAGCAATCCCAGCTGTATCATTTAGCTTATAAATCAATTCCTCCACATCAGGACATACACTGGTTAAACCCAGTATTTCAAAATCACCTTCCAGTTCGACAACCTCTACTTCAAAAGTGATTTCTTCTTGCTCCTCACAAGAATTGGGACTTATCGAAGCTTTCACCAAAACCTCATAGATACCTGGCTTTTCATAAATCTGTTGAACCTCCTTCCCAATTTTCACATCAGACCCATCACCAAAATCCCATTCAAAATAGGTGTAATTCGGATTTTCTGAGTTGATCAACCAAGTTCCTTCTTGATTTAAACAGGCAACTTGATCTCCTTCCACTTCAAAATCATAAGAAGCTTCCGTCTCAAAATTCAAGTTATCCAGAGCTGCTCCCACTGCGAAACCATAGGATTCTAAAAACCCAAATCCATATACATACCCTATAAAACCTTCGGAATTTGTTAATTGATGAACTCCCTCTGGAATTATAATCCTAGCAAATGAAAAATTAGGATCACCAGGAACAGGAGAAAATCGATTACCCAAGTTTTGCCCGTCTAAAATCGTAAGGTTCTCTGTTCCCTTCTTTACCACCAAATTCAAATAATGGTTGACAATAGATGGAAGGTTTAAAGCATTAAACCGGATTTCTTTTAGCAATTGCTCACTGGGACTGTAAGAAATCATAAATGGATCTCCATTTTGAAAGTTTGCGTCTCCTGGATTATTACATTCCTGACTTTTAGAAAATACGGTAACGCTACTTGGTTTGGATGTTTCAATTTTGGCGGATTGATCCACGCCAAACTCTAAGGTCAAATACTCGCCAGCATTGATAGTACCCCTGTTTTGTCCCGCAACAGTTACCTGGGTATTATCCTCCGAAGCGAGCACTTTTACGAGTTCCCCGGATGTTCTCCCTGCAAGAGCCACATGGACAAAGGAAGTTCCCCAACTGCTAGTTGGATATGTTTGCTGAAATAAATTATCAGGAGCACCACCACAATCCCCGACTGTGGTCCATTTATTTCCTCCGAAAACAGCAATTTTCTTACAGTTATCCGAGTTTTCATCAAGCACCCGAACTCTTGTCCCGGTTAAATCTGCTTTTGCTTTTAATTGATAACTCTGCCCTCGATTTAGGGTAATAGTAAATGGAATTTGGGCAATTTGCCCACCGTAAGAATTGACAGAGGTAGTGATCTCCACTTCCGTATCATCTTCTGTTGCCACTACTAGCAGCTGGCTTTCATCATTATTATTTGCATCAAAGGAAACGGGAGTAGTTAGAAACTCATAATGAGAAGTGACATAATAATCTCTCCCTAAAGCTCCCAAAGGCAAAACAACCGTTCCATCAGCAGAACGGAAACGTTCATTAAATGCATAGACTGCAATTTTTCCGTTTGAACTTATATAAATTCCTTTGTTCTCGATCTGACCAGTATTTCTATGAAGCATATCCAGATCAGTCGAAGGAATAATATGGGTAAATTGTTGTCCTTGAGACAAAGAAAAAGGCACTGTTCTACCACGATATTCTATTACCCCAACAGCATCTTCATTGGCAGAAATCACGATGACAGCCTGATCAGGTGCGTCTGGCAAAATCCTGTTATTATCCATAAAACCCAACCAAAACTCCTTTCCCACAGTGGAGAGTTGGGCTTGAGCCTGCTGAAAGAAGCAAAGGCAACAAAAAAGAAATAAAAAACCGTGTAAAATTTTACGCATAGAATCCCAGTTGGGCTTTAATCTTTCAATATAAACATCCTGCGAAACAATCGTTTAAAATATCTCTTGGAGCGGTAGAATTCGAGTAGGAAAAGAGTCTTCCAAGCCTAGCCAACAAAATTTAATTCCTATCTTTGCGGCTCAAAAAAAGAAGCAAGACCGAATGATTTCAGTAGATAACCTTTCCCTCAAGTTTGGAAAAAGAACACTTTTTGATGAAGTAAGTGTAAAATTCACCCCGGGTAATTGCTATGGGGTAATCGGTGCCAATGGCGCTGGAAAATCTACTTTTTTGAAAATTCTCTCCGGAGATATCGATAGTACCAGTGGTTCAGTAAATATCACTCCTGGACAAAGAATGGCTGTTTTAAGCCAGGATCACTTCAAATTTGATGATGTAGAAGTTCTTAAAACTGTCCTAATGGGACATAAAAAACTCTATGCCATCATGGAGGAAAAAGATGCCATCTATATGAAGGAAGATTTTTCTGAAGAAGATGGATTAAGAGCCTCTGAATTGGAAGCTGAATTTGCTGAAATGGATGGCTGGAATGCTGAATCTGATGCTGCTTCCCTCCTTTCTGGATTGGGAATCTCAGAAGACCTGCATTATTTACCGATGAACCAGTTGGCAGGTAATCAAAAAGTAAGAGTATTATTGGCACAGGCACTATTCGGAAATCCTGACATCTTGATTCTCGATGAACCTACCAACGATTTGGATTCGGATACCATCGAGTGGTTAGAAAACTTCCTAATTGATTTCAAAAACCTAGTGATAGTTGTTTCCCACGATCGTCACTTCTTAGATACAGTTTCTACTCATATCGTAGATATTGACTTCTCTAAAATCAAGATTTACTCCGGTAACTATACATTCTGGTATGAATCTTCTCAGCTTGCTCTTAAGCAGCGTTCTGATCAGAACAAAAAAGCTGAAGATAAAAGAAAAGAACTTCAATCATTTATCGAACGATTCTCTGCAAACGTAGCGAAATCAAAACAAGCTACTTCCAGAAAGAAAATGCTTGAAAAATTGAATGTGGATGAAATTCAACCATCTTCAAGAAAGTACCCTGGTATTATTTTCAAGCCAGAAAGAGAAGCTGGAGATCAGATTTTCATGTCAGAAAACCTAGAATTGAAAGCTGATGGAGTGACTTACTTTACCGATGTCAATTTGATGGTAGACAAAGGAGACAAAATCGCTTTTATATCCAAGACAAAGCAAGCTGTCAATAAATTCTTCCAAACCATTATGGAGGAAATCCCAACGCAAAAAGGAAGCTTTAAATGGGGTGTTACCATTAACAAAGCCTACTTGCCAAATGACAACTCTGACTATTTCAAGACTGATATTTCTTTGATCGAATGGTTGAGACAGTTCTCCGGAAATCAGGAAGAAGCTTATGTAAGAACCTTCTTGGGAAGAATGCTTTTCACAGGAGAAGAATCCTTGAAAAAGTCTTCAGTACTTTCCGGTGGTGAAAAAGTTCGTTGCATGATTTCTAAAATGATGCTTCAAAATCCAAACCTTTTGGTAATGGACGAACCTACCAACCACTTGGATTTGGAATCAATTACTGCCTTCAACAATGCTGTGGTAGATTTTACAGGAACAGTTCTCATGTCTTCTTATGACCACGCATTTGTACAGTCTTCTGCAAATAGAATCGTCGAGTTTACTCCAAATGGTACGATAGACAGAAGAATGCCTTATGACGATTACTTGAATTCAGAAGAAATCAAGGCTATCAGAGAAAAAATGTATGGCAATAGTTAAGCACTAAACCTTGCTGCTAACATTCATCATCATTTACCTGGCTATTACTGTAGCCATCGGCGTTTGGTCCACGAGGCTCGTCAAGAGTTCAAATGATTTTGTTTTAGCAGGCAGATCATTGCCTTTATTTCTATCCGCATCTGCATTATTTGCAACATGGTTTGGCTCCGAAACGATTTTCGGAGCCTCTTCTGTTTATTTGGAGGATGGATTACAAGGAGTTATTGAAGATCCATTTGGAGGAGCCCTCTGTTTGGTTCTCTTTGGAATGTTTTACCTCCGTCCCATGTACCGAATGGGAGTTTTAACAATCGGTGATGTTTTCAAAAGGATTTTCGGCAAACGGATCGAGTTCTTTGCTTCCATCTTTATGATTCCTGCCTATTTCGGGTACGTAGCAGCACAACTAGTCGCTTTGAGTTTGGTGCTGGGATCAATCACAGATTTAACCTTGTTAGAAGGTATTTTGATTTCTTCAGGAATCGTGGTTTTCTATACATTCCTTGGTGGAATGTGGGCCATTTCCATTACAGACTTTATCCAAACTACCATGATTGTCATCGGTCTTCTTTGGGTGGCGATTATGGTAGCAAACGAAGCTGGCGGAATCGGAGAAATACTTTCTCAGGCTCCTGAGGAAAGTTTCCAATTCTTCCCCGATGCCGATGCCATCTCATGGATCAATTATTTTGGAGCCTGGATCATTTTGGGATTGGGAAGTATCCCAAGTCAGGATATTTACCAGCGGGTAATGTCATCCAAATCCGAAAAAGTAGCCGTCCAGTCCACCTATTTGGCTGGAGGGTTTTACTTGACCTTTGGCTTATTACCTTTATTTATTGCTTTGGGTGCCAAAGTTCTTTATCCTGAGCTGTATTTAGAAAATCAGCAAATGCTCCTTCCTACCATGATTTTGGCACATGGAGGATTGCCTATTCAGATCGTCTTTTTCGGAGCTTTGATTTCTGCTATCATGAGTACCACCAGTTCTGGGCTCTTGGCTCCGGCAGCGATTATTTCTGAGAACTTGATCAAACCTTGGTTTGGTGAAAGACTAAAAGACAAAAACCTACTTTGGATCCTTCGGGCAAATATTGTTTTCGTAGCCATTATTGCAACGTTGATTGCTACCATGGAATCGAATATTTATGATCTAGTGGCCGGAGCTTCTATTCTGATGTTAGTTTCTTTGTTCGTTCCATTAACGGCAGGATTGTATTGGAAAAAAGCCTCAGCAACGGGATCTTTGCTGGCAATGATCATTGGAATGATTTCTTACTTAATAGCAGATCAACTTGAACCTCAAATCGGATCACATATTATCGGTTTGGTTTTTAGTATTTTAGCTATGATAATCGGAAGCTATAGTTTCCCTACACGAACCTTACAAAACGATGAATTATCCTAAAATTATTCTCAAAAAAGGAAAAGAGATTTCCTTAAAACGCAGACATCACTGGGTCTTTTCCGGTGCCATTTACCAGATGCCGGAGATTCTTCAAAATGGAGATCTCGTCTCTGTTTATTCCTCTAGAGATGAATTCCTTGGCACAGGTCATTTCTCTCACGGTTCCATCATGGTTCGGATTATTTCCTTCGAAAACAGAGAGATTGACCAGGATTTTTGGAATGAAAAGATAGCTTCTGCATACCAACTGAGGGTTAGTTTGGGACTTACAGAAAACCCTAAAACCAATGTTTATCGCCTCGTTCATGGTGAAGGGGATTTACTTCCAGGTTTGATCGTTGATTTCTACAATGGCACTGCGGTAATCCAAGCTCATCATGTAGGAATGCATGCACATATGAAGGAAATTGCCAATGCTATTAAAAACACCTATGGTGAAAAGTTGGCTGGTGTGTATGATAAAAGTGCTGAGACTCTTCCAAAAAACTTAGGAATCACTTCTAATGAATGGATCATCGGCGAACCAAAAACAGATCTTGTTCAGGAATATGGAGCAACCTATAAAATCGATTGGGAAAAAGGTCAAAAGACTGGTTTTTTCATAGATCAGCGGGAAAATAGAAAACTGTTGGCATCCTATTCCGAAGGAAAAAAGGTTTTGAATACATTCTGTTATTCAGGAGGCTTTTCTGTTTTGGCTTTGAAAGAAGGTGCAAGTGAAGTTCATTCAGTAGATATTTCGCCAAAAGCTATCGAATTGACAGAGGAAAACATTTCCCTAAATCCTGATATTCAAGGAAAACACGAATCAAAAGTTGCCGATGTGGTAAAATATATCCGGGAAATCGGAGATGATTATGACATCATTGTTTTGGATCCTCCGGCATTTGCTAAAAACCTAAAATCCCGTCACAATGCAGTTCAGGCTTACAAAAGATTGAATGCGGAGGCCTTGAAGAAGATTAAGACTGGCGGGATTTTATTTACTTTTTCCTGTAGTCAAGTCGTGGACAAATCTCTTTTTGCTCACACCATCACTGCTGCTGCTTTAGAAAGTGGTAGAAAAATCAAAATACTTCATCAGGTCACCCAACCTGCAGATCATCCAGTTAATATTTTCCATACTGAAACAGAATATTTAAAGGGTCTAGTCCTTTTTGTGGAGTAATTCTGATGAATTGGACATTTCATAATTAGTTTTCAGCTATTTTCACCTATCAAATTCAACGAACATGTACACAGGCTTACAACATTTACATTCAGGACTGGCATATTTGGTCCTTTTGGCTCTTATTCTAGTTATTACCTATGCGCTGATTGGAGCACTATCCAACAGGCAATTTTCAGACAAGGATAGAAAAATCGCACTTATTGCTTTTATCCTATCCCATATTCAATTGACAGTTGGCTTGATTCTATATTTCGTAAGCCCATTAGGTTTCGAGATGCTAAAATCCGGTTCTGCAATGTCAGATTCAGCTGTGAGATTAACGGCAGTGGAACATCCATTGATCAATATCATTGCGATTGTAGTGATCACAATTGGATATAGCCGCGCAAAGAAAGGAACAGTATCCAAAGCAAGATTTAGAAGCATCTACATGATGTATGCCATTGGACTTTTGCTTTTATTATCCAGAATTCCTTGGTCTATTTGGTTGGCCTAAATCAAAATATTTGACTGAAGTCCGGCATTTCCCTGTCGGACTTTTTTTGTAGCATTTTAGATGTCTGTTAATTCTTGCAGTCTTGAAAAGAATTCAACCTGCTGTGGACAGTGGACTCTCGTCGGTGAACGAATTCCGTGACTTTTCTAAACTCAATCTTTAACTACTGGCCTCATTTCGGATAATCATGTTTTCTGATTCCTGATTTCTTATTTCGAATTTCTGAATCTTGTCCTTCTGATTTGCCACTCGAGTAGATATTTTGAGTGTATTTCACATTTTTGCAACTTTGTTTCATTTAGACTAGTTTAATCTAAAAATGGAATCTATTTTTGCTTCGTGAAATACATCAACCTCTCCACCTATACCTTAATTTTTATCCTTTTCGGAGCATTTTCAGCTTTCGGGCAAAAATGTGAGTTAGCTATTCGCGGTAAAATTTTACACCAGGAAAACAATGATCCAATCGAAGGAGCATATATCTGGGTTGTAGAAAGTGCCACAGGAGCTGTTTCCGATGCAAATGGAAACTTTATAGTCAAAGAACTCTGCCAAGGAAATTATAACCTAACGATTCAATATTTGGGGCATAAAGAAATCAGAGACACCATTTCTTTGACTTCAAATAACTTCAACAAAACCTACCGTTTAGAAGAAGAATCCTTTGAATTAGGCGGAGTTGAGATACATGGGCATAAACTGGCGGTACAAACCACAACTGCAGTAACTGCTCTTTATGGAGATGATTTATTGCAAGCAAGAGGAGAAAGCCTTGGGGAAAGTTTAAAGCGAATTTCTGGGGTGACGACTTTTTCTACTGGTAATAGTATATCCAAACCGGTTATTCATGGCATGCATAGTAACCGGATCATGATCCTAAACAATGGCATCCGTTTGGAAGGCCAACAATGGGGTGCTGAGCATGCCCCGGAAATTGATCCTTTTGTGGCAGATGAAATCACGGTAATCAAAGGCGCTGAAACAGTTCGATTTGGGCCAGAAGCCATGGGAGGTGTGATTTTAGTTAATCCTGCCCCTCTCCCGACAAAAAAAGATCCAAAAACCAATTTTTACTTTACCGGAGGCAGCAATGGCAGAATGGGAAACATTTCTATCTCCCATGCCAATGGTTCGGATAAAATCAAAGGACTCGGCTATCAAGTTCAGGCTTCGGCGAAGAGAGCTGGAAACATTCAATCACCGGATTACTACCAAGGCAATACCGGATTAAGCGAACTTAACTTTTCTGGTTCTGTGGGTTACAGCAGCCAAAAGCTAGGAATTGAAGGATACTACAGCTATTTCAACACCACATTGGGTATTTTGAGAGATTCTCACACTGGAAATCTCGATGATTTAATCAATATCATAGAAAATGGAAGACCTTTTTCAGACCCTGGTTTCACCTATGATATCATCAACCCAAAACAAGTAGTCTCTCATCATCTCGCTAAAATCAAATCTCATTATCACCTGTCTGATAAATGGAAATTGAATTTTCAATATGGATTTCAGGCCAATAATCGTCAGGAATTTGATAAAAGAAGAGGTGACCTGAATACGAAACCAAGTTTAGATCTGGAGCTTTTCACCAATACTTTAGATCTCTTTTTAGATCATAGTTTAAAGAACGAGTGGAGCGGAAGCTTTGGAATTAATGCGATTCAGCAGGCAAATAGTAACATCCCCGGAACAGGTGTAACACCTCTCATTCCGAATTATGACATGCTGAACTTGGGCTTTTATGCCATTGAAAAATATAGCAAAGGACCATTGGAAATTGAAGGTGGGCTCCGTTTTGATACCCGAACTGTTCAAACTGCCAGATTTGTCGATTCCGAATTACAGCAAGCTGATTTAAGCTATAATAACTTCTCTGCCTTTATTGGAGGTTTTTATCAGATCAGTCCCAAAGTCACATTCAACTCCAATTTGGGAACAGCCTGGAGACCGCCAAATGTCAATGAACTCTTCAGCGAGGGTTTGCACCATGGAGCAGCAGCGGTTGAAATCGGCGATGCAGATTTGAATTCCGAAAAGTCACTTAAATGGGTCAATGAATTGGAATATGATGGAGGCAGAACCCAACTTCAATTGACGGCTTATGCCAATCATATCTCAGATTATATCTATCTGAATCCTACAGGAGACACCTATGTTTCTTTAAGAGGAACATTCAATGTGTATGAATACCTGCAGGCAAATGCTTTCTTTTATGGATTTGATTTTTCAGGTAGCTATGTTTTCACAGAGCGATTGAGTGGCTATGCAAAAGGATCCATTATCAGAGCTAAAAACACAGATGCCGATAATTATTTTCCTTTTATCCCATCCGATAGAATGGATTGGGGTCTCTCCTATCAGTTTGGCTCATTGAGCAATTCAAAAACCAACAAATTTACTTTGAGCAATATGCTTGTGGCTAAACAAAAAAGAGAGCCTGACTTTGATTTGGCGCCTGCTCCAGACGGTTATGCCTTGTTTAATATTTCCTATCAAAAACAATTTGAGTTAGGAAAAAACAAATTAAATCTAGGCCTACAAGTACAGAACTTATTGAATACCTCTTATAAAGAGTACATGAATCGATTCAGGTATTTCACTGATGACATGGGCAGAAACTTCCTTATAAAACTAAATTACCAATTATAAACAATGACCAACATGAAACTATTTAAAAACTCATCTCTATTTGCTGCAGTTCTTTTTTCGGCAGTTCTTTTTTCCTGCAAAAGTGAAGACCCAGTAATAGAAAATGATGAAGAAGTGATCACGGATGTCACTTTAAAATTTACTGAACTGGATGATTCCGGAAATCCTGTTGGAGATTCTTTTGAATTTTTAGCATCTGATCCTCAAGGCGTGGAATTGGGAACTCCAACCATTGAAACTGTCACATTGGATAAAGGAAAAACCTATAGATTGGATGTGCTTTTGTATAATTCAATTGCAAATGAAGACATCACGGAAGAAGTTCAGGAAGAATCAGACGAGCATCAGTTTTTCTTTTTGGGATCAGCATTCACCTCTAATATCCTAACAATCTCATATGATGATCCAAGTGGCGAATTGATTGGTTTGCAAAACACACTCACTGTTTCTTCTTCTCCAGGGGCTACTGCAACAGAAATGAGAGTGATTTTACGTCACGATTTGGATAAAAGCTATCCAGGCGCTAACAATCCTAATTTTACAAATTTTGCTCAAGCCGGAGGCGAAACTGATCTTGATATCACTTTCCCTATCGAGATTAATTAATTCTTACAAATCAAAAAAGGCAGCCTCTCAGCTGCCTTTTTTGATTAATAAGTATCCGAACACATGGTTATTTTATCAGGATTGAAGCCTTGCGATAAATCGACATTTGAACCGACATTTCCTGCTACTAAAATCACTTGATAATCGGGCCCTTCACTTGCCAAATGAACTTTGATATGCCCATCAAAAGATTTAAAGTCTTCAAAAGTAAGTTTTGTCCCATCGGCTAACTGGGGCAAAATAGTACGACTCGTTAAGGTATTTGCATTGATAGGGTTCAACATAGCCGCCATTTCTGCATCAGGAGTATCATAGGATCCAAAATGCAAATGGGTCGGAAAAGTAACGGATTGATTTCCAGTCGCTCCATACAATTTTATTTCCAGTTCCAACTCCCCATTTGGTAATTCTCCTACTTCCAAAACACCTGAATATTCGTAATCACTTGCCTTATTCAGATCATAGCTAACCTTATTTAGGTAATCCAAAGGTTCATTGATCACATCCTTACAGGACATAAATCCAAAGGAGATCAAACAAGCAAGAATTAACTTTTTCATAGTATTCATGGTTTCAGAAACATAACGAAGAAATCAAGAGGTAGTTTTCAATTTGATTTATTTTCGCTCCTCAAACCTCAAAATAGTCAGGATCCTCTAATTAATTGATGACAGTTCCAGACAATTATTGGTTTTGCAGAAAGAAAAATTCAATTTTCAATACTCATAAATCTCAAATTCATTCATGAGCCAAGAAAACAGGCTTTCAGTAGGATTAGAATATTTCCATAAAAAAGGATGGGCTCCCTTTCCTTTTCAGCTGGAATCCTGGAACGATTTCCTTGATGGAAAATCAGGTCTTCTCAATGCTCCTACAGGATCAGGAAAGACTTTTGCCCTTTGGTTTCCTGTCATTCTGGAATACATTAAGCAAAACCCTGACACATGGAAAAAGCCAAAGAAAAATGGAATCCAACTGATTTGGGTAACTCCTCTTAGAGCTCTTTCCAAAGACATTCAACTTGCGATGCAGGAAGTCTGCGAATCTATTGGGCTTCCATGGAATGTGGCCGTAAGAAATGGAGATACGGACGCCAAAACAAGAGCTGCAATCAAGAGAAATCCCCCAGAATGTCTTATTACCACGCCAGAAACCCTTCATGTACTTATTTCGCAGAAAGAGCATGGCAAACTTTTTCAATCGTTGAAAGCGATTGTAGTGGACGAATGGCACGAATTGGTTGGTAATAAAAGAGGGGTTCAAGTTCAGTTGGCTCTGGAATACATCCAGTCGATCTGTCCTTCAACTTTCAGAAGATGGGCTGTTTCTGCGACGCTCGGAAACTTGGAAGAAGCTGCAGCAACTTTATTGGGCAAGAACCTTCCCGTTCATATCATCAAAGCCAAAATCGAGAAAGAGATTCTCTTAAACTCTGTTTTTCCGGATGAAATCGAAAAGTATCCTTGGTCTGGGCATTTGGGAATCCGAATGTTGGAAAAAGTCATTCCGATTATTGAAGCTGGACGAACCGTACTCTTATTTACAAATACTCGCTCCCAGACTGAAATCTGGTATCAAAAAATACTGGAAGCAAGACCAGATTGGGCTGGCTGGATTGCCATGCACCATGGTTCGCTGGATATGTCTGTTCGTTCATGGGTAGAAGAAGCTTTGCACGACAGTAGACTCAAGTTGGTAGTCTGTACTTCCAGTTTGGATTTGGGAGTGGATTTTAGACCTGTTGATCGAGTGATTCAAATTGGAAGCCCCAAGGGAGTCTCACGATTTATTCAGAGAGCTGGAAGAGCAGGTCATCAACCTGGACAGCCATCTGAGATATTTTTCGTCCCTACAAACGCATTGGAATTGATTGAGGCTTCGGCGCTCAGGGATGCAATAGAAAAAGGTGACATGGAATCTCAATTTCCTCCTGAACTTCCTTACGATGTGCTCATTCAGTTTCTTGTCACCTTGGCCGTTGGAGATGGTTTGGATGCAGAGAAGATTTTTGAAGTGGCGAAAAGAACCAGATCCTTTGAATCACTTTCTGATTCTGAAATGCAATGGGTTATGGATTTTATCACTAAAGGAGGCGCCTCTTTAGGAAGTTATGAGGATTTCCTCAAAGTAATCCTTGACGAAGACGGAATCTATCGAGTGAAAAGCAAACGAATTGCAATGAAACATCGACTCTCGATGGGAACGATAGTTTCTGATGTGATGCTCAAAGTGAAATTCAAAAATGGAGCTTATCTAGGTTCTGTGGAAGAATATTTCATTTCGAAAATGAAAATTGGAGATCGTTTTTTCTTTGCCGGAAGAAGCTTGGAATTACTCCAGGTGAAAGGTCTTACCGCCACAGTAAAAGTCTCAGAAAAGAAAACCAGAAATGTTGTATCCTGGATGGGCGTAAGAATGTCACTTTCCTCCAAACTTTCTGAGAAAATCAGAGAGATCCTGGAGCTATACAATCAAGAAACCTACATTTCAGAGGAAATCGTAAGGGTTTTACCAATATTGGATCTTCAAGCTAAACTATCGATCATTCCTAATAGAGATACTTTTTTGATTGAATCCCATCAAAGCAAGGAAGGTTTCCATTTATACTTTTATCCTTTTGAGGGACGAATGATCCATGAGTTAATGAGTGCTTTGATCGCCTATAGAATCAGTATCAGCTATGCGGTAACCTTCAGCATCGCGATGAATGATTATGGTTTTGAATTGCTGTCTGATACCGAAATCCCCATTGAGGAACTTTTAGAAGAAGATTTATTCACTTTGGACAATATTCATGAAGACATCAGACATTGTGTTAATGAAAGCGAAATGAGCCGAACAAAGTTTCGAGAAATTGCCACCATTGCAGGATTGGTTTTTCAGGGATATCCAGGTAAACCAACCACTTTTAGACATATTCAAGCTAATTCAAGCTTATTATTTCAGGTATTTGAATCCTATGATCCCGATAACCTTTTGCTCAAACAAGCACATGCAGAAGCTATCAACCAGCAAATGGATCAGGAGAAAATGCTCAAAGCCATGCGAAAGATCAATGCCCAGCAAATCGTTGTAAAACATCCTGTTCAGTTTACACCTTTTTCCTTCCCTATTATGGTAGACCGATTGAGCAGAACGAGTATTTCTTCTGAATCACTTGAAGACAGAATCGTAAAAATTCAATCTCAATTTGAAGTTCAGGATTAATTGGCTCTCCAGAAGAAAGGAGTAAATAGGATCAAAATGGTGAACAATTCCAGCCTTCCCAGAAGCATGATGAAGGAAAGGAAAATTTTTGCTGTTGGAGTAAAGAATGCAAAATTATCCACTGGCCCCACCTTACCGATTGCTGGCCCCACATTTCCAAGACATGTGGCAGTGGCACCAAGGGATGTTTCTAAGTCATATCCCATGATAGAAAGTGTAAATGCTCCAAATACGAATATCAAAAGGTAGAGCAATAAGAAATTCATAATATGGGTTACAATTCTACCCGTTACCCGATCGCCATTGATGATCAGAGGAACAATTGCTCTTGGGTGAACCAATCTTTTGAACTCCAAATAGGAATTCTTGAAAAATGTAAGATGCCTCACGAATTTAATCCCACCGGCAGTGGAACCTGCACAAGCACCTACAAACAGTAAGATAAAGAAGATAAAAGTTACACCTTGACCATATTGTGTATAATCATCAGATACAAATCCTGTGGTGGTAATCAAGGAAACAACCTGAAAAGCTGAATTTCTAAAAGCCAATTCAGGGTCAGAACCCATCTTGGAAAAGATTGGAAAAAACAATACTACCGAAATCGCAAAAACGATAAAGGCATATGCCTTAAACTCGTCACTGCGAAGTACTTTTCTAAACTTACCAACCAATCCAAAATAAATGACAGTGAAGTTTGTTCCTGCCAAGAACATGAAAATGATGGCAGTATATTGAATAAAGGCCGAATCATAATAGGCCATACTCGCATTTTTGGTTGAGAATCCACCGGTAGCAAGCGTAGTCAAGGCATGGTTGATCGCATCAAAAAACGTCATTCCACCAACCCAATACAAAAGAGTGGCAGCAACCGTTAGACCCACATAGACATACCAAAGTCGCTTGGCTGTTTCAGAAATCCTAGGGTGAACTTTATCGGAAGTAGGGCCAGGAGATTCTGCCACAAATAGTTCGATTCCACCTATTCCCAACAAAGGAAAAATAGCTACAGTAAGGACGATAATTCCCAAACCACCTATCCACTGAAGCATACTTCTCCAAAACAAAAGACCTTTTGGCATGGCCTCAATGTCGTTTAGAATTGAAGCTCCTGTAGTCGTAATTCCAGATGTTGTCTCAAATAATGCATCAGAAAAGGATGCTATTTCATGACTCAGAACAAAAGGCAACATCCCAAATCCTGCCATGAAAATCCAGCTCAAGGAAACGATTAAATACCCCTCTCGCTTTCTGATATTCTGATCTTGCTTAGAAAATGAAAAAAACAAAATGCCACCGATGATCAAGGTGATAACCATGGAACTCAGTATTGGCCAGGGGTCCTCTCCAAAATGGATGGAAAAACCTACACCAGGAATCATCAGTAAAGCAATGAGCACCAAGAGTGCTCCCATGATTTTAGCAATTTCTTTAAAGTGGATCATGCTTAATGAAAAAGTTTTTCTAAGGAAACCTTAGCCTCAGGCAAAGCCAAAACAATTGCTTTATCATCCATCTGAAGCATAAAATCTCCATCAGGTATAAAGACTTGCTCCCCTCTTATTACCCCAGCGACAATCGCTGAATCTGGAAAATGAAGTTCACGAAGTGGCTTTTTAATCAATCTGTTCATCTTACAAACTGAATATTGAATAAATTCCGCATCCACTCCATAGATTCCTGAAACTGCCTCCACAGTACCTTTTTTCAGATACCTGGAAATTTCATTTGCCGCAACAAGCTTTTTATTGATCAATGAATCTACTCCGATGCTGTGGGAAATATGGATATATTCTCTGGTATCCACATGGGCAATCGTTTTATAAACGCCATGATTTTTGGCAGTCAGAGAGGTAATAATATTTGTTTCAGAAGAATCTGTCAGAGCCAAAAAAGCGTCCATTTGCTCCAGACCTTCCTCAACTAGCAATTCAATATTCTTATAATCACCATTGATAACAAGAGTATTCTTCAGGTTTTCGGCAAGCCATTTGCAACGCTCCTTGTCTTTGTTTACCAAAGTCACTCTGAAGTGATCCTCTAATCTTAGGGCGGTAGTCAAAGCCATATCATCTCCACCGATGATCATTACATTCTTGATAATCACCTTTTTCTGTCCCAAAACCTCCATAATACTTTCAGTATTCTTCTTATTGGAAATAAAGAATACGTGGTCATTATTTCGGATAATTGTACTACCTCGAGGGATGATGGTTTTTTGATCTCTTAAAATCGCAATGATCCGGATATCCTCAAAAATCGGATTGGTTTTGGTATCCATGATCCGCTGATTCACCAATGGATTGTATTGATCCAAAGTGATACCAACGATATTCAATTTACCTCCACCAAAATCAAAAACTTCTGTAAAACTGGAGTTCTCGATCATATTAAAAATCTCCCTACTACAAAGCATAGTAGGAGAAATCAAATTATCAATCCCAAGATTTTTGAAATAGTTGACATTTTCTGGATCTAAGTAAGAATGGTTTCTTACCCTTGCCATCACTCTTTTCGCACCCAATTGTTTGGCTAAAACAGCTGTGACAATATTGGTTTTTTCGGAAGTTGTCACCGCCAAAACCATGTTGGCATGCTCCACATTTGCTTGCTGAAGGACTTCAAAAGAGGTGGAATCCCCTTGCACTGTCAACACATCCAGTTTAGAAGCCACGTATTCGAGGACTTCTCTGTCTGTATCTATCAGCGTAATATCCTTATTATCATAGCTTAATTGCTCGGCCAAGTGATATCCCATATCCCCTGCTCCTGCAATCACGATATTCATCCCCATAGAGGTAATTAGAGTGATTAAAACAGCTGCAAAATTAACATCTTTCTATATGGCAATCAGCGATATAGAGAATTTCTTTTGCAAATCATCCTTCAAAGTAAGGAATCTAAACTTCTAGGATAAAATTTTAGGAGATAAATTTCAGATATAAACCAAGAATTCATGCTTATTCATCAAGCAATTTGCGGCTATCCAACTCCGATAATTCCTCCACATCCTTCAATTTTCGCTGAATAACCCTCGTTCTGGCTCCCACCAACTTATCCAATTCAGAATTTGCCTCTCCAAGTTTTCTTTGAGTCTTTTCGATCAACTCTCCAAATTTCCCGAATTCTGTTTTGATCGCTCCTAAAACCTGCCAAACTTCTGAGCTACGCTTTTGGATAGCCAAAGTCCTAAATCCCATCTGAAGGCTATTTAGAATAGCAGATAATGTTGTGGGACCCGTGACCATTACTTTATATTCCTGCTGAATTTGCTGCGAAAGTCCAGGCTCGCGTAAAATCTCTGCATAGAGGCTTTCTACTGGTAAAAATAAGATAGCAAAATCTGTTGTATAGGGTACTTGAATGTACTTATTCCGAATATCTGCCGCAGCTTTCTTCACTGCTTTGATCAACTCAGTTCTGGCTTGGTCAATTTCAGCTTTATTGACAATATCATAGGCATCTACCAAACGCAAATAAGATTCCTGCGGAAATTTGGAATCGATCGGCAATAAAATCTGAGCTTCGTTCCCAGGCATTTTTACAGCAAATTCAACTCGTTCCCTTCCTGTATTTCCTATCGCTGCATTTAAAATATATTGATCCGGTGTCAGGACATTTTCCAAAATAGCCTGAAGCTGGTATTCCCCTAAAACACCTCTGCTTTTCACATTGCTCAGCACTCTCTTCAAATCACCAACACCATTCGCAAGGCTTTGCATTTCTCCCAAGCCCTTTTGTACTGCCTGCAATTGATTGCTTACCATTTCAAATGATTGACCTAACCTTGTCTCAAGGGTTTTCTGAAGTTTTTCGTCAACGGTTTCCCGGATTTTCTCCAGTCTTAACTCGGTGCTCTTCATCAAATCATCCTGCCTCCTATTCAATTCCTCAAATTTCTCTTTTTGCAAAGAATTAAAATCCTGAACATTCCTTCTAAAAACCTCCCCAAAGCTTTTTAAAGCTTCATTTTGATCACGTGAACTTGCTCTCTGGTTATCAAATACCAATCGAAATTGAGCTGTAAGATTTTCATTTGATTCTTTTCTCGCCTGCGCCAAAGAAGCATCGAGTTCTTTGCTGATTCTATTCAGTTCCTGCTGCAGAAGTTCTTTTTCTTTACCGCTATTCCTTTTACCAAAAATGAGAAACAGGATAAACACCTGAAAACCAAGAACTACAAACAATAAAATTTCAGTGGACATGGGTTAAATAATTAGGACCCTTAAGGTAGTCCTTTCGGATTTCCACCCCCAAAAAAGAAAGGTATTCTGCGACAGTTTCGGTCGGGATTTCCTCCATCGGGACATGGCCAGCCTCATCAAAAACTACTAAATGCGAACCTGGAATTGCATTTTCCATCAAATATGCCTGTTTTAAAGGAATCCAATGATCCTCTTTTCCCCACATAATCAGCGTTGGCATTTTCACCACATTGAAGTCCACCTCGTATTTCCTGGGAATTGAAAGTCTGTCTAAAGTTGCTTTTCGATTACCATCTCGAAGCATCAATTCATAATATCGGTCGATCTTATCATTTGTGATTTTATCAGGATTGAAATAGACCTCTTTCATATTCATGGCGAATAGAAATTTTGGTGTGCATTTCAGAAGAAGTTTGGAAAAAATCGGATTGGAAGTAAGTTTAAAAATCAAGCCGGTATTCTTTTTATCTTCACCTTCATCATCCAGATTCCTTGTAGAAGGGATAGGTGCTCCTGAAGCATCAATCAAATTCAGGCTCAGCACCTTATCTGGTCGGGTGGAAGCCATTTGCAATGCCACAGCTCCTCCCATTGAATTGCCAGCCACATGAAATTTGTCAAGTCCAAGGTTTTCTGCCAAAGTGAGCGCCAAATGGCTGTAATCTTGAATCGAATACCTCTGTAATTCATCTGGACCGGTCAAACCATGTCCAGGAAAATCCAGAGAAATTGTCATGAAATATGGACTGAGGAGTTCTTGCCAATCCTCCCAAGTATGAAGGGAGGAAAAACTTCCATGTAAAAGCAGAATGGGTTCTCCTTGCCCCATGATTCTCACATGCACATTTTGGCCATTGACATTAATAAAATGAGACTGCGGAGTGGCGTATTTCTGATTGACTTCTTCCTGAGAAATGTCATTTCGATACAAGAGCATCAAAAAAAACACAATTGACAAAACAAGTGTGAGAATTACTTTGCTTATTCTTTTAACCCAAATCATCCAATTCGCTATTGTATCAAAACATCCTTAAAAACTATTTCTAAAGCCTATCAGGTTTAACTCTTTTACTTCTCCTTTAGTTCTAAAGTTTAATTCCTCTCCGATAAGAATTAAAAAACTACAAAAAATCTCTTAATTCTCTATTTTGCAGAAAAACTACAACCTTGTCTTTTTCACAATTCTTTAAAAACCTAGGGCCAGGTCCCGTTATTGCGGCAGCCTTCATTGGCCCTGGAACTGTCACGGTTTGCACGCTAGCTGGAGTAAATTTTGGTTACTCACTGCTTTGGGCATTGGTAATCTCAATTATCGCAACAGTCGCCCTACAGGAAATTTCCGGAAGAATCGGGATTAGTACAGGACAAGATTTGAGCCAATTACTTCGAAACAGTAATTCTCAGCCAGTATTAAAGTACTTTTCTATGACTTTAGTGCTTTTGGCTATAGTCCTAGGAAATGCTGCCTATGAATCTGGAAATATCACTGGTGGAAATCTGGGATTGCAGATTTTCTGGGATTCTCCTGAATTGAATTTAGGCATATTTCAAGTCCAAACAGGAAATTTTCTAATTGGTACTATCGCATTATTACTGTTATTTTTTGGTAATTATAAAACCCTGGAGAGAATATTAATCGGCATGGTCATCTTGATGTCCCTAGCCTTCATAATTACGGCTTTCCTTACAAAACCGGATTGGAAAAATGTTCTTCCAGGATTTATTCCCACTTGGAACAATCAGGAATTTCTCACCATTGTATCCCTGATTGGAACAACCGTGGTTCCTTATAACCTATTCCTCTATGCCAGTCTAGCGAATAAAAGATGGAAGAAGACCGATGGGGTATCCTGGATGAGAAAAGACATTGGAATCTCGGTGATCCTCGGAGGCTTTGTTTCTATGGCGATTCTATTGGTTGGCGCATCAAACACCTCAACCGAAGTTAGCAGTGCTATTGATGTCTCAAAAGGATTAGAGCCTATTTTTGGTCCAGTCGCTAAATACTTAATGGGAATAGGTTTTTTGGCAGCAGGACTTACTTCTTCCCTCACCGCTCCACTTGCCGCTGGCTTGGTAGTTTGTGGAATTTTTGGCTGGAATCAAGATCTGAAATCCACTTCCATGAGAGCTTCGATTGGTGTTGTTTTGATGTTAGGGTTGATTTTTTCCTCTTTAGGCATCAAACCTGTTCAGCTGATTACTTTGGCACAATTGGCAAATGGCATTTTATTACCTCTGATTAGTGCATGGATTATCTGGATAGGCAGCAAAAAATCAATCATGGGGGAATTAAAAAACAGCAACTCTGCAATCGCCATTTATCTGATGATCTGGCTGATCACCTTGATTCTTGGACTGAAAAGCATCGGTGCTGTTTTCGGAATTTGGTGATTCTTTAGTTGTAATTTTATTAACATTAGAATTGCACATAATTTTTGAATAAAAAAATCTTAGGGATATCAGCCGGATGGGTGAGCCTTTCGGAATTTTCGGTTTGGGGATGCTTTGCAAGCCGTTTAAAAAATGACTTAGCTCCCGAGGTACGAGGGAGATCCAGTCATTTTTAGGCTGACAAAGTAGCACAAAATTCCGCCGAATACTCTTCTAAAATCATTTAAAATCTCTATCGGCGGAAAGAAAAGACCGAGGCTCAGGGCTTTTTGGTTACTTTTTGGCCGCCAAAAAGTGACGAGGAAATAACTGCCAAAGGTGGCTTGAAAGTTGAATCTTGAAAACAATGAAGAATCCTTACGAACAAGTTCTCAAATATATTTTGAATGTAATTAAAGATCTTTCGCATTAAAAGTATCCCCCTGACTCATATCACCGGTTTCAAATCCTTTTCGAAACCACTTCATCCTTTGTGCTGAGGTGCCATGGGTAAATGAATCAGGAACCACCCTACCAGTCGCCTGCTTCTGAAGTCGATCATCCCCAATTGCATTGGCAGCATTTAAAGCTTCTTCCAAATCTCCTCTTTCTAACCAACCACTTGATTCCTGACTATAATGCGCCCAAACCCCAGCTAGAAAATCTGCTTGAAGCTCTAGTCGAACAGAATATTGATTGTATTCCTTTTCGCTAACCTCACCTCTGAGACTATGTACCTGATCCGTAATTCCCATTATTTTCTGGATATGATGCCCCACTTCATGAGCAATTACATAAGCTTGCGCAAAGTCACCAGGAGCATTTAACTTCCTTTCCATGTCTTCAAAAAAGCTGATATCAAGGTATAACTTTTCATCCGCAGGGCAGTAAAAGGGCCCGGTTGCAGAAGAGGCATTTCCACAAGCAGAATTCACAGAATTGGTAAATAAAACCAAAGTAGGATTTCTATAATTCTCCAACTCCTGATTCCAAACATCTTCCGTATCTGCTAAAACAATGGAACAAAACTCTGCCAATCGATCTTCTTCGGCCGTAGGGGTATAATTTGTTTCTGTGGTAAATCCCTGTCCACCACCTCCCATCATTCCTCCGATCAGAGAAAGTGGATTAGTTCCAGTAACCACAGAGAAAACCACGACAATACCCACTATAATCAATCCTGTTTTGGAAAACAGAATTTTCAATAAAGGCCCAATCAAAAGCGGATTAAATCCTCCTCCTCCCATTCCTGAACCACTTTTCCCCCTTCTGTCATCTATATTGGAGCTTTGTCTTCTTCCTTGCCACTTCATATGTTATTATTTTGTTTGTTAAAGGATTAATCTCATTTGAAAGTGAGATTCCTAAATTCAAAATTGTACCAATTAGATTGACTTTATTTAATCTGATAAAAATTGAACAATTAAAAATAGCTAATTTTCAAAACGACTTTAAACCCAAAATTCAATTATTTTAAAATCTTAAGTTTCATAAACTATGTTCTTTAAACCTAAAACATTCTGGATGTCCCCAAAAGCCCTTTTTGCCGTGATTCTATTTTTGGCTGGTACCATGCCTTTATTCTCTCAAACCGGTGTTGGCACCAAACCCATCAAAGGTGCAAAATTGGTTTTGGATGGCACAGAAAAAATGCTGCATAAAAACTGGGAATATTGGGAAGGACCACGATTTTCGAGCACCATGCCTATCAAATGGCCAGCAGCTACTGATCCAATAGATGGAGGTCCTGTAATCAGCAGTAATGATCCAGCGGGTGCTGGCGGAAAATATGGCGCAGCAGATATTGTGACCAAAGAAAAATATCGTGATTTCAGAGCTCATGTTGAGTTTTTTGTGAAAGATCCAGGAGGAAACAGCGGAGTTTATCTTCAAAATAGATATGAAATTCAAATCCTAGATGGAGATAACACCAACCATGGGATGGCAGCTATAATCAATGAGCAAATCCCAACTTCTGATGCCTACAATGGAACTGGAAAATGGAATGCTTACGACATTGTTTTTAAAGCTGCTAGGTTTGAAAATGGAGTTTTGACCGAAAAAGCAAGAACTACCATTTATTTCAATGGGGTAAAAATCCACGAAGATCAACCGATTCAACAAGTTTGGGGAGGACCAAATTCAGGAATTGATGGAGGAAATGACGGTGGCAAAGGAATTACCGATACGCCTGGAGGATTGAAATTGCAAGCTGAAGGACATGATGTCTTTTATAGAAACATCTGGATCAAAAAATTGGATTTAGATGGAAAAAGCACAGATTTTTAAATCTACTTTGTTAAGTCAAGTACTAATTGTAATTGATCTATAATTTTAACTTGGAAATTGTATCTGAGAAAACTCGGCCGGATGGGTGAGCCTTTCGGTATTTTCGGTTTTGGGATGCTTTGCATTCCGTTAAAAAAATGACTTAGCTCCTGAGGTACGAGGGAGATCCAGTCATTTTTAGGGAGGCAAATGCAGGACAAAATTCCGCTGACTATAAATTTATTTAATTTTTAATCTCTTTAAGCGGAAAGAAAATACCGAGGCTCAAGGCTTTTTGTTTACTTTTTGGCCGCCAAAAAGTGACAAAGATAATACCATTAGAAAATGTACTACTAAAATTGGTGCTCCGAAGTAGAATAGAAAATTTATAAAAATAATTTATTCTTCTTTCTGACTTAAATTGGTAAAAGACTTAGTTAATATTTGATTAAATACTAAGGTTAATCAGTTAGCTGAAACGCAAAAAAGCCTCTATCAATCGATAGAGGCTTTTTTGCATTTTAATAAATCAAACCCATAATTACTATCTGCTTTCGGCAGAGCTATCTTTCAATTCTTTTTCCTCTAAAAATGGAATTGAAACTTCCAGATTTCTTATCCAGACAATCGTTCTCGGCACAATGGTGATGGCAATCATCCCAGATCCAACGATCAATAAATGACTTGGAACAGTGAAGTAAGAGCCGGAACTAAAAACTCCCAAAATCAATAAGGTACTTAAAGGTAGAGATACTGCCAGAATATTGATTCCAAGACCAAGATCAAATGTTCCTTTTTCTGAATCAATCTCTTTATTCCGTTCTAATTGGCGGATCGCCGACATGTGGGCAAAAGGCCAAAACGAGCAAGCTGAAAGAGGAAAGACAACGGCGAGCAAAACGGCGGCTTCACTAGGTAAATCTACTAGGGCTATGAATCCAGCGCTTAATACGAGGCTAAATCCTGCTCTTAATATCAAAACTGACGCGATTGATTGGATTTGCTCCCATTTGAGAACAACAGAAACTCCGATAAACAATAAGACCAATGGAGTCATAATGTCTTTTAGCATCAGCACAGACTCTCCCAAAAACCCTGGAAGACTCTCTATAGTTAGTCCAAAGGACAGTAAAACTAAAGCAACAATGATCACCATGTTTATAGGCTCCTGAAACATTGAAATAATCAATTCTTTCACTTTTTGCCCATTTGATCTAGCACCTAACCCGAGATGTTTATAATACCAACTCATGGCAAGCAAATAAGAAAAGATCAAGACATAAACTTTGTTCCCTATATCTCCCAATGCTCCCCAGGCAAGTGCATCTTCTCCTAGATATTCCATCAAAAATGGAAAGCAAGAAAGACCAGGAGCAAGAGATGGAATCATCAATAACCAAGTCCTGGATTCTGCACTATTCTTTTTAATGCCCAATAAAGGCAAGGTGAGCTTACTAGCTAAAAGCATGACTCCATTCCATGCCAAAATCAAAAGAGGAAGAAACATTAAATCCGTATCCACTTCGATTTTTAGCAAAGCCACAAAGATCATTGCAGGCAATGCCAGATCCAGAATAATGGTTTTCAGGCCTTTTTTATGATCGTCTTTTATCAGCCTGTTTTTCAACAGGAATCCAATAAGGATAAGCAATAACAACGAACATGTTTTCTGTAAGGCAAAGGACATAATCTCGCTTTCTTAGGCAGTTACTTTCTTGAAAGTTTCAACAAAAATTTCCATTTCGGTTTTTGTTCCCATACTTACTCTGCACCAATCTTTATTGTCGATATTAAATACCCGGATTCCAACGCCTGAATCATACATTGATTTAAGGAATTGCTTTCCTTCCATTTCAATTGGGAAAATCATAAAGCTGGTATAGGATGGAATGATGTCATAACCTAAAGAAGCAATGGCATTTCTTGTGAATTCACGGCATTCGGAATTGTATCCTCTGCATTCTCCCATAAACTGGGTTTCTTTCATACTTGCGATTGCACCCTTCAAAGAGGTAGAGCAAAGTCCCATTGTACTTCTTACCATGCTGGTAATGCTTTCAATTCTTTCTGGAGTTGCCACGATGTAACCGATTCTCAAACCGGCCATTCCATGAATTTTACTGAAAGTTCTGGCTACAATCACATCTTTTCCTTCTGCTACTAAGCCAACCATACTTTGAGAAGCTGCATCGTCCAAAAATTCCAGATAAGCTTCATCCACGAAAATCGGAGTCTTTTCTGAAGCTGAAATACAGAATTTCTTTAATTCCTCAGCATTGGTGATCGATCCAGTTGGATTATTTGGATTGCAGACATAAATCAATTTGGTATCTGCATCTATCGCCTTTTCCATGGCAGGAAGATCATGAGCATAATCCGCAGTCAAAGGAACTGGCTTCCATGTACCGCCCATTGCTTGAGCAGTATTGATCAAAGACATGTAAGATGGATCTGCCGCGATAATATTCCCTCCTTTTTGGAATCGCGTGATAGCCACTTTTTCCAAAAGATCAGTAGATCCTGGACCCAACATGATATGATCTGGGCTCACTCCTTCTTTCTCAGCGATCATACCAATCAACGTATTGGCATCACCATGTGCATATCTGTTACCAGTGCTTGCAGCCTCAGCGATAGCTTTGATCACTTGAGGAGCTGGGCCATATGGATTCTCGTTTGCATTCAATCTCGCTACCATTTTAGGTTCTGCGATCGGAAAATCCGGTAAATATTCTCCCAAAATGCTTTCAGGAGCATAAGAAAACGCTGCACTTGCTACTCTTTTTGGCAAGGCAATAGATGGAGCTGCAATCAACGTTCCGGCTGACAACAAACTAGTCTTCATCCAATCTCTTCTGTTCATTGATTTAAACATGGTTTCTTCGTTAGGGTATATCTTCTGTTAAGGGTATTCTATTTATTCTTCTTGCTCAAAACAGCATAGAAAGATTGATTCTGGTGAAAATCACCATTGCTTAGGTTATTGAGGCCCAGATTCAAAATTTTCTGGATGGGAGGGTCTATTATTAAAGAAAATCAAAGAAAAATTCAGAGGTTTTTAAAACACAGGGTATTTTGAAAACCCATATCCTTTAATTTTCTGTCAATTTATAGAAATTAGGTTTAAAAAGAAATCACATTTGATCATTATTATTTTAAAAATTAAATAAGTGGTTGATATAAAAGGCAGAAAGCTACAAATCATTGAAATCATGAGGAATATTGATTTAAAAAGTAACGGAATTACTTAAAACCTGCTCCTCTATTAGATCACAAAAAATCATTTCTAAAATAAATGGAGGCTATCGCAAAACGTTTTTTGTTAAATTGAACGCTTGCCTACCCCCTTGGTAGTAAGTCGAAATGTAATTTCATTAGCTATATGAAGCCTTCTATCTATCTGACTTCACTCGGGCCTCTGCCTCGGCTAACAATTGACAGACTTTAGAGAATGCTCCGATCTTTTTGGGATTTCACTAAAAAAATATTTTAAATATCCGTTTTCTTACCAGTAGCCTAAGAAAAATGCGTTTGAAGTAAATTTCAACATGCTTTGGACAGTGGACTATCGTCAGTGGACTATTATTGATTTATTGAAGCACTTCTTTTAGAGTACCGGTGTTTAAACCAACCATTTTCCATTCACTGACTTCCATATCAATACAAGCCATCATTCCTGGTCTCATATTGATATAATTCTCTCCAGAAATATGAGAAACTAACAAACTCAGAATTGGATTATGACCTACAATCAGACAGGAATCAGCATGAGAAGGACAATTTTCAAGTATTTTTAAAAGAGTCTGAAGATTTCCTTCATAGATTTCTTTTAAAAAAAACTCTGTTTCAATTTGAATATAAGATTGAAGGATTGTTGCCGTTTCCATGGTCCTTTCTGCGGAGGAACAGTACATCACATCAATTACCAAATCACGGTTTTTTAGCTCCTCGCCCAGTCTTTTGAGGTTTTCCTTCCCTTTTGCGGTTAATTGTCTTTGAAAATCTGTTCCTTCAGAAAATCCTGCTTCGCCATGTCTGAGTAAAAATAAACGCTTCATATAGATCGAATTAGACGTGATAAACTAGCTTGATATTCCTCAAAAACCCCTCCAATTGTCCACTCATATTTTTTATTTATTTGGAACAAAAAACTATGCCCTCTATTTTTAGCAATCCAAATCGGGCATAAGCGCCCAAAATAAAATCAATTTTTATGTCGAAAAACCTTGTCATTGTCGAGTCCCCAGCCAAAGCCAAAACCATTGAAGGATATCTTGGTAAGGATTATAAGGTTGTTTCCAGCTATGGGCATGTGAGAGATCTCCCTAAAGGAGATAAAGCAATCGATATTAAAAACCGCTTTGCACCAACCTATGAGGTTACAGCAGATAAAAAAGAGGTGATCAAAAACCTCAAATCACTTGTGAAGGACTCAGAAATGGTATTCCTGGCAAGTGATGATGACCGCGAGGGAGAAGCCATTTCTTGGCATTTAAAAGAAGTTCTTAAACTCAAAGATGAGCAGACCAAAAGAATTGTCTTTCGTGAAATCACCAAAAATGCGATTACTAAAGCAATCGAAAATCCTCGTGGAATTGACATTGATTTAGTCAATGCCCAGCAAGCCAGAAGAATCCTGGATAGACTGGTGGGCTTTGAGCTTTCACCTATCCTTTGGAAAAAAATCAAAACAGGACTTTCTGCCGGTAGAGTTCAGTCGGTAGCTGTTCGTTTGATTGTGGATAGAGAAAGAGAAATCGAGCATTTCAATTCCAAATCCAGCTTTAGGATTTCTGCAATCTTTGAAGTCTCAGGTAAAACTTTCAAAGCCGAACTTCCAAAGCGATTCGAAACCAAAACTGAAGCTGAGGAATTCCTGAAATCCTGTTTGAACGCAGAGTTTTCAGTAGGAAACCTGGAAAAAAAGCCTGGGAAAAAATCTCCAGCAGCACCTTTTACTACTTCCACCCTTCAGCAGGAAGCCAGTAGAAAATTATACTTCTCTGTGGCACAGACCATGTCCGTTGCCCAAAAGTTGTATGAAGCTGGTAAGATTACTTATATGCGTACTGATAGTGTCAACCTATCAGAAGATGCTATGAATTCGGCCAAAAATGCAATTCATGATGCATATGGAGATAATTACCACAAGTCCAGAAAATACGCAACCAAATCAGAAGGTGCTCAGGAGGCTCACGAAGCTATCCGACCAACAGATTTCTCTGTAAATCAGATTAGCGGAGATAGAAATGAGCAAAGGCTTTATGATTTGATCTGGAAGAGAGCAATTGCTTCTCAAATGGCAGATGCTCAACTGGAAAAGACTACCATCACAATTGACATCTCTAATTCGGATCTCAACCTAGTTGCAACTGGCGAAATCATCAAATTCGATGGATTTCTGAAAGTTTATCTGGAAGACACCGATGATGAACCGGAAGATGATGACAATGCAAACAAGTCCTTACTACCTCCATTGGAAGTTGGACAGGATTTGGCATTGCAGCAAATGACTGGAAAGGAAACATTCACCAGACCTGCACCAAGATATACTGAAGCCTCTTTGGTGAAAAAATTGGAAGAATTGGGAATAGGAAGACCTTCTACTTATGCTCCGACCATTTCCACCATCCAGAAAAGAGAATATGTAATTAAGGAATCAAGAGATGGGACGCCTAGAAATTACATTGAAATGTCGATTTCAAAAGGGGCTTTCAAAGACGAAACGAAAACCGAAATTACCGGTGCGGAAAAGCAAAAGCTATTCCCTACCAATATCGCAATGGTTGTAAACGATTTCTTGGTGGAGCACTTCCCTAATGTGATTGATTTCAGCTTTACAGCAAGGGTAGAAAAAGAATTTGATGATATCGCCTCGGGTGGTCAAGTTTGGCAGGATATGATTGATTCGTTCTATGGCAACTTCCATAAGAATGTTGAAACCACCGAGCAAGTTTCTCGTCAGGATATCAATACAAGCAGATTAATAGGCACTCATCCTACTAATGGAAAACCGGTAACTGCAAGACTTGGTAGATTTGGGCCTTTGGTACAAATAGGAGATTCTGAAGATGAAGAAAAGCAATTTGCTAGCCTGAAAAAAGGGCAATTCATCGAAAACATCACGCTAGAAGATGCACTTGAACTATTCAAATTGCCGCGTGATGTGGGAATGTTTGAGGATAAAAAAATGGTAGCTGCAATCGGAAGATTTGGACCATATATTCGTCATGACGGTGCGTTTTTCTCTTTAGGAAAAGAGCAGGATCCTTTGAGCATCAATGAAGAGGAAGCAATTCAACTGATCAAAGACAAAAGAGAAGCTGACGCCAAAAAACATATCAAGTCTTTTGATGAGAATCCTGAAATCCAGGTATTGAATGGAAGATGGGGACCTTACATCAAAATGGGTAAGAACAATTACAAAATCCCTAAAGACAAGGTGGCGGAAGATTTGACTTATGAAGAAACCATTCATATCATCGAAAATCAGCCTGAACCTAAAAAGAAAGGACGTTTTGCTAAGAAGAAAAGTTAAGACTTCAACCGTCTAAAAACTTATTTATGATTCTATTATTAAGGCCAAAATCAATTTTATTTCCTTTGATTTTGGCTTTTTTTATTTTCTCTCCACCAAAGCAATCTTTCGCCCAAAACACTTTAAAGGGAAGAGTTTTGGAATATGGAACTGAAGTACCTGTCCCATATGCAAGTATTTTTCTAACCAATACCACTTTGGGGATAACAGCAGATGAAAATGGGAGTTTTAGCCTATCTGTCCCAGACGGAAGTTATAATGTCCTCGTCCGAATGCTTGGATACGAATCAGTCACATTTGCAATTAATACCAATCAACTTCCTGCCAAAGGTTTTCAGATTCAACTTGTAGCTTCCGATCAGGAATTAGAGGAAATCGATGTGGAAGAAGAACGAGATCCGGTTTGGTATAGAAATCTTGAAACTTTTAAAACCTACTTTTTTGGAACCACAAAAAATGGCCGTTCAGTCATTTTAAAAAATGAAAAAGACCTAATCCTGGATCGGGAATCCAATTCGGATATCCTTCAGGTAAGTGCCAAAGAAGCGTTACAACTTGAGAACCCAAATCTTGGATATTCTGTGGAATTCTTATTGGTTCAGTTCCAATATAATTTCAAGGAAGGCACCATTTTATATAAGGGATATCCCCTATTCATCCCTTATGAAGATGTAGGAACTGCCAAAGCAAAAAAGATAGAAAAGAACAGAGAATCAGCCTACAATGGCAGTTTGCAGCACTTTATCCATAGTGTTTATGTAGGAAACAGCAAAGACGAAGGCTATATTATCAGAAGGATGAAGAGGATTCCAAATCCGGAAAAACCCACCAAACCACAAATGGAGGAGGCAAAACAGATTTTTAAATCCAGTAAATCCTTTGAATTAAGAGATAGCATACAGATTAACGTTTTATCCAAGTCCACTCTCCCTGATTCAGTAGTGATTTTAGATCAAAATGAAATTGATCCTGAAGTATTATTGGAGAGGAATACTGAAAATGGACGGGTTTTTCTAAAATCCGATGACCAACTTCATATTTCTTATACCAAGGAACCTATGGAGAGAGAATATCCTGGCTCTCCTGCAGGTTCATATAAAAACTCTAACCAGATCTCTAAAATCAAGGTGGTGAAAGAAGGGGTAGAAATATTCTTTTCAGGCAGTTTTGAAGATCCTTTGGGTATTTTGGTGGAAGATTATATGGCTTGGGAAAGAGTTGGTGATCTAATGCCCTATGATTATCTGCCAGTTATTGGAAAATAGTCTTTCAACTTTTTGAATTCCAAAAAAGGTTTGGAATTTTACTTTCATATGAAATTTGCATCATGCCTAAAAAGAAATTAGTCGTCTTATCCGGAGCTGGAATTTCGCAGGAAAGCGGAATCAAAACTTTCAGGGACAGCAATGGGCTTTGGGAAAATCATGACATCATGGAAGTGGCCTCTCCTGAAGGCTGGAGGAGGAATAGGTCTTTGGTACAGGACTTTTATAATCAAAGACGCAAACAAGCTCAGGAATGCGAACCCAATGAGGCCCATAAAATCCTGGCAAGATTAGAAAATCAACTGGAGGTCATCATCATCACGCAGAATGTAGATGATCTTCATGAGCGTGCGGGTTCAAGTCAAGTGATTCATCTACATGGAGAATTAAGCAAATCCCAAAGCAGCAAAAATCCCAACTTGGTCTACCCGATTGATGGTTGGGAGATCAAAGAAGGCGATCTCTGTGAATTGGGCAGTCAATTAAGACCGCATATTGTTTGGTTTGGAGAGCAAGTTCCTAAAATGGAAGAGGCAATTGCTGAAGCTGCAAAAGCAGATTTCTTTTTGGTAATTGGAACTTCCATGCAAGTTTATCCAGCAGCCAGTATTGTGGATTTTGTACCGAAAAAGGCTAAAAAATTTTTAATTGACGTAAGTATTCCAAAGTTCAATTTATCAAAAGACATGATTTGCATAGAAAAAAAGGCAAGTGATGGATTGAAGCTTTTAGAAAATGTTATTTTAGAAGAATATTAGCGGTTGCGTTTATAAACCACCCCACTTAGAACAAGAATTTTTACCATGGCATCGAAAAAGTCAAATTGGCCAATTTTTAAATATGAAGATTGTAAGGATACAATCTCACTCCTACATCTTTGGACTCAGATCGTAGGGAAAGTCAGGCTTAAAAAGTCTCCTTGGCAAAATCATTCCTGGCATGTTTCACTATATGTAGATCATCAAGGACTGACCACAGGAAATATTCCCTACGAAAATGGAGTATTTGAAATCATGTTTGATTTTATTCACCATGAACTTAAAATAAAAACTAGCTCTGGAACCCGGGATCGATTTCCTCTGGGTGGTCAAACAGTTGCCAGCTTTTATGAAATGCTGATGGAGAAGCTGAAATTCTTGGGAATAGATGTGAAAATCCATGGCAAACCAAATGAAATTGCAGGAGCCATTCCTTTTGCTAAAAACAGCAAGCGAATTCCATATCAGGCAAACCAGGCCCAAAACTTCTGGAAGACTTTGGTACAGATCCAGAATGTGTTTCTGAAGTTCAAAGGGAAATTCACAGGAAAACAAAGCCCAATTCACTTTTTTTGGGGATCCTTTGATTTAGCTTATACCAGATTCTCAGGCAGAAAAGCGCCGGAATTTCAAGGAGAACTTCCAAACATGCCCCTTGCTGTCATGCAAGAAGCATATTCTCATGAAGTATGCAGTTTTGGATTTTGGCCAGGAAGCGAAGCATTCCCTACTCCAGTATTTTATTCCTATTGCTATCCTAATCATCCGGATTTTCAAAACCAAAAGATTTCTCCCGATTCGGCCTATTGGAATAAAGACATGGGCGAGTTTATGCTGAATTATGAGGATGTTCAAAAATCCTCCAATCCTTCAGAAACTTTAATGGCTTTCCTTCAGAGTAGTTATGATGCCGGCAGCCACGTTTCCAATTGGGACAGAGAAAGTCTGGATTGTGATTTCACTCATTTTGAAAAATAATTCAAAATAGGATCAGATTATATGAATTGAAATGGGGCATTAATTTGGAAGAATAAAAATAAACTATGATCAAGCTGGAACTGAAATGAATAAAAAGTTCAAAATTCTAATAGCAGTTCTAGCCACTTGGTTTATCCTTTTTTTAATCCTCGATTGGTGGAGAAGCTTCCCAAAGCTTAAAATCTCCTCCCTAAAAAAAACAGAAACTGTCCAGGATAAAATCGATTCCATTCTCCTAAAATCAATCATAGAGTACACCCTGCCTGGATTGGCTTTGGGAGTCGTAAAAGATGGTAAAATCGTCTATCAAAAAAGTTTCGGTTTCCAGAGTCTAAATCCGGCAGATTCATTTTCCATTGATAGTAAATTCCCCAGCGCCTCTATTTCCAAACTTTTCACAAGTCTTGCGGCAGCCCACTACTGGTCTTCAAAGGGTATTGTTCCTCAGGATTTACTGAACATGGTAAAAATTACCGCCGATCCCGAATCTGAATTGGAACAATTGAAGATCTCTGACTTTCTCTTACACCAGACTGGATTGAAAGATCCAGGAATTATCAAGCGTATTTTTTCCTTCAAAAAAGAAGAGAAACTAAAGGAATTTGGTGAAGACTTATGGCGATCCAACTACCAAAAACCCGACTCTTTGTCAAAAGAATATTCTGACCTGAATTTTGATGTATTAGGTTACTTAATTCAGGAAAATTCAGGACTTCCTTTTGAGGAATATTTAAAAGAGAATGTACTTCTGCCTGCTGGAATGCAGCAGTCTTTTTTTGCCACCCAATGGCCTGATGATTCCAATTCAATGACAGGATATCAGGAAACATTCGTTTGGAAAAGAATAGAACCCAGACGCTTATCTTTTAGAATTGTCCCTTCCCCATCCTCCGGCCTTATCAGCTCAGTCAGAGATTTCAATTTATTTTTAATACATCTTTCCAGAGGTAAAATGGGAATTTTCCAAACCGAGTTGGAATGGCTAAGTAGGATGGATACTTCAGTTCCTTTAGGCTTTCAGGAAATCTCAATGAATGAACAAACCTGGATTGGGCATTTTGGAGGTCAAGCAGGCTACAGTTCACTATTAATTTTTTCTCCCGAAACCAAAACCGGCCTTATTCTTCTCGTCAATGCCAGAGATAAGAAGGATTTTAGAAAGAACATCAGTTCTCAGGTTTTACAAGTTTTATCCCCAAAAAATTAAAAACATGAAAAAGTCATTTCCACACCCACTGATAATTTTGTTGATTTTCATCATTATCTCTGGGGTTTCCACCTATTTTATTCAGTCTGGTGAATACAATCGAGAACTGAATGAGGAAACTGGTCGTGAAGTGGTAATAGCGGGAAGTTTCCATGAAGTTGAAGATAAAAATGCGAGTATCAACGAAGTTCTACTGTCCATTCCTGAAGGAATTGTCATGGGAGGAGAGATATTGGCATTAATTCTATTGATTGGGGGAGCTTTTTACGTTATTGAAAAAACAGGAGCTCTTCAGGTAGGAATTGAAGCTTTGATCTATACATTTCGAAAGCAACAAACCCTCTTACTTTTTATACTCGGATATACTTTTGCGCTTTGTGGCGCAACCATGGCAATGCAGGAAGAAATCATCGCCATGGTTCCGATTTTGGTATTACTATCCAAAAAACTACACTACGATATCCGCGCAATGATCGCGCTCAGCCTTGGGGCTTGCATTGTTGGGGCTTCAGTCTCACCTATTAATCCTTTTGGTGCGTTAATCGCTTTAAAAATCTCAGAATTGGACTTAAGCAATGGCTTTTGGTTTCGGATGGGAATAGCTCTTGTGATCATCAATGTCTGGATCTTTTACCATGTGCGACAAGGAAAATTAAAAACAGATCAAACACTTCATTTGGATTTTAAACCTGTGGAAATCACCATCCGAAATAAAGTAATCTTATTACTGATGTCCTTGGCCATCATTTCTATGGGCTGGGGAATATTGCAATATGATTGGTCTTATAATCAAATGTCGGCTCTGTTTTTCGTGGTAGGAATGACCTGCGGAATCATAGGAAAATTAGGAATTAACGGAACAGCAAAGGCATATACTGAAGGCTTTGGGGAAATGATTTTTGCTGGAGTAATTGTAGGGCTTGCCAGGAGTATTTTTATCATATTGGAAAATTCTTCAGTCATTGATCCTATCATCCAAAGTATGTTTGAGCCATTAAATACTCTACCTGGAGGTTTGGCAGCTGTAGGCATGCTCTTTACTCAGTCAATCATACATATTCCTGTTCCCAGTACTTCCGGACACGCAGTGCTTACCATGCCTCTTGCAGCCCCTTTAGCAGACCTTTTGGGTTTGTCCAGGTTTATTGCTGTGATGACTTATCAGTTTGGAGCAGGTTATATGGATATCCTGACTCCAACCAATGGTGGAATGATGGCAGTATTGGCGGCAGCCAGTGTCAACTATAAAAACTGGGTTTCTTATATCTGGAAAAGCATGCTTTTGATCATGCTTTTAGCATTGATTTCTGTTATTTTAGGCATTCTTTATTATTCTTAAACTCTCATTACCCAAAAACAAAACCTATGCATATCAACGATCACAATCCATTATTGCCCTATCATGCTGAATCCGAGAGGTATGATCGAATGAAATTTAGAAAATGCGGGAATAGCGGATTGAAATTACCAGAAATCAGTTTGGGTCTTTGGCATAACTTCGGACATAACTCCGATTTTACCTTGGGTCGCAAGATCCTAAGAAGAGCCTTTGATTTAGGAATTACCCATTTCGATTTGGCTAATAATTATGGACCTCCATATGGTGCCGCTGAAGAGAATTTTGGAAGAATCTTTGAAAAGGATTTCAAATCCTATCGTGATGAATTATTGATCTCTTCAAAAGCTGGTTGGGACATGTGGCCGGGACCTTATGGAAATTATGGTTCAAAAAAATATCTGGTAGCAAGCCTTGACCAAAGTCTAAAAAGAATGGGCTTGGAATATGTGGACATCTTTTATCATCATAGACCAGATCCTGAAACTCCTTTGGAAGAAACAATGGGAGCTCTGGATCAAATTGTGAGACAAGGAAAAGCTCTATATGTAGGAATTTCTCAATACAGCGCGGAAGACACCATCAAAGCTTATGACATTCTGAAAAGCATGGGAACTCCCCTATTGATTCATCAACCGCGATATAGCATGCTGGATCGATGGGTAGAAAATGGTCTTTTGGATGCTATCGGCGAAAAAGGTGTGGGAAGCATTGCATTTTCTCCGTTGGAGCAAGGAATGCTGACGGACAAATACCTAAAAGGAATTCCAGAAGACTCCCGAGCAGCAAAAGATGGTCGCTATTTAAAAGCAGAGCAGATTTCAGGAGAAAAAATCGAAATGATCAAAAAGCTGAATGATATCGCCAAAACCAGAAACCAAACTCTTGCTCAAATGGCAATTGCTTGGCTTTTGAAAGATCCAAGAATCACTTCAGTATTGGTGGGTGTTTCCAAACCAGAACAATTGGATGATAATGTTGCTGCAATCGCGAATACCGAATTTGGTAAAGCTGAAGTAGAACAAATAAAATCTATTATTGGAGCTTCATGAAAATGATTTCCAGCAGAAGTGCCCTGATTTTGATAGTAATAGCTCAATTTCTGGGCACTTCTCTTTGGTTTGCTGGAAATGCAGCTGCTCCTGAGATCAGCTCTATATTAGGCGGAAATAGCCTAATAGCCTCTATTACCTCTGCTGTTCAATTAGGATTTATCATCGGCACTTTCATTTATGCCTTATTTTCTATTCCGGATCGATTTGCACCCGGTGAAGTATTTTTCTTCAGTGCTCTTTTAGCAGCTGCTGCGAATATCCTGGTAGTAGTTTTACCCTTTGAACTTCCATTTATTTTAACCTGCCGATTTTTGGTGGGATTCTTCCTGGCAGGCATTTACCCCGTGGGAATGAAAATCGCTGCTGATTATTTCGAAAAAGGATTAGGAGCAGCATTAGGATATTTAGTTGGGGCTCTAGTTCTCGGCACTGCTTTCCCTCATTTACTCAAAGGTATGGGCTTAGACATTTCATGGAAACTTATCTTCTTGATCACTTCAGGTTTGGCAATTATTGGTGGATCAGTGGTAGGATTTTTCGTGCCTGATGGACCATTCAGAAAAGCAAACCCAAAATTTGACATCAGTCTTCTACCTCGGTTAAGTAAAATAAATGCTTTAAAAAGTGCTGCATCTGGATACTTTGGCCATATGTGGGAACTGTATACATTTTGGGCTTTTGTGCCCATGATTATTTTATTTCTTTCAGAAGGAAGTTTTACTCAATCTACAATTTCATTGATCTCCTTCTCAGTCATAGCGATAGGTGGAGTTTCATGTGCTGTTGGAGGATTTATCTCACAAAAAAAAGGAAGTAGTAAAGTGGCTTTGGTAGCATTAGTTGGATCAGGACTTTGTTGCATCTTATTACTTTTTGCTCAGGTTCTACCAGCTGCCTTATGGATCCTCTTTTTACTTTGTTGGGGAATTTTGGTCACTGCAGATTCACCCCAGTTTTCAACTTTGGTTTCACAATCAGTTCCTTCAGAATTTAAGGGAACGGCTATGACACTTGTAAATAGTATGGGTTTTGGAATCAGCATCATCAGCATTCAATTTGGCCAGTTTCTATTACAGTATTTGACCATTGACAAGGTAATGGCCTTATTGGTTATTGGACCGATGATAGGAATTTATCTTTTCAGATTTTTTGCAAAAAAAAAGAGGCCTCAAACTGAAGCCTCTTAGCGAAATGTCAAACCGGACTATCTCACTACATTTTCTAGAGTGGCTAAATACACCCATTTCTGATCTCTTGAATTTAAACCTTCATTGACAGCTTTTTGTTGCTCTGCAGTTTGATTTAAATCTTCATATGCCTGAGCATTAAAGAACTGCATATAATCTTTAAACATGTTCATTGTCAAATGAGTGGATTTTGCTTCAGAGCCTAAAGGCAAAGCAGTTCTCAGGAAGCTCCAATGTCCCATCATTCCCTGCTCAATTCGATTTTGGTGAATAGGTCTGAAAACTTCCATTTCGGCATTTTCATACTGATCAAATTTACCTTCATAGGCCTTCATCAAATCAAAAGATGCCAGAACGCCAGGCTTCATCTGAAAATTATCATCGGTAGAGACAATTTCCTTCATATACAATCTCATGGGTGTGTCTTTGATCGCCAGGGCATTCGCAAACATGTTTGCCACTTGGGCATCACTTAAATGAGGATAAGCAATTTTGGTGTAATCCATCAAAGTTGACTCATCCATCCCGTTCATCATTTTGACAGGATCATCATAATAAGTGATCATGATATATTGAAAAGCAGTTTGATCTGCTCCGGATTGCAAAGACCAAAAATCCCAGCCTTTGATTTTCTTATCGTTCAAAGCCTGACGATAAACCTTCTCCATTAAATCCTTAAATTCGATGTAATCAAAGATTTGATCATTTTCAACTTTGATAAAATCGAATACCATATATTCGGATTGCTGGGCCTTAATACTACTTGCCATCAGCAAGCCAAAAATCAGGAATATTAAAATCTTTTTCATGTTATTTTGGGTTAAGGGTAAAGTGTGCTTTCCTTTAATTTAAAAAATAATTTTGTTGATTTCCTTATATAAGAGAGAATATTTTATTTTCTTGGTTTTTTTCGATAAAAATCTAATTTTAATAAAGTGACAGAGAAAATGTAATATTTTTAAAGGAAAGTTGATTATTTAAGATTTTAACAAATAAACCAGAAATAAAATGACAGGATTATCAAGAAGATCTTGGCTAAAAAGAGCCACTCTTGGCAGTAGTATAGCACTGCTTGGAAGCACAGGATTCAGTAATTCCCTTTCTGCGGAGGAATTAAAAAAGTATAATCCCCGTCCTTTGGATGGCCCGATTCGCTTAGGTTCAAATGAAAATCCATATGGCCCTTCTGAGCTAGTCAGAAAAGCAATGAGGGATAACTTTGATCTGGGATGTCGCTATCCATGGAGCTACAATTCCGATTTGGTTAAGATGATTGCTGCCAAAGAAGGCGTTCCGGTGGATCATATTGTAATGGTGGCCGGATCCACAGAAGGTTTGAAAATTACCGGTCTGACTTTTGGTCAAGGTGGTGAGTTGATCTCATGCGCTCCTACTTTCTTGGCAATGATGGATTATGCAGAACTTTGGGGTACCTCCATTAACTGGGTTCCATTAACCAAAGACCATGATTTTGATCTGGAAGAAATTGAAAAAAGGGTTTCTCCAAAGACCAAGCTGGTATTTCTATGTAACCCAAACAACCCAACAGGAAAACTTCTTCCCGCTGCTCAAGTAAGAGACTTTTGTGATTCGCTCAGCAAAAAAGCAATCGTATTTTCCGATGAGGCATACTACGATTATATCACCGAACCCAATTATCCTTCTATGGTGGAATTAGTCAAAGAGGGTAAGAATGTTATCGTTTCCAAGACTTTTTCAAAAGTCTATGGTCTGGCAGGTATCCGTTTGGGATACTTAATTGCCAAGCCGGAACTCGCAGCTAAACTTACTGAAAGAGTGGTTGCCAACACCAATATCATGGCAATAGAAGCCGGGAAAGCTGCATTGCAGGATCAGGATTTTTACAACTTCTCAGTCAACAAAGCCAAAGAAGCTAAATCCATGATCATCTCCACTCTGGATGAATTGAAACTTCCTTACCTGGAGTCTCATACGAATTTTGTTTTCTTCCATACAGGAAAGGATATTGTGGAACTAAATAAGCAAATGGCCAACAAAGGTTTCATTATCGGAAGGCCATTTCCTCCATTAAATGATTGGTGTAGAATTTCTACAGGAACCATTGAGGAAGTGCAATTATACAATCAAGCTATCAAGGAAGTATTAGGATAAATGATTCAAAAAGTTCTCATTTTAGAAAATGAAAAAGTCTTGCTTCGTCCCATTTCGGAGCAAGACTTTTCCAGTCTAAAACCACTCTGTAATGATCCAGACATGTGGACTTGGTTTACTTTTGACCTAAGTACGGAGGAAGGGTTTTCAGACTGGGTCATTCCAGCTTTGGCACATCAGAGAATACAATTTACAGTAGTTGATAAAACTTCTGGCAAAGTAGCTGGATCCACGGCATTTGGAAGTTTTTCTCCAAGAGATCAGCGATTAGAAATTGGTTGGACTTGGCTTGGGAAGGAATTTCAAGGCACTGGTATCAATCAGGAAATGAAATATTTAATGCTTGAACATTGCTTCGAAAGTTTAAAGCTTATGCGTGTGGAGATTAAAACAGATGTGTTAAATCTCCCAGCGAGAAAAGCACTTTTGAAATTGGGAGCAGTTGAGGAAGGGGTTTTAAGAAGCCATACTCTGATGGTAAAAGGGAGAAGAAGAGACACTATTTATTACAGTGTTTTACCTGAGGAATGGGAGAAAATTAAAGAGAAAAAATCAGGAAACTGATTTTAAAACCTGGATTTGATCAGCTGATAAATGAGGTAAAAACTGCCTTAAAATGTAATAGGTTTCGGGAATGGAAGGAACTGACTTCATGTTTTCAAGCATAAAATCCAGATCCGAATCTTGTTCAAAATATCCAAATTTATTGAGTATTCCTCTTTCAAAAACACAAGCCGTTATTTCCTTTTCTTGCCTTCCTGGAAGTGTCAATAGGATTTCCTGTTGGCTTTCCTTAACTCTATTGACGAAGAGAGATGCATTATCATTGTATTCTTTTGGGCTCAAAGAAGAAGAACAAGTTCCTTGGCAACTTAACAACTCCCCTTCCACACAGGGAGCTTTTCTCAAGCCACACAATCTGGGGCAAAGATCAAAATTTTTGATACCCTCCTTCAAAAAAGCAGTCGCTTCTTCGGAAGAAAAGAAGGATTCCAAAGGCTTTAAATGCTTAGTGACTTTTGCAATTTGAAATCTAGAATATCCTGAATTATCCTCGTAATGAAACAATCCCCACATTGCTTTTGGTAACTTCAATGCAGAATTATAAATCGGCCATAATCTTTTGATTTCCAAAGCTTCCAAAAGCAAAGCCATCATTTCAGAACCAGTGATTTCCCATTTCAAATCCACCACTTCTGTTTTCAATTTTTGCTTCAGTCCAGGGAGTAAATTTCCCGAAAAATGATTTTTAAAGCGCTCTTTGATGTTAATTGCTTTGCCAACGTAAATGACTTTGCCTCGTTCGTTGAGCATGTAATAAACACCACATTTTTCGGGGATCTTTCGAAACTTAAGGAGTGAAAAATTGGGTGGTAAGAAGGCCTCACCACTATTCTTTTTCAAAGATGAATAGATTATCTCAGGCTTATCTTTGATCATTTGATCAAATAAAATCGCTGTGGCTCTAGCATCTCCCATCGCCCGGTGTCTGGCTAGGATTGGGATATTTCTAGTTTCGCAAATCCTGCCTAAACTGTAAGAACTTAATCCAGGAATGATTTTACGAGCCAATCTAACTGTACAAAGCTTGTCCGCTTTAAAGTTCCTTCCGGATCTTTTAAAACATTCTTTGACAAAGCCATAATCAAAATTAACTGAGTGAGCGACAAAGATCCTACCATCTAAAAGCTCCCAAAGTCGATCTGATAGTTCATCAAAAGTAGGCGCTCCTTCCACCATGGAGTTATCAATCCCCGTCAGTCCGGTAATGTAAGTGGGAATATGTTGCTCGGGATCAATTAAAGACTCAAACTCTTCAACCACCTTTTCCCCATCATGAATTAGAATCGCAATTTCAGTAATGCCACAATTATATGCTGCACCTCCTGTGGTTTCAATATCTACGATTGCGTATTCCATGAAGCAAATTAAGCATTTGATTCCCTCTTAAAAGGGAATTGTCAGGAATTGACTGGAATGGATAAGTAACTATTACTTATGAACATAAGCGGCGATCAACTTCTCTGCACATCTTTCACCATCCATAGCTGCGGAAACGATGCCTCCAGCATATCCTGCACCTTCCCCGCAAGGATATAGCCTTTTTAAGGCTACATGTTCAAAACTTTCCCTATCTCTGGGAATTCTTACAGGAGAAGAAGTTCTACTTTCTACACCGATTAATTGGGAATCATTAGTGAAATAGCCTTTCATTTTTCCTCCAAAGGCTTTGAATGCAATTGCAAGTCTTTGAGAAATAAAATCCGGCAACACTTCTCGCATTTCTACTGAGACTAAACCGGGTTGATAGGATGTATCTAAAAGCGAACTGCTTACTCTTTTATTGACAAAATCGACCATTCGTTGAGCTGGGGCAACCTGAGTTTCACCACCCATTTTCCAGGCTTTTTTTTCTATATCTGCCTGAAAATGCATTGCTGCTAATGGACCAAATTTTTGATAATTCGGCAAATCCTCCAATTCCACAGAGACAACGATTCCTGAATTGGCATATTTACTGTCCCTCCTGCTCGGACTCATCCCATTTACTACCAATTCGCCGGGAGAAGTAGCTGCAGGCACAATGTACCCTCCAGGACACATGCAAAAGCTAAAAACACCCCTTTGCTTTCCTTGATACTGGGTTTGCGTCACCAAAGAATAAGCAGATGCAGGAAGGTATTCTCCTCGATCTACTGCACAGTGATATTGAATTCGATCGATCAGATTTTGAGAATGCTCAATCCTTACTCCAAATGCAAATGGCTTTGCCTCGATTAACACCTTCTTTTCGTGCAACAAATGGAAAATATCTCTAGCGGAATGTCCAGTTGCCAAAATCACTCCCAATCCCTTGATCTTCTCTCCATCTTGGGTGACTACGCCTTTGATTTCATCCCCCTCAATTGTTAAATCATCCACCCTGCAATCAAAATGGATTTCACCACCTGCTTCAAGTATTGAGTTCCTCAAATCGGCCACTAATTTCGGAAGCTTATTTGTCCCAATATGAGGATGAGCATCTACCAAAATCTCTTCTGTTGCACCATGGGCAACAAGAATTTCCATGATTCTTCGAATATCTCCCCTTTTCTTTGACCGAGTGTAAAGCTTCCCATCAGAATAGGTTCCTGCTCCCCCCTCTCCAAAACAATAATTCGAATCAGGATTGACTATATGATCTTTGGTAATGGCCGCTAAATCTCTCCTCCTAGCCCTTACATCCTTCCCTCTTTCCAAAATAATGGGCTTTACGCCTAATTCTATTGCCCTTAAAGCAGCAAAAAGACCAGCAGGCCCAGCCCCAACAATAATGATGGGATCTGCATTTGTCACATTTTGATAGTGATCAATATGCTCGATCAGAGGAGTTGGCTTTTCTTTTACAAAAAGCTCTGCTTGAATATTAACTTTTACTTGTCGGCCTCTGGCATCAATAGACCGTTTTAGTTGCCTTGCAATTACATCTTTGGAATCCAATGGTAAACCTGCTTTTTTTAGCAAGGTCTCTTGAAAAATAACTGGATTATAAGCCTCTTCAGGGCTGAGTTGGAGTTGAAATTCTTTCTTCATAGTAAGGTGTTTATCCTTAAATATTCTACAAAGATAGGAAGGAATTTGGAAGATTGGGTTTGCCAGTTGGCTGTGAGCAAGAAAGTCTAAAGTCTGAAGTGAGAAAGCTGAAAGGATTTAAGATGTATGATATTAGATATATGATTTAGGATGTCTGTACTTTGTACTTCCCTAAATAGCGTTGACCGTTTGGTTCAACATTCATTAATTATTTCCATCGGGCAATTATGAGCCAGAGGTTCTTCTCTTGGGTAAACTTCTTGGGGGATCGATATCCCTAAGAAGTTTTTTCTTCCTTCGGTATAAATATTCACCGTCGGTCTTTCTTGGGTCGGTAAATCTATTAGTTTTTTGTAAAACCCCATTGGAGTAGATTTCATTTTAAAAGCTCGGTGAGGTCTTTTTTCATTGTAATGGTTGACCGCTTTTGCCACTTTTATTTTTAGGTCTTTATAATCCCGAACTACCCACCCTTTCAGGTATTCGTTTTTGATGATTCCATTGATACGTTCTGCATATGGGTTTTCCCAGGCCACCAATCCCATACTGATGTGGATCTTTTGACCAGTCAACAGCTGCGTATAGGTATGGCTTCCATACTGAGATCCTCGATCTGAATGGTGGATCGTACTCCATGGTTCACTGTCCATGATCTGAAATGCCATCTCCAATGCCCTGATATTCGCCTCTGTACGCAGGTGATCGCTTACTGCATATCCGACAATCAATCTGGTATAGACATCAATGATAAACACCAGATAATAATGCTCGCCATGAAGGTGGAAGTAAGTGATATCGCTCTGGATCACCTGAAAAGGCCTCCTGACACACATTCCTTCAATGATATTAGGATAGTATATCCCACTGCTGAAAGTAGTTCTGTGGTAATTCCTCACACGCTTGACCCCATAGCCCAGTTCCAGAAAAAGCTCACAGAACTTATCCCTTCCCATTAAACTCGGTCTTAGCGCATAATACATCTTTTCAACCCCACACCCTGGATGTTCTTCTTTGAGCTGGTCGGCTAAAACAATCAGTTCAGCCAACTCCCGGTCGAAGGAGTCCTGTCGCTTTTTAGCTTGCTGTACCGACTGCTTGCTTACACCAACTGTCCGATAGAGTTCATTGAGGGAATAGCCAATCATTTCCCTGTTGGCTTGGAACCACCAGAGGGTGGGGTGTTGGAGTTTTTTTTGATGTCGATCGAATAGGTCTCTTTGGCCACATCAATCATCTTCTCCAGATAATCGATCATGATCTGCTTCTGTCCAACGGTCCGTTCCAGAGCCTTGACCTTCTCTTCCAATTCTTTTACCCGGTTGCTTTGACTGTCTTTCATCTCCACGATTCTAATATTTTTCTCGTTGTAAGTGGAGTATTTATAAATCCACTTGTAAATAAGTGCATTGCAAACCCCATAGAGGCGCTGCATTTGAAGAACGGACATGCCCCCTCTTTCATATTCCTCAACTAATTTACGCTTGAAATCTTCAGAATACTTCCGATAAGCATTGATCCTTTTTCCGGTTTTTAACATTTTTAAAGTAGCTTTAAAACGGTCAACCTATATCAGAGAATGACAGTCTGTACTTCGGATGTTTGAAGAGACAGAAGGCGAAGGTCAAAAGTTTAAAGTGGAAAGTTTAAAGTTTAAAGAGGAAGCAAGAGGTTGGAGGTTGGATCTAATTAAAAATTTAGAATTAGAAATTAAAAATACTCCAGTGAGATCAAATATTTCAATAGCCAAGGTTTTCAACACTAGGTCTAATGATATAATCGTCTACCAGCGCTGGCCCGGGATCGTAATTCGAAGACGAAAGTATTACGCCAGCAAGATGTGGATGAACGCTGGGCAGTCCAGCTTCTTAAGAAAAAAGAAAAGGGAATGGAAATCAGAAGTCTGAAATCAGAAGTCTAAAAGAAATAGTAGTTTAAAGTTTAAAGAGGAAGCAAGAGGTTGGAGGTTATTTCAATTTAGAATTAGAGATTAAAAAATAAAAAGACCCTGTAGGGGTCAAAGTTTGGTAGAAGGGTATGAAAGCCTGAGGTAAGATGGCTGAAATGCCCGGTAAAGAAATAATATTATTTCCAAAGCGCTGGCCCGGGATCATCATTCAAAGACGAAAATCAAACGCCAGCAAGATGTGGATGAACGCTGGGCAGTCCAGCTTCTTAAGAAAAAAGAAAAGGGAATGGAAATCAGAAGTCTGAAATCAGAAGTCTAAAAGAAATAGTAGTTTAAAGTTTAAAGAGGAAGCAAGAGGTTGGAGGTTATTTCAATTTAGAATTAGAGATTAAAAAATAAAAAGACCCTGTAGGGGTCAAAGTTTGGTAGAAGGGTATGAAAGCCTGAGGTAAGATGGCTGAAATGCCCGATAAAGAAATAATATTATTTCCAAAGCGCTGGCCCGGGATCGTAATTCGAAGACGAAAGTATTACGCCAGCAAGATGTGGATAAACGCTGCATAGTTCAGCTTCTGGAGAAGCAGGATAATGAGACAGAAGTGAGTAGTTGGAAACGGATCCATTCCCCCTTCGGAATCGTTACTGATGGGAAGAAAATCGAATTCAAAGGGGGTTAGGGGGATTTTTTTACTAATCAAATTTAAAGATCTCAATGATCAATAAGCAGAAGGTAGTGGACAGTTGACTAACGACTCCTTTTTCAAAAAAATCAATTCAATCGATCCAGGACTTCGAATCTGGAGGAATTGGAAATAAATTCTGGCACAATCACTTTCAAATGACTCACCAATTCATTTTCTGAATTCTTTCCGATCAAGTCATTAAATAACTCGATTTGACCATCTATTTTATGATAGGAAGACGGAGCCACTTGAGCAATCTTAATCTTAGGATGGTGAGTGATTTTTACGGTTTCAAAATCATTCAATAATTCCTCGTACAGTTTCTCCCCTTCTCTCAATCCAGAAAAAACTATTTTTATATCCTGATCCACTTTCTTTCCAGAAAGTTGGATCATCTTTTTAGCTAGATCCAAAATCTTCACAGGTTGCCCCATGTCAAAGACATAAATTTCTCCACCTTCACCCATAACTCCTGCTTCCAAAACGAGTTGACAAGCCTCAGGAATAGTCATAAAGTATCTGGTAATATCAGGATGTGTCACCGTAATTGGACCACCATGCAAAATCTGCTTTTTGAATAAAGGAATTACCGAACCATTGGAGCCCAATACATTTCCAAAACGAGTGGTGATAAACTTGGTATGATACTTCTTATGGTTGGTTTCCAAATATTCATTAAGTGCCTGAACATACATTTCTGCAGTTCGTTTGCTGGCCCCCATTACATTGGTTGGGTTAACAGCTTTGTCTGTAGATACGAAAACAAACTTATCTACCTGAGATAAAACTGAAAGATCTGCTAGAACTTTTGTGCCGATTACATTGGCATGAACAGCTTCTTCCGGATAGTTCTCCATCATCGGAACATGCTTGTATGCAGCAGTATGGAACACGACTTGAGGCTTCAAAGATCTGAAAACCTCTTTCATCTTTTTCTTATTCCTAACATCACCAAGAATAATCTTAATCGGACAATTAGGCCATTTTTCTCTAAACTCTTGCTCTACATCATAGAGTGCTGACTCAGCAATATCCAAGAGGATCAAAAGTTTAGGCTCATAATGGGAAATTTGTCTGCAGAGTTCAGACCCAATGGAACCGGCAGCCCCTGTGACTAAAACTACTTTATTGATCAAATCCTCCTGTATCCTAGGATTTTCAAGACGGATTTGCTCCCTACTTAATAAATCTTCAATCTTAATTTCACGAATGGCTCCGGCAGTCAGACCTCCATTGATCCATTGATCAACTGGAGGTACGATTGAAACAGATACTTTCAATCGCAAACACTCATCTATGATTTCATTCTTCCTACTTACAGAAAGATCTCTCACAGCAATGATTAGCTCAGTGATAGAATGATTTTTAACCAATCTTTCTAACTCATTTATTCCTCTAAAAATTCTTTTCCCATCGATATTCTTCCCCTCCTTTTTAGGATCGTCATCCAGAAAAGCCACTGTATTGAATAAACTTGCACTATCTCTTTTAATCGCTTCCTGAGCAATAATCCCCGCTTCACCAGCTCCGAAAATTACTCCGTTTTTCATTTCCCTCTCTGTGATGCCATTTTTCAAATAGACAAATAGTTCTTTTACCAATAGTCTGTAGAATATCAACATAAACATGGCTGATAAACTAGCAATAATCAATACTGATGTTGGTAATAGAAATCTATCATTGAGGAAATTCCCATGAAAAAAATTCAGGAATAGAAATAATACAAAATTAATAATGACCGTTTTGAAAATATTGGAACCATCCCTAAAACCGGTATGTCTGACAATTCCTTCATAGCTTCTGGTATTCTGCATCACGAGAAGACCTCCCACCATAAAAGTAAAGGAACCTGCAAATGCGTCATTTTGCTCAATTAGAGCCAATTCAAAGTTGAAGCGTACCAAATATCCAAAAAGGGCACATTGTAATAAAATAAAAGAGTCAAGCGTAGCTATTATCCATCTGGGAAGGATTTTTAACTTGGTCAAAAAATTCATAGTAGAAATTCAGTCAAATTATAATTATTTGAATTCAAACTTACTTTAGCTAGGGAGCAAATATATGATAAATAATCTAGATAATTATTTTTTAAACAAACATGCGAATGTTATTTTCAAATAATTCCAATTTCATTTTGTGTTATTACCATAATTAAAAAGTCTATTGTTGATTTTCCCATGAGTAAAATCCAATTCACAACTGAAAAAAACTTATAAAAATATAATAAAATTTTAGACTTTTTTAATGAAGCGATGTTGTCAATTTGGATATTAGATATCTGAAATCGAATGTTTTTACTTAAAAATCAAATACTTTTTAGGTTCAAAGAATAATACATCCTACTATTCACATAGATCAACTACCAACTGCGACTGAACACTGCCTACTGCCTACTGCGACTGAACACAGCAAACTAAAACTGCAAAAAACCCCTTCAGGAAATACTTCGATTGGATAAATTTCTCACAGTTGAACCCGTGAATTTACCCGAACTTACATGACCTTGTTGAGTGATACCTTTACCTGCTAAAACATTAAAAAATGTGCTAAATAAGATTTTCACATCCAATAGAAAACTGCAATTGCTAACGTACCAAACATCGTATTTAAACTTCTGCTCCCAGGAAATGGCATTTCGCCCATTTACCTGAGCCCAACCAGTCACACCTGGCCTCATTTCATGCCTCCTATTTTGTTCCTCGGAATAAAGCATCATATATTCTCTTAAGAGAGGTCTTGGTCCCACCATACTCATATCGCCTTTCAGGACATTTATAAGTTGAGGAATCTCATCCAAAGATGAATTTCTAATCCATTTACCTAAAATTGTAATTCTCTTTTCATCCGGAAGCAATAAGCCACGTTCATCCAAAATATCATCCATGGTTTTGAACTTCAGGATATAGAAAATTTTCCCATTCTTCCCTGGTCTTGCTTGAGCAAAAAAGGGAGAGGATCGGTAATAAATACCAAGAATTAATGTTAAAAGTATAAATACAGGTGAAAGAACTAATAACATCAAACTGGACATCAACATATCCAAAGGTCTTTTAAAGCGCTCTTGGTAAATCACTTTTAGAAACTTTTTAGAATATCTTTTTCAATCAAGCTGGCAATTTCCTCCTGTTGATCAAAACTCAAATTAGAAGAACTAGGTAAACAAAGACCTTTTAAAAACATACTTTCAGCCACATTTCCCCCATAAAAAGGCAATTCTTTAAATACAGGTTGCAAATGGAGTGGTTTCCATAAAAATCTGGTTTCAATACCTTTTTTCAGTAGGGTAAGCCTTAACTTATCATTTGAGAAGCCAGTCACCTTTTCATCAATCAATATTGCAGTCAACCAATAGTTGGAATAGCTTTCATTACTTTCATCCTGAAAAGAAATACCAGGAAAATTTGAAAACATTTCCCTATAAATTTGATTGATTTTTCTTCTTCTTCTAACAAACTCATCCAACTTTTCTAATTGGGCTAGGCCAATAGCGGCTGTTAGGTTATTCATCTTGTAATTGTATCCTATTTCCAGATGCTGGTAATAAGGCAGGTCTTCTCTAGCCTGAGTAGATAAATGTGCTGCTTTTTGTACAATCGATGTTTCATTAGAAATCAAGGCCCCTCCTCCTCCTGAAGTAATAATTTTATTCCCATTGAAAGAGAAAATTCCAATTTTCCCAAAAGTTCCGCAGGAGTTCCCTTCATATTTACTTCCAACCGCTTCTGCAGCATCCTCTAAAACAGGGATTTGGTACTTTAGTGCCACTTCCATGATTTCTTTGATCTTTGCTGGCATCCCAAAGAGATGTACAAGTACAATGGCTTTAGGCTTTTTGCCGGAAGCAATTCTTGTTAAGATAACATCCTCTAATAATTCAGGAGAAATATTCCAGGTATCAGTTTCACTATCTACAAAGATGGGTTTGGCTCCTAGATAAACAATGGGATTAGCGGAAGCACAAAAAGTAAATGATTGGCAGATCACCTCATCCCCAGGCCCTATACCTAAAAGAACCATCGCCAAATGCAAAGCAGATGTTCCGGAGTTTAGCGCAACAGCCTGATGAGATTTAATTTTCCTTGCTAATTTTTTCTCGAATTTATCAATAAATGAACCGTAAGTAGCCAAATTCCCTGAGGCCAGTACCTCGCCAGTATAATGGTTTTCATTACCCTCAAATACTGGAAAGGAAAGTGGAATTCGGTAAGCCATTCAGTTAAGGAAGAAATTCAATTCTAAACATACCACTAAAATCACAAAAACCAAACCAATTTTTCAAGAGAAAATCTATATTAAAAAGCTTTTCGCATAGATAAAATTGCACTTCAAATATTCTCAAATCAATTCATATTGATTGGGTTGTCCTTAAAATTGCTTTTATATAAATGAATTTTCTTTTTCTTCCTAGTTTCTAACACTCTATTTTCCAATAATCTAGGTGAAAGATCGACTTTTTTCTTTATGTATTTAACCGTCACATGATCTAATCTTAAACCAAGGAAAATTGCAAACATTGAAATGATTGGAAGAACTAAATTGTCCGAAAAGTCACGATAGAAATCAGCAAAAAAATCACAGTTAATTGCAAAAAGCCTAAAAGAAAGGAAACTTGATCATGCCTGAGTCCCATCCTCATCAAAAAATAATGCACACGGGATTTATTTAGATGTTAAAGAGATTTTCAAAAAATAAGCAAAAAAGATTAATTACTACCCCAACTAAAAGCCATGGCTTTATTTTTGTTTTATTTTTTAGCCAAATCAAAACGAAAGGATGAGTTTAAGCAAAAACCTTTTGTTTTTATTTGATGTAGAACCAAAAATGGTGAAATTTGAAACGATTAAATTAAATTTTTAATTGATAGTTTAACAGCTACCTCGACATTTATGTCCAATCAAGTAAAAGAAAACATTTCTGAAGAAAACATTTCTGAAGTTAGTCTTACTCTCAATTTACCTAAAAACAAGAGTAAGTTCATCGAGGTGGTTGATCTCCCAACTATTAATGGATCTAATTTGATAGGAAAGAGAATATTTGATCTTATTGGGGCTATTAGTTTTTTTATTCTTTGGGGATGGTGGTTTTTTCCATTAATAGCAATCTTAATCAAATTGGATTCAAAAGGTCCAGTATTTTTTAAACAAAAGAGAAATGGTCTTAATAATTCCACTTTTTATTGTTATAAATTCAGATCAATGGTCATCAACAAAGAGGCGGATTTTAAAAAAGCTTCAGAAGATGATCCAAGAATTACCAAAGTGGGCAAATTTATTAGAAAGACTTGTATTGACGAACTTCCACAATTTTTCAACGTCCTTTATGGAAATATGTCATTAGTAGGCCCTAGACCATTGATACCAGCTCAGAATAAGCAAAATTCTACTTTTATTGAAGGTTATAATTATAGGCATTTAGTAAAACCAGGGCTGACAGGGCTTGCTCAGGCAAAAGGTTATAGAGGTGACACTGAAATACCAAATTCTACATATTTTAGATTTAAGCTGGACTTGTATTATATAAAGAATAGATCAGGACTTTTTGATCTCAAGATTTTATGGATGACTTTTAAATCAATCCTATTCTGAAATAAATATTAAGTAAAAGAGTTTATTATTTAACTCCATCTTGTAGGGATTAGTTAGCAATTTATATATCGATAATTGATAATTAATTAGGTATTAAAATCCATTTACTATGAGAATTATTGATTGAGTCGAAACCTTTTTTGTAGGAAACAGAAGACCAGAATTCATTTTGGTTTATTAATGCGAAATATTGCTTTGGCGGTTTAATAAAAAGGAACTTTCTTAGAGAATATTTATCTCGCAATTCACTTTTCATTTGATAATTGAAATTAATTGAGAAAACGAATTTACTTAAAAGTTCCGATGTAAGGTCTTATCGGGAAACTTGATAAAGAATCTACTCAGTTTCAATTTGCCTATAATAGATTGTTAGAAATAAAGCAAGATGAAATCATTTTACAAGCTAATTCAAGTCCAAAAGTTTGATGAAAATTTAAATTTTTAAATTGTAATGTATTGAAGCAAATATTCTATTTGAGCTGTCCATCAAAAAACCAAAATGTATTTAATACTCTATAGTAACCATTCAATTCTATAAGTTAGTCTTAAACTAAAAAAAACCTGCTAGATTTAGTTTTAGCAGGTTTTCTTATGGATTTTTTTAAGTAGAATTTTAGTTCAAATTTACTTCTTCTTTGAATTCAGTTTTATCAATTTTGACTTTTGTCTTTCCTTTGTTACCCAATTCTTTAATCTCAAGAATTCTAGGGGCTAATTCAACTTTTTTCTTCACATACTTTACAGTGATTTGATCCAGTCTAAGTCCTAGAACAATCACAATAAATGAAATAATAGGCATTACAATATGGTCGGAGAAATCTTTCATCCCAAATGCTAATAGAATAATCCCCAGTTGAATGAAACCTAAAATAAAAGCCACTTTATCATGACTAAGTCCCATTCGCATTAAAAAATGATGCACATGAGACTTATCAGGGCTCATTGGTCTTTTTCCTTGTGCTAACCTTTTAGTGAATACTCTTCCCATATCATATAAGGGAAAAATCATCAAAGCCACTGAAACAGAAAATGTAGGTTCAACTTTTAAAAATGTTCCAACAGGCAAAGCTTCATTAATTTCCATAAAAGCTATAATTAAAGTAGCCAAAGTAAATCCCAAAGACAAAGATCCAGTATCCCCCATAAAGATTTTAGCGGGATGCCAGTTAAAAACCATAAATGAGAGAACACCACCCAAAAACACAAAACTTAATAAAGCATAACTTTCAATACCCTGTACATAAAACCAAGAACCTAATATGGTTAAAGTGATAATTGAAATCGTGCCAGCCAGTCCATCTAATCCATCAATCAAATTGAATCCATTTGTTAGAGCCAAAAGTACTATTGAGGAAAATATATAACTGAAAGCCAAGTTCAATTCTCCAATCCCCAAAAAACCATGAAATGTTTTAATCCGTATATCTGCAGCCACGACCACTAGCATCACTGCCACAATTTGACCAAGTAATTTTCTCGATGCCTTTAACTCAACAATATCATCTCTCAAGCCAACGAGAAACATTAAAAAAATAGCCCCAAGTAAATACCGGAGATCAGGAAGCGGAAATTGCCATCCCCAAATTCCTACAGCAACGCCAGCAGCACAAACGAAACCTATCCCTCCCATTGATGGAATAAAAGCTTTATGGATTTTTCTACCTCCTGGTGTATCTCCTAATTTCATTTTCTTCAAAAAGGAAATCAAAATTGGATAGATCAAAAAACCAACTGAAAAAGCAGTCAGAATAACGAATAAAAAAAGCATAGCTAGTGGTTTAGAATTTTAGCAAATTTAAGAATCTTTAAAACAAATGCCTTGCCATTAACAAAAAAATAATTTTAAGAACTTTTTATGAAAAATATGAAATTCCTTTTTTTGTATGTGAAACATTTAATTTAACAAAATAAACTTATCTTCATTTTAAAGACTTCCATAAATTCATGTTTTAATTAAAAATAAAACCAGTTCAATCCAAAATTATTGGGTGAAATCTACCCAAAAAAGTAAACGCAGGTTAAAATCTGTAGATAAGTACCACATCGAGTATCTTTAAGAAGAAATTTAAGTACAACATTTTAATAGGGATTCTTATTTATTCCAGAAATAAATCAGACTCGTCTGGGCCAAAAATGAAGTTAAGTTCTCCCCTTTCGGAAAATCTGGAGTACTAGTTGGGTCCAATTGCCATTGATAATTATGAGCTCGGATGATTTGTAGTTTTGAGCTTAATAATAAATTATCCCATTTTTTATCAAATAGAAATCCTAGGGACATATCAACCCATGGTTTACGTTGAGTATCCTGTAATTGAGCTTTGTAATAGAAATCCTGATTATTGGCCAGGCGCTCCAGTTGAACACCCATTTTATCCATGCCTTCAACAAGAGAAAATTCCAATGTCTGCACGTTAGCCCCTACTCCTATGCCAACTCCTAAAGGTTGTCCATAATTTACAAAACCACGGGCTGGAGTATGTGTTTGCCAAGTTAGGCCGCCACCAAGCCCTTCATAACGAATATACCTATTTACAGATTCCTGCTGCTGAGTCATTTCCCCGCGAATATGAAGTAATTTTGAAGTAGAAGGAAGATCAAACAACTGTACGAAACCTAGAATATAGGCTCGTGCATGTTCTGGATTTAGAATAAACTCTCTCCAATTTAAGGAATGATCTCTACGCCCAAATTCAAAATAGAATTCAGATTTTGTTTTTTGAATAACATATCTACCAAAAACAGTAATTTGCTGATCTTGCCCATCTTCATCTCTATCAAAACCATATTGGTCTTTTGTGACACCATTGAAAACGGGGAAATAATCTAAAAACCCATGCCCCATTGATTCGGAATACTGCTGGAATGTTCGAGTAAAGCCTACAAAAAGATTAGGTATCCACTTTGGATTATATGATAACATTAACGCATTTAGGTACCTCCAGTCACCAGAAAAAGGGGTGAAATATTTATCATTCAATTCAGGATATTGTGAGGGATCTAGACCAGAATTTTGAAGTTGTCCTATTATAAATTGAGTTTCAAAATTGCCTAAAAAAGTCTTCGCTGGTTTTATAGTATTTAAAGTCAAATGAGGAAAACCTTGGGCATTGTTGGAGAAGGTTAAAGCATTAAACTGGCCAGGCCCCCACCAAATATTTTCTGTCGCAGCTCCTATTTCAAAAGCACCATACTCAAAAGTCAGTTTGGATTGACCCCACCAAGTATTTACTAACCAACCGTCCCCAAAACGTTCTGGGAAATCACCATAATTCCAATAAAAAAACTTATTTCTTAATTCTGATTCTGAAAAGTTATCTAGATTAGTTTCAAAACCTTGGTTCTGAACAATTATTAATTCAGGACGAAAATCAAAATTTATAAATTTCCATTTTACATTTATCCCGCCAGAAAAATAAGTTTGGAATCCTGGGTTAGATATCATTCCATTATCTGCCCAGCTGTAAGGCCTTTTGGTACTAATTCTTGTGGTATTTATTATTGGGCTTAATTTGATTGAAACTTCACTATCAATTATACTCTTTGAATATGAGTAGATCAAGGTATCGACTATATGAGGTCTAAGCGCAAAAGAATTATACTTGGATAAAGAATCAATTAACTGATTGCGTCTCTCAGATTCCACTAATACAGGAAAATTAGCTGGTAATGATTGTGCTAATCCAGATATATCTAAGAGAAGTATAAAGAGAATTACAAGGAAAAGAATCTTTTTCAAAATAGTTTAGGAAAATATTCAAGCAATTTTTTAAAGTATCTAGAATACAGCCAGAAATAGTTAGTCTTCAGTCCATTCTCTTTGCAAGCACGTAAATCCTCTTGATTAATAATAATATTACTTTTCCATGATTTAGTGCTCAGCCCGCCAGTCCGCATTTTCATCAAAGGAATTGGCAAATAATGAGAGCTCAATTTGTATTTGTAAAGGAATCTTACGAGTAATTCGAAATCAGCGGTAATTTTATAATCTGTTTTGTAATAGCCATACTTTTCAAAATTTCTTCTATAGGTGAAAAATGTTGGGTGAGCAGGCATAATCCCTTTTCTAAACTTAGAAAGAGCAAATCTTTTTGAACTATAATATCGCACAGTCTTTCCTAAATTGGAAGGATCAACAAAAATAACGTCTGCATAAACGGATTCAGTATCAAAGTTTTCAAATGCTTCAACAATCTGAGAAATTGAATCTGATTTATGGTAAAAGTCATCAGAGTTAATAATCCCTACAATATCTCCTGTAGCCATCTTAATTCCTTTATTCATAGCATCATAAAGACCATTATCTGGCTCAGAAATCCATTTAGAAATAACATCCAAATTATTATTGATGATGTCAACTGTTGCATCACTTGATTTACCATCAACAATGATATATTCAAAATCGGGATAATCTTGTGAACGAATACTATTGATAGTATCCTGAACGGTTTCAGAAGAATTATATGTGACAGTTATGATAGAAACCTTCAAAAACAAATGTATTAATTATTATAGATAAATATGAATAATTTAATTATTCTTGAATAACTCTTTTGCGAACTGGTTTAGCTGGATTACCATGATAGATGGTGAATCCATCAAGATTTTGTGAAGCTATCGAACCAACAGTCAAAATTGAATGGGTGTGACATTTGACACCCGGACAAACAATTGCTTTTGCACCTATCCAAACCCCTTCATCTAATTGTATTTCACCTAAAATTAAATCAAAAGATTTTTTTTTATAATCATGATTCCCACATAATAGCATGGCCCCTTGTGAAATACATACATTATTTCCTATTGAAACTTGTGTAAGATTATCAATCCAAACACCTTCACCAATCCACACATTATTTCCTATTTTCAAAAACCAAGGGTATTTAATATTAACAGATTGCTTAATTAAAACATTTGCTCCAATCTTAGCCCCAAAGATCTTAAGAATAAAAAGCTTCAAAGAATTAAACACAGCAAATGAATTATTAAAAAAAAATGCATTTATAAATGTCCAAATTAATATTTTAACTTTAGGACCAGGATAATATTCATTGTTCTTGTAAGCTGAAAAATTAACTCTATTTTCTTCTAACATAAGTCATTAATTCCAAACCCCAAACTATTACTATTTTTTAAAAGCATATTTCTGTGGACTTCAATATCCTCATCTTTTTCAAATCTACTCTTAATCTTCTTGGCTGGAACACCACCATAAATAGTGAAAGGTTCACAATCTTTTGTTACCACCGATCCCGCTGCTATAATAGCTCCATCTCCGACTTTTACACCAGTCATTATTATAGCATGTGCCCCAATCCAAACATCTTTACCAATTTGAGTATTAAGTAGTTTGTCCCTTCCTGCAAAAATAATAGGGACACCAGGTATTGTATACTTATGATCTGCCCCCAAAATAGAAACATTATTAGCCAACATACTATAAGCTCCTATTTCAACATTAGGATAAATAATACATTTTGGTCCAACATAAACAAAAGCATCTGCTTTTAAATTTTTTGCTATTTTAGATGAACCACCCATATAAAATGTCGGATGAACATTTTTTAAGCCATAAAAAAACCTGAAAATGAACATCTTTAAAGACCGATATACTTTTCGTAGCATCAACATAACTACCACTTTTCCAATATAGACAATATTAGTTCGCTTTGATATTTAGGATTATATTTAAGATCTATCATTTTAAAACAATTTTGTCGAACAAGTTCACGCTTTCCACTTTTATCATCAAGCCAAGTGATAATTTTATTATGAAGTGAATTAATATCTTGATATTCAAAAAAATCACCAGTTTCACCCGGAGCGATAGCTTCAAATTCTGGCATTTGATTTGTAAAATCATTATGTGTAATTACAGGAGTTCCATAGCCCAAACTATGCATTGCTGTAAGCCCAACATTTCCAGGAGAAACGCAAAGATCTGCGTTATAAACTAATTCAGCAATCTTTTCTTCTTCATAGCAAGGACCATAAAACCAAACATTAAGGTTATAATTACGTACTAACACCTCCAAAAATGAAAGTTCATCACCATCGCCGATTATTGTCAAGTTAACTGCATTACCCGACAAAGAACATAAAGATACTGCTTCTATTAATAAATCTAGCCTCTTGATTTTTGTCAACCTACCAATAAAAATCAAATTTGGATTATTATTTAAAAAATGACCTTTAAATACTGAAGAAAGTTGTATTCTTTTTCGGATAGCAAATTGCTGGTCATAATCTAAAGAATTATAAACAACGTGGAGTGTAGAACCATCAAATCCTTCAGAAATCATTAATTTCTTCGCATAATCTCCATATAGAAATAAACCGTCTGCCATCTTAAAAAAGACCTTTTTTACAAACCCCTTAATAAAGGATTCATTCCCATACCATCCATGAGTCCATAAAAACACTTTTTTATTTAGAATTTTACCAAAAATTAAAATCAACCAAGTACTTACACAATAATATTCCCCTAACAGAAGAAATTTATCATACTTTTTAAACAACAACTTAAATGCACCTATCTGATAATAAAAAGGTTTAAATATCAAAGTGATATTTCGCAATTCACCTCTAAAATTAGACAATTTGGAATAATCCAACTTTGCAATTGATCCATCTATCTTGTTTCCAAAGTAAAAATCAAAATGAGGATTCAATTTTTTAAAAATACCTAACCTATAATGTTGAGCGAAATTATGAATAAAACAATATTTGATCATAACAAAGTAAAGGAATAAATAAAACAAGAACTCAATTTAGAAGAAAAATAAAATATTAATAATTATAATTAAAAAACCTTAGAAATTAAATTCAACGCAATCAATTAATGCTTTAAAAAATATTTGTCTGGATATCGTAAAAGAACTATTATAAATGCATATATAAAACCAAAGTTAAAATAAACAAATATCCAAGATTTTAAAACAAACATTGAACAAAAACTACCAATAAGAACAGTATAATAAACAAATCCTATAAATGAACATTGAGATAAAACATTAATAAAAAGATGAAATAATAATCTAAATAAAAAAATAATTATTAAAAAGCCAAAAAATAATCCAAAATGATAGAAACAATAGAAAATATTTGAATCCATAGTACTAAGAACACTGTACTTCTCACGGTAAAGATTTTGAATACGGTCAATATGATTTCTCCATCCCAATCCTTGAGGAAATATTAATGACATAGGTTCTTTATAAAATAACTTTATAGTATTAATGCGAATTTCTTCCTCTTCATCAAAATTATTTAACATAGATTCTGTTCTTACAATCGAATGAACATATCTACTACCATTAGATTCTAAAAAGTTTAAAACTAAAGGAGCAAATTTAAAAGAAGAAAAAACAAGTAATACAACAAAGACTATTGATTTAAAAAACATTTTCTTATTTCTAATCGAAATGAAAATAAAAAAAAGTAAATATAGTAGGTAAAAAATAATAAAAACATAATTAATTCTCATGGTTGAAACCACTGTCTGATAAATCAAAATGATTAAAAAAACCCCAGAAGAGAAATATTTATTCTTATTAAGAAAAATAATAGATAAAACAAATGGACAGATTGTTAAAGCAATAAATCTTTCAGTATCCATGTAAAAATATGATTTTCTAAATAATAAAAAAATAAAATCAAATAAAGAAACACAAATAAAAATATGGTAGACAAAATTTTTAAAAGTCACTTGTTTTTCATAATTCTCGACAACCAATATTGAAAAAAATAAAAAAATAAATATTGATCGAAAATCAGAATAAACGAATGCTATATTATTACCAGTCATTAATCCAATAATTGAGAATAAAGATAAAGCAAAAAAACAAATAACAATATTCTTTTTCTTCAAGTTCCTTATAATAATATCTTTTATATCTTTATTAGCAGACAAAACTAGTACTATACCAGGAATTAAGAAAATTTCAGAAAGATTAACTGGAAGTATTTTTGCAATTAAAAATACACCCATTGCAGAAATGGACATAGAAATAAAAATAATTCCTATAAAATATAAAAATAATCTCTGAGTCATCAATATAAAGAAATAAAACGAAGAATCAACCTTCTTAAACGCAATTTATACAACAAAAAATTATATATTTTGAAATGATTACAAGGTAAAAGAGAAACAGAATAATATTTAAAAGAATCAAATAAAGTAATTCTAGGAATAATAAAATTTATTAAGGAGAAAATATTATATTCATTCAAGAGTTTTTTTCTTCCTTCAATGAGGGATCCTATTTTTTCATTATAGATTTTAACAGGATTTTGATTTATTTGATGAATTAAATTAACAAGCCCATTTGAATCTGAAATATTAAAATGAAAGTAAAAATCATCATCAAAATATTTTTTTATATTAGGACAACCAATATAAATTGGAACACTATAACCTAACAAGGGATCAGCAAATTTCTCAGTCCAATAATCATTAATAAAAGAATTTTCAATACAAATATGAAATCTATAGGGAAGTAAAGCATCAGCTTTATCATCAATTGGTTTTATTCCCTTACCAAAAAAATCTATTGAATCCGGGAATTGCTTCATCAGAGAACCTATTAATTTACTCCGCTTTCTATGCCCAGGCATCATTCTCTTTGAAGATGAAATAATAGAAATATTTTTTGTTTTAACCGGTAGTGCCAAATTAATCAAACTTTCGTATGTGTAAGAATAAGAATTCTTCCGGAAGTTATATCCAAAATGCCAATTAAGACCTTGTTGAAAAAGAATATTTCTAGGGTGATTTAGTCTAGGATGAGAAGATATAACAAGGTCAAATTGATCTAAGAATTTCTTTGGATAAACACTACTCATTGGAGGTTCTCCAGAAATAAAAATTAAACCACCTTTCTTAACTTTAAAATCCCTTATCTCATTTATTCCTTCATAAACAACAATGAAATCCCAAATAATTTCTTCGCTTGAATTTTCATGAAAAGATATTATGTTTTTAAACCGTGCATTATCTAATTGATGAATAAAATTAGGAAAATTATAACGTGTTAAAATATTTATAAATTTCATTTTAAAACATTTGATATTAATAATAGTAGTTTACTTGAAAAAGTAAAAATAAGACCTTCTAAAAAATATTTTACCGAATTTGATCTAAACATAGCTCTAATTAGTGGCTTTCTTATATATTTTATTCTTTCAATAAATTCCTTATGTATAATCTCATTTTGGACTCTCAATCTATAAAGGGCAGTATTAAATGTCAATACAACATAATAAAGGCTATTAGTATATGTCTTCCGGTTTGATTCAATTTCATTTGAGAATTCAAGCATATAGCAAACAACTTTTATGAGATCAAAAATAGGAACAGGTGATATTTGTCGCGTAGCAGACTCATTTGTTAATACAACAAAATAACAAACTTTTTTTACATAATAAACTCTATTCGCATAATAATATATACGAAGCATAAATTCATTATCTTCATAAAATACACCTTCCTTAAACTTTAAATTATATTCATTTAAAAATTCCCTTCTATAAATACAGAAACATGGGCCACAATAGATATTATGAGAATTAATAAATTCCTGACCGGAATAAATTGAATTAAAAGACAAATATTTCAAATTCAAGTCATTTTCTACTATTGTATTATCAGATACTTTATAATTTTTAAAACACAACAAATCCAAATTGTTCTCAATTGCCAAAGTATACAAAAATAATAGGACATTACTTTCTATATAATCATCGCTATCTACAAACCAAATAAATTCACCCTTTGCGATTTTAAGTGCATTATTTCTAGCAGCCCCTTGACGCTGATTTTCTTGGCTAAGAAGAATAATATTTTCTGAATGTTCAATAAATTCTTGAACAATTCTATTTGTATTGTCGGTACTCCCATCATCTACAACTATAATTTCATATTCATCTTTAGCTATGTCTTGATCTAATACACTGGATAAGCATTTTAAAATATGATTCTCAGCATTGTATGCTGGAATTATTAAACTGATTTTCAAGTTAATTTATTAATTTCTTAAAACTTTCATGTACATAAAATGGAGCTGCATTTAACAGTGATTTTTGTAATTCCCTTAAATCATTTTTTGGTAATGAAAAAGCATCAAATTTATTAACAGCACTTATAATATTTTCAATTTCAGAAAAATCTATATCTTGAAAATCAATTGGATCATAGTCAGAAATTCCAACGGATAAAAAATAATCTAAAAATTTGCTTCCATCACCAAATAATACACCTTTTCGAAAACGAACAGCTGGAATATTGTAAGAATGGGCAACTATTAACCCATGCAAAGATGAAGATAAAACATATTGGCAAGAGATAATATCATCAATAGCATTTTCTAAATTAACATCACCAAGATTCAAAATTAATATTTCACTTCTATTTAAATTCTTTGCCTTTTCATTAACCTCATGAAAGTCTGTTTTATGAGGTATTATTCCGATTTTAAATTTCTTAACAATACTACGTTCTCCCGAAGGATAAATTAAGGGCAAGAGAATGGCAGGATCCCCAATAGCGGTCGGAACATTAAATCCAAGTTCAGCCAATCTTTGCTGCGATAAAGGCCCCCTGACAGCTAAAAAATTTCCACCTTTGATATTTATATTTCGAGATCCAAGACCAGAACCCCAAACAACTGAATTTGATGTGGATTCTTCAAGAATAGATCCAATTGAAATAATTACCTTATGAAATGGAGAGTACATAAGTAATGATTTATCAAAAGAAGCTTCTAAAAAAATCTTCTTAAAAAATCTTAAAAAATCAAGAAAACTTCTTTTAAATGAGAACGGCTTCCTGTATACAACTTTTTCCTTACTAAGCTTAGAAATTATATAGGGGGACAAATCGTCCCCAAAATTATTAAAATAATGGTACAATCTAATCATTTTATCAAAGTTTAAATTTATTAAATATTATTAATATTATATAAAAAAGAAAGATAATCAAACCAAGGGTCATTAGATAAAAAATCAAAAGAGATTTTTTGTTGAAATTTATAATCCATTATACTGCTAGATTTATTATATATGACTTAACATCATCAAAACAAATAATATCACCCATGTTTACTTTTGGTTAAAAAGGTCTTAACCATATAAATATCTTTAATACTTAAGCCAAATAAAACCAATATAAAAGTTGTTAGAACTGAATACAACAATCTATTCCAGTAGGAATGAAAATAAATAATATTAAGAAATTCTGAATTACAGTACGCCAAAGAACTTATTAATACAACTCTAATTATCACTTGATAAAAGAACTCTTTTAAATTCATATTTACTTCTTTTCTTATAAAATAAATCCGACAAACTAAAGAAAAAAAAGATAAAATTATTATAGAATAGAACACAATGCTTGGCTTATTTTCAAAATATAACCAAATAATTGAAATAGGGATAGAAAGTATTTGTAATGAACCAACTACTGCTTGATAGGTCTTAATGTTACCTGTAGCTTGAATACCCGTCCTGAAAGGGTAAGATATACTATCAATAAGAATTGCTATTAAACTTAATTGAACAAAAATAGTGGTGTGATCTGGTGAATCTTTAAGCCAAAGACTTAAAATAAAATCAGTATTTAATAAAATTGGAGCAACTAAAAGAAACATTAATAAAAAAGAAAATTTTGAACTTTGAATGATTAGTTTATGCATCCTCTCAAGATTCCCTTCTGAATAATTCTTTATTATTTGAGGATTAACAGCAACTTGAAAGTTATTTACAAACTGGTTAACTGCACTTTGAACTTGCAAAGTCAACCCATAAGCTGCGTTTACTACTGTTCCAAAGAATAAGTTTAATACAACATTAATTCCTTGTCCTCTACTTACAGATGCAAGCCCCCCAAAAAGATTCCAACCAGAATAACTAATCAATTCTTTTATATATATTTTATCATACTCAAAACTATATTTACTTGCTTTATACATTCTTATACAATAAATCTGATAGATACTTCTAACAATTAAAGTAACCAAAAAGACAAGTATTGAATAAGCAATTAACTTATCACCTCCATATTTAACTAATACAAAAACCAATCCTAATTTTAAAGCAACTTCAACCATACTTATGTAAGCGTAAACGTTCATCTTTTCATAAGCAATGATAAGTGAGTCATAAGGGACTTGAATTATACCTATTAAAGCAGTCAAAACAGAAAATTGATAGACTAAATTAGCCGCAAAGAGCCTCTCTGGAGGTAACACTACTATATAGTTCACATACCAGAGACCAATGGTTTCAGCAAAAAACAAAATCAGAATGGCAATGGCCATATGAATAGTTAATGTCACACTAAAGGTCTTTTGTAACTTTTTTTCATCTTTTCTTCCTAAATCAAATGCCAAATATCGTTGTGTGGCTGAAGACATTGAAGAATTTAAAAAACCAAACAAAGCAATTATACCGCCTACCAAAGAATAAATACCATAATCTGATACTCCAAGCTGATCCAAAACAATTCTGGACATATAAAGGGTTGTACCCATTACCAAAAACATCCTAAAATATAAAAGTAAAGTGTTTTTAGCTATAGTTTTTGATGTAGACAATGAAGGTGGATGGTTAATAAAAGTAAATTTTCTGATTTTTAAGGGATGAACTAAAAAAGTTAGATTTTTCTACCTCAAGCAATACAGCTATCAACTAATTATTAATAGAAAAATTAAAATCTTATCGTACCACTCTATATTTCTCCTCAAAGACAAGTGGAAGGTTAACTTAGCTGAGAATTAAAATAGAATTTTTTTTTCGCTTAAACTTTTTAATAATAAATTCTGATTCTTTTTCTTGTTCTTACTCCGCCTGTTTTATTACCTCGTGACCACCCTCAACTAAATGCAAATCTTTTTGCATTTAGTTGATATTAGAAATCATAATATCTTCAACCAATCCAGCTAAATCGTATTCTGGCTTCCAACCTAATTGGGTTTTGGATTTGATGGGATCGCCTAAGAGAAGCTCTACTTCGGTTGGGCGGAAGTAGGAAGAGTCGACCTTTTCCAAGGTCGATTCTAGGTTCAAGGTTCTATGTTCAGCGTTGGAATCCTGAAACCTGAACGTCTAATTCTAATTCTCTTGCTTTTTTGTACAACTCTCTATCAATTGATTCTAGCACTCCAATTTCTTAAACTCCCTTTCCCTTCCATCGGATATATTACTAAATAATTTTTCACTTGGTAAGTTTGTTTAGGCAAGCTTGAAGGGAATTTTTCCAATAAGGGATAGCTAATTGATAATCTGACTTAAAACCACCCTTTTCCATGACAGAATAATGCGGCCTAGATGCAGTTGTAGGATATTGAGAGGTAGGAATGGGTATAATTTCACAGCTTAGACCTGCCTTTTCCATTATCTCAATCGCAAAATCATACCAAGAACATACGCCTTCATTGCTATAATGGTAAGTTCTGGTTCCAGAATGATCTAGAATTGGAATAATATCTAATAATACTTTTGCCAGATCTGCTGCATAGGTAGGTGAACCAATCTGATCATCAATCACATTTAATGTTTCCCTTTCTTTTCCTAATCGAAGCATTGTTCTGACGAAATTGGAACCGAATTCACTGTATACCCAAGAAGTCCGAATAATTAGTGAATTATACAGAGGAATTGATCTCATCAATTCCTCACCTTCCCATTTACTTTTTCCATATATATTCTTAGGATTTGCAGAATCACCTGGCATATATGGCTTATAGCCGGTGCCATCAAACACATAATCAGTAGAAATATGAATCATATTTCCCTCTACACTTTGAATTGCTGATGCCAAATATCCAACAGCATCTCGGTTCACTTTGAAGGCAATTTCCTGATCGGACTCTGCTTTATCGACTGCGGTATAAGCTGCACAATTAATTATTGTCTGAATTTTATTATCCTGAATAAAAGATTCAATATTTTCTTTTTTAGTTATATCCAACTCCTCTTGGTCTGTAAAAAAAAACTGAAAAGAATAATTCTCAGAAATAGCTCTGATTTCAGAGCCCAGTTGTCCTTTTGCTCCAGTTACTAAAATGTTATGCATAAAGGTCCTCTTTAAAATTAAAACAATCAGCTAACTCCAGGATAGGTTGAACTTTATCCTTTTCAGACAATAAAATTTGATCTTCCGCAATACCCCAGTTGATTCCTATCTTTTCGTCATTAAATAACAACCCTCTATCATTTTCTTTAGAATAAAAGTTATCCACTTTGTAGGCAAAAATAGCCTCCTCGCTCAATACCAAAAATCCATGGGCAAAGCCTCTAGGTATAAACAATTGATTTTTATTTTCTTCATTCAATTCAACAGCTACATGTTTCCCAAAATAGGGTGATCCCTTTCTGAGATCAACTGATACATCCAATACACTTCCTTTGATCACGCGGACTAATTTGCTTTGGGCAAAGGGAGGTAATTGAAAATGCAAGCCTCGAAGTACACCTTTTGTGGACTTAGATTCATTATCCTGGCAGAAAGGAACATGAAAACCTAAAAATCTTTCAAATTCCTGTTGTTTAAAGGACTCAAAAAAATAACCTCGTTCATCTCCAAATACATTTGGAGTACAAAGCACTAAATCGGGGATTTCAAGACGTTCAAATTTCACGATTTTGATGCTTTCTTGATTAAGTATTGACCGTACTCGTTTTTCTTCAAGGGTTCTGCTAATTCAAGTAATTGTGAAGCGCTAATATATCCCATCTCAAAGGCAATTTCCTCCAGGCAAGCTACTTTCAAACCTTGTCTTTTTTCAATGGTATGAATAAAATTAGATGCTTCTAGCATTGACTCATGGGTACCTGTATCCAACCAAGCATAGCCTCTTCCCATCAATTCAACTTTTAGATTACCCTTTTTCATATACTCCTGATTGACAGTAGTAATTTCGAGCTCGCCCCTTTCGCTAGGTTTAATATTTTTAGCTACTTCAATAACAGAGTTAGGATAAAAATACAACCCAACCACTGCCTGATTAGATTTTGGCTCTTTAGGTTTTTCTTCAATGCTTAAAACATTACCTCCTTTATCGAATTCAGCTACACCATAGCGCTCTGGATCTTGAACGTAATATCCAAATACAGTAGCCTTCCCAAGCTCTTCGACATTATTGATAGATGAACTCAATAATTTGGTAAAACCATGTCCATAAAAAATATTGTCGCCCAAGATCAGGCAAACGTTATCTTCTCCAATAAATTCTTCTCCTATAATAAATGCTTGGGCCAAACCATCCGGACTAGGTTGCTCGGCATAGGATAAGGTTATGCCTAGATCCTTACCAGTTCCTAAAAGTTTCTTAAAATTTGGCAAATCATCAGGAGTTGAAATAATTAAAATTTCTTTTATGCCTGCTAACATCAAAACAGACAAAGGGTAATAGATCATTGGTTTGTCATAAACAGCCAATAACTGTTTTGATGTTCCTTTGGTAATAGGGTAAAGCCTAGTACCAGATCCCCCAGCTAAAACAATTCCTTTCATTGAATATTTTTATTAAATAATATGTAAATCCGCTTTCTTACCAGAAGCCAAAGAAAAAAGGGTTTGAAGTTTATTTCAACCTGCTTTAGGCAGTGGTCTGTCGTCGGTGGATGATTATCCGCGACTTTTTAAACTCAATCTTTAACTACTAGCTCCATTGCGGATAATCATGATTTAGAATTTTCCCAGAAGAGGATAAAAGAATGGAGCAATTAAACTTTAGACACTTGAACCACCTCTAGCAAGCGAGATTAAAAATTACAACTAAATGGTAACCTTAGAGCTTACCTCGAATTACTATAAATTAAACTCTGCTTAGGGCGGCTACAGCTTCGCCCTTTCAGTCCCAGTTTGGAAAATGAAAAATGAAAATTTTTTGTAAGAAAAACTTTCCAATTCCATTTTCATAGGAACTTAGCTAAGAAAATCAGGTTCATCGATTTCGATGAACATTTTGGGTTAATTGTTAAAAAAATGCCTCTTTAATTAGCAAAAAGGCAATCGTTTCTCAAAGATAAGTAAAGTGAGTAGTTTTTGTACTCATTTTTTATCCTATTTTTAAACGGAATTTTTATATACTTAAAACTGCATTTGATATTTTAAAGGGTGATTTCTGTTCCCTCCCTTTTTCAAAAAGGTGACCAATTACTAATTCCTTGGGAACCTGAGAATTGAAGAAATGTTCATGAATTAAGGATGTGCAATGGATAGTCAATTTGGGGAGAAAGCGGACATGAAGTAAATTGTCAGGTGTTGGATGACTGATGTCAGATGTTTGATTCAGATTTCTAGATTCTGATTTCTTACTTTTTTTCAGACTTCTGAATTCATGCTTCTGACTTTAATTTTAGCCTTCTGAATTCATACTTCTGACTTCAATTTCAGCCTTCTGAATTCATACTTCTGACTTTTTTTCTTACTTCTGACTTTAATTTTAGCCTTCTGAATTCATCTTTCCAATTTCCAGTTTCGTACTTCGTATTTCAATCAGTTTTTTCTTCTCAGCGCCCTTTTCCACCAAGGCAATGGAGTAACTTCTTCATGGTAGCCATAAGAATTATTTCCATATCCATAACCGTAACCATAACCGTAGCCATAGCCGTAGCCTTTGTCAATATGGACATCATTCAATATTCCATAGATTTTAGAAACCCCGCCTTTTTCAACTAGGTTATTTAAAATTTGAGTATTTCCTTTCATGGAATATCCTTGTCGGAAAACAAAGAAACTGATATCAGCCAAGCCAAACAATTCTTTGGTCTCTGACACCAAACCAACAGGAGGACAGTCAAAGATGATCACATCATAGGCTTCCTTTATTTCATTGACAATGTTAGTAAACTTCTCTTGGAGTAAGAGTTCGGCTGGATTTGGAGGAATAGGACCAGATAAGATCACATCAAAATCAGGATGTCCAGAAGACTTGATTACAGATTGCCATGGGGTGTCAGAACTCAAGCAGGTACTCATACCCTTGTCATTCATCAAGCCAAAATCCTCAGCAATCTTAGGTTTTCTTAAATCCAAACCTATCAATATGGTTTTCTTACCCATTAAGGCATAAACAGAAGCCATATTGATGGATACAAAGGTTTTACCCTCACTGGAAATGGAGGAAGTAAAGAGTATGGTTAAGTTTTCCTTTTGCTGACTCAAATAAGTCATATCTGCTCTTAAAGATCGGAAGGATTCCGTCACTGAAGAGCGAGGATTATTCAATACAGGAAGCGCATCATCCGAGTTATTTCTTCCAACCATCCCAATCAAAGGAACCTTGATTTGATTTTCTAACTCTTTCGGATCTTCAATTTTCGTATTCAAGAAATCCTTAATAGTAATGAATCCTATTGGTACTATTAGACCTAGAATCAAACCAATCAATAGATTTAAAGAGCGCTTTGGTGCAACAGGGATTTGACCGGCTTTTGCAAAATCCAAAATGGTATTTTTAGGCATATTGGATGCCTTGGTAATCTCAGCTTCGGCTTTCTTTTCTAAAAGATAGACGTAAATATTCTCGTTGATTGTGAACTTTCGTTGAATTCCTATCAGATCTCTTTCTGTCTTAGGCAATGCATTAATATCTGCCTGAATCATACGGATTCTATTATTCAGGTCTGCTAATACATTCCGAGTATTATTTAATGCCAGATTCACATTTTCCTGCAATTGCTTTTTTGTATTTGCAATACGGGTAGCATTTTCCCTAACAGAAGGTGCTTGGTCAGAAAAATTGGATTTTAATCGGATTTGCTCAGCCTGCAATTCAGCCAAAGCCTCAACTAATGAATTTAACAAAGGATCAGTTACACCAATAATGGATGGAGCAACCAAATCACCCCCTTGATTATTTTCTAAATAGGAATTAAGAGTTTGATAGTATTTTAAACTGACCTCAGTCTCCCCTCTTTGTTTATCAAGTTCCTGCAATCTTTCAAAGATTACCGAACCTTCCTGTGAAAGATTAAAGACATTATTTTCAGACCTATACTGCTGCAACTTATTTTCTGAAGTCTCTAAAGAGTCAGAAATTCCCAATAATTGATTTTCAATAAAGCGAATGGTACTTTCTGAAGCCCTGTTTTTTTCATCTAACTCCCTCTTCAAGTACATTTCCATCAACTTATTGATGTAATCTTCCCCCAATCTTCTTACAGGAGTTTCTAGGTTTAAATTCAAAATAGATGCCTGTTTATTGATTGGGGCAACAGACAATTCTTCTTTATATTTCAGGGCAAGTGTTGGTGTATCAGTTAATTTGAACTGAAATTTCTCTCCTGGATTGGCAAAAATACTATTGATTTTAATCGAGAGATTCTCCTCCTCAATTTTTTCTCCAAAGGAATAAACAGACTTTTTTAAGGAAGGATCTTCCAGTTTTGATTTATAATAGGGATCGGAAGGATTGTAAATATTGAACTCATCATTTTCAATTTGCAATTCAAAAGTATTTTCATCCAAAACTTCAATTTTGAACATTCCTCCTACCCATTGAGGCTGTTTCCAATCTACAGAGACTATAATAGGTAGCTTGTCATAAATTTGATTGGTGGTAATAAAGCCCTCATTGTAATATTGAACATTTAAGTTCAACTCAGAAATTGTTTCTTCTGCCAAGGAAAATGATTTTAAAATCCCAATTTCATTTTCAATATTGTTTTTCCCCTGAAGCCCAAAACCTGCTGATTCAAATAGGTCTGTTCCCAAGCTTGGTTTATCGTCCTCTACCAGGATACTGGATTCTACTTTAAAAATATTAGTAGCATATCGATTAAATAGAAATGCTGAAACCAAACCTGCAAACATAAAGGCCAAAATCAAAGGCCAGTATTGTAGGTAATTAAATAATAAGACTTTTAGATCAATCTCATCCTCTTTTTGCATCATAAAAGGATTCTGCTGATTTGCTGAATTCTGGGGTGAATTTGGATACATCTTATTTAATTAAATTCAAAATTAGAGCTAAAGCAGTAATAGCAGAAATAACCAAGGCAATGGATTGGGCTGCATTTTCCCCAGCTCCTACCTCACGTACTTTCATTGGCTCCACATAGATCTGATCATTGGGCTGAATAAAATAGAATTCAGATTCAACCACATGTCTGTCATTTAAATTCAATCTATGAAGTTTTGTCCCTTCTGGATACTGACGTATTAGAAGTACTTCATCCCTTTTTGCAATTGGAGTCAAGTCACCTGCATTGGCAATCGCCTCAAAAATCGTCATTCTGTCCTGAAGCACCACAAATTTTCCAGGTCTTCTAAACTCACCTAAGGCTGAATAACGAATTCCTCCCAACTTCACTTTTACATAGAGTTCGGTTGTGACATAGACTCTCAGTTTTTCTTCAATAGAAACTCTTGCCTCTTCCAGAGTTTTATCTTTTACATTTACTTCTCCCACAATTGGAAGTCGAATATTTCCTTTATTATCAACAGTATAACCAGTCATATAATAGATATCACCTCCTGTTTGGGTTGCAACATTCCCCATTTGATTTGACATACCAGTCATAGCTTTATTATTAAAGCCGTTTAAGATCATATCATCAACTGTCTGAATATTGACATCAATGATATCATTGTATTGCAATCGGTATTCTGGGATTTCGTAGGAGATTAATTCTCCTTCTTCTATTGGGGTATTTCCCTCTTGATTTTGAAGATAAATAATCTTCTCATTGGATACACAAGCTGTAGCAGCTAATAGGGCTAGGATACAAACAATCCCGAGTCGGAAACTCCGCATAAATGAATTTTTAAATTCTTGTTCAAAAACTGCGCAAACTTAATCAATTTCGTAGAAAAGCTGGTCAAAATTTAGCAATTCAGAAAAACTAATTATTAAATTACAGTTTCACTATATTTATTTACAGTATATATTATTCCAAATTAAAATTAAAAAGAATAAAATTTAATATGAATATCTGCCTTCTTACTAGTTGCCAAAGAAAAAGGGGGGTATAGGATATTTCAATGAGCTTTGGACAGTTGACTGTAGTCTGCGGACGATTTTCCGTGACTTTCTAATCTCATTCTTTAACTATTGGATCAATTGCGGGTAATCATAAATCCGAACTAAAAAAGTTAATTTGTCCACTTTAAATAAAAATACCCAGACCATTTATTTAGAAAGGCCTGGGCATGCAATAATCTTCAAATTAAATACTATTCCGATTGTCTATAAACTGGATGTCCACCTTCTACTAAGTGTAAATCTTTTTGGGTCAACTTGATATCTGATGTCATCATATCATTAACCAGGCCATTCAAGTCAAATTCAGGTTCCCAGCCCAATTGTGTTTTCGATTTTGTCGGGTCGCCTAGAAGAAGATCTACTTCGGTAGGGCGGAAGTAAGTTGGATCTACCTTGACCAGTACCTGCCCAAGGAGTTTTGAGGCTTCGACTTCGCTCAGGCTGACACCAGTTGCTAATAGATACTTATCATTATCAATAGAATCCAATATCCCAACCTCATTCACTCCTTTTCCCTCCCAGCGGATTTTGAAACCTACATGCTCAAAAGACATCTGCACGAAATCACGGACTTTGGTAGTTTTTCCGGTAGCTATCACAAAATCCTCAGGTTTTTCCTGCTGAAGTATTAACCACATGGCTTTAACATAGTCTTTAGCATGGCCCCAATCCCTTAATGCCTCCAGATTACCTAAATACAAGCAATCCTGCATACCCAAGGCAATGGCTGCAACAGCCATGGTAATTTTTCTTGTTACAAAAGTTTCACCTCTTCTTGGTGATTCATGATTAAACAAAATTCCATTACAAGCAAACATACCATAAGCTTCTCTGTAGTTTTTGGTTATCCAAAAACCATAGATTTTTGCTGCACCATAAGGAGAACGGGGATAAAAAGGCGAATTTTCATCATAAAATCCATTCTCGTTTTTATTCTCGGGCATACCCCCATATAACTCAGACGTGGAAGCTTGATATATTCTAGTTTTCTTCTCTAAGCCTAAAATACGTACTGCTTCTAAAATTCTAAGTGTCCCAATCCCATCTACATTCGCCACATATTCCGGTGAATCAAAAGAGACTTTGACATGGGACATTGCTCCTAAATTATAGATTTCATCTGGCTGAACTTCCTGAATGATTCGAATAATATTCATAGAATCCGTCAAATCGCCATAATGCATCTTGAATCGAATAGATTCATTATGAGGATCTTGGTAGAGATGATCTACTCGTTGAGTATTAAATGATGAGGCTCTTCTTTTTATTCCATGAACTTTGTACCCTTTTTCCAAAAGTAATTCGGCCAAGTAGGACCCATCTTGTCCGGTGACACCAGTAATTAATGCTGTTTTCATATTAAATTGTTAAAGGTTAATAGTTAAACGCTAAGCGAAATTCACTTAAGATTTAAGCTATTAACTATATTTTTACTTGTTTAAATGTTTCTTGGTTCTGTAGAAACCAGGCATAGGTTCTTTGGATTCCCTCTTCTAAAGAAACTTTAGCTCTCCATCCAGCAGCTTCCATTTTAGAGACATCCATCAATTTCCTAGGTGTCCCATCTGGTTTACTTGAATCCCAAATAATTTCACCATTATGCCCAACTGTTTTTTGGATCAGCTCAGCCAATTCTTTGATAGTTAAATCTACTCCAGTTCCAACATTGTATAAATTATCCTGAAATTGATTTTCCAAAGCAAAAACCACTGCATCAGCCAAGTCCTCAACAAATAAAAATTCCCTCATAGGAGTACCAGAACCCCACAAGGTAACTGCCGACTGTTGACCGTCGACTGTCGACTGCTCTTTTGCTTCGTGAAATTTACGGATCATGGCAGGAAGCACATGGGAAGTATTTAAGTCAAAATTATCATAAGGTCCATATAAATTGGTAGGCATCAAGGAAATATAATCTTTACCGAATTGCTTTCGAATGGATTCGCACGCTTTTACACCAGTAATTTTCGCAATTGCATACCATTCATTTGTAGGTTCTAATGGACCAGTTAAAAGATATTCTTCTTTTAATGGCTGAGGTGCCATTTTAGGGTAGATACATGAAGAGCCTAAAAAGATAAATTTTTGAACATCAAATTTTAATGAGGTATCAATTAGGTTGTTTTGAATTTGCATATTCTCCATTAAAAATTGGTAGGGATAATTATTGTTTGCTAAAATCCCTCCTACCCTTGCCGCAGCATCAATCACCACTTCCGGTTTTTCTTTTTCAAAGAAGTCTGATACAGCCAACATATCCCTTAAATCCAATTCATGGGAGGATTTACCAATAAGATTGGTGTATCCTTTAGATTCCAAGGCTCTCCATATTGCCGAGCCAACCATTCCATTATGGCCAGCTATATATATTTTAGTCGTTAATAACACTATTTTGTATTTAAATTATGATAAATAAATCATGTAGAATTCTTAGAAATTTCCCTGTAAGATAAGCTACTCAAATTTAATTTTTTACGCATAAGTTGCCTAGTAATAATTCTTTTTCTGATTTTGAAGTATGATTTTCATCTATCTTAACGATTGAAAACAATTCATATTAAATCACTATCAGTCAATTGGAAAAATCAAGTGTTTATGCAAATAAAAAATCAATAATTAGAGTTTTTCAAAATTTATTTTTTTTTTAAAATCAAACTTTTAATAATAAATTATGTTAAAAAGAGTTCTTTCCAGTAGCCAAAGAAAAAAGGTTTGAAGTTTATTCCATCCTGCTATCGACAGTGGACTGTCGTAGGTGGACGATTATCCTCGACTTTTTAAACTAATTCTTTAACTACTAGCTCTATTGCGGAAAACATATAATCAGTTCTTCCTAAGCACCAAAACCAATAGAAATTTTTATACAAATTCAGACTGAAACCCGAAAATCCGGAAATTAATTAATTAGCCTTGGATTCTCTAGTTCTAATCTCTCAAAAACCTTCTTAACATCCTGAGCATTCTCTTTCTTAAGAATTAATATAGCATCATCCGTATAAATAAGTAGAGTGTTTTTCAATCCTAGAAATTCAGAATGAATACTAGTTCCGATCACCATATTTCCATACAGGTCTACATTATGCCCCTGGTTTAAAAAGTGATCATAAATTGATTCAAAAGATCCCATATCTGACCATTCGAACTTAGAAGGAACTACCTTGATTTTTTTTGTTCTTTCCATTACAGCATAATCCACAGAAATTGAAGGGATTTTCATAGAAAGATCAAAATCTAATTTTCTATTCTCAATTGATTCAAAACAATTCTTAGAAGCTAAATATACATCTGGTTCAAAGTTTTTTAATTCTTCAAGGAAAACGCTTGCTTGAAAGCAAAACATTCCAGAGTTCCAATAAAAATTGCCACTTTTTAAAAATCCTTCTGCGGTCGTTAAATTTGGTTTTTCCCTAAAACTCTTTACTTCTTCTCCATCTGCTTCTATATAGCCAAATCCCGTCTCGGGCTTCGTTGGTTTTAATCCAAAAGTCACAATGAAACCCTCCTTAGCTAATTGTATCGATCTTTCCACCGAATTTTTATACATTTCCCCATTTTCGATTAAATGATCTGAAGGAGTGACAAATAATATATCCGATGGGCCTACTGAAAATGCAGCAAAAGCAATTGCAGCAGCCGTATTTCTTGGGCAAGCTTCAATAATTTCCTTGTATTCTCTTATTCCAGAATTATCAAGGTCTTTTCTTGAAAGTAAATAATTTTCACAATTACCGACTATAATGATCTCATCACAGAATTCTAGATTCCGATTTACTGTCTTTTGAAAAAGTGTTTTATTTTCGAAAAGAGGCAGATATTGCTTCGGTTGAGATTTTCTTGAGAGTGGCCATAGTCTTGAACCTACTCCACCTGACAGGATGACATTTAAAATTTTCAATAATAATTCAGTTAATATTTAAAAACATTTGACTCAGCATCTAAAACCATATTAATATTCAAAAAACTACATTCCTAAAATTTTATGGAAAGTGGAATATAGAAAAAATATGACTTTAAATTATTTTATAAATTTACAAATAGAACTCTTAAGGAAGCAAAAATAAAATTTTGAAATACAAATCTTGAATTATTTGAATAAAAAATCACTTCAGGCTCATGATGCTTCTGCACTTGTCAAATCCTCTGTTGAATCGATGGCTATGGCTTGAAGGACAGTTTCCACCATGAGGATTTTCAATCCGTTTTCGACTAACCTTAGCTGTTCCGGCATTTCTATTCTTTCCAGGTCAGATTTGGGTAAATTGATGAAGTCCAAAAAAGTGGAGGCCATAAACTATGAACCAGTAAAATTAGGTCAACAAATCCTTCCTACCGGAAGGACTTTCCACAAGGAATTGATCTATCATATCAATCAGATCGGAAGCTGAACTTGAATCCAATTAGGCAAAGCCTTCATTCCTTTATTCCCATAATGCTTCTAGCTCTTGCCAAATCTTCAGCCGTATCTATGGCTACTGCCTGATGAGTAGTTTCCACCATACGGATTTTTAAGCCGATTTCGAGTAATCTCAATTGCTCCAGCATCTCTATCCTTTCCAGTTCAGACTTTGGCATTTTGGTAAATGCTAATAAAGCCTGTCTTCTATAGGCATAGACTCCAACATGTTTCCAATACTGCAAATCCCTGATTTTGTCCCGATTATAAGGAATGGAGGATCTGGAAAAATATAAGGCATCCCCTTCCTTATTGCTGACAACTTTCACAAAGTTCGGATTCTGTGCCTCATCTTCAGAAATAAGGGTCTTTAAAGATGCTACCTGGACCTCACCATCCTCAAAAACCTGAACTAAGTCAGTTAAGGACTTTCGATCCTGAAAAGGTTCATCTCCCTGTACATTCACTATAATTTCAGCATCAACCTCCTTTAGCGCTTCTGCAATTCGATCAGAACCACTCTCATGGGCCTTTTGACTGAAAAACACTTTTCCCCCAAGACTTTCGATTTGCTTTGCGATTTCCACATGATCTGTTACCACCCAAACTTCATCAAATACCCCAGTTGCTACAGTACTCAGATAAGTTCTTTGGATTACAGATTTACCTCCTAAATCCTGAACCAACTTTGCAGGAAGTCTTGTAGAGGCAAATCGGGCGGGTATTAAGGCTGCTTTCTTCAAGCTTGTATTATTTATTAAGGAGAATATGAAAATTGTTACTTGACTCTAAATGCTTTTGTGATTTTTTTCCAGAAAGAACTATCCATCTTTCTGATCCTCTTCTTTTTAGTTTCAAGATCCTCTCCATAATAATTGTACATGTATTTATTATTTTGAGAATAAAGGTATGTATTTCCATAACCGTAATTGTAGCCTTCGTAATGGTAACCTGAATTAATAATCCCATTGAATACTCCATACACGTTCTTCACCTGCTTATTATTAAAGAGGTCATTAATCATGACCAAGTGATCTTTCACAGTGTAAGATTGTCTAACTACATATAAGTTGATATCAAACAGGCGCATCAAATCTATGGTCTCAGATACTAAGCCCATTGGCGGAGTATCAAAAATTACCACATCAAACCTTTCCTCTAGGTAAGCTAAAAACTCTTTTAGTCTCTCTGTCTGCAAGAGCTCTGCAGGATTTGGAGGAATTACCCCTGATGGGACAAAGGATAGATTTTCATGCTGGCTCTTAAACACAATCTCTTCCGCTTCCACTTTACCAATTAAATAAGTTGACAAACCTATTTTTTCTGAATGACCAAAATAGGAAGCAAGTTTCGGTCTCCTCAAATCCCCTCCTACTACCACCGTTTTCTTGGACCCCAAAGCCATTGCAGATGCTAAGTTTAGGGAAGTAAACGTTTTCCCCTCACCGGAAACTGAAGAAGTAACCAAAATCTTCTTGGTATTCTTTCCACTTGCCAAATAGGTAATCGCAGATCGAAGTGATCTAAATGATTCTGCTACAGCAGATTTTGGATGTTCTAACACCACCTGGTTGGTGTCTTTTTGGCTATACCCGATAATACCCAGCTGTGGGATCATAAAATTCTTTTTCAAGTCTCTTTGATCCTTGATAGTATCATCAAAAATATCCCTGACCACGATAAAGCCAAATGGAAGTAAAAACCCTAAAACAATGGCCAAACCATAGTTTTGCTGTTTTTTAGGGAAAATCAAAGTGCCACGCTTTGCATAATCCAAAATTGAATTATCAGACACATTGGAAGCCATAGCAATTCCGGCCTCAGCTCTTTTCTCCAACAAATAGGTATAAAGAGATTCCCTGAGCTTAAACTCCCTGAAAATCCCTGTATACTGGGATTCTGATTCAGGCAAAGTCGAGAACTGGGAATCGTAAAAGTCAATATCCTTCTGGATATTCGCTTTTTTCTGCTTGGTGTTTGCAATCAAATTAACCACATTTTCAAAAAGCGCCTCCTGTGCTTTTTCCATTTGCACATCAATCTTCAAAACCTCAGGATGGTTTTCATTGACAGTGGCCAACAACTTCCTTCTATCCTGAGATAGTGTAACCAAAGTCTGGATCAATCCATTTAACAGCGGATCAGGAACACCAATAACCGAAGGAGCAATTACATCTGAAAAGTCCTTGCTTTTCTTCTGCATGTATTGATATATCTGCTCAAAATAATCCAGCTGATAATCCAGCTCCGCACTCATCTCATCGAGTGAATTCATCTTGCTCAGGATATTTGAAAATTCTGCAGATACGTCCAGCATCTTATTTTCCACCTTAAAGTTCTGGAGCTCCTGTTCTTTATTATTTAAGGAATCCTCCAAGAAGCCTAATTGCTCTTCGATAAACTTCAAGGTATTCTCTTGAATCCTATTCTTCTCATTCAGATCATAATCAATGTATGAAGTCATCAAAGCATTGATATAATCCCTTCCTTTTTCTACTACTTTGGTATTGGTGCTTAAGCGGAGTACAGAGCTGTATTCATTTACCAAGCTGACATTGATGGACTTACCCAACTGCTCCTCGAGAACTGCTGGATTTTTTAGCTTAAAGACAATTGACTCCCCAGTACGGGCTGGATTTACAAGAAAAACGGTGAATTTTGATCTTCCTGTTTCTATTTCCTCACCGAAAGTAAAAGTCTTGTCATAAATGGATTCATCTCCTGCTGCCATCGCAGAATTGAAGTCCATAAAACCCGAAACCTCCGGTAAAATTTTAAAATTTTCTTCCGACAAAATCACTATCTCGCTTGGCGTATCTGTCACTTGTAAATGATCCCAATCCACCTGAATCCGTATCGGAGAACGATCATAAAGCTCAATAGCTTTGATATTGGTTTTGGCAAAGTACTCCACATCAAAATGAACTTTCTGAAGCGCTTCATGCGCTAAGTTCTTTGATCTAAGGCGGAGGATATCGTTTTCAAGATTAATTCCTGATGAAAAAATATTGGATCTATCGAGAATTCTGGCTTCAGGAGAGGTATTGGTTTTGATTATCATAGAACCAGTCACCTCGTATTCATCTACGGTATAGCGGTGAAACAGAAAGGTTCCAATTAAAAATAGACCGATAAAGAGAACATACCAAGGCCAGTACCGGATATACTTGGCTACTACATATCTGATTTCTAAGGCTTTCTCCTCGTTATCGAGTTGACTTAAGTCTAATTTCTCCATGCTACCTTAATTCCCTGTAACCAAATTAATAATCAGCAATGTGGATGCCAACAAACCTGCAAATAAAGCCAATGAGGCTGTTAAATTATCTGCAGTTCCTATCTGTCTTATTTTCATTGGTTCCATATACAAGATATCATTCGGTTGGATGAAATAAAATGGACTGCCCAAGATAGCTCTATCATTTAAATTAATTTGATGGATTTTGGTCCCTCCATCATATTGCCTGATGATAAATAACTTGTTTTTCTTTCCTAGTAAGGTGGTTTCCCCGGAGTTTGCCAAAGCATCAAAAATGGTTGCCCTATTTTTATAGATCACCTTTACTCCTACACTGTTAAATTCTCCCAATGTGGTGTATCTGATCCCGGCAATTCTCAGTCTGACATACACTTCTTCCTTAAAAAACTTATTAATCTCTTCCTGCACTTTGTTTTTGGCATCCTCTTCTGTCATTCCTGCCACATGGATTTTACCTAATTTCGGAACTTCCACCATACCCTCCTGATCAATACTATAACCCCTAAAGTAAAATGGATCAGATCCTTGGCCTCCGGCACCACCTCCACCACCTGCACCTGACATCCCGCCTCCAGTACTATTCTGGTAACTGAATGCCTTGGTAAGCTCTTCATCAGATGAAGCAAAATCTATCTCCACTATGTCAAAAGGCTGCAAAATATATTTGTAATCCACCTCAGCGAAAGGAATAAACTCATTTAGCTCAATCGGTTCATTCTCGGGCAAATTCTGTAAATAGGTAATTCTTTTATTGCTGATACAACTCCAAGAAAGAATAATCAAAATAAATAAGGGTAATAGTTTTCTCATATTTCTCATTTAAGAAAGTATCGTAAATATATAGAAAATGGACAAGGGGTAATTTAATTTTCAAGAATATCCTAAAATGAACAAAATTAACTACTTCCAAAGATTTGGTAGAATTTGAAATTTTGAATTTGAAATTTCCGCCTCCTCTATCAATTCTAAAAAGTTCTTTAAAACACCTCCAAATCACCTAGAGACCAATTCCAGTCAATTTCCATGGGATCAATTGTTTCCTTTACTTTTCTCAAAGTCACAAATGGACCAGCTTTCAAAATTGGCAATGAACCTAGTTTCAAAACCTTTTGCTTTGGATAATCCAAACCTGAATAAGATGTAAATCTGGCTCCGGATAGTTTTTGGACTTTTGCCAATTGCTTTTTCAACTGCTTGTTTTTAGAATCAGCCAATTCATCCAATGTGAAAAAATCTGTTATCCTGATTTCTCTACCCATTTTCCCTTCCTTTATTCTATAGAATAAAAGGTAAGTTTCTCCATCAGTTAAATGGTAATAAGGAAACAAAGGGCAATCTAAATACCTCCATTTGAGGTAACCTGATTTCAAATTGGTCTGTTGTCTTTGATTCTTGGCATTTGATTTTTCTATCTTTTGAATAATGGTTTCAAGGTTTTCCCAAGTCTCTGGTTGAAGTGGATGTTTATTTCTCCCAACGCTTAAATGAAAATCCAGTTTAAGTGGGAGTTTACCCCATTTTTCCCATCCCATTTTCAGGTATCCTGGCATGCTATCCGCATTGGGACTATTATAAATCAAATCGACTCCTTCCTCCTTCATTTCCTCAATTAAGGACAATGTCAATTTGCTAAAAACTCCCTTGCCTTGGTATGCCGGATGAACAGCCGTGTCCACTGCCCTACAAGCTTTTTTCACCTCTCCATCTACCATAAATTCCCATCTCAAAAATGCCCTAACCCCGATGATCTTGGAATCCTCCACTGCAAGCAAAACCGGAGATTTACCAAATGGGTTATTCTGATGCTTCCAGTTCCATAAACCTTCAGATTTAGGTATCATGGATTCCCCCAAAGACATTTTGAGCAATTCTATAATTTTAGGTATATCCTCTTCCTTCCCTTTTCTAATTTCCATACAGTAAGTATAAGAAAATCCTTAACATTTTATCCTTCCATCTGCTTGACCAAAGGCTTTACTTCTTTCCCAATATATTCTATGGACTCCATTAACTGATCATGGCTAAGTCCTGCATTGTCCATCTGAAAGGTAAAGCGGGAAATTCCTCCAAGCGCTTTGCTGTGTCGAATTATTTTTTCTGCAACCTCTTCCGGACTTCCTATGACCAAAGCTCCTGTCCTACCTGTTTGGGCATAAAAATGATTCCAGGTCACCGGCGGCCAGCCCCTTTCTTTTCCAATTCGGGTAAATGTCTCAGCATAGCCGGGATAATATATATCCAAAGCATCCTCGGTAGTTTTGGCCACAAAGCCTAAGGAATGAAGCCCAACTTTCAAGCTATCCGGAGCATGACCTGCTTTTTCACCTGCTTCTCTATACAGATCAATTAATGGTCGGAATCGATGTGTTTCTCCACCAATAACTGCCACCATCAAAGGAAGTCCCAATGCACCGGCTCTGGCAAAGGATCCTGGTGTTCCTCCCACCCCTAACCAAATGGGAAGTTTATTCTGAAATGGTCTAGGATAGATACTTTGGTTTTGCAAAGCTGGTCTAAACCGCCCCTGCCAAGAAATAGTCTCATGGTCTCTAATCTGAAGCAATAGGCCCAATTTTTCGGCAAATAGCTTGTCATAATCATTCAACTTTAAACCAAATAATGGAAATGCTTCCGTAAAAGAACCCCTACCCACTACAATTTCTGCCCTTCCTTTAGAGATCAGATCCAAAGTGGCAAACTCCTGAAATACCCGAACAGGATCAGCTGCAGAGATTACTGATACCGCAGAAGTTAATTTGATGTTTTTTGTCCTCGAAGCAGCGGCTGCCAGAATAATTGCTGTAGCTGAATCCAAAAATTCTTTTCTATGATGTTCACCAATACCAAAAACATCCAAACCCACCCGATCTGCATGTTCAATTCTTGTTAAAAGTTGCTCTAAAGCTTCCACACTTTTTTGAGCATCGATTTTCACATCCCCAGCTTCTGTGGCTGCAAAACTATCTATTCCTATTTCCATGGTTTCCCGAATTTTTGATGTAAAACCCCTTTTCTCTAAAATCAATTCCCTACTACATCACAATAATTGAATAGAATATTAGTTAAAAATATTTAAGTCAATTTGCTGGCTTGCAATTTTCAATAGATTTGAATTCCACTTTTTTTACAAATGAATATGAACCAAAGCAATCCCATCAAACAGTTTACATTCCTTGCAATCGGAATTTATATTATTCTTTATGGCTTCCCTTTCCCTTTAGATCAGATCCCTCTTACTCATGAGTTTTTTTCCAAATATGTAATTGCACTCAAAGAGAAGTTTATTCTCTTTTTTGGACATAGCATTTTAGGAATTGAAAAGTTTGAAAAAATTCAGATGACAGGAAGTGGCGACACTACCTTTGACTATGTTTCTATTCCTGCAAATTTATTCATTGCAGTTCTCTCAGCTTTGGTATTAGTATTAATTGGTAAAACTAGAAAGTATGCAGCTTCTTTCTACCAATGGACCTTGATCTATGCTCGATACTTCGTGGGATTGACTTTGATTACTTACGGCATCGCCAAATTTCTTGAGGGACAATTCCCCGGTCCATCATTCTACACAATGGATACTTTAGTGGGGAATATTTCACCCATGGGTCTCGCATGGAGGTTTTTTGGGTATTCTGACACCTATAAAATCTTTATGGGTTTATCAGAAATCATTGCTGGATTCTTGCTTTTATTCCGACGAACAGCAATTCTCGGAGCTTTGGTATCAATTTCAGTATGTCTCAATATTGTGTTGGTCAATTTTTCATTTGATGTACCTGTCAAATTGTTTTCTTCTCATCTTTTACTATTCTCAATCTTAGTTCTTTTACCTAAAATCAAACCCATTTTTGAATTTTTCATGCTTCATAAACCAAGCAGCCTTGGAGAAATAAAACCCAAAATCTACAACAAGAAATTTAAGGTCGCATGGATTATTGCTAACATTTATTTGGTAGGAGTTGTCCCGGTATCGAGAGCAATTGGACATGTTCAAAGTCAAAAATTCCGAACCATGGAAAATGAATGGGAAGGACTCTATTCCGGATTTGATATTGATTCAAACAGACCTTGGAACAAGCTAGTGCTTGAAAAAAACTATATGGTTTTACAATCTGAAAATGGACCCAAAGAATACTTCAACATTCAGGAAATCAAAGAGGAAGGTGAAATCCTGATCAAAAACCAAAAGGATGAAAAGAATCCGCATCATCTCTACATCAAAAAGTTGGATGAAAATCAATTTGAAATTCTCCTAAATCTTGGGGAAAAGGAGATTTTGGCAATTGGGAGTAAAAAAGAAAAATCCAGCTACGAACTCGTCAAACGAGGTTTTCACTGGATCAATGAATATCCTTACAATCGATAATTATTGGACTTTTATTACTTCAGTCTTTGTGCTGACTCCATTTTCATTAATGGCTTCAATGCTGAAATAATAATCCTTCATCCTATCCATGGTTTTAAGCCAGTATTCATTATTTCCCAATACCATAATAGCCGTATAGAGCTTATCTGGGGCTGTTCCATAATAGATATTATAGGCATAAGCATTGTCAACGGGTCTCCATTTTAGGAATGCACTGCGCTTATCCTTTTCGGTACGAAGCACCACAAAATCCTTTACAACTTTAGGCTTTTCCCCATTTCCATTTCCAAAAACCCGGAATCCACTTAAGGCAAACTTGCCAGTTGGCATATGAACATTCTCCAAACGGATAAAACGAGCCTGAACAGGGTTTTTCAATTCCACATAGTCATGTGGCACATCCGTTTTATTATCACTTTTATCCACTAGAACTTCCCATTTCTTTCCATCCAAAGAGTATTTCAATATATACTGATGAAATTGATCAGTTCTTTTTCCTAAACGATCCTGGTCTACATCCTGATCCGCATAATTAATCTGAACTGCATTAACTGTACTGACCTTTCCTAAATCAGATTGTATCCATTCACCTTCATTCCCTGAACTAGCAGACCAATAGGTTTTTAGATCCTCATCATTGGCTTTATTGGCAGTATAATTTCCAAGCGTAGAAGAGACCTGCATGGGTTTATCATAATTCAGCAACATCCATCCTGTGAATTCACCGGGCTTCTCTGCTCCAGGTAAATAATGGGGGTAATCCCCAAAAGCGGTATTGGACCACATAACATCATCTTGATCAAATCCGGCTGGCCAAATCCCCAACCTTCTTTCAAAAGTGTTTTTCACTGAAATCATAATCGTACTCACATGCCAGTAATTGCCTTTGTTATCCTGGTATGTTGCACCATGGCCTGCCCCTCGGGCAAAGCCTCCTAATTTCATACTCAAAGGATCTGATTGGGGAGTAAAAGGCCCCAATGGAGAATCTCCAACAACTACCCCATCAGAATAGCCACTGAATTCAGTTCCGGGAGCTCCATACTGAAGGTAATACTTGCCATTGTGTTTGGTCATATGCGCACCTTCCATAAATGGATCCAAAAAACTATTGTCCATATGCTCACCAAACCGTTGCCAGCCATATCTCCATGGCTCCAGCAAATACATTTCCTTTCTGGTTCCGATTGGATCCAGAGTTTTGGAATTTAATTCTATACCATAAAGAGGATATCTATTGGAACTTCCATTGTACATATACAATCTTCCATCATCATCGCTGAAAAAATCTGGATCCCAACCTCCAATCTCAAATTTCTCTACCAATGGTTCCCACTTGTTTGCCAGAGGATCGGTACTCATCCAAATAGTAAAATCCTTTTCATAAGTGGAACCCATGACCAAAACAGTATCTCCTTTCACCCCAACTGCCGGAGCACATAATTCATCATAAACTTTGTTCCAAGGATTAAGAAATAGTCTGGAATGAAAAGTCCAATTATACATATCCGGACTGGTCCAATAGCCCCATTGATTGGTGCTAAACAGGATATAATCTCCTTTATAATTGACAATAACCGGATCAGCCGTGGCCCGATGTCTACCCCATTCCGAAAAATTTGGAATCGGTGTATAGCCATAATCCAGATTGATCGGATTGCAATAAGTCAGTTGCTGAGAAAAGAGAGGATAGCTGCCTAAAACTATTAGGGCAACTAGTGGAAGAAAACGGTTCATTTTGGGCTAAATTAATCTTCTACAATATAAAAAAAGAAACAAGAGGCTATCTCAAAAATCTATTTATCATTAAATAGTTTCCCTAAAATTTGAGTGGGTAGAATTTAGCTTTGTTGCCTATTTCAAGCCTTCTGAAACGCTAACAATAATAAGTTAAATAAATTTTTGGCAATTGCTATTCGCAAGATTTATATAACCTACTCCAAATAACTAACCTTCTCTAGTGACAAATTATCATTTGGAACAAATCCCTTAAACTATCCGGTTTTTGAGCTGAAGGCAGACCCGTTAATAAAATCAATTAGCTCACGAGGTACGAGGGAGATCCATTGATTTTTAGGAGATGCCAAAGCGAAAAAATCAAATCGAAACGAATTGATATAGTTACTACATCTTTTAACGATTTGAAGGAGAGTTTAGGGAGAAAACTTTTGGTTACTTTTGGTTTCAAAAGTGACAGAGATTCAAAATTTCAGTCTTTCTTCCTTGTCCTTTTGCCCCCGAATATTCGGGACTGGCATTGATACAAAAGGACCCTGCCTTCCGGTAGACAGGCAAAAGATCAAGATTTGGCATACCTACAATTGTACGGGACTTCCACCGCACAATACCACCTCCGCACCGCTGCTGTGTTAGCCCACTACGAGTCCAATTAACGATCGTTCTAAATTGAAATATAATAGCACCGTCATTGCGAGCCTGCCTTTTGGTAGGCAAGGAGGCCAATAAGCCGAGGAACCAATCCCGTAGAATTATTTCGAGATTGCTTCGTCGTTCCTCCTCGCAATGACGAATCAAAATGTCGTTTTGTAGGTGTAATGAATTTTGAAACAAATCCCTTAAACTATCCGGTTTTTGAGCTGAAGGCAGATCCATTGATTTTTAGGAAATGCCAAAGCGAAAACCTCATCTAAATCAACTTATATCTTTTTAAGTGCAACTGCATTAATACAGTAGCGAAGACCACTGGGAGCCGGTCCATCAGGAAATACATGTCCCAAATGCGCATCACAAACATTACATGTAGTTTCTACTCTCACCATTCCAAAACTGATGTCTTTGGTATATGCAACGTGATTCAGTTCGATAGGCTGGGTGAAACTAGGCCATCCTGTACCACTGTCAAATTTGACCGTAGAATCAAACAGCTCAGTACCGCAACAAAGACAGGCATATTTACCCGGTTCAAAAATGGTACACATATCCGAACTATGGGCTCTTTCAGTTCCTTTCTGCCTGGCCACTCTATATTCTTCCGGACTTAGGATTTCTTTCCATTCCGCATCTTTTTTCTCTACTCTCCTTGGTGGTTCCGGATTGCCATGATTGGCATATTTAATCACATCATTCCAATTGATCATAATCTATCTTTCTCTTTGATTTTCTCTTGCAACAAATCCCATATTCAAATAATTCTAAAAAGTTTAAATCTGTTTTCCAGATGAAGTTTTTGTAAAGAAACCAAAAACAGGAAAGCTATTCCTCATTGAATTGATATTTTAGGGGAATTAATTCAACCAATTCCCATGAAGTTTCTATACACTTTGCTTTTAATACTAATGTTTGGTCAAATCACAGAAAGTGTTGCCCAAAAATCCTTTCATAAAAATAAAGTCATCGCACATAGAGGAGCCTGGAAAGCTAATGCTCATCCCCAAAACAGCATTGCCTCTCTTCAGGAAGCGGTAGCCTTAGGTTGTGAAGGATCTGAATTTGATGTATGGATGACTGCTGATGGAGTGTTGGTGGTAAACCATGATGCTGATTTTATGGGTATGCCAATTGAGACGACTAGCTACGAGCAGTTGCTCAGCAAAACACATGAGAACGGTGAGAAACTCTCCACTGTTGAAGAATACCTCGCGGCTGGAATGAAACAAAAAGGAACAAAATTGATTTTTGAAATCAAACCATCAAAGATCTCTGTAGCCCGCTCGGAAGAAGTTGCTGAAAAATCCGTAAAAGCCGTGAAGAAAATGAAAGCCCAGAAATGGGTAGACTACATTACTTTCAGTTATGAAGGAGGTTTAAAAGCTATTGCCACAGATCCAAAAGCAAATGTTGCTTATCTAAGTGGAGACAAGACTCCCGCCGAACTGAAAGAAGCTGGTTTCTTTGGTTTTGATTACAACATTGGATTTTTAAAGAAAAACCCGCAATGGATCGAAGAAGCAAAAGAGTTGGGTTTGACTGTAAATGCTTGGACAGTCAATAAAGTAGAAGATATGAAATGGCTTCTGGAAATGGGAACTGATTTTATCACGACAGACGAACCTGAACTTCTTTTATCGATCATTCAATAACGAGTAGTTGAATTGATTATGTGATCTCTATTTTAGAAATTCCAAATATTTAAAAAAGGCCTTTCCTCAATTGGAAAGGCCTTTTTTCATGAAATACCAAATCCATTCACCGATAGGTAACAGCATTCCATCTATAGTTAACCTATTCTCGACTAGCATTTTAAAAACACCTTTTTGATATATCCCATATTTGTAAGAAAAAAGGCTGTGAAAGTTTTATTTATAGACGACGAATACCTGGAAAGGGTCAGATTTAGTGAGACGATCAAGCTTTTGGATTTGGGTATTGAAGTAATGATAGCTGAAAATGGATGGGATGCGATTGCGCTCTTGGGCAAATCCAAGATTCTCCCAGACATCATCATACATGACATCAATATGCCAGATATGAATGGAATTGAATTTCTACAAAAATTAAAAACTGTGGAAGCATTTAGGAGAATACCCAAGATCACTTTCACCAGTTCAAAAAATACAAAAGATCATCAAAAGTGTTGGGATCTAGGAGTCAACAGTATACTGATCAAACCTATTAAACCTGAAGATTACAAAGAAACCATTCAATTGATGATTACCTATTGGAAACTTAATGCCAGTAGACCCTAAGAAAAAAGAGGAGAAAGTTGTTTGCACCCAGTTTTGCCCCCATCTCTCTGCCAGTTTAACCAAAAAAATCATGACACATCAAAGTAATTTGTTTATCACCTTTTCCGGAACTACCGAAAGAGATCAAATTGTGGACAGTTATGATATGATCCGCCGGGTCTCGGTTAAACTGGTGGGGCAGAACAAAATCAACTTCTACATCGACAATACCTTACCATTTATAAAAGGTGATCCCGACACGCTTGAAAAGATTTTCACTGAATTTATTGACAAAGCATTATGTCAATTCCATGGTCTTGAAGGAAAATTAAGCATCGTCCATATCAAAGACCCAAAATCATGGATTTTCGCATTTTTTGTGGAAGGTGAAAAAGAAGAACGAAGCGATGAAAAAAGAGCCAATTTGGTAGAAACAGTGAAAAATTTCACTCTGGCCATTTCTAAAAAAATCTTTAACACGACTGATGAGGTAGATTACAAATATACCTATTCCTGAATCATTGAATAAAGACAAATGGAAGATCCATCTTTAAATTATCTTCACTCCTTATCAAATGGAAATGAATTATTCAAAAACAGGATAATTCAGCTATTTATGGTTGAGCTCCCCGAAGAGGTCAGCATATATGAGAAGGCTCTGTCCTCCAAAAACTTCTTTTGGGCTTCCGAAATTGTCCATAAAATCAAGCATAAAATCGCTTTCCTTCAGATGGAGCAATCCTACGAAATATCTGAAAAACATGAATTAGCGCTTCGTGAAGGAAAACTAAAATATCAAACAGAATTCCTTGAAATCATCACCAAAATCCTTAAATTTCTGACTGATTGTAAGGATTAGTTTATGAATTGTTTGATCGTCGATGACGAAAGTGTTTCAAGAGAAATCTTAACTTTTTTATGTGAAAAAGAACATGGAATCAATCTGGTTGGCAAATTTTCGAATGCCATGGATGCTTTCCGGTACTTAAACAAAGAGGAGGTGGATTTGATCTTTTTGGATATCCACATGCCAGACTTTACAGGTTTCGAATTTATCCAGACTTTAAAAAACCCCCCTTCCATTATTATCACTACTTCAGATCAGGAATCAGCAATAAAAGCCTTCGAATTTGAGTCCATTATTGATTTTTTAAAAAAACCTATTGATCCGGATCGCTTTAGAAAATCAGTGATCAAAGCAGAAAAAATTCATAGAGAGAGTTCCAAAGCATCTGAACCTACAGAATTACCAAAAACCAAGAATCATTTTTTTGTAAATATCGACAAGCGACTGATTAAAATTTCTTCCCAAGAAGTAAATCTTATTGAAGCGGATGGAGATTACATTAACATCATGACCGAAAAAGAGGATTTCAGAGTTCATACTACCCTCTCCAGGATCATGGAAAAACTACCTCAGGACATTTTCTTTCAAGTCCATAGATCCTTTATCATCAACCTGAATAAAATAATTGATATTCAGGACAACACAGTTTTGATCCATAAATCAGTGATCCCGATCAGCAGATCAAAGAGAGCTGATTTAATGAAAAGGATCAACCTGATTGATTGACCCCTCTCGATTTATTTATTCCTGCTCCATTATTAAATCCATTAAAATCCGAATTTCTGTCTTGGTCCTATCTAGTCTTTCTTTCATCTCAGAAGAATCAAACTCTTCCGCCAATTCAAATTCAACAGCAATTTTTGCCAAAATTTCCATTCCAGACGAAGAGGCTGTTCCATAGAGCTTATGCCCTGCTTCTTTGATCTGCGCCAAGTTTTCCTCCTTCACAGCATTTTCCAAATTGAGGATTGATCCTTCCAATTCTTTTTTGACTATTTCTAAAATTGAATTTAGAACTGCCTGATCCCCATCAGTATAGTTTATTAATTTTTGCTTATTGTAATGAACAGGTTCCTTCTTACTATTATTGAATTCTTGTTTTGAAGCATTTTCTGTTTTTTCAATAACCCAGTGCTTAATTACCTCCGAAATGGTTTCTTCCACGATTGGTTTTACAATAAAATCAGACATCCCTGCATCTAGACATTTCTCCCGCTCTCCTTTTACATTTCCAGCTGTCAAAGCGATAATTGGCACATTGGCACATTCCTTTATGGCCCTGATTTTTTTGGTTGATTCATAGCCATTCATGACAGGCATCTGCACATCCATGAAAATGATATCAGGAACCTGCTCCTGACAAAACTCCAAAGCCTCTAAGCCATTTTTTGCTTTCAATAGCGATACTTCTGGAATGATCTTTTTGATAATGGTCTCTACCAAAATCATATTTACCATATTATCTTCCACAATTAACATGGTATAATCCTGATCATTTTGACTGGTTGGAATCTGAGACTCAGCCAGTTTTTCGTCAGAGATAGTATGTAGTCTGGAAAGGGCATGGTATAATTCGTGAAGCTTCAATGGTTTTATAAGTCGATGCTTAACTCCCAACTCCTGACATGCCTCCTTGATACTTTGATCATCTGAGGAGCTATGCAATAAAAGAATGGGCATCTCCTCAGGATTATCATTAAAAAACTCTCTGATCTTACGGATCGTTTCGATGCCATTCATATAAGGCATATGATAATCCATCAGAATCGCATCGAACTTCTCTCCTTTTGTCAGGATTTGTAAAGCCTCAAATCCATTGGATGCTTCTATAGTATGGATATTCTTCAACAATAACATCTGATTGACAATCAATCTATTATTATCATTATCATCCACAATTAATACCTTCTGGATTTCAGAAACATCTGCCCAGTCTATTTCTTCTCCTTGTTCAGTCTGGATGGTAATATCAAAATAGAATATACTGCCTTTCCCAAACTCGGATTTCAGATTCAACCTGCTATTCATTAAACCAAGTAGCCTGTTGGAAATAGTCAAGCCTAAACCCGTACCTCCATATTTTTTCGTGGTAGAGCTATCCTCTTGAGAAAATGCCTCAAAAATCTTTTGCTGTTTATCTGGCTTTATCCCGATTCCGGTGTCTCTTACCGAAAAACGAATGGTATTATAATCCCCTTTTGACTGCAGATTCTCAATCTTTAATTCGATTTCACCCTTCTCAGTAAACTTGGATGAATTACCCAAAAGGTTAACCAAAATTTGCTTCAGCCTTACAGAATCCGCATAAATAAACCTTGGAAGATCTGTTCCAATATTCAAAAGCATTTCCAAACCCTTATTTTGGATCTGGTAAGTAATAATATCGGTTGCTTGGGAAGCCATTTCATAGAGATCAAACTTTTCTACATCCAACTCCAATTTCCCAGCCTCTATTTTTGAAAAATCGAGAATATCATTGATGATACTTAATAAGGAACTTGCTGACTGATTGACTATTGACAAATATTGATGTTGAGTTTCATTGAGTTTGGTTTTCAATACCAAATCCGTAAAACCAATCACGCCATTTAGAGGAGTCCTGATTTCATGACTCATATTGGCCAAAAATTCAGATTTGGCTTTACTCGCTTCCACAGCCATATCTTTTGCCTGCTTAAGTTCTTCCCGCTGTTCAATTAATGGGGTGATATTTTGAGTAAAGGTCATCATGCCTCCAATAGAACCATCATATAGCAACCAAGGACGCATTTCCCAAGCGATTATCCTTGGTTTCTTATCTCCTGGAAACAGGATTTCTTCCTCGTTATTTGTCAGTACCTCTCCATTCAGAACCCTATTGTAATTATTGATCCTTTCCTCGTTCATCAGTCCTTTGAAAAGATCATAATGGGATTTCCCTATCACCTCGGAAGCATTCAAATTATATTCCTCCTCCCATCTTTCGCTCACTGCGATATATTTCATATCCTTATCAGTCATGGAAACTGCTGCAGGAGTATGCTCTACAAATGCTGCTAACCTACTTTTCTCATTGATCAGATCGATCTCAATCTTCCTTTTTTCTGTTATATCCAGGGCTATTCCGAGATAACCTATGGTTTGATTCTCAGCATCCTGTATAGGGGTAATCACCAAAGAAACTAATTTCTCCTCTCCGTTTTTCCCGAAATAAGTCCAATCCTTTTGTTCGGATCCATCTCTATCAGCTCTGGCATGAAATGTTTCGAAACCGGAAATTTCCCTTCCAAATTCCTCAGAAACTACAGCAGCATGTTCTTCAATTTCCTTTTGCGAATGAATGATTGCCGGCGAATGGATACCAACTAATTCTTCAGCTTTGTAACCCAGCATCTTTTCAGCCCCCCGGTTAAAAACTGTGATTATTCCATTCAAATCTGCCGCAATAATGCTGACTTCAGAAGTTGCCGCGAATACATCATCCAATAATTTCTGGGTCCTGATCGCCTCTAATTCTAGCCTTTTCTCTTTGTCTATATCCTGAAAAGTCCCAAAGACGCGAACACATTTGCCATCCTTAAAATCAGCTTGACCAATCGCCCTAACCCAGATTTCTCTCCTCTTTGCAGTGATCAGGATTAAATCCAGATCCCAGGGTTTCCCATTTTTGATCGCCTCTTCTACGGCCTTCGTTATCTTTTCCCTACTATCTCCCTCCTTATAAAAATTTATCCCAGTCTCTAGATTAGGATCAAAATCCTCATCAACCTCATGGATAATTTTCGTCATAGAGGTCCAAGTCACCCTTTGATTGATCAAATCAATATTCCAACCTCCTACACGGGCAACCTTTTCCGTTTCCTCCAGAATTTCTTTCGTCTCTTTGAGGTCTTTTTCGAGTTTGGCTCTGCTGGTAATATCAATCGCATTTCCGATTACATAATAGCTATCATCCAGCTCACTCTTTTCCAGAACATTATTAAACAACCAAATTCGCTTAGTGCCATCCTTATGTAGGGTATGCATTTGCCCTTTGGCAGAACCTTCGCTTAGGATAAATTTCAAATACTGCTTCAGTTCCTCATGCCTGTCTTCAGGCATGATATCAAAAAGACTTTTGCCCAAAATTTCATCCACTGTATAGCCTAAAATTCCTGCTCCTGAGGAATTGACTGATAAAAAATTACCCTCCATGTCATGGGTACACATAAGACCCTGGGAGTTTTCAAAAAACACTTTTAGCTTCCTCTTTCTCTCTAAAAGAATCAACTCTTTCTGTTTTTCTTCAGTAATATCCCTTCCTATGGCAAAAATCCTTTGGGTTTCTGCCTCTGGTGAAGCAGTCCATTGAATGGTTTTATAATCCCCAGTAACGGTCTTAAATCTAATCGTGAAATTAATGGTGGGAATCCCCTCTGCCAATTTGCCCAATTCCACTTGGGTTCTTTCGTGATCCTCTGGATGGATAAAATCAAAAAAAGGTTGACTCAACAAAGTTTCTTCTTCCCATCCCAAAATGGTAGAAAAGGAAGGACTGACTTTCTTGAAAAATCCATCTGTACCAGCCAGACAAACCATATCCAACGAGAGACGGAATAGCTTTTCGTAATTATTAAGGTCACTATTTTTTAACTTATCCTTCAAAAGGCTCATAGTCCCGCCGGATAAAATCTTTAATCCAATGACTAAATCCTCAGACAAATCAGTCTTGGAATTATCAGCTACCGCAAAACCACCAATCAAAACTCCTCCCTCATCACGCAGGGGTAAGGCAGCAAATAAGCTTAGGTCTAGATTGGTTAAGGAATTAGAGTACTCTCCTTTTTCATTCCCTTTTATAAAAATCTCTTCCCTTTCCAGAAACTGAAAAGTATCCATTAAATTTTCATCTGAAACAGATTGCTTTTGGCCAACAAAAGACTTGAGAAGTACAGTGTCTTTCCCAAAAAAATAGATATATGACTCAGAGCATTTGGTAAGGATAGTAGCCAGCTTGGCAATCCTATCAAGCTCGGGCTCTTGAAGCTCATTCAAAACTTGAAATTTCTGCAATAATCCGAGCCTATTGGATTCTGGGGAATCCGAAAATTTATTAATCATTATGAATTTTTGAACATCTATTTTTTAAAAACAAAACCCAATAAAACCTTGATTAGAGAGGATTCCTTATGCAAAATATATCGCAAGCTTTAATATAAAAAGCCCAATTTGAAGAAGAAGAATTCCCCAAAAACAGAAACCATCAAGGATTTAGATTTTTAATAAATCTTTTGAGAAGTTGAAACACAAATTTTAGCAGTTAATCATATAAATCAACTTCTTAAAAGTTTAATTTGAAATTAAGAATTTTAAAATAATAATGCCTTAGAGAGATTAAAATTGCCTTACCAGGATATTATCTTTTCAAATTCCAAGAGGATTAATCAGGATTATTTATTTTCAATCATATTTATTGAATCATCCTGTCAATAGACCCTAAACCCAACAGCAAATGAAATCTTTATTTTTCACTGCATTCCTTATTTTGAATCTGTCAAATTTCGCCTTTGCCCAAAGCAAAAAGCCTAATTTCATCATCATATTTACGGATGATCAAGGCTATGGGGATTTAGGGATTTTCGGGCATCCAAGTATCAAAACTCCCAATCTTGATCAAATGGCGATGGAAGGTCAAAAATGGACCAATTTCTATGTTGCCGCCAATGTCTGCACTCCAAGTAGGTCTGCTTTAATGACAGGCCGACTACCAGTGCGAACAGGCATGTTTAGCAATACGAGAAGAGTTCTGTTTCCGGATTCAGACGGGGGACTTCCAGCATCTGAAAACAGCATTGCCACTCTTTTGAAAACTTCTGGGTATGCTACCAAGGCAATAGGAAAATGGCATTTGGGTCATCTTCCTGCCTATTTACCTACCAGTCATGGTTTCGACAGTTATTTTGGAATTCCATATTCCAATGACATGGATAGAATCAATGATGTCGATGCAAAAGAGGCATTCGCTAATCCAAAATATCAGTATTTCAATGTGCCTCTGATGCGGGATACCGAAATTGTGGAGAGACCAGCTGATCAAAACACCATCACCAAAAGATACACGGAAGAAGCGATCAAATACATTCGGGAAAACAAGGAAATCCCATTTTTCATTTACCTCGCACATTCCCTTCCGCATGTTCCATTATTTGCCAGTAAGGATTTTCTCGGCACCAGCGACAGAGGATTGTATGGTGATGTAATTGAAGAAATTGATTGGAGCGTAGGAGAAATTTTAAAAACACTCAAAAAGGAAGGTTTGGACCAGAACACATACGTTGTTTTCACTTCGGATAATGGACCTTGGTTGGTTTATAATGAACAAGGAGGAAGTAGCGGTGGACTTTTTGGAGGTAAGGGAACTAGCTATGAAGGAGGCGTACGAGTGCCAACGATCATCTGGGGTCCTGGAAATGTAAAACCCGGCGTGGTGAACCAAATCGGAAGCACCATGGATTTGCTCCCAACCCTTTGCAGCCTCTCCGATACTCAAAAACCTGATGATCGAATTTATGATGGCTATGATTTAAGTCCAGTCTTGAAAGGTGAAAACAAAAGCCCAAGAGAAGAAATGTTTTACTACCACGGAGATAGGCTTTTTGCTGTTAGAAAGAGAGATTATAAGCTCTATTTCTATAAAAACAATCCTTTAGGATATCCAGCCAAAGTGGAGAAGTTAGATACCCTTCAACTTTTTCATTTGCCACATGATCCATCTGAGCGGTTTGATATAGCAGCAGAAAACCCAGAGATCATAGCTGAAATACAAGCTTTAGTCAAAGAGCATCAATCCAAGTTAGTGATGGGGGCTACACAGTTGGAGAAGAGGATTGAAAAATAAAGGGTTTAAAAAGAATAGAATATAGATTGGTTTAATCAAAACAAAAAAAGAATATGGGCTCAAATATGCTTTCTTTTTGAACGATACTTTTTAGACTGCCCATTCTGATAGTGAATTTTCAAAATAGGAATTTTGAACTCTACTTAGAAAATATCAATCATCATTTCGAAAAATGTGGCTTTCTCAAAGGCTTACTCTAACTTCATTTGACCTTCTGCCTTTTGTTTACCAAAAGAAGGAATTTATGTTCATTCGAAAAGTTTTTATTGTTTTGACTTGGGTATCTTTCAAGTGATCATATGTAACCAATCAAAATACCATACCGCCTTAATTGGTATGAGCTTGTAGAGTGAGACTGACTTCATTATTTGCATGGAAAAGGTTTTATTCCACATAAACCAGAATCTAACTCTGGTAAATCACATAATTAAAAGTAAAACTGTAATCAATTAATGTTACTATTAAAATTCCCTTTTGGACTTTAACCATACCGAAATATATTTAATAAGCCTATATAAAGACAAGATATAAAAAAAACTCTTTGGGAATTTACCAAAGAGTTTCTAAAAGGTTAAATCACTATTTTATTAATAAGCGTTCTTATTGGCAAAAATCAAACTGTGAAAAGTTAAAAGAATTATTTTTAGGTCAAATAAGAAACTCCAATTCTTAATATAGAACAAGTCATATCTCAAACGAGCATTCATATCAAACATATCGTTGATTTCACCTCGGTAACCTTTTGCTTGTGCAAGACCTGTTATTCCAGGCTTTACCATGTGTCGACACATGAAAAACTCCATTTTTTCAGCAAATTCTTTATTCATCGGAATTGCGTGAGGTCTAGGACCTACTATTGCCATTTCTCCTATTAACACGTTTATTAATTGTGGAAGCTCATCCAAACTACTTTTTCTTAAAAATGCTCCCACTTTCGTAACTCTAGCATCACCTTTAGTAGCCTGTTTAAAGCCAGAATTAGGATCAAACTTCATGCTTCTAAATTTCAAACAATAAAAGGGGACATTATTTTGTCCGTGTCTTAATTGCCTGTAAAAAACAGGACCTTTTGTTTCCATTTTAATTAGTAGAGCAATGATTGGAAACAGCCAACTTGCAACTAAAATTAAGAAAGTACTTACTATCAAAATTTCGATGAATCTTTTTGCTATTAGCTGAGAACTATCCAGAAGATTGACCGAGTATCTGGTAAAAATAAAATCAGCGCTAATAGAAAAACCCTCAAGATTATTAAGTTTTGAAATTGTAGTAGCCATGATAACTATTTGTTTAAAAATTTTTCAAACGATCAGAGTAAATATTCCTTTTTTAACTGCTATAAATTTATGGAATAAAAACGTCATTTTCCAAATGAATTACATTATTTTTTATTTGAAATACATTTTATGTAGCTAATAACGTTTTTGAGTTTTTATTACCCCATTATAAATCATTTGATTTTAACCTCCATTTAATACAATCCTAAGCTACTATTCTTTTTTTATTACAATTGGAAATTCATATTTCACATTTTTATTAAATTTTCAAAAAAAGTATAAACCATCATGAATAAGTGTAATCCTAAGTCTGATTCATTAGAAAAAATTTATAGAAAAATGAAAATCTTTATTATTGTCACTGAAATGAACAATCTCCTATAGGCTAAAAATTCTGGAAATCCTTTTCATCCTTTCCTCTGTATATTTTTCAATATTTTATTCTACTGATTCAAAATATTTGATTTGTGAGATTAAAGCTTCAAAGAATAAGGGCTTAAAAGATCTCCTCGAGGTCACACCAATTACCTTACACGGGAGAAGTCTTTCAATAAAATCACCAGATTTTAAACCTGATCAAGTAAAACATAGAGTAAGAACAAGTGAGTTTATCCCATTCTTAGTGTTTCCAGTCGGTACTTGGTTTGAATTAATAAGAATTAAAAAGTGATTATATTTGGTAACTAAAAATTTAACTTACTCTTCGAGACCTTAAAAGACTCGTTCCACAAGTCGAAAAAAAAACTAACTAATCAATTTCTGGATTTATAGAAACATTTTAAGCGAGTTCATGTATTTTGAATTACAATCCATTTCAATAAGGTGTTTGTCAAAAAAACTTGTTGAAAGTACCAAATGGAAAAAATAATCATTTAATAAAAGTCATCTTTCAAAATCTGATGAGCATAAATTAGAAATTTAAGTAACTTCCAGTAAATTAACACAAGTATTAAACTGATAATCAAGTTGAATAGGAACATTGACTAAAATGCTTTACTTACCAGACAGAGTGAATTCATAAAAAAAATAATTTCAAAATCTTCAAATATTTTTACTATTATTTTTGTGAAATCATCTTTTGAAATTTATTTCAAATGCACTTATTTGCTTTTTAAATATAAATTAAAGTAATTCACCCAAATAACCCAGAATCACCTTCATCGATATTTATTAACTTTAAAATAACAAAATACAATTGAAAAAAATGGTAAAAATTGCTTTAATCGGAGCGGGCAAAATGGGATTGTCCCATCTTTCGATATTAGGTGCTCATCCGAAAGTTGAAATCGTTGGCGTCTGCGATACCTCAAAAATGGTGGTTCAAGTTTTGGAAAGATATAGTGGATATAAATGTTTTTCTGATTACCTGAAAATGGCAGATGAATCTCGACCTGATGCGGTGGTAGTTGCTGTTCCAACAAAATATCACTTTCCAATGGTTAAGGAGCTTTTAAACAGAGGAATTCATATTTTCACTGAAAAACCTTTTTGTCTTAATCCTGAAGAAAGCAAAGAATTGACTGAATTAGCAAAAAAAGTCGGGGTTGTAAATCAAGTCGGATATCACAATAAATTTGTTGGCACTTTTCAAGAAGTGAAAAGGCTAATAAATGCAGGATCAATAGGTGAGATCACACATTTTCAAGGTGAAGCTTATGGGCCAGTGGTTGTAAAGAAAAAAAGTGATACATGGAGGTCTGACCCAAGTGAAGGAGGAGGCTGTTTAATGGACTATGCCTCTCACGTTATAGATCTTATAAATGATATTATTTCACCTATAGAATCTTGCAAAGGATCTATTCTGAAATCAATCTATTCCAAAAGTGTGGACGATTCCGTATATGCTTTAGTAGAAAGTAAATCCGGAGTATCAGGCCTGATTTCTGTAAATTGGAGCGATGAAACTTACAGAAAAATGTCGACTTCAATTTCAATCATGGGTACAAATGGAAAAATTGAATCTGATGCAAATGAATTAAAAGTTTTTTTTAAAGGAGACAAATTTCCAACTGGATACTCCAAAGGGTGGAATGTAAAATATGTAACTGATCTCACAGAGGAGGTAGACTTCTATTTAAGAGGTGAAGAATATTCAGCACAAATAGATTATTTTATTAAAGCAGTTTTAGGAGAGAAAAATAATGTAATTAATACATTTGAAAGTGCTTGGAAAACAGACAAATCCATTTCATTAATTAAAGAACAATCAAGCAAATAATAGCATGGAAAGAATAATTTTTGGAGACAACCAGTTTTTTGCTGTAAATCATATATCAGACGAGAAATCACGGGCTCAATCTATTAAATTCAAAGACGATTCGGCAATCATCAAAACACTAGATATTGCAATTGCCGCTGGTGTAAACACTTTTATGTGTACAACCCATGATAGAATCGCAAATATTTGTGAAATAATAAGAAAAGATCCTACAAAATATAAAGACTTTAAGATTTATCCTTGCATGCCATATGCGCATAAGTATGCAAATGCAGTTACTGAGTTGGGAATAGCAGGAACATTAAAACAATATGTTCCAGGTAACTTTGTCGGTTCTCTATTAAAAGGTGGCGTGGCATATTTATCAAAGGACTATATTTCTATTATGGAATTATTGATCGATGCCGAAATGAAGATGTTTAAAGGAATCAATACGCCAGTAATCTTTCTTCAAAACGTAATAACAGATCTCCTATTGGGGCTTGGAATGACTGACTTTCTCTTAGGGTTTGCAAAACATGTACGTGAAAAATACAATGCAGAACCAGGATTTATTACGATGAATTTACCGAAGCTATTAGATACATTAGAAAAGGCTGAATTTAAAAACCCAATTATTTGCACTTCCATAAACAAGGTAAACTTTAGAATGTCTGGAGGCAAGGATTTATATGAAAAAACATTACGCGAAGGGAGATGCAGAGTTATCGCGATGCAGGTACTTGGAGGAGGAGCAATTCCTGCAGGAGAAGCATTAGAATATGTCAGTAATTTACCAAACGTTGAGTCAATACTTTTTGGAGCCTCATCAAGACAAAATATTGAAAATACAGTAGATACTATAAGATATCATGACCAAAAAAGAAGGACAGGGCTTACTTCTATTTAATTAGACTAGTAAGCTATCTAAGAAAGAAATAACATTATATTCTTTAATTGGAAGTCAAACGTTAGAAAAAATTAACATTTGACTTCCAGTACTTTTCTACTAGATTTTATTATAATAGCTAGAGTTTAATCATTCTTGAAACTCAAAAAAAATCAATCTAAAATATTCAATTGACAACAAAATTTAAGAGAAGCTTCATATATATATTAAAGTTTCAAAAATATTTAAATTTAAATAAGTGAATCAAAAAATTTGTAAAATACTCGATGAAAAATTAATAGATAAATTTAATTCAAGAGAAAAAATACATGACATTAGTTTTTTTACATAACGATTTTAAGGTATACTGGAGAGGAAGATTATATTTTCTCAGAAAATTTTTCAAAGAAAGAAATATCAATATACATGTAATTGAAATTTTTGGAAACGAATCAGCATATTCCTTTGATGAATCTAGAAATCAAGAAGAATGGTGGGATTGTTTATTTGAAACACAAAAATTCAGTGAACTATCAACTAAAGAGGTTAGTTGTAAAATAATGAGTCGATTAGATTCTTTGAATCCTGATTTTCTTGTTTGTGGACCAATAGCCTTTACTTCTGGGGCAATTGGGATGCGCTGGGCATACAAAAGAAAAAAGAAAGTGATTTTATTTGACGACTCTAAACATTCTCATTATAAGAGAAGTTTTTTAGTCAATTATATAAAGTTAAATTTAACAAATTTAGCAGAAGGAATATTAGTACCCTCAACAGAATATGACGAAGAGTACTCAAAATGGAAAATCAAGAAAGAGAAATTATATTATGGATTAAACTGCATTGACAACAAGTATTTCTCTTCATTTAGAAGCAAAAATTTTATAGATTCTAAAAAAATAATTTGTGTAGCTAGATTAGTACCTATTAAAAATCTAGAAACATTATTGAATTGTTGGAAAACAATAGAAAATTCAAACCCTGAATATCGCTTGATTATAATTGGAGATGGTCCAGAACAAGAAAAATTAAGCAAAGTTAAAAATGATTTACAATTAAAAAATGTTCAATTTTTAGGAAATCAAACAAGGCAAACTATAGCAAAAAAACTTTCAGAATCTGAAGCATTTATTTTACCTAGCTATCTAGAAGGATGGGCAATGGTTGTAAATGAGGCTATGGCAGCTGGTCTTCCAGTTATTCTAAGTGAGAAAATAAATGCTGGGCACACCTTACTAAAAAATTCAATTAATGGATATTCATTTGACCCATACAATCCAGAAGAAATAACAGCTGCTATTTTGAAATTTATCAATTTAACAATTGAAGAAAAAGTTATCATGTCACAAAAGGCAATTTCAGAAATAACAAAATACGATTATAAATTTCTTGGAAATCAATTACTTCTAGGAATAAAAAATATAGAATCAAAAAAAAGAAAACCATTATCATTAATTAATTTTATTTTAATTAATCTTTGGAGTGGTAAATTTAAAACATCAAATTGGGATAAATTATAAGAGTAATTTTAATTAAAATAATATGAAAAATATTTTGATAACAGGTGGCGCTGGATTCATTGGCTCCAATTTAGGATTAAAGTTGATTGAGAAAGGATACAATGTTACTGCATTAGACAATTTATCTATACAAATACATGGCTCAAACCCAGAAAAGGAATCTTCTACGTATAAATCAATTCTAAACACAGGCATTAAATTTATTAATGGATCTGTAACTAGTAGAAGCGATTGGGAGAAAGCTCTAAAAAATCAAGATGCTGTCATCCATTTAGCAGCTGAAACAGGAACAGGCCAATCAATGTACGAAATTCAAAAGTATGTAGATGTCAATATAAGCGGGACTTCTTTGCTATTAGATATCTTAACAAATTCCAAACATAACATAAAGAAAATGGTCATTGCTTCCTCTAGAGCAATTTATGGAGAAGGTAAATATTTATGTGATAAACATAATTATGTTTATCCTATTGAAAGAAAAGACCAAGACATGATAAATGGAGATTATGAATGTAAATGTCCAATTTGTGGAAATAAAGTAGCATTAGTCCCAACAGATGAAAGCTCAAAAATTCATCCGACTTCGATTTATGGAATTACTAAACAGGTGCAAGAGCAAATGATTTTAACTATGGGAAAATCTTTAGAAATACCAGCTGTCGCTTTCAGATATCAAAATGTTTATGGCCCTGGACAATCACTATCTAACCCATATACGGGAATATTGTCAATTTTTAGTACTCAAATTAAAAACAATAATAAATTGAATATTTTTGAAGATGGGAAGGAAAGTAGAGATTTTGTATACATTGATGATGTCGTAGACGCTACTATGCTAGGACTTTTGAAACCTGAAGCTGATTACGAAGTATTTAATGTTGGAGCAGATAAACCAATTGATGTATTAACTGTCGCACAGCATCTAAAAAAGAATTATAAATCAGATATAGAAATAAATGTGTCCGGAAATTATAGAAAAGGAGACATTCGACACAATTACGGGGATTTAAACAAAATTAAAAACATACTAGGTTTCACACCAAAATTTACATTTTTAGAAGGAATAAAAAACTTCTGTAATTGGGTAGAAAGTCAAGAAATTCAAGAGGATAAATACCAAATTTCAATTAATGAGATGAAAAATAAGGGATTATATAAATAATCAAAAAAAGTTCCTTTTCCCCTACCTTTCTTTCTAAAATAATAAAATGGAAAAACTTAATCATAAAAAAAAATGTTTGCTCATTTCTCCAAAATCATTTTATTTTTATTCGGAATATTTAAGTAAAACATTGTCTCACTATAATTATGAAGTAACTGTTAGTAATGATGAGTACCCAGAAAATACTTTTGGTAAGATAATGGGAAAGACAAAAATCCCACTATTACAATGGATTACAAAGAAAAAATTATCAGAAGATTTTCTTAACGGAAAATCTTATGACTTAGTGTTAATAATAAAAGGAAGAGGAATTAGCACTTCATTACTAAAAAATATAAAAGAAGTTTCATCAAAGATAGTTGGATATACATTTGATTCTTTTAATTATCACAATGCTCCTTTAAAATGGTTTAGTCATGTTGACAAGTTTTACACATTTGATTATCGTGACGGAGACAAGAATAATATTCCAATTATAGAACTATTTTCATCAATGCCGGAAAATAATTCTAAAAAAAAATTGAGTTACCAAATTTCAGCAATTGTTAGAAACCATTCTGAACGTCTTGAATACATTAATAAAGTTCTATCAAATTTAGAAGTAGAAAGCAAGTTTATATTTATTTATGAACAAAACATAGTAACATTTATTCAAAACTTCTTAAATAGCCCTAAACTGTATTTGAAATTTTGGAAAAACATTTCATTCAAGCCACTCCCCTATCAAGAGTATATTAGAGTTTTAAATGAATCCAATTTTACTATTGACTTTGCACATCCGGCACAATCTGGAATAACGATAAGATGTTTTGAAGCTTTAAGCTCACAAACAAAAATTATTACTAATAATCCATATGTCAAAAGAAATGATTTTTTCAATGAAAATAATACAATTATTTTCAGAAAAGATTCAGACCCTAACTCCTTACAGGAAGATTTTAATAAAATAGAAACAATTATTCCAGAAAAACATACCAGAACAATTTATAATTTTATTGAGGATTTAATTTTATAATAATAGATTATTTATCAATTAAATATTTTAAATAATGACAGCTAAATTAGTTCTTTTTTTATTGTTATTTTTAAAATGTATTTCAGGAACATCTTCAACCTACTATTTTTCATCATCAATAGGGGATGATAGTAGAAGTGCAGAGGAGGCAAAAAAACCTGACACACCATGGAAAAGTATAGAAAAATTGAACACCCTATTAAAATCCATTAAACCTGGCGATAGTATATTATTTAAGAATAACGATAAATTTCACGGTACGATTAATATTATAAGATCAGGCACATTAAAATCCCCAATATATTTTGGATGTTTTGGTTCTGGTGAAAAACCCATTATATCAGGATTTAGGGATGTAACAAACTGGAATCATAATGGAGAAAATCTATATGAAGCATACCTTCCAGATATCACCACGCCTTTAAATATGCTTGTTTTGAATGATAAAATCCAAGCAATGGGAAGGTATCCAAATTTGAATAATCAGAATGGTGGATATCTAAAAATCAATAGTTATAACGATGGGCATATTACAACTTCAAAGTTGCCAACTAATTCTAACTATTCCGGTGGAGAAATAGTCATAAGAAAGAATAATTGGATAATAGATAGACATTTAATAAAATCTAATTCCCAAAATAGTTTAGAATATAATAATTTCGAAGAAGAAATACCACCGATGATTGGATATGGCTTTTTTATTCAGAACCATCCTTTGACATTGGATCAACATGGCGAATGGTATTTTGACAAAGGAGCTAAGAAAATTTCCATATACCTTGAAAGTGATCCTTCGAATGAAAAAATCAAAATTGCCACATTACCTGAAGTAATTAGTTTTCAAAATAAAACTAGTAATATAATATTTGAAAATATCTCAATTGAGGGATCAAACTTTAATCTGATAAGTTTATCAGGTTCATCAAATTTAAAATTTGAAAACTGCAATTTAGAATATATTGGAGAAAATGGAATTCATACAGTATCATCTAGAAATATTACAATTTCTAATACCTCAATAAGAAACTCTCTAAATGGAGGTATTTTTTTAGGATGGAATGATTTAGGCATGGTCATCCAAAACAGTACATTTGAAAATATTTTCAATTTTGCAGGTATGGGCAAAAATGGAGAAATGCAAGGTCAAGGAATCTATATGAGTGAAACTTCATCTGATATTTTAATTGAAAAATCAAAATTTCTTAATTGTGGATATAACGCAATAAACTTTAGTGGAAATAACATTAGCATTAAGAATAATTTTATCGATACATTTTGCTTTATAAAAGATGACGGCGCTGGTATATATACTTTCACAGGACCTGCAAAAACTCCTTTTGTAAATAGAAAAATAATCGGAAACATCATAATCAATGGAATTGGCGCAGTATCTGGAACAAAACCATATGGAGTAAATGATTATCCGTACGTTGAAGGAATTTATCTAGATACCTTTGTAAGTGGGGTCGATATTGAAAATAACTCTATCATAAATATAAAAAGTAAAGGAATATTTTTAAATAACGCTAAAAATATAAATATTTCTAACAATAAAATATTAAATACTGGATATTCAATTTACTTGAAAAGCGATGAATTGGGAAATTATTTTGGAAACATTTCAGTACACAATAATGAGTTTTTAGCTTTAACCAAATCACAAATACACTACCATATTGAGACAAAAATTAATGATTTATCAAAAATAGGAAATTTTGATAAAAACATTTTATCAAAACCGATAAATAATACCTCTTCAATATATTTATCAACTCCATCAAAAAAAGATTTCATTGATCTAAATCAATGGAAAAAAAATTACGGGTTTGACCAAAATTCATCTAACGGTCCAGAAGAAAATCTACAAATGATTCCTCCAGAATTAAAATTAGCTGATAGTGATGCATCAGTATTCTTTGATTATAATTCTACAAGTAAAATAAAAGCTGTAAATCTTTCTGGCACATTCGTAGATCTTAATGGTATAGATAAAAACGGGAAAGTTGAAATTCCTCCCTATTCTTCAATCATTTTGCTCAAATCAAAGAAAACTCCCTAGTTGAAATAGTAAGCAGTATGAAATTAAGAGAAATTTTGTAGTTTGACGAATCATATCCTATAGTATAGAATTTAGTAAAAATCTAGTTAATTAAAATTAAAAAAATGTCTACTTCAAGTAAAAAACAAGATGAAAATCAACTAGTCTGGATTCTTACAACAAGAGGTTTTGGCTCTGAAATAAATAATCTTCTCTATTCTATAAATTATGCAAAACACAACAATATTCAACTTGGTGTGGTATCATCATTTTGGAATTTCAAATATGAACAGGGATTAAATGATTACTTTATCATTGAAGAATACAAAGATTCAAAAATATCTTTTTTGCTTTCTATTTATGAAAAATTTTTGGAACCACTTGCAAATTTTTATAAAGAACCAAAATTTTCATATTTAGCAATTCAAGGTTTAAAGTTCTTTCAATCCAGTAAAGACAATAAAGTTATTTTCAAAGAAAATTTATTGAGTTTTTTCTTTTTAAAAACAAAAAATTTATTGGGAATTAAATATGACTTGATGATTGAAACATTCCATAAAATAAGAAAATTTAATTTTGATCAGAGGAATTTAGACCGAGAAGCATTTAACCTTAAAATAAATGAGATTTTAGTCGATTTTTGGAAACTAACTCCGGAAATTTCAAAAGAAATAGAAGAAAAGAAACGTAAATTTAATCTTGAAAGCATAGAAAATTATGCTACTTTCCATATCAGAAGGGGTGACAAAGTTGCTCAAGCTACAATGGAGGATAGAGTATATAAAGTAGAAGAGTATATAGAAAAATTGAATTACTTAAATTCGTCAATCAAAACAATTTTTTTAATGACAGACGATTATAAAGTATTTTTAGAATTGAAAGACGTGGCTCCCAATTTCAATATTTACACTCTAAGTAATCCAATTTCTACGGGTCATGATCAACATACATTTAATAAAAATACTGCCGAAAAAAAACGTCAACTTGGAATAGATCTATTGACTGAATTGGAAATTGCTAGAAAAAGTGAAATTTTTATAGGAAGTAGAGGATCAAATATATTTCGCTTGATTGAATATTTTAAACTTAAAGATTGTTTTGATCTTGGAGATAATACAACAGAACTTTAAACTTTTTTTTATATCATCATTTTTTTTCCTATCCAATAGTTCAGGTCTAATTATTGAAAAATATATAGAATTAACGGCCCCATTTTACAGAAATTAAAACTATGTTTTAAAAAGATAACATAGTTAAATTTGACTAATGATTTAAACCAATCCATAAATAAAATTAATTTAGTTTAAATCATATCCCAAACAAAGCAGTTTTGGTATTTTTTGGTCAATTTGGGGAGCAAAGCTACAACTTAAACGCCACACTTATATTTTCATTCATTTTTTTTTGATATAAATTGTATCAATTAAAATATGAAATACATTTTTCATACAACAAAATATATTTTTTTTCATGTTTAATAATGGCATGGTCATAGATTACAACAGAAAGCTGTTAAAGCAATTAATCCAGATCATAGAATTTATTTTTCGAAGATTTAAACTATTAATTCCGATAATGGCTCATCAATTTTTAACCGTAATAAAGAAAAATTATTAAATAGGAAGTCTCGAGTTTATGAAAAATCGATATAATATAGTTTTAAAACAAAGTATAAGGTTTTGGGACTTGATAGGTAAACAACAGTTTGATATCTCCTTATATGAAGAATTTTATTACTTCATTTACCCAATTAAATATTTTATCATTTTCAGCTTATCCTTTCAACTCAATATTTTCAAATAAATTTTAGTATATCACCTAATTTAAAAGTGAATAATAATTGAATAAATATAGTCTGTCACCCAAGAAAAGTTAATTATAAATTATCGAACATATGGAAAACCTATTTACCCATTCTGGGAGGATTGTATCCTTTTTGTTAATGTTTCTTTTATCCTCATTTTCTAATGCAACTACATATTATTTTTCCTCTTCTCTTGGTGATGATTCTCGCTCTTTTAGCCAAGCTCAAAATCAAAATACTCCGTGGCGAAGCATTCAAAAACTGAATTCCATTTTCAGTTCCCTGCAGCCAGGAGATAATATATTATTTAAAAGTGGAGATACTTTTCATGGTACTTTAATGATCACCAAATCTGGCAGTTCGGGTGCACCTATTTCATTTGGAAGCTATGGTTCAGGTGAAAAACCGATAATAACAGGATTTAGGGAGATTAAAAACTGGGTTTCAAAAGGAGGGAATTTGTATGAAGCCCAAATAGCTGAAATTAACACTTCTTTAAGTACAGTCCTCATTGATAATGTCCTGCAGGCAATGGGAAGATACCCAAACGATAATGCAGCCAACAGTGGATACCTAACTATCAACTCCTTCAGCGGGGGAACCATCGGGAGCAGCGGAATGCAAGCTCCGGCCAGCATGTCGGGAGGAGAAATCGTTATCCGAAAAAACAATTGGATCATTGACAGGCACTATATAAACTGGCAAAGTGGATCCAGTGTTAACTACAACCCTGCAGGAAGTTCATACAGCCCGACTATCGGATTTGGATTCTTCATCCAAAACCATCCCGCTACTCTGGACAAGCATGGGGAGTGGTATTATAATAAGGCAACCAAGAAACTGTCTATTTATTATCAGGGAAACCCAGCCTTAGCAAGTATCAAAGTGGCCACTGTGGATCGGGTTATCAACACTATAAACAGTGCCAGCCATATCAGATTCAATAACCTCACTATTCAGGGATCCAACGAAAATCTGATCAATCTCGATAAATCATACTATTTCACCTTAGAAAACTGCCAACTAGAGTATGTGGGCAAAAATGCAATCAACACAATCATGTCCCGGAATCTGACCGTTTCGAATACCTTAATTGCAAATACGCTCAACAGTGGAATTAATCTGGGATGGGATGACAGAGGAACAATCGTGAGAAACACTCAATTCTATAAAATCTTTAACCTCCCCGGATTGGGTCAAAACGGCGACATGCAGGGTAACGGAATCTTTATGAGTGAAAGCACTTCGGATGTTTTGGTTGAATACAACTCGTTTTTGGAGTCAGGTTTTAACGCAATCCATTTTAAGGGAAACAACATCACTGTCAAAAATAACTATATCGATTCCTTTTGCTTTGTCAAGGATGATGGAGGAGGGATCTATACCTTTACCGGATATGCCAACACCACTTTTACCAACCGGAAAATTATTAACAACATAATCGTCAATGGAATTGGTGCTATGGACGGTACTAAGCCGTTCAGTGCAAGCGACTTCCCTTATGTGAAAGGGATTTACCTTGACCTTTTTGCCAACGGTATTGAAATTGATGGAAATACTATAGGAAATGTGTCGAGCATTGGGATTTTTTTAAACAATTCCAGAAACATATCCATCACCAACAACAAAATATTCAATACCGGATTTTCTATTTACGTCGCCAGAGATCATCTGAATAACCTGACCCGAAACATTACCCTGAAGAACAATCAGTTTTTGAACAAAGTATCAAATCAGGTTCATCTATATGTCAGATCCAAAGACAACAACTTAGGTCAAATAGGTGCTTTTGATAGTAATGTTTATTCCAGACCCATCAACGAAAATAATTCCATTCGTCTCGAGACTCCGGGGAAAAACGGGGTGATTGATCTTCAAACCTGGAAGGACACATATGTTTTGGACAAACTCTCCACCAAGAGTCCGGCTTCTTATGACAAAAACAAAATGGGAATTGATGAATTCATCCTATTCGATTATAATAATTCAAACAGTGCAAAATCAATTCCTTTATCCGGAACATATGTGGATCTAAAAGGAAAAATTCAATCAGGAAGTGTTTCTGTACCTGCCTATTCATCGGTTCTGCTCTTGAAAACCGAAGTTGGAGCACCAATTGAAAACAAAGCTCCAACTATAAACATCACAGCTCCAGTAGCAAATGCACAATTTGCTCAGGGTAGCAATATCTCCATCACTGCCAACGCTGCTGACTCCGATGGATCCATTGCAAAAGTCGATTTCTACAACGGAAACACTTTGTTGGGAACGGATACTTCTTCTCCATACAGCTTTGCCTGGTCAAATATTCCTGCTGGTATTTTCTCTTTAACAGCAAAAGCAACTGACAACAAAGGAACAGAGACCATCTCAGCTCCTGTCGCAATAAATGTCGGACAAAAAACAAACCGCTCTCCATACGGCGGAACAGAGGCAATAATCCCAGGTACCGTTGAAGCAGAAAATTATGATATAGGTCGACAGGGAATTACCTATTCTGATGTCGACCCTGGTAATACTGGTGGAATTTACCGTTCTGATGATGTAGATATACATGCCGCCACAGAAGGAGATTATACCGTAGGCTGGATGAACCTTAACGAATGGCTTGAATACTCTGTAAATATCACTACCGCTGGAACTTATAACCTAGATGCAAGAGTGGCTGC
>NZ_JACIJO010000003.1:102065-762560 GCF_014206875.1 Algoriphagus iocasae | reverse complement strand
GGTAAAACTACCTTCAGGAAAGCATATCCTGCGTTTTGTTCTGGATAGCAACGGTCAAAATGGCTATTTTGGAAATCTCAACTCAATGCGATTCACTTTACAAAATGAAGCATATAGAATAAATGTATCCTCAAATATTAAAGGGAAAAATTCTAATGAGGCTATTTCAACTAAAGCAGAAGTTGGTGAAAAACTTATTTTTCTTGCTAAGGATGAAGATGATGCAATTTTTGAATATTGGACTATGGATGGGGTAAGAATAGGAGATCAATCTCTTATAGATATTGAAATGCCTAACAGAGATATAACTCTTACCAAACATTTCAGAGCACCTTTGAAACCAGAAGTAAACATTGCTTTGTCTAAAGAATATCAACAAGAAGTAGAAATTTCAAATGAAGCAAATATTGATGTTGAAATAAAAAGTAATGATGGAATAATCAATAAAATAGAACTATTTGATGGAAACATACTGATAAGTGAACTTACAAAAGAGTCAACTAGGTTTAACTGGAAAAATATCCCAGAGGGAAACCATGAACTCATAGCTAAGATCACAGATAATAATGGTGAATATTATTTCTCGAAACCAGTTGTGTTGAGAGGAACTAATAATTCAACAAAGGATATAAACGACCCCTTATTGAAATATATAATTGGTCCTAATCCTACTCATGATTACCTAAATATTTTCTTTACAAATTTAGATGATATCTATGATTTTGAATTTAAAGTCATTTCTATGAATGGAGTTGTAAATAAACTTTATGAGGCAAAACATGGAGAGTCAAAAGTTACAATTGATGTTTCCGATTTAATAAATGGTGTTTATATTTTACAAGTTACTTCAAGGAGCAATTACATCTCTTCTAAAAAGTTTATAAAGAAATAAGTCAACAGAGCACTCAGGAAAACTGAGTGCTCTTTTTATTACAATTAATATAATACATGCTATTAAAAAATTTATAAACTTAAACTAAGATTTTAAATTATATTTTATTGGCATTCAATTTTTACTCTAACCTATTTTTAAAGATTCAGCATGACGGTTTCCCCGAAAATTGAGCCAATCAAAAGTTTACTTTTCACCCCATATGTGAAGGTAAGAGAATGTTCTAACCGGTTCAAGATCAAAGTACTTGGTTAGCTTAGGACAATCAGTCTTGTGCCGCTTTCCGTATCCATTTTAGCGCTGCTTACATATTGTCGCTGGATCTTTGAGATCCACATACACCAGATTAAGAGCGGCAAACATCCGCTTCAATCGGGAATTCCCTTCCTGAAATTCTTTCAGTTTTTGCCGTTTCTGGCTTCCATCCCACCCTTATGCTTTTTAAGTTATAAAAATTAACAAGTGTAACTTCTATTTAATAACAGATTTCTACTCCTTTTCACCAAAACTCTATTGGTTGATCACTGTGATGATCTAAGTTATGCGAAAATTTAATTTTACATATTAACCTTTAAATATGTAATCATTCCAATTCACATTTCAAATGGCTTTCTATTAGGGGAGCTTATTTCTAGGGAAGTATATACTGAGATATAAAAATTTAAATTGTATGTCTGCAAAGTTATCAGCAAACCGAATAAGCTTTTATTTATAGTTATTGACAATTGCTTTATTGAAGGTTTAACTCGATGTTAATTAGGGAAAATAAATGGTTTTGGTCATGAAAATTATCAATTTCATTATAGGTTTCCAGACGAGTCCTCCTGTATTGAATTCAGCAATGGACAAGAGATCCAGCAGGAGATAATCTGAAAGAAGTGTACTGGAATCAAGCATTTTGGGGTTGAAAACTAGCTTTCCTTCCCGTGTGCTTCCTGTGGATTCCGAACCAGTATTAGCAGCGGTACGGAAATGCAGTACAGTAATCTGCCAATCAGGACTTGGATAATTGCCATTACTTTCATCGCCGTTTCCAAGAAAGTATTCAGCGGAGGAGAACTCCAGCGACGACAGCTGGGAATGAAACACTACGAACCTGTTTTCAAGATGTACCACAAACTCCTGATGTTATGGGACAACAGGATGACCGCAACCGTCTTGTGGAAATTGTGGAATACGATGAGTCATTCGTTGGCAAAGCCACTAAGGAAAAAGTTGGGAGCAATCTCAAACGGGAAAGAGGCAATCAATAACATTCAAAAGCGGCTATCATGGCTGAATCCACCCCCTTAGAAAATCCTGAGTTGGGCAAAGCCTCTAAGAGCTTTAGATCCTTTAAAATGAAGAAGATAAAGAATTTGATGGTGAAAACAATGCAGCATTTAATCAAAAAATACAATGATCTAAACGCTGTACTTAAACACCTTCTCAGACCTCAGTGATTATATTGATGTTTAAGCCAAGGAAATCTTAGGAACTAAAGAAGCAATTTTAATTTCAAATGGGTCCACATTGCAATTAGTTTCTTAAAGAAACACCTCCAGACATATACTAGGATTAGCGAACTAATGATGCAGAACTAACTAGATTAATTTAGTTACTAGCTCTACCGCAGATACTTCAGTCAAAAAATCATTGACAGACTCATCATTGCTTCGATCTACCCATACTGGAATGATTGAGAAAAATCAAAAAATCTAAAATAACACTGATTATTTTTATTTTTTTTTTAAAAATAAATTATCAGGTAATAAACCCTCATAAATACACTTTTCAATTTTTGAAAATCAAATTTTCTTATTTAAAATCAAAAGTATCTTTGAAATAAATATTTAATTATATAAAGTCTATTCTTTAAAAAATAAATATCTACAAAAAATATTTTTTCTTTTAAAAACAATAATAAATATTAGAACAAATAAAACAGTTTTATAGAAATACAATTATTGTGATTTGTATTTCATAAAATATAATTTAAAAAAACATAAAGCAGTTTATCACCCACGAAAAGCTGTTTTAATAATTCCAAATCTATGGATAAATTATTTACCTATTTGGGTAGGATGATAATCTTTGCCTTAATGTTAATGGTATGTTCTTTCTCTAATGCAACTACCTATTATTTCTCTTCTTCTATTGGTGATGATGCACGAAGTAATATTCAAGCTCAGAATGAAAATACACCATGGAAGAGTATTCAAAAACTGAACTCTATATTCAGTAATCTTCAGCCAGGAGATAAAATTTTGTTTAAGAGTGGTGATACTTTTCATGGATCTATTAATATTAATAAATCCGGAACATCAGGTGCCCCCATTACATTTGGAAGTTATGGATCTGGTGAAAAACCTATATTGACTGGATTTAAAGAAATTACAAACTGGGTTTCTTTAGGAGGAAATATATATGAGGCGCAAATTCCTGAAATAAATAATTCTTTAAATACTGTTCTAGTTGACGATGTTCTCCAAGCAATGGGAAGATACCCAAACGATAATGCAAACAACGGAGGATACCTCACTATCGACTCCTTCAGCGGGGGAACCATCGGGAGCAGCGGAATGCAAGCTCCGGCCAGCATGTCGGGGGGAGAAATTGTTATCCGAAAAAACAATTGGATCATTGACAGGCACTATATAAACTGGCAAAGTGGATCCAGTGTTAACTACAACCCTGCCGGAAGTTCATACAGCCCGACTATCGGATTTGGATTCTTCATCCAAAACCATCCCGCTACTCTGGACAAGCACGGGGAGTGGTATTATAACAAGGCAACCAAGAAACTGTCTATTTATTATCTGGGAAACCCAGCCTTAGCAAGCATCAAAGCAGCCACCGTGGATCGGGTAATCAACACCCTAAACAGTGCCAGCCATATCAGATTCAATAACCTCACTATTCAGGGATCCAACGAAAATCTAATCAATCTCGATAAATCAACCAACTTTACCATCGAAAACTCCCAGCTGGAATATGTAGGAAAAAATGCAATCAATACACTCTTCTCCATAAACTTGAACGTTTCCAATTCCCTAATTGAAAATGCCCTAAACGGCGGAATTAACCTAGGATGGGGTGACAGGGGGGCGGTAGTGAGAAATAGCACCTTTAGCAAAATCCATGCTATAGCCGGAATGGGTCAGAGCGCAGATAGTCAGGGAAATGGAATTTTTATGAGTGAAACATCCTCGGATGTATTGGTTGAGTACAGCACCTTTTTGGAGAATGGTTACAATGCGATTTATTTTGACGGAAACAACATCACCGTCAAAAACAATTTTATTGATACCTTCTGCTTTGTCAAGGATGACGGTGGCGGGATCTATACCTTTACGGGGCCTAGAAACACCACATTTATCAACCGGAAAATCACCAACAACATCATCGTCAACGGAATAGGTGCGGTGGCAGGAACAAAACCATATGGTGCAAATGACTTTCCCTATGTGGAAGGGATTTACCTTGACCTCTTTGCCAACGGGATTGAAATTGATGGAAACACTATTGGAAATGTGAAAAGCAAAGGGATTTTTGTCAACAATTGCAGAAACGTCTCCATCACCAACAATAAAATATTCAATACTGGATATTCTATTTTCATCACCAGTGATTACACGGACAATCTGACCCGAAACATCACCATGAAGAACAATGAGTTTTTGAATAAAGCCTCAAACCAACTTCATATGTATGTCAGATCCAAAGTAAATACCTTAGGTCAAATGGGAGATTTCGACAACAATGTGTACTCGAGACCTGTCAACGACAACAATGCTTTCAACCTCCAGACTCCAGGGAAAAATGGGTTGATTGACCTGCATGTATGGAAAGACAGTTATGGACTGGATATCAACTCTACCAAAAGCACCGCTGCATTTGATTCGAACAAATTGGGAATTGACGATTTCATCCTCTTCGATTATAATTATTCAAACAGTGCAAAATCAATTCCTTTATCTGGAACTTATGTGGATTTAAGAGGAAAAATTCTTTCAGGAAGCGTTTCAGTACCTGCCTATTCCTCGGTACTATTATTGAAAACTGAAGCGGGAACACCCGCTGAAAACAAAGCTCCTACTGTAAGCATCACTGCTCCATCAGCAAATGCACAGTTTAATCAGGGAGACAATATCTCCATAACAGCTGATGCGACTGACTCCGATGGAACCATCTCAAAAGTTGATTTCTACAACGGAAACACTTTGTTGGGAACGGATTCTTCTTCTCCTTACAGCATAGCCTGGTCAAATCTTCCTGTTGGTACTTTCTCTTTAACAGCAAAGGCAACTGATAATAAAGGATCCGTTACTGTTTCAGAACCAAGAACTATCAATATCATTGAAAATGGGAATAAAGCTCCGGTAGTCAATATCAATATTACAAGTTCAAACACCCAGTTAACCAAAGGTGACAACATTACGATCACTGCAAACGCTACCGATTCGGACGGAACCCTTGCCAAAGTGGATTTCTACAACGGGACTACCCTTCTGGGAACTGATACCACTTCCCCTTACAGCTTCGATTGGTCGAACCTTCCATCTGGAAGCTTCTCCTTGACCGCTAAGGCAACTGATAACAAAGGAACAGTTTCTGTTTCTGATGCAATAACCATCAACGTAGTTGAGAATGTAACCCGTTCTCCTTTCAACGGTATTATTGCAGTAATCCCTGGAATAGTGGAAGCAGAAAATTATGATGTCGGTGGACAAGGAATTACTTATTCTGATGTCGACTCTGGAAATACAGGGATAGTTTACCGAACTGATGATGTAGACATCCATCCAGCTGCTGAAGGAGGTTTTACCGTAGGATGGATGAATCTAACCGAATGGCTTGAATACACAGTTAATGTAACAACCGAAGGATCATATGACTTAGATGCGCGAGTGGCAGCTCTTGAGGAAGGTGGAATATTTCATATCGAATTCGACGGAATAGATGTAACCGGTCCTCTTAAAGTACCTGCTACCGGTGGATGGGACTCTTGGAGTTCTATTACTAAGTCAGATATTAATCTACCTGCAGGAAAGCATGTTCTACGTTTCGTCCTAGACAGCAATGGTCCAAATGGTTACTTTGGAAATCTCAATTCAATGAAGTTCATATTATCTAATATTGAACCCAAAGTAACAATCACTGCTCCAAGTACAAACGCCCAGTTGACTCAAGGGGACAATATCACCATCACTGCAAACGCTACCGATTCGGACGGAACTATTGCCAAAGTGGAATTCTACAACGGGACTACCCTTCTGGGAACTGATACCACTTCCCCATACAGCTTCGCCTGGGCAAATCTACCGGTAGGTAGCATCTCATTGACTGCTAAGGCTACTGACAACGAAGGATCTGTTTCTGTTTCCGGGGCAGTAAATATCAATGTCGTTCAAAAAGCAAATGTGGCTCCGCTTGTCAGCATCACTGCTCCAAGTACAAATGCACAGTTGACCCAAGGTGATAATATCACCATCACGGCAAACGCTACCGATTCGGACGGAACTATTGCCAAGGTGGAATTCTACAACGGAAACAACCTATTGGGAACCGACACCTCCGCTCCTTACAGCTTCGTCTGGTCGAATCTTCCGGTAGGAAGCTTCTCCCTGACTGTTAAGGCAACTGATAACAAAGGATCCAATACCGTATCTGAGACAGTAAATATGAATGTCAATGAAAAAGGGAATACAGCTCCTATAGTCAACATCACTGCTCCAAGCACAAATGCACAGTTGACTCAAGGTGATAAAATCACCATCACTGCAAACGCTACCGATTCGGACGGAACTATTGCCAAGGTGGAATTCTACAACGGAAACAACCTATTGGGAACCGACACCTCCGCTCCTTACAGCTTCGATTGGTCGAACCTTCCAGCTGGAAGCCTCACATTGACAGCTAAGGCAACTGACAACAAAGGATCAGTTGCCGTTTCTGGTGCAATAATCATCAATGTAGTTGAGAATGTAACCCGTTCTCCATATAACGGCATAATTGCCGTAATCCCTGGAACAGTAGAAGCAGAAAATTATGATGTGGGTGGACAAGGAATTACATATTCTGATGTTGACACTGGTAACACAGGGACAGATTATCGGTCTGATGATGTAGACATCCATGCTGCCGCTGAAGGAGGTTTTACCGTAGGATGGATGAATCTTACCGAATGGCTTGAATACACAGTTAATGTAACAACCGAAGGAGCATATGACTTAGATGCACGGGTGGCAGCTCCTGAGGCCGGAGGAACTTTTCATATCGAATGCGATGGAATAGATGTAACCGGTCCTCTTAATGTACCTGCTACCGGTGGATGGGACACTTGGGGTTCCGTTAATAAGTCAGGTATTAAACTACCTGCCGGAAAGCATGTTCTACGTTTCGTCCTAGACAGTAACGGCCAAAATGGATATTTTGGAAATCTTAATTCTTTAAGATTCTCGGTACAAAACATAGGACCAACAGTCAACATTACCTCTCCGGGCTCAAACGCACAGTTGACTCAAGGGGATAATATCACTATCACCGCTAATGCAACTGATGCAGACGGTACTATTACTAAGGTGGATTTCTACAACGGAAACACCCTGTTGGGTACTGATAGCTCTGCTCCTTACAGCTTCACATGGGCTAATCTACCGGTAGGTAGCATCTCATTGACCGCTAAGGCAACTGACAACAAGGGAACCGTTACCGTTTCTGAGGCAGTAAATATCAATGTCGTTGAAAAAGCAAATGTGGCTCCGCTTGTCAGCATCACTGCTCCAAGTACAAACGCTCAATTGACTCAAGGGGATAATATCACTATCACCGCTAATGCAACTGATGCGGACGGGACTATTGCCAAAGTGGAATTCTATAAGGGAAACACCCTATTAGGAACCGACACCTCCGCTCCTTACAGCTTCGTCTGGTCGAATCTTCCAGTAGGAAGCTTCTCATTGACAGCTAAGGCAACCGACAACAAAGGATCCGTTACCGTTTCCGGGGCAGTAAATATAAATGTCAATGAAAAAGGAAATATTGCTCCGCTTGTCAGCATCACTGCTCCAAGTACAAACGCACAGTTGACTCAAGGGGATAATATTACTATAACCGCTAATGCAACTGATGCGGACGGGACTATTGCCAAAGTGGAATTCTATAAGGGAAACACCCTATTAGGAACCGACACCTCCGCTCCTTACAGCTTCGTCTGGTCGAACCTTCCAGCTGGAAGCTTCTCTCTGACTGCTAAGGCAACTGACAACAAAGGGTCTGTTACAGTTTCCGGGGCAGTAAATATCAATGTAGTTGAAAAAGCAAATGTGGCTCCGCTTGTCAGCATCACTGCTCCAAGTACAAACGCACAGTTGACTCAAGGGGATAATATTACTATAACCGCTAATGCAACTGATGCGGACGGGACTATTGCCAAAGTGGAATTCTATAAGGGAAACACCCTATTAGGATCCGACACCTCCGCTCCTTACAGCTTCGTCTGGTCGAACCTTCCAGCTGGAAGCTTCTCTCTGACTGCTAAGGCGACTGATAACAAAGGGTCTGTTACAGTTTCCGGGGCAGTAAATATCAATGTCGTTGAAAAAGCAAATGTGGCTCCGGTTGTCAGCATCACTGCTCCAAGTACAAACGCACAGTTGAATCAAGGTGATAATATTACTATAACCGCTAATGCAACTGATGCGGACGGGACTATTGCCAAAGTGGAATTCTACAACGGAAGCACCCTGTTGGGTACAGATACCTCAGCTCCGTACAGTTTCGATTGGTCGAACCTTCCAGCTGGAAGCTTCTCTCTGACTGCTAAGGCAACTGACAACAAAGGAATGTCTACTACATCTAGTGCTATCACGATTAATGTGAAAGAGGTAATTATTCCTGAAATCATAATAATTACTCCTGTACAAAATCAAGAATTCGAAGAAGGAACTGAAATTGAAATAATGGTAATGTTTGAAGGATCTGACGAATCGGTGAAACTTGTTGAATATTACAGTGGAAACCAACTAATAGGCTCATCTAATACTAGCCCATTCTCTTTCACTTGGCTAACACCAACTCTGGGTCAACACACCATTACTGCAAAAGCTATAGGTGATGATCATAATAGATATAAAATTTCAGAATCCATATCTATCTTAGTAAAAGAAAAAAGCGAGTCAGTATTTAGGATATCTGATCCAATAAAAGATGCTGTTTTCAATGCTGGTGAACTTATCAACATAAAAGTTGAAATACCAGAGAATAGCAAACCAATTATGAGAGTCGACTTCTACAGAGGCAATATTAGAATGGGAAGCTCAACTTCTGCACCTTATGATTATTTTTGGAATAATAGTCCTCAAGGTGACCATAATTTATCCGCTCAACTGATCTTTATGGACGGAAGTAAATTAATTTCTAGCGTTGTACCAATAAAGGTCTTGAAAAGAAATCAGGCAGTTGTAAAATTAATTTCCTCAAACAATTTGAAAGAAATCAAAACTGGGGAAAATATAGACCTTAAAGTTGAAATCCTGGAATTTGATGAAAAAGTTGAATTCGTAGAATATTTATTAGATGGGGAAAAATTGGGAAATTCAAATACCTATCCATTTAATTTTACCTGGCATAATATCCCAGAGGGCGATCATCAATTAGTTGCCAAAGCAATAGCAAAAAATGGAATGTCTGTTACTTCTGAACCAACTATCCTTAGTGCACGAAAAGATATTAATAGTGTAAGATTAGAATATGTAATTGGACCAAATCCAACTACAGAGTTCTTAAATGTAATATTTACTAATTTGGATGGGGTTTACGATTTTGAATTTAGGGTTATTTCAATGAATGGAATTGTTCAAAAAACTTTCAACGCTCAAGCAGAAAATTCTAAAGTTACAATTGATGTTTCAAACTTGATTAATGGTGTTTATGTTTTACAGGTTATTGCAAATGGAAATAATATTTCCAGCAAAAAGTTCATCATCAAAAAATAGTTTGATAATAATATTGTAATTAAATAAGAACATCTTCAACCGGAGGTGTTCTTATTTTTTTATTAATTCTCTGAAAATTAAAAAGAGATATTTATTGAAAATCCAATTTAACCCCGCTTAAAAAATAATACAATGTTAGTATATATGTGTATCCGCTTCCTTACCAGTAGCCAAAGGAAAAGGGTTTAAAGTATATTTCAACTTGCAGTGGATATTTGACTGTCATTGGCGGAAATTATCCGCTACTTTTTTAACTCATCCTTTAACTTTTGTCTCCATTCCGGATAATCATATTCACTTAAGATATAATCCAAATTGTATTCTTATAGTTAAAAATTATACATTGTATTAAACTAAAATCAAATTTTTTCTTAGGTAAGTAATGGAATAATCAAAACTAAGAATCAATTTTCTTTTTTCAACTCCATGTTTCTTTAACAAAGAATATAGAATCTATTTGCTAAACGAATAATTTCTTACAATAAGGAAGTTTAAAATAAAAATAAAATGGATAAACATATTAACTAAAATCATAAGGACAGATTAAGTATTAGAAGATAAAAACCTAAAATTTAGAAAATTCTAAACCCTATTAGAATAATATATTTAGCTATAAATCAACACATTAATCCCAATATTAATTAATATTTTTAAATATAATTCAACAAATAACCCTTAATAATTAGGATAAAAATAATACAAATGAGATACCCAATCGATTAAAATTTAAATAAAAACCTAGTTCACGATTAAAAAAGCAATTTTTTCTTAAAAAAGTTTGAAAATAGTTTCTAATGGTTAAATTTCGAGATTAAATCTTGATGAAAGTTCAAAATCTTTCTTCAATCAACATAATTTATAATATAAAATACGAATTTTCATATTTACTGAAAGAAAATCGAAATATGCAAAACAAAATAAATATAAATTTAGGCTTAATCAAAAGAAGATCAAGAGCTTATTTACAGATCCTGTTTTTTCCATTAATTCTCTTTACAATGAGTTCATGCTTTGAAAATCAAGGAATTGAGGAAAAATGCGAAATTTGTATTAGCCCACCTACCTACGTTGGTTATAATCCTTTGTTCATTGATGAATTTAATGCAACAAATATTGATGAAAATTGGAGCTTTACGGAAGGAAATGGATGTCCAGATGCATGTGGTTGGGGTAATGGAGAACTCCAAAACTACACTGATGAAAATATCGAAATACGCAATGGGAATTTAGTTATTACTGCAAAAAAAGAACTTGATGGACAATACACATCCGGAAGAATTAGTACTTATGGTACCCTTTCATTTACTTTTGGAAGAATAGATGTAAGGGCAAGATTACCCAAAGGTCAGGGATTGTGGGCTGCAGTATGGCTTCTAGGAAATAATATAAAAGAATTTAGTTGGCCAACTCCAGGACACATAAGTCTTATGGAATTGAGGGGGGGAGAAATAGAAGGTAGAGATAATACAATTGTTGGAAAAATTATCTGGGGTCTTCCAAATGAAATTAAAGATGATAGTGGTTTCACTTCTTTGAAAGATGAAAAATTAAATGATAAGTTTCATGTTTTTTCATTAATTAAAGAACAAGGTAAAATACAATGGCTAATTGATGACAAAGTTTATTTTGAAAAAACAATAGATTCTTCAATGCAAGAGACCTTTTCGAAACCCTTTCATTTAATAGTAAATTTAGCAGTAGGAGGACAATTCCCTGGTAATCCTGATGACACGACGGTTTTCCCACAAGAAATGGTAATTGATTACATAAGAGTATTTCAGAAACAATAAGTATCTTTAATAAATAAAAAAAATATGAATGATTTTTGGGTATAGGAAGATAAAATATACCGATTTTTACCAATATTAAGACATAATAAGTAATTGCTTACTTATGGAAAAAACAAAATACGACTATTTTTTTACAGCATTCTTCTTGATTATAGCAGCAAAAACAACATTTTTGACCTATTATGATATTTTTTGGCTTTTCTTTTCTATTTCCTGTCTTTCATATGGCCTATATAAAAGAAGAATTTATGCATCTGATCTGTATGTTTTTGTAGGCTTTACATTAATATATATACTTTATATTATTTTCAGGAATACACTCTTTAACAAACTCGATATTAGTTTTTTAGTGAGTGACATATTTTTTCTTCTAAAATATATACTTTTAGTTTTTATATTTTGTATTGTTCTTAAAAGAAACGCAACAATCCTTATATCTGAAGTAATAATAAAACTAGCTCAAATTTCATTAGTACTTTATATATTCCAACTTATTGGAGGCGGAGAAATTCTATTTCGTATAGGTACAATATTTCATAATTTATATCCATTTCCAGGAAATAGCGAAACTTATGCAAACTTCTTAATATTCACCTATGACAAGCTTCACTCTATAAGAAACTCTGGATTTGTCTGGGAACCAGGTGCTTACGGCTGTTTTTTAACTATTGGATTATTGTTTCATTTTATGAACAATAGCTTTAAGTTTGATAGAAACGCGATAATTTTAACCATCTCGATTTTCACCACTATTTCTACAACTGCATATTTAGCTTTTGGAGTTTTGATGTTACTATATTATCGAGTAAATGGTGGTACTATTGATATAAAGATGATATTTGGCATTTCATTGGGAATAATTTTATTCTTCTCGCTCCCATTTCTTAGGGATAAAATAATTAATACTTATTATGATGATGTAGAAGCTCTTGATGATCATGAGACAATCATAAATGCTTTAGAATATTACACAGAAAATGAAGGAGAAGTTAAGTTGAATAGGTTTGCAAGTGGACTTTTTTTATATAGAAATTTTAAACACCAACTAATCTTTGGTGTAAGCAATGCTTACCCAAATGTAAAAAGTAGTATATATGGTGTTCAAATTAAAGAATTCAACATTTCAAATGGTATAATAGATTTTATTGCCAAATTCGGACTAGTTGGGTTAATATTTTTACTATATCGAGTCGGTAATTTTATTTACATTCATTATTATAAACTAGAGTATTCAACTTATTTAATTATCATGATGTTAGTCATGAATTTTGGAGAGCCATTATTAATGCTACCAATCACTTTGATATTTCTATTTTTACCTAGATTTTCAGAAATTGAAGAAGAAGATGATGATGAAGAATTGGAAGACGAAAATGAATATGATGAAGAAGAGATAAATCTCAGAAACTAGATTAATTACTATCTAGTTTCTGAAATTTATTATTTAAATAAATTATCCTGCTCCAATTTTAAATTATCACATAGTCTATTTGAAGGAACTGTTACATCATCATAAGTCAGAACCTTATCTTTTGGAATATTTTTTTTCACGACACAACCATCTGATAATCCCATTGGCAGAAGGTTTTCTAACATAGCCTGATTATGATTTTCACAAAGGCCATATGCCTTAAATCCACCTACCCCATCTAATTTATCTCCAGGTTTCAAATCACATTTTGCAGTGGTGACCACGTCTACCATAGGCCCTCCTAATGGCACAATAACTGGATCATCAAAATCAATTAATCTTGCAATTGAACTAGCGATATCAAAAAACAAAAGATGATATGGTACATAAAAGCTATAGAGAGGCCCTGAACCCAATTTTCCATATTTCAGGTACTTTATTGAATATGAATCCTTTGCAGTAGCATAAACAAAAACTCCAGGAGAAGGTTTCGCACCTACAACATATTCAACAATCCCTCCCCATTCTCTTAATTGATCTACATCAAATAAACTGGTTAAATTATCAACATGATCTGTAGATTCATAACCTAGCATTCCCCTTTTAGCTACCCGCATTCCGGTGGCATTAGCTATACAGGATTGCTCAAACGCTACTTTTGTTCCATCAGCAAAATTTGTGGCCATTTCAGGTTCCATACCCCATGAATCTGCAAAAGCTTTTTGGGTTGCTGGGGTTCTGTAATAATCTAGCATACCCTTTACATTTCCACAGACCAAGGGCTCAAAGCCCATTCCCTTTACATACCGATAAAGATTCATTGTAACTCCAGGTTGATCCCCATCTCCAAGTGCATATTTAACCCCGAATTGTTTTGCCTTATGATAAAGTATAGGGCCTAAAGTGGAATCTAGTTCTGCGTTAAATGATAAAACATGTTTACCTTTTTCGAAAGCTTTGAGAATAGTATCTGCTCCAAATTCAATGGCTCCAGTGGATTCTACAACAACTTCTACATCACCTAGACTCAAAAAAAGACTCATGTCTCCTGTTATCACAGATATTCCATTAGATATAGCTTGATTAGCCTTCGCCAAATCTTCTGTGACTAGATAATTATGAATATTTAATGCTTTATAAACATTAACTGCTCTTTCAGGTGTACGATTATAAGTGGCCGATACAGTCATTCCAGGGGTATAATGCATGATTTGATTAATCATACCTTTTGCCATCTCTCCCGACCCAATCATACCAACCTTTATCGGATTTTTATCTAGTTCCCTTTTTTTCAGGGCGGTATCTACTAGTATCATTTTTTTCTGTTTTTAATCTTTTTATAAAATTCAGGTTATCTGAAATATTTACTAAGTAAATATTAAAGGCAGTTTACAAAAAAAAATCAGTGAATTGGTTTTAAGCAATTTTAAACTAATAATTTCAATATGAAATTATTAGTTTTTATTTCGCGAACACAATCGTTAATCAGACAGTGAAAATTCATCTGAAATTGACCATTTGATTTTCTTATCAGATGCAATCTTTTCATAATCCGAAATTTGTTGCTTGGTAAATCTTATAATATCTTCTGTTTTATTATAAAATATATAATACCAGTCACCAGTAAAATCAATCAATTCTTCTAAATTAAGAGTAGGTTGCCATTTTAAATCAAACATAGCTTTATCGCAATTTAGCTTAAGCAGTCCAGCCTCAGAAAACTTAAATTCGCCTGTCTCAAAAAAGGCATCGTTTATATTTTCAAAGCCCCAACTTTTGTTTAATCTTCCAAGAAGTTCCATTACCGTGATACTGTTTTCAGTGGGAGGACCAAAATTATAACTCTCTCCATTAAATTCCCCGCCATTCCACAACTCTGCTGCTACATTCAAATAGCCACTCAACGGTTCCAGTACATGTTGCCAAGGACGAATTGCCCCGGGGTTTCTTAGTTCTACTTTTTCAGTTTGACTCCATGATCTCATACAATCAGGTACAATCCTATCCGGTGCCCAATCACCTCCTCCTATTACATTTCCAGCTCTTACTGAGGCCATTTTAATATTAGGTAAGTGCTTGATAAAAGAGTGGTAATAAGAATTAACGATAATTTCTACAGCTGCTTTGGAAGCACTGTAGATATCCTTGCCTCCAAGCATATCTGTTTCCTTATACCCCCAAACCCATTCAACATTTTCGTAGCATTTGTCTGAGGTAATAAAAATGGCAATGCATTTATTCTCCAAACTGCGGATGGCTTCCAATACATTCCCAGTTCCGATAGCATTGGTTTGAAAAGTTTCCAATGGATCAGAATAGGAAGAAGAGACGATAGCTTGTGCTGCCATGTGAAATATAAAGTCAGGGCAAATTCTTTTAATTTCTGATTTTAAAGAGGATAAATCCTTAACGTCCAATAAAATGTGCTCCAATTCCTTTTCTAATTCTAATACTTCAAACATTGCAGGTTGTGTAGGAATGTCTCTTGAAATTCCGTAAACCTTCGCACCTAACTGATTTAGCCATAATGATAACCAAGAACCTTTAAAACCAGTATGTCCAGTTATTAGAACGCTCTTTCCTGAAAATATCTCAAACTTCGTATTTAATTGTGCCATACCGTTATCTTTTTTTGTCAAATAATAAAGCGATGATCGAATACCAAAAAAATGTCAAATCGAGTAAAAAGACTTTTAATGACAAAAAAAATGGATATAGGCTTCAATTTTCAATATAGGAAATTATTTCAATATGTCTTTATTCAAAACGGTGAATTATAATCCTCCAATGCCGGCATTTTTTGGTCTTTTTCTGAAACTATATATTCCATCTCTGGCCAATCTATACCGCAAGAATCCCATCTTATACCACTATCACATGATGGGCTAAAAACTGTGGTGGTCCTATTCAGAAAAATACTACCTTCTTCTAAGGATAAAAACCCATGGGCCATTCCAGGTGGAATATAAAGAAGTGTAGGATTCCTATGATCTAATACGGTGCTATAGTGTTGACCGAATGTAGGGGAGGACGTTCTGATGTCCACTACCACATCGAAAATGCTTCCATTCAAGCAAGAAACACATTTGACATGGTCATCAGGGGGAACTTGAAAATGCAAACCTCTTACTACCCCCTTGGAAGAAACTGAATAATATTCCTCTTGAAAATCCACGCGTAGCCCCAATTCCTTAAATGTAGGACTATGAAATACTTTCGTCAGGGCTCCTCTTGAATCTGAAAACGTTTTGGGTTGTATTACAAAACAGCCTTTTAGATTTGTTTCTATTAGCTCCATTATAGTGTATACCTAAAATCAAATACTTTCTTTTGTTGCAGCAGACCCTTCTTTTCTTTGAATTCATCCCAACCTGTTAACAAAACCATGCATTCTGCCTTTTCATAGAGTTGATCCAATGTATCCATATAGGTGATGGGTAAATCTGGATAATGAGTTTTAAATTCTTCATTTGAAATTGGATCATACGCATAAATATTGCTATACCCTTTTTCCAACAGCTGCTCAATAATTTCCTTCGGTGGAGTAATTCTGACATCATCTGAATTTGGCTTAAAGGACAGACCGAGGATTCCCAAACTTGCATTTGGCTCCACTTCTGCGACCACCTGCTCTACCAAAAATGGTTTAATCCCTTTGTTTACCTCAAGATTGGCCTTTAGCATGGATGGTGAATATCCATTTTTCTCTGCCATGCTGACCAGGGCCGCTGTATCCTTCGGAAGACAATATCCACCATAACCACAACCTGGATATACGTAACTTCTTATACCTGCAGGATCACCATACCATCTCTTATCTTCATGGAGAATCTGAAAAGCCCTCTTTGTTTCAATATCTCCTATTGCACCTGCTATCATAGACATTTCATTTGCATAACTGATCATGGTAGAAAGCAATGTGTTAGAAAGGTATTTGATGAATTCAGCCGTATTGTAATTTACGTAATGAATCGGTGCCCCAAAGGGCTTATAAACAATATCAAGTATTTCTTTTGACTTTTCATCTTCCACACCAATCACAACTCTGTCAGGCCTGATAAAATCCTCCCAACAATACCCTTCTCTCAAAAATTCTGGATTTGATGCAAACCCTATCTTGCGATTTGAATTTTCCGCAAGTATCTGATTGACAAAAGGAATAACTTCTTTAGATAAGGTCGATGGAGGGACAGTACTTTTTGTAATCAATACTTGAAATTTTTCCGTCGGAACACTTAATATTTGCTCTATCCCGTTGAAAAGATAGGTTAAATCTGCGCTTCCATCCCTCTTTTCAGGTGTTCCTACACACAAAAAGATTGCGTCACTATTTTTTATAGCATCTTCAAAAGGCACATCAAGCAAAAAAGAATTGCCTATAGTTTCGATTAAAATTTCCTTGAGATGTGGTTCAAAAAAAGGAACATGATGCTTTTTTAAACTTTTTAATCTAGATTCATTGATATCAAAACCGTATGTTTTAAAACCTTTTTTGGCAAAACCAAGACTTGTAGTCAACCCAACAAATCCAAGTCCCAGAACTGTTATATTCATAATTTTCCTTCATTAATTTTTAAAAATGTTAAAAAGCGTTTTACACCATCCTGGACAAGAATCTCAGGACTATAATTCAATATCTCTCTGGCTTTACTTACATCAGGACATCGTCTATTAGGATTGTCAGTCAAATATTCACGATCATCCGAAGTTTGAAATATTGCTTCCCCATAATAACCATATACTTCCTTTGCATTGGAAATAAAAAGTTCAGCAAATTCACGAACAGAAATTTCCGGATTATCAATTCCAATATTAAATACATCTAATTTACCATGGCATAAGACTTTTAAATATCCAGTGATTGCATCAGAAATATAACAGAAAGTTCGGGTGGGTTTTCCGTCAGAAAACATAACTAAATTTCTACCTTCATGGATACATTTAGCAAAATCTGCAGGAAGTCTTTTGTCATGAATATTCATTCCAGGACCATAGTTATTAAAAGGCCTGGCTATTGAAATTGGCATCTTAAATTTTTCATTGAAAACATAACAAAGTGTTTCTCCGAATCTCTTTGCCTCATCATAGCAAGCCCTTGGTCCCATCGTAGCTACATTCCCCCGGTAAGTTTCAGGAGTTGGAATAAATTCAGGAAACGGATCACCATAAATTTCACTACTGGAGAAAAACAAAAACCCCTTGATGTTTTTTGGAACGTAAAAATCCAATAAACGCCTGAGGCCTGTAATATTTGCATCAATAGTTTCCACAGGATAAATCCTATAGAAAGTTGGAGAGGCAATAGATGCACCATGGATGATTAAATCAGCCTCTGCTAATTCAGGTATCAAAGACGGATCATCAGAAATGATATTAAATGTATGTAAATCAACCTTAGGATTATTTTCAGACATTTTGACCAACCAATCTTTAGATCCCGTGAGAAAATTATCAAGACCAATGATTTTTCGGATTCCAAGTTTTTCAGAATAGGTATTCAAAAAATGCATAAAATAGTACCCTAAAAAGCCTGCACATCCAGTAATTAAAACTGTCGAACCCTGAAATTTCTTCTTTTCCGCATCAGAAAGCTTCTTATAAATGTATTCTAAATCTTCTACTAAAATTGGGTTTGATTCGATACTTAATGACATATAATTGATTTAGTTTAAATATTAGGTTTATTAATTTCAAGCATAGGTTTTCGTTGAGGAAATGCGTCGATTAACCTTCTTGGATGATTTATTCACAAAAACAGGGCTTTATAAGAAATGATAAAAAAATTCTCGCATAGACTAATTTACTAAAAGTTAAAAGTGTAGTTCCTAATTCTTAATGGATAAATTTAAAATTATTTTTTTCAAATTAGCAAGAAACTGCATTTTTAATCTTCAGACTGTTTCAAAAAAAATCTATGCTCCAAAAAAGATAGAATTTCAGCCTCGCTAGGGCCTTTTGCTTAAATTCGCACTAAGTATTTCAATGGGATTCCATCAATGGTCAAAAAAGGAATTTCCAGTTTTCCGTCGATCATTTTTTTTCAGTAGTCAAAAAATAAGATTTGAAGTCAATTTGTTTCATATATTGGCTAAGGTTCGTCGCAAGTTAATGCGGATCAATCAAAATTCTGCTTACCGGGAAATATTTTATAAGCGTCATATTATAGTATTTGAACTGCATTATTTTTTTTTGAAAAATTTTATTGAACTAAATCAATATTTCCTCAAAATTCTTAAATTTAAAGAATAGTTTAGGAATTGTATTATGCAGACTACTTTAGCAAAACCAAGTAGGAAAGAGCGGGTTACATTGAGCCCTGATGGCTGAAAGGACATTTACGAAATGAATTCCTAAATGAAATGAAAAATGAACTGTAGATATTGAACCATGAAAAAAATTAAAAACCTAGAGCCTCATTGAAATACCAAACAATGGGCAGATTAACAGAGTTGATTCGGTCCATATCAATGGAAGATCCTATCTGATCCTCTTGGATTTCAAAAGAGTCTATAAAGCCGGGTTTCCATCCACTGAATTAGGAAAATTAAACCTTAATTGAATTCATATGGAATTAAATTACTAAAAAGAGAACTGAGAAAATAAGGAGAGAGAACAAAAAAGTTTTTTCAAAACTACCTTCAGGAATTCTAATCTTGTTCAACAGGAAATTTTTGAGGTAATAATTGTTTGACAGGATGGTTTTAGAGAGCATTCTTCTTTGACAAAATTGCGGATAATCCTATATTCATTTCGAATATTCGTAATCAAACTTTTAAGATGTTGTTTTTAGATTTATCCGGAATAAAATTCCTCCTATTTTCTGAATTCATTGAGGTAAGACGATTCATGAAGGCCTTGGTTTTCTGTTCAAATTGGGGCAGAGAAAAATCAAAACCCTATTTATTTTTCCTGATACCTGAAATGGAGCATGTAGGTTCATTAATCTGTGAGGAAGCTGAAAGGACCAGCTTAGGAGATGTAGGAATCAATTGATTCATTTTTCAAAAAATTCTATACCCTTAGAAAACGATTAATAATTTAATGGCGGTATACTTGTGATTTTAAAACCTTCAAACAGACTTTTATTTTAATTTAGCAACATGAAAAAACTAGGAGTATTAATTAGCTTTTATAAAGACAATTTAAGTGCTAATGAAATCTTATCATTGAAGAGATGTGTCAGCATTTTGGGCAACCATGATTTAATTCTTTTTGGACCCGATAATGTGGATCTGAACATTTATTTTAAATACGTTCCTGAGGCCAAGACCCATTTAGTTCCAAGCCATTGTTTGAAAGGTGCGGATAATTATAGCAAGTTTCTCCTTTCAGAAGATTTTTACAACTTTTACAAAGAGTACGACTTCATTCTTCTTTATCAATTAGATTGTTATGTTTTTAGAGATGAATTTAATCATTGGGTCTCACAAAATTATGATTTCATAGGCTCTCCATTTTTTGAAGATTTTGAAAGAACAACAACAAATAAATTAATTGGCGTTGGAAATGGGGGATTCTCCCTTAGATCTCCTATTAGGATATTGGAAGTATTGGAAAATTGGGAGAAAAAAGTAACATACAAGAGTATAATCAAAAATAAAGGGATTTTTGAAAAAAAGGATAAAGTTCGATTGATTTTACAAAAGTTTATAAGTTCATGTACCGGATATAAATTTCATATTCCCTACATTAAATTATTAAATGTTCCAAAGGATGATCTAATGATTGGATTATTCTTTTCCAAAGATTTAAATCTAATAAGAACTCCTTCTCCCCTTGAAGCTTCAAAATTTGCAATGGAAACAAATTGCAACTATTTATATGAGCTGAATGGAAAAGTTTTACCTTTTGGCTGCCACGCTTGGGAGAAGTATGAGCCAAATTTTTGGAAAAACTTCATTTTCAATGAAAGTGGAGATAGCCTAAATATTGTTTGAAATGAATATTCCCTTCATTTTAGGTAAGCTATAACGTTATAATATTTAGCACATCTAAGAGCCTGATTCAATTTATCATTTCCTCAGATTTCAACATAAAACCTAAGGTATATCTGAGGTATTCCTTTTGAGATTTTTCTAAATTTTCAATGATAACTTTTGAGATTTATTTATTGCTAAACAAATGTGTCTAAATCCACTTTAAAAAAATAACAGTTGAAAGAGGTGAGCATTAATGATTAAAACTTATATAATCTAAAATCAAGGAAATGCTCTCTAAAAAAGAAAATACCAGGATTTTTTTTATTGTCATTTTCCGCAATGGAGTCAGGAGTTAAAGAATAAGTTTAGAACGTTACGGAAAATCGTTCACAGACGACAGTCAACTGTCCACAGCAGGTTGAAATATACTACAATCCCATTTTTCTTTGGCTACTGGTAAGAAATCGGATATATATCTTAATAATCACTTCAAAAAAAAAAATTAAGGAAATTGTAAAAACTCCTGCGAAAATTGAATAATAAAATTGAAGGTAATTCTACCAGCTAGGCTTTTTTGGGTCAAAATTCGAAAAGATCCTTCCAAAAAATCAAAAAAGTGTGGCAGTAAGAAAAACATTTTTGAGAGCACATAATGCCGATAAGAAAGTTTGATATTTTTTAGGCCTATAAAATCTTTTTGAAATGGCTTTCTTTATCAAATATCATATTGCTATTTAAGGGAAATACTTTTTGTTTTTAGGCATTACTGATGGCAATTTAAAAAATGAGTGAAGTCCGTTAATCCATCAAAACTCAGTCTCATATGAACGGCACTTATTGACAATTCTTTGTCAGGTCTATTGCATCTAGTAGATTAATAGAATTTGGAAATTTCTTTGATTATTTTTTGCTTATAAAAGCAAAAGAAGAAGGGTTAATAAAATAACCTTTCTTCTTTAATAACAAAAATATTGAAGGAGACACCTTTTATATACCTAATACCAAAACATAATATACTTGAACGAGTATATAATAAATTAATAAAACAAGCATTTAATCTAACCTTCTTGTGTGCAAGAAAATGACAATCAACCTGGAAAGGGCATTGATTTTATAAAAGATGGTCTTTCTTTTTCAAGCTGGAGAAAAAAACTTGCAGCTGCATTACTGCATATCAAATTGTTAGAAATTAATTTGTTTACCAAATTTTCCAAGGAGCATTTCCTGAATCCCAAAGGTCTTCGAGAAGATGCTTATCTCGAAGTGTATCCATTGGTTGCCAAAATCCAGTATGTCTATAGGCCGAAAGTTGGTTGTTTTTAGCCAGTTCCTCTAAAGGTTCTTTTTCCCAAACTGTACTATCATCTGAAATGAAATCCAAAGCTGCCGGCTCTAAAATAAAGAACCCCCCATTTATCCAAGCATTGACTCTTCCATCCCCTGTAGGCTTTTCTCTAAAACTATTAATTTTAGCTTCTTCATCATCCAGAGTAAACGCACCAAATCTACCTGGTTGTTTTACTGCAGTAAGAGTTACAAGCACATTTTCAGATTTATGAAAAGCTATTGATTCCTTAATATCAATATTGCTTACTCCATCACCATAGGTAAGACAAAATGGTTCATTTTTGATATACTCAGAAACTCTTTTTATTCTTCCACCTGTCATCACATTCTCTCCCGTGTCTACTAAAGTTACTTTCCAAGGCTCAGAATTTTGATGATGAACTTCCATAGAATTATTTCTAAGATCAAAAGTTATATCAGACATATGTAAAAAATAATTAGAAAAATATTCTTTAATCATGTGCCCCTTGTAACCGCAGCAAATAACAAAATCGTTTATTCCATGAGTAGAATAAATTTTCATTATGTGCCAAAGTATTGGCTTTCCTCCTATTTCTACCATTGGTTTTGGCCTAACTCCGCTTTCTTCACTTATTCGGGTCCCAAATCCTCCTGCTAAAATAACTGCTTTCATATAGTTTATTATAAAGTTTAGGTTAAAGAATACACGTAATACAATTTAATGTATTTAAAAATGATAAAAAATCAATTTTAGGATTATTTCAAAAAAAAATTTTTTCTAATTTATGTTTTGAGATTGATTACCCATTGAAAATTATACCACTTTTTAAGATATTAGTTTATGTCATTAGTCGAATAAAGATAATTTAAATTTAAACTGTCATTATTTAAATCATTTGTATCCTTAATTATGAAAAATACTTAAAATTTAATCAAGCTTCTTGCTCAATTTGGACCTCCCTCCTTTCAACTTTAAATTTATCATAAATCACAGGAAATAAAGTTTTAACCCAAAATTTAAGAAACATGGCTGGAATTTCCCTAGGAAAATGTGTTTTTAAAAAATACATATATTCCTTATACTCCAAACCTTTCGGGCTGTACAAAAATTCAATCCTCTCCGAAAGTTTTGTATCCATAGATTTCCAGCTTCTAACTTGGTCATATTCACAATTTCCCAAAACTCCTGGAGCCACCCAAACATCGAAGTTAGCTTTTTTTGCTCTAAGAGTATAATCAAAATCCGCTATGCCATGAACGAATTTGTCACCAAGTATGCCTATTGATTCTGTAATTTCTCTTGGAACAAGCATTATGTTTGCACAGCCAAAATCACACTCTAGCTCTTGAGTGGCACTATTAACCAAAATATGTTTGATTTTATGAGGTGAGAAAAGTCTAAAACCACCATATGTAAATTTCCCCTTATTAAAATCAGTCGTTGTACCAATTGTAATATTGGAAACATTCTTCTTATGTCTCATGGATTGGTTACTCTCAATCAATTTTTCTAAAGTGTCAGAAAAGATAATTGTGTCATCGTTCAATAGAAAAAAATAATCGAATTCAATTTTGGAATTAAGAGCTGCCCTCCAGGAATTCCGCATCCCTCCTGCCCAAAATAATTTACCATTCCCTTTTAATATATTTACATCTGGGTACTTTTCTTTTACAGCCTGACCTGTTCCATCCTTGGAATTATCATCAGTCAAAAAAACATGTAATTCATACTTGTCCAATGAATTCTGAGAAAATAAATTTTGCAAACATTTAAGGGTTTTCTCTCTTCTATTAAAACAAGTAAGTAAAACTGCAATCTTCATGATAAAATACTTTTCAAATCCAAAATAAACTTATTAATAATGTCTCTCATTTATTCCAAAAACCAATTGCTTTCCTATTCACTATTTTCTGAACCTGCATGTAAGTAACTAATCCAAGGAAAGAAAACACGATAATATTTGAAAATATAACTCCTGGCAATCCATAAATTCTACCTAAAAAAATCGATAAAGGTATGTTCACTCCAGCCGAAATAATAACAGAAAATACCTGAATATAAAGTTTACCTACGCCAAAAATAAAAGTAGCATGAAGATTATACCAAAAAAACGCAATGAAATAAACCCCTAAAGACCAAGAAACTGCAAATGGTATTAATAGAGAATCTCCAAGCCAAACTTTAAATACAAAAGGAGATATTAACACACATATTGCATTGAGCACGAAAAATGCAAAAAATATTTTACGGAGTTTTACTAGACTCTTCTTTATCCAGGCAAAATCCTGCAAAACATAAGCATCAGAAAATGCACTCCAATATGGATTTAAAATGACAGAGATTATCATAAACAGAGCTGAAAAATACTTATAGACCACGTTAAATACAGAAACATCTTCTAAACTCAAAACATTAGCTATTATCAAATTACTTGTTTGATATAGAACCAAATTACCTAACTGAATCAGAAAAAAAAGCCATCCAACCCCAAAAAGACTCTTGGTCTTTCCAAAATCAATTTTTCTAAATTCGGGTTTAAATACTTTAAGTTCATTGGAGTAAAAATAAATAGAATAGAGAATTAGAGAAATAACAATTGAAAATGCTAAAACTAAAACCAAATAAATAAGATTTTCTTCTGTGAAATATGTCAAACAAAGAACTCCTATCAAAGAAATCACTAGAGAAATTGATGTAATTACATTAGCCTTATAAGAAAGGTGAACTGCCGTCAAAACAACAGAGATAATTTGAAATACAAATTGAGAACAAAAAGAAATTAATACTAAAATTACAATTAAATCTACTTTAGCGGCTAATTCAGATGGTGTATTAAAAACATTGGTCCAATCAACAAAAGTGTGCACTAATAGAAACAAGACAAAGAATATTGCAGAAATAAGAAACATTACTGCATATGTTGTACTCACATATTTTTTACCATCATCATATTTCTTAAGAGCATAATCCTCAGTAATTCTATTTCTTAAACCATTACCTAATCCAAGATCAAAATTAGTCATCCATCCTACTACTGAACTAATTGTAAGCCATATACCATAATTCACAGCTCCAACATACTTAATAGATAGAGGAATTAAAATTAAAGAAATCAATATACCAATTCCTTTTATCCCTATAGAATTTATTACATTTTTTATTAAAAGAGACGACCTATCCTCCTCTTTAAAAGCAACGGAAACTCTTTTAAAAAGGTCATCAAAATTTGGAAGCTTAGGAAAAATATTCAATATAATTCTTACTTAATAATCAAGAGGGAAAATTAGCTGCTAGATTTTACAGAAACCATTGATTTGTTATTGCCGGAATAATACCCATAACCAAATTTACTCCCATAATATTTATTTGAATCATTTATTACAACAAAGTTTTGTCTAAATATTTTTTTATCAACAATTTCTGCCAAAGATTTTAAGTTCTCAGTTTTAGTATATTTCATTCTTACCACAAAAACAACTACATCTGTAATATCGCTTAAAGAATAAGCATCTGAAACTAATCCAATTGGAGAAGTATCTATAATAACGTGATCATAATGGATCTTTAAATAATCAATTAGCTTTTTAATAATATTTTTATTAATTATTTCTGATGCATTTTCAATTGTTTTATTCAAGCCTATTATATCAAAATTTGGATGAATACCAGATGGATGAATAACATCTTTAATATTTTTAACATCTTGATTTAAATATTCATACAATGAATTTTCATTACTTATTTTTAAAGATTTAAATATACTAGGTCTCCTTAAATCCAAATCCAATACAACCACTTTGTTATCTACTAGGCTTAATGTCGTGGCTAAATTCAAACTAAAAAATGTTTTACCCTCACCCGAAACTGAGGAAGAAACCAATATTACCTTATTGTCAGAACCTGTTTGAAATTTCAGATTACTCCTTATCATTCTAAGTTGTTCTGCAGTAGGAGAAATACTTTTATTCGATATAGCAATTACGCCTTTCTCTTCACTTTTGGCAATTTCACCAAGAATATGGGCATCTACAATTTTCTCAATTTTGGATTTAGAAGTAATTTTAGAGGAAAAGAAATAATTAGCAAAAACGAGTGCTAAAGGAAAGATAAAACCAATACCAAAAGCTGCTCCCATGACCATCAGTTTTTTAGGTTTGACTGGTTTTAAACTTGCAATAGGAGGGTCTACGACCTGAGCACTATTTATACCTGTTATTTCAAGTGCTAAAATAGCTTCATCCCGTTTACGCAATAAATATTGATACTGCTCCTGTTTTAACTCTTTGTTTCTATTTATTTCAACTAATTCCCTCTCTATCCCTGGAATACTCTGAGCTTTATAGATACTCTCATTTAGCGTTTGTTCATAGTTTCTTTTACTAATAGCTAAATTGGATTTAATGCTCCTAATATTGGCTAATATGGTAGACCTTACATTGGATATTTGATCATTTAAACTAAGTAACTGTGGGTTGTTTGGCTGGACAACCCTGATAATCCTTTGCTTTTGCCTTTGTAACTCATTGAACTGAGTAAGCAATCCTGAAAGTGACGGATCCAAATCAGCCAATCCACCAGGAATTAAATCAAACTGACCAGTCTGATTGTTAATATTATATTCTATAGATTCAAGAATATCTATTTTTCCACTTACCTCAGCAACTTGTCTTCTAGTTTCTGCCGTGCTTTCTAAATATATCTTAGAATTCAAGCTGACATCAGTAATATTATTCTGGTTTTTAAAATTTTCTCCAGACCTCTCAAATCCTTCTAGATCTTCCTTCACAACTCCAAGCCTATCATTTATGAAATTGATCGTTTTCAAGGATGATTCATTTTTCTGATCCAATATTCTTTGGTTGTATCCATCTATAACCGAAGTCAAAATTCGCTTTCCCATTTCAGGAGAAGAGTCCAACATTCTAATATAAAGGGTACTTGATTTAATTGAAGGATTTTCAAATTCCATAGCTTGGGAATAGTTTCCTGCTGCCACTTGAGGGTTGACAATGTCTACAAAAATTTCTGAGATTTCCTCGGAAAAATCATTTGTAATCGAATCTCTCTTAATGGATATTTCTCCAATAGCCATTTTAATTCGTTGATTAAATTCAAATTCCTTCTTTCTATCCTCATCTACAATCATTAGAAATTTTTCATCTGATAAAATTTGAACCTCAAACGATTCTGATTCTTTTAAAAAATTTTTACTAAATGAGTGTACTTCAATATCTATTGGAGATTCATATACATCTATTTTTTTCTTAAAAAATTTATCTTGAATATAATAATTTATAAAGCCTTTATTTTCAATAATTGCATCAGTTAATAGAGATATAGACTTCAATTTTTCAAGTTCATTTTCTACTGTAATTGAAGATTTCATGTTCTCTAAATCGCTTATGATTGTATTTTCTGAGACATCATTACTTCTCTCCCCTTCTTTAATAATTATTGTACTTGAAATCAAATATTCAGGCGTTACTGTCTTTAGGTATGCATAGGCAATGCCACAAAAAAGAATGATACATATTGGAAATAAATACCAATATTTTAGTATTGCTCTAAATATAAGATTAACATTTATAGGCTCCTCATGATTATCAATCTCTCTTCTAATCCTTTTCATGATTTCTTCTTAAAATTTTCGCTAAAAATCAACTTCAATTACCAAATATGTATTGCCAACTAAATAATATTGGAACTAATAATGATACACCCAAAGCTAAAAATGTCATATTCCTTTCATTGGTGCTGGCCTTCACAGATTTAAACTTTGAAGCCTGAACATATAAGATATCATTTTGTTGCAATTTATAGTAAGGTGAACTAAGGAAATACTTATCACTAAGATCTAAGTTTACAACAGTACGAACACCATCTACTTCCCTTATCAAGCGAACATCCTCTCGAATTCCATATTCAGTCATATCACCTGCCAATCCTAAAGCCTCAAATATATTCAAGTCTTCTGACGGAACATAAAAGGTATTTGGATTTTTAACTTCACCCAATACCGTAACTTTAAAATTTGCAAATTGGACTGAAACCACCGGATCAACTATATATTCCTTTATACCTTCTTCAATTAAATCTTTTGCTTCTAACTTGGTCATTCCTACCAACTTAAGTTTCCCTACAACGGGAATACTGATTTCTCCATTTTCATCAACTAAAAATCCTTTTTCATTTATATTCCCTATCACACTAGTATTGAAATCTAAATCATTATTCGAGTCATTAAACATTATATTCATTTCTGGTTGAAGGCTGCTAAGGCTTATTTTCAATAAATCTCCAGTTTGTATTCTTACGACTCTATCGGCGTCCATCTGGGTTTGATATTTTTCATCAGCTTCCAAATTTTTCATATAAATCAGATTTCTATTTGAACAGGCTGTGGAAATGATCGCCAAAAATAAAACTATAAAAATCTGATTTCCTGCCATTTTGCTTAAATAAACCTTTTCACCATTCATGTTAATTTTTCCAGTTGTTGTTTTCTCCATCCTAAACTTTTTTAAAATCAAATTTCATTCAAATAATATCAAAAAACCAAGACTAATAAAACTAAATCAATCAAATTTAACCATCTCAATTGTTGGTTTAATCATATTAAATTCTCCCCAAAACCTTAATTGTGAAATCTAAAATATTTGAACCAAAATCTCTCTCCATTTTTAGACCTCTAACTATCAAGAAGATAGCCTTCCATACTCTAAGTTAAACTTTAATCGGCCACTTCAAAAAATTACAGTAGATCAAAAAATCTTACCTTAATTTCTTTGATCTAGTTTTTCTTAATTCTATTATTTTTTATGGGAATTAGTTCTTTGATAAATGATTTTTAAATGATCCGTCAATTTAAGTAAAGAAATTGCAAGCCAAGCTAGTTAAAGTTAATTATTTAAGATTTTCATTTTCTCTCTGAAATCTAAAACTGAATTCCTTATTCAGAGATTTAAAAAGAGAGAAGGAATTAAATGGCTATTTTTCGCTTTTACCGATCAATCCACCTCTTTTACCACTAATGATAAAGAAAGGCTTGAATCAATTTTTATCAATCCCCTTTATTCAATTCAATTTGTAATTTGAAAAAAAATCATCATTAATTTAATTCTGATTATTCCCTTAATCAAAGCCCGACCTACATATGCAGGTCGGACTTTTTGATTTCTAATGAATATTAATTCCCGTTCCAATAATCAGGCATCACTACTGCCTCTTTTGATACGGTTTTGCCATTCATTTCTACCTCTACAGTGTAAGTTCCTGGACCTACTGTTCGGGTAATATATTTCATGCTTTCCATCCTCCTTTCGATATCCTCTTCTTCCATTCCAAAACTTCTGAATCGCTCTGCAGTCTGATCCAATTGCTTTTGGGTTCTCTCTCCCGTCACTTCTTCAAATGCCCAGTTAAAGGTATTCAAACCCGCTTTTGCATCGATCTCTCTATTTAGAATTTCTTTGGCACCCTTATAAATCTTTAAATTAGCTTTTCCAGCGTTCTTGGCATAGAAATGTACATGAGTACCAGGTCTTCTGCTTTCACCATCGAAATTAATGGAAGCAGTTACATTACTCAGACCTTCTACATATTGTACAGCAGGCTGAATATCAAATAGCATCAAATCGGAATTCATCGCTTCTGAATTCATGCCTTGAAGAGGTGCAATATCCGCAATGAAAATCCCTCTACCATGGGTCGCTACAACCAATTCATTATCTCTTGGATGAATTACCATATCATAAGCTGGATTGCTAGGCATATCAGTCATAAAGGTTGTCCAGTTAGCTCCTCCGTCAATACTTGCATAGGTTCCAAGTTCAGTTCCCACGAAAAGCAATTTTGGGTTTTTATGGTCTTCACGAATTACGTTAATTCCTCCTGCCGGAATGCCAGTTGCGATAGAAGTCCAGGTTTCACCCCAGTCAGTTGTTTTATATAAAAACGATTTGAAATCATCTCTTCTCATTCCATTGTATGCCACATATGCTGTCCCCGGGAAATGTGCAGAAGCCTCAATTCTAGTCACCCAATATTCTGGATTATTTGGAATCTTATCATTTAATAAAGTCCAAGTTTTTCCTCCGTCTTTGGTTACCTGAACGTTTCCATCATCAGTTCCTGCCCATAATTCATTTGTGTCTAAAGGAGATTCCTCCAAAGTTGTAATGGTACCGTACTGGATATTTCCTGTACCATTGGCTTTGACAGAGTCATTTTTAGACAAATCAGGACTGATCTCCGTCCAGTTCTCACCTCTAAAAGTAGATTTCAGCACCTTATTTCCAGCATGATAAATTACATCTGAATCATGCTGAGAGACCACAATTGGAGAATTCCAGTTCCATCTCATATTTCTGGCTCCAGAATATCTGATGCTTTTTGATTCCCCAGTTTCTAAATCCAATCGTTGGATTGGACCAAACTGTGATTCATTGTAGAGATAACGATTATTGGATTTATCCACCACGTTATACATTCCATCTCCTCCACCAGTTCTTTGCCAAGCCTCAAAAGGAATCGGGCTACCATCACGAGTAGAACTTGGACCTCTCACCGAACCATTATCCTGCAATCCACCATATACATTGTATGGATAAGCCATATCCACATCGATGGCATAGAATTGTGCCAAAGGAAGTTCATCCGGATGATACCAAGTAGCACCGGCATCATAGGTAACACCCATACCATGATCATAACCTAAAAGCATATGCTCAGAATCTGCTGGATCTATCCATAAAGCATGATTATCTCCTCCGAAACGGAAAGGCATTCCCCAGGTTTTCCCTCCATCCTTGGTCTCCCAAACTCTGATACCCAATACGTAAACATGATCAGGATCATTTGGATCAACTGTCACCTGCTGGTAATAATAGGATGGGTAACCTCCCACATCTTCTCCATCAGGATTGATTTTTCTCCAGCTTTCACCACCATCATCAGAACGGTACATTTCAGTTCCAGCCACTTTTTGGCCTTCTCCCAAAGGAATTCCAATCTCCAGCATTCTCTTTCTTTCTTCATCAGAAACTCCATCTACATTGACATTCTCAATATTGGCATAGACAATATTGGCATTGCTAGGCGCATAAGCCAAACCGATTCTTCCCAAGAATCCTCCCGGAAGGCCTGTTTCCAACTTTTTCCAGGATTTTCCTGCATCTGTTGACTTATAAATCGCACTGCCCTCTCCTCCTTCATTAAAAGTCCAAGGTCTACGGATTTTATCATAAGCCGCTGCAATCAAGGTATTAGGGTCATCTGGGCTCATCACCACATCTACCACACCTACATATTTGCCATCCTCTCTTTTGATCTCCAGAACTTTTGACCAGGATTTGCCACCATTGGTAGTTTTATAAAGTCCTCTTTCTTCATTTTCTGAATAGAGATGTCCCAAGGCTGCCACATAAACCACATTTGAATCATTAGGATCAATCAAGATTCTACCGATATGATGAGATTCAGGCAATCCCATATTTTGCCAGGTCTTTCCACCGTCTAGTGATTTGTATACTCCATCTCCCCAATAGGAACTTCTGGAGTTATTTGCTTCACCGGATCCAACCCATACTACATCAGGATTTTTTTGATCCACTGTCACATCACCGATGGAAATGACTGATTGATCATCAAAAAGGGATTCCCATGACTGCCCATTATTGACAGATTTCCAAAGACCTCCTGAAGCTGTGGCCGCATAAATCACCTTGGTGCTTTTGTCTACCACTGCAAAATCCACATATCTTCCACCCTGACGGGTTGGCCCTATCTCCCTGAATTTGATAGACTTCACTACCTGATCAGGGATTTTCTGTGCGAAAGCCTGAGGCATGGAACCCACGAGGAGCATCCCAAGACCTGCTGCCAGAACTTTCAAATTGTTTCTTGTTTGTGTCATATGATTAAGGTTGTGACACTTAAATTAAAGTAAAAAGTCCCTTCAGCCAAGATCCAATAATTCAATTATATAAACGGACAAAATCAACTTGGAAAAAACAGCCTCTAAATCCGATCTTCCAATTTCCCAATCAACAAATAAATCTTTTATTACCTTAGAAATCCTAAAACCTATCTTAACCAATGAGTACAAATTCTGTGGCCTCCAGGCTGTTGTTTCTATTTTTCTTTTCGCTTTCGATCATATTTCTGAGTTCTTTCTATAAAAAGAAAGAAGATCAAAAAACTCTCTACCTAATCGGAGATTCCACTGTGAGGAATGGCGGAGAAGGAAATCTGCAAAGAGGCTGGGGTAACTTTTTACAGGAATTCTTTGACAGCACATTACTCAAAGTCAGCAATCAGGCGATGGCAGGAAGAAGTACCCGAACTTTCATCAAAGAAGACAGATGGGAAAGGGTTTTGGAAACTTTGAAACCAGGGGATTATGTGATCATGCAATTTGGTCATAATGAAGGCTCTGAGCCAGACACCACCAGAGCCGGATATAGAGGAGTTTTGAAGGGAATGGGTGATGAAACCAAAGAGCTCACTTGGCCGGATGGTAGTAAAGAGACCGTTCATACTTACGGCTGGTATTTAGAAAAATTCATCCAAGACACTAAAGCCAAAGGAGCTACTCCAATCGTGGCTTCGATGATTCCTAGAAATAAATTTCAGGACCGGGAAGTGGAACGAGCAAATCAGGATTTCGGAAAATGGGCTCGGGAAGCAGCCAGAAGACATGGAGTTCCCTTTTTAGATCTCAACACGATCATTGCCGATCAATATGATACTTGGGGACCGGAAGTGGTCAAAGGATTATTTGAAAAAGATCATACCCATACCAATGAAGCCGGAGCAAGAATCAATGCCTTCTCCGTCGCACAGGGAATCAAAGGCTTGGAGAATACAGATCTTAAAAATTACCTAGTTAAAGACAAACCCACCCTTTTTCTAATCGGGGATTCCACAGTCAAAAATGGACAGGGCGATGGAGCTGGAGGCCTTTGGGGATGGGGAGATTTTCTGGCTCAATATTTCGATCAGGAGAAAATCAAAGTTCAGAATCATGCACTTGGAGGCACCAGCAGCAGAACATTTCAAACTTATGGGCTTTGGGAGAAAGTGCTGGACAAAATGGAGCCTGGAGATTATTTGATTATGCAATTTGGTCATAATGACTCCAGTCCCATCAATGATACCCTTAGAGCTCGGGGTACCATCAAGAGTGCCGGTTTAGAGGCTGAAAACATCCAAAACCTCATTACGAAAAAGCAGGAGATTGTCTATTCTTACGGACAGTATCTAAGACGCATGATATTGGATGCCAAAGCTAAAGGAGTTACTCCAATCGTCTGTTCTTTGATCCCGAGAAACAACTGGGAAACCGGAAAAGTTACCCGAGCTGATAAGGGATATGCCCTTTGGGCAAAGCAAGTGGCAGAAGATACCAATACAGCCTTTATTGATTTGAATGATTTGGTTGCAGATCGTTATGATAGTTTGGGTGAAGATTATGTCAAAGCACATTATTTCAATGACAAAGACCATACACATACAATCGAGGAAGGCGCTGAATTGAATGCAGAAATTGTGGCGGAAGCAATAGGGAATTTGAGTGAAATCGATTTGAAGAAATATTTGAAATAGTATTTGGTATGTTGTATCTGGTATCTGGTATCAAGAATCAAGAGCCAAGATAAGTTATAGATGAACATTATAAATCTGAAATCTTATATCATATATCTAAAATCATTGATCCTTTATGTTGAAGAAAATTGCTTTTAAAATGAAATTGATTCCTGGAAATGAGGCCGAATACGAGAGGAGACATAGGGAGATATGGCCTGAATTGGTTACTTTATTAAAAGACACAGGAGTCATTGATTATCAGATATTTTTAGATCAAGAAACTTCCATTCTTTTCGCTTATCAAATAGTATCTGGAGATGCTAATTCACAGGATCTCGGCAATACAGAAATCGTCCAAAGATGGTGGAAATACATGGCAGATATCATGGAAACCAACCCAGACAATTCACCTGTCACCATTCCTTTGCAAAACGTTTTTAATCTCTCCTAATCCCATGAACCTACCTTCGCGAATCTTCTCTTCTCTCCTATTTTTACTATTGTTGGCTTGTCAAGCCAAACAAGACTCAGGTACCATTTCAACAGATTGGCCGGAAATCACGCAAACTTCCAAACCTTGGACTCGCTGGTGGTGGATGGGAAATGCTGTGGACAAAGAAAATCTATCCAAGCTTCTTGAAAACTATCAAAAAGCCGGGTTAGGAGGTGTTGAAATCGCTCCCATCTATGGAGCAAAAGGATATGAAGATAGATATTTGGAATTCCTTTCAGAGGATTGGCTGGAGATGTTAGAATTCACCATTGCCAAAGCCGATTCCCTAGGAATGGGTGTGGATTTGACGCAGGGAACAGGCTGGCCATTTGGTGGTCCTCAGGTGAGTCTGGAGAATGCAGCTACCTCCATGAAAATCCAGAATTACGAAAAACAGGATGGTAAAGCTCTGAATACTTCGATCTCCTTTCAAAGAAGAAATGAAAACCAACCCATAGCTCAATTGGTTGCAGTTATGGCCTATGATGAGGATTTAAACGCAATTGACATCACCGAATTCCTTGATGAATCGGGAAAGCTAAATTGGAATGAGCCGGGCAACTGGCAGATCAAAGCGATTTTCTTGGATAAAACTGGTCAGAAAGTGAAGCGGGCTGCTCCTGGAGGAGTAGGTTTTACCTTGGATCATTTTAGCAAAACTGCGGTAGATTCTTACGATGCTTATTTTGAAAAGGCACTTTCTGGGAAGAATTTGGGATTCAGGGCATTCTATAATGACAGTTTTGAAGTTTATGGAGCAGATTTTACTGCCGGATTTTTTGAAGACTTCCAGAGATTAAGAGGCTATGATTTGAAGGAATATCTCCCCTACCTGGAATCTGAGGAAGAGACAGAAATGGTCAGAAGAGTAAAATCCGACTATAGGGAAACAATCAATGATTTATTGTTGAAGAACTTCACCAGAAACTGGACATCCTGGGCTCATAGCCAATCTAAAATCACCAAAAATCAGGCACATGGTTCACCAGGAAATCTCCTCGATTTGTATGCAGCAGTAGACATTCCCGAATGTGAAACTTTTGGTTCCAGCTACTTCCCTATTCCTGGCCTAAGAAGGGATAGTGCAGATATCCGCAATGTGGATCCCGATCCTATCATGTTAAAATTTGCCTCCTCAGCAGCACATATTACAGGAAAAAATCTGGTTTCATCAGAGACTTTCACCTGGCTTGGAGAACATTTTAAATCCTCTTTTTCCCAGATGAAACCAGAAGTGGAACAGGCATTTTTGGCAGGAGTGAATCATGTTTTTTATCATGGCGTAACTTACAGTCCTTCGGATGTCAATTACCCAGGTTGGTTATTTTATGCTTCGCTAAATCTCACCCAGCAAAACAGTTTATGGCCTCATTTTGATGCTTTTAACCAATTTATCACGAGGTCTCAATCCATTTTACAGGCTGGAAAAGCAGATAATGAATTATTGGTTTATTGGCCGGTTTATGATGTTTGGTCTGAGCCAAAGGGTAAAATGGAAATGATTACTGTGCATGCGGTAGATGAGTGGCTTCACCCAACGGAGTTTTATAAACAATCCAAATCTTTGATGGAATCGGGCTATTCTCTGGATTTTATCTCGGATGAGATGATTGCGAATTCCACGGCTTCAAATGGAATGATTCAGACTTCAGATCAAAATTCTGCGAAAGTTCTGATTATTCCTGACACGGAATTCATGCCTATTGAAACACTGAAGAATATTTTGAAACTGGCTGATAATGGTGCTTCTGTGATTTTTCAAAGTAAACCCAGATCCATCCCCGGACATCATGCTGAACCTGCTGCATTACAGGCAGAGTTAGACCAACTTTGGAACAGCCTGAATTTTGAAAACGGGAAATCAGCACATGGAAATGGTTCAATAATTCTCTCTGATGATATTCCAAATGCATTAGAGGCAATGAAAATTGATCGGGAAACTTTGGTGGATTCAGGCTTGGATTTCATCCGTAGAAAAGCAGAAGGTGGCACCTATTACTTCTTGGTCAATCACAGCGCTTCGGACATTCAGCAAAGAATTTCTTTGAATAAAGAATCAGAATCGGTGATGATTTTAGATCCTTTGACAGGAAAAAGAGGAAAACTGAATTGCCTGATTTCCGAAGGAAAAACTTCAATTCCTGTATACCTAAAATCCGGTGAATCCATATTTTTAAAGGTTTTCAATGATCAGGCAAACCTAGACATCCCCGAATGGCCTGATTACAGCAAATCCTCGAATACATTGGATATATCCAATTCTTGGATTTTGACTTTTGAACAAGGTCAACCGGCATTACCAGAATCAATGGAAATGGATAAGATTGAACCTTGGACAGATCATGGCAACGAAAAAGCAGATGATTTCTCAGGGCAGGCTACTTATTCCTCTGAATTTGATCTGGCAAAAACAGAAGGAAAGCAGTATTTATTGGGTTTTGAAAAGGTCTATGAAAGTTCTAAAATCTGGATCAATGGGGAGTATGCGGGTGCTGTGTGGAGTATTCCTTACCAGTTGGATATCACTGACCAACTTAAAAACGGAAAGAATTCTATTAAAATTGAAGTTGCAAATCTAATGGCCAACAGTATCCGATATCTGGACAGAAACGGGATAGAATGGCGAAATTATCATGAAATCAATTTCGTCAATATCGACTACAAACCCTTTGATGCAAGTAATTGGAAGACCATGCCTTCAGGGATTGAAGGGAGAGTGCAGATATTGGAATATTAATAAAGATTTTGGTCTTTTCTTGCTTTTAGTCAATTTGAAGAATATTTTGATTCATTAATCGATACAAGTTTTTAATTCCACCAAAATTGATGTCTAATATTTCAAAATTTGCTAAACCTTGGAGTATTGCACTGATTTATTTGGTCTTGGGTATCGCTTGGATATTTTTTAGTGATAAAGCTGCTGAGTACCTCTTCAGCGATGATCTACGCGAAATGTCAAAATTCCAGCTTGCAAAGGGAATTTTCTATGTTTTCATTACCAGCGTTCTGCTTTTTATCTTGATCAATAGCCTATATGATCAGGTGAATAGCAGAAAACAAGAACTGGAACTGCTTTTCACCAATCCAAATCTGGGAATCCTCAAATTGGATGAGTTTGGATACATTACCTATGTCAGTAAAAACACAGCCAAGCTCACTGGCTATCACTCCTCCGAATTACTAAATAAGCACATTATCCATTTTACTCCTGAAGAATGGAAGGAAATGGATCTGGAGGAACTGAAAATGATCTCAGAAACAAAAGACAGAGAGGGATTCATTTTCAACAAACATCTACTGTCCAAGTCTGGAGAAATGATCATCATTAAAGCTTATGGAATCAAAGTATTTGATGAAAAGGCAAAAAAAACCAGCTATATAGCAGCTTTTCAAAACATCACCGATCAGGTCAACTTTCTCAATAGACTGGAATCCCAAAACAAAAGCTTAAAAGAGATAGCTTTCGAACAATCCCATTTTGTGAGAGCGCCTTTAGCAAGGATTTTGGGAATCACGAATGTTATTGAGGAGTGCGAATTAACAGAATCTGAAAAAATGGACTTAATCAAGAGTCTCCACCAGTCCAGTTCAGAACTTGATCAAGCCCTAAAAGATATTGCCCTGAAAATGAAACATGCTACGGAAAAGGAAGATTGATTTAAATGATTATGATTATCCGCAATGGAGCCGGTTTTAATAAATGTGTTTAGAAAGTCGCGGATAATCGTCCTCCGACGACAGTCCACTGTCCATAGCAAGTTGAAATATACCTCAACCCCTTTTTTCATTGGGTACTTGTAAGAAAGCGGATATTCATTATTATTCATTTAAATCTCTGAAAGGAATACCCTAACTCTTCCAATATCGAAATCAATTCCTCTATCCTTAAGTAAAATTTATCCTTTCTCAATTCAGTCGTCCCAGGATGAATCAACAAATGGAAACCATTCATTCCTGTTTGTTTTTCATATCTGAAAATTGATTCCAAAATATCCTCCGAACTAATATAATTCTTCATTTCCGGACTGGTGTAATCTGCATTGGACCGAGTTCCGGGACTGAAATTCACCGTAATTTGACCCAATTCCTCTGCTATTGACACCACTTGCTTATTGTACCATTCATAGGGAGGCAAGAAAAATTGAGCTGTAATCCCAAGTTTTTCCAATTCCAATAAGTTGTCTGAAATGTCTTTTTTGATCTGATCAGGGTTCAAAAGTAAACTATCCCTTTTATCCCAATCATTGTAGAGCAAATGCTTATCAGAATGTGCTCCTACAAAATGTCCTTGATCTGATATCTTTTTAGTGAGAGCAAGATGGTTTCTGACAAAATCCCCGGTCAAAAAAAAGGAAGTAAAAACATGCTTTTCTTGCAATACATTCAGGACATGCTCAAAACCCTCATCATAATCATGCCCAGAAAAAACCAGATAAATCACCTTTTTACTGGTATCCGAACGGATCAAGGCTCCCTGCTCATCAAATAAATTCTGTGCTTTTAGGCCGGAAAAAGCAAAAACCAAAATGATTATCAGTCTAAGCTTATTTCTCATGGTTTAGATATGTCAAAATCATCAACAATTCTGCTGAGCCATCGAGCGTGGGTTCGTTGGTGCTATAATCCATCCAATCATCCATGTATTTTACATGTGGGGGCTGTAAGTGTGCATATTCATCAGCTTCGGAGAGTTCTATTCCCAGCATATTTTCATGTATACTTGTCCAAATTGGGCCATCCACCAAACTGCCTTTGACAGAAACATTCAGAATCCTCCAAAAAGGCATATGTACGTCCAAAGGAAAATCAGCATTCTCCGGCAAGCCTGTTATCATGCTGGTTCCCCAAGGGTTTAATCCCAACAGCCAGTTGACATGATTGATCATCAAAGATCTATATTTTTTGGACCCTGTCATTTGCTCATAAAGCATGGCTTGAGTAGAAACAGCCGCAGCCAAATTATTGGAACACCAAATAAATAAGTGGCCCACTCCGTAAGGGTTTTGATCAGCGCGCATTTGAATTTGCTCCAGATTGTGTTCAAAATACTCCACCATCTTCTTTTTATCTTCCTCCTTCCCTACTTGCCAAAGAGCATAATGCCCCATATTGACAAAGGGATACATTTCATAATGGCTTGCAGAGTCCCGCTCCATCCAGGACCATTCTTTAATTATAGAGGCGTATCTTCTGGCATCTTCTAAAAACTCCTTTTCCTTTGAGATTTTAAACAACTCAGCAGCAGCCCATTCCATATCATCAGCCCAAGTGTTTTCTTCATACCGATAAGGTGCGCTATAGCTATTTCCTTGCTGATAACCCTCCTGTTTTTTCCCCATTAGGTAGAGTTCATTGGCAGCTTTTAAGCATTGAACTGCAAATTCATGATAATCCGGAAAACTGATAAATACCTGATAGCCCAAAGCCAATGTAGCCGCAGACCTACCTGCTAAATTGGAAATCCCAGTTGCCTGACTTTTATACTGAGAAAGCCCCTGTGGCTCCCCAGTTGCAAAATATACTGGCCTAAAACTATTAGCTCCCCAACCATAATCAGCATTGTCCTCATGGGGCAATTTAAATCCTCTATGATCTCTATCATCCGCCACCTGATGATACAGTTCATTGGGCCCAGGATGCAATTTCAGAATCCAATCCAAACCCCATTTTGCCTCATCCAAAATATCAGGCAGCTCATTTTTCATCGGAATTCCCATATCATTCATCTCATCAATAAAGGACTCGGGTTGCATTTGAAATGTCATCAATAATCTGGCAGTGGTATTACTCCCAGTGATCAGGTATTTCAGTTGATCTCCTGCATCATGCCAACCTCCACGAGCATCTACTTTCGTAGAATCCGGCCAAATTCCGAAAAAACTTAATCCATCATCTTGATGGCAATATTCCTCTGTCAAGGGATTAAATCCACATCGCTGCGTTCGGATGAAGGAAACTACATCCTCCTGCCAAGCCGGAAATGCACCAATCTGAAATTCAGGGCTTTTAATTTCCGTTCCTGGTACTGCGAGGTAATAATTCCCTACCTCTTGAATTTCAGAAAAATCAATTTGATAGTAGGTAGAAAAAGGCTCCCAAGATTCTTCCATTTTAATTCCTGAAAATCTCTTTACCAGTTTCCCATCCTCAGTTTTTAGATCCACCTCCTTTTTACCTTCGGAGTTACTGAGAACCAAAGCTGTTTTGGGCATTTCCTTTGGATATCCTGCCAGATTAACCCGTATTTCTTCAGTTAATTCACTTTGTCCAAAGGAATCGAAAACCAATAAACTTAAAAAAATTAGAAATAAAATCTTCCTGGTTAATAACATGGAATGGCCGTTTGGGTGATCAAAAAGGAAATGATTGGATTAAGGAAAATTGAATTTAAAATAATCTTTTAGGAGAGTATTAAAAATCATTTTAACTAAAAATAAGATTTGGAAGAAAGGGAGAGGTTAAAGTGGGAAGTTGGAGGTTGGAAGTTGGAGGTTTTTTCAAATTTCGAATTAGCAATGAAAAATTATTAATGGAAACGAATCCAGTCCCCCTTAAACCATAATTACTGATTGGAAGATGATCGAATGCTTAAGGCATTTAAAATTAATAGCCCAGGGTTTTAACCCTGGGTAAAATGTTATCTAAAAAAATCAGCGCTGGCCCGAGATCGCCAATTGAAACTAAAATCGCATTGCCAGCAAGATGAAAAAGGATATCAGTTGGTAATCAATAGTATGGGGAGTTTAAATTGAGAAGTTGGTTTTTGGAAACGAATCCAATCCCCCTTAAACCATAATTACTGATTGGATGATGATCGAATTTAAAGGTGGCAGGGGATTTTATCGGTTTTATTGTTTTGACTAGGAAACTAAAATATAGGAACGTACCTACGGCACTTAGATTTACTCTATCGTGTGATTTTACCAAACTACCATGCCTACGGCACGGGTGATTAAATTGACTTGGATGTAAATTATGAAATTAATCCCGACCCCAGAGGGGTCTTAGCTTGGTAAAAAAATAGCACACAATAAATCCCAAGCGCTGGCCCGAGATCGCCAATTGAAACCAAAATCTCATTGCCAGCAAGATGGAAAGGGATATCAGTTGGTAATCAATAGTATGGGGAGTTGGAGGTTGGAAAAAAGTCAGAAAGCTGAAGCCTGCCTACCGGAGGTAGGTCAGAAAGCTGAAAGGTTAGGGACCTAAAACAGAAGTTGGTTTTTGGAAACGAATCTAATCCCCCTTAAACCATAATTTCTAATTGGAAGATGATCGAATTTAAAGGTGGCAGGGGATTTTATCGGTTTTATTGTTTTGACTAGGAAACTAAAATATAGGAACGTACCTACGGCACTTGGATTTACTCTATAGTGTGATTTTACCAAACTACCATGCCTACGGCACGGGTGATAAAATTGACTTGGATGTAAATTATGAAATTAATCCCGACCCCAGAGGGGTCTTAGCTTGGTAAAAAAATAGTACACAATAAATCCCAAGCGCTGGCCCGAGATCGCTTATTGAAACTAAAATCGCATTGCCAGCAAGATGAAAAAGGATATCAGTTGGTAATCAATAGTATGGGGAGTTGGAAGTTGGAGGTTGGAAGTTGGAGGTTGGAAAAAAGTCAGAAAGCTGAAGCCTGCCTACCGGAGGTAGGCCAGAAAGCTGAAAGGTTAGGGACCGAAAACAGAAGTTGGTTTTTGGAAACGAATCTAATCCCCCTTAAACCATAATTTCTAATTGGAAGATGATCGAATTTAAAGGTGGCTGGGGATTTTATCGGTTTTATTGTTTTGACTAGGAAACTAAAATATAGGAACGTACCTACGGCACTTGGATTTATGCTATAGTATGATTTTACCAAACTATCATGCCTACGGCACGGGTGATTAATTTGACTTGGATGTAAATTATGTAATTAATCCGGACCCCAGAGGGGTCATAGCTTGGTAAAACCTAGAACAAAATAAATCCCAAGCGCTGGCCCGAGATCGCTTATTGAAACTAAAATCGCATTGCCAGCAAGATGGAAAGGGATATCAGTTGGTAATCAATAGTATGGGGAGTTGGAGGTTGGAGTTTGGAAAAAAGTCAGAAAGCTGAAAGGTAAGGGGCTGAAGACAGAAGTTGGTTTTTGGAAACGAATCTATTCCCTCTTAAACCATAATCTCTGATTGGATGATTTTCGAATTTAAAGGTGGCTGGGGATTTTATCGGTTTTATTGTTTTGACTAGGAAACTAAAATATAGGAACGTACCTACGGCACTTGGATTTACTCTATAGTGTGATATTACCAAACTATCATGCCTAAGGCACGGGTGATTAAATCGACATGAATTTAAATCATGAAATTAATCCCGACCCCAGAGGGGTCATAGCTTGGTAAAAAAATAGTACACAATAAATCTCAAGCGCTGGCCCGAGATAGCTTATTGAAACTAAAATCGCATTGCCAGCAAGATGAAAAAGGATATCAGTTAGTAATCAATAGTATGGGGAGTTGGAAGTTGGAAGTTGGAAAAAAGTCAGAAAGCTGAAGCCTGCCTTCCGAAGGTAGGTCAGAAGTCTGTAAGGTTAAGAACCAAAGACAGAAATTGGTTTGTGGAAACGAATCTAATCCCCCTTAAACCATAATCTCTGATTGGATGATGATCGAATTTAAAGGTGGCAGGGGATTTTATTGGTTTTATTGTTTTGACTAGGAAACTAAGATATAGGAACGTACCTACGGCACTTGGATGTACGCTATAGTGGGATTTTACCAAACTATCATGCCTACGGCACGGGTGATTAATTTGACTTGGATGTAAATTATGTAATTAATCCGGACCCCAGAGGGGTCATAGCTTGGTAAAACCTAGAACAAAATAAATCCCAAGCGCTGGCCCGAGATCGCTTATTGAAACTAAAATCGCATTGCCAGCAAGATGGAAAGGGATATCAGTTGGTAATCAATAGTATGGGGAGTTGGAAGTTGGAGGTTGGAAGTTGGAGGTTGGAAAAAAGTCATAAAGCTGAAGCCTGCCAACCGGAGGTAGGTCAGAAGTCTGAAAGGTTAGGGACCGAAGACAGAAGTTGGTTTTTGGAAACGAATCTAATACCCCTTAAACCATAATTACTGATTGGATGATGATCGAATTTAAAGGGGGCTGGGGATTTTATCGGTTTTATTGTTTTGACTAGGAATCTAAGATTTAGGAAAGTACCTACGGCACTTGGATTTATGCTATAGTATGATTTTACCAAACTATCATGCCTACGGCACGGGTGATTAATTTGACTTGGATGTAAATTATGTAATTAATCCGGACCCCAGAGGGGTCATAGCTTGGTAAAAACTAGAACAAAATAAATCCCGAGCGCTGGCCCGAGATCGCCAATTGAAACAAAAATAGCATTGCCAGCAAGATGGAAACGAACACAACTTGCATTGGAATATCATCCGTTGAAAGAAAATCGCTAATCAATAAACCACCAACTCATCCACAAACATAAATCCATGTTGGGTATTGCTTGCTTTTACCTTGATATATCGGGCGGATTTCCCTTCCAGGGAACCTCCAAAATTCTTGATCGTCAACTTTTCTTCCTCTGGGGAAATATCATTTTCCAAATTCAATACCTGCTCAAAATTCTCTCCATCCTCAGAAAGCCAAACCTCCACAGAGGCAGGTAAAAATACTCCTGGACCTTTCAACTGCATGAATTTTGCCGAAAAGGAATTTAATTTAGTGACTTCTTCCATATCCACGATTACCACAAAATCGGAAGTAAATCCCTGCCAATATCCATCAGCATAGGAGGCCCCTCCCCTATATCCATCTGTCATGGAACCTGCATCTCCAGCAGCATAAGATGGATTCCAAGGTTTTTCATACACAACCGGTTTCCCAATGGCTTTATGGTAATCTACCTCCTTTTTCAACAATGGCTCCTGAGCACCATTTTCATCAAAAATTGCAGCGACAATAGAGGCTGAACCCTCCACAAAAAATTCACCTTGATAAAGGTTTGATTCGGTAGTTGGGATACTTCCATCTGTGGTATAATAGATTACCGGATCAATCAAATCTGTTTCAAAACTGATCCCGATCTGTTTATTCTCCACATCAACATTCATAAATGGCACCAACTCATTACTTGGTGTAAATTCATATTTGATACCAAGTTGATCTAAATGTGCCAACTGCGGTTTTAACCTCTTTTTAAAGGAATTCCAATCTTGCTGAGATTCTGGAGACCAAGACCTCTCCGCCAAAACCAATACATTTGGAAACAGCCTGGCATCTGCCAATGCCTCTGAAGGAATTGTCTCCGTCCATAGGCAAGCCTGCATTCCTTTTATTAAATTCCTTTTATCATCAGGGAATTTCGAACCGATTAGCTCTTTTGTATAAATATTAAATAGTTTGGTCTTTGGACTTGAAAAATAAAAAGGATTACCTGCCGAGATTATTAACTCATTCCCATTGGCTACGGTATTTTCCGGCACATTAGCCACCCAGTTTCTCCAATACATCACTTTCAAATCCGAAGGAATTCCACCTCCTAGCGCATCATCCCAGACAATCACTTCTTTACCTTGATCTTTCAAGTAATCTGTTACTCTACTCACAAAATAGCTTTGCAAAGCTTCATAATCTTCTATCCCCTCTTTCTCCATAAATTGGGTGACTGCTACAGATTTTTTCCAGTCGCTTTTATCCACCTCATCAGCACCGATATGGATGTATTTTGATGGGAAAATGGCAATAACTTCGGCCAAGATATTTTCCACAAAAGTGTATACCTCCTCATTAATTGGGCATAGTGGCGTGGAAAAAACATCTCCCCAAGCCGACTGCCCATTGCAGGTGAGTTCCGGGAAAATATCAATCGCAGCCATCATATGACCAGGCATATCGATTTCAGGAATGATCTCCACATGCCTAGCGCTCGCAAATTTTACAAATTCCTTCAACTCCTCTTGAGAATAAAAACCACCATAAATGGTCTTCCCCTCCCTTTCATAAATATGTTCAGGATCAATGGCAAAACGAGGATCCTCTTTCGACCTTTCTATACAGATGGAATCTTGTTCATTAAATTCCCGCCAAGCACCTTTTTCCGTCAATTCCGGATAGTTTTTGATTTCGATTCTCCAGCCTTGATCATCTGTCAAATGAAGGTGAAGCTTATTCAACTTGTATAGAGCCAATAAATCCACATACCTTTTCAGGTAATCCATGGAAAAGAAATGACGGGAAACATCCAGATGCATACCTCTCCATTCGTAGTTTGGCTGATCTTTGATTTCTAAAGCAGGAATGCTTATTTCTCCAGAATTTTGACCCTTGTCAGAATTGGAAACAATCAATTGCTCAAGAGTGATTAGACCGTAAAAAATCCCTTTTGAATCAGCCGCTTCCAATAGAATCCTATCTCCATCAATAGAAAGATGATAAGCTTCAGAGCCTTGGATTTGTTCTGATTTGACAAGTTCTATTTGATTGCTCCCGGCTTCCTGACTTAGTTCTTCCCCTAACTGACTCTTTATAAACTCCTGAAAAAAGTCAACCTCCTGATCAAAGCCTTCAGTTGAATTGAACACCAATTGGGTGGATGAACTCAGCTTAAATTCTCCAGATTTAACAGTCATTTCAGCAGGCATGGGAACCAAAGAAATCTCTTTTTGCTGAGGAGTGTTACAGGAAAAGAACAGACTAAATGCGAGGGATAGGAATACGAGGTACTTCAAGGGAATTAATTCTAAATGGGCTTCAAAGATAGGAAGGAAAGGGAAAATGCCTGTTTAAATGTTATGATTTCCCCTAATGTTGCTACAGGGACTGTTTGATTTGTTTGAAGGGACAGAAGACAGGAGACGGGAGACGGGAGTCTGAAAACTGATGACTGATAGTGTGAGACTGAAGACTGATGACTGATGACTGAGACTGTTGACTGATATTGATGATGTTAGTAGCCTATTTCAAATAAATCAAAAATCCCTGTTTTTGAATCTCCATTCCCCTCGACATAAATACCAGCTTTGATCCCCCAGGACCAGAAATCCAGATGATCTCCAATTACTTCTTCTTTTTGATCCAATTTATCGGGAACGTTTATCCAATTCTGTCCATCTAAACTATAGTAGAATTTAGCCTCATGTCCATTATTAACTTCCGTTTTTAATAGAACTTCTTCTTGGCTATCAAATTCAATTTTATTCAACTCTTCCAAATTCCCATCTTTTACTTTCCACAAAAGCAATTGGTTTTCTGCCACTCCCATCCCCATACTTTTATCTCGGGTTGCATAAATTGCCAAACCTTTCCAAGCCTCATTCCCAGTTTCTACTTTAGTACTGATCGTAAAATCTGCTGACTCAGGATTCAGTCCTAAGAAGGTCCCCGAAAGGTTTGATGGATCTATTTCTTTCTCGGTCAGATGGAGTTTCCCATCCTTTAAACTTGCATCAAATTGATATGCAGGTATATCAAATCGCCAATGGGGAGATAGCTTCTCCGATGAAAAATCATCTTTTATAGTTGACTTAAGAGTGGCTGTTTCTGAAACCTCATTGCTTACTTTGAAATAAGGCCAACCTGTCTCCTCATCCCAAAACATTTGGCTTAGCAAAGTGCTTCTACCGATATAAGGAAAACCATCCGTCGAATAGGCGTGGTATAAGTAAAACCATTCATTTCCGGTTTTAATGGCGGTGCCATGTCCGGGGCATTTCCAGGAATCATTTCCAACCAAAACTGGATTTCCAGAAAATTTCTCCCACGGACCTTCAAAACTTTTTGCCCTAGCCAAACCCACCATATAATCACATCCAGCGCCGCAACAGGCATTTCCAGAGTAAAGCATGTACAGAAACCCATCTTTCTCAACAATGGATTGCCCTTCAATTCCTCCCTTTTCCCAATTATCAGAATCGGCCACCAGCATTTCAAAGGCTTCTCCCTGCAATTGAAGTCCATCATCAGAAAGTTGAGATCCCATCAGGGTGATTGGCTTATCAGGATTCAGCCCGTAAGCTTTCCAACTGACAAATAACTTGTCTCCTTCCTCCAGCACAAAAGCATCAATCGATTCATTTCCCCACTCGAGTAGTTGACCATGATCTTCAAAACCGGATTCAATGTCATTCGAACTTGCTACTCCAATCACGGATACTCCATCTTTCCTCTTCGCAGTGTAATAGACAAAGAATTTACCCTTTCTATAGAAGAGTTCGGGTGCCCAAAAGCTGGAGCTTGTCCATTCAGGAATTTCATCAAAAACATAATTCACAAAAATCCAATTTACCAGATCGGTAGACTTATAAATCGGATACAGCGGTTCCCAGTCATTCGACGAACCTGTGGCATAATAAATTCCATCCACTTCGATGATAGAAGGATCTGGGAGTTCTCCGGGTATCACTTGTAGTTGAATCAGCTCATTTTTAGGTTCAGAGCCTGTGTTTTCAGTCTTGGAATTACAGCTAAAAAAGAGAAAAATAAGTGCAGCGAATAGGACTTGCTTCATAGTGAATGAAATAGGTTTGATTCGTAAATATGGGCAAGAATATTAAAAAAGGATTCAGCTTTTGTGCTGAGCGGTTACTTGGCCAGTTGTTTCTCCAATTCTTCCCAATCTCCTTTTAGACCTTTGACAATCCAGATATTCCATCGCTCCTGAGCTTCTTTATTCAGTCCGTTTTGGCTTTGGTTATCATACAATTCCTGAAGTCGGTTCATTTCCCGATAAGCATCAAAATAAAAGGTATTGATTTTGGCTTCATAAAAATCAGTATCCAAATCCAGATTCTTCAAACGATGGATCAATCTGTCCACCACAATCTTTACCACATCAAAATGCTTTTGCTCATGGTTGATTCCGTAATCATCAGGATTTTTCACCCAAGATTGATTAGGTAGCATGTAAGCCCGAATCAATATGTTCTGTTGAATAATCCCATCCACCATTTGGGCCGAACCCTCCACCGAAAAACTACAGGTGATGGTGGCATTGTACTTACTTGATACTGAAGGCCTATCCTTAAAATACTCCCATTTCAAAGGCTGGTTGATATCATAATAAACTGTGTCAGAAGTACTTTCTGGGAGGTTATAGAATACATTCAGCGCTACCGACTTTGCCAGATTCCTATTGGTTCCTGTCTGCGTTTTCATCCAGGAATCAAAGTACCTCAAACTTTCATCGAGGTATTCATTTATGATTTCCTGAAGTTTATTGATGCTATTGAGTGTTCGCTGGTATTTCACCAGGTTGGAATAATCTACCAAATGCACAGGATCCAGCTTTCCTTTGAGATAAAAGGCTAGCTTTATTTTCAACTCACCTTCATACAGCTTAGTGGCATGGTTGGGACTTTCCTGAATTGACATTTCCAGGATCCGAACTTGTATATCAGTACTAGTTGATTGATCAAATTCAAGTTGGGAATTATAATAAGCCGCTAAAGAAGTCTCCAGACTCTTTTCGAACTTAACAGGAATACGGTTTTTGGTTACATAAAAAACCTCTCCCAGTAGTTCCTTATTTTCTCTTTGGTCCAAAACATTCCCAAAACTATATTCAGCAGAATAGCTAGTTTGGAGATGCGGTCTCAGCTTGATATTTACTTCCTGAGCATAGACAGAGGATTTAAAAAACAAAAATCCTATCCATACAATGCTCAGAAGTTTAATAAATAGTTTCAATGAAGCTGGGTCTATTGCTGTTTGAGTTTAACTAAAAACCTCCAGAATAGATAATGTTCAACATTTTTTAAGAGTCTTTCTTTGAAAACACTTATCAGGAATAGGTTTTAATTCAGTTTCTCTACCCTTGTTGGTGTATCTTTTCCACTGATGATGCTTTGGCTACTGATGGCAATAGATTTGATAATCTCAGTCATATTTTCCATATCCAAGGTTTCAAATTCATCACTTGCTTTGTGATAATTAGGCTCATCATTTGGTGCTTCCTCCATTTTTGCGGTAGAGATGGTATGTGCAGGCACCCCTAGAGCGGCCAAAGTTCTATTATCTGATCTATAAAACAGGTTTTGCTTAGGATAAGGATCAGGCTCAAAATGAAACTTTGAACCCGTTAGATTACTTTGCAAAATCTCTCCCATATTACTCTTTTCATAGCCCGTGATATAGGCACTGTTTTTACCCCACTTGCTATCCGTACCGATCATTTCAATATTAAACATGGCTACAATCTGATCTGGATCGAGTTGCTCGGAAAAATATGTACTTCCAAATCCGCCAGATTCTTCCGCTGTAAAGGCCACAAAAATCAAGCTCCGCTCATTGTTGTTCATCTTTTGAAAATACTTGGCAAGCATAATTACAGCGGTAGTTCCAGCTGCATTGTCATTGGCTCCATTGTAAATGCTATCCTGGTTGGAATCGGATTTCCGAATACCGATATGGTCATAATGACCTCCGAAAACCACATACTCATCCGGCTTGGACTTACCAGGAATCATCGCCACCACGTTTTTAAGCTCCGACTCCTCCACTTTATTTTGAATTTGAAGTTGAATGTTTTTTGGATCCAGATTATCGGTGAAAATGAATATCTGAGAAAACTCAGTTGGGAATTTTGCTCTTGAAGCACTTCTCGCCAGACGGGGCAAGTTCTCAAGATGGGAAGGATCAATTAAAACCAACAGGTTTTTAGATTCCCGAAGCAAGGGAAATACGCTTTGATTGAAAATATCATCTTTTGCAACGCTATAAACCTGATAATCTGAAAATGAATCTAGGTTCAATTCTCCCTTTGTAGTACTTACTATGACATTTTCTGAGTTGAGTTGAAAATCATCCAATGTCCCTGAAATCTGTTCAGGAATAGTTTTATACATGGTGAATTTCTGAAAGTAAGAATCGCTTCCCTCCAAATAAGGAAAATCATTTTTCTGAAATTCAGAAGCAATGAAATTAGCCGCTTTTTCCAGACCAAGAGTAAAAATCATTCTCCCCTCCATATCATCTGCCGAAAGAGTTTTCTCTATTCTGGAAACTTCATCAATAGAAATAATAGACTCTATTTTTGGCTGACAGGAATAAAGTGTACTTGCGAAAACGGCTAATAGTAAATATGTTTTTTTCATCTTCTGAGGATAAATTTTAAAAATTTAGGAAAAAGGATTCAATTCAAATAGCAGCAATCAAATCCTGAGTGTTATTTCAATTTTTTATAAAAGTATCCTCTTTCTATCGTTTCAGCATACCTTTTACATAAAATTGTCGGTTCTATTGCTGGCAGTCCATTCTTTGATTTCATTTTTTAGATAGGAAGAGCAGAAAAGTGGATATTATTATTTTATATATATATATCCGCTTTTATATCAGTAAATATCCAAAAGCTTCATAAGAAATGGAGGGCTAAAAATTTTGGTTGCTTCTTAACCAAGGACTGTCTCATACAGAGCTTTTCAATCATTGATTAGGTTCCATCTTGCTGGCAATAAGATCTATATCCGAATGACAATTCTGGGCCAGCGCTTGGAGAAATCTAATGCATTTTACCCAGGGTTGAAACCCTGGGTTATAAAGCTTTGACCCCGATGGGGTCTAGATTTTACTAATTAATCATATGTATTACCAATTTTATTCAAGTAGGTATTCAAAAGTATCATATGATCAGGCGAGCTCAAAAATTTTGGTTGCTTCCGTCTTTTATCTTCTGGCAAGGTGAGTAAAAAAACTTTTGGGTACTGGCAAGATTGTGGATATACTTATTATTTTTTATGTAAATCCGCTTTCTCACCAGTAACCAAAGAAAATTGGGCTTTTGTATATTTCAACGTCCTGTGGACAGTGGACTGCAGTCGGTGGACGATTATCCGCGACTTTGTAAACTCATTCTTTAACTATTAGCTCCATTGCGAATAATCATATTACTTTTTCAAACTATATCAGGCACTTCAAAGCCAGGTCTATAATTTCTGGTCAGCATCTTATCTGCTTCTGCGTCATTTACAAAGGTTTCAGATTGCGGATCGAAGTGCAATACTCTTCCAAGTCTATAAGCAATGTTTCCTAAATGAGCCAATCCAGAGGATAAATGCGCTGTCTCAACCGGTCCATTCAATATAGAACGATCATGCTTTCGTACCGCCTCAATGAAATTAGCGAAGTGCCCATCAGTTCCACCGGCACCTCTGTCCATTCCTGTGGCAGCTACTCCCCCATCATCTCCTGATTTTCCAGGAGTCCTATCTGGCCCTAAGAAAGATTGGTACTTATCATAGCCATCCACAACAATATAGCCTTTATCACCATAGAAGATATTTCCAACAGTCGCTCCACCTTCAGCATTGGTGTACCAAGGTCTTACCTCAAATTGAATGATTTTTCCTTCTTCAGGGTAATTATAAATGGAAGTCAAAACCTCAGGAACTTCCTTGCTATCATTCCATAAATATTTACCTCCCATGGAAGTTATCTCCGTTGGGAATCCTACATCCAGTCCCCACATACAAAGGTCAGTTTCATGAATCCCCTGATTTCCCACATCTCCATTGCCATAATCCCAATGCCAATGCCAGTTGTAATGAACCAGATTTCTGGTAAATGGCCTTTTTGGTGCAGGCCCCGTCCAAAGATCATAATCCAATCCTTCAGGAACTGGCGAAAAACCTTTATCTCCGATATCTCCTCTCATTCTAAATACTAAGCCTCTTGCCATGTAAACCCTTCCGATATAACCATCCCGCATGAGTTGAATGGCTTCCTGAACTGCCGGCGAACTCCTTAACTGCACTCCGTGCTGTACAATACGATCATATTTATTGGCTGCTTCGATCATTTTCCTCCCCTCCGAGATATTATGGGAACCGGGCTTTTCCACATAAACGTCCTTTCCAGCCTGGCAAGCCCATATGGTAGCCAATGCATGCCAATGATTTGGCGTAGCCAGACTAACCACATCGATATCCTTATTGTCAAAAACCCTCCTGAGATCCTGCTCCAAGGCAACATCTAGGTTGTACTTCTCTTTAAAAGTTTTTTGCCTTTCTTTCAAAAGGTTCATGTCTGGATCACAAAGCGTGGTCACCTGCACATCCTTTTGTGCCATAAAGCCCTGAACATGTGAATTTCCTCTTCCATTGATTCCCAAGACAGCTGCGTTGATTCTGTCATTCGCCCCAAAGGCAGAAGCTGGAATAATGGTAGGAGCAATCATGGCAGCTGTACCTGCCAGAGCAGTTTTCTTGATAAAAGTTCTCCGAGATGCTTCGTTTTTCATTACTGGTTATTTTAGGTTTTATACTTCCAAATCTAAACGCATCCTGTTTTTATCCATCCTGTAGTCTAAACAGGATGCTCAAAGTTATAGACAAAAGATGCTTTGGAACAGATGATTATTCTAAGAATTATATAAAACAATCACTCAATTACAAGTTATAAACCAATAGCCAATTGACCTAATCAGCTAATTTTCAATGAAAAATATTTGATTAAGGGAAAAGGAAGAGTTTTCTTTCAGATTGTATCATTGAAAAGCTTTTCAAGAACCTAAATGGGATTAATCTATTTTGGGAAAAGCCAGAAAGATTTTAGTTCCTTTCCCCTCTTGGCTTTCAGCCTTAATTTTCCCTTTGTGATGCTGCATTATTTTTTTGCAAAGAGCCAATCCCATCCCGGAACCTGTATATTCGGAATTGCCGTGAAGCCGGGTAAAAATATTGAATACTGATTTGGCATATTGCTGGTCAAAGCCAATCCCATTGTCCTCAAAAATCAGATAATGATATTCCTCATCATCCTCCTGATCCTCCCAATCTATTGATTCCGGAGATGAAATTTTAATCAAAGGAGCATTTTCCGGGTTTCTATATTTGATGGAATTGCGGATGATATTGGAAAAAAGCTGTCGAAGCATAAAACTTTCACCTGTGACTATGGGAAGATCTTCGATTTCAAAATAAAGTTGGAACTCGTAATTTTCCCGAAACTCTTCGATCAAATCCTGAATCACATCTGAGACCTCCACCTCAAAAAATGGCTCTGTATTGTATTTCACCTTATTGAATTTCAGCAAATCAGAAAGCAAGGCCTGCATTTTCTCAGCCGAAAGATTCAGCTTGTTCAACATTTTACCCACTGATGGTGGAAGATCTTCCTCATTGACCAGCATGGAAGATATCAATTGAATCTTTCTTAAGGGTTCCTGCAAGTCATGCGAACTGATCCAGTTGATATTCTCAAGCTCAGCATTAGTTTCGCTAAGCAATTCACTCAGTTTCCTGTATTTCTCTTCCTCTTTGGCCACCAAAATCAAACTGATCTGCCGCTGCAAACTGTAGGAATAGGCAGCTACAGTCTCCAACTCAGGTTGCAGCCATTTCTTAGAGGAGAAGTTGACGATCTCCTTCCAAAGTTCGAATGAGTTTCTAGGAGAAAGTCCCTTTTTGTCTTTGATGATGGATTTAGATGGATCTCCTGCCCAGTTTACTTCTGTTTTCGTCTCAGGTCTAAACCAAATGATGCAATTTGTGCCCTCAATATCCAAGGAATGGAAAATGACACCGGGTGTATGTTTACTTAATTCAGGATGATTTGGCAATAAATCCAGCAGCTTGTTGGTATGAAAACTACTGTTTTTGGATTTCTTAGCCAGGAAACCAGTTAGAAACAAGATGTCTTTCTCTTCCGGCACATGCCCATGGCTGTAAACCTGATCATCAATAATCAATGCCACTCCTGCAGCATTACAGATATTCAAGATCTCTGGATTAGATACCAGTTCCTCGTATTTTTCTTCCCCATCAACGGCCAACTCAAACATGCTCAATTTATCGTAGGCCATATTCACTTTTCGGGAGACCTCATATTCCTCACTGGATTGTCTCAAATCGATCTGGGAGGTAATAAAATGACCTTGCAACTGGGCGGCAAGTCTGATATCCGGGCTAAGATTCTTTTGGGAATAATGATGACAGGCAATCAAACCCCAAAGCTTTTGCTTGTGAATCAATGAAATGGTCAAAGTAGCTCCAACCCCCATGTTTTGAAGGTATTTCACATGGATAGGTGAGGTACTTCTAAGAATGGAAAGACTCAAATCCAGATTTTTCCCTTCTTGATCATCCAGGGTGTAAATGGGTACCGGATTGTAATCAATATCCGTAATCAAACGGAGCAAGTTCTTTAAATACAGCTCTCTAGCCTGTGCAGGAATATCCGTATGAGGATAATGCAAACCTAAAAAGGGTTCTAAATCCTCTCGGCAACATTCGGCAAATACCTCTCCGTTGTATTGCTCATCAAATCGGTAAATCATCACCCGATCATATCCCGTCACTTCTCTGGTCCCTTCAGCGACCAACTGACAGAGATCTTTCATGGTATTACTTCCATTCAGATAGGTCAAAAACTGGGTGGTATGATCGTAAACTTCGTTGGCATTTTTAGACTGTTCATTCGAAGGTTCTGCCTCCAGAATGTATATACCATCCGAGAGATGAACCGTGCAAACGAAAAGCTGCTTATCCAATTCTACTTTCAAAAGTAAAGAGGATAGCATGCGGTTATTGGAAATGTAATTTTGAAGTTCCTGCTGGGCAAAAGTCCCAAATACTTCTTCAAACCTATGACCCAGTAATTCCTTATGGGATTTTGAAATAAAATCACTGACGTTACCACTACAATAATCAATCGTAAAGTCTTTCGATTTTAATCCCAGCAAAAATCCATGGGGCTGAATGCTACCCGGAATATGTATTGGTTCTTGCTCGCAATTTGTCAGGTTGACAAGTTCTCTATTGACGATATCCCTGATTTTCATACGAGGTGGGCTGCAGATTGAAAAGTGTTCTTGATTTGTTCAAAAGCATAATTAGCTCCGGCTATGATGGCTTCTGCTTCTTGGCTATGGGATTCAAAAGAATTTAAATCCTCAAGAAATTCTTTCCACATTAATCCGGTTTTCTCTCCATAGCCCCAGAAATAGGAAGCTCCTGAATCATATTTCACCCCCAATTTCTCCTCCACATGACGGTAAATCATTCTCCCTCCCAGGGTGGAACCTTCAAATACATAAGCGACTCCAAAAGCGAATGCTTCTGTAAATTCCTGGTCAAAATTAGCCTGAGTATTTTTCAGGTTTTCTGTTTTCCATTCTAAAAAATCCAGATCTTTTTCGATTAAATAAGCCTTTCCCCTAGCTGAGCTATGTTTGATATGTTTGGATAGCAAATGGAACACATGAGTTTCTGCAGCATGCAAAAGCCCCTGCATCAACTGAAGGTAAGTACAATAATCCTTTTTAGAAATATCGTTAGAAAGTAGGGCCTTGGAAATTTCCTGATCCTCTAGTTGACTATGTGCTACAGCAGTAGCTTTCTTAAGTTTTTCAGAAAACTTCATTTAATTCTGATAATAAGCCCGGGCTAATTGTCTTTATATAAAAATGTATTGGAATCGGGCACAAAAGTTTCCCAATTGATTTGCAGGGAATGCTCAATAGACTTTTTCAATTCTTTAAACCCGGCAGATTTAGGCACATAGTAATTTGCTCCAAGTTCCAAAGTTTCTTGGATCACCGAGCCTTCTTTTGAGGTAGAGAAAATGACAATGGGTAGTTTCCCAAATTTCTCTGACTGCCGCACTCTTTTTAGGACCTCAATTCCATTCATACGAGGCATATTGATGTCTAAAAATATTACATGTGGACTAGGTGGTGGATTTTCTAAAGCCTCCAACAACTGAATCCCGTCCATGTGTTGCATTACTTCATATTTTTCGCTCATACGATCAATAATGATCTTGAAGAAATCCTGATCATCAGGATCATCATCAGCATAAAATATGGTCAATTTATCGTTCATATAAAACGTTTACTAGGTATTAGAAACTAAAACTGACAGGCAATTCAATTATTGTAAAATGCGCTGCTTTTACTGTTACTTGTTTTTCTAACTATTAAAGCAAATCTACTACAAATAATAACAGAATTTGAAGCTTACCAAATAGATAAATTCTAAGTAAATTCTCACTTTACCCAACAATAATCATTCAAAATGATTCAAATATGGTAATTGTAAGACTAAATCATACTTTCAGAACCACAAAAAACAGATTTTAAAACACTCAATTTTAAGCAAAAAAAAACCAATATTGGTTAGAAATATTGGTTTTATAGTTCGTTAGACAGTATCTATCGCGTATTAGAAAACATCAGTCTGAGTTTATTCCTATTTCTCAAGTTTATAAACTTTTGGTTCCTGGTTTAATGAATGCAATTTACTCCCACTTCGTAATATCAAATATCCACCAGCCAAGCCCAAAGCTATCCTAACTGCTGCATTTCCTTTAGTCAAAGCAAGGGATAAAGTATAAGTACCGGCAAGCAAGGATGTAATCCCCTCTGAATAATCCGTTACTCTTTTTAATGCCTGGATCAAATGATGACTTTCAGTTTTCATATCAAGTTGGGAAAAGTTTAGTTATTGAAGTACAAAGGCCATGCTAAAGCCATTATTGATTCCTAGCCTCAATTCGAAAGCATTATTTTCAGGATTTTAACCTAATAGCGTAAGATATACCACAATTTGAGTAATTGATTGAATCAAAACCCGGTGCCTTAATAGGCCTACTTCAAATACTTAAGGAAAGTTTTACTGGATGCACCCGACACTTCTGAGATCAAAGCATATCTTCATCAAAGAAAAAATCAAACAAGAAATAAGTCTAATTTAAGTGTTTAGATTAATTAGGAATCAAAGCCTTCAGATCATCCAGGCTGTTGGCATCCGCAATAGTCTTGTCTTTTCTCCATCTCAAGATTCTGGGAAACCGAACCGCCACCCCACTTTTATGCCTGCTAGAAAATGCTATCCCTTCAAATGCCAATTCAAAAACCAAGGTTGGCTCCACACTTCTCACTGGACCAAATCGTTCCAAAGTTGTCTTTTTGATAATGGCATCTACCTGCGCAAATTCCTTGTCGGTCAAACCCGAATAGGCTTTTGCAAATGTCATTAATTCCTGCTTTCCTTCCTCATTCGTTTCCCAAAGCCCGAAGGTATAATCAGTAAATAGATTGGTTCTCCGCCCATGACCTCGCATGGCATAGGTCAAGACCGCATCAATGGTCAAAGGATCTATTTTCCATTTCCACCAATCCCCCTTCTTCCTACCAACCCGATAAGGTGAGTCATTACGCTTTAGCATTAAGCCCTCAGACCTTTTTTCTCTTGCCAATTCCCTCTCAGCAATGGCCTCTTCCCAGGAATTAAAACTTAGCCTTTCTGACAGTTGTAAAGAATGATGGGCAATATCAGCGATTAAAGGCTCTAATAACTCTCTTCTTTCTTGATAACTGAGCTTTCTCATATCCTTTCCTTCAAATTCCAAAAGATCATAAGCTCTAAAAACAATAGGCACTTTTTTAAGGATAGATTTACTCACCGTCTTTCTTCCGATCCGCGTTTGCAGATCGTTGAATGTACCAATCTCTCCATCAATAAAGGGCAATATCTCTCCATCCAAAACCGTCCCATCAGGAATAAAATCAACCAACTCCAAGAGTTCGGGATACTTATCCGATACCAGTTCATCCCCTCTAGTCCAAAGAAACAACTCTCCCTTCCTACAAATCAATTGGCCTCGGATTCCATCCCATTTATGTTCGAATGACCATTCCGAAACATCTCCTAATTCCTCCAGCTCATTTTCCAATGCATATGCCAAGTAAAAAGGGAAAGGTTTAGACACATAGGCCTGCTCATTTCTACCAAAAATCAATTCCTCAAAACTCGTTGAAGCAGGAGTCCAGTCTCCCATCAGTCTATAGGCTAGTTCATCTTCCGGCACATCCGTTACCTGAGAAAGGGCTTTGGTCATGAGCTTTTGGCTGATCCCTATTCGAAAACCTCCAGTCAACAGTTTGGTAAAAACAAAGCGGGAATAATAATCCAATTGCATCCACTTTTGCTGGACATATTCTTTTTTCTCTTGCTCTGCTTTGGCTTTTAAAAGGATCAATTCCTCTAGAATTTCGGATAGGGATTGATCACTTTTCATTTGGTCATTTGGTATGACCAAAGCAATAGATTCTGCAAGATCTCCAACTATATGGTAACTGTCCTCAAATAACCAAAGTGGGATTTGGGCAAGTTCGGCTGCATATTCACGAAGCAAAGTAGTATTGACCGGTCTTGGAGGTCTTCTGTGGGAAAGAATGGCAATGGTCCAGATTTTATCGGCTTCAGAGGCATTTCTAAAATACTCCGCCAAAGCCGCCACTTTTCTATTGGTTTTAGTGGTAGCATCCAGTTCCTCGATTAGTTGGGCAAAATCCTTCATACGCTATCCTTTTCTGCACCACTTGACACTTCTTCTTTTTCACCATCATAGTCTGTATTTTCCACGCTGGCATCGTAGCCTAATTCACTCAGGTATTTGCTAAAAATATCAGTATATCCATGAGTGCAGATTACTCTTTCTGCTTCACTGGCTTTAATGCTATTCAACAAACCCTGCCAGTCACAATGATCTGAAATCACAAATCCTTTATCAGTCGCTCTTCTTCTCCTTGCTCCACGAAAGGCCATCCAACCGCTACAGGTTCCGGTTTCGTAAGGAACCAGTTTACGCATCCAAGAAGATCCATGGGCACTGGGAGGCGCAATGACCATCCCTCCTTGAATCTCTTTTCCTTTAGTTTCCCTAGTGATCAAATGGGTGGGTGGAAGTGAAATCTGAGGCCTGAGAACCTCTGTCATATTTTCAATTGCTCCATGGGTAAAAATAGTACCAATAGAAGGGTCCAGGTATTTGAGAATCCTCTGTGCTTTGCCCAGGCTATAGCCAAAAAGAACCGAGGTCTTACCTTCTTCTTTATTCTCTTTCCACCAGGCATTGATTTCGTCAAATACTTGCTGCTGTGGCTTCCATTTGAAGGCAGGAATCCCAAAAGTACATTCCGTGATCATCGTATGGCATTTGATGGGTTCGTATGGCACTGCCACCCCATCATTCTCATCTTTGTAATCTCCAGTAAAAACCCAAACTTCTCCTTTGTATTCAACCCGCACTTGCGAGGAACCAATAATATGTCCAGCTGGATGCAAACTAAAAGTCACTCCATTAATTTCAAAAGGCGTATTCCATTCTACTCCTTGAACAGAGATATCTCCAAGCCTATGTTTCAAAATGGGAATATTCGAATAATGAGTCAGGTAATTTTTATGCCCAAATCGAGCATGATCAGAATGACCATGAGTAATGATAGCATGACTGACCGGTCTCCATGGATCCAAATACACCTTTGCTCTAGGGCAATAAATACCTTTTGAATTAAAAACTAGGAGATCGGGGTTTTTCATTTCATGAAAATAATAAACAATACTAACCAATAAGGTCAATGATTGTTCCAAGTCAGTAGGCAGTTTTCAGTAGGCAGCTTGCCTGCCGAAGGTAGGTTGCAGCTTCAGTATGCAGTCGCAGTGGACAGTCGCAGTAAGCAGTGGGCAGCTTGCCTGCCGATGGTAGGTGAGAAGTCAGAAGTCTGAAAGGAAAGGTAGTTTAAAGTGGAGAGTTTAAAGTTTAAAGTGGAATGCAGGAAATTATAAGTTGAATGTTGAAAACGGATCCAATCCCCCTTGGACCATAATTTCTGATTGGAAGAAAATCGAAATCTAAGGGGGCTGGGGGATTTTTGACGTATCGAGGTAGGTCTGAAGTCAGAAGTCTGAAATCAGAAGTCTGAAAGATTTAAAGAAATTCAAAAAGACCCTGTAGGGGTCAAAGCTTGGTAGACGGGTATGAAAGCCTGAGGGACGAAGGCTGAAATGCCCGTCAAAGAAATATAAATTTTCCCAGCGCTGGCCCGGGATCATCATTCAGAGACGGAACGTTAAGCCAGCAAGATGGAAAGAGATCTACAGGCAGTTTTCAGTAGGCAGCTTGCCTGCCGAAGGTAGGTCGCAGTCGTTTGGGAATTTAAATTAAAAGTCAGAAGTCTAAAGTGAAAAGTTTAAAGTTTAAAGTTTAAAGTGAAAAATCAGAAGTCAGAAGTCTTAATTCAGAAGTCTGAAAGGAAAGGTAGTTTAAAGTGAGTAGTTACAAGTATCAGTGAATAGTCTCAGTAGGTAAATTGGAAACGGATCCAATCCCTCTTGGAACATGATTTCTGATTGGAAAAAAAATCGAAATCTAAGGGGGTTAGGGGAATTTTTGACGTATCGAGGTAGGTCTGAAGTCAAAAGTCAGAAATCAGAAGTCTGAAAGATTTAAAGAAATTCAAAAAGACCCTGTAGGGGTCAAAGCTTGGTAGACGGGTATGAAAGCCTGAGGAACGAAGGCTGAAATGCCCATCAAAGAAATAAAAATTTTCCCAGCGCTGGCCCAGGATCATCATTCGGAGACGGATCGTTAAGCCAGCAAGATGGAAAGAGATCTAGTTGCAAGTCTCAGTGGGCAGCTTGCCTACCGAAGGTAGGTCGCAGCTTCAGTATGCAGTCGCAGTGGGCAGTCGCAGTAAGCAGTAGGCAGCTTGCCTGCCGAAGGTAGGTCTGAAGTCAGAAAGCTAAAGTCAGAAGTCTGAAAGGAAAGGAAGTTTAAAGTGGAGAGTTTAAAGTTTAAAGAGGAAGAGGGAAGTTGGAAGAAGGAAGAAGGAAGTCTCTGTGAACAGTCGCAGTGGGTAAATTGGAAACGGATCCAACACCTCCTGTAAAATGATTTCTGATTGGAAAATAATAGAAATTCAAAAAGACCCTGTAGGGGTCATAGCTTGGTAGACGGGTATGAAAGCCTGAGGAACGAAGGCTGAAATGCCCGTCAAAGAAATAAAAATTTTCCCAGCGCTGGCCCAGGATCATCATTCGGAGACGGAACGTTAAGCCAGCAAGATGGAAAGAGATCTACAGGCAGTTTCAAGTAGACAGCTTGCCTGCCGAAGGTAGGTCGCAGCTTCAGTATACAGTCGCAGTAAGCAGTGGGCAGCTTGCCTGCCGAAGGTAGGTCTGAAGTTAGAAGTCTTAAATCAGAAGTCTGAAAGGAAAGGAAGTTTAAAGTGAGGAGTTTAAAGTTTAAAGAGGAAGTTGGAAAAAGGAAGTCTCAGTGAACAGACTCAGTAGGTAAATTGGAAACGGATCCAATCCCCCTTGGAACATGATTTCTGATTGGAAAATAATAGAAATTCAAAAAGACCCTGTAGGGGTCATAGCTTGGTAGACGGGTATGAAAGCCTGAGGAACGAAGGCTGAAATGCCCGTCAAAGAAATAAAAATTTTCCCAGCGCTGGCCCGGGATCATCATTCGGAGACGGAATGTTAAGCCAGCAAGATGGAAAGAGATCTACAGGCAGTTTTCAGTAGGCAGCTTGCCTGCCGAAGGTAGGTCTGAAGTCAGAAGTCTAAAATCAGAAGTCTGAAAGAAATAGTAGTTTAAAGTGAGGAGTTGCAAGTCGCAGTTCACTGCCTCAGTAGGTAAATAGGAATCGGATCCAACACCTCTTGAAACATGATTTCTGATTGGACGAAAATCGAAATCTTAGAGGGAATTTGGCGAAGGGCTTAATTCAATTTTAGTCAATATTCCCAAATATCCTCTCAGAAAAATTAGTATTCCACATCCTTACTTCACCTTGACCAGCATTTCTACATGCTCGATACCATCTTCTAAATACACCTCCCCAACAGCTTCAAATCCAAAGGAGGAATAGAAAGCTCTCAAGTAAGTCTGGGCACTGATTCTAACTTGGCAAGGACCGTATTTCTCCAAAATAAATTCCAGCGCTTTTTTCATTAATTCCCTTCCAACACCCGTTCTTCTCGCATTTGGATGACTCACTACCCTGCCGATAGAAACTTCCTTATAAGAAACCCCAGGAGGCAAAATCCTAGCATATGCCAATAATCCATCCTCCCCTTTGATCATCAAATGATCTCCTTTCAGATCCTTATTATCTGCATCCTGATAGACACAGTTTTGCTCCACTACAAATACCTCGTTCCTTAATTTTAAGATGTTGTAAAGTTCGTAATTGCTGAGTTCGGCAAATGATTTAACCGCAGATATACTAGTCATGTGTTGATTTAGAATTTAATCCAAAAGAGATCCGCTCTTTCAAAATCCAAAGCTCAAAAATCGTAGGTAATTCTGAAAGGACCTTGAGAAAAATTATTCAACATGATTATCCGCAATGGAGCCACTAATTAAAGAATGAGTTTGGAAAGTCCCGGATAATCGTCCACTGTCGACAGCACTATGAAAGATGCTTTAACGCCCTTTTTCTTTGGCTACTGGTAAGAAAGTGGATATACATATTATTCAAAAAGGAAATTGAACCATATCCTGAATCCAAAAACCATCCTTACCCTTAAAAAGCTTCTCCAAAGTAAAATTTGTAGCTTAAGACAATACACCTGATTAAATTCCCATATACCTATTTCTCTCCTTATGAATTCTTTCCGGCAAAAACTGATTCAGCTTTTTACTGCAACTATTTTAATCCTGTTTTTTTCATTTGGGGTACATGCTCAGCGAAATATCACGGTAAGGAAAAATATCCCCTTAGACTCCATCAGACTGAGTGATCCCTATATTCTTGCGGATCAAAAGTCTAATTCCTACTACATGACCGGAACTGGAGGAATGATTTGGAAAAGTAAGGATTTGAAATCCTGGGAAGGCCCATATCGTGTTACCAAAACTGATCCTGAATCCTGGATGGGACATAGGCCGATGATTTGGGCAGCCGAGCTCCATGCCTACAAAGGGAAATATTACTACTTCGCTACTTTCACCAACACCAACGTCAAAATTGACACTGTTGCCGGAAATATCATCGATCGTCGTGCGAGTCATGTGCTGGTGAGTGATCAGCCCGAAGGCCCTTACCTCCCCATGGCTGATCCTACCTACCTTCCAGCCGATAAACCCACTTTGGACGGTACATTTTGGGTTGATAAGGACGGAAAACCATACATGGTTTACTGTTATGAATGGCTACAAAATCTCAATGGGACCATTGAAAAAATCGAACTGAAGCCAGACTTAAGTGGATCTTTAGGCGAGGGAAAATTGCTTTTTAAAGCCAGTGATTCTCCATGGAGCAGGGAAAAAGATAAAGATGGAAATGATGTTCCCAATAAGGTTACCGATGGCCCTTTTCTGTTTAATACCGGAAGTGGAAGGTTAGGAATGTTATGGACTAGCTGGATTTATGATAAGTATGTTCAAGGAGTCGCCTATTCCGAATCTGGCACCTTGGACGGTCCTTGGATCCAGGAGAAAGAGCCGATTACACCGCTGAATTTTGGTCATGGGATGATATTCACAACTTTTGAAAATAAAACTTTGATGAGTGTTCATAGCCATAGATCCGAAAATGGCCGATATATCAGAGTTCCCCATTTATTTGAAGTGGATTTAACTGGGGATAAATTGGTTGTTGTGGGACCATACAAACCTTGATTGTCGGATGAAGGATGTCAGATGTTTGAAGAGTCGGAAGACTGAAGACCGAAGACGGAAGTGGGATGTCGGATGTCAGATGTTTGATGTCAGATGTTTGATGTTTGAAGGGACAGAAGACAGAAGAAGGATGTCGGAAACAGATCCAAATCCCCCTTGTAGATAATTATTGATAGGAGAAAAATCGTAATCAAAGGGGCTGGGGGATTTTTAACGAATCGCAGTAGGCAGTCGCAGTTTGCAGTTTGCAGTTTTAAAAGTTTAAAGTGGAGATTTTAAAGTGAAGAGTTTAAAGTTTAAAGTGGAAGTAAGGAAGTTGGAAGTTGGAGGTTCGAAAAGTCAGAAAGCTAAAGTCAGAAGTCTGAAAGGTGTTGGAAATTTTTAACGTCACTGCGATCCGCCACAGGCGGAGTGGCAGTCCCGATATGCAAGGAGGAGAAGTCGCAGTTCACAGTCGCAATATGCAGTTTTGAAAGTTTAAAGGGAGGTTGGAAAAGCAGAAAGGTGAAAGGTGAAAGGTGAAAGACCGAAGACGGATGTCCGATGTCCGATGTCAGATGTTGGATGTCAGATGTTGGATTTAGGATGTTTGAAGGGACGGAAGACCGAAGACGGAAGTGAGATGTCGGATTTGAAATTTGGAATTTGAAATTAAAAAGACCCTGTAGGGGTCAAAGCTTGGTAGACGGGTATGAATGCCTGAGGAACGAAGGCTGAAATGCCCGTCAATGAAATAAAATTTCCCCAGCGCTGGCCCTGGATCGTATAACGGAGAGGAAAGCGTCACGCCAGCAAGATGGAAACGTAATCATTGTTCAGTGGGAAGTCTCAGTGGGCAGTTTAGAACTTTATATTTTTTCAAAACCAATTTATTGCTTGGATAACAACCTAAGCTCTTACCAAATCCCTTTTTCCTTCAGGCGATTTCGGATTTCGGCATTATTCTTCCAGAATTTATCCACTACCCTAGCCCAAATTCCCCTGAATTCCGGATTTTTCATAATCTGCTCAGCCAAAGGATCCTCTGGCAAAAACAAAATGACCCAATATTGAATATGGTCTTCTTTTTCAAATTCACGGAAATGGGATAAAGCCTTTTCAAAATCTCCTTCATGGGCATAATACATCGTCAGTCCCAGATTTTTGTAGGCCGTTTGATCATTTTCCAAATAGGCTCTGTAGCTCTCGATAAATTTCCTTCCTTCCTCCGCTTTGCCTACTTTTTCATAGGTTTCCCCTATGATCATATTCTCATGCACATAGACATTCAACTGAAGCTTTTCCCTAATCTCGTTGAATTGAATATAATAATTATAAGCAGTCTCATATTCTCCTAAATAATAACTGACCTTGCCGAGATCCTGCAAAATATCAAAACGGGAACTGTCTTTTTCATATTCAATCTGCAACAAATCCCTGGTATGTCTTAAATCTTTATCCTTTGCATAGCTTATAAAGGCCTTTACATAATGGCTATAGGCATTACCGGAAAAGTACTCCAATGACTTATCCAGATAGGAAGATGACTCCTCCACGAAGCCCGTTTGAATCAGGGCATTTCCAACCCGTAGATAAAAATAACTTGTTGCAACCGAATCACTGGGACCAGCCTCCAACTGCATTCCCATCAACGCATATTCCAGATATTTTTCGGTATCCGGGAGATTGTTGGCATAAAAATCAGCCAATAAACCAATGATCTGGGATGAGTTGGGCTGAAATTCCAAGGCTTTTTCCAAAAAAGGTAATGCCTCAGTATATTCTTTTTTGGCCAAATAATACATGGCTTTTGCTACCATACTTTCTCCTAGACCAGGATCATAAAGCATGGCTTTATCTGCATAGGCCCCTAAAAGTTCCAAATGTTCCTTTTCGGCTTTAAAAAAATCATAATAGTAATAGGCCATTCCTGCGCAGGCATAAGCCAATGCAAAGCGCTCATCTTCGGCAATTGCATCTTTAAAATACTCAACCGATTCAAGCAGGTTTTCATCTCTGCCTTGGTTTAACAATTCCAAGCCCTTCATAAAGGAATCGTAGGCTTTCAAATTATCGGTAGGTTCCTTTTCTATCCTGAATCTCTCCTCTGGCGTAATTACCGCCTGAATCTCTTTTGCAATATCCTTAGAGATTTCCTGCTGCAAGGCAAAAATATCACTAACCTCTCTCCTATACTGTTTACTCCATAGATGCTGATCCTTGGCTCCATCAATTAGCTGAATATTCAAAACAATATTATCCCCCATTTTCTGTCCACTACCTTCCACAAGATAATTGACATTCAACTCTTCAGCCATTTCGGGAATAGACTTGGTACTCTCTCGATATTTTTCGGCAGAGGTTCGACTTAAAACTCTTAAATCCTTGATTTTTTGTAGGTTATTCAGCGTAGCCTCCATAAGGCCATTAATCAAATACACATTAGTCGAATCCGAACTGTCATTTTTAAAAGGAAGAACAACAATTGACTTTTCCTTTTCAATCCGGTCTTTGAATAAATCTCTACCAAACCAAGTCAGTGCTAAAATCAGAATCAATACTACTCCCGATAGAGCCAAAATCCAGGGTCTCTTTCTTGAATCTTTGGAATGCAACTCTGGCCCTTCTTCTGAGAGTTCAGGATGTTTTCCCACCTCCCCTGGCGGATAACCATAGTGTTCACGGAAGCATTTAATAAAATAAGAAGGGCTATTGAAACCAACCCGATGGGAAACTTCAGAAACATTATAACTGCTAGACCTCAGAAGTTCCATGGCTTCTTGTAGGCGGATCTGATTAATAAATTGGCTAACGGAGAGATCTGTCATCTTTTTGACTTTTCTCAGCAGGTTGGACCTGCTCATATTCATTTCCTCCGCCAGATCCGAAACCCCAAACTCCTCCTCACTGATATGCCCCTTGATCTTTGCAATCAGTATTTCTAAAAACTCTTTTTCCTGAGAAGATAATTCGGGCATTTGGGGTAATAATCAGTATATTCTTAATTTTCAAATCAAGGCAATTTTTCAATTTAAAAAAAGCCTCATTCGCAGCGAATTTAGGGTATTTGCGTCATTTTTTATATGCCTGCGTCATAATTGATATTGCCATGTGCAAAGCTTATGTTTTTGGAAGCAAGGCTGTTTCCCATGCGTCAGCGTACGGTTTTTACTTTGTGCTATTCAAACAAAACAAAAAATGTCATGAAAAAAACAATGTTTCAAAAACCAATTATTGCACTATTTAGCATCGCTGTTTTAATCTTTTCTTCCTGCAGCCAATCATCAGCACAGAAGGAAGGAGCCCCGGATATTGATTTGCATACTGCGGTCATCACAGGAAATAAAGAGGCCGTGAAACAACATATTGCAGCTGGATCAGACCTGAATGAAAGAGATCCTTTTGGGGGTTCGAGTCCATTAATTACAGCAGCAGTATTTGGTAAGCCGGAAATGGCAGAGATTCTATTAGATGCTGGTGCTGATATCAATTTCCAGAATAATGATGGTTCCACTGCCTTGATCTCTGCAGCATTTTTCGGTAGACCAGAAATTGTCCAGCTACTTTTAGAAAGAGGTGCCGACAAATCCATTAAAAACAAATATGGGACGACAGCCTATGAAAATGTTATTCCACCATTTTCTGAGGTAAAAGAAGTGTATGATGTCATGGGCGGAATGCTTGAACCTATGGGATTAAAGCTTGACTATGCTTACCTGGAAAAAATCCGCCCGGAAATTGCCAACATGCTGAAATAACAAGATGGAAAGTCAAACACTAAAAGATAGCCGCCGCTATGATATTGATTGGCTAAGAGTGATAGCCATCGGACTACTTCTGATTTATCATGTTTCCATTGGTTTTCAACCTTGGGGCAGAATGATCGGGTTTATTACTTCCAAAGAACCATGGGCAGCCTTATGGGTGCCCATGTCCTTACTCAATATCTGGAGAATACCACTCCTGTTCTTTGTATCAGGTATGGGAGTTTATTTTGCCATGCAATCCCGAAGCTGGGGAGAATTATTGAAGGAAAGAGCAAGAAGAATTCTTTTGCCCTTCATTTTCGGTATGTTCGTAATCGTCCCAATCCATTTATTGATTTGGAGAAAGTATTATGGCATGGAGATGTCCTACAACTGGGATCCTGGACATTTATGGTTTTTAGGAAATATCTTTTGCTATGTACTTGTTTTAAGCCCTTTATTTTATTGGATAAGAAAAAATGAAAATAGAGCTTGGGTCATTCAAGCAAAGGAAATCCTTTCAAAACCTTGGGGTTTATTGCTTACACTAATTCCATTTTTAGTAGAAGCAGTCTGGATCAACCCACTCCCTTTTGAATTATATGCGATGACATGGCATGGCTTTGTATTGGGCTTATTGGCTTTCTTTACCGGTTTTTGTTTTGTCATGTCTGGTGAAGGGTTTTGGAAAATGATCCAAAAATGGCGCTGGCTATTTCTGGGAATTGGATTGAGCTTATACCTATTAAGAACTTTCAATATCCAGAGCTTCCCTCCTTCTTATTTACTGGCCACAGAATCCTATTCCTGGATTTTAGCGGTATTTGCATTTGGAAGCCTCTATCTCAAAGGTCCAAGTAAATCGCTTCGCTACCTAAGCCAAGCTGCTTACCCGGTATATATTCTACATATGATCTTCCTATATCTTGGTTCATCATGGATTTTTCCTTTGGATATTCCTATTGCTTTACAATTCATTTTGGTAATCCTAATCACTTTCGCAGGATGCTTTGGGAGCTTTGAGCTGATTCGTAGAGTTTCATTTTTAAGACCCTTTTTTGGGTTGAAATGAGGGATGTGGAGATGTGGAGATGTGGGATGTTGGATGTCGGATGTCGGATGTTTGATGTCAGATGTCCGATGTAGGATGTTAGATGTCCGATGTCGGGTGTTTGAAGGGACGGAAGACAGGAGACGGAAGAAGTCTGAAGTATGAAGTCAGAAAGCTGAAAGCTGAAAATGTTTGGATGTCGGATGTTTGATGTCCGATGTCCGATGTAGGATGTTTTTACCGTCACTGCGATCCGCCACAGGCGGAGTGGCAGTCCCGAAATTAGGGGGAACATTCGCAGTGAACAGCTTGCCTGCCGAAGGTAGGTCGCAGTTGGATGTCGGATGTCAGATGTTGGATGTAAGATTTTTGAAGGGACGGAAGACAGGAGACAGGAGACGGAAGGCAAGGCAGAAGTATGAAGCCTGCCTACAGAAGGTAGGTCAGAAAACTGAAAGGGTTGACATATCCGATGTGGGATGTTGGATGTCGGGTGTCGGAGGCGGTTTTGGAATTAAGGGGACCCTGTAAGGGTCGCAGCTTAATAGCCCAGGGTTTCAACCCTGGGTTTAAAGGATTGTTATTTGATCAGCGCTGGCCCGGGATCGTCATTCGGAGACGAAGGCTAAGTGCCAGCAAGATGAAAACGAGATGATGGATTAGACCAGCTTCTGGAGTAGCAGGACAACGGGAGTTTGATGGAGGGCAGATGTCCGATGTCGGATGTTTGAAGGGACGGAAGACAGGAGACGGAAGAGAAGTCTGAAGTATGAAGTCAGAAAGCTGAAAGCTGAAAATGTTTGGATGTCGGATGTTTGATGTCCGATGTCCGATGTTTTTTACCGTCACTGCGATCCGCCACTGGCGGAGTGGCAGTCCCGAAATTTGGGGGAACAGTCGCAGTGAACAGCTTGCCTGCCAAAGGTAGGTCGCAGTCGGATGTAGATTATCTGTTGTTGGATGTCCGATGTCGGATGTCCGATGTCGGGTGTCGAATTTGAAATTTGAAATTATATAAACACATCGGGGTCTAAGATTAATAGGAAAAAATAATGATTCAAATTTCCCTAGCGCTGGCCCGGGATCGTCATTCGGAGACGGATGGTTTTGCTAGCAAGATCTACTACAAAGCGGATTGGAAATCCGAGGATAATGGTTCGGGATTGCATCCTCGGTAATTACCGGGACCCGAACAGCAGGGAAGGCAGAAGGCTAAAGCCTGCCTACCAGAGCTAGGCCAGAAAGCTGAAAATTCTGAAAATCTTTTTGAAAAACTCTCTTTTTGGCTCACAATTCTTTCTATACAAAATCCAAATAATATTCTATATTATACACTTTTATTGGAATTAAATTTAAGGGAATTATATACACATAAAAAATGTGCAACTAATAATGTATTTTTACACAAGGTTCATTGACAGCAAAAAAAATGATCCTATATTCCCACTTGAACAACAACCCTTAAAGTAGTCATCCGATTTGTTTTTTGTCGGTACTATCTAGTTTGGGGTACCTTAAGAAGGTTTTTTGTAAAACCTATGAAATTTAAAGACTTGAATGAGGAAGGCTGAACTTAGGTATTTCTTTTTTTTCCTGGCCTCGATTTTTTTGATTTGCCAACCGGAAAAACATGCATTTTCCCAATCTCAAGCAGGTATAATCGATGGCTCTGAAATCGCCCAAAACTATGTGATGGAAATTTGGGACAACAGCAAAGGTTTGCCCCAAAATGCGGTCTTTGCAATGGAGAAGGATAATTATGGATACTTATGGGTTGCTACCGAAGAAGGTTTGGTCAGATTTGACGGGAAGACTCCAAAGGTTTTTGATGAGGAAAATTATCCGGAAATGCTGGAGCAGACCTATTACATTTTTTTCAAAACCGAAGGAGGTATTTGGGCATCTGGAGACCGTAGCATAGTCCTGATTGATAAAAACATCAAAACGGTAATAGATGCCACTGAAATTGCAGATAAAACCTGGATCAGGGCCATTGCAGAAAATGGCAATGGAGGTTTACTTGTAGGCAATCAAAAAGGAGAGATCTTCTCTTGGGATGAGGGTACCTTCAGTCCCCTTCCCTATTGGAATCCGGAAACTCAATCTGAAATCCTTGGTTTTTATCCACTTGGGAATTCAATCATCCTAGTGGGAACCACCAAAGGAATCTATGAATTGAACTTAGAATCCAGCCAAGCAAAATTGGTGACTGAACAGGATTTTACCGCACAGAAAATTTTTGGAAATGGGGATAATCTATTTGTTTACAGTCAGGATAAAGGGATTTTTAGAATTAAGGAGGACTACAAACTGGATCAGGTTTATACTTTTGAACAGTCCATTGGGGTCAATTCTTCCAGTCTTATCGTGGATTCTGAAAACAACATCTGGGCTGGTTCCCTTGAAAACGGACTGATCAAAATGTCTGAAGGAAATATTTCTAAGGTTATCTACCCGGAACTTCAAACCTATACTGTCCGAAAAATCATCAAAGAAAATAACAATCTCTATCTGGGAACTTTAGGAAAAGGATTGGCAATCGTCAGACCTGCCAAAATCAAGCAACTAAATCTTGGTTTACTGGAACAAAAAAACATCAAACCTATTTATCAGGCTGGCGATAGCAGTATTTGGATTGGGACGAAATCAGATGGTTTGTACCAAATAAAAAAGGGGAAACTTAATTCCTGGAATGATCAAAATGGATTATTGCAAAACAGGGTCAATACAATTGGAGCTGCCAATGGAAAAGTGTATGTAGGAAGCATTGCCGGCATTTCCATAATTGACCAAGAAAGTGGCAAAATCACAGGATATCTTACGAAGGAAAATGGGCTGAAAAGCAATTACATTTACGCCATTTACAGGGATTCAAAAAATTGGCTTTGGATTCTGACCCGCTACGGTGGAATCCATTATTTAGATGAAAATGGAATCTTTCATCCAATTGAATTACCGGAAAAGTTTACTAGCACCGGCTTTATCAGTATCCTGGAACTCCAAAACAAGCAGATTCTGATTGGTTCGATCAGTCAGGGTTTTTTCCGGTTTGAAAATGATAAATTAATTGAAAGCCAAAACCTCCCTCTCACCCCGGGTGAAGACCTGATTTATAGCATGTATGAAGACAATGCAGGAGACCTTTGGTTTGCTACTCATGGTGGAATTGTCCTGTATCATCAAGGGAATTTTAAGATTTTAAGAAAGCATAATGGGCTAAAATCGCGAAGTGTATTCACCATTATATCCGATGGCAAATCGGGCGTCTGGACCACTAATAATTTTGGCGTTCAGTACTTTCCAAATTCGGAGTTAGATAAGTTTAAAACTTCTGGCGAAGAAGACTTCCACATTGCTAATAACTTCTACAATGAAAGTCATGGCATGCCGAATTCAGAAGCTAATGGATTGATTTTCCCATCAGCGATAAAAGACTTTTCGGAAAGGATCTGGATTCCGACCGTAGAAGGAGTAGGAATTATCCAAAGTCCATCAATGTATGAGGAGCAGTCCAGCGGCTACCTTTTTATTTGGGATAACCTCTTGGTGGGCGATCAAAAAATCGATATTGAAAATGAAGTTGTCATCCCTCGGGGGGAACGGATGTTTCAGATATCTTTTAGCTTGATTGACTTTGATAATCCAGATCAATATTCATTATACTACCGAATCAATCAAAATTCGGAGCAATGGCAACCGATCAACGAACAAAGGTTGTTGAATTTCACTGGGTTAAAACCGGGTCGTTATACGCTGGAAGTAAAAATTCACCGCCATGGCAACCTGGAACAGATTTACTCTTTACCAATTCAAGTAAAGGCAATTTGGTTTGAAACCATTGCTTTCAAAATCTTTGTATTGCTGGCCTTTGGGGTACTGATATACTTTATGATGAAGTATTATTCCAATATGAGGATGAAGCGAAAATTGGAAAGTATGGTCAGCCAAAGAACATTCGAGCTAAGTAATGCCAACGAGCAATTGAAAAAGGCTTTGAGTGAAATTGAAAACAAAAACAAAGTTCTTCTGGATATCACTTGGTACCAGTCCCATTTGGTAAGGGGACCACTGACCAAAGCCATGGGAATTGCACAGGTTTTAAACCAATTTTCAAATTATCAGGAGATAGGTCTCAGCAAAGAAGAGTTGGAGCAGGAGCTGTTGGAAACGCTCGAGCAACTGGACCAAATGGTGCGGGAAACGCATTCCATGTCCGAAAACATTAAAAACAATGAAGCTTAAATCACCACGAATATATATAGTAGACGATGATCAAGTAGTTATTTTACTTCACAAATTACAAGTCAAAAAACAAGGATTATTTGATCAGACTCAGGTATTTTTTGAAGCCAAAAAAGCCTTGGATTCCATCATCCCATTAGATAGCGAAGACCAAAGAATTTTGATTTTTTTGGATATCAACATGCCAGAAATGAATGGTTGGGAGTTTTTGACACATCTTCAAAAAAAAATCAAACTATCCGACATCAAGGTAGTAATAGTAACTTCATCTCTGAGCAAATCAGACAAGGAGAAAGCCCGAGGATTTAATATGGTGATTGATTTCTGGGAGAAGCCCATGGTACCTGCGCAATTGATCAAACTAAAGGAAGAATTGGAGGATTGGTTGGGAGGAAAGACAGAAGGCTAAAGCCTGCCTACCGGAGGTAGGTCAGAAGTATGAAGTCAGAAGTCTGAAAGGGTTGGGATGTCAGATGTCGGGTGTCGGATGTCAGATGTTGGATGTCGGATGTCGGATGTTGGATGTCGGATGTCGGATGTCGGAAACGGAACCAATCCCCCTTGTTGACAATTTTTGATAGGATAAAAATCGTAATCAAAGGGGGCTAGGGGGATTTTTAACGAATCGAAGTAGGCAGTCGCAGTTTTAAAAGTGTTAAGTGAAGAGTTTAAAGTTTAAAGAGTAAAGAAGTGGGATGTCAGATGTCCGATGTCTGATGTCGGATGTCGGGTGTCGGAGGCGGTTTTGGAATTAAGGAGACCCTGTAAGGGTCGCAGCTTAATAGCCCAGGGTTTCAACCCTGGGTTTAAAGGATTGTTATTTGATCAGCGCTGGCCCGGGATCGTCATTCGGAGACGAAGGCTAATTGCCAGCAAGATGAAAACGAGATGATGGATTAGACCAGCTTCTGGAGTAGCAGGACAACGGGAGGTTGATGGAGTGCAGATGTTGGATGTCGGATGTTGAAAGGGACAGAAGACGGAAGACAGGAGACAGGAGACGGTAGGCAAGTCAGAAGTATGAAGTCAGAAAGCTGAAAGGGTTGGGATGTTTGATGTCGGATGTCGGATGTCGAATTTGAAATTTGAAATTATATAAACCCAACGGGGTCAAAGCTTTATAGCCCGGGGGTTTAACTCTGGGTAAAAAGGAATATAGTATTCTCTCCCAGCGCTGGAGCGGAATTGTAATACGAAGACGGGAACGTTTTGCCAGCAAGATGGAAACGGGAACCGTTGGTAGTCCCTTCAGCAGTTTTAAGAGTTTAAAGGGATCATGGAAAGCCTGCCTACCGGAGGTAGGTCAGAAGTATGAAGTGAGAAAGCTGAAAGGGTTGGGATGTCGGATGTCGGGTGTCGGAGGCGGTTTTGGAATTAAGGAGACCCTGTAAGGGTCGCAGCTTAATAGCCCAGGGTTTCAACCCTGGGTTTAAAGGATTGTTATTTGATCAGCGCTGGCCCGGGATCGTCATTCGGAGACGAAGGCTAATTGCCAGCAAGATGAAAACGAGATGATGGATTAGACCAGCTTCTGGAGTAGCAGGACAACGGGAGGTTGATGGAGTGCAGATGTTGGATGTCGGATGTTGAAAGGGACAGAAGACGGAAGACAGGAGACGGAAGGCAAGTCAGAATGATGAAAGGAAAAGTAGTTTAAAGTGGAGAGTTTAAAGTTTAAAGAGTAAAGAAGTGGGATGTCAGATGTCAGATGTAAGGTGTTTGTAGGGACGGAAGACAGGAGACAGGAGACGGAAGGCAAGTCAGAAGTATGAATTCAGAAAGCTAAAAGGGTTGGGATGTCAGATGTTGGATGTCGGATGTCGGATTTGAAATTTGAAATTATATAAACTCAACGGGGTCAAAGCTTTATAGCCCGGGGTTTTAACCCTGGGTAAAAAGGAATATAGTATTCTCTCCCAGCGCTGGCCCGGAATTGTAATAAGAAGACGGGACGTTTTGCCAGCAAGATGGAAACATTTTTTTATGTCGGTCAAAACTCTTAACCTTACAGCTTAGTTGGAATACCTGCACCTTATCTCTCCCCTACTCTAACTACCCAAAATCACATCAACAATCGCTGGACCCCAATATTTTTTGGTAAAAAAATAGGTGGCAACTATCAGGAATAAACTGGCAGCACTCAAACCCGTCATGGCAAAATATTTAGCCGTTTTGGTTCTTAATACCTGATATCTTCCAATGAAAATTTCTGCTACCAATAAATTTGGCAGGTAGAAAAAGAAGTCCATAAAATAATCAAAGACTCCAGTGAAATCTGAATTATGTCCCAGTCGATCGGTAACCATAAACCAAAAACCATAATCCATTCTATAAAGCCAGGAACCAATAGCCAAAGCAAAAAGTCGGATGGCCCAAGCCCTATGTTGATCAAAACTCTGGGCTCTCGCAAAATAGATTGTTGCTATGGCTGTAGTAAAAGTCAAAATGCCATAACCCGCAAAACCAATATCCATGATCAATCCTCCGATGGTTCCCTTGGTGAAAATAAAAACCAAACCACCAATAGCAGCTGCAATAGAAGCAAAGACGTACAATCTGCCTATAATACGATGCAAAAGAGGATATTTTTCCCGAACTGAATTGACTAATTGTATACATCCCAAAATCAAAATAATACCACCTGCAGCAAAGTGAATCCCAATTCCCATAGTAGCAGTGGTCGACTCTTTATCATAAATATCCGGAAGTACCTCATTCCATTGACTGGTATTTCCCTGAATCAATGCTATAAAGTAAAAAGCTAAAATATATAAGCCGAATAAGATGGCTGAGCTCCAAACAATAATCACCAGAATACGAGCCAAAAGCAGCATGTTTTTATCCAGTTTATTCCGGGGAACTGGAACGGAAAAATCTTTCATCTCCTAAATTTAGTTTGTTCACCCGAAAATACTGAATGGATGATTTTTTTATTTGGTCTAGGATGGGAATTAGAGGTTAAAGTTTAAAGAGGAAGTTGGAAGTAGGCAGTCGCAGTGAACAGTCGCAGTGAGAAGTAGGCAGTCGCAGTTGGATGTCGGATGTCAGATGTCGGATGCAAGGTGTTTGTAGGGACGGAAGACAGGAGACGGAAGAGAAGTCAGAAGTTTGAAGCTTGCCTACCGAAGGTAGGTCAGAAAGCTGAGAAGGTTGGGATGTCGGATGTTGGATTTCAGATGTCGGATGTTGAAAGGGACGGAAGACGGAAGACAGGAGACGGAAGGCAAGTCAGAAGTTTGAAGCCTGCCTACCGAAGGTAGGTCAGAAAGCTGAAAGGGTTTGGATGTCGGATGTTTGATGTCCGATGTCCGATGTCCGATCTTTTTACCGTCACTGCGATCCGCCACAGGCGAAGTCCCGAAATTAGGAAGAACAGTCGCAGTGAACAGCTTGCCTGCCGAAGGTAGGTCGCAGTTGGCAGTTTTGAAAGTATAAAGTGGAAGGAAAAAAGTGGAATGTCAGATGTCGGGTGTCGGGTGTCGGGTGTCGGGTCTCGAATTTGAAATTTGAAATTTGAAGTTTGAAGTTTTACAAACCCCATCCTTTAGATTTGAAAAATATCAATTTCCAAAGATTATTGATCAAAAACTAAGATCGAAAAAAATATAAAAATCCTAACTAAGCTGATTTTATTTGTAAACTTTCTGATTATCCGCAATGGAGCCAGTAGTTAATAAATGTGTTTAGAAAGTCGCGGATAATCATCCTCCGATGACAGTCCACTGTCCATAGCACGTTGAAAAATCCCTCACCCCCTTTTTTCTTTGGCTACTGGTAAGAAAGCGGATATACATTATAAACTTTTAGAGAATGAAAATTCAATCTTTAGGAATAAAGATTTTAAAGAATAAAACTTGAATACTGAAGTCGGATCGGGATTCTTAACCGATACAACAGGATAGTAATCTTTGGATATATTGGTAAATCAATTCGAATGCCTGTATTAAATCTGGTATTATTTGATATACAAAGATTTAAACTAAAAATAGCTTATATTATACTAAGCAATTAAACCCAAAATTATTTTCTTGAATTCGATGGAATCGAAAATTTCTGAAGATCTCGAAATCTGGTCAAACCTAAAATCTGGAAAAATCCATGGATTAGAATCTCTTTATGAGAAATATGTTCAGGATTTATTCAGATTCGGAATGAGCATTTGTCATGAGGAAGTTTTAGTTCAGGATGCAATTCAAGAGTTATTTTTAGAGATATGGCAGTATCGAGAAAATCTCTCAACTCCCCAGAATTGTAAATTCTATCTTTTAAGATCCCTCAGCAATAAGATCAAAAGAGATTTAGGCAAAGAAAAACATCTTTTCCTAGAAGATCTTGACTTGAATCAGATGGAATCTAATTTGCTTCAACCTCAAAAAGATCCTATATCAGAAGAGGATCTTTTTTATTTAAAAAAGGAAAAATTGGATCAGGCTTTCGAAAAACTCTCTACCAAACAAAGGAAAGCCATACACCTATTATTCTTTGAGAATTATAGCTATCAGGAAACAGCTGATATCCTTGAAATCAACCTTAAGTCAACTTATACTTTGGCTTGGAAAGCTTTAAAAAAGCTACGAAAGATCCTTTTAACCTTTATATATATAACAATAGAATGGTTTATTTTTTTATGATTTTACAGAATTTTTAAATATTCATTAGAATTTCTATAAATATTATTTTTTTCTCGAAAAAAGAGGATAACAAATCAAGCTTTCCCCCTCTGTAGGGTAATTGATTTAAAATGAAAGCATCAAATTATTCTACAGTTGAAGAGTTTGCCTTAGACCGTCGGTTCAGGAAATTCATCCTTGATCCCAATCAAAAAGATCAGGAAAAGTGGGAGAAGTTCCTCAAAAATCATCCTGAAAAGATTCTATTGGTGCGTGAAGCCAAAGAGTTAGTCATTTGGTTAAATGATTCAAAAGCCATATCAAATGAATTAAGATTAGAGGAGCATGATAAAAAGCAGCTCTGGAAAAGGATTATTTCAGAAGCAAAAGCAAAACAGGTCAGTAAAGTCCCGGAATATCGAATAAAAGACGAAGCAAGAGACTTGCCTATCAACAATCGATTCAACTTAAAAGTATTAGGCATTGCTGCTTCCTTAGCAATGTTGTTGACAGCTGGAATTTGGGTATACATGAAAGAACTCAGTATGGAACCTCCTGTTGAGTTACATTCTGTTGAATGGGTTTCAAATGAAAATGCTCCAGGGATAAAGTCATCGATCAGATTATCAGATGGGTCAAAAGTGATTTTAAATGCCGGAAGTAAAATCAGATACCAAAATCAATTTGAGGAAAGTTCGAGGGAAATCTTTCTAGAAGGTGAAGCATTCTTTGAAGTGGCTAAGGACACTATAAGACCATTTATTGTTCATACAGGTCAGTTCACCACCATGGCATTAGGCACTTCCTTTAATATCCGAAGCTTTGAGGGAAAGGCGACTGAGGTCACACTGGTTTCAGGTGTCATTCAGGTTGAAAATCAAAATCATTTAGAAAGCGAAATTCTTTCTCCTGGAGAGGCAGTCACATTAGATAAATCAATCAGTCCTAAAAAGAAAGTCGATACGAAAAGAGTTATTGCCTGGACCAAAAAGACCATCACATTTGACAAAGCTGAATTCCAGGATTTAGTAGATGAACTCAGCAATTGGTATGGAGTCAATATCAAAACTGAAGGTATGAAGAGACGAACCCCCACCATTACCGCAACTTATCAGGACGAAAGCTTAGAAAACATTTTATTAGGCTTAAGCTATAAGCTCGACTTCAATTATAAAATCAATGGAAAACAAGTGGAAATAACTTTCAAATAAAATCGAATGCCCATGCAATAAAAAAACAAAAAAGTAGGCTGAAAGTGCTGCAACACTTCCAGCCGGAAAGCAGAAAGAAAATTCCTTCTGTCAATTAGCTAAACCCCATATTCAAAGATTTAACCTAAAGTAAAGGTATGAAAAATGTTATAATCTATCATTTATTGGACATGTCCAAAAAACTTGCATATGCTTTCTTACTTCAGATTTTTTCGATGAGCTTTTTATTGGCAAACAATACAGAAGCACAGACAAAAAGTATTGACAAAGTATATATAGAATTGAAAAATTCCTCCTCGGAAATTCTTAAAGTCCTTGAGGAAATAGAAAAGCAAACAGATTTTAAATTTGTTTATTCATTTGAAGAAATTAATCAGGTAGAACTGATCAATATCCCCAAAAACGGAAGTGTTTATGATATCTTACTGGGAATTGCCAAAGAATCATCTTTGAATTTCAAACAGATTAATGAGAATATCATCGTCAAAAATGCTCCAAGGCAGGCTAAGAATCTGATTGAGATTTCTATTGAGCAATCCAAATTTCAGCTTTTACAAGGATTAGTTAAAGATGAACAGGGACTGGTATTGCCTGGAGTCACGGTTTTGATAGAAGGTACCACTAGGGGGACAGTCACTGATGAAAATGGTGAATTTCAAATAGAAGTTGAACCAGGTGAAAAAGTAGTTTTTTCTTTTGTTGGATTTCAAAGTCAAACTATTGCTATTGAAAATCAAACTTCTATCGAAGTTATTTTGGCAGAAGATTCAAAATCTCTGGATGAGATTGTTGTGATAGGTTATGGCACGGTCAATAAAAGTGATTTAACCGGTTCAGTTGCCCAGGTCAAGTCGGAAGAATTAAATGCCTTTCCTACCTCCAATGTCATGCAAGCCTTAAACGGAAGAGCAGCAGGAGTCCAGGTGATTCAGAATAACGGTTCTCCAGGAGCACCTACCAGTATCAGAATCCGTGGTACCAACTCTATTCAAGGAGGGAATGACCCACTTTATGTGGTGGACGGTTTTCCTTATTCTGGAAACCCTACACAACTCAACAACAATGATATTGAAAGTATTGAAGTGTTAAAAGATGCTTCAGCTACAGCAATATATGGTTCCAGGGGAGCCAACGGCGTGGTATTGATCACTACCAAACAGGGTACCGAAGGAAAAACCCGGGTAGACCTAGAGACAAGCTTTAGCAGTCAGAAACTCAGGAAAAAACTCGATTTACTCAACGGTACCGAGTATGCCAGACTGCAAAATATGCAGGCAGGGAATGACAACATCCCACTTTATTTTACAGAGCAAGAAATCAATTCTTTCGGAGAAGGGTATGATTGGCAGGATCTGATCTTTCAAAATGCACCAATTTACTCTAGTTCACTTACAGTCAGTGGAGGAAATAATAAAACTAAGTTTTCACTTTCAGGTGGATATTTTGGTCAGGAAGGAATCGTAAAAGGCAGTGATTATGACAGGTATACATTAAGAGCAAACATCAGCCATGAAATAAACGAAAAATTCTCCCTTATTTTCAACTCCAATCTTTCCAGTTTAAAAACAGAAAGAAGAGATAGTGGCGGCGGACAACGGGGGAATTCCATGATAGGTGCTGCAATCTCAGCCTCCCCTATTTCCCAACCTTATGATGAAGATGGAAATTACACAGTCCTAGGCAATGAGTTTCCTTTCGTTGCACCAGACATCATCAACCCATTGAACTACATCAATGAACAAAGTAATGTAGTCAAAGCAAATATTGTCTTAAGCAACCTCACTTTTGAATATAAGCCCATTCCTGAGATTTCCATCAAAGCTACGGGAGGGATAGAAAACAGAGATGATCGAACAGATTCCTATACTACCAGAAATTTCTTTAATTCGGACGGAAGTGCAAGTGTAAGCACTTCACAGTTTAGAAGTTTATTGGGTGAGGCCAATGTGACTTACCAAAAAACCTTTAGTTCCATCCATAAGCTGACCGTGCTTGCGGGATTTACCTACCAGGATTTTCAAACAACCTTTCTTTCTGGTAGCGGGATAGGTTTTTTAAGTGATTCTTTTGAAACCTATAGTTTAGGAGCCGCGCAAACACCGGGGATTCCGAGCAGTGGCTATAGCAATTCTGTACTTTTATCTTACTTGGGAAGATTAAACTATTCCCTAAAAGACAAATACCTGTTTACTTTTAGTTTTAGAACTGATGGTTCTTCCAGATATAGTGAGAATAACAAATGGGGTTATTTCCCCAGTGGTGCTTTTGCCTGGAAAATCTCAGAAGAGGAATTCCTGCAAAATAACCCCACTATATCTGACCTAAAGCTTCGAACCAGTTACGGATTTACAGGAAGCCAGGCCATATCGCCTTATGCGACATTGAATCAGTTGAGTCCCGGAAACACCATTTTCAATAATGATTTGTATACCACTTTTGCTCCAAGCTCAGTACTTCCGGGGGATCTGAAATGGGAAACCACAGAGCAATTTGATATAGGTGTAGATGTGGGGATTTTGGATGATCGCTTTACTTTCAGTGCCGATTACTATGTGAAAAACACTAAAGATCTATTGAATACGGTCAGGCTACCAAGTTCACTGGGATTTACAACTACTATCCAAAATGTAGGAAAAGTACAGAACAAAGGAATAGAATTCGGACTAAATGCCAATGTAATCAACAACAGTTCTTTTAAATGGTCACTCTTTGGAAATATTTCTTTTAATGAAAACAAGGTAATTAGTCTTAACAATGGAGAAGATATCCTGGGTGCGTTTACAAATGTTCTGGTAGTAGGAGATAATATCACAATCCTGAGGGAAGGAAGACCTATTGGTCAATTCTGGGGATTTGTTGAAGATGGATATGATGAAACCGGCAGAATAAAATTCAAGGATTTGAATGAAGATGGCTCCATCAACAACAGTGATAAGACCTACATAGGAGATCCTAACCCAACTTTCATCTATGGGCTTAATTCAAATATGCAATTCAAGGGATTTGAACTTAATATCTTCATCCAAGGCTCACAGGGTAACGATATTTTTAATGTGAGTTCCATTCCGAGTACTTTAGATTACGGACAAGGAATGAATATGCCAAAAGAGGTCCTTAATGATCATTGGTCTCCGGATAATACAGATGCCAAATACCCGATCATCAGCAGAAATGTTTCAGCCAGGATGTCTGACAGATTTGTGGAAGATGGATCCTATTTAAGATTCAAAAATATCCAACTCGCCTATAATTTTCCTTCCCAAAAAATGGGAATGCGGAACTTCCAGATTTATATAAGTGCGCAGAATTACATCACTTTAACCAAGTATTCTTGGTGGGATCCAGAAGTGAATTCAAGGGGAACAGGAACACAACAAGGAATAGACCATTACTCCTATCCTATCCCAAAAACAATTACTGCCGGTCTAAGACTGGGTTTCTAAAATGTTTACTGGAAAATTAATTCTTATGAAAATCAAAACTCAAAATATATTTATAGCAGGGCTTTTTCTGATAGGATTTAGCTCTTGTTCAGACCTTTTGGACGAAAGTCCAAAAACAGTGGCAGTGGAAAATTTTTATAATACAGCAGAAGAGGCAGAAGCAGCTGTCAATGCAATTTACACCCCACTAAGATCCACCCGTGCTGAACAGATCGTGATTTTAGACACTCACACTGACTGGGGATACGGAAGAGGAAGCAGGGCCCAATACAATGATTTTGCTGCCCTTAATGCGACTAATACGAATACAGCTGGTAGTAGATGGGATTCATTTTATTTAGCAATTAGGAATGCAAACTTGGTGATTTCGAATGTTCCCAATGGAAATTCCATCAGTGAGGAGGATATCAATTATTACACCGCAGAAGCAAAATTCCTTAGAGGACTTGCCTACTTTGATCTTGTCAGAAATTGGGCAGGTGTTCCGTTAAGAACAGAAGAAACGATGGAGCAAATAGACCTTCCCCGCAGCAGCTCTGAAGAAGTCTATCAACTAATCGTCAATGATTTAAAATTCGCAGAGACCCATTTAAAAGAAAGTCCAAAACACCTGGGAAGACCCACAGTTTTTGCCGCAAAAGCCATGCTTGCAGATGTCTATTTAAACATGGGCGACTATGAAATGGCCAGGGAAAAAAGTAAAGAGGTAATAGATTCCAACCAATTCAGTCTAGTCCCAATCAGTTCCGCAGAAGATATTCGAAGTAAAATTTTCGGCGCTGAATTGTTAACAAGTTCAGAGGAATTATTCTACCTAAAATATGCTCGGGAACCCGGCCAGGGAAATTACATCCTCTGGATTCTCAATCATCCAAGTACAGGATATTTTAGTTTTGGAGGAGCATATGCCCATTACAGTGATTCTACAGATTTATTTTATCAGGAATGGGATGAAATGGATATACGAAAAGATCTTTGGGACAATATAGATTTTGGTTTGGGGCCAACAACTTTGGTTAGCAATAAGTATGTGGATCCTGATGCAATCAGTCAAAACGGTGCTGGAAATGATTTACCCATCTATAGGTATCCTGAAGTACTTTTGATTTTTGCGGAGGCAGATGCAAGAACTTCCGGTAGTCCAAGCCCAGAAGCTATTGAAGCTTACAATCAGGTTCACCGGAGAGCATACGGTTTTAACCCGACCCAGAGTTCGGAGGTAGATTTAGTGGCTGAAAGCAACAGTTTGGAAGAGTTTATCGATGCTGTACTTCAGGAAAAAGCCTATGAATTTCAATTTGAGGGAAAGAGATGGTATGATTTAAAAAGGACAGGTAAAGCTGCAGAAACTATATTGACTTACCGTGGCAAAACTATTGCCGAAGCCCATTACCTATGGCCTATCCCCCAGCAGGAAATCAATTTTAACGGAGCCATCAATCCCGAAACAGATCAAAACCCAGGTTATTAATCCAAAGAACATCCTAGGAACAAAGATTATTTTCTGGGATGCTTTTTCCAAAAACTAACAACATGAAAAGGAGAAAAATGCTTTCAACCTTAGGGGTTATATCCGTAGGGTTAACAGCACCATCTATATCTAAAGGGGACGTTTATGTCGCCCCATTTAAATTCCAGGAAAGAGAAATTGACACAGATATTGTCATCGTAGGTGGTGGGACTGCAGGTGCAGTTGCCGCTATTCAGGCTGGAAGATCTGGTAAGCGTGTAGTATTAATTGAATGTCAAAGTCAATTAGGGGGTACCACCACAACGGCAGGAGTGGCATATCCCGGGATTTTCTTTGCCTGGGGAGAACAGATTATCAGTGGGGTCGGTTGGGAAGTGGTTCAAGAAGCAGTTACCCTCAATGGAGATTCACTTCCCAATTTTTCTATTCCCCATGGAAGGGAACATTGGAGACATCAAGTACGATTAAATGCATCCTTGTATGCAATTCTATTGGAGCAAAAATGCTTGGAGGCGGGAGTTCAGATTCGATATTATGAAACCCCTACCAGTCTAAAATTTGAAAAAGGCCGTTGGTTAGTTGAAACTTATGGAAAAGGAATTCACTCAAGAATCCAATGCAAACAGGTGATAGATTGTAGCGGAAATGCATTGGCAGCCCAGATTGCTGGCTTTAAAGTTTTAAAAGAAAAAGAATCTCAGCCAGGAACATTGATGTTTACCATTGGGGGTTATGATTTTGAAAAGCTAGATCTGGAGAAAATCAAAGTTGCCTATGAAACAGCAATTGAAAAAGGCGAACTCAATAGAGCTGAATTCAGAGGCAACATTATTGGTCTATTAAAAACTAAAGGAGACAATATCCAGCATATTGCGGGGGCGGACTCCACCACTTCAGAAAGTCACAGCCTTGCCAATATTCATGGCAGGACTTCTCTTCTAAAGCATTTGAAATTTCTTCGCAGACAAGAAGGTTGTGAAAACACCAAGATAGTAGAAATGAGAACCGAGGCGGGGGTTCGTGAAACCTACAGAATAGAAGGTCTTTATCAAGTATCACATGAGGATTATGTCACGGGAAAAGTATTTGAGGATGGTCTTTCCTATTCCTATTATCCTATTGATCTACATATCATAGAACATGGGGTAACCCCTAAACACCTTTCAGAAGGAGTGGTGGCAACGGTTCCATTGAGGGCATTGATCCCAAATGGAAGCCAGAACTTCTTGGTAGCAGGTAGATGCCTTAGCAGTGATCGCCTAGCCAATTCTGCATTACGGGTTCAGGCGTCCTGTATGGGAATGGGCCAGGCGGCTGCTTCGGCAGCTGCTTTAGCTATCGATCAAAATACAACTCCGGCAGAAGTCAACCTAGATGAGCTGAAGAGATTAATCCAAAGCCAAGGGGGAATCGTTCCAAATTTCTCTTGATATGATAAAGACCTGGATTTCTAAGCTTTGTTTTTCTATCATGATGACCATGGCATTCCCTTTGGAAACCTGGATAAACAGCAATCCTATAGCCTATGAGACCAGCAGGACAATTTCATTAACTGTAGAAAAAAAGTTGTTCAAAATAAGTCCGGTCAAAGAAGAGTATATGCCTGCAGATACGATCGAGCAGCACTTGTCCAAGGATAACATACCTGTCTTTTATTCAAAAAATATTCGAACAAGTGTTTGTTTCGACAATCAATGCAGGCTTTTGGTAGCCACAGTATATTGGAATCCTACGGGGAGGTATTTGGGATACAGTCTTCCAAATGGAGAATTTCTCAGCAAAAAAGACCATGATCCATTTATTACGGCTGAATACAAGCGATTACATTCCTTGCTTTCAGACCCAAACTTACCCTTAGGCACTATTTCTTATAATGAATTGGTAGTGAATTCAAAACCAAGTTTAGCTGGTGTTGATGGCGTGAGTGGAGCAACCAATAAAGATCTATTAAAATATACTGTTGAAGGGGCTGCCTATACCACTTATAAGCTTTATACAATAATTTATGGAGAAGATCAGGAATTGGTAAGAAGCTGGAGTAGAAATCAATTTTCAGAGTCTTTTTTAAAGTTGGGTTTGAGTTCTATAGATCTCACAGATCGATTATGGTTTTTAAATGAATTAAAAGGAGAATTTTCAAAATACCCAGGCATCAAAGACGTAGTAATGGAATTAGTTTCCAGTGAAGATTTTTCTATTTCAGAGAAGGCCATTCAAGTTTTCTCCCCAAAAGACCTCAGGAGTATGGAAATTCAGGAACGTCTCCTTCTCAACTACCCAAGGATGGATTTAGGAAGAAAAAACAGAATTCTTGATTTGCTTTATGAAACCGAAAAACTTAGCCCAAAAGTCATTAAAAATTTCAGTGCTGGTTTACTGAGTATGGAAATGGTTCAACAAATAAGAATTTTAGAATTGTTTTCAAAACATCATATAAATGATCCTCTTGTAATTAAAAAAGTAACAGAATTATCAAAATCAACCAATGGATATCTAGCACAAAAAGCAATGGCTTATTTAAAGGATTTTGAAAACTGAATGTAGATGTTAGTCTTGAAAGTATAAAGAGGAAGATAGGATGTTGGGTGTTGAAAGGGACTGAAGACGGAAGACGGGAGAGAAGTCAGAAAGCTAAAGTCAGAAGTCTGAAAGAAAAGAGAGTTTAAAGTGGAGATTTTAAAGTTTAAAGAGGAAGGAAGTGGCATGTCCGATGTCAGATGTTGGATGTCCGGTGTCGGAGACGGAACCAATCCCCCTTGTAGACAATTTTTGATAGGATAAAAATCGTAATAAAAGGGGGCTAGGGGGATTTTTAACGAATCGAAGTAGGCAGTCGCAGTTTGCAGTTTTAAAAGTTTTAAGTGAAGAGTTTAAAGTTTAAAGAGTAAAGAAGTGGGATGTCCGATGGCGGATGTTGGATGTCCGGTGTAGGAGACGGGGCCAATCTCCCTTGTAGATGATTGTTGTATTTATTGAAAAGTTAAACACCCGATAAGGAAATCTGACCGGGTTTTCTTGAGTTGAATTAAATCCTAATTTTATTTTACCGGAGCCAACAGCTTCTCTTCCAGTCGGTCCTCATCAACTGTGAGTTGGGCGATGGAGACCAAGACTGTACCTGCTGTGATTGCATAACCTGCATAAGTTAGCAATACTGCGGGAACTACACCCGGTGCAGTGATGACGGCTTGACCTATTGCTGCGATGATTAATCCGATCTTCTTTACTTGATGGAAAAACTGGGGTGTTGGAGCTGAGGCTCTTTGTTTTATATCTGCTAGTATATTCATTTTTGTTTGAGTTTTTACTGATACTTTTGAAGGCCCCTCCACCTGCGGACAAGCAAATGTATCCCTGCCTTCCGGTAGGCAGGTAAAAGCCACTGCCAGAGGCTATGCTTCAAATCGGAATTCGCTTTAGGTAAAGGAAAATCCCTTCACCCGATTTGATTTTTGAAGTTTGTCCTCACCTAAAAATCGGCGGATCTCGATCGTACCTCTCGAGCTAGCCGATTTTCTTAACGGCTCAGACTTCACTCCAAAAACCGCATATCCTCAATGGCAAATGGTACAATTGAAGCTTTAGGAATTAATCCATAGCGACTGATCACTCGCTAGCACTACAACCCCACCCTCCTCCAATAAACGTTTCGATTGCATTCCGTTTTTATTTATCCACCGGCTGCTTCCACCGCCGATTTGTCCAAGTGAGTTCAAATCCAGAAACCTGTATATCAAAATGACACTTTTTTTTAGGGTAAGGGAGGATTTTTGATTTAGGCTTCTTTAGAAAAGTCAATACCCATCACCTTTCAATTTCAAAAGACAAAACTTAATAAGGCGAGATAACTAGTTTAAGTTTCAGGAAAAAAATGATTGATATTCCAAACTAGATGGATTTTATGAGTAATAAAACCATCAAACAATTATATATTAGATTCAACCACAGGTCTTATCGTAGTTATGAAATTAAAGTCCATATCGTTACACGAACTTTTAACAGATCTTAATATCGACCAAAATGTCATAGATGAGATCGTCAAACCTCCGTTTGCAAATCACCAGTTAACCTTCGCAGAATCGATTGTTGTTTATGAAGGCATCAAAACCGGAGAAGCTGACTGCCGAATTTCAGCCAAAGAAAAAGAACTTAAACAAATTGAGGACTATCATCAATATGTTTGTGCTGAACTTCTGGAAAGATTACTAATGCCTCAAATTGCTGCAAAGATCTTCACAAAAACCAAGCTCACTATACAAGGTGTCGGAATCTATAGGCTTGCCGATCTGGTCAGGGTAAGAGAAGGTAAGATCATAAAAGAAAATCATGCATTGAACTTGCATGATACAATTATAAATATAGATCTGACCTTTAAAGATTGTACTTTTGTCGGAGGTATAAATCTTCAGGGTGCGACCACCCGCAATCTCATATTTGAAAGACCCAGATTCCACACCGCTATTAACACTTTAAATAATGAACTGGAAAGCTTCATTGGAATTAACTTGTACGTGCGTGGAAGTTTGATTTTTACGATGAAAAATACGGAGAGTCATAATGCAGATAAATCCCACCCGATGATTGATCTGAGTCGTAAAGCGCGCCGAGACGAAGAAAAGACAAATAATTTTTGGGGGTTCAAGGAAGACAAAAATTTTTGGGAAATCAAGGATGACAAACAAAATGAATCTGAGAATTTGATTGATTTTCAATTTAAGGGAAGTGTGAATTTGCAGCATGCCAAAATCGACGACAAATTGGAGTTTTATAGCGTAAATATAAATGGCCATTTGAAGTGTGATTATGCGCAAATCAATCGTTTAATTTTTAATGCGGATGAGTTTTCAGATTATGAAAATGTTTCCCGGCCAGAAGAATGTATAATTAAGGGTAATATAAATATTAACGAAGCCTCTTTCCAGCAGGGAATTCACCTTCAAGTTCTTAAAGTGACCGGATCAATAAGTGGCTATCATTTACGATCTGGACAGTTCTTCATTTACTCGGCGACCATCAACGGCAAACTAGATTTGACATTTGCAGAAATTGAACATCTACTTTCGTTGCAGGAAAGTAAGATCGTAGGAGTAATCGATGCTATGTCAGACTCTCAGGAATACTCCATTCAGGCCTCTGGACTTATCGCAGGAAACATTTTCATGCGCTCTGGATTAAAGATTGCAAATGGCATTAGACTATACAGGTGTGTTGTTAAAGACAGCATTGATTTTTCTGGTTCATTGGTTATGGCAGCTTATCCCGACAACGAGGCTATAAATTTAATTGGAGGTAAAATTGGGAATGACATTCAATTCTCTTCCGGCACTGTAATAATTGGAACCCTATTTCTCGAAGATGCTAGCGTTGGCCGCAATATTTATTTTTCAGGATGTAAGCTGCTAAATAAATATCCTGAAAATTATAAAAAAGGCGACACGGTCAATAAATCGGTCAGCGCAAAAAATGCTTACATAGGAAAATCAATTTTTTTCTCCCCGATGTCAAAGAATCTTAATAAGACAGTTTTTAGACGTCTTCAAATAGAGGGCGAAAGAACAAAGGACATAATAGATAAAAAAGTACCGTTTCCTGATCAGTTTAGGTCAGTAGCAGTAGAGATGAAAAAACAACTTATTAGTAACAGTAAAAACAAATTAACTAGAACCGTCAAAAGTTACGGTCCCCGCCATTTAAGAAGCGAAGCGATAAATGAGTATATAAACAGCAAGTGCAACATTTTTTTTGACAGCATCGATAATCATGAATTTTTTTTAAGTGACGCTATGAGATGTTATGAAAATGCAATAAAATATTTAAAGATCACTACCGAGATAGAGAACGGAATTGAATTATCTGATATTGAACTTGCTGAATTGTTGCTGGAGACCACCATATCCGTAGGAAACATATCATTTACGGGAATTCATGTATCCGGTCAGATTGATCTTTCGAGCGCTTTGTTATATACCCTAGCCGGAGTTCAGGAAATCCCTGATCATAAAAACAGAATTCGATTGATTCGATTTATAAAAAAGCTGACGGAAAAGCGGGTCTATAAAAAAAGTACTGATTACCCCAATGCACTAACTATGAAATTCTCCAATATAAATGGAGAACTATTTTTGAACGAAGGAATAGAATCAAACCTTGAAAGGATGGGTCGTATAGCATCCTTCCCTTTTAGAGCATGTGGAGAGGTAAATCTGCATTCATCTAAAATTGGCCAATTTTTCATATCGCCGAGACGGGGATGTGCAGAAAATTCCAAATGGAAGGTTATAGGTGTAAAGTACAGTTACATCTATAGTAACGAACCAGCCGCACGTATCTCATTGCTTGAACGGTGTGATTGGTTCTACAATTACGGAGAAGAAAATAATAGGCAGCCATACGAGGAACTAGCCGCTGCTTACTTGCGAGCAGGTGATGATACAAAAGCGAGAAAGGTCTTGCTTAGGGTTATTCCGCGTAATGGATATGAACAATTGACCCTTTGGATATTACGAGGAGTATCCTGGCTTGGGATTCCTCACTATAAGTCATTATTATGGCTGGTGGGACTTTTTTTTGCTGGATGGATAGTATTTACACAGAGTGGTAATACAGGAGGCATCATCCCTATTTCAAAGACGGCATCGGTGGAGATCAATAAGTCCGAGCCTGCGGCTACGATTTTTTTCTCTGGTGGGGCTTATTCATTTCAACATATGATGCCATTTCTCAGTTTAGGTCAAAAAGAAGCATTTGCTACAACGATCTATAGTGGTCGAAATTTTTTTCCAGATTGGATCCCTTTATATGCCGATTCTGGTGTATTTACTTCTACATATCTTTTTTTTCACGTGACGCTTAGTTTATTATTTTTATCCATGTTCATCATTGGTATAACAAGGATAATTAAACGTTCTTAAATTATGAAGATCAGAAACAGCTTTTATAATTGGCAAAAAGTGGATCCAGAAAAAGAATTCACCACCGAGGATTTTTTATATTTTAATGAGGGCTCTTCCAAGATCCAATTCAGTCCAAGCGATCAGATGGAAATCAAAAAAGCTCTCAATTTTGATATCTACCAAGAGGAAGGGAAGGGATATACATTATATGAAATTAAAAATACTTCCCCCTACAGACCGTTTACATCTACGATTTTATATAATAAAGTAAATACTGGCATCAAGATATTACTTGGCGAAAACAAGCCTATTTATGAGTTGAATGCAGAGATCGATTTGCTCAAAAACGAAGAGTTCAATAAGTTTCAAGAAGAAAAGGACAAAAAGACAGATGACCCTGCATTTGATAAAATTAGAAAATATATTCGTTTTTTCTTTGATAATGTATCAGGTAGGCACGGATTTTTCTATTTCTGTGAGACGTTTGAAGAGATGAAAGAGGCTCTGTCTTTTCATTATAATAAGATTGAGAATAAAGAAGAACTTGAAAATCAAAAAGAAAAAATCCAAAGGTTGAAAAAAGAAAACAAATTGGCAAAATTTCGCATGGTAGTAGAAAAGCATCTCGTTCTGCCTTCAAAACAAGGTAAGTTCAAAATGGCCATTGTTAAAAATCAGGATCCAGAAAGATTTATTTGTACAGTCCGGGCTTTTATGATCTTCAGAGGATCACTTTTCGAAGCACTTGTTCATATTGAGAAAACAAAGGAAAGGGTCTTAAGTATATCCAATGAACAAATCGGGATCCGAGATACTCAGATTTTTGGAAATGGTGCAAAAAATGCGTTCAGTGAGGTTGGATATGAAGATAGTTTGCCCCCTTTTGAACTTTTTTGAAAACTTATTTCACAAACATAAAATCTAATAAAATGAAAGAATTTTTTCCTTTTTCAGTGCATTCGCAATACATTAACGAATTTAGCTTCATCAATCCTGAAGGCTATTTGTCATTAAACATAACTAAACCTCCGGTAGTTTCAGTTGATGTTAATATCGAAGCACACCCTCTTAAAGCTGAGAACTATTACACAGTTACTTTGACTGTAAAATTTAACGCGACCAATATTAACAATAACACAGAAGATGATATAGAAGAGGAGTTTGTTGCTTTTACAGGTTATATTTCCTACGTTGCTTTCGTCCATATTGACGTTCCGGTTGAAGATGCATTGATTGATGATGTGGCAGCTGAGATCAATCCTGAAAAAGTTAAGGAGAAAGACATGAAAATTCAATTTACTTTGATGGTTGAGGTGGCTCAGCTCCTGTTTCCTTTCGTGAGGAATTTGATAGCTAACGTTACCCGTGAAGGGGGATTTCCGCCTTTGCTGGTCAACCCGATAGATTTTGAAGGAATGTACAGGGCAAACGTACTCGACAGACTACCAGAAGAAGATTAGTGTCATGTCAAGATAAAATTGTCGGATAAAGGTGTTTGAGTTGTATACCTTCGACCAACTCCCCCGCTAGGTGTAGTTAAATTATCATCGGGACAAGGTGGGGTTTAAAATTCAACCCTAATATTCTTATGAATTTGTAATTGGCTTTTTCTACCTCACTCCACTCCTTATACCGCAATTCTGCAGGACAGGCTTTCGAGGAGAGGGATCTTGAGGTAGGCATGGAGAAGATCGTCACCTGTCTCTTCATAACGGCAGGTAGACCGCAGTATAATGGTCCGGGTTTAGTGAAAAACACCTTTCTATTCGACTTTGCTGAGGCAGAAACGGAGGTAATGAAATGGTAATAATAGAAAACAAAGGAAACCAACTAACAGAAAATCAATAATTTATCTATATAAATATGTCTTTAATTTTTAACAATTTTAAGAACTAACAACTTTGTACCAAACTCGTAAACTGATATATTAGTCATTCAAAAAAGCCTTCTGATTATGTGGTTAGTAATAAAATTTTTAGGAACTGTTTTTATCAGCTTTATCGCTATGATCAGGGCATTAGGAGCAGAAAATCCTTTTCCGCTTTTTGCTGTTGCTTGGGGGATATGGATAAAATAATTATCCGCAATGGTGGCAGTAGTTAAAGATTGAATTTTGAAAGTCGCGGATAATCGACCACTGACGACAGACCATTGTCCACAGCACTTCGAAAGATACTTCAAACCCTTTTTTACTTTGCTACTTGAAAGAAAGCGGATATACAAAACTAAAAAAAAGGAATGGACATAGTTTTAGTCCAGCTTCTGGAGAAGCAGGACAACGGGAAAGTTGAACGATAATCTTGGGTGAATATAGCTATTTGCTCTATTTTTTTTTATACTTCATTTTCATTCAAACCAATTAACAGACCCAATGAAACAGTACCAAAACCCACAAGACCGAGCCTATACCAAAGAATTACTGGAATCTGCACCTAAGGAGTCCGCTGCATTTATGAACTTAAAGCATACTTCGGAGCGAACAGATGGACTGATACCGATCAAGTACCGTGAACTCATGTCTATCGCAGTTGCATTGACCACACAGTGTGCCTACTGCATGGAATCACATATTCAAAATGCCAAAAAAGCCGGTGCCACCAAAGAGGAAATTGCAGAGACGGTATTCATTGCTTCAGCCATCCGTGCAGGGGGAGCTGTCGGTAATGGTCTTCTGGCAATGCGGCTATTTGATGAGGTTTAGTAATTTTAGCGTTTTTGGAATTCCAATATGCCAAAACACCCGATTAGGAAACCAGATCGGGTGTTTTTGTATTCAAATCATTTCAATTTTATTTCACTGAAGCAAACAGCTTCTCCTCCAATTGCTCCTCATCAACTGTGAGTTGGGCGATGGAGACCAGGACTGTACCTGCTGTGATTGCATAACCTGCATAGGTTAGCAATACTGCGGGAACGACGCCTGGTGCAGTGAGTACTGCGGTGCCAATGGCTGCGATGATCAATCCGATTTTCTTTACTTTTTGGAAGAAAATTGGTGTTGGGGCGGATGCCCGTGTTTTTATTTCATTTAGTATGTTCATGGTTGGAATGTTAAGTGTTAAAATGTGAAAGTTTAATTAGACAGTTGGCGGATGGCGGTTGTCCACTGCTAACCGACCGAGGCCGTTTTCACTTACGTCATTTCGACGACCGGAGGAAGGAGAAATCTCTTGCCATTTAAGGAGATTTCTCAGTCGTACCTCCTTCGAAATGACTAGACCAGAAAAACCGTCAAATGACTATTCAGGGGGACTGCGAGTCCTTTGCATCATATTCTTCAGAAAAGCCTGTTCAATCTCGAGTCTATAAAACAGATCTTTCAGTTTGGCCAATTCTCCCTTTAACTGTCGGGTATCATCGATCAACAGCTTCAGAAAGTAAGCGATCACGGAAAGCAGCAACATGGTCACTGCTCCGGCAAGGCTTAGGAGTAGCTCTGCTGTAGACATGATTCCAATTGATAAGGAATTCCTTCTGAAACAATCTGCAATTCCACCACTTCTCCCCGCTCCCATTCCCTCTCCAGCCTTTCTATCAGTTTGAGAAGTGCTAGTTTGGTAAATAGTGGGGTACCGTCAGCTCTATATGAAGTGACTGGATAAATGGAACAGGATTCTAGCTTTTCATCTCTTTCCTTAATCTCATCTTTCGGTCTATGGGTACCTGCCTTCCCGGCAGGCAGGCAAAGACCGAGGCTTCGGATTTTTCCCTTTTCCCCTATTCCTATCTCCCAACCCTTTTCCTCTGAGTGAATGGGTTCCAGTTCATAAACTCCTTCCTCCAGACAGTTGGTTTCTGTACCAAAGCAAGCCTTGGGAGGCTCCCGGGTAAAGCAGAGTTGCTGCTTGCCCAGAAACAATCTCCCAAGGGTAATCCCTGCCCGGTACTTTCTATGAAGTACCAGTCTCATCTTAGACTTGTTCTACCCCAATGATCTTGGCGGCATTGTGAGCTCCATTGTTAATGGAGTATTCACTTCCATTGACCATCTGAACAAACTCTACACTAAGCGCAAAGGCCCTATGGGTTCCAGAAAGTGGAGCCTTCGGAACAGAAAGGCTGATCGGCAGACTCGGATCAATCACCGGTAGCAGATCCGAACTGACAGTTTGGACTGATCGACCAGATGTTTCAAAGTCCAATCCAATGCCTGTAGCTGTAATCCGAAGGTGTGTGGCCCCCTTTGGAACTGCCACAAAATCCTGTGGAATAAAGGCTGGGATACTTGCATCCCAAGACGTCGGGGAGTCAGCATAAGTGATCTCTAGAAAAAGAGTGCTTCCCAAGGAACTGGCAGCATTCAGTTCTAGGTCTTTCAACAGATTCCAGTCTCCAGCTCTTACCATTCGTTCACCACGATTATTTACCAGGTCAGATTTAAGAACTTTCATCATCACCTGGGTAATACGGAGAGCCAGCCTGCTATCTCCGATTTTGGCTATGACTGGTCTGAGAGCATCACGGAATAACTTTGCCGAACTGGCATTGTCCGCAAATTCCTTCAGGTTCTCTCTGGTTCGGGCAAAGCGTGCATCATTCATGATCCTGCTTTTGCTCACTCCTCCTTTTTCTCTGGCGAGGTAGCCGTCTTTGGTTTTGTAAAAAGACAATCTTCCTACTTTTCCATTAAGTGTAATTACTCCTGCTTGTTTTGCCATATATAAATGGGTTTTAGGTTAAACATGCAGGAAAATTGAGCCTTATTAAACTGGCTATCAATTGAATATGCAGTATTTGCCGGAATCTGCTATCTCTTCAGGAATTTGCTGTTATTTAATCATTAGCGAGAAAAAAAAAATCCCAGATATCTGGGATAAATGAAAGTTTTGAAGCAGTTAGTGGGACCAAATGATAAATCAATATCAGAAATTGTAGTTAGGAAAATTGAACTTATTCCATCAGACCTAAACAAAATGAATCTGAAAACTCCGGGCTCTTTCCTTTAAATAATCTATAGAATGAAACATAAACATAGGCTCCCACTGGATCGATATTTGAATTCAAGGAAAATTGGATAAATCCTCTTTTCCGATAAATTCCATTATCTATCAATTGATATCTTTTACTGATGGGATTATAAATAAGCATCCAAAAAAAATCAGAATTTTTTGCTCTTCCATGTTCATCGGCATTCCAGATAACGGTATAAGAGTTTTCTTCATTCTTTATCAATTTCAAACCTGAGGAAAGATTCAGATCCCCGTCGCATACTTTGACCTTTTCCGGGTAGAGCTGAGGAATCCCTTCTTCATTTTCCACTGCATGCTTCAATGCCCAGGACATCGCTAAATGTATTCCTCTTTTACCGCCTGAAGTAAAGCGTTCGAAACCTTTGGACAAAACTGATTCTATGGGAAGGAGGAACTGCTGAACCTTCACAAAAGCTCTGTTTGAATAGATTTGTTTTTTGGAAGGTTGGTATTTACCGGATCTTGTGGCAAGCTGCTTTATAAATGTTTTGCCCTTTTGCTTGTAGATGACTAGGTTTCCGACCTTTCCGGTAACACCGCATAGTAGAGAATCTGTTACTTTTCCCATTGTTCTTACTCGTTAAGTTGTTAATATTTGATGGCTTATGGCAATTCCATAGCAACTTCTCTCTTGTTCCCAATCTACCCCCATGGTGGTCCCTTAGCTACTGGGAGAGTCAAGGGCAGAACAAGGGGGGGTTAAGGGAGAATCAAGGGCGGAAGTATGACTTTGACTAGCAGTATCATTCTATTATCCCAGACTATGGTGAGGATACCAACCCTAATGTGAAGAAATGGAGCACTAGAATAAATATTCTTTTAGCTTTTCTTCCGGTATACCGGAAAAAGCTGAAAATTCCTCCACTGTAACAAACTGCTTTGCACCTTTGTCAAATTCTTCTCGGATTTTACGTAGCACATCATGGCTATACCGTTCGCTTTTGCCAGTTATCCGCTGGATATCTTTTGCAAAAATTACACATCGTTTGATTTGCATAAAAATTTCATTTAAGTCTTATTAATTCCATTAACTGTAGTTCCATACCGAAGTGTATTTTCTTCGGACCAATAGAGGTAGCCCCCCAACAATAGCATCAATTGATCTGTCCATGTTGTCAAGGATTTATTATTATTTGTTAACTCCTGGATCATTTCAATTAAATTTTTAAATAACAGGCTTAAAGAATTCAATGCATGCCTGATGATTTCTGCATCAGAAACTCCTGTATGTAGCTGTCTTAGCACCAATTCATTGTGATTATTCTGAGTTTTGCGATGGAATTGAAATGCTTTCAAATCTGATGAAAGACAAATGATCCTAGCAACTCGCTGCTCTACCCACAGAATTGGGTATTCTTCTGCAGGATAATTGAGTTTAAGAAAATGACTAGCTAAATAGATTCCTGAAGAATACGAACGCTGCATAATAAATAAATTCATTCCTGGGATAATACCTTCCTTTACATTGCAATATTCCCATCTTCTTGCCTGCATATAATCATCTAAGTAAAACCATAATGTGTCCCTCCACTCTTGATCGCTAAAGGTTTCCATTTTCTCCAGTGCATTATCTAAAGCATACCATAAAGAGCTAAATGGACTTTCAAAATCCTGGTAAAAAAGATACTCTTCCCATCTGTGGAAAAACTCCATAGCATCTTCGTAAGTGCAGTCTTCAAGTAATTCATCCAAGGTATACAGGCAAAAGAAAAACTTAGTCACTTCCTCTAAATGGAATTTATCCAAATCCGGCAGAGCATAGCCTGCAAGCCAAAGAACTTTCTCAGATTTTAGGATATGCTCATCGTCCACTATCCCAAAATTCCAACCCCAATCAATAGCTGCTGTTTCAGCTTCCTGCGTATGGATGTTGAGTGATATTGGTATAACAGAGAGGTTCATTTATTTCTTGCTAAGATCTCTTCTCCACCGTGCCACTTTACTGACGCTACAATTAAAAAAACTGGCCAAATCATTTCTTGTCAGGTAGATACCAATACCTGGGAAAACCTTTAATAATTCTTCATATCCAGAACTCAAATCCAAAATTCTTAAACCTGTAACTATTGATCTTCTTTGGATAATAAAATCCATCACTTTATTGGTCAAAATCGCCATTTTGGAATCCTTATCCAGTATTCTTTCTTGGTCTATTTTGCTGATCTCCAAAACAATCGTCTCTGATATACTTTTTAAAAAATAATTTTTTCTTTCTCCAGAGTAGTAAGAATGAAACTCTCTAGCCATATCTTCTTCTCCGAATATATGCTCCAATTTTGCTTCTGTATCAGTTTCTTTGTAAAGACCGATAAAGCCTTTGCATATAAAGCGGGAATGAATATCCAATTCTCCTATTGAAGTAATAATTGCTCCACTTTTGAATTTTTTCTGATGGATGTAAGGAAAAATAGAATTTAACTCACCCTCTGTTACTGGCATCAGCTGGCCTAAAAAATCAACTAGCTGCTTTTTATACTGTAATTCCATAATTGTAGTATTAAATCAAACAATCCTAAAAAAACTAAAATCAGGTTTAGATAAACTAAAATAACAGTATTAAGATAATGTTAAGAAAATCGAATCTCCAAAAAATTTAAAATGAATTATTACTGTAGTTGAGAATTTTGTGCCAGATGACACGATTTTCATACAGGCTTGAATTTTACGTCAAATGACATGCTATCAGTCAGTTAAGTCAAGGTAAATTTCATACATCGATCTTCATAGCGGTAAATACAGCATAAGTTAAACCCTTAGAAATAGGTAAAAGGAATTCGAAAAGAGGCTAACTCAAGCTAGTCCTCGATCTTGAAAAGTTTACTGAATCAATCCTTTTCGGGATTTATCCATCAGCACTGTTACTTTAAGAGAGGGAGCGGATACCTTTTCAATTTGTAGCATTAAATAGTAAAAGCATATCATGGACAAAATAGCTCCAACACTTCTGATTCTCCTCTGGACCTATACAGGATTGGATAAACTGATCCAGTTTGAAGCAAGCAGGAAGGCTTTTCATAACCAGACTTTTACTGGTGAACTGGCAGAGGTGTTAGCTTATGTTATTCCGGTCTCTGAGTTGCTACTCGCCCTGCTCCTACTCTTTTCAATCACCAGATGGTGGGGATATCTAGGTAGCATATTGCTGCTAACTGTATTTACTACCTATGTTGGTTTGATCTGGGTGGGAGCTTTTCCCAGGATCCCCTGTAACTGTGCCGGGATTTTGGAAAGCATGGGTTGGGAAGCACATTTCTGGCTCAACTGCTCTCTGATTGTGATCTGCATCCTTGGTCTGAAAATCAAAAAAGCGGAACCAGGAGGCTCCGCTTGAGGCGTTAAGCAACTAACTAGGCAAAGAGCACCAATTCATTACACTAATATAACTAATTTTTACTTAAACAATACAAAACAACTAAATAAACATTAGTTTACTAAACATATATTAAAACAAATGAAAAAAACGGGGCAGGCAAAAGGCAACCCACCCCAAAAAATTGTCTTTAAAAGCAAGAAAACAGCTGCGTCCATCTTCCATGACTGGGAGTGAAGATGCCGGTCAACACTCGGCGCTGCGGGGAGTGGAACCGACTCCCATACCGGGGCAACCCGGACGGTTCACCCGCTGAACGGGAGTTCTTGGGCGGATTCCTCACGAAGGATGAAGCCCTCGGAAGGAACTCCTGATCAGTGGAACTGAGTACAACCATGTTGAATCGGGAGGCAACTCCCAAAACCGACAAGATTATGAAATCAATAAAAACCCTGCTCCCGGCACTGGGATTAGTGCTCGGAGCAACCATGGCCATGGCCATGAATTTTGCACAACCGGATGTTGAAAAATACCGACCAACAGGTGAACCGGATGAGTGGTACGATCTGACCGAGGTAATTCCTGGGCCAACCACATATCAATGTAATGGTTCAACTCAGGTCTGTACCTTCAGTGAACCAGATGTCAACAGCACAGCTGCCTCTATGGGTATCTTCCAAAAAAACGGAGCACTTCCCATTTTGTAATTCTAATCAGTATTCATCTATATCAGGCGCGGATTTTCCGCGCCTGTTTTGCTATCAATAGCCAGGGTTTTGCTCCAAACTATTTAGGTTGATTTCATCCAATGCAATTGGAAATGCATATTTGAAAGATCCAGGCTCCAATACGTAAGAAGTACCCTCGATCTCTCTGGTCAAAACCTTCTTAAATTCCTCTTCTTGATTCAATCTCCTAAGATCAATCCATCTGATATTTCTGAAAACCAGCTGCTTTCTTCTTTCCTGAAGGATAAAGGTCAATAAATCCATTCCGGAAATCCCTTCCACTGGTTCATACATCCCCACTTTATATCTCTTGGAAAGCAACTGATCCATGGTCTCCATAGCCAACTCCTCATTGCCAAGTCTGGCCTGGCATTCCGCTTTGGTCAGGTACAATTCATCCACCGCATAGCCTGCAAAGCGTTCGTAATTTCCGGTATAATCCCCCTTGAAAAGCATCACAGATTCAGGACTTTCATAAAAGAAAAGTGTTTTCCGTAAATCCGTACTATCATAGCTTTCATAAAGTTCCTGATTCACTCCTATTCCCATGGAGGTCCAGAACTGCCTCACACTGATCGAAACACCATAGATATTCTCCGGTCCAAATTCAGCAAATGGGTAAAATGCTTCCGGATCCAGACTGTTGTAATCAATCAATTCATCCCCGATCGCCAAAGCCATTTCTGCCTGTTCCAAACTTTTCTGAAATGCCCCCTGAATCAAATAAATCCGGGAAAGCAAAGCATGGGCTGCCCATTGGGAAGGTTTCTTTCTGCTTTCTACCCGCTCTGGCAAATAGGCCAGCGACTCCAGCAACAAATCAACAGTCTCCCGATAGGATTCTTCCAGAGTACTTCTCTGGGCACTAATCGTGATATCCGAAGAATTCCGCAAAGGTATTCCCAACATAGATTCCGACTTGGCCGGATCATAAGGAGCGGTATAGGCCTGCAACAAAAAATAATAGGCTTGTGCCTTCACAAATAAGGCATAGCCTTTCACTTGATCCAACTCCAAACCGCTCACTCCTGATTTTTCAAGAGATGCCAAGCCTTCCAGCACCAAATTCGCATTATAGACCTGCTTATATAAAGATGCCCATTCTCCGGAAACCTCCTCCAAAAACGGGTCATACTCCCAGGTACAGGTATTCCTTTCCAACTGGATCAACTGGGCAAATCCGGACTCGGTGATTTCGAAATCATCCGTTGCCAAATTCCCCAACGTATGGTCTTGGTTCATACCAAATGACCGGGCATACAGCAAGCCTTCCAGTTCACTCACCGAAGTAGGGATCACTTGGTTTTTGGATGGTTTCTCGTCCAAAAACCCCTCACATCCCAGTAGCATCAGCCCTGAAAGCAGGATCAATCCCAAGTTTCTAATTTGTCCTATGGTTCTGGAAAACATTGCGTTTCTATATAATCCTAAGGGTCTATAAATTCTTATGTCCCCATAAAATCCGATATTTCTATTTTTTATTATCTGTTTCATTTCTCTCACATTGTTTGATTTATTGATTCACCTGATTTTGATGCAGGATAGGGAAAGGATAAGTCCAATTCCCATCCTGTTGAATCCACATAAGTTGATTCCATTTCAAAGCTTCTTCCATTCCATCCACCTAAAAGGATTTCCGGATTCCAACTGAAATGGATCTCGCAGGTACAGAAGACTGATAATCAGGATCCACCACTGATTTGCTCTTCTTCCAGAGAATCCCCAGGTTATTCACATAGGAATAAAACTCTGTATTGTTGATCCATTTATCCCCTGTAGGAATCCTGTAGGACAATCGGATATCCTGAAGTCGGATATGATCCCCCCTATCCACCAAAGCACCTGATTTTAGGTAAAAATTGGATTGTTGCTGATCCCTGCTTTCCGGCATGGCCGGGATATCTGTCTGTAATTCATCCCCTGGCGACTGCCATCTTTTTGCATAGTCAGCATGGCCATACTCCCCTCCCAATAGGGAATAATAGTTAATCCCCGTTCTTCGGATGTAATAGCCAAGTCGGTAGCTAACATTGACGGATAAGTTGAAATCCTTGTATTGCAGGTCATTTCTGAAAGCACCAAACCAGGTAGGTCTTCCCGAACCATGATAAACCAGATCCTCAGGCATCGTCTGTCCCACAATGGCACTGTAATCCATGCTTCCCTGTCCTTCCAGTTTGCCCACCGGAGCCCCAGTCTGGGCATCCAGTCCAGCCCATTCATAACTGTAAACTCCCTGCAGCGGTCTGCCTTCATAAGGGAATCCATTGGAGGCTCCGATCCCATAATTCAGGTAATCGGATGTCAACCCTTTCCCCTCGTATTTAGAAACTTTCTCATTCAGGTGACTGACAAAAAAGATCGTATTCCAAGTAAAGTCTTTCTGGACAATCCCCACATTCACCGAAAGGTCAAAGCCTTTGGTCAGGGTATTGGCATAATTGCCTCTCAGAGAAGAGAAGCCCAACGAACTTGGGAGGGAATAATCCCCGATGATATCCTGGCCGGATTTGCTAAACCATTCAAATGTCCCGGAAACCCGATCCCCAAAGAGATTGAAATCCATGCCTATATTGGTAATCCCGATCCGTTCCCATCGTAACTGGGGATTCCCTGGTAGATCGATTATGGTATAAGGCAGGTAGGTAAAATAATTTCCTGATCCTGAAAAGAGGCGTCCACTTGGGAAGGCCGACACCCGTTTATCAGTATTGCCATTGTACCCATAAGAAACCCGAAGTCTCAGAAAATCAACCCAGCCCATCTTAAAATACTCCTCTTCACTGATGGTATAGCCCAAACCGGCAGACCAAAGCGGCACAAACTTCTGATTGGTATTCACCCCAAATAAATTGGAGGCATCCCGTCTGATGCTTGCAGTCAGGGAATACTTTTGATCCAAGGTATAACCGGCATTCATATAGCCTGAAAGGTACCTGTCTGTCTGTCCCTGAAAAAAATCATGGTAAGGAATATTGGCTGGAAATCGATCAGGAGCCTTTCTCCATTGGGTCAGGTAATCCACGGGCTCCACCAATCCTGTCTCATCATCATAGCCATAATGTCTTCCCCCCTGACTCTCGGAATTAAAATCCCGCACTTCAAAACCCGCAATGGCATTGACCGCATGACGCCCTTGAAAATTCCTGTCAAATCGCAACAAACCCCGATAGGTATGGCTAAAAGAAGTACTAAAGGAGGCATCCAGAATGTCCGCTCTCGGGATCGGAAAACTCATGACTCCCTGATCATCAAACTGGGTATAGGTATTGATCAGGTTTCTGGCATAAAAACTCTCCATAGGAAACAATTGCCTTGCTTCCCCTTTGTTCTTCCAATACTGATAGGATAGTTCCGCTGAAAGCCCCGGAATAATCTGATAGGCAACCCGTGCATTGAGACGCAGATCCTGTGAATTGTTCCTATCAGGAGCCAATCCAATTTCCTCTAGCGGTACATATTGCCAGTTTAAAAACCCATTTTCAGGGGCTGCCAGAATATAGCGGTTGCTCCAGGTAGAATATACCGGCAATGGATTTCCGGATTCGTCCGCCAATTTGGAATAAGGATCCAATCCAGCTGTAGATGGAGATCCGTTTTCATTGTTCTCGAAGCTAAGGTACATTCCGGCCAATACTGAAAGCTTATCGTTCAAAAACTTCCAGTTATTGTTGTTGGACATGGTCAACCGGTTCCGTTGGTTTCCCAATAGTGAGGCAAGATTCTGATCGTATCCCAATCCAAAGCTATGGTTGGAAACCTTCCCTCCTCCAGAGATATTCAGGGAATACTGCTGGTTGACAGCTGGCCTCTGGAGATGCCTGGCAATTTCATTCCTCAGGTCTGTGCTTCGGAACTGCTGCAACTGCTGCTGGGCATCGGCCTCTGAGATCTGCCCGTTGTCCAGTGCATACAAGTTTTCCACTACCGGAGATACCAAGGGGTTTCTGGTGGAATTGTACCTGCTTCGATAGAACCCCTGTTCAAAGAGCATTTCCTCTATATCCACAAAATCAGACACCTCCATTTTCGGATTGACAAATAGATCCGGTTTTTCACTCACAGTCACATTGGCATTGAAGGATACGTTCAACCCCTGACCATAGCCTGCTGATTTGGTGGTGATGACAATTACTCCGTTTCCTGCCCTGGCTCCCCAGATGGAGGCAGCAGCGGCATCCTTCAGCACGGTGATGGACTCCACATCATTGGGATTGATATTTTCGATCTTTCCATCGTAAGGAAAATTATCAATAATGATCAGCGGCTCGCTATCCGCGAAGATGGTGCTGGTACCCCGGATACTGATGCTGTTTTCGTCATTTTTGTCTTTGTTGAAAATCAATCCCGGTGTGATATTATCCAGTCTCTGGAGCACATCGGTCGTCACACTTCTGTTGACAAGCTCCTGATCGACTTGCACAAAGGAACCGGTCACCCGTTCCTTGGGAAGTTGCTGGTATCCTGTGGACACCACTTCCACCGCAGTCAATTCGGTCTCAGAGGGATCCATCTTCACCTCCAGGAATTCTCCCGCTTGCTCTTCTCCATTCCATATCATCTTCACCGGAAGATAGCTGAGGTGAGTGAAAGTCAGCTCCTGTTCCCCTGCCGGCAATACCAGTTCAAATCCCCCCTGATCCGTACTGATCTGGCTGATCCCTGCCGGGATCACCTGGATCAAAATGCCCGGGAGGCTTTCCCCTGATTCCCGATCTGTAATCTTTCCTTTGAGCGTGTATTTGTTCTGAGAATAAATACAAGTGGAATAAAGGAACAGCATCAGAGCCAATGCTATTTTATATGTATAGTGTTGAATATTCATTGCTTTTAATACAGTCATAGCCATTAATCTTTAGATGATACATTGTCATTTCCACCGACAGAAAGTGCAGACTCAATCTGATCACGGATGCTTGCTGCATCCTGACCCAGAAAAAGGATCTCCAGGTTCCTTCCCTTGGGATCCATCATCATCAGCTGTGGAAACATGTGGATGTTATAATGGGATTTCCATCCCTGAGCTTCCGCTCCCATGTAGAGATTGAGCAGTTTGTCAGAGGTATAATTCCCAGAGGAAAGGCCCCTCTTCCAAAGCTCAGCAGTTGGGGAAGCGTTGACAGCAACCAAGGTCACCTGCTCGGAATCCCGGAACTCTTTGGCCAACTCATCAAAAGTCTCTTGGTAAAAATTCTCGCTGGCCCCACAGCCCGTACTCCAGAAATAGAACAGGGTCAACTGATCAGCAAAATCAGCCTTGGAATAAACCTTGCCCTTGCGATCCTCGAACAGAAAATCCTGAATAGGTATGCCGGAAACATATTTAGACCTGTACTCCTCCAATTGGCCTTTCTGGTCAGCAGTCACCATAAAAGGAGCAATCCGCTCCATAAATGAAGATTTGGTTGGGATCTGTTGGAATTTATCCATCAAAAATTTCAGGAGAATATTTGCCATGAGATCCCCCGAATAGGACTCCTGCACCCCTTTGCTAAAAGAAGTATTGGTGATCAAAGCCTTCAGGTATGCCTGCTCATACTGATAGAAAAGCCATCCACTGGAAAAGTCCAACACAGGCGAAAAACTATCGATCTCATACAGATCTTCGAGAAACAACTCTTTCAGTTCCGAAACCAAGAGGCTGTCATGGGAATGCACGGCCCGTCCATACATTTCATTCCTGAATTTGCCCAGCAGGGCAGCCCGGTAATTCCCGATCAGATCCGCCAAGAGGATTTCATAGGCCTCAGGGGATATCCTGTCCCGATAGGACTCCAGCACCTTCCATTCGGGCAGTTTGGCAACTGGAACGTTCCATTGCTCCATCCACTCTTCCAATTCCTCCTTACCATACTCCACCAGTTCCAAGGAGCTACCGAAACTGTTCTTGGCAGTGAGGTACCGATCCCGGTAATTATCTCTGGACAAAAACTTCTCTGCATCATCTGTTATCATCTGGGAAGGCCGGGAGAACCTTCGTTGATCTCCTGCAAGGGCCATCTGGTACTGGCATTCAAAAAGAGCTGCATCAGGACCTGCAAAGCTGATCCGGTGTGCCACATCCTGAATCCGCACCTTGATGGAATCACCAGGAAACAGCAGGTAGTTTTCCAAAATCCCCTCCTCGCCCATCTTCAGACTGAAATAACCCGGCTCCTGATAATCATAGGACTCAAACAAAAACATCTGATCCGACACCGGATTGACCCCTTCCAGAAAACTTCCCTTTCGACCGACCAAAAAATGCTCCTTTTGCCTGAAATTGGGATGCAACCGGGAAACCTGAAAAGGCACCGTCTCAAAAGTCAGCGTATCCAATTCTCCCTTCTTTGCCAGCTCCATATAGATCAACACTGCATTATTGGCAGGAGAGCCAAGACTCCCCTGCCCTAGAGAAATAGAGTTATCAACTAATGCTTCGGCTCCGCTCAGCATGACAGTATTAGAATGACCAGCTACATGATTGTGGCTGACTACTGCTGGAGCATGCCCCCCATCTATATCCTGCGCTGTAACCGAGTAGAAAGTATCGGAACGGGTCTCCCCGCTCCGATGGAACCCTGCTAAGGCAGGAATTCCGGGGTTATCAACCAACTCAATCCCCGGTGGTGAACAAGCAACTTGACTACTTACTTCATTTATACTACTTAATAGTATTGAAAGGATTAAAAAGGTTTTAACGAACCATTTTTGGTTTAGAAAATTAGAGATACACAAGCCTTCGGCTTGCGGGATAAAGTCGCTTCGCTTCTGAGATATGTCAGCTTGTGGCTGACGAAATACAGCTCCTTTGTCCCTGAGATAATTCTTCAAGTGACGTGAGATAGATCGACTTCGTCGATGAAATAAACCGCCTATGGCGGTGAGATAGAGAGATCTAGTACTGTTAATACAGAAGAAATCTATCCACTTTTTGGATTTGCTCCTATTGGGAAAAGGACATAGCAATCCCAGGAAGCATATTTGTAGTTTTTTTAACATGCTTGAAATGTGTTTTATGCTGGGCCCGCCATGGCGGACAGGTGTCCGATGACCGATGTTGGAAAACCGTAGTGTGTCAGGCTGAGCGGAGTCGAAGCCTATTCACGTTACGTTCGATTACCAATATCCCGTGGATTCACCGTCATTGCGAGGCGAGGTACGAGCCGTGGCAGTCTCGAAGAAAGTCAGAAAGCTAAAGTCAGAAGTCTGAAAGCCTTCAAAATCTACTTATAGGTCATTTCCATGCCTTCGGCAGGCAGGCGAAAACGAGGAACGAGGAGGAGAAATCTCTCACCAAACAATGAGATTTCTCAGTCATTCTTCCTTCGAAATGACGTCTCCGAACAAGACATACTCCTCCCCTGCCTACGGCAGGCAGGCACCTTGGTCTATCCGACCAACCAGCATTAATGAATAAATAAGAAATGTATCAGCGCTACCGGCTAAAAAAGCTTGCTGATGTGAGTGTGTAGTAACTGTACTTCTGGGAGCTGCGCAATCTCCGGATATGTTCCTTCCTGGACTAGGAAGAAAGCAAGTACAGCCTTAAAAATGCCTTAATCCTCAAATCGGATTCTTAGGCTTTAGAGGATAGAGGCGATCTACCGCGGTGATGCCGAGTTCCTCTGGTAATAGGTTACAATAAATAGGTAGGGAGCAATTTGGCCCAAGGTAAAATGCAGTCCTTTCCTTAATACAGAAATTCCTTCCCGGGGAGCTTGGTAATCCAGAAAAAATCAAAGTCTGTTCCATGATACTTGGGTTATTACTATAGTCCAAGTTGAGACCAAACCAAAAAAAGAGGCGTGGACTCAAACAAGCTGTCTTAGAGGTACTGGTATACCTGAGGAACAAGCAAGTAAGTAGCCCACGCCAAAGGCGTGAGCATCCTCACTTATTTATCCCGTTCCTCAATTGAAATTACCAGTTTCCTAAGACGAGACTCACAAGTGCAAATGCGTTCAATATGAAAGTTTGCAGATTAAAGATTTCTCTAATCGCAACTAAGTTAATCAAAACTTATAAAAGGACAAATATGTCCTAATAAAAATTTAATTATTTAATGACTATTGTTATGTGGGAAGAAAGCCAAATTACAAAAACCAAGCCTTCATCGATAGAGTAAGCGCAAAAATATTAGAGATAGCCGATGATCAGGAAATTACCCAAGAGAAAATTGCTGAGCTTTTTCAGGCTGATGATAATCGCCAAATTGGAAGAGTATTAAGGGGTGAGACAAATTTTGGAATCAGTGAATTAGAAAGATTTGCCAAAATTTTAAAAGTTCATCCAAAAGCGTTCTTGGATTTCGATTGGGATTAAATAATTCTATTTAAATGAAAATTCTAAAAATTATTGTAAAAATTGTTGGAATATTATGGATGGTGATATTTTCACTTACAACGATTTTTATCTTTAGTACTCAACCCTTTGATTTTTCAACAACTTACGGAATTGGCTATTTTTCAGGGATGCTTATCTTTTTTATATTATTAATTGGAGTGGGATATTTACTTTTCCGTTGGGGAGGGAAGAAATCAGTAGCATAGGCTTATTTTCGTATATGGGCGACGAAGCATTCTTCAAAATCCTAGGAGGATTTATTTCTGTATTTGGAGTTCTATTTCTTATTCTAAAAATTTTGAATCTTTTAAAAGGTAAGGAGAAAAAGAACAGATCAAATCATCTTATATAAGAGATTTGACCTTAGCTATAAGTTTAATCTTTTGGAGGCTACTTTTAGTAGGGTATTTTTAACCTTATCCCCGCCTTCTTCCTGATATCGAATATATTTCCAGAACTACTTCGGTCACAAGATAATTATATCCAGACAGGCAACAGTTTGCATTCAGACAACTATCAAGGATCTATTTTTTTGAGCATACTGAAAATTGTCTCGGACTTCAGCCTTCACTTCTCCGCTCAGCCTGCTGGCAATAGATGGGTTTTACTTTTAGATATACTTTTTTCTTTCTTAAAAATGATTTTCCATTGCTTGATTTTATCTAATGGAACTTGTCTATTATCTTGTTGAGAAGTATATCATAGAGCAAAATTCAATTCACCTAGCAAGCATGGATTCAGGCATTTTTTGTATTTCATTAGACTTCGAACTTCTCTGGGGAATTTTTGATAAAGTAGGAACAAAATACCATCCCAATTATTTTAAATACACCAGGCAAATCGTCCCAGATATGCTGGATGTTTTTGCCAAGAATCAAGTAGAGACAACATGGGCTACAGTGGGGATGCTATTTGCAGAAAATGAAGAGGAATGGGAACAGTACTCTCCAATTCATAAACCCTCTTACCGTGAACCTAAGCTTTCAGCTTATGAATTTGTAAAAAAGACTGGACTAAAACCTGAAGTTCATTTTGCCCCAGAACTTATCCGGCAGATCATAGATACACCTGGTCAAGAACTGGGCTCGCATACTTTTGCTCATTATTATACTCTGATGCGTGGTCAAAGCCCTGATCAGTTTCGTCAGGACCTTCAGGCCACTCAGAAAATATCCCAAGAGAAATTTGGAATTACCTTAAAATCCCTTGTCTTCCCAAGAAACCATATCAACGAACTTTACCTCCCTATCTGTTTAGAAGAAGGCTATACACAAGCCAGAAGTAATCCGAAAAGTTGGTTTTGGCAGGAAACCCAACATGAGGATTTAAGTAAAAAATGGTTTAGATCTGCCGACTGTTTTATGCCAGTCGGTAAAACAACTTCCTTCACAAAAGATGAGATGAGGGTTTATCCTAATGAACCCTTATTGATTCCTGCATCTAGAATATTTAGGCCTATTTCAAAAAATAACAAGGTTTTCAATTCCGTCAGATTATCGAGAATAAAATCTGAAATGAGCTATGCAGCCGAAAACAAAGAGTTTTATCATCTCTGGTGGCATCCCCATAATTTTGCAAATGACCCTATTCAATCCATGATCGAATTGCAGGAATTAATGGTTCATTTCCAGTTTTTAAAATCTGAATATGGAATGGAGAGTAAGAATATGGAGGGAATTGGGAAGATGGTAAGGAATGTGGAGTTGAAAGTTTGAAGGTGGGAAGTGGAAAAAAAGTCAGAAAGCAGAAAGGACGGGAGAAAGAAGACCATAGACGGAAGTGAGAGGTATTTAGAAATTTATAATGAAGAATTAGACATTGGGAATTTAATAGACCCTGTAGGGGGCATAGCTTAATACCTGCCTGCCGATAGGCAGGGCCCAGGCTTTCAAGCCTGGGTTTAAAGGATCGTTATTTGATCAGCGCTGGCCCTATATCGTTATTCTGGGAAAGAACTTAACGCCAGCAAGATGTAAATGAACAGTAAATACACCAGCTACTGGACAGGCAGGTCAATTTGAAACTTCCAAGTAATCTAAATCCTAGCCCTGTAGGGGCGGCAGCTTAATAGCCCAGGGTTTCAACCCTGGGTAAAATGATATCGTATTTTCGCCAGCGCTGGCCCTAGATCGTTATTCTGGGACAGAACGTAACGCCAGCAAGATGTAAATGAACAGTAAATACACCAGCTTCTGGAGAGGCAGGTCAATTTGAATCTTCCAAGTAATCTAAATCCTAGCCCTGTAGGGGCGGCAGCTTAATAGCCCAAGGTTTCAACCCTGGGTAAAATGATATCGTATTTTCCCCAGCGCTGGCCCTGGATCGATATTCTGGGAAAGAACTTAACGCCAGCAAGATGTAGATGAACAGTAACTAGTCCAGCTTCTGGAGAAGCAGGACAACGAGATTTTTCATCCAAATCACAAAAAATCCCCCTGCCCCCTTGTCAAGGGGGAATTGGCGAAGGATGATTAATTATCTTTAGATCAAGTCATTATTGATCTTAGATTTAAACTGGATTTCTAATTTGGAAATTGACTATTGAGATTTTATTACGAGGTAAAAAAAATGGACTGAAACCAGCCTATTCTTTTACATCCCTAAAATAAATCCTCTCCTTCTCTTCAAATTTGAATTTGGAATGATGATTTTTGGGCTTCAAAAGATCATTTCTCAAAACAGCAGAGAATTGCATAAAAAAATCAAAGTACTACACCTTATTAAAAGTCTTGGGAGAGGCGGCGCGGAAAAACTGATTCCTGAAACAGCCTTGGTGCATGATCAGGAAAAATTCAATTTTCATTGCCTCTATTTTTACCATCAAGAAAACAATATCGTAGACGAACTTGAACTTGCTGGTATCAAGGTACATTTAATACCCTCTGGTAATCTTGGGTTATTTTTTCAAGTAAAGAGGGTACGTGATTTTATCCTTGAAAATGATTTTGATATTATCCATGCCCATTTGCCCTGGGCTGGAATTATGGCTAGATCTGTTGGGAACACTTTAAATATTCCTATAGTCTACACAGAACATAACACTTGGGAGAGATACAATAAACTTTCTTATTGGGGAAATAGAATAAGCTTTAAAAAACAGGATGTAGCGATTGCTGTTTCCAATGAAGTAGCCTTATCGATGCGATTAAACTCTATCTGGGATCCCTATCAAAGAGGGGGAAGAATGAGGCTGAAAGTAATTCAGAATGGGGTGAATACGGAGGCTTTTAGTAGACGGAAGACCCGCCACGGCGGTCAGGCAGAAGACCTGCCACAGCAGGCAGGCGGAAGACGGGAGCAACTTTGTATTCCGAAAGAAGCACCTGTAATAGGTATAGTGGCGGTTTTCAGAGATCAGAAGCGACTTTGGCTATGGGTAGAGGTTGCTTTGAGTATTTTGGAAACTTGTCCAGAAACACATTTATTATTGGTGGGAGATGGAGAGTGGAGAGGAAGAATAGAAGCTCAAATCAAAAAATCAGGAAAAGAGTCTCATTTTCATTTAGTGGGGGTTCAAAAAGATGTCATCCCCTACTTATCCATAATGGATATTTATTTGAGTACTTCGGAATTTGAAGGATTACCTATTGCTATGCTTGAAGCCATGTCTTGTGAGGTTCCAGTTGTCGCCACCAGAGCAGGAGGCATTGGAGAAGTGATACAACATGGAGTGCAGGGATATTTATCTGAGATAGAAGAATGGGAGAAGCTTTCAGATTATTCTATAGAACTAATCCAAAACCCAATGATTCATCAAAAAATGAGTCAAGCTGCAAGAGAAAGAGTTAAAGAGGGATTTAGTATGAATCGGATGGTGAGAGAGCTGGAGGGGGTGTATAAAGAGGTGTTGGAAAGGTTGTAATTGTTGTAATATTAGTAGCTAAACAATGGCGTAGCCAAACAACGCGAAGCTTACAATAGCGTAACGCAATAACGCGAAGCATACAACGCCGAAAGCATATTACAGCGTAGCGAACAACGCCGAAGGCATATCTCAGCGTAGCGTACAACAAAGAAAAATAAACTTTTAAACTATCATTATAGAAAGCACTTTTTAGCCATGAGTAATTCCTACTTAGATTTAGAAATCTATAAAATCTCTTTTGACTTATTTATCAAGGCTCATCAACTGAGTATGGAATTGCCAAAATATGAACTATACGAATTAGGAAGCCAACTAAGAAGAGCATGTGATTCTATCAATTCCAATATTGTGGAAGGATATGGACACCGGAAGTATAAAAATGAATTTATCAGATTCTTGATTTTCTCCCATTCTAGCAATTTAGAAACTATTAATCACCTTAAAAAGATTCAGATTCTATATCCGAAAATAACATCTACTGCGAGTTTGCTTGAGGAATATGTAATACTGGGAATCAAAATCTCCAATTTCATTACTTACGTTGAAAAGAACTGGAGGAGTTAGCTGAGCTGCTTTTCTGAAAGTTGGGAATGTTGTTGTGGTTGTAGTTGTTGTAGTTGTTGTAGTTGTTCTAATTTTAGTTGATAAGCAACGGCGAACCCATACAACAGCGCAGCATACAACGCCGAAGGCATCATCATTTCCCAACCAACTCTGCCTCTTCAATACGTCTTCTCTCCTCCTCTACGATTCTATTAAATATTTCTCCTCTTTTTTTGATGCGATTGGTTTTTTGCCAGTCCATAAATGCCACCACCACAAAGAGCATAAAATACATGATCTGGGATTTTTGTCGGATGATAATTCCCAGATTCGACATCACAAAAGTCATGGAGATAGAGATGGAAATAAAGACAACTGCAGACATCTTGACCATGGCAGGTGCTATCTTGATATAAGTAATAAAATCCTTTCTTACGATTTTACTAAACATATAGATATACAAAGCATTTTCAAAGGAAATCGCAATTCCCAACGCATTAGGGGAATCCACGAAAAGCGGCCTAAACCAAAATGTAAATAACTTCATGGGCAAAGAATAAGACCCCATATCTACAGCAGAGCCTGCAGACTGCAACCTTTGCATGTTCAAAGCAGATTCTTCTTCGAATGAATCAATTAAATTATTTGGGTCATATCCTAAATAAGTAATTAAATCCTCATATACATATATACTCATTCCGATCGCAAAAAATACGACCAAATACTTTTGATAAACAGGCACCTTTTCTTTACCCAAAACAAAACCCACTCCCATCCCAATTAGAATAGCAAAGAGTATATGGGGACGAATCATATAAGTTAGAAAGCTCCCAAAAGCAATATGAAAAGGTCGTTTAGCCGGCCAAGAAAGACCATAAACCAAAAATCCAATCCCTGCAAAAATTACCGCTCCCTTTCCTAACGAAGCAGTCCAAAAGTGCATATTCGGCAAGAACATAAAAATGGTTATAGCATCCCAACCTTCAAATTTGGGGTTAAAGCGTAGGTTTTCTTTAAAAAAAAGGTAGAAATAGACGAAGCCCCAAAAACCCAACCAAGTGGTTAGGAACATCATCATATCGTAATTAAACCCAAACCATCTAACAAATGGAAAGGCAAACCACTCAACAAAATCAGTCCCTTCTGCGAATGCATCGAACCAGTTTTTCCAATATCTATCAGTTCGATTAAAATAATTAACAGAATCCGAACGATTAAATTGTGCATAAGTCCAATAGACTAAACCAAAGAACATATGGTACCAGAACATCTGGTTTAGCAAACCTGCCTTGACCCATTTATGATCTCTCTGAAGATTACCTAGAATAGGTTGGCTTAGACCAAAAAGTAATAAAACCAGAATTACCGCACCTAACATTTCTTAAAGGTATTTTTTTAATCTAAAAGTTTAAAATACAAACTTTCAAATTTTCGTGAATTCGTATCAATATCATGATTCTTTTTAGCGAATTTTCTGGCATTCTCACCTAATGCTATTAGCTTACTTTTACAATAGACCAATTTATCTATATATTCTTCAAACAAATTAATTGAATGAGTATCAATTAAAAAGCCTGTCTCCTCATGAATAATGACCTCCTTCACTCCTCCTACATTTACACCTATTGCTGGAATTTTATGAAATGCTGCTTCTATAACTGCACCAGGAACACCTTCTATTTCCGAAGTCATCATCAATAAATCAGCTCCTGCCAGATAATTCTGAGGATTTTTAACATTTCCTGTAAACATAACCCTCTGATCTATTTTCAATTCTCTGGCTTTTATTTGAAGCCTTTCTTTTTCTGGACCTTCGCCAACAATTAAGAGTTTTACATCTATATTTCTAGCATTTAGCTTATGAATCAGCTCTAAAGAAAACTCTATATTTTTCTCCTTACTTAAACTTCCTACTTGGATTAAAAGAAAATCATTTGAATGAATTGAATACTTTTCTTCCAATACTGACCTTGCTTTTGTCTTATCCACAGATTCAGCAATAATTCCTCTTTTTATGACAATCAATTTATTAGAAGGCAATTTCAGTAACACTTGTAAGTCACTACTAGCCAGCTCTCCAACCGAAACAAAACAATCTACTCTTTTGGCCAATAACTTGTAAAATGATTTAATTAATAATCTATCCTTTACCCAATGACTCATGATAGAAATATTCCGGTAAACAAGCTTTGGTTTTTTATTTCCCAAGAGCCCTAAAACAGCATACTTAAATGTATCGGATCCATTGGCTTGAATTATATCAGGCTGTATACTATCAAAAAGCTTTCTTAGTTGAAAAAATAAATTAAAATCAAGTCCTCCTTTCTTTCTATTGATCAGGTCAATATTTACGCCATCTTTAACTGAAAGAACATCTAAATTATCATTTGAATATAGTCCTACAAACCAAATTTGATGACCATATGAAAGCAATTTTTCAGAAAGCAATTTTGCTGAAATCTCTGCTCCTCTAAACTTCCGGGAAGTAACAAGTTGAATGATTTTCATTTATCGCTGAAATGAATCTACCACTATCCAGTTTTTTGATAAATTAATAGTATGGGTTCCTATTAAACCTCGATTCCAATTTGCTGAAATTATTTTAAAAGTTTTTTCACTAAAGTTATCCTTATCCCACTTAATTATTTCCTGAATGCGAATCTGATGCCCATAGTGCTTAGCAGAATCTTGCGCTGGCCTATACCAAGTGCCATTTTCAAAAAAAAGATTTCCTGCCGGACGACTTGACCTGACATCTGAAATGATCGGATTTAATGGGTGAGAGATCCAATCTCCAGTTAATAAATCCTCCGAATAAAAAAGACTTAATTCATCAAAAGAAGAAGCCCCGGGATGGGGCTTTACATTAACAAATAACCAAAAAAGGCCATCTTTCTTAACAATTGTCGGATCATACATTTCGTAACCTTCAAACCATGTTTTGTAAAGTTTCCATTTCTTTGGAAACTCCTTTGCCTTATACAACCTTAGAGATTTTGAAGCGCTACTTTCTATCAGCATAAACCATTCTTCCCCCTCCTGAAATAAAAAGGGATAGGATAAATGAAAGGTTTCTTCTATTGCAGTTCTAAACTCACTTATTTTACCATCTGAAATTTGTGCAAAAGAAATAACACCTTTTCTTTTTGAATAATCAAATTGCTCTGCAAAAAGATACTTCTCATCTCCTTCCTCAACAAGAAATGGGTCGGCCAGATAAGATCCTTTGGGATTTGGGATTTTTTTCAAACTTTTCAAATCTGAGAAAATATTGTTGGCATTTGAGCCAAGCCATATCTGCCAGACTTCTTTATTCAGACTTTCATTTACTTTTCTCTTAAACGTTTTCGTAATGTGTGAAAGCCCAAGCCCAATCATCTCCAAATTCCCAGGTGGTTTGAGGGTGATATCATTCATGGAATCAGCCTCCCACATCTCCAATTCCAATTTCCATTGGTCTATGCCTACCTGATTGATTCTTTCAATATTCCTAGGAATAAAGTATAAGCTCTTCCAATAAACTTTATTTGCATTGCGGTGCACAGATAAGGGATCTGTTCTACTCCAAGATCTGTAAATCACCTTTCCATCATCCAACTTTTCTGAGAGAATCTGCAACACAGAACCAGTCGTTTCCCAGCCTTTTAGGACTTCCCAAAAACATGGAGGACCACCTTTATTAACTAGATTGTCTCCATGGTGGTAAGACCAGACTCCAAGAGTAGGAATTTTTAAAATTTCCCCTTTTAAAATTCGAAAGCCTAAGCGAATCAAGATATCTGGATTTCTAGCTTTTATTTTTTCTAAGTCACCTTTTTCAAACCAATCTGAATATATTTTTTGAACAGGTTTTATTGGAATTATTTCAGCTTTCAAACTGGGAATTTTCCTAATATCTTTTCGCACAAAAGCATTTTGATTTACTTTAAAAATGGTTCGATCCAATTTTGAAAAAACACGATATAAAAAGGATGATTTAGTACCGGAGCTTTTTGGGCTTTGATTGATTAGGATAAAGTCAATCTCAGCTAACTCTTTTTTTAATATTAAAGATAGCATTTCCCAAGCCCATGAAGGAATCTGAAACTGATCAATTAATACACCAATCTTTAATCTAGGTCGCTGCATATTTTTGATAAGCTTCTCTTAAAACTGATTCATATTGCTTTGCAATTAATTGAATATCAAATCTGCCACAAGCTTCCTCGCGTGCTTTTCTACCCAATTCAGCCATTTCCTGCTGATGTGTGACTGCATATTCCATTTTCCGAGTCAATGCATTCACATCCCGTACAGGAAAAGTAATCGCATTCACATCCGGAGTCAAGGCTTCCAAATTCATAGGAATATCTGAGGCGATTATTGGAATCCCAGCCATCATGGCCTCAACCAACGCCCCAGAAAAACCCTCATACCAAGATGGAAACACAAAGCAATCTGCTTTATATATAATCTCTGTTACATTGGAAATGACTCCAGGCAAACTAACAGAATGAGAAAGGTCCAATTCTTTGACTAATTTCTCTAAAACAGGACGATGAATCCCTTCCCCGTAAATCATTAATCGCGAATTTGGGTAAACTGAATGAACCTTAGCAAAAGCCTGAATTAATTCTTGAAATCCTTTTATCTGTAACAATCTCCCATAAGATATAAATTCAAAAGTATCAGAAACTCTTTTTTTCCATATCTGACTGGGAATATTTCTACCACGGTAAACCACTTTAGTTTTCTCCAAAGGAACACCTAGAGTTTTGATATGGGACTTAGCTATAAATGAAGAATTTGAAATATAAAGCTTGGGAATAGCGGCTGTGATTCTATCCAATCCCCAAAAAAACTTGAATTTCTGGCGCTGAATTCCTTTTTTTATTTCCAGTCGATAATTGTTATAACTATCGTTCACAAAAGTTCCAACTAACGGAACACCTGTCAATAGGGAGGCCATTCTAGTGATCAAATTACTGCGTAATAAAGAGGATACGAGGATATCAGGCTTTCCTTTTTGAATCAATTCCCTGAGTTTTTTAATCCCTTTCCAGAAATCATATTTCCCTTCCAAATCTAGAAAAACCAATGGGATCCCGGCTCTTTCATAAGCATCCTTTAGATCATGTCTAGGATAGAAGTAAACAACTTTAAATTCAATCTCTGGAGATACCAAAGGCAAAATTTGCAGCAAGCTCTTTTCAGTTCCTGCATTAATCAAAGTGTCTTGGATAAAAAATACTTTCAATTAAATCTTTTGGGGTCTAATGTCTTTCCTTTCACGTCAAGTAATCCATCCTTGATTCCTAAAAGCCTAAATTTTACTTTCTCAAAACGGTAAGGTCCAAAAATAAGCGCATGTAAAATAATTTTTGAGTGCCGATTGATATAACCTAGTAGCTTTTTTGTGGAATAATATTTCTTGAGAATCAATATATGATTTCGAGTATGATAATAACCTCGCCAAATAAGAGTCCTTGAACTACTTTGCGAACCTAAATGCATCCTTTTGACCAGCGGTTCAGAAGGAAAAAGCAAAAATACAGGAAAACCATTTTCCCTTGCTCGAAGAGAGAATTCATAATCTTCACACATCATAAAAAACTCTCCCGAAACGACACCCGCTTTTTTTACTACATTTTTAGATATCAAAGCATTATCAACTAACACAAAGTCAACTTCAGTGAAGTTAGTTACTCCTTTATTAGGCCTTTTAGGAATACCATTTGAATGAATATATCCTGAAAGTCCAAATACTCCATCCATTCCAATTATTTGAGATTGGTTAAGCAAATATTCTAAAAGGTCATTTTCAGGAAAACTATCATCATCCAAAAGCCAAAAATAATCCGGATCAAAATCTACGATGGCTTTATTCATTCCTTCAGCCAATCCTCCTCCAAAACCAATATTATTTTGAAGAAAAATATTGCTAACATTTTCCAATTTTAAGCTCTCTAGAAATTCAACAGTACCATCATTACTTCCATTGTCAACAATTATCACATTATTAGGAACTATATTCTGCCCTAAAACACAAGTAAGGTTTTGCTTTAAGATATTTAGCCTGTTATAGGTTACAATAATTGCAGTGACACTTGGCATTTATAGAATTTTGAATTTAACAAATAAACTTATTTTGAAATATTAAACATCAATTGTTTTACCTTTAATGCCTTTTAAATAATGATAAAAAGCAAGCATAATAAACTTAAAATTAGAAAAACCATATCGAAAACCATATCGAAAACCATATATTGATTTTGCAAGCCACTTAAGCACTAGCTTATTTTTCATAGAGTTTAACGTCAGATTATCGGATATATAAAGAAGATTTCTTAAACTATAGTATTCACGGCTTAAGTTCTCTTTTTTCTGATAATTTGGCCTTTCAAAATTTAATCTTTTATGATTAGTTCTTTCTTCTAAAAACAATTTGCAATCAACTAGTATAATATAGCCTTTTCTACAAACCTTCAAACAAAAATCCAATTCTTCGAAACCAAAAAATAGATCAGGATTTGGACAAATTCCATCACGAGCAACGGATCCATTGATTAACATACATTTACCACCCGCAACATAATCCACTTCTATGGTCTCTTTTTTTTCTAATAAGCGAGTCTGAATTCGCTTAACAACTCCCTTTTTCCTATCAAAAAACTGTCCCATAGCCCCAATAACACCTACAAATGGATTTACATCTATTCTATCCAAAAGCCTTTCAAAACAATCAACTCTAAAAGGAGGATCATTATCATCCCCCCAATAAATCCAGTCTAAACCTTCTTTACCACAAATCTCCAGTCCTTTCGCCGCAGCACCGGCAGGACCAGCATTATAACCCATTCTATAGTATCGAATTCTTGAATCTTGCAATGAAGCGATCGCATAATCGGTAGCTAAACTCTCGGAATTATCAATAACCCAAAGAACTTCTGGAGGGTACGTTTGAGCAAATATCTTTGAAATAGTATCCCTTAAGATCTCAGGACGATTATAGGTTATGATAAACCCTCCGAATTTAATCATAACTCAACTTCACGAGAATATAGTTTTTTAGCAATAAATGGAAATAGGGAAATCACCAACCTTCCAAGTGTATCAAATCGAGTAGGTTTTATAAAGAAAGCCTTTTTTAAATGAAATCTAGCTTTCGAAAAATGTCGAAATCTAATAAAGTTAACACCTAAAATTTGATGATATAAAAATTTAACTTTTTCAGATAAAGTATCATTATGCTTATTAAGCATATAGATTAAAGAATGTGTGGAATTTAATAGATTTTTACTACCTCCTAGGAAGTGGTCATTATAAATTAAAGTATAAGAGTCAATCACACAATTCGTAAATCCTGAAAGATTAAATCGGTGAAAAAACTCTGTATTTTCTCCAAATTTGATATTTTCATCATAGCCCCCTAAACCTATAAATATTTCTTTTTTGATAGCAAATGTTCCTGAAAGTGGCGCAGAATATGAATTTACAGGCGAGGAGTAAATATAATTTTCATTTTCCAAATTTCTACGTAAATAACCTGCAAGGATAAGGTCAGAACTATTTTGTGAAAAAATAGCATTCTTAAAGTCCTCTAAAGCATTTGGAAGTAATTGATCATCAGAATCTAGAAAAATCAAATAATTGCCTTTGGCTACTTTAGAGCCTGCATTTCTTGCTACACATACTCCAAGATTATTCTGTCTGATAACAACAATTCTCGATTTATTCAAAGAATCAATAAATTCAAAAGTATTATCAGTGCTTCCATCATCTACAATTATCAACTCCCAATCATGAAAAACTTGATTTACAACACTACCAATAGCCTGAGGGAGTACACTTAACCTGTTATAAGTGGGAATAATAACACTAAACAAAGGCATAAGTTCTACGAATGTCTTCTAAAATCTTCTTTTTATTTAATTGATTTATCAAGTACTGAATATAAAAATAAATTCTTCTTCTCCAATGACTCTTAATAATTTTACTCCTTTCCCTTAAAATCCTTAAATACAAAATATTAATTTCAAAATTATATAACTTAGAAATCCCAATATTATCAATTTGAACTGCCAACATTTTTAAATGGGTATCTGCCGACCGATTTGAAATACGATTATTTCCATGTTTTCTTATTATAGCAACTGGATTTTCCCATTGTGATGCAACAAAAATCCCAGAGCGCATTAACCTGTTCCAGAGTTCTGTATCCTGATGCAAAAAAAGCCGTTCATCAAACAATTTATTCTTTAAGAGAAAATCTTTTCTGATCGTAATTCCATTCGTGTCAAAAAGTACAATTCTATTTTCCAACACACTCTTATAAAATTCAATAGGAGACAAATCAGATCCCCATAAATTACTAGGATTTGATTGTACGCCATATCGTTTTTCATTTTTACCTAAATTTTCTTCCAGAATAGTACAAGAATAAGCTGCATCGATTGATCTATTAGATTCGAAAAGTTCTTTATCATTTTTAAATCTTAGTTCTAAATACCAATCATCGGCATCTAGAAATGCAACAAACGGATGTCGAGCGTTCAAAATCCCAAGATTTCTTGATGCAGAAGGACCTTTATTACATCTTCCAGGGTGAGTATATAGACTAATTTTTTCTGACTCTTTTTGTAATTTTTTACAAATTGAAAAACTAGAATCTGTTGATCCATCATCGATAATAATAACCTCACCTACCTCAAGACAAGAAATGGCAGATTTAACAGATTTTTCAATAAAACTTTCACAATTAAAAAGAGGGATTATGACAGATACTTTAAATTCCATACACTATTCTTCTAATTAATTTTAGTGAAGTAAATATTTTAAAATTAAACATAAAATTTGAAAAATAATTAATCAAAAGAGGAAATCCTAAATGAGAGTTCCTCAAATAAAGCAAGGAAACTCTGTTATATAATAATTTAGAAAAATATCTCTTATCAATTTTAATGTATTCTTGATTAAGAATTGAATTTTCAAATTTAATTATAAACCTATTAATATTGTTAAATTCCGACATTGTAAGATCATCATATTTATAACAAATAGACCTATAAATATTAATTTCGTTTTCTGAAAGTTTTATATCAGCAATACTTTCCAAAAATTCAACCCTCTTTTTAGTACTATTAATATGTTGGGTTTTATTATGAATATTAGAAACTTGGTCTGGATGTCGTCTATATTTTAACAATGGATAATCTATTGACAATACTTTGCCTTTTTTTATAGAATCCAACCATAGCGCATTGTCTTCAGCATGAATATAATTTGAATCATACAAGAGATTATTTTCTTTCAAAAAATCAAAACGTATTATTACCGTAGGATGCAACAAAGGACAATTAAAAAAAGCAATAGAATTAATTATTTTAAAATCAATTAATTCTATTGAAGATAAATTATAAGAAGGAAAATAGCTTGAAAAATCAATTACAGAAGACCCCATAATGGAAATATCCTGGTTCTTTTCCATTAAATAGAATAAAATCTTAAACCGGTCAGGATGACAAACATCATCGGCATCCATTCTTACAATATAATCCCCATTTGACTCTGAAAGTCCTTTATTAAGAGAGAAAATCAACCCCCTATTTTGATCATTTTTAAAGTACCTAATTCTATTATCCTTGTAAGCCAAAATAATTTCTTCCGAATTATCTATTGACCCATCATTTATTATAATCAGTTCAAAATCTGAATACGTTTGGTTTAGAATTGAAGAAATGGATTCATTTAAATAATCACCTCCATTAAAAACTGACATTAAAACCGAAACCATTTCTTCAGCCTATAATCTAAAACCATATATCAACTCACCATGATTCTCAATATTAAATCCTGATTCTGACAACACATTTCTTATCAATCTTTCACCATGCCTTGAATGAGGCTCAATTGAAATACATCGTACTTTTTTTAAGATTTCTTTGAAATTGGTGTCATTTTGAAAAATTTCCTCCTCAGCACCTTCAATGTCAATTTTTAGAAAATCAGGAATTCCCCATTCAGATAGGTTCAAGATCATTTGTAGGCTCAATCCCTCGACTGAATCCCCTGTTCCAGAGAAAGATGAAACACGAATTCCCCAAGCTCCTTTTGTTTCATCGAGAGATAATTTTTCAGATTGAAACCAAAGCGCATTTGGGTATAATTGGTACTCAACTCCATTCAAATTCTGCTTAATTACCTTACAATTCTCCTTAGAAGGTTCTATTACAATTATTTTTATTTCTGGAAAATTTAACTGCAAAAAACGCGAAGCAGCACCAATATTGCCTCCTGCATCTACCATGACCTTAGGAAATTGAGAAATAGATTGGAAATACTCTATGACAGGTTGTAATTCCCTGGAAAGGAAATGTTGTTTTACAACCGAGGAATCTGAACTAACAGGTCTAAAATAAAAATTAACCTCCCGAAAATAAGGAAAGCTTTTTAGAAGTAAATATTCTCCTTTTCTCTGTATGTCAGATTCTCCTTTTCTACTCCATTCAATTAATTGAAGGGTTGATTTAAAACTTTGCATATTATTACTAAAAAATTTATAAAGAAAATATCTTGCTAACCCACTAACTCCAATGAGTGAATAAATTTCTCTAATTCTTTTTATACCCATATATTTTTATATACAAAAATGATTTTAGTCTGATATAGAATTCTTTAAAATATCGAGTTTGGTGAGAAAATGTTAAATAAATAGAAGGAGCTAAAGAAATATGTCTAAAATTTAAAATCACACTTTTACCAAATCTAAATTGTTTTAATAGCATAAATTCATCTATCCAGCTATGGTTCCAAAGGTGAACACAATAGCTATTTCGCGTCAAAAATTTAGAATATTCCTTTTCTTTTTGATCCAGAGGTAAAGGATAAAAAAAATCTTGCGGATATATTTTTATGTTATCAATCTTTGTATTCAGAAGAATCTCATCAAATACTTCAGGAATAGTTTTTGGATTTACTTGACTAAACTCTAGATTTTGATAGTAGTCTAAAAGTTGTTGCAAAACCAAATGGTTAGGCACTGAACCAATTATGGCCGCATTTAAAGCTCCTGGTTTATACTCACCTGTGAAAAATGAATTGTTTAAAAGATTTTCAAAAGATTTTAATACCAATACATCTGTGTCCAAATATATCCCACCTTCCACATAGAGTGCCATTAATCTTACTACATCTGAAGCAAATGCGTATTTTCGTAATTTAAGGGCTTCTTTTGCGAAAGGGAATTTATCTAGATCAATTGAGGATTCATCCCATTGCTTTATTGAAAAATCAGGCATTTTTTCTTTCCAACTCCTCAGGCAACGTGACTCTAATTCACCTAGTTCTTTTCCTCCAAACCAGCAATAATGTATGATTTTAGGTATCAATAAAAAATTGGATTTATATTTTTGGAATAGGCAATCATATCTCCCCCTTGTCGGATTAAATAATAATTTTGATTTTTTAAAATCTCTTTAGTTTCAAGTATTTCCTGATAATTAATATTTGAAACTTCAAACTTAATTAACTTTGAGGAAAATGATTTAAAATCTATCATTTTAATAATTTCAGCATCAAATCCTTCAGTATCAATTTGTAGGTATTCAATTGCGAAAAAATTATACTCCTCAATTAAAGAATTAAAGCTCCTTCCTTCTACAAGTTCGGATTCAATATCTTCTTCAGACACACCATCGTATTTCAATAAATGTTCTTTCGAAAAGGAGCCTAAACCTCTTCCCCATTCAGGCATTTTTTTCAATCCCTTTTCATTCAATTGATAAAGGTTCAATGAGGAATTTGAACTACTTAATGCAATCTTTAATGGTATAAGATTTAGTAAATGAGCGGCATTTTTGACCAACTGAGAAAAATATTTCGATGAAGGCTCTAAAAGCAAGCCGGTTGTTAAAGAAGAATTAAGAGATCCAAATAAATCGTCAAAACTTAAACCATCATTAGCTCCAATAACTAATATTGCCGACTTCTTAGACAAAAGAGAGTTTCTTGTTTTAGTAAAATCTATTCTTAGTCTTTTTTTAAAAAAAGATAAATAATAAAGACTCCATTTTAAAGATGATGGAAGTTTGTTGATAAACCCAATTCCAACTCTTCTTACAAGTTTCAATTTAACTGGAAATTTATCTGAGGCACAAAAACAGAGTTCAAGCTTTCTTTTAAAGGCTTACCAGATCCCAAAAAGTCATTCTGATTACAATTTAATTTAGTTGCTTGAGTTAAAACCTCATAATAATTTCCTAAATACCCAAAGTAAAAATGAAAATAAACCTGATCTGATCTGTAAAATGGAAACTGAGGTATAGTTATTTGAATATTTCCAGTTTTTTTATTTAAAACTAATTTTTGCTTAAAATTTGAATTATTAAATGCTAACAACCCCTTCCCTTCATCATCGAATAACCCAAAGCCCACATCAATTGAAGTTCCCAAATGTTCGTCTAATACATTGTAGCTCAATGAAACCTTAAGTTCTTGTCCAGCACAAATTTCAATACTTTGATGTCCGTCTACATAAATAATTGCCTCAATTAACCCCAAATCCCGATCTCTCTTTTCTGGATGAGTTCTTAAATCTGTAAAACTCCCTCCAACCGTCTTAGTAAGTCCAAAATAATTTTGAATAGCTAATTTTACAGCCCCATTAAAAAGGATTTCACCTTGGTTCAACACTATACATCGACTGCATAGGGACTTCACTGCTTCCAAATTATGGCTGACAAACAATACTGTTCTTCCCTGCTGGGAGACACTTTCCATTTTCCCCAAACATTTGGCTTGGAACTCAAAATCTCCTACGGCAAGTACTTCATCAATTATCAAAATCTCAGGTTCCAAGTGGGCAGCCACAGAAAACCCCAAACGAACTTTCATTCCTGATGAATAAAATTTAACAGGAGTATCTATAAACTTTTCTATTCCAGAGAAATCTATTATTTCATCCAGTTTGGAATCAATTTCCATGCGGGTCATTCCAAGGATAGTCCCATTCATATAAATGTTTTCTCTCCCTGATAGTTCTGGATGAAACCCAGTCCCTACTTCCAAAAGTGAGGCTATTCTACCACGAATTTCTATTTTACCAGAACTAGGATCTGTAATTTGAGAAAGAATTTTAAGTAAAGTAGATTTTCCAGCTCCGTTTTTTCCAATAATCCCTAATACTTCACCCTCCTTGACCTCAAAATTTATATCCTTAAGCGCCCAAAAAACAGATTCATCCTCGGTCCCAAAACGGCTCATGTCTCTAAGGCGCTTCAAATTTTCCCAAGGAGATCTAATCAGATGTCCAATTTGACCTGCTAGAGTTTCTGACTGTTTTTCCTTTAGGCCTAATCGGTAACGTTTGGAAAGATTATGTACTTTAATTATACTCATTAAATTGTTTGACTAAACACAAAAATTTTGATTTTGTTAAAAAGATAATATTTAAATTTCTTTATTAATGAAAACTTTATCTTCTTACCACTTTCACCATTAAATCCATTATAGAGAGGATAAGCTGGCCAAAGTGAAATTCTGCCTCCATCATACTGATATAGATGAATAGATCTAGCATAAGCTTTTTCAAAAAAAACATTCTCAGATTCATTTAAGAACTTATCCATGGTAGGAAAGAGATAATTTTTAATAAATGATTTATTTAAAATCATTATTCTTGTATCAACCCAAGAAAATTCTCTAGAATAGTTACAATAGTGAATTGAAAGGTTCAAATCTAGTTTAGAATAAAATTCAAAAAAATTAGATATAGTAAGTCTCCCTGAAATTTTAATGATATTTTGATATTTATTTAGAATATTAGAATTTTCTAAGCCATACTTTAAGATTTCCAGTTCACCATGGCCTTTCCCCTTAAAACTTTGTTTACTTTCAAAAAGCAAATACTCCGATTCAGAATTATTAAAAATAATTTTCTCTATTCGATCACTTCGATAATTTGAATTGTCGATAAATACAATTGGCAAATTAAATTTACAATAAAAAGAAACCGCTGAGAAATAGTCATCTTCTCTATTATGAACTCCTTTTCTCCCCACAAAATTAAAATCTTGTGGGGAAATTGTAGAAGTTAAAAGTAAAACAGTACTATTTCCCATTTAGAAATCTAGCTCGAATTATTCCTAAAAAGTATCTGAAAACAATAAAAATATTTGGCATAGTCCAATATTTCATCAAAAGTGATAAAAACAACTTTTTTTTTCTTCTCGAAAACAACAAATCTTTTTGTGAATTTGAAATACCTCCTCCAATAAATTCACAAAAAACCAATTCAAAGTATTTTACATTTAAATCTTTATTAAAAAATACCTCAAGATTAAATAAATAATCTGCCCAAATCTTGTAATCTACATTATAAAAACCAATACTTTTAAAAAGAGTAGCTTTATAAATTATTGCTTGGTGACAAATGTTTTTATATAACATTTTTTTTAAATCGAATTCTCCATCATACAATTGATCACTTTTAGTTAGAATTACATTGCCGTAAACGAAGTCAAACTGTTCAATCTCACCTTCGAAAACTAAAATTATTTGATCAATCTTTATTCTATCACCAGCTCCAATAAAAATAATCCAATTACCTCTAGCAAGCTTGATTCCCTTATTCATGGCATCATAAATTCCGCTATCGGATTCAGATTGAAATACAATTAAGTTTTGTGGATATTTATCAACATATTGTCTAGGCTTGTCAATAGACAAATTATCAATAATTATGACTTCAAAAGAGACAGTACTCCCCTTTGAAAAAATACTAGCAAGAGTATCATCCAGTTGAATACCAGAATTAAAATTTGGAATAATAATAGAAAGTTCTATTCCTTCAGACATTTTCCTTTATGAAGATTGCATCTGCTTGGAGAACACATCCATCAACAGGTGATACTAATTGCTCATAGTTCCCATGATATGAAAATGCTAAACTTAGCATGTGTTCATATATGGTTTTGAAAAATACTTGATTTTCGTATAACTCGTAAAACGAAACTTCAACAATTACAACTGAGGCTTTGATTAGAGTATCTTTTCCACCTAAAATCACCATCTCTTCAAATCCCTGTACGTCAATTTTAATCAACATTGGACTTGAAGAAACTATGGACTTCATAATTTCATCAAGCCTTTCAATCTTTATTTGAATTTTTTTTTCATTGGAGGTCCTTGGAAAATTCTCTTTATGCAACTTTTTCATAGGCAATGCACTTGATGAGTCTGTAAATTCATTTTGAAAAAAATCTATTTCACCAGAATGCTTGCCTAATCCTAAGTTGAAGGCTTGGAATTTAGTGTCTAATTCAAACCTTTTACATAATTGATCATAAACTTCAGGTATAGGTTCAAATGAGTAAATCCAAGCATCTGGGAATAACACTCTAAATCTTGCTGCAAACTGCCCTTTATTAGCACCAATATCAATTATGGTTTCTATACCATATTTTAGAATCCAATTATGCCTAGATAAAAAGTCATGTTCAACTTTCAATCCATTTAGAGTAATCGGCGCTTTAGTTAATCGATATCCAAATTTCTTTAGCAGCCTAATCAAAATTTCCTTCATAAGGATTTTAGCTTTTTCTTAATCTTTCCAAGGAAGCTTGACTTTTTCTTTGAAGAGAATCTTACATGAAATGAATTCTTCCAGTCATCATCCAAGACTGGCATATATTCGACTGGAATGACCATAATCACATCATCCTGAATTGTGAATCGATGATTTGGAAACAATTGAGAAATTTTATTAAATATCTGGTCAATTCGAGGCCAATGACTAGAATCATGAGGAGGAGGAAGAGGGCCTAAAAAACATCTCGCATCATCGATAAAAATGATCGGGTTTTGAATTGATTTTATAGCTTCTAATTCATCTAGTAAAGGACATTCTTCATCTTTCCCTCCAGCACCCATACACCAATGTCCATCCAACCAAAAAAAGCAAGATCCTGATAATTTACTTTGAACTAATTCTGGCAATATATTTTTACTATTACCAATTAAAAATTCAATATTATTAGGACAACCTGGTATAGAAGAAGTTTCATTGGATATTCTTTCGTCAATTTCAATTGTATAAACTTTCTTAAAGTATTTTGCAGCCCAAAAAGATGTTACTCCTTTATATGTACCTGTTTCAATAAAATTATCGATTTCTTTAAAATCAATTAATTTCACAACCAACTCCTTTGGAATCGAAAAATTAACTATACCCACTTTATATATAAATAATATTTAATGATAAAAATTTAAATTTGATTAACAGCAATAAATCACATATCATTATTTTTAAAAAAAACCCTTATTAGTTCTTTATTAAAATCTTCTACCCCATCCTTAGTAAGATGAATTTCATCATAAAAACAATCACAAAGTTCAATTGAGTTAAAATCAAAAAACTCTACATCATATTTATTCGCGATTTCTAAAATATAATTATAATTTGTCTCCTTATTTTGAATAGAGGAAAAATACACTTCGGACACCGGAGATTGAAATAAATAAACTTTAATATTTCTTTTCACTAATGAATCAAGAACACTTTCAAAAATTTCTTTTTGGAAATCTAGCATTTCAAGTGAAATCTCTTCTAATTTTGGAATTTTTTCAGCTTTTCTTCTAGTCTCAACAAATCCTCCCTTGATGTATACATCTTCCTTATCTAACATTATCTCCCCATCGGTGGATTCCAATTCATTAAATAATAATCTGTCAAGAAAAGCATTTATAGGTAAGATATCCTTAAAATAAGGAAGCATATAAGCCATTTCTTGATAATCTTTTCGAACTGAAATTAAATCTAAAAAAGATTCAGATCCTGCTTGAGTAAACGTAAATGGGCTTATTTCCCAAAGTACACTTTTTGGATTTAACTTATAAAGATACTTGTCAATCAAAAATCGCGTCTGCATCGGTGTTTGGCCGCTAGTACCTAAGTTAAATACCGCTAATCCCAAACTATCAAATGCTCTGGGATCAACGCCTCTGTAGGCCATCGAAGAACCCAAAATTAATAGATCTATATTTTGGGTGGTATCAGCATCTTGAAACCTTAAAAAGGTATTACCTCCTTTTCTAATACTTAATTTATTGAAATTAATACTGAATTGATCTACAAACGGAACTCTTGAAATAAATATTAACATTGGATAAAAAAGAACTACAACAAAAAATAAGAAAATAAACTTATTAAAAAATCTCTTCATTAAAACTGAAAGTATATGAATTCAATAGGTTCCCCAAAAACACCGAAAAACAATATTGAATAGATTGTACTAATATAAGCTGGATATCTATACCATTTCCCTTGAATTCGTTCTAGCCAATTAAACTGGAATCTTCCCACCCATTCTAGAAGAATAAATAAGATAAGCGCAAGCCGGATGTTATAGCCAAACCAACCATAACTGGTAGGAAATAATGAATTTCTAAAAATATGAGTAAAATAATCCACGGCATCCCCTACCGTTTCAGCCCTAAAAAACACCCAAGCTACAGAAACCAACAAGAAGGTTGATGCTATTTGAATTACCTCTCTGAATGAAGGTATTAGATGTTCGCCATCATGTAAGTGTGCTCTATTCTTCCCTATCAAGAATATAGGTATAAACATTGCCGCATGGATTCCTCCCCAGGCGATAAAAGTCCAGTTGGCTCCATGCCAGAATCCAGAGACTAGGAATACGATAAAGATATTCCGAATGGCTTTTGCTTTGGGAACACGACTACCGCCTAGCGGGATATAGACATAATCCCGAAACCAAGTAGAAAGAGAAATATGCCACCTGCGCCAGAACTCGGCAATATCACGCGAGAAATATGGAGTTCGGAAGTTGGTCATTAAATCAAACCCAAAGAGTTTGGCCACTCCTATTGCGATATCAGAATATCCTGAGAAGTCACCGTAGATTTGGAATGCAAAGAGAATCGCTCCCATGATAAGCTCTAGGCCTGAAGCTGTTTGATAGTTCTCGAAGATGGGGTTGACTACGAGTGCACAATTATCTGCGATCACCATCTTTTTGAAAAAGCCCCAGAGAATAAGTTTCATCCCATCGGATCCTTGCTGATATTCGAATTCCCGCTTTTTAAAGAACTGAGGAAGCAGGTTGGATGCTCTTTCTATAGGACCAGCAACTAGTTGAGGGAAGAACGCCACAAAGGTAAAGAAGGCGATTAGGTCTTTAGTGGGTTTGAGATTGCCTCTATAGACGTCTATGGAATAGCTCAGTGTTTGAAAGGTATAGAATGATATGCCAACAGGAAGGATTAGATTAAGGGTACTGATGTGTGGCTGGAAGCCAAAGAGGCTGATAAAATCCGCTGCTGATTCAATGAAGAAGTTGAAGTATTTGAAGAAGGCAAGAAGGCCTAGGTTGAAGGTGAGGCTTATTGTTAAGTAGAGTTTGCGACCTTGAAATAGACTTAAGATGGCATTAGAATTAGGGATTTCTCCCTCCTGTCGAAATGACCTGGTACGTTGGTCATTTCGACTGGAGCTTGCGGAAGGAGAAATCTCTTTTTCTTCTTTACTACCATCATTGAGATCTCTCCCTTCGGTCGAGATGACTCGGTTTTTGGTCGATATGACGGGTCCTAACTTAAGGCCACAATAATAATCCACCGCAGAACTCGCAATAATCAACCCAAGAAATCTCCAGTCCCACCAGCCGTAGAACACGTAACTAGCGAGTAATAGGAATGCATTCTGAAGCTTCAAATTCTTCTGAAATACAAACCAGTATAGTAGAAATACTATAGGTAGGAAGATGAGGAAGGTGAAGGAGTTGAACAGCAAAATGGAAAGTCAGAGGGCTAAAGCTTGCCTACCGGAGGCAGGTGGGAAAGTTTACTGTTTTGGTTCTAAGTACAAGGTATATGGTATTTGGTATGTTGTAATTGTGGTACCAAGTACAAAGTACCAAGTACAAAGTATTTGGTAAGAAGTAATTAAGGTACGAAGTACAAAGTATATGGCCGAAGATCAGATCTCTCCTCCTTTCAGTCGTCGAGATGACTTGAAAATTCGTGAAGCTCATAAAACAAAGGCAGTCTCAATAAGCAATTAGAAAAGCGATCAGAATTGGGAAGATCTCGCTCGTATTGATCTGGGAAATGCTTTTTGGCATATTCTGATTTGTGTAAACTTTGGTAATGGAATATGGCCAGAATCCCTTGTTTTTTTAATTCCTCCGAATAAGCCGTCCGGGCAGCAAGTGATGGAAACAGTAGGTAAAAGAGGTGGGCGTTTGCAATGAATTTAGAATGTGAAATTTTTGAATTTAAAATTAGTTGACCCTCGATGCTTTGTGGAGTTAAACTAGCTTTATTGTCAGGCTGAGCACCTGAGAGAGGAGATTTTAGAGGTTCGAAACCGTCTGTCCTCGACTCCGCTCGGATTGACAAGCCATTTTCAATTTTAAATTTTAAATTCTCAAATACTTTCAGATAATCAGCACACAAAACATTAGGCTTAGCAATATCGCCGTTGAATAGACTAGCATAGTCCTCCCAAATGGCTTTTCTTCTTCTTTGAATTGCATCTATATTCTCTAACTGTGCCCATAGGTAGGCGGCATTGAGTTCGGATGGCAAGAAAGAGCTCCCTATATCCACCCATCCGTATTTATCGACTTCCCCACGGAAGAAGGCAGCTCTATCCGTTCCTTTTTCCCAGATAATCTCTGCTCTTTTAATGAATTGGGGATCATTGATTGTTAGCATCCCTCCTTCTCCGCTTTGGATATTCTTGGTCTCATGGAAGCTAAAGCATCCCAGATGTCCTATTCCTCCCAGAGGCTTATCTTCATAAAAGCTATCTATGGCTTGGGCTGCATCCTCTACCACAAATAGTCCATGCTTGTCTGCTATCTCCATTATGACATCCATTTCACAGGCTTTTCCGGCATAATGAACGACTACAATAGCTTTGGTTTTTGGGTTTATCAGTTCCTCGATTTTACTCTCATCCATATTCGGATGATCCGCCTTACTATCCACAAAGATGATTTTTGCTCCACGGAGCACAAAGGCATTGGCGGTAGAGACAAAAGTGAATGCGGGCATAATCACTTCATCCCCGGGTTGGATATCCAAGAGTATTGCCGCCATCTCCAGTGCATCAGTGCAGGAAGTGGTGAGCAGGCATTTTTGAAATCCATAACGCTCCTCAAAGAATTGCTGACAAAGATGGGTATAATGACCATTTCCAGAGAGTTTACCCCTATTGATCGCATCTTGGATGTATGTCAGTTCCTTACCGGTTTGGTAGGGTTTGTTGAAGGGAGTTGGGAGGGTTATGATGTAAGATTTATGATGTATGATTTATGATGTACGAAGTACTGTATTAATTCAGAAGTCTAGATTATGAAAGCTGAAACTGTAAGATTGACTATCCCAAATAAGGTTGAACTTTTGGGTACAAAGTACCAAGTACGAAGTACAAAGTCTGAAATAGGAAAGATGGAGTACTGCTTACTGTTTACTGATCACTGCTTACTGAGACCTACCTTCGGCAGGCAGGCTGGATGCTGTTTACTGATCACTGCTTACTGAGACTGTGTACTGATCACTGCCTACTGTTTACTGATCACTGCCTACTGAGACTGCCAACTGGTCACTATGAGGTGTACCTAGTATCAAGTATCTAGTATTTGGTATGTAGAATTTAGAGAAACTGATCACTGCCTACTGAGACTGCCAACTGGTCACTATGAGGTGTACAAAGTATCAAGTATCTAGTATTTGGTATGTAGTATTTAGAGAAACTGATCACTATGAGATGTACAAAGTACCAAGTAATTAGTATGTAGTATTTGGTATTTTGTACGGGAACCGAACTGCTTACTGAGACTGCTTACTGAGACCTACCTTCGGCAGGCAGGCTGCCAACTAAGACTGTCTACTGTGACTGCCTACTGCGACTGCTTACTAATCACAGCTTCGCCCTTTCAGTCACATTTGACTTAATTTAACACAGCCCTCCCTTCGGGAGGTAAATCTACCTTCGGGAGACAAGCCTGCCTTCGGCAGGTAAGACTACCTTCGGTAGTTGAATTCGCCCTTTCAGTCCCAGGCCCAAAGATGGAGTTTTAGGATTTCTGTTGGTATTTTAACGAGATTGCCTCGGGGGGTAGGCGCAATCACGGTAAAGACTGAGTAATAAATTTACTCGGTTGGATGTAAAGTGCAAATTTTATTTCAAAAGTTATTTCGGGATGCAAGCTTTGAGACTTAGTCCATCTTCCTATTTATCAATTCCATCTATATTTATTATCATTTCATTTTTTTTTATAACTTTATAAATAGCTCATTTTAAATGAGATACATTTTTATTCTACTAAATTTTTAAACTTAATTTTTAAATATGGAAAATGACAAAGATTTCCATTTAGGGATCTGTCTTCCAGCAGCATTATCAGGAGGAGCCTATACAGCTGGAGTCATGGATTACTTAATTGATGCAATGGACGAGTGGGAAAAACGAAAATTATCGGGCTATTCCTCCGAAGTTCCTCAACACAATGTAAGGATCTCGCTTATAGGTGGCAGTTCCGAGATAGGATTGACAGCATTGATAGATAGTCTGGCAATTCAAAGGGAGTTTAATGCAGTAAATGAAATTCCTAATCATGCCAGTTTATTGGACTGTATTCCCTCTAATCCATTTTATCATACCTGGGTGGATTTTATGGAGGACATAAAAGCATATCCATCTTTTTCGATCTTACAAGAAATATTAAAAGCAAAAAATCTTCCTGGTATCAACTTTAAGAAAGATTTTGGTTCTGATTTCTTAGAAACTGAGGTTCATAAAAAAGTAGAAAAAGTTTTAACTACTACATCAAGCAAAGCCTATTTAGCCTTATCCAATTATTCTCAATTTACCTATCCCAGTTATTTCAATAAAATAATCTCCACCAATCTATTACAGGAAGACTTTTCTGGAAAGACTCCTATTCTGGACCAAATAGACAATACTAATTTCACTTATTCAAAAGCAGAAATTAGAAACAGAGGATGGAATCAAATTGCTCCTCTTTTTTTAGAAACCATTCTTCGGTACAAGTTGGCTTTTAGGGTAAGCCAAGAGATAAGAAATCCCGAACGAATGAAAGACATCAATTCCTCAACTAGACATTTGATGGATTTGCTTTGGTTAATTCATATTTCCGGAAGAAGTATCGCAAAATCAGAATTTGAACAAAATGCAAATGGAAATGTGGACAAGCTCCACTCAAAAGTTTTTGAAAAAGTCCGTAAAGAGCTAACCAATAAAATTGGTATGGCCAAAAATCAGTCCCATGAAAATGAGCTTAACCAAAGGACAAAAGTTATAATGATAAACCCTTATTTCGGCGACTCTGGTCCTTTTAATACTAGTAATAGTAGTGAAATGGGGAATTCTGAAAATGGCAATTTTATTATTTCCCCGATTCGCTATACTTATAATTCCCAAGGGGAAAGAAAAGTAGAAGGAAATCAAGCCATTGCATGTGGATCATTAGATGGTTTGGGTGCCTTTGTATGTAAACAATTTCGTGTTCATGATTTCTTTTTAGGCAGGGCAAATTGTGAGAAGTTTTTAAGAGACCATTTTACTTTTTCTCCAGAAGGAAGGAACTCCTCTAGTCTTTCAGGCTATGAGTATTTGACTGATCAGAAAAGAAAAGAATTCAGATCAAAAATCAGTGGAAGACTGCAGGTGATCCCTATTTTTTCCAATCCTAAAAAAGCACCCTACATGCCTGAATTCAATGAAGGTTTGTATTGGCCAAAAATCAACATCCGAGAATTGGAGAGTTATAGAAACAAGATCCATTTAAGTGTTGCCAATTTGAAGGATAGTTTTTTTGAGTTTGACTCTACTAACAAGCTCATTATTTGGGCAAGAAGGAAGGTTGTAATCAATAGGGTGATTACTGAGAAAATCATGGAATCCAGTAGGTTATCCTTAGAAAGACATAATCAACTGATCTACTGATATGAACCGCATAGGGCTACTATTATGGATTGGGGGAATGGTCATATTAGGCCTTATGTCTGCTTATTTATTTAGCCAGGCTAACTTAAATCGGGAGGAATTGGATAATCAGGCTTCAAGGAATATCCTAATGATCAGGGATGCTCTTTTAAAATCCACTGAGGATTTAAGAGCAGAAATAAGGAGCTTTTCATGGTATATATTCGCTTCCCATGGAGACAATAAGACTCAAAAACAAGCGGCTGCACTTCAGCAAAATGATAGGGATAATGACAAATTCAAGTTCTCCATTGCCCAAAATTCTACTCCAGAAGTTTTTTTTACTGATTCAGTGGTGATTTCAAAAATCCCATTGCAATCGCTTTGGCTGGAGGGCAAAGATGCTTCCTGGTTTAATGCGATGTTAAACGATACGAAAGAAGTCCATTTTAAAAAGATTTTTAATATTCCAAATCAAAAGGACAGTGATATGACTTTCCTCTCCACCAAAGTTTCTTACCAAAACTGGCTCAGAGAAATGGGGGAGAAAAATATATTTTTTGATGAATTGGTATTCATACGGGAAAATGGAGAGGTACTCTATCCCAAAAAATTAGAGGGATTAAGTTTTGCTGAAGATATAAATAAGGATTTAACTGATTCAATAAGAGGCTATTCGGGTAAATTTCAATTGCAATTATTTTCTAATCAGTATTCCGCATATATCGTACCCCTGGTTCAAGGCAATACCAAGATTTGGGTTCTGGGATTGATCCAACAGGGTAATTTGGAAAAGGCGGCTTATAAGATTGACTTTACAATTCTTGTTATTTCTGTTTTGGCCCTGATTATTTTATTAGCCTTGTTACCAATTATTTCATTTTTGAGTATGGGCAAGGGTGATGTGCTTAGCCAAAAAAAGGTCATTACGATTGGGGCATCCCTGCTGATGTTTATGCTGGTCGCAGGATGGACTTGCTCCTATTTTATTCATTTTGGCCATGAATTGGAGAAAGATGAAATCCTAGCCGGTGCAGCAAAACACCATCTCTCTGAAAAGATTTGCTATATGTTACAGCAATTAGAAAAAGAGAAAATTGATTCTAGTAATGTGAACGAAATTTTTCAGGCAGATAGCAAAGGACAATTAGTCAAGTATCAAACACTTAATTACCATACCATTAAAGACTCTCTGGACTTTTCATTTTACTCCGTTTCCCATAGAAATTATTATCAATACCATCAAAATGATAAAAAGGAAGATCCACTTTTTATGGAGCGGATTTTTTCTCAAACTGATGGTGTGCCTGAACAAATTATCAGTAAACAGGGAAAAGAAAATGTCCAGGCAATATCATTCAAAATGCAATACCCACCCCTCGAGGATGAAAGAAGATTTTTATTAGTTAAGAAAAGCGGAGAAGTGGTTTACGCCAGTTCGAAATTCCAGATCCAGTTCACCCAACTTCAATCAGTGGTAGAAGCTGAAAAATGGGAGACTTTCGAAACTATTTTCAATTATGATGAAAGTTATTTAGAGGATAATTGGATTCAGCCGATACGAATTAATGGTCATGAATACAAAGCACTGATCAGCCCTATGAATTTAGGCAGCAACCATGAACCATTGTGGTATATCTACCTAGTTGATCTCAATAATTACCATATTCAATCCGGTCTGGCCGCAATGGAAAGCTTTTTATTCACTTCCCTTTACTTGGTTGTTATTTTATTAATGTTTTCTCTGACCAACTTCCTAATCAAACAAAAATACAATTGGAAGAAATTTTTATTCTGGTGGATCTTATATCGAGAACATAAGGCAGTTAATTTCAAATATGCCTCCATTGCTTTATTTATCTTTATTTCTTTGTGGTTTATAGGATCCTTGGTAATAGATTCTTTACATGGCAGTCTGATTTTGATTTTTTCCTGTGGTATATTTTCAATCCTTCTGGTTTATGGAATTTTATATTTTGGAGAAAAAAACTCAGAATATCAAAATAAAAAACCCTATTATTTCTTTTTCTTGATTTGGTTTATAGGACTTGGCTTTTTACCCGGTTTATCCATCAGTGATGCAGTTTTTGAAATGGAGGAAAAAATCTGGGATGAAAGCCTGATCAACAATGTAAAACAGAGCGTAGAATTAGATTCTTTAAACAAGAATTGTAAAAACTGCGATTTTAATTGGTACCAAGAAAAGAGGTCAAGCTTATTTTCTACTACCATTTTAACTCATGATAAACATGTATCGAGATTTATTAATCCACATCCCGCTATCTATCATAAGGCTGCATCCTCTATTGGATTTGACTTAGGTGATGAAACTGAACATAGTTTTAATTGGGTGACCATAGTTGTCCTAGTCTTATTACTTCTATTTTTATTGCTTTTCTGGCATACATTGAACTTTTTACTCAAAAAATTATTTTGGTTGGACTTTAATGTCAGGGAAGAAAATGCATTGGGAAGTATCATTCAATCTGAACTCAATCATTGCATTAACTTAAGATTATTCCTAACCGGGTGTGACAGTAATGTGAGCAGGTATTGGATTTATTCTCAGTTCCGATTGAAGGAAGATGAATTATTGATTATTGACTGTTCCGATACAGGTTTAGAAATTCCTAATCCAATAAAATTCATTGGGAAAAAGGCGCTCTTGATAGAAGATGTTCATACACTGGATTCTGTGGATGAATTCATGAAGAGTATTCCTGACATCCATGAACTTTCCTCATCGATTCATTTAATTCTCAGTTCGGGTATCAGTTGGAGAAATTTAGTTTCCCGATTATCATCCGATGAGGCAAAAGTGCGGTTTTCAGAATTGATGAACGGTTATTATTTTGAGTTTGTCCCATTGAAGCCACAAACAAATTCGATTGCTATCCATACTCAAAACACATTTAATGAGGAAGAATTGGAACTTTATTTTTATAAAAGGGGATTGATTTCCAAGAATAGCGAAGATCCTAATGCCCGGCTATTGCTTCAGAGATATGGAAAAGCATATTTTTATAATATTTGGGCGGAATTGAGCTTAGAAGAAAAAAATGTCTGCTATAGTTATGCCATGGAGGGGTTTTTAAATTATCAACACTATGATGAAGTGGTAGAACTTTTTCAAAAAGGTGTGATTTCTAAAAGTGAATTGGCCGGAAATCTACAATTGTTCAGTAAAACATTCCGGTTCTTCGTACTGGCAACTATTTCCACCAGAATGAAAAAAGAAATCAAAGAATACAGAAAGAAAAACAGCAATGCAGGAAATGTTCAATGGGCTGTATTCTCATTTTTAATTGTTGCAATTGGATTGGTAGCTTATTTTGAGCGCTCATTTTTTACTGAATTACAGGCCTTGGTCACAGGAATTTTGGGATTAGTCACTTTTGTGGCAGGAGAAGTCAGACGGTTTTTCGTTCAGAAAAGTTGATCAGGGAAGGAAATACTGTGGAAATAGGCTCCCCATGAAAGTCAAAAGTGTAAAGCCTGCCTACCGGAGGTAGGTGGGAAGTACGAAGTACGAAGTCTGAAATTAGAAGGGAAAAGTTTAAAGTTGGAGGTTGGAGGTTGGAGGCGGGAAGTACAAAGTACCAAGTATTAAGTACAAAGTATGGGGTATTTGGGAAGTGAGAAGTTTAAAGTTGGAAGTTGGAGGTTGGAGGTTGGAAGTTTAAATTGAATAGTGAAAAGTTTAAAGTTTAAAAAGTCTCTACTGGCGAAATACAATAGAAATAGGCTCCCTGCGGCAGCGAGATAGTTATAATAAGTTTAAAGCCTGCCTGCCGGAGATAGGTTGGAAGTGAGAAGTTTAAAGGCTGCTTACCAGAGGTAGGTTGGAGGTTTATGATTTAGTAGTTCATTAAGTTCGCAGTTCATAAAGAAGTAATAATTACGTGAATAGTATAAGCTAAGAAATAGAATTCTTTTCAGAGGAAATTGAATATCGCAAAATTTAATTTCTATTTTTCTTCATAAAAATATTATAATTCTTTAATTTATGATTTTACAAACTTTTAAAAGTGTATATTTTAATTTTTACCAAAATATAGTTAATTACCAATACAATAGACCCAACCCATGATTAACCAAAATTATATCCCTGATCCAAAAGAAGAGGGGAAGAAAAATTTGTATAATCAAGAGATACAGATCAGCAGCGATAGTGATTTATGGAAATCATTTAAATCTGGTAATAATTCTGCATTCATTACAATCTATCAGCGATTTTTTGATGTTTTATTTAGTTATGGGATTAGAATCAAGGATGATGAAGAACTTGTAAAGGACTCCATTCAAGAGGTGTTTTTGGACTTGAAAAAAAACTGTCAAACTTTAGGGAACACAGATTCTATCAAGTTTTATCTTTTTAAATGTCTTAAACGAAGGATCTTTAAAGAACTTAAGGCTTGGGAAAACACAAAACAAGTACTAGATACCGAACATAGTTTTGAGATTGTTTTTTCCCATGAACAAACGCTGATCAAACGTCAAATTGACCAGGAGAAAAGTCAGTTAATCAATGAGGCGATTTCAAAATTATCCCCCAGAAAAAGAGAAATCATTTATTATATATTTTATGAAGGGATGAGCTACCAACAGGCTTCAGAGTTAATGGAATTACATGATTCAAAATCTGCCCGTGACCTTATGTACAAAGCCCTTCGAAGTCTCAGGGAAAGCATTGGGTATCTACCCATATTTTTTATTGTACAACTCCCATAATACCCCATTTTATATTACAAAATGAAGTTTTTAGGCCTTCTTGAAAAGATTTTTTAAAAAAAGTCAAAAAATTATGACGTTGTTTTCCTAATTGTTGCCTTTACCTAGTAAAACAATAACCCAAAAACCTTAATGGCAACTTTTTTGGATCTTTTAGAGGACCTGGAATTTATCAGGTGGGTAAAATACCCAGACCCTGATTTAGAAACTTATTGGAAAAGCTGGATGGAGGCCAATCCAAAGCGAATCGAGGATGTAAAACTTGCACGAGAAGTTATTCATGGTTTAAAATTCCCTTCAAAAAATGTATCCAAGGCCAGCAAGGAAGAAGTTTTGCTTAAAATTCTTAGCGAAACCAATCCTGATTATCAGGAAAGAGAGAGTTTAGATTCGGACAAGAGAACAAGAATTTTTAGAGTTAGCTGGCAAATCACCCGAGTAGCAGCCATTTTAGTTATCTGTTTCATTCTTTCATTTCTTTATTATTACTCAAAAAGAGAAAATACAGTAACTACTCGTCCGACAACAAATTGGATCACCAAATCTACCAATGAGGGAGAAAAATTGAATTTCCGATTACCGGATCAGACGGTGGTCTGGCTTAATTCCGGGAGTAGTTTAAAGTATCCTGAAAAATTTGATTCTACTGTTCGCTTTGTAGAATTAATAGGAGAAGGATTTTTTGAAGTGGCAGAAAACCCAGATCAACCTTTTCAAGTGAAAGCTTCCAACTTGACTACCACGGCATTGGGCACTTCATTTAATATCAATGCAACAGTGAGTGAAGGATCAAGGATATCTCTTGTCACAGGAAAAGTTTCAGTGCTCGAAGCAAGCTCATTAAAAACTTATTTTCTGAAGCCTGGACAGGCATTATCCTATGAAAGTTCGGCTGATTCAGTGTCAATCGCTGACTTTGATCAAGAGCTGGATTTAGGTTGGAGATTTGGAAAGTTAATATTCCTGCAGGCAAACTTTGCCCAGGTTATCCAACAGCTTGAATTATGGTATGGAGTTGAATTTAATGTCAAAGGCACTCCTCCTCATCAATGGAAATTTAACGGAAAGTTTGAAAACCAAACCTTAAATAATGTACTGACTAGTATTTCTAACATTGAAAATTTCACTTATCAACTTGAAAATAAAAAAGTAACCATTCACTTCAACAACTAAAAATCATGTACTACTCATTTTTCAATGACACATAAAAAGTAAGCCAACTGAATCAATCAGCTGGCTCATTTTGATGGTCTAAAGGGAATACACACTATTGGGGAATAGAATACGATCCTTCAGACCCAGTTTAATGAATTATCAATAAACCGCTTAAAATTATGCAATTAAACTTACAAAAGACAATTTATATGTTGTCCAAATACTTCTTATATGGATTTATAGTACAGTTTTTGGCAATAAATTTTGGCCTTGCCACCACTGTGGCAGGTCAATACAAACCCATTGACAAAGTATGGGTAAAAATGGAAAAAGAGTCTTTAAGCCTCCACCAGTTTTTTAAGCTTATAGAAAAACAAACATCATATAGTTTCCTTTATGACCAAAAGGATATCAACGGTAGCGACCAGATTCAGCTGTTAACTGCAACGGGTACGGTAGAAAGTTTTCTGATTGCAGTATCCAAGCAATCCAATTTGCGCTTCAGGCAGGTCAATAATTCTATAGATGTCAAAATCAACCCGTCACTACCTCGAGTATCGATTGTCACAGAAAACCAGGAAATCCCTATAAAAGGAAAAGTTGTAGACCAGTTAGGAGTCCCTATTCCAGGGGTAACTATCGTATTAAAAGGCACTACCGTCGGTACCATCAGTGATGTAGAAGGAAATTTCAGCCTTGATGTTCCGGAAAATTCCACATTGGTATTCTCATTTATTGGATATGAGGACCAGTCATTGGAGATTGGCAATCAAAGCACGGTCACTGTAACGCTACTAGAGAGTCTTTCTGACTTAGAAGAGGTAGTAGTGGTCGGATATGGTACCCAGCGAAAAGTGAATTTGACAGGAGCTGTCAGCGCCATTCCTTCAGAAGACATTAAAAATCAACCAGTAGGACAATCCTCTATGGTACTTCAGGGAGTTGCCCCGGGTGTCACAGTAACCCAAAGAAGTGGGCAACCCGGATCAGATGGAGGAAATATCCGAATTAGAGGAGTAGGAACACTTGGTGATTCCAATCCATTGATTATGGTGGATGGTGTAGAAACCAATATGAACAATGTGGATCCTAATGAGATAGAAAGCATTTCCGTGCTTAAAGATGCTGCATCTGCTGCAATTTACGGTTCCAGGGCTGCCAACGGAGTTGTTTTGATCACTACTAAGAGAGGTAAGGAAGGAGTAAGTGTCAATTATAATATGTATGCAGGAATTCAAGTACCAACGAGATTACCGGAAATAGTAGGTGCTATGGACCATATGCTTTTGGCAAATGAAGCCTTTACTAATATCGGCAATGACCCTCAATATTCAGATGATTTTCTATCTAGGTATGCCGCAGGTATGCCATCTGATCAATTTCCGGACACCGATTGGCAGGCACTAACAATGAGTAATTCTGCTTTTATGCAAAGCCATAATGTAAGCGTCAATGCAGGTAGTGAAAAATCAAAAATTCTAGGATCGTTTAGCTATTTAAATCAAGGGGGAATTATTCCCAATACAAGTTTCAACAGGTTTAATATTCGATTGAATTCTGATATTAAAATTACGGACCGATTAAACTTTTCATCAGATATTTTTCTCAGAAGAGCTGAGCAGATAGAACCTTCCAATGGGACAGGTTATGTATTTCATTGGATGAGAAGAATACCAGCCAATGAAGTGGGAATCTTGTCTAATGGAAGGTATGGAGAAGGATGGAACGGAGACCATCCATTGGCAAGGGCGAAAGATGGAGGTCTGACCACAATGGAGAGTTTAGATGCCATCTTGAACTTCAGGCTAAAATATGATTTGACAGATTGGCTTTCGGTGGAAGGAATGTATGCTCCCAAACTTTGGAATCCACATAATAAAAGCTTTGCCAACATAACGCAGACTTATGCCCGTGATGGAGAAACACCAACATTTTTTGTCCCTCAGAGAAACTCACTTTCCGAAAGGTATACGAGAGAGTGGTATAATAATGTGCGCTTTTTATTAAATATAGAAAAGACCTTTAACAATCTGCACACAATAGGATTTACAGGTGGTTACCAACAAGAGGATCAGACAAACAGTTGGATTTCCGCGTACAGGCAGGTATTTCCATTGCCGGATTATCAGCAGATCAATGCCGGTAACAGATTAAATGAACAAACAGGAGGATCTGCTACACATTGGGCACTTCGTTCTCTTTTTGGAAGAGTTACCTATAATTACGATGAAAGATACTTATTGGAAGCAAATCTGAGAAGAGATGCATCTTCCCGCTTTGCTGAAGGAAACAGAATTGGAGTATTCCCTTCTTTCTCTGCTGCATGGAGAATTTCGGAGGAAAGCTTTATGAAAAACTCCACTGGGATAATTGACCAACTAAAAATCAGGGCATCTTGGGGAAGGTTAGGAAACCAAAACATCGGTTTATACCCTTATGCCGCCTTTATTTCTTTGGGGGGCAGTGGCCAGGATTATTCATTTGACAATGTGATTTCTCCAGGTGCGGCACTAAACAGCATGGCAAACCAGGATATAAAATGGGAAGTAACAGAATCCACAGATTTTGGTATCGATTTCAACCTTTGGGGAAAACTCGATGTCACCATGGATTATTATATAAGAAAGACCAAAGACATCCTCTTACCTCTTAATATTCCATTGACTACGGGACTCAGTGCTCCCTATCAAAATGCAGGGATAGTCAATAACAAAGGTTATGAATTGATGCTCAACTATCGCAATCGAATCGGAGCTTTTAACTATGGAGTAATGGTCAATTTCTCTGATGTCCAGAATGAGATTATTGACATGAAGGGCATAGAAAATACTGGTCTCACCGTCAATAGAGAAGGTCATCCTATAGGCTCATTCTTTGGTTATGTTGCGGAGGGGTTATTCCAAAGCCAAGAAGAGGTAGACAACCATGCTACCCAGTTTGGAAACGTGGCTCCAGGGGACATTAAGTATAAGGATATAGATGGAGATGGGATGATTAATGACAGAGACTTGGCCGTAATAGGTAGTCCCATTCCTAGGTACACTTATGGACTCCGATTAAATGGAGATTATAATGGATTTGATTTTTCTGTGTTTTTTCAAGGTGTAGGGAAAGCCGATGGGTATTTATTCGGTCAAGGAATTATGCCATTCTACTTGGGAGGAACTGTACAGGAACAACATAAAGATCGTTGGACTCCAGATAATACCGATGCGAGGTATCCTAGATTAGCTTGGAATCAGACCAACAATCAACAAAATTCAAGTTTTTGGATGAGTGATGCTTCTTATCTGAGGTTGCAGAGTGTACAATTAGGTTACACTTTTCCTAGTCCATTATTGGAAAAATGGAAAGTCAAAAACCTTCGGGTTTATTTAAGTGGCCGAAACCTGTTTACCATCACCAATTTCTATGAGGGTTATGACCCTGAGGCACCAGTAAGTGATGGAGGTTGGTACCCACAGATGTCAACTTATACAATGGGGCTAAATCTTAACTTCTAATCTGGCAACTCATGAAAAATACAATCATATATATCGCAGTACTATTTGTTTTATTAATTGCTCCGGCTTGTGATGATCAATATTTGGACAGATTACCGCTGGATTCGCCATCAAGTGAAACTTTTTTTGCCAATGAAACAGAATTGGAGATGGCTGTCACAGGAGTCTACAATAGGTTAATGTATAAGACGCAGGGTGCAGTATGGTTTTTAACCTTTGATTTCGCTTCAGATGACGGTTGGGATCGAAATGGCAGTGCACTACAGGCATTGGGAAGAGGTGAGCAAAATGCTGATAATGGTTACACCAATGGGTTTTGGTCTAACTTTTACAGGGCGATCAATCGTGTAAATGCCATCACTTCAGGATCTGAAGATTTAAGGACAAAAATGGATCCTGAAAAGTACAATCGGCTAGTTAGTGAAGCCAGGTTTCTGAGAGCATATTTTTACGCCTATCTGGCTCAACTATACGGAGATGTACCATTGGTTACTTCTATACTTAGTTTAGAAGAAGCTCAAGTACCAAGAACCCCTAAAAGCGAGGTTATTGATTTTGTCCTTTCTGAAATGAATGAGGTAAAAGAGTACTTACCGATGAGCAGTACACAGAAAGGAAGAGTCACAAAAGGTGCTGTATTAGCGATGATTTCAAGAGTGGCGTTATGGAATGAGCGATGGGATGAATCAAAAGCTGCAGCCTTGGAGCTTATGGAATCTGAGGCTTATACAATAAGACCCTGAATACATGAGCATGTTTACTTTTGCAGGGGACAATTCTCCTGAAGTAATCATGAGAATCCAGTTTTTAAGGGGAGTTGAAACCCATAATACACCTAGGGACTTTCTATCCAGAATGGCTTTGGGACATTCCAATAAGAAACCACCGCAAGATTTTGTAGACACTTTTGACTGTATCGACGGATTATCTATCGATAAATCTCCTTTGTACAACCCGCAAAATCCTTTTGAAAATAGGGATCCAAGGTTGAATTACACTTTGGTGGTGCCTGGTTCAAGATTGGTAAACTGGATATTTGAAACACATAGAGACAGTACAGAGACTTGGGAATTTAGGGGTGATGAAAAAGTGAGGGTGCCTAACATTGAAGCCCAACATGCCTATGCTTCCTTTACTGGATACCTTTTCAGGAAACATGTGGATGTATCTGATTATCCTACAAATGTGGGATCATCTGATCAAAACTTGACAATTTTAAGATTTGGAGAAGTTTTATTGAATTACGCGGAAGCAAAAGTAGAACTGGGAGAAGTTGATGAAAGTGTTTACGAGGCCATCAACAGAATTCGTCAAAGAGAGTCTGTGCAGATGCCTCCTATCCCATCAGGGAAAACAGCTACTGAGTTGCTCAACATAATTAAAAAGGAGCGACGAAGTGAATTGGGTATAGAAGGATTGAGATATTTCGATATCAGAAGATGGAAAATTGCCGAAGATGTGATCCCAGGTCCGGTAAGAGGAAGAGTCAATCGGTATGGTGAAGGTGGATGGTTAACTGAAGCTCCTATAATTGATGAATTGGGAACTCCGCATTATGACCATATCAGTAATGCCGATGAAATGGTGGTCATAGAGACTAGGGCTTTTAATCCTAATAGAGATTATTTATGGCCAATTCCAAGAATCGAATTGGAAACCAATACTAATCTAGTGCAGAACCCTGGATACTAATATCACTTTAAGGATAGGGTTATCTTATTTAAAACAATCATTTTATTTAAGTGAGGTAATCCTATCTTTTTCAAACAGTTAAATAAAAATTTTATGAAAAGAATATTAATTGTCTTTTGCATTCTTTTATCATTCTCAATTACCCAAAATACTCAGGCACAGTCTTATGATTTAGTCATCTACGGCGGTACATCAGCTGGAGTAGCTGCAGCCATCCAAGCATCTAGAATGGAAAAGTCGGTTGTGTTAATTGAACCAGGCAGTCGATTAGGAGGCCTAACCACAGGAGGTTTAGGACAAACAGATATTGGAAACAAGCAGGCTATTGGGGGTATTAGTAGAGAATTTTACCAAGAAATAAAAAACTATTACAACCAACCTGAAAACTGGAAATGGCAAAAAAGAGAAGAGTATAAAGACGGAGGTCAAACCACCACAACTTCCAAAGAAGATGCCATGTGGACCTTTGAGCCATCTGCTGCTTTGAAGGTATACTTAGAGATGTTGGAAAATGAGAAAGTGGATATAGTATATGGAGAGAGACTGCTAAGAACAGCGACAGGGGTCAATAAAACGAATGGAAAAATCAATTCCATTACCATGGAAAGCGGAAAGACATTCGAAGGCAAAATATTTATGGATGCTACATACGAAGGGGATCTAATGGCTACTGCCGGAATTAGTTATACAGTAGGAAGGGAAAGTAATGAGCAATACAAGGAATCCCTTAATGGAGTTCAGGCGAATTATTGGGGTGTTACTTTGCAGACCAAACCTTCTAGAAATGCCAAGAACCATAATTTTGTCCCAGGTGTAGATCCCTATATCGAAAAAGGAAACCCCGAAAGTGGATTACTGCCTTTTATTACCAAAGGGGGACCGGGTATTGATGGTTCAGGGGATAATAAAGTACAGGCCTATTGCTTTAGAATGTGCTTGACAGATCATCCGGATAATCGAATTCCTTTTTCCAAGCCTGAAGGTTATAATGAGTTAGAATATGAATTATTGTTTAGAAACTATGAGGCAGGAGAAAACTCTGTGCCTTGGATTAATTCATCTATGCCCAATAGAAAAACAGATACCAATAACCGGACAGGATTTTCTACTGATTACATAGGTCAAAACTATGATTATCCAGAGGCTAGTTATGAAGAGCGGGAGAAGATTGTAGAAGCCCATAGAAAGTATCAGCAAGGGCTAATGTGGACTCTTGCATATCACCCAAGAATTCCTGAAAAAATCCGAAATGAAGTTTCCCGATGGGGTACGAGTAAAGATGAATTTGAACGTGAAGATGGTTGGCAGAACCAGTTGTATGTCAGAGAAGCAAGAAGAATGATCAGTGATTTGGTAATGACCCAACAGCATTGTGAAAGATTAGAAGTTGTAGATGATCCAGTGGGATTAGCTGCTTATGGCATGGACTCCCATAATATTCAGCGCTATGTAGATGCGAATGGATATGTACAAAATGAAGGAAATGTTGAAGCACATGTATCAGGTCCCTACCCTATCAGCTATCGATCTATTGTACCTAAAAAATCAGAAGCTCAGAATCTTTTGGTACCTGTTTGTGTCAGTGCATCTCATATAGCATTTGGTTCAATCCGGATGGAACCTGTTTTTATGGTTTTGGGACAATCTGCAGCAATAGCTGCTTCCTTGGCAATCGACCATTCACTTGCTCTGCAAGATTTGCCATATGACACCCTAAAGACTGCTTTGATTGAATATAAGCAACGTTTAGAATAGAGAATTTTTATAAACAACCTTTCCTAAAATCCAGTGAAAACCTGGTTTTTAAGGGATAATTATTTCAAAAATAACATGACAATTTCCTCAAGTATTAGATATTCCATTGGAATTTTTATGCTGCTATTTTCAATAGTGTTTGAAACTGGCTGCAATTCCAATCAAAAAGAAGAAGACATCAAAGACCTCATAGTATATGGAGGTACATCAGGAGCGGTTATCGCAGCAATTCAAGCAAAAAAAATGGGGAAATCCGTGGTATTAGTTTCTCCTGACACCCATTTAGGAGGACTTACTTCAGGAGGACTTGGCTGGACCGACACCGGAAAAAAAGAAGTTATCGGAGGTCTTTCCAGAGAATTTTATCAGCGGGTTTATGACAAGTATTCCCAAGAAGACAATTGGAAGTGGGAGGCACAAGAGGAATTCGGGAACAAAGGACAGGGCACTCCCGCCATTGATGGAGAATTTAGAACCATGTGGATTTTCGAACCACATATAGCAGAAGAAGTCTTTAATGAATGGGTCAAGGAAGTTGGCCTGGAAGTGTTTCGAGATGAATGGCTAGATAGAGAAAATGGTGTAATTGTTAAAGATGGGAAAATCACTTCTATCAAAATGCTAAGTGGTAAGGAATTCAAAGGTAAAATGTATATCGATGGAACTTATGAAGGAGATTTAATGGCTGCCTCGGGAGTGAGTTACCATGTGGGCAGGGAGGCCAATAATGTTTATGGAGAAGAGTGGAATGGAATCCAAACAGGAGTTTATCATCATAGACATCATTTTCAAGTCTTAGAATCGCAAATCGACCCATATTGGATAAAGGGGGATCCAAGTTCAGGACTTATACCTAGAATAAGTGAAAACGACCCCGGTATCAAAGGAGAAGGAGATCATAAAATACAAGCTTACTGTTTTCGGACTTGTATGTCAAATCACCCTGATAACCGAGTTCCATTTCCTAGGCCTGCAAATTATGATTCTACCCAATATGAGCTATTGGTCAGAATTTTTGATAATGGTTGGGATGAATGGTTTGGGAAATTTGATATGATCCCAAATCGCAAAACCGACACCAACAATCATGGCCCATTTAGTTCGGATAATATCGGAATGAACTACGATTACCCAGAAGCTACTTATGAGAGAAGAAAGGAGATCATCCGCGAACATGAGGATTACCAGAAAGGTCTGTTGTATTTTGTCGCAAATGATCCGAGAGTTCCGAAAGATATTCAGGAAGAATTCCAGAATTGGGGATTGGCCAAGGATGAGTTTATAGACAACGGAAACTGGCCACATCAAATATATGTAAGAGAAGCACGGAGAATGGTAGGGTCTTATGTCATGACTGAAAATGAATTACTCAAGAAGAAGGCTACACCTGAATCAATAGGAATGGGATCTTATACCATAGATTCGCATAATATCCAACGTTATGTAGATTCAGAAGGACATGTACAAAATGAAGGAGATATTGGAGTACACATTCCTGGCCCCTATGAAATTGCACTAGGATCTATCCTTCCCAAAAAAGAAGAAATCACCAATTTGGTGGTTCCCGTTGCTGTTTCATCAAGTCACATAGCTTTCGGTTCTATCCGGATGGAACCAGTTTTTATGATTTTGGGACAATCTGCCGCAACAGTTGCTATGATGGCATTAGATCAGGATTTGGCTGTTCAAGACCTGAAATACCAAGACCTTAAATCAGAGCTTTTACAAGATGGACAAGTTTTAACGATGGAAGATGCTATTCAATAAACTTTAATCTTTTTAAAAAGTAGGTTGGGGTTTGGGAGTGGGAAGTTGGAAGTACAAAGTACGAAGTATGAAGTCTGAAATAAGAAGGGAAAAGTCTGAAATAGGAAAGATGAAGTATTTAGTAAACTGTTAACTCTGCACTGATAACTATAAGATGTACAATGTACCAAGTACTAAGTACAAAGTATTTGGAATGTGGTATGTCGTATGTGGATGTTTGAGAGAGCTATTGATTACTGATCACTGCATACTGAGACTGCTTACTGTTTACTGAGACCTACCTTCGGCAGGCAGGCTGGATACTGACCACTGCGACTGCTCACTTACCTTTCCACCAATGATAGACATAAACCTGTTGAACAGGAGTATAGCCAAGGGATTGGTAGAGTTTGCATGCAGGAGTATTATGTGCCTGAGTGGGGATGAAAAGAGTCTCGGCACCAGAGAGTATGGCTTCATTTTCTGCAGCAAGTACGAGTTGCCGGCCAAGGCCTTTGCCCCTCTCCTTTTCATCTACAGAGAGTAAGCCTATGCTGGCTTCTTTTTCCTCCACTGAAAGTGTTGCCATTGCAGTCAGGCTTTTATTGGTAAGGACAATATCCTCGTCAATTGCTTTTTCTATCCAGTGCTGGTATAAGTTTTCAAACTCCTTTTGATTTAAGCGAGTATCCTTTTTGAATCGGGAATATTTTCCGCTATCCAATGCCAGAGAGACAATTTGTTGGTTTAATGTAGAGTTGAATTGTTGAATACCACCTACCTGGTTGGGATGAAACAATAGCTTTCTAAAAGTTACTTTCTCTCCCATAAATTGAATATCCAAGCTGAGAAACTCCTGAGGAGAATCAGAAAAAATATAGACGAGTTGGAATGCTGATGCAGCATCCAAAAAGGACTTTTCATTCCAATCCTGATCTACCTTCGTTTTGGCAACTGGGTATTTGAACAGGGAAGAGTCGAATGGAAGGGGTTGGAGGTTAATGGGGGACACGGGAAGTTGGAGGTTTGAAGTTGGAGGTTGGATCCGCCACAGCGGACAGGTGTACAAAGTACTTTTTTTAATTCAGAAGTCTTAAGTATGAAAGCTAAAACTGTAAGATTAACTATCCCAAATAAGGTTGACCTCTTTGGTACAAAGTATGTGGTATGTGGTATGTGGTATGTGGTATTTAGGAGGTAGGTTAGAAGTGAAAAGTTTAAAGTGGAAAGTGGAATAGGGCCTCTGGGCGAAATACCATAGAAATAGGCTCCCTACAGGAGCGAGATATTGAAACAGAATAATTTTAGAACCCTATCTCAGAATCGAAGATTCTGTATTTCTCTGCCGAAGGCAGAATATCTCAGCGAAGCTGTATCTCTGCGAAGCGGTATTTCTGGCGACGAAGGAGCCTATATCTCCTTTTCTATTATATAAATCGGCCTGTTCTTTACACCTTCAAAGGTTTTTCCTACATAGAGGCCTACCATTCCCAAAGTCACCAATAAAATCCCTGTCAACACCCAAATGGAAATAATCAAACTGGCATATCCTGCCACAATGATTTCACCGTTGAGGTATTTGTATAAGTTGTAAATTGCAAAAACAAAGCCTGAAAGGGCTACCAGCATACCAACTTTGACTACCAATCGGATAGGTTTATCGCTATAAGCCAGCATAATATCCAATGCTAGATTAAACAATCTCTTGAAATTGTAATTACTATTCCCCTCCTCTCTTCCTGCATGAACCACATCCATTGTAGTTTGCTTGAAACCAACCCATTTGACCATAGTTGGGAAGTAGCGGATGCTTTCCCGCATCTTGATAATTTCTGCAATTACTATTTTATGGTAAAGCCCAAAATTACCGATGGTTTCATCTTGTTCAGAGCCTGTAAGCCAAGCCAAGGTCTTATAAAAGATCTTGGAGGAAAGCCTTTTGAAAAAGTTGTCCTGCCGGTCAATTCTCCTGGCCAATACCACATCGAAACCTTCTTGAGCTTTTGCCAGTAAGTTGGGGATTTCCTCAGGTCTATCCTGAAGGTCGCAATCCATTACTACTACCCAGTCCCCTTTTGCTGCATCCAAGCCGGCAGTAATGGCATAGTGTTGACCGAAATTCCGGGAAAGTTTGATTCCACGGATTTCTGAATGTACCTCGGCTAATTGTTCAATTTTACGCCATGAATTGTCAGGGCTGGCATCATCCACCAAAATGATTTCAAATTCTCCTTCCGTAATACATGCCTGAATCCTGGACACGAGTTGGTCGAGGGTGTTTTCAGCACGATAAACTGGGGAGATTATGGAGAGAAGCAATTTTTTAATTTAAAATTTAAAATGAAAGAATTGAGAATTTAAAATGAAGGGTATTTACCCGCAGCCCCTAAAGGGAAGTATGGGCTTATTGGTTACTGGCTACTATGAGATGTACAAAGTACCAAGTACGAAGTACAAAGTATTTGGAATGTGGTATTGGGTATTGGGTACTTTCAACTGTCCACTGACCACTGTCCACTGAGACTGCCTACTATCAGATGTATAAAGTACCAAGTACCAAGTACGAAGTCTGAAATTGGAAAGATGATGTACTTAGTAAACCGTTAACTCTACACTGAAAACTGCCAACTGAGACTGCCTACTGCGACTGTCTACTGAGACTGATCACTATGGGAGGTACAAAGTACCAAGTACGAAGTACAAAGTATGTGGTATGTGGGATTTGGTACAGTCAACTGTCCACTGACCACTGAGACTGCCTACTGACCACTGCCAACTGCGACTGACCACTGCCAACTGATCACTGACCACTGTTTAGGCCACATCTGCAAAAATCCTCTCCATCCTACGAAAGTACATCATGCCAAAAACAAAAAGGATGAATGCGACGATAGTTCCTGGCCAGATCCATTCCCATGGCATGGGTCTATCGAGGAAGGCTGCACGGAAGCCTTCTATTACTCCTACCATAGGGTTCAGAATGTAAAACTTCTGGTATTGCTCAGGAACTGCTGTGGTGCTATACACTACCGGTGCAGCATAAAGCAGGAGTTGGACTACAAAAGTCAGGGCATGTTTCACATCCCTGTATTTTACTGCCATGGCGGAAAGCATCATACCCATGCCAAGGCTGCACATGAGGAGTTGGATGATCAAAAGAGGCAGAACCAATAAGCCCCAACCTGGTGTGATTTGGAAATAAATCATCATGCCGATCACTACCACAAAAGCGATGATAAAGTCCAGCAATTTGGAAAGAATAGAAGAAAGTGGAAGCACCATTCTTGGGAAATAGACCTTGGTGATCATGTTGGCGTTTTGGATAAGGGAATTCGCCGATTCTGTCAGTGTACCTGAGAAGTAATTCCATGGCCAAAGGGCTAGGTAGGAAAACAAAGTATAAGGGATTCCATCCGAATCTACTTTCGCCAATCCTCCAAAAACGATGGTAAAGACAACCGTTGTAAAAAGAGGTTGAATGATAGCCCAGGCAACACCTAAAACCGATTGAGCATAGCGGGCTTTAATGCCCCTAAGCGTCAGGAAGTATAATAGGTCTTTGTAGCGCCAAAGCTCTTTGAAGTCTATGAGTTGCCAACCGGAAGTTGGTTCGATGACTTTATAATGTTGTTTTTGTTCCAAGTTGAGTTAAGTAAATGGAATTTGGTATATGGTATTTGGGGTATGAAGTACTAAGTACTATGTACCAAGTACAAAGTATGGGGTACTTGACTTGTGGTATCTGGTATCTGGTATTTAGGAGGTGGGAAATACAATTGATATGTTACTATTTGCGAGATTTCTCCTCGCGGTATTAGCTGTTCTTCCTTTTCGTATGGTATTCGCTCGTTCGAAATGACTGAGTGTTAATTGATCGTTTTATTGTCATTTCGAAGGAGGGAACGAATCGGTTTTTCAACTCCTAAAAAACAACCGACTGAGAAATCTAAATCATTAGTATTTGTTACTATTTGCGAGATTTCTCCTCGCGGTATTAGCTGTTCTTCCTTTTCGTATGGTATTCGCTCGTTCGAAATGACTGAGTGTTAATTGATCGTTTTATTGTCATTTCGAAAGAGGGAACGAATCGGTTTTTCAACTCCTAAAAAAACAACAGACTGAGAAATCTAAATTATTAAGCCTATTCGAGATTATGAGATTTCTCTCTCCGCAAGCTCCGTTCGAAATGACTTTGAACTATGTTGATATGAATTATTCGAGTCATTTCGAACAATTGTTATTGATTTTTGTCATTTCGAAGGACGAAGGACTGAGAAATCTCAAACCTAGTCTATTTCTAAAAACTCCCATTTGGGATTTTGAATTTCTATAAGTTTGTTCTTTTTCTCCCTTCTCCACTTTTTTAATTCCTTTTCTCTTTCTATTGCCTCCTTTGGCGTCCCATATTCTTCATAATAGACAAGGTTGTGACATTGGTACTTTGAAGTGAAGGAATTTAAAGACCCAAGACCATTTTTATGTTCATAAATTCTCCGATGAAGATCATTTGTAACACCAATGTAAAGTGTAGTTTTTGATCTATTTGTAAGAATATATACAAACATATATTTAAAAGAAGATTGAATTTAGATTTCTCCTCGCGGTATTAGCTGTTCTTCCTTTTCCTATGGTATTCGCTCGTTCGAATGACTGAGTGTTAATTGATCGTTTTATTGTCATTTCGAAAGAGGGAACGAATCGGTTTTTCAACTCCTAAAAAAACAACCGACTGAGAAATCTAAATTATTAAGCCTATTCGAGATTATGAGATTTCTCTCTCCGCAAGCTCCGTTCGAAATGACTTTGAACTATGTTGATATGAATTATTCGAGTCATTTCGAAGGACGAAGGACTGAGAAATCTCAAACCTTCCGTCAATAAATTTTAGGAACCAAAAACCAAAATACCTTGGATATCCCCGGGATCGGACTCGAGGATAGTTACTTCCACTTTTCGTTGGACTTTTTCGAAGGTTTTTTCTTTGATGAATTCCAGGTATTTCTTATCCAGATTTTTACCAATTAAGATCATATTGACTGTTCCAGAGTCTATTCCCAAAGCATAATCTCCCACGATATAGGCCTTCTCCACCTCCCCCATTCTTTTGACGATTCTCTCCATCAAATCATCCAGCCCCAGAAACTTGGACACCATATTGGTGATTTCATTGAAAAAGGGATGGTTTTTATTGGCTTTGTAAAGCTTGGTTTTCCCCTCCTCCTCCGATACCAATAAACCAGCCTCTGTCAAGCGATTGAGTTCGACCCTAACGGAATTGGTAGACTCATCAAATTCCTTGGCCAATGAACGCAGGTATCCTGAATTGGCATGAGCAAAGAACTTGAGCAGAAGTTTGATGCGGGTTTTAGATGTGACTAGGGATTCGAGCACTTATTAATTTAAAATGGAAGAATTAGGAATTTAAAATGGAAGAATTAGAAATTTAAAATGGAAGAATTAGGAATTTAAAATGGAAGAATTAAGAATTTAAAATGGAAGAATTAAGAATTTAAAATGGAAGAATTAAGAATTTAAAATGGAAGAATTAGAAATTTAAAATGGAAGAATTAAGAATTTAAAATGGAAGAATTAGAAATTTAAAATGGAAGAATTAGAAATTTAAAATGGAAGAATTAAGAATTTAAAATCTCAACTGGTGGCGAGGAGCTATTTTAAATTTTCTCTAGATTTCTTGATTATAGAATTAAGCAGGAGAATTATTTCTTCTATTTCTGATTTTAAATAGGGAAATGAAGGATGTTCGGAGAGTAATTCTTTTTTATCCAATAGTCTTAGCCAGTACCTGGTTTCCCGAGCTTCTTTATTTGAGATCGTGAGTTTTGCTACGAAATCAAGCTTCGAGTGGGCAGCTTGTGCTTCTTCAACGTTGGCGCCAATAGAGGTTCCTGATTTTACTAGTTGATCTGCAATTTTGTAATGACCTTTTTCTCTTAAATCCAGATAAACAGTAATTATCTCCTGAGCAAACCTGAATGTTTTATCAACAATAATATTTGCCATAATAAAAAATTAAAAATGGGGAAATTTAAAATGGAAAATTAATAATTTAAAATTAGCAGATAATCATCCACCAAAGACAGTCCATTGTCCATAAAATGTTGAAAGAGACTTCAACCCCTTTTTTCTTTGGGTACAGGTATGAAAGCGTATACTAAAATTTAAAATTAAGGCCTAATTAATTTACAAAAGATTAGAAATAGAACCCAAGTTCAATTTTAAATTAAATAATTATAAATTTTAAATTCCGCCTCCGGCGGACAGCTTCGCCCTTTCACTCCCACCATGGAAACTAGCGACTGAGTAAATTTATTACTCGGTTAAACAAATTTAATGGGATTTGGGAATAATGCAATTTTACGATGAACGGTGAAGGGAGAGTAGAGAGTTTAAAGTTTAAAGTAGATGGGGAGAAGTCGGAAGTTGGAGGTGGGAAGTTGGAGGTTGGAAGTGGGAAGTTGGAGGTTGGAAGGATTTATTTTGATTAATGTTTCCCCACACTGGCTTTAAACCTTAAAAACTGAAAATTATCACTGGTATTATATGATTTCAATTGAAAATTCGGATTTATGGATTTCATATAATCAGGGAAAACAAGTGGCTCATCCATTCTAATTGCTAAAAGAGAAAAAGAATCCAAATCTTTTAAACTATTCACTCCAAACCTCTTTAAAATCTCTTTTTGAAAGGGGGATCTAGAAAGCCATCCTTGGTTGATAAAAGGTACCGGAGAACTTGCACTATAATTCAACCCAAACATATGTTCTTGATACCCTTCTAAAAACACAGGTTCTGTATCAGGCAATTCAGCCAATAATCTTTTCATCTCTTTTTTCATCACTCTTCTACCATTTCCTTCATCCAGAAAATTGTAAAAGTGATATCCTAAACCCAATACTAATAAGAGTCCAATTGCATAAATGAATTTAGGTTTTTTAATAACATGCGAATTTTGAAACAATACAAAAACTAAAACCAGAAAAAAGAGCATATTGACTCTTCCATAAAACAAATAAAAATGATTTAAAATCATAAAAATCAAAGCCCAAAGACCTAAAAACAGAACATTCTTTTTCTTGAAACCGAAAAGGATTAGAAGAACAACTATCAGCGATAAAAAGGATTTAAATGCTTCCGCCTTTTGAACCAAAACGATTCGAACAAATGTATTTTTGAATTGATTGATTGTAAAAAGCTCAGAATCCAAATTACTTTTCTCAGCGTTTAACGCATCTAAATCAATATGACCTTCTTCGAAATACCATCGCGAAAAATAGAACCAAGGATCATCAGGGTCAATTTCATTTTCCAGAACTTTCCGATAAAAAACCGGATGATCAATAACTGAGGATCTAGCTCTGTTAAAAGCCAAGAATTCATTATAATCCGATGCCTTTTCATAAATGGTTTTACTCCCAAAAACCATTGCTCCTATCAAAATGATTGAGAATAAAAAAGGAAGAAATCCTTTCAGATTTTTAAAAGGATATTGGCAGAAAATCCAGATGAGTATCCCGAAAGTAACCAGAGCAGCAGCTTCAAATCGGATTAAAAAACCAATTAAAATCAAGAGATATGACTCCCATTTAACTTTCTCAAATTCCTCTTTTTTAATAAGTAGGCCGAATCCAGCCATGGTCATATAGCCTGCTACCTGGGTGAATTGTAAAAAGAAAAGTAAATGAAGTAAGATGGAAAGGTTGAGCAACCCAAAGAGACTTTTTTGACTAATTGATACTTTTAATCTCCCAATAATTGATATTAATGAAGTAAATGACAGGAAAACAAAAAAGAACCAAGTAAGAGGATACCAAGGAATATTTGGCGCTAGGGTGTAAAGCTTGGAAAAGATCCAGCTGAGGATGGGATGGATGAAAACGACATAGGATTCAGGTGTGCAAGTATAGGCTCCTGAAACCAGCCACATCATGATTTCATCATCATTTACCTGAAACCTCCAAGGCAAAAACCAAATGGTAATGGTGGCGATAAGCCCAAGGATGGACCAGATGAATTGGAAATTATTCTTCAGTAGGGTTTTCAATCTTCTTGCTTTCTCAATTCCAATTTAAGAGTACCTTGGGCAAAGCTATATTCTTTTTCGATAAATTCTTCCGGCCTAAAATTTGGGAGCTCTTGATAAGGAAAATATAAAATGGCTCTCAGTCCCTTGGGAAATTCAGGATAAAGAGATTTTAATTGATCCTGATCCCAAATTCCGGGACTGTTAGGAGATTGTCTGTTCAGAAGATACATCCATCCTGGGTTTCTATAAACAGCGATCATTTCTGAATCGGGGATTTCGGCAAGCATTGGCTTCACATCTGACAAAATCTCATGCATTTCCCGAGAAAGCAAAATATACCTTCCTGGTTTATATTCCCATTTGCTGTTAAAGTTCCAAAGCGACTCTGAACCGAAAGGTTTCCACCATATCCCATTGAATACTAAGAGCAAGGAAACAATGGGAACTGCAACTTTTATTTGGGAGATTTTATCAGTGTCTGGGCCTACTAAAAACATCAAAGTAATAAGCCAAAACACCCAGTAATGAATTCCGAGTCGCAGCCAGTAAACATTGGAGCCCATATGTAAGGCAAAAGGAAGGATCAGAACTAATAACAGTAAAAGATGCTGATCTTTGGAAATTGATTTCCAATCAAATCTCCCGACAAAAAATCCCATCAGAGCAGCAGTGATCAACATAAAAATATGAGACCATTCCTCTGTAATCCAAGTGATATTAAATACTACTCCTATGATTCCTAAAAGAATAGCTAACAAGTATGAAGTAAAGCTGGATTTCAGTTTTGAAATCAAATAAGCAGGAATGGCTACCAGAAGAATCCAAAACGCTCCCACTAGGTTGATTTTAAATAAATGTCCCCATTGATAATCAGACCTCGAGTCCATCATCGCCCAACTTTCCTGAATTCGGGAGATGACCGAAACACCCACTGAAAGACTAAAAAAGCATTCCAACAAGATAAATGGAACTGAGAGGCTTAAGATAATTTTCCAGTTCAACTGCCTTTTATATCCCAAGCAAATCAGGGATAGGATCAGCAAGCAAAATGCTGCGGTTATTTTCACATAAATCAGCAAAGCCAAAATGAAACCCAAAATCAAAACTCTGGATAACCGAATTGTCTTATAAGAAATCATCCAAAGCCATAGGCAAGCCAATGTCACCGATAGGGAATTATAGGATAAACTTGCCGGCAAAAACGCATAACCTGAGAATATAGCTAATAGAAAAATCAAACCATGCTCCCAGTCAAAATCCTGTTTTTGATTAAGATTCTTCCAAAAATAAGTAAGAGATAATGCCGCTAGGAAATAGCAAAGCAATCTTAAAAATCTGGAGCAGACAATTCCGAATTCAAATCCAGTAAGTTGGTAGAAGAGCTTGAAGAACAAATCATAATGATAAATCCCAGCTTGATTTTCCTGTAAGGGATCTAGAAGAAGCAAATACAAACCTTCGTCCATGACATCGAAACCCTTATTGAAGCCAAAAATGATGAAAGCCAAGGTAAGCAGACAAAAACTAATGAGGTAAATCTGAAAAAGTCTGCTTTTTTTTAAAATCATGCTCCAAATGAAAACCTTAAGCCAAATAAATTTAACACCATAAAATACAATCAATTCCTTTAAAAAGACCAAAATGTGGATAAATTCATGTGCCTGAAACAAAAAAATACCCAGTACTGGGTATTTTTTTTTAATGGGGACTCTATACCTTTATGTCAGGGTGATTAAGCAACTTTTCTCATAATTTTTTCTAGAACATTGATAAGGGATTCTTTTTTATAATTTTTTATCCCTTATTTTTTTTACCCTTTTAATAGAATCGCACTTCGCAATCAGGCACTGCCTGCTTAAAGCTATCAACGGATCTACTATTCAATCTTGTGTTAAAACAAGAAAGCTTTTTAAGATTGGTCAATCCTTCAATTGGCCTCAGGGATCTTAGATTGGTACTAGCCACATCCAGTTCCTCGAGATTAATTAATCCTTCCAGACCTCTAAGTACTTTTAGGTTTGTGCCAGACAGATTCAACTTTTTCAAATGAATTAGATTCTCCATTGGGTCCAGATCGGAAATGCCTGTATTAGAAATATCGAGTTCTTCCAATTCATTTAAAGAAGCAATGGCTGAGAAGTCAGAAACCGGAACTTGGGAAATCTTTAGAGATTTAAGCAATTTCATTTCTGAGACAGGAGTAATATCCATCAGTGGAGCATCAAATATGGTCAGAGACCTTAAGTTGCTGAAGATGGTCAATGCTTCAATTTTCCCAATGGCTACCCTTTCAAAATCCAGAGAGGATTTTCCAGTCATGGCATGTAACTGATCTGTATTTGGGTTTTCAGGAGTAGAATTCTGTTTTCTCAATAAGGTTTTCCATACATCATCCAAAGAATCCCACCAAGCCATCAATTCATCTGTTCTGTAGATGATATTTAAGCTAGGTTTCTGGATCAGTACTTCAGGAACTTCCTCAGCAAATATTTCTGAGTTATTGACATTTAGATAAGTCAAAGCTGGCAGAGAAAGTACATCCATAATACTTTGAACCGGAGCTCCTTCCAGATCTATTCTTTCCAGTAACTCATTGTTTTTAATTGGTGAGATATCCTTAACCGTAGTGTTTTTACCCACAATTTCCACCAGAGTTTTTACTTCGGAAAGTGGCAAAAGATCAGAAATCTCATTTTCGGAGAAATTTAAGGTCTGTAATTTGACAAATCGTGTTATAGGATTTAGGGTCAATATCCCCTCCCCTGACATATCCAAAGATTCTAGACCAATTGTTTCAGTTAGGATTTCTACGTTTGGATTGTCAGTTCTGATTTTCGGGTTAGCCTTTTTCAATGTTGATTTCCAGGCATCGGAAAGTCCAGACCACCAGCTTTCCAAATCCTTGACATGGTGGATCAGGAGAACTTTCGGGTTATTTCTGGTGAAGTTATCTGCGGCCAGAACGGAAAGCTTACTTTGATCTGCCAGAACTTTTACCAGTTTAGGTTTGGCATTCAGGACAGAGATATCAGCAATCTGGGTTCCTGTCAAATCCACTTGTTCCAATTCCTGCAGGTTATTCAAAGGAGTTAAATCCTGGATATTGGTTTCTGAAAGATTCAGGTAAACCAAGTTTTTCAAGTCCGCCAGAGCTGTAAAATTGATCAGATAATTTCGGCTTAGATCTAGACTTTTCAATTTGCTTAATTCCTTGATATTTTCAGCGCTGTTAAATCCGCTTTCCACCAAGCTTAAGCTTTGAAGGCTATCAAACTCATTCAAGACCGCAAAACTCATTATTGGAGTTCTGTCAGCTTTCAATGATTTAAGAGACTTTAAATTAGCCAGTTCCTCTATTTGTTGGATTTGGGTATTCGAAATATCCAGATGCTTTAGGCGATCCGAGTATTTGATAAATTGAATATCAGAGGTAGGTGTATTGCTGACGTCCAGGTATTCCAGAAAAGTCACATTGGATATCGGGCCTAACTCAGTTACCTGAGTATTACTTAGGTTCACATATTTCAACTCCCTCATTGCCTCAAGTGGCTTTAGATTCAGGAGTGTAGTGGTGCCGGAGATATCCAAGGAATCCATGCCTACAAAACGGTAGAGCATATCCGTGTCGACCGAGTCAAACTCAGTCAGTTGAAATTTCTCCTTTAAGAATACTTTCCAGTTGGGATCCAGAATTTCCCACCATTCTGCCAATTCCTCGTCGCGGCTAAGTTTGGTGGTATAGATACTGGCAATTTTAAGTTCCTGGGATTTTTCATCCAGGTTGACTTCTACAAAGCGAGGTTTGGTGTTGGAGATCTTCTCTCCGGTTTTACCGCTGGCGGTGATGGTCCTATCCAATGAAACTACAAAGAAAACATCTCCATTATCCTTTTGGGAAGGTTTTACTTCCCTGATTTTGAATTTGAAATCGGCATTATCGAAAAAGAACTCAATATCTTTCAGGTAAGCAGTCACGTCCTTATTGGTCACGACTTTTCTGTCCATGAGAAGATCGTCTTCTACCTGCACCTGAGCATCTCGAAAAATTTTCAAATAGCTTTCTCTGATGACCACATCCTTATCTCTTGCCGGGGTTTCTGAGTTACCCACGGTGTTAAGAAGATATTCGAGAAAGCGGATCTGATCCTCTACTTTTCCACTGAAGTCTTTTATTTCATCTGAGGAATACCCCTTTATATTTTGGGCAAAGCTTGTAAGCCCAAAGCAAAAGAGTAGAACTAGAAGAGAAATTTTTTTACTGTTGATCATAAATATATTTCAGGATAGTATCCTTATCACCTGGATTTAATTTAACCAGATTTGATATCAACCAACCTGTGTTAAATCCCGGTCTATTGAATTGATTCACTTCAAAGTACCATCCTTCAATTTGGAAGAAATGGAATTTCACATCTTTGACAGTTTCGAATCGGATATTGTTCTGTTTCATTTCATACAAAAACAGTGTCAAATAATCAGGTTCGAAACTGGACTTGGTAAATGCTTCTGGCACTTTTGAATCCTGAAAAGCCCTACGAAGGTTCATAAAGCCCAATTCATGGCTCAAAGGGTGCAGAAAATCTTTTTCATTCCCGACGGGCTTGTTGAAGAGATCCTTAAAAGGGGGAAAACTCACCCTATCTATGACCCATTCATACCCCAATCCTTCTGGCTGCAATTTCAAGATCAAAGTGGCTGTTTCCCTTTTTCCTTTGAAAAGAAAATCTGCCTGTACTTCAGCAAGCCAACCTTCACGATGGAAGTTGAGATACTGTGGATATGCATCCGACAGTACGTTTTTGGTAAATTGATCTTTAAGGTCTGTAGAGATGGAGGAGGTTTGGTTATCAAACAGGATTTGTAAGAAACCTTCTCTTAAAGCCTTATTATGATATAGGGAATCCCCTGGGTAAAACCTTTTGTTTCCATCTGTTGGAGATTCTTCTGCATTGAATCTCCTAAAAAATTGATTTACTTGTTTTGTTGATGCTGCGAATCTGCCGTCATCTTTAATTGTCCCGGGGCTGCCTATGCCCTGCCCCGAGACAAGAAAGATGCTTGCATTAAAAAACGCAAAAATCAGGAAAATTAATCTCATGCGGAGGTTTCAGTAACTCTAACATCGCCTAACATCACATCCCAGAATTCGATGGTACGTCCGGCAATTTGAGTTTGCTTTTTCTCTACGTAAATAGTGATGTCTTTTTTCGTGGTATCCTTGTAGTTCATGCCAGTTTCAATGGATGTACCTTCGAATCTTTGGAACACGGTGATCACCCCTACATATCTTCCATCAGGCTGTCTTTCCAGATCAGAGATGTACTGGATATCGTACCAAGTGATATTTACTCTATCATAGTTAAGTGCCATCAATCTTTCGAAGTAGCGTCTTACTTTATAATAAGCAATTTCGCTGGAGTTAATGCTGGAAACTCCCATTTCAGCACCTGGAGCGAAAAGCTCTTCAGCTCTATCCATTACACGATTTGCTTCAGAAAACTGAGTTTCTTTGCTACCGATGATGCTGATATATTTACTTAAATCTTTTACTTTTTCTAAAGCTAGAGAGTCAATTGCCTGCTTTCTTGCTGGGCTAATATCATCTGCTTGTGCGAATACACTTACTGTTGTGGCAAGAAATAGGCCCAACATAAGGATCATTTTATTGTTCATGTCAAATCTAATTTTTCAGATGGGAGATTATTTTCTTCTAAGTTCCAATTCAGAAACTTTACCATTTGCATCCAGACGGATATCTGAGATGAAATTCAGGTTTTTCTTGGTGTCTTTCAGGTACTCAAGGTACTTTTTGATGGTGGTAGGCTCATCATAATCCTTGATTCCGTTTTCTTCATGAATCACGATCAAAACGGGAGTTTCCTGATTTGAGAACATGGCCAAAGTTTCCTGAATAGATTGATTTGCCATGGAAGTATTCCCGGAAGCTGCTACAGAGTTGAAGTAATTTTCAAGTTTTTCAGCAGCTACTTCTTCAGCAGAAGCCACTGGTGCTGGCGGAGGAGTTTCAGTAACTGTTTCTACTGGAGCCGGAGCAGGAGCTGGTTCTACAGCTTTCTTTTTACTCTTACATGCGCCAAGAGCCAATAGACCTACTAGGGCAATTATTAGAGAGCGGTTGATCGAAAAAGAGAGTAACTTTTCTTTCATTTTAGGGGTTTGATTTAATTTATTTAGGTTTTTCTTGGAATTGCAGAATAGGATATTCCCGATCGGCAAATGTGGTACAAAGTAAATAAAAACAGATGATTAAAAGGCAAATGCTGTACCAAATCATAAATCCTTTTTGTTAATATTTCATATTGCCTTTTTGACGGCCTTATATTTTGGTGAAAGGGGTATGGGTTGATGTATGATGTCGGATGTTAGATGTCAGATGTATGATGTTGGATGTGGGATGTCGGATGTTAGATGTTGGTTATCGAAGACGGATCCCAATCCCCCTTGTAGATAATTGTTGATAGGATGAAAATCTTAATTAAAGGGGGCTGGGGGATTTTTAACGAATCTCAGTAGGCAGTCGCTTCACCGGTAATAAAAGTTAAAGTGGTGAAGTTAAGTTAGAAGTATGAAGGCTGAAAGGATGAGAGACGGAAGACGGGTGACGGGAGACGGAAGTGGGATCTATGATGTATGATATATGATTTATGATGTCGGGTGTTGGATGTATGATGTGAGGTGTCGGATGTCGGATGTCAGATGTATGATGTTGGATGTCGGGGGTTATTTCAAATTTCAAATTTCAAATTTTGAAATAAGAATTTGAAATTTATTTGGAATGGGATCTGGTGAAAATTCACATTAGGGTTAAAAATCATGCGAAAAAGGTCAAAAAATACCCAATATTGGGTATTTTCTTTACGCTTTTTATGTACTTTATTTGTTAAGCGTTAAGTTTAATTAGGCTATTGCCTAACATATAAAGAGCCGGGGTCTTCCTCGGCTTTTTTTGCTTTGGGATGGATATGTCTTTTTTGATCAATTTTTCTTATTTCCCAGAATTCATGAACAGCTTAATATTCTAATCAAAAGTTGATTCCAATTTCATGAATTTGTTTCCTTCTTCCACAGATTGGATTGAAGAACCGAGGTAAACTGACAGAGAAAAAATAAGCAACTATCCGGTTTGCAGGATTGTCTGGGTTAAAAAACAAAAGCAAATAGGAATTTTAATTCAGATGGTGTTTTCTCTGTAGGGATAGTTTGATACTGAGGTAAAGCAAACAAAAAACAACTATTACCAAAACAGTTAAATCATTTGCAGGCATGGTCTTATATCGTATAAATAAAAAGTAATTTAACAGAAGTTGTATCATGGCATAAAAAACAGCAATAAGTACATGCTCTTTTTTACCTTCATTTGCAAGAATCTGGTAGAGGTGTTTTCTATGGGGTTGAAGTACGTTTTCTTTATTCAACCCCCTTTGGATCATGGTGAGGATGGTTTCTACCCCATAAACCAAAAGGACTAACACGACGGTCCAGCTTTTGGTCTCCAGATACCATTGGGTCATGAAATAAATCATCAAATAGGCAATAGAGATACTGCCTATATCACCTGCAAACATCATTGCCCGTTTTCTAAAATTGAAAATCAGGAAAACACAGATGGCAAGAATCTCATATTGGATCAATTCACTGTCAAAAATGGGGGTATATTCATTGATGGCAAGAAGACTTCCCAAGAAAACCAAGGAATATAAGCCCGTGATCCCATTGATCCCATCCATGAAATTGACGGCATTGATACATCCCAATCCAATGATATAAAATCCTAAAATGACATACCAGGGCATTAATTGAAATACATCCAATTCAAAAAACGCCATAGAAATCGCCAAGAACTGGACTCCAAATCGAAGTTTTCTGGAAAGAGAGTACAGGTCATCCATCAATGAAATGGCGGCAACCCATAAGATCCCAATTACCATCCAGGTATTCTGGAAGTCAAATGCCATCCACCAGAGTAAAACTCCAGCAGGAAAAAGAATCCCTCCTCCCCTTACGGTAGGGATTTGATGGGAACTTCTGTCATTAGGAACATCAATTATCTTAAACCTGATAGCAAGCCTTTGATAAACCAATGCTATTAATAACAAGATCAAAAAAACGATGAGGTGTGATAAAATCATCTAAACTGAAATGTACGAAACTTGAAATTAGTATTAAATAATTATTATTGAGGACAAAGATTTAATAAACATTTTTGAAAAAAACATCAAAAAAAATATAAGGCATTTTCTTCAATTGTGATTAATTGGAATTCAGCTGGTTACCAAATTAAACAATAAGTTAACAAAATCACCTTGAAAGGTGCATACAATCCAATTCGCTTATTTTAAATATAAAGAGCCCTAGCCCATTTTGCAATCCGAATCGGAAAATCGAATGGAGACAATATTCAAAATAGGTTTTCAAATTTGGAATAATTACGCTTGATTTGAATATGGCCTAATTACCTATTTTCAAAAAACTAATTCATACATTTATTATGCTGTTTAACTCGATTGAGTTTGTAATATTTTTGACTGTAGTTTTCTTCCTTTATTGGTTTGTGTGCAATAAAAGCCTCAAAATCCAGAATTCTTTATTATTAGCTGCCAGTTACTTTTTTTATGGATGGTGGGACTGGAGATTTTTGGGGTTAATCCTTTTCAGTTCACTTGTTGATTATATCATAGGCAAAAAAATACCCGAGACTAGCTCTCAAAATATTAAAAGACTGTTGCTCGGAATCAGTATTAGCTTGAATTTAGGACTCCTCTTTTTTTTCAAATACTTTAATTTTTTCGTTCAAAGCTTTATAGACTCCTTTACCCTATTTGGTGCTCAATTAGACTTCGTCACAATAAATATCATTTTACCGGTAGGCATCAGCTTTTACACTTTTCAAACCATGAGTTATACCATTGATATTTATCGGGAAAAAATAGAACCCAGTCAAAATTTGATCGGGTTTTTAACATTTGTCAGTTTCTTTCCTCAATTAGTTGCAGGGCCAATTGAAAGAGCTAGTAATCTTTTACCTCAGTTTTTTAAGGAGCGTAAATTCAATTATGAATTTGCCGTATCGGGTGTAAAGATTATTATCTGGGGGCTATTCAAAAAAATGGTGATCGCTGACAATGCCTCAGTTATAGTTGACGGTATATTTCAGGATTATAGTAATCAAAGCACAGGATCCCTATTGATAGGAATGATATTTTTTGCTTTTCAGATCTATGGGGATTTCAGTGGTTATTCAGATATAGCCATTGGCACAAGCAGGTTATTTGGATTTGACCTGATGACAAACTTTAAGTTTCCTTACTTATCGAAAAATATCAGTGAATTTTGGAAAAGATGGCATATTTCACTTTCAAGTTGGTTTAGGGATTACCTTTATATTCCACTTGGAGGAAGCCGAAATGGTAAATGGAGAGCATTAGTTAATGTAATTATCGTATTTATTATAAGTGGAATCTGGCATGGAGCCAATTGGACTTTTTTGGTCTGGGGCTCCATCCATGGTTTATTATACTTGCCGGTATTCATTTTGAGAAAAGAAAAAGATGAGGAATTCACCATCATTTCCCTTAAAAATATCGTCCCAATAATCTTGACTTTCGGGATGACCTGTTTGGCTTGGGTATATTTCAGATCAAATACTGTTTACGATGCAAATCAGTATTTAGTAAACTTATTTGCCTCAACAGGAACCACAAACCTAATTTTCTCTACCTCCAAACATTTATTGATAACAGGATTTGTGTTTATAGGGATATTCCTTTTAATGGGAATTGAAATATATTTTTCCCTAAAAAAGAAAGTTGAAGTCACTCTAAATAGTAAAATGCTTGTGGCCTTATGCATTTTGATCCTATTTATGGCAGCCTTTAAAAATCCTATCAGTTTTATTTATTTCCAATTTTAAGAGAATGAGACATTTTCTAGTTCAAATTGTCAAATACAGTTTACTAATCATTTTACTGGCAAACCTCATTTCATTTTCTGCGAATTACTTTCTGAAACAATCGTCCTTTTTCAAGCCTAGCTATATCATAAATGAATTTCAACCGGGACAAAAACTGGATTTCATAATTGCAGGATCCAGTCGTGGACTTACCTCATTGGACACCAAACTTCTTGGAAGTTTAATGAATCAAAAAGGTTTCAATCTTTCTTTGGATGACACCGGACTACCAAGTCATTTGTTGATGGTTCAACATTTCTTTGAATCAGGCTTCGAAGCAAAAAACTGCATTTTGGTCATTGATCAGGATCACTTTGTAACCTCCAAAATTGAATTAAATGACAATGATTACAGGATTGGGCCCTATGCAGAGAGGGAATATATCAGGAATTATTTATGGCTGAGGGAAAAAGGTATTCTAAAGCCCTTGTCATATATCCCTTATTTCCCTATGCTGGCATATAGTTACTATAATTCCGAATTATTGGTCTCCTCTATCATTTCTGCTATAAGACCCAAGTATCGGCATAGGTTTGATGAATTTGGAGATTACACTTATCCAAATGCAATAGACGAAGGAGTTTCTGAGTATTATGAAGGGACTGTATCCAAAAAAGTCAACATCACTAACCCAATCATTGAGGATTTAGCAGCTTACTTGAAAGAAAACAACTGCAATTTAATTTTGTATATCGCCCCTTATAAAAGTGAAAAAATTGAGATCTCTAATCAATTAAATTTTCCATTAATCAATCACTCTGATCTACTTAAAGAAGCTTCCCTCTTTTATGATGAAATCCACGTCAACCTTGAAGGGAAAATAGCTGCTACTACAGTATTTGCTGAAAGCTATCAGATACTTCAGAAATAATTGTAAAAGGAAATACCTGTAGAAAAAATCGATTAAATCCTGTATTCATTTTTCACAAAAATCAGGTTTCCAGAACCATGTATATTTTGAACATGCTTAGATATCAATCGATATTCTTTTTCTCTTAGAAGTTGATAAATACAACTATTCAAATCTTCCTCGAAAGATTGATCCGTTTCTACCATAATAACTTTTGGTCGGAATAGTTCCCAATTATTCGATTTCAAGACATCTAAATCAAGACCTTCAACATCCACATCCAAGAAGTCGATCTTGTTTTCCAGCTTGTGTTCGGAAATCAATTCATCCATGGTAATAATGGGAATTGAGAGCTCCTTCTCTATGTATTGAACCAGATTATTCTTTTCAAGAAAAGAATAATCAAAAGTATTCATTGAACTCATTTTATAAGGGAGAGTGTAATACTTGAGTACACCTGGAGATGAGGAAATCCCTTTGTTCACAAATGAATCTTGGGGACGAAGAGTTTTGAATAGGTTTTTTAATGTGGGATTTGGGTCTACGACTACACCTGACCAGCCCCTGAGGTAAAAAAAATAGGTATTGGAAAAAGTAACAGGTTCAAAACAGCCAATGTCCAAATATGCGCCTCCTGAAGAATTAAGCAATTTAAAAATCTGAATATCTTCCCCGGATTTTGAGAATGACACTCTATATCTTGAATGAATCAACCTTCTGAGTTTATCTTTCAACATAGGTAAAAAATTAATTCGTTTAATTTAATAATCCCAAAAAGCTCTGACAGACAAAATATAGATTACCTATCTACCAGCTTTAAACTAAAGTAATAATCAAATTTTGTTTTTTTATAGATTTTCTAAATAATTAATAAAATCTATAGCCTTTTGATCCATTTGGCCTTCAGATTTTATAGTGTCCCTAGGATGAAATTGATCTTGAAAACCTTGGCATTCTTTTAATGTATAGCCTTTTGATTTTCCAACTCCCGACTTTGATTGTCGATAAAAGCCCTTATGTATTGTTTTTCTAGCCCAGACAGAGATTTCTTCATGGTTATATGAAAGAACTCCAAAAGGATTAGAGGCCAGCATATAATCAATTCCATGATCCACCTCCACATTTGTCTGCCAGTTTTTATTGTATTTAAAGATAATATATCCAGGTCTAGGTTTTCCGTCCAGTAAAGCTTCTCCCATACTTTTAATTATTTCTACTTCAAATACCATGGGTACATTTGTAGGTAGAGCTTTATCCAATTTAAATTCTTCCGAATAATAAGAGTCTTGCCCATTGTGTCTATACTCTGAATTAAAGGCAACACCATTCACTCTATCCTTTACTTTAATCGTATATTCAATTGAATCAATTTTCAATACATCTCCAGCTTGAAGGGACCTTACAATATTTTTTGACGGAGTAATTCCTAGCTTTTCCCAATTAATTACATTTCGAATCATATCTGGAATGATTTCATTATCGATTGAATAGCTCCTGCTCACAAGAAACTTCTCCCCTTTTTGAGGAATTGAATGAATGTAGTGCGAACTATCATTATTGGTTTGAAGTAAAGAGTCAAAATTGTATCGATTGTGGTAGTTCTCGATAAAAGTTTTTGGAGGAAGTAAAAAAGTCATCCCTTCGCAAAAAATAATATTTGAGCTGTTCCCCATTCCCTGAAAGATATTTTCAATTTGATTAAAACTCCCTTCCAGTAGTGTAGCATAATTTTTAGAAAAGCTTATCTGTTTTTGAAAGTAAGTGGGAGGATCCCATTGCTCTAAATAGCAATTATCCATAATCAAAGATAGACCTCCCCCATTTTTTGCTTTAAGCTCCTGCCAAATCACTCCTTTAAATTTAATATCCTTTTGAATGACAGTTATACTTTCGTCTTGACCCCCAGAGTAAATCAATCCAAACTCCATATTGGTGTCTGAGTTAATGATGGCAATAAATCCGCTTTGTCCTTGCTCGATGGAATTAATAAATACTCCTCTATAAAATGGTTGTACCTCGGCAACTGTATTGGCAGACTTTAGATCAGTGTTGATGATTCCAACTTTTGAATTCCACTTTCCTAAATCAAAAACATATCTATCCTGATTCACTCCTGGATGAGGTTTCCATTGATCATAATTATCAATTCCGAAGATTAATTCCGAATCTCCTTCTGAAATAATAAAGAGGTCTTTTGTTAGTTTTTGGGTTGAATACTCTTTGATTTTGTATTTCTTCCCTTTTTGAAGTTTAATAATTGATACATCAGAATTTTGAGTGTGTTGGATGGCTTTTTCCCAATCGTAATCAAATTCCTCAAGGGTAATATATTTTGATTTTGAAATTTCTGGGCTAGCACCGGGAACCAAGTCTTTTGGAAGAGCTGCCACTATTGCCGAGGAAAGTGAATTAGCGATGGTTTCGGAAAGATCCTCGGCTTTCTCCACTTCTATGTCAAAGGATAGATTAGAGATATTGACACGATATTTCATAGTTTAAAGAATTAATAAAAGATAATGTTTAACAGATTCCCAAATTTTTTTTCGAATTAAAAGTCAATTCTGGACAGAAGGCAATCTAAAAAACAAAGGCAAAATTAAGTTTGCTACATCTTAGTCTAAATTAAAAATGTGATCTCAAGCTTGCGAATGTATTCTTTAAATATCGTGAATTTTTGATAAATTTTTAGGTTTCTATTTTATCTTTAATATTGAAAAAAATCAGGAGTTAGCATTTAAAATTTCATTCAATTGAACTTTGAAATTCTCTTGACTGAAATAATCCCCAAAAGGCTTAATCTTCTCTCCTTGGTTTAACTCATTATCTATGAGTCTTTTAAGTTTAGTTTTTATTTCATTGACATCTCCCATATCAGCAATGCAAGTTTCATCAGAAACTATATTTCTCAGTTCGCTTTTCTTCGGGGAAACACAGAATACAGATTTATCTATTGCTGCTAAAAAAGGAGCTTTCCCCACCAAAATATTGCAATAGTAAGGTCCGTTTTCCAGAATAATTACAATATCACTTTGAAATGCCTGTTCATTGGATGAGGTAGCAAAATCCACCGTATCCAAAAACTTGATGTTCAGGGCATTTCCATAAATCTCTTTGAAGCGAGCCACCTCATTTCCTTTAACCCTTAAAATCAATTCGGTATTTTCCACATAGTACGGATCGGAGTTTATCAATTCGCTGTATCCTTTAATCAGGTTTTCAATATTTCTACCAAACATCAAAGCACCATGGTAGGAAATGCTGACTGCCTTTTCTTTTACCCTCACATTAGAAGCTTTTTTTTCCACAAAGACAGTAGGATCATATTGATGAGGAAGTGTATAAAAAGGTTTTTTTGATCCATAGAGATGCTGCAAATCGTGGGACATATAGGAGGCTGTAGAAGTACATACATTTGCATTCTCTACAACTTTCATCATTTTTTCCAGCCTGTAGAAATCAAGTCTTGTTGGTTTTAATTTTGAACCGACGTACCATGAAACTGGAAATGGATCATGAAAATTAACGATGGCTTTTTTAAGAATCGGTAAATCCTTTATAGCCAAAATTATTTCATGGCCGATACCAGCACTTCTAATAAATATATGGTCGTATTTTTCGTAGTCTATCTTTGCTATTATCCTTGTGTATTGGTCTACCAACCACTCTTCTACCAAAGAAACATTCATTAGTCTCCAATACGGTTTGTTGACTAGTTTTACAAAAAATGGAGCAGAAGCATTTATTTTGTATTCTACAATATTATCTACAGGAAGTAAATCAAGCCTATCGACAGAATCCTCTGCTTTTATGTAATGAACATCAATTAAGGAATCTGGATAAGCCTTTCTTAACTTACCCAAAAATGATCGGGATATAATTCCCTGACTAGTACCAGAAACCCTTAAATCTTGTTCAACAATTAGAAACTTCATTTTTTTAAAATTTGAAAAACATCTTTAAAGATGAATTCTGTAAATATTATTAATAACTATTCTTGCTAACCCTGTATTCAAATGCATAAGGGTTTTTAAACGGAATAAAATGAACCATTAATCCATTGCCAAATGAAAAAACTATTGTCATTTTCCCCGTTTTTATAATTCTTCCATTCTTGCTCCAAGGCATTTCTTTCAAACCAAGGGTTTGATTTCAGCAAGCTGATTCTTTCTTCAACGTACTCAGCCATTGCGCCTCCTATCCATTCCCTTTGAGGAGTCTGTAATGGTCTTTTTGGAGCTAAGGCAATATTTTCCAAGGCTTCTTTTACCAACTGCCTTGGTAACCACTTCCCTTGATCCTCTCTGATTTTCATTTCCCTCTTCTGGGCAAAAGCCATTTCTACCAATCGATAGTCCAAAAACGGCTCCCTTAATTCCGTGCTATGCATCATGCTAACCCTATCATTAAATCGAAGGGCGCGAGGGATCTTTGTATAATACAGATCTCTAAATTGTTTGTTTTGAAGATCATTATCAAAAGGTTCTGGATAACTAATTTCCCTTGCCAAAGAGCGTAAATCAGGTGATAATGCATTCGGTCTTGTCAAAGGACTTTTTATTCCTTGCACGACTGCCTTGGACTCTGTTCTGTAATAATCATAACCTGCCCAGGCTTCGTCCATTCCTTGCCCATCCAATAATACCAAAAAACCTTTCTCTCTTGCACTCTCAAAAATTTTGGAATAAGCCAAAGTAGGGAAGCCTCCATAAGGTTCGTCTTGGAAAAACGTCACCTTCTCGATCAAATCAGGCACTTCCCCTATTGATAATAGAACAGGATTTAAAGGACTCTTGGTTTTAGAGATCAAATCCTTGACCCATGGTAATTCATCATAGCGATCATCACCAGTGTAAAATGAAAAGGCTTCAATATTTTCTGTTTCACCAGCCTTGATTTTTGAAATCATTGCCAACAAAATGGATGAATCCAATCCACCGCTTACATTGAAACCCACTGGTACATCCGACCTGAATCTGAGACGAATGGAATCAAGTAGCAATTCTAAATACTCTTCCTGAAGGTTGTTTACATTATCAAAAACCTTTTGACTTTCGACCTCAGAAACAAAATCATAGTAAGGTCTGATTTGAGGATTAGAATCACCTATCCTATATGTGAGGCTATTTCCAGGAGAAAGTTGATGAATATTCCTAAAAAATGTTTCTTCCGGAAAACCATAACTTCCATGAACAAAATAATCTGCCCAAACTTGTTCATTTGGAGTATTAGGAACACCGGCAGCTAGCAAAGTTTTAATTTCACTTGCAAATAAAAACTGATCCTTGTGGAAGGAATAATAAAAAGGTTTTACTCCAAATCGATCCCGAGCAGCAAAAAGCTTTTTCTCCTGTATATCCCAAATGGCGAAAGCAAACATCCCATTGAGATAATTAAGCATTTTGTCCTGGTACTTGATATACATAGCCAACAGAACTTCTGTATCAGATTTAGTTCTGAAAGAATAATCTAAGGTTTGCCTTAACTCTATGTAGTTATAAATCTCACCATTAAAAATTATAACAAACCTCCTGCAATTACTGAACATAGGCTGATTAGCTGCCTCAGAAAGGTCCAATATTGAGAGCCTATTATGACCTAAAAAAACCTCTTCATCAGCCCAAGTTCCTTGTGCATCAGGACCTCTGTGTTTCTGCATGTCTAGCATGCTTGTCAGAACAAGCTTATTTTCAGGATTTCTTCCGACAATACCGGCTATTCCGCACATTCAAATAATTCTTTATATGTTACTTCTGCTTTATCCCAATCTTTTGGAGTATCCAAATTGGCATAGTAGGATTTGTTAGACAAAACACCCACTGTTTTGCCTCCTACCAAAACTTTTTTATCTCTGATAAGGGACACTTTAGAGATATAAATCGATCCATCTCTATGGTAGGCCATTGGCAATTCCTGTCTTCTTGGGATCAAAGTTTCTTCACCTGTTGCTATGGATAAACTTCCTTCCTTATCCATTTTAAATGTCCAGTGCGGGTTGTATTCATGAGGCACCTCTAACACAGAAATTAGACTATCCGCATCAGTTTCTATAAATTTTTGGACACACTCATCTACAAAACCTTTGGGTCTGAATGGGCTAGTAGGTTGTAGTAGGCAAACCGCATCAAAAGATTCTCCATTTTGTTCAAAAAAATCAATTGCATGCAAAACCACATCTATCGAAGGAGTCTTGTCTTGGGCCAAGTCTTTAGGTCGGATGAAAGGAACTTCCCCACCATAATTCCTGGCCACTTCGGCAATTTTCTCACCATCTGTGCTTATAGCTGTTTTGCTTAGAAGCTTTGATCCAATGCCATCTTTGATTGAGTAAGCAATTAGAGGTTGGTGCCCTAGCGTTTTGATATTTTTGCCAGGTATCCCTTTTGATCCTTCTCTAGCAGGGATCAGTCCTAATATTCTCATTTAAAAGGTGATGGTTTTATGAAAAATCAAAGGGAGTTCAGATAAATACTGGGCAATCTTTTTGCCTGCATCCCCATCTCCATAGATGGTAGAAATCTCAGGTCTTGGAGATTCCTCAATTTCTCTCAATGCCTGTAAAATTTCTGCTCGTGAATAATCCACATCATTAACATTATTGCCTCTTTCTCTACTATTCTGACGTGAGCCTATATTGACTACCGGAACTCCCATAAAGGCACATTCTCTTATACCAACAGAACTGTTTCCTATTAATCCTTTACTGGAATAAAGAAGTTTCAAGAAATCCTGAGGTTCCATATTTTTAAAGAAATGGAAATTTTCCAGGTCATGCGTTTCCCTAAAAGATCTAATTCCGGTGCTGGTTCCATCTGCGCCGGCATCTACATTTGGCCAAAACCAAAATACGGGTTGATTTAGGCTATACATGGCATGTAAGGTCTCTTCAATATGAAACCGGGAGTTTCCAACTTCTGTGGTCACTGGATGCTGCATAACCACCCAATATCCTTTTGAGAAATCCATCACTTTCCCAACTCCTCCATATTTCTGGATAGGATCAAAATCAAGAGTAGGCTGTTGTTTTATTTCATATGCCAAGTCAATACTTGGGCAACCTGTATTAAACACGAATTCTGGATTTTCACCTAATTTGATTACTCTTTTATAAGCATCATCAGAGGCTACAAAATGATAATCCGCCAATTTTGTAATGGCATGCCGTACTTTTTCATCAATATTTCCTGTTACCTCACCTCCCTGAATATGGGCCAGGGGAATGTTCATGTAACTGGCTGAAATAGCAGTAGCCATGGTTTCAAATCTATCTGCAACTGTTACTACTATATCCGGATTCAAATTATTGAAAACAGTAGAAAGCTCTAGAATACCTATTCCGGTTGTTTTTGCAGCGGCGGTCAGGTTTTCACCTTCTAAGACATTGAATACCTTTGCGGTGATAGTGAAACCGTCTTTTTCAATATTATTTACAGCATTTCCATAGCGGTCCAATAAAGCGGATGCAGCTACAACCAATTGCAATTCCAAATCGGGATGCTCATTGATGGCTGCCAGAGCTGTTTTTATCCTTGAATAGGAAGGACGTGCGGTAATTACTACGCAGATTTTTCTTTTCATCATTTAGATTTAAGATCTTCCATAGATAGAAAATCCCATTTTTCTAGCTTTCTATTTAATTCTCTACCAAGGACATTTTGATAGTTTGAGGCTGGTATTCCTTTGTCTCCAGGCTTTTTTGATTCCAGATCATCCACTGTTAATATATAACCTTCACTTAAAGTCTTATTTACAGCTAAAGATTTCCCAAACATTACCTTTAATTCTGAATATTTCTGGTTATCAGATTTAACAACAGGATGTTGGATCGCAGATTGAATCTTTTTAATCCCTTCACATAAAACCTTTGTCTGATCTATGCTGATACTGGCAGGTGAATCCGGCCCAAACTGTCTTTTATCAAAAACCACATGAAATTCAAAGATCTCAGACCCAAGAGAGGCTGCGGCGAGACATGCATAAATATCTCCACTATGATCCGAAAAGCCTACAGGAACCTGATAACGATCTTTTAATTCAGACATCACATTCAATCCCCATTGTTCGGGTTGCGTGGGATATGCAGTAGTACACTGGAGAATACTTAAACTATTTCCAAATGGCTTTAAAAAATCAAAAGTCTTATCAAGCTCTTCGAATGAACTCATTCCGGAGCTTAAAATTATAGGTTTCCCGGTTTTTGCAATTCTATCAAGCATTAGAAAATTGCCTAATTCTCCGGATCCGATTTTATATCTTTTTACTCCTAGCTCTTCCAATAAATCCACGGCAGCATTGCTGAAGGGAGAGGATATAAATTCAAGATTTTTCTCCTCACAATGGTCTTTGATACCTTTCCATTGCTCTGGAGTGAATTCCATTCTTTTCCAATAGTCAAACCGAGTAGAGTCCTGTTTGGAAAATTTTACCCGGAAAGGTTCGAAGCTGGACGATTCTGCCTCTGCTATATGAGTTTGAAATTTTACAGCATCAATACCTGTTTCTGCTAAAGCATCAATAAAGGCATGTGCATTTCCCAGACTCCCATCGTGAGCCTGTCCTATTTCGGCTATGATCATTTATCGAATTAAAATAAATACTCCTGATTCATCAAATACATTTCCAGATCTGGTTTCGTATTTGACTTTGTATACATAGTTTCCATTTGGCGCAGGTTTGCCATTATGGTTTCCATCCCAGCCAAGGTCTTCCAAAGAATCAGTTTGATAAATCAACTCTCCCCAAGTATTAAACACATAAAACTCAATACTTGCTATGCCTCTCTGCAAAGGTTTATAATATTGGTTTTTCAGACCATCAGGAGTAAATGCATTAGGCATCATTAAAAGATAATCGTCTTTAACATCCACCGTAATAGAATATACACTTTGACATCCAATGGAATCAGTGGTTTTCAAAGTCACTGTATATGTTCCTTTTTTCTGATATACGTGATTCGGGTTTTGCTGATTACTGGTACTTCCATCTCCAAAGTTCCACTCCCAAATTATTACCTCACCTGTAGAAATATCTTCAAAATCAACATTCTCTTTGACCTGTATGACATCATTGCTGAGAATAATTCCACCGCCTTGATCTGCATGGTAAAGGAAGTTTGATTCTAAAAGTTCTTCAGCAATCCTCACTAAAATCCTTTGAGATGCTGTCCAACAACCTGTGCCTTTCATAGAAGAACTCACTTCATAATTTCCAGAAACATTTACTGCACTTACTTCATTTCCAACTAAGGCAGTTCCCAATGGGCTAATGATATTGTATTCATATACCGAAGGATTATAGCCTTCAATGTAATTGGTAAGGTCCACTGTTCCTTCTGGATCACAAACGATAGAAGGGTTTGAAACCCGAAGGTTTGGATAAGGGGTAACCGTAATTAGAGCTTTTTCAGGAATAACTCCGCAAACTCCATTACCCTCTACCATGGCATAATATTCATATGCTTGAGAAGAAGGTGCAAGACCTGAAACTGACAATTCGCCATTTGAATTTATCTGATAATCCACACCATTTACCGAACCGTTTTGGATTTGGTTATTCATTTCTTCATCAAAGAACCAGGTAAACACTGGAGAATCAACTGAACTTGGCACAGTAGGAATTAAAACAGCATCCTGACCTTCACAGATCAATTGGTCTTCTACAGTAATTTCTGTTGGAACTTCTACCAATTCCAATGGCTCAGATAATGTAATAGTACATCCCAATGCGTCAGTAATTTCAAATACAAATTCACCTTTTGAAACATCTGGTATTAAAACAATTCCATTTTGATCAGATGTAAAGGTTCCTTGGCTAGTGCCATCTTTAAAGGCTTCTACACTATAATTTTGTACTCCACCTGTAACAGTTAAAGTCAAACTACCATTTGCTATATCACATGAAGGGTTGACAATATCTGTAATCTCAGCTTCCAAGGGAGCTGAAGGTCCAAGAATCTCAATATTAGCAAGTTGAACTTCACAGGTTTCAGGAGTGCTGATGGTGACAGTATGAATTCCTCTTGGCACATTTTCAAAAAGTCCAGAATCTTGGGAAATCTGACCATCTAATGTAAAGGTGTAATTACCAGAACCCCCAGATGCAGTCACATTGATACTCCCACCATCTTCAAAGCAGACTTCATCCACTTTTGTATAACTTGCAGTAGGGGTCCCATAAACCATTACCTCTGCTTCTGCGACAAATCCTGTACAAACACCTGCACCCACAGCGATTACATAATATTGATAAGGGTTATTGGATACTTGCAAACCTGAAACAGATAATGCCCCAGTAGACCCATCTATCTCATAAGTTATTCCTTGAGCATTTGGAGTAGAACTGGAAACTATTTCCTGATTTGTATTTGAATCAAAGTACCATTCAAACGTAGCTCCTGGAGTAGCAGGATCAATAGTAGGAGTCAAAACAACTTGTTGACCTTCACAGATTGCCTGATCGTCAACCAGAATTTGAGAAGGGCCATCAATTAATTCAAGCTCTGTAGAACTAATCTGGCAACCTTGAGCATCTTCAACTTCCAATAAGTAGATTCCAGATCCCAAACCATTTAGGGATACAGAAGAACCTGAATCCATTATGGTCTGAAGAACAACTCCATCTTTTATGACAGTAATTTGATAAGGACTCCAACCGCCAGAAATTGTTGCTTCCAATTTTCCATTTAATGCTCCACAACCAGGATCTATACCTGTTAATGGAGTGATTTCCAAAGCAGCATCTGGTCCTTCTATGGTGAATTCCAATTCCTGTGGACAACCTGCAGGTGTAGTAACTTCCACAGTATAAGTTCCAGCTGCAAAACCCATTGCTTCGAATTCACTTTGAGATATTGGAGCAGCTGAATTAATGCTATATTCATATACAGGAGAGGTTCCAGAAATAAAATTCACTTTTCCATCAATCGCTCCGAAGCAAGAAACAGGAGTAGTTTCCAATTGAACAGTAGGAATGGCATATACTTCTATTTCCACTTCTATTTCCTGACCTGTACATTCTACATAAAAATAAAAATCATGGGTTCCTTCAGGCAAACCATCAATTAAAAGTCTTGGATTTAACCAATCTGTATCATCTATTGTATAGATAATATCAAGATTAGAAGGATCTGTACCATTCTCAATAAGACCATTTTGGCCTTGGTCTTTATACCAGAATACTTCTGTAAATGCTGCAGGAGGAAGATTTGGATCAGGAGCCAAATGGATAGGTCTAATTTCTACCTGCTCTCCTTCACAAACATTTATAGGGGGAACTAAATCGTAAACCGGATCAGACAACTCTTCTACGATAAATTCAAAAGTTTCTGAGCAGCCTTTTTCATCCATAACCAATAAATAATAGGTGTCCGGGAATAGATCTGAAGCTCCTGTGATATCACCGGTTACTATGGATCCATCTATTGCACCTTTTCTCCATTCCACTGAGTAATTGCCCCAGCCGCCAACTATTTGGATATCTTTGACCGAACCATTTGGAAGATCACAAGAAGCTCTTTCAATTGATTGATTTGCTATTCCAATTGGCTCAGAAGGTTCTAAGACTTCTATTCCATCCAAAGTGGTAATACAATCCAAGGCACTTTTTATACTTAGTTTATATTCACCTGCAGGAAGGTTTTCAAACAAGCCCCCATTATTAGAGAAATCTACAAATACGCCATTATAACCTGAAATACTAAACTCAAAGTCAGCATAATTATTTCCTGGAATCTGAGCCTGAATAGATCCTGTGCTTTCACCAAAACAAGTTTCAGTGACAATTGGGGCATTCATTTCTGGACCTGGAGTAACCTTTATTTCAGTTGGTATATATCCTTGATCACAAATTCTATCTCCAGATACCAAAAGATAAAAAATATAAGGAACTGAATCTGCTGGAAGGCCAGTTACAGAAAGTTCGTAATCCGAGCTAATCTGGTAGGAATAATCTCCTACAGTCATCCCATCTGAAATTAATACATAGTCCCCTGCTGCATTCTGATAATACCATTCAAATATTGGTGAACCTGTTGATGGGTCTTGAACATCCAGGTTAGCAGTTCCAACTTTCCCTTCACAAACCTCTGAGCCAATTGTAGAAAAGTAGGAAGGAGGATCTGCTGCGACTTCCATAGTCTGGCTAGTAGTACATCCCTTAGCATCAATGATATCTATGGTATATTGAGTAGCTGATAATCCAGTTACTGTGTAAACGCCTTTTGGATCATATGGAATTTGAGTCCCATTCACTTTGATTGATTGATAAGGAACATTTCCCCCAAATAAATCAAATGTAATAGATCCATTTGGAAGCCCACAATAAGAGTTATCTACTGCTCCTGGTGCAATTACCAATCCTTCTGCCGGTCCTTCCACAGTAACTTCTTCTATTGGAGAGCTACAACCGAGAGATGGGGATGATCCAAAAACTTTGTACAATCCAGCTGGTAAAGAAGAAAACACCCCTGTGGAATTAGTTCCCAACTCCTGATCATTTTCATCCAATAGCGTATATGTCACATCAGATGCTCCTGTTATTGTCGCTACAATTTCACCTGAATAGCTAATACACCAATCATCTTTATGGTCAACTGAAAAAGTCAGCGGTGGATTTACCAACACCGTAGCTTTTGTCAAGACATCACCAATGTATGGGCAGAAATTACCACCTGCTTGGGTCTGATCAGCAACTTCTACAAAAAATTCATAAGTGGAATTTGCCCCATTATTTTTCAAACCAGAAAGTGTCAATTCCCCAGTAGCAGCAATGGAAACGGTTACTTGATTTCCATCAACATCGATGGTGGAATTATTCACTAATGCTCCTCCAGATCTATTGGCATTTTGGTACCATAAAAAAGTTGGAGTTGCTCCAGAAGGAATATCAGCAGGATCTACTAAAGGAAGGAAAGATACATCCTCTCCTTCACAAATTGTTTTATCAGGGATATCAATAGTTACTGGTGTACCATTTTCTTGATCCACAACAACAACTACTGATTCATAACAACCTCCAGTCTGAGAATCTGAAGGGTTCCAAACATTCAAAGTATATGTGCCTAGATTGACTCCTGCTAATTCAAAAGTTGCTTCGCCATTTACCAATGAGCTGACAGAAGCACCTGATTTTCCTATAGAATTTCCATCAAAAAGCCATTCGTAATCAAATCCAGCAACCAAATCCCCAACAATTACATCGTAGATTCTTCCATCCTGCTGTCCATCACAAGTAGGGTTGTCAATAGATCCATCTTGAATTTTTATTGGGAATGGGTTGGACACTACAGTGATCTTTGATGGCTGGGAAGTCAATCCATAGTTATCTGTAACGTTATAATAAACTGTTGCTTCACCTGTAAATCCTGGGGCAGGTTCAAATCTAATTGTTGCCTTGTTTCTTTCGTCTTCAAAGTTACCGGTATTCAATTCTTCTAAAATGGAATAAAATGTTCCTAAAAGGTTTCCACTTGCATCGTAAACTGGAACTTCATAATTATCTGGATTACATTTCCCAGTACAAAGCGAACCATCAAACCCACAATCAAAAGTGTTTGGCGGGACAGAATTATCAGGAGGACCTGGGTTATTGGCAAAAAGTTGCATACAGGTAATAAATGCGTCATTACCTGATTGAAGATTTACATCAAATGTAAACTCTAAATCATCATCTTTACAGATTATTTTTTCTTGATCGGAAACTTGTGGTAATAATGCCGCAGATATATCAGCAACGTTTACAGTTACGTTTCTGATTTCATGGTTATTCCTACCATATCCAGTACTTCCTGCAAAACCAATTTTCAATCTTTCAGGAGCGGCATATGGGTAATTTATTGGAGGAAATGAAACAAGTTGAAGCCCATCCTCATCATTTACCAACATATCTATCTTGATATCATATCCTCCTAGTCCATTTGGGGTCAGTTCAATAAAAACTTTTCTATATCCAGGTTGATTACAATCAATTGTTCTAATTGAAGAAATATTATCAATATCAAACCATTGAGGTTCTGGATTGCTCGGTAAATATTCTATTCCATCTGTATCACGAGACCTATTTGTAACAAATCTTTCTAATACGTCATAATTAGAGGTTTCAGGACCACGTATTGTGATAGTGTTAGGCAAGCCTTTTAACCATAGAGAATTATCCTGATTTAAAGTACCAACACCAAAATTTCCTCTTTCATCAAATCCAATTCCAACATACCCACCAGCAATACCTGGTTGCAACTCTGTACCATCTAGGTCTATATAAGGAGCATATGCTAGTGATCCACCCAAATACCCAATATCGATAGGTCTATCTGCATCAAACATAAAAAAACTGATCCCATCTGCTGGAACTGCCCGCTCGGTTGCCCTATCAAAAGGACCATAAGAAAAGTATTCAAATGATGCTCTTATCCCAAATTGAGATGAGAAAGGAATATCAACAATCGCATACCCAGAATGCCAATATTGGTAAGGGGTTAATTGTAGTGATTGACCTGTAGGGTTAGCAATAAATGAATTTATAATAGTATTTGATGTGGGGTTTTCTGGTGCTCCAACTGGAATTCTAATTTCCCCACCTAAGATTGTATAGTCAAAAGGCCCACCTCCTTGAAAGGGCTGACAATAAGGAAAACCTTCTCTTGGTATGACTACTACCTGTGCTTCTACAGAATGGCTTACAATAAATTGAAAAAAAAGAAAGACTAAAGCCGTTAAAGCAAACAGCTTTCCTCCTTTTCGGAGAGAAGTTCTTACCAGTCTTGTAAAGCCAAGTAAAGTTTTTGCCATTTACTTTAAAATATCTTTCAAACTATTAACCAAAGGTGAGGAAAAACCAAACCGTATGCAATTGAAACAGATGATAATCTACCCTTCAAATCGCCAACCCTAAAATTTAACAAAAACTATGCAAATAACAGGAGATGCATTGAAACAACATGAAATCCGAATTTATGACTAGAGGCTAAGCACTTTGTTTGAAAGGGCAGAAGACAGAAACAAGAGACGGAAGACAGGAGACGGGAGCCAATTCGATTGTATTTCTAATCCTTTAAGGCTTTGATTTTTGTTATTGATAGGAAAGAGGATATATTAATTAAACTATTATGAACTCATTTTTACTTCCTTTTCGGAAGTGCTTTTAATAGTGGTGTATTTTGATTTTAGTTTTAAAAATGCTTTTTCGAAATAATGGAAGGAAAGGTAGGATATTGCGAGTGTCAATACCAGCGAAAGGACTGCCAAAGTGGTTAATTTCAAACCATTTGGAAAGGGTAAAAATTTAACAAAAGGTACTAGTAGCAATACAATCAGTTTGTGATAAACATATATGCCATAAGAAAGCTTGCCTATAAAATTGAAGAAATTGTTCTCCAAATTTAATATTGGATTTTCTAATGAAATGTTGGATAGAATTAAGGAAAGCGTGATTAATGCGACTAGTTGATGATCTATTAACATGGAAAATCTAAATTCCTCGAGTAGCATGACAGCCAAACAAATCAAAACGATCCATTGGACAGTTTTACTGGTGAAAAAATCAACTACTTTACTTTTCTGATGGTAAAGGACTGCCCCAATGCCTCCAATTCCCATACAATCAAATCGATTTACTTTTAAGACCGTATAGAAAATATCACTATCAGTATATTTAAAAACCACCAAAGCGAGGACCTTTAAAAAGTAAAAGGCCAAAACAAATACAAACAACTTGGTAAGAATACTTTTTGTATTCATAAAAAACCATGGCCAAAAAATATAAAATTGTTCTTCCACTCCAATAGACCACAAATGACTAATTGCCATTAGCCCAGAACTAAGAATAAATGGAACATTAGCAAAAAAGGTCAAATAGTATAATAACTCCTTCTGAATAATATTGGCTTCAAGGAAAAAATACAAACAAGCTGCCGAAACGAAGATGTATAAATAGTAAATCGGCCAAATTCTAAGAATCCTTCTGATATAGAAATCTTTGAGTTTGATGGTGCCCGTCTCTTTGTTTTCCGTCAATAAAAGGCTGGTAATAAGGAAACCGCTTAAGGTGAAAAACATGGTAACACCATAGTTTGCTATATCCAATTCATCTATCTCTAATTCCGGATAGATATAATTAGCCCCAGTTATAATATGGGAAAGGAGGACGGATAAAGCAGCGATTGCCCTTATCCCATTCAATCCTTTATAATAGAGCACCTTCTCTTGAGGTGTCATTAAATTTCATGTTAAATTTAAAATCCTTCGAAATCATAAGCTTTTGAATTGGACTGTTAATTCAGGCGCGGGTGGCCTTGAATCATTTTTAAGCTTGAATAATTTAGCAAATACTCTTTGATTAGTTTGATTGATCTGCCCTGTTTTTAATTCTTTTAATTGAATCAGTTCAGGAACATTATCATTTTTCTCAACCATTGAAAAAGCAGTGTTGTTTTCATCAGTCAACTGGTTGCCCATATGATGAACCCAAGTCCGGAGAGTACTTAACCTCCAGGTCCCTAATTCATTGATTGGTTTATCAATCCAGTTTAACTCAGATCCTGATCCTATTTTTATAAAACTTGGCTCAACTGGCATTTTGAAAAAAAGATCTCTTCTGATGGTAAATACCTGATGCCCGCTACCCATCACTGCTTGCTGCCCTTTATTTGATACTACTGGTAGTAATCCATCGTATTCAGGAACGTAGTTCCAACCATAAGAATCATACACTTCTTTGATCATGTCATGTTCAGATGTTTCTTGAAACTTAAAGCTAATCTCACCCATTAATGCTGCCTTTTGGGTTGAAGAGGAATGATAATACATATGTCTAGCAATGGGAAAAGGTGCTACTGAGCCAGCTTTAGGAAATGCAATAAATACTTTCTCAACTTCTTCTTGCCATCCATTTCTAAATAAAATATCACTATCTGACAAAGTGATGAGTTCTTCTCTACATCCCCTTGCAGCTCCTATTATAGCATCGATCTTGCCTACATTTTCTTTATGAGTAATTAGAGTTTCAATGATACCTTGATCCTGAAGTTCTCTGAGCCAGGATTTCACTTGATCACACGATCCATTGTCCACCACAGTTATTGCTGACCTGCCATGCTGAGTCAAAAATGCGGATTCTATACAGAGGCGATACACCTCCATTAAATTCTGGAAATAGCCTGAAATCTCAGGAATAAACACAGGTATGATTATCCTGTGATGGTATTTTTGAGCAATTTTGGAGTCTAGTTTTGCGGGATTTATTCCTGTTCTCATGTTGTATTACTCAGTATCAACTTCAATTTTTCGTACCACTTTGGCTGGACTTCCCATCACAAGGGTATTTGGCGGAACATCTCTGGTTACCAGAGAGCCGGCACCCACCATGGAGTTTTCACCAATAGTGCAGCCTCCCAAAATCACAGACCCAGCACCAATGGAAGCTCCTTTTTTGATGATTGTTCTCTGAAACTCTGATGGATATTTTTTTGATCTGGGATATTTGTCGTTGGTAAAAGTGACATTTGGCCCGATAAATACATCGTCTTCAATTGTCAAACCATCCCAAAGATATACTCCTGATTTTACCGTCACCCGGTCCCCAATGAGTACATCGTTTTCTATAAAAGTATGACAGTTTACATTGCAATCTTTCCCAATTTTGGCTCCTTGCAAAACAACTGCATATTGCCAGATTCGGGTGTTTTCCCCAATCTTTTGGGTTTGAACGTCAGCTAGCGGATGAATCATGGGGCTTAATAAAGTTTAAATACTCATTATAATCTCTGATATAATCTTTTTCGTTAAACTTCTCACTAGCTAATACCAAACAGACAGCACCTGAAGAGAAATTGATCTCTGATGCCCAAATACCAGCTGGAATCAATAATCCTAAGTCTGGCCTATTTAATAATACTTGTCTTTTTGAATTACCATCATCCAATAAAACTTCAAAGGCACCACTCACTGCAACTAAAAATTGATGGCATTCGTAATGCGCATGTGCTCCCCTACTTTCACCCCCAGGAATATCGTATAGATAAAATACCCTTTTGGTTTCAAAAGGTAATTCTTTCAAGTTTGTGACTGGAGTAATATGACCTTTTCTATCTCCTAATTTTGGAAGATAAACCAAGTTACAATCCCAAATTGTTTTATTAGCCATTCTTAAGTTCCTTGTAAATTTCAAAATCCCGGATATAATCCTCTTTCAAATAATCAGTATCAGATAAGTGCAATGCCACTGCATTAGTAGAGAAGTTTTCAAGATGTCTCCAGGTCATTTTTGGCAAAAACAAAGCATTATAAGACCTATTTAGTGAAGTTCTGATTTCCTCTCCGTTTTCATTGGTAATTACCACATCAAATGATCCGCTGAGAGCTACAATCAACTCCTGCTGCTGTCTAAATGCATGGCCACCCCTGATCTCTCCTCCAGGAACATCATATGTCCAAAATACTCTTTTTATCTCAAAAGGGATTTGGTCAGGGTATTGTAAAAATGTGAGATTTCCTCTGGGATCAAATATCTGTGGGAGTTTTACCTGTTCATTTCTTTGCATAAAATAGATCGGGTTAAATGCTGGCTTATTTTTCTATGGTTGAAAATTCAAATTTTGTTTGGAACCACATAGCAGTGAAGAAGATTTGCCTGATGGTTGGGTAATACAATTTTGGATTCTTTTTGAAATTCTCCACTATGCTTTTCGCATCGAGGTAGCAATATGGCTTCATTAAAAATAAGTCAGAATTTGGCAAATTCTCCAAATGTTCCCTAAGAATTGGGTTTTGTAAAATCAATTCATCCCATGGAACTGACAATCCAACTTTTCTATGTTTGGTAATATATTCCGGGAGCTTTTTACCGATACTGTTCATCAAAAGATCTTTCCCTTTTCCTCTGATGTGGAAATACTTATCTGGCAAACTTCCCACCCCAATGACCAAATTCGGATCTAAAAATGGATCTCTACATTCGATAGATGCCCCCATTGTAGTTCGGTCATTCCTGTCATTAAGAGTATAAAGATGGGTATGTTGCTCAAGATAAAGTAACTGTCTCAAACGGTTGTTAGGATAGACTTTTTTAGCTTCTTCCAAAATTTTGACTCTAAAGTCAGGAAGTAAATCGGAAGAAAGCACGCCTAACTTTTTAAGGTCAGCCAAGTACAATTCGTTAGCATTCATCAAAATTTCAGCTTCTCGATTGCCCATTCCCAGATAGCGTTTCATCTTTCTCAATCGGTCATTTTTCAACCATTTGTCAGGAACGAAACGAATCATATTTAACAAGTTATACCGAAGCTCATTATCATGAACCTTGTATCTGACATATCCTCCAAGAATTTCATCTGCACCTTCACCGGAAAGTAACACTTTTACCTCCGACTTGGCTTTCTCCGAAATCCCCAATAAATGTCCATCAGAAAAATGCATGATGGGTTCATCATGCTGAACAATGGATCGGGTAGTCAAATCAACGAGTTGCTCATTATCGAACTCGAAACTATGGAAGTTAGCTCCCAATTCCTGGGATAATTTCCTGGCTAAATGGGATTCATCGTGCTCTTTGTTGCTAAATGAAATATTCCAGGCACTCAGATCATCAAAGCCTTGAGAAGCTTGGCTAAATAAGGTACTGCTACTATCCAAACCTCCACTTAAAAGCGTTCCAACAGGAACGTCTGCTATCATCCTTAGGCGAATGCTTTCATGAAATGTCTGTTCAAACCACTCGTAAGGATTGTTGATTTTAGGCTGAGCAGCAATAGAATTTCCAAGATGAAACCAGCGCTCCGAACTTACCTGCCTTCCTGAATCTTTTAATCTAATCAGATAGCCTGGTAATAATCTGTAGATATTTTTGAAAACAGTATTCTCACCTGAAGTAAATCTGTAGAGAAATAATTCATCTAGTTGAGACTCTTGGATATCCTTCTGCACATCTCCTGCCCATAGAGCCTTGATTTCACTTGCAAAATAAAAGCCCTGATGGTTATTGGAATAAAATAATGGTTTTACACCAAATCTATCCCTTACCAAAATCATTTCCTGATTTCTCTTATCATAAAAAGAAAAAGCAAAAAAACCATTGAGTCGGCTGAGCGAATCAGTTCCGTATTCCATAAGCAGATACAGTAATACTTCTGTATCTGAGGTTGTTTTAAAGCTGTATCCTTTATTTTTTAGCTCTGGGTAAAAGCTTTTATAATTAAAAATTTCCCCATTAAATACTAAAATAAAATTTCCGCAAGGTGATTGAAAAGGCTGATTAGCCCCCTCACTCAAATCCAGAATCGAAAGTCTTCTATGCCCTAAACCAATTTTTCCTTCCGCCCAATGGGATCCTGCATCAGGACCTCTATGAACCAAAGATTCTCTCATGGCTGTCAGCGTAGATTCCGAAGCCGGTAATTCTTTATTCCAAAAACCTACAATTCCACACATGGTTTTAATTTATTTGCATTAAGGTCTTATATCTATCTGTAATGATTTTCATGTTTTTTTGGTGATCTACATGATCTTCAATGTACTTTCTGTTTTCTGTCAAAGCTGTATCAACCTGGTTCCCATTTATTAAAGCTGATTCTATTGCATCTGCCAATTCTGATGGTTTGCAGGGACTTACAAGTTGCCCATTTATTTTATTTTTTATAAAAGCCTGGTTAGCAGGAAGATCTGTCACGATTGGATAACAGCCTGAGGCCATTGCCTCAAACAATGAACTAGAAACACCTTCAGTAGTAGGGACTGCAACATAATATCGACATAAATCCATCAATCCAGGAAGTTGAGTATTTGGAATATGCCCTTTTAGAAATACCACCTCTTCAAGATCATACTTATTGATTAATGATTGTATTTCGGGTTTTTCAGGACCATCTCCTACTATGTACACTTGGATATTTATAGACCTGTCCTTAAGAATTTTCACCGCCTCAATTATATCGATATGCCTATATAAATCATATAAAGATCTAGTCACAATAAAAGCTGGTGCCAATTCCCTCTTTTCCGGACAATGATATTTTCCCAGATCGATTCCTTTCGGCAATACCATAATTTTGTGTGGACTTGCTCCTGATTCCAACATAGCATAAGTCATCACATGCCCCCAAGCATGTATCAAATCCGCATTTTTATATGCAAGTCTTTGAAGAATACTTTTATAATATCCAGAAATGCCTCCTTCTGGATAAACATCAGTTATACCCTGTTGTGCAATTACTCTCTTTTTGGTATGAACAAACAAGGAGAAAAAACCATAGCTGGTAGCACGTTCTGCAAGGACCAAATCATATTGTTTAGAAAATCTGGTCATTAGCAAATTCACAAAAAAACCAAGCGCTGAAATCATCCTCAAAATCCTTGAGTTTCCTTTTGGAAGTTCTCGAGTTTCCAATTTTACTCCTAGATTCATTTCGACACCTTTGATCCAACTGATGGCATCGGCTCTATAAGTTTCTCCCAGAAATAAAATTCTCATGAAGTAATAGTATTGTTTTTCAAAAATTCAAGAACACTATTTGGCTTCCAACCAAGCTCCGAGATTGCTTTACCTGTATCAAAAGTCAGTGTATTTGATAGCTTTTTAACTTTCAATGAATTTATAGGAAAGAAGGGTATAAGATCTCCGATCTTAGCAGCCAATGTAATTGGGAGGTCTGGTAAAGTTTTCACCTTAAAAGCATACTGGGATGCAATCGAAGAGTCTATTTCTGATAAACAAGAAGGGTGAGGGTCACATAAATGATATATACCAGGTTTTTTATCTTCTAATTGAGGAATCAGGTAAGCGACGTCTTCTGCTAAAACCATTGATTTTTTATTTTCTCCCTTCCCTATTCTGAAATATATTTTTTTCTTGATTGCCTTGGCAATAGCAGATAAGTTACCCGGCGGATTTTCGCCAACCACTAGTGGAAGCCTAAAAATAAATGTCTTTACTTCATTTTCCCTGGCCCAATCCTGTATTATATTTTCAGCCTCCACTTTGCTTCTCCCGTATGGAGTATCAGCATTAAGAGGGGCCGATTCTTTTATCATTTCACCTTCCTCTAATCCATAAACAGCCACGGTACTGATGTAAACGAAGATTTTTGGTATCTCTGTCAATCCATTCAGTAGCCTTTCTGTCCCAATTACATTGACATCAAAAAATGATTGTTTTTCAGCTGCTGTTTTAGGAATAAAATGAGCTGGACTGGCAGCATGAATAACCCAATCCACCACTGGTAATGTAGGAAGTTCTTTATTGAAGTCAGCCTGAATGCTGTTTTTCTCAGATCTCCCAAGAGTTATCACTTCATGATTATTGCTAAGGGCTTTATAGATATAGGAGCCTAAAAACCCAGTTCCTCCCGTCAAAAGTATTCTCATTGACAAGTCTTTTCAATTCCTGCAAGCATTTTTCTTGCTAGGAAATCCGCATCAAATTCCTCTTTGGCTATTCTCATTGATCTATTCCCCATCTCAATCAATTCTTCTCTGTGATCCTTAAGATAAAGTAACAGATCAGCTAACTGGTTCGGATCATTTGGAGAAAGTGTATAACCAATTTTGTTTTTTTCCAAGAAGTCCTTCATCCACCCTTGGGTATTTTGAATAACTGGAACTCCGGCAGATAAGGATTCGAAAAATTTGTTAGGAGATGATGTGTCCAAAATCTTAGTTCCTTTTAATGGAACCAATGAAACCATGGCATGCTGAATCAATGGAACAAGCTTGTATTTTGGCATTAATCCCAGACGAACCAAAGTCTCTAAACCTTCATTTTGTATTGCCTCGTCAATTATTTCCCTTTGTTGACCTTCTCCAATAATCAAAATCTTAACATCCTTTAATCCCTTAACCTGAAGTACCCTTGCGGCTTCCAAGAGCCAAAGTGAATTATTTACTTCACCGATATTCCCTGTGTAAATCGCATATTGGTATGGCTTGACCGGCATGCCTTCTGGAAATTGAACTGGGGTAGAAAACAAAGAAATATTCGCCGCATTGGTAACGGAAATTACTTTTGTTTTGGGCGATTTAGCTAAAACCTCAGACTTCATCCCTTCGGATAAAGCGACTACCAGGCTTGAGGATTTATAGCAAAACTTTTCAAACGCAAGAGAGAGTTTTTTTAGGATCGGATTCTTAATTATACCTAATTCAATAGCTCCATCCGGCCATAAGTCTCTCACTTCAAAAACCAGCTTTCTTCCCCTAAAATATTTTGCCAACAATCCGGGTAAACCAACTGTTATGGGGCCACTTGAAGCTATGACTACCTGACAAGAATATGTCAAAGCATACCAACAGGAAATAAATGAATAGGCCAGGAATGAAAAAATCCTTTTTAAAAAAGGTTGTCTATTATCAATTCTTACATTGATGATAATCACTTTTACTCCTTCGTAGTATTTTGTCTCAATAAATTTAGAGGCTGAAATATCAGATTTGGAATAAACACTTGTGACAACAGTTACTTGATGTCCTTCTTTTACCCACTCCTTTGTAAATTCATGAACCCTCGTTCCCCAGGAACCATTGGAGGTGGAGAAGTACTGATAAAAGTATAGGATATTCATGATTTACCGTCTTCCAAAAATGTGATGAATTGCTTCAACTTTCCGGATTTTTCCCGGTTGATTTTATCCACCTTCTCCACTTTTAGCTTTAATCCTTTTTCTATGTAAAGTTCAAATGCTTCATTCACTGCTTTAATTGTCTTTTCATCCAGTTCCTGATCCATCACCAGATCAATTTCAAAACAGTTTCTGGTTAGTTGTCTCACTTGGTATTCTTTGAGATATCCCAAAGAAGAAGTCAAGTGTTTTGAAATATAATAAAGCGTAAATCCAGGTGCTTTTCTACCTGAGGGAAGAACGATGTTATCATTTAATCTCCCATTTAATTGACTTAGTTCGTCAAGAATGGAATCATCATGTTTTTTTATTGCTCCAATATCTCCAACTTCATACCTTATAAATGGCATTGCTTTGTTGAAGATATTTGAGAAAATCAAACTCCCTCCTTCACCATTTTTGACAAGCTCATAACTGTCATTGACAACTTCGGACACAACTGTTTCAGAGGAAAGCCACCTTGTTCCGTTCTGGTCGCTCATAGCTAAAAATTCCAATTCAGAAGCCCCATATTCGTTAAAGACTGGGATTCCAAATTGCTTTTCCAGAAATGACTTATCCTCTTCTGTACATTGCTCAGAAGTTACAATTGTCCCTTTCAAGGTTGGACAAATTTCTTTTAGAACAATTCCTTTCTTTTCCAGATACCTAGCAAAAAAAAGTTGGGAATTAGTGTATCCGTAGGTATAGATAAAGTTGCTCTTTCTGAATTTATCTATGAAACGCTCCATGTTTTCATCAGAAAAATCAAAAACCACGAACCTGAATCGGTTCATCAATTTATCTTTTAATCGCTCCTTTTGATAATGGGGAAATCCTAAAGGGATCCCATAAAATCTTGCTTGAAAATCATTGGGAGAAAATCCAATCTTTCGGTATCTATCTAAAATCAAAGCCCAAGTCATGCTGTGGGAATACTTGTCTTTCGCGAATTTCAGGGCAATGCCTGAAGAGCCAGAAGTATTCCCAAAATGGAGGTCTTTCTTAAGTAATCCTTCGCTTAACTTTTCATCAAAACCACACTGTACATCTTTCTTTTTAACGATTGGCAAATCTTCCCATCTTTCAGGCAGGTGCTTTCCAACCAATTTTTTATACAATGGATTATAGTCAAAATGAAACTTTACTGTATCCCAGGCTTTTTTCTTTTTCCAGTCTTCAAATTGATCTTTGGATAAAGATTGAAGGTAGGTTAATTCTTTCTGAGCAGCTTCAATAGGGTATTTTTGAAGCTTCAATAAATCAAGAATGTTTACCATTAGGTAGCGGGAATTGGTTCAGAAACTAAGGGCTCCAATTTTTTTACTCCTTTGGGCCTTTGCTTTTTTGGCTTTGATGGTTTTACATAAATCAAACTTAGACCTATAAAAAGCGGAGTGAGATAGGTCCTCATCGCAGCATGAAAAGTGGTGTATAATGCGATGACAAAAAATGCCACCATGATTCCTTTTTCCATTGGCGTTTGTTTTCGCAACAATACCAAAATCAAAACATAAAGAAGTAAAGCGAAATAGAGCAATCCTAAAATCCCATGTTCTGATAAAAGGCGACTCATCTCTACGTGGGATAAATAAAAGTGGCTAAAATTTCTCATATAAGAAGAGGCTCCTGCGCCTACACCCAGTATAGGGGCATCAGCCCAAAGCTCCATATCTTCTAAGAAAATATCTACCCTACCAGTGGTTATTGAATTAAGTGATTTCTCTTTGGTTCCAGCCAAAGTCCCTTCCGTTTCCCCTAAATATCGAAGACTTAATAGACCACCTGTCAGACTATCAGCCAATTGGAAAGTAATCATTATCAAAAATATAGAAAGCAAAAAGGCTTTGCCGAGATTGGGTAATCGGAAAAAATTCTTTTTCTTTTTTGGGGTCTTGATCACAAAGTAAACGACAATCATCATCCCCAAAGCACCTCCAAGAATTCCTCCTCTTGAAAATGTCAATAGCCCTTGAAATCCGAAAAGGAAGAATAATAAAAAATCAGTCAGTCTATAGCCCGTCAAATTCCATTTGTTGATTAGGAAAATAAAGGAAATAAACATTCCTAATCCCAATACAGTGGATACTTGATTGGATCCTCCTCCTCCACTTGTTGCAAAATTTGCTCCTAGGGAAAATTCCAAATCGTTATAGGAAGGGGTTTTGAAAATGGTAGAAGCAAGAATTGAAATCAAAGGCAATAAACTAATCCTTAACAATCGGATCAACTGCAATTTTGAAATTGTTTTACCCTGAAAAAACCAGATGGCCATGGCCACATTAATTGGCCCCATCAGATTAAATATCAAGGAACTTCTGGTAACCTCCCCTGATCTGTCAAAAAATGCAGAAGGGATCAGTAAGGCCAGCATCACTAAGCCTATAATACTTTTTGATTTAAACTTATAAACCCCAATACATAACATAAAAAAGAGTAAATACTTACCGAGTTCGTATGGAATGAAAGGGGATGTTTGAGACATCCTTGCCAATAGTTCAAAAGATGTAAGGTAGGCAATAAAGAGGCAAAATGGATAAATGGATTTACTCCTAATCACCAAAAAAAATGAAGATATAAAGACGATATAAAACCAGGCAATTAACCCAAAAGGAGTAATTGCTGATGCGATCCCCAAAAGAATATGGAATATGACCCAGGCAAATCTAGATTTCGATGTGATAATCGTTTTTATCATACTGGCAAGGGACTGCTTGATTTAATCTTAAATCCCGGCAAAGCTACAGGAAGATATTTCTTCATAAAATTTGTTGCCCCATAATTTTCTTCGGTATGTTTCTGTAGTCTAAAAGCTTTCTCCACAGCAAAAGGGTAATTATTGAATACTTTCAAAATAGCTTCTTGCAACTCTTCCGGGGATTTTGGAGAAACTATTTCACCAAAACTTCCATTTCCAAGTACATCAGCACATTGCCCCACTTCGGTCGCAACAGTTGGCAAAGCGCCCATTCCATACTCCAATAAAGCCACTGGCAATCCTTCAGATTCTGAACTCAAAATACCGATGTGGGCCATTTCAATAAATGGGGTAATGTTATCTACAGGACCTACAATTTCTGTGGAGTCCTCTAAACCAAGTTTGTTGATTTCATCCCGAACTTCTGCAAGCCAATCCTTCTCCACAAATTCTCCTAAAAAGTAGACTTTAAATTTTCCAATCTTATTTTTTAAGCCTCCCAAGGCTCTTAGAAGGGTAATTTGGTCTTTCTGTCTCCTGAAATTTGCGATGTTTAAAATCTTAAACTCAGTCTCTAATTTTCTTGTAGGGACAGAAATCAATTTTCCTGAAAAGTTCTCAATATAAAAGACAGTGTTCTTTTTTTCAGGAAATCTTTTCTTCCAATATTTTTCAATTTTTTTATTTACCGTGACGATGGAATCAATGGAGGAAATCAACCAGTCCATTTCTTTTCTAGGATACTGATCTAATTGTTCGCTCATCCCGAAATGGTCGTGCCAAATCAATTTAGTTTTTGGAAGGAATTTCTTTAATAAAACCGCCCATAAAATAGAGGTCTGATGCGCGTGCAATACTTCCGGGTTTTCTGACTTTAAGAACTTCAGGATTTTATAGAAGGTAAAAAGGTCAAGCTTTCCTTTCTTGTTATAGATTTTTTTCTTGACTAATGGGTTTAGGTATTGCTCCAATCCACCAGATTCTCTAGTCACAACCAAACCACTTTCAATCCCCATCTCAGCCAGACTATTAGCGATATTCACAGACATTCTTTCTGTGCCTCCTAAACTAAGAGAATCAACCAATTGGTAAACTTTGGGTTTGTCAAATGAGGTAGTTACCATTAATTTGCTTTAGCGACAACAACTAGGCTAAACCCAAAAATCTTGGAATAAAGCCAAGGATTCAATGCTACCATTAGCCTTTTAACAGGAGTAAATAGCTTTTGAAGCAACGTTTCATTATTGGATGGGGCTTTGATCGTTTCTTTGGAAAAATCATAATCTAAAATCTGCAAACCGGCCATGGTTATCATATTTAATGCGGAGTTTACATTTAAGAAGATCAAATGCCCAGGGTTTTGAATTTTTTGCCTTTGAAGATTTCTCAGATTTACACTTACGCAGTCATCCAAAGGAATATGGAAAGCTATTATTTTCCCTTTCTTAGATACATTTTTAATGAAATTTACAGGATCAGGGACATGTTCAAAAACATCAGTCAGTGTGATCAGATCTGTATTGGTTCCTATCTCCACAAAATCTCCATGTTCGAAAACGACATTTTCAACTTTCATGTCTTTAACATGAGGGGAAACATCATATCCTTTTACTTCTTTCAGGATATTTCCATTTTTTGCAAAAGCTTCTGAAATCCCTAAAAGAACTCCTCCTGCACCACAGCCTACATCAGCATAAGAATTGATCTTTAAGTTGTTTTTGCTAAGTACTGGGTCTAAAATTCTAAGAATAGCATTTACTTTAAAATCTGAATCTTCCAAGTGCCTCTTGGTATCGGAAAAATAGGTTCCTTCTTTATACATTAGTTATTAACTTCTTTATTTCTAGTTCAAAACTTTCCTTGGTAAAAGCTTTGGACCATTCTTTTGAATTTTTTGATTTTCTGTCAAAATCCAGAGGATTTTCTAAATAATAATTGATCCTTTTGACAACTTCATTTGGATCTTTTCCCACCAAATCACCTCTTTCTCCATTACCCAACATATATGGGACGCAAGATACGGGAGTAGTAATAGGAAGACAACCAAAATACATGGATTCAGCTACAACTTTTGGCCAGCCTTCACTATCTGATAAAAATATTAAAAAGTGGGAGGTTTTATATTTTTCTTTTAAAGCTTCACTTTGCAAGTTTCCACAAAGCTCCACTTCCTCAGTAAGATTATTTTCCTTTGCAAATTGGCGTAATGGCTCCATTTGATCACCTTCTCCACAAAAAGTCAATTTAAAATTCAGGTTTTGTGCCTTCAGTATTCTTGCCACTTCAGCTGCCATAAGAGGGTTTTTTCCGTAAACCAATGCGCCAACAAAAAGCAATTGAAGCTTATTCTCGGAGCTCAATGGCTCTCTGAAGCCTATTTGAGGTTCATTTTCACTATAAGAAAATGTAAAAAAAGGCACAATGTTTTGGCTTTGGTGAGGCCATTCACCATATACCAAAACCTTCATTTTTTTAGCAAATCCCGGATTTGAAATCAGTTTTTTCTGCAGTTTATAAGTGTAAGGTTGCGTACTTTCAGGATCCCAATTACCAGCATATTTTGCTGTTTTATTTTTGGATGGAAAAAAATATTGGAGAATAGCTCCTAGCAAACCCATATTCCCAGGACATCTAAGGTGAATATGGTCTGTGGACCTCATAGCACTGATGATTTTCGCTATTATGCCTGGTAATGAAACAAGGGTTTGAAACCTACCCTTCCAAGAAGTTAAATTGATTTCTTTTACAGGAATAAATCTGATATTGTTATGCTCATAGGCAATTTCAATGGGATTTATTTCCCGATCTTGGCTTAAAGGTGCCAAAATGGTTACAGAAGTAAAAAACTTGGTCCAAATATTCATTTCCCTAACATAGGGGCCATAAGCAAAAAATCTTCCGCCTTTTTTGACATGGTGAACATGCGAAAGAATCAAAAAATTCATCTGGATACTACTTGCCTAAAAAGGTCTATGTTTTTATGCACTAGCTTATCAATTGAATAGCGTTCCAAAACATCTTTTCTGGCAGCCTCAGCCATTTTCAGATTTTTTTCCTTGTCGGAAAGCATTTCCAGTAATACAGTCTCCACACTTTTTACATCCCTTGGGTCACAAACCCTTCCGGTCACATGATCATTTACAACTTCAGGACCAGGACCTAAAATAGAGCCCAAAAATGCCTTCCCCATGCTCAAAACTTCTATCCAAGCAAGAGGCATCGCTTCCATATGAGAAGGGTAAGCACAAATTTCTGCTTCTTCCATAAACTTTGGAAGTTCATGATTTGCGACAGGCCCCAAGAATTTAATGGAATCTTTCACCGAACCTTGAATCTGTGAATCTTTCAGATACTGAATGTAAGACCTGCCATCCGGAAAGAACCAGTCTCTTCCCGCGATATACAATTCACTTTCCGGAAATTTTTCCTTGATCTTAGGGAAGGCCAAAATCAATTGTCTCACCCCCTTTTTCTCACAAACGGTTCCAGCAAAAAATATTCTACCAGGTATAATCTTTTTTGGATCCGCTTTATAAAAGTGCTCCAGATTTGCAGGATTGTATATAACTGGTCCTTTTTTTTCAGCGAAGTCCAAATATTTAGCGGTATGATTGATTACATATTCGCTTACCCCAAAAACCAAATCTGCTTTTTTAAATGAACGTTTTTCCTGAAACCCTTTCCATGGATCAATAGGTCTATTTTCAGATTCAGCGAAAAAATGATGTCCTCCATTCATTCTGATCAAATACTTGATTCCAGAAATCTTTTTTATGAAAGCCAAACCCAATTCTGTGGATTCGACAATGGAGATGGGATGCTTCTTATGAATTTCCCTGATTTTGGAATTAACAGCTTGAAAAGTAAGATACCATGTTATTGGTTTTACTTTTCTAGGCTTAAGTCTAAAAATGTGTACTCCCGCATCGATTGCCTCCTCGTATTCATCCGTATAGTTTAGACCGACTATTGAAACACGTATGTCATGCTTAACAAGATTCCTTGCCAAGATTTGGAGAAAAGTCCCTACTCCTCCATGAGGGAATCCTGCTTTAGGGTATTCGCTGGTCAAAAAGCAAATATGCATTTCTATATTCTTAATGAGTTGATTTTTCTATTCCTGAACAGCCTCTGTTTCCACTAAAATAGATTCCAAAAATGCTGTAATTTGTTTGGAGGAAAGGTTCTTTTTTCTATTTGAGGCAATCTTGTCTCTCCAAAGATGCTTTTGGGTGGAAAAAGCCTCTGGCTTCTCCAACACCTGATTCAAGAGAGATGATAAGCTAGATTTTTCCTTTGCGAAAACTACCGCATCCAACCCTTCGAAGGATCTGAAATGCTGAAATTTATAAACTACATCAGTGCTCCAATTTTTATCTTCCACAGTATCATAAGCCAAAAAAACTGTTGGCTTATCAAAATAAGAAAAGTCCAATCCTATAGTGGATCCAATATTCACAGAAAACTCACAATGCTGACAGAGGTTCATCAAGAGTTTTATATCCTCGAAAAGTGGATAAAAGGACATCCAACTAGCCCCTTTTTCCCATTTGGGAGGAATATGTTTGATATTGGAAAACCGATCCAATACAGTTTGGTAACGTTCTACTGTGCATACCGGAACTTGCCTAAAAAGAATTGAAACTTCAGGATTAGATTCCAAAGCAGAAGCAACGTCACTTAAATAATCTGGATCATGTGGAGAAGTCAACTCATCATCTCCAGAGAAGAGGATCCATTTTTTAGAAGTATCCAAACCATACTTTGCGGCAAAATCTTCTCTCGACTCCAATAACTCAGGCTGAAAATGAAAATCGAATTGAGGCGTTCCAACAATAGCTAAGGCGCTTTCTGGAATCTCTGGATAATATTCCAAGAGTTCATTTTTCATGTATTCAGACCAAACCGCGTAATGATCCGTACGAAGGGGAAGTCTTGCCTTTGGAAGATTGTCCCAAGAAAAAATTGCTGTCACTGTTTTTACCCCCAGATCAGAGGCTGCCAAACATAGCGGTTCTAAAGTTGCAACCCGTTGATGGGTGATAAAGATTAAATCAGGTTTGATTCTTTGAATATCTGATTTGAATTCTTGGTAGGCCAAACTTCGGCGCCATTTCAGTCTATTGGTTTCCTCCAGATATTTGATGCCCTCATAGTTGGATAAGGTAGTACTCGCAAGTTCTGTCGTTTTTTGAAATACCCTTTTCAAAGGATTATTTCTAACCTTAAACCAATTGGTCAAGATGGTTGGATTTTGCTTTAGTTTGGAATTGTGCTTCAGCCTTGCATAGGTGGAAGTTTCACGCAGAAATTGTTGAAATCTGGATTCTGTTACCTTTCTTAAAGGTTCATCGCTGAAATCAATTCCTCTTTCATTTTTTACATAATTTAAAATCTGACTTTCTAGATTATGCATCAAATGGATATGAAACCCTTGTTGATTCAAATGGAGAAACAAATCAGAATACAGATAATTTCTGATCCCTACCCCATCTGGAATTACAAATAGAATATTCTTATTCACTAGTAATTTTTTGACCTAATGATTTTCAGTAAACTTTTCTTGAAGAGTTCTTCACAGCCTTCTTCTTCAAATTCATTTAAAAAGAGTTCCCTGCTTTTTTCACCCTGCTTGATAACTTCCTCCTTATTGTTTAAATAATGTTCCATAGCCTGGGATAAAGAGGATGAAGAACAATCGACTGGCAAGACGTATCCGTTTTGCTCTTCAAAAACCCGGTTAGGAACATCCCCTACTTTTGTTGTAATGATTGGCTTTCCTGCAGCCATTGCTTCCAAAATAACCAAAGGGCCACCCTCAAAAGTACTGGTCATTACGAATACATCTATTTCAGAAAAACAGCGATGCCTTTCCTCAAAAGGAAAACTGCCTCTAAAATTAACCCTGTCTTCAATATTTGAATCTTTGGCAAAAGCTTTCAAATTGGCTAATTCTGGTCCATCGCCAAACAATAAAAATTCAAAAGCAAGATCCTTTTTCTTTAATATTTCTACAGCCTCTAAAATCACTTGAAGATTCTTGCCCAAATCCATTCTCCCTACATATCCAAATTTGATGGGGCTATGAACTCTAGGAGGGATTTTAAGAAATTCTTCTTGACCCAAATAAATCCACTGCTTGATGATGGAATAATCAGCCTTGGGATAATTTTCCAAAAGGTATTCTTCTTTAGCCTGAGCAGAAATCAAAAAAGAACCATTCCCCTCCATCAATCGATAGAAATGATCATTCTTTGGATGGAAAATCGAAGACTCATGATAGGCAAAAGCAACTCTATTTTGAACACAAAGTCTCAAAATATGAGGTAGCAGTCTGGTGGGACTGATTCCAGTAAAGCAAAGGTCAAATCCTTGAAGTTTTTCAATCAACCAAAAGTCGAATAATTCAGGAAAATTTCTGAAGCAATTGCCCAGACTCATATCAAACCTAAAGCCTGATTTGATCCAGATTTTCAGAAATTTCTTATTGAAAACCACCTGCTTTAGCTGAGGTAAATCCCAGTCTAATTTTGGAAGATTTTCTAATTCATTTACTTGGAATGGGGAATAAAAATTTAGAATAGCAACTTCAAATCGAGGATCAGAATGAAGACACTTTGCAAATCCTATATTTTCTAATTCTTGTCCACCAGGCCCCAATATCTCGGGTAAAATGAATAAAACCTTTCTTTTGATGGTCATAGAAAGGTTAATAATGCTTTTTAAACTGTGATTTTAGTAATTTTTGTATGGCTAGCTGAAGGGAGTAAATCATCTTTAGGAAAAATGATTTAGTCTTATGAGCTATAAGGAATTGGTGTGTGATAAATCGATCCCATTCTCCTTTTTGATCCAAATAATCTGAATAGATTTTCAGCCTTGTGGATTGCCTGTAGAAAGGATCCGTTGATCTTAATAAAGAAGTTTCTAATACTCGGTATTTGACTCCAACTTCCAGGATTCCCTTAAACGAAAATTGCTGGGCCATCTTTAAAAACAAATCCAGATCTTCCATCATGGATTCTGGGTTATAGCCACCGACTTTCAACGCAAATTCCTTTTTAACCAATACTGTCGGAGCAGTAATAAAATAATCCATCAGGAGTATAGGGAATATCATTCCCGAAGGTAATTGAGAAGAAGAAGTCCAATTTCTTTCCTGAAAAAATGTAGGTTCTTTTAAAGCCTGACTCTTCTTATCTATCTTTTCTGCATCGCAGTAAACAACTCCAAGTTTTTCATCAGATGTTTGGAATACTTTTACTTGATCTTTGATCTTTTGAGGCATCAAAACATCGTCACAGCTTAAAATCTGATAATATTCACCTTCAACCAATTTTAAAGCATCGTTTGCGTTTTCGGTGATTTTCTTGGTTGAGGACTGAAAAATCGTTTTGACTTTGGCCTGAGGATTTCTATTGATCCAGCCTTTTATTTTAGAGACACTTTGATCTTTGGAGCATGCATCCACGATGATTATTTCAATTTCCAGATAGGATTGGAAAATAATGCTATCCAATGCCTCTTCCAAAAATTCTTCATGGTTATAGGCTATCGCTATAATGCTAACCAAAGGATAATTAGGCACTTCCTTATCCAGGTCTATATTGATTTAATACTTGGATTACCTGATCAACTTCTGATTCTTCCATAACCGGACTGATTGGGATGCTTACAATCTCCTCATGGATACGTTCTGTGATTGGAAGTTTCAAGGATGCATATTCTTGATAAGCTCCTTGTTTGTGAAAAGGAATAGGATAATGAATCAAAGTTTGTATGCCATGTGAATCAGTAAACTCAATAAATTCCTTTCTATTCTTACACCGGATAACAAAAACATGAAAAACATGATCTAAACTACCTGATTGAAATTTTGGTAACGTTAAGTGAGGATTAATGATTTCTGAAAGATATCTCTCTGCAATTCTTCTTCTTAACTCATTCTCCTGATCAATGTATTTCAATTTAACCAATAAGACAGCTGCCTGAATTTCATCTAATCTGGAATTCACCCCTTGTAATTCATTGAGGTATTTTTTTTGACTTCCATAGTTGCCCATGGTTTTAATGATGTTTGCCAGAGATTCATTGGATGTTGTTACTGCACCGGCATCGCCTAAAGCCCCCATGTTTTTACCTGGGTAAAATGAAAAACCAGCAGCATCAGATAGATTTCCAGCCTTTAAGCCTCTATGATCCTTTGCACCATGAGACTGAGCACAATCCTCCACTAATAACAAGTTGTTTTTTTCAGCCAACTCTTTCAATTCTCTCATCGGAGACAACTGTCCGTATAGATGAACCGCCAGGATTGCTTTTGTTTTACTAGTGATAGCTTTACTTACATTTTCAACACTTAAATTATAAGTATCCTTATCCGGCTCTACAAAAACTGGAACCAAACCTGAAGCTGTAATTGAAATAATCGAAGCGATATAGGTATTAGCTTGGACAATCACCTCGTCCCCATCTTTCAACAGTCCTAATTGCTTAAAACCTTTGAAAATCAAAATCAATGCATCCAATCCATTTGCCACTCCAACGCATCTGGATGTGCCACAGTAGTCAGCAAATTTCGACTCAAATTCATCATGAAATTTACCTCTGATATACCAGCCATTTAACAAAACTTGATTTAAGGCTTCTTGTAATTCAGCCTCATGTGCAAGATTTATTTTTTGAAGATCTAGGAATTTTACCATGATTCTATGCTAATAAATTAAAACTCCTGAAGCTCAACCATCGATTTGAAGGTTTTGCTATCAGATAATAGTTCAGCAAAAGTGCCTCTACATTCAACTTCTCCGTCTTTCATAAGAAGGATTTCATCAGCATTTTTAACCGTACTTAGTCTATGTGCAATCAATACGATATTGCAGGATCCCTTTAATGAATCAATATTTTCTTGAATCATTTTTTCAGTCTCACTATCCAAGGCCGAAGTTGCCTCATCAAAAATCAATAATTCAGCATCTTTAAATAACTCTCTGGCGATAGAAATCCGTTGTTTTTGCCCTCCGGAAATCAAAGCTCCACTATCACCTAGGATGGTATTTTCCTTTTCCGGAAGTCCTTCAACTAGCTCTGTGAGATTTGCCAGTTCGATTGCTTTAATAAACTTTTTTTGATTAGCCTCTGTCTTTTCTGCCCAGAATGTGATGTTATTAAAAACGGTATCGTTAAAAATCACTGCTTCTTGAGTGATATAGCCAATTTTTGATCTGTAGCTAGAAAGATTATAAGACCTGAGTGGTTTTCCGTTGAGAGTAAATTCTCCAGAAGTAGGATGAATTAAACCGACGAGCAGGTTGGTTAAAGTTGTTTTGCCACTGCCACTTTTCCCAACAAGTGCATATGATCGATTATTAGCTATTTCTAAATCTATGTTTTTAAGAACATTCTTTTCTGGAGAGTAGTAAAAGCCCACTTTATTTAGATAGATTGATTTTATTCTTTCCACTAAAACTGTGGAATCATCTTGTTCCTTGCCACTTTCCAGATCATTGAGAAGCTCCAATCCTACATGAAGCCCACCTAAATTTGCGGTAAAAGCTTGCCAATGCGTTTGAACTAACATGATAAAATTCAATGCTCTGTAAAAGAACATTAAACTTAAAAATATGGCAGCAATATTCCCATTAAGAAGTTTTATCTCCACTAAAATAGCAGCTACCACAATTGCAATTACTAAAGGTTCTCTGGCTGCCATCAGAATCGCATTGAAGATTCCGATTTTCTTTTGCTCAAGCTCAATCTGGTCTACATAATCCTTTAGCTTGATTTTATATTTCTGAAAATAATTTGTGGCTTTTAGGTACTTAAAATTATGAACTGCTTGAATCAAAGAAGACTGATACTTATGGCTTAGTTTACTGTTATTAAGGGAAGCAGATTCTGTGTATTTAAAAATGATTTTGAAAATCAGATTGGATAAATAACCTCCTACACTGACCACAAGTGCAAATTGAAAGTTTGCCAATAAGGCCAACACTACATAAACCAAAAGTAATACGAAAGACTGGAGGGTATTAAAATATGCCACATAAGCAGATACAATTTTGTATATCTCCCCAGAGAGCGTGTTTTGAACCCGGCCGGCATCAAGACCTAGAAAATTCCTATATTCCATGTCGCCGAGACTATCTACCATTTGGTATCTGATCTTTCTGACAAAATACATTTGAACCAGTACTTTATAATGGCTTTCTAAATACTTAAAAAGCCCTTTTACCACAAAAATGAGTAAGAGAAATACCAGAATTACAACAGCAGTCAATTCAAAGCCTGACCAGGTAATAAAGTCAAGCAAAAAATTTAATGATCCTAATGACTCCTCTGCCTCAGCTTTATCTATTTGAGCTTTCCCTGCGACTTGAATCAAAGGAATGAATAAGGCAAGGCCAAAACCATCCAGAAAACCTCCGACTAAACTTAATACGACTAGAAAGATTATTCTATTCCCTAAGTAGGAGTAAAAGAAAATAAAATGTTTAAAGTATTTTGAAATCAACTTCACTTAGAATTGCTTCAGATTACTTTTTACTTTTTTTATCATCACTATAATAACCATATCCATAGCCATAGCTATAGCCATAACCGTAAGTAACTCCTTTACCTTCTACTCCATTAAACAAGGCATAAATATTTTTAATCCCTTTGCCTGTTTTAAGACCATTCAATGCATCGATAAAGTTTCTTTGACTATAATCTTGTCTAAACACAAACAGGGTCAGGTCTACAAAATTTAATAATTCGATTGTTTCACTTACCAAACCAATTGGAGGTGTATCTAAAATTATTACATCGTAAACCTTTTTAAGTTCATTAACTAGATTTTCAAACTGATCACCAGATAATAGTTCTGCAGGGTTAGGAGGAATTGGACCTGACACCAAAATATCCAAGTTTTCATATTCAGAACTTTGAACAGCATCGCCCCAATTCTCAATCTGATTACTAAGAACAGTAGAAAGTCCCAAATCATTTTTCAGCCCAAAATCATCAAATATTTTAGGCTTTCTCATGTCACATCCTACAAGGATTGTTTTTTTGCCAGTCAAAGAATAAACTGAGGCCAAATTCATAGCACAGAATGTTTTTCCTTCACTGGAAATAGTTGAAGTAAGCATTAAGGTGACCTGCTTATCCTTTTGCATTAAATATCTGATATTGGCTCTCAATGATCTGAAGGATTCTGCAATCCCTGACTTACCATTGTTAAATACTACCAGGTTATTTTCTTCTTTGTTTTTAAGGATAGTAGCAATTACAGGGATTTTTAATTTTTTCTCCAAGTAAGTAATATCCTCAATTTTAACTCTGAAAAGCTCTCTACAGACTACAAATACTATCGGTAAGATTAACCCACAGAAAAGTGCGAACAAATAATTCCTTTGCGGCTTTGGGGAAACTGGACCACCTACCGTCTTCGCAAATTCAATAATTTTATTATTTGGCCTATTAGAAGCTTTGGTAATAGCAGATTCTGCTCTCTTTTCACTTAAGAAGTTATATATGCTTTCAGAAAGATCAGCCTGCCTCTGCAAAGCAATCAAATTCTGTTCTGCCTGTGGGAGATTTCTAAATGATGATTCAATTTCTTTTTTCCTTTGCTCCAGATCATTTATTGTCATCTGGTTATTTAAGTCCACATTATCCAAAATTTCACGAATGGACTTATTGAGGTCATCTAATTTTTTATTGGCTTCTCTCACTGCAGGAGAAAGCTCAGTCTGGGTGGCCATCAAACGTGATCTATCCACTTGGACAGATAAGAGATTTTCTATCAAGCCATTTAAATATGGGTCTTCTATTCCCAAACCGGATGGCACCACAATTTCATTATAATTCTCTCTAACCAGATAATCCTTCAAACTTTGAAAATATCTGCTTTTTAATTTCGCATTCGCGAGTTCAGACTCTATTTCAGTCAGTCTGCCATAGACTGTGCTACTTTCATTATTTAGGTTATAAATTTTATTATTTGATCTAAACGACTGAACCTTATTTTCAAATTGAGTCAGGGAATCAGAAACACCAGCTATTTGCTTATCGATAAAATTGATAGTCCGATTAGCAATTTCATTTTTCTCTTGAAGCTCAAGTTCAAGATAAGTTTCCATCAAGGCATTCAAGTATGTTTGTCCTTTTTCGGTATTAGGAACAGCCATACTTAAGTTCAAAATAGTGGAGTTTTTTTCCTCTAAATCCACTATCAAACCTCCTGAATACTTGTTGATTAAGTAATTTTTATCCCTTACTATATAATATGCCTCCCCAGAATCTTGATTGGAGGTATTATTGATCTTAACTTTAAACTGAGGAGTTTCAATCCACTCATTAAATTTATATGTTCCTCCCTGATTTGGGACACCTACTCCGATACTGCCATCAGGATATGACTGAGAATAATTTTCGTCAGGAAAAGAAAGTGTATATTCAGCAGGATTATTCCACTTGACTTCCACCAGTCCATTTAAAAGTTGAGGGTTTTCCCATTCAACTTCTACAACAATTGGGGTTTTTCTAAATACCTCTTTTTTAATAAACCTTCCCTCTTCATAATATTCCACATCAAAATCCAGCTGAACTAATGCCGCTTCGGCAATAGGTCTGGACTTCAGAATAATAATCTCATTAGTGATACCAATTCCCTGCTGTCCACCCAATGCAGGATTTTCAAAAAGTGATAATGGACTTTCTTGTTCTTTGATAAAAAACTTACTTGAAACAAGGTAAGCCGGCACTGTAGTATTTGTATAAAAATAGGCTGTTGCAAGGAAAATAGCCATACAAATCAAAATGACAGGCCATATTCTTAATATTTTAGGAAAAAGCGTTTTTAAATCAAAACTACTATCGTCGTCTTGGAAAAAATCGCTCTCCTCTTGATTAAAACTCATATTATTAGGGATATTAATTTTTAACTAGTGTTAGAACCAAAGCAACTGCTGTTATAGTAGTCGTCAACAAAGTCAGAGTTTCAACCAAGTTGGTACCTGCTCCAAGCTCCCTTACTTTCATAGGTTCTGCATAAATCATATCATTAGGTTTTAAAAAGTAAAATTCGGAACCTAATAGGTCTCTATCTAGGAGATTGATTTTATGGATTTGGGATCCATCTGGATATTGTCTTACCAAGAGGACCTGATCTCGTTTCGCAACTCGGTTTAAATCTCCTGCAAAGGCAATAGCTTCATAAATAGTAACCCGATTTTGCAAAATGGTATACTTTCCAGACCTGGTAAACTCACCTAAAGCACTGAAACGGATTCCACCTAATCTCACTCTTACAAAGAATTCATTCTCCTTCACATACTTTAACACCTCTTTTTCAATTAACTCTTTTGCTTGTCTCGTATCCAAACCAAGAAGCTTCACTTCACCGATCAAAGGAATTTCCACTAATCCTCTTTCATCAATAGTGTATCCATTTAAGAAGAATGCATCTCCAGCACCTTGACTACCTCCCATTTGAGCAGAAGTTTGGTTTTCATTAGAGATGGCACCAAAGATCAAATTCAAATTTTGATCTGTTGTCTTAATAGTGATTTCAACAATATCATTTATCTGTAAAAGATATTCCTCTGTTTCGTATGGATACTTACCACTGGATTCAATTAAAGGACCTTGACTTTCTTCCAGTTCCTGCATGTAAATCATCTTTTTATTAGGCACGCATGAGTAAAAACAACACGCCAAAAACGCCAAACACAAGATGTTTTTAAATAATTTATTCATGAAATAGAGTTAAACGAAATAGAGATAATTTGAATTTGGGTTCAAAAATAAGAATTAATCAGAATTTTAAATTTTTATTTCTAGGAGCGCAAAAAGTTCCCTTTAAAGCCTTGCATCAACATCCTCTTTTTTAAGATATCCTTTTACATCAAATACAACTTGGTTTTCAGATTTTTGAATTTTCAAAGCTGCGAATTCTTTGTGAGAAACAGCCAAAATGATTGCTGAATAATCATTTAAGTCAGGAATATTTTTCCCAGATGAAATTTCAACTCCATATTCATGCTTTACTTCATCAGGATTTGCCCAAGGATCATATACATCCACATCCATATCAAATGATTTCAATTCCTTGTAAATATCAATTACCCGGGTATTTCTTACATCAGGACAATCTTCTTTAAAAGTAAACCCGAGAATTAAAACCTTTGCGTCAATCACTTTAAGGTCTTTACGCATCATCAATTTGATTACCTCGGTAGCTACATGCTTACCCATGGAATCATTTAATCTTCTTCCTGCTAAGATAATTTCAGGATGATATCCTAATTCCTGAGCTTTCTGTGCTAAATAAAATGGATCCACTCCAATACAATGCCCTCCAACTAACCCTGGTTTGAATTTTAGGAAATTCCATTTGGTTCCGGCAGCCTCTAAAACCTCATTGGTATCAATTCCCATGAGATTGAAGATTTTTGAAAGTTCATTGACAAAAGCAATGTTAATATCTCTTTGGGAGTTTTCGATGACTTTGGCTGCTTCAGCAACTTTAATGGAAGATGCTTTATGAGTTCCAGCAGTAATAACTGTTTGGTATAATTGATCCACATATTCTGCAACTTCAGGAGTACTACCTGAAGTGACTTTCAGAATTTTTGCAACAGTATGTTCTTTATCTCCTGGATTGATTCTTTCTGGGGAATATCCTGCAAAGAAATCATCATTGAATTTCAGCCCAGAAACTTGTTCCAAAACAGGGACACATTCATCTTCTGTAACTCCCGGATAAACGGTAGATTCATAAATAACAACATCTCCTTTTTTTAGGTAATTCCCTATATTTTCTGAAGCCTTTAACATAGGAGTCAGTACTGGTCTGTTGTGTTTATCGGTAGGAGTAGGTACTGTAACAATGTAAATATTACAATCAGCAAGAACAGAAGAATCTGAACTTGGAAGCAATCCTTTTCCTTCATTTGAATCAGAAATGAGTACAGATTGAAGTAGATCGTTTTCTACCTCCAATGTATGATCAACGCCAGAGTTGAGCTCAGCAACTCTTTTTGAGTCTATATCAAATCCTATTGTAGGAAATTTCTTTGCAAACTCTACTGCCAAAGGAAGGCCAACATATCCAAGTCCTATAACGGCAATTTTTACATCTTTAATTGGTGTTAACATTAAAATCTATGCGTTTTTTTTTAGTAGTGGTTAATTCTTAAAAATCTTTCAGAGATCTGGAAAACTTCCATTTACAACAAAGCTTCGCCCTTTCAGTCACAAAATTTGGTAACTTACTCAGCACGTATGCAGCTTTCTGAATTTCAATTAAAATCTATCTTTTGAAAAATCAGATTAAACTTACCTGCACAGTTAATCTCTCAAATGAGTACCAAAGTTACTCATTTGGAAATGATAGCAAAACTATTTGGATTTGGATAAACTAGTAGCTTAGCTATAAATTACTTTGAGAACCTGTAGATCAAATTAAAACTCCCATAGAATGACAATAATTTCTGACCGTTTGGATAGTCTTCGGTACTTAATCCATCTGATTGCCATTGATAATTATAGCTTTTTATGAATTGGGCTTTTCCGCTTAAAATCAATCGGTCAAACTTCTCATCCCACAAAAAACCTAAGCTTAAATCTATCCATGGTTTTTTCTCAGGGTTTTGACCGAAAGCCCTGTAAAAAAAGTCTTGATTGTTTGCCAATCTTTCAAGTACAATACCTCTTTTATTTAGGTTTCTGACTTTTGATATTTCAATAGTCTGGACATTTGAACCTACACCTGCCCCAACTCCAAGACTTTGTCCATAATTGACAAAGCCCCTAGCTAAGCCATGGGTATGCCAGGTCTGGTTTCCAATTAAACCTGGATATCTTGCATATCGGTTTATAGATTCCTGCTGATGAGTGACCTCTCCCCTAACCTGTATAAATTCATCAGGAACAGGCAATTTTATAAGCTTTTGAAATCCGAAAATATAGGCTCTGGCATGTTCAGGGTTTAAAATGAAATCTCTCCAATCGTATGAATGGTCCCGTCGGCCAAATTCTCCGTAAACTTCAAAATTTGCTTTTGGAATTATGTATCTAAAGGATATACTAACTTGCTGGTCCTGCCCCTTGCCATCATAATTGACGGAATTACCATTTTCAAAAAGTGTTTTTTTTTGGAATACTTCGAAAATCGGAAAATAATCATTGAAGGTCTTTTCTCGATATTTATTGTATTGCTGGAAAGTTCTGCTAAACCCAAGGAACAAGTTTTTTAGAAAAGAGGGATTATATGTAATTGAAATACCATTTAAGTATCTCCAATCCCCATCAAATTTTCTGAAAAAGTTTTTGTTTAAACTATCTATCTGAGAGGGGAAAAACCCACTATTTTCCAATCTTCCCATCAAAACCTGACCTTCAAAATTACCTAAAAAAGTTTTGACAGGCCTTCTCGTATTTAAACTCAGATGCGGAAAACCTTCTGCATTATCACTAAATATCAATGAGTTAAACTGACCGGGGCCCCACCAAATATTCTGGGTTGACAATCCAATTTGAATTGGGCCGGCCAAAATAGAAATGCTTGATTGTCCCCACCAAAACCTAGAAATCGATCCATCTCCAAATCTCTCTGGATTATCCCCATTGTTCCAATAGAAATACCTTGAGCTTATTACTTTTCGAGGGAAATTATCGGAGAATCCTTGATATGGCTTATTTTGAGAGTAGGAATATTCAGGCTGAAATTGAATTTCTAGAAAATGGAAACGTGCATAAAAACCGGTACTGATATATGTTTGCAAACCAACGTTAGGGGTTAAAACTTTGTTTCCCCAACCGTATGGCCTTTTGCTGTTCAATTCGGTGGTAGAAACAACCGGTAATATGGCAAACCTTAGATTCGGTCTTTTAGGTATTGGTTCACCTGATAAATAGGTGGAAATAATTTCAGAAGTATTTGATGAATCTCTTCCATCAAACCTTATTGGCCTTAAATTGAAGGAATACCTTTGACTAAAATCGCCTTGGAGTTGTTGACGTCTTAGATATTGCTCCAATACCGGATAATCAGCATTTAGGCTTTGAGCAAATAAGACATAGGAAGTATGAAAGAAGAAAAATGTTAAAACTAAACTTATGTGTTTTTTAATTTTTGACATCCAATTTTATCCTACTTTCTACCTGCTTTTTTGCCCAAAAAAACAAAAATAGACTCCTTTGCCTCTACCCACCTCAGGTTTTGTTTGATTAGAAAATAATCCAACTTTTGGAAGAATCCATTATCCTGAATTTTAGAGATCTCTTGAATATCTTTTAACCTAATTCTAAACTTACCAATCAGTTTTAAAAAAATAATTGTTTTATTACCTCCAGAAGGCAGTCTTCCTCCAAATCTCTTTGCTTTAACTCTTAATTCTTTCCAACTAGACCTGGCTGGATGAGAAACTTGAAGATCATTGAAATAAGCTATTTTAAATCCCTCTTTGACAGCCCGGTTACAAAATTCTGAATCTCCTCCAGTCAAAAGCTTCGTATTGAACCCTCCTATCTTTTCGAGAACAGATTTACGAACCAACAAATTGGCAGTAACTCCAAAATTTTCATCGTTTACATATTTTTCATTTGGAAAGGCAAAAACCTTTTCGAATCGGACATAACGATTATCTATTTCTGAAAAGAGTTTGATTGATCCAGCGAAAATATCAGTCGAATAACTATTCAAAAGAAAGACCGAAGTTTTGATCCAATTTGAAGATGGAATGCAGTCCGAATCAGTAAATATATATGCATCGCCTTTGGCCACTGAAATCCCTTTGTTTCTAGCAGCATAAGAACCAGGGATAATCTCTTTTAAATATCGAATTGGAAAAGAGTAATTTATATCCAATTCCTTTGTATCATTTGGGTCATTATTTACGATAATGACTTCAAATTCCACTTCAGGACTATCTTGATTTTCTAATGCTTGTAAACAAAAACCAAGTCTCTCCCAATCCTTGTAAAGTGGGATAATGACTGAAATAAAATAACTCAATTTATTTTTTTGCTTTGTGCAAATAGGTTTTTAGAACTCCAAAAACAGCGTAATGGGCAAAATAATAACTAGCCTTTAAAAAGCTTAAATTCTCAAATTCCCTATAAACCCTCCATTGGTATCTGGCTGCTCTGAATTTATTACCTGAAATAGAATCATCCCGCAATCTATAATGTGCTAAAGGTTTATCAATCCCATATGCAAAAGGAATCATTTTCAAAATTTTTAACCAAAGAGCAAAATCTTGTCTTCTTGAAATTATAGGCATGTAAACTTTACCAAGTTGCTCTGTATCATACATTGCTGTTAAGCAACCTATGGAGCAAGTTTTCAACAACTCTTCGTGGTTTACTTTTTTTGGGACATGGTGTCTACCTACAATGGATCCATTTTTAAATTTTTGATACCCAGTAAAAGTAAAAGCATGCTTGTTATCCAGCATGAACTTTAGCTGAATTTCTAATTTATTGGGAGCCCATAAATCATCACTATCTAAAAATGCAATAAATCTTCCTTTTGCTTTCTCAATACCTTTATTTCTACTGATTGCTGCTCCTAAATTCTTTGGGTTTTCAATTAAGTGAATTCTTAAATCTAGGCCTTCGTATTTGTTTAGAATATGGATTCCTGAATCTGTTGAATAATCATCTATCAAAATAAGCTCCCAATCTTGAAAAGTTTGATTCAGGATAGATTGAATAGTTTCCTCAATATGGGAATAGGCATTATGTACAGGTGTAATTATAGAAACTAACATTAAAAATTCTGAATAGAATTAAATCCTTTTAAACTTTCTTTTATTGAATCTCTCAATGAAATAGTCCGACTTGGTTTCAGAAATTGTTTGAATAAAAAAGCAAAACCTAAGCCTAAAAATAAGGAGTTTCCATATAACCTCTTAATTAGTGCTCCTTTACTTCTAAAGTATTTTTCATCTAAGATTTTACCAGAGCTTTCCAATGGATGGCAAACTATATATTCAGGAACAAAGTACAAATTCAGACCTTTGGATATGGCATCATTAAGAAAAATTGTCTCCTCTCCGCTTGGAAATTTAGAACCTAATCCAAAGTTTTCATCAAACTTTACCTCTGCATCTTTTAAACTTTTAATTCTCACTACTATCTCAACGGAGGAAACTTTGTAAATGCTACTTCTGTCGTGCTTAAAACTTTCTGAAGAATACTTTTTATAGGGTTTCCCTTCTGGAGTTATTATTTTGAATGTCAGGATATCAGCATCAGGAAATTGATCAAAAGCATCTTGAATTTTATTTTCAAAACCTTCACAATAAATTAAATCATCATCTGAAATCAGAGCTAAATCCTTGCTTGCATTATCCAAAGCTTTGTTTCTACTCTTTGATAAGCCTCTTTCATCAAAAGACAAAAAAGTGAAATTTTCTTCCCGAACTTCTTTCTCAGTTGAGTTTTGGGAAATAACTAATGTAGAAAAACTATACCCCTTAAATCCCTCTGGATTGGGATTCATTGTAGAGATTAATACTTGAAAACCCATCGAAACTTAGGATAGTAAAATGCAAGGCATTGTGCTGCAAGATTGGTCAAAAGCAATGTAGCTGGAAGTCTATGTCTAACTGCACCTAACAGGTGAAACTCAAAGAACGCAGACATGGCCACATAAAGCCCTATATACATTAGCCAAAGACCATATTGATTCCAATGTTTTAAGTAAAAAAGAGATATTCCAAGAATGAATAATAAATATAGTCCATCTGCAAAATAGGCTAATTTAGTCCAAAATGGAATGAATATTATCACTGGAAAAGGTGCCAAGAAAAACTGGAAAAACAATCCTGGAAAATCCAATATCACATCTATCCAATTTGTCCAATCTACTTCGGGGTAAGTCACTCCTGACTCAAAATAATTGATTCGTTGTACATTTCTAAATAAGGCGAGGCTTTCAGGAGAAATAGAAATCCCAACAATACTTGTTGCCAAATAATTTAGAGCGACAAATAAGAAGGGAATTAAAATAAGTGCGATTACTAAAATCGCTTTTCGACTTAATTTTAGATTTACTACAATTTGTAATCCAATGACAATGAAAAAATAAAGCAGTAATTGAATTCTTAAAATTCCGGCTAATATGATACCTAAGAATAGGAAAACGTTCATTTTGTTTTTTGAAGTCATTCCATAAAAGAATAAACCTAATGCCAAGACAAAATAGCTTTCCCGGAGGGGAGTAAATGAATACACGATGATGGATGGAATAAACACTCCTAAAATCAAAAAGAAACGCTGAACCCAAACATCTTTAAGTTGATAAGTTCGATTAAAGGCTCCTGCAAGGAAAACCAACCCCAATTGAAAGAATAGCGCATTAAATAAAAAGTAATTGAAAATGGACTTTAGTGTAAGGTGATATATTGGAATAGCCAAAAACTTATATCCTATTTTAACACCTACTGATTGATTACTTGGAGTAATTCCAGTTTCCAAAATTCTGGTAAACAAGTTAGTATCTGGAAAATAAGGAATCAATTTTATTTTAAAATCAACTAAACCAATAGCCAAATAAAAAAGTAATACTCCTAAAAAATGGATGTTTATATATTTGGAGTCTGCCAGCAAAATCTTTTTTGCTATGATTGTTAACACCAAATACACAATGATGAAATAAAGTGGCAGGGTTAAAAGGTGCCAAAATTCCACATTTTGGTAATAAGCCTTCAAATTCCTTTACTTTTTTTCCAGACGTATTTCCTATAAAAAAAATAAGAAGCATATTTCCTTAGCCTATTTGGCCTGGTCAAAAATGACTCATACATCTTCAACATTGATAAAAATTCTTTTGAAAATGCGTTCTTCTTCTCTCCTATTAAATCACACAAATCATTGACTTTTTGAAGATCTGAGGTACTAAACACTTCTTCAAATCTAAAGAGTATATAAACAAATAACCCTTCGATCCATACGAAGTCCTTATGATCTAGCTCTTTCTTCATTTTGGATGCATATATAAATGCTTGATTTAAAATAAATCTCCGCTTTTCTAAAGTAACTTTTTGGTGGTACAGGGATTTTCTATAAAAAGATGTATAACCTGTTGAATAATCCATTTTGAAGGAAATTTCTTTTTCATTCAGAGCTCTGACGTGCAAATCAACATCTTGAAATCTTAATAATCCCGGATCAAAACCTCCTATCCTTTCAAAAAAAACTTTAGACCAAAGTCCACTACTCCCATGCCATGGTATGCTATAGTCCAGAAACATGTTTCTGTAGTAAATAGGAGAGAAATTTAATTTCAATCCAGGAAAGAAATCTGTTCCATCCTCTTTATTTCCTGAAAAATGAGCTGTTGAAAAAACGATCAAATCCTCATCTTTCATCCTATTTTCTCTAAGCTCTAAACACTTCGTAGAAATTATATCATCAGCATCCAAAAAAAGAAGATGGCTACCCTTACATTTCTTTACACCAAAATTTCTGCAAGAGTTAGCTCCTTTTGGAAGACTTTCAGGTCTATAAAACCATTTAAACCTTGAATCTTTTTCAGCAAATTCTTTAACTATCTGCAATGAATTGTCAGTTGACCCATCATCAACTAGTACACACTCCCAATCACTAATTGTTTGTCCTGCGACTGACAAAAGAGTTTCCCTCAGGAAATCAGCATTATTGTAAAATGGGATAATTACTGAAATCATCAAATTATTCAGTAGAACCTTGATGCAGTTTTAGGTAAGCCTTTATGTAAATCAAAAAGATCAAAATTATTCCAAAAACAAATCCAAGAGCTAAACTGAATGCTAAAGTCAACATTAAATTAGGAGCAGTTGGTCTGTTGGGAATAAATGCCGGCTCCATTTCAGAAAAAATTGGCTTTTGGTTATTAAGTTCAATTTTGGAAGTCTCCAGTTCTTTTGCAATTGTTCTATAAAGCTCAAACTTTAAATTATACTCTGCATTCAAGTTTTGTTCTATCGCTTTCATACTTTCCAAAAACAATCCCTGATTCCTTTCTTTAAAGGAAGTTAGAGCATTTTGAGCATCTTTAAAGCCTTCCTCACTCTTGGTGTATTGAACTTCAAGATAATCTACATGGCTTTTTTGTTTTTCCTGAAGGTATTTGGTTGCATACTCAATCAATAAACTTTTCACCATTTTGGAAAATTGAAATGCTAAATCTGCTTCAGGCATATTAGTTATCAAATAAAGGAGACTACCTTCTGAGTTTGCTGTTATTCTTCCTCCTATTTGATTGATAGCATAAATTTCTAAAGGTTCATACTTTGTTCTTTCCTTGATCGCATTAGTCTCTCTCTCTTTGTCATTAACTGTTACTCCACTTTTAAAGACTGATAAAGGGCTTTTAATAAACTTGGAAATAGAATTTTCAGGCCTTGTTTCAACCATGTATTTAAAGAGAGAAACAGAATCAGGGTAAAGTTCCGATTTCACTTTTGAATTCATTAAATCCTCTAAAAATGGTTTGCTTTGAACAATGAAGGGATAAAGAGCGGGATCCAAAGTGGCCAGTTCTCTTGTAGAACCAGGCATTGAAAATCCTGCAACCTGGGCCAAAGATCCCAATCCTCCCGCAGCATTGGAAGTTTGTGACTCTACCAGCAAAATTGATTGAGCAGAATATGATTCGGGGGTTGTACTGTAATAAATAATCCCAAATAAGATAAAAGCCAATATGGTACCCACCAGAATTTTTAACTTGGCTTTACCTAGTTTAACCAGATTTACCAAAGTAAAATCATCGGTGATTAATATCTTTTCAATATGTTTTTTCATTTAATTAAACTAAAGTTCAATTGTAATTTTAAAAGGCATGCCAGGCATTTGATCGAGATGATTTTGTGGCATTTCAAGATCTTTCAGCAGTTTTCTTTTTGAAGTCCAAAAGAATCATTTCTCTCATCCCTAAACATTCTACATACCAAGTTGCAAAAAATAGTTTTGTTTTCTCTAAGATGCTCAGGTCATTATATGTGAAGATAGAAATATGAGGACGTACAAAATGTAAACCGAACTTCAATTTTTGTTTGGGAGAATAGTTTTTATAAAATCTAGAATACATACCTCCAATTGTTCGTTTTTTCTTTCTTACAATTTCAGCGATACTTTTTCTAGTAGGATGTTTGACCAATACATTTTTTCCAAATGCCATTTTAAATCCAGCCGTTGTAGCTTTTTTGGTCCAAACAAAGTCTCCTCCTGACATTAATCCTTCTGGAAAAAGTCCAACTGCATCGATTACTTTTCTACTACAAAATAAATTAGCAGTTATGCTTTGACCTTTCTCTTCTACATTTCTCTTTTGGTTAAAACCAAATTTCTTTTCATACAGAAATGCCAAGTCACTTCCTTTCTTTGATTTAAAAAACTCCATTTCACCTCCTACCAAATCAAATCCATCCTCTAAATACTCAAGTGCATTTTCAATCCAATCAGGAGTTGGCAAACAATCAGAATCCGTAAATGCCAATACATTTCCTTTCGCCTCTAGAATTCCTTTGTTTCTAGCCGCATATGATCCAGGTTTACTCTCAGAGATTATTTTAGTGTTTTCAGAAATAGTAAGATCATCAGGTTTAATATCTGAAGGATCGTTATTTACAATGATGATTTCAAAACTACTTTTTGGAATTGTTTGATTCTGAAGGTTTATCAAACAATCATTTAAAGTTTCCCAGTCCCTGTAGGTGGGGATAATTACAGAAACTATAAAACTCATATAGATCCAATTTTCACCATACTACCTATAAAAATCACCTATTTAATTTTGCAGGGAACTCCATAAGCTTTCATTCCATCTCCAATATTTCTTGTGACTACGGAGCCAGCTCCAATTTTACAATTTTTACCAACTTTTATCCCCGGAAGAATTACAGTACCAGCACCTATTTGTGTAAAATCTCCAACTTCAGCATTTCCTAAAATAAGTGAGCCTGGTCCGATTTCAACAAAATCTCCAAGTTTGCACTCATGATGGACATTAGCGCCAACATTAATTAATGAACCAAGTCCAATTTTCACCTCTGGCCCTATAAATGTCTGACTCAAGGCATCAAAATCACCAAATACTGATTCACTGATTATGGCACTTCTAGACTTAAGTGGTAAATAAAGCCCTCCAATTTTCTCCAAAAAATCAATCATTTTTTTTCTTATCAGTGGATTTCCTACTCCTAAGCAAAATTTGAAAGAGCTTGGGAAATAATTCTTTAAGGCTTGTTCTGAATGCAAAATCTCAATGTTGCTTTTGAAGCTTGATATGGAAGTATTCTCATCAAAGCAAAAAATTCTATTTTCTGACTGAATTGGATTTAAGTAAATCAACTCATCAAATACTTCCAAGGCATGACCACCTGCTCCTGCTATTACCATTAACTCTTCTTCATCTATGTAAAACAAAAATCAACATATTTGATCTATGACTATTTCTAAATCAACAGTTTCTGTTAATTTTTTCTTTCCAATATTTAATTGAATTGCTGAAAGCAAATTGTCAACATTGAAATCAATATCCCCTACTGCAATTCCTTCCTCAATTAGATGGCTATAAGTAGTTTCTCCTATTTCTTCGAGTATAATACTAAAAGTGCCCAAGTCAGCAGCTTCTGAAATGCAGCCAGAAAATTTAGATATATGAAGATCTACTTCTTTAAGTAAAAAAGGTAAGGGTGTCTCATTTGCGACATTCCAAAGAGTTGAATCGAATATATTCAAAGATCCAAGCAAAGAAACTAATTGTTCTTTTGATTCTGAATCAATCCTTGGATGTAATCGAAGCAACCAATCATATTTATCTTTTGTTTTGATAATCGAATCCAAAATGTATTCGTCCAGGATTGGAGATAATGGCTGAAGAGTAAATAAAATGGTAGGCCTTTTTAGCTTCAATTCAATTTTTTCATTTTCTAAAAAATAATGCCATGGATTTCCTCCAATCAGGGTTTTTACATTTTTGAATTTTAGATTTTCTAATAAATGACTTTCTGTTTTTTTATCCCATAACCAAAAAATAGAAGGAAGTATTGAATAATCACTTTTAAATCCTGAGTAAGCTGAATGAAATGAACCTTGCGTACCATGCTGAATATCAACACATTCAATCCCTTTGTTTCTAGCAGCGATCAATAATCCGAAACAAGGGATATTGTAATAGGACAAAAGGAATATCTTTCGAGGTTTAGTTCTAGTTAAAATCCATTCAAAACTAGCTTTCCAGATTAGTACCTTTATCAAAGTTTCAAACATTTCTGCTCGAACAGAAAAACTAGGATTTGATAACTTATTTTCAAAAAAGGAAATAAACCCTTCTACTCCTTTCCATTTAGAAAAATCAATAGGCTTTTCCTTGATTTTACTTTCAAAATAGTTATAGATTTTTTGAATATTAATCCCTCTATCCTGATAAGTTTTTTCTTTTATCTCATTTCCATATTCAAAAAATACAAATTCTTCTGAGCTTTTAACTAAAATATCTGCTATGGGATCATAAAATTTATTGAATGATTCACCTTTAAATTTTTCTCTGAAATTTACTCCACTAAAAAAAAGATAATCAGAGGGTTTCAGCTTTACGTTCTTAATTTCAAAGCTCAAAATCAATCTCTTTACAGCTTTTTTAATTGAATAAGTTAAACCAAGGCGTTTCGAATTATTACTTTCTTTTATTCCCCAAAAAAGTCTCAAAAACAAAGAGGTTTTGAGAATGGGCCAAACTTTAAAACCTTCAAAAACCCAGTCTTCAGTGGGGTTTCCTTTCTCAAAATCATTTAAAAATTCAATTACTTCTCTTCTTTCCTGAAATTTCATGAATCAAATTTCTTTTTGAATTGAATACCAGAAAGTATTGTTACAAAGATTAAGAAAGCAGTAATTAAAAGCTTTTGCTGTATTGAAAATTCAACGATGAAATATGCTGCAATCGTCAAACAGCAGGTAAGAATTAACCATTTAATAGGATGGTAATTGGTAGGGTTTTCTGATTTAATTGAAGGAATATAAAATCCAATATAACCCATGAATAATAATGAAATGAAAGTTGTGTAAGCAGCAACCTCAAAACCATAGATTGGAATAAAGATCGAATTAAGAATTACATTCATTATTCCAGCAACAAAAGTTACTTTCCAAACAATATTGGTCTTTTCAACAAAGAACATCTTATTTATGGAACCCATGTACATGGGTCGGTAATTGTAGCCCATAACTATCACAATACCCAAAGAATACATTTCCGCCAAGCCAGGACTTCTCAAAAGGAATGAAAAGAGTTCTTTAAGCCAAATGCTAACCAAAAAAGTCATTACAAAAAAGGCGAATTGTAATCCAAATATTAAGTTTCTAGCTACAACATCCTTTCCCTCTTTGAATTTTTGCATCATCATAGGACTGATTGCATAACCAGCAGCTATTCCTATTTGCTGAAAAATATTTCCAACAGTATATGCTGCATTATACTTCCCTATTTTATCCACACCCACACCCAACACATCCATCACCATCTTATCTGATGAATTCAGCAAATAACTTGAGTAATAATGAGGAACAGTGGGTAAGCTTACTTTAAGGGATTTTTTTATTAATCTCCACTTAAAATTGAATATGGGCTTTAATCCAAATTTAAAATTGATAGGGTAATAATAGGATGCATTAGAAAGGACAGTAGCAATTAGATTTGACCAAAACCAGCCCATATACCCTAATTTCAGAAATGATATAAAATAAAGGTTGAGAAGAACGGTTAATATTCCAAAGAAAGCAGTTCTTAAACCTATTTTAAGAGGTTTTTGCTTTAGCTGATAATAGGTAGTGCCAATAATTCCTACAGGACCGAAAAGGATTAGTGGCGCAACATTTATAAGCATTATCAACCACCTGTTTTCATGTGCCTCTTCTGGAACAATCCAATAGACTAAAAATCCTAAAAGTAAAGCATAAACAAAATTCCATAACGTCAAAAAACCGTAAATCTGTCTCCAAGCCCATTTAAAATGGTTAGGTGATTTATAAAAAGTATTTACGAGGATTACTCTCAATCCTAAAAATGCCAATACTGCAATACTACTGGTATAAGCAGTAAGAATTCCTGCTACCCCAAAATCTATTTCGGTTAAATCCTTGGTTATAATTGGAAGGATGAAGAATTGAGCTAATTTAGGTATTTGAGGAGCGAAACCATAGATTACTGTATGGCTAAATAATTTTTTAAACATGGAAATAAGTGTATCCTACTTAAGAAAATAATCTTTAATGAAACGCTCCTTCTTTCTTAAGCCTTAAATAGTGTTCTATGTCCCTTTTTTTAAAAACTTTTGCAGGGTTCCCACCTGCAATTGAGTAAGCGGGAATATCCTTTACAACAACTGCTCCTGCCTGAATAATCGCACCTTCTCCTATTGTTACGCCTCCAAGAACGATGACATTATTTCCTAACCATACATTATCTTCTATTGTAATATTTTTAATAATGTAGGTATTATCATAAGGGATTTTAGACCCTTCATAGTTATGGTTTTTTGATAAAATCATACAGGACTTTCCTGAATGGAAATTATCTCCGATCTTCACTATTCCTCCTTTAGGAATTTCAATGCCGTTAAAATGACAATTGTTGCCCAAGAAAACATTTTCATTAAAAACGCATTTAAAATTCACTTTCAATCCCTCTCCAAAAGCTCCTAAAACTTTCTTAGCCTGTCTAGTATGATATTTTATTCTAGACTTCTTTTTATAAGCCCTAAAATGATGTCGGAGATACTTATAGATATTCATAAATCAGAGTTTTTGACTATCTATTTTTTTACTTAAAAGTATTTCAGCTAGTGAAAAATCAACTAAATCATCAATATCTATGGAGTATAATTTTCCCATTAAATACTTAGTCATTTTTAGATTTTGATAACCTTTTTCCTCCAATTTTTCTACGTGAATCACATAGATTGCTCCATTTAATTCATAAACCACAGGACAATCTTGCCTTCTTGTGAAAACACCTTTTTTCACCTTATCTAAGACACCTTCCTGATTTTCTTCAAATAGGACATAATATGGATTGGAATCAGTTTCTTTAACGGACACAATTAATTCTGAATTCTTATCTATCAAGTTCAGAGCTTCTTTAATATGAAATCCTTTTCTTAGAGGAGAAGTAGGTTGAAGGACTACCACATAATCATAAATGACACCTTTATTTCGATAAAAATTCAAAGCATGTAGGATAACTTGCTCATTGGTAGCATGATCCGAAGCAATTTCAGCTGGCCTTAAAAAAGGTATACTTAATCCAAAACTTTTTGCTACCTCTGCTATTTCATTTGAATCAGTAGAAACGCAAATATCATCTGCATCAGCTACTTCAAGTGCAGCTTTAATTGTATGCCCAATAAGAGGAACTCCTGCTAAATCTTTTATATTTTTTTTAGGGACACCTTTAGAACCACCCCTAGCAGGTATTAAATAAAGAATCTTCATTTTATTAATTCAAAAAATTATACTTGAATGGATTTTTTCTCTTCAACAAATTCTTCGATAGTTCTACATATGTACTCTATTTCACCCTCGGTAAGATTAACCGAAGAAGGAAGACTAACTCCTCGGTCAGAAATCGACTTCGAAAACGTTAAATCTTTTGGATTCCCAAAATTGCGATATGGAGGCATTACATGAAGAGGATAAAATACAGGACGAGTCTCAATGGATCTATCTGTCATATAACTCATCAATTCGTCTCTATCAAAAGGTGAATCTTCCTTTATTAAAAAGGTATATAACCAATAGGAATTAAAGTTAAATCCTTCTTCTTTAGGCAAGATGAAAAAATTACTCTTGGATAAAACCTGACTATAAGACGTCGCTGCAAATCTTTTTCTCTCCACAAAAATCTCAAGTCTTTCAAACTGTGCCACACCTATTGCAGCCTGAAGATTAGTCAATCTATAATTATAGCCGACCACATCATGCCAATATCGTTTAGACTTGTTCATTCCGTGATCTCTTAGGACAATTGCCTTCTCATAAGTAGATTGATCTTTAAACAAAACCATCCCCCCTTCTCCAGTAGTAATTGTTTTATTTCCAAAAAAACTGAATGTGGCAGCATCACCAAAACTTCCAACAGGATTCCCTTTAAATTTGGACCCTAATGCCTCTGCACAATCTTCTACTATTTTTAGATTAAATTCTTTTGCTAAAGCAATCAATGGATCCATATCGCAAGGCTGCCCATACAAATGAACTGGCATGATTGCTTTTGTATTTTTAGTAATAGCCTTTCGAATCAAATTAGGATTTAGATTCCAAGTATCAGCCTCAACATCAACTAAAACAGGTGTTGCTCCTGTGTAAATGATAGCATTTATGGAAGCTGCAAAAGTTAAATCAGGCAGGATAACCTCATCTCCCTCTCCAATCCCAAGAGCTGCCAAAGCTAAATGTAAAGCAACGGTACCATTGCTTACAGCAACAGAATAATATCCTTGATGATAGGTGGAAAAAATATTTTCAAACTCTTTCACATACTTTCCCTGAGAGGAAATCCAATTAGTTTTTATACAATCCGAAACATATGCTAATTCATTGCCTTCTAATTGAGGAGAAGAAATTGGGATTTTCCTTAATCTACTTCTCGTGGCATAATCAACAACCTTACCTTCAATTGAAACAAGAGGAATGAACTTAATTCTTTCATTTAGGGTATCTAATATCGTCTGATTAGAAGAACCTACAGGTAAAGAAATGAAATTTCTGTTCATGATAGCAGAAACCTTTTCTTCTAAAGGAACATCCAGAATTAAAGCTCTTCTGATATCACCGTCTGTGATAACTCCAACTAATATTGAAGCGCTATTTTCTATGAACAATACACCGGTCCCTACTTTATCCAATGATTTTAGTGCGGTCCGTAGAGAATTATCTTCTCCTATTATCAACTCATTAATTTCCAAAATCTTCTAATAATGAAATTTGTCTCTTTACTTCTTCTACTGACAAGTTCTTTACTTCTAAAACATGAACCAGTGTATTAAATTGATTCATATGTTTTAAAAACCAATAGTCCAAATCCAAGGATTGATTGTCATCCATCTCTCCATTGTTATCACTATGATGTATTGCCCTGATATGATGTTTGATCTTGCTAAGTTCAATTTCTTTATCAAGATCTAATGTTTTGCAACTGACTTTTAAATGAGCTGTGTCTAAAAGTAAACCTATTCTAGAATGGTTAATTTTTTCGAAAAAACTATTAATCCCTTCTGAATCACAGCATAGCAAAGGATTTACACCACTGTAGTTAAACGGTGCTAATACATTGTTTTCTATTAGAAAATTAACGTTAAGTGAATCCGCAAATTCAAGAATTTCCTTTATAGAGCTTTCAAATAAGCTTTCGTGAAAACTTTTATCAAAATTATCAGAAAAAGTTATCTTCCTACCTAATTCCTCTGGGTTTGGGTCGATACAAAAACCAGCATGAGCTGCAAAAAATGGGGAATTGGAAATTTTAGATATTCTTAAACCATTTTTGCAATGATCAATTGAAAGATTTCTAATCTTTTCATTTCCACTGGCTAGGTTTAAAACAAAAGGAATTTCTGGCGCTGGAAAATAATTATGAGGCATCCGCTGAAGATCGGCCTCTATATAAATTTCTTCCATTCTATTTAAATATGGAATCCCAGAACTGAATTCCAAATTAAATTGATTCCTTTCACAGATTTGAATTATTTCATTGATAGGGACACCTAAAAATGCCAAAGAGCTGACATAGAAATTTTCACGCATATCTCACCATTAGATAGGACTTACCCAAATCATCAAAAACATCAAACCCATGCCTTTTGTACATTTTAAATGCTTGATCGTTCGATTTATCAACAGCAAGTCGGATCTCTTTTACTTTTGTTTTATCTGCAAAATCCAGTAGATACTTCATCAATAAAGTGCCGATTCCATTTCCCCTTAAATGACCAGCTACTGCTATTCCTAACCATATTACATTTGCTTCCTGGTCTAAATGACCATAACCGATTTCCTCCCCTGATTCTGAACTGGCTAAAACTGTGACAAGGTGGTTTTCAATTATATTAAGAGGTCTACTTTCAAAGTATCGAAAATTCAATGAGGACTCCCCCAGATTTTGAATAAAAGATCTTAGTGCATCTATATTATGAAGATCAATTTTTCTGACCTTAAATTCCATTACCAAATAATACAATCAAAATCAAGGACTTCATCTGACTTCATTTCTTTGGAAATTTTCTTACCGAGAATTTGATCTAACATTGAAATGGGAATTCCATTTAAGGGCCGTTTAAAACCAATAAACTCCTCTTTTAAAACCGTACCTTCCTCTAAATCTTGTAAAACAACCAAGCCTCTTTTCATTCCCTTACTATTTTCTATTTCAATAGGAGAAGGTTTTTTGACCTTTGATCCAAGAGAAAGCTCTATGTTGCGAATACCTTCGACAAGATCTTTAAATTCTGCAGGGGTCAAAGAACAACTGTGATCTGGCCCTTCCATTAACTTATCAATAGTCAAATGCTTTTCTATTACTGAAGCGCCTAAAGCCACAGCTGCGAAACATGCATAATTATTAGTAACATGATCGGAATACCCTACTTTTACATCACATGCTTCCTTCATGCTATTCATAGCCAAAATATTGGCATCTTCAATTCTTGAAGGATAATTGGTAGTACATTGTAAAACAGTAAGATTTGTATTGCCCTCTCCTTTTATAGCCTCCACTGCATCATATACATCAGCAAGAGTTCCCATACCAGTTGAAAGAAAAATTTGTTTATTTTTTCTGGCTACATATTTCAAGAAAGGAATTTCTGTCAACTGACCAGAAGCAATTTTATAGGCATTTACGCCAAGCTCCTCTAAAAAATCTACATCTTCTTTATTGTAGGGAGTTGACATAAAGTCAATATCTAATTCCCCACAATAGGATACTAATTCTAAGTATCCAGAAAAATCCATTTCGAGTTTCTTCAACATCTCAAATTGACTTTCCTCTTTATCTGTAACTTCTAATTGGTATTTAGCTTTAGGTGATGTCTTTGTAACAATTTGTTCCGCTTTAAATGTTTGGAATTTCACACAGTCAGCACCAGCTTCTTTTGCCTTTCTTATCAATTCCTTAGCTATCAAAATATCTCCGTTGTGATTTACGCCTGCCTCAGCTATTATATAAGTCTTTTGCAACATGTTAATTCCTGATAATTTAATTTGGCTTAATCAAAAATATGCCTCCATGGATCCCATAGAGGCATTTTCTTTTTTAGTTAGATCCGATATTGAATACTTCAAAACCTAAAGTGCTTAGGTATTTCTTATCGTATATATTTCTACCGTCGAAAATCACTTTATTTTTCAAAAGTTTACCTACCACATCCCAACTTGGGATTCTGAACTCAGACCATTCAGTTACTAATAGTAGTGCATCTGCATCGACCAAAGCATCATAAGCATCTTTGCAATAAGTCACTTTATCGAAGATATAGTGCTCTTTAGCTTCTTCCATTGCAACCGGATCATATGCTTTCACTGTGGCACCAGCTGCTCTTAACTCATCTATAATCACACCAGCTGGGGCTTCTCGCATATCATCGGTATTAGGTTTGAAACTCAATCCCCACATTGCGAAAGTCATTCCTGATAGATCTTCACCAAAGTGTGCTTTTACTTTATTTGCGAGCACGTGTTTTTGATCATCATTTACATCTTCTACAGCCTGAAGAACGCGAAGGTCATATCCGTATTGCTTGGCAGTTTTAATGATTGCTTTTACATCCTTTGGAAAACAAGAACCTCCATATCCTACACCTGGATAAATAAATTTATTTCCAATTCTAGGATCAGAACCAATCCCTTTTCTGACCATATTGGCATCTGCACCCACCTTTTCACATAGGTTTGCGATATCATTCATGAAAGAGATTTTAGTAGCAAGCATGGCATTTGCAGCATATTTTGTCATCTCTGCGGATGGAATGTCCATGTAAATGATTCGCTCTCCACTCAATTGGAATGGCTTGTAAAGGCGTTTCATAATTTCTTCAGCTCTAGTATCATCGATGCCGATGACAATTCTATCTGGTTTTAAGAAATCTTCTACTGCTGCACCTTCTTTCAAGAATTCTGGATTTGAAGCAACTGCAAAAGGTAAATCGGAACCTCTTTTATCCAATGCAGATTTAATTGCCCCTCTCACTTTTTCACCTGTGGTGACTGGCACTGTACTTTTTGTAGCGACAACAATGTAATCAGTCATTTTCTGCCCAATTTCATCTGCTACTGCTAACACATATTTCAAATCAGCAGAACCATCTTCTCCTGGAGGTGTACCTACTGCAATAAATGCTACGGAAGCACCTTGAATCGCTTCACCTAGATCAGTGGAGAAATGAAGTCTTCCACTTTTGTAATTACGAACAACGATCTCTTCCAATCCTGGTTCGTAAATTGGCATAATGCCATTTTTTAATTTTTCAATCTTCTTTTGGTCGATGTCAACACAGGTAACTTCGATTCCTACATCAGCAAAACAAGCGCCTGAAACCAAGCCTACATAGCCGGTACCAACTACTGCAATTTTCATAAAATATGGTGTTAAATATTATTGTAATAAACGATCCAAAAGGATCCCTAAAGTTGCCAAGCTTGAAGCTAAACCAATCCATCCAGCTGCACTAAGCCTGTTTCTTCGAGGTTTTTTGGGTACAACTATCTCTGCACCAGGTTCTAATTCCGGGTAGATATTAAATCCTAGATAATTATGGGTTCTCTTTGCGTCACCATTGGCATAAACTACATAGGTTTTTGACTTTCTGGCATCTTCAGTAAAACCACCTGCTTTTGAGATATAATTTTTTAAACTGTTCTTTTTATCAAATCTACTTGTGGTAGGAAGTAAAACTTCACCCACCATTCTAACTGTTTGTAATTGTTTTGGAATTTGGATCACATCCCCTTCCAAAAGGAACAAATCATCATCCGAGCCGGGATTTTTCATGATTTTTTCCAAATCGATTCCTACAAGATCCTGCTCCTTTATTCTCGCTTTATTCAAAGTAGAATCTCTAAAAAGTGTATCATTCATGTAACTACTCTCAAATAGCTTCATGCGCTCCTGCTCTCTTTCCTCGATTAATTTTTCCTGCTCCTTTTGAGTTAATTTTTGATCAATTCTTTCATAAAGCAATTCTTCTGCTTCGTTGATATTTCTATTTGTCTCAGGATTTAGATTTTCTTTTATTTCCCTCAACGAAGCCTCTTTCAACTCCTCATCCGTTGGACCTTTGAAATAAACAGTTCGTCTTACCAATGTTGCTCCTTTTGGATAAGCAAATTGCGTCAAACCTCCTGCTCTCTTGATGACATCTGAAATTCTTTCGTTGGCACTCGCTATCGCAAACTGTCCGGGGTAAACCACTTCTCCTTGAATAGAAATTATTTGTTCCCTTTCAAACCCTGGACTTCTTCGAATGAATATATGATCAAATGGCTGTAGAGGTTCATTCTTTTCTTCTGGAGACAATTCCAAATTTGGATCAATAGTCAAGGTTTTAATCTCAGCAATTTTTCCGGAACTGGCATCTCTGACTCTTCTTGCGATTTCAATGGAAGAGTTGGTAGCAGATTGTAACAAACCTCCAGATCTAAGGATCAAATCCCCAACTGTCATGTTAGATGCATAAGGATAAGTCCCCGGTGAATTAATCTCACCAGAAATCTTTACATAATATTCTTCCTGAATGTCATATCGGCTTGGAATAAACAACAAATCCTCATTCTCTAATTTCAAATCCTCTTCCGTGCCATCTAAAATCCCTTTCAAGTCCAGAGATTCTGCAGCTAAGGTTAAATCCGAACTCGTTCTGTAAAGTGTCGCTCTATTCACAAAAGCTTCAGGCTTCAATCCTTGTGCTTTTTCAATCAACCCTTTAACAGTCAATGTGCCATTTTCAAAAGAATATTCACCAGGACGATTGACAGATCCAGTTACTTGCACTCGGTTTACAAATCTCTCTAATGCCTCTCCTACCAAAATTTCATCCCCATCTTCTAATGAGAAACTTTGAAATTGATCACTTGGCACATCAATCACCTTTCGCTGATTATTTTCAATTCTTCTTACTGTTACTCGGTCTCTGTAAGCCAAGCTTCCAAAGCCACCTGTATAGACGTAGATATCGTTTAAATGCTCATCTGACTTGACTTCAAAAAATCCTTCTCTTCTGACGGGTCCAATCACTTCTACTCTTGCTTGCACTGCAGGGACAAGGATGACATCATTATCCTGAAGGGTGATATTAGAACTTTGATCACCTTTAGAGAGGAATTCATAAATATCCACAGTGGCCACCAAACGACTATCCCGGTAAACCTGGATATTTCTGAAAGCGCCATTTTCATTTGGACCTCCTGCGGCATACAGACCATTGAATACTGTAGCAAATGAAGGCAATGTGTAGGTCCCTGGTTTGGTCAATTCGCCCACCATAGAAACTTTAATAGATCTTATGTTACCTAGTCTGAGCTGGATGAATGTATTCGGATTTGAACCATTCAGACCAGAATATATTCTTCCAAGTGCTGATTTAATTCTGGCTGTGGCAGCTTCAATTGTAGAGCCTCCCACCTGAACTGGCCCAACATTGGGCAGAAAAACCCTTCCTTCTGGATTTACATTTAGGTCAAATGATTGTTGGGATGCTCCATAAACATCCAAAAGCAATTGATCACCAGATCCAATTACATAAGATTGGGGAGTTGGAAGGTTTAGACTAGGACTAAAATCCAGTTCACGGTTATGAAAAAGCTTATAACCAAAGATCTTTTTCTGAAATGGAGTAAGATCATAATATGGATCGGACCTTCTTATAGAATCAAATAAATCAGGCCCAGCAATCCCATTTACGGATCTTCCTGAACTAATGTCATTTAATTGATCTTGTGGACTAACAGACATTTGAAGCTCGTTAATCCTTTGTCTGAGTTTTGCAGCTTCTATAGCCGGCATGCCTCTTTCTCTTGCCAATGCTTCTAATTGATTCACTGTCAATCCACTAGCCTCAGCTCTCTTTATCAACTGCTCTAACTGTGCATTTGAAAGATCATCTACTCTTAAATTTTGAATATCAGACAAACTTTGCGCCTGAACAATTACCGCTAACAGTAGAAAAAGAATAAAGAAAAATACTGACTTGATAATACCTCGATGATAGTTGTTTCTCAATGGACTTGCTATGATTTGATTTTGAGTATAAACCATAAAGTAATTTGCAATAAAATTTTTAAAATCAGAGACATCTGGACACAGCTTCGCCCTTTCAGTCACATTATGTGCCTAGCAAAGCATAAAATTCAAGAAATTTTATACCCCTGCTTCTTTATCAAATAACACCAGACCGGAGGTAGTGATCCTCTCTCCAAGCAAGGTGAATACCACTTTTCTATCTATCAAATCTTCCACCCGAGTGGTCAGATGGCTGATGTATTCACTGTTTAAACTTTCTCCTGAAACCAACACATCAATTTTCCCGGAATCAATTCCTTCAGCAATATCTCCGACAAGAACCACCTGATGCACTTCACCCATACGTTCGAGAATCTGTTCAAGCAACTTGTCCAAGCCCAAATATTTTCGGATGATATCCTGGATATTTTTAAAGAAGGGATGCTGAATGTTTGCCTGATATTCTATTTTGTTTTTATCCGTATGTCTTTCTAGGATTCCTGCTTGAGTGAGATTATTTAATTCCTTTCTGATTGCATTGGTAGACTCCCCAAATTCATCAGCTAATCCGCGTAAATGACTATGAGTTTTTGAATTGACAAAAAACTTGACCAAAAGTCTTAACCTGGTTTTAGAAGTAATTAAAGATTCAAGCATAAAAAATCCCATTTAAGAGTGAGTAACAAAGGTACTCATTAGAGCGAACTGAAAAAATAAAATTGGGATTTTGAATAAAGAATCAACTATAATTTATTTAACATTTTACTACCCTCGATAAAGATTGTCAGGTCTTTTTTTGAATAATCTTCTAAACAGACTACCAGAATATGCACTAAATCCTCCCAATAAAAAGCCCAGTATCCCTGTAATCATAGAAAGGAAAACCCCAGAGCCCAAGCCCATTATCTCAGCCATTTGATCAGGCAGGGGGCTACCAGTTTGGTAACTGATAAACACTGTTTGACCTAACCATGCCAAACCCATTCCCAACCCTCCAGCTAAAAAGGAAGAAAATCCCTTTGCTCCTAAAAGTGCTGAAATCATTCCTATACAGATCATGACGATCCAAAACGGGGTAAATGGATTTACAAATACCACTACCAGCACACTTAATATGGTCAATGCTATAAATTTCATTTTTCTATTTTAATGTGGTTTGAAACAATACTCCCTCAGCTTCTGACTCTTCCCTCAAATTAAAGTTGAGGTATTTGCCTTCGGCCCAAACCGGTATAAAATTCTTGTAATACTTACTTCCAGGATTGCCCGATTGCCCCCCAGGATAAACACCAAATGCAGTGGGCTTATCTCCTAGCTCGACCACCATTCTCCAGCTTGCACCATGTCTTCCACTTGTTGCATTGACAATTCCAGCACCACCTCCTGTATAAACATGAGAAACTGAAAAGGCCTTAAACTGAGGTACTAAGTGCTGGATAGTCGTGTTTTTATAATTTGCCCAGGCATAATCCCCATTTTCTTCTTCCCATTTTCCCATCTCATCCAACATCATTTGAAATGACTTTTGAACATGGTCTTTGGCAGTTTCTACTTCCGAAGTATTCTCCACATCAAAAATTTTAGCTTCAGGTTCATTCAGCAAGAATTGAATGGTTTGATAACTGTTAGGCTTTACCACTGGCACCCCAAACTCATCCCACTTCTTCCAAATCTGGCCATAAAGGTCATTCCACCATATATAATAGAGGGTAGGAGCCTTTTGGTTTGGGTCGGCATAAAAATCCCATTCCTTTAATTGTGAAAGATATTCTTGTGCTTTGTCATTTTCTTTGAATGCATCTCCCAAAAGCGACAGCATAGTAGGCAATATTTCTGAAGCTTGCTGATAGTAATCATCAAACTGCAGAGCTTTCATGTCATCAATGGTGATTTGATCCATTTGTCTCAATCTTCCATTGATCCTCCTGTTTCTATAATGCTCATAGCTATTATCAAAAACATAATATGGATAATTGGAATCAACCGGATGCTGGTTTGCAGATGCAACAAAACCTCTTTCCGGATTCAATGTCTGTGGGTTTTGATCATTTGGGATGTATGTCTGCCATTCCATTTTTGGATCTGATCCATCCATCAAGAATTTACCTTGTTCAGGCCATTTTAGGGCAAACTTTCCTTGAATTCGCATTGCTATATCTCCTGATTTGGAGGCAAAAACAAAGTTTTGTGCCGGAGCGGTGAAGTTATCCAAAGCTATATTGTAATCCTTATGATCTTTGGCTTCATTCAGCAGTAAAAAAGTCTTTTGTTCATTTGAGCCCATATGAACGGTCCATTTCAAAGCAAAATTAACATCCTGACGATCGCCTCGGAAATTTTTATCATAAACGACTGGACCATAATGGGTATAAACCACAGTATCTAGAAATGCCTCTTGCCCTTTTATTTTGATCTCCTCAACTCTGAATGTCGTAGGTCTCCATTCATCTCCATATTTATATGCCTTTCTATCTTCTGATTGGAAAGTAATTTTGTACCAATCTCTGGCATCTTTAGTGGCATTAGTCACTCCCCAAGCTATGTTTTGATTAAAGCCAGAAATGATTCCCAATGCTCCAGGAAGCGATGCTCCTTTTACAGAATATTCAGGCGTGGTTAGTTGTAAAGAATACCAAAGTGAAGGCAAGTTCAATCCTAGGTGCGGATCATTTGCCAAAATAGGATTTCCATTCTTAGTTTTCGAAGGTGCGACCGCCCAGTTGTTCGAGCCGATTCCTTCAACAGGTTGCGGCAGAGGATCCATTTTCCAAGTTTCATCTGGATAATTGATGCTATCAGGCTTGGTTACAGGAATCGCATCAAAGTCCCAGACTTTACCTGCCTCGATCACAGGATCCGGTTCATTGGGTAGATCCGGATACAACTTATCAAGCATCTGTGCTCCCAGGATTTTTCTCAGATTAGTATATTCCAAATCTCTATCTCCAACTAGCATATCCGACATATACTTTAATAGCAATAAAGACTTGTAAGGTGTCCACTCTTCAGGACGATAGTTTAAGATTTTATATTCGACAGGAGTTTGTCCGGGGGATAATTGAGAAATGTATTGGTTCACTCCTGCCGCATAGGATTTTAAATATTCCAGGGTTTCAGGATCATTCTTTTCCAAAAACTCCATTCCAAGTTCTGCACCATATCCCAGCCCTTTTCTTCTGGTCATCCGGTCCAAATCCAGCGCGATATCGCCAACAATTTCAGATAGTCTTCCTGCTGCAGCTCTGGTTTGAAATTCCATTTGCCACAATCTGTGCTTAGCCGTGATGTAACCTTGAGCCATGTAAAGATCCTTTTTATTAGCTGCAAAAATGTGAGGGATCAGATTCTCATCGTAAACTACAGTCACAGGGTTACTAAGATCTGGCAGAGATAATTCCTCTTCTATTAACTCATCTTCACTATACATATTTTGCCAAAAACCATGATTTGGATCAATCAAAGGAGCAACTGGTGGTACTGGGCCAATTGGTCGGGAGATCAAAACAGCCAATGTAATAGTGATTGCTAAAACGAGTAGAAAAGAAATATACTTCATGCGATCATGTCAAGTGAGGTAAATTATCAGAGGAAATGAAAAATTAACTTCCCAATAATTTCATTTCAACCGGGTAAATTTAGTCCTTTCTTTGTGATTCCACATCAAAGAAATATAGATTTGACATCAATCAAAAAAAGCCCTCATTCGATTAGAATGAGGGCTTTTTGAATTTTTTATTTTAATTGATTGATATCGGCAATTTTAATTTTTCCCATCTCACAACCAATCCCGGATTTTCGATATCAATGGAAAATCTCTCTTGAGAATTTTCTTCCCAAACTGGGGAAACATCCACTCTTAATACATCATTTTTCTCATCGTATTGAAAATGCCCATGTTCCAGCTCCCAATCAGAATTAAAGATCACGGTCCAGTCAGAATCTTCTTTTGGAATGGTAAAAAGAGAATATTTACCAGCTGCCAATTTCTGACCTTCTATAGTCATATCTTGAGATAATTCTACATAAGTCGCCTCATTGGCTCCTGTTCTCCAAACCACATTATAAGGCACTAAATCACCCCATAAAACCCTTCCTTTTACAGCTGGAGAGCTATAATGAACCTTAAATGGCTTACCGGAGATTTCACCATCTTTCACCTCCAGAGGACTTGGTCGATTTTCAGATTCTGAAGCCTCCTCCGCTGTCTCACTCACCTCTGTTTTCTCCATCGTTTCAGAAGATTTAGGGTCACAAGAAATATTTACCAAAGCAACAAATGCTGCCCCAAATAGTAGGTATCGTGTTTTCATGATGTTGGGATTTCTATATCAAATAAACAATAAACTCAGGTACTACAAAATTCCGGCCTTTCTAAATTTCGGAAAAGTGCCTATTCTAAAGAAAGTCAAGAATATAAAATTCAAACCGTTTTTTCCTTTTAACGTAATAGAGACGGAATCGGCCGGAAATTTGTTTGCTCCAAATAAAATGCTCTGGAAGTTTAATAATTTACTTTTGAGTCATTTACTTTGAGTGCCACTAAATCTATCGCATGAAATACCTCTCCGGAATTATATTTTGTTGTTCGCTGATTTTATTTTTTAGTGTTTATGTTTCTCCTGAATACTTTCCTTACGTCGGCTTATTACCATTTTTTATCCCGGTTATTTGGCTGATCAACCTTTTCTTACTTTTCATTTTAACACTTTCATGGAAAAGAACAGCGCTTCTACATTTAGCTGCATTGATTATTGGGTATAAATTTGCCTTGATAACATTCCAAATTCATCCTAAAAAGGAAAATGCTGAAGGTTTAAAGGTATTGTCTTACAATGCACATCTATTTGATTATAAAAGAACTGAAGAAGGAAAGTTTGACCCGAATGTCTTTACCTGGCTGCAAGAACATCCAGCGGATATCAAGGTTTTTCAGGAATTCTATCAGGACTATACTTCGGCCTCGAGAAATGCCGTGAAACTACTGGGCAAGGACTCTGATTTTGAAACTTCCTATCAAGTCATTGAGGGGAATCCAGAAAAACGATCTTATGGATTGGCAATATTCAGTAGGTATCCTATCATCCATGAGGGAAAAGTATTTGATAAATCAGGAACCAACGGGGCCATTTTTGCAGACATTCTCTACAATAGTGATACAATTCGAATCTACAATGCCCATTTGGAATCCATGAGAATCAACTCTTCTGGACTAGAGGATTTAGATGGAGTTAGGGAAAACTATAGACAAACTTTAGGGAAATTACACCGAGGTAGCTTAGAGAGGAGCAAGCAGTTAAATGTCCTGGTGGAGCATTTCCAAAATAGTCCCCATCCGGTTATCCTTATGGGCGACTTAAACGAAGTGCCCTATTCCTACACCTATTTTAAGCTAAGTGAAACAATGGAAAATGCTTTCGAAAAAGCAGGGAATGGATTCGGGTTTACCTATAATAAAGTCTTGTTTTTCCTTAGAATAGACCACATTTTCAGCACGAAAGAATTTGAGGCTGTAGCCTTCAAAACACATAGGGAGGTGGATTATTCAGATCATTATCCGATTTCTGCAACATTTACTTTTAAGTAATCTTTTGCTTTAAACGTTTGCTTTTTTCCTCCCAGACTTGCTTCATGGGAAGTAGCAGCAACGGCAATAAAAAAAGATCTGCAAATAGCGCAAATATCAAAGAAGCTCCGATAAGCAAACCGGTAAAGTGTGTCACTCCAAACTGACTAAAAATCAACAATCCAAAACCACTCACCAAGATCACCGAAGTTAAAATAATGGCTTTTCCTGTTTCTAAAAAAGTCCTCTTGATCGCATATACCAAACTGATTCCCTTTGCTAACTCAAAGCGAAGTCTGGTCATAAAGTGAATGCTATCATCTACAGCAATACCAAATGCAACCGTAAATAAAATTGCGGTAGTCAGTTTAAACTCCACTCCCAAGACATACATCAAACCCAGCATCCAGATCAAAGGGATGATATTTGGAATGAGAAGAATAAAAGAAATCCGCCAAGATCTAAACAACACACCTGCAATAATCCCTACAATCAGGAAGGCAAAACCAAGGCCTTTAGCCATTTGGGAAGTTACTGATTGATGGCCTAAATCAATTAAATAAGCGGTACCAGTCCAAGAAACTTTCAGAAGTTTTGGATCGATTTCCGCTTTAACAAACTCATTCAATTGACTTCGGATTGCGTTCATTTTCAAAGTACCATAATCAGGAATTCTCGAACTGATACGACCGATTTTATTATTATCAGCAAGTACTCTTATTCCAAAATCTCCCAAGTCCCGGTCAAGAAATCTATTCATTCTTTGAAATTGCCCTCTAGAAGGAAAAACAAAAGCTTTAGAGCTTCCTTGATTTTGGGCTTGATTGAGACTTTTGACTAAGGTGAGCGGCGAGATTAGACTTGCAGTATCCAAAAGCTCTTGAAGTTTGGCCTCCACTTTTTCTATTTCTTGTAGTACTTCATAATCAAGTAAAGAGCCTGCTTTTTCTCCAACTTCCAGGTATAATTCCAATGGATTTGATCCGCCAAATTGTTCATCAAAATAATCCAGGTCATTTTGGATAGGGTGGTTACTTGGAAGGTTATCCAATAAAAATCCATTGACATGAATAGTTGATCCAGCCCAAATACTCAAAATACTGATTGCTAAAAAAGTAATCAGCACAGTTTTCCTCCTCTTCAAAATCCAAGAAAATAATAATCTCAAAGCTCGTTCTGACTTTAACTGAACAGTAACATTCTTACCTTTTATTTTTACAAGATGTAGTAATCCTGGAGCTACAAGAATGCATACTATAAAAATGATGAAGACACCTGTTCCAGTAGTAATACCAAATGATTTCAATGCTGGAATTGTCGTGAAATATAAGGAGATAAAGCCTAAAGAAGTGGTCAAAAATGTCAATCCAACGGGAACAAACAAATCTTTAAACACCTCAGCAATAGCATTTTGCTGATTAAATCCCAAATCTATTTTTGTTTTGAGATGTGTGATAAAGTGGACCAATGCACTTAATCCCACAATCAGAAAAATTGTAGGCTGCATGACCGACATGACATCCAGTGATTTTCCAAAATAAAGCATGAAAGCAAAAGCCCATGAAACTCCTATCAAAAGCGTAACAACAGGAATCCAAACTGCCCAAAAGCTCCTAAAAATCAGAAACAACATTAGGAGAATCAAGAGAATTGATAATCCAAAAAACAGCCCAAACTCTTTCTGCATGAGCTGGATAAAATCACCTTGGGCTTGGATTTTTCCTGCCACTGCTCTGGGAGACAAATCACTTTTATCAAAAACAGATCTAATTTGGAGGTATAGCTCGTCTCCCTCCTCTTTTGAAATATTCTGCTTGTTTTTAATCCAAAAAAGAAGCGATTTTCCATCCTTAGAAATCAACTGGGACCGGAATGCCTCCATTTCCAGCTTAGATTTTTGCCTGTCATTTTCTGTTTCCCATTTAAAGACCTTTTCCCATCTCATCCCAAAAACGCCGATAATTGGCTTCTCAAAATTTAGAATTGAAATCACAGTGTCTACCCCTTCAATCGAATTGATTTCATTTTGAATTAGAAGTGCTTGATCCAAAAAATTTTTATCCAACAGCCCCCCTTTTGGGTTTTCAAGAGCGATCAGCAGGTAATCGTTATCATTCTCAAATTTATTTTTATACAGTTCATAAAACTCGAGATCTGCGTTGTCCTGAGGGAAAAACTGCTCAAAATCGTAATCAAATTGAGGTTTTGGTGGAAAAACCAATACAACAGCAGTAAATAGAATAGCTAGAATTAATAAAAAATATGCATTGGTCTTTTGAAACATCCGAGGTCAAAAGGTTCTTTCTGTGTGGAATAAATTTTCAATCAATAATACTAGATTAATAGCATCTTTGTTAATTGTCCTTTCCATTTCTTAGTCTATCTGCCTAAATTGCAGGCAAAGTTTACCCAATAAAATCCATGAAGCAGTATCACGATTTAATGAGAAAAATCCTTGATGAAGGAGCAGTAAAAGGAGATCGAACAGGAACTGGAACACGAAGTATTTTTGGTCATCAAATGCGATTCAACCTTTCTGAAGGATTTCCATTGGTTACTACCAAAAAGCTCCATTTAAGATCCATTATCGTGGAACTTTTATGGTTTTTAAGAGGAGATTCAAACATTGGCTATTTGAAGGAAAACAAAGTCTCCATTTGGGATGAATGGGCTGATGAAAATGGTGATTTAGGTCCTGTTTATGGCTATCAATGGAGACATTGGCCAGATGGGAAAGGCGGGGAAATTGACCAGATTAAGAACTTAATCCACCAGATCAAAACCAAGCCAGACAGCAGAAGACATATTGTAAGCGCATGGAACGTGGCCGATGTAGACCAAATGGCTTTGCCTCCGTGTCATACGATTTTTCAGTTTTATGTTGCAGATGGTAAGCTTTCCTGTCAACTCTATCAAAGAAGTGCCGATGTATTTTTGGGCGTTCCATTTAACATTGCCTCCTATGCCCTATTCACTATGATGATTGCTCAGGTTTGTGATTTGGAGCTTGGAGATTTTGTTCACACGTTTGGAGATGCACATTTATATTCCAATCATATCGAGCAGTCGGAATTGCAGTTGAGCAGAGAGTTGAGACCTTTACCAAAAATGAAAATCAATCCTGAGGTAAAAGATATTTTTGAATTTAAACTTGAGGATTTTGAATTGGTCGATTATGATCCACATCCACATATTAAGGCTGCTGTAGCAGTGTAATTTCAGATTTCAATTATAAAAAAGCCCTCAAATAGTTAACTATTTGAGGGCTTTTTTATAAATCAGGTTTTATCAAGTCAAGATCGAAATCAATTTTCCCATTTGAATTTCATCGTTCCAAATGAACGAATGTGAATGCCCAAAATGACGTAATAAGACTTTATTGCTATCGCATTTAATTAAGAAAACACCTTTTTCATCTCTTTCCAACTCATGATTTGCCGTTAAATTATTCACAACCTCTACATAAAATTTACCATAATCATACCTTCTAGTGAATATTGCAAATAGATGGTCATTGGCCCAATATGCATAAATACTTACAGGCTTTTTTTCTTCTTTTGTTACAAACCTTTTAATTACATAATTGATGTTTGAATTGGAAAATTTGGCAAAATGTGTAGGATTTAGATTTTGAATCGTTTTTACTTTTGTCTCCCATATTGGTTCACATTCACCTGAACCTTTCAATTCTATACTTGGCAAAAGGTTTAAATCATTTCTTATTTCTTTCAATGGTAACAAAGGATCTACAAATGACACCTTCTTATTATAAGCTATATTTAATTCAATTTTTCCAACTTTGAGCTTTTTGATTTTTTGTCCGCTGATGATGTTTTTAAGTTTTTGATACATTTTTAAAAATAGGATTGAGATAGAAAAACATTACTTGACTAAAGATACAATTAAAAAGCCTTTACATAAATTAAAATGTATTTAAAAAAAATTAACTATTTGATTAATAAATAAATAAAAAAATGGCCTGGAATTAAATCCAGGCCATTTTTATTAATTTTTATTCAACTCATATTTGAGCGTTTTTCCTTTTTCAACTGCCGGAAGTCCATCTGTCATCCAAAGTGGTGCCGGAGCTCCTTTTAAATAATGATCGAAGAATTGACTGAGTCGCATAGATAAGTCCTTTCTATTTCTTCTTTGAACCAAGTTATGGTCTTCACCATTGTACTGAAGTAACCAAGCAGGCTTATTTAATCTTTTCAAAGCCATAAACATTTCGATTCCCTGATACCATGGCACAGCTCCATCTTCATCATTATGCATAATTAAAACAGGAGTCTCTACTCGATCCATAAAGAACAAAGGTGAGTTCTCAATGTAATAAAGAGGCTTTTGCCAAAGCGTCCCCCCGATTCTGGATTGAGTTTGCTCGTATTGAAACATACGACTCATACCCGTTCCCCATCGGATACCTCCATAAGCAGAAGTCATATTCACCACTGGAGCACCAGCTCCGGCAGCTTTGAATAAGTTGGTTTGAGTGATCAGATAGGCAACCTGATATCCACCCCAGCTTTGTCCTTGAATTGCCATATTATCTGCATCAACAAAACCTTTGGCTACAATTGACTGAACTCCAGGAATGATACAGTTATAAGCACTTGGTCCTGGTAATCCCAAATCATACTTGATATCCGGAACAAAAACCAAGTATTCATTACTTACAAAATATGGGATATTGATCGTGGAAGCACTTGGCGCTGGAGATCTATAAGAATACAGACCATCGCTACTTCTTTCGTAGAAATAAACCATCATCGGATATTTCTTGTTTGGATCAAAATTTTCTGGCTTGAAAAGGATTCCTTGTAATGGAGTACCGTCATTTGCCATGTAAGAAACCAATTCTGAAGTACCCCAATTAACGTTGGCTTGTTGAGGATTCAAATCAGAGACCTTTTTCAAGTTCTTAAATGTCAAATCAGTCAAATACATATCCGGATTTTCTACATAAGTAGATCTTTGAAGAAACACATCATCCGTGTTCTTAGCTTTTGTCAATCCATAATATCTATTAGGAGTAAAAATTAATTTCTGAGGAGCAGATTTCGCATCAACCATAGTTTTGTAATAACCAGATTCCTTACTCATTTCATTAAATGCACTTAAAATCAAAGTCGATTTCGGATCAATACTTAAGACATCTCTGTCCAAGTTTTCAACTCGATAAACCATATTGTTTTTTCTGCCCTCTCCCAGGGTCAGATTGCTTGCCGAGCCCGGATTTTTTGGGTCAATTTTCCAAATATCAAATCGGTCATTGATCAAGATCGCTGCATCATTATCCAACCAACCGCTAGTTCCATAACTTCCAGGAAGAGAAGGAGAATCATGTAATTCCTCATAGAAAGGCACATCGATACCTGCTGTTAAATCAATCTTTTTCTCTGTGGCTATGTCATAAGCATACCAAGTGCTGTCAGTGCTGGCATACCAGTAAACATACTTTCCTCCCGGGGAGATACTTGGGAATCCAGACATTTCTTTTTCAATCAGTTTTCTGGAACCGTCGTTGAAGTCAACCAAATAGACATCTCTTCCTATTTGTATATCCCAGCTATAACTTCTTTCATAAGGAGCGTTGGTTGTCCCCAAGCCAAAATCTCTAGTGATTTTATTCTCTAATCTTACATCAGCTAGGTTTGGAGTTTCTAACTGAACAATTTTCCCTGAGCCCAAATCCATTGTTGCCAAATAAGATCTTCTTTCTTCTCGGGACTTTTGTCTCAGCTGCATGGGCTGAATCTGAGAATCCTGCCATCCCCAAATATCCAATCTTGGTCTTTCATCATCTAAAATGGTACTATCATCTTCATAAGGGTAATCAACATATTCAGGAGCCGTACCAAAGAACAATCTATTTTCATCTTCAGAAAATCTCAAAGAACCATTTTCGCTGATCCTTCCATTCTCTAAAATTCCTGCAGCAGATTCATCTGCTAATTGCTTCAAATTGCCAGCTTTTACATCAAACAGTTGTAATTGATAGTGAGGCTTCTTTGCTTTCGTGGAGTCATCAGAACTTAAAAACGCCAGGTATTTGGACTGGGGAGAAAAGCGATTCATCGTATATGAGGTCATTCCTTCGTGGATTGCTTTACTTTCTCCAGATGCTAAATCCAAAATATGAATGGCTGCATTATCCAAGGTATCTTCTTTGTCCAGTTCAAAATGTAGGTAATCCCCATTTGGAGCGAACCCATAGGATTTCACTCGCTCGAATTCATAGGATTTTGAACCATCCAAAGACCGGACAAGCAATTTGGTGCCATCAGTTTTCTTTGGTTTTTCTGCTTTTGAGGTAGAATCTGCAGGATCTTTCTTTGCAGGCTTCTCCTTTTCAAAAAGAATAGCTACCCAACTCCCTTTTTCAGATGGAGTATCAAATGATTTCACATTTGGAAACTTTTCCAATTTTCCCGTGCTCAATTGGTAAATGAAAAGACTGTCTTTTGGCATGTCATCCTTCTTGGTCTTTTTCACTTTGAGCAAGTGCACTGAGTCTTCCTGAGGCACAATTTTCCCTACCGCAAAAGCATCATCAGCGGTAAATTCATAACCGGATCCTCTAGGAATCACAAATTTGTTTTCAGGATTTTTATAAGGGAATAATTCCAATCTTCCATCTCCTTCTTGTGGAGAGATTTGGTAGCCTACCCAAAGGCCATCTTTCGTGATTTTTCCGGATCTGAGACTTTCCCAACCATCATAATCATCATGAGTAAGCGATCTTTTCTGTTGCGCTTCTACCACCGAAGACAGCAAAACAAACAAAAGCAAATACGCTGTTGCTATTTTTCTAAGCATGATCATTTATTTTAATGTAAATTCTTTTTCAAAATATCCACCTCTGGTAGAGGAAAGACGAATTTTCCCTTTGACTTCCTCAGAGGTATTCACCTTAACTTTAAAGGAAGCTGATTTTTTCTCACCTACTTCTGTATATCCAGCATAAATGGTTTTATCATATAACTCTGGACTTACGATTTGAACTTTTGCATCTTCATAACCTTTGGTAAGCTCTTTATCAAAATTTAGAGAAACCCGGTCCTCTTGAACGATCTTCACCAATTTCGCCTGCTCCAAAGCCACAGGTAAACCTCCGGAATTTGTCCAATCCAATGTTATTTCAAACAGACCATCTTCTAGCTTGTTCACATTAACATTAGAAATGGTGATTTGTGGAAGTTGCTTGGCCATAGCTAGGTTAAACAAAGCCTGCTTTTTCGCCCAATTTTCCAATTGCCATGTAGGGCCATTCTGGCCAAAAAACTTAGGATGGAATCCACCTATTTCTACTTCTCCAAGTACCGGGTGGTCAAACGCAGTCCAAGATTTAAACCCTTTTCCACCATTTGCCTCTTCATCCCATCTTAAACCATCAAAGTCATCATAAATCCCATCTCCGTTGTAATCTTTCATGGCACCGTTATTCCAAAGCTCATCTCCATACCAGATACTGCCATAATAGAAATATCCAAAATCAGGTCCATGCCCAAAGAGAGGACTTGGCTTTAGAGGATCTCCAGTCATACGATTTACTTTATATCGAGTGGCATAAGTTTCATAGACATCTCCAGCCCAGGGATATGCTGTAAAGGACAAACCCAATTCATCCATTTTCTTATAAATCGCCAAATCTTTAGGATACATTCTTTCTTCCGCCTTAGAAGTAGATGGAGCTCTCAAATGCATAGGAACTCGGGTATCCATGGAGTTTACTACAGAAATATTCGGATGAGTTAACATCCACATGACTGTTGCTCTGGATTCTACCTCACTCATAGGAAACTCCCCAGCTCCATTTTGAGTATAGCCCCTACCTGTCAAATCTCCTCCAGTATCAGGCCTCCAGTTTTCCGGATAATTTCTATGCAGATCCAACCCACCTATTCCATCTTCATTGTAGGAACCGTCACCATCATTATCATAGCCTTCGGTATAAACAAGGTATTCCCCTTGCCCAGGAAAAGTCCTTTTCATCAACTTTTGACTAGGATCTTCTGGATCGATAATAAAATTGGCTTTTTCTTTTTCCTCGGCTGTGACTGCCTTTTTTCTCATTTGATAGATAATTCCATCTCCATCCAAGTCTTCTTCGGGATCTTCATCTAAAAGGCCATCTCTATCATTATCATGAGGTTTGACAGTACTTCTATTTCTTTGCTCTGTCCTTAAATAAAGGTTTGACCCATCTGGATTATTTTGTGGGCGGAGATAAATAGCCTTGGTATCCACCAAAGCCGTTATTTCAGGATCTTTCCCATAATTTTCAAGGATATGCTGAGTCAACCATAAAATAGATTCACTTGAAGTGATCTCTCCTGAATGACGACCTCCTTCAAAATACGCGGCAGGTTTATCGGTGTCTTTACCAGTCTTTTTATTGGTAATGGTCATTTGAAGAATAGGCCTTCCTTCAAAGGTTTTTGCCACTTCATAGACATCTACAATTTCAGAATATTTTTCAGCCCAGACTTTGTACCAATGGTACATTACCTCCACTGTATGGTATTGATCAAAAGTCAATGTCGCCCCATGAGAATATTCAACTTCCGGGAAATTAAACTTCTTAAAAAAGGAAGGTCCGTGTCTTTCTCCAGAAACTGTATAAAATTTAGCTTTAGCATTGTCTTCCGGGAAGACTTTACCATCTGCCAATGACCTGACTTGGGAAAAACCAGGACTGGCACAAATGGTTAAAATTGTTACGAGTAGTGATTTTCTCATAGGTTGCGTGGTTGTTTTTCTCAAAATAACTAGAGGGAAACGAAACCGCCCAACCGCTCAAAAAAAAGCCGGAAAATCCGGCTTATAAAATTATTTTCTAATCGTCAGTTCAAAAACCTCGGGGCTATAGACCTGATAGCCAGGAACCGCTTTACAATCGGGTAATTTTCGAAGCATATGATCTAATCTTTCTTTAAGTCCATTATCGACATCGCCCACAACTTCGAAACCACTTAACCTACCCTTTGCATTAATTTGAAGGAGAACTTTCACTTCATCTAGAGCAGCTGATTTTTTGGTACGGAATAAAAAAGGAGAATAGCTGTCTATCATATCCAGAGTATATTCTGCCCAAGCCCATTGGGAATTTAGATTTCTAGCGACATTTTCTTCAACCACAGTCAAAGGAGTAATATCAAATTCCTCTGCCTCCATCTTTTCGGCTGAATTAACATCTTCCTCCAAATGGCGAATACTGAGCTTATTATATTGAATAGAATTGATTCTGCTATCAGGGAAATCACCTGAAATCTGGGCCTTTGCCTCTCCTACAGTCAGTGGGAACATGTCTGCTAAAGCAAACACTATTAAAAAAACTAATGATTTGAAAATTATTGTGGCTTTCATATTTCGTCCGATGTTACACAAAAATACATTAATAAAAGTTTCAAATGCAATTTTTTGTATTTTAAATTTAAAAAAGGCAATAAAAAAGTCCTGCCATCAGCAAGACCCTTTTCAGAATATAAACCCAAATATAACTTTAGAGATTAAAAGTTTCTACGTTAAAATGCTTAATAATTTGGAGATATTAAAATCCACCAATTAATATTTAAGCGATCAAGATAAATGCCAAATTTTTTTTCTGCGTTTTATCTTCGCTCCAAAGTAAATAGATTTTAAAGTTAATTACAAATTGAAAAAAAATTTTGGTATTTTTTGAAGAACCTCTAATTTACAGGCACATTCATTAACAATCATCTAAATCCAACAAAGGAAAATGGATAAAATTTTAGATATCGACAACATAGACCTGAAAATCATCTCACTTTTGAACGAAGATGCGAAGACACCTTACACCGAAATTGCGAAAAAGGTATTCGTATCCTCAGGCACCGTTCACGTCCGAATGAAAAAACTGGAGGACATGGGAATCGTAAAAAGTGCCACCTTGAATATTGACTTTTCAAAACTTGGATATGACATATCTGCTTTTCTGGGAATCTACCTAGAGAAAAGTTCACTTTATGATAATGTTATTGAAAAATTAAAGACGATTTCTGAGGTAGTAAGCGCTTACTACACGACAGGTAATTATTCCATTTTCGCTAAAATAATTTGCCGCGACACTAATCATTTGAGATTGGTATTGGATAACATCCAAAAAGTGGACGGAATTGATAGAACAGAGACTTTGATTGTCTTGGAAGAGAGCATCAATAGACCGATTCAGTTTTTCGACAAAGAGAAATAACTCTATTTGGATTAAATCCAAATAAATAAAATCGAGGTTTTTCCACAAACCATAAAAATTAAAGTGCTGAAAATTCAGCACTTTTTTTCCTTCAAAACCATTGAAATTGTAACAGAAACGGACTTTGAATTGAAATTCTGTATCAATCATAGATTTTTCGAATGGTTCTGAACATATTTTTTTCATTATATGTTGTACCTTCGCAGTTAAAATGTAATTAGTCTAAATAACTTAGCTAATATGAGCAAAGACAATCAGATTTTAGAAGAATTAACCTCCAAAGAGTACGAGCACGGCTGGTCTGTAAATTATGAAGCAGATGAAGCCCCTATCGGCCTCAATGAAGAAATCATTAATTGGATTTCTGCAAAAAAAGAGGAACCTCAGTGGTTACTTGAATGGAGATTGAAGGCTTTCAAAACCTGGCAAAATATGACTGAGCCTGAATGGGCGAATGTCACCTATCCTAAAATTGACCTTCAGAGCTTAAGATATTATTCAGCTCCTAAACAAGATAAAAAGCCAAAGTCTCTTGACGAAGTAGATCCTGAATTACTTCAGATTTATGAAAGATTGGGAATCAATCTGAATGAACAGAAGAAACTTCAAGGTATTGCAGTCGATGCAGTTTTGGATTCAGTTTCTGTCGGAACAACTTTTAAAGCCACTTTATCTAAGCTAGGAATCATCTTTTGCTCCTTCAGTGAAGCAGTAAAAGAGCATCCTGAGTTAGTAAAGAAATATTTGGGTTCCGTTGTGCCAATGACTGATAACTATTATGCAGCATTAAACTCAGCGGTATTCTCCGATGGTTCATTCTGTTTTATCCCAAAAGGAGTTAGATGTCCGATGGAGCTTTCCACTTATTTCAGAATCAATGCTGCAAATACCGGTCAGTTCGAAAGGACATTAATCGTTGCAGAGAATGAAGCTTACGTTTCCTATTTGGAAGGATGTACAGCTCCTCAGCGTGACGAGAACCAGTTGCATGCCGCAGTTGTAGAAATTTATGCTGCGAAAAACGCAGAGGTGAAATACTCAACCGTACAAAACTGGTTTCCAGGAGATAAAAACGGTAAAGGTGGGATTTACAACTTCGTAACCAAAAGAGGAATTTGTGCCGGTGATCATTCTAAGATTTCTTGGACACAAGTAGAAACTGGTTCTGCCGTAACTTGGAAATACCCTTCTTGTATTTTAAAAGGTGATTATTCTATCGGAGAGTTTTACTCTGTAGCTGTAACCAATAATTACCAGCAAGCGGATACAGGAACAAAAATGATTCATATCGGTAAAAACACCAAGTCAAGAATCGTTTCTAAAGGTATCTCTGCAGGAAAGTCTCAAAACTCTTATCGTGGCCAAGTTCAGGTGATGAAAAGAGCTGACAATGCAAGAAACTTTTCTCAATGTGATTCCTTGTTAATGGGTGATAGATGTGGTGCACACACGTTCCCATATATAGATATCAATAATTCCACGGCAAAAGTAGAGCATGAGGCAACCACCTCAAAAATTGGTGAAGACCAATTGTTCTATTGTAACCAAAGAGGTATTTCTACTGAAGATGCAGTAGCCTTGATTGTCAATGGCTATGCAAAAGAAGTATTGAATCAATTACCAATGGAGTTTGCTGTTGAAGCTCAAAAACTTTTGGCTTTAACCCTTGAGGGATCTGTAGGGTAAATAAGATTCTAGATTTGAAATTTCTAATTTGAAATTATGGCAACAATTACTCGATTTGAAGATTTAGATATCTGGATCAAATCGAGGGATTTTTGCAAAAGCATTTTTGAACTAACTCAAAAAGAAGGTTTCAAAAATGATTTCAGTTTAAAAAATCAAATCAACTCCTCATCAGGATCCATCATGGACAATATAGCAGAAGGCTTTGAACGTGAAGGAAACCGAGAATTTATTCAATTCCTAAGTATTGCAAAAGCCTCTGCAGGAGAGTCAAGATCTCAGCTATACAGAGCTTTTGACAGGAATAATATAAGTGAGGATTTATTAAAAATAAATATTGAAAGAAGTCTGGATATAAGCAGATCTATTTCTGGGTTTATTAAATATTTAAAAGAAAGTGAGATTCGGGGCAATAAGTTTAAGACTTAGGATTAGCCAAGAATCTCAAATATCAAATGTCAAATTTTGAATTATGTTAAGTATAAAAAACCTGCACGCCTCTATCGAAGGAACACCTATTTTGAGAGGTATTAATTTGGAAGTTAAGGCTGGTGAAGTTCATGCGATCATGGGACCAAACGGTTCCGGCAAATCTACTTTGGCTTCAGTTTTAGCTGGTAGAGAAGAGTATGAGGTTACTGAAGGAGAAGTGACTTTTAAGGGCAAAGATCTTTTGGATCTTGCTCCTGAAGACAGAGCGAGAGAAGGTGTTTTTCTAGCTTTCCAATATCCAGTTGAAATTCCAGGAGTTAGCTCCACCAATTTCCTTAGAACTGCTGTCAATCAAGTTAGAGAATACAGAGGTTTGGAGGCATTGGACGCAGTAAAATTCTTGACCATGATGAAAGAGAAGATGAAGTTGGTTGAAATCGATCAAAAACTTCTTAGCAGATCATTGAATGAAGGTTTTTCTGGCGGAGAGAAGAAAAGAAATGAAATCTTCCAGATGGCCATGCTTGAGCCTACCCTTTCAATCCTAGATGAAACTGATTCTGGTTTGGATATCGATGCACTTAGAATTGTTTCTAATGGCGTCAACCAATTGAAATCAAAAGACAATGCTACAATCGTGGTTACTCACTACCAGCGTTTGTTGGATTATATAGTACCCGATTTTGTTCACGTCCTTTACAAAGGAAGAATCGTAAAATCCGGTACTAAAGAACTGGCTTTAGAACTAGAAGAAAAAGGATACGATTGGATTAAAGAAGCCATCGATTCTGAGGCAACTGTCTGATTTTCGCATCAACCCCAAAAACATGAGTACGCTGACTAAGCAAAATCTATTTGAAGGATTTTTGGAAACTTCTTTTGCCGGTTTTGAAAAAACGAGAGAAGAAGGAAAGGCTAGTTTCTTAAAACAAGGTCTTCCAACCCTCAAATCAGAAGAATATAAATTCACTGCAATCGCAAAGAAACTGGAGCAATCCATCTCCTCTTTTCAAAACGCAAAACCTTTTGAGGTGAACGCTGAAGAGGTAAAGGCTGGAATTCCAGAAGGATTTGATGGAACTGTCTTGGTTTTCGCCAATGGACATTTAATTCCTGATTTAGCTATACAAGCAGAAAACTTAGCTTTCTCAAAATTATCTGAGAAGCCAGAAACTGCTATTGGAAGCATTGCGAAAGCAAATAAAGATCCATTTGCTGCGCTTAATCAATCTTCATTTGACGAAGGAGTTTTCCTTCAAATTCCTAAAAAGGAAGTAGTGGAAAAGCCAATTCTATTGTTGTCTTTCAACAAGGCGAACGAAGGTCAACTGATCCAACCAAGAGTTTGGATTGAAGCAGGTGATTTCGCTGAAGTAACTTTCATTACTCACAATATCAACAAAAGTGAGGAACCATATTTTGTCAACAAAGTTGTCGAAATCAAAGGTGGTGTAAACTCACAGATCAGATATTATAGGGTTCAGAATGAAGGCAAAAATGCCATTGAAGTAAGTAATATTGAAACCAACTTACTGCAGGATTCACGCTTTACTTCTGTTAACATTTCTCTTTCCGGTGAAATGGTTCGAAATAATTTGAGCTTAAATCTCCTCGGAAGCAATTCTGAAGGAAATATGTATGGAATCTATCTTCTGAATGGAAAAACTCACGTGGATAATCATACCAACGTGGACCATACTATTCCACATGCAGAATCCAATGAATTATATAAAGGCATTTTGGCAGATCAGTCGAGAGGAGTTTTCAATGGGAAAATCTTCGTAAGACAAGACGCACAAAAAACAAATGCTTTCCAGCAAAACAACAACATCCTTCTTTCTGAAGATGCGATCGTCAACACAAAACCTCAATTAGAAATTTGGGCTGATGATGTAAAATGTTCTCATGGCTGTACCACTGGACAGCTTGACGAAGAAGCATTATTCTACCTACAGGCAAGAGGAATTGATAAGACTCAAGCAAAAGGGCTTCTTTTGTTTGCCTTTGCAGGAGAAGTTTTGGAACATATCCAAGACGAGAGTTTCAAAAATTATTGCATCGATCTAGTACAGGAAAGACTTGGAAGCAAATTCTAAATCTTACATGAGTTTCCCCATAGAGCAAATCAGACAGATGTTTCCGGTTCTTCATCAAGAAGTTCATGGAAAACCTCTGATCTATTTTGACAACGCAGCAACTACTCAAAAACCTCAATCAGTCATCAATTCTTTGGAGGGGTATTATCTACATGATAATGCCAATATCCATCGAGGAGCACATGCGTTGGCAGATCGTGCTACGAGGTATTTTGAGGATACTCGAGAAACTGTTCAGAAGTTCCTAAATGCCAAAGAATCGGCGGAGATCATCTTTACAAAGGGAACTACAGAAAGCATCAATTTAGTTGCTTATACTTTTGGAAGGAAGTTTATCCAAACTGGAGATGAAATCATTATTTCCACTTTGGAGCACCATTCGAACATCGTTCCATGGCAGATGCTATGTGAAGAGAAAGGAGCCATTTTGAAAGTGATTCCTATCAATGATGCTGGTGAAATCATTTATGAGGAATTCGAAAAGTTACTTTCTCCTAAAACAAAATTGGTCAGTGTCGTTCATGCATCTAATGCACTTGGCACTATCAATCCCGTTAAGAAAATAATTTACTCAGCGCATGCTGTGGGCGCAAAAGTTCTTTTGGATGGAGCCCAATCAACGAGTCATCTGGAAATTGATGTTCAAGACTTGGATTGTGATTTTATGGCGCTGTCTGCACACAAGTTATATGGACCAACGGGACTTGGTGTTTTGTATGGCAAAAGAGAAGTTCTTGAAGCTATGCCTCCATTCCAAGGTGGTGGTGAGATGATCAAAGAAGTGACTTTTGAAAAGACCACTTACAACGAAATCCCTTTTAAATTTGAAGCTGGAACGCCAAATATTGGAGATGTAATAGCTTTCAAATATGCGATTGATTTCATCAACGAAACCAGTAAAAGTGCTATTAAGGAACACGAAGAGGGTTTATTGAGTTACGCCAATGAATTACTTGGTTCGATAAAAGGCTTTATTCCTGTTGGAACAGCAAAAGAAAAAGTCAGCGTTTTGTCTTTTAATATCAACGGAATGCATCCTTTTGATGTAGGTGTCATGCTTGATGCCAAAGGAATCGCTGTTCGTACTGGTCATCACTGTACACAACCTTTGATGAAAAGACTTGGACTTGAGGGAACTGTTAGAGCTTCATTTGCTGTTTACAATTCCAAATCAGAAATTGAAAAATTGGCCGAAGGGGTAGCCCAGATCGCCAGAATAAAAAATAAATGAGCAGTATTCAGGAAGTACAAGAGGAAATCATCAGTGAATTTGAAATCCTCGGGGATGACAAAGAGAGCACGATATTTTACATCATGGAGCTTGGCGGAAACCTCGAAAGTTTTCCTGAAAATGAACGGGTAGAAGAAAACATCATTAAAGGATGCCAATCCAAAGTGTGGTTGGTGGCTGATAGCAAAGATGGGAAAGTTCACTACCAAGCTGACTCAAATACAGATATAACTAAAGGTCTTATCTCATTATTGATTCGAGTTTTAAATGACAGAACCCCACAGGAAATTATTTCTGCGGAACTTGATTTTATTCATAAAATCGGAATGGGAGGAATTATCGGTAGCCAACGATCCAATGGATTGGCAGCGATGATCAAACAAATGAAGCTTTATGCTTTGGCCTTGCAGGCAAAACAAAGTGTCTGAAAATGGAAACTGAAAACAACACCACAGTGGGACAAATAACAGATTTGAAGGAAAAAGTTGTAACAGCTATCAAGCAGGTATATGACCCTGAAATCCCTGTGGATGTGTATGAGCTGGGATTGATTTATGAAATCACCGTATACCCAGTTAACAATGTTTATGTAATGATGACTTTGACGTCGCCAAATTGTCCATCTGCAGAGTTTATTCCTTCTGAAGTGAAAGATAAAATCCAGCAAATTCAGGGCATTAGCAATGTAGAAGTTGAAGTTACTTTTGACCCACCATATTCTCAGGATATGATGTCAGAAGCAGCGAAATTGGAATTAGGATTTCTTTAAGTAAAAATAAAAAGTAGAAAATATATGTATCCAGAAGAATTAATTGCTCCAATGAGAGCAGAACTTTCTAATGAAGGGTTTGAAGAATTCAGAACTGCAGAAATCGTAGCTGAGAAACTTGGTCCAGATCAAAAAGGAACCACGTTTGTAGTGGTGAATTCTGTTTGCGGTTGTGCTGCCGGAGCTGCAAGACCAGGAGTTAAATATGCATTGGATCATGCAAGTGTGAAACCAGATGTCCTAGGAACTGTATTCGCAGGTAATGATAGAGAAGCAGTAGCAAAATTCAGAGAGCTTGTACTACCTTACCCTCCATCCTCCCCTGCTATGGCATTGTTTAAGGATGGCGAATTGGTTCACTTTATTGAGCGTCACCATATCGAAGGTAGAAATGCCAAGATGATCGGCGATCATTTAGTAGAAGTATTTGAGCACTTTTGTGCATAATTAAAAAAAGCCCAATTGGGCTTTTTTTATTCCTTAATGATTTTGCTTGACTTGATTGGTTAAGCAAAAGTCAGTTTTTTATTAGAATTGTTCTAAAACAACTCTCTATCAAAGACTGTTTATCAATAAATAGAAGAATTATATCTCCCTTAATAGAATTATCATCCAAAAAATAAGCTGCTTTTATTAACTTAAGCCCGAAATTCTAAGTTTTTTCTTAAGAGCAATCCAAACAAACCTGTTATATGTCTGAATCCGCTAAGTTGTCCTTCAATGGACAAGAGTATGAATTCCCGGTAATCACCGGCACAGAAAATGAATCCGCAATTGACATTGCAAAGCTCAGAGGAGCGTCCGGTTTAATCACCCTTGATCCGGGATTTAAAAATACTGGTTCTACTACCAGTGCCATTACATTTTTAGATGGTGAAGAAGGAATTCTTCGCTATAGAGGTTATAGAATCGAAGATCTTGCAGAAAAGTCCTCTTTCCTTGAAGTGGCTTATCTATTGATTTATGGTGAACTTCCTAGCCAAGCTGAATACGAAAATTTCTCAAAAGAAATCACGCATCACACTTTGGTTCATGAGGATATCAAGAAGATTCTAGAAGGTTTCCCTTCCAATGCGCATCCAATGGGCGTGCTCTCTTCTTTGATCTGTTCTCTGACAGCATTCTATCCAGATTCATTGAATCCAAATAGATCAGATGAAGAAGTAAATATGAGCATCATCCGACTATTGGCTAAAATGCCAACTTTCGCTGCTTGGGCTTATAAAAATGAAGTAGGACATCCGGTGAATTATCCTGATAATTCACTAGACTATTGCTCAAACTTCCTAAAAATGATGTTTGCGCTTCCAGCTGAGAAATATGACGTAGATCCAGTGGTAGCTGCAGCCCTTGACAAGTTATTGATTCTTCATGCAGATCACGAGCAAAACTGCTCTACATCAACAGTAAGAATTGTAGGTTCTTCTCAGGCAAGCATTTACGCTTCTATTTCTGCTGGCATCAATGCCCTTTGGGGTCCACTTCATGGTGGAGCTAACCAATCTGTAATTGAAATGCTGGAAGCTATCAAGGCAGATGGTGGAGATGCCAAGAAATATTTGGACAAAGCAAAAGACAAAAACGATCCATTCAGATTGATGGGCTTTGGTCACAGAGTTTATAAAAACTTTGACCCTAGAGCTAGAATCATCAAAAAAGCTGCTGATGATGTTTTAGCCAAATTGGGTGTAAATGACCCTGTTTTGGATATAGCAAAAGAGCTAGAGCATGCAGCATTGAATGATCAATACTTCATTGATAGAAAACTTTATCCAAACGTGGATTTCTATTCTGGCATCATCTACAGAGCCCTAGGCATCCCTACAGACATGTTCACAGTGATGTTTGCATTGGGAAGACTTCCAGGTTGGATCGCTCAATGGAAAGAAATGCGAGAAAATGGAGAACCTATCGGAAGACCTAGACAAGTATATGTTGGGGCTAATGAAAGAGATTACGTTTCGATGAACAAACGATAAAATTTGATCCAGATCAAATAGTGAGAAAGCCAGCTGATTCAGTTGGCTTTTTTGATATCCCAAGTCGTTTATCCCATTAATTAGCTTCAATTTTGATGGACATTATTACCCAAACCAATTTATTATGAAAACTCAAACATTAGAAGAAGCAGTAAGGCTTACTAAACAATTCACAAGCAAACCTTCAAACGAGGACTTGTTGAAGTTATATGGCCTTTATAAGCAAGCTACAGAAGGTGATAATGAAAATGAAAGACCAGGGGGATTTGACTTCAAATCCGCAGCAAAATACAATAGCTGGCTTCAGTACAAAGGAAAATCTAAAGAGGAAGCTGAAGAAGAATATATCCAGCTTGTTGAAAAGCTTTCCCAAACTCATTTATAAAAAAAGGCCTGAATTTAAATTCAGGCCTTTTTAGTAAGCAGAGCTACAAAATTACTTTTTACCGTATTTTGAACCAAAGGGTGTTCTTTTTATCATGTAATCAATCCCGCTCTCGTAGGAGTCTACTTCACTTCCAAAAACATGTCTGGAATCTGAATACATATTGGTCCCCTTATTATTGAAAAGTCTGAAATCAACCGAAGTATCATAATCTATTTTGGTAGTAGAACTTGTTGATGTATATGCAGATCCTTTAGTTCGGTCGTCTGATTTTCCTTTTGTATAATCTGATTTTTCTCTCTCGCTATAGTTTGTTCCAGTTGATCCAATTGTAGTCGCTCCTTTATTAGTAAGGTTAACAGTTCCATAAACAACATATTCTACTCCCAATAATTTTGCGACCTCCGCAGGAAGCATCGTAGTAATATTGGAATAGTCAATATTATTCTTCGCCAATAATGCATTTGTCGTCATAGGGTCTTGTAGCATCAAGTTCCCATATTGTTGTCTAATGGAATTTGCAGTAGTATTCTGAGCCAAACTACTCATTGCCTTTGGATCCATGGAAGGATCATTGCTACTAAACTGAAATGGTAAAACTGCTATCTTATTATGGGCATCTTCCGCATTTGCAGGAGCAGGAGTTGTGCTGACAGTTCCGCCTGTGTCCACCGTACCAAATACTTCCTCTCTTCCACTTGCAAACTGTATCTTAGCCAGATCAGTCTTTGGTATTTCATAATCGAATTCTTCTCCAGTATATCTGAATTTCACATGGGATTCGGTTATACCTGTCACTTTCCCTTCTTTCTTTTCCCCTGTTTTTAGGAATATAATATCTGTTTTATCCTGAGCCATTACATCAACATTTGAGGCGAAGATGACTGTCAATAAGAATAAAACAGAAAATAAGATTTTTAAATTTTTCATCATTATTAAATATTGAATCATTTAAAAATACAAAATGCTTGAGACTATTAAAAAAACACTACTTAGCTTTTCAACAATTATTTTTTTGCTAGGCTTGATGCTATAATTGATCCTGCTATTAATTGTTGAATATGATAGAGCATTACCGGTAATAAAACTAAAGCCAACATGGCAGGATCTGGAAAAATCACTTTACCTATAACCACTCCTTGTACCAATGATTTTTTTGAACCACAAAAAAGCGCAGTGATCCTGTCTTCTCTTGAGAAATGAAGCATTCTACACAGCAATTCCAATATTCCCCAGACTAGAAAGAAAATTGCCAGCATTGTGAAGCTGACCTGCATCAATGTGGAAAGCTTATATGGCGCGAAAACATGTTGAGAGAAAGACTGGGCAAAAGAGGTAAACACAATAATCATGATCACTGTCTGATCTAGGTATTTTACTTTACCTATTTGCTTTGAGATTTTAGGGAAAATCCAGCTATGAAGAAAAACACCTAGTATTACCGGTAATAAAACTTTGACCGAAAGTTCTCCAAGTGTAGGCAAAAACTCAATTTCAAATTCAGAGGTATCTCCAAGAATCCCCATCCAGGCAGGAGTAATCACAACGCCAAGTAGGCTCGAAATACTTGCATTGAAAATGGCTCCCGGAATATTTCCATTTGCCAAAGATACCATTACAATTGATGCGCTCACCGTAGATGGCAAAACAGATAAATAGGTTATGCCCAAGTTAAAATCCTCATTGAAAGAAGGAAGTAACATTTGAAGCAATTGAACCAAAAGAGGAAAAATCAAGAAAGTAGCTGCTTGTATAAGAACGTGGAGTTTCCAGTTTTTTAGGCCAGCTTTTAATTGAGCAGGATCCAGTTTTACTCCATAAAAAAAGAAAACCAGCCCTATTCCCATATTAATGATTGGTTTCCAAGGGACATTTGATTCGGATGAACCGAACTCAGGAAATAGAAAACCTAAAAATACCGCGGCAAAGATCCCCAATAAAAACCCGTTTATTCCTACTTTATTGAGCGTCTTGAGTAGTTTACTAATCATTCTCCTGCCAACCTTTTGAAATTATCACAAAGAATGGCGGTTGCAATTGCGACATTCAAAGACTCAGCACTGCCAAAACCCGGGATTGTAATTTTATTAGTAACAAAGCCCGCTAATTCCTCTGAAATGCCATTTGACTCATTCCCCATCAGGAGAATTCCTGGCTTTGGCTTGTTAAGTTGATGAATATTGGATCCTCCCAGATAGGCACCATAAATAGGACAATCCCATTTCTTGAAAATCTCTTTGAGATCTCCATAATAAAATTTGACCCTCGTAAAAGAACCCATACTGGCCTGAATTACTTTCGGATTATAAAATTCCGCAGTCTGAGAAGAGAAAAGCAAATGTTTAATTCCATACCAATCAGCAATTCTGATAATCGTCCCCAAGTTCCCGGGGTCTCTCACATCATCCAAAGCAATTACCAAGTCCTCTTGGGTGTTTTCAAAATATTGGTTGGATTTCATTTTGGCTACTGCCAAAGCACTATCATTGCTTTGAAACTGACCAACGCTTTCCAGTTGCTTTTGTGTAACAATAAGTAATTCTGCCCGAAGGTGATTTAATTGTTTTTGGTGCTGTTCAAAAAATCTTTCTGTCACCAAAAGTAACTCTACTTCAAAATCAGAGTTTAATAACTCTAATACTGACTTCTCTCCTTCTACAAAGAATTTTTGTTCCAGATTTCGGTATTTCTTTTGATGTAAGGTTTTTATAAACTTAACCGTATTTTTGCTAAGCATTCCGATTTATTCTCCCATTTTGAAATTCATCAAATATATACTTTTTATCTGTGTCCTTGGAGGCCTACTGGGCTGTTCTGTGACTAAAAATGTACCTGAGGGGAAATATGTACTTTTTGAAAACGAACTTGAAGGATTGGAAGAAGTAAGCAAGGAGGACATCTACCCTTTGATTTTACAAGAACCGAATACAAGGATTCCACTTTTGAATTATTCCTTAGGAGTCAACATCTATCGATTTGGAAAGCAATTTTATGATAGTGCCGCTGTTTCTGAAAAACTCGAACTGAAAAGACAAGAACTAGACTCCGTAGGAACATTAAGAGGCCAAAATCCAGACGATAGAAAATTAATCAAGAGGCAGGATAAGCTGGAAAGCAAAGTAAAAAGTCTCGAGAAAAAGGAGGAGTTTGGAAATTTGGTCATGAGAACCGGAAATCCCGCCACAATTCTGGACAGTGCCGATACAAAAATTTCAGTTACTGAAATCAACAGTTATCTATATAACAAAGGATATATGGATGCTGAGGTAGATTATCAGGTAGAAACAAAGAAAAACAAAGCCTTTGTTACCTACCAAATTAATGAGAAACAGCCCTACATCATTGACTCCATTTCAGTGAGATCTGATAACGCAGAAATCCTGAGTCTTTTAAAGCGAACCAAAGCTGAAAGTCAATTAAAGAGAAATCAGAATTACGATCAGGACCGAATTGTAGCCGAGAGAAACCGTGTGGAAGAGCTTTTAAAAAACAATGGCTTTTTCATGTTTTCAAAGTCCTTTATTGAATACAATGTCTTTCAGGATACCAGTAAAAAAACTGTGGTAATTGAAGAGTTAATAAGGAAACCTACATTCACAGAAAAGCATGAAGTCTACTCTATCGATTCCATTTATTTTAGGGTAAACCCACCCACCAATGATTTTATCGATCAAAAAATAACCAGAGAATACAGAGATATTGATTTTTCATTTTACAAGGATCGATACTCCGAAAAGATTTTTGCATCCAGGATATTCTTCAATACAGGGAATAAATACAACCGATCTGATGTATTGGAATCTCAAAAACAATTAAATAACCTGGACTTATTCCGGTTTGTAAATATTTCTTTTGATACGGTAGGGACTTCCCTCACGGCAAAGGTCATTACCCAACCCAATCAAAAGTACCAATTGACCAATCAATTGGGTTTAAGTGTCACTGAACAGCTTCCTGGTCCATTTTTCTCTGCTTCATTGAGAAACAGAAACTTCTTTAGAGCTGGTGAAATTTTGGAGTTTAATTTCAGAGCAGGATTAGAGGGAGTTGCCTCTGCTACAGATCAAGGTGTCTACCAAAGTAGAGAGCTGGGAACTTCGGCTTCAGTAATCTTTCCAAGATTCCTGATTCCTTTTTTTCCGAGAAGTTTGGAGAAATATGGCCGATATAATCCTAACACAAGGACTTTGATCGGATTTAACTATACGAATAGACCAGAATACACAAGATCTGGCTTAAATGGCTTATTGTCCTATAGCTGGGCGACGCGAAGTAATCGGCAACAATTTACTTTTAATCTTGCTGATATCAACTACATACGTACGCCAAAGATGACGACGGAATTTCTGCAGGTTTTGACGGATTTGGCAGAGCAAGGAAATAACTTAATCTGGTCTTTCTTGCCTTCCATTATAAGTAGTGTATCAGGACAAACTATCATCAATTTCAATAAGTATGGGAACTTTGAAACTAACAGGTCTTCTTTATTGAAGTTATTTGTGGAAAGTGGCGGGACGACTTTAAATTTTTTCAAAGCCCCCTCAATTGATGAGACTACAGATTTTGCGAGGTTCCAATGGTTAAAATTTCAAGCCGATTTCAGACGTTATTTACCGATAGATAAAAAACAAACTATCGCCTATCGATTAAATTTTGGCATTGCCCAACCTTATGGCTTGAGTAGCGGAATTCTTCCTTATGAAAAATACTTTTTTGCCGGAGGTGGAACGAGTATTCGTGCCTGGCAAGCAAGACGATTGGGTCCAGGTAGCTATACACCTCCAGTAAATGATCAAGGTTACTTTGATTATCGATTTGAGCAGCCAGCTGAAATGCTTTTGGAAACCATGCTTGAGTACCGAAGAAACCTAGTTGGGTACTTTGATATGGCAGTGTTTATTGATGCCGGAAATGCATGGAATATTGGAGTAGAACCATCAAGACCGGGCTCTGATTTTCGCTTTGATCGATTTTATAAAGAAATTGCTGTAGGAACAGGGATAGGGTTACGAATGGATTTTGATTTTTTGATCATCCGTTTGGATATGGCCACGAAAGCCATTGACCCTGCCAGACCGGAAGGAGAGCGTTGGATTTTAGATAAATTGAGTTTTAAAAGGCCTTTAGGTGAAAAAGGTCAAACAGTATTTAACTTTGGGATCGGGTACCCATTTTAATAATTACCAGGAAATGCCAAGAAAAAGTAAAGAAGAAATCGCTAAAATATATCAAGGAATTCAGGACCATATTTGTACTGAGCTGGAAATCAGCGATGGATTTGGGAAATTTATCGAGGACAAATGGGAAAGACCAGGTGGTGGCGGTGGTAGAACCAGAATTTTCAAGAATGGAAATATTATTGAAAAAGGTGGTGTTGCATTTTCTGCTGTACATGGTCCTACTCCACAGAAAATTCTAGATCGGTTAAAGTTAGAGCCCGCAGACTTTTTTGCAACGGGTGTATCAATCGTGCTTCATCCAAAATCCCCAATGGTGCCGATCATTCACATGAATATCAGGTATTTTGAAATGGATAACGGTGTTCATTGGTTTGGTGGCGGAGTGGATCTTACCCCCCATTACATTGATTTAAAAGATGCCAGATATTTTCATGAAAGGGTCAAAGAAGTATGTGATGACTTTGATCCGGAAGCTTATCAAAAGTTTAAAACCTGGGCCGATGATTATTTCTATATCAAACATAGAAATGAAACCAGAGGTATAGGAGGGATCTTCTACGATCATCTTAAAGCTGAATCAGATGAACATTTTGAAAGCATCTTAAATTTCAGTTTAGACATTGGGAAATTATTCCCGAAGGTATATTCCCATTTCATGCAGAAAAACAGCCAGCTTACATATGGTGAACAGGAAGTAAATTGGCAGAAACTAAGGAGAGGAAGGTATGTGGAATTTAATCTCGTGTGGGATGCAGGGACCAAATTTGGTCTTGATACCAATGGGAGAACTGAAAGCATTTTAATGAGTATGCCTCCTGAAGCTAGTTGGGAATATATGAATGAACCTGAAATAGGCAGCAAAGAAAAGGCTACTTTAGATTACCTTAAGAAAGGAATTGACTGGATTAATAGTTAATTATGATTGAAAATATCAAAAAATGGGACGAGGATTTATTCCTTTTTATCAATTCCATGCATGCGGAATGGTTGGACCCAATCATGTTTCAAGTATCTCAAACGATAACTTGGATTCCTTTCTATATAGTTTTGGCATATTTCATCTACAAAGCTGATCCAAAATCAAGCTGGTGGGTGTTTGGAGGGATCGCCTTGGCAATTCTGATTTCCGATCAAACCACATCTGGTTTAATGAAGCCTTTTTTTGAGAGATTAAGACCCTGCCATGATGAGAGATGGGAAGGCATAATTCACAATTATGGAAGATGTGGCGGCTTATATGGATTTGCTTCCTCGCATGCTGCAAATACATTCGCCATTGCAACTTTTTTAAATCTAAAGCTTGGCAAAAAAATCAAGTTCCTAAAATGGCTTTTCCTTTGGGCAGCCATCATTTCCTATACCCGAATTTATTTAGGAGTTCACTATCCTGTGGATGTATTTACAGGAGCTTTTATTGGTTTCTTAGCTGGGGTTTTGAGTTGGTTCTTGATTGTTTTTATCAAAAGAGAAATACTCAAATCTATCCTAAAGTAGGTTTTCTCCTTTTGCAATCCTGTTCCCAATAATTGAATTTTTTACATTTTTATTGTAAAAATTTAGGAGGAATATTTTTTAAAAAATTGAATTTTGATGAATTGAATTTGTAAATTCAAAATACATTACTGTTTAATTATACTTTTAAAAGAATGAATAGTCAGCTTCAAATAGAGCAATTTCCCATTCGATTTTCCTATGCTGATATAGCCAGCGTATCATCTTCCCTTTTCCATATAGGTAAAGATTCTAATGCAGGGGTATTTTTTACTGAATTAATAAATTCAATGCTTTGGTATCCAAAAGCAATAAAAAAAACTCAACACTTAGATCCTTTGAAGGTTATAAAGGCAGAACATATGTCTACCGCCAAAAAGTATCCAATCAAAAAAACATCGGGAATCTGTTCCCAATTCAATAAATTTCTTACTTACTAAAATTTCAAACATCAACTAAGCCATATATTTAATACCTACCTGATTAAACATTTTAATAGGTTTCAAATCAATTTTTAACATATCATTTGATTTATATGAACAGATTTGTACTAACTATTTTGGGTGTATTTCTATCTACACTCAGCCTCTTGGGACAAGTTACCACCGTTGACCTGGATTTGCTCCAAAACAAAATCAATGGAGGAAAACCACTCCCTGCCGAACAGGCTTTCTACATCCGCGGGGCAATTCCCGAAAAGATAGAAATGGTGACTCTCAAGATATATCCCTCCAAAAAAACTGAGAAGGCTGGATACTCCTATTTCTGGAAGTCTCCTTTTGGATACAAGGACATTTCTTACCAAGTACTGGTTTCTGATCCTTTAAGATCAAATGAGGATTATTATTTGGAAATCGGCTTTTATCAGAGAGCTGGTTCCGAGCAGATTGAAGAAGTTCGGGCACTGATCAGTCAAAACATCAAAACCTACCTCAGCACAATTACGAGCATCAAAAAAGGAGGTATACATTTTTCAGAATCCGACATCGTCATCCTGAACAATATGAAAAAAATAGTAGAACAAGGAGCCTACTATTTTGAACTTCCAAATGGCGAGCAATTCCCGGGATTCAGCGATATCACCCAATCCAAATTAGAGCAGCGAGAAAAGCTGAAAATGGGTAAAGCCAAATATAACGCTACCGGAGTTGGAGAAAATGACAATGCAAGAGCTGTTTACGCCGCACAATACTTAGAAGAACTCAATGCGATCATTTCCTCTGAAATCAGCCAATATTTAAGTCCAAATATGCTCGTGAGAGTGGATGAAAAGATTTTTGATAATTATCCCACAGAAAAAACTTCAAATGCTCTCCCTATCAATATTGGTTATGGAGGAATATCATTAAGTGAAGGATTGCCAAATCAGGAGTTTGTACATGGTCCATATGTAGGCGTTTCATTTCCTTTAGGAAATAGAACTTTTGCAAGGTTCATGAATAACATGTCCATTTCTGCAGGAGCTTTCATTTCCGGTAAAATGGAAAACAGCCTGAATGAACGAATCTCAGGACCTGTGATCGAAAGACCTGTTTATGTAGGACTAGGCTATAACTTTTTCAGGGTTATCCGACTAAATGCCGGCGGTACATTTATTACAACAGAAAAACTTTCTGGTAATAATGTGAATAGCTTCCAACCTTTTATAGGGGTCAGTGCAGAGTTTAAATTGTGGTTAGGTTTCGGAAATAAAAAGTAAGGACATGAAGAAGCTACTCACGATTTTATTCTTGATTTCTCTCGTCTCTACTGCTCAGGCTCAATTGCATGGCAATAAATGGAGAGTTGGATTCAGCGCCGGTACTACCAACTACTTGGGAGATATTAAACCATTAAATGTGAATAATTTTCAGAATTTCACGAAGCTTTACAAGAGATATGAAAACTATTCCGAGCAACTTTCCTTTCAGTTTTCGCTAGAATATGCCTTAGGTAATTCGGTAGGTCTGATGCTATCAGCAGGAAGTTATCAATTCGGCGCAGGTGATCGATTTGTAAAAAATGATGGAAGCTTATATACAGAAAGCCCGACATTTGACAGAGCATTAAATTTCCAAACGGACCTTTATGATGCAGGATTTTCTTTTGTCTTCAAGCCCGATAATAATTGGTTACTATCTGGAAAATCATTTTTCGCTCCCTATCTGACTTTAGGACTTGGAGTTCAAACATTCAATGTCTATGGAGATTTGCTTGATGCAAATGGAAACAGGTATGATTACACGAATGTCAACACCATTCCTGACGGCACCTTTGAGACGAAGTTATCAGATCTGAATACAGAAAACCCTAATGGTTATAAATCCGCAACTCTTTATGCCAATGTAGGATTGGGATTTAGATTCCGTATCACTAAATCATTGGAGATTTTTGCCCAGTCTGATTTCAAAAGAGCAGCTACGGATTATTTAGATGATGTATCAGGTGTTTATAGAACATCTTACGAGAATTATTTTCAAGCCTATGCAGCAAAACCTGGAACCAATACTGTTACTGTTGACAATCCATATAGAGGCTTTGAAAACGGCAGAAAAGATTGGTACATCTATCATGGTATTGGGATTAAATTCAGCTTTGGAGCAAATAAGGAAGCATTTAGACCTCCTGTAATCACCCAGAGATATACGTACGTTCCGACTGAACTTTCCCAAAAACAGTTGACTGAGAAAGAGCAGGAAATGAATTTGAAAGCAGCAGGTACCACCAATAATTATTTCACTGTCATTCAACTGCCTTCCAATGGATCAGATCAAAAAAGCGGCTTTGTTGCTGACTCTGTTCAGTTAATGGAGATTCAAAATGAAATCGATTCGCTACAAAGCATTCAAGAACAGCTCAATTTCGAATTGGACTCTGCCCAAAATGAAATTTCAGGTTTCGATCAGGCAATCGCCTTGGCAGAAAGAGACAGTACTGTTTCGGCCAATATCAGAGAAATCAGAGTGACTAATTTTGAAAATGAGAAATCTGTCGCTGTAGGGAAATTGACAAGTTTAAATAGTGTTGCAAATCAAAATCAGTTTAAACTGGATTCTTTAAAAGCGATTCAGTCCAGCAGTTCACCGGAGCAAATAGCACTTGACTCGGCTGCCATGATGAGAGAATTAATCATTTACCCGGGACAAGTGAGTAGAATTTTATATTCGGCAGGAAATCCAACAGTCTTGCAATTAGATTCTGCTCAGCAAAGTGCTGCCATGAAAAGTGCATCCCAGAATGGAATGATGACGAGAGAACAATTCGATGAGGAAATGGAGAATTTTAGGTCAGAGATGCTTCAGTCACAGGCCACCAGAGACTCTGCGATGATGATGGCTTTTGCTTCCAAAATCCCAGAAGTAGATGATACTAGAGTGGCAGAGGCAGAGCCCCAGGAATTGACAGTCAATACGGAAGCGATGGATGACAAAACCGCCAAAAAAATTGAAAAGAATCGAAAGAAACAGGAGAAGCTTGAGAAAAAGAATAATGAGTTGCTTAAAGATGCATTACTGGTAGGTGGAACTGCAGCCACTACTGCAGCAATTGCTAATAGTGGAGATAAAAAAGCGGCGGCAGAACAAGCTGCCTATGACTCCACACTCCTAGCCAGAATTGCTTTAGACTCAGTTTTAATCGATAGTCTCAGCAATATTCCAAGAATAGTAGACACAGTGGAAGTAGAAAAAACAATTCCTTCATTCTTTAATGAAAGCAAAATTGAAGTTTATTTCGAAATCAACAAAACGACGCTAACCGATCAGGAGATTCAAAAATTAATGCCTGTAGTAGAGCATTTGCGAAATAATCCTAGCAGTAAGGTTGAATTAATCGGTTTTGCTGATAATACTGGCTCGGTAAGTTATAATCTTGCCATTTCTGAAAAACGTGTGGATGAGGTGGCAAGAATTCTGGTAGAAGATTATCAGATTTCAAGTGACCGGATTGATAAAAATAATGGAGGCTTAATCATTCGCGGTTCTGAAAAAGGTTCAGAAGATAAGGACAGGAAAGTAGAAATTCGAATTATGAATTAAATTCAGCCACAGGTGATTTTGATAATTGCCTGTGGTATATTTTATTTTTCAAGAATAAACAAAAGGACAGGTCTGGCTATAGAGTTGTTCATTAGAAAACTATTTTGGAATGGATTTAGGATTATTGAAAGTCACTGGTTTCCGATTACATTTTTCGAGGAGAAAGCATTGTCAACTACTCGATCTTCTACTCTTGAGGGATTATTTTTCTAGAATTCATCTTGGGCTTATTGTCATCATATTTTTTGCTTGTACAGATTCTTATGCACAAGACACACATCATTGGAATAATCAATTTGGTACAAGAGCGGCTTTACTTGGCGGTGCAGTTTTGACTGATACTATAGACAATGCTGGAGTTTATTATAATCCTGGAAATCTAGCCTTTTTAGATACCACTACCCTATCAATCAATGCCAATCTTTATGGATTGGAAAATATTAAAATTGAAAATGCACTTGGACAAAGAGCAGATTTTAAGGGTCTCCAATTCAACACGGTACCCTTATTGATCAGTGGGTCGATCAAAAGCAAATCCAATTGGAATATTAGCTACGGACTTCTCACTCCGGTTAGCTTTAAGTTTAGCGGAATTGCACGAATCAATGACTATTTTGATTTGGTAGAAGAAAGTGAAAGTCCTGGCCCAGAAGAGTTAGTTGCAGAATCTGGATTGAACTCCCAGGTCCAAGAAACAATGGTAACATTGGGTTTAGGAAAAAAAATAGGTAAAAACCTTGGTTTTGGAATCAGCTTATTAAATACTCTTCGATCTGTCAATTTCAATTACCGCTTCAATTCAAAAACCCTTACCAATTCTGACGATTACATTTTGCTTTCCAGAGTGCAGAATGAATATGTCAATTACTTTGCAGTGAGAACTGCTTTGAAAGCAGGAATCAATTACCAAAAAGGAAGTTTGGGCTATGGATTTACGGTAACAAGTCCTGGGATTCCAATTTTAGGAACAGGTACAGTAGCCGAAGACCTCACTTTAACCAACCTTAAATTACCAGGATCTGATACAAGAGCATCTGCTTATGCATCGGATAGGCAGGAAAAATTGAAAGCAAAATTCAAATCTCCACTCGAAATAGCTGCAGGGATCCACAAAAGTTTCAACCAGTCTCAGCTTAGTTTAAATGTCAGTTATTTCGCAGGAATTGATCCCTATAATATAATCAATGCTGAACCAGGTTCCTTTATCAGGCCAGGTGGTGATGAATTAGGAATAGGAAGTGATCAATTTTTAAATGTGGAATCGTCCATGAAGTCAGTGACAAATTTTGCTTTGGGATACGAAAACAAATTGAAGGAAAACCTATCTCTGCTGGGGAGTTTCAGAACAGATTTTTCTTACTACAATCCGGACTTAATTTATTCAAACCAATTGGTAACAGAAATAACCCAATGGGACATCTATCATATTTCTTTTGGAGCTATCATAGAAAAACAAAGAAGTAGTCTTACCCTAGGTTTGGTCTATAGTTTTGGAAACACCGATCAATTTTACCAGGATAACAGCTTTAACGAAACCAATGTCAGCACACCTTTAGAGGGTGCCTTGGTGATTACCAAAGCCAAGTATTCCAATATTGGATTGCTGATAGGATATTCCTTTAATTTTAAAAAATTCAATTAGATTTAAATTTTAAACAACTGAAATACAATGAAAAAACTTCTCCCTCTTTTCGCATTGCTTCTTGTGTCAGGGATTGCCATGTCACAAGAATTAAGAATCAATACCTATGCTGGGTATATATTCAAAGATAAAGTTGATTCCTACTATTCTAGCACTTCCTATTTTGAAGGTCAAATTCAAGACGGCTTAAGATGGGGGGCAGGTATAGAATACCACATTCCTAATAGAGGGGCTATAGAAATTCAATATTTGAGACAAGATACCAATGCACCTACAATCTATCAGGATGGAGGATTTCTCGGTGGAGCTTTGCAAAACACAAATTTTGATATGGCTATAAACTGGGTAATGCTGAATGGCACCCGATATTTTCCAGTGAATGAAGTCGTAGAGCCATTTGTAGGGGCTGGATTTGGAATGGGGATTTTCAGCGTAGCTAATCCAGATAACGGAAATGAGAACTCAGCAACAAAATTTTCTTATAACATCCGAGGCGGGTCAAACTTTTGGTTGACAGATAACATTGCATTTCGGGCACAGGCCACTTTATTCTCTGCAACTCAGGTTATAGGAGGAGGATTATATTTTGGTACAGGTGGATTAGGAGGCGGACTTTCCAGCTACAGTAGTCTTTACCAGTTTGGATTGGAAGGAGGCCTAGTTTTCAGATTGCCTCAAGCATCTAAGTAATAATCCAGAAATATTTATAAAAAAGCATCGGGAAAATTCTAATTATTCTCGGTGCTTTTTGCGTTCTTTGCCCTCTGAAAATCTACAAAGCCATTCCGATGAAGTTTTCCTGGAAGAAAGACCTTCTTTATTTCTCATTCTTAACTGTCAGTTTACTATTCCCAAGTCTATACCAAAATGCTTTTGCACAGGAAAAAGACACAACTTCCTTAGCCCCAGTTGTTAAAGAAAAACCTTTTACACATACCTCAAAAGGGTTTGTTTTTACTACTGCTGACGAAAAATTTGAACTTCAGTTTGCTAGTAGATTTCAATTTAGATTTGCGGTACCAGATGATCAGGATCCTATTTCATTTAATGACTTCAAAAATCAGGATGTCAAACTTTTTAAGATAAACAGAGCTAGACTGAAAATTGGTGGTCATGCCTACCAACCTTGGTTCAAATATTATTTTGAATATGAATTAGGCCAGAGCATTTTACTGGATTTCAGAATTATGGTAGAAAAATGGCCTTGGTTGAAATTTAAGGCAGGGCAATGGAAAGTGGAATATACCAGAGAACGTTTCATAAGTAGTGGGGAGCAACAATTGGTAGACCGGTCACTATTGAATAGAACATTTACAGTGGATAGACAGCAAGGTATTTCTGTGTATGGAAATCTTAATGGAGGTGGTGCGGCAAACTTTAATTATTGGTTGGGTGTATTTACTGGAACTGGCAGAGGTACCCGAGTCAATGATGACTCTAAAATGATGTATTTCGGTAGGTTCCAATGGAATCCATTGGGTCGTGAAGTTCCATTTTCCGGAGGCGACGTTAATATTTCTCAAAAACCTGCCGCTTTAATAGCATTAGCAGGCATCACAAATACCAGCCCTTATACCAGATTTTCCTCTTCTGGAGGTGGGAACTTAAGTGGTTTTGAAGGGACGAATGATGGACAGTATTCTGTAAAACAGTATAATTTAGAAACAGCTTTTGTTTACAAAGGATTCTCTTGGGCCAGTGAATTCCATAGAAAAAATATTGTTGACAATTTTGAAGACGGAGGAAGCACTACTTTAGGAGGCTTTTATTTTACCGCAGGGTATTTCCCTTATCAAGTTTTAAACTTTTGGCCAAAACCTTTAGAAATTGCTGTTCGAATAGCTGAGATAAGACCAGACTTATCCATTTCGCAAAATAGACAAAAAGAGGTTGCATTAGGATTTAACTGGTTTTTTGCGGGACATAAGAATAAATTAACGACAGAATTGACCAAATTTACTTTTGAGGATCAATCATTACCTCAAAGCGATGAATTGAGATTTAGGCTTCAATACGACGTATCTTTCTAATGAAAAAACTCCTGACATTCTTAACCTTTTTCCTATTCATAGGCCAGTTACTAGCTCAGGACAGTATTCAATATAAACCAAACCAAATACGGGAATTTAAACTTGTGCCACTTCCTGCCATTGGATCAAATCCTGCCAATGGATGGCTTTTCGGACTTGCTCCTTCCGCTACGTGGAGAATGGGAACTCCTGAAACGACACATTTATCCAATTTGGTTGGCAACTTTCTTTATACCACAAAGAAACAATGGATATTCAGTTCCAGATCCAATATTTTCCTTTCTGAGGATAAATGGATTCTGGTGGGTGATTGGAGGTATTTCATCACCTCCCAACCGACATTTGGATTAGGCAGCTCGACTCCTAACATGCCATCAGAAAATCCCAATCAATTAGGTGTTTTATGGGGTGAGCAGCAAATGGATTTTTCATGGGTAAGATTCTACGAAACAGTTTTGAAAAGAATAGGAACTTCAAAGTTTTACTTAGGAATGGGTTACCATTTGGATGTTTTTTCGAAAATTGAAAACTTTTTAGAAGATGAAAATTCTCCATCTGAGTTAAATTTCTCCCACGATTACTACAACCAGCAATTTGGCTTTGACCTTGATAAGTATACTCTTTCAGGTATAACTATTAATGGAGTGATGGAAAACAGAGATGTTGCAGTCTCTCCTTACGAGAAAAATTTCGCCCTTTTATCATATAAAATAAATCCTTCCTTTTTAGGTTCTGATAAGTCTTCCTCCACCCTTTTGTTGGATTACAGACATTATTTTAATTTAAGTGAAAAAAGAAAAAGACATTTAATCGGAGTTTGGGGATTGGCTAATTTTCTAGTGTCAGGAGATCTGCCTTATATGAGTTTGCCTTCTATAGGATATGATATGTTTGGCAGATCCGGACGAGGATATGCTCAAGGTAGATTCAGAGGTGAATCCATGGTTTATTCTGAGGTTGAATATCGATTCCCACTCCAAAAGAATAAAGAAACTTTTGGAGGCACCTTATTTTTCAACAGCTCATCTTATGGAAGCAAATTGACGGATGAAAGGCTTTTTGAAAAAATCAATGCTGCTTATGGAGTTGGGTTAAGGGTGATGATTAATAAAGAAAACAGAACTACTATCTCCGCTGATTACGGATTTGGAAGAAAAGGGAACTCAGGCTTTTACCTGAACGTAAATGAGTCTTTTTAAGGAAATTTCGGATGTAACCATCATTTCTCACTAGCTCTTGAATAATATTGAGTAATAATTAAACAGAAAAGCACAAAGCTATTATTTTTGATATTTAATAAGTGAGACTTTTAAATTATTAGGTTATGAAAAAGTGGATTTTGTTTTTATCCTTAAGTATAGCTTTCATCTCTATTAAGGCCAACGCCCAAACTATGTCCGTCGATGACGAAATCACGCTTATTCAGGCTGAATTCGGAAAAGACAAAAAAATGCTAGTAGATGCCTACATGGATTTGCCTGAATCAGTAGCTCAGGGATTTTGGACTGTTTACCAAGAATACGAAGATGCAAGAAAGGAGCTTTCTAGAGAGCGAATGAAAATCATCAACGATTATTTAAATGAGTTTGAATCAATCGGCGAAGCAGAGGCAGATGATTTGGCTAAAAGAACAATCAAGAATGATCAAAAGCTAGCCAATCTGCATGCTAGATATTACAAAAAATTCAAAAAAGTGAGTTCTGCTTTAGACGCAGCCAAATTTCTGCAAGTGGATACCTACATCCACAATACTATCAGAAATTTAATGCAGCAAGAACTTCCGTTTATTGGGGAAGAGATTTAAATAAATTAATCATATGAACAAAAAACTTTACCAACTCCTAATTTTCTCTACATTACTATTTTCTGCCATATCCTGTAAACCAGATGGTGCAGAATATGTGGATGAGCTAGATATAGTTTATACAAACTATGATGCAAGTTTTGATTTTGGCTCAGCTGGCACATATGCCCTTCCAAGCAAAGTCATTAAAATCACCGATCAGTTTATCGATGGGAATCCGGGTGATGAGCCAGAGTATTTAGATCCAGTTTACGCAGCTGCTATTTTAGCTTCTATTAAGAGTAATATGGATGCTGCCGGATTTACAGAGGTTTCAGAAAACTCCAATCCGGATTTGATCATTTTACCATCTGTTTCTCAAACAGATCAACTGTTTTTCTATTACGACTGGTGGTATTGGAACTGGTTTTATCCAGGATGGGGACCAGGATGGGGCTGGTGGTATCCAGGCTATTATCCTCCGCAAGTAAACCGTGTCAGAACAGGTACCTTGATGATGCAAATGACAACTTTAGAAACCCAAGGTGATGCAGATAAAATCCCTGTGGTTTGGACTGGAGTGGTAAATGGTCTTCTAGAAGGATCCGCAAACAGTATCAATAGTCGTGTCAATGAAAGCATTAACCAAGCTTTCGAACAGTCACCATACCTAGCTAAATAAGTCATGAAAAATATATTAGTAACGCTTCTGCTGATTGTATCTCTTTCAGCTGTTTCAAAAGCACAGAACTCACTTTTCTCTTTCAACTATGCGGTTACAGTACCTTTGGGTAACACATCCGATTTCATAGATCAAGTATCAGGAAGAGGCTTTGTTTTCGAATATCAAAAATTCATCAATCCACACACAGCAGTAGGGATTGAAGCTGGTCATACCACTCTATATAAGAGAGAAGAAGAAAAGGTTTATACAGAAGGAACAGCATCTCTATCAGGTATTCAATATAGATACCAATACAGTTATCCAATATTGGCTACAGCCAATTATTATGCTTTGAGAACTGGAGTATTTAGACCATATGCAGGTTTGGGGGTTGGAACAATGGCAAGCCAAAGAAAAATTGACATGGGAATTTATACCTCTGATAAAACTCACTGGCAATTTGCAATTAAACCTGAAATCGGAGCATTGATTCAGCCAAACGCGAATATGGCTTTTAGAGTTGGCGCAAAATATTTGACAGGATTTAAGAGCGGTGACCTTGATGGTCAATCAAATCTTAACTTCAATTTTGGTATAGTTTTCATCAACTAGACAAGTGAGGATTTCCTATCATATAAGCCTGTTAAGATTATGGATCTCCATAGTCCTAACAGGCTTTTTTTATTGTATTTCTTTTACAACTTTTTCTCAGAAGAAAGCCGAACCCTCATTTAGGGATGAAGAGGATGGTAAATTTGATTTAAGTGATTGGATCATTGACGCTAATGGGTTTGTACCAATTCCATTACTGATTACCGAACCTGCTCTTGGTGGCTTTGGAGGTGCTTTGGGATTAGCATTCTTAAACCCAGTTCCAGGAAGTCCGCCAAATATTACAACCGTTCTAGCTGGCTACACAGCAAACAAAACCTGGTTTATTGGAGGCATCCATACCAAGAACATTCCTGAAAAAGGAATCAAATATCGTTATGGAACAGTCTATGCAAATGTGAATATTTCTCTCTATCGGGAAATACCAGTTGTCGGAGAACAGGAATTCAAATTCAATTTTAAAATGCTTCCGGTGTTTTTTGAAGGGACCAAGCAACTTGGGGATAGTAAATGGAGAGCAGGTTTTAATTATACGTTTCTTTGGAACCGTGTTGGCTACAATGGAGAACTACCTTATTTTGTACCGGCAAAGGAAATCAATTCTCATATTTCCATGATTGGACCTGTTATTCAATATGATAGCAGAGACAATGTCTTCACTCCTAATAAGGGTACCAAAGTTGATTTTTCATATACAATCAGTCAAAACTGGACTGGAAGTGATTACAATTATTCCAGATTAAATATTGCTAACTATTCCTATTGGCCAGTTAGCAAAAATTGGATTTTGGGATTAAGAGCGGAATACCAACAAGTATTTAATTCTCCCCCATTTTATTTATTGCCTGGGATCAATCTGAGAGGTGTGCCAGCTGCACGGTATCAAGGCTTACAAACTGCCTTAACAGAATTGGAAAACAGAATTGACATTAGTAGCCGGTGGAGCATTATGGCTTTTGGAGGCCTAGCAAAAGCTTTTAATGGATTTGATGATTTTGGAGAATCAGATCTTGCATATAACATTGGCACTGGATACAGGTATTTAATTGCCCGTAAATTCGGCTTGAGAATGGGGATGGATGTGGCATTTGGTCCAGATGATTGGGGATATTATATCATTTTTGGAAGTAACTGGCTCCGATAAGTGATTACTAATTGATTAAAAAACATTATTTTAAATATCTAATCAAAAAACTGAATTGAAATGAAAAACAGTAGAACGCTTGCCATTTTGGTTGTCTTTTTATGTTTTGCCTGTACATCTTCTTTGGTCACCGTTGAAGATGATTCGTATAAAAATTTCGATTTGACAGCCTATAAAAGCTTTGGTTTTATGGATATAGAAAACACAAATCCATCAAATCCAGAATTTGAAAAAGCCATCGATTTATTGAAGCAGGAAGTTGCTGAAGGAATGGAAGCAAGAGGTCTGAGTAAATCTGAAAATCCAGACTTAAAAATAAATCTGGGACTAGTAGTAGAAGAAAAAGTACAAACCAGAACGACAAGTCTTGCGACGGATCCCTTTATGTATACCGGTCAGAGAAATTATACCTGGCAGAGTCAAGAAGTCCCAGTAAACACTTACAAAGAAGGAAGTGTGACTTTACATCTCGTGGATTCAAAAAACAATGAAGCCGTTTGGGTAGGATCTATTGATAGAGTCGTACCTAAAAAAGAAGAGAAGAAAGCTGAGGCTATAAAATTTGCAGTAGAAGAACTATTTAACAATATTGATCAAAACTAACTATTTCAACCCTTTACTAATCATGAAAAAAATTAATTTATTATTTACACTTTTGATTTTGGTGTTAGCAGCTGCATGCTCGCCAAGCACAAAAATTCTTGGTTCGTGGACTGGGCCAAACACCCCTTCAGAGCCTTACAATAGCATTTTTGTAACAGGTATATCAGACAATCTTGTAGCAAGACAAACAATCGAAAATGACATCGATACCCAGCTAAAAAGTAGAGGTATCGTAGCGACTAGTAGCTTTGACATCATTCCTCCTGGCTTCAAAGCCACAGAACAAAACAAAGACGCTACCCTTCAAGCTATCAGAGAAGGTGGAAGTGATGCGATTTTGACAGTGGCTTTATTGGATCAAACCTCTGAAACCAGATATGTACCTGGAACTACCATGTATTCTCCTATGGCTTATGGAGGTTATTACGGCAGATTCTATGGATACTATTCCTATTATAATCCAGTGATGTATGATCCGGGATATTATGCAACAGACAAGAAATATTACCTGGAAATCAACTTATACGATGCCAATTCTGAAGAGTTGGTTTGGTCTTCTCAATCAGAAACTACCAATCCAAGCTCAGTAGAAACGTTTTCAAAGACTTTCTCTGAATTAGTAGTTACACAGTTGATCAAAGACGGATTAATTTCCGGTAAATAAGAAAAGTCAAAAAAAAACCCCGACTGAGTCGGGGCTTTTTTTTGTTATTTAGGCAGCGTTTCTAGCTGCGTTTATTATTCCAAACATACTTCGCAAAATCAGCTTTTGAAGTAGCTCTGAATTCTCTCCAGTTTCCAACATGGTCTGAATTGCATATTGCTGGATTGTTATCAAAGGAAGTACGATTTTTTCACGGATTGCAATTGATCTTTTGCTAACCTGATTATCTCCCATCAACTCATCCATTTCTGCAACTTCTTTCAGTTTCTCAATGGATTTATTGTACTCCTTAAACATAATTTCCCAAAACTGTCCATACGATTTATCATCCTTCAAATAGGACGTTGCTGGATAAAAACATTTATTTAAGGATTGCATTGAATTGCCGAGGAGCGTTCTGAAGAATAAGCTGTTTTTATAAAGCTCCTGAACTTCTCCGATTCTACCCTCCTGCTTCAATTTTTCGATGGCAGTACCAACTCCATAAAATCCAGGGATATTTTGTTTCATCTGAGCCCAGCTTCCCACAAAAGGGATCGCTCTCAAATCTTCAAATTTAAGACCTCCACCTTTTCCTCTTTTCAATGGTCTGGAACCGATATTCGTCATTCCAAAATATTTCAAAGGAGTGACATGCTCCAAATACGGAACGAATTTCGGATGGCTTTTAAACTCTTTATAAGATTCGTATGCTTCTCCGGCAAGTTCCTCAATAAGTGCCCGTTGCTTTTCATTCAGGTTATTCTCAGAATCAGAGTACAGATGGTTTTCCAAACCAGCACTTAGAAGCTGTTCAAAGTTATAAGTACAAGAAGCTATCTTTCCATAGTTGGCAGAAATCGTCTGTCCTTGGATTGTTACCTGGATTTCAGAATTCTCAACTTTTTCACCTAGAGATGCATAGAAGTTATGCATATTTCCTCCTCCTCTTGCTGGAGGCCCTCCTCTACCGTCAAAAAAGACGACTTGAATATCATTCTCTCTGGATACACGCGTCAATTCCTCTTTTGCTCTCAAAATAGACCAGTTGGCCTGAAGGTAACCACCGTCTTTGGTACCATCTGAGAAACCTAACATAATGGTTTGCTTATTTCCACGGCTAGCCAGATGGTTTCTATATTCCGGCATATGATATAAGCTTGCCATGATTTCAGGAGCTTCAGCCAAATCGTCGATTGTTTCAAACAATGGAACAATATCCAATGGCAATTTCTCTTCTTCTTTACCGACAGTCAATTTTGCCAGCTTATATACTTCAAGTAAATGCTTTCTGGATTGACAATTGGAAATGATATATCTATGAAGGGCTTCTTCTCCATTTGAATTCTGAACTTCCCTAATCACTCCAAAAGTCTGAAGCATTTCCTTGTGAAAATCATCCTTGAATTTACCCAAATCAGGAAGTTGGCTGAGATTCATGATCTGTTCAATCTGTGCATCTTCAGTTTCCTTCCACTTGATTCCTTCGATCTCGAATGCCTCATCCCACAAGCTATCATGCTTTCTACTATCCTGTCTTGCATCCATATGGGCAAAATGGAATCCGAAGATTTTTACTTTAAGGATAAACTGATCCAGAAGATCCAAAAACATTCCTTTGTGATGCTCGATCAAAGACCCTCTTACCTCAAACAAATCATCCAATAATTGATCTTTGGAGGTATAAATTGCTTTATCCTCAAAAAGAGTTGAGAAAATAGAGCGCTCAATTTTAAGAACTTTATCCTCGACATGCTTAAATGTCAATCTTCTTTTAAGCTTCCTTAAATCTCTATAATAACATCTTAAGATCCATTTCTGAAGCCTCTCTGCTACCTTAACAGTAGTCTCGTGTGTCACAAATGGATTTCCATCTCTATCTCCTCCAGGCCAAAAACCAATTTTCAATAAACCTGGATTTTCCCAGCTATGAAGTGGGATTTCTAAGGTGGAAAGCAATCTGAACATGATATCCGGAATTGTCTGATAAAAGACGTTTTCCAAATACCAAATCAAACTCACTGCTTCCTCGTAAGGACTAGGTTTTTCACGGTTGATAAAACCTGTTTTTCCGAGCTGTTTTAATAATTGATTAATCTGTCCGATATCGTCAGATCTGATTGCATTTTCTAGGTCAGTGATGATACCCAAAACACTACCCGGGTAAAATTGAGTTGGGTGAGCTGTTAGGGTCAATCTGACTGAAAAGTTCTTCAGTTTTTCTATTAAAGCTTCCCTTTTATGATCGTTATCTGCCCTATTGATCAATGCCTTGATGGATCCTTTCCCATTCAAGTCATTGATTTTCTCATAGGCTGCATCTTCGATAGAATCAAACAAAACCACTTGTCTTTCCACATACTGGATCATTTTAAACAAGAGGTTGTTCTGCTCCTCCGTGGTATTTCCCGACATCATCTCCTTAAAAAATCCTTGAATGATTCCTTTTGGAGTCAAGCCGGATTGAAATCCTTTTTGACAGGCAGTACCCAAAATAGGAAGAAGTGTACCGGTCCGATAGATATCGTCAAATGGTAGATCTAAAAATAAACTGTTGTAAATCGTAAATCGCTTCGCGACTTCGGTGTCATAGGTTTTATACATCAGGGTCTGGTTTAATAAGCCTTCTAAATTAATTAAAATTCTATGTTTTACCCAATTATTTACCTAATCATTAATAAAAAACCCAATTCATTTAATTTTTAACAGGTAAATAAGAAGTTTTCGATATTTAAAGAAATTAGAAGCATTTCATTATTTTTCTATCTTTCCAATATGAAATCAATCGTCGCATTTGCACTTGTCCTGCTCCTCAGCATTTCCTGCAAAAACCCTACAACAACTACTATGAGCCAAGAAAGCGGTGAGTACACATTCCTTGTTGGAACGTACACAGATTCACCAGGTCAAGGAATCAACATCTTGCATTTCAATCCTTCTAAAAACCTATTGGAAGTCAATTTGTTATCACCCGATGTCCAAAATCCCTCCTTTGTTCTAGCTGGAAATGATGGCAAAAGAGTTTATGCTCTCGAAGAATCTGCGGGCGTCAAAGGTGGTGACTTGCTAAGCTTTAATTTAAATAAGGAGACTAACTCCCTACAACTATTAGATAAAGTTACTTCTTATGGCGACCATCCATGTTATTTGGGACTTTCGCCTGATGAGAAATTGATAACAGCTGGAAATTATACCGGAGGAAGCCTGAGTATTTTTGAAATTCAGCCTGATGGAAAACTAATTCACAAGCAGACCATTCAGCATACCGGAAATAGTGTAAATCCAGAGAGACAGGAAAGCCCACATGTACATAGCACGGTTTTTAACCCTGAGGGAAATCGTCTTTTGGTGGCAGATTTAGGTACGGATAAAATTTATAATTATGCCATCAACTCAGAAAACGAAGAGCCTTTGGAATTGAAATCAGAATTGGCTTTGACTCCCGGAGATGGTCCGCGTCATTTGAAATTTTCAAAAGATGGAAATACCGTATTCTTGGTTCAGGAGATGTCAGCTATGTTGGAAATTTATGATTTCAAAAATGATTCACTGAGCCTCAAACAAAGACTTTCCCTTTTGGATGAAGGTTTTAATGGGGCTGTTGGAGCGGCTGAAGTTAGGCTATCTGAAAATGATGAAAATGTTTATGTCTCCAATAGAGGTGATGCCAACACGATTTCAGTTTTCAAAAAAGGTGAAAATGGCGATTATTCAAGAATCCAGAATATTAGTTCAGGGGGATTGATGCCTAGAAATTTCAATTTAACCAAAGACGGAAAGTATTTATTGGCAGCTCATCAAGCCAGTAATGACATCGTAGTTTTCGAACGAAATCCAGAAGACGGAACCTTAACTTTGACAGATTGGAAAGTGGAATTAAATAAACCTGTCTATTTATTTCAGCTTCCAAACTAAGACGGTTCTTCCCAATCAATTCCAGATTTGTAAAGAATATTCCCTTTTTCCACAACAAGTGGAGATTCTAGATTATTGTGAAAAAGCTTGCCAGTACCTAAGCCCTGTGGCATTTCAGGGCTATATTGACTTGTCAGTTGGCTGATGGCATTTAAACCAATATTGCTCTCCAAAGCTGATGTCATCCACCATCCAATGGATCGTTTTTCAGCTTCAGCAATCCATTCTCTTGTCTCTTTAATTCCACCAAGAAGACTTGGTTTCAAAATAATGAATGGAGGCATGATCCCATCCAGTAGGTCTCCTTTTCTTTCAATCCCAATCAACTCTTCATCCAAAGCAATTGGCAAAGGACTGGTCTCACAAAGTTTTCTCATTTCATGATTTTGACCGGCAGAAATTGGCTGTTCAATGCTATGAAGAGAAAATTCATCTAATGCTTTCAATTTACTCAAAGCCTCTGCCAGAGTAAATGCGCCATTTGCATCGACTCTTAAGGTGATTTTGGAAGGAGGATAATTGGATCGGATGTAGGCAAGCAAATCAAGTTCTTTTCGAAAATCAATTGCCCCGATTTTCATTTTAATACAATCAAAACCTTCTTCCAGCTTTTGATCAATCTGTTCTTTCATAAACCCCTCATCCCCCATCCAGATCAAGCCATTGATGGGAATGGATCTTTTCAGATCGTAAAAGTCATTTTGAACAATCTTTTTCTTTCCACCATTTAACAGGTCCAATAAAGCTGTTTCAACCCCAAAACGAATGCTTGGCAACTGAAATGGTATCAAATCGGAAACCTTATCTAAAATGGAATTCTCTTCTATTTCCCAGGTTTCCATTTCCAGTTTTGAAAGCATCTCTTCCAACACTTGTTCGAAATCAGGCCTATCATCTGGGCTTAGTTTCACCAGTGGAGCAGCTTCTCCCCAACCAATTATCGAATCATTTTGGGTTTCAAAAGCTTTGATCCAATACACTGTTTTAGTTTTCAAAACTCCTCTGGAAGTCCCTGCATCAAAGCGAAAAACCAAATTTCTTTTTACATATTCGAAACGAATGTTTTTAAGAGAAGGCATAGTTAAAGGTCGGTTCTGATCGAAAAATCTATATTCAAGGGCTATATTTGCACCCGAATCAGGAAACAATTCATGAATATCTCCCAGATCGATTTAAAGGCTTACGAATATACATTACCCGAAGAGAGAATTGCTAAATTTCCTCTTGAAAAACGGGATTCATCCAAACTTCTTCATTTCAAGGATCAAAAAATTGAGCACCTTCATTTTTTTGATATCCCGAATTTATTGCCTTCCGACAGTCTCCTGGTCTATAACAACACCAAGGTAATTCCTGCAAGGTTGATTTTCCAGCGAGAAACTGGTGCAAAAATTGAAATTTTCCTTTTACAACCGATCGCACCGACCACAGTTATCCCTGAGGTAATGCTTGCCAAAAAGCCAGTGACTTGGGAAACCATGATCGGTAACCTAAAAAAATGGAAGGAAGGAGAAATACTCAAGGGAAAGGTTCAATTTGGAGAAAATGAAATCATACTTTCCGCAAAGTTAATTGACAGGGAACAGCGACAAGTTGAGTTTTCATGGGATAATCCCAATGTGGCTTTTGTAGATGTTGTGGAAGCAAGTGGTGAAGTTCCTTTGCCACCTTATTTGAATCGTAAACCGGTAGAGGATGATAAATCCAGGTATCAAACTGTTTATTCAAAAAAAGAAGGTGCTGTAGCTGCACCAACAGCTGGGCTACATTTTACGGATGAAATTCTTGATACGCTTAAGAGAAAAGGTGTTCGAACGGAGCAGGTGACTTTACATGTCAGTGCTGGGACTTTTCAGCCCATTAAATCGGAAACAGTAACTGAGCATCCCATGCACAGTGAGCAGATTCATGTTGAAATCGAATCTATTAGAAACTTACTTTCTCATAAGGGAAAAGTTATCGCTGTAGGAACGACTTCGGTAAGAACATTGGAAAGCCTGTATTGGTATGGTGTTAAGCTGATCCAAAAGCATGGAGAAGAGTTCCAAATCTCAAAGCTTTACCCCTACCTTTTCGAAGGAGAATTACCTGATTTTAAAACTTCATTCTCAGCAATCATTCAACATATGGAAAGTAAAGGAATGGAAATGCTGGTCGGAACCACAGAAATTTTCATTTTCCCTGGATATCAATTTAAAGTAGTTCAAGGATTGATTACTAATTTTCATCAGCCTGGCTCGACCTTAATTCTATTGATTGCATCTATTCTGGGAGACAGATGGAAGGAAGTTTATCAAGAAGCATTGGAAAATGGATACAGATTCCTTAGCTACGGAGACAGCAGTTTATTGTGGATTGAATCCTAGACCAGTTGCCAAGCATTTAATTTTAAATATTATTTATATCCGCTTTCTTACCAGTAGCCAAAAAAAAGTGGTTGAAGTATATTTCAACGTGATGTGGACAGTGGACTGTTATCGATGGACGAGATTATCCGCGACTTTCTAAACTCAATACTTAATTCCTGTCTCCATCGCGGATAATCATTTGAAATATTTTCTATTTTTAAACATGGCAAAAAACCTGATTCTAATTTTTTCAATTGTCCTGCTATTTTCCTGCAAAGAAGATGAGAAGCCAAGGTCTGGATATGGAATTCTTTCGATCACAGGCTTAAGCTTACGAGCAGATGGAATGCCCATCAGTCAAAATCCTTCCAGCGATGAAAATTGGGTCCATAAATTTGATGAAAATCTGGTGGTTTTATTTGAACATGAGAATGGAGAGACTTTCCAGATCACGATAGATCCAAACGATTTCAACAAGCCCTACACTATCGAATTACCTCTGGGAAAACTCAGGTATTCTGGAATGCAGCAGCTGGGTGATTTTTCAAAATATTTACCAATTAACCTTAGTGGAGAGGTGCAATTAAATCAAGAGCAGCAAAATTTAACACTTTTGGCCAGCTCTGATTTCGGACTCTTAACTATTAGAAAAACAAATCTATCAACTAACCCAGTTTTCAGCTCTCCTACTGACATCTCATTTTTTGAGAGTGGTGATTTTTACTATTGTTATATTAAAGGAGGCATAAAAACGAGTACAGAATTAACCACCGTACCACCAGAAAATAAATTCAGAATAGTAAATAAGAGTGTTTCCTTTCAGCATAACAACAAGTTCATTTTAAAAGAGGGAGAAACTACCCTGTTTGATTTTGATGAAAATGATTTTGATATAAAAATGGATGACATTCTTTTGGACAGTGAAAACAAGCCTACTTTCATAAAGCCTTTGACTGATATTTCCTTAGCCCAACAAATGGGAGAAAGTTCAGGTTTGGCAAAAATTGGAGACCGATATTTTTCCATCAATGACGGAGGGAATGATCCTAAAATCCAAGAATTAAATCCACTAACAGGTGAGCTGATCAGGGAGATTACAGTGATCAATGCTACTAATAAAGATTGGGAAGATTTGACTACAAGTTCTACTCACTTGTTCATAGGGGATTTTGGCAATAACTATGGCAACAGAAAAGATCTAAACGTCTTAAAAATCCCAATTTCAGATTTACTCAATTCCACCGAAGTTTCAGCAGAAACAATTCCATTTTCCTATCAAGACCAAGTAGACTTTTCCAGTAAACCGAATGCCAATAATTACGACTGTGAAAGCTTTTTCTACCTCAATGGCAAACTTCACTTGTTTACGAAAAACTGGGAAAACAATAAGACAAGACACTATATTCTTGATGATCTCAATCAGGCCCAAGTTTTATCCTCTAAAGAAGAATTTGACTCTAAGGGATTAATTACGGGAGCTGATATCAGCGAAAATGGAGAGGAGATAATTCTACTTGGATACGATAATTCAGGGTTAAATTCCCAATCATTTATCTGGCTACTTTCCAGCTTTTCGGGGACTGATTTCTTTTCAGGGACAAAAAGAAAAACAATTTTAGGAAGTCTTTCTATTACCTCCCAAACTGAAGGAATCGTATTCAAAGAAAAATCAGAAATCTATATTTCTGGAGAAAGAATTCCTCTGGGAGGATTAGTTATCCCCGCTCAGCTTTCAGAAATGGATGTTAAAGGATTATTTTAATCAAAAACGCTCATTTTTTTAGCATTGGACCGAATTACACTATCAAGCTCTTTGGCCAAAGGCTTCAAATACGAGAAGTATTTTTGATTTTCTATATCCAGCTGATTCGGATCTATTAAATCCAATAATCCCAGCATGGAAGAAAGGGGCGATCTCAGAATATGGGAAGGCTTCAAAGCCAATTCCTTAAGTTTCTGGTTTTCAAATTCCACTTTGCGAATTTTATTTCCAAAAGAAGAAATATCAATGACTTGGATTAATACCGCGATTCTTTCACCAAAATTATTATTAAGAGGTTTTATTGAGATTTTCCAATGACCATAATCATTTGGGTGAAACTTCAATCTGAGCTCAAGCTCTTCGGCTTGACCGGAATCCTGGCAGGATTTCACTTTTTCCACCAAACCACCGAACACAGAATTTTTAACGTCAAAATGAAACAAGGAACCTTCAGAAAATGACTTTCCTTTCCAGGACCTGGAGAGGTTCTTTCCAGATTTATTCTGTTGTAAAATCCTCATTTCTGAATCCACTATCCAAACGGATCCTGGAATAGCCATCAGCAGGTTTTCATCAAAGGGTTTGATGATATTGGATGGAAAATGCTCTTTCATTTTTGGTAATAAAAAAAGTTGAAACCCATCTTTAGCGGCCAATATAAGGCCGGAATATTGACAATCATCAGTTGTCCTTTTAAGTAATAAGCAAGTTGAAGAAAGACTATCTAAGCGTTTTAATTTTTCCATCTTCCTATCCTCTACTGGAGTGAGGAAGGTATTAAATGGATTTTGACCAATGATTTTTTCAGGACTTGCACCTAACCATTTGCAAACATTCTCTTCTACATCGATCACATTGAAATCGGGATCAAGTCGGAGACTTGAAAATTCAAGAACATTTTTGAGTTTATCCCATGAAAATCCACGGTCCAGATCACTCAAATTAATTCCTATCCCCACAACCCCAAGCAAATCCATATTTGGATCAGTGATTATAGAAAACTCCCAACAAAAATTAGAAGCTTTATCTCCCAGAGATAAATCCAAAAGTAGATGTTGCTTTTCTTGCGGTGAAGAAAATAAATCATCCAAGGAATTGGAAAATTTCAGCTTGGATTCAGCGTTTAAAATTTCTTTAAAGTCCGAATTCAATGATCCAACCATAGAATCAAAAAAGATTCTATTTGCATTCATGATACAACCTTCTACATCCAAGATGACCCAGTAAAAATGGTCAGAGTCCATTAATACCTCAGGTTTGAGTTCCTCTATTTTTTCTGCACTAATCACGATAGAAAGAAGTGGTAGGTGATAACTTCCTTAATATTCAATGCGAAATATTGATAAAAATATTCAATAAAAAAAAGGAGGTTTTTTAGAATTAAATACTTGAAAAACAGATATATCCAATGATTATTCTTTAACTGTCATTAAAAAGTAAGTAGGTAAACAAAAAATGCTTTTCATCACTGAAAAGCATTTTAAAAATAAATAGAATTATTTTTAGATAAGTTTAATTAACCAGATCATTTTGTTGAAAATCAGAATATTCAATTTCTTTCACCATCAAGATTAGTGCATTTGCAAATTCCTGTTTGCAGGCACACACCTGATAGGGAAATTCAGAATTCTGAGAAAAGTCAATTTGGAGGGAGCCAAAAAATCTTTCCAGTTCTTCTTTAGAATTAGTTTTAATTCTGACAAAATCCGACTTAGGTTGATTTCTTTCAATCAAAAAATTACCCTTATTCGTCTGTATTAGCATATTAATAATTGGTTAAAGATCAAATTTAGAAAACCATTTCTCAAAAAAAATACCCAGTACTGGGTATTTTTAAACTTTAGCATCAATTGTCATAAAATTATTTCTTTTGATAGTCAGTATTTTATCGAAAAAGTAATTTAGAATTAATTTCTATCTCCTATATTTTTGTTATAATCTTATCAATTGATTTATATTTGCAACGCCTTAGGAGAAGGAAGGGTATTTATTCCTTCCAAATCTACAGAAAGGTGACAGAGAGAGTTGGGTGAGTGGCTTAAACCAGCAGTTTGCTAAACTGTCGTACGGGTCAAACCGTACCGGGGGTTCGAATCCCCCACTCTCTGCAAACAAACACCCTAACTGCCTGAAATATTGGTAGTTAGGGTTTATTTTTTGGAGTCAGTAGCTAATTCAGTAGCGAATCTGTCTGATTTTTGAATTGATACTTCCACGTTTCGTCCCAACGTTTCCCCAATAGAACTTGTCCGCTGTTTTTTTGAAAAGTTTTCAGGGACTTCCCTTCAACCTGTAATTGATCAAATCCTGGGATCTATCTACCTGGAACTTCAATTGAATCTTTTCAAATATCGATCCTCGAACACTTCGTACGGTGCGAGGTGTACGATGCGTACGAGCTGTACGAATTGCAAAAAATTTTAGAAACCAAAAAGAAACTTCAATGCCGCAAAAGATCCCAAAATGAAAAAGCTGAAGGAACCAAAGCTAACTAGCCTAAATCCCACCTTCGAAAGGAATGGCCTCTTCAAATGTGAATCTTGGACCAAGGAAAGTACAAATCCAGATCCGAGAAATAACGTGACGATAAGGAGTGGCTCCAGCATGAATTCAGATAAATGGATTAGTTTGGATTGAACTTACGAAAAACTAATCCCAATAAAGAACTTCAATCTCTTGCATTCCAGCTAGTGGCGAAATGTGAAATTGGATCACACTTTTTTCTGGGCCAAATATGTAGGTGACTATTTTTCAAATATAAACATTGCTGCTTTACTATGAGATTCCATTTTTTTGATTTTTCCAATTAGGCCTAAGCTAAACCCCCATTTTCAGAGATTTGAATCGTGGAATAATCGGTTGGATTGATTTCATCAAATATCAACCCAGTAAGCAGCCCACCATATCCACAGCAGGTATTGATATTGATGCCCTGCCCTGTTTCACTTACACTCCTTATCGGTAAGTGGCCATGAATAAAGCGCTTCCCGGTCCAATGTGGCTCATAATCATAATTCCACATCAATTCATCCATTGACTTTTTTCCAAGTTCCTCACCCGTATCTCGCAAGACAGCATGGCAAAAGATAAAATCTCGGGTTTCGTGAAATAGGATGGTTCCATTTAAGAAATCATAAATTGCTTTCCTTCCCTCAGCATCTAATTCCTTCCACTCGAAGAAAGACTTAGCTGCTTGCCAATAGTCAAATTCACCATTGAGAACGGTACCGATATCCATGGGACTCGCTTTTTCCTCAATCAAGTCCAAAAGCATCTGATCATGATTTCCCCTGATAAAGATCCAATCAGGATGTTTCTTTTGGGCTTCGATTAGGATCTGAAGTGTTTTGACTGCCGATGGACCTCGATCTACATAATCACCGAGGAATATTGCTTTTGCATCCAATTCTTCGCTGAGCCTGACGGCTTTGGCAGCGGCTTGATAGCAGCCGTGGATGTCTCCGAAGGCAATGATTAAGTTATTTTCCATTTGGTCGAGATTAAAGGATAGTTATGGGCATGTCATTATTTTTGAAACTAGTTTTCCAAACAAGGCACAGTCCAGAGTATTTCATTCAGAAGTGTAATCATAAACACAGCCACTAATTCCCTACTAACCAAAACTTTATCCAAGGCCTTTATTAGTACCATTCTAATACCAGCTTTTGCGTTCACGTCTCGATTGATCAGACTTTGAAAATTCGAAACAGATTTGAACACATATTTATATAAATACTTTTTTATTTATTTATATGTAAAACCCAACACGCTTTGATCCAAAACCGTAAAATAGTATATTGATTATCAAACCGTTCAATCATGTGGCCAACCATCAAATTTTTAGGAACTATTTTCATCAGCTTCATTGCAATGATTGGAGCATTGGGAGCAGAAAATCCTTTTCTGCTTTTTGCAGTTGCGTGGGGGATTTGGATACTTTACATCTTAAGCCTACGGACAAAAAGAAAAAAGGAACTGGACAGGGAGCGGTTGATTCGGGAAATTTTGGATAAGCTTTAAACGTATCCGAAATTTCAAATATTTATCCCCTTTTCTCTTAATTCCCTCAAACTGGCCGCTAACGTGATTTCATCTCCATTGTCTATTGATGCAATCGCCAACAAGCACAATTCCTTTAGGTGCCGACCCGCTGCGAGTCGCTCATAAGGCAACTTCAAATTGGTTTCACAGATCCTTCGAATCTTCAATCTGATACGCTCCTCCAAGGTCACCAATTCTTCCCGGAGACTTTCCTCTTCGAGTGTTAATTTTCTTGACAAATCCATGTCAACATTTTAAACACTAGAAAAAAATCTTGCAAGAACCAATCACTTTTTGATAATGCCTATTTCTCCAAGATTAGAAGATTGAAGATTCCTAACTAATCCAAAAACCTGTCAGTTTTCCAAATTCCACATCCACCTGTCTGCTGCTTTCATCCAATCTCCAATTGGATCCCCAGACTGCGAACGCCAATAAGTTGATCGGTGGAAGAAAAAGAAAAGCTCCCCTTCTTCTATTCCAAACCTGTTGGTTAAGAAATAATCCCTGATTTGATCTATAGTAGGGATTCTGCAACCTGATTTCTTCCGTTTTTTAGCTCCATCATTCATGGTCTTTTTTGATTTAGTGGAGCGATAAACTTCCTGCAAGAATTTCTCTCCTATTCAGAAGTACCACCGAAGGGGGTCGATTTTTTTTGGTGGATGGAAAGAAAAAATTGACAAAAAAAAGGAGAATTACTCCTCCCCTTCTTGGTCAATTCCAAGGATGTAATTGGCTGCTTGATGTGCTTTTTGGGCTGCATAAATCAGCATTTTTGGATCTTCCTGAAGTGGTTTAAACCATCCTTTCAGGTAGGCCAAGGAGTTTTTGAAATTGGCATCCTTGATTCCGGCAAAAGCATTCAAAAAACTGGCTCCCATTTCGGCAATCAATTCCTCTTTTGAATATTCCACCGAACCAAAACCAACCAAAGCCGGTCTTTCGACAAATCTTCCTAATCTGATCGAATGGCCTGTGCTATGGATCATTTCATGAAAAAGAACAGAATAATATTGCTCGTCTCCTTTGAAGGATTCCTTTTCCGGCATATTGATTAAATCTTTGGATGGGCTGTAAAATGCCTCGTCTCCTTCATGAAAAATATCCGGACAGGTGGTGTAGCCTGAAATGATTGATTCGCAAGTTTCGATTGGGGAAAAAACCCTTTCTTCAGCACCGTCAATGGAAAAATCGATTCCTTCTATTTGATCGATATTGAAAACCGTCCAGATAAAGGGGGTAAATTTCCTTCCAAACAGGTCCTCGCTTTCTCCTTCTTCATTGATAGCCTTTCCTTTTACAAACTTGGAAATCTTCCAGAATACGACTTTAGAGCCTTTTTCATCCTTCTTGACATTACCGCCAAGGTGTTTTGCCTGATTATAGGTCAGGAAATAGGGACTTTTGAATTTCTTAGAAATAGTCACCCAGGCAAGCCAAAGTGCATTGAATCCCAAATAAGGACGGTTGGAAGCATAATTCTTCGGAGAGTTTTTAGGACTCCATACCTGTTCCCAAGTAAGATTTTCATTTTGGATACCTTCGATAATTTCATTGGTGACAGTTTCCGCTAATTGGTTGAAATTTTCCCAAGCTTTCATAGTGATAATGTTTTAAATTGTGACAGAAAAGGATTGATAAAGTGATTATTGATTTGTCTATCAGCCACATAAAGCCCAGTTATATCCAAGGATATTAGGAAGTTCGACCCGACACTTATACCGAGATTTTTCCCGAGTTCAAGGGGTAATTTTTTGGAAGTGAAGGGCGATATGTGGGCGTGAAGTGACATTTTTTTTATCCACTGGTATTGAGGTTCTGACCGACATGCAACCCAAGGAGTGTGGCTCTGCATAGGGCAAAAGCTTGGGATAAAAAACTGGGAGGCAGTCCGTAGGAGACCCTGTTTTTTAGATCAGGGCGGAGCGCACTTTTGACTGTTGCAGGTTCGCACTCAACCTTTGCATCGTCGTGTCATACACCGAAGACCGGGGGATCGAGTAGAAAAAAATGGAATGGAGCGCTCACCGACCGAAACGGACAAAAATCTCGATGTACTCGGAAGAAAAATCAAAAAAGGCTTGCCTCCCTAAAGGAGGTTCGGGCTACTGCTTCACGATACGGCCTTCCCGAGTCCAAGGCTTGCCGGGACTTAGGAGAAGGGTAAGTGGAGTGAAGCGGTAGCCGTGGGGAGTGAAAGCCCTTTCCTAAAGTGGAAAGAAAAGAGCTGTCATTTGAAAAATGGCGCGAATGGATCGAAACGAAAGGAGTGGGCGAAACGGGGGAAATGACTTAGGGATGGAATTGAAAATCCATTTGAAAACGAGTCTTTAACTTCAACCGGTTGAAAAAGTAACCCAACCTTAGGAATGCCAACCTTCAGCTAAAGAAAAAGAGGATTGCAAGTACACCTGATTGAACTTTGGGTTAAGAGCGCTGTATTCTTACAGCGTTCAAAATTGCCAGCAATGCCACTCCAACGTCGGCAAAGACTGCTTCCCACATGGTGGCTATACCTCCGGCTCCAAGTGCCAGTACAATAACCTTCACTCCAAAAGCCAAGCTGATATTTTGCCATACGATCCGTTTTGTCTGCTTGCCTAACTGAATAGCAGTAGCAATTTTTGAGGGCTGGTCAGTCTGAATCACAACATCAGCTGTCTCAATGGCTGCATCACTACCCAAACCACCCATTGCAATTCCCACATCGGCCAGAGCAAGGACAGGAGCATCATTGATACCGTCCCCCACAAAAGCAATGACCCGGCTGGCATCTTTTTTCAGTTCTTCTACCTTTTCCACCTTTTGCTCAGGCAGCAGATCACCAAAGGCTTTATCTATTCCGAGTGATTTTGCCACCTGTTGGGTCACTGCATTCTTATCTCCTGACAGCATGATCAGTTCCCGAACTCCTAATTTGTGTAGTTCATTGATGGACTGAACAGCATCTTCTTTCAGTTCATCCGCGATCACTAGATATCCCGCATATTTTTGGTCTACTGCTACATGGATAACGGTATTGACCTCCCTGGCTGCATCAGTATGGGTAACAATCCCTTCCTTATCCAGCAGTTTTTGATTGCCTACCAGCACATGCTTGCCATTTACAATTCCTTTCAGTCCGTGCCCGGCAATTTCCTCCTGTTGTTCGGGTTCTGAAATTTCTCTTCCTTGCTTTTTAGCATACTCTGTAATGGCTTTTGCGATGGGATGGGTGGATTTGCTTTCCATTGCTGCTGTCAGACTAAGCCAATCAAGTGTAATTCCCTCCATGGTCACGGCTTTCTGAACTTCAAACACTCCCTTTGTAAGTGTGCCTGTTTTGTCCATCACCACGGTAGTAACGCTGGTCATGAGGTCAAGAAAGTTGGAACCTTTAAACAGTATGCCTTTTCGGGAGGCTGCACCAATCCCTCCGAAATAACCAAGTGGGATAGAAACAACCAACGCACAGGGGCATGAGATCACCAAAAAGATCAAGGCCCGATAAAGCCATGCTTCAAACATATAGTCTTCCAAAAAGAAATAAGGCAAGAAGGCCAGGCCGATGGCCAGAAAGGTGACAATGGGTGTATAGACCCGTGCAAACTTACGGATGAACTGTTCAGTTTTTGCCTTGCGTGAGGTGGCATTCTGGACTAGCTCAAGGATGCGGGCAATTGAACTTTCATTGAACCGTCTGATAACTTTCAATTCAATCAGCCTATCGAGGTTCACCATCCCAGCAAGCACATTTTCTCCTTTGTTGTAGGTCGCAGGTTTGCTTTCGCCAGTTAGGGCCGAGGTATTAAAGCTGCCTTTTTCACTGATCATTTCCCCATCGAGGGGTACTTTTTCTCCGGGTTTAACCTGGATGGTTTCCCCAATTTGTACTTCCTCGGGGTGTACGGACACCGTTTGCCCACCTCTATAAACCGAAGCCGAATCGGGGCGGATGTCCAACAGGGCTTTGATGTTTCGCTTGGCCCGGTTCACGGCCGCATCCTGAAACAACTCACCGATGGCATAGAAAAGCATCACCGCAACCGCCTCTGGATATTCCCCTATGGCAAAAGCCCCCAATGTGGCTATGCCCATGAGGAAAAATTCAGTGAACACATCACCTTTTAAGATGGACTTCCAGCCTTTGACCAACACCGGCCATCCCACGGGCAAATAGGCCAGCACATACCAGCCAATGCGAATCCATCCCTGGAAAATTGCAGGCTGTCCCAACTGGTCAGCGGCAATTCCAGCAAGTAGCATGACAAAGCTCACCATACCACTTCCCCAAGTTTGCAGAAAAGTTGGAGAGGTTTTTTCCTCTTCCTTTTTTGGTTTGCCTGGATGCTGGTCAGTGCTGCAGCAGGCTTTATCGTCTAAGTGATTTGTATTTGTCATCGTCTAATCTGTTTTAATCTGTGAAAAAGGAAATGATGCCAGTGAGAATAAGTATGCCACCGGAAATCAGTCCTGCATTATGTTCCAATTTGTGCCAGTTGAATCGGTGCAGCCCTTTTTGGGCCAGGTAAACCCAAAAAGTAATCCCGAACACAGAAACAATGGTGTAGAGTAGTCCCACAGCTAGGATCATTGGAAAGCCATGAGTTCCTGCCATAAGGAAGTAGGCTTCAATTTCCAGGCAGGGCGAAAGAAACATGGTAAATACCAGCAAAGTCACAACCTGCGCTGCTCCTGCTTTTTCCAGCTTTTGTTTTTCAGCAATGTGAAAGTGGTGATGACGGTGGTGTTGAATGACAAAATAAAAGCCGATGGCTATAAGCAATCCAGGAATGACCCAACGGGTGTAAGTGTGTAGGTTTTCAGAAAGTGACAAGCTGAACAAACCCAAAAACACTCCTAACAAAAAGGTGCTCAGCGAGTGAGCCAAAGCTGCCATCGCTGCAATGCGAACCGTCTTGTTTCCCTCCCATCCAAACTTTTCTTTCAGGGCCAGCACCGGCAGCCAATGGCTGGGAATCAGTCCATGAAGGAGACTGAGCATAATGGTACCGGTGAGTAGAGCGGTCATTCTTTAGGACTATTTTATTTTTTGAACTGATTTATTATTGCCTTCAGATCTGCTGGTATTTCCATAGGCAAGAGAGGCGGAACATTGGCGCCTCCAGTATTACCTACAGGTATTTTCCCTACAAAGGATTTTACTCCACCTACAAAGAGCCTGAGAATCTGACCCCGTATTTCCTTCCAGTCTTTGATTTTAAAACCAAACCGAAGCATGAGCCAATGCACTTCAGAGTGCTGGTAAGGATAGGGCTGACCAAGGATGTGGGCCCTTTCCAGATGCTGCCAAGCTTCCCGTAAAAACCACTTCCCCAGTTTATCCCGATATGCATCCAGTTCTTTTTGATAATGTGGCTTTAAGCCTTTCGGCATGGTGGTATTAAATTTCATATGCTCCTAATCATCCTAAGTTGTGAGGTTTTCCATGATGCATGGTTTCATTTCATTGGATGTTTGACTTAAAATTACTAGTAAACCCAATGCATAGTACTTGCAATATTCATCCTGCACATTTCCCGCAAATCCCCTTTACTACCAAGTTGGCTTCTTCCCCTTTGAACATGCTTGGCAGTTCAATTTCCGGGATTTTATACTTGGGCAAACAGAAGGTTTCGCTACACACCCGACAATGAAAATGCACATGCAGGTCCCTTTCGATATTACACTCGCATCCCTCTTCGCATAGGGCGTATTTAGGCGCTCCGGTACCGTCATCGATACTGTGCACCAGTCCATTTTCCTGAAAGGTTTTCAGGGTGCGGAATAGTGTCACCCGGTCTGACTTTTCAAAGGCCTTTTCCAAGTCGGAAAGGCTGATGGCCGTCTCTTGACCTGCCAGTGCTTCCAACACCAACAGCCTCATGGCTGTTGGTCGGATGTCTTTCTGCTTGAGTTTATCTTCGAGTTCTTTGATCATAAGGATGATTCATTTTAATGTGCGTGTCCTTCTCCTTCTTCTTCGGTATTTTTGGCTTTAGCCAACAAGGTGAAAGCACCTTTGGTGACCACTTGAAGGGCACTTAGGTCCTTTTCTGAATCGGCCAAAGAAATCTGGGTATAGCCATCTTCGGTATATCCTTTGATGACTTCCATCATTTCAAAATCATGAACGGTTGCACCGTTTTCTGTTTTTTCTCCTGTATAGGCAAAGACATATTGTTTTCCACCAAACCGAACGATTCCTTCCTCTTGGATAGCCAACACTTCGTTGCTGTCGGTTTCGATCCTTGCAGCTATATACATTCCCGGCTTCAAATCTTCGTGCATCTTTTCTAAGTGGCCATGTACAGTCACCGACCGGTCTTCCCGCACTCCGCTACCTATCAGAAATACTTCTGCTTCCCGCCATTCTTCAGGAGAATTCGCCAATGCAAAGCGGATCCGTTGTCCTTCCTGCACTCTGGGGATGTCGTTTTCATACACGGTAAGTTCCACATGCAGGTCTTCGGCATTGGTAATGTCCATGATCACATCTTGCGGGTTGATGTATTTGCCCACATTGGTATAAATCTCCCGAACGGCACCGTTAACCGGAGCGAAAATATTTACAGAAGCCGAGATATATCCTTCGCGGATTTTTGCCGGATTGAAGCCAATGAGCTTCAATCGTTCTTCCATAGTTTTAATCCGGGCTTCATTAGCCAGAAAGTCACTTTTGGCTTGCTGAAATGTTTTACCAGAAGCTACTTTTTCATCAAACAGCTCCTTCTGACGGTCAAATTCGGCTTTCAGAAATTCCTGTTTGGCCAGACTCTCCAGGTATTCTTGTTGAAACTGGATGAACTCCGGATTTTCAATTACCACCAATAACTGACCTTTTTTAACCTTTGTGCCAGGCAGCATTTCAGTGTATTTCACAAAGCCTCCATAGGGCATATGGATGGAAATATTGCTTTGCGGGGGCACGTCAATCACCCCGTTGACCCGGAGTTCCGAACCAATAACCCGCTTCTCAAGGCTTCCGAATTTGATGCCTGCCTGCTCAAACTGCGCTTTGGTAAGTTCCACTGTATTCTCACTTTCTGTATGATTCACCTCAATGACTTCCTCATCTTGTGGTCCGCAGGAGGAAATGGTCAACCCCAGGAGAAGAGCCATTGAAGTTTTGCTGATGTATTTGAATATATTTTCCATTGTTGAATGTCTTTTTATTGAACGCCTGAAATGAACTCGATCTGGATAACAGTCTGATTGTACTGGTTGAGAATGTCCAGGTAATTAAACCGGACAGCCAATGCCCGGTTAAGTCCCTGAATGTATTCCACGTAGCCGATTTCCCCGCTTTCAAATCCTTTTTGAGCCTGTTTAAGAATTAGCTCTGCCTGAGGCAGTGCGTTTTGCTCATAATACTCAAGGCTGGTCTGAAATTTTTGGTACTGCTGAATGAGTGAGTTTAGCCTGCCTTGCAGTTGGTTTGTCACCGCTTGCAGCCGTGCTTCGCTTTCCTGCTTTTTCAATTCGGCCGCTTTGATGGCCGATGCTTGGGACTTCGCCCCAAAAATGGGGATGGCCATTCCCACTTGAAATCCGGTGAACCGGTCGCTGGAGGTAAAAGTGACGGGGTTACCATCCAAATCCTGATTAGGTCCATTGAGGGACTGGTTGAAATACCCTGCCGAAAGGTCGGGTAAGAACTTTGCCTTCTCCACCGATTTCTCTTTTTCGGCTACTTCCATTTGTTGGCGAAACCAGGCAAGTGTAGGATTGTTGGCAATTCCTTGCGTATCGAGAAGTACATTGCTCTCCCTTGCTTCCAGATAGCCCATGGCGATATCCCCAATACTATCCAGATTAAGCAAGGTTTGCAGCTGTGTCCTGTGGATTTCGATATCCGACTGGTTTTGCTGAAGCATGGCCTTGAGTTCTGCTACTTGGGACTCCGCAGTTGCTTTTTCAAGCAAATTGGTTTCCCCGGTTTGATAGCGGAGACTGGCCACTTGGACAAATCTCTCGTAAATTTCATCTTGCTCCTGCAGTAATTGTTGTTTGCTTTTTTCCAGCCACAACAAATACCAGGAAACCTTTACTTGCTGAACCAGTTCGTTTTGGGTAGCCGAATGCATCCATTCACTCGCTTCAATCCGTGCTTTGGCCAATTTCTTTTGATTGGCATAAACCGTGGGAAATTCCATGGATTGGGAGATGTTGAACTGATTGTCATTGTTGTAAATGCTGTTGTACTGTCCGTGAGTGAGGCTAAAATTGGTTTTAGCCATATTCCAGCTGGTCCCTTTCAGCTCCCTTTCCTGCTGGGTTTGCAAGTCTGCTGCTTTCAGGGTTGGATTGTTTTGGATCGCAACTTGAATGGCTTCATCCAATGACTGATAGCTGACCAGAGAATCCTGCGCCTTGGCTTTAGGCATCTGAACACAAAGCAAGCCGATAGCCAAAAGTGGAACAATTGCCCCTGGTTTCATCTTTATCCCTCTTTCAAAATAATAGTACAGGATAGGCAGCACAACCAATGTCAGAAAGGTAGCCGTGATCAAACCGCCAATCACTACAGTGGCCAGTGGACGCTGGACTTCTGCACCACCGGACTGGGACAGAGCCATCGGCAGAAAGCCCATGGAAGCCACGGCAGCCGTCATGATTACCGGTCGCAGACGTACACTCGTGCCTTTGTAAATCCGTTCGAAAATATCAGATACACCTTCTTTTTTCAGGTGATTGAATTCACCAATGAGGACAATGCCATTCAGCACTGCTACCCCAAATAAAGCAATGAAACCAACGCCTGCAGAAATACTGAATGGCATATCCCTGAGCCATAAAGCGAAGATTCCCCCAATGGCAGAAAGTGGGATGGCTGTGAAAATGAGGATGCCCTGCTTAATGGAACCGAAAGTGAAATAGAGTAACACAAATATCAATAGCAGGGCTAGAGGCACAGCTAAGGAGAGTCGTTCACGGGCTTCAACCAGGTTTTCAAACTGCCCACCGTAAGACACGGTGTAGCCGGGTGCAAATACGACCGTCTCTTCAATTTTCTGCTGAAGCTCTGTTACTATGCTTTCCACATCCCGGTTACGTACATTGAATGCTACAATGATCCGTCTGCGGGTGTCGTCTCGTTGGATTTGGTAAGGACCTTCCTGGATTTCCACTTCGGCCACCTGATAGAGCGGTATTTGGTGTCCATCCTTCCTAGCGATGTAAAGGTTCTGAACGGACTCTACATCCTCCCGATTGGTCTTATCCAATCGGACCACCAGGTCAAAGCGTCTTTCGTTTTCGTAAACCAGCCCTGCAGACGCTCCGGCAAAGGCAGCCTGGACCGAGCGGTTTACATCCCGGATGGTCAGGCCGTATTTGGCCAATTGATCCCGTTTGTAATTAATGACAATCTGCGGAACACCGGTTACCTCTTCTATATACAAATCTTGAGCACCTTCCACACCGGAAGCCAGCCGTCCTATCTGTTCGGCATATTCCGAAAGCTCATTGAGATCCTCTCCGTATATCTTAACCGCTACATCCTGCCGAACCCCAGTCATGAGTTCGTTAAAGCGCATCTGGATGGGTTGCTGAAATCCGAAAGTAACTCCCGGAATGACCTCCAGAGCTTCGGCCATTTTGTTGGCTAATTCTTCCCTGTTAGAGGCAGAGACCCATTCATCTTTGTTTTCCAGAATCACCATCATGTCAGCAGCTTCTACCGGCATGGGATCAGTTGGGATTTCTCCTGCACCAATTTTAGATACTACCTGCTTTACTTCCGGGAACTGTTCTAGTAGAATTTTTTCTGCCTGAGTCGTTGCCTGGATGGTGTTTTCAAGCGAGCTGCCAGTCATCACCCTCGTTTCTACAGCAAAGTCTCCTTCCTCTAGGGTTGGAATAAATTCCCCACCCATATTGGAAAAGACCCAAAAGGAAGCCAGAAACAAGCCCGCAGTCAGGATTAAGATCAGCGGCCTTTTGTGCATTGACCAACGGATAGCCGGATCGTACAATCTGTGGAAAAAAGCCATGAGCTTGTCCGAAATATTGGGCTTGTAATCAGTGTTCTTGCTCAGAACCAGTGCTGACATCATCGGCACATAGGTTAGCGAAAGGATAAATGCTCCCAGAATGGCAAAACTCACCGTCTGTGCCATAGGGCCAAACATTTTTCCCTCAATCCCCACTAAAGCAAGAATGGGGAGGTACACGATTAAAATGATGATTTCTCCGAATGCGGCGGAATTCCGGATTTTGCTGGCCGACTGGTACACTTCCTCGTCCATTTCATTCTGGGTCAGCTTTCTTCCCAGTTTCAACAAGCCCAAATGATGCAACGTGGCCTCTACAATGATGACCGCCCCATCCACGATCAACCCAAAATCAATAGCGCCCAAGCTCATCAGGTTACCCGACACGCCAAAGAAGTTCATCATTCCAAAAGCAAAAAGGAGCGCAAGGGGAATGACCGAGGCTACAATCAAACCTGCACGGAGATTTCCCAAGAGCAGCAACAAAACAAAGATCACGATCAAGGCACCTTCAGCCAGGTTTTTGCTCACCGTACCAATGGCAGTGTTTACCAATTTTGTTCGGTCCAGGAAGGGCTCGATGGTTACTCCCTCCGGCAATGTTTTTTGTATCTCAGCAATTCGACTCTTTACATTCTCAATTACTTCCGCGGAGTTTTCTCCCTTTAGCATCATCACAATGGCACTCACCACCTCACCCTCACCGTCTCGGGTAGTGGCTCCATACCGCACTGAATTACCAAGATTTACCTCAGCCACATCCTTTATGAGAACCGGAATTCCATCCGGATTATTTTTGATGAGCATGTTTCGGATGTCGTCCATGTCGCTCACCAGGCCTTCACTTCGGATAAAATAGGCGCTGAGGTTTTTTTCAATGTAAGCCCCTCCGGTATTCTCGTTGTTTTCTTCCAGTGCCTGGAAAATATCGGCAATGGAAACGTTCATGGCCTTTAGTCTATCCGGGTCTATGGCGATTTCATATTGTTTAAGGTAACCGCCAAAGCTGCTCACATCCGCAACCCCTGGAGTACCGAGTAATTGCCTTCGGACAATCCAGTCCTGAATCGTACGAAGTTCACGGGCATCGTATTGATCTTCATAACCCTTCTCGGTTCCCACCACATATTGATAGATTTCTCCGAGTCCGGTAGTGATGGGAGCCATGCCCGGCTGACCTACACCTGGAGGGATTTGTGCTTGTACATCGGTCAGCCTTTCACTTACCTGCTGACGAGCCCAATACACATCCACATCTTCTTTAAACACGATGGTCACCACAGACAAACCAAAGCGGGAAAAGGAACGAATCTCCTCCAACTCCGGGATGGTTGCCATGGTAATTTCGATGGGGAATGTAATTAAACGTTCTACCTCCTCAGCTGCCAGAGATGGGGAGGAGGTGATGACCTGAACCTGATTGTTAGTAATATCCGGTACGGCATCAATGGGAAGTCTCGAAAGGGAGTAGCCTCCCCAAATGATCAAACCAAGCGTGAGCAGGCCTATGATCAGTTTGTTTTTGACTGAAAATTGAATGATTTTATCCAGCATTTTTTAGCATTTATGAATCTGATTTTTTGGATAGACAGGGCAGAAAAAGCCCTTGAATTTTGAGCTGGGGGAGTAAATTGAAAATGCAGGATCACCTCCATGCAACAGCTTGGAAGTAATAACTACTTCAATTTAAATGTCCGGAAAATCAGGCCTTGGGCGGCTGGAATGGGGATTCGGGGTGTTCAGAGCAGAGTGAGAAGCTGTAAAAACCTGTCTGAGTAAGTGTGAAAAAGGATTGGGTGGGTATTTCCACTTTTTCCATTAAAGGGGTAATAAAAATGGAGCCATGGGAACACTGATGCTGGTCATGGAAGGGTAAGTTCTTGTCATGCTCGTCATCATGGTGGTGGTCTTCTTCATTTTGACCGTCTCCATAATGGAAATCAAGAAATTCCAGAAATGAAGTTCCGTCGTGTTCAGACTGCTCCTCGTAGTGTTCAAAAAGTACTGGAAGCTTTGGCAATTCACAGCATAAATCCATAGTAGGCCCCAATGCCTGGATCAGGAACAGAAAACCTAACGATATGGAAAGAATGAATTTCATTTGCCTGCAAAGGAACACAATAATAGGACGCAAGGGTATTGCAAATCGAACAAGATTTTAGCAACAGCTACCGCCATTTTCCTGTATTGGCGGACATTTGACCGTTCCATAACTGCAATACACGCAACAATCTCCTTCTTTTGGTTTTAGCACCTTGTGGCAGTTTTCACATTCATAGAAATACTGACAGGCGTCAGTGGGCATGGTTTCTTCCTTCTGATGGCCACAATTAGGGCAGGTGATGGTTGATTCTAATATGATTTCCATTTATTTCTCTGTTTTATTGGTCACGGAATATCCCGTTGAGTTGATGGCTTGTTGTATTTCCTGAATACCTGTTTTTGTATTGTCAAATTCTACAACGGCATTGCCCAATTCATAAGAAGCAGCTACTCTTAGTATACCATCGAGCTTATTTACTTCGTGCTCGACATGAGTTGCACAGCCCTGACATGTCATTCCTTTGATTTCAAAATTTACGGTCTGTATATCGGACTTCTCTACGATGACCAGTTGCTTGTCGGCTTTGGGGTAGAAAATGTGAGCATAGAGCGGAAATGTTAACATCAGGGCTGCAAAAACCGTGATTATTGATAAGAACTTTTTTGTCTGCCAAAAGCTTGGTTTCTCATCATCTTCACATGCACATTCGATGTCTTCTGCTTTCCTGGCTTTAAGCTTCTGGTACCAGGCAAATCCCAACACAATCACGGTGATACTTACAAAAAAAGGCCGTGCTGGATCCAGCCAGGAGAAAGTGGACGCGATCCCGCTCGCACCGGCCACTAGAGCAAGCACCGGGGTGATACAGCAAAGGGAACTCACTAAAGCGGCTATAAGGCCGCTGGTTAAAAGGGATTTTTTCATAACGTAGCAATTGAATTTGGGAGGTTAAACAAATCGAGCACTGACGAAATGATTCGCTGACTTTGCGCTTCTACTGAATAAAAAATGGTTTGCCCCGATTTTTTAGTAGTCACGACTCCTGCATCCTTCAGCTTTTTCAAATGTTGAGAGACGGCCGGAACTGTCATACCCAAAATGTCTGATAAGTCGCACGGACAAAGTTCATTTTCCTGATTCAGGAGGTACAGGATTTTGAGGCGAACCGCATTACCGGCAAGATTCAGTACATCTGCCAGTTCTAAAAAACCTTCCCCCTTGCTTTTCAAGTCTTCCCTGCACCTATTGATCTGGTCGCTATCGGCAAAGACACGGATGCATGTATTCATAACTTTGTATTTAAGCATTTGCTTAACAAAGGTATGGAGTGGAACTTATTTAAGCAAAGCCTTAAATACTGAAATTACCCCTTTGGAATACAATGCAGTTAAAAGTAGCTTGATAACCCAAATTGCACTCCCCCGATTTTAGCCGGTGGATTTCCCAAGATATCCTGTTGTTGCATGTACCGGTAGTTAAGTCGGATGACGGTTTGTGATACCGGCCTGAAACTGATTGCCGGAACTACTGCCCACAAATCATCAGAAATATTTCCTCCGGTTTCCTCGAAACTTCCCACGTTCCAGTCCACATATTCCAGTCGGCAGGCCAGACTGAACACTGCTTTATCAAAACCTGCCAGTTTTCCTCTCAGGATAGGTTGTACAATGTCTACGAACCCTCCCTTTTGCCGTTCACCATATTGCTGACTATAAGTCTCCGGTACATCAACCAGTACCCAGGCCCATTCGCCAACCAAATAAGTCTTTGTTGCCGAAATGGTAGTATTGAAATCCACCGCTAATACGTCCAGGCGTCTTTTGGCATCCAAAACGAGACCATCTTCCTCAAATCGGTTATAAATCCCCCCCATGTAGGAAAGTCCTATTTCTCCCACCTTGTTGTTTCTGACTGCTATTTTGCCCGTAAACAAGGGTTGCCCATTACTGCTTTCCTCAAAGCGCAGGGCATTTTCTTTTGCTGCCGGGAGGAAAGTTTTGTTTTGATTATTGCTGATGATACTGTTGTCGAAGCCATTGGTCAGGTAAGCTTCATACCCAAAAGCCCAGGCCTTTGAATAATATTTACCATACAGACCAAATCCGACATTGCTCCAGGTGGCTGGCAGCATTTCTGTCATGGCAATTGGCCGATCCACAAATTCCCATTTTGGACCGTCATGATTTTGGTTGAATGCCCCGATGGGATTCATTACCACTCCACCTCGGAGGTTTAGTAGTGGATGAAAAGTTAAATCCAATGCAGCAAATTCGATGGATATTTGTTTTCCACCTTCCTCCAACTCAATCTCAGAGAGGAACTTGATTTTCCTGTGAATCGAAGAGGCGACAAAGAGCGTAAAGCGGGGGATACGAAAACTGTGGCCCTCAGTGATCCCATCTTGGCCCATGTATTGATAATCGGCCTCTACGTACCCGCCAATGGAAGCCGGTAAATTCCCTATCTGAAGAAAAGGACGGTTGTACACTGCATCCATGTTCATGGCTCTGGTATATGAAGTATCGACTGGTACTCTTTTTAACAGCGTACTGTCAATCTGGGCATTTGCAACCAAGGCAAACAAGAAGACTGGAAGGAATAAATATTTTTTCATTTCAAGTCGATCTTCAAGGTGTTTGCTTCAATCCGAACCGGAAAGGTTCGCAAGGGGTCGTCTGCCGGGCCGTTTTGCACCATACCGGTATTGGTGAATTCACTACCATGGGCCGGGCATTGGAGCCTGTCGCCAAAAACCTGAAGTTCTGTGCCTTGATGGGTGCACCGCATCCATAAGGCTTGGTATTCTGTTTCAGACAGCCGGAAAACCGCAATCGGATATTGAAGTGATTCGTGATGCGCTATCACACTTGGCCGGAAGCTGGATTGATCATCCTTCGAATTCACGAATGCATCCAGCGGAACAATCATATAATCCCCTTCAAGGCTAGCCTGAAAATACCTGGTGCCCGCACAGGATGTTAAGCCGGAAATTCCCGTCATGATGCCAAAGCACCCCCATCCACAGGTTTTGATAAACTCATTTCTATTCATGGATTTGGAAGATTATAAGGATTCAAGAAAACGGATCAAAGCAGTTCTATCTTCGGCAGATAGCGACTCAAACTTGGTACGGCTGCTATTTGCCTCACCTCCGTGCAGTAAAATTGCCTCCTCAATGCTGCTGGCCCGGCCATCGTGCATGAGAAAGTAGCTGCCTCCTTGGGAATTTGGAGAAAGACCCAAACCCCAAAGGGGAGGTGTCCGCCATTCGAAAGTTTCAGCAGAGCCTTCGGTTACACCGTCATCCAATCCCGGCCCCATATCATGCAACAACAGGTCTGTATAGGGAAAAAAGGTTTTATTGGACAAAGCTACAATATCAGAGGTTGGGGTGGTCCATTCTGGGGTGTGGCAATCCCCACATTGGATTTGGGAAAACAAAGTCTTACCCTGAATTATTTGTTGGTCATTTTGTGAGCGCTGGATAGGTGTTTTTAGTGTACGGAGGTAAAAAACCACATCCCTGACGGTCTGGTCGCTCACTTCCTGATCCACTTCCAATCCTGAAAAAGGGTCAACTGGTTCAAATGTAGAAGTGATGCCCATGTCCTGGTTGTACGCTGATACGGTCTGCTGGAGCAGATCGATGGTAGCTGCCTTTTTGCCAAAGCGCCCCATATAGCGCCCATTTGCATCTTGATGAAACCACTTAGGAACAAAATAAGCGGGAGGATTTACATAGTTGGGCACCCCGGAAATTCCGTCTCCATCAAGATCATAAGGGTCTGCATTAGTCAGGATCTGCTCATCTGTAAGGGCTGACAGCAAACCCAAGCCCGTGACGGCAGGTGGGGTTAGCTTCATAAATGGTGTTCCTTCCGGAAGTATTTCCGGTGTGTATCCTGGTATAGCTCTATTTTGGAGTTGAGGACCTCCGATAAGCAGGTTGGGAGGCGTATTTGGAGCCGTCTGACCAAAGCGTGTCAGTGTAGTAAACGGATGGCCTTTTCCATCACCAGCATGGCAACTACCACAGGAAGTAGCCACAAATGTAGGCCCCAGACCTGTTCCGGAGGAAAATACCTCATCATTGAAGGCAAAATCCCCGGCCAGAAATCGGGCTTGCTCGCTTGAGTTTAGCCCATCAATTGGGCCGTCTAGAATTTCATCCACTGCCGGTGGCTCGGGAATGATATTTTCACAGGCGAAGGCCAGACAGCCTAGTAGTATCAGAATCAGCTTCTTCACATTCTTATTATTAGAATGGTAAAAGTAATAGGTTAGACTGATCTAACATATATCTTTTATGATAAAAACTTTATTTTCTGAGTAGAATTTTTCCCAGGTTCTTGTGTGACAGTCAGTTGTTTTGATGGTGCGCAGTTATCTGTCCGATAACTTGACGGCTTTATTGGTTAATCGCTTGCACTTGGGGAGGAGGCTCATGCTACGGCTTCACAAAACGGCCTTCCCGAGTCCCAGGCTTGCCGGGACTCGGGAGAAGGGTAAGTGGAATGAAGCGGTAGCCGTGGGGAGTGAAAGCCCTTTCCTAGAGTGGAGAGAAAAGAGCTGTCATTTGGAAAATGGCACGAATGAATCGGAACGAAAGGAGTGGGCGAAACGGGGGGAATTGAGCTATCCTAGACTGCTTTTAAGCAATGTAAATTCTCTTCTTGGAAATAATTGTAGATTTAGCAATAGAATGATACGGTGGATTTCAGGCACAATTCTTGAAAAAATTCAAAAGCAAATGCCTCCCTTCACAGAGATTACCGAGTACTTTGAAACTTTTCTTCTTTTTTCAGAAATAGAAAAGAATTTAATCCAAAGTTGATTTCATCCTCGAAATCGTAAGCAAAAGGAAGAATAAGGAATTGCATTTTAAAAGATAAAGGGGTATTATTAATTTAATAATAGGTCAAAAACCACTAATCGAAATTACATCACTAAATAATATTCTCAAAATGGGCTATTTAATATCGTTTCTATGTACGCTTATATTTTCTTTTCTTTGGAGAAAAGTCAATCTAAAATATGATACCACTAAAAAATATATTGATGATGAATCAAAAACTCTTGCTGAGAACAATATATTCAATTCGAGAATACAACCACTAATTTTCTGGACAAAATGGCTTTTTGGAATATCAATTTTTGTTTTCTCAATCAGCCTTATAATAATGATTCAGGAAAAAATGAATCTTGAAGAAGATAATATTCTAAATAAAGGTCTTACATTTTTAGGGGTTCTAGGCGGGATTGGTCTAGGTATCGGACTAACGAAATACTTTCAAATGGAGGGGATTCAATTAAGAATGAAAGAAAAATGAAACTGATTTCCAAAAAGAGTTTCATTTCTTCAAGATTCCCAAATTAAATCCCAAATCCAATCTTAATTTTTCTTATTAATATAGCTCTCTATTTTAAAATCTTCCTTCCGATAACCACAAGAGTAAGTGAAATCCAAATATATCCAACTATATTTTCTATTGAAACAATTGTGTTCCCTAAGGAACCTTTTGTTAGATCAGGCTTAATATCAGCATAACCTAGACCAGTAAAAATTTGGACACTAAAATTAATTGAATCGCCAAAACTAGAAATATTCAAGAAATTTTCTTTCAAAAAAAGAAATGAAAAAGAAAAAGTTAAAACTATCAATGCAGCAGAAAAGAAAATAGCAGAAATAGAACTCCAATTTTTTGTTGAAAATGCCAGTAAAACATTTTTCATTCTGTGTAATTCCCGAGGAAAAATTCTAGGTTCACTTGAGATTTTTGAAAATTTACTAATTGTATTTTGAAACCATATAACATATTCGGATAATTCCTTATATGGTTCTTGCTCGCTATCTACTGACACATTACAGGCAGAAAATGAAGTATAGTTATTGTATTTACTAAAACTATTTTCTCCGAAAATTGAGATTTTCAATAAACCAAAATACGAGATCTCATTAATTTTTGCCCCTCCCCACATCTTAGATGAAAAATCTATAGCATTTACAAAAGCATTATTCAAATCAGCATTTGTGAAAGAGCCAGATTGATCTCCAAATCTAATGAAGCCAATTCTACAGTTTTTAAATGAGCAATCATTAAGATTACAGTTCAGAAACTCGACATTATAAAATTCAGAATTATTAAATATCCCACAAGAAAGTTGAGCATTCCGTATTATGCAATTTTGCAATCGAATCCATTTCAATGGTATACCTAATAAATCCATCCAACCTCCAGTACTGTAGGTATGAGGAATGTTGGTATACATAAATTGACTTATGGAAATTCCATCAATTAAAATTTGATTAAAATCGATTATAGTTTTTTCTATTTGATAATCTCCACTTCGAACTCTTTCAGAATTTTGAGCAGCTGTTTCTTTTTGAAGAATATTAATTTTTGATTTGATTATTTCTAGCGCCTTTATCCCGGGTTCAGTCTCCCATCTAATCTGCTTCTCGATTTTTTGGCCATATCCAGGAATTATTCTATCCAAAAGATCTCTTGCTTTCGAATGATCTGAGTACCAAACATCAACCAAAGAATCTCCTTGAAGGCCATTTTTCTTTAAAATTCTTTGAATTTGATTTCTATTCATATTGGTAAATTTTTAACTCCATCAATTTCCTTCAACGTACTATCCATCTCGGTAATGGCTTTGATAATTATTTAATAATGAATGATGTTTTTGAAATCGAGGCATCGGACTTTGGGCCTTAATTACCTTGAAAGGCTACCACTCAATTTCCATTGGATTCAATTCCCAGAAACCTCCTTGATAATAGTGCCAAATGTTTTCAGGTCCACTCGGCAGGTAATAGATAATATAATCCTTCTTTATCTCCGTTTTATAATATGATAATTCATATTGAAATGTTTTCTGAATCAACCCCTTTGAATAACTAAATACAAAAAGGAAAGAAGTGTCCATAAAATCGTTCACCACAACAATCTCAGAATCCCCATCACCTGAAAAGTCATACTCGTAAATTGTTAAATGGGAAATATCATCCCCAACGGGTTGTTCAATGGATTTACCATTATATTCGATTACTATAGAACATGATCCTCCAGAGCAAGTAGATTTTATTGTTTCTCCTGAAGTTAGTTTCCCAGAGACATAAACGTTTTTTTCAAAAGCTTCTAAAATCTGCTTCTTCGAGCCTTGAAACTGTACGTTTGAAAATCTTTCTTGGGCATGGGCTGAAAGACAGGAAAATGACAGCCAAAAGAAAATGAGCTTTTTCATATTTATTTATAATTGCTTCCCTATTTATTCATATCTACTTTATACCAAATCGTTACCCGCCCCATCAATCTCCTTCATCGACTTAACCGTCCGACCAATACTTAGAAAATTCGCTGGTATTGGAATTTGTCCACGAAGTCTAGGACTCGGCTTTTAGGGACTTTGCCTATATATCCTTAATGATTTTTAGAAAGTCCTCAAGCTTGTAGGCCCCATCAACCGTACGCCTTTCATATACCATAAAATACCGGAAATTATTTCCCGCTTTACTTGCCCAAAATGCTCCTAATCGGATTTTTTGTTCAGCATCCAAATGGTCTCCTTTAGTCTCCAAAAGAACGGTTTTGCCGCTCTTCGTTTGGATGATAAAATCAGGATAGTGGTTTATAAAGCCATTAATCCGGAAGCCTTTTCTGTCAATATTGCGTGACCAAAATGCGATATTGCTCATGTTTCCGATTTCATTGATTACCTGCTCTTCAAATCCATTCATCTTCCCTTCTTTCTCATAAAGGGATTTGGTGATATCCTTGGCCGTATCCCCAGGCGAAATGCTTTTGGGCAGTGAGTAGGATGATTTGATAAAGACTTTATCGGTATCCAAAAAATCTTTGAACTTTTGTTCAGCGTAAGATTCAGAAAGCGCAGTAATTTTTTGCTTTATCTTATCCTTATAGGTGTATTCATTGTTTGCGAAAGCAGAAAACTGCTCATCAGTAAAGTCCTCTAAGATCCGGTTGATATATTTCTCTATTTCCTTGTCAGCGATAGGATACATGTTCCCAATCAAATCCATGATCCTCCTTGTAAAATTCTTAATCCTACTCTGCTTTCTGGCTGGATCAAGTAGATAGGTCATCACACTTTCTTTGACTACTCCATCTAAGCGAACAAAAGTAGGGGTATGTTCTTTTTTAGTCTCATCCAAATCTACTTTGTAAAGCTCCGAAGTGATGGTGTCAAAAGCGATGTTGGTATCTGCTTTACTCAAGGCAAAGCCTTCCAATAAGTTTTCCTTTTCTAAAGGAAGCTCTTCTAAGCCTGAGCTGAATAAATCGTTGGAAGGCACCTTGAGATAGAACTGAGGGAGATTTACTTTCTCAACCTCGTCTTTAAAAACCTCTTTTATCGTATATCTTTTCACCAATTTTTGGATTTCGTTGGGCAGAACTGGAATGCCACTGGATTCCATTTCAGTGACTGCTTTTTCAAAAGCTTCATTTTGTTCAATCGCCGTGTTTTCTATTTCAGACACCGATTCCACTTCCGGATAATCGTCAGAAACTAAAATTCTTGACACATCAATATCTGAAGTGATATCCTCGTCTGATTCCGGCTGATTTTGAGTCACACCAAGAGATGGAATTAAGGTAAGCTGTTGTAAAGGATCTGCCGGTCTAGCAGGTTCGACGGCAGTAGAATCAGCCAACTTATAATCTTTGTCACTAAATCCTGCCTTGTTCAGCCCCTTTACAATGTTGTCCAGCGTCTCTAAAAATCTGGAAGAGGCGGTCAAAACATAACTCACATTGAGCAAGGGGAATTTGTGCTTCATGACGTAGGGCTGCCTCAAAACACGACCCAAAATCTGCTCCACGTCCACCGCCGAACTCTTGTCTGCCAAAGAAGCCAGAATGTAGGCAAAGGGACAGTCCCACCCTTCTTTAAGCGCATTTACCGTAATGATGAATCGTACTTCACAGTCTCGACTCATCAAGTCGATATTCTTCAATTCATTTAGATTGGCCGTCTTGATCTTGATTTGCTCCTCGGGAATTTTCAACTCGATGAGCTTCTCCTTGAGTTTTTCGAAAGTTGTGTTATCATCCGCATTTCGGGGTTGGGCTTGAAAAAGCACAATCGGGCGAATGTATTTCCCTCCGTTTTTCTCTTCATCCAGTGCCTGTTTCTCAAGTCGTCTCTGGAGCTGTAGGGAAGAGTTGATCACTTCAGTCTTATCCTGATGATTGTACACAATCACCGGAAGCTTCACCATATTCTCCTTTTTCAGATCCAGTGCATCTATGAAGCTGATGATGTTGCTGTTTTTACGAGGTGTAGCAGTCAGGTCCAGGATAAAGCAAGGATTGATTTCCTTTAGCATATCCACACTCAGATCGCTTTCTGCATTGTGACTTTCATCTACAACAACCACCGGATTAAGGTATTTAATGACCGTCCCTAGCGTAATCTCCTCATTCTTATTCAGTAAACTCTCAAAGGATTGAAGATTGCCATTTTCCTGAAAAACCTTTCTGTCTTCTTTGTTTTTGGCCTTTAAACTATCAAAGCTAAAGACCATGATGTTCAATTGCTCCTTCACCGAGGTGGCATTGAATCCGCTACCCTGGAGCAAGGTGGATTTATCAAAAACCTCAACTTTGTTTCCAAAGTGAGAATTGATTTTTTGTCGATAAGGATGTGAAGGATCTTTAAGGTTTTTGATGGTCTGTTCCAAAATGGTAATGGAGGGGACCAGCCATACCACAGCTTTTGGCTTGTCATAGTTAAAGGCATCAAAAATAGTCTTGATGGCATTGCAAGCAATAAAAGTCTTCCCTCCAGCTGTGGGTACTTTTAGACAAATATGAGGTACCCGAGGCACATTATTTTTGTAAGGCTCGATGGCTGTCCCAGGGAAAGGCATCAATGGCGTTTTGGGATGGGCTGACCAAAAATTATGAAATGCCAGGGCTGTGTCCTTGGTTTCTTGCACGCTCTCCAAGAATTGGGACAAATCATTGATGACTTCTTGTTGGTAGGGCTTCAGTTCCATTACTTCTTCTTCAATTTTTTAACCTCTTTGTCAAAGTCAGAAATGAATTTTTGAGTTTTATTAAACTCATCATATTCCTTCACCGCTTTTTTGTCTGCCCGTAGTTTAGAAATTCGGCCTTTGCCGGAAAGGACTCTATATTCATTAAAAGTCAAAAACTTGTTGACGCTTTCTGCCAAGCCTTCCATGGTAAAGGTATTTTCACGCTCGATCAGCCCTTCGATGTAGTCGAAATATCCGGTCACGGTTCTTTCCAATTGTTGGATTTCCTTTTCCTGGAGGTAATTCTTGGCGATGATCACATCCGACTTTAATACTCGACCCTCCGGGCTGTTTTTCCAAGTGGTCAGGCCCATGTTTTCCTTTTTGGCGTCAGCTGAAAGATGAATAATTTCAGCAGCCGTCTTACCCGTGATGGCAAAATGAAATTTGTTCTGAACCATGGCATAAAAATTCTTGGTGATCTCCGACTTAGGATCATAATCGATGCTGCATTCGGCGAAAATATCTGTCACCTGCTGGTATATCCTCCTTTCGCTGGCACGGATAGATCGAACCCTTCGAAGTAATTCCTTAAAGTAATCTTTGCCAAAAGCGGTAGTGCCTTGCTTCAAACGCTCATCATCCAACACAAACCCTTTGATGATGTATTCTTTTAGGGTTTGGGTTGCCCAAATCCTGAACTGGGTCGCTTTGGATGAATTGACGCGGTACCCGACTGAGATAATTGCATCCAGATTGTAGAACTTCTGTTTTCTGGACACCTGACGCTCTCCTTCTTGTTGAACTTGTAAAATTTCTTTACAAGTTGCCATTTCGTCCAATTCACCACTTTCAAAAATGTTTTTGAGGTGAATGGTAATGTTTTGGGTTGTGGTGTCAAATAGCAAACTCATTGCCTTTTGTGTCAACCAAACACTTTCATCCTGAAGGTAAACCTGCACGCGCACTTCCCCAGAAGGTGCGGTATAGAGTAGGAAATTATTTTGTTGTTCACTCATGGTCAGAATCTGGTAATGTCTCTAGGTATCTTCTTAAAAATGATATGATGCTTTACCATAAACTCTTTGGTAAGCAAACAATTATCGGCGTAGATCACATATTGCTCCGCTTTAGTCTTGACGCTTGCCAGGAAGCTATGATCCAGTGTAGTAATGGCCTCTGATTCGTAATAGAAGTAGTAAGAGGTATCGTTATGCTTCCCAAGAAAATGGGCATTGTCCTCGTGCTTCTCTTCTTTCAAAGGAGTTTTCGTTTCAGTGTACCACACATAATTTCGGATTTTTGGCAGCCCTACAGATTCATTAAGATTTCCATTCTCATCAAATAGTGACTCGCCTAATTCATAGAAATCGAAACTTCCTCTTGTGCCTTCCACCGCCTTTTTGTCTTCGCCGTAGCCATTGATGACCCGCTTCACCCGCTCTGCGGTAATTGTCTCAGCATAGTCTTCCATTTCTATGCAGATAAATTTCCGGTTACCTCCATCTTGTTTGTTGAGATTAAGCACTGCATGTGCTGTGGTGCCTGAGCCAGCAAAGGAGTCGAGGATAATCGAGTTTTTTGATGTTCCTATCGTTAATAGATGACTTATTAAATCTTTGGGTTTAGGTGTTACAAAAGAAGCCTTTCCATTAAAAATAGATTTTATTTCTTTTTTAGCTCCTTCATTTGTCGAACCTATCTCAGCAAAAATTATTGATTCAGGGGTTAATCCTCTTTCTTTCGCATTTAAATAAGTCTTAACTCGTGGTACGTTATTCCCATGCTCTCCGAACCAAATCTCATTTTTGCTTATTTTTTCTTGCATAACGTCCTCTGTAAACAACCAACAGCGACCACTAGGAGGCGAATGCTTTTTACCGTTTGGTGCTAGCAATTCATAAAATTGACTTTTTGTCGCGTGTCCAGCCTGTGCGGTTGCGGGATCAGATTTCCAAGGTCCGTTTTTATCGTTATCTGGATTTTTATATCTATCTAAAGCTTCTTGTGTCATAGAGAGTTGGTTAATACTTTGACTATGATCACTGTTGTTCTTAGAATAGCATAAAATATATTCATGCCGGGACGATATCACTTTTCTATTTTCACGATTTGTTCTTTTCTCCCAGATGAAATTTGTGACAAATGCGTTTCGGCCAAATATTTCGTCAAGTAGTATTTTTAAGCTAAATAATTCATTGTCATCAATTGAAATAAATATTACACCTGCATCCTTGAGCAATTTTGAAAGCAATTGAAGACGCGGGTATATCATACATAGCCATTTATCATGCCTTCCTAAGTCTTCGCTTTCCTTTCCAACTACCTGTCCAATCCATTTAGCTAATTTAGGATGACTGACGTTATCATTGTAAATCCAACTCTCTTCTCCTGTGTTATATGGGGGATCTATATAAATACAGTCTATCCTACCTTCATACTCTGGAAGTAGCGCTTTAAGGGCTTCCAGGTTGTCCCCATGGATTATCTTGTTCCCGCTTTGTGTTTCGGTGCTGGTCTGTGTTCCATTATCAAATCCATAGCTATGCTCCAGTACCTTAAAGGGCACGTCTAGGTGGTGATTGATTACTTTTTCCTTTCCTATCCAGTGTAGTGTAGGCATTGCTTAGTTTAGTCTATTCTTTATCTCTTCAAACCATTTATTTACCTCATCGAAGGCGTCAAGGTCTTTAAATAGGTCAATAGTCATTCTCGAAGCCCCATGCTCTGAGATTGAGCCTTTTATATTATTTCTCTTGTGCTTGACTAATTCCACTTCCACATCAAGTACATCCCAGCTAGATTGCCATCCAGATATGGATGTATCATGCAAGGCTTTTTCAAGCTGCAATAGAGAAGTGATTATATCTGGATGGACATAGTTTTCTATCTCGCGTTTCATTGTCAGGACTCCCCAGCTATTATTGCCTCTTTTATTGACCATATCAATGAATTTCTGGTACTTTTTCACATCACTATCATAGATGTGAATCTCAGGTCGATTCAGTTTACTCAAATAGTTGTGCGTCACCCAATATGCCAAAGTGCCTCCTCCCATGCATATGGTAAGAATCCTTTTGTCATTTTTAAGATCAATACCAAAATGACCACAGATGTTAAACATAAAGGCGATGTCCGTAGGTCCTTCCAAACAGATAATTACCTTTAATTTATCCAGTTCGTCAGGGATATTGGGCAATACCCCAAGAGTATTTGCAATTTTTTGGACGTTCTCTTCCGTTCCTATTTCAATTATGTTTTCGCCCATCTCTTTGTAGATAAATCGAATATTCTCGACTTCAACCAATCCCGCAAGTGCCGGACTATGAGTAGTGGTGATAATCTGTGCAGCTTCTTCATTGGCAAGCGTTTTCAAAGCATCCATTAATTTGATCTGCCAGTCTGGATGTTGGGAAGTTTCAGGCTCTTCGATAGCGTAAATAATATTTGGAACACCTTTTTCCTTTCGTTTCCTAGCTGCTTCAGCCCTAAAAAAGTTAATGAGCAAAAGTCGCCGCACACCGCTTCCTCGTTTATTCATTGGAATATCATCGCTGGTAAGTGTTGGCTTGAAAAGATCTGCCCATTTCAATTCAGGAGCAAAATGCGGTTTTAGTTGCTCTGCAACCTCAGCATTCATTTCCTTCAGCTTTTCTATGGTGAGATTAGCTATTTCCTCAATTTCCTTTTCGACCTCCTTTTTAATTTCATCAAGTTTAACAAGATGCTTTTTTAGAGCTTGCTCTGCTGCAACTTTCAAAGGGTCTTGAATCTCTTTGTCTTTTTCATCATTCTTTCTATCGGCCTGAAATAAGGCATACAATGGTAAATGAGGAGTGAGTTTTTCCCAAATATCCTTCACTCCATCCTTCCCTGTTTCCAATTCAGCAGGCAATAATTCAATGGTGTCCCCCAAAGAATTCCAAATAGCTTTTCGGATTTCATTTTTTGTATTGGCCTTAAAATCACCTTCAACACCTAGATCCTTTACACGTTTTTGTAATTGGGTGATTGTTAGGTAAAAAAGATCGTTGGCATTTTCATTAGAAGGGTGATTACAAAGGATATATGTTTTTGGCTTAGAAATACTTGAAAAATCCTTCTTGATTTGGAGATTACCATCACCATCTAGTAGGTATTCTTCGTGCAAGTTCGTTTTCCCTCCAGAGTCAATATCCAATTCAGCCGGAATTCCAGAAAAAACAACTGAAATTTTTGCAGACTCACCATTTCCTCTAGCGATGATATTTACATCATCAGATTCCATTTTCCTATTGTCGAAAAAAATATCTAAGGCTTCTAGAATCGAGGATTTCCCGATATCATTCTTACCTATTAAAACTGTTAAATCATTAAAAGTAATGGTAGTTGGGTTTCTGTAACTCCTGAAGTTTTCGATTTTTAAGCTGACTATTTTCATTCATTAAAAATTATTTGTGTCTAGATTGGATTAAATCTTTGGGGTCCACTCTCAATATTCTGGCTATTTCAAAAAGCACTTCCAATCGTGGTTGGTGCCGATTTTGGACATAGCCATTTACCATGTTGTAGCTCTTGCCCAACTGCTCCGCAAGCCACGTTTGGGTAATCCCCTTTTCCTCAAGCACTTCTTTGATTCTGTTCATTCCCGAAAAAGACTGAAACTAAAAATAGAAAAATAAATGGATTATCTCATTTTTTGAGATAGAAAGAGAACTAAAAAGATTTCAATCGAAATGGCCAACTTATCAACTACCCTACTCCTCCCAGACAACTGAAAGGACTGTATTATAACCGGGCGTAACGATACTATATTCGTAAAATTTATAGTTTCTATCATTCTCCCATTCTTTCATATCAAACCAAGTTGACTTCCAGATTTGTTGTTTTGACTGGGCCTTGGAGTAAATCTTTCCTTCCTTAAAATATTCTGCCGCAACAGAGTCGTCAGGCGGAGAAAGATTAATTCGATCAATAATAAAATTCTTGAACTCTTCCGACTTCTTCCAATACATCACCTTATTATTGTGACAATAAAAAACACAAATCGGGTGTGGCCCAAGCTCTAGATATCTAAAAACCGTTGATGTCCGGCTTGTTGAGAATTTATCCGAAAGGTGCCTAATTAAACCTGGACTAAACTCATAATCAGAGCACTCCGAAAAAAAAATGTCAGATGGCATCAATAGTTCTGAGGCAAACTGGTTTGCTTCTGCCTCTTGGATTCCTTTTTTTGAACGGTTTACCTTATCATCAAACCAGCTTAAAGTACTTTCATTCTCGTTGTGTACTTCCAAAGAACTCCGGTGCATTTCATGATGGCCCAATTCATGAGCAATAGTAAACCTCTTTCTTCCTTCAAATTCTAGATTTGAATTAACAGAAATAATGGTCCTTCTTTCTCCGAACACAATTCTACCATCAGAATTTTTTAGTGGCTCATACCTTAAAGTGGCTCCTCTGCCAGAAACGATTAATTCAAGCGGTATTTCATTTGGATCATCAATCCCACATTCTTCCAACAACCTCCTCGCTGCCAAAGCCCCTCTCGAAATAGCCATTAGATTTCATTTCTTTTTTCCAATTCCTCCATGAGTTTTGCAAGATCAACATTTGACAAAATTTCACGAATTTCCTCATCGTCTAACTTATCGAGACTTCTAAATTGCACATTTGGTGCCTTTTGCCTAAACAGGCCAATCAACATATCCCCGGTTAAACTTAGATTTTCTTCTATTTTTTGTTTAAGCAACACAAGAGCTTTCTCCATCAAACTCTCATCCCTTTCCTTATTTTCTTGTGCTTTTCTCAAAAACGCAGACTTACGAATTGCCTTAATTCCAGATGCCACATATTTATTTAGATCTACACCTTCCTTCTTTAGAAAATCAGTAGCAGTTTCTTGATTTGAGCTTACTGCTTCTGCATAATCATGAAGAAGTAGTTTATAGCCTTTGAATTTATTTCCAGTTGCCATATTAATTTTTAAATAACCGAGTCTAAAATTTTTTTAGATAATCTCCTCAGTCTACGTATTCTATTATCATATTCTTCTTCAGAAATATTAAGTTCTTTACAGATTTCGCCTCTTTTTGATTCGTCGTAATATCGACCTATGAAGATTCCATATAGGTCTTCATCTTCAGAAATCTCTTCTTCAATTTTCGCCACAACCGCAGCGACATCTATCGCTTCATCGAGTTGAATTTCCTCTGCAAAGAAATCGTCAACATTTTCTAAATCATATTCTTCCTCCCTTTCTTCTTGGACAATTTCGTTAACGTTTGCAGCTTTCTTTTTAGCGTTAAAAATCGACTGTCGCAGAATATTGTATTTAAGATATCGAATGAGGTCGGGATTTCTGGACGGGTCAAATTTCTCTGGTTCAATTAAATACTTCGTAATTGCATCAATTGCAAAATCGTAAGAAAGTTCCTCCCTGGACCTTAACATCCTCTGATTACTCACTCCAATAACGGCATACGCATAAGCCATGAGCACTGGAATAACTTTTTCCCAGTCAACATTTTCATAGTCTGAATTGATTTCAAATCGTTCCAATAGGCGCTATTTAAATGTAATGCTAATCAAAAAGAAAAAATTGCTATGCCATGGCAATTTTTTCTCCGCCAGTAGCATACAATTTTATCACGTTCAAACTACTAAAAACGATGGCCACAAACAAACCAACAGGTGACAATGCTCGAATAGGAGCTGTCAAAAAACGATCACAAGTACAAAATCCAAAGACTGGTCTTTGGACAAAGAGAAATTCGGAAACCGGGCAATTTATGGATGTAAAAACATCTAGCTCAAAACCTTTCAAAGGAATCAGAAAAGAGAAGTAAGAATATGACAAAAAATGCAAATCGTCCAAGCATCCCCCAAAAGGTCAAAACTAATTTATGGAGGTCTTCTGGAGGCAGATGCCAATTCAATAACTGCAACACCCCCCTATGGTTGCACAAAGCAACAATGGATCAAATGAACAAATCATACATAGCCCACATATATGCCTTTTCTGAAGGTGGAGCAAGGTATGATAAGGTTATGTCACCTTTGCTAGAAAAGGAATTCTCGAATCTTATGCTGGTATGCGATGAATGCCACCGCACGTTTGACGATAAATCAAGGGAGGAAGAATATACAGCAGATCGCTTGATAGCCATGAAAAGAGCCCATGAAGAGCGAATTGAGCTTTTGACAGGAATTGCACCTGACATGAGAAGCCATGTTCTTCTATTTGGTGCTAGAATAGGACAAAATGCCTCTCCTTTAAATTTTCATTCTGCTACTCAAGCTATTCTCCCAAATTACTACCCTTCGATGCCACGGCCTTTGGAAATTGGAATGCAGTCAGCTTTAGAAGATCATACTGAAAGCTATTGGCTAGCTGAAGAAGAAAACCTAATTGCGAGATTCAAATCAGAAGTTGAGTATTTGAAGGGGAAACACGAAACCCAGCACTTTTCAATTTTTGGTCTAGCACCACAACCAATGCTAATAAAGCTTGGATCGCTGTTAAGTGATCTTTATGATGCCGAGGTTTATCAACTACATAGAGAACCTACCACCTGGAAGTGGCTAAATCACGAGCACGATGTTGAGCATCAAATTGTACCTGCCACAACTGACCACAAAGTTGTTGCCCTCAAATTTGAATTGAGCGCAACTATCACTGATGATCGGATAAAAAATTCTCTTGGTGAGGAATGTAGCATTTGGTCAATTACCCATAGTAACCCTAATAATGATTACCTAAAGTCTCGCCTCCATTTGCAGGATTTTCGCCGAATAGCACGAAAAGCTTTTAATCAAATAAAAGCACATCATGGAGAAGATACAATAATCCATGTATTTCCGGCTATGCCTGCTTCCACAGCTATTGAACTAGGAAGGGTTTGGATGCCAAAAGCAGACCTCCCAATGATAATTTATGATCAAAACAGGATGAAGGGCGGCTTTATTAAAACTTTAAAAATCAAATAAATATGCTAACACAGGAACAAAAACAACAATTCAGTGAAATCCTAGAGGAGCTAGGACAAACACTAGATATAAGCAAAGGCCAATATGAAACCGCCGTGCGAAGCTACATGGCAGTCGGTAACCAACTTTCCAAGGAAGGCTCTGTTCTAGCTCCTTATAAACCGGAAATTCTTCCGCAAGGATCTTTTTTACTGGGAACCATGATTCAGCCAGTAAATGAAAATGATGACTTAGACATCGATCTCGTTTGTAAACTGACAGGAAAGCAACCATCATGGACCCAGTACAATTTGAAACAAAAGGTAGGTGACCAACTGAAAGAAAATGAGGTTTACCGAAAAATGCTGAAAAAAGAAGGTCGAAGATGTTGGACGTTGGAATATTCTGATTCTGCCAATTATCATATGGATATTTTACCGTCCATAGTTGATTCAGGTTACCAAACAATTTTGGAAATGGCATTTTCATCTAATGATTTGACTGATTTGAATAAACTGGTCATTCGGATAACCGACAAAAATAGGGATGATTACTTTTTTGAAAATAATCATAAGCTATGGCTCAAATGCAACCCTTTTGGCTACGGCAAGTGGTTCTCCGTTCAGGCCTCTTTAGATTTAACTAAACGAATTACTCTAGGTGAATCGATTAAGCCAGTTCCCCAATATCAAAAGGATAAATTGCCTTTACAGCGAGTAGTACAAATCCTTAAAAGACATCGCGATCTAATGTTCAATGGTGATGAGGACAAACCAATTTCAATTATCATAACGACTTTGGCCGCAAGAGCTTATCAGAAGGAGACTTCCATTTTAGAAGCGTTATTGAATGTCATAGAACGCATGCATTTGTTTATTCTAGAAAAATTTGACCCAGAATCCGGCAAAATGATAAAATGGATAGGTAATCCCGTGAATGCAGAAGAAAATTTTGCCGATAAATGGAAAGAGGCTCCCAAGAAGCAAATTAACTTTTACAAATGGTTGGAAGCAGTCAAAGCAGATGTTAGAAACGCTCTTAACCAAAAAGATAAAGGTCTTCATTCAGTTATGGAATCTTTGAAATCCCCATTTGGAGAAAAATCTGTATCTCTAGCATTTGCTAACTACGGGGAAAAGCAATTGCAATTGAGGAAGGCGGGAGGACTAAAAATGGCGGGGATCACTGGTATGATAGGCTCAGTAGGGAAAACATCAATCACTCAACACACAAATTTCGGTGCGAAAAAGGACCAATAAACCTATTCCGTTATTTCAACAGGAAGCAGCGCTGAAGTCATTTTTCCCTGATTCAAAAATCAGCCGTAAATCCGATTCTGAAATTACGTGGACACATACCGTAAAACCGACTCCATTAAGTGCTGCCTATACTCTTCTTTTACATTATAAAAAGACAGATGGAGCAAAAGTATATGTAGTTTCTCCTAAGCCCCTAAGGTTAGCAGAAGGAAAAGACAGACTTCCGCATGTTTACAATCAAGCGGAACAGCGTCTTTGCCTTTACTTTCCAATTACCAATGAATGGAATCCTTCAATGTTGTACGTTAAAACCCTAATTCCATGGGCTTGCGAATGGCTTATGCATTATGAAATTTGGGTTGGCACTGGAGAATGGAAAGGGGGAGGAATTGAACATGATGAAGAAAATAATGAAGAGGAAGAGGAAAAGGAAGAACGAGAAAACTAGAAGCTCTCAGTTTACAGTAAAAACAAAAGCCCTTTCGGGCTTTTCTCAAGATTCATGCGAATCCGGTTCTTTGACGGAAACGTAAACCGTGTGGGTTTTTCCGTACTGATCAGGTTCTTTTAGCTTGGCGACATTGAACTTGACGAAGGTTTCTCCTTCATATTTGAAGGTGTGGTTTTGAAGCTCAGCCATATTCAGGCTCACTTCCACAATGTTCCTATTTTCGACTTGCTTTCCTTTACCGATGTACTTTTTTGAGAATGCCATAGTATTTTGGTTTTAGTTAAAATTTATGCAGGTCATTTAGGATGGCCGGGAAAGTGCGGAAAAATTAGAATTTAAAAACTGGGAGGCAGTCCGTAGGAAACCCTGTTTTTAGGGAATTCTGCTGAAAGCCCCAATTTTTTGAAATCGACAGGCCGTTCGACCTTTGTGCATACAATTGGATAAAACCGGAATAGGGCATGTAAATATTTCGAGGGTAAGGCAAGATGAAAAGACGGAATTAGCCAGAATCAATTGAGAGTAATCTCCTCAGTAAGTGCAACAGAAACCTCTCCGGGAGGCAAACCTTCAAATTCGAATTGTCGATAGACTTCCCCATCGGCCAAAACATTCACGGTAGCTGAAAGTGGCTGGAAAGAATCATCGGTTTCTCCTCCCAAGTGAACGGCATTAAAAACTAAGCCCAGGCTATGGATCGGGGCTGAGGAAGTGGCTGAAATGGTTGGGACTTCAGGCTCAAAAGAAAGCGTGTAGGTATTGCCTTGTTCGATCACTTGAGTCCAATTGAGCTCAGTCGGCTGATCTAGCACCGGAGCGACAAAAGTAGATGTGCCGCTCAGCATACTGTGAACCGAAAACGTCACCAGATAGTCAGCGTAATCACCATCCATTTCAACTTCGATGGTTACCGATTTTTCAACAAGTTTTGGAGTCTCATGCTCAGAAGAACAGCTATAAGAAAAAACAACTACAGCGAGTACTAACAGGTAATTCAGATTTCTCATATCATAAAATGGTTTAGTTTAAAGATTAAGAATTGACAAAAGCAAAAGATGATTGATGAGTAAGCCAAGGGATTTTTAACTTGGCCCCTCACCTACCCAATTCCTGAGACAGTGAAGGTAAAACGTCCAATTTCTTGAAATCCATGTCATAAAACTGGATTTTCTTATTCTCCGGATCGACTTCGATCATCACGGAGTGTCCGGTTTCCAAAGTAGCCATTTGGGTATTTCCCCGGCCTAAACTGGAAATAAGCATCTCCCTTTCCTGAGCATTTACCAGCTCCTTGATTGGAAATCTGCTCAGTTCAGGTTCCAGGTTGAAGCCATAATCAGGATAGAACTTTTTGTAGGAGAAATTCCCCTGCTCATTCAGCTTTTCAAAATCCAGTTTGATCCAGATGGACTCAATCTTTTCTCCTGAGCCTTCCTTCACCTGACCAACTTCACCCGAAGTCAATAGCTTATTATCCATTTGCCTATTTAGAATAGCTTTTTTATGGATAGATGCCCCTCTAAGCAAATTATAGGCTTCCTTTGCTGTCACGTCATTTCCCTTTCCATACGAAAATGTATTCTGGATCTGATCGTTGAGGGTGACTTTTACGCTATCCAAAAAATAATGGTAGGGCTTTGAAGATCTCGAGAAATTCAGCTCATAATTAACCTTGTCCCTTCCCTGGCTTCCATCCTTTTGCCTCGAATTAAAATCGGCAGAAACTCCGATTTTAAAGAACTCCTGTCGCTCAGAAACTTTAGCTTCAAGTGCAGCATTTAACGAAGTGCCAAAGCCAAGGAATTTCAGGTTCTTTTTAAGGAATTCAAGATTATTATTCTCCATAATTTTGATTGACAAGAGTTTAAATATAGCAAAACCATATTAATTGAGACCTTTCCAATGCAGTTGGTTTAGCTGATAAAAGGACTCAACTCCCTTTTGCTTAGGCTTAAATGTTCGGACGGTTTGAATGATCGCTTGGGAGATGCAGTAGGTTCGAAGTGAAAAAGTGAAAATCGATTCCTTCGAGATTTTATTCCTCTTTTGGTTTTTAAGCTGAACACAATCATCAGACAAATAATAACCGCAGTTCCGATCATAAACCAGATCCTGAACCTTGCAATCCATTACCCTTCCCAAAATCGAAGTGCTGAAAACCGTATTGATCTTGGCGTTTTTTGAAATCTTCTTGAAAGCTTGGGTCATCAAGCTCAAGTCAAACTCAGCCCCAATGATCAAAAAGCCAGCCTCATCAAATGAAATTCTGGCTTTGAACTGATTGGCAAAACAGATCAGGGAAGCATAGGAATCGGAGACAAAAATTGACCGAGAATCTTCTGAAAGATTAAGGACAGAAATCCCTCTGGAAGCCTGCTTATTCCGGTAAAGGCTCAGGATTTCAGCATCCACTTCCCCGCCTTGCCCACCAAAGAAGTCAAAAACGATCTGGCCCGTTTGATCCTGATGGGCAAACTTTGAAAACAGGCCTTGGATAGCCTTATCCACTCCTTTGTAACTCAAAATATCAAAGGTCTCTGTCGAAGCCATTGTCTTGTTCGAAGCGTTTTCTTGGGTTCTTTCCCTCTTCCGTATCGATGCTGTTTAGCCGTTTGATGGCATTGATATCGAATTCATCCCTAACGGCTTTTGGAAGTGAGGAATCTGCCGAAATTTTGGAATATTCTTCTTTGATGTTGTTCAAGTCACGGATTGCATCTCTGTCTTTTGGGTTTCTAGCGATTCGGCGCTCTACTTGTTTTTGAACCTCCTTGATTGCTTGAAGGTATCCTTCGCTATACGCTTTATCCTCCTGACTTTCCTTTCCGACTAATTTCTGAACCCCGGTAATCAGCAGGTAGGACAAGCCTCCATCCAACAAAACCGAAACTACTAACCCGGACTTATTTGATCTAAGGCCTTTTGGAGCAGATGGCGAAAGTTGAAACGCTGTTCCATCTGCCAACAGCACCGTTTCCCCTTCCTTGTATTTCTTCTTTTGCTGTGGATCAAGCGCTTGCCCATTGACCGATTGAGGGGCTTTGATGTCTCGAGGATTGTAGGAGAGAAATTGTTTGGTTTGCTGATCGTACTCGATGATTTCGGTCTGAATGTTACCTTCTTTGTCCACATAGCTTTTCTTGATGTTGGCCAATTCTTTCTGGACCAGCTGATTACGCTCAAGGTCATTCAAATTGGGATGTCGGTTCGGTTCCCTATAAACCGGATCTATCCGCAAGGCAGGATTCCCATCTTCTCCCCTTACTATGGAAAGTCTAGCCGGTAATTTTTCGATGAAAATATCCTTCCCTTTCAGGTCGGTCAATTCCACGATATCGGTCATTCCGCCATTCTTCAGGGCGTTGACATCTTTTTGAGGAATGGTAAATTTTCCGTTCTTGATGACTCCAAAAATCTCCAGATCCTTCATCGGTAATCCATTTTGGCTTTGCATGATGTTTGCTTTATGGTTTTGATAAATAAGTGATTGCCTCTTCTTTAGTCGATAGTCTTGAAATCAATTGAATGAATAAGACTGGATTTACATATTCATTTCGCTTTTTGATGCTCAGGTGCAGATGATCCCCAGTAGCTTTTCCCGTACTTCCCGAAATACCCAATATTGAACCTGGTAAGACATGCTCTCCCTTTGTCACAAAGGACTGTGAAAGGTGACCGTAAATCGACTCATACTTGCCGTGTTGGACTTTGACAAAAATTCCCAAAAGCGGATCGTTGCCCACCGAGACTACAGTTCCATGCAGCATGGAAAGAACATTGGAACGCTTGGTTTTAAGATCGATTCCCCGATGAAATTTCGTTTCTCCGGAAAATGGATCGGATCGGTAGCCAAACTCTGAAGTCAGAAAAAAATCCTCCAAGGGAAGGGATGCCAACAATAGCTCCTCCCCATGTTCCACGGCTAGTTCCTGTTGGGACAAAGGAGGAATTTCAGACCCTTTCGCTTCTTGCTTGAATTCAGCGGACTTGATCACGTTCACTGAAGTCATTTCCTTTCGAAATTCAATGGAATTGAATTGAGGAAATGCCTGGTGAGCAAAAAGAAGAAGTATGATCGATAGGTTCCTTTGCATGATTTAATCTATCACTGCCATTTCCCGGTGCTTTTCAATAATCTCAGTAACCTGTCGGTGGATTTTTTCAAAGTGCTTGGTCAGGATCTCCTCTTTCCTGCCTTGGAAATCATAGAATTTCGGAGTGCTTCGATAGGAGTTTTCCTCCTGCTTGATCTCTCTCATATCCAAATTGACTCTACAATGAACATTGGATGTTTTGTATTTCCCGTCAAAATGAGTCCCTTCCGTTGCAATAATTCCTGCAATTTCCCCGGTGTGCATGGAGGCTATTTTTCCAGCAGGAATCAGTGGATCATATCGCTCACTATATGAAATCGAGGTTTTGTCCCGATCAATCGAAACACTCTGCCCCAATTGCTTTCGCTTTCCAAACATCATCTCCAACCAAGACAGCGTGTCCTTATGGCGAACGGAACCACAAAGGACATTTCCGATCACCGAGGTCATAGTCGATGCTGTATCTTTTCCCTGAAGCTGGTTTAACTGGGGCAGTTCCTGCAGGCCGAGCAAAACCGCTACTTTATTGCTCCGGGCAGTAGAAATCAGGTTTTCGATTTTATGGATGTAAAAAGTAGGCGCTTCGTCCGCTATTAAAGCGGTTGGCAAATTCCCTTTGGTATTAATCAATCGAGTCAGCCGGTTGATGATCACCGAATAGCAGGTGCCTGTGATGCTCTGCGTTTCAGTACTATTGGCAAGAACCAGAATGGAAGGAGAATTGGGATCCGAGATTTTGAGGTCGAAATCATCCCCGCTGAAGACCCAAGCTGTTTCTTTGGTATTCAGTCTGGAAAGGAAAATCTTCAGAGTGCCGACCTGCCCTTCAAGCTGTTTGTAAACCTTCTTTTCAAAGGCACTTCGGAAGGGAGATACCATGGATCTGAGTTCGGGATATTTGGTCAGACAGTTAAAAATATCCTCGTAGTCCCTGTTGAGAAAATCCAGCACATGGGCGAAGGTGGAATATTTACCCTCTTCATATCGAGACACAAAAAAGATACAGGCAGAAAGAAAGTTGATTGCGGATTGCTCGAAAAACTTATCTGCTCCTCCTGTGGAATCGGATTTTTGAAGGGATTGGAAAATAGCTTCAGCGGTTTCAGAAGCATTGGCGACCGTCTTCAAATACCTTCTGTTGATCGGATTGATCCTCCTGGAATATTCTACCTCATCCAGATTGATTACATGAAATTTGAACTTGGGGTTTTTCTTTTTGTCCTGAGCTTTCAGATAGTGGAAGTAGGCAATCTGAGCCAAATCTGGAAACTTAAAATCGTAAAGACACATCGTAAATCCCTTGCCAATCATCTGTCTGATAAAAGGGTTGATCACCCCAAATGACTTCCCGGAACCCGGGGTTCCGATCACAAAAGTCCCTCGGAATGGATTGACCAAGTTGATCCATCCCTTTCGGACTTTCCCCTTGAAATAGAACTTCATGGGAATGTTGACCGAATAGGGATTTTCGATTTTTTTGGTGTCTTGCATGAAGGACTCCCCTTCGATATTCCATTCATCTTTTCCCAGTCCCGACTTGATCAGTTTCGACACATTGTCCAAGGAGGTATGGATCAAAACAGAACCTATAAATAATGACAGGCTGTACCCCAAGTCTTGGATGGAAGTGAAGTTCATCACCAAAAAGGAATCTTCCAGGGTGTAGAGATAGATCGAACCAAAGAACAGAATCAAGCCAATGGCCAAAGGGAAAATGATCTGATTTCTCGGGTTTAAATTCAGGTTCTTTCTAGAAACTGTCCCGATGGCGGAAAGGCAAATGGCTATCAAAATGGCTACTTTGCCAAGAAGCACATTACTATAGATCTTTAGATTTTGCAGCTTTTCGACAAGAGGAAAAAGAAACCTTCCCACCCCATCCATTGCCAACAACTGTGGGGCATAGACAAACATCAGAATGTCCATAAACACCATCAGGTAAACAATGAATTGAAAGGTTGCGTGAAGGCTTTTTAATTCTCTTTTCTCATTCATAGCAAAGGCTCAGTTGAAGGGAAAAATCATTTTTAAAGTGTGTCTGCCGCTAAAAGGTCTGCGTACTTGACCTCCAAAGAGAGCGTTCTTCCACTGATTTGGGATTCCGAAAGCTCGATGGTGAACACCTTGGAATTGGGGAAGGTGAACTTTTTGAACGCGTAGATATTGCGGTATTTCTTCTCAAAGCTCTTGGGGGTGAAAAGCTGGTATTCCGGCTCTATCTCAATGGATTGGACGTTAGTTGCTTTGACGATTCGTTTGTCCTCGATCTTAAATCTCAATTGGTCCAGGTCAAATTTGAGATTGGTCTTGTTGGTAAAGGAGATGTCCAAAAAGATGTAATCGTCTACCGTGTAAATCCTGTTCACCTGACCGGAAATCCCATACTGGCTGCTTTTGGTGATCTTGTCCTTCTTTTTCCTTTTAAATGCCTCTATCGAAAAATAACGAAGTTCTTGGTCGCTCATGGGGATTTTACCAACCTCCAAGGGACTGGTGTGGATAGGAAGAATTTCGATTTGAGTTTTCAGCTGTCGCTCATCATGGGCATACCATAAATCATACTGCGCGATGAATTTCTGCCCGACAATGGTAACCACTCCCAAAGACTTATTGTATCCATTAAGGTTGGAAACACTGTCACGGATTGCCTTTACCCGAAAAACACTCTCCAAAGGAATATCCCCGATCATATTGTCGGTCGAGATATCCACGTATTGGATGGGTTCGGGGGAAAGAAAGTGAAGGGAGATTTCCTCGTCGATATAGATTTTGGGAAGTTGGCTTTTCAGTAGCGTACCGTTCTGCTGTGCATAGGCCGAAACGGATATCGCCCAAAGGATAAGGGTTATAATCTTTTGTCTCATGGTAGGTCAGTTTTGGTTTTGGATCATTTTTCCATTTTCCTGCAATTCATTGGTATCGATCAAATAAACAGAAGTCCCATATTTGATATTGGCCTTGTTCTTTTTGATGGATTTGGAAACAGCCTGGGAAGTTGAGGTGAACATTCGTTGGAGAGCAGACATGTACAGTTGACTCAAAGCATCTGAGTTTTGCTGCATGGTCAGATTCATTCCCCCGGTAGTATTTCCTCCGAGTTCTTTGGAAAATTCCCGAAAGGCACTGGCCGGGACATACAAACCCTCCATGCCATCCACGTCATAGATGGAGAGTTTAATCGGGAAAATTTGGTCATTGATCATGACCGAGGAAATGGTCAGCTTCACCCGCTGAGCTTCATATCCGGAAATCAATGCATAGAGATAAGTCCCTTTGCCCACAATGGCATTTCCGATCAGTATATCATCCAAAAGTCGGATTCTCAATCTTGCCCCAAGGGTACCGCTCTTGATATCCTGGTCAATGATTGCCTCGATGAACTTTCCCTCTTTTTCTCTGGTGACGGTATTGAATAAAGTAGCGGTCCCCTCTGACTTCTGAACCCTATAAACTGCGTTTTCGGTCACATTTGCTACGGGTTTACTCTCCTTTTCTTTTTGCTGTAGCTCTTGATAAGCCGGATCATTCGCTTTGGAAATGGAGTCTATCACAGCCATCTGCGCTTTGAAAAGATCCATGGGATCTTCGTATCTGTTGGCGGGAACTTGGGTCTTTTTTCCTTCCAGCTGATTGATGGCATTCAGCAATTCTTCATCTTCCTTGGAAAAGCTTTGCTGTCTGGAAGGTGTTGGTATAACAGATGGAAAACCATTTGTCACATCGGGTTTTCCCGAATAGAGGCCTGCACCTTTTAAAGCGTTGTCTATGGAATCCAGCAGCCGTTTTTCCTCCTCATTATAAAGTGTTTTGATTTGGCTGGATTCTTCCACCTCGAGTTCCAAGCCTTTGATTGCCGTGTATCCATCATTTGCCCTTTTATAGGTTTCTCTTGATGCGTCCAGTTTGGAGTCAAGCGGTTTTTTCTGGATCTGTTCCGACACTTTACCGATCTCAGATTGGATTCCACTGAGGCCATGAACAGGTTCATCCGGACTGTCTTTGCTGAAGGATTTATACCCATAAAACAGCAAACACAAAAACGGGAGCATGATAATCGGCAGAATGTATTTGGGTTGTTTGAAGTCAATTTTCATGGGAGTGGTTGTTAAAGTATTGCAGTTGCTCAATTGCTTTTTCCAGATAGGCGGAATCGGTCTTTGAAATGGAATCCTGAGCGATAATCCGTTCGATTTCAGCTTTTAACTCTGCCATTTTCGCAGCCCTTAGGGTCAAATCCTGCAATGCTGAAAATTCGCCTGACAGCTCTCCCGGGATGGCCTTTAGCTCTTTTTTGAAATTGTTAGTCTGATTCTCCGAGTCAGGCTTCAGCACAAAAAAGGTCAGGATGAAAGACGCTACGATGAGAAGGAGCATGCCACAAAAAATGATTTTGGCATGACGATCCATCAAGCCTTTCATCTGGCCATTTACCCCAACCAGGTGAGGATAAAGCTCATTTTTCAGCTCTTGGAAAATGGTAGTTTCCCGATCCTTAGAAGGTGTTTTTCGAAACATTGCTCAGATCTTTATTTTCAATGGTTTTCCAATTCGTGATCAATACCCCGTGGCTGTTATTTTCACTTCTCGGGATATCGATCAATTCACCTTCAGTGATGATCGATCGGGTGATTGTGGCACTCCTTCGATCTATCTTTTGCTTACCGTAATACCGGAATCTATTCTGATCCAGGACAATGGAATCCGTCTGGATGGAAAGCACAGAACTTGAAGAAAGAATGGAATTGAAGTAGCCCTTTTCTTTCAGGTTATTGTATTGGCCGACTCCTGTCTCATCCACGAAATACATGGCCCTGCTCATCTGATATTCGATGTGCTTATCATCGGGAGTCAGGTTGAAAAAAAGGCTATGGAATAAGTCCACGGCTGCTTTGTACTCAGCTGGCCTATTCATTTGCATATTGGCCTGCTTGGCCAAAATGGGAATATCATTATCCAGGATATAAATGGACTGCCTAGCATTGGCTACCTGTTTATAAGCGTAAACCGAAACAAATCCACAGATAATGATTGAGGTAAGCAGGCTTCCCAAGGATAGAACCGTTGCCAATCTGATTTTGGATTCAATATTTTGGATGATCATGGTTAGATTAGTTTAGCTCTGGAAATTGATTTTGAAGCAGAGGATCCCATCCTTCCGGCGGTGGTTGCTGCCGAGGAGATTCCTGAAGTGGAAATGATCCAAGTGGAAATCGAGGGCACAGTAGTAATGGCAATGGCGCTGACAAAGAATGCTACAATCACCAGCCCGAAACTCAAAAAACCATTGGATGCCAGCCAAGCCATTTTTTCAAGTCGATCCGCTCCCCCACCGGTTGAAAGCAAGTACTCGTACTTGTCAATTTCGACCTCCAAGGCGTATTGCTGAAGTCTTCCTGTGATGTAGAGAATCAAATAGGCTATTCCTACATAGAGGTTAACCGAAACGAACCTGGCTATCCAAGTCGTGAACGCATCCCGAAAAGCTGGAAGAATACTCACTACCACTGAAAAAGGTCCGAGTATCACCAAGACTGTCGAGTAGATGATCTGCAACATGAAAATGATATAGACACACACTCTCAGAATCCATATGGCCACCAATTCGATGATTTGGGTAGCGAGAAGCTGAAGGCTGGTTTGCATCCTGATTCGCATTTGGACAATAGGAGCTAGAATCTGATCGGAGAAAAATCCTTTCACCCCATCCACAATCACCGTCCCCAAATCCTTATCGGATTCCTGCGCCTGTTCCGATGCCATCTCCGTCACTGCCTGATATTCCACTAGCTGATCGGCCATCTCGATCATGTAGGCGGCGCGGTCAAGCCGCAACCCATTATTGATATCGTTTTGGGTCCCGAAAAGCGCTTCCGTTTTGGCTGCGATCAAATCGGTGGGAAAAGCGATGATCTGACAGAAAATTGGCCACCACATCAGAAGAATCACCAAAGCAAATGGTCTCAGGAGGGGCATGATTTCAAGCTTTTTGTCCCCAGCCATCATTTCGTAGCACTTCAGACTGAAAAAAATCAGCATGAAAATACAGGCCAAGGTCTGAGCATCTCTCATGAAAGGATCTGAGTGAGCAAAGCCATAATCCCTCATTTCTTCAAAGAAGGTCATCACTCCCCGGTCGTAAATGCTGTTTCCCTGCAAATAGCTTATGGTCTCCTTGTACTGGTCATGGTTAGCCGATTGTGCAAATCCGGAGATGGATACCCCAAGGAAAATTGAAAGTCCTGTGATCAGCTTTTTCATTTTAGGACTTGGGTTTGGTTAGCAATCTTCTTGGCTCTTTCCTCTTCGCTATTTGGATCTGAAAGGATAATTTCCCCGCTGATTTTTCGCTGATTGAGCTTTCGGAAGGCAAGCATATTGGAAGACATATCCAGCTTGTATTGCCACTTTTTAAGGACATCTCTCATTTCAAGCATGATTCTGTGATACATCAGAATCCGTTGCCCCCTTTCCATATCCAGGCTCTTGGCAAACTCATATCGTTCTGAAAGCGACGCCATGTTGTTTAAATACCATTGGTATGCCCCATGATCAATCATGTACTGTATTACTTCTGGCGAAACGCCCTGAAAAGCTGAAGCTTCAGGATTTTCCAAAGGATTCAGCTCTCGCTTATAGTAGAATTGGTAAAGCGGATCTGTTGATGAAAAAGCACCTGAAATGCGGGCCATCTCCGCTGCTGCCAAGTTTTTGACCGTATCTGAGTGCTGCTTATAGTAGTTGGATGAAATCTGCATGGCCGCTGCCAATCCCAGTCTTTGAGTTTGTTCTCCCCTTGAAGACAAAGGCCTTTTGTCGAGATCAGGGTAAGTGGGATGCAAGCCCCAGGTGATATACCAAATCGGATTCGTTGGGATTCCGAGGAATCTTTTGGGTTCGGGATAGAATTTATCTTCATCCCATTGCTTAAAGACCATGCGTTCCTGCTGAGCGACAATCGCTCTATCATGGAAGGGAGTCTGTCCGTAGCTGTGAATACAAACAGAAAAAAGGATCAAAAACGAAAGAGTATGCTTCATCGGGTAAGGATTTTCTGTTTGATGATGATTTCATTGATCAATCCCAAATCACGATTGATATAAGCTTGGAAGGGATTGAGAGATCGGATTATCCCATTGGTCTTGGCCCAATAGATGCTGTTCTTTGCTGCCAGTACCAAGGCAAGAATTACCTGTAATTCCTTCTGAACCGAATCGAGAAGCTCATCCCGGACATTGTAATTCATCAAGAGATTATCGCCTTCTTTGAGAATCAGGGAAGAAAGTTCCATGGCCAGATTGAGACTTCGTTTTTTCGCCTGAGCCGTGTATTCTTCCACAAAAAGAAAAAGGATGGGATTATCGCCCGCCAACTGGAATGCCTCTGCGGAAATGGAACTGATATCCAAGACCGTCTCAGCGATCATCCTTACCTGAATTGCATCTTTGAGGCCCTCATTGATCTGGGTCAGAGAGTTGACAATCATGGTTTGAACCAGTGCCAGGCTGGATGAATTGAGAATGATATCATCAGTGTTTTGCCTGATGATATCCAAAGTTTGGTGATACCCTATTTCACTGACATTTCGTACAGCAGCGTTGGCATTGACTATCGAAAAATGCTCTTTGTCAAATACCACGGTCTGGGGATAAGATTCAACAGCCACGAAACACATGAAAAGAAAAAGGAGATTTTTCATCGGATTAGGGTTTTGGCGTTTTGAATGATTTCTTCTACCAAGGCCATTTCCGTTGCTACATACTGTAGGTAAGGATTGATTCCTCTCTTCCTTTCGAGATAGTGCTGAAGTGATTTGGAAACGGTGTAGGAAAGTCCGTTGATCTCCCTCAGCTCGTCCAGAATATGTTGGAAAAGGATTCTTCTTTCCGAAACTTTCATCTGGTTGACCACTCCGATACTTGCCGAAAGGCCAAAGAGATAATTCAAAAGTGAATAGGATCTTTCGACGAAAACCCGTTCCGACTCTACCGCAAAAAGTACTAATTCCGGATTTTGGCTACAGTAGAAAACGATTTGCTGCTGGTTATCAATAATGGAATTGACCAAGGGCTCAGCCGCAGCACCAATTCCAAAAGCATCGATGACAATGGAGAGTTTGGCAAATCGGTCCTGGACGGCTCGGTATTTCTCCTTTACAGACTTGACCAAATTGGTATTGACCTCCTCGTTGACCGAGTTCCTTCCCTGATTTCCTTTTGCCTCTTTTTGAAGGTTATATTCAGACTTGGATTCCTCGACTAGCTGGTGGAGAAGGGCCACATTGGTTTGAGCAAAACTCATCCCAAGGGTTGCCAAAAAAACGAAGGGTAAAAGCCAAAAAGATTTCATGGTTGGAGGGTTTTGGCTTTTCTGGCTATATCCTGCGCAAGCTGGATATCTACGTTGATGTACCCTTGAAAAGGATTTAGAGCCCTCACAAATCCTTTCATCTGAGCAAAATACATGGCTCGATACATGCCATAAGAGTAGGATCGCAGGATGACCATCTCAGTCAAAATCTGATTGATCAGTTTTGACCGCTCACCTGCATCCATGAGATTGTTTTCTCCTCCCTTCAACACAAATGAACTGACCTCCAAGGCCAAAGAAGTTGCCCTTTGCTGAAATAGGGTAGCATTCCGTTCGGCAAACAGGAGTAAAGCGGGATTCTCTCCGGCTAAGTCCATCACCTGGCTAAGGTCACTTGAAATCCCGGTGGCTATTCGAGCGATTTCCTGCACATTGGAAAGGTTGGTCAAAATCGAACTGACCTCAGAAAGTCCTTTGTAGATTTTGTCCTGCATCGTATTGACAATGGTCAGGTTTCCGGTAATCGCCAGCTGTCCCCGTTCAATCAAAGTCAATCGTTCATTAGTGGCATTCAGCTGAGAATTGATGACCGCAGAATGTGCCGCCGTTGCTCCTGCTACCGCTGGATCCACATAGATAGTTTGCCCTAAGGCAGATCCCGAGAGGATCAGAAATACCAGTATGTTCAAGCTTTTCATCTTTGTAATGGTTAAAAAGTGGCAGTTAGTGTTTCTCTTACCGGGGCCCCTTGCTTGTTGACCTCTCCAAAAAACTCATGGAGTGAAAGCTCAGAAGCCTTAAAATCCTCGACAAAAGCGTCCAGTCCCATTTGGTACCCTCTAAAGGCTTGGATATAGATTTCGATGGCTGATTTTTCTGGCTTTTCCGTGGTATAGGTCAGGTATTGGTACAAGGACACTTCCACCCCATACACCTCACCGGCAGATCCTCTTCGGATATATACTTCCTTGAATCTTCCCCTGCCCTCATGATTATCCAGCTGATTGATCGTGAAGATCTTTTTCCTTTCATTTTCATTGATGGAAAGCAGGGAGGCGATTTGAGAATAATTGTCTTTGAATTTTGTCTGATCCAAAAGACAGATCGTATCCGAATTATTGATAATACTGTCTTTGACTACCGCATTTCCGATGATATCTCCCAGCTCTTGGGTTACCACTATGGCTTCCCCCCAGAATTTTCGGACTGTTTTATAGAGGTATAGAATGTAGCCTGCCATGAGCGGGGAGGCTATGGCCTTCCAAGCTTCTTCGATGATGAGTGCCTTCCGGTATTTGGTTCGGAACCTCATTTTCTGGATGAAAACATCCATGATAATGAGTGTCACAATCGGGAAAAGCACCTTGTGCTCTTTGATGCTGTCAATTTCAAAAACCACAAAAGATTCGGTAAACAAGGACTGGTCAACTTCCTCATTGAGTAGGTTTTCAAACTCACCTCCCTTGTAAAACTTCTTGAGTACAAAGCGGAATTCTTCAAGTTCAAATCCAATGCTTTCACGCTCTTTGATTTCTGGGATTTTCTCCAGGGCGAATTCATAAAAGCTGTTGAAGCAAAGCCGATCGATAGTGCTTTCCTTGGAGAAAAAAGAGGAATAGTAGGCCGAGATCGTATTGGAAATAACATCGGCTTCAACCTGAGAGACTGTTCCTTCCGCTGTCTTCCACAAGAGGGAAATCAGGGTCAGGAGATAGTCTTTCTTCTCGATGTTGTACTCTTCTTCAGTAATGGAAAAAGGGTTGGTGGTTATTGGCTTTTCCTCGGTGTAAGTGATGTATTTCCCTTGGTAGTATTGGCAAAGTCCGGAATACGAGTGGCCGGTATCGACAATGACTACATCCATCAGCCACTTAGGATTGGGCCGCTTATTCCACATGCAATACTGCTCGATCAGGGCATTCATAAAGAATGATTTCCCCGAACCGGAAGGCCCCAGTACAAACTTGTTTCGATTGTTGATCCGATTGGTTTGCATCGGCAAATCAGCGGGATCAATCTTCAAAGGGATTCCCTGTCGATCCGTAAATCGGATTTGGAATCCACTTATCTCATCCTTGTTCAGTGACTCCTTCAAGAAAAAACATAATGCAGCATCCGATGTGGTCAGGAAGTAATCGTAAACTTTCAACTCAGCGGTATTGCAGGGAAGCAGTGTCCTGAAAAGCTCCAGTTGGTTATAGGAATTTTTATTGGCCACAATGCCCTGTTGGAAAAGGGAGGATTCCACATAATTACAAGCTCCTTGGATGTGCTCCTTCTTGGCAGAAACAACCACATTGAAGTGGCAATTGACCAAAAGCTGGTTATGTCTGGCCACGTCTTCCAATAGCCTGTCGATATCTTCCACACAGATATTATTGGCTGGATCGGGTATCCCGGAATGCCGCTTTCGCTTCAATTCAAGCTTGGTAAGCGTTGATCTCTGCTCAATAATTTCAATGACCTGGTTATAAACTATGGTTTGGAAATTAGGGACATCGAAAAGGAAGGCCATATTATCAACAGGAAACCCTTTGAGGCTATCCTTATCGTTACGCTCCAAATGGGTGGTCACCTTTTCCGGTAGTTCTACTTTGTCGGTATCTACCAAAGTGATCGACCGAAAAGCTCTTTCTCCGCTTTCCACTTGGCTTTCTTCAGCAAGCAGGTTGTCCAGCACAATCTTTTCCTCGTGGAAGTTCATGCTGAGAATCCGTTTCACATATCGGTCAGTCTCAATTCTTGAGAGTGCCTCTGTCTTGATTCCTGCACGTTCAAAAAGGTCGGTCACCTTTCCCAGTGTCTGAATAAAGTCCATTACTGACTTTTGACTGTATCTGCCTTTTACCCGTTTGGTAATCACCAAAAATGTCTTCATTGAAGTATAGGGCCGCCCCTGGAAATGGTCATCATACTTTTGCTGTAGGTATTCTTTTGAGGATTTTTCGCTGTAGGTCTTTCTGGAAAAAATGTCCTGCTTTTGGATCAGATGCCCTTCACCAAGTATTTTGATCAGGTTGGTGTATAGCTGATGAAAGGAATCGTACTTGGAAGAATCCGCTGAATATTGCAGGACAGGATTGTCCAATCCAAGGATGACACCATAGTCACCCTTCAGATTGAATAGACAATGAAAACCATGGATCTGATCTTCAATCCCCAGATAGGGAAGCTTAAATTCATTCCTTTTTTTCCCAAACATGATTACTTTGATTTTAAGGATGTAGCGATCTGAAATACCCCTTTATACCTTGTTTTGCTATGCAGGCCTTTTTTCTGTTGCTGAGAGGTGATGAAAAGTCCGGTAGTCATGACTGATAGGGTAATCACCCCACCTAAAACCATACTGGTTAAGCTTCCGATTAATCCTCCTGAGACGACCGCGATAACTAAAGAAGCGACTCCCCATCCGATGTATTTTCCCTGAAAGCCCCGATATATAAGAGGCTTCTGAAGCCCCTTATATATCGGAAATTGCTTAGCCATCAGACACCGAAAAACGCTTTGATGATCACACTGACCAAGACCAAAAACAGGCAGGAGCCGCCCCATCCCATCAATTCTTTATTGATGTCTTGATCACCGGAATTCCATTTGATGTAAACTCTTACGCCTCCTATCAGCCCTACTACCGCCCCAATAACAAGACAGAGACTGGCTACGGGATCCACATAGGCGAGTAGAGACGATTCTGCTGCGACAATTCCCTGAACACCTTGGGCTCTGGCGGCTGTAGTTGCAAGCATCACAAACAATGCGCTTGAGATCATTTTTTTGGTTCTGTTGAACATGGTTTTCATAGTTTATTGAGAAAATATTGACTGTTGATTTTGCTTTTTTTGGGGTGTCAAATCAGTGGGACAGCATACAGTCCGCTGAGAAAAAAGCCAATAGTGGCCAAGAATAGGCAGGCTCCGAACCAACTGATGACCTGAACATCGATCTGATGTCTTCCCATTTGCCAGTTGTTGTAAACCCGAAGACCGCCAAGCAATCCTGAGACTGCGCCCACGACAAATGAGAGTCTGGAAATAGCGACATAGAAACTTTTCATATCGGTCTCGACCTCCTGAAATTTTGAAACTCCCGGAGGGGATTGGCCATAAGTCTCCGATCCCGACAAAAAGAATAAGAGGGAAAGGAGAGCACATAGGAATAGCCGATGAAGGAGCTTCATGAGAACACGACTTTCTTTTTCATTTCAATACTGCCTTCCTTGGCGAGTACAAAGAGGGAATTGAGCGTAGTCACCCCTCCTGTAGATTTGACTGGGCTGGGATCATTGATTTCAAATTCGATATCTTCTGAATCCTCCTCGCTGTTGACCCATACTTCCGTCTGGGAAGCAGATTCTGTCTTGGGCTTCACAGGATCAGGCACCGGGTCATTATCCTCAATCACCGTTGGACTTTCATCAAACTCATTGAGGTCCGTCTGGAATGTGTAGGCATTCCCTGCCGACACTTCTGAAAGTTGTGGTTTGCGCAAAACATCGAAGACGACATTTACCGCATAGTACACCACATAGAAAAGGGATAGGTATAGAAAGAAGTCTGTCCAGCTCATGGCTATAGTTTTTGTATGGATTGTTTGATTTCATTGACCAGTTCTGGATTATTTTCCAGAAAGTCCCAGCACAGGAAATTCACGAAGGAGGTCACGTCCACTCCAAAAGTGGGACTGATTAGCTTCAGTACTTCCTCCGTTCGAGCGTCCATCCGAATCAGCCTTTTGGAATCTCCGTTTACTTCAAAATTCTTGATGGCCTCTATCAGCTCATGGATTCCTTGGCTTCCGATCTTGTCAGTCTCATTACTTTTAGACTTTACCAAAGGCTTTACCTCAGGTTCAGGCAATACCAATTCTGACCTTACTCCTTGGACAAGTTTGCTTATGTAGTCCCCGTTTGCCATGGCTAATCTGCTTCTATATGGTCATCAAATAATTTGTTGAAAATGGGATCCAGGATAGGCACAAGCGATTCCGGAGTGTAGGAGGTAGTGAGTCTTTGGAAGTCTATCCGATCCGATACCGGGGAGGTCAATTCACCAAACTGGCCAAGTGCCTGATTGACGCTCTCCAAGGTTTCGTATTTGACTGATGTTTTGACTCTGTTGGGGATTAGGATAATCCGGCTTTCAGGATTCACCTTTTTGACCACGTAGCAAAATTCAAACGTGCTGGTGACGCTGTATTCATCGTAGCAAAAAGGGCAGATGATCAATTCAGACTCCTTGAGTACCGGCACCAGGTTGTCGTCATCCATTCTCCCAGCAAGATCAATCACGGTGAGAATTTTAGGATCTTGAGCAGCTCTTTTCTGGATAGACTTGAATCCTGGAATATTCGATAGCTCAACTTCATACAACTTCTCATTTTCTAAGAGGTCCGAATTGAGATACTTGTTGTAAAGTGACTGTTGAAAGTCCATATCAAAGACTTTCACCTTTCTTTTCCTTTTCTGGACGGCAAAATTTGAAAACAGCACCGCGAGCGTACTTTTTCCCACTCCACCTTTTTGGTTTGCGAATAGAATGATCATGGCTATCTTTTTATCTAGTGATTTCATTGTCTCCCTTGCGCTTTTTGCTTCTTTTCCTACCGTGCACAGCTTCATCATCGATGTCATTGGCGATTTGGAGTACAAGAACCAGGTCAAAAATCTCTTGACTCTGTATGGCTCTATGGGCTTCGCTATCTTGGAAGTATTGACTTAATGCCAGCTGCTGCTCGGCAGAAAGAATGTCACTGGCAGCGATATCTCCTTGGGCTGTTTTCAGGTAAGAATTCCCATCTCTATTCTCCAACTTCAAAGCGTGGTGTTCCAAGCCTTGCCGAACTGTCGAGAAATCATTGAGAGCAGATTGGAGCCTTACTTTTGCCTCGATCAAATCGATCGGCTTATCCTTGTTCGGTTTCTGGGATTGATAGGATTTACGTTCACCTTCCTGTTCAAAAAATCGCTGGATTGGGAATACTTCAATGCCTTTAAAAATGATCTTATTGGCATGGTCAATCAGGGAATAACCATAAGGCCTTTTTCCATCTTTGCCATGGAATACGAGCTGAACCCCAAATTTATCCCGTATAAAATCACCTAGATCCGATCGATACCCGGTTTGGTTTCCTTTTTTACCGCCGGGTTTAGGTTCAAATAGACAAGTGAGCTTAGTTTGGTAGACCTTGGAATATCTATCCAAAATCGCTTTCAGCTGTTTTGCTCGATCCTTATCCAATTGATAGGATTGGATCTTTTGGTTGAATTCTGAAACAGGAATCTGACCTTGAACTGAACCATATTTGATCAATTCTATCTGCTCACCTTTTTCCCTCACCTTGAATCCCAAGTTTTCGAGGATTAAGAATCCTTGGGCTTTGGTACTGAAGCGAAACTCCATCAAGCTATCCGCAGCTTTCACTGCTTCATGCTTGGGATTGAGTCTCATGATCTCATTGATTGCTTCTTGTGCCCTTAGCTTCTCAAATGAATCACTGATCTTTTTGCCATCCCGATCAATTCTCGATGACACAATATGAACGTGGTTATTTGCCGTATCCTTGTGAAAAACGATCAGGAAAGGGTTATTCCCATAGCCCATTTTATCTATCCATTCATGGGCGATTTCTGTCAGCTCTTCTTTGGAATACTCCCTGCCCTTGCAGCTGATCATGGCATGAAACTGCTTGTCCTTGACGAGTGCATTTCTGTTCGAATGAGTTATCAGGTAATTTTTCACCTCATTCGGCCCCACATCCTTGGTGTCCTGCAAATACCCAAAATTCCGGAGCCTAGTCAGCTCTCCCTTTTCATTTTGGGTTTTGTTCGTGTTGTAGGTCACCCCATTAAATGAACTTGCGCTGGAAAGGATTTTAACTCTCATTTGATTGCCTGATAAATCTGTTTCAAAAACTTGTTCATGAAGTCCCTATGCTCAAGATGCTTGGCCATCTGTTTGGTGTGATTCAGAAAAATCTCCGGGGAAATTTTGTCTCGATACGTATTGGCATGCTTGGCCAACTGGTTGATATTATTGTTAACCCTAGCCTGTTCGGCAACCACCTTATCAATTGCATTTAGGATTCCCTTGGTGTCAATGATCTTGATCGTTTCAGAGCTAAGCTTCATTCTGATCAAGTGACTCAAAGACACACCAAGGGACCTACTTTCCTCCTTCAATCGGGTAAAAACATCCGGCTTTAACCTGACAGATACCCAAGAGAGATTTTCTCTTTTCTCCTTCATGGCTACATGTTGATGGGGGTAAAGAATTGGATTCTCTAGGCGAAAAAAAATACCTAGAACTGCGTAAATGCGATAAATAGGCATATCTGCGTATAGAAAATCGCCTATACGCAGATATGCTTAATCAATGGGTTCGTCCCTTAAAATCTGTTTTATGAATAGGAGTTTAGGGCGTTGATCAGCTCAACTCGGTTTTTGCTGTCCGCCTTTTTAAAAATCGTCTGAAGGTGTTTGTTGACTGTTCTTTCTGAAATAAAAAGTACTTCTGCGATTTCTTTGCTAGTAAGTCCTTGGGCTACTTTCTCAACCACTTCGCACTCTCGCTTGGTAAAGCCCAATTCAGCACATCGTTGGCCGAAAAAAGTACTGGGATCAATCGGTGGCCTCTGGTCGGTATCATTGATTTTTGCAAATACCTTTCTGTTTTCGAAGATCATCTTTCGGATAAACAAAAAAGTAATGATGATAAAGCCACCATTTGTGCAAATTACTTCCACAAATTGGGAAGCATCGACATAGCTAAAAACTGGCAGCAATACCCAAGGCACCGCCGCAGAATAAGTCAAAATTGCTTCCAGTGAATTTTGAGACCCCTCAAATTTCTTTCTAATACTCAGAAAAATGATCACGATCAGATAAATCGCATAAACCAAAGGGATCGCCAATCCATACCAAATGGTTGCGGGAAGATCACCCAGTAATGGAAGCCCAATACAAAAGAAAAGCAGGAATGGAGCTATTAAGAATATCCAGACCCCAATTCGCGCATTCCACCTCAAATCATCCAGTTCGAAAACCCGATAAAAATAGTATGGAAAATATGCTCCCATTACAAACCCGGTTCCATAAGCCAAGTTGATCTGAAGATTCAATGAAATAGGGAGCTCTGGATCTGGGAACAAGCCACCTGCAATATTGTAGATGATCAACAATCCCAAAAGGATCAAATAGTATTGTCGATTCTTTTCAGCAGGATTTTGGAGATATAAAACCAACTGAGAAACAAAAAATAGCACCTCGCACACGACAAAAATAAATGTCGCCAGATGCATGTCAGTTCCAAACACTGTCATAGCAAATCCTTTTTGTAGAAGTAAAATGGAAAACCAAATTCATCGGAAGATGCATAAACTGAGAATCCGAAATTCTCATACCATCTGAAATTTCGCTCGGTGGAAGTTTCCAGGCAGACAGGTAGGTTCTTTTTCTTCGCCAACTCGAGTACAGATTTGAGAAGCATAGATCCTTCTCCTTTACCTTGGTTCTCTGGCTCTACACCGATAAACCAAACGTAAAGAAATGGCTCATTTGGTTGGACCCTTTCGATGCTTGATTCCCTTTTGAGCACCTTCGAAATTTTTGAAATTCCAATTCCCTGGAGAGCCAGTTTTAAGTCCCAAATCCATAGATTAAAAGACTTTCGCTTTCGGTTAGAATACTTGATCAAGACGCATGATTTTCCACTTTCGGAGATATACACCTCTCCGTTTTCCAGACAGTTTGCCAAACTGTACTCCATCAAAATTCTCCTGGAAGTGGCCGAATTACCAACCACAAAATCAACCGATTTATTGCCTTCAAAAGAATTCACTAAAATAGTAATGACTTTTTCTCGATCCTGTTCAATGAATTTTCTCATGGTTCAGTCAATTTAAATTTTACCGAGTTGCGAGGTTAAATCCCTCCATTTTGAATGATTCAGCAAAGAAACATCGGAATGGCAAGTGCGTGTTTGTGAAAAAAATTCGGCAGAATTTGTGTCACAAATACACAACTTGCAAGGAACACGCAAAAGGTTCCTCAACACGCTCTTTCAATTTTACATGCTGAAAAAAGCAAAGATATTTCTTCAACATTCCTCAAACCCACCACTTTCCCGCGAGGAAAAAAAGGTGCTAAAATTCATGGCCTGAGATTAAATCAAGCCCATTTTTCAAAACCAGAATGATGCTTTTATCACTTGAAAAAAGACATCGAAATATTCCTATATCTGTACATATCTATATATAGATATACAGATATGTATATATTCAGAAAACCAATAATTGCCTCACAAAATACATTTGTATGTATATATTTGCCTTAGAGGATCAAGTTATGATCTGCAAAACAGAAAAAGGACTATATTCAATTTCACAGATAACACTTTCTTGATTTAGGCTCTGAACTTAAGATATCAACTAATGAAAAGGTCTGGAAGATCATCCCAATCGAACAATCCGAAAAGACCAACGGATAATTCCTTTTGAATATATCTATTTTTAAAAATATATGGTTTTGCTATATTATTAAAAAAATTTATCGTTTAAAAATAAGAATCACTCATAAATGACTGAAAATCAACGCCTAAAAATCATCCGGAAATTCTTAAAAGAAACCCAAGCAGATTTCGGGGCTTCTTTGGGCTTGACTCAGGCAGGATATTCAGACATAGAACGAGGCAAGAACAACGTTTCTGGAAAGATTAAGATCCTCCTAAAGCGAGAACATAACATCAACCTAAGTTGGTTAGCTACGGGTGAGGGAGAAATGTTTATTACCACCATCGAGGATAGTGAAATGGACTCGGACAAACTAGGGAGCGAGCAAAACTTTTTTGACCGGCTCCAAGCAGAAATCGAAAGACTTCAAAATGAAGTGAAACGCCTAGCTGCTGAGAATAACTCATACAGTGAATTGGTGCGATCAAAGAACCTGATCATCGAGAACTTGGAAACCAGAATTAATCAAAAGTAAATACATATTTATATAAATACTTTTTTATGGAAAAATGTTTTCATATCTTTAGTTAAAACCAAAGAGCCATGAAAACAATCTCCATCATGAATCACAAGGGAGGAACTGGTAAAACCACCTCCTCCATAAACATCGGTGCTGGGCTTGCCAAAAAAGGTTTCAAAGTTTTGTTGTTGGATATCGATTCCCAAGCAAACCTGACTGAGGGACTGGGAAAAGGTGATCCTGAATTATCTGTTTATGATTCCATTCGGGAGAATAAAAAGTTACCGATCCTTAATGTCTCCGAAAACCTGGACTTGGTTCCCTCCTCCATCGATCTGTTGGGAGCTGAAATGGAGATTGTATCCAAAATTGGAAGAGAGCAAATCCTCCATAAACTCCTAAAGCCTATCCGCTCAGAATACGACTACATCATCATTGACTGCCCTCCTTCGGTTGGGTTATTGACCGTCAATGCCATGGTAGCGAGTGACACCATTTTGCTACCATTACAAGGAGAGTACTTTGCTTACAAAGGAGTGGACCGGCTTTTGGGCATAGTGAAAGAAGTCCGGGACAACCTAAACGATAAATTGGAAATCGGTGGAGTGTTTATTACCCAAATCAACCCAAACCGAATCCTGACCAAAACCATTGTGGAGAAACTCACCGAGGATCTCCAGGATAAAGTGTTCGACACCAAAATCCGAATCAACGTAGCATTGGCCGAAGCACAGCTGCAGGGACAAAGCATATTTGACTATGCACCAGACTCGAACGGAGCTAAGGATTATGAACTGCTGGTCGATGAAATTTTAAGCAAGTTAAACTGATAAAAATATGGCGAAGAAACTGAACGATCCTAGCAAGGGAAACAAAAACCTTGGCGCAAAACAAAGAGGTCTCGGAATGCTGATCAACCCTGAATCTGAGATACAACAAAAAGAAAAATCATCAAGCAAAGAGTTTGACACAGAAGATGTGAAAATCTACTCACTCCGGATTCCAACTGATATGTTCGATAAGTTAAAATATGAGATAGGTAGGGAAACCAAGGCTTCAATGAGAGATATGATTCTGACGGCGGTTGCTAAGCATTATGGGATTTAGGAAAAGGTTACTCCTTTTTGCACAATTAAAGCCACCTGAAAGGATGGCTTTGTTTCTTATGAAAGACTTTACGTTTTGCTTGATTTTAATACGGTTTTTTGAACAAAGACACGCACATGTAAAAAATTAATTTGTAGAAAAAGGCTAATCAAGCACTTCAGCCCTAATTACGTTTATACAATGTGGGAGGGGAGTGTTAGCCGAACTCTGTCCTTCCCTTCTCTTGGGGTAACCCAAGAGAAGGGAACTAAATAATTATTTTATTCCGCGTCCAAAACTAACCTCCCCTCAAATCTAATGGCAAACTGTTGGACTGTCAACCCCCAGTTATGGATAGGGGCCGTCCATTTCCGTTCGATCCTCTTTGCAGCAAGATACACCAGTTTCAGCAGTGCCATATCACTTGTGAAAGCCCCTTTTATTTTGGTGACTTTCCTAACCTGCCGGTGATAGCCTTCAACCGCGTTGGTGGTATAAATGATCTTTCTGTTGGGTTTGGTATAGGCAAAATAGGCACTAAGACGTTCCCAGTTGCTGTTCCATGAACGGACCACCACAGGGTATTTCTTCCCCCACTTTTCTTCCAGGTCCAACAGGGCAGACTCTGCCCCGTCTTTGGTATCTGCCCCATAGATAAGTTTCAGGTCAGCGGCAAGCTCCTTCTGCTCCTTACTAGCTACATACTTCAGGCTGTTGCGGATCTGGTGGACGATACAGAGCTGTACCTCAGCCTTAGGGAAAATAGAATGGATTGCTTCAGGGAATCCCGTCAGGTTATCTGTACAGGCGATCAGGATATCCTTTACCCCACGGTGCTGCAGGTCACTTAGGACCTGGAGCCAGAAGTTGGCCCCCTCACTTTCAGAAAGAAACATGCCCAACAGCTCTTTCTTCCCTTATTTGTTGATACCCAAAACATTGTACAGGGCCTTATGCCTCACCTTACCATCTTCCCGCACCTTGAAGTGCATCGCATCAAGCCATACGATACAATATACATCCTCTAAAGGACGGCTCTGCCATTCTTTCACCTTTGGGACCACCCGGTCTGTAATCCCGCTGATCACTTCGGTGGAGACCTCTGTATATACATCTCCCGGATATGGGCTGATATATCCCACATACTGCCTCCCATGCCATACAGGGCGGATCTGGTCTTCCAGACTGTCGGCTAATATGCGCTGCCTTTTTTTCACTATTTTAGGCTCAAAGCCACTTTTTCGGTCCTGTGGGGTCTCGATCGTTACTTCTCCCAGGTTACTCTTGACAATCTTGTTGCCCGTGCCGTTTCGCTTGTTGCCCGATGACCAACCATTTTCTTCATCCCGAAGATGCTCTTCCATCTCTGCGTGGAGCGCCTCTTCCAAAAACTCTTTGAGTATCGGCGCTAAGGCTCCGTCCTTTCGGAACAGGTTGTCACCTGATAAAAACTGTTTTAATACTTTTTTCTTGAATGCTGATTCTTGTTCTTTCATACTGCTCTATCTTAAAATTCAAAGCTTTAGACAGAGTTAAGATTACACACTCGATCGATAGAAATTCCATTATCGGATTTTCATACATTTTGTATTTCTTTTGTGCACTCATGTCAATGTGTTTTAATTATTTAATCAATTTTTCTATAATATAAGCTGGAACCTGGGCTGAATACGCATCTTCATCATTAAGTTGATTTTTGGTAACAAGTTCCAACTCGAAGATTAGCCCTAATACAAAAACCTTATCCATTTTTAGATCTTGATAGAAGTTGTCATATTTTCTTTTTCCCAATAAATTGATCCCATAGAGATGAAAAACATGAATAATTTTACGGAGTTTAGAATAGCTTCCCATCTCTTAATAATTATAATATTCTATACTTTGTTATTTGTTCACTGGCAACCATTTCCCCTATTTTTATCAGTTCATCTGCTTTATGAAAGTCGAAGGTATTGGCCGAATCATTAGGGATATTGATTAAGATATCCGGTTTGTACCTTTCAATATGCTGCCTGGCAATTTTATGTATCATAGCAGCAGTGGTTGTGGTTAACATAGAATAATAACCTAAACTTCCTTTATCTCCTGATGAAACCAGTTTGGCCATATTTTTCATGAGGCCATTAAGCTGGTTATCGTTCGAATTGTTATTTGGCAAAACATTTTTGTTTAATTCATTTTTTTTATCTCCGTATAGATTTACCACAACAAGAATGTAATCCTGTTTACGTTCTACATACTCAATGGGAACCGGATTTAACACCCCCCCGTCTACCAGCAATAAGTTCTTATACATAACCGGTATAAAAACGGTTGGAATTGCTACCGATGCCCGAATGGCCTCATAAAAACTACCCGATTTAAAAATCATTTCGCGTTCGTTCAGCAGATCAGTAGCTACAGCCGCAAAAGGAATACGCATCTCCTCAATGTTCATGTCGGGGATAATTGTTTTCATTTTGTCAAATACTTTATCCCCTTTCAGTAACCCGGAGGTTGACAAAGCAAAATCCAAAAGTCCCCAGATTACCTGTCGGTTTATTGTTTTTACCCAATCGGTGTATTCGGGTAATTTACCCATCGCGTGGAGTCCGCCAATAACAGCGCCTATAGAAGATCCCGAAATAGAGGATATTTCAAACCCTTGTTTCTCCAATTCATTAATAGCACCAATATGAGCCAGCCCTCTTGAGCCGCCACTTGATAATACTAATGATACTTTCCTTTTCATCTTTTAAAATTCATTCATTAATTTCTATTCTATCATTTAATCCAGATGGTTAGCCATTTCTACTTTTGAGTACAAATAGCATTGCTTTAACGCATGTTCTTAACCTCTCTACTGGTACCGGTAACTTGTAAATAGGTTGATATTGCCAGTTGATATTGAGTTTTGGCTTCAATCAATTTATCAGCAGTTTCTGTTTGCAGTGCTTGTGCTTCCAGTAAGTCCGAAAGGGTGACAACACCACTGTTATAACTGGTCTGCATTACTTTCAGATTCTCATCGGTTTGCTTTACAGTTTCTTCCATCATTATAATTTGACGATAAGATTCGTTTACATCAGTCCAGGCTTTTTCCATCTGAAGCTTTAATAAACCTTTGGTATCATTGAAAGTGTTCTCGGCAATTTGTTCCTTGATTTTATGTTCCTTGATGGCGTGCGAGCCTCCCCACCAATCGGAAATGGGTATAGACACTGTGCCATAAACCAAACCATTGGTAGTAGTATTAGTTCCTTCGTAATAGCTGTTGAAGGAATAACCAGCAGCACCTACAGCTAACTGAGGCATATAATCGCCCCTTTTCATTTTAGTTTGTAACTGCTCTGCTTTTACCGATTGCTGCAACAACTGATATTCTGCCCGGTTTGGTAATGCAGCTTCGATATCGGTGTAATAAGTGTTTGGCAATTGTATGTTTTGCAAATCTTCCTGCAATACCAGCGCTGAGTCATACACTATACCGATGGTTTGACAGAACTGCCTAATCGCTAACTGCTTGCCGCTTTGCAGTTTGCTTTTATTGGTTCTAAGTTCACTTTGCTTTATCTGTACTTTCAACGCATCGTTTTTAATAATTAACCCTGATTTGAAGGCATCCTTTACTTGCTTGCTTACATCGTTTAACAACGCTTCATATTGTGCGATGGTCTTTTCTTTTTCCTGAAGCACTACAATCTGCCAGTATTGTTGTTCTGTTTTTAATAGCGTTTCATTTAAACTTAATTGTTGTTGCTTCTCTTTTACGTCAACTCCCAATTGGGCGAGTTTATTTCCGTTGCTGATTTTTCCACCAACAAAAATGGGTTGGGTTATATTGAGTAATCCAACCGTTGCTCTATCTAAAAGCTGGAGGTTTAAACCTGGAAAATAAGCAAACTCTGTTGCCGTTGCGAGGTTAGCCGGATTGCCGTCATATACCGGCAAATTTCCTCCCGGCATATTGAATTTAATGATGGGGTTCATCGCACGCATAGCAAATGCTGTTGCACTTACTTTAGGAAAGTAGTTGGTAAAAGCATTTTTCTTTACCTCCTGAGCCATCTCCATTTCCAATGCACTGTTTTTAATGTGTACATTATTTTTAATCGCCAAGTCTTTACTTTCTTGTAGGCTCAGCGTTGTCTGGCTGTATCCTTCTGTTATGAGAAATAAAGTGGCAGCTATGATAATTATCTTTTTCATTCTAAAGAATTTTAAGCAATTGATTTCTTAAGTGATTGATGATACATCACAGGCAGCACATACAAGGTAAGTATCATGGATATCAGCAGTCCAAAGCAAACTACAGCACCTAAAGGCCCCCAAAGAGATGAGCCACTTACAATCATCGGCACCACGCCAACGGCAGCCGCAAAAGAAGTGAGAAATATGGGGCGCATTCTACGCTTACCGGCAGCCACCGCTGCTTCCGCCAATAACATTCCGTTCTTGTTGCGGAGCTCTTCAGCATAATCAATCAGGATAATGCCATTGCGCACGACGATACCCATAAGGCTCATTATTCCGAGGAAGGAGGTAAGCCCAAAAGGATAACCGGTAAGTACTAAACCCATAGCCGCACCCAGAAAACTTAAAGGCATGGTCAGCATCACTAAAAAGACTAATCTCGATCGCTTAAACTGGAAAAGCAAAATAAAATAAATCAACATTACGCCTGCCAGCATGGCTTTGCTCAGCGGTGTATAATTTTCCAATTCACTTTCCTCCTCACCGCCATACGTGAGTTGAACATCGGAACCTGTTTTTATTTTTTTGAGTTCCGGCTTTAGTTCAGCTAATATTTTATAAGGTAGCACCCCTCTTTTTACATCCGCTCGCACCGTAATAGTTCGTACACCGTTCCTGCGGATAATTTGCCCTTCGCTCCAGTCGGTGGTTATGGTAGTTACCTGTCGCACAGGAACTGTGGCACTCAAAAACAGGGATGTTACATTTTGATTTTCGATATCATCAAAACCATCTCTTTTATCGATTGGATTAATGACCTTCACATCTACCGGATAATCTCCTTCCCAAACTGTACCTATAGGTATCCCAGAGAAACCAGATGCTATTGAAGAGGCGATTAGTCCTCGGGTCAACCCTAACCGGTTGGCGAGTTCATCATTCACATCTACACGCACACCCTGCCTTTTATTAAGATAATCCGTACGCGCCCATATAACAGCATCGTTTTGTTGCATTATACTTTTTACATTTTCAGCGATGGCTTTTATGGAATCAATGTTGTTACCGGAAATCCGTACTTCAATCGGAGCGGTTGTGCTCAGCATATCCAATTGTTTCATGCGCACATAGGCATTTGGAAAAATATTGCGTTTTGCTTCATATTCATCCAATATTGCCACGGCATCGTCGGCTGTTATGGTATTGACTACCAACTGCGCATAATTTTTTGATGGGAAATTAGGTGCGTAGGTAGTGTGGAAACGTGGTGAGCTGGTACCCATGAAGGAGGCTACATTAACCACCCGACTATCACTCATGAGCAATACCTCCATACTATCGGCAACAGCAACTGTTTGGGCAAGTGTGTATCCTTCCGGTAGATAAATTTCTACGGCAAACTGATTCCTCTCCACTTTTGGAAATAACTGTCGTGGCAACAGTGCCATGATTGCTCCGCCTAATAAAATGGAGAGTAAGCCTACCAGCATGGTCAGCTTTGGTCCTCTGAAGGCACTTTCGAGTGTGCTATTATAAAACTGTTGCACCCAATCGAGTAGTGACTTCTTATCGGCTTTTGCTTCTTCCGCTTCTCCTTTCCTGACTCCTTTTTTGATAAATACATAGCTCATGTAAGGAACCAGAAAGTAGGCCACCAGCATAGACGTAAACAAGGCCACACCAATGGTAACAGGCAGAGAACCAACAAAATCACCGGTCATTCCAGATAAGAAAAATACCAAAGGAACATAGGTAGCGATAATGGCAAGGGTAGCAGAAAATACCGGAACAAAAAGTTCTGTCGCACTTTTCCAGGCAGCATCCCAGGGCGTTTCGCCATGATCTAATTTTTCTACATGACTATCAATAACAACAATGGCATTATCCACCACCATGCCTAATACAACGATTAATCCTGCAAGCGAAACGGTGTGTAGTTCAACACCTAATAAATATAAAATGCCTACGGTTATAAAAATGGTAATGGGGATCGTTACGCCGGCAACCGCAGCTACCCGTAAAGGCAATAACAACATCGTAACGATGATCACAGCGATAATAGCAATGAAAAATTCTTTCAGGAAATGAATAATGGAACGATCTACGGCTGTTGGCATATCAGCAATCTTATCCAGATTTACATCAGAAGAAATTTTAGTCCGGATGGAAGCGAGGGATTGATCCACCTGTTTCCCAAAATCAACAATGTTGTTGCCAGGTTGCATTTCCAATGACACCAGCAAGCTTTTTGCCCCATTGTTTTTTATGAAAGAGTCAGGTTCCTTATATTTTCTAACTACAGTAGCAATATCTTTCATCCGGATGATGTTACCAGCAGGATCGGCATACACGATTTGGTTTTTAATGTCTTCTTCCGATTTGAAATTTGCTGGAATATGTATCGGTGTAATCAATTCTGAATTATTGAGTTCGCCACCGTAATACACAGCACCCTCCAATTGCATGGCGGCAAGCACCGTAATAGGACGCACACCGTAATAAGCCAGTTTAGCATTATCCAGATAAATGGCTATCTGTTCCTGTTGAATTCCGTAGTGTTTTACTTTAGAAACGGCCTTTATTTTTCGCAATTCCGTTTCGATAATTTTCAATTCTTTCTCCAGCTCTTTATAGGTTTTGCTTTCTGATTGTATGGTAAGTAGCAAAGCGGCTGTATCGCCAAAATCATTGTTGGCAATCAGCGCAAGTACCTGCGGTGGCAACTGTAATTTTAATTCGCTGAGGCCGAATTTTATTTTATCCCAAAAGCCATCAGGGTCTTTTACGTTGTTGTTTACTTCCACAAACACAACCAACATTCCTTCTCTGGATATGGAATACGTTTTCTCCCGGTTTACTTCTTTAAAACCGTAAAGAAAACTTTCCACTTTGGTGGCTAATTGGTCTTCCACCTGTTCGGAAGTAGCCCCCGGAAATACACCGATGATCAATCCCTGTCGAATGATGAACTCAGGAAATTCATTTCGGGGCATTACCCAAAGAGAAAATATACCAAACAACACCAACAGACTTGTTATGGTAATGGCTATTTGCTTATACCTCATAGCCAATTCTATGACATTAAACTTATGTGTCGTCATGATGCTATTTTATAATGTTTACCTGTGAGCCCTGGCGAAGTTTGTCTTGCCCTGCCACAATGATTTTATCACCTTCTTTCAAATTTCCGCTGACCAGAATTTTTTGGTCGATTAAAGCAATGGTTTTCACCGCTCGCTTTTGAGCCGTGTTATTTTCTATCACATATACAAACTGCGTCCCTTGTAAATCCTGCTGCATTGCTTTGTTAGAGATAAGAACACCGGTCGCCTTGTTTTGGGTTGCAAAGTTGACTGTACAAACCATACCCGGCTTAATGGCTAAATCAGAATTGTCAACTTCAAGTCTTACCGGATAGGAGTGTGAAAATATATCAGCCGAAACACCAATTTCTCTTACAATACCGGTGATTGTTTTAGAGATAGCTCCAACAGTAATGATGGCCTGATCTCCCTTTTTGAACGAACTGATCTCATCTTCTGGTACGGGAATTTTTACATATACTTTACTGATGTCGAATAATTCAAAAACTGTAATATTTGGAAATACATTCTCTCCCTCCTGAATCGATTTTTTACCTATCACACCCGCTGTAAAAGCATATAGTTTTGTATCGTCAAGTCCTTTTTTTGCAATGGCTGTAGCCGATTTTGCCTGACTTAATCCTGTTTCTACCTCCACCCATTTTATTTCAGACAGGGTACCATTTTCATGCATCGGCATTAACCGGTTATACGCATCCTGTGCCTGTTGTAATTTTTGAAATGCCATCTGGTAGGTGTTCTCCATAGTCGATGGATTTAGTTGTGCCAGCAACTGGCCTTTGTTTACCTGCTGTCCTTCTTCTACTGCTATTTTCGAAACGGTTCCCGGCACCGAGAAACTGAGTGGTGTATTTTTCTTTGGCACCACAACCCCGGAATACCCAACTGTATGGCTTCCTTTAAATTGAATTACTTCTTCTGTTTTAACATTAAGGGAAATGTGCTTCGCACTTTCCGATGATGTATTCTCTCCTGACGAGCATCCGGCCAGGATAACGGAAAACCAAAGAGCGATGTGCAGTTTATTGACTTTCATATTCATTGTTAGTTCTATTAATTACAATTAGACTATTTTAGTTTTTTGGTCGATAATGGGTTAAAAAAAAATTACCTCGCTATGATTCCATAAAAAAGCACGTTCAGCAATCCTTCAAACCGATTTTCTGTTTTTGCATAATTGTTTTTAATGAATAAAGGATATTCTAAACCCTTCAGTGCTGTGACCAGGGCAAAGGCGGTGAGGTTGATGTCTTCTATTTTAAAATCACCTTCTTCAACACCCGTCTTCAATATTCCTTTGATGGTGTTAACCTCTTCGGTGTCATACTTCACTCTGACATTTTCAATGAAACTGTAATGCTCCAGATATTCATCTTTTAAAGCACTGTATAGATTGGTTAATTTGTTAATAACTTTCATTCTTGTTAAAACATAAGCCCGTATTTTTTTTTCAGAGGTAGTTTCTGCATTGATTGCTTTTGCTATGGCAGCACTTAACACATCCGATTCCTTTTCAACGATTGCCTTGAAAATATCTTCTTTGCTTTTGAAGTAATGATAGATGGAACTTTTGCCTTTTCTTGAAGCATGAGCTATTTCATCCATTGTGGTTTTCTTAAAACCATATCTGGCAAAGATGGTTTTAGCGGAATTTAGGATGACCTCACTTACATCGTCTTTAATGTCCATTGTTGTTTCCATTGTTTCTTCCCAAACTATTTATCGACCAAATTAGTTTTTTGGTCGAGTGCAAAGATATACATTTTTTTTAAACCCACTCTTTTAAGAATTCTTTCGGTTGGGGAGTTTAGCTCAAACAAGCTGATTTTTGCATAAATTTGAGCGGCTCATGTTAAGATTCACTCCTTAATGCGCTATACACACATCTTGCGAGGGCGACCGGTTCTTTATTATCGGGCTGAAACAATTCTACATCAACCTTAATGATTGTCTTCCCTTGTTTAATTATTCGTGCTTTTGCTTGTACATCCGCCTTAACGGCTGCATGTAAATAATCAATGCGCATATCAATGGTGTTCAGCCTGTCATTGGGTGAATGTAAAGCCGTTGCCCCGGCCACTCCTCCGGCAGTATCGGCAATGGCGGCCAGAATACCTCCATGCCAGCGGCCTTGTATAAAATCACCAATAAACTCTTCTTTGAATGGAACATGAATATGAACCGAGCCTGCTGTAATCTCAACTATTTTTAAACCGAGTATTTTGTTAGCAGGCATCATGTTTTCGATGGCGTGCTTCAATATTTGAAAATCATTTTCGTGCATGGTTAATTTTTTTTTAGTAGAATTTATTTTTACTGACCCAAACTTCGCCTCATTAATCGCTTATTTCACCTATTGCAAATTGGTAGGAGCGAAAAATAATTTTTTTAATCTCATCGGCCTCCTCTTCGTTTCTGGGCGCGTAAACCATTATGAAGTTTGGCGGCAACCATCCTTTATGCACTACAGGATGCAATTCGCCCCAACCCAGTTCAATTACTTTTTTTACATCACGCTGCGGGAGGCCTAAGTGCATACTGCCATCCGGAGCAGGATGAAAATGCGCAAATTCCGTTTCAACCATAAAAGCATTACAATGTGTGCACATTTTTTCTTCTGACATACACATGGCCTGTGCTCCGGGTACAGAGATTTTGCTATACTCCTTTGAAATATCAGGAAGCGAGAATGCCCAACCAATGAGTTCATCCACCAGCTTTCTGTCTTTTGGTTGTTGATCCAATTGCATGTGAGGATTGCTCGGTGTGGTAGTTGGTTTGGCTCCTGTTCTTTTTGGAAGCTCAAAATCATAATGTAAGGTCATGTTATACTATTGTTTAATGGGTTGATTCAATGATGAAACTACGGTCGCTAAATGCAGGCAAAAGACTTTCATAGGTGTGCTCTATAGTATCGTTGGTATTCAGCATAGCCATAGAATAAATTAGCGGCACATAATGATCGGGAGTCGGGGCAGCCATTTTTCCAAATTTTGTTTTTTCATAATTCATCAAACTTTTTATGTCGCGGTCCACCACTCTCTGTTTTATCCATTCATCAAATTCCTTATCCCATCCATACAAGGTTTTATCGCCTTTGAAAAGTCTGGAACTTGCCAATTGAAGATTATGAACAACGGAACCGCTGCCGATAATCAAAACACCCTTCGTTCTTAATTTCTTCAGTTGAACTGCTAACTCATAGTGGTATTGAGGAGATTGATAATAATCAATGCTCATCTGAAAAACCGGTACATTGGCATCTGGGAAAAGATGACGAAGCATGGGCCAATTGCCATGATCGAAACCCCATTCGGTTGTAGTTCTAATTGCAGGGATGGCTTCTGCTACATTTTTGGCAAATTCCGGAGCACCTGGAGCCATGTATTTTATAGTGTAATATTCGGGAGGGAAACCGTAAAAATCGTAAATCGTTTCCGGCCACGGAGAAACATTTACGTATGTGCCTTTGGTACACCAGTGTGCTGATACTACCAATATGGCTTTAATTTCTTTTGGATATTTTTTTCGTAAGTCAACACCTAAATCAAAAAGATAAGTTAAAAAAGGATTCGCTTTATGAGGAAGGTGTATGTCCATTGGGTTTCCGTGCGAAGTAAAAAGAACCGGAAGGGTTACTTCCTGTTCGGGTAAGCCGGTTATCGAATTGGCCCAGCTCTTTACATTTGAAGTCCCAAAACCTATTGTTGCTGCTCCCATTATTTTTATAAAGTCTGATCGGTTCATTTTACAATTCAAAAGGGAATTTAAATCGGACGCACGTTACTCCGCTACCGGATAAAGTCATTCTGATGAAATAGAAAGTTCTTGCTGGTAATACTTTTCATCATCAACAATGTCCAGCATAAAGCGGGCAACATCTTTTCGGCTGATGGTCATGTTTAGTTTTTTATCGCCTTTAATGCTTACCCGAACTTGCTTCTGCTTTTCACTGCTGCTAAGGCCAACCGGTCGAACAGATGTCCATTTCAGTCCGCTTGTACGAAGTACTCTTTCCTGATCTTCATGACCTGCGTAGGCTACACCAACGTTGGTCTTTTTGATAAGAAATTTAAATATCCAATTTGTTTCTTTGTAGCTATCGCCTGTTCCCCAGGCTGAAACAGTTATCACCCGCTTTACACCGTTTTCATTCATTGCGAAAATTATATTTTTCATACTTGTATACAATAAATCAAGTGGCGAAGTCACTTTTGCCCAAGGCAGGTCAGATTTCCTTCCAATGTTGAGCGCAACAAAGATGGCATGTGTTTCCTTGATAACTTTCCTCACATCATCTATACGCATAGGATTTCCTTCAATGACTTGTAGATTGGGATTTGCAAGTTTGATTTTTTGTTTGTCGCGAACCAATGCTTTTACAACCCAACCTTTTTCCAGGGCTTGTTTTACAATTTCAATTCCAGTTCGGCCATTGGCGCCTAATACGGCTATTGCTTTTATGTCCATTATTTTTTCGTAAAACTTGCCAGCATTTCGGGATTGCGCAGGTAATTACCAATCCAGATCACAGTCAAAATAATGGCAGGCATTATAAACGATTCCTCATGTTGTAGATGAGTGGCAATGGCTCCACCAAAGTGGGCGGTTAACAAAAGAAACCCAAGGGAGGATGTTCTGGGAATAATAAATAAAATGATGAAAATCAATTCGCCAATTCCTATAAACGTGAGGTTATCAATCAATCCCCATTTAGTGAAATTAGTTACCAATTCTTCAGCGTGTGTCAGTTTCATGGTGGCGCTCATAATAACCAACGCACCCACTAGTCCAATTATCACCCATGCGGCAATTTTTCTTGTTTTACTCTTTGTTTGCTTTTCCATGATGGTTTTGTTTACTAAATGAATTTCATTTCCATAAATTCTATACTTAAGCATGATGCTCAAGCAAGAACTGCCAAGTAGTTCACTTACCTGGTTTATATCCGATCAAAATCAGGGCAGGAGATAAACGATTACAGTAATAATCAATCCTGTACCAAAAGCATAGGCAAGCAATTGCCAGGCTCTTGCTCTGTCTTTCACCCTGAATTCTTTTTGATCGATGGTATCTGTTTTCCCCACCTCTCCTAAATTGAACATGTGCCCAAATCCGAAATACACGCAGAACTTATTGTACGCCTGTATGAATCCTGTTGCTCCCATTACTGCCGGAATGAAAACTACAAGTCGCATCCAGTGAGGTGCACTGAACCATAATAAGAGAGAAATGGTAATTACCGTTAGTACCAACCCTGTCCATCCACTTGCTTTTCGCCTTTTGATTTCCTCTCTCCCCATATTGCAGGTTCCGGGAATATATTTTTCATTGGAAGGGTTGCTTCCATTATTTTCATTAAACGATGACATAAAGGCAATGGCTTGATCGAGTGAAATTGCTCTTGTTTTGATTTTAGTTAGTTGAATAATAAAAACGTTCATGAATAATTTGGCCGTCCTTCCATTTTTGCACGGCCACCTGGCACATTTTCATGCGGGGCGCGCCTTTGTAGGTGACATCAAATTCCCATTCTACCATAGTCACATTGTCGCCCACGGCAACTGCTTTTACTTCTGCTCCGTGAAACGTTTCAATCATCTGCATCCCTTGAATTTCCCTTTCCCTGTTGGCTGATTTGCCAACCATTGGGGGTTTGGAGTTTTCCTGCATTACTACATCTTCATGATAATACTTTTCAAAAGCATCCATTTGTTTGCCCGACAGCATTAGCTTGATTAGGTCTTCGATTTTTTCTTTGATGTTCATGGTTTGATATTTTTTCGTGTATAAATAAATTCGGTTTTAGAGCAGATAACTATGTAAGTGCCGATGTTGAATAAACAGAGAATCTAATATGCCGCCATTCCTCCATCTACCACATTAATGGTTGCAGTTATAAATTGGCTATCGTCAGAAGCTAAATACAAAACTACATTGGCTACTTCTTCGGGCTGAACATACCTTCCCAAGGGAATACCTTTTATAAATTCCGCTTTTATTGCCTCTGCATGTCCTGGAGCCATTCCTTCTTCCAGAGAACGCATCATCCGGTTATCAACGGTCCCCGGATTAACTGTATTTACCCTGATTTTTCGTGGGGCAGCCTCCTGTGCTGTGGCTCGCATAATACCAATGGTGGCGTGTTTACTTGCATTATAGGCGGTCATTCCTGAGATGCCAATAAGCCCTGCTACGGAAGATGTAATGATAACACTTCCTCCGTCATTCATTCTTGGTAACACATGCTTCATGCCCAACCAAACCCCTTTCACATTGACAGCAATAACTTTATCAAAATTTTCCTCCGGGTATTCTGTAATTGGCTTTACCACCCCTTCGATCCCTGCATTATTGAAGAACACATCTATTTTGCCAAATTTATCTACTGTTTTCTGTGCATATTTTTCAACATCAGAACTTTGGGTAACATCTGCTACGCAATAATCAACATTTGGTGATTGTAATTCTGTTGCAGCATTTTTCAACGAATCCTCATTTACGTCAACAAGCATTATTTTCGCACCGTTTTGTAAAAAAAGTTTGGCGGTAATCAGGCCGATACTGCCGGCACCACCTGTAATGATTGCAACTTTGTTTTCTAATTTTCCCATATTGGTTTCATTTATGAATTTCTACTATTTAAGGTTTTATTTATCCTACAAGGATTTTGTGCCATATACACTTTTTAGAAAATCCTTTAAATCAAGAGGAGGATGACCAATTAATTTCTTTAATGTATCATCGGCATAATCAAACTCCCCGGCTTTCATGGTCTCGGCAATACTTGCCATCATACCCGTAACATTTTCCGGCAAACCATGTTGCAGCATGCCCTTTTTCAAATCTTCCAGTGGAATATCTACATAGTTTACAGGGGCATTTACAATATCCGAAAGCATAACAGCTATCTCTGTAAAGGTATATGCTTTTAATGCGGTGATATTATACACTTTATTCTGATGGGCAGAAGGGTTGGAAAGTACAACTGCATTGGCCTCTGCCATATCATTTCGTGACGCAAAATTTACCCTTGCATCACCAGCACTGTAATAAATAGCTCCTGTATTGGTAAAATCTCCTAACAACATCGGTAGAAAATCAGCATAATAGGTATTTCCCATAATGGTATAAGGAATTCCTGATGCTTTAATCTCTGCTTCTGTTTTTACGTGATCCATACCTCCACTGAATTTGGAATCAGGGGAAGATTTCAGCACACTGGTGTAAACGATATGCTTTATGCCACTCTCTTTTGCCGCTTTTATGGCATTAGAATGCTGCTCATAACGTCCGGTTATGGAACTTGATGAAACCAGTAAAAGGACATCTACCCCCCGCATAGCCGCAAGCAATGAATCATAATTAAAGTAATCTCCTATGGCAATATCCACTCCTTTTTTTTTGAATGGAGCTCCTTTTTCTTCGGTTCTTACCAATGCCCTAATTGGGGTTTTAGGATTTTTTTTCAATAAAGATTCGATAGTGGCCGCCCCTAAATGCCCGTTGGCTCCTGTAATTAATATCATAATTTTTTGTTTTTAAATTAGTTGGTAGATGTTTTCACAAACTTAATCAAAATTAAAAGATATATTGAAATATATCTATATATTGAATAAAAAAAATTACTTGACCAATTCTTCTTTAAGGGATGTGAGGTATTTTTCTAACAACTTCTTATTTACCGATAAAAGCGAATGTTGTCCATCCTTTTTTGCATGGATAAGTCCGCAATCAAACAGTATTTTAGAGTGGTGTGAAATGGTAGGTTGAGAAAGCGTAAAGTGGCCTTCCAATTCACTGCAACTGATTTCTCCTTTTGCCATGAGTATCTTTAGAATTTTGAACCGCGTGGCATCAGCCAGTGCTTTTGATATTTTGAGCAAATCCATTGTCATTTTGTTTTTTGTAAAGATAATGTTTTGTAAAGAATTTTACTGTTGACCAAAACTAATAGCGAATAAAATAAGGTGCTTTATTGCTGGCCAGGCTGAACTTTATAAGTATAATATACTTAGGGTATGGATGATATTACTGACCTATCTCGAATTCACACTGCCTACTATTTATAGTCTGGCGCGGCTATGGCATGTGCCAAATGCTTGGGGCAATTCGGATGACAACTCTTCTTAAAAATGCGAAGGGTCGGGCCGTTTCTTTTTCTCTCCATGCGTTGGCATATTATTCATAATATTCCCATTCAATAAATTCTAGGTCTTTCCCGTTTGTCGGTTTACATTCAAAGTATTGTAGTTCTTTTGCTTACTTATCAAAAATGTGAAAGATTCTCTTCTTTACGTTTTCTGGAGTTCGCATACCAAAATAGATAGCTTTCAGACTTTCAAGTGGATAATGTCGGATTCTTTCTTCTGGTTCTTGGGGATTTCCAAAGTTTATATGAATCGCTCTCCATTCCTTTTCATATTTCCACGGTGCAGTTTTGGTAGAGAAAACCCATTCTAATTGATGAGCAAAATGATGTGTCCAAGGTTTTGAAAGACCTATCAAATCACAATCGTGTTCATTTTCAAAAACTTGTGAAAACTCGAAAAAATTTATAAACGGCTGTTCGCTCTCATAATTAACTTTTTTAATTCTGTCCCAATACACGTGGGTTTCTAAATCCCATTTGGATAGTCTTTCTTTGTATTTTTTGCAATCTAATTTCCTTCGAGCTTTCCCGATGTAAGGGAAAAGACCTGAATTTTCTAACGCAAACTCTAAACAGATTCCTGAATGCTTGCTGGAATAGTGCGACCACATTAAAAAATCATCATTGCTTTCTGAAAAGCAAGTAGCATAACTATTTTCAAGAAATTTTGACGATATACGTTTAAGTACGCTTTTGAAATTCTCTGAATCAAATTGGAATTCTAGATTGTGTTTCTTTGATGCGGAATCAATAATGCTTTTAATATCAATATCCCAAACTCTTTCTTTTTCATCTTTTAGCTGGTTTATATATTCAAAAACCGTTTGCTGAAATTCTGCAACCTTTGTTCTGTTGTCATTGAATGCAAGTAGGTTTTTGTCGTTCTTCCTTTTTTTGTCAGTTAAGGCATCATTGAGCGATAGGGTTGACTTAAAAAGAAAATAAATCAGATATTCTACTTGCTCGGATTTCTCACAACTAAATTCAATCCGAGCCGACAAATCAAGCGGGTCATTCAATTCGAAGTAGGAAGCGAAGTACAACTCTTGATAGTAAAGTTCCTTAAAAAGAAATTCTGAAAGTGGGCGATATTTATAGAGAATCTTCAATTTCCTGCAGTGGTAATAATTTTTCAGTCAGCTATCCTTGTATGCAGCACAACTTTTGGCTATGAGTATTATCCCTAAGTGGAGCGGCATAGGTGGTGTTACAAGTTTTTTATTATTTATTTTTTATTAAATGAACAGTTTTTATTCAAATTTAAAGGTTTCATCAAAGTATTCCTTTTTGACGATGATGTAAGATGAGGGTATGCCATAATCAAATGTGAATCTTTCAAAGATCAAATCCGGGTTGGGATTATGGATAATAATCTTTGGAAATGTTTTCCGTTTGAGAAATGCCGATTTAAACAATTGATCAGTTCTAATATCAGTTACAGGAAATGAATATCCTATTATATAGATTTCCTCTGCGTTTTCAATTTCTCTTTGTGCTTCAGCCCAAACTCGAGTAAATAATGTTCCAAATAAATCGTATTCTTTATTTTTTACCGGGGGAATTATTAATGGCATAGAATACAAACCTTTATCATTCGATTTTCCTTCAGGCATCAAAGGGTTTTTAATTCTGCTTTTTACTATTGTATAACCTTCAGGAGCAGGTTTACCTATCAAGGGAAGATTTGGTGGATAATAGCCATATGAGAACTCTTCATATCCAGACATGTATCTACCAGCATAGGTTGCATATGGTTTAGTTGCTCGTTCGAAGACATAGAAGTCTTCTACATTAGTTTCCTGGCTTAATTCAAATTTGCCTTCTTTGCTAGGTATAATATGACTTGTAATCCAATTACTAGAACCGTGAAGTTTTAACAACTTCGGGAAATTTCGTTCAATAGATTGATCATCATTATAAATCCAATCATCCCTGAAAACGGCAGAAGGCTGTACAAAATATCCATTTCCACTATTCCAATCAGTTTCTTTCATTAAAGCTCTGTCCATCAAAGTATCCCAATTAAAAGTTATGATTGAGTCTCTCGTAGAAAGTTGTTTAGCTAAATTTTTATGAGTTAAAGATTCATCACCATTCTGAATTTCATTTATTACACTTACAAAAAGAAATATCAATTCATTATAAGCCTTTAATTGTTGAATACCATCTGGGTGTCTAAAAATATTTCCACGATGTAAAGCCTTGTACAATTTTTTTTGAATTTCAGAATGCAGTAATTCGATATCTTCAGAAAAATTCAAAAATTGGAGTGCATCAACTTTATCTCTATCAGATATATAGTTAATTAAATGTCCAATTAATACCCAAGGATTTTCTGAAATTTCAAGTTTTCTAAAGGTTTCAAAAAAGTCTAATGCAACAGGCATTTTCACACCTGTTTTAGATTTGTTATAGCTTTTAGAAGCCCCTGCTCCAAGTATTATTGCTCTTTTCATTTAAAAAATAACGTCAATGTAAGAATCGTAGTTTTGGTTGTGCTGTAGCAATGAAAGGCTCTAATTTCTACAAATTGTTATGGCCTATTAATTTTCTAATAAGTTCATTTGACCGTTAAGCTCTTCTTCCAGTCTTACATTTTCGAGAAATGGTGAATTTTTTACTTTGTCATAAAGATTTAGTAATCGGCTGTTAGCCCGTTTTACTACAGTATCGTAAAGTAAAGGAATTATTTTAGTTCCCCCTTGATGCGTTTCCTGAGCTTCAAGTGGATCAATTTCCGAACCGAGAACGAAACATGTTATTTTATTTTCAGGAGTGACATATCCTTTTTTTGTTAACTCCTTCACATATCCCCATGCTTGACTTTTTTGCTCTGAACTAAGGGGAACACCTGGCTTTTTTAATTCCACTATCGTAAGTCTATCTACGCCAATTTCACCGCCTTCATCATCATATTTAGGATATGAGTAGAGACCTACTGTACTGTCACTTAAAATTGCGAAATCTGGTCTTTTTCTTGAGCCTTTCTCTATTCCTCCGTATAAATTTTGTATTACTGATGTCATTCCTTGATTTGAGGTGTATTCGATAGTTTCGTATTCGGGTCCAAAAATCCATAGGCCCTTTTTGAATAAAGGTTGCAACTCCTGAACCTCATCAGTATCCTTTGAAAGTACTTTGATTTTTAACTGCTCCAATAATTTTAGCCTAAATTGAAGTTCATCCAAAACTATTTTTGCAAGATCCACATTCCATTCTTCTAGAATCTCATTGAGATTATCCAGTTGATTTGGATCAAGTTCATATAGAGCGTGTATAAGGCTGAATTGAGATTGTGATTCCTCCAAATTGGCTAGGATTGTCCCAAGCTTTGCAAGTTCTGTTTCATTAATTGATGGGCATTCCTCCTGCACTTGAGTTATAAACGAATTCCATTTTGTTTGACCAATTAGCCCAATCCTTTTAAGAGTTTGATTATTTTGTGATTTGATGTCATAAAAAGTTTCTTTACGTTTTTCTTTAGAAATATCCAAAACAAAATCTTTAACCTTGTTGAGTACAACCTCATTTACTGATTGAAATTCGTCACTATTTGATTTAAATCCAGACCAATCCGGATGTATGTTTTTTTCGGAATTTAAAATATCTGCCAAAACGATAAAGATAAATCTTTTGGCTTCTATACGTCTTCCGTCAATAAGATGATCCATACCAGTTCCTTTCCACGAACACTCACCAACTAACCTCCCATTCACATGCCATGCAATGCCATGTTGATGGGTAGTTTTGTCAGTTGATAAAGTATCGATTGCAATTAGTTTAACTTCTCCAAAACCTTCCACGGTTAGAATAAACTCCTTAATATTTTTCTCTGGTATATCTAGAAAGGTTATTTTTTCTCCATCAATTGCAACTTCGAAATTTGGGTCAGTAAGGAATCTCATACCAATCTCTCTTTTGATTAAATTAGCCGAGATTATGGGAATTTTGGCATTATCTGCATAAACCATTGTTCCATGTCCAGTTACTCCTTCTTTACTATCTATTTTCTGGAAGAATATTTCGCCTTCATTCCCTTTAAATACTTTTACAGTAACTTCATTATTCTTTTTCCATGTTTTAACAAAGAAAGACGGACCAAAACAAAACCCTGCAAATCGTCCTTTGCCGTTTTTTCCAAAAGCAAGTCGTTTTGAAATAAATGAGTTTTCTCTAGGTATTTCAGCATAAATACCCTGATCTCTTTGCCTATTATATGCCAATTTTCTAAAACGTTTATCAAATTCGGATTCAGACATCCCATGTCCATTATCTCTGATGAAGAAAGAATTGTCTGATTCGTTAGGCCATTTGATTTCCACTTTAGAGGCACCTGCATCCCAAGAATTTGCAATTAGCTCTATTATAGCAATCTTTGGTTCACTCACTATTCCAGTACCAGTAAATGATTCGAGGAATCTCTCGTCAAATAATGCTGTTTGTTTTCCTTCCATGAGTTTTCATTATTAGCTATAATACTTTTTGGTTACAGCATCACCACTTCCCTATTGCCTATATATCACCATTGTCCACAGGTCTTTAGGGATCTGCTGTGACCAAATTAAGGATTTCGTCGATCCCATCAAGTGGACTTTGAATATTTTTATTTGATATCGATAGCACATGCGTATATATTTCAGTGGTCTTACTACTTTCATGACCAAGGAGAGCTTGCACATAACGCAAATTTGTCCCCTTTTGAAGTAGATGAGTTGCAAAACTGTGACGCAAAGTGTGTACAGTCGCCCAAGGGTTTGAATTGCTATTCTTTATTGCTCTTCGAAAAACGGCTTGAATGCTTGTCGCTGAATACTGACCTCCTTCCTGCCCTTCAAATAGCCAATAACTGGGCTTATAAGCTTTGTAATACTCTCTAAGCATTACTAGCAGAATTGGTGAAAGCACAGTTTTCCTATCTTTTTTTCCTTTTCCTCCCTTGATGAAAATGTAACCATCATCAGAATGAATATCTCGTTTTCTTAGGTTTAGATATTCCGACGAAAGGTTGATAGCTTCACTTATTCTTAATCCAGCACTGTAAATAAGCATCAATACAGCTCGGTGCTTTATATTCTCCACACTGCAAAGGATTGCTTTGATCTCTTCCTGACTGAGTACATTGGGCAGCGTTAGGCTTTTCTTAGGTCGTTGGATATCATAAATAGTCCGTTCTCTACCCAGCACGTGTTCATAATACGCCTTAATCGCGTTTATCAACGTATTTTGCGCACTTTCTGAAATTTTATATTTGGTGATCTGATGATAGACAAAGGCTTCTATTTCTTCCTTTGTCACATCCTTAATATTTCGACTTTCAAAAAAAGATAAAAATTGAGTTAATGATGATCAATAGTTCTTTACTGTAGATGGGCTATAGGCTTTAAGAATTAATTTCTGCTCCAAATCTGCCAGTGCCTGGACGGATTGCGTATTCATGATTCTAACTGGTACTGCAACTTTTCTTTCAGATGGCCTGACTTCAGATTTACCTTTATATAACATTTGAAGTTGATCCCAATTAGCTTTTGTATTGACGAGACTCCAAAGTATTCCACTTTAACCCCCAGACCGAATATTGTCACTTGTGAACCCCACCCACCAAAAATGCATTAACATCCTCAAAACCAGAAAAGTGACATCTTTGATCAGAAACATTCGTTTGGATCTTCCAGATTTCCATCGCTTCTGAAGGAATGATTTTCATATTGGAAAGGAGAATTCCAATTTTGTCCCTACTCCCCCTCAATGCCTCCAAATCCCAATCGGTAGGTGATCCTTTTTGAAGGCAATAACGGAATAGCTGGGCTACTCTAATAAAATTAATTGTACACTTCTCTCCCGTAACATCATTATCCAAATAGAGATCAACTACTTCACACTCTTCCAAAACATCCAGAATTAAGCGAAAACTGAGATTGGCAGTACTATTCAGAATAATGGCTTTGAAATCTGTAGCTCTAGAAAGCTTCAGATAACTCAGAAAGTCAAACCAGCCTTCAAAAACTTTGATGCCTTTAACAGTCCCAAGGATTCGAATTGAAGTACCTCCTCCAAGAATGTTCCCCTTAAAAATAGAGGATCGAAGTACCCATCCACCCGATTCATTTGGAAAACCCACTGCGAAATATCGCTTTCCCTTATTCCGCCAATGCACCTCTTTACCGAAAGGAGCAATATCCTGAAGATCAATACCCCTGCCTCGAATGTATTGGATAAGTGCATCATGGCTGATCTCGGAAACTTTCTCCACCACTATCTTTGGACCGATCTCTGGTTTTTGTCTGGGAAGAAATTCTCTAACCGGAACAGTACCGGAGAGGCTTTCCACTGACTCGAAGAAGGTTTTGTTTTCAAATTCCTGGACTGCTGCGATAACGTCTCCGCCCTTTCCTGCGGCATGATCATACCACACATTCGCTTTGTCATCTACGGCAATCGAGCCAGTCCGCTGTTCCAGGAAACCAAAAAAATATTCTTTCCCGTGGATGCCTTCGAATTTCAGAAATCCTGATCTGACCAGGCTATGGAAATAATCCAGCACAGGGAATTCCTGTTTGATTCTGGCAGCCGCTTGTTTTACTTCAGAGTAGTTCATAATATTTACATTTTTATATAAATACATCTATACATAAATAATACATCTTATTGATTTAAAGGAGTCTTATCTTTCCTTTTGTCGTGAATTGTCGGATTACCTGCAAAAAGAAAAAGAGGGGTAGTGGTAAGTGGAAATCGTACGATTCGCACACCTCGTACCCCTCGTACAGTTCGATTTTTACGATTGAGCTTACTCGTCTAACTCAAGTTGCTTGAGCCATTTCCTCACAGCTCCTTCTGACACTCCGAGTTCCTGAGCTATCTTCACATTGGTATGGCCCTCATTTTTGAGTTCCAAGGCCTTGGTCTTCATTTGAGATTTATCGACTGGATTCAACTGCTTTAAATGATCGGACTCTTTTCCAAACTGGATAAACCTAAACGAACTGAAATTTGAGTCTTTGCCGATTTTACAGACTAGGACATTTTCGGAGGGATATTTAAAAGCACCATACCTGACTTTTATTTGTTTCAAGTATTTAATGGAAGGGTCTTTTTGACTTTCTCCTACAGCGAAACAAGAATCAATCAGATTAATAAAGCTCTTGCTGCCTTGGATATCGTTTCTATTGATCGGTGCAAACAGGTTCCTCTTTGGAGTATGGGCAATGAGCAAAATCGACCACCCATGAATCTTTTTCAGATTGTTGAGCCTTATTAAAAATGGAGTGGTATTCCTTGCCTTCTCATTATCTGAAATCACACAAGACAGATTATCTATTACGAGGATTTTAGCGCCGGACTTGGAGGCTTGAACCTCTATCTCTTTAAAAAGAAAGCTTTCATACTCTTCAAAAGCCTCATCAAATCCGTAGGGATTGATTTCTGCTCTCAGGAAAAGGTCACTGAATTCGAAATGATCAAAAAGTATATCCTTTTCCTTATCGTATTGAGCATATCTCATTTCAAATTGCTTGGCCGTCAGTTCCAGGTCAAAGTAGATGACTTTGGACGCTTTCAGTTCCATCTCCAACCCTAGGGTTGGTACTCCTTTGGATACACTGTCGATGATTTGGACAGCAAGTAAAGACTTACCTTGATTGGTATCAGCGAAGAGAATGCATAGCTCTTCCTCATACCAAAACGGACCAAAGATCTTTTTTGGAATAGGTTTGGTCTTGGCTTCATCCATCCATTCGTTGGCGGATTTGATGATTAGAAAGTCACCGGAATTTGGATCATTGGAATTTGTACTATGATTTATTGAAGTCATATTTCTGCATGTAAGGGTTTGATAAAGAATGCAGAAACAGTATCTTTAAGTCGTCAAACAGGATACTGAATCCACAAAAGAATTGGGCGAGTTCGAAAGGGCTCGCTTTATTTTTTTCTGGGGTTTCGCTGTCGACCAGCATTAAGGACCTCTGATTTCTTGAAGTACACACTGCTGTTGATCATGTGTTCCTTCAGGAATCCTTCTTTTCTCCAATTATTAATGGTGGTTCGGGATCTACCCAGGAGCTTCATCACTTCGGGGATCTTGATGAATTCTTCTTCAGGGATAGCAGGATTTGAAACCTTGGATAATTTGTTGACGATAGCTTCCGCTATTTCATTGATGAGTTGCCCTTTGTCGATGGGACTTAAGATGACATTGTTCATGATCGGCTGAAAATTTGTTTCTGGCCGAATCTGCCCAAAAATGACCTTGGATAGTTAGTGGGATACTATCCAAAAAAAATAATAAGATTACAAATCTGAACGATTACTTATAAAATCGTCGATAGCGGCCACTTTTCGTTTCAAGCTAGCTTTCACGAAAATTTCTCTGACTTTAAAAAGTTGTTCTTTCCTTTTACCGGTTAGGTCTTTTGTAGTCAGGATATCATGGGAAATCTTAGAAAAATAATCGCGGATTCCCCTGTCGGTTCCGCCAATCACACTTGAGATTACCTTGTCAAATCCTCCGCTGGTTAATTCCGGATCCTGTTGCAGCGCTTTTTGCTTCAAATCATTTAATGAGCCTGGACTCCCAAGGAGGAAATCGATGGCAAGAAGGGAGATGGTTTTGTCATACTCCACGAGCTCAATCTGCTCTTCTTGATAATCGATACCTTTTCTAAGGTTAGAATAAAAAATCTCAGCTCCTGCGAAATCATTCAAATCCAGATTGAGGAACTCCTTATAATTATATGGCTTGGTCAGAGGATCGATGTAATCAAAAAATCGACTTGTCTCCCGTAGATTCTTTCTGGCCTTTCCCATGATCACGATGAAAGTCATAATTGAGCCCGCCAATACGAATAATCCAAAGGCATACTTTAGAGTAGACGGGTGAACCAAAACAATAAATAATACCGATATGAGCAAAACTACCGCAATGAGGTAACCAAGACCTTGGAGCAGATACCCTCTCCTTTTATGAAAGGCTAAAAAATCTTCGAAGAACATTTTATGGCCATCAAAAATCTGCCAACCTAATCGGTAGGCCAAAATGCGTTCTTCCTCAGAGAGCTCATCAAAATACCAGAATGATTCTTTTGCCTTGTATTGGCCAAGTGAAAGATCTGATTCAAATTTTTTCATCAGTAGTTGGTTTAGTCCCAGGCCTGACTCATGGCATCTCTTTTCCTTGACTCATCGACCTGGACGTATCGCTTGAAACTTTTGTAATCGGAGTGGCCGGTGATCTTCATGACCACTTCAGCCGGAATTCCTTTGGCAAGAGATAGGGTAACAAATGTTTTTCTGCCGGTATGAGCGCTGACAAGTTCATGCTTGGGGTAAATTTTGGATTCCCTTACGGCTCCTCTATACCTTACTATCTCAACAGGATCTTTAATCCCCGCCAATTCGCATAATTCCTTGACGTAATCATTAAACTTTTGGTTTGAGATCATAGGAAGTGGAAGAACTCTTTCCTCATACTTTTTCAGAATCTCCCGAGAAATTCTGGTAAGAGGAACAATCGATGGTTCTTTCGTCTTGGTGATTGTCAGTCTGATTTCATTTTCCTTGATATGCTCTCTCTTGAGCTGGAGTATATCAGAAAATCGATAGCCAGTTACACAGCTAAAGAGAAAAATATCTTTGACTTGGCTTAACCTCGGATTTGCACTTACATCAAGAGCATACAATGCATCGAATTCCTGCTGATTAAGTGCTATGACTTCAAGTCTTTCTTTCTTTACAGAAAAATCCTTGTAACCCTCATGGATCTTGATGCCTCTCCGTCTTGCATAGCTCATAAAGGTCTTCAGCGTACTTAACTGTTTGGCGATGGTGATATTATTAATTGTTTTTATGTTTCCTGTGTTAGGGTGGACCTCTTTCCAGTCAATTAGGAAATTTTGAAATCTCTGCATGAAGGAATAATCCATGTTTTCAAATCGAATAGGTGTCCCTGTCTTTTCCTGGAAATTTTTTAAATGCTTCTTCAAGGATTTATAGACCACCATACTACCCTTCACCCTATTGACTCCATTTTCCTGAATGTATTGATCGATAAAGTCATAAACCAATTCTACTGGCTCAGATTTTTTGATGACCTCCTTTTTTGTTTCTTTGATTTTTGCAATCAGCATATCGAGATCATAGGGTTCTTCTTTCGCTCGAAACCCTTCTTCGATTTGTCTGACTTTATTTCTGATTTCAAGTAAGTCATCCTGATATTGGAGAAGATAGCTTTTGGGCGGCACGGCAGATCCAAACTTCTTTTCGAGAGCTGCTTTTTGTTTTGCTGTCATATCCACGATCTCCTGCTTTTCGGAAGACCACAGATCGGGCAATAACCGAATTCCAGTTGAAATCACTTTCCTTTGCCCTCCCAAATGGACAACAAGCATCAAAGGCTGTTCACCTTTCTTGTTTTGTAAATCGTGCCTTAAAATGAATCTTATTGTTGCCTCCATTATCTGAAATTTTCTCAGATAAAGATACTGAATGAAAATTTCAGTAGCGATTTTAGTAGCGAAAAGATCATCCAAAAGTGATCAAATTCTTACAAATCATTCATCCTAATAAGCTTAAACCCTTTATTTTGGGAATATAGAGGTATTTTTGCACACTTTTGAAAAAAAGGTTCGAATCCCCCACTCTCTGCCAGTCAAATTTAAAGCCTGAAAGCTAACGCCTTCAGGCTTTTTTATTTTTCAAACCATTGGTTTAAGATTATTAAAGTCGCAAAACCTTCTTTTCGTTAAATCTCAGTTTGACCTACTGACTTTTATACTTTTGATTCCCTCTAAAAGTGCTGGAATTTTAAAGTAGAAACTCCTTTTCCCATTATAAAAACTAACCTTTCTTTAAATTACAGACCTATTTGGAAGTGTTTCAATTCAGCTTTTCCTAGCTCATTCGATATTTTCCTGCGCTCATTTGATTCTTGTTCCTAAACCTCTCGTGCTCTTCTACATTTGAGCATCAATTAAAACAAAATCAACTATGAAAAAGGAACTTTTCTTCTTAAGAACATTTGCCGCCACTTCTGCTATTTGCTCATCTTTTCTATTTTTTTCCTCATTTAAATCCTCTGGAAATCAAAAATTTGAAACTATAGATGTGCAACGAATAAACGTAGTGGAAGCCGATGGCACAGTTAAACTCATTGTAACCAATGCAGGACTTTTCCCTAACGGAGAGGACAAAATCAATGGAAGGCTTACGAACAGTACTCGTAAAAAAAGAGCTGGTATGCTATTCTATAACGAAGACGGGATTGAGTGCGGTGGTTTTATTTATGATGGTGAGAAAACAGAAAATGGTCATAGCGCAGGTTTATCGTTAACCTTTGATCAATATGATGGAGATCAAGTCATGCAACTTCTTACTACTGATTCTCAACTCGGGGATGAACGTTATGTAAGTTCTTCTTTGGTTTTTAATGATAGACCTGCAAAGGAATCCCAAGAAAAAACTGGGGAAATCATGAAAGAACTTGCTGAACTTAGAAAGTCTAATCCTGAAGCTTTTAAAACAAGATATGCTGAATATCAGGCCCAAGAATTAATTGGTGGCGCACCGAGAATTATGCTGGGAAAATCAAGAAGTCAAAACAACGGTCTATTTTTGTTTGACGATCAAGGAATGCCTCGCGCAATGTTCTATTTGGATAAAGACAATAATCCCAAATTGGAAGCTTTTGATGCAGAGGGAAATGTCACCAGCACTTGGCCAGAAAAAAACTAAAAAGTATTTGGGGGCAATAGCCCCCTGCTTTAATTTCTATGAAAACTCTATTTCAAAAACTTCGAATTAGTCCAGAATTTATAAGCCTAATTTTTCTATTTGCCTATCTGGATTCCATCAAAAGCAGAGTATCACCTGGACAGCGATTTGATTGGTACATTTTCACTCCTGAATCAGCCATCATTTCCATACTTCAGGCTCTAATAATTTTTTTTATACTTCAATATTCTTTTAGCTGGCTACAATCCAGTCCTAGTTTTGACATTCCTTGGAAAAGAACTGCTGTTAGTTTTGGAAAAGGGCTGCTATTATACCTGATCCTATCGAATCTCTTCAGCATATTAATTTCACTAGCTTTTGACACTTGGGAAAGAAATTATCAGACTGAAATCCAAGTTTCAAACAATATCAAAAAGGTACTCGACTTTATTATCTATGGTGGTTTTTATGTAGCATACTTGCTTTTTCATCAATTCAAATCACATCAGAAGCAGTTAAAAGATTACGAAGTAGCCTTAGCGGATTCTAAAATCACCCATCTAAAGCAGCAATTAAATCCCCATTTTTTATTTAACAACTTGAATATTTTGGATCAACTCATTGAAGAAAACCCAAAATCCGCTTCAGTATTTCTTCAAAATTTTTCGGAACTATACCGTTATGCCCTAAAAAATTATGACAGCAAATTGGTTTCCTGGGAGGAAGAACTGGAATTCGCTGAAAACTATTTCTACCTCATTCGAGAAAAATATGGAGATGCTTATGAATTAAAAATAAACTTGGAAAACCCTAAAGGGAAATTACCACCTCTGACCTTACAGGTATTGATCGAAAACGCCATTTTTCATAATTATGGAACTGCCGAAAACCCTGTCAAAATTCATGTAACCTTTGGAAAATACCTGACGGTAAGAAATACTTTTTTCCCATTTAAAAAACCCAAACATCAAGGTGGAAGGGGCCTTTTAAATCTAAAAGAACAATACCGGATTTTAAGTAAAGAAACCATTCAAATCAGTCAAGATAAAGATCTATTCTCTGTATTAATCCCACTTATCCAATGATCAAAATATTGCTTTTAGAGGATGAACTTCCTGCAAGGAATAAGGTGAAAAGATATTTGGAAGAATTGCAGTTTGATGTGAAGGTAATGGCTGAAATCGAATCGGTGGAAGAAGGAGTAATATACCTTCAATCTCAGCCAGCACTTGATTTGATCATTTCTGATATTGAGCTCAGAGACGGAAATTCCTTTGAGATATTCCAGGAAGTGCAGTTTCCATGTCCAATCATTTTTACCACTGCTTATAATGAATTTTGGATGCAGGCTTTTGAAAGCAATGGAATCGCCTATCTTTTAAAACCATTCAGTTTGGATAAATTCAAACTGGCTTGGGAAAAATTTCAGGTCTTAACCCAACAATCTTCGATTCAAACTCAATGGCTACTGCAAATGCACGATTTATTGGGCGCTAATTCTGAATCAAAGGAAACTTTTAAAACCAGATTTTCAATTCCTACACCTAGGGGCTCTTACTTTTTAGAAACCAAAGAAGTAGCATACTTTTCTGCTGAATCCGGACTTGTATATGCAATCGAAGCTAACTCAAAAAAGCACCTCATGAAGGAAACAACTTTGAAGGAAATAGAGCATATCCTAGCCCCGAACCAATTCTTCAAAATCAATAGGAGTGAGTTAGTCCAAAAAAAATTCGTATTGGGTACTGAGCGGTATTCTAAAAATTCAGTTGCTCTTAAGATCAAAGGAAGCGAGCGACTTTTAATATGCAGTCAAAGCCAAACCCCTTCATTTTTGAATTGGATTGAAAAATGATGAGTTCATCTTAAAACCTCAAATCACATTTTAACCAACTGAAAACAAGGTCAATTAAATGCTACTGTTTTTCTAATCTTTCCAACATCTATAGTTTAAAAAGCTTTTCCTCTTGATAAGGTCAAGGAAATTTGACCGGCATGATGGGAGTTATGAAAAAGAATATGCGAGAAAAGCCGCATCCTAGAAACAGTCCCAAAAAACGGTGTATCAATTTGTGAAAACCAATCCTCGTCTTTGGAATTTGCTATTACCTCTTCAAGCATTTGATACCCCAGATCAATGTAGGATTTGCTGGTTTCAATTTCAAAATTCTGCCCCGTGTCTTGCTGTCCTATGGTTGTATTTTGAATCTCAGGAGGAACTCCCAGAAAGTACCCAAACAAATTCATCGTTTCGCCTATGTGTCTATAAATAAAACCAATGGAAGCAGCTTCAGCAGTAAGCCTAAAATTTTTATTCTCATCAGTGACTCCGTCCAAAGCAAATGAGTTGGTTAGTTTATTTTGAACCAACATTTCTTGAAGTAATTCCTTTTGACTGTTCATAGGTAGATTTGAATTTATTTTTTTCTACAAAAAACATTTTTTTCAATTCTTAAATATCGCAATTCCGATCATCTGAAAAAGAGCCTTCAATGACAGATTTATAAAATTTCCACACTAAAAAAGCTCTGAAATTGACTTCCAGAGCTTTTTAGCTTCAAATCACTTAATTCCTCCTTCTAGATTTTACTTTCCAGAGATTTGATCATGTCTATTAGACTATTATTCAATTGCTTAGAAGCATCAGAATCAATTTTCTCTAATAGTATACTGAGAATTTGAAGATTTTCTATTTCTGCGATCTTCTGACCTTTGTGTCCCGCTGCTTCCCATACTGAATCAAATGTTCCTTTTACTTCCGCAATATCCATTTTGGAAATCCCAATCAGGTATTTGGTCAAAGCAATGGTTGCAAGGGTAGCCAAATCCCAAAAATCACTTTCATTTTTCTGATTAAATTCTCCTCTTTCGACAATTTCATCTAAGGCTTTTCGGGCAGAAATTGGGATTTTCTTTAAACCATTATCTCCAGAAAACATCAGTTTTAACTTGAGCAAGGAAAGCCAATTTGTCAATGGATATGGATTTCTAAATCCACTAACTACAGAGGCTTTTTCATAATTTGCTACAGCAAGATCAAGTGATTCTATCAATTGATCCTTTTTGTCAGAATTTGCAAAAATGAGCATTCTTCTCTTATAAGCGCTCGCCAATAAACTCAACCTTTCAGTATTCTCATGAAGGAGATTTAGCAAATTCAAATCATTGATAACCGAATCAATGCTTTTAATAGCTTCTTTAGAAGAAACATTTCCCTCCAGAAATTCCTTAGCGACAAACTTCGACCGGACATTACAATATTGCTCCAGGGCTTTGACGGAATACTTTGATTTTTCTGATTTCAACAGCTTTTCGAAGCATCCCAAGGCTCTTCCATATTCATTTAGACCATTGTAAATTGCGCTTGACAGTTCAAGTATTTTATCATTTTGTACTCCCATTTTCTCAACGGAAGCCTCCAAATCCAAAATTCTTTTTAAAGTATAGTCCGGATCATAATCGTTTGCTTCCATCCTTTGAAGCAAATTCTGCAATTCTATCTCAACTTCTTCGATTACCAAGAATCCAAGATCAGATGAGTAAGATCCCCCTCCTTCACTTAGCGTATAGAACGGATCCCCATAGCATTGGAAAGCTCCCCAAGTATTGGTTCTCCGTCCGAATTCTTCAAAAATCTTCTTTCTCGCACGTTTAACAGACTCCCCAAAGCCATATCCATCAAACATATGGGTATAAAATTCTTTGGCAAATTCCTGAGCTGCGGCATCATCCACCGCCCAACCTGCGACGATAACTGCTCTTGCACCATTATTGATCAGTTGGGTTCCGATATTTGCTGCAAATTTGTTTTTCTGTTGGCTTTCTGCCTCTGACTCGCTGTTCATCTGACCTAAATAACAACAATTGACAAATACCAATTCTGCAGTTTCACTCATTCCTGCTAACTGACCTGGACTTAGAAAAGATTCTTTCCCAATAACCATTCCTGTGGATTTTTTTGGACCATACTCAAATAATCCATGTCCGGCCAAGTGAATGATTTTATGATTTTTTGAAAACAGTTTTAAGAATATGCTGGATGCGGTGGAATTGATGAGGCTCTCAACCTCATAACCTTGTTGTTTTAATAAGCCTTTAACAATTTCCGCTTCCTTTTTGGCCCCGGGAAGTTGTGACAAAAACCCACCTAATAGTGGATCTCCAATCACCAAAGCAGTATTTTCCTTCACTCTGGCTATCTTCTCTCTGGAGTTTTGGGTAGAAAGTTGTCTGACCATCCCCGAATGAATACAGAGTGGAAGGGAGTTAATATCCTCTTGGATCATCTCCCATGGATATTCTGCTGACGGCAAATCCACCACCCAGGAAATATTATTTTGACGCTTGAGCTCTTCCTTAAAATTCAATGGAATCAAGAGTTCAAACATGGTCTTTGCAATTTCAGGAGAATACTGATTATTGACAGTCATGTCTTTTAGAAGAATGTCCAGGGTTTTATTGTTGGATTCTATTTCTTCTACTTTTTCACTTGCCCCGGTAGTAGCCATGGACATTTTGAATTTCTCAGAATCATCAGTGACATTTTCACAAACTGTGATTCTGGTCCACCAATCATTTGAGTTGTCATATGGAATCCTCCATCTTCTTCCCACTTTATTCTTCAATCCAATACCTTCAAAAACGATATTAAATTCCCTGCTTTCATTGGATTGCAAACGATGAACAGATTTCAAAATAGAGAGAGCCTTATCGTTAAACAATTCTATTACCTCTATTTCTTCAATTCCCCTGATAGTTCCTTTATACGTTGCTCTTATGTTTCGATTGGCTCGTTGAATACCAGAAATAATTGCTCTAATGGAACTATCAGTGGAAAGCCCACCATAGGTATTTGCTATCGCAATGACAGATATGCCCAAAGTCTCATATTCTTGAGAAGAACCTGAATCCTGAACAGGTAGATTCCTTATAGTCAAATACCGTGAGACTCCCTTTTCGATAGATATCATCAGTTGGTAAGCCGATAGCTCACCCGGAAGTCCCAATCCTACGATTACTCCGCCTTTGAAAGCTTTTCTGGATTTTTTATCCGAAAGGACAATCTGATTAGTACCAATTTTACCTGGATATAAGCCCAAACTGTGGAGTCTACTCAATTCACCATTTAATTGATTATCAATGGCTTTTTCGGTGGTCAAAATTGCATCAAATTCAAAATGTCCAGCCAGAACAGGGTATTTGGCATATTTCAAATCTCCATGGCTGACACCGATTCTAATTGGGGTTTCCACTATCCATTTCTCTTCTCCTTTGTCCACCCCAATGATCGTATTCAACACATTCTCCTCGCTGATATCGAATATTTCTGTTTCTGCTGCCACAAAATCATGCTCCTCTCCCCTCACATTAGGAAGACTGTTTTGAAGTTTGTTTGTACTTCCATAAATCAGCAAATCCTCAATCGCTGCAAACAATTTGCTATCCTTCGATAAGCCTCCGTGCGTCACATTGCAGTAATAGTATTGGCCTGACTTTTTGATAGGCTCAGGTATTCCAGATTCCCAGGTGACACTTTCATCTCCGGCATTGGTTCCATAAAACACCAATTCTCCATCTTCAATTTCTAGATTCGAAACTGTGAAATTTTTCTTGCTACTCTGTCCAGCGATGTAGCAGATATTGCTGTAATCTATCGAGTCCGAGTTGTTTAGAAACACCTCTTGATGTTGCTTAAATTCCTCCAATATCTTTTTAGAAGGAATAGGCCAAGACTCATCACCAAATGCCGCCCTCATTCTTTCCCAGAAACTTCTGTCCGAAAAATCATGACGAATATTCTTGCCCATGGGAAGAAGATTCAAGATCCCAGGAAAATCACAGAATACATTGAGCAGGTCTTTGGTGGAATGTCTGATGTCTATTTTTCCCAACAATCGAATGATGCTGTCCTTCCCAAAAAGCACATATGGAATCCTGTATGAACCACCTAATGGGGAGCCTAAAAAGACAGCTCTAAACCCGATAGATGTATTAAGCTTTTGCCAGGTTTCTGGATGATAAAGAATAAAATCCCTAACTAAAACTCCACCCATGCTATGTGCAACAATTTTGATCGGTTGGTTCAATTTCAGCAGTTCAGAGATCTTTTCATTTAGGATTTTGGCACTTTCTTTAAGTGGCAATCTCCAGTCAAATTGAAACGTAAGGACATCATAGGTTTTCTCAAGGTTCTTACCTAGGTCCTCATAAGAAGTGGCAATTAGAGAATCAGCTTTTAACTTTTCCTTTGCTCCACCCTGGTAAGCAAGATTTTTTAAATCTCCTTTTAGGAATCGGAAATAATTAATCCAGAGCATCTTATCATCCCTTAGATTGGAGCCCATAATTCCGGGAAGTACAATTGCAATAGGACGATCTCCACTGATTTTCTCACGCTTATAATCTCCTCCCTCAAGTCCTAAAGCACCTCTTTCGAGAACGCCAGATCTCTCTTGAGGCAAGAAACCATCCGGTACCAGTCCAATTTCTATTTCCAGAGCATCTATAACTGCTTTCAGTGTTCGACTGGTTGAGAAATATTTAAAATGATCGATTTGGCCACTTTTCTCAATAAAATAATTGACTATTCCCCGCTTCCTCACGCCACCCCATTTCATACTTTCAGTGTCAACGACCAGGTCATTCTTATCCAAAAAGAAAAATTTCCCAACCAAAACCACTAAACTCTTGAATCTCAAACTCAGTTCGCTACTTCCTCCCACCACAAATAATGGAATGTCAATCACAATATCTGATCCTTGATAATTCAGTATTTTGATAAAAGGAGACTTTGGATTCATGGCTTCCAAACCAGGCAAAACGTCTACATCATCTTTGCAGGAAACTGCCTCCATGATAGTTTCCTTGAATGCCACGAAAATCGGATTTCCTGCCTGTCCAGTTGCTAAACCAACCAAGTTGAAGGTGACATTTAAAAAAATATTCAATCGTTTAGAAGCCAACGTAGTTCCATTTGCAGGACTTGCCACCCGAACCATTTTTCTGATTTTGATCTTTTTGGAAGTCATCAACTTTTTGAGCTCTTCAATAACTTCAATGTCCCGATCTCTATCATTATCGATTAAAACCCCTCTTTCTGCATCGTCAAATCCCTTTTCTGAGGTACAGAATCTTGCCAGAACATCTGCCACTAAGCCTCCCCTGGATTGACTGAGCAAATCCAGTTCGATTCCATCGGGCAGCTGGCTGACTAATTCCATCACATTTTCCAAAGGACTGCAAGTCAGACTTCGATGCTGAAATGCCAAAATCTGTTTTTCGCCATAGGAAGAAACCAAATCCTTCCAATCACTGGACTCTTTTAAATCCCCAAAAGAACTTTTGGTAGAGGATCCGGTGCCATGCAAGAATAAAATATGAGGTTTTGAAATATCCAGGTCTTTTGCCTCTTCCAATTCAAAATCAGGTAGGCAATGGCATAAAATCCCATATTTGACTTTTTTAAAATCATTGCCTTTGAAAGCGAGCTGCTTATTTTCCAGATTTCCGGCCATCTCTCGCATTTTTGGTCGAATCACTTTCTTCTTTACAAAGACTTTCAAAAGCTTGATGCCAACTTTTTTGAATATCCCTCTTTCAGAATCTTCAGAACTTATTTCATCCGGTAGAAAAAGTTCATCTTCACCTGCTGAGCGTTTAAACTGACCTGGAAAAATTTCCCCTAAAGTTTCTCTATCCCCAATCCAGACACTGTTGTCATCAAATTCAAATTCGATGATTTTATCATCATCAATGACAATAGTTTGTTCTTCTACATCCCCTCTGGTAGGATTAAAAACAGTAAAAGCCTGATCTAATCCATAAAATTCAAAACCTTGATCCTCCCCCGTTAAATAGGGTAAATGATCATTTCCTTTGAGTTTGATTTTCAATGTTGACATGATAAAAATTCATTAAATAGAAAGAATAATCTTAGAAAAAGGCTTTTGAAACAGGGATATAAAAAGGGTATTCAATGCAGTAATTCCTGAAAACCTGTAAAAATCCATCCTTTTAATAAAGATCTCGCTACCAAAAAAAGTAGCTACACCTTATCCAAAAACCAGGTACAAAATATGATTTTTTTGACTGAAAAATCCCGTAAAGACCAAATATTCTGCTAAATACAAATCGAAATCAAAAAGAATCCTGAGTATTTCTGATATCGGCCAATAAACCTTCCAGACTGATTTTCAATTCTGCAGGTTCTACAATCCGGAGCATATCAGTCATATGAATTATAGACCTTAAAAACCATTCTAGTGAAGAGTTCATAAAAATCATTTCAGTCTCCATCCCAACTTTCTTTTCCGAAACATAGCCAAGATTGTATTTCATGTTCTGAAGAAATTTCAATCCTCTTTCCTGAACTCTAATGACAATCTGAAAAAGTTTTTGCTCCTCACTAAGCTTATCTAAAAATCGCTGTAATTTAGGATGCTTTGATAGCACATAGGTTTCCTCCCTGACTTGAATTTCTTCAAATCGGTCTATGCGAAAAGTTCTATAATCTTTTCTTAGATGACAATAAGCAATCATATACCACTGCGAAAAGCTATGATAAATCCCGACTGGTTCCAGGGTTCTTTGTGTAGTAGTTTTTGGCTCAAAAGTCGAATAAACTGTCTTCAAAATCTTTCTTTCAGAAATTGCGTCTAAGACTTTCTGAAAATTTCTGCTTTGCCTTTTTTGGGAAGAAATAGGATGTGAATCCAAAACCAGAATAGAATCGTCCATCCTTCCGATCAGATCCTTTTCATCAGATTTCAGAATGGCTTTTATTTTTATCAATGCTTCTTTGAAGTAGGTATTGCTTTCTTCATCCATATTTTTTTCCACCAATTTCTCCGCAACAATAAATGCCAATGCCTCTTTTTTGGTAAACATCACTGGAGGCAATCTATAGCCATCGACCAATGAATACCCCTGACCAGCTTCTCCTATGATCGGCACACCGGTTTCCTCAAGTGCTCTTACATCTCTATAGATAGTCCGTAAGCTCACTCCGAATCGATCAGCCAATTCTATTGCCTTGATGGTTCTTTTGGTTTGGAGGTGGGTAAGAATACCTGTGAGTCTATCGATCCTGTTCATCTCTTAGTGTGCTATCTAATTTTATTCAAATGAGGTAAAAAAAATTCAAAATCTAAAAATCCTACTGACATAAGGCTGACACTAGGGCATGGTAATTTTACAGAAACAACATCAAATAACAGCATTATGGAAACAGAAACTATGAGTCAGATCATCACAAAGGATCAACTTTTAAAACATTGGCAAGGTCATAGAAGCCTGAGCAGAAGAACATTGGAAAAATTCCCTGAAAAAGAATTATTTGAATTGAGTATCGGTGGAATGAGAACCTATGCTGAATTGGTCAAAGAAATGCTTGCCATTGCAGCACCTTCTGCGAAAGGATTAGAAACCGGAAAATGGGAAGCCCTGGAAGAGGATAAAAAAGACCTAAAAACAAAAGAAGATCTTCTAAAGGCATGGGATGAAGCGACTGAACAAATCAATCAGTCTTGGCCAAACATCCCTTTTGAAGTTTTCCAACAAAAAGTTGTGGCTTTTGGTCAGTATGAAAGCTCAGGGTATGAACTCGTAGCCTATGCGATTGAAAATGAAGTTCATCATAGAGGCCAAGGTTATGTTTACCTTAGATCTCTAGGAATTGAGCCACCATTTTTTTGGGAGAGAGAATAATCCTATTAAGCCCTTGGAACCTTTCAAGGGCTTTTTTTAACCAATCCCCTGCTCTATCCAAAGTCTTCGATTTCGGATAGTTCTGAGTTTCCAGTGACCTGATTTGTAATAAGAAAATGCGACGATGGCAGCAATTAAATTGGAAATAGGAAATGCCCACCAGATCCCTTCAAATCCCAAAACTGTTTTTGAGGAAAGTATAAAAGCTACTGGAAATCGGACCACCCACATGCTGAACACTGATATCAACATAGAAGCTTGGGTAAATCTTGCTCCATTGAAAAGGCCATTTAACACTTGCTGAACTCCTAGTAAACCGAAACTCGGAGCCATTATCCGGATAAATTTCGCTCCATCCTGTATTACTTGAGGATCATTGGGGACGAAAAACCGAGTCAATGTTTCCGCAAAAAAGAACAACAACATTCCAATCGCTGTAAGTCCAAAAAATGCAATTTTGCTGCTCAAGTCGCCAATTTTTTCAGCCCTTTTGATTTTTGAAGCACCAATATTCTGACCAACCAAAGAGGTGGTGGCTATCGCAAACCCCAAAGCGGGTACAATCACTAAACTCAGGATTCTTGCCCCTATCCCATATGCAGCTACCACCGAACTACCAAAACTTGTTACCAACATCACCATTACTGTCATGGCTGCAGCTCTGGAAGATTGCTCTAAACTTGCTGGAATCCCCAAAGCAAAAAGCCTCTTAACCCAGTCAAGTTTCAATCGCATGTCTTTTAAATTGATCTTGATCCCTCTTTTTCCACTAAACAAAATCATCAGTCCAGCTACAGCAGACAAGCCCTGTGTTATTACACTTGCTATCGCAGCTCCAGCGACTCCATACCCCGGAATAGATCCAAACCCAAAAATAAAAAGCGGATCCAAAACCAGATTCAGAAAAACAGTACCCAACACGATATACATCGGGAGCAAAACATCACCAATTCCTCTCATCAAAGATTGGAAAACGAAAAACATAAATAAGAAGACAAAACCCCAGGATGAAACCTGAAAATAAGTAACCGAGTCTTGAAAAATCTCTGGTCCTGCACCTATTAATCTCATTAAAGGATTGGCAGAAAAATATCCCACAAGAGCCAATAAGATGGAAACTAGCAAAACCAACATGACTGTTTGGGAGGCCGAAAAATTGATCATTTTCTGATCATCAGCCCCTTTATATTGAGAAACGATCACAGTTCCCGCCAAGGTCAAACCTGCTCCTAGAGACAACACAAGAAATAAGATTGGAAAACTGATACTGACTGCAGCTACTGCATTTGCGCCTAATCTTCCAAGCCAAAAAGTATCAATCAATTGATAAGCGGTCTGAAGGATATTCGCCATAATGATAGGCCAGGCGAGCGTCGTCAAGGATTTTAAAATACTTCCTTCCACTAACCTTTGATCATTGTTCATACGCTTTCGGGATTCCCTTAGATTTTACAATCAGTCAATCAATTTAAATGTAAAATAATTCCCGACACTCCTAAATCAAAAAAGCATTCAACAAAGTGTTTCCACTTCATCAAATGCTTTCTACTCGAGTGAATTAACCAACTTACTTAACTTTGAGGGGCACTGCACTCCCTACTATCCTCTCATAGTCTTTGACCATATCATTTAAAATTTCCGGTTTATCCTTTGCAATATTTGTTTGCTGTCCGATATCTGATTTCAAATCATACAATTGAATTTCCGGGTCATTACCAATTTCAATATTGACGGAAGCCGAAATAGCCGGACCTTTATGTGGTGGAATCATCACATAATCTCCTTTTCTCAATGCCAATCTACTAGAGGCTTCCAAGACCAATTCGGTTCTTCCAACATTGGAATTACCCAGAAAAGTGGATAAAAAGTTTTCACTGTCCTCTCCTTTTTTAGTGCTTCCTGCTAGTTGACCCAAAGATGTCATCAAGTCAATTTGTGATACAATCGCATCAGAAACCCCAGGTTGAATGGTTCCTTTCCAGTAGGTAAAGAATGGAACTCTAGTGCCTGCTTCAAACAAGCTATATTTCCCTCCTCTCAATGGGCCTGCCGGAGTATGATCACCTAGCATTTCCACCGCATTATCATAATAACCGTCGTTTAACACCGGCCCATTGTCACTGGAAAAAATGATCAAAGTATTTTCCAGCAATCCTTCCTCTTCCAAAGTTTTTACAAATTCGCCAATCATCCAATCAGCTTCGACAATTACATCGCCTCTAGGACCCAAATCTGAAGCTCCCACAAATCTTGGGTTAGGAGTTCTAGGAACATGAGGTTGTTGTAAAGCATAGTAAAGGAAAAATGGTTCTTCTTTATGGGATTTGACATAATCCTGAGCTTTTTTCAAAAAATGATCAGCCATATCTACATCACTCCATTTGGCTGATTCACCACCTTTCATAAATCCTATTCTCGGGATACCATTGACAATGCTATTGTTATGACCGTGATGCCATTTCATGGTCAATAATTCTGGATTATCTTTCCCTGTAGGCTCTCCCTCAAAATTGGTTGAATAATCAACTAAAATCGGATCATCTGGATCCAAGCCGTCTACATCCCCATTTTCGATATAAACTGTAGGTACACGATCTTGTGTCGCTGCTAAAATGTAGCTATAATCAAATCCCACTTCATTTGGTCCTGGAGAAATGTGCTGATTCCAATCTACATTGCCTATTCCTAATCCTAAATGCCATTTCCCAACAATCCCCGTATGATATCCTTGCTCTTTCAAAAGTTTTGGCAAAGTCAATTGAGCAGTATCGATAATCAAAGGAGCTGTCCCAGGCAGAATTCGGGCATCTTTATTTCTCCAAGGATAGGTTCCAGTCAGCAAAGCATAACGACTTGGAGTACAGGTAGCAGATGAAGCATAACCGCTCGTAAACCTTAATCCTCCATTTGCCAGTCTATCCATATTCGGTGTTTTGATTTCAGTTGCACCATATGCACCCATATCACCGTATCCTAAATCATCCATGTAGATGATTACTATATTGGGCTTATCATTTTGCTCTTCTTTGCCTTGACTTTCACTTGCAGTACAGCCTATTTGGAAAGCCAATCCAATAAGTAAAAAAGTCGTTAAAACTTTAGTTTTGATGTGCATATTCTATGGGTTAATAAATTTATTTTTTGTCCAATTGGATTGAGTTTTTTCCTTTCTCCATTTGCTGATAGGTTTCAATTTCAGATACATTTTGAAAGTCTGTTTTTCTCACCCAGCCGAAATTAACCTTTTCTCCATTCATGTATCTTTCGTAGAAATTGACACTGTTTTTGTCGGTATAAGTATAACTTTCCAGCAAATCTCCTTTCCCAAACATTCTAGGGTCTCCTTGCTCGGTAAGTTCAGTGACCAATTCTCTTCTCATAGTTTTCAAGAGATCTTGAAATTCCTCCTCCTGAGCAAGATTTCTCATGCAGTCAGGATCATTTTTGATATCAAACAATTCTTCCTCATTACGCTTCCCAAACGACCAATTCCAATATTTGAAAGTATCTGGAGAATAAATACTATTTAAAACCACCGTCTTGGTAGCTCCTCCATCGGTATTGAGATATCCAGTCTCAGGATTTCCGGCAGGCCATCTATCTGTTTTAAAATTTTTCAGGTAAAGCATTCCGTCTTTGATCATACCTCGAATTGGATATCCTTCGTCATTTGGTCTTCCTACATCATGTCTTTCTTTTCCAATCACCACAAAGTTTCTATCTTCAGTTAATTGTCCTCCTTTATCGGCATACATTAAATCGGTAAGACTTCTTCCGGTAATGGCTTCCATTCCTGAACTTTCTTCAGAAATACCTGCCACTTCCAAGAATGTCGGTGCTAAGTCAATAAAGCTCACCAAATCCTCCACTTTTCTACCTGTAGATTTAATTCCTGCTGGCCACATCATCGCCAAAGGCAAGTGGTTGGAATATTCGTATTCCTGCCCTTTGATTCTTGGGAAAGCCATTCCATTATCAGAAGTAACAATAATTAGCGTGTTCTCTAATTCTCCAGCAGCCTCTAGTTGGTCGAGCATTTTCCCAAGTTGCTTGTCAAAATATTCTATTTCAAAAGCATAATCCAACAAATCCGTTCTCACAGAATCAACCTTTGGCCAGAAAGAAAAGATATCCTCATCTTTCACTTGGGCAACATTCTTACCACCTTTTGCTATCCCGGAACCATATTCATATCCTCGATGTGGCTCTAAGCCACCATACCAGAAAAAGAAAGGCTCTTCTGATTCTTTTTCATTTAAAAACACTTCGAAATTGGCAGCATAATCAACGTTGCTGATATGTGCTGTAGGAGGAGTCAATTTGATCTCAATATATCGATTGACCAATAAATCCCTTGGGCTTCCATCTTCATTTTTTGCTATTCCAGGTGCCCAGCCTTTGCCCGTATACCCGACGTGATACCCATTTTCTGAAAGGGATTCTGCGACAGTTTTAAACTTTACAGGAAAATCAGCCCAGTGGTTAACCGCTTCTTCCAATTGCCAAGAGTTTCTTCCAGTCAAAATATTAGATCTGGAAGGACCGCATTTTGCATTTGGAGTGTAAGCATTTTGAAAAAGAATCCCTTCGGAAGCGATCCGATCAAAGTTTGGAGTATTTACCCAATCACAACCATATGCACTCATGTGCATATAGGTTACATCGTCCATGATTGCAAAAAGGATATTGGGTTTGGGTATTTCTTTCTTTTCAGTACAGGACAATGCAGTCAAAGCAAAGCCTGACACTACTAGAATGAATAATTTGATTCCTTTCATTTTTTATTTCTTTCTTAAGATAGCCACCAATCCTCCTCAATTTGCAAACTGTATCTTGATTTCTGAAGAGGGATTCATTTTCCTTTCCTATACATTGTAATCTGTGACCTTGCTTTTCTATGATTTCAAAAGCCCAAGTACATTTTGAAATCATTGATGAACCAGATAAATTCAATTCCTTTAAATTATATGGATTTGAAGTCTTCTAAATGAGTAGAATAAAGCATTGTATTAAATTTCACTAAGCTTTTGGGTTATAAGCAAATAAAGTAAGCTATTCTTTCCTAACAAATCATCCTTATTTAGGAGCATTAAAGAAGTCCCATCGGAAAATTTCCATTAAAGGAATAAACTTATTTTAAAAAATCAACAATCCATTGAAGCGTTTGAAAGGGTAAAATCGTCACGGTAGTGAATAAAAATTAAACCCACTATTATGTTTAAAAGAGTAAAAAACTGGTCTGCAAATCACTTAAGATCTTTAGTTGCCCTTGCATTAATTGGCGCTACCTTCAGCTTAACGAGTTGTTTTGATGACGATGATGTCAATCAAATCCCTCAGGGAGCGTATGTTTTGATTTATCAGGGTTCTCCTGACGCTCCATTGTTGGATGTTTACGCAAATCAAAACAAAGTAAATGATTACCCTTTAGACTATACAGAAGGGATCAGCTATAGCCCTTTCTACACTGGAAACAGATTGTTCAAATTCACTACTACCAATTCGCTGAGCTCACTTTTAGAGAAGAATTTCACTTTGAAAATTGACAGTGTTTATTCTTTATTCTTGGTGAATAAAGTAGATCAATTGGACGCTGTGATGGTTCAGGATAATTGGGAAGATCCTAATGCGGATGAGGCTCAATTGAGATTGGTGAACTTATCTCCGGATGCAGGAAATGTAGAGCTTGAACTTTCTGAAATGGAAAATTCACTTGTAGAAGACCTGGAATTTGGGATGGCGAGTGATTTTGAAAGCCTTGCTCCTAAAGTTTACAACCTGACGGTGAAATCAAAAAGCTCTGGTGAAACTCTAGTTACTGCCAGTAACATCGAATTATTGGGAAATCGAGTGTATACACTGATTCTTAGAGGGCTGGAAGAAAGCAGTTCCCAGGATGATAAATTAGATCTACAATTGATCACAAATTACATCAACTATTAATCCTTAGTAATCGAATTACAGAAAATCCCGGTTGGTCAACAATCGGGATTTTTTTATATCCCAATATCCTGAACCACAGATAATATATTACCAGCAGGATCTTTAAACCAGGCTACCAAAGGTCCGGCACCTCGGCAAATTCCTTTTTCGTCTGTTTTGATCGGCTCCACATATTGTTCAAAAACAATCCCTTTGGCTATCAATTCATCGACAGTTTTTTCTACATCTTTCACAGGGAAGTTTAAAACGGTATATGTCGCTGGCTCGTGATTGGTTTTCGGATAAATCATAATCTGACTTCCTCCGGAAATTTTTAGAGCAAGGATGCCAAGAGGTAATTTCTCCACCTCCATGCCCAAAACTTCAGTATAAAAAATCCGAGCATCATGGAGGCTATCTACAGAGAAACCTCCAAAGGCTTTAGTGTTAGTAAACATGGTATCATAATAGGTTTGGATATCTGAATAAAACTGATTTAAAAATCAATAGCAATTTTCTGATCCTATATTTAGAAGCAATATAAAAAATGCCTGCACAAGGGGTTTGTGCAGGCATAATTCCTTTTCTTATTATACTAAAACAGCTTATTTTTCGTCGGAACCACCAAAGTTTAATTTTAAGCTAGCTCCGAACATTCCGAAATTATTTCCAAAACCTGAGATCGATCTCAACTGATGGTTATAAAATGGCATCACCATGTAATTCATTTTTTCTGTTTCCAGAAATCTGATATTTACTCCTAGGTTCACTGTGGCAAAAGGATAAAATTTAGAATCCGGATTAGTTAGCACTCTGGATTGAGTGACCGCATTACTTTGAATAGCAAATGAACTGGAATTACTAAATGCATCAAGTGACCCATTGACAGCCACCTGTTCATTGATGGTGGTCAATTGTTCAGCATTTTGATTGATCGCATATAAATTGGAGAATCCTGCCTGAATAGAAATTGAGTTATTTCTTGTCACTGGATATTTGACATAGATTGGCATTTCTACCTGTACCTGCTGAATATCCTGCTTTTCTACTTGAGAGGTTCGGTAACCAGCTACAGTTACAGGCATCTGAGTCTCATTTTGCTGGTTCATGTAGTTTAAACCAAAGCCTGAGCCCACAGTCAATTTACCTGGCAAATCTACATCCAAGATCATCCCCACACCGATGCTTGACGCAATGGTATTGACATCATTTTGCTGCATTGCCCCAAAACCCGGAGAGACTCCCATTCCCAACACGACTTTAGTATGATCTTTAGGAATTTCAGGAAAATCCTTTTCCTCAACCATTGCAATGGTCTTGTTCTCATTTTTTGGTTCAACTATCGTAATGGAAGCTTTTGGTTCTTCTTTGACTTCAGTCTTTTGATCCAAAGTGGCTATGGTAGAAGTAGTATTCTCTATTTTAGTTGGAATTGATTCTTCTTTTGTCGGAATAGTTTCTTCAGCTTTGGCAACAGCTTTCTCTTCCTTTTTAGCAATTAATGGGATTTCCTTTTTCTCCTCAGGAGGAGCTATTGCATTTAATTCCTCTTTTTGAATAGCACTTTCACTTTCCTTCACTTTGGGAACCTCTTCTTCTGCCACTGCCAAAAGTGGCTTATCGGCTTTCACAGAATCATCTGTTTTAGGAGTTCTGGAAGACTTACTCTCTGTTTTAGGAGTAGTTTTCTCAGTATCGCCAGAAGTTTCAGGAGCTATCGCAATTGCTGATTCTGATGGCTCGACCAAATTCTCCTCATCTGAATTAGGAGTTTCAACCATGGTTTCCTTTTCCTGATTGGATAGAATTTCCGTGTTTCTCAGCGTATCATCAGGCACAGAAGTCTCCATTCTCAACACTTGGCTGATTCCAAATAATAAAAGCAAAGATGCCGCAACAGCGCCCCCCCAATAATAGATATTGCGGCGTTTTCTGGCATTTCTCACTTTCTGGAATCCCTCCCATGCTCCTACCTCGTAGGGCAATTTTCCCTCTTCCAGATGTTTTTTAAGGGAAGAGGCGATCCATTTATCCGACTTATCTTCCTTCATATTCTTTTAAATGTATATGAACCAATTGACGGAGTTTAACTTTCGCCCGGGTGAGATAAACTCTTGACGAACCCTCCGTAATACCCATTCGATCAGATATCTCTTTATGACTGTACCCTTCTATTTCGTACAGGTTAAAGACCAATTTCTGATCATCCGGTAGTTGGTTTATTAATTTGATAATATCCTCGAATCCCAAACTTGAAAGCGCATTTACTTCCACTTCGTTAGGGACATCTATTTCCAGATCTGAATGATTCTGATACTTTTTATTTTTTCGATAATAATCTATTGCTGTATTGACGGTGATTCTCCGCAGCCAAGCTTTGACTGTCTGGAAACTCTCCACTTTCTTGATGGAAGCAAAAAATTTAAGAAAGACATCGTTGGTGATCTCCAGCGCTAAATCCCTCTCTTTCGAGTAGGACAGACTGATCCCCATGACGTAGCCATAGTATTTTTTATAGAATACTTCTTCGTGTTTGGCCGATCTCCGTTTGCAACCGTCGATCAGTTCCTCTTCCGTATAGTTCAATTCAATACGTTATTACTTTGACAGCCAAATTTGGCTGATTTTTATCTATTTGGCTAAACAGTTTCTTGTAGATTATTCTATTCTAAAACTGTCTTCGCTTGATGCTGAAATTTCCTGAAATGCTCATTTTCAAGTTTTCCAACCGCCGTAAACTCATGTCTATCAATTCGACACGTTTCTTTCTCAGATTCTAGCACATTCTTTTCTCCTGGCGTAAAGCCAAAAAAGAAAAGGGCTAATATCAATCTAAGAAAGATTTTCATGATGGTTTTTCAGCCTGAACGCAGCCCATCAAGAATATGCAACAGTCGGAGTAAAAAAAAATCAATAATTCAATCTCGGTTCTAGCCACAAAAGACCAGAAAACAAGAGGAACAGACCAAGCCATACCCAATCGGAGATTTTCCCTTTTTCAGAATTCAACTTTTCCATTGCCTCATTTGAATTATTTCCTCTTAAAAAATCAGCCATATTTTTTGAATTCCTAACAGTTTCCAATTCCTCATCACCATATAGGTATACTTCTACAGAATCCGATAAACTTGCCCATCCAGATTCCGCCAATGAAAAACGAGAGACTTGTGTAAATGGATTGACCAAATCTTTCTGAAAATAGATGGTATCAGAACCTATCAACGAAAAACCATCTTCATTTTCGGCTCCGTTATATTCCAAAGTCCCAATTTGATCAGAAAACAAAGGTGCATCATAACTCCAATTACTCAATTGATCAGGAATGAGCTCACCAAGGATTTCATCCCAAATTTTTGAATAAACAGCAGTATCACCACTCAGATAAATTGGAAATGTCTGGCTTATCAAGCTCATTCCTACTTTCATGGTTCCTAAATCCTGAACAGCGACAGAATTCTCAAAAAGCATTTTCTGTCCTTTTTTCGCCTCGAAAGTATAAGGAAGTGCTTCAATGCCCGACTCCAATTCCCTCCATTCCTCAGTTCCTGATCGCTTGATTTCAAAATCAGTCTTAAAAAGCTCATTCAACTCTCTGACATCTGATTCTGGATTTCCTGAATTAATCATCAAAACTCCAGTAGTTCCATTTGCCAGTTCTGCCCTTACGCTTCGACTTTTAAGTTGATTTAAGTCAGCAATCAAAACTTTCAGCGAGTCTAAATCTTCATCACTTGACTGAATCTGACTTGCTCTCGAAACTTGGATTCTTTCATCCACCTTTTCTCCTTTTTCTTCCAGATAGCGATTCAAATTCCTTTGCTCTGGATTCGGAAAAGAGAATCTCAGTTGATAAGTTTTTGGGATTGGTGGAACAGCAAAAAAATTGATACCCGCAATCAGGGAATCATTCAAAAAAAGATTCACTTCATTTCTTCCAGTGACTTGAACAGGAAATCTTAAGTTGAAACTTTCCTGATTTGCCTCAATTGAATCGGATGCGAGCACCTGATCCTGAATTTTCAATTCGAGAAGGGATTTCTTACCAGTAGAGAGAAGTCCCGTCACCAGCTGCATTTCCCCTTTTCTAACAATCCCTTTCCAATGTAAATATTCAGGAAAAAGACCTTCTTCAACTTTGACCAAATTGACATTTTTACCATTCAGTCTATTCAATTCGATATTAGAATATCTATTCCCAACCAAATAAACCGGATTTCCTTTGCCTTGGTAATCTTCAACCGATAAAGTCTTCCGAATTCCTAAACTATCTCTCAATCTTTTGATTTGTGATGAGGGAACATCTTTTGAATAGACCAAAACAGGGTCAGATCCTTGATCACTTTCCCAAACTGGCTGTAGAAGGTAACAAATCAAAAAAAACGAGAAAAGGATATTTAAGATGGATCTAACCCATTTCTTAGGACTTTGATCCGCAGACTTGAAAATCAAGAAAAGCTGAAAACCCAAAATCAGCAGGATCATCAACAGAAAAACAATCAACCAAATTTTGGGTAGAGAAGGGTTAAAATCCATCATTTGATATTTTTCCAAAAAGCTGTTTCAAGCTCATTTTTCTGTAAATAGGAAGCAGACAATTTCTCACCAGAATTTGCTATCGGATAAAGCGACTCAACCAACTGGGCTTTGGATTCTTTGGTGATTTCACCGGAGGTCAGTTGCTGCAAAGCCAGTAAAACCGACCAGTCTTCCATACCAGAATATTGCATTCTGGCTGTCCAAAGTTTTCCCAGTTCAGAGATTGCAATCTGATCGGACGAGCTGAATTCAGTTTTCGAAACCAAGCCCAAAACCCGAGATGCCAAAGGCTTGATTTTCTCTTCTAAAATCTTCTGTTCTTTCTGAATCAGCTGTTCGATATCATCCAATTCTCCACTCAGCCTTTTCTCTTCTTCCTTGATCGGTGGCGGATCAAAACCAGTTCTTTTCACATAAACTCTCGATTTTTGCTGAACGGATTTCAAATATTCCAACGCTTTCTTTTCAAAAGGAAGAGCCTTTTCAGGTTCGTATAATCGAAGATAAAGTTCCGATTCCCACATCTGTTCTAAGGCCATTTTCAAAGCACTTTTCGTTGACTCCTCATAAAAAGTATTTACTTCCTCTGATCCATGATCATGCATAAATGCACTTAGTAAGTCTCCCAAGCCAGATTCATCTTCATTTTTGTATTCCATTTCGGCTCCTGATTCTTCGGCATGTTCTTCATGCTGTTCTATAGGCAGACCAGTCGGTTCATGCTCCCCTTCCTGATCATGTGCATGTCGATACCCTGCCAAAATATCTCCATCATCTCCTTCCATTATTCCTCCACCGGCCGAATTTTCAAACTCTTCTCCTAAATATTGCCCGTAGCGCAAGCGAAGCAATTTCTGATCATAGCCGATGTTGTTAGAGGTTTCATTAAAAGTATGCTGCTTCATCGTCTTTTTACCAGCAATCAGCTTTTCTGTATCGATGATGATTTGTCTTTGGCTTCGGAAATATTCCGGTAAAACACTGATTGCCATTCCAGCCATTTCAGCCTCTCCAATCCCCGTCGAATCCACATATTTGATGAAATAGGTGTCTGATCTGGAAAAATTAGCTTCTGGTCTTTTATTATCTTTTGCCGCCCAATAGTAATACAATTCATCCCCTTGTTTGAATTCCAAAGCTTCAAAATCCAACTCGGTCTTAATGGAAGAAGACTTGAAATTTCGCTCGTTGATTTCAATTTTGTTTTCCCTGAATTTCACATTCTCACCTGAGCCTCTGGCCAAAGTTGCCACCAAATACACTTCACTCACTTTAAAATCATCGGAGATTCTAGCTTCCAAACCCATCTTTTGTGGGTCTTTTTGAAAGTGAAATTTATAGACATCTTTCTCTGTCGGTTGGATCAGAGGCACTTTATCCTCAGTTACCTCCAAAGTATAATAAGAGGTTTCGAATACTTTCTCACCCGCTTTATACGCTCTAATCGCATAAATTCCAGAACCAGAAGCCTCGTCCTGTAACAAATATTGATCTGAGTTTCTCGCGAAAATCAATTCTTCCCCTTGTGAATTCACAAGCATCACTTCCAGTTCATCGGCACCTAAAAATTCAGTCTCCCAATTAATCTTTGATCCTTTGATGGTTTTTATCTCCATCGAATTTTGATCAATAACTGGCAATTCGGTGTATGAAGGCGGGACTATCCTAACAGATAAATTGGATAGCTCAATTGGAACCTGTTCTTCAGTTACAGGAACTGTATTTCTTATTTCATTATTTGGAAGTGAAGTATCTGAATCAGCAGTAAAATCAAGGAAACTAAGCCCAAATACGGCTATTGAAATCAAAAAGAAATAGACTGCCACTTGGAGATTTTCTTTATAAATCGAAGGCTTTTCTTCCGGTACCTGCAAGTTAATTCGCTCCCATTGTAACGACTCCGCAAGGTTTCTTTCACTTTTTGAAAGAAGCTCTAGGCTAAATTCCAATGCAGGAATTCTCTCATGAAGGATTTGAAGAGCCAAGGTCTTTTGATTTTTGAAAAGCCCAAAAAAGTAAGCAGCTATAAAAAAGGAGATTAGAGCTACAGATAAAGCGACAGCAAGAGAATCCTGAAATGCATAAAAAAGTAATCCTGATCCTAAAGCAACCAATAGCGATTTCAAAAAGGAATTGATCCTGATTTGGTTCTCTATATGCTCGATATGTTGTTCGATCCGACTCATATCCCCCTCTGAAATGACAAGTAACGCTCTGCTCCAAAAGTGAGAACAAACAAACCTACAAGAAGTATTTCCAATCCTGATTTCTTCTCATTTCGCTGCTTTTCATTTATCAAAAAGCGAGAAGAAATCTGAGTTTCCGAAATCTTCGAATCCTGCGGTTTCACCCCCACAAAATCTATCAACTTACCCAACAAAAACTCAGGCAATCGACCTGTTTGCACTAATTCAGAACTTTCGAAATCAAGTTTGGTAGAAATAAAATTAACATTGTCAGCTTCAGGAAAACCAGATCTTTCAGTCAAAAAGTAAAGTTTATTGGATTCTATATTTTCAGGATTCCCATCATCAAAAATTAATGTAGCACCCTCTGGATTCTCCTTCTCGACAAAATAGATCTTCATCACCTGAGAAATGGAATTTAAAGAAGCTATCACATTTTCTCTTTCCTCTTCCTCAAGATTCCCCAAATAAAACCCGACTTGTTTCAAAGAAATAATCGCTGCTTTATTCTCTGATTCGGATTGTGAGACAAGCAGGCCATCATTTCCAATTTCCAGCATTCTAGCTGAGTCTAGTTCGATTCCGAAATTCGGGCTTGGACCAGAAGCTGTTTTTGCTAGATGGATAATTGGTTTCACTGGACTTATCAGCATCTTCTCTGGAAGATAATTCTCTGAGTTTGGAAGATAGAAATGCAGTTCTGCTATCGGTCCTTCCAAAGAATTCAATGCTTTCTGGATCTCATAGGAAGCAAACCAATCCGGCTCAAGTTCCTCGGATATTTCTGTTAATTCGCTATCTATCCAAGCAACTTCCTCCTCTCGCTCATCCGCCTGCTCTAATTCAAATCGGAATTCTTCAAAAACCTGTCGATCCGGAGCTACCAAATGCACCACTTTTTTACTTTCAGAAATTTCCCAGGAGTTCAAAATCAAATGAGAAAGTAGCAAAATGAACAACACCAACAGAATCATTCTCAAGAGTAAAACCAGAATTTGGTCTAGTCGAATTGATTTAGAAGATTGATTTTCTTGTTCGGAAAGCCAAGCCATTGCAGCCCATGCCACGTTTTTACCCTTTTTACCATTCCATAAATGAACCGCCAAAGGGATGGAAAGACCTAAAAGTCCCCAAAGCAATATGGGCTGAAGAATCTCCATCAGGTAAATGATCTTTTGGATAAAAACTTCGATACGACAGAAACGATCGGTTCGTCAATGGTTTCCTGCATCAGGTGGATATTTGGCTGATGAAACGCTTCTCTTAAAGATGATAAGTATCCAGAGATTGCCTCATTGTAGTCTTTTTTGGCAGCTGCTCCATCCAAGGTAATTTCACGATCACTTTCCAGATCTTTGAAAATAAAACTGCCTTTCATATCGAACTCTTTCTCCTGCTTTCCCAGAAGCTGGAATAAGACAATTTCCTTTTGTGGATGCTTCATTTCCTCCACAATTTCTACCCATTCATTGTCTTTTTGAAGAAAGTCGGAAACCAGAATAATCAATTCTTTTTGCTTGCTCTTCATTGCTGGAAAAGACTGTTTGCTCACTGGCCAAGAACCAGAAGCTTTCTCTGATTCCAAATAGAACAAAATACGCTGAAAACTCTTTGGAGAAGGGGCTACTTTCTTGGTTAAAACGCCTTCATGAAAAGTGAAAAATGACAAAGAATCTCCCTGCAAATGGGCCAAATAAGCAATCGAAGCCAACAAGTTTTTCGCATAGTCTAATCGACGGATCCCATTTTCTTCGTAATTCATCGAGCCAGAAAGATCCAGCATCAAGGTGATATGCAGATGACTTTCAGCCTGTGACTCTTTGATCATATATTTTCCTGATCGGGAAAAATATTTCCAATCTATTCGCTTTGGATCGTCCCCAGGCTCGTAATATCTATATTGTTCAAACTCACTACCGGCACCCACTCTCTTTCCGAGATGGATCCCCTGCTTGAGTTGCTCGCTGATAATTTTTGCAGAAAGCTTCAAGTTGTTCAGTTTGACGATATCCAGATTACTAGCTTGCATGTACTGGGATAGAATTTACAATTTTGGTAATGACTTGATCTGCTGACACATTTTCTGCTTCCGCTCTGAAGTGAAGAGACAATCGATGTCTCAGCACTGGAAATGCCAAAGTCTTGATATCTTCTGGCGTTACAGCAAATCTTCCTTTTACAATTGCACGAGCTTTGGCACAAAGGATCAAAGCCTGTCCAGCTCTGGTTCCTGCCCCCCACTCTACATATTCTCTGACTGCATCCACCTGAGTGATATCAGGTCTGGTATTTCGGATCAGCTTGTTGATATGTTCTAATAACTTGGAGTCAATATGAACTTGTCGGGTCAGCTTTTGGAGTTTTTTCACTTCTTTTCCAGACAAAACCATTTCTGGTTTACCAAAGTAAGTCCCAGTCGTTTTTTCTAATACTTCAAGTTCCTCCTGCTCAGAAGGATAAGCCAATTTGATATACAATAAAAAACGATCCAGCTGAGCCTCCGGCAAAGGATAAGTACCTGATTGCTCAATCGGGTTTTGGGTAGCAATAATCAAAAAGGGATCTGGAAGCGGGTGAATTTGTCCTCCATAAGTCACCATTTTTTCCTGCATTGCTTCCAGCAAAGCGGCTTGAGTTTTTGGTGGAGTCCGGTTGATCTCATCTGCCAAAACCATGTTGGCGAAGATTGGGCCACGGTTAAACTGGAAAAATTTCTTCCCAGTCTCATGATCCTCCTCCAGAATCTCAGTCCCTAAAATATCCCCAGGCATCAAATCCGGTGTAAACTGGATTCTCTTAAATTGGAGTTCCATCACTTCAGAGATAGTTTTTACCATCAAAGTTTTGGCAAGTCCTGGTACGCCTTCCAGCAAGCAATGACCACCTGCAAGCAAAGTGATAATGATTTCATCCAGCACTTCTTCCTGCCCGACGATTACTTTGGCAATCTCTTTTTTCAGCAGAGGGATTTTAGCTACCAGATCTTTGTATTCTGCTAATTCTTTATTTTCCAATACGTTGTTAGGTTAAGGCATAGACCACGATGTTGACACCGAATTTGGTGTTGTCAATTTTCAGGAAGCGTTTGTTTCTAAAATCGTAGTCCCATTCGCATCCATAATCTTTATTACTGTATAAAACTGCGATTCTGTCTTTGATGATGATGGCTTTGAGATAATCATGAACGAGATCATCTCCCCAACCATTCAGTTCAAAGGAAGTAGCTGGTGGACCATCTTCAAACTCGAAAAAGCAGTTATAGATCCAGTGGCCATTTGGGATTTTTTGAAGCGCATCAGGACCAAAAATTTCGGCCATTTCTGCTTCGAAAGACTTTGCAAACAAACCATCGATGTCATGATTGCAATCGTCAGCGAAAACAAAGCCTCCATTCTCTACATATGTTTTGAAATTGGCTCTTTCCTGCGAAGAAAAATCCACCAATTTATGCCCGCTGATATAGCAAAATGGGCTTTTGAAAATCTCAGGGCTACTCAATTCCACCACTTTCTCTGTTTCATCCACTGGAATTGTCGTGTATTCCACCAGTGAATTGATCAGATTAGAAGGCATTCTTTGATCGGTGTCCCAGTTTCCTGAATTGTACTTGATTCTTGTGAAGAAGAAAGGGCGCATTTGTTGGTTAGTTTTCAAAAGGTATGTAGTAAAGCCTGTGATCGAAATTTAGTTTCGAAGGAAAACTTCCTTTCTCAAACTTAAATTCCGACCACGGCCTATTTAAACTGTATACCGATTTTAAACAGCGTCAGATAAACTGGTGAAGGTGAAGTCTCTGATTTTCATCGGAGGCACCATGCTTCCATCCACGCGTTGTGGTTTACCCATCGCTTCAATATTGTTTAGCATGATTATCGGGCTTTCGTTGAAACGGAAGTTTTTAACAGGGAATTTGATCTGACCATTTTCGATGTAGAAAGTACCGTCACGGGTAAGACCTGTAAACAATAAAGTTTGAGGATCAACCGCTCTGATATACCAGAACCTAGTTACCAAAACTCCTCTTTCGGTGCTTTTGATCATATCAGCAAGAGATTGGTCACCACCTTCGAAGATGACACCTCTAGGTCTTGGAACTGCTTCTACACCTTGTTTTTCAGCCCAGTAACGAGAATAAAACAGGTTTTTCACGACTCCATTTTCCACCCAGGTAGTTTTTTCCAATGGCAAACCATCGCCACTCCAAGGAGCTACTGGAATATCTGGATGAGTTGGATCTGAGTAAATATTTACTCGCTCATCAAAGATTTTTTCCCCGATTCTTGTACCTCCACCTTTTTTGCTCATAAAGCTTCGGCCTTCGTCAGCACTTCTGGCATCCAGACCAAAAGTCAATCTTCCCAATAAATCGGAAGCTGCTCTAGGCTCAAGAATTACAGTATATTTTCCTGGCTCGATTGCCTGGGCATTTACAGATGCCTGGGCTTTTTGGACTGCCAAAGCAGTAACAGGACCTGATTTCAACAAATTGACATCATTGTAGTCGGATCCAGCATATCCTGAACCTGTTCCATCAGCTGTTCTTACAGTTACTGTAAAATCAACAGAAGTTCTTTTGTTGTATCCAAAAAGGCCTTTGCTGTTTCCAGTGGCATTAAACCCAGAGAAATCCTCCAAATAACCAGCTGCTGTCAAATTGTTATCAGCACAAGGCTTGATACTGTCTATTGCCACTTGTGCTCTATAATCGGGATCGATATTATCAGTAGACTCACTGAAAGTATTGGTCTCAATGTAATCCTGAGGACCTAACATTGGCATGTATTCTGGATTTTCAGGAGCAAGTTTTGCGATTTCTTCTGCTCTTGCCACTGCTTTCTTCAGGGATTCATCATCCAATTCGTTGATGCTTGTAGAACCTGATTTTTTGCCAAATACGGAAGTAATACTTAAGCTGATACTATTGGTTTCACCACTGGTATTTACTGTATTTCTGGCATATCGGATATTACCTGTTCTTCCACCACCAATACTGACTTCTGTTTCGTCAGCAGTTGCATAAGAAAGAACTTTATCAATTATTTTTTTTGCTTCTTCTTTAGTTAAAATAGCCATTTCGATGATTTTAAAGTTAAATCTTTCTTCCTGTGTTGATTACATTGACTCCGTCAAATCTGGTAGTAGAACTACCATGAGAAACAGCCGAAACCTGCGAAGGCTGGCCTTTTCCGTCAAAGAAGGAACCGAATAGCTTATAATCATCTTTGTCACAAATCTGAGAACAAGAGTTCCAGAATTCCTGAGTATTAGACTGATAGGCCACATCCTCAAGCATTCCAGCGATTTCGCCATTTTTGATTTCGTAAAACAACTGACCACCAAACTGGAAGTTATATCGCTGCTGATCGATGGAATAAGAACCTCTACCCACGATATAAACACCTTTTTCAACGTCTTTAATCATGTCGTTGACACTTAACTTTTCAGCTCCAGGTCTCAAAGAAATGTTGGCCATTCTCTGGAACTGCACAGATTCCCAGCTGTCTGCATAGCAGCAACCATGAGATTCTTTCTCTCCAAGAATACTTACCTGATCACGGATCGCCTGGTAATTCACCAAAACTCCATTCTTGATCAGATCCCACTCTTTGGTTTTCACACCTTCGTCATCATAAGCTACATAACCCAAAGAATGTGGTTGTATCTTATCTGCGAAAATGTTGACCTTATCGGATCCATATTTGAAATCACCTGATTTCCACTTATCCAAGGTTGCGAAACTTGTACCAGCATAGTTGGCTTCATATCCCAACACTCTGTCTAGCTCCAATGGATGACCGACAGATTCGTGAATGGTCAGACCCAAGTGATCTGGATCGAGTACCAAGTCATATTTTCCAGGAACAACTGACTTCGCTGAAAGCTTTTCTACAGCCTGCTTTGCTGCTGCAGTAGCATCTTCAACGATATCATAAGAATTTCTATAGCTCACCAATCCTACTGGACCAGGGATTTTCTCAGAAGCTAAACCATCTAAATATTCATAACCCATCCCCATTGGAGCGCTCAAGGCCTGACGAGAACGGAAATTGCCTTCTGCTTTATTCAAAGCAGTGACGGTAAAGTTTGGCCAGATTCTATGCACGTCTTGGTCGATGTAAGATCCATCTGTGGAAGCAAAATATTTTTGCTCATTAACCATAAACAATGCTGAGTTAACAAAAGCAGCTCCATTTTGAAGAGCGGCATCATTTGCTGATAAAAGCAAATCGATTTTGTCTTTTACAGGAACTTCAAAGGCATTCTTTTTAATAGGAGTCTGCCAGGTCACTTCTCCGGCTCCTTTAACTGGTGCAAGTTGAACAGGTTCGCTTTGAAGTTTTGAATTTGCTTTTGCGATAGCGACCGCAGTTTCAGCACAAGCCTTGATGCCATCTGGTGTCACATCCGAAGTAGCGGAAAAACCCCAGGTTCCTTCGGCAATAACTCGGATCCCCACACCGAATGACTCTGCATTGGTGATGTTTTGTACGTTTTTCTCGCGGGTGATGACAAACTGGTTAAGGTATCTGCCGATTCTTACATCTGTGTAAGTTGCACCTTTTGCTTTGGCTGCATTCAGTGCGATATCTGCCAATACTTTTTTGGCAGCAGCATCAATTCCCGGTTCCAATAATCGTTCTGCCGTCACAGGATTGCCCATGGCCAGCATTCCGGGAGTCATCAGGGCTCCAAGGCCCATCCCGGAAAGATGAATAAAATCTCTTCTTTTCAATTTACCTTCTGTTTAAATGATGGTGTATTAGTGATATTTGGTTTGATAGGGTATTCATTTTAAAAATACCTTTTAAGATCAGGAAGCCAATGAAATTATACAGCCGCGGTAAAATCTCAATTTAGCAGCCCGATTTCATTATTTAACCACCTCAATTTTCATTTTTTTTAATGAAATACCTTAAAATCCTTTGCTTATTTACCCCTGCCTTGGAATTAAAATCATTTTTTCCTCCCCTTCACTTATAAATGAGACCCTCTCTTAATATTTTTCACAAAAAAAACTTTCTCATTTTTTTAAAAACATTTTATCAATCTGTCCTAAATCATTTTCATATTCCTTAATTTTTCACTTTCATTTTTCATCCTCAAATCTATGACGCTTCACACTATTTTAGGTGCAAATGGCAACATTGCCCGAATCGTTTCCAATGAGTTAAATCTGCAAGGGATTAAAGTCAGGCAATTCAGTCGAAGGCCAAGAAAAGTGAATGATTCTGATGAATTGGAATCTGGAGATTTATTGGATAGTCTGAAAGTAAATAATGCAGTTTCCGGAGCAGAAGTCGTTTACCTCTTAGCAGGTATTAAATACAGTAGTAAGATCTGGGAAGAAGAATGGCCCATCATTATGAGAAACACTATAGAGGCCTGCATTTCAAACAATGCCAAACTGGTATTTTTTGACAATATGTATGCATACGATCCTGATGAGATTGGACATCTTACTGAAAAGACTGCCTTGAATCCAAAGAGTAGAAAAGGACTGGTTCGGAAAGAAATTTTAGAAATGCTCTGGGCCGAAGTAAATGCAGGGAAATTAACTGCTTTAGTAGCCCGGGCAGCTGATTTTTATGGTCCTAATGCATCCAACAGCTTTCTCAACGAGCTTGTCCTTAAGCGCATGAAAAATGGAAAAGCTCCCCAATGGCTCTATGCAGGGGGTAAAAAACACTCTTTCACTTATATTCCAGATGCAGGAAAAGCCACAGCATTTTTGGCTTTGCAGGAGGATTCCTATAATCAAAGCTGGCATCTACCAACAGATAAGTCCTACCCATCAGGAAATGAAATTACCTCAATTGTTAACAAGGAGCTTGGAACTAACTTCAAACTACAAGTGATGCCTTCTTGGCTAGTATCAATTTTAGGATTATTTATGTCAATTATGCGTGAAATAAAGGAGTTGAAATATCAGACAGCCGAGGATTATTGCTTTGATTCCAGCAAAATTGAGAAGGCATATGGTTTAAAACCAACTCCGATCAAAGATGGTTTGAAAGAATCCTTAAAGGCCTAATCAAATAAGTTCCTGTCTTGAAAGCACTCTAAATGAAAATTTATACCCTTCATAAGCAGCAATAGAATAAAACAGAAGATCAATGATCTGGAAGGTTTCTTCCATCAAAAGAAAGGTATAGGAATAATCAAAAATTAAGAGCGTTTCTAGAAAACCTATTCCTTCCTCATTCGCGATAAAACCTATAATGCTCAAAAAGTTTCCCAAAACACAACTTATAAGAGCAATCGCTCCTCCGGCAATCCCGAAAGATTGATCAACACCCTTGCCGAGGTAGCGAATTGTAAATCCAACACCAGCACCAATAGCAATCGCCATATACCCAATCTGGAAATTCGTGGCAACAGTGATCATTCCCCAAAGAATTGCTCCTAATATTCCAGCAATAAAACCCCCAGTCACAGCCAACGGGAAATTTTGTTCCATTCTCAATTCCCTTAGTTTCGGTTCTGAAATTTGATCAATTTGAAATGCCGCTTCTTCAAAGTCATTGTCGCTAATTTCCTGAGCAGCTTTTACATCAATTGAATAAGTCGGACATGTGTTTGTGAAACTTGCCCTTTCTCCTGTAAGACTACAGATTAAGCCTATTTCCATATTCATTTCTCGGTGAGTACATTTTTTACAAAACACCAATTGCGCTTCTCTTGTCATAAAAGGATAAGGGATAAATTTGATCGAATGTACCAAAGTGAAAAGGCATAAAAAATACCCAATATTGGGTATTTTTTATGCCTTTTGATATGGGAAAACAAGGTTCTAATCAATAAGCAATTTCAACTTATAAAGGATAATCCCATCATCTTCGGTTTCTGATAAACCGGCCACTTTGGAAACCACAATTTCACCTTGATTATTCACGACCATGGGGAAATTACTAGCGATGGGAAAGGGCACATTGGTAGCTACCTGATTGAAATCTTTATCCAAGACCGCCGCAAAATTAGGGTCCTTTCTACGAACCGAAAGTCCACCGTCTGCCCGAGGATCAAGACCTTTCATTTGGTCTTCAGTTAAACCTCTATTGTAAATAGCCAAATAATAATCTCCTACTACCAGAATATTAGTCAAATTCCCTGGTCTCTTTTTCTGGTTTTCCGCAAAAAACTGATCTGCATTTTCAAAAGAAACTGAAGTAGTTGGTACCCAATCAGGAATATCAATTTCTATAGTTTTTTCGTATTCAAATCCATCACCAGCTTTTTTATAGACATAAATTTCTGGTTCAAACCACATACTTAATAAAAGTCTATCTCCATCCATAGTATATACTGGGATAGGAAAACCATGAACCTCATCACTCAATAGCTCTGATGTCTCAGGAAGTTTCAATATGCCCAAGGTATCTCCAGTAGTTTTGTCTTGAGATTCAATAATCGGCATTTTAAGCAAAGCTTGATAAAATTCACCTTCTTCAAAATTGACATTCATTGTTTCTGGCCATGGCTTTGGATAGTAGATTTTATTTCCAGATTCGAACATCCCAAGCTTAGGGTACATCATAAAAGACATATGAGGATATGGAATGCTCAGTTCACCCACTTTTGAAGAATCTTTGAAATAGTAATATCCTTTGGGAGGATTAAATACCGTCACATTTCCATTGAAATATCCCAATCCAAGCGCTTGATTAACAGGAGAAGTACCCTCTTCACTGAATTTATTATGTAGAAGAATTTCGCCCTCATCATTGACTTCTAGGTATTCATAGTATGAATCAGTAGCCAAAAGATACTTTTCGGAATTTTGATCATAATCCAACAGCATCATCTCGCCGAGATAGTCAACTTGAACCGAGTCAATAATTTCTAGCGAGTAAGTCTTTTCTTTTTCTTCTTTCTGCTCATTCGGAGAACAAGAAAAAACCAACATCCCAAAAACTGATAAAAGACAAAAATGATAACCTGATTTCATCTGATGGATTTTAGCTGAATTAATTAAAAAGACCATTTTAGAAAAAAATAGTTTAAAAAGCAAGGCAAAACTATTAAACTAAGTAAAGAGCCAGTTTCTTCATGCAATTCCCTTGCATGGATCTTTTGTTAAATTTAAGTTTTAGTAAAAATCTATGGCGCATTCCCACGATCATCATCACCACCATCAAACTGGCTCCAATCTGAAGCTTGCCTTTTTCCTCAATTTGGTTTTTACCATTTTGGAGATTTTCGGAGGGATTTGGATCAATTCTGTAGCCATCATTTCGGATGCAATCCATGATTTGGGAGATACTGTTTCTTTGGGACTTGCTTGGTATCTGGACAAAAAATCCAAAAAATCAGCAAACCATCAGTTTTCTTTTGGCTATACCAGGTTCTCCCTTTTAGGTGCTTTGATCAATGCCGTGATATTGATTACAGGATCCTTTTTTGTGATTTCTGAAGCCATAAAAAGAATAATAAATCCGGAAGTGTCTGATGCCAAAGGAATGATCTTGTTTGCTCTGGTCGGTGTTGCAGTCAATGGCTATGCAGCTTGGAAAGTGAGTTCCGGTGCGACTCAAAATGAGAAAGTAGTGAGTTGGCATTTGGTTGAAGATGTATTGGGATGGGTTGCAGTTTTGATTGCAGGCATCATCATGTACTTCAAAAATATCCCTTGGCTTGACCCTGCCCTATCTCTTGCCATTTCTGCTTTTATTCTTTGGAATGTTTTCAAAAACCTTAAAGAGACGCTATATATCTTTCTACAGGCTGTACCTGCTGAGCTTTCTTTGGAAGAAATCAAACAAAAGATTTGTGATATTCCACAGGTAGAATCGATTCACCATACCCACTTATGGTCTTTGGAAGGAGCCCATCATGTTTTTACTACTCATGTGAGAATTAAAACCGTGGATCATCTGGAGGAAGTTCTGGAGGCGAAGAAAGCGATCAAGGAGGTGCTCAAGGAATATCCTTTTAGCCATTACACAGTTGAAGTGGAATTGAATGAGGAAAATTGCGAACTCAAGGAGCCCCATGAGCATTTTTCCTGATGATCTGGGAAACGAGATCTCTTAATCTTGGCACCACCTTTTCTTCAAACCACGGATTTCTTTTTTGCCAGATTCTATTTCTTGGAGAAGGATGAACTAATGGGAAATTCCGGGGCAAATATTCTTCAAAAGCATGTACAGTTTCGGTGAGATTGCTTTTCGTATTCCCTTTTAAATAATATGCCTGCGCATAGCTTCCTATCAAAAGGACCAATTCAATCTTTGGCATAAATTCAAGCAATTCTGAATGCCATTGAGGAGCACACTCCTTCCTGGGAGGTAAATCACCGCTTGTTCCTTTACCTGGATAGCAAAAACCCATGGGCATGATTCCAAAAATCTTTGAATCATAAAATTCCTCCTTCTCTACTCCTAACCATCTTCTCAGCTCATCTCCACTGGGATCGTTCCATGGAATTCCTGTTGCCTGAACTTTTGTCCCAGGAGCCTGCCCAACCACCAAAATCCGACTTTCAGGGTGAATAGAGAATACTGGTTTAGGGTGAAAAGGGATTTTTCCTAAACACAATTGACAACTTCTTACTTCTTCACAGGCAGAATGAAAGTTTTCCATACTATTCACTAACGCTTTTGAATTCGAAAAATCCTCAATTATTCTTCTAAAATAATTTTAAAACAGCAAGGTTGTGTATTACTGATTTTTTTTCAATAACTTAAATAGGCATTTCACTGAATTACAAGTATTTGAAAACAACTGTCTTTAAATACAGTTAATCCAGTAAAGCAGATTTCTACGTATTTCTGATATACTTTTTATCAACCAAAGAATTAAAGCAATCATGAAAAACTCTTACCTGATTTTAGCCCTGTTATTGATTTTGTGTGCTTCTTGCTTTACGCAAAAAGACTATGTAACCGAATACGATTACAATTATCAAGGCTCATTTAAAAAATATAAAACCTTTGCATTTGTCGTTCCGGATGAAATAGACACTACCAGCATTTCACCGGTCTTGAATGCCACAATAGGTGCTAGGCTAGGTTCACAGGGATTTAGAGAATATGAGCAAAAGCCTGATATGCTTGTGAGTTATAAAATATTTGTCGACTCCATCAAATATAGAGGATATGTGCAGCCAGAGTTTGATTACTGGTTAAACAGAAGAGGTGTCACCACAGTCAATGAAGAAGGAGAAGAGGAAAAAGAACAGGAGAAAGACGAAACTTACAACCAAGTAAAATATCAGGAAAACCAAGGAATGCTGGTGATCTATGTCATCGATAGTAAAAGAGGAAGCACCATTTGGCAGGGATATACTGCAGCTAATTTTGATATGGCATCTCCAAATTTTCAATCTGACATCACAAGAGCCGCTTACCGGGTAATGAATGAATTTAAAGTGGTCAACCGATACATGCAATAGTCCGCAATCAGCGGGAATTATACTATCCAAACTGTGGAAGCTCTCCACACAATTTTAGATTATCCCGATTAATTCGGGATATTTTTTTGTCCTGAAACCTGGGCTTCCATCATTAAAAAACAGCCATACAGCACAATTATGGCCATTTTTTAGAGTTTTATCCATTTCAGAAAAAAGAAGGATTAGCGACTGGCAGTTGGTTTGGAACTACACTTTCCAAAACCAAGAAACGAAACAATGAAAAAATCACTAATTATCACCGGAATTTTAGGAGCCTCGATGATGGTTTCCTGTGTTTCAAAAAAGAAATACACCGAACTGGAAAGCAATCTTTTTAAAACCCAAACTGAATTAGCTACTACCAATCAGGAGAAAGCTGAATTGGAAGAGAAAATGGCGATCATTGAAGCCAGAGTTGCTGAGTACAATAACAGAATCAACTCTCTAAGAGCAGTAAATGATGAGCTTAATAGTACCAATGCAAGCTTATACGACATCCAAGGTGGAACTGTCATGTCTCAAAACTCCAAAGCTAAAATGAATGAAACTTTAGCAATGGTGGATCAGGATAAGTTGGCTCAAGCTAAAACTTTGGAAGATTCAGTAAATCTTGCAGTTGAGTATAACTTGAAGAAAAACATCACTGAAACTACCATGGATGGAGAAGAGGATGATGTTCAGATTGACATCGATCAGACTGTTGTGATGATTTCAGTATCTGACAAATTATTGTTTAATACTGGTAGCTACAGAATTAACAACAAAGCGAATCCTTTATTGCAAAAACTGGCTGAGGTAATTAATTCCGAGCCAAGTCTACAGGTTATGATTGAAGGTCATACTGATCCAAGATCTATTTCTACAGGAGTAATTCAGGATAACTGGGATCTTTCTGTAAAAAGAGCTACTAGTATCGTAAGAAAACTTCAGGAAGATTATAATGTCGCTCCTGAGAAAATGATTGCCGCTGGTAGAGCTAGTTATATGCCTATCGTAGAAAACAATTCACCTGAAAATATGGCAATCAACAGAAGAACAAGAATTGTTTTAATTCCAGATTTGGACATGTTCTTTGCAATGTTGTAATCCAAATTTAAAACCACTACCAACCAAAAAGCAGGCTTTAGAGCCTGCTTTTTTTATTTATAAAATTCATACCAACAGCATACCTAATTTTTTTTGATTAAAAACCCAAGAAAATAGTTAAGTTGAGTTTATCTCTGAAAATAATCCTTTTAGATGTATGAAACCAACTCAAAAGTCAATAGACAAGTTATCCTACAATATTATTGGTGCCGCAATTGAGGTACATAAACACCTTGGACCAGGTTTACTGGAAAGTGTCTACCATAAATGTTTAGCAATAGAATTAGAAAACAGAGAAATAAAATTCACTAGTGAATTAGCTATCCCACTTAACTACAAAGGACATCTTATTGATACTCTTTTGAGATTTGATTTCTTAATTGAAAATCAAATAGTAGTTGAAATCAAATCTGTTTCAGAAATACTTCCCATCCATCAAGCTCAACTAATCAATTATATCAACCTCTTGAAAGCACCTAAAGGAATCCTTATAAATTTCAATGTGGTCAATATTTTTCATCATGGTCAAAAAACATTTATAAATAAATATTATGAATTACTAGACTTTGGATGATCAAAAAAAGAAAATCAACCCTATGGAAAAGGATTCAAATTACATTTTCTCATGGTTAACATAGTTCTTACTTCCAGAGAGAAAACTCTATGCGACCCTATGTTGCTATGTGGTAATCAATGATTTTGGAGAAAAAAAAATTTTAACCGAATAGCCCCATTGAAATCATAGCAACACTACTTGCGGCAGTAAGCTATGCGACCCTATGTGGCTATGTGGTAATAAATACTTCGAGAAAAAAGAAAAACCACATAGTCACATAGAAATCATAGTTACACTACTTGAGGCAGAAAGCTATGCAATCCTATGTGGCTATGTGGTAATTAGTGCTTTAAGAACTTAATCTAATCCAAAAAGCCACATTAAAATCATAGCAACACTACTTGAGGCAGAAAGCTATGAAACCCTATTTGGCTATGTGGTAATTAGTGCTTTAAGAACTTAATCTAATCCAAAAAGCTACATTGAAATCATACCAACACTACTTGAGGCAGTAAGCTATGCAATTCTATGTGGCTATGTGGTAATTTTTATTCTGCCTATTCCATTACATCAAGCGTACCTAAGGCATGCTTCATCAAGACTTCCTGAAAATACAAGGTAAAGACAGCCTGAGCCTGATCCGCCTGCGCTGCAACTAATTGTTGGTTTGCAGTGGAAAGATCCACAAAATTGGAAAGCCCAAGTCTAAATCTCTCACTTACAGCATTCTGAGCTTCCTCTGCAGCCAAAACCTGAACTTGAGTATTTTGTTCATTAAGAACTGCTGCTCTATAATTTTGGTAGGCTAGCTTCACTTCTTGATATACTTTTCTGTCTACAGATTCTTTTTGAAGAATTTGATTTTGGTAAGCAACTTTTCTTCTTCCCACATCCAGTCTTGTCTGGAAATTATTGAAAATCGGAATAGATAAATTCAACCCAAGAGTGTTCTGAGGATAAATCTTCAAAAGCTGCTCGCGCAAAGACCTGTCATCTAATGATGTAAAGAAAGTATTGTAATTATAGAAAGCATTCAATCTAGGATAATACATCGCCTTAATCGATTGAACTCTTTTCTTGGCTGCAGTGACCAACATTTCCTGCTGCTCCAGATCTGATCTGTTTTCCAGAGCCAATTCATACAATTCCCCAACAGTCATTCCCTCGAATGAAATCAGGGTGTTCATTGGATCCACAGGCGTCAACTCAGGAATAACTGTTGGCTCCAACTGAAGATATTCTGAAAGATCCCAAAGATCATTTTCCAAGGTCACCTGAGCATTGATGGCAACAGATTCAAGTCGCGCCACCTCTGACTCTTGGTTGTACTGATCAGAAACTGTTCTTAATCCAGCATCTACAAAACCAGTAATTTGCTCCAGTTGTTGTTTTTGGTTTTCTAGATTTTCGAGGGCAATTCTTAATAACTCCCCATCTAAAAGCACCTGAAGATATCTTCTAGACACATCAAAAATCACTTGCTGTGCAGCTCTTTCCAAGCCTTTCTCACCTGCTAGATAATTTAATCTGGAAGATTGGGTGTCCAAAATTCTTCTACCGGCATTGAACACAGGCATATTTAAGCCCAAACCTGTGGAGACAATTTCGTTGGTCACATTGGTCACCACGATCTCACCTTCGATCTGTTGGAATTGCTGACCTCTTTGTTGCTGGAAAGAAGTATTGATATTGGCACTTGGAAAATGCGAGGCCAGAGCTGATTGTTTCTCTCTTTTCAGAACTTCCATCTGATTTGACTGCATCTGGTAGTCTAGGTTTTTTGACAAAGCAATTTCAACAGCTCCTTGAAAATCGAGTTTCAGTGTATCCTGAGCTTGTACTGTTCCTAAAGAAAGAAGGAAAACTCCTGCACTTAATACTTTTTTATACATGGGTAATAACTTCATCTTGGTCAATTTTTCCGTCCAGCATTTGGATCAATCGGGTACCATAATCGGCATTCTCACGGGCATGAGTGGCCTGTATAATGGTAGTACCTTCTTTGTGCAACTCTTGGAAAACCTCCATTATTTCCTGCGCTTGGGCAGAATGTAAGTTTCCTGTAGGTTCATCAGCCAGGAGAATTCTCGGTCTTCCCGCAATCGCTCTGGCAATGCCCACTAATTGCTGTTGTCCACCTGAAAGTTGAGCAGGGAAAAGGTCTTTTTTAGCCACCATATTGAATCGATCCAATAAGTCTGCAATAATGCTTTTACGCTCGTTGGAAGATACTTTTCTATAAAGTAGCGGCGTCTCGATGTTTTCGTAGACTGTCAGTTCATCGATCAGATGGTAGGCTTGGAATATATAGCCAAATTCAGACTTGTGAAGAGCCGAACGGTCCCTATCACGCATCTTGGTAATATTCTTTTCGCCAAACCAATATTCTCCTGCATAGTCTTCATCCAGAAGCCCAAGGATATTAAGCAAGGTGGATTTCCCTGCACCACTTGGTCCCATCAGAGTGACAAATTCACCTTCATTGATGGTCAAATTAATTCCTTTTAAAATGAATACCCTTTGAAAGCGGGATTCTATAAACTTATCAATTTCTTTGAGTTGAATCATTCGAACGTTTTGAAATAGGTATTGTGTGATTAATCGCTTTTTAATGTTTTTGCCGGATTGAGGGAATACACCTTCCAGCTTCTGTAGGCTATTGTCACGATGGCCAAAATAAAGACCAGAGAAATAGAGATGACAAAAGGCCAGATTGAAATATTGGTCTTATAAGTAAAATCCTGAAGCCACTTGTTGGAAAACCAGATTCCAAAACCAGTAGCTAGTACTGCAGCCAGCGCTAGAAGTTTCATAAAATCTGCTGCCAAAACCTTGATTACATTTTCCTGTGTAGCTCCTAGAACTTTTCTAATGCTGATTTCACGGGTTCTTCTTAAGGCTACATAACTAACCAATCCAAATAATCCCATGCAGGCAATGAAGATGGCAATTCCGGAAAATATCCCAAAGATGACACTTGCCTGCTTCTCGGAACTATACATTTTTTCATAAGCCTGATCTACAAAAACAGGATTGAAAGGTCTTTCTGGCACTAGTTCTTTCCAGATGCCTTCGAGAGTTGCCAAATGCTCAGTAGGATTTCCTTCGGGTAATTTTATAAGTAATACATTGGATTGATCCGGATCATTAAAGATCACCATTGGACTTACCTGATAATGCAAAGAATTGAAATAGAAATCCTTCACTACCCCTTTGATTTCAGAGTTGGAGTTGAAACCCAAATTGATGGTTTTTCCGACAGCTTCTTCCGCAGTCCAGCCCATTTCCTTCACTGCCGTTTCATTAAGAATAACTGGAAACCTCTCTGTACCTTCCTCTAAATCTGATCTCTTAGGATCATTTTCTGAGAACTGGCTTCCAGCTATCAACTCTAAATCGATCGTTTTCAAAATATGAGTATCCACAGAGTATCCTGTGATCATAAATTCACGGGAGTTATCACCTCCAGGAAATACCCGATATCCAGCTTTTACATGTATCGGCATATCAGCAGCCCGGGAAATAGAAGTTGCAGCACCTGAACGAAGCATTTCATTTTTGATGGTTTCGATCCCTTCGCGCATATTGTAATGGTAGCTTAGGGAAACCAAATGCTCTTTCTCATAACCCAAATTGACTCCTTGCATATAATCCAACTGGGATTTTACTACAAAAGTGGAAATCAATAAGCCAATGGAAACAAAAAACTGGAAAACTACCAATGACTTTCTTACCCATGCACCACCACCCATTTTGGTTTTATTTGCCAATGCCTTGATAGGTTCCATGCCAGACAATATCAAAGAAGGATAAATTCCAGCCAACACGCCTATTAATGCAATAAAGCCTGCCATCAGGATTAAGCCAAGTGGCGAAATGATCAGCGCCATATTCAATGGAACTCCACTGATAGAGGTGAATTTTGGTGCGATAAGGTAAAGTGCCAAAATACTTAAAACAGTGGATGCCAAGGTTAAGAGCATGGATTCAGAAACAAACTGTCCAAACAGCTGTGATCTTCCTGCTCCCATAGCTTTTCTCAACCCAACTTCCTTATTTCTTTCTGTAGCTTCAGCGGTAGCTAGATTGACATAATTGATCACGCCAATCGCAATCAGCAAAATCGCGACGATACCAAAAATGTATAAATATCGAATATCTGTACCTGGCTTAATCGAACCTAAAGACTGGTCTCCAAGATGAATTTGCGTTACAGGTTGGATGAAAAATGCAGTTTCATAACCATATTCTGCTAGGTCTTTGCCTAAATATTTATCTACGATTTGTTCCAGTTTCCCTTCGAATACCTGAGGATCAGATTCTGGCTTCAACTTCACATAGGTGTAATAATTACTTGGCGACCATTCTGGGTCTTTACCATGTCTATGTGTTTTAAAAGAAGCAAGAAAATCAAAATTGATATGACTATTGGAAGGAAAATCCTCCATCACTCCAGAAACAACATAGTCTCTATTGTCAATTTTTAAGGCTTTTCCAGCAACTCCATTTGCAGTTCCAAAATACCTTTCGGCAGTACTTTTAGTCAAAACGACTTGGTTTGGCTCCGCCAAAACCTGTGAAGCATTTCCAGCCAAAAGATTGAAGTCAAATACTTTAAAGAAATTCTCATCAGCATACGCGAAAGCCTTTTCTTCTTGATTTCCTTCTCCATTATCTACCATGACCGTAGAAAAAATGCTGATATCAAAAATCAATGTTCCATTTTCTACTTCAGGCACCTCATCAATCAATGTAGGAATCAAACTGGAAGGAGTTGAAGAAACCAATTCTGCTTGTCCCTCAGATCTGAATTCCTGGTTTAATCGGTAAATGCGATCATACCCTGAATACATTTTGTCATAACTCCACTCATGATGTATATATAGACAAATTGCCAAAAAGCTAACTACGGCAATGGTAAGTCCCAACAGATTTATACCTGTATAAAGCTTTCGCTTTTGCAGGTTTCTGAAGGATACTTTTAAGTAATTTTTCCACATAGTCTTTGAGAAAGGAAAATCCGAAAATTGACTTGAAGTAAAAGAGCATTGATCAGATCATGCCCAAAACTTCCGACTCCAAGGAGTTCCACTTTTGTGCCACAAAAAAAAGCCCCTGAAACGACTCCAGAGGCATTTTTCGGTATTCAACCCTATTGATTTCTCGAACATTTTTGTTCGCAGGCGGACAAAGACAATGTTCAAGTTTTATTTTTCAACTGCTAGTTTCTAGCTCTTTTGATCAAAATTTACGGTACTTTCCATCCAAGTACTGATTCGCTTCTTTTTCTGCGAAACGAGCTTTTTTACTGTCCCAATGCAGCGTCTGATTTGGGAACCTTCCCGCAATCACACCTAGCAAAATAGTCTCAGTCAATCTTGCCGCATAAGAAAAAGGTGCAGAGCATTCGTCTTTTCCTAGGCAAGCATCCACAAACTGGTGGTAATGCTTCTTGCTTTCAGAATCATAATCTTTAACCGGTGCTCCTAGGTTAAACGACTCAATGTCCATTTCCTTATATTCTCCATCAACAATTAATCTTGGCAACTGCTGGAAGTGAGGCAAAAGCAATCTTCCTTTCTCACCCATAAACATTGCTCCCTGGTCAGGAAGTTTTTCACCATTTGGCAAAACTAAATCCGGATGATTTGCTGGCGCTCCTACTCCATCATACCATACCCACTTTAATTTCTCAGCAGTGTGTTTGGTACCTGGGAATTCATAAGTCACGGTATTGTGCTCAGGGAATCCAAAACCTGTTGGCTGACGACACTCATTGATAATGGTTTCTGGAACATCCAGTTCCAATGCGTTGTATGGAGTATCGAAGATATGCACACCCATATCGCCTAAGGTTCCGCATCCATAGTCCATAACTTTTCTCCAGTTACCAGGGTGGTAGTATCCTTCTTTATAAGGTCTTTCAGGAGCTGTTCCCTGCCATAAATTCCAATCAAGAGAAGCTGGAACTGGATCAGATCCAGTTGGCTCTGGCCCATCAAAGCCCCAGTTTTTAGGAGACCAAGCTCTTACAGTATTGACTTTTCCGATGATACCAGATTGGATCAATAGTGTCGCTAATTTATAATCGTAGAAAGAGTGCACCTGAATCCCCATCTGAGTGATAAGGTTTTTCTTCTCAGCCATTTTCTTCATTTCTCTTGCCTCAGACACGTGGTGAGTCAATGGCTTTTGACAATAAACAGGCTTGTCCATTTTCATGGCCATCAAGGAAGCCGGAGCATGCGTATGATCAGGAGTAGAAACCACTACTGCGTCAATTTCATCCTCTAACTCTTTCAATAAAACTCTGTAATCAGCATAGATTTTCGCATTTGGGTGCAAAGCTTTTGCTTTGGCAAGTGCCTCACTATCTACATCACAAAGTGCTACGACGTCCACGAGATCATGAGATGAAATCGCATCCAAATCAGCCATTCCCATACCGCCAAGACCGATATGTGCAGTTCTTAATCTTCCTTCTGCATATAATTTTCCCAAAAACGAAGGTGCCAAAGCGGCTCCTAGGATACCAATACCACTTTTCTTGACGAAATCCCGGCGATCCATAACTGAAATTTTCTTACTCATTATTTATGATTTAGTTATTTTGATGATTTATAATTCTTTAATTCTGATGTTTCTGAAGTGGACGACATCTCCATGTCCCAAAAAGCCAATATGTCCAGAGCTTCTCTCCAAACCTGGATGCTCTTTATGATCCAAAGTTCCGTCTTTACTCGCTTCTAAATAATCCCCTTCTAAGATAGTTGTACCGTTTAATATCACCTTGATTTTTGGATGATTCACAATAACCGTTTGCTGGTTCCACTCTCCTACTGGTTTTAGAAAACCACGTCTCGCAGGTATCACACCATAGACAGATCCATGATATTGATAGGTTTGCAATTCGGCATATTTCTTTGCTCTGTTATCCAAAATCTGTAATTCTTTTCCCACATAAGCAGCGTCCCCTTCCAGAGGTGCATGGATTCCAAGACCGTTATTTGCCCCTGGTGTCAGCTGAAATTCAAAATGAAGGATAAAATTTCCGTATTCCTTTTCAGTGTACAGGTTTCCGCCACCACCTCCCTGAGGATCGATGACAATCATCCCATTTTCAGTTCGATAAGACTCTTTATTTCCAACCCAACCATCTAGATCTTTGCCATTAAACAAACTGGTAAATCCAGGCTCCAATGATTTATTCTGAGCACTACTCGTTGCTATCGCAAAGCCAGAAAGGAAAATAAAAAAAATACATTTTAGGGTTTTCATAAGATGTTATTCAAGTCAATTGTTTCTTGGCATACTAAAACCATGGCACAATTTAACTTTTATAGGGAATTTCTCATTAAAGAACTTCATTAAAAATTTTAATTACACCATTGGGGATTTATTGATTTTTTTGGGAAAGATGCGTTTTTATTTACCCATGTCGAATACCCAATTTTATTATTTCATACCTATTCAATAACCTGACATCTGCTGTCGAACACAAACTTTCATCTTTCTTGATACCATAGAAGCCAGTAAATTAGCTTTTATGGAGGGAGAATTAAATGCAGAAAAGTATTTCAAAGGAAGAGGTTCCCAGATTAAACCTGAAAACCGATTCCTTACCAATCACTATGTATCTGATCATATCGAAGGAATAGACGAACCTATGATCCAGAGCCCTTTCACCAAACTTTTCTTTGAAAACCCAAAAACAATTGTCAACAAAGTAAGCAGTCCTGATGTAGGGATGATCTATTCGCTTAATCCATATCAGGGTTGCGAACATGGTTGTAGTTATTGTTACGCCAGAAACTCACATGAATATTATGGTTTTGATGCCGGATTGGATTTCGAAAGTAAAATCATGGTCAAAAGAAATGCTGTTCAACTTTTAGAGCAATTGTTCAGCAAACCCAATTGGAAGCCAGCTCCCATCAGCCTTTCAGGAAACACAGATTGCTATCAACCGATTGAGCGAAAGTTTGAATTGACCCGAAATCTTTTAAAGACTTTTCTTCGCTACAGGCATCCAGTTGGCCTGATCACCAAAAACAGCTTGATCCTTCGTGACTTGGATATTTTGGAAGAACTGGCAAAAGACAACTTGGTCAAAGTCTTTATTTCTATTACCTCTCTTGACGAAAAAGTGAGACGTAGCATGGAACCTCGAACAGCCAGTGCCAGCAAAAGACTCAAAACTATAGAGGAGCTTTCCAAAGCCGGTGTCCCCGTTAGCGTGATGTGTGCCCCTATTATCCCTGGCCTGACGGATCATGAAGTGCCAGCCATACTCAAAGCAGCTGCGGATCGAGGAGCACTTTCTGCAGGAATGACTATCGTACGCCTAAATGGCAGCGTTGGGGCTATTTTCGAAGATTGGGTTGTAAAGAATTTCCCTAATCGTGCTCCTAAGATTTTGGATCAAATCAGTGCTACCCATGGAGGCAAGTTGAATGATTCAGAATTTGGAAGGCGCATGAAAGGCGAAGGAAAAGTCGCTGAAATGATCAATCAACTGTTTAAGACTTCTCTAAAGAGATACTTCGCCGGTCGCACCATTCCTGAATATGACTTGAGTAAATTTAGAAGAGGCGGGAATTTGAATTTGTTTGAACAATAATAGTACAAAGTCCTATGAACAAAGTACCAAGTATCTTTAAACTCCGTCATTCCGAGGATTAAAACTGAACTTCGATTTCTATACAGAAATCAATAATCCGAAGCAATCTGTTTACTAATAATCAGTTTGCCTCACTCATTCCTCGGTCTCAATGACTCAGAAAATCCCAAATCCCCAATCCCCAATCCGAAATCGCCTCACTCGCTCTTCAAGACTTTCGCTGGATTCGATTGCGATGCTACAAAGGAATGAATACCAACGATTAGCAAGCAAATAGCCATCACCCCTAAGCCTGCAGCGATAAATATCAGATAAGGCATTTCTACCCTTGTATTGAAGCCATTGAGCCAGTCATTTAGAAAATAGTAGGCAGGAAAAACTGCAATCAGAAATGAAACTCCAACTAAGATCATATACTCTTTGGAGATCAAAAACAAGATCTGATTCAATGTTGCACCCAGGACTTTCCTGATGCTTATTTCTTTGGTACGTTGGGCGATTGTGAAACTGGAAAGACCGAATAAGCCTAGACAAGAAATCAAAATTGCCAACCCGCAAGCAAATCCTAACACGTTCTTAATTTTAACATCTTCCTGATAGAACCGATCGATTTGTGTATCCAGAAAATTAAAAGATGCAGTTTCATAGGGATAAATGGTCAGATAAATCTGCTCTAAACGCTCCTTTGCGGCTGCAAGATTTTGATCAGAATTTAGCTTCACATTCACAGTCTGAAAATATTCAGGGTTGTAGGTAAATAGCAATGGACGAATTTTTTCCCTTAGCGTTCTGGAATGAAAATCAGCAACTACACCGATAATTTTGACCTGCTTTTCGCTATATCCGATTTCAGATCCAATAGCCTCTTCCACACTCGCAAAGCCTGCTTCTTTCACAAATTGCTCATTGACAAGAATTTCTTCCTCCCGATCTATTCCATCGGTCCCCGCTAGCAAAGGAATCCCATTTACTTTCACAAAAGCCGAATCAACATTCATCACCTGAATCGAAAGCTCCTCAAAAGTAGTGTCCACAGGCACGCGTACGACTGATGTCCAAAGGCTGGTGGAAGATGCCAAGCTTCCACTGAGACTTGCACTTTTTACGATTCCTTCCTGATTGTAGCGATCCTGAAGCTGGACCATCTTGTCTGGATCAGACATGAATGGTAATTGGGCATACAACACTGCTTCCTTGTCAAAACCAAGTGGTTGACTGGTCACAAACTTGAGTTGATAGTTTAATACCAATACAAGAATTATAAAAGCAATAGAAGAAGACAATTGAATAATTGTAAGATTCTTTCTAAGAAATACCCCTAAAGAAAATTTTCTGTTTTTCACCATTTCGCCTTTCAGAGCACGTTGAGGGTCGTAATTAGATAGAATCAACGCTGGGTAAATACCCGAAATCAAGGTCAAAAGAACAGGGAATGCTGTATAAAACAGGATGTTGAAAAGTGAAAAATATTCGATGGAGAAATCTTGAGGTAAGTAAGTTTTAAATAATAATTTAAGCCCTTCTACTAAACCCAAAGCCAAAATAGAGCTGACCAAAATAATAAGAAACGTTTCAGTCAGAAACTGCGAAATCAATTGAATACGGGTTCCTCCTATCGTCTTCCTAATCCCTACCTCTTTGGATCTGCTAATAGCTTGCGCTGTTTCAAGATTTACAAAATTCAAGGTAGCAAGCACCAAAATTATTAGACCAATAAAAACCAAACCATTTAAGAATGTTTTGGAAACACTTTTACTGCCATAGGTTTGACCAAAATGCATCTCTGAAAGAGGCTCTGTAAAGAAGCTGGTTGCATACTCTCCATTTTCCTCAGCCTCCATATTTTTGGCTATCAAAGGCGTAAATGCCTCATCTACCGATTGAGGTGATACGCCTTTAGAAAGTTTTACAAATAGTTGGCTACTTGAAGTCACTGAATTCCACTCATGAATGCCATACCAATTTATTTGCTCTTCAGTCCTAATCGTACTTAAAGAAATAAAGTCTTTGAAGATAAAGTCGGTATTCTCTTGATAATCAGCTATTACCCCAGTGACTTTTGCATAGATAGAATCTGTATCCACGAACATCAATTCCTGCCCTAAAACATCAGAAGCTTCAGAACCCGGAAAATACTTATGCAAACTTGCTTCTGAGATGACTACAGATTCCGGTTGAAGCAAGGCTGTTTCAGGGTTTCCTGAGAGCCATTTTCTTGGGAAAATTTTGAAAAAGTCCGGATCAGCAAAAGTTACTTCATTGGATCTATCAAACACCTTATTTGTATTGGGCAAAGCCACTAAAGTATTGTACATAGTATACAATTTGCCTTTTTCCTCTATCCCAGGGATCTCTTCTTTGATCACATCATAAAGTGGCCCTGGTGTTCCAGAATTAGGATAACTTCCTCCATCTCCATAGTCTGTCAGTGTATTCACCCGATAAATCCTATCTACGTCTGGATGAAACTTATCAAAGCTATAGGAATGCGTGACCACATTAAAAATCAAAAAACTGATGGCAATTCCAATAGATAAACCTAGAATATGGATAGCAGTTCGAAGCTTATTTCTAAGGATATTTCTGAAGGCGATCTTAAAATAGTTTTTTAGCATATGGTTGAAAGTTTTAAAAGTTGGAAAGTTTAAAGGTTCTCGAACAAGTTGTAAGTTGATGTACTAATTTTTGTTGCTTTTAATTTAAAGTTTATCAGGCTTAGCGAGTCGGGGCCATTTTGTAAAATTTTACTCGAAGACAGGTTCAAAACTGACGACATCCGCAATCGCATATCCGACATCACTTCATTCATCTTTCAAAACTTTTGCAGGATTCGTCTGGGACGCATTGAAAGCATGTAATCCAACAATGGTCAAGCATACGATCAGAATAAGGAAACCTGAAAGGATAAATAGGCCGTATGGCATGTCAATCTTGAATGCATAATTATTGAGAAACTGACTGGCAAAGAACCAAGCTATACCCGAGGCAATAGCAAAAGAAATCCCTATCAGTAATACATATTCCTTACTGATCAATACCAAAACCTGAGAAATAGTCGCTCCCAAAACCTTCCTGATTCCAATTTCTTTGGTTCGCTGTGCGATGGTAAATGAAGATAATCCGAAAAGCCCCAAGCAGGAAATCAGGATTGCCAAAAAGGAAGCAAAACCCATCACATTGCGAAGCATTTGATCATCCTCATAAAATTTTGCGATCACTTCATCCAAGAACTTAAACTCCGAAGATTCCAAAGGATACAACTCTTTGAAAATCTGATCCATTGTTTCTTTGGCTTCTCGAATATTTGCACCTTTCTCTAATTTCACAGAAATCAAGGAAGAATATTCGGGCTGATAAACCATCAGCAAAGGCTTGATTTCAGATCTTAAACTCAAGGAATGGAAATCATTTGTCACTCCTTGGATCACCCGAGTCGTATCATCGTAATAGAAACTTTTACCCACCGCTTCTTCTGGGTTGGCAAAACCGAATTTCTTCACAAATGACTCATTGACCAAAACCTGGTCTATTCGATTGGCTATGTTTGTTCCAGCAATAAGTTTCAAACCATTGACGGAAACAAATGAGGAGTCGATCAACTTATTTTGAACTTCTACATTCTGTGAAATGGAATCAACTGCCATTTCTACCTCCGAAGTAGAATAGCTATTGGAGGACACTAAATCATCGCTGAAAGACACTCCCTGGACAAAGGCTTGCTGGCTGAGTTTTTCTTTGAAAATATCTACCCGATTTAATTCATCACGAAATGGCGTAGAAATGTACAACACAGCTTCTTTGTCAAATCCCATTTCCTGCTGGCTCATGTACTTTAATTGGCTGGTTAAAACCAAGACCATGATTACAAAAGTGATGGAACATGTAAACTGGACCACGGTTAGATTTTTGCGTAAAAATACTCCGAAAGAAAACTTACCGGCTCTGACTCTTTCTCCTTTCAAAGCTCTCTGAGGATCATATTTTCCCAAAATCAACGCAGGATAAATGCCTGCGAGAAAAGTCAATAAAATGGAAAAGCCCAAGAGAAACCCGAGATTGGTCAAAGAAAAATAATTGACTTGAAAACCTGCCGGTAAATAGTCCATTGCCAATGATTTCAAAATTTCCACCAGGGCAAAGGAAAGGATAGCTGCCACAAAAACGATCACAAATGTTTCTGAGAGAAATTGATAAGTTAATTGAGAGCGATTCCCTCCAAGTGTTTTTCTGATTCCAACTTCTTTGGCGCGATTGATGGCATGTGCAGTTTCCAGATTGATAAAATTCAGACAGGCCAAAACCAGAATAATTCCGCCCAAAATCATAAGCCCATTTAAGATCAAGGGCTCAGCCGGATCATTTTGATACATAGCATCCCTAAAATGAACTTCTGACAAAGGCTGTAAAGCATGATTACGCTCATCTCCTTCATCCAACTCCAGGTATTTCCCAACCAATGCATTTAAATCGCTTTCTAATTTTAATGGATCTGTAGTCTCTGCAATTTTTATAAAAACCTGAGAATTTGAAGTAATTGCATCCCAACGATCCATATTGAATCGGGATTTATTCTTCATGGTCTGAACTGAGTTCATTGAAATAAAACTACTGAACTCAAAATCAGAATTTTGATCATAGGCTTTTACAATACCTGTGACAACTGCAGGTATGGAATCTTGATTGAAATAAACGATTTCTTTACCAAGAATCTCTTGTGGATCCAGATCTGGAAAATAACTTTCTGCAGATGCTTCAGAAAGCACTACTGTGTTAGGTTTTGCCAAGGCTTGTTCCTCCGATCCAGCGATCCATTCTCTTGGGAAAATTTTAAAAAATGCCTCAGAGGCCAATAAAACTCCATCTTGACGTCCAAGATTTTTATCAGATGATGGAATCCCAACCATCGTTTTGCTGAGAAGATAAATATGCGTTCGGTTTTCGATTCCTGAAACTTCATCCTGTATTTGCTCTCCTAATGGAAAAGGCACTCCGGGATTTGGATAGATACTACCCCGATAAATCGAAGTGGTGGACACCCTAAAAATTCTATCTCCATCTGGATGAAACTTATCATAACTATGCGCTTCCAAAACGACATTGAAAATCAAAAAACAAATAGAAATCCCAATCGACAAGCCCAATACATGGATAGCTGTTCGAAGCTTATTTCGGAGGATATTTCTCCAGGCTATTTTGATGTAGTTTTTTAACATAAGCGTTTGATATTTTTTATCCCCAAGACCTCATAGGCTAAGCCTATAAACCTGAAACCATTTTTATTCATCTTTCAAAAATTCCGCAGGATTGATAAAAATTGCTTTGAATGTCTGGTATCCAGTTGTTGCCAAAAACAAAAGCAAAATGGAAATAGCAGGCAATACAAAAAACCACCAGCTCAGAGTTACCTGAAGCTGAAAGTTTTCCAACCATCCAGAAAGCAGGAGGTATGAAATCGGGATACCAGCCAGAAAGCATATGGAAAGCCAAATCAAATATTCGCCTGAAATCAATTTTAGAATTTCCCCCGCTGAAGCACCTAAAATTTTACGGATACTCAACTCTTTGTTTTTCTGCAGTGCAAGCTGACCTGTCACTCCAAGCACTCCCATGATGGCGATCAAAATTGCCACAATTGAAGCGAGCCCAAACAACATGACAAATTGCTGCTCACTTTTATATTGCTTGTCAAAATGTTCATCCAAAAAGTAATATTCAAAGGGTGAACTCACGTAGGATTTTTTAAAAACACTTTCAATCTCCTGAAGTACCTGCTCTGGATTTGAACCTTCATAATCAACCACATAATACTTCAAATCACCTTTCGAAAAATTCAAAACCAAAGGTTCTACCTCTACATTAACTCCTTGCTGGCGAAAATCATCCACGACAGCAACAATTGGTACGCTTGAGTTGCCAAATTCAAGTTGCCTTCCAATGGCATCCTCGGCTTTATCAAATCCTAGAGCATTCATTGCTTTTTTATTGATAATAGCCTCCTTTCCTTTCTCCAGTGAGGTATTAAATGGCTTTCCCGCCAAAAATTGAATATCGAAAACATCAAAATATCCTTCTCCCACATCCAACATAGAATACATCACCCCATTATTCTTTTTTCCTTCTACATGAAAATCTTCAGATCTCCAGTACACTTCATTACCGGGAATTTCATTAGTGGCGCCTATGCTCTTTACTGCATTCAGAGACCCAACTGAATTTTGAATTTGCTCTTGATAGTTACCACTTCCCTCTATATATAACATGGGAGATCGAAATACCACTTTATCCTCCAGGTTAACCCCTAACTTCTGATCTCGCATAAATTCCAGCTGCATATAAACAGTCAGAACTCCAGTAATAATTATCAGGCAAAAGACTAATTGACTGATCAAAAGTGGTCTGGCAAAAGCTGATTTTAACTTAAATTTAAGGGTGCCCTTTAAAGCTCCTGCGGCCGAAAAAGAAGTTAGAACTATAGCAGGATAAATACCTGATAATAAAGTTCCTAAAACCCAAAAACCAATGAGATATCCAGCGATCGAATCAACTTGAAAAACGCTTTCAGGTAGATCTAACCCCAAAACATTATTTAAAACTTTGCCTGCAGAAAATACCAGAACAGCAGCTAAAACCACCGCTAGAAAATTGATTAAAAAGCTCTCAAAAAGAAACTGGAAAAAGATCTGGAACCTATTCCCACCTGAAACTTTCCTTACTCCAATTTCCTTTGCTCGACTTAGTGCTTTTGAATTGGAAATATTGATGGAATTGAGATAGATCATCAATAATACAAATACTCCGATCCATAAAAAGTATCTCAGATTCTTCCCATCAACACCTTTCTCATATTCTCCAGAATAGTCCAACGTCGTGTGAATAGTGTTCACAGGTTGTAAGGATAAATTCCATGCTGTGTTACTGGTCTTTAAGTTTTCACCATAATGCTGCTGTAAACTTTCATTGATGGCTTTTTCTGTTTCGGGAATGGAAGCATCAGGAGTTAATTTCAAAAAGGAGTACAAGTTTAACCAATCATAAGATTGATCGATACCTTTCCCAATAAAGTGATGTAGGGTGGCATAAGAAATCAAAATCTCTGGCTTGATATGCCTATTTGCCGGAGGAGACTCAAAAACTCCTGCCACTTCAAATTCCACCGTTCCATCAAAATTGGTACTGTTTATTTCGAGGGTCTTTCCCAATGGGTTTTTATCTCCGAAAATCTTTTGGCTGGTAGCTTGGGAAAGCATTACTTTCAGTGGTTCTGCCATAGTAGCAAAATTCCCTTTCAATAATTTTGTATCGAAAAACTCAAAGTAGTTTTGATCAACAATAAATATATCTTCCTCTCTCACGAACTGCTCCTCAATCCCCGCTATAACTTCACCAAGAATAACCACCCGACTAAAGTCCTCTACCGCTGCAATTTCTTTGGCAAAAGTTTCGCCCATCGCAGGAGAAGTTCTGGCGCTACTTTCTTCTAATTCACCTTTGGCCAAAGTGGTGAGATTGACCCGATACAATTGATCAGAAGCGTCAAGGTCTGAATCGTAACTTTTCTCAAACTTCACATAAATCATGATGAGCAGAACAGCACTGATTCCTATTGCCAGTCCACCGATATGTATCAAGGAATTCCATCTTTGAACATAAAGTTGTCTAAAAAGTATTTTGAAATAGTTCTGTAACATCACATGTAAAATTTAATTGAAGTATTGGTAAAATCTCTTCTCTTTTTCTTTTGCCCTATTCATCCTTCAGCGTTTTTACAGGATTCATCTGGGTGGCTTTAAAAGCCTGAGCAGAAACAATGATCAGCGTAAAAGCAATTCCTCCTATTGCCAACAGCAGGAAGTTTAACCATGAAGGCCAGTCTTTCACTGCAAACTGGCCAATCCAATTTTGCATCAGATATAAGCTTAGCGGCAAAGCAATTAATACCCCAGCAACAGTGATCATCAAAAACTCCTTATTAAACATCCAGGAAATACTGACACTGGATGCCCCCAGAACTTTTCGAATACCGATCTCTTTGGTTCGGCCTGCAATGCTTAAGGCTGCCATGGCAAACAATCCCATTGCGGCGATTAAGATTGCGATTCCGGCAGCAAAAAACACCATTTTACCCAAACGCTCATCTGCTTTGTATTGCTCCTCGATTGTCTGATCTAAAAAGCTGAATTTGAAAGCTTCCAATGGAAAAACCTGCTTCCATTCATTCTCAAGCATCGTTCTGAAACCCTCGAAATCAGTGCCTGTTCCCTTAACCAGAACTTTTGGATTGGTAGATGAATTAATGCTCAGCATATTGATTCCACTAAAGAAAGTCGCTGGATTTTTCACCAATAAGATTGGCTCAATCTCTTTGTACAGGGAATTATGATGAAAATCTTTAACCACTCCTACAATTTGGTGAGGATCAAAACGTGGATTTGGCATCAATTCTCCCAAAGGATCATCCCATTTCATTGCTTTGGCAAAGGCTTCATTAATGACAAATGCACTGCTATCTGATCCGGGATCGGGATTAAAACCTCTTCCTTCCACCACCTCCAAGCCCAAGGTTTTGAGATAGTCCCCACCGACAAAATTTACCCTAAAATCAAACTGATCTCCATTTTCCAATGGGAAACCCGCAAACCAAAATGCCTCATCTCCATAAGTTGAAACTGTGATTCCTGCAGACTGTACTTCTGATCTTCTTACCAATGCCTGTCTGTATAGTTCTGCTTGCTGAAACCCTAGTTGGATGGAACTCACAAAACTTTGGGTTGGCACATAAGGGACATCCACCACGACCACCATCTCCTGGTCAAAGCCAAGATCATAGTTTCGGATGGCTTTCATCTGATTTACCATGATCAAAGTGGATGCGATGAGTAAGAATGAAATGAAAAACTGAAAAGCAACCAACCCTTTTCTTAGAGCTTGCTTTCCAAAATGCATGGAAAGGTTCCCTTTTAGTACTTTGATCGGTCTTAAATTAGACATGAAAAATGCCGGATAGGCACCAGCCATGGCAGTAATCAAAACAACCAATCCCGCCAAAATCAAGATTTGTACAGGACCATAAACAAGTGTTAATTCCTTCTCAAAAAGATTATTAAAGGTAGGAACCAAGAGTTCCGCCAAAACCAATCCCAACACCAAAGCAGTTATCGTGGTAAGGAATGCTTCTGTCAAAAACTGGAAAACCAATTGGCCAAACTCTGCACCCATGGTCTTTCTCACCCCAACTTCTTTTGCCCGAGTAGTGGATCTTCCGATTGCCATTGTAGTGAAATTGATACAAGCTATCAGGAGAATGAGAAATGCAATCCCCGCTAAAATCCATAAGAGTGTCGGCCGGGTAGTTTCAGCCATTCCTGTATTCGCATCATCCGTCAAATGTATTTCAGACATGGGCTGCAGCGTAAAGAAGTATGTACCCTCCTCGTAATCCTCTCCCAAAACCTTTTTCATCATGGGATCCACTCCTGCTTCTATAGAAGCTTTTGAACTGGCATCGTTAAGTTTGACATAAGCCTCTCCATATACATTGTACCAGTTATTTTGATTTTGTTCGGCTATGTTGAAATCCAGATTTTTATCATTCATCAAGATTTCAAATTGTATACTGGAATTACTTGGGACATTTTCCAAAAGGCCAGTCACTCGATACTCCTCATAATTATCACCCATTTTCAATCGGATAGACTTGCCGATTGGATTGGCATCTCCAAAATATTTCTGAGCCACCTTTTCCGTAACCACAATCCCGAACTTATCATTTAAGACCTGATTTTTATTTCCTTCAATCAATTCGAAATCAAAGATCTCCAGGAAGTCCGGACTCACCATTAGCAATTTCTGGTTTTGAGTAGTTGACTCATCCAAATAGGCTTGAGCTGAGCTGGAAATCATTCGGGTAATGTTTTCAATTTGAGGAAACTCACTTTCAAAAGTTGGCGCAGTAATGACAGGAGTGGAAAAAGATGAAAACTCCTCTCCTTCGCTGATTTCATGTCTTTCCAGTCTAAAAATTCTTTCGCTGTCCTTATGAAAATTATCAAAGCTTGCCTCAAACTGGACAAAGAAGAATATCAGAATGCTTACACCTAATCCCAAAGTGAGACCTATCAAATTGATCCCAGTATGAAGCTTATTCTTCAAAAGGTTTCGAATGGCGATTTTGAAATAATTTTTAAACATTGCTATATAGTTTTATTCTATTTTTTCAGTATCAGGTTTTAGATATCAGAATTCTTCCTTATTCATTTTTAATGGCATCAACTGGATTTGCCAATGCAGTTTTTAAAGATTGAATCGAAACTGTGGAATAGGCCAAGATCACAGAGATTGCTGCAGAAATCAGGAAGAACCAAATGGAAATAGGTACTTTAAAAGCAAACTGATCCAGCCATTCCTGCATGAGATAATATCCCAAAGGCAAAGCAATCAAGAGTGAAAACATTACGAGAATCAGAAATTCGGAGGTCAGTTTATTCGCTATGGAAGCTGCAGAGGCTCCAAGAACTCTTCTAATCCCAATTTCTTTTCTTCTGGATTCGGCAGTAAAAATAGAAAGCCCCAATAATCCCAAACAGGAAATCAATAAGGTAAGGAATGCAAAAGACCCGAGAAGTGAACTTGTTTTAGCTTGTTGAGCATATTGCATTGCAATGTCTTCATCCAAGAAATTATAATCGAAAGGCAGGCCTTCATTCACTTCTTTCCAGGTAGACTTTAAGCTTTCCAGAAGCTCTGAGTTAATACCTTGATCAGCTTTGATCAAAATGTATTGCGTTCCATCAAAAGCAGCATTTTTTGCTGGCAAATAAACTGTTGGTTCAATAGTATACCTCAAATCACGGGTATGATAATCCTTCACCACTCCGACAATGATTCCCTTATAATTAGAAAAAAGTTCTCCGTTTTCCTCAGTGAATACTCTAAGGTCAGACCCCAATACTGAATTCAGATCTTTCCCCATCCACTCAACTGCAGATTCATTTACGATCATCGCAACATTACTCAAATCAGGAAATCTGCCCCGCATCAATTCAGACGTTCCTCTATCCGCACCATCCTCTATAAACTCTCTTCCTGAAAGTATTGGAATATTCAAAGTCTCAAAAAAATCTGCATCCACATACTGTACATTGATGTTTCTGGACTCCCCTTCTTTCATCCCTGGAAAATCAGCTGGCGGATTCCACCCAGTATCTACCCCAGGCCTATCGCTTGTGAATTTTACCGAGCTCACTCCAGGAACATTTCCAAGCTCCTGCTTCAAAACATCTCCTTTTTCTTTGGCAAGACTTCCCATCTTCACTGAAATTAAGCCTTCGGAATCAAATCCCATAGAGGCATCCGTCATGAATTGATGCTGATAAAAAGCAACGGAAGCACAAAAAACCAAAAGGGTGGATAAGACAAACTGGAATACCACCAGTGTTTTTCTCAATACTGATTTGCCTTTACTTAAGGGAGATTGCTTTAAAATCATTTCTGGCTTTAGTCCTGAAAGGTAAAATGCCGGAAAAACACCTGCCAAAACAGATGATCCTATCCAAATCCCAAAAAGCAAAACTTGTAACTGCGTATCACCGAAAAGGTCAATCGGGATTTTCAAGGATATACTTGATTCGATTAAAGGGACACTGATATAGACAAAGATTAATCCTATGATCATCGAAACTGCGTTGATCAAGAAAGACTCGGCCAAAAACTGGAAAATCAATTGGGTTCTTTGGGCACCATTCACCTTTCTGATTCCAATTTCTTTCATCCTTTTGATAGCTCTGGCTGTAGCAAGATTGATGAAGTTGATACAGGCTAAAAACAAGACAAAGACTCCAATAGATAAAAATATCCAGAGCGTTTGCAATGACATAGGCGGAGTCCAATCACCTTGAAAACCAGCATTGGTATGTACATCTGTAATAGGTTGAAGAAAGTGAACATAAGATTTTGCTTCTTCCGGATTTCTATACTTTGGATTTATCTCTGGGATTTTTTTGCTGATCGCTGCAGGGTCCTGCTGTTTATTTACTTTTACATAAGTGTAAGTTTGAGGCCACCAGAAACTCCCAAAATCAGCACTTGTAGGGAAATCATTAAATGATTTAAAAGTGTTCATTCCCGAAACGAAATCGAAATCCATGTGAGTATTTGAAGGAAGTTTTTTCAATACCCCTCTCACTTCAAAAGAAAAATCACCCGTTGAAATCAAGGCTTTTCCTATTGGGTCAGCATCCCCAAAGTATTTGGTAGCCATTTCTTCCGTGATTACCACTTGGTAAGGATTTTCTAAAACTCCTTTCCAACTCCCTTTGCTCAGCTCAAATCCAAAAATCCGGTCAAAACCTTCATCAGTAAAAATAAAATGATCTTCACGAAAACTCTCATCAGGCGCTATTCCATCAGGTGCTTTAAGATAAGTGCTAATTTGTGTGAGGCTGACTACTTCATCCAATTCTCCTTCAAATTCCTTTCTAAGCATAGGTGCCACTGCCCCTCCTGCCCAAGCCCAGGAATTATTTTTTTGCACTTCCTGTACCACACGATACACCTGATCAGAATCAGGATGAAAAGCATCGTATGATTTTTCATGCTTAACGAATGCCAATAAAATCAGGCAGCATGCCAATCCCACTGATAAACCTTGAACATTGATTAAGGAAAAAGCTTTTTGCCTTACCAAGTTTCTCCAGGCGATTTTTAGGTAGTTTTTCAGCATACACAATCCGATTTTAGTTGGAAAAGTAAATTCTAAATTCCTTAGAAAACAGAATTCCCCTTACCCTATCTATCTAATTTCTATGCCAGTATAAAACAGCTCAAAACAGGCTCTAGAGCCCTAAACACATGTTTTCACAAAAAATCAATCGGACGTTTTCGTCCGCTAGTGGGCAAAGTCAGTTGGCAGTAAGCAGTCGCAGTGGGCAGCTTGCTTTTGTCGGCCTGAGCGGAGTCGAAGGCCAATTCAGTTAAATCATTAGGCATCTTACCTGTCAAAAGAGTAGTCGCAGTGGGCAGCTTGCCTGCCGAAGGCATGGTCGCAGTGATCAGTGTGTCAAGACGAATATTTAAACGTCTTTGCGAGGGAGGAACGACCGAAGCAATCCCATTCCTCCTACCTCCCCCCCGACTTCCAACGTCCTACCTCCCACTTCGCATCTCGTACTTCTCCCTTCGTATTTCTCTACTCACTTTTCAAACTATCAATAGGATTGACCATAGCTGCCCTGTAAGCTTGCGAAAAAACAATACCCAAACTTATCAACAAAATTGATCCCACTCCGATTGCAATTGGTACTACACCAATGCTTACTCTGGAAGCAAAAAACTCCAGCCATAGATTATTGATAAAATAAGCTACAGGAACAGCCAAAATAACTGCTACTCCAAGGAGTGTCATAAATCCCCGAGAAAGCAAAACGATAATCTGTGGAATACTAGATCCCAAGGTTTTCCGAATCCCAATTTCTTTGATGCGGGTCTGAGCCGTATAAGTAGCCATGCCCAAAAGTCCTAGGCAGGAAACGAAGATTGCCAAAAATGAAATCAGGCCCACTACCGATAAAACATCTCCCAAAACCTGATGGATAAACAACAATTGCTGATCCATGTATTTATATGAGAATTTGGAATTGGGGTTGACCTCCTTCCAGATTGCTTCTAAACTTGCTAATGTCTTAACTTGATTTTCTGGAGATACTTTGACTAAAGCAAAGCCTAAAGCAGAATTTCTATTTCTTAAAACCAGGCTTTCAATTTCCCTATCTGGGGATAAGAACTGAAAATCTTTCACCACTCCAGCAACTTCCACATTCTTAAACTCCTCTCCATCTTCAACTACCAAAAGCTTCCCTATCGCTTGTTCATTCGACCCGAAATTAAAATTGGAAACAGCTTTTTCATTGATCAAAATCAATTGATCACTTCCTTCTACAGGCAAGTTCTTTCCTGCCAAAATTTCCAGATCCAACACATCGATAGTCCCTGAATTGATATCAAAAAAGTTACTAGGCAAACTGTCCAAAGGATGATCCGGATTGATGACCTCTGTTCCAAAATTCCAACCTCCACCTGGAATCATGGATGCTCCCCCAACAGCTGAAACAGCAGGATTGGATGCGACAGCTTGAGCAAAACGATTGTAATTATCCGGATTAAAAAGCTTTACCGTCACGACATTTTCCTTATCGAAACCGTAGTCGAAATTCAGCATATGTTTGGCCTGATTTTGCATCAGGACCACAGAAATTATGAAGATTAAAGAAATCGAAAATTGAACCACCATCATCGTATTTCGGATTCCCATTTTCTTGAAAATCTTTACCTCATTTAACTTGCTGAACAGATTGACTGGGTTTAACCTTGAGACATACATTGCCGGAAGCAAACCCGCGATAATCCCTACCACTAAACTGAACACCAAAAATATCCCAAAAGCCAAAAGACTGTTTTCGAAGGAAATTTTTAGATACTGGCTTAAGGTCAAGCCCTGAAATCCCCATTCCAACAGTTGAAGAATCAGGTAGGCAAAAAACAAGGAGAAAAGAGATATCACCACCGCTTCAGTAATAAACTGAGCGAAAATCTGCTTTTTATTGGCTCCAGAGACTTTTCTGATCCCCACTTCCTTCACCCGAGTCAAAGCTCTAGCCACCGACATATTGGTATAGTTCAAGCAAGCCGATAGCATCACGATCAGGCAAAGCACAGAAAGAATCATCAAGACTATCTTTGGAAAAGAAACATGGGTAGTATTTCCGATGAACCCAATCGGAGTGATCTCATCCAAGGCAACTGCTTTGAATGAATGTTTATCTTCATATTTAGACCCGTAGATTTTTTCAGAAACTTCATCTAAGGCGTATTGTAAATCCTTTTTACCCTTTCCATCCTGCATCAAAACATAGGTGTAATTGGTCCAAACATTTTCCCAATTATTTTCTTCATACGAATGAAGAGCTCCCTCAGGAAGAGATTTCATGGTACTCAGGGAAGAAAGCAACTTCAATGGCAGGTGGGTCCTCTCGGGAATAGGATTTAAAACACCGGTAATAGTAAAATATCCAAAATCAGTCTCAAAATTCCCCTCTTCAATGTCTGTGGCTCTGATATCTTTATCATGAAAAGCGACTGTTTTACCTAAAGCAGATTCATTTCCAAATAAGATTTCTGCCATATCAGAAGAAAGCACCAAAGAAAAAGGCTCGTTCAGTGCAGTCGCTGGATCACCTTCTTTGAATGAAAAATCAAGAATTTTAAAAAGATTTCCATCAGCAAAATAGCCTCCTCCTGTTGCAAACTTATCTTCATAAATCACATCTCCACCAATCTCACTGTTCAGAGCCGCGGACTCCTCCACAAAAGGATATTCGTCTTTTAACTTCTCAGCCAAAGGCAAAGCAGAACTGGCTGTCTCCCCATTATTTTGCTGATATCGAGTGGTGTGAACCCGATAAATCCTGTCTTTATTTTCATGATAGGTATCGTAACTATATTGATCGATCAATATCACGATGATCAATAAACAAACAGACATACTGACTGCCAATCCTAAAATATTGATCAAGCTAAAGGACTTGTTTCTAGTCAGATTTCTCCAGGCGATTTTGATGTAATTTCTCAGCATATTCTATTAGATAAACTTAATTCAGAAAAGGTTACAAAATTGGAATACTTCCATTTTGACAGAAATCTGGATAAAAGAAATGCCAGTTAAAAAAACACCTTAAAATGAGTAAAACCTCTCTTTTTGAATGAGTTAAGAGGATTAAAATGGACAGTTCTGTCCGAAAATGGCCGGGAATTTTAAAAAGTTATTTATGGTACAACAAACCGGTTTATCGATTCAATAATTAAGTGAAATCATTTAGATCAACCCCCAATCCACAGCCTTTTTGACCATGCCGACGGAGTTTTTGACATCCATTTTCACAAATAGATTTCGCTTATGTGTTGCCACTGTATTCGTACTGACAAATAGAGCATCCGCAATTTCTTGGGTAGTCAATTCTTGGGCTATCAATTTTACCACCTCTATTTCGCGTTTGGTGATTTTGGGAATATCGCCTGGCTTTATTTTTGGTCCTTCGCTAAGGCTTTCTATCATTTTTTCAGTCAAGTGAGGACTCAATACTTTCTTGCCTTCAAATGCATCTTTGATCCCTTGGATCAGATACTCTTTGGATGCATTTTTCAGTAAATAACCCGTTGCGCCAACCTTAAACAATGAAGTAATAATACTTCCTTCGTCATTTGTGGTCAACATAATGACCTGAACATCTGGATAGGACTTTTTCACATGCATGGTTGTTTCCAAACCATCCATAACGGGCATTTGTAGATCCAGCAAAAGCACATCCACAGGTTCTTTTTTCAAAAACTCCAATACTTCCAAACCATGGTTTGCCGTCCCCACCACATGAATGGACTTGTCTTTCGAAAGGATTGCTTTGAGCCCATCCAACATGATTTGATGGTCATCTGCCAGGAGAACTTTTATCTTTTCCATAGGATCTATTGTTAAAATCTAAACTTCTTAATTTGGCTTGAGTGGAATACTAATAGACACTAAGGTTCCAAAACCTGGCCGACTGTTTAAGTCATAAGTTCCGCCGATAAATTCAGTTCTAAATGCAATACTTTTTAAACCCATCCCCTTTTCCAAATCAATTTTTTGGGGATCAAAACCTACTCCATCATCCTCGATCGTTAAGTCAAACCAATCTTCTGAATAGGTTAGCTGAACCGATACTTCTGATGCATTCGCATATTTCACAATGTTGTTCAATGCTTCCTGCACGATTCTAAACAACATCACATTGGTGTTATCATCAAACTTCCTTTCTGCACCATGCACATGGAATTCCGCATCAAAGGAATGTGCCGCATCCATTTTCAACACCAAATCCTCCAAGGCTTTTCTTAGTCCCAACTTCTTCAATGCCTGAGGCATCATTTCATGAGCAATTTTTCTCACTTCGGTACATGCTTCATCAATCATTTGACTTGCTGTTCCATAGATTTTCTCGGAATTCGAATCATCAAAATTGATCTGCAAGCTTCCAATATTCACTTTCAAAGTTGAAAGCAAATTCCCCAAGCCATCATGTAGATCTCTAGCGATTCTGGACCGTTCTTTTTCCTGACCTTCCAGCATGGATCGCATCGAAACTATCTGTTGTTCTCGATGGGCTTCGTTCAGTTCTATCTGAGCTGCTTTCATCCGGTTTTGATAGTACAGAAAACCTATCACAGATATCAAAAACATCCCGGAAAGAGATACAATTAATAGTGTCACTTGATCTTGTTTTTTCTTATTAAGCACTTCATTTTCCAATAGTTTGATGGTGAGTTGGTCCTTTTCAAATTTCATTTTTAAATCAGCAATAGCTTCCAAACTCCCTTCGCTGAGCTTATTTTCTTCGAGTATTTGCTTTTGCCTTTTTAAGAGCTCATAGGCTGATTCAAAATCTTTATTTAAAACAAACCTTCTTCTTTTCACATCCATAATGGATTCCTGCATCCAAATTCTATCATCTAAACCATTGACTTGCTCCGCACTTTGAATAAGCTGCTGAGAGTTTTCAAAGCCATTTTCCCTCATCAGGTTTACAATCTGGGTGGTATCTTTTGATTGTTCCGCAGCATCATAAATCATGGAAGCCAGACTCACCAGTGACTCCACCATTCCAATGTTTTTGGCGGCCTCCCGATGTTTATATCCTTTCAAATAATTGACTGTCGCCATCTCCAGGTCACCCTTCATCCGATAACATTCTCCCAATCCCTGATAAATTCTGGCTATGTCAATGTCCGATATGGGCTTCTCTTGAATCCGAAACTCCAAGGCTTTATTAAACTTTTCGATTGATTCATCAATTTCACCTAGGGAATATTTCGCGACAGCCCAGTTATTTAAGATGCCGGCTTTTCGCTCCTCATTACCTATTTGAGAATAAGTCTCATATGCCTGTTGGTAAGAAATATCTGCTTCTTTTAAAGACCCATATTCCATTAGAATAGTCCCTTTGGTATCATAGACATTTCCTAAGCCATAGATATCTCCAATCCTTGAAAAAATGGATGCTGCACTATCTAAGTAAGCAGTCTTTTTATCCATCTCATCCCATCCATGGCACCAAGCCAATCGGTGATACGCTTTTCCTATCAACTGGGGATTTTTGAGATGTTTTGCTAAATCCAAAGCTTTATAGGCATACATCTCTGACTCTTCTCCAGCATACAGGAGGTATGCAATTCTAAGGTATGATTCAGTCTTTAGTGAATCATCTGTGATGGATTCTACTGCTTCTTTCAAACTATCCAATTCAATAGTTTGTGCTGAGGCAAATCTCACACTTATTAAAAAAAGAAAAATAACTAATCCTTTGACCTGCATTTCAGGAGTTTTAATGATGAAAAAAGAAAATTCAATCACACAATTTCTGTCCCATCTAATGAATCTTCAAAATTGAATTTTCACCCAGTCAAAGTTATCCAATTCTGATTTCCTCACAACACCTAAAACAGTGACTATCAGATATCACACAATTGTGTGATAAACTCTCCTACTGGAGAAGGATTTTTTAAAATCATAGAAATGGGTGTCAAATAGGGAATCGAGTCCCTCTAACTTTGATCCCATCAAAACAATTTTTTACCACGAAGTCCTTCCTACTATGGCAAATAGAATAACATACTCAGCAATCAACCGGCAAGTAGATTTTAATCCCGGTTCCCAAACTTTATTGGATATATCAATTGAAAATAAAATCCCACACATGCATGAGTGCGGAGGACATGGCATTTGTACTACTTGTAGAGTAAGGGTCCTGGATGGCATCCAAAATCTAAGTCCCAAAACGGAGTATGAAAAATCAAGCTGTCATGCGAGAAAATGGGATCCTTCAATCCGATTGGCTTGCCAGGCAAGGCCTAAGGGAGACGTTACTTTGCAGCGACTAATTTGGTCCAGCGGAGAAGTCAACAATCTTCAAAAAGAGCTGGTACCAAAAGGAAGAGCTGAAGAACGACCAATCGCTATCCTATTCTGCGACTTGAGGAATTACACCCAACTCTCTGAAAAGAATTTCAATTTCGATATCGCCTACATGTTGAATAAGTTTTATACCGCTTTGGGAGAGCCGATCCTCATGAATAATGGGATCATTTATCAATATGCGGGAGATGAAATTGTGGGAGTTTTTGGAACAACTGGAGGAACGGCAGCGAAAAATTGTGAGGATGCTGTCAGAGCAGCATTAGGTATGCAATATGCCTTGGATATTCTCAACAAATCCGAGCTCAAAGACATTGAGGTTAAACTAAAATGTGGAATCGGAATCAATTTTGGTACCGCCTATTTGGGTCTCTTAGGACATCCTACTTTTAAACAGTTTTCCGTGATAGGAGACCCTGTCAATGTGGCCAGCAGAATTCAAAACGAAACCAAAGCAACCCAAACTTCCATTCTTATTTCTGAGACTGTTTATGAAAACCTGGATCGTGATTCTTTTGAAATCGGGCAGACTTTCACCAACAAAGTGGCAGGAAAAGAGGATCCTTTAAATCTTTTGGAACTTGTCGGATTCAAGGAATTAAATCTTCAATTGGAGTTACAATCCTCACTCAACATTATGCTGGAAGATGAGGATCGATTTGCCACAATATTTTATCAAAAAGTCTTCGAAATGGCTCCGGGTGTCAGAGCACTATTTAGAAATAACCTGACAGATCAAGGACGATTATTAACCCACATGTTGGGAGGAATAGTCTATTCCCTTTCCAGACCAGAGCATTTGAAAAAAGGCCTGGAAAAACTAGGACAAAGCCATGTGCATTATGGGGTCAAAGTAGAGTATTACCCTATCGTCAAGAAAGCCATGATCGAAACAATAGAAGAAGTCATGGGGGAAAACAAGACTTCCGGGACGATTGAGGCTTGGAGTAGCGCTCTTGATTTTGTGATTGACACGATGAAATCTCATGCCCATCCAGTAGGGAATGGCACTGAAAAAGCCCCACAACAAGCACCTATTATTTCAAAATAGACACAAACACATTTTTAATATCTCTTTCAAATAAAATCAAAATCATGTCAACAAAAGTCAAAGATTTAAATACGTCTGTGATTGAGGCATTTGCCAGTCAGATTAGAGGAAAAGTAGTTTTTCCTGAAGATGAGGAGTACAATAAAACCCGGGAGGTTTTTAATGCCATGATCAACAAGCATCCAGGGATGTTTGTGATGTGTCAGGATGTAGCGGATGTCATTTATTCGGTAAATTTTGCCAGAGAATATGACTTGCTAGTCGCTGTTAGAGGTGGTGGTCATAATGGAGGTGGGTTAGGACTTTGTGAGGAAGGAATGGTGATTGACCTCTCTGGTATTAAGTTCGTCCAAGTAGACCTCGCGAATTCCACTGTTAAAGTGGGCGGAGGAAATTTATGGGGAGAGGTTGACCATGCCACGCATCCTTTTGGATTAGCTGTGCCTGCCGGGATCATTTCCACTACCGGCGTAGGTGGGTTAACCTTGGGTGGTGGCGTTGGTTACCTTTCGCGTAAATATGGTTTAACTATTGACAACCTTTTGGAAGCGGAAATGGTCCTAGCAGATGGATCATTTGTCACCACCAACGCCAAAGAAAATCCCGATTTATTCTGGGCTATCCGAGGAGGCGGGGGCAATTTTGGAATCGTTACTTCCTTCAAGTTTCAAGCGCATCCGGTTAAAAATATCATCGGTGGGCCTTCTTTTTGGCCAATTGAACAAATCGATGAAGTCATGGCTTGGTATCATGAATTCATCAACAATGCCTCAGAAGATCTGAATGGCTTTATCGCCACTATGGTAGTTCCAGGCCCCCCATTCCCTGAAGCTCTTCATAATAAAATGTTTTGTGCGATTGTCTGGTCTTATTTGGGAGACCCTGCAAAACAGGAAGAAGTTTTCAAACCAATTTTGGATATGAATCCTATTTTTCATCATGTGGGAGAAATGCCATATCCTGCTATTCAGACCTTGTTTGACGGAATGCTTCCTCCGGGATTACAGTGGTATTGGAGAGGTGATTATTTCAAAGAATTAGGTCCGGAAGTTCGAGTAAAACATTTGGAGTTTGGTTCGAAAATCCCAACTCCACTTTCCCAAATGCATCTTTATCCAATCAGTGGAGCAGCCAGCAGAGTGGGAGAAGAAGAAACACCTTGGGCACACCGGGATGCTAAGTACGCAGGTGTTTATGTGGGTGTGGATCCGGATCCTGCCAATGCAGAAAAAATCACCAAATGGTGTAAAGACTATTGGGAAGCTCTTCATCCTTATTCATCTGGAGGGGCATATTTAAACTTCATTCAAGATGAAGGTCAGGAAAGGATTAAAGCCAGTTATAAACAGAATTATGAAAGACTTGCCAAAATCAAACAGTTTTATGATCCTAGCAATTTCTTCCGTGTCAATCAAAACATTGTTCCAGCAACATCAAAGGAACCAATTGAAAGTTGAAAGAGAAATCATTAAAAACTCAGTCCCAGCCTTGAAACTATACAAGGCTGGGATTTTTTTGAGGATTCAAGACTTTTTCAAATACTCTAAACAAAATAGGTTATTAGCCTTTTGGAGTTTATTTTGATGGTTAAAACCCAAGATAGACCCAATGAAGAAGTCTTCAACAATTCATTTTTTCCAAGTCATTTTAATTGGATTTGGACTCCTCCTTTTTCAATCTTGCCAACAGCCGGAAAAGGTAGATTCCCCACCAAACATCATTTTTATCCTTTCGGATGACCAAGGCTGGGGTGATCTCGGAGTTAATGGAAATCCTTATGTAAATACTCCCAACATTGATCAATTGGCAAGTAATGGAGTTCAGTTTAGCCGCTTTTATGTAAGTCCTGTCTGCTCCCCTACACGAGCAGAATTATTGACTGGAAGATTTCATCCGCGAGGAGGAGTTTATTCAACTTCCGAAGGCGGTGAAAGGCTGGACCTAGACGAAACAACATTTGCTGAAATATTTCAAGCCAATGGATATAAAACATCTGCTTTTGGGAAGTGGCACAATGGATCGCAACCTCCTTTCCATCCGAATAATCGAGGGTTTGAAGAATATTACGGCTTTGCCTCTGGACATTGGGGGAATTATTTCAGCCCGATGCTAGAGCACAATGGCGAAGTGGTCCAAGGAAATGGGTTTATCATCGATGATCTGACGGATCATGCGATAGACTATATCACAAAAAATCAGGAAAATCCTTTTCTGGTTTATTTGGCCTTAAATACTCCTCATAGTCCGATGCAAGTGCCTGACATTTGGTGGGAGAAATACGAAAATTCGGCTATTGACACCACGCACCGATACCATGATAAGGAGCTCATTGACAAAACCCGGGCAGCTTATGCTTTATGTGAAAATATTGATTGGAATATCGGCAGAATAGTCAAAACACTCGACAGTCTTCAACTTCAGGAAAACACGATTATCATCTACTTATCAGACAATGGGCCAAATGGCTGGAGATGGAATGAGGGTCTAAAAGGGATCAAAGGAAGTACAGATGAAGGTGGCGTTCGATCTCCCCTGATCCTCTTTTGGAAAGATCATTTCAAACCTTTGGTGGTCGATCAATTGGCAAGTGCCATTGATATTTTGCCTTCCTTGATGGAATTGGCGAAAATTGAAATTAAAACCGAAAAACCGCTGGATGGAATAAGTCTAAAACCTTTTCTTTTTGGAGAAGAAATTCCTGATACCAACAGAGTGGTTTATAGTCATTGGAATAGAAATGTCAGCCTGAGAAACCAGAAATACATGCTGGACCAAAACAATGAATTATATGATTTGGAATCAGACCCTGGACAAAACCATCCGATTACTGCTACTAACGATTCTATATTAGCTGAAATGATGCAGCTCAAAACCAATTGGACTCAATCAGTTTTATCGGAACTGGATCGGGACAGAGAAGAGATTTTTCCAGTAGGATTTAAAGAAAGTAAGTTCACCCTTCTACCAGCTAGAGATGGAATTCCTCATGGCAGCATCAAGCGCTCCAGCATTCATCCAAATTCCTCCTTTTTTACCAACTGGACATCTACTCAAGATAGTGTCACTTGGGACACTGAGATTTTGACTTCAGGAGAGTACAAAGCCACTGTTTACTATGCTGGCAAAGAATCTTCAGTTGGCTCCACGCTTTTATTGAAGCAAGGAGAAAATGAAGTCATGACCTCCGTCAACGAAGCAAATGATTCGGATTTTGTGGCTGCTGAATTTGACCGATCACCAAGATCTGAATCTTATGAAAAAGACTATAAACCTTTGGAAATAGGCACTATTCATCTGGATAAGGGTCGTCATCCACTAGTGATGAAAGCGCCTGACATCAAAGGATCAGAATTTATTGAAGTACGGTTATTGGTTTTAGAACGTATTGACTAAATCACAAATCTTATATCATATATCCTACATCCCATCACTCGCTTTTCAAAGTATCCGCCGGATTAACCAAAGCCGCTTTGATGGCCTGAGAACTCACAGTAATCAAAGCAATCAAAAGGGTAATAACTCCCGTTAACAAAAAGATTTTCCAATCGATCGTAGTTCGGTATTCAAATGTATCCAACCAGTTTTTCATAAAGTACCAGGAAAGTGGAATACCAATTAGGACGGAGATCAAAACCAGTTTACTGAATTCGGAGGAAAGCAATCCCACCAAACTGTTAACTGAAGCTCCCAACACCTTTCGGACTGAAATCTCTTTTTTCCTGCTCTCAGCAATAAATGTCGCCAAACCAAACAATCCCATACAGGAAATCACGACTGCCAATCCTGAAAATAAAGATGTTAGAGAAGCAGTCCTTTTTTGGGATTGAAACTTTTGTTCATTTTCCTGATCTACAAACTTGTATTCAAATGGAGAACCTGTGTTGAACTTTGCAAAAACTTGTTCAACACTCGCAAGTGAACTTGCAATATTCTGATTGTCCTTTAAGCGAATGTGAATAAAATTCAGATTTCTTTTAGGTCCCATCACCACGATAGGTCTGACCTCCTCAAATGGAGATTCCATAATAAAATCCTTCACCACTCCCACTACAGTAAACTCCAACTCATCGTCTTTGATCACCTGACCAATCGGATCTTCGAAGCCCATGATCTCAGCAGTTTTTTCGTTGATGATGGCGGCCATACTGTCGCTCGCATAGGTAAATATGTCGATGTCCCGACCAGCAATTAATTCCATACCGGCAGTTTTGACCAAATTCGCATCCTCTCCCATTCTGTACATGGTAGGCCTATAATCTGGATCTTTACCTTGCCATTCCATCATATTAGTATCGCTGTAAATTTCTGTCAATGGAGAGAAAGTATAAGTCACACTTTCCACCTCCGGTAAAGCGAGCAATTCATTCCTCATCGGAATTTTATTTTTTCGGATGGGTTCAGTCACTTGATGAAAAATCAAATTCTCTTCATTCATTCCCATGTCCCTATTCTGAACATATTCTACCTGATCACGGATGATCCAAACACTGGAAATCAACGCTACTACTACAGCAAATTGGAACACCACCAACACTTCTCTAGGCTTGATTCCGAAACTTCTTTTAGAACCCATCTTTGGTTTAAAAATAACGGTCGGGTTAAAGGAACTCATCAAAAATGCCGGATAGCTTCCAGCCAATACACCCACAAATAGGATGTAAACAAAAGATAAAATCCAGAAATAAGGTTGGTAAAGAGGATTGGCGAGTTGTTGACCGATCAAATTTTTAAACCATGGAAATGAAATCGATACAATGATCAATGCCACGAGGTAAGCGCTAAGGGCAATCAGAATGGATTCAGCCAGAAATTGTCCAACGAGCATGTTTTTACCCGCTCCGGAAATCTTGCGAATACCCACCTCTTTGGCTCGTTTCTCACTTTGAGCAGTACTCAAATTCACAAAATTAATCCCGGCTATCACCAACACTAGAATGGAAACAATCCCGAACATTCGGATCAATTCAATCTTTCCACCAACAGACTGACCATTTTCAAATTTGGAGTAAAGGTGAAGGTCTTTTACAGGAAACAGAAAGTCAGAAATCTCATCTTCTAAGCCTCCATATTTTTTGGAAAAGTCGCTATACTTTTCATTAAAAAGATTGAGATCAGTGCCCTCAGTTAGCATGGCAAAGGTTCTCATGGAGTTATTTCCCCAGAAATCATCTACCCAACCCATTGCTTCCAGTTTTTTGAAAGGAATAAAGGCTGTAAATGAGAAGGAGGTGTTTGCAGGCAAATCTTTGATTACTGCTTTGACTTCAAAATCCAACTGATCCTCCACTTTCACTGATTTTCCAAGAGCAGAGGTTTCTCCAAAAAGTTTTTTGGCAACAGACTCCGTCAAAACAATATTATCTGGAGCGGAAAGAGCTTCCACCGGATCGCCTTCCAACACCTCAAAACTGAAGATTTTAAAAAATCCAGGGTCTGTAAATGTAGGCTGTTCAGATAACTTGTTATCCCCAACAGCTAAAATCATAGGATCCCATTCTGTAATTCTGGCAACTTCCTCGACTTCAGGAAATGCTTCTTTCAATGTAGGGGCATAAGGCGCTGGGGTATAATCCCAACTCACTGGTTCACCTTCTATTGAGGTAGTCCTCCAGACAGCATAGATGCGATCAGAATTTTCATAAAATCGATCGACAGAAACTTCAAACTGAACCCAAATCAGGATCAAGATGGATGCTGCCATTCCTATTCCCAATCCACCAATATTGATAAAAGAATATCCTTTACTTCTACTGATATTTCTCCAGGCGATTTTTAGGTAGTTTTTTATCATAGTTCTAAAGTTGAAAGGTTGTAAGGTTCTTTTCTAGGTTCATGACTCTTTACTCTTGGTTCTTGTTTCTTGACTCTTGTTTCTTGGCTCTTAATTCTTGATACCAGATATTTTTATTCACTTTTCAAACTATCTACTGGATTTGCATAAGCAGACCTCAGAGTTTGTGTCCCCACAGTAAGCATCGCAACCATGATGATAAACAACAGCGGAATTACAAACAACTGCCAGTTGATTTCAAACTTAGAAGCATAATTACCAAGCCATGATTGAATAAAGTAATATGAAATCGGAATGGCGATCAATCCCGAAAGACCGACTATCCCCATAAATCCCCTGGACAAAATCCATACAAGCGAAGGCTTAGAAGCGCCCAATACAGTACGTACTCCGATTTCTTTGGTACGCAACTGAACCATATAAGCCGATAGTCCAAACAAGCCCAATCCTGCAATTAGAATAGACAATAAGGTGAAGAGTAAAACCGTTTTTGCGAACTGCTGTTCTTGCTGATACTGTGCGTTATAGGTATCATTTAGAAAGTAGTAATCATAGCTGGACTCAGGATAAACCTTATTCCAGATTTCTTCCAAACCAGCCACAGCCATTTTAGAATCAGACGTATTCAGTTTGACTATAATATTGTCAGGATTATTACCACGATAAATAATCAAAGGCATATATTCTTCCTTTGGAGATCGCTGATGAAAATTTTTGAAAACACCTTGAATCTCTGAAGGGCTCGAGCTTCTATAAAAGGTTATAGTCTGTCCAATAGCTTCTTCAGGAGTAGAGTAACCAAGGTTATTCATCGCCTTTTCACTGATCAAAACTTGCTCAAAAGGTGTTTCAGGTTCCAAATAATTTCCAGCCAATAACTCTATTCCCATTACTTCAGGATAATTTTCCTTTACACCATAATGATAATAAGTGAATCCCCCTACGCTTTCGTCCTCTCCCAGTTTTCTGACACCTGAAGAAGAACTCATATCCTTCGTTTCAGAACCTGGAACTGAATTGGCAAGAGTTAAGTGTTCTACCCAGGTGTTTTGCAAAGCCTGAGATTCAAAAGCAGATATTAAGCTTTGCCGAAGAGAATCGGGAACATTTTGAGGAGATCTGATAACGAGTGTATTGTCAATTTCCACTCCCAGATCCTGAGAATTCAAGAATTGCATTTGCTTAAATACTGCCATCGTAACACAAAGAAGTACGACTGAAGCTATAAACTGGACATAGACCAGCCCTTTGCGAAGCGCCACTCCTTTTGTCGTATTGCTGAATTTGCCTTTGAGAACAGAAATTGGATTGAAACCTGAGAGAACCAAAGCCGGATAAAAGCCAGATACCAATGTTCCAAAAATAATAACACCCAAAAGCAAGATCGTCAATCGTAGCTCTCCAAAATGAGCAATGCTTAGATCCAGCTGAGAAAACTCCTTGAAATAAGGCAGCAAAACTATAAAAATCAATACAGCAGTCAATCCAGCCAATAAATTCGTAAAAAAAGCATCCGTGAAAAACTGAATAATCAACTGCCCTTTGGAGGAACCAATAGTCTTTCGAATACCAACTTCTTTGGCCCTATCCATAGCCTTGGCTGTTGATAGATTGACATAATTTATCCAGGCAAGCACCAAGATCAGAATACCGATCAGTAGCATAAAGTTGACCGTTTGGGCACTTCCGTTCACCTCAGGTTCATAGGTTTTATTGCTGTAAAGATGAATATCCTCTATGGGCTCAGCTATAACAATTTCACTTTCCATCTGGACATTTTCTTCAGAGTACCTAACTAACTTCTCATTGAAATCCGCCAAGTCAACCCCTTCATTCATCAGGAGAAAAGTGTACTCGTTGTTGGCATTCCAGAGGTTTTCTTTATACCAACTCTGGACAATCGGCAACGTAACATGAGATACTAGCATATCATATTTAATATGCGTGTTCTGAGGCGAATCCTGCATCACAGCTACTATCTCCAAAGGAGTTTGGTCATAGGGGAAAGTGAGCATCTCTCCAACCACATCTGTTTTTCCAAAATACTTGTTTGCAACTGACTCCGCAATAATCACTTTGAAAGGCTCCGAAAACTTGGAAATTCCTTCATCAGCGATCAGATCAAAAGTGAAAATTTCCAAGATGGACTCATCTGCAAGGTAAACCTTAGACTCATAGCTTTTCACATCGGTGGAAATAGCCTTGACCTCTATTGGCTCCATCGGAAACATCCTAACATAATCCAGTACTTCAGGAATTTGCTCTTTTAATTCCTGGCCAATCAATTGATAGGTTTGGGCATCATTTAAAACAAACTCATTCCCATTGTAAATATCCAGAGTAATACGAAAAATATTCTTCGCATTCGTGTGCATATCCTCATAGCTTTGCTCAAAATCCACGTAGAACAAAATCATCAAAGTAGAGACAATCCCTATTCCTAAGCCTGCAATATGAATTACACTCGATGTCTTATTTCTCAATAAGTTTCTAAATGCTAATTTAATGTAGGTCTTGATCATTTAATCTTGATTTTAAAATTGGAAGATTGAAAAATTGCCATCAATACTACTTCAATCTAAATTCTCTGATCACTTCATTCTTTACTCTTGGTTCTAGATTCTTGATATTAAATACCTACCTTAGGAAGGTAAGCTTGATACTTTTATTCGCTTTTCAGACTATCCACTGGGTTCATCAAGGCTGTTTTGACTGACTGGAAACTCACCGTGATCATTGCGATCATCAAGGCTACCAATCCCGTCACTCCAAAATACCACCACTTCAATTCGATTTTAAAAGCAAAATTCTGAAGCCAGGAATCTGCTAGATAAATACTTAGAGGAATAGAAATCAAAATCGCTAGAAGTACTGTCTTGGCAAAGTCCTTTGAAAGCAAAGCCATGATACTCCAATCTGTCGCTCCCATGGTCTTTCTGATGCCTATTTCTTTGGTGCGCTGCTCAGTCATAAAGGCAGTCAAACCATATAACCCCAGACAGGCTATGAAAATCGCCAATAATGCGAAGCCAATAATCATCTTACCAGATCGCTCTTCTTTCTCATAATTCCGCTGAAAATCCTGATCTAAAAACGAATACACAAAGGGTTCATTAATACCGGATTCTTTCCAGATTGACTCGGCACTTGCCAAAACTTCACCAGCATCATTTCCTGAGAAATTTGCAATGAGATAACCTCCATTATTTTGATTGATAAAGGCATAAGGTTGAATTTGCTTATGCAGACTTTGGAAATGAAAATCCTTGACAACACCAGCAATTTCATAACTAACCTGTTCTCCTCCCCAGTCAAAAAACACTTTTTTACCAACCGCATCTGAGGTTTCATACCCTAAAGCTTTCACCGCAGATTCATTCAAAATGATCTGGCTTAGGTCGGCTGTATATTCCTCCGAAAAGCTTCTGCCCTCCAAAAGGGTAAAGCCCAAAGTCTCAACAAAATCATCACCTACGAAGGCATTGGTGATATTCACCAAATTATCCTTTGGTTGCCCTTCCGCATAATATAGCATGCTCTCGATGCTTTCTACCCCCGGATAAGTGGTAGCAATGGTTACAGATTTCACTTTAGAATCTTGAAGCAAACTCGTTTTTAAAACATCATATTTCCCTGCAGCTTCTTCACTTTGAAGTGGTAAAATCAATTGCTGATCTTTAGAAAAGCCCAAGTCTTGGTTTTGAACAAAATCCAATTGGTTTTTCATCACCAACACCATCAAGATCAAACAGGAAGAAATGGCAAATTGAAATACGACCAATATTTGCCTCAATGAAACTCCTGAAACTTTTCCTTTGAATTTACCCTTCAAAACAGAACTTGGAGTAAATCCAGAAAGGAAAAATGCCGGATAGGTTCCAGCCAATAAACCTGCAACAAGAGCCAATCCGAAAATAGAAACCAGAGGAAGTGTGCGTTGGAATAAGTCTAATTCTTTTCCAGTCAACTGGTTGAAAAATGGCATGCAAAGAGAGGCAATTAGAAAAGCCATTACCAATCCCAATAGGGAAACCATGATGGACTCTCCCAAAAACTGCTGGACTAAAGCACCCTTTTGTGCTCCAAGCAATTTTCTTATTCCTACTTCTTTAGATCGCTTTTCTGATCTCGCCGTGGCTAGATTCATAAAATTGATGCACGCGATCAAAAGAATGAAGAAAGCGATGGAACTAAAAACATACAAGGTCGTGATATTACCAGTCGTGCCTAGTTCGTATTCAATCCTTGAGTGAAGATAAATATCCTCCAAAGGCTGCAAAAACAAACTTTTCTCCACTCCCATTGCCTTCAGATCCGCTGCTCCATGTTTATCAAAAAAGGCAGGAAGTTTGGCTTCAAAAGTATCCGGATCTACCGAAGGTTGTAATTTTACATAGGTGTAAAATATGTTATTTGCAGCCCAGTTATTCATTCGCTTGACTGCATTTCCGATGTCATTATTCTCCATGGAAAGGAAGAAATTCGCATCGATATGGGATCTTCTTCCCTTGTCATCAAAAACACCGGTTACTGTATAATCAAAATCCCCGAATGGCAAGCCAACTGAAATTGACTGATTAATCGGGTCAGATTCTCCAAAGAATTTATTGGCCAAAGAAGCCGAAAGAACAATCGAGTTAGGTGCTTTGAGTGTATTTTCTTTGCTTCCACTGAGCAAAGGGTAATCGATCACCTCAAAAAATGTGGAGTCCACATAGTACCCTTTTGTTTCGTAAAACTGAGTCACCTCCCCATTTTTCTCGCTTTTCAAAAGCATTTGATCCAGCTCAGGAAACTTCATGATTCGGGTGGAATTTTCCACTTCCTCAAAATCATTTTTAACAGCTTCTGCAAGAGGTCCCGGAGTTCCCGCCCATTTGCTTTCACTGGTTTCTAAAGCGATCCGGTAGATTCGCTCCGAATCCTTGATCCCTTGATCATAGGCCAACTCATCAAATACAAATAGTCCGATCAGCATACATGCAGCAAGCCCAACAGCCATCCCGAAAACATTGATGGCTGTTAATGATTTGTATTTGATCAGGTTTCTAAATGAGAGCTTAAAATTATTTCTCCACATGAACAAGATGATTATTAGTCTTTGAAGTTTGTGTAATTATTGGAATCCAAGTCACCTATAAGAGTATAGGTAATTTGAGATTCCAGATTTTTATCAATCCATAAATTCAAGATTGATGGATCCTCCTGAACTCTGCATGGATAGCAAATAACCCCCTCCGTTCATCTTTCCAACAATCATATCTTTCTTTACTTCCCCGTCGAAGTTCACAAATTTTGTGTTGACACGGCCACCTCTCAAGTCAAGATCTAAGCCGATAGATGCAGGCACCATGGCGGTGATACTTCCTCCAGAACTTCTGAAAGTCAAGTCCTCATCTATCCCCAAAAGTTTTGCACGAATAGAACCTCCACTTGTATTGGCATCGATGCTTCCGGAAATATCTTCAACTGTCACACTACCTCCTGAGGTGTTGATTTTCAATTTACCTTCCATCCCATTGATTTTTACTGAACCTCCGCTGGTCTGAACATCCACATCCCCATCAAAATCATTCAAGGAAAAAGATCCACCTGAACTTTTGGAAATCACAGATCCTGATGCATTTTCCACTCTGATACTTCCTCCACTCGTTGCGATGGCCTGATCACCATTTATGTTATCAATAGAAATAGAACCACCACTAGACTGGAAATCAGAGGAGATTTCTGTTGGTACTTGAACTTTAAATGAAAGATTGAGGTGATTCCCTCTTTTCCAGCTATTGCTGTTCTTCTTTTTTACTTTCAATGAAATTGTATTTCCACTTTTTGAAATATCAAGATCATAATCTTCTAAAAGTCTTTCCACTTCAGGATCGTTAGAATCAACTGATTGGCCATTTCTTTTGACATACATTTCTATCAGGACTTGGTCGCCGGGAACTCCGGAGACAGCTACACTGGCTCCAGATGTTTCTACATCCAGATTTCCTTTTCCACTAAGGGTAAATTCTTTTGTCAAATAAGGATCTGCTTTGACTGAGGCAGGCAACTGCTGCACAGAAGCAAAAAAGGCCATCAAAGACAGCGCGAATAAAACAAGTTTAGAATTTTTCATGACAAGGTTAGGTAATTTTACGTACAAGGGTATTTCTACTTTTATGCCATTGAAAAACAGTCTCTAATGGCCAAAAACACAGGATTTGATTTCTGAAGGCAATTTTTGTCGGACATTATTGTTCGCTTTCGGGCAAAAATTAACATGAGTTATAAAAATCAAATTACCAGCCTAGTCTTCTTGTAACCTGTTCGTCAATAAGACTAAATAATATTTTGGGATGCTTTGTCCGCCAAGAGACATCATTCAACTTCCCTCCCATCACCAAGTAATGATCTATTCCAAACTTGCTCATTTCTGCAAGGACATGCTCACGGGTATTTAAGACGGCAATCCACCCCTCTTCGAGCTCATCTTGCCATTCCTCATAATAATCCACCGAGTCTAGATCTGAATGAAAATTAAATACCTGCTCACAGATTAATATGTATTTATTAATCCCTTCACTGATCATCATTTCAATGACATCTCTTTTCAAAGTCATGATATCATTATGGAGCAGATCATTCCACTCTCCCAACATTTCGATGATGGCAAAACCTTGGTTATAATCTGCAAAGAGGACTTTTAAATAAAGCGTTTCGCTCCCAAAATTATCCCATTGTGGATGAATGAGGTAATTGTAAATCTGATCAGTAAAGTAAACTTCACTGTTTTCATAGCCAAAAAATGGAGATCTCGGATCCTCTGAGGCGATATATAAATTTCTCCAGTTGTAGTATGGTTCAAGTGTATGCATCCTTTAAATGGGTTTGTTTTCCAACTAAAGGAATGCACACAAAGTTTCAATGAATAATAACAATCGCTACTCTTCAGTTTAATGGATCTGCATCCATTTTTTACTTTCCTTACTCACAAAAGTGATGGGAACAAACTTATCCGTAGGTGCTCCAATGTAATAGACTGTCCAATTAGGATCATGATGGGAAAGCATATCCGAAATGCAATCTGCCCGGTGACCCTGTGGGTTAGAGCAGTCATCCCAGTAAAACAACTCCACTTTGTAGTGAAGCGACTTCACTTCGTTATTGATAATGACCTGGATTTCTATATCCTGTTTACCAGGAAATGTCGGAATAGGAATCGCAATGTGACTCATGGCTGAAAAGGTTTAAGTGTAAAATTTTTGATGCATCAATTGTGGTTTGGCTTTAACTAATTCGCTGGAGATTATTTTTAGATACAATAACCCACAATTTTCTAATCCACTTCCATGCCATTATAAAAGCCTCTAAATAGCTCAAAAACGGATTTCTACTAATTTTTTTTCAAAATTCTGCGGACGATTTTGTCCGCCTGAGGTCAAATCAAAAAACCCTAGGATACAAGATACAAATAGAGTCATGCTTTCCTAAAGAATTCGAAACTGTGATAAATTTAGGTTATGATCAGGAATTAATGGGAAATTCGAAATTGAAAGTATTGTATAGATAGTTTTGTTTAATTAATCGCAGGCATGCCCTTCAAGGCTTTTTTACAAACAAAATCATCAACCTAAAATAAAGTGAATATAGAAGTCCAAAATTTGATTAAATAAGAACCCATCAATTGGGAATTGCTGCTGTTAGCTCTTCGGACTTTACAATAATTCAACGTATTGAACATATATCCCCAATAAAATGTGCCAAAATAAATAGTGTCCTAGTCTTAAAGAAAGAGATGCCAAAAAGCCTGCTTTTTTAAAATAGATTGCTTGTAAAAAGTTCATTAAGAAACCTGTAAATAAAGAATATGCTAGAAACCACAATTCTCCACTAGGCAGTTGCTCTAATGGCTCTCTTAATGAAGTCGCAACTATGGCAATCCACAAAAATGTGTTAAAATATTTACCATTTGATATCCATTTACCTAATAGTAAAATTAATGTAAAAGGAATAAGTCTATAAAAAATTTCTATCTCCAATGCTCCAGAAAAATACAGAAATATAGAATATGGAAAAGGCTGAAGAAAAGGTGGTAACTCTGTATAAGGTTCTGGGTGTAATAATAGCTTAATTACAATTATATCTAATATTCCAAACACTGCTCCAATTAAAATAGGTATAAGGAATCTTTGTTTGTTTGAAATACCCACTTCAAAGAAATTCGGGATATTAACCTTGGATTGAAAAAATAAAAAAGGAATTCCCAAAAGAAGAAATATTATATTTTCATAATTCCAAATACGCAAAAATGAATGATCACTCTTGATTTCATTTCCATAAAATATTCCTATTACTGCAATCAACATGAATGAACAATAAATAATAAGATTATTAATTATCTCCTTTTTCGACTTCAGTTTTTGTGTCATATTTTTTATCTGTTAATACCTTAAATCTTCAAGTGTCGTCAATAAGCCTTCAAGCTATTATTTTTATAAAACAAGTCCTTGTTAGATTTTTCGCTTTTATTGCATTAATAGCCCTCAGGAATCTTTTAAAATCCCTAATCCACTTCTATGCCATTTTAAATGCTTTTAAATTGTATTTAAATCACATTCCCCGCACTTTTTATTAAAAAATATTCGGACAATTTTGTCCGTAAGAGGTCAAAAAACAAAAATTCTTGCTTTAGAATGATGCCTACTGAAAAGGCTTTCATTTCTACAATTTTTTAGCTTTTTTGATTGCTGTTTTCTAATCCAGTTTTTAAACCTACAGAAATGACTTTCTCTAAAATTTTTGGCTTATTGATTATATTTTCTTTGGTAACTTCCTGCCAAAAAGAGACGGGAGAATACGTCTGTACTCCTTGTGATCTTTCCTGTGACAAGCTTTCCTTTCATGAAGCCGGAAATTGCCCGCATTGTAACATGCCTTTGGTCAAGCTGAGTGACTTGAAAAATGAAGAAAACTTAAAACTGAATGAAATAGCGATCCACGAAGGTTCAGGGGTGTTTTTGATTGAAGGAGGGGAAGGAAATCAAAACAAAGCCATCAAGGTTTTTTATCATCGTCCCAGCAATTTTACCAAGGATTCAAAAGTTTTGCTGGTTATTCCTGGAGCTGGAAGAAATGGAGATAGTTATAGGGATGCCTGGATTCCAGAATCTGAAACCGAGGGAATACTCATCATTACGCCGATGTATGAGGAAGACCTCTACCCTTTTGAAGCGTATCACTTAGGTGGTATCATCCAAGACTTGAATCTTCAGGAATCCATGTCGGAAATACCAGGAACCAATCAGGTGAAGCTGGATGAAGAAAAATTTCATTTTACGATAAATCCAAACCACAATACTTGGCTATTCGAGGATTTTGATAGAATCTTTGATCTGGTTATAGAAGCCAGTGCATCGAATCAAAAAACCTACGATATTTTCGGCCATTCTGCAGGCGGCCAGATTCTGCATCGCTTTGCAATATTAAAACCAGATTCCAAAGCAGATCGGATTATTGCGGGTAATTCTGGGTTTTTCACGATGCCTGACACAACTCTAAGTCCGCCTTTTGGGATCAAAGGTCTGGGAGTTTCTCTGGATGATTTAAAAGCTTCCTTCCAGCAAAACTTAATTCTTTTACTTGGTAAAAATGATAATGAAACCGAAACCGGAGGCACCATGCTTAGATCTCCGACAGCAGATCTCCAGGGAATTGGAAGATTTGCAAGAGGTCAATATTTCTTTGAAGAATCTAAAAAGTTGGCAGAGCAGCTAGGGTACGAGTTCAATTGGAAATTAGTAACTGTTCCAAATGTGGGGCATGACCAGGAATTAATGGGAAATGCCGCTGCGAAGGTGTTGTATTAGGGATTTGAGTTAAAGGAGAAGGCTAAGAGCAGGCGGGCATTATATCCAGATTAGCTGTCAATCTTGACCAAATTTTATAATGGTATTCACTTTCGATTAAGCAGATAACACTCACTTGTTCTTAGCCAATATTGACAGCAGAACATTTTTATTTAATTAAATCTGCTCTATTGATTTTTGGTACATTCGAAAAAACAGGAAAGGCAGAAATCCGAATGCAATTATTAATGTTCCTATAATAACTATTAAAGTACCGTATGGCATTCCGCTTGTCCTTAACATGATACCTAAACCAGCTACAATTGCGCCACTGAAGCCTAAAATAATTTTTAGCTTTTCAGATAAAGCTTTACCCAAGGTCATTTTATATCTATTAATAGCTAGCATTGGTAAAAAGAGTAATAAAAAGCAAATCATTCCATAGGTTAACATGTCTCCACCACCTTTCCAGCTTAAATACTTAAATAACCACCCAAGGGTCATGCTCATAGAGGCTAAAAGACCAATTAAATACATAATTTTTTTCATAGTAATTATCTTGTTAGAGTTTAACAAATAAATAGTTTCCTTTTGGATTTCCTCAAATCCATTGGGGCATATGTAATTCAAGGCCTTTACATAAGCAGTTTCAAATGAACTCCCTTTACTTAGTTCGTTTTCTATAAAGCAGCAAAAATGATCAAGCAAGTCATCTTTAAGTTCTGAAATAGAAATTTTACTTTTTTCAATTTCGCTTTTTATGAAAGAAACCTCTTTGTCATCTAAAATCATAGAAAAGAAACTTTTTGATGCGGAAATACAATATGCTGAATTGTCTTAATAAACTCACTGAGCTCATTATATAACACGATCTTTCTTTCCTTTCCCTGTTTTGTTATAGAATAATATTTTCGAATCCGCTTTCCTACATTCACTGTCTCAACTTCCACAAGACCATCAATCAAAAGCTTGTGTAAGGCAGGATACAAGGAACCTTCTTTAATTAAAATTTTATTGTCTGATAGTTCCTTTACTTTTTGAGTAATCTCATAGCCATACATTTTCCCATTTTCATCAAGTAATTTAAGCAGGATGGTTGTAAGAGTTCCTTTAATAAGTTCTGTTGAATTCATAATGCAAGTATACATAGAATTATAATACATCAAAATTCTATGCATATAAAATTTAAAAATAATCCACAGGATATTGCTGGGGGCTCCTCGCTAAACCCAGCCCTACCTGTCTATTTCGTTTATATCAGCAGTATACAAACTAGGTTTGAAGGTTGATGAATCCATATTGAGGAGTTAGAAGGAATTGTGATTCAAGTGAAAATCAATTTTCAAAAAAATAATTAAACCCTTTGGACTTATTGATCCGGATTTGAAATCCTGAATAATTGGAATTAATGGGTGATACCGCTGCGAAGGTTTTGTATAAAGAAATTGAGTAATTAAACTTATGATTATTCTTATAACAGCGGAGCGACTTTTCTATCAACCGAGGCGAAAGATTGATGCGGGTAATTTGCCTGGAAGACCTTTGAAACCAATATTGGATATACCGTGTATTAGCGGTTCGTTGTTTTTTCCGTTCTATACTTTTGCGGTTTTCATTGCCTTTAGTTTTCCTTTTTAACTATTGAACTCTTTTGTTCATAGTAAAGCTAAAGTCTTCATTTCCAATTAATGGGATGTTGTCTTGGTCAAGAAAAAACAAAACATTCTCGTCACCCAAAAGAAGCGATATGGGTTCAGCAAGATCGTTTGCATGAATTTTATATATTATAGCTTCTGGATTTGTAGCTGTCCCTTTGATAATTGCCCAAGTACCTGAAACGTCACGAGGTTGATTGTCTACAACTGTCCTTATGGTACAGGTTGTTGGAAGGTGTGTTACAGAATCTCTATTGAGAGTCAGTTTCCATTTCAACTTAAAACAAGTAATGCTGACTTTCATTTCGGGATGCCCTGCAGCAATTTCTTGGCAAGGGGTTCTTCCGTCAAATACCTGTTGCAAAGATTTGTCGTCTGGGATCGGTGAAGAAATTAAAATTTCTCCAGAATCAACAGCGACTTTTCTATTTAATGAATAGCTCCAACCACCATTTCCATTCATCAATTTGTTCTGAGGCGTCAAAATATGAAAGAGGTTTTCACTTATTTGGGTCATTGAAATTATTCCGGGTAATCCATCGCTTTTAAGTTGATAAATCTCCTTAAAGCCATTTTTCTCTCGATTATTCACAATCGAATAAGTCCCATTAAAGGTTTGTTTTTCGGCACTAATAAAGTCCAAAGTATTGGGTTTAGACTCTCCATAGGTAATATCCAGGGTGAATACATTTTCATTGTCCAAAATTAAATTCCACCGTATAAAATCGACTTTCGTTTGGTTGGGAATTGCCAGCATTGTTTTGATTAGGTCGTCGCCAGGGGTGCTTCCAATCAAAATAGTTTCAGATTTTGTGTTTTTTCCAAAACAGCTTGCTGTCAAAAATATGCATCCAACTAGAAGCGAATTTCGGATAATTGTTTTTACTGATTTCATAGCTTTTCCATTTTTCAATACTTATTAAAATCACTTGACTTTATCTCGAATATCTTCAATCAATTAGTTGTTTTATTTTCGCTATTCGTCATTTCTATACTCCAAAATGTCACCAGGCTGGCAGTCCATTGCTTTACAAATTGCTTCTAGGGTGCTAAAGCGAATTGCTTTGGCTTTCCCAGTTTTTAAAATGGATAGATTGGATAATGTCAACTCAACTCTTTCGGAAAGTTCATTCAGAGAAATTTTTCGCTTTGCCATCATCACATCTAAGTTTACAATTATTGACATAGCTTAAATTGTTAAGTCATTTTCAGATTTCATATCAATGGCATTTTGCAACAGTTTTTCAAATATTGCGGCAGCAGTTGCCACTACAATAGAAGCAAATGTCGATACGATGCACATGGCAAGAAAACCCGCAGCATCATCTTCTTTATCATGGAAAAACTTAATGTAGAGTCCAGCTAACACGATTAAAAAACTGAAAAGGACAGCACAATACTTTATATTTTTTAAAGCCTTTACAGAGATTGGTAAGAATACTTTATTCTGTCCTATGTGTCCAAGTAATTTGAAGGCATTGTACAGCCCCACAAAAAAAGTAATAGACGCGGCGTATCCGTACAAGATGAACGGGTCAGAGTATATGCTAATCAAGTCTAAGTTTGTCGCTCTGCCCTCCGTTAGTGGAACCCGTATCAAAATTACAAGAGCTACCAAGCCAATAAGTACGATGACGGCCTGAAGAAATAGTGTAGAAAATCTTTTCATATTGATTTTTCATTTTTTTATACTGATGTAATTATAATAAATATTTATTGATAAACAATAAATAATAACTGTTTATAGAAAATTATTTTCGAATGAACCAAAATTGAAAATTCACAATAGCATTAATTGATTTGGGATTTATTCAAAATGAGCAACAATAGGTATGGTAAGTTGAGGGACAGGAACTTAAACAGTCTGAATAGTAATAGGAGCCAAAAAAATATGATGCTTGATTACGGAACAAAACATCTATTGAAAATCGTAAAAATCTGATATTAAAAAATTTACCAATAATTGGTATGAGTAATCATACCTACAAGCATTGTTGCAAGCCTTTTGTTGGTCAATGGTTTTTTGTAAGATCAATTACAACATTGGGTTTCTTGGAAAAAATACAACTAAACTTAAGCTCTACTTGTATTGAAAAATTATTATTCGTCAATGGACGTATTATGACTAAATCTGATGATGTGTCCATCGGGACATTCTACTAGCATTTCTCTCATATTCCATTCCATACTTTCGGGTTTAGAAAGAATTTTTGCACTGCTATCTTTTATTAATTCATAATATTCGTCTACATCGTCAAGAACGATACTAAGCCAAGTACCAGGATGGCCTTGGTCTTCTTTACAGAAAAATATTTCCACATTGTCTCTGTAAACTCCTCCAAAAGTTGGCGGATCTTCCCATTCCCATTTATTTTCAAACTTAAGCTGCTTGATAAAATATTCAATGCTCTTTGAAACGTCTTTGGCGTATAGAATTGGGACTGCATTATCAAATTTCATGGCATTTTATTTAAATAATTAGATTAAAGGGACATTAGGTTTGTATAAAACGTTAGCTTAATGGATGCTCAAAAGTTTATTGTAAGGCCAATGATCTCCACTCCTGTCACCTGAACATTCATTAATACTTTATGACGAAATTGGTTTAATATTTTGGCTTTCGAATCAAGAGAACTATTACTCCATAAAAGGCAAATCTTAATTAATATCAGAATTCTGATTGTCTCCATTTTATAATTAATGTCAACACTTGTATTTACACAACTCCCACTACTCTATTGCATCTGTTTCTTAATTGTCCACACTAGGGTTGGAGATTGGTGAATTCAAATTAAGGGTTTCGTAGATGCGAATTGATAGCCTTGGATATTTTTTCTCAAGCATCCTTAAACATTAAAATAAATACACGAAGAACTCGAAATTTGAGAATTTAGACTTTAGACTTCAGACTTCTGATTTCTACTCACTTCGTATTTCTTGCTTTTACTCACTCTTCAAACTATTTACAGGATTCATCAATGCAGCTTTGAATGCTTGCAAACTTACTGTAGCAAGTGCAATAAGGATTGCCACCAAGCCAGAAACCGCAAACACCCACCACTCTATATTGATTCTATAAGCAAAATCCTGAATCCACTGATCCACCACATACCAGGAAACCGGAACTGCAATAACAATAGCAACCAATACCAGTTTGATAAAGTCCTTGGAAAGTATAGCGACCACCGTGGTCACTGATGCCCCCAACACCTTTCTGATTCCTATTTCTTTTACACGCTGCTCCAAGGTGAATGATACCAGACCAAAAAGCCCCAGACAGGAAATTAAGATGGAAAGTCCCGTAAGCATGCCGACTATAGCATTTACCGTTCGATCAGCTCTATACAATTCTTTAAAATGGTCGTCCAAAAACTGGTACTCAAATTCCCGTTCTGGCACCTGCGTATTCCAGATAGATTCAATTTGGGCAAGTGCTTCAGGTACATTCTCACCACTTATTTTCACGGACAATTCTTCAAATCCCCAATTGCGCTGATTGAATATGGTCAGGGTTTCTATTTTATGATGTAAGGAATTAAAGTTAAAATCCTTGACAATGCCCACAAGTCTCCCCGCCGAATCCATCCCGCTGAAACCGAATTGAGATCCTATCAATGACTCTATATCCCTATTCTCTCCATCCTTCTGGATAAGTTCCTTGGCCAATGATTCATTGATCAAGTACGTATTGCCGTTATCCGCTTCGGTATCATTAAAGTTTCGGCCTGCAATCAATTCAATCTTGTACACATCCAAAAAGTCCGGATCCACCACTACTTGTGAGGTAGCCAGATTTACTGCTGGCCCAACTCCATGAAATGTTATTCCTGTTTGATGAAGGTTATTTCCCAGTCGCTGACCGGAAGCTGTCACTTCTTCCACCTGCGAACTTGCAAGCAAGGCCTGCTTAAGCGTCTCGTATCGATCAGTTAAGCGCTGCCCAAAAGGAATAGTAATCACTTGTTCATGTTTGAATCCCAGGTCTTTTTCCTGCATAAACCTTACCTGCCGAGAGGCAAACAAGGTGGAGATAATCAGGAAAATAGCACAGCTAAATTGCACCACCACCAATATATTTCTAAAATCAGCCTTCCTTTTTCCAGTGACTGGAGAGCCTTTCAAAACCTTTACCGGATTAAAATTTGAAAGATAAAGCGCAGGGTATAAACCTGAAAGGGTTCCGACCAAAACAGCACCTAAAAGCATTGAAACCAGGAAAAGAGGACTTCTGAATAAAGGAAACTCGAGCTGCCGCTGGCTGAACTCATTCAGAAAAGGTAATGCTATTGACACCAAAATCGTAGCCAGCACCATAGCCATCAGGCTTATCACAATAGATTCACCGATAAACTGTAAGTAAAGTTGGGATTTGGAAGCGCCCGAAGCTTTTCTTACGCCAATCTCCATAGCTCGGCTTATTGATTTGGCAGATGATAAATTCACAAAATTGATCCCGGCGATAAAAAGTACGATCAGGGCGATGTAGAAGAATATTCTTGTGTATGCCCCGTCAAATTTCTGATAATTGATGTAATCATGGGTGATGTCCGTGGAACCGGCATGGACTTCACTTAAAGGCTGAAGAAAAAGCTCATATCCTCCTGCTCCTTCCTCTCCCATATGGGAAACTAGAAAGGCAGGAAACTTTGATTCCATTGCATCCAAATCCGCTCCATCTCCCAACTCAAGGTATGTGGTAAGCCAATTTCCGCCCCAGTTGTCCATGGCTTGAGGACCTACATAGCTGCTGAAAGATGTTAGCGCTTCAAATCTCAAATGGGAGTTTTCAGGGATATCTTCCAAAACAGCAGTGACAGTGTATGAAATAGTATCTTGTTCTGACAGCGTAAGGGATTTACCCATGGGAGATGTTTCGCCGAAAATCTTCTCAGCACTTTTCTCAGTCAAAACAATGCTGTAAGGCTCAGTCAATGCAGTGGCTCGGTTACCTTCTACAAGTTTGAAGTCAAAAATCTGGAAAAAGGAAGAATCTGCCCACATGGTTTCTGTAAGCATGGCTTCTTTTTCTTGATCTTTAAACCTCAATTCTCCACCTGGCCTTACCCTTGTGAAATTCATAATTTCAGGAAACTCTTCAAGCAAAGTCGGCCCCATGGGATACATGGACAAGGCAACTTTCTGAGGCGCTACCATACCTTCCCAATTCTGAACTTCATCCAGACGATAAATATTCTTGGTATGAATGCTATCAAAACCCCGCTCATAATTCACAAAAAGCATGATCATAATACAAACCGCCATACCTATGGACAGTCCGGCAATATTCAGGAAAGAAAAAAGCTTGTTCTTCCTGATATTTCTGAAGGCGATTTTTAGATAGTTTTTCAGCATAGCTTTGTGGATTGGAAGATTGAAAGATTACAAGATTGGAAGATTGAAAGGTTGTAAGGTTGTAAGGTTTTAAAGTTGTAAGGTTGAAAGGTTTTAGACTTCGATCCCGATAGCTAAAAGGATCGAAGTCTAGATACTTGATACCTACTTTCGGCAGGCAAGCTTGACTCTTAATTCCTTCCTTCGGAAGAAAGGCTTTGTACTTGGTACTTGGTACTTTTTACTTTGTACCTACCTTCGGCAGGAAATCTTGGTACTTGGTACTTTTTACTTCAGACTTCTTACTTCCCTACTCGCTTTTCAAACTCTTCACCGGATTCATCAATGCAGCTTTGATAGCTTGGAAACTAATCGTAACCAATGCTACAATTACCGCCAACACTCCTGAAATCAGGAACACCCACCAGTGAACAGGAACATGATAGGCAAAACCTTCTAGCCATTGATTCATTCCATACCAGGCCACAGGTGTAGCTACCAGAATAGCGATCAATACCAGTTTCACAAAGTCTTTAGATAGTAATCCTACAATGCTGCCGATATTCGCACCCAACACTTTCCGGATCCCGATTTCTTTGGTTCGCTGTTCTGCTGTGTAAGTGGCCAAGCCCAATAAGCCTAAACAGGCAATGAAAATCGCGAGAATAGAAAAGGTGGTAAAGATCTGTCTGAACCTGAAATCCGATTCATATTGTCTATTGAAATCCTCATCCAAAAAGCTGTAAATAAATGGCCTGTGTGGAGCCAATTGACTCCAAACTTGTTCGATTTGTGATAAAGTTGCAGGAAGATCTTCTGTTTTCAATTTTAGGCTCATATACCTACTGGCATATGCTTCAAACGGCAAAGTCAAAGGTTCTACTTTGTTATGAAGAGAAATGTAATTGAAATCCTTTACTACACCGATCACCGTTCCTGCTCTACCCCACTGATCGAATTTTTTACCAACCGCATCTGCAGGATTAGAATAGCCATATTGCCGGGCTGCAGCTTCATTGATCACCAAAGCAGAAGTGGAATCAGATGGATAATCCCTACTGTAAGATCTTCCAGCAACTAGCTCCAGATTGAAATGATCGATAAAATCCAATCCGACCTGAAAAATTGCCTGACCTTCCATGACCATTTCACCATCAGGATTCTCGATCGTCGTTCCAGCATTCGGAAAATGACTTCCGGGAACTGACCTAGAAAAGGCGACTGAGGCAATGTTTTGGTTTTTCTCCAACTCATTTTCCAAAGCAGAGGAGACATTGTTGACCTGCTCGTCATAGTTATAATCTACTACCAGCATTTGTTCTTTGTCAAAACCCATGTCCTTGTCCAATAAATGACTCATTTGGGTGTAAACAATGAGGGTGCCCGCAATCAAGGCGATGGAAAGGCTAAACTGAAAAACTACCAATCCTTTACGCAAATTTGCTCCCTTGGCATCTGACTTATTAATTCCTTTTAAGATGGCTACCGGTCTAAAACTCGATAGTACCAATGCTGGATAGGAACCTGCCAATAATCCCACAATCAAGACAATCCCAACAAAAAATGGGATAGTCTGCCAATTGATTACACGGTTGATTTGAAGTTCTTTACCGGTAAGTTGCTCCATTAATGGCAAGGCAACTGAAACTAAAATCACGGAGATTATGGCGGCCAGCAATACGATGATCAGAGATTCTTCCAAAAATTGAAAGATCAAGCTATTTTTATCTGCTCCTATGGATTTACGGATTCCCACTTCTTTGGCCCGCTCCATTGATCTGGCGGTAGAAAGATTCATAAAATTGATGATCGCAATCCCCAGGATAAACAGACCGATTATGGAGAAAATATAAATATTCGAAAGAGAAGCAGTTTCTCCCGGCTGTCGCTGAACTTCCGATCTGAGATACACATCCTTCAATGGTTCAATCCCAATAGTATAATTTGGCCCATTTTCTTCGCTAGCTCTTCTTTTAATGAATTCTGGGATTTTAGCCTCAAAAGCCTGCTGGTCAAATTGCTCATTGACCAAGAAATAGGTGTAAGTATCCACATAACCCCATGCATCAAATATTCCCGGTCTGGATTGATAAAAAGTACTTAAAGATAAAAGAGTATTAAACTTCAGATGGGAGTTTGAAGGGGAATCTTTCATCACCCCAGTAACAGTATAATCCCCTGCATTGGCTCTCCCAGCAACATCACTACCTTTCAGGGTTTTGCCTAAAGCCTGCTGGTCTCCAAAATATTTCTTTGCAGTGGTTTCAGAAAGCACGACGCTATATGGAGCTACCAATGCTTTTTTAGGATCTCCTTCAAGAAATTCGAATGAAAACACTTCAAAAAAAGTAGAATCCATAAAGACGATACCGTCTTCCTGTTGGGTTTGATCGCCCACGGTAAACAAGATATCTCCTTTTCCAGAAAACCGAACAACCTTCTCCACTTCAGGAAAATCCAATTCCAAAGCAGGTCCTACCGGAGCATTTCCCCAAACCCAATAGTCTTCTCTTGAATTATTGGCCTGTTCATCCTCTCCAAAATACCCATGAACAACTCTAAAAATCCGATCGCCCTTTTCATTGAATTGATCATAGGAAAGTTCGTCCTGCACAAACATAAAAATCAAGACACAGCAGGCCATTCCAATCCCCAATCCAACAATATTGATAAAGGAATAAACCTTCTTTTTCAGAAGATTTCTATAAGCGATTTTAAAGTAGTTCTTTAGCATGGTTTTATCAATTTGAAAATTGAAAGATTGGAAGATTGAAAAATTAGCCCTCCCCAATCCTTCATTACTCTCGATTCTTGGTTCTTAGTTCTTGCTTCTAGTTTCTTGACTCTTGTTTCTAAATTCAAAATACTAAATACTATATACTTTATACTTACCTTCTGCAGGCTAGCTTGATACTCGGTACATGGTACTTAATACTTTGTACTTTGTACTAGATACCTCTAACTTCCTATTCCCCTTTCAAATTGGAGGCGGGATTGATTCTTATAGATTTCAAAGCATGATAACTTACTGTCAATAGAGCCATCGTGGTGGCTACTAATCCAGAAACCACAAAGGTTTGCCAGCCAATTTCAATTTTGCTATCAAAGTCTTTCAGCCAATTTTCCATCAGGTAATAAGAAATTGGAGCTGCAATAACCAAGGAAACCAAAGTCATCAAGATGAATTTCTGAGTCAACATTCTGAAGATTCCATGAAGCGAAGCACCCAGTACTTTGCGGATACTCATTTCCTTGCTTCTCTGCTCAATCATATAGGCAGACAGCGCAAACAAGCCTAAACAAGCGACTAGAATAGCTAACACAGAAAAGCTGGTCAGGATGATTCGAACTCTACGGACATTACTATACATCTGCGCAAAGGAATCATCCATAAAAGCATATCGGAAGGCAAGATTTGGTGCAAATCCATTCCATTTTTGCTCAATTGATTTCAATAGCCCCTGCATATCGTCTGTATTTGCTTTCACCGACATAATTGTGTTGCTTTTGCCCATAAAGAGCGCTAGAGGCAATACGCGCTGTTTCATATTATCAAAGCGGAAATCTTTGACTACTCCAATAATTTCATTGACTTCACCGTATCTCGATATTTTCTTACCTATTGGATCTTCCAAAGCAAGTTCCTTTACCATTTCTTCGTTGACGATAGTTGCTTTCTTATCCGAAGCGATATTCTTATCAAAATTTCTTCCCGCTATTAATTCGATTCCAAGCGTCTCTAAATAATCCTCATCTACCTGCCAAACTTGGCCGGAGATACTTTCATCAATATTATCCCTACCTTCTTTGGTAAATTGATTGCCATTTCGCTTAGTCCCAGCCAATGGCAAAAAATCACTGATTGTAACTGATTCAATTCCGGAAATACGGGTTAATTCCTCCTTGAAAACTTGATCTTGATCCCCCAACATATTGGTACCATAGAGTTGAATCACCTGCTCCTTCTCAAACCCAACTTTTGAGTTCAGGATATGAGACATCTGCTTATTGATTACCAGTGTGCCAATAATCAGAATAATTGATATGCTGAATTGGAAGACCACCAGACTGCTTTGAAAGCCTCCTGATTTGCTACCCAGTCTCAATCTTCCTTTTAGAACATGGATGGGTGAAAAAGCTGATAAGTAAATGGATGGATAAAATCCTGCAAGACCACCAACCAATAAAGCAGCAACTAATAGAATTGGCAAGAATAACGGGTTTGACCAAGGTATCGTCAGTGCTATGCCTGTCATCTCTTGGAAAAGAGGCATAATGGACTCTGCCAGAATCAATCCTACTACAAACGCCATTAATGTCAATAGTATGGATTCCGCTAAAAATTGAAAGATCAAGTTCATTCTACTCGAACCAACTACCTTTCTCAGGCCAACTTCTTTTGCCCGATTGGCAGATTTAGCAGTGGAGAGATTCACAAAATTGATCGAAGCCAAAACCAGGATAAACAAGGCAACAGTCCCGAAAATCCAGACAATTTTGATATCATTTCTAAAACCTGATTCCTTGCCGATATTGGCGGAATACAAATGGATATCCGTCATTGGCTGTAGATATAACTCAGCTTTATCCTCCAATCCTTCTGCCATGGTCATGCCCATTGCCAACATGGCCGGTTTGAGGTATTGAATAATGACCGTGGAAGAAAGCGTTTTGTCAAATTCTTCTACATTGGTATCTGGTCTAAGCTGTAAGTAAGTTTTGTAATTGGACTGAACCCATCTATCCTGCTCACCCTTCCCAAATTCAACTCCCTTCATGGTCAAAAAGTATTTGTAGTCCAGGTGCGAGTTAGTTGGGAAATCCCTCATCACTGCAGTAATTCTTCTAGGATCTTCCCGATTTCCATTGAGGTAAATCACACTACCTACAGGATTTTGATCTTTAAAGAATTTCTTGGAAACAGATTCGGAAATGACAATAGACTTTGGTTCTGTCAATGCGGTTTTAGCATCACCGAATACCATGGGAATACTGAAAATATCCAAAACTTCCTGATCAGCATAAGCAAAACCTTCTTCATGGTGCTGCATTTCCTGGTCATTGATCTGAATTTCATTGGCTCCTGCTCCATAAAAAAGGTCATTATCCATGATCCTTCCTGCCTTTTCCACCTCATCAAAATCAGCATCAACTGTCCTAGCGAAATTGGCAGAAAAATGAACTCCTCTTTCTGTGCCATTACCTAAATTGATGCTGTTTACTACACGATAGATATTTTCGGAATTCGGGACGAATTTATCATAGCTGGTTTCGTGTAGAATATAAACAGCAATCAGGATACAAGCAGAAATACCAATGCTGAGTCCAGCAATATTGATAAAGGAAAAACCTTTGGCTTTCAGTATATTTCTCCAGGCGATTTTTAAATAGTTTTTCCACATTGGTTTTAAAGTTTTAAGGTTCAAAGGTTGAAAGGTTTTTTATCTACCACCTCACCTGTTGTTTTAAAATTCTTAATTCCAGATACTTTGTACTTGATACTTAATACTTCGTACTCGATACTTCGCGCTTCTTCAATCGTACTTCGTTACTCATCTTTCAAGCTCTTCACCGGATCCGCTTGGATACTTTTATAGGATTGAAAAAAGATTGTAGCCAAGGCTAAAGCCAAACAGGATATCGTAGCCAAAATCATTACCCAGATATTCAATCCTGTTTTATAGGCAAATTCTTCCAGCCATTGATCCATGAAATAAATGGCAAGTGGAATAGCGAATAGAATTGAAATACAGATCAATTTGAGGTAGGAAGCTGAAAGCATCATAAAAATCTCCATCATGGAAGCTCCAAAAACTTTTCTGATTCCAATTTCTTTCGTTCGCAGATGAGTGGTATAAGCTGTCAGTCCAAACAAGCCCAGACAGGCAATAATTATCGAAAGAAGTGTCAGAACTTTAAGCAGATCTGCCATCTTCATTTCAGATTGATATACCCTAGCAAAGTCTTGATCCAAAAAGGAATAATTCATTGGAACTCGAGGTTCGTAGGCTTTCCAGGCCTCTTCCAAAGCTGCCAAACCCGACTCCATCGAACCAGCCTGAACACGAACTGTGATGTAATCTCTTAAGAAATAATTGTCCATGTATTCGATAACCAATGGCTTGATTTCATTCCGAAACGACTCAAAATTGAAATCTTCCACCATGCCGATCACTTCCAAAGTTGCCTCATCATCTTCACCTCTGTTTTTGGTCAAAATCTGCCCCACAGGATCGTCCAAGATCCCAAAGAACTTAGCTGCCTGCTGGTTGATGACTACTTTGCCCGAATCTGCTCTTGCTGTCCTTGCAAAGTTTCTCCCGGCTAGTAAGTTGATCTGATAAGTGTCGATATAGTCTGCATCTGCTTCATACCAATTCATCCCCTGCTCTTCTACCGCATCCTGCACATTAAAAGATCGCATCTGGAACTGGCCTGACATTGGAATTCCAGTAGAAAAACTCAGGGATTGTATATGGGAACTTGAAGCAAACCTTCCTTTGAAGTCCTCCCGCTGATGATTTTGAATTTCCCCGTCATTATGAATGATAAGCAACTGATCTTTATCAAATCCAGGATTGGTGTTTTGGATAAAATTCATCTGCCGCTGCACCATCAGAGTACAAATGATCAAAGTCAAAGAAGTGGCAAACTGAAATACAACCAAGGCGTTTCTGAAAGCATGTGAATTCTTCCCTACCGACAATTGCTTTTTCATAATCAGCAAAGGTTTGAAAGAACTCAAATAGAAAGCTGGATAAAATCCTGATAAAAGGGTCAGGACAATTAATAATGAAGGAATTGCTACCAAGACCATCGGATTTCCAATCAGATTAAACTGAAGGTCCTTTCCTGAAATTTGATTGAACAGGGAATTTGATAACTGTACTACCAAAAGGGAAAGGAAAATGGAAATGAGAACGATAATAAATGCTTCTGTCAGGAATTGGTAAACAAGCTGAGATTTTTTGGAGCCCATCACCTTTCTTACTCCGACTTCCATAGACCGAAGCCCAGCTTTGGCGGTAGCCAGATTCATAAAATTGATACAGGCCAAAAGCAAGACGAATATGGCAACCAATGAAAAAATATAAACATAGCTTTCGTAGCTATTGGCTTCAAATTCACGGAGCAGATGTGAATTAAGATGAATGTCCTGAATAGGCATCAACTGTAGGTTGTAATCCGTACTTCCATCTTCAGAATTAAGCGATGGCATCGCATAATTCTCCACAATCTGAGCGAGCTTGGAGGAAACTGCTTGTTGATTTCCTTCCGCTATTTTGGCATAAGTATAGAGAATTGGCCAAGACCAAGAATCCATTAAAAAAATCTCCTGATACATCCCTGGCTCATAAACCAGCATATCAAAATGCATATGAGATTGAGCAGGTATATCCTTGATCACTGCAGCAATCTCCCTAGGTGTGGGATCATTACTTCCGATCAATAAGACCTTCCCAAGGACTTCCTGCGGTGAAATATCTCCAAAATACTTTCTCGAAAGAGATTCTGTAATTACAATAAAGTTGGGTTCAGAAAGTGCCTTTTCTTTGCTCCCAGCCAGGATAGGCATATCAAAAACCTTGAAAAAGTTAGGCTCAGCGTAATACACTTTTTCTTCCCGAAAGACCTGTTCTTTATTGACTCCTGAGCCAGGCTGAATGGTAAAATCATTCCATTTTAAAATCCGGGTAACTGCCTCAACTTCCGGAATATCGGATTCCATTCTTGGACCCAATGCCGGTGGAGCGGTGGCATAACTTGCCGAATTAAAGTTACCCCAATGCGTACTGACCCTATAGATAGAATCGGAGTCTGATAAATAGCTATCATACCGCAATTCATCCTGGATAAAAAGCATAATCATCAAAAACCCGCTGATACCCAGAGTCAAACCAAAGATATTCAGTCCAGTATATAGTCTGTTTTTCTTTAATACTCTCCAGGCAATTTTTATATAATTTTTCAGCATGCTTTTATCAGTTGAAGTCCGCCGTGGCGGATTGAAAAATTAGATCCTCCTAATCCTTCATTCTAATCTTAAATACTCTTGTCTCTTATTTCTTGGTTCTTGGTTCTTGATTCTAAATTTTAAATACATAGTTTTAGACACCTACCTTAGACAGGCAAGCATGGTACTTCATACTTTCTACTCACTTTTTAGACTATCCACTGGGTTCATCAAAGCTGCTTTGACACTTCGGATACAAATGGTACCAAAAGCAATTAGCAAAGTAATTCCTGCCGCCAAGGCATAAATCCACCAAGCGATATCGATATGGTAGGCAAAATTCTCAAGCCACAAATCCATAAAGAAATATCCAGCAGGGAATGCAATAATCAGGGAAATCACAACCAGTTTGATAAAGTCTTTTGCCAGCATTCCGACGATTTGATTGACAGTAGAACCCAGCACTTTTCGGATCCCGATTTCTTTGATCCGCTGCTCGGCAGTGAAAGTCACCAAACCAAACAGTCCCAAACAAGCCACGAAAATGGTCATCAAAGAAAGGACAGTTAGAAAAGAGCCCATCTTGGCTTCTTTTATATAGGTCTCATTATACAATTCATCCAAAAAGGCATAGTGGAACGCCTCACCTGTATTGAAACCATTCCAAGTAGTTTCCATATCGGAAAGCAAAGGTTGGATTTCAGACTTTTCTACTTTCAGAATGAGGCTATAATAAGGGTTGTAAACCATCATCAGAGGCTTAATTGGTTCGCGTAGTGATTTAGATACAAAATCCTTCACAACGCCTATCACATGGACCTCTTCTCTTCCACCTTTGAGGTCTGTTATTAATTCAAAGACAGTCCCAATTGGATCACCTTCTATCCCCAATTCCTTTACTGCAGTTTCATTCAGGATAATATTATTCTTTTCGCTTCCCATTTGCATCGAAAAGTTTCTTCCTGCGATTAGCTCCATCCCAAGTGTGGGAATATACTCTTCATCGATCCCATATTGCATCATTCGAACTGTGTGGGAAGGATCATCTTTTAGAACCAGGTTCTGCACATTGTTATCTGTAGGACCCGAAGGGATATAGGCAGAATTCGTAACGCTTAGGATTCGAGGATCCGCTTTCAACTTGTCCGTAAACACACCTAAATGCTCCCCGATCAAGCCGGCATCTCTCAACACAATCAATTGCTCCCTGTCGTATCCAATATCCTTGTTTTGAATGAAGTTCATTTGTTGGGAAACGACCAGAGTAGAAATAATCAGGGCAACCGATACGGCAAATTGAAATACCACTAGGCCACTTCTAAACGCACTCCTATTTGATTTTGAAATCTTTTTCTTCAAAGAATCGATCGGCTTAAATCCTGATAAAAAGAATGCCGGATACCCACCTGCCAGCATCGTAACGATGAAGATCAAAATCCCCAAAGAGATTAAAAATTCAGGTTGAAGCAGAGACAAAACGGACAAGGATTTATCTGAAAATTCATTGAAATAAGGAAGAGCGATTGAGGTCATTAAAATCCCCAAAACCATTGCGAAACAAATGGCCAAGAAGGATTCTGACAAAAACTGATAAATGAGATGTTGTTTATCAGAGCCCATCACTTTTCTGACACCTATTTCCTTTACCCGCTGAGAAGCCCCAGCAGTGGAGAGGTTCATGAAATTGATGCAGGCAATCAGGAGCATGAAAACAGCAATAGCACAATAGATGAGTACCGTTTGCATATCACCACCGGCCTCGAAATTCCCAGATCCATTGTGTTTAGAATCAAGATGGATATCGCCTAAAGCCTGTAGTTTGAGATAGATATAATTCCCTTTCTCAAAAAACTCATCAAAGTCCATCCCCAAACCTTCCTTCAACTGCCCTTCCATATATTTTTTAGAAATCGCGGGCAGGTTCTCTTCAATTCGGGCAGGGTCTACCCCTGGATCCAATAGCAAGTAGGTCACATAGCTTCCAGAGATCCATTTTTGTTTTTTTGCATCGGGATTTCCAAGCATGGAAATGAGCAAATCAAAGTAAAAATGTGAATTAGTAGGAATGTTTTTGATAACACCGGTTACAGTGTAATCCCCAGCAAAATCCTGGTATTTATCGGCATAAAGACCTATATCTTCAAGTCGGATCACCTTATTGATCGGATCATCTTCTCCAAAAATTGCTTTGGCCTGATCTTCGGTCAACACTACGGTATTTGGCTTATCCAAAGAAGAATTTGCATCACCTTTTACAAAAGGCAGTGTGAAAATCTGGAAAAAATTAGGATCAACAATGGCAGTGGTTCCCTTTCTGATCACCTGATCACCCAGCATGATTTTAGTTTCTGATCTAACTTTTACCGCTCTGGTTGCATCTTGCACTCCAGGAACTTCCTCTTTTAAAGTGGCTGCAAGCGGAGCCATGACACTTGCCTCTTCCAAGTGCTCATTCGCAATTTTTGCCTCAAGGTTCACTCGATATATTTGATCACCTTTTTTATAAAACGTATCATAGCTAAACTCCTCAACCACATAAAGGCTAATGACCAAACAGGTTGCGATCCCTAAGGAAAGCCCCAGAATATTAATGGCGGATACCAGTTTATTCTTTTTTAGGCTTCTCCAGGCAATTTTTAAATTGTTTTTTAGCATTGTTTTCTAGGTGTAAAAGGTTGGAGTATTTCATCAAACCCTTTATTCATCGATCGATAATCTTATTTCTATTGTACTTTTTAAATTCTCCAAAAAGCGATTAGTTTTTAAATCTTTCTCCCTTTTCGAAAACACCGTATTTCGTATTTCAGAATTCTGACTTCTGATTTCTGACTTCGTATTTCAGACTTCTCCCTTCTGACTTCTGACTTTTCATTTTATTCATCCGATAGACTATCCACAGGATTTGCCAAAGCTGAACGGATGGCCTTTGAACCCACCGTCAATCCTGTTATCAGCAAGGAACAGATCATCACGATTACAAATAGTCCTGTGGAGAAAGGAATTTTAAAGGCAAAGTTCTCAAGCCATCTTTCCATCATCCAGTAAGCAATCGGAACGGCAATAAAGAATGCCAATAGTACCATAAGAAAATATTCTCTAGTCAATAGGTAGGTGATTTGGGAAACGGAAGCCCCCAACACCTTGCGAATGCCAATTTCTTTTACTTTTTGACTGATCATAAAAGAAACCAGGCCATATAAACCTATACAGGAAATCAATATGGAGATGGCTGCAAAAATCTTGAACACCAAGGCCAATTTTTGCTCGCTTTCATAGAACTTCTGAATCGATTCATCCAGGAAGTATCCATGATAAATCTGCTCTGGATAGACCTTTTCGAAAGTTTTTTCTACACTGGCAATACTTTCCAAGGATGCATTTTGATCCATTTTCAATCCTACCACCCGATAAAAATCCTTTTTCGGAGCGATCACCAATTGTTTGATCTCATCTCTCAAAGAATTAACTGTGAAATCTTTAATCACTCCTGAGATGGTGGCCCATTCTTTCATCATGCCCAACCTAAACTGCTTTCCGATTGCATCATTTGGATCTTCGATCAAAAGTCGCTTGGCCATCGTTTCATTGATGACAACTTCCTTGATCGTATCACTGATTTGATAGGGGCCTCCGGCCAAAAACTCTATCCCGTAAGTCTTGAAGTAATTCTCATCACCAAACTTGGCATATGCCGGAAAAGGAACGTCTTCTGACTTTCCATCGAAATAGAAATTAAACAGGCTGTTATTATCAGAGGCAGGCACATCTGAAGCCAAGCTTACCGTGGTGACGCTTGGATTGGAAAGCAATTCTTGCTTGAAATAATCAATTCTCCTTTCGGTATTCGTATCAAAAGGAACTTCCACAAAGTAGACATGCTCCTTGGTAAATCCGAGATCTGCATCCTGCACCATGTTCATTTGTTGGATGGCAATGATCGTACTGATCATCAAAATCTGGGCAATTGCAAACTGTACGACAACCAATGCTTTACGCACTGAAATCCCACCAAATTGGTTTGGCTGGAATCTGCTTTTCAAGGCGTGAATCGGTTTGAACTTTGAAATCACCAAGGCTGGATAAAAACCCGATAACAAGGTCAAAGTCAACACGAGAACTCCTACAAAACCCATAATTACGGGTTGGAAAAAGTCCATTTTCTCAGGTACATCTGCTATCAAACTCAGAAAAGGCAATAGGAAAGTGGCCCCTAAAACCCCTATCAAGGTCGCCAAAACAACTGAAAGGAATGTTTCTCCAAAGGATTGGAAGATAATCTGGGTTTTCGTGCTGCCCATCACTTTCCTTACCCCGATCTCTTTTCCTTTTCCGATCGCCCGGGAAGTTGCCAGATTCACAAAGTTGATGGAAGCCATCACCAAGATAAACAGGCCAATAATGACCAAGGTATTGACAGTAGACAATCTGGTGACACTGCCACTGATGCTTCCGTATTGCTGGTCAAAATGAATTTCTGAGTAAGGCTGTAAAAGAAGAGATTTTTCTGATGTCCCTCTTCCCTCAAAATTTTTCTTGGTAAAGCCATCCAAAGCTGCTTGGGCAGTTGCGATATCAGCATTGTCTGCCAAACTCACATAGAGTTGGTTGTCGCTACCCAAACTTCCCCAAGACTCAAAATCAAAATCATAAATGTCAGGATTCGACCTCACCGTTTGGTAAGAAACCAGCATATCAAAAAACATATTACTGTTATCCGGAATATCTTCTACAATCCCTCCAACTGCCAATTTCAGACCATTGGAAAACTCCAAGCTTTTGTTTTCTGCTTTTTCCCAATCTCCAAAAAACTTCTCAGCAGTGGTCTTGGTAAGGATAATGACATTCGGATTTGCCAGATTTTCGATAGTTCCCGTAGCAAATTGCAAATCAAAAAGATCTGCAAAATCAGGTGTAGTGTATAGAGAATAATCTATTTCATATTTATCAGGAATCCCGGATTTCTCTCCTTGCTCGTAGATATTGACTTGGGTGTTATAGACCGATTTTACCGGCACTACTTCTCCAAAAGGCAAGTTGTCCGCAGCAATTGCATCGGGAACAGGGTTATTCACTCCTGGATTGTAATCGAATCCATCCGGGTATTTGTCTTTGGAAACGATCCGATAAATTTCATTGTAGTGACTTTGAAACTTATCAAAACTCATTTCATACTGAATGATCACAAAAAGTAATAGAGATGCGGTAATCCCTATGGCCAGACCAAGAATATTGATGGCACCAGCCCACTTGCTCCGGATCAAGTTTCTCCAGGCTACTTTTAAATAATTTGTAAACATATTGGCAATAGTTTCGGTATTTCTAAATCTCGAGATTGAAAATCCCTACCAACTATTCCAGTTTTATGCCATACAAAAAACCCTTTTTCCTGCTAGCAAAGGGGTTTTTAGTCTTGGATATTAAAATCAATCGGACATTTTTGTTCGCTGGTGGGCAATGTCCTTTGAAGAGTAGTAAAACCTTAACGTCATTGCGAGCGAAGCGTCGCAATCCAGTTGAATAAAAAAAGATTGCCACGTTGTCGTTCCTCCTCCCTGCCTACCGGAAGGCAGGCTCGCAATGACGGTGTGAAAAGTAATTTTATTTCCCGATTAAAGTTCCTATTTGAACTTCATCACGAGCGTAACGTGGCAATTCCAAACTTCCAACCTCCTACTTCCAACTTCCAACTTCCAAACTTCTATTCCGCCACTTTCGGCCTTTGAAAACTGAACAATAAGTAAAAAAGAGACGGAAGGATAAAAAGACTTCCAATCAATAAAGCCCAGGCAAGTGAATCAATTGGTTTGCCCAAAGCTGCAGAATTCAAAACTGAAAGATTTGCTCCACTTTGTACGATTACAATATCTGGATAATAGTGATAGCCGAAAGCAATTAGAATTGCAGCTACCACAAAGCCACTTAGAAAACGACTGACTTTTCTTTTCCCTTTTTCCAACTGGAACCAAAGGAATAAAATTGCCAAGGTCGCTAGTGCAAGAATCGACAATGTGATCGGTTCCAGAATCAATAAGCGAATCAACTCAATTCCATGGATCTCCGCTGCAAAAAACACCAAGCCACCTGCCAATACCATTAGCAGTAGAAACATTCTGGCTTTTTTGATAATCAACATTTTCAGGTCCTTTTCTTTCGCCTCTCCCACCAAATAAACTGCCGCCAAAAAGCCACAGATCATGACTGTAAAAACACCAATAGAAAGACTAAATAAATTAAACCATGGATAAATAAATGACTGATAAAAATTGGTAGCCTCTGGGTCAATTCTTCCACTGACAGTTGCTCCAAATATCAACCCTAAAAAAAGTGGCGTCACAAAACTAGAATAGGTAAAAATCAGATTGTACACTCGCTGCATTTCATCTTTAACAGCATCATAATGTCTAAAAACAAAGGCTGTTCCTCTTCCGATAATTCCAATCAGCATCAACACTAGTGGAATATGTAAATGAACAGATAAGACGGTATAAATAGCCGGAAACCCTACAAACAGAATCACAATCGTAATAATCAACCACATATGGTTGGCCTCCCAAATCGGTCCAATCGTTTGATAAGTAATTGCCCTGACCTGATCTCGCATTTTTGCCGGAGTAAAAATCTCCACGATTCCTGCACCAAAATCAGCTCCACCCAGTAAAACGTAAAGGAGAATCGATAAACCAAGAAAAATTATGACTACGTAAAGCATCATTCTGATTTGGGATTAGTAGAAATTTGATTTTCAGTAAGTTCATTTCCTTCTTTTAAAGAATCTGGAACAGCCTTAATCTGGCGAATCAATAAAAAGGCAACTGCAGCAGACAGAGAAAGGTAAATTGCCGAAAACAGATAAAACGAATAAGCAATCCCAGGAATTGGACTGACCGCATCTTTGGTTTTCAAAACCTCATAAATAATCCAAGGTTGGCGCCCCACTTCCGTCACCGTCCAGCCAGCTTCCACAGCAATAAATCCTAGTGGTGTGGCCACAACAAATAACCAAAGAAACCAATTTGCACGAAGCCAATCTTTCTTTTTCCAGGAGGAAAAGAAATACAATAGACTCAATGCCATTAGAATCATTCCCATTCCTACCATAATCTGAAAAGCGAAGTGGGTAACCATCACTGGTGGATGGTTTTCTTTTGGAAATTGATCCAAACCAATTACTTCTGCTTCAAAATCACCATGAGCTAAAAAACTCAAAGCACCGGGAATTTTGATTGCATAATTGACCGTTTCATTTTCCTCATCAGGAATCCCTCCGATAATCAAAGAAGCTCCTCTTTCAGTTTCAAAATGAGCTTCCATCGCTGCTAATTTTGCAGGCTGGCGAACAGCAATATCCTTGGCAGAAATATCTCCTGAAAGTGGCTGAAGCAATGCAGCTATCCCTCCAAAAACCAATGCAATCCTGAAAGCTTTCTTGTGAAATTCAATATTCTTCTTCCGAATAATCATGTAAGCATGAATTCCAGCCACCGCAAATCCTGTTGCCGCAAAAGCAGCTAAAGTCATGTGCAAGGACTGGGAAAACCAAGCATCGTTAAACAATGCCTCAATCGGATCAATATTCAAATACTCTCCATTGACATAATCAAAGCCAGAGGGACTGTTCATCCAACCATTTGCCGCAACTACCAAAATGCCGGATGCCAGACCACTAATTCCGACGACTACTCCAGTAAACCAATGAAACCAGGGTTTGAATTTCCCCCAACCATATAAAAAGAATCCCAGGGCAATCGCTTCAATAAAAAAGGCCGTCCCCTCGAGTGAAAACGGCATTCCAAAGATAGGTCCAGCATGAAGCATAAATTTCGGCCAAAGCAATCCGAGTTCGAAAGAAAGCATGGTTCCTGAAACAGCGCCGGTGACAAAGAAAATGGCCACTCCTTTACTCCAGGCTTTGGTCAAATCTTTGTAAAGGGGATTTTTGGTTTTTAGGTATTGGTAATGGGAAGTCGCCATAAAAAAGGGCATCACCATTCCTATACAAGCAAAAATAATATGAAACCCCAGCGAAAGCGCCATTTGGGAACGGGCGGCTAAAAGATCCTCCATGGAATTTAGAGACTTGGGACCTACTTCTCACAAGAAGGAGATCAAGTTAAATTATTCCATGAATTTAGGGATATTTCTTTTGTAAATAGCTGAAGTACTATCCATAATATCGTATGTATAAAAATAAAATGATTTTTCCTCCTTTTGAATTATCATACCCTTCAAATCTCCCTTCAATAGAATTTTTTCAAGAGAGAAATCCAAGTAATACAAGGAGTCAAAACCAAAACTATCAATAGAATTAACCTCAAGCGAATTTGTCGAACCAATTTTACTATAATTTGAAATTTGCCCTTCAATCAAAAGGTCATAATAATCTCTAACTACTTTTTCATTAGAGTTCTGAACAAAAATATTAAATAATTCGTCTTCAATATTTACTGGATACAACTCGATTCTATTCCAGTTTACTTTTTCTTTAACATAAAGAACTGGGTTTAAAAAACTTAACCCATTATTAAAAAAATAATTATCATCATCAAGATGTATATTTTTAACCTCATTTAGAACATGATCATCCAAAAATACTCTTAAGGAGGCTTTACTAGAAGCAGTTAGGATAACCAAAGAATTATCTGAAACATTAAAAACTCTTAGAAACTCAACTAATTTTAAAACACAATACTCGCAACCCATTTCAATAGGAATAACTAAAATATTATCAAAATCTTCAGTGTTAAAATCATTAGAAAACGATTCTAATTTTTTTATAGAATCACTATCCATTTTATTATTACATGAAAAAAATACAGCCAATAATATTAAATTAATTATATACCTCATTCTAATTTTTAAATAAAACAAATTGAAAACTATCTTCCATACTACTTGAAACTCTAGAAATAAAAGCAGAATCTAAGGGATACACCATATTGTAGCTAAGAGATCTACTATTCAAATCATGGCTTAAAACTGGCACAAAATTTAAATCATACCAGATCATCACTTTTCTTTTTGCCCATGACATAGAATTAAATTCATCTTCAGATATAGGTTTTTGTATTATCCTAATATAATTAGTTCCATTATAGTAAATTGCATCAAAACTATTATTAAATAAATAATGCGAAAGAACATATTGCATATCTGAATTTTTTGGGTCAGATAAGGGAGGAGCCGAATTAAAATTAGGATCTTTTAAAATAATCCTATCAAGATTTCTATCAGGATCATTTAAGTCAATTGAAAAAAGATCGTTTATCGGAGCAAATGAAATAATCAATTCATCTTCACTATTTTTTACAAAAGAAAAATTCAAGTAGTTTATTCCAAAAACAAAATCCTTCATCACTTGAGGAAGTTCTCCAAAACTTTTAGCTATTCCAGAGTTTAAATCAATTTCTACAAAAGATTTCCAATTTTCTAAATGAGATTTATTATTTGGATTTAAATGAGGAAAAATTGAAATAATTAATTTATCCTCAAAGAATACTATTGGTTTAGTACCTTGTATCATTAAATCGGGAAAAGACCCTAATCCATCTAAATTCAATTTTATTCGCTTATATATCTTTCCCTTTATATTAAATAATATAAGTTCATTAACTCTTGAGCCAATAATAGTATCATTCGAAATATAATACACACCATTCATTCCACTAAGTCCATTCGGACCTTCACTTTCTAAGAAAACACGATTAAAAGAGATAGAATCAAATCTATGATAGAATTCTAAAGAAAGGTTTGATTTGTTATAAAAAAAGAAGACACTATCATTTCTAATCAACTGACTATTTTCAGGAATCGTTGTTAGAGAATCAATTGCCAAATTCATAGTATCTAATATTACATTTTCAATTCCCAACTCAAAAAAATCTGATGAAGAAGTTTTATAATCAGTATTTGAACTACAGGAAAAAAGATAGCTAAGGAAAACCATAGCTATCTTTAAATTTAAATAAACAAAACTTCTTTTAATCATTGTTCAGGATTGAATATTCTAAAACAAGCTGTTACCGAACTACACATAACACCTTCTGAAATACATTCTGTAATTGCTTTATCATCACTAACTATAGTAAGCCTGCATGCTTTTGTGCCACTTTGGGCATAACTAGTTGTACCTACAAGGCTAAGACTAAATAATGAGCCCATAACCAAGGCACCAATAATAATTTTCTTTTTCATAAATTTAATTTTAAAATTGAAACTGATTTACTTAAATTCTAAACAAGTTTTCCATTCTACTCAATTTAGAGTTAAGTATTCCCAAATTTTGGTTTAGGACATGCAAGAATCATACTGCACATTGACCCTTCTCCAAAGCAATCAACTCTCATGGAATCTGGGGTATCAACTGTATAAACACAGGCTTTATCTCCTCCGCTTCCCTTCACTTGATTAGTTTTTAAAAAAACCATAAAACTGGAAACCATCAAAGTGAAAACTAAAATTTTTGTTTTAATCTTTATCATAGGCAAAATGTTTGAATAATTTTATAGTTAAAATCTGATAATTTATTAGTTTGAATCTAGCCCCCCCCACTATTAATCCAATATTTTTTACACTAAAGGATTCTTTCAAACTATTAACGGAATATTTCGTGTTTAAATTTTGTCACGAGGTATTTTTTAAGGTTTAACCATTATCATTCATTTATTGATTTTTATCGTATAATTCTTTTAAAAAATTGTTCATCATACAATTATTATCATAAAATCAGATGTTTAGACAATGGTCTTTTTGACATTTTTCTGTAGTTTAATATTAAAAAACCACTTTTATGTACGTCAAACGGTATTACAGCTTTTGGATGACAGTTCGCTGGTCCAAATTTTCTTTGATTTATGGCATACTGTATTCCTTTATCATCATTGTTCTTTACGAAATCACTTCCATCCCTTTTTCCCTTCCTTGGCAACCAATTTCAGTAATAGGTGTGGCTGTTGCTTTCTTTTTGGGATTCAAGAATAACAGTTCCTATGATAGAACCTGGGAGGCTAGAAAAATCTGGGGAGCAATTGTTAATGAAAGTAGATCCTTTGCTACTGGGATCTTGAGTTTGCCCAATTCTGACTTGCCTTTTGAGCGAAAAAAGAAGATGATCTACAGACACCTTGCATGGCTGATGGCATTGAAGCATGTAATGAGACAGGAAAAAACCTGGGAACACAATCTTCCTGTCAACAAATTAAATTTCATCCCGGGTTTTATCAGGGAATATTATGACGGAATTTATGCGGAAATAGAAAAATATCTCTCAGAAGAGGAATTGACCGAACTCAAAACCCACTCTAATATTCCTTCTCATATCCTCAAGAATCAAAGCACAGAGCTCTCAGAATTGAAAGAACAGGGATTCCTGAGTGATTACAAGCAAGTTTGGCTTCATCAAATGATCGCTAACCTTTATACCCATCAAGGAATGTCTGAACGCATTAAAAATTTCCCGTTCCCAAGACAATACGCCTCCACTGGTCTTTGGATTACGTATATCTTTTGTGCCTTAATACCATTTGGCTTGTTGGATATTTTTGAGCAATCCCGTGCCTTGCATTATTGGCTAACGATTCCTTTTTCGGCCATTATCATCTGGATTTTCTTTTTGGTAGATCGAATTGGCGATTATTCAGAAAACCCTTTTGAAGGAGGCTATAACGACGTTCCGATTTCTTCGGTGGCAAGAGCAATTGAAATCGATTTGCTTGAAATGATCGGAGATGAAAACATTCCTGCTCCATATAAAACTGAAAATGGATTTTTGATGTAAGACAGATTTTCAGAAGGATGTGGAGTTGAAAGGGGAACCTAGAGGTTAAGGATATATTTTTTAAAGAGATGAATGAAAAAAGCAGAAAGTCACCCCGTCTGGCAAGTTGGGATTATGGAACTGAGGCTTCCTATTTTATCACAATTTGCTGCAAAAACCGGGAGCATTTTTTCGGAGAAATAATCAAAAATAAAATGCAATTAACCCCAGCAGGAGCAATTGCATCGGTGTTTTGGTATGAAATAAAAAACCATGCTAAAAATATCGAATTGGGCGAATTTGTAATCATGCCCAACCATATTCATGGGATTTTGATTTTGAAGGGTGATGATAATGATGTAGGGACAAGGCAGAACGACGACGTAGGGACAACGCAGAACGACGTAGGGACAACGCATGCGTTGTCCCTACAACCATCATCAAACCGTTTCCAAAATCAGGGGAAAAATACGGTTTCATCCATCGTTGGTTCCTACAAATCTGCGGTAACCAAATATTGCAATCTGTTGGATTTACCAATGGGCTGGCAATCCAGATTCCATGATCATATCATTCGAAATGAGGATTCTTTCCATAGAATCTCCCAATACATTAGAAACAATCCTGCCAACTGGGTGGAGGATAAATTCTATTAATTCAGGAATCGCAATTAGAGAAAATTATCTCTTACGGATACTGCTAGATCCTGAAACTTTGATATCTCCCATTCTAGGTGATCCAGAATAAACAACATCTCCAGAGCCAGAAGATCTTACTGAAATCATTCCCAAATCTCCAACATAGGTATCACCGGAACCTGATTTAGAAACTTCCAAATCTTCAATAGCAAGATCCTCTGCTACAAAATCCCCTGATCCAGATTGGCTGATTTCTGCATTTCCGATGGCACCGCTTTCGATTTTGATTTTTGCAGAACCGGAAATTGATGCATCCAAATCATCAGCGCGTAGGCTCTTCAACAGGATATCTCCCGAACCGGAAAGTCCCAAATAAAAATCTTCGGCAACAATATCAGATTCAACAATCATTTCACCGGAACCTGAACATTTCAACCCTTCAAGGTCTTTGTAAGTCACATAGAACTTCACAGATACATTTCTGTAATTTCCGTTGACCAAACCTAGCTTTAGGACATCTCCGTCCACCTCTGTTTTTACTTTATCCAAGTCAACTCCTTTGACTTCAATTCTTACCTCTTCGGTGTTTCCTTCTTCCAGGATTACTTCCCAGCTACCTCCGGAATGTACTTTTGTAAAATGACCTGGTTTTCTTGTTTCAGTTTGTTGTGCCTGAGCGCAAGAAACCATCACAAATGCTGTTAATGCCAATGCGGCTAATTTTGAATAGATTTTCATTTTTATATAGTTCTAAAGTTCAAATGTTTTAAAGTTGCAATGTTGCGGATTGAATGTGCCTCCTAATATTGGATGCAGAATTCATGAAAATGGTTGCATCAACCTGTATCATAACTCTACATAAATTTCTGGCGAATACTTTGTACTTGATACTTACCTTCGGCAGGCAAGCTTTGTACTTTGTACCAAATACTAGATACTAAATACCAGATTCTAGATACTAAATTCCAGATACCCGATACTAGCTTCACTCATTCTTGATACTCTTTACCGGATTTGCCAAAGCAGCTTTCAGGGATTGAAGCATAACAGTTCCCGCAGCAATAACCCCAGCAATCAATCCAGCCCAAAGGAATACAGTCCAGCTAATTCCGATTTTATAGGCAAAATCTTCCAGCCAACTGTCCATTCCAAACCATGAAACCGGCACAGCAATCAAGAATCCGATCATTACCAGTTTCATAAAATCCTTTCCTAGTAAAATCAGAATATTGCTAGTTTCTGCGCCCATCACTTTGCGGATACCGATTTCTCTGGTTCTTTGCTCGGTGGCAAATGTGGTCAATCCCAATAAACCCAGAACAGAAATTAAAATTGCCAAAACCGAGAAGAATGTGAAAATGGTTTTTACCCGCTGTTCTGCTTCGTATTGCCTGTTAAATCCTTCGTCAACAAAGATCGGTTCAAATGGAAATCCAGGATTAAGGTCGGCCCATTCTGACTTCAGATATGCCATGGTAGCATCTTTGGTATCTTCCTCGATTTTTAAACTCACCTGATTGGAACGATCCTGAGTAATCATAAACACAATCGGAACTATTGGCTGATGGAGGGATTCAAAGTGAAAGTCTTTCATAACTCCTGTTACAAAGCCGTTTCTTCCTCCATAATTAAATTTCTTCCCTATCGCCTCTTCAGGTGTGGACCAACCGATATCCCTTATCGCTGCTTCATTGAGAATAAAAGCTTCTGAAGAATCACTGGCCATCTGGAAATCAAAATCCCTTCCTGCCACAATCGGAATTCCATAGGTTTTGATAAACTCATGACCGACATGGATATTAGCGATCCTTACATCCAACTGAGACATTTCACCATTGACTTCGGCACTTCCTCCTTGGGAATCCAGCAACCTACCGGAAGGAACCCGGCTGGAAATCGTCACTCCATTGATGCCGGGCTGGTTCATCAATCTATCTTTAATGATTTGATAATTTTCAATTATAGCAGGGCTCGCCGGTAGCACCACAATATCTTCTTTGTCAAAACCCAAGTCTTTGGATTGCATAAAGTCCAATTGTCTTACGACCACAATTACCGCTACGATTAGAATAACTGAAATCGCAAATTGGCCGACAACCAAAACAGATCTAAAATTTTCATGCCCTTTTCCAGCTTTGAAAGTTCCTTTCAAAACTTTAGAAGGTGAAAAACCGGAAAGGAATAATGCCGGATAACTTCCCGCCAATAAACCCACTCCAATCGCAAGACCTATTAATATCAAGAGGTATTCTGGATGCTGGATAAAGTTTAAACTCAGTTGTTTTTGGGTAAAAGAAGAGAAAACTGGTAGAAAGATATAAACCAAAATCACCGCGAATACCAAGGAAATAAAGGTCATTACGAATGACTCTCCCATAAACTGATTCACCAATCTACTTCGGTCCGCTCCCATTACTTTTCTCAAACCCATTTCCATGGATCTCAAAGAGGATCGGGCAGTGGAAAGATTCATGAAATTGATGCAGGCAATCAATAAAATAAACAAGGCAACAGCAAAATACACATAGACATAATCGATGTTTCCATTGGCTTCAATTTCTGAATCCAGATTAGAATACAAGTGAATATCTTCAATTGGCCAAAGGTGAAGCGCCGTTGTTTTGGACCTTGGGATTCCAGATTGTGCCTCACCCATATTTCTATCTATCAAAGCCGGAAATTGAGCTTCCAAAGCTTTGTAATCGTATCCTTCTTTTAGTAGAATGTAAGTAGCGAAATTATTTCCACCGAAGTTCTTCATAAATGCCTCTAAACCTCCATAAAACTGGATCACAGGATTCATGGTCGCAATGAAGTCAGGATGCATATGGGTATTGTCGGGAATGTTTTCAAAAACTCCTCGAACTTGAAATGTCAATTTCAAGCCTTGGATTTCCCCGATCAGCTCTTTCCCCACTGCATTTACATCTCCAAAATACTTGATAGCCATCTCTTCCGAGATCATTACTCCATCACCCGACTCCAAAGCAGCTTTGGGATCACCCTCGATCACAGTCCATGAGAAAACATCGAAGACTTCAGGATCCGCAAAGAAAAACTCATCCTCCATAAACGAGTTTTCTCCCGAGCGAATCAACAATCCGTTTTTAGTCAATCGAACAACCTCATCCACTTGATCTTCAAAATCTGATTTGATCAAAGGCCCAAAAGGCGGTGCCACATGACCTAAGTGAAGGCTTACCTCTCCATTTGGATTGAACCAGTTTCTAGATACTCTATAAATCCTATCCGAATTGGCATGATAGGTATCATAGCTCAGCTCATGTTGTACAAACAAAAAAATCAGAATGCTGACAGCCATCCCGATTGACAAACCCAGAATATTTATAAAAACATAGAGCGGATTTTTCTTCGCGTTTCTAAATACTATTTTGAAGTAATTTTTAAACATGGCTGCTGGGTTATAAATGGGAAAAAGTCTGACCTGATGATCGTGCCACCAAGTCAGACTAGGGTTTGTTATTTTCTGATTATTCGAGCCGATCCGGAACTTCCGATAGATTGGCTGGTTGGGTTTCCTTTGATATAGACATTTCCTGATCCAGAAGCACCTACTTTCAAATCCCCAGTTACCCCGATAGAAGTAGCCCCAGAACCTGACTTTCCGATTTTCACATCTTCGGCCATTAAATCCAGCGCATCAAATGATCCAGAGCCAGATTGTCCAATGTTGGCAGTTTCAGCGGATCCTCCGGCGATAATAACTTTTCCTGATCCGCTCATTCCTACATTAAGAGTTCTTGTATCAAGTTCTTTCATGATAAGATCTCCAGAACCGGAAGTTCCGATAGAAAATGTTCTGGAATCGATATCTGATTCCACTGTCATTTTTCCAGATCCACTTAATCCCAAAGCTGTCAATTCTCTTACGGTTACATAAGCTGTGAAATCAACTTGTCTATATCTTCCTTTTTCCAGTTTGATCTCCAGCTTCCCGTCCTCTACTTCTGTGATCACTTTAGACAGGTCAAAACCATGAGAAACCAATTTGATTTCATCTTTATCTCCAAGGGTAACCACTACATCCCAGGATCCTGAAGATTCTACTCTGTCAAAATCGCCAGGAGTTCTAATTTCTGTTTGTGCTTGTGCAGTTGTTCCCATTAAAAAAAACAGGAATACAAAACCGTAAATAGTTGAAAGTTTCATCTTAAATTTTGTTCAGTTGGTCTACCCTTATAATCCAGAGACTGTGCCAAGCAACAAAAAAGGCCTTCAATCGCTTGAAAGGTCCTCTTTATATTAAATTTTGTCCGAACAACCTGCTTTTTGACCGCAGGCGGACAAATAAATCACTAGTCTTTATTCACTCTTGAGACTTTTTACGGGATTCACAATAGCTGCAGAAATGGCTTGGTAACTTACCGTAACCAAAGCAATTCCCAGAGTGACCATTCCGGCTATTAAAAATACCCCTACACCCAAGTCAATCTTAAATGCGAATGAGTCCAGCCAGGTAGACATGACAAACCATCCAATCGGAACACCAATTAAAAATGCAATTCCTACAAGCTTGGCAAAATTAACAGATAATAGAAGGATGATGCTAGGAACAGAGGCTCCCAAAACCTTTCTAACTCCGATCTCTTTGGTTCTTAAGAATGCTGTGTAGGCGGCCAAGCCAAACAATCCGATACAGGCAATTAAAATAGCAAGAGTAGAAAACACGCCTAAAATCTTGCCTGAAGTCTGCTCATTTTTATACAACTCAGCGAGACTACTATCCAGAAAATAATAGGAAATAGGTATACCGTCCGCTTGATTTGTCCATTTCTCCTCAATAGCATCTATGACCTCACTTTGCCGATTAGCCTCAAATCGAATCGCCAAAAAATTAGTAAAACCTGACGGGTTTTTGGTATTGAAAATCGCTAAAGGAGTAACCTTGGTATGAAGAGATTCAAAATTAAAATCGTCAACAACACCCACTACAGTCAATTCAGAAACGACCGTTTCACCATTGATGTTATTGCTTGTTTCCAAATGCTGTCCCAATGGGTTTTCATCCCCGAAGAACACTTTAACAGCCGACTCATTTAGAATCAATGACAATGAATCGTTGAAATTTTCATCGAAAACCCTTCCTAATTTTGGCTTCAAACCAATAGTAGGAAATAAATCTGCTTCTGCTGCAAATCCTTTTGTCGTCAAGACATCTCCTCCACCAGGTTTGGTAAACTGAACTCCAAAAGTTCCCTGTCCAGGCATGGTGCTCGTTTTTCCCGCTGAGATCACCCCAGGAAGATTTTCGATCTCCTGCTTTAGAGAATTATGGTTGGGTTGGTTTCCAAACCTTCTTAACACAAGTACATTTTCTTTGTCAAAACCCAAATTGGTAGATTGGATAAATTGAATCTGGTCATTGATAATCAGGGTACCGGAAATCAGAATAATCGCAATTCCAAACTGGAAAACCACCAAGCCATTTCTCAACCAGTTTCCTTTACTGGTCTGCAGCTTTCCCTTAAGGATGCTGATCGTATTGAACTTGGAAATATGAAACGCTGGGTAATATCCCGCAAGCAAACCTACGATTACCCCGAAAAGTAATAAAAGTGGGAAAACCGAAAGCATGGCTTTCCAATCAAATACCAAGGACTTTTGAGCCAAATTATTGAAGAAAGGAATCGCAAAACTCACCAGCACTATTCCGATCAGTAAGCTGAACATGGTCAATAGCACGGCTTCCATTAGAAACTGGGTAATAATCTGCTTCCTATCTGAACCCATCGCTTTTCTGACCCCAACTTCTTTCGCGCGATCTGCAGATCTTGCAGTGGCCAAATTAATAAAGTTGATACAGGCCAATACCAAAATAAATACAGCAATGGAAATGAAAATATAGACATAGAGGTAATTCCCATTTGCCTTCATTTCCCCTTCCAGATTAGAATGAAGATGGATATCAGCTAAGGGTTGAAGAAAATAATTATAGCCGTTTCCGGCAGCGGTGTAATCAGCATAGCTTATTCCCAGATTTCTTTCTATTTGTCCAGAGGCATATTTTGTCACCAAACCAGAGAGAGCACCTTCCACCTCATCCGGCGAAGTGGTTGGAGCTAATTTTAAATAAGTAAATGCTGAAAACCCTGTGAAATTCTCTTGTTTGCTAAATGGAAACGAGGTACTAGAAACTAAGTAATCCAATTTCATATGCGAGTTTTCCGGAATATCTTCCATCACTCCCGTGATCTCATATTCCTGTTGGCCTTGCTTGATGGTTTTACCAAGTGCTGATGCTCCTTTGAATATTTTTTGCGCAGCAGTCTGGGAAATTACCACTGTGTTGGGCTCCAAAAGTGCTGTTTTTTGATCTCCCTCCAGCAGGGCAAAATCGAAAACGTTATAAAAATTCGAGTCAACCGCAGCAACAAAATCTTCTTCATAAGGAGTATCCTCAAAACTGATGATATTGCCTCTTCCGAAATAAAAAACTCTAGTGGCATCCTCCACTCCCTTTACTTCTTCTTGTATTACCACAGCAAAACTGTGAGGGATAATGGAATAAAAATTCACATGATCCGGATAAATCCGCTCCAAAGCCACACGGTAGATATTTTCATGATTTGGGATAAATTTATCATAGGAAAGCTCGTCTTTGACATGAAGCATGATCAACATGCAGCATAAAAAACCCAAAGTCAAACCCAATACATTGATCGATGAATAAACCTTGTTTTTCTGAAGATTCCTTAATGCAATTTTGAGGTAATTTTTAAACATAAGGCTGGGGTTTAGGGCTTATAAACGAGCATTTCTAAATTAAACTCACTTCATAAACATTTTCATAAATCTTATATCTCATATCATACATCTTAAATCATAAATCCATCATCATTCGTCTTTAATGGAATCCACAGGATTGGACCAGGCCGCTTTAAGGGCTTGCGAACCTACAGTCAAAACTGCAATCAACAGGGTTAATCCACCTGCCGCCAAAAAGGAAAGAATGGATAATCCAGCCTGATAAGGAAACTCTTCCTGCCAACTTTGCATCGCATACCATGCAAGAGGAAAGGCGAAAAGCATAGCTATTCCTACGATGATAATGAAATCCTTGCTAACCAAACTCAATAAGCTTGCGCTGCTTGCTCCAAGTACTTTTCTGATCCCGATTTCTTTGGATCGCTGCTGTACAGTATAGGCTGCCAAGCCAAATAATCCCAAACATGAGATCAAAATCGCCAGAATCCCCGCGATCGTAAATGCTTTGCTCAATTGCTGTTCGGATTGATATTGAGAGGCAAATTTTTCATCCATAAAAAAGTAAGTAAATGGATTTCCCGGAAATATATCCTCATATATATCTTGTATTGAAGCTAGATTTGAAGCCATTTGATCTGGATTCACCACCAAAGAGAAATATCCATCGGCCTGAGAAGGAAGGAAAATCATAGGTGAAATCTTTTCCCGAAGGGACAAATGATGGTAATCCTTCACTACACCGACCACTTCGTATGGATCTCCCCAAAGGATGTTTTTGCCTATTGCATCTGCTGGACTTTCTAATCCAAGTTCGCGTACCGAACTCTCATTTAAGATCAATTTTTTGGCTGCACCCCACCCCTGTTCCGCATCAGTTTTGGTGAAGTTTCGACCCGCCAGCAATTCAATTTTATAAGTCGGGATAAACTGATCGTCCATGATCATCATGGCATAGTTTTTATCCTTGTCTTCCGGTCTTGGAACCATCGGAGTGATACCACCAGCTGAGAAATTATAACTTACTCCGGGAAGGGCATTTGAAGCACCCAAACCTTTCACAAAAGACTGAGAAAGCAAACTCTGCTTAAAGTTTGCCATTTTATTTTTCTTGTTTTCCCCGACATCATTAGGGCCTTCCACGATGATTTTTTGATCCAAATTCATTCCCAGATCCTGATTTTGCATAAAATTCAATTGATCTCGGATGACTAGAGTACATACAATTATTCCGATGGAAATCACAAATTGAAAAACCACTAATCCCTTTTTCAAGATTTCACTTTCAGGAGCTTTAAATTTTATCTGAGATTTATGATCAAATTTTCCTGACAAGGCCACCACATACAGACCGGAAATCAAAGCACAAATTCCAATCAGACCCAGAATCAATAACCAGAAAACAGGTGTTTGAAAAGCACCAAACCAAATACCTTTCCCGAAAATAGTGGTAGCCAAGTTTTGGACCAAATAAAGAAATAGGAGTCCTATTCCCGTAGAAACACCCATCAAGAGGATGGTTTCTACCATGAACTGCTCCGCCAGTTGCCAGCTTTTGGCACCAAGGACTTTGCGCATTTTTATTTCCTTAATGCGAGTCAAAATACTAGCAGAAGACAGGTTTAGATAATTCACATAGGCAATTCCCAAAATCAAAAATGCCATGGCTGCAAATACCAATATCGTAGAGAGACTGCCGTTTGAAGGCAATGGATCAGAAATACTGGCTCCCAGATGAATTTCAGGCAAAGGCTGAAGTATGATAGATAAATCCTCCGAACCAGGATTTTTTCGGATGAATTCCGTGATCTGCTTAGATAGATTTTCTGCATCAACCCCATTCTTTGTCAAAGCAAAAAGATTCACGAATCCTGATTCCAGACCATTGGGATCAGCCCAACCATTACCACTTCGATTATCAGGATTTTCCAAGGTATGAATAGACAAGAAAATATTAGATCCTATGTCAGATCGATCAGGAATTCCTTCCAAAACTCCGGTTACAGTAAAATCCAGCTTACCAAATTGGTTGCTGAGAGTAAATGATTTTCCCAAAGCATCTTCCTCTCCAAAAAACTTGGAAGCCATTTCTTCTGTGATGACTGCTGTTTGGGAGGTTTTTAAATCTGCTGTTCCACGAAGAATCGGAAATGAAAAGTCTTCAAAAAATCGTCCTTCCACATAGCTTACTTCATTCTCTTTAAATGCTAAATCAGTTCCTGGAATTGCCACCAATCCTCCTCCGATAAACCCTGCCAAACGGTCAACTGATTCCAAGTCCGCAAATTGATCTTGAAGGATAGTTGCATAACCGGGAGGTAAATAGATTTCCCCTTCGCCATTACCTTCTACTACCACCACCCGGTAGAGCCGATCTTTATTTATATGAAAATCATTGTAGGTCCATTCGGTAGCGACAAATGCAAACAATGCCAGAAATGTAACCAGTCCAAGCACCAATCCGACGACATTGACGAAACTGAAGAGTCTTCTTTTGCGAAGGCTACGAAATGCAATTTTGAGGTAGTTTTTCCACATGGTATTCTTGATTGTTCGGATGAAGCTTAAAAAATCTCACGCTTTGCAGTTGACAAATCCACTTTCATGCCATCCAAAAAGCCCTAAATCAACACCTTAGGACAATAATTTCAAGAATCCTTAAAAACAATCGAACAAAATTGTCCGCTCACGGACGAATATACTTTTAGGGATAAAGCAAATACTTCAAACGCATTTTTTATTACGTGGTCTACGTCCCCACAGACTACTTATTTTTAGTTATTTTTGTCTGTCTGACACAGACCGAGACGACGAAATTTTACTCAAAACCCTTAAGTGGCCTTTGGAGCATTCGGTTTTGGGACAGTTGATTTGGCGTGAAGAAAATGAGTTAGCTCGTGAAGTTTACGAACTAGATCCACTCATTTTTAGCAAAAATCAACGGGAACAAAATCAAATTGAGCTAAACGGAAATTTATATAAACCGAAAACAGCTCAATTTTAAGAATTCTCCATGGCCTAGATTTTTGGTTCTTTTCATCAATGGAAAAGAACAAGGAAACAATCAGCTTTTTGAAACCATACCTATGTATGCCTTGACTTAGGAAGGTCCCCACAGACCATTTATTGTAAGTTGTTTCTGCCTGTGAGACACAAACCAAGGTGACAAAATTTTACTCAAAACCCTTAAGTGGCCTTTGGAGCATTCGGTTTTGGGACAGTTGATTTGGCGTGAAGAAAATGAGTTAGCTCGTGAAGTTTACGAACTAGATCCACTCATTTTTAGCGAAAATCAACGGGAACAAAATCAAATTGAGCTAAACGGAAATTTATATAAATCGAAAACAGCTCAATTTTAAGAATTCTCCATGGCCTAGATTTTTGGTTCTTTTCATCAATGGAAAAGAACAAGGAAACAATCAGCCTTTTGAAACCTTACCTGTGTATGTCTGGCCCGACCGTGGTCTGTGGGACACATCTTACGGATGTCATTACGTGTCTGAGTCTGAGTTCCACAGAACTTTTTCAATCTTAGATTAGGTTCCATCTTGCTGGCTAAGCGATTCGGTCTCCGAAAGAAAATCCTGGGCCATCGCTGGGGAAATCTAATCCATTTTTACCTATAAAGCTTTGACCCCGATGGGGTCTGGAATTTTTAGTCAAGGACCTTTCGATTTCGATCTTAGATTAGGTCCAATCTTATTGGCAAAACTTATCTGTCTGTCTGACACAGACCGAGACGACGAAATTTTACTCAAAACCCTTAAGTGGCCTTTGGAGCATTCGGTTTTGGGACAGTTGATTTGGCGTGAAGAAAATGAGTTAGCTCGTGAAGTCTACGAACGAGATCCACTCATTTTTAGCAAAAATCAACGGGAACAAAATCAAATTGAGCTAAACGGAAATTTATATAAACCGAAAACAGCTCAATTTGAAGAATTCTCCATGGCCTAGATTTTTGGTTCTTTTCATCAATGGAAAAGAACAAGGAAACAATCAGCTTTTTGAAACCATACCTATGTATGCCTTGACTTAGGAAGGTCCCCACAGACCATTTATTGTAAGTTGTTTCTGCCTGTGAGACACAAACCAAGGTGACGAAATTTTACTCAAAACCCTTAAGTGGCCTTTGGAGCATTCGGTTTTGGGACAGTTGATTTGGCGTGAAGAAAATGAGTTAGCTCGTGAAGTTTACGAACGAGATCCACTCATTTTTAGCAAAAATCAACGGGAACAAAATCAAATTGAGCTAAACGGAAACTTATATAAACCGAAAACAGCTCAATTTGAAGAATTCTCCATGGCCTAGATTTTTGGTTCTTTTCATCAATGGAAAAGAACGAAAAGAATTTATTTCACAAAAAATTGATTTCTCAGAAAATGACTAATTAAGGATAAAGCAAATACTTCATCCGCATCTTTTTATAAGCAGAAAGCTCTGGCTCCCAACCCGCACGAATGACCTCGATAGGAACATCATCAATGATTTGTTGCCGGAAATCTCCCCTTCCAATCTGGATTTCGATGTTATTCATCTGATTACTGAGCTTCGAATCAAAAAACTTTTCTTTCTCAGGACTGGCTTGATAAAGCTCCCGGATCCACTCAAAATTGATTTGACCGCTTTCTCTTAACTTCTCAGTATCGTACTCCCGAAGATCAATTCCATAGCAAACTTGATCCATAAAAAGTGGCGTTTCAGCCATTCCCTTGATGCCTGTTGGGGTAAAGCTGAATTCATAAATCCCCTTGTAGGCAGGACTTCCCAAAACTGTAAATGGGAAATAGGTGCCACGACCCAAGTTGATATAAGTTCCCTCAAACATGCATAAACTTGGGTAGAGCAAGACTGATTGAGGGGTATTTAGATTTGGCGAGGGCGCAACCGGTAAAACATAAGGCATATCATGTGCATAATTTGCAACTGGAATGACTTGGATATCTGCTTTTACTTGATTGGTCAACCAACCTTCCCCATTTGCCATCATGGCAAATTCCCCCACAGTCAGTCCATGCGCCATTGGAAGAGGGAACATCCCGATACCTGATTTATATTTCATGTCCAGCACAGGCCCATCAATGAGATAGCCATTCGGGTTCGGACGATCGAGGATAATTAGCGGTTTCTTATTTTCTTGGCAGGCTTCCATCAAGCGGGCTAAAGCATTGATATTGGTATAGAATCGAACGCCGACATCCTGCAAGTCATAGATCAAAACATCGACATCAGCAAGATCTTCTTTGCTCGGCTTATTCTTTCTGCCATAAAGCGAAATAATAGGGATCCCTGTTTGCTCGTCTATGTCATCTGACACTTTAGCTCCTGCACTGGCATTGCCACGAAATCCATGTTCCGGACCGAAAACTTTTACAATGTTGACTCCCAAAGTCTGCAAGCTGTCCACAAGATGGGTTTTACCAATGATGGAAGTTTGATTGGCAAGAATTGCAACCCGCTTTCCTTTGATCAGAGGTAAGTAGAGGTCCAATTGCTCGGCTCCCGTTTTGATTTCCTGTTGAGTTTCTTCAAGTTGATTGGCTTGAAGTTTTGTCATACAAAAACAAAGGAGTATGCTTAATGCAAAAAGTGAAAGATATTTCATGGAATGCTAGGGGTATTTTTACGATTTTGAAAAATACGTCTTTGTAAGGAACTAGGCAATTTGGATTTGATGAGACTTCATTATCTAACGTCATTGCGAGCTGGCCGACCTGAAGGCAAGCACAAAGGGCGAAGTGGCGATCCAGTAATGGTTTGCGCTGCTTAAAACGAGATTGCCACGCTCCTTCGTCACTCGCAATGACGGTAAGTTGGCAAGTACAGGGTTCCTACATCTTAAATCTTATATCCTATATCTAACAACCTCCCCTTACTCGCTCTTAATCGCTTTCACAGGATTAGAATGAGCAGCTTTCAAAGACTGGAAAGTCACAGTGATCAGCGCCACTCCCATAATCGTAAGTGCCGCAAGCGGAATAAACCACCATTCAAATTTGATCTTGTACTGGTAACCGTCCAACCAATCCTGCATCACCCAAAATGCCAAGCCTGAACCTATCACTATAGATAGGAACACGATCATAATAAACTCTTTATTGATCACATGTAATATGGAGAAAGTAGATGCTCCCAAGACTTTTCTGATACCGATCTCCTTGGTTTTTTGCTCGGCAATATGTGCTGATAATCCAAGCAATCCTAAGCAGGAAATCAAAATGGTTAAAATGCTGAAATACTGCGCCAAATCCCTCAATCGCACATCTTCCTGATAAAGTCTCGCATAATTTTCATCCATAAAGCTGTACTCAAAAGGAAACTCCGGATTCAAATTGGCTGCGGTACTTTCCATATATGCAATGGTCTCCTGAATATTAGAGGTGTTCACTTTCACATAACCCTGCCAGGTATTATCTGGATCTAAAAGTAAGATGGCTGGAGCTACGTTTTGTCTGAAGCTTTCGAAGTGAAAGTTTTTCACCACACCGGTTATCGCTCGCTCATCTTCCCATAACCTAAAAAATTCTGATCCTTCATGATCCTTTTGCATCAACTCATATGCTGTCTCGTTAAGGATTGCTCCGGAAGTGGAATCAGCTCCATTGCGACGATCAAAAGCTCTTCCTTTGATCAGTTCCATTCCTGAAGTTTTAATAAAATCATAATCCACCCGGATCACTTCAAAAAGCGCTGCATTTTCAGGATCTTTTCCTTCCCAGGAAACACCACCCGTATTGGAGTTTCTTCCCAAAAAGCCAAAAGATGACCTGCTGACTGATTCTATATTTTCGTTCTTCTCCAATTCAGCCTTAAACACATCAAAGCTTTCCAGTAGTTTTCCTTCCAAAGGAATCTGGATCAACTGGTCTTTTGAATATCCCAAATCCTGGTTCATCGCAAAACTGATTTGCTGATAGACCACCAAAGTGGATACGATCAAAATGGTTGCGAGAATAAACTGGAATAACACCAAACCCTTTCTGGCCATTACCACCCCTTTGCCTGATTTGGTAAAGGAACGGAACACAGAAACCACCTTGGTGGCAGAAAGATAAAAGGCCGGGTAACTTCCTGCAACTACGCCAGTGAACAAAATGATCGCTAAGAGTTCCAACCAGAAGAATCCAGATCCATAGGGAACAGACATGACTTTTCCAGTCAGGTTATTGAAGATCGGTAAGGTCGCTTCTACCAAAAGCACAGCTAGAATCGCTGAGAAAAAAGTGATCAATAAGGACTCAGACATAAACTGCATCACCAGAGATCCTTTATCCGCTCCGGCCACTTTTCTTACTCCCACTTCCTTGGCTCGTTTTTGGGATTTTGCAGTGCTTAGATTCATAAAATTGATGCAGGCAATAATCAAAACGAAGATGCCAATCATGGCAAACAGTTTCACATTTTTGATGCGTCCTTCTATTAATTGGCCGTCCTTCCAACTTCCATGCAAGTAGTAATCAGCTATAGGATAGGCAAATAAACGAACATTGGATTCTTCATTTCGCTCAAGGATATAATTTTCGATACTTGCAGAAAAAGCTTCTCCATCTACCCCATCACGAAGTCTGATAACCGTTCTCGGACCATTATTCCCCCAGTCTTCCAACCAATCATTTTCAGCAAAAAACAAAGAATAGGGCAAGACATAGTCAAATTTCATCGACGAACTAGAAGGAAAATCCTTCACAACCCCTTGCACAATAAAATTATCGGAATCGGTACCTCCTTTGATTTCCACGCCCTCTCCCACCACATCAGTTCTTCCAAAAAGAGAGATGGCACCACTTTCAGATAAAACTACGTGGTTATTCTCTGTTAGCATTGAATTAAGGTCGCCTTGAATCACCCCATAATCATAGATTTTCAGAAAATCAGGCATGGCATACAGTCCTTCCAGTTTGATCCGCTTATCTCCTTGGACGAAAAGAAGATTTTCCATCCAGGTGTAGGTTGAGGCAAGTTCCACCTCTGCCAATGTCTCTTTCATGCTTTCTGCCAAGACTCCTGGCGTCGAGTTGAAGGTAAAAATATCAGCACCATAAGACTGATGCTCCATCATCTGATAGACACGGGCTACCTGCGGAATGTCCTTGTTGGTAGAAAGCTCTGAGCTGACCCAAAGGCCGATTAAGATCGCCGCCCAAAGACCCAAGGAAAGGCCGAACAAATTGATAAAAAAGGTGAGTTTATGCTTGGCAAAACCTCTCAAGGCGATTTTAAAATAATTTTTGATCATGGCTGGTAGATTGAAAGTGGAATTTGGTGAGTGGTATGTGGTAGGTAGTATATGGTATGTGGTATATGGTATGTGGTAAGAAAATCTTGGTTCTTGATTCTTGGATCTTTGTACTTGGTACCTACCTTCGGCAGGCAAGCTTTGTACTTTGTACTAAGTAGCTCGCTCCAAAAAGAAGATGCAAGCTGACCCCGAATAGTTGCACAGGCAGTGCCAATTCCTAAAAAAAGCCCTTCAGGCACACCAAAAGCCATTTGATGAAAAAATGATTTGTCCGACTTTTAAGGGTTTTGGTCGGATACGAACGATTCGGTAGGTTGGAAAATCAGAAGGCTAAAGTCAGAAAGTTGAAATGAAAATATTAATTACTCCTAATTAATGATTTCTGGGTCTCACTGAACTAAGTCAAGGATTAAGTAATTATTGCATTGCGAGCCTGTCCACCTATTGGCAGAGAGGCTTTAGGCGGACGTGGCATTCCAATAAAGCTAAGTGCTACCTTTGACGAGATTGCATCACTCCTTCGTCATTCGCAATGACGTTTCCAAAAATCTAATTCGAAAGCGTCATTGCGAGGAGGCCCAAAAGGCCGACGCCGCAATCCCGTGAAGGTTAGCACTTACAATAGATAGATTGCCACGCATAGTTTATAGTCTCTCAAAACATTTCCTTGCGGGAAAAACTTCCGATCAATTTTTCTAAATTAGAATACACCAAAATTTTTGAACGATGACCTTCCTTATTCTTCCATGGCTAGCATTTTTGTTTTTCCATGCCAGCCCAAACTTTGAACCCCAAGTCATTGACGACAATGTCTCCATAGGATATGGCATCGTCGTAGGTGATGTGGATGGAGACGGAAAGCCGGATTTGATTTTGGCGGACAAAAAACAATTTGTGTGGTATCGAAACGGGGATTGGAAGCGCTTTGTAATGGTTGAAAACCTGACCGAGCGGGATAATGTCTGCATTGCAGCGCGGGATATCGATGGGGATGGCAAGGTGGAGATAGCCGTCGGCGCGCAGTGGAACCCGGGAGAAACTAGCAATGAAGATGAGTCAGGATCTGTGCATTACCTCATACGACCAGCCGATCCTACCCAGCTTTGGACAGCCGTGCAACTTCCGCATGAGCCAACAGTGCATCGCATGTACTGGGTAAAAACCGGGAGCGATTCCTATCAACTCATCGTGCTTCCTCTTCACGGACGGGGAAATAAAGCAGGTGAAGGTGCGGGAGTAAAGGTCATTGCCTATGAAAAACCCGCTGACCCTAAACATCCTTGGAAAACCAAACTGATCGATGAATCCATGCACCTGACTCATAATATGATTTCCAAAGACTTAGGCGTGGGCAATGGAGAGACGATTTTTATAGGGGGAAAAGAAGGAGTAAAAAGCTTTTCTTATGGGAATAACGGGTGGTTTGCCGGACCTACAAATGAGTCCCCTCCCGGACATGAATCTTATGGGGAATTGGCTTTTGCAGTTATACCCGGCCGAGGAGTGATGCTGGCTGGCATAGAACCCATGCATGGCAATCAAGTGACAGCATACCCTGCAACCCAGGAATCTACCCAGCTTCAGCGGATCGTCTTGGATAAAAGCCTGAAGGAAGGTCATGGAATTGTGACAAGGGATTTTCTGGGTAATGGTACCGTCCAAGTAGTCGCTGGATGGCGCACACCAAATGAAGCAGGAGATATAGGTATCAAACTTTATGAACCTGTAAATGAGACCTATACCGAATTCAAAGCACACTGGATCGATCAAAACGGCATGGCAACTGAGAGCCTAACTGCTGCTGATCTCAACGGGGATGGAAAGCTGGATCTAATCGCCTCTGGCAGATCCACCAACAACCTGAAGATTTACTGGAATCAAAGAAAGTAAGGCAGGGCACACCATTTCCTATTCTCTGGTAGACAGGCTTGCCTACCGGAAGGCTGTCATTCTCATCAATGTCTCACAGACTACATTATTTTATTTAACTCTATTAGACACAGACCGAGGTGAACGTAGGAAAACCATTAAAATGGTTTACCGGAGCAGGTAATATTTCATAGTCCACGGATTAATCTGTGGTCTATGTTTTAGATCCAACACCTAGCATAAATGGCTTCAGCCATTTTTCAAGAATTTTCAAGTAAATGGAATTGAGATTTCTTTGCTCGTACACCGTCTAACAATGAAGAAATCCGAAATCGAATCATTCGCTTTTCAATGAATCTATCCCGAATTCTCATGATTTCATCCCCTCTTTTAATTGCTTTTCCTTACCTGAAAGGATCTTGAGACATTAAATCCAAAATGGATATCTCCCCTAAAAAACTCTCCAGTAGTAGAGGGGATAAATCCTGAAGGAGTCATCTCAATGCTATTAGTAAACTGAAGTTGGAATACATGACCTCCTGTTTCTATTTCGATTCCCAAACCCAAGGAGTTATATCCCTGATTATTATTACCAAACCTATAATAATATTCCCCTGTTAGTCCTACCCGCCTAGATAGAGCTATTTTTCCTGCCAGACCCAAAGCGAACAAATGATTTGATTCGCTGGCAGTAGCAACCAAGTTCCTATGCACATAACTAGGCATAAATTGTAGAGAAAGCATAGGATTGATTTTTCTTGCAATTAGCATTTGGTGGACAAATCGAAGCCTTCTTTCAAAAGTCATTTCCAAATCCGGTCTTTTCAATGAATAAATTGATGCATCACTAACCCAAGTAATGGTTACTGGGCTTCCTTCTGATTTCTGTTGAATTATTTTTCCTTTCAAATACCCATCATAAATTTTATTGAAAGAGTTTCTTCCAATTCCCAGCGTAAGTCTATCATTTAAGGAATACTCCAACCCAAGTCTGACATTTGAGTCATCTAATCCAAATAAATTGTAGGCCCCAGAATTAATTCTGCCAAATCTATGGGAAATGATCATCTCCAAATTTCCCTTTCCTCTAGTCTCAACAGACTGCCCATTAATAATACGGGTTCCCTTGAAAGTACCTATAACCGGCTTATTTTCTAGCTCAGTTTTCTCTCGGAGTTGATCCAAGAGATCCTGAGCAATACAAAATTGACTTGTGATCAGGAAAAGAACAATCAAAAAGGAGAATCCTGATTTCATTGATATAGAAATTCAAATTTGACTGTTACCTCCACCTCCTCAGCGATTTTTTGGAACATTAACTTTGGGATTTCAATTTGATAATCTTCTAAAACCACGTTGAAAATGGCCTCCATTCGAAGGGAGCTTCCTGAATGAAAGATTTTTCCTGGTACCCGAATTTCTTTTGTCACTCCATGGATTGTCATTTCGCCTTCAGCAATGGCTTGACTCTCAACTTGACCAGCACGGAAACCTGATAGTATTCCCTTAAAATATGCTTCTGGAAATTTGTCGGATTCCATATAATTCTCATTAAAATGCTCTTGCATTAAGGATTTTTCAAATTCAAACCCTGCAATTGGAATTAGAAAAACCGCCTCTTTTGTCTCAGGATTGAAATAAGCACTTGCTTCATTATTCTCTGCCGCAATGTCCTCTATCAAAGCACTGCTGAAAAACTTCACATAACCGGTTTCGGACTTGATATTTTGTCCATGCCCCTCACAGGCATAAAACCAGAAGAATAACACTAATACTATTTTCTTCATGATTAATTGTCTTTAGCACCATTGCTTACCCAACAGGAAATCAAGGTTTTTTCTGCTTCAGTGATAGACTGACCGGATGAAGATGGTGGCATCACTCCAGCTTGGGTGTTTGTTCTAATCTGACTGGCAAATTGAATAACTATGGCTTTATCTGTGAAATTGGCTCTCCCCGTACCAGAAATATGACATCCAGATACTGCGCAATTCTGTTGAAGTATTGGCATGATATCGTTGGTTAGGGAAGCAGTGCTTCCTTCACAGGCTTTGGCTACAGGAGGAGGAGGTGCTGGAGTGTGGTCTTCTGAATCCGAAGCACAGGAAAACGCAATCGTCAAAGTTCCAGCAAGTGTAACTAGTAGAACTAAAGAAGTTTTTAGGGATGAATTTTTCATTTTCATTGTTTTAGTACGTTAAAATTTTAGACAAAGAATTTCCATCACTGCCGATTTAAGCAGTTTGTTTGGATTGTTTAGTATTTAGTTATCAGAGGTTTATCGCTTTCCGGGATAGTATTTTAGTCCGACAAAAATCCCCGTACTTTTCAAAGAAACATCTCCTTCACCTACCCCAGAAAAGGGGACTTTGAAGTATGGTTCCACCTGAATTCCCAATTGCCTTCCGAGTTTTCTTTCGTAGCCAACACTAACATTGACTATTCCAAAATAATGCTGGTTGGCTCCTTGAACATTTATATTCCTGAAATAAGGTTCCCCGGTATCTTGATTATAATATTCCAACTCATATTTCTCCTGAAGCATCAGGTAAGAAGAGAGACCAGTACTGATAAAAAACCGTTGAACTTTCCCCTCAAAAGCATAAAACCGGAGGTTTAAAGGAATATCCAAAATATCACAGACACCGATCACATAACTAGGAGTCTTTCCATAGTTGAGGTGATAGCCACTTTCTCCACTATAAGGTTTATAAGAATAAAATACTCCTGAAGATATACTAACCTGAGGTAGAATAAAGTACTCTGCACCTAAGCCAACCATATTTCCGGCTTTACCAAAGTGGTCAAGCTGAATTGCACTTAAATCTGGTGCTACTTGAAAAGAAACATTAAACTTACCTCCAAAGTGTACATTCTTTTTATTCTCTTTCTCTTCATAATCACTCAAAGTTTTAGAGGATAGGTTTTTGGAATTTATTTCTAATTCGGTTGAATCAATGATTGGTTCCTCTTTGATGTCGCTTTCTTCTTGGCTCGTTTCCAGATTCTTCGAAAAACCCCCAGAAGCCAAGGTCAGCGAGGGGTCGGTGGTAGGTTTTTCAGAAGTTTTGATTGAATTTTCTTCCGTTTTGTTTTTTTTCTGACTCCAAAGGTAAACTGAGGTGGCAGTATTATAAGCAGTTTTTTGATTCGTAATTTCCTCCTTTTGAATGGTAGCTTCTATGGTATAAAGAATTTCTTCTTCAGCCCTTGTCGGTTCCTCGCTGGCCACCCGCTCTTTTGCAATTGATGGTGATTGTTCTGGTTCTGCCAATAAAGATTGGTTTTTTTCCAATGGAATTCCTCCCTCCTGATCCCAAGCAAAATAGGCAATCATGCCAGCCAGTAACAAGACTAAAAGTCCTAGTGGGGCATTTCTTTTCCAAACAATTGGTTTAGGCTTTTCAGATTCATCTAACCTAGATTTCATTGCAGCCCAATCCTCTTCTGAGAAGGGAATTTCAGCAGCATCTGAAATCTTTTTCAAGAATTCATCCAGCTCCTTATCACTCTTGTCTAAGAAATTTTCGCTCATAGCTAGTTGAATTTAACATCTCTTTTAATTTTTGCCTGGCTCGGGAAAGATTGGATTTTGAGGTTCCAATACTGATTTCTAATAGTTTTGAAATTTCCTCATGGCTAAACCCATCCAGCACGTATAAATTGAAAACTGCTTTGTAGGCGTCTGGAAGCTTTAGAATCAGTACCAGTAACTCTTCAAACTGCATATTTTCCAAAGCAGTAGGCTGAGAGCTTTTTAATTCATTTACTTGTCTCAAGTCGATTTCTTTCAGTTTCCCCTTGTTTTTTTTGAAATGGTTAATGCATAAATTGATCAATACCCTCCTAAACCAAGGTTTAAATGACATTCTAGGATCAAACTTCTTAGGATCACTGAAAAAGATCATAAATCCATCATTCAAGATTTCTTTTGCTTCTTCGCGGGTATTGGTATACCGTAAACACACACTCATCCCATAACTGTAATAGCATCTATACAGTGCCTCTTGGTCTTTTCGATTCTTACTTACCAGGCCTTGCCAGATATTTTTTTCTAGTTTTTCAGATTTCACATTACTGGGCATGCATCAGCCCATACAATGGAATTTACAAATTGGTTGCGTGGATTTAAAAAAAATTCGTTGTCCCCTCTCAGCGTAGTCAAATTATTGATTGGAACTGGGTGGGATTTGTAATTCCACCCCAATATCCTTACCCATTTGTAATAAGTGAAAAACCTTCGAGGTTTTAAAAACCTCAAAGATTTACTATGCTATTTCAGGTTACTGACTTTATTCATCTGACTTGAAATTGCCACTTCTCGTACCTCGTCTCGCCCGCCTACCGGAGGGCAGGCAATGACATTTCAAAATATATCTTTTGTAAGACAGGATTCTGTAATTACCGTCATTGCGTTCGCAGCTTGCGGAGCGTGGCAATCTCGTTACTGGATGTAGTTTTTAACTACACCCTCCTATTACAACCAAATTATAATTGTTTAAATACTTCCCCGAAGTTTTCTAAACCTTTTCTCATCAGTCCTGTAAATACTATTTTAAAGATTTTGGTAGTACTACTTTTCGCGATTTTAAGTAGTGGTTTGTATACTCAGTCAGTAATTGTAAATCAAGATTGAACCCATTCGGTGGTTATTGATCATGGCGTTCACAAAGTAATTGTCAATCCTGACTGAACCCGCACCATTGCCGTTATCCCATATATAAGGCTAGCTTATTCCTTTGACAAAGTGCCAGACAGCACTTCGTCCACAATTTTTCGTGAGGAATCATCCGAAAATCGCACTAACTTCTTCATTTTGTTAGTTTATAGTTTTACAATTTTTAATTAAATTCAAACATCCAATTTCAGTATACGACCATTGAAAAAATCCTTTATAAGAGCAATATTTACCCTAACCATGCTGTTTAGTGGGGCTCTTTCTTTACTCGCGCAAGACCATTTTCCCTCCCAAATATGGCACAATGGAACTATCTATGGCATAGATGGAAATACCTATGCTGGCTTGGTAAAATATGATTTGGAAAATAATGTCGTTCAATTACAAACTGAGACCATTTCTACCTTTACAGCCTCCAATGTCAGTCATTTTGAAATCCATAACAATTCAAATGATGGGAAAAGAAGTTTTTATAGCCTTCCCTATGATCAAAATGGCGAAAATGAAACGCTGATTTTCTTTGAAGTCTTATCAGAGGGCAATGATATTGCGCTTTTATCTAGGGAATATATCCTGACTTATTACAAAGATTTGGGGACTAAGGGAGTGATTGGAATGAATCCTAGAAATGGACCAAAGACATTTACTGGATATCGATTGGCTTTCAATTATTACTTTTTCAAAAATGGAAAAATTGAGCCTTACAGCCTCAACCCTAAAGATTTATATACCATGCTCCCCGGGCATGATGAAGAAATCAAACATTTTATGAGAAAAAACGGATTGGACCACGACAAGCGCAGGGATTTGATGAGAATTACCGCCTATTATAACGAATTACAGAATTAATTTTTGAAGAAAACCGCTTTTTACGGTCTCCAACTACGACGGCATCATTTCCAAGAAAGTGACGCAAAAGAGGAGGTCAAAGACGAAGAAACCTTCGAGGTTAGAAAAAAACCTCAAAGATTAAGTGGTAACGGCATTTCTTACTGGTCTCGCCTTTGGCTCTCTGAGCTAGAATCAGATCTTTTTACCCAGTGCTGTGCTGATGCTGGGTTAGTACTTTTCTGCACCTTTGGTGCTTAGCTTTAAGGATAGGTTGAAACGTCGCACCTTTGCACCTTCGCGGGAGAATTTGTGGTCTTTGCAGTTTAAACAAAAAACCTTCGAGGCTTACTCTGCTATTTCAGGTTACTGACTTTATTCATCTGACTTGAGATTGCCAATACTCGTACCTCGTCTCGCCCGCCTACCGGAGGGCAGGCAATGACGTTTCAAAATATATCTTTTTGTAGGACAGGATTCTGTTATTACCGTTATTGGGAGCGCAGCTTGCGGAGCTTGGCAATCCTCGTCTGAATGTATTTTGCCCCGACAATCATCGGAGAATACACCATGTCCATATATGGTGAAGTAAGTATCTACCAATTATTTCACCCTATTCACTTTTCAGATAATCCACCGGATTAGAAGCAGCGGTTTTGAAACTCTGAAAACTTACCGTCAGCCAGGCAATCAGGATAGAAATCATTCCTGCCATCAGGATAAGCCAAAGATCAATCTCCGTTCGGTAGGCAAAATTCTGAAGCCAATAATTCTCCAAAAAGAAATAGCTAAGTGGTCCTGCCAGAATAAATGCAATAATCACTAAATAGGTAAAATCCTTGCTTAAAATAGTCACCAAGTTGGCCATGGAGGCACCAAGAGCTTTTCGGATACTGATTTCTTTGGATCGTTGCTCGGTAGTATAAGCTGCTAGTCCAAATAAGCCCAAACAGGCAATCCCAATCGCCAAAAAGGTGAAGATCAAAACGATATTACCCATCTTCTGTTCTTTTTGGAATAGGTTATTAAAGTCAGCATCCAAAAAGGAATATTCAAAAGGTGCCCCATCTGCATGTTTATTCCAGGTCTGTTCCAGTACATCCAGTTTCTCGGAGATCTGACCAGGATTGATTCTGATCGCTATTTCATTGAAATCATTTTGAGTCCCTTTCATCATCACCAATGGCCGGACATTTTGCCGAAGGCTCTCGTAATTGTAATCTTTCAATATACCAATCACCGTTCTATATGTGATCGATCCATCTTCATCCCAAAATCCTCCCACTGCTTGATTACCATCAAGTTCCGTCCATCCCATTTGAGCAAATGCTGTTTCATTGACCAGGACTGCCCCTGTGTCGGAAGGAATATCCTTCGAAAAGAACCTACCGCTAACCAATTTCATACCCATTGTCTCTAGGAAATTCTCATCCACCACATTGATATAACAAAGTATATCCTGTTGTTTGTCCTTGGTTCTCATCAATGAATTCCAGTACACTCTAGGAGGAAGAGAATTGGCAAAACTTGCATTGGAAAAACCTGTCTGATTGATCAGATCCTGTTTGAAGGCTTCCTTATTATTCCCTAAAGCCCGGATGTGTAAGAGGGACAAAACATTCTCCTTGTCAAAACCCAGGTTCTTATCCTGCATATAACCCAGCTGCTTGTAAACCACCATGCTACTGATGATCAAAACGGTAGAAATAAAGAACTGAAACACTACCAAGCTGCTTCGAAGATGGGATCTTTTTACTCCTGCCCGGATTTTTCCTTTTAGAACAGCAGCAGGGGAAAATGAGGTAAGGTAAAAAGCGGGATAAGATCCCGCCACCAAACCTATAAAAAGAATGAAGGCCAAAAACCCGAAAATAAATTCAGGCTGGATAAGAAAACCAAGGCCAATATCTTTCCCGGAAATTGCATTAAAAGGTTGAAATAGGATCAAAATGATTCCTAGAGCAATCAGACCAGCAAAGACACTGTTTAAAATAGATTCTGTCAAAAATTGAGTGATCAAGCGGCTTTTATATGCCCCGATGGATTTTCTCACTCCTACTTCTTTGGCACGATTTGCAGATCGGGCGGTAGACAAATTCATAAAGTTGATACAAGCGATCAGCAAAATAAAAACAGCAATCCCTCCGAATAAATACAGGTATTGCATGTTTCCGGTAGCTTTGATTTCTTCATCTAAATCAGATTTCAAATAAATATCCCGAAGAGGCATGGTTTGAATTCCATAGGCATTCCCTTGCTCTTTGAAAGCATCTAAAGATATACCAAGATACTTCTGAATCTCATCCCCAACATATTTTACCACAAATCCATTGAGCCCTTTGTCAATATCCGCAGGATTGGCTCCTTCCGTGATTTTATAATAAGTATAGAGATTATTACTTGTCCAGTTTTCCTGGTCAAAAAACCACCAATTTTCTCCTGAAATCACCGCATCAAAATCTATATGAGAGTTTAAGGGAACATCCTCCACCAGTCCCGTCACTTCCAAAGGCTTCTTTTCGGATCCACTATAAATCGTTTTTCCAACCGGGTCTTCCTTTCCAAAATATTTCTCTGCCACCGATTGGGTAAGGACAATTTTATCAGGGCCAGAAAGAGCAGTTTTAGGATCTCCTTTGATCAATTGAAATCCGAAAAAACTGAAAAAATTAGGATCCGCTACCAAGACAATTGGTTCAGTAAAAGCCTTTTCCTCTACGCGAAGCGGGAAAGTCCGCATCGTTCCAAAACGCACTGTTTCTTCTACTTGCGCAATTTCGTTTTCCATTGCGGGTCCCATTGGCGTGGCTGAGGTAGCCGAGGTAAACTCATTCCCATTCATTTTCCCACTGACATTGGCCCGGTAAATCCTATCTGCATCGGGAATAAACTGGTCATAGCTAAGTTCATCCAGTATAAAAAGGCAAATCAAAATACTTGCTGCCATCCCCAAACTTAAGCCGATAATATTGATGGCGGAATAGATTTTATTGCGCTTCAAATTGCGCATGGCGATTTTGAGATAATTTTCCCACATACTAGTTGGTGTTTAGGTTTCGGAAAAAAGTCGGTTTAGCTTTCAATAAACTAGATGCAGTTTTGCGACAGATAGTTGCATAGAGGATTTCAAAAACCAAAAAAAATATGCCTTTACCCTCAAAAAGCCGAATTCAGGACTGATGTGGTTATTACAAAATATGTATGTCCGCTTTCTTACCAGTATCAAAAGGAAAAAGGTCTTTAAGTATATTTCAACATGCTGTGGACACTGGACTGTCGTCGGTGGACGATTATCCGCAACTTTCTAAACTGATTTTTTAACTACGGGCTCCATTGCGGATAATCATATTACAAAATATGATGAGGTGAAAAATATTTTGGAAGGAACAGTCAAGGGACAGTTTTATAAATTCCAAGATCCTTCCGAGGAAGTGTTTTACCTCTCGGGGGAGTCCAGGGTTTATCTTTTCACAAAAAAGGAAGGAAAATTGTAGAAGCCGTTATAGCTGCTTTCACTTTCAATATGCTACAGCAAGTCATAGTTTATAACTAGGCTTTCACATTTATAATTCTTCAAATTGTTTAGTCCTCAGCATTCATCAAATTCAGAAATCCCATAGCTGAAATCTGGAGATAGAAGATTGATCTATAATCAATTAAGTTGCACTTATTTGGATAAGGAACTATATTAAACAGCTTTTTGACTAAGCATATTTAACTTTTTCAACAAGTAGTGATCCTGAAACGAATCCTTATGAAAACGATCCGATTTCTTGCCTTGAGCCTATTTTTGACCTTTGCTTTTTCGCGACTTGGAAAAGCCCAAGAAATAAATACGGTCGATAAGATGGAAATTTATCCCTTGTCGGATGATTCAGGGTATACAGTAAGAACCTGGGAATATCCTAAAGATGAAAAAACCAAAACCTTCGAGTATGTATCTAAGATTTGGAGTAAAACAGAAGGAAAATGGAAAATCAGTCTGCTTCATTCTACAGCTAAAGAAATACCTAATTAAGAATCAACCCTCAATTCCACTATATGAATTTCACCAAATTAGTTTCAAGTGTATTTTATCATGACCTAAATGATGGATTGGAAATGTTTGTCAACTGTCTGGAATTTTCTGTTGCCCATCAAGACCTTTATACATCCCAGCCTTATTGTGTTTTGAGAAAAGGTCAGATCGGTCTAATGCTTTTTCAAGACAAGGAATTGGCAGAAGAGCATCATCCAGAGCTAAGACTGGTAACAGATAATATAGAAGAAGTTTTTGCCAAAGTATCTTCTACTAATCCTCATTTTTTGCACCCAAATCTTAACCAAATTACTTTAAGACCATGGGGTGCCAGAGAATTTGCCATTACAGACAAACAACTTGGCATTCGATTTCAACAATGGTAGTAGTAAAAATATCTCAATTAGAAAAATCCTTTTTTTCATAAAAGGAGTGTAAAATTGAACATACTTCCTGATCACACACTCATAAATTTCAAGAAGATGAGTGAGAAAAAGTCGTTGGTTTAGAGCTTCTACCTTGGAATGAAATATTCTATATGAATATCCTCTTTTGCACCACCACCCTTTAATTCTTTGATTGAAGAGACGGAAGAAAGAAGACCGAAGACAGGAGCAAGCTAGACCTGAACTTCAAGTCTTCTTTTTTGCAGTCTAAAGTTTTCACTGGTAAGATTACGGATAATCATAATATTCTATATTAGCTTTTGACCTTGTATTTTTTATTTTCATAAATACTCAAAAATGGACCCTCAATTCGAAGCCGGAATTAATATCGCAATCAAAATCCCCAAGAGTAAATACGAAAAGACCGTTGCCTTTTATCGGGATATTTTGCGCTTAAAAGTAGAAGAAAAACCCATTGAAAACCCGACTGTTTCCCGAACGCATCAAGTTTCATTTGGAAATAATGTCATTTGGCTGGACTGCGTGGATAATTATACGCACTCGGAAACATGGCTGCAACTGACCGTGCCTGATGTAAATGAAGCCACCAACTATTTACTGGCCAATGGTGTGGAAACCTGTGATGAGCTGGAGGAACTCCCAGAAAACATGCATTGGATTCAAGACCCGGCGGGTACAGTTTTTAACCTGCAACAACGCAAGGGTAAGTAGCGGGATGAAATATTTCTATATAGAGAATTAGCGAGTTCATTTAAATTGAAACCAAAATCAATAAATCAACCATGAGCAAAATAATTTTTGATAGTGGAATATCTCTAGACGGTTTTTTCGCAGGTAATAACAGAAGTCCTCAAAACCCAATGGGCGGCGTTTCAGGACAGATTCATTCCTGGATGTTTCGGCAAAAGGCCTTTTGGGAATACCTAGGAGTAGAAGGGGGTAAAGAGGATAGCCTGGATGGGAAATTTATCAGAGAAACGATTGACCGGACGGGCGCATTTATTATGGGCAAACGGATGTTTGAGGAAGGGGAAGTTGTTTGGCCAAATGACCTTTATAAAGCAGATGTCTATGTGTTAACACATGAAAAGCGCGAACCTTGGGTACAGGAAGGATCTACTACTTTTCACTTTATCAATGACGGAATCGAAAGTGCTTTGGAGAAAGCTCTAAAATCTGCGAATGGAAAGGATGTAAGAATCCAAGGTGGAGCCAATACCATTCAGCAATTTCTCAATGCTGGCTTGATTGATGAATTTTTCATTCACATCGCCCCTGTTTTCTTGGGCAGCGGAATCAGATTATTTGAAGGAATAGACAAAGACAAATATGAACTGAAAATCATGGAAGTCATCCCTTCAGATCAAGTGACCCATTTGAAGTATTCTCTGATAAAAAAGTAATTTCTCTACCGTACCAAATCAGAAAGTCTTCTTCTACCCAAAACAAAATTTTTAAATAATCCAGACAAAGATCAATTTTCAAGAAAGCGCCTGTTGCAGACCGAAAGAATATTTCGTTTAGTTGAAAATGCTTTTTCAATAATTTTTCGTGGCCACAATATTAAAATGAAAAACCCAAAACGAACCTTAGAAATATTCTTGTTAATTTTTTCATTCTTAGCTATCTCCGCTTGCAGCAATTTAGAAGATGAAAAACTAAAAGCTTTTAACAGTCAAGTTGCCGGGATAAAAATCACCGCATTTGACTCGATATTCTCAACCACCTTTAAAGAACAAACTCTGAAGATTTTTCCTCAATTTTTGAATGGGATAGATGAAGTAGTTACTTTGGAAGAAATTCCCAAAAGGGTGATATACATCAATGATAAGGTCAGCAAAGATCTGGTTATCGACACCAGCGAAGAAGCTGAATATTCTGTTTATATGAAGGTTGGCAGTGTTAAAAGCAACACACTTCGGATAAAAGTCATGGATGTAAATACCCGAACATATATTTCAAGAATAGAAATTTCACAGGGAGATTCTACTTTTTCACCATATGCCATTTCTGGAATTTCAAGAATTGACTTGAAGCCCAGAATCTATAATTACAAGGAACAAGAATTTGAAGCAGACTTTTATCCTCCGTATTCAGTCTGGTATGATGGGATGGAATATTCCGATCCAATCGACATTTTGGTGAACCGCACGGGAAACATTCCTTATTATGTAGTTTCGGGAGATAAGAAATCTGAGGTACAATATATTATCTCGAGAGAAAAGCCTGATTTTTCAATGATCTATAGTCTGCCTATCATTTTTCATATAGTAGAGGGTCCAAAAAGCAGAGATGTGCAATCTGAAGAAATTCAGGGAATTTTAGATGATACAAATGGGCACTTTAGAAATGATAAAAGTCTAATCAGAAAAAGCCATAATACAGTCGATTCTGGAATCCAATTTACCTTGGCACTTACAGACACGCTTGGTAACATGTTAGTAGAACCTGGAATTCACCGTATTAAAACTGATGAAGAAATATTCCCTTTTAACACAGACCTAACCAATGAATTTATTTTTGAACATCTATGGGATCCGGAAAAATACGTCAATGTGTTCCTTATGGAGCTGTCTGGAGTTGGAGGTTTTGCCAGTTATCCCAGAGAATATCCAGCCGATCAAATCCCTCCGCTTTCTTTTAATTACATGGCTGCTGTTGGAATGTCTTCCTATCGAAACTCTAAGACATTAACCCATGAACTGGGTCATTTATTCGGCCTTCGCCACATATTTAATAATGATGAATATGAACCATGCAAAGATGGAGATGGATTACCTGACACAGAGTCCTACCTGAAACAGGGCAACATCCTGGCCAAGTCTCCTGCCATCTATTGCAATGACATTCCATTTTATTCCACCAATTATATGGATTATATCGGAGCCAAGAATAGCTTCACGCTCGATCAGGTTCTCAGGATGAGAGAGGTTATATCAAAGAATATCTATTTACCGGCCATCGATTCAAAAGGGAAAGTAGAAGCTGGTCCATTTGTAAAAGGAAAACTGGATTTAACTATCAAGTCAATTGAATAAAACTGGAAATCATCATTTTAACTGATTCTTAATTACCCAATCTGGGTGTAGTCAAATTGTTTTTTGGACTGGATGGAATTTGTAATTCCACCCTAATATCCTTACCCATTTGCATAGAGTGAAAAACCTTCGAGGTATTAAAAACCTCAAAGGTTTACTCTGCTAATTCAGGTTTCTGACTTTATTCATCTGACTTGAGATTGCCACGACTCGTACCTCGTCTCGCCCGCCTACAAGAGGGCAGGCAATTACGTTTCAAAATATATCTTTTTGTAAGAGCAGGATTCTGTAATTGCCGTCATTGCGAGCGCAGCTTGCGGAGCGTGGCAATCCAGCCAACTAACACAAGATTGCTTCGCTCGTTCCTCACTCGCCCGCCTACCGGAGGGCAGGCAATGACGAAATCATAAATCCGAAATCCAATCACTCGCTTTTCAAGGAGTTGACTGGATTGGCCGTTGCCGCTTTAATTGATTGATAACTCGTCGTGAGCAAAGCAATCACAATTGCAAAAACACCTGCTCCCAAGAATACCTGCCAACCTAGCTCTTGCTTATACTGATAATCTTCCAGCCATTTTCTCATGGCATACCAAGCAATCGGGGATGCAATGAAAAATGCGATTAAGACAAGTTTTGCAAATTCTTTGGATAGCAAGACGATAATGCTTCCAATACTGGAACCCAGTACTTTTCGAATACCGATTTCTTTGGTTCTTTGCTCTGCTGTAAAGGCAGTCAAAGCAAATAATCCCAAACAGGCAATGACGATTGCAAATCCGGCAAAGATTCCGAATACTTTCCCAAGTCTTGATTCTGAGGCGTACATATTACCAAATCGATCATCTAAAAAGGAATAGGTAAATGGTTGTCCTGGAGCAAACTCATTCCAGGTTGCTTCCACAAACTCTATTACCTGATCAGTATTCGTGGCATTAAAACGGAAAGAAGCAATACCCTCAGGTCCATCATTTATGAAAATCATGACTGCTCCGATATTTTCTTTCAAGGATTCGAAATTGAAGTTTTTCACTACACCCACTACGGTTTTACTCTGAAGATTTTGCATATCCAAATTTTCATTGTCTCCAGCCATGGTGTAGATTTTCTGACCCAATGGATCTCCCTCAAAATTGAAATTGGCCAAAGCTGTTTCATTAAGAATCACGGCACTGGAATCAGAAGGATACTCTAGTGAAAAATCTCTACCCTCGACAATCTCCATTCCCAGGGTTTTGATGTAATCATAATCCACTCTCCAGTTTTGGATGGAAACCATGTTTTCGGTTTGCTTTGGATCCTTTCCTTCCGCCCACCAAGGTGTATCACTTCTATAGGTTCCTGACACTGGAAGGTATCCGGAAATAGTCCCACTTTCCATCATGCTATTGGCCAATACTGCAGCTTTAAATGCTTCTGCCTGATCTCCTAAAGCATAAATATCCTCAACTGTAATCACCTGTTCTTTGCTGAATCCGATCTTTTTGTTTTGGATAAAGTTCAGCTGATTGAATACAGCGATGGTTGCGATGATCAAAATGATCGAAATAGAAAACTGAAATACTACCAGAGAACTTCGGATCAGCCCACTTTTCATTCCTGTGGAAACTTTACCTTTTAGGATGCTGACAGGCTTAAATCCGGATAAGAAAAAGGATGGATATGTCCCAGCCAAGAGACCTGTTCCGATGGCCCCAAGAATTAAAATTCCATAGAAACCAATCTGTGAAAACGGAACTGAAAGAGTTCTTCCCGCCAAGTCATTAAATACCGGAAGTAAAAATGCAACAATTGGAATTGCGATAAGGAAGGAAATCAAACTCAGAAGCATGGACTCCATCAAAAACTGACGGATCAAGTGCGAACGGAAAGACCCCATTACTTTTCTGATACCAACTTCCTTGGCACGATTGGAGGATCTTGCCGTGGATAAATTCATAAAGTTGATGCAGGCAATCACCAAAATAAACAAGGCAATGGCTATAAATAAATAGATGTAGGTGATGTTAAAATTGGGTTCAAACTCTCCCATAAGATCACTTTTCAAGTGGATATCCAACAAAGGTTGAACCTCATATTCCATCTTACCACCATTTGCCAACATAGCGTCCATAGTCGCACCCTCACCAAATATTTTTCCCAGTTCAGGTTCAATATTCTTTTTGACAAGGGAAGCCATTTTTTCATTAAATGCCTTTGGATCTGAACCTTTCCTTAATTTCATGTAAGTCTGAAAATTGTTACTAAGCCAAGAAGTGGTTTGTGCTTCAGACAGGCCTTCCATAGAAAGCAGAAAGTCAAAATGGAAATGGGTGTTTTGGGGAATGTCCTCATAGATTCCTGTAATCCTGAAATCCATGTCATTGTCTAGAATTAAAGACTTACCCAATGCGCTTTCTCCGGGAAAATATTTCTCTGCTGCCGATTTACTGATTGCCATGGTATTTGGCTCGGCTAAAACCCCTTCCGGATTTCCTTCCAAAAGTGGAGTTCCGAACACATTAAAAAAGTCCTTGCTGGCCCAGATCACATTATTTTCCTTGATGTTTTGATCCACTCTTTTGACCAGATAAGATCCCCTCTGCCTAAAATTCACTGCATATTCCACTTCTGGAAACTCCGCTGGCAATGCCTCTACCATCGGTGCGGGAGCCTGGATCATGTCCCAGTGATTGCCTCCAAAAATGATGTCAGCATGTATTCTATAAATCTGATCTGCATCCTTAAAATGCTTATCATAGGACAGCTCATTGATCACAAAAAGTGAGATGATCATACAAACAGCCACACCGACAGACAATCCAAGGATATTTATGAAGGTGTAGAACTTATGCTTTTTTAAGTTCCTGATGGCAATTTTGATATAGTTTTCAAACATAGCGTTAGTGGTTTAGATTGGGTAAAGCCTCTGCCTGGCTGTTAACCCAACTTTAATAAGATGCTTCACCTATGAGAAAGGTTGCAACAGTATTCAATTTTCCCGTGGCCTATATCCCATAAATCACTGATTTTTCGGTCTATGAGACACAGACTGAGAATACGAAATTAAGATTGGCTATCAAGGTGTTCCATTAGCTATTCAGGATTTATGCCATTTAAAAAAAGCTCTCTGGAAGCCAGAAAGCTAATTTTCAATTTTTTATCTCTCTAAGTTCGTACAGAAACGTTCGCTTTCGGGCAAAGCCTATTGGCTTATTAACCTTGGTTTTGATGACATCAAACACGAAGAAGATTAGGAAAATAGATTGGTTTTAGTCCGATCACCCAGAAGACGGAAAACTATATGTGAGGAGTATCTGGAGGCGGAGCATAGGGAGAGGGAAGTGGGAAGTTGGAAGTTGGAAGTTAAACTAGGGTTTTCCTAAAAGCAGCAATACTGTTCATTAAATCAAAAGCATTTTTATAATGCTCGTTAAACTGATCCTCAGATACGTATTTTCTTAATTTTGCTTTATGAAGACAGGTAACTACCTCAGCTATTGAACGAAGTGAATAGCCAATAAACTTCTTGAATTCTGCTTGTGAATTTCCTGTTGCACCTTCAGCAATATTCAGAGCAATTGAATCAACCGCTCTTCTTATTTGTGAGGTTAAATTAAATTTTTCATCTGTGGGAAAGCTTTTCGATAATTCAAAAACCTCCTCACCAAATTTCATGGAAGATTGCCAGATACGTAATTTTTCAAATTTAAAATCCATAAATAATTGCTCTAGCATTGAATGGAAGAAGGAAAAAACTTCCTACTTCCATTCTTCCTACTTCCAACTAATTAAACATGAAACTGCTCCCTGATATTCTCAGTCACCACTTTACCATCAAACAAGTTGATCGTTCTGTGGGCATAGTTGGCATCATGAGGAGAGTGAGTCACCATCACGATAGTGGTTCCTTCGTTGTTCAGTTCTTCCAAAAGTCTCATTACTTCTTCACCGTTAGTGGAATCCAAGTTACCTGTAGGCTCATCGGCAAGGATCACAGAAGGCTTTGCTACAATAGCTCTGGCGATCGCCACACGCTGCTGCTGACCACCGGAAAGCTGCTGTGGGAAGTGATTTCTTCTGTGCATGATATTCATTCTGGTAAGTACCTCTTCTACTCGGGTTTTGCGCTCGTCAGAAGGGATTTTCAGATACAAAAGTGGAAGTTCAACGTTTTCAAACACTGTCAATTCATCAATCAGATTAAAGCTCTGGAAGACAAATCCAATATTCCCTTTTCTCAATGAAGAACGCTGTCTTTCTGAAAACTTAGCAACTTCCTGATCCAGGAAAAAGTACTCTCCGGCATCTGGGTTATCCAGAAGACCCAGGATATTCAATAATGTGGACTTACCACATCCTGAAGGTCCCATAATGGCTACAAATTCGCCTTTTTTGATTTCGATCTGGATGCTGTCCAAAGCAGTAGTTTCTACCTCTTCGGTCGCATACATTTTCCTAAGATTGACGGTTTTGATTACGTTGGTCATGGTGTGTTTTTGTTTATTTATATTTTTTGAATTTCAATATTTTGATTTTTTTTAACGAGGACGGAAGACTGAAGACAGCAGACCGAAGAGCCGATTCCACTATTTATTTTATGTTTTTTCTAAATGCGATCATCATGTTCATTAAATCTTGACAGTCCTTATACATTTTATCAAAAACAGAATCATTCAGGTATTTCCTGTTAATAGCTTTGTATAAGCAGGTTATTACTTCTGCTAAAGACCTAATTGCATATCCTATAAACTTCTTTTGCTCCAGGTTACTTTGAAGAATAGCACCCTCGGAAATATTTAATGCGATCGAATCCGTAGCTCTTTTAAATTGAGAAGAAAGATTGAATAATTCGTCTTTTGGAAAGTTTTTGCAAATGACGTGAACCTGCTCTCCAAGTTCCATTGCCTTTTGCCAAATAATAAGTTTTTCGAACTTGAAGCTATTCCTATATTCCATCTAATTTTATCTTCATACTTCTAAACTCTTCTCAATTTTTTATCATCTGCCTTTGAATTCTGACTTTGTCTCCCATCTTCAGTCCCCTGTCTTCCGTCTCCAGTCTTCCCTCTACTTCAACTCCAGCACTTCATTGTCACCGAAATTCTCATATCCTGAGACAATCACTCTTTCTCCTTCTACCAAGCCATCCAAGACTTCATAGTATTCTGGATTTTTTCTACCCAATCTGATATTTCTCTTTTCAGCATTTCCAGTAGAGTTCAAGACAAATACCCAGTTACCCCCCGTATCTTTAAAGAATCCTCCAGTTGGTAAAAGCAGGCTCTGCTCGCTATCTCCCAATTCAAGTCGAATTCTCACACTTTGTCCACGACGGATACCTTTTGGGCTTTCTCCGGTGAATTTCATATCCACTTCAAATCGACCATTTGTAATCGTCGGATAGATTTTCATGATTTCCAATTCATGGTCTACTCCGCTCAAAGTGAATTTACCTCTCAGACCTTGCCCGATTCTAGGAAGGTACAATTCATCAATTGGTACTCTCACTTTAAATTCATCCAGCACGTCAATCTGACCATAACGCTCTCCTGAATTGATTGCCTGACCAACTTCAATTTGTTCCATCGCAAGCTGTCCTGCGATTGGAGCTTTGATCACGAGGTTATTCAAAATCTGGCCTACCCCATTCAGAGAAGCATTCATTCTGCTTTCTGACTGGCGCAACTGAGCCAATTGGTAAGATCTGGCGATAGAATCACTTCTATAGGATGCATAGGTCAATTCCTTTCTTTTCAGATTGTATTCATATTGCTCTTTCACTTCTTCGAATTCGCGGTCAGAAACCAGCTTTTTCTCATGAAGCTCTTTGAATCTTTTGTATTGAGGTTCCAAAAGGCTGATCTGATAATCGATCTCTGCTAATTGACCCTGTTGACTCAAATCATTTTGATCTAAGAAAAGACGAGTCTGGCGCAGGTTGTTGATTTGCTCATACAGCATGGTTTCACGCTGCATCACATCCAACTGGAGATTGGAATTGGCCATGATCAATATCGTATCTCCTACATCCACCAAAGCTCCCGATTCTCTGACGATCTCTGCGACCATCCCTCCTTCAACTGCATCGAGGAAGAAAGTCTGGGCAGGTTCGATCTGACCGGAAACCAAAATGTAATCGGTAAATTCTCCGGTACTGACAGTCGCAATACTGAGACGATCCTGCTCTACATTCATAGTAGATCGGTGATCGGCAAATCCGATTTGATAAATAATTCCGGCGACTAAAACTACTCCGCCGACAATCCAAGCAATCTTCCTGGGCGTCCAGGTCTTCTTTTGTATTTTTCTATCCATTGTGTGTTTCTGCCTTTTTAGGCTGATACCCATTATGCCAAATGGTATGCCATCAAAAAAACGGCGTTCTACGGCCTTAATTGGAGGTTTGAAGAAATTCGGAATCTAAAGTCCCGAACATTTTTGTTCGCAGGCGAACAAAACCCGCTCATCTTTCTTATCTTATTGGAATGCTTTTCCTAATTAGTCAATCGGACAAAAAGCCTTAATTTTAAGCATAAGGCTGTATTTGATTTGATTTTAATAGAAAAGAATAATTCGGTATGCTTTTGGAACAAGGAGCAAGCATTATTTGAGAAGGCAGAAAGTCTTTTTCAACTATTAAAAAAAACTAACTATTCAATGAGCGAGCAAAAAATCGGTAAAATTCTCATTATAGATGATAATGAAGATCTACTAAAGGCAGCCAAAATTTTTCTAAAGAGGCACTTTGCACAGGTAGATACCGAGACAAACCCAGACCTACTTCCCATTTTAACTCATAACGAGCAGTATGATGTGATCATGCTCGATATGAATTTCACCAAAGATGTAAGTTCCGGACAAGAAGGTTTTTATTGGCTGGACAGAATTTTGGAACTAGATCCCTCTGCGGTAGTAGTTTTGATTACTGCTTACGGGGACGTTAACCTGGCTGTTCGGGCCATTAAAGAGGGAGCTACGGATTTTGTTCTGAAGCCTTGGGAAAACGAAAGACTACTCGCAACCTTAAATTCAGCTTTGAAATTAAGGCAGAAAAAACTGGAGGTGGACTTGCTGAAAGATCAAAAGCTCACCATGCAAGAGGACATAGATCGGAAATTTGCTGATATCATCGGACAAAGTCCAGCCATGCAAAAAGTCTATGAAACGATAGAACGTGTTGCATCTACTGATGCCAATGTGTTGATTTTGGGAGAAAACGGAACCGGGAAAGAATTGATAGCGAGAGCTATTCACAGACATAGCCGAAGAAACAAAGAAGCATTTGTCGGCGTAGATCTGGGTTCGATTACCCAATCCCTTTTTGAATCTGAGCTCTTTGGACATAAGAAAGGTTCATTTACCGATGCCAAAGAAGACCGTGCGGGTAGATTTGAACAAGCACATAAAGGAACGCTTTTCTTGGATGAAATCGGAAACCTTCCACTTCCACTACAGGCTAAATTGCTAGCTGTCCTTCAAAATAGACAGGTCACCAGGGTTGGTGCAAACAGAGCAGTGGATGTCAATATCCGATTGATTTCTGCTACCAATATGCCGATTCATAATATGGTTTATGAAAATGGTTTCCGTCAGGATTTGCTGTACCGAATCAATACCATTGAGATTCAGTTACCACCATTGAGAGAAAGAGCAGACGATATACTTTTGCTTGCCAACCATTTCATCTCTTTCTATTCTAAAAAATACAACAAGGATGTCAGAAAGGCTTCTGAACCTCTTATCAAAAGAATGATGAAATATCATTGGCCTGGAAATATCCGTGAACTTCAGCACAGCATCGAGCGGGCTGTCATCATGAGTAACCACAATGTTTTGCAGCCGGAAGATTTATTCCTGCAAAAGATGCAGCAGCCAGAGCAGAAAGATGAATCTGTGAGTCTGGAGCATCTGAATATTGAAGATGTGGAGCGTATTCTGATCAGAAAAGCCCTACAGAAACACAATGGTCATATCACTAGAGCTGCTGAGGAATTAGGCTTGACCCGATCTTCACTTTACAGAAGATTAGAAAAATATGGTTTATAAGCGGTTCTCTTTTGGAGTTGGGTTCAGGACATTATTAATTGTCCTGAATTTGTACTTAGGCCTTTGGCTTTATTACAATCAGGAATTGTGGCTGGCTCCTGGAATTTTGGCATTTATCGCCTTCATCCAGATTGGCGAGTTGATTTATTATGTCAACTCGATCAATCATAAGCTTGCAAGATTTTTGGATTCCATCCGATTCACGGATTTCTCCAGTTCATTTACTTCAGACAGTCAAATGGGCGGTTCTTTCCGTGAAGTCAATATTGCTTTTAACGAGGTGATGAATGTGTTTAAGCAAACGCGGGCCGAAAAGGAAGAGCAAATGCTTTTTCTACAGGTCATCATCCAGCATATCAATTCGGGTATAATTTCTTTTAATTCTGAAGGAAAAATCGGGGTAATCAATAATGCTGCAAAGCACTTACTTCAGATTCCTCAATTCAGGGATATTTCTGATTTAGGTAAGCTATCCCCTGCCCTTTTAGAACAGGTGATGGAAATGAAACCGGGTCAAAGGCTTTCGTACAAAGTCAATCCATCTCTGCATTTAATTATACAGTCCACCTCTCTAAAAATGGGTGGCCAGAGCTGGACCTTGCTTTCATTACAAAATATCAATGCGGAACTTCAATCCAATGAATTGGAGGCTTGGCAGAATCTGACAAAGGTTTTGAGGCATGAAATCATGAATTCCATCACGCCTATTTCCAGTTTGGTGGATTCTTTAAGCACCATTTTGGAAGAAGATTCTTATGTACAAAAAGAAGGATTCCTGATCAAAAGAGATGGGTACCAAGATATACAGGAGGGTTTAGAAACCATTGCTAATAGAAGCAAAGGATTGGTGAATTTTGTGAATGCCTATAGAGATTACACCAATATCCCTGTGCCTAAAAAGGAGTTTACCACAGTCAAATCTCTCTTTGAAAATGTATTGATCTTGATGAAAGAGGATTTGAAGTTTTCTGAGGTCAAAATAGAAACTAACATACTTCCGAATGATTTGGAAATCCATTGTGATCCGGACCAAATCACCATGATCCTGATCAATTTGGTAAAGAACGCCAGCGAATCTCTTCAAAATCAAGCCGATCGAACAATTTGGCTTTCTGCTATTTCCCAAGGAGATATGGGAACAGTTTTGCGGGTAGAAGATCATGGACCAGGAATTATTCCAGAAGCATTGGAGCGCATTTTTGTTCCTTTCTACACCACCAAAAAAACAGGTTCTGGAATTGGTTTGGCCATTTCGAGACAGATCATGAACCTACATAAGGGAAGCTTGCAGGTCACTTCCATTCCAGGAGAGAAAACCGTTTTCTCACTGAATTTCAGGTAAAGGAATCGTCAGATTTTATCCAGATTTTCTTTTCTTTAATCTTTCCAATTTCCACCCTTTCAAGATGCAAAAAAGAGTAAAGTTTGACTTTGAGATTCACTTCACCAATGGAGGAAATATCAAAGGAGAAGACTTCAGACTGGATATCCACGGAGACAACATTTCTGATAAAGAATTGGCTGATTATATCATTTCAGATATGAGGCTGCTGATGGTCGGAAAAACCATTATTTCCAACAAAGTGATTTTTGAGGAAGCTCATAAACGAAAAGAAATTGAAAAGCAAAAATCAAATGGGTTATTAATTGATCTGAGTCATACAATTGAAGATGGTTTAGTGACATATAAAGGACTCCCCGCGCCTATTGTCTGTGATTATTTGAGTAGAGAAGAGTCCAGAAAGTTTTATGAGGTAGGAACGGAATTTCAGATCGGAAAAATTGAAATGGTAGCCAATACAGGCACTTATTTAGATTGTCCATTTCACCGTTTTGAGAATGGCAAAGACACCTCAGAAATTACCTTGGAACAATTTGTAGATCTGGAAGGAATCGTGATCCGGATTCCATATAATAAAACCCTAGAAATCAGAGAAACTCATCTGGAGAATTATGAAATCAGAAACAGAGCTGTATTGATTCAGACGAATTGGAGTAAGCATTGGAATACAGAAGCATATTATGAAAACCATCCATTTCTCACTCAAAAAGCAGCAGAATATTTAAGGGATTGTGGAGTGAAGTTAGTTGGAATAGATTCCCATAACATCGATGATACCCGGAGAAACAGCAGGCCAGCACATACCACTTTGCTAGGAGCTGAGATTCTAATAGTCGAGCACATGAACAATCTCCACCTACTTCCAGATGAGGATTTCACCTTTACAGCTGCACCACCTAAATTCAAAGGAGTTGGCACTTTCCCGGTACGGGCATTTGCGAAAACAAAAAAATAACATTTTCCTCCCCTCTAGCTTTTATATACATAAAATACCCCGTACTGGGTATTTTATTGTAATTCAAGTATTTGTAACTTATTACAAAAAATAAAGAGGATATGGAAGAAAATATCATCACCCAAACCCAAATAGCTTTTCATAATTTAAATGGTCTTGTCAATGGTATCTCGATGGATGGCAGGATTACTAAAAGTGAATTTGATGCAATGAAATCCTGGTGCCAAACCCACGATGGACTTTGTGAAAAAGAACCATTTTTAACTTTCCATGAAGAGGTTAGAAATATCATTAAAACCGGTCAATTAGGTTCTGAGGAAATCTATGAAATCAAAAAGGTTCTCGAGAAATATGCTCCAAAATTTGAGGAGAGCGATCCCTCAAAAGCCTCCTTGCACTTTTTACAAGGTATCTGCTATGGCATCATGGCGGATGGAGATATTAATAAATACGAACTGAACCTGCTTAAAAAATGGCTCGATGATCATGAGCAGTTAAAAGATACGTACCCATTTAATGAGATTGCCGAACATGTAGAAATAGCAATTTCACACGGTAAATTGGATCAGGAAAATTATCTCAGTCTCCAGAAGTATTTCAGAGAGTTTTTAAAAATTGAGTAAGATAAATGAGTCTCAATTTTTTCTCGTAGGACGTTTGAAGAAAACTCTGCTTAGAAGTGACTTTGAAATTCCATCAGATTGATCTTGTCAGTTTTGATTGAGATTTATTGAAATAAAAATGCCAGCCTTGAAATAATAGGCTGGCATTTTTTCTTTAGTCAGATTATTCAAAACTCACCTTTTAAAATGAAGTGAATTTACATTGAATGTATTCCAGATAGAAATTCCCTGGTCTGTCTGAATTACAAAATAAATATCTGATGGTTCGGTAGTTTTCTGGATCGGAATGTTCACTTCAAACCAGTTTTCCTTCCCTTTTCTATCATTTTTATCCAGAAGCTTTGTTTCACCAATCAATTCTCCAGTTGGCCCACTTTTTCTAATTTCTATTTTGGCAGCCAGATTTCCCGGGTCCAATTCCATGTCAATTGACTTTATCGAACTTAGATCCAGATCTTTAAAGACGAAATAGGCATTTTTCTCGGTGTATTTAACAAAATGAGAATTGTTCTCATTCGATTTAGCAACATCCTGAAACAGGTCTGCAATTGTTGGAGAAATCTCTGTATTTCTCAAAATAATCTGTTCGACAGTCTTTTTCGGTTGAATGCCATTAGCTCCTTGATCTTCATAGGATGCTTGAACCAGATAATAACCTCCATTCATTGCAGGTTGATCCAAGGTATAGGAACCGGATAATGGTAAAACCCTTTTATTCAATGAAGGATTGGAAATCGACAAGATGAAATCTACCATTTCTTCAATCTCCTGTTTCGGAAGGTGTACATGCCCTGGCATTTGGGTATCTCCCCAAACTCCAGATCCACCATTTGTCACCTTGTTGATTAGATAATTCTTGGCTTCTGGGTCGTTTAGATATTTTTTTGACACCTCTGTATAACTGGGCCCCACTGATTTATTGGATATACCGTGACATCCTTTACATCCTGCCTGATTGATGAGCGTTTCTCCCATACTCAGCATTTCCTCCTCAGGACCCGTTTGGATAACATCGTACCCACCTTCCATAAAATCAATACTGAAGTCAATATTTGAATCCAGAATTTCAGAATCTTCTTCATCCTGAATCACTACTTCATAGGCAACAGTTTCCTCAGGAAAATAAAAACTGCGATTCCCTTTCCAGTTAATTTCAACTTTTGGAGATTCATTACCAACTTGAATTTCCATTTTACTTTCGGAAAGAGCACCAGCTTGGTCTTTAACTGTCAAGGTAACTGGATAAACTCCTGGATTGTCAAAAGTAAAATTTGGATTTTTTTCTTTTGAGCTAGCCAAACCACCAAAATCCCAAAGATATTCCAGCTGATCTCCTTGGTCCAAGTCCTTTGTTCCTTCGGAAGAAAACTCCACAGTCAGAGGGCTTGCACCATTTCTTTTATTTGCAGCCATCTTCACGTTTGGCTTCCTGTTTCCTGCTGCAAACTCAATTCTGTATAAACCAGAATTATCATTTTGGGAACGCCAGAAGGTTCCGTATTCCAAAATATATAAGGCTCCATCCGGCCCATATTGCATATCTACAGGCTTATCGAAAACAGTGTTTGGCATAAACTGCTCCAAGGTATCCAGCTCATTATTTTCTGTCAAAGAAACCATGAAAATCCAATTTCTCATCCAGTCGTAAAAGATAGACTTCCCATTGTAATATCCCGGAAATCTCACTTCACTATCCTCATAATCCTCTCTATAATAAACAGGGCCTGCCATCGCATTTCTTCCGCCAGTACCGAGCATCGGAAACTCAATGGATTCATCATAGGGATACCAGATCAATGGCTTTTGAGCTGGAGGAAGATTTTGAATTCCTGTATTTCTTGGGGAGGTATTCAAAGGTGCATTTGGGTCAAATTGGAAGAGCGATTCTTCCTTTTCGAAATCAAACTTCCAATAAGCCTTGTTGTCGCCCACAAAATATGGCCAGCCAAAAAAGCCTGGTTTAGTAGCCAAATTATATTCATCGTGACCTTTTGGTCCTCTAAGTGAATCATTCTCCGCAGCATCAGGACCAACTTCTCCCCAAAAAAGATTGTCATTATGTGGGTCAATGGCGATTCTGAACGGATTTCTGTTTCCCATCACATAAATCTCAGGCCTTGTCCCTTCAGTTCCTGCGGGAAATAAATTCCCTTCTGGTATGGTATAAGTACCATCTGCTTCTGGGTGAATACGGATAATAGAACCTCTTAAATCATTGGCATTGCCAGAAGATCGCTGCGCATCTACGTTTTCCGCACGAAATGTACGCTCATCAATTGGATTAAAATTACTGGATTCAAAAGGTGTAGAATCATCTCCTAAAGACAAGAAAAGATTGCCATGACGATCAAATTCCAGAGAGCCACCTGAGTGACAGCAATCCCTGTAAACAGGTACGTCCAAAAGAATTTTTTCTGAAGAAAGATCGACTACATCATTTCTAAATTCGAATCGCGAAAGTCGATTGACAGAGGTATTTGCAGGAGCATAGTAGAGATAAATCCAATGGTTATTTTTGAAATCTGGATCTTTTGCCAATCCCATCAAGCCATCTTCACGCTCGGGATAAACATCCAAAAATCCAGCCTCGACCAATTCCCCAGTTTCATTTTTATATAATCGGATTTTTCCGGCCCTTTCGATAAAAAGCACATCCTTATTTTCCAAAACCTCCAGCTCCATCGGTTCATTTAAACCTTCTACCAGTGTTACTTTTGTAAATCTACTCTCATCCGGTTTAGTAGTTGCAAAAGGGTCTGATTCCTCCTTGGTACAACTTCCAAAAAAGAAAGTCAGTACTGGAATCAACCAAATCAATTTTCTCATAAATCCGCTACTCAAAATTTTAATAGCCGTGAATATATAGCAAAATGATTTTTCGCTGTAACCGATGGTGGATTAAATCAGATTATCTCTACTTCTGCTCTAATAAATGCAATTTCTCCCCGAAATGTCTTATTCACGACACATCCATCGGCTAAACTATTCCGTATTTGAAGCTAGAGCCTTAAATTTTGAGATAATTGCGATTTAGCAAAACAGTATCTAAAAAATATTGGTTTTAAATTCAGAGATCAGAAGATTTCAAATTCAAAGTAAAAATCATCCAAGTAAACATGAAATTCATAACAAATATGTCATCAAAATTTCTAGCTGCAGGGTTTGCTCTCATGCTGGCTGCCTGTGGCAATTCTCCGGCAGAAAGTAAAGAAAGCACCAACAACGACATGGAAAAGGTGGCGCAATACAAAGGCAAAACCGAACTGGCAACATTTGCAGGAGGTTGTTTTTGGTGCGTGGAAGCTCCATTTGAAGGAATTGATGGAGTTATCGCAGTTACATCCGGATATGCTGGAGGTAAAGAAAAAGACCCAACTTATGGGGAAGTTAGTAGCGGAAAAACATCTCATCGTGAATCCGTACAGATCGCATTTGATCCAGAAGTAATCAGTTACTCTGAATTGGTCGATATATTCTGGCAAACCTTTGACCCAACAGATGTAGGCGGATCATTCTACGACAGGGGTTCTCAATACGAATCCGCAATTTTCTACCACGATGCTGAGCAGAAAAAAGTAGCTGAGGAGTCTAAGAAACTCCTTGATTCATCCGGGAAATTTGAAAAGCCGGTTGCCACACCTATTATCAAATACACTACTTTCTATCCTGCAGAGGATTACCATCAGGATTATTATAAGAAGAATCCAAAGGAATATTATGCTTACAGAAATGGAAGTGGTAGAGATGCATTCATCAAGGCACATTGGCCTGAATTATCGGAGAAAAAATACCCTGCTCCTTCCAAAGCCGAATTAAAAAGCAAATTGACGGATCTTCAGTATGAAGTGACTATGGAGGAGGCGACAGAATATGCTTTCCAAAATGAATACAATGGAAATAAAGAACCTGGGATTTATGTAGACATCGTGACAGGTGCTCCTCTTTTCAGTTCAAAAGATAAATATGAATCAGGATCAGGATGGCCAAGTTTTACTAAGCCAATTGATGCCAGAGCATTGGAAAAGCCAGTAGACAAATCTGCTGGAATGACCAGAGTAGAAGTAAGAAGTAAATTGGGGGACAGCCATGTAGGACATGTTTTCTACGATGGTCCAAACCCTACAAACCTTAGATATTGTATGAATTCCGCTGCGATGAAATTCATCCCAAAAAGTGAAATGGAAGCAGCTGGTTACGGAGACTATTTGTGGTTGGTAGATTAGTAAATTGTGATCAGTGAAAGTGAAAGCCCGGGTTGACCGGGCTTTTTTTTAAACCTAGTTCTAGTCTCATATTTTTTTAAACTATTGGGTCATCTGGTTTTTATAAATTCGTTAAACCACCAATAAATTAAAGGTATAAAAATCAGACTTGATTTTTTTTCAAGATCTTTTTATTCTTTTCAATGAAGTCATATAATTATATTAATGGGAATTTTACCTATTTTGGGGCACTTTGAAGAGACAAAGTTTGTAGTTTCGAATAAGTTATATTTAAACTTAGCCAACCATTGACCTAGAAATAATTGTTTATTCTATTTCCTCAACACATTAATTATCACCACTTTAATAGGAGAATTGATCTATGAATTTTGACCTTTTAATAGTAGATGATGATCAGTACTTTCAGTTTTTGCATAAGAAAATAGCTGAAAAATCTAAATTTCATTTTGGGCCAATTTGTGTTTCCAGCGGAGAGGAGGCCATCGACTATATCAAGCAAAAACACCTGGATTCTAATAATAACCTTTTGATTTTTTTAGATATCTATATGGAAGGCATGGATGGATGGGGAGTATTGGACTATTTGGAATCATTAAATCTCCCAAAAAGATTTAAGGTGATCTTAATATCGTCTTCTGTAAATACTGAGGACAAGAAAAAAGCGATTAAGTATCATTCAGTGATCGAGTATATAGAAAAACCCTTACTGGTAGAATATTTGGCCATGCTGAAAGACTGCTATATATTCTAAATTGATTGGATCGCCAAAAGAGCAAATTGTTTCCAAAAAAACTATTTCTACTAGTTTGAAGTATGGAATTCAAACCGTAATAAAAGAAAAAATGGAAAAGTGGAATGATCAAATATTCCATTTTCGAGTCAAAATTCCTTTTCCACTTTCTATATTTATAAAATCTTTGAAAAGTCTATCATGAAGAAATTCGCATGGATCCTTGGCATCAGTGCCTTAGTAATTTTCCTAATCTTTTTTTGGTGGAAGTTTTACTTCGTTTTTGGTGAAGGCGTAAAAGCCGGAAGTTTAAATTACTTCGTCAAAAAAGGTGTGATATTCAAAACCTATGAAGGCAGAGTGGTTCAGGAGGGTTTCCAAAGTCCAACAGCAGGAGGCTTACAAAGCAATGAATTTAGATTCAGTGTAGAAAATGAAGAAGTCGCTGAAAAATTAGAAAGAGCCTCAGGTAAGTTTGTGGAGCTTAGATACAAAGAATTTAACGGTATGCTGCCTTGGCGTGGCACGAGCAATTTTGTCGTTACTGAGGTTCTTACAATTGATGATTCAGGCAAAACGGAAGGATCCGCTTTGCCCTATGATCAATAATTAATGAGTCCAATAATCCACTACAACCACTTTTGAAAGGCTGTTTCCTAACACTTCTCCAAAAGCTTTGTGATCAGGATGTGGTAAATAGATCGCACGATCTTCTTCCGAATGGAAAGTAAGTGTAAATGCATGTGTCAGTCCGTCATTTAAGTTTTCAGGACTGTTATTTGTTCCCCATTCAAAGCCTTTGATCTGTTCAATCTTACTTGGCAATGCTGCGAAAGCATCAATAACTTCCTGAATTTTCTCAGGACTGGTTTCTTCTTTAAAACCAAACATAACAACATGTCTGAGTACTGAATCTGGTTGCATAGGTGTTTGTTCTATTTCTTGAATTTCCTCCACAATTTTCTCCTCTTCTTTTTCTTGGTTACAAGAGGCAAAGATGGACATTGCCCCAACAAATAAAATTCCGATATAAAATTTTTTCATGGTTGTTGATTTTTCATCCAATCTAGGGAGAATCAATAAATTATTCCAACTCTTGCCTATTTGTAAATAAAAAAAGTAGAAAAGTAGGGATTCGTAAAGAGTAGCCTTATATTAAACGAAATTTTCGTAGACCTATGAATTTTAAATAAACATGACTCAAAGAATCAACCCCGCTATTTTTGCAATCCCAATTTTTGTAGGAATCAGTTGCTCAGAAAAATCAACAGAACGTGTTGAAGAATCTTACGAATTGGTAAAAACAGATTCCTTCCGGGTAGATAATTTTACCCGCGTAGTGATCCGAGACTATAGTGAACAAGAAGATATTTATCTGGGATATGCAGTCTCTGAAGATGACATTTTAGAAATATCTTCAGAAGGGGAAATTATTAAGCGTATTCACAAAAAAGGTGATGGCCCAGGTAATTATGGAAACTGGAATCCTATTGGTTTAGCATTCGGACCAAATAAAGAGAGGATCCTGGAGCTACCATTTCAGGTCATGACCTTAAATTCAGATTATGAAACCATTCATTCATACCGAATTATGTCTCCTCTTCCAATTAGAGCAAATATGCCTTTAGGAAAGACTCCTTATTTTCAGAGAAATGACACCACCATGTTACTTGTGGGGCCAAGCAATTACCTCTCTGCATCCTACCTTATTCATAATCAAGAAGGGAAAGACACCCTTCAAAATTTTTATGAGCTGAACCTAGTTTCTGGATCTGTGAGATCTGTCGTTCCATTTGAGCCAAATTCTGTTTATAAACAATCTGAATCCATATACAAAGGTGTGATGGGTAAATCCTTTTTTGTGGATCAAAAAAACCAAGAACTGGCAGTAGTACAGGAATTGGATCCAGAAATCTTGATTTATAATCTCCCAGATTATTCTTTGAAAAGAACTATTCCTATTAGCTATTCTGAATTTATCACCTATAATCCCGTGCCTATGGAATCTGCTCCAGATGATCCTCAAGCACAAAACCTTGGAAGGTTATCAGCAAGAAATCAAAAATTATTTAATTTGGGCAATGGGGAGTATATCTTACAGTATTTCACGGGTATTACCGAGTCGGAATTTGAATCCAGAAATTCAGAAGATTCACCATATTTCCCTTCACAGGATGCAACTGAACAAAGAATTCTTATTTTTAAAGATGGAAAACAGGTAGGATCAGAAATACCAGGAATTCCCGGTACGATTATCACCATTCTACCAGACCGCAAACTGTTAGTTCAAGAACCTGAAAACACCGAGATAGAGGAAGAATTTACTAGATTTACAATCTATCAAGTCAAACTTAATTAGCTATGAAAGTTGCATGTTTTAGCACTAAATCTTACGACCGCGAGAGCTTTGATTTAATTCTTCCAAAACATGCACATGACTTCACATATTTCGAAGCTAAGTTAGACAAGCATACCGTCTCTCTGGCAAAAGGGTTTGATGCCATTTGCACCTTTGTAAACGATCATTTGGATGCTTCTGTCCTTAAGAAACTGAATACGCTTGGGGTAAAAAATATCGTTTTACGATGCGCTGGTTACAACCAAGTAGATCTGGAAAAGGCGGATGAACTTGGTTTTAAAATCTGCCGTGTTCCTGCTTACAGCCCAGAAGCTGTGGCCGAACATGCTTTTGCGATGATCCTGACTTTAAGCCGCAAAACTCACAAAGCATACAACCGAATCCGAGACAATAACTATTCTTTGGAAGGCTTAGCAGGTTTTAACCTGAATGGCAAAACTGTGGGAATTATAGGAACAGGCGCAATAGGGCATGCATTTATCAAGATCGCTCTTGGTTTTGGATGCAAAGTTCTCGCCTATGACCTGATAGAAGATAAGTCTCTCAAAACCTTGGGAGTGGAATATTTAACTCTAGATGAGTTATTATCCCAAAGCCAAATCATTTCGCTCCATTGCCCACTTACACCTGGCACCAAGCATCTGGTTAATGCCAGTACGATAGAGCAAATGCCCGATGGAGTGATGTTGATCAATACCAGTAGAGGTGCTTTGATAGAAACCAAATCTGTGATCAAAGCTTTGGAAAGCAGAAAAATCGGATATCTCGGGATCGATGTTTATGAACAGGAAGAGGATTTATTCTTCAAGAACCTATCTGAAGAAATCCTCATGGACGAGCAAATCGCCCGCTTGATGACTTTCCCAAATGTATTGATCACTGGACATCAGGCATTTTTAACCAAAGAAGCCTTGGCAGAAATAGCGAAAACTACCCTCCAAAACCTTGATGCCATTGCCTCAGGTGCCAATTTGGTAAACGCCATCAAATACTCCTATTAATCTAAAAAGCATTAAAAAAAGAAACACCTGCCTTCAAAAGAAAGCAGGTGTTTTTGTATCAAAAAGTAAACGGGTTCGGGAAAAACCCATCCCTATTTTCTTTATTTGATCACTTTTACGTTCACAGCGTTAACGCCTTTTTTACCTTGTACTAATTCATACGATACTTTATCGTTTTCACGGATATCGTGAACCAAACCAGACTGGTGTACGAAAACGTCCTCGTCAGAGTCAGATGGTGTGATGAATCCAAAGCCTTTTGTTGTGTTAAAGAATTTTACTGTTCCTTCATTCATGATTTCTTGATTTAAAATTTGTTGTTCTTGTGTTTTTATTACTTTGATTTTGATTTTTTGTATTCTTTACTGGTTCCTCTTCTGGAGGAGTATCGGTGAAATTACCGAAGCGATCTATGTAGACGATCATGTCATCCAAATCACCGCTTTTTGGCTGTGCTTTTCTTTCTAACTTTTTCTCAAATTTTTCTTTTTGTTTTCTTTTCTTTAATTCTGCTTTTTGCTTCTTAATGAAGCTATTTTGATTTTTTGACATACAGTTATTTTAGTTGACAAATGTGATGGCGTGACCTGTTTTCCCAGCTCTGCCTGTTCTTCCGATTCTGTGTATATAGCTATCCATTGTCATGGGCAGCTGATAGTTTATCACATGGGAAACATCAGCCACATCTATACCTCTGGCAGCCACATCAGTTGCTACCAACACTCTGGTTTCACCAGATTTGAATTGCTCAATGGTTTTATTTCTAAAATTTTGAGATTTATTTCCATGAATCAATCCCGATTTTACTCCTGACTGATTCAATTTTTTGCTGATTTTATCTGCCAGTCTCTTTGTTTCAGTGAAAATTATCACCTTCTCCAAAGCACGATCTTTAAATAGATCCTCTAGCATTACAAACTTATCTTTGCCCTCAGGCACTCGAATGATCCCTTGCTCAATATTCTCATTGGTAGTCACACCGGAATTGATTTTCACCTCCACCGGATTATTCAACAAGCTATTGATTAAGTTCTTTTGACTTGGTTCCAGAGTCGCTGAAAACAACATCGTCTGCTGTCTTTGACTCATCGCTCCTACCAACTTCTTCACATCATTGACAAAGCCCATATCAAGCATTCTGTCAAACTCATCCAAGACCAAGGTCTTGACCTGATTCAGCTTCAAAAGCCTTCTGTCATATAGATCCAGCAATCTTCCTGGAGTACCTACAATGACATGTAGCTTTCTTCCTAGCATCTTCATATCAGTATTGATATTGGTACCTCCGATGAATGTGGCAGAATGAAGATTCATTCCTTTGCTCAGGCTTTTGAATTCCTCCTCGATCTGAAGCGCCAATTCTCTGGTAGGCGTCACGATCAAAGCAGTAAACTGCCTAGGATCCTGCAAAGCATGCTCAATGATCGGAATCAAAAAGGCACTGGTTTTACCGGAACCGGTATTGGATATACCCAAAAGATCTCTACCATCCAGCAAAGCCTCTAAAGACTGCTCCTGAATATTGGTCATATTGACATAACCTTTGGCTTCCAGATTCTTAAGAACTCCATTTGCCAAATTCAGACTTGCAAAAGAAGTTTTAGACTGAAATCCTTTTTGACCAGTAGGCTTAGCTTTTTTGATCAGCAAGTTAGGATCTAAAGTAGATTCCTTCTTCTTCTGAACTTGTCTTGGGCCTCGATTTGGTCTAGGTCCAGCACTAGGTTTAGTATTTCTATTTCTTGTATTATTCATTATTTCAAGCTTTTTGTGACTCCAACTTCGGAGTATTTCCGAGTATGTAGAGCATTTTAAAATGATCTAAAACAGCCATTAAAAAATTGGGCTTGGAATAATAAGGCACGTTAAATTCCTCCGCTGTGGCTTTTACGATCGGAGCAATGGTCTTATAATGTACGTGACAAATGTCTGGGAATAAATGATGCTCTACTTGGTAATTCAATCCACCTGCAAACCAGGTAATGATTCGCGAGTTTGGTGAAAAATTACATGTGGTAGCTAATTGGTGTAGGATTCGTTCACCTTCTACATTTCCGTTTTCATCAGCAACCGGGAAATTAACGTCTTCCACAATGTGCGCAATTTGAAATACCATTGTAATGATAAATCCAGTCACAAAGTGCATGGTTACATATCCCAATAAAATCATCCAAAATGGAAATGGAGCAAATAACAAAGGCAATCCTAAAATGAATGCGAAATAGACAAGCTTCCAAGCGATAATTGTCCATAGCGTATTTCTGTAACCATTCTCCCCTTTAACCAAACCTTTATTGTGATACCTTTTCAGACGGATAAAGTCTTTGGCAGTCACCCAGGAAAGAGTAGAAAGAGAATAGAAAAACCAAGCATATAAGTGTTGGTATTTATGCAGTCTATTTTGCTCAGCTTCCGGAGAAAATCTCAAAAAGAATGGAGCATTGATATCGTCGTCATGCTCATGGATATTGGTATAACTATGATGCAAGACATTGTGCTGTATTCTCCATACCTCAGAACTGGCTCCAACCATGTTTAAGGTATAGCTTACCATTTTATTGACAAATGGATTTTTGGAATAAGATCCATGACATGCATCATGCATAACACCCATCCCGATGCCCGACATTCCAAATGCGGACAAGATGTAACAACCAAATAATTGCCATGTTTCTGTTACGAAACCGGAAATAATCAGGATTTGAGGGATGAAGAATAGAGAAGTAAGGATGACAGTCTTGAAGACCATTTCCTTGTTGGCATACTTTGATTTATTAGTGGACTTAAAATGTCCATAAACCCGAGATTTGAGAGCGACAGAGAAATCTGAGAGATTTGATTCTGAGAATCTTATAGTTTTAATAGAGTCTTATTTTGGTTTACTTATTGGGTGTTTCTGGTACTGTTTGGGAGGATTTTTACTGCAGGTTTTAATTCTAAAAATAGCCTTGGGCCATGTTTGAATTAAAAAAGTAGAAAAGGGAGAGAATTAAAACCTAGGTAATCGTAAGGGAAAACTCTTGAATTTGCTACTTAAGCAGGTTGATAATCAACGCTAACTTTACTTCAAGGATCAGGTTCGAATTATTTAAGTGATGTCCTGACTGGGACAAAGGTCTGTCTATTAATTGGTAATTCCTAATTGCAATACAATAAGAACTTCATAATCAGAATTTATTATTCCGAATTGGGCTGAAAAATCATTGAAATGGCCTCCAGTTTACCATCACATTTACATGGATCATTTCCAGTTTATTGTAGCGTTGTCTTGGTGTCAGATTTACTTCTCCCAATGCTTCTTTGTTCATCACAATTAGATGCAGATCCCACGATTTAAGCTCCTTTGGCTGATATTTCAGTCCTAGATTGATTTGTCTATAAGAAGTAAATGCATATTTGTTTGCCTGTGAATCTGAGACATCTGGTAGCCAATGAAGACCAAAATAAACATAGGGCTTAAGACCGCTTTCCTCTAATTTATATTCTGCATAAAAAACCAAGGCATCCATGCTTTCAAACCCTTCATTTCTTTCTCTTGGAATGAAAGTATACCAAGCATCTTTGCCCCATTCCCTTGGACTAAGCCATCTTCCATTACCTCCAAGATGGGAATAACTAATGCTGGTATTCCATTTCTTTACAGAATATCCCAACTTCCCAGAAACCACCCAGTTTCTATCTGAAGGGTTTTTGTATTGAAAAACCGGATCAGGATTCCCTCCTTCACCTATTCCATGTTGAAATCCAAACTGAATCCCAGATAGGATTTTACCTTTATTATTCGTCAACCAAGTCCTCTCTAGTTTCCCCCAAAGGGTGTTTGAAATATTATCCACCAGCGTTTCAGAAAAACTGACTTCACCAAAATTCTCTATCTCATGAGATACCTCAAGAATTCCTATCCAATCGCTTGACGTATTTCCCGAATAACTTGAAGGATTTCCATTCACATCTCTTCCCACAGGAAAAACACCTATGGACTCTCCTATTCCCAGCCATTTGGAAGTACCTCTCACACCAATTCTGTTAATTCCCCAAAGACCGATTTCCCAATTGGAATTTGGAGAGAACCAAGTATGAATACCTTCTATGGCTGTTGGCGCCAGCCTACCGTCCTGTGCATTGATCCAATCAGAATTTATCCCCATTCGACCAATTTTTGCTCCCCAATTGGCCTTTGAGTAACTTAAAGAAAGTGTTTCCAACTTTCCAAAAAACTTATCCTCTGGGTTCAAAAGGTCAAACAATCCTACTTCGTATCTATTACCGAGTCCAGAAAGAGGATCAGGTTGAGTCAGCTCAGAACTCCACAGGTTGCCATACACTCTATACCCTACATGTAGCTGTAAATTTTCTGCAAACGTGAGTTTTGTGCCAAGGTTCAAACTCGAGCCAAGCGCAAAATCATTTTTAAAATCAGTTGGATAGCTGGTGCTCATCCAAAACATTCGGAAATGGATATCCGGTACTACTTCTAGCTTTTTCTCAGGAACTTGAGCTTTGGCAAAGAATGAGAGCACCAGGAGAAATCCCAGTATTAAGTTTCTCATTTCTTTTTGGCTAAGGCTTCTTGGATAGGATTAAATGGACCGAATTTATGCTGCTGTTCGGGAAACTCATCTGCATAGGGTCCAAAGGGATGATCTATTGGCTTTTTGGAAATATCTGGCCAGTCTTTTGGAAAGTCCCTATCAGGGCGGTCAAGGCTATTCACATAGGCTGCCACGTCCCAAGCCTCCTCATCAGTTAAAATCGGATTTTCATAAGTAGCACCAAATGGCATATTTGCTTTTACATAACCTGCAAAGCGTGACACTCTGAATAAACCAGCTTTTTGGTTGTAACTGTGCTCGCCCCACAAAGGAGGATAGGTGTATCCGGTTCCATCTGGTTTTGGCAAGCCTTGCCCATCACTCATATGACAGGCTACACATTCTTTTTCATAAACCGTCTTTCCTTTGATAGGATCAGCAGCTCTGTCCAAATATGGCAATTGATAAATTCCTGCTCCTATTGGTTTTTCGCCTTTTGGCACACCTTGACCCAGCCAATCCATATAGGCTACCATAGCTTTCATCTCCTTGCTGTCATTAGCTAGCGCATCTCCATTCAAGCTTCGCTGAAAGCATCCGTTGATTCTCATTTGGACATCTTCTGACATCCCTGAGCGACCACGAACTTTTGGATAGGTACTAGTCACGGCAGAATAGTTATTTCCCAAAGGAACTGTTCCTGCCTGAAGATGGCAATTCTGACAATTCAACCCGTTGGAGATCTTTTTGACCTTCCCATTTGGTCCGAGGTATTCTGACGTATTGGCAATTAAATCTCTTCCGTATTTGATGAGTTCTGCATTTTCTTCTTGATCCACTTGAGTCCAATCGGGAGCCTGCCACATTCCTACCGGATCCATTAATGCTTTACTCACTGGCTTGACCATTTCTACTTGGGCAAGAACAGGTTCATCTTCCCAGGAAGGAAGATTCACTCCAGAGTAAGAAAAAAAGAGAACAAGGGCTATAACTCCCACTAATACACTTGCCAAAGCCAGAAGACTCATGGAAAGTGTAATCAATTGAAGGAAAGGTTTACCAATCTTTTTCATAGTGCAATATCAAGCTACAAAAATGCTGAAGTATGGACTCCAAAGCTGTGACAAGAATCACATCCCGCTTGATTTCATCAATTTAATAGGCTTCTGCCAGAAAAACGAGTTTATCACCGATCAAGCCTTGAAAAATATAGCGATCATCTTTGCTATAAGTTTTGATTTCTATCATATCCCCCAACATGCATTCCGCCTGAAAGTTGATCAATAAATTAGGCTTCACAATTTTATGCTCTTTTAGGATGTTTTCAACCCAAAGAATATAACTGGTATTGTTCACATGATTATTCAAATCAAGATCCGAATACCTTACTTTCAACTTTTCCGAATCAATCAATTCACCCCCCAGAACAATTTTGGCAGCTTGCCATTCTGGCTTTTCTAGCGGATCAAAAAGATGATTTGGTAAAACACCTTCGGGACGAACAGGTCTTTTGGATTCCATATTCAACAAAAGGTAGGATGTCATGCACTGGGCAAGGATCTCATTCTTTTCATTACACATGATAAACTCCCTAAAAGCAAAGAGCTTTTCAACTCCTCTCCCAGCTGTATATACCCTGACATGATCATCCCAAGAAGGTAAATTAAAGCAATGAAAGTCCATTCGGGACAAAACCCACATTCTATTTTCCTCAATCAGATTTCTTCCAAAATCTGCCGAATCAGCATGTCCCCAAGATGTCTCCTGAAACAAATCAGCCACGCAGCTCAACCTGATTTTGCCATCTGGGTGAACTTGAAAAGAAACTATTTCAAAATCTTTTGAAAACTGAAATGTATCGACATGACTCATGGCTTGGGCATGGGCTTAACTTTCTGAGGAATTAAGAAAACAGCTTTGCGGAAACTGGAAAGCACGGTGATCCCTAGTGCACTCACAGCTACCATCGCAAAAGATGTTTTTAAATTAAATAAATCTGCCACAAACCCAATCAATGGAGGGCCAAGTAAAAACCCAAAAAAGGAAATGGTGGACACCAATGCCAAGGCAACACTTGGTGCATATAATTTTGAGCGCCCTGCAATGCTGTATGAAAGAGGAATTATGGAAGCTACTCCCAATCCTACCAAAAGAAATCCAAAGGTTGCAACTCCTACAGTCGGGAAAACAACAGCCAATGTCAAGCCGGCAAAAATCAATAAGCCACTCACCTGAATCACGGCAACTTTGGTATATCTGGCAGCGATTTTATCTGTTAAAAACCTCCCTGAGGCCATGGTTCCCATAAATGCCACATACCCTAAAGCAATCAAAGAAGGGTCCGCCATTACCACTTTTTTGAAATAAACTCCCGACCAGTCAAACATACAGCCCTCGCACATCATCCCTAGAAAAGCAATCAAACTGATTCGAAGAAGCAAAGCGTCAGGTTTTTTAAGCACCAAACCTCCATCTGCAGAAGCAGCTTTTTCTTTGATAATATAACTCTGAGCAGAGAAGATGATAACAAATGAAATTCCGGCAACTACAGCATAATGTGCCGCAGGAGAAAATCCCAGATAAATCATCAAAGCACCAATCCCAGCTCCGGTAAATCCTGCCATACTCCAAAGCCCGTGGAATGATGCGAGGATACTCTTGCCCATTTGGTCTTCCAGATTTAAAGCTTGAGTGTTTAGGGAAATGTTCATAGTATTTCCCAGCATTCCATAGAGAATCAAAACCGGAACGAGCAGCCAAGTGCTTGGAGCAAGTCCAATTAAAGGCAATGTGAGCGCATAAGAAACAGCACCTACCATTATGACAATCCTGCTACCAAACTGGTGCACTGCCCATCCTGCTATGGGTAAACCGATAACCGAACCTAATGGAAGAAAAAGCAACAAAGTACCCAACTGACCTTCCGATAAATCAAACTTTGCCTGAATGTCCGGAATCCTTGCAGCCCAAGAAGCAAAACAAAGCCCCACAAAAAAGAAAAAGGCCCCTAAGGCCACTCTGCGTTTGGAAAGAGAATTCATAAAGTCGAATAGGTCGATAGGTTCCGAAATTTAGAAAGATTACTTCAATAAGCTGTACTTTTACCCCAATTGCCGATGAAACTATTTCCCTCCTCGTCAGTTAATGTAAAAAATCTACCCATGGAATTTGTCATCGTAGGAACCATCATCCTCACCATCATATTTTTGATAAGATTTATCATCAAAAAAGTATTTGATTAAAAAAAAAAGCCAACTCCGAATAAGAAGTTGGCTCTCACTGATTTCAATTTATTCTTAGTTCGGCATTTTATGCGAAAATCTTCCATAAACCCATGTACCGGCAATTGCGGATAACAAGGTCACAAATACCACGGTAAATCCACTACCTATCTGTGCAAACAAAGGTCCAGGACAAGCCCCAGTAATTGCCCAGCCTAATCCAAAAATAAATCCTCCGATAATCTGACCTTTTCTGAATTCCTTATTTGGAATATTTACTTTTTCACCTGAAATCGTCTTGATCCCAAATCGTTTGATGATTTGGATAGAAATTATTCCTGTGATGATTGCTGATCCTATCACCCCATACATATGAAATGACTGAAGTCTGAACATTTCCTGAATTCTAAACCATGAAATGATCTCAGCTTTTACAAATACAATTCCGAAAAGCACACCAATAATCATGTACTTCAAAAGAGATAATCCTTTTTCTAAATTTTCTTGGGAGTTTGGCGCATCACAAACCTCCACTGGTCTTTCTTTTTCTACTGTTATCATCTTCTGTTTTATTTAAAATCCAACCCAACTCATCAACGGTCCCATCAAAAGATGAGTCATCACAAATCCTCCAATCATAAAGAATATGGTAGCTAGCAAAGAAGGCCATTGTAAAGAACTGATCCCCATAATTGCATGTCCAGAAGTACAGCCTCCGGCATAACGGGTTCCGAATCCAACTAAAAAACCTCCAAATACAAAGAACAACAGTCCTTTTGCTGTAAATAGATTGTTCCAGTCAAAGATCTCGGTAGGCATTAAACCGGAGAAGCTCGTAATGCCAATAGCACTAAGATCAGCTTTGGTCTGCTCTGCAATCACGATGTCATTTGGATTGGAAATAAAATTCGTAGCTATAAATCCTCCTACAAGCACTCCAAGCACAAATAATAAGTTCCACATTTCTTTTCTCCAGTTATACTTGAAGAAGGGAATCCCGGCAGGCACACAGATGGCACATACATGTCTCAATGAGGAAGAAATACCAAAGGTTTTGTTCCCGATCAGCAACAATGTCGGCACGGTTAACCCGATCAAAGGTCCAGCCACATACCATGGCCAAGGCTGGGAAATCCAGTCGATAAATTGATTCATTTATAAATTATTAATTGATAACTATTTAACTAACTGTCAATATTTTACCTAAAAGGACTTCAAACAAGGATAGGTAAAATCCAGTTCGTTTATGTGACTTTTATCACATAGGGTAATCATAAACTAAAAACGGCAAGTCCGAAGACCTGCCATTTTGGGATTAAGCAAATCTCTCTTAATTTTTATAATAAGGTAGTCGGACAAACGTAATCTGATACTTTGAATTTTTCAGATTCTTTGATGGCTTTAAATCCACCATCGATATCGATCAAATTATCATATCCACGAGCTCTAAGAATAGAGTTAAATACCATCGATCTATATCCACCTGCACAATGAACATAATAGGTCTTATCCTTATCTACCTTGAGCATGCTTTCATTGATGTAATCCAAAGGTGCATTTTCTGCATCCAATACATGTTCTGAAAGGTATTCGCTGTTTTTTCTGACATCAAGGATATTTAAATCAGGGTTCTCTGCATGTCTTTTAGCAAGCTCTTCAGCTGAGATAGATTGTATCTGATCGATTTCATGACCAGAATTTTTCCAAGCTTCGATTCCGCCTTTCAAATAACCCAATGCATAATCATAACCTACTCTGGCAAGTCTGGTGATCACTTCTTCTTCTCTTCCTTCATCCGCTACTACTAAAATCTCTTGCTTTAGATCCGGGATCATTGCTCCAACCCAAACAGCGAAACTTCCATCAATACCGATGTTTACTGAATTAGGCACAAATCCTTTAGCAAATGTCTGAGGTGCTCTAGTGTCAAGAATCAACGCTCCTGTTTCATTTGCTGCAGCTTCAAATTCTGTTGGATTCAAAGGTCTCACACCTCTTTCCAAAACCTCATCGATGCTGTCATATCCCTGAATGTTCATCATTACATTTTGAGGGAAATATGCCGGTGGAGGTGTCAAACCTGTAATAACTTCTTTAATAAACTCCTCTTTGGTCATTTCCTGAAGAGCATAATTGGTCTTCTTTTGATTGCCCAAAGTATCAGAAGTCTCTTTGCTCATGTTTTTGCCACAGGCAGATCCTGCTCCGTGAGCTGGATATACGATCAAATCATCTGGCAAAGGCATGATTTTGTTTCTCAAAGAATCATAAAGGTGTCCTGCCAATTTATCTTGAGTTAGATCTTTTACCACTTTCTGTGCTAGATCAGGTCTTCCCACATCTCCGATAAATAAAGTGTCTCCGGTGAAAATTGCTTCTGGATTTCCTTCTTCATTGTAAAGCAAGTAGCAAGAACTCTCCATGGTATGTCCAGGAGTATGCAAAACTTTGATTTTAGCTTTTCCGATCTGGAATTCCTGTCCATCTTCTGCAACGATGGCATCAAATCCCATTTTCATGGTTGTTGGTCCGTAAACAATCGGCGCGCCTGTCTTTTTGGATAAGTCCTGATGTCCAGAGACAAAGTCAGCATGGAAATGCGTTTCAAAAACATACTTGATTTTCGCATTTCTTCTTTCTGCCTTTTCGATATAAGGCTGAACTTCTCTTAATGGATCTATAACTGCTGCTTCACCATCTGATTCGATGTAATATGCTCCCTGAGCTAAACATCCAGTATAAATTTGTTCGATTTTCATATGTGTAATTTTTCAGATTTCTATTTAAACTTTCTCAAAGGTACTTTAGAATGACTTTTTGTTAAATGACAATTGTCACATTAGCTTCAAGCCTTGCTCATGATTGAGGACTCAATGGTTTTCACCAATTGATGCGCCGGAACCACTCCAGATTGTCTCCAAAGAATTTTTCCTTTTTGAAACAAAATCAAGGTAGGCACTCCTCTTACTTGGAATTTACTCGCTGCCAGAGGATTTTTATCCACATCTACTTTCACAATCTTTACTTTATCACCCATTTGTTTGGAAGTATCTTCCAAAATAGGATGCATCATTTTGCAAGGTCCACACCAAGTGGCAGTAAAATCCACTAACACCGGCTGGTCTCCATCAATCAACTGCTGAAAGGTTTTTGGTTGTGCATTCATGACTATTAGCTTTAAAATTCATAACAAAAGTAAAGACCCAATCAGTTCGACACAGTAATTTTTATCACAAAGAGAAAATTTTAGACTTTGATGTAACTTTTAAAAAGTGCTAAAAAATCCTCAGTTGGCGATTATTTTTTTATTTTCGCCAGTCTAATATCCAGAATTAATGCTCAAGTATAAGCAAATCAATAATTTAACTGGCTGGGTAGTTTTTGCCGTAGCCGCGATCGTATATATTTTGACTGCAGAACAAACTGCAAGCTTCTGGGATCCAGGAGAATTTATTGCGGTTTCGTACAAACTTCAGGTTCCCCACCCTCCGGGAGCGCCATTCTTCCTATTGGTTTACAGGATGTTTGGATTCTTGGCTTTAGGAGATGGTTTGGAAGTAGCGCATTGGATGAACATTGGAAGTGCCTTATTTTCTGCCTTTACAATTTTATTTCTGTTTTGGTCCATTACACTTTTTGGAAGAAGACTTTATAAGATCGAAGAAGGCAAAGAAAGCAAAGGCCAAGTGATCTCATTGATGGGTGCCGGCATTGTAGGTGCTTTATTATATACTTTCAGTGACAGTTTCTGGTTTTCGGCTGTAGAAGCGGAAGTTTATGCCATGTCATCCTTTTTCACAGCCATCGTTATTTGGGCATTTTTGAAATGGGATGTGATCAAAGATCCTAGGGAAGAGAATAAATTCATGATTTTCATCGCCTATTTGGTGGGTCTTTCGATTGGAGTTCACTTGCTGAATTTGGTGACACTACCTGCTTTGGCATTGATTTATTATTTCAAAAAATACGAAAAGCCAAATCTTAAAGGTGCAATCGCAGCTATGTTTGCAGGTGGTTTGGCCTTGATTATTATCAATAACTTTATCATCCCTGGGCTTCCAAGCCTTGCAGGTTCCATGGAGATTTTCTTTGTGAATTCTCTTGGATTACCTTTTGGGTCAGGGATCATTTTCTTTGCAATTGCCTTTTTTACGGCTTTATATTTTGCTTACAAGTATTCCAGAAGCAAGGAAAATGCAACGTTAAATACCGCATTACTTTCATTGGTTTTCATTCTGATCGGATACTCCAGTTATGCATTGATCGTGATCAGAGCTAATCAGGACCCAATTATCAATGAAAATGCTCCAAAGGATATCATCAGCTATGTATCCTATCTAAAGAGAGAACAATACGGGTATAGACCTTTATTACATGGTCAATACTTCACTGCCAAACTGGTAGATCAAGTAGAAGGTGATCCAGTTTATATGAAAGGCAAGGATAAATATGAGATTGTGGATTATGGATTGGAAAACATCTATGACCCGACAAAAACTACTATCCTTCCAAGAATTTATTCAACTCAGGAAAATCACAAACAAATTTACCGAAGGGTACTTGGCTTACGCGAAGGACAAGACCCAACCTTTGGTGATAACCTTTACTTTATGTTTAAGCATCAGCTTGGCAAGATGTATTGGCGTTACTTTATGTGGAATTTCTCCGGTAGGGAAAGTGATTTCTCAGATGCTCCTTGGATCGGAATCACAGATGCTTTTTCTGACAAATTCCCAGACTACATCAAAGAAAATAAAGGACATAATAACTTCCTGATGCTTCCATTATTGCTTGGAGTTATCGGTATGTTCTTCCAGGCGAAGTATGATCCAAAATCCTTTTATGTCAATTTGATGCTCTTCCTGATGATGGGCGTAGTATTGGTACTTTACCTGAATTCCCCTCCGGTGGAGCCGAGAGAGCGTGATTATATTTATGTAGGTAGTTTTTATGCCTTTGCAATCTGGATTGGAATGGGTGTCATGGGAATTGCTCATGGTATTGGAAAAATGAATAAGAACCTAGCAACTGCTGGGGTGATAGCCACTTTATTGACATTGCCTGTGGTTGGCTTAGTAGCCAGCCAGACTTGGGATGATCACAATAGAAAAGGCAGATATTTCTCAGTGGATTCTGCTAGAAACTTCTTGGCTTCCTGTGCCCCAAATGCGATACTTTTCACCGGTGGAGATAATGACACTTTCCCTCTATGGTATGTACAGGAGGTAGAAGGTTTCCGAACTGACGTGCGAGTGATTGTATTGAGTTACTTTGATACCGACTGGTATGTGGAGCAAATGGCGAAGTCTGCAAATGAATCAGAGGCATTACCATTTAGCTTGGATGAATCCAGATATCAAAAGGGCACAAATGACGTCCTTTATGTAACTGGGGATGACAAACCAAATTCTGCTATTTCGGTGAGAGCTTATCTGAACTTACTCAATGATGCAGATCCAAGATTGAATGTCAACACAGGAGGCAAAAGTGTGGTAAACATGGTTCCTTCCAGAAATTTGATTCTGGATATAGATAGTGCATCTGTTGCAAATAAAGACATCATTCCTGAAGAGTTTGCTCCATTATTCACTCCACAGATCAACTTGAGAGTGAAGGGTCAATACCTGACAAAAGGAACATTGATGTTGATCGATTTGATCACGACTAATAATTGGGATAGACCGATTTACTTCAACAACACTTCCCTTTCGACCATCGGAATTGATCTGGAAGATCATGTGGTGAATGAAGGTTTGACTTATCGATTGCTACCTGTTCAGAAGCCTGATTTCATCAGAGAAGAATTGGTCAATGCAGATTTGGCCTATAAAAACTACATGGAAAAATTCGCCTTTAGAGGAATGGATGATCCAAATGCTTATCTGGATGAAGAATATAGAAGGTTTGCTTCTAACCACAGAAGTGCTTTGAACTCAATCGCCATTGCTCTACTGGATCAGAATGAAATGGACAAAGCTGCTGAACTACTAAATTACGGTTTGGAAGTAATGCCTAATGAAGCTATTCCTTATGATCTTTCCAGCGGACAATCAGTTCCTTTATTCTTCGAAGTAGGTGAGGAAGAAAAAGCTTTGGATATCATCGATAAAGTATCCAAAAAGTCATTGGATATGATCGAATTCTACACTCGAGAAAATAGAGATTATGATCGTGAGATGATGATTTCTATAGAAATGGTGAGATATTTTATTCCTCTGTTAGAAGAAAGAGGCTATCAGGAAAAAGCTGATGAGCTCAGAGCAAGACTCACGGATTACATGGGACCTGAGGACATGCCAAACCAAATAGATAGAAGATAAAAAAAGAGGCCAAGGCCTCTTTTTTATTTTTGTTTCATTGAATACTGGAACCGCGAAAATAGCGTATTTCGAAATTTTAGGATTTCGTTTCTTTAAGCTTTCGACTCCGCTCAGGCTGACAAGTTATAGACTTTTGAAACAGCCTCTTTTTTATTTTTTATGCAAAATGTAGAATAAATCCAACCCTTCTTTTGGATCCTCTACAATCGGATAATCTTCGTGGGTAATTTCCACCGAATTCGTTGACTTCTGTTTATGAAGTTTATTTCTATTCATCCTATTTAGAATCTCATAAGGCATTCTTAGAATTGAAGCAGGTAATTTATGCTGCAAGTCAAAAATATCGAATCGCATGATTTTTTGAACAGACTCACGATTTGCCTGATGGTATTTCCAAACCTTCTCAGTTCCTCCGACACCCTTTGCCTCCACTTTATCAAAAATAGATTTCGATAAATCTATCAATTGCTGAGGGGTATACTCCCGGACATGCCAGGGGTTTCGAGATAGCGTATGATTGATATTGGGTGTAGAAATAATCGCTTTCCCTCCAAGTTTCAGCACTCTGTAAATCTCTTCGAGAAAGAGTTTATCGTTCTCTATGTGTTCAATCACCTGAAAACTCACCACAGTATCAAAGGAATTATCTTCAATTCCATGAAATGGAGGAATAACAGCCTGTTGAAATTCGACTTTAGGGAATTTCGCTCTTAGCATATCGATTACTTCCTGAATCTTATCGATCCCTAAATAACCTTCTGCATGAGGCAATAATATTTCCACTCCTCTTCCTTCACCACAACCTACTTCCAGCAATTTGCCAGAAATCCAGGGCTGCGCGGCAATGTATGCCTTCAGCAAACGTTGATGAATAGGATTGTCACTGATTAACTTGTCGGATGCAATTTCCGTTGTATAGGTAGCCATACAAAATTTTACTATTTTGGCAAAAGTAAGGTTAATTTTTAAAACCCGATATGATCACCCAATGAAGCTTAAAACAAACATCATTTTAACTTTTTTATTCCTGGTATTTGGAGCAATCAATCCAGGATTTTCACAGAAGAAGCTGAATAATTTAAATCAAGCGCTTCGATACTCTAGATATTCAAGAATAGGTCTGAAAATCATCCCTATTAAGGAAAGTGATACGGAGTATAAATTGCAGATGGCGGTGGAGAAAATCGAAGAAAACCCGAGTTTCAATACCTTCAGCTTTTCATATATGGTCTTGAACAGCTATGAAGAGGATATTTCTGATGATCAAGTGAATCTTCTTACGCAAAACGATCTCAAATACGATACGGACCGACATTGGTATTTTGAAAAAACTGTCACAGTTCCTTCAGATCAAGAAATAGCTGTAGCCTTATTAACAGTATTAGATACAAGACAAGGTGATGAATATTATTATCACATTGATTTGAAAAGTCCATTTGTATCTGAGCAACCTAATTTTGGTGCTTATTATGCCAATGATATTCCTTTCGATCAAAACTTCATTACCAAAGGCCAGTCACTGCTTTTTAAATCAGTATCTGGACCAAGCATTCATGAGTTTTATTATCCGGTTACATTTGATGTGCCATTTCCTCCTATGGAAACCAAACCGGCTTCTGTGCCTAAGGAATTGGAAGTTGTAGATAACGGTGATTTTCTTACTAATGTACCGGAAAGTCTAGAGAATGAAGGCTATTATTTTTATCAAAGTGATACTTCTTCAGGTGCTGGTCTTCTTTTGAAAACCACAAATGAAGCCTTTCCAAAAGTGAAAGACTGGGAAGAAATGATTCAGATGGTTACTTACATTTCCACCAGAAAAGAGCATGAAGCGCTCTTACTGGCGGAGGATAAAAAGAAAGCGTTGGATGAATATTGGTATAACCTCACTAGAAATCCTGACCTAGCAAAGGATCTGATCCGAGAATATTTCCGACAGATAGAATTCGCAAACATCTTATTTACAGACTTTAAAGAAGGTTGGAAGACAGACCGTGGAATGGTCTATACTGTTATGGGTCCACCTACTGAAGTGAACTTTTATCTTGACCGGGAAGTATGGTCTTACGGAGGATTGAATGAGAGTTCGAAAATTCGCTTTACTTTTGTCCGCGTAAAGAATATTCTAACCCCACACTATTACTCGCTGAACCGCTCTAGGGCTTATCAGCCAGTTTGGTTCAAAAACATTTCCATATGGAGAAGCGGAAAGATGGCTTTTTGATAGACAAAGGAGCATCCGAAAAAGATTTTATTTTTGGTACAAGAGCGGTCATGGAGGCAATCCATGCGGGCAAAGAGATTGATAAAGTATTGGTTCAGAAAGAATTGAACAATGACTTAATCAAAGAATTGTTGAAGCTTTGCAAAGCGGATGGCGTGCCTGTCGTAAGAGTTCCAGATGCGAAACTTAACCGGGTAACGCGTAAAAATCACCAAGGAGTGGTTGCTTATATTTCTTCCATTGAATATGCTTCCCTGGACAATGTCATCGAAACATGCTTCAATGCTGGAAAAGCACCATTGATTTTGGTTTTGGACCGAATCACGGATGTAAGAAACTTTGGGGCTATCGCAAGAACTGCAGAATGTGCCGGAGTGGATGCCATCGTAATTCCTTCCAAAGGAAGTGCGCAGATCAATTCTGACGCTGTGAAAACTTCTGCGGGGGCATTGAATTTTCTTCCTGTTGCGAGAGTGAAAAACCTATTTTATACCTGTAGAGATCTTCAGAAAAGCGGTTTGACTTTGGTAGCGATTACAGAAAAAACTACCAAAAACATGTACGAAGCCGATTTCTCCTCCCCTGTTGCTTTGGTTATGGGTTCGGAAGAAGATGGAATTTCCAATGAATTGATGGGGATTGTAGATGAAAAAGTATCGATTCCGATGCTTGGCAAAATTGAAAGTTTAAACGTTTCAGTCTCTGCTGGAGTGGCCATTTACGAAGCCATGAGGCAGCGAAAAAAATAAATTCTCAAAGGGAAGGTCAAACAAAATCCTTCCCTTTCTTTTTAGCATTTGCCACAAACTCCCTGAATTTTTTCTCAGCATCGAGTTTACAGATCAAAATCACATTATCAGATTCATTGATCAGGTAATTATCCAAACCTTGAACAACCACCAGCTTATCGCTATTGACTTTGACAAAGGAGTTTTCCGTGTCATAAAGGATGGCATTTCCTTCCACCACATTATTTTTCTTGTCTTTTTTCTTCAGTTCATACAAGCTATGCCATGAACCTAAATCAGACCATCCAAATTCTGTAGGGATCACAAAAACCTGATCTGATTGCTCCATAATTCCATTATCAATGGAAATGTTTTTCAATAGAGAATAAGCCCGATCTATAAAATCTCTTTCGTCATCCTTACCGAAATACTCGTTTCCTTCAATGAAAACTTCAGCCACATCAGGCATATATTTTTCAAAAGCAGCAATCAGGCTTTTCAATTTCCAGACAAACATCCCTGAGTTCCACACAAAATCACCACTCTCCAAAAAGGTTTTGGCAAGTTTTAGATTTGGCTTTTCTGTAAAGGTTTTGACTTTATAAATCTCTTGATCATCTTCCTCCAAATACTGAATATATCCATATCCTGTTTCTGGACGATTTGGTTTAATGCCCAACGTGATTAATCGTTGATCGATTTGTGCACCTGCAATTGCCTTTTCGATCGCAATCTGAAACTTCTTTTCCTGGGTAATCAAATGATCCGCCGGTGCCACTACCATAGTGGCATCAGGATCTATTTTATTGATTTTGTAAGTAGCATAAGCAATGCAAGTTGCAGTATTTCTACGCAATGGTTCCGTCAAAATCTGCTTGTCATCCAGTTCTGGTAATTGCTCTTTCACCAAATCCAAATAATCCTGATTGGTGACCACAAAAACTCTGTCGGTACTTGCAATCTCCTGAAATCTATCAAAAGTCATTTGCAGCAAAGTCCTTCCTGTGCCTAGAATGTCTAAAAATTGCTTCGGTCGGTTATTCCGACTATATGGCCAAAATCTGGAGCCTATGCCCCCTGCCATAATTACTATATATGGTTTTATCTGCATTTCGGGTTTATACGATGCCTTCTTTCATCAAGTCATGAATATGAACAAATCCTGCGATTTTCTCTCCATCCATTGCTACCAACTGTGTAATGTTGTGATTTTTCATCAGATTCAGCGCACGAATGGCAAACTCATCTTTTGAAATCGTTTTGGGATGAACAGTCATAATATCGGAAGCTTTCAAACGTTGAATATCCAACGATTTCTCTAGCATTCTTCGTAAGTCTCCATCCGTAATTATTCCTTTCAAATCCCCTTCAGCATTCACCACCGCGGTAGCACCAAGCCTTTTACCTGATATCTCGACAATTACCGCTGCCAAATCAGAATCTTCCTGAACCATTGGCAACTGGTCCTTGCTCAACAAATCACTGACTTTAAGATACAACTGTTTCCCCAAAGAACCTCCAGGGTGATACTTGGCAAAATCATCCGAAGTAAAACCTCTTGCTTCAAGAAGGCAAACTGCCAAAGCATCTCCTATCGCCATATGCACTGTAGTGCTGGTTGTAGGAGCCAAATTATGAGGGCAAGCCTCTTCTCCTATTGTCGCATTGAGAACAAAATCCGCATGCTCCGCCAAATAACTTTGAGTATTGCTGACCAAAGCAACAAGGACGGATCCTGACTTTTTCAGCAAAGGAACCAAAACTTTAATCTCAGGCGTATTCCCACTTTTCGAAATACAAATCACAATGTCTTCATCCTGAATCATACCCAGGTCGCCATGAATGGCATCTGCTGCATGCATAAAAAGTGCTGGTGTCCCAGTGGAGTTTAATGTAGCCACTATTTTATTGGCAACAATGGCACTTTTACCCACACCTGTCACGACTACGCGCCCAGAGGAGTGAAGAATCCTATCCACACAAGACTCAAAATCGCCATCTATAAATTCTATTAAATTTAAAATAGCATTCGCCTCATTTTGCAATACTCTGGTGGCTGTATTTCTAATATTTTTAGCTAAATTCAATTTTACCTGCGTTTATCAGTAAATTCGTACAAAGGTATAAAAGTAATGAATCATTCCTGTTTACAGGCACGGTACACCCTATAAAGCACCTGTTTCAAGTGGAAGAAAAAGTAAAATCAGAACTCAAGAAAATCTTTGGATTTAGTCAGTTTCGAGGGAATCAAGAACCCATCGTAGACAACTTGCTTAGCCAAAAGAACACTTTCGTCATTATGCCGACGGGAGCAGGAAAATCGTTGTGTTATCAGTTACCCGCTGTAGTCTCTGACGGCACCGCGATAGTCATTTCACCATTGATCGCTTTGATGAAAAATCAAGTCGATCAGCTCAATGCAATTGGTGTAAATGCCCATTTCCTAAATTCAACACTAAACAAATCAGAAGCTACCAAAGTCAAAAGTGAGGTTCTCAGCAAGAAAACCAAACTACTTTATGTAGCACCTGAGTCTTTGACCAAAGAAGAAAACATTGCTTTCCTGAAATCGGCACACTTAAGTTTCGTGGCTATTGATGAAGCACATTGTATTTCCGAATGGGGTCATGACTTCAGACCTGAATATCGGAAGATCAAGTCTATCGTTGCGCAAATTGCGCCAAACTTGCCGATTATTGCATTGACTGCTACGGCTACACCCAAAGTGCAGCAGGATATCCAGCGAAATCTTCATATGGAAGAAGCAGACTTATTTAAGTCTTCATTCAACCGAACAAATTTATTTTATGAAGTAAGGCCGAAGGTTAAAAACGAGTCCAAAAAGCATCTGATTAAATTTATTAAGTCCCATAAAGGCAAATCCGGTATTATTTATTGTCTGAGCAGAAAGAAAGTGGAAGAAATAGCCCAACTGCTCCAAGTCAATCAAATAAATGCTGCTCCTTACCATGCCGGTTTGGATTCTGCTGTTAGGATAAAAAATCAAGATGATTTCCTAAATGAAGAACTTGATGTCATTGTAGCCACCATTGCATTTGGGATGGGCATTGATAAACCAGATGTCCGTTATGTGATCCATTATGATGTTCCAAAATCGCTAGAAGGTTACTATCAGGAAACCGGAAGAGCCGGTCGCGATGGACTGGAGGGACATTGTTTGATGTTTTACAGATATGAAGACATCGTCAAGCTGGATAAATTTAACAAAGACAAGCCGGTCACAGAGCGGGAAAACGCCAGAGTACTGCTTCAGGAAATGGCAGCATATGCAGAAACTGGAGTTTGTAGAAGGAAGTTTATCCTGAATTATTTTGGGGAGACTTTTGAGAAAGACTGTGGCTATTGTGATAACTGTAAGAGAGAGCGGGAGATTTTCGAAGGCATGTCCTATATCCAAACGGCATTAGAAGCGGCTATGGAGACAAATGAACGATTTGGAATCGAGCATTTAGTAAAAGTAATCATAGGCGAATCCAATGAATATGTCACCAGTTACAAGCATGATCAGCTTCCTGTGTTTGGTAAGGGTAAAGTGGTGCCCGAAAAATATTGGACCTCTATCATTCGCCAAGCAATGATTTTTGACTTTTTGGAGAAAGACATTGAGTCTTTCGGAGTTTTAAAACTCACTCCAAGAGGCAAAGCATTTATGGAAGCTCCTTATTCAGTAAATCTCTACAAGGATCATGAATACGAAGCAGAATCAGCTTCAGATACTCCTGACGTGGAGATCTCAGCAGGAATTGCATATGATGAGAAACTTTTCGAACTGCTAAAGGCAGAAAGAAAAAAGGTAGCAAAATCCAAAGGATTACCACCTTATGTGATCTTCCAGGACCCATCCTTGGAAGAGATGGCGACAGTATATCCAACCACCAGAGAAGAGCTCGCGCAAATCAACGGTGTTGGTATGGGAAAAGTCGCTAAATTTGGAGCTTCGTTCCTGAGAATCATTTCTACTTATGTGGAAGAAAATGAGATTGAGACCGCCTCGGAAGTGGTAGTGAAATCAGCAGGATCAAGATCAAAAATAAAAATTACGATCATTCAACAGATTGATCGTAAGATCGACTTGGATGAGATCGCCGAAAACCTGAATATCAGCATGTCTGAACTTCTTCAGGAAATCGAGCAGATCATCTATAGCGGCACAAAATTAAATATCGATTACTACATCGAAAATATCATGGATGAAGATCGGGAAGATCTACTCCATGATTATTTCATGAATGCAGAAACCGATCGTATTAAAGAGGCATTGGAGGAACTTGAAGATGAGGATTTTGCAGAGGATGAATTGCGGGTCTATCGGATTAAGTTTATCTCCGAGCATGCCAATTAACTAGAATTGAGTCAATGAATATACTCTTATTAGGAAGCGGGGGCAGAGAACATGCCTTTGCTTGGAAAATTGTACAAAGTCCAAAATGCTCGCAACTTTTCGTTGCACCGGGGAATGCAGGAACTGCTGCTATTGCCAAAAACATCAACCTTTCTATTACTGATTTCGAAGGAATAAAGAATTTCATTCTTGAAAATTCCATCGAATTGGTAGTCGTAGGACCAGAAGAACCTCTTGTAAAAGGAGTAGTAGATTATCTTCTCAATCAAAAAGAAACGACTGCAATCCCAGTGGTTGGTCCTTCTCAATTAGGAGCCACTTTGGAAGGTAGCAAGGATTTCTCCAAGAGATTTATGCAGCGAAACAATGTCCCAACTGCTGCTTATGAGACATTTACTGCAGATCAAATCGATGCAGGTCTTGCCTATTTGGACACACAAAAACTTCCTATAGTTCTGAAAGCCGATGGACTGGCTTCAGGAAAAGGCGTTTTAATTTGCCAGACTTTGGATGAGGCAAAAGCATCATTTAAGGAAATGCTGCTGGAGCAAAAATTCGGTGCGGCATCTGCAAAAGTTGTTGTTGAAGAATTCCTTTATGGAATTGAGCTTTCTGTTTTTGTGGCTACTGATGGAAAAAGCTACAAGATTTTGCCGGAGGCAAAAGATTATAAAAGAATCGGTGAAGGCGACACTGGATTAAATACTGGAGGAATGGGAGCTGTGAGTCCGGTGATTTTCGCGGATGAAGCTTACATGAAAAAGGTTGAAGAACTCGTAGTCAAACCTACGGTAGATGGCCTTGCAAAGGAAAACATTCCTTACAAAGGTTTCTTGTTTATCGGATTGATGAATTATGAAGGCCAACCTTACGTCATCGAATACAATGTAAGAATGGGTGATCCTGAGACCGAAGCTGTTCTGCCAAGAATAGAAAGTGATTTTGTGGATTTGCTGGTTGGAATCGGTACAGGAACATTAGAAAATTATAACCTCAAAATCTCCCCAGATTATGCCACAACTGTCGTGATGGTAAGTGGTGGATATCCTGAATCTTACGAAAAAGGATTTCCCATTTCCCTTCCCGAAAAAGCGGATCAAACGATCGTTTTTCATGCAGGAACTTCTACCAATGACAAAGGGGAATTAGTCAACCAAGGAGGCCGTGTCATGGCTATTACCGGGATGGGAAAATCTTTGGATGCAGCTTTAAAGAATGCTTTTTCCACAGTTGAAAATATTCATTGGGAAAAGGCGTATTACAGAAAAGATATCGGACAAGATATCTTGAAACTGATGAAATAAACCCAAGTTTACCCAGGATTACGATCCTGTAACTATATACTTATGAGTGGATGTACAACTTGCTCTACCTCTTCTGGAGGATCCGGCGGCTGCCAAAATAATGGGAGTTGCGGAACGAGCGATTGCAATAAAATGAATTCCTTCGACTGGCTAAGTCACATGGGAATTCCTGAGGTGGATACCTTTGATATCGTAGAAGTGAAATTCAAAGGAGGCAGAAAAGAGTACTATAGAAACGTAGACTATTTGCCTTTGACTACTGGAGATCCAGTCGTGGTGGATGTACCAAATGGTCATCACATCGGATATGTATCTCTCCAAGGTGAATTGGTACGCCTTCAGATGCAAAAGCGTAAAATCAAAAATGATGATGAGATTCTTAGAATCTATCGTATTGCCACTGAAAAAGACCTTGAAAAATGGCAAGAAGCCAAAAATAGAGAAATACCTACTCTTTATCGATGCAAGCAAATCGTCGATGAGCTTGGCCTAAAAATGAAAATGTCTGACATCGAATATCAGTCAGACAACTCAAAAGCTACATTTTATTACTCTGCTGATGATCGGGTTGATTTTAGAGAATTGATCAAAGTTCTTGCAGGAGAATTCAGAATTCGAGTAGAAATGCGCCAAATCAGTCTTCGACAAGAAGCCGGAAGAATTGGTGGATTAGGAGTTTGCGGTAGAGAATTATGCTGCTCCACTTGGCTAGTTGATTTCAAAAATGTAAGCACTTCAGCTGCACGTTATCAAAATCTTTCTCTTAATCCTGGCAAGCTAAGCGGACAATGTGGAAGATTGAAATGCTGTCTCAATTATGAATTGGACACCTACATGGATGCCATCAAGGATATTCCTCAAATTGAGCGTCCATTGATGACTGAGGCTGGGCCTGCGAAACTTCAGAAAACAGACATTTTCAGAAAAATGATGTGGTTTAGCTACAACAATGAAAATGACTGGCATAGCATCACCTGTGACAGAGTCAATGAAATTCTTGCTTTGAATTCAAAAGGCATCAAGGTATTTAACTTACAGGTAAATGAGGCTTCTGATATTGAGGACTTGGCAGCAAAATCCACAAGAGAATTAGAGCTTTTGGATAAGAAGTTTGCTTCCAGCAATGCCCCAAAGAAAAAACGTAAGCCAAGAAACAAAAACAGAAATAATCCGAAATCTTCAAATCCGCAAAAAGCGGAAGATTCAAATAATAGCCAACGTGTAAATCCTGCTCCAAAGCAAGAAAATGCACCTCAGCAGAATCAGAATCCAAGCGGCGAACCAAGAAGAAAGAAGAGAAATAACAGGAATAAGAACCGAAATCAGCAAAACCCTGCTGCTCCGGTACAAGGAACAAATCCTCCAAAAAGACAGGGAGGAAATAAACCTAATCCGAAGCCTCCAGTAGAAGGGAAAAAGCAAAAGCCAACTCCAGAAGCCAAAAAACCTCAGCAAACTCCAAAAGGAGAAAGTAAACCTGAAGGCAGGCCTGAAGGAAAACCAGCTGGAAAGAAAAAATTCCCACCTAGAAGAAACCAAGGTCCAAATCCTAATTCATCTGGAAATGAATAAAGCGTTTGTTTTCCTTTGCTTCATTACCTTATTGGGATCATTTGCGTGCTCTGAAGATCGGATTTTTGAGGAATTCCAGCCTTTGACCAATCAAAGTTGGGGAATCGAAGACAGCCTTACATTTGATCTGAGCAAGATTGAACCAATGGGCCATCCAAGCCTAATTGCCTTTCGATTCAATGAGGAATATACCTTTTCTAATTGCTATGTCAGGGTTTTGAGCAAGGATTCATTGGGAGTAATCATTGAAAATAAATTGATCAATGTCCCATTATTTGATTCAAAAACTGGAGAACCCCAAGGAGATGGTTTTGGAAGTACTTATACATTCTATGATACTTTGCCGTTTCAGTTTCAAGCAGGAACAAAATCAGTGACGCTGCTTCAATATATGAGGCAGAACCAGTTGCCTGGAATTGAATCAGTGGGATTAAAGATTCTGAAATAGAACTGACCCGCCAAACGGAGTTAAAATCTTAATAAAATAAAACAAAACCCCGGCTCTTTCATGAGTCGGGGTTTTGTTTTATTTCGGATAGAAGTCAGCCTATCTCATTTTCTTATAAGCATTGATCAGGCCGTTTGTAGAACCATCATGGGAGGTAACTTCTTCATCACCTTTGAGCTCTGGAAGAATTCCGTTTGCAAGAACTTTTCCTAATTCCACTCCCCACTGATCGAAGCTGAAAATATCCCAGATGACACCTTGCACAAAGATTTTGTGTTCGTACATCGCGATCAATTGCCCCAAGGTATACGGAGTGATTTTCTTCACCAAAATAGAATTGGTTGGTCGATTTCCTTCAAATACACGATGCGGGGCAATTTTCTCAATTTCCTCTTCAGATTTCCCTGATTTTGCCATTTCAGCTTTCACCTCTTCCAAAGACTTTCCTTTCATCAAAGCTTCTGTTTGCGCGAAGAAATTGGAAAGCAACTTTGGATGATGATCGCCAATCGGATTATGGGAAATTGCAGGAGCAATAAAATCACATGGGATCAAATGGGTACCCTGATGGATTAATTGGTAAAAAGCATGTTGGCCATTTGTCCCAGGTTCTCCCCAGATAATCGGTCCAGTGGTATAGTTAACTTTTTCTCCATTTCTGCTGACATATTTACCATTGCTTTCCATGTTTCCCTGCTGGAAATACGCTGCAAAACGATGCATATATTGATCATATGGAAGAATTGCTTCAGACGCAGCTCCTTGAAAATTGGTATTCCAAATTCCAATCAATGCCAAAATCACAGGGATATTTCTATTAAACATGGAATGTCGGAAATGCTCATCCATGGCATGAGCACCATGAAGCAATTGCTCGAAATTATCGAAGCCGATGGCACATGCAATTGGTAAACCTATAGCGGACCAAAGAGAATACCTTCCTCCTACCCAATCCCAAAATGCAAACATGTTTTGGGTATCAATTCCAAATGCCTCTACTGCTTTCGCATTGGTAGAAAGAGCAACAAAATGCTTTGCTACAGCCTTTTCATCCTTTGCATATCCCAAAAACCAATCCCTTGCAGAATGCGCATTGGTCATGGTTTCCTGAGTAGTAAATGTTTTGGAGGCAATAAAGAACAAGGTTGTTTCAGGATCAACTTTTTTCAAAGTTTCAGCCATATGCGTTCCATCCACATTGGAAACAAAAAATATTTCAAGGTCTGGGTTTTGGTATGGCTTCAGCGCCTCAGTCACCATCACTGGCCCTAAATCCGAACCTCCAATACCGATGTTGACTAAGGATTTGATTGGTTTCCCAGTGTATCCAAGCCATTGCTTGTTTTGGATTTTGTCTGCAAAACTTTTCATTTGGTCCAAGACTTTCTGAACCTCAGGCATTACATTTTCCCCATCTACATAAACCGCGTGATCCGATTTATTTCTCAAAGCTGTATGCAAAACAGCACGATTTTCAGTCTGATTGATGGCTTCCCCAGAAAACATATCTTCGATCGCTAGATGCAATTCGGTTTCTCTAGCCAAATCACAAAGTGCTTTCAAAATATCATCATTGACCTTATTCTTCGAAAAATCGACCAAGATGTCTTCTAACTGCAAGCTATATCGCTCAAATCGCTCGTGCTCTTCTAAAAGCGATAAGATTTTAAGGTCTTTATGTTCTTCCGCAAGTTGCAATAATCTGCCCCAAGCCGGAGTGGTAGTAGGGTTAATTGAATTCATGATAAGGTTAAAAGATAGGTATGGCCAGCAAAATTAAGACTTATCCTGAGGGATAAAAGGATTTTTGGAAATTGGGAAAGGTGGAATTATTGGCAAGCCAAAAAAAATAAAATGGAAGGATTAAGATTTTCCTAGAATCAATTTTTTAATGAATAGAGGAAATCCAGATCTGAAAAAGAAAAAAGCAGAGTTCTTGTGGCAAAAATTAATTTTGGATAGATTAAAATCGAATGAAAACCGCTTTGAAATATAATTGCCAGTTTATCCTACTTCATGTTTTTTGGTTGATTTTCATCCAACTATTTACTTCAAATGCCTATTCTCAGGGCTTTGATGTCACTCCTTTAAATAGGCATTTTTATCCTACCCTATCGATGAGAGATCCGAATACGGTTTATTCTCAAATGAAAAGTTACAATGAGGATGGTTCGACTTTCACTCAAATAACGGATCTACAAAACCGGGTAGTTAAAACCATTCAGGAAGGAAAAAATCCGCACAATGGATCTCTGGAAATAGTAGAAAGCCTTTTTGACACAGATGGCAATTTGATCATGAGAAGTGAAGAAAACTCAGATAGTTCGAGAAAATTCATTTTCTATTATGAAGATGGTGCCCAAGTGGCACATGTAGAAACCCTCGGTAGCAATGATTTTGAAATATGGAGAATGTCTTCTTCCAATCGGTATAAATCGACTAGAAATGACTTCGAACCTTCTTTATTTCCAAATGACAAAGACTGGAAAAAATTCGTTTTAAAGGAGAAAAAATTTCTACCCGAAGCCCAAAAACAAGGAATGGAAGGCACTGTGATCCTCGCTTTTTTAATTGACAAAAATGGGCAACGAATCAAAACCGAAGTAGCTAACTTCAATGAACTCCCCAACATTTTAACCTCCGAAGCTTTAAGGATCGGTGAGTTATTTGTAGGCAATTATAACCCGGCTATCAATCACAAAGGAGAAACGGTCGAAGCTTGGCTTTACCTTCCAGTGGGGTTTTATTTCTATCGTTAAAGAGGTTATTTAAACTTAAAAATATATTTTAGTTTCAATATTCATTCACGATTACAAAAGCATGTATTTAAAAAGGCAAATACCCTTTCTTCTACTTTTCATTTTAGGTTTATTCTCAAACAATCTTCTCGGGCAACAAATAGAAATAGTTTACCTGAATATGTACTTTTATCCAATAGAGGAATCTGATACGGCCTCTTACTTTTACAAATCCATCACCAGTGAAGATAAAAATGGCAATGCAATTGAGCGAGTTTTCACAAAATCAGATCAATTGGTAAGAATTACCCGATCCTCCTACAATGCAGAGGGGAGGTTTAACCAAGAGGAAACAGAAAACTACAATCTATCCGGAGAATTGATTTCCCAAAAAACCAAAAATACCGACAATGGTCTCTTCCTTGCCAAATACTATGACAAAGGAACATATATCGGAGAAGCTTTATTAACGGTAGACAGAACTTATGAAATCACCAAACCAGGATCCAGTGATGTTGTAACAACAGAATTTAATGAATTTGAACCAGCTCCTTTCACAGACAAGTTAATTTGGCAAAAACACCTGATGAAAAATCTGAGTTATCCTCAAGAAGCCAGATCAAAGCGGGCTGAGGGAACGGTTATAGTAGCTTTGCATATAACTGAACAAGGGAAACTTGAAAAAATAGAAATTGTAAATCCAGTAGGCTCGGAAAAATCTTTAATCGAAGAAGTGCTCCGAGTTACAAAATCCTACAAAGGACAATTCTTGCCTGCTCGGGATTTGGATGGAAATCCAATAAAAGGATGGCTTACCATACCAGTTAGATTTAAATTGAGTTAAACAAGACAAAACCCGCTATCGCTAGCGGGTTTTTATTCTTGTGAATTTTGATATAAAACGCTTGTCAGTCCGAGCGGAGTCGAGGACAATCATTTCACATATTGTAAAAGGGCTTGGACTTAGCTCAGTCTGACAAAGTCATCACTATTCTATAAACTTAAATTTTTCTTACTTTCAATGCCTTTCACCGCAGGTCGCTCCAAGCCTCGGTCATCGGGCATCAATCAAACTCAATCCTTCAAGAAATCTCTTAATACATAATTGAGAATTCCACCGTGTTTGTAATAGGCAATCTCCACTTCAGAGTCCAACCTTGATTTCACCTTGAAATCTATCTCTTTTCCATCTTTGGTCACTGCTTTTGCATCGAAAATCTGACCTGCCTTTAATCCATTTTCAATTCCTAGAATGCTAAACTCTTCAAATCCAGTCAAGCCGAGAATTTCAGCGCTTTCTCCTTTTTGGAATTGTAAAGGTAAAACACCCATTCCCACCAAATTACTTCTGTGGATTCGCTCGTAACTTTCGGCAACCACAGCTTTGATACCAAGCAGGTTTGTACCTTTTGCTGCCCAGTCCCTTGAAGAACCCGAACCGTATTCCTTACCTGCCAAAACGATCAACGGTGTTCCCGAAAGCTGATATTTCTGCGAAGCATCAAATACTGACATTTCCTCATCATCAGGAATGTATTTGGTAAAGCCTCCTTCTTGGGTTGACAGTTGGTTTTTAATTCGGACATTGGCAAAAGTCCCTCTTACCATTACCTCGTCATTCCCTCTTCTGGAACCATAGGAATTAAAATCCGGTCTCTCCACTCCTCGTCCAACAAGATATTTTCCAGCTGGAGTATCGGGTCTGAATGAACCCGCTGGAGAAATATGATCCGTCGTAATGGAATCACCGAGTTTCAAAAGAACTCTGGCATTTACAATGTCTTTTGCATCTGGTACATCCACGGAAATCCCTTTGAAAAAAGGAGCTTCTTTAATGTAAGTACTGCTTTCATCCCATGGATAAATTTCACCTTCACCAGATTGAAGTTCTCTCCAAATATCATTTCCTTCGAAAATTTCTCCGTAATTTTTCTGATAATCATCCGGTGTCAATACTTTTCTGGCTACTTCTGCAATTTCTTCATTAGTTGGCCAAATATCCTCCATATATACAGGTTCCAGATTAGGATCATAACCTAATGGTTCATTATATAAATCCACATCCACACGTCCCGCAATGGCATAAACAACCACTAGCATCGGTGACATTAAGTAATTCATTTTCACTTGAGGATGTACCCTGGCTTCGAAATTTCTGTTTCCGGAAAGTACAGATGCCACCACCAGATCATTATCCTCAACCGCTTGGGCAATATGACGTGGTAAGGGACCAGAATTCCCAATACAGGAAGTACAACCATAACCAACTGTGTGGAATTTTAAAGCTTCCAAATCTTCTAAAAGTTCAGATTTTTCCAAATAATCAGTTACTACTTTGGATCCTGGCGCCAAAGATGTTTTTACCCAAGGCTTCACATCCAAACCTAATTGTCGGGCTTTTCTAGCTACCAAACCTGCCCCGAGCATCACTGAGGGATTAGATGTATTGGTACAGGAAGTGATCGCTGCGATGACAATAGAGCCATCATACAATTCAAACTTTTCATTATGAAGTTTGACAGAAACTGACTTGAGTCCATTTTTTATCTTGGTTTTTATCTCTGTTTCTGCGGGAGCTTTTTCGTGGGACTGGTCTTCTGTTTGTCCCCCACCTTCTTCTACAAATCGGGCAACTTCCTCCCTTTTGTCGATTGGAATATATTCTCTCCCATGGACTGCTTGAAGCAACTCCTCAAACTTTGGCTTAAAGTTCCTTACCAAAATCTTATCCTGAGGCCTTTTTGGACCGGAAACAGTCGCTTCCACTGTACCAAGGTCTAATTCGACTACCGAACTATATTGAATCAGTTCCTCATCTTTTCGCCAGAGCATATTTGCTTTGCAATAATCCTCCACCAGCTTGATCTGATCTTTCGATCTGTTGGTTTTTCCCATATAATCCAGTGTACGATCATCTATTGGGAAATAAGTTACAGTACAACCAAATTCCGGAGACATATTAGAAATCGTAGCCCTATCCGGTACAGAAAGATTATCCAATCCAGGACCATATACTTCCACGAATTTTCCCACTACTCCGTGCTTTCTTAGAAGTTCAGTGATAGTCAATACCATATCTGTAGCTGTAGTTCCGGCTGGTAATTTTCCTGTCAGTTTCAACCCAACTACTTCGGGCATAATGAAAAATATAGGCTGTCCCAACAAAGCAGCTTCCGCTTCGATACCTCCGACTCCCCAACCTACTACTCCGATACCATTGACCATTGGAGTATGGGAATCTGTTCCGACCAATGTATCTGGAAACACCTTTCCATCTCTTAAAATCACGCCCTGAGCCAAGTATTCAAGGTTTACCTGATGGCAAATCCCCATTCCAGGAGGAACAACAGAAAAATTATCAAAGGATTTCTGAGCCCATTTTAGAAATTGATATCGCTCAGCATTTCGCTCATATTCCACTTCCACATTTCTTTGGTAGCTATAATTGGTTCCGAAATAATCTACCTGCACAGAGTGATCAATGACGAGATCCACCGGGATTAATGGGTTAATCATTCCAGGATCTTTCCCTTTTCTTTTGGCCTCAGATCTCAAGGATGCAATGTCTACAACTGCTGGAACCCCGGTAAAATCCTGCATCAAAACACGGGCAGGTTTGTATGGAATATCTTCATCGGAAGGTTCCGGTTTCCAGTTGAGAAGGGTATTTAAATGTTCTTTTGTAATTGAAAAATCATCAAAATTACGGAGGGCATTTTCTAAAAGAATTCGAATGGAGAAAGGAAGTTTTTTGATATTCTTTCCACTTTGCTGAAGTTTTTCCAGAGACCAATAATCGTAAGTTCCGGATTCGGTCTTCAAACTTGATTTGATTTTGAAAGGGTCTTGGTTCATGATAAAAGAGTCTAAGTAAAAAACAGGATACATACAATTAACCTGAAAAAGGCAAATGAAATTCCATTAAGTCAAATAGAAGCCCAAAATCTTGCCAATATTTAGCTTATTTGTAGATCTTTAAATTAACACTAGAATACACAAATTAAATGGGAGAGATACTCTTACGTATTTTTAGTACGTTTTTTATTTTCGCAACTTTTTTTCCATTGGTCAAATTAGATTATTGGTGGGTTCGGATATTCGACTATCCTAGACTTCAGAAGTTGGCAATCATTTTAGCCTTGGCTGTTCTATGGATTTGGAAATTAGATAATTCATTAGAAATTGAGCCATACCTTTGGATTGGCTCTTTGTCTTTTTGTACCATATACCTTACAAGTAAAGTCCTACCATTCACGCCATTGGGAAAAAAAATGATTGACACCGTTTCTTTTGAAGAAGCTAGGGGAGTTCATATTTTGGTGGGAAATGTCTACCAATACAATAAAAATTATCAACTGGCTGTAAATCTTGTAGAAAGATCAAAACCTGATATTATTTTCCTGGTTGAAACAGACGAAGCTTGGGAAAAAGGTATGTCCAAAATTGAAAATGACTATCCTTTCTGTATCAAAATTCCACTAGATAATACTTATGGATTACTTTTTTATTCCAAATTAGAAATCATCAAACAGGAAATTCATTATTTAATTGACGATGAAATACCTTCTCTTGAACTCGATATTAAACTCCGAAATGGGGAAAAAATTACCGTTTATGCGATTCATCCTACACCACCTGTACCAGGAGAAAACACAGAAAGCACTGAAAGAGATGCTGAAATATTGATTGTAGGTAAGAAATCAAAAGAAAATAAAAATCCATCATTGGTGATTGGAGATCTTAATGATGTCGCTTGGAGCTATACGACAGAACTTTTTCTTAAGATTTCGGAAATGGCAGATCCTAGAAGAGGACGAGGACTATTTAATACTTTTCATGCCAAAGTACCGCTATTCCGGTGGCCACTTGACCATATATTTTTAAGTAAGCATTTTGGACTTGCATCCATGAAAGTAGAAAAAGGGATTGGCTCTGACCACTTTCCAATTTCGATGAAAGCGGTTTTGACCATTCAAGAAAACACGGAGACGATGAAGGCAAATGGAGAAGACAAAAAAGAAGCAGAAGAAAAAATTCAAAATGGAAAGGATGAGAATCAATAAAAAAAGGTCCAAAATGGACCTTTTCTTTTAATTGTTTTTCGCTTCTTCTTCAGCTTTTGCTTTCCGCTTAAAGCCTTTTTTGAATGGCCAGGTATATTCCAAAGCTTCAAGACCACGATTCAGATTATATGTAGCTGAATCTGTATTGATCATGGTTTGTTTCAGATTTTTGGCAAACTCTTCGTCATTTAGCAAAACTCCAATCGAGTTGTCTTTTGAGTTGAATTTATCTGTGATAGCTTTTAGCTCTTCCGTCATCTCTTCTGAGTTGGCTGCAGTTGCTTTCAAGCTTCCCATTGTTTCTCTCAACTCAGTAGCCATTGTGGTATCAGTTACCAAGTCATTGAATAAGTTTCCTTCCTGATTCAATTTGGCAGTAAATGTATTGAGATCAGTCAACATCTTATTACTGTTTACAGAAGCTCTGTTTAGATTTCCGATGATGGATTTGAAGCTTTCAGCAAGAGTAGAATCTGTCAAAACCGCTCCAACTATACCTTCTCCAGCTGCTAATTTGCTGGTCAGTTTCTTTAGATCATTGGTGATCTCTACCAAGTTCTCATTATTCTCCTGAAGAGTTTCCATCATCTTATCGGTATCCAAAGGCATCACTGATTCCAATCGATCCCCATCTTCCACCGGTGGTGCCATGGTAGTTCCTCCATAGATGACAATGATTTTATTCCCGATCAAACCATCAGAGCTGATAGTAGCTTTTGAATCCTTACGGATAAACTCCACCACTTCTTCCTCGACATTCATTTCGATTTCCACCTGGGAATCTCCGTAGAAATTGATTTTACGGACTGTACCGATTTTCACACCCGAAAACCAAACATTATTTCCGGACTGTAATCCACCGATATCATCAAAAACGGCTTTCAAATGGATTGCTTTCACAAATTTCTTCTGCTGGCCGCCCAAGGTCAAAATACCGGCTACCAGGATGGCAATTCCTATGAATACAAATATGCCTACTAAAACGTTGCGTTTATTTTCACCTCTCATGAATCAATGAAATTATAATCGTAAAATGATTTGACTCGCCCATCTTTCGCATGAGCAAAAACATCGTCAAAGCTTCCAATTGCTTTGAATTGTCCATCCAATAGTACTGCCTGTCTATCTCCTGTGACTTTGGCACAAGTAAGATCGTGGGTAATGACAATGGATGAAGTGTTATACTGTTCTCTGACCTGGACAATCAGATTATTAATATCCATACAAGTAATCGGATCCAGACCTGCTGTCGGCTCGTCATAAAGCATGATTTCAGGATTTAGGATCAAAGTACGAGCCACACCGATTCTTTTCTTTTGACCACCAGACAATTCTGAGGGCATTTGATTAATCGATTGTGGTAAACCTACACTGTCCAACAGCTCCTCTATTTTTCTGGTAATTTCTCCTCTGGTCAAGTTTTTAACATTTCTAACCAAAGGAAACTCCATGTTTTCCCGCACAGTCATACTGTCGTAAAGAGCAGAGTTCTGGAAAGAGAATCCAATTTTCAACCTAAGCTCATTCAATGCTTTGGTACCTAAAGTGGAAACTTCCTGACCAAGCACTTTCATACTTCCTTCATCCTGTTTCAATAAACCTACCATGATTTTAATCAAAACAGATTTACCGGAACCTGACTTTCCTAGTACTACTAGATTTTCTCCTTTATATAAATCTAAATCTACTCCTTTGAGAACATCCAAATCCCCAAACGATTTCATTAAACCTTGTATTTCAACTACTTTTTCTTCCATGGCTTACATCATTCGGATTGCGTTCACAATTTGAAGAACCAAAAGCTCTTCAATAAATATCAAAAACATCGCCATTACTACAGCTGAGTTGGCAGCACGGCCCACCCCTTCTGTTCCTTTCGAAGAATTATATCCTTTATAACAACCCACTATTCCGATGGTAAAACCAAATAACAATGATTTCAAAACAGAAGAAATGATATCCAGAAAGCTGATCGATTCAAACACCTGAACAAAGAAAGTGGTCATACTCACCATTTCATTGGCATTAACACTTAGAAATGATCCCATCAAAGCGACAAAATCAGTGTACATCACCAAAACAGGAATCATAAAGGTGGTCGCCAAAACCCGGGTCACAACCAGAAATTTGAATGGATTGGTTGCTGAAACTTCCATTGCATCGATTTGCTCGGTTACTTTCATAGAACCGATTTCCGCACCGATACTAGATCCCATTTTACCAGCAGCGATCAATGCAGTCACCAATGGACCCATTGCACGTACAACAGCGATCGAAATCAAAGATGGCAACCAAGATGTCGCTCCAAATTCTGATAAGGAAGGTCTAGATTGATTAGTGAATACAATACCAACAATAAATCCAGTCAGTGAAATCAAAGGCAATGATTCGACACCGATTCTATAACATTGGTGCACCACTTCTTTCAGTTCATAGGGAGGCACAAATACTTCCCTGAAGAACCGTTTTACGAAGCTAAAGGCGCTTGCTAATCCTGTAAAAAATTTATCTATTTTTTTTGAAAGCACAGGCTTTCTATCTGCATCTCCAGCCATAGGTCAATTTAATCGCTTGAAATTAAGTAAAAATCTCGAAAGGCTTTTTCCTAATATTACCAAACGGAATATTAATACTTGTCAATGGTAAAATCTTTTCGATCATTTATTCGGCAAACCTAGTTTCATTTTTTAAATAGGTTAAAGAAAATCTAATGAGAATCGAAATAAAATGGTTCGAAAATCAAAAGGTTTTTCTGATCTAAAACTGATTTTCTTTTCTTAAGGAAGCCAAATTTCCTGCCAAAAAATCTAAGACAATTAATAGAGCTTATTCCACAAAATAAGTAAAAAAATCCTCGATAGTATTCACTTACTTTTTGCAGAATTCAACTCTTCAAAAATTCGAAAATCTCAGATAAATGATCATTGGAAATTGGCTTTTCCAAAAGACGAATTGCCTGAGGAAATTCAGAGATTTTTTCTTGTTCTTCCCGACTGATATTTCCTGTCAAGACTACTACAGGTGCATCGGTAATTTCCTTTAATTTTTGAAGTAAATCCCAACCGGAAATCCCGGGGAAATTGAGGTCTAAAAATATTAAATCTGTCTTGTTAGAACCCAGAAAATCCATAGCTGAAGTCGGCTCTTCAAAGGGAAAAACCTGGGCGGATGAGTCGATTAACAGAACTCTTTTTTTAAGTAAAATATGCTGAATCTTATCATCATCAATTGATACAATTCGAAATTCATTTGGGGCTGTCATCGGATTATTTTAAAAATAGTTGATGTGATACTACCGTTCAAATATCAACAAAACTTAGGTAATTCCAATTTTAACTTCTCTTTTCGGTCAAGCTTCTTCTAAAATCATAATTATCCATCTATTCAAAAATCAAATCGATGTTGAGAGGCTGAAAAAAATGAAATTTAAATTTTTAGCCTAGGCTAATTTATTTAGCCTTAACTTATTACGTTTTATCTAAAACAGTTTTAAAAAATTACAAATCAATTGATTAAGTATTTTCAAATAAAGTGAATTATAAGTATAAAAATTGCAGTAGCTGTAGAATAAGATAGCATTAATTGTTCCAAAAATTTCAGCCTCATAGAGGTTTCCTATAAAAGAATTAGACCGGCTTTGAAAAAAGTGAAGGCTTTATTTTCTTAATTTACTCCGAGAATAATTCCCTCCCATATGGAAGAAAGTAAAGTCCCTAAAAAGAATAAAAACAATTTTATTAGGTTCCTCCTCAACCTTATAAATCGATTCGATTTACAAGAAGGAAAGGAAGATGAATTAGAAACAATTGAGGACATCAAGAAGAATGTGGAGTTTAAAGGGGCTAATCTTTGGATCCTGATTTTCGCAATTTTTGTCGCCTCCATCGGACTCAATGTCAACTCTACTGCAGTGGTAATTGGAGCGATGTTAATCTCTCCTTTGATGGGTCCAATTATGGGTATTGGACTTGCTGCTGGCATCAATGATTTTGAGCTTTTGAAACGCTCTTTACGAAGTCTGGGAACAGCAGTTTTTATCGCGATTTTAACCTCAACAATTTACTTTTATTTCACTCCTTTGGACGATGCCCAATCAGAACTTTTGGCTCGAACCGAACCAACAATTTGGGATGTTTTGATCGCTCTATTTGGAGGACTCGCCGGTATCATTGCAGGTTCCCGAAAAGAGAAAAGTAATGCCATACCTGGGGTCGCAATTGCCACTGCTTTGATGCCTCCTCTCTGTACTGCTGGTTATGGTTTGGCCACCTTAAACCTTTACTATTTTATCGGTGCTTTTTACCTTTTTTGCATCAATTCAGTTTTCATCAGTTTGTCGACATATCTGATTGTTCGGTTTATGAAATTCCCGAAAAAGGAATTTATGGATCATAAAAAAGAAAAAAGAGTACAGACCTATATCACGATTTTCACCATCATCACGATCGTACCAAGTATCTATCTCGCTTATGGAATTGTCGTGAGATCAATCTGGGAAGAGCAGGCAAAAACTTTTTTAAGTCAGGAAATGGTCTTTCCAGCCACGCAGGTTTTAAGTAGCAACATCAACTATTCCACTACGGAAAAATCTATCATGGTGAACTTGATCGGTGAACCTATCAGCAAAGAGTCAATTGATATCATAAAAGAGAAAGCTATGAACTTTGGACTGACCGATACGGAAATTGTCATCAATCAAAATAACTCTGGCATCACCGATATCAATATCCTTCGATCTGATATTCTAAAAGATCTATACGAGCGGAATGAAAAGTTAATTCAGGATAAGGATGAAAAGATCGCATTTTTGGAAAATGAAGTGGCCGCCTATGGGACAGTTCGATTTTTAGGAAATGATATTGCCAAGGAGGCTAAAATCAACCATCCAAAAATTCGTAAATTCAGCTTAAACCGTTCGCTGATTACTAATCTTGAAAAAAACTCCATTGATACGCTCCTGATCGCCTATGCAGAATTTTCAGGGAAGCCTACGAATGAAGAAAAAGATAAATTGAACAATTGGCTAAAAATCAGAACAAAATCCGATACCATCGGATTTATTATTAACTAACCTCCCATCCGTAATGAAATGTATATTCCTCTTTGCCGCTCTTATGATATGTTCCATTGGATTATCTTATGGTCAATCCGAATATGATCAAAAACTTGCCGAGGAAGTCGGAGCCGATCAATACGGAATGAAAAAGTACGTAATTGCTTTCCTTTATCGCGGTGATAAAGTAAACGAATACTCAGAGGAGGAAAAAAGTAAACTCCAGGAAGGCCACATGGCCAATATCAACAAAATGGCTGAGGAAGGTAAATTGGTAATGGCTGGACCTTTTTTTGGAAATGAAGAGCTAAGAGGCCTTTATTTCTTTGCGGTAGAAAGTATAGAAGAAGCTCAGGCTTTAACAGAAACAGACCCTTCTATTAAAGCTGGGGTATTAAAAATGGATTTAAAAGAATGGTACGGTTCGGCAGCATTGATGATGATGAATGAACTTCATATGAAAGTGGCTAAAGAAGTGATTTAAATAAAAAGACAAGCTTATTACCGATTCCGATTCATTTAACAGGCACCTTATAAAATACTTTTCATTTGAGTTGTTGCGATTTTTTATTTTGAAACGTCACTAAACTATACTCTTTATTTTTACCAAAATCGTAGTATCATGAAATATTTCATTCTCCCAAAAAGCATTTTACTTTTGCTGACAGTCATGGTATTTTTCTCCTGCCAAGATGAATTAACCACTACCTATACGTATCGAACTATGCTTCCTGTTTATCTGGAAATGAGCGATATCCGGGCTAGAGTTATTTCTACAGAACCAGCAAAGCCATTGGACAATCCAGGTAAAATCTACATTTACAAGGATTATCTTTTTATCAATGAGCCTACGAAAGGAATACATATTCTGAACAATTCAAACCCATCCAATCCCACTAACCTAAGTTTTATTCCTATTGCTGGGAATATTGATATGGCGGTAAACGGTGACATCCTATATGCCGATAATTATGTGGATTTATTGGCATTTGACATCAGCAATATCAATGATATTAAATTGGTAAAAAGAGTGGAAGATGTCTTTACTCATATGTATCGACATGATACCGGAGAAGTCATCACGTTCAAGGATACTGTAATCACTTCTGACAACCCAATGTGGCACAGGGAAGGCACATGGTTTATGGATGCCAGCATGAGTTTTTCATCAAATTTCTCCGCTGCTTCCAAAAGCTATGGAGTTGGTGGATCTATGGCCAGATTCACACTTTCCAGTGGTCATTTATATGCTGTGGACGAAAGTACACTTCGGGTATTTAATGTAGAAAATGCAGATGATCCTAATTTTGTGAAACCTATTGATCTAGGATGGGGAATTGAAACCATCTTCCCTTTTGAGGACAAATTGTTTATAGGCTCAAATGTCGGAATGCATATTTATGATGCCAGCACTCCTAGTTCCCCTACTCGAATGTCGGTTTACGAACATGTTCAGGCTTGCGATCCAGTTGTGGTAAATTCCGAATATGCCTTTGTTACACTTAGAAATGGGAATGCATGCTGGAATGGAGTGAATGAACTTCAGGTTATTAACATTAAAGATCCTTATAGACCTTATATGATGGAACAGTATCCCATGCAGAATCCGCATGGTTTGGGATTGGCAGGGGACTTCTTATTTATTGCAGAAGGATCTTATGGTTTAAAAAGCTTTAATGTTTCAGATGTTTTGGCAATTGACCAAAACCAACTGGAATTTTTAACCGATCAAAAGTCAGTTGACCTGATTCCCGGACCAAAATCCCTAATCGTTATTGGGCCTGATGGCGTTTGCCAATTTGACTATTCAAAGCCATCACAACTCAAAAAACTTAGCTGTATCCAGGTTAGTAACCCTGTCAATGTCTATTGAAGCAGATGGCACAAAAAATCACTATTCTACTCTTTTTTAGCCTTTTCATTTGCTTTGCCAGTCTTGGGCAGAGTAAAGTCTATTTCAATCAGACAGAGCTAGGCTTTTTGTTAGGGAAAAGAGCGGAGCAAATGACTGGGCAAAAAGAAAATAGGATTGATATCAGTTTCATCACGTTCCATGGAGTCCGAATAAATCCAAATCATGTAATCGGTTTCTCAGTTGGACTAGATCAATACGAAGATATCTCCATTATCCCCATTGCATTGGGGTGGAGAGGCTTTTTAGGCCAAGAAGGAAAGTCCAGAATTTTTGCCGGATTGGACATTGGGGGTGGGTCGGCCCTTTTGGAGAAAAAAACAGAAACTGAATGGAATAAAAACTGGTACGAAGGAGGACACTTAATCAGTCCCTCCTTGGGAGCAAGTTTCCCTTCTAAAAAAGGAAAGTCAACCCTGACATTAAGTTTTGCCTATAAACACCAACAATTCTCCGAGCTAGCAGGGACTTTCGCCTCACCGGGTTCCACCCAAATTCAAAGTGATGACTTACCTCCAGGATTTAGTTCTTTCTTTGAAAACAATTACCTATTTCGAAGCTTTGTTTTCAGGGCAGGCCTCATGTTCTAATCAAAGATCATAGCAACATTACCTCCCACAAATCTCTTTATACGGACAATATTCGCATTTTTTTAGATCTTCTGTTTGATTGAATGGAGAGTCAGGATTGTAAATATCCTCTAACAGTGATTTCAATCCTGATTGATACTCCTCCTCATAGTCCCTATAATCTTTGACTTCAATTCCCGTTTTATAAGGCGCTTTTTGCTGCAAATAAGGATTAAAGTCATCTCCAAACATCTCCCTCAAATTGAAAATCGCAGGTTTCAAGGGCAATAAATTGGTAGGATTAGTCGCCTGATAAATCAACCCATAAAACATGGTTTGCATCGCAGCCTTGTTTCTAGATTTATTTTCTCGATCGAAAAGCGAATGGATATCAGGAAATGTTTTGTTATCCTGACCTGATTTATAATCGATTAACCTCACCGATCCCAGATGCTCATCTACCCTGTCAATTATTCCCTTTAAAGAAACAGTTTGCTTCCCTATTGAAGTCTCTATTTCAAGTCCTGCATGGTACTCTTTTTCTTTTTCCAAGGAAATCAATCGGAATGGTGCAGATTCCTGATCGATTTTTAAAATCTGCTGCAAATAGCGCTGCAATACATCTCTGGCGATAGCCATCTGGCCATTCAACTTAGTATCAGCTTGCTCTTCCAAATGGTAAAACTTGCGTATCGCTTTCTCAATAGCTACAAACACCCAGTTTTTGCCCAATTCCTCAAAATCATCCTTCTCCAGTACATTTCTTCCTTTCCGTATAGCAAAATCCTGATACAAAAACTCCATGCTCAAATGGGCAAGATTCCCAAAAACTGCAGCATCAATCTCTTCACTGACTTCCTCCTTTTCTTGGATATTAGCCAAATAGTGAAGGTAAAATTTCAACCTGCAATCCAGAAAGACATTTAAAGCAGATGGAGAAAATGAAGTTTTGGATTGCCCATTTTCTTGAATTAGATATTTGTCCAGCAAACCCAGAACTTCCTCATTTTTTTCAATGGAAATTGCTTCAGGTGACTTTTGGTCAATTGGAATATAAAGCACTTCCTCTCCTATTTCACGGCCCAACTCAACTCCCATTTGCTGGATATACCTACTTTTCTCTCCAGCTTTTCCCTGATCTGAAGCTGTTGTATAGATCATGTGTACTTCCTCAGCACTATGAAGCAATCGATAAAAAGTGTAGGCATAAATGGAGTCATTTTGCTCTTGAACAGGCAATCCAAAGGCTTTCCGGATATTAAAAGGGATCATCGAGTTCAGCCCTGCAGCCGGAGGAAAACTATCCTCATTCATATTGCAAATGATCACACGTTTAAAGTCCAAGTTCCTCGATTCCAAAACTCCCATGATTTGCAGCCCTTGCAAGGGTTCTCCCTCAAAAGGCAATTTCACCTCTCTGAAGATCTGCCGGAAAAGACGGATAAAGAACTCTCGATTGATACTGAGAATATCTTGACCCGCAAAAATCTCACGTAACCTGTTTAATTGCTTAAAACACTGATAGAGGTAAGATCGCTGAAGTGGTTCCTCTTCCAATCTTTCAGCTAATGCCTCCATCAAATTGGCCAAATAGGAAAATAGAGCATCATTATCGAGCTTTTGAAAAATCAATTGATAAAGCTCTCCTCCGGAATGTAGTTTTTCAGAAGAAATATAAATCTGATTTAAATGCTGCATTTCCTCCATCAACTTCTCAGTAAATCCTGGATTCTCACTCTTCAGATAAATGGAACTCAGCAGGTCTTTGACAGGAGTATGATAAAACAGAATCTTTCCATCCTCCACTTTGAAAAATCGCTGCAATTCGAGAACAGCTTCTAAGAAAGAATAGACAGGTGCATTTTTGACAGGATAACCCATAGTGACATTGACCTTGTCCACCTGATCAGGCAAGGTGTGTAACACCGGAAATAACATCTGCTCATCCGGCAAAATCACTACAGTCTCCTCCCATGCTTCTCCTTGAGGTATTTTTTCCAGAATTGATCCAACCAAATTGGCTTGATTAACTTTCAGAGGCGTGGCATAAGTTTTAATAGTTGCCTTTCTATCCTCAATCTGAGTGGGAATATGTTCTGGAAAAGTCGGGCCAAATACATTATCCTTTTGATATTCTCTAAAAAATAATCCTGCCTCCTGCACTTGATCATCCAAATAATAGGAATCCACATCCCAATAAATCTTAGCATCAAATTCCGTCAGATAGTGTTTGATTAGCGCTTCTTCTGTCCCAGTAAAGGCATTGAAGCCAATAAAATGATGAACCTTATCCGGTTTTGGAATTGCACTAAGAGACTCTGCAACTTGTCTGTAAAGCTTCCCAGAATAAGCCAATCCAGAAACAGCCAAAGATGCTTGAAAACTGGTATAAAGAGGGCTAAGCAATTGCCAGAACTTCAAAAACTTCTCTTGATGATCTCTATCCTGTCGCTCAAAAGAGGACCAAAATTGTCGGATTAACTCAACTTGACTTTCAGTCAAAAAACTCAAATCCGACTCTAATTCCTTGATTTCTGATAAATGATGGTACAATTTGCTGGAGTCAGCCATAAACTGATCCACATCATTGAAATCCTTCAAGATCATCTCTCCCCAGAAATAAAAGCGATCAAAAGTCTCTGCTTCAGGATTGAGATCTTGATACACTCGATACAGTTCAAAAATCAAAGTCAGGTCATCTGCAGGCCGATTTCCTGCCAGTTGAAAAAAGATATCCTCTATTGTTTTTACTTCCGGCATCCATGTCGGTTCTGTTATCAGACTTCCCAGATGTTGGGTAAAAAACAATCCCGCACGTCTGTTAGGTAAAACGATGGTTTGTTTCTGAAGATCAACCCCGCTTGCCAGAATCTCTTGAGCTGTATTTCTTAAAAAACTATGCATAAACCTCCTCGATTACTCCTGTTTCTAAATAGCACAAATAGCCTTTCGCAGGCTTTTTGGAAAGTTGTGAAACCAAATCCATATACTCTTTCACTTGATTGGCATAGCTTCTTTTAGCTTCTCCGGTTTTAAAATCAACTATGACGGCTTCTTCATCGGAAAGAATGATTCTATCGGGCCGTTTTTGCCTTCCACCTGGAAGGAGAATTCCTTGTTCGGAAAGTAGAATGCCTTTTGAACCGAACCATGAAGAGAAAAGAGAGTTGGTGAAAAGATGCTCCAACTGACTTTCAACCAGTTGTTTCTCTTCTTCATTCAATCTTCCATCAAAATAAAAAGTCTGCAAATTCTGTAAGGCAGATTCCTTATCTGATGATAATTCTAAAATCTCATGAACAATCAAACCAAACTTTTGCTTCTTCCGCTGCTCAATTCCCTCCACCGAAAAATCAACAGCATACTTCTTTAGAGTCAGCAACTCGGACCAATTTTTATAAGCCCAACGTAGCTTAGGTGATATTTTTTGAATTTGATTTTTGGATTGCTTTTCTGGCCAATCACCAAACTCAAAGATTTTTGACTCTAGGTCAAAACATGTTGAAAGGTTTAATCCCTCTTCTGAATTCAATTGATTTTCAATAAGTTGCTGGATTTGAACCTCAATGTAATTCTGAGAACCTATTTTTTCTTTATAGGGAACATAGCCTATAAACACATCTTCTGCCCTTGTGAGGGCCACATAAAGCATATTCAGACTATCTAGATAAGCCATAGTAGCTTCCTCTGCATAAGTTTCCCTAAAATCAGAATCCGCCAAACTGCTGGTAATGGTCAAAGGGATAATAGCTGAAAGTCCTTTTTCACGATCCTCGAATGGAGACCAAACCACATTTTCCTTCTTAGCATCAAAAATGTCCCATTTCAAAAATGGCATGACTACCACTTTAAACTGAAGCCCTTTGGATTTATGAATTGTTAAAATCCTCATTGCATTATGTCCTTCAGGAATCTTAACTGTTCGTTTGAATTGATTAACATCCCACCAATCCAAAAATCCACTTAGATCAGCTCGGTTAGTTGCCGTAAAATCATAAACAGCCTCTTTGAAGCCAGAAATATAGGCCAGCTCAAAGCCTAACTCCATTAAGCCAAGTACCTTGATTAATTCTTCCAAAGCCTCCATAAGAGGCAACTGGAGCATTAAATTTTCTTTTTCCTTAAACAGCCGTACTTGCTCTTCCAGCTCCCAAGGCATTTGATCCAAAGCGAATAATTCATGATCCACAGGCATATCTCTTAAGACCGCCAAATAATACCACATGGTCTTGTATTGTACTTTGTCAGCAGGCTGATGCAGGTATTTAAAACCTGAAATCAAAGCTTTGACAGATGCAGCTTTATTGAGAAACATGGATTCATCAGATAAAACGTCAAAGCGATAATCAGAATCAGGATTCTCAGCTGCATAGGCCATTAAATGATCTGCGATTGCCTCACCTTGATCCTTTTTTCTTACCAGAAATGCAATATCCTTCAGTTCATATCCATGATCTTGTAGTTCCATGACTAGGTCAGGAAGCTTTTTTAAAGCAAGTTCATCGAATTTCTCTTCCTCTCCATCTGCTTTTGCATCGATAAATTCCAATTTCACTTTTCCTTTAAAATCAGACTCTTCTTTTTTCGGAGAGATTTTTTGAAAAGAATCCAAATAAGCCTGAGAAAGAATTTGGGGATCTTCTACGCCATAGCTGGAACTTAAAACAGCTTCCATTGCCTCTGGCAAAGCTTTAAAAACAGCATTATTAAAATTGATGATGTTAGGAAGGCTTCGGAAATTGGTATCCAGGTTTTCTATTTGAATCCTTTTCTCTCCTATTTCCTCTTCTACCTGAGAAAGCAATAATTTCATTTCCCCACCTCGCCAGCGGTAAATGGATTGCTTGACATCTCCCACGAGTAAATTGGTCTGGCCATTTCCAAGCGAATTTTCTAAGAGAGGTTTAAAACTATCCCACTGAAATCCTGAGGTATCTTGAAATTCGTCTATCAGGAAGTTCTTGTATTGATTCCCAACTTTTTCATAGATAAATGGCGTGTCATTTCCTTTGGTAATCTCTTTCAAAAACTCATTGGCATCCGAAATCAAAAGTATGTTTTCCTCATCTTTGATCAGGGTCAATTCCTCCAAAAGATTCCTGAAAACCCCATAGACATAGGTGTTTTTTGCAATTGCCTGCAGCGTATTCCACTTTCCTGTCAAGAATAAAATCTGATGTAAAATCTGATTCAATCCCTGGTCGTAGGCAGATAAAATCGCATCAATTTTTTTACTTGACTTCGTATGCCAACTTTCCGGATTATCTATTTTGGCCTGGGTAGCAGGTGTCAATTCTGGTAAAGGATTGTTTCGATCTCCAAGTTTGTCAAGAACTTTTATAAAACCTCTATTAAAATCCGACCATTCCAATCCATTGGAAACCCGAATCAAATCCGCTTGTTTCCCCAGTTCTTTTGCAATACCGATGATTTCATTTTTTCGATCATTGACAAAGGATTGTAAGAGTTTGATGTTTTCTTTCTCCTTCAAAAACTCTTTGATTTCTGGAGCATATTTTTTGAAATCCTCCTGAAATATCTGTTTGCCTAGTCCTCTGATATTTTTTCTTATATCCCAGGATTTACTGTTTTGGATCTGTTCATAGGCATAATCAACCAACCATTTATGAAGGAATTCATCATCCATCACCTGCATCACCACTCGGTCTACCACTCGTTCCAACACAGCATCCTGATCCAATTCCACATCGAATTTGGCATTCAGGTCTATTTCGCGAGCAAATGCCCGAACTACTTTTTGAAAGAAACTATCAATGGTGCTAACCGAAAACCTGCCGTAATCGTGAAGTATTGCTGTTAAGGTTTGCTGCGCTAATACCTTCAAACCCGATTCATCCACCTTCAGATGGCTCATCAATTCTGAATCAAGCTTCTCATCAGGATTCACCTCATTTCGCAATCTTTTGAGAACCTCCACGATCCTCTCCTTCATCTCCTGTGTGGCTTTATTGGTAAAAGTCACAGCGAGGATTTGCTTGAAAGCATGGGGGCTCTGCAATGCAAGTTTGAGGTATTCCAGGGTCAACGTATAGGTCTTTCCTGAACCAGCAGAGGATTTGTAAATGATAAAGGGTCTTTGTTCCATGAGCAAAAAGTAAGGCAACTAAGATAAGGAAGGCTGCTAGTTTTAACTTCATCCAAACAACTAATTGACGAAAATTGTCAGGATTAAAAATCAGGAAAGTTCCATCAATACCCTTGATGTGTTATTGGATTTAGTTCTCTTTTTTCGATCTTTTCAGCACAAACCCATAACCTATGTACAGACCTATTTATTTTACACTCTTATTTTGCCTTTTTTTTTCTTTGAATTCATCTGCCAATGATGGCTATAAACTTTGGTTGGATTACCAGCCAATCCAAGAGCAAAGTCTGAAATCAGAAGTCAAATCCCTTTTGGAAGGAATTTACTTTTTTGGCGAAAATCCCACCTTTGATGCGATCAAAAATGAGCTAAATCTTGTCGCAAAAGGCATGTTGAATTCAGATCCTATTTACTCTAAAGATCGACTTCAAAATACCACGTTTTGGATTGGTACGAGAGAACAACTTTCGCAGGTTTTATCCTTGACCAAACAAGCCGAAATAAAAGCACTTGGAGCTGAAGGTTATTGGAGAGGAGAAATAGAATTTGAAGGAAAATCCTACTATGCCATCATTGGAAATCAACCTGTAGGCATTCTATATGGAGTCTACAATTGGATAAATTCAATCCAAAGTAATACTTTCAATAAGTCTATAGAATTTGCTGATGCTCCGAAAATTAAACTTCGGATGTTAAACCATTGGGATAACTTAGATAGAACAGTTGAAAGAGGCTATGCCGGATTTTCAATCTGGGATTGGCACCGTCTGCCAGGATACATTGATCCTCGATATATCGACTATGCCAGGGCAAATGCCTCGATCGGAATCAATGCTGTTTCACTGACCAATGTCAACGCAAATGCCTTGATATTAACGACCGATTTCATGAAGAAAGCAAAAGCATTGGCGGATGTTTTCAGACCTTATGGAATCAAGGTTTTCCTTACGGCTCGCTTCTCTGCTCCTATTCAAATCGGAGGATTGAAAACTGCCGACCCTTTGGATCCTGAAGTGATAGAATTTTGGAAAAAGAAGACTGATGAGATGTATTCTTTTATTCCGGATTTCGGCGGATTTCTTGTCAAAGCAAATTCAGAAGGTCAGCCAGGTCCCCATGAATATGGGAGAAACCATGCCGAGGGAGCAAACATGCTTGCGGACGCTTTGGCTCCACATGGAGGCATACTGATTTGGCGGGCATTTGTGTATTCACACGAAGACGAAGTGGATCGCCACATGCAGGCAAATAATGAGTTTGAACCACTGGATGGAAAGTTCAAAGACAATGTCATCATTCAAATAAAGAATGGCGCAATAGACTTTCAACCACGTGAACCTTTCCACCCTCTTTTTGGGGCAATCAACCAAACGAATGTGGGAATGGAGTTTCAGATTACTCAGGAATATTTGGGCCAAGCTACAAATCTCGTTTTCCTCACTCCCATGTGGGAAGAAGTGCTAAAGAGCAAAACCTATAGACCTACTCCTTCCTCCACGGTAGGTAGCGTTTTGGAAGGAAAAGAAACAAATCAGAAAATGACTTTGATGGCTGGAGTTTCCAATATCGGAACAGATCGCAATTGGACCGGTCATCTTTTTGCTCAGTCCAACTGGTTTGCTTTTGGGAAAATGGCTTGGAATCCAGAAATCACTTCAGAGGAAATCGCGAAAGAATGGACCGAGTTGACCTTTGGTCAAGATCAGGAGGTTGTCACGAAAATCGATGAAATACTTCTGGAATCCCATGAAACAGCTGTGGATTATATGACTCCTTTGGGATTGCACCATATCATGGGCAGAAGTCATCATTATGGTCCAGGACCATGGGTAATGGGTGGAAGAGCAGATTGGACAGCACCCTATTATCACCAAGCTGATAGTCTAGGTATTGGTTTTGACCGAACAAGTGATGGCAGTGGCGCTTTAGATCAATATGCTCCTGAGGTAGTTCAAAACTGGGGAGATCCACATCAGATTCCTGAAAAATACCTGCTTTGGTTCCATCATGTACCTTGGGATTTTAAATTGAAAAACGGAGATACACTGTGGGAAGGAATTGCACATCATTATGATCGAGGAGTGAAAAATGTGAGAAAAATGCAGGAAACTTGGGCTTCTCTGGAATCCAAAATAGACCCAGAAGAATTCGACCATGTAAGACAACTATTGGAAATTCAGGAAGAAGAAGCAGAATGGTGGAGAAATGCCTGTCTACTTTACTTTCAAACGTTCTCCAATCGACCTTTCCCAACGGATATAGAACAGCCAGAAGGAGATCTAGAATACTATAAAAGCTTAATGTTCCCCAATGCTCCAGGGATTTAAAATTTGATATTTCTTATTTGAGATTTGAAATTTCCCTGCTAGTTGGCACTAATCTGCAAACCGTTGGGTTAATTTCAAATCTCAAACTTCAAATTTATGAATGATTACACCATCCCCACAGCCACCCGAATCGGCCATATTCATCTCAAAGTTTCTGACCTCCAACGATCATTAGAGTTCTATAAAGATCTTTTAGGGTTTGAATTGGTCACTATGTACGGACAGGATGCAGCATTTATTTCTGCTGGCGGTTACCACCATCATATCGGATTAAACACCTGGCAGAGCAAAGGCGGAAAACCCGCACCCAAAAACACTGCTGGTCTGTTTCATACGGCTATTTTATTACCAACCAGACGCGATTTGGCGGTATTGCTCCAAAGATTGATCGATGCGAAATACCCACTTACCGGGGCTGCTGATCATGGAGTTTCGGAGGCCATATACCTGGATGATCCAGATGAAAATGGTGTGGAATTGTATTGGGACAGACCGAGGGAAGAGTGGCCATTAAATCCTGATGATAGTATTATGATGTATACAAGGCAATTGGATATCAATGGATTATTGGCTGAAATTTAATCTTATGAAGTATGTCTAAGCGAGCCGGATTTCGATCCAACTGACAATTAAATTCATTACCTCATCCCGATCTAAATCATTGATCAACTCATGATAACCGCCTGGAAAAATCTTAAGGGTTTTGTCTGCAGATTTAGCATTTTCAAAAAGTAATTCAGATCCTTTCGGGTTGGTCAACCCATCATCAGAACCATGAATCAACAATAGAGGCAAATTAAATTCTGAAGCATTTCCTTGTATATAATTCATGAGCTGCAACAATTCATATCCCGTTCGAGCAGGAATTGCTTCGGTGTAGACGAATGGATCTTGCAGGTATTTTTGAACTTCTTCAGGGATTCTAGAGACTTTATTCGCATCCAATTTCAAGGCTTTCAGCTTAGGGAAATACTTACTGATCATGCTAGATAAAGCAATCAGGATTTTAGAAGTTCCTTCCGCTTCTTTAATCGCCGGAGAGCTCAAAACCACACCGGCAGCTTCAGGCTTATATTTCAAAACATAAGCAGCCACCAATCCTCCACCCATGCTATGTCCATAAATAAAGGCAGGGAGCCCGGGCGAATAGGATTTGACTTTCCCAAAAAGTGCATCAATATCCTTCAGGTAATCATCAGCTGACTCAAAAAAGGCATCAGGTTTAACTTTTGCGGATTTTCCATGCCCACGTCCATCAAAGGTAAAAACAGAAACACCTGCCTCATTGAGCTTTTCAACCAAATGCAAATACCTCGAACTGTGCTCCCCTAGCCCATGAACGAGTAACATTGCGGCTTTAGGAACATCTGCCATCCAAGCTTGCAAATACAGTTCTTTTCCGTCATGCGTTTTGTAGGCTGTTTCGAGATGCTTCATATTCTACAAGTTTGGGTTTAGCCACTTAAGTTGCAATGAAAAAGTGTAGCAACAAAAGCTACTGCTTGTAAAAGTATTCCAGATCCATAATACGTTAGGAAAACTTAACTAACAGTTAATCTTATTGCTAGAGCTTTTTCTTAAATTGTGGTAATAGGTAATAGCAAGAAGGTAAGCCAACATGGAAGTAACTATTCGCCAAGAAAAACCCTCTGATTATAATGCGGTTTTTGAACTCATTGCTTCAGCTTTTGAGACAGAAAAATACAGCGATCATAAAGAACAATTTCTTGTTGATCGCTTGAGAAAATCAAATGCCTTTATTCCTGAGCTTTCCCTAGTCGCGGAATACGAAAATAAAATAGTAGGGCATGTCTTGCTCACCAAACTAAAAATCATCAACGCTCTAAATCAATTTGAGTCTTTGGCTCTCGCTCCCGTTTCGGTGCTTCCCGTTTTTCAACGAAATGGAATTGGAGGAAAACTAATTAAAGAAGCACACCGAAGAGCAAAAGAATTGGGATATCAATCCATTGTCTTACTTGGCCATGAAAACTACTATCCAAAATTTGGATATCAACGAGCCGACCTATTCGGAATCGAATTTCCATTCGATGTACCCAAGGAAAATTGCATGGCAATTGAACTGACATCTGGCACGTTGAAAGAAGTAAATGGAATGGTAGAATACCCAAAAGAATTTAATGAGTAAATCAGAATACTGAATACACAAAAAGTCAACAAATTTTTCAAAAATAAATCTAACATTATCATGAAAAAGATTTTATTTCTCACAGGAGATTTTGCAGAAGACTATGAAACAATGGTCCCTTTTCAAATGCTGGAAATGGTAGGATTTGAAGTTCATGCTGTTTGCCCAGGAAAGAAAAAAGGAGAAACGATCAAAACTGCGATCCATGATTTTGAAGGAGATCAAACTTATTCCGAAAAACCCGGGCATAATTTTATGTTGAACTATTCATTTGATCAGGTCAATGTGGATGATTATGCAGGTATCGCCATAGCCGGAGGTAGAGCACCAGAATATCTTCGTCTCAATGATAAGGTTTTGGAAATTGTAAGACACTTTTTCGAAACCAATAAACCAGTAGCAGCCGTTTGCCATGGAATTCAGATTTTGACGGCTGCTGGTGTAGTAAAAGGAAGGAAACTAACTGCATATCCAGCAGTTGGCCCTGAAGTCACCATTGCTGGGGGGGAGTTTCACGAAATCCCAGCTACAGATGCTTATGTTGATGGGAATTTGGTTACTTCACCAGCTTGGCCTGGCCACGCTGCCTGGATCCGTGAATTCCTAAAAGTATTGGGAGTTAAAATTGAAATTTAACCCAAGCTCCAAATTCTAATAAAGCCTTTTCTTCACGCTGGAAAAGGCTTTTGTTTTTTAAAGCCTTGAATTCGTTAAATTGAAAATTGAAGCACAAATATTTATTAACGCCCAAAACCACCATGTTCAAATCCAAATTAATAAAATTAGGAATCGCAGCTTTCTTTATTTCTACTTCTGCGTTTTCGCAGACAATCCATAGTCGTACTTCTGAAATATCAATTGAACGCTTAGAAAGATATGATCATTTTATTGAGCAAAGTATTCAAAAAGGAGCAATTCCAGGAGCTGTTGTCATGGTATTGAAAAACGGAGAGGTGGTACATCAGAAAGCATTTGGCAGCAGTGATATCGACAGTAAAAAACCAATGGTGGAAGATCAGATTTTTTTCATCCAGTCTATGACCAAACCTATTGTCACCACAGCATTTATGATGCTTTATGAAGAAGGGTATTTTCAATTAAACGATCCAGTAGAGAAATACCTCCCATGGTTTAAAGATTTAAAAATCGCAATAGATCCAAGTAAAGGAATAGCCGGAGGTACCAAACCTGCTCAAAACAAAGTTACCATCGCGAATCTATTGAGCCATACAGCTGGCTTTTCCCATGGAATTGCAGCAGGAAAACTGGAAGAAGAAATCAGAACAGCCATTTATGGTTCCCCTCAGGAAAATATTGAAAGCAGAGTTCGGACTTTAGTGAATCAGCCATTGATAGGGGAACCTGGAGAGCAATGGTATTATTCAGCTTCACCTGATGTTTTGTCTCTTTTGATTGAGAAATTTTCGGGAATGACCACGGCGGAATTTCTTCAAGAAAGAATTTTTGATCCCTTGGACATGAAAGACACAGGCTATAATCTAACAGATGATCAAAAGTCCAGAATGGTTCAAGTTCATACAAAAGATGAAAATGGAAAATTGATCAAAGTAGAAAGACAAACCCCAACAGAAGGAAATAAAGTGTTTGGAGGAACTCATGGGTTATTTTCTACTGCTGAAGATTACTCCAAGTTCACGACTATGCTTTTGAATGGAGGAGAAAGTCATGGAATTCAATTCCTCAGTCCTAAGACTATTGAAATCATGACCATCGACCAGGCAAATGGACTTTATAATTCTCCTGGACATGGATTTGGTTTTGGTTTTGCTGTTTTGGAGGATTTGGCGGATGCAAAAGCCTTAGGATCGGTTGGCCAGTATTTCTGGAGCGGTGCCTATTGTACATTTTTCTTTGTGGACCCAAAAGAAAATCTGATTTCCATCTTCATGACTCAGATGGCGAATTATGATAATTACTGGGGTGAAAAAATGAGGCAATTCGTCTATCAGGCGATCGAATAGAATTGACATAAAAAAGGTTCGAGTATTAGAACTCGAACCTTTTTTGTTTTCATATTTTAACTTTCTGACTTTTTAAGGAATCCATTTATTGGCTCCAAAGTCAGGCTTGCGCTTCTCTAAAAAGGCATTTCTACCTTCTTTGGCCTCCTCGGTTCCGTATGCCAATCGTGTTGCTTCTCCGGCAAATACCTGCTGGCCTACCATTCCATCATCGGTTAAGTTCATTGCAAATTTCAACATCTTGATAGAAGTTGGGGATTTCGCTAAAATCTCTTGCGCCCATTCGTAGGCAGTTGACTCTAGTTCATCATGAGGAATAACTGCATTGACCATTCCCATTTCATAAGCATTCTGAGCAGAATAGTTTCTTCCTAAAAAGAAAATTTCTCTGGCTTTTTTCTGCCCAACCATCTTAGCCAAATAAGCAGAGCCATATCCGCCATCAAAACTGGTCACATCAGCATCTGTTTGTTTGAAAATCGCATGTTCTTTACTAGCCAAGGTCAAATCACATACTACGTGCAAACTATGTCCACCTCCTACTGCCCAACCAGGAACAACCGCAATCACCACTTTTGGCATAAAACGGATCAGCCTCTGAACTTCCAAAATATTCAATCGATGATAGCCATCTTCTCCCACATAACCTTGCTCTCCTCTCGCCTTCTGATCACCTCCAGAACAAAAAGCCCAGCCACCATCTTTTTTCGATGGGCCTTCTCCACTTAAAAGAACCACTCCAATGGAGGTGTCTTCCTGCGCATCGTAAAACGCATCGTACAATTCTGAGGTAGTTTTAGGTCGGAAAGCATTTCGTACTTCTGGCCTGTTAAAAGCAATTCTAGCTACGCCATTACACTTTTTATAGGTGATATCTTCGTATTCTTTGACAGTAATCCACTCCATTATATATGAATTTAAAGGTCTATTTTTGATGCAAGATAACAGGCTTCACCGAAATTTGTTAGTAGTTTGGTACGCTACTTACTTCAATAACCGCTCTGGAATTCCATGTTTGAATTGATAATTGGGTCTAAAAGATTCTCTGAAATTTCTGATTTTGAGTCCTCCATGCCAGATCTACCTGAGTTTGCCCAGGATGCAATCTCTTTTTGCAAAGATTGGCTGGATGGTCAAAATTCTTTTGATATTCAAACTTCAGGTTCTACGGGAACACCCAAAATCATCACAATCCGCCGATCTCAAATGCTCGCAAGTGCATTGGCGACACAAAAATATTTTAACATCAAAGCTGGTACACCCATGCTTCTGTGCATGAACCCAAAGTTCATTGCAGGCAAAATGATGCTAGTAAGAGCGATGGTTTGGAGTTGTCCAATTGTAGCTGTTGAACCAAGTTCAAATCCTCTCGTCTCGATTCCAGAAGGGTTTCGTCCAAAATTCATTGCAATGGTTCCATTACAAGTCGAGACCAGCATAAAGGAGTCTTTGGAACAATTAAAGGAAGTAGAATACCTAATCATCGGAGGAGCACCTGTTTCTCATTCAGTAAAGAATGCTCTTGTTTCTAATCAAATAAGCGCATTTCAAACCTATGGAATGACTGAAACCGTTTCCCATATAGCTATCGCACCCTACCAAAACGAAGAATTGGTATATGAAGCTTTGCCGGACGTGAAGGTCGGAACTGATGAACGGGAAACGCTTTGGGTTCAATCCGAAATGAGTGGGAATGAAAAAATCCAAACAAATGATCTGGTAAAAATTATTGATCGTACTAAATTCAATTGGTTAGGCAGAGCTGATTTCGTGATTAATTCAGGAGGAATTAAGCTCCATCCTGAAGTTTTAGAATCAAAAATTGAAGCATCCGTAAAGTCTTATTTTCCTGATTCAAATTACTTTTTGAGCGGATTGCCAGATGAAAAACTCGGAAATCGCCTGGTTTTATTTATTGAATCTGAACTTGGCTACGAAGAAAAGGCAAAAGATTTGCATGATCAGCTCAAAGATCAATTAGGCAAATATGAATCGCCAAAAGAAATTATCTTTTTGCCTGAGTTTATACGAACAGATTCAGGAAAAGTAAACCGAATAAAAACGAGAGAGTTGAGTCAATGAGTTTTATTTTCACCTTCTTATTAAACCTTCTTCTAGTTACTGGTCAGGTTAATTCAGGAGAAATCCATCTCACCATCGAAGAAACTGAATGGAATGAAGGGAATCTCCAGATCCTCTTATTTGACCAAAAAGATGGTTTTCCTGAAGATCCTGAAAAAGCCTTAAAACAATTTATCATTCCCGTCAAGAATAAAAGAGGTTACATCATCATCAAGGATTTAAAACCTGGAAATTATGCGATCACAGTTTTCCATGACGAGGATTTGGATGGAAAAATCAAGAAAAACGGCATTGGCTATCCTTTGGACAAATTTGGATTTTCAAACAACCCCTCACTCCTTTTTGGTGCTCCGAGTTTTGAAAAATCATCATTCAAAGTAGGAGAAAAACCTGCCAAAGTCTTGATTAAGCTCCGTTAATCAATATCTCTCAACCAGCCAGTGATGCTGATTCTTTCTTTTTTGGTTGGCATCACTTCATGAGGAATTTCTCCACTGAGGAAAACCACAAGTCTTCCTCCCTTTGGTTGGATATCCAAAATCTCTTCAGAACCATCTTCTTGAGGCAAATACATTCTCAGCATCCCTTCATCTTCCTGGCTCCAAGAATCATTGAGATAAATGATCACAGTTATTTTTCTGTATAAAACCTGCTGAAACTGATCCAAGTGTCGTACATAAAAGGATCCGATGGGATATCGGGCAAAATGCGCTTCAAAAGACTTTAGTCCTAAATAACATCGTTGATTGATGGCTTGTCTGACCTCATCTACTTTGGACCAGTATTGCTTTTCGTATTTATTCAAATGTTCAGCATCAATCCAGAGGACCTGATCATTTCGGATCTCAGTTCTCACCTGTTTCTTCTCCCCTTTACCCACTGCAGCCATTCTGAATTTTCCGGCTTCTAATAACTCTGATTGCTCTTTCAGCAAAGAAACTCTTAATTCTTCACTGATAAAATCATCAACAATCGCATAAGATTTTTCATAAACCTCTGAGGCGATCCTCTCTGAAATTGATTCCATACGTAGCGTTTAACCTTGCAAATAACTTCTATTTCAACGAAAAAAATTACTTTTGCCGAAAGCAAATTTTACCATGCCGCAAAAAGAAGAGTTTACAGGAATAGAATTGGAATTTCATTCAGGAATTATTCCTCCACCTTACAGCCATATGTACCGGATTTCTTTGGACTGGAGTAAAGGTGATTTAACGGCAAAACTTGACCTTCATTACACCGAAAGAGAGGATTTGACAGAAGAAGAGATCTTAGATGAGGGATTTACTTTAAATGATGATTTTGCTTACGAGGGACCTCTAAGTATAGTCTGGATCAAAGCTATTTCAGATAAAGTAAATGACACCAAGTGGACTGGAAAATCTGTTGATGATGCTGGAATCATCCTGAAATTGATGGATTCCGGTAAACCAGGAAAGGTAAAAGTACCTGCAAATCAGGAAGACTGGCAGGTATTTGGTCAGGATTTGATTCAGGCGATTTATGAGACCACTAAGAAGGAAGCTCCTCTGACGGTACATTACCGGGAAGTAAGCTCTGAAAAGGTGAGCGATTGTGCCATTACGATCCGTTTTTCAGATCGAGAGGTTATTTTTTCGCAAGAAAACGAGACCAGAAATATCAATTGGGAGTATACTGTTCAGTTGATGAAACTCATATTTACTCCGGATTATAATTACGAAATCGCAAAAGAAGAGCCTGGAAATAAAAGGGGACATTATATTGAATGCGGAGATGGTTTATGGCATGAGCTTGGCAAAGGAGTAGTAAATATTGATCCCTCTAATGATGTGGTTAGCAAAATCAAAGAAATATTTAAGGATTTGATGGAGGAATAACAATTCAAGCTAAATCTTCTTAAATCGGTTTTTTTGTTAAATTAGTCCCTGACATTCAGGGATTTTTTTTATGGCTGACAATAAAATTTTCGTAAGCTACCGCAGACAAGATGCCTCTGGCGAGGCTGGAAGACTTGTCGACCATCTCCAGGAAATTTATGGAGATGATAGTGTTTTTCTAGATGTAGAGACTATCGAAGCTGGCTTAGATTTCGTTCAGGCAATTGACAAAGCTTTGAATTCATGCAAAATTCTAATTGCTTTAATTGGACCGCATTGGGCCAACATCAAAGATTCTGAGGGAAATCCAAGGCTATTTCATGAAGGTGATTTTATAAGAATTGAAATCTCTGCTGCCTTAAAAAGGGATATTCGTGTGATTCCTGTTTTAGTCAACGGTGCAGTGATGCCAAGTCCTGATCAATTACCTGAGGACCTACAAGCCTTAACACGTCGACATGCACATGAATTGAGCAGTTCGAGGTGGAAATACGATTGTGATCAGTTGGTAGCGGTTTTAAATAAGATTGTTGAGCCTAAGCCAATCAAAAAACAAGAAAAGCTAAAGCCAATACTACCTAAAAAGAGCTGGCTTGCCCAAAATTACTTATGGATATTAGGAGGCTTTGTAGGCTTGATCATTGTTATTTTGATGCTCGAAACTCCCGAAGACACGTACCAAGATCCTTATCAAGATCCGATCGGGTTGACCGAAGAATCTGAGGAAGAGCTCCAAAGCCCAGCGGTCAGTACTGAGGATTTGCAAGAAATAAGAGACAATAATCCTGAGGGGACGGAAATTTATGACAAACTAAGCAGTCTTGGAGATTCCGAATCTGCATTGGAGGACATCAGCGGATATTGGCTATTATCCGATCCGGATGGAAATACCAGTACGCTGGTCTTTAACCAAAACCAAAACACGTTTGAGTTTATTGAATACAATATTTTTAATGTAGAAGTCGGAGAAGGAACAGGTAGTATTTCTGGAAGTCAATTGACTTCTGATTATTACAATTCGATGGTTCAGATCAATGGAAAACTAAGACTTTCCAGCCCAGATAATGGAGCAAGCTGGAGCGGAACAATTTCATTCCCAACTTTAGGAACTAGCACTGCGATTTCACTCCAAAGGATTACCCCTTGATTTTTCTTAAATCTGCCTGAATATCCTGAATCATTTTTCCCAAATCCTCTAAGGTGATTGGTTTCTTTTTATCTCCAGGATTTGGAAAATCAGTGCTGATAAACGCTTTTGATTCCCAAACTTCCAAGACATCCTCTCCTCTTACTTCAAATGGCTTGTAGTGGTCATTGTCTGAAACCAAAAAAAGTTTGCCATTTTCATTGAGGTAATTAAAAACACGTTTGTAGACTACCCCTTCGGTCTGAGTTACCAATACATAGGTTTTTCCACTTTTAATATCTTTTGGTTGGTCTACGTAAGAACCAATAACAATTGTACCAGGAATCAATGGCAACATGCTATCACCTGCAAGTTCGAATGCTCTGTAGGTTGCATTTCTGGATAAATTAGGCAAATGAAACTGAGGCAAACTTTCCATATACTCTGGATCAGAAAATCCATTTAAATAGCCAGCTGATGCCTTTTGAGGAACCATGGTGATATTTTCTTTATCCTCCTCATTCGTGGCAATCGTCAGAATATTAATTCCTCTTTTTTGGACGGCCTTTCTCCCTTTTGTTTCAATATCATGCTCTAATAATTCCTCCAAACCCACTTCAAGAATATCACATAGCTTTTGCAAAGTCTGGAGTTTTGGCTCAGACCGACCATCTTCATAGGCAGATATCATCGTCCTCTGAACAGCCAATTGCTCAGCTAATTCATTTTGAGTGATTTCTTTTTGCTTTCGCAAAAATTTAAGGTTTGAGGCTAGATAATTCATGCTGAAAACAAATAAAAGTTATGATCATCTGGCACAGGTTGCACTGGAAAAAAGGGATTTAAATTCAAAGCAGCTGACTTTCTCATTTCCATACGAAGTTTGATTTCTTCAATGATTTCCCCAACTGGTTTTGGCTCTGTCACCAATAAATATCCGTACTGAGGTTTAGCTTCATCTTCAATAAAAAACTTCACCTGTCTGTTTCCTGATGCCAGAGTTTTTGTAGTGATGCTGATGTTGTCTTGCTTTTCCATATCTGATTGATTTAACGACAGCTAATTTACAAATGTTACTTTTATAAACATTCATATGAATGAAAAATAAACATTTTTTATTGACAAATATTGTCAGTCAATTTAAACCATGATTCAATTGTTTCATTATCAGACAATAACAATCGCCAAATTATTCTGAAATCAATAAATATTCTTTTAGTGAAATGTACTGCTCAATACTTCATTTGACCGCTTAGACAATATTTCCTGTCAATCCCGACTCTCAGTCGCTTACTTTGTTTCTTATAATAACCTATTGTCTTATTTCTTGTTCTATTCTTAAGAAGTAAGGAAACTCTAAACCAAACATGAAATATTATTTAACTCTACTCTTTTTACTAGGAGTAACTATTGGCTCTTTTTCTCAATCCTATTCAATTCGGGGTAAAGTCATTGAGTCTGGCTCAGATCAAAGTATTCCAAATGCCACTGTTTTGTTGTTGACTATCACTGATTCGACTCAAGTGGATGGGATGATTTCAGATCTTGATGGAAACTTTGAATTGCATGAAATTAGAGAGGGTGAATTTATATTTAAAGTCCAGTATTTAGGATATAAAGACTTGTTCAAGAATATTCAGGTAAGCAAAGATCTTGAACTTGGCAATTTGGTACTCCAAGAAACAGCAACTGAATTAAATGAGGTAACCATAAGCGCTAGAAGGTCAACCGGAATCCAAAAAAGTGATACCACGCTTTTCAATGCAGATGCTTATAAAACCATGAAAGATGCAAGTGCACAGACACTTGTAGAAAAGCTTCCAGGTGTCACCATGATGGATGGAGCCTTACAGGCACAAGGAGAAAACATTGCACAAATATTAGTAGATGGGAAACCGTTTTTCGGAGGGGATGTACAAACAGCTTTGCAAAACTTACCAGCGGAAGTAATTCAGGGAATTGAGATTTTTGATCAGAAAAGTGAAAAAGCCCAGTTAAGTGGATTTGATGATGGGGAAAGGTTGAAAACCATCAACATCATCACTAAACCAAATAGAAGAAAAGGTCAATTTGGTAAAATGTCTGCAGGGTATGGTACCGATGACCGATATTTATTGGGAGCCAGTATAAACGCATTTAATGAAGACCAAAGAATCACATTTACTGGTCTTAGTAATAATATCAACGTGCAGGATTTCTCTTCTGATCCAAATGCCCAGGGAAATAACAGACCTCAAAATGGGATTATCAAAACCAATATTCTCGGATTAAACTACTCCGATCTTTGGGGAGAAAAAATCAAAGTCAGTGGAAGTTATTTATTCAGAACAAGAGAGAATAATGGAGTTTCGTCTCTATTCAGAGAATATGTCACGGATTCTAATGACGATCAAACCTATACAGAAGACAGTAGAAATACCCGGACAAATCAAGATCATAGATTTGACATGAGGTTGGAATACAACCCAAATGAGAATAATAGAATTGTCTATAGACCGAGATTCTCAATGTCAAATGACAAAGAAAACTCTAGCTTTTTGGGTGAATCCATGAATAATTTGGGACCGCTGAACCAAACAGAAAATATCCGGACCGCAGATAATGACGATTTCGATATTGACAACCGACTTTACTATGGTCATAAGTTTAGTAAACCAGGAAGATCATTGACTATGCGGATGAACTTCGGGTATCATTGGAACAAAGACTTAGCTTTCCGAAGAGCGGAAAACACCTTTTTCCAACCCGATCAGAGAACTGAGATCATCAATCAGAAAATCTCTAGAGATCGAACTGGCACCAACTGGCAGACCAGTGCTTCCTATACCGAACCGATCGGAAAAAATGGTCAAATGGAGTTGGAGTATGAAATCGGAAATCGTGCAGATGATTCTGATCAGTTGACATTTGATATTCTGAATGAAGATCCTTTAGGATTGGATTTATCCTTAGATACAGCTTTGAGTAATACTTTTGAGAGCAAATATTTGACTCAGGAATTGGAACTTGGTTATCAATACCAATTGAAAAAAATGCAATTTCAGATCGAAGGTCAATATCAAAATGCAAAACTTCAGAATGATCAATTCTTCCCTGCCCCTTTCGATCTTCAAAGAACCTTTGAAAGCTTCCTTCCTACAGTACGTTTTGATTACAAGTTTTCTGATAACACCAACATGGAGTTGGATTACGACACTAATACGGACGCCCCATCTGTACAGCAACTTCAAGGAGTTATTGATAATTCTAATCCTTTACAGTTGAGAACAGGGAATCCAGATTTGGATCAATCGTATTCTAATAGAATCCGATTGAGATTCAGAAGTAGAAATCCAGACACCGATAGATCTTGGTTTATTTTTGCTCAATCACGATTGGTAGCCAACTCGATCGCTAACAGTTCTTTCATAGCTGAAGAAACTACAGAGCTTCCAGGAGGGGTTATTTTGGAAAAAGGTTCTCAGCTTTTCCGACCTGTCAATTTGGATGGATACCAAGACTTCAGATCTTGGGTGAGTTATGGAATGCCAGTGGATTTCATCAAATCCAATTTAAATATCAACGGAGGTTTCAGTTACGACAAAAGACCAGGTCAGGTAAATGGTGAATTGAGTTTTAACAATTCCAAAAGATATAGCACTGGGATATCCCTAAGCAGTAATATCAGTGATCAAGTGGATTTCAACATTTCAACTCGAATGTCTTTCAATGATGTAGAGAATACCTTAAATCCGAACCTGAATAATAAATTTTATAATCAGCGTACAAGGTTAAATTTCAGCTGGATCATTTGGGAAGGTTTTGTTTATCGTCTGGATCTTAATCACCAGATCAATTCAGGACTTTCAGAAGGCTTTGATAACAACTTCCTGTTAATGAACATGAGTCTAGGGAAGAAAGTCTTCAATAACCAAAGAGGCGAGATTTCATTGAATGTTTATGACCTTTTGGGACAGAATACCAGTGTCAGAAGAAATGTGACAGATGTTTACATTGAAGACGTTCAGAACAATGTACTACAGAGATACTTCATGTTGACGTTTTCCTTCAATCTCAGAAGATTTAGTAAAGGAATGGACATGAATGACTACAACGATATGATGAATTCCGGAGGCGGAGACGGCCGAAGAGGCGGTCCTGATTCTATATAAATCAAAAAAATCCCCCAACTAGAAATTACCTGTTGGGGGATTTTTTTATAACATCATATTCTCACATTCTTCCAGGCAGATTCTACACGATTCTGCACATTTTTGACAGTGATCATGTTGTTGGCTTCCGCAAACTTCAACACATGCTTCACAGGCTTCTTTGCACCTCACCAACAACTCTCCTCTATTTTCTGCGCCAGTTTCAAAGGCATAGATACAGTCTTTGCAAGCATCAATACATCTGCCACATACTTTGACACAGGACTCCATTCCTAATATTTTCTGGCAGCTTTCTGCACATTTCATACAGTCTTCCATTGCCTTTGCGCAGGAATCGATCAGATTGCTTTTTAGCTGAATTATATCGTTCATAATACTTGGGTTTAATGATAACAAAACTCTAAAATCAAGTTTTATAATCTCAAAAAATCAAAAACGGAGCCAACACCCAAGCGAATCCAAAAACACCTTAAAAACTATCTATCAGGTAGTTAAATCTAATTTTATCCAAATCAGCATTGATTTTCCCCATAATTTTTTGGGGTTATATATGCACGGTTTGTTGAAAAGAAGGTCAAACAAAAAAGGAGAAAAAGAAACTTTTCAAAGCTTAAAAGAATTAGGAAATATGCCCGAAGATTTCAGGCATTATTCTATTTGAAAAAGAATCCAACTATGTCAGTACCCTATTCTCTTCTCGACCTTTCGATAATTAGAGAAGATTTTGATGCCAAAGATGCTTATGAAAGAAGTCTGCAAATTGCACGTCATGCAGAACAACTTGGCTATACTAGAATGTGGCTAGCTGAGCACCATAACATGGCCAATGTCGGCAGTTCAGCCCCTCAAATATTAATTGGTTATTTGGCCAATGGCACATCGAAAATCCGTTTAGGTTCAGGCGGAATTATGCTCCCAAATCACAGCCCTTTGATTATTGCAGAGCAATTTGGGACACTTGCCACTTTGTATCCCAACCGGATTGATTTGGGATTGGGTCGTGCTCCTGGGACTGACCAGACTACAGCTAATGCCTTGAGAAGAGGCAGAATGGAATCTGTGCAGGATTTCCCAAATGATCTGGATGATTTGCAGCGATATTTTTCCGAAGAAAATGCAGATGAAAAAGTTCGTGCATTTCCTGCCGAAGGACTGGATGTTCCAATTTATCTGCTTGGTTCAAGTATGAGCAGCGCCGTTTTAGCTTCTCAAAAAGGGCTTCCCTATGCCTTTGCGAGCCACTTTGCTCCGGGATATTTGATCAATGCCTCCAGATACTACCGGGAAAACTTCCAAGCTTCAAAAGAGTTAGAAAAGCCGTATTTTATTTCCTGCGTCAATGTCATAGCTGCAGATACAGATGAGGAGGCTCATTATTTGGCTACTTCATTTTACCAGACAGCTTTAGGCATCATTCGTGGAAAATCCTATCCGATGAAAAAACCGGTCAGCAGCATGGAAGGAATCTGGACGGAGCATGAAGCTGCCGCAATCCAAAACATGATGGCTTGTACATTTATTGGAAGTAAAGAGACTCTAAAACCTCAATTTGAAAGTTTCTTCCAGCAAGTGGAAGTAGATGAATTGATGGTGTCTACTAATATTTATGAGCCTGAAAAGCGATTGAGATCGCTAGAGATAACAGCGGAGGTGTTAGGAGAAAACTAAAAATTGAAATAAAGATTCAAATTGTGTCGAATAGAAAAGACATTAAATAATATATTTGTAGTTTTAATTCGACAATTATTTTTTAATTTTGTAGAATAGATTCGACAAATCATGGATATCCTATTCTCAAATTCCCAAAATCTACTTACTCAAGTTGGAGATGAGTTTTTTAGATACCTCTTCGACAAAATAGATTGGAATCTACGAATGATTGCCATAAAAGGACCTAGAGGTTCTGGAAAGACAACTTTGATGTTGCAGCAAATCAAGTATGGAATCAAACCAAAGGCTCAAGAAGCTCTTTATTTTTCAGCTGATCATTACTGGTTTTACACCCATAATCTTGTAGAGACAGCTCATACATTCTATCAAAACGGCGGGAGGTACTTGTTTATAGATGAAGTTCACAAATACCCAAATTGGTCACGGGAGATTAAAAATATATATGATTCTTTTCCTGATTTGAAAGTTGTATTCTCATCCTCTTCTGCTCTGGACATTTATAAAGGAGAATCCGATTTGAGCCGTCGAGTGTTTACCTATGAATTACCAGGAATGTCCTTTCGGGAATACTTAAACTTGACTCAAGGCCAAAATTTTCAACCTGTTTCACTTGCTGAAGTACAAAATACACAGGCAGACATTACAAAGGAGATTAACTCAAAACTTCATCCACTTCCCATCTTTAGAGAATATTTAAAGAGAGGTTATCTCCCAATTATCACGGAGTCGAACCCTGAAATCATCCCTATTTTCCTCCAACAGATCATTAACACAGTAGTAGAATCAGATTTAGCCTTTATTGCCGATTACAATGCGGGAACAGCATACAAGGTAAAGAAGCTTCTAGGCGTGTTAGCTGAGTCAGCCCCATTCAAGCCAAATGTATCTTCAATTGCACGAAAAATTGAAACCAGCAGAGACTCAGTTTATGAATGGCTCACCCAATTGGAAAAAGCTAGATTGCTCAATTTCTTGGTAGCAGATGGAAAAGGTGTTTCTCTTTTGCAAAAACCGGATAAAGTGTATCTAGAAAACACTAACCTCTCCTATGCATTAAAAGCAAACCCTGAAATAGGTTCGGTTCGTGAAACTTTCTTACTAAACCAACTTAAAAACATCAATAAAGAAGTTCGTCTACCGAAGTCGGGAGATTTCCTGATTGAGGACCTTGTAATTGAAGTTGGAGGAAAAAATAAGGATGCTAACCAAGTTAGACACTTAAAAAACCACATGATTGTAGCAGATGAGATAGAGTATGGTTTTGGAAATAAAATTCCATTGTGGGTTTTTGGGATGATGTATTGAAAAAACCCCGAGATCCACATTTCGGGGCTTTCTATAACTCTTTAGTTTTGATTTATTGACTCAGAGTAGAAAATATTCCCTGCGCTTCTTTGTGCAACCTTTGCTCAATTTGCGGTTAAAGAAAAAATCACCTTCCAAATTGCTTTTTCAAAGCCGCTAATTTATCTGCCATTGTACCTTCAGGCTCTTGTCGCTGAGGTTTTGAAGCTGGCTTTTTCTCCATCTTCTTTCCTCGCTCAGCAAAAGGGTCTGACTTCATGCTAAGCCCGATTCTCTTTCGAGGAATATCTACCTCCATGACAGTTACCTGTACTTTTTGATTTACCGAAACGATCTCATTAGGATCTTTCACAAAGCGATCTGCCAAATGACTCAAATGAACTAAGCCATCTTGGTGAACTCCCACATCCACAAATGCCCCAAAGGCTGTAATATTGGTCACGACTCCTGGGAGTTTCATCCCTGTTTTTAGATCGCCAATACTATTTACTGATTCTTCGAAAGCAAAAACCTCAAAACTCTCACGCGGATCACGTCCCGGCTTTGCCAGTTCTTCCAAAATATCCTGTAGCGTAGGAATTCCTACCGATTCAGAAACATAATTTTTCAAAATAATCCTCTTTCTAAGCTCTTCTGAGCTCATCAAATCAGATACTGAGGCATTTAAGTCTTTTGCCATTTGCTCCACCAAAGCATATCGCTCAGGGTGTACTGCGGAAGAATCCAAAGGATGCTTTGCCTGGCTGATTCTCAAGAATCCAGCAGCTTGCTCAAAAGCTTTATCACCTAACCTTGGTACTTTCTTTAGCTGAGCTCTGCTATTGAATGGACCATTTTCATTTCTGAAATCCACAATATTCTGTGCCAAAGTTGGACCGAGTCCTGAAACATAAGTCAGTAACTGTTTTGAGGCGGTATTTACCTCAACTCCTACACCATTTACTGCAGACATCACGGTATCATCCAACGCATTTTTCAAGGCGTTTTGATCCACATCATGCTGGTACTGACCCACACCAATTGATTTAGGATCAATTTTTACCAGTTCAGCCAGCGGATCCATCAATCGACGTCCGATAGAAACTGCACCCCGCACTGTCAAATCCAGATCCGGAAATTCCTCTCTGGCGACATCAGATGCAGAATAAATTGATGCTCCCGATTCATTCACCATTGTCACGATCACCGATTTTGGCAACCCTAGACTTTTTACGAATGTTTCTGTTTCACGCCCTGCAGTTCCATTTCCTATGGCAATTGCCTGAATCTCAAATTTCTCCACCAAGCCTTTTACAGTCATACCTGCCTCAGTAGCCCTTCTTTGAGGTTCATGAGGATAGATAGCTTCGTAATGTAAAAACTGACCTTGTGGCCCTAAGCATACCAACTTACAACCCGTCCTGAAACCAGGATCGATTGCCATTACTGACTTTTGCCCTAAAGGCGCTCCAAGAAGCAACTGTTTCAGATTCTCTGTAAAAACCTTGATTGCTTCTTCATCGGCTTTACGTTTGGTCAGCAATCGAACTTCCGTTTCCATGCTTGGCTTTAGTAATCTTCTATAACAATCCTTGATTGCCAATTTCACTTGTTCCACAGAAGAATTGGCCGCATCAGAAAGAATCATTTTCTCCATCAGAAAAATAGCTGAAGCTTCTTCAGGCACAGAATCAAGCATTAAAAACAACTCTTTCTCTCCTCTTCTCATCGCCAAAACCCGATGGGAAGGTGCTGTTTTTATAGGCTCAGACCAATCAAAATAGTCTTTGTATTTAATGGCTTCCTGCTCTTTACCCGGAAGGACTTTTGAAGAAAAAATCCCTTCTTCCAAAAAGAGCTTTCTCATTTTTTCCCTCAACTCAGCATTTTCATTGATCCACTCAGCCATAATATCCCGGGCACCTTGCAAGGCATCTTCGATGGAATTCACTTCTTTTTCAGAATCAATAAACTTTTCAGCTTCTGTATCTAAATTGATAGAATTCTGCCCGAAAATCATCTCTGCTAATGGTTCGAGACCTTTTTCTCTCGCTATAGTCGCTTTTGTTCTACGCTTTGGTTTATACGGCAAATAGATATCCTCCAATTTGGACATAGTCTCCGCTCCTTCTACTTTTTCTTTCAATTCAGTTGTCAATTTCCCTTGCTCCTCGATGGACTTCAGCACAGCCTCTTTTCTCTTAGCTAGCTCTCGAAGTTGCAGTACCCGATCCCGAATTGCAGCGACCTGTACCTCATCTAATTCTCCCGTTGCCTCTTTTCTGTATCGGGAAATAAAAGGAACTGTCCCGCCTTCATCCAATAATTGGATGGTGGCATTTACCTGTGATGGTTTGACATTAAGTTCTGCTGCAATTTGTACTTCGTAATTCATAAGAAATGGAAATTCTATTCTTGATTTGAGACGCAAGTTAAGCCTCCTTTTTGAGACAAAAAGAAAGAAATGTGTGTCAAGTCACTAAGGGACTGATTTTAAGATTGTAAAATTGGGACATTAAACATTGTCAGTTCGAGCGGAGTCGAGAACTGACGTAAATAGACATTAATATTTGTTAGTCGAGTTTGAAGTTCCACAAACTTCGTAAATCAAAACTCGTACTTCGTACTTAACTATGGACTGGAAAAAAGAAATAAAAAGCTGGGGCATAATGCTCAGCGTAGTTGCATTTTTATACTTCACAGGCTTGCTTCCCGTGGTTATTGGTGGTTTACAATCAGTCTTACTATCAACAGGTCTAATCAAACCTTCTATCGAAAGACCGGATTTAACCGAAAACCAATTCGATTACAGAGGTAAATTTCTCACATTTGACGGCAAGCAAATCAATCTGGAGAGTTATAGAGGAAAAACGCTTTTTATCAATTTATGGGCTTCCTGGTGTGGACCTTGTCGAGCAGAAATGCCACATATTTCGGAACTTTATAAGGATGTAAAAGATGAACCTAATCTTGAATTCCTTTTAATAGGAATTGATAATGACATCGAAAAAAGCAGGAAATTCATCAATGGCAAAAGCTGGACCTTCCCGACTGCACACGCAAGTTTTGGCCTGAATAATAGTTTGCAAAGCGAGGCAATTCCAACCACACTTGTCGTAAGTCCAGAAGGTAAAATAGTTTTTTACCAGCAAGGCATGAGCAATTTCAATACAAAAGAATTCAAGGATTTTCTTCGCTCAATGTAAGGATTAAACACAGAGTGCGGTTTTTTAAGTAATTTCTATTGGCGAAGGATTGTCTTTTTTGTAATCTTAAACCCAAACCCAAAATGCATGAAATCCCTGATAACCGCTATAGTTCTATTTTTTTGCTTTTCCCTCCACACATTTGCTCAAAAATCAATTCTCTGGTACACCAATCCTGCTGAAGAATGGGAGGAAGCTTTGCCGGTAGGCAATGGAAGATTGGGAGCCATGGTTTTTGGTAAAACCAGCATGGAGCGGATCCAATTAAATGAGGATTCGATGTGGCCAGGCTCTGTAGATGATTGGGGAATCGCGGAAGGTCGAAGAAAAGATCTGGAACAGGTGCGTAACTACCTTTTAGCAGGAGATAATAGCAAAGCAGACTCACTTTGGGTGGCAGCTTTCTCCAGAAAAGCGATCACGAGATCCCATCAGACTTTGGGAGATTTATGGTTGGATTTCGAATTCGATGAAATCACCGACTACAAGCGTTCATTAAACCTTCACGAAGCTTTGGCAACTTCCTCATTCCTGAGTGAAGGGCATTTGGTTAGCCAAGAAGTGATAGCAAGTCATCCTGATGATGCAATAATAATCCGATTATATACGGATCACCCAAAAGGTTTTGTGGGTAAAATCCGGTTAAGTAGGCCTGAAGATGAAGGTTTTGCAACAGCAGAATCCAAATCTATTGATTCTCAGACTTTGGAAATGGCAGGAATGGTTACTCAAAGAAAAGGGCAGATCGATTCCAAACCCTTTCCTATTTTAAACGGAGTGAAATTCAGAACTATTTTAATTGCAGAATCACCGGATAATGAAATAGGTACTGGGTTCGATTTTCTGGAGCTGAATGGAGCAAAAGAGATTTTGCTAAAATTGGTAACTTCTACCAGTTATTATAACAAGAATTTTGAGTCTGGTGCAGAAAGATCCATCGAGCTAATCAAAGGTAAATCCTGGAATGACTTAGTAAAAAGCCATGTGGAAGACTATCAGTCTTATTTTGACAGAATGCATCTGAGTCTGGGAAATCCTTCCATCAATGAAATCCCAACCGATGTTCGAATTAAAAATGTACAATCAGGCCAATCAGACCTGTATTTAGAAAAACTCCTTTTTGATTATGGCAGGTATTTATTGATTTCTTCCAGCAGACCTGGTTCCAATCCTGCCAACCTGCAAGGAATATGGAACAAAGACATCAATGCTCCATGGAATGCCGACTATCATTTAAACATCAATTTGCAGATGAATTACTGGCCGGCTGATGTCACAAATCTTGGCAAGCTGAACCAGCCTCTTTTTGATTTTCTGGATGGGGTTATTTATAGAGGGCAGGAAGTTGCCCAGAAAAATTTTGATATGCGAGGTTCATTTCTTCCCCATGCGACAGATCTTTGGCAAGTGCCATTTATGCGTGCGGCCACTGCTTATTGGGGTGGTTGGATTGGCGCCGGTGGCTGGATGGCAAGACATTATTGGGATCATTATTTATTCACCAATGATTCAAGATTCTTAGCGGATAGGGCCTTTCCAGCAATTGCAGAAGTTGCAGCCTTTTATTCAGATTGGTTGGTGGAATATCCAGGTGAAAACACCTTGGTATCTGCACCTTCTACTTCCCCCGAAAACCAATTTTTTAATGAGAAAGGCGAATCCGTAGCTACTACCATGGGAGCTGCGATGGACCAACAGATTATTGCCGATGTATTTACTTCATTTCTTGAAGCAGCAAAAATTCTGGGTTCCGAATCTAGGTTAAGAGACAAAATCGAAGATCAATTAGAGAAGTTAAGACCAGGAGTACAGATTGCCGAAGATGGAAGAATCTTGGAGTGGGACAAACCTTATGAGGAAACCGAAAAGGGCCATAGACACATGTCTCATCTTTATGCGTTTCACCCTGGAAATGCAATCACTACCAGTGAAACGCCAGAAGCTTTTGCGGCTGTTAGAAAAACACTTGAGTTTCGCCTAGCCAATGGTGGTGCGGGTACAGGATGGTCTAGAGCATGGTTAATCAACTTTTCCGCTAGGCTATTAGATGGTGAAATGGCACATGAGCACATCCAAAAATTGATCACCAATTCACTCTATCCAAATTTGTTTGATGGACATCCACCATTTCAAATTGACGGAAATTTCGGATATACAGCCGGAGTGGCAGAAATGCTAATTCAATCCCACGAACCAGGAATTCTCCGGCTACTTCCTGCTTTGCCGAAAGCTTGGAAAAATGGGGAAGTCAAAGGAATTAAAGCCAGAGGAAATCACGAGATCGATATGAAATGGGAAAATGGGCAATTGAGTTTCCTTTCCATTCTACCCGGAGAATCTCAAACCTTGACCATATTTTACAATGATTCTGAGACCACAATTATGCTAAAAAAAGGAGAGAGATTTGGTTTTGAATTCGATAATTGAAGCTTTTAATTAATTTGGCGTTTGGTTTGGCGTTTTTCATTTATTCGAAGTAGAAAAGCTGTTTTTTCACTTCGATTTAGATCGATCTGAATGTTAAAAAGATTTATAAGTTTCCTCATTTTCACTGTTTTCGTTTGGTTAATTTGGTCATACTCTGGCAGAAACACTCCATTACCAGAGACTCAGACCTTTCTTTCGGTTACAGAGGAAGTAAACTCTCCAGATTCCCTTGATCGCAATGTAATTGGTATACAGCCTTACATGCTGGTTTCAGATTACTTTGACCCGGCTCTTTATCAAGAAAAATTACGCCTATACCTCGCCGAGGCAAATTCCCAAGGATTTATTAGAAAAAACACCCTAGTAGTATTTCCTCAGTATATCGGGACATGGCTAGTGGTGGTTGGAGAAAAACATGTGATCGCTGATGAAAAAACCATAAACAACGCATTTAAAACACTGATTTTCAGCAATATTTTCGATTATTTTTTAGGCTATATCAAAACCGGAAATGAAGAAAACATAGCTGCATCGGCCATTCTACGAATGAAAGCTAAACAAATGGCTTCGGTTTATTTCAGCACTTTCAGTGAACTCGCAAAAGAATTCCAAACATACATCGTCGCAGGATCTATTGTACTTCCAGGGCCCTACGTATCGGAAGGGGAATTATTCATAGAGTCAAGAAAAGACCTATATAACGCTTCCTACATTTTTGGTCCAGATGGAAAAATAATCGGAAACTCAATTTTGGAGATCTACCCCAATTCCGATGATTTGACATTTTTGAAAGAGCCAGAAAACAAAAACATCACGGGTTTCCAGTTACCATTTGCCAGCAGTTCTATCCTATTGGGTGAGGACAGCTGGTATGCTGAACTCTATACTCAAAAGGTCCCTAGTACTTCTGAATTACTTTTGGTGCCTTCATTTCAGCTTGGAAACAACAGCATGGATTCCAGTTGGGTGAGCAGTAGCAGAAAACCATTTGTAGCTCCTGAAAAAGAGCAGGAATTGAAAGACCTGACTTTAAAAGAAGTTTGGAAAAACTATTTTCTCTCTGAGCTTGATTCAGGCGTTACGCTTCAATTCAATGTATTCCTGAAAGGAAAATTTTGGGAATATGAGGGAGAAGGTCAACCAATGATTGTTTACAAAGACTCGGTGCTTTCACCTACCACTGCGGAAAAGGCAGGGATTTGGTCTGTAAATTACTAATCCTAAAACATCACAATCAGATGGAAAATGTGGAAGAAATCAGACAGTTTTTAATTGATTCACTAAGATCACATGTTCCCCCATTAGTTGTAAAGAAAGATAATCCACAGGTTTTTGAAGTGGCTGGTGGTATTCCAGCCATGCAAGGGAAGCAAAAAGTTGATGGTTTCTATTTTGGGTCTGTGGTTCCCAAACCAAAAGATTCCAGATTATATTTTTTCCCGATTTACACCCATCCTGAAGAATTTGAATTCATTTCACCTGAATTAAGAAAATGTCTCAAAGGCAAAAGCTGCTTTCATTTCAAAAAACTAAATGAAGCCATGTCAACCGAGATCAAGCAAATGATAGCAAGGGGGATTGATGTATACCAAAAAAACGAGCTGATTTAAGCATTGTCTGGAAGCCAAATTCAAAATCAGAAGATTCTGGGAAATTTATGGTAAATTGAATCAACCCAATTAACTGATTTATGAAAAATACGATTTTGACTTTTAGTATGCTCCTGTTTTCAGGAATTGCATTTTCTCAAACTGTCGCATCCAAAGATATCCAGATAAAAACCGCTGTCATGGCAGCACCTGAGGAAAAAAGAGCGGATGCAATGGTGTATGGCTATGGAGAAAACGGAGAATTCATGGTTCTCAGACAAGGAAAAAACGAAATGGTCTGTATTGCAGATGATCCAAATTCGCCTGGATTTAGTGTCGCTGCCTACCAAAATGACCTGGAACCCTTTATGATAAGAGGAAGGGAATTAAAGAAAGAAGGAAAATCATTTCAGGAAATTTTTGACACCAGAGAAGCAGAAGCAAAAAGCGGAAAGCTTAAAATGCCAAAAGAAGGTGCTACACTGTTTGTTTTGACAGCTGAGCAGGAGAATTACAATCCCTCAACAGGGGAAGTAACAGATCCTTATTTGAGATATGTGGTTTATCTACCTTGGGCAACTTCAGAATCAACTGGATTACCATTAAAGCCTAGCGCTCCAGGAATGCCTTGGATTATGGATCCAGGTACGCATCGGGCACACATCATGATCACTCCTCCGAGAGACTGATAATCATAGTCTTCCAGCCAGCTCCATCACCTGCTTCTCATTCAATAAGACTTCTCTCAGCTGATCATAATTTACATCCTGAACAGCTTGATTTCCGTCGATTGCAAGAGATGCAGCTGCAGCTGCAGATTGACCTAAAATCATGAAAACCGGTTCCATCCTGATTGAACCAAAGGCAGTGTGGGAACTGGAGACACAAACCGGAACCAGCAAATTGCTACATTCTGATTTTTTAGGAAGAATTGTTCCTAAGGAAATGCTATAAGGTTGTTTAGGATGTACGCCTATATCTCCTTCATTTTGAACATTCCCTCCCGGCGTGATGAAACGCTGCACATTGTGTGAATCTAAAGAATAGGAACCCATTCCAATAGGCTGAGGCACTTCCCTATCTCCTAAAACTTCGTGCTCAGTCATTACATAATCACCGATCATTCTTCGCGCTTCTCTCACATAAATCTGATGTGGCCAATTTCCAGTATCCTGAAATTCATCCTTTGCCAATCCCCATTGAGCCATTTCATCTCTGACTTTTTGAGGAACCCGAGGATCATTTGCCATAAAGTATAATAATCCCTGCTGATAATTTTTATGCTCCTCGAGCATCGCGTTTCTCTCCTCATAGCTGGCTTCTGGATAATTATAATTCTTACCAATGTAATCAGTACTAAAAGGGCCATGATTATTGGTATCTGTTTTCAAATTTGGAATCGGATCAAACTTATCGAAAGTCTCATCCCAACCTGCTTCATATACCCTCGCCAAAAGTTCATATCGATGAGGATCATATCCTTCAGGTTTCGCAAAAGGAACCCGATTATCAGGATGTCTACTCATGCATAATCTGTAATTGTAAGCTTGAAGTCTGGAATCTCCCTCGCCATTGATTCCGGGAGGCTGATCTGAAATTTCTGGTAAAAGACCGCTTGATGGATCATTTGGGATTTCATAAGCACTAATAGAGTCCTGAAAGTAATGTCTATGTTGGTAAACACCCACTTGGACTCCATTCCATTTTTCGCCGTAAGTTTCGTTTGATTCTCTTCCAATATGGTAAGAAACTCCGGCTGCAGCCATTAAGTCTCCTTCGTAAGTAGCATCGATAAACACTTTTCCTTCGAAGGTTTTTCCAGAAAGAGTTGAAATCTTAGTGATTTTTCCTTCGGACAAAGTGACTCCTTTTGATCTATCCAGCCATTCATCTCTCCAGATTTCCAGCTTATTTTCTGAAACAAAATCTTCAAAAACCTGCTCCGCCACATGCGGTTCAAAAATCCACATCGTTCTAGCATTTCCGTCTATCGCTGGAGTACCTTGCCCTTTGTTGCCATACTCTTCGCGCTTTTGCCACTTCCAAGCCGAATCTTGTTGATAATGCGCATAAACTCTTCCATAAAACTCTCTTGCAAGACCTCCAATCACGGATTTATCTCCAGTATCAGTATACCCCAAACCGCCAGAGGAAAGCCCTCCCAAATGCTGATCAGGAGAAACAATGATGATAGATTTCCCCATTTTTTTCACCTGAACAGCGGCTGTTATTGCAGCTGAAGTTCCTCCATAAATAATCACATCTGCACTAAAAACATTCGATTCAATGTTTTCTTCAGGTTTTGGTGAGCAGTAAAAAAGTAGGAATGCGAGAAGAAATAGTAAACGGGTAGGCATATGGGTTTTGATTAAAAATGAATGAAAGAATATAAACTTTAGGTTTACCAAGATATTTAAAAGGCATTAGTCCTGAAAGCCTTAGCATTTGAAATTGGAAAACTCAGAATGGAAAAACAACAAGTGTTTCTCCTCAAAAATTGATACAAATAAAAAACCGAAGCCTGAAAGGCTCCGGTTTTTTGAATTAAAACTCATTTATATCTGTCATTTATTATTTCAGGGAATTAATCCATCGTGCAATTTTCAATGCGTCCTCTCTTTTAACCTGAGGCATTGGAGCCATTGGAGTGGCATATCCAGGCCAGTTTTCAGGTTTTGGATTATAGATTAAATCCACAATTTTTTCTGGAGAATAACCACGCTTAGCCACCTCATTGAATCCAGGACCTACTACTTTTTTGTTTGGCGCATGACAAGCTGTACAAGTGTTTTTTGCCAATAAGGTTTTGATCTCCGCTTCAGAAGGGATTCCAGTAGATGGAGTGGATGAAGCCGCTACTTTTTTAGGTTCTTCCTTTACCTCTACCACAGGAACTGGCTTAGGTTTGATCAACATTTTGGTGCCTGTTGGGATATTATTCAATGTATAATAAGCATCTGGGTGGATCAACTCATGAGATTGGTTAGCCTCTCTAACACCAGGAAGGCTGATTTTATGCACATGATACTGCTTCAAATCCTTCACAGCAATTCTCACTTTCATGCCATCTTCAGAAACCTCAACTCCCAAAATCTCATGGTCCATGTTTCTTACTGGAGGACTTCCATAAACTGGGTGGTATTTATAAGTGTAGCTACTTACCGCATAAGAACTCAAATCTTCCGCTGACTCTTTATCGATTGGCTTCGTAAATTCGATTTCAAAACCATCTACTTTGGCTTTCACGGTTCTCATTTCGAAAGGCAATTCGCGGTTCCAAACCAATCTCTGTAAGCCTTCATTTGCATCACCTGCAGAACCCCAACCTCTATTGGTTTCACCTACGAAAAGAGACTGATCATCTGCAAACACTATTCTAAGAACTCCAGATTGGAAACCATTTCTGAAATCAATGGAGGCGCCTTGGTATTCACCGTTCACTTTCTCAAGAACCACACGCATGATCTTACTTTGACCTTGGTCACCTACTAAAAGCTGGCCTTCGAAAGGACCAAAAACACCATCAGGGATCACGATAGGCTCAGAAGTAGAAATTCCATGAACACCATATGGGAACCAAACTGCAGGAAGTTTAATAGCAGGAAGAGATTTTTTAGCCTCATAAAGTGTGACAAAATTATCATCTACCACATTTTCTGGCTTGATATATCTTCCGTTTGCATCTTTCACTCTTTGAGGATCGACAACTTTGTCAAATTCCTCAGTAGTAATTTTGATTGGAGAATTAGGTAAACCTGACCATCTCAGACCAGCTGGATGTCCAGAGAAATCACCTTTTTCCAAGTGCCATAATCCACCAGAACCTTGGTAATCACCTTGGTTTTCTGTGTAGAAAACTTCGCCATTCAAAACACCAACACCTGCTGGAGATCTCATCCCTGTTGCATAGGGTTCGATTTCTCCATCACGATGGATTTTTAAGGTCCAACCTCTGAAAGGCACTCTACTTTCACCTCTCCACCATTCTTGATCTCCAAATGCGACATTGGTAGTGACAATAAAATCACCATCAGGAGTTACTTTTGGACCGAAGCTATATTCATGGTAATGTGAAGAAAGTGGCCAAGCCGCTACTGTTTCGTATAAATCTGCCTTATCATCACCGTTGGTATCTACCATTTTGGTAAGCTCACCACGCTGAACGGCATAAAAAGCGCCGTTTTCATAGTAAAGACCTAAAGCCTCATGAAGGCCAGATGCAAATTTCTTGAAATAGGGTCTTCCGGAAGTCGGATTTTCTACTACAAACACATCCCCTCTTCTTGTGGAGACTCCAAGGTTACCATTTGGCAACATGGTCAAACCACCTACTTCTAGAAGTAATCCTTCCGGAGCAGGTACTCGAGTAATTTTAAAATAATCTTCCTCTTTTGGTGATTCCTGAGCAAAAGCGACTTGAATAGTAGCTATACTCATCGCAGTCAGGATCCAGTTTTTTAAATTCATCTTTTTCATCTTCTTCTGGCCTGATTTAGAATAATACAACATAACTCAAAGTGGAGTTGAAAGGCAGATAAATTCCGCCATCCGCTGAGGATCCGACTGTTGGAGTAACATCTTCCGTCAAAACTTCTAAATACGCTCCTGTATCTTCGATGAGATACAATGTTTTAGAAACTTTTTTCAATGATTTACCTGGAAGCGCCTTGATTCTGTAAGATGAACCATCTCCTGAAAGTTGAAGAGTTCTGACAATTCCTTTTCCATTTGACATCAACTGAATATGATCCTTCAAAACTCCACCATTTGAAGTCGTAGCTTTAAATTCCATATCTCCTGATCCCAATACTTGGTAGCCAGTACTTTTCAATTCTACTTCAGCCGGAGCATTTGAGCTATTCAAAAGCAAAGGATCATCTAAACTTAATTCGGTTACAACTCCCAATGGTCTGGAAACACCGTTTCCTCGACTATGCCACATTGGCGTCGCATCTAAAAATGCACCTCTCCAAACTCGGATCAATTGGTTTGTTTCCAAGTCGTATGTAAAGTGCGTACCAAATTCTGAGGATACAGATACAGCATGGGAAAGTTTGGTACGATTAGGAAGCTCCACAAAGCTTCTCAAAACAGGAGTTTCTTCAGTTTTCACCCAAATAGGATCCACCGAATTATCATAAGCCAAAGCTGGCTCACTTAATATTACTGGCCACATGCCATCTGCACTTGCTGCTAGATTGAAACCTTGAGCAGTCCAATCCTGAGGCTTGGAAACCCAAATCACATAAGGTACATCCCCTGCAGAAAGAGATTTCTCAACTCTAGTTCGACCACCTTTGAGATCACTTGCAGTTGCATTTGCACCTAGCGCAATTGCTCCAAGTCCTCTAGGTACATCTAAGTCAAAGGTAAAGTTTCCAGCTTCTTTGATGCTTAGAACACCAGTGAATTTGGTCAAAGCCGCCCCTGTAACGCCTGTATTGAACTCATCGAAAGATCCGATTTTTCCTTCTTTTTCAGCTTTCAGCTCAGATGAAGCAGGCATTTCAGTGAATCTTCCTGGGAAGACTTGATAATTTATAGTTTTGATTTGGGGAGATGCTAAATCCAATCGTTTTACTTCCAAAGATTGAATGGCTACCTGCCCATGATCGCCTTGGATTCTGATAGGACCTTCGGCTACTTCTCCACCGGAAAGTGCTCCTCTCGTAGGACCAAAAAGTTCTAGGTTTTCGTGAATTGTCACTCCGTTTAAACGGATGTATCTGAATTTGGCATTTTGAATTTTTTCACCATTTGCAGAAAATCTCGGTGCTTGAAAACCAACTTCCAATGTCTGCCAAATCCCAGGTGCTTTGCTCACATTTTGTCTAGGTGCATAGCCTTGATAACCTTTTTGTCCATCTGGCTTGGAATCATCCCAACGCTCATATACACCACCGTTACTTCCAGCTTTTGGGCTTTTTTCCAACCAGCTGTCCAGCAATTGGATTTCATATTGACCTTGAAGGTAAAGTCCTGAATTAGATCCTTCGGCCATCATGTAAACCAATTTCAAGTCAACATCTCCGAATTTTTCGGAAGAAATCAGGTCTGCTCCAGGTTTCTTTTTAGAGGGAGCATTAAACAAAATAGTACCTTCTCCTTCAGCAATAAGTTCATGGTCTTTTGGAGAAAGATCCGCCCAAACGTTTCCTACCTCTTTCCAGCTTCCTTTATTATTGGTAAAGGAATCCAGAGATAATTTAGAAACTGATTGAGCCTGTGCAGTAATAACTGGAGTAGAAATAGTCAAAGCTATCCCCAACCCTAGTAATCTGGGGTTCAAAAGCATAGGTTAATAAATTGATTGATTTTTAGAAGTTGTGAAGAAGTAATTCATCAAATCACCCTTCTTAATAAATTCTGAATTTTAAAATAACTCAAAACGAGTGTTAAAGATAAAACTCAAATTCATTCTAATTGATGCTTTTTTCAAAAGAATTGTTGAAAAGCGGTAGCATCTGCTCACAATAGGAGAAGTTTTTTAAATAGAAATTGAAATCTTAGGTAAGAAAAACGCCCTGAGAAAATTAATCTCAGGGCGTTTTTTTTTAATTAGCGTAACCTGGATTCTGTGTCAAAGTAGGATTTCTTTGCAATTCTTGTTCAGGCAATGGGAACAACATATTTGCTTCCTTGATAGGCCCATTAAAATAATTGGATGTACCTATTGCATCAATAAACTCTATTTCACCAGAGCCATCATTGGATGGTTTAGGGAATTTTCTAGTTCGCATCACATCAAACCAAATTGGGAATTCGAAAACTAATTCTCTAAGACGCTCTTTCCAAACTTCCTCAACGAATTGATCAACTGTCAAACTTGCCAATTCACTTCTTATTTGTGCAGATTCAGTTTTCCAAAGTGCTCTCTCTTTAATCTGAGCAAGGTAATCAACTGCTTCAGCAGTAACTCCTTCAGATTTTGCGATAGCTTCTGAAGCAATCAATAGCACATCTGCGTAAGAATAAATCAACTTATCTTTACTGGATAGTGCTGAGGTCATTGCAGCCTCCTCATCCACCCACATATAAGGAGAAGGAGCAAACTGTACTTCTTCATTATCAATTGTAATGGAAGTATGGAAATATTGCTTCTCCTGAATTCTAAGATCATTTTCATGATCATAAGAATTTAACATAGGTGGTGTAGGTCCATATGCATTATTAGTAATTGCATAAGCTAATTGTGGAGCAATAGAAACAGGATAACAAATCGCAGGGTAGCCATTGTTTGCAATTGTCTCATCAAACTCGTAATAATAAATATACTCTTGAGGTATGGATACACTTGATTTCAGTTTATTATAAGCTGAACCGTTTGGTGCAATTTCCCCATTTCCCAAAAAAGTATGTTGAGCCAACGAATAAATTCCTGAGTTAATTATTTCTCTAGCTGTATTAGCGGAATTTGCATAATTATCTTCACCAATAGCAGCCCCACTCATGGTCAAGTAAACTTCCGCTAGAACTGTTTGGGCAACAGAATTTGAAATTCTACCAGAATTATTGGACATTGATTGGCTTGATAAACCTCCCCCATCAATGGCAGAATTTAAATCCTCCACTATCAAATCATAAACCTGAGTAGCAGGAGTTCTTTCTACAAATAAATTCTCCAAGCTTTCGTATGGTTCTGTGATAAGAGGTACGTCTCCAAACATCCTAACCAAATAATAATAATTTAGGGCTCTAAAGAATTTTGCTTCAGCCATGTATCTTTCCGCATCTTCAGATGACAAACCTGGTGTAGTTGGAATATATTTGATGGCATTATTTGCCCTGGAAATTCCAGTATAAATATCAGACCACATCGAATTAAAATAATCGGATAGGTTTAATCCATCAAAAGTCATTGTTTGCCCCCTTTGGACGTGAAACTCTTGTCCTTTGTAATCATTGTCAACAAACCCTGACAAATAAGGGCCAAACATGATACGAGCACCTGAGTAAACTCCTGTCTCGTACATTTGCATAGCTCCTCTTCTATATAGAGCGTTTACAGCATCTCTAGCGTGTTCTGGTCTAGTAAAATACTGATTTGAAGCGACTTCGTCTCTTGGTTTTTCCTCAAGAAAACCATCACAAGAAGCTGAGAAAAGCAGTATTCCTAAGTATAATATATATGTCTTTTTCATTTGAAATTTCGTTAAGGATTAAAATTGAAGACTTACACCCACAGTAAATGTTCTAGGTCTAGGATACTGGAAGAAGAAAATGTTCTGTCCCCATTGATTTCCTTCCCATGATGAAGCTTCTGGATCGTAACCTTTAAAGTCTTTAGAGTGAATCAAAAAGGCATTTTGAACATTTGCATATACTCTAAGCTTATTGAATCCTTTATTCTTTGCAACCAAATCATTAAAAGTATAACCTAGAGAAATTAGATTCCCTCTGATGTAAGAACCATCAGCAACCCAATGAGAATCCACTTCACTATTTTGTCCTGAATAAGGACCATTTCGTATCTGCTGAACCATGGTATTTTGATTATCCTCAGTCCAAGCATCATATAATACATCACTAAGACCACTTGCAAAACCAGTTCTATCCTGAGTTGAATGGAAGAATTGTTGTAGAATATCTACACCAGCAACAAATTGTACGTCTAGAGTAAAATCAAAATTCTTGTAATAGAAATTATTGATAAAACTTCCAGTCCATTTTGGCAGACCGTTGCCGATTATCTTTCTTTCCGCACTTCTTTTTGCTTCACCAGGAATTGCCCCAACTTCAGCAGCTTCAGCAGCTTCGTCAGTTCCCCAAGTTCCAAGTCTTTCAAATCCCCAGAACGAGCTTAAAGGTTCTCCAACTCTCAAAATAGTCTGGCTTCCGGAAACCCAATTCGGTCCTGGGAAAATATCTTCATCATTTTCACCAAGCTTTTCAATTTGATTTTGATTATAAGAGAAATTCAGATTTGACTCCCAGCTAAAATCATTAGTAGTCACCGGAAATGCTTTTACCAAAACCTCAATCCCCCTATTAGAAACGGAGCCTATGTTATCTCTAACTGCAGAAAAGCCGGATGATGAAGGAACTGGTCTATCCAAAAGTAAATCATTGGTCAGTTTATAGTAATAATCAAAACTAAATACCAAAGCTCTATTCAAAATAGATAAGTCAAATCCTGCATCAAATTGAGTAGTTTTCTCCCATTCCAAATCAGGATTTGGAAGTCGATTCACATAACTTATTGGAGCTCTAGTTCCGTTAATAAGTGTAGTTCCTGCAGAGATGGTACCTAATGATTGGTAAGTTGGGATTTCAGTATTACCAGTTATCCCAAAGCTGGATCTTAACTTTAACTCATTAATAGAGTTTGATAAACCCTGCATGAAAGGCTCATTAGAAATTACATAGCCAAGGCCCACGGATGGAAAAACTCCATATTTGTTATTATCTCCGAAACGGGAGGAACCATCAACTCTACCTGTGAAAGTAACCAAGTATTTATCTTTGTAATTATAATTCCCTCTCAAAAAGTAGGAGTTCATGCTCCATTCATCATAGCCAGAATTAGGAGTACCTGGTTGACTTGCGGCTTGAATTCTATTAAATGTGAAAGTATCATCTGAGAAACCAGTTGCACTTACATTAAAAAACTCAGATGTTCTTTTTTGCCAGCTAAGTCCAGCCATGGCATTAATTGAGTGATCACCAAAATCCTTTGTATAGGTTAAGTAATTCTCCTGTTGCCAATATAAACTTCTGTCATTAGCTAAATATGCATACCCGTTTGGAGATGAAATATTTATAAGATCAGTCGGACTGTAGATCTGTTCGTTATAGTCATTTTTATCAAATCCGATTTGAGAACGAAGGTCTAAACCTGGAAGAATATGGAATGTAGTATAGAAATTCCCAAAAAGCTTAGTTCTTTTTCTCAATCGATCCTGCGTTTTAAGAACATGCACAGGGTTAGGGATTGCTTCTAAACCATAAGGATCCGAAACCATACTTGAATTACTGTAGGTTCCATCAGGAAATTGCACAGGAAAAATCGCTGGCATTTCTATCATTGATCTTCTTGGCATCTGATGTCCACCGCTTTCCTCAAATACATTTTCATTGGTAGAGTTAGCCAAAACATTAAATCCTAAAGACAACCATTCTTTCGGTTGCGCATCAAAAGCAAACTTACCATTGATCCTTTTCAGGTAATTATTAAGCATAATACCTTCCATATCAGCATAATTTATAAATGCACCAAAAGAAGATTTTTCTGCTTTAGATTGGAAGGATAGCTGATGATTATGTGAAATCGCAGTCCTTGTAGCTTCTTCCTGCCAATCAGTATCATACAAAGGATTACCATTAGCATCAAATAAGTTTGGATCATTCGCTGTAAAAGCTGGAATTGAAGTCCCTGGTCTATATTTACTATGGTTTTCGAATCCTTGCCTTAAAACTTCCATGAACTCTTCTGCATTAAGAACATCCAGTTTTTTCGGCAATACTCCAATACTGAAAAAGCCATCATAACCTACTGTGGTTCCGATACTTTTTGCCCCTCTTTTTGTACTTACCATAATGACACCATTTGCTCCTCTAGCTCCATAAATTGCAGTAGAAGAAGCATCTTTTAGCACTTCCATGCTTTCTATATCATTTGGATTTAAAAACTCAATATTCTCCATCACTACCCCGTCAACTACATAGAGAGGCTGTGAAGATGAATTGATTGTTCCTAAACCACGGATAAGGACTCTAGGGCTTGAAGAAGGTGAACCTGAATTCAAAAACACATTCACACCAGCAACTTTTCCTTTAAGACCTTGGAGCGCATTATTAATAGGAGCTTTTAAAAGTTCTTCACTTCCTACAACACCTACTGAACCAGTCAAATCTGACTTTTTAACTGTACCATACCCAACTACTACCACTTCATCTAGGGCAGTTTCGTCTGAGGTCATAGTTAAATTGAAATTTCTTCTATCTCCAACTGGTAATTCTATAGTCTTCATTCCGATAAAACTAAATATCAGAATGGACTCTTCTGAAGCAACAGATAAAGTGAAATTTCCATCCAAATCGGAAATCACCCCATTTGAAGTACCTTTTTCAATAATTGAAACCCCAGGCAAAGGTGCACCTGTTTCATCTACTATTTGACCAGAAACTGTTTCTTGAATTGATTCCTCAATTTTTACTGAGCTACCTTCAAGCTCATCTGCTTTGCGCACATGAATATTGTTATTCACCTGCTTAAACTGTAATCCAGTTTGCTTGGAAAAATCAATCAATAAATCGTAAACTGATTTATTTGATTGAATTGTGACTAAAGGAGCGCCTTTTAATTCCTTACTTGTGTACACGAAATTAAAATCCGTCTCCTTCTCTATTGCGTAAAATGCATCAATTGGACTGACATTAATCAGATTGAGATTGAGCTGTACCTCATCTATTTTTTTGATCTGCGCATTGCCATCATTGGCAAAAAGCAGACTCATAGACAGGCATTGTATAAAGAAAATATAGAGTATTTTTTTGGACATGGCCAATGCATGTAAGAGTATGACTTTTTTCATAACTTTACGAAGTGTTTATACTGTGAAGAATGGTGTAATCGATTGGTACTGAAAGAAAAATTCAACTAGACTTTCAGACCTAAATCTGCTGGAGGTGTTGCCGCACCTTCAGCTTTTTTTATTCAAAAAATTGCTCTTTCATAGGCGAAATGTATTTAGGGTTTAAATTTTAATTTGACTTGTTTTTCCTCAATTGAATAGGTAAATCGAGCAGAATAGCTCATTCCCTCCAAAATATTTTCTAAAGATTCATCCTGAAACTTTCCAGTAATGAAGAGATTTTCGGGGAAGTTATTTTCCAAAGTAATTTCGACTCCGTACCATTGCTCAAGCGACTTTTTCGCCTCCAAAAATGGCGTCTTTTTGAAAATCAAAGTTTTGTTCATCCAAGCCAATGCTTCATTCAAATTGAATTGGCCTTTCGTCCAGGTACTGTTATCCAAGCTTGCGAAAACCTCTTCTCCAGGAACAAGCTTTTCTGAATAATTCTCCACTTCACTATTTGTCACCAAAACAGAACCTCTAATCAGAGAAATGGAAATCGGTTCTTCAGGATAGGCTTTGATATTAAATGCTGTACCCAAAGCTCTGGTAGAAACATGGCTGGTTTTTACAATGAATGGCTTTAGAGTATCTTCTGCCACCTCAAAAAAACCTTCACCTACAAGGCTTATCTCACGGGTATCTCCTTCAAAATTGCTCGCAAACGTAATCTTACTTTCTGAGTTCAAAATCACCTCAGTGCCATCAGGCAATAAGTAATTGGCTTTTGTTCCCGCAGGAACCTGAAAAGTCTCATAACTCAAAACCTTTTCTTCCTGCACTACCTGATTATTAGTTTGGATCCAAAGACCTGCAAAAAATAGTGCTACAATTCCGGCCGTTGCAAAAGAAGTTCTGATAAAACCTCTTTTCCTTCTCGCGCGCTCTCTTTCTTTATGATGCTGAATGGCAGACCAACTGTCTAAAGAAACAACTTTGGTTTGCTTCTTTTGACTTTCTAATTGATCGATCTTTGCGTCCAAAGAATCCCACTCAAAGTTGATTTCTTCGCAGCTAAGCTCGTTGTCCTCTTTTGGTAAATGAATCAGAATTTTTCTAGCTTTCTCTATCTCCTCAATCTTATTCTTATTGGATACTAAAAACTCTTCCCAATACCGTTTTGCCTCCGGATCATTGGTCAGTACCCATTTTCTGAATTCTGGGTCTAAAACAAAATCTTCTGTACTATATTCTGATTTACTCATAAAGTCCGCATTCAATAGATAAGTGCGAACACTCAAAAAGTTATCCTCCTAAAAAGAGATTTTTTTAACAAATTTTAAATAAAAACCACAAACACCTGATTATCAGCACAATAAAATCAAACAGTTTTCTTCAAACTGGAGATGGCTTTCCATGCAAGGGTATACACAGATTTCAAATTGATGTTCATCAGAGCTGAAGTCTGCTCATAGGAAAGGTGATCAAAAAACAAATGATGAATCACTTCTTTTTGCCTGATCGGAAGCCCGACAATTGCTTCATGCAATTTCTTTTTGATGGATTCATCCCGCTGCAAGTTTATCATTTCACTTTCGGGACTGTCGAATACAAAGGATAAGCCCGCTGTATGTTCCTCCATCACCGATCTTCTTCGCGCTTCATCTTTGGAAACTTTGTAAATTTTGTTGGAAAGGCATTTGAACAGATAATTCTTGACATTATCAGTCTCTTGCAGATTGGAATGGTATTTCCAGAGATCAATAAAAACTTCCTGAATCAAATCTTTGATTTGTTCGCGATCTTGTAATAAGGAACAGCCAAACCGAAAAAGATCTTGAATATATCTCCTATAGATCAGTTCCAGTGCATTTCTATCTCCTCCGATAAAAGCTTTCCAATACGCCGCATCGTTGAAAAAATCCTGTTTTGACTCCAGGTTAATCATCAAATTCACTTTCAGGGTTTATCAATAATGTGCTAATTTTTTGAGAAAAAATTTAATTATCAAACCGTTCAAACAATAAACTTTTAGCAAATATTGATTCACTTAAAGAAAATTTATCAGTAAATCTAGTAAAACATTATTGTGTCTTTTCTACACAAAAAGAACTTAAAATTCTAATTTTCAACTACTTAAAACCTAGTATTGCAATTTCACTTGAATTTTTTGTTCAATACGAAAACAAATTATTTTACTAAACATTTTGAATAAATTGTCTTAAAACAAAAATTTTAAAGCTGCCAATCATAGTATAAGTGCAGTATTTATTTATGGTAAATGCATATAAATTATTTATGGATCTAAATCCAATATCAGAATCCTTGTTTATAAATTCATTTTTTGAACGGATTTTCAAAAATCAAAAGACCTGGCTCATCGTCAAAAGATGCTGCTAAATAAAAAGTTGACTCTTTAAGGAACATTTTCCTGGGTTTAAGTTTGATTTCATCTAGGAGGATTTCCCTAGTCAAGTTTAAATCAGCATCATATTCAAATAAGTAATTTTTATATGAAACTCCATCAGAAGTCAGATGATAGCCGAGTCTAAACAACTTTTGATTCTTTTCGTCAACTATAGGTAAAAGAAAGTTCATCCGCTTTTCTAACTCCCTTTTAAACTCCTTTTCCTCGATTTCATTTTTGGCCCTGAATATTTCTTCAACAGACTCCTGATCTTCAAAAAATTTTGAGCTATTAGGTTTTGTGCTTACTGTATCTCCATTGGTAAGGTATGCAGTCATATTGGGCATTCCTCGATTTACGATAAGGAATCCACCTGGAAAATCACTGATAACAAATGCAGGAGAAGAATAAAACGTGAAGGATTCGACTAGAGTTATCACAGAAGAATTTTTTATCAAATCAACAAAAGGTATCTCTCTAAAATAGATGGTATCAATTTCCGGATCATAGCTTAGCACCTCCGATTCGTTGGTGCCCATTTTTACTGTCGAAAAGTGGAATTGTTTATCTTTATAAAGAAATCCTGTGTTTGGAAATTTCCTATCCAAGTCTGGATTCAAATAAAAATGGTGATCTAACCTTACTCTATTAGTTCTTTTCCCTTCCTTATTAAAGGAATAAAATACCTTGTCACCTTGGACCATAAAACTACTATCATTGATCATTTGAAAATCTATGATCCAGTCACCGATACCATCAGGGCCTTCATCGGACATTTCCAATTTTGATAAAAGCTTTTTTGTTTTTAGATCAAGCGTGTACAAATATCTTTTTTCAAGATTGAAAATAGAATAGGTAGGGGCATTTTTAGAAATGGCCGAAAAAGCCAAATACTCTCCGTCATCTCCTAATTCTATAATATCATGTTCAGGTTTAAAAATCAACGTATCTATCTTAAAATCCACCATATTTAAATCGGTATATGGTTTATTATTGGAGCACGAAGAAAAACCAATGGCAAATAGAATTAATATAATTTTAAAAGAAGAGCGACTTATTCGATATGCCATTTTTAAGGTGATAAATTTTAATTAATTAGGACCAGTAGGGTTTTCAAAATTTGAAAACTCTACTGGTCAAATAATCTTTTTACGTTTGAAGTATTGCGTAACATTCAGCAACCCCTGATGAACAATGGACAGTACCTGCTGCAACAGCATTTGCATGATCAGAATAGGTTCCTGACCATGATCCAACAGAACCAACACAATCACAGTGGTATCTTCCGCCTCCTACGATTGACTTCATTTGATTACGATCGAGGATTTCTTATGCAGGAAGTTTGAGCAATTCTAAATTAAACTTTTTAATAATTGAATTTTTAAAAATACCTTTAAATTAATTCGGCATTTGAACTTAATCGAATCGCAAAAAGTGACTGTGTTAAATATGATATTTATTTAATTAAACATTGTGCAGCCAAAAAATACTCCCTTTCATACGCAAACTGTATTCAAATAAAAAAAGACAGCTCGCAAATGAACTGTCTTTTGTCGGGGTGGCGGGATTTGAACCCACGACCCCACGCCCCCCAGACGTGTACGCTAACCGGACTGCGCCACACCCCGAAATTAAAATGATTGGAATTTTTGCTTTTCTATCTTCAAAAATCTTCTCCTAATCAGAGACGAATTTAAAAGTTTGAAGGACTTTAATTCAAAATATGATCAAAAAATAAGTCAATCTACTTTTACTTTTTTCTGACAAAAACAGTTTGAACTGTTTGACCGCAGCAGATTTCACAGGTACTCGCTTTTGGATTCAAATCCATGGCCTTTCTCATTGCTTCTGAACCATTGTTAAATGGCCCCAAGTATTCCCGATCATGCAAATCGGGAATGTGTTCACATTCTCTTTCATGAATTTTAAACTCTCCTTGATTATTCGGATTAGATGCGAGGTAAAAGAATTTCATATCAAAAACTATTTAAGCTCAAAAATAATGATCCTCAAACCCTCAAAAAATACCCTATATAGGGTATTTTTTGATCATTTTCGGACTATGTTATAGCTTTGATAATCAATTTAGGTCAGGTATTCTCTAAGTACCTTTCCAGTAAAAGTTCCCATTCTTCCTCCAAACTAACCGAAGGCCTAGACTCTCCTGCCCTTCTATACCAATAATCTGCGTTCCACTGATCTCCTTCTTTTCTGTGCAGGTAGGCATGTACCCTTGCAGCCGATTTCCCGGGCAATTGGTCTACAAAATCATGGGCTTTTTGCCAATCTCCTTTTCCATCAAAGTACAATGCTTTTAACTCTGGAGAAAAGGAAGCTTCAGGTTCTTTCAATTCCAAAAATCTCTTTATCTCGTTTCGTTCCATAGTTTTTAATTAGTTCGCAAGGCTAAATCAAAGTCATTTTTGCGACAAAAGCTTTACTCTTCCGTGATTTTTTTGTGATAACCTAAGGGCAATTTTGGGTATAACAAAACCATACTTATCATGAAAAAGATTATTCTTCTGTTTTACGTCACATTTTTAGGACTTGTCGCATGCTCTGATGATACTGATCCTGTTATCATTGACCCTACGATACCCCAAGGGACTTTTGATGTCCAAAGAATGGGGAATTTTACCGACCAAAATGGCGCAGGGTCGACTGGATCAGCTTCCTTAGGAGTAGATTCTGAAGGTTCGCAATTCCTTCAGTTTGGTAGCAATTTCAACACTGCACTTGCAACAGGAACAGTCACCGTATTCCTTTCCACCTCAGACACTTTTACTCCGGATCCTGCCAATGGAAACCCTGAATTATTGGCTCTAGGAGTGGTCAGAATGTCAGGAACAAACTATTTCTTAATCCCATCCGGCGCTAATACCTCCAAGTATAGCCATGTTATTTTATGGTGTGGTTCTGTAGGAATTCCTTTTGGAAATGCTCCTCTTAACTAATCCTGGAAGCAATGTTTAAAATTAATTGGTTTGGAAAGTTCAATCATCTCAAGGCTTTGAGCCTTGGGTTGATTTTACTGACACTTGCTACTTCCGTAAATGCTCAAAGCGGTTGGACGAAAGCAAAAGGTGAAGGATTCTATCAGCTAAGCTACCAATCCCTTGTTTCCAGTGACTATTTTACTCTATCTGGAGAGCAATTGGAAACAAATAAATTTTCCCAACAATCACTGGTCATCTATTCCGAGTACGGGATTACAGATCGGTTTACAATTATCGCGAATTGGCCAATTCAAACCTGGAATGGATTTGAATCGACCGAAACAGTCAGCGGACTTGGAGATCTTAAGATTGAGTTGAAACATGCAATTCTTAAAAAATACCTTCCTTTGAGTATCTCCATAACCCCGGAAATCCCAATAGGTAGAGCCAATCATTACGCACAAAGCAAAGTCAATGATTTTGAACAGATCAATTTACCATCCGGAGATGGTGAGTTTAATGTCTGGGGAACCTTGGCAACTTCATTTGCCCTACCAAATGCTCCTTTTTACGGAAGTATTTTTGGGACATACAATTACCGAACCCAATACAACGACATTCAATTCTCTGATCAAATAGGCTTTGGTGCTGAAATCGGCTACCAAATCGCCGGAAAAGTTTGGGTGAATACCAAACTCAATGCATTAAAATCAGTCGATGAAGTTACCACAGTCAGCGATTTTGTAAGAGGTGACGGTACTGCCTATACCAGTTATAGTTTCGGGGCGAGCACTCCAGTTTATAAAGGAATAAACGTCAGTCTTTCCTATCGAAATTTCACTGATTGGATCTTTGCAAGAGAAAACATCTACTCTTCGGGAGTGATCAGTGTAGGTCTCTTTTATCAAGTTAAACCATTATCAAAATGAATATATTCCAAGCCCATACTAGTTCAGAACCATTAGAACATTCCTCTTTTCCTGATTATAAAATTTTCAGAAAAGGAGATTTGATTTTCCATCAGGGTGATGATTCTGAGGGATTTTATCTATTAAAAAAGGGAACTATCAAACTCCAAAAAACTCTACCCAATGGCACCCAGACCATTCTAAGAATTGTCAGCGAAGGAGAGATTTTCGGCGATTTCTTTCCTTCTCAGGATCATTCAAACTCTTGTTCCGCATTTGTAATTGAAGAAGACACCCTGGTTCAAAAACTGGACGCAGATAAGCTAAACAGTCCTGAAATTCATAAACAGTTTACCCATCAATTATTAAATCTAAACAGACAGATGGGGATCAGACACGACCGTTTTTTATCCATTGAAGCTGAAGAAAGAATCAAAGCTTCCCTTTATGATTTAGGATCAAAAAGAGGGAAGAAATTCGGCGATGAAACGCTTTTAAAAATCAATTTGACTCATGAGGAAATCGCCTTTCTGGCGGATACTAGTAGACAAATGGTCACCAAAACCTTATCTGCTTTAAAGAAAAGTGGACTGATCAATTATAGCAGAAATAGATTTCTTTTTAGAGACTTAAACCAATTCAAACCCGCAGTATCATGAAAAGTATATTCCAAAAATTCGCAGTTTTCGCCGTAGTTCTAATCATAACTTCTTGCTCCTCTACTCCCGATGAGATGGATCCCCTAAGCCCCGATCCAGTTTCTAAAGTAGATCCTGTCGGCGTGATTTTAAGTATCAAAGAAGGAATGTTAATGCCTCAAAGTGGCACCAATACTACAGGGATGATCGAATTGGTATCTGATGAAGCGGGAAAATATTTTCTCCGATTAGGAAATGACTTTAAATCAGATTTCCACACAGGAACCGTTACAGTCTACCTTTCCACTTCTTCCAAGCTTCAATTGTCAGAATCAGGGTCATTCCAAAAAGTTGGTATTGTCAATGAATCAGGAGAACACTTTTTTGTCCTACCAAATTTGCCCGAGTCAAAATTCAGTCATGGAATTATCTGGTGTGGGGCAGCGGGAATTCCCTTTGGATATGGAAGTTTAAACTAAGAAAAAAAAAAAAACAGCAGTTGAACCTGCTGTTTTTTTTGCTTATAAACTCATTATTCTAACTACTTAAACATCTGCAGGTAAATCGAATGCAAACTCAGTATACGAAACAGAATCAGATTCAATTTCGATTTCTGAACCATGTACTTCCAAGATTCTTTTGACGATTGCCAAGCCTAGTCCAGAACCTTCAATCCCCTTTCTTTCCTTATCTATCATGTAATATCGATCGAAAATCGAACTGAGATCTTTTTGAGGAATTCCTGGTCCGGAATTTCTGATTTTAATACTGACTCCTCCATTTGACTCACAGGCATCGATCAGGATTTCTCCTTTTTCCGGAGTGTATTTCACCGCATTATCCAAAAGATTCTGGATCACGCGATCCATTAAATAGAGGTCTGCTTTAACCAGAGGGAGGTTTTGACAGATTTGAGTCTTAATATTTATTTCCTTGGATTGAGCTAATAATTCATATTTCAAAGAGGAATCAAACAACAATTCCTGGATTTTCATCCGCTCCATTTTCAAGGTCATTTGACGTGATTCTAGTTTAGAAAGATCAAAAAGATCAGAAACCAATTGGGAAAGTTTATCTGTGGAAGCACCGATAATCCGTAAATACTTTTCTCTATCTTCCTGACTGATCCTATCACCCTTCATCTGCAGGGTTTCCACATAACCATTGATGATGGCCAAAGGATTTCTCAAATCATGAGAGACATTTGCTATCAATTCTCTCCTCAAACTATCGACGTTTTTAAGCTCTTCGATATTCTGCAAAATCGTATCAGCCATATGATTAAAAGTATCTCCTAAAACAGCCAATTCTGACTCAGAATTTGCCTTTGGCACTCTGGCATGAAGGTTTCCATCTTTAAATTGCTCCACAGTAGTTACAATCTTGCGGAGGTGTCTGGTCAATAGACCAAACAGCACCAAACCTATCAATAATGCTACCACGAGCGTAATCAGGATAGATTCAAAAGTCAATTTCATCCAATAACTTCCTAGCAATCCTGAAGCAATGGTTTCGTACTTTTCACTGGCCAAGATGATATAAACATAGCCCAAAAGCTTCCCTTCTTCATAAACCGCAGTCGTGGAAAAAACGGATTTTTCACCAGGATTTCTGGGATCATCCCCCATGACAAAGCTTTCCCCACCAGAATCCAAAAACTCCTTGACAGGACCAATATCCACTCTTTTTAATTTGACCAACTTGTCCAAAACAACAAAGGACAGGATCTCTCCATCCGGATCGAGAAGATATACTTCAATTCCAGGATTAACAGCCATCATGGAATGCATGATCATTCCCAATGCGTCCTCGTTGACTTTCCCATCCTGAAAGGGATTCACCTCTTTGATCAGATAATCTGCTACTGTCGCATTTAATCGCTGAGTAGTTTCCTGAAAATACCGCTGAGCAGTACTGGTGGTGATATAAACATAGGAGCAGCCTACAATCAACAATACCACTGCAAAACTCACTGAAATCCTCCAAAACAAACTTTTCATAATTGTTGATTATAGTTCATCGTTAAATCGATATCCAACTCCCCATGTGGTCAAAATGAAGTTAGGATTATTAGGATCCTGTTCAATCTTAGATCGAAGTCTGTTTATATGGGCATTGACCGTATGTTCGTAGCCAGAAAAATCGTATCCCCAAATCAATTCCAAAAGCTCTCCTCTACTGTAACTTCTACCAGGATTTCTTGCCATCAAAATCAATAGATCAAACTCTTTCGGAGTCAAATCCATCCTTTTTTCATCCAAAAGGACTTTCCGCTTTTTTTCATCAATTTCTAATGATTTAAATTTTATCAGACTAGAATCCTTGGCTGCAACCATATGAAACTGATCTTGTCTCCGCATGATGGCTTTCACTCTTGCTATAAATTCTCTGATTTTAAAAGGCTTGGTGATGTAATCATCTGCGCCTGACTCCAATCCGATGACTTTGTCAATCTCCTCAGATTTTGCTGTGATCATCAAAATCGGGGTGAAATTATCCAATGCTCTCAACCTCTGACAAATGGAAATTCCATCCATCTCGGGAAGCATGATATCTAAAATGATTAAGTCAAAAGGGTGAGAATTGGCGATTTCAAATCCCTGCCTACCATGATTGCAAACTTGAATCTGATAGCCAAGATCATTGAGATGAATTTGAATCAGTTGACTGATATTAGGATCGTCTTCGACTACTAATACTTTTTTCATTTTCAATTAATTGAACCTGAAATTAATTTTTAAAAATCACGAAATTATCACGAACCGATATTTTCGACACTTCACCTCTCCAATCCCAAAAAATCAATATTGATAAGGCTCGAAAAAAAGTGAGACTATCAGGAAGGAAATAATGGAAATCACGAATCCAAACATGAAAATATTATAGCTTTTCCTGAGTAGTTTATACTTGACTGCCAGCACTTTCCCCAAGAAATAAATATCTCTGATCATCGAGTCATATAAAAAATCACTATCATCGATCATGGCGTGCATTCCCTTTGTGTAATCTTTGAGGTTCATCTCATAGAAATTACCAAAATAAAGCAGATTGCTTTCCTTTTTATCGATACTCTCAGGGGAAACACTCCCATGTGTTACCTTTGGCCGGGTGGCAAGAATCGCAAACACCATAGCCCCTAAGCAGGTAGAAATCAGTAAAATAGCAGGAATGGTAAAATTGGGAAACTCTTCCAATTTCCTTAGCAGAACTGTTACGACAATGGATATCACAATCGAATTAACTGAAATCATGATATTCGCCTTGTTATCTGCGATGGAAGAAAGCTCGAGGTGGTTTTTTGCAGTCACCCGAAACATAGTTTCTACCCCTCGATCGGACTTCTTGGATTTCGCTTTTTTCTTATCCTTTTTTTTTGCGAGGAAAGCTGCCTCTTCTATTTTCTCCTCCAAAATCAATTTGTTTTTTTCTTTGCCTGGCTGAAAATATTTCAAGGCATATTCTGAATGGTAATGATGAGAGGCCATAAAAGATTTGGTCCCATTTAACCACTCCACCAAAGGTATCTCTTTTCCCAGTGCACTTTCCTTCTCCTTCTTTAACAAAAGGGTCTGTTCATAAAATAGATTGGAACTCAAATGATACAGATCAGAATCGCATATGATGGATTCAAAAAGATCTTTGGGTTTCTGTGGAACTTTGGTCGCCAAAATCGCAGATTGAATACGCTGAATTCGCTCCTCGGGCAGACCTAATTCTGTCAGACAGGATTGGGCGAGATCTGCCCCTTGCTTCTCATGTCCTTCTGCTATCCCATCCCAATAGCCCACATCATGAAGCCACCCCGCATAGAAGAGGTCCTCAAGGTCTTGCTCTGGAAGTTTATAGTACTTCCCGATTTCATTAACTTTCTCAACAATCAACAGGGTATGGTCAAGATTATGATAGCAAACTTCCGGCATTTGCCTATTTGCAAACATTTCCCTCATCCAGGATTCGAATTTTTTCAATTGATTATCCACAGTTAATACCTTATTTTGAGTACTCTAAGATAAAAGAATATTAGTTCTACATCGTTCATGAATCAAATTTCTACGATATCCATTTTTTTACTTTTGCTTTTCAGCCAATGCTATTCCCGATCCAAAGAAAATAGCAAGTACAGTTTTCCCGAATCCTATGCATTGGAACAAATGGTGAAAATCAATCTTTCGCAGGATTTAGAAGAAATATCCGGTCTGGAATGGATCAATGAAACCGTTCTTTGGGCGATAGAGGATGAGTCTTCCATCATTTTTGAAATCAACAGCCAAACAGGCAAAATCATTCGAAAACAGAAATTTGCTAAAAATAAAGACATCGAAGATATCCTGATGGTGGATGAGGAAGCCTGGGTTTTGCAAAGCAATGGCAATATCTACCAAGTTGAAAATCCATTTACAGAGTATAGCAATACCACCATTTATGATTTTGAGATCAAAGGAAAAAGGGACTTCGAAGCAATAATAAAAGTGAAAAATGAACCTGAAATCCTGATTTTTTGTAAAGTCTGCAGCTGGGATAAAAACGCCAGTCAAGCATCCGTTTATTCCTTTAATCTAGATTCGATGGCTTTTGATGAAAAGGCCTCGTTTGTGCTTGAAAACAAGCAATTGAAGGATATTTTGAAGGAAGAAGACTTTAAAGAAGTAAAAATGCAACCATCTGCCATCGCATTACATCCGATCGAAAACCGCTACTATATGCTGTCTTCCAGTGATAAATGGCTGATGGTTTTGGATACAGAATTGAAGCCTCTGGGCTTTTACCATTTAAACCCAAGATTTTTCAAGCAACCGGAGGGAATTGCCTTTGGTCAAGACGGGACGATGTTTATCTCTAACGAGGCCAATGACGGTAATCCCAACCTATTAATCTTTCAATATCACCCATGATTCCGCACTTTAAAATTGGTGGAAGCCATGGAACTATTTAATGGTTAATCCAGATTCTAATTGGACTTTGGAAAGAATTTTAACAAAATGAAAAAGCTGGTATTCGCCCTTCTCAGTATTTTATTCAGCCAGTTTGCTTTCGGGCAGGATGCGGACATCAAATTCAGGGTTTATCTGATTGGAGATGCTGGAGAGCTAGAAGACCAACACCATCCTGTGATAGAAAAAGTAAGACAAAAAGCACAGGCTTCTCCTTCCATACCAAGTCATATCATTTATCTGGGCGATAATATCTATCCTCTGGGAATGCCTCCTGTCGGCACTGAAGAGCGACCTGTAGCAGAAAACATCCTCAAAACTCAACTGGATTTATACACGACCATTTCAGGTAAAATCTGGATGGTTCCGGGCAATCATGATTGGGAAAAAGGAAAATCTGATGGTTGGAATCGTGTTTTGTATGCGGAGGAATATATTGAAGACAATTACCCTTCCGAAAAAGTAAATCTTGTCCCAACCGGTGGATGCCCTGGTCCTTATATTACCCTTTTGGATTCGGAAACCTTATTGATTGCTTTTGACAGTCAATGGTGGCTCCACTCCAAGGAAAAACCTGGAATTGAGTCTGATTGTGAATTTAAAACAGAAGAGGAAATTCTAGCTTCGTTGGCCTATACCCTTCAGGAAAATCAGGACAAGACGATCATCTTTGCCATGCATCATCCATTGCGATCTTATGGTCCACATAATGGCGGATACAGCTGGAAAGACCATTTATTTCCCCTCACAGTAGCTTCAGAAAATCTATACATTCCTCTGCCTGTTATTGGATCAGTCTATCCGCTCTACCGAACTTGGTTTGGAGATATTCAGGACATTCCTCATCCAAAGTACGAGGCGATGATCAAAGCTTTGGACCGCTTATTCGACACGCATCCAAACGTGATCCATGTGGCGGGACATGAACATGGCTTATTTTACACAAAAGAAGGCGATACTCATTATGTGGTCAGCGGTGCAGGAGCGAAAAACACGCATATCAAAAAAAACAATCCAGCCGAATTCACCTACCCCCAACAAGGCTTTGCTTCACTGGATTTTTATCAAAACAATCAGGTCGTCCTGACTTTTTTTGACCCGAAAAAAGAGGAACCTATTTATCAAACTGAACTGATCCAGCCATTTGCTTCCAGTCCAGCAGAATTAAAGCTATTTGAAAGAAAACTCCCTACCGAGGTTACCATACCGATTTCCAAACAATATCTCCATGGCAAAGGTCATCAGCTGTTTTTGGGTTCCAACTACCGTGTAACCTGGGCCTTGCCAGCAACTTTTCCAGTTTTGGATTTGGCTGTAGCTAAAGGTGGATTAAGAATCACCCAAAGAGGTGGTGGGATGCAAACTCGATCACTCCGATTGGAAAATGCAGATGGTAAAGAATACGTACTGCGATCCATCAATAAATATCCGGAAAATGCACTTTCTCCGGTATTGAGGCAAACTATAGCCAAGCAAGTTGTTCAGGATCAGATTTCCTCATCTCACCCTTATGCTGCTTTGGCTGTGGCGAAACTCGCAGATGCGGCGGGAGTAATTCATACCAATCCCCAGATTATTTATTTGCCAGATGATCCCCTTTTGGGAGTTTATAGAGATAATTTCGCTCAGCAGCTTTACTTATTTGAGGAAAGAGAAATCGCCAAAACAGATGATTTAAAGGGCATAGACTTTTTCAGCACCGATAAAATGCTGAAGTCAATCAAAAAAGACAACGACAATCAAGTCAATCAAAAGGAAGTTTTAAAAGCAAGAATTTTTGATCTCTGGATCGCTGACTGGGATAGGCATGATGATCAGTGGAGATGGGTTGGTGAGAAAAAGAAAGGCGACTGGGAGTTCACTCCTATGCCAAGAGATCGGGATCAGGCATTTTTTGTGAATGAAGGTTTTTTTCCAAAAATCGCAAGTAGAAAATGGGCAAACCCAAAATTTCAGGGGTTTGATTATAAGCTAAAAAACGTGAATGGTTTCATGTTTAACGGAAGGTATTTTGACAGAAGCTTTTTGAATAATCTGGAGAGAAAAGATTGGGAAAAAGTAGTCGATACCATGCTCCCTAAATTGACCGAAGAAGTAATTGATGAAGCCCTTGATACCTGGCCGGAGAACGTAAACAAACAGGATGCTCCTGAAATTAAAGCGAAACTTCTGGCACGGAAAACCTGGCTAAAAGACAAATCGCTTGAATATTACCTATTCCTTTCCAAAGAAGTCAATGTTGTTGGCACCAATAAAAACGAGGAGTTTGAAGTAAAACATTACCCTGATGGCAGAACGAAAGTTGAGGTTCGGAAAATTGATAAATCAGGAGATGTCGAACAAAAGATTTTTGATAGAACCTTTCTTCCGGAAGAGACCAAAGAAATAAGGCTATATGGATTGGAAGGAGAAGATCAATTTAATTTCAAAGGCGAAGGCTCCGGAGATATTAAAGTCAGAGTAATACCTGGAAAAGGCAAAAAAGAATTGATTGATGAAGCCAACTTGAAGAGAAAATCACATTTGATCTACCAATCAAAAGACGCCAAAAACCCACTCCAAACTGGCGCTTCTTCAAGAATTAAAAATGCATACAATCCCAATCTTTTGGAGTACAACCGAAAAGAGTTTAAGTATGATAAACTAATGCCATTGGCATCCCTCGAGTACAACCAAGACGATGGGATCTTCTTTGGTGCTGGAGTTTTATGGGAAAAACAAGGTTTTAAAAAAGAGCCTTATGCCTTACGGCAAAGCATCAAAGGCAATTGGGCTTTTAAAACCAATGCATTTAACCTTACTTATGATGGCCATGCCGTAGATATTTTAAACAACTGGGACTTGGTTTGGAAAGCAGACATCAAAGCCCCGGATTATGCTTTCAACTTCTTTGGACAGGGAAATGAATCCACCTATGATCCCGAAAAGTTTGAAATCAGATATTATAGATCCCGCTTCAGCTGGTACGAATTATCCACTGGACTCCAATCAAAACTGGGGGAATTTGGCACTTTTACGATTGGCCCCCACTATCAGGTCTATCGCTTTGACCCGGATGACAATACAAACAAATTCATCACTAGCCCAGAATCAGGCTTGGATCAGGAAGATATCGATCAGGCAAAGTTTTATTCTGGATTGACAGCTAAAATTGATTTTGATACTAGAAATAACAAAAACATCCCGACAAGAGGATTTCATTTTCAGAATCAGTTAAAACGAAGCTGGGGATTGAATGAAGCTTCAGGGGATTTCACCAGGTTCGACACCGAACTTGCCTTGTATTGGTCATTTAAATACCCATCCAGAATGGTCTGGGCCACCCGTTTTGGAGGAGGTAAAAACTGGGGAGACTTTGAATATTTTCAAGGGCAAATTCTCGGAGGAATGGATAATCTTCGAGGCTTCAGAAGATACCGTTTCAATGGCAAAGCAGTTGCTTACAACAATACAGAAGTAAGAATCCAGGTTCTCAATCTGAAAACCTATCTCCTACCAGCTACTATTGGAGTATTGGGATTTCATGATATCGGCCGGGTATGGCAGGAAAATGAGAAATCAAACCAATGGCACAACACGTTTGGTTTAGGGCTTTGGCTAGCTCCATTAAACCAGATCGTGGCAACTTTTTCCCTTGGGTTCAACGAAGAGGAAACTTTACCCTTTTTCTCCTTCGGCTATCAGTTTTGAGAAGATCTCAGGATTTTCCTGAGCTTTCTCCTTCACGGTGACACGGATGGCTTTCATGCCATAGACACCCTGCATTTCTTCCAGCTCTAACTCCTCCACATCTTTGGTCAAGAGATCCTTATTTTGGAGAAATTCTATAAAGTCAAGATACTCTCTGGCTTCTTTCTGCTGAGAATAAACAATTGCAATTTTGCCAGGCTGATTCAATCGCTCCCGAGTACCTTTTACCAAAGCCTTATCAATCCGCTTTTTAATAATTTCATAGCGGATATTATATGCACCCTCCACATCAAACTTTCTTTCGTCCAATCTAAAACTGATAGCAATCGGATTACTATGTGCCAAGATCAGTTGAGTCACCTCAAGCGGATGTTCTAGCTGTTGCTTTTGGCTTTCGACCAAATGAACCGTTTCGATCAAATTCTGAAGTTGCCATAACCGAAGATTCTTCAGATATAACGGATCAAACTTTTCGTCTTTCACCAAAGATTGACCGATATAAATATTATATTCAATTCCATCGGTTTTAAACTTCTCAAAATAATGAGGAAACATCTTTTGGACCTTTGTCTCCTCTTGGTCCAAAAACGTACCGATCGCTTGATTGATTTTAGCCAGACTCTGTTCAAAAGCCTTTCTATGTTGATTTACCACTCCTAGCTTTGGGTCCAAAGCATCAAAATAAGCTTTGACGGGTTCTTTAAGGTCAATGAAATTCTCTTTGAGATAATTGAAAGCTGGCTCGAGCTCAAAATGAAAAAAATCAGTAATCTTTACTTCTTCCTCACTCACCAAAATCAAATTGATTCTTTTTTCAAATTGTTCGATTTGGTCGATCAATCTGTCCAAAAGCGGCAAAAAATGCACTCCTTTCGCTTTCGCCAAAACCTCTTTTGCCAAAGTCAATTGAATCTGAAAATCGTCATGAATCGCATTGTTTCTTTCAATAGAGGAATTCTTGACATCCACTGCAGCATATAATGGGTACACTTCATTGAATACAATCTGCTTCATTTCTGGATTTCCGCCTTCCTCTTCCTCCAATACATAATCCAATGCGATTTCATCAAACTTCCACTCTACAACCGGATGGATAGCGGTGAAATTTTTCCGGATGATACTTTTGATTTTTTGGTCCAGCACTTCAGCTTGTCTATTCAGTGCCAAAGAAAGAGATGGAGCCAAATAATCCAGAGTCACCAGCATCATCGGGTCAAAGGTTTGCTCCTCAAATGAACATACCTCCAGCACTCCGACCAAATCACCATTATGTTTCAAGGGGTATAGAATAATTTCCTTTACTCCCATTTCATTGATTTTTACTCCCAAAGGCAATTTCTCTCTGGCAACATCAAGATCATTCAAGAAAATCGGTTTCTCTACATTGGAAAGCAATTCCAAAACTGCCTGATAACTTGATTCACAACCTTCTCCACAAAGCTGCTTGATCAGATAACTATAAGCCAATCTACTCTCAGTCATGACCATTCTCCCATTGATGGTCTGCAGCACAGCAAGTCCAACTTTAAGGCCCGACTTTGCAAGAAGGCTTTTTACTGAATCTTCCACTATTTCCATAAACGCCTCTGGCGAAACCTGTTCTTGATTCAAAACAGCTTCATTTAAAGTTGCTACGCTTTGGGCAACAGTCAGGTCTTGCGCCTCCATGAGAATAAAGCCATGAAATTCAAACAAATCCAGAGGAAGTAATTCCATCCATTTCTCTACATCATAATGGTTGGGTTGATTGCTGGTACAGAATTCCTCTTTGCTGCGGATATCAGGCAAAGGAACTTTTGGAACCACCTTCACAAACTGTGTATTCATTTGGATTTGGTAGTGCCTAGTAAATCCTTCAGAACTAGGGATTTTAAAAACCAAAGGATATATCTCATTGATTTTGATTCTATACAGTTGATCTAAGATCAAGCTGTATATCTGAAGCATTTTATGAAAAAATATCTTTTCCTGATCGAGGTTAAAAGGAACTTTCACCTCTCCATCAGCTGTCAAGAATTCTTTTTTGAAAGCAGGAGTGCAATAGATCGGGTTGTAATCAAAAGGTTTTGACATCCCCAAAATCCTGTTTTCTTCCTGACCGGAAAGCGGGAAAAGTGAACTTAAAATTAATCCAAAGCCTAACTTATTTTCATCTTTTGTGACATCCTCCCGCTCTACAGGAAACTTACTCAAACCCGGATAAGCTTTCATTCTCGTGAGGAGATCATGATACAAGCACGTGTTTGGATTTAGCTTATCAGAGAGTTTTTCCCACTGATCAAACAACAGATTAAAGTCCAAAAATGAATTAATCTTTAAATCATGAATCAATTTTTCACTTTTCATACTTATTCCTTGAGTTACAGAAATTAACTTATTTTCAGGAAATAAGTTCCATCTCCCTAATCGAACTTAATCATCCCAAGTAATTATTGCTAAATCCTTAATAAAATTAGCTTTTCTTCATCTAGTTCAGTGATTTCTTTGGAGTTGGAGGCTTCGAGAGAAATTCTATATTTGCTCAGTTGATAATCAATTAATCCAATCTAGTATTACGAATTTATATGGAAAACGCGCTTATTTATCTGGTCCCGGCATTGGGGATTTTGGGCTTGGTCGTCATGGCCGTCAAATCCGCTTGGGTAACAAAACAAGAAACAGGAGATAAAACCATGGTTGAACTCGCCGGCTACATTGCCGATGGGGCAATGGCTTTCTTAAGAGCTGAATGGAAAGTATTAGGTTACTTTGCAGTGATCGCTATGATTCTCCTAGGCTGGTCAGGCATGATGGTAGAAACATCCAGCCCTGTCATAGCCATTTCCTTTTTAATCGGGGCATTTTTCTCTGCTTTTGCAGGGTTTATTGGGATGCGAATAGCTACCAAAGCAAATGTCCGAACCACGCAGGCTGCAAGAACCAGCCTCAAACAAGCGCTTAAAGTTTCCTTCACCGGAGGTTCCGTGATGGGACTTGGTGTAGCAGGGCTAGCAGTACTTGGTCTTGGATCTCTCTTTATTTTCTTTTATCACCTATACGTACAAAGCGTAGGTGCAGGAGTAAATGGCGTGGAAATGGAAAAAGCGCTGGAAGTATTAGCAGGCTTTTCCCTTGGTGCAGAATCAATTGCACTTTTTGCAAGAGTAGGTGGTGGTATTTATACCAAAGCAGCAGACGTTGGAGCTGATTTGGTAGGAAAAGTAGAAGCAGGAATTCCTGAAGATGATGTAAGAAATCCAGCTACGATTGCTGATAACGTAGGAGATAACGTTGGTGATGTGGCAGGTATGGGAGCCGATCTTTTCGGTTCTTATGTAGCGACTATTCTTGCTACCATGGTTTTGGGAAGAGAAATTATTTCTGAAGACGCATTTGGAGGAATCGCTCCTATATTATTGCCAATGATTTTGGCAGGTTTGGGAATTGTGTTTTCGATCATGGGTATGGCTTTCGTAACTATTAAAGATGAAAAAGGCGATGTGCAGAAAGCTCTAAACATGGGAAATTGGTCCTCTATAATTTTTACAGGTATTGCCTCTTTCTTTATCGTCCAGTACATGCTTCCTGAAACGCTTTCCATCAGAGGGTATGAATTCACAAACATGGACGTGTTTTATGCTATTATTCTAGGTCTGGTAGTAGGAACCCTGATGAGTATCATCACTGAATATTATACTGCCATGGGCAAAAGACCTGTAATGTCCATCATCAAACAATCAGCAACCGGTCATGCAACAAATATCATCGGCGGTCTTTCTGTAGGAATGGAATCTACTGTATTGCCAATCTTAGTTTTGGCAGGAGGTATTTATGGAGCTTATGAATTTGCTGGGCTATATGGCGTGGCTATCGCCGCTGCCGGTATGATGGCAACTACTGCGATGCAATTGGCAATTGACGCTTTTGGTCCGATTGCCGATAATGCCGGTGGTATTGCTGAAATGAGCCAACTTCCAGAAGAAGTAAGAGGAAGAACAGATATTTTGGATGCTGTAGGTAACACCACTGCTGCTACAGGCAAAGGCTTTGCAATCGCTTCAGCTGCTTTGACCTCTCTGGCATTGTTTGCAGCCTTCGTTGGGATCGCAGGAATCGATGCAATTGATATTTACAAAGCCGACGTCCTAGCAGGCTTATTTGTGGGCGGTATGATTCCGTTTATTTTCTCATCATTGGCAATTGCTGCTGTGGGAAGAGCCGCAATGGACATGGTAAATGAGGTTAGACGCCAATTCCGTGAAATCCCAGGAATCATGGAATACAAGGCCAAGCCAGAATATGACAAATGCGTGGAAATTTCTACAAAAGCATCCATTAGAGAAATGATTGCACCTGGAGCTATCGCCTTGATCACTCCTATTATTGTTGGTTTTACTTTTGGACCAGAAGTTTTGGGAGGCTTGCTAGCTGGTGTTACTGTTTCCGGTGTTTTGATGGGCATGTTCCAATCCAATGCCGGCGGTGCATGGGATAATGCTAAAAAGTCTTTTGAAAAAGGTGTGGAAATAGATGGAGAGATGTACTATAAAAAATCCGAACCACATAAAGCCTCAGTTACAGGAGACACTGTAGGAGATCCTTTCAAAGACACTTCAGGACCATCTATGAATATCTTGATCAAGCTGATGTCAATTGTTGCTTTAGTTATTGCACCACATATCAGCGAAGGAACACACGGTGGAACTGTTGCTGAGAAAGTAGAGATCAAAAAAGAAATCAAATACGAAGACGGCAAGAAGGTCGTCACAGAATTCAAAAAGGTGACTAAATAAAATATTTCACCATTCACATAAAAACCACTTCGAACGAAGTGGTTTTTTATTTCCTAAAACAGAGGTCTAAATTATTTTTTTGCCGTATTCCGAATTTTATTACAGCATAAACAGGCAAAAGCAAATATTATTCGATATTTATCTTAACGTTAAATTTTTCACAAAAAAGGATGCTTATTTTTTGCCATATGACAACAATTATCCTTAATTTAAAGAATAATCCATTGAAAAAATCCAATAACTACTGATTTAAATCTTTCAGCTTGATTTTGAATCAAAACGATTGAATTGAATACCCTCAATTCAAATTCATTGATAATCAGCACATTATTTTATTTGCAGTATTAAAAGCTGCAAGTTCCAAAATAACAGCAATTAAAAACAGTAAAAAACTGCAACTATTTCAACTTAGTACTTATGATTTTAATCCAATTCACTAATTCTAAACCAAAAAACAAATGAAGAAAAGCTACTCTTTGACCTTGCTTTTCCTTTTTGGCTTTTTGCTAAGCATACCTACCTATGCGCAGCAAATGGTCAGAGGTAAAGTCACATCCCAAGAAGATGGGCAACCGCTTCCTGGAGTCAGTATTTTGATCCAGGGAACGACCACAGGTACCGTCACAGATATTGACGGGAATTATTCTATCAGCGTACCAAACAGTGAATCCGTATTGGTATTTTCATTTATTGGATTTGAAGAACAAAGTCTGACTGTTGGAAGTAATTCCGAATTAAATGTCAGCCTTGCTGTTTCAACATCCGATCTCGATGAATTTATTGTTACGGCCTTTGGTATATCTCAAGAAAAAAAGGCACTTGGTTATGCTGCACAAAGCATCGATGCTGAAGAAATTACAGCTACAAGACAACCAAATGTGGTAAATGCACTTCAAGGTCAAGTGGCCGGTGTGCAAGTAACCAACTCAGGTGGTGCTCCTGGGCAATCAGCTAGAATTATTATTCGTGGTATCAACTCTTTGGATCCAAGTGCGGATAACCAACCTCTATTTGTTGTCGACGGTGTACCAGTGGACAATTCTACTGTTGAGTCCACCGGAACTCCTAGAGGAATGACAAACAGAATCGCGGATATCAATCCAAATGACATTGAAACCATGTCAGTTTTGAAAGGTGCCGCCGCAACTGCTCTTTATGGTGTGCGTGCTGCAAATGGTGCTGTAATCATTACCACCAAAAAAGGGAAAGTTGGTCAAGTTCAGGTGAATGTTTCCAGTTCCTTCGGAATGGATAAATTGGTTAAAAAGCCTGCACTTCAAGATCAATATGGTCAAGGTTTTTCAGGCGAAAGAGATGATTCCAGTTTCTGGCCTTCTTGGGGAGCAAATATTGCTGAGGAAAATGACCCTAGCTACGTTTACCAAGACAATTGGACCAACGCATTCAATACTGGAAAAACCATTGACAACAGTGTCAGCATCTCTGGAGGAAATGAAAAGGCAACATTCTACGGTTCCTTTGGCCGCCTAGACCAAGAAGGTATTATTCCTTTTTCTACTTGGGCGAGAACAACCGCCAAACTTTCTGGTACTGTAAAAGCAAGTGAGAAATTCAACTTCTCAGGTTCAATCAACTATTCTAATTCAGGTGGTAACAGAGTGCCTCATGATCGATTCCTAGAGAGAATGATGTATTGGTCAGAAACGACAGATGTCACTGATTACATCAACGAGGATGGAACCATGAAAACTTATGGAAACACCAACCCGATCTATGATGCTCGTTTTGCAACATATGAAGATGATGTAAACAGATTAATCGGTAACATTAATTTGAACTACAGCCCAACTGATTGGTTGATGTTCTCTTATAGATTAGGTACTGATTTTTACAGTGATAGCCGTACAGAAATCACTCCTGGACCAATGGGAATCGACGGTGAACTTCCTTTGAGTTCTACAGGCTTTATGGAAGAAACCAGAATCAATAGTAAAGATTTGAATTCCAACTTCTACATCACGTTGAAAAAGCAGTGGAATTCCGATTGGAATACCCAATTGAGATTAGGTAATGATGTTTTCGAAAGAAGATATGACCGCGTTTCTCTTTCCGGTAGCAACTTTGTAATCCCAGGATTCTACAATATCAGTAACACTACACAGGTGTTTGGTGGCCAAGGAAAAAGCATCAGAAGATTAGTTGGTTTCTATGGTGACTTGATGGTAGATTATAAAAACTTCCTATTCTTAAATGTGACAGGAAGAAATGATATCTCCTCTACCCTACCAAAAAACAACAACTCATTCTTCTATCCTTCTGTGAATTTGGGATATGTATTCAGTGAAAACTTTGACCTTCCATCTTGGATTACTTTCGGTAAAATCAGAGGATCTTGGGCACAAGTTGGTAAAGATACCAACCCACATATTTTGGGAGCTACTTTTGTTTCTCCTTCCGTTTTTCCGCTTAATGGACAAGTTGGTTTTTCAAAGAACTCCACATTTGGAGATCCAAATTTGAAGCCTGAGCAAACGACTTCCATTGAATTCGGTACTCAATTGGCATTCTTCAATAATAGAATGAATTTGGATGTGACTTATTACAAGTCAAATGCTGCAGATCAGATCATCCCAGTTCCTATTTCTGATGCAACTGGTTTCTCTTCCTACATCACCAATGCTGGTGAAATTGAAAACAGAGGTTTCGAGATTGTTTTGGGTGGTACTCCTATTGAAAGTGGTGATTTCCACTGGGATGTTACTGCAAACCTAACTACCAACAAGAATGAGGTAAAGGCAATTCGTGAAGGAATCGATCAGATCGTAGTAGGTTCTCAATTTGGTTATGCAGGATCTACTGTAACCATGATTTTGAGAGAAGGAGAAGCTTATGGAAATATCTCAGGTAGCTACTATGTAAGACCTGATATGCCAGAAGGCGCAACAGAACTTAACAGAGGTTTGGCGCAGCAAATCGGTGCAAATGGTTTCCCTGTAAGAACAGGAAATCAAATCATTTTAGGTAATGCAGTTCCAAAATTCTTTGGAGGTCTTAGAAACCAGTTTACTTACAAAGGTTTGGAACTTTCATTCCTGATTGACTTCAGAGCCGGCCTTCAGCAATACGATCAATTTGGAAACTTCCTTTCTGCCTTTGGTAAGCAAGAAGATTCTAACAGAAGAAACGATACAGTGGTATTCCCTGGTGTATTGGCAGATGGTTCTCAAAACACCAAAGAAGTTTGGCTTGGACAAGGAATCGGCCCTGACGGGGTAGATTACGGTGCTGGATATTGGAGAAATTATTACAGAGGTGTATCTGAAAACTTTGTGAATGATGCGAGCTTCATCAAGCTAAGAAACATCACATTGGCTTACAGTCTTCAGCCTCAGGTTTTGGAAAAAACTCCATTTAGATCAGCAAGATTATCCTTGGCTGCAAACAACATAATCCTTTCTACTCCTTGGGATGGATTTGATCCAGAATCCTTTTCTTCCGGAGCCGGAGGAAACGCAATCGGATTTACAGGCCTAGGTTTCCCAGGTGTGCAGAGCTATTACCTCACTTTGAATTTGGGACTCTAACCACTAAACCACTAGAAAGATGAAATTTCAAAATAAATTAAGAACGATTTTGGGGGCATCTCTGATTCTGACAGCTTCGGCTTGTGAGTCCTATTTAGATGTCAATGAAAACCCAAACAATCCACAAGATGCTCCGATCTCAGGTCTGATGACCAACATTACTTATGAGACGAGCTTGAATGTATACCGTGAAGGAAGTGCAGTAAGTAATTACGTGCAGTATTTGGCTTCGCCAAACCCAAGTAGTGCTTCCGATACGATGGAACCTCTGAATTTCAGCAGTATGTGGTTCAGTCTCTATAATGTGATGACTGACCTCTACACGATGAATGAAAAAGCAGAAGCTGAAGGAGCACTACAATATTTAGGTGCAGGCCAAGTTTTAATGGCGCTAAATCTAGGAATGACAGTGGATCTTTTCGGGGATGTTCCTTTCTCAGAGAGCTTTAACTTCTCCACAGTTACACCTGCTTATGATGATGACCAAGTACTCTATGGTACAGTCATGAGTTTATTGGATCAGGGAATCACGAATCTTCAACAAGAATCAAGTTCTTCTATCGGAAATGACGATTTCATTTATGGAGGAGATATTGACCTTTGGTTGAAATTCGCTTACACGTTGAAAGCTAGGTATATGATCCATATGAAAGGTTCTGCTGGCTATAGCGCTTCTGAAGTTTTGGCAGCAGCATCTCAAGGATTCACTTCCAATGACGATAATGCTTCCGTTACTTTCTTCGAGCAACGATTCAACCCTTGGGCTCAAGATGCAATTGACAATGCAAACTTATTGTTGACTGGATGGATCTCTGAGCAATTTATCGAAGCTTTAGATGGAACATCTTATCCAACAGTAGATCCGAGAATGAAATTGATGGTCGGAACTACTGATGATGGAGAATTTATTGGCACTGTCAATGGTGCTGGCCGTGGAAATGCCCCAGAGCAAGGAGCTCGATCTACATTGGTAGAAGGGCAATATTACACCTCCAGACAGAGTCCTCTTTTGATTGCTACCTATGCAGAATTAAAATTCATAGAGGCAGAAGCAGCTTTTGAAACAGATAAAGCAGCTGCTTATGAAGCTTATCTGGAAGGTATCAATGCACACATGGACATGTTAAGCGTAGATGAAGACGAAAAAGCTGCTTATCTAGCAGATCCAAGTGTGGGCATGGGAGCGGATGCATTGACAATTGATGATATTTTCAAAGAAAAATATGTTGCTTTATTCTTGCATCCAGAAACATGGAATGATGCCAGAAGATATGATTACGGATATAAAAACATGGACCTTCCAGCAAATGTGAATCCGAATCTAAATGGCGAATACATTAGAAGATTGGCCTATCCAGACAGTGAGGTCAGTAGAAACGGTAACAACGTTCCTTCTGTGACTCTTCTTGATAGAATCTGGTGGGACCAGTAATCCCCTAATTACCTCTACAAGTCTCCTATCGATTCGATGGGAGACTTTTTTTATTTATCTTTTGATAGAAATACCCCCAACCTATGAAAAAGCTGCTACTTGGATTACTGGTTATTTTCAGTTCCTGTACCGTTCAAAAAATAAACAAATCCCTCAAAAACTCGGAAATACTCGACCAAGGCCACATGGGATTCATGCTTCTGGATCCCGATAAAGACAAGGTTCTTGTAGACATCAACTCGGATAAATATTTTATCCCTGCATCCAATACCAAACTCTTCACTTTTTATACCTCCTATTCGATATTGGGAGATGAGTTGGTCAATGGATTAAACTATCTCGAAAAGGGTGACTCCCTGATTTTCTGGGGAACAGGAGATCCAGGATTATTGCATCCTGATCTAAAAAATGAAGTAGCACTCAACTTTTTAAAGTCAAGTAACAAAGAGCTTTATCTCCTAGATAATTTTGATCAAATCGAAGCTTTTGGTCCAGGATGGTCTTGGGATTGGTACAATTACTACTATTCTACGGAGCGCTCAGCAATGCCTATTTTTGGAAATATCGTAAGGTTTAAATTAGAGGAAGGCCAAAATTGGTTTTCTATTATCCCTACTAGATTCACTCCATTTTTAGAAGCCAAGAAAACCGATGATTGGAAAGGTTATAGATTCCGAAGAGATCGATATAAAAATCTTTTCAGTTATCAATTGGGAGAGAGCATGTCTTCTGAACCCTTTGAAACTGACATTCCATTTGTCACCTCGGCAGCATTTACTGCCCAGTTACTTTCTGAATCTCTCGAAAAAAAGGTAACCTTGATACAAAACAAGGATTACTTATCGAAGGAACCTAAAAAACTCCAAACCACACCTGCCGATAGCATTTATGCACAGATGATGAAAATCTCTGATAACTTCCTGGCGGAGCAATTGATGGTTTTGGTTTCTGATCAGCTAAACAATACCCTAAGCGCATCGGATGCGATTGCTTACGCAAAAGAAAACCTGTTGGCAGACCTGCCCGATGAACCTTTATGGGTGGATGGCTCTGGTCTTTCTTCAAAAAACATGTTTACACCAAGATCCATCATTGCATTACTTGGTAAAATCAGAACAGAAGTTCCTCTAGAAAAAATAAAAGCCTACTTCCCTGCAGGTGGAGAATCCGGAACCATAAGAAATTGGTACAAAGCTGACGAAGGTCAGGATCCTTATATTTATGCAAAGACAGGAACATTGAGCATGAGCAATGCATTGAGCGGCTACCTGATTACAAAAAGCGGCAAGATCCTTCACTTCTCTTGCATCCTCAATAATTACGCTTTGCCGTCCTCCGATCTTAAAAAAGAATTGGAAAAAACACTTCGTCTGATTCATGAAAAATACTGAATGCATGCAAGCAAAAAATAAATTCCACTTGACCCCATCTCCCATGAAACGCACACTTTTCTTAGCTCTGCATTTCTTTTTTGTTTCTAACCTGGTTCTTGCACAGAATTTCTCGATGGAACAGGTAGGAAAATTTTCTTTTCCTTCAGAATTGACAAGTTCCCCAACAGGAGAAAAAATCGCCTGGGCGATGAATGAGCAAGGAAAACGTAATGTGTATTTTGCGGAAGCTCCAACATTTGAAGCAAAGAAATTGACTTCTTTTAATGAAGATGATGGTCAGGAAATAAGCAGCCTACAATTTTCTCCAGACGGAAATTTCCTTGTATTTGTTCGTGGTGGAGATCACGGCGGTGGCAATGCTTCCTCCACTGTCAATGCCCAAAATTTACCGACATTACCGAAAGTTGAAATCTGGAAAATCACCCTGGCAAGCGGAAAAGTTGAAACGATAGTTGAATCTGATAATCCCAGCATCGGTAGAGATCATCAACTTTTATACCTCAAAGGAGGCCAGGTCTGGACGACAGATTTAGCAAGTTCTGAGAAGCCAACGCAGCTTTTTGAAATCAAAGGAAATGTCAATGAAGTATCCTATTCTCCAAATGGAGACTTGGCATTTGTGGTAAGTCGAGGTACGCATTCCATAATTGGGATATATAAAGATGCGAACACTCCTATTCAATGGATTTCTCCTTCATTTCATCGTGACTCTAATATCGCTTGGTCACCTGATGGAAGTAAAATCGGTTTTGTGAGACGGCCTGGAGGCAGCGGTGCAGCCTATCCGGTTTTGGAGCCAAGACATAGTTCTTGGGAGATCTGGGTTGCCGATTTCAAAACTGGAGAAGGTGAAAAACTTTGGGAAGCTCCAGAGACTTTGACTGGCTCTTACACCTATCCATTTTTCGCATTTTCTGGAAATCATCACATCGCCTATCTTTCCTACGAAGATGGCTGGCAACACTTGTATTCCTTAAACATCAATACAAAATCTTCGAAGCTTTTGACTCCAGGCGACTATATGGTCGAACAAATCAAACAGAGCCCTGACGGGAAGAAACTTGCTTTTTCTGCTAATACTGGGTCAGAACCGGAAGATCTAGACAAAAGACATATCGGAACGGTAGATATTGAAAGTGGAAAATTGACCTGGGAAACTTCGGGAGCAGGAATCGAAGCATACCCTGTTTGGATTGGAAATGAGTCGCTTGCTTATTTTAGTGCCACGGCTCAGCGTTCACATTTGGTCGCGGTGAAGAAGGATGGTAAAACCCAACTTTTGGGAGAAAATCTGATTCCTTCGGATTTCCCACAAAGCCAATTAGTCATACCAAAACAAGTGAAATTCACCGCTCCGGACGGAACAACCGTATATGGTCAACTTTTTGAAAAAGAAGGCGGCCCAGCCAAAAAACCTGCGGTAGTTTTTGTCCACGGGGGACCTCAAAGACAGATGCTTTTGGGATGGAGCTATATGGATTATTACTCCAACACCTATTCGATCAATCAATATCTAGCTAGTCTTGGTTTTGTGGTTTTATCTGTCAATTATCGCTTGGGAATTGGCTATGGTTATGAATTTCACAGACCAGCTGGAGCTTATTACCAAGGCGCGGTAGAATATCAGGATGTAAAAGCTGCTGGAGAATATTTAGCTGATTTGCCTCAGGTCAATGCCGATAAAATCGGTATTTATGGGGGATCTTACGGTGGTTATTTGACTGCCTTAGCCTTGGCAAGAGATTCTGAATTATTTAAAGTTGGGGTGGATATCCATGGAGTTCATGACTTGGATGGCAGGTATGATCTTTCTCCTAATTATGAGCAAGCTTCAGATATTGAGAAAGCAAGAAAAATCGCTTGGGAATCCTCTCCTATTTCAGATTTGGAGACTTGGACTTCCCCTGTCCTATTTATCCATGCCGATGATGACAGAAATGTTGCGGTTTCCCAAACGGTAGATTTGATTCGAAGGTTTGAAGAAATGAACAAGCCTTATGAATCGATTTTGATCCCCGGGGATACCCATCACTGGATGAAATGGTCCAATATGATCAAAGTGGATCAGGCCACAGCTGATTTTCTGAAAAAACATTTAATGGATTGAAAGGACCACAGACGATAGTCGACAGACCACTGAAACCGAACCTGATCTGTCGTATGTTGTCTGTTGACTGTTGACTAAAAATTATGCTAAACCTTAATTCTATCCACCATATAGCAATCATCTGTTCGGATTACAAAAAGTCAAAAGCTTTTTATACTGAGATTTTGGGACTAGAAGTGCTTCAAGAGGTTTATAGAAAAGAAAGAGATTCATATAAGCTGGATTTGGCGCTGAATGGTCAATATGTCATTGAACTATTTTCATTCCCCAACCCTCCAAAAAGGCCCTCTAGACCAGAAGCCGTTGGATTAAGGCATTTGGCTTTTTCTACTTCTGACTTAGAAGTTTGTATCGCCGAATTGGCAAAATATCAGATTGAATCTGAGCCTATTCGGATCGATGAGTTTACCGGAAAACGCTTCACTTTCATAGCCGATCCTGATGATTTACCGATAGAGTTTTACGAAGTGTAATTCCAAAAAACAGGACAAAAAGAAAGCCCGGAGAATTATCTCCGGGCTTATACTTTTATGATTTTATATCCTTAAGAAGGGTTTTGGATCATATTTTCATTAGCATTCAACTCATCACGAGGAATTTGCCACTGCCATGCGTTAGAACCTGCAGATTCTGTAAACTTAGAGTTAATTACAGATTCTACATGGTTAGCGCCAGTTCTATCCAAAGGAAGGTTTAAACGCTTCAAATCATACCATCTGAAACCTTCACCCCAAAGTTCGATTCTTCTCTGGATCATGATTTCATCTGTCAAAGCAGCTCCTGTATTAGAAGAAAGAGTATAACCAGAATCTCTAGCTGATACCAATTCAAATAGAACTTGAGCAGCTTCAGAATCATTTCCTGATCTACTCAAAGCTTCAGCTTCAATCAAGTACATTTCAGCAGCTCTCATGTAAGGAACATCCCCTACAGAAGAAGCATTGGCCTGAGCCAAAAACTTACGGTTCATGTAATCGATTTTAGAGAAACTGGATAGCGTCACTTCGTCAATAAATGGATCTCTCATGTCTGGATCAGAAGCATTAGGATCCCAAAGACCTTTTCTTGCATCTGTATCTGGAATCATATCATAAAGCGCACTATTGATTGCCTTAGGGTTAGATCTGATGTTTGTTGAGCTGAAGTTCAAAGACATGTAAGCGAAGTATGAAGCAAAGAATGTCTGCTGATCATCCACTTGCTTGCTTCCCCAAATCCACTCTGGGTTTTCTACATTATTGAATCCTTCATATAATTGATCTGTATTCATCAGAGAGAATCCTTCTCTTGCTTCCTTAGCCATCTGTGCAGCCACAGAGAAGTTTTCCTGTACCAATGCAACTCTAGCTTTGATACCTTTCGCTACATTGATGTTCAAGTGAGACTTAGCATTTCTTGAAGTAGTCAATAGACCAATAGCAGCATCGATGTCAGAATTGATCTGAGCATAAACTTCAGCTACTGTATTTCTTGGACCACCTTCTGTGATAGGCTCCAAAACAATTGGCACACCTAGATCAGAATTACTTCCTCCAGCTTCATATCTTTTTGCAAACATCTGTACCAAGTTGAAATGAGCCCAAGCTCTATAAGCCAAAGCCTGACCTTTGATCTCATCCTTCTCAGCTTGAGGACCATCTGCATTGTCGATATTCGCAATGATCATATTGGCATTACCGATCACTTTGTAATAGAATCTCCAAACAAAACGAACGTCACCACTAGACTCATTGATATGGTTTAACCATCTAGAGATAGAAACAAACCAACCGTTACCAGTTGTAGTCATGACCACATCTTCAGCCATCACTTCGCGCATGATCATCACACCACCTTCGGCAGGCTGACCTTGGCTATCAAATCTGATAAACATCATTCTATGAATACCATTCAAGGCAGTCATTGCATTTTGAGTGGTAGTAAATACCGCCTCTTCTGATACCGCATCTGTAGGAAGGGTATCTAAATAATCATCAGCACAACTAGTTGTGATTAAAAGTGCGCCTGCGATAAATAGTTTACTTAATATATTTTTCATCGTCATTTTCAATTACAGGTTCACATTAACACCCAGCGTAAATGTTCTTGCTGGAGTAAAGGTATTGGAAGTAGTTCCGTTGAAAGTTCCGGAAACGTACATGCCACTTCTTGAAGACAACCAGCCTAAGTTTTCACCAGCTAGGTAAACCGTTGCAGCTTTCACTTTAATTTTCTCCAAGAATGTTCTTGGCAAAGTGTAAGAAAGGTTAACCGATCTCAAGTTTAGGTAAGATGCGGAAGTCAACCAACGATCTGAAGCCACATTGGTATCTGCAGCACCAGAAACATCCATTTTTGGTACATCTGTGATGTCACCTGGCTTCTGCCATCTGTTCAAGATATCCTTGTGCAATGCACCACCTTCAGTACCAGCATCCATCAAACCACCATAGATTCCATCATAGATGTCACCACCTACTGCGAAACTCATCAGGATGTTCAAGGAAAGACCTTTGTAAGTGAAAGTATTAGTGATACCTCCAAAGAAGTCGGGAATTGCATTTCCTGCAAAATGATATCTTGCATTGTTTGCATCTACAGTCAATGTATCAGAACCTACGATTCTGATATCTTCATCACCTGCATCATATTCGTCAGCTCTGAAAAGACCATCACCAGTTTCAGGATCTACACCATACCAGTCTCTCAACCAGAAATCATAAATAGATCTTCCAACAACATACTTTTTAGTACCGTTGATTTGCTCATCGAATGGAAGCTTCTTGAATTCATTCTTGAAAGTAGAAACGTTTACGCCCAAATTCCATTTGAAATCACCTGATCTTACGATGTCACCTGCGATATTGAATTCAATACCAGAGTTTGCCATTGTACCGATGTTCTGGAATTTAGAAGAAAGACCTGTTGTCAAAGAGAGAGGTACTTCAAACAATAGGTTCTCAGAGCTTCTGTTGAAGTATTCGATAGTACCAGAGAATCTGTTTGCAAAAGCAAAGTCCAATCCGATATCAAACGTATTGTTTGATTCCCACTGTAGATCTCTTGCAGCCAAAGAAGCCTGAAGTATACCTGGCTCAGATGCGTTGTTATAACCTAAGTCATACAATGCCTGCCAAGGATAATATCCACTTACATTGTTATTACCTACTTCACCATAAGAAACTCTCAATTTCATTAACTGGAAGAATGCAGAATTAAAGAAGTCTTCTCTATCAATAGTCCAAGCAGCACCCACTGAGTAGAAAGTACCCCATCTTACATCTTCAAAGAATCTTGATGATCCATCAGTTCTCCAAGAAGCAGAGAAAGAGTACTTATCATCATACACATAATTCAATCTTGAGAAATAAGATTCGATTCTATCTCTATCCAATCTACCAGTAGCAGAGTTGGTAGTTACGAAGTTATCAGGCTGAATATTTCCTGCAAGGATCTGATCCTGCTTAGAAATAGACTGACGATTAACTTGCAAATCATAGTTTTCATGACCAAATAAAGCCTCTACAAAGTGCTTGTCTCTAATTGTATTAGAGTAAGAAAGCAATTGGTTGAAGGTCAAAGAGTTTGTTCTGATGTTTCCTCTACTAGTTCTACCAGCTGGAGCACCATCACCTACTATTTGGTTATCATATCCGATTTCCAAAAGAGAAGTCATATCTGTAGAGATATTGGTTCTGAAGCTGAAGTTCTTCAAGAAAGTAGCTTCCACATATGCTCTGGAAGAAATCACGTCTCTGTCAAATCTATCCACGTTCAATAGAGTCTCTTGAACTACGTGTCTACCTGCAGATGCATCAGCACCTCTACTTGGCAATCCTAGTTCAGAAAGGTTTCCTGTGTCATAGATCTTGTTACCGAATTCGTCAAGGATGAATCCACCAGTCATCATGTTTTGAGCATATACGGGATAGATAGGACCAATGTTTCTTGCAAAGAAGAATGGGTTTACATAACTGGAGCTTCCTCCAGATCTTGCATTATTTCCCTCACTCATAGTTGCAGAAAGGTTGATACCAGTCTTTAACCATTTGGTAGCTTGCGTATTTACATTCAAACGACCAGTGAATCTTTCGATATCAGACTGGATCACAAAACCTTTTTCGTTCAAATAATTGAAAGAAGTATAGAAATCAGTTTTGTCTGATCCACCAGAATAAGTCACATTATATTCTTTTCTGTCACCCATTCTTTCCAATTCGTCAAACCAATCCAAACCTTGGAAATTGTTAACTGCATTTGGATTCAATAGACCATCTGTTCCTACAATCTGATCATCTGCTACATTGTAGATATTGTATTTCAATACATTGATCAAGTTGTCAGAAGCATACTGTGCGGCGTCAGCTTGAGACTGACCAGAACCGATACGGCTGTTTTTCAAAGATTCCCAAACCAATGGATAATACTGATCAGCATTCACACGGTCATACTCAAGAAGTGCTCTACCTGATATACCTTGCTGTACTCTCAAATTGAAAGTTGGCTGATTTTTCTTACCTGTTTTGGTAGTGATCATGATCACACCGTTTGCAGCTCTAGAACCATAAAGTGCTGAAGAAGAAGCATCTTTCAAAATGGTCATATCCGCAATATCTTCTGGGTTAAGGTTCGAAAGGTCCCCATCATAAGGAACACCATCTACTACATATAACGGAGAAGATGAAGAGTTAACAGAACCCACACCTCTGATTCTAACAGCTGGAGTAGAACCCGGCTGACCAGAAGCAGATGTAGTGATCACACCAGGAGCTTGTCCTTCGATTGCGTTCACTACGTTGTTGATAGGTCTGTTTGCGATTTTGTCTGCTTTCAAAGCAACAGCAGAACCGGTAAAGTTTCCTTTATCGACTGTACCACCGTATGCAGTAATCACAACTTCTTCCAGATTTTGAGCATCTGGATTTAAAGTCACATCAATCGTAGATCTGTTACCAATTGTTTCTTCTTTGGTCAGATAACCGATGTAACTAAAGACCAACGTCGTGGCCCCATCAGGAACTTGTAGCACATAGTTCCCATCTAGATCAGTCACCACCCCAGATGTGGTTCCTTTCACTAGTACATTGACTCCAATGAGTCCTTCAGGTTCTTCGGTGGAGATTACCCTTCCTTGTACGGTACGACTTTGCGCCCATGCTGAAGAAGTAATAACCAAACCAAAGAGTAAGCTAAGTAATGCTTTTCTCATAAATTTTGTTGGTTAGTTTAAACTAATTTTTTGATACTCTACAATGGTTTAAGGGTGTTAAAATTACTTAAACAATAATAAACTGCACCAATATTTAATCAAATAATAATTCTATTTATTTTAAAAAAGTTATAAAAACGGCAAATTTCCCGTTTGAAAAGAAAAGTGATTCGTTTAGATACATTTTTTCAAAATGTCTGTTTTTGAGACACTTATGTCACCAACGGACAAAATTGAAATATTCAGGGATTGATTTAAATATAAAAATATAACTTTTCTTAGAATGGAATTATATTTTTTTAGTCTATTTATTTAGTATAACTAAAACTAACTATATTGTATATACATAGATTATTAAAACATAATAATATTATTATATAAAAGTATTTTATACTATTATTTTATATATTATCAATATAAAATTTACTCCAAATCTGGAAAAACAAAATTTGAAAAAAGGGACTTTTGACATTTGTCAAAAAATAATTCTGACCAATCTTGATCATTTTTCAGCTTAAAACCAGAAAAAAAGCTTTATAGCATTTTTAAGATGAAATATTATTATAGGAGGAAATTTCGAAAAATCAACAACCTCACAGTCCCCCAGGTAGCCAGAATTAATCATGGATTTGGCAAGACACCTTCCTCAACGATTACATAAGAAAAGCAACTTTTCTATTTACTTCATCCTTGGATTTTCCGAGATTAAGGAAATTTTAACAAATCTTGGGAAACTCAAATTTTCTAAATCTGTTTTTACTTCGACATTAATTCAGAGTTAAACAAACCGGTGCTTTAAAAATACCCCATGAAAACGCTCATGTATTTTTATTAAAGTACCTTAAATCAACCTAGCATGTTACACATTTTAAATGGTGATGCATTAGCATCCAGATTTCCCTCCGATATCCATGGTGAAATCGCCATCGCAAGAGAATGTCTTATTGACGGTCCTGTCGAGGCTCATTCTCTTGAGGAACTGTGGGTAGTAAGAGATCAGTTCTTAACCCCCAATCACCCTGATCACAAATACTTCGATAAAGTAGTACCCGAATTTGAAAAAATATTAACCGTCGCATCTAATACTAAAGTTTACTGTTGGTTTGAGCAAGATCTCTTTTGCCAGGTCAATTTCTGGTTTGTGATGCATCTTTTGGAAAAACACAAAGGAGAAGTTTATTTGGTTTTACCTGATAAAGCTGATTTAAGATTGGGATTTGCCGAACTCAATGACAGGCATCTGGAGGAGCATTATAGAGACGCCAAACTCCTGACCAAAAATCAAAGAGAAGTAATTGCTAACCTATGGAAAATGTACCAAGCGCATCATATCGATGAAGCTATGACACTGTCCAAACAAGTTTCTATTGAGCTTCCTTTTTTACTTCCTGCAGTTCAGGCTTGGAAAGACAGCATTCCTCATGGAGAATATCCTGGCAAACCAAAAGCAACAATTATCCAGATCATGGCAGACCTAGGAACTGATGATTTCGCAAAAGTATTCCGTGAATTCAGAAACCGTGTTCCTATTTATGGATTTGGGGATGAACAGGTCAAAAAATTATATGACCAAATAAAAACCCAGCATACTCATTAAACTCAATGTCAGACTGAGTGTCGTAAAAATCACGATGCTCAGTCTGACATATTTTTGTTTTTAGAAAATTGCTTCTTTATAGATTACAGTTCAGAGAGCAGTTTTTCTGATGAGTCAATTACTTTTTTATATTTCCCCAAAGCCCATCTGCTGAATAGGTACATAAACAATGTAGCTCCAGGCAAATAAATCATCCAAAAAAGCGGTTTGGAAATCATTTCAGTTGAACCTTGGATTTCGGAGATCGGAGGCAAAATGGTCACCAAAATTAGAGCTCCAAAGATCATCCCGTAGCGTTGCACCTTCCAGAATCTGATTTTCGACTTTTCAAATTTCTCCAGCATCTTCGCAGGTGCCTCCCCATCGATTTTCACACTTCTCATGCCTTTGATAGCGGATAAGCTGGCAATTGGTAAAAGCGTCATGATCAAAATCGTGATCATCGCAAAAATCTGATTATACCAAAGTTCAAGCTCTGGCAGCTTAGACATAAAATACATGGCGTAAACAAAGCAAATAATGGAACCTATGGTTTCTATTACTCTGATATGATTGAGCTTTTTTCTGAATTTTTGTTTTGTGATCTCCATGAGTAGTTCTTTTTGAATTTTATCCTGTTTTTCAATCTTCTGGCTTAAATCTGCCCAGAGGGTCTGCATTTCTTCTAGTTCCATGTTTTAGCTGGTTTAGGTGTGGCTTCTGACTTTAGCTTTTGCTTGATCCGGGACATTCTCGTTCCCACATTACTTGTGGATATTCCCGTAATCTGGGCGATTTCTTCATGCGATTTTCCCTCAAGAAATAAGAACATGATCCCTCGGTCCAATAGATTCAACTTCCTGATCTGGGCATAAAGCCATTGAATCTTTTCTTCTTTTTCTACCTCTATCTCTTCCGTATAGTTGATAAAAGAATGATCTATCGAAACCATCAAAGGCTTTCTCTTTACTTTATTAATATGAGTTATTGCTGTGTTCATCCCCACTCGATAAAGCCAAGTGCTAGGTTTCGAAGCTTTCTTAAACTGATCAAATGACTTCCATGTCTGAAACACGATTTCCTGATATAAATCGTCCTGTTCCTCTTTTTCATTCGAGTAAATCAGAGTGATCTTATAAATCAATCCCTGATTTTCCTGAATCATTTGTACAAATTCCTCCTCTTTGCTCATTTAATCGGTTTTACTCATTAGTCTTCAATCCTCCGAAAAAATCACAGAAACTGTAAAATATTTTCAAAAAAATTTCACCCGTAGACTTTTTCAATAGCTCATTCCTTTCGACAATCCTATCTTCTAAGTTACCAAATGCTTATTTTCGAGCATGCAATGGACCACAAGTTTTGATATTCCTACCCATCCAAATCCGATTTCCCACGATCATAAAATCCTAAGTATCGGTTCTTGCTTTGCCGAAAGCATTGGAAATAAAATGAAGGATTTGAAAATGGATATTTTGATCAATCCATTCGGAACGCTCTTTCACCCAATTCCAATTTGCCAACTTCTTGAGTTTGCAATACAGGATAAAAATCTGCCCGATGAATTATTTCTGGAAAGGGAAGGCTTGCATTTTCATTATTGGACGCATTCCCAAGTGATGGGATATTCCATTGAGGAATTGCGGGGAAAATTAGCAGGCGAACTCATTCTTGTGAAAGAATACCTGGAACAAAGCGATTTTCTGATTATCACCTTGGGTACTTCTTGGCTTTATGAATTGGCAGATTCAAATACGCCTGTTGCAAATTGCCATAAGCAGCCAGGAAAACTATTTTCCAAAAAACTCTCCAATCTAGAAGAGATGGAAGGAAAAATGAGCTCTCTTTTCGAGCAACTCCAAGAATTAAATCCAAAGCTGAAGATTATTTTGACTGTTAGCCCAGTGCGACATATTAAAGATGGAGTTCCGGAAAATCAGCTAAGCAAAAGTCTTCTCCGAGTCCTTTGTGATCAGCTTTGCAAAAAATCAGAACATGTACACTATTACCCTTCTTATGAAATCATGATCGACGAGTTGAGAGATTATCGATTTTATAAAACGGACCTGATTCATCCTACTGCTCAGGCAGAAAATTACATTTGGGAGAAATGGAAAAACGCTCTTTTCAACCCAGAAAGCAAAAAGCTATTGGAGCAAATCAGTCAGGTAAATATGGATTTGGCACATAGACCCATGAATCCAAAAAGTGAGTCGCATCGGAAATTCCTTTCCAATCTTCTTCAAAAGCTGGAACGATTAAATAGCGAATTTGATTTTTCTAGAGAGATTTCTTCCGTTAAATCACAACTATCAACTAGTTAGATATACAAAGTACGACATACATCCAGATTATTATCGGGATATGAGATTCTAGTTAAAGTTAAACTTCTCCTTCAATCCTAACCATTTAAAAAACCTCACAACTTACAACCTTTCCACCTTACAACACTTCGACGCCGCTCAGTGTGACAAGCTCAAACCTTCTATGCCAAAACACACCAACAAACTTTCCGAAAGCCAGTCTCCCTACCTTCTCCAGCATGCTCATAATCCTGTGGATTGGTTTCCATGGGGCCCAGAAGCGCTAAAAAAAGCAGAAATAGAAAACAAACCGATTTTGGTTTCTATCGGCTATTCTGCCTGCCACTGGTGCCATGTGATGGAGCGGGAAAGCTTTGAGGATGAGGTTACAGCTGATTTGATGAATGAAAATTTTATCTGTATAAAAATTGACCGGGAGGAAAGGCCAGACATTGATAATATCTACATGGATGCGGTACAGGCCATGGGACTTCAGGGAGGCTGGCCGCTCAATGTATTTTTGATGCCCAACCAAAAGCCTTTTTATGGGGGCACCTATTTCCCAAACAGCCAATGGAAAAACCTTCTGGCGAATATCGCTGACGCTTTTGCGAATCATGAAGATCAACTGGCGGAAAGTGCTGCCGGTTTTGGTAGAAGTATCGCAAAAAGGGAGACAGAAAAGTATGGGATACAAGCTGGAAATATGGAGTTGGATCCGGATGATCTAGCCGAAGCAATCAGTAAACTCAGCAGTCAGTTTGATTCCGAATGGGGAGGGATGAACCGAATTCCAAAATTCCCGATGCCTGCCATCTGGGATTTTGTCTTGGATTATGCGCTTTTGAGCAAAAGCCAAAATCTGGTCGATAAAGTATTATTTACCCTCCGGAAAATCGGAATGGGTGGGATTTACGATCAGTTACGAGGTGGGTTTGCTCGATATTCTGTGGATGGAGAATGGTTTGCTCCGCATTTCGAAAAGATGCTATATGATAATGGACAGCTCCTGGAACTCTATGCCAAAGCTTATCAAGTAAGCGGAGATGCCTTTTTTCTGGAAAAAGTAACAGAAACCACCGCTTGGCTGAAGGCCGAAATGCTTCATGAAGAGGGTGGTTTTCAAGCGGCTCAAGACGCGGATAGCGAAGGTGTGGAAGGAAAGTTTTATACCTGGACTTACGAGGAGTTGGAACAACACATCCCTGAGGATTTGTCTTGGATTTCAGAATTGTATAACCTTAAATCTAATGGCAATTGGGAAGAAGGAGTCAATATTCTCTTCCAAACCAAAAGCTATTCTGAAATAGCAAAAGCATATGGATTTACAGAAGATGCGTTCATTCAAAAGCTAAATGGAGTAAAAGAAAAACTCCTCACCATAAGAAACCAACGCATTTTCCCAGGCAAAGACGATAAGATTTTAAGTGGCTGGAATGGTTTGATGGCCTCAGGATTAGTCCAGGCTTACTTTGCAACGGGAGATAAAAACATGCTGGATTTAGCTATTCGGAACAGGCGATTCATCCAGAATAAAATGACCCTCGACGGAAAACTCTTTCGATCTTATAAAAATGGACAGGCATATACTCCTGCATTTCTCGAGGATTATGCCGCTATGATCAAATGCGATTTAATGCTGTTTCAGGCAACTTCAGATTCTTCTTTTCTGAATTCAGCCAAAACCTTTACCGACCTATGTTTATCTGAATTTTTGGATGAAGAAGATGGATTTTTCTTTTTCAACAATCCGAATTCAGAAAAACTGATTGCCAATAAAAAGGAGCTATTCGACAATGTCATTCCTGCTTCCAATTCTGTAATGGCGAGAAATCTACACCAACTTTCGATTTTCACCTATGAGGATAAATACCAGGAATTGGCTGAAAAAATGCTCGGGGGAATGAAGGAATTGATTTTAAGAGATCCGGGTTTCCTTTGCAACTGGGCTAATTTTTATTTGGAAAACCTCGTACCAACAGCTGAAATTGCAATCGTTGGAAAAGGAGCTGAAAGCTTGGCTAAACAATTTCAAACCCGGTATTTACCAAATCTGCTCTTAGCCTTCTCGGAAGAAATGACAGAAACTGCCGCGATACTTCAAGGTAAAACTCCTGATTCCAATGGAAATGCCTTAATTTATGTTTGCTTTGATCATGCCTGCCAAAGACCGGTTAGCACCATTGAAGAAGCACTTTCACAACTCCCATATTTAGCCTGATTCCTTGGAAAGTTTGTTTACCAATCAAGATTTGTTTCCTGACGAAGGCCAAAATTCCTTTGCTGACATCATTCTGCCTGTACCGATTCCACGGATGTTTACTTATCGTATTCCTGGAGCTTTATCTTCCCAAATTCAAATTGGAGCAAGGGTAATAGTTCAGTTTGGAAGAAAAAAAGTACTTACTGGCATCATCGGCAAAGTGCATAATAAACCTCCAAAGGCTTATGACGCCAAACCAATTTTAGATGTTTTGGACGATCAGCCTTCCGTCAATCCCCTTCAGATTAGATTTTGGGTTTGGATGGCTGAATATTATTGCTGCCATATCGGGGAAGTCATGCTTGCGGCTTTGCCATCAGGACTTCGGCTGAGTAGCGAAAGTAAAGTTCAGCTAAACCCGAATTTTATCGCTGAAGAAAGCCAGTATCCTTTGGATGCCAGGGAGGAAATGATTTTGGAAGCGCTGGAAAACACACCAGAACTTAGCTACGAGGATTGCGAGAAAATACTTGGGATCAAAACCATTCACCCGATTCTAAAAAGTCTAGTCATCAAGGAAGCCATTTTGATTTTCGAGCGGGTTCAGGATAAATACACTCCAAAAGTAGAAACCAGAATACGACTGAAAACTGAAATTGCTCAAGATAAAAAAGCGTTGGAAGCCATCTTTGAAGATCTTTCTGGCAAAGCAAAACAGGAATCCATTCTCCTCAAATACCTTCGTGATATTCCCGTTTTCAATAATCCAGCTTTGAATGAAAAAGGCTTGGACAAAGCAACTTTGCTCGAAGAGGGAGATTCAGAAAGCTCATTAAAAACACTTATTAAAAATGGAGTTTTTGAATCTTTCCGTCAGGTGGTTAACCGGATTGATGAAACTGAAATTACTGCTGGAGAACTGATCTTATCAGAAAAACAGGAAGTTGCGGTCAATGAAATCAAAACCCATTTTGAAAGCAAACAAACTGTTTTGCTTCATGGGATTACTGGGAGTGGAAAAACCGAAATCTACATCCAACTGATCAAAGAAGTATTGGAATCAGGTTCACAGGTACTGATGCTGTTACCGGAAATCGCTTTAACCACACAGATTGTTGCCAGACTCAAGCAAGTTTTTGGTGGTCAGATGGGAGTTTATCATTCCAAATATTCTGACAACGAGCGGGTGGAAGTTTGGAATGGCGTGATTTCGGGAAGATTTCCTTTTGTAGTCGGTGTTCGTTCTTCCATTTTCCTTCCTTTTGACAGTCTGGGGATGATTATCGTGGATGAGGAACACGAATCCAGCTATAAGCAATTTGATCCGGCTCCAAGATTCCAAGCCAGAGATGCAGCTATTATGCTAGCATATTTTCATCAGGCGAAAACTCTGTTGGGATCAGCCACACCCTCTTTTGAATCTTATTTCAATGCCACCGAAGGAGGAAAATATGGTTTAGTGGAGCTACCAGAACGATATGGAAATTCTAACCTTCCGACGTTCTACATTTCAGACATCGGCGCTGACAAAAGAAAAAATCTTCTCAAAGTAGACTCTACCCGGATGATGCGGGAGAAGATTCAGGATGCTTTAAGTAAACAGGAACAAGTCCTGATTTTTCAGAATCGCCGTGGCTATTCTCCATATATCCAATGTGAGGATTGCGGTTGGACCGGTCAATGTATTCAATGCGATGTGAGCTTAACCTACCATCAATTTGCGGAAGAATTACGATGTCATTATTGTGGCTACAAGGAAAAAGTACCTTCCTCCTGCCCTGCCTGCGGAAGTAGCCAATTGGCAACGATGGGAATGGGAACGGAGCGGATTGAAGAATCCCTGAGTTTGCTTTTCCCCGAAGCTAGGATTGGGAGAATGGACCTGGATACGACCAGAAGTAAATATGGTTACCAAAAAATCTTGGATGAATTTGGAGCTAGGCACATAGATATTTTGGTGGGCACACAAATGATCACCAAAGGATTGGATTTTGGGAATGTCACCGTGGTAGGCGTTTGGGATGGGGACAGAATTTTAAACTTCCCGGATTTCAGATCTGGAGAAAGAGCCTATCAACAGATCACGCAAGTTGCAGGAAGAGCAGGCCGAAGAGAAGCCAAAGGATCTGTGATTATCCAAAGTAGGAAAGTGGAAGAATACATTTACCAACAGGTCATCAAAGGGGATTATTTTGAGTTCTACCAGCATGAAATCCATGAAAGGAAGAAGTTTTATTACCCTCCTTTTGTCAAGCTGATCAAAATCACCACTAGACATACGGATTACAAAACTGCCGAAAAAGCGGCTCATGACCTGCATAGGCAAATGGCTGGAATTGCTGTTAAAAAAATTGTTTTGGGACCAGAAAAGGCAATTATTGGTAGGATCAAGAATCAGTATCAATTTGAATCGTTGATCAAGTTAGAGCGATCAGGTACAACTCAAACTGAATTCAAAAGTCAATTGGCACAGATTCAGGAAAATATCATTGCCAAACCGGAATTTAGATCAGTGCGATTTATCGTCGATGTGGACCCCAATTAGAATTAAAAAGACGTGGCGTTTTTTACCTCACTGCTTTCCTTTTTGATAAAATTCAGGACATCGTCATAGCCTTGGCTTCCAGTCCAAAGGAATTGTGTGATCATTTTCACATGTTTCTTATGAGGATAAAACTCGTATGACACCTCCACATCCTGCTCATCAGCTTCTTTCAGAAAGCGGTCTATGCTTTCCGTAATACTTGGATAAGTCCTTCCTCCTTCCAAAATCAGCAATGGGATTTTTTGATCTTCTAGAAAGTTGATCGGAGAATATTCTTCCCAAACAGCCGGATCTTCCGTAAAAGTCTTGATGTACTTCTTACCCTCCTGAGGATAGTCGCTCAAGAACCAATGCATATCCAATCCTGCTGGATCGATCAAAATCCCTCCTTTAATTGGATTGACCGATTCCAATTCCTCAAAATATTCATTATTGGTTGATAACACTGCTGCCAAATGTGCTCCGGCAGAATGTCCTGCAATAAAAATTCTATCAGGATCTCCCCCGTAGTTAGCGATGTTCTTTTTCGTCCATAACACAGCTTGGGCCGCTGTTTCTACCATATCATCCACCTGATATTCCGGAGAAAGCGGATAATCAGCGATCACCGTGACCACTTCCCTTCTTGCCATTCTACTTCCCAAAAAATCATAAATCTCCTTTTTGCCCCTCTCCCAACTTCCACCATAAAGGAAAACCATCACAGGAAGATTTTCGGCTTTCTTCGGGGCAAAAACATTCAGATTTTCTTTAGGAAGATCGTTGGCTAAACTGGAATCCGTAAATTCTAGATTCTTATACCGATGAATCCCTTTGAAAGCACAGGAATCAAAAAGGAATGAAATGGCAAGCAAAAGAAAAGCGCTTGAGAAAAGTCGTTTCATAAATGAAATAGGGCAAAATCTGATTGATTACTAAATTAATTGATTCCTTTCAATTACGAATAAAAATTTAATACAGATTGAAAAAGCTGGACTTATCCCTTAATTGTCCTTATTTTCAATTCATCAAACCCTCTTTTCACTCAAAGATTACCCATGAAAAAAATTTCCTTTGAGTACCCAGCCTACTTTCCCATTGCTGGTTTTTCATTCATTTTTCTTTTCCTCTTTGGATGCGGTAATTCTGATGTGGATAAAATCACCCCCGAACGAAAAGCCATCACAGAATCAGTTTATGCTTCTGGAAATATAAAGGCAGTCAATCAATACGATGCCTTCACCAATGCCAGCGGGCCTATTCAGGAAATTTTTGTGGAAGAAGGAGACTCTGTTTCCATTGGAACTCCATTGCTGGCAGTCTATAATGAGCGGGAAAAACTAAGTCGGGAAAGTGCAGAAATAGCCAAAGCCTATTCGGATCTTCAGGCCAATCAGTCCCGACTTCGGGATTTGCAGTTGACCATTGATGTCAATAAAAGCAAAATGCAGAATGACTCATTACTTTATGTGCGTCAGAAGGCACTTCACGATCAGAATATCGGGACAGAAGTAGAGTTTGAACAGAGAAAACTGAATTGGGAGAATTCCAAAACGGCTTATGAATCGGCTTTGATCCGATATCAGGACCTTAAAAGAGAAATAGAATTTAACTCCAATAGTGCTTCTAAAAATCTGGCGATCAGCAAAGTTTTGGAAAGTGATTATGTTTTGAAAAGCAAAATCAATGGAAAAGTTTATGCGCTTCTCAAGGAAAAAGGAGAAATGGTCACTCCACAAGTAGCCTTGGCGGTTTTGGGAAGTGTAGATGATTTTCTATTGGAACTGCAGGTGGATGAATACGACATCTCAAAAATAAAATTGGGTCAGCCAGTCATGGTATCAATGGACAGCTACAAAGGAGAATCATTCGAAGCCGTGGTGGATAAAATTTATCCGATTATGGATACCCAAACCAAAAGTTTTAAAGTAGAGGCAAAATTCACCAAGGCGCCACCTCAGCTTTATCCAAATCTAAGCCTCGAGGCGAATATCATCACCGAAGTCAGAATTAAGGCAGTGGTGATCCCAAGGACCTATCTGATCGCCGATTCTTTAGTAGTCAATGAAAATGAAGACACCCTTCGGGTGAAAGTCGGAATTAAAAATTTCCAGTATGCGCAGATCTTGAAAGGGATTGATGAGTCCACCGTTTTGATCAAGCCAAAAAAATGAATTGGTACCTGATCATTGAAATCTCCAGAGCATTGATGACCGCCAGGCTGAAGCAAACGTTGGTAGCCGCCATCGGGGTGACTTTCAGCATCACCATGTTTGTGACTTTGCTGGGGTTTATGAACGGACTGAATAAGATGCTCGATGGACTGGTATTAAACAGAACGCCACACATTCGTTTTTACAACGAGATCAAACCCAACCCAGATCAACCCATCGATATCACCAAGGAGTTTTCAAACTCCATTAATGTCATCCGCTCTGTCAGGCCTAGCACCAGCAGACTTTCGATCCATAACAGTGAATCGATTATGAATACCCTTGAAGCCGATCCAAGGGTAAAAGGGTTAAGTCCCAAAATCTCAGCGCAGGTGTTTTTCAATGTGGGGACGATAGATATCACTGGCGTAGTCAACGGAATTGATGTGGACAAGGAGGCTGAACTTTTCTCCTTCCAGGACTATATCACAACGGGGAATTACGAAGAATTAAAACAGACCAATAGCATCATTTTAGGAAAAGGTGCTGCAGATCGAATGCTTGCAGACATTGGCGACGTCATCCAGGCAACTTCCGCACAAGGCAATAAAATCCAGCTAAAAGTTGTCGGTTATTACCAGTCGGGATTAGCGGACTATGACAACTCAAATAGCTTTGCATCCATAGAAACCGTGCAAAAGATGTTGGGCGAACCAGCCTCTTACATCACCGATATTCAGGTAAAACTGACCGATCTGGACATGGCTCCGGCTTTGGCAAAAGAATACAGAGACATTTTCGAAATTGATGCCGATGATATTCAAACTGTTAATGCTCAGTTTGAGACTGGCACCAGCATCCGAACACTGATCAGTTACGCAGTGGGAATTACGCTGTTGGTAGTTTCAGGTTTTGGGATTTATAATATCCTTAACATGATGATTTATGAAAAGCTAGACACCATCGCCATTCTCAAAGCAATCGGATTTAATGCTTCGGATGTCAAGAGAATTTTCATCAGCATCGCATTGGCCATCGGCATCATTGGAGGAGCCGTTGGGTTGATACTGGGCTATTTTGCCTGTTTGGGAATAGAACGAATCCCTTTTGAGACAGAAGCCCTGCCAACGATTAAAACCTTTCCGGTAGACTTCAATCCCAAATATTACCTGATCGGTGGGATTTTCTCCGTGGTCACCACCTATTTCGCAGGTTATTTTCCTGCAAGAAAAGCGAGTTCAGTAGATCCTGTAGACATAATCAGAGGAAAATGACCCAGGAAAAGAAATCGGTTTTGGAGGCTCGAGGCATTGATAAATACTTTTACAATCCTGTGAAAACTCAGGTGTTGAAAAAAGTAACTTTTAACATCAACCGGGGAGAATTTGTCTCGGTGGTGGGAAAATCTGGTTGCGGGAAATCTACACTTCTCTACATCCTCTCCACGATGGACACCGCATTTTCTGGTGAATTATGGATGGACGAAGAAATGATTTCCGGAAAACCAGCCAACTACCTCGCCAAACTTCGAAATGAAAAAATCGGCTTTGTCTTTCAGTTCCACTACCTGCTCAATGAATTTTCTGTCTTGGAAAACATCATGATTCCGGGTCTGAAGCTAGGGAAATTCTCTAGAGAAGAACTGGAACACCGGGCGATGGAAAAACTCAAAATCTTTGAGATGGAAGAGCATGCATTGAAGAAGGCTTACCAACTTTCTGGCGGTCAAAAACAGCGTGTTGCCATTGCCAGAGCTTTGATCAATGATCCTTTGTTGATTATGGGAGACGAACCTACAGGGAATCTCGACAAAAAGAACTCCGACATTGTTTTTAATAAATTCAAGGAATTAGCTCAGGAGTTTGGGCAAACCATGCTGATCGTAACCCACGACCCCGAATTCGCCGAAGGCACCGATAGGATTATTGAGATGGAGGATGGAAGGGTTATAAGTGGGCAGTGAGCAGAAGCAGTGGACAGCTTGCCTGCCGAAGGTAGGTTGAAAAATCAGAATGCTAAAGTCAGAAATCTAAAAATTAGCTACCTCAAATAGATTGTGAAACACGGATCAACTCCCCCTTGAAGAATAATTGTGACTAGAAAAGAAAATCCTTATTCAAAGGGGGCAAGGGGGATTTATTGTAGAATCGCAGAAAGCAAAAAAATCAGAAAGCTAAAGTCAGAATCTTGAAAATTTCATAATTCTGACTTTAGATTTCTGAATTAAAACTTCCTACTGCACTTCCGGTTCCTGCTGACTAAGACAGTGAAAACTACCCAAGCCCCAGATGATATCGAGTGAATCGACTCCGACTACTTTGCGGTCTTTGAAGCAATTACTTAAAATATCCAATGCCTTTTGGTCATTTTTGTCTCGGAATGTCGGAACAACTACCGCCTCATTGGCGATGTAGAAATTCGCATAGGATGCCGGCAATCGCTGGTCTTCGTAATACTTTGCTTCCGGCATCGGCAACTCCACAATGTTCAATTGCTTGCCATCTTCCAGACGCATTTGCTTCAGTTCCTGCAGGTTTTCCTCCAGCAACAAGTGATTTTCATCCAACTTATTTTCTTCTACTACCGTCACCACGGTATCGGCATTTACAAAGCGCGTGATGTCATCAATATGCCCGTCGGTATCATCTCCCACAATCCCATCTCCTACCCAAAGGATATGATTAACACCATAATAGTCGCAAAGATATTTCTCGATCTGAGACTGGATCAGATGTGGATTTCTGTTTTCATTTAGCAGACAAGCTCTAGAAGTCAAAAGCGTTCCTTTGCCATTAAACTCCACCGAACCGCCTTCCATGACGATTCCAGGGCTAAAACAAGGAATTCCCAGATGCTCCGCAATGCGATAGGGAATCTGGTTATCCAGGTCATGTGGCGGATATTTGTTTCCCCAAGCATTGTAATTCCACTTCACCAAAACCTTCTTTTCAGCGGCATTAGGATTGATCAGAAATGCAGGACCATGATCACGGCACCAAGCATCATTGGTTGGGAAGAAATGAAACTTGATCTGGCTAAGGTCAGCTCCTGCTTTTTCCAGTTGTGCCAAAGCAAAGTCTTTCATCGCCTCATCAGCCACATTGATATTCACGATCTCACCTTTGGCGACGATCTTGATAAATTCCGAATAGGCAGGGTAAATTGTGTGGATTTTGCCAGGCCAGGATTCTTCTTTATGCGGCCAACTCAGCCAAGTACTTGTATGGGGTGCAAATTCGGCTGGGAAATAATATCCCAGCTCCGCCGGAGTGACTTCTCCTGATTTTGCTAATTCAAAAATGTCTGCCATGAATGCCTATTCTTCGTCCAGGAATCGTTTTGTAATCGGTTGGTAAGAATCAATTCTACGATCTCTCAAGAATGGCCAATGCGTTCTATATCTATCAGAACCTGCAAAATCAAGTTCCTCCACATGGATTTGCTCTTCTTCATGACTTGCCTGGAAAATCACTCTTCCAAATGGGTTGGACACAAAACTTCCACCCCAGAATTTCATATCTCCTTCGATCCCACAACGGTTCACAGAAACGACTGGAATGCCATTGGCCACGGCATGTGAACGCTGGATTGTCTGCCAAGCGCCGTATTGCTCGTCATTGGTCAGGCCATCCTGATCCTTATGCCATCCGATTGCGGTTGGGTACACGAGGAAGTCCGCTCCTTTTAAAGCTGTGATTCTCGCTGCTTCCGGATACCACTGATCCCAGCAAATCAAGACTCCGATATTTCCAAATTTGGTAGGAAAAACCTTGTAGCCCAAATCACCAGGAGTGAAGTAGAACTTCTCAAAATAACCCGGATCATCCGGAATATGCATCTTTCTGTATTTGCCAAGGTAGGTTCCATCCGCATCCAAAACTGCGGTGGTATTATGATACAAACCTTCTGCTCTTTTCTCAAAAAGTGAAGCCACGATCACCACGCCAAGTTCCTTTGCCAAGGCACCAAAAGTGTCTGTGGACGGACCAGGGATGGCCTCTGCCAACTTGAAGTTTTCGTAGTCTTCTACATCACAAAAATAAAGGGAACGGAACAGCTCTTGAAGCACCACGACTTGAGCGCCTTGGGCCGCAGCCTTTCTGACACCTGCTATGGTTTTCTCCAAATTTGCTGCTACATCCGCAGAGCAAGATAACTGGACCAAGCCTACTTTTACAGATTTATTTGCCACTATCGTTTGATTTTAAGGATTAAGGGTACAAAGATACTTTTGCGGGATGCCAATCCCAAATTCAGGATTTGAAATTCCGGGAAGCATTTAGCAAAGGATCAGAATAACGAAAGAGTAAGGAAAATGATTCAATCATCTTTTTATCGTCATTGCGAGCGAAGCGTGGCAATCTCATCAAATAAGGTCATTCCGACCATCGTGCAAAAATGTTAGTACTAAAAGTCCGCTGTTCAGGATTACAAATCCTGAACCTATTTCATTTGTTTTTCAATCCTCGTAAACAGAAAAGCACATTAATATATAAGATTGTAAATCTTCGGATAAAGCTTCGAGATTATAAATCTCGAAGAGCTGGGAGCTGGGATTTAAACAGTTAAGAATGAAATTCGCCTCATCTAGATGAGTTTGCAAACCACCTTCCTATTTTCTAAAATTCAAAACTCCCCCTCTAAAAATCCATCACTGCCTTTAGCTTAGTCCGAAGTTCCAAGGCTTTTTCCTTACTGATTTTTCCGAGTTTTTCCAGAAAACGGCGATTATCCAAGGCACGGATTTGATCCACTAAAATTTCGGATTCCTGATCCAAGCCTGTATCTTTTTGATCGATCCTGACTCTAAGAATATTTTCATCCTCAGAAATCTGTGAGGTAATCGGGCAAATTAGAGTGGATGGATGGCCCACCTGATTAAGGAGATTTGTTTGGATAATAACACATGGACGGATCTTGCCGGGTTCTGTTCCTTTTGCTGGATTTAAATTCACCAACCAGACATCAAACTGCTCCTTCATCCATCAGTTGGTCAAATTCAGCATTAATGTCCATAGAAGATTCACCCACCATAGCACTTGCTTTTTCAAAGGCTTTGGCCAGTTTTTTTCGATGATTGTAGCGATTGTAGAAATCCACCGCCTCGTTGATGTATCGATTTCTCGCAATGCCTTTTTCTTTCAAAACCTCCTCGGTTTCTTCAAAGATTTCATCGTCCAGTTTTAGGGATAAAGTTTTCATGGTATGGTCTTAAGTATTACTAAAAGTATATACTTTAGACAAAAATAAAAAGTTGCGCAACCATAAATGATTTCAGGAGAGGTAGCTACTTTTTCTATCACTCTAAAACAGAGATTATCCATTCTCTTAGCTGCGATTTTCATTCTTTTATACTGAAACTTCACTCTTTGAGTATAAAATTTTATACCTGAACAGTCAACGTTTACTCTTTGAAAATGAAATTTTACTCTTTTTGCATGAACGTTCACTCTTCAACACTGAAAATTCACTCTCCGAGTATGAAATTTTATACCTGAGCACTCAACGTTTACTCTTTGAAAATGAAATTTTACTCTTTTTGCATGAACGTTCACTCTTCAACACTGAAAATTCACTCTCCGAGTATGAAATTTTAT
>NZ_JACIJO010000003.1:0-101965 GCF_014206875.1 Algoriphagus iocasae | reverse complement strand
ACCTGAACATTCAACGTTGAGTCTTTGGGAATGAATTTTCATTCTTTTTGTATGAATCTTTACTCTCCAACACTAAAAGTTAACTCCGCTTTTCAAGATTTTTAATCCTAAACCAATTTCATTGGATTTTCAATCCTAGTAAACAGAGAAACAGATTAATTAAGAAGATTGTAAATCTTCAGATAAAGCTTCGAGATTATTAATCTAGAAAAGCAGATATTCCTATTTTCAATCAAGCCGAATGGTCTTTTAAAATTCTAAAATGTTATTTTCCAGAAAATTAACTCCTTTTAAAAACCTATTCTTATACCCTCAACCACCTTTCCATGGAATTAGAAAAAATTGTCCAGGTTTTAATTTACCTCCATGCTGGGTTAGGTGGCATTGCCTTAATGGCCGGAGCGATTGCACTATCAGTCAAAAAAGGATTTCGGACACATCGGAAATCAGGAATTATCTTTTACTATTCCATGCTGATTTCCGCCTTGATTTCTTTAAGCATCGCCATCCTACCAAACCATGAAAACCCATTTCTGTTCTCTATTGGTCTATTTAGCATCTATTTTATTTTGATGGGAAAAAGAAGTCTTTCCTTCAAAAAGCAGTCTTTCGATCTCAGAATAGATAAGCTCATTTCTACCCTGATTATATTCATAGGGTTGACAATGATCCTATACCCTCTCCTACTTGAAAAGAATTTGAATATCGTTTTGGCCGTTTTCGGGGCCGCCGGAATAGTATTTGGATTGCGGGATCTAAAACTTTTCCGTGATCCTGCTCAGCTAAAAGAAAAATGGCTTAAACTTCACCTTGGTAAAATGACAGGTGGATACATTGCGGCAGTCAGCGCATTTTTGGTAGTGAATCAGGTTTTGCCGGGAGTTTGGAATTGGTTTGTGCCAAGCTTTTTTGGGAGCCTTTTAATCGCTTTTTGGATTAGAAAAGTAAATTCCAGTAAAAAGCTGTCAAAGCTCTGAGTTTTTGAAATGAACTTTTGCTTGGTTAAGATCGCAATACACCATCCGCTGTTCAGGATTTGTAATCCTGAACAAATCTCATTGGATTTCTGATCTTGGAAAAAAGAGAAACATTTAAATTTTGAAGATTGAAAATCTTCAGATAAAGCTTCAAGATTATATATCTAGAAGAGCAGGTTCAGAATATGTGAACTTTTATTTTTCAGTCAAGAAGGATTTCAAAAGCATCCGAAAATCTACTAAAGCATTGACGGTATTGTAAGCGTGTGTACGGGTTTTTAATAGAGGTGGGAAAAATCTCTGAATGAATTCATGTTGATGAATGATTAGTGTGGGCTTGCCCAAAGCCATTGCAACTGCTAATTCCAAGCAGGCATTGGGATTGAGTAATGTGATATCAGCCACGATGAAATGAGAAGCGGTAAGATCTTTCCAGATTGCAGGAATAATTTCAGGGTCTAGGCTGTCATACCCCACTCGGTAATACACATCTAATTCCTGGCAGACAGATTTAAGTGTATTCTCAGTGTCCTTGCTCCAAGCTCTAAATGCAGTCACATGGAACAGTTGTTTTCTCCCTGTACTAGTAGGATAAGTACCCGCAAAAGGCGGAAAAAAAATCATATGTTTTTCTCCAGTATCTAGGTTAAACAATGATTTGGCAGCCAGCTTAAGTAGCGTGGCATCTTCACTATTTGCTTCAATCGTTTGAAAGATGTCTTTGGTTTTATCGGACGGTAAGCTAGTAGCAATTAGCTTTAAATTTTCAAAAGATTTGGGGAGCAAATTTTCTTTTGAAATTCTTGGCTTTCCGAACATCGCTATTTGAATAGCCTCAATCAACCGATAAAAGTCGTCTTCATCGTTCTTGAGAATGCAGGGGTGGACATCAATGTCGAAGGGAGGAATTTGTCCTTCTGTCAAGAGAATAACCATAGGTTTTCCTAAGGTTAGTGCCCATCCGCATTCGAAGGCTGTGACGGCCGTTTGCGAAGCTGCCAGCAGAGCATCAATTTCGACTTCTTTTGCACCTTGTTTCCAATCTTTTGGATCGGATATACTGGGATTAAAACTGCTGAAATCAAAAATGCTTAGCCCAGATTCACGCAGCTGAATCCATCTGTCCTCCAGACTAGTGGTATTAGACTTTTGAGTGGCTAAATGTAGTCCACATTCGGCACAGGAATTTTCCAGAATACTTTTCACCAATTCGCTTCCGCTGAAAAATACTTGATTTACCTGCAAGATAACATTGTGAGTAGGAAGAGAACTTTGCGAGAAATAAAGCAACTTTCTTCGCTCAAATTGCCCAATGTCATAAGCAATCTGGCGTAAGCCGAATTGTTGATGCTGAATAAGCTGCTTGATTGTGGTAGCTGTCCGAAGCAGATTCATTGTATCTTCTCTAGCCGCCTGAATTCGATCAAACTCTTTTTCGTCCTTTCCTTTCAGATTTTCATTGAGAGCCATCATGCGTGTCGCCAATTGCGGGAAGAGGTCAATGAACTGTTTTATCATCCTATTCTTTTCGAATTCGGGAGAAATTGGTAGCAGATTCGCTGGACTGATGAATCGCTGACTAACTTCTTCAAGGCTTTGCATTTCAAGATCACTTTGCCATTCCGGATTGTCAATCTGATCCATGAATGTTGTAATCTGAGAATAGAACTGCTGAAGTTGAGGGTAAAAAGGGCGCATTTCTTCTGTTACATGTTTTTCTATCACACGTAAAAATGCTGGGATAAATAGTTTGAAAATTTCCGCGATAGGAGCTTCCTCATTTTCGGACATGTTTTCGAATTTAAGAGCAAGCAAATTAAACTTATTGAAAAACCGAGTGAGCACAACACTGATAGATTGACCTGATTCCAATTGAAGATCCATTTCGGAAATGCTGTTTTCCATTTCCTTTTTCAGATCCTCAGCAACCACAGAGGCTTGCGGATTTTCTACATACTGTTTCATCTCATGAAGCCCATTGACAACTTCTTCAAGAGATTCGTTAATCTCTTTTGTTGCATTGTTTCGTGAACAACTAACTAATTCTTGAACAAAATCAATATAGCCATCCAGATCGAGGGACTCGTCATCCAATTTTTTCCTAACCAAAGCGATCGCTTCATAGAAGGCATGCTCCGAAAAGCCCTCTTTCGCCATTCGTTTTTTATAGCGTTGAATTATTTCAGGAGCGTCTATTTCTTCGTTTGGCTGAATGGCTGGGGAATCTTCGGTTTGAATTGATGACAAATAAATTTGGATGGATAGCGCATGTTCTTCACCCATTTTTTCAAGTAGCGGGGTGTATTCTGGGTCAAAATATAGGACCAAGCCGACCAGCACATTGAAATAATAAGCATACTCCTGCTCAGAATACTTCGGCTTTAATACATTCAGTTCTTCCACGGTTTTGAGCCAGTCTGCATATTCAAACCCCTTTTCTTGAAATTGGATGAACCGATTTGCCAGAAGTTGTTCGGCCTCGTTTTTACCTGCATGATCTTCTGGATAAGTCTCCGCAAACTGGATCAGGATTTGCAAACTTTTCAGTTGAAGAATTAGTGTTTCAAAAGGGGCGTTGTTTTCTTCGTTGGCAGTAAATTCCCAACTTGCCAATGTGTGAAAGGAATCTACAATTGTTTGCAGTGACACCTCGTATTCTTGTTCGTGAATTCGCTGGGAGACATGCTGCAAAAATAAATGACAGCGCAAACCCATGGAGTCCGGCGCGTTTTGGTTTTGATAACTGTACTGAATGTTTTTTCTTATCTCCAGAACTTCAGCTTCATGTGGGTATCCGAGATAGTTTTTTAGGTATAAAGCAGTAATCTCTAAGAATGCCAGTTGGAGCTTATGCATTTCTTGTCGAGTGAGAACTTCATAATTACAGAGATAGGTGATGACCTGAACCAACAAAGGCTCATGCTCAGGCAGGGAGAAGTCGACCTGACGAGCTTGTTCCAATAAACTTTCGAGTGGTATAACTGGTTGATCCATAAGGGAAGATACAAGAAAGCGGTTTCAATTTCTAGCTTATATCGCAAGGAAATAAGGAGTCACTCCAATTAAATTTTTCCTCAGTAGGGATATAGTGCTTACTTAAATATAGTCCGCAATAAAAATCTGGAGAAACTAGTTCCACTCCTAAACCCTCTCTGGAAAGTGTTAATCACTTAACTTTTGCTCCTTAAGACTTAAAGCTAAGTGTACGTCACTATAAATTCACTCTTAAAGACCCAGGGTAATATGTCAAATACATTAATTAAAGTTTCCGCTGTTCAGGATTAGAAATCCTGAACTAATTTCATTGGATTTCTGATCTTGGAAAAAAGAGAAACTTATAAATTTTGAAGATTGAAAATCTTCAGATAAAGCTTCGAGATTATATCTCGAAGAGCATGAAACACTTTCTTCTTTTTTAGAATTTGAAACTCAATCCCTAATAAAATCTTCATCGCTATCAGCGTCGCCACTCAGACGGTCAGACTTAAGTCTGAGAGCAGTTTTTTCTACTTCAAATCGACACGAGATATTTTGCTAACCTATTTTTGAATTGGCACGTTGAAATGAATGAAATATTGACCTAATTAATTAATAGGCAAAAATCCTCAAAATTCTTAGAAATGAAAAAATTTAAGCTCTTTGTAACTTTACCTCTCCTTGTTGTATTTTTATTTATTAGCAACTATTCACCTGCTCAGGACTTTAACTATTCTTATGCATTAATTTCGATCACAGGCAAAACACTCTCCAATAAACTGATTGTGGAGGTGGATTTAGGAGACAGTCCAGATCAACTTATTGAAGGGGAAAATCTCTCGAAACTTTTGACAAATAAGGAATCACATGCCTCCATTTTAAATTATATGTCAGGCCTAGGGTTTGAACTTGTAGAAACGATGGTAACAACTAACCAACATAATGGGGATGGTGGTACATCAGGCTTTGTTTTTATTATGAGGAAAAAGGGTTAAAAGACTTATTTTAGGATGAATTTATTTAGAACTATAGAATTTGTTTGCTGTTCAGGATTTGTAATCCTGAACCATTTTCATTGGATTTTCAATCCTGGTGAAAAGAGAAACATTTAAATTTTGAAGATTGAAAATCTTCAGATAAACCTACGAGATTATTAATCTCGAAGAGCATGCATTCTATTAGAGAATCAAATCCTCATCGCCGTCAACGTAGCAACCCACACAATCAGGCAGGAAATCAAAATTCCAATCGCATTGGCGAAGAAGGCTTTTTTGCGATCCAGCCCAAAAAGATATCCGGCGATGGTTCCGGCATAGACTCCAGTTCCAGGTACAGGCATAGCCACAAAAACCATCAAACCCCAAAACCCATATTTCTTGACATTTTTTCCCGCTCCAGCCTTTGCCCTGCGCCCCACAAAAAGTGCGGCTTTTTTGTAGTAATACCACTTCAGGAAGTATCGGTTGGCCTTATCGAAAAAGAAATTCATAAAAGGGAAAACCAGCAGATTGGCCAAAAAGCTAAAAATCAAAGCCAGATAGATATTCACTCCATTTAATAAGGCATACGGAATTCCAACTTTGGCTTCTCCAAAAGGAGACATGCTCCAAAGCATGGCGGTAAGTAAATCTAAAAACATTTAGCAGGATTCAATGCGGCAAAAGTAACCAGATTAGGAACGTAAATAACGCTTCACTCAGGACTTATTATTTACTTGAATTATCTGTGCTAAAACGAGTCCTTCTCTGTTTGGGTTTTGCTCTTTTCAGTCTTATTTTTCTCAGGTTCTCATTTCCAGTCCTTTCCGATTTTCTTGAACTTTAGCTTTGAAAGAAAAAACCTTCCATTTCCCCAATTGAAAGAAGAAAATTCAGCCTTTGCAAACTAAAAATACCATCCTTTGGTTGATTAAATTCTAAAGTTCCTAAAACCGAACCGCCATGTCTATCAGCAATGACTCAGAATTAATCGGAATGAAAAAGGCCAGCGAAGCTGTTGCCTGTACCTTGAAAGAAATGACAGCATTTGCCCGTCCCGGAATTTCCACCAAGGAATTAGATGAATTTGGGGCAAAAGTAATGGCGGATTTCGGCGCAAAATCAGCACCCTATTTGACTTACGGTTTTCCAGGCTGGACTTGCATCAGCGTGAATCAGGAGTTTTGTCATGGCATTCCATCCCAAAAAAGAATCCTTCAGGAAGGTGATTTGGTGAATATTGACGTTTCCGCTGAGTTGGACGGTTTCTGGTCTGACAATGGAAATTCCTTTGTTTTGGGACCTGACATTCATGGGCATCAGGATTTGGTTGACGCTTCCAAAGACATTCTTCAAAAAGCCATTTCGGCCATCAAAGGAGGAATTCGAATTTCGGATGTAGGACATTTAATGGAGACAGAAGCCAAGAGACGTGGATACAAAGTGATCAAAAATCTTACTGGACATGGGGTGGGAAGAAGTCTGCATGAAGAGCCTTCCGAAATCGCCAATTACCGAGATAAGTTTAACCGAACCCGTTTTAAGAAAAACTCAGTGGTGGCGATCGAAACTTTTATTGCCACGGATTCCACTTTTGCAGATACCCTTTCGGATGGCTGGACGATGGTGGGAAATAAAGGCGGTTTTATGGCTCAGCACGAACATACCATTTTGATTACCGACCGCGAACCGGTGATTTTGACTGGAATGAATGGAATTTGGGATTAATGTGATTCTCTTTCCAATTCATTTTTAGGAGATCAAGGTTTGTAGAAAGGGCATTGGTGATTTAGGATTGACTTTTCCCAATATCGAACAAAATTGTCCGAAGAAATTTTTGAGAAAATCCAAAAAACCTTCCTGAATGCTTCCAAAGTGGATTTCAGGAAGGCATGCATTTTGGATTTTGCATAGCTCCAAAAGAAGAAAGATCTTTATTTCTTCGAATTTGAAATTTCTATGTGGAAGAATTACATCAAGACCTCTTTTCGAAATCTTAGAAGAAACTCCGGCTATACGCTCATCAATATTCTAGGTCTTACTTCGGGAATCGTAGCCAGCATTTTTATTTTTTTATGGATCCTGGACGAGGTCTCTTTTGACAAGTTTCATGCAAATGGCGACAGGATTTACAGCGTTATGATCAATAGCGAGCGGCCTGATGGCACTATCGATACTTATGCCGCCAATCCCTCCCGCTTAAAAGAGACGCTAGTCAATGAAATCCCGGAGATTAAGTTGGCGACGCAATACAGTTATGAAACGGCTCACTTGGTAAAATACAAGGAAGAAGGATTCAATGAAGTAGGGTTGTATGCCGATCCCAACTTTTTTCAGTTATTCAGCTTTCCCCTGGTCAAAGGAAGGATTGATCCTGTTCAGGATAGTAAAAACACGATCTACATTTCCGAGGAACTTGCACAAAAGCTTTTTCACGGAGAAGACCCGATAGAAAAAACCATTCAATTGGGAGAAGGTCAGGAAATGATCATCGCAGGTGTTTTTGCAACTATTCCTGAAAACTCCTCTTTACAATTTGATTTTATTGCTCCTTTTGCGCTTTATCTGGAGCAAAATCCTTGGATGCAAAACTGGGCAAGCGGCGCTTCCAGAACCACGGTTTTGCTGGGTGAAAACGCCGAAAATCCATCCGATAAAATAGGCGACCTGATCCAGAAAAACTGTTCTGAGTGTACAAGTCGACCCTTTCTTTATCCTTACCAAAAACTCAGACTTCAGGGAGAATTTGAAAACGGAATTCCGGCTGGAGGAAGAATTCAGCAGATTTATCTATTTGGTGTGATCGCCATATTGATTCTTGCGATGGCTTGCATCAATTTTATCAATTTAGCCACCGCAAGATCGGGCTCAAGAGGTAGAGAAGTTGGAATCCGTAAATCTATTGGTGCCAATAAATCCGAATTGGTTCTTCAGTTTATCACCGAATCCGTACTGCTCTCTTGGATGGCTTTGGGATTTGCATTGATTCTGGTCCAGCTGCTCCTACCCTTTTTTAATCAGCTGACAGAAAAGACACTTCAACTGGACTTGTCAAACCCTCTTTTCTTGCTGGGCATTTTCACCATTACTATTCTTACCGGAGTGCTTTCGGGAACTTATCCTGCATTTATTCTATCAAGATTCAACCCAATTACCGTACGCAAAGGCGACAGTCGCTCTATTCTCAAAGGGCAGGGTTTGCGTAGAATTTTGGTTATCACACAGTTTACGACTTCAGCAATATTGATTGTCAGCAGTATCGCCATTTACAAGCAAATCAGCTTTATCAGCGAGAGAAATCTAGGTTTCAATAAAGAAAATATCATTGTGGTAGATCAAAACGAGGGCATTGTCAAAAGCTATGATGGGATAAAAAATGAATTACTGCAGCTGTCAAGCGTAGAGAATATTGCCTTTGGGGGCAACAGTATATTTTCTGTACCTATCACCACCAATGATCCAATCTGGGCAGGAAAATCAGAACGATCAGACATCAATTTCAAGATTTTCCGATGTGATGAAGCATTTATTCCAACGCTGGATATCCCGCTGAGCAAAGGGAGAAATTTCCTAGGAACACAAGATGCTTCGAACTATATCATCAACAAAAAAGCTGCAGAGGCGATGGGCTTGGACCTTGAGACGGCGGTGGGAACAGAGTTGGAAATGTGGAATGGAAAAGGGCAGATTATTGGGGTCACAGAAGACTTCCATAATGACAATCTAAAATTTGATATTGAACCGATGATCTTTATGTTTTCAGAAAATCTGGGTTCGCACTATTTCATCAAACTATCCGATCAAAACTCCATGACTGCCTCGATCGATCAGGTCAAAGCAGTTTTCAAAAAATACAATTCGGACTATCCTTTTGAGTTCACCTTTTTGGAGGAGGTTTTTGAAAAAGAATACCAAAATGAGCAGGTCATCGGAAAACTGGCACTTTCCTTTACGTTGATTGCCATTTTAATTTCCGGACTTGGGCTTTTTGGTCTAGCCTCATTCACCGCAGAAAGAAGAACCAAAGAAATCGGCATCAGAAAAGTTCTTGGCGCCTCCTCAGGAAGCCTTTCGCTCTTGCTTTGCAGCGATTTCGCACTGTTGGTATTGGCTAGCTTGGTGCTTGGATTTCCTGTTGCCTGGTATATCATCCAGCAGTTCCTATCATCTTTCACTTTCCATACCGATATCAGTTGGACACTTTTCTTTTTCACCGCCTTGCTGATGCTAGGACTGACCTTCATATCTGTAGGCTATCATGCGATCAAAACTGCTTGGACCAATCCTGTCAATTCGCTTCAGAATGATGAATAGGAACTGGAAATTTAGATTCATGATTTAGGCTTGATAGAGGGCAACCTTCAAGACAGCACAGGACGATCTAAAGAAGTGGTTTTCATAACTACTATCCTGCAAATTCCTGTTATGAAAATTTCAAGTTGTTTTCCATTCCTGCTAATCACACTCCTCCTTTTTGAATTACAGCCTTTGCTTGCCCAGGTCACAACATCCAGCGGGAAAGGGAAAACTCGAGCAGTAGATCCAGATTCACCGGTAATAAGCTTTGCACCCACTCCTAAAGAAGCCTTACTCTTGGGAGAAAAGGATGCAGGACGTCTGGTGATAATCGATCCAGAGACACTTGAAATTGTTGCACGGATTCCGGCAGGAGGAAATCTCCATGAACTAGCTACAGATGGGCGATATGTTTACATCGGTTCGAATCTTCCCGGAATCACAGTGGTAGATGCGATTGCTCAAAAGCGAGTTGAGTCCATCGACATCAGTGCATTTGGAGACCGACATGCGATTACGTTCGCTGGCAGTCATCTTTACATAGGCCATGAGACCAACCGCCTGATCTCCCGCTACGACCCTGCTACCAAGAAATTTGACGAGGTCATCGGACTTCCGGGTGGATCACACATGCTTATTGTCAATCCTGATGAACAACGGATTTTCACTGCAAGCAGCAATGGCAGATTGATTACCATTGTTGATCGGGTAACAAATGATAGAGGCAGGAAAAATTTTGTTTTCACTAATTTCCCAGGCGACACCCGCATGGAAGGCATGGCACTTTCGCCCGACGGCACCGAGTTTTGGGTCCTTCATATGCATGCGAAAGAAATATCAATCATCAACGTACAAGAGAAGAAACTAATCGATAAAATTTCATTTGAAGGCGGATTAAACAACCGTATTAAGTTTACGAAAGACGGAAAATACGTATTGATGAATGAACTTCAGGGAAATGAACTTCGGGTATGGGATGTGGCAACTCGCAAAGAAGTTAAACGCATTGACGTTGGCGCTGGTGGGGAAGGCATTTTTATCGATCCGGTTCGTCCGCGGGTCTACTATGCTGTTAGCGCCGGCAACAAGCTTGTTGTGATCGACACAAACACATGGGATATAATTAAAGAAATAACCGACCTACAGAACCCCGATGGAATGGATTGGTTTATTGCGAAATAAACTTCTTGGCGCATACAGTCTGCCAAAACAGTAGAATGAAGTCCAATATTTTCTAATTTCTGCTAGTCAAGATTTTTAATTAAATGAATAATGAATTCAATTTTATCTAGTCAAAAGATAGAATTCTTAAATTGAAATTAATTGTATTGTTTGGTTCCGTGACTTTGAACCATAAATTGATTTTTGAACACTGCAAAAAAATATGAATGTGATAATATAATTCAATCTAAAAAATGGAAAACTACACCACTTTCATAGGTTTAATTGTTGCGATTCTAGGCCTTGCAGCTGTAATTCTGAACCTGATAGTCAACAATAAACAAATACGCAGAGAAAATTTACTGGAAAGAAGGAGGCTAGAAGAAGAAAATGCTAAGAAATTAGAACTGCTGAATATTGAAAAAGAGGAGGAGGAAAGGAAGAATGAGGTTCTTCAAATGTCAATGAATATTATTGCTGATTATGTGGAAAATGAATTGACCAAAAGATTAAGTTCATACGTGACTACAGATGAACTCAAAATCTTGGATAGTGATTTGAAGGAATACGTTTCAGAAAAATTGAAACTATTAGATGGAATAAATACTGAAACATCAGATTCCATAAAAGACAAAGTCCAGAAAACAATTGCAGAAGCATTTGGAATTCAACTTTTTGAAAATTCTATTGACACCAGTGGCTTTGAAAATTTCTTTTCGAATCGAGTAGAAAGAAGAATAAAGGAGTATTACAAAAGAAAAGATTCCTGACCCTAATTTGAAATAGTTTATAAATAGTTGCTTAAACAAGACCGCTGCACAGTGGATTCCTGAAATAAAATATCTCAATATTAATTAGCCTATTCAATTCATTGAGCCCACTCTTGAAGACTCCTTTAGTTTCTTCCCTCTTTAAAACCATGTTTAGAAGATTTTCATTTTGGCTCCTCAGCTTTATTTTTCCTCTGATCACATTTGCCCAAATCAGCATTCCTGATTTACAAATCCCTGAAAGAAAACCTGGTGCAGAAACTGGTTCTGCCTTTATGCAAAGGATAATGCCATTGGAATTGGAAGAACGTGAAGAGGAGATTTTTAAAGCTTTGGCTTCTGGAAATATGCCTGATTTTCTAAGAAATCCGATTAGCTTGGTTGACGCTTTTACCGATTCCCAAGGTCGATCACACGAGTTGATTTACGAAATCATGCCGGATTATTTGGCAGTAGGTAGTAATGTGGATTACTGTAGGATACCGATGAACCCATATACAGCCCAGCGATTGGCAGATTTATTTGGAGGTTCCCTGATTACAGCGAAAATCTCAGATCATATTTATGAAAATGCTGAGGTCAAACTGGATCCATTTTTCTACAAACCAGTAGGTAGGGAGAATGAAAGTGTGGAAAAGTTTATCCTCCACAATGCGCAAATAGAAAAGCAAAAGGAAGAAGCCAAGGGTAAGAATGGGCAGTTGATAGCAGGAATAAAAAAGGATGTGATTTTATCTAATCGGCTAGTGGAAGGAACCGATCGAGTGGTAATTTACGGTTGGCATAAACTAGATGGCAACCCGATTCAACCGGTCTATAGCGGACATGTGGATTGGTATGTAGATTACAGTCATGGCATTCGCCTGATGAATAAACATGTGATTTTGGATGGCGAGATCACCACAGTTTCAAAGATTCTAAGCGACCCCATATTATTTCAATTGTTTAGTAATGAAACAGCTCCGATGACACAAACTGGCTATCGTGTTCCAGAGAGATAAATTTTAATCAATCGCTATTTCTTTCTCTTCAAAGCCTTTCATTCCACAAAAAATCTCTAAATTTTTAGATTGAACCTTTTCATAAATGACCTTTCGCAAGTTTATCGCTTCTATCCATCTTTATTTAGGACTGATCACGGGCTTCTTATTTTTTATCATTGCCTTGTCAGGCGCCATTTACACCTGGCAACCTGAGTTCAGCAGGATAGCTTTCCACCAAGAAGTAAAACCAGAGGATCAGCCTTTTATCTCTATTTCGGATATTAAAAACACCTTGCAAAAAAACTTTCCGGAAGGGGATTTTCGGACGGCTTTGTATCGTGATCCAGCAAGTGCCATCGAAGTGTTGATTTACGTCCCTGGCACCTATTACCATGCCTATTTGAATCCTTATTCGGCAGAATTGATCCATTTACAGGATATGAATCAAGGCTGGATCAGTAAGCTAAAAAACCTACATCGAAACCTATTATTGGGCCCTCCCGGAAGGGAAATCGTGCATTGGGTGACCTTGATTGCCATGATCATGTTGATGACAGGATTGGTGATTTGGTGGCCCTATTCTGGAAAGCCGGGAAAGGAAAAGTTTACCGTAAAATGGTCTGCTTCTCCAAAAAAACTGAATTACGACCTGCATAATATCTTAGGCTTTTATGCCACCTGGATTCTGATCTTTACCATTGGTACGGGGATTTTCTGGGGATTTGAAGTGGTAAGGGAAAGTCTCAAAGAGGTAACTGGAGAGAATGCTTTAAAATGGGATTCTCCCCTATCGATTGTTCAAGCAGGCTCACTGAATTCTCAGGATGAAGTTTTAAACAAATTAATCAAAGACTATCACAGTCGATATCCAGAAGCAGAAGTCCGGATCAACATTCCTCATAAAGAAGATGAAGCCGTTCAGCTATCCGCCATCCAACCAAAGGCTGGGATCAATGCTGTTGATTTTTATTACCATGACCAATATACCGGCGCACTGATCGAAGGAAACTTTCAAAATGGAGCTTCCGAAAATCGAAGCACTTTCAGCAAAATCAATGGCCTGGTCTATGATATTCATTTTGGAAGTGTTTGGGGAATGCCTGGGAGAATTCTGGCCTGTTTGGCATCCTTGATCGGGGCTTCCCTACCTATTACAGGTTTTTTGGTGTGGTGGAATAAGAGAAAACTGAAGAGAAAAAAACGATAAGTTATTCTTGACAATCCTTTTGGAAGGTGTATATCAGAAATACTTTTTTCAAGCTTTGGAGATTTACACAGCATCACGTCAGAATAGATTTACACCAATTATTTCTTAGAACTGATTATTCCCAGCTGCTTTCAAAGAAATTCCTAAACCACATTTTTCAAAAAAAATCCATTAGGGTGTAATAAAATATGATCTGAGCCACTAACTAAGAAAAAAACTTGAGTAGCGATTTTTATTCAGCATCAATTTTACCCTATGCCCCGATTATCATCAAAATATGTCGAGCATATACTGATACGCAGGAAGATTTTGAGGATTATTATCAGGAAGTGTGTTTACAAATCTGGAAAAGCAGGCACAATTTCCAAGGTCAATCTGAATGGTCAACTTGGGTGTATCGATTGTCGCTGAATGTGAGTATGACTTTGCTTAAGAAAAAGAAAAGCAGCCCTCAGTATACCGGTTCAGAATTCATACCAGAGGAGTTGACAGAAGATTCAAAAGCATTTTCAGACGAATCCTTGGAGCAACTTTTCCATGCTATCAGGAAATTATCCGAAGTCGACAGAGGGATTATTTTACTGTATCTGGAAGAAAAATCCTATCAGGAAATCGCTGATATCATCGGAACAAACCCGAATAATATCGGGGTAAAAATCAAACGCATTAAAGAACGACTTAAAAAATTTTTAGATGGAAAGATCAATTGAAAATACATGGAAACAAGGATTCTTGAAAAGTGACGCACTTGTAGCACCCAAGATCAATGACATTTACAACAGAAAGTCTATGCACATGATCGAGAAATTCGAGAAAATGTTCAAGATTAACATCTGGGGAATTATTATTGGCTCTTCCCTTTTGTTTGTCGTAGCAACATTGGCTGGAGCTCTTTTGGCGGGTAGCCTCATGCTGATAATGATGTTTTATGTTGCTTATACAGCATATTTAGAGTTAAAATCACTTGAAAAGTTAGACAAAGGGCAAAGCAGTTATGCCTTTTTGAAATCCTTTAAAGACTGGATTGATCGATCTACCGAGCGCTATGGCAACATGTATCGATTTGTCTATCCTGCGATGATCCTGCTCTTTTATTTTGGGATGTGGTTCTCAGATATCTTTACACCCATGCGGGAAAAAGTCATGGAAAGTACCTCAGATTTGATATTTGGACTCCATACCTACACCACCTTGGTAATAATTATTTGTGCAGGCGCCATGAGTGTTTTTAGTAAAGCAATCCACAAAGAGGATGTGAAAACTATCTATGGTAAAATACTCGATAAGCTTGATCGTGCAATTGATGAAATGGAGGAATTGCAGAAATGAAATTCTGATTGAATTTGAAGAATGGCGGTAAAGGGGAATTAAATTCGCTTTACCGCCATTCATTTTTTCACTGACTTATTTCAATATTTTTTTTCAAAGATTCTTTACCAGCTCATCACCATTCCTCAAAAATAGGATGGTAGACTCCTCTCAACTGATTAAATTCCAGTTGATAAAGAAAACCACCCTTATGAAAACCAAATCCTTACTACTCTTGCTCTGCATGAGTCTCTCTTTTTTTGGCTTTGGCCAAAACCTCACCAGCGAACTTTTAGATGGCTTAACCTTACGGAATATTGGCCCAGCCAATATGAGCGGCCGTATTGTCGATTTGGCAGTCAATGAATCGGATCCCTATACATTTTATGCAGCAACTGCTACCGGAGGCATCTGGAAAACCACTGATAATGGTATTTCTTTCAAACCAGTTTTTGAAAAAGAAAACACGCATTCTATCGGTGCCATAGCACTGAATCAGGCACATCCCAACATCCTTTGGGTTGGCACAGGAGAAAGAGCCAACAGGCAAAGTAATTCTTGGGGAGACGGCGTTTACATCTCTCATGATAGTGGGAAGACCTGGAAAAATGTAGGATTGAAAGATTCTCATCATATCGGAAGAATTGTTCTTCACCCTACCGACACGGCAGTGGCTTATGTAGCGGCAATGGGACATTTATGGGGACCGAATGAGGAGCGTGGATTATACAAAACCAGCGATAGTGGAAAGACTTGGGAACGATTGATTTATGTAGATGAAGAAACTGGAGTAGTCGATGTGGCAATGGATCCATCTGACCCAAATATTCTTTATGCTGCTACCTACCAAAGAATGCGAAAACCTTACGGTTTCCATGGAGGAGGTCCTGGAAGTGGCATTCATAAATCCACCGATGGAGGCAAAACCTGGAAAGAATTGACTAATGGACTTCCGGAGGGAGATTATGGAAGAATCGGTATTTCGATTTATCGCAAAAATCCGAATGTGGTATTTATTTCCTTGGAACAAGGCTTTCAATACAATGCCTCCACGGCTTACAATGAAAGAAGAGCAGGACTATATCGAAGCAAAGACAAAGGCGAGAGTTGGGAACTGATGAGTGATTGGAACCCAAGACCGATGTATGCTTCACAACCTTTGGTGGATCCAAGTGATGAGTCTAGGATCTATATGATGAATCAATACAGCTATTCCAGTGATAGCGGAAGGACCTTCACTGCGCCGCGTCAAACCTTGCATGGCGATGATCGGATTCTTTGGGTAAACCCTGAAGATTCCAGACATGTGATTAAAGGTGATGATGGCGGTATTGGGATTTCGTATGACAGAGGATTAAAATGGCTTTTTGTTAGCAATCTTCCAGTGAGCCAGTATTATCGGGTCTCTGTAGACCATGCTAAACCTTACAACATTTATGGAGGACTTCAGGATAATGGAAGTTGGGTAGGCCCAAGTGAAACCTATAGAACTGCAGGAATTCTAAATGAAGATTGGAAACGCCTTGGCGGAGGTGATGGATTCTTGAATTTGGTGGATAGAAATGACCCAGATGTGGTCTACACTGAGTCTCAATATTTGGGATTGTCCAGACTGAATATGAAAACCGGACAAAGGCAGGATATCCGTCCAGGTGATCCGAAAGGAAATATCAGTGCCAGAAGAAATTGGGATGCTTGGGGCCCGGGAATTCCAGAACCGGAATTGGGAAATGCCATGGCTCCTGCCAACTGGGATGGACCGTTTTTCTTGTCACATCATGATGGAAACACCATTTATGCTGGCACGAATGTTCTTTGGAAAAGCACAGACAATGGAACTACTTGGTCTTCTTTAGGAGATTTGACTACCAAAGTAAATCGAAGAGAGCTTCTGATCATGGGGCAAAGACCGGATGAAAACACTGCTTCTTTGGATGATGGAATCCCATACTTCCCGACTTTGACAGCTATTGCTGAAGATCTATTTACACCGGGAATGCTCTATGCAGGAACGGATGATGGATTGCTGCAAGTTTCTTGGGACGATGGAAAAACCTGGAATGATGTCACTGCCGCATTGAATGGGCTGCCAAAAGAGACTTGGATCAATACCTTTGAACCTTCCAACCACTTTGCGGGAACCGCTTATGTGGCCATCAACAATTACAGAAATGATGATTTTAACAATTACATCTACCGCACGAAGGATTATGGTAAAACCTGGGAATCTGTAGAAGGTGATCTACCTGCCAATCGAGTTGCCAGAACTTTGAGAGAGGATCCAAAAAACCCGAATCTGCTTTATTTAGGAACTGAATTCGGGCTGTTTATCAGTAATGATAGCGGGAAACATTGGGTGGAGTTTAAAAGCAACATGCCTACCCTCCCTTTCAATGACCTTGTCATTCATCCAAGAGACAATGATTTGGTTTTGGGAACACATGGTAGAGGTGTTTGGATTTTGGATCATGTGAATGCCCTTCAGGAATTGACACCGGAAGTGTTGAAGCAAAAAGCAGCTTTGTTCTCCATAGCTGAAGCTGAAATCATCAATTACACCAATGATGGAGCCCATACTGGGGACATGTATTATCGAGGAGAAAACCCTGATTTTGGTGCTGCGATCGATTATTACCTCCAAGATTCTGTTGCCAAGAATTCGATCAAACTTTCCATTTATGATGCTGCCGGCAACTTTGTGAACGAGGTAAAAACCGCCAATAAAGCCGGACTTCACAGAGTGATGTGGAATTTGCGATATCAATTCGAATCCGAAGGGTCTGGAAGGTTTCGAATGAATGGACCATATGTAAATCCGGGTCTATACACTGCAAAACTAGAAGTAAATGGAGCGAGCTATGAACAACGATTCCAAGTAAGCGATGATCCGAGATTGGACATTGCCATCGGTGTCAGAAAAGAATGGACTACCTCCTTGAAGAAAATTCTTGACCTATATACTGTAGTTTCTAATGATCGAAGTCCAATCCAGAAACTCGAAGAGCAACTGGAAAAATTAGAAAAAGACAGTATAAGCTATGACAAGAATAGTGCAGCTCCTCTGAAAGAAATAATCAGAAAATACGGCGAATTGAATAACAGAATAAGATCACTTTATTCACAGGTTGGTGATTATATCGGTCCATGGACCAATGACCAGAAAGAGCAATACCAATATTTTGAATCAGTTGCTCCAAAACTGAAGACCGAAAGCGAAGCGGTAATCAAAAGTGCCCTTCCAAAAATCAACAAGAGTTTGAAAAAAGAGCATCAGTTGAAAATAGAAAAAGACTAGATTTCTGATTAAAAGAAAAGAGCCTGATAAAAATTTATCAGGCTCTTTTTCCCTATTACTGTAACGCGTTATTTTTCCGAACTTCTTTCCAAGTATCCTAATATCTTTCGATCCAAGGTCCACAGTTCTAAACCAAATTGATTTGCAGCATAAATAATAACAGCATCTATTAAGCCTATCCCTCTATCCAAAAGCTTATTTGACCCAGCAAACTCTCCAGCATTCACTATCATTCTTGGATAATCCAAAACCCTCATTTGTTGGTAAAAATTAATGATTAAAGTCCTTTCACGATTGTTTTTAACTCCTTGAAGTAATTCTGCAAAAATCAATTCAAAAGTATAAATCTCTCCTTGCTCCATGATATTAACCATGGGTTGATAGAACTCTTGATTTCCTTTTAGAAACTCAATCCAAACAGAAGTATCCACTAAGACTTTTCTCATCGCTGGTTGAGATCTCTCATTTGCTCTGCTCCAAAATAGAATTCTATTGGTTCAGTCGCCACATCTTTTGCCAAGTCCAATAATTTACGTCTCGCTAAATAGTCTTTTAAAGCAATTTTTAATGCCTCAGTAATATTCTTTGCACCTGAGGTACTAACTACTTCCTGTATTAATTCATCCTCAATTAATGCTGTGATTTTCATGATGTAATAATTTACTTCAATATACGATAATCAATCGTATCAAGTTAAAAATAGTGTCACCGTATATTTTTTTTCGAATTAAATTCTAATTGAAAATAATTTTAGACACCCCATTTTTCTCTAAATTATAGATCCATTTAGCTCATAATCCATCGTGCTTAGATCCAAAATCCTTTTTCTCTTTTGTCTGACCTTATTCCTAACGATTGCAAGTTTTGCCCAGCAACGGATTTTTGAGGCTTACACCATCCGGAATTTCACTTTCCAAGGACATGCTGCCAAGGTAGTTTTCCCAAACAAGGCGGATGAAAATGGATACTGGGTTTGGAGAGCGAGATTCTGGGGGCATGAACCCCAATTGGACAAAGCATTATTAGAAAAGGGATTTCATGTGGTCTATGTGGACGTGGCAGATCTCTATGGAAATGAAGAAGCAGTAAAACTTTGGGATGACTTTTATGCCTATTGCCGAAAGGAATTCAACCTCAATCAAAAGGTAGTCTTGGAGGGAATGAGCCGTGGAGGATTGATCATTTACAATTGGGCAGCAAAAAATACTGACAAGGTTTTTACCATCTATGCAGATGCGCCGGTTTGTGATATCAAGAGTTGGCCGGGAGGATTATTCGCAAGTGCAGGAAGTCCCTCAGATTGGGAGAAATGTCTGAAAGCCTATGGACTTGATTCCAATTCTATAATGGATTTCAAAGGAATTCCGATTTACAACAGCATCGCTGTTGCGAAGGCAAATATCCCTGTTATTCACGTTTATGGAGAAGCAGACGAGGTCGTTCCAGCAGCAGAAAATACCGCTTTATTGGCAGCAGAGTTTATTAAAGCCGGTGGAAACATCAAACTTATCGGTAAACCAGGTGTGGGCCATCATCCACATAGTTTGGAAGATCCCACGCCGATTTTGGAATTTATTTTAGAGTCCATCAGGAAAGCGAATTAAAGTACACTTTATATATTTGGGCAAATGACCAAAATATGATCAGAATTCTTCTTGCTTGCCTACTATTTGGAAGTTTATCTATTAAGCCTTCTTTTTCCCAAAGCCAAGTACCGATCCCAACTCCGGCTCAACTGAATTGGCAAAATGCTGAGATGGCAGCCGTATTTCATTATGATCTTCATGTTTTTGATGGGAAAGTTTACAATCAAGCTTACAATAGAATTACCCCGATTCCTGATTACAATATTTTCAATCCTGAGAAACTGGACATAGACCAGTGGGTTAAATCTGCCAAAGATGCCGGAGTCAAAATCGCGATTTTGACCGCAACTCATGAAACTGGTTTCGCCTTATTTCAAAGTGATTTCAATCCTTACAGCATGAAGGCCTTGAAGTGGCAAAATGGAAAAGGTGATTTGCTTAGGGATTTTAAGGAAGCCTGCGAAAGGCACGGGCTTCAAGCGGGGGTTTACATTGGAATCCGGTGGAATTCATTTTATGGGATCCATGATTTCAAAGTGGAAGGAGAAAGTCAATTTGCCAAAAACCGCCAGCAACATTACAATACCATGGTAGAAGGAATGGTCAAGGAGATTTTCACGAATTATGGCGATTGGGCTATGGTTTGGTTTGATGGAGGCGCGCATGGACCAGAACAGGGAGGGCCGGATGTATTATCGCTTTTTGAAAAGTACCAGCCAAATGGTCTTTTTTATCATAACCTGCAGCGTGCTGATATGCGCTGGGGAGGAAGTGAATCCGGTACAGTTCCTTATCCAAGCTGGGGTACTTTCCCCTATCCTGCCGTTGGTTCTGGCGAAAGCACAAGGGCCGAAATCAGTAACAACAATTTTGCTTTGCTGAAAACCGGAGATCCTGATGGAAGCTATTATATGCCGGCAATGAGTGATGCGCCATTGCGGGGACATGGTGGCCATGATTGGTTTTGGGAGCCGGGAAGAGATGAGATAATTTACCCTTTGTACAAATTGGTAAACATGTATTACAATTCTGTTGGACATAATTCCACTTTGATTCTGGGTCTCACCCCTAATGCGGAGGGTTTAATACCAGATGCTGACGCAAAACGATTGAAAGAATTGGGTGATGAAATCAATAGAAGATTCAGCAATCGAATTGCAACAACGGCTGGAGCTGGAGAAAAAATCAATCTTAAACTACCAAAAAATCCGCAAGTCAATCAGCTGGTACTGATGGAAGAAATTTCTAATGGAGAGAGAGTCAGAAAATTCTTGGTGGAAGCCAAAACCAAGCAAGGTTGGAAAACGATTTTCGAAGGATCAGTAATCGGTCATAAGTTTATCCATCAGTTTGATGCGATTGAAGCCTCTGAATTCCGATTGAAGATTTTGGAATCTAAGGGAGAAGGCCAAATCAAGGAGTTTAGTATTTATTCGTTTTAACAGATCAAAGTATGGGGAAAACCAAGATTGCTTGTCTTGAATTTTATTAAATTCCCTTTCAATAACAATCAACCCCAGTTACCATGAAATCATTAAGTCTGTTCATTTTACTATTTGGTTTGTCTTTTTTTACTGCTTTTGCCCAGCAAAGCTGCATGACAGAAGCCAATATTAAAGCGCTGGATGCTCAATGGGAAGAAGCACTTCTCCATCCAGATCCTGATTTTTTAGAATCAATTTTAGCAGAGAATTTCATTTGGGTGCATAATCACTATTCTATGGTTGACACAAAAAAATCAACCGTGGAAAGTAGAAAAAAGCAAAAAGCTAACGGTGGCAGCAATATTAAATCTAGAACTCAAAGTGATGTGAAAGTGGCAATTACTGGCAATACTGCCATTGTAACTGGATTTACAGAGGTGGACAGACCTGTTGATCCAGCTAAGTATCACTTTATGAGAACCTATGTGGAAGTAAATGGAAAATGCCTTTTGGTTGGAAATCACACCATGGCTATTCCGAAGGAAGAATAACTTATTGGATTGGACCTTCGGGTCCTAACTTTCCTTTCGCTTCATTTTTCAGCTGCATAGAAGAGTAAATCTTTCCCCCTTTGATCACGGTATGAACAGACCGGGTTCTGTAAATGTCATTGATCGGATTTCCATTGATGATCATTAAATCAGCCCATTTTCCCGGAGTTATGCTTCCTGCTTTCTCTCCAATTCCTATCGCATCAGCATTCTGTTGGGTGGCAAAGTAAAGAACATCTCCTGCAGGGATTCCTATTTCTACCATAGCAGCCATTTCTTTATGGATGAAAAACCCTCCTATTCCTCCACCGAGGTAATTGTCCAATAAAAGAGGACGATCAGTCCCAACAGTTATCAACCCGCCTGCATCATAATAACGCTTTAAAATTCCCTGCTTCACAGGATAAATCAAGGCACAAAGCTCATTGAAACTCGATGGCTTTACAGCCTTGATCACATCAGCAGCAAAAGGAGTGAAATATTGAACTTCGTAAGCAAAATCAAAAAACACCGGAGAATCGACCATACCGATAGCCCCATAGGTAGCCAATGTCGCATCGAAATAGACCCCATTTTCAATAAATAACTGAATAATTTCCTCCAACCTTGGGTCCGCCGGATCGATTTGTTTGAGACTTTGATAAGCATCGATGGAATCAGCTAATAAGCGTCCTCCCAGAAAATGCTCTACCCGGTCGATCCCCATTTCTATGGCTTCTTGAGGATTGACAGAATTTCTATAGCCAGAGTTGAGATGGCCTGTAACAGTCAAATCATGCTTATGTGCCTGACCGATCAAGACTTCTAGATGCTCCGGAGTAATTCCTTTTGCTTTAATACCATAAGCTCCCCTTCCTGCCCAATAATCCACACGTTTGCGAATATCCTGTTCTGTAAATTCAGGATTCCAATCTGGCGCTGCAGTACCAAAATAAGGTCCTGAATGCAGGATTCTTGGCCCAGGGATTCTTCCTGAATCGATTGATTTTTGTAAAGCCCACATTTTCTCAGGCTCGATTTCACCGGCTGGAAAAGTACTTGTGATGCCATTGGCTAAGAAGATTTTCGGCATAGCCAAAGTATCATCATAGGCAACTCCATCATAACTCACACGATAATGCGCATGCAAGTCGATCAAACCGGGTAAGATGTAATCCTCATCGGTCAAACTCTTCACTTCCCAATTCATCACATTCTCACTTCCTGTACCAATTAGCCCATTGACTAAATATAAACCAGTGTTCTTTTTGAAAGTTTTTGTCGAGGTATCATAAACCCATCCTCCTGTAATTATAGTATTTTGACAATATGCAGACTGACTTAAAAATAGGAAAAGTAAAAAGGTAAAAAGAGGTTTTGAGCTCATGAACTTCGGATGAAATATTTAATCAATTTTATTCCAATTTAGCTAATTCTGAATGACTTAAAATGGAATTGAAATAGAAAAAACCAGATTTTATTCTGGTTTTTCAAATTCAGATTTTCTTATTCATATGGGTAATATCATACCCAAAATACAATAATTCGTTTTCAGCAGTTTGAATAAAAAAAATCTGAAATTTTTTCTGTAATAGAAAAAATATCAGAAATTTCATTTTACTTTGCAATTCAAAGTACTTTTAATTATGCGAAAACCTGAACAAGAATTAGCTGAGATCAAGGCCATGATGGAGCGAAGCACTCGCTTCCTTTCACTTAGTGGGCTTTCTGGAATATTAGCCGGAACCTATGCATTGATTGCTGCAGGACTGGCTTATGCCTGGGTTTACTTTCCTGAAATGCCATATGGAAGCAATATCAGTGCAAATAGACAGGAAAATATATTGGAAAAATTACTCTTGGCAGGTGCCATTGTTCTACTTCTTTCCATCGGTACAGCATGGTTTATGAGTCAAAGTAAAAGCAAGAAAAAAGCTCACAAATTCTGGACGCCTGCCAGTAAGCGATTTATTCAAGCGCTATTTATACCAGTCGTGGTTGGCGGAATATTTTGCCTGGCATTACTATCACGCGGTCATTTTGGGATCGTTGCTCCAGCTACTTTGATATTTTATGGACTTGGTTTGCTGAATGCATCTACCTACACCCTGAATGAGATCAAATACTTGGGCTATTGCCAGCTTGTTCTAGGGGTAATTTCAGCTTTCTTTCCTGGATATGGCTTGATTCTTTGGTCAATAGGTTTTGGAGTGCTGCATATCATCTATGGGTCCATGATGTATTATAAATACGACAGATAAGTGAAGGGGAATTACGATAAAGCTTTTGAAAATGTGGTTCGGCTACGGGTCATGTCCATCCTGATGGTCAATGAAGACTTTGATTTCAATTCTTTCAAGGAGATCCTTGAAGTAACTGATGGGAATCTTGCGTCTCATTTGAAAAACCTAGAGAAAGCTGAATATATCTCAGTGAATAAAAGCTTTGTGGGCAGAAAAACCATGACCACTTATAAAGCCACTTCCCAAGGGAAAAAAGCTTTTGAGGATCACCTTGAATTCCTTGAAAATTTGATCAAAGAAAATAAAATATAAAAAAATTTACCCATTCACTTTGAACTACAAAGTGCTTTCAAATAATAAAGTAATGAACACAAAGGTTGAATTTCTTAAAGGCTTCCAGTTAAAATCTGCCTTGGCGGCAGGAATCATCGGAGCAAGCATTCCATTTTCCTGGCTCATGTTTCTCATCCTAGTCAAAAGCGAAATATTCGAATCCTGGATGTGGGTTCCTTTGACCTTTATCCCTTTAGGAGGAGTATTCGGAGGATTGTTTTTCTACTTGATGGGATTCGTTTGGTTTCCTACTGGTCGTCAAAAACTGGCCGCAATCATCGTCAGCACGCTGCTCTACTTTGTGGCAATCTGGCTAAGTGCAGTTTTTTCATTCAGCCTGGTTGGACTTTGGGATTAAAATAACACCACTCCACAACTAACTATAATTCACCACATACTTTATCTCACTAATCATGGAAAAAGAAACAAACCTTTCAATCCTGGAAAAATTTCAGGATTGGATTTCCCGGTCTACCAGTTTAAAACTCTTAGTTATTGGTTTCATTGCTCTGCTACTATTAATTCCCCAAGCGTTGATCACCGACCTAATTGACGAAAGGCAAACCCGTCTACAGGAAACGGAGAATGAAGTAACAAACAAATGGTCTCGAGCACAAACTGTCATTGGACCCTACCTGGCATTACCCTACCATGCCTACCGGGAAGTCTTGAGCAATGGTGAAAGCAAGGTAGTTAAGGAACTAAAAACTGCCTATTTCTTACCTGATCTTTTAGATATAAAAGGAGACCTTCAGGCTGAATCTCTTCATCGAGGTATTTTCAATGTGGTCGTTTATCGAGGCGATTTAGATTTAAAGGCTGACTTTAGCTCGATTGCACTTGAAAAACTTGACATAACTGCTGAGCAAGTACTTTGGGATCAAGCTACTTTTCTAATTTCCGTCAGTGATCTTAGAGGAATTGGTGAAAATCCAGACCTGAAGCTTAATAACGTCTCATTAGTTTCGGAGCCATTTACAGATACTCAGAGTAACCTCAGGGGACTGCAATTTCCCGCTTCATTAGATCCTGTTTCAAAAGACTTTACCATTTCAGGAAAAATAAAACTCAAAGGAAGTAAAGAATTTCATATCGTCCCTTTAGGCAAAACTACCTCACTGAAACTTAGTGGCAATTGGCCCAACCCAAGTTTTCAAGGAGACTTTTTACCTGAGGATAGGGTTTTGAACGACGAGGGTTTTGAGAGTACTTGGAAGGTACTTCATTTCAATAGACCATTTGGTCAGGAGTTCATTAACACCCTCCCAAATTTTCTTGAAAGTTCCTTTGGGCTAAGCCTGAAAATGCCTGTTGACCAATACCAACAAAGCATACGCACATCCAAGTACGCCATCTTGATAATCGTTTTGAGTTTCCTGGCTTTATTCCTTATGGAAACCTTTACCAAAAGAAGGATTCACCCTCTTCAATACACATTGGTTGGATTTGCGCTTGTCCTTTATTACACGCTACTGATTGCACTTTCTGAGCAATTCGGCTTTTCCTTAGCCTACCTTATTTCAAGTTTCGCTACTGTAGGCCTGCTAGCCTTTTACTCAAAAAGCCTATTCTACCAATTTAAAACCACCGCGATTTTCACGGGAATTCTATCGGCATTTTACCTCTTCATTTTTGTCATAATAAAGCAGCAAGACTACGCCTTATTAATTGGAAGTATCGGGCTTTTCGTGGCTCTGGCGCTGACTATGTTCATTTCGAGGAAAATCGATTGGTATAAAAAATAGGCTTAGAGATTCAAATAGAAAACAAATGACAGCATCTAGCCTTTCAACTAAATTAGAAAACTACTATTTCAGCATCAAACAAAACCGATGGTATTGGTTACTACAACTTGGATGTAGAATTCTGCTTGCCTACGCCTTTATCGTAGCAGGAATGGTTAAAATTATGGATGAAAGATTTGCCAGTGGATTATCAGAAATCCATCCAATGGGAGCCTATTTGACTGCCCTGTACCACACTGGATATTATTATACTTTCATCGGGTACGCACAAGTATTGGCGGCTATTTTATTGCTTTTCCCAAGAACAGTTTTGATGGGAGCATTACTCTATTTGCCTATCATTGTTAATATCTGGATTTTATCCTTTGCGGTACGATTTGTAGGATCATATATCACATCGCCTCTGATGGTTCTGGCAAACCTTTACATCCTTGCCTGGCACTATGACAAACTCAGGTACATTTTACCATTTAATCGTCATTCAGAAGAGGTAAGCCTTCCAAAGGCTAAAAAATACAGCTTAAAATTCCCTTATCTATTTGCTACCGGAGTTTTATCGACCATGGTCTTTTTCGTGGTATACTCCCGATTTGGCCATGAAGTGATGCCTCAAAATTCATTGGAATCCTGCCAAAAACAGTTTATCGGCACTGAAAATGAAGCAGCAGGATTTGAATTCTGTGAATGCATTCATACCCAAGGAGGTTCCTTAGACTACTGTCTAGAAGATTTTGAAAATTCAAAACCTCAATCCCAACCTTCGATTTAACATGACTTTATCTATAAATCCCAATTCAATGAAAGAAGAAATTTTATCTCATCTAGACGATCCAGCCACACTGGAAAAGCTCTACCGCTCCAATAAGTCTATTTTCAAAGAATCACTTCTGGAAGTCAGCAAGGAAGTTGAAGGCAATCCAGCAATCGAATTCTGGAAAGCCAGACTGAGCTATGATAGCAACTCAATTTCATGGGGTGTGAAAAATGAATTGATTTATGTCGTAATCGGCTGCTTCATAGCAGGACTAATTGCAAAGCTTCCTGACATTTTCTCTATTTCCAAAGATTTTTATTTCCCCAGAAATATTGGATTTATAGTCTTCCCGGTACTCATCGCTTACTTTGCTTGGATAAATAAACTCTCAAGACAAGTCGTCGGGTTCTTTGCGGGATTTATCAGCATTTGTATTATTTACATCAATTCACTTCCCAATAATCTCGAGAGCGATACCCTGATTTTAGCTTGCATCCACTTACCCTTACTTCTTTGGGTGGTTTTGGGTGTTTCATTCGCAGGAGAAAAATATAAAAACATAAATCCAAGGTTGGAATTTCTTCGCTTCAACGGGGAGGCTGCCGTGATCTGTGCTGTCATTGGAATTGCCGGAGCTTTGTTAACTGCGATTACCTTTGGACTTTTTGAATTAATCGGGATCAACATGGAGCCGATTTTTGAGAAGTACATAATCGTTTTTGGCCTTCCTTCTGTTCCAATTCTAGCAGCATTTCTGACTCAAACTAATCCTCAACTTGTCAATAAAGTAACTCCAATCATTGCCAAGCTTTTCAGTCCGGCGGTTTTGATCATGTTGACAGCCTATTTAATCGCCATTTTTTATACCGGAAAAGACCCTTACAATGACCGTGAATTCCTTCTTATTTTCAACATCCTACTCATCGGAGTGATGGCGCTGATTTTCTTTTCCATTGCTGAGCATTCTGTCAAGGGTAAAATCTCTTTAGATATATGGGTTCTAATGCTCCTTTCCCTGGTGACCATTATTGTCAATGGAATTGCACTTTCGGCTATTTTATTCAGGATTTCAGAATGGGGAATTACTCCGAATCGAATGGCTGTTCTTGGCAGTAACATCCTCATGCTCGTACATCTTTTGATGATTGCATTTAAAATTTTCAAGACTATTAAAGGAAAAACTCAAGATCTGGAAGTAGGAAAATCTATCGCATCCTTCATCCCGATATATGCTATCTGGACAATCATTGTTGTATTTCTATTCCCTCTTGTTTTCAATTTTCAATAATATCCCAAAACATGCAGGCATCAATTAAAGCTATTGATGCCTGCATTTATTGATGCATTCCATAAAATCGTTGTATTTTGGCGTAAGCCATCAAAACCAACTTTAGTCAATGGATATTTTTAGCATCATAACCATTCTCATCGTCCTTTCTGCAGTTTTTGCATTTATCAACACCAAATTCCTCAAGCTGCCTTTTACTATTGGTTTGATGATCATAGCGATCGCATTTACGGTTGGAATCACGCTTTTAGGAAAAATCAATCACTTTTTCATAGACGAGGCGGAATTGCTGATTCAGTCTATTGATTTTGAAACAGCCCTGCTGGATGTGATGCTGAGTTTTTTACTATTTGCCGGCGCACTTCATACTAAACTAGATGCATTAAAAACTCTGAAAGCTCCTATTGCCACTTTTGCCACGATTGGCGTCGTTTTGTCCACCTTTTTGGTGGGAACCTTGATGTATTTTGCCTTTTTGATATTTGGTCATGAGATCAATTACATCTATTGTCTTTTATTCGGTGCCCTGATCTCTCCGACAGATCCAATTGCTGTATTGGGGATTTTGAAAGAGGCAAATGCCCCAAAAAAACTCGAAGTGAAAATCGTCGGTGAATCACTCTTCAATGACGGAGTGGGTGTGGTGGTTTTTCTAGTGATTTTCAAAATTGCCCAGCAAGGATTGGACGCGGTCAATCCCGGGGAAGTTGGACTACTATTTCTGGAAGAAGTCGCAGGCGGGATAGCACTTGGATTACTTGCTGGTTGGTTGACTTTTAGGCTGATGAAAGTGATAGATCATTATGAAACAGAAGTGATCATCACCCTTGCTTTGGTTATGGGACTATCGATTTTGGCACATAAAATCCATGTTTCCGGTCCTTTGGCAGTGGTGGTAGCAGGGATTTTCATTGGGAATAAATCCCCTAAAATCGCTTGGTCAGACACCACTCAAAACTATGTCGATAAATTCTGGGAATTGATTGACGTTCTTCTAAATGCAGTTTTATTTGTTTTGATCGGACTGGAACTCTTAATTATTTCTGCAAAAGAAGAGTATTTGATGGTTGGGATTATTGCCATTCCTATCGCTTTACTTGCTCGCTATATCTCCTTGGCAGGACCTATTGCCATTTTTGAGAAAAAATTGGATTTCATCCCCAAAACAAATTTGCTGATGACTTGGGGCGGAATCCGAGGGGGAATTTCTATTGCTTTGGCACTTTCACTTGAGCCTCAAATGGAACGTGAACTCTTCTTGACAGTCACCTATGTGATCGTTGTATTTTCAATTATTGCACAAGGGCTGACGATAGGACCGTTGGTGAAAAGAGTATTATCAAATTACCCAACCACAGATTCTTCTTCGAAATCGCATTAATATCCTGCAACTTTTTATCAAACTCATAAAGTCATGAAAAATCAAATTGCCAGTTTTATTTTGACCTGCTTTTTAGTTTCTGCTTGTTCAGCACCAACGGAAGAAAAATCGAATACAGAGCCTTCAAACAGCCATTCTTATTCTTCCGATTATAAAAAACCTGCATTTGCCAATGACCAACGAGCTGAAAAAATCAAAGGTATTGAGGCAGAATTAAAAGTCTTAATGGAAGAATATGGGAAAGAAAATCATATTCCAGGCATTGCTTATGGAATAGTGGTAGATGACAACTTAGTCCTATCAGATGCAGTGGGATTTATGAACTTGGAAAATCAAGTTCCTGCAACAACCAATACTGATTTTAGAATTGCCTCTATGACCAAAAGCTTCACTGCGATGGCAATTATGAAATTGAGGGATGAAGGTAAGCTGGCTTTAAATGATCCAGTTTCGGATTATATACCTGAGATGGCAAACATCACTTACATGACCAAAGACGCTCCGGTTATTGACATAGAAAATCTACTGACGATGACAGCAGGTTTTCCAGAGGACAATCCTTGGGGTGACCGACAGCTGGATGAGACGAACCAGATGTTATTGGATATGATTTCGGAAGGAATCACATTTTCCAATGTCCCTTCTTTTCAATACGAATACAGCAACACCGGTTTTGCGATGCTAGGTTATATTGTTTCTCAAGTATCTGGAAAGCCCTACCAAGAATATATTAAGGAAGAATTCCTTAAACCTCTCGGAATGAACCAAACCTATTGGGAGGTTGATGATGTACCTGCCGAGCAGTTGGCAATTGGATACAGATGGGAAGATGAAGAATGGAAGCTGGAGCCTATGCTTCACGATGGTTCCTTTGGAGCAATGGGCGGTTTGATCACGACGATTGAGGATTTCAGCAATTATGTGAGTTTTCACCTATCTGCCTGGCCTCCTAGAAATGAAGATGAAGTTGGCCCGCTAAAGAGAAGTTCGCTGAGAGAAATGCAGACCCCACAATTCCCAAGACTAAATAACAACGCTAAAAATTACCGGGATGAACCTTGTCCCATTGTTTCAGGATATGGTTTTGGCTTGGGGATTTATCAAAATTGTGAGGGTCAAAAATGGGTTTCCCACGGAGGAGCACTTCCTGGATTTGGTAGCAATTATGTGTTTTACCCAGAGTATGGAATCGGGATTATGGCCTTCTGCAACTTGACTTATACTACACCTTGGCCACTTCAAAAAATCCAACAATTACTTTTTGATAAACTGGAACTTCAGCCTAGAACTCTGCATGTTTCAAACATTCTGGCATCTCGAAAAAAACAGGTACAAGAATCTTTTCTAAAGGGTGAAAATGCTCTAGAAGAGGATATTTTCTCTGAAAATTTCTTCTTGGATCAAAGCAAAGAGCATCGAATCAAAGAAATCAATGATGCATTAAATGAAATTGGAACCGTTCAATCTGTTTCAGAAATAACTCCTCAAAATCAATTGAGAGGCACTTTTAGGATTCACGGAGAGCTAAAGGACATCATTATTTACTTTACCCTAAGTCCGATGAAAGATGCTAAGATTCAACAATTGCTATTTGCAGTGGTAGAAAAAGAAAATCAATAAATGAAGTCATCAAATCCAAAATTGGAAGGATTAACTCAGTTAATTCATGAAAGTATATTAGGTGATTCAGACTTGAAGTACATTCCTTTATTCGAGGCTTTTAATGAAAAACACCCATCAAATGAGCAAGTAAGAATTTCCTGTCAAAGTCAAATTGGCTTTATATATTTTCACCACCAAATGCACAGGGAAGCCCTTAACCATTTCCTCCCACTAATCGACGAAAGTGAGAAGATAGAGGATTTCCAATTTTCTAATTTGTTATTACAAACACTTCAAAGCCTTGCCCAAGAGGATCGTTTGGCTGAGGCTAAAATCTTATTTGAGAGATTCATCAATGATCGATGCAATAGTAATTTTTACCATCTTGAAGCTATGCTGGTCTGGTTCACTTTATTCTTAAAACCGACCGAAGAAGAGCTTCAGCCATACAAGTCCAAAGTCATACAGCTTATGGATGAACTTGGATATTTATCCCAAAAACCAACATTGAAAGAGCAAATTTTAGATATCAAAGAGGTGCATCTTAAAGCGAATAAAGAATTCTCCGAAATACAAATTGCCTATAAAAAGGATCAAAAATCAAAAACCATCCAACGCCTGATCAATTTTATTGATTCTGATCCTCCTGAATTTTACATTAAACTTGCAGAGGATTTTAAACTGCAAATAGAAAAACTTTAACAGTATATAACCTGCTTGTTTTACTACTCAAAAGTTATGGCATCTGGTTTCGCTCCCAGTTTTTCTAGTGTTTTGCTAATAGCTTTCACCATTGGATCCGGACCACATACATAGAAATGTTGCGAAAAATCGGAAACATGCTTCTTCAAAAACTCCTCATCGACCCTGCCACTTTCATGACCCGAAGCTTCTTCTTCATCTAAGATGGAAACGAAATTTTCAGCCAGATTATCTCTAAAATAGCTTTCCAAGATCACATCCTTTTGAGTTTTGTTTGCGAAAATCAAGCTATTCCCATCGAGTTTCCCTTTGCTTTTTAGGGATTTGATGATCGCAATAAAAGGTGTGATTCCCGCACCCCCAGCAATGAAGACACCAGTTCCTTTGTAATGAATTGCTCCCCAAGAATCATCGATAAGCAATTCATCTCCCGGTTTCAAATGATCCAACTGATTGGTAACACCATCTTGGTCATGATAGGATTTAATGACAAATTCCAAATGTTCATCTTCAGGTAAAGAAGTAAAAGTAAATGGCCTTTTCTCTTCTTTCCATTCTGATTTATTGATCGCAACTTCCGTAGCCTGCCCTGGAGTAAATTCAAACCCCGACGGCTTTTCTACTTTGTATTGCTTCACATCGTGTGTCAGTTTCTTTATTTCTAGAATTTTAACTGTATTCATCGTAGTATTAAGTTGTATGTATTTATTAAAACGATTCAACAGCGATTTGTTTATTTATCTTGAAATTTCTAGGCAAAATAAGTTTCCACTTATTAATATGAGGCTCTGCATATTCTGATGATTTGGCTATCTTGTAGCCTTTAAAAAACAACCCTTATGAAAAAATATTTCAATTTAACCTTATCACTGGTAATGATGGCTGCAATTGCATTTACAGCATGTAGCTCCAAAACCAGTTCTGAAGAAAGTACAGAAACCATGGAAGCTGTAGTTGCCGAACCTGCAAGCTTTGGTGGGTTGGCGCTTTACACCGTTCGGGATTCTATGGCAAGCAATCCAAAAGCTACTCTTCAAGCTGTTGCTGACGCTGGATACGCCTATGTAGAAGCCGCAAATTATGAGGATGGGAAATTCTATGGAATGACTCCTTCAGAGTTTAAGGCTTATTTAGAGTCATTGGGAATGACCGCAAAAAGTGCCCACATGGGCATGGTAACCATGGAAAATGCAGACCAATTGATCGCTGATGTAAAAGCTGCCGGTATTGAATATTTTGTAATTCCTGTTCCGCCAATGGGCATGTTTACTTTTGGTAAAGATGGCATGGGAATGAAAGGTACTGCAGATGAGTTGGTAGCAATCATGGATACATTGGGTGAAAAATGTAAGAATGCTGGACTTCAGCTTCTTTATCACAACCATGATTTTGAATTCAAGCCGATGGCTGATGGCACTATCATTGAAGAAATCCTTCTTGAGAAATGCAATCCTGAGTTTGTGAACTTTCAAATGGACTTATTTTGGGTAACAAAAGCTGAGGTTGATCCTTTGACTTACTTCGAGAAATACCCAGGAAGATTCAAGGCTTGGCACGTGAAAGACATGAATGCTGAGGGAAATTTTGCTCCTGTAAATACTGGAAGCATCGATTTCAAGAGAATTCTTGACGAAAAAGAAAAGTCTGGTATGGAGTTTTACTTGGTAGAGCAAGATCAAACTTTCGGTCTTGATCCAATGGAAGCGATCAAAATCAGCCACGATGGACTCGGAGAGATCGGTTTTAAATAAATCTCGATTTAAAAAATTAAAAAATACCACCTCAGAACATCTGAGGTGGTATTTGCTTTTAATAGCTAGTTGATTAAACCAATAGCGTCAAATTTCGGTGAGTTGAATTTTTCCCGATGTAAGAATATCCATTCGTAGTCCTTGCAGTTGCCACCACAATAAAACTATAAGCACAGGATTGAGGAGGCCTCCAATTTCCAGAAACAGGAATCAGTTTATTCGTAAAACCTGCCCAATTACCCATACTTGGGCTATAGGATTCTGAATATATCGAAGTAGATAAACCTGCTCCGTAGGTTGCATAAAAACTGACACCTCTCAGATTACCTTCCGGATCATTGGCGGTTATTCTAAATGTCAACCCATCTGGCGCGGCTCCAATTGTCTCAATCGCACAAGCTGAAACTTCGTTTGCTCCATGCTTCACGCTTTCAATATTGGTAGCAGGCAGATGATTGTCAATATAAATTTTCAGCTCCTGTTCTGCCGCAATACTGGTATAGCCCGAGCCCACATAAAAAGTCACTTTGATCTTATACAAACCCGGCAGCAAAGCAGTGGTAGGAAACTGAATCAGCAAATCATCAATTGAATAATCAATTCCGGGGTTTGCCAATTGATAATATCCATACGAAGATGGTGCAAAGGACTCTAGTGCATACGTGCTCCCGGTCCATCGATAATTGGACCAATTACTGATCAGCTTAGTGTAGGATCCTCCCGGAGCAGCAATTTCTACTTTATATTTTTTGTTATTAGCTGCCCAAAGTTGTTGAAGTTTCGTACGATTACCGATTAGGTTTAAGGTCCCTCCAAAAGCGGCATTTTGCACGTGAACATAATATCCCGGATCTGTAGTTGCTCTTCCTGAAGCTAAAATTTTTGTTGTTGGAATCAAGCCGATACTTCCTACAAGTGGTCCTAAGTCAGTGCTAGGAATACTTGGCTTTCTAGATAAAATCAGCTGTCTGAGTTTTGTAAAATCTTTGTAGAAATTTCCAGGGAAGTCAGATGTAAATGCTGGATTGCTTGATCTAACTCTAAATCCAAAATAAGTGTAAGGAGTGCTCAGTGGCCATGAAAGCGCCACATTAATTTCTTTTAGATCAATCTTGAATTTCCAGATTCTATGGCTTGTATCCGAGTTGGGACTTGGCCCAAACTCCTGAACTACTTCAGATTTTGGAGGAACAGTTATCCCAGTCCATTTGCCGGGACCAAGGTATTTCTGAATCCCCAGTTTATTGGGATAATTCGGATAATTCCCGTAGTTGACATCTACATTACTGGTAATCGCTCTATCACGGTTGTAATCAAAACTCAACCAAAAATAGTCATTGGTTCCATTGTCATTTCCGGTATCATAAACGACATCTAAAGCTAAGTAAAGAAAATTAGCATCGTTTTTAGCCATTACGAATCCTCTGGAAAATTTCAGAGTGCCAGCATCCTCCCAGCCACCTGAGTTGATCGGGGCAGCAGGGTCAATTGGGGTAATTGCCCATTCACTTTTCAGCGGAAAAGCAAAAAGCAATGGAGTAGTAATCGAAAGATTTCTAAGTTTTGCCATGGTAAAATGGGTTTAAAAATGAATGCATTTGTAAATAAGTAGCATCCGGATAAAAAATGAGGCGAATGCCAAAATCCCTTGCGGGAACCGAGATTCAATAGGTTATCTAAATATACAAAATACTGAATAACAACTACTTACAAAGTAAAAATATTTAACCCAAAAAGATGAAAATATAAAACAAAAAGGCTTCTAATTGTATTAATAGAAGCCTTTGTAGTGATATATAAAGTCGTTTCTTATTTCGCTGGTAGCAGCTGGGATCTTACTTCCCCAAATCCTACACGGATCCCATCCTTTTCTGCAAAGCCCTTCATGATCACGGTATCGTTATCCTCAAGGAAAGTTCTTTCCACTTCAGGTTCCAATTTGATAGGGTTTTTACCATTCCATGAAAGCTCAAGCATGGAACCAAAAGAATCAGGAGTTTCTCCTGAAATGGTACCTGATGCCATTAAATCTCCCACATTAATATTACATCCATTGACTGTGTGATGTGCTAATTGTTGAGCGACATTCCAATACATATTCTTAAAATTGGATTGGCAAACTTTTGATGACTTCTTGCCATCAGGTTGAATATAAACTTCCAAATTGATATCAAAACTATGAGCTTTTTCACAGCTTAAATAAGGAAGAACCTGCGGCTCCTGAACCGGACCTTCCACTCTGAAATATTCTAGGGCTTCTAAAGTCACCACCCATGGAGACATGGATGATGCAAAGCTTTTCCCTAAAAACGGTCCCAAAGGCACATATTCCCAAGCTTGAATATCTCTTGCTGACCAATCATTAAACAAGGTGAAACCGAAAATATAATCTTCTGCATCTGCAGTACTGATCGAATCTCCCAGTTTGGTCGGCTTACCAGTGATAAATGCCAGCTCCAATTCAAAATCCATCTTTTTGGATGGACCGAAACCAGGAGTTTCCATGTCAGGGGTTTTGAACTGGCCTTTTGGTCGGTACACAGGCACGCCAGAAGGAATGATACTCGATGCTCTTCCATGGTATCCAACTGGAAGGTGTTTCCAATTTGGCAACAAGGCATTTTCAGGATCACGAAACATTTTTCCAACATTGGTAGCATGCTCCATCGAACTGTAGAAATCTGTATAGTCACCGATTTTCACCGGTAAAAGCATCTCAGCTTCTTTCCGATTGACCATTACTTTTCCTCTTACAGAGTGGTCTCTTAGCTTTTCATTGTCTGCCAAAAGCAAATCCTGAACTCTTTCGCGGATCTTTTTCGTCTGAACTTTACCCAGAGAAATCAATTCATTCAACGAATCATTCAGAAAAATCCCTTCTGGCAGGAATAAGTCAGAAAAGAATCCTTCCTGATCCAAAATGCTCAAATCAACTATTTTATCTCCAATCGCAATACCGGTTCTTGGACTCAATCTTTTGTTTTTGAACACCCCGAAAGGCAGATTGTAAATAGTGAAATCAGAATTCTTGGGAACTTCCACCCAGGTACTCAAGGTGTTAAATGTACTTTCGCTCATGTGTAAAAATCTTTCAAGAGACAAATTTAGGGTTAAATGATGAAATCAAAAGCCATTAATTTCCGAAATCAATTTTTGAAAAGATCCAAAGTCAGTATACCTCTGAATACCTTTCCTTTAGGCGTTTTATGTTTAAAATTAGTTCAGGTGAAATTATATTTATCTCCAACCAAATACCTTAAAAATCCTTTAGCTATCATTTCATAATCTTATGAAACGAACTCTAAAAGTATAAGACTCCTTTTTTAATGCTTCAAATTGAGATACATTAAGTTAGCCTTTACTTTAACCGCTATTTCAAATGAAGAAGCTCCTGATAATTTCGATTTTAATCTTAAGCATTCATCCAATTTTTGGGATGCAAATTATAGATAAGACCCCAATTCAGATTGTAGAGAATTTGATATTTATAGAAGTTAAAATAAATGACAACTCACAATCGTGGAATTTCATGTTTGATTCGGGCGCTGGAGTTACAGCAATTGACCAAAGGCTAGAAGATAAAATAGACCTTTCTTATTCTGGCGAAACAAAAATTGGAACTGCAGGAAAGCCACTAGTTTCAAAAACTTCAAAAAACAACCACTTATCAATTGGAGAAGATTCCGAACTAAATGACGTCACATTCTATTTGATGGATTTATCTCATTTAAGTGAGTACCTTAAAACAAATGTTGATGGTATTTTGGGATTGGACCTGCTCAATCAACTAGTGGTAGAAACAAACATTGATGCTATGGAAATGCGTTTTTTCTCCCCTGCCAATTATGAGTATTCTGGTAACTCAAGACCTCTAAAAATAATTAATCTGGAATCGGGACATTTTGGTTTACCTGTGAGTGTTACTCCAAAAAAATCAAAAGAAAGTCTATCCATGATTTTAAAAATTGATACTGGTGCTGCCAATCACATAACATTACACAACCAAGTGACTACTAAATATGACTTATTAGACCCTCAAAAAAAATACAAAAGTAGAAAAGGGTTCAGTATAGATTCAACCATTACCAACAATCTAAGAGGCAAAATTCGTTCTGCTGAACTTGGAACAAAAGAATGGAGAAATATTCCAGTTGTTTTTGAAGTCGATCCTTTAAATGAAATTTCAGAAAGAATAGGAGATGGGCTTATAGGACAAGCTTTATTGCTCGATTTCAATATGACTTACCATTTAGATCAAGAAGTGGTTTACTTAGAAAAAAGGGAATAAGCCTATTCTTTTGAAAACTCCTTTCCAGCATGTTTAATGAAACTTATTCCTTCCTAAACTCCTTATTTATTTTTGAAAGTTGAATATCCAGACCATGAGCAGAGGATTTGTAAAAGAAGAAGATCAGGAAGAAACCCCGTTAGTTCCACCAAGAGCTGATTTACCAAATGGAATCACCAACTATGTCACTGAAAATGGATTAGCTGAATTGCGAGCCGAAAAACAGGGTCTCATTAAAGAGAAAAGCAACATCACAGCTGCTACAGAACAAGAAAAGCGGATCGCTTCTAATTTCATTAGTGCAAAAATTAAGTTGCTGGATGAGCGAATTGCCACTGCCAAAATTGTGGACTTAAACGATCAACCAAAAAATGAAATCCGTTTCGGAGCGAAAGTAACACTCAAAATCGGAAAAAGTCCTAAGGCAATGACCTATCAACTAGTAGGCGTAGATGAAGCAGATATCTCTAAAAACAAAATCTCTTTTATTTCTCCAATTGCCATGATTTTAATTGGCAAAAAAGTGGGTGAAAAAGCCACCTTAAGTTTAACCAAAGGAGATCGAATATTTGAGGTATTGGAGATTAAATATTGACTCAAAAAACACAATAATAGGTATTAGCAAGTCTAACTTCTTTAAAGGTGATACGACATCTAGTCTAGCTCTTCGGGGTAAAAAACACCGAATCCATTCAGGATGAAAAAAGTATGTTAAGTCACTCACTCACTTGCCTGATACAATAGAGTCAATACTATTGCTCTGATCCAGCTATTTTCCCCACTTCCAATAATTGATCACATAATCATGCCTCCAAAATAGGCTTTTTCCCTATTTTTGCACCTCAATTAATTATCCGATTTATGTCTATTGCCAGCAAATACGATCCAGCCTCAGCGGAAGCCAAGTGGTATGCTTACTGGATGGAGCACAAGCTTTTTTCTTCGAAAGTTGATCCGAATAAAGAGCCCTACACCATCGTAATCCCTCCACCTAACGTCACCGGGGTCCTTCACATGGGTCACATGCTAAACAATACCATTCAGGATGTATTGATCAGACGTGCCAGAATGCAAGGCAAAAATGCGTGCTGGGTACCTGGTACTGACCATGCCTCTATTGCAACTGAAACAAAAGTTGTAAACATGCTGAAAGAACAGGGAATTGATAAAAAATCTATTTCCCGTGAAGAATTCTTGAAGCATGCCTGGGAATGGAAAGAAAAATATGGTGGAATCATTTTAGACCAACTCAAGAAATTGGGTGCATCTTGTGATTGGGACCGAACCGCCTTCACCATGGATGAAGGCTTGAGCGATGCGGTGATCTCTGTTTTTGTGGACTTACACAAAAAAGGAAAAATCTACCGCGGCATCCGTATGGTCAACTGGGATCCAAAAGGAAAAACCGCCCTTTCAGATGATGAGGTAATCACCAAAGAGATAGCTTCAAAGCTTTACTATATCAAATATAAAATTGAGGGAACGCAAGATGAATTCCTGACGATTGCTACTACTCGACCTGAAACAATCATGGCCGATGTGGCGATCTGTGTCAACCCAAATGATCCTCGTTTCACCCACTTGAAGGGAAAGAAAGCAATTGTTCCTCTGATCAATCGTCCTATTCCAATCATCGAAGATGAGTACGTAGATATGGAATTTGGCACCGGTTGCTTGAAAGTAACACCTGCCCACGATATCAATGACTACGAGCTAGGATTGAAGCATAAATTGGAGGTCATCGATATTTTGAATGACGATGGAACATTAAATGAGAAAGCTCAAATCTTAGTTGGTGAAGATCGTTTTGTCGCCAGAAAAATGATTGGGAAGAAGCTGAAGGAAATCGACCAATTGGATAAAATCGAAGATTATAAATCTAACGTTGGTCATTCTGAAAGAACAGATGCAGTCATCGAGCCAAAACTTTCTTTGCAGTGGTTCCTGAAAATGGATGAAATCACCAAGCCAGCACTCAGTTCTGTGATGGATGACGTGATCCAATTGTACCCACCAAAATTCAAGAACATGTACCGCTCTTGGATGGAAAATGTACGTGATTGGTGTATTTCCCGTCAACTCTGGTGGGGACATAGAATTCCTGCATACCACCTTCCAAACGGTGAATTTGTTGTTGCAAAAACTGCCGAAGAAGCTCTTAAAATCGCAAATGAACAATTTGGCAATCAGTTTACTGCAGCTGATTTGAATCAGGATGAAGATGTATTGGATACTTGGTTCAGCTCTTGGCTATGGCCGATTTCTGTGTTCGACTCGGAGGTCTTCACTACAGGCAAGCCAAATGAGGATTTGAAATATTACTATCCTACGAACGATCTGGTAACTGCTCCTGAGATCCTTTTCTTCTGGGTAGCTAGAATGATCATTGCTGGATACGAATATATGGGTGAAAAGCCTTTCAGGAATGTTTATCTAACAGGTATCGTACGTGATAAGCTGGGTAGAAAAATGTCTAAATCCTTGGGCAATTCTCCTGATCCTTTAGATCTAATTGCTCAAAACGGTGCAGACGGCGTACGTACTGGAATGCTGTTCTCTTCCCCTGCTGGAAATGACTTGCCTTATGACGATAAATTAGTCGAGCAAGGAAGAAACTTCGCCAATAAAATCTGGAACGCTTTCCGACTGGTAAAAGGATGGGAAATCGACCCGAAATTGGATGGAAGTGAAAATGCTTCCAGCATTGAATGGTTTGAAAATAGATTCAACCAAGCATTGGTAGAGATCAATGAGCATTTCGACAAATTCAGAATTTCTGATGCTCTGATGACTACTTATAAGTTGGTTTGGGGAGATTTCTGTTCTTGGTACCTTGAGATGATCAAACCGGAATATCAGCATCCTATCGACCAAGCGACTTACGATAAGACCATTGCGATATTTGAAGACATTCTGAAAATTCTTCATCCATTTATGCCTTTTATCTCGGAAGAACTTTGGCATCAAATCAAAGAAAGATCGGTAGAAGAGTCTTTGATTTTGGCATCCTGGCCGAAAGAAAAGGCTTTTGATAGTAAGATTATAGAAGAAGCAAATCAGATTTTCGAAGTAGTTTCTCAAGTTAGAAATCTACGTGCATCTAAAGGAATGTCTCCAAAAGAAGCTCTTGATCTAACTGTGAATGCCAAAAATGAAGCGATGTACACACGCTTCAAATCAGTTTTGATAAAGCTGGCGAACCTTTCTTCTTTGGTTTTCGGAGTCAAAGTAGAAAATGCAATCAGCTTCGTGGTTAAATCTGATGAGTGCTTTGTACCGATGGGAGATTCCATCAACGTGGAGGAGGAAAAAGCCAACATCCAAAAAGAACTGGATTATACGAAAGGCTTCTTGAATTCTGTGATGAAGAAACTCAGCAACGAACGTTTTGTATCTGGAGCTCCAGAAAAAGTGATAGAGATGGAGCGAAAGAAGCAAGCCGATGCTGAAGCAAAAATCAAAGCTTTGGAAGAGAGCTTATCTAAGCTAGGATAAATGCAGGTCAAACTGCTTGATTCAATCCAAATTGGAGCAATAAAAAAATCCGACAGCTATAATGATTGTCGGATTTTTTATTGGATTGGGAGTATCAAGAAAAATCCAAAAAGGATTTACTGAGCCATTTCTCCTCAAGACTGATTTTACACCAGCCATTTACTTCCTGAGAAATAAACACTTCTTCATTTTGCATGAGGTTGTCAACGATAGAAAAATTGGTTCCTGGCCCACTTCTTACCCGCAAGACATTCGCATTGACTGTGGCACGTTTCACATCGGTTGTATATCTCCCATAAACCCAGTGGGATTGGCTGTTAGAGATTTTCAGCCAACCGTTTGACTCATCATAAATTCTCAATACTGCTCCCAACTGAGCAGGTTCCCGATTCGACACTTTCGATGAACTCCCAGAAGGAAGTTCTCGGACATTTAGAGCAGAAGCGGTGACAACCACATATTTTTGGATCGCATCCGGTGGAGTTGGAGCTGGTCTTCCTAGAAGCTGCTGAGCCACCAAAGGCAAAAAGTTTGCATTAAAATTATCGACCTTATTTCCTCCAAAGAAATTGGTACCAGGACAGGATTTATTGGTACCGGTTCCATTATTTCTCTTTCCGGTATTCAGGTCAAACCAATGATGGTAAATAATGCTAAAGCTATTGAGGGGCAATCTGAATTTGTCGCATAAAGCTGCAGTCATCTGGACAATAGTGTCCCGATGTGCATTTGTCATAGTATCTCCATTGAGATCAAAGTTGCCAAAGTGCTCAATACAAATCGAATCTCTATTGGCTCCATAAATACAGGCCGGCGTGGATTCCAATGACCTTCCTGTAAGTATTGTTCCATCTGGGAAAGAGGTGAAATGTTGTCCTATATCCTGCCAGCCATTATTCCTGACATGATAATTTTTCATCGCAGCTTGTCTTTCGAAGTGGTTATTTCCATTAAAATGGGTATAACTTGGGCTCCAAGTATGATGCTGCTGGACTGTCAATATGGTTCTAGCTATCCGCTGTTCTTGAATCCAAACAGCAAATTCTGCCATTGACATTTTTAAAAATCCGTGTTTTGATTCCATGGTTTCCTTTTTATAAAGTGAAAAATCTCTGACCATTTAATTTAGGCAGAATTTTTCATTCCAAAGAAAACCTGAATTTATAGTTCTTTAATTCTTAGATCTCTGAATAATACCCCTTGACCTTCACTCTGAAGACCGATGTAGCCTTCTTTGAGAAGTTGACCATCTACTTTTATGGCTGGGTCAAATCTGTTAGCTGTCCCTCCTCCAATTTGTGGTTTGGTGTATTGCAAAACAGTATCTCCATTCACTAAGTGAATAACCAACGAGTCTGCAAAAACGATGAGATCTGCTCTTACCCATTCATCCCATTTGTAAGTATCCGAAGTAGAATTGATACAGTGACGAGGGTCTTTTTCCCCTTCGAAAAACACGTCTGTTCCTGGAGAGCACATATTTCCTGTAGGTCTAGGAACACCCTCCTCCTCTTCGGCAAGCATTTGCCATTCTACAGAAATCGGCCAATCCTGCTCCTTTAGAATGGAGTTGGGAGCCTGTGAGTGAAACATGACGCCGCTGTTTCGATAAGTGTAGCTCGCAGCATCTTCCATCCACTGATCGGTAAATCGATATTCCCAAGTCATATGAAATGAGGAAAAAGGTTTCTCATAAAACAAATGACCATAGCGATCATTAAAACCTTCATTATAGTCATCGTAATTCACCTCAATAATGCCATCTTCTACTCGAAATGTATTCGCATAATTCTCTCCAGTTTCATGATGTTGGATTTTGGGAATCCAGCTGTCTAGGTTTTCACCATTAAACATAGTGATCCACTGCGAATCCTGCTTCTCAGATGAATTAGTAGAAACTTCTGCTTTGTTTTGGGTACATGCTACACAAACTATAGCAAGAGAAAAGAATTGAATAACTTTCTTGATCATGGGATGAGAGAATATTGAAAAAGGAAGATATACAAAACTCTTAAATTTTGGGGCAATAACTTTATAAAGTCTAGGAAAGATCCTTTTGGCAGGCTGCATATTGTTTGGATGTCAGAAACTGAAATGCAGCTTTCTCAATTTTGGCAATAACTTTTGAAGGTTTCCCCATTGTTTCGCCATCAATTTGAAACTCAACTTCCTCCGGATTTTCTATTTCACAGGTTTCACAGCGGAAAACATTGGAGGAATTTTGTTCTTCCAAATCTCCTTTAAACATTGCCAAAGTCATTCGGATGTAGTCTTTCGCAGATTCTGGATTAAGGGCAATGATCTCAAATTTCCCATCATCCATTTTACCTCTACAATTGATCAAAGCACCGGTTCCATATTGATCGCCATTGGCAATCACAAGCATTTTGGCAGCGACTTCACGACTTTGACCATCGATATTCAAGCGATAGACTTTTGGTTCTGTCGTGAAAATCTCAGAAAGAGAACTCTTGATATAGGCCAGCATTCCTCTGCCATCGACACTTTCAAACTTTTTGACCAAGTTGGCATTGAAGCCAAAATCTGCCATATGAAGACAAATCTCATCATTGATTCGAATCGCATCGATTGGATGTAAATTAAAATTACGGATAGCCTCCCATGCATCCTCCACTGTATTAATTCCCATGCATTTTGCCAAACCATTGGCAGAGCCAAGCGGCACAATACACAAAGGAACTTCTACCTCTTTTAAGGCCATTGCCACGAGCTTCACAGTACCATCTCCTCCACCGATCATTACCAGATCAGGCCTAACTCGATCAAATTCCATTTTGATCTTTATGGCATCATCTTCACCAGTAGTTTCAAAAACCTGGGCTTCGTATTCAGGAAGTTTCAGATCAAGCTTTTCGATCAATTCTTCCCTCTCTATTGTGTTGTCCCCCGAAATCGGGTTGTAAACAAACAAACATACTTTTCTCATACTCTTATTTTTTAATAAACTGATGCTTATTTGCCAATTCCATCGCCTGCTCTGAGGTCTCCACAAAGAAGAATTTCTCCATTCCAACCTCCGCATCGAGTTTGGCTTTTCTATCTAATTCCAAGTCACCCACAATCCGGATAAAGACTGCAATTACCCGACCTGGAAATCTTTTGATCACTTCCGCATATATTTCCGGATCATGCTGTCCACTATCCCCTATCAAGAAAAATCGCATCTGTGGATATAGGTTAAACAGGAAAATTATTTTATCCAGCTTATGGCCATGATCTCCACCACCCGATTTCCAAATATTCTTAAGATTGAGATGTTTATCTTTTAATAAAGTTGGTCCTTTAGGAATATGCCTGAATCGCATAAAGTCACGAATCAGATCATACATTGACCAATCACTGCTTGACACATAGAAAAGGGGTCTTTCACCGTTTCCTGTCAATTCTTTATAAAAGTCAGAGACACCAGGAAGAGGTCTCCTTGTATAGGCATTCTTTGAGATTGAAAGCCAAAACTTTTTCCCAAGGTCTGTCGCATGAGAAATGATAATTGTGTCATCTATATCAGAGATAACTCCTTCTTCCTCATCAAACCTTTGGACGTTTTTACTGACCCATACCGGCTTATTTTTTTCGATTGGCTCAAGCACCCTCAAGTTCACATGTTCAGGAATTTCCAAATTGGGATTTTCCACCTCAATTTGTTTCTCAAAAACCCCATCCTCATCAGTTCTGACCTTCAGGTTTTTATCATGAAACTGGATCTCCACTAAAGCCTCCGGAATGCTTTTTACAGAATACCTACGAATGGTGGCTAGAATATTTTTTATCCAGGAATTCCTAGAAGTAGGCTTTTTTCGGCTATAAGAGGTCACTACTCGGCCTTTAACAAAAACCTGCTGCTTGTTTCCAAACGCCAGAAACGGTTCTACTCTAATTTTATCTTTAGAGCTAATCTGTTTTTGTGGGACAATTTCAGTAATCATACGATGAAAAAATGCAAAAAAAAGGCCTACAGGGTTTAGCCTTCGGTTTTGCTAAGTATGAAAAAGAAAAAAGCCATCCCGATTAAATCGAAATGGCTTTGAAAGAATTTTCAAAAAATCAGTGTTTCCAATCGTACTGATCCACTTGCTCAAGACATGCTATCAATAAAGAAATAGAATCAGCAATATCTTGCTTATGTGCCATCTCAATCACCTGATGAAGATGTCTAGTAGGAATGGAAATCGCTCCGGCAATTGCTCCTTGCTTCCCCATTCTTTGCACACCAGCTGTATCAGTTCCTCCAGCTGTCAGGATCTCGGGTTGCCATTTGATCTTTTCCTTATCCGCAGTCTGCTTCATAAATTCCACCATACGATAATCACAGATCGTCATTGCATCCATAATTTTTATCGCAGTTCCTTTGCCTAATTCTGTCACTTTCTCATGAGCCTGCGCCCCGGGCACATCAAAAGCAATCGTTGTATCCAATGCGATTCCAAAATCAGGATTGATGCCATGTGCCGCAACATTTGCTCCCCTCAGACCAACTTCCTCCTGTACGGTAAAAGTCGCATAAACATCGTAAGCAGGATTCTTTAAGTTTTTAAGTGTTTCGATCAAAATAAACACTGCCACTCGGTTGTCAATAGATTTACAGTTGACACAATCACCCATTTCTATCAATTCACGGTCTCTGGTCACTGGATCTCCGATAGAAATGTATTTCACCACCTCCTCTTTTGACATCCCCAAATCAATAAAGAAATCAGTCGTTTTTGGCAGCTTGGTTCTTTCTTCTGCAGACATCACATGGATTGGTTTGCTTCCCATCACTCCTACCAAATCCTTTTTCCCATGGACGATAACCCGCTGTGCTGTTAAAGTCTTAGGATCAAATCCACCCAAGGTATGAAATCTCAAAAATCCGTTATCATCGATATGAGTGACTATAAATCCGATTTCATCCATATGAGCTGCTACCATCACACGCTTACCATCAGGATTATTCTTACCCTTTTTGATTGCAATCACGTTCCCTAGATTATCAATCTTCACCTCATCGGAAATTGGACTTACTAATTCTACGACAAGATCTCTCACTCTCTTCTCAAAACCAGGAGCTCCGGCTATTTCACAAATTTCTTTTAAGAGTGCTACGTTTATATCCATTATTTATTCTTCTGTTTATTTTGAATTACAACACTAATTTATTCAACCGAATTTTCAAAAAGAGAAAAGGCACAAGGAATATTCCCTGTGCCTTTTTATTTCTATTCAAATAAAGTCTATTAATAAGCTCTAACTGTCTTGCCTTCCATAAAGTTGGCAAAGGATTTATTCACCACTCGAGTACCACCTGTAGTTGGATAGTCTCCAGTAAAATACCAGTCTCCAATATGGTTAGGGATACATTTATGCAGGTTATCTACAGTTTGGAAAATCACTTGAACTTCTGCTTTAATGTTATCTCCAACGACAATCTGAGCAACTTTATCAGAAATTTCATCATCAGTAAATTGACTGTAAACTTCTTTTACAAAGTTTTCATAAGAATTAGGATGGCTTAAGCATGACTCGTGGATTTTATCCAAGATATCTTCCATTTTCCTTTCCTTTAATAAAGCCAATGCTGCTCTGAAGGCAATAAACTCCTTCATTCTTGACATGTCAATTCCATAACAATCCGGGAATCGGATCTGTGGAGCAGAAGAAACGATGATGATTCTTTTTGGATTCAATTTATCCAATGTTGTCAAAATGCTTTTCTCCAAAGTAGTACCTCTCACAATACTATCATCAATTACTACCAAGGTATCCACACCTGGTTTCACAACCTCAAATGTCGTATCGTAAACATTTGCCACCATGGTATCGCGATCGTCATCATTGGTGATAAATGTTCTCAACTTCACGTCTTTGCTAACCAATTTTTCTACTCTTGGTCTGAAATTAAGCAACTCATCCAGCTCGCCCATATGTGGCTTGCCATCTAAGAAAACTTCCCTTCTTTTTGCGCTTAGATAATCTTCCAATCCCTCGATCATTCCCAAAAATGCTGTTTCAGCTGTATTTGGAATGTAAGAGAAGACAGTGTTTTTAAGGTCGAAATCAATCGCTTTTAAGATTTGCGGAATCAATGCTTTACCCAAATCTTTCCTTTCCTGATAAATAGCTGGATCAGTTCCTCTAGAGAAATAAATTCTTTCAAAGCTGCAGGATTTCTTCTCTCTTGCCGGCAAAATCTCTGATTCTGCATAGGATCCATCTTTATTGATCACCAAAGCATGACCTGGTTTGATCTCTTGGATGGATTTAAAATCAATATTGAAAGCGGATTTGATTGCTGGCTTTTCGGAAGCTACGACCACTACCTCGTCATCAGCATAGTAATAAGCTGGACGAATACCGGAAGGATCACGAACAACAAATGCAGAACCGTTACCGATCATTCCTGCCATCGCATATCCTCCATCAAAATCTCTACAGGATCTTCTTAGGATTCTAGCCACGTCCAACTCATTTTCAATGACGTTGGTAATCTGTTCGTTTGAATATTGGTGCTTGTATTTATCGAAAATTCGCTGGTTTTCCTCATCCAGGAAGTGCCCGATTTTCTCCATCACCGTTACGGTATCTGTTTTTTCTTTCGGGTGCTGTCCCAGCTGAACAAGCTTACTGAAAAGCTCCTCAACATTTGTCATGTTGAAGTTTCCAGCCATTACCAGGTTTCTACTTCTCCAGTTGTTTTGCTTTAGGAAAGGGTGACAAGTTTCGATGCTGTTTTCGCCATGTGTACCATAACGAAGGTGCCCCAACCAAACTTCTCCTGTAAATGCGATATTTTCTTTCAGCCATTCTGCATCAGAAAGTGCATCATGACCACCTATTTTTTTAGCTTTTTTGTACTTCTTGTTGATCTTGTCAAAGATGAAATTGACCGCTGAAGGTTCAATCGACCGGTATCTACTGATATATCTAGTACCGGGATCAGTGCCGATTTTGATGTTGGCGACTCCCGCGCCATCCTGACCTCGATTGATTTGCTTTTGCATTAAGACATAAAGTCTGTTAGCTGCATAAGCTGCTGTTCCGTATTTGTCAATATAATATTGAACGGGTTTGCGCAGCCTGATCATTGCTATGCCGCATTCGTGTTTGATGGCGTCACTCATGGATTTTGGCGAATGTTATTTTGATGGAGCAAAGTTACTAGATTTTAAAAGAATTTTTCTTCAAAAAAGTTCGATTTTAGGATTTTAAATTTTGTAAAACAGCTCATTTCAGGCAAAGCTTCCAATTAGCAGAGATAGACAGGTTTTTGCCCCACTTTTTAAGTTCTCTTAAGAACAACTTGAGGGTATTCTCCCCATCAATACACTTGATCTTAATCAAAAAAGTGGGTTTTTCGCCTATTTGAGCACTTGGCATAACCTTCGCACTAAGTTTTTCAGATTCGAAACAGAAAGGTTTTGAATTTAAGAGTCCGGACTCTAACTATTATATAACCATTTTACACTAAACCAACTTATTACCATGAAAAAGGTTCTTTTAATGTCCGCAATGTTAGTAACAGGTGCTGCAATGGCAACACCACAGTTTATGTTGAAAAACAGCACTCCAATGGAAGTGATCACTCAGCAAGAAAAAGTTAAAATCGAGGCTGAAGCGCTTCCTGATGCTGTAAAAGCTACCATCTCACAAAGTGAAGAAGTAAAAGCACTTCCAATCGCGGAAGCTTACCAAATCACTCAATTAGATGGCAAATTTCACTTCGAAGTCATTTTTGATAACGGTTCAGAAGAAAAATTGACCAAAAAATATGATCAAGAAGGGAACGAAATAAAAGACTAGTTGCTTAAACCCTTATATTTAAAAGCATCGGGCACCTGTCCGATGCTTTTTTCGTTAAACTTGTATTGTCAACCGTGATTTTTACATGAAACAGATTTTATTAGTCGAAGATGACTTGACCTATTCCAGAATCGTTAAGACTTTTTTGGAGAAAAATGGCTACGCTGTTGAAACTTGTGTCAAAGTCAAAGATGCCCAACAAACATTGGCAACCAATAGTTATGATTTGATCATTGCCGATTTTCGCCTTCCTGATGGAACTGGCATGGAGTTACTCCAATGGTCTAAATCTAAATTCCCTGCCACTCAGGTAATTCTGATCACCCACTATTCAGATATCCGGATTGCAATCAAAGCCATGAAACTTGGCGCTTTTGAATATATCACCAAGCCTATCAATCCAGATGAATTGCTGGCGACAGTAAAAGAATCACTCTCTGCCAAAAGCACCGAACCGTCGATTCCCTCCAGCAAGCCACAAAAAACTTCTGAATCAAAAGTTGCCAAAAGCAGCTATGTGGTCGGAAGTTCAGCCGAAGCAGAAAAACTTGAAAAACATATTCAACTCGTTGCCCCAACTGATTTAAGTGTTTTGGTGCTAGGAGAAACGGGAACAGGTAAAGAATTTGTTTCCAGAAGAATTCACGATTTATCAACTCGTAAGGATGGTCCTTTCATTGCAATAGATTGTGGAGCCTTGCCAAGAGAATTGGCTGGAAGTGAGCTTTTTGGTCATGTTAAAGGCGCATTTACAGGAGCTTTGGATCATAAAACGGGTCATTTTGAGTCCGCCAAAGGAGGTACGATTTTCTTGGATGAAATAGGCAACTTGAGCTATGAAGTTCAAATCCAATTGCTTCGTGCCATCCAAGAGAGAACGATCCGTAAAATCGGTGGCAATAAGGAAATACAAATTGATGTGAGAATCATTGCCGCTACCAATGACAACCTTATTATCCAATCTGGAGATGGGCATTTCAGGGAGGATCTTTATCACCGACTCAATGAATTCACTTTGCAAGCCATCCCCCTTCGAAGAAGGAAAGAGGATTTGGAAGATTTTGCACAGCAATTTTTAGAAGAAAGCAACGATAGACTCGGCAAAAATGTAGGAGGTTTCACTCCGGAAGTCTGGGAAATTTTCTTGGCTTATGACTGGCCTGGAAACCTCCGTGAACTAAGAAACATCATCAAACGAGCAGTGTTATTGACTGCTGGAGGATTGGTAGAAAAGGACGCACTTCCTTCGGATTTATACGAGCCTTCTAGTCAAATGGCAAGTGCCAGTTTTGGAAACACTTCTAATTCTGTCATGAACGAGGAGCTCCCTTCTCCAAAAGATTACAAATCAAAATGGGTGGAACAGGAGAAAGAACTGATCCAAAAAGTTCTGAACGACACCAAATTCAACAAGTCAAAAACTGCCAGAATTCTGAACATGGATAGAAAAACCCTGTACAGTAAAATGGAAAAATACGGACTGGATTAATTAACCTTCGATTAGTAGCTCTCTGGGGCATAAACCACCTCTGAGAGAGCTGCTAATAGGTTTTTCACCTCAATATCCAAAATATTTAAGACTTCGTCTAGGCCATTTTGAGTTCCCAGCTTCAGACTGTTTTCCACTTTTCTGGCCAGTTCCCCACTCGGACTTTTTATTTGGCCCAGTCTACTTCCGAGTTGATGGCAAATTTCCAATACTTCGTCCCATCGATCATTTAACCTGGCTTTTTTCAGCCTGGTCATGTCTTTTTGAGTGTCTTTGATAAGATCTTTCAAAATATCCAACAGGAGCTCTTCATCTCCCATACAGAATCGACGCATGTCTTTCAGATCAAAATGATCATGGTTTTCCACTGAAACCTCAGATGCGATTGGTTGTCCTTTAGTAGCCCGATCTGGGAAAATTCTACTCAAGCAAGCTACAAGTGCTTTCTCTTGGAAGGGTTTGAACAGCAATTCATTAAATCCTGCCTTCATCATTTTTTCTTTTTCCTCAACGAATACATTGGCGGTCATGGCAAGTACTGGAAGTGATTTATAGGAATCATATGTCCTGATAGATTTCACCACATCAAAACCAGAAAATTCAGGCATTTGAATATCAATTATAGCCAAATCAATATCGATTTCTTCAAATTCATCCCGGAAGAAAGCACCTCCTGGATAGGCAATAACATTGGCTCCAAAGTATGAAAAAATAGTCTCCAGATATCTCAAACCAACCTTATCATCATCCACCAATAAAACATTCTTGTCTTCCAGATCGATGAAATTCATTTCTGAAGTACTTGGTTCGGCCTCATGAGCCTCCACGGCCTTCATCGGCAACGTGATTCTAAATTGAGTTCCAACCCCAACTTCGCTTTTGGTATCAATGTCCCCTTTCATCAATAAGACCAATCTATGGACGATCGCCAATCCCAATCCTGTTCCGCCGAATTTTCTGGAAATAGAATTATCCGCCTGATCAAATTCCAAAAAGACTTTTTCCAACACTTCCTCACTCATCCCAATCCCAGTGTCCCTAATTTCCACAATTAGCTGATTTTCTGCCCATTCTACATTGACACTGATTGAGCCCTCTTGGGTGAATTTAAATGCATTGGATAAGAGGTTATTTAGTATTTGCTTCAAGCGCAACTGATCCCCTTCCAGCCATTTGTCTTCTGGAAGTTTCAAAGCCCAGTGAAAACCTAGCTTTTTCTCGTCTGCCTGTAACTCAAAGAATTTCTGAAGTGAACCAAAAAGATTGAATGGGTCAAAAGGTCGGTATTCCAACTTGAGCTTACCTGCCTCTAGTTTTGAAAAATCGAGTACATCGTCCACAATTTCCATCAAAGTTTGAGAGGCAAATCCGATCATTCTCAAATAAGACTGCTGGGCAGTGTCTAAGGTGGATTTTTCTAAAACTGATTGATACCCCTGAATAACATGAAGTGGGTTTCTGATTTCATGGCTCATATTGGCCAGGAACTCCTGTTTAGAACGAGCTAGCGCTTCAGATTTTTGCTGAGAAATCAACAGATTTTCCTGATAGCTTTTATTGAGTTTAATCTCTTTAAGAATAGAATATACCAGCAATGCAGAACCCAAAACTGCCAGAACCACAACCATCAGCAAGAAAAAAGTCACATCATTCGCAAGTAAGAAAGCTGCGTCGTTTTGGGAATTAGAATCCTCGATTACCCGCCTTTGAAGAGTTGTCAGTAAACTTTGTATAGTACCGATGATCTCACTCTGCTTTTGAGAAAGCTCAGTTTCCAGAGATGCCAACTTCTGTCTTTGGTAGGCTTCTTCACGATAAATTCTGCTGATGACACCTCGGATATTGTATAGGATACTATCTAAGGTAATAGGTTGTGCCTCTGTAGAGCGACTATTTTGCTTTTGAAGATTTCGGAGGTAATTCACCAGCTTATCCTCTTCTTTGGTGATTTCTTCCGGAGTTAATCTACCTACCTGCAATTCCTGCCCTTTTGGAAGTTCCTGCCTCGTTGCATTCTGCTGCTTGAGTTCTTCCAATATAATATCTTTAGGCTGGAGCGTTCGCAAAGGTTCTGTTTCCAGATCTGCTGCTCTTCTCCGAATTCCAAGCTCAACTTTCCGAAGAGCTTCTTGGGTAAAATTCCGATTCGCAAGATTGCTTTTCACCTCAAAAAGATCCATATATCCAGTCACCAAGGTGGCCAGATTCTCTCGGATGCTTTGAATATTTGACTTCTCTAAACTATCAGTAGCCCATTCATCTAGCTGGGCAAGTTTCTCATCCAATGACTTTAGAGTGGAGTCTTTCACCCGAAAATCTCCTTCTTCCCCAAACTGCTCAATTTGTGAAATCTGAAAAATCTCTGTTTGAAGTTCATTAAGAAGATTCAATTTCTGATTAGGTTCAGCCAATTCAGCAACTGTATCCACCAAACGATTGAGGGTATAATAAGTCAAGCCTGCCACCCCTATTAGGAAAATGGCGGCAAAGAAAAAGCCGATAACGACTTTTCTCGCGGTCTTGGAAGGAGGATTGACTTTTTTCATTCTATCCTCCAAAATTACCAATAATTATTCCAAGTATTAGAATTTCAGCAGTGTGTAGCCCTGAGGCACGTAAGTAGTGATGGTGGTCAAAGCTGAATGTGCAATTTCAATAAGCGGAGAAATATCACTTTTACTCAAACTTCTAGCCCGCATAGATTGGCCACAAACATAGATATCAACTCCTGCATCCTTCAGTGCCTGATAAACCGGCAAGTTTGGATTATCCACTTGATACCGCTTCTGGTACTCTTCATTGTTTAAGATCGTAAAAATAGCACCTCCATGGACCACAACTTTTACGTGCATATTTTCTTGAGGCACCCCGGCAAGTCCATGCAGGTTCATCAATCGGGCAACATTATCCACCCATCTGCTGATTTGCTTTGGATCATCTGCACCAGTAGACATGTCAACCATGATCTTGTATTCCAGGGTTGGATCCGGTCTTTCAGTTGCATCAGGAACTTCATAAATCCCACCGAAACCTTTTACCAAGGGGAATTGAGCAGATTGAGCAAATGTCAAATGGGTAAACAAGAGTGCGGCTGAGAAAAGAGCTGCTTTCAATAATCGATACATAGGAAATTTAATTTGGCCGAAAATGTAAGGAAAATATGGGGAGAGAAGAGGCCATTGGTGGAAAAAGTAAATAGAATTCTTCTATTGAGGTTTTGATTACTAAAAATACAATTCATAAAAGAGATAAAGACACCTTTGCCCTTCTCTTTATTATCTCTGCGTCCTTTGCGACTTTGCAGTAAAAAAAAGAACTCCGAATAATTGGGAGCCTTAATGAAAAAAAGCCCTGAATAACTTCAGAGCTTTTTTGTGCGCACGAGAAGATTCGAACTTCCACACAACTTAATGCACCACCCCCTCAAGATGGCGTGTCTACCAGTTTCACCACGTGCGCGGTTAGGGTCAGCAAAAGTAGAAATGTTGCCTATTCGAAGCAACCCCTACTCTACAGCTTTTCCAATTATTTTTAATTTTATCCGTAAACCTTCTTCTCTGCCGCCAACAAGGTGTTGTAAAGCAAAGATGCAATCGTCATCGGTCCTACACCACCAGGCACAGGAGTAATCGCTGAAGCTTTCTCGGCAACTTCCTCAAACTTCACATCGCCTACCAGTCTAAATCCAGACTTCTTGCTAGCATCTTCGATTCTGTGAATTCCCACATCAATCACCACTGCTCCTGGCTTCACCATGTCAGCCGTCACAAAATGAGGTTTACCCAAGGCCACAATCAAAATATCTGCAGATTTAGCAATCTCTTCCAGATTCTTGGTTCGGCTATGCGTCAAAGTCACGGTAGAATTTCCTGGATAGCCATTTCTAGCCATCAAAATACTCATAGGACTTCCCACAATATGGCTTCTTCCGATCACCACACAGTGCTTACCTGAAGTTTCGATTTCATATCTTTTCAAAAGCTCCACAATTCCATAAGGAGTTGCTGCTACGTAAGCAGGCCAGTTAAGTGCCATCCGACCAACGTTTGCAGGAGTAAAGCCGTCCACGTCTTTCTCAGGCTTAATCTTATTGGTTACTTTCTCTACAGAGATATGCTTTGGAAGGGGAAGCTGTACGATCAAACCGTCTATTTCTGGATTTTCGTTGATATCCTCTACTACCTTTAGCAACTCTTCCTCGGAAACTGTATCCTCTAAACGGACCAAAGTTGACTCAAAGCCACATTCACCGCAAGCTTTCACTTTTGCGCCTACATAAGTTTGACTTGCACCATCATTTCCTACTAGAATCGCAGCCAAATGAGGCGTTTTTCCTCCCTCAGCTTTTATTTCTGCCACTCGTGCAGCGATTTCAGATTTTATTTGTGATGAGGTAAGTTTTCCGTCGATTAATGTGGCCATGCTTATTTTCTTTTATTGTATCAAACTTCAACATTCGATGTTCGAAATTCGATATTCGAAATTTAGTGTTTAAAGATTTTTCTTTCCTGCTGTATCAATACTTTTTACAAAGATTGAAATCAGCTGATTACATTCATTTATTAACCTTTTTACGAAAGCCAAATCATGATGTAAACTAGATTTTGCAATTATTTTTAAGGCAACTCGGCTTTCTCTTAATTCTTTTAAAACAATTTTTAGCTTATGTATAAAATCTCGTCTGGATTCTCCTGATTGAGCTTCACCATAATTTAAAGCAGGAGATGTACCACTTCTAAGTAATTGACTACTCATGTGATTTCCTGCTTTAGAACTTACCATTGTATCAGTAAAAGAAATGATTTCTGAGGCAAAATCTATCAATCGATCTTCTAAATCAAATTTTCTTTCCATTAAACAAGATCAAAATAACTCAATAATAAAACTCATTTTATTCATAATTGTAAATAACAATGAATATCGAATACAGAATGTTGAATAATGAAGTTAATAAGATTTGTTTATCAAATTAATCTAGCTTCAGCACCGCCATAAACGCCTCCTGAGGAACTTCCACGTTTCCGACTTGTCTCATACGTTTCTTACCCTTTTTCTGCTTTTCAAGGAGTTTGCGCTTACGGGAAATATCACCACCATAACACTTCGCCAATACGTTTTTACGCAAAGCTTTCACCGTTTCTCTGGCAATAATTTTCTGCCCGATAGCTGCCTGAATGGCTATTTCAAACATTTGTCTAGGTACCAATTCTTTCAATTTCTCACAAAGTCTTCTTCCCCACTCGTATGCCTTATCCCGGTGAACGACCGCAGAAAGTGCATCGACAGGCTCACCATTCAACATCACATCCAATCTCACCATGTGTGAAACCTGGTATCCTATCAGTTCATAATCCAAAGAGGCGTATCCTCTGGATATGGTTTTCAGTTTATCGAAGAAATCAAAAACGATCTCTGCCAAAGGCATATCAAAAGTCAGTTCAACACGCTCCGCTGTCAAATAAACCTGATTCTTGATCTGACCTCTTTTTTCCATACAAAGCGTAATCACAGATCCCACATATTCTGCAGCTGTGATGATAGAAGCTTTAACATAAGGTTCTTCAATATGCTTCATCTTTGTCGGATCAGGCATATCAGAAGGCGCATTGATGGTTTGGTAGGTATCATTGGTCATGAGTGCCTTAAACTGAACGGATGGCACTGTAGTGATCACCGTCATGTCAAACTCACGCTCCAATCGCTCCTGGATAATCTCCATGTGCAACATGCCCAAGAATCCACAACGGAATCCAAAGCCCAAAGCCATGGAAGTTTCAGGTTCCCAAACCAAAGAAGCATCGTTTAGCTGAAGCTTCTCCATGGAAGCTCTCAACTCTTCGTAATCGGTAGTTTCTACCGGGTAAATACCCGCAAAAACCATCGGCTTCACGTTTTCAAAACCTTGAATTGCTTTCTCGCAAGGTCTCTTGATATGCGTAATCGTATCCCCAACTTTGATTTCCTTGGCAACTTTCACCCCAGAAATCAAATAGCCTACGTTTCCTGCAGACATGGTTTGTTGAGGAATTTGGTTCAGACCCAAAATCCCGATTTCATCCGCCTCGTATTCTCTTCCAGTATTGACAAATTTGATTTTATCACCTTTACTGAAGGTTCCATTAAAAATTCGGAAAATCACTTCCACTCCTCGGAATGGGTTATAAACCGAATCAAAAATCATCGCCTGAAGCGGAGCATCCGGGTCACCTTTTGGAGCTGGGATTCTAGTGACCACAGCTTTCAAAATATCATCGATACCAATTCCAGTTTTGCCGGAGGCTAAAATAATATCTTCACGGTCACAACCGATCAAGTCGATCACCTCATCTGCCACTGCTTCGGGATCTGCTCCAGGAAGATCAATTTTATTTAAAACCGGAATGATTTCAAGATCATGTCCCAGTGCCAAGTATAAGTTGGAAATAGTCTGTGCCTCGATCCCTTGTGATGCATCAACGATCAATAATGCTCCTTCGCAGGCAGCAATCGACCGGGATACTTCATAGGAAAAATCCACGTGCCCTGGAGTGTCAATCAGATTCAGTGTGTAAACTTCACCTTCATGAGTATATTTCATCTGGATCGCATGAGACTTGATCGTGATGCCTCGCTCCCGCTCCAAATCCATATTATCCAACAACTGATTCTGCATGTCACGGTCTGCGACAGTTTGTGTTTCTTGCAGTAATCTATCCGCCAGTGTACTCTTCCCATGATCAATATGGGCGATGATACAGAAATTCCTTATTTTTTGCATATCCATTCTGGGGGCAAAAGTAGTAAAAAATAGGCTTATCGCTTTTTATTTTTCAGCCTTTCTTGATCGGATGATTTTGGGTGATAAGATTTTAAAAAATGTTAAATATAATCCCGTGCTGGGGATTCATCAACCCAAGACTTCCCCAATTTGATCCTAGAATGACGCTGCAATTCACCAAAATTGGTTAAAACTTCCACAATTTTCACCATTTTTTACCCACTTTGAAATTAGTTCTCATTTGTTTCCCTCTGAAAACCAGCATATAGGCTTCATACATCATCAAAATAACCCATGGTATGATTATTTCTAAAAGGATATTGAAAACGAGTTTTATTTAGGATCAACACCTATTAAACATGAAAAATCGACCAATTATTATAAAAAAGATGAAAACCTTTTCTCCACTAGTACTGGGAATGTTCCTGAGTTTGGGATTTTTCAGTTGTGCAGAAGAAGAGGTAGAAGATGAAGGTATCCCACTTCCGGTATTGACTTTAACCGAAGAGCCTGCCGCGATTTCCTACAAGTATCTAGGCTCTATTGAAGGAGTTGAAAATGTGCAGATCAGACCTCAGGTAGAAGGGATTTTGGAGCAGATTTATGTCGATGAAGGACAATATGTCAATAAGGGCGATGTCTTATTTAAAATCAACAACCAACCTTATGTGGAAGATCTCAAGAATGCTTTGGCAAATGTGGACCTAGAAAAGGCGAAGCTAAGGAAGGCCAAAACTGAAATAGAAAGATTGAGACCATTGATCGAAAACGAGGTTATTTCCGAAGTAAGAATGGAAACAACCGTTGCAGATTACGAGGTAGCGCAGTCTTCTCTGGCAAAAGCGGAAGCCGAAGCGGCAAACATGCGAATTAACATGGGCTTTACTACAATCAAGGCTCCCGTGGATGGGTTGATGGGAAGAATCCCTAAATCTATCGGAAACGTGGTAAAGAAATCAGATTCAGAACCACTGACGGTTTTATCCAATGTGAGCGAGATCTATGTGTATTTCTCAATGAGTGAATCGGATTACCTCTACTTTGAACGAATGAAGAAAGATTCTTCATCCAGAAAAATGAATCCGGATGTGAAATTGGTTTTAGCGGATGGAAGTGTTTATGACAAAGTAGGGACGATTGATGCCAACTCTGGACAAATCAACCGTTCAACTGGTTCCATTACTTTGAGAGCACATTTTGAAAATCCTGATACACTTTTAAGAACAGGAAATACAGGAAAAATTTTGATGGAACAGATTTATCCAAATGCCATTTTGGTACCTCAGTCTGCGACCACTTCTATTCAGGACAAGAGATTCATTTTTGTCCTAAATGAAGACAATACTGTCAGACGTCAGGAAATCAAAATAGAAGGCAGAACCGGAAATGACTTTATCGTCAGCGGTGATGTCCTAAAAGCAAATGACAGAATTGTCACTGCCGGATTGGATAAATTAAGCGAAGGAGTTCTTGTGAAACCTTTGGAACAAGGCCGTCTCCTTACTCAAAATAATTAACCCAAAATAAATCTGAAACCGTCGTAGGTCCTATTGACTTGTGGCGGTGGTAAGCTTCACTTACCATGTTTTCCCCTCAGAAAATATCAGAGGGCTGGGAAATCTATTTCGTTTTCCCGAGAAATTATCTAGGTAAATCCTGATGAACTCATGATAAAAAATATTATTCAAAGACCTGTTTTAGCACTGGTTATCTCCATTCTTTTGGTTTTGGCTGGTGCAGCTAGCATGAGACTGCTGCCGGTGGAAAGATTCCCTGAAATCGCCCCGCCAAGTGTCAGCGTTCAGGTGTATTACCCTGGCGCCAATGCCGAAACCGTGGCAAATTCTGTCCTTCTACCTCTTGAGGAAGCTATTAACGGGGCAGAAAACATGAGTTACATCAACTCCACTGCCACCAACTCAGGCCGAGGAAGATCAACCGTTTATTTTGAGCCGGGCACAGATCCCAACGTGGCAGCGGTAGAAATACAAAACCGAATCTCAAAAGTGATGGAGCAAATTCCATCTGAAGTTAGAGAAGCGGGGATTGTCGTTTTAAAAAGACTGAAAGGGTCATTGATGACCATCAACATCTACAGCGAAAACGGCACCTATGACGAAACATTCCTGAATGCATATACAAGGATGAATATCAGAAGGGAATTAAAAAGAGTTGGTGGGATTGCTGAAGCTTCTATTTTAAGATCCCGTGATTATGCCATGCGAATCTGGCTGAACCCTGAGAAACTTGCGCTTTATGGATTGACTCCAAGAGAGGTTTTAAACGAAGTTCGGGATCAGAGTTTTGAGGCAGCGCCTGGAAGATTCGGAGAAAACTCAGAGGAAACTTTTGAGATTGTACTGAAGCATTCGGGTAGGTTTAGTGAACCGGAAGAATACGAAAACATCGTCATCAAATCAGAAGAAGACGGTTCTCAGTTGCGGCTTAAAGATGTGGCTAGACTGGAGTTTGGCGCTTCCAACTATGCCAGTGAAAACAAGCTGGATGGTAAATCTGCCGTGACCATTGACATCGTGCAGCAACAGGGTGCCAATGCGGTGGAAATTGACAAGGCGGTCCGTGAAATCATGGAAAAACAAGCCAAAGCTTTTCCGGAGGGCATGAAATACAAGATCACTTACAGTGTTCGTGATCAAATTGACGAATCCATGCATCACGTACAAAAGACCTTGATTGAGGCATTTGTATTGGTGTTTTTGGTTGTATTTATCTTCTTGCAGGATTTCCGCGCCACGATTATTACGGCAATCTCCATCCCGGTTTCCTTGATCGGTACTTTCTTTTTCCTTCAAGCTATTGGCGCGACGATGAACGTATTGAGTATGTTTTCGATCGTTCTTGCCATCGGAATCGTGGTCGATGATGCCATTGTGGTGATTGAAGCGATTTATGAAAAAATCCATGACCATGGCATGCATGTCATCGATGCGGTGAATTCCGCCATGTCCGAAATTACAGGTGCGATTATTTCCATTACCATTGTGATTGCTGCGGTATTTTTACCTGCAGGTTTCTTGGATGGACCGGTTGGGGTTTTCTACAAAGAATTTGCCTTTACCATCATATTCGCTGTATTGATTTCTGCTATTAATGCTTTGACTTTGGTGCCGGTTTTAAGTGCTTTGATCTTAGGCAAAGACAAAAAGAAGAAAGTCCAAAAAGACAATCTGATCGGGAAAATCAAATCTTCCAGAGGGGTATATAAATTCAAATTCTTCAAGACTGTAGGTCTAAGAAAATTCGATAAGGTATTTGACAAATTCACTGTACAATACCTGAGATTGGTAAAGTGGGCGATTTTAAGAAGATGGTGGACCATCGGTGGATTGGTCGTCGTGTCAGGATTGACTTTCTTCTTGGCTTCCTCTACTCCAAAAGGATTTATCCCTACAGAAGATGATAATTTCCTGATATTCTCCCTGACCATGCCAGAAGGTTCATCTCTTCACCGAACCAACCAACTTCTTCGAGAGGCAGATTCTTTACTTCATTTGGAACCAGCAGTGGCAAGTGTCAACACAGTATCCGGCTATAACATCGTGGATGATTCCGAAAGTGCTTCCACTGGTTTAGGTTATGTGAAACTGAAAGAAGTTTCTGAGCGAGGAGATATTTCAAATATCAAAGAAGTGGTCAAACACCTGACGAAGAAACTGAGTGTTTTGAACGAAGCCAAAATCAATATGTATCCAAGACCGACGGTTCAGGGATTCGGGAATTTTGACGGTGTTCAGATTGTCCTTCAGGATTATTCGGATGGGGATTTGGCTGAATTCGGCGTGCTGATCAATGAGTTTGTATCTGAGCTTTCCCGCCAAAAGGAAATCGAGAAAGCCTTCACCTCCTACAATACCAATTTCCCTCAATTTAAATTGGATATTGACTATGAAAAAGCAAAAGCGCTGGGCGTATCCGTGAAGGATATGATGTTTACCATCCAGTCGAATTTTGGTAGAACGAGAGTTGGGGATTTCAACCGATTCACCAGACAATACATGGTGTACATGCAATCAGACATTGAGTTCCGTGAAACTCCGGATGCGATCAATTCCATTATGGTCAAGAACAACAAAGACGAGATGGTTCCACTGAGTTCTTTTGTAAGACTGGAGCAAACCTACGGTCCTGAGACTGTTTTCAGATATAATTTATACAATGCCGCAAGGATTAACATTACGCCTGCCCAAGGTTACAGTACCGGTGATGTAATGAAAATGTTAGAAAAATTCAGCGAGGATAAGCTACCTGCTAATCTCGGTTTTGAATGGACTGGGATGAGTTTGGAGGAGAAAAAATCCGGTTCTGATACGACGATCATCTTTATCATCAGTATCATCTTGACCTATTTTATCCTCGCCGCTCAATACGAAAGCTTCTGGCTTCCGATGGCAGTGATCCTCTCTTTACCAGCTGGTATTTTAGGGGTTTTTGCCTCGATCAACCTTGCTGGAATTGATAATAATATTTATGTGCAGGTCGGGCTGATCATGCTGATTGGTTTGCTGGCGAAAAACGCGATTCTGATCGTGGAATTTGTCGCCCAAAAAAGAAGATCTGGATTACCTGTTTTTGAAGCAGTAATTGAAGCTTGCCAATTGAGATTAAGACCGATCATGATGACTTCCTTTGCTTTTACAGCAGGCTTGATTCCATTGATGTTTTCGGTAGGCTCTTCGGCGGAAGGAACCAAGTCTGTCAGTATTGGTACTGCCGGAGGGATGATTTTCGGAATTTCATTAGGCCTAATCTTCATTCCGGTTCTATCCTATGTATTCCAGGAATTGCAGGATCGATTCACTCTGAAAGTAAGTAAAAAAGTAGAAACAGCAGAACAATGAACCACGCGAAGAAAATAGTATACCTCTTTTTAATATTGGTGGCAGCGAGCTGCAAAGTGGGTGAAAACTACACTCGCCCTGAAACCGATTTACCGGAAGAGTTTTATGGAAGTGACAAGCTTCAGGACAGTGTTTTTGTAGGCGATAAACCAATTGCCACCATCAATTGGGAAGAATTCTTCCAAGATTCCATGTTAAACTCACTGATTGATTCTGCTTTGGTGGGCAATTTTGACATGCAGAAAACAGCGAAACAGATTGAGATTGCGAATGAAAGTTTTCTTCAGTCCAAAGCAAATTTCTTACCGAGCCTGAATTCTAATCCAGCTCGTTTTACCAGGGAATATTATTCAGAAAACTTCAATAATTACGGTTCGAATAGATCCAGAAGAAACCATCCTGATGGCGTCCCTACTTCTTTGTACACTGAAAACTTGGCCTATGCTGTGACGCTTCAGGCAAGTTGGGAAGTTGATATCTGGGGAAAATTACGCTGGCAAAAAGAGGCTGCACAAGCCAAATACATGCAAACTCAGGAATTCCGAAAAGCCGTTCAAACTGCCTTAGTTTCTGAGATTGCCTCCACCTATTTCAATATCCTGATGCTCAAATCTCAGCTGACAGTAGCGCAGCGGAATTATGACCTCAGCCAGAATACGTTGAAGATTGTGGAGCTCCAGTATGATGCCGGAGAAAACACTTCTTTGGCAATTCAGCAAACGAAATCACAGATGCTGAGAGCAAAAGCTTTGATTCCTCAGTTGGAAAAAGCTTACACCATTCAGGAGAATCGATTGAACAATCTATTGGGAAAGAATCCAGGTGCATTGGAGTTTACGGGGCTATTGGATCAATTAGCTTTGGACCATGAATACACCACTGGCGTGCCAATAGAGTTGATCCAAAACAGGCCAGATGTCGCAGCTTCAGAATACGAGTTGATCGCCACTAATGCCCGAGTAGGAATTACTCAAGCGATGAAATATCCCTCATTGACAATCAGTGCGGGTGCCGGATTGAATTCCATGGCTTTCGGTTCGGTCTTTGACCCGGTAGGTTCTGGATTTGCCTTGCTGAATGGGGCTTTATTCCAACCTATTTTTCAAAACAGAAAGCTAAAAACCAATCACAGAATTGCCATCAAGCAGCGGGAAATTGCAGAACTGGACTTCAGAGACAAAGTAAATACTGCAGTGATGGAAGTTTCCAGTGCTTTGGTGAATATGGAAAAGCTGCAGGAGGAATATGAAATCGCCCAAGAAAGGATGCGGACGACTACCAAAGGGATGACTGATGCATTTTTGCTATTCGAAAGTGGTTTTGCCAATTATCTGGAAATCATCAATGCGCAGGAAGATGCATTGCAAAACCAGTTAGAAGTGGTGCAATTGAAGATGCAATTGGCTTTGGCAAAAGTTGAACTCTACAGGAGTCTAGGTGGCGGCTGGCAGGTTGATGGGGAATGATCAAATAGATTTAATTAATTTTTTGGATAGTTAGAAATATAGATTGGGTCACCTTGAGCGGAGTCAAAAGGTCCTCGACTCCGCTCGGACTGACACTTCTTTAACCTAAACAAATCTATCAGGGAAACTCAGCGTGACAAAAACTAACCACCTACAAAGTAATCTTCCTTTTGAAACGGCTAAATACAAAAAACAATCTTTTCTTACCTTTGCCGCATGAAGTCAGTAGCAGAGAACAAGAGAGCCACCAATATTGCCGAATACATCATCTACATGTACCAAATGGAGGATCTGATCCGCTCCTATCAGGGAAATGCAGAGGAAATCAAAACCTTTGTAGTTTCTAAATATCCGGTTTCTGAAGAAGAAAGAGCTGAGATTTCAGATTGGTATCTAGCTCTTTTGGAGAAAATGAAAGAGCAGGACATCTTGGAAAAAGGGCATTTAATAGAGCTTAACCAACTGGTCGATTCATTGGCAGAAATCCATTGGAAACTATTAAAAACAGATGCCGGATATTTTGAGATCTATAACAAAACCAAGCCTTTTATTATTGAAGCCGTGATGCAGGCAGAAGGACAGGATTTGGGAAATGAAATTCAGATCTGCTTAAACGGTATTTACGGTTTGTTGCTTTGTAGACTTCTGGGTAAAAAAGTTTCTGATGAACAATTGAAATCAGCGGAAGCTTTCGGGGATGTGTTGAGCTATCTCAGTCGGTATTACCAAACCGTTCATTCTTTGCCAAAAAACTAAAATCACCCATTGAGCAATACTAGCATATTTATTATTGTCGGGATTTTGGCACTACACTTTGTGGTCGGAATTGGCTATTTGATTAATAAAATCAATGGAGGTAAAAAAAGAGATTAAATATTACTCTTAATACTTCATCCCAAAAACTCCCAAACGCTTCGATACCCATTATTCTTCTCAAAATACTGCAGTAATTGATCGAAAAATGGGTTTTGAGCTAGTGTACTGCTATCTCCGATAAGCACCAATTTGCGTTTTGCACGAGTCAAAGCCACATTCATTCGATAAAACAAAACGTTTCCGATGAACAATTGAAATCGGCGGAAGCTTTTGGAGATGTTTTGAGTTTATTAAGCAATAATTATCGAGTGAGGGAAAAGTTGTCCATGAATTGAGGGTAGAATTATAAGATTAGAAGATTAAGAAAATTTTAAGATTACTTCACCCCAAATTTCAATAAAACTGGTGTATCATAATCAGCCTTTTCTAAGATTCTGATTTCTGGAAAATCAGCCATGACTGTCTTCCATTTTTCATCAGAATTAACAAGTTCTGAAAGTTTCAATTTTGATATGTAAGCGAAGAAGGAATTTCCATCCACAGCAATAGGGCCAGTCAAATCCATCAAAAACTTTTCGCTATTACTTAAGTAGCTTTTTCCTGTGAGAATATTGTAAAATCCCATTCTAGGATCTACTACATATAATCTTCCACCCTTCTTTTTAGCATTCAGGTTAAAGAAGAAATAAGAATCGGTCTCTTCATAATATTTTGACAAAAAAGTGAGATTGCCAGTGGCTAGCTTTTCAAAGTATGCATTCAGTTCATGACGATCTTCCTCCGGCCAAAAGTCACCTGATGCTACAAACTTATATTTTGGAGTCAATTTCAAGTCATTACCCAAACTATACACCGTAGATGAGGCAGGTTCATTTACCAAAACCCCACCTGAATTAGACCTAGTCAAATTCCCTGAAATATGATGTAACCCAATTGGAAAAGTCTCTTTTGGGAATGGAAAGGCAGTTTTCAAGGTATCTCCATTAGAATCCAAAATACTTAAGTATTTGAAATATGGATTAAAGTAAGTAAGAGTCAAAACCGGTTTATCTCCAAGCAAAGCAATATGGTCCGCCTGGGTGTCCATTTTAAAGTTTCTTACAAAAGTCCCGTCAAGCTTATAAATTTTTACCTGCATATTCCCAGGACCAATCACATACAATTCCTCCTTCTTGGAATCATAGGCAAAGTTGTTAATCGCAGACATTTCAGTCGGCCCATCCCCCTTTTCTACCACATTGTTTATGAATTCGCCATCAGAGGTGAAGTTTAATATTTGACCAATTTTGACATCAAAGACTATGATGTTCTTCTTTGTGATTATTGCTTTGGTTATTTCAGCTGCATAGAAACCTTCTGGCGCATTCAATTCAACAATACTTTCCAACTGGAAAATATTCAAAAAATCTTCTTCCATAAAAGTTTCTGAATTGTCGATAGAAATCACAATTGACTCATTCTTATCAATCTTATTATTAGAATTTGGGGTACAAAAACAACATATCAAAACCGACAATATTGATAAACTTCTAAACAACTTCATTTAAGTAATTTTAATTTTCGGGATAAACATTGACCATTAACTATTTTTTTCAAACTCTAAATCTATAAATTCATCCCCAATTAACTAATTGATTTTCAATGCAAAAACTTCTTTTTTTAATCTCCCAAAAACTCCCAAACACTTCGATACCCATTATTCTTCTCAAAATACTGCAGTAATTGATCGAAAAATGGGTTTTGAGCTAGTGTACTGCTATCTCCGATAAGCACCAGTTTTCTTTTTGCACGGGTCAAAGCCACATTCATCCTCCGGGTATCTGCCAGAAACCCAATTTCTCCTTTTTCATTGGACCGGGTCAGAGAAATCAACATCAGATCCCGCTCCTGCCCCTGGAAACCATCTACAGTATCAATGGTAATAAAATCCGAAAAAGCTCTCAAATTCGGATACTCAAAACCCTCAAAAATCAAAGATCTTAGCAGCCGAACTTGTGCTCCATAGGGGGCAATCAAACCAATGGTCCACCCTTCTTGCTTAAAATTCCCGATTCCAATTCGCACAATCATCTCATTTAAATAACGACAGGCAAAAGCAGCCTCCTCAGGATTGCAGGTACTTAGACTTTCTGCTTCCTTTTGATCTAAATAACCCGCCCCTGCAGTATCAATCCATTCCAATTGTTGATCCTCTCCGGGAAAAGTATGCAATTTGGTATTCTCTGCAGCCTGAAGTTCTCCTTTGTAAAACTGTTTATTGGAGAATCCCATGATAACTTCCGGCATACGATATTGAACTTGGAGCATTTGCGAAGCCTGAGATTTTCTGGCAATCACTTTTTCAAAAAGGGTTTCGGCCAAGCCTTCCTGAGCCGCCTGATAGGATTTGATAGTTGGTGGAAGCTGGCAATGATCTCCAGCAAAAACCACTTTCTTGGCCTTCAAAATCGGGATCCAAGTGGCTGCTTCCAGCCCTTGCGCCGCTTCGTCGATAAAGACCACATCAAACTCCATCCCTTTCAAGCTGTAAGAAGAAGCACCCACCAGTGTACTTGCAAACACCTTGGTTTTTTGGAAAATATCGTACTGAATGTATTCTTCCAGTGACTTGGCTGCTTCACGAAGCCGAGATACTTCGGCATACATCAATTTACGCTGTGCCCTTTCCTCAGGTCCAAAATTCCGTTTGTATTGTTTGGCAAGTTTTAGGTACTGATCTGTTTCTTTGCGAAGCTTTTTCAGATCCCGGTAACTCGAGTGAAAAGCAGTTTTTGCATCCAAAGTCTGATTTAAAATCTTTTCTTCCACCCTCGCAGGATGACCGAGACGTAAGGTCTCTATTCCCCGATCGATCAGCTTTTCCACCAACAGATCCACGGCAGCATTACTGGGTGCACAGACCAAGATGGATTGCCCTGCTATAACCGCTTGTTCGATTGCTTCAATCAACGTGGTCGTTTTCCCCGTACCAGGAGGTCCATGTACCACCGCCACGTCTTTGGCATTGGTGATGAGTTGGCAGGCTTTATTTTGGGAGTCATTGAGATGAGATGCGTTACTTTGAGCTTTGTCAGAAAACTGCGGAGACTTTTCACCCAAAAGAATCTCTTTCAACTCCTCCACTCGTTTGTTTCCAGTAGAAATCACCCGCTTCAAGGCAAACTCCATTTCCCGATAACTTGCCTCATCAAAAAGCAAATCCACTCCCAAGCGACCTCCTTCCATCCAATCAGGTATCTCATCTACCTGAAGCGTCACGGTCATGGCATTATTACGGACAAAGTTGATCACCCCATTTACCCGGTGTTCTACACTTTGATAACTGTCTTGGGTAGTAAAAAATGACACGGATTTCCCGGAGGCAAAGGCAGAAGATTGATTGGAATCTGTCCTTTCAATCTCCACAAGGAGCCTTTCTCCCATCCCGATTTTACTTTTCTTGAGCAGTACAGGATGCCATGTAATTCCTTCCTTTTTCTTTTCGGCGATGGAGGAATTCAGAAATTTCTGCTTGTATTGGGCTAGGTCTTCCTGCCATTCCAGTTTCAAAAGTTTCAGTCCTTTCTTTAATTCCTCTGTGACTTTGTCCATCAATGCTTATTTTAGGGTCGAAACTAATCAAATCAGATTAAGTTTTCTATTCAAAAAAGAGGATGAATTATTTGGCTCACGCCTATCTTTCTTTTCATCAGGAAGAAATACTGGTTGGTAATTTCATTGGAGATTTTGTCAAAGGAAAAATGATGGTCAGTTTTCCAAAAGGAATCCGTCAGGGCATCCAGTTGCATCGAGAAATTGACAAGTTCACTGACTCCCATCCTTTAGTTCGTGCGGGTCAATCCTATTTGAGACCCATTTTCGGTCATTATTCTACTGTTATCACTGATATTTATTTCGACTATTTCCTGGGAAAAAACTGGAACAGATATTCCAATCAATCCTTAAAAGATTTCACCCAATCAGTGTATGAACAGGTGGGAGCCTATGAATCATACTTCCCTGACCGCTTTGGGAATTTGTTTTACTGGATGAAAAAAGACGATTGGCTTTATCATTATTCTACCATCGAGGGCATTCAAAGATCCTTGACAGGATTATCCAAACGCACTCGTTTTGATTCAAAAATGGAGCGGGCACATTTGTCTTTATTGGAAAGAGAAGATGAATTTGAAGTGATTTTCTTCGCTTTTTTCGAAGATTTAAAGACTTTTGCAAGGCAAAAAATGACAGAGATCCAAACACTCCATGATTCTGATTAAACCAAAACTTTCTACTTATTTTTCTTTAGGACTGCTTGTTCTGATTCTAATTACCGGTTTGGTTTTCATTTTAAGGGACTTTGCCTATGTTGGAAGTTTTGGAATTTGGTTTTACTTGATCGCAGCACCACTGCTCACACTAGTAATTTTGATGATTCTGGTCAAGCTATTGGCAGGATATCGGTTTATTGCTGCCGGAAAAGATCAAATCGTGGTAAAGCTTCCCATCCGTCGTTATGAAAAAACCTATCCTGTCAATCAGATTTTGGCTTGGGAAGAAGAAACAATCATAGCCAACAAAAAAGAGTTCAAACAATTGACAGTAGCTTTCTCTGATAAACAGTCTATTTCAGTCTCCAATCACGAGCATGAATCTTATAATCAGCTTGTCAAGTATTTATTGAAAAAAGCGCCGAAGCAACAAGTGAAAAACAAAAAAGCCTGAGAATTTCTCAGGCTTCATTTTATCGTGCAGTTCGGAAGTTTTTATCGTAAAGCTCCACACTTTCTTGGATGATTCGCATTGCGTCTTCTTTACCCAAGAAGTCTTCTACTTTCACTTCTTTGTTTTCAAGTTTCTTGTAGTCCTCAAAGAATCTGTGAACTTCTTTCATCAAGTGAGGTGGCAATTCGTCGATATCGTTGATATAATTTACAGATTGATCGCCAGCAGCTACTGCAATGATTTTATCATCTGCCTCACCACCATCTACCATTCTCATCACACCGATCACTTTTGCCTCTACCAAACACATGGAAGGAATATCGATCTGAGAGATGATCAGGATATCCAAAGGATCGTGATCTTCACAGAAAGTCTGTGGAATAAAACCATAATTAGCAGGATAATGAACAGCAGAGAACAATACTCTATCTAGGTAAAGCATTCCTGTTTTCTTATCTAGTTCATATTTTCCTTTACTTCCCTTTGGAATTTCGATCACGCCCATTACTGTTTCAGGAGCGTTTTTCCCGATATTGACGTCGTGCCAAGGATTAATCATATTGTTTGTTTTTGGTAATAAAAAGTGGTGTAATCACTATTGGACTGCAAAGATACAGTTTACCATTTAATTGACCGCTTTTCTTTCTTATTTCATGTTTGGCAAAGTGATCATAATACTTGTGCCTTCATCCAAAGCCGATTCAAGCTTGATTTTTCCACCCATTTGCTCCACAGCTTCTTTGACCATATATAGTCCCAGTCCTACTCCAACATTTTTTTGAGTAGCTCTCATAAATAAATTAAAAACTTCAGGATGATGTTTTTCATCTATCCCGATCCCGTTGTCTTCGACGCAAATCATCACGCTATCTTCCATGACGTCAACAGTCAGGCTGATATTTCTAGGACCAGGCTCTGGTTTTTGGAACTGGACTGAATTACTGAAAAGATTATTAAGGATTACACGGATCTTAGCATCGTCCGAGAAAAATTCGTGCTCTTGGTTTACCTGAATATCTAAGTGGAAATTTGACAAATCAAACTTGGCATGATAGGCTTCCATTTGTTGTTTGACAATCTCCTTGAAGTTGACCGAAGTAACTTTATGATCAATCTTGGTAGACCTATAGAAGTCCAGCATTTTATAAATGTAGTCGTCCAGTTTGACAGTAGCCGAATCTATCATTTCAAAATACTCCAATGCCTGAGGATCTTTCACTTCGAGTTTTGCGAGTTTAGAAACACCGGAAATACTCATGAGTGGCCCTCTCAATTCATGGGAAAGACTGTAAACAAACTGATTCATTTCTGAATGCAGTTTTTTCAGTTTTACATTTTTCTCTTTCAACTCCATTCGCATAAAATAGATATCTGCTGCGTTTTTAATGGAGTTTTTGATCTGCTCGATATTCCATGGCTTATCAATAAATCGATAAACCTCACCTTTATTGATGGCATCGATTACAGAGGCAATATCTGAATAGCCAGTAAGTAGAATTCTGATTGGGTCAGGGTTGATTTTGACCATTTGCTCAAAAAATTCGGTCCCTGTCATTCCCGGCATTCGCTGATCTGCAATCACCACATGAATTTCTTCTTCCTGTGCTATGCGTAACCCTTCTTCAGCATCAATTGCTGTAAAAATCTTAAAGTCTTTTCGAAGTGTCGCTCTAAAAGATTTGAGGTTATTATCCTCATCATCGATATAGAGTACGTGGATTTTATCACTCATATTTCTGGGTACTTTGATAAATAGGAAGGGTAATAATAAAAGTTGTACCCTGCCCCTGTTCAGTTTCTACTTCCAGGGTTCCTTTATGGTTTTCAATAATAGAATAAACAATAGAAAGACCCAAACCTGTCCCTTTCCCAACGGCCTTTGTAGTAAAGAATGGTTCAAATATACGTTGTTTTACAGATTCTGGCATACCAGGGCCATTATCCTCAATTTCTACCGTAACAGTCTCATTTGCATGGGCAATCGTTCGAATAGTTATATGTGGATCTTTAATCTCATCAATATGGTCTGTCAATGCATGAACTGCATTGTTAATGATATTCATAAACACCTGATTGATCTTTCCAGCCAGACATTCTACCATTGGCAACTCACCGAACTCCCTGACAATTCTGATTTTACCAGGAATGGTACTGTTGAGAAGAATAATGGTACTATTAATTCCATCATGAAGGTCCACTTTCTTCACATCCTGCTCATCTACTCTTGAGAAAATTCTCAGTCCTTTCACAATTTCAACAGTTCTTCTGGCGCCATCTTCCATACCCTTCAGCAGCTGATCAACTTCATCTAGCACATAATCCAGCTCTAAATCTTCCTCCAGATTTTTGGCTTTCTTCTTAGAATCATCGGTAAACTCTTTGCTTCCTGTTTCTCTATAAAATTCAATCACCTCCATGATATCCTTAATATCTCTTTTTAGAGGGGTAATATTCGAACTCACAAAGTTGATCGGGTTATTGATTTCATGGGCAATACCAGCAGTCAGCTGACCTAAAGATGCCATTTTCTCTTGGCTTACAAGCTGACTTTGAGTATTCTGAAGGTTTCTCAGTGCATGCTCTAATTCATCCGTTCTCAACTTCACTTTTTTCTCCAGTAAAGTATTCTGTTCCCTCACCAACATCTCATTTTCCTTTAAAACCTCGAGTCTTTCTGTTTGCTCCTTCTCTTTCTCTTTTTTGAGGATATTGATACGATCAGCAAGAGCAAATGATAACAAAATTACTTCTAAGGCAGAACCCAAAGGCATAATGTATGCCGTTAAATTATTAGAAGGAATAATTCCCATCTCACTAAAGACAAACAGAAAAATCCCTATCATAAAAATCGACCACGCAAGTAAGTAATAACGCGCTGGTCTGTAACCTTTTCTTAAAATCATGGATGCTGAAAACAACACAAACAGCACAACTATTGACTGAGTAACCAATAAAACCTGATAACTCAAGGTAATAGAAATGATTATTGCATTGATGAGTATAAAAGTATAGACACCATAAATGATATAAAACCCTTTGTCAATCTTAGGAATGATCGATTTTGAAAGCAAGAACACTCTCATAAACCAGATTCCAACAACACTAACAAAGGAAGAGAAAATCACGATAGAACGCTGGTTCATCCAATCCCATTCTGGCCAAAAAAGCTCTTGAGTATATCCCAAAATAGAGGCCTGAGCAAACCAAACCAATAAAGTGTGTAGAACATAAATAAAATATATCTTATCCTGAACTGAGAAATAGAGAAAAAGATTATAAAAGAATAATCCCAAAAACACACCAGTCAGTAAGCCAAAAAGTAAATCTTCAAACCCAAGAATATTCTCTAATGATTCTCTAGAGGAAACAAATCCAGTGAATATTTTTTTATCTACATTTTCGATTTTTATCAGGTAATAATCAGCGGTTATCTCTGAATTCTCAAATTCAAACACAATCTTTTTTGATTGAAATTCTCTTTCTTGAACACCTATAAGACGACCATTTTCATGTACCCGGATTACTTCTCCATTCTTAACTGAATAGAGAAAAACTTTATCCAATGAGGTTGAATTTAGGGTGAACGTAGGGTTCGGGAATTCATCCAAATAAGGTAATTCCAATTTCACCCAAAGTGCACTATTGTTAATCCCAAAATTGAAAGTATTACAATTGTTTGAATCAAAGTTCCCGTTTAAAATAATATCAGCAACTTGGCTATTATCTTCATCCAATAGATACGAAAAACATGTTACTTTTTTTGATTCATCTTCCTCTGCAAATGCATTTATTGAAACAGATAAAAACAATACAGTAACTACAAAAATTCTAAATATCATTTCTCCAATTATTATTCGTCAATAACAAATCATAATTCACTTCAAATTTACCTTTTGGGCCTTCTTCAATTTTAGTGAATTGAACTTTTTCTCTTAATTCAAAAATTCTTTCCCTTTCAGAGGCATCTGCTAAAGGTAAGTTCTTTGGATCTTTCATTACTATAGATGTAGCAACTAAATCTAATTTAGGATAAAAGAATGTCCCTGAATTTCCAATCCCAGATTCAATCTCAAAACCTTTTTGTAAAGATGGTTTTAAAGTATATTCAGCTACCAAAGCTAATAGAGAGCCTAAGTTAATTTGAGTAGCTATTGCAATACCTGCACGGATTAACAAAACAGCCCCAATACCATAGCCTGAAATACTTTTTGAATTCCACAATCCTGACACTTCACCAGTTCCAAGAGCAGAATAATCTTTGACCAATGAAAAAATCTTATGGTCAACCTGGGAAACTGCTTGTTCCATTGGTAGAGGATAATCAGGATGTGCAATATGAATTCTCAATCCTGAAACTACTTCTTCTGTTTCTGCTTCCTCCACAGTTACGACGTATACAAAAGGATTTTTGACCCAATCATTATTTGAGGAGGTAACTTTTGTAACTCCATATTGCTTTAATACATCAGAGTGACCCTGAACAAATTTCTGACATCGTTCTGGTTCATCTATCGCTCTAAATGCTTTAAAATTAAACATTTCAAATAATAATTAATGTTTCTGAAAGATCTCTTCTATATGATCTCACAGAGGGTTCCCCCGCTTTATTAACCCTAAACATAAAAATTTCTTGCTTATCCCCTTCTTTGTTGAATATAGTATTGAAAGATTTTTTTAAATCTAAGATTTCATTTTGCTCAATTTTTGTGAAACCAACATTTTTCTCATTCAAGAGTCGCTGAAAAATAAATAACATTGCAGAAACAGGCTGGACACTCAATCCAATCATATTGGCTTTTATCCAAATTCTTTGTAAAACCATCCCAGCCTTTAAAATATTTTGAGGGGTGTATTCATCAACTTTGATTAAGAATATACCAGAAGCAGTAGTAATTGTATCTTTTGAAATCTTTGTGAGTCCATAACCCATCAGATATTTCCTAAAAAACTTAACTGTCCGTGGATCTTTCAACAATCCCATAGCAGCCTTTTCTGTACCAGAAAGCTCCAATGTTGCCACATCGATTCCATCTTTCTTTTCTATTGCTTCTGCCTCTGTCCACCTTACCTCATTGATAAAATCAACTAATCCTTGATCATGGAAAAACCTCAAACGATCCATCCCTCCCACTACTTTAGCCAACTTAGATAAATCCTCCTCCTCCTCAGTCCACTCTACAAATACCCCATCTTCATCCGCTATTTCTAAAAGATCTTTCTTTTCTTTTTCACTCAAAAAATACCTTTTCTTGTTTTTTCTATTGGTACATCGCAGTGTTATGCCTTCTGCCAAATCAGAAAATCTAATTGGGAGTGCCTGTGGTTGTTTTGAAACAAAACGAATGCTAGCGACACAGTCTTCCTCAAATTCATGTATATGAATTTTTATCTCAATATCAATTCCCAGCTTGCCGGCGTGTAAGCGTAAATTTTCTAGTGCCGCCCCAAAAGCTATAAGTGATCCAGACCCTTTATAATCCAATAAAGAATGACTCCTAACTTTATCATGAAAAAGGTGTAAAACTCCCTTTTTGTCAAACACCCAAATCCAAGGCTGGATATTACCTCCCGACGGTGCCCAGTTTGCAATTTCTATTAACTCTTCAAGTTCTGATCTAGACAGTTGATAGGCTGACTGCAAAATGTCAGTAGGAAGCTTAAAGGAAAATTCACCAATTGATGGAAAATTTGGAGAATCAACTCCAATTTCCTCAGCCTCTTTTAAATGGAATAGCTGATCAAAATCCACATAAAACCTTCCTGATTTAACTTCTTCACCAAGTAAGAATTTTCTCGAAGCATGAGCAACCGAAGCACCACCTAAGAAGACCCCGGAAGCTAATTGCGGCCAACTGGTGATCGTTTGGCCAATTTCCAATAGCGAAACTTTCATCCTAGGCGAAAGGGTTTCTAGACCAGTAATTTTCAGGACGATAGATACTTTTTCTGTATTTGAAAGGTTTTTAAGAGATTCAATATTTACGCCTTTTAGCAAACCATGAAATAACTCTCTTTCTGGTTCTATATCGAACCTTTCAATATCCAACATCCCTCTATCTGATGTGTCCATCATAACAGCGATGCGGTTTTTCTTGGCTTTCTCCCTAAGCAAAACTTTTATATCCAGACTATCACATTCATCGATCAACAAATCCAACTTCCCTCCATCAAGCATAAAATCTTCTACATTTTCTGGAGTGATTCCTTCTCGATAGACTTTGACTTTTAAATAAGGATCTATTTCTGCAATTTCTCTCGCTGCCAAAATCACTTTCTCTACCCCTAGACTAGTTACACCTGCTTTTAATCTATTCAGGTTACTAAGTTCCAATGTGTCAAAATCCGCCAATCTTATCTCACCATACCCTCTTTCCAAAGTCATTGCTAAAGCAATACTTTGCCCCACAGAGAGACCTACTATCCCAACTTTTTTTGAACTCAGGGCCGCTTGTTCAGATGGAGTTATTTTAAAATTGTTTCGAAGAGTTCTGATTTTCACAAATTCAGGCTCACTAAGTATATGTACCAGAGTTTTTTTCCACGGAAAATAAACCCAGTTACCGAATGTATTCCGGTCTCTTTCTTTAAAAAATAATTCTATTCTTGCCTGCAATTCTTCAGAAGGCAAAGTACGATCTGGGTTCTCAGATTTAATCAAATCTGCAACTTGACTATCAATCGGATCTAAAATGGAAATAGAATCATTTTCAAAATGATCTTTAATTCTCAAATAATCCGAATCAATTGAAGGATTTAGAATTACCGGGACATATTGATCGTTTTGATCAATGGGAAATTTAAATGGCATTTGAACAGGTTGGGGTGATAAGCTCAGTAAAGATAATTCATTCAGTTTTATGTCAAATACATTCTTAATATTTTAAGTTAAAAACAGAATAATTACTTTTGGCGATCATTTGTAAGATTTATATCTATTCTATTTTCTTTGTTTTTTAAGCAAAAAAAAGATTATTTGTCTTTAGAATGAAGCTTATGTTATAGTTGACCAACGTATGGAAACCGAAAGGGAAGAAAAAATAAAAATTCTATATGTAGATGATGAAGAAAATAATCTTCAGGCATTTAAAGCGACATTCCGTAGAGATTATAAAATATTTTTAGCTATCTCCGCCCAAGAAGCCAGGGAATTATTAAAGGAACAAGAAGTTGATTTAATTATTACAGATCAGCGTATGCCAGAAGAAACTGGTGTGGAGTTTTTAGAAAGTATTATTCCTATTTATCCTAAGCCTATAAGACTTCTTCTGACAGGATATACTGATATCCAAGCAGTAATAGATGCCATCAATAAGGGTCAGGTCTATCATTATTTGACAAAACCATGGGAAGAAGATTACCTAAGAACTGTCATCAAAAATGCTTTCGAAATTTTCACACTTCGAAGAGAAAACGAAAAACTGACTGATGCGCTTATAAAAGCGAATGAACAGTTGGAATTTTTGTTAAGACAAAATCTCCTTTCTTAATCAATACCTAGCCGCCAATAGGAGTTGTAGCTCTTTGTGAGATAGTCCAAACTTTCTCCCCAAATAGGCATTGGTGAGACTTCCTCTATAAGTATATACTCCCCTTAAAAACCATTTATAATTAAATATCATTTCTTCAGCTCCGCCAAGATCGGCTGTCTGTAAAATGATAGGAGTAAAAATATTGCTTAGTGAATAAGAAGCTGTTCGGGCTACTCGAGAGGCAATATTAGGTACACAATAATGGATGATATCATGCTTTCTATAAACAGGCTGATCATGACTTGTCATTTTTGCCGTTTCAATACATCCACCCTGGTCAATGCCCACGTCAATGATAATGCTTCCATGCATCATATTAGCAACCATCTCTTCACTGACCACAATTTTATTTCTTCCTTTTTCAGCTCTTAATGCTCCAATCACTACGTCTGCTTCAGCCATAGCCTGGCTCAAACTGAAATTATCAATTGTGGAAGTATAAACCTGTTGCCCAAGCAACTGCTTAATCCTCCTCAATTTATAAATATGATTGTCAAATACTTTGATGTTTGCCCCAAGGCCCAAAGCTGTTCTGGCAGCATATTCAGCAACTGTACCGGCACCGATGATCACTACTTGAGTAGGTGGCACTCCTGTCACCCCACCCATGATCAATCCTTTGCCATTGTTGACACTTGACAGATATTCAGCAGCAATTTGCATCACTGTACTTCCAGCAATTTCGGACATGGCCCTTACAACTGGCATTCCACCTACCTTATCCTCCAGGTATTCGAAAGCAACAGCAGTGATTTTTTTAGCATTTAGAGCTTCAATAAACTCTTTACTTTGCCTACCAATTTGAAGTGCGGAAATCAGACAGCTCCCCTGAGACATATCCTCGATTTCCTCCAGAGTAGGTGAGTCAATCTTCAATACTATCTGGGCAGATAAAGCATCTTTTCTGGAACTTACAATTTTTGCCCCTGCATCAGAATAATCTTGATCTGAAAACTTAGCTTGTAATCCAGCTCCAGCCTCCAGTACGACATTCAGACCGTTATTCGACAAAATACCTACCGCTTCCGGAGTCAGCACAACCCTTTTCTCCTGGGAAGAAACTTCTTTAGGTATCCCGATTGTAATTGATTTTGAATCTTTTCTGACTTTGGAAGGAGATTCTTTTGGGATTAATCCAACTGCCGATAATTCACTTAATTCAGCTGACATCTTGTATATGTTGAAGCGTAATTTTTCTTTCTGTTGCCGAAAGAATTTCAATTGAAACTAAGAAATATTGATCAGGAAGGAATTCAGCAATTTTTTCTGCCCATTCCAGCCAACAATAATTCTGACTATAAAAATACTCTTCTATTCCAATATCCAATGATTCAGTAGGATCATCTAGTCTATAAAAGTCAAAATGATAAAATTCATCCCCACTGTCATTTTGGTATTCATTGACGATTCCGAAAGTTGGGCTACTGATCTGATCTTGAATATGGAATTCCTCAGCCAAAGCTTTGATGAGAGTGGTTTTTCCTGCCCCCATTTCCCCTTTAAAAATCCAGATCTTTTCGGAACCTGCCATTTCCACGACTTTCTTTGCGGCCGTGGAAATGGCATCGACTCCATATGAAAATTGAATCAATTCAATCCTATTTAGGTGATAAATGCACAATCGGTATGATCATTTCTTCCAAAGATACACCGCCATGCTGGAAGGTGTCTTTGTAGAAGTTTACATAATAATTGTAATTATTTGGATAGGCAAAGAAATAATCTTCCACTGCAAATACATAACTCGACGAGACATTTAGCCTTGGCAACTTAGCATCTTCAGGTTTTTTGATCTCAAACACCTTTCCTCCTTCAAAATTAAGATTTTTACCTTGCTTATACCTAAGATTTGTAGTGACGTTTTTATCGCCTATGATTCGATATGGTTTATTCACTCGCTTGGTACCATGATCAGTGGTGACAATCACATCTGCTCCGGCTAGCTGGATTTTTTTAAATAATTCAAATAGAGATGAATGTTCAAACCAACTCTTTGTAATGGATCTGTAGGCTGACTCATCGGGAGCTAGTTCACGGATCATTTTCATATCCGTTCTAGCATGAGACATCATATCCACAAAATTATAAACCAAGACATTCAGGTCATTCTGCAAAAGCTGATGGAATTGCTCTACGGCATTTTTCCCTTGATTTGCCTGCAAAATCTTTTGATAGGAGGATTTGATTGGCAATCTGTTTTTGTCCAGATTTATTTTCAACCAATCTTCTTCAAAATTATTTTTCCCTTCGTCGGAATCCTCATCTTCCCAAAGTTTAGGGTAAAAGCGAGCCATATCCGAAGGCATCATACCACTGAATAGCGCATTCCTGGCGAATGCTGTTGTAGTAGGAAGAATACTGTAGTAAGTATCTTTTTGCTCAATATTAAAATAAGGGGACAAAAGAGTCTCAATATCTTCCCATTGATCCAATCTAAGATTATCAATAACAATCAGAAAAAGTGGCTTCCCTTCCTTCACATTTGGAAAGACTTTTTGCTTCAGGACTTGATGGGAAAGAAGAGGTTTATCTTTATTTTTCTCCTCCATCCAGTCGATGTAATTATCCTTGATAAACCTTGCAAAAGAGGAATTGGCTTCGATCTTTTGGGTTTCCAACACTTCGATCATGCTTTTATTTTCAGTAGCATCAATCTGTAATTCCCAATAAATCAATTTTTTATAAATATCCGCCCAGTCCTGATGATCTTGTGCATCGCCAAAAGCCATGCTAATCTTCATAAATTCCTGTTGGTAATTCAGCGTAGTCTTTTCGTCTATCAATTGCTTATTCTGAAGCAATTTTTTGACAGAAAGCAGGATTTGATTTGGGTTGAGAGGTTTGATAAGATAGTCAGCGATCTTCCCACCAATCGCATCATTCATGATGTGTTCTTCCTCAGATTTGGTAATCATTACCACAGGAATTTGTGGTTTTAGAATCTTGATTTGCTGTAAAGTTTCCAGGCCAGTCATACCTGGCATCATTTCATCTAAAAATATTACATCAAAATTCTGGGCCTCCACTTCTTCGATGGCATCCACCCCTGAATTGACCGTAGTAATCTGATACCCTTTCTGCTCCAGAAAAAGTATATGGGGTTTCAGCAGGTCAATTTCATCGTCTGCCCATAGAATATTAAACTTTTGAGACATTTCAGGTTCCGTTTCTTTTAAAATTATAATTACTTTTGAGTCAATCAAAATAGGCCCAATTGAAAAGCCAAAAGATATTAAACGACCCGGTTTACGGATTTATCACAATCCCAAGCGAGTTGATTTTTACCATAATTGATCACCCATATTTCCAGAGGTTACGGAGAATAAAACAACTGGGTTTGACTGACTTTGTCTACCCGGGAGCACTTCATACCCGCTTCCACCATGCCATCGGCGCTATGCATTTGATGAGCATTACGCTCGATAATCTACGCATAAAAGGAACAGAAATCTCCAATAAAGAATACGAAGCTGCCCTTATTGCCATTCTACTGCATGATATCGGACATGGGCCATTTTCCCATGCTTTGGAATATAGCTTGCTGAAAAACGTTCATCATGAGAGTCTTTCGTTTTTGATCATCGAATTATTCAACCAAGAACTGGACGGAAAACTTGATTTAGTTTTAAGAATATTTAAGAATACTTACGAAAGAAAGTTCTTTCATCAGCTTGTGTCCAGTCAGCTGGACATCGACAGACTGGACTATTTGCAAAGAGATTGTTTCTTTACAGGGGTTTCGGAAGGAACTATCGGGGCAGACCGCATCATTAAAATGATGGATGTGAAAAACGATCAGGTGGTCATCGAAGAGAAAGGAATTTATTCCATTGAGAATTTCTTGAGTGCAAGAAGGCTCATGTATTGGCAAGTGTATTTGCACAAAACCACCGTCTCTGCGGAAAAAATGCTCATTAAGTTGATCGAAAGGGCAAAAATGCTTCGAAAAGCCGGAACAACTTTCACTATTACAGATGAGTTTGACTTCTTTCTCCAACAGGAAAACACTATTTCGGACTTTCAGCAAAAACCTGACATATTAAAGATGTTTTTGGAAATGGATGATCTGGATATCTGGGGAGCAGTGAAGCTTTGGAAAAAACATCCAGATTATGTTTTAAATAATATTTCAAATATGTTTCTGACGAGAGACCTGTTTAAAATTACGCTTACAAACGAGCAATTCAGTCCAGAAGAAATTGAAGAGATGAAAGCCAAAACGATACATAAACTTTCTATTCCTTCAGATGATATCGATTTTTTCTTCTCACATGGTGCTGTCAGTAACTACGGATATCTTGCAAAAGACCGAATCAATATCCTGACTAAAAAAGGGAAAGTAATCGATGTGGCACAGGCTGCCGATTTACCGAACATCAAGGTAATGAGCAAAATCGTGGAGAAACATTATGTATGTAAAGCCAAAAGCTTAAATTTAAATTACTAATACGTAACACCTGCATATGGAATTTACTTTAGGTCAAGTGGCCGCAATCCTTCAGGGGAAAGTAGAGGGAGATGAAAACCAAAAAGTCTTCCGGTTAGATAAAATTCAAGAAGGAAAAGAAGGTGGAATCAGCTTTCTTTCCAATGAAAAATATCAATCCTTTATCTATGACACAGAAGCTACTGCGGTGATCGTGTCAGAAAATTTCATTCCAACCAAAGCATTGAAAACCACATTAATCCGTGTAAAAGATGCTTATACAGGTTTTACAACCCTTCTTGAAGCTTACAGCCAATTCACAAAAGCAAGCCTCACGGGTGTGCAGGAACCAAGTTTTATAGACGAGTCAAGCAGTATCGGTGAAAATTGTTTTCGAGGAGCTTTCTCACATATTGGCAAACATTGCAGCATTGGTGATTCTGTTAAAATTCATCCGCAAGTATTTATTGGTGATCGGGTGAAAATTGGTAACAATACTATTTTGCATCCCGGTGTAAAAATCTGCTCTGATACGATTATTGGAGACAATTGCGAAATTCATCCCGGAGCAGTCATTGGAGCAGATGGATTTGGTTTTGCTCCCCAAGCTGACGGAACATATAAGGCAATTCCTCAAATTGGAAACGTTATCATCGAAGATCATGTTAGTATTGGTGCAAATACCACGATTGATTGCGCTACAATGGGATCTACTATTATCAAGAAAGGTGTGAAAATTGATAACTTGGTTCAGATCGCTCATAATGTTATTATTGGAGAAAACACAGTTATTGCCTCTCAGGCTGGAATTTCAGGTTCGACCGAAATAGGTAAAAGCTGTGTAATCGCAGGTCAGGCGGGAATAATCGGACATCTAAAAATTGCTGACAATACCACCATAGGTGCAAAAACAGGTATTATTAAATCGATTAAAATTGCCGGTCAGACAATATTTGGGTACATAGGAATGGACATGAAAAATTTCCTTAAAGCCTATTCTATTTTCAAAAACTTAGACGACATTGAAAACCGTTTAAGAGAACTTGAAAAAAAGCCGTAAATTCGCACCCTTAATCATCCTGAAAGTTTAAAATATCAGATGAAGGTAAAACAACATACCATCAAAAAGCAGGTAGAACTCTCCGGAGTTGGTCTACATACTGGAGTTATTTCCAATATGACATTCTTGCCTGCACCACCAAACCACGGAATTAAATTTCAGCGAGTTGATCTGGAGGGACGCCCGACAGTTGACGCTGATTGTGATCTAGTTGTGGATGTTTCCAGAGGCACAACTCTGGAGCAAAACGGAGCTCGAGTATATACAGTTGAGCATGTTTTGGCAGCACTGGTGGGAATGGAAATTGACAATGTTTTAATCCAGCTTGATGGTCCAGAACCTCCGATCATGGACGGATCCTCGATCCAATTCATTGAAGTTTTGGAGGATGCAGGACTTGAGGAGCAAAATGCACTTCGAAGATTTTTTGAGGTTGAGGAAAGCATCCAATACAAAGACCCTTCCCGTGAAGTGGAGATGGTCGCCCTTCCAACAGATAACTACAGAGTTACTGTTATGGTAGATTATAATTCTCCTGTTTTGGGAAGTCAACATGCTTCGATTACTGACATCAGCCAGTTCAAACCGGAGATTGCTTCTTGTAGAACATTCTGCTTCTTACATGAATTGGAGATGCTATATAACTCCAATCTGATTAAAGGAGGAGACCTCAACAATGCTATAGTGGTAGTAGATCGAGTGGTAGAAGAAAAAGAACTGGTTCACTTAGCTAAGATGTTTAACAAGCAGAAAGTGGAAGTGAAGAAAGAAGGCATTCTAAACAATGTCGACCTTCGATACAGAAATGAACCAGCTAGACATAAATTATTGGACGTAGTAGGAGATTTGGCTTTGGTCGGAAGACCGCTTAAAGCTCAGATCCTTGCAGCTCGTCCTGGCCATGCTGCCAATGTAGCTTTTGCAAAAAAACTGAAAAGAGCAATGGAAAAATCCGGCTCTTCTCACATTCCGCATTATGATCCGAAGCTACCTCCAGTAATGGACATCAATCAGATTAGCAATATTTTGCCTCACCGTTACCCTTTCCAATTGTTGGATAAAATCATCTATTTAGATGAAACGGTTGTTGCAGGTGTTAAAAATGTAACCATCAATGAACCATTTTTCATGGGGCATTTCCCAGGCAATCCAGTGATGCCTGGCGTAATGCAAGTGGAGGCAATGGCTCAAACAGGTGGGATTTTAGTTTTAAGTACAGTAGATGATCCTGAAAATTATTGGACCTATTTCTTGGGAATTGAAAGTTGCAAATTCAGGAAAATGGTTCTACCAGGAGATACTCTGATTTTTAAATGTGAACTATTGGCTCCAATAAGAAGAGGCATTGCCAAAATGCGTGGAGAGGCCTATGTTGGAAACACATTGGTCTGTGAAGCAGTGATGACAGCCAGTATAACCCGAAAAGAATCATGATCAGCCCAATGGCACACGTAGACCCAAAGGCGCAATTGGGTAAAAATGTCCATGTGGATCCATTTACGATGATCCATGAAAATGTGATTATCGGAGATGATACTTGGATTGGCCCAAATGTCACGATATTTCCGGGTGCAAGAATCGGGAAAAATTGTAAAATTTTCCCTGGTGCAGTAATCGCTGGAATCCCTCAAGATTTAAAATTTCAAGGAGAAGAATCTACTGTGATCATAGGTGACAATACTACTATCAGAGAGTGTGTAACGATCAGTAGAGGAACTGTTGACAAACAAACCACTGTCATCGGAAGTAATTGCCTATTGATGGCATACGTGCACGTAGCACATGATTGTGTGCTTGGAAGCCATGTGATCATTGCTAATTCTGTACAGATTGCTGGCCATGTATCTATTGACGATTGGGCAATAATAGGTGGATCAAGTGCGATCCATCAATTTGTGAAAATCGGTATGCATTCAATGGTCTCTGGTGGGTCGCTTGTTCGAAAAGACGTTCCTCCATTTACCAAAGCTGCGCGTGAGCCACTTTCTTATGCAGGCGTTAACTCTTTAGGCTTAAGAAGAAGAGGTTTCTCGAGTGAATCTATCGGTCATATTCAAGAAGTTTACAGGTATTTATTCCTTAATAGCATGAATAATAGCCGTGCTTTAGAAGAAATCGAGATCAATCTTCCTGCTACAAAAGAGCGTGATGAAATCCTTAATTTTATCAGATCCTCTGAGCGTGGCGTAATGAAAGGATACATTAACTGATGCAGTTCAAAATCCAACTTGAAGAAGCCTCAAAGCGCTTTCAATATGAGTGGATTTTCAAAAACCTGAATTTATCACTTGTATCAGGTGACTCTTTAGCAGTTACTGGTGGCAACGGCTCGGGAAAATCAACTTTGCTTAAATGCATCAGTGGCTCTATCCCCTTAACTTCAGGAAAAATAAATTACTCAAAAGAAAATCAGGAGATTCCAGAATCAAACTGGTTTTCTTCTTTGAGTATTGCGGCTCCATATATGGAGCTTCCAGAGGAATTCACTTTAATAGAATTGCTGAATTTCCATTTCAAGTTTAAGAACTGTTTATCCGGACTGAGCATAGATCAGATTATTTCAATTCTATACTTGGATCAACATTCCGAAAAACAAATTTCCCAGTATTCCTCCGGGATGAAGCAACGAGTAAAATTAGGTATTGCTTTATTCTCAGATGTAGATCTTATTTTTTTAGATGAACCCACTTCCAACTTGGATAAAAAAGGAATTCAATGGTATCAGGATTTAATAGAGAAATATCGATACAACAGGATTACTCTGATTTGTTCTAATGAGCCAAGAGAATACGAATTTTGTAATCAAAAAATAAATATCGAGGATTATAAGTAGCCTTTTGGTTTGAGTATACTTGTGTATATTTAGTCCCATATTTGATTTAATACATTTTATATGAAGTCCTCAAAAATCATTCTTCTAGCCATTTTACTTTCTTCTGCTTTTTTACAAGGATGCTGGAACGATGACCCTGATCCTGTTCAAAAGTCTGAAGAAGAATTAGCAATAGAAGCTTTGACTGGGACAGGAACTTTGACTTGGTCTGTTTCTGGAGGTGGAGCTGTGATAAAAGATGGAACAGCTGTCACAGATTTGTATAGTACTTTTGAGTTGACTTTGAGTGCCAATTCCAGTTCCAAAACGTACACGAGCAAAAACAGCAATGACCTTTTCACTAATGCAGGTACTTGGTCATTTGTTGGAACTAATTATGATAAAATCACTTTGAGCGGAACAAATCCTGCTTCTGATAGAGAGATTTCTTATACCAGAACAGGTGATAATCTAAAATTACTCTTTTCTATTCCTTTGCCTGGCGGACGAACAAATGCAGTCGTCGGCAATTACGAATTTGACTTATTGAAAAAATAACCAACAAAAAAAGAGGAACTTGAAAGTCCCTCTTTTTTTATTTTAACTTCACCAAAGTCACCCCAGCTCCACCTCTATCTGCATGTTCATCCTCCATTTTGCCAACTTGAGGCATATTTCTAAGTAGGTTTCTGGTAATATCCCTTAAAATCCCATCTCCTTTTCCGTGGACAATCCTTAGGTCTTTTACTCCAAACATAAAGCCTTCATCCACAAAAGTCTGGATCATCGACAAAACCTCTTCTCCTCTTTTCCCTCTTAAGTCTAAGTTTGGAGAAAAGTCCATCAGTTTTTCGTTGGTATTATACCCACTTCTTTTAGATACTGACTTCAATTCTTTTTTGACTTGAGTTTGAGATATCTTTTCCAATCTGGAAAGTTTCACATTGGACTTAAGCTCCCCGATGGAAATTTCGACTTCTTTATTTTTAATCTGAAGCACTTGAGCTACAGCCCCATTATCTTTTAATCTTACCCAATCACCCTCGCTAATCTTCCCACCAATTACTACAATCTCAGGATCCTTGACAGCCAATTTCTCAGGCTTCACTTCCTGTTTAAATTCCTCAAGTTCCTGGCGAGCCCTTTTGGTAGTTTCTTTATCGGCTTTATCCTCTTTGATTTGTCTAATCGTAGATTCAATTTTCTTATTCGTCTGATCTAATAAAGCCTTGGCTTCCAATTTAGCTTCCTGGAGATACCGTTTTTTGGTCAACTCAAGGGTTTCTTTCAACTCATTGTATTCCTTAAGCCTAGTTTTCAGTAGTCTTTCTTTTGCTTTGGCATCAGCCAAAAGAGAAGTGTACTGGTTTTTCTCATTCTCCAATTGAGTCAAAAGTCGATCATATCTAACTCTCTCCTCACCAATATTATCTTTGGCATACTGAAGAATTTCTTTAGAAATACCAATTTTGGAAGCAATCTCCAGAGCGAAAGAAGATCCTGGTTTCCCGATTTCAAGTTGGTACATGGGCTCCAATTTGTCCACATCATAACGCATCGCCCCATTAACCAAACCTTGGTTTTTATTGGCAATTTGCTTCAAATTACCATAGTGAGTAGTCACGATGCCGTACGCAGCTTGCTTATTTAATGCTAACAAAATCGACTCAGCGATCGCACCCCCAAACTGAGGTTCGGTACCGGTACCAAACTCATCTATAAAAAGAATGGTCCTTCTATTAGCAAATTGAGTAAAATGCTTCATGCTCATCAAATGAGAGCTGTAAGTACTTAGATCATTTTCCAGATTTTGTTCATCTCCGATATCGATGAAGAAATTGTCGAACAAGGAACTTTTAGAATCAGGATGGACAGGGATCAAAATCCCGCATTGAAGCATGTATTGAAGGAGTGCGACAGTTTTCAAAGTCACAGATTTACCCCCGGCATTTGGACCGGAAATCACAAGCAGTCGCTCATGTCCTCCCAATTTCACATCCAGAGGAGTAATTTTCTTTCCTTGTGACTTTAACGCCATCTCCAAAATCGGATGCCTCGCTCTTGTCCAGGTCAATTGTCTTTCCTTGGTAATTTCAGGCTTGACACTTTCTGTTTTCTGGGCAAATTTTGCTTTGGCACGGATAAAATCCATTAATCCCAAATAATTCGTCGCCTTACGAAGAGCAGGAATGGCAGGTCGGAGTTTATCTGTCAGCTGGGTGAGAATTTTGATAATTTCTCTCCGCTCCATATACTCCAAATCCCGGATTTCATTATTGATATCTAATGCCTCCTCCGGCTCCATAAAAACAGTTTGCCCAGTTGCAGATTCGTCATGGATAAACCCTCTGAGTTTACGCTTGTTTTCTGCAGCTATAGGAATCACCATTCTTCCTCCACGGATGGTCATTCCAGAATCTTCAGGGGTCAAGCCTTTTGCCCGCGCCTCCTTAAAGATCCTATCCATGACTTTACGAAGCCTGCCCTCTTCAAAAATTATCTGATTTCGGATCAGTTGGAGATCTCTACTTGCATTGCTTCTGATCTTTCCTTTTTCATCGATGATTTGTTCGATTGCCTTGAGTAAAGACAAATCCAAATCAATCAACAATCCGAGCAATTGACTTAATGCCGGATATTCCTCACCGAATTTCTGAAAGAATGATATACAACCTCTCAAGGTGGAAAGAGACAATTTCACCTCATGAAAATCCTCTTGATCCAAGTGTGCTCCCTCAAGTTTTGCTTTTTCGAGATAAGGATGAAGGTTGGTAAAATTGGACGAAGGAAAAGCCTCTCCAGATATTAGTATTTTATAAAATTCATCCGTTTGGTCAAGTAGTTTATTGACCAGATTGATGTCAGATGAAAAAGCAATTTTATCAACAAAACTCATCCCCAAAGGAGATGTACATTCTTCTTTGAGAAGCTCTTTTACTTTTACAAAATTTATTTTTTGCTCTAAATTAGCGGGGTATAACATTAGAAAATTTCTCCTTGATCTTTTTGTATTCCAGAAGTTTCTTTTGCGGCTAAAGAATCTAATATCCTTGAATACATTTCATCCATTACACCTGGAAATTGTAAATAATACCGCAAACTCTCAGTGAAAACTGAATCATCAACTTGATGTTTTGCGAATACTTCTTTTTCTAGGAGTTTATATAAAACCTGAGAAGAATCGTAAGAAACAGGGATTGCACTAGTGATTCCTTCCGTTAATTGTATATCTATCAGAACTTCAACCATCTTCTCTTCATCTAGAAGACCTTCTGGTTTATTGTTTTCTTTACATCCGCTTAGCAAGAAGATGCTGGCACAAATGATTAATAATCTATTCACGTCGCAAAATTATGGTTTTTTAACTGAAAAATTCTCTACCCTTCCTATAAGACAAATTTTATAATTCAACCATGTAATTTAACTTAGCCAGTTCAAATCACCCGAAATGAATCAACTATTCAGTAAACTTAGAAAATACGAGATCATGATCCGAAAGGTGGCCAACAATCACCTGCAAGGAGAATACCAATCTCTGTTTAAAGGTTCTGGTTTGGAATTCGATGATTTGCGTCCTTACCAATACGGAGATGACGTCAGAACGATCGAGTGGAAAGTTTCTGCAAAGGGTCATGGAACATTTGTAAAGACATTTCGGGAGGATAAAGATCAATGCGTTTATTTCTTATTGGATATTAGCGGCAGTCAGGATATTGGTCAGGTAGGAAACAAAAAGATCGACCAAGGAAAAATCATTGCGGGGGTTTTAACTCTTGCAGGAGTTTTTGATGGAAGTCAGGTTGCACTGATCAGTTATTCAGATCAAAAAGAAAACCTGATTTTACCTGCAAAAGGTCCGAAACAGGGAGTAAAAATGATCAGAGGTATTTTTGAACATGAAAACAAATCGATGAAAACAGATTTGAATTCGATGTTTACATTCGCCCTCAACCTGATCAAAAAAAGAAGCGTCATAATTGTGATTTCTGATTTTATCGATGAAGGGTATGAAAGACCATTCCGAGCTTTGGCTGAAAGACACGATCTCGTCGCAATCCAACTTACTGATCCAAGAGAATCCGCTTTGCCTGCATTGGGAATCATTCCGATTTATGATAAAGAGCGTGGAAAGACCACTTGGGTAAATACCGCATTTGGAAGTTTCTCAAAAAAGATATCAGAAACTTTTACCACAGAGCGTGAAAATCTGAAAGAAATCTGCAAGAAGAATCAGATCAATTATCTGAGCATAGACACCTCTCAGGATATTGTTGCTCCACTTTTAGAATTATTCAAGTACCGAAATAAAAGAATGAAACGTGGGTAAAATTAAATCAGTCCTTCTTTTATTTTTCATTCCTTTTCTTTCTCTGGCTCAAGAAGTCAAAGTAGATGGTTATTTTCTCCAGGATTCCGCAATGCTAGGAGAACGTGTAGGATATGTTTTAAAAGCAACCTATCCAGAGCAAAAACAGCTGATTTTCCCAGACTCTCTTTTTGACTACTCCCCTTTGGTATTGTTGGAAAAGAAAACCTTTATTTCCAATACGACCGAGGGAATTACCAGTGACAGTTCCATTTACTATATATCCAATTTCTCTCTCGAACCAAGTGTTTTCTTAACCTTGCCGGTTTATGAGGTTTCGAGATATGACAGCATTACCCACTACCCATTAGAGGCTGAACTCAAATTGAAATTGACTTTGGACAGCATTCCAGAGCAACCGACATTTCAGGAAAACAATGTGTACCAGCCACTGGAAAAAGAATTTAATTGGATGGTAGTTGGCGTATTGCTAGGTGGAATAATACTGGTATTACTCGTGTTTTACGTCTTGTTTGCGGATCGCATCAAACGAATGTGGAAAGACAGAAACCAGAAAAGACGTTGGAATCAGTTTGAGAAAAAATGGACTAAACAAACAGCTCTCCTTGCTCAAAGTCCTACTTTGGAACTGGCTGATCAGGTACAGGGTCTGTGGAAATCCTATATGGAAAGTTTGACCAATCTGCCTTTTCAAGAATGGACATCCAGTGAAATCGGTGAAAACTTAAAAGATCCAAAAGTATTTAAAGCATTGAGGTCAATTGACTTGATCATCTATGCTGGAGGGTCTGAAAAAAGTGAGGAGGCTACCACTTATTTACTGCAGGTAGCAAAAGAAAAGCATTTGGAAAAACTAAACGAGATAAAACATGCAAGAGCAACTAGCTGAGTTTTTTAGCATGTCATGGTTTTTGCCAGAGACCTTTCAGACTTATGAATGGGCAAATCTTTGGGCTTTAAACTTATTGTGGATCATTCCTGCGTTGATGCTTTTCAGGAAATTCGTCAAGTTTCTAAAAAATCCTGTTCTCGAACTTTCACTTCCAAAAAGAGCCGCTAAAAACAATCCTTGGACTTATTTAAGGTTAATTCCAACTGGATTTTTCTTCCTTTCTGTAGTAATGATCGTAATTGCTTTGGCAAGGCCACAGCGAAGCAATGAGCGTGTAGAACAATTTACAGAAGGTATCGACATCGTATTGGTGATGGATATTTCCGAATCAATGGATCTTCAGGATTTTACTCCTAATAGATTAGAAGCTGCAAAAGCTACCGCCGTGGACTTTATAAATGGGCGTTTTGGAGACAGAATCGGGATGGTGGTTTTTGCCGGGGAGGCTTATTCTTTGGCTCCTTTGACCAATGATTACAAGCTTCTTACCGAACTGATCAATGACATTTCATTTAATATGATGGAAGCAAAAGGAACTGCGATCGGCTCAGCCATTGCCTCTGCTACCAACAGGATGAAAGAATCGGAATCAGCATCCAAAGTTCTGATTTTGCTTAGTGACGGGGAAAGCAATGCAGGAAATGTAGATCCTCTTTTCGCTGCGGAACTAGCTTCTGCTTTGGATATTAAAATCTATACAATCGCCGTTGGCAAAGACGGTATGGTGCCTTACGGAACAGATTTCTTTGGCAGACCTCAAATGGTAGAAAGCTATTTAGATGAAACGACTTTAAGAGAAATTGCCAAAATCGGAAATGGGGAATTTTTTAGAGCTGCAGATGGAGGAACATTAAATAACATTTTCGAGAGAATTGATACCTTGGAAAAAGCAGAAATCCTTGAAAACAGATACAAGGAAACCTCAGATTATTATCGGATCTACCTTTTCTGGGCCATGCTTTTATTCTTTGTTTGGTTACTTCTCAAAAGCAGTTTCCTTAACAACTTCCTATTGGATTAACAGCTCAGGGACAAGCTATTTCAATTCAAACCTGATTTTAATCAGGATTTTGGCTTACTCTGATCACTAAAAGTCAACCCTTTTCAGCACACTTTTGTGTAAAGAAAAAAGGAATGGCACTATCACCAGAATTAATTCAAAAGTACAATCAACCGGCACCAAGATATACTTCTTACCCGACTGTGCCTTTTTGGGAAAACAACCTCAACGAGGAGAGCTGGAAAAATTTAGTAAAATCCGCATTTCAACAATTTGGTGAATCAGAAGGGATCACCCTTTATATCCACTTACCCTATTGTGAAAGTCTTTGTTCTTACTGTGGTTGTAATAAACGAATCACTAAAAACCATTCGGTCGAAATCCCATATTTAGATGCGATTCTACTTGAGTGGAACAAATACTTGGAGCTTTTTGGCACCAAGCCAAAGCTTGCTGGAATTCACTTGGGAGGAGGAACACCTACATTTTTTAAACCAGAATCTTTCTCTTATTTCTTGAGACAGATCATCGAAAGTTCAGAAGTCATGGAAGACGCTGAGTTTAGTTTTGAAGGTCATCCAAATAACACCTTCTTACAACATCTACAAACGCTAAATCAATTAGGCTTTGATCGTGTCAGCTATGGAATTCAGGATTTTGACCCAAAAGTCCAGCAAGCAATCCATAGAATTCAGCCATTGAGTAAGGTAATTGAAGCAACAGAAAATGCCAGAAAATCAGGCTACACATCCGTTAATTTTGATCTTATTTACGGCCTCCCGCATCAGACCTTAGAAACCCTTGGAGATACTTTCAAAAAAGTGGCATCTCTGAAACCAGACAGAATTGCATTTTATTCATATGCCCATTTACCTAGCGCTTTTCCAGCTCAAAAAAGTTTCGAATCCTTCTTACCAACTGATTTAAAAAAGAGGGAATTATATGAATTTGGCAAGAAACAATTACTCAAACTAGGTTACGAAGAGGTGGGAATGGATCACTTTGCACAGCCAAATGATCCGCTCAATATTGCGAAACGTGAAGGAAGTCTGCATCGAAATTTCATGGGATACACCACTTCTCCATCTAAAATTCTGATAGGATTAGGAGCTAGCAGCATCAGTGACATCCATCTGGGTTATGCCCAAAATGAAAAAAATATTGAGGCCTATAAAGAATCTATCAATTCCGGAAACTGGAGCATCATAAAAGGCCATCAATTATCTGAGGATGATATTCAAGTCAGAGAATTAATCATGGATTTGATTTGTCGTCAATTTGCAATGGTCCCTCTGGAGATTTGGGAACAATTAGGGGAACGTCAATTCTTCAATTTAAAAGAGATGGAATGGGAAGGTCTTCTAAAAATGAAAGGGCAGACTATTCAGGTTTCAGAAAATGGGAATGCCGTAATCAGAAATATCTGCATGCAATTAGACCTTAGGCTTCAGGCCAATAAATCCCAAAAAAGCATGTTTAGCAAAGCTATTTAACGACACATGGTAATTTCTACCTGTTCGGAACCATAATTGAACATTTCCAGATCGGGGCTGAATCCACCAAGACCAAGCCCTAATCCTCTAAAAATGAATATAATTCCAATCAGTGCACCTAAATATGGAATTGCTGATTGGATTTTTTCTCTTTTGACTATGGAAAAAAAATTTCCAGATATCATCAAAGCCAGCAATAAAGGAACGGTCCCCATTCCAAAGAAAAACATATAAGTCGCTCCCAAAAATGGGCTTTGTAATGCCAATGCTGCCACCAAAGCCATGTATACCATCCCACAAGGCAAAAGGCCATTGACCAATCCAGTGGTAAAATATGCTATTGGTTTTCCAGATCTAAGTTGTTTCCCTAAGGTTTGCTTGATCCAGTTTACAAACTTTGAAAAAAAGGAGATGGACAATATTCTTTCTGAGTTTTTAAAACTAATCGCTAAAACCAAAATCAGAATTCCCATTCCAATGGAAAGACCTTGCTGTACTCCCGCCAAGGCCAAAGAAAAACCCAAACTTCCCACAACAAGTCCTAGCATTGCATAGGTGAAGCTTCTTCCAAAATGATATAGAATCTTATTTCCGAGGAACTTATTTTTATTCACTCCTCCAACTGCCAAGGTAATAGGGCCACACATTCCAACACAATGGAAGGAACCTAGGAATCCTAATAAAAAAGCAGTCCAAAGCATATTAAAGATCTATTTTCTTCTCTTGGTAGAATTCAACACCATTTTCAGTCCAGTTCAATTGAGCTTTCCAATATCCTGACTTTAAATTACCAACTGGTATTTCTATTGCCCCTTGATTTTTTCCATCAATAACAACCTTTTGATCCAAGGATGCATCAGAAGGGCGGAAAAGGTGAAGCATCCCAATTGCTCCGGAAGGCAAATCCAGAATAAGAAGTTGATTTTGGCTATTTAAGCTGATCACATCTCTATTTTTATCTAAAGTGATCTGTTCTTTATCAATTTGCTCCTGGTAGGCAATTTCCTTTTCGTAATATCCTTCAGTCACTAATTCAATTCCTTCCATTCGAACTGAAATGACCACCATTGTCATGATGATGGCTATGAAGCCGAAAATCGAAAATAATATTCCTTTACCCCAATTCATTTTTAGATTTTTTATTTGTTAACAGGAGCCATGAAATTGGTCTTGATTTCACCAAATTCTTCTTCTCCGGCACTTAACTGTAATTCTACCTTTTCTTGCGTTACTTTCACATCTGCTTGATTTCTAACCAAGAAAAACCTTCCCTCGAATTTAGATTGAGGCTCCAATGTCCAATGAGTATCTCCAACGACTTCAAGTTCCATTCCTTCTGCCATTGGTTTTAATTGGACAGTCTGTGGCTCAAATGTTTTATTGATCAGGGTGATTTCGTATAGGTTAGAAACCTTTCCATCTTCTCTGGTCTGATAAGTCATCCCTGGAAACCTGGTTACTGTTCCATTGATGGGTTCTCTTGTCGCAATCAATGAAACAAAAGCCACTATCAAAATCAATAAAACCACCACATACGCTTTTACCCTTCCAGTGATCAGCTTCTGAAATCCATCTTTGATGCTATTTTGAGAAGCATATCTAATCAATCCTTTCGGGCGATCTACTTTGACCATTACCTCATCACATGCATCGATACAGGCAGTACAATTGACACATTCCATTTGAATACCATTCCGGATGTCAATACCAGTTGGACAAACCTGCACACAAAGGCTGCAATCCACACAGTCACCTTTCGGCTCTAATTCAGCTTTGTTTTTACGGATTGGGGCTCTGGGTTCCCCTCTCACATAATCATACATGACATTGATGGAGTTGTTATCCAACAAAACTCCTTGTAGCCTGCCATATGGACACACTACTAAACAAGCTTGCTCCCTAAACCAGGAAAACACAAACATGAATATTCCTGAAAATGCTACCAGTCCAATAAATCCTGCCATGTGAGCAGAGGGAGGCTGGGTTACTACTTCAATAACCTGATCTACCCCAATCAGATACGCCATTACTAGATGACCTATCATGAGTGAAATCAAAGCAAAAATAAAATATTTACTTCCTTTCTTTCTGATCTTTTCTCCATTCCAAGGAGCACTATTCAGCGCTCTTTGCTGATTGGCATCGCCCTCTATCCAATACTCAATTTTCCGGAAGACCATTTCCATAAATAATGTCTGCGGACATGCCCAACCGCAAAAGACCCTTCCAAAAATCACTGTGAAAAGAATCACAAAAACGAAGAAAATCAACAACAGAAAAATTAATAAGTAGGTATCCTGCGGCCAAAATACAGCTCCGAAAATAATGAATTTCCTCTCGAAAATATTAAACAACAGCCATGGTCTACCATCTACTTTAATGAAAGGTCCAGAAAATAGGATAGCCAAAAGTACCCAGGATAAATAAGTCCGGTACTTATAAAATAAGCCTTTTACTTTCTTCGGATATACCCAATTCCTTTTTCCGTCTTCCTGAACTGTTGCTAAAGCATCGCGAAAATTATCAGGATTCAGATGTGGATTTTTCTTGGCCATAACAGTGGTTAGTCAATGCCGGAAGAATTAATCTTCCGGCAATTAGTTTTATTCTGGATTCACAGCAGTGGTATCAGCGGGGCTGCTTTCGATCACCTCAGCCGGTGTGGAGCCTACCAATTCGCCTTGCGGGTCCTTTGGATTCGCTGGAGTAGTTCCTTTTAAGCTAAGTACAAAACTCGCTACTTGTTGGATCTCTTCCGGGCTCAATTGATCTTGCCAAGGCACCATCCCTTTACTAACCACCCCATATTTGATGACTGTAAAGACATCTTTGATTGAATTACCGTGAAGCCAGTATTCATCTGTCAGGTTTGGTCCGACTCCCCCACCACCGTCAGCAGCATGACAGGCTGCACAGTTTCCTTCGAAAATTGTTTTTCCGGAAGACAATGCTCCTGCCGACTCGTCAAAGATTGCTGTAGATTCATCAATACCTGCCACTGCATTTGCTTTACGCTCTTCAGCAGCAATTGATTCTATTCTCAACTCTTCTTCATATTCTTCGATACCGGTTTTTCCATATCCCAAAACAGAATAATTGATAAAATACCCTACTCCGAAGACAGCTGTTATCAAAAAGACATATTGAAGCCATGGTGGCATGAAATTATCCAGTTCGGTAATTCCATCGTAGGAATGATCTGTCATTTCCCTCTTCTCAACGGTTTCCTCTTCTACGTCACCGGTAATGAATTTCTCTTTGAAAGATTCCCACCAGCTTGGTTCTTCCGCAAAGGCCGGATTTTCCTTTTTGAAAACTGTTGTGATGAAAGACATCAAATAAATCACAAGGATCAACAGAAGGATAATCACTCCCAGCACCACTCCCAAAATGATAAGAAGTGTTAGCTGGTTCTTATCCATGGACATCAGTTTATCATAACTTGAACTTGCTTCCTGCGCGTATGCCGAAGAGGAAAGCACAAGTCCAATCAAAGAAACAAATAAGGTCAATATATTTTTCATGGCTCGTTCTTAGTTAGCTCATCTTCTTCCATTGGAAGAGACTTCATATGGTCGATATAGGATTTTGGTACTTTGATAACCCAGATAAACATGGCTACAAAGAATATCACAAAAATCAGCAGTGAAATCACTGGATAGATTTCTATGTTTTCGATAGATCTTAAAACTTCTTTATACATGGTCGATCAGTTTATTGGTTAGCAGTTGCTTTGATATCTGTACCTAGTCGCTGTAAGTAAGCTATCAATGCCACGATTTCTGTATTTGGCATTACCTCTACGCCTGCATCCTTTAGGTTCTCAGTGATTTTTGCAGCCTGAGACTCAAGGTCTGCAGTTGCCTTTTCATCATAGCCTTCTGGATAAGGTACTCCCAGTTTCTGAAGAGTTCGGATTTTTGAAGGCAAGTCTGAATAATCCAATTCATTTTCAACCATCCATGGATAAGGTGGCATCATGGATCCCGGTGACATAGATCTTGGATCTACCATATGGAAATAATGCCAGCTATCAGGATATTTACTTCCCACTCTATGCAAATCCGGTCCGGTTCGTTTTGATCCCCATAAGAAAGGTCGATCATACACAAATTCACCAGCTTTGGAATACTCCCCGTAGCGCTCAGTTTCAAATCGGAATGGACGAATCATCTGTGAGTGGCAACCCACACAGCCATTGGCGATGTAAAGATCTCTACCCTCTAATTCAAGTGGAGTATATGGTTTTACAGAGCTGATTGTTGGCACATTAGATTTCACCAAAATTGTCGGGATAATCTCGATAGCACCTCCTATTGCGATCGCAATGGTTGCCAAAACAGTAAAAAATACTGGTTTACGCTCCCATGCTCTATGCCAAAACTCACCTGCTGGCTTATAATTCGTAGCCAATGCCGGAGCTGAATCTTCTTCAGTTTCCTGAAATACTCCTTGCTGTGCAGTCTTCCACATGTTATAAATCATGATGATTGCACCGCTCAGATAAAGAAGACCTCCAAATGCTCTCAACATGTACATTGGTACAATTTCCACAACTGTCTCAAGGAAATTACCATATGCTAATCTGCCCATGTCATCAAATTCTCTCAGCATCAAAAACTGAGTCAATGCTGCAACATACATTGGTAGTGCATAGAAAATGATTCCTAAAGTCCCCATCCAAAAGTGGGTATTCGCCAATTTGGTAGAGTAAATCTTTGTTTTGAAAAGTCTTGGCCACATCCAGTATAACATACCAAATGTCAAGAACCCATTCCAACCCAAGCCGCCGATGTGAACGTGAGCTACAATCCAGTCTGTATAATGCGCGATTGCATTGACGTTTTTCAAAGAAAGCATAGGTCCTTCGAAAGTGGACATACCATATGCTGTCAATGCCACAACCATAAATTTCAATACAGGCTCATTACTTACTTTGTCCCATGCACCTCTCAGCGTCAAAAGTCCATTAACCATACCTCCCCAAGAAGGCGCTATCAACATCACTGAAAAAGCCGTTCCCAATACTTGCGCCCATTCTGGCAAAGCAGTATAAAGTAAGTGGTGTGGACCTGCCCACATGTAAATGAAGATCAAAGACCAAAAGTGAACAATAGATAGTTTATAGGAATAAACTGGTCGATTAGCTGCTTTCGGAAGGAAATAATACATCAGTCCCAAAAATGGAGTTGTTAGGAAAAACGCAACTGCATTGTGACCATACCACCACTGAACCAGCGCATCTTGAACGCCAGCATAGGCCGAGTAACTTTTAAAGAATGAAACCGGTAAAGCAAGGGAATTAAAAATGTGCAGCACCGCAACTGTCACGAAAGAGGCCATGTAAAACCAAATGGCAACATACATGTGACGCTCTCTTCGAGTTAGAAGTGTTCCGATCATGTTCGCTCCGAAGGCCACCCAAACCAGAGCAATTGCAATATCGATTGGCCATTCTAATTCAGCATATTCCTTAGAAGTTGTAAGGCCTAAAGGAAGCGTAATTGCTGCTGCCAGGATTATTAATTGCCATCCGTAGAAATGAAACCAGCTTAGGGTTTTATTCCACATTGGTGTTTTTAGCAATCTCGGCATGGAGTAATAAACCCCAGCAAAAATTGCGTTTCCCACAAATGCGAAAATAACCGCATTGGTATGCAGAGGTCTTATCCTGCCAAATGTGGTATAGGGATTACCCAAATTGGCTTCCGGGAGAAATAACTGGGTGGCGGCAATAACCCCCACCAGCATCCCAACGATGCCCCAAATAATGGTGGCAGTTCCAAAATACTTGACAATTTTATTGTCGTAATGGAACGTTTCTAAAGTAGAATCATTCATAGGACTTAGGTTTTGTTGGTTGATCTTTTTTTACTTTTTTTTTCTGACTTTCAAATAAAATCCTGACAGAGGGAGTATAATCATCATCGAACTGACCATCTCTCATTGCTTTAAAAAACAGGTAGAGAAAAGTGACTGCCATGACTAAACTTATTGCGATCAATAGAAAGATTACTTCCATTTCAGTCTTTTTTAAGTTTGATTAATCCTTTTTTCAATGCCACCAAGTTGGTCGAAACCGTGGTGAAGATGACGACTGTAATACTGCTTAGTGGCATCAGTATTGCACAAATCACAGGACTTAATAAACCCTGAACAGCCAAGCTTATTCCGATCAGATTGTAAGCAAAACTCAACAGGAAACTGATCTTAATAATCGTCCTGTTTGATTTGGCAAAGGCTAAGAATTCAGGAATTTTGGATATTACTGAAGAGTCAATGATTGCATCGCTTGCTGGTGAGAAATGACTCACTTGCTCCGTCACAGCTATACCTACCTCGCTTGCCTGCAATGCGCCAGCATCGTTTAAACCATCCCCAACCATCAAAGTATGTTTCCCATTTCGGGAAAGGTTCTGAAGGTATTCCAACTTATCATTCGGGCTTTGATTGAAATTGAAATTGATTTGAGGGCCCAGATTGCTTCTTAAAGAAAGCTGTTCGTGGCTTTGATCTCCAGAAAGCAAATGGAGTTCATAGGATTTCGCCAATTCCCTGATCATCGGAGGTGAACTTTCTCTAAGACCAGATTGGATATGAAAGTATCCGATTTCATGATTAGCAATACTTAGAAAAACCAGATTACCATCAGAAATTTTTATAAGTTTCTTAGAGCCAATAAATTCTTGGGAGCCCAAGCAGATACATTCACCAAAATAAAAGGCTTCAAGACCTTTTCCCTTGATCTCTTTGAAACCGTCGATTTTCAAAAACGATCTTGTACCTAACCATTGGTTAATTCTATTGCTTAATGGATGTGATGATTTTGAAACCAAAGATTTTAAAACATCTTTTGTCTCATCGGTTAAGCATTCTCCATGAAAATTAATTGTAGCATTTGCAGGAGAAGTTAAAGTCCCTGTTTTATCAAAAACCAGGGTATCGACCTGCGCCATTTTCTCTACTACAGAAGCATTTTTCAGATAAAGCTTTCCTTTACCAAATATCCTTAATGTATTCCCTAAAGTGAATGGAGTGGACATAGCCAATGCGCAAGGACAAGCCACTATTAAAACTGAAGTGAATGCTTTAACTGCGAGAGATAAATCCTCAAAACTCCAGAAAAGAAATGCTACGAAGGCTACTGCAAGGACTGTCCAAGTAAATACTCCACTTACTTTATTTGCCAATGGCTCTAAATTCCCTGTCTTTTCTTTTTCAAACGCATCATTGTTCCACAAATCAGTCAAATATCCCTGAGAAGGAGATTTCTGTACAGTTAAAAGAATTGGTTCTCCGATTTGTCTACCACCTGCATAAATTACCTCTCCTTTCTTTATAGAAACAGGAATTTCTTCCCCAGTCACAAAGCTGTAATCGATATAGGCAGATTGATTTAACAATATTGAATCTGCAGGTATTAACTCCTGGTCTCCAATCAGAATAACATCCCCAATCGATAGTTTAGAAATAGGTACTACATTTTCCTGGTCTTGAACCAATTTGGTCACTGCCATAGGAAAATAGGATTTGTAATCTCTATCAAATTCCAAGGTGGCAAATGTCTTTTGCTGATAAACTTTCCCTAGAAGTAAAAAGAAAATCAGTCCCCCTAGACTGTCCATAAAGCCAGCATTTCCAGAAAAAAATATCTCCCATAAAGAATAAAGGAAAAGCGCTATAATGCCCAGAACTATTGGAACATCCATGTTTACTTTCTTTTGCTTCAGGGAATTCCAAGCCGAGAGGAAATAACTATTAGCAGAGTAAATTATTACCGGTAATGCTAAAAGGACATTGAGGTAATTAAACAATCCTTTAAAACCTTCACCAAGGAGCTTAGTTTCTGAAAAATATTCAGGTAAGCTGAACAACATCATGTTTCCAAAGCAAAACCCGGCGACAGCTAATTGGGTAATTAATTTATTGTCGATAGAGGGGTTTGAAGTTCCTCCTTCGTCGGAAAGCTTAATCTTAGGCTCATAGCCGATGGTTGATAATAAGACGACTAATTCTTTGAGAGATATTTTATTTGGATTGTATTTGACCTGGACTTTCTTTTTAATAAAGTCAACCCGGCTGGAGATAACGCCAGAGTTTATCTGCATGAGATTTTCCAGCAACCATATGCAGGAAGCGCAATGAATTATTGGAATAAAAAAAGTTACATGACATTCCTCTTCATTCTTAAAATCTAAAAGTTGGTTTTGAACATCCAAGTCTTCCAGAAAATCAAACTTTTGAAATTTAGAGGATTTAAGTTTTTGTGATTCACCTGGAAATTCCTCCAAGTCATAATAACTGCAGAGTCCATTATCTGAAAGAACTTCATAGACAAGCTTACATCCTTGACAACAAAATGATTTTTCCTCCAATACAATTGGTGACTCTGTACATGCCTCACCACAGTGAAAACATTTTGTCAAAGATTCCGGATTTGGATTAACAATCATGTCTCAAATTTCTTCTAAAAAACATAGTTTAACTACCATAAAAGGATGATAAAAATCAGTAAACAACATGAGTTATAGGGATAAGTAAAAAGATAAATTTTCATCCCAAACACCTTGATTATAAAAGTTAAAAAGAATTTTGGATAAATCAGACTGATATAGCTTACTAATTACCAACAGGTTACAGTTATGATGAACTGCGTAAGACCAAAAATCACCGACTTTAGAAAAGTTTAATTTAATAAAGGAGGTCTCATGAGTTGCTGCACTAATTTTTTGAATAACTTCCTCTTCTTCTTTCTGACGCGATTTTGGAATAAAACTGGGGGATATAATTGTAGCCTTACTTTGAGATATGAGTTGGCCAAAAAGTTTTAAAAACTGATCAATTAAAGTTACAGATGAAGAAGACCCATCATAAAAAAACAAAACATGATCAAGAGAAAAATTCGGCACATATAATAAAACAGGAACTGAACAAGGATCCTTTTCTAATTCTCTTGGGATTGGATGATCTAATAACCATTTCAATACCAAATTAAGATTTACGGTAATTAAGGATGGTGAATCATATATCGAAGAATGAGGATTAGAATTCACACTCGGATCAAAGCCTGAACTCAAGCTTTTTGAATGGAATTCTTTCAGGATTTGAGGTGGTAATTGAAACCTATTGAAATGGATATTTTTTGTTTCCATCATTAAAACTTTCCTCAAATGTATTGTCAGAAATAGAGGAACCTCATGATAATTCCCAGATCAAAAGATGATAAAAATCAACTTTGCGGAAAAACTAGTAGGAGGTAGATAAAGAATGAGGGAAGAATTAAAAAAACTCCCATTATGTTTATTCAGCCAATAGAAAAAAAAGAAGCTTCAGATACCAAAATATTGTTCTGGATAATACCAATAATAAAAGCTCTCAAAAAGTAAAGTGCAAAAAAAAGCCAGCAGGATCTGCTGGCTTGAATAATGTGGCGGCGACCTACTCTCCCGGGTGTAACCCCAGT
>NZ_JACIJO010000002.1:1168005-1588125 GCF_014206875.1 Algoriphagus iocasae | reverse complement strand
TATTTTTTTCGCCTTACATCACTTCAAAGAACTTAATACCACGCATTTGTGGCTCTTGCCAGATCCGGTAAACCTTCCGTTTCCGTCCCGTTTTTTTCCCTTCATCGCTGATGGGAGTGCAAAGGTAAGAAGTAATTTTTTACTTCCAATACTCTTTGCGATTTTTATTTTTTCAAAAGTTTCAGGGACAAGCCCCTTTCCACTTCCTATACCCCCTTGCTTTCCAAGCGGGCTGCAAAGGTAAGTGATCATTCCAGACTTCCTAACCCTTTTGCAAAATCTTTTTTTCAACCGTTTCTCAGGGCCTCAACCCCGATCCCCAACACACCGTTCGTGTCATTTGGGAGTGCAAATATCTCCCTATTTTTCTTAACAACAATACTCAAACCACAAAAATCTTTCTCTTTTACCTAAATCACTGAAACTGAAGATGAAAAATTTCAAATAAAAAAACCGCCTCAAACTGGGACAGCTGAGGCGGTGTCTTCTAATAAATTTGGTGACTTTATAGCTTTTTCAATACGATATTCTTCCAATACACTTTAATACCTCCGCCATCGTGGATCTGAAGACAAATTCCACCTTTTCCTTCTCCAATTTTAGCATCTGTAAAGTTTACCATCTCATGTCCATTCAAGTAGGAAGTGACATTATCGCCTTTCACAACAATCCTCATTTTATTCCATTCTCCAAACTTCAGGTATTTATCTTTTTCTGGATCTGGCTTGATCAACCAACCTCTACCGTAGGATTCATAAATACCACCGGTATCATGTCCTGGAGGTGCAACTTCTACTTGCCAGCCTGAAACTTTGGTGCCATCTACAGTAGATCTGATAAAAACTCCAGAGTTCCCGTTAGCTTCCTGCTTGAATTCCAAGGTGATTTCAAAATCATCATAGTTTTCATTGGTGCCCAAATATCCATACCCCTTATCAGGCCCACTTTCAGAAATCAATAATCCGTCCTCCACATACCACTTCTCAGTTCCGTAAATAGTCCAACCAGTTAGGTCTTTGCCATTAAATAGCTTCTCTTTTTTCTGAGCGAAAGTGAAGTTCGCAGACGCCAGCAAAATGGCTAGCACTAATAGTTTTCTCATAGTGTTTTAATTTTAATATTTTTAAACCAAGTCACCGCACCGTGATCTTGAAGTGAAATCAATCCTTTTTTAGAAATCGCATAATCCGGATAATCATTCCATTTTCCTGAATTACGTGCAGCTGTCCATTCTTCTGAATAAGGAACGAACTCTACAGTCTTCTTTCCATTCAACCAATAACTGGACCCTTTTTCGGAAAAAACAATTTTTGAATGATTCCATTCACCTGCTGGCTTCACAGCACCTTCATAATCAGGCTCGGTCATAGCGTAATCTGCGCCAATGGACTGCCATTTTTCCAAAGGATCAGGAAAACCCAATTGATCGATCACTTGGTATTCTGGTCCTGTCTCGTACGGAGCATGGTATTTTGGATCTTCTACCACATGGTAAAGCACTCCACTGTTTCCACCTGGAGAAATTTTCCAATCCCATTCTAACTCAAACTCCTCAAACTCCATAGGACCAAAAACGATGTCACCACCAATATCTCCTCCTTTACCCAAGGCTTTTAAAGCACCATCTTCTATTGTCCAACCTTCAGGGAAAGAATCTCCATTAAATGCTCTCCATCCTGAAGGATCCTCGCCGTCAAATAATAGCATCCATCCTCCAGCTTTTTCCTCTTCAGAAAGTGTGTTATCAGGAACGACTACTTCCTCCACAACTTCTACTTCAGCTGTTTCTTCAGCAGGCTTTGGTCCGCAGGCCACAGCCAAACCAATCAGAGCTATCCAGGCTAATCTTGTGTTCTTCATTTTAAATATTTATTTCGTTTATATGTTTCTATTCTAATTAGAGTCAAAAGTTAATTGAAATTTTTAAATAAGTTATTTTAGAAAACCGATTTTTTCATGAGTGGCTTTCTTCCTAATTATCACTCTTCTTCAAAAGTCTCAATAAAGTATTTTTTAGCTACCAATAATCTACTCCCGTACCAAGAGAAATATTCCCCGTCAACTAAACATACGTGGGCTTTTGGGAATTTATTTTGAAATTCATCCAAATGTTTCTGCTTAAATGGAAATGGCTCAGAGCTCAATAATATAAACTCTGGTTTTAGATTTTCTAGATCATGATCGGTCAAAGAGGGATATCTTTTCTCCTTAATCATATTTTTAAATCCCGAAAAGCTGAGCATTTCATCAATAAAGGTATGCTTTCCCACTACCATCATAGGATCATTCCAAATCAAATAGATGCAAGTTCCTTTTTTTGTTAATGGAGTAGTAAAGTCAACAGATAATTGATCAACAATCTCCTTTGACTTTTCTTGGACACCCAGGATTTCTCCAAGCTTTTGAATCATATCCATGCTGTCCTGGACAGAATAAATATCACTCATCCAAACAGGATACTTTTCCATCAATTCCTCAACCCCTTCTTTTTCATTTTCCTCTTTATTCCCAATAATCAAATCAGGTTTTAAAGATTCAATTATATCCATTCGGTAATTCTTAGTACCACCGACAATGGTCTTGGCTTTGCGAAGCGAAGAGGGATGAATGCAAAACTTAGTAACTCCTACGATTCTATCTTCTAAACCTAAATCCACCAAAAGTTCGGTTTGTGATGGAACCAATGAAATGATCCTTTTGGGAGGAGTAGGAATAAAAATTTTGCGATTGAGCTGGTCAGAAAAATACATGAGAGTAAAAAAAATATTCCTATGAAATTACTCTCATAGGAACATTCGTCAGTGGATCACTTGATATATCTAAAATCAAAAGTCGGATCAAAGTCCAAAAGGAATTCGTACATCAAATTAATCACTTGGACAATATCCTCTTTGCTAGCTGTCTCGACAGTAGTATGCATGTATTTCAAAGGAAGTGAAATCAAGGCAGAAGGGACTCCCTCGTTTGAATAGGCAAATGCATCTGTGTCAGTTCCTGTAACTCTTGAAGCCGCAGATCTCTGAAACGGAATCTCTTTCTTCTTCGCAGTATCGATAATCAAATCAAGTAACTTTTTATGCACAGAAGCACCGTAAGTCAACACAGGTCCTTTACCAGCTGTGAAATCTCCACTTGTTACCTTATTATATAAAGGAGCCGTAGTATCATGACACACATCTGTGATGATTGCTGCATTAGGTTTGATTTTGGCAGCAATCATTTGAGCACCTCTCAACCCAATTTCTTCCTGAACAGCATTCACTACATATAGACCAAAAGGCAACTTTTTACCTGACTCTTTTACTTTTTTCGCCACTTGGGCAATCATAAATCCACCTATTCGATTATCCAAGGCTCTTCCAGAGTAGAATTTACCATTCAATTCGGTCAACTCATCTTTAAAGGTGATCACACAACCGACATGAATTCCCAATTCTTCCACTTCAGCTTTTGTTCTAGCTCCAACATCGATGAATATATTATCCAAAGTAGGAGTGTCTTCTTTCCCATCCTTTCGAACGTGAATTGCCGGCCAACCGAAAACTCCAGGAACCATTCCTTTATCAGTGTGGATGTTTACACGCATGGATGGAGCGATCATATGATCGGATCCACCATTTCGTCTTACATATATATATCCATCATCTTTGATATAGCTGACAAACCAACTGATTTCATCAGCATGTGCTTCGATTACAACTTTGTATTCAGACTCAGGATTGATTACTGCAACCGCGGTTCCATAATTATCAGTGAAATAATCATCGACGAATGGCTTAATATAATCTAACCAAATCTGTTGCCCTGAAGCCTCAAAACCAGTAGGCGAGGCATTGTTGAGATATTTTGTGAGAAATGCTTTTTCCTCTTTAGTGATTTTGTCGCTCATAATATTTTTATTCCCAAACTTCAGAACTCACTTCGAAGTTCGGGTAAGTTATTTATCAATTTAAATTCTTGCTTTTTCTTGAAATGTTTTTGCCTTTACGAAAGCAATCATTAATCCTTTTACAAAGGGATATTCCCATGCTTCTTCCTCGGGATTTTATCCACTTTATTTTCCAACATTTTGAAAGCTTTGATCAACTTAATTCTGGTTTCCGAAGGCATAACAACTTCGTCTATGAATCCTCGATGCGCTGCTCGATATGGATTAGCAAATTTAGCTGTGTATTCATCCACTTTTTCCTGAAGCTTCGCTTCTGGATCTTCTGCTTCCGCAATTTCCTTTTTGAAAATAATCTCCGCAGCCCCTTTTGCTCCCATCACAGCAATTTCTGCTGTTGGCCAAGCAAAATTCAGATCCGCTCCGATGTGTTTCGAATTCATTACGTCATAAGCTCCACCATAAGCTTTTCTGGTAATTACAGTAATTCTAGGTACAGTAGCCTCTGAAAAAGCATAAAGCAATTTTGCTCCATTGGAAATAATGCCATTCCATTCCTGATCTGTACCTGGCAAAAATCCCGGCACATCTACTAAAACCAAAAGCGGCACATTAAAACTATCACAGGTTCTAACGAATCTTGCTGCTTTCACAGATGCATCATTATCCAAAACTCCTGCCATTGATTGTGGTTGATTCCCTACCACACCAATACTCCTACCCGCTATCCTAGCAAAACCGACAACGATATTATCTGCATAATTTTCATGCACTTCCAAAAAGGAATCTTCATCCACAATCCCTTTCACCGCATCACGAATATCATAAGGATGATTTGGGTTTTCTGGAATCAGAGAATCCAAAACCTCTCTGCTTTCATCCTCCAAAATCTCATAAGGATAAACCGGAGCAATTTCCTCGCAGTTTTGAGGCATATAGCTCAAAATCTTTTTTATATGCTGGATGCATTCCAGCTCATTTGCGCAGGCAAAATGAGTCACTCCACTTTTGGTACTATGTGCCGAAGCCCCTCCCAATTCCTCAGCAGATACATTCTCTTGGGTAACTGTCTTCACTACATTTGGACCGGTAACAAACATATAAGAAGTGTTCTCTACCATCAAAATGAAGTCTGTAATTGCAGGAGAATAAACTGCTCCACCGGCACATGGCCCCATGATTGCAGAAATTTGTGGTACCACTCCAGAAGCTAGAGTATTCCTATAAAAAATATCTGCATAACCACCTAGAGAGTTTACCCCTTCTTGGATTCTTGCTCCACCTGAGTCATTCAAACCAATCACAGGCGCGCCATTTTTCATGGCCATATCCATGATTTTACAGATTTTCTCTGCGTGGGTTTCTGAAAGAGACCCTCCAAACACAGTAAAGTCCTGAGAAAACACATACACCAAACGACCATTTACTTCTCCATAGCCGGTGATGACTCCATCTCCAAGATAATGCTCTTTATCCAGTCCAAAATCTTTGGCCCGATGTATGACGAATTTGTCGATTTCCTGAAAAGTGCCCTCATCCATCAGCAGTTCAACCCGCTCACGGGCTGTTAACTTTCCTTTTTTATGCTGTGCTTCTATCCTTTTCTCTCCACCACCAAGTAAGGCCTCTTTATTTTTCTCATTTAGTAGCTTAATCTTCCCTTCTATTCCGGGCAAAGTATAATTGGGTTTATTCGATTGATCCATGAACTCATTTTTAGATTCATTCAAATATAATAGGCTTTTTGGGTGAAGGAAATTTAGAACTGGAAAGGAATTGCCATAAGGAGGAAAAAGATCAAAATTCGTCCGAAAATTTTCATCTAAATTTCTACCTACCAATAAGTCACAAAAAAAACATTCAATAAAATCTCAATGAAAAGGGCTCATTTCAAATAACTTTCTATATTCGCCCATCCAAAAAATTGGCAGCATATGAGTACCCGAAAGGCGGCGGTAATAGATATGGGGACCAATACATTTCATTTGTTATTGGTAGAATTGAACGAGTCCGGATTCAAGACGATTTACAAGGAAAAAATCCCTGTAAAGCTGGGAAAAGGTGGGATCAACCAAAATCAACTCGCAGAAGATGCTCAAAAAAGAGCTTTCCATACTTTAAAACATTTTAAAAACCTGATTGATGGTGAACATATCGATCAGGTTTTTGCTTTTGCGACCAGTGCTGTCAGAAACGCAGAAAACGGATTGGCTTTCGTTCAGAAAGTGAAAGAAGATATTGGGATCTCCATTCAAGTCATCTCTGGAGAGGAAGAGGCTCAGATGATTTATGAAGGAATTTGCCTATCCGGATCGCTCAATGGTCAGATCGAATTAATGATGGACATTGGTGGTGGATCAGTAGAATTTATCATCGGGACTTCACAGGAAGTTTTTTGGAAGCAAAGTTTTGAAATTGGTGGACAGCGTTTATTGGAGCTTTTCCATTATCATGACCCAATCCTTCCTGAGGAAATAGCCAAACTAGAAGACTATTTACAAATCAAGCTTGCTCCCCTTTTGGAGGCAATTGAGAAATATAAACCTACTGGACTGGTAGGTGCATCGGGTACCTTTGACACTCTAACTGACATTTACTTTGAGTCCATGCTTCAGTGCAAGCTTACAGGTCAGCATGTCTTTGAACTTCCTGTTGATGAATTTGAAAAAATCCATCAAATGCTTTTATCAAAAAACAAAGAGGAACGTTTGCTAATCCCTGGTATGATTCCGATGCGTGTGGATATGATTGTCGTGGCATCAAGCTTGATCGAATTTATTCTACGGTATGTGCCTGTCAAATCCATGACCTGCTCTCACTACGCCCTTAAAGAAGGGGCAATTTCCAGAGTAATGAAACAAAAGGTGACTATCTAAGTCAGCCAGTTTCACTAAATACTTATTCTTGAATTGAACATCAGCCTTTCTGGGGCTGAGTTAAAATCTTATTATCATGAACTTTTCTTACGAAGAACTTCGAGATTTCACTTTTGGGATGCTGATCAAGATCGGTTGCCCGGAAGACCAAGCTAAAACTGCCACAGAAGTTTTGCTTTCTGCAGATCTTCGCGGAGTCGATAGCCATGGCGTAGCCAGACTTTCTGGTTATGTGAGGTTGTGGGAAAAGGGAAGGATTAATGCAAAACCCAATATCCGTGTAGTTCATGAAACTCCCTCCACAGCTGTAGTAGATGGAGATGGAGGTTTAGGTTTAGTGGTAGCACCTTATGCAATGCAGGTTGCCATCGAAAAAGCAAAAATCGCGGGTACAGGTTGGGTTTCAGTAAAAAATTCAAACCATTACGGAATCGCTGGTTATCATGCAATGCAGGCACTTGCGCATGATATGATCGGGATTTCCTTAACCAATGCCAGTCCTTTGGTAGCTCCGACTTTTTCCCAAGAAAGATTATTGGGAACCAATCCAATTTCAGTTGCTATTCCTGCCAAAGATCAACCTGCATTCGTAGCAGACATGGCAACTACCACAGCAGCAAATGGGAAATTGGAAATCCTTCAAAGAAAAGGTTTGGATACACCTACCGGATGGGTTCAGGACAAAGAAGGAAATCCAACCACATCAGCAAATGGAGTAAAAGACGGTGGAGCATTACTTCCGCTGGGTGGTGATAGAGAACATGGTTCCCACAAAGGTTATGCTTTAGGGTCTATCGTAGATATTTTTTCAGCAGTACTTTCCGGAGCCAATTACGGTCCATGGGTACCACCTTTTGTGGCATTCTTAGAGCCAGATCCAAATCCTGTTGGAGAAGGAATCGGTCATTTCTTTGGAGCCATGCGAGTAGACGCATTCCGTCCGGCAGATGAATTTAAATCTCATATGGACAACTGGATCACAAGATTCCGAGCTGCCAAACCAACGCCTGGAAATGAAAAAGTTTTGATCCCTGGAGATCCTGAGCGGGAATTGGAAGCTATTCGCATGAAAGAGGGAATTCCATTGCTGGATCCGGTTGTGAAAGATTTGACAGAATTGGGAGAGCGATTCGGGGTCAAGTTTTAAGTAAAAAAACATTGAATAAAAATGTAATCCCTAAAGATCATCATTCTATAAAAATTCTGAATTTCATTTTTTCAGGAGTTATAACCTTATCCAATACATTCATTTTCATCCCCTTAACTTTTTTAATTTTCAAGACTGGAGGAGGTCCTTTTTCATTTGGAATTTTGCTACTCCCCTTTCAAATTATTTCACACCTTTTTATTATTCCAGCTATATCATCCCTCAAAAACAAACATCAACATAATCGAACCTATCTTTGGATCAATGGAATAAATGCTCTAATTTCTATCCTATGGTCAATAATTGTTTTGACATCAATAGAGTCTTACTGGGGTTTATTCTAGAAAATCTTTTTTTAACTTTATTTCATGGCCTTATCCACTTTAAATTTTCTTGACTCCTTCGAGCAAAACCCAAAACTCGCCAAAGCAGCCCATAACTTGAGCACTCTTTTGATTGCCATCGGAGAAAAAGAAATCCCTGAATCGGTAGAATCCCAGATTAATGAAATTATTGCTGGTGTCAATGAATTCAGCGGAACAGATCCCCAATTGATCAAGCAGATGAAAGCAGCACAGGCATCTATTCTAAAACTGCTTGAGAAAGAGCTTGGGATAGTACCAAAAAATCATTTCCAGACTCAATGGTTGGCCATCGGCATGTCTGTTTTTGGATTACCTATGGGAGTGGTATTTGGTACCACATTAGGGAACATGGCATTTTTAGGAATCGGTCTACCGATTGGTATGGCTATCGGAATAGCTGTTGGGAACCAGAAAGACAAAGAGGCCGCCGAAAACGGAAAGCAACTCAACTGGCTAGCTAAATAGCTTCATCATCAATAATTTGCATTGGAAACTTAAATATATTTTGTACTTTAAAGGTAGTTTCAAATTTATCTAAGCCATGACTGCACAATTTTTCATTCTTCTCTCTTCCTTATTGTTAATTGCCCCTTCCAAAACAAATACTGATTTTGAGGCTGGTTACTATTTTTCCAAAACTGGAGAAAAGGTCGAAGGGCTTATAAAACTCAAAAAATCTGACTATACAAGTTTCAAAAAGAAAACTACTAGAATTGTTTTCAAACCAGATGAAAATTCGTCTTCAGAAATTATTTCAGTAGAGGATATAAGATCTTTTGTAGTGGATCAAGATAGTTTTACCGTAGTCAAAAACATAAAAGTAAATCACATCAATGGAGAATTTGAAAAGGATTTTGCCAAAGTGATTAAAACAGGTGACCTAAATTTATACCAGCATCAAAGTCGCGTGAGTGATGGTTTTTTCATTTATAATAAGGAACACTTCGTTCTCTCCAAGGACGGGTCAGATTTTTTAGGAATCTATAATATCAATAAACAAAGAGAGGAAATTTCATTATTAATCGCAGATCAACCGGAATTAATGAGTCGATTTCTTAATAAAGAATTTGACAGCAATATTCCAGAAATGGTTGCTCTTTATAATAAAAGATAAATTTACAAATTGGCTTTCTGGTTTTTATTTTAGAATTCTATCTACTTTTCAAATCCGTGAAGCTAATCCCAATTTCAAATTCTTTGGAGGAAAACTCCTCATTTCTTGAAGCCCAAGACTGCCCTCCGATCATAGATGCAATGATGGATTACTACCAGAAAATCGGGTATAACTTTCCTTGGGTTGGTTATTTTGCAGTAGATGAGAATAAAAATCCAGTAGGCACAGGAGGTTTTAAAGGAGTTCCTAATAATGGGAAAATTGAAATTGCCTACCATACTTTTGGAATGCATGAAGGAAAAGGAATTGGCACAGCCATTTGCAATGAGTTGGTTTCTATCGCTCAAAATTCAGATCCTTCAGTCCTTATCACTGCCAGAACTTTACCAGTTGAATCTTCTTCTTGCTCTATACTAAGGAAAAATGGATTTACTAATCTAGGAGTAGTAATAGATCCGGAAGATGGGGAAGTATTTGAGTGGGTAATAGAAAAACCCATTCAACCTTAAAAAACCAGCACCCACTTTTTACTCATTTGAAGAAATGATGACTTTCTGTAATTTAAGAGAATTGTCTACCTATACTTCCCATAACCTATGAATCCCCTGAATCGAAGAGAGTTTTTAAAAGGAAGTACCGCCTTAATGTCACTGGCAAGTTTTGGCTTGCTTGGAATGAACTTTAAAGATCGGGAAGGCCCACTGCAAGTAGCTTTGATCGGTACAGGCTGGTATGGGAAATCCGATCTTTTTCGATTGATCCAAGTCGCAGATGTAGAAGTTGTTGCACTTTGTGATGTGGACTCCAAGCAGCTAGAAGAAGCTGGCAAACTGGTAGCAAGCAGGCAGAAATCGGGAAAAGTCCCAGCACTTTATGAAGATTATAAAGAGCTTCTGTCAAAAGAAAAACCGGAGTATGTGCTTGTTGGAACACCAGATCATTGGCATGCTTTGATCGCAATTGATGCGGTGAAAAGTGGGGCTCATGTTTATTTGCAAAAGCCGATTTCGGTCGATGTCATTGAAGGTGAAGCAATTTTGGCAGCAGCTAGAAAATATGACCGAAAGGTTCAAATCGGCACTCAGCGCCGAAGTACACCACATTTGGTTCAGGCAAAGAAAGAAATTATTGATTCCGGAAAATTGGGAAAGATCTCTCATGCAGAAGTTTGCTGCTATTACCATATGAGAAATAGCAGTCATCCTGATTTCATGCCGGTTCCAGCAAATTTGAATTATGATTTATGGGCTGGGCCAGCACCAAAACTTCCTTATCGCGGAATTCTACATCGAGGCTGGCGAGCATTTATGGAATATGGAAATGGGATTGTGGGCGATATGTGCGTTCATATGCTGGATGCCGTGCGCTGGATGCTTGACCTTGGCTGGCCTGTTCAGGTCACTTCTACTGGAGGAATTTATGTAGACAAAGACTCTATCTCAAATATTTCCGATACACAAACTGCCATTTTTGAATTTGATGAACTCAATGTTGTTTGGCAACATCGAACTTGGGGCAATCCTGTGGACAAAGATTATCCTTGGGCTTTTAAAATTTATGGTGAAAACGGGATGCTTGCGGGAAGTCCCATGCGAGCAGATTTTTATCCAGAAGGCAGAAACAACGGAGAGCCAATTCACTATCCAGTAGTTTTAGAAAAGGAAAAATTTCCAGAAGATGTCACAGAAAAAGATATCGAAATTCATGCAGCTCCCGCTACTAGAGAGCAGATGAAAGATTGGCTGAAAGCCATCGAATCAGATACACTTCCAGTTGCAGATGTTCTTCAAGGACATATTTCAACAGCCTCATGTATTCTTGCAAACATGTCCATGGATTTGGGCGGACGGCCTTTGAAATATGATCCAAAAACTATGACAGTTTTGGATGATCCAGAAGCCACTGCGCTTTTGAGGAGACCATACCGAGAGGGATATTCACATCCTGAACCTGATCAGGTTTAATTTTCCTAACGAAACCGCTACCGCATCCCACTATTCCATTTGGTAAAGGTTTGGGTTTTTGTATCTTAAGAGGTACAATAAACCTCAAACCCTAATTTAATGAATGCTCTAAACCGTAGAGATTTTCTCAAAGGCTCTTCAGCCTTAGCCACACTTGCCAGTTTTGGATTGTTAGGAATGGATTTTAAAGACCGTGAAGGGCCTCTTCAGGTAGCTTTGATCGGCGCTGGCTGGTATGGAAAATCCGATCTTTTTCGCCTGATACAAGTGGCAGATGTGGAAGTGGTAGGATTAAGTGATCCCGATCAACACATGCTAAAAGCTGCCGGTGACATGGTAGCAACTAGACAGAAATCCGGTAAAGTCCCTGCACTTTATGAAGACTATAAAGAACTTCTGGAAAAAGAAAAACCAGAATTTGTTTTAATCGGATCTCCAGATCACTGGCATGCCTTGCAATGCATTGATGCGTTGAAAGCAGGCGCCCATGTGTATGTTCAAAAGCCCATTTCTGTCGATGTCATCGAAGGCGAAGCGATGGTTGCTGCGGCAAGAAAATACAATAAAGTAGTTCAGGTAGGTACCCAAAGAAAAAGCACTCCTCATTTAATTGATGCAAAAGAGCAGATCATTGACTCTGGGAAATTGGGCAAAATCTCCCATGTGGAAATCTGCTGTTATTATCACATGCGAGCCAATGGAAAACCACCAGTTGAGCCGGTTCCTGATTTTTTTAATTATGAGTTATGGACAGGGCCCGCACCACTTCGACCTTATGATGGACTTCCTCACAGACGCTGGTGGAGAACATTTATAGAATATGGTAACGGTATAACAGGAGATATGTGCGTACACATGTTGGATACAGTTAGATGGATGTTGAAATTAGGCTGGCCTACCCAAATCACTTCAACCGGAGGTATTTTCGTTCAGAAAGATGGAAAATCGAATATTTCAGACACCCAATCGGCCATTTTTGAATACCCAGAACTCAATGTGGTCTGGCAACACAGAACTTGGGGAAATCCAGATGACCCGGAATATCCATGGGCATTCAAGATTTTTGGTGAAAAGGGAATGTTAGCTGGAAGTACCATGCAAGCAGATTATACTCCAGTGGACAGAAATGAGAAGCCGATCCATTTTGATTGTCTCTTTGAAAGGGAAAAATATCCTGAAGATGTGAATGAGCCAGACATTGAATTGAATGCTGCTCCTGCAACACGTCTTCATATGAAAAACTGGTTGAATGCTATTGACACCAAATCACTTCCGGTTGCTGATATTGAAGAAGGTCATATTTCTACTGCTTCTTGTATTCTTGCAAATATTTCCATGGACCTTGGAGGTAGAACCTTGAAATATGATCCTAAAACAATGACTGTAGTGGGAGATAAAGAAGCAACAGCTCTATTGAAAAGACCATATCGAAAAGGATATACACATCCTGAGCCTAAATCCGTCTGAGAAATTTTATTTTCAATTGTAAAACCGACTACCTAATGTGTGGTCGGTTTTATTATTTTTAAGCTCCATTGAGTAGAAAGTATGATTCAGATAAAAACTGCTTCACCCGAAGATTTGAAATATGTCCAATCTATCGCCCACCGAACTTGGCCGGACACATTTGGTGAAATATTGAGCCCTGATCAAATCGAATACATGCTCGGCTGGTTTTATGAATTGTCTCACTTGGAAAAACAACTAAAAGAAGGGCATCAATTTTTTCTTGCGGAGGAAGATGGTGAAAAATTAGGATTCACCGGAATCGAAGTAAATCAAGAACCCGGGAAGACCAAAATCCATAAAATTTACATTTTACCAACAGCACAAGGAAAAGGCATCGGAAAGAAATTGATCAATAAAGTGAAGGAAGTTGCTAAAGAAAACAATCAAGCTAGTCTTCTATTAAATGTCAACAAATACAACAAAGGTGCAATCGACTTTTATGAATACATCGGCTTTGTAAAAATTAAAGAAGAAGTCATTGATATAGGACAAGGTTATGTGATGGATGACTATGTGTTTGAACTTACTCTTTGAAAAATTAACCTTTGAGGTTTTCTAAACCTCGAAGGTTTAATTCTATATATCAAAACCTTCGAAGAGATTTCTCAGTCGTTCCTCCTTCGAAATGACACCTCAAAGGTTATCCAAAATTGTCTCCCAAAGGACCAATCCATTGGCTGGAGCTGGTGGAAGTTTTTCAAATTTATCAGGAGTCTCGAATCGAGCCTCAATTTCTGACAATTCCATTTCTCCTTTACCTATTTGCCAGATAGCTGACATCATCATTCGAACTTGGTGATGCAAAAAGCCTGTTCCAGTGATTTCGAAATATGAGATTTCTTCAGGAAAAAACTGCCCTAGAAACTCACTTGAACTTGATATTCTTGCAGAAAGTACTTCCCGCTGATAGTCTGATTTATTTTCGGAAGGCCTACAGAAGCCTTTGAAGTTATGCTCACCAATAAATAATTTACAAGCTTGCTCCATTTTTCCCCAGTCTAAACTTCCGAGAACATTCACCAAAAATGAAGAAGCGAATGGGTGAAATAAATTCGAATTTGAAAAATAGTAGCGATAAGTTTTCTGTTTAACTGACTGGATCAAATTGAAATTACTAGGAACCACTTTGACAGAATTCAAATGAATATCCTGAGGCAGCTGCTCACTAATTTGTGGCAAAAGCAAACCCATCTCTACTTCATCCCGAAGAAAAACCTGAACAAAGCCTCCGATACAGGAAACTCCAGAGTCTGTCCGACTAGCTCCGATCAACGAAAAATCCTCATGCCCCAAAACATGTCGAAGAACCCGCTCCAACCTCCTTTGCACGGTTGGCTGGTTGGGCTGAGGTGCCCAACCTTTGTATCGGGCACCGAAATAGGAGATGGAAAAAAGGTATGAGAAAGGGCGGGATTGCAATGAATTAATGGTTTGTGATTTGAGAATTGAAATTAAGAGCAATTTAAATCAACCCATCATTTTATTTTTTTACAAATACCAAATTCATTCTTCAGTGCATATGAAAAATTTGAGAATGCCAAAATGAATGAGGTATTTCATAAAAATCACAATTATATAGAGGTAACTCAAGAAGAAACCATAGGGTTAACCCAAAAACAACTACTACCGGTAGTATTACAACTTTACCTTTTTTGATTTTCAATATCCCAAAAACAATTAATAAAGTTGATAAGCTTAGGTAGAAAAATAATTGAGCAAAAAAGATGTTATAAGAGAAAATATTACCTGATAAGTCTCCTATGTTCTTGAAGATATAAGGTAATTCACACAACATTTTCCGGTATAGCCAAAAGGAAAATATCCCACCGGTTACGAAAAAGCCCCCAATGATTTTGTTTTTCACTATTTTTTAAATTTAGTAAACTTTCACTGGTTGCGTCCAAGCAGTTTCTGTATCCCCTATCTGATAAGGATTCTCTTTTGGTTTGGAAGAAATGATTTTTGCTCGAACATACATATCATCTGATTCCAAAGTATACGATCCTGAAGTTCCGCTTATTTCGCTCAATAATATTCCACTCTCTGCTGGGTTTGATTTCTTTGTTCCAAAGAATTGGATTTCATAAGAAATACCATCTTCCGCCCTCACTTCGACATTTAGCGTTTTTCCACTGAAGTCTATTGATTCCAAAGTAACACCCGTACTTGAATAGAAATCTCCACGCTCCATAGCTTCAACCAAAGAAGCCGGGTCTAAGCTTTCCGACAAAACCATCACCCATCCCCTCCCAGGATTACTGCTGTTTTGATCAAAAACATGGTAGTTATGTGCATCATCAACAGCCAAACCGTAAAGCAAAGGTTTCCCTGCCTGTAAATATGCCGCTTGAACTTTATCCCAAAGCACTTCCATGCTTGGGCGAAGAGAATCTCCGTAATTATTCACTTGTGGATGACCATTATACACTTCAAAAAATCGCTCTCCATCCAACTCAATTATATCTTCGGGAGTAATCGCCCAGACAAAGTTCGGGTGATTGATATGTAAAAACATCGGAACACCAGTTGAATCCCTCTGGGCTTTTACCCGATCCAAACCATTTTGCAAGATTTCAGGAATTGAATTTCCTCCCTCCGCAGGTATCAATTTCTGAATATTCGTCACATTCATATGAAGCGGCTTCTTCTCAAAACTTTCTGTTAACTCCTGTGATTGAATGATCAGAAATTCATCTTTCTCTTCAAACATCGGACGGTATTCTGCTAAAGTTTTGAGTTTCACTTCTACCCGACCCAAGGAATCTTCACGATAAATCACCTGATCTCCATATTTCTCTACATATTTCTGAAAACCTGCTTCATGCGATGGGGATTTTGGAATCAACTTCCATTTTTGGCCTACTGCCAAGGTATTGTGATCAGAAAGCACCACGAAATCATAATCATGAGATTTATACCAATCCATGATCATCTCGGGATAATCATCTCCATCTGACCAATAAGAGTGGGTATGAAGATTGCCTTTGTACCATTTCTTCCCATCTGCCTGATATTTACTGGATGCACATGACCCTAATAAGATAAGAGAAAATAGCGCTATCAGTGGATTTCTAACATTCATGGTTTCTTTCCTTGAAACCCCAATATAAACTTCTTAAAAAACTTGACTGTCTGGGCTTGATTAAGATTTGATGATTTTTTTCCTATTCCCCAAAAAGTAATATTAAAACAAAAAGGTCACCTTATCAGGTGACCTTTTTGTTTTCATTAAGAAATTGCTTAAGCCAAAATCTTCGCAGCTAGCCAGTCGCCAACTTCAGAAGTTTTGTAAGATGGTCCTCCATCTGCGATATCTTCGGTCACATATCCTTCAGATAGTGAAAGGTTCACTACATCAGAAATAGCTTGAGCTTCTGCTTTCAAGTCAAAAGCATACTCAAACATCATCGCAGCAGAAAGTACAGTTGCCAAAGGATTAGCAATATCTTTTCCAGCTGCCTGAGGATAAGAACCGTGAATTGGTTCGAATAATTTGATAGAAGTACCCAAAGAAGCAGAAGGCATCAATCCCATAGAACCTGAAATCACAGAAGCTTCGTCAGTCAAGATATCTCCAAATAGGTTTTCTGTGATCAACACATCGTATGCTTTTGGCCACTGGATCAAACGCATCGCAACCGCATCCACAAATTCATATTCTACCTTTACATCTGGATATTCCGGTGCCAATTCCTGAACAGTTTCTCTCCAAAGTCTTGAAGTAGCCATTACGTTTGCTTTATCCACACAAGTCAAAACTTTTCTTCTTTTCTGCGCAGCTTCAAAACCCATTCTCGCTAGTCGAACAATTTCATGCTTGCTATACACATTGGTATCAAAAGCTTTTGTTCCTTGTTCGTTTCTTCCTCTTGGCTCGCCGAAATAAATTCCTCCAGTCAATTCTCTGAAGAAAACGAAGTCAACTCCCTCCACTCTTTCTAATTTCAGAGGAGACTTATGTACCAAAGAAGGGAAAGTGAAGGTAGGTCTTACGTTTGCAAACAAGCCTAATTTCTGACGCATCAATAGCAATCCTTGCTCGGGACGTACCTTTGCTTTAGGATCATTGTCATATTTAGGATCTCCAATAGCTCCGAAAAGCACCGCATCAGAAGCAGCAGCAATTTCGTGTGTGGAATCTGGATAAGGCTCACCAGTTGCGTCAATTGCCGCAGCTCCAACTAGCGCCTCTTTAAAAGTGATGTTATGTCCGAATTTTTGGCCGATAGCTTTCACTACTTTCACAGCCTGGTCGATTACTTCAGGGCCGATGCCATCACCCGGCAACAGCGCGATATTCATTTCCATAGAATTTGGATTCTTCTTGGGTTGGATTTTGATTAAATGATTCGACGATGTTCAGCATTTTCTCTGTGGCCATCATCGCTGCCACTGTTTGATCAGGGTCTAACCCCTTTGTTTTAAATATTTTCCCATAATCCCAAGTGATAACAGTTTCTACAAAAGCATCTGTTTTACCACCTGGAGGAATTGAAACATGATAATCTATCAGTTTCGGAAGTTCTTTTTTCAAAGATTTATAAATCTTTCTTAGTGCTCTCATGAAGGAATCATATTGTCCGTCACCAGTTGCACTTTCATCGTAGGTTTTTCCATAAACTTTCATTCTGAGCTGGACAGTTGGTTTCAACCCTTTAGAATGAGTCATATGATACCCTTCGATATGGATATTTTTCTCGATGGAATTATTCTGCAACACATCAGAGATGATGTAAGGCAAATCTTCCGTCGTCACTCGCTCTTTCTTGTCTCCAAGTTCAATGATTCGCTGGGTAACCTTTGTGAGCTCATCTTTCTCTAAAGAAATTCCCAATTCCTCAAGATTCTTCAGAATATTAGCTTTGCCGGAAGTTTTGCCAAGCGCATATTTCCTCTCTCTCCCAAATCGCTCTGGAAGCAGGTCATTGAAATAGAGATTCTTTTTGTTATCCCCATCCGCATGAATTCCTGCTGTTTGGGTAAATACATTTTCTCCTACAACAGGCTTATTTGCTGGAATATGCTGACCAGAAAACTGCTCGACCAATTTACTTACCCGATAGATTTTCTGCTCCTGAACACCTATCTGAAGAGATGTAAAATCCTTGATTACCGCGATTACAGATTCTAAAGGAGCATTACCAGCTCTTTCTCCAAGTCCATTAATAGTGGTGTGGATTCCCGAAGCTCCATGCAAGATAGCTTCCATGACATTGGCTACAGAAAGATCGTAGTCATTATGTGCATGAAAATCAAAATGAACAGACGGGTATTTTTCTGTAATCTTGATGAAATAATCCTTGGTCTCCTCCGGAGAAAGTAGTCCCAAGGTATCAGGAAGCATAATTCTTTTTACCGGTTGTTTCGAAAGAAACTCAATAAGATCCAAAGTATAGTCAGGAGAATTACGCATGCCATTGCTCCAATCTTCCAGATAGATATTGACATCTATTCCGTTTTCCTGAGCATGGGCAATACTTTTTGCAATATCAGCAAAATGCTGCTCCTGAGTCTTTTTGAGTTGATGAGTTAGGTGGTTTAATGAACCTTTGGTCAATAGGTTCATCACTTTTGCACCAGCCTGAATCAACCAGTTTACAGATGCCGGAGTGTCTACAAAACCCAACACTTCCACACGATCCAAATAGCCTTTTTCAGCTGCCCAATGGGTAATTTTTTGTACTCCCTCCAGCTCTCCGTCAGAAACGCGAGCTGATGCCACTTCAATACGATCTACCCGGAGTTCCTCCAAAAGTAATTTCGCTATCTGCAGCTTTTCAGAAGGCAGAAAGGAAACGCCTGAGGTCTGTTCACCATCCCTCAGGGTTGTATCCATTATTTCTATGCGTCTCTGCTGATTCATCAAGTATTATCTTGTTTTTTCGAACTCGTCGATTTCAGACTCCATGTTTAGCAAATAGTCGATGTCATCAAAACCATTTTGCATGTTATCTTTTTTGTAAGAATTGATGTCAAAAGATTCAGATTCTCCTGTTGAAAGAAGCGTGATCGTTTGAGCAGGAATACTTACTTCGATTTCTGTACTTGGATTTTCAGTCACTGCAGATAGCAATTTGTCTGCAAACTCCGGAGAAACTGTCACCGGCAATACACCGATATTTAAACAGTTATTTTTGAATATATCTGCAAAGAAGCTTGAAACCACACATCTGAATCCATAATCATAAATTGCCCAAACAGCGTGCTCTCTACTTGATCCAGAGCCGAAATTCTTTCCAGCTACCAAAATCTTTCCAGAGTATGTTGGGTCGTTTAGTACGAAATCTTTTTTAGGATTTCCTTCTACATCATATCTCCAGTCACGGAAAAGGTTGTCGCCAAATCCTTCGCGCTCGGTAGCTTTCAGGAAACGAGCTGGGATGATCTGGTCAGTATCTACGTTTTCGGTAGGCAAAGGAACAGCCGTACTCGTTAAAACTGTGAATTTATCGTAAGCCATTTTTTAATTAGTTCAAAGGTTGGAAAGTTGGAAAGTTGAAAAGTTTATTCGGCTAATTAATCTCAATCACCGATTCAAACTCGTACTTCCCATTTCTGACTTCGTGTTTTTAATTTTGAAATACTTCTCTTGGATCGCAGATTTCACCTTTCACAGCTACAGCTGCTACAGTCAGAGGAGATGCGAGCATAGTTCTAGCACCTGGCCCTTGACGACCTTCGAAGTTTCTGTTGGAAGTAGAAACAGCATATTTCCCCGCTGGAATTTTATCATCATTCATTGCCAAACATGCAGAACATCCTGGTTGTCTCAATTCAAATCCGGCATCTTCCAAGATTTTCACCAAGCCTTCTTCCTGCGCCATTTTCTCCACTTCTTTTGATCCCGGTACAATCCAAGCAGTAATATTATCTGCTTTTTTATGCCCTTTCACAAAAGCTGCCACTGAGCGAATGTCTTCAATTCTACCGTTTGTACATGATCCTACAAATACATAATCCACTTGCTTACCCTTAACAGGTTCACCTGGTGCAAATCCCATGTAGTCCAAAGATTTCAAGTATGAAGTTTTGTTACTTCCTTCCATTCCTTCGGTAGTAGGAATATTACCAAGTACTTTGATTCCCATTCCTGGGTTAGTACCATAAGTGATCATTGGCTCGATATCCGCTGCATCAAAAGTGTATTCTTTATCAAATACAGCTCCATCGTCAGTCTTCAATTTTGACCATTCAGCCACTGCTTTATCCCAATCTTCCCCAGCTGGAGAATATTGTTTTCCTTTCAGATAGTTAAAAGTAGTCTCATCCGGAGCAATCAAACCACCTCTTGCACCCATCTCGATAGACATGTTGCAAATGGTCATTCTGGCTTCCATAGACAAACTTTGGATCGCAGATCCTGCATATTCCACAAAATAACCTGTAGCTCCAGCAGCAGAGATTTTGGCAATGATGTAAAGGATAATATCCTTAGAAGTAACCCCAGGACCAATTTCACCTTCAACAGTAATCCGCATTTTCTTTGGCTTGGACTGCATGATACACTGGGTAGCAAAAACCATTTCTACTTCAGATGTACCAATTCCGAAAGCAATAGCTCCGAAAGCTCCGTGTGTAGAAGTATGGCTATCCCCACAAACGATGGTCATTCCCGGCTGGGTAATTCCCAATTCAGGTCCGATCACGTGAACAATCCCGTGATGGGCAGATCCTAAGTCATGCAGTTCAATTCCGTATTTCTTACAGTTTTCGCGAAGCTTCTCCACTTGCATACGAGAAAGCTTGTCTTTGATGGTTTGATCCTGATCTACTGTAGGAACGTTGTGATCTGGAGTTGCGATGGTGCGATGAGGATATTTCACCTTAACACCACGTTTTTCCAGGTTTAGGAATGCAACCGGAGAGGTAACTTCATGGATAAAATGTTTATCGATGAAGAAAACATCAGGACCGGATGGTACAGAACGTACCACGTGAGCATCCCAGATTTTATCAAATAATGTTGTCTTTTCCATGATTTTAAGCAGTCGTATATTCTTTGACTGGTATTTTGTTTAGCGCATCCACAAATGCCTGAGCTGATGCCAAGACGATGTCTGTGTTTGAAGAAAATCCATAATAAGGCTTATCACCTTTGATCAATCGCATGTGGACTTTAGCCACATCATCACTGCCATGAGTGATTGCCTGAATCAGAAATTCCTCTAGGTCAACCTGAGGTTTTACGATTTTATCAATTGCCTTCAATACTGCATCAACTGGCCCATTTCCTTGGGAAGTCGCTGTATGTGGTTCATCACCAATGGTTAATGAAACTTTGGCCTGAATGGCCCCATTAGAAGAATAGGTTACTGTACCTAGTTCGATAAAGTTGGATTCTTCCAAATATTTACCTACCAGACCCATCAAGTCTTTTCTTCCAATATCTCTTTTGCTATCAGCAAGGATCAAGAATGCCTCATAGACTTCTCTTAATGCCTCACCTTCTAGTTCTACACCCAATGCATCCAAGTGATGTTTCAATGCAGCTCTACCAGATCTTGCAGTCAATACAATTGTAGATTCCTCTACTCCCACATCCTTTGGATCGATGATTTCATAGTTTTCTCTATGTTTCAACACGCCATCCTGGTGAATTCCGGAAGAGTGTGCAAAAGCATTTCTTCCAACAATCGCCTTATTTGGCTGCACTGGCATATTCATCAATTTAGAAACCAATCGAGAGGTTTTATAAATCCTAGGAGTTACAATATCCGTATGAACAGGAATGGATTGATGACACTTAATCGCCATGACAACCTCTTCCATAGAGGTGTTACCGGCTCTTTCGCCAATACCATTAATTGTCACTTCTACTTGACGGGCACCATGTTGAACCCCAGCCACAGTATTTGCAGTAGCCATGCCCAAATCGTTATGACAATGCGTCGCGATGATTGCTTTGTCAATATTTGGAACATTGTTTTTTAGGCTAGCGATGATTGCACCATATTGCTCAGGAAGGCAATATCCTGTCGTATCCGGAATGTTTACAACTGTAGCTCCTGCCTTAATAACTTCCTCAATGATCTTGCAAAGAAAATCCGGCTCTGATCGACCTGCATCCTCTGCATAGAATTCCACATCCTCCACAAATCTTTTTGCAAACTTCACCGCTGCCACACCACGCTTGATGATATCATCAGGCGTGGAGCGCAACTTATATTGAATATGGTAAGGAGACACACCGATACCAGTGTGAATCCTACCTTTCTTTGCAAACTTGAGTGCTTGGGCTGCTACTTCGATATCTTTCTCAACGGCTCTCGAGAGGGCACAAATGATTGGGTTTGAAACTGCCTTTGAAATCTCCACTACCGAGTTAAAATCCCCCGGGCTGGAAATTGGAAAGCCGGCTTCGATGATATCTACACCTAGTTCTTCCAAAGCTTTCGCCACCACAATTTTCTCCTGGGTATTCAGCTGACACCCTGGCACTTGCTCCCCATCTCTTAGGGTTGTGTCAAATATCCATAGCTTTTCACTCATTGTTCTTAGGTTTTAGGTTTAATTGTTTTCTGGTCTCAATTGACGGACGACAGCACCTGCCTGCCACATTTCAGAATCTCTCAATTCTTTCAATTCAGCTTCCAATTTCACTCTATAATCTTCTTTCGAATTAGAATCGATAGACTTTTGCGCTTCTTGTCCAGTTTTTACACTGTTATACAATTCTTCAAATACTGGCTTAGTAGCATCTCTGAAAGGCTTCCACCAGTCCAAAGCACCTCTTTGAGCAGTAGTAGAACAGTTGGCATACATCCAGTCCATACCATTCTCAGCTACCAATGGCATCAAGGATTGAGTCAATTCTTCTACAGTTTCGTTGAAAGCTTCAGAAGGAGTATGACCATTTGCTCTCAACACTTCGTACTGAGCAGCGAAAATCCCTTGGATGGCTCCCATCAATGTTCCTCTTTCTCCTGTCAAATCAGAAGTTACTTCTCTGTAGAAATCTGTTTCGAACAAGTATCCTGAACCTACACCGATACCCAAAGCAACTACTCTATCTTTTGCTTTTCCTGTACCGTCCTGATAGATCGCGTAAGAAGAATTCAATCCTCTACCTTCCACAAACATTCTTCTCAAAGATGTTCCTGATCCTTTTGGAGCAACCAAAATCACGTCGATATCAGCAGGAGGAATAATTCCTGTTTTTTCTTTATATGTCACACCGAATCCGTGAGAGAAGTACAATGCTTTTCCAGGAGTCAAGTGTTTTTTAACTGTTGGCCAAAGTGCAATCTGACCTGCATCAGAAAGAAGGAATTGAAGGATAGTACCTTTTTCACAAGCTTCTTCTAGCTCAAACAATGTTTCTCCAGGAACCCAGCCATCAGCAACAGCTTTATCCCAAGTTTTTGAACCTTTTCTTTGACCTACAATAACATTGAATCCATTGTCTTTCAAGTTTAGCGCTTGACCAGGTCCTTGTACTCCGTAACCCAAAACTGCAATAACTTCGTCTTTCAGGACTTCTCTAGCTTTTTCCAAAGGAAATTCTTCTCTGGTTACTACGTTTTCTTCTACTGTGCCGAATTTTAATTTCATGTGCTTAGTAATTTGATTTTTAATGGCCTTTTAGGAATCGCTCTTTTTTCACAATTTCTAAAAGAGGTCATTACATGAGTTTATTATTTGTTTAATGTTCTCATGGAATCAAAATGGACAAAGAAACTTCAGAGAAGTCTTTCGCACATCTCGATTTCATAGGTTTGATTTGATTTATTTTATTTTACGTAACTGTCTATTGTATGCATTCTTTTGGCGACGGCTACTCTTCCTGAGCGGGCAAATTCCAAAAGTCCATATCCTTTTAGAATTTCCAGGAGTTCCTGTGTTTGCTCTTTGTGACCGGAAAGCTCAAGAACGACAAACTCAGGTTCTGCCGCGATTATTTTTGCATTATGCTGACGAATGATTTTTTCAAGACCGCCATCCAGTTTTGAAACCGGAATTTTATAAAGCGCAATTTCCTGATAAACCACCCCTTCATCTTCATGATAAAAGGCCTTGATCACATCGATAATCTTTTCGATTTGGTTCACCAGCTGGATGACTGTATCCTCACTGGCTGTCACTTCGATCGTGATTCGGTGAATTCCTTCAATTCTGCTTTCAGAGGCAGTAAGTGCATCGATATTGATTCCTCTTCTGGTAAAGATGATCGTGATGCGATTGAGAATACCGATAAAGTTTTCGGTAATCACAAATATGGTGTAACGTTTCATAGGCCGTTGTTAACTTAATCTTACCTCTTCTACTGAGCAACCTGTAGCGATCATTGGGAATACGTTATCCTCTTTCTCAACCACAACTTCTAAGAAGTAAGGTCCATCATGGATTAACATATCTTCAATCGCCTCATTTAAATCTGACCGATCAGACACCTTTTGTGATTTGATGCCATAAGCTTCAGCAATTTTCACAAATTCAGGATTGTCCAATTCTGTAAATGAATATCTCTTATCGAAGAACATCTGCTGCCATTGTCTTACCATTCCCAGGTAATTGTTATTAAGCAAAATGATCTTGACTGGAGCTTTAGTCTGCATGATCGTTCCAAGCTCCTGAATTGTCATCTGGATACCTCCATCGCCAACTACACAAACAACCTGTCTTGAGAAATCAAACATCTGAGCTCCCAATGCTGCTGGCAAAGCAAAACCCATCGTCCCCAATCCTCCTGAAGTTACCTGTGTTCGGGATTTTTTATAATTGAAATATCTCCAAGCGATCATTTGGTGCTGGCCTACATCTGTCACCAAAACCGCATCATCTGCTTTATATTGATTCACTTGATGAATCACCTCTCCCATTGTCAAGCCGACTTTCGTAGGAGTAATATCATGCTGTACAACAGCTGCATTTTCTTCTCTTTCAAATTCACGGAATCTTTCCATCCATTCTGGATGTGATTTCGCGGTCACTGCCTCTGTCAAAAGCTCCAAACTGTCTTTGCAATTACCCAGAACAGAATGGTGACATTTAACTGTTTTGTTGATCTCAGCTGGATCCAATTCTAGATGAATGATTTTGGCTTGCTTTGCATAACGCTTTACATCGCCAGTCACCCGATCATCAAATCTCATCCCAATTGCTATCAAAACATCACATTGATTTGTCAGCATATTAGGAGCATAATTTCCATGCATCCCTAATTTACCCACATAACTTGGGTGATCTTGAGGCAAAGCCCCAGATCCCAACAAAGTTGAAGCAGCAGGAATTCCTGTTTTATCCAAAAATGCTTTGAATTCAGCTTCTGCTTTACCCAAAACGACCCCTTGGCCAAATAACACATACGGTCTTTCCGCTGCATCAATCAGCTCAGCAGCTTTTTGAATATCGCTTTTATTTACTTCGATTTTAGTCTGGTAAGATCTAAAACCTAAACATGGCACATAGTTGAACTCACCGAAATCAGTCTGCGCATTTTTGGTGATATCGATCAATACAGGTCCTGGTCTTCCCGACCTTGCTATAAAAAATGCTTTGGCTATCGCTGGAGCGATATCTTCTACATTTCTTACTTGGATATTCCATTTGGTACATGGCATAGACATACCTACCACGTCAGTTTCCTGAAATGCATCAGTACCTAATAAATGTGCCGCTACTTGTCCAGTAATGCAAACCAATGGTGTGCTATCTATCAAGGCATCAGCCAATCCCGTAATCAAGTTTGTGGCTCCAGGTCCAGAAGTTGCAAGGCAGACGCCTACTTTCCCAGAGACTCGTGCGTACCCTTGCGCAGCATGGATCGCTCCCTGCTCATGGCGCGTAAGTACATGTTTGATCTGATCGTGATAATCATACAGTGCATCATACACTGGCATGATTGCCCCTCCGGGATATCCGAAAATAATTTCGGCATTCTCCTCTATGAGAGTTCTGACTACGATGTCTGCTCCTCGAATCATCAAGTCTTTCATAGGCTTAGAATTTATCTGTCACGCAACCTTCAGATGCTGTGGCAACTAGTTTATTGTATTTTTTCAAAGTTCCCTGCAAATCAGAAATATCTTTCGGTTTCCAGGTTTTCTTTCTTTCAGCCAATTCCTCATCAGAAACAGCCACTGATAATTGAAGATTATCAGCATCGATGGTAATGATATCACCATTTCTAACCAATCCTATCGGACCTCCACAGAATGCTTCAGGAGTAACGTGCCCCACTACAAATCCGTGTGTTCCTCCGGAAAATCTTCCATCGGTGATCAATGCCACATCAGATCCTAGTCCAGCTCCGATAATCATTGAGGTTGGCTTCAACATTTCCGGCATTCCAGGACCTCCTTTTGGACCAATATTTCGAATTACGATTACTTCACCTTTCTCTATTTTATGATCTCGGATGGCATCATTTGCATCTTGTTCTGAGTCAAAAACATGAGCAGGCCCTGTAAATGCACTTCCTTCTTTTCCTGTAATTTTTGCCACTGCTCCCTCTGGAGCCAAATTTCCAGAAAGAATGCAAAGGTGACCGGTTGCTTTGATTGGTGTTTCCAAAGGATGGATCACATTGACCATAGATGGAGTCACTGGCTCTACATCAGCTAGATTTTCTGCTACAGTTTTTCCTGTTACAGTCAAACAATCACCGTGCAAGAAGCCATTCTGCAACATATATTTCATGAAAGCAGGCAATCCTCCTTGCTCATGAAGATCTTCCATCATGAATTTCCCTGATGGCTTAAAATCCCCAATCATAGGAGTCTTCGCATTGATCGCTTTGAAATCCTCTAGTGTAAAATCAACACCTGCAGTTCTGGCGATAGCAATAATATGCATGACTGCGTTGGTACTTCCGCCCAAAGCAATCGCCACGGTTACTGCGTTTTCTATACTTTTCTTATTGATGATATCACTTGGCTTGATATCCTTTTCCAATAAGACTTTCATGTACTTATTTACTTCGGCGCATTCTCTCAATTTCTCGGGAGAATTTGCTGGATAAGAGGCTGAATAAGGTAGTGACATCCCCATTGCTTCAATTGCCGAAGACATGGTATTGGCGGTATACATTCCTCCACAGGCACCTTTTCCAGGGCAAGCATTTCTGATGACACCGTCATAATCTTCATCTGAGATGTTACCGTTTACTCTTTTACCAAAGGCTTCAAAAGCAGAAACAATATTCAGTTTTTCTCCTTTATAATGTCCCGAAGCGATCGTGCCACCATACAGAAGAATTGAAGGTCGATTGGTACGGATCATACCCATCAAAGCTCCAGGCATATTCTTATCACATCCAGCCACAGCGACACAGCCATCAAAAGAATGTCCTATGATAAATGACTCAATAGAATCAGCTATTATCTCTCTGGAAACCAAAGAATAGCGCATTCCTAACGTACCCATGGTGGTCCCGTCAGAGATACCGATGGTATTAAAAACTAAACCGGTCAAATCATGCTCTTGGGAAGAAGCTTTGATCAGACCGGCAAAGTCGTTTAGGTGCATATTGCAGGGATTACTTTCATAGCCACAACTTGCTATCCCTACAAAAGGCTGTTTCATCTTTTTATCGCTCATTCCAGTGGCATACAACATAGCCATTCCGGCCGGATGCTCCGGATTTTCACTGATTTCCCAACTGTGTTTTTTCAGGGTCATAATAGAGTGTAAAAAAAAGTGCCTCAGGTTTAGTGAGGCACTTTAGATTTGGTTAATTCATTATAAATAGTCTAGTGCCTCACTTTTAACATCCAATGAGAATAATTAAGCTTAGCAAAATGACTACTTTATACATAGTTATGTCGAGTGATTTCTTGAATCGATTTTATTTCTTCACAAACTTAAAACTGAAAATTCAGACTTACAATATTTAATTTTACCTCAAAGGCAATTGCCAGATATTTTATATAAGTAAATCCTATTTTTTCAATCTTAAATTTTGCATTGAATTACAAATACACCGTTTTTCAACAAATAGATTTGCCATATTTTCATTTTTCAAAATTTTGTACTGATTTCAATTAATCGTAAAAATTTTTAAAAAAGTCTGACATCTATCTAAGAGTTTCGAATTAAAGCATCATTTCTTTCAAAAAGAAAGTTCTTTTAAAGAAAATCTAAAAATTGACCTACTTTTTTCTGCTAGTCGATTTTCCTCCTATTTTTGAGCAAACTCAATAGATATCCATGATTTGCTTCCCAAACGCAAAAATCAACTTAGGCCTCCACATCACTTCAAAGAGAAATGATGGGTTTCATGAGATCGAAACCTGCATGGTGCCTATTCCTTTATTTGATGCATTGGAAATCATTATAGAACCTAAAAAATCAACATGGACTAGCTCAGGTTTATCAATTCCCGGAGACCCTAAAGACAACTTAATAGCTAAGGCTTACCAGCTCCTCAAAAAGGATTTCCCAAATCTACCAAACATCGCTATCCATCTACACAAAAACATTCCGATGGGTGCGGGCCTTGGTGGAGGTTCGGCAGATGCTGCTTTTGCCTTGAACTTGATGAACAATCTTTTTGATCTGATTTTAGATGATTTTTTCCTAGAAGAATATGCTGCAAAACTGGGAAGTGACTGTCCGTTTTTTATTGAAAACACTCCCAAAATCGCAACTGGAAGAGGTGAAATCCTAAATGAAGTAAACATTGACTTGAAAGGGACACATCTTGTATTAATCAATCCTGGAATCCACATTGGCACCAAAGAAGCATACGCTGGAGTTACTCCAAAGAAGCCAGAAAAAGACTTGTCGGAGATTTTAAAGGACAAGAAAAGATGGAAAGAGGAGTTGAAGAATGATTTTGAACCAAGCATTTTTTCAAATCATCCGGAAATCAAGCAAATCAAAGATAGTTTCTACGAAGCCGGGGCTTATTATGCTGCCATGTCTGGATCAGGCTCTACTGTTTTTGGATTGTTTGATCATGAGCCCGAAATTATGATAAGAAAGGATTCATATTTCCAATTTGTAGCTACACTTTAAGTCACTAGGAATAAATAGGTTAATTGTATTCTTAAAACGGTTTTGTATTTTATATTTGTAAATCATAAATATGAAATACAATGGCGACATTCACTAGTACACTTCCCGACGAGCTCCTTCAGAGACTAGCTGATTATGCGAAGAAGCTTTCTCTTCCAAAAAATAAATTGATGGAGAATGCGCTTGACCTTTATTTAGAACATCTGAAAAGAGCGGAATACATCAAATCCTATAAGCAAGCAGCACAGGATGAAGACATACTTTTGGTAGCAGAAGAAGGCATGGACTCATATCTTAAGCAAATCGAAGATGAAGCAGGGTGAGATATGGATGTCTGATTTGAATCCATCGGTAGGATCGGAACAAGCTGGAAGAAGACCGGTAGTCATCTTAAGTGGAAACTTGATGAATAAATTTCTTCAAGTGGTCATCACTGCTCCTTTGACTACTAAAATCAAAAACTATCAAGGAAATCCAATTTTGAAACCCTCTGCCAAAAACGGGCTGAAACTGGAGTCTGAACTACTAGTTTTTCATATTCGATCGATATCCAAAAAAAGGTTGATCGAAAAAGTAGGCGAGATTTCAAGTGAAGAATTGAAATTGGCACTTTCTACTTTGCAGGATATCACAACACTTTAATTTTTATCCTAACGGCCTTACAGGCTTTCTCCTTTTATTTAAATAATTCAAAACGGGATAAGAAAGCACAGACACCAAAATGATGGCGGTTCCAAGATAAAACTGGGGAGTCATTTTTTCACTTTCCCCAAAAATCAAAACAGCAAGAACGATTCCATAAACAGGCTCAAGATTTACAGTCAAATTGATAGAAAAAACTGAAAGACGCTTCATTAAATCTACTGATACAGAAAATGCATAAACCGTGCATATTCCTCCAAGAATCAAAAGCCAAAACCAGTCCATCCCTTCCCAAGCCCATTGGATCCCTACGCCATCACTTAGGAATTCAGAATATATAGGCATAAAAAGTAAAGTGAATAAACAAGCTCCTGCCATTTCATAAAAGGTAATCTGGTAAGGGCTGTGTTTTTGAGTGAGGTTGCCATTGATGACGGAAAAAACCGCAGCCAATAATGCCGAGCCTAAGGCCATTATCAATCCTAACCAATAGCCGGATTCAAATGAAAAAATCACCAACAAACCAGAAATCACCACCAACCCTAATGCGACTTCGTACCATTTGATTTTAGTACGGTTAAATATAGGCTCCACAAAAGCTGTCCAAAGTGATGTAGTAGCCATTCCAGCCAAGCAAACAGAAGCAGTAGAAACTCGAGCCGACCAAAAAAAGAGGATCCAATGCAAAGCAATGATAATCCCAGTGGAAGTGACTTTTAGAAGATCTTTTGTTGGGAGGAGAATATTTTTCTTTTTGATCAGAAATAAAAAAGCTACTCCAACTGACGCGATCAAGGTCCGATAAAACACCAACTCAATTGAAGGCAAACTGATTAAAAGTCCCAAAATGGCGGTAAAACCCCATATCAGAACTATGAAGTGAAGCATCAAATAGTCTTTGACGGTCGCACTCATTTATCGGGGAACAGTTTTATATAAAACTAAACCGGTTAAGGCAAATACGATATTCGGAAGCCAAACTGCCAAAATCGGATACGTAGCCCCATTTTCGGCAAAAGTCCTAGAAAGGATAAACAATAATATATAAATAAAGGCCAATAAAAATCCCATCGCAATTTGAAAACCTGAACCTCCCCGAGTTTTTCGAGCAGACATAATGACTCCAATAAAAGTCAAAATGATAGCGGCAAAAGGCGACATAAATCTTACATATCGCTCAATCTTATAAAATGCGACATTGTCTGCACCTCTCTCTTCCAAAACCCGAATTTGTCTACTTAGCTCAGGAAGTTTTAAAGTCTCATGATGATTGGGAGGAAGATCAAAATCGGCGGGAGTAATTGTCAAAGCTGTATCCAATTTCTCCCCTACCGTATATTCTTCTTTTTTATCCTTCAACTCACGAAGTCGCCAGTTAATCATCGTCCACTCATGTTTGGCGGTATCCCAAACAATCCTATCAGCAGAAATTTTATTGATCAACTCCCCATCACGGATTGTCTCCAAAGTAAATGCATATCCAGTATTACCTGATTTGAAAAACCTACTCAGATAAGCGTAGGAATCTGCCCCCACTTTAATATGAATATTAGGATCCGTCGTTGTTCTGGTTTTCTCTAGGTAGGTCAATTTAAATTCAGTAACCCCTTTCGTAGCCACAGGAAGAACCCATCCATTCAATAAAAAGCTGATCCCTCCAATCATCATGGCCGCGAAAATAAAAGGACGCAATAAGCGCGGAAAGCTAACTCCACTACTTAATATCGCAATGATTTCTGTTCTACCAGCCATTTTGGAAGTAATGAAAATGACAGAAATAAAGACGGTAATCGGGGTCAATAGATTATTCAGATACAATCCATAATTCCCCATGTACTTCAAAACTTCTCTGGAAGGAACATCATTCCTGATATAAGCATCGTTTTTTTCAGTAAAATCCAATACCAAAACAATCAGGATCAGCATCAAGACCACAAAAACGTAGGTCTTTAAAAAATCCTTAATGATCAGCTTGTCGAGAAGTTTCATGAATTAGAGTCTGGTACTTACTTTTTTCACCATTTGATCTTTCCAAACGGCAAAATCTCCTGCAAGGATATGTTCTCTTGCCTCCTTAACCAGCCAAAGATAAAAACTTAGGTTATGAATACTCGCGATTTGAGCTGCCAAAATCTCCTTACTGATCACCAAATGCCTCAAATAAGCCTTTGAGTAGAAAGTGCTGACATGACCTCCAATAGCTGGGTCAATAGCCGAAAAATCATCTTTCCATTTTTCGTTTCGGATATTTATAATACCCTCCGACGTGAAAAGCATCCCATTTCTCGCATTTCTTGTTGGCATGACACAATCAAACATGTCCACGCCCAAAGCAATACATTCCAAAATATTGGCCGGCGTCCCTACCCCCATCAGATATCTAGGCTTATCTGTGGGCAGAATATCGGTCACCAGTTCAGTCATTTCATACATCATTTCCGCAGGTTCCCCTACAGAAAGACCTCCGATCGCATTTCCTTCTTGATTTGTGGACGCAATAAACTCTGCACTTTGCTTCCTCAGGTCTTTATAAACCGAGCCTTGGACAATCGGAAATAGCGTTTGACTGTATCCATACTTACTTTCTGTAGAGTCAAAACGATCTATGCATCTTTTCAACCAACGGTGAGTCATTTCCATGGAATTTCTGGCATAGCCATATTCACAAGGATATGGAGTACACTCATCAAAGGCCATAATAATATCAGCACCAATGGTCCGCTGGATATCCATCACATTTTCTGGAGTGAAATGATGTTTCGAACCATCAATATGAGATTTAAACATCACGCCATCTTCCTTGATTTTTCTAGTGCCCGCCAAAGAAAACACTTGATATCCTCCACTATCAGTCAGGATCGGCTTAGACCAACCATTGAATTTATGGAGACCTCCTGCCTTTTCCAGAATATCCAATCCTGGACGAAGGTATAGGTGATAGGTGTTGCCAAGGATGATTTCCGCTTTCACGTCGTAGAGCAACTCACGCTGATGGACTGCTTTGACAGATCCAGCTGTACCGACAGGCATAAAAATCGGTGTTTGGATTTCGCCATGATCGGTTTTCACGACTCCGGCACGGGCTTTACTTTTATTATCTTGATGCGAAAGGGTAAACTTCATAGGTTAAAACGCAGACTTGTAGGGACAATCCGCAAATTGTATGATCTTGGCTACAAAAATATACTGTTATTCTTAAATGACTTGCTGAATTTGATTTTATATTTGCCCAGCAAAATTGACCTATGGGCCTATTTTTACTTTGGTTTATCTTCGGTGTCGGAATATTGATTCAGGTAGTTTACCTGCTTTTGATATTTGGCCGTACTTCATTTTCAAAGCCTACCAAGGCTCATTCTGATCCCCAAAAAGAAGAGGGAGTGACAGTTCTGATTGCGGCTCATAACGAGTTCCAAAATCTTAAAACCCTGATCCCTAAACTTTTCGAGCAGGATTATCCCAAATACGATGTTATGATCGTCAACGATAGATCCACGGATAGGACCAAGCGACTTCTCGAAGAAATGATGGCAATCTATCCAAGACTTCGATCTGTGACGATCAAGTATACGCCAAATCATGTCACTGCCAAAAAGTTTGCAATGACATTGGGAATTAAAGTTTGCAAAAATGATGTCGTTTTACTGACGGATGCTGATTGCATTCCAAATTCTGATCAGTGGATCCGTAAAATGACTGCCCCAGTTCGCCAAAATGACAAGACATTCTCTTTAGGATATTCTGGCTATGAAAAATCTTCAGGTTTTTTAAATAGCTGGATCCAATTCGAGACACTTCTTACGGCATTGTATTACATTTCTTTTAGCCTTTGGAAAGCTCCTTTTATGGGAATAGGCAGAAATCTTTGCTATCGCAAAAGCTTCTTTATGGAAGTGAAAGCTTTCAAAGGTTTATGGCATATCGAAGGAGGTGACGATGACTTATTTGTCAATCAATATGCAACCGGTAAAAATACGGCTGTAGTTTTAGACCCGGATGCCAATACGACTTCTAAGCCAAAGACTACTTTCAAAGAATATTTGGTTCAGAAGAAAAGACACTTACATGCAGGAAAGTATTATCGCGGAGAAGACAAACAAAAAATTGGATTCTTCTCTCTTTCTCATGCATTATTCTGGTTAGGAGGTCTCGGATTGCTAATTTATTTCGGAATTGACCAGAGTTGGGAACAATTTTTAATTGTTTTCGGTATTATTCTTCTAAGGTCTGTAATAGTTGTCAGCGTTTTTGCGTCAGCAAGTAAAAAGATCCAAGGTACTAAAGCCGCAAAAAATGTCTGGATGCTGGATTTCTTGTATTTAGGTTATTTTTGGGTTTTGGGAACTATCTCCCACCAGGCAAAAGATATCCAATGGAAATAAACGAAAGAGGTTTTTCAAATAAAGCACTAGAGGATTTTGCTCTGATCGACAAAGCCGTTCAGGACAAAGACCAACAAGCCTATGCCAGTTTGATGAAGCGGTATAAAAAAGCCGTTTATTTCATGATTCTGAAAATGATTCGCGATGCCGATGATGCAGAGGATCTGACGATGGAGGCTTTTGCAAAAGCATTTAAGAATTTAGAGCGATTCAAGAAGGATTATACTTTCAGTACTTGGCTATTCCGAATCGCCACCAATAACACCATTGATTTTATCCGTAAGAAAAAGCTCAAAACAATGAGTTTGAACAATACGATGACGGATGATGGAGGAAACTCTGTGAATATTGATGTTGAGGACGATGATAACAATCCTCAGGATGAGTTTATAAAAACCCAGCGTATAGAAATGGTACGCATTTTTGTGGATAAACTACCTGCGAAATATAGAAAACTCGTGCAGTTGAGGTATTTCGATGAACTTTCCTACGAAGAAATCGCCCAAGAGCTTGAAAAACCTTTAGGAACTGTGAAAGCTCAGCTTCACCGATCTAGGGAATTGCTGTATGAAATCGCCTCTGGCAAAGAAAAACACATCTAATGAACCCAGGAGTAGAAATCATCCAGGAATACTTTCCTGACCTCAGTGAAAAGCAAAAAGAACAATTTTCTAAACTGGCAGAATTATATGCTGATTGGAATTCAAAAATAAATGTGATCAGTCGCAAAGACATGGATCAGTTTTACATCCATCACGTGTTACATTCCTTAGGCGTTTCTAAAGTAATGCCTTTCGAGCCTGGCACTAAAGTCCTTGACATTGGAACTGGTGGAGGTTTCCCGGGAATTCCTTTGGCAATCCTTTTTCCAGAAACCCACTTTCATCTGGTTGATTCCATTGGAAAAAAAATCACGGTTGTGAAAGATGTCGTGAAGCAATTGAAACTGACTAATGTCGAAGCACAGCAAGCCAGAGCAGAAGAATTGGTTCGCAAATATGATTTCGTGGTCAGCAGAGCTGTTACCAGAATGATTAATTTTTATCCTTGGGTAAAAAACAAAATCCGAAAAGAAGACATCAATGAGTATCCTAATGGGATCCTATATTTGAAAGGCGGAGATGTGGATGAAGAAATGGAGGAATTAGGAAAATCTTATGTGGTTTACCATTTGGAGGATTATTTCAAAGAAGATTTTTTTGAGACCAAAAAGGTCGTTTATATGCCTTGGGAGGACAAACGATAAATTTGATGTCAGAATTTTGATCTTAGATTTCTGATTTTAGAGATTTTATTTCAAAAGTTAAGACGTACCATTTTATATATATTTCAAGAGATTTTTAGAAAAAATAATTTTCTCTTCACTTTGAGAATCTGAGTGAATATTTTTTTCATTTTCCCGACAATTAGCTCCACTTCACTTGCCTCCTTTCGGAGATTAGCCCTAATTTGAAGTCTCAATTCCCCAAGCTGTATGTATTTAATTTTTGATACCGAAACAACAGGTCTCCCTCGCGATTACAATGCTCCCATGTCAGATGTTGACAACTGGCCTAGGCTGGTCCAACTCGCCTGGCAGCTGCATGATGCGACGGGAAAACTGATTTCAAATCATAATTATATCATCAAGCCTGATGGCTTCACTATTCCTTACAATGCTGAAAAAGTCCATGGCATCTCTACTAAAAGAGCTGAAAAAGAAGGTCATGATCTAAAACAGATTTTAGGAATTTTCGAAGGAGATGTCAGACAGGCGCAATACCTCGTCGGACACAATGTAGAGTTCGATATCAATGTGGTAGGTTCGGAATTTTTGCGAGCAGAAGCACCGATGCCTCTCACCGCTACTCAACTGGATACAAAAGATATATCCACAGATTTCTGTGCGATACCAGGAGGAAGAGGAGGAAAATACAAATGGCCAACGTTGACAGAACTTCACCAGAAACTTTTTGGAAAGGGTTTTGGTGACGCTCACGATGCGGCTTACGATGTGGACGCGACGGCTCGATGTTTCTTTGGCCTGATCACACATGGTGTCCAAGCTCCAGAAGCAGGACTCACAATTGATCAAGTTGTTTATGAGGCTCCAAAGCTTGCTGAAGCAAACTTTGCGCAAGCGAAAGATGATCAAAAGGCTGCTGCCAAAGACATTCTGAAACAAGCTGGAAGAGCAGATATTTCTGACTTGACAGATATTCCTTTTACACATCTTCATGTCCATAGTCAGTACTCAGTCCTTCAGGCGACTTCCGAGATTCCAGCCTTAGTAGCCCGCGCAAAATCTCTAGGGATGAACGCAATTGCGATGACCGATCATGGCAATATGATGGGTGCATTTCATTTTGTGAAAGAAGCGATGGGCAAAGAACTCAAACCTATTTTAGGTTGTGAATTCAATCTTTGCCGGGACAGAAAAAACAAAGCAAACAAAGATGACGGGTACCAGACCGTTCTTCTTGCAAAAAATAAAGCAGGGTATCATAACCTTGCCAAATTAGCTTCTTACGCCAATATCGAAGGATTTTACTATGTCCCTCGAATTGACAGAGAAGTATTGGTGAAGTACAAAGAAAACCTGATTGCAACCACTGGTGGCCTTTGGGGTGAAATTCCATTTTTGATTTTGAATGTCGGAGAAACCCAGGCTGAAGAAGCATTTGTATGGTGGAAAGAACAGTTTGGGGATGATTTTTATGTCGAATTAAATCGCCATGGAGTACCAGAAGAAGAAAAAGTCAATGAGGTACTTTTAGAATTTGCACGCAAGTATGATGTAAAATACTTTGCTGCAAATAACTCATACTACAATGAAAAGACTGATGCCAAAGCGCATGATGTTTTGCTTTGCGTGAAAGACGGCGAACTGGTAGAGAAGCCTAAAAAATACATCGGGAAACGAGGACGTGAATTCAGATATGGATTCCCAAATGATGAATTCTACATCAAGAGTCCTGATGAAATGAAAAAGCTTTTTGCCGATTTGCCGGAGGCGATAGAATGCACGCAGGAAATTGTAGACAAAATCGAAGCTTACAAATTGGCAAGGGAAGTACTACTTCCAAAATTCGATATTCCTGATCAATTCAAACATCCCGAGGACGATGTTGACGGCGGAAAACGTGGAGAGAATGCTTTTTTGAGGCATTTGACATATGAAGGAGCCAAAAAACGATACAAGGAAATCACACCTGAAATCCAAGAACGTTTGGATTTTGAATTAGCTACTATCGAAAAAACAGGCTACCCAGGTTATTTCTTGATCGTACAGGATTTTACCGGTGAAGCAAGAAAGATGGGAGTTTCTGTAGGGCCTGGACGTGGATCGGCTGCCGGATCTGCAGTGGCCTATTGCATTGGAATTACAAATGTGGATCCGATCGAGTACGATCTCCTTTTTGAGAGATTCCTAAATCCGGATAGGGTTTCACTTCCCGATATTGATATTGACTTTGACGATGAAGGTCGTCAGAGCGTCATTGATTATGTAATCAAAAAATACGGTTCGAATCAGGTGGCCCAAATTATCACCTATGGTACCATGGCCGCCAAATCCGCAATCCGTGATACAGCGAGGGTATTGAATTTGCCTTTGGCGGAAGCTGGAAGATTAGCAAACCTAGTTCCTGACATCAAGCTGAAAGCCCTTTTTGGAATGGCAGGAAACAGAGCTGCACTTTCTGATAAGTTGAAAGGCCAGGGAGAAATGATCGCCAAAGCGGATGAATTAATTAGAATTTCAAAAGGTCAGGATGAATCTGCTAAGACGATCAATCAGGCGACCATGCTGGAAGGATCAGTTCGAAACCTCGGAATTCATGCCTGTGGGGTGATCATCACTCCGGACGACATCACCAATTTCGTTCCTGTTGCCCTTGCCAAAGATTCCGACATGGTTTGTACCCAGTTTGACAACTCGGTGGTAGAATCTGCAGGCCTCTTGAAAATGGACTTTTTGGGTTTAAAAACCCTGACTCTGATCAAAACAGCGATCAAAATCATCAAGGAAAGACATGGCATCGAGTTGGACGCTGACACCTTCCCTATCGACGATGAAAAGACCTATGAGCTTTTCCAGAGAGGAGAAACAGTTGGTATTTTTCAATATGAATCTGCCGGAATGCAGAAATACATGCGCGAACTGAAGCCTACCGTTTTTGCGGATTTGATTGCCATGAACGCACTGTACCGTCCAGGACCATTGGCGTACATTCCTTCTTTTATTAAAAGAAAACATGGTATCGAGCCAATCGAGTACGATCTGGACGATATGAAAGAATACCTGGAAGAGACTTATGGGATTACTGTCTATCAGGAACAGGTAATGCTTCTTTCTCAAAAGCTAGCTGGATTCACCAAAGGTGAGGCGGATGTTTTGAGAAAGGCCATGGGTAAGAAGCAGAAAGATGTACTGGATAAGATGAAACCTAAATTCATCGAACAGGCTTCCGCCAAAGGACATGATGCCAAAAAACTCTCAAAGATCTGGACTGACTGGGAGGCTTTTGCATCCTATGCATTTAACAAATCCCACTCCACCTGTTATGCATGGATTGCTTATCAGACAGCTTACTTAAAGGCCCATTATCCTGCTGAATATTTAGCTTCGGTACTGAGCAATAACATGAATGACATCACGCAGGTGACGTTTTTCATGGAGGAATGTAAGCGGGCAGGTATCCCAGTTTTGGGGCCAGATGTCAATGAATCCAAAAATGGGTTTACTGTAAATGCAGCCGGAGAAATTCGATTTGGAATGGCTGCAATCAAAGGAGCTGGCTCGGCTGCTGTAGATGAAATTATCAAAGAAAGAGAAGCGAACGGTCCTTTCAAAAATATCTTTGACTTTGCGAAAAGAGTAAGCTCCAAAGCTCTAAATAAAAAAACCATGGAAGCTTTAGCCATGGCTGGAGGGTTTGACTGTTTCAAAGAGCATCATCGTCGTCAATATTTGGAAGCTCCCGATGGAGATTTAACCTTGATCGAAAAAGCAACCAAGTATGCACAAAAAGTACAGCAGGAAGAAGATAGTGCGCAGGTAAGTCTTTTTGGAGGTGGCGGTGGAAGCATGGACATTCCTTTGCCTTCAGTGGCACCGATGGAGCCATTTTCGCAGCTTCAACAGCTAAACATTGAAAAGGAGGTAGTCGGTCTTTACATTTCAGGGCATCCGCTAGATCAATATCGATTGGAAATCGAATCCTTCACCAACGCGAATCTTCCTGAGTTAAATGATCTGGAAAGTTTAAAGAACAAGAAGGAATTAAAAATTGCTGGCTCCGTAACCAGTTTTGCGCATAGGACTACCAAAAATGGAAAGCCTTTTGGAACCTTGACGCTGGAGGATTACCATGGAGGTTTTACATTCTTTCTGTTTGGCGAAGACTACGTGAAATTCAAAGAATACTTCATGACAGGCTGGTTTTTGTACCTTTCTGGACAGATTGTCGGGAAGAGATGGGCAGAAAATGAATTGGAGTTTAAGATCACCAATATCATGCTGCTCAGTGAAGTCCGTGGAAAAATGGTCAAAGGGCTTCGTGTAAATATTGATTTGGATGATTTGACCCTAGACCTGATGGAAAAGCTGGAGGCCATCACGGAAAAATATAAAGGTGACGCAAAGCTCTACTTTGACATTGTGGACAGGAAGGAGAATATAGCATTGGAATTATTTTCAAAGAAATTCTCCATCGATCCAAGTGCTGAGATGATCAAAGAATTGAAAGAGATCCCGGAAGTGGTTTACAAAGTGATTTAAACCAAGACCTTTGAAACTCAAAATTTAAAGCTGAGGTGGAATTTTTCCATCTCAGCTATTTTTTTTCACCAGTGAGTTTAGTTATCTTAACTACCTGAAAACTAACTCAAAATGAAAAAATATCTCCTAGTACTTTTTAGTCTACTTTATCTAACTGCTTGTACTGAAGAAGAAAATCCAGTAGCAGTTCAAGAAGATTTTGACATTCTAAATCTCGATTCACTTTTGGTTCATGTTGTAAAAAACCCTTCAGGAAAATTAAAATCCAAAACAATGGAATTGCAAAACAACATTAGCCATGAGGAATTTTTCTACAATCAAGCGGGTGATTCAATTCTTACGATTAAAACATATGAGTCCAATGATAATTATTCCTACTCCGTACACCATTACGATAATCTAGGCCACATTATTTATTCAAAGAATTATTTTAGGGAAAATGGTCTCTTGAAATATCTGAACTCAACCCAATATCTATATACAGACTTCCATCAAATAGCTAGCATCTCCAGAGGGAATAATGATTCAAACACCAAAATTCTTGAGTTCTTTTATGATGAAAATCAACGAAAGGTGAAAATGACTGGCCGATTACCATTCGCTGGAGAGAAAATTGAAATGTTTTACGAAAATCCTGAAAGTAATAAGGTTATTAAGGAATATTTTTATTGGGATAAAAACATTGAAATCCCGTATTACAGCTACCAGATCAACTACGATGATATGGGGAGAATTTTTTCAAAGACTACTTCTGAAACAGAGAACTCTGAAGCTTTAAAATATTTCTATGATGAAATGGGAAGAATAATAGAAGAGATATATTACGATTTACATTTTGGACAACAGGAATTGGGAAAGGTTAATTACACCTATTATGAGTAAAATTTTTGAAGCAAATAGGTCAAGTAATTCAATCAGAATATTAATTTCTTCTATAAGTCATAGACAAAAATTTTAAATCGATCGGAACTTATTATTCTTCAATCGGCTTTTGCTCATATATTTGAAAAAATTAAGCAAATCTAAACTAAACATACAATGGGAAAAGCAATTGAAATCACTGATGCTAACTTCGAAGAAATTATCAAATCCGAACAACCAATTTTGGTAGACTTCTGGGCAGAGTGGTGTGGACCTTGTAAAATGATCGGTCCAGTGGTAGAAGAATTAGCTGGTGATTATGACGGAAAAGCTGTCATCGGAAAAGTAGACGTAGATGCAAACCCTTCAGTAGCTCAAGCTTTCGGAATCAGATCTATCCCAACTTTATTATTCTTCAAAGGAGGACAAATTGTAGATAAGCAAATTGGTGCAGTTCCAAAATCAGTTTTGGCACAAAAACTAGACGCTCAACTTTAATAGAAATAATTATTAAGAGTAAAGCCACAGGGTATTCCTTGTGGCTTTTTTTTATCTTAATGGTTCGATGAAAGAAAAATTGATTTCACTGGAAGAGTTTTGGTCTCTAAGAACTCAGATCCCTCTGATAGATGCCAGAAGCGAAGGAGAGTTTGCTCAAAGTCACATCCCAGACGCTTGCAATATACCTATCCTTACCAATGAGGAGAGAATTATCGTCGGAACCATCTACAAGGAAAAAGGTGCTATTGAGGCTACCTTAAAAGGATTTGAGCTTGTTGGCCCCAGGTTTCATGAAATCCAAAAGTCTGTTTTAGACAAATTTCCTGATGGGAAAATTCTGGTTTATTGCTGGAGAGGTGGTATGAGGAGTCAAATCCTTTCCTGGCTTTTGAGCATGGTGGGATTTGAAGTATACCGGCTAAAAGCCGGGTACAAGACCTACAGAACTTTCACTTTTGAGCAGGTAAGAAAGAATTGGAACCTGCTTGTCTTAGGAGGAAAAACCGGAGTGGGAAAAACCAGACTTCTGAAAGAACTCGAAACAAGAGGAGAACAGATTTTAGATTTAGAGGCTTTGGCGAATCACAAAGGATCGGCATTTGGAGCGATCGGTCAAGCTCCTCAACCAAGTGTGGAGCAATTCGAAAACCTGATGTCAGAAGAATTGGCAAAGAAGGATCCTGAAAAAATCATTTGGCTGGAAAATGAAAGTCGAAGGATTGGGAAAATCGTGTTGAACGATCATTTTTTTGATCAAATGGCAAAATCTCCTTTGATCGATATCAGAAAGCCAGAAGCAGACAGGATTCAATTGATTAAGGAAGAATATTCCCATTTACCGAAAGAAGAACTTATTGCAGCAGTCAACAGGCTTAAAAAGAAATTGGGAGGTCTTAGAACTACCAATGCCATTGAGGATATCCTCAATGATAATCATGAGTCTTGGATATCAAATATGTTGATTTATTATGATAAGACATACCAATTCGATTTGGAAAGACATAGCTCAGACACCATCGAAATTTTAGATTTATCAAATAAGGATTTAAATGAATCCACAGAAATTTTATTAAAGCTTAAGAGTATCATTCATGGAAAACTTACCAACCCGACTCACTGAGTGGAGCGAAGGATCTGGATGCGGATGCAAAATAGCTCCGGCAATCTTAGATCAGATTTTATCCTCAAGTGGATCATTTTCTCAAATCGACCCGAAACTTTTGGTAGGTAACTCTGGAAAAGATGATGCGGCAGTTTATCAGGTTTCAGAGGATATTGCGATTATCAACACCGTAGATTTCTTTACACCAATTGTTGACAACCCATATGATTTTGGAAGAATTGCCGCTGCCAATGCCATTTCGGATGTTTATGCAATGGGAGGAAAACCAGTTTTTGCCAATGCAATTTTGAGCTGGCCAGTAGAGAAGTTAGCACCTGAACTTGCAGCAAAAGTTATGGAGGGAGCAAAAAGTATTTGCAAAACCGCAGGAATAGAATTGGCGGGAGGACATTCTATTGCAGCTAAAGACCCGATTTTCGGACTATCTGTCAATGGAATTGTGCATCCACGAAAAATCAAAACCAATAAAGGTGCAAAAGCCGGCGATATCATTTACCTCACCAAACCCCTTGGAATTGGCGTCTTGGCCACTGCTTTAAAAAGACAAAAAATTCAGGATAAAGATTACCTCAACTTACTTGACACGGCTTGTAGATTAAATTCTATAGGAGAAATAATAGGGAATCATGAGGAAGTTCATGCGATGACCGATGTGACTGGATTTGGTTTGCTTGGACATCTCACCGAAATGTGCGACGCGGCCAAGGTCTCAGCCGAAATAATATTACATAAACTTCCTTTGATCGATGGGATTCAGGAGTACATCAATCAATTTATTTTCCCAGACAATACGTATCGAAACTGGAATGCTTATAGTGCCAAAACAAAAGGTGTGGTAGGAATGGATTTGGTCAAACTTTGCGATCCACAAACTAGCGGAGGTCTTATGCTAGCAGTAGATCCAGAAAACCAAAAATGGTTTGAAGACGCGATGAAGCAACAGAATCAGGTGATTTGGGAAATTGGGAAGTTTAAAGAAAAAGGGGAATTTGTAGTGGAAGTGAACTAAAAAAGAACAGCCAGCGATAATTGCTGGCTGTTCTTTTTATGAATCATATCTTTTTAAACTAAAGTTGAAACTCCTCCACTCACCATAAACTTCATCACATCGGAGCTTTTTACACCTACCAAAGGTGTTACTTTATCTTTTGGCACCAAGAACACATTTCCTGACACATTGTAACTATGGGGAAAATAAACAGCTACCAAATCAGCCTCTCCGATAATAGACATATCCTCTTGCGTGATAAATCCCAATCTCATCAAGGTGTCGCTTATCTGAACTTTTACCGGAGAGGAAAATTTTTTTTTATCTCCAACAAATGCCCCCATCAAATCCTTGATACTGGTATAAATCAAGTTGACCAATGGGATTCTCACCAAGCCTCTTTCTAACCAATCAAAAAGCGGTTTTGCAAAGAATAAACTAGCCAAATAGCCCACAAAAGTTATTAATGCCAATACCATCAAAATCCCAATACCTGGGATAGGAACTGGAATTAAATTATCGAGGAAAAGGATGGTTTGAAAGATAATATAAATCGTCACTACCAGCGGAGTGACAAACAATAACCCACGCAAGAAATAAGAAAGAATACGCTTATAGGTAAAAGCCATGGCTATAAATTTAAAATCCTGATTAGGGTTCAAAACTAATCAGGATTTATACTTGATGATACTATTCTATTTAAATTTCTCTATATCAATCAGGAAGAACTTTCACTTTCACGCTTTTGTAATAAATCACAGACTTTGGATCATGGGCCTGCAAAGCTATCGTTCCGTGGTCTACTTTTTTAGTACCCAAATCACCTTTACGGTTTTCGTCTTTGGATTGGTCGTAAACATTCACTGTTTCGCCATTGATCTTTACAGTCACCACATCACCTTGTACGATGATATGCTCAGTGTACCATTCTCCATCTTTCACATAAACATCTTTCACGTCTTGGAAAGAATAAACACTACCCGTTTTTCTCCAATCACCATGACTTTGATTTACCTGAATTTCATAGCCTACATTTGGCCATCCATCTTCTTGGTATTGGGTATGAATAAAAATTCCTGAATTAGCTCCAGGCATTGTTTTTACTTCGGCGATTACTTCGAAGTTATTGAAATCATGGTTTGCGACATCTCCATTGTAAAATGCATGTCCTCTTGGGCCTTCTACTTTGATTACTCCATCTTCCACTTTGAATGATTGAGAGTTTTCTGAAATTTTCCAGCCATCTAAGTTTTTACCGTTGAAAAGCTCCACCCATTCTCCAGATTGGGCAGAAACTGAAAGTGTGATCAAAAAGCAAATGGCAAATGAAAATAAATTTTTCATAATACGAGTGTTTAATAGTTTGACATGAAATTTAAAGCCAATTCTTGAATTAATTTCTCCTATTAAAATAAAAAACCCGAAGAATTACTTCTTCGGGTTTTTACTACTATATAAGTTCTAATTCTAATCTTAAAGGTCAATACCCATAAAGGACATAAAGGCCATTCCCATTAATCCAGTCAAAAGCATTGTAATACCCAATCCTTTCAAACCATTTGGAACATTAGAATATTTCAGTTTTTCTCTGATTGCGGCAAGTGCCACAATAGCCAAACAGAAACCAGTACCAGAACCGAATCCATAAACTGCAGATTCAGCCAAGGTATAATCTCTCTGAGCCATGAAGAGTGATCCCCCAAGGATTGCACAGTTTACAGCGATCAATGGAAGGAAAATACCCAATGCACCATAAAGTGCTGGAGCAAATTTCTCAACCACCATTTCTACCAACTGTACCATCGCAGCGATGATCGCGATAAACATGATGAATCTCAAGAAAGAAAGATCAACAGACGCAAGATCTGCCATTACCCAAGAAAGAGCTCCTTCTTTCAATACATATTCATTCAATAACCAGTTTACTGGAACTGTCACCGTCAATACGAAGATAACTGCTGCTCCCAAACCGATAGCTGTACTAACTTTTTTCGAAACCGCCAGGAAAGAACACATTCCAAGGAAGTAAGCGAAAACCATATTGTCGATAAAAATCGACCGAATACCTAAGCTAAATAATTCCATTTTTCTTTACTGGTTTTTAGTGTTCAACATATCCTGTTTTGGTACGCTGTACCCAAATGATCAATCCTAAGATGATAAAAGCACCCACAGGAGAAACCATTAGGCCGTTGGTAGCCAATTTAAAATCAGGACCGAAAATACCTGAAATAGTGTCAAATACAGGTAATCCGAACACTGATCCCGAACCCCAAAGCTCTCTAAAGAAAGCCACTGTTAGGATAATCCAAGAATAACCTAATGCAGATCCCAAACCATCCAAAACAGAATCATAAGGTTTGTTACCCAAAGCAAAAGCTTCAAGTCTACCCATTACAATACAGTTGGTGATGATCAAACCTACGAATACAGAAAGTTCTTTATACATATCGTAAGCGAAAGCTTTCAACACTTCACTTACTAAAGTTACCAAGGTAGCAACCACAGCAAGCTGTACGATAATACGAACTCGGGCAGGAATCGTGTTTCTCATTAAAGAGATCACAAAGTTAGACATCGCAACTACGAAAATTACAGAGATCGCCATTACAAGAGTAGGCTTCAGCTGTGTAGTTACCGCCAATGCTGAACAAATTCCCAATACCTGAATAGTAATTGGGTTTTCATCCACTAAAGGATCTGTTACTAATTTTTTACGGCGCTTGGAAAGGAAAGCCTCTGCTGGCTTTTTGACAATCGCTTTTTCTATAGTTTCAGCACTCATATTGATAAATTTCAGTGAGTTTTAATTCGATTAAAGAGCGGCTACTGCCTGAGAAGATTTCTTTGACTCAATATAAGCCTTATAATGACTCAGGTAACTTTTCACCATATTATTGACGCCAGTACCTGTAATAGTAGCACCTGACATTCCATCAATTTTGTGTGGCTCAGAAGAATAATCCTTCCCTTCACCTTTTTGCATTTCCACTCCTACCAATTCTCCAGACTCATTAAAAATCTCTTTACCTGAATATCTAGATTGAACTTCGGGAGTAGTGATTCTTGCACCAAGTCCAGGAGTTTCTCCGGCGTGTGCCATTGTAATTCCACCTACAGTATTCATATCTGTATCCAAAGCAAGATATCCCCAGATTGCATCCCATAGGCCTGCTCCGTATAAAGGAAGGATATAGGATTTTACTTTAGAATCATCCCCTTCTTCATGATAAATGAAAACTGGATAAAGTCTATCTTCAGCTGGAAGCTTATAGTTTTTAGCAACGTCTACGTTTTCGGCAGAAACTGCTACACCATCTTTTTCAGTAACTTCTTTTCCATTGATATCTACTACAGTAGCACCAATATGACTTTCGTAATATTGGTTTACTTCCTGAGGAGACATTGCTGAAATTTCTTCACCGCTGATCACAGCACCTAGAATTTGCTTTTTCTTATCCAAAGCAATGGCTTCCTGCTGTCTTGGACCTAAAACCTGAGCTGTACCGGAAAGTAATAAACCCAGTACTACGGTCAAAATGACAGAGAAAGTAATGATATAAGCGTTAGACTGTTGCACGTTGTAACCTCCTTGTTTTGTTAGCTTTTACTACATAATAATCGATCAATGGAGCAAATACGTTCATTAACAATACTGCTAGCATGATCCCTTCTGGATAAGCTGGGTTAGTCACTCGGATGATGACAGTCAAAACACCGATCAACATACCATAGATCCATTTTCCAGTTTCTGTCTGCGCCGCTGATACCGGGTCAGTTGCCATGAAAACCAATCCAAAAGCCATACCTCCCATTACCCAGTGGTATTGAGGTGGAATAGCCATGTATTCATTCACTGCCAAAAGATTCAATACTGTACCCATCACATAAGCTCCTGCAAAACCAGAAACTATGATTTTCCAGCTTGCTACGCCTGTTGCGATCAAGATAATCGCTCCAACCAAAGCCATCAAAGTAGAAGTTTCACCGATAGAACCAGGAACCCAACCCATGAATAAATTCATAAAGCTGAAATCACCTCCGATAGAAGCATTGTGAGCATTTAGAGCTTCAACAGCTGTTTGTGTTCCTTCTACTCCAGCATTGTAAGCTACAGAAAGAGCAGTTGCTCCAGAGAAACCATCTACAGCTGTTTCACCACTTAGGTAAGTCCAAACCTGATCACCTGAAATCTGAGCAGGATAAGCAAAATACAAGAATGCTCTTGCTGTCATTGCTACGTTTAGGATGTTCATACCAGTACCGCCAAAAACCTCTTTTCCGATTACTACGGCAAAGATTGTAGCCAATGCCACTTGCCATAATGGAATAAATGGAGGCATCACTAGGGCGATCAACATCCCTGATACCAAGTATCCTTCACTAATTGGGTGGTTTCTGATCACACAGAAAGTAAATTCTGTCAATAGACCTACCGCATAAGAAACAATTAAAGTAGGAAGAACGGCCATGGCACCGAAAAGTGCTCTGTCCACCCAAGTCACTTCTTCACCTACAGCTAGGAAGTGCTGATATCCTACGTTCAAAATTCCGAAAATCAAAGCAGGGATCATGGCAATTACTACCGTGATCATGACTCTTTTTAAATCTACAGCATCTTTAATCTGCGCACCTTTTGCCTTTGTAGTCAAATCAGGAGCAAAAGCAATCGTCCGGTGTCCTTCATAAAGAGTGTAGAATTTCTCCCACTTTCCACCCTTTTCGAAATTCGGCTTTAGCTTATCAAATAAGTTTTGTAATGCCTTCATATTTTAACTATACATTAATAATTCAATCCCATTTCTTACCAATTCCTGCAAATCGTTCTTCGAAGGATCTACAAACTCACACAATGCCACATCCTCTTCAATGATCTCATATAGTCCAAGCTCTTCCATTTCGTCAAAATCTTCAGAAACGATCGCTTTAAACAAATAAGTAGGAAGGATATCCATTGGAAGTACTTTTTCAAAAACTCCAGTCACCACAAATGGTCTTTCTTCACCGTGAGTATTCGTATCTACTTTAAACTCTCCTTTGTTTAGGAAAGAGAAAATACCCAAAGCCTTACTAAAGCTCAACTTGGAAGTAGTTGGTTTGATCCAACCCAAGAATTCCTCATAATCTCCCTCAGGGATAACAGTAATCTGGTTGTGATAATATCCAATGTAGCCATCCAAAGAGATTTTCTCTCCGGAAAGAACATTTCCAGAAATCACTCTGACATGACCTGAATTAAGATTTCCTTTTGTGAAAGTTGAAACGTTTGCTCCTGTGTAAGTTTTCACATAAGCAGCTTTGGTTACTTCAGAACCCGTCACTGCTACAACTTTAGAGGCATCATAAATACCTTCCAAAAGCAATTTACCGATCTGAACAACTCCATAAGGGTTAACAGTCCATGCAATTTCTCCTTTATTAATAGGATCTAAATGATGGATTTGAATCCCTACGTTTCCTGCTGGGTGTGGACCGGAAAATTTGTTGATTTCTGCATTTTTTACATTTGCAAAAACAGCCGGAGTTGGGTTAGCACCATCAAGGTTTAGATGAACTTTACCAGTAGTAAGTTTTGCCAAAGCATCAATACCAGCCTGGAAGTAGTTCTCATCACCTTTCAGAGTGAAACCATAATCAGCTGCCAAAGGATTTGTATCAAAACCAGATACGAAAATAGCCTTAGGAGTGTCAGCAGGATTTGCTACAATCCCGTATGGTCTTTGGATGATGGAAGGCCAAACGCCAGAACCGGCAATTTTAGCAACTAAAGCATCTCTGTCAAGAGAGGCTAAATTGGCTTTTCCTAAATCTTCGTGGGTGATGGTTGCGTCCGCTTGGATCTTGATTTCAAGAAGCTTTCTCTTCTCTCCTCTTTTGACCTCTACTACCTGACCGGAAACCGGTGAAGTGTAGATTACCTGATCCATGGCTTTATCGAACATGATGGGAGTACCAGCCTTTACGGTATCTCCTTCGTTGACAAGTACTTTAGGCCTTTGCAAGCCAATAAAGTCCGTCGGCTTAATGGCGAAGGTTTGAGCTGGAGCAAAATCAGCTAACTCTTGATTAGCCTTTCCTACCAGTTTGAGGTCAAAACCCTTCTTAAGCTTCACTATTTTAGACATATCTGTTTTTGAACTATGAGCCTTTGAAAAACGCCCCAAATCTAATAAATACAAATTTTATTTAGGGAGTATCTGGGATATTATGTTTCACTTTTTAAGAGAATGGTTGCCAATTATTTCTGAAGGTGATATTTAAATCAGATCGGCAAAGCACTTTCTTCCATTGATTCTAAATGAGATTTTACTTGTTCCATCAGCCACATCGGCGTAGATGTCGCTCCACAAACACCAACTTTATCTTCAGGTTTAAACCATTCTGAATTCATTTCTGTCTCATTTTCAATGAAATAACTTCTCTTATTCTCATTGAGACAAACCTGGTATAGTGCTTTTCCATTGGAGCTTTTCTTTCCGGAAACGAAAAGAATCACATCGTTTTCATGGGCAAAGCGCTGAAGTTGCGGTTCGCGATTGGAAACTTGGCGACAAATAGAATCATTTGCATTAAATGGCACCTCTTCCATTTCGGAATTGGCATTTTTGATTCTTTCTTCGATTTTTTGAGACAGATCGTAAAATCCTTTGGTGCTTTTTGTGGTCTGGCTAAAGAGAGTTACAGGACGAGTGTAATCTATTTTTTCCAGATCACTTTCTTCCATCACCACCACAGCCTTCTCCAAAGTCTGACCAGTCAAACCGATCACTTCCGCATGTCCTTTCTTACCATAAATGACGATCTGACCATTCTCACGCTCCATGCGGTCAAAGGCAGTCTTTACTCTATGTTGTAATTTTAAAACAACTGGACAAGAAGCATCTATTAATTCGATATTGTTTTCAATCGCAGTTTTATACGTCTCCGGCGGTTCTCCGTGAGCACGAATCAACACTTTGCAATTGCTTAATTCCTGCAATTCTTCACGATCAATCACCACTAAGCCTTTTTCGCGTAAGCGCTTTACCTCCATATCATTATGGACGATATCTCCAAGGCAATAAAGCTGATCGCTTTGTTCCATCTCATCTTCTGCCATCTTGATGGCAAACTCCACTCCGAAGCAATAACCTGAATTTTTATCAATGGTTACCTGCATAGCTTTTCTCTTTTTCGATGATTTTCTTTGCCTGATCGACGATTTGAGCTACCTGATCTTCAAAATCAATATAACTCGTGTCAATTTCTATGGCATCAGATACTTTGATCAATGGGCCAACTTCGCGGGAAGAATCTATCCGATCTCTTTCCCCCAGGTTATTTTTTATTTCCTCCAAATCAACCATTTCTCCTTTTTCAAGGAGCTCCTGCTGACGTCTTTCAGCGCGGGTGTGGAGATTAGCAGTCATAAACACTTTTAATTCGGCATCCGGGAATACTACAGAACCGACATCTCGTCCGTCCATGACCACTCCTTTCTTCTTACCAAACCCCTTTTGCTGCGCAACCAGTTCTTTTCGAACTTCCTTGATTGCAGCAACTTCACTTACTTTAGACGAGATTTTCATCTTTCGGATTTCATTTTCCACATTCAACCCATTGAGAAAAGTCTCTTGCTTTTCTGTTTCCGGGTTAAAATGAAAGCTGATATCTAGTGATTTGAGGGCTTTTTCTACCTCATGTGGATTAGAAAGCGTGACAAAATTGTTCAAAAAATGAAGGGTAGCAGCTCTGTACATTGCCCCAGTGTCGATATAGGTGTAGCCCAATTCTTTTGCAACTGCCTTGGCGGTTGAACTCTTTCCACATCCTGAATATCCATCAATTGCAATGACGATTTTACCCATCGAAAAAACCTGCTTTAATCCGCTTTTTATTTCAGCCACAAATATAGTAGTTTTAATCTAAACCTATTCCCAACAGCAGAAAGACCTGATCAATTCACGGGCGCTTTGCAAAATTTTTAATTGTTTCTCCATGATTCTCAAAGGACAACTGGTTGACATTCTCCAAAAGTCTATTTATCCCGTCTCGATTGAAATTACTGATGGAAAAATCCAAGCAATTAATCGCATCGATTCGGATGAAAACCTACCATTCCTAATGCCTGGATTTATAGATGCTCATGTGCATGTGGAGAGTTCCATGCTGGTTCCTTCGGAATTTGCAAGGTTGGCGGTCTGTCATGGGACTGTTGCCACAGTTTCCGATCCACATGAAATCGCCAACGTCTGCGGCATGAAAGGGGTGGATTATATGATTGAAAATGGAAAACAGGTCCCTTTTAAATTCTACTTTGGTGCTCCCTCATGTGTCCCTGCAACTCCTTTTGAAACTGCAGGTGGAGAAATCGATGCAGCTGATATAGAAAACCTGATGTCCAGACCTGAGATCCACTATTTGGCGGAAATGATGAATTGGCCCGGAACGGTGAATCGGGATGAGCTGGTGATGGAGAAAATTCGGATCTCGAAGAAATACGGAAAACCCATCGATGGTCATGCTCCTGGACTCAAAGGCGAATTGGCAGAGAAATACTTCTCAGCAGGGCCTAGCACCGATCATGAATGCTTTACCTATGAAGAGGCACTGGGCAAAATCAAACTGGGGATGAAAATCGCGATTCGTGAAGGTTCCGCTGCAAAAAACTTTGAAGCCCTGATTGATCTGATCGATGAATTTCCGGATCAAATTATGTTTTGCTCAGATGATAAGCACCCGGATAATCTCGCCATTTCCCATATCAATGAACTAGCTGCCAGAGCTGTCGCAAAAGGCAAAGATTTATTCAAGGTACTTCAAGCTGCTTGCCTGAATCCTATCGCTCACTATGCGATGAATATTGGGCAACTTAGAGAAGGGGATCCTGCAGATTTTATTTTAGTGAAAGACCTGAAAGACTTCCAAGTCATCAGCACTTTTATCAATGGAGCAAAAGTTGCAGAAAATGGAGAAACACTGATCAAACCGATCAAAAATGAGATTATCAATAATTTCCATACTTCGCTCAAAAAGCCCGAAGACTTTCAAATCAAAGCCCATGGAAATAAAGTCAGAGTCATCGAAGCATTGGATGGTCAATTGATCACCCCGGAAATCTCAGGAGAAATTTTGATCAAAAACGGCTTTGCCGAATCAAATCCAACCGAAGACATCCTAAAAATCACTGTAGTCAATCGCTACGAAGATGCTGCTCCGGCGGTGGCGTTTATCAAAAACTTTGGATTGAAAACTGGCGCAATTGCTTCCTCTGTCGGACATGACTCTCATAATATTATTGCTGTGGGGATCGATGATAAATCCATCTGCAAAGCTGTCAATTTAATCATTGAAGCCAAAGGTGGAGTTTCTGCGGTTTCCGGAGACCAGGAAGAAATTCTCCCACTTCCAGTCGGCGGAATTATGTCTGCTTCGGATGGATATGAAGTCGCTAAAGCCTACACTCGAATAGACAAACTAGCAAAAGATATGGGAGCTACACTGAACTCGCCATTTATGACGCTGAGCTTTATGGCCTTGCTGGTGATTCCTGATTTGAAGCTAAGTGACAAAGGCTTGTTTAATGGGCAGAAGTTTGAGTTTGAGGAGGTGTTTTTAGAAAGTCCGATGCCCGATGCTGGGTGACCGATGAAGCCCAAAACTTAGCTTATAGTTCATTCTGAAACTTTCTTTCTTCTTTTCTGCTAAAAAATTATTTGTCCTATTTTGAAAGATACAGACGCCCATCTTTTATCTCAAATCCACAAGGCTCATTCCATCGGGAGCATTGTGACCATGATCTCATTTATTATCAATGCGTTTGCAAGCAGAATTGAGGAGTTAAACTTTCTGACTATTCCATTGATTCTCGTCGTCTGCTTGACAATTATAGCCTCATCCTATTATTTCTTTCAGAGTATCAAGCACAAAGAAAATATTGAAAATCCAGTTAAGAATAACATTGCCTTTATTTTCAGGATTGCGATAAATGTGGTGCTTTTAATACTTATGATAATATAAAACCATCCAGGTTTAGGGGGAAAGAGGAGTTTGTTCCTTATTAATACTGAAATTCAACTGCTGGCTAAATGGTTAAACCAAAAAATAATTTTGACTTGTTCAACCGAAAAACTAACCTAAAATCAAATTTTTAGTTTAATTGATTTAACTATCCTCGCTTTTTAAAAACCTTCAGATTGACAAAGTATCATTACACAGTTTCTGTTTTAGTTTTATTTATTTTTTTGTCTTCATACATTCCAGTAAATGATCCGCTGGATAGAATCATTTCTTCTTTTGAGAAATATCTTTCTGAAAGACCCCAAGAGAAAGCTTATGTTCATACAGACAGGGATTTTTATGCTTTAGGCGAAACGATTTGGTTCAAAACCTATTTGACCGCAGGTCCATTTCATCAAACCTCCACACTCAGCAATACTATTTATATAGAGTTGATCGATACAGGCCGGCAAATCATTAAACATCATAAAATTTTTTCTCCTGATGGATTTGCATCAGGATATTTGACTTTACCTGATTCAATTCCACCGGGAAGCTATCTATTGAGAGCTTATACCAACTGGATGAGGAATTCGGAAGAGGAATACTTTTTCCATAAACAAATCACAATTGTGAGCGGAATAGAAGAGAAAGGAGAAAATGAATTTCCAAAAGACGTTATAGACCTCCAGTTTTTCCCAGAGGGAGGAAATCTTATTGAGGGTTTGATGAATAAATTGGCTTTCAAAGCAATAGGTAGGGATGGATGGAGCCGAAATGTTACAGGTGAAATTCTGGAAAATGGAAATATAATAAGGGAGTTTAAAAGCAATCATCTAGGGATGGGGGTTTTCGCTTTCATCCCTGAGAAAGGAAAAAACTATCAGGCAAGAGTAAAAGAAACTGGACAAACTATCCAATTGCCAAATTCCTTAGCATCAGGAATACTCTTATCAGTGACCAATTCACCTAAGTCAAACGACCTACTCATCAAAATACAATCCAGCAAAAACTCAGAACTGAAACAAGTTTTGTTGCTAGCTCAAACAAGAGGTTTGGTCGGAGCAACAAGCCGAATTGATTTATCAAATAAGATTTCATTTTCCAAAATCCCTAAAAAGGAATTTCCTTCTGGAATCACCCAAATCACTGTGATGGATGAAGAGGGCAATCCATTGTCTGAGCGGCTGGTTTTCATCGATTATCAAGATCAAATTCAGATTTCTGTCAACCCTGATAAAATGTCCTATGCTCCTAGAGATTCGGTACATCTCGATATAGAAGCTAAAGATCAAAATGGCAATCCTGTGATCGCCAACTTTTCCTTAAATGTTGTCGATGGTGGACAGATTTATTTGGATGAAAACGGTGAAACGATTCAATCTTATCTTTTGATGTCTTCTGAACTTAAAGGGCATCTAGAATCCCCGGGTTATTATTTCAATCCAGAAAATCAGGATCGTGAAGAAGCTTTGGATTTATTGATGATGACGCAGGGATGGAGAAAGTTTACTATCTCGGAAGCTCTAGAAGGAAATATTGCCAAGCCTGAATATCCAATTGAAAAAGGGATAACAGTAAAGGGGAAACTGGTGGACAAAAACCAAAATCCTTTGGCTGCAGGTTCTGTTTCCTATCTTTCATTATTCCCTTTTCCAGATTCTAAAACCGCTCAAACTACAGAAAAGGGCAGCTTTGAACTCACTGATCTAGTCTTTTTTGACACCACAAAACTGGTATTGCAAGGAAAAGCTGAAAATGGGAAAGCAGGCTTAATTCTTCTTGACACCAGCTATCTTTTTCCGAAAATCCCGAATAATCAGCCTTTATTCAATTCAAAAAAAGCTGCTTTGCCCAAATCTTTCCTAAGTGAATCAGAGCTTCGTAAAAACAGCAATAAGGCCTTTGATTTAGATAACTCTGAGTACCTATTAGATGGAGTGGAGGTCAAAGGCAAGAAAATTGAACCAGAATACACAGGTCCAAAAATCTATGGAGAGGGTTCGGTAAAAGTGCAAGTAGCCGGAAATCCAGGTCTTGAAAATCAACAGCATCCTCTGGAACTGGTTCGGGGACGTGTTTCAGGTGTGCAAGTTTCGGGAAATGGCTCAGATTGGAAAGTATTGATTCAAGGATATGGTTCTATCAAGAATGGAACAGATCCTTTGATTATGATCGATGACATTCCCATTGATATTAAAAGTTTGATTACCATCCCAGTCCAAGATATCGAAAGTTATACCGTATGGAAAGGTCCAGACACTGCTGTCTTTGGATCAAGAGGAGCTAACGGAGCTATAGGGTTTTACACAAGAAAAAGTATCAACGGAAAAAGCTCCATTAAGCAAGAAGCAGAAACCCTGGTCTTAAAAGGGTATCAAGTTCAGAAGGAATTTTACTCTCCTAAATATCCGGTTCAAAACATAAACAATCCAAAACCGGATCGACGAGCCACAATTTTTTGGGAGCCATTTATCCAAACTGATTCCTTGGGAAGAGCATCGGTGTCATTCTATAACCATGACATAGAAACTGAAGTTTTTGGCCAGATTGAGGGACTCAGCACTCAAGGAAAAATTGGTGTTGGGAGATTCAGCTACAAAATTGAAAAGTAAAAAACCCTCCAGACTATTTAATTCTGAAGGGCTTGCTTTTAAATATCAGATGTAAAGTGAAATTCTATCTCAGGATAATTATCCATCACCATCTGAAGCCAGGCTTTTGATTCGGCCATAAAAACCAGCTTGCCATCTTTGTCGTGAGCTATGTGACGGTTTTTGGATCGGACAAACTCTTCTAACTGCTTTTTGTCCTTGCTGGTGATCCAGCAGGCTTTGTATAGATTCATCGGGTGAAACTCCACCGTCGCATTGTATTCGTTTTTAAGACGGAATTGGATGACCTCAAACTGAAGTTGCCCAACCGTACCCACTACTTTTCTAGAACCCATATCAAAAGTAAACAGCTGTGCCACTCCTTCTTCCATCAATTGCTGAAGTCCTTTTTCCAATTGCTTGGTCTTCATCGCATCCTTGTTTACCACCTCGCGGAAAATCTCGGGCGAGAAACTAGGAATCCCAACAAACTGCATGTTTTCGCCGTCGGTCAGCGTATCGCCGATCTTCAGGTTTCCGGTATCATAAAGCCCCACAATATCCCCTGGAAATGCCTCATCGATCATTTCTTTATCCTGCGCCATAAATTGGGTCACATTAGAGAATCGTAAAGGTTTCGGGCCACGCACATGGTTGTAAGGTTTATTTCGCTCAAAAGTACCTGAACAAATTCTCAAGAAAGCAATTCTGTTTCGGTGATTGGGATCCATATTCGCGTGGATCTTAAACACAAAACCAGAGAATTTTTTCTCATCAGGCATCACTTCCCGATCTTCAGTTCTACGGCTTTTTGGAGCAGGAGCGATTTTGATAAAAGTATCCAGCATCTCATTGATCCCGAAATTATTCACTGCAGAGCCAAAGAAAACCGGAGCAACTCTCCCTTCTAAGTATTCTTTCGTATCAAATTCAGGATAAACACCCTCGATCAATTCCACATCTTCGCGCAATTGATTGGCAAAGTTTTTACCGATCAACTCTTCCAATTCCGGATCTTGCACATCTTCAAAAACCTGACGAACATCGCTCAGTTTTCGTTGAGAAGGAGTAAAAAGATTGAGTTTATGGTCAAAAAGATTGTAAACTCCTTTGAAGCTTTTTCCCATACCGATTGGCCAGGAAAGAGGGTGACATTGAATGTTTAGCTTTTGCTCTACTTCCTCGATCAATTCATAAGGATCACGACCTTCTCTATCGAGCTTATTAATAAAGCAGATTACAGGAGTATTTCTCATGCGACACACTTCCATCAATTTCTCAGTCTGCATCTCCACCCCTTTCACACAGTCAATTACCATGATGACAGAATCCACCGCAGTCAAAGTACGGTAAGTATCTTCTGCGAAATCCTGGTGACCAGGAGTATCAAGCAAGTTGATTTTGACATCCTTGTATTCAAATCCCATGACAGAAGTAGCAACAGAGATCCCTCTTTGCTTCTCGATCGCCATCCAGTCAGACTTGGTTGCGGTATCGATTTTATTCGATTTTACGGCACCAGCAGTCTGGATTGCACCACCAAAAAGCAACAGTTTTTCAGTCAAAGTGGTCTTACCCGCATCCGGGTGAGCAATAATGGCAAAGGTTCTACGCTTCTGGATTTCTTCTTTCAAACTCATGGGAGACATCAAATTAGGGGGCAAAGGTAGGGAAAAACCACTAAAAATGAGACAGAAGTTCCAAAGGAGAATTTGGGGAAATATGAATTGGGAAATACGAGATACGAGATACGAGATTCTCGATAGGGTTAGAATCCATTTTCTATTCTGAAAATATAAAGATGTAAGATTTACGAAATACGATATACGAAATTTTTGATAGTGGCAACATAGTTATCCAACAGTGAGCTTTGTGAATAATGAAGCAAGTTTTGGGAGTATGCATTTTCATCTTCATCCTTAAAAAGTCCTTTTTTATCCAAAATACCCGAAGTTCAATAGATCTCGTAATTCGTATTTCTAACTTCGTAAATCGTCAATATTCCAGGATTCCTTCTGTAATAAACTGAGAAGCTCCTTCTATGCTACAATGAAGCACAATTCGAAAAGTAGTACCCACTCCCACCTCAGAATGCTTCACAAAGATTTTTCCTCCATGGTAGCCTTCAATGATTCTTTTGGCTAATGTCAAGCCCAATCCCCAGCCTCTTTGTCTGGTAGAAAAGCCTGGATTAAAAACTTTGCGATACATCTTTTTCTCCATTCCTTTCCCTGTATCTGTGATATCAATGATCACAAATTTCTCAGAGTCCTGAATTACATCGATCGTGATCGAACCTTTCCCTTTCATGGCATCGACCGCGTTTTTACAAATATTTTCGATCACCCATTCAAACAAGGGTTTATTCATCATTGCCTCTAGATCACGGGAATCAGAATTAATGGTCAAGTCAACTTTCGTAGATATTCTTGGCCTTAAATAATTTACAGTATCCTCAAGGCTGTAATACAAGTTTCCTGGCTGGATGACAGGTTTGCTACCAATGCTACTGAAACGTTCAGTAACCATTCTGAGCTTGACCACATCCTTATCCATCTCAGTAATGATTTCTTTGTTTTCTTCCCAAACAGGGGAATTTCTCAAATAATCGATCCAAGCCATCAAAGAAGCAATCGGAGTTCCCAGTTGATGCGCTGTTTCTTTGGTTAGTCCAGCCCAAACCCGGTTTTGCTCAGATATTTTGCTTTGGTTAAAAAGTGTGTAAGCCAAAACACCAAATAATAAAATCACCGCCAACTGCACGTATGGGTAATATTTTAGATTGGTAAGAAGCTCCGAATTTCTGTAATAAACATGAATATCTGCCTCACGCAATAAGATCGGCTCGTATTCTTCTTGCATTTCTGCAAGCTCCAAAGCCAGTGTTTTCACAGAATCCGAACTACTAGCATTTGCTTTGAATGGAATGTTCCTGAATTCGATTGGTTCGCCAGTGGCATCCACCATGATGATGGGAATCGAATAATTCTGCTGAATGATTTCCTGATTGATAAAGGTTAGGTTTTCTGTAGTGGTGGCGGCATATTCCAAAGCCGAAGAGAGCAATTCGATCTGCCTTCTTTCCCTTTCTCTAAGTTCCTCTACCAAAACGTTAGTATAGAAAATCGAACCTCCACCAATCACAATAGAAACGAGAATTACCAGCCATTTGACTTGCTTCCTGTTTTTATAAAGGTCTAATGTGGTAAGATCTTGAAAACGATTTTTCATGAATGTGAATTGGGTACTATATGGTACAAACTGTCCAAATCGATAGATCGTATAACTCGCCTATAGAAATTTTCAGTTGGCCTTGCTCGGTCTCTATTCGTAAATTTATACTTAAATTAAACAGCGCAAAACTAGATATCAGCTATGAAAACGAACGAAATTGGTTTAGAGGTAAAAGAAAGTAAAATCTTGGTTGAAAAGCTAAATGAATTATTGGCCAACTACGAAGTTTATTATCAAAATCTACGAAACTTCCATTGGAATGTGACCGGCCCAAATTTCTTTGAACTCCACGCGAAATTTGAGGAGCTATATAATGAAGCAAATACAAGCATCGATGAGGTAGCGGAAAGGATCTTGACTCTTGGAGCTAGGCCTTTATCCTCTTTCGCAGAATATTTAGAAACTTCGAAAATTAAGGAAGCCAAAGAAGTGAAAGATCCGATGACGATGGTCGAAACAGTCAAAAGCAATCTTCAGACTTTATTACAACTGGAAAGGGAAACATTAGAAGCGGCAGCTGAATCAAATGATGAAGGAACTTCTTCCTTGATGAGCGATTATATTACGGCGAAAGAAAAAGTGATCTGGATGCTTTCTGCTTATTTGAGATAACACCCAAAAGGTAAAAAATCCCGATCTAGAATTAGATCGGGATTTTTTTTACAATACAATCTTGAAAATTGAATCCAAGAACGTTGCATTTGATCCCATCTCTAGTTTCATGAATCTTGGGAATAAGTTCTTTGTTCTTGGCTCTTGGCTCTTTGTTCTTGGCTCTAATTATTCATCCTGATCCATTTCCAAAGTGTCTTGTATGACGGCTTTGTCCCATGCATCAAAATTCCGATTCTATAAATTTTTCCTGCCATCCAAGTGGTAAATAGGAATCCAGCAATCAGCAAAGACATGGATAGCACTAAATCTGACCAAGGAACTCCATAGCTGACTCTACCCATCATGGCTATCGGAGAGGTCAAAGGAATGATAGAAAGCCAGAAAGAAGCCGAACTATTCGGGTCATTCAATACAAAAACAAACAACCCCATATAAGCTGCGATCAAAGGAATCGTAACTGGAAACATAAATTGTTGAGCTTCGGAAGGTGCTTCCACCGCAGAACCAATAGCCGCAAACATAGCTCCGTAAAGCAAGTATCCACCGAGGAAATAAAACAAAAAGCTCAAAACCAATCCCAGGAAATTAATTCCAGAAATGACCTGCATGATTTCAGCCACATTACTGGTCTGAGGGATACTATTAGCTAATTCAGGATTAGCCATTTCCATGGCAGTTTGTTGTGGCATTTGCATTCCCAAATACCCCATCACAAAAGTGGTTAGAGTACCGATCAGCACCACCCAAATCAGAAATTGGGTCAAACCTACCGCTCCGATTCCTACTATTTTGCCAAGCATCAACTGAAATGGTTTGAGGGAAGAAACCAAAATCTCTACAATTCGGCTGGACTTTTCTTCGATCACACCTTGCATGATCTGGTTGCCATAGACGAAAATAAAAATGTATATCAAAATCCCTGTCAGAAAACCTAAGGCATAATTTACTGTGGCATCATTCACTGTTTCGCCTCCTTTTTCATCCAGCGTGATGGAACGAATTCCCACATTGGTACGAACTTCATTGATGATTTTCGGGTCGATCCCACTTTCGAAAAGCCGCTGTTCTTCGATCTTTTTCCGAAGGTTATTTTCCAAATAAGAAATCAGACTCATACTTGGATTTTCTTCCCCATAAAAAACTATCCCCTGTGGATCCTCCAACTTAAATTCCGGAATGTATAAAAACCCGTATCGATCTCCCTCCTGCACCATCTTTTTGGCTTCTTCTTTATCTGTGTCAGAGAAAGAAAATGCATACTGCTCTGAGCTTTCCAGGAAAAACATCTTGTTTTCATCCACTACTTCGATGATTCGTAATGCATCTCCACCTTCATCTTCCAATGAAATCCAGACGAAAATTCCCATGATTGCCGGAAATATCAGAGGAGTGATCAAAGTGGCTAAAAGGAAAGATTTTTTCTTTACTCTTGCCAAATATTCTCGCTGGATTACTAACCAGATTTTATCCATGTTGTGTCGCTTTTACTTGATGAATAAAAATCTCCTCCATACTAGGAACTACCTCCTGAAATTGGCTTACTTCTCCATATTGCATCAATTCGGAAAGAAATTCATTGGGAGTTTTCCCGCTAAGTGGCAAAGTGAAATTATAATTTCCATCATCTTCTTTTGCTATCCATTCGCGTGGCAGCAATTGCTTCAACTCTCTCAAAGAAATTTTATAGACCTCCGGTCTAAAGCTCTTCTTTACTTCGCGTATCGTCCCATCGAGGATTTTTTTTGACCGATTGATCATGGCCACCTGGTCACAAAGTAATTCGACAGATTCCATCCTGTGAGTACTCAAAATGACTGTCGTTCCTTTTTCTTTTAACTCCAGGATTTCATTTTTTATCAATTCTGCATTGACAGGGTCAAATCCAGAAAATGGTTCGTCGAGAATCAAAAGCGGTGGCTCGTGAATAATTGTAGAAATAAACTGGACTTTTTGAGCCATCCCTTTGGAGAGATCCTCAATCTTTTTCTCTTTCCAAGAGCTGATTTCTAGTTTTTCTAGCCAAAAATTGATTTTCGATTTTGCCTCGGAATGGCTGAGACCTTTAAGCCTGGCAAAATACATCAACTGATCCCAGACTTTCATCTTTTTATAAAGACCTCTTTCCTCAGGGAGATATCCTATTTTGGATATATGGGTAGGATTTAAAACTTCCTTATCAATTAGAATCTCACCAGTATCGCCCTCAATTATTTGATTAATAATCCGGATGAGGGTGGTTTTCCCAGCACCGTTAGGACCTAGAAGCCCAAAAATCACTCCTTTTGGCACATGGAGATCAATATCAGTAAGTGCCTTATTGGAACCGTAAGATTTATTGAGATTTTTTATCTGAAGCATAAAGCCTGAAAAAACTATTCTATCGTTAAAGATCCAACGCCTACATCCAAAATCAATTCAAGCAATCTCGGATCAGATTCGCTAAATCCCTTGGTAATATAAGTGTGATTATCGATAGATTTCAGATATTTTGGAAGAGTGGTTCTGCACATGGCAGTCGTTTTCATTCTGATTTTAATTGGGTAGCTATCATCCGGAAGGTTTAATCGAAGTGAGCCCGCACCCACTGCCGCGATGACTTGACATTTATTTGGCATGGCATCAGAGAAGGACAAATCCAAGGAACCATAATTGACTTCGAAAATCATTTTGGAAGCATTGGAGAAATTCACATCCGATAGCTCCACAGTCCCCATATTCAAAGTAACCAAAAGTGTATCCATGGTCACTTGATTTGGATCTTTGGAACCATAATGAATCATCACATCCGCACTCGCACTGTGAACTTTTAGTCTACTTACAGGAAGTTGGGCAAGATCGATTTCCGTCTTTCCCATTCCTAAATTAAAATCCAGGTTATACAAGTAATTGGAAGCCAAACCTAAATCCCAGGTATGGTCAAAATCAGAATCACTTCCTGAGAATATTTTTGAGGTAATACTTTTCCCTAAGTTATCCGACTCGACATTTTTATGGGTCAAAGAAGATTCCAGGACATTATTCCTGATTTCATGGGAAAATACCGGGAGAATATTGGTTTTCTGAAGATGTCCATGAATATAAATAGGCTCCATGGATCTAATCCGCTTGACTAAAGTAGTACTCTTGTAGGATGAAAATACGAGATGAACCATTTCAAAACCAGTTTTCTCGCTGGCTTTGAACTCTTTAACAAGCTGTGCCTTACTCACACCTACACATCCAAAGATTCCCAGAAATAGTAGACACAATTTTCTAAGCATACCGTTAGGTTACGAGGCGACTTTAAAAAGGTTTTTTAAAAATATAAAAAAAGCCAGAATTGCTTCTGGCTAATTTAATTTTTAGAAAAACTCCTTCATTTTATCGAAAAATGATTTGTCAGATTTTCCTGGATCTGGTTTGAAATTTTCAGAATCCCGAAGGGCTTCCAAAGACTCTTTTTCATCTTTGGACAATTGGGTCGGAGTCCAAACATTGACCATAATCAACTGATCTCCTTTACTATACCCATTGATATCTTTTATTCCTTTTCCTTTCAATCGAAGCATCTTACCGCTTTGAGTTCCAGGCTCGATTTTTATTTTGACTTTCCCGTCAATGGTAGGCACTTCAATAGAAGATCCCAAAGCCGCATCTACGAAAGAAATAAATAAATCATAAATGACATTATTTCCATCTCTTTGAAGCACTTGATCTTCGATCTCTTCAATGACAATCAATAAATCACCTGCAATTCCTCCTGGAATTTCATTTCCTTTTCCAGACATGCTAAGCTGCATTCCTTCAGCTACACCTCCTGGAATATTGATAGAAATCACTTCTTCTTTGATGATCAGACCTCTAGCATCGGCTTCTGCAGGTTTCTTATCGACGATCTGGCCACTACCACCACAAACAGCACAAGTACTTGCGGATACCATTTGGCCCAGCATGGTATTTACTACTTTCTTGATCTGACCAGTTCCCTGACAAGTAGAGCAACTCTTGAAAGTAACTCCAGGAGCTACAACATGTCTTTTAACTTTGATCTTTTTCTCAACTCCGTTTGCTACCTCAGCCAAGTTCAGCTTCAGTTTGACACGAAGGTTTGTTCCTTTTTTCGTTCTTCGGCCTCCGCCGCCTCCAGCTCCTCCGAAAAATGAACCGAAACCGCCACCACCGAAAATATCTCCAAATTGAGAGAAGATATCTTCCATGTTCATTCCACCGCCGCCGAAGCCGCCATTTCCTGAAACACCCTGATGACCAAATTGGTCATAGCGTTGACGTTTCTCTTGGTTACTTAAGACTTCATATGCCTCAGCTGCCTCTTTAAACTTATCTTCTGCTTCGGGATTATCCGGGTTTTTATCCGGGTGATATTTAATCGCCAGTTTACGGTATGCTTTTTTGATTTCATCGGCTGAAGCCGACTTTGACACACCTAATACTTCGTAATAATCTCTTTTTGCCATAATATTTTTAAGCTCCAGTTACCACTTTGGCGTAGCGAACTACTTTGTCACCAAGGGTATATCCTTTTTCCACTACATCGATTACTTTCCCTTTCAAGTCTTCACTAGGAGCAGGAATCTGAGTGATTGCCTCTTGTGTATCTGCATCAAAAGGCTTTCCGATAAGGTCATCCATTGATTTCAGCCCTTTACTTTCCAGTATTCTCAAAAGTTTATGGAAAATCAAAAGATTGCCTTCTCGCTCTTTTGAGCCTTCTTCTTGATTCTCGCTTACTTTAAATGCTCTTTCAAAATCATCTACTACAGGGATCAAATCTCTCAATACTTCCTCAGAAGCAGTTGAGATCAAATCCAATCTTTCTTTCGAGGTTCTTTTTCTAAAATTCTCAAAATCAGAATATAACCTCAAATATTTATCTTTTAGATCAGCAACTTCTGCAGCTAATTTCTCTTCCATGGAAACTTCCTCTACACTCTCTTTTGGTGAATCTTCATTTGTTTCTTTCGCATCAGGAGTTTCCTGTACTAACTGCTCCTCTTCTTGCTCAAAATCCTTTTCCACTTGTTCTTTATTTTTCATAATAAACTTTGCAATAGTTGGCCTCAGCCATTTTACAATTAGTTTGCCAGCCTTCACAAACTGACAATCTGACACCTTAATCTTGATGGATCGCCTGCCAAATTAAATCCTTCAGTTTATCGAGGTTAAATTGACTGACAGAAGAAATGAAAACATGAGGGATGCCTTCAGGCAAATCCGACTCCATTTCTTTCATCAGTTCCTCATCTAACATATCCACTTTAGAAACCGCTAGCAATCGCTGCTTATCCAGCAATTCCGGATTGTATTTTTCCAGTTCACCCAATAATATTGAGTACTGCTCTTTGATGGATGGAGCATCAGCCGGCACCATAAATAAAAGAATTGAATTTCTCTCGATATGCCTCAAAAAGCGAATCCCTAAACCTTTTCCTTCTGCTGCACCTTCGATAATCCCTGGGATATCTGCCATGACAAAAGATTTGTCATCTCTATAGCCAACTACTCCGAGATTAGGAACTAAGGTTGTAAATGGATAATCGCCAATTTCTGGTTTTGCTGCTGAAATGGATGATAACAAAGTGCTTTTACCGGCATTTGGGAATCCAACTAGACCGACGTCAGCAAGAAGTTTTAATTCCAAAATGATCCATTCCTCAATCCCTTCTTCCCCTGGCTGTGCATAATGCGGCGCCTGATTGGTCGAAGTTTTAAAATGATCATTCCCTAATCCTCCTCTACCTCCTCTGGTCAAAATTACTTCTTGACCATCTTCGGTTATTTCGAAACGTTTTTCACCAGTTTCTGCATCTTTTGCAACAGTCCCTAATGGAACGTCCAAAATCATATCTTTCCCATCAGCACCTTTTCTTCTTCCTCCTTCTCCCCCTTTTCCAGCTTCTGCAATCACATGTTTTTTGTATTTCAAGTGAAGCAAAGTCCAATGTTGGGAATTTCCCCTTAAGATGATATGACCACCTCGACCACCATCACCTCCGTCAGGACCTCCTTTAGGCACATGCTTTTCTCTTCTGAAATGTAGAGAACCTGCTCCCCCTGCTCCAGATCGAGAACAAAATTTTACGTAGTCAATGAAATTTGAATCAGCCATCTTTTAAAATAAAAAGGCTAAGCATAGAAGCTTAGCCAAATGTGGATTGCAAAATTAGGAAAATTAAGCCAATCAGTAGCTATCAATCACTGAAGTGATCTGATTGAATATTTCATTTATTTCACCTACACCATTAATATTCTGGAATTTACCTTGCTTTTCGTAGTAAGAAGCTACAGGAAGGGTTTCGTTCAGATAAACCTGAATCCTCGTAGAGATCTTTTCGTCATCTTGATCATCTGCTCTCTGAGAAGTCTTTCCTCTCTCCTTGATTCTTTCACGAAGTATATCCTGAGGAACATCCAAAGCAATCATGCCAGATATTTCCAAGTCATGATGAGATAACATTTCATCCAAAGCTTCAGCTTGGGCTGTGGTACGAGGAAATCCATCAAAAATAAACCCTTTAGAGTCTTTTGTTTCAGAGATTTTCTCTTCGACCATTTTGATGACCACTTCGTCAGGAACGAGGTGTCCTTCATTCATATATTTTTTTGCCAGCAAACCCAATTCTGTTCCTTCACCTAGATGCTTTCTGAACAAATCCCCTGTTGACAGATGAGTCAATCCATATTGCTGGATTAATTTTTCACTTTGAGTGCCTTTGCCCGCACCTGGAGGGCCAAATAAAACGATATTATACATTCCTGATCTTGTTATTTAAGGAGTATCAAGTTGATAGATATCTGGAAGATTTCTACCAAAACCATCATAATCGAGGCCATAGCCGACGACAAATTTATTGGGAATTTCAAAACAGACATAATCAATTGGATAATTAAAGCGAAAAGCCTCTGGTTTAAACAACAAAGTTACGATAGAAACCTTTGCTGGATTTAAGCCATAAACCTGCTCTAACATGTATTTCATGCTGATTCCGGTATCAACAATGTCTTCAACAATGAGGACATATTTATTTTTCAAATCTTCTTTTAAACCAATAAGTGATTTTATTTTTTCTCCACTTTCCATCCCTTCATAAGAGCTTATTTTGACAAAAGAGCAAGTCAGAGGTAAGTCAATAACTCGACATAAATCTGCCAAAAACATAAAAGATCCATTCAATACGCCTATCACTACTAAATCCTTTCCATGAAAATCTTGAGTGATCTTTGCCCCAACCTGAGAAATTCTGTCCTGCAATTGTACACTACTCAAATAGGGAATGAAATTTTTATCCTTTATCTGAATTTTCATAAAAGTTGAATTATAGATTTTTCATTAAGTATTGGTACATGTCAATCATAGCCTGTAAATCCACCAAGGAAACTTTTTCATCCGGGCTATGTACATGATCTTCCGGCGCACCAATAAAACACCAATCAATGGCATAATCAGAAAATTGAATTTCCCTTCCATCACTCCCCCCTGCACTTTCTACTTCTAGCTGAAACGGCACTCCACTTTCCTTTGCCAGTTCTATAACCCTATTGATGAATTTCCTTCTGGGAATGAATTTATCTCTTATGGAAATAGCAACTCCCTCGTGGTGTCTCACACCTTCTGTCACCCATGTAATATCAGAAATAAGAGCATGTTTTATAGGGGCATTTTCTTGTATGAATCTTAACAAAAAAGGCATACTCCCACCCCCATGTTCTTCATATGTAGAAAATATAACCCACCCATTTTCAAGGGTTTCACATAATTTTAATGCATTATATACACCAAGTCGATTATCTAAATAAGCAGCTTGTATATATTCTTCATCTACTCTTATTTCTTGTTCAAAAGACAAACATGTACCAGGAATAATACCTCTTGGAAAGTCATGAAAAAGTTCATCTTCATTACCTTGAATTCTACATCTTATAGCCCCAAGTGAATCTTCACCCACTAACCATGTACCTGGAATTACCTCTGGCCCACCTACAGAAATTAGCTGGTTATTATACCTAGTCATAAAACCAATTGTGTCAATATGTGCAAAAACTGCGGTTGTTGGATGACCGAATTTTAAGAGCAAACAATCATGAAATTCTTCACCAAAGAAAATTTCTGGGGCAACTTTCCAGTTTTTTTTGCGTTTTTCGACATATTCGCATAAATATTTAGCTGTCCTTGATTCATCTCCAGATATTCCTTGAAGCTCTAACAATTCGTACAAAATTTTCATTTTGGCATTAATTATGTTGATTATTTGTCAATAGATCGCAAAATTGTTTAGATTTATTTGATTAGCGGAATTGTGAATTAAATAATTCATCTAGATTTGCAGTAAGTTAAAAGTTTATAAATTTGTAATCACATCAATCAAACACTTAAAATTTGAACAAAAATTTTTTGTTATGAAAAAATTAATACTCTCAACACTAATGGCAGGTGCCTTGGCACTTAGCGCCAATGCCCAGAAAGAATTCGACAAATTCTCTTTGGAAATCAATGGAGGCGTCAACAAACCAATGGCTCCTTTAACTGGAGGATACCTTTCACCAACAGCTAATTTTGGCCATGTTGATTTTGGTGCCCGTTACATGTTCAATGAAAAATTCGGTCTTAAGCTGGATTATGGCTTCGGCTCCATGAATGAGGTTGATGGAGAATCTCCATCATTCAACACCAAATATTACAGACTTGATCTTCAAGGTGTAATGAATGCTGGTAGAATCATGAATTTTGAATCCTTTACTAGATCTATCGGACTTCTTGTTCACGGTGGTGCTGGTATCGGTAATGTTAATCCTGAAGAAAATCTTTACAGTGATTTCACTGACGATGTTTACAATTTCATCATTGGTGTTACTCCTCAATTGAAATTGGGTAAAAGCATTGCTTTAGTAGGTGACATCAGTGCTATTATCAACGGTCGCCAAACTGTTACTTGGGATGGTGCTACTGCAATCCGTCCTGAAATTGACAATGGATTCTATGGTGCTAACGCCGTTTGGTGGACTGGTACTTTAGGTCTACAGTTCTACTTAGGTTCAGCTGAAGAGCATGCTGACTGGTATATCGCTGCTGATAAATATGCTACTAAAGAAGAATTAGCTTCTCAGATCAACGGAATCAAGGATATGTTGAAAGATTCTGATGGTGACGGTGTTCCTGATTACTTAGATAAAGAGCCTAATACTCCAGCTGGAGCAAGAGTTAACTCTCAAGGAACTACAATGGATTCTGATGGTGACGGTACTCCTGATCACATGGATAAGTGCCCATTCCTTCCTGGTCCAGCATCTACAAATGGATGCCCTGTTGAAGAAGTAAAAGAAGAAATTGATTTCTTCAAGAAAGCTATCAACGACGGATATATAAATGTATATTATGCATTTGATAGCGCTAAGCCACTAGGTTATTCTACAAGTGCAGCTAGTTATGTTGCTAACTTTATGCAAAAGAATCCAGGAGTAAATGTAGAAATTAAAGGATATGCTGACGAATTAGGTCCAGAAGATTATAACATGAAACTTTCAGAAAGAAGAGCAAAAGCTGTTTACGATCTATTGATCGCTTCTGGAGTTGATGCTTCTAGACTTTCTTACAAAGGTTACGGAGAAGACACAAGTGTAGATAAGTCTTCTGCTGATGCAAGACAAATGGCAAGAAGAGCTAGCTTCGAAGTGAAGTAAGCTACACTCTTAAAATCATATTTAAAGCCCGGTTTTCCGGGCTTTTTTTATGCTCTATATTTTTTTGAATAATTGGAACGATTTTTTTTACTTTTGCCGGGACACCCTTATTTCACAAATAATGAAAAAACTTCTGCTGGCTATTTCTTTTGTTTTTAGCCTTGGATCATCTGTATTGGCTCAATCTGAATTCAATAAATGGTCGTTAGAAACAAATTTTGGTTTTAATAAACCAATGGCTCCCCTAACACCTGGTTTCCTTAGCCCCACCTTAAATATTGGACACTTTGATATCGGAACTCGATATATGTTTAATGATAAATTCGGATTGAAATTCGACGCGGGATTTGGGTCATTCTCTGAAGTAAAAGGAGAAAGCCCAGAATTTAAAACCAATTATTTACGGGCAGATATTCAAATGGTATCCAATTTGGCAAGGATTTTAAATTTTGAATCATTTACCCGGAAAATTGGTCTTCTAGGACATTTTGGTGCTGGTTTTGGAAGAATGAATTTCGATCAAACAGTATTAAATAATGGAGCGGATTATCATTATAATTTCATAGGTGGCCTGACAGGACAATATAAGCTTGGAGAAAGAATCGCTTTGACCAGTGATATTTCTATGATTTACAATGGTAGACAAACTTATACGTTTGATGGAAATTCGTACAACGCAAAAACACAGCCTGCTGATCCATTACAAAATCCATTTGTTCATGCACCTGGCACTTGGTGGACTGGCACGATAGGCCTAAACTTCTATCTTGGCTCAGCTGATACTCATGCGGATTGGTATATTGAATCAGATAAATATGCTACCAAAGAGGAATTAGCATCTCAAATCAATGGTATCAAAGACATGCTTAAAGACTCAGATGGAGATGGGGTTCCGGATTATTTGGACACAGAGCCCAATACTCCTGTGGGAGCAAGAGTAAATTCGCAAGGTATGACATTGGATTCAGATGGAGATGGTACGCCAGACCATATGGACAAATGCCCATTCTCACCTGGGCCAGCATCAACAAATGGATGCCCAGTACAGGAAGTAAAACAAGAAGTTGACTTCTTCAAGAAAGCAATTAACGAGGGCTATGTAAATGTTTATTTCGCATTTGACAGTGCTAAGCCCATTGGATATTCGGTCTCGGCTGTGAATTATGTAGCCAATTTCTTGAAGAAGAATCCAGGAGTCGGATTAGAGATTAAAGGATATGCAGATGAGTTAGGATCAGACGACTATAACATCAAACTATCCGAAAAACGAGCAAAAGCAGTTTATGATTTACTAATTTCCACGGGAATAGATGCATCAAAATTAACTTTCAAAGGGTATGGAGAGGATACCAGCGTAGATAAATCATCTCCTGATGCCCGCCAATTGGCTAGACGAACTAGCTTCGAAGTGAAATAAGATTTCTAATTCAAATAAAACCCGGTTTCAAAAGAGCCGGGTTTTATTTTATCTTCGTGAAATGTTTATCCTTTCGAACACCCCATCTGCTGCAAACCAATTTTTGGTTGAATTGCGAGACAAGCAAATTCAGCTCGACAGAATGCGTTTCCGCAAAAATTTGGAAAGATTAGGAGAACTATTGGCTTATGAGATTTCCAAATCTTTTGATTTCAAAAAAATAGAAGTAGAAACTGTTTTGGGAACTGCAAAAACTGAAGTTTTCGAATCCAACCCAGTCATTATTTCAGTTTTAAGAGCAAGTCTACCTTTTTACCAAGGATTTTTAAATATTATAGACCAAGCTGAAAGTGGATTTATTGGGGCTTTCCGTGAAGAAAAAAGTGATGGCAATATTCAAATCCATTTAGGCTACCAAGCTAGTCCATCCCTGGAAGGTAAAACAATCATCATTGCTGATCCAATGCTAGCCACAGGAAAATCAATTATCAAAACTATTGACACTATCCTGACTAATGGAACTCCCAAAATGATCCATATTGCAGCTGCCTTTGCAGCCCCAGAAGGAATTGAATACATCCAGAATAATCTAAAAGAAATACCTTTTGCTTTTTGGCTGGGCACAGTCGATGAAAAACTAAATCATTTATCCTATATCGTTCCGGGGCTTGGAGATGCAGGAGACCTTGCTTTTGGCCCAAAACTTTAAACATATGATGGATTATATTCTTTTAGGATTGGGGTTGGTAATCTTACTTTATGGAGGAAAGATTTTAGTAGATGGTGCCTCTGCAATCGCTGTGAAGTTAGGAATGAGTGCCGGTTTGATAGGTTTGACTATTGTGGCTTTTGGTACATCAGCGCCAGAACTATTGGTAAGTGTGAATGCCGCTTTAAAAGGCAACAGCGATATATCGATAGGAAATGTGGTAGGATCCAACATAGCAAATATTGGAATGGTATTAGGATTAAGTGGCCTATTCTATCCAATTCTAATTAGAAAAAGCACCATAAGATTTGACTACTTCATTACAGTTTTGGTGACATTGCTTTTTTATGCTATCAGTTATAATGGAATCATCGGAACTCTGGAAGGAGTACTTCTTTTTGGTCTTTTTATCGCATTTAATATCTACTTGTTTCGAAATACAGGACAAGGTGGACTTGGAGATAATACAGAAGGTGAAGAGGAAGTTGAGCATGTAAAAGGCTATAGCTGGCTAGTGGCAATTTCTCTTTTCTTTGGAGGAATTGTCGGCCTATATTTTGGTTCCGAACTTTTGGTCAACAATGCCATAAAAATTTCCAGAGAGTTTGGCGTTTCTGAGAGGGTAATTGGAGTAACTATCATAGCAATAGGAACAAGTCTTCCTGAATTGATCACTTCAATCATGGCAGCCCTAGCAAAGAAAACAGACATGGCGATTGGAAACATTTTGGGAAGCAACATTATGAATATTCTTTCCATAATTGGGATAACAGCTATCATCAAGCCAATCGAAGTCTCAGGTGAATTTTTAAGCCTGGACTATTTGTGGATGATCGGATTTACGTTGATTCTATTCCCATTAATGAGAACCAAAATGAGAATTTCATTTATTGAAGGGCTGATTTTAGTAATAGGATACGGAAGTTATATGTATTTCTTACTATGAGTGAATCCTTCATTACATTTCTAGGAATTTATTTTTTAAGCCTTTTCAAATTTATCGCAGGACCTGTTTTGGGGTCTGCTGCAGGATATGGTGTTGTCGGCTCAATTACCGTAACTGTGGCAGGAATGATGACTAGTGTTGTTCTTTTTACTCTGATTGGCTCAAAATTCAAAGACTACTTAAAACTGAGATTCAATAAGAAAAAGCCCATATTCTCTAAGAAAAACAGGGCTCTTGTTAAAGTCTGGAAAAAATATGGGCAGGTTGGAATAGCTGCAATAACTCCGCTTGTACTGACACCGATTGGTGGAACTTTGATTATGGTTTCCTTTGGGGCAAAAAAAAGGCATATTTATCTAAATATGCTTTTGAGCAGCCTTTTTTGGGCTACCATTTTTTGTTTGAGTATTGATCAGATTTTAACTATCCCGTTTTTTCAAAAATTACTCGGTTGATTCATCATCAGGAAGAATTTCGATATCCTGAATTAAAACCCTCTTCGAAATTTGCTGTCCTGTCAAAGTAGCCGCAAGTCCCCCCATAGCAGTTTCTTTATATCGGCTTTCCATTGACGCCCCGATCTCACCCATCGCTTCAATGCATTCGTCTACAGGTATTACAGAGCTTACATCCGCCAATGCTATTTGGGTTGAGCTGAAAGCAATAGAAGCAGCCGAAGCATTCCTTACTACACAAGGCACCTCTACCAAACCAGCAACAGGATCACAAACTAACCCCAGCATACATTGGATAGTGATAGCCACAGCATTAAATACTTGATCTGTGTATCCTCCTAAACAATAAACCATTGCACCAGCTGCCATAGCTGCGGCAGATCCTGTTTCGGCCTGACATCCACCTACTGCTCCTGCCAAACTTGCCTTTTCTTCAATAATCAGAGCTATCCCTGCCCCAACTAACAATCCCTCAACAATCTTTTCATCTGATAAGCCATGGATTTCCTGCAGGGTCACCAAAGTTCCAGGCAAGATACCTGAAGCACCAGCAGTCGGTGCAGCCACTACTCTACCCATACAGGAATTCACTTCTTTCGCAGCAAGTGCTCGGGCTATCAGCTTTTGAAATTCAGGAGATAAAACAGCAAGAGGATGATTAAAGACCTTTTTAGCTCCATTATTGATCATGCCTGATCGTGATGTCATTTCTTCTTCAAGACCGGTTTTCACCGCATCTTTCATGACCTGATAGGCATTTAAAATTCCGGCTTTTATTTGATTGGATTCAGCGTTCTTTTGTTCTACTTCATATTCAATCACAGAATCATGAAGCGTTACATTTTTTTCCTCACAATAAATCTTCCAGCCTTTGAACGATTCAAATAAATAGCACATACTTGTTGGGTTCTATTTTTGATATTCTGAACTCAGAAATTGAAATTAATTGTCTGCTTAATAGCCGGATCCAAGCTCAAAGCCACTGGGCATGTTTTTGCAGCATTCATCAATTTCTGGATCATCGCAGTATCAGTTACAGGATTTTCCCAATGGAAATCCACAATTATCTCCTGAATTTTTCTTGGAGATGCCTGCATTATTTTTGTCACTTCCCAAGTGAGTCCCTCTAGGCTAACCTGATTTCTTTCTGCCACTATACCCATAATGGTCACCATACAACTACCCAACGCACTACAAACCAGGTCAGTAGGCGAAAACTTTTCACCTTTACCGTTATTATCTACAGGCGCATCAGTCAGAATGCTTGTTCCAGATTGGATGTGCTCTGAGGTAGTTCTCAAATTTCCTAAATATGAACTTTTTATAGTTGGCATAAACCCTTACTTTTAAAATCAGTTTAAATAATAATTGGATCCACAAATTAGGGCAATATTTTCGACCTTTTCGAATGACAAAGCTGAAATTACTACTTCCTCTATTCTTCATTCTTATTGCAATGGACTCTTTTGCGCAGCGAGAAGACATTGGTAACTATGAATACGACAAAGAATACCTGTTTGGTGTAAACAAAAATACCAACGGTGGTTTGATCGGTGGATTTGTGTTTAAAGTCGGGACAAGAATAGCTGATGATCAATTTAGTTTTTGGGCAGTAGAGCTTTCCAATGTTAAAAACCCAAAGGAAGTAAGATACAACACCGTATTAGGGAACAGCTATATTTTTGGAAAGTCCAATTATCTATACTCCATCCGCCCACAATATGGAAGAGAAATCATCCTGTTTAAAAAAGCTCCTAATCAAGGCGTTCAGGTTTCTGCTTTAGCAGCTGTAGGACCATCTATAGGACTAATTGCCCCTTATTACATTGAGTATGCCCTCAACCGAGTAGAAACTGTCACAGAGCAATACGACCCAGAGGTACACCAAAGCCGATTCAATATTTTAGGAACAGGAAGACTTTTGCAAGGAATTGGCCAATCGGAATTAGCAATTGGAGCCAATCTAAAAGCCGCAATCAACTTTGAATTTGGGGTTTTCAGAAGTAATGTAACCGGATTGGAACTTGGATACATGCTTGAAGGTTTTACCAAAGAAATACCTTTAATCCCTACGGCAGAAAATAAACAGATCTTTCAATCTGCTTATTTTACATTTTATTACGGATTCAGAAAGTAATAGAAATTGGGTTTTTAGCCCTGCTGCTGTACCTTTGCATAAACTTATATTTTCATGATCGAATTACCAGTTATTTCCGAAGAGGCAACTCGTAGAAAAAAACCTGATTGGTTGAGAGTAAAGCTTCCAATTGGGAAAGAATATGCCAAAGTCCGTAAACTGGTGGATGAGCATAAGCTTCATACCATTTGCGAAAGCGGAAACTGTCCGAACATGGGAGAGTGTTGGGGTGCTGGAACGGCTACATTTATGATTCTAGGAAATGTTTGTACCAGATCCTGTTCTTTTTGCGCAGTCGCTACCGGAAGACCACCAGAGTACGATACAGACGAACCAAGAAGAGTTGCTGAAGCAATCAAATTGATGGGCGTGAAGCATGCAGTTATCACATCTGTCAATAGAGATGAACTTAAAGATAAAGGTGCCGAAATCTGGTACCAGACGGTCGTACAAACTAAAGAGCTTTCCCCTTCTACCACTATTGAAACACTAATCCCTGATGTAAAGTCAAATTGGGATGCTTTATATAGAATGATCGATGGTGGCCAGGAAGTAGTTTCCCATAACATGGAAACGGTAGGAAGTCTTTATAGAAGAGTGAGACCTCAGGCAAAATATGACCGCTCTTTGGAGCAAATTAAGCTGACCAAAGAATATGGTAAGAGAACCAAGACCGGAATTATGCTGGGATTGGGCGAGACTAAAGAAGAAGTCTTTAAGGCAATGGATGACCTTGCAGCAAATGGATGTGATATTTTGACACTTGGCCAATACTTACAGCCAACCAAAATGCACATTGAAGTTGCTGAATTCATTCACCCTGATATGTTTTCAATGTATCGAGAAGAAGGCTTGAAAAGAGGTTTGAAATACGTGGAATCAGGACCTCTTGTGAGATCATCCTACCACGCTGAAAGACATGTGAATGTCTAACTAAAAAAATCAATTAAATTATTAAGCACATTTTAAATGTGCTTTTTTTTTGACTATATTTTGAAAACTAAAACCTAATTACTTTTTATGCAAGTTATCAAAAAGATCGGAGTCGGTTCAGCAGCAAAGATTTACGGACTCACATTAGCACTAATAGGTGCGATAATAGGAATTCCTTATGGGCTTTTTATGAGCACGATAATTGGGGATATGGATTCAGGGTTGCCTTTCGGATCTGCATTCCCAATCCTCTTGATCATTATTTTCCCTATTATTTATGGAATACTAGGATTCATATTTGGGGCGCTTTTTGCCTGGATATATAATTTCATCTCCAAAAAAACCGGTGGACTGGAGATTGAACTTAGTGAACCAAATAATTTACCAGCCGATTAATAAAAAAGGGCTGCCAATGGCAGCCCCAATTTTTTTTTTTGAGGAAGTCAATATTAAACTTCTTCGGTAGCATAATCCTCTACAGGAATACAGCTACAAACCAAGTTTCTATCTCCGTAAGCAGAATCAATTCTTCTTACCGAAGGCCAGAATTTATTTTCTTTCACATAGGCCGCTGGGAACACAGCTTTCTCTCTAGAGTAAGGTAAATCCCACTCTCCAGTCAATACCATACTAGCAGTATGTGGCGCATTTTTCAATACGTTATTCACTTTATCAGCAGTCCCCTCTTCGATCTCTTTGATTTCAGCTCTAATAGAAATCAAGGCATCACAGAATTTATCCAATTCAGCTTTAGTCTCAGATTCTGTTGGCTCGATCATCAATGTTCCTGCAACAGGGAAAGACACTGTTGGAGCATGGAAACCATAATCCATCAATCGTTTTGCGATATCTTCCACTTCAACTCCAACTTCTTTGAAAGCTCTGCAATCCACAATCATTTCGTGGGCTGCTCTTCCTTTGGTTCCTGTATAAAGAATCGGATAATGTCCGCTTAATCTTTCCTTGATGTAGTTCGCATTCAGGATCGCCATCTTGGTAGCGTTCGTCAAACCATCTCCACCCATCATTGCGATGTAAGCATAAGAGATTGGAAGAATACTTGCACTTCCATAAGGAGCAGCAGAAATGGATGACACAGCATCTTTACCTCCTGTTTTCACCAATGGATTTCCAGGTAGGAAAGGCACAAGGTGACTTGCAACACAAATAGGTCCCATACCAGGTCCACCACCACCGTGAGGAATACAGAATGTTTTATGAAGATTCAAGTGACAAACATCGGCACCGATATTTCCTGGACTTGTCAATCCTACCTGTGCGTTCATATTTGCTCCATCCATGTATACTTGACCACCATGCTCATGAATAGTAGCACAGATTTCTCTGATCGCCTCCTCAAATACTCCGTGAGTAGATGGATAAGTTACCATCAAGCATGCAAGGTCATTTGAATGTGCTTCTGCTTTAGCTTTCAGATCGTCTAGATCAATATTTCCTTTTTCATCACATTTCACCAAAACCACTTTCATCCCTGCCATAACAGCGGAAGCTGGGTTTGTACCATGCGCTGAAGTTGGAATCAAGGCTATATTTCTATGACCTTCATTTCTATTCAAATGATAAGCTCTGATTACCATCAAACCGGCAAACTCTCCTTGTGCTCCTGAGTTTGGCTGAAGTGAAGTTCCAGCAAATCCGGTAATTTCAGAAAGCCATCTTTCCAAGTTTGCAAACAATTCCTGATAACCTGCGGTCTGATCCATTGGTGAGAATGGGTGCATTTGACCGAATTCTGGCCAAGTAACAGGAATCATCTCAGCAGTAGCATTCAGTTTCATTGTACAAGAGCCCAATGAAATCATGGAATGAACCAAAGAAAGATCTTTGTTTTCCAAACGCTTGATGTATCGAAGCATTTCATGCTCAGAATGGAAGCTATTGAAAACTGGGTGAGTCAAATATTCAGACTTTCTTACTAAAGCATCTGAAATAGAAACTTCAAGGTTTTCAGCTTTATCGCTCAACGAAATAGAATCTTTACCTGCAGCAGTCGCAAACACGTTTACAATCGCCTGAGCATCCTGAAGAGACTTAGTTTCATCAAAAGCGATGAAAACAAGGTCTTCTGCATATCTGAAGTTCATACCCGCTCCTACCGCCATTGCAGAGAAATGAGCTTGGTCATGAGAACTCAATTTAATTTTGATAGTATCGAAAAACTCACCTTCGCTTACAGCAAAACCAAGTTCTTTTAATCCTTCCGCAGTCAATTTTGCCAATCCATGCGTTCTCAATGCAATATTTTTCAAACCTTTTGGTCCGTGATATACTGCATAAAAACTGGACATCACCGCTAATAAAACTTGTGCTGTACAGATGTTGGATGTAGCTTTTTCTCTTTTGATATGTTGCTCTCTAGTCTGAAGAGCCATTCTATAAGCTTTGTTTCCTGCTCTATCTAAAGAAACTCCGATAATTCTTCCTGGAATCTGTCTTTTGAATTCTTCTTTGGTAGCAAAGAATGCAGAATGAGGGCCACCATAACCCATTGGCACGCCGAATCTCTGAGCAGTTCCAACTACTACATCAGCTCCCATTTCTCCTGGAGGTGTCAAAAGTGTCAACGCCAACAAATCCGCTGCAAATGCTGTGTGTACTTTGTTCTCCTTTGCCGCAGCAACTATCGCGGAATAATCTCTTACCAATCCATCAGAATCAGGATACTGGAAAAGAACTCCGAATAATTCTGGATCAGTTACGTCAAGTTCATCCACTGAACCATAAACGACTTGAATTCCGATAGGCTCAGCTCTGGTTTCTAAAACCGCCTTTGTTTGAGGGAACACTTTTTCATCCACAAAAAACTTCGTAGCAGTTTTCTTTTCTCTTGCTTTTACAGAGAAAAGCATACCCATCGCCTCAGCAGCTGCTGTTCCTTCATCAAGAAGGGAAGCATTTGCCAGCTCCATTCCTGTCAATTCCATCACTACAGTCTGGAAATTGATCAATGCTTCCAACCTTCCTTGTGCAATCTCTGCTTGGTAAGGGGTATAAGCAGTGTACCATCCTGGATTTTCCAACACATTTCTCAAGATCACTCCTGGTACAAACGTGTCATAATATCCTAGACCGATAAATGATTTTAAAACTTTGTTTTTGGAAGCCAACTTTTTGAATTCAACCAAGAAATCTGTTTCCAATTGCGCAGAAGGCAAGTTCAGCGGCTTTTCCAATTGAATGGATTTGGGAACAGTTTGATCGATTAATTCTTCAAGAGAAGAGGCTCCGATTTTTTCCAGCATTTCGGAAATCTCCGCATTTGTCGGTCCGTTATGTCTGTTTTCGAATTTTACAGCGTTTGAAAGATTGATCTTCATAGAGAACGTAGGGAAGAATGAATATTTGGGTTAAAACATGCCCTTGTTTTTCAAAGTGCAAAGGTACAATTTATTGAGCGATAAAGCTTTTTTGATTTTCAATATTTTAACAAGCTTTTAACTCTTATTGATAGGCGGTTGTTTGTAGCCTTAAAAAATTATCTAGTTTTGGAGCGAAAAATACCAATCTGGGAATCTAGGTATAGTTTTCGACCCAAAATTGATCACCCGAACCTTCGTTTTCTCAGATAGATAAAATAAAACCTAACTATAATCAAGATGAATAAAAGCTTGTTTTTGACTGGTGCTTTGGCTCTTGGGCTTTCGCTGCCATCAATGGCTCAAACACCTGTGCAGGTGAAATACGCCAACACAATTACTGCAGAAGATCTTACCAAAAACCTAACGTATCTGGCATCTGATGAGATGAAAGGAAGAGACACAGGTTCTGAAGAGCAAAAAATTGCTGCAGAATACATTTCAAATTTCTATAAAAATCTTGGACTTACAGGTCCAGTAAACGGAAGCTACCTTCAGAAAGTAGACTTAGTCAGCACTTCATTTGACGAAGTAAACTTGAAGATCGGAAAGAATAAATTGGTCAACAATGAGGACTTTGTGTTCATTGGTGATGGAGACATGAAAAAAGCAGCCAAGTCTGAATTGGTATTTTTAGGTTTGGTATCTGACGAAAACCTTGCAAAAGTTGATGTCAAAGACAAACTGGTTGGAATCTGGGCTGTTGGCGTGAGATCCAATGACCTTGTCACTAAAGTAATGGAAGCCGGTGCAGCAGGTATTGTAATCGTATCTATGGAAGGCCAGGCTAACTTTGACAGAATCGCCAACAGATATAAGACTTTGGCAGGAAAAGGAAGAATCGGATTTGCTAAAGAAGTAGAGCAAAAACCAATTTTCATGGTAAGCTCAGATAAAATGGGAGAATTGTTTGACACTCCTGTGGAAGAGCTGAAGGAAGCTGCGAAATCAATTCCAGAGACCATCAAATCTCAAAAAGCATCTTACCAGATCAAAAAGAAAGTAGAAGAAGTTGAGTCTTCAAACATCTTGGCTTTTCTCGAAGGAACTGACAAAAAAGATGAAATCGTAGTTATTTCTTCTCATTACGATCACGTAGGTGTTAGTAGCACTGGGGAAGTTTTCAATGGTGCTGATGACGATGGTTCTGGAACTGTTTCTGTGATGGAAATTGCTGAAGCGTTCGCTACCGCTGCAAAAGACGGCATCAAGCCAAGAAGATCTATTCTATTCTTGAATGTAACTGGTGAAGAAAAAGGACTTTTAGGTTCTGAATACTATTCTGAGCATCCAATTTTCCCATTGGAAAACACCGTGGTCGATATTAACATTGACATGGTAGGTAGAATCGATTACGAATACCAGGATGCAGAAAACAAAGACTTCGTCTATGTTATTGGATCTGAAATGCTTTCTACAGATTTGAAGAAAATCTTGGAATACAATAACATCACTTACAGTGATTTGATCCTGGATTACAGATACGATGCTGAGGATGATCCAAACAGATTCTATTATAGATCAGATCATTACAACTTTGCAAAGCATAACATTCCCGTTGCGTTTTTCTTTAATGGAGTTCATGATGATTACCACCAAGTAACAGACACTGTGGACAAAATCGAATTCCCATTGATGGCAAAAAGAGCTAAGCTAATATTCTATACAGCTTGGGATCTTGCCAATAGAGAAAATCGAATCAGAGTGGACGGAACAAATACAAGAACCGACAGATAAAACAGAAAGCCCCGAAAAAAATTTCGGGGCTTTTTTACTTAAAAAGGAGGAGGAATTTTAAAATCTCCTTCCTTATATTTTTTGAATAAAAAATTCTGTTCGGTCATTTCTGAGTAAGCATTCAACTTCTTTTTTATATCATCTTCTACAAAAGCTTCAATCAATAAATTAAGGACACCAGCACTGATTGTTTTTTGAAATGCATGCCCATCTTTAATTAGTAACAAAGTGCTATTTGAATAAAACTCGGCCAATGCATCATAGGATTTTGGATAAATTAATTGGTCATATGCACATCCAATCAATGTGACTTTCCCTTCAAACTCAAGAATTTTATCATAATTGGTGCCATGCACTAAGAAGTTCGATTCAGAATACGATTCCCATAAAGGCTTGCTTCTTTCTTTCAACATTCTAAATATCTCATTTTCATAAACTCCTTTGGATTGTAAATCAGAGATTGCCAATGAATGCTCAAATAATCTTACTGTTAAGGCAAAATCATTCTCATTAATAGGCAGTTTGCCAAACCCTCCTAGACAATCCTTAAAAGTCAAAAATTGAATCAAGCTGTTTTTAGATTCCTTTTCAAATTGTTCTTTTGAAATGGGATGAGATTGAAAGTTTGAAAAATAATTAAAGTCAAATATTTGTTCTTCGCTCAATTTGAATTCGGAAATAGACAAATCAGACCTGGGAAAACTCAGATTTTTTTGAATATCAAAAATTAAGGGATTTAGAAATACTGCTCTTTCAACCTGTTCAGGAAATAATGAGATGTAATATTGCAAGATCGTAGCGGAGGATGAATACCCAAATAAAACCACCTTCTTTTCCCCAAGAAGTTCTTTTCTAATTATTTCAATATCTCTGGCAATCTGATCTTGATTATACAGTTGGTAAGCTAGTTTAATATCAGGAACACCATGTTGATTCACTGCCTTTTTGAGTTCTTCATTATCCTTCCTTCCTTTTATCAAAACTATATTGAGTGATTCGGAAGATGGAATGAATTGATTCTCATTTTCAAAAACCTGATCAAAAGTATCTTCAATTAAAAAAGCCGTTGGCCTCTCATTCCTAAATCCATTTAAAAATTCAACTTCAATTGCTATACTTTTTGATCTCTTCAAATGATGATTGAACGGAACTAATATTTCTAGAGAATCCGGGCTTTGCCACCAAAACAGATAGATTGAAAGTAAGGTTTGAACCAACATAATTGAAATTATTCAGGATTTCTATCCTTAAAACTAATACTTGCATTTAAAACTTATCCGATAAACTATTTATTTAATATTTTTTAAGATAAACTCTAAAACTTGTTTATGAAACTCTAATCAGCGTTCAAATAATAAACTATTAAAGGCCTAAAAAAGAAAAAGCCCCGATAACTCGGGGCTTTCTATTTTATCTACCTTTATTCTTTTGATTCTTCGTTTTTAGCTGGTTTCTATTCTTTTTCGCTTTCGAATTTTTATTTCCTCGCTTCTTTTCTTCTTTGGCTTTTTCTGTAAATGGATTTGCCTTTTTCTGAGCTTTCTTTTCATGAAATGCCCCTTTATAATTAGGATCATCCCGCTGCTTTAATCGATCCAATTCTCTCGCATAAGCTTGCTTTTCCTCAAATGGTGTCGCAGGAATATCGACTCCTTCTGGAATTGGAAGTTCCTCCACAGTCATTCTAATTATTTCCTCGATTCTTTCGAAGTGATAGCTTTCTGCCGGATTGACAAAGGTAATTGCCTTCCCTTCCTGTTCTGCACGCCCGGTTCTACCGATTCTATGCACATAATCTTCATAGATCAAAGGCACATCAAAATTGATCACATGAGAAACCATGCTGACATCCAATCCTCTGGAAGCCACATCTGTCGCAACTAAAATCCTTACTTCTCCACCTTTAAAATCTTCCATGGAATTAATTCGGGTATTTTGACCCTTATTGGCATGGATTACTCGAATCTCCCCAAAATGCCTTCTATCCAGAAAGTGGAAAACCTCTTCTGCATTTTTTCTTGATCTCGTAAAAATGATCGCTCTTGTCACTGCTTCTTCTTCCAGAAGTTTTGCCAAAAGATTGATCTTGGTTTTGATGTTAGGAACAAGATATTTTACCTGCCCGATTGTTTCTGCAGTAGTCGCCTGAGGAGTTACTTCTACTCTTTCAGGAAATTCTAAAAATTCATGCGCAAGCTTTTCAATCCTTCCCCCGAAAGTTGCCGAGAACAGCAAATTCTGTCTCTTGACAGGAATCACTTCTAAAATTGACCGGATCTGAGGCATAAAACCCATATCCATCATTTTATCCGCTTCATCCAAAACCATCGTCTTCAGATCCTTTGTGTAAAGCTCATTTTTTCGATAGATCTCCATAAATCTACCAGGAGTAGAAATAATGATATCCACTCCCGCCTTGATGTTCTCTATCTGAGTCTTTGGCCCCAAGCCTCCATAAAGGCAAACAATTCTTAGATCTGTAAATTTCGCTAGTTGCCTAACTACCTCTTCGATTTGCATCACCAACTCTCGAGTAGGCGCTAAAATCAATGCCCTTGGATGCATCCCTTGGGCATATTTCACTTTCATCAAAATTGGCAAAACATAGGCTGCAGTCTTCCCAGTACCTGTTTGAGCTATTCCCAACACATCATGCCCAGCCTGCGCAAGAGGTACGGCCTTTTCTTGGATTGGGGTAGGATGAGTATATCCAGCCTCAGCGATCGCATCCAATAATTGGCGATTTAACTTAAATGCTTCAAAACCTAAGGCCTCATTGCTCATGATTCGTTAATTTTAGGGTGTAATTTGAAAATGAATCTGAAAGAATCGATGAAAAGTATACTGATCACCAGCGCAAATATAGTCAATGAAGGCCGGATAAGTCTTGGAGATATTCTGGTTAAAGAAGGAAGAATCGCAAAAATAGGCTCAGACTTAAGTTCAGAGACTGCCGACATCACCATTGATGCCACGGGAAAATACCTACTACCAGGACTTATTGATGATCAGGTTCACTTCAGAGAGCCAGGACTGACACACAAAGCTGAAATCTACACGGAGGCCAAAGCTGGTGTTGCCGGTGGCACTACTACTTTCATGGAAATGCCTAATACCGTTCCTCAGGCGACTACCATTGATCTTTTAGAACAAAAATATTCCAGAGCTTCTGAAGTTTCTTTGGCTAATTATTCCTTCTTCTTTGGTGCAACCAATGACAATCTGGAGGAAATTCTCAAAGTGGATTCTAAAAATGTCTGTGGAGTAAAAGTTTTTCAAGGTTCATCCACTGGAAATATGCTTGTTGACAATCCAGTTGTTCTGGAAAAGATTTTCGAGGAGTGCAAAATGCTGATTGCGATTCATAGCGAGAATGATAATATCATCAAGGCTAATTTGAATTCCTTCAAAGAAATCTACGGGGATGACATCCCTGTAAAATTCCATCCGAAGATCAGATCAGAGGAAGCTTGCTATGATGCCTCAAGCAGAGCAGTAGCCATGGCCAAGAAGTATGGGACTAAACTTCACATCCTTCATATCAGCACAGCCAAGGAGCTAGAACTATTTGACAACTCAATACCGCTAAAAGACAAAAGAATTACAGCTGAAGCGTGTATCCACCACATGTGGTTCTCAGAAGAAGATTATGAGGAAAAAGGTAATCTGATCAAATGGAATCCTGCGGTTAAAACTGCTCATGACAGAGATGAGATTTTCAAAGCAGTATTGGATGGCAGAATTGATGTCATTGCGACAGATCATGCCCCACATACACTGGAGGAAAAATCTCAGGTATATACCAAAGCTCCATCTGGAGGACCATTAAATCAACACAGCTTGGTAGCAATGCTGGACTTCTATCACAAGGGAAAAATCAGTCTGGAAATGATCGTTCAGAAAATGTGTCATAACGTGGCCATTCTATTTGAAATCGAAGAAAGAGGATATATCCGAGAAGGTTATTTTGCCGATTTGGTCTTGGTAGATTTGAATTCTCCTTGGACAGTAGAAAAAAACAATATTCTGTCAAAATGCGGTTGGTCGCCATTTGAAGGTCATACATTCCAGTCAAAAGTTACTCATACGATCGTTTCTGGACATTTAGCGTACGAAGACGGAAAATTCAGTGAAGAGAAAAAAGGAGAAAGAATAAGTTTTTTAAGAAATTATTAAGCCTGACCTTGCACTGGAACACCTTAATAATTACTTTTGCAGACCGTTTGGGAGATCAATCTTTCAAATGATAAATGGTGATTGTAGCTCAGCTGGTTAGAGCGCTGGTTTGTGGCACCAGAGGTCGCCGGTTCGAACCCGGTCTTTCACCCCAAAAACCCCTCATAACGAGGGGTTTTCTTGTTTATAGAGGCTCTAACTGGCACAGCATTTGTCCAGCAAAGCTCAAACTAAACCAATTTGCGATGTTTACTTTGTTCCAATCTAATCCGAAATTCCCGGTAGTGAAGCGCATCAATGTAAAGATGACTAGAAACTACATTTCAAAATTTGAGGAATCGCTAAAAAATTTCGATGAATTCCAAAAAGAATGGACTCATTCCTGATTATTTTAAAAAAAACAAAAGGTTATGGAAACATAACCTTAATTTTTTTCCATAATATTTTTCTTATGGATGCAAAGCTCTATTTTTAAATCCATTCAATGATTTATTTATGAGTTACATCCATTTTGATAAAACCCAGCTGATTAATTTGAATTATTCACTGGATCGGGAAATAATCCGAACCAATAGGTCTGGCACTTATACCAGCACTACTATTATTGGGTGTAACACTAGAAAGTACCATGGCCTTCTCGTGGTACCTCAGCCGCAAATCGACACCCAAAGCCATGTCATGTTATCTACTGTGCATGAAACGGTAATTCAGCATGGAGCGAGTTTTAATTTGGGAATCAGCAAATTCCCAGGAAATTATTCTCCAAGAGGACACAAATATTTGGAGGATTTTGACTCAGAACCGATTCCAAAACTCACTTATCGAGTCGGAGGCGTTTTATTGCAAAAAGAGCTGATCCTTGATACAAACAGAGATCGTGTCATGATCCGATATACATTATTGGAAGCACACTCTCCTACCAAAATCCGTATATCCCCTTTCTTGGCATTTCGACCTTACCATAACTTGATGAAAGCAAATACTTTTATCAATAAGAAGTATACGAAAGCTCCAAACGGGGTCAAATTTCAGCTTTATGAAAACTACGATCCACTTTATATACAGCTTTCCAAGAAAGGAGAATTTGTACCGGCACCAGACTGGTATTACAACGTAGAATACATTCAAGAGCGCGAAAGAGGTTATGACTACCAGGAAGATTTATATGTTCCTGGCTATTTCGAATTTGACATCAAAAAAGGAGAATCTGTCATTCTTTCAGCTGGACTTACTGAAGCTGACCCTAAAACCAGAGAAGCAGCATTTGAAAAAGAAATCGCCAGAAGAATCCCTAGAAACAACTTTGAAAACTGCCTTAAAAACTCTGCAGGCCAATTCATCAGAAAAAGAGATGGAGAAACCAGAGTGATTGCTGGATATCCTTGGTTTGGCTGGTGGGGAAGAGACACTTTCGTGGCAGCCCCTGGATTGACACTTCCATCCGGAGATTTCGATACATTTTTAGACATCATGGAAACGATGTCAAAAGACCTTCATGGGCCATTATTCCCGAATGTAGGAAGTGGTGTCATTACCAATATGAACTCTATAGATGCTCCACTTTGGTACTTCTGGTCTTTACAACAATATGTGATCTATACCCAGGACATTAAAACCATCAAAAAGAATTTCCTCAATAAAATGCAGGGAATTATTGATGGATATATCCAAGGGACTGATTTCAATATCAAAGTTCAGGAGAATGGACTGGTTTATGGTGGCGAGGAAGGCAAAGCTTTGACTTGGATGGATGCAGTGACACCAGAAGGGCCAGTTACCCCTAGAACCGGTTGTCCAGTAGAAATACAAGCCCTCTGGTACAATGCGCTATGTTTTTATGCGGAATTGACAGGAGATGAAAAAATAAAGGCTCTTTCAGAAAAAACGAAAGAGTCATTTTTAGAAGAATTTTGGTCAGAAGAGTTTGGATACTTAGCCGATGTGGTCAATGGTACTGAAAAAGACTGGGCAGTACGACCTAACATGGTTTTCGCTACTTCTTTGCCTTATACGATGCTCAATGAAAACCAAAAAGATCAGGTTTTGGAGATCGTAAAATCTAAACTTTTAACAACGAGAGGCTTGAGATCTTTATCTCCTGATGATTACGCCTACAAAGGATATTATTTCGGAGATCAAATAAGCAGAGATCAAGCGTACCACAATGGAACTGTTTGGACTTGGCCATTAGGACATTTTGTAGAAGGATATATTAAACTCCATGGTAAATCATCTTTAAATTTTATTAATAAAATAATTAAAGGGTTTGATGGGGTAATGACACAATATGGTGTTGGAACAGTCGCGGAATTGTATGATGGCGACCCACCACATAGGCCAAAAGGAGCCATTTCCCAGGCTTGGAGCGTTGCAGAATTATTACGAATGATGGATTTGGTCAAGAAGATATAATTAGCTTTTTATGAGGGTATTAATGTTTGGGTGGGAATTTCCACCACATATTTCTGGAGGACTTGGAACAGCTTGTTATGGTTTGGTCAAAGGACTGACCCACCACAATCAAGATATCATTTTTGTAGTCCCAAAACTTTGGGGAGATGAAGAGCCGATGGCAGATTTTGTCAACGCAAGTGATGTTTCAATTGACTACAGGGAAAAGAAATTTAAATCAATCTGGAAAAATCTCACTTATCTGGAAGTAAGCAGCTTTTTGGTTCCTTACTTAGGACCGGAAGAGTACAAGAAATTCACAGATTATGCCATCCACGACAGAACAGATGTAGACGAAAGTATTTTCTCCACTAAATATGAATTTAGTGGAAAGTATGGAAAAAACCTGATGGAGGAAGTTTCGAGATACGCATTGACAGGAGCTCAAATAGCCAGAGATCGAAGTGATTTCGAAATCATTCACGCTCATGACTGGCTTTCATTTCCTGCAGGTATCGCGGCAAAAGAGATCAGTGGGAAACCCCTAGTCGCACACGTCCATGCCACAGAATTTGACCGATCAGGAGAAACGGTCAATCAGGTAGTTTATGACATCGAACGAGCTGGTATGCATGCCGCAGATCATGTCGTGGCCGTTAGCCAATTGACCAGAAACACCATTATCAAAAAATATGGCGTCCCAGCAAACAAAGTATCCGTTTTGCATAATGCGGTTTTGGACGCAAGTATTATTCAATCAAATTTCCAGAAAAAAGTACCTGAAAAGATCGTCACATTTTTAGGTAGAATCACCTTCCAAAAAGGTCCAGAATACTTTGTTGAAGCAGCAAAGAAAGTGATTGACAGAGATCCAAATGTCCGCTTTGTCATGGCAGGATCAGGCGATTTATTAAACAGAATGATAGACCGGGTAGCAGAATTAAGAATCGCTACCAAGTTTAATTTCACCGGTTTCCTAAAAGGAAAAGATGTGGATCATATGTATGCGATCTCAGATGTATATGTGATGCCTTCCGTTTCCGAACCATTCGGAATTTCTCCTTTGGAGGCTGTAAGACATAACACTCCAGTAATTATTTCCAAGCAATCAGGTGTTGCTGAAGTATTGACCAACGCGATCAAAATCGACTTCTGGGACATTGATGCAATGGCAGATGCGATTTTTGCACTTTTACACTATAACGGCATTTCCCGAATGTTTAAAGAACTGGGAAGTGAGGAGTTAAAGAAATTGAAGTGGGAACATGTAGCGGCTAAGCTTGTCACAGTATATGAAAAAACTTTATCCCAAAAATCATGAGAACTATTTGCTTTTATTTTCAGGTTCATCAGCCTTTCCGCCTAAAACCCTATCGGTTCTTTGATATTGGAGAAGACCATCATTATTGGGATGATTTCAGCAATAGAAGCATTATGCGAAAAGTTGCACAAAAGTGCTATTTACCCATGAATGCATTGTTGCTTGACCTAATCCATAAATACAATGGGGGATTTAAAGTCAGCTTTTCTATTTCTGGCACCTTCATGGACCAGATGCAAGCTTATGCACCGGATGTTTTAGAAAGCTTCCAAAAGCTAGTTGCTACAGGTCATGTTGAGCTTTTGAATGAGACATTTTCCCATTCCTTGGCATCTTTGAAAAGCAAGGATGAATTCAAAAATCTGGTTTATCAGCACCAATCAAAAATCAAGGAACTTTTCAACGGATATACTCCAAAAGTATTCCGGAATACTGAGTTGATTTATTCTGATCAAATAGGTGCGATGGTGGCAGAACTTGGATATGATGGCATGCTCACTGAAGGAGCAAAGCATATTTTGGGCTGGAAAAGCCCTAACTATGTGTACGTCAATAGCATTGAGCCGAAACTGAAAGTCCTGTTGAAAAACTTTAGGCTAAGTGATGACATCGCATTTAGATTTGGCAATAAAGCCTGGGATGACTTCCCATTGACTACAGACAAGTTTGTCAACTGGATCAATGCCATTCCTAAGGAAGAAGAAACTCTCAATCTCTTCATGGATTATGAAACATTTGGAGAGCATCAATGGGCTGAAACTGGGATTTTTGAATTTATGAGAAGTCTTCCAGATGCAGTGTTTAGCAAAACTGACTTCGGTTTTTCCACTCCATCAGAAGTGATATCAAAAATACCACCTGTAGGAAAAATCCACGTACCGATTCCGATTTCATGGGCTGATGAAGAACGAGATCTTACCGCTTGGTTAGGAAATGATCTTCAGGATGAAGCCTTCGACAGATTATATGATTTAGAAAAACTGGTCAATACGATTGATGACGATGAAATAAAAAGAGATTGGAAATATTTACAAACCTCCGATCATTTCTATTACATGTGTACCAAGTTCTTTTCAGATGGTGATATTCATTCTTATTTCAGTCCTTACGATTCACCTTACGATGCTTTCATCAACTATATGAATGTGCTCAGTGATTTCATGATCAGACTAAAAGAAAAATCAAGTCTGGTTTCAGTTTAAAAATCAAAAAGAAAGAAAGAAGGCAAGCCTATAATTAAAAAGCCCCCAAAAAGTCAAATACTTATTGGGGGCTTTTTAGTGCTTTCAATTTAATATTAAGTCTCTCCTAATAACTCTCTTTTTCATTAGGGAAGTCACGGTTTTTGACATCTTTAATATAGTTACCAAATGCCTCTAGCATGATAGATTGTAGATCTGCATACTGTCTAAGAAATCTAGGCTTGAATTCTTGCGTGATCCCAAGCAAATCATGAACTACCAATACTTGTCCGTCGACATCTCCACCAGCACCAATACCAATGACAGGAATAGATACTGTTTCTGCTACTTTTTTAGCGAGTTTGGCTGGAATTTTCTCAAGCACAATCGCAAAACAGCCACATTCCTCCAGAATTTTAGCATCTTCTAACAGTTTCTGTGCTTCCGATTCTTCTTTTGCTCTGACGCTATATGTCCCGAATTTATAAATAGACTGAGGCGTCAAACCTAAATGTCCCATCACAGGAACTCCAGCACTTAAAATTCTCACTACAGACTCTTTAATTTCTGCTCCACCTTCCACTTTGATGGCATGAGCACCAGATTCTTTCATGATTCGAATAGCCGAGCGCAGCGCTTCTGTGCTATTTCCTTGGTAGGACCCAAATGGAATATCCACCACTACAAAGGCTCTATTTACTGCTCTGACAACAGAAGATGCATGATAGATCATCTGATCTAGCGTTATTGGCAAAGTTGTTTCATGACCTGCCATTACATTTGATGCGGAATCACCGACCAAAATGATATCTATCCCTGCGTCATCGACGATTTTTGCCATCGAAAAATCATAGGCGGTGAGCATGGAGATTTTTTCCCCACGATTTTTCATTTCCTGAAGGATGTGCGTGGTGATCCTTTTAACTGATGCTGAAGAATGAACGGACATGATTTATCTTAAATGAACAGAATATTCACTTCCTGAGAAATCTACCTGAATGTGTTCATTCAAAGTAGTAGAGAGTTCATATCCGGTATAATCGGGTTTTAAAGGAAACTGACCATGACTTCTGTTGACTAGCACAGCGATTTCCATTTTATATAATTCTTTATCAAGAAATGGCTTCATGGCATATGCCAAGGTTTTGCCTGTATTCAGAACATCGTCGACCAAAATCAAGGTTTTTCCTGAAAGCTCTATTTCTTCAGAAAGCTCTATTTCCTCTGAATGTAGTTTGGTCTTATCCAGAATAATCTCAATTTCCTCTATTTGAAGTGGGGAAATAGATTTCAGCTCCTGAACCAATAGATCAGCCAAGACTTTTCCCATTCCTGTGATTCCTGCTATAACCACTCCGGCAGAATTAAGATTTCTTTCATAAATCTCAAACGCCATTCGGGTGATTTTTTTCTTGATCTGTTTATGATTGAGTACTTCGCTCATGTGTCTTTATTGAAAAATGAAAATTAGGCCAATTCTATAAGGTTTCAAAATCATTTACTTTAACGATATGAATCCTCCTCGTTCAGGATATTCACATAACTCTGGTATCTGTAAGGATGGATATATCCTTCTTCTACCTTTTCTCTTACGATACATCCCGGCTCATTGATGTGTTGACAATTGTTATACTTGCATTCGCCTAGATATTTTCGCATTTCCGGAAAGTAATGGGAAAGCTCATGGTCTTCCACATCCAAAATCCCAAACTCCTTAATCCCAGGAGTATCTATCAAATCTCCGCCTCCCTCAAATGGAAAAAGCTCTGCAAAAGTGGTTGTATGAACCCCTTTGGCACTAAAATTTGAAATTTCTTTTGTGCTTTGGGAAGCATTAGGAACAAGCCTGTTTAACAAAGTTGATTTGCCTACGCCGGAATGTCCTGCGATCAAAGTAGATTTATTTTTAAGTAAGGGCTTAAACTTTTCAAGTAGATCCTTATCATTCAACGCAGAGACCTCCACGACTTGATATCCTAATGGTTCATAAATCTCATGAATATCTAGCAACCAGTCTTCCGCATCTTCACCTTCCATCAGATCAACTTTGTTAACCACCAAAATCGCAGGGAGTCTAAAGCTCTCTGTGCTCACCAAAAATCTATCAATGAATCCCAGAGATGTTCTTGGGTTTTTCATGGTAATGACTAAAATTGCCTGATCCAGATTACTGGCGATAATGTGAGAAAAGTGCTGCTTTCTGGTAGATTTTCGAATCACATAATTTTCCCTAGGGTGGATATCCGTGATTACTGCTGTCTCTTGGTTTTCTTCCTTATCCAATGTCACCCAATCGCCCACAGCGATGGGATTAGTCAACTTCAGATCTTGCTGCTTGAATTTCCCTTTTAACCTGGCCGATAAAAATTCCGACTCAGTTTTCACGACATACCAGCTGCCAGTTGATTTGATTACTCTACCTTCCATCTAATGGATAATTTAATAAAACCTCAGAGACAATTTTGTCTGCCGCACCTAAATTTGCCTCCATCCAAGATTTTGCTCTGGACCTGGCATTACCGTAAAATTCTTCCTCTTGCAGTTTAGCAAATTCATTTTTTAAACTTTCAAAATCCGAAATGGAAAATCCACAACCTTGAGCAATGCTTTGAGCAGCTTCAGGAAATTTTGAATGGTTTTTTAGAGCTCCAAAAATGACTGGAATTTCAAACCCAATGGGTTCCAAAATATTGTGAAGCCCTTTTCCAAAAGCCCCACCCACATAGGCAATTCTGGCATATTGATACAAGGAAGAAAGCATCCCTATGTTATCAATAAATAAAACATTTACCCCTTCCAGACTTTCTTTTTGGGAATATCGAGTTGATTTGAATTGTATGGATCTTGCCCAGAATTCCATGGGTTCAGGCTTAAGATCATGCGGTGCCACAATCCATAAATATTTCTCTTTCTGATTGATCAGCGGAATCAACAACTTCATATCTTCCTCCCAAACTGATCCCAAAACCATCACTTTTTTCCCTTCTACCCATGATTCGATTTCCAAAAAATGCTTAGGATTCTTTGCTGTTTCATTCACTCGATCAAACCTGGTATCTCCTGCTAAATAAGCTTCAGGATAATTGATCGATTTCAGTAGCCGAATACTTTCTTCATTTTGGGTGAAAATCAGATCCATTTTTTTCAAAACACTTCTGAAAAATCCATCAGATTTAAAGTAGTTCTGATCCTCTCGAAAAGATGCTGAAAATAAAACCGTAGGCACTTTCCTGCTTTTCAATGCAAGAATATGATGGTTCCAAAGATCATATTTCACAAAAAATGCGATGGTCGGATTTAGCAGTGTCACAAAATCAAAAGCCCAGGATTTTCTATCCAAAGGGATGTAAGAAATGAAATCAACATTTTCCTGTGGTTTACGGATTGCGATATCATAACCTGATGGACTAAAGAAACTTACAACCACTAATAAATCCGGTTTTTCTTTCTTAAGTTTCGAGATGACCGGTTTTGCCTGTTCGTATTCGCCTAGAGATGCCACATGAAACCAAGCTAATTTCCCCGGGTATTTTGACCGAAAATCAGCAAGTTTCTTTAAAAGACCCTTTCTCCCTTTCAAAAAATGGTTAACCTTTGCACTGAACAGCCCAATAATGGGCAAGACTAATGTGGCAATTGCGATCGCTATTCTGTACAGCAAATTCATTTGCCAAAAGTAGCCAAACCGCATGACTTATGGGCCATCAGTTAATTGAGGTTTGAATTAATCCAATAAAAATTGTACGGATTTTTAAATTGAGTCAAAAAATCAAAAACCATTCGTGCATTTCATCTTAAAATTAAGTACTTTCAAAAGCTTCTGTTTTTTGAAAAATCCGATCTGAGTATTTAGTATGATTAAAGTTTTATTTGTTTGTCTGGGAAACATTTGCCGATCTCCATTGGCGGAAGCTATTTTTGATGCAAAAGTCCAGGAATCAAACTTGTTATCGTCTTTTAAATCTGACAGTGCCGGCACTTCCGATTACCACATCGGAGAGCTTCCGGATGAGCGTACCATTCTGGTAGGGAAAAAGCATAATCTTCAAATCAATCACCGAGGCAGACAAGTAAACAGAACAGATTTCAGAGATTTTCATTACATCATCGCGATGGATGAAAACAATGTAAAAAACCTCAATTCAATGAAAGTCCGATATGGTTTTCCGGAAAAGGAAATCCATCTGATGAGGGATTTTGTCCCCGGCTCTGAGGGCCTTCCAGTTCCTGACCCATACTACGGAGGAGAGGAAGGTTTTGAAGAAATATATGAGATCCTTGATGAGGCACTTGATAATTTCCTAGCGAAAGTAAAAGAGACCCATCAGCTCTATGTATGATCTGCATGATATCTACGAAAAAGTTCTCTTCCAAAGCCTGGGTCCTCAGGCAACATTAAAATCTGCTTCTTTGGTTGCTGCAGGCAATCATAACCAGGGAATTCGCATCGAAAGTTCAGCGGGAGATTTCTTTCTGAAATTAAATTTTGACCATGAAAAAGACATCCTCAAAAAGGAATCCCATGGTCTGGAAGTTTTACGAAAACACACATTTTTACAAATTCCTGAAATTTTCGGTTGTGGTCGCGTCGGTGATTATAACTTTTTACTTTCTGAATTTATCCCTTCGGGCAGATATCAATTGGATTATTGGGAAACTCTAGGATTTGGCTTAGCAGATTTACACCTCACCAGCAGCAAAAATTTCGGATTAGACCAGGATAATTTCATCGCATCATTGGAGCAAAGAAACTATCCTACAGAAAATTGGGTGGATTTTTATATCGAACAAAGATTAGAACCTTTATTAGGTAAAGCCTATTTTGACCGCCTAATCCCGCTTGATTTTCTAAAAAAATTTCAAGCAATCTATAAAGTAATTGAATCCATAATCCCTCTTGAGAAACCCTCATTATTACATGGTGATTTATGGTCTGGCAATGTTCTTTGCAATGCAAGCGGCCAACCGGCGTTGATAGACCCAGCGATTTACTTTGGGCATCGAGAAATGGACCTGGCATTCAGCCGACTTTTTGGCGGTTTTGACTCTCGCTTTTATCAATCCTATGAGTCCATCTTGCCTTTGGAACCAGATTTTGAAAGCCGGATGGGAATCTATAACCTCTACCCTCTTTTGGTTCACTTGAATCTTTTTGGCACAGCCTATCTTCCTGGAATCGAGCGAATCATCCATCGCTATATCCGATAATATGAGCCTTGTCATCCGGGATGCAATGGAAATGGATATTCCAGAAATCCTAAAAATCAATAATCATGAAATCCTTAATTCCACGGTTAATTATGACTACGAACCGAAATCGTTGGAATTTCAAATGGATTGGTTTCATCAAAAAACTAAAGCTGGCTTTCCTATTCTGGTAGCTGAGAAAGATGGAAAAGTAATAGGGTTTGCTACTTATGGATCATTCCGACCTAAGCCTTCTTATCAATTCACAATCGAGCATTCAGTTTATCTTCACCCAAATAATAGAGGTATTGGAGTTGGAAAGTTATTGATGGAGAAGCTGATCTTGATTGCAAAAAATCAAGGCTATCATCTTATGGTAGGAGGCATCGACGCAAACAATCTCCAAAGCCTGGAATTTCATAAAAAATTAGGTTTCCTTGAAGTTGGAAGGTTTAAGGAAGTTGGAAGAAAATTCGATCAATGGCTTGATTTAATTTTCGTCCAACTCCCACTTGAGTGAAATCTTATTACACCAAACCTACTTTTTCACCGGTTTTGACTGCTTTATAAATAGCATCAATTATAACTAGGTCACGCAAGCCTTCCTCTCCATCCACAGGAACCAATGGCTTTTTCCCATCTAGGATTATAGCAGCCATTTCATCCATTTGCGTAGTTTGATGGGTGACATGAGGATTTGTCAGAGGCCCCTTATTTGTTCTTCCCTCAATCGGACCGTAGCCAGTCGAAGGCTGCATTTCGGCAAAACCTTTGGTTCCATTCAAGAAAAATTTATCGAGATTATTCATGCTATAAGTCGATAGACAGGAAGCAACTGCTCCTCCAGGAAATCCAAACTGGAACTGAATGGTCTCATCAACTCCCTCTTTAAATTTTACAGGATCATTTTTGGTTTCTTGAGCTGTAACCCAAATCGGCTCCTCCCCAATCATATATCTAGCTCCATTGATGGAATAGATTCCTATATCCATCATGGCACCTCCTCCGGAAAGCTCATAATTCAAACGCCATTGCGTAGGGTCACCAATGACAAATCCACTCAAGCCTTGAAAAAACAAAACCTTTCCAAAGTCCCCATTCATTCGCATCTTGATCACTTCCTGTGTTTTTGCCTCAAAATGCATTCGATAGCCCACTAGCAGTTTTACTCTCGCTGCATGACATGCATCCACCATCTCTTTACCTTCTTTGGCATTGACTGCCATAGGTTTTTCACAGATTACATGTTTACCTGCATTTGCCACGCCGATCGCATGTTCTTTGTGCAAACCATTTGGAGTAATTACATACACTGCATCAATGTCCGGATTATCTTTTATTTGGTGGTAAGTTTCGTAGTTATAGCAGTTTTTAGCTGGAATCCCGTACTCTTTTTGCCAAGCTTCAATCTTGGATGGAGTGCCACTGATAACACCGACCAATTTGGCTCTTTTACAGTCTTTCATGGCATTTGCTACTCTGGTTCCGTAACTGCCTAAGCCCATAATTGCGACTCTTAATGGTTTATCTTCGGCTACATTCATGATGTTTTCTTCGTTTAGAGCCCATAAAGGATTCAATGGAGTAAGGTTCAAAGCAAGTGCTGAAAGTCCTGCTTTTTGGAGAAAAATTCTTCTGTTTTTCATAGGTTGGTTATTGAGAGTTTTTGGTTTCTGAAAATACAGAAAATCCTTCAAAAGGCGAATTTCCTTTCCTGCTCACTTTTTTCTCCTGACGATTTGAACAGTGTTTCTGGTGCTTTGCTCCAAAAAAACCTCGAATCCATCCAGGTACCTATCCATTTCTACCTGCTGAGGATGTAGAATGGTCAACAACTCCAATCCTTCATTGTATCGGATTTCAAAAAATGGCTTTAATCTTTCCAAAAGCTTCTCAAGTTTGAAAGTTTGAAAATCCATCACCAGAGAAATACTGATTGCTGAAATCTGAAGCATGTTAACTCGAAGCTTCAATGACTTCAGTTCTTCATAAACTTTGTGAATATGACCTTCCTCAATAAATGTGAAATCTGTCACTTTAAAACTGAGCAAAAGCTGATTTTCTTTGATAATGAAAGCAGGTGTTGACTTCTGGCTTTCCTGGGAATATATTTTTGTCCCTTGCGATTCAGGATTCAAAAATGATTTGACAAACAGAGGTATTTTTGCATTGGCTAATGGCTTGATGGTTTTTGGATGAATGACCGATGCTCCGTAATAAGTCATTTCAGCAGCTTCTTTGTAACCAAGCTCATCAAACAAAACGGTGTTCTCAAATTTCTTAGGATCGGCATTTAACACACCTGGTACATCCTTCCAGATTGTAACAGAAACTGCATCCAAGGATGTGGCTAATATCGCAGCCGTAAAATCAGATCCTTCTCTTCCCAACGTGGTGGGCTTGCCTTGATCATCTGCACCAATGAATCCTTGGGTAACAACTGGAAAAGATTCTAATACCGGTTTCAGTTGATTTTGGCATTGGATTCTGGTTTTCTCCCAATTAATTTTTGCAAAGCGAAAATCACTGTTGGTTTTAATAAAGTCTCTGGCATCTTTCCAAAGGGCAATCATTCCGAGTTCGCATAAATACTCCATCACGATCAATGAAGATATCAACTCACCATACCCGATGATGGAATCATAAAATTCATCATAGTTATCTTTCGTCAGTGGGTTCTCCAATTTCTTTCCCAAAGCCAAAAAATAATTATCCAAAACAGGAAAAATCCGATGCTCTTTTGGAAATAAGTCTTGACAAATCTTCACATGAAACTCTTTTAAAATTGTACTATTCTTGGAAAAATCTTTTCCTGAAAATTTGAGATCTAAAATAGTTTCCAAAGCATTTGTCGTCTTTCCCATGGCTGAAACCACAATAATCATATTTTTTCGCAATCGATTACGCAGTATTTCAGCTAAATTTTTTACTGCTTGAGAATCTTTTACAGATGCTCCACCAAATTTGTAAACAATCATTTTTGCCATAAGAATTTATTCCTAATTTCAGGGTATCTAAAACTAATTATTGTACTTTTCCACGAAATGAAAATCTTACCTTACCAACCAGATCAAAGTGGCCTTGCTTATTCAGTAGGCACTACCCTCGACCGTTTTATTAAACTTAAACAAAGTGACTTTCCTTTTGCCTCAGGAGAGCTGTCCCAACTACTACGAGACATCGCTTTGGCATCGAAAATCGTCAACAGAGAAACCAATCGTGCCGGACTTTCCAACATCGGCGGAGCTTTTGGCCAAACCAATGTGCAAGGCGAAGAACAGCAAAAACTGGATGTCATCGCTAATATCCGATTTATCCGAGCTTTGAGTAAAGGTGGCGAAGTCTGTGCCATAGTTTCAGAAGAAGAGGATGCTGTGATCGATTTACAGAATAAATCCGGAAAATATGTGGTGGCGATCGACCCTTTAGACGGAAGTTCCAACATCGATGTGAACATTAGTATTGGAACAATTTTCTCGATTTATAGAAGAAAAACTCCGATCGGGAGCCCAATTCAAGAAGAAGACATCATGCAGCCAGGAACAGAGCAAGTTGCCTCTGGATATGTGCTATATGGATCTTCCACAATGTTGGTTTACACCACTGGTTTTGGAGTAAATGGATTTACTTACGAACATTCTTTAGGAGAATTTTTCCTGTCTCACCCTTCTATACAAGCCCCAAAAAATGGAACAATTTACTCTATCAATGAAGGAACACAGGAGGAATGGAATTCAGGAATCAAAGAATATATCGATGCTTGTAAATCCGCCAACTTTTCTGCCCGATATATCGGTAGCCTTGTAGCCGACTTTCACAGAAATCTTCTAAAAGGAGGAATTTATCTGTATCCTGCCACTCAAAAAAATCCGAATGGGAAATTAAGACTGATGTATGAAGCAAATGCACTTGCCTTCATTGCCGAGCAAGCCGGAGCTATTGCCACAGATGGAACGAAGCGAATTTTGGAAATTCAACCAACTAGCTTACACCAAAGAACTCCTTTGTTTATTGGCTCTGAGATTATGGTTACTGAAGCCGTTGAGCACTTAAAAAAGCACCAATTCTCTATAAAATAAATTAGCTGAAATAAGAGAACATCACAAGTCTGCACAACTTGTCTTATCTTCATGTCTTAATTTAAAATCAGATATGAATTTTAACAAATCAATTCTAAAAATAGGTTTGGTAGCCTTCGGAGCTGCTTTGGCAGTTGCTTGTGAACAAAAAGCTGCAGAAGTAGAAGCAATTCCTGCAGAACCAATCGATGAAACTAACGCTGTTCAGACGGAAAAGCTCCTTCTGAAAGTAGATACACTCCATACAGGATTCGAAAATCCGTGGGGCATGACTTGGTTAGAAGACGGCACACTACTGGTAACTGAGAAAAAAGGAGAAATCCTGATTTTCAAAGATGACAAGTTTACCGGAGAAAAAATCCAAGGCCTTCCTGAGGTTCGCACCACTGGTCAAGGCGGATTATTGGACATCCAAGCTCATCCAAAATATGGTGAAAATGGTTGGTTATATATCAGTTATGCCAAAAAAATCACGGAAGAAGAAGGCACCACTACCATCATGCGTTTTCGTCTTGATGGAAATAATGCGGTAGATCAAGAGGAATTGATCATGTCCCAACCAGCATGGAAAGGCGGAAATCATTTCGGTAGCCGTATCGTTTTTGACAAAGATGGTTATTTATTCTACTCTAGCGGGGATCGATTTGACAAAGCAATGAATGCGCAGGAACTGACAAACTCTCATGGAAAAATCCACAGAATTCACGATGACGGAAGAATTCCAGAAGATAATCCATTTGTAAACACTCCTGGAGCAATCCCATCTATTTGGGCTTATGGAAACAGAAATCCTCAAGGCTTATACTATGATCTGGAAAACAATCGACTTTGGGAATCAGAACATGGCCCAATGGGAGGTGATGAATTAAACTTGATCGAAAAGGGTAAAAATTATGGTTGGCCAGTGATCTCATATGGTAAAAATTATGATGGCACTACCTTAACCGAGATCACTGAAAAAGAAGGCATGGAGCAACCGGCTACATATTATGTTCCTTCAATTGCGACTGCTGGAATCACAATGGTGACTTCAGATAAATATCCAGCTTGGAAAGGAGACATCTTAATCGGTGCACTAGCCAAAATGCATATCAACAGAGTGGACATGGATGGCACAAATGCACTTTCTCAAGAAGTGATGCTTCAGGATATTGGAAGAGTAAGACAAGTAAAGCAAAGTCCTGACGGCTATCTTTACGCCATCACAGAAGGTACAGGTCTTTTGGTGAAACTTATTCCGATTAGATAAGATCGAGTCAAATCAAAAAAAGAGGCTTTGGAACAATCCAAAGCCTCTTTTTTGTTTCCGTCTATTTATTACACAAAGTCAATGTCCACATTGAAAGGATACTTCATAAGAAACTGCAAGGCTTCTTTGATATCAAACTCCTCAAATAAAACCCGATACAAGTATTCTGTAATAGGAGCTCGCAAATCGGCTGTTTCCAAAAATGCCTTTATCACTCGAATGGTATTTATTCCTTCCGCAACTTCCTCCATATCAGCCATGATCTGATCAAGCGTCTCACCTTTGGCAAGTCTAAATCCTACCGTGAAATTCCTGGAATCTACCGAATTACAAGTAGTCACCAGATCTCCGATTCCCGCCAAGCCTATAACAGATTTAACACTTCCTCCAAGTGCATTGCTCAGGTGAACCATTTCCACCATTCCTCGGGAAATCAAAAGTCCTTTTGCATTTTCTCCCAACTCAAGACCTGCTAAAGCCCCGGATGCAATAGCAATGATATTTTTCAACACACCACTCAATTCAACTCCGACTATATCTGAATTTCCATAAACCTGAAATTTCTCAGAACGAAGTAAGCTTTGCCCTTCGAGGATCACCTCATTGTATTTACTGGCAATAACAGTTGCAGCCGGCTGACCTTTGATCAACTCTTTCGATAAATTTGGTCCAGCTAGACATCCTACTCTCACAACTACCGTCTCCTGCATGATCACTTCGCTCATAGTCAGAATTTGAGAACGCTGAATTTTCTGGACAGAGTCTAAAGTCTCTCCTTTTCCAAGGTTCAAACACAAACCTTTGGTACCATGAATCACCAGATGGTATGGGTGAAGGTAAGGCGCAAAAGTTTTGGCTACATCCTGAAATCCCGAAGATGAAATCATCATAAAGAGGATATCACAGGATTTACAGATCTCTTCAGGGTTGTGCGTCCCGATTATCTTCGGGTTCAACGCCTTTCCTTGAGCAGTATGATTGGTATTGATTTCATTGACAACATCCTCTTTCCTGGCATACACCATGACCGGACTTTTCTCGGCAAGCATGTTGGCAATAGCGGTCCCGAAACTACCCACACCGAGAACCCCAATCCATTTTTTTTGAGGTTCAGAAGAGTTTTTCGAGTCCATATCCTGTTAATCTATTGTGATAAAAATAAAGCAAACTCATATCCTCAGTAACAATATCACCTTTGGCATCCATGATCAAAGGTCTTTTCGCATGATACATTCCGACATTATCCAACCCATGTTTAATTATGGTGTCCATGTCATTATGAAGATGCGGTGCCATATTGATCTTCCCATTTTCTGTCAATTGAATGATACGATCCAAAACCTTATTACAATTGGCTTTAAATTCATCATAAGGGATACTTATATCTTCTTCCGGAAGTCTGATCAAATCAAATAAATCCAGCTTTCTATTGGCTGATTTTATCATTTCAAATGCAGTAAAGGCCACCAAATGCGAACTGAAAACACGATTGATTTTATGGAATTCCTCCACAATTCTCTTTCCAAGCATATTAGTGTACTCCTCCTCCCGCTGATGATCCACTGTGATTTCACCTTCAGAAAGAAAATAATCACGAGTATGGATTTTCCTCCCCTTTTTATCTAGACTATCTCCGTTTTCATCCACATAATTCCCCAGCACATCCATTGCTTTTCCGACCGAAACCGAGATATCAGATCCTTTGGTAAAGAACTTCAAAAGGAATTTGGAAATTTTATAGGAGTTGGAAAATTCATCATTCTCCTTGTAGTAACGCTCTTGCCCTGTAATACTAAGGTGATCCCGAATCAAACTTGGAGCCTCAAGTACAAAGTGATAATTAATCGTAACTGGAACAATAAAGATCTTTCCTGAAATATCATCCAACCCATTCTGGAAATTTGCCCGCTGAGCCTCTATAGCTGTACTCAAAAGACCAAGTTTCAATTTAGACTCAATCATTCCGCTTCTCGACCTGGTACCTCCTGGGAAAAACAGACTGTGACACCCAAACTGAATCGCCTCTTTCGAATAGGTCTTTAAAGTTTCGAGATATATCAAATTCTTTTTCCTTCGATCCACTTTGTAGGCACCGAGAGAATTCATGAAATAAGCGAAAATTGAGATATTAAACAGGTTCAATCCTGCTCCATAAATGAAAGGAGGAAGACCTAGCACGGAAATAATCCAGCCGATAAGGATGCTGTCCAAATTACTAAAATGGGTAGGAACCATCACGACAGTTCCTTTTGTAGCAAGATCTCGTAATTGATCTGTTTCTCCAGTGATCTGGATTTTATCCTGTAAAGTATATTGGTTACTGAAAATCGATTTGAAACCTTTTACTCTTGCAGCATTCAGCAATCGGGAAAACCCGTAAGTAACTACACTTCTCGTGAATTTATAATGAGTATGCTTGAAATTACTGGCTATCTCCTCTGCATATCTGGAAGTGATCTTATTCAAAATCGACTGATATCCTTCCAGTTTTTTCTTTTTAGTAGTTCCAGTTGCAGTGGTAATATGTAGCAAAGAATCCTTCACTTCTCCCCAAAAAGAGCCCTCATCATCCGGGTCAACAACCCATGGATTCTGTTTAATCCTTAGTTTCTCCCTGTAAAGAGTTGTCTCTAATTCCTCTTTTAAAATATCAGGATTTTTATCCGTCAGATTCAGAATTCTTTCTTCAGCAAGGTCAGAGACTTTCTTAACAAACTCCTTCCGCTCTCTGGCAAGTTTTACTACAGGCCATTCATTCTTACTCGGAATGATCGGGTCGTACTTATGCTTTAGATATTTTTCCTCCAAGTGGAATTCAGTTTTTACAATTCAAAGATAACAAAAGCCTTTCGCATAAAGCCCACTAACGGGGTCAACTCAGGCTTGTTTCTTCGATTTGGTAAAAATAGCGACTATGGCAGAGGTGATCACACCCATAATTAAAGCCCCGACGGTCGCCTGAACCATATAACTTTTAAGGTTAAACCATTCCTCGGCCTCTTCTTGTGTCAAAGTCCCAGTGGATACAGAATATTCAATCACGTTAGCAAAATAATCAGGCGTGATATATTCAACTGTGATGTATTGGGTGAATGGGCTTAAGACCGCCACGATAACAGTAATGACCACTCCAGACAAAAAACCTTGCAAGTAAGTCATCTGACCATGGTAATAGTTTTTCTTTTTATCGAGAAGTGCAAAAACATAAATCAAGATTGCCGGAATAGCAAAAATATTGGTTAGTGTCGCATGCTGATCGATGTGAACATCATGCCAGCCAAGACTCTTTTCCAAAACCATCCAGGCCATTGCTATAATGGCAAAAATTATTGCCCATTTAATTTCTATCACGATGTTTCTCATAACTATTGTCGATTAGTGCGGTTTATTTGATGGAACATTCTTTACAAAATACAAAAAAGTTGAAATAATTATATAATCTGAAGGAATCTCAATCTATGCTGAAATTACCGCTTGCCCATGAAAGAAAGGGTATTATTTTTACGACAGAATTCATCGGATGAAAGCAGACCTTAAACAAATACAAATTCCCATTGAAGCCGAAATGGCTGAGTTTGAGCAGAAGTTTAGAGGGCTTATGAAAAGTAAGGTCAAGCTGCTGGACCACATTATGAATTATATCGTCAAGCGCAAAGGAAAGCAAATGCGCCCGATGTTTGTTTTTTTAACTGCTGGAATCACCGGCAAAATCAATGAATCCACCCACCGTGGAGCTGCTTTAATAGAACTACTTCATACAGCAACGCTTGTTCATGACGATGTTGTGGATGATGCAAATTACAGAAGAGGATTCTTTTCGGTAAACGCTCTATGGAAGAACAAAATTGCCGTTTTAGTAGGTGACTACTTACTTTCTAGAGGCTTGTTATTGAGTGTGGACAATGAGGATTTTCATTTACTGAAAATCGTTTCCAACACTGTAAAAGAAATGTCAGAAGGCGAACTTTTACAGATTGCCAAAGCAAGAAAACTCGACATTACTGAAGAAGTATATTACCAGATTATCCGTCAAAAAACTGCTAGCCTTATTGCCTCATGCTGTGCCGTCGGTGCTTCTAGCAATCAAGACGATCCGGAATTGATCGATAAAATGAGAAATTTTGGAGAGAAGGTTGGGATGGCTTTTCAGATAAAAGATGACCTGTTTGACTACGGAGAGGATGAAATCGGCAAACCAGTTGGGATCGATATCAAAGAAAAGAAAATGACACTGCCTTTGATTTATGCCTTGAATCAAAGCGATTGGTTAGAAAAAAGAAAAATCATCAGCCTGATCAGGAATCGAAGTGAGGATAAAAAAGCCGTAAATGAAGTAATTCAGTATGTAAAACAAAGCGGCGGTTTGGAATATGCAAAAACAGTCATGAATAGTTTCTATCAAGAAGCACTCGATATTTTAAAATCGTTTCCCGATTCAGAATACAAAACCTCTTTAGAGAACCTTGTGAGCTACACAATTGAAAGAAAGAAGTAAATTATACCTTTGAAAATACTAACTTCTCTTCAAAAGGAATATTTTTAATTATTAACTCCAACTTAACTTTAGGAGAATCGCATGGAATTAGGAAAAATATCTGTCATCATTCCATTATTCGAAGAGGAGACTAATGCTTTTGAATTAGGTAGAGAGGTTTTTCAGGCATTTGACCAATTGGCATATCCATGGGAAGTAATCATGGTAAATGATGGAAGCTCAGACCATACCTGGCTAGAGATTGAACGTGTATGCGGAGCATTTCCCAATTTTCATGGAATAGATTTAGGAGGGAATTTTGGACAAAGTATTGCTTTGAGGAGTGGATTTGAGCACAGTACAGGAGAGATTATCATCTTTATGGATGGCGATCTACAGCATAATCTAGCCGACATCCCCAAATTTCTCGATAAACTCAACGAAGGATTTGATATGGTAGGGGGATTGAAATCCCAACGTCCAGAAGGTTTTATTCAAAGGCAAATGTCCAAGTCAGCGCATTGGCTGATCAATAAAATTTCGGGAACCAAAATGAGTTATTTCGGGGGCACCTTTAGAGCTTATCGCAGGTTTTTGTTAGAAAACACCAATATTCTAAAAGACTCTCACCGATTTTTAGGAGCAATTATCGCTAGGAAAGGCGTGCGATATACTGAGATCCCCATTGTCATCAGGAAAAGAGGAGGAGGAAAAAGCAGCTACAAAATAGCAAAATTGTTTTCGGTAATTGTAGATCTGATTTTCTTAAAATTCTGTATTTCCTTTATGAATAAACCATTTCGACTTTTTGGTGTATTCGGTGGATTAATGTTGATTATAGGAATAATTCCCATGCTCTACTTAGTGGTCACCTCTTTGTTTTTTGGCACAAATATCCGTGTGGATTATGGAATTGAATTTCTCTTTTCTGTATTCCTTGTATTAATAGGTTTGATTATGATCAGCTTTGGATTTGTCGCTGAAATTGGAGTTTACAACTACTTTTCAGGGACAAAAATCCAGCCTTATTCGATCAGAAAAACGACACATTCTACCTTGAAAAAAAATGAACAAACGGCTGATCATTAATGCCGACGATTTCGGATTTGACAAGGATGCCACGGCAGCTATTTTGGATTTGCTCATCGACCAAAAAATCAGTTCCACTACTGTTCTGGCCAATATGGCTAAGCAATCGGACCTGAATAAATTAAAAAAAATACCAAATATCGGAATCGGCCTCCACGTAAATTTTTTAGATGGGGAACCACTTGCTCCCAGTCAGCACATCTCATCTATCCTAGATGAAAAGGGTTCATTTCTAGGTGCAAAACAACTTTTCTACCAGGCCTTAAAAGGAAAAATCAACCCAATCCACCTAAGTACAGAACTGGAAGCCCAAGCAAACTTCCTAAAAGATCATGGAATCAAAATAACTCATGCTGATAGTCATCAGCACTTACACCACTTCCCCATAATTGGTAAAATAATCCAAAACAAGTTGCATGAGCTAGGGATTCAAAAAATCAGAAATTCTGATACAAACTCCATTACCTCGAAACCTAGATCACTTATTTTAAAAGGATTTACTTCATTCACTCCTGTAAACCAAAAGTTGTTTACCACTACAGAAGGTCTGATTTCAGACTTGTCATTTGGCAAAGAGATCAATCAGAAACTTATGTTGCAGAGTCTGATAAAATCTTTTAAGTCTCATAACTTACTGGAGTTAATGACTCATCCTGGAATAGCGAATCGAGCTGATTCTTACCTCGAAAGGGAGAAAGAGTACCAACTTTGGAAATCCATTAATTTAGTCGAGGAGCTTGCAGCACTAGAAATAGAGCTGATTCATTTCGGCGAAATCTAAATGTTAATCCAAGCACTTCAAATATTCTTTAAACTCAATAAAATCATTTTCCAAGGACTCTACTTTTTTCTTCCCTTCCATAAAAGCCGCCAGCCTCTCTGGTAAAGTCAGCTTCAAGTCCAAAGCCTTTTCGACAGTTTCCCGGAATTTCCCAGGGTGAGCTGTTTCCAGAAACACACCTTGATATCCAGGGTTTTCCGACATAAAATCTTTTAGTCCTTTATATCCAACCGCTCCATGCGGATCCAAGGTATACCCCTCCTTTTTCACTTCCTGCATCACATCCACAGTTTCTGAATCAGTATAAAAATAACCTGAAACCTGTTCTTTCAATGTTTCTTCACTATTCCCATAGAGAGCCAAAAGCCTCGGAAAATTACTTGGATTTCCTACGTCCATGCTGTTGCTGATGGTAGGAATTGATGCCATCGCTTTAAACTCAGCCCCTCTTAAAAAGTCTGGAACAACTTTATTTACATTCGTCGCAGCCACAAAATGTTCAATTGGCAATCCCATTCTTTGAGCTAAAATCCCAGCCGCAATATTCCCGAAATTTCCAGAAGGAACAGCAAAAGCGACTTTCTTTCCATTCTTTGGAAGTCGAGAATAAGCATAGAAATAATACAAAGCCTGAGGAATCCACCTAGCAATATTGATGGAATTAGCAGAAGTCAACAACAACTTTTCATTCAATTCCTGATCCAAAAAGGCTTGCTTCACCATTGTTTGGCAGTCATCAAAAACCCCATCCACTTCCAATGCTGTGATGTTTTTACCCAAAGTCGTGAATTGCTTTTCCTGCAACTCGCTCACTTTACCTTTTGGAAAAAGAATGATTACTTCCACTCCTTCGACTCCTAAAAATCCATTGGCCACGGCACTCCCAGTATCACCAGAAGTCGCCACCAACACCCGCACTTTTTTCTCCGAATCTGTCAACAACAAACTCATCAATTTTGAGCAAAATCTAGCTCCAAAATCTTTAAATGCTAAGGTAGGCCCATGGAACAATTCAAGGCTAAAAACATCCTCCTCAACTTTCACCAGCGGTGCATCAAAAGTCAACGTATGATCCACCAATTCATGGATCTCTTCTTTCGTTAAGTCTTCTGAAAATATTGCTCCAATTACCTCATAACCAATTTCTCTGAAACTCAAATCAGGGAGTTTCTCGATGAACTCATTTGAAAGTGTTGGTATTCTTTCTGGCATATACAAACCCTGATCTGGAGCAAGCCCCTTGATCACTGCTTCTGCCAAACTCACCTGATATAGTGGATTATTTGTACTGTAAAACTTCATAGACTAATTCTTTTCTTCTAGCACATAAGCTCCCACCGTGTTGATTGCGGAGAAATGTACGTCTACGCCCAAACCGATTCCTTCATAGATTTCCTCAGCAGCACGGGCCATTTCTTTCGATTTTTCTGCTCCTTCGGACAAAGCAAAAAGCGTTGGTCCAGATCCGGAAATCCCCATTCCTAAAGCTCCTGCTCCTTTCAGAGCTTCTCTCACCTCGTAAAACCCAGGGATCAAAACAGCTCTGTAAGGCTCTGCAATTACATCTCTCATGGATCGGGAAATCAATCCAAAATCTTGTTGGTATAGACCAGCAATAAATCCAGCGACATTCCCTGATTGAATCGTAGAATGTTTCAATGGAATCGAATCCCGCAAAACGCTTCTGGAATCAGATGTATTCAACTGAAAATGCGGATGAAGCAAGGTGCAGTACAATCCATCTGGCACAGGAAGTTTGATCACATCCAAAGGGTGGTAATCTCTGATCAGTACAAATCCTCCAAGCAAACTTGGAGCGACATTATCAGCATGTCCGGCTCCGCAAGCTGCTTTTTCTGCAACTATCGCAAAAGGCAATAAATCTTTCTTTTCAAAAGGTTCTCCCAAAAGTCTGTTAGCAGCCACTAAAGCAGCAACAGCACTTGCTGCACTGGAACCCATTCCCGAGCCTAGAGGAAGTCCTTTTCGCAAGGAAATATCCATGCCTACTTGCTTTCCATAACTATCGAGCATCGCTTGGATAGCTACAGCACAGGTATTTTTCTCAACTTCCCAAGGAAGTTTTCCTCCATCATTTTCTATTGAAATGACTTTTAGGCCTGGCTTATCACGAAGAGTAACCTCCACATAATCGCCCATGGCATCAATCGCAAATCCGAGGATATCAAATCCACAGGACACATTTGCAACTGTAGCTGGCGCAAAAGCTTTGACTGATTTCATCACTCCCGAGTATAGTTACCGATTCTGATCACATCCGCAAATACTCCAGCAGCAGTTACATCTGCTCCTGCACCAGGACCTCTGATAATCATTGGAAAATCATGATATCTCTCAGTAGTCAACAAAATCATATTATCACTTCCCTGCAGGCTACTAAACGGGTGTTCAACTTTCAGTGAATTCAAGCCGACTTTCGCAGATCCATTTTCCAAAGTCGCCATAAATCGAAGTTTCTCTCCTTTTTCTTTCGCCTCTTCTCTTACCTTCTCAAAGTGTGAATCATGAGCTTTTAATTTCACAAAAAACTCATCTACCGAAGTAGTCTCAACACAATCATCCGGCACCATTCCTTCCACTGTCACTGAATCAAACTCTAGTGTTTGCTCAGCCTCTCTACCCAAAATCAAAATCTTTCTCGCCACATCCATTCCACTTAAATCATCTCGTGGATCAGGCTCAGTATAACCCTTGTCTTTTGCGACTCTGACCACTTCTGAGAAAGAAGAGCCTTTTTCAAATTCCGAGAAAATAAAGTTCATCGACCCACTTAAAACTGCTTCAATTTTGATTACCCGATCACCGGAAAGCATCAAATCCTGAAGTGTATTGATGACTGGTAAGCCTGCCGCGACATTGGTTTCATATAAGAATTTCACCCCACGCTTTTTGGCGATTTTCTTCAAAGCCAAGTATTGTTCCATCGAACCGGAATTAGCTTTCTTATTAGGAGTAACAATCCCGATTTTAGCTTCAAGAATTCTGGAATAAGTGTTTGCCACTTCCAAAGAAGCCGTACAATCCACCATTACTGAGTTGGAGAAGTTCATCTGCTCCATGGTCTCAATAAATTTATTCAGATCCATTTTTTGATCTCCAGAACCCAATTTATGAGGGTTTTTCAGATCAAATCCATCCTCGTGAAAAGCCATGTATCGGCTATTCGCCAGTCCGTGAATCTGAATATCCAGCATGCTGTCCTGCTGCAGTTTTTCCTGCTGAGAAGCGATCATTCGGATCAAAGCCTGACCGATCAAACCGGTCCCAATTAAGAACACGTGTAACACCTTATTCTCAGATAAGAAAAACGCTTCATGAAGGGCATTCAGGGCCTTTTGCAAATCGGCCTGTGGGATCACAGCAGAAATATTCAACTCTGAGCTCCCCTGCGCGATTGCAGCAACGTTAATGTTATTTCGACCCAAAGCTCTAAACATACGTCCAGAAGCTCCAGGGTTATGCTTCATGTTTTCACCAACTACCGCAACTGTAGAAAATCCATGAAGAAGATTCACTTCTTCCATTTCACCAGATTTTATCTCATAGTGAAATTCCTTTTCTACAGCCTCTTTGGCCAAGTAGGCCTCATCTGTTTTGATAGCCAAACAGATGCTATGCTCCGAAGATGCCTGAGAAATCAACACGATATTCACTTCGGCTTCCGCCAAAGCTTTAAAAACTCGGCTCGTCCCGGAAACAGACTCAATCAACCCCGCACCCTGAACAGTCACAATAGAAATATTGGACATGGAGCTGATTCCCTTGATCAATGCCTCTTTTGTGACTTCGCTGTTTATTTTGGTGCCTGGATTTTCCGGTTCAAAAGTGTTTTTGATATAAATCGGAATATTCCGCTTCATAGCCGGCTGCATAGTCGCAGGGAAAATCACCTTTGCACCGAAATGAGACAGTTCCATGGCTTCGTTATAGCTCAGCTGAGGCACTGTAAACGCGGTATATACTAATCGAGGGTCAGAAGTCAAAACTCCAGAAACATCAGTCCAGATTTCTAGATCTTCTGCCTCTAAGGCTCCTGCAAAAATAGAAGCCGTATAATCAGAACCCGATCTGCCAAGTGTTGTTGTTTCGCCTTTTGATGTGGAAGCAATGAAGCCTGTTATTACTTTGATCCCATCATTCTTCCCAAAATAACTTCTGATAAGTGCATTGGTAGTTTCAAAATCCACTCGAGCCTGACCAAACCGATCATTGGTACGGATTACTTCTCGCGCATCCAAAAATTGTGTTTTCAGACCTTTTCCTGCCAACGCTTCTGCAAGAATAAAAGCAGAAAGTCTTTCTCCAAAACTGGCTACATAATCCAAAGTCCTCGGAGAATTTTCTTTGATCAAATAAATCCCGTGAAAAAGATCTTCCAACTCTTTGAAACGAACTTTCACATAAGTCATCACAGTGGATTGGTTCTGAACAGAAATAAGCTGTCTCACCAAATCCAGATGCTTTTCTTCTAAGGTTTGTAAAGTATCTCTGTATGCTTGATCACCTTCTCTTGCAAGTTGGGATATTTTCAAAAGGCTTTCCGTGACACCACCAAATGCTGAAAAAACTATGGCTATTTCATGTTTTTTAAGCTTCTCCTCAATAATGGAAAATACTTTTTTGATGTTTTCGGGGTTCGCTACGGATGAACCTCCAAACTTGATGACTTTCATAAAGAATTTTGAAATGAGTTTTTAAACTAAAACGGGCCATAAAAGACCAAAAGGGCGGGTACTACTGATTTTTGAACGGGATCACCCCGTAATGGTGGTGAACATTCCGGTGGACATAAAAAAAGATGTACGTGCAACTGTTCCACGTAAAGTGTAGAGGTTTTCTGTAACTGAAATATGTGCTGCAAATACCATATCCGAAGAATTGACACGACAATCTTAAGACCAAAATTTTGATATGCCAAACAATCCTTTGTAGTTTTTCAAAAAAGTCAGACATTCTTTAATAATTAGACAAAAAATCAGGTCTTTTTTCCAAAAACAACTTGTAATTTTTGACATTCCTTTAAAAACCAAAAGAGAATTTGGTCTAAAAAATTTATAAATTATCCTTTAGAACAAATCCAATCGATTATGAAAGCTTTTCGGATAATCCCCATACTTTTTATGGTCTTAATGCTGGTCAACTGTAAACCGATACAAAAAACCGCTGTAGGCATGCTCACCAATAACCAATGGGAACTAGAAAGTCTCAAAGGGAATAGCACTTTAGCAGAATTGTTTCCTTCCGGTTTACCTTTTTTAAATTTTGAAGAAGCTGGAAAATTGAGTGGATTTGGAGGTTGTAACAATTTCTCAGGGATATACAGCCTGGAAGGAAAAGATTTAAAACTCGATCCAGGAGCGGTAACCCAAAGGGCCTGTCTAGCCGAAGGTGAGAATCAATTTCTAGAGGCAATTCAGCAAGTAAAATCCTTTAAAGGGGATTCTGAAAAAATTACTTTGTCTGGAGAGGCTGGAGAATTGATGAGCTTTGTCCCCAAAAATCAGTAAGCTAAACCAACTCATTAATAGGTTTACTCTGCCCTCGAAAAGCCACTACTTCCGATTTCTCTTTCCCGATCAATGCTTGTCCCAAAGGTGAGTTTTTGCTGAGAAGAAAAACCTTTTTCCCAGCTACAGTCAGCTGACCTATGCTGGATGAAATAAACAACCAATCATCTCCCCAACGCAGCAAACTACCTTCTGACACCTTTGCAAAAGGTTTACAAGAATCCTGAAGATGATTCATCTCCATCAAAAAAGATTGATTTTGTTTAAACTGATTTTCGACCTTTCCGATCTCTTGCCGGATCATTTCCCTACCAGTCTCATATTTATCTCCTGCTGAACTTTTCGTATCCTCATGAATACTTTGCTCAAGAGATTTCAATTCAGATGCAAGAAGGACTTTCCGCTGTTCTAGAAGCTCAAAAGCTGCCTGAAAAATCTGAGATTTAAATTCATTCATCTATTCAACACAAGCGTCTTTTCTTCTGGTATCGATTATATAGACGATTTTCCAGGCACCGTTCATTTTCACCAATTGAAATGAATTGACACCACAATGGCTGAATTTCTCATTCACGTAAAATTGATAAGGAGTCCATGCGGTGGCCATATTTGCATCCACTTGAATAACAAAATCAGTCAAACGCTCATCCAAATACGTTTCGGCAGGAACAGACCCAATACTTTTTGCAAAGTCCGCTACAGAATTACTAGCGATAACTGTCCCTTCAGGTTTATTCTGAATCGTCTGCATGATTGCATCCGTTGAAAATGCATCAGAAATTTGATCAGCATTTTTTGCTCTCATCCCGTCAAATAGGGAGTTTATGACTGTTTTCACAGCCTCTTCTTCGGTTTGGGCATTCGCAGAAAAACCTACTAATGCGGCTAGCATTAAGCAAAAAAACAATTTCGTTTTCATAGATTATACTTGTTATCAAACTAGTTGGAGCAAGAACTGATTGGTTTTCGACTTACCAATTTCAATTATACCTCTCCATAAAGTTTGAAGGTCATATTTCTCAAAGCAGGGGTATTTACAGCATAATGCATTGCTTCTGCAATTTCCTGAGGTCTAACCCATTTCGAATAATCAGAATCAGGCATAGCCTCACGATTGATCGGAGTATCAATGATACTTGGCACAAATACATGGGAACGTATCGGGGAATCTTTAATTTCCTCGCCAAGGATCTCTGTCAAAGTAATGATCAGTCTTTTGCTGAGGGCATAGGCCAACATGTCTTTTCCTGCTTCAAGCTCCAAAGCCGGTTTAGCACCTACGAACAGGAATGTCCCTTTTTGTTGTTTTTTCATGATCGGCAAAAAACCTCTAACCAAATGGTAAGCACTGAAGAAATTCAGATGGAACATTTTCTGAAGATCTGCTTGGCTTGTTGACTCAAATCCTCCCATTCCAAAACCGCCAACCAATAATGCCAATGCATCTAATTCACCGTATTGCAATTGAAACTCCTTCACAAAAGCAGTTACTTGCTCCTCATCAGTGACGTCCACTTCATAACTATCATCGGCATCCTCAATATATTCTTCTTTTCCTGGTTGAGTCAAAACGATAATATGATAACCTTCTCTTTTAAATTTCTCAACAACTGAAGTCCCTAAATTTCCGCTTGCTCCTGTAATAATTATGTTTCTGCTCATACTTTTTGAAAAATTCTGTCTGAATATTCCTAAAATTACCCTTAATTTTTAGAATTAGACATGAATCATTTAAAAACCAGCATCCAGACAAAAGAAAATGTAAGGCGCAGAAACTTCATTTTCAAACTCTTTTTACTTATCTGTCTGGAGTTTATATACGAAAGCGAAAATTTTCTAAGCCCTGTTTTTAGTAACTATCCCATTCTCAAAAATATTGGAAGGGCTTTGATATTTCTATTGAGTAGCAACCTGATTATTTCTCTGGGACGCTTTGCGGCTTTACGCTTTTACCTTAAAAAAACAAAGGATGAAAAAGTGCAACCCAATTTTGTCATTGGAATTGATCGGATTTCTTGGATCCTCAATGTGATCGTCTTACTGATATCTTTGATGCTTGCATTTGGAATTCGTCCTTTAGAATTTTTGACCAGTATCACCATTGTCGCTGCGGCAATTGCAGTGTTGACAAAAGACTATATCACAAACATTGCCAATGGGCTGATCATCATGTTTTCGGATCAATTGGAAATCGGAGACAAAATTCAGATTGGCAAAAACACCGGTTTCATCCGAGATATTACACTGATAAACTTGGTATTGAAAAATGAAACTGGTGAAACGATCATAGTTCCAAACTCTATGGTTTTGGCCTCCGAAATAGTCAATTTCAGCAGGAATAATTCTCATCAGATGATTTTTGATTTTGAGATCGACAATATGACAGGGATGCAAATATCTGAGATCGAAACCAAGCTTTCCCAAAAGCTAAAAGACTTCTCTGATCTGGTTTATATCAAAGGAGCCCAACTCAATGTTTTAGAAAGAAAATCCGGCGTTAGTTTGATCCGCTTTCAATTCCCTATCAAAACCGGAGAAAAAGAAACAGAAACTAAAATCAGGAAAACCATCAATCAGGCGATCATCAACCTTTCACATCATGACTGAAAAACCGAATTATTTTGATCTTGTCTACCAAGTAGTTAAGGAAATCCCTGAAGGAAGAGTCACTTCCTATGGAGCCATCGCCCACTATTTAGGTCTAAAAAGTGGAGCTAGGATGGTCGGCTATGCTATGAATGCCGCACATACTTTACCGGATGTCCCCGCACATCGAGTCGTAAATAGACAAGGATTATTGACTGGAAGACATCATTTTTCTACTCCAACAGCAATGCAGGAGGCTTTGGCAAAAGAAGGTGTGAAAGTAGAAAAAGACCAGGTTCAGAACTTTGATCAGGTCTTTTGGAATCCAGAAATAGAATTATCCATTTGATTTTTCGCGTACCAACCAAAGTCCGATAAACATCAACAATCCATTAAGAATTAAGGCTTCAAAACCGAATTTATACCCCCAAAGCCATTCTTCAGAATTACTGCTGATAATGTAAGTGATCACAGGAGCTGCAACTGCCAGATATGGAACCCAGCGATCTTTTACTCTCATTTTGGTAAATAACCCAAAGGAATATAAACCCAACAAGGGTCCATATGTGTAGCCAGCGATGACAAATACTGTGTTGATGACACTTTGATCATTGACCAAATGAAAAATCAGAATCACGATAAACATCAAAAAAGTAAAGGCAATATGAACTCTTTGCCTTACCCCAACTCGTTTCTCGGCTGGATATTTTTTGTCGATTTGTAAGAAGTCAATACAAAATGAAGTAGTCAAAGCTGTCAAAGTTGAATCAGCACTGGAATAGGCCGCAGCAGTAATCCCCAAAACGAAAACAATGCCTGCAAATGGTGTGAAATACTGGGTCGCCAATAATGGAAATAGTTCATCCGTTCTGGCAGGAAGAGGTATTCCTTTGGTTTCTGCAAACAAATACAGCATCACCCCTAGACCTAAAAAAAGCAAGTTTACTATCACCAAGCTAATGGTAAACCAGAACATATTTTTTTGTGCCTCCCCGATATTTTTACAAGTCAGGTTTTTTTGCATCATGTCCTGATCAAGCCCAGTCATCACAATTGTGATAAACGCACCTGATACAAATTGCTTAAAGAAATTGGTGCCATCTTTCCAATTCCAGTTAAAAATCGTGGATCTCGAATCTTCCGAAACCACCCTGAAATATTCAGTAACACTGGAAAGCTCCAATTCCCTTCCAATCAATATAATGCTGACCATCACTGCAGCAAGCATAAAGAATGTCTGAAGCGTATCCGTCCAAACCACTGTCTTGATACCTCCACGAAAGGTGTATAACCAAATAAGCCCTACAGTGATCAACACAGAAACCCAAAATGGGATCCCCAAAGAGTCAAAAAGTATTAATTGAAGAACTGAAGCCACCAAGAAAACCCGAAGAGAAGAGCCTACAGTTCTAGATAGGATAAAGAAGAAAGCACCGGTTTTATAGGACCAAAAACCAAATCGGTCTTCCAAATAAGAGTAGATCGAAACAAGATTTAACCGATAGTAAAGAGGCAATAGCACCTTTGCTATAGTAAAATACCCCAAAGTGTAGCCTAAGACTACCTGAAAATAAAAGAAGTTAGAATTCCCAACTTCCCCGGGAACAGAGATGAAAGTAACACCCGATAGGGATGCTCCGATCATTCCAAAAGCGACAAGAAACCATGGGGACTGTCTATCTCCTGTAAAAAATGTATCGGCAGTAACTTTTCGGGAAGTAAACCAAGAAATCAAAAATAGAAGTAAAAAATAGCAGGAAATAACGATCAGAACTACCTGTGGATTCATAAATGAGTTGGAGATTAGCCGCTAATTTGTCCAATATTATTAATTTTGCAAAATGAATCGATTGAACATGACTTATCAATTTCAGGAAGAGACCGAAGTATTGCTGGAGGAAGTGGTGGATTTAGATTCCTCAGATCTGATTGTCTATAATGACGATGTCAATACGTTCGACCATGTGGCCAATATTTTGGTGAAAGTATGCAAGCACAGTCCTGAGCAAGCAGAGCAATGCACATTGATCATCCATTTCAAAGGAAAATGTGCTGTAAAAAAAGGAAGTATCGATGAGCTCAAACCAATGTGTGAAGCTATATTAGATGCCGGAATCCAAGCCGCAATCGTATAATCGAATCTGAGTGAATATCCCTTCCAAACTTATTGAAGATGCCGTAACCGAAATTTCCAGGCTTCCTGGAATCGGAAAAAAAACAGCCTTGAGACTAGCCTTGCATTTGCTCAAGCAAAATGAGGTTCATACAGAGGCTTTGACATTGGCATTGTCTAAAATGAGGCAAGAAATTCAATATTGTAAAACTTGCCACAATATCTCCGACTCTGACCAATGTACCATTTGTGCTAGCATGCGTCGGGACAAAACCGTGATCTGTGTAGTAGAGGATATTCGGGACGTTTTGGCGATCGAAAACACAAATCAATTTCAAGGTACTTACCATGTTTTAGGAGGTGTGATTTCTCCTATCCAGGGGATCGGACCCGAAGAACTTACTATTGAATCCCTTCTGGAGAGAGTTAAAAAATCATCCGAAGACGAACCTGTTCAAGAAGTGATTTTGGCACTTAGCGGTACGATGGAAGGTGATACCACTTCATTTTATCTAGCGAAAAGACTAAAAGAAAATAACGTCAAAGTAAGTACAATTGCCCGTGGAATACCTGTGGGAGGTGAATTGGAATATACTGACGAGGTAACCTTAGGAAGAAGTATCATGACTCGAATTAATTACTCTACGGAATAATTAATGTTTGCACAGTAAAACGACCTTTCTATATTTGCAAACCTTTTGGGGGATTAGCTCAGTTGGCTAGAGCGCTACACTGGCAGTGTAGAGGCCACCGGTTCGAATCCGGTATTCTCCACTTTAAAGCTTCACGGAAATGTGAGGCTTTTTTGTTTCTATACTTTCCCAAAAACAAATTAGCTCAGATGACTAGAGCGTCCCGATAGCATTCGGGAAGGCCACCGGTTCGAATCCGGTATTCTCCACTTCAAAGCTTCACAGAAATGTGAGGCTTTTTTTGTGTTAGAAATTTAATCTTAAGCTTTTGAAGGAAAAGTTTCAGTTGCATTTTTCTGATTATTAACGTCTTTACAATTATGAAGACAAAACGTCATACCCTCTTAAATCAATGGTGCATTATTCGGATTTTTATTCCATTGCTTTTCCTTTTTAATACGGCTTGTCAGGGTGAATCGCCTTGTACTGATTATCAACTTGAGACTCCCGTTGAAGTCGATTTTAAAAGTACCATCAATTTTTGCAGTGAGCCTGTTTCCATCACTTTTTCAAAGCTAATAGGAGATTCCAGATGCCCTGAAAATGTACAATGCATCTGGCAGGGATTAGTTGAACTGGAAGTCATTCTTGCAGTAAACGGGACTGAAGAGAAATTCACTTTAAGTAGCTACCCTCCATTTAATGGCATTCCTTCGGAAGTGGAATTTAAAGGGTATTTATTTAAACTCATGGACGTGACCCCATATCCAAACACTACGAAATCCTATTCTGAAAAAGACTACACAGTGATTTTAGAAGTTGAAAAGACTGAGGAGTAATTGTATCTTGCTTCAAATCTTTTCCAATGAAGCATAAGTTCTTAAATCGTTATTTCCTGATTTTTTTATCAGTAGTATTCTTTTCCTCCTGCTCCTGCAATCCCGAAAACATTGCAAAATTTGCTATGAAGGGTATGGAAAGTATGATGGGCGAAGGTTTTATGCCTTCTGAAGAAATTCGGGCTTTGGGAGATTTTAGAGGAATGAGCGTAGCACTTAATAGCTCAACAGTAGATGATCACACAGAATCCACAATCTTTCTTAAATTGGAAAATGGAGACCCCGTCAAATTGGGTAATCAACCTGAAATTCTGGCCAGAAACTGCGCGGAAATTTATTTGAGGGATTTCGAAAATTCGGAAAATTATCGACAGATCACGGTACAGTTTATTCAAACGGACCCTAACAATCCGGAAAACGTAGCGATGCAGGAATATACTTTTGACACGAGAGACTTTTAACCTAACCTATAAGATATTATGGAAATGCCACCTGAGTTTAAAAAACCGCCAATGACATTAGGCGACTGGATTATATCAGTCATCATCAAAAGACTTCCGTTAATTGGTTTCATCATGTTGATTGTTTGGGCTGTGGACAGCAATACGGATCCAGACAAGGCGAAATGGGCAAAAGCGGAATTGATTGTGAAACTTATTATTTTCGCCTCTGTTATGATTTTCATCGCGATCATTGGTTTTGGTGTTTTCGCCAACTTTGCCGATGAAATAGATTGGTCAGAATTCGATTGATAAAATCCCTCTAGTTAAAAAGAGAATTCTTTGTTCGCCTTTTCTGCTTAGGAGATTCCTTGTGACCAATAAAAATCGAAATTACCTACATGAATATAAAAGCATTTTGCTCTGATGTTGATGGGACGCTTCTCAACTCAGACCGAGATTTATCACCTCGCCTTAAATCCATCATAGCTAAATTTCAACCTGATTTCCCGGTGATTCTTGCAAGCTCAAGAATGCCAAACGCCATGAGGCATCTTGTGCGTGACTTGGGAAAACCAGATCAACCTCTTGTAAGCTATAATGGTGGCTATGTACTCAGTGCTTCCGGAGAAGTTTTAGATTCAGTATCGATTCCTTTGGAACTCGTCAAAAAAATCATCGAACTGACCAAAAAATCCGAAATCCATGTCAGCCTCTATCAAGGCGAAAACTGGTATGAGGAAAAGGATGATTACTGGTCCCAGAGAGAAATCAGAAATACAAAGACAGACTGTATTTGGCTTCCAAGCCAAGAAGTAATGAGCCTTTGGGGAAAAGATAATTCAGGAGCTCACAAAGTGATGTGCATGGGAGATTCTCAGGAAATATCGTGGCTTTTCGGAGAACTTCATTTCGAGCATGGGAATGATCTTCATCTCTACCGATCCAATGACAACTACTTGGAAATCGCTCCAAAATCTATTTCTAAAGCAACTGGTTTAAAGAAAATCCTGGAACATTCCTTCGATTTCGGAATGGAATCGGTTATCGCTTTTGGTGACAATTACAATGACATAGAATTGCTACAAGCTGTTGGCATGGGTGTAGCGGTAGGAAATGCCCGGCCAGAAGTGAAGGCCGTTGCAAAAGAAATTACTTTAGGAAATAAAGAAGATGGGGTAGCTGCCACGCTAGAAAAGCTCTTTTTACAATATTCCTGAACCATCCTCTACTTCCTCCACCGCTTTGCTTAAGAAATCCTGAAAAGGACGCATCGTATTAAAGGTATCCAATGCAATTCCGATAAACTGACCGGAATTAATTGCTTGGTCTTTTAAAGGTGTGGTGACCGTAAAGCTTTTCAACTTGAGGTATTCAATAAACTCGTGTTCCGCATCATAATCTCGCGGACTGGTTTTCAATTTCTCTCCCTGAATCTCCCCAAACGTAGATTTGAAAGTTGGTTCATTTTCGATTTTCATCAGCTCAGCCCCTGAATAATCGATCTCCTTACGAATCTTTTTCAGCGTTTCCCCCATCGGCATCCAAATCCCTCCACCAATAAAAGATTGGCCGGGCTGCACGTGAAGATAATATCCTGGGCCTTCTGACTTTTTGCCTTTCGGTGAGAAATAAGCGGCAAAGTTGGTTTTATATGGATCTTTATTAGCAGAAAAACGAACATCCCTGTTTTGTCTAAACACACAGTCTTTCGGTTTAAACGCTTCAAAGACAGGCTCTCTTTCAGCCAAACCTTTCAAAATCACAGCAACATCCTCCAAAAACTCTTCCTTGCAGGAGAGATACCATTTCTTATTGGAATCCATCCACTCTTTGTTATTGTTCTCTGCTAATTGGGATAAAAAATCTAGGTACGGACGCATAAATTCAAAGTTTTAATTTTCGATGGGTTAACAGATTTCCTAATGGATTGGTTTATATAAAATCAACCAATCCCTCCAATTTCATCCCTCTGCTGCCTTTAATTAAAATCAAATAATCTTCTAACTGGCTGTCTTGAAGCCAATTTCTAAAGGAAAATGGATCTGGAAAATACAATGCTTTTGGCGCTTTGGATAAAGCAGAAACAATCAGCTTTCCAGTAAAGCATACTTTATCAATATCGTATTCGCTGACGATTTCTCCGAGTTTGGCATGCTCTGATTCTGCATGGTCCCCCAACTCAAACATATCGCCCAAAATGATCATTTTATGTTTCTTGCCAGTCATATTTCCGAAAGTCCGGATTGCGACTTCCATACTGGATGGGTTGGCATTGTATGCATCGAGGATAATTAAATTACTTCGCTTCTCAATCAACTGCGACCGCATGTTAGATGGCTTATAAGAAATTACAGCCTCAATAGCCTCTTCCATTGGCACTTCAAAAAACTTCCCGATAGTCAAAGCTGTCGCGATGTTTCCAAAATTATAAGCTCCAATTAAGGAACTAAGGAACACCTCTTCTCCTCCATCGACAGAAAATTTCACAAATGGATTTGCCTCAATAAAATTCACTTCACAAAAATCACCCTTGGCTGGATAAAGAATCGGGTGTTCAAATCGCTTCGCCAAATTGGATAAAATCGGATCCTGAGAATTGATAAAAACTTGTCCTTTATGCTCTCTTAAATGTTGGAATAATTCCGTTTTTGTTTTCAAAACCCCTTCAGGGCCTCCCATTCCTTCCAAATGCGCCTTTCCAATATTGGTGATAAATCCATGCGTAGGCTCGGCGATCTCACACAATTCCTGAATATCTCCTTGCTTATTTGCACCCATCTCAACAATCGCCATCTCTGCATCCTCTCCTATCGATAATAAAGTCAAAGGCACGCCGATATGATTGTTCAAATTTCCAATAGTTGCTGCAGTCTTATATTTCTTTTGCAAGACTGCATGCAGCAATTCTTTGGAGGTAGTTTTCCCATTGGATCCCGTCAATCCGATAATTGGAATGGACAATTGCTTTCGATGATAGTTGGCCAGATCCTGAAGCATTTTCAAAGCATCTTTCGCAAGGAAATAACGCTCATCATCTTCAATAAAATAGGCTGGATCGTCAATAACCACCAAAGAAGCCCCCATTTCCAAGGCTTTTGGAGCAAACTCATTTGCATTAAAATTGGGTCCTTTCAAAGCGAAAAAAACATTCCCTTTTTCGATTTTTCGGGTGTCCGTACTTACTCCAGTGCTATTTTTGAAAAGTTTATAAAGAATAGAAATATTCATTTTGAATCCATTTTACTCCCAAAATAAACGAATCATTCACATCTTTGAGGGGATACATCCGTATTAATTTTAGATTTCTTATTCAGATTTATGCGAAAATTTTTATTTCCCCTTTTAATTCTTCTTTCGTTTCCCGCATTTTCTCAAGAAGTCTATTCCCTAAAGAATTCCCTCAAGGTCGAGGTGGCAGGCAATCCTATTTCCTCTCCTTTCTCAGGCGGTATCAATTCCTCTCAAATTCAAACCATGGACATTGATGGCGATCAGGTGGAAGAATGGGTGATTTGGGATATTAACAGCAGACAATTACAGGTTTATAAAAAAGAGGGAGAAACATTTACTCACCTTCCAGAATTAAGTTATTTGTTCCCTGAAGACATAGCAGGATTCCTGGTTTTGGCAGATTTTGACCAAGACGGTAAAAAAGACCTCTTCACCTCGACTCCTTTGGGGATAAAAGCTTACCGAAACACCAGTCAAAATGGTAATCTTAGCTGGTCAGTTGCACAAAACTTTTTAAGAATCGACGGATCGGGAAATATTCAGGCAAACAACCTGGACACACCTCTTATTCAGGATTTGGATGGAGACGGAGATTTGGACCTAGTGATTTTCAATTTTGCATCGGGAGATTATTTGGAGTTTTATGAAAACACCAGTGTTGATCGATCCGGAAATCCGGATGTGGATGGCTTTGCATTTCCAGAAACACATTGGGGGAATTTTGAATTTTGCAATTGCGGTGAAATGTCTTTTGGAGTCACATGTTCTGGAATAGACTTACGAACCAATACGGATGAAAATGACAGAATCCAGCATGCAGGAGGTCATTCAATCCTTTATAGAGACTTTGATGGAGACGGAATTTCTGATTTGGTATTGGGAAGAGATGAATGCAGCATTCTTTATTATTTACCCAATAAGGGGACAGAAAAAGAAGCGCTTTTTGACACCTATTCCAATGAACTTCCGGGATACGGAAACTTGCCACAATTCCCGATCTTTCATGTTGCTCATGTCATTAATGAGAAATTAATTATTGGACTCAACACGAATGAATCTGCAGTGAATTTTGACATTGACTTCAAAAACTCAATCGTCAAACTTGAGCCAAATGGAACATCAGACTTTAACTATCTCCAAGATCAAATGATCGATTTGGGCGAAAACAGCATTCCGCTTTACATTGGGAACAAAACTTCGGGATCCATTTTTGTGAATTCCAATCAACTGGTAAATGGAAAAGTCACGAGCAAACAATCCATTTTTGAACTTGAAAATGGCACCTTCCGCCAAATTGAAGTAATCAATTCCTTACTGGATGAGCTGAATCTTATCAATGTACAGCATATTCTTTTTGATGATCAAGCCGGAAAGGACCATGATATTTTTTCAGGAATTTCCATTTCCAATGGCGTACCGAGCCAAAAGATCTTTGAACTAAATGAGGACCAAACTCAATACATGCCGATTGAGATTTCAGGATACCAACCCAATCGAGGAGATTATTTACAGTTTTTCAATTACGAAGACCAGGACTATTTTCTAGTTGCTGAGCAAAATGGAAGTTTGGATTTGTATGAAATTGATTTTGGAAACCTTACATCAAACTTGTTAGAAGAGGATTTTTTAGGTTTCTCGGATAATCCTGCAAATAGAAATTTGACAGTTGCAGTTTACCCACAAACCAACCCGGACTTATTTGCGATAGACCAAAATGGGGTTTTGAAAAAAGTTTCGGACTTTATGAATTCTTCCACAATCGAAGAAATTCAAGTGGAAATTGGTGATCAATTACTTCCTACTAAACTTGGAAGAAACACTTGGATCACAACTGTAAGACCTATTTTTGAAGGAAAACCTGATTTAATTCTAGGAACTAGAGCTGGTGGGCTGATCTATCTCCAAGCCATTTCGGAGAATCCTCCAGCAGAAAATGAGTTTAGGCTAAAAATTTATCCAAACCCATCAGACGGTCCAATTAAAATCATATCAAATCTTCCTGCAAAAGCCCGATTAATCAATTCTCTAGGGCAAGTCCTGTTAGAGAATATCACGATTGAGCCCAACCGGGAGCTTGAGATTCAAGCAGGATTTTTGGCTCCGGCCTTATACATTCTGCAGTTTGAAGTCAATGGAAATTTTTCTACTTCAAGGAAAATCTGGATCCAGTAATTTTCTTAAACTTTGAGCATTACTTTAAATGGTTTAGATTATGGTGTAAATAAAAATCACCCATGAAGAATCTATCCATTTTTATCCTCGCAGTTTTCTTTTTCATCAGCTGTAATTCTAAAAAGTCCGATCCCGCAGACATTGTCTTCACCAACGGCATAGTCTATACAGTAGATCCCTCCAATCCAAAAGTGGAAGCCGTCGCTGTCAAAGATGGATTGATCTTAGCTTTGGGAAGTTCAGATGAAATCAGCGAATTCATTTCTGATCAAACCCAAGTAGTAGATTTATTAGGAATGACCATGACTCCTGGTTTGATCGAATCCCATGCGCACCTGATGGGAATCGGCTATAACAAACTGGAACTCGATCTGATGTATGTGAAAACATATGATGAACTGGTGGAAAAAGTAGCTGAAGCTGTGGCCAAAGCAAAGCCGGGAGACTGGATCACCGGCCGAGGCTGGCATCAGGACAAATGGATCGAAAAGCCGGAAAAGATGGTGAAAGGCTTTCAGACAAATGATCTTTTGGATGAAGTTTCTCCAGACAATCCGGTATTCCTAAGACACGCTTCTGGCCATGCTTCCTTTGCAAATACAAAAGCATTGGAAATGGCAGGCATCAATAATCTCAAAGGAGAAAGACCGGGAGAGGTCGAAGGTGGGGAAATTATTTTAGACGAATTAGGGAATCCAACAGGTGTTTTGACCGAAAGAGCTTCTGGATTAGTAGGCAGATTGGTGCCACAAGAAACACCGGAAAGAGCAGAACAGGCCCTGACTTTGGCCCTTCAGGAATTGGCAGAAAAGGGAATTACTAGCTTTCACGATGCAGGTAGTGGTCAGGAGACGATTGATTTATTGTTGAAATTTAAGAAAGAAGGGAAATTGACTTCAAGGCATTATATGATGTTGGCGGGCAGCGATCCTCAACTTCTAGAAAATTGGTACAAGAGAGGCCCCATGATTGACAGCGTGGATCATCTATTTTCTGTCAGGTCCATCAAATTATTCTGTGATGGGGCTTTAGGCTCCAGAGGAGCTTGGCTTTTGGAAGAATATACCGACAGACCGGGCCATTTCGGGCATGAAACGCTGCCGATGGAAGTGGTCGGCCAAGTATCTGAAAAAGCCATTCCTGCGGGATTCCAGGTTAATTCGCATGCCATTGGAGATCGGGCAAACCGAGAAGTTTTAGATCAATACGAAGCGGCATTTGCAAAATATCCGGATGCTGAAGACCTTCGATTTAGGATTGAACATGCACAGCATATCGACCCAGAAGACATTCCGAGATTCGGAGAAATGGGTGTGATTGCCGCCATGCAGGCGATTCATTTGAGTTCAGACAGACCTTGGGCAATCGATCGATTAGGAGAGAAAAGAATTGTAGATGGAGCTTATGTTTGGCAAAAATTAATGCAGAGCGGAGCGGTAGTCGCAAACGGAACAGATGCTCCAGTAGAGCCGGTAGATCCGATACCTTCATTTTTCGCTTCGGTAAGTCGCCAAACCTTGGTGGGCACTCCCGAAGGAGGCTATGAATCCAGCCAAAAAATGACCCGAGAAGAGGCCTTGAAGTCTTATACCTTAGATGGCGCTTATGCTGAATTCGAAGAAGATTTTAAAGGCTCTATCGAAGTAGGAAAAGCGGCGGACTTCACTGTTTTTGATAAAAACATCATGGAAATCCCTGAGTCGGAGATTTTAAATAGTAAAGTTATGATGACTGTTATGGGAGGAAAAATTGTTTTTGAGAAACCAGAATGATAAAACTAGAAGTCTAAAAATTCTAAACTATAAACCTGCTCCTTTTGAAGCAGTTTTTTTTTAAACTTCAATTCAGGATTTTCAATACTTTGGAATTCCCACAAAGTAAAGATCAAAACCACCTAAGCCCTCCGGGCGATTGGAGGAGAAAATCAAGAGTCGATTGTCAAACTGGGAGTGTTCTGAAACAACAGGGCGATATTCATCATATTCAGAATTGATCGAGGGGCCAAAGTTTTCTGGATCTGTCCATCCTTGTTCCGTTTTAAAAGAATAATACAAATCAAAACCACCAAACCCTCCCACTCGATCTGAAGAGAAAACCAACATCTCACCATAAACAAATGGCATGTGGTCATGAGAGGAAGAATTGATAGAAATTTTTTGAATATTCTTTTCTGTCTCTCCGATTAAATAAGGAATCAGGCTTTGATCTGTAGGAATATCCATTTCATAAACATCAAATGCCCCATCTCTATCTGAGCTAAACAACAGTTTTTCAGGAATTCCTTGGATTTCTACATTCCCGCCTTTCAAATAGTCAGCTCCATAAAAACTCGGATACATTTCATTGGATGATTCATCCATGATTCTAAAGTTTTGAACTTCCAGTTCGGAAGAATTGGAAACTTGAGGTTCAACATGGATAGAATAAAAACCTTGATCATTATCTCGACTAAACAACAAAATTCGATTTCCCTCTGGCGTTTGAAAGCTATATGGCCCTTTTTCATTAAAGGAAGTCTCTGTTTTTCTTACCCAATCTCTAAATTCTGAATCGAATAAATTACTCCCTTCATTTACACTCAAAAAACCTTCATTTCTATCCCAATAAAAAACTAATTTCCCCTCAACCAGATTGAAGTGATTTGGATTAGAACCAATTCTGTTAGATGAAAAAACCAGCTCTACTTCATGGTTAATTGTGATAATATCCGAATTGATATCATCTTTTGCAGAATTAAGGACACCTAAATTCACCGCCTCATCAGGGAAATGACCTACTGGATATCTATTTTGATTACATGAAAATAGTGTCAAAATAAGAAGGCAAAAGAGATACTTTTTTCTCATATCAATACTGTTTTAGCTTTAAAAGAAAGGAATAAGAATGACTTCGCTATCTCTAAAGTAATGAAAAACTGAAACCTAAAACTATAAAAGCAAAGTCATAATTAATAACTTAAAATCCCTAACGTACCAAGTCTATCATTCGCTACTACTTTCCTTTTACAAACAATAAGGTCAACCCTTCACGATTTTTTTCTATTTTCAAACATTCATCACAAAATCAATCGAATGAGAAAATTTCTATCACTTTTTTGGATGCTTACTTTTTTAGCAGTTAGTATCCAAGCCCAAGACCTAAAACCCATTACTTGGAAGGATATTCCCACCTGGAAATATATGAATGGAGGAAGGTTTGAAGTTTCTCCTGATGGTCAGTGGATGGCCTATACCATTGTTCAGCTAGAGGGAGACGGAGAACTCATCGTCCAAAAAGTAAATGATCCAGAAAGTAAGAAAACTTATAATATCGGTGGAGTAACCGGCCAGCAAGTCGCTTTCAGCAAGGATTCCAAATGGATAGCCTTTAAGGAAGATCCAAAGTTTGACGAGAAAAAGAAAAACGAAAAATCAAAAGGTAAGCCACTACATGACAAGCTTCACCTGATCAAACTTGGTACTGACGAGAAAAAGACCTTCGAGAAAGTGAGCACTTTCTCCTTCAATAATGACGGTTCTTCCGTCTTGGCCATCAACCTTCCGAAGGATGGAAATGGTGAAGGAAAAGGATCAGACTTATTGATTTATAACCTTAGCACTGAAAAAGCCCTGACTTTGGGAAATGTGCTTGAATTCTCTTTTAACAAGCCCGGTACGTATCTGGCCTACACGGTAGATGCGGCAAACAAATCTGGAAATGGAATCTACTTGCTGAACTTATCCAATAACAGCACTACTGTTTTGGAAAATGACAAAGCAAGCTATAAATCACTTAGCTGGACTGAAAAGGGAGATGCTTTTGCCGCATTGAAAATGGTGGAAGATAAAAAATACAAGCAGGACCAAGGTAAAATCATTGGAGTAAAGAACCTTTCTGCACCTCAGGTAACAGTGTATGATCCTCAGAAAGATTCTACTGGATTTGATCAGGATTATACCATCAGCCCAAACAGACGTCCGATGTGGTCTGAAGATTTAACTCGACTTTTTTATGGAATCCACCCATTGGTTTTAGCAAAAAAAGAAGAAGCCAAGAAAGAAGTAGATAAAGATTCTGTCGCAAAAGCTGAATCTGAAGCGATGAAAAAAATCATGGCTGACACGTCCATTCATTCGATCAAAGATTTACAAAAAGCAATTTCAAAGCTTGACACTGCGAAAGCTTCACCAAAAAAAGGAGATGCAGAAAAGCCTGACATGACCATTTGGCATTGGAACGACAGCAGATTGCAGTCACGCCAGCAAGTCCTGGAAAACATGGACAAAAATTACAGTTTTTGGGCGATGTATGATATCGCTTCAGGTAAGCATATTGCGCTTCAGGATAGCTCCATGCGTGATTTAAGTCTCCTTCCAAAAGAGAAATATGCCTTGGGTTCTGACATGCAATCTTATGAATTGCAAAGCAACTTAGACGGTCAGAGTTATCGCGATTTTTATATTGTTGATTTGAAAACCGGCGAGAAGACAACGCTTTTCACCAATTTCTACCTACCAAGATATTCTTCTTACCCAAGAAGTTCTCCCGACGGCACCAAATTGATTTATGGTTATGATGGCAATTATTACAGCTATGACATTGCCAGCGGGGAAGAAAAAAATCTAACTGCGAGTCTTCCAGTTACTTTCGTGGATGTAGAGGATGATCATAATGTGAAAAAGCCACTTGAAAATTCTCTTGGCTGGAGCAGTGACAGCCAATATGTTTTGATCAGCGATGGTTGGGATATCTGGCAAATCCCTGCAGGGGAAAGCAAAGAAAAAGCGGTTAACCTGACGCAAGACGGAAGGTCTGAGAAAATCAGATATCAGTATCGATTCTCTTTGGACAGAGAGGAAAAGGGAATTGACCTGAGCAAGCCACAGTATTTCAGAATCTATGGCGAGTGGACTAAAAAAAGTGGGATTGCAAAAATCAACCCTGCCAAGAAATCTGGCCTAGCAGCAGGAACAGAAAAACTGGTTTGGGAGGACGCTTCGATCGGTTCCCTTCAGAAAGCTGAAAAAGCCCCTGTTTATTTCTACAGCAAAGAGACTTATAACGAGCCCACTCAGTTTTACGTAGCGGATGCTTCTCTTGCTTCCGCTAAAAAGGTGACTGAAAATGCACCTGATGCATCTAAATATTCATGGTCTGCAGGTACAAGATTGGTGGATTATGTTTCTGACAAAGGCGATACCTTACAAGGTGCCTTGTTCCTTCCTGCTGGATATGTTGAAGGCAAAAAATACCCAACAGTAGTTTACTATTATGAAAAGCTTTCACAGACTCTACACAATTGGTCCAATCCAGGCTACAGCGGTACCGGATGGAATCCAAATGTGTACACCAGCAATGGCTTTGCAGTATTTATTCCAGATATCGTTTACACGATGGATGATCCGGGTATGTCCGCCGTTTGGTGTGTTATCCCTGGGGTAAAAGCAGCGATTGAAACCGGAGTAATCGACGAAAACAATATCGGTATTCACGGTCACTCATGGGGTGGCTATCAAACTGCTTTCTTGATCACTCAGACAAATATGTTTAAGGCAGCAGCAGCTGGGGCTCCTTTGACCAATATGATTTCCATGTATGATTTGATTTACTGGAATTCAGGTGGAGGAAACATGTCAATCTTCGAAGCTTCTCAAGGTAGATTCACTGGCGGACCATGGGAAAACTGGGATTCTTACGAGCGAAACAGCCCAGTGTATCATGTGAAAAATGTCACCACTCCACTTTTGATGCTTCATAATGACAAAGACGGAGCAGTGGATTTCACCCAAGGAATTGAATATTATTCTGCTTTGAGGAGATTGAAAAAACCAGTGATTTTGGTACAATATAAAGGAGAAAACCACGGTCTTGGAAAACTTGAGAACAGAAAAGACTACTCTGTGAGAATGATGGAATTCTTCAATCATCATTTGAAAGGTGAAGAAGCTCCTGATTGGTTGTCAAAAGGGATCAATAAACTGGAATTAGATGAACATCTCGAAAAGAGAGCATTTTAATTAGAAAAGGAGTCCAGATCGGGCTCCTTTTTTTTTATGAATCAGTTTGCCATTCCAAGTGCAATCCTTTTCTTTATTTCCAATTCCTGAAGGAAATTAAATTTAAACCAATTCGCACAATCAAATTTAGATGCCCCCTCATCCATCCCCTTATTCTCAATTAAACTCAATTTGCTATTCCGCTTCTGATTCTAATTATCACGAGCATTTTGAAAAATACCTTTACGATCAGACTTTTGAGGAAGTTTGGAACACTTATGTAACGATAGACCCGGCAAAAGCCTGGGCGGGAAAGATGATCCATTTCAATCAACTGTATTCCAGATCAACCGGTGAGGAAGTTTTCCCAGGCCAGGAATATAATGGAGGAATGGGCGTCGGTCAGGTCATTATTCTAAACCTTCACGTCTTCAATGGAGCAATAAAACTGACCGTAGGACATGAAGTGATGGAAGTGGATAAGGACAAAAGATTAATCCGTATTTGTTACCTGGAAAACTCAAAATCCGAAGGCTCGCAATTCATTACTTTCAAAACCTTGCCTGATGGAAAAACAGAGGTTTCCCATAAGACTTTTTATCGCAGCGGGTCTTGGTTTCGCGACAAAATCATTTACCCATATTTCCATACCAAAGCGATCAATGAGTTTCATGGAAATGTAAGAAATGCCATCCCGACTAGAGCGTAAAAAGCTCAAAATCCTACCAATTAAAATCAATATGAAGGAGTCAATATTGCAGGACTCCTTTTTTCATGGTCTCATCTTTGTAAATTATAGAAGGATAATTTCATATCACTGAATCTATTTTTCTATGAAAGACGCAAAAAAACAATCTTTTGACGCAATAATAATTGGTTCAGGTCAGGCGGGAAATCCACTTGCATTTGCTCTTGCGGGCCAAAATCTAAAAGTTGCCCTGATAGAAAAAGGGAGGTTCGGAGGAACCTGCGTCAACACGGGATGCACCCCAACCAAGGCTTATGTGGCCAGTGCAAGGAGAGCCTGGGAGTTAAAAAACGCATCAGATTTGGGTATTCCAAACCCCAAACTGGAAAAAATAGATCTTCGAAAAGTAAAAGAAAGAAAAGATAAAATCGTCGCTGGATCCCATGATGGATTGGTCGATAGCCTTCGAAAAGAAAAGTTAATCACCACCTTTCAGGCGAAAGGCTTTTTCTTGGATCAAACGACCGTTCAGGCTGGATCTGCTATCCTAACTGTTCCAAAAATTTTTATCAACGTGGGTACTAGACCACGCATTCCCGAAGGTTTTGAAAATGTGAATTTCCTGACCAATGAAAGTTTATTAGAACTGGAAGAAATCCCTTATCATTTATTGATTGTAGGCGGTAGTTATATCGGATTGGAGTTTGCCCAGATTTTCAGAAGACTTGGCAGCAAAGTCACCATCATTGAAATGAGCGATCGTTTGATTTCGAAAGAGGATCCATCCATTTCAGAAAGAATCCGGGAAATTTTGGAATCAGAAGGAATTAAAGTTTTGTGCAATTCCCATTGTCTTGAGGGCAAAAACAATCCTGACGGAGGAGTCAGGGTTTTGATGAATTGCGGAGGAGAACAGAAACAGGCTTCAGGGTCTCATCTACTTTTGGCAACAGGAAGACAATCCAATATGGATTTGGTGAACCCAGAATCAGCAGGTTTGGCTATTGACAAGAAAGGTTTTGTGGAAGTAAATGACCATTTGGAAACCAATGTAAAAGGCATTTATGCTCTGGGAGATTGCAACGGAAAAGGTGCTTTTACCCATACTTCTTACCATGATTTTGAAATCCTGCAAAATCAATTATTTGGCGATAAATCCAAAAAAGTCAGTGATCGAATTCTCAATTATGCGCTATACACCGATCCTCCTCTCGGAAGGGTTGGAATGACATTGTCCCAGGCAAAAAATTCTGGGAAAGAAATTCTTTATGCAGAAATGGAAATGTCACAAATCAATCGTGCCCGTGAGAAAGGAGAAACCAAAGGAAAAATGGAAGTGATCGTGGATTCCAAGACAGAACAAATCCTTGGTGCAGCTGTTTTAGGTGTAGGTGGAGATGAAATTATTGGACTATTTATTACTGCTATATATGGAAAATTAAGTTATAAAACTTTGATGAATTCAGTCCAAACTCATCCGACAGTTTCTGAATTAATCCCTACTCTACTTCAACAATTAAAACCCATAAAAGCGAACTCATGAAAAAGTCCCATAAAATTTATGCTACGATCAATATGATCGTTTTGGTGTTGATCATCTTTTGGAATTATTGGGTAGGATCCAAAGGCCTGAATGGTAACACCGTGAGTTCTCTAAGCTCGGAATATCAAAATCTGTTTACTCCTGCCGGGTATGCTTTCTCTATTTGGGGGATCATTTTCCTTTCCTTATTCGCACAAGCTATATTCTTTATTTCCAGAGCATTTAACCCAGCAAAAGATTCAGATTTCCTATCCCAAGTCGGGCCTTACCTAATTATGGCAAACATTGGAAATGGGCTCTGGCTCTACATGTGGTTGATGGAAAATACAGGATTGAGTGTAGTCGTCATGCTAGGCATTCTAACTTCTCTTGTCATCGTAATCCTGAATACGAATATGGAAAGATGGCATGCTCCAAGACCAATAATCTTTTGGCTTTGGTGGCCTATCGCACTTTACAGCGGATGGATTGCGGTAGCCACAATCGCAAACATTTCAGCCTATTTGGCAAAAATCGGTTGGGGAACTGGGGAATCAGAAACTACCTGGACGATTGTGATGATTGTAGTGGCCGTACTATTAAACCTATTTATGATTGTGACAAGGAATCTCCGGGAATTCGCCTGTGTAGGAGTTTGGGCGCTGGTTGCCATTGCCGTCAGACATTGGGATAAGATCCCTTCTTTACAATGGACAGCACTTATCGGTGCGGGAGTGCTTTTCTTAGCCATCAGTATCTATGGCTACCAAAACAGGAAAACTGCACCCTTTAGATTTAACTAAACCAATTATGAGAACATTAAAAAGATCAGAAAAAATAGCTTTAACTATTCCAATATTAGCTGCAGCAGGAATCCTGTTTTTATCTCATCAGACAAATGCTCAGGACCTTGAAACTGTCGACTATGTAGACTTGGAAAAATATTCAGGAGAATGGTATGAGATTGCTTCATTCCCCCAGTCATTCCAGAAAGGTTGCACTTGTACCAAAGCTACCTACACCCCAAATGAAGATGGGACAATTCAAGTTGAAAACACCTGTAACCTTCCGGAAAAAGAAAAAACAAAAACGGCTACTGCCAAAGCTTTTGTAGAGGAAGGCTCAGGAAATGCCAAACTCAAAGTTCAGTTCTTTTGGCCATTTAGAGGAAAATATTGGATCATTGATTTAGCGGATGATTACTCTTATGCGGTAGTCGGCCACCCCAATAGAAAATACCTTTGGATTCTTTCAAGAACTCCAGAAATGGATCAAACTATTTATGAAGGAATTTTGAAGAGAGTCAAGGAGAAAGGATTTGATTTAACCAAACTTGAAAAGACCATTCAGTGTGAGGCTTAGAAAAAAATGCAAAAAGTCCGGAGCTTATTAGCTCCGGACTTTTTGGTTATCAAGTACTAATCTTCACTCACGTTGAGATACGAATATCCCATTTGGTCTAAGGTGATAAAAGTGGTCTTAGCAGATACTGCCATTTTTACCATTGGAGTCAAATTTTCAGCATTTAAGTTATTGAATCGAACACTTTGCCCACAAACATAGAATTTCACCCCTACTGCTTCCAAAGCTTTGATGGCAGCAAGATTTGGATTTGACTGACTATATTTTTTCTGATAATCGTCTTCCTTTAAAATTGCCTGGACTAATCCCCCATGAATCACGGCAGCAATCTGAATTTTCTCTGCAGGTACTCCATTCGCTATATTCAGATTGTAAGTTCGGGCCACTTCCAAAATAGCAGATTGGATTGCAGTCGAATCTTTTACTCTTCCATACAGATCTATGGCGATTTTATAATCCAGTTCAGGATTATATTTCATTACTGGATCTTCTATTGGCATGACTCCTACCCAAGGATGAAAATCCAAAACGGGGTAGGCAATATTTTCTTTAATATGTGGAGGCATTTCTCCTTGAGCAAAACAGCCTATGCTACCTACGATTAGCAAGGCGAAAATTGAAGCAATGATCTTTTTCATAAAAATTTGATTTTTAGCATAATAGAAAAATAGTCAATTATTTTTTCACCACAACCTTCGAAAAAATCAGTCTTCCAAAAAGCTTAAAAATGTTCAAAAATAAATCTATTTGGGTTCGATTTAATGTTCATTTTTCCGTCTACTTTTGACCAATTTTTAATTCAAAAATTTCATCTCGTACGTCTTATGGTTCTTCAATTTCTGTTGTTAATTCTGGGCCTACTTCTATTAGTCAAAGGAGCAGATTGGTTGGTAGACGGAGCTTCTGTTCTTGCAAAAAAGTACAAGGTTTCTGATTTGGCAATCGGACTGACCATCGTGGCTTTCGGTACTTCCGCTCCAGAACTGGTAGTAAATTCAGTTGCCGCATCAGGAGGATACCCGGACATCGTTTTTGGAAATGTCATCGGCTCAAACAATTTTAATCTTTTTATTATTCTAGGGATTGCTGGAATTATTACTCCGCTTTCTGTACAGTCCAGTTCGGTCTGGAAAGAAATCCCGTTTTCACTACTGGGAGCAATCATTCTTTTGCTGATGGTAAATAATTTCTTTGCAGGAAGCCAACCTAATCTTTCTATGGTGGAAGGAATTGGGTTATTACTGTGTTTCGGGGCCTTTCTATATTACGTTTTTACCCAATTAAAATCTGAGCCTTCCACTGAAGTAATTGAAACTAAACCCTATTCCACTATCAAAATCGGATTATTGATTTTTGGAGGTCTAGCAGGATTGGTTTTGGGAGGAAAACTTGTCGTAGACAATGCAGTGGAGATTGCACAGAATCTGGGTGTCAGCGAAAAAATAATCGGGCTAACAATTATTGCGGCCGGCACATCTCTGCCTGAATTGGCTACATCGGTGGTAGCCTCTTTAAAAAAGAACAATGACATCGCCATTGGAAACATCATTGGCTCCAACATTTTCAACATTTTTCTGATCCTTGGTGTAAGTTCTATTATCAAACCATTGGATTATCAGCTTTCATTTAATACCGACCTGTACATTTTAATGGGAGGGACAGTTTTCCTTTTCTTGGCGATGTTTACCGGAAAACGAAAAAGCCTGGACAGATGGGAAGCTGCCATTTTGTTACTGGTTTATTTGGCTTACACCAGTTATTTAGTGAGTATGGAGATTTGATTTTTAAAATAAGTCTGACTTGGAATAAAATTTAAAAGCACCCATTCTTCTTATGGTTTTTCCAATGAATAGATAATCTCCATCCTTAAAATTTTGCCTTTAGTCATTTTTATACCGAAAACACCAATTTTTCAGAATATCTTTTCACACCTATTTCCTTATCCAACAGATGATTTGGAACTGACCCAAAACTCAAACCTAGCCAAGTACCATGAATCTTTTCCAAAAGATCAATTCAGGAAAACCTATTGCTTTCCTTTTACTTTTCGTTCTGACGGGATTCTCTGGATTTTCTCAGCAGAACAAAGCCAAACTCTCAGGAACAATTCAGGAGAAATCAACGGGAAATCCTCTTGGTTTTGCTTCTGTAGCTATTTATTCTCCATCAGATAGTTTAGTCGCCGGCGGGATTTCTGAGGAAAATGGGAAATTCTCCGTTGATGTACCTTTTGGGAATTTCTATGCATTGGTAGAGTTTATGGGGTTTGAGTCGCATAAGACTCAGGTAATTGCTTTTTCCAGAGAAAACAATAAGGTGGATTTAGAGACTATAGAATTAGAATCTACTGCTGGTGATTTGGAAGAAGTGGTTGTGCAGGGAGAAAAAACAACCATGGAGCTTTCGCTGGACAAGCGAATTTTCAATGTAGGAAAAGATCTTGCCAATGCTGGAGGAAATGCCAGTGACATTCTGATGAACCTCCCCTCCATTGCAGTGGATCCTGAAGGAAATGTTCGTCTTAGAGGATCGCAAAATGTGCGCATCCTGATCGATGGAAAACCTTCTGGGCTGGTTAGTTTTAAAGGTAGTGCGGGGCTCCGACAATTGCCAGCAAATATGATCGAACGGGTAGAGGTAATCACCAATCCTTCGGCAAGATACGAGGCAGAAGGAATGGCTGGGGTGATCAATATTATTCTGAAAAAAGACAACAATCAGGGCTTCAATGGCTCCTTTGAGGTAGTAGGCGGAACTCCTACCAATCTGGGCTTTACCGCCAACCTGAATTACCGCCATAAGCGTATCAATTGGTTTATCAACTACGGACTTACTTACCGACACTCACCAAATGTAGGCGAACTTTATCAGGAGACTTACGGTGAAGACACCACTTTTATCCTCAATCAAACGAATGAAGGTTTAGTAAAAAGTATGAACAATAACATCAGAGGAGGCTTAGATTACTATTTCAGCGAAAATAGTATCCTTACGCTTTCCTACCTATGGAGAAGATCTGATGCACATAGAAATACCGATATCCGCTATGAGGATTCATGGAACACCCTTGAAAACCTTCAAGGTTATACTCTGAGAAATCAAGACGAAACAGAGCAAGAGCCTAATTCTGAAATTTCCATGAATTACAAGAAAAGCTTTGAACGGAAAGGTCATGAACTGACCGGAACACTAACTTATCTGAATTATTGGGAGAATTCTGACCAGACCTTTACCCAAAGTTCCTATTTGCCAAATGGCACCTCCATAGCAGGTTCCTCCTTGGTCCAAACTTCCTTAAATGACGAATACGAAAACCAATACTTAGCCATGCTGGATTATGTTCAGCCTTTTGCCAAAGAAGGAAAATTTGAAACGGGATTCAGGACAAGTTTCCGGGAAATGAAAAATGATTACCTGGTAGAAGAAGAAAATGAAAGTGGTGAGTTTGAACCTGTGCCTGGATTGGATAATATTTTTCTTTACGATGAAAATATCCTGGCAGCCTATGGAATAGTAGGGAACACTTCAGGAAAATGGAGCTACCAAGGTGGACTGCGTGTGGAGTACACCGATGTAAAGACCACACTGGAAGAAACGAATGAAGTGAACCCAAGAAATTATACCAACCTCTTCCCAAGTGCACACCTGACCTATAATATTTCAACCGAAAATGCCTTTCAAGTCAGTTACAGCCGCCGGGTTCGAAGACCAGTTTACAATGACCTCAGTCCTTATGTCACACTATCAGACGCTAGGAATTTTTTCAGTGGAAATCCAGACCTTAATCCAGAATACACTAACGCATTCGAGCTAGGCCACATCAAGTACTTTGATCAAGGAACATTATTTACGACAGTTTATTACAGAAGTACTGATGACAAAATAGAGCGACTTCGCACGGTAGATGAGAATGGTAACTCCAGAACATTGCCCTATAACCTCAATGGAGAAAACTCATTTGGGGTTGAGCTTACTAGTGACTATCAGATCCGTGACTGGTGGAAAATAGACTTCAATTTGAATTTCTTCCACGCTAGAATTGATGGTACCAATTTCCAAAATGGCTACGAAACCAAAACGACTTCTTGGTTATTCCGCCAGACATCCAGATTTACAGTGGCAGAAGGGTTCGATATTCAAGTTCGGGCAAATTATGATGCCCGACAAAAGACTGTTCAAGGAGTTAGAAAAGGAATATTCTTTATGGATCTTTCCGCCAGCAAAAGTGTGTTTCAAGACAGAGGAAATTTGGTTTTCAATGCTACCGATATTTTCAATTCCCGAAGAAACAGATACATCAGCGAAGGAGTAAATTTCTTTACAGAAGGCAATTCACAGTACCAAAGAAGACAGTTAATACTAACCCTGAGCTATCGATTAAAGCAATAAGGCTAAGAAATTTAAGCCAGATTAGAGAACAAACATTTTCTCCTCATAACTTCATCAATGAACCCCAATTCTTAAGTATTGTAATCCCATGCGTAAACTCATTCTTTTTTTGCTCTTTGGTATTGCAAATTCATTCTATTTATCTGCACAGAAAATCAATGCTGCTTATCAGCTTCATATCAAAAAAGCCAGTTCAGAAATTCTAATCGACGGAGCAATTGATGAACAAGCTTGGGAAGATGCAGAAATAGCAACTGACTTCTTTATGATTACTCCGATGGACACCAGTTTTGCGCGGGTTCGAACGGATGTCAGGATGACTTATGACGATGAAAATCTCTATTTATTGGTGGAGAATTTTCTTGCCGTGGAAGGCCCATATATGGTCGAGTCGCTTCGACGGGATTTCAGCTTTGGCAAAAACGACAACTTCCTGCTTTTCATGGATCCATTTGACGACCAAACAAACGGATTTTCATTTGGAGCTAATGCTGCCGGAGCGCAATGGGATGGCATTATGTATAATGGAGGTAGTGTGGATTTGAGTTGGGATAATAAATGGCGATCAAAAGTCACCAACTACGATGACAAATGGGTTTTTGAGGCAGCGATCCCATTCAAATCAATTCGATACAAAAAAGGAATTACTGAATGGGGAATTAACTTTTCGAGATTGGATCTGAAAACCACCGAAAAGTCAGGATGGGCACCCGTTCCCCGTCAGTTCCCTTCTGCATCTTTGGCTTATACAGGCTCGCTAATTTGGGATCAGGCGCCTCCACAGACAGGTGCAAATATTTCAGTAATTCCCTACGCTTTGGGAGGAATCAAGAAAGATATTTCAGGTAATGGCGATACGGAATATCGAAGAGAAGTAGGCCTGGATGCTAAAATCGGTTTGACTTCCTCTCTAAATTTGGATCTGACCGTGAATCCTGATTTTTCACAGGTAGAAGTGGATAGGCAGGTCACAAATCTGGATCGATTTGAATTGTTCTTTCCCGAAAGAAGGCAGTTCTTTCTGGAAAATGGAGATCTCTTTGCCAGCTTTGGATACGAGACGATCCGGCCGTTTTTCTCCAGAAGAATTGGCTTAAATGCACCTATTCAGTTTGGAGCAAGATTGAGCGGAAAAATCAATAAAGACTGGCGGATCGGGGCAATGAACATGCAAACCGGAGAAGTGGAGGAAGACGGATTACCTTCTCAAAACTTTACCGTTTTTGCTTTACAGAGACAAGTTGGTGCCAGATCCAATATAACCGGGATGTTTATCAACAAGCAGTCTCTGAACTACAACCCTGACCCTGATGCGGAACAACCCATTTATTCCCAATTCAATCGAAATGCTGGACTGGAATACAACTTGGCTTCTTCCAACAATCTATGGACTGGAAAAGCCATGTTTATGAAGAGCTTTGCTCCTAACCAGGTTGGCGATGGATTTGTCCATGCAGCAAACTTGAAATACAGTTCCGGAAATCTGACTTGGAACTGGGAACATCAATATGTCTCTAAAAATTATACCGCAGAAGTGGGCTACGTTCCTAGAAACGGATTTTATAAAATCAATCAAGAAGCGAGTTACTTGTTTTTCCCAAAAAGTGAAAAAATCCTGAATCACGGCCCTAAAGTTGGGGTACGTTACTTCTTCAATACAGATGGTGAGAAAACAGATAACACCACTTTTCTTGCCTATAACATTAAATGGAGAAGTCAAAGCACCTTCCAGGCTTGGGTTTCTACAGACTATGTATTACTTCAGCGCCCATTTGACCCGACAAATTACAGCGGTGATACACTTGCTAGGGGAACTGAGCATCAATGGTACGCCACAGGTGCAGAGTTTACTTCCAAGCCACAAAGTGTCTTTACCTATGCCTTTACTACCCGATTGGGCGGATATTATGCGGACGGCAAGCGATATAATGTTACTGCAGATATCGGCTACAGGTTTCAACCCTATGTCAGCATTGCCTTAAGCGCCAATTATAATTCCATTCATTTGCCTGAGCCTTGGTACAATACCAACTTTTGGTTGGTGGGACCAAGAGTGGATGTCACGATGACCAATACGCTTTTCTTCACGGCATTTGTCCAATACAATGAACAGATAGAAAATATTAACCTGAACACGAGGTTTCAATGGAGATTTAAACCCGCATCAGACATTTTCTTAGTCTATACGGATAACTATTTACCAGCTCCATTTTACACTAAGAACAGATCTGTGGTATTGAAATTTACTTATTGGTGGAATCTATAATCCAATTGTTTTAAAATCAACTACTTGGATCGAATCGATATATTTAGTTAATTAGTTCTGTTAACTTTTATATACTATCCATGAACATGTCTCAATTACTTCGTTTTTCCTGTGCATTTATCTTGATTTTGAGTTTTGGCTTAATCCATGAAGCAAACGCTCAAATGAAACCGCCGTCAAATCCTGTTGTCAGAGGACAGTTAGTTAATAAAAACAAACTACCAGTTGTAGGAGCAACCGTTCTTGTTGAAGGAACTACAAAAGGCACAGTAAGCGATGCAAATGGTTTTTTTGAGTTGGACCTCAGTCTTATAACAGAAAAGAAAGTAACCTTAGTGTTAGGTCATTTTGAGCATGCAAATAAATCTGTGGAGGTGGAACTTAAAGATTTACCGATGTCCTTTGGGCAAATAAAAATGAGTGATGGAGCTTTTGAAGAATAGCTATAAAAACTAAATATCCAACTCTAATAAACAGGTCAAATTGACCTGTTTTTCTTTTGGATTAACCTTCTATGAGAAGTCTTGGGATATTCTTTTATTTTTGAGAACATCATATCCCAAAGATCATCATGAGACGTCCCCATCACCTCCTTTTTTTAGGAATCCTTTTTTCTGTTTTCACTCAAAGCATCCAAGCCCAAACTTCTGATATTCTCACACTGGAGAGAATCTACGCTTCCAATGAATTCAGTCAAGAAAGGCTTCAGCCGATTCAATGGATAGAAAATGGTGCGGCTTATGTCACTGTTGAGAACGATAATGGACTGGCAAGATGGGATAGCAAAAGTTTAGAGAAAAGTGTTTTCGTTCCGGGATCTGCTTTGCAAAGCAATGGAAAGCCCATAAGAATCGAATCTTTCAGCCTTTCAGAAGACGGTAGCAAGGTCTTGATTTTCACCAATTCCAGCAGGGTCTGGAGATCGAATACTAAAGGAGACTATTACGTTTATGATCTGGACACAAAACTTCTGAAGAAGTTGGGGACACAGTTTGAATCTTCCTCTTTGATGTTTGCTAAGTTCTCTTCAGACAATTCCAAAGTCGCTTATGTTCAGAAATTCAATTTATACTTGGAGGACTTTAAAACAGGAGAAGTCACTCAATTGACCTCCGATGGGACTGACAAAATCATCAATGGCACGTTTGATTGGGCTTACGAAGAGGAATTTGGAAAGCGGGATGGTTTTGCTTGGAGCCCAAATGCCAAGTTCATCTCTTTTTGGCAAATCGATGCCTCCAAAATCGGAACCTTTTACATGATCAACAATACGGATTCAGTCTATTCCAGACCGATTCCTTTACAATACCCAAAAGTGGGCGAAGAACCTGCAGGAGCAAAAATTGGCCTAATCGACATCGCTTCTAAAAAAACAAAATGGCTTCCGATTCCCGGTGGAGAAAAAGAAAATTACTTACCAGGTATGCAGTGGATCAATGAAGATCTACTCTTGATTCAGCAGATGAACAGAAAGCAAAATCAATTGACGATCTGGACCTATAAACCTTCCAATGAAGAACTGAAGAAGGTTTATGTAGAAACTGAAAAGACTTGGGTGGATTTGGCCTATCCTGACCTATCCAGATATGGTTGGAGCGATAATAGTTTGCCGCTGGTAGATGATGGAAATGCATTTCTACGATTGACCGAAACTGACGGCTGGAGACATCTTTATAAAGTAGATATCGCAAGTGGTAACAAGACCTTACTCACTCCTGGAGAATACGATGTGGCTTCTTTTGGAGGCCTTTCTGACAAAGAAGTCTTCTTTATCGCTTCTCCTGAAAATGCCACCCAGCGCTATCTGTACGCCATTAATTTAGCTGGCAAAGGAAAACTTCGACGAGTGACTCCAGAGGCTTTCGAAGGAGTAAATACTTATGATATCGCTCCAAACGGTGAATTTGCGGTACATAATCATCAAAGCACTTCAGATCCTTTGACCACGAGATTGGTCTCTTTGCCAAAGCATGAGGTGCTGAAAACTTTGGTAGAGAATCAGGCTTACAAAGCCAAACTGGCTTCTCTTAAAACTCCTGAAATCAAGTTTACCACTGTGACTACCTCTGAAGGAGTAACTATGGATGCACGGGTCATCTATCCGGTGGATTTTGATGAATCGAAGAAATATCCGGTGCTATTCCACGTCTATGGCGAACCTTGGAGTACTGTAGCTACTGATACGCAAGTGGGATTATTCAATATTATGCTGGCGCAAAAAGGTTATTTCATTATCGACATGGATAATCGTGGAACACCTACTCTGAAAGGAAGCGATTGGAGAAAAATCATTTATAGAAAAATCGGAGTAATCAATGCTCAAGATCAAGGCTTGGCAGCCAAAGAGTTGTTAAAACTTCCTTATCTGGATGAAAACCGAGTGGCAGTTTGGGGATGGAGCGGCGGTGGATCTATGACTTTGAATCTGATGTTTAAATTCCCTGAAGTGTATCAGACTGGTATGTCCGTGGCAGCAGTTTCCAATCAGCTGATTTACGATAATATCTACCAAGAGCGCTACATGGGGCTTCCTCAGGAAAATATGGAGGACTTTGTCAATGGCTCTCCGATCACCTATGCCAAAAATTTAGAAGGTAATTTATTGGTTGTCCATGGAACTGGCGATGATAACGTGCATTACCAAGGAGCAGAAATGCTCATGAATGAGTTGATCAAACACAACAAGCAATTCCAGATGATGCCATATCCTAATAGGTCACATGGGATTTATGAGGGAACAGGAACCTCACTTCATCTATATACATTACTTACAAATTATTTAATGGAGCATACGCCAGTGAATTAATTTTCAGGTAATTAGGATTTTAAAACTAATTATATCATATTGTTATTAAAATTTCGTAACAATATGAAAAACACATTGGAAAACTCCCGAAAAATTTATCTCAGGAATTTACAAATAGGTGTAGTCACTGCTGTTTGTTTAATTCTTGGAGTGCTAATCTTTTCTGCTTCCTCACTTAATGCTGCGCCTGAAAAAGAAGTAGCCATGGAAGGCAAAATAGCCACAGGTCTCATTCTGTCAGCGGATAAAAAACCTATTCCAGGCGCGATTATCCTGGTGAAGGATACTACCACAGGAACGGTAACTGATATAGGTGGGAAATTTTATATCGATTTAAAGAATTTTGATCAGGAAGAGGTAACTCTCAAAATCTCAATGATTGATTATGAGACCCAAGAAATCGTAGTAAACACTAAAAAATTACCGAAGAATCTCGGCAAAATCATTTTAACAAAGTCGGCCAAATAGCCTACTGTTCAATTGAATTAGCCTCGAAGGCCACAATTTCATTTTCTTCAATGGTGATTTGAACTTCGATTGGATTACAGCAAACCTCGCAATCCTCGATATACTTTTGTGACGATATTGAGGGATCTACCAACATGGAGATTTCAGCTAGGCAATAAGGACATTGGAAAAAGTGTTCGAGCATAGATTATTTTTTAAAGCTTCTCCAAAAGTTAAGAACCTTTTTTAAAACTAGCTTTTTGGTATATAATTCTTATTTTCAATAAATGAAAGAAATTATAAAGATACCAAACCCTTGCTCTCAGCGATTTGACAATTTTTCAAAAACTGAAAATGGAGGCTTTTGTCGTTCATGCCAAAAAGAAGTGATGGACTTCAGAACTATGAGTCCTAATGAGATTTCGGATTATTTTTTAACTAACTCAGGTAAAAGCTGTGGAATTTTCAAGCCAAATCAATTGAAGCAACAAAAAATCACTTTCAAACAATCTAAATTTTCTCCATTATGGATTATAGGATTTATTGGGATCACCGGAATTTCTTTGCCAGCATTTTCTCAGACACCGGTACAAGCATCTATAGAGCAAACACCTATTCATCATCTGGATAATAAAAAAAACGATAACACATCAAAAACCAAAAGAACAATTAAAGGGAAAGTGATTAGTTCTTATTTTAATGAAATACAACCCTTACCCGGGACTTCCATTTTATTAAAAGGGTTCAGAACAGGTACAAATGCCGATCTTGATGGGAATTTTGAACTAGAAGTTCCTGATTCTGTGACCAGTCAAAAATTAATACTATCCCTTACATTTATTGGATATAAGCCCAAGGAAATTACTATTTACGATACCCAATAGCCTGTTCAATTAGGCGAAATCCTATTATCAGAAGACGAGGTTGATTTAATGGGTGAGATCATTTACATAAAACCCAATTTTTGGCAAAGAGTTAAAGGAGCCTTCAAATCAGAAAAAACTCAAACTTGCACTAAACCCGATCATAAACATTCATAAAAAAACCCTCGAAGCCTAAACTCTCCGAGGGTTTTACCGAATTACTATTTTTTACACTTCCACAGGGGCATCGATATTCTTGAAATAAACCTGCTTATCTGCATCCAAATCCACTAATACCGCAGAATCGTTTTTGATATATCCAGACAAAATCTGCTTGGATAATTCATTCAATACCAATCTTTGCATGGTTCTCTTCAAAGGTCTTGCTCCAAAGTTCGGGTCAAACCCAACCTCTCCTAGATAATCCAAGACTTCTTTGGTTGCTTCGATTTCGATATTTGCCTCAGCCAATCGTTTTTGAATTTCTCTCCATTGGATATCCACAATCTTCCGGATAATCTTCTTGTTTAAAGGCTCAAACATGATCACTTCATCGATCCTGTTCAAGAATTCAGGGCGCACAGCTTGCTTCAGTAAGTCAAAAGCTTCTTGCTTCGTCTTTTCCATCACCTCATCTTTGTTCCACTCTTCGATTTCCGCAAATCGCTCTTGGATCAAGTGAGAACCAATATTGGTAGTCAGTATGATGATCGTATTTTTAAAGCTTGCTACTCGACCTTTATTATCTGTTAATCGTCCATCATCCAAGACCTGCAAGAGGATATTGAAGACATCTGGATGCGCTTTTTCAATCTCATCCAATAAGATCACAGAGTAAGGCTTTCTTCGCACTGCTTCTGTTAATTGTCCACCTTCATCATACCCAACATATCCTGGAGGCGCTCCCACCAATCGGCTGACGGCATGTCTTTCTTGATATTCAGACATATCTATTCTTACCATGGCATTCTCATCATTGAAGAGGTATTCAGCCAATGCTTTCGCCAATTCGGTTTTACCTACACCTGTGGTTCCCATAAAGATAAAGCTACCTATAGGTCTCTTTGGATCTTGCAAACCTGCACGACTTCTTCTCACCGCATCAGACAAGGCGGTAATCGCCTCCTTCTGCCCAGCTACACGCTTTCCTAATTCTTCTTCTAAGTGCAACAACTTCTCGCGCTCAGATTGGATCATTTTGGAAAGCGGAATTCCAGTCCATTTAGAAACTACAGCCGCAATATCTTCCTGATCTACCTCTTCTTTCAACAGAGGCGAACCTGCCTGCATTTCTGCCAATTGCTTTTTGAAAGACTCTAGCTTTTGCTCAGCTTCTCCGATTTTACCATATCTGATCTCGGCTACTTTCCCAAAATCCCCAGCTCTTTCAGCTTGCTCAGCTTCCAGTTTATAGTTGTCAATTCGCTCTTTTTCTCTTTGAATACCGGTAATGACAGCTTTTTCGCTTTCCCATTTGGCTTTAACACTGTCTCTCTTTTCAGAAAGCTCAGCCAATTCTTTGCTAAGAACAGTTTCTTTGTCCTTGTTCTTTTCTCTTCGGATCGCTTCACGCTCGATTTCCAACTGCATGATTCTTCGATTCAATTCGTCAAGCTCCTGAGGTAAAGAGTCAATCTCCATCCTCAATTTAGCTGCCGCTTCATCCATCAAGTCAATGGCTTTATCCGGCAAGAATCGGTCAGAAATGTAGCGCTGAGAAAGCTCTACTGCTGCAATCACCGCATCATCTTTGATCCGCACTCCATGGTGCAATTCATATTTGTCCTTGATACCTCTCAAGATCGAAATCGCATCGGCAGCATCTGGCTCATCAACGATGACAGCCTGGAATCTTCTTTCCAAAGCCTTATCCTTTTCGATGTACTTTTGATATTCTTTTAAGGTAGTCGCTCCGATTGCATGCAATTCACCTCTAGCCAAAGCAGGCTTCAACAGGTTGGCAGCATCCATGGCGCCTTCGCCACCACCTCCGGCACCGATCAACGTATGGATCTCATCAATAAACAAGATGATTTCTCCTTCTGCATCAGTCACCTCTTTGATTACTGCTTTTAACCGCTCCTCAAACTCACCTTTATACTTGGCTCCTGCTACCAGCAAGCCCATGTCCAAAGAGATCAACGTCTTGGATTTTAGATTTTCGGGAACATCTCCAGATACAATTCGCTGTGCTAAACCTTCCACAATCGCTGTTTTACCCACGCCAGGCTCACCTAGTAGGATCGGGTTGTTTTTGGTTCTTCTAGCCAAAATCTGAAGTACCCTTCTGATTTCTTCATCACGGCCAATCACAGGGTCAATCTTCCCTTTTCTGGCCATTTCGTTCAGGTTCTTAGAGTATTTCTCTAATGCCTGGTATTTACTTTCTGCGTTTGGATCAGTCACTTTATTGCCTTTTCTCAGTTCTTTTATTGCTTCGATCAAAGGCTTTTCAGCAATCCCCTGATCTTTCAAAATCTTTGATGAAGGGTCTCCTGCCGCCAGTATACTTAAGAGTAAATGTTCAATAGCCACATATTCATCCCCAAATGTTTTGAGATAGTCTTTTGCCTTGGTCAGGACTTGGTTGGCGGCATTGCTTAAGTACGGTTGCTGTCCTCCACTTACTTTTGGTAAGCGTTCCAATTGCTCATCCAGTTTTTGATTGAGCAACTGCTTGTTTGCACCGAGCTTTTTAAATAAAAAGTCAGTTACATTTTCATCCTCAGAGAAGATCCCTTTGAGCAAGTGAGATGGCTCAATATTCGGCTGTCCGGCAGCTGATGCCAACTCCACCGCTTTTTGAATCGCCTCCTGAGATTTGATAGTATATTGTTTAAAGTCCATTATAGTTGGTTATTAGTGTTGTCTGAATTTAGAAATTGTGGTGCAGAGATTCATTTTAAACCTCAAGCATCTCCCCTCTAATATCAAAACTACTTCCAATTACTTTTTTCGGCCACAATGGCTGGAAAATTGAAGTTTTCACGGTCAAAACGGAAATTATGACAGAATTTTATTCGGATAAGGGTTGATTTACGACATATTGTACATTTAGAGGCAAATTTTTTTTCTATATTGATTTGCATTTTTTCAGAGAAATCCATGAATGAACTTTTAAACGAGGAACAAGTACTCCAACTTATCCACAAGATCCGTAACCAAAAGGTTATGTTGGATTCTGATCTGGCAGAAATGTATGGTGTAGAAACTAAAAGACTCAATGAGCAAGTCAAAAGAAGTATAGACAGATTCCCCGAAGACTTTATGTTTCAGCTTACAACTGAAGAATGGGGAAACTTGAAGTCGCAAATTGCGACTTCAAGTTGGGGCGGTCGTCGAACCTTGCCATATGTTTTCACTGAACAAGGCGTAGCCATGCTTTCTTCAGTTCTTAATAGTCCAAAAGCCATTCAGGTCAACATCTCTATAATTAGAATTTTCGTGAAAATCCGAGAATGGACCTTAAACTATTCCGAATTACAGGATAAAATTCAAGCACTGCAAGATGCTGAATCAAATCAAAATCAACACATTAATCATATCTATCAAATGATAGAAGAACTTTTAAAGCCTACATTAGGTGAAAGAAATCAGATTGGGTTTAAAAAATAAACCCTGTTTCATTTAAGAAACAGGGTCCGGTATAAAGGTTTATAGGGAAAATTTATTTCTGGGCAGTAGCATAATCTTCAACTGCTTTCCATACTCGGAAAACATTCTTGTAACAGATTTTCTCGATATCTTCTTTAGAATACCCTCTTTTTAGAAGCTCTGCTATTATATTTGGATACATAGAAACATCCTTCAGGCCAGTTGGCAAAGAATCACCTACTCCATCAAAATCTGAACCCAATCCCACATAGTCTATACCTACAAGGTTTTTTACATGGTCAATGTGATCTGCCACTCGTTGAACCGTTGGGAAAGGATTATTAGCAGCAGTATATTCAGCGATATATGCCTGCGCTGCTGAATCACTTCTGCTCAAATTATTTTCTGCTAACCAATTCACTAAATGTTCTCTAACTGCGGTACTTCCTGCTGAATATGCGGAATCAATAAATGATCCTCCAAAATTGATCATCATCACTCCTCCATTTTTTGCCATTGCCTGAATCAATTCATCACTCATGTTTCTTTCAAAACCGGGAGTAAACTTCCTAACTGAAGAGTGTGAAGCAATCACAGGAACTTTTGTAATGGCCAAAGCATCTTTAAACGTATCATCAGAAACGTGAGACAAATCAACCATGATTCCAACTCGATTCATCTCTTTGACAACTTGTTCTCCATATTCACTTAGACCATTGTACAATCTAACTGTATCATAACTACTGTCTCCGATCAGGTTTGCTTTACCATGAGTCAGCGTGATGTATCGAATTCCTCTTCCGTGAAAATATTCCACATTAGCGATATCATCTTCCAATCCAGCGCCATTTTCCATTCCCATTGGAAGGGAGATTTTTCCTGCTTCAAAATTTGCTTCAATATCAGCTGGGCTATATGCCATGGCGAATTTGTCTGGAAAAGTTTCCGCCAGTCGCTCTGTCATTAAGATCAATGAGTCAGCCAAAGCTTTAGAAGCTCCTGGAGTCTGTTGGTTGCCAGCAGGGATATAAATTGACATAAATGGAGCATCTAAGCCTCCTTCTTTGGATCTAGGGAAATCAAAATTACCTCCATCTGTTCTGACAGACACATCCAGAATTTCTCTTTGAAGAGTAAATCCTCCGACTTTCATCCTGTATGGTAGATCCACATGACCATCTACCATGATGGTATTATGAGCCATTTCAGTAGCTACTTTGAGACGCTCATCGTCGCTCATCGCTGTGTAATCTGGGGTAGTTTCTTTTGGTTGACAGGCAAAGGCCAGCAATCCTAAAAGCAGGTAGGAATAGTTTTTTTTCATTTGTGTTGGTGGTTTATAAAAATGAAAGATACTCTGTTTTGCTGAGTTGTTGAAAAAAAATCCATAAATGGGAAATTCATGAAAAATAATTCTGATTTGAACGGGTTTGAACACCACTTTACAAAACTTTCCATCCTTTATCATTAACTTTTAAAGGAAATACCACCTACTCATGAAAAAATTACTCAATTTCATTTTAATCATTTGCCTCTTCTGGGCTTGTAAACCACCCATTGAAAATTCCCCAGTAAGTATCAAAATTAGTCCTGAACTTGAAGCTGGCCTGACTGATGGCAGACTCTTAATGATATTCTCTTCGGATAAAGAAAAAGAGCCCCGATTCTCCATCTCAGATGATGCTTCTACTGCCCAAGTTTTCGGGATGGACATAGAAAATTTTACTCCAGGTGATGTCATAAAACTGGATACGTCCAGCTTTGGATATCCAATCGAAAACTTGAAAGACTTAGCGGAAGGAAACTATGTCATGCAGGCTTTCATCATCAAATATGAGACTTTCACTAGGTCTGATGGCCATACTGTAAAATTAGCCATGGACAAGGGAGAAGGTAGAAAATGGGCCAATACTCCTGGAAATATTTATTCCGAGGCCATACCTTTCAATTGGACAAAAGGGGCAACGATTCAACTCACAATAAATCAGGAAATTCCACCCGTGGAAGAACCGGAAGACAGCAAATACATCAAGCATATCAAAATGAAATCGGAACTTCTTTCGAAGTTTTGGGGGATGGACACTTATCTCGGCGCACATGTGCTACTTCCTGAAGGTTTTGATGAAAATCCTAATCAGTATTATCCATTGATGGTTTTTCATGGGCATTTCCCGGATGACTTTGGAGGATTTCGAACAATCCCACCAGATCCTGATTTGCTGGAAGATGACTATTCTGCAAGATTTGGAATCTATGGATACCAAAAAATGCAAGAGCAGGAAGCTTACGACTTCTATAAAAAATGGACCTCCCCGGATTTCAAGAGGTTTATTATCATAGAAATCCAGCACGCAAATCCATTTTATGATGACAGCTATGCGGTCAACTCAGAAAATCTCGGTCCGTATGGAGATGCGTTGACTTACGAGCTGATTCCTTATATCGAAAAGCAATTTCGCGGTATAGGAGAAGGCTGGTCCAGATTTCTTTATGGTGGTTCAACGGGAGGATGGGAAGCCTTGGCAGCCCAGGTTTTTTACCCAGAAGAGTATAATGGATGTTTTGCAGCCTGTCCCGATCCAATTGACTTTCGAGCTTTTACTACTATTAATCTTTACGATGATAAAAATGCTTATTACCAGGAAGGAGAATTCAGAAAAACCCTACGCCCGGGACATAGAGATTATTTAGGGCATGTTTCTGCCATGGTAAAAGATATGAATCACAGGGAATTGGCCATTGGAGGCCCAAAAACTCGCTCTGGAGAGCAATTTGATATTTGGCAGGCAGTTTATTCACCGGTAGGTGAAGATGGATATCCCAAACCAATCTGGGATAAAAAGACTGGGGAAATTGATCCTACTGTTGCTGAATTTTGGCGGGAGAATTACGATCTTCGCTACATCATGGAGCGGGACTGGGAAACTTTAGGACCGAAGCTAGAAGGGAAAGTAAACATCTATTGCGGTGATATGGATAACTATTATCTAAACAATGCAGTATACCTTACTGAAACATTTTTAGAGCAAACCGACAAACCTTATTACGGCGGAGAAGTTGCATATGGTGACCGGGCAGAACATTGCTGGAACGGTGACCCTAACCTTCCTAACTACATTACCCGATTACGATACAACACGATGTATTTGGATAAAATCGAAGATCGTTTAAAAGAAACCGCCCCAGCATCATTTAATCAACAAAACTGGACACTAACCAAAAATTAATCACACTATGAAAACTCTAATTAAATCAAGTTTATTTGGCCTTTCGGCAGCATTCCTTTTTGCACAATGCAGCCCTCAAAAGACCGAAGAAGCATCTACCGAAGAAATGGTGGTAGAAGATGCAAAAACTCCTACCCTCACTAAAGTCTGGGAAACCCCTGCAACTTTAACAACCTGCGAATCGGTGTTATATGATGCGAACACAGGAAATTTATATGTTTCAAACATTGAAGGAACGCCAACCGATAAGGATGGAAAAGGTTCCATTTCTATTTTGGATAAAAATGGCACAATTGTCAATCAGGAATGGGTTACAGGTCTAAATGCCCCAAAAGGAATGGCAATTTCTGATGGCAAATTGTATGTAACAGATATTGATGAATTGGTAGAAATCGATCTTGAATCTGGAGAAATCACCAACAAATATCCTGTTGAAGGAGCTGAATTCTTGAATGATGCAGCTGCTTACAATGGCAAAATATATTTTACCGGGATGAATAAAGGCTTACTTCATGTACTAGATGAGGGTGTCGTTTCTACAGTTTCTGAAGGAAATGCTTCTTTGAATGGCGTGGCTGTAAGTTCTGATGGAAAGATATATGGATTGGATGGATCAGGTCTTAAAATGTTCAATGCAGATGGAAGTTCAACTATGCTAAACACCACAGTTACTGGTGGTGATGGATTGATCATTTTGGGAGATGGAAATTACGTTGCATCAAAATGGGTAGGTGAGATTTATTTCGTTTCTGGAGATGGTCAAACGCTTCTACTTGACACAAAAGCTGAAGAATCAAACACTGCCGACGTCGGATTCATACCAGAAGAAAATCTTGTATTGGTACCAACATTTATGAAAAATAAGGTGGTAGCTTATAAATTAGACTATTAAAAAACTTCAAACTCAATCGGAAAGCCTCATTTTCGAGGCTTTTTTCATTTTATTTTCAAAGAAACCGAAAACAGGTATCGGGTTTCTTTCGATTTAATCTGGTAATTTGTCCGTATCTTGTAAGCGAATTACCCGTTAGATAAGAGTACCGACTTAGTTTAATTGATTTAAAACTATAAGACGGACTCTAAACACTTCAAATAAAGAAGTTCAATCATGAAAAACTCAAAACCAATAGATTACGAACTGGAGAAAAACATGGAGGTCATCAGCCAAATTGATGGCTTTGTGGCGGATGCGGTAGACAATATTTTGGTTGATCCAGAGACTTGCTGGCAGCCTACAGATTTCTTGCCTGATTTTGGCAATCCTGATATTCACGAAGAAATTAAATTATTACAAAAAAGAGCCGAAGGGATTCCCGACACAGTACTTACTTCTTTGGTGGGAAATATGATTACAGAAGAGGCTCTGCCATCTTATCAGACTTATTTCAACCTCCTAGAAGGAATCAATGAAGAAAGAAGTTTAGTTTCTCCATCAGGCTGGGTTAGATGGTCCAGAGCATGGACTGCTGAAGAAAATAGACATGGAGACCTTTTGAATAAATACCTTTACATGACTGGAAGGGTAGATATGAAGGCAGTTGAAATCACCATCCATAGATTATTGACCAATGGCTTTGATCCGAAATCTGAAAGCGATCCGTATCAAGCCATGATCTATACTTCCTTTCAGGAAAGAGCTACCAAAATATCTCATGTGAATACTGGAAAACTAGCTGATAAAGCTGGAGATCCTGTTCTTTCCAGAATTTGCAAGACCATCGCTGGAGATGAGGCAAGACATGAAAAGGCTTACAAGTCCTTTATGTCACAGATTTTTGAGATCGATCCAAACGGAGCGATTTTGGCTTTTGAAAAGATGATGAAAAAGCAAATTGTGATGCCTGCAGTCTTGATGGGTGAAGGCGGATCAAATCCCTCTATCTATACAAGATTCTCAGAAATCACTCAGAAAGTGGGGATTTACACAGGATGGGATTATGCTCGAATCATCGAACATTTGGTAAGCCTTTGGAAAATTGAAAGCCTGACCGGCTTAAATGATGTAGCATCCAAAGCTCAGATCTACTTATCAAAATTAGCAGAAAGATACATGCGCGTAGCGGACAGAATGAAAGCTCCAGATGATGTTCAACTCGCATGGTTAAAATAATTAACTCTCAAATAGCAAACCTATTGGGAAAACCTCTTCGAATTCGGAGAGGTTTTTTTTATGACATTTCTATAGTTTCCCGCAGATTGACGCAGGAAATTACGCAGATCCCACACAGATTTAGATTTATTTAAATGAAGGAAAATACGACGCCCTATCTATTCCTCAATACTCCCAAGTACCTTTTGCTTTTTTAAAGAGTTACCTGATATTTTAAAAGTTTGAACAATTGAAAGAATTCTTGAAATTGAAAGAAAAACAATAGGTATGAAAAAGCTTTTCACTTTTCTTTTGACTCTGACATTTTTTGGAAATGCTTTCCCACAAACAGACATCAAAGTCAATAAAGACCGACTTAACTCAACGCTCAAGACTCTATCAACATATGGGAAAAATGAAGCTGGAGGCTCGGATCGAGTAGCTTTTAGCAAATATGATATTGAAGCGAGGAAATATGTAAAAGAATTGATGACGAAGGCCGGGTTAGAAGTTTCTACAGATTTCGCAGGAAATCTAATCGGCAAAAAAGCTGGGTCAAACCCCAATCTGAAACCAATTGCTTTTGGCTCCCACATCGACGAGGTTCCCAATGGTGGAGATTATGACGGACCTGTTGGTTCGATGAGCGCGATCGAAGTGGTTCAGACTTTGACAGAAAATAATCAAATAACCCAGCATCCTCTGGAAGTCATCATTTTCACTAATGAGGAAGGTGGAGTCGTAGGTAGTAGGGCATTAGCTGGTCAGCTCACCAAGGAAGCTTTACAAGTGAAAAGTTCTAGCGGTTTGACTCAGTTTGAAGGAATCAAAGCTGTTGGCGGAAACCCAGACCGAATTGCCGAATTGAAAAGGAATTCTGGGGACGTAGCTGCTTTTCTGGAGTTACACATTGAGCAGGGTGGAAACCTGGACCGAGAGGGGATAGATATTGGAGTTGTAGAAGGAATTGTAGCGATAGAATGGTATGAATTTACCTTCAAGGGTTTTGCTAATCATGCTGGAACCACGCCAATGAATATGAGAAAAGACCCTATGCTTCCTGCTGCAAAATTGATTCTAGCAGTCAATGAAATCGTCAATTCTTTTGAAGGAGCACAAGTAGCTACTGTCGGCAAAGTCGATGTATTTCCCGGAGCTGGAAATGTCATTCCTGGCGAAGTAAAAGTGAATGTGGAGATCAGAGATTTGTCCTCGGAAAAAATCCAGATGGTGTATCAAAAGATTGAGGAAAGAGCAAAGAAACTTGCAGCGGAGAGCAATACCGAGCTAAGTATTAATCATATCGAAGTAGCAAGTAAGCCAGCTTTGGCAAATCCTGAAATTCAAAAAATCATTGAAAACTCTGCCAAATCACTCGGACTTAGTAGCACCTATTTGCCAAGTGGAGCAGGACATGATGCTCAGGAAATGGCTCGATTCGCTCCAATAGGAATGATTTTTATCCCTAGCAAAGACGGAATCAGTCATTCCCCTCAGGAATTTTCCACTCCAGAGGATATCGCCAATGGAGCAAATGTGTTATTACAGTCTATTTTGAGCATAGACAAGCAACTAAAATAAAATCGAATCTTGTAAACTTTTTAGATTCAAACTCCATTTAATGTATAGACATCAAAAAACTCAACATATGACCAAGATCAAAAGAATTCATAAAGGAGAATACAGACCCATTGCTGATTTAGTGACTTATAGTCCTATGCCTACCAGACAGCTTCAGCAGATTGATCCTTTTATCTTTCTGAACCATCATGGATTTCAGACTTATCCATCGCCAAACCGAGGCTTGCCTTTTGGACCGCATCCCCACAGAGGTATGGAGACGGTTACTTTTATTTTAGAAGGAGATATTATGCATTTAGATTCTTCTGGGCATGAATCAGTGATCGGTCCTGGAGGAGTTCAATATATGACTGCTGGGAGAGGATTGATCCATTCGGAAGTGAGTAGCTCGGAGTTCAAGAAAAAAGGTGGTGATTTAGAAATCCTTCAACTTTGGTTAAACCTGCCGGCTAGGCTAAAAATGACTGATCCAAAATATGTAGGATTGCAAAAGGATCAAATTCCTGCATTCACCCTTGATGAAGGAAAGGTCGAAGTGCAGCAATTATTTGGAGAATGGAATGGTACCAAAGGAGCATTTGAGGAATCTTTTCCACTGACCATGAGCACAATTTATCTGCAAGAAGGTGGAAGTTTTGAGAAGGTTATTCCTGAAGATGAAAACATTTTCTTTTACATCGTCAGAGGAGAACTGGATGTAAATGGTGAAGTGGTTCCTTATAGAAATTTAGTAGAATTCGAAAAGGGAGAGGTAGATCTGAAGGTTACTGCAAAAACAGGCTCGATCCTGATTTTAGGTCACGCAAAACCATTTAATGAACCGATGGTAGCTCAGGGTCCATTTGTTATGAATACGGAAGAAGAAATCCATCAAGCTTATGAAGATTACCAAAACGGTAAATTCGGTACCTGGTCCCATTAACTGTCAATAATATCCTGGGAGATCAATCTATAGATTTCAGCTATGGACTCATTGTAGTTCAAAAAGCTATGATGATCTTCCAGGGTTTGATAATCCTCTCGGATAGCCGGTCCTGTCTGAGCATTTTTAGCTCCAATTTGAAGCGCTTTTGAAATCTGTTCGATGATCAAAGGCTTTAACATATCAAAATCCAATCCTTGCCTTCTCATGATCTCTTCGCTGATCCGAATCATGTGATTACTGAAATTGCTGGCAAAGACAGCCGCCACATGGATGGCTTTTCGGTCTTTGGACTTTACCACATAATTCATCGAAGAAAGGCTCTTGGCCAACTTGCGAAGCTTTTGTAGGGTTTCTTCATCTTCGGATTCCAGCAAAAAGGCCACATCTTCAAAATCTAGTTTTCTACCGATAGAAAATGATTGCAATGGGTAAAATATGCCGGTATAACTGGCTGAACTATAGCCCAGCACACCTAGCGACATGGTTCCAGAAGTATGCACCAAAATACTTCCTTCGGGTAAAATGACTTCATCTGCAACCTCTGGGATAGCCAGGTCTTTTACTGCCAGAATAAAAATCTCTGCTTCGGATTCAGAAAAATCCAAATCATCTTTTGCTTCAGAGGCATAAAGTCTTTCCGTAATCTTGATGGCTTCAGAAATATCTCTAGCATAAACCTCGGTGATTTCATGACCGGCACTTTCCAAAGCTGGGGCAAGATGCCAAGCTACATTTCCGGCTCCAAGGATGGCGATTTTAAACTTCATAATCGAAATAAGGCAAAAAATAGAACAAAGAAAAAGCTACAAGTTTTAAGTTTAAGACCTCTAGTTAATTCGAGCCTAATTTATTCTCATTGAGTAGAATTCTTCCCGAAACTGGTTCACCAGAGGCATTTACCCCATTCACAATGACCCAAAATGGTTCTGAGTCTTCTGGCAGTTTAAATTTGAGAGAAGTTGATGTCTGGTTAGGAGAAATTTTGACTTCAGGATTCCAATAAAGTGTAGTACTGGGGAAAGAATATAAAGGGTTAGGAAGTGGCTTGGATTCCTCCAAACCTTGTAATTGGAACTCCTGATAAGGCTTTTCATTGGATGCGACATACTGTCCTACTTTTGTAATGATATTTACTGCTCCAAAGCGACCAGCCTCCCCAAGTAGCGGAATGATTGATTTTATCACTTCAATTCTTTCTATGGTAAAAATGTTGATTGACTGTAGTGCTTGATATTGGTTCTCCTGTGGGTTACTTCCAATCGATGGCCCCAAGACACTTGTGATCGGATTGCCATTTAATAAAATGACGGGCGGACCGCCCGGGTATCCCCTAGGATTGATCAGCATTGGAGGAATTCCTGCAGCTCTCAGCCCCGTCCTATTGGCTAAAGAATAAATAAACTGTTGGGTATCTCCGGTGAGGTAAACATCCTTCATTTCCAAAACAATTGGAGCCCTTCCAAATGGCATGGATCTACTGTCGATTTTTCTTGTGCTTTTCACTTCCACTTCTTCCAATAAAATCTCGCCCTTTCTTAAAGCCAGATAGGCTCTTTGTAAGGAATCGACTCTTTCCAAAGGTCTTTTTACAAGGGGAGGGCTAGGAAATTCAAATGCTGAAAGATTGAGCATATTAGGAGATTGAAGGAGGCTCAATTCAAATTCATCCAATTGTCTATCCTGATTGTTTCTAGCTTTGATCAGTACGCTAAATTCACCTGATTTTTGCAATCCCTTGAGGTAGAAAAGCCCCTCCTTATCTGCAAGCAATTCCCTCTTATCCAAAAAATTATCTACCAAAACCTCCACTTTACTTTTGTCTATAAGGATATTTTCATCTTTAATTTTACCTACAAGAGTGAAGCCTAGTTCTTTTTCAAACTGAAAAGAATCAGTTTGTTTTAATTTGATTTCGGGAGTAAATGCAGCATAATTCACAAATTCACTTCTTTCCGGGTTAATGAGCAAATTTGATTTTTCACTAATGATCGAAACAGAAAGGTTGGCGCCGGAAATAGAACCTATTTTATTCCTTGCTATAATATTTAAGGTAACAGAATCCTGACTTGAATAGACTTCCTTATCTGCAAAAACCGTTATCCCCTCTGATAACTCACCAAGAGAATTTGATTCTAACTCAGGGTAATTAGTGTAAACTTGTATAGGTTTATAAAACTCAAATTCCTCTCCATAATTAGCTCCCCAAATGGTATAAGATTTTACAATAAAATCACGGGTATTAAATTCAGGAGTAAGTGGAATTTTCCCTTGAGCCATCCCGTTTTCAATCGGGAAAATCCGATGAACCATACTGTAGCCGCTGGAATCCAAAATTTCAACATGGAGTACTTTACTTGATTCCTCTACCAATAATGGATTTCCGAAGATCATGTAGGCCTTAAAGAACAGCTCCTCTCCCATCAAATAAATATCCTTATCAGTATGAAGGAAAACTCTTTCCATCAATGTTTCGGGTGTTTTTTGAACCTCCGCCAGAGTAGATACTTTGTCATAATCAAAATCCAATGGTAATCGGGTGAAAGGATTAGATGAATTGGCAAATCCTGAAGTAATCAGATTATCTGGATGAATAGGACTTCCGTTTGCCCGGATCAACAATTCATTATTTTTAAAAGCAATTGATTTACTACCATTTTCCAAGACTAGAGGAGAGCTCAAAAACAATAAAAATTGACCATCTTGATCTGATGGTTTTATTTCAATTGGCCCATCTTGCTCACCTAGAAGCATTCGAAGCGCATAAGTTGGCGAACTTTCATAAAGCTGAATGCGATTTTTATTGATCAGTTCCTTTTCTTCCTCGCTACCGGGCTTCAGCTCCAGATAGCTAATCAAAAAATTATCTGGGATAATTTCCCCATCCATTTTAACGGACTCTTTGAAATAGACCGTCATCAAGTAGGATGTTTTAAGGTTTTGAACCAATAAAGCCTCTTTTGTATTTACCCAATACCCCTTTGTTTCTTCATTTTTTTGAAAGATCAAAACTTCAGGATTGATCAGTTTAAGCTCTTCTTTACTGCCCGATTCGACTTCCAGCCATTCTAAAAAGTCCCTCTCTAATTTTTTCTGTTGTTTAGCAGAATTTTCGTCCGTTTCGAGGTTTGGCTTGAGATTTAGCAAAATATCCAACTTGGATCCAGTATTTGCCTGATTAATCACAATCGATTTTGATTGATAAAGATATCCTTCTTTCATTACTGCCAAATCCCAAGCTCCTGTGGGCAATCCCTTTAGGTTAAATACCCCCAAGCTATCCGAAAAGGTCTGGATTGCAGTGCCTGGAATAAAAATATGGCTTTCAGAAATTGGAGAATTTGTTTGGCTATCTAAAATGCTACCTGAAACAATTCCATTTTGGGCAAATAGACTGTTTCCAAAAATAACAGAACATAAAAGAAAAAAATATCTCATGAACAAAGAGTTAGAATTAAATAAATTTTACGACCCGTCTAACAAAATAGTTTAAAAAGCACAAATCATAGCAAATGAAATTTACTTTAATAATAAAAAAGCCATCCAGAATAATTCCAGATGGCTTTTAAAAATGATTTTATTTGAATTAAACGTGCAACGCTCTATTGTCTGTTGCAGCCAAGCAAGCTTCTTTAAAGGCTTCAGTGTAGGTTGGGTGTGCATGTGACATTCTGGAAATATCTTCCGCAGAAGCTCTGTATTCCATCGCCACCACTGCTTCCGCAATCATATCAGCAGTTCTAGGGCCGATCATGTGTACGCCAAGGATTTCGTCAGTCTCAGCATCCGCCAAAACTTTCACCAATCCATCCGTATCCATGGAAGCTCTCGCTCTTCCGGAAGCCATAAATGGGAATTTACCGGTTTTGTACTTAATGCCCTTTTCTTTCAATTGCTCCTCTGTGTATCCAACAGCAGCAACTTCCGGCCAAGTATAAACAACACCAGGAATCAGGTTGTAATTGATATGTGGCTTTTGACCAACCAAAGTCTCCGCTACAAACACACCTTCTTCTTCGGCCTTGTGAGCAAGCATAGCGCCTTTCACCACATCACCAATCGCATAGATATTTGGAACATTAGTCTGCAAGTGATCATTGACTTCGATTTGTCCTCTATCTGTTAACTTCACCCCGGCAGCTTCCGCATTTAGGCCGTCAGTATAAGGTCTTCTTCCAATAGAAACCAACACATAATCACCTTTCACTTCTACTGTTTCACCTTTTGGAGTTTCTGCCTTCACAGTCACTTCTTTGCCTTTGCTTTCAACAGAAGTTACTTTATGCTTTAAAAAGAATTCAAATCCGATTTTCTTCAAAGACTTCTGAAGTTCTTTACCCATGGTACGATCCATTGTAGGAATCAAAGAATCCATGAATTCAATCACAGAGACTTTGGCACCAAGGCGAGCATAAACCGACCCTAATTCTAAACCGATTACTCCACCACCAATTACCACAAGATGCTTTGGAATCTCTTTTAAGTTCAAAGCTTCCGTAGAAGTGATAACACGGTCTTTATCCAATTTGATAAAAGGTAAAGAAGATGGTTTAGAGCCAGTGGCAATGATGATATTTTTACCCTGTATATCGGAAGACGAACCGTCATCCTTGGTCACTTTCACGGTGTTTTTATCCACAAAAGAACCCAAACCTTGATGAACATCGATTTTATTCTTTTTCATCAGGTATTGAATACCGTCAGTATTCTGCTTCACCACATCGTTTTTACGAGTGATCATTTGCTTCAGATTGACTTTCAAATTACTCAAACCAATTCCGTGAGTTTCAAAAGTATGTGCAGCATTATGATAATGCTCAGAAGAATCCAAAAGTGCTTTGGAAGGAATACAGCCTACATTTAGGCATGTTCCACCTAAAGTCGGATATTTTTCTATCAATGCGGTTTTCATCCCTAGTTGCGCACAGCGAATCGCTGCCACATACCCTCCAGGACCAGAACCGATAACTATTACGTCGTACATTTTATTGTCTTTGTACCAGGTACTAAGTACAAAGTACCAAGTATCCGGAAGTTAAACATTTAGACTCTTTTTCAGCTTGGCGATCATATTTTGAATATGTTCAAGCTGAGTTTCTATTTTTTGAAAATCATCTTTTGAAATGTAATTCAGTCGATTTGAGATAATCAACTGAGTCTCTAACTCAAAAGATGAACCTTGGGCAATTCCCAAGAAATTATTGAAATCTTTGTTGGTGTTTCTTCCTGCTCCTTCAGCAATATTCGAAGGAATCGAAATCACACTTCTGTTTATCTGGCTAATCAATCCGTAGCGTTCTTCTTTTGGTAAGTTCTCTGTGATATGATAAACCTCAACAGCTAAATCGATGGCCTTTTGCCAAACGAGTAATTCTTTAAAACGATTCATAAGGAAGTGCTTTAGGTTAAAAATAAATTATTAATTTAACCTAAAATCACTGACTTAACTACTAATCTATTCTTTGTACTTAATACTTGGTACTTTGTACTTGTTTTAAACTCCAAACAACAACCTAGTCGGATCTTCAAGCAATTCTTTTACTCTTACCAAGAAGCTTACAGACTCTCTACCGTCAATGATTCTGTGATCATATGAAAGTGCCACATACATCATCGGAAGGATTACCACTTCACCATTTACAGCCATTGGGCGTTGTACGATGTTGTGCATACCTAAAATAGCTGACTGAGGTGCGTTGATAATTGGTGTAGACATCATGGAACCGAAGATTCCTCCATTGGTCAAAGTAAAAGTACCACCAGTCATCTCCTCGATAGAAAGCTTGTTGTCTCTAGCTTTACCAGCTAATCTCACCACTTCTTTCTCTATTTGGTCAAAGCTCATCGTTTCAGCATTTCTGATCACTGGAACTACCAAGCCTTTTGGTGCCGATACTGCAATGGAAATATCACAATAGTCATTATAGACGATTTCGTTTCCATCAATTTTTGCATTGACAGCTGGCCATTCCTGAAGTGCCACACAAACTGCTTTGGTGAAGAAAGACATAAAGCCAAGTCCAACGCCGTGCTTCTCTTTGAATTGCTCTTTGAATTTAGATCTCAAATCCATGATTGGCTTCATATTCACCTCATTGAAGGTGGTCAACATCGCCGTATCATTTTTCACAGAAACCAATCGCTTCGCAACAGTTTTTCTCAAAGAAGACATTTTTTCTCTTCTTTCGTTTCTTGAACCGGCCACAGGAGCAGGTGCTGCTTCAGGCATGCTTTCTGCTTTTGCTGGAGCTGGAGCAGGTTTTTGAGCACTTTGTGCATCTTCCTTGGTGATTCTACCATCCTTACCGGTACCTTTTACTGATTCAGGAGAAACTCCTTTTTCAGCCAAAATTTTGGAAGCAGCAGGAGAAGCATGTCCAGTTGCATAGTTTGTATTTCCAGAAGGAGCAGATGCCGCAGGTGCTGCGCTAGACTCAGAAGAAGCTTGAGATGCTGGCTCACCTTCGGTCACTTCAATTTTACAGATTAAGCCACCAATTTCAAGTACATCGCCTTCTTGTGCTACGTGCCTTAAAATTCCAGAAGCTTCGGCTGGTAATTCAAAAGTTGCTTTATCTGAATCTACTTCAGCAATTATTTCATCCAACTTCACATAATCACCATCAGCTTTGATCCAGTTTGCTAAAGTTACTTCAGTAATAGACTCTCCAACAGTAGGGACAATCATCTCTTTTACTTCACCAGTGGCAGAAGGTCCTGAGCTTTTTTCAGCCGCTGGAGCAGCACTTGCCTCTGGAGCCTTGGCAGCAGGAGTTGAACCCTCTTCGATGGTACAGATGACAGCACCGATTTCCAAAGTTTCTCCCGCCTGAGCGTTAATTTTCAATATTCCAGTTGCCTCAGCAGGCAATTCAAAAGTTGCTTTATCAGATTCCAGCTCACAAAGGATTTCATCCATTTGTACCTGATCTCCGTCATTTTTAAACCATTGACCGACGGTAACTTCGGTGATAGACTCGCCTACTGCTGGCACTTTAATTTCTTTGCTCATGTGTTTTTCTTTTTAACTCTTGCTGTTAAGAGCAAAAGTTGGAACAAAATGATATGATTATTTCGGATTATTTAAGTTTCAAAGCTTTGGCTACAATTGATTTTTGTTCTTCAACATGAACCTTATTGTAACCAGTCGCTGGAGAAGCAGAAGATTTTCTGGCGATCAATTCCATCGGCAATTCCTTATAAAGCAATCTTAGAATATAGTTCCAATAGCCCATATTTTCTGGCTCTTCCTGAACCCATACTACTTCGGCACCTTTGTAAGAAGCCAAAACTTCCAACATTTGTTTCTTAGGAAGTGGATGAAGCTGCTCGATTCTGACAATCGCAACATCTTTTACTTTTTCTTTCTCTCTTGCTTCTTCTAAATCATAATAGATTTTTCCTGAGCAAAGAACCACTCTTTTCACATCTTTGGCAGCAACAGTTGTGTCTTTAATGACTTCTCTAAATGTTCCTGAGGTGAATTCTGAAAGTGGAGATACCACTTTAGGATGTCTCAAAAGTGATTTCGGAGACATCACAATACATGGCTTTCTAAACTCCCAAGCCAATTGTCTTCTTAATAAGTGGAAGAAGTTTGATGGCTCAGTAATGTTAGCAACTACCATATTATATTCTGCAGAAAGCTGCAAGAATCGCTCTGGTCTGGCATTGGAGTGCTCTGGGCCTTGACCTTCATAACCGTGAGGAAGCAACATCACCAATCCATTCATACGCTGCCATTTTGATTCGCCAGAAGAAATAAACTGGTCAATCATTGTTTGGGCACCGTTTGCAAAGTCACCAAACTGAGCTTCCCAAATAGTCAAAGAATTAGGGTTTGCCATGGCATAACCATATTCAAAACCTAGAACTGCATATTCCGATAAAAGGGAGTTATAAATCTGGAAATTTGCTTTACGTTCCTTCATTTCCAACAAGGAATTGTAAGGCTGATTGGTATTGGCATCATGCAATACCGCATGTCTATGGGAGAATGTACCTCTCTGAACATCCTGGCCAGTCAATCTCACGGATTTTCCTTCGGTCAATAAAGATCCATAAGCCAATAGTTCGGCAGCTGCCCAGTTCAATTCCTTGGACTGGAAGAACATATCTTTTCGCTGCTTCATTTGGGCTTCAATCTGCTTGATCGGCTTAAATCCTTTCGGGATTAAAGTCAATGCATCAGCCACCTCTTTTACAACTTCTTCAGAAATTCCTGTCTCAGGAGAGTGATCAAAATCCTCAGGTGTAGATCTTCTCAATGTTCCCCACTCTCTCTCAAACTTAGTAGCTTGATACGGAAGAGGTTTTTCCTTCACCATATTCAAACGATCCTGAAGGAGCTGACGGAATTCTTCATCCATCTGAGAAGCGATTTTAGCATCGATATCTCCTCGCTCGGTCAATCTCTTCACATAAATCTCTCTTGGATTTGGGTGTTTTGAGATCAGGTTATATAATTCTGGCTGAGTAAATTTCGGTTCATCAGATTCATTATGACCATGACGTCTGTAGCAGACCATGTCGACAAAAATGTCTTTGCCAAATTTCTGTCTGAACTCTGCAGCAAGATTGGCTGCAAAAACCACTTCTTCTGCATTATCACCATTTACGTGGATTACTGGCGCATCTATGATTTTCGCGACATCAGTACAATAAATTGAAGATCTTGCATCATCAAAATCAGTAGTAAAACCAACCTGGTTATTGATGACAAAGTGGATTGTACCTCCTGTATTATAGCCTTTTAGATCGGCCATTTGAGTCACTTCATAAACGATCCCCTGACCTGCAACAGCAGCATCACCATGAATCAAAATAGGAAGAGCCTTAGATTTATCTCCTTTATGTTCTGAATCGATTTTAGCTCTGATAAAACCTTCTACTACTGGGTTAACAGCTTCTAAGTGGGATGGATTTGGTGCTAATTTTAAGTGAACCTTTTTCTCATCAGGCGTTACAATATCACTGGAATACCCCATGTGATACTTCACGTCACCATCACCCATAGTCAAATCCGGCTTGGCTGTACCTTCGAATTCTGAGAAAATCTGTTCGTAGGTTTTACCCATGATATTCGCCAGCACATTCAATCGACCTCTATGGGCCATGCCGATCATCACTTCTTCTACACCTAATTTTGCTGCTGTGTTAATTACTGCATCTAAAAATGGAATGGTACTTTCGCCACCTTCCAAAGAAAATCTCTTTTGCCCCAAGTACTTGGTATGCAAGAAATTTTCAAAAACTACCGCTTGGTTCAGTTTAAAAAGAATTCTTTTCTTCTCTTCCACTTGTGGATTAAAAGCAAGAGCTTCTTTTTCAACTTTGGTTTTAAACCAATCCAGCATTTCCGGATCACGGATGTATAAATATTCAAAGCCTATTGGTCCTTCATAGATCTTTTTCAATGATTCTATAATGGTAGACAATTTTGCAGTTCCAATTCCGATTTCATTCCCAGCCTGAAACTCCGTATTCATATCTTCTGGGCCCAAACCGAAATATTCAGGATCAATCAGCGCTTTTCTATCTCTTCTTTCCCGAACAGGGTTAGTTTTGGAGCGAAGGTGAGCACGTGATCTATGTGCATGTATCAGCGCACGAACTTTAATTTCTTTTGGCAATTGCTCCATGTCCATAATGGTTCCTGGAGTGGCAAGAGCACCATTTTTTGGTGTAGGTTTTCCTTTGCTTTCAGCGGTAGAATCTGCGTCATAATTTGCTAGCGCAAAATCAAAGCCTTCAAAAAACTCTTTCCAACTAGGGTCTATGGAACTTGGGTCGCTTTTAAATGAAGCGTAAAGCTCATCGATATATGAAACATGAGCGTTGGCAATAAATGAAAATTTATCCATGATGGGTTATTCAGATCTCCACAAAACTATAAGGATAAAGTCAATTAAAAAAATCGCTTATTTGCATTCACGAATATTAATATTCTTTCAGAATATTAATATTCAAATAAAGAGGTAACCCAAAAGTTCATACTACCAGAGTTTATCACAACTTCATAAATTAAATAAATAGCCCAAAATGATTAAAAAAAAGCGGCACCCAAAGGATGCCGCTTATACTAATTTTTGATCAAGATTACATCAAAGTAGGCAATGGTTTTCCGTCCTGCGCTTTCATAGTCACTTCACCAGTTTCACCATCCCCGTTCAACCAAACGAAAACAAGTTCCTCAGGTGTACTACTAAGCACTGTAATAGAATATCCAACACCGTATTTATCAGCACCTGACATGGATAGGTTTCCACATGCATCATTGATTCTTACGCTACCAGAACCCCAAGAATCTCCATAACAATCCCAGAAGCCAAAAGTTGCATCTGAAATTCTGTAGGCACCAGGAGCGCCAGAAACAGGAGTCCAAGTAGTTGTTCCAGATATTGTTCCAGAACAAGACCCGTAAATTGAATCCATATTTGTCTGAGTAAACTCATAAGTTCCACCCAAATCAGAAGGACAAATAACATTTACAAAATACTGGAATGGAGAGTCATAGAATGGCGCACCAGCAATGTTACCGGATACGTTTTCTCTATTGAATTGTCTACCTTTATTATCAGTCAAGATTAAACTGAATTCAAAAGTGTCACCACCCTCAATATCTGCAGGTGTCAAACCCACTGCAGAAATTGCTTCCGATGCAGGAATTTGAAATGATGTTCTAAGGAATCTAGATTCAGTATTTGGTGCAAAGTCAGCAGCAGACAAGGTTTTGACTAATACCGGTTCGGAAGGAGTATATTCCAAACCAACCCCTGTAATCAATCTTCTGTGCTGTACTTTGATCTCTACAGTTTCTACTGTAGCTCCATCTTCAATATCCACCGCTTCCAGTATCAAAGCGAACTTTGAATTTGCCAAGTTAAAGAAATTGAAAGTAAGACTGGTATTTTCATCCGTGGTACGAATAGTACGCAAGTAAGCTCCCGTATCAAACTCAGAGTACGGAATATTTGGCTCAACGAAATCTCTACATGAGCTTAGGAATACCAAAGCACTTAAGAGAAAGCCAAAACTATATTTTAACATTTTCATATTATCTCAAATTTTTTGGTTAGTAAACCCAAGCATTTCCTGCAGGATTGTTATCCCAGAACACCTGTGCATCAAGTCCTGATTTCTGGCTAGCATTTGTATTGGTAACCATGTACACGTTAGGATACAAGAAAGAACGTGGGAATAAACCAGCATTCTGCTCTAAACCTGGCTGCATGTTTCCTGGCTCTCCAGTTCTCTTATACAAGTTGTAAGATTCAACTCCGTTTCCGAAAAGAGACAACCAGTACTCACGACCGATGATGTACATCTTGTTAGAAGCAGCATCATACTCATTAGAAACATATGCTTTATAAGCTACGATATCCTCATCTAATGTAGTTTCCTGATCTGCAAACCATGCGTTGATCGCACCAGCTTCTTTAGAAGCAAGTCCATACCCTTTTACATAATCCATGTGCTTTTGGATACCAGAAAGCATATAAGTCTTAGCAGCAGCAGCGTCTCCGTCGATCTCAAGTTTAGCCTCGGCCAACATGAAATCTACGTAAGCAGCAAGCATGATAGGATAAAGACCTTCACCTTGGTTTCCAAGAGTTGGGCTATTTGTAGGCATAGCAGAATCATCATCAAATCTTCCACCTACTGGGTATAGACCCCACATTGTTCTCTTCAAACCATCTGGTGGAACACCGTCTGAATCCAAGTGATCACGACCCCAATAACCTCTTTGACCAGGAAGACAATAGATAAAGTTTCCAGCTAGGTAATGAGGAGGAGCAATTTGAGAAATACACTCAATTTCATCCACATTGGTAGAGTTTACCAACACCTGACGATACCAGTAGAATCTAGCTCTAGGATCATCAAATCCTTTCGCTTCAGTCATGTGCCACATGTAGTAAGTAGAGTGGTAAGTACCACCACCAGAAGTATAAGAACCTACAAAGTTACCATGCCTTGAATCAGGGTTAGCTGTTGAAGTACCAAATCTGAAAACGAAGTCATCTCCAACTTTCAGCATGTTATTCTCAGCAACCAATGCATCAATACCTGCCTTTGCAGTAGACTCTTCAGTCAAACGTAGGTTAAGGAAATATCTCAATTTCAAGGTATTAACCAATTTAACCCACTTAGTATAATTTCCACCGTAGAAATAATCATTTGGTGAACCAGAAGAAGCAGCCGTAAAGTGACCTGCAGCCTCATTCAAAGCAGCAAAAGCAGCATCGTAAACTGACTTACCAGCATCAACCTTAGGATTGAACTGAGCCGCATCAAGAGCCTCAGAATAAGGTACATCACCAAACACATCTACCAAGTGGAATAAAACCATTGCCTTGATAGTTTTAGCAATTCCTAAGTGTCTTTGAAGATTACCTTCCTCTGCCAAAGGCTCAAGGAACTGGATATCCGCTAAGATGTTGGAATAAGAGTTTGACCACCAACCGTTTGTAGAAGCAGCAGTATAAGCACTTTCATACTGAGCACTACCTTGGTTTACAATTCTTGTCAAAGACATCCCTGTATTAGAGATCCCTTGATAGAATCCAGTATAATCAAGTTGAATCCTGTTAAGCAGGAAATCGGGAGAAGCTGTCTCTGCAGTTACCGCATTTGGGTTATCCAGCAAATCTAAATCGCAAGATGACGCAAATAACATGGTTGCTGCACACAACAAACTATAAATATATTTTTTCATTTTGTTTCAGTTTTGGGATTAGAATGCAAGAGTTACAGTTCCACCAAATCTTCTAGAGCTAGGTCCAGTCACAAAGTCGAAACCAAGACCGTTACCCACACCAGTACCCAACACGTCTACGTCGTAGTTCATGTTTGGAGGGAAGTTCAAAGCTTTGAACCACAAGTTGCTACCACTAACTGCGATAGAAGCTCTCTTAAATGGAGTCTTAGCAATTAGGCTAGTAGGTAATTCATAACCCAAAGAAACCTCACGAAGACGGATCATAGAACCATCAAATACGTTTGGCTCATCAGTTCTACCCTGATAACCAGAGAAGAAATAATCAGAAGCAGAAATCTGGATATCGTTAGGAGTTCCATCTTCCTTCACACCTGGCATGATGAAAGTCAATTCTCTGTCAGCTACTGGATCTTTTGTTACACCTCTAGCAAGAGTTGCAGTTACAGTGTTAGAGAAAACTGCTCCCTTGTGTCTGTATTCCATCATTGCCATCAAAGTGAATCCTTTGAAGGAGAAAGTGTTAATCCATGAACCATTCCATCTTGGGTTTGGATCACCTAGGATTTTCAACTCTGGATCTGCTTTGTAGATACCATCAGAAAGAACGATTGGCTCGCCAGTCTGCTCATCTCTTGCAAAACCGATACCCTTGATTACGTTGAAAGGCTCACCAGGAATAGCGAAGTTGCCTAGAGTTGTAAAACCAGCAACAACGATTTCATCAAGTCCATCGCCTAATTCCATGGTCACAGATCTATAAAGACCCCAGTTTACAATAGAATTCCAAGTAAATCCTGAAGCAGTAGATACTGGAGTAATATTAGCCTGGAATTCGATACCTCTTGTTCTGATCTTACCCACGTTGATTGCAGTGGAAGTAAATCCAGTTGCAGGATCTATTGGAGCTTGAGTGATCAAGTCATTAGTGTTTTTCTCATACAAGGAAAGATCAAATCTCAATTTGTTGTTAAACATTACTGCTTCCACACCAAATTCCAATTCTTCCTGAAGCTCTGGCTTCAAGTTAGGGTTACCCAAAGCATTAGATACTGAGTGAGTCTGCGTGATCAAACCATCTCTTGAAAATGCAATTGGATTCTGAGCCAAGGTATTTCTTGTACTATAAGGACTTGGGAAACCAGCAGAAGTACCGTAACCCAATCTCAATTTCAAATCATTGATAGTTGAAGAATTCCAGTCAAAAGCCGTGCTTGGAATGAAGGAAACTGAAGCTCCTGGATAAAGAATCCTTCTGTTCTCTTTCTCAACCGTAGAAGTCCAGTCATTTCTTGCTGAAACGTTCAAATACAAGTAGTTAGAATAATCGAAAGTCAAGTTGGCATAAATACCCATTCTTCTTTGCTCTTCATTGTAGTTTAGACCTCCAGAAGAAGCAGAAGTAAAGTTAGAGTGGTTAAATAAACCGAATGCCAATTGGTTCTGAGACTCAATACCAGTTCTGCCGAACACGTCATATCTTGAGTTTCCACCCAACAATGCACTCATACCGAATTTATCAGAGAATTCTTTTTTCCAGTTCAAGATCAAATCTTGGTTCCAGATAGTATTTACAATGTTTGCAGTAGTATACATACCTGACTGAATCGCTGCACTACCTGATCCTGCACCTCTGTTATATCTTTTTTCCTGAACTTCAGAATACGTATCCAAACCAATTCTGTAAGTCACAGAGAAGTTATCGTTTAGATCGTAGTTGATAGAAGTAGAGTTAAAGAAACGCTTCACATCAGAAGTATTCTGATAATATTTCACTAACCACAATGGGTTAACAATATCATTACCACCTCTGTAATAAACAGAACTATTATCTGTAGGATTTTCGAATGGAAGACCTGCCAAATCTACAGATCTTGGAGTATACAATACGTGAGCAAATGCTGAAGGAATACCTCCAGATGGACCAGAACCAAACGCTGCGTTAACAGGAGGAGATTGCAAATCAGTGATTGCAAAAGTAAACGAAGAGTTGATTGACAACTTATCAGAAACAGCAGAGTTTACACCCAAACCGAAGTTATACTTTTTCAATTCGTTTCCAGGAGTAAATCCTTCATCATCAGTATAACCGAAAGATGCATTGAAACCAGTTCTGTCAGAACCACCGGAAATCTGTACGGAAGTATTACTTACCAAACCAGTTCTGAAGAAAGCAGTAGAAGGATCTTCATACGCTTTGTATTCATACTGGATAGGAGTACCACCTACAACACCATCAACCCAGAATTCTGGGAAAGCATTTCTAACAGATGCTACTGAAGAAGAAGCATAAGGGTGATTTACTGTTCTTCCCTCATCCAATCTAGGACCGAAGTTAGAGAAGAAGAAACCTGGAGCCTGCTGGAAACCATTACCATATGTTGTACCATATGTAGGCAAAGAAGCTGCTTTGTTAGAGAATACTGATTGGTTGATTGTTACTTCTGCAGCTTTTCTTTTAGAAGCACCAGATTTGGTAGTAATCAAGATTACACCATTTCTACCTTGGTCTCCATAAAGTACTGTAGCAGAAAGACCCTTCAATACAGACATGCTCTCGATGTTGTTTGGATCAATATCCAAGAAACGAGAAGAAGTAGTAGCACCACCAGTAGTGAAACCATTGGTATTGTTAGTGCTGGTATTGAAAGGAACACCATCTACAACGAACAAAGGCTGGTTAGAACCAGTAGCAGAGGAATAACCTCTGATAACCATGTTCGTACCAGAACCAGACATACCGTTAGTAGAAGTAATGTTTACACCCGGAACTTTACCTTGCAAAACGCGGGCAACGTCTTGCTCAGGGCGATTCTCAAGTTGCTCGTCACCTACAGTGGTAACTGCATAACCCAAGGCTTTTTTCTCCCTTTCGATACCGATCGCAGTTACTACCACTTCGGATAGTTGCGCTGCATCTGTTGTCAGGGTGACATTAATAATGGTCCTGTTGCCAATCGTCTCTTCTGAGGTTTCTAGACCTACAAAAGAGAAAATCAATACGTCAGAACCGGCAGGGACATTAATGGAATAATTACCATCCAGATCGGTGGTAGTACCCACTGTTGTACCCTTCACGAGGACGGTTGCACCCGGCAAACCCAGTCCGTCTTCCTCGGAAATTACCGTACCGGTAATTACCCGTTGTTGCGCCGACACCTCATAACTGAGGGCCATGGTGAAAAGCGCAACAACAAAGAGTAAAGCTTTTCTCATAAGGTATTTAGTTTAGTTGATAAGCGTAAATAAAAATTATTTGATTTTAATTTCAAAATAGGGACCTAGAAGAAAAAATACTTGATAAAAATCTATTTATAATACATAAAGTGCAATTACAATATTAACAATTACTTTAATCCATATTTTTTATTTATTAATACAATTTTAAAGCAAAATACCCGATTAACGGTTGATTATTTGTTTTAATGGCTCAAAACAGTAAATATTTGGTTTGAATAAGCATTTTAACAAATATTAACTGATTTCATGTAAAATTTTAACATTTACAAAACAATATTTTGTCAAAACCCTAAAATTCTATTTTCAAAAAAAAAATTTTTGTTTGGAAAAAAAATTTTTCTGGAATATCAAGGCTATTTAATAGCTATTTTCAGAATAAAAATAACTATCAATTATTCATTGCAAAATAATATTCTTGGAAACGAATTTTAACAAGAGATAAAAATTGAAAAAATGTCAAAACCAATCTTCAAGGGTTCAAAAAATCAGTATTTCTAAGGATTTTTTGTGAAAAGTTTAAAAACCGGTTTAAAAAAATGAGGTTTTCGCAAAATTAGAACGCATATCTTAAAGTGAAGGCTATTTCATCCCACCAAAGGTCTGTAAAATCCTGAAAGTTGTAGGATGGCTTCCAATCCAGACTGATAAACCAGCTTGTCCTATTAATATTGTAATCCAAGCCCACTATCGCATCGATTCCAAACGCAGCATAATCTTCGGTTGCTTTATAAACCCATGGTGGTTCACTTTTACCTACTTTCCAGACCCCGTAGTGTCCTCCACCTCCTACATACCATTCCAATCCTTCAAATTCTCTGATATCCATATGATGCTCGTACAAAAGATTACCTACCCAGCCCTTCCATCTCGTGTACACCATCAACTCAACCGCATCATGATCAGAAATAAATCTTTTGACAGAGCCACCAACACTGGTACCTCCCCTAATCCCTATGGATGTATTATATGCTTTTAACTGTGCCTCTGCATCTGAAGCGAAAAAGAAAAGCCCTGCGACTAGTAAGCCGGCAAACAGTAAAGATTTATTCATAAAAGCACAAGAAAATTTAATCGGTCAAAAAGTAAAAACTTTTTCAGTAGTAATGCAATAATCCAAAGGGATATCATGCTTTTCGGAAGAAATACTTTTGACTGGAGAGAAAAAACTCAATCCCATTTTCAAAACTGTAGGTTTCAATGAAGCTAAAAACTGATCATAATACCCTTTCCCAAAACCAATCCTATTTCCTTTTTCATCAAATGCCAACAGAGGAATCAAAACTAATTCGATTTCCACTGGCTCAACAGGCTCTACATTTACTGGAATGGGAATACCCCATGCGTCAATTTTATAATTTGTGTTGGAATCAATCAAAACAGTATCCATTTTTGATTTTCCCTCAGGAATGATGGAGGTATAAACTTTTATTCCCTTTTCAAACAAGTAATCCCGAATAAGAAAAGTATTCACTTCCTTATGATGGGCTATGGGTAAAAAAATATGGATGTGGTTAATACTTGATCTTTCTTCCAACCAACTTTTAAACCTCAAAAAAATTTGCTCGGAACTAGCCTGAACTTCCTCTTCAGATAAGGCTTTCCGCTTTACTCTAAACTCTTTTCGGATCTGATCTTTATCCAAAGTCATAGATCCAATACCATCATTTTGAAATCCAAAGGATCAAAACAGTCGAGACAACACTCAATCAATGTCTCATCCTCCAGATAAAACTGCATCATATTGACCACACGCTCTTGTGGTGAACCTCCCGGATTGATGTAATCCTGTATGGCCAAAGCTCTAGTAATCTGAATATCCAATCTTCTTTCTTCAGCTTTCCTTAATTTCCGGCTCATCTGATCCAATATCTTCAAGGACCTGACTTTACCAGCTTCAAATGCAGATTTCAGGCTCTCCTCAAGTTGGGCCGCTTCTTCGCCCTTTTTATCAAAGAGCGCTGACACCACTTCTTTTTGCTTCTTTAATTCAATATCCAAACTTGACTCCTCAAGCACATATTCCTTCTTCCAATTTGTAAAGGATTTGAAGATATCTTCATTGCCCCAACCCAACTGATTGAGTTTTTTCCTGATTGGCTCTAAAATCAATAACGCAAAATTCCTTGGAAGCAAAACTGGGAATGGAACTTCAAAATGGTCAAAAACTCCTTTCAACTGAAGCCAGTAAACAACTTCAGCAGGCCCACCCAAATACGCCAGATTAGGCAAAATCATTTCTTGATAAAGCGGGCGCAAAACCACATTAGGACTAAAATATTCCGGATTGTTTTCAATCTGTTTCTTTAATTCAGATTTTGAAAATTTCAAATCCGTATTGAGTACAAAGAATTCATCTCCATGCTGCTCGATTCTTTCACGAATCCCGTCTTGGAGGTAAAAGAAATTAATTTCTCTCGGATAAATCTGACTTTTATACCCTAAACTTTCCAGTTCCTCGGTATTCTTTTGAGCCTGTTGAAATGGCGCATGCTCGAAAAGGTCATTATCTATTACCTCTTTAAAAAGACCTTTTAAGGACGAATGATGCCCATCCAAAATCACCAAACCCTGATCTCCAAAGAGGTGATTGACATATTTTCGAACTGCTTCGGCCAAAGTCTTGGAACTTGAATAAGCTTCTTTGAAAAAATCAGGAGCGAAGGAAACAGACTTTAAAAATTCTTTAAATGAAGAATCTAGCTTAAAATCTCCCACAGCACCAGTCTGATCAGAATTCCATTGATACTTCTTCCCGTCCAACTTAAAATAATTGATTTCATCAAAATCATGATCTTCTGAAGCCATCCAATACACGGGGACGAAATTGGATTCAGGATAAGCTTCCGTAAGTTTCTTCGCCAAATTGATGGTGGAAACGATCTTATAAATGAAATAAAGCGGACCGGTAAATAAATTCAGTTGATGACCAGTTGTCACTGTATAAGTATTTGGCTTTCCCAAGCTCTCGATATTCCCACGAACAGAATCACTAATTTCGATTCCTTCATACTGGCTTTTCAATGCCTCTACTAAAACCTCACGTTTTTCCTGGGAAAAATTCTTCGCATTGATTGCCTCTTTAAAACTTTCCAGGGTCGGCTTATGTGTGTAAAAAGGTTTCAGCGATTCCTTCCCTTCAATGTAATCCAGAAAAAATTCAGAAAACTGACCAGTTTTATTTAGGCTTACACAATGTTTTTTCATGGTTGGATAGGGTGAAGTATATTTTGGGAAGCTAACTTAGTGACTTGAACCAAAGTTCGGTTTTTTTTGTAAAAAAATTGAAAAGCTTCGACCAACGGTAAATTCTTTGGATAATTCTGACGCGATTTATCATTTACAACGGGCTTCGGACTTTTCAGTTTCACCCAATTTCAGGAAAAACTTAGTTTTGTTTGCCAAATAACATGCTGCCTTACCATCAATTTTTCTTACCAAATGGACTGGAAGTAATCGTCCACGAAGACCCCAGTAGCAAAATGGCGGTTTTCAACATTCTATATAAAGTAGGGTCTAGAAATGAAAAACCGGGAAAAACCGGTCTAGCTCACTTTTTTGAGCATCTGATGTTTGGGAGTTCTAAAAACGTCCCTGTGTTTGACAGGGAGCTAGAGCGAGTTGGTGGGTCTTGCAATGCATTTACAAGTCCCGACGTCACCAATTATTACATTTCACTTCCTGCCAGCAATATTGAAACAGCATTTTGGCTGGAATCTGACCGCATGCTGCAACTGACCTTAAGTGAGAAAACCATTGAAACCCAAAGGAAGGTAGTCATTGAAGAATACAAACAGCGGTATTTAAATCAGCCTTATGGTGATATTTGGCATCATATGAGGGATTTGGCTTATGAAAAACATCCCTACCGCTGGCCAACAATCGGTCAAAAAATCGAAGATATTCAAGGGTATATAAATGAAGATATTTGGGATTTTTATGAGTCTCATTATAGTCCAGACAATGCCGTCTTAGTAGTTGGGGGAAATGTCACAAAAAGCCAGATTGAAAGTTTGACGAAGAAGTGGTTTGGACCGATACCATCAAGTGGTAAAACTCGAAAAGCAATCACCTCAGAACCAATTCAATCAGAAAAGAGAGTTAAAATTGTAGAATCAAAAGTTCCAACTGACGCGCTTTATAAAGCTTTTAAAATGCCAGGTAAAACTGAAGTAGGATACACTGCAGCAGATTTAACTTCTGACATCTTAGGATTTGGAAAGTCATCCATTCTCGAACAAAAACTTGTCAAGCAAGGGAAGTTATTTGCATCTATTGGCGCTTATGTTCTGGGATCTGTTGACCCGGGTCTTTTGGTGATTTCCGGTAAAATGGATTCAGGAATAACATCTGAAGAGGGAGAAGCTGCTTTAGATCATGAATTGAAAGAGTTTTTGAACGAAGAAATCTCTGAAGTCAAACTTCAAAAAATCAAAAACCAGGGAGAGGCGATGAAATCCTACGAATCCATTCAATTACTGAATAGAGTTTTTAATTTAGCTTATTATGCATCTCTGGGCAGTCCCGATTTGTATTTAAAAGAATTTGAAAATAAATCTAAAATCAACGCAGAGGAGTTAACCAGTTGGGCAAGAAACATCTTGACTGAGGAGAAGTCTTCTGTGATTCATTATAAATCTATTCCTTCATGAACACATTTAGAATAGGTATGGGCTATGATGTCCACCAGCTTAAGGAAGGCTATGACTTTTGGTTGGGTGGGATCAAACTGGAACATGAAAAAGGTGCCGTTGGCCATTCGGATGCTGATGTATTAATCCATGTGATTTGCGATGCCTTATTGGGAGCAGCAAATCTTCGGGATATTGGTTATCACTTTTCTGACAAGGATCCCAAATTTAAAGGCATAGACAGCAAAATTTTATTGAAAGACGTGCTGGACCTGCTTCGAGAAGAAGGATATGAAGTAGGTAACATCGATTCTACCATTTGCCTTCAAAACCCGAAGGTAAATCCACATATTCCAGCGATGAAAGCTTGTTTGGCAGAGGTAATGAAAGTCCCTGAAAACGCTATTTCTATCAAAGCTACAACTACCGAGTGGCTTGGGTTTGTAGGTAGAGAAGAAGGAGTCTCTGCGTATTGTGTTGCTTTAATCTATAAGGTATGAGTGAAAAATTGAAAATTATCCTCACTGAGGATGGCTCACATTCATTATATAATGAAGATCTCAAAGAAACTTACCATAGTTTTCATGGAGCGCTAAAGGAGTCCGTTCATGTGTTCATGCTATATGGTCTGGATTCATGGCTGATGGAAAACCCAACCAAGAAACCTTTGCGGATTTTTGAAGTAGGATTTGGCACCGGGTTAAACGCTTGGCTTACCTTGGTTTGGGCGGAGCAAAACCAAATTCCAGTCTTATACCATACCATCGAACCTTTTCCACTTTCTGAGGAAATTTATTCTCAGTTAAATTATGGCGATTTAGACGATGGCTTTTTTCATTACAAACCTTACCTCACGAGATTACATAAAATGGAATGGGATAAAGGAGCGGTAGTTTCTGAGTATTTCAATATGAAAAAAGAGAAAACCACTCTTGAAGAAGTCACTCTTTATCCAAGTGACGTGGTGTTTTTTGATGCCTTTGCCCCCAGCAAACAGCCTGAATTGTGGGAAAAACAGCTTTTGGAGAAGATTTATGAGTCAATGAACCAAGGTGGAATTTTCACTACTTACTGTGCACAGGGAAAATTAAAAAGAGATCTAAAAGAAATAGGTTTTGAAGTAGAATCGCTTCCAGGCCCTCCAGGAAAGAAGGAAATGACCAGAGGCTGGAAGAAATAAAGGAATTTTGGTCTAAGCTTTGGATTAGGTAGGAGAAACACAACCTTTTACCACCATGAAAACCATCTTATTCTTTTGGGTATTTTTACTACCACTCCAAATTTACGCACAAGCTCCAATTGACAACCTTCTTCAGGAAAGAGCCAGTCTATTATCTCAACTGAAAAAAAGTTATAGATCTTCTTTTGCATTGGTCAGTGATGAAATGGAAAGCAATTCTTCTTATGCTAATCAAGTTGCTATGAGGATTATTGAAAAAGACAATGCGATTATTCAGAAGCTTCAATTGAATGACCGAATTGACCATTCTTCTATCGTTTCAGAAAACGAGCAATACAAAACAATTACACTCTCTCAGGAGCAGGACATCCAGAAATTAAAGAATGCCTTGGCACAAAAAGGGTATGAAGTAAATGCATCCCAACTAGAAAAGAGGAAATTCGAATTGGCTACTTTAATATTTTTCATTGGAATGATCACTTTTGGTTGGCTTTTTGTCAAAGACAAGTTGGCTTTAGAAATGCCTAAGATCACTTCCTTAATTCCAATTTTCGCAGAAAAAGAATGATACACGGTTTATTGCTTTTGTTACTTTATTTCATGCCGAACCAACTTACCCAAGCGGGTGAAGCCAAACTGGAGCGCATGATCCAGGAAAGGGATGCGCTGACAGAAGAATGGAAAAGAAGCGAAAGTAAGAAATCGGGAATTTTTGGTAACCGAACCAAAAAAGACATGATCGAAACCAATGAGTGGTTACAACGAATTTTGGTAAAAGACAATGCGATCATGGACGAATTGAGAATGATCGGAGATATTGAGACCACCGTTGCCACTCAAACCGGAGATGATTACAAAGCCATCACTTTAAAGCTGGAGCAAGATCTCCAAGCAGTAAAGCGGGTCATGGCTGAAAAAGACAAAAAAATTGAGGATATGCTGAGCACGCGTCGAACCTTTGAATGGACCACAACATTTTTTTTCTTAGCGACAATCGGTCTTGGATACTGGATTTATAAAATCAAGAGAGGTTCTTAATCCACCCTTACAAAAGTTTTGACAGGAAACTCGAAGCAATCTTCGTTTTCTGGGTTTGGCTTCCAGCAATCTTCCTGAAAAGTAAATTGCCTAAAATCATTTGAAAAGGTCAATTTTCCTTTTGGTATTCTGAAAAAATCAATGATCCCTGGTTTTAAATCTTTTTCAGGAACATATAATGGATCATCCTCCCCACCTCCAAAATGAAATAACCCGTCATCATAATAATATTGAAAAATATCACTTTCCAAATTGTACCAAGCGGTAGAAATCAATCTGTATCCTAAATCATTTCCAATTTCAGTTTCTCTCACAGTTGAGGTTATGTCAAAAATACTATCATTTCTAAAATTGTAAGTATTTACAAACCACAACTCTAAAGAGTCTACATAATTCCGATTTTCCCAAGTACCAATAAGTGGAGATCTTGGCTCCTCCTCATCGCTACAGGAAACGATGCTTAATACAAAGAATGCAAAAAATACAGCGTATAGAGTTTTCATGGGTTGGGATTTAGTTGTTAAAACTAATGACGCAATCAAATACCCAATCGTTACTGTTATTTTTTTGATTTTATTTTTTCAACCTCGCTATTGGAGTTCTGGCACTTTTGGTTTTTTGTTCTAGACCTACCAGAATCTCAGCATCCAATGGAAGAAATACATCTACTCTTGATCCAAATTTAATGAAACCAAATTCTCCTCCTTGATCCAATTGAGAACCTTCCTTTACATACCATTTGATACGTCTGGCCACAGCTCCGGCAATTTGCCTTACTAAAATCTGAGTACCATTTTGGTTGCGTAGCACCATCGTGGTTCTTTCATTTTCGGTACTTGACTTTGGATGCCAAGCTACCAAGTATTTTCCTGGATGATATTTAAAAAAATCTACCACTCCTTTGATTGGAGAGCGATTGACATGGACATTCACAGGTGACATAAAAATGGAAACTTGCGTTCTTTTTTCTTTTAGGTACTCATCTTCAAAAGTTTCTTCAATGACCACTACTTTCCCATCTGCTGGCGCATAAACTACCCCTTCTTCATTTGGAAGAGGGAAAACAGGATTCCTAAAAAACTGCAGAACCAACAGGTAAATGATGATGCTTCCAAGCATGGAAACATTCAATAAAAGATCCTGCTCAGGCAGGAAATAATATAATAGGTAATTTAAAGCTACCAGGATGATCATCATCCAAAATAGCAAAACTCGTCCTTCTCTGTGTATTGTCATAATATGGGTCGTATTAATCTGTAAATCAAATACTTAGAATATTTTTTAAAACTATCTGAACAACGTTTTTGCAAACAAGTATTGATTTGAGTGCAATTTACGGGCAATTAGTATGAGAAAAAAATATTTCGTTTGGGTATAAAAAACCCGGACTTTCCGGGCATCAAAGGTTGTTTACTTTTCAATTGATACGAGAATATCTTTACCTTCAATTAAAGTCTGTCAGTAAACCATTTTCAAAATAAAGATATTGATTTCTGTAAACCCATTGATCATGATTGCTAGATCGATTTATTTCTAGTGGTTCTCCCCATGACATTTTAACCATTTCTTCGGTAAATCCAATCTTTAATTTCCGATCTAATATTGATTGCCAATTGTCAGAACCAAATTTTCTTTTATATTTTTCAGCATCAGTTTTGGGAAGAATAGTTACAGGATATAGCCCTGTATCATAAAGTTGATATAAAAATTTATTTCCTTGAGGAGTCAAAAGCAACAATGATACTTTAAAGTTCTCAGAGTCTATCGTTACGTCCTCACAATAATAGCTCCCTTTAGCGATAGATAATTTATTCCCTGTTGAAAGATCAAATGATTCATCATTTGCATAATTAACAAACCAATTTTTTTGAGAATAGGTCTTCTTTAACTTCTCGAAATAACCCACAACCAAAAAAGGGAATGATGATTCGTATTTAGGATCATACAAGAAATATAAGGTTTGTCCATTTTTCCTTGAATTAAGGATTAAATACTTATCCCTGGTGAAATCATCAGGTTCTCCGGATGTTTTAATAACTGTAAAATACTGGCCTGCAATAGAATCATATTTAGTCCTGCTTGAAAAACTGTTCTCAGGATTATAAGTTTGAAAATTGTTGTTAACAATTATTTTAAAATCACTATAGCCATAAATCCTTAATTTTTCATTTTTAGGAAGAACATAAAGATCTTGGCCTAAATATTTTTGATAATCATAACCTAAAAAATTCTTAAGACTGTCGTAAACTGCTGTCTGTTGAGTCTCTTTATTTTCAATATCAGTAATACTGATTTGGCCATAAAGGCAAAAGCTTGGTAATAGGCATTCTAAAACTAAAATCAGTCTTTTCATTTCATATCGATAATATACTAATGTCTCAAATACTTCATTTAATCCCTATACCCAGTACTGGGTATTTTTAACCAAAAAATCCCGGCAAATTACCAGGATTTAGATTTTTTTTTCGAATAATCAGTGGTATTACAACATATTTGAAGTCCAATAGCTTCCATCCCAAACAAGCATAGCCAAACCTCCAACATCAGGAATACTAACAGAGGTTGATGTTGATGGATTCAAAATCTGATCGCTACCAGCTCTATTGATAGTAACCCCAGCCGAATTATTTCTTCGAATGTAAATCACTCTTTGGCCCTCACCTACTGGAAGGGTAATAGTAAGCCCTGAATCATTATAACAGCTAAAAAAAGTTGATTTGCCATCAGTCATGTTATCAATAGTGTATGTCGTTCCTTCAATAACCTTAACTTTAAGGTTTAGGGCGTTTATAAATGAACTACCTATTAATGCTGAATTAAAATACCCTCCATAGCTTTTTGAATCACCGTCGAGTTCAGTAGTTTGATCAATACCAACTATAGCCGCGCTAATCCCATCTGATTCTGAATTCCTTGACTGAAGCAAACCCACTAAACTTGCATTGGTCTTTCTTCCAGTAGTAGCGGACTCCCAGGCTACCCCTGAAGCATTTGAAAAAACGCCTCCACCACTTAACCAAGATGTACCGCCGTTGGAAGGATTGTTTACTCTAATACCGCTAATGATGTTCCCATCTGCATCAGTCCCCAAACTATCATTTATTTCCAATACAACTTCTTCATCATCATTGATGAACTTCAATGCATTCTCAGTTTCTAATATCTGGATTCTCTTTCCTTCAGATTGTGTTTTTAGATTATGGACAATCAGGTTGATAATTTCGGCGTCTTCGGTAAAACTCATTTTGGAAACTACCACCCCGTTAATAGTCAACTGACCTGCAACGGTCACGCCCCAATCAATGGATTGTTCTGTATCTCCTAATTTGAATGTACCTTGGGTAAGGTCCATGTAGTTCAAGCCGTCCGCACTTCTTATTCTTCCGGTGATAGTCTGACCACCTATGATATAGGTCATTCCGGTAGTGAATTCAAAAGCTCTTAATCCGTTGTTTACCTGATAAAGAACTCCTATCCAGAAATGATAAAAACCAGATTCCTGTTCTGTCAGTATCGGAGTAGGTGACAATTCCCATGTTCCGGTTAGGGCTGTTTTGGAACATCTGGCATACACATAATATGGGATAGCAGGATCCAGATCCTCAAACAATCTCAGATCAATTTCCCAGTCAAATCCCAATCCCTCAATTTCATATTCCAAGTGGACCACATCGGCTGCACTCATTTCAAAGCTATCCGGATCAGCTCCAACATTTGGGGTAACTATCAATTCATCAAGAATCAGGTTTTGGGATTTCTGACCCACTGCAAGCATAATAGTTTCAATGCTTCCAGGTTTTATATTTACAGGATTGAAGTACCCATCAGCATCATAAATCAATCCCTGCAGTTGTCTTAGTCTCTGAGTTGATTCCCTTAGGTTTTCAGCTCTTTTCCTGTCAACCTCCCTAATCTCTACCTTTGAAGTAGCAACGTCTTTTCTCATACGTTCAGTTACTGTAAGCGGGATTGATTCAGAAAGTCCGCATGTAACCTTAGAAGGATTCACCAAAGGATAGGAAACTGAAACAACCCTGATCCTGTCGTCAATTCCCAAAGAAGCATCGATCACCTGAACAGTATTTCCGATACCTACTTCGATGCCAGTGTCACGGACATACTTTTCATCGATGTCAAGCCTGTACAAAACCTTTGGACTTTTTACCTTATTCAAGTACTCAGTTCCAGCTGCTAATAATCTAGCTTCAGCATCAGTGATATAGCTTTCCGGCATTCTAATGTCCACCAAAACATATTTATCTCCAGCTTCAGGATATCGGGTTTCGCTAGGCAATGAAAAATCCTCACCTTCAATGTATTTGTTGAGAGATATCTTTCTTGCAGGATGATCATATTTATTGATTACGAATTCAATTCCTGACAAGGATCCTGAAGTGAAAACAATCTTAGCTTCCTCATTTTCCAATAAATAATCATTGATATCAAAATCAATTCCCAAATCGATTATAGTCAAAGGATCTGGGCTACTTGTTACAAACCCGGTTCTTTCAGGGTAAATGTCATCGAAATACACATCTCCTTCAATAATCAAATCTGTGTAGTCAAAATTTTCCAAATATGCAGTTGCAGGAGGTGCAAAAATCAACCGCTCTGATCCTTCTCTATAATCGAAAGGAATATTCTTGGTACCTCCGTAAACAAAGAGTCTAGTAACTACACTATTTTCATTTACGTTTTCACGGGAAAGCTTATAAAGACCTTGACCACGGCCATATTGAAATGATTGGGTTGTCAGGAATCCAACATTAGGCTTTACTATGATCTGCTTTCCATTTAGCCTGAATTCCATTCCGAAAGTTTCGCAAATTCGAGTCAGTGCCGCCCTGCATGATTCTCCCTTAAATCCAATTGTATGTAATGGCGTCTCATATCCATCGGTTAAAAAGCTCCATCCAGAATCAATGGAATTCATATTGTCAATCAACAACTGAAGGAATAAAGAAAGGTCAGCTGTATAAGTGAAATCTCCCTTATACAAATGCTTGAGCTTCTTTCTAAATAGGCTGTAAATCTGACTTTCAAAAACCACTTCATAGCGAAAGGTTCTATTGTCAATCTTTTCCACCGTAGGTGTAAGGTTACAAGAGTAGCGTTGCCCTTTATGCTCTATGTAATCACCAATGTTAATTTCCATGGCATTACTAGAAATCCAAACTGCAGTGATTTTGTCCTCCCCCATGAGCTGACAACTATAAACAGTTTGATCATCTATAGACACTGAGTGAACTAAAGTGCTATTTTCGAAAATATCCATTGATCTATAATTTCTTATCCGTCTCCCAGGTCACGTCCGTTTTGAGCTGGCTTTGTGTTTTTCACAATAGCTTTAATGTCTACAGCCATAGTTCGTAATTCCACCACCGTCTGAGCTGTATTCACCTGTATGGCCATGGTTGATGCAAGCTGACTGTTGGCAACTGCCAGATGCTCATAAGAAACATTGTTTGCTATCTTCTGAAGGTCATAGAATCCACGGAAAAGACCTGCCAATTCCGATCCTGTAGCCTCTGTAAGCTCTTTTCTGATTGCGCCAACTAAACCGGGTTGCTGTAATGATCCTGAACTTCCAGGCTTAAATATATCAATCCCTTTACCTGCTGCCTGTTTCTGAATTTGATCCATTAGATCAAAAAAAGTTTCCTGAGCTGGTCCAGCTTTTTCCAAGAACCTGTCAAAATCATCAATTACGCTTTGATCTCCTGAAATAGGATCTAGAGATTTAACCAAATCATCCTCAAGGCTTTTAAATACGTCTGAAAACACAGCGGAAAACAGCAACTGACTAACCATGTCCTCTATGGCCTTCCCAACAGTGGAAGTCATAGCCAAGCCTGCATCTGTTCCGTTTCTAAATGCATCTACTAATGCATTTCTTAATTCACCTCCGATTTGTCCGGTTAATTCTCCTATAGTCTGTGTGATCTGCTCCCTTGCTGCCTCCACTGCTTCACCCCATTCTAAAACATTTTCAACAAGCTCTTTACCCCCTTCTCGGATTAAATCATTCGCCAAAATTGCCTTTGCAAGTTCTTCATTGACTGCAACCAATCCATCAGCTGAAGTTTGAATCAAGTCCGGGAATTCTTCCAAAAGTTCCCCATAAGAATTTTTCTTTTTCTTTCCTGCAAAAATCCCTACAATTGCCCCAACACCTGCCCCAATGGCGGTTCCTAATATTGGAACAACTGAACCAATAGCAGCTCCAACTGCAGCTGCTCCAAGAGCTCCGATTGCAGCACCGCCAATTGCCCCAATACCTGTAGCTCCCGCGGCTGCCTTAAGATCAAAGAAACTTTCAGTACCTGTTTTAACTTGGACCCTGTCCAACTCCTTCAAAGCCTCATTAAATCCCTTTGATGCCTCGGTTAGCGATAAATACCCATTTTCTAGTTTCCCTTGATAATTGGTTAGAAAAACACTTCCTGATGCCTCGCTCTGCAACCTCATCTGTTCAACCAATGCAAGGTTGTAATCCTGCTGATATCCTATTACAGATTGGTAATATTTTTCCTCCACCTGTCGCCTCTGTTTGGATGCATTGACAGCTAGATTAGTTAGCTTGACCACTGAATTTATTGCAGTCGCGTATAGGTTTGATTTGGCTGTGAAATCATCGGTTTTATTCTCGGTTTGTTGGGCTGTTTGAAGCTCATTAAATCCGAGTTGGACATTTGCCAAACCACCAATAATATCCCCTATAGTGCCAAACATCGCTCCTAAATCCTGATTTATTTCTGAAACGCTTTGAGCAATGGAATTCATGGATGTTGCCCACTTTTGCATTTCTTGTGGGATCTCTGCACCTATAGTTTGAGCAGCCTGGTTTAATTGGTCTACCCATTCAGCTGCTAAATCTGGATCAATACCTCCTTTTTCCTTATCCAGCTTTGAAAGTTTTTCAATAGCCTTTTTTAGCACGTCAATCCCTTCAAAAGCTGCTTTCCTTGATAGTAACCTTACGTTGTCGAAGAATTCAGAAAAACCGGTTAAATCTTTTGCTGCAACTTCATTTAAGTCAAACAATGCTTTTTCTGCATTCTTTTCAAAAGTTGCCAAAGCCTCTAAATCTCCGGTTGCTTCTATCTTTTTTCTTTGCTCTGTCTGATTTTCAAGTAAAGCAGTTCTTTGCTGTTGGTAGGATTGATTTGCTTTTAGAAGTGCTTCCAATTGCGCTTCCTGCTCTCTCTTTTCGGTATCAAGGATAATCTGAAAATACCTCAATCTTTCCTGTTGCACTCCTGACCTGTTTTCCGGTGCAATAGTCAATATCTTTTCATACTCTGACTGAATGGTACCAAGATAATTTTTGGCAATCTCCAATTCAGAGCTAAATCTTTTGTCAGCACTCGTTACACCAAAGTCACGGACATGGTTTTCATAATCCTCATAGATTTTCTTTCGCTTCTCAAATTCAGTCTTGAACTGTTCGGTATCATTTCTGTAATCAATATCTCCAGTTGCCTTTAATTCAAGGTTGTCAATTCGATTTAATATTCCATTGGCATTTTGAAACCCTGCATCTTTTACCAATTCTCTTATTTCATCCAATTGGCGTTTTAGATCTGCTTTCTCTTTTTCCCTCTTGTCAAACGATTTTTTATAGGCCTTATCTTCTAGGTTTGAAATCTGATTAAGGATTTTTTCACGTTCCTTGATTGCATCCTTTTGATCTTTGTTTTCCCTCTTTAACTCACCCTTCTCACCTTTCAGCCCAAAGGAATCTAAGTTCTTTTGGGCTTCAAGAATCTTGTCCTTATACTCTTTGGATTTCGCTTCAAAGTCATCTGAAGATAAATCCAGTAATTCCAAAGCCTCGGTATTCTCCTTTACTATCTTTTCAAAGTAAGCCTTGTTCTTTGACGGCTTGGACTCTACTACTTCTATAGTAGATTGAAGTGATTTTATCTCATCTTCGTATTTTTTGTAAGCAACTGAGGTCTCAGACACCTGACCTTGTAACCTTTTCAAAACAGCAATTCTATCTTCTGCTGAGTTGTTGCTTTGGTCTAGGTTGCTTGCAATCTGATCACCTAACTGTTTTTCCTGATTGTATAGGTTTTCAAGCTCCTTTACCAATCTCTCTGATTGTAGTCTCTGTTTTTCATAGGGGGAATCAACAAATACTGAAGTTGAAATAGTTTTACCTTCTGCTTTTAATCTGGCTTGTTTATCTCTTGACTCAAGTAGTTTTTGTTCTTTTTCCGAGATCTCGCCCCTTAACTGTACCGCTTCATTAGTGAGATTTTCAACCCTCAACCTTTTTTCCAAAGCATCAACATAACCGTAGACAGCTTTAGTTAAGTCACCTGTTTTCGCTTCTTCAAAAGTCAATCCTTTGACGATGTCAGGAGAAATACTTTTAAGCTCTTCATAGGCTTTTAATCTTACAGATTCGGCAACATTTTGGTTTCCAAGTGTAGAAACTAGTGTCTTTATTTTTGCCTCTTGTTCTGTGAAATATTTATTGGTTTCTTCTGTAGCCCTATTAAGTCTAACCTGAACATCTTCTACTTGCTTAACCCTTTCCCTGAACAAATAGAGTGAAGCAACTAGAGCAGCTAATACAGTGGCTACCGCTACATAAGGGTTTGCTGCCAGAACAATATTTAAAGCCCGCTGCGCTGCAGTTAGCTTCCCTGTTGCTAAAGTCAACAATCCTTTAATTCCAGCTGATTTTATTTCACCTGCCGAAACAGCATTTGTTAAGGCTAGGTTGATGGCTAACGCTGTTCTGTAAACTCCGTATGTAGCAATCAATACTTCTAGTGCCTTGATTACTGTTTGGTAATTTTCAACTATGAAAGCAGCTCCTGCGGTCACATCCCTTATTGCTCCCTCGTTGGATTTTCCTATTTCATTGAACATAAGTTCAATCTGATCCTGAAGCTTTGAGATTTGCCCGGTAACTGTCTGGCTTTGTTTCTCCATCAAGTTGAAGAACTGACCGCCCGCTCCGCTTAGGTTCTGGAATGCCTTTTGAACTTCTGGGAATCCCACTTTCCCAGCCTCTACCAAAGCTTGAACTTCTTGAGTAGATACGTTCATTACTTTGGACAGCTCTTCTATAATCGGAATACCTCGACCTGTAAATTGTCTAATGTCATAAGCATAAGCCCTTCCTTGCGCTCTCAGGGTTCCGTAAGCGTATGCTATATCACCGAATGAAGCCCCAACTCCTGAGGCTATATTACCTATCGAAATCAACTCATTTTTGATTTCTTTTTGGGCGAAGCCGTAAGCCAAAAGCTGTTTGGTTGCGCTGGCAACTTCAGTAAGTTTGAAAGGTGTTTCAACTGCTACATCTACAATTTCAGCCATTAACTGAGTTGCTGCCTCTTTTGATCGAAGCATTGTTGTAAAGGCAACCTCCAGCTGTTCAATTTCACCTCTTGTTCTTACTATGTCGCTAATTAACCTTGTGCCCTGTTGAATGGAAAGAAATCCAACAGTACTTGCAAGCACCTGGTTGTATAATGCATTTGTCTTGGTTGATCTGGCAACAGTTTGGTTTTGCCTTTCAAGTTGAGCATTCAGACTTCTAGTGCTTGCAGTTAGTTGGTTTGTTGTAGCTAAATATTGGGCTTCTGTAATTGTTCCTTTCCTGAATTCCTGATCCAAATATCTTTGGGTATCAGCAATCTTTCTAAGCTCATTGTTCAGCTTATTTACAGTAACAATCTGATTTTGCATTTGTGGTGTCATTGCACTAAATGCACGCCTACCATCAGTTGCTATTTGAGCATAACTTGATGATATATTTCTTAGTAGGTTCTTTTCTTCTTTTACCTGATTTTCAGTCAGTTTTTTAAAAATATTCTCAACCTTGTTTGCATCACTAACAAGCCTTCCGGTATCAATACCAGCTTCCCAAATTAATCCACCGTTTTTTGATTTAACAGCCATTATCTTTTTCTGTTATTCGCCCTTATATTGAATTCAGTGCATGTTCCCTACAGAAATAAAATGCATCTGCTAGATCTTTTGATTTGGCATTTCTTTCAATCCATGCTAAGGTGGTTTCCCTTTCACTGCGAGGTATAAAAACCTTTATAATTTCCATTACAGACCTTGGGTTTTGCGCCAGCATTATTGAAAGAATATCAGGGTTGATTTCGCCTAATTTCTCTTCAATCAATCTGATATTCATCGCAATTTTGATAAGGCTATTTTTTGTTAAAAAATCCGGCCTTATTTCAATGCTTAATTTTTCAACATTTAAAAGCTCATAAACTTTCCAAAGTTTTGGCCTATGCCAAATTTGCTTTTCTAGCCAATTTTTGGGCTCCCGAAAAATCAGAATTGAGTTTCTCATTTTCCAATCCGTTACCTATCCATTTCGGATAATAGTACTGCTTCCAATTCTTTTAACAAGCTCACTTTTCTGGGTTGATAATTCCCACGGAAAATGCTGTGAGCTGACTTGGCCAATCCGTACAGTAAATAATTCTTCACCTTCTTCTGGGATTGCGACGATGTAGCCTATGAATTGTTGTGGGTCAGTCTTGATATAAACTAAATTGCCCAATGATATTTCGCTTGCTTCCATTTTTTTTGTTTTTAGTTGAATTTTTTGGAATGTTTTTCGGCTAAACTGTGATCATCTTATCACAAAAAAACCTGACTCCAATTTCTCGAAATCAGGCTCTCAAGGCTAGAATGTATTAGGCAAATAGCGAAACGGTATATTAAATTTTAACTTTTACCATGGGATATAGACCCCTCTTTCTCTTTGGTAATCTGTTATTTCAGAGAAGTCCATTTCTTGCTCCGAAAAATCCTTTTTTAATATGGTTACCTCACCCTTTACAACTGTAAATTCTTTTAGTGAGAAAAAATGGGGGAAATTTTTACCTGAGCCAATATGCAATAGATAATTGCCTTCATCTAATTCAAACCTATAAAAGTCAGCTTCCTTAGCCGCAACCCTATGCAAAGAATCTTGGCTAAAGAACCTGCCGATATTTTTTTCGAAATCATAGTTTGATAAATCATTCCATTTATCATTAATCGCAATAATAACACCTATTGGACCACCCTCTTTTGAAACTTTAACCTCAACACCTTGAGTAATTTCAGGCACCCCCTTTTCTGTAGGGTAAACATTTATTAAATCGGGATCCTCAACAGGACTGCAGCTAATCAAAATAGCCAATATAAAAAACAAATAATTTTTCATGATTTTGAATTTTTATCCTTCAATTTCCGATTATGGGTCTTAACAATATCATCTTTTACGATGTCGATTGCTTCTCTATTCTTCCAAGCCGGAACCTTCTTATCAGGCTTGTTGTCTGGAATTAATTTTACGATTTTGGCCATGGTTATGCAGCTGAATTTAGTCTGAAATCAATTTTATCCTGGATTTCGCCTTTCAATAATTTAGCCCTTGCACTCATGATTGATACCCAATCAAAAAGAAACTGATCATCGATAAAGATTGATTCACAAGCATAGATTTCTTGTAAAGCCTCTTCAATTTTATCAACTGCTTTTAGTGCCTGTAGCTTCATGTTTTCAGCTTCCTCAAGGTTTTCTATCTCCTCATCATACATCTCTTCAATTTCAGTCCAATCTGTGCAACCAAACAGATTATGAATCAGGATCTCTTGGTGAAGTCCATCCCTATCGCTTCCCTCAGAAAGAGATTTTAATTTGTGCTCTACAATTTCGTCATTAAAAGAATTACAAATTAATACTTCTATTTCTTTAGCAACGTCCTTTTGAATTTCAAACTCCATTCTTGCAAATGCTTTAGCCCTTGACCTCATTAGATCGAAATCCAATTCTTGAAATTTAAATTCCTTTTGAGCTTCACCATTAGATAAATACACACGTGTCACATAGTAAGGAGCTGATGGATCAATTCCATTCATACTTCTGGTTTTTACAATTTGATTTTCCATGATTATAGTTGTTAAGTAATAAAGATTTGTGTTTAGCATGAGCCAGATATAGGCTCCATATTGACTTTCTAGTCTCTCGATCTAATTCCCATTGATTATCAAGCAATGAACACATATCCATGGCTAAAATCTGATCATCAATAAATGTCCATTCATCTGGGCAATACGAATTGTATATCATGCTTAAATATGATATACAAAACACATAACAACAAATTATATTATAATTATTTTATGACTGTAAATAATATATTTTTAATGTCAATATAATTTTTATTTACAGCGCAAAGAGTAATATTTACAGTGTAAATAATAGTATTTACATAATTATTTAACAGAATATAAACAGATAATTTGCACCACTATTTGCACCATTGAAATAATTGAATATCCCTAATAGTCCTTCTAGAAACAATTTGATTGATTTTAAATAGATTGATATGGATTTGAACCTTTAATCAAGAGGTGTTTGCAAATTATTTGTTCTCTAAATTAATAAAGCATCATTTGGAATAAATGGAGATTGATTTTTAAGGAATCCATGACTATTGTTGAAATAGTATCATCCTTTTTTATAGTGTTTAATTTTTGGAAAAACTAATCCCATTCTGGCAATTCCCCCATATCTGGTAATCCACTATTTCCAGAAGCAACCCGAGTTATAACCTTGAACCCCTTTTTGGTTTCTCTAATTTTAATTTCTTCCTCATTAAGAAAATCAATTGAATCTTGAGTCAATCTTTTGTGCTGCTCTACTAGTTTATTGACTCTCATCAAATCTTTTTTGGCTCTTTTGGTAATTACTCCTTTATAAATATTTTTATAATAAGGTTTTTTCATGTCCTGAATAATCTTACCGACAAGCTCATCAATTTTGAATTGCTTAATAAACTGCCTAATTAATTTACTTTGAGCTTGATCCTGATATAATGCTCCAAGTGCCTCCCGTGAGACAAATCCATTAGGAGTGAAATAAAGCTTTCGGCATCTCTTTTTGGTTTCTGGGCATTCAAAGAAATACAAACTGTTTTTGCCCGTTCTTGGATCGTGTGAGATTAGGTTGGATTCTTTCTTTTGGATAGTGACCGTTTGTGTTTTATTTTCCTTTTTATCGTTGATCCAAGACAGGTTTGCAAAGCAATATATTTCACTTATTGAGCAATAACACCAAATTTTTCCCACTGGAATTTCCCCTATCCAGATAGTCAAGTCGACATTTGATATATTTTTTGGCTTCAAAACTCCAAATTCTCGAAGTTGTGAACATCGAATATGAGGCATATCCTCAATAATGGGCCGAAAACGTTTATAATTTGCCATAAACTAAACCTAAAACGGTAGTGAAAATTGTTAACAGAAGAACTTTTTATTTTGGAATCCAGCGCATTTAAAGCGCTGGATTTGAGAGAAATTCAACTTACGGCTTCCATCCAATTGGCCTTGACGGCAAGAAATTCTCCGGATGTGGATTCACTTCAGTAACTGGGAACGTAGGGTGAACCCCAAATAGAGCATTAAAGCCTTTCGGAACCATTCTTTTATGTTGATCTGCGAATAAGTAAAATTCGTTGTAAGCAAGTCTCAGTGCTTCCGCTCGCACCCACAACCCTTGATCAACTTCTGACTCTAATACAAGCTCAAAATGGCCCTTAATGGAATCAAAGTAGTTCTGATTCAATTCCAGCTTCAAACCATTCCAAGGCAAGTTTTCAATTTTCTTTAAATCGGATGGGTACCTTGTGACAGAATTGATCGATTCAACCCATTTTTGAAAATTATCGATAGCAAAATCCAATTTTGCCAGCTCCTTTAAAAGCGATTGCCTGTAAGTACTTTGCAAAGGTTTTGGCTGATTTGAAACAAAAGATTCAATGGATCCTTCTAATGGCCATCGGCCTTGCTCTACCAATGATTTCAGAAGGCGTTGATTCAATGGAGGCATTCCGGTTTCTTTTTCAAACGCCTCGTATTTTTCGGCAAAATCAGCTAGCAAACTATTCAGCCTGCTTAGGTGCTTGAGTGTATTTTCATGGTCCTTTTGGAAATACTTTACGATTACTTTTTCTTTCGTTTCCATATCATTATTTCATCATGTGAGCCACTACTTCTTTCACCACCTCTTTGTCCGGCTCTACTTTTAAGCCTTTGAATTCCTTTTTCCCTTTGGAATCTTCACCAGATGATCCCAAATCATCCAGGAATTCTAGAAATTCATCTTCAGTCGTGAAGCTCATCCTTTTGAACTGGCTCATGGCCATTTTTTTTAGGCTTTCGGGCTTACCTTTTAGGGTTTGCTCAATAAGTCTGGTCTGTAATTTTTCCATTTTCTGTTTTGTTATGGTTTAAGTTTATCTTATTGTTGATTTTATCAATCTGGATTCCTAGGCTTCTTTGGGGCCGGAATTGAGATGGGATTTTTGAGGCTGTAGGACAATACTTGACCGTTCGTCTGTTTTTCGGATTGAATAGTATCTTCCAATAGCTGTTTCCAATTCTCCCTATTCCAAGCACCTTCACAATACGGCTCTGGATGATCTGAAAGATCTCCAATCCAATTTTTCCAGGTATGCTTGAATCCATTAGATGTTTTTAGTTGTTTATAAGCTGTAAACTGTTCCGATAAATACTCCAACCCGTTTTCTTTTCTTGCCTGAAACTCTATGAACTTTCTAATTTTCATCCAATGGTTAGGCTGATTGACTTCTGAGATATTGAAGAAATCTGCAATTTTTATTGTGCCTAATTTTATTCGTTCTAAATCCTTTTCATCGAGCTTTAAACTGGAATCACCTATTAGCGATTTCCCAATTGATTTCCTTTCTAAAAAACTCAAAATAGAATCCATGTTATCTGTTATTGGTTGAATGTTATCTGTTAACTGTTTAATAACTCTTCCCTGTAGAGGTGCTAGTAGAGGTATCACTAGAGGTTCTGGTAGAGGTGTAGGTAGAGGTACACTAGAGGTGCATTTTTGCACCTCTAGTGGAACTAAGCTAAATAGTGGTGATGAATGCTCGTTTTTCCCTGGTTTATATTCTATCAAACCCCATTCAGCAAGCTCTTTGAGCACTTTATAATATGTGTGCTTAGAATTAATACCGGATCCTGTCATACCCGTGTCGTATGGACACTTGAACCACTCCACCCAGTTGCACCTGTTGTTCTGATTCCAAAGAAACATGTATAGACTTATATGATGCGATTTCACCCCTTTACCTTGGTTCTCAAATACCCAGGAATAGAATTGTTTGATTTGCTCGAACCCATTAATCCGCATAACATACCTCCTTCCCTATCTTGAATTCAAGCTCTAGCTGTACTGTAGATCTAAGAATGATTTCATTTTTAACGAGCTGAACCATGATCGCATGGTTTTTCATGAAATGAGGGCCGAAATCATCAAAGGGGTTAATTGCAATAGGACCTATGTCTTTTAGCCTTTGGGAAATAGTGGATATAACATCTAGTTCCCGTTGGTATTTGTATAGAAGTTCATCAAAATCCATTTCTTTGAGCATTTTCCGCTCAATTCGTATGCTCTCAAGATTCATCTTCGCCTCCTTTCCAATATTTAGGATCGGTGCTATATCTACCTGCTTTATGTTTGCTCACACTGCAGATTCCCTCACCCACCAGCTTAATAGAATTAGTTTTCAGCCAGTCCCCCACGAAATAGCAGATATTTGACCTCATTATTCCGGTGATAGCCTCCACCTCTAGCATTGTCCTAGGCGGTCCCCAAAAAGCTCTAAAAACTCTTTTTTCTTGAGCGAGAAAATAGGTATCTTTCGTGTATCTAATGTTTTGGAATGAGCTTGAGCACTCATTTGAGCCTTGCACCACCCGTGTAGGGCTTTTTCCTTTTTTGTCCATAACCGACAATGTTTTTGGTTGACATTTTCATTTAAATTTTGTCGTTAAAATTGTTGTCGTTATTACTATTTAAGGATTTCGAGTGGATTGCTTTCCGGCTCATCTTCCCCTCTTAGCCATCTTTGGAAATAATCTGTGTCCAGGTAAATCCTAGATCCTCTGTGCATACATTTTAGATTTCCAATAGAGATTTGAACACGTAGTGCATTTGGGGTTTTTCCTGATATTTCAGCGGCTTTTTTAAGTGGAATGGTTGGGGGCAAAGGTTCAGATTTTTGACCATTTGAACCTAAGGCCATTTGAATTCCTTTTGCTACAGAATTGGCAATTAGCTGTTCAACTTGAGCAGGGGACATGACAATAATTGGATTATCCATTTTGCCCTCCCATCTCTAATGCTTTCAGAACTTCAGCCCTATCAAAAATAATCAACCGATTATGCTGATAATATGGAATTTTACCGGAAGCTTTCAGCTTATGAGCCGTTGGCAATGAACATCCCAGCAGTTCTGCTAAAGCTTTCATGCCCTTAAGTGTGTTTCCTTTTTGTAAAGGTTTTTCAGAAGTTCGCATAAATAACGACCGTTAAATCTCAGGAAAATGCCCCTGTAAAATAGATTTTTGTGTCCCCTACCTACACGCTGTCAATGGCAATCCCAAGATGGCATTTCATCCAATTATTACCACATTGCCTATAGCAGGTTACTATACGTCTTTCCGTATTGTCGGTCGTTAACTTTATCGTTAAACCAAAGTAAAGTAATGTAAATCGTAATTACAAATTATTAAATAACGTAAAAATATTTTTTACCAAATTTTGTTTGTTATTTACAAACTTAATTAATGATTATTAAAACTTTTATTACTGATTATCAATTAGTTAATAAAAAAGCAACCCATTTTAAAAATTAATAAATCTTTATTGCGCTTTAGGTAACAAATTAGCCTCGTATTCCTGGGCCTCTGCTTTCTCAAAACTTCCCAAATACTCTTCAGTTGTCGCTATATTTGAATGGCCTAATTGTTTGCTTATGTATGCAATAGGGGCTGTTTTCATTAACCTAGTAGCATAACTGTGCCTTGCCGAATAGCTCGAGATCCCAAATTCAAACCCGAGCTTCTCACTAATATTTTTCAGATAAGTATTTACCTTATTCACGGCCATCTTTAGCAATTGATGTTCTCTTTCCGGTGAAAGTCCCGGCTCAATGATATTGAATACATGATCATTGCCTCCAAGCTTTCGGCCTCCATGCCTTCCAATAATCTCCCAATGTTCCGGCTTGAGATATATTGTAATTTCTATAGATTTTTTGGATCTGGTTTTGGTTTTTCTTCGGGTGAAAGTGAATGATTCCTTGCCCTTAAAATCACTCCACTTAAGACTAAACACATCGCCCAAATTTATACCACTGGATAAGAAAGAGAAAATCCAAAAATCCTTTGCGAACTGTTCTTGATCAGTTTTTGGCTCATAATTCAAAAAAGCAATCAGTTGATCTTGTGTCAATGCTCTTTTAGTGTTTTTCGGGGTTGGTGCCGAATACTTTCCTTCCTTTACCTTTCCAAAAGGATATTTCCGGGCATCAAAGATTTTCATTTGAATAGCTTGGTTAATTGCTGCTCTAATCCTTGTTATTTGAATGTAAATAGTGGTTGAACTTATCCCCCTGCTATTATACCACGCTTCCAATCCTTCTAGCCACTTCGGAGTAATATCAGTCATTTGCAATTGAAGGGGCTTTCCTTTTTCTTTCAAATACAGCTTCAAGCTTGAAAGTGTATCCTTATCAATACTGGCGGTCCCAACTTTACCATTGGTTTGATTTTCGGTTATGCGTTCCTGAAGTGCCTTAAGCAAATCATTTGAATTTCCTTTTCCAGTAAAACGAACAGCAAATGCTTCAAAACTGAAAACGTCTAAGTCCTGGGCAATCTCTTTGGCTTTTTCCAAAAGGGCATCCATTTTTGATTTTGCCTTTTCTTGACTTTCAGTAAGCCGGTTACCCTTCATTATTTTCAAGTACTCCTTTTCAGTGAACTTGTATTGCAAAGGATAATATCTGGTCGTTCGGCGATGTGTTGCCCGGACTTTCACTGTAAAAGTCCCGTCCTTTCTAGTTTTACGGGTATCAAGGTAAAGGTTAAATGTAGCCATGTTTGCTATTATTTGGAACAAACAAAGTACAAACTCAAAACGATAAAGGCAAATATTTAATACACAAGAACAAACATTGGAACAAACAAAAAAAGCCCTTTAAAGGCTTACAAATGATTTTTTAATGTTAAAAAATAGTATTCGTACTATTCTGTGTATAGTCATATCGGGGTCAAATAAAAGGCGTGGATTTTAGTCCACGCCTCAAAGATAAGTGATTTGATCGATTGATTAAATATTAGAAACCTCCACGGTAAGTATATGTCTTGGCTACTTTGTCAATCGCAACGATGTAAGCAGCGATTCTCATCGGCACATCGTACTTCTGAGAAGCCTGATACACATGATCAAACGCATCTTTCATGATTCGATCAGATCTTCTGTTGACACGATCCGCAGTCCATTTATAACCCAATCTATTTTGTACCCATTCGAAGTAAGAAACAGTAACTCCACCTGCATTTGCTAAAATATCTGGCACAGCCATAATTCCTTTTTCATTGATGATGGCATCAGCTTTTGCTGAAGTAGGACCATTAGCGCCCTCCACGATCAATTTTGCCTTGATTTTATCCACATTGTGAATGGTAATCACATCTTCAACAGCTGCAGGCACCAAAACATCCACCTCCAAAATCAATAATTCCGCAGGATCGGATAATTTTTCGGCTCCTTTGAATCCTTCTAAAGTTCCGTTATTAGAATCTCTATAGGCTACTGCTTCCTGAATATTGATTCCATTACTATTGTAATAAGCTCCTGAAATGTCAGAAACAGAAACAATTTTCAAACCTCTTTCTTCGAGCAAAAGCGCCGCCCATGAACCCACGTTTCCAAATCCCTGCACTGCACAAGTTGCTTGGAATGGGTTGATTTTTAATTTTTGCATGGCTGCCAAAGCAGAAACCATTACACCACGTCCTGTAGCTTCTGTTCTACCCAGCGAACCTCCCAAAACCAATGGCTTACCGGTTACCACAGCATTTACGGTCATACCCTGAGCTTTAGAATACTCATCCATCAACCAAGCCATTTCACGTGGTCCAGTTCCCATATCAGGAGCAGGAATATCCTTGTCCGGCCCAAAAACGTCAATCATAGCCAAGGTATAGGCACGAACCAAACGTTCGATCTCACCTTTAGACATTTCTCTAGGGTTACATCGTACCCCACCTTTACCACCACCATAAGGGATGTCCACAACGGCGCACTTCCATGTCATCCAGGCAGCAAGAGCTTTTACCTCATCCAGATGAACATCAGGTGCAAATCTAATCCCGCCTTTAGCGGGACCTAAAATGTTTGAGTGAATTACTCTGATTCCTTCGAAAACCTGAATTTTTCCATTATCCATGGTAATCGGTAAGGAAACGATAACTTGTTTTGCGGGATTTTTTAAGACGCTGTAAACTTCATCAGAAAGACCAAGCTTCTCGGCGGCGATGTTAAATCTCTCCATCATTGACTCCAATGGATTTTCTTTATCCATTATCGGAGCAGGTTCGATATAAGCCATATTGGGTTTTTATTTAGAATATCAAATTCGACGCAAAATTAAGTAGATTTTCAGGATACGAGCCTAGAAATTAGAATATTTTCAAAAACGCCGTGATAAAAGGCGCTGATAATAACAATCCGTCAAATCGGTCCATAAATCCACCGTGTCCAGGCAAAATCTGTCCACTGTCTTTGATCTCGATAGATCTCTTGAATAAGGATTCAATCAAGTCTCCGTAGGTACCAGCCACAATGATGATTCCTGCGATGACAAGCCATTTCCAGTCTTCGATTACATGAAAATACCTTGCCAAAACAAAAGCTACAGCAATTGCAGAAAATGCACCTCCGAGAAAACCTTCCCAGGATTTCTTCGGGGACACTCGCTCAAATAACTTAGTTTTCCCAAACTTTGTTCCTGCAAAATAGGCCCCCGTATCACTTGCCCAGAGAATCAGCAAGCAGCCAATCAAAATCTCAAAATGGTAGACTTGGTCTACAGAAAAAACTGCAAGATTTAATAAGGAGAAAGGAACAGCCACATAGAAAATCCCTAAATAGGTAAATGCAACTCCGGTAAATGGTTTTTTATCGGTCTTTCTATAGAGCTTAATAAAGAAGGTCAGGGAAACTAAAGGGAACATCAGATAGAGGTATTCATTTCTGAACTGCTCTTTCTCAATTAAAAAAGTGAGGGTGAAAATCATCAAGCCCAAAAAAGTCCCGAAGCTTTTCAAAGGAAGCATACCATCCAGACCGGACAGTTTGTAAAACTCCATTTGGGAGAATCCTAAAATCACCGCGAAAATGATGAAATATGTCCAGTCTGAGTAAATACTCCCTCCTACCACGACGATTGCTCCAAAAAATGCAGTGATTGCTCTTTGCCCTAGATTACTGTAATTATTGATATTAAAACGTGATCTCATTCTGGATTAAATTGGTAGCTAGCAGTACATCTTCTTTTGGAACCATCACTTGATAGGTACCAAAGACATGGTAAACCGTTTCTTTTTTGCTTAAAACCACTGCGTTAATTTCATTTTCTTCTAGGACACCTTTCACAATCTCCGCTCTGATCTGTTGATCGGTTTCAAAAACTTTAATCCAATTGTCCATCCTTAGGTATTTTCATTTTCTTAAGGTAATAGATTCCTACAAGAAGAACCAATAAACCTAATAAGGAGGCTGTATAAGACACATCATCTGTTGATTCCAAATCAAAATCTATCAATCCCTGATTGGACATATAAACCATGATCACGGTAAAGCTATTATTGAAAATATGTGCTAGAATCGGATAAATGAGACTTCCTGTAAACAAATACATGTATCCGAAAATGGCACCTAAAAACACCCGAGGTAAAAATCCATAAAATTGAAGGTGTATCGCAGAAAATATAATTGCTGTCACCCAGACTCCCCAATGCCCTGATTTTAGGTATTTATGCATTTTGGCTTGGACAAGGCCTCTAAAAAACATTTCCTCACCTATTCCAGCAAGTACTCCGATCACTAGGATACCCATAATCAATTCCGGGATAGTCTGAAAGTCTGTCAGAAACTTGGTCAATTGCATTAATTGATCTTCTGTGGCTTTCATCCAAGCTTCTATTTCAGACATCGACTCAGGAAGCGCAAGATTGGAATTCAAATAAACGAGCAAAGAATTAAAAAACATCCCGCCAACAGTAACTCCTAGAACGATCAAAAGCGCTTTCCACTGGAATCTGGAAATCTGAACATCCCAATGCAAATCAGCTTTTTCAATATATCTGGTGATAATCCAAGCCGCAACCCAAAATCCGATTCCAGAACCAATTCCTTGAACAAACAGCATTGCCATCCTTCCATTCGGCACGTCAAAATTGCCTCCGATCAGTCCCAAAAGGTCCTCCACTGGGATATTAAACAATACTGGCACAAAGGCTAACGCAATTCCCTGTAATAAAACTAATACTCCAAAAGCAACTAAAACAATGACTATCAGGGACAAAAGCCAACTTTTCCTTTCTGCTATTTCAGAGTGTGTTTCGTAAATCTCCATATTTGAGGTAAATTTACGCGCAAATTTATAATACAGAAGTGGTTAAGATAGGAAAGTTGGAATTAGGAGAGTTCCCATTACTCTTAGCACCGATGGAAGACGTGAGTGATCCGCCTTTCAGAGCAGTGTGCAAGCAGAATGGAGCGGATCTCATGTACACAGAATTTATCAGCTCAGAGGGTCTCATCAGAGATGCGGCAAAAAGCGTTCAAAAGCTGGATATCTACGATTACGAAAAGCCAATCGGCATACAGATTTTCGGAAATGACATAGAATCAATGAGAGAAGCTGCTGCCATTGCTGCCGAGGCTGGACCAGATATTTTAGATATCAATTATGGATGTCCTGTCAATAAAGTTGCCTGCAAAGGTGCCGGAGCAGGTATTCTCTTAGATATTGATAAAATGGTTTCCATGACTGCAGAAATTGTGAAAGCAGTCAATATTCCTGTCACCGTCAAGACTCGTCTAGGATGGGATAATGACACGATCCGAATTGTGGAAGTAGCAGAAAGACTTCAGGATGTAGGAATTCAGGCTATCAGCATCCATGCACGTACTAGAAAGCAAATGTATAAGGGCGAAGCAGACTGGAGCTATCTGAATTTAGTAAAAGATAATCCTCGACTTCATATTCCGGTTTTTGGCAATGGTGACATAGACTCGCCTGAGAAAGCCCTGGAATACAAAAATAAATACAATGTAGACGGTATGATGATCGGAAGAGCATCAATTGGCTACCCTTGGATTTTCAATGAAATCAAGCATTTCTTAAATACAGGGACCAAATTAGAAGCTCCTGATTTGGCAGAAAGAATTGCCGTTACCAAAAAACACCTGGACTTCTCTGTAGAATGGAAAGGTGAAAAACAGGGTATTCTGGAAATGAGAAGGCATTACACTAATTACTTCAGAGGAATGCCAAACTTCAAACCATTCCGAACTGAAATGGTCACGGCTGATAGCTACGAGCATGTCTGCCAGCTGCTCGATCAAGTCGCAGACGTTTATGCAGATTACGTCTTCTAAGAAAAATAAAAGGCCCTGAAAAAATATTTTTTCAGGGCCTCATTTTTTTGGAACAAATTTTATTTGGTTTTGCTTCCTTTGTAAAAGCTGCAAAAAGCATCACACTACATGAAAACTACCACCGAAAACGAGACCCTGAAAAACTGGGGAATGCTAATATTATTGGCTCTGGTTTGGGGAAGCTCATTTATTTTAATCAAAAGAGGTCTGGAAGTTTTCTCGCCTGGTGAAGTTGGTGCTTACAGAATCGTTGCAGCGGCAAGTTTTCTTTTGCCTTTATCTCTCCCAAGACTAAAAAACCTCAATAAACATCAGATTTTTTATTTGGTGATCGTCGGTTTAGTAGGAAGTTTTATTCCCGCGTTCCTTTTTGCAAAAGCACAAACCCAGCTGAGTAGTTCTTTGACTGGGGTTTTAAATGCTCTGACCCCATTGGCTGTAGTGATGATTGGTGCATTGTTTTTTGGTTCAAAAATCACCAAAAGGAATGGAATCGGCCTGGCCATTGCATTTATCGGAGTGTTTATTTTGGTAGTAGTCAAAGAAGGATCCGGTTTAGAAGCTTTCTCAGGAATCAACGTCTACGCTTTATTTGTGATCTTGGCCTGTATATGCTACGGTTTCAATTTGAATATCATCAAATACAAATTCGTAACCCTCAAACCCATCCAAATCACGGCCATTTCATTGTTGATGGTATTGCCGGCGGCATTGATATTCCTCCTTGTTGGCACGGACTTTTCTTATAAAGTCGCTAATGTCCCTGGAGCATTAAAAGCATTAGGCTATGTGACGCTCTTAGGGGTGATGGGAACTGCCTTGGCTTTGATTCTTTTCAATGTGATGGTCAAAAGAGTGACTCCGGTTTTTGCCAGTTCGGTAACTTATTTGATACCTATCGTGGCAATCATGTGGGGAGTTTTGGATGGTGAAGTCCTTCTTTGGGGACATTACCTCGGAATTGTCGCCGTCATTTTAGGAGTGTGGTATGGGAATAGAAAATAGTCTCAACTTTTTAGGTCAAAAAATTACTCACCTTTCATCCTTTCTCGCCATGCGAAAGCAAGTTTTGGCAATTGTTGATAGCTATTGATTCCGGCCTTAACTCCTTGGGTTTTCAAAAACACATCATTGGTCTTTCTGCTGAGTTCCAAAGAAAAGGCTTTAATCGCCTCACTAGCTTTGCGAAGCGAAATCATATCATTTCGAATCCCTCGATCAAGTGTTTTTACCCATTCCTTGTATTCTTCAGGAGCCATTCTAAAGAAATCCGAAATCTGGTAATTCAATAGCCTCAATTGGCCGGAATAGCGCAAAAGTGCATCATCCGAATTGGTACAAATCACCCAAGCGATAAAATTGGCTTCTCCCTCATCTGTCACGCCATAACTATGCGCCATCTCATGCGCCACGGTAAAAGGCTGTTCCAGAGGATGAAGTGTAGGATCAATGTAACTTTCGCCTGTGAATGGAAAATAGATACCGAGAATGCCCATCTTTCTCATAAAACCCGGAGGTGGAAAAAGCTTGGTTCTTGGTCTTCCTGTAAAATTGAGTCCCATCATATCCAGATTATCGGCGATATTGGCTCGCACGAGTTTCTCCAATTCAGGATAAGGCAATATCTCCTCAATAGCAGCAGTATCCTGCGTAATCGCACTTCGGTATTGCACAGCCAGTCGAAGCGTGATCTGAACTTCATTTTTCAACTGTTCCAGATTCATAGATTTTGGCTGAAGGCCAAGCTGCTCTACAATGGGTGTGCGCTGATAATTAAAACCCCAAAGCACCAAAAAGAAGAAGATCAATGCTCCTAGCCCATTTGCCAAAGCACGAATGGAATACAGAGATTTTGATTTCCATCCCCTCTTTTTGCGAAGCTTAAAAAAATAAAGTCCAAGGATCAAAGCCACGGAGATCATAAACAAATAAACGCTGGGAAAAGGCAATCTTCCCAGCGTTATATCTATGACATTCCGTATGACCGGAAAGAATTTTCGAGAATAAATTTCATCTGTAGCCTCAGGGTTAAGAACTGCCAAATAGCGAATTCCCAATGCCAATACACCTAGAATCGCCCAAGACCAGTCTCTCTTCCCCATGAATTTGCAATCTTAAATCCCCTCTGCCTGTACTTCCTTCACTTCAGGAAGCATTCTAGTCAGAAGGTTTTGGATTCCAGCTTTCAAAGTAACAGTACTGGAAGGACATCCAGAACAAGAACCTTGTAGTAATACTTTCACAATGCCGTCATGGAATGAATGAAAGACAATTGCTCCTCCATCTTGCTCCACCGCAGGGCGAATGTACTCGTCGAGAATCCCTTTTATTTTTTTCACCACTTCTGAATCATTTTCATCAAAAAGCGGATCCTTATCGAAACTTGCATTTACCACTGGTTTTCCTGACTCCAAATAGCCTTTGATATGATCTCTGAAGACATTTTGCACTTCAGACCATTCTACATCTTCTGCTTTGGTAACTGTCACAAAATTTGAGGCAACAAACACACGTTTTACTGCCGCAAAATTAAATAGTTCTTGTGCCAAAGGGCTATTTTCTGCACTTGCCGCATCCGGATAATCAAAGCTCACGCCTTCTTCCGCCAACATAAAGTTCGCTACAAATTTCAGTGAGTTAGGATTAGGATTTGCCTCCATGTAGAGGTGAACGGGTCTCGCTTGTGCTTTTAGCATGGTCGTCTCTTTTTTAGTTTAGAAAACCGAATTCTTTGGATTAAGTTCCGGCGGCTGCAAATTTCTAAAAGAAATCTACTATTTCATAGGATGACCTGTAGCGGCATACCAAATACCACCATACAAGTGCTTCAAGAACACATCATCTTCCCAAGCAGAATCCACATGCCCTAAAGCTGTGTAGAAAACTCTTCCACCCTCAAATTCATGATACCAGGCCATCGGATGATTATCGCCATTTCCTTTAGCAACTTTATAAGTACTTTCGTCAGCTTTGATCAAAACATTCAAGTCTGGGTTGATGTCTTTGTATTCGTAAAGTTCGTCTGTCCACATCCAGTTTTTTGGAAGATGCCAAGTAGACGGATGGTCCTGATCCACTACCTCTAAACGAAGTGTTTGCTGAGCTGGGTGTGCAAGGAAATATCCTCCCATCATTTTGTTGTACCATGGCCAGTCATATTCAGAATCTGCCGCTGCATGAACTCCAACTACACCTTTACCGCTTTGCACAAACTTCTGCAAGGAAGCACGGGTAGTTTCGTCAAAAATAGTCCCTGTAGTACTGATCAAAATTAGTACGTCGTATTTCATCAGGCTCTCTTCAGACAATACTCTTGGATCTTCTGAAGTGTACACACTAAACACCTGTTTTTCTCCCATTTTCTTCATTGCAGTCACTGCATTTGGAATAGACTGGTGTCTAAAGCCAGCAGTTTTAGTAAACACGAGAGCTTTAAATTGCTGAGCATCTGCCATAATTGCCACTGAGCAAATCAGGCCAAGGGTAAGTAAAAGTTTTCTTAGGTTCATTTGGTTTTAGATTTGAGTTTTATGTTAAAGAAATATTATTCAATGATTTTAAACAGCTCCCCTGCCTGCTTTCTGGAATAAGCATTAAAATGCCACCACTCTGACCCTATCCCAGTAAATCCATTGGAAGTCATGACTTTTCTTAATAGGTCACGATTTGCAATTTGATCTGAGGTTAACTTCCCTTCATTCAGCATCTGCTCCTCACGATCCGGGTAGGCCTGATATCCAAAGAAATCATAACCTGTACCCATATCAAGCGGCTCAGAAGTAGCATTATTAAATATGGTCAAGTCTACCGCAACACCAAAATTATGCAAGCTTCCGACTTTGGGATCAGCAACATATAAGGGTTTCAAACTATCTGGTTTTTCTAAATTGTCCCAAAGTATCTGCTGAACACTCAATGGTCTCGCACCGTCGTAAATCAACAATGTGTAATCTGGAAACTCATTTTGAAGCATTTCTTGGGCGGATTTTAAACTATCTGCCACGACTGGTTGAAGATATGCATGGATCAATTCCCCATATACATCTTTTCCAAAGAAATTATCTTCTGTAGAATACTTCAACTCAACACGAATATCAGGCACGACTTCTTCCACATTCACCAAACCTTGAGAAATCAATCGCTTTTCCAATAAAGGAATTTCGGATGAAGAAATGGTGGGCTTTGAAGGAGCCAATTGATCGGCGATTTCCCTCTCCAATTCAGATTCTATGGCCCCAACCTCTTTTTGTGAGCAAGAGAAGCCAATGGCCAAACCAAGACAAATCGATAAAATTGATTTTGAGTTTATCATTTCACTTTATTCACAATTGTGGCTGAGGCTTGAGCAGTCGGTAAGACAACTACATCAGCAATAGTCACATGGGAAGGTCTAGTTACCGCAAATTCCACGATATCCGCAATATCCTCTGCCAGTAATGGTTCAAATCCCTGATAAACTGACTCTGAGCGTTTTTCATCTCCTTTAAATCGAACCAGGGAGAACTCCGTCTCCACCAAACCGGGGTGAATTGCAACTACCCTTAATCCAAATGGATTCAAGTCAATACGCATACCTTTAGTGATGGCATCCACGGCGTGTTTCGAGCCGCAGTACACATTCCCGTTTGGATATACTTCTTTTCCTGCGATGGAACCAATGTTGATGATCATCCCAGATTTTCTTTCGGTCATCCCGGGTATGATGGCTTTGGAGACATAAAGCAATCCCTTCACATTGATATCCATCATGGCATCCCAGTCATCCAAACTTCCTGTCTGTATGGGATCCATTCCATGAGCATTACCGGCATTATTAATCAATACATCGATGGCTTTCCATTCTTCAGGCAAGGCTCCTAAAATCTCCAGAACTTTCTCTCGATCCCTAACATCAAACACTAAAGGGAGGTAATCCACCTCAGCGGGAAGGTCTGAAGCTAATTCCTTTAACCGATCAGCTCTTCTTCCAGTAGCAATGATACTATATCCTAATTTAGCCAAAGTGATGGCACAGGCTTTCCCTATTCCTGAAGTTGCACCTGTGACCAAAGCAATTTTATTTTTCATGCTGAAAGATAAAAAGAATATGATTGTACTAAAAAATGAAAGCATTAAGAACGCAAGACTTAATAGCCATTTAAAAAAAAAAATAAACCATTCATCTAATTGCTTGAATTTATTAATTAACCTAAATACATATTAAACCTATGTTTTACTTTTAAAAATTAACTATTATGTTTAAAAATCGATTTAAATTGTTTCTAGCTAGTTTTGTCTTTGCACTGACACTCATGGGTGGAGTCACCAGCTTAAATGCCCAATCAGATGTTTGGTGCAAATGGGATGAGAATTTACAATCGTGCTGGTCCATAGCTGATGATGGGTATTGCGCAGTCTCTTTTCCACATTGCGATGTGCCTGTAGTAGAATAATAATTTGTACTAAATCCCCTATGGAAAAATAGGGGACTTCTTTATGAAACGATTCCTTATTATATTTTTTCTAGTTCTTTATGCTTCTTGTTCAAAAACTAAATATAAACCCACAAATGTTCTAGAACACATTTCGGAAAAAACCTTTATCCCAATCGATTCAAGAACTGAACCATACACCAGAACTATGCAGTATTTGGATGGCGATCTTTATTGGTGGAATTCAGACCGAGAATCGATTAGTGTTTTTGATTTAAGTAACAGCACCCTAAAAAAGACTATCCTTTTAAAAAGAGAAGGTCCAAATGGAGTTGGCTCTTCTTTAGGTTTTATAGTACATAATATAGATAGTATTTTCATACCAAATAAGTCTTTGGAAATTAAACTCATTAATGGAAATGGCAGGTTAATCAATAGTTACAGCTATTTCAATTATTCCTTATATGGTACTATCGTGGCTTCAATGAGCAGATACTCAAACATGGGTTTGAAAATTAGAGACCGGATAATTTTTGGATTGAATCCACATAATTTCCCCCTTGAAAAACTATTAAATGATACAACTTTAGAAGACATCCCCATTTACATAGATTTGAATATTAAAATAGGTGAAGTGAAAGATTCGCCGTTCAGGTTTGATAAGAAAATCCTAGAAGCCGAAGACGTATTAGGAGTTGTTAGTACAACGAATAATGAAAATTTGCTTTTACTACATCAAAAAAGCAATCTTCTCTATGAATTTAATTACCAAAATAATTCTGTAAAAAGTTTAGAATTAAATTCTCTTTCGATCAACACATTTTCAAATGAGTATTTAAACTCGAACAGATCTGGCAGTTCGATTCAAGAAAATATTAGAAAAAAATATAAAACTGCCCAGAACTTAGGGATTATGCATGACAAATACCGAGGTGTAATATATAGATTTGGTTGGCCAGGCGAGGAAGTACCTATAAATATTAATGCTATGCAGTTTAGTAATTCTCCTCCCTACTTCGTAATAAGTATTTATGATGATCAAGATTATTCACTTTTACAGGAATTTACACTCCCAAGAAACACCTACCTCGCACATCATTACTTTGTGGATGAGAATGGGTTGAACTTATTTCCAATGCATCCAGATAACCCTGAATTCAACGAAGATGAAATGGTCATCCATACATTTGATTTTTCCAGCTTGAAAAAGTAAAAATAGATACGTATCAAGATTGAAATTTTTCAATCTTCAGATTTTTCAATAAAAATCTTTGTTTACTGGAAATTCAAATAAAGCGTAATGCTTTTCCTTTTGATAGAGGATATCGCATCAGCGATCTCTGGAATGGTATTTTCTCTTCTATATGCATTGTTCAGCCCATGAGAAAAACGGATCTCCGGCGCAAACTTGAAATACTTGAAATAAATCTCGAAGCCCATCCCCATTTCCAAAGAAACATCCTGTCCAGTGGTTACCAGATCTTCGATGTCAGCTTCATCCTGTGCTTTGGTACGGAAGTTATAACTCGCACCTCCGATAAAATACATCCGAGTATTATTAAATCGCTGAGATCTGTACTTAAAAAGTAAAGGAAGCTCCACCATAGACGCTTCTGAAGTCAAAATCTGTGATTTGACAGTGTTAACTTCTGCATTTTCAGGTGTATTGATTAAGGCAGGATCTTGCACTCCAAAATATCTTACTTCAGTTTTGTATTCATATAATCCACCTCAGCGGGAAGTTCTGAAGCTAATTCTTTTAACCGATCAGCTCTTCTTCCAGTAGCAATGATACTATATCCTAATTTGGCCAAAGTGATGGCACAGGCTTTCCCGATTCCTGAAGTTGCACCTGTGACCAAAGCAATTTTATTTTTCATGCTGAAAGATAAAAAGAATATGATTGTACTAAAAAATGAAAGCATTAAGAACGCAAGACTTAATAACCATTTAAAAAAAAAATAAACCATTCATCTATTTAATTTAACTTATTAATTAACCTAAATACATTTTAGTCCTATGTTTTACTTTTAAAATTTAACTATTATGTTTAAAAATCGGTTTAAATTGTTTCTAGCTAGTACTGTATTTGTATTGGCACTAATAGGTGGAATCACCACCTTAAAAGCCCAACAAGCCAATTGGTGTCATTGGGACAGAGTGGCTCTTGACTGCAATTGGACAGCAAATGACGGCCTTTGTGCAGTTTCGGGGGATAACTGTGATGTTCCAGTGGTAGAGTAGATTATTAAGATACCAACCCTCTGTAAAGAAAATGATAGAGGGTTGGTTTATATATTAAGTATGAAAAAACCAATTACCTTCCTTTTGCCACTTTTTACATTTTTATCGTGCACTAAACCAATAGAAGTTTCTGAAAATCCTCTCGACTATATTTCAGAAAAGACTTCTATTCCAATAGACCGAGATACAGAGCCCTTTACCAGAACGCAACAATATTTAGATGGAAATCTGTATTGGTGGAATTCTGATCGTGAGACGATTACTGTGATAGATCTTCAACAAAAAAAAGTGACCAAATCAATTCGCCTTGAACGGGATGGGCCAAATGGTCTTGGAAAACCCTACGGATTCTTTGTTCATTCTTCAGACAGCATCTATATCCCAACCATGGCTTATAAATTTCAACTGATCAACTCAGAGGGGAATCTGATCAATTCTTATGACTATTTTGAAGAAACCCCTAGAGGACAATATGTATTGGGAATAACCAGGTATTCCAATATGATCTTTGATCATAAAAATCAGTTGGTTTTTCAATTGAGTACATTGAGGATGTTAAAACCAAACGAGTTAGACGATAGCTCACTCCAAGAGTATGCGCCTCTACTTTCTTTTGATATAAAGTCTGGGCTTTTTCATGCATTACCCTATCGAATTCCCTCCACTATATTAGATCCAGTCAACGAACTTAGTTTTGGGTTGACTCTTTCCAACAATGATGCACTTTTACTTCATAGTCAAAGCAACAAACTCTTTCAAATAGATGTGAATAAAAGTACCTCCCAGGAAATATATTTAAAGACTGATCTAGTTAAAAATTTCTCCAATGAATACTTTTTTAGAGACAAAAATTCATTTTCTATAGACGACAACATGAGGGTTTCCTATAAAAGTGCTGAGAATTTCGGAATTGCCTATGACTCTTTTAATGAACTGATTTATAGATTTGGTTGGCCGGGAGAAGAAATACCAGAAGAAACTGACCCCATGCAATACAGTGCCACTCCCCCCTTTTTCGTGATTTCAATCTATGATGGCCAGGATTATTCACTTTTGCAGGAATTTACACTCCCAAGAAACACCTACCTCCCACATCATTACTTCGTGGATGAGAATGGATTGAACTTATTTCCTATGCACCCAGATAACCCTGAATTTAACGAAGATGAAATGGTCATCCATACCTTTGATTTTTCCAGCCTAAAAAAGTAAAAATTGATACGTATCAAGATTGAAATTTTTCAATTTAAAAATCTTTGTTTACTGGAAATTCAAATAAAGCGTAATGCTTTTTCTTTTGATAGAGGATATCGCATCAGCGATCTCTGGAATGGTATTTTCTCTTCTATAGGCATTGTTCAGCCCATGAGAGAACCTGATTTCTGGAGCAAACTTGAAGTACTTGAAATAAATCTCGAAGCCCATCCCCATTTCCAAAGAAACATCTTGTCCAGTGGTAACCAGATCTTCGACGTCTGCTTCATCCTGTGCTTTGGTACGGAAGTTATAACTTGCACCTCCGATAAAATACATTCGGGTATTATTGAATCGCTGAGATCTGTATTTAAAAAGTAAAGGAAGCTCCACCATAGTCGCTTCAGAAGTCAGAACTTGGGATGTTTTAGTATTAATCTGAGTATTTTCATCAGGTACATTTATTAGGGAAGGATCTTCGGAACCAAAATATCTTACTTCAGTTTTGTATTCATAAAAACCCACTTTGGGAGTAAAAAGCAACTGTACCTGATCATGAAATCTCAAAATCCCGATAAATCCCAAGGAAAACCCAGGAGAAAATTGAGGATTGATCGATTGCACATTTCCCATACTGGTAGTAGTAGGATTAAGAAATGCATCAGAATATTTAATCTGGTAAGTACTCGTTTGCGCAGCCAAAAAGAATCCATAAGACAAAGTCCGATTATCAGATCCAGAACCTGAGGTAAGGCCAAACATCCCTTGCCCAAAAGAAGGCAAGGTCATCAGCCCGACAATAAACAATGTCAGTGTTATTTTACGCCCACGTAAATAGAGCTGATACCAAATGTCAGTGGTTTGCATATCGTTTGGGTAAATCCTACCTTTTTCAAAACAGCCAGAAAATCTTCTCCATCCGGAAATGCCTGTACTGATTCAGGTAGATAAGTATAAGCAGAATTGTCTTTGGATACAATTTTACCAATCTGTGGAAGGATAAAATTGGAATAAAAACCATAAGCCTGTTTCATAGGAAACTTTCTAGGCTTACTGAATTCCACAATCACAGTTTTTCCTCCAGGCTTTAGTACCCGATACATATCCGCTAGTCCTTTCTCCAGATTTTCGAAGTTTCTAACTCCAAAGGAAACGATCACAGCATCAAACTTATTATCCTCGAAAAGCAATCCTTCGGAATCTCCCAACTGGAGTTCAATTTTATCTTCCAGACCTTTTTTGGCCATTTTTTTTCTTCCTTCGGCTAGCATGCCTTCAGAAATATCCACTCCGATAACTTTGTCGGGATTCAAAGCCAAAGCCTCAATGGCAAAATCACCTGTTCCGGTGGCAATATCCAAAATCAACTTAGGCTGATCTTTTTTCAATAATTTGATGGCTTTCTTTCGCCAAGTGATGTCAATTCCCATGCTCAAAACATGGTTCAACAAGTCATATTTCGGACTTATGTTGTTAAACATCTCAGCAACCTGTGCTTTTTTAGGGTCTTGCTTATCTTTGTAAGGTACTACAGACATCACGAATCGTTCTTTGAGTGCGCAATAATACTCAAGAAACCTGAGGATTGGAAAATTGTTGCCATTTAAGAGAAAGTCATTCCTAAAGGATTATTCCTATTTTTGCATCCTAATCTACGTTTATGATCCAGAAAGCTCAATTTGTAATCAGTAATTCAAATCCTGGAAATTGTCCGAAACCAGATCGGGCTGAGGTAGCATTTATCGGTAGATCCAATGTGGGCAAAAGCTCTTTGATCAATATGCTCACCGAGAAAAAGGATTTGGCAAAAACTTCCCAAAAACCAGGTAAAACTCAATTGATCAACCACTTTATGATCAACGACCGTTGGTATTTGGTGGATTTGCCAGGCTATGGCTTCGCCAAAGTCAATGTGAAAGTGAAGCAAGGCTGGGAAAGCATGATCAGCACTTATTTGACCAAAAGAGAAAATTTGTGTGGCGTTTTCGTACTGATTGACAGCCGTTTAGAACCACAAAAAATCGATTTGGAATTTTTGCTTTGGTGCGGAACAGAAGGAGTTCCAGCAGCTATCGTTTTCACCAAAGCCGACAAACAATCAAACACGAAAACTGATCAGAACATCCGCAAATTCCTTAAAAAGACACAGGAAATCTTTGAGGAAATCCCAGATTATTTTGTGACTTCGGCCGAAAATGGACAAGGAAAAGACGAATTGACCAGATTTATCGAAGAACTGGTACAAGAATACGAATCAGGAGAAATCATTTAATTGATAATCCTATATTTGCAGCCTGAAAAAAACAAACCAATGAATTTTAAAGACATCGCAACAGTAGCCGGAAAGCCGGGTTTATTTAAAGTTTTGAAGCCATCTAGATCGGGAGTGATCCTTGAAAGCTTGGATGATAAAAAAGCAAAACTTGTGGCTGGAATGTCTCAAAGAGTTTCCATTCTAAGCGATATTTCTATTTATACATTGACGGAAGAAGGTGCTGAGCCGCTTGAATCTATCATGAAGAAAATCGAAGCTGAGTTTAAGGGAGATTTAGGGTTAGACGCTAATCCTGATGATGCGGAACTAAGAGCATTTATGAAGCACGTCCTTCCTGAAGTGGATGAAGCGAGAGTGTATACCTCAGATATCAAAAAATTGATTTCTTGGTATAAAATCATTCGTGTTCAGGTTCCTGAGACTTTGGAAGAAAGCAGCGAAGAAGGAGAAGAAACAAAAGAAAATTAAAATATAGGCCCTGCATTGCAGGGCTTTTTTGATTGACATGGCAAATCCAATTTTTAAGGAGACTTTCCAATTGCTTGAAAAAGATTTTCAACTTCCTGAAATCAAGTCTGAATTTGATGAGGAAAAAGCAATTGAATTTTTAGCCAAAATTATCCGGCAAATGCTGGACAGGGAGTTTGAGCGCTTGCTTCAAATATGCTATCGAATAGATTTGGGCGAAGAAAAACTAAAAAGGATCCTTCATGAATCCGAACCTGATCAAGTTGCCCCTGACTTAGCCCGCGCTCTCTGGGAAAGACAAAAAATGAAAGTAGAAATCCGAAGAAGTTATTCTTGATGTATGGTTTCAGATATATGGTTTCAGATTTTTAACTTTAGAAATAACTTTAAACTATAAACTTTAAACTCTTCCTCATGGCAAACCCAATTTGGATCATGACATCCGCTTTCGACCAACTCAACCTAGAGCAAACCATCGAAAAAGCCAGTGAAATTGGCGTTCAAGGTTTGGATCTATGTGTTTTTAGAAAAGACGGAACTCGGGATGATTTTGTGGCCACCCATTTGGATTATGAGAATTTCGGGCCCGAACAGGCTAAAAAACTGATCAGCCAATTTAATGGGGCAAAACTTAGGCTTTCGATTGGAGCTTTTGAAAACCTGATCGGTGGAGATCCAGAGCAGCGGATCAAAAACCAAAACCACTTACTTCGGCTGATCCGCATGGCCTATCTGCTCGGAGGAGATGAAAACGATGTAAAAGTCGGAACCTTTGTCGGCTATAACCATGAATTGGGAAATCAGGAAGGAGGATTTGAGAAAAACCTGCTGGAATATCAAAAAATCTTTGGTCCGATTATCCGCTATGCAAATAGTTTGGGTGTGACAGTTCTTTATGAAAACTGCCCGATGGAAGGCTGGAGAAGTTCAGGACATTTTGGAACGTTCAACAATCTGACTGGAATTTTGGCAGCGAGAAAAATCATGTACGATTTGGTCCCTGAAACCAATCACGGAGAAATCTATGATCCCTCTCATGACATTTGGCAGCACACTGACCCAGTGAGTGTCATAAAAAACACAGATATGAATCGCCTCAAAAGGATCCATGTCAAATCCACCAGAAACAATCCTGATCCATTTTGGGGAAATATGTATCCAATGCAGGAAGTGAGACCTGAATGGGCCGAAAAATTGAAAATTACCTCCAGCACCAATCCATGGGATAGACATCATTATGAAGCTACCTTGCCTGGTTTCGGCTTAGGTGACTCGATGGATTGGAGAGCTTTTGTGAATGTTTTGAAAGAGAAAAAGTTTACAGGTCCATTTGAAATAGAAAACGAAGCTGTTCTGTCCAAGCAAACCGGAAAAATGGGAGCGATTGTCCAAGGGTGTAAGGCTGCAGTTCAAAACCTTGCTCCACTTTTATATGAATTAGGCGAAGATGGCTGGCAATATCCAGAATCGGAGTATATGCCACTTTTGGAAGTCAATCGCCAGGATGTGCCGCTGATGACGATGGATAAATTATAAAATCAGATATCTGAAATTCAATTCCAGCACATCGTAATAATTTACGTTATAATCGTAAACTATTATACTTTTTAAAAATAAACTATTTTACTTTGGTAATATAAATAGTATCTTAGAAGGATTAAACACCTCAAAAAATGATACTTAAGGAGGAAATAGCGGCAGCGGTCGCAGGTCAGAAAAAAATATTCTCTAAGGAATTATCACTTACCAATCGGGAAGCCAAGTCGAAAATAAAGCTTAGCAGCACCCATATAGAGGTAATCACAGGAATACGCCGCTGCGGGAAAAGTACACTTATGCGACAGATCATATCAGAGTCCCAGTCTTCCTTCGGCTATTTGAATTTTGAGGATCCTCGTATATATGGTTTCGAAGTTAGTGATTTCCCTAAGCTAGACGAGGTTTTCGGTGAGAATACGTCTGCTTATTACTTTGATGAAATACAGAATGTTCCAGGCTGGGAAGTATATGTGAGACAGCTTCATGATCGGGGTGAAAAAGTATATGTCACCGGGTCAAATGCATCTTTATTGAGTAAAGAATTAGGAACGAGACTTACAGGTCGATATTTGGCCCATGAGATATTCCCTTTTTCCTATCTGGAATTTTTGGACTACAATGCAAAACCAGATGAACAAGAAAGCTTTGAAGAGTATTTGAACTCTGGCGGGTTCCCTGAATACCTACGTGACAAAAATCCTGAAGTCTTACAAAACCTCCTCAAAGACATCGTTTTCAGAGACATAGCCATACGCTACAGCATCAAAAACACGAAAACGCTGATGGACATCACCCTCTTTCTAATATCCAATGTGGGAAAAGAAATGAGTTTTAACAGTCTGAAAAAGACCTTTGATGTGGGTTCGGCGACCACGGTTTCTGACTATTTATCATGGCTGGAAGATGCCTATTTGCTCTTCTTCTTACCAAGATTCAGTTGGTCTACCAAAAGTATCTCCAAGAATCCCAAAAAAGTATATTGTATAGACACTGGCTTCGCGAAAGCAAACTCTCTAAGTTTTAGCAAAGATCAAGGCAGATTGCTGGAAAATCTGGCATATATATTACTTCGAAAAACTAACTTGAAAATGTATTACTTCAGGGAGCGGAAGGAATGTGATTTCGTGGTCTTCGATGGAGAATATTGCAAATGGCTGATACAAGTCACTGAGAAAGTGCATGTGGATAATAAGCGAAGAGAACTCGATGGACTATTGGAGGCAATGGTATTTTTCGAAAAAAAGGAAGGTTTTATACTGACTCTAAATCAAACTGATTCACTTATTTCAGATGGAAAAACTATCCAAATACTCCCTGTGAAGGACTTTCTAAGAGATTACATCCAGCAGCTTTAAAACCAATGGCATTTACAAACTCCCTTCATACCCCTGGTCGGGCTTTAGGTCAAAACCTTCTGCTGCTGTCACGGCCAACTGGTCACAGCGCTCATTTTCAGGATTGCCTGCATGTCCTTTCACCCAAATAAATTTTGGCTTGTATTTCAAATGAAGTGGAATATAGCGTAACCAGAGATCTGGATTTTTCTTGTCTTTAAAGCCTTTTTTCTGCCAACCCCAAAGCCAGCCTTTTTCGATTGCATCCACGACATATTTGCTATCAGAATAAATCTGAACAGGTATTCCAGTCACTTTTAAAGCTTGAAGAGCGCGTATCACTGCCAAAAGCTCCATTCGGTTATTGGTAGTCAATCGGAAGCCTTCAGAAAGTTCCTTACGGAGGATGGATCCTTTATTATTGAAAAGCAAAACAGCGCCGTAGCCTCCTGGACCTGGATTTCCTTTGGCAGCGCCATCAGTATAAATGGTAATCATGGCACAAAGAAAGTTAAAATGAGGGAGAGAAAGAGATTAAATTCCAGAATCTACTCCGATTGGAAAGGCATTTGTCTTGAATATTTTGACAGCAATAGAAAGCAAAATGATCCCAAAAATCCTTCTCAGCACATCCAGACCAGTCTTTCCGATTTTTCGCTCAAGCCAACCGGTACTTTTCAGTACGATGTAAACCAAAATTAAATTCAGGAGAATCCCTATCGCAATATTGATTTGTGCAAACTCAGCTTTCAGAGTTAAAATGGTGGTCAAGGTACCAGCTCCTGCAATAAGTGGAAAAGCGATGGGTACAATGGACGCACCTGCCTTGGCATCTGGATCAGATTTAAAGAGTTCGATTCCCAAGATCATCTCAGCTCCAATTGCAAAAATTATCAATGCACCTGCAATAGCAAAGTCTTCCACACCTATTCCAAAAAGTCCTAAGATTGATTTACCTGCCAATAAAAACAAGATCATCAATACACCTGCAGCCAAGGTAGCTTTCTCCGATTGGATGTGACCAACTTTCTGTCGGAGATTCACTATAATTGGAATCGAGCCGAGGATATCAATCACTGAAAATAAAATCAGGGAAACCGATAAAATTTCTTTCAAATCAAACATGCCGCGAAAGTAGGAAATTTATGATTGTGGATATATGATTTCAGATTTAAGAAAATAAGAACTTCATGTCATTTCGACGACCGAAGGAGGGAGAAATCTCTCTTTTCCAAGTCTCCTCAGATTTCTCCTCGTCCTCCCTCCTCGTTCGAAATGACTAAAAAAGAGTCAGAAAGTAATTAAAAAAAATCTCAGGGAAATTCTTTGCGATCGTTGCGCCTCAGCGGTAAAAATAAATGATCCAAGCATAAAGACTTAGACCAAGTTGAGAATTCGCGAATCAATTGTCATTTCGACGACCGAAGGAAGGAGAAATCTCATAGTTATTCAAAATTACAGAATGAGATTTCTCCTTGTCGCTCCTCCTCGTTCGAAATGACCCCAAAGGTCGTCCTATTAATATCTCGATAGAAACCCTATCAACTTATCCATTTCCGCATTGGTAATCGCAGGGAAATTGGCAATTCTAAAGCTTGTTGGTTTATGCGGCCCATAACCTGACCCCAATTGCATTCCTTCTTTTTCGGCATCTTTTTTCACGGCAGCGATCAAATCCTCCGGACCATTTACCGCCAAAACTGTCGTACTTCTGGTTTCTGCATTGTCCACTAACATTCGAAGTGAATTAGATTGAGCTACTGCATTTTCTAATTTCTGCATACGCTCTCTAAGATTGGAATCGATATGCTGAATTTCCTGCAAACCTTTCAAAACGCGATTTAACAGATAAATCCCCAAAACATTCGGCGTATAATGCGTCTGGTAGCCAGCAGCATTTTCGAGCATAAAACTTAAGCTGTTGTATCTGCCACTTTCTCCTTTTGATTCACATTTTTCGATGGCTTTTGGTGAAAGAATCAAAATCCCTAGTCCAGCAGGTAGCCCGAAGCATTTTTGTACCGAAGCATACCAAATATCAGCTAACCCAAAATCCAGCTCAATTCCGGCCATTGAAGAGGTCGTATCAACAGCAATCATTTTCTCTGGATATTTCTCTTTGATTGCCTCGATTACATTCATGGGAACCTGGGTAGCATTTGCAGTCTCATTTTGCGTAAGCGCGATTAGATCAAATTCCTCAGAAATCTCAAGGTCTGCCACTTCGATTGCCTCATTCGCTTCTATTTTCAGGCCGTCAGTTGCAGGATTTATATGCTTCGCAAAACCAATCCACTTCTTACCAAAGGATCCTGAATAAATATGAAAACTTGCCTTTTCCACGATCGACTGAGTGATTATTTCCCAGTTTTCTGTGGCAGAGGAAGTAAAAAGCAATTTATAATCATCAGGCATGTGCAGTTTTTCGCGCATCAATTGCTCAGTTTCCTGATATAAATGCATAAAGGCATTGCTGCGATGATTGGCACTTAAGATCCCTTGATTGTAGGCATCCTGAAGATAGGTGGGTAGGGCATCGTAAACTTTAGATGGCCCTGGGGCAAAAGTCAACATAGGTCTGAGGTTTATAGAAAATATCTGATTCCCAATTCATAGCCTTTTAATCCAAGGCCTGAGATCATTCCCACACATGATTTGGAAATAATGCTCTTATGACGGAATTCTTCTCTTTTGTAAATATTGGAAATATGAACTTCCAAAGTAGGAGTCGTAACACCAGCGATGGCATCAGAAATAGCAACTGAAGTATGTGTATACCCTCCTGCATTCAATAAAATAGCATCATAGGTAAAACCAACTTCATGGATTTTATTGATCAGTTCACCTTCCACATTGCTTTGATAATATTCCAGCTGAATATCAGGAAAAGTCTTTTTTAAGGTTTCAAAAAATTCCTCAAATGAAGTACTTCCATAGACTTCGGGCTCTCTTTTACCGAGAAGGTTTAGATTTGGACCGTTAATAATCAGTATTTTCATGTGTTTATTATTGATTTATATTCGTCACATGGAATCTCACATTGAAAATAATCATTACAGTTTTTGATTTTTGAGTCATGCTCGATTTCAAAACAAAATTCGGTTTAATGAAGATGCAACAAAGGTAATCGGTTTCTGATTGGAAAGTTAAAACCTTTCCACATTTGAACCTTCCAACTTTAGCACCTAATTTTCCAATATTTTAATTTTTAAATCTGACAATGACCAAAACCTGGGAAAATCACATCAAACAATTTCGACACTATTTGAAATTAGAGAGGTCGCTAAGTGAAAACTCCATTGAAGCATACACTCGTGATGTAGAAAAACTAGCAAATTATAGTTCGAAGAATTTCCCGGACAAAAGTCCTTTAAACTTAGAGTTAGAGCATATACGGAAATTCGTAAATGAACTAGCCCAACTCGAAATCTCGGATTACACCCAAGCCAGAATTATTTCCGGTATCAAGGCTTTTTATCGTTTTTTGATGTACGAGGATAAAATCACGGAAGACCCTGCTCAACTTCTAGAAGCACCAAAATTGGGAAGAAAGCTCCCGGACACTCTGAGTTTTCAGGAAATCGAACAACTCCTCGAGGCGATTCCTTTGGGAGAACCTGAAGGTCATCGCAATCGGGCCATGCTGGAGATGCTGTATAGCTCAGGACTTCGGGTTTCTGAATTGATCGAATTAAAAAAAGGACAAGTTTTTGAAGATGTCGGTTTTTTGAAAGTCGTGGGAAAAGGAAACAAAGAACGGCTTGTACCTATCGGAAAAGATGCACTGAAATACCTGAATATTTATAAAAATGAGGTTCGGGTACATCAGACAATTGCCAAAGGGCATGAAGAATATGTTTTTTTAAACCGTCGAGGAAAAAAGCTTACACGAGTGATGATCTTTTTGATCATCAAAAAAACTGCTGAACAAGCAGGTATCGAAAAGAATATTTCTCCGCATACTTTCCGTCACTCTTTTGCAACGCACTTAATTGAAGGAGGTGCAGATCTTCGTGCTGTGCAGGAAATGTTAGGACATGAAAGCATCACCACGACTGAAATATATACTCATTTGAATCGAGATTATCTAAGGCAGGTTTTGACGGATTTTCATCCAAGGAAATAAATTTAGGATATCAGATGTATGATATCAGGTTTAAGATTTGAGATGCTGGATTTAATAAAAAGTTTAGTTTTGCAAAAATTAAATCCATAGTCGTGTGAAAAAACTATTCTTACTTACTCTAATTCTCTTTTCTATCAAAGTAACCTTTGCACAAGAAGCTTCAGTTAGTACAAACAAACCTGAAGTCCATATCGGTTTTTTAGGGGTATGGTTGAATAAGGAATACAGCCTCTCCAAACAAATAGCACTAAGAGCTGAAGTTGGTTTTGATATGCAAGTATGGGGAGATTTAAACTACTCTAGTAGCTATGTTTTTCTCCCAGTTTTGACGGCTGAACCTAGATGGTATTATAATTTGGAAAAACGGAGCAGCAAAGGAAAAAACACAAATGGGAACTTTGGAAACTTCTTTTCTTTAAAAACCAGTTTTCACCCTGATCTCCTTGTAATTTCTCAATACGATGATTCTATAATTCCTGATCTTTCTATTGTTCCAACTTGGGGAATCCGCAGACCAATCTCACAAAATTTCATATTTGAAACTGGAATAGGTTTCGGTTACATCCACTATTTCTACAAATCACAAGGCTATTCCTATGATGAAGGAAACTTGGCGGTGAATTTACATTTAAGGTTTGGATATAGGTTTTGATCCAGTTTCAACCTGTATACATTATTTCCCCTCAATTTGAATTAAATGAAAAAAATCTCCCTCCTACTTTTCATTCTAATTTCGCTGTCCTCATGCACTTCAACTCAAGTTTATACCCGTTTTAAATGTCATATTTGCCTGGGTAAATCTAATGGTGTAATTCTCCTACCTCTTGGTTGGGATGCAGGATTCAGTAGGCTTTCGCCAGGAGAACAAAATCAATTAGAAAGTCAAATCCTTACCATTCTTAGAGACCAAGGAATTACGAATGTGGAGCTTTATGACCGATTAGATTATGAGTTGCTTTCGGCAGGAATAAAGGACCTTAACGATCCAGCTCAACGGGCAAAAGTAAATTCTGAGCTCGGTTATCCTTATTTTCTTGGCATCACACTTGGAGAAACCCGCGATACTGATGGCTGGGATTATAGAACCGCTCAAGAGGTGTATGAAATGAATCCTCCAGATCCCGATCAGGATATTTCTGCCACTCTCAGAGTAGCACTCATCGAAACAGCAACAGGAAATATTGTCTCTGATAACGCAATTGTCACTGAAATCAATGCTTGGGGAATTCCTGATAAAGATGGTGGAGAAAATTATTGGAATTTTGGATCAGTCAGCCAAGCAATTCGAAAGGCAACAAACAAAGGTGTAGGGTTTATGGTGAAAGATTGCGCTTGCTAAAGTGATTGAATGGTTTTTAGTTCAGGATCAGTTAGATTCTGAGTTTTTGTTATTTTCCAAGCTGGCTTTGTTTAACTTTGTGGATTGAAAAGAACCATTTGCCGTGTATAAATCCATCCTTAAGCCACTCTTCTTTCTTAAAAAGCCCGAAGACGCCCACCATTTCACTTTTGACCTCACGAAACTCACTTTCAATCTTCCGATTGCAAAATCCATCGTCAAGGCATCCTTCCAACTGGATGATCCTCGTTTAGAGCGTGAAGTATTCGGGTTAAAATTCAAAAACCCCGTTGGTTTGGCTGCAGGTTTTGATAAGGATGCGAAACTGATCGATGAGATGGCCATGTTGGGATTTGGCTTTATAGAAATAGGAACTTTGACTCCAAAACCTCAGGATGGCAATCCACTTCCGAGACTTTTCCGATTGCCGCAGGACGAATCCTTGGTAAACAGAATGGGCTTCAATAACGGAGGGGTTTTAAATGCCGTGGAGCGTTTGAAAAAGAGAAAATCGGATGTGATCGTAGGCGGAAACATCGGCAAAAACAAAGTAACTCCAAACGAAAACGCGGTAGATGATTATTTAATTTGCCTCGATGCCTTACATCCGTATGTGGATTATTTTGTGGTGAATGTCAGTTCGCCAAACACACCAAATCTCCGCGATCTTCAGGAAAAAGAACCCCTCAAGCAACTTCTCCAAGCGGTAAAAACCTCAAATGATCAAAAAGAAAAACCAAAGCCGATCTTACTGAAAATTGCTCCTGATTTGACAGATGGCCAGTTGGATGATATCGTAGAAATTGTTTTGGAAACCAAAATCGATGGAGTCATTGCGACCAATACGACGATTGACCGTTCGAATCTGACCACTGAAGCAAGCCAAGTGGAAGCAATCGGAGCTGGAGGCGTATCCGGAAAAGTTTTGGCCAAGAGAAGCACAGATGTTATCCGATATTTGTCAACTAAATCAAACAAGGCGTTTCCGATCATCGGAGTCGGAGGAATCTTCTCTGCTGAAGATGCCATTGAGAAATTGGAAGCTGGAGCAAGCCTCGTTCAAGTTTACTCGGGCATGATTTATGAGGGACCTGGGCTGATCAAAAAGATCAAGAAAGGATTATTGGCTTATTTTTCGCGGTAAATTGCCAAACTCAATCCAATCGTCTTATCTTAAAATCGGATTTTAACGAATACATGGCCACCAATTCACCTAGGACCAACACTTTTAGAAAAAAAGGAGAAACGAAAAGTAAAAAACCAGCCTCTAAACCAAAAGGCCCTGGTTTTTCTTTTGGCTCCATTAAAAGCTCCAAACTGGTCTTGACATTGGGGATTTTACTCATGTCAATCGGGATATTTCTGTTCATAGCTTTCGTCAGTTACCTACTAAATGGACCAACGGATCAAAGTTTGGTAATGAATACTCCGCTAGATGATGAAATCCGGGATACTGCCAGAAATTCCAATAACTGGCTTGGATATTTTGGTGCTCAGGCCGCACATTGGATGATCTACCGTTGGTTCGGAATTGCGGCATTTCTATTCCCACCGTTTCTGTTTATTCTTGGTTTCAAATGGAGTTTCAAAGTCTCTTTGATCTCTTTGACCCGCTATACCACTTTTGCTTTATTCTTTACATTCTGGCTGGGATTATTGACCGGATACATCGTCATTTTAGTAGAAGGATATTCGTATTGGAGCTTCTTATCAGGTGGCTTTGGTTATGAGTTGGCAAAACTTTCAGCTGATTTCTTAAGCTGGGGAACATTTATTCTCATTGGCGCAGCCTTATTGATTTTCGTGATTTTCTTCTTTGATATCGACAAACTAGAATGGTTCACTGCCAAGGCTGAAAATCCGGATGATTTGATGGATGAAGGCCTAGAAGATTCCAATACAACAGCAAAAAATCCATTTGAAAAATCTACCTCTGCTCCTGTTTCTATGGAGGATGAAGAGGAAGAGTTCGAGGATGATGGCAGCGACTGGATCATCAAAAATGACGATGTGGAATTGGTAGATGAGCCTGCCCCTCAACCTGAAGTTGTAGAGGAGGAAGACGACATCTTTAATGTTTCCCAAATCAACCTTTTGGATGAAATCAAAGATTCACCAAAAGAAATTTCCGATGATAAAAACTTCTCTGTCACCAAAGCAGAAGGTGAAGAGAAAACCGCTTCTGAGGTCGAAAATTTAGATCCATTTGACCCGACATTAGATTTACCGAGATACAAATATCCTACGCTTGACCTGCTGAATGAATACGATGTTCAGAAAGTAACCGTTTCCCGTCAGGAGTTAGAAGACAATAAAAATAAAATTGTCGAAACTCTGGAAAACTTTAAAATCGGGATTCAGGAGATCAAAGCTACTATCGGTCCTACCGTTACGCTGTATGAAATTGTTCCGGAACCAGGTGTAAAAATCTCCAAGATCAAGAATCTGGAAGACGATATCGCCTTGAGTTTGGCAGCCTTGGGAATCCGTATCATTGCTCCAATCCCTGGAAAAGGCACCATTGGTATTGAAGTTCCAAACAAAAACCGAGAACTGGTTCCTGCTCGTGCAGTATTGGGTACTGAGAAATTTATGCGCTCGGACAAGGATCTTCCGATCGCTTTGGGTAAGACGATTTCAAACGAAGTTTACGTTGCTGATTTGGCAAAAATGCCTCACTTGCTCATGGCAGGTGCTACCGGACAAGGTAAATCTGTTGGCTTGAATATGATTTTGGCTTCTTTGATTTACAAAAAACACCCTTCCCAATTGAAGTTTGTATTAGTGGATCCAAAGAAGGTGGAATTAACACTTTTCAATAAAATTGAGCGCCATTTCTTGGCTAAACTACCTGGAGCGGAAGAAGCGATTATCACCGATACCAAAAAGGTAATTTACACCTTGAATTCACTATGTATCGAAATGGATAACCGCTATAACCTGCTGAAAGACGCAGGAGCGAGAAACCTGAAAGAGTACAATGCGAAGTTTATCAGCCGAAAGCTGAACCCAGAAAAAGGTCACAAATTTATGCCTTACATTGTCCTTGTTATTGATGAGTTGGCGGATTTAATGATGACAGCTGGTAAAGAAATCGAAGCGCCTATTGCACGTCTGGCGCAGTTGGCTCGAGCCATCGGTATTCACTTGGTGGTGGCGACACAGCGACCTTCCGTCAATGTCATTACTGGTATTATTAAAGCCAACTTCCCTGCGAGATTATCTTTTAGAGTGACTTCGAAAATCGATAGCCGTACCATTTTGGATGCCGGAGGAGCTGATCAACTTATTGGTATGGGCGATATGCTTTTGTCTTTAGGGTCAGATGTCACGCGTATTCAATGTGCATTTTTAGATACTCCAGAAGTTGATGCGATTTGTGATTGGATCGGAGAACAGAAAGGTTATTCAGATGCTCATTTACTGCCTGAATTTGAAGGTGAAGATGGAGACGGATCAGTAGGAGATGTGGATTTATCCGATCGCGACCCTCTATTTGACGATGCTGCAAAATTGATCGTTATGCATCAGCAAGGAAGTACTTCCTTGATTCAAAGAAAACTTAAATTGGGCTACAACAGAGCAGGACGTATCATCGATCAGCTGGAAGCTGCAGGAATTGTTGGTTCTTTCGAGGGATCAAAAGCTAGAGAAGTCTTGATTCAAGATGAAGCTAGTTTGGAACGGTTATTGAATAGTTTGTAAAAGCTGTTTAGTAGAGTTCCGACAGCCTGATTTACATGAAAAAACTAGCCCTAGTATTCACCCTATTCCTGGTAGCGATCTTCAATTTTGATGCTACTGCACAAAAAGATCCCAAAGCCAAAGCTGTATTAGACGGTATGAGTCAGAAATACCAAAGCATGAAAGGTTTTACCGCAAGCTTTGATTATACCTACTCTGACCAAGCCGGCACCAGTGACCGCCAAAGCGGGGATATTTCTGTGAAAGGAAATCAATACAGATTAAAACTTCCAGACCAGGAAATCTTCAATGATGGAAAAACAGTCTGGACTTTTATAGAAACTCCAAGCTACAAGGAAGTTACAATAAATGACGTTTCTCAAATGGAAGGAGAATTGACTCCGACCAACATTTATAAAATGTATGAGAGCGGCTTTAATTATAAGCTTTTAGCAGATAAAACGTTTCAGGGAAAGCAGGCAAACGTAGTAGAATTGGATGCAGAAAAATCCAACGCGCCTTTCCAAAAAGTGAAACTGATGATCGATAAAAACACGAAAGATCTTTTGGGTTGGGAGATGTTTGATGGACAAGGAGGCTCTTTTTCTTATGCTTTCAAAAACCTGAAACCAGATCCTTCTATTCCGGATTCACATTTTGTGTTTGATACGAAAAAGCATGCAGGAGTTGAAGTTATCGATCTTCGATAATTAACGCTGAACTACCTCCATCCAATTTTTTATTAATTCCAATCCGTACTCAGTCAAATAGGCTTCAGGATGGTATTGAATCCCAAGAATCGGGAGTTCACAGTGCGCTATCCCCATTATTTCTCCTTTTTGAGTTTCTAATATAACTTGGAGATCAGATGGTATTTCTTCCAACTGAAGCGAATGATACCTCGTCACATGAAATGTATCAGGCAATCCATTTGTAAATGGATGTTCAAAAGTTTTGGATATGGAATGTACTTTCCCATGCACTGGGATTTCATTTTTCACCAACTTGGCTCCAAATAACTCCCCAATAGTTTGATGGCCGAGGCATACTCCCAAAACTGGTACTTTATTGTAATATTTCTCAAAAATATCCCTGAGATTCCCCGCCGTTGATGGTTTCCCTGGCCCGGGAGAAAGGATCAATCCAGAAAAATCAAGATGATCGATTTTTTCTAGAGAGCAGTCATTTCGTAAGATTTTTAATTCAGCTCCAGTTTGCATGACCAAATCGGCCAACATATGACTGAAAGAATCAAAATTATCAATCAGCAGAATCATTTAGGATATCATCTACAATCTTTTCTAATTTTTCCAGGTTTTCTTCGACCTTCGGAAAAAACGGTTCAATCCCCTCCACAATTGCCGGTGCCACTGGCTCTATGTATCCTAAATATTCAGAATCTGCAGTCCACTGTTTTGGTAAATCCAGTTTAAAAAGGCTTGCCTGCCAAAAGAATAAACTGACGAAAAATGCTGCTTTGACAACCCCTAAAAATACGCCAGCTATTGAATCTAACGAGCCTAGCAAGACCAAATCCATGGTCTTTTTAAGAGCCCATCCAACTGACTTAATTAGAAACATGGTAATCGAGAAGATTACGATGAAACCTAAGATTGGATAGCCCAAATTAAATTCAGTGACATTTTCTTTGAGCCAATCCGTCATCGGATCCATAAAATAAATCCCTAAAATAATGGCGATGACAAAACCGAAAAGACCAAGGATCCCCATCAGGAATCCTTGTCTATATCCTTCAAAGGCACCAAGGCCCAGAATGACCAATAATATTATGTCTACTGTGCTCAACTTAGCTGTTTAGTAACGATTTAACCTTATCAGCAATAGCCTTGCCATCTGCCTTTCCAGCCAATTGCTTACTTGCAACTCCCATTACTTTCCCCATGTCTTTTGGTCCTGAAGCACCAGTCTGAGCGATGATTTCAGAAATAGAAGCAGTTATCTCTTCGTCAGTCAAAGCCTTTGGCAAAAACTCCTGAATAATTGCTAGTTCAGCCATTTCCACAGCATATAAGTCTTCCCTATTTTGCTGCTGGTAGATATCTGCAGAATCTTTTCTTTGCTTTGCAGCCTTGGTCAAAATCTTCATTTCATCATCTTCTGACAACTCACTTGCTGCACCTCCTTTTGTCTCTTCCAAAAGGATTAAAGACTTGACAGCTCTCAAAGCTCTCAATCTATCCTTATCTTTGGCGATCATGGCGGATTTAATTTCGCTATCTATTTTCTGCTTTAAACTCATAACTCTAAGTTTGTGTTAATGGTAAAATTCGGAACAAAAATACCCTTTTCGACCTGGAAATGACTAAACTGAGTGTAAATATTAATAAGATCGCCACGCTGCGCAATGCCAGAGGGGCAAATAATCCTGATGTGGTCAAAGTAGCATTGGACGCTGAGCGCTTTGGTGCACAGGGAATTACGGTTCATCCCAGACCTGACGAAAGACATATCCGACATCAGGATGTCTTCGATCTGGCAAAAGTCGTTAAAACTGAATTTAACATAGAAGGCTATCCTGATCGCCGATTTATGGATTTGGTCAAAGCCGTAAAACCTGCTCAAGCAACGCTAGTTCCCGATCCTCCAAATGCCATTACTTCCAACACAGGCTGGGATACGATTTCCAATCAAGGCATGCTGAAAGATATTGTGGCTGAACTTCAGGAATCTGGAATTAGGGTTTCAATTTTCATCAATCCGGAAGTCAGGTATTTTGAGCCTGCCAAACTCACAGGAACAGACAGAGTGGAGCTCTATACAGAACCTTATGCTGTAGGTTTTCATCAGAACAAAGAAAATGCGGTAAAACCTTACGTGGAAGTTGCCGAAATAGCCAAAGAATTAGGTCTGGGGCTTAATGCCGGTCATGATTTGGATTTACATAATCTGGCATTCTTGAAGCAATCAATTCCATACCTAGATGAAGTATCTATTGGACATGCTCTTGTATGTGATGCACTTTATTATGGTTTGGAAAATACCATTCAGATGTATCGGAGACAGTTGGAAGATCTATAAGTCCACTGTCGACAGACAACAGACTACTGCCAGATTCGGTTTCCAAAAATATTAGTTCAGAAAACATAATTATTATGGCATTTAAATTCGAAGATTTAAGGGTTTGGAATTTGGCAATAGACCTAAGCACGGAAATTAGCATATTGATAAAAAAATTCCCGAGCGAAGAAAAATTTGTCTTGGCAACTCAAATACAAAGGGCGGCAGATTCTGTAGCATTAAATATCGCGGAAGGATCCACCGGACAATCAAACCCAGAGTTTAAAAAATTTCTCGGGTATGCTAGTCGATCAGGAATCGAAGTTGTAAGCTGTCTTTATTTAGGAAAGAAAAGAAAGATTATTACAGAAGATGATTTCTTAAGGCTATATAAATCCTATGAAGAGCTAACTATAAAAATCCAAGCCCTAAAAAACTCAATTTTAACTGAAATTATATATCAATCCGCAGTCGACTGTCGTCAGTGGACTGATGACGACAATAATTCAAAATGCATTTAAACTTCAAAAAAATAGGCTCAGGTAAGCCACTAGTCATTCTTCATGGACTTTTTGGTTCGGCTGACAATTGGTATAGCATTGCCAAAGAGCTTGAAAAAACCTACACATTATACCTAGTAGATCAACGAAATCATGGAGATTCCCCTCATGCAGACGAGTGGAATTATAAGGTGATGGTAGAAGATCTCAAAGATCTTTTGGATCAGGAAGGACTTGAAAAGGTCTATTTGATGGGTCATTCCATGGGGGGAAAAACGGTGATGAATTTTGCTTTGCAGTATCCAGAACGCGTCGAAAAGCTGATTGTGGCTGATATCGCTCCTCGATACTACCCGGTTCATCATCAGACGATTCTCGAAGGACTCAACGCTATTGATTTGAAAACCATCAAATCCAGAAAAGATGCGGATGATATTTTGGGCCAATATGTCTCAGAATTAGGGATCAGGCAGTTTTTGTTAAAAAGCCTGAGTAGAGATTCCAATGGTTTTGTCTGGAAAATCAACTTGCCTGTGATCACAAAAAATATCAATAATGTGGGAGAAGCACTGGAAAGTGATAAAAAATACGAAGGTCCTACCTTATTTCTGGCAGGAGAAAATTCGAATTACATCCAACAGTCGGACTTGTCGGACATGGAAGAGTTCTTCCCCAATTATGAAGTAGAATTTATTTCAGGTGCAGGCCATTGGCTACATGCGGAACAGCCAAATGCGGTCATTGAAGAAGTCTTGAAGTTTCTCAAGTAAAACTGAAAATTAGAACTGATAAATATTCCTTTGTGGATTAAACTCTAAATTCGAATAAAAATAGCATCCCATGCCCAAAGGAAAACTTTTTCTGATACCCAATGTACTAGCTGAAAACACTGCCAATGATGTCATCAGTCCGCAGGTCAGAGAGGTAGTCAAGCATACCAAAGTCTATCTGGTAGAAAACCTTAGAACCGCCAGGCGATATATCAGCAGCTTGAAATTAGGAGTAAACATCGAAGAAATCCACTTTGAAATACTCGATAAAAGCACCAAACCTGAAACAATCAATCGTCTCATGCAGCCTTTGATGAATGGGGCGGATGTGGGGATTATTTCTGAAGCTGGATGCCCGGGAATTGCTGATCCGGGAGCATTGGCTGTGGCTCATGCCCATGTCAAAGGTATTCAGGTGGTCCCACTTTCTGGACCTAGCTCCATGTTTTTGGCTTTGATGGGATCTGGATTTTCGGGACAATCTTTCGCATTTCATGGATATTTACCAATCGATAAAAAAGACCGCGCCTCTGCATTAAAAGCTTTAGAATCGGAATCACTACGCGAAAAAAGAGCTCAGATTTTTATGGAAACTCCTTTTCGAAACAATCAGATTTTTGAAGATTGTTTACGGGTGCTTTCTGCGAATACCAAGCTTTGCATCGCAAAAAATATCACTGCAAAAGACGAGATGATCCTTACCAAAACCATTGCTGAGTGGAAGAAACTTCCTCTTGATCTACATAAAATCCCTACTGTTTTTATTCTTCAAAGCTTTTAGTATATGCTGACAATTGACGCACATTTGGATCTGAGCATGAATGCTCTCGAGTGGAACCGTGACTTGACCCGACCGGCTTCCGAAATCAATGCAAGAGAGCTTGGAATGACGGATAAACCAGATAGAGGAAACGCGATAGTATCCCTTCCCGATCTTAGAAAGGGCAATATTGGATTGGTAGTAGCTACTCAAATCGGAAGATATGTCGCTCCTGACAATCCTCTTCCTGGCTGGCACTCTCCTGCTCAGGCTTGGGCTCAGACACAAGGCCAATTGGCTTGGTATCAAGCAATGGTAGAGCAAGGTGAAATGACCCAAATCAGAAATCTTTCTGAGCTGAACGACCATGTTTCTCTTTGGGAAAACGATGAGGATAATACCGAAAAACCAGTTGGTTTTATCCTCTCTCTGGAAGGTGCTGACTCAATTGTCAATCTGGATTATCTGGAAAAAGCTTATGAATATGGCCTTCGCGCACTTGGTCCCGCACATTACGGCCCTGGAAGATATGCCCATGGCACAGATGCCTCCGCTCCTCTAAACAAAGATGGAAAAGCTTTGCTCCGCAAAATGGATGAACTGGGAATCATTTTAGACGCTACCCATTTATGTGATTTGGCATTTTGGGAAGCACTTGACATTTACCAAGGTCCTGTCTGGGCGAGTCATAATAATTGCAGGGCATTAGTCGATCACAACAGGCAATTTTCTGATGAGATGATCAAAGCATTAGTGGATCGTGGTGCTGTTATTGGTGGGGCAATGGATGCATGGATGCTCAGTCCGGGATGGGAAAGAGGAAAAACTACTCCTCAGGAAAGAAACGTGACATTAAATACGGTTCTTGATCATTTAGATCACATTTGCCAAGTCGCGGGCAATGCAAATCATATTGGTATTGGCTCAGATTTGGATGGGGCATTTGGTAAGGAACAAGCTCCACATGACTTAGACACGATTGGTGATCTTAGCAAAGTACCTGATTTACTGAGACAAAGAGGATATTCAGAGCAAGATGTGGAAAAAGTAATGCATAAGAATTGGTTAAATTTTTTAAGAAAAGAATGGTCTTAATTGGGGAAAAATTGGACAATTCTTGAAATTTTATTTTGCATAAATAATTCTAATTGAATTATTTGCGGAAAATAAAAGCCAAACCACCCTTATATGTATTGTAAAAATTTACTCACTCTTACCTTAATATTCCTTTTTTCAGCTTCACTTTCCTTTTCTCAAAAACTTCAGATTACTGCCAATCACTCTGACGCAAAATTCATCTTGCTAAATGATTACGATGATTCGGATAAGCAAGAATTGGGAACCGGTGCAATCGAATATAAACTAGAGAAAGATAGTCGGAACCGTATCAAAATCACCAAACCTGGTTACGAACCAGTCATCAAAGAGTTCAATAGAGATCTGAAATGGGACAAAGAGCAATATGTTTCTTTGGATTCCCGAAGAGTAGAAATCACAGCCGAACCTTACGATGCAGAGATTTTTGTTGATGGTAGAATGATCGGAACAAAAGCGATTTACCTAATTATCCAGAAGGATCGCTTTCATACCGTGGAAATCAAGAAGCCAGGATATGCCCCTATCACAAAAAGTTATTACAATTCTCCAGACAGAGAGACGCCTCCGGCAAAAGATTATTTTGAATTAAAAGATCGCCAGGTTCGTCTGGAAGTGATCCCTGCTGATGGCAATGTAACTGCCAATGGCGTAAGCGTCGGAAAAGGAAATCAAGACATCAAAATTCCTTTGGGTGACTGCGTAACGGTCACTGTTAATAAGGATGGGTATGTGGAATACACCAAAGTTTTCTGTAATAAGCCAGACACAGACCCTGAACCTCCTGTTAGAGAAAAAGCTCAATTGGATGACCGATTGGTTAAGATCACTACTAACCCGAATGATGCCATCATTGAGATAGGCGGGAAAACAGTCGGAACAGGCAGCTATGATCTGAAAGTCCCTAAAAATGGAAACGTAGAAATCCGGGTGAAGAAAGATGGATATGTTCGCTATGTGAAGAACTATTACAATCAGCCAAACATGCAGGAACCTCCAGTTACTGATTTTATTGAAATGAATGTGGATGAAGCCTATACTTCTTCTGTTTCATCGGATTTGGCAAATGTGAGAATCACCGTTCCTGTCAACTCAGCGCATACTCCTGAAGAAGCTTGGAGAATTCTAAGCTCCATTATCACAAGATATTTTGACATCCTGGAAACAGTTGATTTTAACACGGGCTATTTGACTACTTCTTGGCAGGTTCAAAACTTCCAATCAAGTATTATCCGTACCAGAGTCATCGTGAGCAGTGGAGGAAATTCAGATCAGTTAGCATATGCGATCAAATTGATCAGCCAAGAGGCATTTCTAGATGGTCAAAACCAAGTGACGGTTAAAGACGATGAGAAATTTGAAGATTGGGCACGTATCCTAAAGAAATATGAAGGGCTAATCGAAGAAGTCCAAGCTCGATTGCAGCAATAATGCTATCCAAAACCAAAGTAACCTCAGTCATAAACGGCTGAGGTTTTTTGTTGAGCGAAGAAAAGCAATCAGGATACAACCCTCTAATTCAATTTCAAAAAAGGTTTATATTAAGGTTTACTTTTTTACCAAAACCCAAAATATATGAAACCTATTGTACAGATCTCTCTGGATCTGATAAACATTGATGAGGCGCTCGAAACGGCAGCCTTGGCGATGAGAGCAGGAGTCGACTGGCTGGAAGCCGGAACTCCATTGATTTTAGCAGAAGGACTTCATGGAGTCAGAAAGTTGCGGGAAGCATTTCCTGGTGTTCCAATCGTAGCAGATCTCAAAACCATGGATGGAGGCTACCTCGAAGCAGAAATGATGGCGAGAGCTGGTGCCACCCATGTAGTAGTCATGGCAAGAGCACATGCTGAAACAATTAAATGTGTCGTGCAGGCTGGTAAGGATTTCGGTGCAAAAGTCATGGGAGACAACATGGTCTGTGAAAGCATGGTGGATGGCGCAAAGTTTTTAGAAGATTTAGGCTGCGACTATGTGATCCATCATATCGGCTATGATGAAAGAAGGGGAATTGCGGCCTCCGGCCAAAGAATGCCCAGCCCATTGGATCAACTCCGAGAAGTAGTGGAAGCTGTCAATATCCCTGTGCAGGCGGTTGGCGGTTTATCTCTGGAACAAGCCATCCAATGCCCACAATACGGTGCGCCATTGGTGGTTTTAGGAGCTCCTTTGACCATAGATGCCGATTCTTTCAAAACTGCCAGTGGTGATCTGGAGGGCTCACTCCGTATGATTTGCGAAGCAATCCACAGTCAAACAACTGTTTTACCCAAAAAAACCTAACCATGTCCAGCACCAAAAATGCAGCCGTAGTCAACTACGCTGAGAAAAAGCATTCTGTAGAAATAAGAGAGATCCCTGTCCCCGAAATTGGTGAAGAAGATATTTTATTGGAGGTTGAAAATGTAGGGGTCTGCGGAAGCGATCTGCACCAGTGGACTTCCGATCATTCTTGGCCCGTGAACTACCCCGTGGTTTTAGGTCATGAGTTTGGAGGAAAAATAGCTTCTGTGGGAGATCGGGTGACCGGCTGGAAAGTCGGTGATCGGGTAGTAAGTGAAACCGCCGCTGTAATCGACCCACAAAACCCCATGAGCAAATCCGGATTGTACAACCTTGATCCCACCAGAAAAGGGTTTGGTTATGGCGTCAATGGCGCCATGACTAGATTTGTGAGAGTTCCTGCGCGATGCCTGCATCATGTACCTGAAGGACTTTCGTTTGAGGAAGCTTGCCTTACCGAACCATGCTCCGTAGCCTACAATGCCGTAGCAGTGAACTCGCACATCAAACCCGGAGATCGAGTAATCGTCATTGGACCAGGGACTATCGGGATTCTTTGCGCAGCAGTGGCGAAAATCTGTGGTGGAGATGTGGCAATTCTGGGTTTGGAAAAAGACCGAGGAAGACTGGAAATCGCGAAAAGTTATGGAATCACTCCAATAATAAATGACGCTTCTGAATGGGCGAGAAAAAGAGACGGATTGGGAGCTGATTTAGTCGTCGACGCTGCCGGAGTCAGTGAAACTTTAAAGATCGCGATGCAACTTGTTCGCCCAAATGGACAGATCACCAAAGTTGGCTGGGGACCCACACCCTGCAATTTTTCTTTAGACCCAATCGTCCAAAAAAATGTAAGACTTCAAGGGAGTTTCAGCCATAACTGGCCGATTTGGGAGAAAGTTCTTGGCTTGCTTGCCAGCGGGACATTAGATGTAAAACCTATTATCGGAGGCATTTGGCCAATTACCCAATGGCATGAAGCCTTTGAGAAAATGCATAGCGGAGAAGTTGTAAAAAGTGTTTTAAAACCTGTATAAAATGAGGCTAAAAGACAAAGTTATTATCGTCACAGGAAGCACAATGGGCATAGGAAAAGCTATTGCCAAAAAGGTTGTTTCTGAAGGCGCAAAAGTAGTTATCCATGGTTTGGAAGAAGACTTAGGAAAGCAGGTAGTTGCTGAGATCGGATCTGAAAATTCAGTTTTACATATTGAAGACCTCTCCAATGAGGGAGCCACTCAACGGTTGGTTGACTTAGCGATAAGCACTTGGGGAAAGCTTGACAGCATCGTCAATAATGCAGCAATCGTGGCAGCCTCAGATATTCACTCGACTGATAAAGCATTTTTAAACAAACTAATGGAGGTAAATACCTATGCCCCTTTATTTCTGATCAAATCTGCACTACCTCATTTGATAGAAAATCACGGAGCAGTATTAAACATCGGTTCGATCAATGCCTGGAGCGGAGAGCACAATTTATTGGCTTACAGTATTACTAAAGGAGCAATAATGACCATGACCAGAAACTTGGGCGATTCACTTTTCCGTGAAAACGGGGTCCGTGTCAATCAGATCAATCCAGGCTGGGTTCTAACCGAGAAGGAAGTTGAGCGAAAGAAAGAGCATGGACTTTCTGACACTTGGTACCAGCATTTATCCAAGATGTATGCTCCGGCGGGGAGAATTATTTGGCCGGAGGAAATAGCTGCTGCTACCATTTATTGGCTCTCCGATGAAAGCGGACCGATCAGCGGACAGGTAGTTGATTTAGAGCAATTCCCGATGATCGGCAGAAATATCCCGAAAGACCCAAGCACGATCCCTCATAAATAACCCAAACTAAAATGCCCAAATTAGCAGCTTTCCCAAAAGCTTTTATGCAAGCACTTTGCAAAGATGGAACCATGAAAATTGCCGAGTGGATAAAGCTTGCAGCCCCTTTAGAAATAGATGGGCTGGAATGGTATGCAGGCTTTTTGGAAATGGAAAACCAAAATAACTGGCCTTTATTCAGAAGAATGGTCGAAGATCATGGCATGGTGATTCCTATGATGTGCTGCTCGCCGGATTTTACACATCGGGACAAATCCTTTCGCGAAAAAGAAATCCAGAAGCAAAAACGCTGGATTGAGATGACAGACGAATTGGGAGGCAACTATTGTCGCGTACTTTCCGGCCAATACCGACCTGAGCTATCCATTGATGAAGGAATCAAATTGGCGAAGGACTGCATCGAAGCATGCCTTCCTTATGCCAAGTCCTTGGGTATTACGCTTATCATTGAAAATCACTACAAAGACGATTTTTGGGAATATCCCGAGTTTGCTCAGAAACGAGCCATATTCACCAAGTTGGTGAACAGCATCCATCATCCAAATTTTGGAGTGAATTTCGATCCCAGCAATACATTTTTGGCGGGAGAAGATCCTTTGGACTTGCTTTATGATGTATCAGAAAGAGTCGTGACCATGCATGCGAGCGATCGGTTTTTGAAATATGGAACGATTGAAGATTTGAGAAAAGAAGAAGGCGGAGCGCAAGGGTATGCCAAGCGTCTGAGCCATGGAGAAATCGGTCAAGGCATGAACGATTACGACGCCATTTTCACTGAATTGAAACGCGTAGGGTTCGATTCTTGGATCAGCATTGAAGATGGCGTAGATGGCATGGATCAACTAGCCAGAAGTGTTGGATTCTTGAAAAAGAAAATCGCCCAGTATTGGCACGAGTAATTTACGATTTATGATATCGGATTTACGAGATTCTGAAGAACCTCAGCCCCCTCAGCTTCGCTCAATATGCCCCTTGGAATGAAATGAAGAAAAGTGAAGTACGAAATACGCAATAGAATTAACCTTTGAGGTTTTTGAAACCTCGAAGGTTTGTATCATCACTTCTTTAAATAGTAATAATCTAAAATTTTGAAAACCTATAACTACACATCCATCCCCTCTCAATGCTTTCTTGGCGAAGGTCCTTATTGGCATTCAGGCAGGCAAAGTTTCTTCTGGGTGGATATTGAAAACGGAAAGCTCTTTGAACACTCGCCAGCAACTGGAAATACCAGCTCGATGACTTTCCCCCATCGCTTGACAGTGGTTTTGGAAGGGAAAGAAAATGAATTGATTTTAGGTCTGGACTGTAAGCTGGCTAAGTACAATTTAGAATCAAAAGACCTGAATTGGATTGCGGAGGTGGAGCAGGAATTTCCTTTGCATCGTTTCAATGATGGAAAAGTAGATCCACAAGGAAGAATCTGGATCGGGACTTTGAGCACTTTATTTACAGAAGGAGCCGGCTCCCTTTATCGAATTGGTCATGATTTGAAGCCAGAAAAACAATTAGATCAATTGACCATTTCCAATGGAATGGCCTGGACGGAAGACAATCAGACTTTTTACTTTATCGATACTCCAACTAGGCAGATCAAAGCATTTTCTTTCAACTTAGAAAGTGGAGATATCAGAATTGACCGAATTGCTGTAGAGATTCCAGAAGAACTTGGCTTCCCTGATGGGATGTGCATTGATCAAGAAGGAATGCTTTGGGTGGCGCATTATGGAGGTTCGGGAGTTTATCGCTGGAATCCCAATTCAGGCGAATTAATCGATAAAATAGATCTTCCCGTACCGCATGTAACCTCCTGTTGCTTTGGAGGAGAAAATCTGGATACGCTTTTGATCACAACCGCTCAGGAAAATCTCAGTGAAGCCCAGCTCACCGAATATCCGCTAAGTGGTGATGTGTTTTTGGTAAAAACCACTTCCAAGGGTTTTTTACCAAACAAGGCATTAATTTAAGGAAATGCGAATTACTTAAACCGAAAATCATGTACTCAAAACTCAGACTGGTTCTCTCCCTTATTTTTATTGTGGTTATTTTTTCAGCTTTTGCACAGGAGGAAGAAATCCCCAAACTTGATAATCCCATATCAACTTCTTATCTCCAAAAAAACCTTAGAAAATTCTCTCCACGTCTAGTTTTCGATAAACCAATAGTAAAAGACCTGCAAAAGAAAATCAACACAGACCCTGTATTAAAAAACATGTATGCTGCCATTCAGCAGAATGCTGAATCCATTTTTGCAGAGCCGCTTTTGGAAAGAGAGATGGAGGGAAGAAGGCTATTGGGAGTTTCCAGGGAAATGCTTTATCGGATAAATATGCTGGGGTTTGTCTATCTGATGGAGAAAAATCCTAAAGTGCTCGCCCGAATCAATGATGAGGTTTTGGCAGTTTGCAATTTTACGGACTGGAATCCCTCTCATTTTTTGGATGTGGCAGAAATGGCAACTGCAGTAGCTTTTGCTTTGGACTGGACCGCTGGAGACTTACCTAAATCCACCCAAGAGCTCGCAAAAAAATCGCTGATCGAAAAGGCAATCATGCCTAGTTGGCCTGAAGATGGGAAAAATCCTAGTTGGGCTTATGGCACCAACAACTGGAATCAAGTCTGTAATGGAGGCATGATCGCTGCGTCCATTGCCATCGCAGAGGTCAATCCTGAGTTGGCCACTAAAACCATCCATCGGGCTTTGGATGGCCTGCCCCATTCGTTGGTCGAGTACGGTCCTGATGGAGTTTACCCCGAAGGTTCCACCTATTGGGCCTACGGAACCAGCTTTTCAGTCATCACGGCTGCGATGCTAGAAAGTGCTTTTGGAACGGACTTTGGACATTGGGAATTCCCGGCATTTAAGGAAAGTGCTTTTTTCCGCACCTTGGCAAATGCTCCCTCAGGATGGTATTATAATTTTGCGGATTGCGGAGATCAGCGTAGCAATGCCGGAGATTTTACGCTGGCTTGGTTCGCAACAAAATCAGGAAACCCTCATTACTTTGAAAGAGATCGTTTCCTCATTTCACCTGAAAAACTCGGGAAATTGGGTCGACTCGCGGGTGCATCTATGGCCTGGATTTCCCAATACGAAGAAAAAGGAGGAGAAGGAATCCCCACAGCCTGGAAAGGGGAAGGATCAAATCCGATCGTGATTTTTACAGGAGGTGAGAATGATCCGAGTCACTATTACTTTGGAGGCAAGGGTGGTCGAGGTATGGTCAATCACGGAAATATGGACGCGGGTTCCTTTATATTTGAATTGAACGGCGTGCGTTGGTCTATAGATCCGGGAAATCAAAATTACAATGACTTGGAGCAAACCGGATTTGACCTTTGGAATCGTTCTCAAAGTAGTGAGCGTTGGACTTTATTGACCAAAAATAATTTTGGACACAGCACCCTAACCGTCAACAATTCCCTTCACCGAACTGAAGGCCAATCGAGACTTCTATCTTTTAGTGATGGGGAGCAACCAGAAGCGACATTTGACTTAAGCAAAACACTTGAAGGTCAGGTTAAATCAGCAAAAAGGAAGTTTTTAAAAGACAGCCCGCTCTCAATCACCATTGAGGATGAAATTGAGCTTTCTGAAAAAACCCAGCTTATCACTTGGCAAATGATGACTTTGGCGGATGTAGAAATCACTAAGAATGGAGCGATATTAAAGCAAAACGGCAAAACCCTTCACCTTCAGAACCTCTCCCATCCTGAAATCATGGTTTCTGTGGTTTCACTTGATCCTGCACCGCTGGAGCTAGACCGGCACATCTTAGGGTTGAAGAGAATTGAAATCAGAATTCCAGCCTGGACGGTAAAGGGAAATCAAGCAAAAATAATAGTTAGGTTGTCAGGAGAAAGCGAATAACTAAAAGGAAAATATTATGGATTTGGTAAGCTTGACCTCTTAGATCCTAATTCGACTGATTTTTTTTAACTTTTTTTTAAAAAAAAATCCCCTTGAATTTTCTCTATTTCAACCGTTTGAAATGCTTCAAAATAATGGATCATAGCTAATTTTGAATGCTTTAAAGGGTGCTCTACCTAAAGGACAACGCTTTGATTAAGGGGTTTAATCCGTATTTTAAATGCTGATTTTAAAGAATTTATAAATCTCTCTAGAATCAACACCCAAAAAACCGAACCCAAAATAACGCATGCGAAAGCCTCAGCTCTCCTTTTCCCAGATCATCAACATGAATGTTGGGTTCTTTGGGATTCAATATAGTTTCGGGTTACAGCAAAGCGCAGTCAACCCAATCTATGATATGTTGGGTGCTGCACCAGACGAAATCCCGATTTTGAATTTGGCAGGACCAATGACTGGATTATTGATTCAACCCATTATTGGCGCATTAAGTGATAGTACTTGGAGTCCAAGGTTTGGGAGAAGAAAACCGTTTTTCTTTATCGGGGCATTGATGTGCAGCATTTGTCTTTTCTTTTATCCGTTCAGTAGTTCGCTTTGGATGGCTGCAGGTTTGCTGTGGGTATTGGATGCCGCCAATAACACTGCCATGGAGCCATACAGAGCTTTGATAGCGGATGTGCTTCCAGATGAGCAGTATAGCAAAGGCTTTCTGACACAAAGTTTCTTCACCGGATTGGGCATCACTTTAGCCAATGTCTCCTTATTCGTATTCCAAAAATACATTCCGGGAATTGCCGGCTCCTTACCTATTTGGGTTTATGCCTCATTCTTTCTAGGAACCATTTGTTCCATTGGATCAGTCATGTGGAGTATTTCCAAAACTCCAGAATATCCTCCTTCCGAAGAAGAGTTGGCCGTTTTGAAGGAAAGAAACAAAGGAATGCCTCATCCGGCCATTCAGTTTTTCCTTTCTATTCTCACCACTTTATTTGCCTATTTGGTTTTATTCATTTTGATGATTCCGGCATTATTTGACCGAAAAATCATCCGAAGGACAATCCATTGGGCAGAAAATCATCCTACTCTTAAAGTCATTTTTGCCCAAAATCTCGAGATCATAGAAGCCCTAACCCAAATGCCATCGGTGATGTGGAAACTCGCTCTTGTGTACCTTTTTCAATGGTATGCACTGTTTTGCTATTGGCAGAATGCCGCAAAGAGTATTGCTCAATCTGTCTGGGATACCTCTCCTTTAGAAAACAAATCGCTTTATGAGGAAGCCGTGGGTTGGACGGGCCTGGTGAATGGCTGGTACAACATTGTCACGTTTCTATCTGCTTTCTTTTTGGCTAAAATGGCCACCAAATTCGGCCCTAAAAAAGTCCATTTCATTTGCCTGATAATGGCTGGAGTTGGCTTACTTATTTTCCCACATATCGAAAATAAATACTTGCTCTTTGCCCCGATGACTGGCTTCGGTATCGCCTGGGCAAGTATGATGGGCGTTCCTTATCTGCTTGTGGTCAATGAAATTCCAAAAGAGAGATATGGCGTGTATATGGGAATCATCAACATGATGATCGTGATCCCGATGATACTTCAAACGTTGAGTTTTGGGTTCATTTCCAAAACCTTCCTCAATAACGATCCTGGAACTGCCATCACATTTGCCGGAGCTCTTTTGCTGATTGGTGCACTTGCTGTCCTTCGGATCAAAGAAAATAAAAACATCACCGAGAGCCCTACTGCTGGACCAATCGGACATTAATAGTTATTTACCTACATGAATACAATGGATCAACCTGCTTACTCTTTTGCTGTTGATATTTTATCTAAAAACGGTTTTTCGAAGAAAGATGACTCAGCATTTTTCTTGCGACTTTCCAATTCCATAGACAAGATCAAAGAACTCTTTTCTGAAATTTACGGTACATCGCCTCAAGCTCAGGAGAGTTTTGGCCAATTGATTTTGTCTTTGGCTACCGCAAATGCAGAAAGAGGAAAAGATCTGAAATCAAGGGATTCTGAAAAGGAAAAAAAAGGAGATTGGTTTCTCAGCAATGAACTGGTTGGAATGAGCTTGTATGTGGATAGATTCTCAGGAAAGCTTAAAAACATGAAATCCAAGCTAGGTTACTTTGATGAGTTAGGGGTGAATTTTTTACACTTGATGCCGCTCTTCGAAAGCCCAGCCGGAGAAAGTGATGGAGGGTATGCGGTTTCGAATTTTCGAAAAGTCGATGAAAGATACGGTACACTTGAGGAACTGATCGTTTTGCGAAAATCAATGCAGAAAAAAGGGATGTATTTGATGCTTGACATTGTATTGAATCACACTTCGCATAGACATGAATGGGCAGAAAAAGCCAAAAAAGGAGACCCTGAATACCAAGATTATTTCTACATGTATGACGATCGCTGGATCCCAAATCAGTATGATGCATCTATGCCGGAAATCTTTCCAGAAAGCTCTCCAGGAAATTTCACTTTCGTGCCCGAATGCAACAAATGGGTGATGACTGTCTTCCACAATTACCAATGGGATCTCAATTACATGAACCCTGCGGTATTTAGAGCCATGCTGGAAAATATTCTATTCTATGGAAATCTAGGTGTGGACGTTTTGAGGATAGATGCACCTGCATTTATCTGGAAACAAACTGGGACCAGTTCTCAAAACTTGCCGCAGGCACATACGCTTTTAAGGCTCATCAAGCAATGTGTTTCAGTTGCTACTCCAGGTATGGCATTGTTGGGCGAGGCAATTGTTGCACCCAATGAAATAATCAAATATTTTGGAACTGAAGACTATCTGGCCAAGGAATGTGATTTCGCCTATAATGCAACGCAGATGGCACTTCAATGGGATATGTTAGCTTCTGGTGAAACAAAGGTGATGCTCGCTGCGCAACATGAAATCCTCAAAAAACCAGCTGGAACTACTTGGATCACCTACACCCGATGCCATGATGACATCGGCTTGGGATATGATGATTACATGATAGAGCAGGCAGGGAAAAACCCTTTTGAACATCGGAAGTTTTTGAAGAACTACTTCACAGGAGCTCAAACCCATAGTCCTTCAAAAGGCGCGCTTTTTTCTTCCAATCCCAAAACCGGAGATGCCCGAATCAGCGGTTCTTTGGCATCCCTTTGTGGACTGGAAAAAGCCCAGGATGAACAAAATGAATACAGCATCAAGCAATCGATTCAAAAAATCCTGATGATGCAGGCCCATTCTATTTTCCTTGGTGGATTGCCTATGTTGTTTTATGGCGATGAAATTGGCTATACCAATGACTATTCCTACTTAGAGGATCCTGGGAAAAGCTATGATAATAGATGGATGCACCGACCGATTATTAATTGGGAAAAAAATGAAAACCGGAAAGAAACAGGAACTGTTGAACATCAGATTTTTGAAGGAACCAAGAAATTAATCTCGCTTCGAAAAAGCTTGTCAGTAGTAGCAGATCACAAAAATCTCCAATGGCTTCCTCCGCATAATATCCATGTGGCAGGATTCTTAAGACAGTATGGTGATCAAAAATTATATGGAATTTTCAATTTCAGCGCTGAAACAGCCTTCTTGACTTGGTATGCTTTCAAAGAGTCTAAGCCTGTTCCATCCAAACTATTGGATCACTGGAGCGGACAGGAATTCGAAATTGGAATGGATCATGAATATCTGATCTTAGAACCTTATGAATTCTATCTCTTTGAACCGATCAATTAAGGCCTTACTCAAGATTGGAGTACTTGCCCAAAGAAGATGATTCTCGGACGACTAATTCAGTTTCGAGCAAGTGTGCCTCATCTTTGCAGACAGCATTTCCTTTCAGGATATTGATCATTATTTCAACAGCTTTGACACCCATTTGATAAGCATGCTGATCCACCGAACTTAATCCAGGGGAAACCAAACCTGCCAATTGCCAATTGCTGAATCCAACTATCCCAATATGTTCAGGGATAGCCATTTTCTTTTTCTTCAAATATTTGATTGCACCCATCGCCACTATATCTGTGATACAGAAAATAGCATCAGGAGGATTTGGTAACTCCATTAGTTTTTTGGTGAAATCGTACCCTTCCTGCTCGCTGATATCTTTGCATTGGAATAAATAGCTTTTGTCAATTTTGAATCCATAACGATCCAAAGCGGCTTCATATCCTCTCTTTCTCTCCATAGAGTTCTTAACATCTGCCCAGCCACCTATGTGTGCAATATTTTTATAACCTTGCTTAATCAGGTGTTCCACTGCTTTAAAAGCTCCCTGAAAATCATCGACAATCACTTTCGGAGTTTCCAGATAGTCTGAAACTTTATCAAATTGGACTACTGGTTTACCTTCATCCAGAAATTCCCGGATATGTTCTCCTTCGATTGTTTCATTGGAAATAGAGATCAAAAGCCCATCCACTCCAGAGGAAAGGAGAGTTCGGCAGGCAATCACCTCATCTGAAACTTTCTCATCTGTTTGGCTGACAAAAACACTATAACCATGTTTTTTTGCCGTTTGGATTGCTCCACTGATGACAGATGAAAAGAAATAATGGATTAGCTCTGGGACAATAATTCCCAAGGTCATGGTCTTGTTTTTTCTGAAGTTAACAGCCATGGTATTGGGGACATAATTATGCTTTTCTGCAAAATCCTTGACCATGTTGATGGTTTCTTCGGCAATACCAGGATAAGAATTTAATGCCCTTGAGGCAGTAGAGACAGATATTCCAAGCTCTTTGGCAATATCTTTCAGGGTAAGTCTTCTTTTTTCAGACATTTATTTTGGGTTCAAACTGGAATTAATTTAAGGTATTTTCAGAATGAAACCATAAAAAATCAAAAGTAGCCCTGCTAGGAATCCCAGCCTACCGGCAGGCAGGGAACCTAGATCTAGCGTTTAGGAAACGCATGTTATGGATTTGTAACATAACAGTTGATTAGACTGAACTTTTCCATTTGATTGTAGCCCTGCTAGGAATCGAACCTAGATCTAGCGTTTAGGAAACGCTTGTTCTATCCGTTGAACTACAGGGCCATATTTATAAAGATTTCAAATATTCTTTTCCTACGCCAGATTTCAAATAAATTTCTCTAGCCCTGGCTTCTTCTCTAGTTTCTACTTCTTCGGTAAATATAACAAACCAAGGTACCAAACCTTTGGTTGACTTTGTCTTACCTGAATCATGCTCTTTTAATCTCCTATTTATATCTTGAGTAAAACCAACATAAATCCTACCATCCTTTTCACTTTTTAAGGCATAAACTGTGAACATATTCGGTTATTTATCCCCTTGTTTGGAACCACGGCCTACAGATTGGTAGATATCCAACGAACCCTTTCCAACCGGCAGGCAGGTACAGGGCCATAGAAAATTGTTTTGCAAGATAAAAGAAAAGCTCTCTTTTAGACAAATATTCTTTAGCCAACTTATGGCTTTACAAGGATTTACACTATCTTTGCACTCCAAAATTAGGATGGACGGGTTCCATCCACTCACTAAATACAACAAATTTATGTCAGTAAAAATCAGATTAGCACGAAGAGGTAGAAAGAAAATGGCTATCTACGACGTGGTTGTAGCTGATGCAAGAGCTCCACGTGATGGACGCTTCATCGAAAAAATCGGGTCTTATAACCCAAACACGAATCCTGCTTCCATTAACATCAACAATGAGCGCGCTCTAAAATGGTTGTTGAATGGAGCTCAGCCTACAGATACTGTAAAAGCTATGCTTTCTTACAGAGGTATCATGCTGAAGAAACACCTTCAAATTGGTGTATTGAAAGGTGCAATCACGCAAGAACAAGCAGATGCTAAGTTCGAAGCTTGGTTGAACGAAAAAGACTCAAAAATCGCTGGTAAGACTGAAGGTATCAACAAAGCGAAAGCTGACGCACGTCAGAAGGCTTTGGATGCTGAAGCTGCTAAAAACCAAGCTAGATTGGATGCTATTAAAGCAAGAGAAGATGAGCAAAAAGCTCTTCTAGCTGCTGCTGAAGCTGCAAACAAACCTGCTCCAGCTGAAGAAGCTTCTGAAGAAGCAGCTCCTGAGGCATCTGAAGGATCAGAAGCACCTGAGGCTTCCGCAGAAGGCGACGAAGCAAAAGCTTAATAAACAAATCTCCCCATGAACAAGGAGCAATGCTTTCAATTAGGCTATGTAGCCAAAGTTCATGGACTTCGTGGAGAAGTGGTCGTGGTGCTGGATGTAGATCATCCCGAAGATTATGAAGATCTTGAGCATCTATTCCTAGAGCAAAAATCCCGGCTGGTGCCGTTTTTCCTGGAGCATTTTGTACTCCAACCTGGAAATAAAGCCTTAGCCAAATTTGAGGATTATGATTCGCTCGATCAGGTAGAGTCACTCGTTGGAACGGAAGTTTATCTTCCTCTGACCGAGCTACCAGAATTGGAAGAAGACCAATATTACTTCCACGAGTTGATCGGATTTGAGGTCTTTGATGAGGCCAAAGGTTTGATCGGAACTGTCCAGATTGTTTATGATCTGGAAACACAGGATCTCCTCGGGGTGACACACCAGGGCAAAGAAGTTTTGATACCGATTCAAGACGGAATTATCCAAAAGGTGGACAAGGCAGCAAAAAAAGTTTTCTGCCAATTACCCGAAGGTTTACTTGAAATTTATCTGGAAGACTGACCCATGCACATTGATATTATCACGGTGGTTCCGGGATTGTTGGACAGCCCCTTTGCACATTCCATTCTGAAAAGAGCGGAAGAAAAAGGATTGGCCAGCATCCGGGTGATCAACTTGAGAGATTATTCAACGGGCAAACAAAAGCAAGTAGATGATTACGCTTTTGGTGGGGGAGCCGGAATGGTCATGATGATCGAGCCTATCGCTCGATGCATTGAATCTTTACAGCAGGAGCGGACTTATGATGAAATAATCTATATGACGCCTGATGGAGAGACTTTTGACCAACCCATGGCCAATGCGCTTTCGCTCAAAAAAAACCTTTTGATCCTTTGTGGTCATTATAAAGGTGTAGATGAGCGGGTGAGGGAGCGATTCATCACCAAAGAAATCAGCATTGGAGATTTCGTACTTTCCGGAGGAGAATTAGCAGCAGCGGTAGTCGCTGATGCAGTGATTCGCCTGATCCCGGGGGTATTGAATGACGAAACTTCGGCCTTGACAGATTCTTTCCAAGATGGCTTACTGGCACCACCAGTATATACTCGGCCTGCAGAATATGATGGAATGAAAGTTCCGGATGTTTTGCTTTCTGGGCATGAAGCCAAGATAAATGAATGGAGATTTGAAGCGTCGGTTCGTAGGACCCAACAAAGAAGGCCTGATCTGCTAGACGGACAGGAATAGGGTTTCTTCGATACAGCATCGAACGAGAAGTAATTAAATAAGCCACAGAGATGGCAAAAAGCGAAAGCATAAAAAGATAAAGCTATGAGCGAACTAATTAAAATAGTAGAGGCAGAATACAGCGAGGTTAGAGCTAAGTTCCCTACTTTCAAAGCTGGTGATACCATCAACGTACACGTACGTATCAAAGAAGGTAACAAAGAGCGTATCCAGCAGTTCCAAGGAACTGTGATCCAACGTAAAAACCCTAATACCAATGGTGAGACTTTCACAGTAAGAAAAATCTCTAACGGTATCGGTGTAGAGCGTATTTTCCCTATCATCTCTCCTGCGATCGAGCAAATCGATCTATTGAGACAAGGTAGAGTGAGAAGAGCTCGTCTATTCTACTTGAGAGGACGTCAGGGTAAAGCTGCACGTATCAAGGAGAAAATCAGAGTGAAGCACTAAGAGCAATTGCTCTTTCAATAAAAAGGAACCTAGCAATGGGTTCCTTTTTTTGTTGTTTTCTTGATAAATGAATCCTCCCAATTGAGATTCCAGCCTTTTCTATTTCAGCTTCAATGAGATCAACACAATTTTTTCTTCCTGGAGCTTTTCCCTGTTTTCCTCAAAAAAATGATGCACGTCTCCTGGTCTCATAACAACCGATTTCCCATTGAAGGCAGCTTTATAATCATTGAAAAAGCCCCTGGAACTTTTCTGGTAGATGATTTCATCCTCCGTTTTTGTCCATGTCCAATAATCTAATTTCATCAGATCCAAATCATTCTCCCAGTCATTGATCACATTCAGATTTTCAAAACTCTTATCCATGAAAACCCAGTAGTTTTTCATTTTCATTCTAAATGACATAAAAAATACATCTTGGAAAGGAAAAAAATCTCCAATCGATTGCACCACTTGATTCTCAGATAAATAATCCTGCCTTTCCTGCCCACTTCTTGCTAATTCCAAACGGCTCTTCAAATCCCAATTATTTTTCCCAAAATCAAACCGGATCGTTTTTTTCAAAAACCCTTCTTTGTCAAAATTCTGAACCAGGTAATCATAATGCTCGGCAAAAAAAATCTCTCCATTAATAGGGTCTATTATAAACCCATTCAACTCTCCGAAAGCATAGAATCTTTCAAATCCTTTTCTGATTGGCAAATACCCTACTGCATTATTTTTTATCTTGTCTTTTCTTAAATAAGTCCAGCGTTCCTCACTTACGCCATCCTGTATATGGTATAGACTAAATTTAGGGTCTTCATACAACACCCCTCTATAATCAAGTTTTTCTTCCCCCAATAAATCTCCTTGGTGATTTAATAATACATATTTATTAGCATGTCCTACTCTCACCCTAACAGTATCTCCAGACACAGAAATATCATCTATTAATCGAAATTCACCTGGCCCATCCCCATTTTTGCCTAGTATGTTTAAAACTTTACCGTTTTTGTCAAAAACAAAAACCTTTGCAGTTTCCCGACTTTCCACATAGATTTTATCTTGGGCGAAATCCATATTGTAAGCATTTACAATAGGTTCATCATCGGAATAATCCAAAAGTGTATAGTTTATTTCAGAGAAATATTCTGACAATTTCGCCTTTCTTGACACGTCCATATCAATAGAAACAACTTGAAGTTTTTCTGCCTCGCCCATGGCAGGATCTCCTTTCCCTATTCCAATTCCATCATTAGGAGAATCACATGAAATGATCAAGGATAATAGAAGCAAAAAAATAAATGGAGCATTTATGTTCATAAACTAAATCTATAAAAAAAAAATTAACTAAAAAATACTTTTGTTGAATTCCATTAAATTCGATTCCCTGCAGAATTATTCGTCTCTAACTATGAAGTTTTACATCTTTTTAATAATTCTATCACTTACCTCGCTGGTTTCTATAGCCCAGCAGCAACCTAAAATTCTAGCTTTCTACACTGCCAAAAACGATCTGGCACATATTTCTTTTGTAAACGAGGCTCTACCTTGGTTTGAGAAACAAGCAGAAATAAATGGGTTTGACTTTGAAGCTACCCAAGATTGGGAACGCTTGAATCAGGAGGAATTGAAAAACATTGGACTCGTTATCTTCTTAGATACAAGACCTGAAGATGAAGATCAGCGCTTGGCTTTCGAAAGCTATATGAAAAATGGTGGTGCCTGGATGGGATTCCATTTCTCGGCTTTCGCTTTAACTCCATCTGATTTCCCTCAAAACTGGGATTGGTACCATGAGGAATTTCTCGGCTCTGGCCAATACGCAAGCAATACTTGGAGACCAACTTCCGCTACTTTAAGAGTAGAAAATCCTAATCACCCAATTTTCAATGGAATCCCAAATACCTTTCAGGCTTCCCCAAACGAATGGTATAAATGGGAGCATGACTTGAGAGAAAATCCAGACATAGAGATTTTAGCGTCAATTGATCCGGTTAGTTTTCCTCTTGGAACAGGACCAAAACCACATGAGATCTGGCATGAAGGCTATTACCCAGTGGTTTGGAGCAATAAAAACTATAGCATGGTTTATTTCAATATGGGTCATAATGACATGGACTACGATGGAGGAACGAATAAAACTCTTTCCAATACTTTTGGAAATAAAACACAGGACCAACTCGTTATCAATTCGCTACTTTGGCTTTTGGACAAAAAATCTCATTAACGCATTTTAAGATTTAAACCATTGATTTACTGAAGGATATCTGCTAGTTTTATTTAAACTTTTTCTGAAATGAACTCATTTAACGCCATTGATCCTGCCAAAAATCTGGCAACGACCTTCATCGTTATTTTCCAAGTATTGGCAGCACTTCTGATCTGCCTATCTATTTATCTTATCTATCTTTCCTACTTGAATCTGATGACCGACTGGAAAGTATCGGTGGAATTTTCCTTTTTCCATTTCACTCCTGAGGAAAATGAAAAATTTCTAAAAATGCTCATCTTATCACTCCCAGGTGTTGGTGCTTTAATCACTTTTTTCGTTTTGGGTTATTTGAAAAAAGTCATTCAAAAAGAATAGTCTGTTTTAATTATCAGAATAATCCCAAGCTGGAATTTCCCTTCCTTGACAAATTCCTATCTTTGCAGCTGATTTTATAAAATCCTTGAGGTTTTTCGCCTCAACAAGAAATAACAGCCAAGCATGAGTAAAGAAGTTCGAGTAAGATTTGCCCCATCACCTACAGGGCCATTGCATATCGGGGGTGTTCGTACAGCACTATACAATTACCTTTTTGCAAAAAAAATGGGCGGTAAATTCCTTTTGAGAATTGAGGATACCGACCAAACTAGGTTTGTACCAGGTGCCGAGGAATATATCAAAGAATCTCTGGAATGGTTAGGCATTTCTCCTGACGAAAGCCCTTGGAATCCTGGAGATTGTGGGCCTTACCGTCAATCTGAACGCAAGCCGAGCTATATGCAGTATGCTTTGGACTTAGTGGAAAAAGGACATGCTTATTATGCATTTGACACTGCCGAGGAGCTGGAAGCTATGCGTGAGCGATTGACAGCGGCACGGGTAGTTCAGCCTCAGTATAACAGCATTTCTCGAACTCAGATGAAAAACTCCCTGACACTTTCTGAAGAGGAAGTGAAGGAAAGACTGGCTTCTGGGGAGCCATATGTGATCCGCGCTAAAATGCCAAGAAAAGAGGAAGTCAGACTAAACGACATGATCCGTGGTTGGGTGATGGTTCATACAAGTTCATTGGATGATAAAGTTTTGATGAAGTCTGATGGAATGCCAACTTACCATCTGGCAAACATCGTCGACGACCATTTAATGGGGATCACTCATGTGATCAGAGGAGAAGAATGGTTGCCATCTGCACCTTTGCATGTGTTGCTATACAAGTTTTTTGGTTGGGAGGATACCATGCCTCAGTTCGCTCATTTGCCACTTTTGCTTAAACCAAATGGCAACGGAAAACTTTCTAAGCGTGATGGAGATAAATTGGGATTCCCTGTTTTCCCTATCAACTGGGAGAACCAAGAAACTGGCGAAACTGCTGCTGGATTCAGAGAACAAGGCTATTTAGATGATGCATTTTTAAATTTCTTGGCATTTCTGGGGTGGAATCCTGGCGATGAGCGTGAGATCTTCTCTTTGGAAGAATTGGTGGAAGCGTTCTCTATGGAGCGAATCGGTAAATCCGGGACCAAATTTGACATAGACAAGGCTAAATGGTATAACGAACAATACCTGAGAAACAAATCTGATCAGGAACTTGCATCTTATATCAAAGAGGACGCCGGAAAAGATGGAGTTGAATTAAATCAGGAGGTTGCAGAAAAAGCTGCTGCGTTGGTAAAGGGAAGAGTGACTTTCCCTGCAGACCTTTGGAAAGAAAGTAAATTCCTTTTTGTGCCTTTGACTGGCTTTGATATGGACGTTGCTGCCAAAAAATGGAATGCCGATGCCGTGAAGGTGTTGACACACTACTCTAAAACGATTGCCGGTTTTACTGGAACTTTCGATGCAGAAACTGCTAAGGCTATGCTTGGAGCTTCTGCTGAAGCCGAAGAAATTAAACTTGGCAAAGTGATGCAGGCTGTTCGTCTTGCGGTAACTGGATCAGGTGCAGGGCCGGATTTGATGGAAGTTTTTGCTATTTTAGGAACTCAAGAAGTGTCCAAGCGCATCCAGTTTGCGTTAGATACACTTCCGGTAATTGCCTAAACAAACAAGCCATGGCTAAAAAGAAAAATAAAAAAGACGCAGATCCAAAAGTTCATGAAGACTTGAAAGGCTTCAAAATGGATATCAATTCATTTGGAGAAATCAATTCTAGTTTTTCCATCGATAAGATAAATGAGTTTTTGAATAAAAACGTCGAGGATAAAAAGCTGAAAGACAGAGATGATCTGGATTCTGAAGGAAGTGATAAAGAATAAGCTTCTCTAAATATTATTTAACAAAACTAAAAGCTCCTAATTGGAGCTTTTTTGTTTTATTTAGAAAACGAAAACTTAGTAATGCGACGTAATATCTATTTTTCATATTCTTTTTTACTCCTGTTAATTTTTTCTCTAACCGCTTTCCCTGGAAATATTTCTGCTCAAAACGTCATTTTCACGGGAATAGTGAAAGATGGAACTACAGGCAAGCCTTTGAAAGACGCGCATGTTTTTATAGCCAATTCGACATTTCAATCCTTTACTGATTCTTTGGGAGGATTTTCAATCGCTAATATCTCCGATGGAAGGTGGGAAATCTCTGCAAAAAAGGAAGGCTTTGAAATGCAGCATGAAAGCATTCTAGTCAAAAAGAATGGCAATTCAAAATTAGAAATTCTGCTTAAACCATTACCTGAGCAAGGTATAAACAGACTCAATTTATCCGATAAAAAACGGGAAAAACTTATCGAAGAGTTTTTGACCTCCTTTTATTCAGGAAGCCAATTTAAAGATCAAATCAGGTTTTTGAACCCAGAGGCATTGATTTTTTCCGAAATGGAAAATTCCAAAAGCACCTTAGTCAATTCGGAAGATTACCTGATTTTTGTAAATGACCAAACCGGATTTTTATACACCCTCTATCTTTTAAAACCTTTTGAAATCGGTCAACCAATTTTAAATGAAAATATCTCCTTGACATTTTTGGACCTGATCAATGAGGTCCCAGAACTTATTTCGGAACGAACTTCGATCCGGGAAAAAATCCTCAGTATTTCCCCAGAATTCTATTTACGGCAAATGCTAACAGGAGAATTGAATAGTTCCTCCGGAGAAAGCTCGGCTGAGGTCTCTTTTGGGAAATTTCCTGGAGAATATCTATTGAAATTTAACCACCCACTGCAAATCGATGGCAAAGGAAGCTTGAGTTATTCGGGTGAGGATCTGGCTTTGAGAGCTGAGGGAAGCCCTGTTTTTGAAGAAAAATTGATATTAGGCGGTAATTTTGAGAAGATACATCCATTTGACAAACTGCCACTGAATTTCAATAGTGAGAAAATCTTAAAGCTTTCCAACGTAGAAAAAAATGCGCAGGTCATGCAGGAAAAAGTCTTCCTGCAAACAGACAGAAAACATTACTTGAGGGGAGAGACTTTATTTTTTAAAGCTAATATGATTTATTCCAATCCCTTATTAGCAGATGAACTCAGCAAAGTTCTCCATGTAGAAATCCTCGATACAACCGGATACCAAGAATATCATCAGGTTTTCCCAATTATTTCGGGCAAAAGTATGGGCTCCATTTTTTTACCAATAGCGTTGAATCAGAAAAATTACATCTTGAGAGCTTATACTTCTTGGAGCTTGAATTACGGAGATGAATCCAGTTTTTATCTTCCTATACAGGTTCATGACCCAAGCATAAAACCAGCGGTTTCAATGCCTGCACCGATATCAAGTGGAGTTTCCATTTTTTCGGATAAACAAACCTATTCGGCGGGAGAAGATGTCAATTTAAACATCATGGTGAGAGACAAGAATGGCAAGCCGGTTTCCGCAGATTTATCCATCAGTGTTTTGGATCTAAATCAGGCTGTTCCTTTGGAGTCCAGAATTTCTATGGATGAAGAATTCCAACTTCCACCAGTTGCGCCAAATGCAGATTTAAAAGATTTCACCTATCCTTTGGAAACACGTTTCACTGCCATAGGTGAAATCAAAGATGAAAATAACAATCCTGTAGAAGGAGATGTCACAGCGCTGATTAACAGCATGGAAAACATTGAAAAATTCGAAGTCAGTAAGGATGGGGTCTTTACGATTCCAAACCTTACATTCGATGATGAATTTGAAATAGCTATTCAAGCAAAAAATAAAGATGCTCTTCCAATCAGGAATATAGATTTAGAAATTCAGAATTTTCCAACAGGAAGAGATTTGAGCCAGTTTCAATTTCCTGAAATGACAAGCACACAAACCGCTTCTTTGACAGCAAAAGAGATTCAGGAAAATATGCAACAGGGCGAAATCTTATTGGATGAATTTGTTATCAATGAAGAAAAGACCGATCCTGTAGGGCCTATGGTTTATGGAGAGCCAGACAATTCTGTCGATCCTGCAACCTTGCCCCTAAATGGAAGCACTTCTCAATTCATTTACCTTTTGGCAGGTCAGGTAGCTGGAATGAATGTTTCGGGTACGCCTCCTTCCATCAGTTTTCGAAATGGCGGTGAACCATTAATCATGATCGATGGTGTACCTATAAACCCACCTTCTGGTCCTATGATAGGAGGAGGCAGTGCCAGTGGCAGAACAGCCACAGATATTATCGCAGGAATTAATGTTTTTGCCATCAAGCGGGTGGAAGTAATCAAAAGAACTGTTTCCATGCTTGGCGAAGGAGGTAGAAATGGCATCATTTCATTTATCATGAAATCCGGGGCTGAATTAGAAGAAGCCAACGAAGCAATGTCAAATAGCTTTAAACCTTTCAAGCTTTCAGGATTTCCTAAATTGAAGAAATTTGAAACTGTTATCGAAGCCCAAGCCCAAGAACCACTTTTGAGAGGTCTCAAACCTACTCTTTATTGGAATCCGGAAATCATAACTTCAGAAGACGTACTTTCCCAAAAAGTAACATTTAAAAGCTCTCTTTCCGGTGGTCCAATGTGGATAGAAATAAAGGGCATTACTGCTGATGGACAACCAGTTGAAGGTAAATTCGTCATTAATCAACAATAGAATATTTTTAAAACGTATAGATCAAAGTAATTATATGAAACAAGTTTTATTCACTTTCCTACTTCTTCTTGGAGTCAATTTTTTAATTCTGGCCCAAACTGGAACTGTCACCGGTGTAGTAAAAGACGCGGAAACAGGAGAGACTTTGCCTTTTTGTAATGTTTTTATCAACAACACAACCATCGCGACTGTCACTGACATGGATGGAAAATATTCCCTGCCAAACCTTGAGCCAGGTCCTTTGGAAATAGGTTTTTCTTTTATAGGCTATGTGGCCGAGACAAAAAAAATTACTTTGAATCCCGGAGGAACTTCGACGGTAACCTTAAACATGAAGCCTTTTGCTCAAGAGCTGAGTGATGTAGAAATCAAAGCTTCCAGGGATAAAAGCTGGGAAAGAGATCTGAGAAAATTTGAGAATCTATTCCTTGGCAATGATGAAATCGCCAGCAAATCCACCATCGAAAATCCTTGGGTAATTGACTTTCCTGAAAGTGAAGAAAAAAACACGTTCAAAGCCACCGCAGGCATTCCTTTAGAAATCGTCAATAATTATCTCGGCTACAAGATCAGCTTTGACCTCAAAGATTTTTTTGATTCCCCAACCAATTACAGAATTGCCGGAGCAGCAAGATTCGAGGAAATGAAACCAGAATCAGAGGAACAAAGAACTACCTGGGAAAATAACAGAGCAGAAATCTATCGAAAATCTCCTATGAATATGTTTCGGGCAATGATCACGGGAGATCAGGAAAAAGAAGGATTTTTTCTTTACGGAGACAAAGCCGGAGGATCTCCTTCCATGAACATGCGCTCTGATATTTTCGCTAATGAACTCGGCAAATCGGTGGTGCCCTATAAGCCGGATAATTTGATTACTCCTGCGCCAAATAAACCCGGAGAATACCTGATCAACATGAAAGGTAGAATTGAGATCCACTATCAAAAAGGTTATTCTCAGGTCAATACCTACAAAGATGCTCCCTACCCTGTTTCCTGGCTTGAAGTGAATAAAAACACGGTTCGCGTGAAGGAAAACGGAATGGTGATGAATCCGCAAGATCTGGTCTTTTCTGGAGATATGGACCGAAAGCGGATTTCTACTTTACTCCCATTGGATTATGATGCCGAGAAAGCCATCATGCTCCAAAATATGGATAGAACTGCAGCCAATTTTCAGGAAAAAGTATACCTCCACACGGACAAACCATATTACTATGCTGGCGACCAGATTTATCTAAAAGGATATTTTAATTATGGAAATCCTTACCTCAGAGATGAACTAAGTAAAGTCCTACATGTCGAAGTCATCAATAAAAACAGAGATCTAATAATTGCTAAAAAATTGCCGATTCGCGATGGAATAGCAGTAGGAAACTTCTCTTTGCCTGACACACTTTCTCAGGAAGATTACTTTCTCCGTGCGTATACCAACTGGCAAAAAAATTATGGCCCCAACCATTATTTCCTCAAGTCTGTCAGCATTTTGGATCCATATCAGCGTGTTGTGGAGTTTGAGGCTTCGGAGCTTCCGGAAACAAATGGCATTACTGTAAAAGCAGATAAAGATTCTTATGGAAAAAGGGAAAAAGTCACCATAACCATCAAAACTTTAACGGATAAACAAATGCCGACAGCTGCTAACATATCTGTTTCTGTCACAGACCAAAATCAGATTATTCCAATCAAAGAATCCCTAGACATTAACCAATCTTTGATGCTGGAATCTATTCCAGCTAGTCTAGGACTGGATCGTTTTTCCTATCCGGTTGAGAAATCCCTTTCTGTCAAAGGCTTTGTTACAGATGATAAAGGAAAACCAATTTCTTCTTCTGTAACAGCTTTTGTAAATGATTTTCAAGGCATGGTGAATCTGGAATCAAACCGTGATGGAGAATTCACGATGGAAGAAATGGAATTTTACGGGCCTATGAAATTAGATTTTCAGTCTACTGACAAAAAAGGAAATCCTGAAGGAACTGTGAAATTACTAGATGATCTGAAGGCTCCGATCACCTTACCTACTGATGCTTATTTTCCTAAAAAAGAAACTGTTTCCAACTCCATTTATCCAATAGTGGAGGCGGAGGAAGTTCCTGAAGAAATAGTAGAGGAAGAAGAAACCGAAAAAGACGAAAAGCAGGCGATTTATGGAAAACCGAACTACATCGTAGAGGGAGACAAATTAATGGCTACGGGCAATTCGGTTGATCTGGTCAATAGTCTTGCGGGAAATGTCCCAGGAATGCGAGTTACTTTGGTTGGGGCTACCGGACAGCAACAAATTAGGTTGCGAGGTGGAGGAGCTTCTGTTGGCGGTAGTCTAGAACCTCTGGTGATGGTCAATGGAGGTATTATGGCTCAAACTGGAGCAACTACAGCGGCAGATAATTTACGGAGCATTAATGTCAATGACATTGAACGAGTAGAAATAGTGACTCGGACAGTTCCTATGCTTGGGGATCAGGGAAGAAATGGAGTGATTGCAGTATACCTGAAAGAATATGATCCAAATGCGGTGAATCCAATGGCCGGTGCTGGTTTAAATTCATTTATGGTCGAAGGGTATTCCACCTATAATCCAATGTTTGTAGTAGACTATTCTCAGGAAAATGACCCGAACTTTGAAGATAAAAGACAGACTCTTTATTGGAATCCATATCTGGTGACCGATGATAATGGCACTGTAACCATTTCATTCTATACCAATGATCAAGCTGGCCCGATGACTGTTTCTGTGAAAGGATTAACTGTCAATGGTCGAGGATTGTCAGGCACCTTTACGATCAATGCAAAATAATTGCGGGGGCTAAGCGGATTTCTTTAATTTTGACCATGAACCGAATCATTTTGGTGTTGATTATCATGATCAGCTCCTTTTCAATAAAAGCCCAGACAAGTATTGGGATCAAAGGAGGTTATACCACTTCCTCCTTTTCATACATTCCGGCATTAAACATCAGAAGCATCTCTGTAGATGGTCTAGCGGCACCGACTTTCGCTTTCGTTGTAGAACACTACAATGCAAAAAACGCAGGAGTGGAACTGAACATTCAATACCTTTCTACCGGTTTCAGACAATCTATTGCAGATACAGAAGGAGTTATTTCAATCAATGAGACGCAACTAGATTATTTGAAAATCCCAATACTTGCAAGTTTTTACGCTGGAAGATCCGGAAGATTTCAAATCAAATTCGGTCCACATTTAGGATACCTGATTAGCGCAGATGATGTGATCCGGGAGTTTTCTGAAAGCTCTCCCCCAGAAATCCCGACGTATGGAGGAGCAGATGATAAGCCAAAAAAATTGATGTACGGCCTCACTGCTGGAGCAGGTATTTCCAAGCTTTTCGGAAAAAGTACTCTTGCGGGGGAAGTTCGTTTTGGATATGATTTTACAAATCCAGAATCTCAGGAACGCATTTTTGATTTAAATTTCACCACTCTGGAATTCACTTTGGCCTACCTTTTCCGAATTAGAGAATCTAAAAATCAAAAACCGACAAATTGATTCTCACATCGCTGAGTTTCACCTTATTTAATTTTTTTTCACTTCGATGTCATATATTGAAGACCTTGTCCGACTAACCTATGTAAATGAATCGGAGCCAGCTAGATCATATCCTCAAAGTTCACCATCGGGATGCATACCTGTGGTCTAGGCAATGCTGTTCATTTGATGATGATCTCGCAAAGGATGTTTTACAACAATCCTATCTGAAGATTTTGGAAGGGCAAGCAAAGCTAAAGGATACTTCAAAAGCAAAAACCTGGCTTTTCTCCATCATCAGATATACGGCGATTGATGAACTGCGAAAAGCAGGAAAGGTAGTGTCCATTTCCGAAACCTACGATCCTATTGACATCCCGGAGGAAATTGACGCCACAGATTATGAGGCAATCATCAATCGGCTCCCAGAGATGCAACGCGAAGTGATTTTGATGGTTTTTTACCATCAAATGACCATTGCCCAAAGTGCTGAAATATTACAAATCGGTATTGGGACAGCCCGCACGCATTATGATCGCGGGAAAAAGAAACTGAAAGAATTAATTACGAAAGTTCAAATCCAGGAAGATTATGGAAAATGACGAACAATTAGAGCGGTTTTTTGATCAGATGAAAAAGCAAGATGAGCAGTTAGACATCCCAGCTTTTCCGGAAGTCAAAACACGAAAATTCAATCTTTGGATACCAGCAGGGATAGCAGCCTCATTGGCTTTATTGGGGTTAATCATGCAAGAACCTCAACCTTTGCCTGAAGGACCTAATGAAGTGTTAATTATCACACTTCAGGAAGGAGACAACAATGAACAGGAGTTCATCATCGAAGAAAAAGCCTATTTGGATGTATGGGAGTCCCCTACAGCCTCATTATTGACAGATTACTAAACCAACTTATTTTATGAAACATGTACTAATTCTTTTTTTCCTATTGAGCGCAGGAATCGCTCAGGGACAAATAGCTACTTCCATTGGACCAGGACCAGGGCAGGATTTATTTCAAAGAAATCTATATTCTGCAGACAAGGTAATGGGAATGCGTGAGGAACTTGATCTGACGGATGCTCAGGTTGCAAACATTAAAAAAGCCTACAGCAAAAATGCCGGTGAATTCAGCACGATAAAGTGGGACCTTGATGAAGCTACTACCAAACTGAAAAACCTACTCAACTTACCAAAAATTGACCAAGTTGCTGTTCAAAAGCAGATGGATACCGTCCTAAAGCTAGAAAACCAATTGAAAAAAATGCAGCTTGATAATTTGGTGGCTATCAAAAACGAACTCACTGAGGAGCAGCAAAAGATGCTTCAGAAAAATAGCTTTTTCATAGTGAAAGATGGAGCCTCAGCTACTAGTGTCCGCGGTTATACTTCAGGAAGTGCCATAGCAACTAGCGTCAATGAAAGTAATTTAAAAGTAGGAAAGCCTGGCTATGTTGTGACTTGGGATAGTGATAAAGCTAAAGCATATGGAAATGGTTCATATAGTCCAAAAGTATCTGTCATGGTTGCTGGAGCGGATGAAAATGAGAAGCCGCTTTTTTATATCGACACCAAAGATGGCATGAAAGAAGTGAAGGGTTTCGAAAACATTGATCCAAAAGACATCCAAAGTATGGAGGTATTAAAAGGTGAAAAAGCAATTGAGAAATTCGGAAAAAAGGCTGAAAATGGCGTAGTAGTCATCAAGCTAAAAAACGAACCTAAGTAAATTATTTGGTTGATTGGAATTAAAAAAGGAACCCAATATTGGGTTCCTTTTTTTTGTTTAGGACCTCTATCAATCCAGAAATTTCCAGCTGGCTTTGTGATCCTTTTTTAAAGGATTTCCTGTGACTTTCGCCCTCAAAATTTCAATCGGCATGGCATTTTGGCTCATGATCAGATCGTGAAATTCCTTCTCTCCCATCTTGCCTGAATTCACCATTTCATCTCTCATAGAGTAAATCTCCAAAGCTCCGATCATATAGGCAATCTGGTAAAGAGGTCCATATCTTCCTTCAAAAGATCTTCTTACTTCAGCTTCGGCATTGGCTCGCTCATGTCCTACCTTATCAACTAGCAAGTCTATGCATTCCTGAGGAGTCATCTTTTCCAAGTGGTAGTTTAAAGAGAAGATAATTCTTGCACAACGGTGCATCCTCCAAAACAACATTCCTACTTTATCTTTTGCATCTCTTGGGAATCCTCTATCCCAAAGCACAAATTCCCAATAAAGTGCCCATCCTTCCGTCCAGAATGGCGTTCCGAACATTCTGCGGTGGGTCATATTTCGCTGATTCATAAACTGCTGCAGATGATGTCCCGGAATCAACTCATGCTGCACCGTCGCTCTTGAGAAATGCGGATTATTTCCTCTCATGCTCATCATTTTATCCTCATGGCTCATTTCGGAGGTTGGATATGAAATCTGAATCACCTCACCACCTAGGAAAAATGGACTTACCCGCTGACGCTCTGCAGAAATCATTGTCGTTCTCCAAGTTTCTTTTGCCATCGGTGGTACCGTGATCAAATCATTGCTTTCCACATAATCCGTCGCCTCTTCAGCCAATCGAATTACCTCTGCTGGCCATTCTCCTGCTGGCAAATAGGTTTCTTTCACCATTTCCAAAGCTGCTTTCCAGTCATCACCGAAACCCAATTCATTGGATGCTTTTAGCATTTCTTTTTCGCACCACTCAAATTGCTTTTCGGCTTCCGCTATCAATTCCTCAGGGCTATAGGCGATCATTTCGAAAGCTAATTGATTGAGCAAAGCTTGTCTTCCGATCGGTTTTCCGATGATTCCACTTCCATCATCTTTCACAGAGTTTGTATAGTGCTCGCGCAAAGCTTTGGCATAGGCTTTCATGCTTTCATCCAGTTTTTTCCAAGGTTCTGGCATCCACCAGGTAAACATGGGATCATAATCATAATAATAGTTATAAGCTTCTCCTACTACTCTATCCAAGGTTTCCACAGCTTCTGCTGCCAAATCTGCCTTTTGCCAACTTGTATATTTCGGAGTACTTGGAAGATTTTTTATTTGAGCATCTACCTTTTTTGCCACTTCATTCCAAGTAGCAGCAAGAGCTTGGGAGTCCGGCGTTTTTGCTCTCCTTCTACCAACTACAAATTCTTCCAACGGAACGCCAAATGCCACCACAGAAGATATTTCCTCAAATGCCTTCTTCTCTAAAGCGAGCTCAGCAAGCTCTTTTTCAAGAAAATTTCGGAACAACACATAATCGATTTTTCCATCCTCAGAGAGATTGTTATAATTCAGCTTTTGAAGGTTTGTAAGATAATCTTGGTTAAACTCCTCAATTCGATCAAAATATTCCAGAGATAGCGTATTGGTGTATAATCTCCTCAATGCTCCCCAGTCAGCCTGGTAAGTTTGAATGGTTTGAACCAGCTCGGTGGCTGATACCAATTGCAAACTCATGCTGAATAGAATTAGTAGTATTGTTTTTTTCATGGTTGATGGTGGCTAAGTAAGAGGATTAATTTAAAGCTTTTGGAGTGAATCTATCCAGTTTTTTTATGAGCGAGAGATTTACTGTTTTAGAATGTTTAGCAGCTCAATTCTCATCTGACACCATTTTTCAGTCAAGCTTTCAACTGGACATTTATAATTCCCCTTTTCTAGAAAAACATGATTGTCCTATGCAACTATGTAGTTCCCATATGCATCTAATAGTTACAAGTAACTCTAAATACCTTTATAACTCTTTTAAAAACAATTCCTTATATTCAAATACCAATCAATTCACACCAAACTCTTTAATTTTTCTATTCTTTAAAATATCACTACTAACCACACTTTAATATGATTTTAAGCATTAAGAACCTTTCAAAGACCTATCCTAATGGAGTTCAGGCTTTGAATGACATTTCCTTGGAAATTCCACAGGGAATGTTTGGCCTCCTTGGTCCAAATGGAGCCGGAAAATCCACTTTGATGAGAACTATTTCAACCCTTCAGGATGCAGACAGCGGTAGTATTATGCTGGATGAGATCAATGTGCTGGAGGACAAACAATCCGTCAGAGAAAAGCTGGGTTATTTACCTCAAGATTTTGGGCTATACCCTAGAATCAGTGCTGAAGTGATGCTCGATCATATTGCCCAGATGAAAGGAATTGGGAATAAATCAGACCGTAAAATACTGGTAGAAAGCTTACTTCAGAAAGTCAATTTATATAAGGACAGAAAAAAGGGTTTGGGAACTTACTCTGGAGGAATGAGACAGCGTTTTGGAATCGCTCAGGCTTTGGTGGGGAATCCTTCATTGATCATTGTGGACGAACCTACGGCAGGTTTGGATCCTTCGGAAAGAAACCGATTCTACAACTTGCTTTCTGAAATCGGAGAAAACACCATCGTGATTCTTTCGACGCATATTGTGGAAGACGTGAATACGCTTTGCTCCAATATGGCGATCATTTGCAAAGGTGAAGTGCTAATGCAAGGAAAACCCAAGGATGGAATTGCAACTGTCCAAGGAAGAATCTACCAAAAATCCATTGACAAAGGAGACCTGGAATCTTATCGAAGTGATTATAATCTGATTTCTACGAAACTGATAGAAGGAAAACTCAGCCTCCGAATAGAAAGCGAAACTGATCCTGGAAATGGTTTCGTCCCAGTTCCTGCTGATCTGGAAGATGTCTATTTCAGCTACATTTCAAAAAAAGTAGATCCCATTACTATCTAAAGAGCAGATATGTTTTTGGACATTTTCATTTTCGAATTGAGATACCGGTTTAGTCGCCCGGCCACCTATATCTACTTTGGACTATTGCTCGTCGTAGCAATGCTGTTAATTGGTTTTGGAAATACTCCAGCTTCCGAAAAAGTGTATCACAATGCTCCTATTGTGATCGCAAACCTTCAACTTTTGATCTCCTTGTTTGGGATTCTCCTAGCCTCTGCTGTTATGGGAGTGCCACTTTATAGAGACTTGGAACATAAAACAGGGACATTCCTATTCAGTTACCCCATTTCCAAATTCGCCTACTTTATGGGAAGATTTTGGGGTTCCTTTGTCACTTTGCTTTTCATTTCTTTCGGAAGCATTATAGGAATTTATCTTGGTAGCCTCCTCGGCCCTACTTTTGGCACCGACGCGCTTCGATATGGCCCAAATCACTTGATGAATTATTTACAGCCTTGGCTGACGCTTACGCTTCCTAATTTATGGTTTGCGGCAACGCTGTTTTTTGCTTTGATTGTCTTTACCAGAAACATCAAATCCATTTATTCTGGAGGCATTGTTGTATTTATAGCCTATTTACTGGCAAATTTTCTAGCTAGCGATATTGAAAATAAAGATCTGGTACAACTCCTAGATCCATTTGGACTTAACACATTTGATTATCAAACCCGATATCTGACACCTTTCGAACAAAATAATTTCATTCTTCCGCTTACTGGAAATCTATTAGGTAACAGATTACTTTGGTCTGGTATAGGTTTGATATTTTTCTTGGCTGCTTATTTCCGTTTTAGTTTTGCATATTTCTTCAGAACAGATCAGAAAAAGTCTAAAAAAGCGGAAGAAACTGGTCCTGCTCCAAGTCTTACTACTATCATCGCAAAAGCAAATTTTGCCGGAAACTACCAGTGGAGCAGTTTTAAGACTTTGACAAAAATCGAGGTTCAAAACATTGTGAAGGACGTGTATTTCCGATCCATTTTATTGGGGGGAATGGTCTTTTTGATTTTGGATTTTTGGATAGGAAATACACTTTATTCTGTCCCAAATTTCCCCTCGACTTCATTTTTGATGGAGTACAAGACTTTTGATTACAACATCTTTGTCTTCATCATTCTAGTTTTCTTCACTGGAGAAACATTACACCGGGACAAAGCATCTGGCTATTCAGTTATTAATGACACATTCCCGGTAAAAGATGGAACAGTGATTGCCTCAAAATTTTCCGGAATGGCATTTATCTGTCTTATTTTGACTACCCTTCCGATTATCGTAGGTATCATTATTCAAACTTTGAAAGGCTATTTCAATTATGATCTAGGAGTATATCTGGTAGACAGTTACCTGATCTCTCTTCCAGATTACCTCCAAATGGTGATGTTGGTCTTTGCTGTTCACCTTTTTGTAAACAACAAATTTGCAGGTCATGCCGCTGCAATAGGAATCTGGGTTTTGATAATAGTTTTAAGGGATTTTGCAGGCTATAATTTCAACCTTTTCTTCTTCTCCTATAAGCCGGGCTATCGATGGAGTGATATGAATGGGTTAGGGCATTTTGGCGAACCTCTGTTCTGGTTTAACCTTTACTGGACAGCCATTGGCTTATTTCTTATCCTATTCTTCAGTATTTTTTATAGCAGAGGAACGGATAATTCTGCTCTCAGCAGATTCAAAACTGCCAAAAAGAATCTTGGTCAGAAAACGGCTTTGGCATCTTATGTCTTCCTAGTCATCGGACTTGCCTGCGCTGGATTCATTTACCATACAGTGGTGTATGAAAACAATTTTGCAACCTCTGATGAAACAGAATTGCGCCAGGTGAACTATGAAAAAACACTCAAAAAGTATGAATTCATTCCACAACCAAAAATCACCAAAGTCAATTTAAAAGCGGACTTATTTCCAATGGACCGGGATGCTTATTTTGAAGCCGAAGTTCAATTGGTCAATAAGACTCAGGAACCGATTGATTCGATTCATTTCAACAGCACCAGTTTAACTGATTTTGAAATTTTATATCAAGGTTCTGAACTTCCCTATCGATATCCATTGGTAAATGAACCTTTTAAATTCCAGATTTTCGGAAAAAAACCAGATAGAGAATGGTATAGAATCACTGCTTTACCGCAAACTCTAATGCCAGGAGATACCATTGATTTAGTGATCAAAAGTAATGTGATCAACCAGGGATTCCCAAATTCCGGATTCGGACGTGAGCTTGTTTACAACGGAAGTTTCATTGCTGGCGGAATGCCTGATATCGGTTATTCAGCACAAAATGAAATCAGCAGTGATGAAAAGCGTCGGGAACATGACCTGCCCGAAAAACCAGACGACCTTCCTCCACATGATGATCCTTATGGAAGAAACACGTTGTTATTCTCTGATGAAGCAGATTTAATCCAATTCGAAGCGACTGTCAGTACCATCCCTAGTCAAATAGCGATTGCACCGGGATACCTGCAAAAAGAATGGACTGAAGGTGACAGAAGGTATTTTCATTACATTCAAGACACCCCAATTCAATCATTTTTCTCTGTTCTTTCGGCAGATTATGAAGTATTAAGAGACAAAACTTCATTGCCTAGTGGTCAGGAAATTGACATTGAAATTTATTACCAAAAGGGTCACGAATATAATCTGGATCGGTTTGTCCAGTCTTACAAAGATGGTTTGACCTATTTCTCTGAGACTTATGGACCTTTCCAGTTTAGGCAAATGAGAATTTTAGAATTCCCTCGCTATGCTGGGTTTGCTCAGTCTTTTCCGAACACGGTACCTTTTGCAGAAAGCTTTGGCTGGGTTGCGGATTTTTCCGATCCAAATAGTTTTGACTATGTTTATTACGTCACTGCCCATGAACTGGCTCACCAATGGTGGGGGCATCAAATTACTCCGAATTATACTAGGGGTGCAAATTTGACCTCGGAAGCATTGGCAGAATTCTCGGCGTTGATTCTCTCCGAGAGAAGATATGGGAAAGAAAATATGAAACGATTCTTAAAGGATGAACTTGATGATTACCTACGTGGCCGATCTAATGAAAGCAAGAAAGAGAATGTATTCATCAATTGTAATCGAGCTTATCAATGGTATAATAAAGGAAGTTTGATTCTTTATGGCTTGAGGGATTTGATAGGAGAGGAAGCCATCGACAGTGCTTTATATAATTTCAATGCAGAGTTTGGATTAAGAACAGCTCCTCCATTTCCTGGCAGTTCGGATCTTTATCGACATTTGGAAGCTTATACTCCGGACAGCTTAAAGTATTATCTGGATGATACTTGGAATAAAATCACACTGTATGACAACAAAGCTGAAGAGGTCACCGCAAAAAAAGTATCTGATGGAGAATATGATGTCACACTAAAACTGAGATCCCAAAAACTCTACGCCACTCCAGCCGGTGAAGAGTCAAATGCTAACTACGATGGCGATTACATAGACGTCGGGGTTTTTGCGGCAGATGATCAGGATGAAAACGGTAAAGACAGGGTAAATCCCCTATTTGTTCAGAAATACAAGCTGAAGCCCGGTGAAACATCCATCACGATTCGGGTCAAAGGAGAACCGGCAAAAGCAGGAATCGATCCTTACAATAAATTGATTGATCGAATTCCTGATGACAATACAATAAGTGTAGATATTTTATAAAAAAAAGGTCGTTTCAAATATGAAACGACCTTTTTTTTCTATTTTTTCTTCCTGAGTAGCGCGACTAAGATTAAAACGAAAATCGCTGCACCTACTACCCATACCCAAGTTTGCTGATACCATTCAGGCTCTCCGATATTCACATCGATGTCAAGCCCTCCATCTTGTGCATAAGTTGCAATGCTTGCAGTCATGGCAAGAAAAAACAACAATAAATTTTGCGTGTACTTAATTACTTGATTTTTCATGGTTGAAATGGTTTTAGTTTATTATTTAAATCGAATATTATAGGTCACAGCGACACCAATGCTCTGTACATCGATCGCCGGATCGGCTCTGAAAACCTGATTATAATACCCGAAAATGTTCCAGTTATAATTATGATAGCCGACTTGTGGTCTGATATAAGCACCGCCATCAGCGGAATTTACATCGGTTAAGAATGTATAGCCGACATCTGTTCCTACAAAAATTCCTGATGGTTGTGGATAATATCTGAACATCAGACCCAATGGAATAGCTCCGAAACCGTCATTCAATCCATCAAATGCAGGTGCATCGGATTTTTCAAAGTATTTGGTATAACCTGTTGCGATTCCCAATCCGAAATTATCGGTACGCATAAACTGGGCGGCAACATCTAGTCCCAAAGCAAATGAGGAATAGTTTCCAACATCTCCTACAGGAGCTCCAAGATTGATTCCTAATTTCAACCAGGAGTTATCTTCATTAATTTCGTCCAGTTCTCTTACTTCTTGTGCTTGAACTGCCAAACCTGCAAGCAGCAGTGACAGAGATAAAATTAGCTTTTTCATAGTTGGTTTATTTTTGCTTAAGAAAGCCAAAGCGAATGCCTCATTTGACTTCCCTCAAAACAAACCAGAAATAAAAAAATTTAAATAATTGATTTTCAATTATTTAACTCAATAAAACCCTATATTGACAGATGATAACAAAGAATTCATTTTTAAAAATAATGCAATTTACATACCCTAAAACGGGGAATTCCCTCCCCTTTATCTGGCTTTAGTTCAATTTTTTCCATGACTTTGGAGTCTGATTAGTCATGCTTTTGAATGTCTTATTAAAATGGGATAAGGTCTGAAAGCCCACCTGATAGGAAACTTGGGCGATTCCTAGATCTGTTTCCAGCAAAAGCTTTTTGGCCTCAGTAATCCTCAGTTCCTGAAGATATTGCGTAAAAGTCTTTCTGGTCCTCAATTTAAAAAATCGGCAAAAAGCCTCTTTGCTCATATATGCCTGTTCCGCTACCTCATCGAGTGAAATAGGTCTTGCGCTGTTTTCAAGAATAAATCGCATTACCTGATCCATCCTTTTACCATCCCTCTCAGAGAGCGATCTCAAAACAGGTATTCTGTTAAGGGAAATCACCTCATCTGATCCAATTTCCAAAATTGAAAGCATATGGAGAGCACGCTGGAACTTTGTCAAAGCAGAAAGTGATGGGAAATCCTGAAACAATTCAAGAATTCGTTCTTTCGTCTTTCCTTCAATTTTAAAGCAGCCGTTGATCTGTTCATTTAAATGGATCAATTCCCGAAACTCGTCCACTTCGTGTATTGATCTACCAAATGCCTGAAAATCAAAAAAGATTGTATTGCCTGCAATCGTTAAATTATTCCCCTCCTCAAAGTATTCAGCATCACTTCTAAAAACATGCGGGATACTTTCACCTAAAAGGAACACATCGCCCGATTGAAATCTACCCACGTAATCCCCTACAAGAAGCTGTCCTCTACCTTCCAAAATAACTGTCAATTGACACTGTGGATGCTGGTGGAGATTATTGTAAAAATGCTTTCCTCGATCTTCTTGGTACTGGACGAAGTTCTTTCCTGTTTTGGGAATTTGAAATGAAATTACTTTACTCATACTTCTTGAATGGTATTAAATTACCACAATCTTAATAATTTTAAATTTATTTAATCAATATAGAACCACTTTTTACTAATCCTGGGTTCGAAACTTATTTCATAACCCGCTAATTTTGAAACAAAAACGATATGAACTGGAAAGGCGTATTCCCTGCGGTAACAACCAAATTCCATGCAGACGGTAGTCTGGATATGGATTTATTTTTTAAGAACATTGATTTTCAACTGGAATCTGGAGTCCATGGAATTATCCTAGGCGGTACTCTAGGCGAAAGCTCTGTCTTGAGTCAGGAAGAAAAAATCACTTTGACAAAGGAAACTGTAGACTATGTAGCTGGAAAAGTTCCGGTAATTCTGAATATCGCGGAAGGAGCTACTCAAGATGCACTCTTCTGGGCTGCAAAAGCCAAAGAATTAGGTGCTTCAGGATTGATGATGCTACCTCCAATGAGGTATTCAGCAGATGGGCGTGAGGTAGTTACTTATTTCAAAACAGTGGCCGACAGTACGGATTTGCCAATCATGATTTATAACAACCCGGTTGATTACAAGACCTTGGTGACAATCGAAATGTTTGCGGAGCTTACCGAGTGTGAAAATATCCAGGCAATCAAAGAATCTACCCGTGATATTTCTAATGTAACCAGAATGATCAACAGATTCGGCGATCGATACCAATTGCTATGTGGTGTGGATACTTTAGCCATGGAAGAATTGCTGATGGGTGCAGTAGGATGGGTTGCTGGTTTGGTTTGTGCTTTCCCAAAGGAGACTGTTACCATTTTCAATTTGGTCAATGAAGGCAAAATTGAGGAAGCTAGAGAAATCTACCGTTGGTTCTTACCTCTTTTGGAGTTGGACATTCATCCAAAATTGGTTCAATACATCAAGCTGGCAGAAACTCATTGCGGAATCGGTTCTGAGCATGTCCGCGCACCAAGATTGACTTTAATAGGTGAAGAAAGAGAAAGAATTGAGAAAATTATCAAAGAAGGAATTGCAAAAAGACCAAAACTTTAATTGGTTTTAGCAATCCCTTTCGGGAAATGTCAGGGCTAAGAGACAAAAATTGTAACTTAAGCTCTGGCTTTTCAAAAGCTCAAATTTTCTCATCTATTACAACCTATTTATGAATCTCGATACAATATTTTCAGCAGCCCAAGAAGCATTTCTAACCTACAAATCTATTTCAGCTGATAAAAAAGCTGAATTCCTTGAAAAGATTGCAGAAATCCTGGAAGAAAACAGAAGCGCCATTGTCCTAATGGCTGGTAGGGAATCCAATTTGCCAGAAGGCAGAATCAATGGAGAACTAGGCAGAACAACAGGTCAAATCAAACTTTTTGCTTCTCAGGTTCGAGACGGAAGTTGGGTAGAAGCAACTATTGATCCTGCAGATCCTACTCGAACTCCCCTTCCAAAGGCAGATATCCGAAGAATGCTGATTCCTATCGGACCAGTAGTAGTTTTCGGTGCCAGCAATTTCCCATTGGCGTTTTCTACGGCAGGTGGAGATACGATTTCTGCTTTGGCAGCAGGATGCCCAGTAATTTATAAAGGACACCCTGCTCATCCTGACACTTCCAAATTTGTCGGAGAATGTATTTCTCAGGCAGCAGAAAAATGTGGAATTCCAGCTGGAGTTTTCACGCATGTAGAAGGCGGGGTAAAAATGGGTCAGGACCTTGTCAAACATCCTTTAGCAAAAGCGGTGGCGTTTACAGGATCATTTGGTGCAGGTAAGTCTCTTTTCAACATTGCAAATGACCGAAAAGAACCTATTCCAGTATATGCAGAAATGGGCTCAGTAAATCCTGTATTTGCTTTTCAAGGGCGTTTAAGCAATGAATTGGTTCCTTTGGCACAAAGCTATGTGAGTTCGCTTACTTTAGGTTCCGGCCAGTTTTGTACCAATCCGGGTTTGATTTTCGTGCCTAGGCATTTGGCAGCAAATTTTGAAAGTGCAGTTTCTGAAGCATTGCAAACAGCTCCTTCAAGTCCGATGCTTCATGAAGGAATTGCGGATTCATATTATAAAGCATTGGATAATCTCCAGACCAGACCAGAATTAAAATGGGTGAAAGTTCCTGATGCCAAGCACTTGATCAATGTCAGTCCTGCTTTGGCAGAAATCAAAGCTTCCGACTGGATCGAGGATGATATATTCCAAGCTGAGGTTTTCGGTTCTTTTGCTTTGATGGTCGTCTATGAAAATGAAAACGAACTACTAGAGGTTGCCAAAAAACTTCATGGTCAGTTAACCATTACGCTTTGGGGTGACAATGCTGAACTTAAAAACCAAAGAGAACTTATTAGCCTTTTGGAAGAAAAATGTGGAAGATTACTTTTCACAGGAGTTCCTACCGGTGTAGAAGTTGGCTATGCAATGCAACATGGCGGACCATACCCATCTACCACTGATGCAAGAAGCACTTCTGTTGGAGCTCATGCTATCAAGCGTTTTGCAAGACCGATTGCTTTTCAGGACATGCCATCCGCATTACTTCCTGATGCGCTGAAAGACGAGAACCCATTAGGCATAGTAAGACAGGTCAATGGAAAGTTTACGATTGAAAGAATTTTATCGTAACCTTTTAAAAGGAACACTCTAGGTTTATTACTGAAATAAAAAGTCCAATAGCGACTAACAAAGATTACATGTCAACACGACACACTTTCTCCTGCATTGATGCACATACCTGTGGGAATCCGGTGCGGGTGGTTTCCGGTGGAGTTCCTTTCCTAAAAGGAAATAACATGCTGGAAAAACGCCAGTATTTTCTAGAGAATCTGGATTGGATCCGGACTGGTTTGATGTTGGAGCCAAGAGGTCATGATATGATGTCCGGCTCCATGCTTTTCCCTCCTCATAATCCGGAAAATGACGTTGCAGTATTATTCATCGAAACCAGCGGTTGCTTGGCCATGTGTGGTCATGGTACCATTGGGACGGTGACTATTGCGATCGAGGAAGGATTAATCTATCCAAAAACTCCAGGCCAGCTGAGGCTAGAAACGCCCGCCGGGCTTGTTTTGGTAGAGTATAAGCAGGAAGGAAAAAAAGTAAAATCAGTAAAGCTGACCAATGTCAAAAGTTTTTTGGCAGCAGAAGGCTTAGAGATTGAGTCCGATGAATTAGGCAAACTGACTGTAGATGTAGCCTACGGTGGAAACTTCTATTGCATTGTGGATCCGCAGGAAAACTTCCCGGGATTAGAGCATTTCAAAGCCGAGCAATTGATTTCGATGGCGAGATCTCTTCGAAAGAAAATGAATGAGAAGTTTGATTTTATTCACCCTGAGCATGATCAAATCCGAGGTCTTTCCCACATCCTTTGGACTGGAAAAACCCTTGACCCTAAAAGTACCGCAAGAAATGCTGTGTTCTATGGAGACAAAGCAATTGACAGGTCTCCTTGTGGTACAGGAACTTCGGCAAGATTGGCCCAATGGTATGCAAAAGGCCTTTTAAAACCAGGAGAAGACTTCATTCATGAAAGTTTCATCGGCTCTAAGTTTATTGGCAGAATCGAAGAAGAAACTGAAATCGCCGGCAAGCCAGCTATCATTCCAAGTATCGAAGGCTGGGCAAAAGTTTACGGATACAATACAATCATTCTGGACGACGACGATCCATACGTACATGGATTCCAAGTAATATAAATTGTACGAAGTACAAAGTACCAAGTAAAAAGTCCTATCGGCTTGTCTTGGTACTTTGTACCTAGTACTTGGTACTTAAATATGAAACCAACCCTTATCATCGGCGGCGGAATAGTTGGACTTTTCTCGGCCTATTTCCTTCAAAAAGAAGGGATTGAAGTGCAAGTTATCGACAAGGGAGACATGCTCCAAAACTGCTCCACTGGGAACGCAGGTATGATTGTGCCTAGTCATATTATCCCATTGGCTGCTCCCGGGATGATCAGCAAAGGAATTTCCTGGATGTTTTCATCTAAAAGTCCCTTTTATATTCACCCTCGATTGGATGCGAAATTATTGAAATGGTGTTTGCAGTTTTTTAGATCGGCAAATCCGGCCCATGTAGAACGAAGCATACCATTTCTAAAGAATCTCAGCTTACTAAGCAAAGTATTGTATCAGGAGTTTCGGGACGAGCATCGTTCTTCAGCAATTGCCTTGCAGGAAAAAGGCTTGATGATGATTTACCAAACCGAAGCCATTGAAAAAGAAGAAATAGAATTTGCTCATCTGGCAAGAAAACACGGATTGGAGGCAGATATTCTCAGTCCTGAAGACATCAAAAAAATAGAACCAAACCTGGAGGTAAAAGCTCGAGGAGCTGTGATGTTTCCCGGTGATGCACATTTGGATCCGGGGAAATTATACGGTTTTCTAAAAAGCTATCTTGAAGAGAAGGGCGTGAAATTTCTTTCAAACACCGAAGTGCATGGTTTTGAAAAAGTCGGGAATTCTGTGAACGCAGTTTTGACAGACAAAGGAAAAATCGAAACGGAAAAAGTCATTCTCTGTGGAGGATCCTGGTCTGGAGAATTAGCGAAAATGCTCGGTTTTTATTTACCAATGATGGGAGGAAAAGGCTATTCCTTCATTCAGGAAAATAAACCCGAAATTTTGCAGGCTTCTATATTGACTGAAATGAAAGTGGCAGTAAGCCCATATGGTTCTCAAATCCGTTTTGGTGGAACCATGGAAATTGCCGGTACCAATCAGAAAATCAACATTAATCGTGTAAAAGGAATTTACGAATCGATCAACCGCTATTATCCTTCCTTTGAGGCAAAATTCCCAGAGGAAAATAAAATCTGGAAAGGTCTTAGACCTTGCTCTCCAGATGGTCTTCCTTATATCGGCTTTGCACCCGGCTTATCCAATGTTTTGGTGAATTCCGGACATTCTATGATGGGAGTAAGTTTGGCTCCTGCCTCCGGCAAAATCATCAGCGAATTGCATCAGCAAAAAGATTCCTCTATGGAAATCTCAGGTTTTAAGGTTGGGAGATACAATTAACCATTTTCTTGAAACCATAAAGTACAAGAAAGATCGCAGTTATAGTACTAATTATTTAGATGAATTATTAGTAAAATTCTCAAGCTCTTTTCTTAACTTACCACTATGGAATCTGAAGAGAAAGACCTTGTAAAAGAGCCATTTACGGAATACGGAACTTATTCTTATGCTGACTATCTGACTTGGGAAATTGATGAAATGGTCGAGCTCATCAAAGGTAAAGTATTTCGCTCTGCTGCAGCAGCGCCAAGGAGAAAACATCAGGAAGTGGCTGGCTTACTTTTTTCCAAGATATTGCAGCACTTAGAAGGTAAAAACTGCAAAGTCTTTATTGCCCCCTTTGACGTTCGCCTACCTGTCCATTCTAAAAAGGATGAGGATATATTCACAGTGGTTCAGCCTGACATATGTGTAGTCTGTGATCGCTCAAAGCTAGACGAAGCGGGTTGTTTAGGTGCTCCTGATCTAATTGTAGAAGTGCTTTCACCAGGCAGCAATAAAAAGGAATTAAAGAATAAGTACGAAGTCTACGAGGAATCAGAAGTACAAGAATATTGGATTATTCATCCTTCTGAAGAAACCTTGGTTATTTATAATTTGATTGAAGGTAAATATCAGCCAAGTAAACTTTTTTCGCATGGAGATATCATTAAATCTAATGTGATACATGGTTTTGAGCTGGATCTGGAAGAGTTTTTTAGCAATATTGATTAGCTCAAAAAAAATCCTGCTTCTTCCGAAGCAGGATTTTTTTTGCATGATTGGATATAAATCAAGTAGTATAAACTGAATTAAACATGACATAATCAGTCGTCAAGTCAGATCCCCACCCGATACCTTCTTCTTCTCCAGAATTCAACTCAAGAAGTACCTGAATCTGAGATTCTCGAAGTAATTTTTTCATATATGCCTTATCAAATTCCATCGGATTTCCTTTATCCAAAACCTGAACCAAATGGTTTTGATCCCCAATGAATAAATTGACTTTTTTATAATTGAAAGGAACACCAGCATTGCCACATGCGGCAACAATTCTTCCCCAATTCGGATCTCTACCAAACATGGCTGTTTTGACCAAGGTAGAGTCTGAAATCGCTCTAATCAATGATCTGGCAATTTGCTCAGATTTGGCTTTCGTTACCTTGTACTCAATAAACTTGGATGCACCTTCTCCGTCAGAGACGATCAGCTTAGCCAAATGGGTTAAGATCTCTAATAATTTCTCCTGAAAAACTTCGTATCCAGGATCATCCTTGCTTGTTACCTTTCTATTTCCGGCTAGACCATTAGCCATCACGGCAACCATATCATTGGTGGAAGTATCGCCATCCACAGTAATCATATTAAATGAGCGGTCCACACAATATGTGACTGTTTCTTGAAGTAACTTTTCATCGATATTAAAATCCGTCACGATAAAGGCTAACATGGTCGCCATATTCGGATGAATCATTCCTGAACCTTTGGCAACGCCAGCAAGATTAATCGTTTCACCTTCGTGTTTAAACTCGATAAACCCTTCTTTGGCAAAGGTATCTGTCGTCAAAATCGCATTAGCCACAAAAGAACCTGCTTTAAGTTCGTCGCTCAATTTCGGGATATTCACTTTTAAGCCTTCCACTACATCTTCCGTAGGAAATTCGACTCCGATGATTCCTGTCGAGGCAACAATCACGTCTTCTTCTGAAATCCCCAACAATTCAGCAGTAGTTCTCACCATTGCCTCGGCTCCTTCCCGACCTTGGTCTCCAGTACATGCATTGGCATTTCCTGCGTTGCAAATGATCACCTGAGCCTTGTTGTCTTTCAGATTTCTTTCTGTGATTTTGATAGGCTCTGCCCTTACTTTATTCTGTGTCAAAGTTCCTGCGGCAGCAGCCGGAACTTCAGAATAGATAATCGCCAAATCACGCTTCATCGACTTCACGCCGGTATGCGCTCCCCAACATTTTATTCCTCGTACATTCGTAATATTCTGAATCATTTTCTTTTTCCCGTTAAGGTTTAAGTGGAATTTGATTTAAGCCTGTTGCCTCTGGCAAGTCAAACATCAAGTTCATATTATGAACAGCCTGACTGGCTGCTCCTTTTAATAAATTATCTATGGCTGAGAGCACAATGACTCTATTTGTTCTTTCGTCCCAAACAGGAAAAACATCACAAAAATGGCTTCCTCGTACATCTTTGATGCCTGGAGCCTGATTTCGAAGTCTAACAAAAGGCTTATCCTGATAGAAGTCCTGATAAATCGATCGTAATTTCTCCTGATCCATTTCTTCGGTTACTTTGGCGTAAGCTGTCACCAAAATCCCTCGGTCTACAGGCAGAAGATGAGGAGTAAATTGCACATTGGCAGATGAACCTGCCAACCCTCCAAGTTGCTCTTCGATCTCAATGGTATGCCTATGACCCGCGATGCCATACGCTTTAAAATTCTCATTGACATTGGAGAAATGAGTTGTCGCATTCGCCTTGATTCCTGCTCCCGTCAATCCGGATTTTGCATCGATGATCACCGAATCTTCTACCACAATCTGCTGTGCAAAAAGCGGGGCCAAACTCAAAATGGATGCCGTCGGATAGCAGCCAGGATTGGCTACTAAATTGGCATCAGATATCTGCTTTGAATACAACTCAGGCAATCCATAAACTGCACCTTCAAACCCTTCTGGAAAACTGTGTTTCTTTTGATACCATTCTTCATAAACTTCTTTGGAAGAAAGCCTGAAATCACCTGATAAATCAATGATTTTAGCTCCCAGATCTTTCCACTTCGAAACGAAATCCATCGAAACGCCATGTGGCAAAGCCAAGAAAATCACATCCAATTGTTGTTGGTCTACCTCGTCGGCGCTCACCAAAGGAATATCCAGCCTATTAAAAAACTGCGGATGCAAATCGGAAAATGGTTTTCCAACATGCGACTCAGAAGTGATCATCGAGATGGTCACATCCGGATGGTTTAATAATAATCTCGCCAATTCTGACCCTGTAAATCCTGAGGCACCTACGATGGCAACTTTTAATTTTTGATGACTCATCTTAGGAAGTAATTTTTGTTTCGATTAAAATTTCATCCAGCTTATCTAAGAAAATCTGAAGATCTTCCTTCGAAATATTCAAGGCTGGAACTAGTCTTAAAATATTTACCGCAGTCGCATTGGCTATGATCCCCTCTTCTAGGAGTTGTTTTACCAAAGGTGCTCCCGGTGACTTTAATTTCACTCCGAGCATCAAGCCTAAGCCTCTGATAGATTCCAGCTCCTCGTGCTTTTCAATAAGCTCCTGCATCTTCTCTTTCAGCCAAGCACCGGTTTCAGTTGCTCGTTTGCAAAGCTGATTTTCTGCGATAGTTTCGATAGTAGCAATCGCTGAAGCCGCTGCCAAAGGATTTCCTCCGAAGGTCGTTCCATGATCACCAAATTCGATAGCTTCAGCTACCTTTTCATTACATAAAAAAGCTCCGATCGGCATGCCTCCACCAAGGCCTTTGGCCAAAGTCATAATATCCGGCTGAACCCCAAAGTGATCTTTTGCAAACCACTTCCCAGTTCTTCCGATTCCACACTGGATTTCATCAAAAATCAATAGAACTCCAGTTTCATCACAGAGCTTTCTTAATCCTTCTAAATAGGCTTTTTCAACAGGAATCACCCCTCCTTCACCTTGCACAGGCTCCAAGATTACTGCTGCGGTATCTTTATCAATTGCAGATTGCACTGCCTCCAGATCATTAAAAGGCACTTGTGAAAATCCTACTGGGATAGGTTCAAAGCCTTTTTGATACTTTTCTTGACCTGTTGCGATTGTTGCTAAAGTTCTTCCATGAAATGAATTTTGCATGGAAATGATTTTTCCTCCTCTACCATTTTTATGAGCAAATCTTCTGGCAATTTTCATTGCTCCTTCCACTGATTCAGCACCGCTATTTGTCAAAAAAACACGATCCAAACCAGAGATTTTTACCAGCAATTCACTCAAAGCTACTTGCTGTGGGCTGACAAAAAAGTTGGAGATATGCATCAATTCAGCTGTTTGCTTTTGGATGGCTTCCACCACTTTTGGATGACAATGCCCCACATTGTTTACAGCAATTCCTGCCAGTAAATCAATGTATTCTTTGCCATTTGCATCCCAAAGTCGACTTCCTTTTCCCTTGATAAAAGCTAAAGGAAACCGGTTAAAGGTTGGCAGATAATTCTCTTTGTCTTTTTGATATAAATCTTGATTTGTCATAGTCTAATTGAGTGTCAAAGTTGTTCCTACTTGCTTTCCATCCACCGCATAGCTTGTGATTTGCTCCGGTTTCGTTCCATTGAGAATAATGGATTTATTCACTCCTTCTTGCAATGCAAGCACGCAAGATTTGATCTTGGGAATCATTCCACCTTTGATGGTACTTCCCATATGTTCATTGACCTGTGCCTCGTTCAGTTGAAAAATGATAGAAGATGGGTCTGGATAATTTAAAAAGAGTCCATCTACATCCGTCAAAACAATAAACTGATCCGCATTTACTGCAGCGGCCAATTTTCCTGCAAAAGTATCCGCATTGATATTGTAGCTTTGCCCATCTGCTCCATCCGCTATACAAGCGACTACCGGTACGTAGCCGGCCTTGCAAAGTGTGTCGAGCAACTCGGTATCGATGTCAGTGATTTCTCCAACTAACCCTAAATCCACCTCTTTGCCCTCGGCAGTCAGATGTCTGTATTTTTTTGCTTTGACCATCCCTGCATCTTTTCCGGAAAGACCAACAGCTTTCAATTGATTTTTTGTGAGGGTGGAAATCAGATTGGCATTGACTTCTCCTATCAAAGCTTTTTGGATTTCAGAAAAAGCCAATTGTTCGGTCACCCTGAGACCATCCACAAAATGAGACTGGATGGCTGCTTTTTCTAAGGCTTTGTTAATAAATGGCCCACCTCCGTGTACCATAATGACTTCGAAACCAGATTGCTGAAGCTTATAGATTTGCTTGGCAATCTCATCTTGTAAGTCTGGGTTGATCATCGCATTCCCACCATATTTGATGAGAATTCTTTGATTTGACATTTTTATTTTTTTTATAATAAATTGATTTTTTCCAAACTAAGATCACCCGTATGGAAATGTTAGTTGAAAATAAATCAGAATTGAATTTCTATTGTTTTAAGCTGAATATCTGATTATTAGAAGTCAAATTTAATTATGACACGCGTTAAAGAAACAACCTTCGTACCGAAAGAGGCAATTTGTATAAAGCAATTGTAGAATTGGAATAATTAAAATTATTTCTAGATAAAGTACAATAGATACTTTTGATCATCCTGTTTTTTACTGACAAGCTGTCACAGACAGCCCCCCTTTTGGCTGGTATATTTTAAAAAATCGGAAATCCACTCCCCAAATTGGGGATTGGGTAGATAATAAACCCACTTTCGAGTCAATTCGAAAGAAAATGAAAACCTCCTAACCACCAATTCTAATTAGTTGACTACCGATTGTTTCCAAATAATGCTGTTGCTATAATTCTTTGTTTCATTATCCGAAAAGAACTATAATTTAAATCGTTAAAGAAACTTACGCCCTATGAATGAATCATTATTAAAAAACCTAGGAAAATTAATTGTCAGGCTTGCTGCAAGTGGTATGATGTTGACACATGGGATTCCCAAAATAGGTAGACTTTTTGGTGAAGGCCCGGTGAGATTTCACGATCCTTTCGGCTTGGGACCAGAAATCTCTTTGGCTTTGGCTGTCATTGCAGAAGTGATTTGCACCTGTTTGGTAATGATTGGATTCAAAACCAGATGGGCAACAGTTCCTTTGATGCTTACAATGCTAACAGCAGCCTTTTATGCTCATGCTGATGATCCATTTGGCACCAAAGAAAAACCATTGCTATTCTTTGTTTTGTTTTTAGCGATCTTAGTGATGGGAGCTGGAAAGTTCTCCATTGATGGAATGAAGAAGAAAAAACGCAGTCTCTTCTAAAACGGACTGATTCATATTCAGAAGTATGTAAACACAATGCCAAAATTTTGGGATTAGCGCTCGCAGATTTCTTTCAGTTTTTCTAATGCCTTTGGCCAAATTCCGGCAAAGTATTCCTCAAACTCTTTGTTAGAATCCAGCTCAATTTTCAACAAAGTCTGTTTTCCTTTAGCTTCGAAAATGTAGTTTTCGTGCGCTCCTGCCCAAGCCTGAACTTCGGGCGTGCCCAAAATCTCTTTTCCATCTTTGAGTTCACCGAGATGCTCGATACTCACATACTTATTAGGAATATTCTTCTCTATTCTACTGACCATCCCTCCTTTATTCCCGTTTTCATCAAATCCCACAAAAAGAATTTTACTTCCTTCCTCCCAATTTCCTTCAAAAGAAGAAGTCGGCGAAAAAACCGTTGTCCATTCTTCATAGGTTGACTTTTGGATCATATTTCTGTAAACATTTTCTACAGAAGCGTTGATCAAAATTTCAAAGCGCAGTTTTTCAAAATCTTTCATAGCGATTCAGTATAGGTTTTGTAATTATTCATTATTGCTTGCCATCCATCTCGCTGCATTTCTACCGGATTGGTAGCTTCAGCTTCAAATGTTTCTTTGACAAGAATACCAGTTGGAGTTTCTGAAAATTCGATGCTTACTTTTCTTCCATCATCCATGATGTAAGAGATAAATTCGTGCTTTTTGACTTCCTGATACACTCCGCCAAAATCAAATCCAAAACTTCCATCTTTTGCTTCCATTCTGGAAATAAAGTTTCCTCCAGGCTGCAAATCATTTTCAGATTTTGGACAATGCCAGTCTGGAGATGCAAAACACCAATTCACAATGTGCTTTGGCTTATTCCAACTATCCCAAACCTTTTCCTTGGTTGAATTCACAATTACCTGAACTGTGATCTTTGTTTTTTCTGCAGTTGTCATTTCTTGGTTGTTTAAATGAGGTAAAGTCTATATTTCAAAAGTACCAATCATCTTAGAAAATCAGGATGTACAAATTAGACAATTATGGGGTTAATTACGACAAGGATAGTTACTTTTGGATATGAAGAAGATCTACATTTTAGCGCCAGAGCACTCTGTTCTTCAGGTAATTGCAGGAACCCAATATTGTTTCAGTACAGTAAACAACTTCTTGATTCAATCAGGGAAAGACACCCTTTTTGACGTTCAGTTAATCGGTCTTAAACCTAAAATTTATCCATCAGGACCGAATTTCTCCATAGCTCCAGACATCCTTTTGAAAGATGCAGGTCGGGCAGATCTCATCATTATCCCACCACTTTTCGGAGATCTTCCAACTGCAATTTCTGCCAATAAAGAGTTTATCCCTTGGATCTCTGAGCAATATCATAAAGGAGTAGAAATTGCTTCCCTATGTATTGGTGCATTTTTGCTAGGGGCAACAGGTCTTCTTGACGGGAAAAAAGTGTCTACACATTGGGGTTTTACAGATTTATTTCGAGAAATGTACCCAGATGTTGATGTTCAAGATGGGAGCATTGTGACCGAGGAATCCGGAATTTATTCAAGCGGAGGAGCGAATTCCTATTGGAATTTACTATTGCATCTAGTTGAGAAATTTACAGATAGAGAAACCGCTATCATGCTTTCTAAATACTTTGCCATAGACATTGATCGAAATAGCCAATCTCCGTTTACTATTTTTTCAGCTCAAAAAACCCATCAGGACGAAGCAGTAAAAAAAGCCCAGGAACTTATTGAAGAAATGATTGAAGACAAGATTTCAGTGGACACACTTGCGGAGAAAGTAGCAGTTGGAAGAAGAAGTTTTGAAAGGAGATTTAAGAGAGTAACCAACAACTCGGTTCTGGAATACATTCAAAGAGTAAAAATAGAGGCAGCAAAAAGAAGCTTTGAATCTACAATGAAGAATATCTCAGAAGTCATGTTTGATGTTGGGTATTCGGATACGAAGGCCTTCAGAAACACCTTCAAAAAAATCACAGGTTTGACACCGCTGGAATACCGAAATAAATATAATAAGCTGGCCCAAAATTGAGCCAGCTATTTATTTTTTCACCAAGGTCATCGAACCTGTCACATCTACCACTTCTGCGATTTTGTTAAAAACGATAGTTGGAATGTCAATTTTATAATCCTCCAATTTTATGGGAAATTTAAAATCAAGTTTTAGCTGATTTCCATTGGAAACAATCGTACCGGGAATAGTCACTGATTTAGTCACTCCATGAATGGTCATGGTTCCTTCAGCCGTTGCTTTATAAGTACCTGCTGTTTTCAGATCCAAAGGTTCTTTGATTTTACCTTTAAATACTCCCGTCGGATATTTCTCACTTTCGAGGTAATTCTCATTGAAATGTTCTTGCATCAATTTATTGGGGAATTCAAAATCAGTGATCCTCATTTGCACCGCAATCTCATTATTATCAGCATTGATGATGGAAGCTACCGCTTTATTGACTGCTTGAATATCTTCCAAAGGTGCATCAGAGAAAAACGAAATCTCTCCATTAGAAGTGGAATACAATGTCTGAGCTGAAGCTGTAAAGGTTACAGCACAGAAAATAAGGACTAAATGGATGATTCTCTTTTTCATAGTTTTTGCAATTATCTTCCTTTATCAAAGCTGAACGTTCTGGAAATATTAAACCCATAAAAGATATCGGCATTTTCCCAAGTCCCTGTATTCAACGCAATAAAATGTCTTTCGATCATTCCCCTAGCATTGGTAAAGTGTAGCTGAAAGACGTGACCACCAGTATCAATATCAAATCCAAGGGAAAGCGAATTATGATAAGGGTATGGTACACCAGTTTCTATTTGGTAGGAATCTCTGTCCACGAAATTATAATAGTATTCAGCAGAGAAAGTAACTCTAGAACTGATTTTATACCTTCCTCCCATTCCCAAGGAGAATAAATTATTATCGAACAAGCTATTTTCTACCTTATTGATGTGAATGAAAGTAGGCATCAACTGAAAAGAAAACTTGTCATTAAATTTTCTGGCAATTAAAGCCTGGGTAGTATAGGTCAAGCGCTCTTTGTTATTGAAGAACTTCATCTCGCTTCCCGAATTCATAACATAACCTGTAGGCATGGTATTCACTGCCAAACTTCCATAAGCCGATAAGCTAAAAGGAAACAAATTTGATTGCCTCAACAATTTGTATTTGGTATAGAAGTCATAGGTCTTTTCCTCCGAACTTCTCCCCACTCCAATCAGCAGCTGATCCGTCAAACCATATTCTAATCCCAAGCGTATTCTTGCTTCATCTAAACCGAAAAAGTTGGAAAGAAAGCCACTGTTTACAGAACCGAATCTGTGAGAAATCCAGAAGTTTAAATGCTTTTTGGAAATTGTTTCAATGGTCTGGCCATTGATGAGGCGAGTTGCTTTGAAAGTAGCCTGCGTATATACAGTTTCCTTTTCTAGATCCTCATTGAGCATATTTAATAAGTCATCCTGAGCAAAAGAAACTCCGGACATCAAAATAAATAAGAGCGCAACTGTTAGTTTTTTGATCATTTAAGGCAATGTTTAATTCCTTGATAATTATGCAAAAACCCGAAGTGTAGTTCCGGAAAATTCGGTATTGTAAGCTTTAATTCCCCTTTTACCCTCTGAGTTTAAACCAACTCCCTCGGTAGTATATTTTGCTCCATGTTCGGTACAATAAAACCCTGAACCTTGATAAATTACCTTCGACCTATTTTCATGAGAACAGATTTGTGTCACAGCAGCAAACTCATTCGCAGAAATCCTGGCAATCACCACTTTGTTGATGATTAGGTAATTTCCAATCGAATTAAGAGCAGAATTGGCAGAATCTGTCAAGTCCAAAGTAAAATCAAGAGCTGCTGGGCCACTAGGATCTCCAGCTTCATTGATACAAGATGTCAAAGTAGATGCTCCGCAATAAATAGCCAGCAAAGACGCTCCCTTAAAACCCAAGGATTTAAGGAATTCATTTCTTGAAATTTTATTTTTCATTATAAAACAGGATGATTATTCGCTGACAAGTTCAAGAAAAATCAATTAGAACATTCTTTAGCATTTATTAAGATTATCTTAAAAAACATGTACGATATATTTTGAATTTGAGTTTATCCCAGAATTTTATATTCAAATATCCCTAAACATAAAATGTTTATTAACTTAACTTCCTTAACACTCTAGGTCTGATTAAATGAACAATTCGTGAATTAAAGATTAATACACAATTGTTGATTTCGACTTCAGACCATTTGATTCAAAACCAATAAACCTATACCCAATTAACCTATGAAAAAGCTAGCGATCTATTTCTTCTTACTTAGTTCTGGCGTGTTTGCACAAGTGCCAGAAGGGAAGCAAGTCATCAGCTCACTTTATATCTATGATATGGCAACTGGTAAATCAGAAATGATTTTAAAAGAAGATCGTCATTTTGAAGCTCCAAATTGGTCTCCTGACGGGTCTTTTCTCCTAATTAATAGCAAAGGAAAGCTGGAAAAAATAAGTCCTGAGGGAAAAAATCTTGGAACTTTAAATACTGGTAGCATCCAAAGAGCCAACAATGACCATGGTTATTCTTTTGATGGTAAGACTTTGTTTATTTCCAGTGGAAAGCCCGATGTAGAAAGAGGAGGCTCCTATATTTATAAAGTAGCAGCCGAGGGAGGAAACCCCACCCTGATCACACCTCTTTCCCCTTCTTACTGGCATGGAGTTTCGCCAGACGGGAAAGACATTGTTTACTGCGCACCCAGGAATGGAAATTACGATATCTATAAAATGAGTGTGAATGGAGGGGAAGAAATCAGATTGACCTCTGAAGAAAGTCTCGATGATGGTCCAGAATATTCTCCTGACGGGAAATACATTTATTTTAATTCCTATCGTACAGGAATGATGCAGATCTGGAGAATGAAACCTGACGGTTCTAATCCTGAACAGATGACTTTTGACATGCACTCAAACTGGTTTGCACATATCTCTCCAAACAATAAAGTAGCTACAATCATCACCTATCTCGAAGACCAGAAAGAAGGACATCCTTTTGGGAGACAGGTAAAACTGCGCTTACTTGACCTGGAGACCAAAGAAGTGACCGATTTGACCGAAGAGTTTTATGGAGGTCAAGGAACCATCAATGTTCCATCCTGGCATCCTGAAGGAACAAAGTTCGCTTATGTGAGGTATGGCTTGAAGGATGTTTGAAAACTAGCAAGTTAGAAAAGAAGTCAGCATCTAACCTTTGAGGTTTTTTTCTAACCTCGAAGGTTTTGTTCTTTTTGAACCGCAAAAACCCAATACTCGAACCTCATATAGTCACCAATAAGTATAGGAATCATTTCCAATTGTAAATTCAAAGGTCAAGTTCTTTACTTAGAAATTACAGAACCATCTCATTTCTTCTTTGAATTTGCCAAATCTTCATTTTTTAGCTTGGAGGATCTTTAAGACAGTTTGTTCATTTTCCGAAAGTTGATCCTGATCTTGAACATTTTTAAGTTTATGTTTTTGGTAACGCTTTAGTTCTCCATCAAGCAATACCTGCATTACCATAGGATGTATGTAATATTTACGGCAAACTGCGACAGTATTTCCTAAAACTTCTGAGACTTTTTTTACGATAGTGGCTTCCAGCTTACGTTGTGGCGATTCTTCAACAAGTTTGGCACATTCCTCGTAATGATCCAATGAAAGTACCGTACCACCCCAAGTTCTAAAGTCCTTTGCAGTAAATGGAACTCCAGAAATTTCCAAAAGATATTCATTCACATCTTTTGAACCGACACAGTGATAGGAGCCATCACAGGCCTTATATTTGAAAAGCTCGTATCCGGGAATTTCTGAAATACGTTTTATTAACCTGATCAATCGTTTACTTTCCACTGGAATCTTTCGGTCCTTACCGCTTTTTGCACGATAGCTCAATGTCAATTTTCCATTTTCTTGGACTACATGCTTTCTTCTTAAAGTTGTAAGTCCATAGGTTTTATTTTCGCGTTCGTAGTACTTATTACCAATCCTGATGTAATACTCATCAAGCATCATCACCACAACTGCCAGGATTTTCTCTCTTGGCCAGCCTTTTTTTCTCAAATCTGCTTCAAGGGATTTTCTGATTTGGGGAAGCTTTTTCCCAAACTCAGACATTTTTTCATATTTAGATTCCTGGCGAAATCGTATATATTCTTCGTGATATAGGTATTGCTTCCTTCCTCGGTCATCCAATCCTGTAGCCTGCAAGTGACCATTTGGACTTTTACAAACCCAAACTTCCTTCCACATAGGAGGAATAACCAGTTGCTGAATCCTCTGCAAAACCTTCTTTTTTGCGATTTTATCCCCTTTTTTATCTACATAGACAAAGCCTTTTCCAGACTTTTTTCGAAGAAAGCCAGGATATCCCTCATTTACATAGACCAGTTTTTCAGGTAATTCAGACATGAATCGACTTATTTATCTGATTTTCACTTTCAAAAAGTCTACCGTATGTAATGAGTCTCAAATAGTCGGGTTATAAAGCCCTGCAGCTTTTGTAAAATTATTATCGAAATTAAGTGATTTTAGAGTGCTTATTTTCAGTTCTGAATCTAGATTAAATTCACTTTTATGTAAAAATCCTCGGCTTCAACTAAAAGAAAAAATGAAGTTTCACCGAGGAGCAAGTAGCCATTTAAGAGTAGAAAACAAAACGATCTTTTACCCTGTTTGGAAATCGAAACTCTTTCTATTTCAAGTTGGACATTATGTACATACGATGTTATGGCATCATATTCTTCAACTTCAGGGTCACATAGATTTGAAGAAGAATTTATTTTAATCCTCTTTAAAATTTCAATAAACCCTTAATTCAGTCAAGCTCCAAAATAAAAAATTAAGAGGACAAAAGGGTATCAGATAATAAACAAATGAAATCGATGTGATTCAATATATGGGAACCAAAACCCCAAAAACGAAGAAACCCCAAATACTTTACGTATAAGGGGTTCTGTGTAGCGGGAACAGCGCTACAAACTTCTGTTGATTTTCAGTGACTTATAATAAAACTGGGACAAAACCTGGGACAGGTTCATTTTGTTTTTACAGTTTTAAATTTATTTAAATTCAATCATTTCGAACCTCTCAAAATGTGCATTTAAACGCCGTATAGGCACTTTTAATGTTTATGGTTTTTGAATGATCTTTTTCCTTTTTGATGTAAAATCAGAAAACGAACCTATTTTAGGTAGGGTCAAAACTAGAAAATGAACCTTTGAATTTCCTGCAAATTTGAAGGTATTTGAGTTGTCTCAGGATTGAAATAATTTGAATGGTTTAGAATCTCAATTTAGCCTCGTACAATTCGTACGGTACGAGGGGTACGAGCTATACGATTGGTACGAATTATCGGCGGATATACCATTTTTTATAAAAACCTATGTTTCATTCTTTTTGCTAACAGATTTAGTCCCTGACGAAATTCAATTTCGCATACTTGTCTACCATAAAAATGAAATAAATGCAAACTGATATTGTAAATTAGGTAACCAACAGAACTATAAAAGGGATTCAAAGAATAGAAAAATCCCATCATATTACATGATTTTAAAGTAATTCAATATCCAGTTTCATTACTAAAGTTACATCCTTAAATTTTCCATCTGCATAATCTGTGGCTGGAAAGGCTGATCATACAACCGCTTGCCGGTTGCTTTGTAGAGTGAATTGCCCAATGCAGCGAATACAGGAGGGAAGAGCGGTTCCCCCAATCCAGTTGGATCTTCAGTACTTTCAACGAAATGAACCTCGATTTTCTTTGGAGCTTCGCTGTGCCGGATCATGCGATACTTATCGAAATTTGTCTTGGTAGGAACTCCATTTTCGAATGCCATTTCCCCATAGAAAGCATTTCCAATACCATCCACTATGGCACCTTCACCCATGTTTGCCGCAGCATCCGGATTGACGACAATACCGCAATCAACTGCCGCAAATACATTTTCTACCACAGGCTGATTGTCTTTGATGCTCACATCAATGACTTCGGCTACATAAGAATTATGACAGAAGTAAGCAGAAACTCCGCGAGATATTCCATTCGGTACAGCAGACCAGTTTGATTTTTCCCTGACCAGTTCCAGTACTCCGGCATACCGTTTAGGATCATAATCATTTCTTTCCCCTACTGGATTGGTCTCTGCTCTTTTTAGCAATTCCAGCCGGAATTCGATTGGATCTTTTCCCATTTCTTCGGCCAATTCATCCAGAAAGCTCTGTTCCGCCCCTGCAATAAAGTTGGATCTAGGAGCACGGAAAGCGCCGATTGTAATGTTGGATTCGATCTGCCAGCCTTCAGCCAGGTAGTTGTCAATCGCCCCTGCCGGGAATCTATTGGCATGAAGGGGAGATTCGGGAATTCCCCCTGCTTTTATATGAAGAGCAAGTAGGTTATTGTTTTCATCCAAAGCAGCTCTGTAAGTGGCAGAATAAGTAGGTCGATACACCCCGGCACTCATATCATCTTCCCGGCTATACACCATTTTCACAGGAGCCTGGATTTTTTGGGAGATCAAAGCTGCCTCTACTAAATGATGGCTATAGGCTCTTCGGCCAAAACCACCGCCCATTCTGGCAAGGTTGATCTGAATATTTTCTTTAGGAAGGCCCAGGCTACTGGAAAGGGCATTCATAATCGATTCCGGCGCTTGGGTTGGGCCATAGATTACTGCCTTGTCTCCTTTTACATCAGCAAAAGCGTTCATCGGCTCCATGGTATTATGAGCCAAGAAAGGAGCCGTATAAGTTCTCTCGAGGACACGGGCAGCTTTTTTAAAAGCCCCCTCAGGATCCCCGTCTTTTCTTTGCACATTTCCTGGTTTGGTGATGTACTCAGCCATCTTTTCTTTATGTGCAGCAGAGTTTTCCAAGCCTCCAGGAACTTTAATGTCCATATTTTGACCTCCTCTACCCGCCATAGGGAAAGTGGAGTCAGGAGCTTTCTCCCATTCCACATTCAGTTTTTTCTTTGCCTGCATCACTTCCCAGGTAGAATTGCCTACGATGGCAATGATCTCCGGGAAAGTGGTGGTGTCAAAGAAGTTTCGTCCATAATCATCCTTGAAAACTTTCACTTCAAAGGCATCCTGAATTCCCGGCAAGGAAGTAACGGAGCTCTTATCAAATGATTTTAGCTTCATACCGAATGCCGGAGGATGGACGATGGCAGCATATTTCATCCCTTCCACTTTATGGTCTAAAGCAAAAAGAGGTTTTCCTGTCACAATTTTGGCTCCATCCACGTTCTTTTTGGAATTACCGATGATCTTGAAATCTGCATTTTCCTTCAGTTTCACTGCCTCGGGATCCGGGGCTTCGAGTGTCCCTGCCAGCGAAGCCAGTTCACCATAACCGGCTTTTTTACCCGAACTTTTATGTTCTAGCATTCCTGTACTGGTGATGATTTCCCCTGCAGGTACATTCCAGGTTTGGGCAGCAGCATTTATAAGCATATGTCTGGCTGTAGCACCGGCAGTACGAAGCGGTTTCCAACTTGACCGCACACTATTGCTTCCCCCGGTAAATTGTCTTTCAAATCGTTCTGGGTAGAAGTCTGCCTGCTCTACAAAGACGTTTTTCCAATCCACATCCAGCTCATCGGCGAGGATCATTGGCAAGGAAGTTTTGACGTTTTGGCCAAACTCAGGATTCGGGTTGAAAAGTGTTACGGCTCCATTTTCACCGATTTTGATGTAACTGTTGATTGTAAACCACTCATCAGGCATGGTCAGTACTTCTTCAGCGGTGGGTTTGCACCCGGCCAGCCAGCTGAAGCTCAGCATCATTCCTCCTCCTGCCAGTGTAGAGACTTTCAGGAAGGATCTTCTGTTTAATTTTTTATCAATTAATGTCATGATTTGCGCGGATTAGAGTGATTTGGAAGCAGTTTTTACGGCTGCTTTGATCCTAGTATAGGTACCGCAGCGACAGATGTTCCCATTCATTGCATAGGAAATTTCCTCATCGGTTGGATTTGGATTTTCAGCTAAAAGTGAGGCTGCAGTCATAATTTGTCCTGATTGACAATACCCACATTGTGGCACATCATGTTCCAGCCAGGCTTTTTGTACAGGGTGATCGCCTTTTTCGGACAAGCCTTCTATGGTAACCACTTTTTTGTCTTCAATCACACTGACAGGGTAGGAGCAGGATCTTACCGCCTCGCCGTCTATGTGAACGGTGCAAGCACCACACTGGGCGATGCCACAACCGAATTTTGTACCTACCAGATCCAGATGATCTCTCAATACCCATAACAAAGGGGTATTGGGATCGACATCTACATTCATTGATTTTCCGTTGATGCTTAAATTATACTGTGCCATATGTGTTGTATTTATCTCTAAATTAATTTTTTACAAGGAGTGTTGCTTACGAAATTCAAACGAAGCGTATTTTCTACCATCGAATTATTTCTATTTAAAAGGATTCTAAATTCAACTAACTGTTCAACTGATTGATAAAGGGCTGATCATAAAACCTTTTTCCGGTTGCTTGATACAGTGCATTAGCCAAAGCAGCGAAAACAGGAGGGTAGGCAGGTTCACCCAGTCCTGAGGGATCCTCTCCATTTTCTACAAAGTAGGTTTCTATAGAATCTGGGGATTCCTTCATCCGGATTTGGCGATATTGATGAAAATTGGAGTTGTTGACTACCCCATTTTCGAATTTCAATTCTCCATACATTGCCGTTCCTATCCCATCCACTACTGCTCCTTCACAGAGATTTTTGGCAGCGTCGGGATTCACCACCAGCCCGCAATCAATCGCATTGGTCACTTTGTCGATTTTCACTTCACCATCTACGATTTTCAGATCCAACACCTGGGCTGCATAGCTGTTGTGACAGAAATAGGCTGATACTCCTCTGGAAATCCCATCCTTCGAACTTCCCCAGTTAGCCTTTTCCCTAAGCAATTCCAGCACTTTTGCATAGCGTTCCGCATCGTAATCATTTCTTTCTCCCACAGGGTTTGCCTTGGCATCTGCTAATAATTCCAAGCGGAAATCAATAGGGTCCTTGCCTGCCGCCTCGGCAACTTCATCCAAGAATGATTGCTCCACACATGCCATAAAATTGGATCGCGGGGCACGAAATGAACCTGTGGTGATATTGGAAGGAACTTCCCAGCCTTCAGCCAGGTAATTGGCTACAGCACCGGCAGGAAACCTGTCCGGATACAGAGGATTCTCGGGAAGCCCTCCGGCATTGACATGGAATGCGATCATTTGATTGTTTTCATCCAATGCAGCACGGTATGTTGCCTGGTAGCGTGATCGATAAACTCCTCCGGTCATATCGTCTTCCCGGGTGTAGATCAGCTTGATCGGGGCGTTCATTTTTTGCGAAATCACAGCCGCTTCGATCAGCCAATGTGCGTAAGATCTTCTTCCATAACCACCACCCAGACGGGTCATGGCTATTTCTATATTTTCCAGAGGAATTCCCAGTCTGGAAGAAAGTGCCTGCTCGGTCAGTTCCGGTTTCTGCAAAGGACCGGCGCACTCCACTCTATCACCTTTTACATGAGCGAAAAAATTCATCGGCTCCATGCAGTTGTGTGCTAAAAATGGGCCTGTGTAACTTCTTTCTATGACTTTTGCGGCTTGGGCAAATGCTGCTTCAGGATCGCCATCTTTCCGTTGGGTTTGGGGTTTTTGTGCTGCTACCATCATTGCCTGTTCTTGAGAAGCCATACTTTCCAGACCTTTTGGGACTACTCTTATCCCTTCCCTGCCTAACATATCGCGCTTCTCCTCATAGGCTTCCTGAATTTCCCATTCTGCCTTTATAGCTTTCTTTGCCTGCAATACCTGCCATGTACTTTCTCCTACAACTGCGATTAGATCCGTGAATTGGACGGTGTCAAAAAATGTTTTTTTGTAATCATCCTGAATGGACTTGATCTGCAAAATATCTGTAATTCCCGGCATGTTCCGCGCCTTGGAATCGTCGAAAGATTTCAGTGTTTTGCCAAAAGCAGGGGGATGAACGATCATGGCGATGAGCATTCCTTCCCGCTTGGTATCTATTCCAAAAAGCGGTTTGCCTGTCACTATATTTTTAGACTCTACATTCTTCTTGGAGGTGCCGATAATTTTAAAATCCCCGGCGCTTTTTAATGGAACTTCTTCAGGAACGGGCATCGTGGCTGCCAAAGAAGCAAACTCTCCGAAATTTGCTGATTTGCCTGATCCCTTATGGGAAATGATGCCTGTTTTCACAGTTATTTCATTTGCCGGAACATTCCAGCTTTGGGCTGCGGCAGCTACCAACATTGCACGGGCAGTTGCTCCGGCAGTTCTAAGGTTGGTGAAGCCCGAGCGGATGGCCTGACTCCCTCCGATAAATTGTCTTGTGAAATATTTGGTGTCTAAATCCGCTTGCTCTACAAGGACATTTTCCCAATCCACATCGAGTTCTTCGGCAACGATCATCGGCATGGACGTCTTTACATTCTGTCCTCCTTCAGGATTGGGAGACATAATGGTTACCAACCCGTTTTCGCCGATTTTAATAAATCCATTGAACTGGAACCATTCTTTAGGCATCCCCAAAGCGTTTGCTTCCTTAGGTTGGCAAGCCGCCAGCCAGTTGAGGCTAAGCAGCATCCCACCTCCGGTAAGTGCGGAAACTTTGAGAAATGAGCGACGGTTAATTTTAGTGCTTGCAGTTTTCATGAATATAGTATCGCAGTTTTTTAATCCAGACTTTTCCTCAAAAAAGCCATCACTTTCGTTCTTATTTCTTCCACATCAAACATAGGCCCGAAGTGGGGAGCATCTTTGACTACAATCAGTTCGTTTTCCACTCCTTTTACACTCAGCCAAGAACTCAGTAAATGAGATTGTCTCGGAGACACCAAGTCATCTTTCTCTCCATGAATGATCAGAAAAGGCGGATCGTATTCATCTACATAACTCACTGGGCTTGCTGCCTTTGCCAAGTCTGGTCTATCCAGTGGAGCTGCGCCAATCAAGATTCCTTCAGGAGATGTGGCATCATTGGCTCCGGGAAAAAGAGTCAGATCTGCCGGGCCATAGAAATCAACCACTCCTTTGAAGCTGAAGTTTTTAGTACTGCCTGGAATAAAGAATGAATCTACCTTATTGTTTTTGGCCAATCCCACCATGGAAGCCAGATGACCTCCCGCAGAAAATCCCATCAGAGTCATACGATCAACATCAAATCCATACTTGTCAGCATTATCCACCAAATAGGAAATGGCAGCATTGCAATCCAGCATTTGGGCTGGAAAAACAGCCTGGGTGCTAAAACGATAATCGATCGAAGCCAAAGCATAGCCGCTTTCAAGAATTTCCGAAACTGTCTCCTTCATATAACCCATGTCGGCATATTTATCATTACTTAGCCAACCACCCCCATGAATAAATACCACCAAAGGGATCTTGCCTTTAGCATTTGCTGGCAAATAAATATCCAGGAGATGCTTCTTTAGTGTGTCATTTTGGTAGGGAATATTTTCATGGAGGATTGTTCCCTCAGGGAAAAGATTCATTACTCGATTGTTTTGGCAAAATCCAGAAACCGAAAGAAGAATGAACAGAATGGCTAGGATGGGTTTTTTCATATGTAGGTTGAAATACTTATTCAATAAACATGTCTGCTTAATTTACTGATTTAAAACAGGATATGTCTTGGAGTGATTTAGAATTTACTGATCAACTAAAGCAGATTCTTTAGTACGGACACCCAACAAATCGAATTTCTCTATTTCGGATCGAATTTCAGTTAACTCGCTTTCGCTAAACCTCACTTCTAAAGCTCCTAGGTTTTCTTCCAAATGCTGAGGGCTGATTGTTCCTGGAATAGGAACAATAAAAGGCTTTTGGGCAAGTAGCCAGGCAAGGGAAAATTGCGCCATAGTAATTCCTTTTTTCTGCGACCATTCCTGAACAATCCGCAAAAACGGCATGTTCTGTTCCAATCCCTCAGAAGAGAAAAATGGCAACTGAGAACGTCTGTCCAATTCGTCAAATCGGCTATACTCATTAAACCTTCCCGTCAGAAAGGATCTCAATGTCGGTCCCCAAGGCACGAAACCTACTCCAAGCTCTTCGCAAGTATCCAGAATTTGGTTTTCGGGAAATCGCTCACCTAAGGAGTACTGGGTTTGCAGAGCAGAAACAGGTAGTTCTGCATGAGCTTTTCTTAAGGTATCGGGCGCTACTTCCGATAATCCCCAGTGTTTTGCTTTTCCTGCTGCTATAATTTCTTTAAATGCTCCTGCTATTTCTTCAACCGGAACCTGTGGATCCCACCTGTGCAGATAAAGGAGATCGATGGTTTCCACACGAAGCCTTTTTAAGCTACCATCCACCACTCTTTTAAGTGATTCAGGGCTGCTGTTTCGTCCCATTCGTTGGCTGTTTTGAATTTCAAAACCGATTTTGGTTGCGATTTTGATTTGACCTTTGAATGGTTCCAAACCTTCTCCCACAACTTCTTCACTACCATAAGGCCCGTAAACTTCCGCCGTATCAAAAAAAGTCACGCCACGTTCTACAGCTTTGCGAAGATGGGCGATCATATCCTGTTTTGGTGGGGTTGGATTATAAGTACCCGCTACCATGCTCATGCATCCCAGACCGATCCCTGAAACTTCTAAACCGCCTAGTTTTCGGGTTGGGAGAGCGGCTGATGCGTTCAGGCGTGGTTTGTCTCCTGAGCTCATTGCAAGAGTAGGGGTCATTACCAAACCGGCTCCAGCCAATGCAGCACTTTTGAAAAACTCCCGTCGGTTGGATTTTATTTTATTGATCATGTTTCTCTATTTACTTTAAATTCTGAATCCCCTTGTGAAGATCATCACAAAGGGATATTTTACTTATTGCCTGTCGATTTTATATAATCTTCCTGCATCTGTAATGGCATAAAGGGAATTGTCCAATCCTTGGGTGATGTCTCTGAAGCGTTGGTTTTCTCCAACCAGCAATCTTTCTTCCCCGACTACTTTATTGTCACTATCAATTACGAGTCGCGCTATGTGCATTCCGCTCAGACCGCCGATAAAGAGATTGTTTTCCCACTCAGGCACCTGATTCCCCTTGTAAAACGTGATACCGCTAGGTGAAATAACCGGATCCCAATAGTAAACCGGCTGTTCCATGCCTTCCTGCTGCTGGATTCCACCACCCATTATCTCACCATTGTAATCAATCCCGTAAGTAATCACTGGCCATCCGTAATTAGCTCCCGGTGTGATGAGATTTACTTCATCACCTCCTCTAGGTCCAAATTCGCTTAGCCATAAATCACCTGTTGTGGGATGGAAGGCCAATCCCTGCGGGTTTCTGTGTCCGTAACTATATAACTCCGGTAAAGCTCCGGATTCCTCAAAAGTTGGATTTCCGGGAGCAGGTTGGCCATCTGTAGTGATCCGTACGATCTTCCCCAATCCGGTACTTACCGATTGTGCCAGAGCTCTTGTGGCTGGCCAAGCTCTTTCTCCGGTGCTCACTACCAGATTTCCGGTTGCATCAAAAAGAATTCTTCCACCATAATGTGCGTTACTGTTATCTGCTGGATTAGCACGATAGATCACTGCCGGATTTTCGATGGTACTTTCATTGTCAGCAAGTCTTCCTTTGGCAACTGCTGTTAAATTTCCCCCGGAAGTTTGCTCTGAGAAAACCCAATAGACCATTCTATTATTGCCAAAATCTGCGTCAACACATAACCCCAATAACCCTCCTTGCCCGGCAGGATTGACGGGAGGCAGACCAGTGATCGCTCCGCTCAGTTCGCCTGAGGTGGTAGCAATTCGCATCTGGCCCGCCTTTTGGGTGATTAACAACCTTCCATCTGGGAGATTGGTGATTCCCCAGGGAGCGGTCAAATCAGAGGATATAACAGTTGCCTTAAATGGGGTTTCAGTAGTCACACTTCCAATTCTTGTTTGGCCTTCAAAAGCTGGCTGAAAGTTTGAATTTGGCGAATTCGTTTCCACCGGTGTGCCTACTTCCTGCTCCTGACCAGTGTCTTGATCATCGATCAGGCCATCATCTGCGGTACAACTTACATGGAGCCCCAAACTGATGATGGAAAAGAGAAGAATAAATTTTGATGTTTGCATGTGGTTGTAGTATTAGTGGTTGTTGGAAAATCAGAATCTAAGGGACTTAAAAACCGAGTCTAGTTTGCAGTCGGGTGCGATTCTTAAATGCTTTTTCCAATACATCGAATCGTGCTTTTCTAGGATCGGGGGTGCTGGTAACTTTTCCGTCGAGCGTTATATCCAAAATCCCTGCTTTTTGTATGTCGTACTGAGGCCATTCTGGGAGATTGTTTCCATTAGGATTTCCTCTTTTGGCAAAATTGACCCAATAGTTATTCATGATCCGTGCTAACTCCTTTTCCTCTTCTGTTGGCTCACCCTGGGCTCCCCATCTTGCATTCAGCGTGTTAAAGACAAAAGAAGTTTCCGAACCATGTCCCGCTCCATAAGGAGATCGCTCTCTTGCAGCAGGAGGGACGTATCCAAACTGCCATACGTAAACCGGTTGGTCCTCTTCGACGAACGCTCTTGCCGACATCCGAGCTGGCTCGCCCCAACCCCAATCTGTTGTAAACTTGGTCAGGACTTCATTGAATTCCTTGTTGCCATCTGGATCGTAAGCAGCTTTTGCTTCTGCTTCCAACTCACCGAATTGTGAAAATAGCTCTTCCTTGGTTTGACTGGCATTGATAAATCCGCCACCGATTTCTGCACTTGAGCTTCCGATCATCAACGGAACTTTTGCCTGTCTTCCGGCTTGATAGGCGGTTTCCGCTGTTTCCACTACGAGTTCTCCATCCAGAATAGGTCCTGAATAAGTTCTGGCTCCTGTGCTGTCATTTTCCTAACCACCATCTAAAATTTCATCGACGCTCAATGCCCGAAGCTGATCCAATGCAGCTTTACCAGTTCCTTGAATGCCGTATCTTTTTGCAAAGTTGATCCCGATGGTTTCTGCCGAAACTGGGTACAATTCATCAGCATTATCTTCTCTGATAGGTCTTCCGGTTAAAACCCCATCACGTCCACCTCCGGATTCGCTGATGGCTTTATGAAAAAGTCCATTTGCTGATGGAATGCTTAACAGGGAATGCACAGCAACTCCTCCAGCAGAAAAACCAAAAATTGTCACATTATCCGGGTCTCCGCCAAATTCAGCAATGTTGTCCTGAATCCATTGTAGTGCTGCAATCTGATCCATATAGGCATAGCTACCTTTCATTTCCTCAGGATTCTCCTGGCTCAAAGCCGGAAACGCAAAGTGACCCAATCTACCCAACCTGTAATTGATGGTTGTCAAAATAACCCCTTGCTTCGCAAATGCATCTCCCGCTGAGCCTGGACCTGCGCCACTTCCACCTGTAAACCCTCCTCCATGAAGCCATACCATCACCGGAAGTTTCGCTCCCTTTACTGCATCTGCGGGTTTCCATAGGTTCAGGAATAGACAATCCTCTGATGTTTTGGCAGTAGATCCCGGCCAGGTTCGTTGCGGACAATCGGCACAATATTCCGTGGCATTTTTGACACCTTCCCATGCTTTGACAGGCTGGGGAGGTCTCCAACGAAACTCTCCGACAGGAGGCGCTGCAAAAGGAATCCCTTTGAAACTGGTGACATCGCCTTCCGTCGCTCCCCGGAGTGAACCGGAACTGATTTTCACGATGGGTTCCTGCGCAAATCCTGTAATTGTTATCAGGAAAAATAAGCTGATCAATAGGGGTTTTTTCATTTTGATTTAAGGTTGGGGTTGGAAGTTTATTGCTTGATTGATGGCTATTCCTCTAATTTCCTACTGGTCAGCCATTTGACCATATTTGGATCCCGATGATCGAAAAAGGAGCTTTCCTTTTGATCCAACGATTCAATTTGCTTTATGTCTTCAGGACTAAGCTCAAAATCGAAAACATTGAAATTCTCGGCCATCCGTTCTTTTCTGACTGATTTTGGAATCGCTATAATCCCACGCTGGGTCAACCATCTTACCACAACTTGCGCAATGGATTTCTGGTATTTGGCACCGATAGCAGCCAAAAGCTCATTGCTGAAAAGTCCATTTTTCCCTTCTGCAAAAGGCCCCCAAGATTCGATTTGAATGTTGTTCTCTTTTAGAAATTGCTGGGTCTCGATCTGTTGGTGGAAAGGGTGCGTTTCGATCTGGTTAATGGCCGGAACGACTTCATGGAAGGCCATCAAATCCACAACCCGGTCAGGCTGAAAATTACTGATGCCAATCGCACGGATTTTACCTTCCTTGTACAGTTCCTCCATCGCCCTCCAGGATTCATGCACATTCCCAAATGGCTGATGGATCAGATAGAGATCCAGGTAATCCAGTTGGAGCTTTTTCAGTGATTTCTCTACGGCTGCTTTGGTCTTGTCAAAACCTGTGTCTTCAATCCATAATTTGGTGGTGATGAACAATTCCTCTCTGGCGACTCCGCTGTTTTTAATTGCTTTACCGACTGCTTCCTCATTTTTGTATGAAGAAGCTGTGTCCAATAATCTGTAACCAACTTCGATTGCATCTATTACACTTCTTTCACATTCTGCCTGATCGGCGATTTGAAAAACCCCAAAGCCCAAAATGGGCATTTCAACTCCGTTGTTTAATGTTATGTTTTGCATGTCAATACTCTTTTTTGTTTGATTAGATGAACTAGAAAAGCCAAGCCCACATGGGCCTGGACTTTCTTTCTTGTAACCCAATCTATGTTTTATGTTTTCTGTTCTCAATTAATGATTTGCGGAACTGGGAAGGATTTATATTCATGCCTTTTTTAAAAAAGTTATTGAAATGAGTCACTTCTGTGAATCCCAATGCATGAGCTATTTCAGACACGTTCCACTCAGTTTGCTTCAAAAGACGTTTGGATTCAGCAAGAATTCTCTCGCGAATAATCACTGAAGTTGGTTTGTTGTTTATTGCTTTGACTGATCTATTGAGATGGTTTACATGGATATCCAGTTTTTGTGCAAAATCTGAGGCAGACCTAAGCTTAAGCGTATCGCGTAGATCAGTAATGGGAAATTGACTTTCCAGCAGTTCCAGAAAATCTGCACTAATCCTGTTTGCCGCAGAATTTGAATATTCTTCAGTTTTAATCTTTACACATATTTTATTCGCTGTCTGAATCATAGCTTATTCTAATCTTTTTTGCTGCGTAAATGATCGCTTAGAAGCCCAAATCACTCAGCCAATTATTGACGGCAGTTCTAACTTCCACTTCTTTTTCCCCTTCCATGACAAATAATACCCCATCCCTTTCTATCCCTCCTGTAGTAGAGTAGCCTTCCAGAATGTTACTTTCCGGGCATAGCTCCTCTACTGAGTCAAAGCTGCTTCCTATTCCATAACCTGCGTTGGTATTGAATGGAATGACCGTTTTGCCGCTGAAGTCATTTTCACTCAGGAATGTTTTCATCGGTGGGGGTAGCTGCATTCCCCAGGTCGGAAATCCCACAAACACAGTTTCGTATTTTGAGAGGTCAACCGTTGTTTTTAATGGAGGCAGTACTCCCGTCTCATTTTCCTGGGCTACTTGGGCCACGATGGCTCCATAGTCTTCAGGATAAGGAGTTTCCAATTCCAGACTCACCAAAGTGCCACCTACCTTTTCCTGAATCATCTCAGCCACTGCTTTCGTGTTTTTCGTACGCGTGAGGTAAACAATGAGGATTTTATCCGAGTCTGTTTCAACCGGATTAACAATAGCCTCAGTCTGAGTTTGGCTGGTGCAGCTCAAGGAGCTAAAGAGGAAAATGAAAAGGAATAAATACTTCATGGATTTTTATTTTTACCGATCCCCAGGTCCCATCAGTTTTGTGAAAGACAGGGATCCCAATTTCCAGCCATCTGCTTTTTTGATGTAAACCTCAGTGACTTCAAATGGATTGCTTACCTCATTTCCACCGACTTCGGCGATCAATGTGATGCGGTTTAGTAGAATAGCGGTGTTATCGATGATTTCAACTGACACTTCATGGATATCCGCTTTCTTATACCAGATCCCGCCACTGCGGATGATGTTGACTTCTTGCTCTTTGCCCCAGGCACCGCCCATATGCACAAAAACTGATTTGTCGTCAAAAAGCTCGGCGAGTTTATCGGCTTCTTTATCTGCCATCCACTGCCATTTGGTTTTAGAAAGCTCGATGATTTCTTGTTTGGTCGCCTCGTCTTGCCCGAAGGAGAATTGTATTGCGGAGAACATTAAGAAGAATGCTAGAATTGTCTTTTTCATAGTTGTTTGGATATAGGATTAATGTTCAATCTCGTGTGTGTCTCTAACACTACTGAATGTCAAAACCAACATTTTCCAGTCTTCACCCTGCTTTTGATAAACTTCGGTCACCGTAAATTCTGTGACCACATCGTTGCCTCTAACATGGGCTGTCAAAGTGATTCTATTCCAGACCACCGCGGTGTTTTCAGAAATCTCAATGGCTGTATCATGGACTTCTGCGTTTTTGTACCAGATACTTCCAGACTCGATGATTTCCAGTTCACGGTCTTTTTTCCAGCTTCCGCTCATGTGGACAAATTTGGCTTTGTCGTCAAAGAGTTTCTCCAGTTTGGCTACATCCTTATCCGCCATCCATTGCCACTTGTCCATGGAGAGTTTTTTGATGGCCTGCTCTTCGGCGGACTGGGCAAAAGTGTATGAAACACTCAATAGGAGGAGAGTAAGGATGGATAGGTACTTTTTCATATGATTGTGATTTGATTTTAAATGGTCATAACCTGTCCCGTGACGAAGGATACGGGATGGAATCTCGCAGACTTTATAACCAACTAATTATGTGATTCGTAAGTCATGCTCGATTTCATGGTTTTATTTTTTAATTAGTTGATGTTTATTTATTGATGCCTTTTTCCTTGAGCCATTCGGACATCAAGTCGGCTATTTGCTGATTGTTTAGGTCAGAGAATGGAAAGTGGGTATTTCCTTTGATGCCGATTTCCGGCAGATGTACCAAGGTGACATCTCCACCATGTTCGTTTACTGTTTCTGTCCAGCGTTTCGCCATTTGCAGGGCAGCCCGCCATTGTTCTTGGGCTGGGTTTTCTACCGGTTCGGTCGGGATATAGTCTCCGTAATAAATTACAATAGGGATTTGGGTCAGCTTTTCGAATTCATCCATTGGTACACCAACTGCACGCAATGTTCCTCCTACATAAGGGATTGGATCTGGTACACTGCCTTCAGGGAAAACGAAATTGCTTCCGGGCTCATAGGAGACTATTCCTTTAATATGTTGTGACTTTAATGCTGTAAGCCATCCTTGTCCGCCACTATGGGAATGGGTGACCAAAATCCCATCACCGATTTGGTCAAAAAGGGCAGTGACAGCCTCTGTATTTGCATCAAAATCAATAGGTCCGGTATCCGGCGTGATTTGTCTGAAAAACTGATCCAGCGTTTTTGGACTTTTATCAAACTGAACTCCCAGATAGAATTCTGTGCCTACTCCCAGGCGAAAAATCCCAAACCAAAGTTGATCATCAGGTGATGCAGAAATGGTTCCAGGAACAGTGCTCCGCCCAGCTCTTCCCCGTCTGGGTTGGTCGATGAGGTAAACAGGATATTTCTTGCGTAAGAAGATGTTTTGAAAGCCTTCTCTTCCATCGGGGGTTGTTTCCCAGGTTTTGGAAAACTGACCGTAGCCATGCCAAAACACCAAAGGGAGTTCCTTTGATTTTTCAGGAATTTGGTAAAATACATAGGCATGGTCTCCATGAAGCGTCTGTCCGGCGGAACTTTGGTTCGATGGATTAAAAGCTCCATCTTCTATTGGGTGAAACGCACCCGGAGCAGTGATTACTTTTCCTCCCACTGCAAAACTTCCCTGGTCTTCTAATACAATAGATCCTTTCTGGCCAAAAGCTGGGGAAACAGTGCTAAGTGCTAGGATGAAATGTAGAATTCTAATTTTGAACATGACTATAAGTCGGTATGTTTCTGAATCTTGTAGTAGGCTATGAATCGGATGTTGAAATGGCTCTGCCGAAACTTGTAAACCTTTTTATACACAACTAAGAGACGAAAAATATTCCTACGGTTTGCGGAAAATCAATAGACAGCAGAGATCAATCACCCAAATGACAGATTTGATCTACGAATGAAAAGTGGTTTTTTGATTTCTCCCCTTTCTGGGGCAGTTCCTATAAGTTGCCCACTAGTGTTTACTTTGCTTTTGATTGCATCAGCACCTTTACAGAAAAGTCAGTACCGAGGGCGTTTTCTCCCGGTATCTAGATCGGAATATTTTACCACTTATTGGATAAAAGTGGTATTCTGTAGATCACACGTGTCAATTGGATGATCTCTGGGATTTGGTGTCATTTAAAATCCTAAATTTCAAAAATGAAAAATAATCTCGTATCGCGTCCGGTTTTTTATGCGCTGCATGTCCTCTTCTGGATGTGCTATGGGGCGATATTATTTGCTTCGCTCAGCAACTGGATTAGATCACCTAACGATGTGTGGAAGGCGGTGATCTCAGATGTGTTGACTTCTTCGTCTATAGCCTACATCAATTATTATATACTCCTGCCGCGTATTTATAAAAAAGGAAGGTATTCTGCCTACATTTTAGCGTCTATCGCTTTGGTGGTAATCATTGTTCTTTTGAGGGTGAGCCTTCTCGGAATGACCCATATGTCTGTAACCTACACGTATTTTATAAGGGCAGTTCCGGCTCTTGGTTTTTATCTGATCACGACCGTTATCTGGTTTTTTGCAAGTATGATTTCGGCTCAGAGAAATGCAATAGAACTCCGAAACAGCCAACTGGCTTCTGAACTGAAGTTTCTCAAGCTTCAGCTGAGTCCGCATTTCCTGTTTAATACGCTGAATAACATTTATTCCATGGCTTATTTCAGCGACAGCAATACTGCTCCTGCAATCATGAAACTTTCCGAGATGATGCGACATATGCTCTATGAAGATCAGGGAAGGTTTGTTTCGCTTGCCAGAGAAATCTCCTTTATGGAGAATTTCATAGAGCTTTGGAGGCTCAAGCTGGATGAGAAACCCAAAATCATTTTCAAACATAAGGGAGTGAGAGACAGTCATCAGATCGCCCATTTGATCTTTTTGGTTTTCTTGGAAAATGCCTTCAAACACGGAAATACCATTGATGGAACAATAGAAATCAAGCTACATGTCGATGCAAATGATCAGCTTTTTTTCCATATTAAAAATGATGTGATCGATGCCCGCAAAACCGCCGAAGAGGAAAGTGGGGTAGGGCTGTCTAATGTTAAAAAGAGGCTTAACCTGATTTATCCCGATAAACATGAGTTAATCATGGATCAGCAGCTCACCTCTTTTGAAGTGAAACTAACCATAGACCTAAAATGAACTACCAAATCCTAATCGTAGATGATGAGCCGCCAGCAAGGAAACTGCTTTCGGATTATGTGTCCAAAGTAGGTAGTCTGGATCTGGCAGGAGTGTGTAGCAATGGAGAGGAGGCTTTGGCGTTCCTGAAGGAAAATCCGGTGGATATCCTATTACTGGACATCCGGATGCCACTGATGACGGGCATGGATTTGCTGAATGAATTAAAAGATAAACCGCTCACAATATTTGTAACAGCCTATGAGGAATATGCGGTAAAGGGGTATGAGTTGGACGTCATTGATTACCTGGTAAAGCCGGTATCTTTTGAGCGTTTTAGAAAAGCTATTGATAAAGCTGTTGAATACCTATCAGTTCAAGTAGTTGCTGAAGAGACAACCGAGAAACTTGATTACTTTTTTCTTAAGACCGATACGAGAATTGTGAAATTTCTCTATTCAGAAGTTCAGGCCATAGAAGCCCAGCGGGAATACATCAAGATAATCACTCCGACACGGAAAGTGATGTCATTGGTTTCTCTAACTGGCATAGCCAATGCTTTGCCAGGGGAATTTGTACGCATTCATCGCTCCTTCATTATCAATATGCGACATATAGATGAAGTGCAGTCCAATGAGGTTTTGATAGGAAAAGAGCTATACCCGATCAGCAGGAATTATAGGGATGAATTTTTCAAAAAATTGGGAGACAGGAAGTTGCTGTAAGTGATCCGGATACTTTTTGATGACTAATGGGCTAGTTTAGTGAGTTTTAAAGTGGGGAAATATTTTCGGTGTTAGCGATTGTTTCTCCCTATAAATAGGATTGATACCTGGGTTTTTACAGGATAAAAGACTGTCAACCTGAATATTCTACTAGGAATAACTCTTGTATAATTTAACTGTAATAAACCACTGTTTACTATGAAAGACATCAAAGATTTCAGTAAAATTGCCAAGAACAGGCTGCTGCTAATTTCAAATTTAGTCCTGGCCGGATTGTTGATTTTCTCAGGATATTCCTTTAAAAATAGGCTAAATACTACATCAACCGAGTTGAAAGCTGAGGAGGTTAAGTCTCTGGAGGCTTTTGAGGATGTATATAAAGTCCTGATGAGCCCTCGCTGTATGAACTGCCACCCAGCAGGAGATATTCCGCTACAGGGAGACGAGCAAAAACTACATGCTATGTCGCCAATGAGGGGTTTAGACGGCAAAGGTATATTGACACTCAAATGCTCCAATTGTCACGCACCCGAAGGTGTTCCCGGAGAGCATACCCCTCCTGGAAACCCTGAATGGCATTTACCGCCTGCGGATATGAAAATGGTGTTTGAAGGTAAATCTCCCAGAGAGCTTGCACTTCAGTTAGTTGATCCTGAGCGAAATGGACATAAGGATATGGAGGCCTTGAAAGCGCACGCTGATGATGGACTTGTAAAAGAAGGCTGGACTATGGGAGGGGATAGAGCTTTGCCCCCCTTAAGCTATGAGGAATTTAAAGAAGCATGGCTGACCTGGATTGAAAATGGAGCTGTGGCTCCGAATGAGTAAAAGATTAAAAACAACCCTTAAAAATCTTAAGTCAGTTAAGTAAGCTAGAGTTAAATCAAAATCTCGTTCAGTTTGCTCCTTCTAATACTAAGCCTATCTCATGATAAAGATTAAGAATGAGGTAATACTTCAAAAGTCTTTTTATAAAAATTTTTTATATAAAAACAACTTTACTTATTTACATTTTCAAAACCCAATTTTGAAGAGTGAACGTAAACTAGTTTTGTAGCCATTTAAGTAAAGTATCTGTTTATGTGGTCAGTAATAAAATTTTTAGGAACAGTCTCCATCAGCTTCATTGCTATGATTGGTCATTGAGAGAAGAAAACCCATTCCCTCTTTTTGTTATAGCCTAGAGTATGAAATATTTACATCCTGTTCATTCGGTCAAAAAGAAAAAAACTAGACTCCAAATAAGAGCTAACTCTTAATCGCTATTTTTCTAAAAAATTCAGAATTTTCATTTCAGCAAAATTGAATCTATTCGAATAGTTTAGATTTTGTCTTTTTTACATTCACAAAGTATCGGACATTTGGACTTCAACCAACTTACTAAAAAACTGAAGGATAAATCAGTTTTAAAAGCGGACAAAAACTGGGACAAATTCTGGGACAGAATTAAGTCATCCAAAACCAACTGGAATCGATTTGAATCCACAACCTGCATCAGAAACCATATAAAACACAAAAAGTTGACCGTAAAACGATCAACTAATTGTTTAGTAGCGGGAACAGCGCTACAAACTTAGTCTGTTTTTCAGTCAGTTATAGAAAAACTGGGACAAAAACTGGGACAGGTTCATTTTGCTTTTACTATTTTAAATTTATTTGAATCGTATCATTTTGAACCCCTTCAAATGTAGCCCTAATCGCCGTATAACCCCATTTTGTGTTTTTGGTTTTTGAATGATCTTTTTTCTTTTTGATGTGAAAAGCAGAAAACGAACCTGTTTTCTGTATGGTCTAAATCAGAAAATGAACCTTTGAAATTTCTGCATATTTGAATGTTTTAGCGTTTTTCAGAATTGAATTCATTTGAATGGTTTTGACTCTCATTTCCACCTCGTAAAATTCGTACGGTTCGAGGGGTACGAGGTGTACGAGGTGTACGAATAAAAATTGATTTTTAACAAGTTGGATTCGTGCAATTAGTCGATTATTTTAATTACTTCCCCACAGCTAAGCATGGAAGGGCCGAAATATGGGTTGACTACTTTATCCTGGAGACTTAACCAATCTGCGCCTCTATTACTATCTGCCATAGGACAATGTTGAACATATATTTTTGAAGGATAGGGATGGAATTTCTCTGCCATTGATACCATTTCATCAGAAATATTAAGGAAGTTTTTTCTCACCTCATCAAGTGATTTTTGCTCAACAAACTTATCAAGATGGGTTTTAAGATTGTTTTCATATTTCATCCAACTCATATGGGATTCACCTTTGAATTTGCTCATGTTTACTTTTGAAATGATCGATTTCATTTTCCTTGCGGAGTTCAAAGAGGCTGTTAACTTATCTTGGGTCAAGGCATCTTTTAACTCAAAATAGCTATCAAAAAGAGGCTTTAACACATTTTTAGCATCTTGAGATATGAATTCGGGATTTGCAGTAGCTGAGGTATTTGAAACAGGCATTGCCATACCGCCATGATTATGCCCAGACATTGCTGAACCTCCATCAGGACTCATCATGCTTGGTTTTCCTGCCAATTGGGCAGCGGCATCTATACTGAATGTGCCATTCACTGCTATTTCTTCTCCTGGCAACAACCCCGATTCTATTTGATAATGATCCCCCAGAGCCGGGCCTAGAGTCACTTCTCTCAGTTGGAAGGTTACGGACTGATTGGTAGCTGTCTTAACGTATACTACTGAACGGGTTCCAGTCCACATTACCGCAGTTTTTGGCACCACAATGCTATTATCCTTTGAGGAACCTTCACTCTCAACTTTTCCTGAAACAAACATCTCCGGCTTGAACTTCAGGTTAGAATTGCTCAGTTCCAGCCTTGCTTTCGCAACTCTAGTCTGAGGATTGACCATGGGGTCTATGTAGCTAACCTTTCCTGTAAAAGTCTCTCCTGGAAGTGACTGCACAGTAAATTCAATCTCATCACCTTTATTAATCCATTGTAATTCTGACTCATAAACATCAAACAGCACCCAAACTTTGCTGAGATCAGCGATCTGATAGATAGGCTCTCCACGGTTTACATAATCACCCAGATTCACCATTTTCTCAGTCACGTATCCAGAAACATTAGCTAAAATTGGTACCTGTTCAGTTACTTTTCCTGTTGCCAGAATTTGATCAATTTGACCATCTGTTAATTTCCAGTTTTTCAGTTTTGATTTTGCAGCAGCGAAAAGTGCAGGCTGAGAATCTTTAATTTTCTGAGCCTGAAACAATTCCTCTTGAGCTGTAGCCAATTCCGGAGAATAGAGTTGTCCTAAAGTCTGACCTTTTTTAACATACTCTCCTGTAAAGTTAACTGTCAGATTTTCTATTCTCCCAGAAATATGGGCTGACTGGGTATAGTTTTGGCGTTCATCAGCTTGGATCTTTCCATTGAGCCTTATTGACTTGTCACTTGAAGAATTTCCAACGACCAATGATTGGATACCTGCCAATTGCATAGCAGTAGGAGACATTGTGATAGCCATTGGGTCAGCTTCTGCATTTTCATTTTCCAGAGGGATCAAATCCATTCCACAGATAGGGCAATCACCTGGTTCATTCTGTCTTATCTGAGGATGCATGGAGCATGTGTACGTAATAGGTATTCCTGCAATCGATTCTACATGATCATGTTCATCCACTTCCATGTTCGGAGCTGTATCTGGTTTAGTCAGCCAGCCTACAGCTATTCCTACCACCAATACGGTGACAAGCATTACAAGCTTGTTATTGAGTATATTTTTCATTTTTGCGATCTATTTTTAATCTATCCAAGAGGCCTCTCCATATGTAGATTTTAGGGTTAATTCAGAGTTTTTAAATAAGTTGTAAGCTCCTTCCGTTCAGAATCAGACAATATTGCATCTCTGTGAATCAGTGTATAAGAAGGGATAGGCATTTTTTCTTGCTCAATTTGTTTGATCATACTTTCCAATTTCATCTTTTTCATCCGCCCAGATAGATTACCAAATTCTGAGAAATTTAACTCTGCCATTCCCTCTCGGATATGCTTATCTAATAGCCAGCCTGCTGGCTGAAAATTACTGTACCAAGGGTAGTTGATCTGTTCACTATGACAGTTGTAGCACGATGTTTTAAGCATCTTTCCTATCTGGACTGGGGTATTATTGAGAATCAGAAAGTCATCTGGACCTGCAGGTATGTTTGGATTGTGGTTGGTGGGAATGAATTGAATTCCCACCAATACAATTATGAGTATAAACAAGTAAACCAAGGTTGCCTTTTTCACCCGACGTCAATTACTTTTTTAACAGAACCACAGGTTTGCATCTTTCCAGCAAACAAAGGATTAACAATTTCTTCTGAATCACTCAGCCACATACCCCCCTCATTATTATTGTACATTGGGCAGTATTGCTCATAAAGTTTTCTGTCCGAACCTACAATGGCCAGTAGATCTTCAAAATCCTTACCCATGGCCTGAAAATGTTCAATCTGATGATCCATTTCACTTTTGGCAATGTGTTCGCTGTGTTTTTGAATAACTTCAAGAATTTCATTTACAGTTGTTTTATTATCAGTAGATACCTGATCGAAAGAGATCGTTTTGGCATTTTCAGCAAGTTTGGATGCTGCTTTGGCAGCATCCTCTTTGTTGTTGGCACTTAGAGCTTTCTTAATTTCCAAGTATTCGTTAATAAGTTCTGTTTTAGAAGCAGTTCCGGCCATGGTCATTTCTTGATCCATATTTTCTATAGTTTCAGACATAGCCTTATGGTTATGTTCTTCTGATCCTTCAGCGTGGTCATCTAGTTTTTTCTCTCCACAGGCGATAAGGGAAATTGCCAGTCCGGCAATGAGTGCCAGCGATAAAATTGATTTTTGAGTTTTCATAATTTTGAATTTTAAATTGGTTACTTAATTGATTTAGTTGCTCACAGGGAATTATAAGTAAAGCACGTTTATTTAGGATTTAATTTGTCTTTTTAATAATTGTGCGTTAAGTGCTACGATCACAGTACTGAGGCTCATCAAAGCTGCACCGATTGCAGGGCTAAGAATAATTCCTACACCTGCTAATACTCCTGCAGCCAGAGGTACTGCCACGATATTGTAGCCTGCCGCCCACCAGATATTCTGCATCATTTTTCTGTAAGTGGCCGTCCCGAAAAGGATTAAATTGGCAATGTCTTTTGGATTACTATTGACCAAAATGATATCGGCAGTTTCAGCAGCAACGTCAGTTCCTGAGCCCACTGCGATTCCCACATCTGCCTGAGCCAAAGCAGGTGCATCATTCACTCCATCTCCGGTCATTGCGACGAATTCACCTTTCCCCTGAAGGTTTTTAATAATCTTTTGCTTGTCTTCTGGCATTACCTCGGCATAGTAGCCATCCAAACCCAGCGTTTCACTTACAGCCTTTGCAACTATTTCATTGTCCCCTGTTGCCATAAGAACTTTTATCCCTTGCTTTTTGAGGGTATCTATTGCCTCTTTGGATTCCTCTCGAATTTCATCTGCCAATGCGATGAAGCCGATTAGTTTTTCATCCGAAAGAACAAAAACCACAGTTTCGTCTTCTGTTTTAAAAGCTCCTTCTGGTTGTTCGATTCCTTTTTGTTTTAATCCTCCAGGGCTTAAAATGCTGATTTCTTTTTCATTGAGATTAGCTTCTATACCCATTCCAGTGATATTCTGGAAGTTTTCTGCCTTGTCAAGTTTCAGATCTAGTTCTTTGGATTTCCTAACTATTCCAGCAGCTATAGGATGCTCAGAATTATTTTCAAGAGCAGCTGCGATGGCAAGTAATTCTTGATCGTCAGTTTCTGCATTTACACTTTTGAATCGAGTCACTCCAAATTCCCCCTTTGTCAAGGTTCCAGTCTTATCAAATATGATGGTGGTCAGTTTTCTAGAGTTTTCAAAAGCTGTCCTGTTGCGAATCAATAAGCCATGCTTGGCCGATACAGAGGTGGAAATCGCAACGACCAATGGTACTGCCAGTCCCAATGCGTGGGGACAGGAGATTATCATAACAGTTACCATTCGCTCCAGCGCATAATTGAAGTCTTTTTCTAAACTTAACCATACTACCAGCGTGATAATCCCTGCTGCCAAAGCGATGTAAAATAACCATCCCGCTGCTTTATCTGCTAAATTTTGGGTGTTTGACTTTGTCTTTTGCGCTTCTGTCACCAACCCGATTACTTTGGACAGATACGAATCTTCACCGGTGTGCTTCACCATTATTTTCAGCGCACCGTTGTCATTTACTGACCCACCTATTACTTCATCGTCTTTTTGCTTGGCTACAGGCTTGGACTCCCCGGTAAGCATGGATTCATTTACATGACTGCTTCCTTCGAGAACCTGTCCGTCAGCTGGGATTTTCTCACCTGGCCTCACCAGAATGGTGTCTCCAGACTTTAGCTCTGCAATGGGTACATCTTCGGATTCTCCATTGTCCTTAATTCTCCTTGCTTCGGAGGGCATCATCTTTGCAAGTTCTTGCAAGGCATTTGATGCGCCCATAACAGATTTCATTTCTATCCAATGCCCCAGCAACATGATGTCGATTAAACTGACGAGCTCCCAAAAGAACATTTTTCCTGATAAGCCAAATACCACTGCGGAGCTATAGAAGTAGGCTACCGAAATAGCCAATGCTATCAGGGTCATCATACCTGGTTTCCTCTTTTTCAATTCATCGACCATGCCGATTAAGAAAGGCCAGCCACCGTAAAAAAAGACTATTGATGAAAGTGCAAACTGTAGGTATCTATCACCGTCAAATCTGAATTCATACCCTACAAGGCTCTGAATCATCGGTGCAAGGACTACTATTGGTAAGGTGATCACTAATGAAATCCAAAATCGTTTTTTGAAATCTTCGATCATATGCATATGATGCATGCTGTGATCATGTCCTTCCATTCCTTTCATTTCATGCTTTTCCTTATGAGGAGAGGCATGTTGCGTACTGCTGTGATGTGAATGATCCATAGTGTAGCTCTTTTAGTTTTAATTGAATGCTTAAAATCTGACAGTTAAGCCCCCACCAGCACCGAAACGGTTATCATAAAGTCCCATCAATGAGAAATTTCTGGAAAGGATATAGCTAGCTCCGGCAGACCAAGTAGTTTCTCCCTTATAATTTGAGTTTTCTCCGGATTCAGGAAGGGTATCAGTCCACCCAAAATCCATTTGATATTCATAATTTGCGAAGATGGTGGTGCGAGGGAAGACCATAATCTCTCTGCTTATCCGGAATTCTGGTCTCAGCTTACTGTCCATTCTTACATCGAGATTGAATAGGTATGGAGTTAGGAATCGAATACCGATCACGGCCGTTGTGCTGATTTCATCCAGGCTTTTTTCGATTTCATTTTCCATGTTTACCCCGGCAAAGACTCTGAAATAATCATAGAGGTATCGCTCGTAACTTACTTCTGCCTCAAAATTCTGGTTGTATCCATATTCTAAGTTCAGGTTCAGTTGATTTCTGATATTGGATGACATCAGGTTCAGTCCGAGCATTTGAGAAGAAACTTCTGCCGTCCCCCAATTAAATAGGTCGTCTGTTTCATGGAGGAGTTTTTTTAAAGGAAAGCCTTTCAATCTTGGATCACGTGGGGTGTCGTAAGAGAACACGCGTGCCATACCACCCATCATGTGATAGAGAACATGACAATGGAAAAACCAATCACCTTCCTCAGTCCCTTCAAATTCTATAGTGATCTTTTGCATTGGAGGTACATTTACGGTATGCTTTAGCGGTGAATATTCTCCTTTATCATTGATCACCCGGAAGAAATGCCCGTGTAGGTGCATGGGATGATGCATCATCGTAAGATTGTTTAAAGTAATTCGAGTTACTTTTCCACTTTCAATTTTGATCTTATCAGCTTCTGAAAGAGGGACTCCATTCATACTCCATATATATCTCCACATATTTCCTGTAAGATTCAGTAGTACTTCATTAACAGGTCGGCCGGTGGGAAAGCTGGTCTTCTCAGGGGACTTGAGGTAGTCATAATTGTACTCAGCAAACATGTCCATGCCCGGTGTTTTATCCATTGATGTCCCCATTTCTATCTTGTCATTCATCTGCATCGAATTATCCATGGGATCATTATGGTTCATGTTGGAATGGTCCATGCTTTTCGTAGAAGGTTTACTAGTAGAATCAGTGCGATTTTTCTTGTCCATCATTTGGGAATGATCCGTGCCCATGTCTGTGGAATTCATTTTTGAATGATCCATTTCACCCATATTCATTTCATCACCCATCTGCATTCCCCACTTGTCCATCATTTCTTTGGGATCCTCCTCAGATGGCTTAAATTTCATAGCAGGAGCACCCATTTTCATGTCCATTTTCGCCATTTTCATCATCATATCTATTTTATCGGGTCGGGGAACAGCAGGAGCAGAAATAATATCTCCCTTTCCTAAGAAGGTGGAAGTTTGTCCAGAACCATCTTGCACAGTTGCACGGATTTCCAATTTGCCCTGCTGTGGGATCGTAACTATAAAATCATAGGTTTCTGCAATAGCGATAAAAGTTTTATTGTGAGCGATAGGCACCACGTCCAGGCCATCGGCTGAGACAAGTAATGGATCCTTACCTCCGAAAGTCAGCCAGAACTGAGAGGAAGCTGAACCATTGATGAAACGCACACGCACTTTTTCTCCAGGGCTAAAATCTGGATATTCAGTAGTGGTTTCCCCATTATTCAAGAATGCATTGTAATAGATATCTGCGATATCCGCACTTTCCATTCGTTGTTTCCAAAAATTAAGCTGAGCACCAAATCCGCCTCGACTAATCACCTGATTCAAAGGAGTTGCAGTTCCTTTTTTGATATTGTACCATTCGTTACCGCGCTTGAGATTCCGTAATACGTTTTGGGGTTTTTGATTAGTCCAATCAGAAAGAACAATCACTAATTCTGAATCATAGGATAATGTTTCCTCCTTAGGTTCAATCACAATAGAACCATACACTCCACTTTGTTCCTGGAGCATGGTATGGGAATGATACCAATAGGTGCCAGCTTGTTTCAGTGGGAACTCATATTTCTGAGTTTCACCCGGCTTGATGGGGGGTGTTGTCAAATAGGGTACTCCATCGAAGAAATTTGGCAATAAGATGCCATGCCAATGCACAGAAGTCTCTTCGTCCATTTCATTCTTGACATAGATTACAGCATAGCCTCCTTCTATAAATCGCAGAGTTGGCCCGGGAATTCCATCATTTACCGTCATTGCAGCGACAGGCTTTCCTGCCTTCGAGACCATTGCTTGCTTTAAAGTAAGTGTATAGGTCGAAGTATCCGTCGGTATCTCTTGGGAATAACCAGTCGCCATGGTTACAACCATAAGGGAAAGCAATGTGATTAGATGAGGTAATTGGTTTAGCTTTATCATATCTTGTTACTTTTTAGCCTCCAGTCTTTTTATCATATCCTGCATCTGGGCTATTTCCCGCTTTTGGGCCTCAATGATATCTTGCGCCAGTTTCTGAGCCTCTGGATCTTGAAGATTCGCTTTTTGGCTTACCATGATTGCTGAAGAGTGATGTGGGATCATTGCTTTCATCCACTGCACATCTGCGATCAAAGTCTGATTTCTTAGCATAGTCAATGTGCCTATGAAGATGATCAGCGCGGAGCCTAGGATCAGGTAGTTGACTTTTTTGTTCTCGTACATTCCCCACATAAATAACATCATGGAGATTGCCATAGGAGCAATCATCAAAATGGTCATATAGGTTCTGGTGGTACTGAGCATGACATGCTCGAAAAGATCTGCATTCAAAAACATGACTGCATACATAATGACGAATGAAACTGCCATCATTGCTGCGAATTTTACATAGCTTTTGCTTTTCATAATTAGTAGGTTTTAGCGGTTAGATAATTGATTTGTGCCAGGGAAGTATTGTATGTCACTATGGCTTTTAATTTCATTTTTTGGAATTCGAGTAATTGCTGCTGGATTCTCAAAACCTCCTCAAAATCCCTCCCTGAATTGCTATAGGAATTGTACAGCAAGTCCAAGGTCTGTTCGGTGGTTTTGATTTGTCTGTCATAGAGAAGGAGCAAATCATCTTGTATCTTCATATCAAAGGAGTAGCGGTAATAAGACCCGTATAGCCTATTGGTAAGCTCCTCTTTTTCCAGTGAATAGGATTCCTGCATCAGCTGAGCTTCTTTTTGGGCCCCTTTGTATTTTCCACGGAAAATGGGAAGACTCATTGTCACCATAGGCATGAGTACATTTTTACCATTGTCAGCGACCACCATATCCTCTCGCTCGCCCACAAGTACATAGTCCAAACCTGCACCTAACTTGGGCATACCTTGTTTTTGGGCTACACGCTCATTCGCTTCGCTTGCCTGAATTTTCAAATCCAGACTTTCCAGCATGGGATTGGACTGGATGGAATCAGGGAGAATCATTCGATCCTGTACTGAAATATTTAATTTTTCACTTATGGGTACTTCGCTGTCATGTGGTCTAGAAAGCAGTGAGTTGAACCAGGAGTTGGTAGATTGAATTTTCTTATGAAGTACCTCCAAATTTGTTTCTGAAGTCTGAATCATAATATCCACCCGTAGTGCATCGGCTAGACTCCCTTGGCCGTTTTCAAATTTGGAAGTAGCCAGACTATAATAGGTGCGAAGAATTCTTAGATTCTCTTCCTCCAGAGCAATCAGCTCATGAGACTCTTGCAGTGGGAAATACACCGTAGCCAATTGACTGTATAATTGATTTTTAGCATCTAGAAATTCTTGGTATTTCGCTTCAGCCATCAATGCAGCTGCATCTTCCTGTGCACGCAGTGTCCCAAACCATGGGAACATTTGTGTCAATGAAAACCTTGCTTTTTGGGGCCCAACACGAGTCTCTACAGGAGAAAGGAAATAGCCAAAAGATAAATTGGGGTCCTGTAGTGATCCAACCTGTGGGATTTTTTCCATGGCAGCTTCAAATGCTTTGTATTTAGCCTGAAGCCCTGGGTTATTTTCTGCTCCTAGCTGAAAATAATCTTCCAAGCTTTGGGAAGCTGCAGAGCAGAATACTCCGAGAAACAAAAGGGATGATATGATGATAGTTTTCATTGTCAGCTTTTTTTAAGTTTTCGTTCTTCCCGAATGGAGTAAAGAACTGGTACAATAAAGTAGGTGATAGCTGCTACGATCATACCTCCAAAGGCTGGAATAGCCATAGGAATCATGATGTCCGATCCCCTTCCCGAAGAGGTTAAAATAGGTAGCAGTGCGATGATCGTGGTAGCTGAAGTCATCACGGCGGGCTTGATTCTTCGCTGACCTGCTTCCACAATAGCCATTCGTATCCCTTTTGGAGTATCAGTTTTATTTCGTTCAAAACTTTGATCCAGATATGTGGCCATTAACACTCCATCATCAGTGGCAATACCAAAAAGCGCGATGAAGCCCACCCAGACTGCCACACTTAGATTGATCTGGTGAACCTGGAACAGGTCTCGCATATTGGTGCCGAAGAGATCAAAATCAGCAAACCATCCTTGTCCATAAAACCAAAGTGTGATAAATGCCCCACTGAAGGCCATGGCTATTCCTGTGAATACCATCAGGGAAGTAGTGACAGATTTGAATTGGAAATACAGAATCAAAAAGATGATGGCCAATACTGCCGGAACGATGATACTCAGCCGTTTCTCAGCACGAACCTGATTTTCATAGCTACCAGAAAACTTGTAGGTAATTCCTGCGGGCACATCCAATTCCCCTGAATCAATTTTGCTTTGGATCAACTGTCGTGCATCTTCAACCACGGTCACCTCAGAATTCCCGTCTCTTTTGTCAAAAAGCACATACCCGACCAAGAAAGTCTCTTCGCTTTTGATGGCTTGAGGGCCACGTTTGTACTCAAAATCCACGAGTTGCCCTAAAGGAATTTGAGCTCCGGTAGGAGTTGGAACAAAGATCTTAGTCAAGCTTTCAGGGTCATCGCGCAATTCTCTTGGATAGCGAACACGCACAGGAAAACGCTCTCTGCCTTCCACTGTAGTGGTTATGTTCATGCCACCAATAGCCGTTTCTATAGTTTGCTGTACATTTTCTATAGTCAGCCCAAATCGCGCGATTTTTTCTCGGTTGATGTTTAGATGCAGGTAAGGTTTTCCGACGATTCTGTCTGCGAAAACTGCTTCCTCTTTGACGGATGGAACTTGCTTCAGGATGTTTTCCAGTTGAATACCAAAGTTCTCTATAGTCTGTAGATCAGGTCCATATACTTTAATACCCATTGGTGCTCGCATACCTGTTTGGAGCATGACCAATCTGGTTTCTATCGGTTGTAATTTAGGAGCGGAAGTGATTCCCGGTATTTTGGTAACTGCGATGATTTCTTTCCATATATCATCTGGAGATTTGATGTGTTCCCGCCAGTTTCGGAAATACATGCCTTCCTCGTCAGGAATTAAGTTTTTGGCAGGCTTATTTTGTGCGATTGCATCTTGGTTGGAAAGGGTATCCCCCGTGGTAAAAATGAATCGGTCTTCCTCGTCAATTTTAAACCGCTGTTTATGGCCCTTTTCATTGAGAAGATATTCTGGTTTATAATTAATGATATTCTCATACATAGAGATCGGTGCAGGATCCAAAGCTGATTCAGCTCTACCAAGTTTGCCAACAGTGAGATCCACTTCAGGAATATTGGTCAACAGCATATCCAGCTGACCTATAATTTTTCTGTTATAAGCTATGCCGGAATGCGGCATGGCGGTTGGCATCAGTAGGAAACTGCCTTCATTCAGGGAAGGCATAAATTCCTTTTGCATACCTGGGAAAGTATGAGCTATACTCGACCAAGGTTTACTGGACTTTATATCCCACCCGATCAGGCTAGCTGCTTTTGGAATTATACCGAAGGTGGTATTGAATCCAAGCCAGATCGTGCCTCCCAATAAAATCAGTAGTGCAGGGATTGTTAAGAATACTGCTTTATTATCCAAACACCAGGTCAAGACCCGCTTGTAATTGTATTCTAATAAAGAGAAAGCTCCCAGTATCAGAATTACCAGAACAGCGACGAAAATCACATTTGAGAACAGGGAATGTGAGGCACCAAGTGGTAACCAGTAAGTGGCCAAAAGCCAAACTACCCCAAGGATTGCCAGGATGATTTCCAATTGGTTATAAATTGGCTGAATGCGCCTCGGGATTTCAACAGTCTTTTTCTCTACATAAAATTTGGCGAAGGAAATAATGCCAAATAGTAACAACATAATTCCTGCCCAAGTGTAGCCGTAAATCAGTGCTCCTACTCCTAGAATTAACAACAATGCATTTCCTAGAAGCTTATTTCGCCGATTTTTGATTTTGAAACCAAAGAACACATGAGCCAACATTGGCAGAATAAGCAAGGATACGATCAATGCTGCTATAAGTGCAAAAGTCTTGGTATAGGCTAAAGGTCCAAATAATTTCCCCTCGGCAGCCTCCATTGTGAAAACCGGAATAAAACTCACAATAGTGGTGGACACAGCGGTAAGGATTGCAGTGGCTACCTCTGATGATCCTTTGTAAATGGTCGTGACCAACTTCTGCTCTGGAGGAGCTTCATCGATGTGCTTGATAATGTTTTCTGAAAGGATTATCCCCAAATCCACCATCGTACCGATGGCGATAGCTATTCCAGATAGAGCTACAATATTTGCATCTACCCCAAAATAGCGCATCGCTATAAAAACCATCAGAATTGCAATTGGTAATAAGCTTGAAATCAGAATAGATGCTCGCAGGTTATAGACCATCACAATCACAACCAGAATAGTAATCAGAATCTCCAAAGAAAGCGCCTCCTCCAAGGTGCCTAGGGTTTCCTGAATCAGTGTAGATCTATCGTAAAATGGAACAATGGTCAACTGGCTAATACGACCATCGGCTAAGGTCTTTTTTGGGAGGCCAGGAGCTATTTCTGTGATTTTCTCTTTCAGATTGTTGATAACCTGAAGAGGATTAGATCCGTATCGCGCGACTACTACACCGCCGACTACCTCAGCTCCGTCTTTATCTAAAAGTCCTCTTCTGTTGGCTGGTCCTAGGCTTACCACGCCAATGTCTTTTATCCGGATCGGAACGTTTTGTTCCACTGCAACCACCGCCTCTTCTAAGTCCTCTACCTTTTTGATATAGCCCAAACCGCGCACTAAATATTCTGCTTGGTTAATTTCTATGGTTTTGGCACCTACGTCCCTATTGGATTGCTTTACAGCTTCCATGACTTTCATTAAGGGAATATTATAGGCTTTAAGCGCGTCGGGATTTACATCTACCTGATATTCCTGTACAAATCCACCGATTGAAGCCACTTCCGAAACGCCTTCCACGGCGTTTAAGCCATACTTAACAAAGAAGTCCTGAACAGTCCTTATCTCGTGAAGATCCCATCCTCCGGTCGGATTGCCTTGCTCATCTCTTCCTTCCAGTGTGTACCAATAAACCTGGCCTAGAGCAGTGGCATCAGGACCCAGGCCTGGCTGAACTGCCTCTGGAAGCAATCCTGCAGGTAATGAACTGAGTTTTTCCAGGATTCTTGATCTAGACCAATAGAATTCTGTGTCTTCATTGAAGATGATGTATATGCTGGAAAAGCCGAAAATAGAAGAGCTACGGATGGACTTTACTCCAGGAATTCCTAATAGATAGGTAGTAAGTGGGTAGGAGATTTGATCCTCAATATCCTGTGGAGATCTACCTGGCCATTGGGTGAAAACAATTTGTTGGTTTTCGCCAATGTCAGGAATGGCATCAACGGGGACAGGATCTGATGGAAGCGAACCTACTTTCCAACCGAAGGGAGCTGTCACAATTCCCCAAGCTATCAAAGCGATAAGCAAAAGAACTGTAACTAATTTGTTTTCAAGAAAATACTTGATAATTGAGTTAAGCATGAAATAATCCTAAGAAAATGGAATACTGGATAAACTTTGCTACAAGCAATTGAGCTCATAGAAAAAGGCGGTCTGCAAGACCTAAGTTTACCTATCCGGATTAAATCAAGAAAGATTGAAAAAGAACAGTATAGTCCTTATCAATCGCAGGGGGAGATATAAATACGTTGGAATATTCAGTTGAAGTAACTGGGTCAATTCCGAAAATAAATACTTGGGTGAAAGCTGCTACAAAAATAAGTTGGGCAGCGTCGAAGTGTATTACTTTAAGATTCTGATCACTGTCATTGTGAACGAGTTCGAAACTATTTTGGCAGCATTCATCAGCATTGCTTAAACCTCCTTGATCACTCGAAGGAGATTCCGATTGATGTTTCATTCCGCAATCCAAATTTTTTGCTGAAAGGCCAATTGCATTTAACATCTCAGATCCCATGCATATATGGCTGCTCTTCGCCAAACCGATGTTTGCGAAAAGAAGTAAGAATGCTAAAACTATGGAAAATGATTTCTTCACTATTACAATTATAGGCTTTTCACATGAGAATGAAAATAAATCCAATTGAATTCTAAAATACGTAATAATCCAAATAAGGTTACCGCTGATAAGAAAAGACAAAAAAAATCCTCCCTTGCTCAGATTGCGTCGTAGCTATGCCTTATCACTTGAATCTGGGATTAGCGTTTTTGTGCAATAGCCTTGCACTACTTTATTTTATAGATTTGCAGAATATGAAACTGATAAGAAACAGATCTTTTATTGCTTTGCTCCTTTTGGGGATGCTATCGATGAATTTAGATCTATGTTGTCAGATTCAAAAAATCCCGTTTTTACTTTCACATTTTGGGGAGCATAAAGTTTTGCATGACGACTCCGTATTTGAATTCGTAGTAGAAGATTATATTGATCATGGATCAAACAATACCAGCCATGATGAAGAAAGTCATGAAAATTTACCTTTTCATGGTAGTCATACCTGTTCACACGCTCCCATCTATTTCTCTTTAATAAATGATTTTTCTGTAGTCCGGTCTTTTAATGAAAAAATAGAGCCAGCGACTTACTATACCTTTCTTTTTACTTCACCGGTTTTAGGTGAACTCTTTCAGCCTCCTAGGAGCTAAATTTCCCGTTTCACACCAGATTTACCCTTTTCGATCAGCTCTTTTCAACTGACTGATCAAATCTGTTGTGCTCAGTTTTTTCTAAGGGCACCTGTGCCCATTTCCATTTCATTTCATTTCATAAAAATTAATTCCTTATGCTGGATAATATAATCCGGTTTTCAGTTAATAATAAACTGATTATCGGCCTACTTACCATAGGATTAGTCATTGTGGGAGGGTATTCACTTACTCAGCTTCCCATTGATGCTGTTCCTGATATTACCAATAATCAAGTTCAGGTAATCACTACCTCTCCCTCTCTGGCTGCTGAGGAAGTTGAGCGGCTTATTACATTTCCCATTGAAATCACAATGGCAACTATTCCCGACATAGAAGAAATCCGAAGCTTTTCCCGTTTCGGACTTTCGGTAGTTACTATTGTCTTTGAGGAAAATGTGGATGTCTATTGGGCAAGACAACAGGTCAATGAACGGATGTCCGAAGTCAAAGAACAAATTCCTCCAGGTATTGGAGCTCCCGGAATGGCTCCGATCACCACAGGTCTTGGCGAGATTTATCAATATGTAGTCGGTGTGGAACCAGGCTATGAAGATAAGTACGATGCGAGAGAACTGAGAACTATCCAAGATTGGATTGTAAGAAGACAGCTACTTGGTACACCTGGTGTTGCAGATGTGAGCAGTTTCGGAGGTTACCTTAAGCAATACGAAATAGCAATTGAACCGGACAGATTGAAATCTTTAAATGTTTCGATCGCAGATATTTTTAAGGCGCTTGAAGATAACAACGAAAATACCGGTGGGGCATACATTGAGAAAAACCTAACCGCACTATTCATACGGAGCGAAGGACTAGTGGGATCTTTTGATGATATCAAGAATATCCCAGTTCGAGTTAATGAAAATGGCATTCCGGTATTGATAAAAGATGTAGCTAATGTCCAGCTGGGAAGTGCTGTACGGTATGGGGCAACTACCCGAAATGGCGAAGGAGAAGTTGTCAGCGCAATTGTGATGATGCTGAAGGGAGAAAATTCAGCAGAAGTTATCGATAATGTGAAAGCAAAAATTGCTGAAATAAAAAACACACTTCCAGAAGGAGTAACCATAGAACCGTTTCTAGATCGCTCAAAGTTGGTGGATAACGCAATAGGCACGGTTAGAAAGAACCTAATAGAAGGAGCACTGATTGTTATTTTTGTTCTTTTGCTGTTACTGGGGAATTTACGAGCGGGTCTAATAGTGGCGTCAGTCATCCCGCTTGCGTTATTATTTGCCTTCTCATTGATGAATTTATTTGGAGTGTCGGGGAATCTGATGAGCCTGGGAGCGATAGATTTTGGGTTGATTGTAGATGGTGCTGTGATTATCGTTGAGGCGACCTTGCATCATTTAGGATTGTTGAAAAAAGAAAGAAAGCTGACCCAGCTTGAAATGGACGAGGAAGTATTCCTATCTGCAAGCAAAATCCGAAATTCAGCCGCTTTTGGTGAAATCATCATTCTTATAGTATACCTCCCGATTCTAGCATTGGTCGGCACAGAAGGCAAGATGTTCAGGCCTATGGCTCAGACAGTTGCATTTGCAATTCTTGGCGCATTTATTCTTTCTCTTACCTATGTGCCAATGATTTCAGCTCTTTTTCTGAGTAAAAAACTGAGCAGCAAGCCCAATATCTCTGACAAAATCATGAATTTTCTCCATGGTTTCTACGACCCTTCCATCCGGTGGGCTATGCATCATAGAGGTATAATAATGAGTATCGCCTTGTTATTATTACTGATTTCAGGATGGGTTTTTTCCCGGATGGGTGGAGAGTTTATCCCAACCCTTGAGGAAGGAGATTTTGCGGTGGAAACACGTGTAGTTACGGGGTCATCTCTTCAGAATACTATAAAGGCAACAACTCAGGCAGAAAAGATTCTACTGGATCAATTCCCGGAAGTAGTTGAAGTAGTATCAAAAATTGGAGCAGGAGAAATTCCCACCGACCCGATGCCTGTGGAAGCAGCTGATTTGATGATTGTCTTAAAGGATAAAAGTGAGTGGACTACAGCAACTAACAGAGAAGATTTAGCGAATAAAATGTCCGAAGCGTTGGCGGTCCTGCCAGGCGTCAACTTTGGTTTCCAGCAGCCCATTCAAATGCGTTTCAACGAATTGATGTCCGGCGTTCGCCAGGATGTGGCAATAAAAATATACGGAGAGGATTTAAACCGACTTTCTGAATATGCCAATCAGATAGGTCAGATAGCGAGAGGTGTAGAAGGGGCGGAGGATATTTATGTAGAAGAAGTGACAGGAGTGCCGCAAATCGTCATCGATTATAAACGGGCACAATTGGCAAAATATGGCTTAAGCATCAAGGAAGTAAACCGTTCAATTCAGGCAGCTTTTGCCGGGGCTTCCGCTGGAAAAGTTTACGAAGGGGAAAAGCGATTTGATCTAGTGATCAGACTTGACCAGACCAAAAGGAATGAACTGGAAGATGTTCAAAATTTATTTATTGCCCGAGCAAATGGAGATCAGATTCCGCTGTACCAAGTAGCAGAAGTCTCCGTGAAAGAAGGACCTTATCAGATTCAGCGGGATGACACCCAACGGAGAATTGTGGTGGCTTTCAATGTGAGAAATAGGGATGTGGAAAGTATAGTCAATGAAATTGAAGCTAAAATTGACAATGCTGTGAATTTCGACACGGGTTACTTTGTCACATTCGGCGGACAATTTGAGAATCTTATTGAGGCCAAAGCCAGACTGGGTATTGCCGTTCCTCTGGCGCTCTTACTCATCTTCGTTTTACTTTTCTTCACTTTCGGATCTATCAAACAAAGTGTATTGATATTTACTGCGATACCGCTTTCCGCCATTGGTGGGATCTTCGCTTTGACCCTACGTGGAATGCCTTTTAGTATTTCTGCAGGAATAGGGTTTATCGCACTTTTCGGAGTAGCGGTGCTCAATGGTATTGTATTGATAGCCGAATTTAACCATCTGAAAAAAGAAGGCATGACGGATATATTTGAGCGAATCTATTCAGGTACACGTACCAGACTAAGACCCGTGATTATGACCGCTTCTGTAGCATCCTTGGGCTTTTTGCCTATGGCACTCTCTTCTTCAAGTGGGGCTGAGGTTCAAAAACCATTGGCTACGGTAGTCATCGGTGGGCTAATCACTGCCACAATTCTGACTTTGGTGGTCCTACCTGTTTTGTATTATTATTTCGAAAAAGGATTCAGAATACCCACCCGAAAAGTAGGATTGCTCGCCATCACGTTTCTGGCTGTTATAAGTATCCCGACTTTTGCTCAGGAAACTCAACGAATTTCTTCCTTAGATCAGGCAATAGAACTGGCACTGGAAAACAATCCCAATGTCAAAGCAGAATCGCTCAGGTTGGAGCAGCAGCGGGCTTTAAAGGGGGCTAGCTGGAATATTGGCAAAACTGCTGTGGATATGGAGTATGGTCAGACCAACAGCGCATTTACCAACGATTCCCGTTTTTCGGTTTCACAAACCTTTGAATTTCCGACTACTTATAGCAGACAAAATGGACTGGCTGAGGCCAAAGTAACTTCTGGGGAATTGGCCGTTGAAATGAGTAAAAATGAACTTATCAGAGCTGTAAAGTCAACATGGTATGCGTTATGGGCAGCAAAGGAAAAGGGAAATCTGCTCCTCAGACAGGATAGTATTTATTCCCGGTTTGCATCAGCTGCCACCCTACGCTTTGAGGCAGGGGAAACCAACCTGCTTGAAAAGGCAACAGCCGAAGCACAAGTGGCTGAAATTGAAGCATTATTGGCACAGAATCAGGCAGATGTTGAGATTAACTTGAGAAGGCTGAAAATGCTTTTAAACTCAGATGCTGCTATCGAACCTAATTTGGGTAAGCTTGAGCAAAAGCTTTCTGAGGTGTCCTTAACTTCATTAAGCTTGGATGGTAATCCTACATTAGCCTGGGTTCAACAGCAGATTACAATTGCAGAAAAGGAAAAGTCAGTGGAAAAATCAAGGTTGATGCCTGATATTAAACTGGGATATTTCAATCAATCCTTTAATGGCCCGGGTGAAACTATGGCCGGTAATCCGGAATTCTTCACCTCTAAAGATCGATTCGATGGTTTTCAGGTTGGGTTGGCAATTCCGATTTTCAGCCTGAAATCGCAGTCCGCAACCATTCAATCCAAATCCATAAGGATAGCTGAAGCAGAACAGGAAGAAGCGGCATTTACCAACGAGCTTGAAAATCACTTGGCTTCTTTACTTCTGGATTACGAAAAATACCAGACAAGTTTGGCTTTTTATGAATCGAATGCTCTGCCACAGGCTGAACTCATTCTAAATCAATCTCAAAGGGGCTTCCAGAGCGGTGCAATCGGTTATGTGGAATATACTCAAGGGTTAAACAGAAGTTTATCAGTAAGTTTTGATTATCTGGATTTGCTCGACAAATCCAATCAGACACTCATTCAGATTGAATTCATATCTGGTATCAATTAAAATGGAAAATATGAAATCGAGCATGACTAAAAAGTCACATAGAAGAATGAGTTTAAACATTTCACGATTCCATAATACCATTTCTAAAAATCTTATAAAATGAAAAAATATATCATAAACAGCCTATTTGCCTTAACAATAGCAGGCTTTATAGCTTCCTGTAATTCAAAAGTTGAAAGTGTTGAAATTCAGGGAGAGCACGAAGAAAATGAATCCAGGGTAGAACTGTCTCAAGCGCAATATGAGGTGACAGGGATCGAGCTGGGTAAATTGGAATTCAAGGAAATTGGAAGTGAACTTATGGTGAATGGGGTGATTGATGTCCCACCGCAAAATAACATTTCCATTACCATGCCTTATGGAGGTTTTGTGAAAAACACCACACTTCTTCCGGGCGATGCTGTCAAAAAAGGGCAACTGCTTGTATCCATTGAAAACCCTGAATTCATTCAGTTTCAGCAGGATTATTTAGAGAGTCTGGCTAACAGTTCCTTTTTAAAATCTGAGTACGAGCGTCAGGAGAAATTGTATGGTGAACAAGTGGCTTCCGGAAAAACCTTTGAAGAATCAAGAAGTAATTTTCTGGCCAATGAAGCCAGAATAAAGACATCCAGGGCGAAATTAAAAATGATCGGATTTGATCCCGAGAAAGTGGAAACAGGAGAGATTAAATCCGTGGTAAACATCTATTCGCCTGTATCCGGATCGGTGCTGGATGTTTATACCAATATTGGTAAATATGTCAGTCCGCAGGATGTGATCATGGATTTAACCAATTCAGATGATTTGCATGTGGAGCTTTCTGTCTATGAAAATGATATTCCTAAAATTAAGAAGGATCAACGCATCAAATTCAACATTGCCAATACGGATGAAGAATGGAGAGAGGCGCATGTGTTTTTGGTAGGTAAGGGAGTCAGAAAAGATAGATCAGTGACGGTTCATGGTCATTTTGACAGCAAGAATACTGATTTGCTCCCAGGAATGTATGTGACTGCCAAAATAGAAATCGCTACAGAAAAAGCGTTGGTAGCACCAGATGATGCTGTAGTACGTTTTGGTGAGAAGCATTTTATTTTTTCCTACTTGGGGGAGCGGGATGAAAATGGACAGCCGGCTTATGATTATGAGATGATAGAAGTAATGATGGGGAATAAAGAAGATGGGTTCACTCAGGTTACATTATTGGATTCCGCTAGAAACGATGAGGAAATCAAGCTGGTCACTGAAGGGGCTTTTACGCTGCTTTCAAAAGCTAAAAACAGCGAAGAAGAAGGTGGGCATCATTGAAAAACAAAGGAAAAATACGCTAACTGGTATATGAAATCATGGAAAAGGAAAAAGTAGAACATTCAGGGATATTCGGAAAAAACAGTGAATTGATTTTCTCTATTTGCTGCGGTGTTTTGTTGGGAATCGGGTTTGGTCTCAGTTTTATGGAGTCCGTTCCTCAGTGGGTTAGTCTTGGGTTTTATATAGGAGCCTATTTTTTTGGAGGCTTCTATACTGCCAAGGAAGCAATTGAGACTATTCTTAAAGGAGGGTTTGAAATTGATTTCCTCATGTTGGTCGCAGCCATTGGTGCTGCGATCCTTGGGGAATGGGCAGAAGGTGCGTTGCTGTTGTTTTTATTCAGCCTAGGGCATTCATTGGAGCACTACGCTATGGGAAAAGCACATAAATCGATTGAGTCCCTAGCTACTCTGGCTCCCAAAACCGCCTTGAAAAAAGATGAGAATACTACCACAGAAGTTGGTATTGAAGAATTGAAAATTGGGGATATTATTTTAGTCAAGCCCAACACCCGCATTGCAGCCGATGGAGTAGTAATCAAAGGTAGTAGCGCCGTTGATCAGGCACCCATCACAGGTGAGAGTATTCCGGTGGACAAAGTTGCTATGCAAAATGCTGATTCAAATGAATTATCTCTTAAAGATGTTCCTGAGGAAAGCCGTGCATTTTCAGGGACTATAAATGGAAATGGAACCTTGGAAATAAAGGTGTTAAAATTAGCCACGGACTCCACCGTATCAAGATTGATCACTTTAGTCAACGAAGCAAAGGCACAAAAGTCTCCTACTCAGTTACTCACTGATAAGTTCGAAAAGTATTTTGTCCCTTCAGTGTTGGTTTTGGTGGTGATACTATGCTTTGCCTTTTTGGTCATTGATGAGTCTTTTAGCCAAAGCTTTTATAGAGCGATGGCAGTTTTGGTAGCTGCGAGTCCATGTGCATTGGCCATTGCTACACCCAGTGCTGTATTAAGCGGTATAGCCCGTGCTGCCAAAAAAGGAGTGTTGATCAAAGGGGGGAGACCCTTGGAAGATTTAGGCGTTTTGACTGCAATCGCTTTTGATAAAACAGGAACACTCACTGAAGGAAAACCCAAAATCACAGAGGTGATTGCCCTGGAAGGAATTTCCAACGAAGAATTACTTGCAGATGCTATAGCGGTGGAAGAGCTGAGCGATCACCCACTTGCCAAAGCGGTAGTTAGAGACGGCAAAGAGCGAATGGATGGCAAAGAAATTCCCAAAGCGGATTCATTGGAAGCAGTGTTGGGTAAAGGAATTAAGGCCAATGTGGGTTCGGATAAAATCTATATCGGAAACCTGGATTTGTATGAAGCTCTGGATGATAAAAAACCTTCTGATGAGATAGTCAAAAAAATTGAAGAGTTGGAGTCCAACGGCAACACTACTATCCTTATCAGAAAAAATGAGAACTATCTTGGAATCATTGGGCTGATGGACACCCCTAGGGAATCAGCCAAAGCTACCTTAAGTGAACTGAAGGAAATTGGGATTGAAAAAATGATCATGCTCAGCGGCGATAACCAGAAAGTCGCCGATGCAATTGCCAATGAAGTCGGACTGACTGGTGCAAGGGGAAGCTTACTGCCTGAAGAAAAAGTGGAAGCTATCAAACAATTAAAGCAGTCAGAATCCAAAATCGCCATGGTGGGTGACGGGGTAAATGATGCTCCGGCTATGGCTGCAAGTACTGTTGGTATTGCCATGGGAGCAGCAGGGTCTGATGTCGCTTTGGAAACTGCCGATATTGCGTTAATGGCTGATAAACTTGAAGTATTGCCTTTTGCAATTGGGCTAAGCAGAAAAGCCAAGGGGATTATCAAGCAAAATCTGTGGATCAGTTTAGGTGTAGTTGGTGTATTGATTCCTGCTACGATCTTTGGATTCGCCTCTATAGGAATTGCAGTGCTAATTCATGAAGGTTCAACAATAGTCGTTGTAGTAAATGCTTTAAGGCTGTTGGGATACCAGAGAAAATGAATAAGCCACAGTAATGAAATAGAATAAATACTTATACAGAGAGGACATTTTAACTTAAAAACAATAGTATGCTACAGATACTAGAGCAAACGGAAAACAGTATCATAGCAACAAAAGCCTCAGGAAAATTAACTGAAGTTGATTACAAAAAGCTATTACCATTATTGAAGAACGCGCTCGACAAACATTCAAAGATTCGATGGTATTTTGAAATGGTTGATTTTGAGGGATGGGAACTAAAAGCCTTTTGGGAAGATGTGAAATTTGATGCAAAACATGCCAATGACTTTGATAAAGTGGCCATGGTAGGCGAAAAAAAGTGGGAAGAAAAAATGTCTGACCTAATGGGTTTTTTCAGTTCAGGTGAAGTTAAATACTTTGATATTTCAGAAAAAGAAACTGCATTCAAGTGGATTAAAAAATAACAGCTAGTCAGTGGCAAAAAAAGATAACAATATCAGGACAGCCTTTTTCCTGAATCTAGCCTTTACCGTGTTAGAAGTCATAGGAGGTTTGATTTCAGGCAGTATCGCTATTTTAGCAGACTCACTCCATGATTTTGCTGACAGCCTTTCACTGGGTGCAGGCTGGTACTTCGAAAAGAAATCCAGGAAAGGAAGTACGGATAAATATTCTTATGGATATGCCCGGTTTTCTTTATTGGGAGCGATGATAAACGCGGTGACATTATTACTCGGATCAATATATATAGTTTATGCATCTGTTGACCGAATAATAAATCCACAGAACCCTGATGCATATTGGATGCTTGGCATTTCATTTTTGGGTATAGCCTTAAATGGAATCGGTGTTTGGAAGTTGAAATCCGGTAAATCGATGAACAAACAGGTTATGATGATTCATCTTTTAGAGGATGCTCTTGGATGGGTTGCTGTTCTTGTTGGGAGCATTGTCATGTTGCTTTTTGATGTTCCAATATTGGATCCTATTCTGGCCATTGTTATTAACCTTACTGTTCTTGTATTTGCTATGCATAAATTGGTACAGGCACTAAAAATACTGCTTCAAAAAGTTCCGAAGAACGTCAATCTCCCTGAACTTCGTCAAAAAATACTTTGCCTGGACAAAGTTAAAGAGGTAGAGCATTTGTATATATGGTCGCTAACGGAGGAAAAAGCTGTAGTCACTGTGCATGTTATAGTTTCAGACATTCGATTATTGTCGGATGCAAGTGCAATAAAAGGACAGATTCATGCAATTTTAAGCGATATAGATACCGACCATATCAACATTGATCTGAAGAGTTCTGATTGATAATATATACTTAAATCTTAAAAATCTTGCAGTCAATAGGCAAGCTAGTCAACATGCAAAAAACAATCTTTGAGATAACCAAAATGGACTGCCCTTCGGAGGAGAATCTTATCAGGATGAATTTGGACGGTATTTCCAGTATTAAAAATTTGGAATTTGATATTCCAAACCGGAAACTGACAGTTTTTCATCAGGGGGAAATTGAAGCCATCGAAAAGTCTGTTGTGGACTTAAATTTAGGAGGGAGGAAAATTTCCACCGAACAGACTGACCAAACGGTCTTTACAGAACACACTCACCAAAAAAAGTTACTATGGTCTGTCCTCGCAATAAACTTTGCATTTTTTCTAATCGAAATGTCCACGGGAATTATTTCCAAATCTATGGGGCTGGTTGCCGATAGCTTGGATATGCTTGCGGATAGCTTTGTGTATGGAATTAGTTTATTTGCAGTGGGGGGAACAATATATAGGAAAAAGCGGATTGCTAAATGGGCTGGATATTTTCAGATCATACTTGCAATCATCGGATTTGTAGAGGTATTAAGAAGGTTTTTTGGAGTCGAGAAACTTCCGGATTTTTCAACAATGATTATTGTCTCAATTCTTGCCCTCATGGCGAATGGAATTTGTCTTTATCTGTTGCAAACATCGAAAAGCAAAGAAGAGGCTCATATGAAAGCAAGTATGATTTTTACTTCAAATGATGTGATTATTAATTTAGGTGTAATTGCTGCAGGCCTATTAGTTCATTGGCTAGAATCCAGTACACCTGATCTAGTTATAGGAACAATTGTTTTTGTCCTGGTTGTTCAAGGGGCATTTAGAATTTTAAAAGTGAGCAAATAGAAAAAAATGAAGTGATTTTATTCGAAATAACGGTAGGTAAGGATAATTTCAGACTAAGTAAAAATATTTGATTTTAGGATATTGACGTTGCAGAGTATTGGATTTTTAAAACAAAAGTAAAAATGTATTTAAGCATTTGCTTAAATAAGAAGTTTTCTTATTTTTGTATTCATGGATATCATTTCTTGTATTAGGCAACAAGCGGACGTTGAACAACTAAACCGCTGCAAAAGCCGAGTTTTTGAGCTTCACGAATCCTTCGACTATTTATCAAAGGGACTTGAGCTGGCTGGGAATAAGGTCAGGTTGAAAATTCTTTTCCTGCTTTATGAAGAGAAACAACTATGTGTATGTGATTTGAGTGATATTCTAGGAATGACCATATCGGCAATTTCTCAACATCTCAGGAAACTCAAAAATCAGAAGGTCATCGAAGCTGAAAGACAAGCGCAAACTATTTTCTACTCCTTAGCTGAAGAGTATAAAATCCTGCTTAAACCGATATTCACATTAATTGAGGAAAATAAAGTTTTCGAAACTGTATGAAGAAAGATAATACACTAATCGGCGCAGGAGTTCTATCATCCTTTACGGCTTCCATATGTTGCATTACTCCTGTTTTTGCTCTTGTCGCGGGAACAAGCGGGATCGCATCCACTTTTTCCTGGCTTGAATCAGCAAGACCTTACTTTATTGCTTTTACAATTTTGACTCTTGGTTTTGCTTGGTATCAGATTTTGAAACCTAAAAGAGAAGCGGATTGCCATTGCGAAACGCCGGCTAAACCGAAGTTGATTGAAACTAAAACATTTTTGGGTATTTTGACTGCATTTGCTATGCTCATGCTTGCCTTTCCAAGTTACTCGCACATCTTCTACCCCAAGACAGGAAGCCAGACGGAACTGGTTGACAATGAAAATCTTCAGACCGTAGAGTTTTCTATCAATGGGATGACATGCACAAGTTGTGAAGAACATGTAAACCATGAAGTGAATAAACTTTCTGGAATAATCAGCTCGACCACATCATATGATAACGGCAATGCTGTTATACAGTTTGACAGCTTAAAAACGAATGTTTCTGAAATTGAAACAGCAATAAATAGCACAGGATACAAAGTAACAGAAAGAAAGGAAAAGTAATTAGCATGAATGCCCTACTTAAATCAATAATCACCTGCCCTGAGTGCGGAAATCAAAAAGAAGAAACCATGCCGACAGACGCCTGTCAATTCTTTTATGAATGTGAGAATTGTAAAGTGATATTAAAACCTAAGAAGGGAGATTGCTGTGTTTATTGCTCCTATGGAACAGTGCCTTGTCCTCCTATTCAAGATAACAAGCCTTGTTGTTCTTAAACATTGAAAAAATATAAATATTGACAGCCCCTATTTATCTTCATAGAGTAATATCTGGCGTTACAAATTTTTCAATTCATTAGGGTTTGCAATTCTAAATCATTTTTAGCCATCAATTGCAAGTAGTCATTTTTCCCTTTATCCAGCTTTTTTGCCTCTGCACCGTGTTGTAAGAGCAGTTTTATGCAATCGACTTGGTGGAATTTATTTACTGTATCGTTTGATTGTAATGAATGGATTGCCCAGCCAAGTGGGGTGCTGTTATAAGTCTTGTCTTGTCCATCAATTTTGGTCCCAGACCTTATTAGCCGGTCAACTAATTTATCCCTACCACAAAATGCTGCCCAGTGCAATGCAGTTTCACCATTGTTCTGATACGTATAATGAATGTCAGCACCTCTTTCAATATAAAATATTCCGAGTTTTTCAGCGTGAAGACTGGCTGCAGCAAGAATGGGAGTTCCACCACCATTAATTTTGTTGCCATCTATTTTTGCTCCATTTTCCAAGAAAATCTTTGCAAATATGATTCCATCATCATCCGAAATTTTTCTCGCAAAAATAGCATCGCAAATCCTATGAAGTGGGTGTTCTTTTTGTCTACAAAAAAATTCGAAAGGAATCGTAATTTCTTCGTTTGCCAGATTAGGATTTTCTGAAAGTAATTTAGCCAGCACCTGAAAATCTTTTCTCTCAATCAATTTTTTGACCTTTTGTGTAAATATTTTCATTTTAATCAGGGTTATGGCTTCAAATTAAAGTCTTAATAAATAGTTTCCAGATTGTTTTCAGCATGAAAATAATCATTTTTCATTGCATCAAACTCCATATTTCCCTTTTTAGGAGCAACTCAAATTTACTACTTTTCTGAAAAAGGAATATGGCTTATTAGAGCTTCTATATCAGACTACCTTTATTTACCGCTATCTTGAAACAGTATATTAGATAGCCTATACTTTTGATATAGCTAGATGAATTTTGGAGAATTAAAAAGGGCAACAATCTGAGAGTATTAATTATATAAATACATCTTTACTCTTTTACTTTTTTTTAAAAACAACTCTGAAAATCAATCAAATTATCTAATTATCTGGTCAGCAATAAAATTTTCGGGAACTGCCCTCATATAGGGAGGAACTTGCTAGTTTAAATTGTCACTATTATTCTTGATTTGATGCCTCCAAAATATTTATAGCCAAAAAAGAGAATGCATGGACAATTTTAGTTCTTGGAGTAAACTTGGTGTATTTTTCACCTTCAAAATTAAGATGGACTTGCTCTGACCAGCTGTGGAACTCGCCATTTTTTGCATCGTATTTAAATTCATGAGCTAATTTGTTTCTCAGTCTATTTAGCTCTGTCAAAGAATAAATTATAGAATCTGAATGTGGTGATTGCCCCAACAGGTGTTTCAATTTTATTACTTTTGAGTAAAAGGACAACTTCTCTGGATCTTTAACACCAAATCGATCCAATCTTAGTTCCATTACTTTTTCAAGTGACATATGACCATTCAATAGAATTAAAGAAAAATCAGAGTATCTATCCAAATGAACCGAGACGCCCCATCCTATAAGAAAATCAAATTCACCCTTCATCTTGCAAAAGTAGCGGGTGCCTATCAAACAACTCAACCATTTCTTTCATCTTATGAGTACTGACTTGCATGTTAAGATCGCTAAACTCAAAAATCAGATCACAAATAGAAGGGCTATAATTTTGACAAAAATAGGCCAATAAAGACCTTTCACTAGAACTTAAATTCAACTTAACATCCTTCAAATCTACACTAGACCGAAACCGAAAGTTACCGTCTTGAAAAAAACAGAACTTGTTGAAAGGAAGGGTAGAAAAGTAATATTCCCAAGCTTCTGTGATGAACTTTTGCTTAGTATGGGAAGAATATTTTTCTCTAATTTTGATTTCAATAGAATTTAAGATCTCTTCAAAAATGCTTAATGCTTCCAAGAAGTAGTGAGTATCTATTCCCAGTTTTGTGTTAATAAAATTTGGATTTACAGAAGCTGATATAACATATGCTTTATCTACCCTACTATTGTTGTGGACAATAGCATTTCTTCTGGCTTTAATTTCTCTGAGGTTCTTATGATTGAATTTTAAGTCTTTTATTGGAAGATCCAGAACTGAACATACCTGTAAAATGATATCTATTATACTGTCATATGTAGCTGATTTCAGGTAGTTCGAGACAATTACTTCAAGAAATTCATGGGAGTAAGTTGTATTTACTACTAAATCCACGTCCATTTCTTGGATTCTCTTCTTAGGAATAGATTGGGGACTGTTAAAATAATAAATTTTGAGAAGGTCTAACAAGCTTGACTCAAATAAGGAGAGGGAAAACACGAATATCCCTTTCCTCATATATTCTTTTTCTACAGAGATTAAATCTACTTGAATTTCAGCCAATTGGAGCTTTGCATTAATTATTGGAGCTAAAAAATCTTCAATAAAATATTTGAAAGGTTTATCTCTCATCTTTCTAAATCAACTGTCCCACTCTACTGACTACCCTATATTCCAGATCTTTAAACTCTTCGAAATGAGCTTTGCCGCATTTAATTTTCATTTGTTCATCGGGACTTAACTTATAAACATCAACGACTGGAGTTCCTGTATCCTTGGTTTCGGCGACGAAATAGATCTTTTCCTCATTTTCAAATACTACCGCCCAGTCTGGATTATAATTTCCTATTGGCGTTGGGATTTTGAACCAGTTAGGCAATTTGAAATAAAACTTTACCTGTTCGCTGCTTTCGCAATCCTGAGCAAACTGACTCTCAACACCTGAATCCAAAGGGATATATTCTTCATAAATGGTTTTTGAAGAGTCCCTTACCTTGTAGGAAAAGGTATTCAAATAAATTTCTAGTTCCTGAGATTCAAAAAGGGACATTTCATATTCCTTGGTACCAATCTTTTGATATTTAATTCCATCAATCATCAGGTCATGTAGAACCCTCTTGATAGTCTGAATGGATAGATCCAAAAACAATTGTGGATTAATCAAGATATCTTCTATCCTTCCAGACTGAACCAGGATTTGCTCAATAGTAGTTCTGGTCAGTTCAGTTTTACTTTGGATATAGCCCAATACATCAGGAATCTTCCAGGAATAACCACCATATGATTCCAGTTTGTCACCAGCATATTCTGTTTCTACTCCCGCTGTACCCATATTGATCCTAACTTTTGTAGACCGAATAGATGGGGCGTTGATTTTTGGAAGGTCTTTAAGTTGCTTTGCTGCTTTGTCAATCAGATCCTCCGTTTTATAATCCACTTTGTACGTGGTGCGTTTTTTGAGCTTTTCCCAGATATCCAAAAATGCCGGATCCGCCTCAAAGCCCTTCCTGTATTTGATTGCCGTGCGGGTTTGTTTGTTTTTGACTCGTCCGGCAAATGACACACCGCATTCATCCTCGATTTCCTGTTGAAGACTTTTGGCAAAATCCTCATAGGATTCATTCGCAATTACAGTCAGTCTATTGATATTCCGGTCATAGGTTCTTTTTCCGTTCTGATCTACAGCAAGTCTGAGACCTCTTCCGATTTCCTGGCGTTTCTTGATTTCGGATTTGGTTTCATTTAAGGTACATATCTGAAATACATTGGGATTGTCCCAACCTTCCCTCAAAGCAGAATGTGAGAAAATAAATCGAAGCGGATTGGTCAGTCCAAGCAATTTTTCCTTGTCCTTCATGATCAGACTGTAGGTATCATCATCCGCTTTGGTTTCACCCGAGGTATCCTTTATCCTTCCCTTATTGTCTTGGGAAAAGTAGCCATTATGCACATCCTTCAGTGGAAATTTATCCAATTCTTTAAATGTGGGCTTCGCCATAAAATCCGAATAGATCTCCTCAAACCATTGTGCAAACTTTCCTTGGGTAGGAATACCTGAAGCATCATACTGCCTATAGTTAGCAACTTTATCAATAAAAAATAGTGAGAGCACTTTGATGCCTTGTTTGTTGAGAAGCTTCTCCTTTTTTAGATGCTCTTCAACAGTTTTACGGATTTGGAACTTCATCACTTCTTCAGTCAAACCACCCTGGCTATCTCCTTTATAAATGATATTCCCATTGGAAATTGTGATACAGTTATTCGCTGCATCTATTTCTTCAATCAGATATCCATCAGCGTAAGCCTCCCGATCATTCGAAAGCTTGTACAAATCATCTCCTACTGCTACTGTTACAGTTTTCTTTCTCACTCCGCCTTTTTCATTGCTATCTATAGCAAGCTTTGCAGTGACTTTTGTTTTGGTTGCTTTGACCGCTTCTACGGATATAAATGCATCATTAAAAGCATTTTCTTCCATCACTGAATCAACTTCGATTTGCTTCACTAATCCCAAATCATAGGCTTTCACAGGGTTTAAACTATAGCAAAGATTGTATTGATTTCGATGGGTAGCAGAATATCTGAGCGTACACAAACCTTGCAAATTTTCAATTGCTACAGTTCTTTTCTCTGTCTCCATGTTTTGTGGCTCATCTACAATCACCACTGGATGAGTTGATTGGATAAACTCCAATGGTTTTTGGCCATTCAGCTTGTCATTGGGCTTATTGATGATATTTTCATCCTTTGAAAAGGAATCAATATTGATCACCAGAACTTCAATCGTGTTTGTGGTAGCAAAGCCTCTCAGCGATGAAACCTTTGAGCTGTCATAAACTTGGAAATTGAGCGGAGTATTGTCATAGAGCGTTTGAAAATGCTCATGGGTGATTTCCAGATTTTTCAAAACTCCCTCTCTTATTGGCACAGAAGGCACCACGATGACGAATTTCTTAAAACCGTATAGTTTGTTCAATTCATAAATAGATCTCAGATAAACGTATGTTTTACCCGTTCCTGTCTCCATTTCCACGGAAAAGTGCATGCCGTCCAACTTCTTAGAGAGAGGCAAGTCATTATCTGATTGTACTTGTTTCAGATTAGCCAGAATTTGCTCTTCGGAAAGAACAAGGTTATTGCTGACACCATTGATCAAGTTCAGTGTTCCTTCTTCTTGGAGGTTGAACTCTACCAATGAATCCTCTAAAGGTTGGCCTTCAAAAATATCTGTAATGGACTTGACAGCTTTTAGCTGATGTTCTAGGTTTGACTCAAAGCTTAGCTTCATTTCTTCATCTTATCAAATTCCACTTCAATTTCTTCAATAGTCGGAAGACTGCTCTTGAGATTATCCGGTAAGTTTTCGACCAATTTAAGCTCACTCACTCCCATCGGCTTATTGATGTCTCTTAGGGCAAATTCCACTTCGATATTACTTTTGTCTTTGCATAGCAATATCCCGATCGTAGGATTGTCTGCAACATCCTTGACCAAGCTATCTACTGCTGACAAATAGAAATTTAACTTTCCTGCATACTCAGGGATAAATCGTGTGTTTTTCAGCTCTATTACCACATAGCATTTCAGGCGGGTATGGAAAAAAAGCAGATCCAGGTAATAATCGCTTTCTGCAACTTTTAAGTGATACTGGTTTCCTATAAAGGCAAAACCCTTCCCAAGCTCCAATAGGAATTGGGTAATGTGCTGGATCAATTGCTTTTCAATATCCCGCTCTCGATGTTGTGCGTCCAGTGTAAGAAAATCAAAAATATAGGGATCTTTCAGTGTTTGATTTGCAAGATCTGAAAGTGGCGCAGGCAAGGTTTCTTCAAAGTTATTGACTGAATTACCTATCCGACCGAACAAATTGGTTTTGATTTGGGTATCCAATATATCTCTGCTCCAATTGTTGGCGATGCATTGTTCCGCATACCAAAACCGTAGTTCCTTTTCTTTGATTTTCTCGATTAGGAGGATATTGTGACCCCAAGGCAATTTTGCCACAAGCTGTGGCAAAATTGAAGCTTCTGGATATTCCCTGTAAAAGGCCAACATCCTACCTAAATTTCTTTCTGAAAAACCCTTGGTGCCAGGAAGGTCCTTTTGCAAGTCCTTTGACAATTGGGGTATCACACCGGCAGACCAACCCTCTTGGCTTTGCTTTTCAGCGATGGATTTACCAATCTCCCAATACAATAGAATCATCTCAGAATTGACAGCCACAGCGGCCTTGATCTGAGATCTTTGGATTTTTTGTTTGATGTCACTAAAAAGTGACTGATAAGCAAGTAACTCCATGGATTAAATCGTCTTGAATTCTATCCCCGCATCTCTCATTTGCAGGACGGTATTGGTTTTAAGCTGATCATTCTCCTTAAAGATCCTATCCAAAGCAATGACCTTGGAGGGCTTTGCATCGATCACTTCTTTGATCGTGTCTTCGGGAACTTTGTCCAAGATCAAGATTAGCTCTTTTCCATTGATCCAGTAGGCATCTGATCTTTTCTCAATTTGGCTATTGAGATCTTTCCCGCTCTTAAGGAGGAGCTCATAGACCATGCTTTCTTCAGTGGCAGACTCAGCTACTGGATCAACAAAGAGCTTGATCTGCTCGGCCAAAGCCTGGGCACTGTGACCGGAAAGCTGCTTCCATTGCTTGAAGTTGCTATCATCCAACTTAAGTACCTTGAAACCCAGATCCTGGGTTTGTAGCGATTGGATTTTTTCTTGGAGGCTTGCAATTTCTGTTTTGACCTCTCCAGTCGGAATCTCTCCTTCCAGCTTTCTGAGTTTTTGCCTAAGCGAATTGACTTCCTCCTCAATTTCACCTTGGATCTTTTTAGCCGCCCTGCGAATCCGTTCCTTGGAAATATCTGCGATGGTAGAATATCCTGCCCTAAAAGCCTCGCTTTTCTCCTCACAAAGTTCTGGAAGTTGCACACAGATGTGTTTTCGATGACCTCCGTCACTTTTATTTAGATCCATAATTGCATGTGCTGTGCTTGAACTCCCAGCAAAAAAGTCCAATATAATTTCCCCTTTCGAACTTGTTGCACCAATACTAAACAGGTTCTTAAGTAAAGAATGTGGCTTTGGAAACGAAAACACTTTTTCCCCGTCAAAAAGATCCCTAACAGTCATTGACCCTTCAGAGGTAGCATTAACATCCTTTAAAAGGGTTCTATATGGCTTAAATCTACTTTCTTCAGACCTGATTTTTTCATACACAACGTAAGATCCATCATCTCTTTTTACAAACTCAACATTTCCATTTTTGACAAAATTCATCATGTTTTCCTTACCGAATCTCCAACATCCTTCACTTCCATCATTCTTTATTGGGTAAACGTCTTCGCCTTTCGGACCAGGGACAGGAAACCACATAGTAGGCCTATCGACCCTTCTTGAATTGGATCCCCACTTATTTAGCTCTCTTCCCCGTCTATATGCCCCAATTTCATCTTTCTTATCAAGTGGTTCTGAAATAATCTCAACCATTCCAATTTTTAAAAAATGCATATACTTTGAATAACAAATTACATACTCGTGATCCTGAACTACTGTAGTCGAATCACTTCCTCCCCCTTTTTTCGATTGCCATATAAACTGTCCAACAAAATTCTCCTCTCCGAAAATTTCATTCATCAAAAGGCGAAGATTATGGACTTCGTTGTCATCGATGGAAATGAAGATCACTCCATCCTGTCGTAGTAGGTTTTTGGCCAGATAGAGTCTTGGCATCATCATATTGAGCCAATTGCTATGATACTGCCCATTTTCCTTGCTGTTCTTTTTAAACATGCCATCCTTCGTCATGTAGCCATCCTCGTCCTTATCGCCTACACGCTTCTCATAGTCTGCTTTAGTTTCTGAAAACTTGTCGGGATAGATAAAAGAGTCATTACCGGTATTATAGGGAGGGTCGATGTAGATCATTTTGACCTTGCCAAAGTAACTCTTCTGGAGCACCTTCAGCACTTCCAAATTCTCCCCTTCGATGAAGATGTTTTGGGTTTCATCAAAGTTTACGCTTTCATCTTTGGCAGGAACCAGAGTTTTAGTGGAAGGTATTTGAAGTATCTTAAAAGCATCACTTTTTCCAGCCCAGTTGAGCACATAGCGTTCATTTGAAAAATTGATGTTTTCACCTAAAGTGGCTTTGAGCTTTTCCCAATCGATCTGATTTTCGGTAAAAACCTCAGGAAGTACTTCCCTCAAAGCTTTCAATTTTTCTTCAGTGGGTGAAAGGCTCTTTCCATCCATTTCTTGTGTAGTATGATCTGACATTCGTCTTTTATCTTTTGCTGTTTTTCAATTGGACTGATTTGCAGGATTTTGATCCACCAGGAGATCTTTGGCGCTTACTTGGAGGATTTTGGCGATTTCAAAAAGAATTTCCAAACGGGGCTGTTGACGGTTTTGGACGTAGCTATTGACCATATTGTAGCTTTTCCCCAGCTGCTCTGCAAGCCAAGTTTGGGTAATACCCTTTTCCTCAAGCACTTCTTTAATCCTGTTCATCTCTTTAATAAGTCCGAAACTAAAAATAGAGAAAAAAACCAATTATCTCATTTTTTGAGATAGGCCTTTTAATACAAACTTCATATTTAATGAGTACTAAGAATCGGTTCAAGAGAATTGGTGAGCAAAGATCTGATTGACTTATACTCTCTTTAAACTGACAAATTGTGTCATCCTTTCAAAAATATCTGTTGGAGGTAAGCATCTGGGAATCTGAGAAAAGAAGAAATAAGTTAATTTTAGCCGATTTGAAATATCCATTCTTCATTGTCACTAAAACTTCCTCTCAATGACAAGAATTATTTGTGATACCATGATTTGGTATGAATTGAGCAAAAATACAATTCAGGTTCCCGACCCAAATCAATACACTCTAGTATGCACAAAGCTTTCATTAATGGAATTGGCATTTTCGCCAAACAACCTAATAAAACTAGCAGAGGTACAAGCAGCAATACGAGAAATTGTAAAAGTTAAACCACAAATCATTTTGCATTACCCTTGGGATCATGCTACCTCATTAATTGATAAGGATTTTGAATCTGCTTTTAAAATTGAGGAAGATTTCACAATGGGTTTCCTAAGAGTTCTGCTTAATCATCCAAAAGAAGGATTGATCTCGAATAGCTTTAAAGATAAACTTGAAAATATAGCCTCTATTCGAAGAAAGAATTTTGGCGAATGGGCTCATTTCTTGAATGACCTAAATAATCTCGACAATGATGTAAAAAGGGCTCTAAAAAAATATTCAGATGCGACTCGGCATTTACTTGATTTTAAAAAGTGGTTTATACACAAATTGAACGAAAGGGAATTGGGCACATATTCCGTTGACACATTTCCTTGGGAGCAATTTGAATTCTATACCTCAATTGGGGCATCCTATATGAGAAAAATGATGTTTTCTAGGATGAAGGCGGATGGAAACGATGAAAATGATCTAAGAAATATGATTTACGCCCAGCCTGGAGATAAATATTGGACTCTGGAGAAAAGGTGGAACAACCTTGCTAAAGAAGCAAAAATGACGAAATATTTATATCAGCACAATGAATAATATTTTTATATAAAAACATCTTTACTTATTTACATTTTTAAGAACTCTCATAAAAATTAATCGTAAACTAATACTATAGACCATCAAGTAAACTATCTGGTTATGTGGCCAACAATAAAATTTTTAGGAACAATATTCATCAGCTTCATTGCAATGATTGGGGCATTGGGAGCAGAAAATCCTTTTCCACTTTTTGCAGTTGCCTGGGGAGTGTGGATCCTTTATATCCTGAGCCTACGAGCAAAAAGAAAAAAGGAACTAGACAGAGAAAGGCTAATCAGAGAAATCCTAGATAAACTCTAGAATCCAAAAAGGAATTTCAAAGAAGCGAAAGATCCCAACAGAAAAAAACAAAACGAACCAAAGCTAACCAATGTAAAGCCCATTCTGGAAAGAAAGGGCTTTTTTAGGTGTGAATCTTGGATCAGGGAAAGGGCAAATCCAGTTCCAAGAAATAATATCACGATTAGCAAAGATTCCGACATATTGGTTTAAGTGATTTAGCCTAAGAAAAGTTAAGTTAGTAAAAACCGAAGCATAAGAAAAAGAGGGGAAATTACTCCTCCCCCTCAGCTTGAATTCCAAGTATGTAATTGGCTGCTTGGTGTGCCTTTTGTGCTGCATAGATCAGCATTTTTGGATCATCCTTTAGAGGCTTGAGCCATCCTTTGAGGTAAGCCAAGGAATTTTTAAAATTGACTTCTTTAATTCCAGCGTAAGCATTTAGAAAGCTTGCTCCCATTTCCGCAACTAATTCTTCCTTAGAATATTCTGCAGATTGGTACCCCACCAAAGCAGGTCTTTCTGAAAATCTACCTAATCTTCTTGAATGACCCGTAGAATGGATTGCCTCATGAAAAAGCACGGAATAAAATTGCTCCTCCCCTTGGAAAGCTTCTTTCTCGGGCATATTGATATAATCATTGACAGGGCTGTAATAAGCTTCATTGCCTTGATAAACGGTATTTGGGCAATCACTGTAACCTGAAATAATAGCCTCGCAGGTTTCGATTGGCGAAAAAACTCGCTCCTCCTCGGTGTTTTGTATTGAAAAATCGATCCCTTCTATTTGATCGATGTTGAAAACCGTCCAGATAAAGGGGGTAAACTTCCTGCCCAAAACATCCTCGTTTTCGCCTTCTTCATTAGTAGTCTTTTCCTTGACAAACTTGGAGATCTTCCAGAATACAACCTTTGTTCCTTTTTCATCCTTTTTTACATTTCCACCCAATTGCTTTGCTTGTTTGAAGGTTAGGAAATAAGGAGTACTAAATTTCTTTGAAGTTGTCACCCAGGCAAGCCACAGTGCATTAAAACCTGTATAAACTCTGTCTGAAGCATAATTTTTCGGCCCATTTCTAGGGTTCCAAACTTGCTCCCAAGTAAGGTTTTCATTTTGGATTCCCTCGATGATTTCATTGGTGACAGTCTCCGCTAGTTTGTTGAAGTTTTCCCAAGCTTTCATTTTGATTGATTTTTAAGTGATAAAAAGGAATTTGTCCTAGCCAAAGCATCCACACTCATATCCAAGGATGTTAGGAAACTCGACCCGACAACTACTGAGCTTTTCCCGAAAGTCAGGACAGCATTGTTTTTTTGGGAGAGCGGGGATATTTGACTGAGAAGTGACATTTTTTTTATCCACTGGTGTTGAGGTACCGACCGACAAGCGTCTATGGAAAACTGGGTTCTGGGCATGGCAAAAACCTGAATGAAAAAGTCGGAGGCAGTCCGTAGGAAACAGTCTTTTTCACATCAGGGCGAAGCGAATTTTTGACGATCCCAGATTCTGGTTTTCATCTTTGCTTGATTGGGCGGACTTAACGCCAGTAAAAACCCGGAACGGATCAGACAACCCGCTTGGAAGAAAAACGCTCCCTGACGTTCGAAAAGAAAAGCGGACAACGGCTTGCCCCCCAAAAGGAGGCTTGGGCTACTGCTTCACCAATAGGACTTCCCAATTAACAGGCTTGACGGGAAATGAGTAAAGGCTGAGTGAAGTGAAGCGGTAGCCTTGGGGAGTGAAAGCTCTCTCCGGAAATGAGGAGTAAGGAGCATTCATTTAAAAAATGTCGTGAAAGAATCTGAATAGAGGGAGTGAGCGAAACGAAGAATAGGCTTAGGGATAGAAGTGGAAATCCTTTCTCAGCGAAGGCCTGGGGCTCACAGAGAAAGATTGAGAGCGGATAGCCTGACCGAAAGGAAGCCCCTATAAATCGATAGTATTCTTAAAAATCCCCACCTTTACACTTCAAATTCATAACCATGTCCACTCCTATCCACGTCAGCAAAAAGCTAGAGAAATTGATCCAAAAGGATATCACGCCTTCGGTTGGTGATGAGAATACAGCGATCTTGGGAAAATGGAATGCTACGGTATTTTATGTCAACCGAAGGAAAAACTGGTTGCTATACAACCCCAAAACCCACTATTCTCTGATACTGGAAAACCTCACTGCCAAAGATCTTCCAAACATTCGTGAGAAAATCAGCCAAGAGCTTCAACTACAGCTAACGGTCGATGGAATCAATGCAACTCAAGAACAAGTCAATTGGCTCTTGGACGAAATTAGATTCCACTCCACAGATGGAGATCGCAGTGCCTTGGGATACATAAACCAGATTATGTTCACTCTTGAATGCCATCTGGACGGAGCATTCTATCGAAGCCTAGCCCAAATTAACGCCTACCTAAACGACAGTATCTTCAGTCTGGACGGTGTTTCCAAATACACCAACATAACCAAACCGAGGAAGGAAATGGAAAAAATTCTTACAAATTATCTCGCTTCAGGTCAGGAAAAGCCCATTGATCCAGGCCTCTTAAATTGATTGGTTATTTACGGCAACTTCCATTAGCTGTGTTTTCCAATAACTCGCCCATTTATGAAGTAAAAAGAGAGCCCTAAAGCTCTCCCTCATCAGCAAAGGAATAATATCCCTCTGATGTCATGATCAAATGATCCAACACTGGAATATCCAGAATATTTCCAGCTTGCTTGATTCTCTGAGTCAATCTTTTATCCTGTTCTGATGGCAGTAAATTTCCAGAGGGATGATTGTGGGCAAGCACGATTGATTGGGCAGCACTTTTAATGGCAGCTGCATAGACCAGTTTTACATCAACTACGGTTCCGGCTGTGCCTCCAGAGCTAATGGTTACAATTCCCAGCACTCGATTGGCTCTGGATAGCAGCATTACTTTAAAGTCTTCAACAAACTCAATTCTATCTTCTTCCCAGGCTTGGGCAAATACTTCATATACTTGTCTGGACGAACCCACTTTAGGACGAAGTGAGTTTTTTACTTTAGCACTATAGCTCAGCTTAATCTCAGCTACTTCAAACAAATCAATTTTTCTTTCTGTAGTCTCCATAATCTTTTTCGTTTTTGTGGAACAATGAATTATGAAGCTTCATCAGGCCGTGGGCGACAAAGACCGAAAGGCAAAGGAATAAAAAGCGCAGCACAGCAAGCGGCTTTATGTCGGAAGCTTACGGTCACCCAGAGCCCAAAGGACTAACTTTCTGAGGAATTCTAGATGCAAAAAACTCTTACTATCTTCTAGCTTTTGAACTATCGAGACCAAATGGATAGGGAATAAATGAGAGGTTTTGGGCAGACCGTGTTTATGAGGTAATCTATTGGCGGCTTCAGAAATGAGTGATGAATTTCTTCCATTATTGTATGGATGATAACTCAAAATTTGAATAGAATGAGAATGGATAAGTCAGAGTATCGAAAAATTTTTAGTTTAAATGGAATTCGGTAGATTTTGAGGATGAATTTAGAACCAAGAAAAAGGAAACTTCAGACACGCATTACCTTATTCACATGGATTGGTGGAATTTCTGCTGTAGCGGCACTTATCCCATTAATCTGGGCAGGTTTCCAAGTATTCCAAAGTCACTCCTTTTTCCGAGAGAATGAACTTGGAGATTTTATAGGTGGAACTTCGGGAACATTCGCTTCTTTTGCAGCACTAGCATTTGTATATGTTGGTTTCCTAGGCCAGCAACTCCAAATTCTAATGCAACAGGAAGAATTGGAAATGAATCGTCAGGAGCTCAAAGACACAAGAGTGGAAATCAAAGGTCAAAAGGAGCAATTGGAATTACAAAATAAATTCAATTCCGAGACGCAAATCAAAAACACATTTTTCAAACTACTCGACACCTATACTCTAACAAAGTCACAAGTTTCTTACCACAATCTTATAGACTATCACCGCGAACTTGCACATTTCGAGGCAGAGACTCGAAAATACCCTGCTTCTGATATTTCTAAATACAAACCGAAAATAAAATCGATTAAGGAAGATATTGCCTTCGAAAACATATTATACTACCTAGAAGAATGGTCTATAAACCACTGGAAATAAACCATACCTCCTGATTTCCTAGAAAGGAATAATTACCATTATTTACCAAAAAGAGAAGATTTCACTTTTGACAATTCATCCGTCGAAGAACTTTCATTTCTTATCAGAGCAATATCGGACGAAAAGTCGATTGGAGCTTACTTGCGAATTCTTCCGATTATCATTGATTTTTCAATACAATCAAATTTGAAAAATGAACTTCATGTGCTTGAAGCTCTAATGGGAAAGTATGAAAGAATATATTGTTTTTATTGGCTATATGCGTTTAGGCCCTTTGAAAAACTAGACATTATAAAAGAGGTTAGACTATTTCAGTCCGTCTCGCCAAAGCATTTATTATCCAGGAACCACTTAAACTTACTTATTGATAATTAACAGTCCCAGAATCATCATTTCATCCTCGCTAGGAATATTCTCTAAAGAAAAATCAAAATCTTCTGAAAAATTGATAGCGCTAATTTTTTCTACCCTACCGCCATCATAAAAACATATGAAAAAACATCGTCTATATCCTCATCTCGTTTTGATAATAGTACCCTATCTTATTGCATATGGACCATTTAGAATTGGTGAGGACAATTCGTCAAGACTGATAATAATATCCTTTATGGTAACCCATCTAGGGACATATCTTTTGGCCTTTCAAGCAGAGGGCATTAAACGTGCACTAGCCAAGAAGGAGGTCTTCGAACACTTTATAGGAAAAACTTTTTTAATGGTGATTTATATCTCCTTTTACTTTACTGCATACTACCATTCTATCTATATCTCAGATCCAAACACATTTTCAGGAGTAAAGCCCAGTGGATTTTTTTATGACTTTGTACAACTCTATTTCTTCAGCTCAGGTATAACTTTACTGTCGGGATTTTCTCCTATTGAGCCAGCTTCATTATATAGCCAGACAATGATCTATCTTCATAGTCTAGTAATGTTTATTGCAATTGTGATTTTAGTTGCCAATTATAGAGATACGGCTACACTTTCGTTTATAAAAAGTCCGGAAGACTACGACTCTGAAGAAGAAAAAAATGACGGAAAAAAGGGTGATATTGAGAATCATACTTAAAAACAACTATGCTATTTATCCAAAAATATGATGAAACAGTTCTACCTGAGGACTTTCACTATATCAATAATATCTGTGCAATTTTATATGACCAGATTGTAGATGTGTATAGGTATTCAGACTATGAAAAATTTACAACTCAGAAAATAGACTTTAGCGGGAAATTTAGTAAGGAAGATTTAGAAGATATTAAATCAGAAGATGACCTTGTGAAATTCCTACTAGATAATAATCTCAGAAGGGAATTAAATGACACAATTACAAAGAAAATCTGTTCAGCAGTCATATCAGATTTTAGCAATTTTGTTTATGAAGCAATATCTTCAGCGCAAAAATGCAAAACCACTGTCGCTTTTGCATTATTAAGAAAGCCATTTACTGATGAACTTACAATTTTGGAACGTTTATTAGTTGACCCTAATGGGTTTATTGAAAATTTTTATATCGAAGGAGATATTAGCAAGTATGACCCATCAAGTGATAGAGGTAAAAATAAAATAGATCATTTCAAATTAATCGATGATTGTAAGAAAAAGATGAAATATAACCTCTTGATTTTTTCTTCATTGGTTTATGATATTAGATACGATAAGTCCTTCAAAGGTGCAATTCAAGAGCTTACAAATAAGTCAATACATGTGGTCACAAATCATAGGCACTATCAAACCGAAGCCAAAGACTTAAATTTTATTTTTGATGCAGTATCAAATGTAGATCAGTATTTACACGCATTCTATACCAACTGTTACTATTTACTATTGTATTCTGCCTCTGTGATTGATGAACTTTACTTTAGATACTTAACTGATCATGAACATAAAACTTTAAGAAAATCTAAAGCATTAAGGCGATTAATAAGTATGGTTCTGGTCAGGGATTTCAGAGAAGATGAATCAAACATTAATATTTTAGAGATAATTCTGAGCATTTTTGAAAAAAATAAAATAACATGTTCAAGATGCAATTTTGAGTTCACCCCTACAGGAACAGATTTAGAATATTACTTTTTTGAAGAAAACATAAAATGCCCTCAGTGTCTTGATTATACTATCAACTCTGACAAAGAGTTAGAATCCTTTGTATCAAGATTCGAAATTATCTTAAATGTAAAAAATACTGAATAAAACTTACCAAGTTACTGTATTACAGTAATTCAAGATTTTGGGTATTAAGTTGATGAAAGACCAGTTTGGTTAAAGTCGATTAGAACTAAATAGTTTTCTCGAAAATTCGTTTTTATATATTAGAATTCTCAGATAAATAAAAGCCCCGAAGGGCTTTTGATCAAGACTCTTCCGATTCTGGCTCTTTGACAGAAACATAAACCGTGTGAGTTTTCCCGAACTGATCTGGTTCTTTCAGCTCAGCGACGTTGAATTTGACGTAGGTTTCTCCTTCGTATTCGAAGCTGTGGTTTTGAAGTTCAGCCATGTTGAGGCTTACTTCGACTATTTCCATGTTTTCGACTTTCTTGCCTTTTCCGATGTACTTTTTTGAGAATGCCATAGTATTTTGGTTTTAGTTAAAATTTATGCAGGTCATTTAGGACGGTCTGGAAAGTGATCAAAAATTAGAAGTTAAAAACTGGGAGGTAGTCCGTAGGAAACCCTGTTTTTTGAAAAATTCTGCTAGAAGCTCCAATTTTTTGAAACTGACAGGCAGTTCGACCTTTGTGCATACAATTGGATAAAACCAGAATGGGGCATTAGAATTCATCGACATGAAAGGCAGTTGAATGGAAAATATGCCTCGTAGCTAAATCAATCAATATTGATCTCATCTGCCAAAGGAACAGAAGTCTGATCTGAGGGCAATGCCTCATAATCGTATTCTCTATATACTTCTCCATCTGCCAAAACTCGAATACTAGCAGACATCAGATCAAACGTATCATCAGTATTTCTATCCAATGGAACAGCATTAAATACAAATCCCAAGCTGTGGATATCGGAAGTGGATTGAACCTCAAGAGAACTCGCTGAAGGTTCATACGTAACGGTGTAAGAATTCCCTTGTTCAATTATCTGAGTCCACTCCAAAGCAGAAGGTTCAATCAATTGGGGAGTGACAAAAGTGGATGTGCCGCTCAGCATGGTATGAACTGTAAAAGTCACCAGGTAATCAGAATAATCTCCTCCCATTTCGACTTCAATGGTCACGTCTTTTTCCACCAATTTGGGTTCTTCATCTTCGGAGGAACAGGCGAAGAATAGGCTGGCAAGAACAAAAAGTAAAAGGTAATTCAGTTTTTTCATTGTGGAATTGGTTTAGTAATCGTAAGGATGCTGATTGCTAAATATAGCAAAACCATATTATTTAACCACATCCCAAGCCTGTTGATTGAGTCCGTAAAAAGACTCAACTGCTTTCTTTTTGGGCTTGAAAGTCCGTACTGTTTGCCTCACTCCTTGCGATATGCAATAGGTTCGTAGCGAAAATGATTGAATGGATTCTGAAGAAACTTTCTTCGCATTTTCGAACTTAACAAGATCATTGCTCAAACGGTAGGAACAATATCGATCATGGATTAAGTCCTGAACTTTGCAATCCATCACTCTACCCAAAACCGATGAACCGAATACCGTATTGATTTTGGCTCTTTTGGCGATTTCCTCGAATGATTTTTTCAAAAGGCACTCATCAAAAGCTGCACCCACAACCATAAAACCCGCCTCCTCAAATGAAATCCTAGCCCTAAACTGGTTGGTAAAAAAAATCAAGGAAGCATAGGAATCCGAGACAAAAACCGAGCGTGTGGTCTCGGAAAAATTTAGACTTGAAATCCCATAGGAAGCTCGTTTATTATGATAAAGACTGAGAACCTCTTGATCGACAAGCTTACCGTTTTGATCAAAAAAATCAAATAGGACCTGCCCATTCTCATCTTGAACGGCATGCATGGAAAAAAGGCGCTGAATATCCTTTTCAACGCCCTTGTAAGTCAAAATATCAAATGTCCCGTTCCTGGTCATTGTCTTGCTCTCCACTTTTCTTTCTTGGATTTCTTCCTTCTTCAGTGTCGATACTGTTTAGCCGCTTGATTTTGTTGATATCAAAATCATCTCGGACTTCTTTTGGGAGATTATCATCAGCGGAAATTTTGGAATATTCCTCCTTGATATTGTTTAAGTCACGGACTGCATCTTTGTCATTAGGATTTCTGGAAATTCTACGTTCTACTTGTTTTTGAACCTGTTTGACAGCTTGCAAATAGCCTTTACTATAAGCCTTTTCTTCCTGGCTTTCCTTACCCAACATCTTTTGCACACCTGTGATCAGCAAGTAAGATATCCCTCCATCAAGCAATACCGATAGGACTAAACCCCGATTGTTGGACCGAATGCCTTTGGGTGCAGAAGGTGAAAGTTGAAATTCGGTACCGTCTCCTAATGCCACGACTTCTCCTTCCTTGTATTTCTTTTTTTGCTGCGGACTAAGCGCTTCCCCATTGACCTCTTGATGAGCTGTAATATCCCTGGGATTGTAAGACAGAAATTGCTTGGTTCGATGATCGTACTCTATGATTTCTGACTGAATATTCCCATCCTTATCCACGTAGCTTTTCTTCAAGTTTGCCAATTTCTTCTTGACCAATTGATTTCGTTCTGATTCGCTCAAATCTGGATGAGGGTTCGCTTCTCTATAGACAGGATCAATTCGTAAGGACGGGTTCCCATCTTCTCCTCGAACTATGGAAAGTCTTGCCGGCAGCTTATCTATCTGGATCTCTTTCCCCTTCAAATCTTTCAATTCGACGATATCAGTCATTTTCCCATTTTTCAAGGCATGGACTTCTTTTTCCGGAATGGTAAAATTTCCGTCTTTGACGATTCCGAAAATCTCCAAATCCCTCATTGGTAATGCACTTTGATTTTTCATATTGTTATTGGTTTGATATATAGGTTAATAGCTCTTCTTTACTCGAAATCCTGGAAATCATCTGGATGAAAAGCGTAGGGCTGATGTACTTCTGCCCCTTTTTGATGGTCAAATGAAGATGATCCCCTGTTGACCTTCCTGTACTTCCAGAAATTCCGAGCACAGAACCTGGTAAAACACTTTCGCCTTTCGATACAGACACATAGGATAGATGACCGTAAACAGCCTCGTACTTTCCGTGCTGTACTTTGATAAAGTTTCCCAAAAGTGGATCTGTTCCTACCGATTCAACTCTACCGTGCAGCATAGAATAGACTTTGGATCTATTGGTTTTAAGATCAATTCCTCGATGAAAGGAGCGATCCTTAGTAATCGGGTCAATCCGATGTCCATACCTCGATGTCACGGAAAAGCTATCCAATGGGAGAGAGGCGAGCAAAACCTTATTCTCTTTTTCAATCGGCTGAATCAGTTGGGAATAATTGCCCAAATTATCCGGGACTGTTTCTAGGGAAACTGCCTGTCGCATCACTTTTACTTTAGGAATTCCCTTTTGGAATTGATGGGTATTGAATTGTGCAAATCCATTCTGAGAGGCAAGAAGAAAAAGAGCCATACCTATAGTCCAATTCATAGAAGTTTTGATTTAATCTACAGTAGCCATTTCTCGATGTCTTTCAATGATTTCAGTTACTTGACAGTGAATTTTCTCAAAGTTCTTTTCTAATATTTCCTCCTTTTTCCCTTTGAAATCATAGTATTTCGGAGTAGTTCGATAAGAGCTTTCCTCCTGCTTTATTTCCTTCATGTCAAGATTTACCCGACAATGCACGTTGGAGGTTTTATATTTTCCGTCGAATTCAGTTCCCTCTGTAGCGATTATCCCGGCAATCTCCCCTGTATGCATGGAGGCAATTTTTCCTGCAGGAATAAGCGGTTCGTACTTTTCGCTGTAGGACACCGACGTTCTTTCTCGATCAATGGAAACACTCTGTCCTAATTGCTTTCGCTTGCCAAACATCATTTCCAACCAAGACAAAGTATCCTTATGCCGAACTGAGCCACAAAGGACATTTCCGATTACCGAAGTCATGGTAGAAGCCGTTTCTTTCCCCTGTAACTGGTTCAACTGAGGCAATTCTTGGAGCCCCAGCAACACAGCTACTTTATTACTTCTTGCAGTTGAAATCAGATTTTCGATTTTGTGGATGTAAAAGGTCGGTGCCTCATCCGCAATCAGGGCAGTTGGCAGATTCCCTTTGGTGTTGATCAAACGAGTGAGTCTATTAATTACAACCGAATAGCATGTCCCGGTAATACTTTGTGTTTCGGTACTATTGGCCAGGACCAAAACAGATGGTGAGTTGGGGTCTGAGATTTTGAGGTCAAAATCATCTCCACTGAATACCCAGGCTGTTTCCTTGTTGTTAAGTCTGGATAGGAAAATTTTCAGGGTTCCGACCTGACCTTCCAGTTGCTTGAAAACCTTCTTTTCGTAGGCACTTCGAAAAGGAGAAATCATTGACCTGAGCTCTGGGTATTTGGTTAGGCAGTCGAAAATATCCTCATAGTCTCTATTGAGGAAATCCAGCACATGGGCAAACGTCGAGTACTTTCCTTCCTCATACCTGGACACAAAGAATATACAAGCGGAAAGAAAGTTGATGGCCGATTGTTCAAAGAATTTGTCAGCTCCTCCCGAGGAATCGGATTTTTGAAGAGACTGGAAAATTGCCTCTGCAGTTTCGGATGCATTAGCAACTGTTTTCAGATAACGTCTATTGATTGGATTAATCCGTCTGGAGTACTCTACCTCATCCAAGTTAATTACATGGAATTTGAAATTTGAATTTCTCTTTTTGTCTTGAGCTTTCAGGTAATGGAAATAAGCGATCTGCGCCAAATCAGGAAACTTGAAATCATACAGACACATCGTAAATCCTTTTCCGATCATCTGTCGGATAAAGGGATTGATCACCCCAAAAGACTTTCCGGAACCAGGTGTTCCGATCACAAAGGTTCCACGGAATGGATTGACTAAATTGATCCAACCGTTACGGACTTTTCCCTTGTAATAGAATTTCATGGGGATATTGACCGAATAGGGATTTTCGATCTTCTTTTTATCCTGCATAAAGGATTCTCCCTCGATATTCCATTCATCCTTGCCCAGTCCGGATTTGATCATTTTGGACACATTGTCCAATGATGTATGAATTAGGACAGCCCCAATGAATGTACTCAAGATGTAACCGACATTTTCAATGGAAGTATAGTCGATTACCAAAAAAGAGTTTTCCAAGGTGTAGATATAGACCGATCCAAAAAAAAGGATCAGCCCAAACGCCAAGGGAAAAATGATTTGGTTTTTCGGATTTAGATCCAGGTTCTTTTTGGATTTTGTACCGATGGTAGCAAGGCAAATCGCAAATAGGATGGCGATCTTCCCAATTAAGACATTTTGATAGATTTTCAGATTAAGGAGTCTATCAAAAAGCGGAAAAAGAAATTTCCCTATCTCTTCCATTTCCATCAGCTTCGGAGCATAGACAAACATTAGAATGTCCATGAACACCATCAGATAAACGATGAATTGGAATGTACCATGAAGGCTTTTTAACTCTCTTTTCTCATTCATGCCCATTTTTTAAAGTGTGTCTGCATTTAGAAGATCGGAGTATTTGACCCGCATCTTGAGTGATCTCCCACTGATTTGGGATTCTGTCAATTCGATAGTAAACACCTTGGAATTGGGGAAAGTCACCTTTTTGAAGACATAGATATTTCGATATTTCTTATCAAAGCTCTCTGTCGAAAACAGTTGGTATTCGGGTTCAATCTCTATGGACTGAACATTGGTAGCCTTGAGAATTCTCTTATCCTCAATCTTAAACCTGAGCTGGTCCAGGTCAAACTTTAGGTTTGTTTTGTTTTTGAAGGAGATGTCCAAAAAGATATAATCATCAACCGTATAGATCTTGTTGACTTTCCCCGTGATGCCGTACTGAGTGCTTTGAGTGATTTTATTCTTTTTTTTATCCTTGAAAGCTTCAGTTGCAAAAAATCGAAGTTCCTGATCACTCATGGGAATCTCCCCTACCTCCAATGGATTCGTATTGATAGGAAGGATTTCAATCTGAGTTTTCAGTTGGCGTTCGTCATGTGAATACCAAAGATCATATTGGGCAATAAACTTCTGGCCTATTATGGTCACCACTCCAAGGGATTTATTATATCCGTTCAAATCAGAAACACTGTCCCGGACTGCCTTCACTCGAAACACATTTTCCAAGGGAATATCCCCGATCATATCGTTTGTGGAAATATCTACATACTGGATCGGTTCCGGAGAAAGGAAATGGAGGGATATTTCCTCGTCAATGTAAACTCTGGGAAGCTGTGTTTTCAACAAGGTTCCAGTTTGCTGAGCATTGCCCGAAATAGAAATAGCCCAAAAGAGTAGAAATATAAGTTTTAGTTTCATGGCGGATCAGTTTTGGTTTTGGATCGTTTTTTCGTTTTCCTGCAATTCGTTGGGATCGATCAGATAGACTGAGGTTCCATATTTGATATTGGCCTTGTTCTTTTTGATCGTCTTGGAAACTGCCTGAGAAGTTGAGGTAAACATTTTCTGAAGGGCTGACATATACAGCTGGCTTAAATCATCCGAGTTTTGCTGCATGTTGATGCTCATTCCTCCAGTGGTATTGCTACCGAGTTCTTTGGAAAATTCCCTGAAGGCACTGGCCGGAACATAGAGCCCTTCCATCCCGTCCACATCATAAATCGAAAGCTCAATGGGATAAATCTGGTCGCCAACCATCACCGATGAAATGGTAAGCTTCACCCGTTGGGCTTGATACCCAGAAATAAGTGCATAGAGATAAGTTCCTTTGCTCACGAGGGCGTTACCGATCAGTATATCATCCAAAAGTCGGATTCTCAATCTTGCCCCAAGAGTTTCGTTCTTGATATCCTGGTCAATAATCGCCTCAATAAACCTCCCCTTTTTCTCTCGGGTGATGGTATTGAACATTGTTGCCGAACCATTGGTCTTTTGGACTCGGTAAACATCCCTTTCAGTTTCCTGCTTTGGTATTTCTGACTCTTTCTCTTTTTGCTGTTTTTCCTGAAAGGCCGGGTCACTCGCTTTTGAAATGGAATCTATCACGGCCATCTGAGCCCTGAAAAGATCCATTGGGTCTTCGTATTTATTTGCTGGGCTAGTTGTTTTTGCTCCCTCCAATTGGTTGATAGCCTGCAACAGTTCTTCATCTTCTTCAGAAAAGCTTTTCTGCCTGGAACTTCCTTGGGAAACTGGTGGAACCGGGTCGCTGGATTTAGATGGGTTTGAATAAAAGCTTGAGTTTTTTAGGGCATTGTCAATGGAATCCAATAGCCTCTTTTCCTCTTCGTTGTATAGGCTCTTGATCTGACTGGATTCCTCGATATCGAGTTCCAATCCTTTGATGGCAGTGTAGCCGTCATTCTTCCTTTTATAAGTTTCCCGCGACGCATCCAGTTTTGTGTCAATCGGTTTGTTTTGGATCTTTTCTGAAACTTTCCCTATCTGAGCCTGGATACCGCTTGTTCCCTGAATGGGTTGGTTTGGGCTGTCCTTGCTGAATGATTTATAGCCGTAAAACAGCAAACACAAAAAGGGAAGCATGATAATCGGCAGAATGTATTTTGGCTGTTTAAAGTCAATGTTCATCTTCTTTCGGTTGATTGTTAAAGTATTGCAATTGTTCAATCGCTTTTTCTAGGTAAATGGAATCTTCTTTTGAAATGGATTCCTGGGATATGATCCGTTCAATCTGAGTCTTCAATTCGTTCATCTGAATTGCCCGAGAAGAGAGTTCTTGCAGGGCTGAAAGTTCACCGCCCAAATCACTGGGAATGGCATTCAGTCCTTTTTTATTGCCTTGGGACTGATCGCCCGATGTGGGCTTAAGGACAAAAAAGGTCAGAATGAAAGAAGCCACAATAAGAAGGATCATAACGCTAAAAATTACTTTCGCATGCCGGTCCAGAAAGGCCCTGGCCAGCCCCTCGAGTACTTTTACCTGTGGCGAGAATTCATTTTTGAATTCTTGGAACACGGTCGTGTCTCTTACTTTAGAAGGTATTTTTCGAAACATTGGAGAGGTCTTTATTTTCTATGGTTTTCCAGTTCGTGATCAATACCCCATGGCTGTTGTTTTCGCTCCTGGGTATATCGATCAAATCACCCTCAGTGACAATAGATCTGGTGATCGTTGCGCTTCTTCGGTCGATCTTCTGCTTGCCGTAATAGCGGAACCTGTTTTGGTCAATTACAATCGAATCTGTCTGAATAGACAAAACTGAACTTGATGAAAGGATGGAATTGAAATAACCTTTCTCTTTCAGGTTGTTGTATTGGCCTACTCCGGTTTCATCCACAAAGTACATGGCCTTTTCCATCTGATATTCGATGTGTTTATCATCGGGAGTCAGGTTAAAAAAGAGGCTGTGGAACAAGTCCACTGCTGCTTTGTACTCTGCTGGTCGGTTCATTTGCATATTGGTCTGCTTCGCCAAAATGGGAATGTCGTTATCCAGGATATAGATGGACTGTCTCGCGTTAGCTACCTGTTGATAGGCATAGGCTGATACAAACCCGCAAATGATGATGGAGGTCAAAAAACTTCCAATAGAAAGTATGGTTGCCAACCTGATTTTTGATTCTATGTTTTTGATGATCATGCTTAGATTACTTTAGCTCTGGAAATGGTTTTGGTTGCGGATGATCCCATTCTTCCTGCAGTGGTTGCAGCTGATGAAATACCTGAAGTAGATATGATCCAAGTGGATATGGAGGGAACTGTCAGAATTGCAATGGCACTGACGAAAAAAGCGACGATGACCAGCCCGAAGCTCAGCAAGCCATTTCCTGCAAACCAAGCCATCTTTTCAAGCCTATCCACTCCGCCTCCTGTGGAAAGTAAATACTCATACTTATCGATTTCAACTTCCAAAGCATATTGCTGGAGCCTTCCAGTGATATATAGGATCAAAAAAGCGACACCTACATAAAGATTGACCGAGACGAAACGGGCTATCCAGGTAGTAAAAGCATCTCGAAAAGCCGGTAGGATACTGACCACCACCGCAAAAGGACCAAGAATGACCAGCACAGTAGAATAAATGATCTGGATCATGAAAATGATATAGACGCAAATCCTCAGAATCCACATTGCAATCAGTTCAATAATCTGAGTTACCAGCAGTTGAAGACTGGTTTGCATTCTGATCCGCATTTGCATAATCGGTGAAAGGATTTGGTCTGAAAAGAACCCTTTTACACCGTCCACGATCACAGTTCCCAAATCCTCATCTGAATCCTCAGCCTGATCCGAAGCCATTTCAGTTACTGCTTGGTATTCTACCAGCTGATCACCCATCTCCACCATATAAGCGGCACGGTCAAGACGAAGAGAATTATTAGTGTCGTTCTGCGTACTGAATAGAGCTTCTGTCTTGGCCGCAATTAAATCAGTGGGAAAAGCAATGATCTGACAGAAAATTGGCCACCACATGAGCAGGATCACCAAGGCGAAGGGTCTTAAAAGCGGCATGATTTCCAACCTCTTGTCCCCTGCCATCATTTCGTAGCACTTTAGACTGAAAAAAATCAGCATGAAAATACAGGCCAAGGTCTGCGCATCCCTGATAAAAGGGTCGGAATGAGCAAATCCATAATCTCTCATTTCTTCGAAAAAGGTCATCACACCTCTATCGTAAATACTGTTTCCCTGCAAGTAGCTGATAGTCTCCTTGTACTCGTCATGGTTGACAGACTGGGCAAATCCCGTGATCGAAAAGCCCAGGAACATTAAAATTCCGGTGAAAAGCTTCTTCATTTCAGGACTTGGGTTTGATTGGCGATTTTTTTGGCTATGTCCTCTTCATCATGCGGATTTGAAAGAGTGATCTCCCCATTTGCTTTCCGCTCATGGAGCTTCCGGAAGGCTAGCATATTGGTTGACATATCAAGCTTGTACTGCCATTTTTCAAGGACTTCTCTCATTTCAAGCATAATCCTGTGGTACATCAGGATTCGCTGACCTCGCTCCATATCTAAGGTCTTTGAAAACCCATAGCGCTCGGAAAGAGATGTCATGTTGTCCAAGTACCATCGATAGGCTCCATGGTCGGTCATGTACTCCACTACCTCTGGAGAAATTCCCTGAAAAGCTGAGGAAACAGGGTCTTCCAACGGCTTAAGTTCCTTCTTATAATAGAGTTGATAAAGAGGATCCGAGGCCGAAAGAGCACCTGAAATTCGAGCTATTTCTGCACTAGCCAAATTCTTAACAGTATCCGAATGCTGTTTATAGTAGTCGGAAGAGATCTGCATCGCAGCAGCCAACCCAAGCCTCTGGGTCTGCTCTCCGCTGGCTGATAAAGGTCTTCTGTCTAGGCCTGGATAATTGGGATGCAATGCCCAAGTTGAGTACCACAAGTAGTTAATAGGGATTCCTAAAACTTTGATGGGCTTTGGATAAAACTTGTCTTCATCCCATTGCTTGAAAACCATTCTCTCTTGTTGGGCTATAATGGCTTTATCCTTAATTAAAGTCTGTCCATGACTCTTGAGACATATGCAAAAAATGATAGAAATTGTAAGTAAGGTTCTCATCGTGTAAGAGTTTTCTGCTTGATGATAATTTCATTGATCAGCCCTAAATCCTTGTTGACGTAGGATTGATAGGGGTTAAGTGATCGGATTACTCCATTGGCTTTCGCCCAATAGATGCTGTTTTTTGCGGAAAGCATCAGAGCGCGGATTACCTGCAGTTCCTTCTGGACAGTATCTAAAAGTTCGTCCCGGACATTGTAATTGATCAGCAGATTATCACCCTCGTTTAGGATTAAGCTTGACACCTCGGCAGCAAGGTTGATGCTTCTAGATTTAGCTTGAGCTGTATATTCTTCGACAAAAAGAAAAAGGAGCGGATTATTAGAGGCAAGCTCAAATGCCTCAGCTGAAATTGATTTGATATCCAAGACAGTCTCACCAATCATCTTTACCTGAATCGCATCCTTAAATCCTTCATTGACCTGAGTTAGGGACTTGACTATCATCGTCTGAACCATTGCCAGGCTGGATGAATTGACAACGATATCATCCGTATTTTGCTTGATGACATCCAACGTTTGGTGATATCCTATTTCGCTGACATTCCTCATAGCGGCATTTGCATTGACAATCGCAAAATGGTTTCTGTCAAATACCACCGTCACTGATTGAGAATATGCCTGAGCGATATTGATAAACAGCAAAAAGAAAAGGAGCTTCTTCATCTGGCAAGTGTTTTGGCGTTTTGAATGATTTCGTTTACCAGTCCCATTTCTGTAGCCACATATCCCAGATAAGGATTGATTCCTAAGTTTCCCTGTAAATGATGCTTTAGAGATTGGGAAGCGTTGTAAGAAATACCATTGATCTCTCTCAGTTCCTCAATAATGTGCTGAAAAAGAATCCTTCGGTCTGAGACTTTCATTTGATTGACCACCCCTATGCTGGCCGAAAGACCGAGGAGGTAATTCATCAATGAATAGGATTTCTGGACAAAGAGCTTTTCTGTCTCGATTGCAAAAAGGAGGAGAGCAGGATCTTGCTTGCAGTAATACAGGATCTGTTGTTGGTTATCAATGATGGAATTGACCAAAGGTCCAGCAGTTGTACCTATTCCAATCGCATCGATGACAATGGAAAGCTTGGCAAATCGTTCCTGAACCCTTCTGTATTTTTCTTTGACCGATTTAACTAGGTTGTTATTGACCTCCTCATTGACAGCATTTTTTCCCTGATTTGTTTTTGCCTCCTTTTGCAAATTGTACTCGGACTTAGATTCCTCTACCAACTGATGAAGTAAGGCTACATTCGTTTGCGCAAGACTTGTCCCGACATTGGCAAACAGAATAATTAAACTTAGAATCAAGGTTTTCATGGCTGTAGGGTTTTGGCTTTTCTGGCGATATCCTGTGCGAGTTGGATATCCAAATTGATGTATCCCTGAAAAGGATTTAAGGCCTTGAAAACTCCCTTCATCTGGGCAAAGTACATGGATCGATACATGCCATAGGTGTAGGACCTCAGGATTACCATTTCATTCAAGATTTGGTTGATCAACTTGGATCTTTCTCCGGCATCCATAAGGTTATTTTCTCCACCCTTTAGGACAAAAGAACTGACCTCCAAGGCTAGGGAAGTTGCTCGTTGTTGAAACATGGTAGCGTTTCGCTCGGCAAACAGAAGTAAAGCAGGATTCTCACCCGCCAATTCCATCACATCATTTAAATCTCCTGAAATGGCAGTCGCCATTCGTGCGATTTCCTTGACATTGGAAAGGTTGGTCAAAATGGAACTGACCTCGGAAAGTCCTTTGTAGATTTTGTCCTGCATCGTATTGACAATGGTCAGGTTTCCAGTGATTGCCAGCTGGCCCCGCTCAATCAAAGTCATCCTTTCATTAGTCGCCTCAAGCTGTGAGTCTATAACTAAAGCATGGGCGGCGGTGGCAGCCGAAACAGCCGGGTCCACATAAACGGTCTGACTAAATGTTGACCCTGAGAAAAGCAGCAATATGAGCAGTTGAAGATGCCTCATCATGCTATGCGGTAATTCGGTGAAAGAAATGTATCAGTGAGCGGAGATCCTTCTTTGTTGACCTTTTCGAAAAAACTATGAAGACTCAGATTAGAAGTAGTATAATCCTCTACAAATGCGTCCAAACCCATTTTATAGCCTCCAAATGCATTGGCATAAATTTCTACTGCCGATTTTTCTGGCTTTTCCGTGGTGTAGGTTAGGTATTGGAACAGAGAAACCTCAACTCCATATACCTCGCCTGTAGCCCCTCTTCTGATGTAAACTTCCTTGAATCTGCCACGCCCTTCTTGGTTGTCCAGCTGGTTGATGGTAAAAATCTTCCTTCGCTCCTTCTCACTGATGGAAAGCAAAGAAGCAATCTGTGAATAGTTGTCTTTGAACTTGGTTTGGTCTAGCAAGCAAATCGTATCAGAATTGTTGATGATACTATCCTTCACCACTTCATTCCCAATGATATCTCCAAGTTCCTGAGTTACTACAATCGCCTCACCCCAAAACTTCCGAACCGTTTTATACAGATACAGAATATACCCAGCCATCAAAGGAGAAGCGATGGCCTTCCATGCCTCTTCAATGATCAGAGCTTTTCGGTACTTGGTTCGAAATCTCATTTTCTGGATAAATACATCCATGATGATGAGCGTCACTATTGGAAATAGAACCTTATGCTCCTTGATGCTGTCAATTTCAAAAACCACAAAGGATTCGGTGAATAAGGATTGGTCAACCTCTTCGTTTAGCAGATTTTCAAACTCTCCTCCTTGGTAGAATTTTTTGAGCACAAATCGGAATTCATCCAGTTCAAATGTGATTCGCTCACGCTCCATAATTTCCGGAATTGTCTCTAGGGCAAAGTCATAAAAGCTATTGAAGCAAAGCCGATCAATTTTGCCTTTATCAGAGAAAAATGAAGAATAATAAGCTGAAATGGTGTACGAGATCACATCGGCTTCCACCTGTGAAACGGTACCTTCAGCTGTCTTCCATAGAAGTGAAACAAGCGTCAGGAGATAGTCTTTTTTCTCGATGTTGTATTCCTCTTCAGCAATGGCAAAAGGATTGGTGGTAATGGGCTTTTCTTCGGTGTAGGTAATGTATTTGCCATTGTAATATTGACACAGTCCTGAATAGGAATGTCCCGTATCCACGATCACCACATCCATCAACCACTTAGGATCAGGCTGCTTGTTCCACATGCAATACTGCTCCACCAGCGCATTCATAAAGAATGATTTGCCCGACCCGGAAGGCCCCAATACAAATTTGTTTCTATTGTTGATCCGATTAGTCTGCATGGGCAAATCTGAGGGATCAATTTTCAAGGGGATTCCCTGTCTATCGGTGAATCGAATCTGAAAACCACTTTTTTCATCTTGATTCAGTGATTCTTTAAAGAAAAAGCACAATGCAGCATCTGCAGTGGTCAAAAAATAATCGTAAACTTTCAGTTCAGCTGTATTGCATGGAAGGACAGTCCTGAACAACTCCAATTGGTTGTAAGAATTTTTGTTGGCAATAATCCCCTGCTGAAATAAGGACGATTCTACATAGTTACAAGCTCCCTGGATATGTTCTTTCTGAGCCGAAACCAAAACATTGAAATGACAATTGACCAAAAGCTGATTGTTCCTTGTCACATCCTCCAATAACCTGTTAATGTCCTGGACACACATATCATTGGCAGGATCTGGTATTCCTGAATGTCGCTTTCGCTTGACCTCAAGTTTGTGTTGGGTTGGTCTTTGCTCTACGATCTCGATGACTTGATTGTAAACAATGGTTTGGAAGTTTGGGACATCAAATAGAAAACCCATGTTATCAACTGGAAATCCTTTGAGGCTATCCTTGTCACTTCTTTCTGAATGGGATGCTATCGTTTCGGGAAGCTCTACCTTATCGGTGTCAACCAGCGAAATAGATCGGAATGCCCTATCGCCACTTTCCACTTGTTTTTCCACCGGTAACAAATTGTCCAGTACAATTCTATCCTGGTAGAAATTCATACTGAGAATCCTTTTCACATAGCGGTCAATCTCTGTTTTATTCAGAGCATTAGATTTAATCCCTGATCGCTCAAAAAGGTCTGTAACTTTTCCGATGGATTGAATAAAATCATTCACTGATTTTTCACTATACCTTCCTTTTGACCGCTTGGTGATAATCAAATAAGTATTGTGAGAAACATATTCTCTACCCTGAAAATGTTCATCATATTTCCTCTGCAGGTACTCCTTTGAATTATCCTCATGATAGCTTTCAGTGGAAAAAACATCCTGCTTTTGGATCAAATGACCTTCACCTAATATTTTGATGACGTTCGTATATTGCTGGTGAAAAAAGTCGTACCTGGAAGGATCTGCTGAATATTGGACTACAGGGTTTTCAAGTTTCAGAATTAATCCGAAATCCCCATTTAGATTAAAAAGTAGATGGAATCCTTTGAATTCAGTTTCTATACCTGCATAGGGCAACTTAAATTCATTCCTTTTATTCTTCAATATCATTTTTTAGGTTTTAAGGATGTTGCGATTTGGAATACTCCTACATGCCTTGTTTTGCTATGCAGCCCTTTTTTTTGTTGCTGAGAAGTAACCAATAGACCAATTACGATTGCTGAAATTGTGATTACACCTCCTGCAATCATGCTGGTCAAACTTCCGATAACTCCACCCAGCACGACTCCGATAATCAATGAGGAAATTCCCCATCCGATAAATTTTCCTTGAAATCCACGATATATAAGGGGCTTTTGAAGCCCCTTATATATTGGAAATTGCTTAGCCATTAGACACCGAAAAATGCTTTGATGACCACACTCACCAGCACTAGGAAAATGCAGGAACCCAGCCATCCCATCAACTCTTTGTTGATATCCTGATCGCCTTGATTCCACTTGCTGTACACTCGGAAACCTCCTATAATCCCGACCACTGCACCGATCACCAGGCAAAGACTTGCGACAGGATCCACGTAGGTTAATAGCGAGGATTCAGCAGCAGTAATTCCCTGTACTCCCTGGGCATGTGAAGAAATTGAAACAATGGCCATTGCTAAGGCACATGAGATCTTTTTTGTAGTTCTGTTGAACATGATATTTGTGGTTTTAGTAAGAAAATATTTCATGGACTATATTGAATTGGTTGTAAAGTTTTAGGTAAGTGGAACTCCGTAAAGTCCGCTAAGAAAAAAGCTGACAGTTGCGAGAAACAAGCATGCTCCGAACCAGCTGATTACCTCTACATCAATATGATGTCGGCCCATCTGCCAATTGTTGTAAACCCTCAGGCCTCCCAGTAACCCTGAGATGGCACCGGTAACAAGAGATAGTCTTGATAATGCGACGTAGAAAGATTCCATATCTGATTCTACCTCTTGGAATTCTTCCACGCCCGGAGGAGTCTGCGCCAATAATTCCATGCTAGGCAAAGAGAGAATTAGCAGGGAGCAAATGAGAAAATGACTTACCTTCATGAGAACACTACTTTCTTTTTCATTTCGATTGAGTTCTCTTTTGCCAGAGCAAACAAGGAATCTAGGTTAGTCACCCCGCCCGTTGACTTGACAGGATTTGTCTCCTTGAATTCCATTTTCTCCTCTTTACCCTCTGCGTTAGTTGAAGCGGGTTTTTCAGATTTTGGAGTTGATTTGTTGACAAAATCTTCCTCCTCAACGACCATTGGCTTTTCGTCAAATTCTGATAGATCTGACTGGAATGCATAAGAAGGCCTTTCCTGAGATTTGGCACGATGCGGTGTCCTTAACACATCAATGACGACGTTGACCGCATAGTACACTACATAGAAAAGGGCTAGGTATAGAAAGAAATCTGTCCAATTCATAGCTTTAGTTGGTTTAGTGATTTTTTGATTTCGTTGACCAGCTCAGGATTGTTTTCCAGAAAATCCCAGCATACATAGTTCACGAGAGAGGTGACCTTGATCCCAAACAGGTAATTCACGTGTTTGAAGACATCCTCTATTTTAGAATCCATTCGTATCAGTCTGCGATTTTCTCCATTTACTTTATAGTCCCGAATTCGCTCTAATAGCTCATCCACTTCTGGATTCCTCTCCTCCTTTTCTACCTTTCCACTGTTGATGGATTCTGGCATTTTTTCTTCCCCAGGCGTAGGGATTTCGCCTCGAACTCCTTGTACTAGTTTGTTTATATAGTTTCCACTTCCCATGAGGATTCGTCTATGTAGTCGTTGAATATTTTATTGAAAATTGGATCGAGAATTGGATCCAATGTTTTTGGAGAGTAGGATGTAGTTATTCTTTGAAAATCAATCCTATCTGAAACCGGTGAGGTCAATTCCCCAAACTTGCTCAGTGCCTGATTGACACTGTCCAGTGTCTCATATTTTACCGAAGTTTTCACTCGGTTTGGGATCAAAATGATTTTGCTCTCCGGGTTTATCTTTTTGACCACATAGCAAAATTCAAAAGTGCTTGTCACGCTGTATTCATCGTAACAAAAGGGACATATGATCAACCCTGAATCTTTAAAAACCTGTACCAGATTGTCATCATCCATCGTCCCTGCCAGATCAATGACAGTAAGCAGGTTTGGATTCCGAGTTGCTACCTTGCTGATATTCCGGAAACCTGAAATTTTCGATAGCTCTACTTCATACAGCTTCTCATTTTCCAACAGGTCAGAATTAAGGTGCTTGTTATACAAAGACTGCTGAAAATCCATATCGATGACTTTCACCCTCCTATTCTTCTTTTGGACTGAAAAGTTGGAAAAGAGCACTGCCAAGGTACTTTTACCGACGCCTCCTTTCTGATTGGCAAATAGAATGATCATGGTTATTTTTTTATCTGGTGATTTCATTGTCTCTATTGCGTTTTTTCCTTCTTTTCCTTCCATGGGTAGCTTCATCATCTTCGTCATTGGCTACATGTAGTATGGGTATCAAGTCAAATTCGTCCTGGCTTTGTCTTATAGAATGCTCCTCGGATAGGTCTAAATAATCTTCCAAAGCCTGTAGTTGCTTTGGCTGAAGAATATCCTTGGTGGAAACAAATCCTTGTGAGGTCTTCAAGTAAGTATCTCCTTCCTTTCGCTCAAACCTTAATGAATGATGCTCTAATCCTTGCGGGATAGTAGAAAAGTCGTTGAATACTGACCTTAGCTTTACCTTACCTTCAATGACATCAATTGTCTTAGACTTGTCCGTTTGATATGCTTGCTGCTTCCCTCCCGCTTCAAGCAAGCGCTTGATTGGAAACACTTCACTTCCTTTGAATACAATCTTATTGGCATTGTCAATCAGGGAATAGCCGTAAGGTGTCTTTGCATCCTTCCCATGAAAAATCAATTGAACGCCAAACTTGGCTGAAAGGAAATCCCCTAAATCCGAGCGATAACCGAGATGCTTATCTGATACACTCCCGTGTTTCGGTTCAAATAATGGAATTGGGTCAGTTTTGTAGATTTTGGAATACTTATTCAGAATTGCTTTTAGCTGATTAGCTCTAGTCTTATCCAATTCATAGGATTGGAGCTTTTCATTAATTTCAGAAATAGGGATTCGCCCCTGAACTGATCCATATTTGATCAATTCCAGCTGTTGATCCTTTTTCAAAAGCTTGTATCCAAGATTCTCTAAGAGCATCATTCCCTGAGCCTTGGTACTGATTCTGAATTCTTGAAGCGTTTCAGTTGCTCTATTGGCCTCCTGTTTTGGATTCAACCTCATGATCTCGTTGATCGCTTCCTGAGCTCTTATTTTTTCAAAAGAATCATTGATCTTCTTTCCTCCCTTATCAATTCTTGAGGACACTATATGGACATGGTTATTGGACGTATCCTTGTGAAAAACTATCAAGAATGGATTCTGCCCATAGCCCATTTTATCCACCCACTCATGAGCAATATCAGTCAGCTCCTCTTTTGTATATTCTCTTTCCTTGCAGCTGATCATGGCATGAAACTGCTTGTCTCTGACTATGGAATTTCGATTAGAGTGAGCAATCAAAAAGTTCTTCACCTCGTTTGGACCTATCTCTTTAGTGTCCTGGAGATACCCAAAATTGCGCAACCTCATCAGCTCCCCTTTTTCATTTTGGGTTTTGTTAGTGTTGTAAGTCACGCCCTTGAAACTGCTCGTACTGGAAAGAATTTTTGCCCTCATCTGATTGCTTGATAGATTTGTTTCAAAAGCTTGTTCATAAAATCTCGGTGCTCGATATGCTTTGACATTAGCATGGTATGATCTTTAAAAACAGAGGGAGAAATTTTGTCCCTATAGGTATTGGCATGTTTTGCCAATTGGTTGATATTGTTGTTCACCCGAGCCTGTTCAGAGACTAGTTTTTCAATGGAATTCAGGAGTCCGTTGAGATCAATGATTTTGGTTTCTTCACTGCTCAGCTTCATCCTGATCAATTGACTCAGTGACATCTTTAATGACTGACTTTCCTCTTTCAATCGGGTATAGATCTCCGGTTTTAACCTGACAGATACCCAAGAAAGATTCTCTCTTTTCTCTTTCATGGCTGCGTATTAGCAGGAGTAAAGAATTGGAATTGTGCGGTGAAAAAAAATACCTAGAAATGCGCAAAAATGACAAATAGGCATATATGCGTATATAGAAATATATATACGCATATATGCCTAGAGCGCGGGTTTACACCCAAATATTTGAATTATGAATAAGCGTTTAGCGAGTTAATCAGTTCTACCCGGTTTTTACTCTCAGACTTTTTGTAAATAGTCTGAAGGTGCTTGTTGACTGTTCTTTCTGAGATAAAAAGTACTTCAGCGATCTCTTTACTGGTCAGACCTAAGGCTGCCTGTTCTGCAACTTCGCATTCTCTTTTGGTCAAGCCTAGTTCCGTGCATCTTTGGTTGAAAAAAGCACTTTGATCAATTTGAGTCTTTAGATCAAATCCATTCAATTTTTCAAAAGCCTTTCTGTTTTCGTAAATTTTATTTCTGATAAACAAAAAGGTAATGATGATAAAACCAATATTAGTGCATAAAACCTCAAAAAGTTGAGATGCATCTACGTAGCTAAATACTGGTAGCAATACCCAAGGACACATAGCCATATAAGTCAGAACCGCTTCAACAGGATTTTGTGTCCCCTTGAACTTTTTCCTTATACAAAGAAATATTTTGACATCCAGGTAAATGGCATAGGCCAATGGAATTGCCAAGCCGTACCAAATGGTGAAAGGCAGATCATCAAGCAAAGGAAGACCTATCAAAAAGAATAAAACGAAAGGAGCTATAAGGAAAATCCATATGCCTACTTTGGAATCCCATTTCAATTCATCCAATCCAAAAACCCGGTAGAAATAGTATGGAAAAAAAGCTCCCATTACAAAGCCTGACCCATAGGCCAGATTCAATTGTACCTTTTCAGAAAATGCCAAATTAGGATCAGGATACAATCCTCCAGTGACATTATAGATTATCAATAACCCCAACAAAATCAGGTAATATTTACGATTCTTATCAGCAGGATTTTGGAGGTAAAAGACCAATTGCGATACGAAAAACAATACCTCGCATACGACGAAAATAAACGTCACAATATGCATATCTGTGCCGAATACGGTCATATCAAATCCTTTCTATAAAAGTTAAACAAGAAGCCAAATTGATTTGAAGAGGAATAAACTGAAAATCCCAATTCCTCATACCACTTGAAATTGCGCTCAGTTGATGTTTCCAAACAGACTGGTAGATTCCTTGCTTCGGCCATGTTCAGAATTGACTTCATGAGATTGGTGCCCTCTCCTTTTCCCTGGCTTTCTGGATCTACACCAATAAACCAAACATAGAGGAAAGGTTCTTTAGGCTGAGTCTCTTCAATGCTTGATTCCCGTTTTAGCACTTGGGGGATTCTAGGTATTCCAATTCCTTGAAGGGCCAATTTCAAATCCCAAACCCATAATTTAAAAGGCTTACTCTTCTGATCTGAATATTTAATCAAAGCACAAGAATTACCGGAATCAGAAACAAATACTTCCCCATTCTCCAAACAGTTTTCTAAACTGTACTCCATAAGAACTTTCCTTCCTTTTTCGGTTTTCCTGACTACAAAGTCCACGGATTTATTCCCTTTGAATGAGTCTACCAAAATTTTTATGATTTTTTCCCTATCTGCTTCTAAGTATTTTCTCATGTTTTAGTCTCTTAAAATTTAACCGAGTTGCGAGGTGAAATCCCTCCATTTTGGATGATTCTGCTAAGAATCTCTAAAAGGGCAAGTGCGTGTTTGGGAGAAAAATTCGCCAGAATTTGTGTCACAAATACACAACTTGCATGGCACACGCAAAGGATGCCTTAACGCTCATTTTCTACAAAAATCCAGTTACTATTTCAACGGTTCAAAAGCTGTTGCCGTATCGCAAAACCATAAAAGTTTAAAATTGAATTCCAACTTTTAAGATTGATGACTTGAAGCTTTGCACTTCTTTCATGACATATCTAGATATTCCTATATCTGGATATATATCTGTATATCCAGATATACCAAATCTCAGAAATACAGTAAAACAGTTTTGAAATACACTTATAAGCATATATTTGTCAAATAATGCCATTTCGAAAACTCCCAGGAAGAAAGAAAACTTATTCTTTTCTCCAATTTCAAATAGATTCTGATCATGATAAATCACAGAAATTGGATAATTTGTAGATGCAGACTTAACTATTCCTTGTGAATATATCTACATATACAAATATATGGTTTTGCGATATTTTTGAAAATTATATAGCTTTAAAAAAAGTAAAAACTGACTACTAGTGACTGAAAATCAGCGAATAAAAATCATCCGAAAATTTTTAGGTATGACCCAAGTGGATTTTGGTGCATCCATAGGATTGACTCAGGCTGGATATTCAGATATAGAAAGAGGCAAAAACAATGTCTCCGGCAAAATAAAAATCATGCTGAAGCAGGTACACCAGGTGAACTTGGCCTGGCTGGAAAGCGGCGATGGAGAAATGATAGACACTTTCATCCCAACTAAGGGATGGAGTCCAGAAAAGTTAGCCGACGACCAAAAACAGATCGAAAACCTAAAATTAGAAATCGACCGGCTAAACGCTGAAAACAAACTTTACCGTGATCTCCTGGATTCCAAGCTCAAGATGATAGCGACTTTGGAGGAGAGGTTTGGGAAGGAATAGAGGGATCATAATTTACGATAACGGTGAGTGGATGAGCAGTAGTGGACTTCAACCCTCAAATCTGTCAAATAGCACCGACCTTAGATTTTTAGTTTTACCTTCAAAAAAGCACTGAACCCGCTATTGCTTAACACAATGTTGCCCGTGCTTTTTCATTTTCTTTTCTGTCAGCGTTGGGGCTGCCATACCCTTTCGCAAGTTTTGGCTTGTGCCGCTGGATTTAGCGACTTGGCAATGTGTATGGATGTTGAGGATTAATCTACTTTTCATATTCAATTACCTTTTGAAAAACTTGATGGTCTTTGAACGGATGAGCCGTAAAGAATTCAGTTCTTCTTTCATTTGTTTTAAAGGTCAACTGCCTTTCTCCCCAAATAGCCCACACAAACTTCATTTTCTTATCCTTCAAATATTTGTCTAATAAGTCCTTTCTGAGATAAACAAGGGAATGATTGTTATTGTACTCATTGTGGAAATAAACATTAATTGAAGCCGCTGTACCATCTTGGTCTAGTAGGTCGAAAGTTTGAGGCTGGCTAACTAATCCTAATTGATTAGCGAGTTCTTTCGCAACAACTGTGACGTGACCATCTTTGTTTACGGAAGAATGATAACTTTCCCAGTTGTATTTCATTACAGGCATTAGCGCTTCGAATTTTTCCAATTCTGATACTTCAATTTCTATTTCTTCTGGAAACTCTTTATTGATTTCAATGTCTTCTTTATCAATGTCCAAGAATATTGATGGATAATAACCAGGGTCTCCAGGTTTAACTTTCTCTTTTCTTTTACCTACAACAAATTCTAATTCTGTATAGTTGTCATATGTAGCTTCGTCAAATATGTACAGTTCACCCCCATATGTATAGTAGTTTTCATGCTTCTCTGGCAACCAGCGCCCGCCAAGATTTTGCTTGTTTAGCAAATCCATCACTTTACTATAGTCTTTCTCTTCAACTAAGAAACTCCTTATAAATGAGAATCGCTCCCGTTCTGCAGGAACATCTTCTTGAACAATAAATCCATCTAAGCAAATCCATTCTCCGTCCCGCCCTTTTAAAGCCGTTTGAGTTAGGTAGTCTTCAATATGCGGCATCCCACCTTCTTCATACCATTTTTCTAATGGAGAGTTTCTGTCACCTAATAAATCATGAGTTACAAATAGCTCATTTGGTGGTTTCTGTGGAAAGCTGGGGTCTATGTCTGCATCTGATAGTCTGTATCTGTCCCATTCCTTTTCCAAAAGGCCTAAATCATTCCTTAAACCTGCATTCTCAAAAAATGCAATCCAAGAATACTTCTTCCCGTACCGCTCGACTTTAGCTCTTTCTGTACGGCCGCTATAATAGTTGTCATTGCCGAGTGAAGTCTCAGCTTCTTTGAACAGTTCTTCGTTCCAACCCAAGTCGTGAATCCGCCACAGAATTTGCTTCCGAACTTTAACCTTTTCAGGTGGATTAGCATAAGATCCTCCATCTTTCACAATTCTTCCTATCGTATAATTGCTGAAATCCATGTGAATAGGGCCAGAGTAGCCAAATTCAATTTCTTCATGATTGCGTTCACCTAAATCCCTAATACCGCCATAAGAATACGGAGGTCGAATTTCTTCTATTTCGCTTGATGTTAATAGGTTAGGGTGATGAATCAAACATATTTCAATTGTTCTTCTGGCGTAATCTCTGGCTAAAATATGGGTTGTTGAAAATGGAGCGTCATTTTTGAACATTAGATCATGTAACGATTTCCCAATTTCAGGAAGAGTTTCTTTTCGAAACTTATCCGAACTTATGGAGTTATGATTTCCCATTGAAACCCCATATAAACATGCTAAACTACGCTCCCATACATAAGGGTCATTAATTTTCAATGATTCAAAAACTAGCTTAGAAAACGAAGAAGGAAATTTCCTCCCATAGTAATAAAGTGCTCTTGTGGACTTATCTCGAAGGTTACGGTTTGTACTCGTCAGAAACCATAAGATGAATTTTGCAAGAAGGTGTTGTTTCCTAATTAAAATCTCCGACTCTCTATTATTCAATTTACATTGTTGCTCAAATTCTTCAACAAACTCTTCTAAATCATAGGCTCTTTTTCTAATGTACTCTGTCCAACTTAGATCTCTTGCATTCATTTCTAAAGAGGCAAGAAGCTGAGAAAAAAAGTTAGAGTTTAAAGGGTGTTTAGTATCACTGACTGTTTTAAAGAAAAGGTCAAGTAGTGGTTTATGATTTTCAATTGAACGGTTGAATAGTGACCTTACTAATTCTCGGTCGGTATCTTGAACAAATTGTGCTGGCAAGCTAAACAGTGTAACAACTGACTGACTAAAGCAGTAATTTGAGAATGAAATACTCTCTTTAAATTGTTTCTTGACAAACTTTGGCAGCTTCTTAAAAATTGACTTTTTGGTAAATCGTAATTTCCAATTGGTTTTAAGCAATTCGTGCATTGCAACATTTTTCACCTGTGGCAATAACATGCACAATGCATATAGTACATCTTCATACAAGGGATGCTGACCTTTCTCTCGAATTATCTTGTTAATGAATTCTGTGCTTGTGAAATACTTCAAATTATTAGTACGCTCTATTAATCTAACACCAATTAGGAACCCTGCGAGCATATCGTAGGTGAAACTGACAAATTCTATTTTCTCTCTTATATCGCGGGTCATTACCAATCCCTCACTGATTAATATATCCGCTTTTGAGTTGTCTTTGTCATACTCTTTATCACCATCAATTAAGGTGTAGAACTTATCTATTGGAATTTCCCGTAGATCATTTTCCCATAAGAACTCAGATAGAACTGATAGGCTGTTATTAATGAAAGGTTCATTAGACCTTAAAAGATGGTTGCTATTTGTTACCCTACGATTGACTTGATCCAGATATTCTTTAAAGATATCATAGGTAGACTCCTCCTCAATATTGACTTCTACAGGGTCTCCACTTCTCCAATTCGGATTTTTAATTTCACAGAAAATTTTTAAAAAAATTGGCTCTCGAAATTTTTCTAATCGTGCAAAAAATAGGTCTGCTTTTAACAGGTATTTGCTGAAATATTTGTTGACCGCCTCCTGAATAGTTTCATAGTCGTCAAATCCATTCAAGTAGTGAAAGTTGGCATTCGAATCAGCCCAAACCCTATTCTTGTAAGAATTACGGCAGGTAGTAATTAGTACTAAATTGTCACGTTCATTAGTTTTAGTTTCAAAACTGCTAAGGTGGTTTTTCCAAATAGGGGAAAAGTACCTGTTTTCTATTGTTTCATTCAGTCCATCAATGATTATTGGAACTTTTTTCTTAACTATCGAACCGTAAATATCCAGAGCATCAAGGAATTCATCTTCTGTGAATTTATTCTCAACGTCAAGGATTTTTCTTATCGCCTCAGAAATAGACTTTTCCCCTGAAAACTTGTCAGCTGTGAGAAAAATAGCTGGTTCATTCTGCTGAATTCTCTTAAATGCGATGTCACACGAAAGATGAGTTTTTCCTTTACCTGCGTCTGAGATAAAATGAATAGTCCTTTGAGACTGGTGAAAGTAATTCCTGAAGAAACGTTCATAAATTTCACCAAATTCGGATATGAGATAGGAAATTGAATATGCATCTCTTGCTGCCCTTGACTTTTCTTCAAAGGATGAATAATCAATCTTATCGAGGTATTTGAAAAAGTCCTTTCTCAAATCTTCTATTTGAAAAGATGAAAGTTCTGTTCCTTTAAAGGAAACAAAACAATTCTTTAAAGAGTCGATCTTTTCAAACACTAACGAAATATGCTTTTGAAAATCTTGACAAACGATAAGGTAAGCACCTCTGATACTTTCCTCCTTTTTGGAGATATTTTTTTCGTCACGGAAATCTACAATGGCAGATTTTATTTGATTGGCTTTATCGAGAAGCTCCTTTTTTAAACCCTCTAAGTGTTTTAAATAACCCGTATTAAGAAGAGAGAAGTCAATGATTGTTTGAGTGTATTGATCTATACTGTGAAGATCTGGATCGAATTTGTCCTTAACCTTTTGGTAGTTTTCTTCAAATCTACGATTGAACCATCCATCGTTAAATTCAAGTTCACCAAAAAAGAAACTTCTAATACCAAGAAGTTTTGCACTATTCAGAAATGATACAAAGTCCGATTTACCCCAAAGTTCAAGATTAATTATTCTGGAAGTGGGAATCTTCTTAGGAAGTTCGTTATTGAACCAGCTGCGCTCTCCCTTACTAAACTTTCCTTTACTTGAAAGACTATCAGTAGTTAAGTCTGTTTTTAAACAGAGAAACCACTTAGTCAAATTCATATGATTTCTACAAGCTGTTTCTAAGGAATTTTCAATTGCTGTATCTCTTGAACTTACATTCAATCTGCCATTGTCACCAAAAAATTTACATTGCCAACCCCAAGTCTCCCCATTATTGTGTTTCAAGTAGAATTCAACGCCTCCATCACCACCGCTACCATCGATAGGAGTGAATTTTCCAAGATGGCCATATTCTTTTAATGCAATTTGATAACAAAGCTGTTCAAAGCACTGGGTTACTTTTCCATCATAAGGTTTCAGCTTACCAAAATCTATGTTTTCAATTCCTGTCATTTATTTCATTGTGCTTTGGCAATAAATAGCTCTTTTGGTTTTTTGCGTTTGGCTTGTGAGTCGGCAAAATCGAATGAGTTATTTGTGCGGTGGATTTTTTCAGCATGGCATACAACGATTGAACATCCTCAATTGGTGTTATTTCCCAAAATAAGGCAAATCCCCTTAAGTAGTTGGTGATATTTCCCATTTATTTGACACTCATACTTATCACACTTTGGCTCTGAGGATGCGTTTTGAATAAATGGTGCTGCCAAGAAAAGGATTAACCCAAACAAAAAAAATACCCTGTACTGGGTATTTTTGTGTATAAAATGAAAAAAACTGAATATGTCACTTCCTAACATGTTTCTAATTTCTAGTGACAACATGAGGCTTCAAAAGCTCATTAAAATCCTCAAATCCCTTATATCGATACCTTTGATCGGTCACTTCAGTTTGAAATCTCCATATTCCTTCAACATCTCTAGAGCTGATTTTGAGAGTTGAAATGAGCTTCTCAAATTTATCACGGCAACCCTTTAGCATCTTCAAATCCCAATCAGTAGAAATTGAATTCCTTCGACAATAGTGGTAAAGCTGGGCTGCTTTCATGAAAAAGCCCGTGTACTTATCACCGGTAGCATCGTTATCCAGGTAAAGATCTACCACCTCACATTCTGCCAAAACATCCAGGATCAGGCTTAATTTCAGATTGGCAGTACTGTTCAAAATAATTGCTTTTAAATCGGTTGCTCCTGACAACTTCAGATAACTCAGAAAGTCAAACCAGCCTTCGAAGATTTTTATTCTTTCAGGAGTTCCAAGTACCTGGATAGAAATACCTCCTCCTAGAATATTCCCTTTGAAAATGGAAGATCTAAGCACCCATCCACCAGACTCGTTGGGAAAACCAACAGCGAAGTACTTCCTCCCTTTATTTCCCCAATGTACTTCCTTAGCGAAATCCGAAATCTCATTAGGCTCTAGCCCCCTGGTTCGTATATAATTCACCAAAGCCGGATGAGAAACCCTCTTTACACTTTCAATCTTAATCTTCGGTGCGGCCTTTGGCTTATTCGTTGGTATCACGGTTCTCTCTGTTGGAAAATCAGAAAGTTGCTCAACTGACTGGGCAAAGGTTTTATTTTCGAAAACCTGGACAGCTTCTAAAACATCCCCTCCTCTTCCTGCAGCATGGTCATACCACACATTGGTTCTATGATCCACTGCGATGGAACCAGTCCGCTGTGAGAGAAACCCAAAGAAATGCTCCTTCCCTTGCATACCTTCATATTTCAGTGCTCCAACACTCACTAAGCCCTGGAAATAATCTATTATAGAGAAGTCCCTTTTGATTCGACTCGCTTCATGTTTTAAATCAGTATAATTCATGGTTGGTTTTGTGTTAAAGTGTTTTCACTAATTAAAAAAGACAGTTGATTTACAGCCACTTGAAATCAGTAGCTATTTTTCTCTTTTGCTGACATTTGATAGAAATACATCAAAAAGAAAAAGAAGGGTAGGAGGTATAGGAATTCGTACGGTTCGTACACCTCGTACCCCTCGTACAGTACGATTCGTTCGAGTCCGACTAATCCTCGATTTCAGCCTGTTTCAGCCACTTTCGCACGGCTCCTTCTGACACTCCTAATTCCAGAGCGATTTTCACATTCGAATAGCCACTCTTTTTCAGTTCAAAAGCTTTATTCTTTACCTGGACCTTATCAGCTGCATCGAAGTGCTTGAGATGCTCTGACTCTTTTCCATATTCTAAAAATTTGAAGGAGCTGAAATTAGTCTCCTTACCGATTTTGCATACCAATACATTCTCAGAAGGAAATTGAAATGCTCCATACCGGACTTTGATTTGTTTCAGGTATTTAATCGATGGATCTTTTTGACTCTCCCCTACTGCGAAGCAAGAATCGATAAGATTGATAAAGCTCTTGCTTCCCTGAATGTCATTTCTACTGATGGGAGCAAATAAATTCCTCTTGGGAGTATGTGCTATCAATAAGATCGACCAGCCATACATCTTCTTTAGGTTGTTAAGCCGAATCAAAAACGGAGTAGTATTCTTTGCTTTTTCATTATCAGAAATGACACAGGACAGATTATCGATCACCAGAATTTTTGCCTTGGACTCAGTGGTTTGGCTTTCAATCTCACGAAAGAGAAAGGATTCGTAATCTTCTACCGATACATCATAGCCATAGGGATTGATTTCAGCTCTTAAAAATTGTTCACTGAATTCGAAATGGTCAAACAGGATGTCTTTATCCTTATCGTGTTGTGCATATCGCATTTCAAATTGCTTGGCCGTCAATTCCAGGTCAAAGTAAATTACCTTGGACTTAGGAAGCTCCATTTCCAGGCCTAGCGTCGAAGTTCCTTTTGTCACACTGTCGATGATCTGAACAGCAAGCAGAGATTTACCCTGATTCGTATCGGCAAAGAGGATACATAGCTCTTCTTCATACCAAAATGGGCCAAATATCTTTTTGGGGATTGGTTTACTTTTGGCCTCATCAATCCACTGGTTAGCGGATTTGATGGTTAAAAATTCACCATTTCTGGGTGCATTAGAATTAGATTCTTGATTTAATAAAGTCATACTTTTTGGCATTAAAATTCCAGGCAACATTATTATCCAATGCTGCAATTAATTGTTTAAGAATAAATTGATTAGATCAGTTGATCACCAAGAGTTGGTGCTGAGTCGGGAGAGATGAAAAAGTTGGGAGATCAGTCTTGCCTAAGTTGACTTTGATTGAAAGTTTTACCAATTTAGTACACACTTTTAATAACAGAAGGTTAAAAGACAACTTGGAACTGCCCACTGGCTTTTTCAACAAAAGGAAAGGATGGCTGTCCTTTCCTTTTTAATTTTCAAACTCTCCAGCATAAAATCTTTCCACCTCTCTTTGGTGGATAAAGCGTCTTTTCCCTCTGAACATGGAGCGGAATTCCTCTCCCCTAGATTCAGAAACGGACTCCATTTTGGAAATGGAGTAATGGGATTTCACACCTGTTGCCTCCATGAATTCCTGAAGTGAGAGCCATTCGTTTTTTATGGACTTATCGGAAGTCCCCGAACTCATATTTGCAATTTTCTCTTCCAGCTTGTTGAACTTCTCTTCAAGCCATTTTTGGCTAACAGCTGAAAACGGAATAAAAGTGTCTTGATTCATCTTGATTTGAGTTTGATTTACTCAAATATAAGCAAAAAATATAAAATCGGTCACTAGTGTCCGATTTTTTAACATTTAAATATTTATAGGCTTCAAATGATAGAAATGGTGCATTTCTGCATCAAATTTCTCATCTAGCCATTTTCTCAATTTAGAAGAAACTCTTTCTCCTTCTTCATCTGCCATCCTGACTTGCAGCCTAGTCACCTCTGGCCAATTAAGGGACTTGTACTCCAAATAATAGTCAAAGACCTCCTTAACCTCTGGGATATTCATAATCCTACTAAAAAGCTCCGAATCCAAATGACGTAAAGCAGACAAGAACCGAACGGGACCAGCCACTTCATACAACTCAGCTAAATCCTGATTGATATTCCAAAGGATCTCCTTTACCTCTCTATCCTCAAAAATGGAATCAAAATAGTCAACGACCCTTTCCAAGGTGACCTTTTCATAGGCTTCATTCACTATCATAGACGGCGTAAATTCTACTTCCAAAGAATCCTCAAAGTAATCCCGAAGCATCTCAATATACTTAACTTCCTCCTCAATGATTCTGGATACTTCTCGATCTAAAGCACTAAGATCACCATCATGATCCTTTACAAATTTCATCCCGATTCTAGAAGCAAATTTGGTTTTGACATTCTTGTATCGAACCATGACGTACAGCGGAAATCCGGTGGCAGATTTGCCTATCTTTTCCAGCTCATTACCATGATAATGTTTGATAGCCAGCTTGCTCTTCTTTTGCATAATCACCTTTGAATCAAAGAAAGAATTCTGTTGTAGGATTCAACCGTCCTTCTTTCAGTATAATACTTTTTTAAAACCGATCCCGGCGAGTGACCAAAAATCATCCTAATATCATTATCATCCATTCCCAATCGATCAGTCCAGGTACCAAAGGTCTTCCTTCCTACTTTATTGGAAAGCACATCTGTAAAGCCAATCATTTCTGCCAGGACTTTTAAATGCTGGTTGAACTTCTGTTCAGATATTGCAACACTCTTTGGGAAAATCATTTCATCATCCTCGACATAATACTTTTTGACGATCTTCTTAGCAGTGTCATTCAAAGGGATCCAGAATTCCTCACCGTTTTTCTTTCGCTCACCCTGAAGCACAAGGTGGTTGGGATTTTCCTTCAGCAAATTACGGTCAAATCCCTTTTCATTACTAATTGCGATCAAATCATTGTAATAGAGAGCGGTATTACACAGCAAAATGAAAATATCTCTGGTGATTTCAAGCCTTCTTTCTTTTCGGTCGAATTTCAACTCTAACAGCTTCTTATACTGCTCGTCATTCACATAGATGATCTTTTCAGGTCTTTTATTGGAATCTATATCAATTCCTTCAAAAATTCTCTTTCTAAACGGGATTGCATACTGGTCACAGTATTCTCGATAGATAACCTTCAAGCGATCTACATACTTCGCCAACGTGGTATCTGAATTGATTTCTGTCTGATCACTTCTCATGAAATCCACAAACTCCAACACATAGTTTTCGTCAACATCTGCCATGACAGAGGTCTTTTTGTAAGATTCAATAAGTTTTCTCAGAGTTACATATACTTTCTTTGTTCCAGCTACCTTTTTGGAAGTAGCTCCAAAGTTGATCGAATAATCAATGAATTCGGAAACTTTATCACTAGCACCAGGAGCATGAACACCATTCACACCCTTCAACTTTTTCCCTTGATATTTTACCAGATAAATATTCTTCAACTTTTCCGCAGTCAGTACTTCGTTTCGTTTATAAAAATCCTGGATAATCCCTTTGAGTCTATGAATCTCCCGAGCGATTACCCTATTGTGAAACTCAGCATACTGATATTGGCTATTCACCCATTTGGTTGGTTTGCCTGACCAAGCATTTTTAGGAATTTTCTCAAGTTTGAGATTAATGTAATGTCGAACTTTCCAATTTATGCACAAATAAATCCCCTGTCCACCTGAAGAGGGAATCGCTTTAGGATTCAACACAGCAGAAATTTTGATGTCAATCATGCCCCAAAATAGTCACAATAAAGAGCGAAGCAAAAAGATTATAAAAAACTGGGACAAAAACTGGGACAATATCTGGGACAAAAACTGGGACAAAATCATCCGAATTTAACAGAATCAAATAGATTCGAAATAATGCTAAACCCCTGAAAAACAAAAAACTCCGAACAATTTTTACATTGTCCGGAGTTACCAAGTAGCGGGAACAGGACTCGAACCTGTGACCTTCGGGTTATGAGCCCGACGAGCTACCAACTGCTCCATCCCGCGATATAATTTTAAAGCTTTTTTGCTTTCTTTTTCTTATCTAAATCTGCCCTTGTGGCGAATTGTGTTACAAAAGTAGTGGTTTAAATTTCAAATCCAAAATAGATCTTAAAAAAATATTAAGCCCCAAGTATCGACCTTCCTATGAAGATAAAGCTATCTAGGTCAATTCCAGCAACATTACAGAGTACTTTCCTAGATTTATTTATTACAAAATAAAGCCAAATTTTATTTTGTAGAAACTTTAAAAACGTCTGGAATGTCTAAAAATCAAGTACCTTTGTGAAAAATTTCTTAGAATGACTCAAGCCAAACACCAAGCAGGATTTGTAAACATCATCGGAAAACCCAATGTAGGTAAATCTACTTTGATGAATATTCTTGTGGGTGAGCGACTATCCATCATCTCTTCCAAAGCTCAAACTACTAGACATAGAATTCTGGGTTTGACAAATTCTGAAAATTATCAGATCGTTTTTTCTGATACACCTGGAATGTTGAAGCCTCAATATGAGCTTCATAAAAACATGATGAGCTTTGTGAACATCTCATTGGAGGACGCTGATGTCATTCTTTTTGTCACTGACCTTTACGAAACTGACGAGGAAATTGAGGAGGTAATTGAAAAAATCAACAACTCAGGCATTCCAGTCATTTTGGTAATCAATAAAATCGATCTAGCCAAAGAAGGACAGCTAGAGACTGTGACAGAATACTGGACCTCCAGAATTAAATCATCTGTGGTGATTCCTATTTCTGCAGGAGAAAAATTCAATACCGATAAAATAATGCAGGAAATCTTGGAAAGGTTACCTGAGCACCCTGCTTTTTACGACAAAGAGGAACTTACAGACCGCTCCGAGCGGTTCTTTGCCTCCGAGATCATTCGTGAGAAAATTTTCAACAACTACAAAAAAGAAATTCCTTATAGCTCAGAAGTGAATATTGAGGAGTTTTACGTAAAAAATAAGATCATCCGGATTCGTGCTACCATTTACGTCGAGCGTGACAGCCAAAAAGGCATTATTATCGGCGATAAAGGAAAAGCCATCAAAAAAGTAGGAATGGAAGCGAGGGAGGAATTGGAAAAGTTTTTTGGCAAGCAGGTCTTTCTTGAGACTTTTGTCAAAGTGGAAGCCGACTGGAGAAAAAATAAATTGAAATTGAAAAAATTTGGGTACGACCCAACCTGATTATGGCAAATATTGTAGCAATTGTAGGTAGACCTAACGTAGGTAAATCCACATTATTCAACAGACTAGTCGAAGAGAGAAAGGCGATTGAGGACAACATGAGTGGGGTAACTCGCGACAGACATTATGGCCATGCTCAGTGGACAGGTAAATTCTTTTCTGTAATAGATACAGGAGGGTATGTTACGGGTTCTGATGATGTTTACGAAGCAGAAATAAGAAAGCAAGTTAAACTTGCTGTAGAAGAATCAGACGTCATTCTTTTCGTCGTGGATTGCCATGATGGGCTAACTGATTTGGATATGGAGTTTGCGAATGAATTAAGAGCAACTCAAAAACCGATTTACATTGTCGCCAACAAAGCAGACAATCAGGAAAAAAGTTTTATGTCTTCAGAATTTTATTCTCTAGGCATCAGTGATTTTGAGGTTTACCCAATCGCTGCAGCAAGTGGAAGTGGAACTGGTGATCTTTTAGACCAGGTAGTTTCTCATTTTGAGGATGAAGGCACAGAGGACCCTGATGCGGGTATTCCTAAAATATCCATCTTGGGTAGACCAAATGTCGGAAAGTCATCTTTCTTAAATGCTCTTTTGGGTCAGGAAAGATCGATTGTAACCAATGAAGCAGGAACTACGAGAGACGCCATCCATACGAGATACAAACTTTATGGACAGGATTTCATCATTACTGATACTGCTGGAATCCGGAAAAAGGCCAAAGTGCATGAAGATGTGGAGTTCTATTCCGTCATGCGCTCCCTAAGAACTCTTGAAGAATCCGATGTAATCATCGTCATGGTGGATGCATCGAGAGGCCTAGAATCTCAGGACATCAACTTGATAGGATTAGCCATCAAAAACAACAAAGGAGTCATGATCATGGTGAATAAATGGGACTTGATAGAAAAAGACCATAAAACCATGAACAAGGTCAAAGAAGATATGATGGAAAGGCTTGGCGAAAACAAGTGGATTCCCATCATTTTTACATCAGTGACAACCAAGCAGAGAATTTTCCAGGCAATAGAATTGGCTGTGAAGGTCTATGAAAATAAGACCCGAAAAGTACAGACCTCAAAACTAAATGATGTCATGCTTCCTGAAATTGAAAAATATCCTCCGCCAGCATGGAAAGGAAAGTACATTAAGATCAAGTATGTCACCCAGTTACCAACCAAAAATCCGGTCTTTGCTTTCTTCTGTAACCTCCCTCAATACATCAAATCGCCATATACTAGATACCTGGAAAACAGGTTAAGAGAAAACTTTGATTTTGACGGAGTTCCGGTAAAAATTATTTACAAAAACAAATAAAAAATATTTGAACGGTTACTTGTTTAATTGTGAAAAGTAATAATAACTTTGCATTGTAATTAAGAAAATCACAACAAATGAAAAAGGTATTTGCAATTTTCGCAATCTCTAGCGTAATGTTCGCTACTTCTTGCGGTAACAAAGAAGTTAAAGAAGAGACTGTAGAGGTAACTGAAACAGTTGAAGCTGTTGAAGAAGAAGTTATCATCGAAGAGTCTACTGCTGACACTACTGAAGTAGTAATCGTAGAAGAAACAGTTGAAGAGGTTAAATAATCAACCTCCTTCTTAAAAAGATCGAGTCCCGGAAATTTCGGGACTCTTTTTTTTGTATTTTTCAGCATGCATGTAGCCGCACATCTGGAAGAATTATTCTCCAAACACCTTCCTTCTGCAGCTGTTCCCTATTGCCTCAAAATCTGGCAAGATCAGCCTTTTCACTTTAGAATTACTTCAAGCCGAAAAACCAAACTTGGAGATTTTAGATATAGAAGAGATCAGGAATTTCAGACAATCACTTTAAACGCTGATTTAAATAAATATCAGTTCCTTCTCACTTATATCCATGAGGTAGCACATCTTCATGCATTCAAGAAATTTGGGTTCGCAATCAATCCGCATGGAAGAGAATGGAAATCCACTTTCCAAAACTTAATGTTTCCATTTCTAAAAGAGGATTTTTTTCCCATTGACATCTTAATTCCTTTAAAAACCCACATGAGAGCGCCAAAAGCCAGCTCTGCAGCCGATCTATTTTTAATGAAGGAAATGAGTAAATACGATCTCAAAAAAGAGGAATCAACACAGATCTTTCTTTCTGATTTGAAACCCGGTTCTAGGTTTTTGATTTCAGGAAGAGAATTTGAAAAAGCTGAAACAAGAAGAACTCGCGTAGTTTGCAAAGAGATTCATACCGGTAAAAAGTTTCTGATTGCCTTGATGGCAAAAGTAAACCCGGTTTAACTATTCTCTTTCTTCTCCGATTTGATTTTCTGGCTGAGAAAAATCCTTAGGTTGAGGCAAATCATTGATGGAATTTATCCCAAAGTATTCCATAAACTTACCCGAAGTCCCAAAAAGCAATGGCCTGCCTATCCCATCGGACTTCCCTTTCACCTCCACCAATTCTTTTTCCAGTAATTTCTGAACAGAGTAATCCGAATTCACACCCCGAATCTGCTCAATATCACCTTTAGTCACAGGCTGCTTGTATGCGATAATTGATAGCGTCTCTAATTGGGCTGTGGAAAGCCTTTTTTGAGATTGCTGCTTCAATAATATACTTATACTGGTTTGATAAGCCGGCTTGGTCAAAAATTGATATCCTCCTCCGAGGTTTTCCAAGGCAAATGAAAATTCTTCAGAGTTATATTTTTCAATTAATTCTTCTATCGCAGATTGAACATGGTCTATTGGCACCTCTGCCTCAAACATTTCTGTGAGGCATTTTACAATCTCATTAGTTCCTAATGGAGATGGTGCACAAAAAACCAATGCTTCAATATGACGATGAAGAAATTCCAATATTACTTTTTAGAAAGTTTAGCTTCTATCGAATGCATTGTATGTGGTACCGCCTTGAGTCTTTCTTTAGAAATCAATTTCCCAGTATCAACACAAACACCGTAAGTACCATTCTTGATTCGAATTAATGCATTTTCAAGATTGATGATGAATTTCTGCTGTCTAGCAGCCAATTGGTTCAAACTTTCTCTTTCAAGCGTATCCGCTCCATCTTCCAAAAGCTTTGAAGTCGACGCAGTGAAATCTGTCCCACTATCGTTTTTCTTACTCAAAGTTTCCTTCAAAGAATGTAATTCTTCTTTTGCTACTGCTAATTTTTGAAGGATGATTTCTTCAAATTCTTTTAGCTCTCCTGCGGAGTAAGCTGTTTTGCCTTCCTGACTCATAGTGTGCTCGGATTAGATGATATAATTGGGACGGATTATTTTCCTATTTGTTCTCTAAAATACGTCTAGCAAGCTTAATTACAAAAACTATATCACTGATAGAAATCAATTTTAAAGGACCTTAATCAATGAAATATTACATTAAAAAAAAATACGACTCATTATCAGCTAATTACATATTAGAAAGTCTCTCAGCCGTTAAAACAAATCCTGCTATTTAGTTCATTCACAAAAGAATTGGACATAAAAAAAGCTGTTATGCAACAGCTTTTTCTTCATTTATCAATTTATCAAGTCTTCTTTTCAAGACGAGTTCCTCCACCTCAATCCTATATTTCATTAACAGATATTGGTGGACATCTTTAATATCTTTTCCTTCCTGAAGGCAAATTGAATGCAGCGCTTGCGTAATTAGGTCTCTTTCCATGATTTCGGGTGTAATGATACAATTTATTAATTTTCTACTAGAACTAATAGAAAAAAATCACAAAAGTTATAGCCGGGTTGCAACTACGACAGTCTTTTTGAGAACTTTTACAGCCCCTTGTAAATCAAATAATTCCACCACCAAAACATAGTAGCCTGGTGGTACTTTCGCCCCCAAATCATCGGTTCCTTCCCAAGTATATAAACCCGACTCGCCTAAAATCGCATTTCTATCCAAAACATTAATTAACCTACTCGCCAAATCATAAATTTCGAATGAACCAACCCAACCACTTTGGTCTAATTGATAGGTGATTGTGGTAAATGATGGTCCGGCAGAACCTTCAGGATCAAAAACCTCTGGAGTAATCGAAAGCACCTCTTGATCATATTCTCCTTCAAAAACCTGTGAATTCTTTTTTCCGGGAGTTCCATAATCTTCATTTCCAGAGGCAGAATGCCAATTATCCTTCAGATTGGAATCGGACTTTATGGAAATTCTTTCAAGCGAAACACCTTTTGGATCTCTTAATAATGGGTGATGTAAATCCTCACTAAAAGTAAAAGTCTCCAAAACTTGTTCTTCGTCATTCATTAAAACCACTGTTCCACCAGCTATCGGATAACTCGGGAGACTGGAAATTTGAAAAAACATACCTGTAAGCGATTTAGGAAAATCTTGTCGCAATTTTAAAGTATCCGTGGTGATCGCTAAATAAGATTTAGGAGATAATACCAAGTTAGATTCTGAAATATTTCTTACTTGATCCACCTCATTATATTCATCCATATTACCAAGCTTCATTTTCCCCACATCCAAATATTTTTCACTGGAATTAAACAATTCAACAAATTTTGGTCTGCCTGCTTTTGGATTAAAAAGAAGCTCGTTGATTGACACATCGCCTTTTTCCGGATTATCTGGCAATATTATTTCATACTCATTTTGGGCTAGTAGATTACCTGAGCAATCGCTAATTGCCCCCAAAGAAAGCTTATAAATGAGTGAAGACTTGGCCGGCTCAGCTAAATTTAAAAGAATCGAATTGGAATTACTTTGATAAACAGTATCAAATAGTAGCTCGGGATTACTTTGCCAAGAACTCATTTCGAGTTCTGTTGAGATTGGCTCTGAAAAAGTTGCTTGAATAGTCAGGGAATCTAGAAAACCTATAAAAGTTAAAAGCGGGGGATCTGTATCAACACTTAAATCAAAAACTGAGTTTTGACGACCAGGTGTTCCCCTTAATGCATCTTTGGATGCAACAAGCAATTCGGATTGATCACATTCTAAAAAAGGATTCACTATCTCTAAACTATATCCTGATGAAGCCATTTCAGAACTTCCCCAACTAGCAGATGAATATTCTAGCTCATCAATCAAAACTCCATCTTGGGCATATAATCTTAGCTGATCTCCTGAGTTAAGTAATGTTGGCCAAGAATCAACGGGGATCAGTGTACCAAATTCTTCCATACATTCCTGTTGATTAGATGGGATCAAAACCGCATATTCATCAGGCTCGATCCATACATCCGGCAAGGAGGCAGAATTTCTTGAGTTGGACCAAACCATCCCTTCTGTGCGTATGGAATATTCTTCTGTATTTAACAATTCGACATATTCCACATTTGGAAGATCCAAATCCGGTCTTGGTGCTGGCATAATTTCATTGATAACCAAGGACTTCTTCAATACCAAAGTAGGATTGTAAAACACAAATCCACTTGTAGTATCTTCCAGAGAATTACCTGCCAAATCTGGAATTTGAGAGACATTTAATTGATAGCTATCCCCATGGATCAATGACTCTGAAAAAGTCAAAATCACAGCAGAGTCTAAGCCCAAAGTAACTGATTCGGGATTTATTCCATTTAACTTATAATTCCACAGAAACAGAGAAGAGATGGGATCAAGAGACTCTGAGAACAGCACTTGAACCTGATTTTGATGATAGCCTCTGATTAGTTCTATTTGTGGAGGAATAGTATCCTCCACGAAATCGCCATATTCAAAATCATCTAAAAGCCATCTCGCACAGGTTCCAGAACCTTCCCCATACCTGACATCAAATTTCAAGAACAAAACCGGTTCATCTTGTAAGTCTGGTGGAATAGAAATCTTAAATGATCGAAATTCCTGATCTTCATTTTTAAATTCTTCTTCTGAGCCTAAAACCATTGTTTCAGCAAACTCAAAATCCAATAGAGTTGACCAAGAATAAGAAACTTCCACAGGCCTGGTACCGCTACCATTCTGAATAGACCTTGCCCAAAAACGGACTTGAGGGTTTGCAAACTTTTCCAAATTTAATTTGACAATTATCTCTCCGTAAAAAGTTGAAATTGGCTGGACGGCCAAACAATTACTTCCATTTATGCCAAAGCCTTTCGCCTGAAAAATCCTGGAACTGGTACTTCTGACCTCGTTAGCATACCAGTTTGGAAGAAATTCATCCGGATTAGAAACTGTCAAAAAGGTGTTTTCAAACTCTTGAGTTTGCGCATTTGATTTCAGGATCCAAGGCAAGAACAGTAGCCAAAGAATGAATAACCAAAGATTATTTGAAAAAAATAATAGCCTCATAACCTATTAATTAAAAAAGTAATAGATAAATATAAGCAGTAAAACCAACTTATTAGTAGTTGATTCAAGCAATTTTCACCTTGAAATGATAAAAATTTTAGCAGAATATCCTGAAAATGAATCCTTAGACCTTACTTTTGCAATCCAAAATAAAAACAACCTATTAAAAACCAGTCTGATGAAATTAGCAGTGGTAGGAGCTACCGGTTTGGTGGGCTCCGAAATCCTCGAAGTGCTAGATGAGCACAACTTCCCTTTTGACGAACTTCTATTAGTCGCTTCTGAGCGCTCTGTAGGTAAACAGATCGAGTATAAGGGTAAACCTTACACTGTTATCGGGCTGGCTGAGGCTGTTTCGTTAAAACCGGAAATCGCAATCTTCTCTGCAGGTGGCAGCACTTCTCTAGAATGGGCACCAAAGTTTGCTGAAGTAGGAACCATCGTAGTGGATAACTCTTCTGCTTGGAGAATGGATCCAAGCAAGAAACTAGTTGTTCCTGAGATCAATGCAAAAGAGTTGAAAGCTGAAGATAAAATCATTGCAAACCCTAATTGCTCTACCATCCAAATGGTTTTGGCATTGGAGCCTTTGCGTCAGCGATATGGCATCAAGAGAATCGTTGTTTCTACCTACCAGTCAGTAACAGGTACGGGAAAAGCTGCGGTAGATCAAATGATGGCCGAACGTGCGGGAGAGACACCTGAAATGGTCTACCCACACAAAATTGACATGAACGTACTTCCTCATATCGATGTATTCCAGCCAAATGGGTATACCAAAGAGGAAATGAAAATGATCAATGAGACGAAAAAGATTTTCTCTGACGATAGCATTAAGGTGACAGCTACTACCGTAAGAATCCCAACCATGGGTGGTCACTCGGAAGCTGTAAATGTGGAGTTCAAAGAAGATTTTGATCTAGATGAAGTTAGAAAACTTCTTTCCGAAACTCCTGGCGTTATTGTTCAGGATGATCCTGCCAACTTCGTCTATCCAATGCCGATCAATGCTCATAAAAAAGATGAGGTTTTTGTCGGAAGATTGAGAAGAGATGAGTCTCAGGAAAACACGTTGAATATGTGGATTGTAGCGGACAACCTTCGTAAAGGTGCTGCAACCAATGCGGTTCAAATCGCTGAATATTTATTAGCGAACAGCTTGGTTTAATGAGCTGGTCAGAAATTCATACAAAGGAATTTCAAAAATTTGTGCAGGATCATCTGAATGAAGATCCTGCACTTTTACTTTTTAAATACCAGGGCAAAACAGAATTTGATCTGAAAGCCGCAGTTCATCAGATTTCTGCTAGACAAAAGGCGGCTAAAAAACTTCCTTCCTGGACCTCAAATTCTCAACTGGTATTTCCAGCATCTATTTCTTTAGAACAAAGTTCATCCGAGCAAACAGCCGAATTCAAAGCAAGAAACAGAAAAGGCAATCTTATGATAGACCTTACCGGTGGTTTTGGCGTGGATAGTTTCTATCTCAGCAAAGGTTTTGAAAAAGCCATCTATTGTGAACAACAACAAGAACTCGCAGAAATAGCAAAGCATAATCTTGAGGTTTTAGCACCAAAAAAATTCGAAGTTGTTGCGGGTGATGGATTAGAATATTTATCAAAATCAGACCATCACTTTGATTTGATATATGCTGATCCAGCCAGAAGAGGAAAGGGGAATCAAAAACTTTATAAGCTGCAGGATTGTGAGCCAGATGTGGTCAGTTCTTGGGAAATGATGAAGAGCAAAGCTGATTCGATTTTACTGAAGGTATCCCCTATGCTGGATATTTCTCAGGCAATTTTTGAGATCCCAGACATTCAAAAAGTGCAGGTCATTTCTGTCAAAAACGAAGTAAAAGAACTGCTTTTACATTGGGATAAGGAAAAGACAAACTCTCCTTTCATTATTGAGGCAATTGACCTTGGAGTAAAAGAAAGCTATTTTTCATTTGAGCCAAAAGAAGAAGAAAGTATCCAATCTCAGTTTGGAGAGGTCTTGGATTTTTTGATTGAGCCTTTTTCAGCCATTTTAAAAGCGGGCGCATTTAAGACCTTTGGAGAGCGTTTTGGCCTTAGCAAGTTGGATACAAATAGCCATATTTATACCTCTCCAAATTTTCCTCAAGAATTACCCGGAAGAGTATTTCAGGTTGTGCAGGAAGTTCAGCCAAAGAAGGCTGAAATCAAAAAATTGTTTCCCTCGGGAAAAGTGAATGTAATTACTCGGAACTATGCTAGTGGTTCGGAAATCCTCAAGAAAAAACTGGGGTTAAAAGACGGTGGAGAGGACTTTTTAATAGGAACTAAAACCCAAAGTGGTTTTAAAGTTTTTTGGTGCCGACTGGCAAAATCGGAATAATTTTCTCTTTTCAAGAAACATCAGTTATTACTGACCAATTGGGATAAATAAAAAAAGTGAAGGATTAATCCTTCACTTCTTCATAGTCGACATAATCTCCACCTTTGATATCTTTTTGCCGCTTTTCCTTATACTGCTTAGGAACGTAATCCACCACTACCTCATCTTTGGGTCTGTTGGCATGTGCCTGAGCTCTTTGTTCTTCTTTCGCTGCTTCATTTACTTGCTGCGCAAATTTCGCAAGCTTAGATCTAAGAAAATATCGGATCAGCTGGCCCAAAAGCCAGCCGACTCCAAGTAATATGACAAGAAATTTTACCAAAACTGTTTATAATTTTAATCAGGCTTATCTACTCAAGTAAAGATTTCTCTCTGAATAGATTTTCAAGAAGTAATCATCCATCAAGTCTTCGATAAAGTAAATCGCTTCACCGGTGGATTTCATTTCTGGACCCAATTCTTTGTTTACATTCGGGAATTTGTGGAATGAGAAAACTGGCTCTTTGATTGCATAACCCTTTTTCACAGGTTTGAATTCAAAATCAGTCACTTTTTTCTCTCCCAGCATCACCTTTACGGCATAATTCACATAAGGTTCTTGATAAGCCTTACAGATAAACGGAACGGTTCTAGATGCTCTTGGGTTTGCTTCGATGATATAAACTTTATCATTTTTGATTGCAAACTGGATGTTGATCAGACCAACAGTTTTCAAAGCCAAAGCAATTTTCTCTGTATAAGTTTCAATCTGACGGATTACCAAATCTCCCAAGTTATATGGAGGAAGTACTGCATAAGAGTCACCTGAGTGGATACCCGCTGGCTCTATGTGTTGCATGATTCCAATGATGTAGACATTTTCTCCATCACAGATCGCATCTGCTTCCGCTTCAATAGCTCCTTCTAGGAAGTGATCAAGAAGAATCTCATTGTTAGGGATATCTCTAAGGACATTCACCACATGCTCTTCCAGCTCCTTCTCGTTAATTACGATCTTCATTCCTTGACCGCCCAATACATAAGATGGTCTTACCAAAAGCGGGAATCCGATAGTTTTGCAAAGCTCTAATGCTTCATCAGTATTGTGAACTGTTCCAAATTCTGGATAAGGAACATCATTTTCTTTCAAGAGAGTCGAGAAACGACCTCTGTCTTCTGCAAGATCCAAAGCTTCGAAGCTAGTACCGATGATTTTGATTCCGTACTTATCTAGTTTCTCTGCAAGTTTCAAAGCAGTTTGACCACCTAACTGTACGATAACGCCTTCTGGCTTTTCGTGAAGGATGATTTCATAAATATGCTCCCAGAAAACAGGCTCAAAGTACAACTTATCAGCAATGTCAAAGTCAGTAGAAACAGTCTCAGGGTTACAGTTGATCATGATCGTTTCGTAGCCACATTCTTTTGCAGCCAACACGCCATGCACACAAGAATAATCAAATTCAATTCCTTGGCCCACACGGTTTGGTCCAGAACCTAAAACCACCACTTTCTTACGATCAGTAGTTACTGATTCATTTTCTTCTCCGAAAGTGGAATAATAATATGGAGTTTGCGCCTCAAATTCTGCAGCACAGGTATCTACCAATTTATAGACACGCTTGATACCCATTTCTTCATAGCGCTTCTGGAAGACTTCGCTTTCCAAACAACCCAATAAGTGAGCTAACTGACGATCAGCATATCCTCTTTTCTTCGCCATGTCCATTATTTCAAATGGAATGGTATCTATATCATATTTTTCAATCTCATCTTCAAGATGGATCAATTCTTCAATTTGTCTTAAGAACCACTTGTCGATTTTAGTCAAATCGTGAATCGTTCTAAATGAAATTCCCAATTTGAAAGCATCGTAGACATGGAATAATCTATTCCAGCTAGGATTGGCCAAAGAGTACAAAATCTTATCCTGATCCTTTAACTCTTTGCCATCAGCTCCTAAACCATTTCTTTTGATTTCAAGAGACTGACAAGCTTTTTGAAGTGCCTCCTGGAAGTTTCTTCCGATTCCCATCACCTCTCCTACAGCCTTCATAGAAAGACCTAGACGACGATCAGAACCTTTGAATTTATCAAAGTTCCAACGAGGAACTTTTACGATTACATAATCTATTGATGGCTCAAAATAAGCAGAAGTTGTTCCGGTAATTGAGTTTGGAAGTTCATCCAGATTATAACCAATTGCCAACTTAGCAGCAACTTTTGCGATCGGATATCCAGTAGCTTTGGATGCCAATGCCGAAGATCTGGAGACCCTAGGATTGATTTCAATTCCGATGATGGTTTCGTTATCAGGGCTTACAGAAAACTGCACGTTACAACCACCAGCGAAATTACCGATGCTATTCATCATTGTAATCGCATAATTTCTCATGCGCTGATAAACTGTATCAGGAAGAGTCATAGCCGGCGCCACGGTAATGGAGTCACCTGTATGAACACCCATCGGGTCAAAGTTTTCGATAGAACAGATAACAATCATGTTCCCGATATTGTCACGCATTACTTCTAGCTCATATTCTTTCCAACCTAGAATACTTTGCTCGATCAAAACTTCATGAACTGGAGAAGCCTGAAGTCCAGCGCTAAGGTGCTTTTCGAAGTCTTCCGCTTTTTCTACAAAAGCTCCACCAGCACCTCCAAGTGTATAAGAAGCTCTAATAATAAGCGGGAAACCTATCTCTTGAGCAATTTCTTTTCCTTGAAGGAAAGATGTTGCTGTTGCACCTTTACATACTCCAACACCGATCTGTTCCATCAGTGCTTTGAATTTTTCTCTGTTTTCGGCAGTATCAATCGCATCGATATCCACACCGATCATTTTGGTATTGAATTTCTTCCAAATACCTGCGTTTTCGCAATCTATTGCAAGGTTTAGAGCTGTTTGCCCACCCATGGTAGGAAGTACCGCATCGATATCAGGATGATCTTTCAGGATCTTGATGATGGATTTCTTCTCCAAAGGAAGCAAATACACATGATCTGCTGTCACCGGATCAGTCATGATGGTGGCAGGGTTTGAGTTGATCAGCGTTACCGTGATACCTTCTTCACGAAGGGATCTAGCTGCTTGGGAACCTGAATAGTCAAATTCACATGCTTGACCGATGACGATGGGACCGGAACCGATGATGAGTACGTGCTTGATGCTACTATCTTTTGGCATTACAAGAGGGGGAATAGAGAGATGAAATTACTTACGTCCAAATTGGGGCAAAATTAGAAAAAAAATCCCGAAGGGGAAGGGTAAATTCTAATTAATCTGGCAAAGTATTGACAATTCATTAACTAGGATCCTAAGCAAAAAGAAAAAACAGCCTATTCTTTCCAGCGAAAACTCTTTTGGTCTATTGCTCTCATGGTGCATAATATCCCATTCAAATGATCAAACTCATGTTGAATCAATTCAGATTCTGCCCCTGAAACCTCCCATTCCTGATGCTTCCAATTTTCATCTCTATAGGTCAAAGTCAAAGATTGATGCCTTTTTACTTTTACCAGAAGATTGGGAAAACTCATGCAATCATCCCATAACTCAAACTCCTCCTCGCTAGGATTTATGATTTCAGGATTAAGAATGATATAAGGTTTATCTAGGTTTAGGTAAAACATCCGTTTCATGATTCCCAGTTGAGGAGCTGCGATTCCTCTCCCAAAGCCGTAAACCTTACGAATATCCTCCATGGCCTCATGTAGCTGTTGCGTCCATTCAGGGACTTGGTCCAACTCTTCTTCGAGAACTGGCTCGCAAACCTCGTATAGTCTTGGATCGCCGAGCTTGAGGATGTCGTGGATGGTTTTCATGATCTGAAAATAGCCTTTCTGCTGAAACTTAGGAAGTCATAGGTATACTCAATTGCCTTTTCCCTACTTTTGCGGCATGAATTACCTTTCGGTCGAAAACCTCAGTAAAGCGTTCGGTGAGCGCAAGCTTTTTTCCAATATCTCTTTTGGCATTTCTCAAGGCCAGAAAATAGCATTAGTCGGCATCAATGGTGCAGGCAAATCCACTTTGATGAAAATCATCATGGGATTGGAAATACCAGATACCGGGCAAGTTGGAATCAACCAGCAGGTCAAGGTCGCTTATGTGCACCAAAACCCTGTATTTGAAGGAAGCATGAGTATCTACCAAACCATTTTTGACCAAAGTAATTCCGAAATCCTACAAGTGATCGAGGAGTATCACAAGGCAATGCTTGAAGCAGAACGCGGCATTGATAACTCCGATAAAATGGCTGTTCTTTTTGAGAAAATGGATGCTTTCCAAGCTTGGGACTTTGAATATCAGGTAAAGGAAGTTTTGGGAAAACTGGGGCTTCATGATACCGATTTGCCTGTTGGGACGCTTTCAGGTGGACAGCGAAAGCGTGTCGCTTTGGCAAAAGCCATTTTAGAAAAACCTGATTTGTTGCTTCTTGATGAACCAACCAACCATTTAGATCTCGAAACTATCGAATGGCTGGAAGACTATCTAGCAAAGGCGAATCTTGCACTATTTATGGTGACTCACGACCGGTATTTCTTGGAGAAAGTAACGAATGAAATCTTGGAACTCGACCAAGGCAAAGTACATAGATACCTAGGCAATTACGGTTATTTTTTGGATAAGAAGGCCGAGAGAATGGAAATTGAAGACATTGAACTGGAAAAAGCGAAAAGCCTTTACAAGAAAGAACTCGATTGGATTCGCCGTCAACCGAAAGCCAGAAGCACCAAAGCAAAATACCGTGTAGACGCTTTTGAGGAAACCAAAGAAAAAGCTTCTCAAAAACGTGAGGAACGTGATATTCAATTGACCGTAACCACACAGCGCCTTGGAAACAAGATCATCGAGATCGAAAAGATGCAAAAGTCATTTGGCGATAAAGCCATCGTCAATGATTTCTCCTATACCTTCCGCAAGAAAGACCGAATAGGAATTGTAGGTCCAAATGGTGCCGGAAAAACCACTTTCCTGAACATGATCACTGGTCAATTGGCGCCGGATGCAGGAAAAATATCCATCGGGCAAACCACCGCTTTTGGTTATTACAGACAGGAAGAAAGTAGTTTTGACGAGGAAAAGCGATTGATCGACATCGTTAAAGATGTGGCAGAAGTCGTGAACATCGCCGGGGGAGCAACCATCACTGTTTCCCAGTTTTTGACCCAGTTTGGTTTTCCACCCAAGCAGCAGCATACTCCAATAGCAAAGCTAAGCGGCGGAGAAAGAAGAAGACTTCAGTTGCTGATGGTTTTGATCAAGAACCCAAACTTCCTGATTCTCGATGAGCCTACCAATGATTTGGATTTGATGACCTTAAATACCTTGGAAGAGTTCCTAGACACCTTCCCTGGTTGTTTGATAATCGTTTCCCACGATCGATATTTTATGGATCGTTTGGTGGAGCATTTGTTTGTTTTCGAAGGAGAAGGTGAGATCAAAGATTTCCCAGGAAATTATACTGACTTCAGAGAGTGGGAGAAAGAACAAAGTACAAAGTCTCAAGTACCAAGTACCAAGACTTCCGATACAAAAAGGGATCAAGAAGAAATGAAAGTTGAAGCTTCGACTCCGCTCAGCCAGACAAAAGCCAAAGCGAGCTATAAGCAGAAGCAGGAGTTCAAAGAGGTAAATGCTTCTATCGCCAAACTTGAAAAAGAGAAAGCAAGCATCACGGATAAAATCTCTGCGGGTATCGATGATCATGAAGAGTTGATCAAACAATCCAATCGTATTGCAGAAATAGATTCAGCTTTAGAAGAATTGGAATTGATTTGGTTGGAGTTAAGTGAATTGGACGGGATAGAGTAAATTTATTAAGATAAAGCTTCGCTGAAATATGCCTTCGGCGAGATACGCTTCGCGAGATAGATTCCCTATTCTTTAATCTGCGTAGCCATCTTATTCAATATCTGATCGAAGAGCTGTTTTTTATAGAAGATATTATTAAAAAGATAAGCCTGCGGCGAGATAGGATTCGATCCAGTTCTGCTGTCGGGGCGCTCAGCCTCACTACTATTTCAGCTTTCTGAATTTAGACTTCTGATTTTATATCCTTCCTTTCAAAAAATCCTGTCTTACCTCTTCATCGAATTTCTCGATGGCATAACGTAAGGCGGTTCGAGGCATTTTTTGATAATGCTTTTTCAAAAACTCATATTCAACATCATAATTCCTATTGCCTATTTCACGAAGCATCCATCCAACAGCTTTGTGCATCAAGTCATGAGGATGATCCAAAAATCTTTCTGCTAGGGCCAAAGCGTCCTTAAACTCATCTCTCTTAATCCAGTAATAAGTGCTTACCATGGCCACTCGCTGACTCCAAAGGTGGTCTTTATCGGCTAATTCATAAAAAAGAGATTTATCCCTGTTCAAATAATAATGACCCAAAATCTGATGACAAGAGCTATCTACCAAGTCCCAGTTATTCACCCAAGGTAGATGATCGAGGTAAAAATCAACCAATTCTTTCCGCTCTTCATCGGATTTTAATTTTTCATACCGATAAACCAATATCATCACTCCTGTCAATCTCACTTCGTGGTAATCATCCTTCATCAGGATTCCGATTTCATTTAGGCTGATTTCTTTGAAAACTGATTTGGCAATTTTTCGCTGCTCTGGAACTTTCACTCCCAAAAATTTATCTCCTTCCCCATATTCCCCAGGTCCTGCTTTAAAGAATCTAGGAAAAAAAGCAGCTTTTTCAGGAATTGCCTTATCCCTTAAAGCTGCCTTGATTTGTTCTACAAGTAATGTCATTCCTGAATTTAAGAGGAATTTTTAAAAATCATCCCCCATATCGTCCCCTCCTTCTCTTCTACTTCTTTCCGCACCTTTTTCTTTGAAGCCACCGAATCTATAGGTAAAGGAAAGTGTACCAATTCTAGACTCACGCTGGAATTCTCTGTACTGCGTAAATCGAGGATCTTCTGTTGTGATTTTGAATTTCCTGGTATTGAAAATATCACTGACATTCAGACTTATCGTTGCTTTGTTATTGAACAAATCTTTTCTCATACCTACTGTGAGAGTTGCCTGTGGTTCGATTTGGCCTTGAGGCAAAATGATCGGGCCTCTATAATTTCCCTGAACCTGTACACTAAACCATTTAGGGACAAGAATATTTCCCAATAAGCTCAGTGTCCAGCTGAAGTTCTCATTACTCAAATCCCGACCCTCTACATTACTGGCATTAATTTTTGAGTAAAAGAAATTACCGGTCAGTGTCGCATCAAAATTATTGGAGATCTGAATTTGATTGATTAATTCAAAGCCTGTACTAGCTCTGGTATCGGCATTTTCTCTGGATTGAATCGCGACATTATCATCGGTCAATGTGGTAATTCTGGTTTCCACATCGGTACTGAATCGATGATAAACTGTGGCATTGAGTAAATACCTTTCCCAGCCTTTCATATAGCCAAACTCATAACTATCGGTAAATTCTGGCTTTAGATAAGGATTACCAATACTCAGATTATATTGATCTCTCACCCTATAAATCGGAGCTAAATCCCAGATTCTGGGTCTTGAAATTCTTCTGGTATAATTCAGTGTCAATTCGTTTTCTGGAGCTAGGGTATAGCTAAAAAATGTACTTGGGAAAAGATTGAAATAATTATCAGGAATACTTTCATTCTTTCTAACTGTCTCTCCTAGTTGGTCCGTCAATTCTCCTCTTAAACCCAGCTGGTAACCAAATTTTCCTGCTTTATTTTTAAATGTAAAATAAGCCGCATAAACATTTTGAGTGAAATCATAACTATCGGTCAGCGTGTCCACCGGCGTAGGAACGAATTGATTTGACTCATCTCCTTGCGAAAACTGCTGACTCCACAGCCAATTACCTAGTGTACTTTTCAAGCCAGTTTCGATACTTCCATTTTTACCGATAGGTTTTTCATAATCCAATTGGGCTACAAAAAGAGTACTCGTTCTCGGCCTGTCATTAATTTGAGTTAACATTTTACTAGGATCCGAAGCTCCCTCAGAAGTAAAAAACTCCTGATCATAAAATTCTACCTGAGATCGATCATCGTAAGCATAAGAAAAGGAGGTATATAGTTTCTGACCTAAGGTATCTACGTTCCAGGTATAATTAATTCCACCTTCGTAATTAGAGCTTTTACTCAATTCATTATTGATCCTGACAAAGCTAGAATCCAGCGAACCAGTCAAGCTTAGATTATCCTGGTCGATTTGAGCGTACTCTACTTCATCATCAAAATTTCCCTGAAAATAAACCCCAAGAGTACTATTTTCTGTCACTGAATAATCTACACCAGCTCTTATTAAGTTCGTTTTTTCCTTTTCATATCCATCTTGAACTTGTTCTAGAGTAGGAGAAAAGTCTGGCAAACTGGTTGATCGATTTCCAAAACCATTTTCTCTTTGCCATCTATTCTGCCAGTTGTAAGAAGCATAAAAATTGGCTTTTTCTGTTCCATAGTTCAAATTGATCCCCGCTTGGTATTTTTCCCTTGTTCCAATGGAAGCATTGACCTGACCATTGAAACCCAGGTTTTCATTTTTCTTCAGGACAATATTGATGATCCCGCCGACACCTGTAGCGTCATATCTTGAAGATGGATTCGTAATCAATTCCACGGATTTGATACTATTCGCTGGGAACTGAGAAAGAATGCTTTCCGCATCATCGCCAGATAAGTTTGAAGGCCGACCATTGATGTAAATAAGAATATTTCCACTTCCTCGCATGGTAATTCCACCTTCTTCATCAACCTGAATAGAAGGCAATGTACTGAGCAGTTGAGATGCTGTGGCTCCTTCTGCCACGATACTGTTCTCGACATTGTAGGTTCGCTTATCAATATCAGATTCAAACATGGAAGTAACACCCTCCACCACTACTTCATCTAGGTTTTGAGCATCCGGAGCTAGTGAAATCGTGCCAAAGTTGAAATTCTTCTTATCTCCAAGATTTACTGATTCAAAAAATTCCAGAAATCCGATAAACCCAACTCTAAAAATATATTGACCTTCAGATGCATTAAAATCAAATCCTCCATTAATATCTGTCATTCCTCCAGTTACTAAACTGGAATCGCTTGGATTTAATAATGCCACATTTGCAAATTCAAGAGCTGTTTTATCATTGGCATCCACAACCTTCCCATGAAGCCTTATTTCTTGTCCATAGGAGCAAACAGAAAGGAAGACTAAAAAAGATAAAAGAGCAATTGGCTTAAGGCCATAAATCATATTCGGTTGGTTTAATTAGTTCAGAAAAAATAAATTCAATTCATAAGAGATTAATTATCAAAATGTTAATCACCTACTAATTAAATAACTGAATTGTCTAAGTCTTTGTTTTCTAAATCAAGAAATCTTGGTAACTGGAACTATTTCTATTTAAATCACTTATTTTCCCTGTGAATGGGGTGCATTTGTAGAGAAACCTTGATTCGAAAAATCGTAGAGCTCTGCTTATCCGAAAGGTCTAAACTTAATTTAACAAACAAACCATCTAAATTTCACTCAACCTTAAGGAGATTTGTGGTAAGTTCTCGAAGAAAAAATTACTTTTAAGGAGAGAATTTTCTTAATACCTAAGATAAGCTCCAAACCCGATTAGCGTTCCCCAAATAGTTAAAATGTCTAAGCCTACAGTTATCATTGCAGACGACCACCCTTTGTTATTAAAAGGCTTGGAAGATCTTCTAATAGAAAATGATATTGAGGTATTGGCAACTGCGAATAATGGAAATGAGGCTTTTTCAAAAATTGAAGAGTTTCATCCTCAGCTTGCTATCCTGGATATGGAGATGCCCTATAAGACAGGCTTAGAAATTGCAGAGGCCTGCAAAAAGCTCAAAATACCAACCAAGATTATTTTACTTACTCTTCATAAAGAGCTATACCTTTTTCATCAGGCCAAGGAGCTAAACTTATCAGGTTACTTACTGAAGGAATTTGCCTTGACTGAACTTTCCAAAGCCATAGAAACCGTGCTAAATGGAAATCAATTTTTTAGTGAAAAATTATTTGAAAATCAGGAATCAGATATTGCTGATCTTCATCAAACCAATCTAACTCCTTCGGAAAAAAAGATTTTACGTCTGATTGCTGAAGGCCTTTCCTCAAAAGAAATCGCGGATAAATTATTCATTGCAGAAAGAACCGTGGACAAGCACAGAAGCAATGTCATTGCCAAGCTAAAACTGGAGAAAAAACATAACTCTCTGCTTCTCTGGGCTCAAAAGAACCGCGACATTATCAATTGAACTTGCATTTTTCTGTATTTCAAGTAAAAAAATAGGTATTAATACGTATTGAGTTGCGTACCTTTTTCACCTAGCTTTGATCATATCAATTGGGGCAATTAATTTTTAGCAATATGAAAATCACATCTTCAAAAGGAAATTTTAAGATCATTCAGACCATCAAAAACAGGGATGAATTATTGATTCTGGGATCTTGGACTGACATCACCAAACAGTTTGAGAGCAGGAGGACTTTTCTGGTAAATAAAGCAGAAGGACTATTTGGCATTTATATCTGTAAACAAGAATGCCAAGAGTTTATTAACCATATCATGATGGATATTGATTACAACGAGTGGGAGGACTTTCGACTTGACGAGGTTTCTTCTATGAATAGATATTTAGCGTAAGGGTGATCATTTTTTCATGAACAACTTCAGAGCTGTGTGGATCAAAGTATCCACGGTTTTTTCAGCCATTTTATCAAACTCTCCAGTTTTTCTGTTGGCCACGATTGCATTCAAGCTTAGCATTTCATGTCCAAGTAATTTTCCCATCGCGTAATAACCCGCAGTTTCCATTTCAAAATTGGTCAACCTTTCTCCGTCTATTTCTAATTCTGACACACGTTCGATCATTTGGTCAAGCTTTGGCCTTAACCTGATTTCTCTTCCTTGAGGTGCATAGAAACCTGGACAGGTTAAAGTGATTCCTCTTAAAAAATCAGAATTCAACTGGTCCAACAATAAACTACTCGCTTCTACCTGATAAGGAGTAAACTCAAGACTCAATTTATCCTTAAGGTGTTTCCCCCAAACTTGAGACCCTGGCAATTCCGGATAAAACTGCATCAACGTATCCAATCCAATTGCTTTGGCGGAAGCCAACAATGATCCCACAGGAATATTTTCCTGCATAGATCCAGATGTACCCAGCCTGATAATTTGGAGGGTGGTATGATCAGGCTTGATTTGTCTGGATTTTAAATCCACATTCACCAAAGCATCCAACTCCGTCATCAGGATTTCAATATTATCCGTACCCATTCCTGTACTGATAACAGTGATCCTTTTATCTCCAATTCGCCCCGTGTGAGTGACAAATTCCCGCTTTTGGGTTTTAAAATCTATAGAATCAAAATATTGAGAAACAAGGGAAACCCGGTCTGGGTCTCCTACAGTAAAAACAAGAGAAGCCAGATTTTCTGGCTTCAAATGTAAATGATATACGCTTCCATCAGCGTTTAAAATCAGTTCTGATTCAGGAATTATTCGGCTCACCCTCTAATTTAGTAATTTGTTCTTTTACAGAAGGGCGCTTTAAGCCTTTATATGGATTATATCCATTGGTGTTTTTTTGATAATAGCCAGTGCCATCATAAGGGCGTTTTTCCGGATTCTCTTTACAATCATCAGAACAAGCACCTTCCATTTTCCATCCACACTCCTCACACATTGGAATATGTGCATTGCAGGATGGGTTTGCACAGTTTACCATTCGATCTGAATTGGTTCCACAAACATGACAAGTAGAAATCACCTTTGGGTTAACCTTATTCACATCCACAGCTATTCTGTTATCAAACACATAGCATTTCCCTTCAAAATCCTCTCCACCAGCTTCCATGCCATATTTGATGATGCCTCCATGAAGCTGATACACATCTTCAAAACCTTGTTCTAAAAGAAATGCAGAGGCTTTTTCACACTTGATACCACCCGTACAATAGGTCAAAACCTTCTTGTTTTTAAGATGCTCAAGCTCTTTCACTTTCTCAGGAAAATCCCTGAAATTATCAATATCAAGTGTCAAAGCATTCTTAAATCTTCCAAGCTCATGTTCGTAATTGGATCTTACATCCAAAATCACGACATCTTCCTGATCTTTTAATTTCTTGAATTCCTCAGGATCAAGATGCTTCCCTGTTTTCACATTCGGATCTAAATGACGCAAAGCAGAATGAACGATCTCCGGCTTATACCTTACGTGGATTTTAGTGAAGGCGTGTTTGTCGTGCTCGTCAATCTTAAATTCAGTTTTTGCGAATCTAGGATCGCCATGCACATAGGCCATGTATTTTTCACAGTCCTCTTTCAAACCTGAAACAGTACCATTGAGGCCTTCATCAGAAATAATAATTCTGCCACGAATGTTATTTTCTACACAAAATAAATGGTGCTGCTCCCTGTATTCTTCTGGATTTTCAATTTTTGCATAGCAATAATACAGGAGGATGTTGTATTGATTATTTTCCATAACTAGAGCCCTGTTTCGGCAGGGTGTTTAAAGGATTTATGATTTCAAATTGTAGCTTTTAGATTTGAGTCTCCAAATTTATTATGAATTTATGATGCCTTCAAATTGCAAATCCCTTTGCTTGGAGTTAAATCTCCTATTTAATCTTGGCAGCTGGATTTCCAAAGACAGTCTCATTTGCCCCTACTGAGGAAATGACTACTGATCCAGCACCCACTCTGGCATTTTTACCAATCGTAACTCCGGAAACTACTGTCACTCCAGAACCTATAAAAGCGCCTTCTTCGACAGTCACCTCAGCGTTGATGATAGATCCAGCACCTATTTGAACAAAGTCTCCCAATTTAGCTTTGTGATCTACGATTGCTCCCGTATGAAGGATACAATGCTGGCCAATTTCAGCAGCTGTGCCAATAGTAACTTTTGCATTGATAAAGTTTCCATGACCGATAACCGCATCAGTAGAAATATAGGCAGTATTATGAATGGCATTAATCGGCTGTACTTTTCTTCTTTCATTCAGCAGTTCCACCAAAAACTTTCTGTATTTCATATCATCCACCGCCACAAATGCTTCAGCTTTTTGACCGATCAATTTTAGGAAACCATCATCTTCTGGATTTCCTAGGACAGAAACAGTATTGATTTCTGTTCCATGCATGCTTTCGTCTTCCTCGAGAAAACCATAGACCATTACCTCATTGCTATTAAATATTTCAAGAGCGGGATGAGCAATACCTTTTGCTCCAAAAATAATTACCGGTTTTTCCATAGTTTTTTCCTTTTTCGGAGTGCAAAAGTACGGGAAATCATACGCTTACGCAAAAATCATTTACTTTCTCGTTTGATGAGGCTTTGCGCAACTTTGCATTGCAGGCATTTCTTTGGTTTACAGTAGTTTTTATACAAGCCTATCATTCCTTGGGAGTCAAATGAATTTGATGGATTCCAGCCAGCAGACTGAAACTTTTTAATGATATGATTATTTTCCGCAGCCACTTCCTGAAGTAAATCGAAGCATCGTTCTTGCCATTCTGACTGTTGAAAATACCTACCGTAAGCAAACCAAAGAGGAATCACAAAATTGATGATCAAAAGTTGCAAAACAGAATCTGAAATCCCTTTTGATACTTTCCTTTCTGCTGGCTTTCCAAAAGAGAAATGGTACTGCCAATAATCACTTGGAGTCACCTGAAGAAGTTTTTTAAAAGCCGGAAAGCCTCTGGTATCTTCCATTATAGCTTGTAGCAAGTTTGGGGCATTAGAAAGAATGGACGCTAGCTGCGCAATTCTCAAAGTTGGGAAATTGCTAGGCCTTACCCCCATAAATGACCAGTGCTGTCTCTTCAAAGAAGTATTCCAGGCATATTTCTTTTGGTAAAAAGCATATTCATTAATCAAATAGTGAACATACGGTTCTTCAGAAACTTCAGGCAGCAACCCTGCTTGGCCAAACAAAAACGACTCGACAACCGGTAATTTATCTCTATGCTTCAGCAAGGTTTTATAGGGGAGCAAAAGAGCTAATTCTCCCATCGCTTTTGCATTGGTCTTGAATCCAAAGCTTGTAAATAACCATTGGTAACAAGTTTCTTCCCAGTCACCTTTATTTCGAGACAAAAGCTGTAAGATATATTCTGATTTTTCGTGAAGACGCTCCACTAGGGCTTTTTCGAGAGCAGAGAAACGGATGATTTCTGGAACTTCTGTCACAGCGTGAGCACATGGCAACTCAGATTTATAGTCCAGCAAACGCTCATAATTCCGCCAGATATTCAGAAAGATCTTTCCTTTCAGTTCGACGGTAGGCATTAAAGTGCCGTCATTTCGGTAGACCGGTTTATCATTTTCCCAAACCACGTGAAGTATGACCGAATTATAGGCTGGATCTCCGCCATGTGCATGAGTCTTCCAATCTGAAGCATATTTATGGACTTCCACATGCCCATGAAGTGTAACTTGATCTAACATGATCACCGATTCATGAAAATCCGGGCCTTCACCGAAATTGTGAAAACCTATCTGAACAACCTGAATCGATTCTCCTGAACTCGTCTTTAACTCATTCTTTTCAAAATATTGATACTTCCAGACGAGTTGTAAAAAATCTTCTCTGAATTCCATAAAAATACTACCTAAAAACTTATTCAATGTAAGAAAAAGTCGAAAAGAAAAAAAGCCAGAATTTCTGGCTTAAGTTTTTAGGAAAGGGAAGTTTATTTAGAGATACTTATCAAGTAATTCACTCATTTCAATCTGCAGTTTCTCCGCCTCTTTTCTCGCACAAATCCCAAAATCTTTTTCTCTTGAAGCGTATATAATTCCACGGCTGGAATTGACCAACAAGCCGCAACTGGGGTTCATTCCATATTTTGCCACATCAGAGAGACTTCCACCCTGAGCACCTACCCCCGGAACCAAGAAAAAGTGATCTGGAACTACTTTTCTAACTTCCCCGATTAGCTCACCACGAGTTGCCCCGACCACATACATCATATTTTCAGAATTTCCCCAAGTCTGGCTTTTCTCTAAAACTGATTGGTATAAAGGCTTCCCAGCTTCATCTTTGATCAACTGAAAATCCATGGAACCGGAATTTGAAGTCAAAGCCAAAAGAATCACCCACTTGTTTTCAAATTCCAAAAACGGCGTCACACTGTCCACTCCCATATAAGGCGCCACAGTCACCGAATCAAAATCCATTTTCTCAAAGAATGCCCTTGCATATAGTTTTGAGGTGTTTCCGATGTCTCCTCTTTTTGCATCCGCAATGGTGAAAATTTCCTTTGGAATCAATTCATTTACCTTTTGTAGCGTTTCCCAACCTTGTGGGCCTAAAGCCTCAAAGAATGCAATATTAGGTTTGTATGCTACTGCAAAATCCGCTGTCTGCTCTATGATTTCTTTACAAAAAGTGAAAATCGGATCTTTCTCAGAATGTAGATGACTTGGAACTTTGGTGATATCAGCATCTAATCCGACGCACAAAAAAGATGATTTCTTCTGGATCTGAGAGAACAGTTCTGCTTTGGTCATGTTTTGAATATTTTGGCAAAGGTACTTAAAATGATGCTTCGGTGAAATTTAGGATTCTGGATTTGGAAGGCCACTTTTAATAAATGCTCCGCAAAGGGAAACCAATGCGGTGATCAAAAAGAAAATCAAGCTGAATGCTACAGCTGTAGCTTCATCAATTCCTGCATAGGTGTGAGCATATATGAAAACCAATTCTCTTGCACCAATCCCACCAATCGTCAAAGGCAAAACAGCTACGATTGAAGACAGCAAAAAAACCAATTGATAAGCCATGAAATTAGTATTCACACCCAAACTCAATAAGATAAAAACCGCGCAAACTAATTGAGCAACTTGCCCTAACATGGACCAGATATTTGACCAAAGAAAAGATGGAAGAAAAGCTTTGAAAAAAAGCTTCTGAATGAGCCAGAAAGTGGGGTAAACCAAAATCGCTCCAATGACAACAATCGCTTCCCAAGGAATCTGAGAATCAAATGGAAGTTCCAAATCTACTGGCAACACTAATACCAAAAGTAAAAAGACAATGGCAACCAAACCTCCAAGTCGATCCAAAAGCGAAGCATGGACCAAAGACTTTACCGAGGTTTTATAATGTTTATTCAATAGATAAACCTTATAGCCATCTCCGCCAATTCCACCTGGAAGAAACAGGTTATAAAACAGTCCGATGGAGTATAGTCTGAAATTCAACTTTTCAGAAATATTCAAACCGACATTCCTGAAGTAAATATTCAGGCGCAATGCCGTAAAAACCTTACTCAGGATAAAAAGCACCAAAGCTGGAATCAACCAAACCCAATGAATAGTTTTTGCAATCTGCCAGAGTTGGTCGGTATCAATTTTACGAAAGACAAGGAAAATCGCCAGCCCAGTCAGGATCAATTTCAATACGGTTTTTAACCGCCTCCAAAGGCTGTTTGATTTCTTTTCCAATCGGACTTAATTCTAAAAGGCGAACCTGCTTCTTATTAATTCAAATATTGACTCAAATAGTTTGGAGTTCTCCTTGATACACCGTTTTGATGGTATAAGTAGTTTTATTTTGAGACTCAAAATAGGTACGCACGATGATCTCGGCGATGATACCTGTGGTGATAAATTGAATACCTCCTAAAACCAGGATAAAGCCTAGAATCATGATGGGTCTGCCCCAAATATCCTCTCCCATGATCTTCAAAATGAGCAGGTAGAAATTGATCAACAAACCAATTAAAAACGCAATAATCCCTATCCCACCAAAAAGGTGAATAGGTCTTTGGAAGTATTTTTGAAAAAAGAGCATGAGGATAAGATCCGCCATCACTTTAAATGTCCGGCTCAAGCCATATTTTGATTCACCATGGATCCTCGGATGGTGCTTCACATCCATTTCTGTCATCCTCGCCCCTTGTTGCTTCGCCAATACAGGAATAAACCGGTGGAGTTCTCCATACAGTCCCATCCCTTGAGCAATTTCCGCTTTGTAAACGCGAAGCGTGCAACCGTAATCGTTTAGGTAAACTTTGGTAGAATTTCTAATCACCCAATTGGCAATCTTGCTAGGAATTTTGCGAAGAACAAAGCCATCTTTTCGATTGGCTCGACGTCCAGCCACTACATCCCATTCCTCATCGATTGCTTTTTGAAGCATGATTGGCAAATCTGTCGGATCATTTTGCAAGTCCCCATCCATGGTGGCTATATACTCACCAATCGCCATATCTATTCCTGCAGCCAAAGCGGTAGTTTGGCCGTGGTTTCTATTGAAAATGATGAGTTTGGTGCGCTCATTTGCATATTTCTTAACTTCTGAAACGGTCTTGTCAGTAGAACCATCTTCGATTAAAATTACTTCATAATCGATTTCCTGAAGGGCTGAATAAGTGGCATCCAGCAATGGCTTGATATTATCCTCTTCGTTATAAACTGTAATAACTACTGACAAAAGGGGCTTGCTCATGGGAATAAATTTGGTCAAAAATACGGCAAAATACTTCCTCTGACAATAAAGGGGCTATTTGCTTTCCGATGCCAACGAAAATTTGGTGTGACATAGTTCAATCATCTTATCTTTGCGCCATGGTTTCAAAAGAATATCAGATCAATCCATGGGTGGTGATGGCGGCCTTCACTATTTTAGTTGGTCCTTTTGCCTTGAGCTTCCATATGCATTTCCCTGACGAAATGTATTATACCGATGCTGCTGTGAAAATGCTGCAAAACGGCGATTATCTGACCACATACCTCGGCAATGGAGAACTGAGATTCAGAAAACCAATTGGCACTTACTGGGTGGTGCTTGCTGGATTTAAAGCTTTTGGGGTGAGTGCATTTTCATCCCGGATATTTTTCTTAATCGCTGGAGCTCTAACCGTTGGATTGAGTTATTGGCTCGCCAAAATCCTTTTTGAGGACAAAAAACTAGCAGGAATTTCTGCTCTGATTATCGCAAGCAATCCTGTATTAATTTTTGCTGCCACCAGATCTATTCCTGATGTACTATTAGGCTTAGCGATGACTTCCAGCGCCATTGGATTTGCTGGTCTTATCAAATACGGAGAAGACACGCCAAAGAAATTCCTTTGGATTTTATACCTCAGTTTAGGTTTGGCATTTGAAATCAAAGGCCTTCCTGCAGCTGCTTTGGGTGGAATTGGTATCGCTTATCTTGCTTTCAATCCTTGGAAAAGAATTTCCTTTAAAACACTTATTCACTTTCCATCTTTGGCAATTGGAATCGTCATTGGATTATTTTGGTTTGTGGCAATGTGGCAAATTCATGGCCCCACGTATTTGGATAGTTTCTTTGAGGATCAGGTCGGAGGAAGAGTCGCATCCCGATACTTACTAATCCTGAAAAATGGTTTACTGGCAACAGCAATTCTATTTGCCATTTACTTGCCTTGGGTTCTTTTGGCATCCCCAAAACTAAAAAAATGCATCCAATCCACTTGGAACGAAAACAAGGTGTTCTTTGGATTTGCTTTGCTTTGGGGCCTTGCTATTCTTGGAATGGGAGCATTGACCACAAAATTCTATGAGCGCTATTTACTTCCTGTAGCACCAGTATTGGCGGTTTTATTAGCTTGGATTTTGGTAAGAGGAGGGTTTGACCTTAGAAAAAAAGGGCTGAAAATCAGCACTTGGATTTTCTTAGGATTGTCAGCCATTCTTGGGCTTTTCGCAGTTTGGTTAAACTCCAATTTAGGAAGTAGTTTGTTCATTTATCTACAAATGGCCTTTGGGCTAGTGGTTTGGGTTTATCTCTTCAGATTGACTATGAGAAATGAAAAATTACCGAAAGCACTTTCCTATTCCATATTACTTTTATTTTTCATCCTTTCCACAGCCACGGCAAAAATCTCACTTCCAGAACAGGGAGAGCAAGTTTCTGAATTCGTGAAAGAGAATCAAATTGATCCGAAGGAAGAAATTGGATTTATAGGAAATATCCATGTCAGCAGTAAAATCAGGGTTTACCTTGGTCCGGAATTTTATATGACTGACCTGACAGGAGAAAAAAAGAAGACGACTGAAGAGTTGATAGTCGAGTCAGAAGGCTATCCTAATTTGATCGTGGAAGACAAATATATAAGTGAATTTGATGAGCATGATTTTGAGATTCAAGTAGCTTCGGTCAACTGGGACTCAAAAAAAATCCCTTTCCTGCTTCAAAACATCAGCAATCCTGATTTTCGAGAATTGGTCCGAGAAAATGGTAAGATTTATTACTGGCTAAAAAGAAAATAACTTAATAAGTTTCCGGGACAAAAGGATCGTACTTCTCTAAATTTTTCCAAACCTGGATTTTCGCTTTTCGGAGAAGGTCTCCTCTGAAATAAACAGGAAACTCTTCCTCATAAACCAAAGATTCAAAACCAGCATAATCCCCTGGGGAATCAAAATTCCAGCTCACGAAAACTCCATTAGTTTGCTTCCCTACAAACTGCTCCATTCCTGGCCAAAGATCAAACTGATTCTTCCTCGAGCCCATATTCAACATGTAGGTTTGAGGATGATTTTCCAAATAAAAAGAAAGCTCTGATGCCATATGATAGGTCTCTGAAAATACATATGCATTTTCTAGCTGTAGACTATCTTGAAGGAAATCCACACGTTTTGCCAAAGGATCATAGCCAGACATTCTTCTAAAAATCTTTATCTCTCCTTTTTTGACAGCTGGAATTGATTTCAAAAATGTAAAATCGGGCAAGATCAAAATGAGTGGAAGACAGATACTGATTCCAACACCCCAATTTCTAATTTTCTGCCAGATTGCAGATTGGTTAATCACCCATTCACTCATGATTATGGCTAATCCAACGTAAGAGAAAATCGTCCAATTAACCAGAATTTCTGTCAAGAAACTAAGGCATCCAAAACCTACGAATGTCAATAAGGCAGGAAGAATTAAAAAGAACTTTTCTTGACTTCGATATTTCAAGACATTCTTTATCGCTCCAAATGCCAGAGGCAAAAGGAAAATTGAAATCATAGCTAGCTGACCTCCAAGAAATTCGAAAAATTGGGAAAGGGATTTTCCAATCAAAAATGTAGATTCTTTGCCTCCACTAGCTCCTGCCAGATTTGCCAAATGTTTGAAAGTCAGAAAATCATTTTGGAAGTTCCATATCAAGAAAGGTAAAAACCCCAGTGACATGACCAGGAAGAATAGAGCTAAATTCTTCCACTTTTTACCGAATGTCCCTTCCTGAATTACAAATAAAATCAGAAAAGGAATCACTAAAATCATGACGGCTTTGGCCATTAGGCCCAGTGCCGCAGCTAATCCTGCCAAAATCCACCATCGGGTTTTCTTTTCTTTATTTGCCCGATAAAGCCAAAACATGGTCAAGACCCAAAAGAAAGTCAAGGAAGTATCTGTGGTATGAAAAGAGGAAACCAACCACCAAAATGGCATGGCTTGAAGAATCATGGAAGCCCAAAAAGCGACCTTTTCTCCATATAAATAGTTTGCAAAAAGATAAGTTACCCAAGCTGTCGCTAAACCAAAGAATATAGGATTAAACCGAACACCAAATTCTGAAACTCCAAATAAATTGGTACTCAGATAATTTAAGAACGCGACAAGTGGGGGTTTGGAATAATAATGCCATGCTAGGTTTTTAGACCATAGCCAGTACTGAGCCTCTTCCGTAAACAGGTCTAATTCTGGACGGAAAAGAAACAGGATTTTGGCAATAATGATAGCCAGACTGACTATCCAAAATGCCGATTTATATGACAGATTCGACCTCATTGGAAAAGTTGGCAAGAAAAAGAAAAACCCCCGAAGTTCCGAGGGTTTTGAAAAGATTTTAGGGTTTATTACTGCCTGACAAGCACAAATTTTTCTTTGTACTTTTTAATCTGTCTTCTTAATCCTTCTATTGCTTCATCAGCTGCCCCTTCGAATGAATCTGATTGATTCTTCGCAAAAAACTGCTTTCCTGGCACATTTAGCTTGATCTCAACAATCTTGTTTTCATTGTTATCATTTTTATCTAGCCTCATAAAAACCTCACCATCTATGATACGATCATAATAGGTTTCCAACTTGTCTGCTTTTTTCTGGATAAAATCGATCAATTTACGATCGGCATCGAAGTGGATTGAGTGCATCTGCAGTTTCATATTGATTTGCATTTAGTGGTTGAACAATAATTTATTTACGCTTTAGGATGTGCCTGTTCAAACACAGCCTTGAGTTTTTCTAGTGAATTGTGGGTATAGACTTGTGTGGCGGCCAAATTTGCATGTCCCAGCAAATCTTTGACTGCGTTCAAGTCCGCTCCTTTATTTAATAAGTGAGTCGCAAAGGTATGGCGCAGCACGTGAGGGCTACGTTTTGACGTTTGTGCAAAAAGGTCCAGATAATGTCTGACAACACGGTATATCATCATAGAGTAACTTTGCTTTCCGTGATTAGTAACAATAAAATAGTCACTTTGTGCTACTTTTAAAAACCTTTCTTCAAATACTTTTTTATACAAAATGATATTTCGTGACAGTCCATTTGTTAGTGGTATTATTCTTTCCTTTTTACGCTTACCTAATACTTTCACGACACTTTCTTGGAGGTTGATATCCCCCCATTTTAATCCGGTCAATTCCGAAAGTCTGACTCCGGTCAAATAGAGAAATTCCATCACCATTCTATCCCTTTGTCCTTCGAAATTCGGTTCATAAACACTTTCTTCTAGAACGGAAGAAATGGTATTTTCTTGAAGGAATTCAGGAAGTTTTTTGGGGTTTTTAAGGGATTTTAACTTATACGTCGGATCCTTAGAAATGACTCTTGACCGCAGCAAAAACTTAAAATAAGAGCGAAGCGTGGCGATCTTCCTATTTACAGAGGTGGTACTCAGACCGTTCTCTACCAAGTCAATCACCCAAGCCCGTATTTCAGAATGATCCGTTTGGGAAATATCCTCTCTTTCGAAGGCAGTCAATACAAACTCATGGAATTGCTCCAGATCTTTCTGGTAAGCCAAAACCGTATGAGGGCTTGATTTTTTCTCGAATTCCAAATAATTGATAAAAGAGTCTACCATGTACTGTTATTGCTCAATTAAAGTACACGAAAAAAAAATGAAGTCCGGTAACATATCTCACAAAACATTCCGGAAATGGAGGAAATTCTCAGAAGTTATGAATTGAGCTTTAGTGAAAACAAATCTCAACTATCTTGGCTCTGAGGAAAAAGCGGATAAAAAAAAAGCGTACTCACTAAGTAAGTACGCTTGTATAATTGTTGTCAAAAACGATTATTTCGCTGCTTCGTCCTGAAGTTTTTGCTTATAAGCCGCTTTGATGACCTGAGCTCTTCTTTTGATAGAAGGTTTAGTGAACGCTTGTCTCGCTCTTAGTTCTCTGACTGCACCAGTCTTGTCAAACTTCTTTTTAAAACGCTTTAGCGCTTTTTCGATAGATTCGTTCTCTTTTACGTTTACTACGATCATATTTTTACACCTCCTTTCGCGACTGCAAAGGTATGGATATTATTTTATAAACAATAATGCCATTAAAATAAACTCTGAATAACTCTCTTGATTTATAGGGCTTATTCCCTAATTTTAGCAAAAATTACCCAATAGATCGTGAATAACAGCATTTTCAACAACCGCATCCTTTTAGTTTGTATTCTTTTTCTATCCATTGTTTTAACTCCATCTCATTCTTTTTCGCAGGAAAACCCTGAGAAAATGGAGTGGTTTAAAGATGCCAAACTGGGAATCTTCATCCACTGGGGAATTTATTCCGTCAATGGAATCGATGAATCCTGGTCCTTTTTCAATGACTACATCAGCTATGAGGATTACATGAAACAGCTCGATGGATTTACTGCAAGTAAATATGATCCTGAGAAGTGGGCAAAGTTAATCAAGCAAAGCGGTGCCAAATATGCAGTACTCACTGCCAAACACCATGATGGAGTAGCACTTTGGGATACCAAAGCTTCGGATCTTTCCGTAGTGAAAAAAACTCCCGCTGGAAAAGATTTAGTGGGTCCATTGATGAACGCCTTAGAAAAAGAAGGTATCAAAAAAGGTATCTATTTTTCAGTTTTGGATTGGTCTCATCCGGATTACGATAGAAATACCAGAGAGACTTACCGTTACAAGAATGATCCAGCCCGATTCAAGAAATTCACAGATTTCAACTTCGCTCAGCTAAGTGAACTCTCTGAGCAATACAATCCAGATTTGTACTGGTTTGACGGGGACTGGGAACATAAGCCAGAAGAATGGAGAAGCGCGGAGCTTAAAAAGAAATTATTGGGATACAACCCAAATCTCATTATCAATTCTAGACTAGGCCCGGGATTCGGCGACTATGATACGCCCGAACAAGGTGTTCCGGTTACAAGACCAGCTAGCGAATATTGGGAACTTTGCATGACCATGAACAATAGCTGGGGCTATCAGGGAAATGATCATGCTTATAAAAGCCCGAGTGAATTGCTAAGGATCTTTGTGGATTGCTTGCATATGGGAGGAAATCTCCTGATGGATTTCGGACCAAAGCCTGACGGAACGATTCCGGAAGAAGCTGTAAACATCCTAAATGAATTTGGACGTTGGACTTCCAAGCATGAGTCAGCCATCTACGAAACTCAAGCGGGTATTCCTGACGGCCACGTGTATGCACCAACCACACTTTCCAAAGACAAAACCATCCTTTACATCTACTTAGACTACAAAGTCAATGAGTCTCTAGCGATCAAAGGCCTAAAAAATAAAATCCAGCGTGTATGGGTGGTTGGCAATGGTACCAAACTTCAATCCAGAGAAGTGGGCAAAATGTACTGGAGTGCAGTGCCAGGAATGAAATACATCGATATTCCTGACAATGTCTATGACAAGGATATTACTGTAATTGCGGTATTATTAGACGGGCCTGTAGATCTCTATCGAGAAAAAGGACAGGTAATTGAGAGTAATTGATATGTAAAAAAGATGTTTTAAAAATACAGATTTGTCAGGCTGAGCACTTTATTGACGGGGGTTTCAAAATTGAAAGGTCCTCGACTCCGCTCGGACTGACATGTATTATAAAATTCGACATTGATAGCGGCATCAAAGTTTATTCCGATCGATGCCGTTCAGCTGCAATGGTTTTCTATGTGACTTAAGCTATAAACTGGCTAGACTCATTTTTCGCAAACTTATAGAATTAGCTAGTTCTTTTCTGGCATATACTCCATCCAGTCCACTTCCAATTCAAATGGAAAGTTAGGTTTTTCCAATGAATTCGGATTTCCCTCAACAGCCCAATCTTTGGTATGCCAGAAGTTCATTCGATATTTTGAAGAATGCTGTGGAATCCCAAGTTTTGAACCTTGATAATCCCAAAGTGTAACCGTATCTGCAGTTTCCGGATGGATCATCCACCATCGCAATCGGTCACTTTTCCAGTCAAAACCATAGGTATAAAACTGGGAGGAAGCATCGTAATTTTCGATTGCCTGAATTGATTCAGGCATATTTTGCCTTCCTTCTAAAGCCGTAGGAGTCCCATCATAATTGATCTTTGAAATCGTCTCAAGGATTTCTCCTTTGGCCAAATTAATTATCCTCCCGATGCGCTGTAGCTTCCCATGCTCACCTGTCCAAGTTCCTATATAAATAATACTTGGATCTGCAATCAACCATTCAAAGTCGATTTCGCTCAATCCTTTTTTATCATCATCATAATAGTTAAAGTAGCCCACAACAGCACCGACATTGGGTTGTTTATCTTTTACATCTGGTACTTTTAAGCGTGTTGAATAGGTTCCGAAATGTGTGAACTTCTTCGAAATAATCTCGGGACCTTTACCAGGCCCAGCTTCATCTAAAGGATCCAGCTTAAAGGAAACGATTTTCTCTTCTGAATCAGTGGGAGAGTCTATTCCCATGTTAAACTTAAAATCAGCTTTTCTACCCGTTGAACCATAGTAAAAATATCTCGATTTTGATTTCGAAAAGTCCTCATGAAAGGATTTATGAGACTTTTGGGAATCACTTTTCATAAAAAAAGCTGTCGACATAAGAAGGAGAAAAAGGAGAAATTTCATAGTCGAATATAGTATAAAACTATATTCATCCTGAATATCTCTACCAGATACTAATTAAACAATCGAAACTTCATCAAAGCAAATATTAAATCATCTCAAACTAAATTTTTACCCCCCCCTTGAAATTAACCGTCAATCACAAAATGAATTGAATTTCATTTGTCGATAAAAATAGTTTAAAATTTTTCAACTAGATTTAACGCAAGCTATCTTTTTAATAGTTCTTTAATTTTAAATTAATTTCAAATGAAAAAACAATGATTTTAGCCTTGGCCCTACTAGGTATGGTCCTGGTTAGTGTTGAGGCGAGCCTGTGAAGGCAGCAATACATCTTTGGCAATTATAATTTTTCACTAATGCGAATAGTATTTAGCCAATCAATAACCCAGAATTATCTGGTATAATTGATATTCCAACCAATGCAGAATTTTCTGAATTACTAAACATGAAAAATCGATATTTTGTATTTCTGGTATTCTTTTCAATAATAGCTTGCCAAGCTAAAGTGGAAAAAGATGAGTTCCCAGCCTTATTGAATCTAGTGATGGTCGATTCCGTCCTAATTGAGGAATCAAATTTTCACCTCAATAGCCAATTTGAAGTTGGAATGGTGGCTGATAGCTTGATTGCGGTTTCTTCTGTCAGGACCCCGGCAGTTGGGTTTTACCATATATCCGGCAAACAAAGAAAAAGAATTGCTTCAGGAGACTACCCAATAGGTTCATTTCTACCGTCCAACTTTGATGCTTCACATTATCCAATCGTTTATTTATTGGATAAAAAAAGTGAATCAGTCTTGATCTTCAATGTCGAAACTCAAGAATTCATTAAGAAGATCAGACTAACTATTCCTGAAGGGAAAGAGGCCAGAACCGCTGATTCAAAGTTCAAAAAATTAGATAATGGTTTTTTAATAGAATTAGCTTCTTCTGAATATGACAATTATGACCCCAAATACTATAATGAAAGTGGTAAGTTGATCTATTTCTTTGATGAAGAGGGACAAGTTTTAGAGAATTCTTTTTTGGAATATCCGGAGGAATTAAAGAATGCAGAAGGGTCTCTTAAACCATCAAATTATCTTGTCTCCTCTTTTTATAAAAAAACTGCACTATTCAGTTTTCCGCATGAAAAGAAAATCTACCGCTATAATTTTAATGAATTGGAAAAACAACCAGTAGAAATCCCAATTCCAAAAAGTAGATTTTTTGATTATTCCGTTAGCAGTGCAGAAGGCATTATTTCTTTTGATGATATATTTACTTCAGGCAATAGTAATAATATTGTTGTCCCTTTTAATCATACATTCACTTCAATCCGAGAAAACTCAGAATCAATAATTATAGAAACTTGGATGAATAATAAAAAGTCAGGGAAGGAATATGCCACCTTCTCACATTTGATGGTTTATTATAAACAAAACGAAAGCTGGTACGAAACCTCTAATCCTAGAAATATCTTAGACATCGGAATGCTTGCTGGAGTAGTCAACGACACCCTTTATTTCTACGAAGGCAGCCTAATGAAGCATGATGAAAAATATATCAAAAGGGCAGTCTTAAAGCCTATTAAAGAATAAGGTTTTCCCTATCCAAACCACTTCTTTGTGCTTCCTTCGTGTCCTTTGTGGCTAATTGAAAACCAAAAAAAGGTCTCCCGTTTACACAGGAGACCTTTTTTTATATTCGGATGAATTGCTTTAGCGACTACTTTCTCCCTTAGCAATACAATTTTATTTTGCAGCTCTACTTCATGTGCTGACAAGCTTTTCTTAGGAAGTTTAAAATTTGAACTCCACAATATCCTCTTCTTCTCCGGATGATAATGCATAGATGACCTGCTTCTCTTCATCCACAGTAATGAATCTCACTGGCGTATCCAATTCAAAATTTCTCAGCAAATTACCTTGATAATCAAACTGAAAAACAATCTGGCTATCTGACAAACCAGTTGACCTAATTTTTGATTTTCTCTCTCCATTATACAACATATAGATATGCTCCTCACCCATGAAAAAATCCTGATAAGTCCGAACAGCTTCGGGGTCATTCATATAGTAGTAGGGATCATCAGCGGATCTATAGGCTACTTCATAAGAGGGAACTTCGAAATACGGGCCCTCTACTACCAAAATCTCTTTACTTGGGTAATCCAAAATCTCAAAATGATCTCTGTCCATTGAAAAAAATCCAAATTTTGTCTTACTCTGGTTTGATGCAAAATGCATAGCAAAAGCAGCTTTTGCGACATTGAATGGTGGATCTCCCGGAAGCATTCCCTTCCAACTTCCATAGCCGACAAGAACTTCTCCGGTATCACTGTATTCCACGAATTTATTTTCGCCAGAAACCCGTAAAGTCATTAATGTACTATCCGTCAACCAAACAATATCCGTCGCCATTATAAACTCAGGATTACGCTGTCTTAGCTGCTTCTGCGCAAGTTTCGCCGTACTATCCTCCAAAGTAAACTCGGAGAAAACCTTGTCAAAATTATAGGCCCAAAATCTGCCAGGGCTAGTACTGTAATCCATTGTCCAGATATAGGATATCTCTCCGGGTCCATAGCCCTCCACTCCCAAACCATATAGCCATTTTTTCTCTTTCACATCAATTACATGAAGCGGAGGATCCATCGCCTTATCGGAAACGATCAAATAACCATCTACCAAAAATGGTTTCCTCACCTTATAAAATTTCCGGATCCCAAAAGGTGTACCGGTCAACAATTCTTCCTCAGGGAGATCGTCCTCCTGGATCCTTACCCAAGTCTCCCCTGACCTGGATTCGGAATCAGTCTTGGTAGTACACTGAAATAGCCCAATGAGCAATAATAGAAAAATGGTTTTCGACATGAGGTAATACTAGCTGGTTAAATAGAACAAAATAGCGGAAGATAAATCTCCCGCTAAATTAATTGTTAAGGTTGATTCTTAACTCTCCACAGGCCCACAAACTGACCCCGGTCTTGAATCAGCATACTTCCATCCAAAACGATCATTACAACTGTCATCAGGTTCCTGACAGCAGTCAGCCATAATTGTCACTTCTGCTTTGGCATTTGGCAGGCTTACAAATGCGGATCCAAGCATTATTCCTGCCCCAACCAATAACCCATAGGTTAATGGATTCTTAAATAATTTAGACCTAATTTAAAGTGTTAAATGGTTAAAAATTAAATTAGTTATTCAAAACTACCCCCCCCCAAACTATAAAATAAATCCTCTCAAATAACTATATTACCGTTAGTAAAACTAAAATTCGTGTCGAAATCGGCCGTAAACTAAAAGCGCATTTTAATATAGATAAATTGTATTTTGAAAAACCCAAGCCAAGTGTTGCTTTGAAGATTAAGGAACTTTTTCCGAATTGAAAAAGTGCCAGCCTTTGCCCCCAATAAAAACCAAAAAAGGTCTCCCATTTACATAGAAGACCTTTTTTATAGATTGATAAATTACTTAAGCAACTACTTTCTCAGCTAGCAATACAATTACATTGTCTTTTACTTCTACTACTCCGCCATCCACGATCATGGATTGCTTTCCTTCCGCTGTGGTAAAGGAAACGGTTCCTTTTGCCAAAGCTGAAACGATCGGAGCGTGATTATTCAGCACCTGAAATGCACCTCCGGCACCTGGGAAACTGGCCTCGGTCACTTCACCCTGAAATACTTTTTTGTCCGGTGTGACGATTTCTAAATGCATCTGATTCGGATTTATATAAAAGCAAGCGACCAAGAATCCTTAACCGCAGCTCTATTTTCTATTTATTTAACTTCAGCCAACATCTTCTCTCCCTTAGCGATGGCATCTTCGATGCTCCCTACCAAGTTGAAAGCTGCTTCTGGAAGATGATCCAACTCACCGTCCATGATCATGTTAAAGCCTTTGATGGTGTCTTTGATGTCTACCAATACACCTTTCAAGCCTGTAAACTGCTCAGCTACGTGGAATGGCTGAGAAAGGAAACGCTGAACACGTCTCGCTCTGTGTACGACTTGCTTATCCTCTTCAGAAAGTTCTTCCATACCCAAGATCGCAATGATATCCTGCAATTCTTTGTAACGCTGAAGAATCTCTTTTACTCTCTGTGCACATCCGTAATGCTCTTCACCCAAGATATCTGGAGAAAGAATACGAGAAGTTGAGTCCAAAGGATCCACCGCTGGGTATATACCCAATTCGGCAATCTTTCTTGACAATACCGTGGTAGCATCCAAGTGAGCGAAAGTCGTCGCTGGAGCCGGGTCAGTCAAGTCATCCGCAGGTACATAAACTGCCTGTACGGAAGTAATGGAACCGTTTTTAGTAGAGGTAATTCTTTCCTGCATCGCACCCATCTCTGTTGCCAAAGTTGGCTGGTAACCTACCGCAGAAGGCATACGACCAAGAAGTGCGGACACTTCAGAACCTGCCTGAGTGAATCGGAAGATGTTATCGATAAAGAAAAGGATGTCTTTACCAGCACCTTCTCCATCACCATCTCTATAATATTCTGCCAAAGTCAAACCTGTCAAAGCCACTCGAGCACGCGCCCCTGGAGGCTCGTTCATCTGACCGAAAACAAAGGTTGCTTTAGAGTCTTCTAATTTCTTTAAATCAACTTTGGAAAGATCCCATCCACCTTCTTCTTCTAAGCTGTGGATGAAGTCATCACCGTAAGTTACGATGCCAGACTCGATCATTTCACGAAGCAAGTCATTTCCTTCTCTTGTTCTTTCACCTACACCTGCAAATACAGATAGACCAGCATATGCTTTCGCAATGTTGTTGATCAATTCCTGAATCAATACAGTTTTACCTACACCGGCACCACCGAACAAACCGATCTTACCACCTTTTGCATAAGGTTCGATCAAGTCAATTACTTTGATACCTGTATAAAGTACTTCTGTTGAAGTAGAAAGATCTTCAAATCGAGGTGCAGATCTGTGAATAGGAAGTCTTTTTCCTGCAGGAACTTGTGGTAGACCGTCAATCGCTTCTCCAACCACGTTGAAAAGACGACCTTTGATAGCTTCTCCGGTAGGAACAGAGATAGGTTGACCCATATCTGTAACTTCCATACCACGAACCATCCCTTCAGATGAGTCCATCGCGATGGTTCTTACTCTGTCTTCACCTAGGTGCTGTTGAACTTCCATTACGACTACTTGGCCGTTTTCTTTGGTTACTTCAACCGCGTCAAGGATGTTTGGCAGTTTACCGCCTTCGAAGGAAACGTCCACTACGGGCCCAATTACCTGAGTTATCTTTCCAATATTTGCCATTTGATAGAATGAAATGTAAAAAGGATATGCTTTTTGAATTCGTCCGCAAAATTAACCAATAAAGCCTAATCCCAAAGGATATTTGGAAAATAATCCGAACCTTCTTAACGAATTGATGATCAATCTTCTCAAAATCCCCTTTTTGCCAAAAAAATTATTCCATTACTCGTCTCCCAAACAAAAAGACTTTGGACCAGTAGCGATTACTCAGATAATCCTCTGAAACCCCCAAAGAAGTGGAAGAATGGATAAATCGGACGTCATTTTTAGCCACTTCCGTCACAATTCCGGAATGCGTAACTTGATTTTTTCTTTTCCCTGTAGCAAAAAACAACACATCCCCTCTTTGTAGATCTCTGACATTTACCTTTTTGCCAACTTTGCTTTGGTCAGCAGAAATCCTTGGCATATTGATTCCCACTGAATAGTAAGAGTGAAAAACCAAAGCACTGCAGTCCATTCCTGCACGGGTAGTGCCACCATATTTATAAGGTGTGCCTGTGTAACTTCGAGCAGTGGAAATAACCACATCAAAAGGGTCAGAAGAAGCTTTCTTTCTGGAGGCACAGGAAAAGGCGACCAAAGCCACAATAGGAATCCATAAAAGTAGGTGTGGGAATTTTCTAACTGTCATTCTCGTTTTTGCTCTTTCAATTATAAGATACTTAACGGCAGGAATCAACCCTAACTTATCAATAAAGGTCTTTCATTTCGTTATATTCGTAGATTGATTGAAGGATATGAGCAGAGAAGAATTCACCAACCTCCCTTTTCATAAAAAAATTATCACCTTATATACAGAGGGCACATTTGTCGTGGCCATCCGATATTATAAGCATAAAGTGAACTTATACTTACTCGATAATGAATACGTAGAAGTTTTTTACAATCATAAACAGGATAAAATTGACAAAATTGATTTTTTACCGCGTGATCATTCTCGGATGAAATTTTACCTGGATCAAATAAAACTGGCTTAAAAATTATGTTCCCGCTGATAATCGCAGAAAAAGCCGCTGAATATCGCTGAATTAACCCCAAAAACTTTTACCTCTACGAACATCTGCAATAATTTTCCCCGGAAATCTGCGGGAGTTAAAGAAAAATTATTTTCCCGCCGATATTCGCAGAAAAAAGACGCTGATAAACGCTGATTTTTAAAAAAAAAGCTTCGAACATCTACGCAAGCTATCCGCGTGAATCTGAAGGAAAAAAAATACAGCTTCCCAATGATTTACCTATAAAAAGAGGCTGATAAAAACTGAATTCCACAACCCTCTTTAAATCTGCGAACATCTGCGATAATTATCCCCGGAAATCTGCGGGAGTTAAAGAAAAATTATTTTCCCGCCGATATTCGCAGAAAAAGACGCTGATTATCGCTGATTTAATCCAAAAGAACTTTAACATCTTTGAAAATCTTCGATAATTATTCCTAAAGATCTGCACGGAAAAATCTAAAATGTAAAAGCTTATATTTAAGTTTTTCGTTAAATTAGATTTAATTTTTTATCTGTGTCATGATTGAAAATGAGATTTCATACAAAATTAGAGGTGCAATTTTTAAAGTTTACAATTCTTTGGGGCCTGGTCTCTTAGAGTCTACTTATGAAGTCGCTTTGGCTCATGAATTATTGAAAGATAATTTGATTGTAAGAAGACAGGTTGGACTGCCATTAGTTTATGATAATATTAAAATGGAAGTCGGCTACAGAATCGATCTGATTGTGGAAGAAAAAGTAATAATCGAAATTAAATCTGTTGAAAATTTAATGGATGTTCACCACAAACAAGTTCTAACTTATTTAAAGCTGTCCGGGCTAAAATTGGGCATTTTAGTCAATTTTAACACTGTGGATATCAAGGATGGAATTATTAGAAAAGTGAATAAACTTTAATCTCCCCACTGAAATTACCTCAACCTCTTTAAATCTGCGAACATTTGCGATTTATATCACCCGAAATCTGCGGGCGTTTTAGCACAATATATTTCCCGCTGAAATTCGCAGAAAAAGACGCTGATTATTGCTGAATTAATCCCAAAAACTTTAACCTCTG
>NZ_JACIJO010000002.1:0-1167909 GCF_014206875.1 Algoriphagus iocasae | reverse complement strand
TCTGCAAACATCTGCGCAAGCTATCCCCGAGAATCTGCGGGAGTTAAAGAAAAATTATTTTCCCGCCGATATTCGCAGAAAAAGACGCTGATTATCGCTGAATTAATCCCAAAAACTTTAACCTCTGCAAACATCTGCGCAAGCTATCCCCGAGAATCTGCGGGAGTTAAAGAAAAATTATTTTCCCGCCGATATTCGCAGAAAAAGACGCTGATTATTGCTGAATTAATCCCAAAAACTTTTGCCTCTGCGAACATCTGCGCAAGCTATCCCCGAGAATCTGCGGGAGATAAAGAAAAATTATTTTCCCACTGATAAACCCAGAAAAAAGATGCTGATTATCGCTGAATTAATCCCAAAAACTTTTGCCTCTGCGAACATCTGCGCAAGCTATCTGCGGGAATCTGCGGGAGTTAAAGAAAATTTATTTTCCCACTGATAAACGCAGAAAAAGACGCTGATAAATGCTGAATAAATCCAACTTCTTTCAATCTGCGAACATTTGCGCTAATAATTCCCGGAAATCTGCGGGAGTTATCCCTAGAAATCTGTGGGAAATAGAATAAAATTCAAGTAATTCGTAGCATTAATTTTTACCTCAGATGAAAAAGAAAATAGCCCTTGTGACCGGAGGTTCTACCGGTGAATCAGTCATTTCATTAAAAAGCGCAGCGGTCGTTGAAAAAACAATTGATCGGGACTTATATGATATTTACAAAATTCTGATTTACCCTGGTGACTGGCATTTTCTAAGCGTTTCTGGAGAAAAAATCCCAGTAGACCTAAACGATTTCAGCATTTCAATCGGGGATGAAAAAATCAATTTTGACGGCGTGTTTAACATTCTACATGGCTCTCCAGGAGAAGATGGAAAACTGGCAGGATACTTTGATATGATCGGATTGCCTTATACTACCTGTGATCAGTTGACTTCAGCTATCACCATGAATAAAGGTTATACCAAGGCCATTGTTGATGACATTGAGGAATTACACATCGCAAAATCACTTCAGCTTTTTGAGAATTCTTCAGATAATCATGAGAAAGTTAAAAGTGAATTAACCTTACCACTTTTCATTAAACCAAACAATGGAGGTAGTTCTATTGGAATGAGCAAAGTAAAAACCTGGGAAGAGCTTCCTGAGGCCTTGGACAAAGCTTTTGCAGAGGACAAACAAGTTTTAGTTGAGGAATTTGTCTCTGGAAGAGAGTTTTCCATTGGTTGCTTCAAAGGAAAAGGAGAAACTACCGTTTTGCCCGCTACTGAAATTGTCAGCAGCAAAGAATTTTTTGATTATGAAGCCAAATATGTGGCTGGCGTGACTGAAGAAATCACTCCCGGAAGAATGAATGAAGAGGAAGTCGCTAGAGTCAACCGCATCATTCCAAAAATTTATGAGAAGCTCAATTGCAAAGGGGCAGTTCGAATTGATTATTTCTTACAGCACGAAACCGGAAAATTCTACTTTATAGAAATCAATACCGTTCCGGGTCAAACGGAAACAAGTTTAATATCTCAACAAGTCCGTGCCATCGGTATGGAAGTCAAAGAGTTTTACACTCAAATCATCGAAGAGATGTTTGCTTAAGTTTTATTGATCGCATTTAGATTCAAATATGAATTCCTACTATGATTTTATCAGAATGGAATGCTATTTGGACATTTTAGAATGAATCTAATTACAGTTCATTAAATCAGTCCGGTTGCCTTCTATAAGGCGATTTCAGGAAACTGATTATATCTCTTCGAGCATTTATTTTCTCATTCCTGGGAAAATTTTGGACAATGAACTTCATCCTAAATTCTAAAATTGACATGAAAAATTATATGGTAATCTTTGTTCTGATTGGACTGATATTTAGTTGCAGCCCTTCAGAACAGAAAGTGGATAAGCTAACCAACTTACTGGCTGAATGGAAAACCACTTCAGAAATGATTGGTGATCTTTCTAAAGAAGTAGGAGATCAAATGTATCTTTTGAAGACTAAAAAAGAGGAAAGGAATGGATCTGAAGCAATTCCGATCAGTGTAAATGGTGAAGCAAGTAATTGTGAAACTGAATATGCCGCTTTGAAAGAAAAAGTAGATGAATTGATCGCCGTTTGGCAGAAAAATTCCAACGAGGTTGAAGATTTAACAAAAAGAATGTCTTCAGGTAAATGGACCGTAGAAGACGATACAAATCTTGAGGGCCTTGCTAAAGAAGCGAAAAAAGCGAAAGCAAATGTAGACCTTTGGATGATAAAATTGAATGAGCTCAAAACAAAATGCGAGCTAAAATCAGAGACCTCTAATTCTTAAGAATCAAAATTAGTAAGTGATCCAAATTAAGGATAAAAAAAGCCTTCCGAGTGTTTGGAAGGCTTTGATTTTTATATGCCGAAAGCAGTTTTGATTTTATCTACAAAATCAAGCTTCTCCCAAGTGAAAAGTTCCACTTCCAAGGTGATCTCATCTCTATATGGCGAAACAAAAGTCTTAGAAACCACTTCATTTTGTCTTCCCATGTGACCATAAGCTGCAGTCTCCTCATAAATAGGATTTCTAAGCTTCAGTCTTTGCTCTATCGCATATGGACGCATATCAAACAGCTCCTCGATTTTTTTAGCAATCTCTCCATCATGCAAATCAACTTTGGCGGTACCATAAGTATTTACGTAAATACCCATCGGAGCTGCTACACCGATCGCATAAGAAACCTGAACGAGCATTTCGTCAGCGATCCCAGCTGCCACCATGTTTTTGGCAATATGACGTGTTGCATAAGCTGCAGATCTATCCACTTTTGACGGATCTTTTCCAGAGAAAGCACCTCCACCGTGAGCACCTTTACCACCATAAGTATCCACAATGATTTTTCTACCAGTCAAGCCTGTATCTCCATGTGGGCCCCCAATCACAAACTTTCCAGTTGGGTTAATGTGATATTTGATGTCTGAGGTGAATAATTTTTGAAGCTCTGGCTTCAACTGCGCCACCACTCTTGGAATCAAAATAGAAACAATATCAGATTTGATTTTGGCAAGCATTGCTTCCTCTTCATCAAAATCATCGTGCTGAGTCGAAACAACGATTGCTTCAATTCTCTGTGGCACGTTATCGTCAGAATATTCGATTGTCACTTGAGCCTTTGAATCAGGTCTCAAATAGGTAATATCTTCATTTTCTCTTCTTAATGCAGCCAACTCACGAAGGATCATGTGGGAAAGGTCCAATGCCAAAGGCATAAAATTCTCAGTTTCGTTGGTAGCATAGCCAAACATCATTCCCTGATCTCCAGCACCTTGCTCTTCCGGACTTTTTCTATCCACTCCTTGGTTGATATCCTGAGACTGCTCGTGGATTGCTGAAAGCACCCCGCAAGAATTGCCCTCAAACATGTAATCAGACTTGGTATAACCAATTCTATTGATCACATCACGAGCAATTTTCTGAACGTCTAAATAAATATCAGATTTAACTTCTCCGGCTAAAACTACCTGGCCTGTAGTCACCAAAGTTTCACATGCTACCTTGGAATTTGGATCAAATGCCAAAAAATTATCAATTAATGCATCTGAAATCTGATCTGCAATTTTATCCGGGTGCCCCTCAGATACTGACTCTGAGGTAAATAGATATGCCATAAATATTAAATTGTAATCCGTTTTTTAAGGAAGCCCAAAAATACAGGAACTACACGAAATAAAAAACTAGATTCAGAAGGTTGGTAAATAAGAAAAACCAAAGCTTTAAATTCAAAGGTTGAATCATATTGAATTTCCAACTCACCTTTCTATCTTATTTTTAAAAATTCGCCTCTCATGAAATCAATTAAATATTCTCTCCTGATTCTTATTTCATTTCTCGCCATTACTTATCCAAGCCTGGCAAAAGAAACCAACTACAATGAATTGGTAGAATTATTTAAAGAATGGAGAAGTTTTGAAACTCCCCCACTTTTTAATGGCGCTCCGGACTATAGAAAAGAAACTTTTGAAAAGAGATTACCAGAGTTTAAAAAGCTTCAATCAAAACTTTTAACCATTGACACCGCCGGTTGGTCTGTAGCCCAGCAAGTAGATTGGAGGATTGTCTGGGCAGAAATGAATGGTTATGATTTCAATTTTAGAATCCTAAAACCATGGGAACGAGATCCTGCTTTTTATAAATCTCTCTGGACAGAAAGAAGTGATGTTCCGGCGCATGAAGGTCCTACGCACCATGGAGTTCTGGAGCTTTGGCAATATAGTTTCCCATTGGATGAATCCAGCAAAGAAAAATTCTTACAAGAATTAAAAGCCATCCCTTCCTTAAATCAACAAGCCACCATAAACTTGATTGGAAATGCAAAAGAACTTTGGGCGGCAGGGATCCCAAGTATTCAGGAACAGGCAATTGAATTACAAAACCTTTTACAATTGGAAGGAGTCGCCGAGGATCAGGAGTTGGTTAAATGGATTTATGAAGCAACAAAATCCTCGAATGAGTTGGTCACTTGGCTGGAAAAAATGGCGCCAAACAAAACCGGCGAATCTGGAATAGGCAAAGAAAATTACACTTGGTATCTACAGAATGTACACTTAGTGCCTTTAACCTGGGAAGATGAAGTCATGATTTTAAAGCGCGAATTGGCTAGAGCTTGGACTTCTTTAAAATTAGAGGAACATCGAAATAGAGATTTGCCGGAACTCAAAGATGCCGATTCACCAGAAGCTTTTGATCAAATGGCTGAAGCAGGGATCGAAAGTCTTTTGAAATTTCTGGATGAAAAAGAGATTGTAACTGTCAAAGATTATTTCGAACCAGCACTTCGTGCCCATAAGGGCTCTTTCATTCCCAAGGAAAAACGTAATTTCTTTACCATCGGAATGCATTATGATCCACGTCCTCTGTATTCTCATTTTTACCATTGGTTTGAGTTGGCAAGAATGGATAATGAACCTCATGCCAGCGAAATCCGTCGAGAGCCATTGCTATATAACATTTGGGATTCAAGAAATGAAGGGACAGCAACTGCTGTAGAAGAGATTTTTATGGATGCTGGACTTTATGAAGATTCGCCCCGAGCAAGAGAAATTGTCTACATCATGATTGCACAGCGAGCGGCTAGAGGCTTAGGATCACTTTATGCCCAAGCAAATGAAATGACAATGGTTGAGGCAGGTAGTATCCATTCGAATTATACCCCTCGAGGATGGATGAAAACAGAAAAAGACTTGCTCCTGTTTGAGCAGCATCTTTATATGAGACAACCGGGATATGGCAGCAGCTATATCACTGGAAAGTACTTACTTGAATCTGCAATGGCAGACTACGCCAAGATGATAGAAGACCAAGACAAAGAATTCAAATTGAAAGATTTCTTTGATCAGTTGAATAGTATCGGAAGTATTCCGGTTTCCTTGAGCCATTGGGAAATGACAGGAATTGATCAACAAAAATAAAATTAGAAAAGACCCATCCGTTATTTGTGTAATTCAAGATGTTTAACAGCTACAAAATCAAAATTTTTTGAACAAAATTACAAATGACCTCAAAACATAGGTAACTTATTGAATTAATAAAACGTCCTTAAGACATGAAAACATTTTTTAATCTCCTTTTATCAACTGTTTTACTATTTTTTGTCTCTAGTTGATCAAGTGTAATTGATACAGATCCTGAGGTTATAGAATCTGAAATCGAAAAAATTCAATGCAATACTGTCGACGTTTGTTGTTTTGATTTAAGTGATCAACCGGGAGAATATAACTTAAAATCTAAATGGGAATTTGTTGGATATCAAGAAGAAAAGGGAACCCCATTTGACAATCTTTCCTGCCTTGCAAGAATTGCGGAGTTTGCTTTAGGAGGTGAGGATTATGATAAGATCACCAGAGTAACTCTTATTTTATCTGAAAAGACTTCTCCTTTGGTCAATTGCGAAAATTATCCTTTATTTTATTTCAAATCTTTCAATAAAGAAATAAATGGATGTTACGATTCAAATCAGTCTGGAGAAATCCTATTTAATTTCGACTCAGAAAATGTCATCCTGACCCCCAGTAATAATTACACTGCTTTACCCATGGTTGATTTTGAACAAAAAATAGAAAACGACCTATCTAATGTTGAGAAATATGTAATAGATCACAATAAACTCTATTTGTTTATTAAAGGCGAAAATAAAAAAATGGTTTTTATAGCTTTTAGGGATAAAAAAACGACAACCAGCTAAAAAATAATCTTTCTACTGGTCAGCTTTTAATATTCTTCACCAGGCCTTCAGTGATCTCATTCATCGCTTTGACTTTGTATTCGAAGTCACCTTTCAAGGTATCTCGATAGGCATTGAGATTATCGAGTAAGTCATCAATTTCTTCAGGAAGTACTTCTTCCAATAGTTGACGAAGTCGCTTGGCTGCTGTTGGGGATTTACCATTGGTACTGATCGCAACTTTCAGGTTGCCTTTGGTGACAATTCCACCCAAATAGAAATCACATAAATCAGGTGTATCCGCCACATTTACCAGCAAAAACCGCTCTTTGGCTTCATCCCGAATTTGCCGATTCACAGCCTTGTCATCTGTAGCAGCAATAACCATATGCTTGGCTCCCAAATATTTTTCATGGTAAATATCCTCAATCATCGTGACCGTATCTGTCTTCTCTGCCAAATCAATAAAGCTCTGAGAAAATTCTCTAGAAACCGCAGTTACCTGAGCTTTCGGACTGGATTTGAGTAGAAATTCCAGTTTCTCAGTACCCACATTTCCTCCTCCTACCAATAGGATATTCAGTTCGTGTACTTTGAGGAAAATAGGATATAGATTGTTCATTTTATTTAAGATAACCTTTGAGGTGTTATTTCGAACGAGGGACGAGTGAGAAATCCCCTCGAAGGTTTAATATTTTAAAACCTTTTAAACACTGCGGACTATAATAGTAACAAAACCTTCATTGTTTAAACAAACCTTAAAGGTTATACTTTAAAGCTTCCCGATATACCTCAGCAAGCTTCAAACTTTCGCGAACGACATTACCTATAATGATGATTGCAGGGGCTTCCACCTTATTTTCTTCAGCTTTTTGCTCAATATCTCCGATGTAGCCAGCTGTAATTTTCTCATCTCGGGTAGTTCCACTTTGGATGATAGCTATCGGCAATTCAGATTTCCCAAATTTGCTATAAACACTTACTATTTCAGATAGCTTTTTTGTCCCCATGAGCACGACTACAGTTGCTGTGGATTGAGCTGCTAAAGCCAAATCTTTCGATAATTCACCGGCAGAAGTTGTGCCCGTGACAACCCAAAAACTTTCAGAAACTCCCCTTTTTGTTACGGGTACTCCTGCCGCTGCTGGTACTGCTATGGCGGAAGTTATCCCAGGTACAACTTCCGTTGGAATACCAAAGGTTTCTATGTAATCCAATTCTTCCGCCCCTCTTCCAAAAACAAAGGGATCTCCTCCTTTCAATCGTACCACATGTCCATGTTTCCTGGCCATCTCAACACAAAGTTCGTTGGTATCTTGCTGCGGGTATGAATGCTTTCCAACGCGCTTGCCTACAAATATCTTAATCGCAGTATCTGGAGCATGCTTCAGCAAAACAGGGTCGATCAAGGCGTCATACAAAACGACATCAGCTTTATTCAATTCTAACACTGCTTTGAGGGTGATCAGATCAGGATCTCCTGGACCTGCACCGACCAATGTTACTTTAGGTTTGATTTCTATTTTCATGCCTCTACTTCGGCTTCTCTGAAGCTTTTTAATTTTCCATAAATTTCAAGAGCCTGCGCAGCATAAGTCTTAGCAAAAGCTTCTGTAGGTTCATTTTTATTGATTTCATAAACCTTCTCTGCGAAAGTTCCACCTAAATCGATCTTACCAGTACCGATAAACTGCTCATCAAATTTTGAAATGATATTTGCGTAGCTATTTGTAGAAATATCCTCACCTAGCAATAGCGCCTTGGCAGCATTGATCAAGCCTGCATAGTGATGGTAAATACTGTCTGACCAGCGACCATTCTTCAAGGATTCCTTACCCAAATCCATTTTTTCATAGGCTTCTAAAAGCAGGGTAGAAACCAAATCCAAAACAACCCCGGCGCATTCTCCAACTCCCACTGCAATTTTATATTCCTCAGAATTACCCCAGTCGATGTAATCTGCTGGTGTCACAGTAGAAGCATCTCCCAATTCTTTGAGCAACTCATAAAAGTAGATCTGACCCTTCTCATCATAATAGCTTAGGAAATCTTTTCCATCAGCATTTGTCTCAAAGTCATTCAAGAGAATCCTCAAAGCTTCAGGTCCTCTTTTACTAGGTATCTTTGTCACTTTATCTGCAAACCTTCCATTGCCATCTCCCAAATTTCCACCACCAAGCAATACTTGCAAGGCAGGAATCACCACTTTCCCTGCTTTCATGGACATGCCTTGGAATCCAATATGCGCCATGTTGTGCTGGCCACAAGCATTCATACAGCCTGAGATCTTGATTACCAAGTCTTTATTTTTCAGGTATTGGGGGTATTCTGCCAAAATTACTTTTTCCAATTCTGCCGCAATACCTGTAGAACTTGCAATTCCCAGATTACAGGTATCCGTTCCCGGACATGCGGTGATATCTGCTAGGGTATTATATCCTCGTTCTCCTAGTCCGATTTTCTTCAACTCCTGATAGAAATAAGGCGCTAAATCTGCCCTGACATCCCGAATCAAAAAGTTTTGACGGAGTGTAAAGCGGATTTCAGCATTGGCATATTTCTCTACCAAATCCGCCAATTTCCTGGCCTGATCTGTATAGAAATCTCCTAGCGGAACTCGCACTCCCACAGAAACAAACCCTTTCTGCTTTTGAGGCAAAATATTGGTCAATTTGAAATGCTCGAAATCCAAGCCAAGCTCTTCTTCCACGGTGGCAAATGGAGCTTCGGGAAGCTTTTGCTCAGCATCATAAGACTCATAGTCGATAGGATAGGACTTAAATGGCAAAGCAGTTTTCTCCTTTTCCACCAGTTCAAGGAATGCTTCCAGACCAAGATCTTTGATCAAGAATTTCATTCTTGCTTTCATCCTTTTAGCACGCTCCCCATGTCGGTCAAAAATCCGGATCACTGCCTCTGCAAATGGAATAATCTGATCTGCTTCTACAAATTCCGAAAACACATCCGCATGTCTAGGCTGAGACCCAAGTCCTCCACCCAACATCACTTTAAATCCACGAACTTCCTTCCCATCAATTACTTTTACTTTCGGGATAAATCCTAAATCGTGTAAATAGCTCAATCCGGTATCTTCATCAGAAGAAGAAAAAGAAATCTTGAATTTTCTCCCCATCTCCTGGGAAATAGGGTTTCTCAAAAAGTATTTGAAGACCGCATCTGCATAAGGAGTCACGTCAAATGGCTCGTTGGCATCAATTCCGGCAGTTTCTGAAGCCGTCACGTTTCTTACGGTATTACCACAAGCCTCACGGATGGTGACATCATCACGCTCTAATTCCGCCCAAAGCTCAGGCGTACGGTCCAAACTCACGTAGTGAATTTGAATATCCTGACGCGTAGTGATATGTAATCTTCCGGTAGAATATTCATCAGAAACTTTACAGATTCTTCGAAGTTGATCTGAAGAGACTCTACCATAAGGTAGTTTGATTCGGATCATCTGCACTCCCGGCTGGCGCTGGCCATAAATTCCACGTGCCAGTCGAAGACTTCGGAATTTCTCTTCATCGATATTCCCTCCTTTGAAAAGAGCAATCTTCTTTTCTAAGTCAATGATATCTTGTTCTACAATAGGATTTTCTAGTTCGGTTCTAAAGCTTTGCATGGCTTAAAAGGTTTTTGTTAGGGTTGTAAAGTTGAAAAGTGATAAGGTTGAAAGGTTTAAAAACCTTTATACCAAATTCTAATCATTCTATAAATCCAACCGAAACGGTATCGTATTCTGCTTCATCGATGAGGATAAAGCTTCCATTTGATTTGTTTGACTTATAAGAGTCAAAATGAATTGGTTTGCTCAATCGGAAATGAACTCGGCCGATGTCATTTAATTTTAAGGAATGAGCATCTTCTGCTCCTGTGAAATCAGTATGAATTCTGGATTCGATCTGATCTACCTTCGCCAATACACGGTTTACTCCGTGCTGTAAAATATATTTCTTGCCTACGGTTAAGGCTTTATTGTTCACCTGACAAATGGTAGCTGAAATCTGCTTTTCGCTCGATGGCAATTCTCCACTTTTCACCAGCATATCACCGCGGCTCAGATCAACTTCTGTTTCCAAAGTGATTGCAATGGAGCTCCCTGGAGCAGCTTCCTGAATTTCCTGATCGAAATAATGGATGCTTTTGATTTTGGAAGTATTCAAAGATGGAAGCAAGGTGACCTCATCTCCAACCTTTAGATTACCCCCGTAAAGCATTCCAGAAAAACCTCTGAAGTCATGCCAGGCTTCGGTCTTTGGTCGGATGACATATTGCACCGGAAATCTAGCTACAGAGCTCGGCTCCAAATCTGCAGGCTCAAGCACTTCCAAATGATCTAAAAGTGTATTTCCAACATACCAAGGCATCTCTTCAGACTGTCTTGCAATGTTTTCTCCCTTCAGAGCAGATACAGGAATAAACGTGATTTGATCTTCGGAGAAATCAGATTTCGCTACCAATTCGTCAAAATCCGCTTTGATTTTCAAGTACACTTCCTCATCATAATTCACCAAATCCATTTTATTGATTGCTACTACTACATGGCTGATGCGGAGTAAATTGGCAATAAAGAAATGGCGATAAGTCTGCTCAATCACACCTTTTCTCGCATCGATCAAAATGATCGCCACCTGAGAAGTAGATGCACCTGTCACCATGTTTCTGGTATACTCTACGTGTCCTGGAGTATCCGCTACGATGAAATTGGTCTTGGCAGTATTGAAATAAATATGCGCTACATCAATGGTGATTCCTTGCTCACGCTCAGCTACCAATCCATCTGTAGCTAGCGAAAAATCCAGGTAATCGTACCCTCGTTGCTTAGAGCTACGCTCGATGGCCTCGATTTTATCAGTGGTAAGTGACTTAGTATCGTATAGTAATCGCCCAATCAAAGTACTCTTGCCATCATCGACAGAGCCTGCAGTAGCGATTTTTATGAGTTTTCTATTTTCAGACATGTTGTTCAGTTTTTTGTTTTGCTGTTGTCCTGCTTCTCCAGAAGCTGGACTTGGCTTGACTCTGATATTGAGAGCTTTAAGTTTGATTAATACTGCTTCTGGAGAAGCAGCATAACGACATTATTGCCGAGTCTACTTGGTACTTTGTACTTGAGACTTTGTACTCTTTCTAAAAGTATCCGACTTTCTTCCTCGTTTCCATCGCGGCTTCAGATCGTTTGTCATCTATTCTGGCTCCGCGCTCAGAAATTGTAGATTCCCGGATTTCACCAACTACATCATCGAGAGAAACTGCCTCAGAAAGCACAGCAGCTGTACATGTCATGTCTCCTACAGTTCTGAACCTGACCATTCTCAATTCAACCTCTTCATGTGCCTCTCTGTACACATGCTCATTGGCAGTCCAGATCATACCATCACGGAAGAAAACTTCACGCTCATGCGCAAAATAGATGGATGGTATTTCAATATTTTCGGTTTTGATATACTCCCAAACGTCCAATTCAGTCCAGTTGGAAATCGGAAAGCATCGCACATTTTGTCCTACATGGATTTTTCCATTGAGCATATCAAAAAGCTCAGGACGTTGATTTTTTTCATCCCACTGACCAAAATCATCTCTTACTGAAAAGACTCTTTCTTTGGCTCTGGCTTTTTCTTCATCTCTTCTTGCTCCACCGATACACGCATCAAATTTGAACTCTTCGATGGCATCCAAAAGTGTCGTTGTCTGCAAAGAATTTCGGCTAGAATATCTACCTCGCTCTTCACGAACTTTCCCCTGATCGATTGAATCCTGAACATTTCGCACAATCAATTCCAAACCAAGCTCCTCGACAAGCTTATCCCGAAACTCAATTGTTTCTGGGAAATTATGCCCTGTATCCACATGTAATAATGGAAAAGGAATTTTCGCAGGATAGAAGGCCTTTTGCGCTAATCTCACTAGCGTAATCGAATCTTTTCCTCCAGAAAAAAGCAAAACCGGACGCTCAAACTGCGCCGCCACCTCACGGATGATGTGGATCGATTCTGCCTCTTTTGGATTAGGTATTAATAGGTTGCTCATGATATTTATGATTTATGAAGTACGACTTACGAGATGAAATTGCACTTCAAATTTTATCTTCTATTTGTCTTCGACTTCGCTCAGACTGACAAACTTTGCTTCTAATGTCTAAAATCTTACGTCCCGAATCTTGTTTCTAAAATCTCAGATCTCACTTGGCATGCAGCCCGCACTCCTTTTTCGAGTCTTCCCACCACCATCTTCCGGCTCTCGCATCTTCTCCTTCCATAATCGCACGGGTACAAGGCGCACAACCAATACTGATAAAACCTTTGTCGTGTAATGGATTGTATGGAATATTCTTCTCTTTGATATAGGCAATCATGTCATCAAAGGTCCAGTCCAATAATGGATTGAATTTCAAAATCTGGTTCCCTTCATCCCAATCAATTCGCTTCATTCCTGATCTGTTTGCTGATTGCTCGGCTCGAAGTCCTGTCACCCAAACTTCATTTCCCGCCAAGGCTCTTTTCAAAGGCTCTACTTTGCGGACAAAGCAGCAGGATTTACGGTTTTCTACAGATTCATAAAACCCGTTGATGCCAATCTCCGAAACCAGTTTTTCTACCGATTCTGTATTGGGATAATAGACTTTGATGTTTTGCTTGTATTTAGCTTCTGTTCTAGATAGCAGATCCAAGGTCTCAGGAAACAATCTTCCAGTGTCCAATGAGAAAATGGAAATCGGCAAGTTCGCTTCTGCGATCAATTGCGTGATCACCTGATCTTCCTGGCCCAAAGAAGTAGAGAAAGTAACTTTGCCTGGAAATAAATCCGCGATCAAAGCCAACCCTTCCTGTGCACTCAGTTCACTCAACTGAGCCTCTAATTCATGCATATTCTTTTCGAGTGTCATCTTCTTTTACTTTAGGTGCTGATTCCCAAACTCGCTCATGGAAATAATAAAGAATGATCTTGGAGAATACCTCGACAGACCCAATTGATATAGCCATCACAAATTCTCCTGTCACGAAATATGAGATGATGATCGTATCAATCGTACCGACAATTCTCCATGAAATTGACTTTAACAGACTCTTTGCATTGCTGTCTTTTCCAGACTTGCTGCTAAATAGTTTCTTAAGTGGTTGGTCTAAAATCATATCAGGTTTATACGAGCGTAAAGCACAAAAGTATACAAACCCTATTTATTTTATAGGGTTTATGGTAAAAAAATTTTATTCTTCTTTGAGAATATCTTCTAATGTCTTGTTTTCCAGTATTTTAAGTGTTTCATCACGAACCTGAATCATCACTCGATTGATCCCACAGATTGCTTCATTCTTACATTCAGCACAAGGTTCGTAGTAGTTTAAGCTTACACAAGGAAGTAAAGCAATAGGTCCATCCAGCAATCTAATCACTCGGGACAAGGGAATTTCTTTGGGCTCTTTTATTAAATAATATCCGCCACCTTTTCCTTTTTTGCTTCCCAACATTCCTGCTTTCTTCAATTCAAGTAGAATATTCTCTAAAAATTTATGGGAGATTCCGTGTTCTTCAGCGATATCCTGGATCAAAACAGTTTTCTCATCTTTATGCTTACCGAGGTAAGTCAGGGCATGCAGGGCGTATTTAGTCTTTTTAGAAAGCATGGACAAAAATAAATTATTTTGGGCAATACCCTAGTATGGAACTAGGCTTTTATAAATATGGCAAAAAAAACGGGTATGATTCCATACCCGTTTAACTTTTTATAATGAAAGACTGCTATTTAAAGCAATTCCACACTTCTCTTTACAAAGGCAGTCAGGTCTTTACCTGTCAACAAACCTTGAGAAAGTTTCGCTAAGTCAAATGCCTGCTTGGCTAGTTTGGTCTTCTCTTCCTCTGTTTCGGCTTTCAATACTTTGTCTACCACAGGGTGATTTCCATTGATTGCAACTTTATAAGCATCTGGAAGCTGACCATAGAAGCCCATTCCTCCACCGCCAGTAGCAGCCATATCTTTCATTCTTCGCATGAACTCCTCCATGGTGATCGTTACCGGAAGTTCCTCAGGACTTAAACCTTCCACTTCCACAGAGTAGGTTTTGTTATTGATCGCTTTTTCGAAGATTTCCTTCACTTCTTTGCTCTGATCTTCAGTCAGCAAATTGGCATAGGTATCTTCCTTCTGGATCAACTTTTCAACCACATCAGCATCCACACGCTTCAGTTGGGTTTTCTCCAGCTTAGACTCCAAATTCTGGATAAAGTGGCTGTCAATCGGAGAATCCATCACCAATACATCGTAATCTTTCTTGTTGGCAGACTGGATAAAGCTATCCTGCTTATCTACATCTGTCGCATAAAGAATGATCGTTTGCTCATTTTTATCGGTCTGAACAGGCTTCACTTTTGATTGATATTCTTCAATCGTGAAGAATTCACCTTTGGTGTTTTTCAAAAGGGCAAAGTCTTTTCCTTTTTCATAGAACTTCTCCTCGGAGATCATTCCGTATTTCACGAATAATCCGATATCATCCCACTTATCTTCGTATGCCTTTCTGTCCTTTTTGTAAAGTTCAGCAAGCTTATCGGCAACCTTCTTCGTAATGTAAGAATTGATTTTCTTCACATTTCCATCAGCTTGCAAGAAACTTCTAGAAACGTTTAGAGGAATATCCGGAGAGTCAATTACCCCATGAAGCAACATCAAGAACTCAGGAACGATGTCTTTCACCTCATCCGTGATAAACACCTGACGAGAGAATAACTTGATCTTATTTCTCTGAAGTTCGAATTCGTTTTTCACTTTTGGGAAATAAAGCACCCCTGTCAAGTTGAAAGGATAATCCACATTCAAATGAATCCAGAAAAGTGGATCCTCTGACATTGGATAAAGATCCTTGTAGAATTTCAGATAATCTTCATCTGTCAGATCGCTCGGTGATTTGGTCCAGATCGGAGCGGTTGTATTGATGATATTATCAACCTCAACAGATTTCCATTTCTTCTCTCCTTTGTCATCCACTCCATCTTCTACAGATTCGGTTTTTGTACCAAACTTGATCGGAACAGGAAGGAATTTCGCGTATTTGTCCAAGATTCCCTGAAGCTTCCATTTGTCTAGAAACTCTTCAGAATCTTTGTTGATATGAAGGATAACGTCTGTTCCGCGCTCTTTTCTCTTTCCTTTGGAAATTTCGAAAGAGGTAGAACCATCACAAGTCCACTTGGCTGGCTCAGCTCCTTCTTGGTATGAAAGCGTGTTGATTTCTACTTTGTCTGCAACCATAAATGCAGAGTAGAATCCAAGACCGAATTTACCGATGATCTCATTGGCATCTTTCGCATCCTTAAATTTCTCCACAAACTCTTCAGCTCCGGAGAAAGCTACCTGATTGATGTACTTTTTGATTTCTTCCGCGGTCATTCCTAGTCCGCGGTCGGAGATAGTGATCGTTTTCTTTTTCTCGTCAAAATTCACTTCCACCGTCGTGTCACCAAGTTCCCCTGAATACTGACCTAATGTCGCAAGTCGTTTGATTTTTTGTGTCGCATCGACTGCGTTCGACACTAGTTCTCTTAAAAAAATCTCGTTATCAGAATAGAGAAACTTCTTGATAATCGGGAAAATGTTCTCGGTATGAATCGAGATCGTGCCTTTTTCCTGCATGGCTATAAATTAATTTAGTTAAACACATTTTTGTTCGGAGAGGGAATTGCAACTGTTGTTCCAAAGCCGTTTTGGTGTCATTTTGGCAGTAACACAAGTCAGAAATCAAAATTGAGAAAGCTAAAAATTTTTGATAGATCTTTGGTTGAAATTGTAGCTATAGTTGTCAGCTCTAGCAAATTCGAGTTCACTTTGACTTTGCTACTAATGACAGATTGATTTAACGTAACGATATGCGGGTCAGTCCGAGCACTTGAGAGACGGGAGTCTCGAAATCGAGTACCCTTCGACTTCGCTCAGGGTGACAACCTTGCATTCCACGAATCCTTTAATTTTTCAATTTTTCAACCTTATAATTTTCCAATCCATCTATCTTTGTCTGATGCTAAAAGAAATCTCAGTCTTAATTCAAAAAGAACTCACGCTGGAATGGCGTCAGAAATTCGCATTGAATGGGATTTTGCTTTATGTGGTTTCGGCAGTTTTTATCACCTATTTAAGTGTCGGTGCCAAGCAAGGAAACATTTCCTCTCCTACTTGGAATGCCTTGTATTGGATCATTATCCTTTTTTCGGCAGTCAATGCAGTGGCAAAAAGCTTTGTCCAAGAGCATCAAGGCCGTCAACTTTATTATTATATGATTGCGTCACCTGAGGCGATCATTTTATCAAAAATAATCTACAATACAGGCCTAACTCTGTTATTGGCGCTTCTTGGCTATGGCGTTTTCTCAGTGATATTGGGAAACCCTGTCCATGACCAAGGTCTTTTTCTACTGAATTTGATTTTGGGAGCAATGGGATTTTCGGCAAGTCTTACCATGGTCAGCGGCATCGCTTCCAAAGCCGGAAATAATGCCACCCTGATGGCAATTTTGAGTTTCCCTGTCATTATTCCGATTCTTTTGATGGCAATTCGTATTTCCAAAAATGCCATGGACGGTCTTGATTGGAGCGTCAGCGCGGACAAGTTGATATCACTTTTAGCAATTAATGCCATTGTCGCAGCCGCAGCCTATATCCTTTTTCCTTTCCTGTGGAGATCCTGATTTTCGAATTGGAAAATTGAAAAATTGTACGATTTGAAAATTGCTTAGCTTTTAGCACTCATATATGTCAAAAGAACTCAGAAAAAGCAGCGTTTTCAGGAACTTATGACTTATTTTTGCGCTTGAATTAGCAAAAATACCCTATGCGCCAAAATTGGTGGAAAATACTAACCATCCTCCTGCTGCTGTATACATTAACTGCGGGATTGCTGATGGACGTACCACGTCTTCCGATCTTAAACGAGACCATTCGAGCACTATATTTCCATGTGACCATGTGGTTTGGGATGATTTTGTTATTGACTATTTCTGTTTATTTCAGCATCAAGTATTTGCGAAGTAATGATCTCAAACATGATGACATGGCTATTGAATTTGCTGGAGCAGCGATACTTTATGGAGTATTAGGGATCGTGACAGGGATGCTTTGGGCCAAATTCACTTGGGGAGATTATTGGAGTGGTGATCCCAAGCAAAATGCAGCTGCAATCGGCATTCTGATGTATTTCGCCTACTTGATTTTAAGAAACTCGCTTACAGATTCTCAGCAAAGAGCAAGAATCGGAGCCATCTATAACATCTTTGCTTTCGCAGCATTTATTCCATTAATTTTTGTATTACCTAGGTTGACAGACAGTCTCCATCCAGGTAACGGAGGTAATCCAGGTTTCAATGCCTATGACCTGGATTCTAAACTTCGAATGGTTTTTTATCCGGCTATCATAGGATGGACTCTTTTAGGAGGCTGGATAGCAACTGTGCGAGTAAGAATGCGTAGGATGGAAAGGACGATTGAGGATAGAATGATTAATTCATAAATGATGAAATAAAGGATGTTTCAACTGTCACAATTCTAAAAGAATACCCAGTAAAATGGATTCTTTGTGGCCTTTGAAGATCAAATGATAAAAACATGAAAAAATTACTGATTATAGCCATGATGATTTTTTCTTTTGGAGCTTTGGCACAAGAGAAAATCCCGGTCACAGAATCTGACTATTCAAACAACTCTGTGGAAATGGCAGACGCAATGAGAGCAGACGGCAAAATCTATGTGTTGGTAGGAGTGATTGTTTTGATTTTCGCAGGAATCACCGTTTACTTGATCAGCACTGACAGAAAGATCAGCAGACTTGAAAAAAACATTCAATCCTAATATTCAGGAATTATGAAATCGAGCATATCAAAGTACCTTACAAATTGTACTGGCTTTGTGAAATGTGAGATTCCATCTGACCACTGAAAAACAAATTATTAACAGATGAAAAAAGGACATTTAATAGGTATTGGAATCATCGCTGTAGCTATTGTCATCATCATGACTTCGATCGGAGATGCGAGTAGTTATGAAAGTTTCAACACTGCGCTTGAAATGAAAAAAGATGGAAACGACAAACCTATCCATGTGGTGGGCCAGTTGAAAAAAGACGTTGCAGGAGAAGTGACAGGATTAAATGTGAGAGATGATAAAACCTCTTTCACCTTTGTATTGGTAGATAATGATGGGACAGAACAAGAAGTATTTTATAACGAACCTGTTCCAGCGGATTTCACCCGCTCAGAATCTGTGGTGGTTATTGGCCAATATAAAGCCGATGACATTTTCATCGCAGATAAAATCCTGATGAAATGCCCATCCAAATATCAGGAAACAGACGTGCAGGCAGCAGGAATGTGAGAGAGTTGCATTAGAATAAAAAATCCATGATCAACACATTTATCGGAAATTTTGGCCACATGATGACCATCGTGGCCTTTGTCACTGCATTGGTTACGGCTTATGCTTACATCCAATATTTCCGTGCAAACGAACTCGAAAAACCTAGCTGGAGAAGATTCAGCAGAATCAGTTTTTACATTCATGGCGTTTCTGCCACGCTGATTGCTATTTCACTATTTGAAATTATCTATAATCATCGGTACGAGTACTTTTATGCCTATTCACACAGTTCCAAAGCCCTCCCAGTCCATTATATGATTTCCAGTTTCTGGGAAGGTCAAGAAGGAGCATTTATCCTTTGGATCTTCTGGAATGTGGTTTTGGGAGCTATTTTGATCAATACGAATAAGTTCTGGGAAGGTCCTGTCATGGTAGTATTTGCCTTGGTTCAGGCATTCCTGGTTTCCATGATTTTGGGAGTGGTTATTGGCGATTTGAAAATTGGTAGCTCTCCTTTTATTCTTTTGCGGGACGCGACCCAAGCACCGATCTTTCAGATGAATCCTGACTTTGTTCCAGAAGATGGAACAGGGTTGAATCCTTTGCTTCAAAATATTTGGATGGTAATTCACCCTCCTACACTCTTCTTAGGATATGCTTCCACGCTAGTACCTTTTGCTTTCTTAATGGGAGGCTTGGTGATGAAAAGATATTCTGAGTGGATTCGTCCAGCTTTACCTTGGGCGATTTTCTCTGCCATGATTCTTGGAATGGGAATTATCATGGGTGCTTATTGGGCTTATGTCACATTGAACTTTGGTGGATATTGGAACTGGGATCCTGTAGAAAATGCCGTGTATGTTCCTTGGCTGATTCTCGTGGCTGCGATCCATACCATGATCACTTTTAAGAAAAGTGCTACCGCTTTGAAGACGTCCATTGTTTTAGTGATCTTAAGTTTCATTTTGGTATTATATGCCACCTTCTTGACCAGATCAGGGATTTTGGGAGATGCATCTGTCCATTCCTTTACCGATTTAGGCTTATCTGGACAGCTACTTATTTATTTACTTTTCTTTGCCCTGGTAGCTGTAGTTTTATCAGTCAGAGCTTGGAAAAACATTCCTACATCTGAGAAAGAAGCCTCTGTTTATTCCCGAGAATTTTGGGTTTTCATTGGTGCTACTACTCTTGGACTGATGGCTTTCCAGGTCATTCTTCCTACATCTATTCCTGCTTGGAATGCGATAGTTGAAAGCTTTGGAGGAATATCCAATATGGCTCCTCCTGCAGACCAGGTAGAATTCTACACGAAATTTCAATTGTGGTTTGCTATAGCCTTGGCATTGTTAACAGCCGTTGGCCAGTTTTTCTGGTGGCAAAAAATGGACAAGCAAACCCTGAAAGATACTTTGGTTACCCCATATATTGCTTCGGTTTTACTTTCAGCAGGGATTATTGTTTTTACAAAGGTTTATGATTGGAAGTACATTATTGTTGTTTTGGCATCAACATTTACCATCGTTGCCAACTCTGTAATTCTCGCTAAAATCCTTAAAAAATCTACTTTCAAGCTTGCAGGTGGCTCTTTGGCCCATATAGGCTTAGGGATGATGTTGATTGGAATTATGTTTAGCTCAGGTTATTCAGATGTGATCTCTATCAATATGTCTGGATTAACTTATAGCAACAGCTGGGAAGATGAGTTGAACAAAGAGCATGTTTTGCTTTGGATCAACAAGCCAACTCAGATGAAAGACTATACGGTAACTTACAGAGGCCGTCAGAAGAAAGTGGTAGGAGTTCCTGAATATGTACCTGCCAAAATTCTTGAGACAACAGGCTTGGTCAACAAATCTGTGGCTTTGGAGGATTACAAGGATTACTTCCAGAAAGGCGATACAGTCAATTTAGTCTTGGAGGAAAATGATTACTTCAAAATCGACTATTACAAAAACGAGGTGCTTCAGTTTTCTTTGAATCCAATGTCTCAGTTCAATGCTGGGATGGGTGGATTAATTTCTTCTCCGGACTCCAAAATCTATTTTGACAAGGATTTGTACACTTATGTAGCAGCAATGAATGACTACGAAGATCCAGACTGGAAAGAGGCTGAGACCTATGAAGTGGCTCCTGGGGAACAGTTCCATGTCGCTGACTTCGTAACTTATTTCGATGGCGCAGAAGTTTTGGAGGAATTGGATGGTTATGTGCTTCAGGAAGGTGATGTTGCTGTGAAAGCAAAGCTTCGAATTTTGGATTATGATGTCGAAAAACTATTAGAACCTACTTTCATCATCCGAAACAACCAGATCGGCAAGATCCCGGTTGTAGATTCTGAACTGGGCATCAAAGTTTCTCTAGAAAATATCCTACCAGAGGACAACAAATTTGTTTTCAAAGTAAACCAATACCAGAAAGACTATGTGGTGATGAAAGCGATTGTAAAGCCTTACATCAATGTACTTTGGGTTGGAACAATCATCATGTTAACAGGTTTCTCCGTAGCAATCTTCAGAAGATTTGATGAATTCAAAAAGATGCGAGATAAAGGATTGGAGTAAGATTTAATTCTTAAAATCAATAATATATTGAAACAAGAAAAGCCCGATTAAATCGGGCTTTTCTTGTTATCATTTAAAGTGAATTCCCTAAAGCAAGGGTTTAAACTGCTTCAGGAATCGCACATCATTTTCCGTAAATAGACGAAGATCTTTGATCTGATATTTCAGCATCGCAATTCGTTCGATCCCCATTCCAAAAGCGAAACCGGTATATTTTTTAGAATCGATTCCACAGTTTTCCAACACATTTGGATCTACCATTCCAGAACCACCGATCTCTACCCAGCCTGTTCCTTTACATACATTACAGCCTTTGCCACCACAGATCAAACAAGTGATATCGATCTCAGCACTAGGCTCAGTAAACGGGAAATAAGAAGGTCTGAAGCGAACTTGAGTTCCTTTCCCAAACATCTCCTTTGCAAAATGGTATAAGGTGTTTTTCAAATCAGCAAAACCTACATTTTCATCCACGTAGAGGCCTTCCACTTGATGGAAAATACAATGAGCTCTCGCAGAAATAGCTTCGTTTCTATAAACTCTTCCTGGTGATAGCGTTCTGATCGGAGGTTTTTGATTTTCCATGACACGAACCTGTACAGAAGAGGTATGCGTTCGAAGTGCAATATCAGGATTCTTCTCAATGAAAAAGGTATCCTGCATTTCTCTTGCCGGATGATTTTCAGGAAAATTCAAAGCAGTAAAATTATGCCAGTCATCTTCGATTTCAGGACCTTCGGAAAGATTAAACCCGATTCTCTCAAAGATCTCTACGATCCGTTGTCTCGTCGCTGTCAAAGGATGAATACCTCCAATTCCTTGGTTTGTTGGCGGCAAAGTCAAATCAAGATCCGCAGACTTTGATTTTTTATTTGCTGAGCTGACTTTCTCAATCAATTGCTGAAATTTTTCCTCAGCTAATTGCTTCACTCCATTTACTAATTGGCCGTAGGCACGTTTCTCCTCATTTGGGATTTTCCCCATACCGGCAAAAAGCTCTCCTACTACAGATTTTTTGGAGATATACTCCAATCTGTAGGATTCCAATTCATCGGGTGTATTTGCATCAGCTGCGGCAATAGCAGCTTTTATCGCTTCAATTTTTTCCTGATACATGCCTTGCAATTTTATCAAGCCACAAAGCTAAGGGTTTTAGGCTTTTTAGGACAAAAAAATCCAATTGGATTCAGGCTAATTCAATTATCGGTTGTCATGAATTTAAAGAAATAAAAAAATCTACTCAATCCAATTCTGCCATGAGGAACGTAATTCTCCTCAAATACGAAAACTAAAAATCATCAAAACTTACAAAATCATGAACATTCAAAACTTCTTTAAAGTGGCTTTTGCAGCCTTTATTTTTCTATCAGCAAACTTGGCTTTTGCACAAATGGAAAAAACAGTAATGGTAGGTGGTGCAGAAATGTATCCTTCTAAAAATATCGTGGAAAATGCAGTAAACTCTGCAGATCACACCACCTTGGTAGCAGCAGTGAAAGCCGCAGGTTTGGTGGAGACTCTTCAAGGAGCTGGCCCATTTACAGTATTTGCTCCTGATAACATGGCTTTCGATAAACTTCCAAAAGGAACGGTTGAGACTCTATTGAAGCCAGAAAACAAAGCACAATTACAGGCAGTTTTAACTTACCATGTGGTAGCTGGCAAAATGGGATCGAAAGATATCGCAGCTGCGATTAAAAAAGGAAATGGTAAAGCTGAACTGACAACTGTACAAGGAGGAAAATTAACTGCTTGGATGAAAGGAAAAGATCTTTACATTACAGACGAAAACGGTGGTGAGTCAAAAGTAACCATCGCGGACGTTTGGCAGAAAAACGGTGTCATTCACTCAGTGGATACCGTAGTTCTTCCAAAAATGTAATTTTATTATTACCCAATCTAAAACCGACTTCTTAAAGGGAGTCGGTTTTTTTTGTTTTAAACCGCAAAAAACACGAAGGCTTGCAAAGTTCGCTATAAATCCCAACTTACAAAAGCTCCTCTGGAATCTGGAAAACTGCGATTCCGGGATCCTCATCTGTGGTAAGTCCATAGATTTCGTTGGTAGTCTCATTCACAACGATTTGGATGATTGATCTGTCAAGTTTTAAATTATAAAGTGGCTTTCCTTTATGATCGAATACCCAAATCTGCTCTGCCATTATCCCTGTTTCATTGTAGTCCATCTGACCATGACCACCGTATAGTGCGAAAACATAGTCTTCAGTCAATGCGATATCCCTGTATCTGTAAGTTACATTCCTATCAAAAGCCATAGCTCCACCGTATTCCGATTCTAAATATTCAAATTCTGGAAGTGAGTTATTCGGGCCTGTTAGTGTAAAAAATTCTTTCGTCTTATAATTAAATATTTCCAGTAAATCTGAGTGGAGACATGCCCTGACATAGAGACCTCTTTTTGGATCACCTTCAAACCAGCCTCGCATTAAAAGTGAAATCTGTAATTTAGTCAGATCAGGCCTTCCTTCTAAGGTTTCAAATTCACCGTAATTAGCGACAAAATTTCCATTGGCATCAAACTCCTGTATTTTGTATTCACTTTCTTTGGGAACACCCAAATAATGCCCATTTGGACCAAATTCTAAAAACCAAAGATCCATCATAGGTTCAGGAAATTTCCAATCCTTAATAGCTAGCAATGAGGTATCTTGAATGGAAAATTGAGCCAATTTCCGACGATCCATATTGTAAATCCAAAATGTACCTGGATCAGGAGAATACAATAATTCGGCATCTGTAATTTCTAATGGTCCTTGTCCGTGTTTACCCTTTGGCTTATCGTAAGTCCAATTTGAGATATTGACCAAATGCATGCGTGGGTGTTCTACTGGGACACGCCAAGCTTCAGAGATCAGCAGTTTGTCATGAGCAAGTCCAATACCAGTTGGATTAATAACTTCCTCGAAGAAGTGCTTTTCTGAGGCAATCGCAATCTCTCTGAAATCTTCCATCTTAAGCACTCGATGGCTTCCTTTTTCCGATTCTGCTGCACAAGAAAATAAAAAGGTGAGGATAGAAAATTGGTAAATAAACTTCATTTGACAGACAATATAGTTAATATACTAAAATTTAGTAATTCGGTGAATAAAAAAAACCGACTGAAAAACTCCAGTCGGTTCGAATAATAGTTGATCTCGTAAATCTTAAATCAAGCTTCGTATATCACACTTTACCAAGTTCTTCCTCCACCTGGTCTTCCCATCCATGGACGATCTCCTTGTGGATTTTCCGGTTGCTTAAAATTCCCCAGGATATAAGTGAATGTCAACATACCGTATCGCGTCAAAACATTGGTATAAACATCTGTTACAGAAACATCGGAAATCGTTCTTTGGATGCTGTTATTTTGATTCAACAAATCAAAAACCACCACTTTCAATTCAGCTTTGTTATTCTTCGCAAATCTATATCCGCCTTCAATATTCCAAAGCCAGAAGTTTTGATCAAACCCTTCAGATAGACCACTATAAAGGCTATGATTGATATTGTTTCCTATAAACAATTTGCCGCCATTTGGTGAATAGTACAATCTCAAGTTTGACTCCTGCACGTAGTAGTTATTATCCTGAGCTGATTGTAAGCTTGAATTAACGATGTTATAAGTACCAGTCGTACTCAATGTGAAATCTACATTCTCACTGATATTAGAAGTAAATGTTATTCCTTGACCCAATGAAAGGTTGTCATTCAGGTTTCTCTCCCCATTAATCAAACCCGGGATTCTGTTAAAGTTAATCCGGGTATTCATATTAAACTGGGTTTTAATTCCTTTGACAGGAGTGCCATAGGTGAAAAACAAGGTGGTTCTGAAATTGCCATCCAAATTGGTCGGTTGCGAAATCTGACCTCCAGGTCTCAGTAAAATCTCACCGTTGATCAAAGTATCCTGAGCTGTGATAAAAGTACTGCTTCCGATGTAATTGGATGTTCCGGAATAATTCAAGAACATAAACATGGTCTTGTTTTTCTCCATGTTGATCTTGCTCACATTCATGAAAATGTTGTGGTTATAACTCTGACCCAGATTCGGATTACCCACACTAAGATTTAATGGGTTCTGGTTATTAACCACATTCTGCAACTGGGAAACGCTCGGCTCATCTGTGTTGGTACGATATCTCACTCGGTAAGAAATCCCTGTTTCCCGATTTCTATAACTTAAACTTGCCCCTGGTAATAGGTTATTAAAACTTCTATTAAACACTCTTTCTGTCGGGAAAAATGCTTCATTATCCAACTTGGCATTTTGATAATCTAAGTTGAAATTCAAATTCAATCCATTGTTATTGTAAGCGTAACCGGTTCTTAATCGCTGAGTGATAAACTTGTTGATAAACTCATTACTCAAAGCGGTATCCAATAAGTAATTGCTTTGCTCTGCTTCTAAAACATAGGTTTTCTGATCCGAATCGGATTTGTTATTCCCAATTTGATAGCCGATTGTACCGATTGATTTTTCTCCCAAAGGCTCAGTCAAGGTTGCGTTGATTCGATAATTGAATCCTTTAGAAATAGTGTAGGTCTCCTGCATGGTGGTATCAAGCATGTCTCTATTGTAGTCGATACTGGCTGCCATCAGATCAGAATTTTGATCTCTGTTACTCCAGGAAGTATTGATATCCGTAGAAAAAGTTCTTCCTTTTTTATCGAATTTATATCGGTAAGTGAAGTTGTTCGAAATGTTGTAAGACTTGTTTTCGGAGTTGGTAATCGATCTCAAAGCACTCAAAGAATCTCCGGTACTAGCAGTAGTCAATGCATCTCGATCGCTGAAACTCTTGTTATTCTGAATAGAGATATTTGGAGTGACAATGATTGAATTCTTATCGTTTAGATCAGCTTCTAATCTTCCAGAAACCCGGTGGTTGAAATTATCAGTAGTACTCAATACGCTTTCCTGATAATACTGAGTGAGGCTTTCATTCACCACTGTTTCCCGATTCGTGATTTGCTGAAGTTTATTTGCGGAATTATTGAAGAAATAACTGCCTGTGAAATTTACTTTTTTGCCCCATTTATCAGAATAGTTGAGGCCAAGTGAATTAGTGGTATTGATACCTCCATTACTTCCAGTGAAGAAATTATTATTTCCTCCGCCGAAACCTCCACGACCTCTTCCTCCACCTCCAGAGCTATTTGCATTTACACCTGCCAAATCCTGGCTTGAGAAATTTTGTTGGTTGATATTATTAGCTAGGCCCAAAATGGACACCCTTCTATCCCCGCTAAATAAGTTGAGACTACCTCCTGCTGAATACCTGTCGTCTGTCCCATAGCCAGCATACATTCGTCCAAACTGGCCATTTTTACGATCTTCTCTTAAAATAATATTGATGGTTTTGGTATAGGAACCGTCATCGAATCCTGTCAATCGACTTTGATCAGATCTCTGATCCAAAACCTCCACACGATCAATCGCATCTGCCGGAAGGTTTCTCAAGGCAATGTTCGGATCAGAACCAAAAAACTCTCTTCCATCTACCAAAATTTTCTGAACAGTTTCGCCCTGCGCCTGAACTTCTCCATTCTGAATCGTGACTCCAGGCAATTTTCTAATCAGGTCTTCCGCTTGAGCATTTTGCTGAGTCTTAAAAGCTGAGGCATTAAAAGAAGTGGTATCACCTCTCATTTCACCAACAGGAGATTGTCCTTCGATCACCACTTCACCAAGAGTCTGTGTGTCTTCATTTAAAACGAGCGTTCCCAAATCTGCCGGATCTCTGAAGCTATGAGTTTTTGTGATTGTTTCGTAACCAATAAATTTAATTTCGATTTTGACCTGAGGAATCATCGGTCTATTGAGCTCAAATTTCCCCTGAGCATCTGTCACCCCTCCTAAAAGTAAAGAGTCCGCCAAAGTTTTAATCAGGACGTTTGCCCCGTTCATTGGAGTTTTGGTGGATCCATCCATCACTATCCCGGTCAGTTTTATTTGGGGTCTTTGCCCTTGACCTTGAGGCCTTTGGCCAAAAGCTTCTATCACCAGCAGGAAGCAAAAAATCAGCAAAATAGATTTATACATGTTTCTCATAGTTGCGCAAATATCTGATTCTTTGACCATAGAAATATGTCAAAGGTTTAGTGCGGAACTAAAGAAAAATTAGAAAGGAAAATCCGAAGGATAAATGGCCAAATAGCCATTTAAAAGTTTAATTATTTCTTTACAACCTCCATGATATCAGGGTATGAAATATCAAAATGACTGGTGTCATAAACAGATTTTCCATTTTTTATGACCAAGACTTGAGGAGACTGATGTGGAACTCCAAACTCCTGGCTGATCCTATCGGACATTTCTCTGTTTTCAATCAGGTCCAAATGATAGGGTATAACCTTTTCATGATCCTCATTTTTCCAGTTGCGGAGCAATCGATTCAGAGACATGCTACTCACAGAGCATCTGGTACTATGTTTAAAAATCAAAACAGGCACATCCTCACTAAGGCTCTTAATGTCTTCTATTTGATGCAGTTGGGTCAGATTATTCCAATTCATTTTTATCCTTTTAATAAAGAGGCAATATTTTTGGGGAAGATAAAGTTCCCTAATTGATTACGGAATTTAAAAAATGAAAATACAAACCAACAGGATCTACCTAAAATCATTCTCACTATTCACCCTGGTTTTAATTTGTCTGGCTTCATGTAAGTCTTTCAATCCCCATTCAAAACCAGAACCGATCATCGCCCCTCCGGCTTTTTCTTCCGTCAATGTACCGGTACTAATCCCGCAGGAGACACTTTACAAAATCATGAATCAGACCATTCCTACTGTTTTGATTCAGGACGATCAACTTTCCATGGGAAGTGTAGAAGGAAACATTAAGTTGAGTAAAAATGGAAATCCAAGCTATACCGCTTTGGACAGCCAACGAATCCAACTCACATTACCTTTGAAACTGCAAGGAGAAATCGGCCTTCAGAGAAAAGGACTGGGAAGTCTTATCCAATCTAAACTTCCTCTGAATGAGACATTATCTCCTGTTATTGTGGTAAACCCGACCATCAATCCTGACTGGAGTGTTTCTTTCAAAGACTTTGAATTAGTTGATTTGGGAGGGCAAATGAATCTGGATTTACTGGGAATGACTATAGATTTGAGTGGAATTCTGGAAAAGGAAATCCAGAAATGGGGAGAAGAAAACCTGAATTCTTCCAAATCATTACTCTCTTTAAAAACAGTGGTTGACCTGGCTTGGAATCAAGTCGGAAAGCCTTTTACGATCAATTGGGAAGGCGAACAAACAGCTTTTTCTATCCAACCTGAATCGGTGGAATTGAATGAATTCTTTGATCAAAACCAAAATCTAAACCTTTGGCTTGGACTGGATGGAAAGGTCAATACGCACCCTGCCAATGCTGCACCAAGTAGAGCTTTTCCACTCCCTAAAATTACCGAAAACACCAATGCAGATAACTTTCTTGAAATCACACTGCCTTGGGTTCTCAGCTATGCAAAACTCGATCAACTTCTCGGAGAAAATCTAAACAACGTCCCGATCAGAGTTGATAAAAAAACAGTTTTAACTCCAAGTAATATCCAAAGTCAGGCTTTCGGGGAATTTCTAGAAATCACGATGGATTTCTTTGCCGAGCAGACAAATGGAAAAAGTCTGGATGGGAAACTCTTCATCATCGGCAAGCCCGCTTTCGACCCAGATAGCCAAAGTTTATACTTCACCGATATCAACTTCAAAATGGAAAGCGGAAATTTTGGAGCTCAGACTAGTGTTGGATTAAAAAAACGAAAGATCATCAATCAAATAGAAAAACGAGCAGTTTTCCCGATTGGAAGTACTTTGGAAGAAAGTATCTCCAGCATCGAGGATAGACTTGGTCTGAAGACTGGCATTGCGGATTTAAGCATATCGAATCTTGAAGTAAATCCTGAAAGCTTTTTCCCAACTAAAAATGGATTAACAGTCCACATTAAGTCAACAGGTAAGGTTAACTTTGACTGGAAATAAAAAAGGGGAAGCGATTTGCTTCCCCTGATTTTAGGTTCACTTATTTATTTTTCTTCATGAGCTCCTTTGCTGAGTTTTTAATATTCTCATCCAGGAAGTTTTTGGAAATATGATCGATTTTGGATTTGAATTTATTTTGCATTTTCATAGCCGAAACTGATCTCATCGCAAATTTCACTACCGAAGGATTGGTATCATCCAGCGCTTTCGACAGAATTGCCTCTGCTACTTCAGGAGATCTTTTTTGGGCTCCAAAAGCTGCTGCTATTCGAATCGTTGAAGATCCTTTTTCAGCTGCTTCTTTTAAGATATCACCTACACTTTCATCGTCGATATAACCTACCAAATAGGCTGCTTTCATAGAAAGGTTTTCATCTGAACCTGCTATCAGTTCTTTCAATAATGGAAGTGCTTCTTTTCCGAATTTCGCTGCACCAGCAGGATAGTCTAACTCATCCTGTCTAAGGAAGTCCAGAAGTTCCTGTGGGTCAAAGCCAGTTGATGCGGCCTTTTTTCTAGTTTGTGCCATAAGTTCTAAAAATTTTGGGTTAGAGATTTGTACTGAGTCCACTTGATCGCATGGTGCTGGATTCTCCCGAAGTCAAATTTGGTGGAGGGTTGGTAATATTAAATGTACCATTTCCAGTCATTAGTCGATCGTTATTATTAACATGGCTCAGTCCTAAAACATGGCCGAATTCATGACCTAAAGTCCAGCGACTTGCAGTTCTAACGACCACGCAGCCTGGCCTTCCAGAAGGAAAAGCGGCACAACCATTATAACCTGGCACTGTACTGTTTACAAAGTAAACCACCACATCATTGGACCCAACAAAATTCCTGTTTCCAAAAAGCGTCACTTGCTCTGGTGTAACCGAACCCATCGTACATCCTCCTACATCCACATCTGCCAAAGTTGGCAAATTGAGCGTTTCTGTAGTTGCGCAATCTACTCGAATTCCTGCCACAGCATACACTTCCTGCATAGCCGCAAACTGTTCGTTAATCGTAAATCGGGTAGGCATCGTAAGAATTTTCACATGCACACGAACTCGCTCTTTAAGAACTCGAACTCCTGCAGTGGAAGACCAATAAATACTTCCATGCTGGAAATGTGAGATTCTGGCCGCACCTCCAAAAACTACCAATTCATCGGAAGTTGGGTATCCTAAAGCACTTCTTTCCCAGCCTAAAGATGCCCAATGTGACCGTATTGCTCCATGAACTTCATGCGCTCCTGTACTTGGACTCCAGTAAATACTTCCTCCCTGGAAATGATTATATCTACCTACCCCATCAGGACAGGTATTTTCGTTGGTAAGAGGGTACTTCAAAAAGCTTCTTTCCCAACCTAAACTGGAATATTTACTTCGAATAGCACCATGTACTTCCCAAGCTCCTGTGGAAGGAGACCAATAAATACTTCCCCCTTGGAAATGATTAAATCTCCCAATTCCATCTGGAGTAGCAGTTTCATCCGTTTTTGGATAGCCCAAAAAGCTTCTTTCCCATCCTAAGCTTTTCCATCTGGATTTTATCAAACCATGAACCTCATGGGCTCCGGTGGATGGATGATAATAGATGGAACCATTGACATAATGCTGGAACGAACCCACGCCGTCCGGACATTTCAAAATCCCAGTAGTCGATGTTCCCAACCAACCACCTGATCCTCCTAAGGACCAGTATTTGGTGGTAATCGGATGTACAGGGATTGCTTGCAGATTTCTGAGCTTTTCTAGCAGCTCATTTTGCACAAGTAATTGAGGGTCTATTTGAAGTTTTGACATAGAATTGAATTGAAAAATGAGACAAAAAAACCTATTAAATATAAGTATATTTCACTGATTTTAAAATACTTACATTATATTTTCAGATTTGAAAAAGCAAAATCATTCTTACTATAATTCAACTTTTTTCAATTCTATTTCTGAAGTAATCCCCAGTTTTCAATTCCTTTTTTTTCAGCTTTCTTCAGCAGTTTCAAAAGTAACTCGGCAGTTAAAAAAGCATCCCCTCCTGCAGTATGTCTGTCTTCAGTTTTGATCATATACCTCGCGCAAAGTGCATCCAAAGAATACTCTTTTAAATTGATTCTGCTCCGGTCTACCAACAATCCATAATCTAAACGAATGGCCAGATTCATGGTATCAATACTAGGGTTTGGGAATTCCGAAAACCCAAATGGGCTCAAAGCCTTTTGCAGCATAGCGAGATCAAAGCCCAAATGATGGCCAACTAGAATGCTTTTGCCTACATATTGTAAGAGTTCAGTGGCAAAATTCTCCAGTTCTATTTTCGAATTACTTCCAATCAGCTCATGCACCAAAACAGCCTCTTTTCCTTTTTTGGTAGACTCCAAATACCATTCTTTGGCTGAAGAAATATGGATAATTTGGGATTCAATTTTAACCGCTCCGCAAGAAAGAATATGATCTTTTTGCGGATCCAAACCTGTAGTCTCAGTATCCAAGATGGTAAAAGACAATTGATCAATCCGACGGATATCTGGAATTTGGGTCTTGGCTGAATCCAAAAATTCTTGGACAAAATCCTTGGGACGAGTTCTAGATCTTTTGAAAAATCCCCAGTTCATTTTGCGAAATAATCCAATTGAAACCTGATTTTCACAATTTCCTGAAGTTCAGAAATGGGAGAAAAAGTATTTCTCAAAAGCTGTTTTTGAAGTTTTCCTAAACTTTCTGGATTGATATACCTACCGTTCGTTCCGTGTTGCAATCCTTCCAAAGCACGCATTCTCATTAATATTTCATAGGCTTTGCCAGCCTGAATAAAAAGCTCAGTATGATTAGGTTCTAGCTCTGCGAGTTTTTCAAATCTTTTGAAAGTATTGTTGATTTTCACCAAACCATGACTCAGTGTCAACAGTCTTGCAAGGTCCGCCAAAGGCATCATCGCCCTGGCTTTGATATCAAACTGGTCTCGATGCTCACCAGATTTTTCAACAATAAATCCTTTGAAAAACCCCAATGGAGCTGGGTTCAAATAAGCATTCTTTGCCAGGAAATTTAGAAAGAAATGCTTTTTACTGACCTCTTGATAAATATGCTCTGTCAACTGCTCGGAAAGACTGAAATGACCGGCCACGGGTCTGAAATCAAAGAAAATACTGGCATTCAGCAGAGCCTGTTCCGTTGGCTTCAATATCCAATCAGAAAAATATTCCTCCCATACCGATAAAGGCTGAACCCATTTTGGATTACTTGCCATGATATCTCCAGGACAAGGCGAAATCCCGCATTTGATCAGGATCTCCACTATTTCAGATCCTATTTTCAAGAAATATTCTTTTGCTTTTTCCTTTAAATCCTCTTGAACATCCTCATAAATGATAGCATTATCCTGATCTGTTCGAAGCAACTGTTCTTCCCTGCCCTCACTACCGAGACTTAGAAAACAGAATTTTATGTGCTGCAAGTCCGGATATTCATGGGTATACTTCTTCAGCGCAATATTTTTTGCCTGAGAAATAATCACATTATTGATTTCGGTCATGACAGAAGCAACAAAATCCATGGCTACTTCATTTTCCAGGTAATACCGAAGCATTTGCTCAGCACGATCCCTGATCGCTCTCATTTCGGATAAATCCTGCGTATTCAATAAAGCATGAATCAACACCGCAGGACTATTTCCCATGGATAGCAAAATATCATGATCAGAAATAATTCCTTTGACAGGGCTATTCGAATTGCCGTCTTCTGTCAAGATTAAATGATGTAACCTATTTCTGATCATACAGAGGTATAAATCCGAAAAACCGGCATCACTCTTTTTTACAATAAGCTGATCGCTCATCAGGTTGGAAACAGGCGTGTCCAAAGAAATTCCTTCTGCAACTACCCGAGTTCTCAGGTCTTTATCCGTCAGAATTCCTTTTGGAAAACCTTTTTCATTTACAATGACAATGCTGCTGACTTCCTGAAAGCTCATCAGTTTGGCTGCTTCCTGAATACTCAGATTTTCACTTCCTGTCAGGACATTTTCAGAGATTTTTATGACAGAAGGATCAGAAAATATCAGCAAGGAATGATCTTGAGAATGATTTCCAAGGGCTTTTCTGGCAATCTGACCTTGTGAAAGATCTAGGCGTACGACCACTTGCCCGCTGGCAAAACCTGCCGCAAAGTACAGAGCAACTCTGCTATTGTGTTCCAGAATAGACTCGAAAACGGCAACTGGGATCATATAAATCAAGCTATCTTCTGAAGCTTGGGCATTTAAAACATAGGGGCGTTTTCCCAAAAGTGCCAATACCCCAAAAACATCTCCTTGATCGCAGTATTCTGCTATTTCCTCCTTCCCCCCTCTGTTTTCTGTCAATGCTATTGCCCCTTCCTTCACCACAAAAAAATGAGGCTCTGCAGGATCTCCTTTCAAAAATAATTGCTCTCCCTGCTCCACGTATTTGATTTCTACATTCGAGGCAATCAACTCGAGATCCTCTTTAGAAAGAAAGGAAAACGGAGGAAAGCTTTTCAGGAATTCTGCTACTCTATTGACAATCACATTGGCCATGTCTGAAATATACTAATTAGAGAACTCTATTTTAAAAAGGCTGACAAAGTGTCAAGAAAATTTTATGGAATAGCCTTTGACCAAAAGAAACAAGAAATTAATAGCCATGAATCCATTTTTTAAATCGTATAGATACCTGCGAAAGCTGACTTGGGCAATGATTGTTGCTTTTATGGTCGGTGTGCACAATTTCTATAAACAAGAGATGGATTCTCCCGACTCCATCGTTTCACAGATAAAAATGGATGAGGAGGAAAATGACGCAGCACCAAAAGATTAAAAAATGAAGCTGTCTTAAATTTGGTTTTTGTCACATTGAGCGAAGTCGAAATGTTGGTTATTTCGTTTCAAAAGGCCTTCGACTCCGCTCAGGCTGACAAATTTTAGACTTTTAAGACAGCTTTTCTTTATTGTCTTCCTTCTATAATTTTATTCACTACATCCGGATCAAGCAAAGTGCTGGTATCACCCATATTATCCAAGCTATTTTCGGCAACCTTTCTCAAAATCCTTCTCATAATCTTTCCAGATCTTGTTTTCGGCAGACCAGGTACGATCTGAATTTTATCTGGCTTGGCAATTGGGCCAATTATTTTTGACACCATCTCTTTGATTTCGTTGATCAGGTTATCCTCTGTACGATTTGTCAAATCACAAATTACATAGGCATAAATTCCCTGACCTTTCACATCATGAGGATAACCGACTACCGCTGATTCAATCACTTTTGGATGTTCATTGATCGCATTTTCTACTTCGGCTGTTCCCATTCTATGTCCGGAAACATTGATCACATCATCGACTCTACCTAAAATTCTGTAATAACCATCATGATCTCTTTTGACACCATCGCCAGTAAAATACATTCCTTTATAAGTAGAAAAATACGTTTGCTTGCATCTGTCATGATCTCCATAGGTAGTTCTGATCATAGATGGCCATGGGAATTTGATACAAAGATTTCCTTCTACTGAATTCCCCGTTAGTTCATTCCCTTCAGGATCTACGATGCAAAGCTGTACGCCAGGTAAAGGTAGAGTAGCATAGGCCGGTTTAGTAGGTGTAATTCCCGCTATTGGGGACACCATGATTCCACCAGTCTCTGTTTGCCACCAGGTATCCACGATTGGACATTTGTTTTTTCCAATATGCGTATGATACCAATGCCAGGCTTCTTCATTGATCGGCTCACCAACAGATCCCAGTACTTTCAAAGAACTCAAATCATATTTTTCGATTTCTGTTGTTCCATATGCCTGTAAAGCTCTGATAGCTGTTGGTGCAGTATAAAACTGATTCACTTTATACTTTTCCACTACAGCCCAGAATCTTCCGCAATCAGGAAAAGTAGGAACTCCTTCAAACATCAAAGTGGTAGCTCCAGCTAATAATGGCCCATAAACAATGTAGGAGTGACCAGTAATCCATCCGATATCGGCAGTACACCAATATACATCCCCAGGAGAATATTGAAATACATTTTCAAATGAATACTTGGAATAAACCATGTATCCTCCCGTAGTATGAACAACTCCTTTCGGCTTACCCGTAGAGCCAGATGTATAAAGAATGAATAACATGTCCTCGCTATCCATCTCCTCTGCTGGGCTTTCGCTTGACTCATTTGCCACAACATCATGCCACCAATAATCTCTCCCCTCCACCATGGTCACTTCCTGATTGGTTCTTTGGTAAACGATTACAGTCTCCACAGAACTTTTCTCCAAGGCTTGATCCACGACAGATTTCACATCTATTTTCTTAGCTCCTCTAAAGTTTCCATCCGAAGTCAAAATCGCTTTTGCTTCGCAATCATTTACTCTATCTGCAAGGGCATTGCTGGAAAAACCAGCAAAGACCACCGAATGAACAGCTCCTATTCTAGCACAAGCCAGCATGGCAATAGCTGCCTCAGGCACCATCGGCATGTAAATAATCACCTTATCTCCTTTACCGATCCCTTTACTTTTCAGGGCATTTGCAAAGCGACAGACTTCATGATATAACTCCCGATATGTCAGTGTTCGTCCTGCTTCATTAGGGTCATTTGCTTCCCAAATAATTGCCGGTCTATCACCAATGGTGAAAAGATACCTTTCAAAAATATTTTCAGTGATATTCAGCTTTCCATTCAAAAACCATTTCACATCTGGCCCATCGAAATTCCATTTCAAAACCTTATCCCATCGTTTTCTCCAATGGAAAGAATCTGCTATTCTCGCCCAAAACTCTTCCGGTTGTGCTACGCTTTTTTGATATTCATGTAGGTACCCGCTGAGGGTATGTATTCTATCACTCATGATATTATTGGGTTATCGATAATCTATTTTTTTCTTGACTCTAAGTTACAATTAATGATCCACAGCCTTGCCAGCTCCTCGAGGAATTCTGATCTCTTGTATCATATCCTGTACAGATTGTGGGGGTGCGGGAGTAAATCTCGACACGACAATGCAAACGAGAAAATTTAAAAACATCCCGATTGTTCCTATTCCTTCAGGACTCACACCAAACCACCAATGGTCTGCAGTATTCATTTCAGGCGAAATAAATTTGAAATAAATAATATATGCCAGTGTAAAGATCAATCCCGAAATCATTCCTGCAATGGCTCCTTCTTTATTGATTCTGGAAGAGAAAATCCCCATGATAATTACTGGGAAAAATGATGCTGCAGCCAAACCAAAAGCGAAAGCAACGACTTGAGCTACAAAGCCAGGAGGATTGACCCCAAAATAACCGGCCAAAAGCACCGCTCCCGCAGCAGCAATTCTGGCGATTCTCAATTCCTTTTTCTCAGATATATCAGGTCTGAAAGTCTTAAATAAATCTCTGGAAACAGAAGTCGAAATTACCAGTAATAAACCTGCTGCAGTGGATAATGCTGCTGCCATTGCACCGGCAGCCACTAAGCCAACAACCCAGTTGGGAAGCTCGGCTATTTCCGGGCTTGCCAAAACCATAATATCACGGTCAATCGTCAGTTCGTTGGTAGCAGGATCTGCAACGTATTGGATTTTGCCATCCCCGTTTTTATCGTCAACTGCAATCAAATTTGTTTTCTGCCAGTTGGACACCCAAACTGGCAATGAAGAAATTTCCTTTTCAGAAGTACTGTTTATCGCATTATAGATCCCAAATGCAGCAATAGCAGGGGCTGTAGTGTAAAGAATAGCGATAAAAACCAATGCATATCCAGCGGATAATCGGGCATCTTTCACTTTTGGAACGGTAAAGAAACGGACAATCACATGTGGCAATCCTGCCGTGCCTACCATCAAAGCCAATGTGATCATAAACACATCCATCATGCCTTTGCGACCTGCTGTATATTCTGCAAAACCGAGTTCGGCCAAAACTCCATCTAATTTATCCAATAACGCTGTTCCATCTGCTACTTCTCCTCCTAAACCAAGCTGAGGAATTGGATTGCCAGTAAGCTGCATAGAAACAAATATCGCAGGTACCATGTAGGCAAAAATCAACACGCAGTATTGAGCAACTTGGGTATAAGTAATCCCTTTCATGCCTCCTAGAACCGCATAAAAGAAGACGATACACATTCCGATCACCACTCCCCATTCGATCGGCACTTCCAAATATCTAGAGAAAACAATTCCTACTCCTCGCATTTGTCCAGCGACATAAGTGAATGAGATGAATAAAGCACAAATCACGGCAACCACTTTGGCTGTGTTTGAATAATATCTATCTCCGACAAAATCAGGAACAGTGAACTTTCCAAATTTCCGCAGGTAAGGTGCCAAAAGTAAGGCGAGCAAAACATAGCCTCCTGTCCATCCCATCAAATAAACGGACCCATCATATCCGGCAAATGAGATAATTCCTGCCATAGAAATAAAGGAAGCTGCCGACATCCAGTCTGCTGCTGTCGCCATTCCGTTTGCCAAAGGTGAAACCCCTCCCCCTGCAACATAAAATTCCTTTGTTGAGCCCGCTCTAGACCAGATTGCAATCCCGATATAAAGGGTAAAAGAGAGACCAACGAGTATATAAGTCCAAGTTAAAATATCCATTCGTTCAGGTGATTTTGGGGATTCCTAGTTATTCTTCGTTGACATCAAACTCTTTGTCCAGCTTATTCATCCGATAGACATAAATGAAAATCAACACGACAAATGCGTAAATAGAACCTTGCTGGGCAAACCAAAAACCTAACTTAAATCCACCAAGATGGATTTGATTCAACTCCTCTACCCAGAGAATCCCAAATCCAAAGGAGACTAAAAACCAGATAAGCAATAAGAAAAATAGGGTTTTGAGGTTTTTCCTCCAGTAGGCTTTCATTTTGCCGGGATCATTGGCCATGGGGTCAGGGGTTTATTTAGGAATCAAAATTAAAAGTAAGGGTAGATTTCAACGAAATGCAACCCCTTTTCCATTAAATGACAAAAATTTAAAGAAAGACTCAGTCTTTACCTGATATTCTTTCGGAAGAAGATCATTTTACCGAAATTCCTATAAGCTCTTAATGAAGAAAAACTTTGATTACTAGAATAAGTATTCCGAAAGAATTGCTAAGCCTGCGGCCAAAAAACTTACGATCAATTTATTCCAATTGAACTTGTGATGTGGACTACTTTCAAAGAAAATGGTGGTTGAAATATGCAAAAACCCACCTGCAACCAAGCCAAAAAGAATCCCTACACCCTCTTTTTCCAATAAGCCACTTTGGAACAAATAAGCGCTGCTAAACATCCCTAAAGGTGAGGCAAGAGCAAAAATCATCAATAGAATCAAAGTCCATTTTTTGCTCATCGAGCTGCTTAACACAGCCGCCAAAGCGAATGCCGCAGGACCTTTATGTAAAATCACCCCTGCCAAAACAGTTTTACTGTTATGCACATGACCAAAAGCTTCCGTGCTTCCCTCGATCAGACTTCCATGAGAAAGTAATGTGCCTTCTAAAAACGCATGAATAAAGAGTCCCAGCATGACTGTAAACACTCCAGACTTTGTTTCGCCATGGTGATGGTGTATATGCCCATGCTCAATTCCACTTGATAAAAATTCCAATAACTGTTGAAGCAAAAAGCCAATCAGAATGTATAATCCCATTCTTCCACCTTCATATCCACTGTGGAATAACTCGGGGAGTATGTGCAGAATCGTAATTGAAAAAAGGTAGGAACCCGCAAAAACTAATACCAGCTTGAAGTACTTATCACGGAATTTAGGTGCGATAAAAACCAAAGAACCAGCACCTAAAGCAGTCAGAAAAAGAAGAATAAAATTTAAACCCATGCAAGAAATTTACTTTCCTTTTTTAGAAAGCTGGAAACATAACCAGCGCAAAGGTAATAAAATTCAATAATGTTGCATTTAAAATCAGTCTTCTCGAAAATCATTTAGAAAAGAGCAATCAAGCTTTGCTATTTCTGGACAAATGAAAGATAGGGTTTAAGTGATTCGCTGGCATAGGTTTCAAACTCTCCGTTTGGTCCACTAAAAATCAAAAACACTTCAATTTCATCCAAAGCCGAATCCAGCGCAATTGCTTTTTCTGTTCCCATCACCATCAATGCGGTAGCATAAGCATCAGCTGTCATGCAGTCATCCGCCACGACAGTTGCACTGAGAAGATTTTGAGCAATTGGATAGCCTGTTTTTGGATTGATCGTATGGGAAATTTTGACTGAATCACGCACGTAAAAATTTCTATAGTTGCCGGAAGTTGCCATTCCTTTATCCTGCAGCGCAATGATGCTGATCAGGTCTGAAGCGGAAGAAGATTCCTCAGGTCGATTTACTCCCACTTTCCAAAGTTCCCCGCTTTCGTTTACACCTTTGGCTACCAATTCTCCTCCGATTTCTACGAGATAATCATTGATTCCTTTGGAAGCTAAAAACTCCGCGACTACGTCCACTCCATAACCTTTGGCAATAGAACTAAAATCCAGATAAATTCCTGACACCTTTTTTCTTACTTGCTTGGAGTCGAAATCAACTTTTTCAAAACCTACCAATTTCAGCAAGTTCTGAATATCGACACTGTCCTTTAACTCTGGACCTGTCGGTCCAAAACCCCAGATATTCACTAATGGGCCTACCGTAGGATCAAAAGCACCATCTGTTTTTTGATTAATATCTTTACTTGCTTCCAGTATCGGGAGCAAATAAGGAAGTTCAAAATCCAAGGTGTCACTGTTATTGAATTGGCTTAATTCCGAATCAGGAATGTAAGTAGAAAGGCTTTGGTTGAAAACCACCAACAAGGAATCAATGGAAGGCTGGAAGTCACGACCTTCCTCATCGAGATAGGTGATGTTATAAGTAGTTCCCATGGTCTTACCTGACAAAGTCAACTTTCCATTCACTTCGATTTCCTCTTTTTGCTCGCTTGTTTTTGGATTCTGGTTTCTCCAAGCATATACCAGAATGACCATTGCCAGTAAAACAAGGGAATAGATGATATTTTTTCGAGTATTGGGACGCATAGTGTTCTATATTTCGCTGCGAAGTTAAGAGTTATTTTTCAGTTTAAAGGTTTGAAATGGCTGGTAAAAGCCCCTCGCTGGCACGGGTATTTTTCTATCTTTGTAGGAGCACCACTAAACTATGAGAGAAGATTATCTGACAGGAGATGAAGAGCATTTGAGCTCAAAGGATAAGGAATTTGAAAAAGCTTTGCGACCGCTGAGCTTTGAGGACTTTACCGGGCAGTTCAAAATTGTGGAAAACCTGAGAGTTTTTGTTTTGGCGGCAAAGCGCAGAAATGAACCTTTAGATCATGTTTTATTACATGGCCCTCCTGGACTTGGCAAAACTACTTTGAGTCATATTATTGCCAATGAGTTACAAACTGGAATAAAAATCACTTCCGGACCGGTCTTGGACAAACCCTCCGATTTAGCAGGGCTTTTAACAAATCTGGAAGAGGGAGATGTACTTTTCATTGACGAAATCCACAGACTGAATCCCATCGTGGAAGAATACCTTTATTCTGCAATGGAGGATTTCCGAATCGACATCATGCTGGATTCGGGACCTAACGCCAGATCTGTACAGATTTCTCTAAGTCCTTTTACTTTGATCGGCGCTACGACACGATCCGGTTTATTGACTTCTCCACTTCGGGCTCGATTTGGCATCAATTCCAGGCTGGAATACTACGACGCAAAATTATTAACAGATATAGTTAGTAGATCTGCAGGTATCCTACAAACGCCAATCGATGAAGTTGCTGCTTATGAAATTGCCCGTCGAAGTCGCGGAACACCTAGAATCGCCAACATGTTACTGAGAAGAACAAGAGATTTTGCTGAGGTTAAAGGGAACGGAACCATCACTTTAGAAATTTCAAAAATAGCCTTGGATGCACTAGACGTGGACATGAATGGACTGGATGAAATGGACAACAGAATCCTGATGACAATTATTGAAAAGTTTAAAGGAGGACCAGTTGGGCTCAGCACCATCGCCACAGCTTGTGGTGAAGAAGCAGAAACTATTGAAGAAGTGTATGAGCCGTTTTTGATTCAGGAAGGTTATCTAAAGAGAACTGCAAGAGGAAGAATGGCAACGGAGCTAGCTTACAAGCATCTTAATATCAAACCGAGTCAAGGAACTGGAAGTCTATTCGATTTGTAATAAATCGACTTTCGAAAAAGTATAAAAACAAAACGGAGTTGAGACAATCTCAACTCCGTTTCTATTTAATATATCTCGATCGATTTTTTCAACCCAAAAGCTTTGCCGCATCCTGATCCAAAAACCAAGTTAAATCTTCACTTTCAGGCTTGACCAAAGAAGCTGGATACTTCTCATAATCTCCTTCCAGCATGACGATCTCGTGTACTTTCTCTGCTTTGTTTGCACCCGTCACCAAAAAGGCAACTGACTTGGCGTTGTTTACAACTTTACCAGTGATTGTCACTCTTTTCTGACCTGAATCAGGGTGTACTGCTACGACGCAGTTTTCTTTTGCATCCCATAATTTGATATTATAAGGAAATATAGAAACAGTATGACCATCATCACCTAGGCCTAACATTACCAAATCAAACTGAGGAATTCCATTGACAATAGGAAGTTCTTCCTCCAACACTTGGCTGTATCGGATTGCTTCTTCCTCAGGATCATTTTCACCGATTACTCTAAAGATATTTTCTTCAGGCATATCGATTTTAGAAAGCAAATGATCCACAGTCATCTTGTAATTACTTTCTGAATCAGTAGGCGGAACGCATCGTTCATCACCCCAATAGAAATTAATGTTATCCCATAGAATATCTTCTCCCAACTCCTCAGCGATGTAATCAAAAATTGCTTTGGGAGTACTGCCTCCGGAAAGTGCCACATGGATTTTTTCACCCGTGTCAGACATTTCTTTTAATTGATAGGCAAATTCTTCTGCAAGACTTTCCTTAGAGCTGGATACGATGACGTTCATTTTTTATTGGTTAGAAGTTAAAGGAAATGGAATTAGGAAAGAAAGTATTAAAGAATACAGAAACCAGTTTCGTCAGTCAGACGTTTGCCTGGATTTCTCCAACCAAAATGTCCTTCAAACATTTCATCGGAGTTTCTAGGCCCCCAAGTTCCGGCAGCATAACCGTAGGTTGGAACATCTTCATTCTCCCAATATTTCAAAATTGGATCAACAAATTTCCAAGCTGCTTCCACTTCATCTGCTCTCGCATAAAGTGTTGCATCGCCTTGCATTGCATCTAAAAGCAACCTTTCGTATGCGTCCATCACTTGGGCGGAATCTAAGTCAGAATAGTAAAAGTCAAGATTTGCCTGCTCCACATTAAAACCAAGACCTGGCACTTTCACACCAAACTTGATCAAAATCCCTTCATCTGGTTGAATTCGAATGATAAGTTTATTGTCTTTTTGGTATGCATCATGACTTTTGAAGACTTCATGTGCCGGAGATTTGAAATGGATCACCACCTCAGTAACTTTTGTCGGCATGTATTTCGCAGTTCTCACGTAGAAAGGCACATCTTTCCATCTCCAGTTATCCACAAAGAATTTGATGGCCGCAAAGGTTTCCGTTTTAGAATCAGGATCTACACCTTCTTCTTCACGATAGCCTTTGACTTTTTTTCCATTGATCGTGGAAGCAACATACTGGCCTTTCATAGTATGCGTTGCCAAAACCTCCGGGTCAGTCATCAAGCGCAATGATTTCAAAGCTTTGACTTTTTCATCACGGATTTCCTCAGCGCTGGAATTGATCGGTGGTTCCATTACAATCAATGAAAGAACCTGAAGCAAATGACTTTGGAACATATCCCGAAGTGCACCAGACTTATCGTAATATCCTCCACGCTTCTCTACACCGACGGTTTCCGCATTGGTGATTTCTACATGATGAATGTATCTTCTGTTCCAAGTAGGTTCAAAAATCGAATTGGAAAAACGTGTCACCAATAAATTCTGAACCGTTTCCTTTCCTAGATAATGATCTATTCTGTAAACCTGCGGCTCATTGAAATATTTATGAAGTCCTTCATTCAGTTCCTTAGCCGTTTCCAGACTGTAGCCAAAAGGCTTCTCCACGATAATTCTCTTCCAACCATTTTCTTCCGTCGTCAAACCAGCTTCACAAAGGTTCTTGGCAATGACTTCATACAAACTCGGAGGAGTGGAGAGGTAGAAAATGTAATTTTCCTCACAGCCATGATCCTTATTTAGTTCAGCAATCCTTTTCGCTAAAGCCGAGTAATCGCTGTCATAGTTTTCGCCTAGATCTTGATAAAAAAGTTTATCAGCAAAGGTTTTAATATAAGAAGCTTCTTCCTTGCTGATCTTTTTTTCTAAAAACTCACTTTCCTGAACCACCTTACGGCGGAAAGCCTCATCTGACATATCACTTCTACTAGCGCCGAGCACCACAAAATTTTCAGGAAGGTGTTTTCCTTTGTAAAGATTATAAAGTGCAGGAACTAGTTTACGAGCAGTTAAATCCCCAGATGCTCCAAAAATAATGAGCATCTGATTTAAAGTTTTTTTCATGCGTAAGTCGATATTTTCAGCTCTTCAACAAATTTATCGAAGCTGGGAATCACAAAATGTTTTTTTGAAGAAACAGGTTCATTTTCCGGGCTACTTCCTGAATGTTTTTAAAATACTCCGGATTTTCATTGAGAAGTTTGAAACCGTTTGAGTCAAATTTCAGAATTAGGGTTAATTGATTTGCATAAAAAAGTGAACAATTGCCACTTTAATTTAATTTTGCTTTGCAGTCGCAAAATTAAGGCTTATTTGTTTTAATAAGCATAGGAACCAAAAATGATTGCCTAGGTAATTTTAAGAAAAACAGAAAAAGATGGATTATAAAGACTACGATTTTGGCCTGGTAGGTCTTGGGGTAATGGGCAGAAATTTTATTTTGAATGTCGCTGATAATAATTTCAAAGCATTTGGTTACGATTTAGATTCTGAAAAAGTAGAAGCCTTAAAAACAGAAGGTGGCGATCTTTCTAAAGTAAGTGCCTCTACTGACATCAACACTTTTGTTCAGGCACTTAGCACTCCAAGGAAAATCATGTTATTGGTTCCTGCCGGAAAAATTGTGGATCAGGCAATTGATAGTCTTCTACCTTATCTTGACAAAGACGATATCATCATAGATGGAGGAAATTCATTTTTTACTGATACGGATCGACGTGAAGCATATTTGAAAGAAAAGGGAATTCACTTTTTCGGTTCAGGAGTTTCAGGTGGAGCTGAAGGCGCCAGAAAAGGCCCAAGCATCATGCCTGGCGGGGACAAAGAAGCTTACGAACATGTAAAACCAATTTTTGAAGCGGTTTCTGCTAAATATAAAGGAGAGCCTTGCGTAGCGTATTTGGGTCCAAAGTCAGCAGGTAATTATGTGAAGATGGTTCATAATGGAATCGAATATGCCATGATGCAACTGACTTCTGAGATTTATGATTTGTTGAAAAAGTCTTGCGATCTGAGCAATGAAGAACTTAATCAGGTATATGCTTCTTGGAATAACGGACGATTACAATCCTTTTTGGTAGAAATTACTGCGGAGATTTTCACGCAAAAAGATGATTTGACATCAGCCGATTTGGTAGATATGATTCTAGACAAGGCAAAGCAAAAAGGCACTGGAAAGTGGACTTCTCAGAATGCGATGGACTTGGGAATTCCTGTTCCGACAATCGACATGGCCGTGAGTATGCGTGAAATCTCAGCTTTGAAAGATGAAAGGGTGCAAGCAGATGAATTATACTCAAGACCGGAAGTACCTCATATTGCAAAAGAAGAATTGATCGCCCAAGCGGAACAAGCACTTTATTTCTCTTTTATTATTGCTTATGCTCAAGGATTGCATCAGCTGAGCTATGCTTCCAAAGATTATGGATATGATTTAAATATGGCGACCATCGCCAAGATTTGGAGAGCAGGATGTATCATTCGTGCAGGGCTTTTGGCAGATATCTCGGATGCTTTTGAAGCTGATAATGATCTTCCTAATTTATTGCTTTCTCCTTCTTTTGTTTCTAAAGTTCAGGGAACTCTTCCTGCGGTAAGAGAAGTGGTAGCTTTCGCTGCAAAGTCAGGAATCCCAGTTCCGGGACTTTCCAGCGCCTTGAGTTACTTCGATGCCTACACTTCCACAAAACTCCCTCTTAATTTGATCCAAGCACAAAGGGATCATTTTGGATCTCATACTTATGAGAGAACAGATCGTGAAGGAATTTTCCATACCGAATGGGGGAAATAACAGTAATCAGTAATCAGTCTCAGTAGGCAGTTTACTGATTACCAAAAAACAAAAGCTCGTTGATGATTTCAACGAGCTTTTGTTTTATATAGAGATTTTGAATTTTTCGGTTTATCCTACTTTGAGTTTCAGCTCACCATGTCTTTTCACCACTTTCAACTCAAAATATTGATTGATGAAGGCCTTGCAGTGATTTTCTGCCCACTCTGCTCTTGATTCTGTATCAAATAACAAAGTCATTCGAAGCATGGTCTTCACATATTGCTCATAGATGCCGAGTTCCTGCACATACGAAACCAAAGCTGCAGACCAATCCTCTTTAAACTTGTCCAAATGGGTTCTGCCATCAAAAAGCATTTCCAATTGATTGTCCCCATGCTTATAGCGGTAGATCCCGCAAAGCTGTCTGTAAATCAATTTGGCTCTTTCTCTGGGAAAAGTAAAAGTATCCAGGATCTGAATAAATGTCTGATCCATCAATCGCAATGGATTATATAAAAGTGTATAGGAACGCTTCAATTCAAAAACCATCCGATCGATCAATTCCTCCTCGAGCTCAGACTGAGCTTGACGAAGTATGTAATTTTTATCTAATGGAAATAGCTTTTGGATCATTTTTGCTTCGTTGCTGCGCAAAAATAAGAAATTTAATTTTTAGGATGATTTTAAATAATCCTAATTGTTTGATTTCATACTGCCATGATAAAGCAGATTAGGATCATTTTTACCAGTCTGGAGTGGCTTTTGGACGAAAGGCGGCCATTTTATCAAGAATCTCAACAGGATCATCCGAAACAATCAATGATTCATCCAATACCGAATACAGAAATCCCTCTTCTTTCGCATGGTTTAGAAAATCCACAAGCTTATCGTAGTAGCCATTCACATTAAAAAGTGCCAATGGTTTTTGGATGTAATGGAGTTGATTCAATGTCATGATTTCAAAAAGCTCCTCTAGTGTCCCAATTCCTCCTGGCATTGCAATAAAACCATCACCCTTTTCTGCCATCAGCCATTTTCTATCCCGCATCGTTTCCACAATCACCAAGTCTGTGCAACCTTTGTGTGCGACTTCACGATCAACCAATTTTTGGGGAATAATTCCAATCACTTCCTTTCCTGCAGCTAACATTTCGTCAGCAATTACTCCCATCAGACCAACTCGTCCAGCTCCATACACCAAGGAATGATCCCTCTTTATCATCTCTATCGCCAAGGATCTAACACCCGCTTCATACGCAGGACTTTCTCCTTTTCGAGATCCACAGTAAACAGTAATTTTTTTCATACTCTATTAAAAGATGTCCTCGAAATTAAAGCTTTCATTTTTTTTATACCCTTCAATCGAGAAGCTTTTCAAAAATTTAACTTGAAGGGAAGCTTATCTCCTGCTTTTGGTAGTTTCCTTTCCATCCAACTCTTATTTTTGATCTATGAAAATCTGTTTCGCAACGAATAATAAAAAGAAAATAGAGGAAGTAAAGGCTGCTTTGGGAAAGGGAGTTGAAATTGTTTCCCTTCAGGAAATCGGATGCCATGAGGAACTTCCAGAAACTGGAGACACACTGGAGCATAATGCTTTTCAAAAGGCCCAATATGTAAAAGATCATTATGGAGTAGACTGCTTCGCCGATGATACAGGTCTAGAAGTGGATGCTTTAGAGGGAGAACCAGGTGTTTATTCCGGTCGGTATGCTGGAGAACCTAGAAGCGACGAGAGAAATATTGATAAACTTTTAAAAAACCTTGGAACCTCATCAAATCGAACCGCTCGTTTCAAAACGGTCATTGCATTGCTGATCGGGGATGAAAAATACAAGTTTGAAGGTATTGCAGAAGGTAAAATCGGGACAGAGCGAATTGGAAATGCAGGATTTGGTTATGATCCGGTTTTCACTCCAGATGGATATTCCAAAACATTTGCAGAGCTGACGATGGATGAGAAAAATAAAATAAGTCATCGAGGAAAAGCTGTCCGGGCATTAATTCAGTTTTTGAACCAAATAAAATTCTGAGTAAACCTTGGAAAAACTATAACTTTGCCGAATGAAAAAACCATTCATCGTAGGGATCACCGGAGGTTCTGCTTCAGGAAAGACACTTTTCTTAGAGAGGTTACTCAATACTTTTGAACCTGGAGAAGTATGTTTGATTTCGCAGGACAATTATTACAAGCCTCGACATCTCCAGCCTATTGATGCACAAGGAATCCATAATTTCGACACGCCACATAGTATCGATTTTGAAGAATACGCAGCAGATATCAGGAAAATCCAAGCCGGCGAATCAGTGCAAAGAGAAGAGTACACTTTTAATAATGCCGCAAAAACCCCAAAAATCTTAACCTTTAATGCTGCACCAGTGGTCGTCGTTGAGGGGATTTTTGTTTTGTATTATCCAGAACTGGCAGATTTACTGGATTTAAAGATTTTTATCGATGCCAAAGATCACATCAAATTGAAAAGAAGAATCATTCGAGACAAAGTAGAAAGAGGTTATGACCTAGATGATGTCTTATACCGATATGAAATGCATGTGATGCCTACTTATGAAAAGTACATCAAACCTTTCAAAAACGATGCAGATTTGATTGTGCCAAACAATCACAGTTTCGATAAAGCGCTGGAAGTCATCAGAACTTACCTAAGAGCAAGGTCTGGGAAGTAACAATTCCAAAAAAGTTCCTCTAATTCGCTTGAATTTCAAATATTATCTATATTTGCGCCGCATGAATAACACTAATCGAAATAGCAAATTAATCCAACAGCGCATCACTATGGTGCTGGCTCTGCTATTTTGTATGTTCATTTCCAGCGTAGAGTACATTCCTGATACGGTCGAAAATGTGGCTCAAGAGCAACAGGATCACCAAGAACATCAAGATCCAAATCAAACTTTTTTAAATGTTGCTGTCAATGCGGTGGTACCTTTTGTGGTGCATGTATCGCATACAGTGATGTATTTGATCTACCAGATTGAGCAAGAAAGCAATAACAGTTTTCATGTAGAAACAAGCACTTTCTTCCATCCCAACCAGTTGGTTGAGATTCTCTTTGAGCGGATAATTTCCACCAAAGGACCCTAAATCCTTTTTCTTCCCGCTTTCATTCCAGCTTCCTAAAAATTAGGAAAGCCCAAATTCTGTATTAACAATTCAATAATTAATATCTAATCCTTATGCAAAATAAAGGTGTCATTGTGTTTTTGACAGTGATTATTACAGCGCTTTGCCTGTACTATCTGTCATTCACATTTGTATCAAATAGCGTACAGCAAAAAGCAGAAGCTTATGCAACTGACGCGTCCGGCAATGTAGATTTTGCCTTAAGAAGAGCTTATCTCGATTCTGTTTGGAGAGAGCCTGTATATAACTTCCTAGGTGCAGATTACACTTATCAGGAAGTGAAAGAAACTGAACTTGGTCTTGGCTTGGACCTTCAGGGAGGTATGCACGTAACCTTGGCAGTTTCTCCTGTAGAAATTGTAAAAGGTATCGCTGGTAATCCTAAAGATGCTGCTTTTAATAAGTCAGTAGATGATGCAAAAGAATTGGCAAAGACTTCTGATGAGAAGTTTGTTGATCTTTTTTATTCAGCTTGGCAAACAAACAGCCAAGGAAAAAAATTGAGCTCCATCTTTGCAACAGCTGCAAATAGAGGAAGAATTTCATTGGAAACTTCTGATGCAGAAATCCTTGACATAATCGATACTGAGATTGAAAATGCTATCGAGCGTTCTTTCAACATCCTTAGAACACGTATTGACAGATTCGGTACTTCTCAGCCAAACATTCAAAGAATTCAGGGTTCTGGACGTATCCAGATCGAACTTCCAGGTGTAGACAACCAAGAGAGAGTTAGAAACTTGCTTCAAGGAGTTGCAAAACTTCAATTCTGGGAGGTAGCAGAAATCAATGAAATCGGCGGATCTCTAGAAGCGATCAACTCTGCTTACATGGCAAACCAAAGTGCGACAGAATCTGCAACTCCAGCTGACACACTTTCTAATGAGAATTTGTCTTCTGAAGATTCTTTGAGAAAAGCTTTGGAAGAGCAATTGGATCAAATCGACCCAATGAATCCAAACGCTGGTACATCTCCACTTTTCAGCTTGTTGAAAGCGAATTATGGATTGGTGTATGATGTAAAAGATACCATGACCATCAATAGAATCCTTAAAAACGAGGATTACAAAGCATTGCTTCCAAAAGACATCAAATTGCTTTGGGGAGTAAAACCTCAAGTTTTGGCAGATGGAACAGAAGGTTTGGAACTTTATGCTATCAAAATCCCAAGAGGATCTGATCAAGCTCCTTTGGAAGGTGATGTGGTAACTGACGCTCGTCAGGTATTGGATCAAACTTCAAGACCAGCAGTATCTATGCAAATGAATGCGGATGGTGCTAGAAAATGGAGAAAAATGACTGCTGAAAATATCGGTAGAAGAATCGCTGTAGTATTAGATGACTATGTCTATACAGCTCCGGCTGTAAATGGAGAAATCCCAACTGGTTCATCAGAAATCTCTGGAAACTTCACGCTATTAGAAGCACAGGATTTGGCTAACATCCTTAAATCTGGTTCTCTTCCAGCTCCAACTCAAATCGTAGAAGAAAGCATCATCGGCCCAACTTTGGGTAAAGAAGCATTGAATCAAGGTTTGATTTCAATGGTAGCAGGTTTGGCAATCGTGGTATTGTTTATGGTGGCTTACTATGCTAAAGGTGGTTTGATCGCTATCTCTGCATTGGTATTTAATATCTTCTTTATCCTTGGTATTTTAGCTCAGCTACAGTCTTCATTGACTTTGCCAGGTATTGCAGGTATTGTATTGACAATCGGTATGTCGATCGATGCGAATGTGTTGATTTTTGAGCGTATCAAAGAAGAACTTCGAAACGGTGTAGGTTTAATTGCCGCAATCAATGCTGGTTATAACAAAGCATTCTCTGCGATTCTTGACTCCAACGTTACTACTTTCTTGACTGGTGCTATTCTTTATGCATTGGGACAAGGACCTGTAAAAGGTTTCGCGATCGTATTGATGATCGGTATCGCTTGTTCATTCTTCTCTGCTGTGTTTATCACCAGAGTAATTGTATCCTGGATGAGCAAAAAAGGTGATAAGAGCTCTATTAGCTTTGCCACTCCATTCGCTAAGAATGCATTGAGTTCTTTGAATATCGACTTCCTAGGAAAGAGAAAAGTTGCTTACTTGATTTCTTCAGGTATCATCGTTGTTGGTTTAGCTATCGGTGCTATCAACGGATTGAAATTCGGTGTTGATTTCACTGGAGGTAGATCTTATATCGTTGCTTTTGCCGAGCCAGTTGCTGCTTCTGAATTGAAGACTGGACTTGACGGTGAGTTTGATGGATCAGTAGAAGTGAAAACTTACGGTGCAACCAACGTATTGAAAGTGACCACTTCTTACTTGATCAATGAAGATGATGATGCTTCCAATGCTGAAGTTGAAGCGAAAGTAAAAGAAGGAATTGCTACAGTAACTGGATTCCAGTTTACTGAAAACGCTGAAGAGCTTGCATCAAATGAATTTGCAATCACTGGTTCTTCTAAAGTAGGAGCAACTGTTGCAGATGATATCAAAGCATCTTCAGTGGAAGCGATGATTGCTGCATTGATTGCGATCTTCCTTTATATTTTGATCAGATTCCGTAAGTGGCAGTTCTCCTTGGCATCCATCATTGCCTTGGTTCACGATACATTATTTGTGATTGCTGCTTTTGCGATTGCAAGTGCTCTCGGAGCTACATTCGAAATCGATCAGGTATTTATCGCTGCGGTATTGACTGTAATTGGTTACTCTATTAACGATACTGTAATTGTATTTGACAGAATCAGAGAGAACATTGACAGCAGAGGTACACATAGATTGGTGAAAGTATTTAACGATGCCATTAACCAAACTTTGGGCAGAACATTGATCACTTCATTCACGACATTGATCGTAATTATTGTGCTATTGGTGTTTGGTGGTGAAGTATTGAGAGGCTTCTCCTTTGCTTTGTTCATCGGTATTCTAGTAGGTACTTATTCATCTGTATATATCGCTACTCCAATTGTAGTGGATTTGATGAAGAAAGAAATCGATCAGGAAGAAGCTAAAGAATCAAAGAAACTAGCTTAAGATCATTCTAAAAAAATTGAAAAAGGAGCGGGAGAATTCTCGCTCCTTTTTTATTGCCCTAAAGGTAAAAAAAATCTTATCTTTTGTTCAAAATAGATTTTATACTTAACGAAAAACATTTTTCTATGAAAATTTCAAAAGAGGACTTCGAGTCAATGAGAGTAAAGTATGACAAAGAGGTCAAAAAAGGCAAGCCTGCCAAAGGCAAAAAAAATAAGGACAAAACAGACCAAACGAATTGGATTTTTTTTGATAGAGAAACTTTAGAAGGCTTACTAGCAAAGGCTGACAAAGACCCTAAAAAGGGAGGTATTCAGTTTTACATCACTGAATATACAGAAGAGGTCGCTTCAAAATACCATCCAAAAGAAGTAGAACAATTAACAGGTGCATTGACCATCGTTATGAGAGCAGCAAATCTAGATAAAAGCAATTTGACACTGACCAATCCTGAAGAAGACTATCAAAACAATGGCAGGATTTGTCCTCCATTCTGTGATCCAGAACCTACCAATACCTGATAATGGATAGTAAATTCTGGGAGGCCTACGGTAATTATTATACAATCACCATAGATTGCTTATTGATCATAGGGCTCTATTACTTTCTAAAATTACCAAAGGAAAAAAAAGCCAATAGTGTCTATTGGCTTCCTTTGTTGATTTTAGGTTTTTCCGTTTTTTATGAAGCCTTGGGAGCTTATGCTAATTACAATTTCGAATTTAAAAAAGCTGTCAATGCCTTTCTAGGCAATACTGAGAACCCAAAATATAACATTTGGATATACAATATTACCAACAAACAAATCTCAACTTTACTTAATTTGTTTTTGATAAAAAAATTAATTGAGCCAACAAAGAAGGTATATTTAACATGGATGATCTTTTTTTTTATTATGGTAGCCTTCAGTTTACAAGTTACAGGTATTGAACCCTTATATTTAAATCAGCCCATTATTGCAGTCATGGCCGCTAGTATGATTTTAATTGGGAGTGGACTTTATTTTATAGGATTGATCAGCAATGAACAATATTTAAATTCAAAACCAATCCGATTAAATTCATTTTGGATCATGACCGTTTTACTTTTTACCTATGCACTGACCTATATAAATTCTGTAGCACGCATCTATATTTATGAGTTTAATCCTCAAACAGCATTGAGTTTAGCACATATTGATAGAATCCTTGGGATTTTACTCAGATTAACTCTCCTATTAGTTATTATTTCTCCTTTTCTCCCTAGAGTTTTTGACAAAGAACCATTTTCCCAAACCAAAAGGAAGTTCAAACTTCATAGTAGTTTTTAAGATCTTGTTTTAACATTTAATCATATGTTTTGCCCCTTAAAATAAAGGAATGGAATTCCACCTGAGAAATGAGCGATAGATTTATAGAAGCCTTTTTTACTGCCTATCCGCAATACTCCATTCCAATTGACCTGCTTCTCCTGATTGGAATATTTATCTTCATTAAATTACCTAAGGAAAAAAAAAGAAATATTCACTTTTTGCTTCCATTTGTGATTTTGTGCTTCTCCGTTTTTTATCAAAATCTGGGCAGTTACACTAATTACAATTATGAATTCAAAAAGTCAGTAAACGCATACTTTGGAAATACCGAGTATCCTAAGTTCAATCTCTGGCTTTTTAATATAGCTGAAAGACAAGTAGGTACAATTCTTTATTTAATGCTAATCAAATCTTATATAAGACCCTTCAAAAGAAAAATTATCAATTGGATGATTTTTATATTTATCGTGACGGCATTGGTACTTCAATTTTCAGGAATTGAACCAATCTATCTGAACCAGCCTATCATTTTTGCAATCGGTGCAAATATGATCTTATTTGGATGCGCTTTGTATTTTACTGACTTGATCACCCATCCCTCATACCTAAATAGAAATCCATTAAGATTAACTTCATTCTGGCAAATGACAGCAATTATCTTCATGTTTACATTAAGCTACATAAGTTCTGTGGCCTTAATTTATCTATATGAAGTCAATCCAGTATTAGGTAGTGTTTTGCAATCTATTGGTATTTACCTAGGGATATTAACATTAGCAGTTTTAACTATTAGTATTGCTTCTCCCCTCCTTCCAAATATATTTGATAAAGAACCATTTTAAAAACTCTTTTAGATAGCCTTTTAATCAAAAAAGAATACCAAACATTCTACTAATACTAACTTGGCATTTAGACCCCTCTATCAAATCTACTTCCTGATTTTAATTGACTTAAAGGGAAAAATTATAGTATATTTTCAGTCTCATCCTTGGGATGAATTTGATTATTCTAACAATGGAAGAATATGTCCGCCATTTTGTAACCCTCAACCTACTGATTCTTAACCATGGACAGCAGATTTTTTCAAGCATTTGTAGACTGGTACTTAATATCAATCGATATTTTACTTGTACTAGGAGTCATCTATTACTTGAAACTTCCTAAAGAAAAGAGATCCATTAGTTTTTATTGGCTCCCTTTTTTGATTTTGTCATTTACAGTTTTTTATGAAAATCTGGGAGCATATACTAATTACAACTTCGATTTTAAAAAAGCGGCAAATGCTTTCTTTGGAAATACTGAAAATCCAAGATTTAACATCTGGGTTTTTAATATTTTCAATAAACATATTTCAACAATCCTTTACCTTTTTTTAATTAAATCCTGGCTGGTGCCCTCCAAAAAAAAATATATCAATTGGATGATTATAACTTTTTTTATTGCAATCCAAGTTTTGCAATTCTCTGGAATTGAACCTATATATTTAAATCAGCCACTTATTTTTACTTTTGGAGCCAATTTAATTTTATTAGGCAGTGGCTTCTACTTTATTGGTCTGATGACGAATGAACAATACTTAGCGACCAATCCACTCCGATTATTATCTTTTTGGCAAATGACCTTTATTTTATTTACCTATTCATTGACTTACATTTCATCCGTGTCACTGATGTACCTCTATAACAATTACCCTCAATTATTGACTTCTCTTTTAAAAATAGATTGGGTTATGGGAGTAATAAACTTAGGAATTTTGGTCTTGACTATTGCTTCACCGAAATTTCCTCACTTTTTTGAAAGAGAACCATTCTTCGAGTTTGAAAAAAAGCTAAACCTCCGAAACAGAATTAGCTCGTGATTTTATTTAGTGAACAAACCAACGAGGCTTTTTTGAATAAGGACTCATTGAAACTCCTTTCCTTTTGGCAAATGAAAAGTTTGATGTTCATTTTTACTTTTATCTACTTGATTTCTGCCACTTTGCTATATCTCTATAAAGTGAATATTGTCCTGGAAAAACTACTTTCAAATATTAAGAATAGAATGGCATTCTTAATTTTGAATAAAACATCTCCTCTTCGTTCAAATTTCTTTGATAAACAACCCTTCTATGAATCCAACTGAAGACCAGATTTACGTTATTATTTTTAGTACGCTCTTTTTGGGGGGACTGATGTCCACATTCGTAATCGCCATGGTCTTTATCCATAGGCAGAGACAAGCCCAAAACAAACAAAAATTAGAACAGATCAAATCTGAGCATGAAAAAACCTTGTTGAACATCGAAAATGAAATTCAGCAAGAAACACTTACTTATGTAGGTCGGGAGCTCCATGATAACATAGGACAATTGCTTTCTTTGGCTAAACTTTACCTTGGATCAGCAAAACCCGAAAAGCAGACAGAAGGAAAAGAAACCATCAATCAAGTGATTTCGGAGGTCAGGGCACTTTCCAAAAACTTAAACTTAGACTGGGTGGAATCTATATCTATAGAAGAATTTATTTCACAACAGCTCAAAAAAATCGAATCCACTGGATATTGTAATACAACTTTAGAATCGGAGTTTGAACTTGGCGAATTACCTAAAGACCAAAAACTCGTTCTAATAAGAGTCATTCAAGAAATTTTAAACAATGCCATCAAACATGCTTCTCCGGATATGATTTCTGTTAGAATCTGGAAAGACGAAAATTTGAAGAAAATAGAACTGAAAGACAATGGAAAAGGATTTGATCCAAGTCTCGAATCCTCCGGCAGTGGAATGTTTAATTTGAAAAAGAGAATGGAAACCATCGGTGGGGACATATCAATCACCTCAAGCCCCGGAAATGGAACACTTATACATTTATTGTTGCCTAATTAAAATACAGGCTGTAATTTGGGGTATTATTAAAAATTTAAGTCTTAACACCTACCCTTAGCCCAAATGATCAGAATTTCTTTAGCTGATGACCATAAACTATTCGCTAAAGGCTTGGAAGGACTTTTGGAAGAACACGAAGATTTATTAGTCATGGGGCTTTATGCGAATGGCAAAGAGCTTATAGATGAAATTTCCACAGATCTTCCAGACGTGGTCCTAACAGACCTGAACATGCCTATTTTAGATGGATTCGGGGTCTTAGAATTTGTAAAAAAGAATCATCCTCATATCAAAGTTGTCGTGCTCTCCATGTACGATGACGAAAAAATCTATAAAAAATGCCTGCACGATGGGGCTGATGCATTTGTATTAAAGGACGCAGATCCTGATGAGCTTGTATATACCATCCACGAAGTTTTTGAAGGTCGCCATTTGCCAAACTTTATGCGAGTTATTCAGCAGGCAAATCAAAGCTCATTCTTTGATGCTTTCCGAGAGAAATTCAAACTTTCCAGAAGGGAAGTACAGATCATCAAACTGATCAAAGAAGGGAAGCAAAACAAGGAAATCGCCGATGAATTAAATCTCAGCGTGCAGACCATAGAAACTCACCGAAAAAACATCCATTCTAAACTTCAAGTCACTTCCAGGATAGAATTAGTCAATAAAGTCCAGGATATGCACCTTTAACTTATGAACTCTCCTATCAAAACAGCGATCGTGGGCTTTGGCTCCGTAGCAGAAAAGATGCATGCACCATTGATTACGGTTTGTCCTGATTTGGATTTGGTGGCAGTGGTGGAAAGGAGAACTTCAAAAAGCCAGGAAAAATATCCTTCGGTAAAAATATTCAAGAGCTTAGATGAGCTTTTGGAACATGGAGATGTGGATCTGGTAGTCATCACCACTCCAAATACCTTCCATTTTCCTATGGCCATGCAATGCTTGGAGGCAGGTAAACATGTGGTTATTGACAAACCAGTAACCATATATTCCCATGAAGCTGAGCAATTGAAAGTCTTGGCAGAAAAGACAGGGAAAGTTTGTTCTGTATTTCATAATAGAAGATTTGACGGGGATATTTTAACCATTCAAAAACTGGTTTCAGAAAACATCCTTGGTGAGTTGGTATACCTCGAGTCTCATTTTGACAGATTCCGACCTAATCTCTCCGGAAATTGGAGAGAGGATGCTGGCCCAGGAAATGGGATTACGTATGACTTAGGGTCACATTTAATCGACCAAGTTTTTATAACCTTTGGAGCTCCTGATTCCATCCAAGCGGACATTCAAAAACAAAGAAAAAGAGCGATGGTCGATGATCATTTTGACATCGTCATGCACTATGAGGGTTTTAAAGCAAGGGTAACAGCTGGAACTTTAGTAAATGCCCCAACTCCTAAATTTCTTCTTTTAGGTCAAAATGGCTCTTATCTGAAATATGGAATGGATGTACAAGAGCAGGCTTTTAAAAATGGAATTTTACCAGAAGGGGAGAAATGGGGTGTGGAAGCTGAGGAGAGTTGGGGAAAAATTTTCCTCAACGAGGAAATCAAACCATATCCATCTGTACCGGGAGATTATAAGATTTTATACAGCAATGTCGCAGATGCTATTTTGAAGAACACTCCACTAAATATCACTATACCTCAGACAATCAGTGTTTTAAAAATGATAGAAGCCTCTTTTTTGAGCTCTGAAGAAAAACGAACCATCTCCAGAACAGAAGGAAAATGGTAATATTTTAAGTTTGGCTCTTTCTTGGAATAATGGTTTAAAAATAAATTAAACCACCTTGAAATCGAGTATCAATAGAATCGCAACTGTTGTGATATCTATTTGGCATACGAGATTCCATGCATCCAAAAAGGATCAAATTTAAATCACAATGAAAAAGGTATTATTACTAGCATTCGCAGTTTTTGCTTTTGTCTCAATTTCTCAGGCTCAGGTAGCAGTTGGCATCAACTTCCAGAGTTCTGATACATTTATCACTGTTGGAACTGATCCTGACAGAGAGTTTTTCGGAGAAGCAAGACTTGGCATTGGCCACGATATAGGATTAGAATTGATGGGCGGATATAATTTTGTCAGAAAAACTGAAGTGAATGCCTACGTTGGCGCAGGATTAGGCTTGTTAGGTCATCATCATAACCACAAGCACCACGACGATCATAATGATATTTATTTAGCTATTCCAGTAGGGGTTTTGATTAAACCTTTTAGCAACACTAGGAATCTGGGATTCTTGGTAGAAGCAGCGCCAGTATTTGCTGACCACTCTCATAGCTATCTCAGAGGAGGAGTCGGAGTGAAATATACATTTAAATAGGAATTAGTAATACTCAATATAAAGGCCATTTTTCTTCAATGAAATTTGGCCTTTTACTTTTTTGAAAAAGATATTCCCTCGTTTTTAGCCATTAAAGACTTTTTTTGCTCCCCAGATATCAATTTGTTTCTTTAATTTTGCGGCCATGGCAAAAACAGCAACTCCGGCGGAAAACGCCCAATTGAAAGATATTATTTCCCATGCCAAAGAGTATGGCTTTGTTTACCCAAGTTCCGAAATCTATGATGGCTTGCAGGCTGTCTATGATTATGGAGCATATGGGGTTGAATTGAAAAACAACCTAAAACGTCTATGGTGGGAAACCATGACTCGCGTACAGGAAAATATTGTTGGGATTGATGCTGCAATTTTTATGCACCCAACTACCTGGAAGGCTTCAGGTCACGTGGATTCCTTCAATGATCCAATGATCGACAACAAAGACTCCAAGAAAAGATACCGTGCGGATGTGTTGGTTGAAGAGCATGCGGCTACTTTTGAAAGAGCGGGTGACATCGAAAAAGCAAATTCTCTGACTGGTGCTTTGGCAAGAATGTTAGAAGCAGAAGATCTTGCTGGCGTACGAGATTTGATTATCAACGAAGGAATCAAATGCCCAATCTCTGGAACTTCTAACTGGACAGACGTTCGTCAATTCAACTTGATGTTTTCTACTCAAGTGGGTTCTGTGGCAGAAGATGCATCCACGATTTACCTAAGACCAGAAACTGCCCAAGGGATTTTTGTCAACTTCCTTAATGTACAGAAAACTGCCAGAATGAAAGTTCCTTTTGGAATAGCTCAGATCGGTAAAGCATTCCGAAATGAGATCGTTGCACGTCAGTTTATCTTCAGAATGCGTGAATTTGAGCAAATGGAGATGCAATTCTTTGTACGTCCTGGCACTGAGCTGGAATGGTATAAAGTATGGGCAGAAACCCGTATGAACTGGCATTTGGCTTTGGGAACACCAGCTGAGAAGTTAAGAAAGCATGACCATGAAAAATTGGCTCACTATGCCAATGCCGCCATGGATATCGAATACGAATTCCCTTTTGGTTTCAAAGAAGTAGAAGGCATTCATTCTAGAACTGACTTTGATTTGAAATCCCATCAGGAATTCTCTAAGAAGAAGCAGCAGTATTTCGATCCGGAAGTCAACCAAAACTACATTCCTTATGTGATCGAGACTTCAATCGGTGCAGATCGATTGTTCCTTTTGACTCTTTGCAATGCTTATACTGAAGAAAAAACTGAGGAAAAGAGCAGAACTTATCTGAAACTTCATCCGGCTATCGCACCAGTAAAAGCCGCTGTTCTTCCGATCACGAAAAAGGATGGCCTACCAGAAAAAGGAAAAGAGATTGTTGAGCTGTTGAAATATGATTTCAACATCATTTATGAAGATGCCGCATCCATTGGTAAGCGTTATGCCCGTCAGGATTTGATCGGTACACCTTTCTGCATCGCTGTAGATCACCAGACATTGGAAGACAATACTGTGACGATCCGTCATAGAGATACCACTGAGCAAGAGCGAGTTCCTATCTCTGAACTTCATGGAAGAATTGCTGAGGCAACAAGCTTTAGAAGGGTATTTGAGAAGTTATAAGAAATTGAAATCACAAAAAAACTCCTGGATTTATTTTCAGGAGTTTTTTTTGTCCAAAACAAAATCAATTGACACTTATAAAATTCTCCTATTAGTATTAGTTTAGAAATCAAATGAGTAAAAAAGCAATTATTATAGGATCGGGAATTGCAGGAATTTCAGCCTCCATACGCCTGGCGACTAAAGGCTATGAGGTGGATGTTTTTGAAGCGAATTCTTATCCTGGAGGAAAGCTTTCTGAAATTGAAATTGCCGGATACAGGTTTGATGCCGGGCCTTCATTATTTACTCTTCCTGATCAAGTAGAGGAGCTTTTTCGAATAGCCGGTAAAAACCCAAATGATTTTTTTGAATACATCAAGTTACCAGTCGCTTGTCACTACTTCTGGGAAGATGGAAAAAAGCTGAATGCCTATGCTGATATTGATCGATTTGCCAAAGAAGTTCAGGAGGTACTGGGCGAGCCCGCTGGTTCGATAAAAATTGCCCTTCAAAAATCCTCGTTTATCTATGAACATCTCTCCCCTTTATTTATGCATCGCTCTTTGCACAAATGGGAAACTTGGACTAATCCGGAAGCATTAAAATCCTATCTAAAAATGGGGAAGCTCGGGATTTTCTCCACAATGAATGAGGCAAATGAAAAGTTGTTTAACAATCCAAAGTTGGTGCAACTCTTTAATAGGTATGCAACTTACAATGGCTCCAATCCCTATGAAACCCCTGCCACACTTAATATTATTCCTCATTTGGAATTTAATATCGGCGCTTTCTTCCCCAAAAAAGGCATGCATGATATCACTTTAAGTCTATTTCAATTATCAAAAGATTTAGGAGTAACTTATTTCTTCAACCAAAAAGTGGAAGAAATCATCGTTGAAAACAAAATTGCCACTGGCATCAAAACCAGTAATGAGACAAAATATGCAGACTTGATCATCAATAACATGGATATGGTCAATGCCTACAAAACGATTTTGCGAAAGCAAAAACAGCCTAAACTGCTTCTTAACCAACCAAAATCAAGCTCTGCACTTATCTTTTATTGGGGAATCAATCGGACTTTCCAAGAACTCGACCTTCACAACATTTTCTTCTCAGATAATTACTTAGAAGAATTTGACCATATTTTTAAAAAAGGAAGCATTTATCATGATCCGACTGTGTATGTCAATATTACCTCCGTTTATAAACCTGATGACGCACCAAAGGATTGCATGAATTGGTTTACTATGATCAATGTGCCTAATAATCAAGGTCAGGATTGGGACAAGCTAATTGCTGAAGCAAGGAAAAACATTCTTCATAAATTAAATCGAATTTTAAAAACAGACATTGAGCCATTGATTGAGGTAGAAGAAATTCTGGACCCGAGAAAAATTGAAATCAAAACTTCTTCGGCTCAAGGAGCACTCTATGGGAATTCCTCAAACAATAAATTTTCTGCATTCCTCAGGCATGCGAATTACTCCTCAAAAATTAAAAATCTATATTTCTGTGGTGGTTCTGTTCATCCTGGAGGAGGAATTCCACTTTGCTTGCTTTCTTCTAAAATTATGTGCGAAATGATTTAGAGTCAACAGACCACTGTCTACGGTCAACGGCTGCTCTAAGTGATTGAATGATAAATTTAGTGTCTGTGGACTGTGGTCAGTCGTCTGTCGACCTATTCAAACTCTCAATTGCTTCTTTTACCAAATCCTGCTCAAAGCCTTTGGTCATTAGGTAATGCACCACTTTAAATTTCTTTTTGAATAAATCTGCTTCTTTGATTCGTTCCCAGTGCTTTTCTGTCTGGCTCAATAGCGTTTCATAATATTCTTCCGGATCAATTTCAGAAAGCCCCTTTCGAATATTTTCATCACTCAGTTGACGCATTCTCAATTCCTGCCTGATTCTTCCTTTCCCCCATTTTTTTAACCTGAATTTGCCTCGGGCAAATGATCTGGAAAATCGTTCCTCATCAATAAACCTTTCCTCAAGCAAATAATCAATCAATTCATCGGAATGTGGCTCTTTAATCCCTTTTTCATATAATTTCCGCCTCGTTTCCCAGATGCAGCGTTCCTGATAAGCGCAATAAGTCGACAGCTTTTCTTTCGCTTCTTCTAAAGTCCAGGACTTTTTTGTGGACTGATCTGAGTTATTTTTTCGCCAGACGGACATTTTCTTTAATTTTAAGCCAAATTACCCTTGAAATCAATTCTTTCAAACCTAATCACTTAAAACACCTCACTACGATGCGTAAGAAAATTGTTGCCGGCAACTGGAAAATGAACATGACATTTGAAGAAGGTCAGATCCTAACTTCTGAAATCGTCAACATGTATAAAGATGAAAATGTCAATGATGTAATAGCAATCTTGAATCCTCCTTTTCCACATCTTTTCCCGGTCAAAAAATTAATAGGCGACGTAGCTGGCGTCAGCATAGGTGCCCAAAACTGCTCTGATAAAGAATCTGGCGCTTTTACTGGCGAGGTTTCTGCGAAAATCTTGGCTTCTTTTGGTGTTGAATATGTAATTATCGGTCACAGCGAAAGAAGAGAGTATTTCAATGAAGACAATGAGCTTTTGGCTACCAAAGTGAAAACAGCATTGGCAAATGGTTTAAAGCCGATTTTCTGCTGCGGAGAGTCTTTGGACATCAGAACTGCAGGTACCCATGAGCCAAATGTGAAATTTCAGTTGACACAAAGTCTTTTTGACTTGAGCCCTGAAGATTTCAGCAAAGTGATCATCGCTTACGAACCAATCTGGGCGATCGGTACAGGGAAAACCGCAACTGCTGACCAAGCACAAGAAATGCACGCTGCTTTAAGACGTCATATTGCCAGCAAATTCGGAAAAGAAATCGCTGATAATACTTCTATTCTTTATGGTGGAAGCTGTAACCCTAAAAATGCTCAGGAAATTTTCTCAAAAGCTGACGTAGATGGTGGTCTTATTGGTGGAGCTTCTCTGAAATCAAGAGACTTCATGGATATCATTAAATCATTTTAATACAAAAATGGATTACCTGGAGTTTAAAATTACCTGCCTGGAGGAATTCCGGGAAATCCTTATTGCCGAACTAGCGGAAATAGGCTTCGATTCTTTTATGGAAACGGAAGAAGGATTGGATGCCTATGCTCCACAAAATGAATTTGATCGGGAAGCTTTCAATGAAATCGTTGAGAAATATTCGCTTCCCGCTCAAATCTCCATGCATGAGAGCATCATGCCCAAAGTCAACTGGAATGAGGAATGGGAGAAAAATTATGATCCCATCGCTGTTGAGGACTTGGTGTTTGTCAGAGCTTCCTTCCATGAACCTGTAGAAGGTTTCAAGTATGAAATTGTCATCAACCCAAAAATGTCTTTCGGTACTGGACATCATGCCACGACATTTCAGATGCTCAAGCATCAGGGAGAAATCGACCATCAAGGGAAAAGAGTTTTGGATGTAGGCTCAGGTACAGGCATTCTTGCTATCATGGCCCATTTATTAGAAGCCAGAGAGGTCGAGGCTTTTGATATTGACGAATGGTGCGTAGAAAACGGGAATGAGAACTTTGACCTGAATGGCCTTACCACCAGAATGGACATCGGTACTATCAGGGAAGTTAATGCGCAAGGTATTTATGACATCATCTTGGCTAACATCAATAAAAATGTATTGTTAGACGAGATGGAAATTTATGCTTCATTGATGCCTTCTGAAGGATACCTACTATTGAGTGGATTTTACACAGAAGATATTGATGATTTGATGGAAGTAGCACAGCCATTAGGTTTAAAACTGCTCAAGTCAAATAGCAAGGATAATTGGGCTGCACTGATTTTGCAAAAGGATTAAAATGAACGAACTCATCGTATATGCAATCATTTTTGCTGCTTTGATTGGACATTGTCTCTTAGCCGGAAAAATGTATCGAACTGTGCATCAGGATTCCACCTTGAGTTTTAAAGAGAAAAATGACTGGAAATTAAAAGCACTGATCTTTCCAGGTTATTTTTGGTTTCAGTATAAAAAAGAAAAAGCTTAGCTTCAATTTCTTTTTTAGAGAACTTTTTTATCAGTTTAGGAGATTAAGGTAGATACACTTTTACCTTTTACAAACCCGAATAGCAACCCATGGAATACGTTTGGAAGCAGAAACCCAGAGCATCAACAGAGCTTATCGAGCAACTCGGAAGAGACATTAATGTCAATCCGATTCTTGCCAATATGCTCATTAATCGCGGGGTGGAAAGTTATGAAACAGCCAAAAACTATTTCCGCCCAAGTTTGAGTCAACTTCATGATCCTTTCTTGATGAAAGACATGAAGGAAGCCATTGATCGCATAGAAATAGCTGTTGATCAAAATGAAAAAATATTAGTCTATGGCGATTATGATGTAGACGGTACAACGGCCGTTGCGCTGGTCTATAGCTTTCTTCAGACTTTTTATGACAAGATTGACTTCTACATTCCAGATCGCTACAAAGAAGGATATGGTATTTCCGATAAAGGAGTACGTTTTGCTGCTGAAAATGACTACAAGCTGGTCATCGCATTGGATTGCGGCATCAAAGCCATTGAAAAAGTAAACCTGGCAAAAGAGCTTGGCGTGGATTTCATCATCTGTGATCACCATACGCCAGGAGAAGATCTACCAAAAGCAGTCGCCGTTTTGGATGCCAAAAGAAACGATTGCCAATATCCCTATAAAGAACTTAGTGGAGCAGGTGTCGGCTTCAAACTGATTCAGGCGCTTGCAAAAAGAAGAGAAATTGACGAGTCTATTCTTTATCCTTATTTGGATCTATTGGTGGTAAGTATTGCTGCGGATATCGTTCCTATTACAGGCGAAAACCGAATTTTGGCCTACTACGGACTCGATCGAATCAATAACACTCCAAGACCAGGATTGAAAGCGCTGATGCTTAGTGCCAAAATCGAAAAGGAAATCGGGATATCTGATATCGTCTTTAAAATCGGCCCGAGAATCAACGCTTCAGGAAGATTAGAACATGCCAAAGCATCTGTAGAATTGTTGATTTCGACAGATTTAAATTTAGCGATAGAACGAGCCAAACTTGTAGATGAGGTAAATACCACGCGAAGAAACTTTGATGAGAATATCACCAAAGAGGCATTTGAGATGATCGCAGAGCGGGAAGCTTCCGTAGAGTGGAACTCAACAGTACTTTTTAAAGAAGATTGGCATAAAGGAGTCATAGGCATAGTAGCCAGTAGATGTATTGAAAAATACTATCGACCTACGATTATTTTGACCGAATCAAATGGAAAAGCTACTGGTAGTGCGAGATCGGTGGTAGACTTTGATATTTACGAAGCCATTGCCGAATGCGCAGGGCTTTTGGATCAATTTGGAGGACATAAATATGCTGCGGGATTAACATTACCGGTAGAAAATGTTCCTGATTTTCAGCAAATGTTCGAATCAGTCGTAAAAAGCAGAATCGAAGAAGTTCACAGGAAGCCAGTGATAGAAATCGATGATGAATTGCTGTTAGATCAAATAAATTACAAGTTTTATAATATCTTGAAGCAAATGGCGCCATTTGGCCCTGGGAATACAGAGCCAATATTGAGAATTTCTCAAGCCTATGCTGAAAACGTAATTATTCTGAAAGACAAACATTTACGATTTAACATTGTCCAAGATGGTCAGGTCACTAAGCCTGTATGTCTCGGATTTGGATTGGCAGATCGGGCAAAAGATCCGGATCATACCATTGTGAAAATGTTACAAGGAAAAATGCGTTTTGATATAGTTGCTGAAATGCGAGAAAATTTCTTCAGAGACAAATCCAGTTTGCAACTCTACGTGAAAGACATCAAATTTGACTGATATGATGCTAAAAGCCGACAACCTCGTCAAAATCTATAAAGGCCGCCGTGTGGTAAATCACATTTCCGTGCAGGTGGAACAAGGAGAAATAGTAGGATTACTAGGACCAAATGGAGCCGGAAAAACTACTTCTTTTTACATGATCGTAGGCTTGGTGCAGCCAAATGAAGGGACAATTTTTTTGGAACAGCAAAATATCACCAGCCTTCCTATGTACAAAAGAGCTCAGCTTGGAATTGGTTATTTGGCACAGGAGGCTTCGGTTTTTAGAAAACTTTCGGTAGAAGAAAATATCATGGCCGTTTTGGAAATGACCAAAATGCCTAAGCAGGAGCGAAAAGAAAAAGTAGAAAGTCTTTTGGAGGAATTCAGTTTGACTCATGTCAGAAAAAACCTTGGAATGGTGCTTTCTGGCGGTGAAAGAAGAAGAACTGAAATTGCCAGAGCTTTGGCAGTGGATCCCAAATTCGTCTTGTTAGATGAGCCATTTGCAGGAGTCGATCCTATAGCTGTAGAGGAAATTCAGACGATTGTTGCAAAGTTGAAAACCAAAAATATCGGAATTTTGATCACTGACCACAACGTTAACGAGACACTTTCGATTACTGACCGTGCCTATTTGATGTTTGAAGGAAAGCTTTTGAAAGCCGGAACAGCTGAAGAGCTCGCTGCTGATGAGCAAGTAAGAAAAGTATATTTGGGAAGTCAGTTTGAGCTAAAACGCAAAATTTTTAATTAATGGAGGTATTAAATTCCTTTATGACCTGGATTTTTAAAAATCGGATAGGTCAAATAGAAAACTTTAAAAAAAATCCGATTCAAGTTCAGGACACAACGTTTTTTGAATTAATTGAAGCAGGAAAAAACACAGAATTCGGAAAGGAGTTTAATTTTTCAAGCATTAAACATTATGATGATTTCGCCAAAAATGTCCCAATTTTAGATTACGAAGGCATCAAACCCTATATCGACAAAACGATGAGGGGAAACCAAAATATCCTTTGGAATACAGATATAGAATGGTTTGCAAAATCCTCAGGAACCACATCCTCAAGAAGTAAATACATCCCTGTTAGTACTGAAAGCCTTGAAGACTGTCATTACAGTGGTGGCAAGGACATGGTTTCGCTTTATATTTCAAATTATCCTGACTCCAGATTATTTGCAGGAAAAAGCCTCACGATAGGAGGAACTCTGGAAAAAAACCCACTCAATCCCCAAGGCACAGCCAGAGCTGGAGACATTTCTGCTGTGATCATGCAGAATTTGCCCATTTGGGCCTATTTTGTAAGAACTCCCTCTTTAGAAACAGCTCTGATGAGTGAATGGGAGGCTAAGATTGAAAAAATGGCCAGAGAAACCATGAATGAAGATGTCACCTGCATTGCAGGAGTTCCGACATGGACTGTGGTATTGATACAGCGTATTCTTGAGATCAAGAAAGCAAATAACATTTTGGAAGTTTGGCCCAATCTGGAAGTCTTCTTCCATGGCGCCGTAGCTTTTGGCCCATACAAAAGCCTATTCAAAGAATTAATCCCTTCTAGTAAAATGCGTTATGTAGAAACCTATAACGCATCTGAAGGATTTTTCGGAATTCAGGATCAACCCAACTCAGAAGAACTATTGCTGCTTCTGGATTACGGAATTTTCTATGAATTTATCCCGATGGAAGATTGGGAAAAAGAAAATCCGAAGGTAGTGCCATTGGCAGGTGTGGAACTTGGCAAGAACTACGCAATGGTCATCAGCACCAATGGTGGATTGTGGAGATATAAGATCGGAGATACCGTTAAATTCACTTCCATCAAACCATATCGTTTTAAAATCACCGGGAGAACCAAGCATTTTATCAATGCTTTTGGTGAGGAAGTGATCGTAGAAAATGCCGAAAAAGCCATTCAATATGCTGCAGAACATTGTGACGCCACAATTGTAAACTTTACAGCGGCTCCAGTATATTTCGACACATCAGGTGCAAAAGGGGCTCATGAATGGTTGATCGAATTCCACAAATCACCAATTGACCAGTCAAAATTCAACGAACTTTTGGATCAACATTTAAGAGAGATCAACTCTGATTACGATGCCAAGAGATACAAAGACATGGCTTTAAAAGCTCCTATCATCCATACTGCCAAGCATGGAATTTTTGAAAAATGGCTTGGCATAAAAGGAAAACTCGGAGGTCAACACAAAATCCCTAGACTCTCCAATAGCAGAGAATACCTGGATGAGATTTTGAATCTCCAACAGGAATTGCAGGATTAAAAAAAAGCGATCTGATTAGACCGCTTTTGCTGTTTCCATTTGAAAGATTATTTCTTCGTAATCGAGCTTGTTCCAATTTTCAGTAATCAATGGATCTGCCATCACTCGGTCCATAATCGCTTCCTGCAGTTTACCTTGGGCATAAGCCTCAGAATAACTGATATCCGAAAATGTCACCATTGTATAAAGTGGAATCCAATCATTTGGATATAACTCGTGAAGCTTCGCTTCAATTTTCTTTCTCAACAAGAACTTTGGATCGGCTACAGAATCCCTCATTTCTATAAAGTTTTCCATTGCCAGTTGGCAAATCGCATCAGTATCGCGCTTTCTGGTTTTTTGGAATTTTTCAAATACCAAATCCCAAGAATTCGTACCCAATTTATCAATTAAGCCATTTAGGATATAGCAATCTTCAAAACCGCAGTTCATACCTTGACCGTAAAAAGGCACCATGGCATGAGAGGCATCACCAATCAAAAGACTTTCGCCTTGTACCCAAGGATAACAATCTACATTTACCAATGCTGAGGTAGGGTTTCTGAAAAACTCATCTACCAAATCTGGCATAAGCTGATAGGCATCATCAAAATAATTGCTGAAGACACTCTTTAGATCACGCTCATCTGTGATTTTCTCAAAGCAAACCTTCGTTCCTTCAAAAGGCAAAAACAAGGTACAGGTAAAAGATTTATCAGGGTTTGGCAATGCGATCAACATAAACTTGCCTCTAGGCCAGATATGAAGTGCATTAGGATCCATGGCAAATTCACCGGCTGCAGTCGCAGGAATGGTCAACTCTTTATATCCATGAGTCAAATATTCTTGCTTATAATTAAATCGAACCTGCTTTTGCATGCTCAATCTCAAAGCAGAATAAGCCCCATCTGCCCCAACAATCACTGGTGCTTGCAGCTTGAAAGGTCCTTCTGGAGTGGAGAATGTGATTTCCTGGGATGGAAAATTCACTTCTTCACATTTATGTTCAAAATTGAATTTGGCTCCTAGGTTTTCTGCTTCTTCAGCAAGTAGCTGGTTAAACTTCCCTCTGGAGATAGAATAAATTGCTTGCTCTTTTTTTCCGTAAGGAATGAAGGAAGTTCCTCCATGCTCATCGTGGATTTTTCTCCCGAACATGGGGATTGCTAAAGGAAGAACTTTATCCTTTAACCCCACCTGTTCCAGACTTTTCCATCCTCTATGGCTTAAGGCCATATTGATAGATCTGCCACCTTCAAAATAGGGAGTTTTACGCTTGTCAGGTCTTTTGTCATATACTGTGACATCTAACCCTTGACGTTTGAGATATATTGCCATCAAGGAACCAATCAGGCCGGCTCCGAGAATAGTGATTTCATTTTTCTTCATTCGGATAGGTTTTATCCCAGCTTCTTAAGCGAATTTTTTCAAGCTTTGTTCCAAAATCAGACCAAACTTAAAAACATCTAAGAAACTATTATACAGCGGAGTAGGTGCTAAACGAATCACATTTGGATTTCTCCAGTCACCCACGACTCCTTGACTATACCACTCATCAAAGACAGACTTGCCTCCGCGATGAATGTGCAAAGATAATTGACAACCTCTCTCCGCAGGGTTTTTTGGAGTAATAATTTCCAAAATCCCTGATTTTCCGCTGATTTGCTGTATTAAATACTCCAAATACCCAGTTAACATTTCACTTTTTGCTCGAAGAGTTTCCATTCCGGCTTTCTGAAAAATATCCAATGAAGCCTGATGTGCTGCCAAAGCCAAAACATTGGTATTGGAAACTTGCCATCCGTCGGCTCCATGCATAGGCACAAAGCCTTTCTCCATCAAAAATCGCTGGCTTTCATCATGACCCCACCATCCTCCGAACCGAGGCAAATCAGGTCTATCAGCAAATCGTTCATGTACAAAAATTCCCGAAATATTCCCTGGGCCTGAATTCAAATACTTATAACTACACCAAGTGGCAAAATCCACATCCCATTCATTTAGCTTCAAAACAGCATTTCCCACAGCATGCGCCAAATCAAAACCAGCATAAGCTCCGACACTATGTGCTGCTTCGGTGATGGCTTGGATATCAAATAATTGACCGCTGTAATACTGAATCCCAGCCATATTGACCATTGCCAAAGCATCTCCTTGGGTTTTGATCTCGGTAAGAATATCTTCAGTTCTTAAGTAATATTCTCCTTCCCTCGGTTTTAATTCTACGATTGCATCCTCTGGGTCTAGTCCATGAAAACGAACTTGAGTCTCAAGCATGTAGATGTCTGAAGGAAAAGCTCCCGCCTCTACAATTATCTTATATCGCTCTTTAGTCGGCTGATAAAATGAGACCATTAAAAAATGAAGATTGGAAGACAAATTATTCATTGCCACCACTTCGTGAGTATGTCCACCTACAATTTCAGCTAAGGCCGGCTTGGACTTTTGACGAACATGATACCAAGCATCCTCTCCATGAAAATGTCCATCTACTCCAAGATTCGCCCAATTTTCTAGCTCTTTTCCGAGATAAGATTTAACTGATTTTGGCTGAAGTCCAAGGGAATTGCCACAGAAATAAATTGCTTCCTGTCCATTGACTTGGGGAAAGAAAAACTCTTCCCGAAAATCTTTCAATGGATCTTCAGCATCCATTTTCTTAGCAAAATCCTCTGTAAACTGATATTCTATTTGGGTCATATTTCTTTTACTTTTCAGAACTTATTAATTCTGATTAATTGAATTTTCGGCGGTTTTGAGGTTTAACTTTTACTTCACCATTACTGTTCCGCAGTTTTTGCATGTAGTATTTTCTGGGTTGGACCAAAAACGCTCCATAATCGGTGGCAGCTGATTGACGATATCCGTCACATCCGCATATTCTTCGTAAAGTTTCTCACCGCAGTTTTCGCAGTGCCAGATAAACCCATCTCTTTCGCCAGCTTTTCTATATCTCTCGATCACCAGTCCAATTGTATTAGCAGGACGTCTTGGAGAATGTGGCACTTTAGGAGGCAAAAGAAAGATTTCTCCTTCCTTGATAGGAATATCTACTGGCTTTCCATCTTCAATGATTTTCAGGACAATATCTCCTTCTATTTGATAGAAAAACTCCTCCCCTTCATTGAAATGGTAATCTTTTCTTGAATTAGGACCTCCCACTACCATGATGATAAAATCCTCATTATCAATGTAAACCTGCTTATTTCCTACAGGTGGTTTCAGTAAATGTCTATTTTCGTCAATCCACTTTTTAAAGTTGAAGGGTTTTGCGACTGCCATAAGCTTAGTATTTCGGTTAAAAATGAAATTTGCCTTTCAAATTAAGTAACTCTAATCAGGCCTAAAAGTATTAAAAAACATACGCATTTTTGGTTTACTTTGCCTCAAAGCCCAAAATCATGCGTCTACCCGTTGTCGACCTTCACTGCGACATGCTTTCTTATCTTGCCAAAGTTCCCGCAGCCAATCCTTATTCAAAAGATGATATTGCATGTGCTATCCCTTGGTTAAAAGCCGGTGGAGTCCGAATGCAAGTAATGGCCATCTACACGGATGTCAATCCCGAATCGATGAAATTGGCCAGCAAACAGGCTGATATTTTCCAGAATTTACTGGAAGAAAATCTGATGGATTTAGCATATGCAGGTCCCGATTTTTTAGCCAATTGGAAAAATCAGAAAAATGTAGGCATCATCGCTTCTGTGGAGAATGCAGCTGGTTTTGGAAATGAAACGGCTACTTTGGATGAGATCAAATCCCAATTTGACAGCATCTTAGACAAATGTAAAAAACTGGCTTACATCAGCTTGACACATCATACAGAAAATCGATTTGGAGGTGGGAATTATACAGATGGAATTGGGCTGAAAGATGATGGAAAACATCTTTTGGACTACATGGCAGGAAAGAAGATTCCGATCGATTTATCCCATACTTCTGATTTATTAGCCGAGGGAATCTTGAATCACATTGACACTGAAAAATTGGATGTGCCAGTGATTGCAAGCCATTCGAATTTCAGGGAAATCTGGAATCACCGAAGAAACCTGACAGATGAATTTGCGAAGGAGATCATTTATCGCGGAGGGATTATCGGTGTTAATTTTCTTCGGGCATTTTTGGATAATGATGTGCCGGAAAGACTATTTGAACACTTGCTTCACGGTTTTCATATCAAAGGGGAAAAGGCCATGTGTTTTGGAGCAGACTTTTTCTATACCAAGAACTTTGGCGACCCATCCAGAATTCCATTTTACTTCCCTCTTGCAGAAAACTCCAGTAAATACCCGGGATTGTTAGAGCATTTAGAAACCGATCTCAGTGATCAGCATTTGGCAAATCTTGCTTACGAAAACGCTTTGAACTTTTATAAAAAACTCTGGAAATAAAGCTATGTCGTCTCATCATTTTGTCAAAGAACAACAGGAACCAGCCGTGCTGATTTTAAATGCCGATGAGATTCACTTCGACCAAATTTCTCCTCTATTAGAATGGGTTCCTACTGTTTTGGTTGCTGAGAAAGCTTTGGATCAGGTCCTGAGCTGGGGAATTAAAATCGATGTGATTTTGGCCACAAAAGCATTTCAGTCTGAAAACATGCATTTGCTAGAAGAGCAATATCCTGTAAAATTCCTGAGATCTGAGCCAGAAAATTCTCTCGATGAAGGACTAAATTATCTATTGGCAAGTAGTAATTATGCTGCCCATCTCGTCGGATTCCCGCATCTTCAGGCACTTGAACTTCAGGAAAAAACCAAATTGATGGACTTAACCATCCTTGATGGTGACTGGAAATATTACCCGATCAAAGATGGAAATTTCAAAAAATGGTTTGCTGAATCCACGATTCATATCCATGCAAAAGAAGGCCTGCCTGTAGAGATATTAAATGAAAATGGACAGATGATTCTGCCCATTTCTTATGCAACATTTATTGAAGTCCCCGAAGGAACAACTGAAATCAAAGCTCCTTCCATGTTTTGGATCGGAGAACAAATACGCTAAGTTATCCTAAGAAAGTAGCCGAAACCATACGGTTTTTATCGTTCAGATCTCTCACAAGGTTGATATCAGTATATCCTAATCCCTCCAATAATTCGACAGTCTCAGGGCCAAAGTTGTTATGAATCTCATAATATAATTTCCCTCCTGGCTTAAGCATCAATTTCGCTTTTTCTGCAATGACCCTGTAAAACAATAGTGGGTCATGATCAGGTACAAAAAGTGCCAATCCCGGCTCAAAATCTCTCACATTACTATGCAAATCCACCCATTCTGCTTCAGGAACATAAGGAGGATTACTAACCAAAATATCCAAATCTTTAAGCTGAGGCATTTCTTTCAAGATGTCCAAATGTAAAAACGTCACATCCGCTTCCAAATGCTCCGCGTTTTGCATCGCTACTTCGATGGCATCCTCAGAAACATCGGCTGTGTAAACATCTGAATCTTTCATCTCCAAAGCCAAACTGATTGGGATACATCCAGAACCAGTTCCTATATCCAAAATTTTCATGCCTGGCTTTGGGTTTTCCTTGATAATCATGTGCACCAGCTCTTCCGTTTCATTTCTAGGAATCAAAACTGATTCATCTACAAAAAAATCCCGTCCGTAAAACGGCGCCTTCCCGATAATATACTGAACAGGTTCGCCTGTCTTCAATCGCTCAAAATCTTCGTACAAAGCTTCAGAAATACTGTCTTCTTCTACACCATTAAGCATATCCACTTTTCTCACGCCCAAGTGGTACTCTAAAAGCCAGTTGATTAGATTATTAGCCTCTTCAGGAGAGTATTGAGTCAGCTCTGCTGCCCATTGTTTTACGAGTTCGTTATAGTTGCTCATTGATGTTGCGAATAGCCATAATTTGCCGTAAAGGTAGCAATCCCATGACTATCTCTTATGAAAAAAATTCAACTCCTATTTTTGGCGCTACTTTTCTCCTTCTGTGCCAAAGCCCAAACCAGCGATTCAAAGTTTTATTTTGGCTTTGACGCGAGTTATTGGCAGCGAGCAAATTATAATACTGATCCTCTGGCAGTACAGCGGGATATGCTAGGAAGTATCCGACCAATGATCGGAATAAACCTCAAGAAAAACTGGTCTTTGGGCATTATCACCAATTTCAGTTCCTATCAGGATCAGGTTTCACCAGTTGAAATTAGTTACCCTATCTACGGAGAACTAGACGAAAACGATAATTATCCCGTCATCGGCTACAGAAATACAAGCCAAGAAGCTTCTTTCAAAAACAGTCTCGTAGGTTATGGGGTATTTCTAAAGAAATTCATCAACCTCGGTAAAAAAACCTCCATCAATTTGAGTCTCTATGGTATGAAGGAATCCAGGAATGAAGGGAATCTACTTATTTCACCGGATTTTGGAAGCTATTACCCTTGTGTCAATTGTTATTACCCTACCTCGAGTAATTTTTATTGTCCTACCTGTTTAAGTATTGCTTACTCACGAATCGAAATCCCGTTTGAGGAAACAAACTGGAGAGCAGGATTGGATATTGCCTTTGCTTATCAGCTAAAACCCTGGCTGGGTCTGGAAGTAAGAGCCAATATTTTAGAATACAGAAAGCAAATCCTGAAAGACAAGAGAGTCCAATATGAAACGATTGATTTTGCGTACGATCCATTTTTAGGTGCTATTTCCCAATATTTTGGGAATCATTACGATTTGGGTTCTGCTGTGGCGCGAGATGGAGTGCGTTTTGGTCTGATCTTTAGCCCATTTTAAAAACACATTCCCAAGGAATAGAAAGAAAGCCTACCTTTGTGGAGAATTTCTATCCCATGAAGCTACATAACAACACCATACGTGGAGTGCACACAGCACTTGCGGCCATTTTCGAAGAAGGTCAATACGCAGATAAAGTAATCGAACGGACACTAAAATCTAACCCAAAATGGGGTGCTAGAGACCGCTCGTTTATAGCCGAAACAACTTATGAAATGGTACGTTGGTGGAGATTGATCAATTATTTAAGTCCTTCAAATAATCCATATGACCTTTTTGGGACTTATTGGCTGATGCAAGGTCATAGTTTACCGCCATGGGAGGAATTTGAAAAAATTCAGCCTGAAAAGCTAAAAGGGAAATATGAAAAGCTGGAAGATCCTGCTTTGATCGAATCCATTCCGGATTGGTTGGAAGAATTAGGTCAAAAGGAATTGGGAGAAAAATGGGAAGCAGAAATCCATAGCTTAAATCAAGAGGCGGATGTGGTTTTACGGGTGAATACCTTGAAAACGACTCGGGAGCGTCTCCGAAATATGCTAGCCGAATCCAATATTTCCACTCACATCATCAAAGGTTACAAAGATGCGCTGATCTTAGATGAGCGCCAGAATGTGTTCCGTCATCCAGCATTCAAAGAGGGATTGTTTGAAGTGCAGGATGGTTCTTCTCAACTCGTAGCAGAATCTTTGGCAGTGGAGCCGGGAATGCGAGTAATCGATGCCTGTGCCGGTGCTGGTGGGAAATCTCTTCATCTAGCCGCTCTGATGGAAAACAAAGGAAAAATCCTTTCCATGGATGTGGAAGAATGGAAGCTACAGCAGACAAAACTTAGAGCTAGAAGAGATGGAGTTTCGATCATCGAAAGAAAAGTTATTGAGGGATCAAAGACGATCAAGAGACTGAAAGAATCCGCAGATAGACTACTTTTGGATGTTCCTTGTTCTGGTCTTGGCGTTTTGAAAAGAAATCCAGATACTAAATGGAAATTAAGTCTCGAGTCGATTGAGAAAGTAAGACAGACCCAACAGGAAATTCTTCAATCTTACCCATCCATGTTGAAATCTGGAGGTCAAATGGTCTATGCGACTTGCAGCATTTTGCCTTCCGAAAATCAAGATCAAGTCCAGAAATTTCTGAATTCTGAAGCCGGTAAAGACTTCGAATTGATCGAAGATCAAAAGGTTCTTTCGCATGAAAGTGGCTTTGATGGATTTTATATCGCCAGACTGCTTAAAAAATAGTTTTCAGAGATATTCCTCTCAAAATCAAAAAGTTATTTCTAACTTCATTGCTCAATTTTTAAGCAAATGAAGTTAGAACTGATTTTTACGATAGCCAATTCGCTCGCATTTTTATGTTGGATATTCCTATTTGTTTTGTACCAAAAACGATGGGTATACCAATTCCTGTTTAGCTTTATTTTTGTCCTATTAAGTGGGGCTTATTTATTCTTTTTCGTAAAGGGAATGGGTGATGGAAACGGAGGCGGATTTGATACTTTGGCTAATGTAAAACAGCTCTTTTCAAGCGATGCGGCATTATTGGCTGGATGGATACATTACTTGATTTTTGACCTGTTTGTAGGAATGTGGATTTCCTACAATGCCGACCTAAGAGGAATCAACCGTTGGATTTTATTGCCTTGTTTGGTACTTACATTTATGGCCGGGCCTACCGGATTACTTTTGTATATCATTATCCGGGTTATTCATTCCCGAAAATTGATTCAAGAACCATTTTCAAGCCACACAATTTCTTGAATTCAAGAAGTATCTTTCCTTTTTAGGGAAATTTCTGTGAAGATTCGGTATTTATTTTGCCTGAGATTAGTTTGATAAAGAATTTTGTTTGTAATTTTGACGGGCAAATAGGGTTACCTACAACCAATATTTGCCATGAATCGAAACTCCGACAAGTTCCTTTACGAAGCACTCACCTACGACGACGTGCTTTTAGTCCCTGGATATTCTGAAGTCCTACCAAGAGACACGAATACTTCCACTCAACTCACCAAAAAAATCAGATTAAACATTCCTTTGGTTTCCGCTGCGATGGACACGGTTACTGAAGCTGAATTAGCCATTGCTATTGCTTTGGAAGGTGGTCTTGGATTTATCCATAAAAATATGTCCATCGACCAGCAAGCTGCTCAAGTGAGAAAAGTGAAACGTTCTCAGGCAGGAATGATCCTGGATCCGATTACCCTTCACATCGACTCTAAAGTTCGTGATGCAGAAACCATCATGCGGGAATATCATATCGGTGGTATCCCTGTTGTAGATGAAAACAGAATCCTAAAAGGAATCATCACAAACAGAGACCTTCGTTTCATCAAAGATCAAAATCGTCCGATCAGAGAAATCATGACGATTGAAAACCTGATCACAGCTAAGTCTGGAGTTTCTTTGGAACAAGCAGAAGAAATTCTTCAGGAATACAAAATCGAAAAGCTTCCGATAGTTGACGAAGAAGACAAGCTGACTGGCTTGATTACATACAAAGACATTCTCAAAAGAAAAGACAAGCCAAATGCTTGTAAGGATGAATACGGAAGACTAAGAGTAGGAGCAGCTGTAGGAGTTACTGCTGATATCGTAGAGCGAGTAGAGGCATTGAAAAGTGCTGGCGTGGATGTGGTTTCTATTGATACAGCCCATGGACATTCTAAAGGAGTAATAGATACTTGTAGAAAAATTAAAGATGCATTTCCAGATCTGGAAGTGATCGTTGGAAATATTGCTACTCCAGAAGCAGCGATTGCATTGGCAGACGCTGGAGCTGATGCTGTGAAAGTTGGGGTAGGTCCTGGATCTATCTGTACTACCAGAATTATCGCTGGTGTGGGTGTACCTCAGCTTTCAGCAGTTTTCGAATGTGCTGAAGCATTGAAAGATCGTGGTGTTCCAGTCATTGCTGATGGTGGTATCCGCTATTCCGGTGATTTGGTAAAAGCCATCGCTGCTGGTGGTAGCTCTATTATGATCGGATCTCTTTTGGCAGGAACAGAGGAAGCTCCTGGAGAAATGATCATTTTCGAAGGAAGAAAATTCAAGTCCTACAGAGGAATGGGTTCATTGGAAGCAATGGAATCAGGTTCAAAAGACCGATACTTCCAAGACGCAGAAGATAATATCAAGAAATTGGTACCAGAAGGAATCGTAGGTAGAGTTCCTTACAAAGGTCTTGTCTCTGAAGTTCTTTACCAATTGGTAGGTGGACTACAAGCAGGAATGGGGTACTGTGGAACGCAAACCATTGAAGACCTTCAGAAAAATGGCAAGTTCGTGAAGATCACTGCTGCTGGCGTGAAAGAATCTCACCCACACGATGTGAGCGTCACAAGAGAAGCTCCAAACTATAGCTTAAAAGGATAAGTTGAATACTTCCTCCAAAAATAAAATCCGGCCCTCAAGCCGGATTTTTTTATTGAATTTTCAAAAGATTTTTATTTGTCAATCCGAGCAGAGACGAAGATTACATTCCCTTAGTTCAGAATCTCTTTGATCTCATAATCCTGCATATGGACATTGTACCAGCCACCTTCTATTGCAGCTCCGTATTTCTTGTAGAAGTTAATCGCTGGCTCATTCCAGTCAAGCACTTGCCACATCATCCCCGTGCAACCGTCTTCCAGTGATTTGGCCATCGTTCTTTCCAAAAGCAATTTGCCTGCACCTTTACCTCTTTCTGACTGAGTTACCACCAGATCTTCCAGATAAAGTCGCTTTCCTTTCCAAGTGCTATATCGATAGTAATAGATGGCAATTCCGATGATTTCTTTGGTTTCGTCTTTTTCGCAGACAAACATTCCATAGACAGGATTTGGACCAAACCCATCTTCTTTCATCATCTCCAAGGTATTGGTAACCTGCTCTGGAGCCTTTTCATACAAGGCTAACTCTTGAATCAATTCTAAAACCCTTGGGAGATCATCTATCTGACCTTCTCTTAATGAATACATTTCTATTTTGATTAGGTGGTTATAATTTGGATTTTCCTTTTTTGAAAGGTTAAATTTAATCAAATCAAAGAAACAATGTTTTTAGCAATAGATGCGGGAAATTCCAATGTAGTTTTTGCCCTTTATCAGGAAAGTGAAAAGAAATGGACAAATCATTTCAGGGTAGATACTAAAGGATCAAAGCTAATTTCCCAACTCAGCAAAAAGGTGCCGCTCTATTTTTTGGAACATGGCATCTCCCCTTCAGATATTTCAAAAATCGGGTTCAGCTCAGTAGTTCCTGAAATCAATGGAACAATAATTCAGTTCTGCGAAAATTACTTTGGCACCGAACCTTATCTGATCCAGCCAAAAAGCTATAAAAATCTCCCGGTTACTTCTCTCAAGCCAAACGAAATAGGCTCAGATTTGATGTGCAATGTGATGGCTGCCTACTCGAAATTCCAAAAAGCGGTTCTAATCGTGGATTTTGGTACGGCCTTGACATTTACAGTAGTCGATAAAAATGGGACCATCAAAGGCGTCAATATTGTACCAGGATTACGGACTGCAATCAATTCTTTGTTTCATAACACTGCCAAACTTCCCAATGTGGAATTGAAAATGCCAGAGTCTGCTTTGGGACAAAACACGATTCATGCGATCCAATCAGGGATTCTTTATGGATATACCGGATTGGTCAAGGGCATGATCGAAACCATCGAGCAAGAAACAAAAGAAAAATACATAGTGGTTGCTACAGGTGGATTGTCTTCCGTTTTAACACCGCTAACGGAGGTATTTGATGAAATAGATAGGAATTTAACCTTAGAAGGTTTGCGCTTGATTACCAAGTCTAATACCTAAATCAAAGGACAATTCAAGACCAGATTTGGGTCAGGGCAAATTTTCTGATACTTTTCTACTTCCCGCTGGGAACAAACGCCAGGAAAATCTCCAACATTCCCTAGCATATCGAGCATGAGTTGAAAATGTAAATGTGGCGGCCAATCCCCATTTTCCGGAAATGGTCCGACATGACAAAGTAAATCTCCCGCTTTAATCTTTTGCCCGACCTGAAGCTTTTCCAAATCGCTTAAAAACAAATGACCATATAGCGAAAAGAGCTTTTCCCCTTCAATCTCATGTTCTAGAATGATCGTGGGTCCATAGTTCCCAAAGCCTGCATTGTCCTGAAAAGAATGAATTTTCCCTTCAAAAGGAGCATAAACTTCAGCCCCAGCTTCGGTCCAGATATCAACCCCCAAATGGATATTTCGGAAATCTGATTCTTGCGTGGCAAATACCTCCGATCTTCTATAAATCGCCCGATGCTCAAAGTATCCACCGATTCCATATTTTTTGTTTTTCCCAGAAAGTTGGGAAAAAACATAGGCATCAAACGCTGCTGTATTGCCCAAATCGATGTTTTCCAACTCGGTATTGGCAGGGCTAAAATCCAATTTCGAAGTATTACTTGCTGTCAAAGCTTCTCCCATGACAGGGAAAAATTTCAGGGCTTTCCAATTCATGCCTGAAGATAAAAACTCTGGGGATTTGTTTGAATAGGATGAGAAACAATTTGAAAGGAGCTGTTAATGTGGTTTTGTTTTATAGGCGATTGGTTAAATCTATTCAAGGTGTCAGGCTGAGCGGAGTCGAGGACCCCTCGATTTCGAGACTCTCGACTCTCAAGTGCTAAAAATGACAGGTTAACTTAAATTTTGAAAAATCAATACATTCAAAATTTTATTCCTTGTTAATGGGAATCAATATTAGTTGATAATTGCCTCTCCAAATAAACTTTTTGCTATTTGTATCCTTTGTCCTTTTGCCTTGATGCAAAAGGACGAAAAAATCAAGATTTGGCAAAGCTTCCACCACACAAAGCCTTCGCCTGCCCCGCTGCCAAATCCTCCCACCGCACGTCTAATTAACGATTCTTCTTAAATTGAAATGTCGTTTTGTAGCTTAATCGAATTTTGGAGGAATTCCCTTAAACTATCCGGTTTTTGAGCGGATGGCAGCTCCGTTAAAAAATCGGCTAGCTCCCAAGGTACGAGGGAGATCCGCCGATTTTTAGGAGATGCCAAAGCGAAAAAATCAAATCGTAACGAATTGAATTAATCACTTGATTTATAACCGATTTGAAGGAGAGTTTAGGGATGAGGCTTTTGGGTACTTTTGGCCTCAAAAGTACCAAAGAGGAAGTAAGTTATTTTCTATGCAGATTTCAAGATGATTCTTGCTTCTCCAAATAAACACTATTCCCTGCCAACTATGACTGTTCCCTTTTTGTATGTTCGAAGAATAGTTAAGACTTAGGCTGACATCATTGTTAGATTCGTTTTCTGACAAAAAAATTAATTCACAAATTCTCTCCAATTCCCTAATTTCAGGCCATGAGCCAGACCTTTCCTTCTCTTGCTGACATCAAAGCAGCACATGCCCGAATCAAGCCTTTTATTCATCGCACTCCGATTCTTTCCTCCACTGCCATCAATGAAATTGCAGGTTGCGAGATTTTCTTTAAATGCGAAAACTTTCAAAAGGTCGGAGCATTCAAAGCCCGTGGAGCAGCAAATGCAGTGGTGAAATTGACCGAAGAGCAGAAATCAAAGGGAGTGGCAACACATAGTAGCGGCAATCACGCAGCAGCTTTGGCTAGAGCGGCAAGCGTGGCTGGTATTCCGTCTTATATTGTGATGCCTTCCAATGCACCTGAAATCAAAAAGAAAGCAGTGAAAGGTTATGGTGGGGAAATCATCGAGTGTGAACCGAATCTCAAAGCAAGAGAAACAACTTTGGAGGCAGTGGTGGCCAAAACCGGAGCGACATTTATTCCTCCTTACGATTTTATGGATGTGATCGAAGGACAGGCCACTTGTGTATTGGAACTGCTTGAAGATCAACCCAACTTAGACATCATCATGGCTCCAGTTGGAGGTGGAGGATTGCTTGGTGGTACAGCCTTGACGACACATTACCTTTCTCCAAAAACAGAAGTAATCGCCGGAGAACCAGCAGGTGCAGATGATGCTTTTCAATCATTTCAAGCAGGAAAGATCATTCCGCAATCAAGGCCGAATACCATTGCGGATGGTTTGTTGACATCCTTAGGAGTTTTGAATTTCGAACTGATCCAGAATTATGTTGCAGATATTCTTCTGGCCACTGATCCACAGATTATCGAAGCCATGCGCCTGATCTATGAGCGGATGAAAATCGTGATCGAACCCTCCTGTGCGGTACCATTAGCAGCTTTATTAGCCAATCAAGACCGCTTTGCAGGAAAAAAGGTAGGGATTATCCTTTCCGGTGGAAATGTGGATTTGGGAAAATTGCCTTTTTGAGTTTACCGCAGAGCACGCAAAGGTAAATTCAAAGTTCGCAAAGGTTTTTTAAGCGTATAGAAAAGTAAAGCCAAATATCAGCGCAATTAGGGTTCATATATTAGTGCTGTTAGCGCTGTTCAGGATTTGCAATCCTGAACTTAGATCAAAGGAATTCTAATCCGGAAATTTGAAAATTTCAATTAGTTAGTCTTTCACCTAACAAAAACTGCAAAAACGAAGATTAAAAATCTTCGGAAAGAACTTCGGGATTGCAAATCCCGAAGAGCAGATTGGATAAAATCACTTTTCTTATACAAAAACAGCCCAAATCGAAAGACTTGGGCTGTTTAAATTTGAATTCAATTAGGAGAATGAAATTAGATTCTCATAAACCAACTCCCAAGAATCTTTAAGTTTTTTAAATACCTTAATCTTTGAATAATTATCGATTTCAAAGGTCCTCCTTTCAATTATAACTCCATAAAGTTTTTGGTCTTCACCCCTCATAAGCATTGGATAGGAATAGGAATAAATTGTTTTTTTAGGCGAGAAGGATATTGTCCTGTTCAAATTAACCTTGCATTTTATAAAATCTGGTTCGACTTTTTGTTGGATGGTAGGATTTATAATTTGATCAATTTGTTGCTTATGGTCTTCATAGAATTCTCTATCAAGTTTCATGTTAATAACATTTATTTCATTATATGAGTGGTAACCCACTTCATTCCAGGAGATAAAACGCTCATCTATAAATACTGAATCATCTTTCTCACATACCAAATAATTGATTAATTCATATTCTTTGGAAGACTCGAGCTGAGTTTCTGTCATGCCAAAGAAAATTAAATTAACAAGGATCACTTTTAGCATATTCATCATTTTTTAATTCATGTACAATATTATTATGTATTCGAATTCGTTCACTTTCAGAAGTAATTAGAACATTAAAAGAGGGGTACCAGACATATTGCCCTGTCTCATTAATAAAAGATTTAGCTGAAAGACCTCCCCATGCAATATCATCAAAATAACCTCTTGGAATGCTGTTTGCGCCACCATATTTGGAATTCCATTCATTAAGCGAATATCCAATTGCATCTACAAACTGCGACATAAGGCCATGATGAATATCATTCATAATGAGACCTTCTGAATAAGCATAGTTCATCATGACATTATAAAAAATCCCTTCATCCTGAGGAGCGCATCCGACATATAATAAGTATGCATGAATTGATTCATGAAGAATAGTTCTAGCTATAGATAATCTAGTTGCACTTTCTAAATAGGCATTGTTTAAATTTATGGTTACCTCATTTTTTCCAGTAGATAAATTAAACACTATTTCTCGTTGAGTACCATTTGCTAAATCTCCATTTTTAACAATGAAATCAAAGTCATTTGCATTATTTAACAATTGAACTATTTCATTCATTTGATTGAGATGTCCAACGCTTGACTTTATGTTAGATGTTTTTAACAATTGTTTTAAAATACCACTTGCGCAGGGATTAGTTAATTGATTTAGAATAATACTTCCAGGATCTGAAATTACTGGAATAATATAATCACAATCAGGGCACCCTTCTTCCCCATTACCAAACTCATAATATGGATCTCCATCTATATAAATTGTTCCTTGAGGAGGATTCTCTCCCATGCTTCCAGTACAAGACACCTCAGTTATTGTCAAGGAATGATAAGTCGTGCCATAACCATATGGATCATCTTCTGGATCTCCGGGTTCATTTGATACCCAAACAACTTCTCTTGTATAAACCTGACAATCACCAGCAATTCTAGAATTTAAATTGTTATTTACTCCATATCTAATTGATTTTTTAATTTCACTTTCAAACACTTCAAATCCCACAAAATGATGTTCATCATAAGTAAAAATATCAATTCTACCAGACCAATATTCGTTTATCCCACTAAAGAAGATTTTTTTCATTTTACTTTTTGAATATTCATCTCCAGGATAATACCTTGCAATTAGGGGGTCAAACCTATCACTGGCAACATCTTTTATAAACATTATATTTTGGACTATAAACTTTGATGCATCTTGATCTGGAAAGCTATCTAAAAAACTTTTCGGAAAATACTTTGTAGCATTTTCTAAAGACACCTCAAAAACCTCTCTGCCATCCGGAAAATAGTAATGATGAAATTTATCCCAATCGGGTTCTTTTTCAAAAAATGGCAAAATCAATTCCTGGGATTCTGATCTGAAATTAGAACCTCGCTCAGGAAGTCTCAGTTTCGTTTTATTCTCTTCAAACCAGGCTTTGATTTTCACCAGTTGATCGTTTTCTACTGTTTGGATTTTTGGAGCTTCTGGTTCTTCTATACAGGAAGTAAAAAGAAAAGATGTCACTAAAAATAGCATCAAAAATAAGCCTGAAGAATAATTAATCAGGTTTTTGTACTTGGGGGGGGGGTAAAATGTTTTTCATAAAATTTGTTTAGGTTACTAATTGAAAACTTCTTTAAAATGATAGTTTAAAAAATACCAAACAAGAATTAGTTCATTTTTTAATTAAAAACCCTCCCAGAATTGCTTCCAAGAGGGTATTTATGATTAAGTTAATTATAAGAAATTTCCTACCATCGGAAGGCAGGCTCCTTTCGCAAGCTCCAGTCGAAATGACTCTTATTCCATTTTCAGATTTCAGTTTCAGCTTTCTCACTTTAGATTTCTGACTTTACTTTTAGACTTCTCACCTACCTTCGGTAGGCAAGCTTTAGCTTTCTGACTTCACTTCTTGCTTTCCGCCACCGCATGATGCGCTGCTCTCGCCGCAAAAGCCATATAAGTCAAGGAAGGGTTTTGGGTAGAAGTTGAAGTCATACTTGCACCATCCGTCACATAGACATTTGGTACGGCATGAAGCTGATGATTGGCATTCAAAAGCGAAGTTTTCGGGTCTTTCCCCATTCTTACGCCTCCCATCTCATGGATATCCAATCCCGGTTGACGATGATCGTCATTCACACGGATATTCGTAAAACCAGCTTTCTCAAACATCTCTGACATCTGCTCCTGATAATCCTTGATCATCTTCTCATCATTGTCATCGTAATCCACACTGATTTTCAGCTGAGGCATGCCATAAGGATCTTGCAAGTTTGGATCCAAAGCAACATAATTGCTTTCCTTTGGAATGGTCTCTCCCATCATATGCGAACCCACATACCATGGTCCATATTGATCTGGATTAAGCAGACTATTTTTCAGGTCCATTCCGATGCCTTCCGTATTTGGCCTTACACCTCGGCTTGCAGAGAAACCAGCAGCATAACCTCGAAGGAAATCCGTTTCCTGTTTGTACACATTTCGGAATCTTGGGAAATATGCACTGGTTGGTCTTCCACCGGAAGTGGTATATTCTAAATGACCTTCATATTGACCGGAAACTTGTGCTCTGTAATTATGAAACGCCACATATTTACCCAAAAGACCATTGTCATTTCCTAAACCATTTGGAAAACGATTTGAAGTGGAATTCATCAAAATCAAGTTGGAATTCAATGCTGCCGCATTTAAGAAAATCACCGGTGCATAAAACTCCTCCATTTCCTTGGTATTCGCATCGATGATTCGTACTCCAGTAGCTTTTCCAGCTTCTTCATCATAAATAATGGAATGAACCACCGCATCTGGTCTCAATGTCAGATTCCCTGTTTTCAAAGCCCAAGGGATCGTAGAGGAGTTGGAACTGAAATAACCACCAAATGGACAACCTCTTTGACACAAGTTTCTATTTTGACAGAAAGCTCTGCCTTGCGCTGTAAATTCTGGCCTAGGTTCATGAATATGTGCACATCGAGAAGAAATTAAGTGGCGGTCGTTGCCATAAGCTTTTTTCAGTTGCTCCTGAAAATGCTTCTCCACAATATTTAGATCATATCCAGGTAGAAACTCACCATCAGGCAAATTGGGTAATCCGTCTTTGTTACCTGAAACACCCGCGAATTTCTCCACATGGCTATACCAAGAAGCAATATCCTTGTATCGTATCGGCCAATCCACTGCAAACCCATCTCTTGCCGGTCCTTCAAAATCAAAGTCTGACCAGCGCTGCACCTGTCTTGCCCAAAGCAAAGACTTTCCTCCTACCTGATAGCCACGGATCCAGTCAAATGGCTTTTCCTGTACATAAGGATGCTCAGCATCTTTGACAAAGAAGTGTTTAGCGTCTTCACGAAAGGCATAACACTTACTGACGATTGGATTTGCTTCCTTCTCAGCTTGGGTGATTTGCCCACGATGTTCAAATTCGTAAGGAAGCATATTGGTTGTCGGGTAGTCCTTGTTATGCTCTACATTTCTTCCACGCTCAAGCATCAGGGTTTTTACTCCAAGGTCACAGAGTTCCTTTGCTGCCCAACTCCCACTGATTCCAGAACCGATCACGATGGCTTCGTAAGTCCGCTCCTGCTTGTTTCTGATATTTAAATTAGCCATTGATTCTAGGTTTTTGGATATCCGAAATCAACACAGAACCATTGTAAGCTCCAGGGATCAGGGAATAAGGAATTACTTCAGATTGGATGTACTCAGAGGCCATATAGCCCTGAATCGTCAATCTTTTTGTGGTATTTAAAAAGTAAGAAATCGCTTTATTTTCGGCACCTTTCTCGGTTTCATCCCCTTCCAAATTTTGGCCAGAGAGGATTATCGCTTCTTTTTCTTTTGGATTCAAATTGGCAAAATTCCCACCTCCGGACTGTTTTGCGAAGTCTGGAAATGCCGCTAAGCCTGTAGAAAACAACGTCTGCTGTTCTGAATTCAAACAATCATTGACCATGACCAATATAAAATCCGGCACTTCAATATCGAGTGCTCCTTTTATTTCTCCGGCTGGAATAATGACATTGGATATATCCCCAAGCAATTGCTTTTGGGACTGGGTGATTTTCAGATTATTGTAAGCTGTGAGGATATCATCTGAACTGAAATCGCAGGAAGGGATAAATGCCAATCCTCCTGAAATCAAAGCCAGATGCCTCAGGGCAATCCTTCTATTCATAGATTCGTATTTTGGGTATGATTAAATCGGGCAAATAATGTAACCAAAAAGGACATGAAAATCTATTGATTTATGACCATTGGCTTGAAATTGCCCAATCTAATAACCCTGCCTATTTTGTTAATACTCCGACCTCTCCAAATGTAGCACCATTTCCATCGGCAGTTTTTGCTGCTTTCAAGCGAATAAACTCAGCATTTACTGGCTCAAAACGCACCAATTGCTCAATAGGACTATTCACTATGTTGGAAAATTCTCCAGAAGAAACAGTTTTCCAAGACTTGCCATCTTCGCTCACCTGAAACTCAAAGTTGGTGATAATCCCACTTGGATATCTTGCCTGCATTGGCATGTAACTAAAGCCCTGAATTTCAATTTTTTCTCCCAAATCAATCGTCAGCATCCCATTTTCGCTGGTGAAGTAACTATTGGAGTTTTCATCGATGGCTTTCATATCTGCTGTTCCTATTGCTTTCCAGCCAGCTTTTGGCAAATCTAAATCCAAACGAACCGGATCACTCATTTTTCCTGTGGCAGGATCAAAAGAACTTGCCATCAAGGTGGTAGCTTCATTTACCGGAATTGGGGAACTGTAGGCTTGACTTTCCTTCGTTGGAGTGCTACCATCTAAAGTGTAGTATAACTCCAAATTAGTATCAGGTGCGGTCAAGGTTACTTCACCGGAAGTAGCACGCTTGGCAGTAGGAGGCAATAACAGTTTTGGTGCATGATATATACCAACTTCAGCAATCACAGGAACATCCTTGGAATCCAGGAAGTTTACTCTGATTTTTTGCGCTTTCGTATCTGGGAATCTTAAAATTCGCTTATGACCTATTGTAGTCCCTTCCGCTACTTTTTCCCAGGTTCCATTCACTTCTTTCTCCAGTGAAAAAGACTTAATTCTTTGGCCCAAGACCACATATTCCTGAATCAACAAGCGGTTGAAAACAGTTGGCTTACCAAAATCGATCTCCAAACTTCCAGACTTTTGGCCATCAGGAACAGACCAGTAAGTTTCGTAATCTTCATCTTGTACATATTCTGCCTGAAAATCTGATCCTCTTTCCACTGACGCAGACACAACAGCCTGAGAGACCAAATTCACAGCAAAATCTTCTTTCACCTTTTCTCCCAACTTCAATATGGCTTCCTCGTCATTTTCATGGATCAAGCCACGGGTATCAATTGGGAAATTGATTAACAGAGAAGTGTTACGGCCAATACTATTGTAGTAAATATCCACCAAGTTTGCCAAGCTTCTGACCTTATGATCTTCATAGGTATGATAATACCATCCCGGACGAATTGAAACGTTGGTTTCAGCTGGCACCCAATGCGTCCCATTTTCTTGACCTGGCGCATATTTCTGAGGATAATCAGGCATTCCTGCATAGACTGAATCTCGCATCAAATTTGCCCAGTTAGTTTCGAAAGCTTCCCCATGCTCATTTCCAACCCATCTCACATCTGGTCCACCATCACTGAACATCACAGCATTTGGCTGTAATTCTCTCACTAATTCATAAACTTCAGGCCATTTATAATAGGTCAATTTATCTACTTTTCTGGTTTCATTTGCTCCATCATAATACCCATCACCACCATTGGCTCCATCAAACCAAACTTCAAAAATTTCCCCATAATTCGTCAGCAACTCGGTCAACTGATTTCTCATGTAGGTAATGTATTCCGGCTTTCCGTAATCAGGGTGATTTCTATCCCATGGAGAATAATAAATACCGAATTTCAACCCATATTCCTTACAGGCTTCTGATAAATCCTTGATCAAATCTCCTTTTCCATCTTTCCAAGGGCTGTTTTTCACAGAGTGTTCTGTGTAAGCTGAAGGCCAAAGCACAAATCCATCATGATGCTTGGCCGTGATGATTAAGCCCTTCATACCTGCTTCACTTGCTACCCTAGCCCATTGTCTCGCATCCAATTCGGTTGGATTAAACTGCTCTGGCTTTTCATCCCCAAATCCCCATTCCCGATCAGAAAAAGTATTCATATTGAAATGCAGGAATCCGTAATATTCCAATTCCTGCCAAGCAATTTGCCTTGGGGCAGGTGTCGGCTCTACAGGGGTAACAGGTTCTCCCTTTTCTTGACAAAAGGTAAGACCCAGCAATAATGCAGGTAAAATATATTTTTTCATGAATTCAGAATTTGAGGGAGCATACTACCTAAAATACAGCAGAAAATAAAGAAAAAATTATAGGAAGAGCCAGATAGTTTTTCGAAAAAATAATAAAAGAAAATAACTTTCCGATTTCACGACTTCCCCTCCCTTTCAGAAAAGGGTTGATTATTTCCAGCTATTTTGATGGTTTCTCCATTTGTTCGAAAACAAAGATCCCTTTCTTATTGGCTATCACCACGTCCAGCAATCCATCTTCATTGATGTCTTTCGCGACCACATTCAGTCCGACTCCTGAGTCATCGTCAATTTGATGTGCTTTCCATTTTGGACTTGCCCCAGGCACAAACTCAAACCAGTATAAATAGGCTGGTTCCAAAGCACCCGTTCCTTCTCTCATGTGGGCATAATACCGTTTGCCGGTAATAAAATCTTTTTGACCATCTCCATTGAGATCTTCGAAAGCGACTGCATGGGTTTCAGACATTTCCTCAGTAAGCAAATGCCTTTCAAATTTTTGATTGGAACCATCTCCAAGATTTTCATACCACCAAATCCCTCGCTCATGAGCTGAGGCAGCGAATACATCCGCAAATCCATCTTGATTGAAGTCATAGGAATACATATGAGATACAGGTTCTCCTAAATTGGATGGATGCCAGCTCCAATTTGATTGCATTGGATCACCAGGGTTTTCCCACCAACCTTCCCTGATTACCACATCGGGGTTTCCATCACCATTCATGTCAGAGTATCCAAGTCCATGTGAAAAATTCTCACTTCCCGGTGTTTCCAGCTGGCTTATTGTATATTTTTCCCACCCTGTTTCACCTGGTTTTGTAGGGGCTTTCAACCAAATCATTTGTTTATTGGTCACATCTCCACAAAGGATGTCTTTTCTTCCATCACCATCTATGTCTACAAAATTCGGGGACTCATTCCCTACTGTTTCATGGATCATATGAACTTCCCAATGCCCATCGGCACCCTTTGGATTTTCATGCCAGTACACGGCTTTACCAGGAAAATCCACCCGAATCAAATCTATCCAACCATCCAGATTTACATCCAGATCGAAATTCAACATCGAATTGCTCCATTCTTTTTCGGGCACATATAATTTCGGTTCATAAATCTCGTGCTTTTCCCAATTGGGGGCTTCAAACCAAAATGGCCCAGCCATCACATCTAATTTTCCATCTTTATTGACATCTCCAACAGCAACTCCCTCGGATACAAAATCAGTGAATAAAACGGTCTTTTTGAAAGGAATATCTTGACTTTTATCCCGATCGGCCATCAATTGAGCTTCACAGAAATGGCTTATACCAAATCCTAAACATAACAGGAAAGTAACTTGATTCTTTCTCATGGTTTTTGGGTAAAGAGTCCGTGATATTCAATAGTTTTTTAATTGAGATTGCACTGCGACAGGGTACTGAGACTGCCTACTTTTCAATCATTTTTGTGTCAATAAAAACCCGATCAACGCATCAAAATCTTCCTCCGAAATGGACTCATTAAAATTATCAGGCATCAAAGTGTATTGAGATACTTTCTTCTCTTTGATATTTGATTTGGCAACAGAGAACTCCTGCCCTGCTGCATTTGCATAGATTTCCTGCTCGCCTTCCTCTCTTCTAAACAAGCCGCTGAGCATGTCTCCATCTTTCGTGGTAATCGTATAGGTTTTAAATGCCTGAGAAATATTTCTGTTCGGATCCAAAATCTTTTCCGTCAAAGCCCTTCTTCCCCAGTTGCCAATTCCATCCAGTTGCGGACCAATAATCCCTCCCTGACCTTCAATTTGATGACAAACTGTACAGGTATTGATAAAAATCGCTTTCCCTTTTTCGATGTCTGGTTTAGGTACAAACCTAGCCAACCGAGCATCAATCAAGTCTTGCCTTTCCTCAACTACTGAGGCCATTCCTTCCGTCAAAGCTTCATAGGATTGAGTTTGAGCAGGGTTCATTTTCGAAAGTAATTGCTCATTTACGCGTCGATCCAAAAGCACTCTAGGTGAAATCGTTCCTTCTTTCGCAGCCTGAAGAAGGCTGTTTCTTCCCTCATTTGAATTTACAAATACTGTAGCTATTGCCACTTGCAATCCTCTTGGAGCTTCTTGAAGAGCTTTATTAAGCATGGCGAAACTTCCGGAATAAGTTGAACCTCCTATCGCTCTTGCCAATTCCTCACGAAATGCTGGATCCGCATCCTTGTCCAAAAGTTTACTTTCTACCAAACTGGCATTTTCTGAAGGATTCAACTCTAAAAGTGCCTGGCCCGCCATCGCCTTCGGACGGTTTTTTGCCCAGGAGGAATTTAATAAATCCCGAAGACCAGGTTCGTAGGAATTCAGTCTATTTTCTTTCGCAATCTGTGTCGCAAAGACCTGTTGTCTCGCTATTTCTTCATAATACTCATATTCTTCATCTGCATGTGCAGAAGGCTGATCTTTGATGGCGGCTGGCTTATTTTCCAGATTTTTAAGGAAATCTCCCGCAAAAGATATTGCCCAATTTTTCATTTGATTGCTTGCAGCATTTCCTCCACGCTGGCCTAATCCTGACTGAATGGTTTGGTACAAAGAATATTGAGCAGCAGGATCGTTTTGAAATTTCTCCTGAATAAAAGAAATGGCCTGATTCAGTTGCCCTTCAGGAATGTATCTTCCCACATGCTCCAAATAAGCAACAGTACGATCATGACTTGGATTTTGGGTTTTCAGATTGGCAAAAATAAACTCTGAAGCCTTGGACGATGGTACATCCGTCATAGCATCCATGAGCACCGCAGCATCTTCTGTGCTCCAGTTTTGAGTAACAGTCTGATCCAGAATTTCACTTTCCCTGAGATGATCCCTCAAAGCTATCAATAAAGTGTATTTCAGATGGGAGTCATTCATCGGAGTTTTTTCAACTGCTTCTATCAATGGCTGAATATCCATCTGATCATGGTGTTTGACTAACACATCAGCCGCCGCACGTTGCGTATGCGGATCTGAGTTTTTAAGCCCTGCCAAAGCCTGCTTTTTATATTCTTCACCTAAGGTTGGATACTCTCCCAAAATCCGAAAAGCATGAACTCTAACTTCTTGATCTTGACTTTCAGAGGCTTTTCTCAACTCATCAAAACTCAGTTTATCAAGCCTTTTCAACACCCAAAGGGCATGGACTTTTTGTTTGGAATTGGCTTTTGGGTCTGCCAAAACTTCCTTCATCGGCGCAACTACATCTTCGCCAGAATAATCTACCAAACGATTCGAAGCCAACATTCGATGATGAAAAATCTCACTTCCCAATCCTTCTACCAACTCATCTATTGTTGCCTGAGACCAATCCGTTTTTTCTCCAGAATCACCTTTGTAGGTAATTCTCCAGATTCTCCCACTTTTCCGATCCCTTCCCGGATGATCTAAAGGAACTTCGTAATGCCCAATAATTCTGTTGTAAAAATCCGCAATATATAAAGCGCCGTCTGGACCTATTTTGATATCCACAGGTCTAAACCAAGGATCTTCACTGACCAAAAAATCTTTTTCTTTGATCGCCTGAGGTGTAGAACCAATGTATTCTACTGAGTTTCTACTCACTCGACAAGCTACCACATCGCCCGAGTAAAAACTGTTTCGATATTCCTCCGGAAAATCTAAACCCGTGTAATACTCCAAGCCCGAAAGTGCTGTTGATCCAATCTGGTAATCCATCATTTGCGGGCCAAAACCAAGTCCAGGGGATTTTTTGCCAAAATGTGGGTAATCTCCTTGATTGATGATTTGATAAATCGGCATAGAATGGCAATCCGCTGAATAAATATAACCAAAATCATCTACGGCATAGCCAAAGGGATTTACTCTTCCATAAGTAGTTTGCTCCACACGACTCCCATCAATCTTAAATCGGAAAGTATTCCCTGAAGTCATATGGATACTATCCCCATCTGCTCCAGCGATATTAGAAGTATTTCTAAAGCCATGGGAAGAATGGATCCAACCATCAATTCCGCGCATAAAATTATTGATCATCCCATGGGTATCTTCGTGTCCAAAAGGTCCCAAAAGCACCTTTTTCTCATCGTATCGATCATCTCCATTCTTGTCTTCGAAAAAATAAATATTCGGAATACTGTATGCGACTGCTCCACCTTTCACTGGCATGATGCCAATTGGGATGTTTAAATCACTGGCAAAGTCCGTGAATTTATCTGCCTTCCCATCTCCATCTGTATCTTCCAAAATCGTGATTTTATCTGTGCCAGAACCTGTAGATGCCTCATAAGGATATTCAATTGAATGGGTCACCCAAAGCCGTCCTTTGTCATCAAATTCCATATTGATAGGCTTGGTAATATCCGGTTCGGAAGCGTAGAGGTTTATTTCAAATCCAGGAGGCAAATGAAATCCGGCCATTTCTTCTTCTGGAGTCTGATAATCTGTAACCCGAATATGATCTTTGAAAAGTTCGGGATCTATGTATGAATCTGGATCGTATTCATTTTGCTCTTTTGGTTGGCAAGCAAATAATAATGTAAATCCTAAGAAAAATAGGTGGATGGATTTCATAGGCTAACTGGATATTTTGGGTCGAAAAGGCTTTCATAGAAATAAATTGGATCTCAGTACAAAAGCCCATAGAAAGTATCTCATTTCACCCTATTTTCCAAACATTTAGACTCGTTTTGGCACAATCCATACCTTTCACAACCTACTTAAAAAGTAGGAATGAAACCTTTGTCAAAGAATCTGGCTTTACTCTCCAAGATTCCTTTTATTTTTCCAGCATGAAACAGGCATTTACCTTAATTCTATTCTTAGCAAGCCTCCAACTCTCTGCACAGATCGAATTAAAAATCATAGATAACAACAGCAACTTACCACTTGAAAATGTGCGGGTGAAGTCTCAAGGCTCGCCCATTCTTAGTACCGACTCAAACGGCATCGTTTCAATCCCAAAAGACGAAACCATCAAATTTTCGTTTGCTTTAGAAGGCTATGAATCTTTCGAAACAACTTTTGGCCCAGGGAAACATGAGGTCAGACTTTCACCGATCAGCATCAATCTTGCTGCTGTTACTGTTTCAGCTTTTGAGTCTGAACGACCAATTCTCGAACAATCTGCCTCTATTTCTCTTGTTTCAGAAAAGGACTTTAGCAGGTTTAACGAAACATCTATCGTCAATTCTTTTAACACCAAACCTGGAATCCGAATTGAAGAAAGAGCACCAGCTTCCTATCGAATCTCTATCCGCGGAAGTTCCTTGAGAGCACCTTTCGGCGTTAGGAATGTAAAAGTCTATTGGAATGAAGTTCCATTTACCTCTCCCGATGGAACGACCGCCTTGAATTTATTGGATCTCACCAACATCAGAACTGCAGAGGTAATCAAAGGGCCATCAGGAAGTATTTATGGAGCTGGAAATGGTGGCGTAGTCAATCTTAAAAGCCAGGCAAATCCAAATGGCGGAAGGATTAGCACTGATTTTATGACAGGATCATTTGGTTTAAAACGCTTTAGACTGGGGATTTCCCAGCAAGTTGGAGCCGGAGGATTTGAAGCTTCTTATGTCACACAGAAATCAGATGGCTATAGAGAGCAGTCTGCAATGGACAGAAAAGTATTTCAGCTAGGAAGCTATTTTCCTGTCTCTGAAAAGCAAGAAATACGAACTCAATTGTTGATTTCTGACCTTAATTATCAAATTCCAGGAGCTTTAAATGCAGATCAGCTTGCTGAAGATCCAACCCAGGCCCGCCCAGGATCTGTAGCCCAAAACAGCTCAATAGCCCAGCAATCTGTTTTTGCTTCCATGGCACAGTTGTATAAAATATCTAATAGAGCAAAGAATAATACTGTTCTCTATTTGAATACGAACGATTTTGAAAACCCTTTTAACCTCGATTACAAAAAGGAGTTGGGTTTTGGTTACGGGGGAAGGTCCACTTTTACAATAGATAGCAAACTGGGAGGAAAAGACCTTAGAATCATCGCAGGTGGTGAATTCCAGACAAGTTTTACCGAAGCCACAAATTTCGGAAATCGTGGAGGCGTAGCAGATACCATACGATTTGCTGACAAGCTGCGCGCAACCCAAGGCTTTTTGTTCCAGCAAGCGGAGTGGCAAGGTTCCGAGAAACTATTGATGACGGTTGGTTTAAGTGAAAACTTTTCAAGTTTTGAGATCGACCGTCAAATCGATGCAACTGGAGGACCATTGGGAGTACAAACACGAACTTTTGACCCGATTGTTGTCCCAAGATTTGCTTTCAATTATCAGCTAAACCAGTATTCTTCTCTATTCTCAAGTTTAAGCAGTGGATTCTCTCCACCAACCATCGACGAGGTGAGAACCAATGAGGGAAGTTTAAATCTCGACTTGGAGGCGGAAAAAGGTATAAATACTGAATTGGGCTATAGACTGGGTAAAGAACGCCTAAATATTGAAGCAACAACTTTTTATTTTCAGCTAAAACAAACGATTACAACTTACACCAATGAACAAGGTGTGGTTCTTTTTAGAAATGCCGGAGCTACAGATCAAAAAGGCATCGAAGTGGCAATTGATTATGCAATTCTCCAAAACAATACCGGGTTTTTCTCTGATCTAAAAGTTGGAACAGCTTTCACAGGACATTATTTCAAATTCAAAGACTACCAAAAACAAGACAACGATTATTCAGGAAATGACCTGACTGGAGTTGCTCCAAATACAGTTGTCAGCAGAATTGACCTCCGAACGGCTCCGGGAATTTACCTGAATTTCACTCACCAGTTTACAGATAAAATGCCTCTAAATGATGCCAATACTGTCTACCAAGATTCATACAATTTGGTAAACCTCCGCTTTGGTTGGGTCAAATGGATCGGAAAAGCATGGGAAATTGAAGCATTTGGAGGAGTTGACAATCTGCTGGACGAAAGCTATTCCCTTGGAAATGACCTCAATCCTTTTGGTGGAAGGTATTACCAACCTGCTCCAACCAGGAATTGGTATGGAGGCATAAAAGTAGGATTCAATTATTAACTGTAAATTTTAGGATCACAAAACCACCAATCATGAAAAAGATTCTATCCGTTTTCACCTTTCTTCTTTTCATTCAACTTTTCGCTTTTGCGCAGGAGGAAGAATCAATAGAAGTCACAAGAGATCCATTGAAGTTTGAAAAAGCCATGTCTGGTACTTTCAATGGTCAAAAAGTAGACTACAAAGCAGTGGTGAGTGAGACATTTCTCCGCAACAGCAAAGGAGAAGTGACCGCTGGAATGTGGAGTACTGCTTACATCCGAACTGGTGTAGATTCTTCCAAAAGACCCGTGACCTTCATTTTTAATGGAGGCCCAGGTTCTGCTTCCGTTTGGTTACACATGGGATTTTTCGGCCCTAAAGTTGTCAAGACAGATTCCGATGCGAGTGTTGACGATGGGTCGGCTCCTTACACTTTTGTGGATAATCCACAGGCTCTTCTTGACATTACTGACTTGGTGTTTATCGATCCAATAGGAACTGGATTTAGTCAGGTGGAAGGAGTAGGTAAAAATGAGGATTTCTGGAGTCTGAATGGAGACGCGAGATCGATTGCCCAGTTTATGAGAATCTGGGTAACTCAACATGGAAGATGGCAAGCACCGAAATTTATTGCAGGTGAGAGCTTTGGCACCACCCGTGCTGCGAAAATCGCCGAAGTGCTTGAAGGTGGTGGTCAGACCATGGCAATCAATGGAATTGTCTTGATTTCTCAAGCTCTTGATTATGCAGGTTCGTCTTCTTGGGAAGATAATATCACTTCCTTTTTCACTTATTTGCCTTCCATGGCTGCTACGGCTTGGTACCATAAAAAAGCAGGTTCGGGCAAAACTCTAGAAGATTTTGTACAGGAAGCCAGAGACTTTGCTTACGGTCCCTATCTAACAGCTTTATACAAAGGCGAAAAACAAAGTGAAGCTGAGAAATCCGCAATTGCGGATAAACTGGCCTATTTCACAGGGTTAGACAAAGCTTTTATCCTCAGATCAGATAATCAAATTCTGATGCATCGCTTCAAGAAAGAATTGCTTCGAGAAGAAGGACAAGCGATCGGAACCTTAGATGGTCGCTACTTTGCGACAGAAACTGATCAAGCAGCTGAAGGTCCGGTTTTAGGAGACCCAAGTAGCTACATGACTGGTGCTGCTTATACTGCTGTTTGGAATGATTTTCTTACCCGAGAGTTGGCCGTAAAAATGGAGCGCCCCTATTATTCATCTGCAGTGGGAATGGGAGGAAACTGGAATTGGAAACCGGTGCCGGATGGAGCTTATTGGGAACCAAGCTATGTGAGCACAGCGAGATCACTCAGTGAGGCAATGCATAGAAATACGGCGATGAAAGTGATGGTTGCGAATGGATATTACGATTTGATCACTCCGTTTTTTGACGCCGAGTATACGTTTGCAAGACATGATTTCCCACAGGAGAGAATAGAAATGAAGTATTACGAAGCGGGCCATATGATGTATAATCATCAGGAAGATTTTGACGCACTGTCAAAAGATATCCGGGAATTCCTGACAAATTTGATCCGATAATCAAGAAGGCTTGAACTTTTAAGTCTCAAAATCCGATTTGGAATAAAGAATAAAATTAATCACCATGCAAAAACCTGATTTCAACTTAGAAGAAGTCAATAAAATCATCCGTGGACGTAGATCCATGTTTGTCGCACAATTCAAAGAAAATGATCCTGTAGAGGATAGCATCATTGAGGAAATGCTTGAAAACGCCAGATGGGCACCAACACATAAATTGACTCAGCCTTGGAGATTCATCGTCTACAAAGGGGAAGGATTAAAAACCTTCGGGAAATATCAGGCAGATATGTATAAAATGAGAGCCGAAAAGAACGGGACTCCATTTTTGGAAGCTACTTACAATAAGTTTTTAGATAATCCTCAGAAGGCGTCTCATGTCATTGCCATTTTGATGAAGAGATCTGAAGGCATTCCTTTGATGGAAGAAATTTCAGCAGTGGCAATGGCCGTACAGAACATGTATTTAACAGCCTCTGCGCATGGGCTTGCTGCTTATTGGGGAACAGGCGGACCTACTTTCTGGCCTGAGGCAAGAGAAGATTTTGGACTGGAAGGAGAGGATATGCTGATGGGATTTTTCTATGTAGCCAAACCTGCGGTAGAAAATTGGCCAATGGGAAAAAGAGATTCCATGGATGAAAAAGTCGCTTGGATTACAGAATAAAATAAATAAAAGAGCCTGACTCGAAAACAAATTAGTCAGCCTGAGCGGAGTCGAAGGCTTGATTTATCCAATCAAATCACATTTTAATTCCGCACAGGTTGACAAAAGAAAAGGCAGATCAGTAGATCTGCCTTTTTTGATTCGATTGATTCAGGAAATTAGAATCCTACATAAGCAGGAGGCTCAGCTCCCTGAGTTCTGATGTAAGCGACTGCAGATCCATTGTGATGTGAAGTATGATCCATCAATAATGCTGCAACTTGTCTTCTTGAAACGGTATTGCCAAAGACCTCAATTTTTTCACCAGCATCTTCAGCAGACAATGCAGCTAAGGTTTTCTTACCATAATCAAAGCATTTGCCAACGTAATCAGCTAGTTCTGCTCGGGTTGCGGTTTCTAAATTGATCTCAAAGCCCGGATCAGTTCCTTTCAAAAAGCCCTGTGAAATTCCCACAATTGCATTTCCGACATGGTGGATTTGCTCTTTAAAGGACATTGCAGCTGGATCTGTTTTGTAATCCATCCCTGAATCCGGCATTTTATCCAGGATATCAAGTGTATACTTTTTAGTATTATCCCACTTGGCCATAAACTCCTCCATCGTGGTCTGGGCATTTACAGCTCCCGCTGCAAGCACTAAAAATGAAGCTAAAACAGCTCCGGTAAGTAATCGTACTACCTTTTTCATGGAATATAGGGTTTGGTTCTTTTGTTAAATTTCATCTATTATCCCATCATTTCAAACCTATTGTCTAATTTTAAACCATGCGTAAATATCTTTTGTATATACCTATGGCATTAGGTTTAGCAGCATGTGGGGAAAGTTATCTCCCAAAACCTCCGGGATACAACCGGATTGACTTGCCTGCTCATCAATTTCAACATCTCCAAGAAGGCTATCCATACCAATTAGAATATTCTGCCCACAGCCAAGTGGAAGCGGACTCTTTTAATGTGGAGGAAGATGAATGGATTAATTTACACTATGTGGATTTTGGTGCAAAAGTGCATTTGACTTATAAAAGAATCGGCGATGGGGTAAGCTTTAGAAAACTTTCCAGTGATGCTTTCCAACTGACAGCCAAACATCAAATCAAAGCTTATGGAATTCAGGAGTCCGTTGCTGTCACTCCTGAAGGGTATACCGGTGTCATCGCAGAATTAACTGGAGAAGTACCTACGCAGTTCCAGTTTTTTGTCACAGATTCTACCAAAAATTTCTTAAGAGGAGCACTTTACTTTAATACAGCGATGAAAAATGATTCGCTAGCTCCTGTGATAGAATACATCAAGGTGGACATGGCCCACCTGATGAATTCCGTTAAATTTCAAGAATAATTAATTCAGCTTTTTCCAGGATCTAATAATAATTACCCCGCCAGCTACAGAAATAGCAGCGGCTATAAATCCGCTCAGGATATTTCCGTAAATAAAGAATCCTGTAGAGAACAATGCTGAGTAAATCATCACAGCACCGATTACCATCAGGCCGATTTCTTTTGGAAGTTGGCCCATTACCTGCTTCTCAGCCGGATATCTGTCCAACACTTTTTTCCATCCAAAGGCTGCTGGAGTGACTTTTCTATAAAAGGAAAGTAAAACTTCATCCTTTTCAGGTCTGGTTAAAAACGTAACCAATAACCAGCCCACGGTAGTAATACTTACACTATAAATCAATTTCAAATAAGCCTGATTTTCTGGGATCAAAATCCAATTGACTTTTGGGTTGATCACCTCAAAGAAAATCGCTACCACAAAAGAAATCGCCATGGCAGAAATCTCGGTGAATGCATTGATTCTCCACCAGAACCATCTTAAAATAAAGATCAAGCCCGTTCCAGCACCGATTTGCAAAAGGATATTGAAAGCATCCAAAGCAGAAGAAAGTGCCAAAGCCAATAGGGCAGATAGTGCCATTAACAAAACGGTAGAAATTCTACCTACAGATACCAATTCCTTGTCAGAAGCTTCTGGCTTGACAAATCTTAGGTAAAAGTCATTCACGATATAAGAAGAGCCCCAGTTAAGGTGCGTAGAAAGCGTGGACATTACCGCAGCAATCAAGGATGCCAAAACAATACCTATCAAACCTGTTGGCAGGTAAGTAAGCATGGCTGAATAGGCCAAATCATCACCTAATTTATCTGCAGGGATATCTGGAAATGCTGCCTGCAAGTCAGAAATCTGAGGGAATATCACCAAAGATGACAAGGCAATCAAAATCCATGGCCAAGGTCTCATCGCATAGTGTGCAATGTTAAAGAACAAGGTTGCACCGATAGCATTCTTTTCATCCTTAGCAGAAAGCATTCGCTGGGCGATATATCCTCCACCTCCAGGCTCTGCACCTGGATACCAAGTTGCCCACCACTGGATGGCAATTGGCATGATAAATAATGGAATGTAAACGTTTGGATCGGTGAAATCAGGCAGGAAATTTAATTTATCCGCTACATTCTCATGCGCCAATAAGTTATTTAATGAACCGATTTCCGGTAGATCTAAAATGAAATACGCAGCTCCAAAAGAACCGATCATGGCAATAAAGAACTGGAAGAAGTCAGTTAATAAAACACCTTTCAATCCACCCAAGGAACTATAGACCACAGTCACAATTGATGCAATCAACAAAGTTTGTATGGGACTTAAACCCAACATCACACCACCGATTTTGATCGCTGCCAAAGAAACGGTAGCCATGATCACCACATTGAAAAAGACACCAAGGTAAATAGCCCGGAATGCTCTTAAGAATGCAGCACCTTTTCCGGAATATCTCAGTTCGTAAAATTCCAAATCGGTAGTCACTTCAGATCTTCTCCAAAGTTTGGCATAAACAAAAACAGTCAACATACCCGTCAACAAGAATGCCCACCATGCCCAGTTACCGGCTACACCGTTTTTACGAACGATGTCTGTCACCAAATTAGGGGTATCCGCAGAGAAGGTCGTTGCAACCATTGAAACTCCCAAAAGCCACCAAGGCATATTTCTTCCAGAAAGGAAAAATTCTTTAGCGGAACTACCTGCTTGTTTAGCTGTAAAAAGACCTATCAAAAGGGAAATGACAAAGAAGGCGGCAATGATGCCCCAATCAATGGCGGTTACATTCATAATTATGGGTTTTTAGAATTCATTTTTCTCATTTTTTTTAAAAATGAAAAGAACTTAATTAATATTTTTTACTAATGTATTTAATTTTTTTAATCTGGATATAATATTGGCATGATTTAGCGGTAAAAAGAAAAAATTTAGTGGTTTCAAATTGAATTTTATCTCCTTGACCAAATGTCTTAGCTTCCAAGTAAAGTTTCTCAAAAATTTTGAAAACTAATTTCCTGTGAATTTTTCAGGACTAAATCCAAGGAAAGCCGGCCATGAGGTCGGCTTTTTTTATTTCGAACTTTTTAATTTTTGGAGATGAATTAGCTTTGCAGGATGAAAATGGAGCAGATCTCAGCTATTCTTAACCAATACAGCTTTTTAGAAGGGAAAAAGTATCAGTGCAATCCATTTGGATCCGGTTTGATCCATGGCACTTACCTGATAGAAAGTCCCGATTCCAAATTTATCCTACAGGAGTTTAATAATTCAGTTTTTAAGTACCCTGAGAGAATCGCCCACAATCATTTTATCATGGGAGAAAAAGGGGATGTCTCCAAACTCCCTTTTGCGCTACCACTTCCTAGACTGAACAATTCCGGGGATTCATTGACAAATTTCGAAGGAAAACTTTTCCGTCTTTTTGACTTCGTCAAAGGTGTGACACTTCAGGAAATCCAAAATTCAAATCAAGCCCACCTTGCCTCAAAAGCCTATGGGACATTTGCATTTTGGGGAAAAGAAATCCAGGCAGATGAAATGCAGGAATCCATCCCGAAATTCCATAGACTGGAGTGGCGGTTTGAAAATCTTGAAAAAGCCGCAAGTGAAGCAAAATCAATAGAAAAGGAAGAAAAAGAGATCTTGGATTTCTATCTAAGTCAAAAAACACTTGTCGAATCCTATAAAGAATTTTTAGCCAGTTGCCCACAAAGAATCACTCATAACGACACCAAGATCAACAATTTGATTTTTGAAGAAAGCCTGGAAAAAGTAGCAGCAATTATTGATTTGGACACGCTGATGGGAGGGCTTCTTTTATATGATTTTGGCGACCTTGTCAGGACCGTCGCATGTGGAGAACAAGAAACAAGTCTGAATTGGGACAATCTGGCTATCAGGCCTGCTATTTTTGAAAAATTACTCACAGGATATTGGGAAGGAATCAAAGATATGGCAACCATTGAGGAAGCCAAATCCCTATTAATAGCCGGAGAAGTTATGACCTGTATTATGGGATTACGGTTTTTTTCGGATCATCTGCAGGGAAATATTTATTACAGAGTTCAATACCCTGAGCAAAACTTACATCGTGCAAAAAACCAGATGATCTTTTTAAAAAGTCAGCAAGAGCAAAGAGCTCTTTTGAAAAACATCTGGAAAAATATCACAGGATTGTAAGATTGAATTGAGACATTTCCCGTCAATTCTATTGGCATTTGGCCTGACTGGTTTTAATTTGCTTTTTCCCTAATCATAATCCCTCTTGTCTGGAATTTTTGACACCAAAATTGAATTTCTGAAAGGAGTCGGTCCTCAGCGTGCCGCTCTGATCAATAAGGAATTGAATATTTTTATCTATGGTGAATTGATCCAACACTACCCATTTCGATACGAGGACAGAACGCGATTTTTCAAAATCCGTGATCTCAATCCTGATTTGGAGAATGTGCAGATTATTGCAAAAATCCAGAAAGTGGAACTGATTGGCATCGGAAACAAAAAGAGACTTGTAGCTCATGTGGCCGATGAAACCGGGGAGATGGAAATGACATGGTTTAAGGGTATCCAATGGGTTCAGAAAAAATTACCTACTGGGGCGGTATATATTTTCTTCGGCAAACCTGCCCGATATGGAAGTAAATGGAGTATTGCACATCCAGAAATGGAACCACTGAGCTCAGCCAATGAACAGAGGAATAACTTTCAGCCGGTGTATTCCACCACAGAAAAGTTGAGAGCCCGATTTCTGGATTCACGAGGCATTTCCAAAATCATGGAAGTGCTGGTACATGCTTGTTTTCCTCATATCAACGAAACACTTCCAGCAGAAATCCTTCATCAATACCAACTGATCGGCAAAAAAGAAGCGATCCAGCAAATTCATTTCCCCAGTAAACCAGAGCTGCTTCATCGGGCTCGCAAACGTCTGAAGTTTGAAGAATTCTTTTTTCTTCAGTTGAGGCTATTGATGCTGAAAGCAACGCGAACGGAAAAATTCAGAGGACAATCCCTAGGCAATACAGAATTACTGACAGATTTCTATCAGAACCATATCCCCTTCGAACTGACGAATGCTCAAAAGCGGGTGATCAGGGAGGCTTTCGCTGATATGAAATCCGGAAAGCAGATGAACCGCCTGATTCAAGGTGATGTAGGAAGCGGAAAAACCATGGTCGCTTTTATCTGCATGTTGATCGCGATTGGTTCCGGAGCACAAGCCTGCCTGATGGCACCAACAGAGATTTTGGCCAATCAGCATTATGAAGGACTAAAGGAATATGCGGATATGATGGGAATGGAGATTGAAATTCTTACAGGTTCAGTAAAAAAATCTAAGCGGAAAGCCATCCATGAAAAACTACTTTCTGGAGAATTAAAAATTCTCATCGGAACACATGCGTTGCTGGAAGATGTGGTGCAATTCCAAAATCTTGGGTTGGCGATAGTGGACGAGCAGCACCGATTCGGCGTAGCTCAGCGAGCCAAATTATGGGCAAAAAATGAAGATTCTATCCCACATGTTTTGGTGATGACTGCCACTCCTATTCCCAGAACATTGGCGATGACACTCTACGGAGATTTGGATGTGTCGGTCATTGATGAATTACCTGCAGGAAGAAAACCGATCCAGACAGTTCATCGATACGACAAGGACCGTCTAAAAGTCTTTGGTTTCATCAATGAGGAAATCAAAAAAGGAAGACAGGTTTATATTGTCTATCCTTTGATCGAGGAATCTGAAACATTGGATTTAAAAAATGTCATGGATGGCTTCGAAAGCATTTCCCGGGCTTTTCCAAATTATCCAATAAGCATCGTGAATGGATCCATGAAGCCGGAAGCGAAAGACTATGAAATGCAACGCTTTGTCAAAGGCGAAACCAAAATCATGGTTGCTACAACCGTCATCGAAGTTGGAGTGAATGTGCCGAATGCTTCGGTTATGGTAATCGAAAATGCTGAGCGTTTTGGACTTTCCCAACTCCATCAGCTAAGAGGAAGAGTGGGAAGAGGTGCAGAGCAAAGCTATTGCATCTTGATGAGCAAGTATGAGCTATCCAAAGAAGGACGTGTCAGGTTGGAAACAATGGTTCGGACCAATGATGGATTTGAAATCGCTGATGTGGATCTGAAGCTTCGAGGTCCAGGAGACTTGATGGGCACCCAACAAAGTGGGATAACCGATTTATTGATTGCGGATTTAAGCAAAGATGCTCCGATTTTGACTTTGGCTAGAGATGCCGCTCAGCAATTATTAGCTCAAGATCCTAGTTTGAGTTTACCGGAAAATGCACCAGTATTAAGGCAAGTGAAGCAACAAAAGAAAACTGCTGTGAACTGGAGCAGGATTTCTTGATTATTTTTTTTTCTTAAATAAAGAGCCTATTCTTCTGAAAATTTGCTTTTCCTTTTCCCAGAAGAAATTAAACTGCCCAAAAAGAAACCCATAAATCAGTAAGAAAATCTGATAGAGAGGAAGCACAAGCAAGAGATAAAGAATGGTATTCCAAAAGCCTCCTTTTTCCACTCCAAAAAAATCCAGTATAGGTGCTTTTATAAAAAGGATGGTAAAACCTGTACAGGCAAAAACCACCAAAACCAAGACCACCTGAAAAACACTTTTCAACTGCCACTTGGCTTGAAGTCTATGAAGGAAACCAGGGCGGTCTTTTGGTTTTGACATAAGCAAAAATAAACAGAATGATTCTAAATAAAAGAGGCTGTCTCATAATTGGTTTTTGTCACATTGAGCACTTGAGAGACGAGAGTCTCGAAATCGAAATGTCTGTTATTTCGATTCTAAAGGCCTTCGACTCCGCTCAGGCAGACAAATTTTAGACTTTTGAGACAACCTCCATATTTTACCAGGAAAAAACTCCTGAATTCAATTTTTGCAATGCTGCATTTTTAAAATTCGCATCCACAAGTAGTGAAACGTTATGTCTACTACCTCCATAAGAAACCATTCTAACAGGAATATCTTCCAAGGAATCCATCACTGCTTTGATGACTCCTTTGGTTTCAGAAATCTGGTTACCTACGATGCAGACAATCGCTTGATTCTTATCTACCTCCACAGAGCCTAAAGTATCCAACTCTGCCAAGATTTGATCTAAATGACTTAAATCGTCAATCGTAACTGATACAGCCACCTCAGAAGTAGTGATCATGTCAATTGGCGTCTTGTACTTTTCGAAAATCTCAAATACTCTTCTTAAGAAACCATAAGCCAAAAGCATTCTGCTAGACTTAATTTTAATCGCTGTAATACCATCTTTCGCAGCAATGGCTTTCACACCAGTAGTATCTACTTCAGCTTTGATTAATGTTCCATGGGCTTCTGGCTCCATGGTATTCAGCAACTTCACAGGCACATTGTACAATTGAGCAGGCCAAATAGAGGCAGGATGAAGGATTTTTGCTCCGAAATAAGCTAACTCCGCTGCTTCGTCAAATGACATTTCGGCGATAGGACGAGTTTTATCTACGATTCGAGGATCGTTATTATGCATTCCATCGATATCTGTCCAGATTTCACAAGCGGAAGCTTGGATAGCAGCGGCAACCAAAGAAGCAGTATAATCACTACCTCCACGCTTTAGGTTATCCACTTCATTACGATGGTTTTTACAGATATATCCTTGGGTCACAAATATTCTTGCTCCTGAATGTTCTGCCAAAATCGCTTTTAGCTTTTCTGAGATCTTGCCTAATTCCGGCTCCGAATTCTCATCGATACTCATAAAGTCCAATGCAGGAAGGAAAACCGCAGGAATTTCCAATTCTTCCAAAAGCGTATAGAACAACTTCGTAGAAAGCAATTCTCCCTGAGCTAAAATATCTCTGTTGATCGCCTCGTTAAAAGAGATTTTCAATAGAATATTCAAAAACTCAAAATGTTCTTTGATGATATCTTCCGCTTTGGCGCGAGCTGATTCAGTTTTAAGAAGCTCTTTATAAAACACCAAATAATGAGCATGAAGCGTATCGATTCTTTCTTTGGCCAAATTTTTATCTCCAGCTGCAAGTGCCTCCCCGATGCCCACCAATGCATTGGTAGTGCCAGAAAGGGCAGAAAGAACAACAATAGTAGGTTCATCACCTCTGGTGATTAGGTCTTTCACCAGGTGCATTCGCTCGGGGCGACCCACTGAGGTCCCTCCGAATTTCATGATTTTCATAAGGTCAATAAAATAGGTTAATAGGTTTTTGTCTTAGAATCCCAGCATTTTTATGGCTGTGATGGCAGCTTCATCGCCTTTGTTGCCATGCTTTCCGCCGGCACGATCTAGAGCTTGCTGTTGTGTATTTGGTGTCAAAACACCGAAAATTACTGGTTTATTGTACTTGAGGCTGACATTTGTAATTCCATGTGCGACTGCGTCACAGATAAAGTCAAAATGTTTGGTTTCTCCTTGGATTACGCAACCCAAACAAATCACTGCATCAATGTTTTCATCCTGTGCCATCCACTGAGAGGCAAGAGAAAGCTCAAAAGATCCAGGTACATTTTTTCGGATGATATTTTCCTTTTTTGCCCCGTGAGAAAGCAAAGTTTGCAAAGCGCCTGAATACAAGGCTTCAGTCACTTCTTCGTTCCATTCTGAAACGATGATGCCAAAAGTTTTGGAACTGATATCTGTGATATTCTTGGAAGAATGATCACTTAGGCTTTTTAAAGAAGTTGCCATATTGATGGTTTATTTATTTTTAAAACAAAAAAAGAGTAAGACTTTTGGCCTTACTCTTCTCTTTTGTATGCTTTTTTTAAAGCAGCATTATTGAGCGGCAAGGCCTTCTAGGCGCGCCTTGTGTTTTCGTGCTGCAGAATACTCGTAAGATTCGAAATATTTCTCTTCGATCTCTCCATAAGCATCAATCGCATTTTCGATTTGACCCGCTTCTTCATAAGCAATCGCCAATTTTGACAAGTACTTAGGAGTAAAGAATTTATTCGGCTCATAAGAAGTTGCTTTCTTAAAGAAAGAAATCGCCTGATCGTTATTTCCAAGTTCTAAATAAGCATCCCCAATCAAGGAATAAGCTTGAGCTTGGATCAAGTAATCATCTGCAGAGAACTGCTCTAATTCTGAAATTGCCTCATCAAACTTTCTTTCTGAAAGATAGATAGAACCAATGTAGAAATGCGCCAAGTTAGCAGCATCAGTTCTTGGATACTCATCCACAATAGTCAAGAAACCAGAGTTGATTCCGTCACCTTTCAAAGCAAATTCTACAGAATCCTGCTCGTAATAATAAACTGCCTGGAACATTTCTGCCTGAGCAGCTTTGTTTTGATTTTGGGTGTTGAATTGGAAAAACAGAATTCCACCGATCAAAATAATCGCGGCGATCAATACGCCTCCCAATACTTTACTGTTTTTCTTTAAAAAAGCTTCACCTCTGTTTAATCTCTCTGCAATCTCTTCTGGATTCTCCAAGATATCTTGCTGATGATGAGGATTTACTTTTTTGGATTGTTTCGTTGCCATGTTACTCAAATTTCGACCGCAAATATACGCTTTTTATGAATTACACAAAGTCAAATAAAAAAGCCATGAAGCATTTGTAACTTCATGGCTTTCTGAACAATGCTTTTTTTCGATTATTCCATCACAAATGGATAGTCTTCCTGAACATAAACGTCCTTGAAAGCATCCATTCCGTCAGGCCAAGGGGATTCTTCAGCGAATTTCACCGCATCTGCCACTTTTTTCTTTACCCGATCCACGATCTCAGAAATCTCTTCTTCAGTCAAAATTTTATTTTCCTTGATGGTAGATAAAACCTGCTCGATCGGATCGCGCTGCTTGTATTCTTCTACTTCCTCTTTGGTTCTGTATTTCTGAGGATCTGACATAGAGTGACCTTTGTATCGGTAAGTTCTCATTTCCAATAGTGTCGGTCCATCTCCTCTTCTTGCTCTTTCCGCTGCTTCAGCCACTGCTTCATGCACTGCTTCTACATTCATTCCGTCTACTGCGAAAGAAGGCATGTCGTAAGATTCTCCAAGTGTAGACAAATCATCTACGTTTGAGGATCTTTTTACAGCAGTACCCATCGCGTAGCCATTGTTTTCGATCACAAAGATGACCGGAGTTTTATAAAGCATCGCTAGGTTTAAAGCTTCGTGAAAAGCTCCCTGACGCACAGCACCATCACCCATATAAGTAATGCAAAGATTTTTAGTGCCCTGATATTTTTCAGCGAAGCCAATTCCAAGACCCATTGGCACCTGAGCACCTACGATCCCGTGACCTCCCATGAAATTTCTTTCCTTATCAAAAATGTGCATGGATCCACCTTTACCTTTGGTAGTTCCTGTTGCTTTTCCGAACAATTCCGCCATCACCGCTCCCGGATCAGTTCCGAGTCCAAGTGGATGAGCGTGACATCTATAGGCAGTGATCCACTTATCATCTTTCGTCAAAGCTGAAATCGCTCCAGATGCACAAGCTTCCTGGCCAATATATAAATGACAGAATCCTCTGATTTTTTGCTGACCATAAAGTTGTCCAGCTTTTTCTTCGAACCTCCTCATTAAGAGCATGCTTTCATACCAATAAGAGTAAGTTTCTTTCGAATATTTTACTTTAGACTTAGTCGCTGCAGTTTTCTTTGCCATATCGTAATGATCAAAATATGCTATTTTAGGCCTCAAATATAATCATCCCGACCTAAATATCAGGCTGTCGCCAAAATAATTCACCAATCTCATGTACCTCAAGTCTCTGGATCTCCTTCAATTTAAAAACCATGAGAAGACCCAACTGGAGTTTTCAGCCCAGATTAATTGCATCGTCGGACTGAATGGAAGTGGAAAAACCAATATTCTGGACGGCATTCACTATCTATCACTTACCAAGAGTGCTGTCCAGTCCAGTGACAGCCTTAATGTGCAGCATGAAAAAGACTTCTTTGCAATTAAAGGTCAGTTTGAGCTTGCCGAGAAACCTTTGGAAGTCAGATGTACGGTCGAGCTAGGAAAGAAAAAGCTTATTTACCAAAATGGAAAAGCCTTGGACAAAACCTCCGAACATGTGGGGCTGATTCCATTGGTTTTAATCGCGCCAGATGATACAGATCTAATTAAAGGAGGCAGTGATGGAAGGAGGAAGTTTTTTGATGGGCTTTTGTCCCAACTGGATAAAAACTATCTCCACCAGCTGATTCGATATCACCACTTTCTCAAACAGAGAAATGCCTTATTAAAGCAATTTGCAGAGACAGGAAGACGGGATTTCACTTTGTTGGATAGCTATGATGCGGAGTTGATCGAATTGAGCAGAACCCTGTCAAAACGGAGAAATGAATTACTTCAAGAAGTAGCACCTCTTTTGCAAAGTCACTATGCCGATATTTCTCAAGGTCAAGAGCATGTAAGCATCGTTTATGATTCGGAAGCAATCCGGGAGGATTTCGAGAGTTATTTCAAAAACCTTCGAAAAAAAGATCTGATCACTAAAAACAGCAATGCAGGAATTCACAAAGATGATTTCAACTTTCTCATTGGAGATCATCCGATCAGAAAAATCGGAAGTCAGGGCCAACAAAAGTCTTTTATTATCTCCTTGAAATTAGCTCAGTTCAAAATCTTCGAAAAAGAAAAAGGCGAGAAACCCCTTTTATTGTTGGATGATATTTTTGATAAATTGGATGATTTGAGAATTGCCAAAATGATGGAGCTCATCTCTCAGCATACTTTTGGGCAAATATTTTTGACAGATGCCAGACCAGAAAGGTCAAAGAAAATATTGTCAGAAATAGATTCTGACGTGTCATTTTTCAGCTTGGAAAAAGGAAAAGTAATTCAATAAAAAAGAGGCCGAAGCCTCTTTTAAGATTAATTCTCTATTTTTTTATCTCTAGAGAATATACCCTTCAATACATCTGCACCTTTTTTAAAAACGATTACAAAAAGAAAGACAAGGAAAAGGAAAATTAGAGCTACAACTAGTAAGTAGAAAAAAGTCGCCATTTTTTGAAAGTTAATCCCTAAAAATAATCATCCAAATCAGCAAGATCAATACCCAATATTGGTGATATTTAAGCAGTTTCAATAAAAAAAGAGGCCGAAGCCTCTTTCATTTATTTCCACAAATTAGCCGGATATTCTCCCGCTTCATGTAAATCCTTTAGAGCCTGGATCACTACTGGTTTATCATCTGTGTAGGTAACTCCAAACCATACTTTCCCGCCTTTTAAAATTTCGAAAGCTGATTTGCCAGATTGAATCAAATTGTTCGCAACAGTTGGAATGTAAAATTCAGATTTCAGATTATCTAGGTTGGCAGGAAGAAATTCATTCCACATTTCTTCGATATCCTTAAATACATTGGGATGGAATCCCCAGAAGTTCATACTTACTGGTGTATCCTCTGCAATTTCCAACACTTCATTTTCTCCACGGCTCAGAATTTTATCACCTTCTCTTGCGATAGAAGTTCTTTCCACCATTCCGATCAAATGTCCTTTTTCATTGGTAGCACAAACACCACGACTGACTGTTCCATTTTCAGAAAGCACGTTTTGGATAGCATATCCCACCATCGCATTTAAGTCAGGTTTCACTTCGGAAGTCAGAAATTTACCCACTTCCACAAATGCCTCTCTTCCATAAAAATCATCAGCGTTGATCACTGCAAATGGTTCTTTGATAGCATCCTTCGCACAAAGAACAGCATGGGCTGTACCAAATGGTTTTTTACGATCTGCTTGCTTCAATTCAGCCGGGACAAAACTATCTAAGGACTGAACTACGAAATCAACTTCAATTTTATCCTTCATTTTAGGAAGGAACATTTCTTTGGCTTCTTCGAGGATCTCTTGTCTGACGATAAAAACGACTTTGCCAAAACCAGCTTGAATCGCATCATAAATAGAGTATTCAAGAATGGTCTCTCCGCTAGGCCCAAATCCGTCTATTTGTTTGTTTCCTCCATAACGGCTTCCCATTCCGGCAGCTAATACTAAAAGTGTTGGTTTCTGATTCATAATAAATTGGTTTTGCGGTGGCAAAATTAATTTTTTATTGGTTTGAGACAAACTTCAATTTTGGTAGATTTTCTAAAAAGTGGAATCAAAAACACCCTACTTTTAAAATCGAAACATAGTTTTTCCAAACAAGAGACATCCAGAATACCCATTTTAAAAATATTTTACACTTTTTCATTGACAAGCAGCTATTTTTTTAACCTGCTTTTGATATAGATTTAATTTTTCTATTACCTTCATGCCAAAATTTCAATAAACCACTAAACCCATTGTGAAATATGAAAAAAATAGAGGCGATTATTCGAACTTCTCGATTTGATCAGATCCATTCCTGTGTGGCTGGACTTGGCGTAAAATTCCTCACTTTCTACGAAGTGAAAGGAATGGGTCTTGAACATGCACGTCAACAAACCTACCGTGGGGTTGCTTATGAACCAGCTTACATCCCAAGAACCAAGTTGGAAATTGTCACTGTCGAGGAATTGGTTGAGCCAGTCATCAATTGCATCCTGACCGAAGGAAAAACAGGTGAAATCGGAGATGGAAAAATCTTTGTCTACGATGTACTCGATGCCTATCGAATCAGAAACTCCGACAAAGGAGAAAACGCACTTTAATTTTCATATCACTCTAGAATCATCAAACCTATGCAAGAATTATTTACCGTCAATAACCTTTGGATGATGGTGGCCACTACAATGGTTTTCATCATGCACCTAGGCTTTGCCAGCTTGGAAGCTGGATTGACAAGAGCAAAAAATACTGTAAACATCCTTTTTAAAAATACAATTATCCCTGCTATCGGTCTTTTGACTTATGCATTTGTGGGTTTCAACCTAATGTATCCAGGAGCTGACTTTGCTGGCTCTTTCTTTGGATTCGCAGGTTTTGGTTTACCACTTCCAGAAGGCTGGGATTCCAGCAACTATAATGAGGGGTATACCTTCTTTACTGATTTTATTTTCCAGGCTATGTTTGCCGCTACTGCAGCAACAATTGTTTCTGGTGCTGTTGCTGAGCGAGTAAAACTCGGTCCATTCATTTTCTTCTCTATTCTATATGTAGCTATTTGTTACCCAATTGTTGGAATGTGGAAATGGGGTGGAGGTTTCTTAAACACTCTTGAAACTCCTTTTTATGATTTTGCAGGCTCCACTATTGTTCACTCTGTAGGAGGTTGGGGAGCTTTAATTGGAGCTTATTTATTAGGCCCAAGAATTGGAAAATATACCGAAAGAGGAATGACTGCCATTCCAGGACACAATATTCCAATGGCCACTGCAGGGGTATTCCTACTTTGGTTTGGTTGGTTTGGTTTCAACGGCGGATCCGTATTAAGCGCAGATCCAGGTTTGGTTTCCAAAGTATTTGTCACTACCTGTATTGCGGCAGCAGCAGGAGCATTTGGAGCATTGATTGTGTCGTATTTGAAATTCAAAACTTACGATATCACCATGGTTCTCAATGGAATTTTGGCTGGTCTGGTTGGTATTACTGCCGGAGCTGACCAAATGGGAGTTGGAGAATCAGCTATCATCGGATTTATCGGCGGCGGACTGATTGTATTTGCTGTTGTTTTCTTTGACAAAATCAAAGTGGATGATCCTGTAGGTGCTATCTCTGTACACTTAGTAGGTGGAATCTGGGGAACATTAGCAGTCGGAATATTCGGAGATCTTGCTGGAATGGGACAATTTATCTCTCAGCTGATCGGAGTAGTTTCAGTCGGTGCTTTCTGTGTAGCATTCAGCTGGGTGATTTTCTTCACTCTGAAGAAAACTATTGGAATCCGAGTGGATGAAAAAGAAGAAACAGAAGGTCTGGATATCAATGAACACTCTATGAGTGCTTATCCAGATTTCAACATAAAAGATTAAAAATAAAAACTACCACAACCACCAATCAACCAAGAAAAAGCCCCGAACCTTACGGAACGGGGCTTTTACAATTTTAGACTGGTTGAAAGTAGCGGTTGAGGGTGCTTGGATGGACTTTGCCAAACATATCATAGCACCAATCTCTAAATCCCTCAAGTTCGGATGGTAAAATAAGCTTAAGGCCTTTCTTCAGTTCTCTTTCAAATAAATACGCACTGAAGCTAACTTTTTGCAGAATGGTCTTCACATATTCTATCATAGTTTAAAGAGTTTAGGGTTTATTAACTGAAATTAATTACTAGTACGGAAGCATTTATCCGGATGTTACGTTAAATAAGGGCTTCTAAAAATAGAATATTCCCTAATTTCGCAACCATGATTAAAACGATCCTTCAAACAGCTTTGGTATTTCTGTCATTGTTAATTTTTAACAATGCCTACAGCCAGAATGTCCAAATAGAATTGGGTCCGGATGAAATTGGATTGAATGAAACGTTTACGATTAAAGTAACCTTATCCAATGACAAAATAAAGTCCTACGATCAGTTTCCGGAAATCCCAAGCTTTCAGAAACAAGGTATTTCGCAATCATCTTCCATGAATCTTATCAATGGACAGATGAGCAGTTCCAATAGTATCATCCAATATTATAAGCCCACCAAAAAAGGTGATTTCACTTTACCCTCATTTGATATCCTTATTAATGGCCAAGCTTATTCTTCTTCTGGTAAGACCATCAGAGTAGGCGATGCATCCAGTTCTTCTTCCTCAAGATCCCAAGATCCCTTTGCAAATTTCTTTGGTCGACCTTCTCAAACTGAAGAACCGGAATTTGTTGAGCTGGAAGACGATGCATTTTTCTCTTTGGCAGTGGATAAGGAAGAAGTATATGTAGGAGAAGGTTTTAATCTGAGCTTGGCCTTTTATATGTCTGAAGCTAATCAGGCTCCATTTCAGTTTTATGAACCAGGCAGACAATTAGATGAAATACTGAAGAAGGTGAAGCCAAGCAATGTCTGGGAAGAAAATTATAACATCACCAATATTGAGCCGGAGCAGGTTACTATTAACGGAAAGCGATGGACCAGATATAAAGTTTTTGAAGCAACTTTTTATCCTTTTTCAGAAGGAGAAATTGAAATCCCAAGAATCTCTTGGGAAATGATCAAATACCGTGTTGCAAAGAATCCGACCTTCTTTGGAGCTAATAGACAAGAAGATTTCAAAACTTTTATTTCCAGCGCAAAAACCATTAAGGTAAAGCCTTTACCTCCGCACCCATTGAAAAATGAGGTAAGTGTCGGTGAATATCAGCTTCGTGAAAACATCAAGGATATCGAGGTGGAAACCGGTCAAGGTTTTGATTATAATCTTGGAATCAGTGGAGTTGGAAATATCAATGCCATCCAACCTCCAAAAAGACTTCCCGGTGCCAACCTAAACACATATGATCCGAATGTAAGACAGCAGATCAACAGAGGTTATGGCAGGGTCTCTGGAATCAAAGAATTTAATTATTACATCACCATCAACGAGGCTGGAGAAATCAAACTTGGAGACCATTTTGAATGGATTTATTTTGATCCAGTGAGAGAGGTTTATGATACGCTGAAGCCACAGGCAGTCGTGAGGGTCGTCGGTGAAAGTAAAGTAAACCAAGCTTTGTCCAATCAGAGACTTGGTGGACTCTACGATAGAATCGATGTGGAAGACAACAGGTTTTTAAACGAGCAATATAAATACTATTTTACGACCGCAATCAATGTGCTTTTATTGGCATCAGTCATTTTACTGGCGGTTTTGATCATAAGAAAGAAGTAATGGGGAATTCATTTGGTAAGCTATTCAAGATCACCACATTTGGTGAATCACATGGAGTAGCTTTAGGAGTAACATTGGAAGGCTGTCCTGCCGGTTTGGAAATCGATGAAGCAAAAATCCGCCTGGAGATGCAGCGGAGAAAGCCTGGCCAATCCAAAATTACCACACAAAGAAAGGAAGAAGATGAAATTGAAATTCTTTCAGGTGTTTTTGAAGGAAAAAGTACTGGCACTCCTATCGGGATTGTGATCAGAAATGCCGATCAGAAAAGTAAAGATTACTCTCATATCTCGGACAAGTTCCGTCCTTCCCATGCAGATTACACTTATTTTGAAAAATACGGAATCAGAGATTACCGTGGCGGGGGAAGAAGCAGTGCAAGAGAAACCGCTGCAAGAGTAGCAGCTGGCGCTATTGCAAAACAATTGTTGGATCATTATGGAGTCACTGTACAGGCTTTTGTTTCTCAGGTGGGAAATTTAAAACTAGAAAAACCTTATCAGGAATTAAATCTAGGGCTAGCGGAAGAAAATATCGTGAGATGCCCTGACCCGGAACTTGCTGATCAAATGATACAATTGATCGATGAAGTGAGATTGGATCGGGATACTATTGGTGGAGTAGTGACTTGTGTCATCAAAAACACGCCTGTTGGGATCGGAGAACCAGTTTTTGATCGACTTCATGCAGAGCTTGGTAAAGCCATGCTTGGAATCAATGCCGTGAAAGGATTTGAATATGGAAGCGGTTTTGACGGAGTGACCATGCGTGGATCTCAGCATAATGATGCTTTCATCAAGGAAGGTGATAAAGTAAAAACCAAGACCAATTTCTCTGGAGGAATCCAAGGAGGAATTTCCAATGGTGAAGACATTTATTTCCGCGTAGCATTCAAGCCTGTGGCGACTATTATGAAAGATCAAGAGTCTATCAACGAGGCTGGAGAAAGCATTACAGTTTCGGGAAAAGGAAGACATGATCCATGTGTAGTCCCTCGAGCTGTACCGATTGTGGAAGCCATGGCGGCATTGGTCATAGCTGACAATATAATATTGGCAAAAAGCAATAAACTTTAAGGCTTAAAGAATATCTAGATGTTAAAAAAAATACCCTTACACACCCAAATCATTATAGGCCTCGTGCTGGGTTTGGTTTTTGGGTTGGTGGTTATTAAAACTGCGATCCCCAATTCCTTTACCCTAGACTATATCAAGCCGATCGGTACCATCTTTATTAATTCCCTTAAGATGATAGCAGTACCGTTGGTTTTAGCCTCTTTGATAGTAGGGGTTTCCAACTTGGGTGATATTTCCAAACTGAGCCGAATTGGAGGAAAAACGATCGGTACTTATTTAGTAACAACAGTGATTGCAGTAAGTATCGGGTTACTCTTGGTGAATATTTTCTCTCCAGGTAAGAGTCTTCCTTCAGAAACCAGAGAAAACCTCATGAGTATGTATGAGGGGGACGCGGGATCTAGAGTAGGTCAAGCCGCTGAATTGCAGAAACAAAGCCCATTACAACCATTAGTCGATATAGTGCCTCAAAACGTATTTCAGGCAACGACTGATAATGGTGCGATGCTTCAGGTTGTATTCTTTGCTATTATAGTAGGCATTTCACTTCTTCAGATTCAAAAATCAAAAGCAGAACCAGTCATTGCATTTTTTGACGGGATGAATGATGTCATCATTCAGATCGTCAATTACATCATGCTCATTGCACCCTATGGTGTTTTTGCATTGATGGCTTCATTGATTGTTGAAATTGCAGGAGAAAACCCTGACTCTGCTATTCAGCTTCTTTTAGCTTTGCTAAAGTACAGTCTAGTGGTAGTGGGAGGACTGTTTACCATGGTTTTGGTCGTTTATCCTTTAATATTAATGGCTTTCACAAAAGTGAAATACAAAGACTTTTTCAAGGCGATCCGTCCAGCTCAACTTCTTGCATTTTCTACCAGCTCAAGCTCAGCAACATTGCCTGTGACGATGAAGCAAGTAGAAGAGGAACTTGGCGTTTCTGAAGAAATTTCCAGTTTCGTACTTCCTTTGGGAGCGACTGTAAACATGGATGGTACGAGCTTATACCAAGGGGTAGCCGCTGTTTTTATTGCTCAGGCTTTAGGAATGGAGTTGACTCTGACACAGCAATTGATGATCGTTTTGACAGCAACACTTGCATCCATAGGATCAGCTGGTGTTCCTGGAGCAGGATTGATTATGCTAATTATTGTCCTTGAATCCATTGGGGTTCCGGCGGCAGGAATTGCTTTGATTATTGCTCCAGATAGAATTCTGGATATGTTTAGAACTGTCGTCAATGTAACAGGAGACGCGACAGTTTGTACAATCGTCGCAAGTACAGAAGGGGAATTGCCAGATGGATTGATTAGAAAATCGAATCCTCTAACTCCGAATGAGTAAGGAACATGAAAAATAAAAAAGGCTTCTCTAGAGAAGCCTTTTTTTGATTCAGTTTATTTCAAACTACCAATCATATCTTCTGGTTTCACCCATTCATCGAATTGCTCGCTAGTCAATAAGCCTAAAGATATGGCTGCTTCTCTTAAGCTAGTTCCTTCTTTATGCGCTTTCTTCGCGATTGCAGCAGCATTTTCATATCCAATATGTGGATTAAGAGCTGTCACCAACATCAATGAATTTTCCAGGTGTCGCTTGATCATCGCGTCATTTGGCTTGATACCCACGGCACAGTTGTCATTGAAAGAAACACAAGCATCACCAATTAATCTAGCTGACTGCAAGAAGTTCGCTGCGATCAGCGGCTTAAACACATTCAATTCAAAGTGACCAGTTGCGCCACCGATGGAAATTGCTACATCATTGCCCATCACCTGTGCAGCCACCATGGTCAATGCTTCAACCTGAGTAGGATTCACTTTTCCTGGCATAATGGATGAACCTGGCTCATTTTCAGGGATCAAAATTTCGCCAATTCCTGATCGTGGACCAGAGGAAAGCATACGGATATCATTTGCGATTTTCATCAAACTTACCGCTACTTGCTTCAATGCTCCATGAGTTTCCACCATGGCATCATGTGCTGCCAAAGCTTCAAATTTATTTGGCGCAGTTATGAAAGGCTGCTCAGCAATGTCTGCAATCTTTTCAGCCACTAACTCTGCATATCCTTGAGGAGTATTCAATCCTGTACCTACCGCAGTTCCACCAAGTGCCAACTCAGAAAGGTGAGACAAAGTATTTTTTATTGCTTTTAATCCATGATCCAATTGAGCCACGTATCCACTAAATTCCTGTCCCAATGTTAGTGGAGTAGCATCCATGAAGTGCGTACGGCCGATCTTCACCACTTTTCTGAATGATTCAGCCTTCGCTTGTAATGTATTTCTTAATTTCTCTATTCCTGGCAAAGTCGTTTCCATCACCATTTTATAAGCTGCGATGTGCATTGCTGTAGGATAGGTATCATTTGATGACTGTGATTTATTCACATCATCATTTGGGTGGATTTTCTTTTTAGAATCTTCCAGCGATCCGCCAAGTAGAACATGAGCTCTGTAAGCAATTACCTCATTGGTATTCATGTTAGATTGAGTACCAGAACCGGTCTGCCATACTACCAAAGGGAATTGATCATCCAGCCTTCCATCCAAAATCTCATCACAAACCTCTCCGATCACAACAGCTTTGTTTTTTTCCAAAACTCCCAATTCTGCATTCGTGAAAGCTGCCGCTTTTTTCAAGATGGCAAATGCCCTGATTATTTCAATTGGCATTCTGTTCTTTTCTCCACCAATTTTGAAATTATTGATAGATCGCTGAGTTTGGGCTCCCCAATATTTATCAGCAGGAACCTCAACAGGCCCCATGGTATCATGTTCGATTCTTACACTCATATTTTCGGAATATTGAAATTGATTTTGCCAAAATTAAGGCTTCTGGTCTTTTTTCCCTAACAAGCGAAACTAATCCTTCAACTGAAAATTAATGAGTTGATGGAATATCTTTCTTGAAGACTTCACCTGCCTGTTAAAAAAGTATATCGCCAAAGCATAATTAGCAACTGCCAAGGAAGCACAAATAACTCCATAGTTAAAATTATAGATCATAAAAAAGAAGAAGCTTGCAAATGCAACCAACACAATGCTCCAAAATATCAGAAAAAATGTGGCTCCCGGGAAAAGTTTAAATTTCAAAAAGATGATACTTCCCCTAGGAGTTGCTTCTACCTCTCCTATAATAAGTGGCAGGAACGTATCTCCTTTGTCCACCACTTTGGAAACCCTAAACCCATTTTGCCCTACCATTCCATTAAATTTCACGTCTTTGTTTCCTCTCGATCTCTGATCCAGATAGTTGACCTCAGAAGTCACTCGCATAAGATGTCCCAGCACTTCCTTTTTAGAAAGCACGCTGACAATGGTTTCGGTATGGACAGGAATTAAATTCAAGTTTTTCTACTTCACGGCGATACAGGAAATTTCAACATTCACATTTTTAGGAAGCTTACTTACTTCTACTGTTTCTCTTGCCGGAGGGTTTACTTTAAAATACTGCCCGTATGCTTCATTAATAGTACCAAACTCATCCATATTTTTAATAAAAATGCTGCATTTAACCACGTCAGAAAACCCAAATTCTGCTGCTCTCAATACCGCTTCAAGATTCTTCATCACGGCATGCGTCTCTTCGGTGATATTTTCATTGATTAATTCCCCTGTATCTGCATCTAGAGGGATTTGACCGGAAACATAAAGGGTATTTCCTGCTAACACAGCCTGAGAATAAGGTCCAATGGGAGCTGGTGCTTCTTTTGTGAAGATAATTTTATTTGCCATTTTTTTAAGTATCAAGTATCAAGATTTTAGTACAAAGTTCCAGTACAAATTTAGGTTAAAATAAAAGGGTGATAAACTTCCTTCCTGTTTATTGAGACTGCCTACTGCCAACCGATTACTGCTTCTTTGCCTCATTCCAATAAACATCCATTTCTGCCAAAGTCATATCAGCTAGACTTTTCCCCGATTCTCTGGCTGCGTTTTCTAAATATTGGAATCTCTTTATAAATTTTAAATTCGTTTTTTCCAGTGCTTCTTCGGGGTTGATATCGATAAACCTTGCATAATTGATCAGGGAAAAAAGCAAATCCCCAAATTCACCAGTCGCCTTTTCCTTATTGATTTCCGAATCAGAAGCTGCATTAAATTCCTCTTTGAATTCTTGCATTTCCTCCTCCACTTTCTCCCAGACTTGGTGCTTTTCTTCCCAGTCAAATCCGACTCCTCTTGCCTTCTCTTGGATTCTCATGGATTTGATCAAAGCTGGAAGTGATCTAGGAACGCCCCCTAATACAGAAGTATTTCCTTTTTCCTTCAGTTTTATCTTTTCCCAATTCTGTTTTACAGCTTCTTCATCATCCGCTTTGGTATCTCCATAAATATGAGGATGCCTTCTGATTAGCTTTTCACAAAGTGAATCGATCATTGTGCTAATGTCAAAGTTTCCTTCTTCGGATCCGATTTTAGCATAAAACACAATGTGCAATAGTATATCGCCAAGCTCTTTCTTAATTTCTTCAGGATTTCCTTCAAGAATAGCATCAGATAGTTCAAAAGTTTCTTCGATGGTCAAATGCCTTAAACTCTCGGTTGTTTGCTTTTTATCCCATGGACACTGTGCTCTCAGCTCATCCATGATGGTCAATAATCTATCAAAAGCAGCTAATTGCTGGGCTCTGGTACTCAAATTTGTCATTGTGAAGGAAACTAACCTGGAATTGTGGACGTTTTCGAAGTAAAGCTTTAAATTTGCGCAAATTTATCCGTTATGGCAACTGTATATCTAACCCTGGGCTTTGTGGCGTTGTTCTTCATTTTGATGTCAGTAAGGCTGATTTTCTTAAAGAACGGTGAGTTCAAAGGCACCTGTGCTTCACAAAACCCTTATTTGAATAAAGATGGTGGCACCTGCAGCTATTGTGGAAAAACTGTAGACGCTAACAGCGGATGCGGCAATCCTGACAATGAAGTAGATAAAGTCATGGCCAAATTCAAATAAAATTCAATCTTCGTCGAGTCTTCGACTTTTTCATTTTAACATATAAAATCACCATACGTGTCGCTAATCAAATCTATCTCCGGAATCAGAGGTACTATAGGAGGTAAAGCCGGCGAAGGACTAACTCCTGTCGATGTTGTAAAATTCACTTCAGCTTATGGAGCTTGGGTCCTGGAAAATACTGGAAACCCTAAAATCGTCATTGGAAGAGATGCTAGAATCTCTGGAGAAATGGTTTCTAAGTTGGTTTCTGCCACACTTCAAGGAATGGGAATCCATGTAATCGACCTTGGGCTAAGCACCACTCCTACAGTAGAATTTGCAGTTCCTTTGGAAAAAGCCGGTGGTGGAATTATCCTAACTGCCAGCCACAATCCAATCCAATGGAACGCACTAAAACTTTTGAATTCCAAAGGAGAGTTTATTTCCGATTCTGAAGGAAAAGATATTTTAGAAAAAGCTGATAAAGAGGATTTCTCTTTCGCTGAAGTTAAAAAACTTGGAGAATACACCCTCCTAGACGATTATATCGACAGACATATTCAGCATGTACTGGATTTAGAATTAGTTGATAAAGAAGCGATTGCAGCTAGAAACTTTAAAATAGTAGTAGATGCAGTCAACTCAACAGGAGGAATTGCTGTTCCAAAACTTTTAAGAGCACTTGGTGTCACCGAGATCGAAGAGATGTTCTGTACACCAGATGGTCACTTCCCTCATAATCCGGAGCCATTACCAGAGAATCTCAGAGATATTTCCCAGAAACTAGAAAAAGGAAGTTTTGATTTAGGAATCGTTGTGGATCCTGATGTGGATAGACTTGCTTTTATCAATGAAGATGGAGCTCCCTTTGGCGAAGAATATACTTTAGTCGCTGTAGCTGACTATATTCTTTCCAAAACGAAAGGAAATACTGTTTCCAACTTAAGCTCCACAAGAGCTCTTCGCGATGTAACTGAGAAGCACGGTGGTGTCTACACTGCCGCTGCTGTGGGTGAAGTAAATGTGGTGAACCAAATGAAAGCCTCAGATGCCATCATCGGTGGTGAAGGAAATGGTGGCATCATCTATCCAACTTCCCATTATGGTCGAGACGCTTTAGTGGGAATCGGATTATTCTTGACTCATCTGGCAAATTTTGGAAAGACGATTTCGAGGCTGAGAGCAACTTACCCTAATTATTATATCTCCAAAAACAAGATAGAACTCACTCCTGAAATTGATGTGGACAATATCCTTTTGGAAATTAAAGAGAAGTACAAAAAGCAACCTATCAACGATATTGATGGGGTCAAAATAGAATTTGACAAAGAATGGGTACATTTGCGAAAGTCTAATACTGAGCCGATTATCCGAATTTATTCAGAATCTGAATCAGAGGCTACTGCTGAGCATTTAGCAAAAAAGATCATGCAGGATATCAAGGAGATTGTAAGCAAATCTCTTATCTGATTCACTGCGAAATATAAAACCCAAGTATAGTAAAGATGAATGTTTACTTAGATAATGCTGCTACCACGGCAATGGATGAACGAGTGATAGAGGCAATGCTTCCATTCATGAAGTCTCATTACGGAAACCCATCTTCCGTTCACAGGCAAGGTAGAGAAGTGCGAACTGCGATCGAGAAATCAAGAAAGAAAGTAGCAGAATTACTAAATACCAGTCCATCTGAAATATTCTTTACCTCAGGAGGTACAGAAGCGGACAATACAGCCATCGTTTGCGGAATCGAAAGCCATGGAATAACTCATGCGATCACTTCTCCTCTTGAGCATCACGCGGTACTTCATACGTTAGAAGTCTGTGCAAAAAAAGGGTTGATCAAACTGAGCATCCTTGATGTGAATGAAAAAGGCGAAATCGACCTTAATCAACTGGAAGAGCTTCTTCGATCCAACCTGAATTCATTGGTTTCTTTAATGCATGCGAATAATGAAATAGGAAACTTAAACGATTTGAATAAAATCGGAAATCTTTGCAAGGAATATGGAGCATTTTTCCATTCTGACACGGTTCAGACTATGGGGCATTATGTTCATAACCTTAAAGAACTACCAGTTAACTCGCTAGTAGCTGGAGGACATAAATTTCATGGACCAAAAGGCTCAGGATTCCTGTATGTTAACAAGGATAAAAAAATCCATCCATTTATTTATGGAGGAGCTCAAGAACGAAACATGCGTGGGGGAACAGAAAATGTTATTGGAATTATAGGGATTACTAAAGCGCTTGAGTTAGCCTATTCTGAAATGGAAAGTCATCAAGCACACGTAATCTCATTAAAGAATCATTTCATCAAAGGTATTCAGGAAGCTATTCCAGGAGTTACTTTCAATGGGTTATCAGGAGATATTGAGAAAAGTCTTTACACAGTCTTAAACGTGAGTCTTCCTCCTTCAGAAGCAAATAGAGGTATGCTGTTATTCAATCTAGATCTGGAAGGAATATCAGCTTCCGGTGGATCTGCATGCAGCTCTGGCGCAACTGTTGGATCCCATGTACTTCGTGCCTTGAATCACAATCCTGAAAGAGATGCGGTACGATTCTCATTTAGCAGGTATAACACAATTGAGGAAATCGATTACACGATTTCAAAGCTCAAAGACCTTTATTTGGTTGAAGCATAAAAAAAAGGAGCCAATTGGCTCCTTTTTTTATTTCTGCGTCATCATTTGAGGAGGTTTATACCCAATGGCATATGGAGTCCAAATTTCGTAAATAGGATTTCCAGTCGAGCTTTTACCAGAATGATGCCATTCTCCATCTATCACTTCAAAGTCAAAACCTAAACTGGCACCAACTCTACTATCATCTCGGGAAAAGAAGGTGATGTTTTCGACATATTTTCCATTTTCGGCGGTATAAATTCCTCCACCTGAACCCGAAAACTCTTTTGTTTCAGAATTAAAGGCAACCCACTGAAAACGGCCTCCACCCAATATTTTAATCGTTCTTCTGGCACCTGGTGTAGATCTCGAGATTTCCCCATCTCTTTTCCTACCTGTAATTACCCAATTCCCTGTCAAGTCATCCACTTTCTCAGGAAGCTTCTCCCAAATCTCCACTAACATTCGACCGTTTATCTCAGAGGAGATAACCATTTTGCCATTAGTGAGATCCAATTTATACTTATTGGTTGTTCCTACTTGAAAAGGGTCGAGGGTAAAAAAGTCGAGGGTTTCATAATAATTTCCATCCCGGAATTCGTAAGGCCCGCCACCAGCACTTATAAAATGGTTGTCGGCTTTTTTTTTTGCTCCAAAAGCGAAATAATTATCCTGATAGATTTTCACATATTCTTCATCAGTGATCTCTCTTCCATCTTGATGGGTTAGTTTCCATGCCCCATCTAAGTCTTGGGCATTAACCCAACCAAAAATTAAAAATAAGGGCAGTAAAGCAAATCTTTTCATGATATAGAGGGTTTAAAAACTATTTTCTACTGAAATTCATTAAGAATTAGCAGAAAACCAATCATTTTGACTCTTATTCCCTTTAGAAAGGAAAAAATTAATCTCGCTAATAGCTTTCTGATTAGAATTTATTGAAAAACTACCATGCTTGATTCCAATTTGATGCATTTTGCATCTGGTTCAAAAAAGAAATGAATTTTAATATTTCGAATTGATGAGAAAATTTACGCTGGGAACTAGCAAGGAACAAATCATATACATGATCAATGAGCGATCAATTAAACGAGTCTTGGTTGGGGATAAAAAGATCGCTCTAGTGAGAATAGAAGATGAATTCTTTGCATTTCAGTCATTTTGCCCACATAGAGGAGCTTCTTTATTAGAGGGCTCAATTAATTCTATAAATGAGATCATTTGTCCTCTCCACCAATACCGTTTTGAATTAAAATCAGGTAGAGTCTCTGCAGGTTCTTGTGCAGATTTAGAAACTTATCCCACAAGCCTTACGGAAAATGGGTTGGTCATCACATTGCCTTAATGAAGCTTAGAACCATTAGGAACTGGGGTTTCTACACCTGCGAGAATAATTCCTCCTTCGCTGTGGGTAAATCCAGTCACTAAAACCTCAGACATAAAATCTGCAATTTGCCTTGGTTTAAAATTACAAACACAGATCACTTGCCTTCCAATCAAAGTCTCCGGGGTATAATAATCTGTGATTTGAGCAGAGGATTTTTTGACGCCAATTTCATCTCCCAAGTCTATCCAAATTTTATAGGCGGGTTTTCGAGCTTTCTCAAAAATTTCTGAACGTATTATCGTACCAATTCTTAATTCAATTTTGTAAAAATCTTCGTAGTCAATCGTTTGCATAGACGAATTTTTTTATAATTTTAGGAACCTTTTGCAATTTCTGAAGTTAACTGTAATAGAATACTATTTTACGAATGTATATGAAATCCACATTTCCTTTTAAGAAAATCGGCTTTTCGGTACTTGCCCTACTTGGGATGTGCCTTTTTGCAGGTGAATCTTTGGCTCAATCCGAGCAGGAGAAAGTGGATTTAGAGAATGTAAAACCTTTGGATAAGCCAATTTCTGATGAATTAAACCAAAATTTAGACTCTGGTTCTCCTAAAGTTTTGAATACAAAGGTATTGCCTGCACCATCTACTAGTAATAAAGTTGCGGTAAAAAGAGATCTTCCAGCAGGAGGAATTGATAAAGATGCTAAAAAAGAAGAAGCAGCCCCATCAACGCTTTCCTTTAACATCTTCCTCTACATAGTAGATAAATTTAAAGCTGACTAAGAAAAAGTTTATAAAGTAAAAAAGAGGTTTAAAAACCTCTTTTTTTTTATCCTTTTGAGATGAATTCTTCTAGATCCTTAAGCTCTAACATCCCTTCATAAAAAGCTCTTCCAAAAACAGCTGCACCAAGTCCGAGATCTCTTAATTTTTTGAAATCATCGATATTTCTGACTCCACCACTTGCTGCGATATGAAGATTTGGAAATTTCTCAACGAGTTCTGCATATAGATCAAAATTTGGTCCTTGCATCACCCCGTCCCTAGTGACATCTGAACATTTTAGATATTTCAAACCTCTATCATAGAAAAACTCGATATGATCGAAAAGGTCTATTTCGGTCTTCTTTAACCAGCCTTTAATTTTGATTTTATGATCTTCCGGATTGGTATCAGCCGCTAGGTTGATTTTTTCTCTCCCATAAGAAAGAATAAACTGACTGAAACGCTCAGGGTGGTTTGCTGCTGCAGAGGCTATGGTTACAGTTTTAGCTCCAAATTCAAAACATTTGATCACATCGCCGTCAGTCGAAATACCACCTGTAAAATCAACACTTAAATTTGTATACCCCGCGATTGCTTCAAGAATATGATAATTCTTTGGCTCACCTCTTCTGGCTCCATCCAAATCCACCAAATGCAGTCGCTTAATCCCAATAGATTCAAATGCCTGGGCTATCTCAAGGGGATTATTGGAAATTGCTTCTTCCGTAGCAAAATCACCTCTCTTGAGCCTAACGCATTTGCCATTGATTAACCAAATAGATGGAATTATTTCAAACATGGATTAAAATTAAAGGGTATTTAGGAAAAATTTCAAATAAGTTTTCCTTAAAGATAATACAGAAGTGCTAATCCTAACTTCGAAATTTTGAAAACTATCAAAATTTTATAATCTGGAAGCTTCTAAAAATCCAAAAGATTTATTCAACTTTCAACCTTGCGATTCTTCCATTGGAACCTGAAGCCCAAATAGCAGCCTCTGCATGTCCCAATTTCACTGCATGAAAACCTTCATTGGAAAAATTCTCCCAAACCTGACCACCGTCATTTGAGAAGTCAGAACCAGTCGGTCCCACGGCTACTAACCAATGAAATCTTGGGAAATAAACCACTCCAGAACGGTAGCCTTTTGGTGAGGACACCGGAGCAATCCATTTTTCATGTAGTGTGGAAAATGAAGCTGCCACAGAAATGGTGTCATCCATTTTAATGTAATCTCCTCCCACTAAATAAACTTCCTCTCCACCTAATTTTGTCACAGAAAAAACTCCCTTTGAAGGTTCTCCTTGCATAATCGGAGACTTCCACTTTTTCCAGCTTTCTCCAAAATCGGGTGAATAATGCAAATTTGCTTCCGTGCCACCACTTCCTAACCAAATGTTGGACCCTTCGGAAATAAGCGATGTTGCACTTGCAGCAAAACCTGCTTCTCCTTCTTTAGCCTCCGGCAAATTTAAAACCGGGTACCAGGATTCTCCTTGGTTTGCAGTTTGCAAAATCATCCATTTCCCATCGATCGGATCACCAACGACATAACCACGATTAGGATCTGCAAATGAAATCCCATCCAAAAAGGCTTCTTCAACTTCCTTGTGTTTTAGATCCCAAGTTTGGCCACCATCTTCTGTTTTAAAAATCACAGCAGGTTGCCCAGCTGAAACAGCCACCGCATTCATCGCATCAAATGCATGGATAGATCTGAAATCGACAGTATCCAAACCTGCGATGACACCGTGGTCCCATGTTTTTCCTCCATCAATTGTCCGTAACCAAGTCCCTCCACTTCCAGAGGCCCAGGCTATTTCACTTGTAACCGGAGAAAGCCCCCTTAAGGAGGCTTTCACTGGTGTTTCAAAAATCTCCCAACCCAAGGGGTTTTCTGGGACTTTTATTTCATTTGTCTGACAAGAAAAGAAAATTCCTAAAGCCAGAACACATACTACTTTTCGCATAGGCGAAATTAAGAGATATCTACTTTTCTATATGCTTCTATTAAAGCTTTTTCACCTTCTACGCCAGGATTAGCATTTCCATGTTCCATTCCACAGATTCCTTTAAACCCTTTTTCGTGGATGAATTTGAAAACATTTTGGTAATTGATCTCACCGGTACCTGGTTCTTTTCTACCAGGATTGTCCCCAATTTGGATATAAGCGATCTCATCCCAGGTTTTCTGCATGGTGGCAATCAAATTCCCTTCATTTCGCTGCATGTGATAGATGTCATAAAGAATCTTACAAGCAGGACTATCCACAGCCTTACAAATCATATAAGATTGATCAGCATGTCTTAAGAACAAATCTGGGTTATCACTCAAAGGCTCCATCACCATCACCAATCCATGCGGTTCAAAAATCTCCGCTGCTCTTTTATAAGCTTCGATCACATTTCCCGTCTGAACGCCTATTGGTAAGTTTCTTTCAAAATACCCTGGCACTACAGTCATCCAAGTAGCATTTACCCTCTTGGCAACTTCCACAGACTTTCTGCAGGTATCAAGAAAATGATCCATAAATTCTTGCTTTCCAGATGTCAGAGAAACTTTCCAGTTATCTCCACCATCTACTACAAAAACTCCCATTCTCATCCCTAGAGATTCCATGGTTTTTGCAATAAGAGTCTGTTCTTCCACAGATCTTCCTAGCATTCCATTATCCTCCAAAGAACGAAAACCCTGATCTGCCATAAAATTTAGCTGATCCACTATTCCATCAGGAGCCGAATTTCTGAACATTCCGAAATGCGGTGCAAAATCCATTTTGAAGGTAGGCTCCGCAAATTCTTCATTCCTTGCAAAAGAAGGCATCACAGCTCCCGTCGCTAAGGTGAGAGCTGATCCGCTAATTCCTAGATTTCTTAAAAACTTTCTTCTTTCCATGGTTTAAACAGTTTTGGTTTTACCAGGAACTGCATGAGGATAGAATCCATCAGCATTAGGAACCAGTTTAGGAGTAGCATCCCAAGCCAAAGTATCTGGGAATAAATTGATGTCTGAATTGATAGCTTCATCCATGGTAATGACCTTACCGGAATATGTAGCATATCTTCCCAAAATAGACGTCATGGTACTTCTCGCACCATTTTCAGCATCAGCAAATTTATACTCACCATTTACAAGTGCTGCCCAAAGCTCATTATGTTCCTGTTGATAAGGGTTAATGTTATTTTCACGATCATGCTCGTATAACTTCTTTCCAGTGTAATCAGTCAAAACTCCATGGTTCCCAGCACTCAAATAAGCAGTTCCTTTGGTTCCCTGGAAAGTCTCATCTACTCTATTTGCAGCACCAGGGAAGTGACGGCATTCACTGTGAATCACTGTACCATCTTCATAAGTAAACTGAACTGTATGGTGGTCAAAAATTTCTCCGAATTCCTTGCCGGTTCTTACCATTCTACCACCAGTTCCTTCAGCTTTAACAGGATATCCTTTTTTCACCCAGTTTGCCACGTCAATGTTGTGAACGTGCTGCTCAGTGATATGATCTCCGCACAGCCAATTGAAATAGTACCAGTTTCTCATCTGATATTCCATCTCAGTTTGCTCTGGTTTTCTAGGTCTTACCCAAACTCCACCGTCATTCCAATACACTTGTCCACCGATGATATCACCGATTTCTCCTGCATGGATTTTTGCGATGGTTTTTCTATAGTTATCCTGATAATGTCTCTGAAGACCCACCACCACGTTTAATTTCTTTGCTTTTGCTTCTTCAGCTGCTTTCAAAACTTTACGGATACCTACTGCATCAGTCGCTACAGGCTTTTCCATAAAGATTTGTTTACCCTGCTTTACAGCTTCAGTAAAATGGTCAGGTCTGAAGCCCGGAGGTGTTGCTAAAATGACTACATCCGCCTCGGCAATTGCATGTTTGTAGGCATCAAAACCTACGAATTTTCTGTCTTCTGGAACGTCTACCTTTTCAGCACCATATTTATCAAGGATAGGTTTCAAACTCCCATCCAATCTATCTCTAAAAGCATCTGCCATAGCCACCAATTTGATTGGATGACCTGTTTCCATAGCCTGGAAAACAGCTCCTGTACCTCGACCCCCACAGCCAATCAAAGCAAGTTTCAAGTGAGTTTCCGCTGGTGCTGCATAAGCTCCAGGTAATACGAAAGAATTGGCTGCTAACACTCCACCGGTAGCCAGCGCCGAAGTTTTGATAAAATCTCTTCTTGTGTTTTTCATAATATTGTCATTTCAGGGTTTAATAGTCCGCAATAGGTGCTGCGGTATAATAAGCATTAATTTCTTCTGGACTTGGAGGATTCAAAGGCCTCACCAATCTCAATCCAATAAATGGTGCTTCCGGAAACCACCATTGACTTTTTGGAATCTGAGGATCCAATTGTTTCCATTTTGGATCATTTACAAATCTTTTTGCAGAACTGATTTCTTCTGCAGGAGTCTTGAAACTCCCCCCTCTCACAATCCTCGGATACAGTTCATCTGATGGATTCATAGGGTTTTCTTTCGGAGAATTCTTATAAAATTCAGGGTCATATTGGTCGGAGGTCCATTCCAATACATTGCCATAAATATCATACAAGCCCCAAGGATTCGGTTTCTTTTTTCCGACCATTTGGGTCATTCCATCACTGTTTTCAGCTGTCCAAGCATATTCAGTAATCGCTTCAGAATCATCTCCGAAAAAGTATTTTGAATCAGATCCAGCTCTTGCTGCATATTCCCATTCTGCCTCAGTCGGAAGTCTATAAAATATGCCTGTTTTTAAATACAACCAATAACAGTATTGAATGGCACCATACTGGGTCATTCCTATTGCTGGCTTGTGTTCTTTTCCCATTCCAAAAGTCATATCTAGATAGGGTAAACTTGGCCGGGTTAATCCATCGACAATCTCTCCAATTGGCTCCTCTGAAATGGCCAATTCGTAATTTTTATCAAGGAACAATTCAAATGCATCCCAAGTAACTTCATGAGTCCCCATCCAAAAAGGATCGATTTTCACTTCATGAACTGGTTTTTCATCAGCATTTGCACTGGACGAAGAACCCATTTTAAATGTGCCTCCTTCAATAGGAGTCATATCAAAAGTGACAGGCGTACCTGGGATCTTTTGCGTATAGGATTCAAAAATGGGTCTTTCAAGACTATAAAATGCCAAAACGCCAATTAGCGCTATTGGCAATACTAGTTTTTTCATGGTAATCGTAAGCGAAACTTTAAAGAAGTAAATTAGGTATTAAAACAATGTGATTTTTTAATCTTTTGACGAATGGAAAACAAACGATTTTAAACCTTGCCCTTTGACTAAAAACAGTAGATTATTATTGATTTGCACAATATTTCTTACATCCCCTTTAACGGAAAGTCCCGCCAAATATTTCGGTAAGTAGGTAAATCCACCTTTAGAATCTCCAAGGAAAACCATCGCATGGTTTGCATCATACTTGCCATATCTCAATTTTGTCTGGTTCATATTTCCAGCAAGAATTAAATCCTTATTTCCATCTCCATTGACATCTAAGAATTCAGACGTGAATACAGGAGAGAATTGAACTTGGATTGGCAATACTTTTTCTTCAAACTTACCGGATGCGTTTTGTAAAAACAGGGTAGATTTTAGTCTATTAATGGAGATAATTTCAGCACCTTCCCGCTCTTTTTCTGTGAAAATATCATCTGTTTTAACAGTAGCGAAGGATTTGAAATCCAAATACCGCTTCTTTAGAAAATTCACTTGACCAAGTAGTTCATCCCTGCTGACTGTAGGGTATTTTTCTGATCCAATATAAGAGCTCAGAATAGCGTCCACAGAGCCATTTCCATCAAAGTCTTTGTAAAGCAGCTCAGCCGGTTTTTCATCGCTAACCTGAAGCTGAGAATTCGTCCCTAAGTTTCCTGCAAACAAGTCCAGCTTACCATCTCCATTGTAGTCCTCAACAGCAATATGATTCCAGAAACCTACTTCCAATTGAGAGAAGTAATTTCCAGTGGCATCTTGAAATTTTCCATCCTTTAGCTCAAAAACCTGGATTGGCATTGCTTCTCCCACCAAAACCAATTCGTCTACCCCATCTTGATTTAAATCAGCAGATTTCGAATCGGTCAACATTCCAAGATTCTTAAAATCTGGAGCGATTTGATCTGTTTGATCTACAAAATTCCCTTTGCCGTCATTTATCCAAACTCTTGCTCCAGGCGATAAAGGATATTGTCCGGGGACAACTCTTCCACCTACAAATAGGTCTTCAAATCCATCTTGGTTTACATCTAGAGATAAAACTGTCCCTGTTGCAAAGTTTTCTTTTGGTAATGCATCTGGAGCCAAAGCAAATTTCCCTTTAGCATCATTTAGGTACAGGTGATCAGAAAATCTAATATCTCCTTCTGCAAAATCAAAGACCCCACCACTTCCGACATAAATATCCATAAATCCATCTCCGTTGGCATCCAATGAAATAGCCACTGCATCTTCAGACTGATTCGCGAAAGAAAAAGCAGAAGAATCAGAAAAAACTAGATTCCCTGAGGAGTTCTGGAAATAGACTCTTCCACTAAGCCCTGGTCCGGCTCCTACAAAAATATCAGGCCTACCATCACCATTAAAATCTTCTGAAATCAAAGCCTTCCCATTACCTGAAATCACATTTGTTAAAAGAGGCTGGCGTTTAAAATCATTGATTTTTCTCTCTCCTTTGATAGAAATTTCCTGATTTGCGGTAAATAAAACCTGATTTGAATTAGCAGAGAATCCGGATCCTTTTCCAGCTTCAGATTCTAAAACTTCAATTTCCTGATTAGATGGAATATCAAACATTCTTGTTTGCTTCCCGCTAGGCCAATTAATGATTAAGGAATCAATTCCTGAAACTTGTCCCAATCCAAAATGTAAAATTGGTGTCACTGAAGACTGAAAACCTCTATGAATATTTTGCTCCAAAAGCTGTGTTTCCCCATTCGAAAACAATCTTACTGATGACCCAAGTGCCAAAGTATTTTGACCTGTTCCGACAAGTTTGACTTTTAGGTAATTCCCTTTGCCTTGCTCCACGCTTTGATTTTGGTATAGAAAAGCATTGGAGTTGATGTTGTTTACCACCAAATCCAAATCCCCATCATTGTCTAAATCTGAGTAAGCCACTCCATTACTATTGGCTGGTTGATTGATTCCCCAAGCTTCAGTTACATTCTTGAAAGTTAGGTTGTTGTTATTTTGATAGATGTAATTGGTCAAATTAGAGGAAGGCATGTTCTTGACCATATTCAAGAGATCTTCCCTTTTTAATTTCCCTCCGGAAGTCTGCACATAATTATCCATGTATTTAAGAAAATCCATGTTGTTATAATCTCTCAAATATCCATTGCTTACAAAAAGATCTTTCCATCCGTCGTTATCAAAGTCAGCAAATAAACTTGCCCAACTCCAATCGGTATTGGATATTCCTGCTACCTGCCCTATCTCATAAAAAGTCCCATCTCCATTGTTAAGATGGAGCATATTTCTCATGTATTGATGGTGAAATCCTTTTCGCACATTCAAGTCAAAGACTTCGTAATTATCGGGCGCCAAAAGTAATTTTTGTCTTTCGTTTCCTTCCGGCATCATATCCAAAGTCATGATATCAACCAAACCATCATTGTTGATATCTGCGATATCATTTCCCATTGAAAAGTTGGAAACGTGATCCATCATTTCCAGAATCTGATCTTTGAAAGTCCCGTCTTTTTGGTTGATGTATAGGTAATCAGGAATGGTGTAATCATTACCGATGTAGATATCCGGCCAACCATCTCTGTTAATATCAGAAATAGCTAAACCCAATCCATAAGACAAACTGGAACTGGAAATTCCAGCCTCGATAGTGATTTCTACAAATTTCCCATTCTTATTTTCGAAAAGCTGTGGACCAGCTTCGTGTTTTTCTTTAAGAGCTGATTTGGTTACAGCCAAGTCTAAAATCTGGGTAGACTTGGTATTGTGATTCAATAAAAAGAGGTCCAAATCACCATCCTTATCAAAGTCAAAAAAGCTCGCAGATGTACTTGGTGCCCCTGAAGCAATGCCATACTCTTCTGCCATTTCTTTGAAAGTAGGGATGCCTTGATCGTTGTTTCCCTGATTAACAAAGAGTTCATTTTTTCGTTTTTCAGGAATTAAATTTCCTGAGTAACATAAATAAATATCCAGAAGATTATCACCATTAATATCCACCATGGTGACTCCTGTTTTCCAAGGCCCTGGTCTACCTAGGGCTCCGGATGGTTCTGTGATGTCCTGAAATTTTAAGTCGCCTTTATTGAGGAAAAGTTTATTTCCCGAAACGTTGGCAGAAAAATAAATATCCTCCAATCCATCTCCATTCAAATCTCCAACAGCAACACCACCACCATTGTAGAGGTATTCATACATCAGGACATTTAGATTGAGAGATTCATTCAGTGTGTTTTGAAAATTAACTCCTGAATCCTTCGGGTCTATTAGTTTAAAAAGAGAAGGTTCTTTTGGTTGTTCTATTTTTTCAACCTGAGGGTCATTAGAACATGAAAAAAAAATTGATAGGGTAATGAGGGTTAAGCTGGGTACTAACTTTTTCATGTGAGTATATCTGTAATTCAGAGGCCACATGGAATCTCGCATGGCTCTTAATCATACCTTTTTCGTCGTTTAAGACGTGCTCGATTTCAAAGCAGAAATAAAGACCAAGCCACCCGATTTGGGTGGCTTGGAAATTTAAGAAACTTATTCGAATCCAGGGTTCTGAACGAGACTTGAGTTCCTGTTTATTTCATCTCTATGAATTGGGAAGAAATACATTTTGTCCAGCCATAATCTATTTTCTTTACCTGGATCTATAGGTTGAACAACATAATTATAATCATATATTTCAGGATCATATCTGTAAATCGAGAGGGACTTACCTGGTTTCAAAGTGCCAGTGATACTAATGACATTTGCTTGACGGCCAAAAGTTTCCTCGGCAATCATCCAACGTCTTACATCGTGGAACCTTTGTTCCTCATAAGCCATTTCAACTCTTCTTTCATTTCTATAAATCTCTACTAACTCATCTCCAGTAGCAGTAATTGCTGGCTGCCCAACTCTGAAACGGATTTGGTTTAACCAAGCTCTCGCCTCATCTTCTTGTCCTAGTTCCAAAGAAGCTTCTACATAATTTAGAACTGCTTCAGTGTATCTCAAGATAGGCCATGGAACCTCTTGCCATGTATTTTGATCTACAATTGCTGGATTAGGATCTATAAATTTTCGAATGTAATAGCCTGTGTAGCTACCATTCCAATCCTCAATAGAACTGTTTCTAGTATCCAAACCGAAGTGAGTTTCTATTGCTCCAGAAGCATCAGTCACTTCATATGTACCCGTTTGAATTTGTCCTAATGGATCTTTTGGTGCATTTGCAGTAGATCTTGGCTTCCACTGAGCTCCATCATATAAAATTGAAGCATAGAAACGAGCATCTCGGTTTTCATAAGGATTAGCTGCATGCTCAGGATTGTTCCAGTTAAACTCTGTTCCATCCATCATTTCATAATCATCTACTAGCAGTTGAACAGGGCTATTACCCGCCCAGTTGTTATAGCCATTAGGTCCATTATAAAGTCCCTGGCGGCCACCATTTTCTTGCTTGGCATTGATAAAGTATCTCGCAAAAATTAATTCTTTTTCACCCCCATTTCTGGAAAGTGAGTTATTCATATAGTTTTGGATACCTTCTTCATGTGAAACTGGCTCAGAAAGACCATAAAGGTTTCCAGAAGCTTTATCAAGAACAGCTTTTGCAGCTGCCTGAGCTTTCTGCCATCTTTCTTGTCTATTTCCATCCGTATAAGCTATTAAGTCAATATTACCATATCCTGCTAAAACAGAGGAATTTCCTTGTGCTGTAGGAGCATCATGAAGATCACTTGCAGCATATAATAAAACTCTAGCTTTCAACGCAAGTACTGCTAATTCATTTGTTCTACCTGAAGCCATATTTTTACCCGCTAACAAAGTTTGCGCATCTTCCAGATCAGCAAGAATGAAATCTATAGTTTCCTTATATGTAGCTCTCACGATGTCATAAGACTCTTCACCTAATTCGTAAGGTCTATCGACCAAAGGAACCCCGCCAAAATATCTTGCTAAATCTTGATAGTAATAGGCTCTCATAAATTTGGCTTCACCTAATAATCTATCCACAATACCACCATCATTTTCAAATTGAGGTTCAGACAATTCTGCAATTGCCAAATTGGTTCTTCGGATGTAGCTATAAAGTCTTTGCCAGTTCCAAGTTCTATTGCCGGCATTATTCCATCCTACATCAGCTGGATTAATCCTTGCCTCAGTTACAGTGGTAATACCTCTTCCTGGGTGAGTGAAAATCGCCTCATCTGTCATTGATGCAAGCATCTCTTCATTGAATCCACCTTGTCCTAAGCCTTGATAGATACCTGTCACAAAAGCCTCAGCTAAAGCTGGATCAGTCCATACAGCAGACTCCGATATTTCTGTTTGTGGCTCTGTATTTAGGAAATCACCATTACAGCTTAACATCGTCATTGATGTCGTTACTGCTATAATTAAATATTTTAATTTATTTTTCATGTTATCAAGTTTTTAGAATGAAACAGAAATACCTGTGTTGATTACCCTAGCCTGAGGATAATACTGTCCACTTGAACTATCAGTTTCAGGATCAAAGACTTTTAACTTATCCCAAGTGATTAAGTTTAAACCATTTACATAAATCCTTGCATTTCTTACTCCGATTTTTTCAGTCAGAGTAGCAGGAATGTTGTAACCAATCTCCAAGTTCTTCAATCTCAAATAATCAGTCTTTCTGAACCAATAGGTATTATTATTGGAATAATACTGATCATTTCTGTTAGCAATTCTTGGGTCTGTGGTACTTGGATTATCAATTGTCCATCTGTTTTCATAAACATCCAATAAATAATTACCAATGTTTCCTGATTCAGTAACTACGTATTGTCTTGCTCCCATTGCACCTTGGAATAAGATTGCCAAATCAAACCCTTTCCAGTTAGCAGAAATATTTAATCCACCTTGGAAAGTAGGAATATTATTAGCATCCATCCTTACACGATCGTCTGGAGTGATTTTACCATCACCATTATAATCCTTATACTTCATGTCGCCTGGACGAAGGTTATTGGTAATTGCTGAGTAATCTATAGTCTCTGCATCAATTGATTGCTGATCAGGGAAAACTCCATCATATTGGTAAACTAAACCTGTATTCATTGGGCTTCCTGTTGATCTTTGCCAATCAGGTGCTCCTGGAGCTTCATCCCAGAACAAGATCTTATTTTTTGCATATCCACCATTTGCGCTGATAGAATATTGGAATTCACCTTTTCCTCCTCTATATCCCAAGTTTAAATCAAAACCTTTGTTTTCAACTTCACCAATGTTTTCTGCAGGCAGATTAAGACCAGAAGTTTCAGGAACAGAAGCATTTCTTCTCCATAGGATATTGGTTCTCTTGTTATAGAATAAATCAAATTCGAAGAAAATCTTTCCTTGAAGGAATTGACCCTCAAAACCTAGATTGGAGTTATTTGCAATCTCCCAAGTAATGGCTCTATTAGGCACCCTAGTCTCATATAATGTCTTAGTTTGTGCACCACCAATGATATAAGAATCAAAGCCATAGGTAGATAAGAACTGGTACTCTTGGAAAGTATTATCATAATAAATCTGATCATTACCTAACTGACCCCAAGAACCTCTTATTTTAAAGAAATCAAATGTTTGTCCGAGACCTGAATTTTTCCAGAATCCTTCTTCTGAAGCAACCCAACCTAACATAATTCCAGGGAAGAAACCGAATCTTGTATCTTCAGGGAAGATGTAAGAACCGTCATATCTCCAAAGAAATTCTGCCAGATATTTTTCTTTATAGTTATAGGCAACTCTACCAAAGTAGTTCAAACGAGCTCTGTTAAATGCTCCTCCTCCGTTATCTTTCTGTAAGTCACCCCCTGCAAACAATTGATCAATTGCAGGCGAAATAAAGAATCTTCTGTATGCATTGAAGTCATTTCCTTCTACAGTTTCTCTGTTCACACCTGCTACTACATTCAAAGTATGATCTTCACCAAATGTTTTATCATAATTGAAAACCCCACCCAAGAGGATATTCAGACGCTGTTCTGTATATTCATTCAATCTAGGTTCAGCAGGTCCTCTTTGAGTTCCAACTAAAGTAGGAGTTACGCCATCAGCTTCAAAACCATTCCCTAGCTCGTATAATGTCCAAGGGGTTTGCCATAATTTTCTATAACGGATAAATTTATCGATTGCAGCAGTTCCGGTAAATTTCAACCCTTCAACTCCAGGAATCTTGATTTCTAAATTACCAGTCGTCTGAATATAATCCTGTTTATCACGATCGTATCCAGTAGCATTTGTGGTAATCACAACAGGGTTTTCACCATTCTCAATATCTGGTCCCGGCTTACCATTTGGCCAAAATGCCGGTTGATTTGGCTTACCTCTCATCTGCATACGGAAGATTGCTCCAGCTCCTCTGGTAGGGAAGAATCTAAATTCTTCTCTTGCCAAAATACCTAAGCCCACTTTCACATATTTATTAACATTTGCATCCAAGTTGATTCTAAAGTCGTACTGCTTATATCCAGTCGCCGCATTCTTATAATATGCATCTTGATTCTGGTAACCTAAGGAAGTCAAATACTTTACGTTTTCACTACCTCCAACCAATTGTAGATTGTATCTGCTCTGAGGAGACCAAGTTTTTAAAGTTTCCCCATACCAGTCAGTATTCGGATAATGCCAAGGGTCTGACCCATTTTTATACAATTCCAATTCTTCCGGTGTGTAAGGAGCAGATCTTACTTGACCATTTGGTCTGATATACTCACCATTTTGCTGATAAGCCTGGTTTGCAGCAGCCCATTCTGAAGTAGGAAGCCCATAAATATCCAGATCATTTAACATCTCAGCGTATTGTGCAGCATTCGCCAACTTAGGTACGACAGTCGGTTGAGCCCAACCTTGGTTAGCCTGAAAAGTCAATTCAGGAGCACCAGTCGAACCTCTTTTTGTTGTTACCAAGATAACGCCATTTGCCGCTCTAGAACCATAGATCGCAGCAGATGCATCTTTCAATACAGAAATACTCTCAATGTCATTCGGATTCAAACGCTGAAGTCCACCAGCTCTAGCTGGAATACCGTCGATTACGACCAATGCATCATTATTCCCAAGAGTATTACTACCTCTGATTCGGATCCCGGATCCATCATAACCTGGTTCACCGGATCTGTTCACTGCAACCACACCGGCCATACGACCAGCAATTGAGTTGGATAAGTTCATGGCTGGAGATTGAGTCAATTCCTTTCCTTTTACAGTAGCTACCGAACCGGTAATGGTTTCTTTCTTTTGCTCACCATAACCTACTACTACTACCTCTTCCAAAGATTTGGTGTCAGGTAATAAAGTAAGGTCAAAAGTCGACCGATCCCCAACTGGCACCTCCAAAGTGGTGAACCCAATAAAGGATAGTACCAACGTGGCATCAGAACCACTCACATTTACATTGAATTTTCCGTCAACATCAGTTACAGTACCAGTAGTGGTACCCTTCACTAATACGGAAACACCTGGAAGGGGCAAATTATCTTCCCCTGATATCACGACCCCAGACACCTCCCGGGTCTGAGCCAAAACTGAGCCCATGAGGCCCAGAAACATTAAAAATGTTAAGCCAAATAGCTTAAATCGAGTAGAGTTTTTCATACACGGTTATTGGTTTGGGTTGCATTAACTAATATTAATAGGTGAAATTGAATATTAATTTAGGCAAATTCTCACTGAATATTTTTGAATACTGACTGTATTTTGCCCTATTCAATCGATTGCATAACCGTGTTCTTGCAATAAAATATAATTTAATCAAGCGAAAATGCATTATTTCAACACAAGATTAAACCCTTCGTTTTTTAATTCGAAAATGAAGTTATTATTCGTTAACGATACGTTAACAAAAGTTAAAAAAAATTGAAAAATCAATAATTCAGTAGATTGAATTAAAGTCTTCAACAATTCTCCAATTTTCTATTGGATTATAGCCTATTTACGATACTTTTTTTAGGCATTTTGACCGACCACATACCTCTTAAATCGCCAGTTTTAAAACCAAAAGCTTGGTCCTGAGGGTAACGATTCTTGATTTCATTTAGAACATCTGGAGATAATTCAGAATCTGGGTCTCCATGGCAATTTTGGCACAAACCCCCAGGGAAAATAATGGCTTTGGTATATAATAATACCTCACCATTTTCTATTTTCTGAATATTTGGTTCACTTTCCAATCCTTGTTCAGAATTATAAGCATATGCATCTAATATCTGTGCTTCATCTTCATCAGGTACATTTAAAGGATTTCTGTTTTTGGTTGAAACACGCTTTATTATTACACCCTCTGAAGGATCCAAAACATCAGTTAATTCAGAAGCATTTTCATTGCAAAACTGGATCGCATAAACTAAGCCTCCTTCTTCAATAGCTTTTTGAAGATTTGAAATCAAATTCTTTTGTGCTAAAGTAGTAATAGAGTCTCCCCAAATCATTGCTTCCTGAGTAATCTCAGCATCAGTCACCCTTTTGACTTCCATGGTCTTGTTTACTTCATCAAAAACTTCTTTGGAAACTCTTTCGCGAGGCCCGCAGGAAAAAACCAAGACAGAGAAAATAAGGAGCGTCAAGTAATTCTTCATTTGAAAGCTATTTGAATTAATAAAAGTACAAATCCTAACCATAGGATTCCAAAGATTCCAGATTCACTTAATCTTTTATGCCTCAATAAGGCACTTCACTTTGCTAAGTAAGTAATTCCCGTATTTTTGTTTGATTAATGCGTCCAATTATGCGGAAGGTTTTTTACGTCACAGTTATCTGTCTTTTTTTGAGCCCATCACTTTTTGGCCAAACTTGGAAAAGAATGCAGAGTTGGGGGCTGGATCTGGAATCAGTCACTTGGGCAAATTCATCTATTGGGTTAGCTGTGGGAGAAAATCTGATTATTCGTACAGATGACGGCGGTTTAACTTGGAGCGAAACTCGAATCCCTGAAGTTCAACGCCTCAATGATTTGCTGATCATCAATGAAACAATTGTCATTGCTATTGGTGAAGGTGGTACAATTCTAAAAAGTCAGGACGGGGGAATACAATGGAGTATAATCAATAGCCCTACAGAAAATTCTTTAAAAAGTATTTCGAAAGTCAATGACAATCGTATCCTAGCAGTTGGAGAATCAGGTGTAATTCTCCTTTCTGAAAATCAAGGCAACTCTTGGCAAGTAATTTCATCAACCACATCCTCAAATTTGAATGAAATTTTCTTTTTAAGTGACCAATTAGGTTTTGTTGTGGGTGATCAAGGTACTTTCCTTAAAACTGAAAATGGAGGTTCCAATTTCACAAAAAACCCTATGCCATTTAACAGCGCGATCTATTCTGTTTCCTTTTCCAATGAATCGGTAGGATATGTATCAGGTGCAGAAGGAAAAATCTATAAGACCACAGACGGAGGGGAAAATTGGGCGGCTTTAACCAGTGGAGTTACTGTAGATTTATTAAAACTTGTCATCCACTCTGTGGATGACCGAATATTGCTAGTAGGAGGAGATCAAGGTACTTTATTAAAATCTACCAATTCCGGCGCTTCTTTTTCTAAAATAAATTTAGGCGCAACGAATACAAGAAAAATCAATTCAATAGAATTTCTTCCGGAAAGCAATCTTGCCTTAGCGGTAGGTCAAGATGGATATTTAATCAGTTCTGTCAATTCAGGTTCAAGCTGGTCAACAAGACTAGCAGGATATCGCACAAATTTCAATTCCATAGATTTTAAATCAGATCGGACCGGGTTTATTGCCGGGGATAATGGGCAATTTTTTGTCACCTCCAATGCAGCCACTTCTATAATAAGTAGACCTCTTCCTGAGCCGCTTGATATCATCAGCATTGATTTCTGGAATACTGGGTTTGGGTATGCAAGTGGAGAATCCGGAAAAATGTATAGAACAGGAAATGGAGGTTCGGCCTGGGTTCCTGTTCCTGCTTCCACAGCAGAAAGCATCACTGGTTTTTACTTGTTTGCCCCATCAGTTTTATATGTGACCGGAACCAATGGATATATCGCCAGATCCTTTGATTCGGGTGGAACTTGGGATTCAAACATTGCTACAAACACTTCTGAAAACTTGAAAGATGTCACCTACTTTGATTATCAGGTTGGATTTGCTATCGGCGATAATGGCCAGATTAGCTGGACAAATGGAGGAAACACTTGGGAAAATCTCCCAAAATTGACAGATCAGGATTTGAAAGCATTGGCTAAACTGGATTCTAATACCTCAGTAATCGTAGGAGATGGAGGTGTAATTTTAAAATCCGAAGACATGGCCAAAACCTGGCGAAGCATTAACTCAGGAGTTACTGAAAACCTTAATTCGGTTGATTTTTGGGATGAGAATATTGGGATGATTGTGGGCGATAATGGATTGACTTTACAGACAAAAGACGGAGGCGAAAGCTGGTTAAAAATAGAAAGTGGTACTGTAAGAGATCTTAATTCTGTCAGTATGGGAACATCCCTAGTGGCATTTACAGCCGGAGATGATGGAACAATTCTTACATATACCTGTGTACCACCTCCCGGCATCAGTGAAATCACCGGTGAAACAGAAGTTTGTATAGGCACTTCGTTTTATCAGGTAGAAGACGCAGCAGTTTCCGGATCTCAAATCGTCTGGAGAGTGGATGGAGGAGAAATTATTTCCGGACAAGGCACCACAACGATTCAAGTAAACTGGACCACATCTGGTAGGCAAGGAGTTTTTGTAAGCAGACAAAATTTCTGCGGAAATGGCGAAACTTCAGCTTTGGAGGTATTAGTGGTTTCAAAACCAGATTCTAACTTAGAAATCGAAGGAAATGGATCTGTTTGTACCAATCAACCTGAAACTTATTCTTTGGAAAGAATAGAGGGCATTGACTATTTATGGACGGTGAATGGAGGTGAAATTATAGAAGGTGAAAATTCACATGAGATTCAAGTCCAATGGATAGAAACCGGAGAACATCAAATAAGTGTGGTACTGGAAAATCAGTGTGGAAAGTCAGAGCCTATTCTAAAAGATATTCTGATAAATGCTGCACCAGATCAGCCAAGTGAGATCCAAGGTGATGTTCAGGTTGGTTTTGACACCTATTCTTATGAAGTGGAACCTTTAGATGGAATCGATTATCAATGGGAAATCAGCGGAAATGGAGGAAGTATACTTTCAGGACAAGGGTCTCACAAAATCATTGTTGAATGGCTCTTGGAAGGAGATTTTACGATAAAAGTAACTCCCCAAAACTCTTGTAATGACGGAGAACCTAGACTATTAACCGTCAATGTAAATATTATTACAGGGATAGAGCCCGAGGCCGATTTGGCACTGAAAATTTATCCAAATCCGAGCCAAGGATTTTTGACCATTTCTTCAGAAAATTTATCAAAATTTCAGGAGGTAACGGTGATCAATACTTTAGGACAAAAACTTCTTCAAGGCCAGATTTATGAGGGTCAGACAGAGATTTATCTGACTGATTTGCCTAGGGGTATTATATTGATACGGTTAAAAAACCATCATCAGACGGTTATCAGGAAAGTAGTAGTAAAATAAAGCTAGTTATTGAGGTTGTTCGCCTCGTACGATAACGTATTGGAAAATATCGCCGACCACACCGTTTTTCACAAATGCTTTCTTCAAAATTGCTTCCGGGATATATCCTGCTTTTTCGAGAACATTCATGGACTGGCCATTAAAATCATAGACTTGCGCAAATAGTCTTTGAATATCAAATTTCTCAAAAATGAACTTGGTATAAAGCTTTACTGCTTCATTCGCAATTCCTTTACCCCAAAAAGGTTCTCCTACCCAAAATCCTAATTCCATATTTGTGCGAAGTTCATCTTTCCCACGTTCTGCCCCAATTGCTCCGGCCAGTTTCCCTTCAAACTCAATGGCAAAATTTTGCGGTGGATTGAATTTCTGATTGTGTTCAATCCAATGACGGGCATCATGAATGGTGTAAGGCTGAGGGAAGCTATCCTTCAGATTCATGGCAATTTTTGGATTGTTGGCAAGAGGATAGAGCTGATGAAAATGGGACTCATTCCAAGTCACTAAACTTATACCTCTTTCTCCTGCTATATTCATAAAAGTCGTTTGATTAATTCCTCAAGTTAATAGGCTATTCTCAAAAACAATAAAATTGCCAAAATTATTCTGTTCAAAAAGGCTCTATTCTTCCATTCCAGTGGCCTGCATTTTCTCTAAGTTTTCTGCAAACCTCAAAGCGGAAATAAAATCCTCAATATGCCCATCCATCACATCGGGTAGATTGTAGACAGTTTTGTTGATTCTGTGATCGGTGACACGTGACTGAGAGTAATTGTAAGTTCTGATTTTGTCTGATCTGTCACCACTTCCCACCATGGATCTTCTTTGGGCACCTACTGCTTCATTATGCTTCGCCAATTCGATTTCATAGATTCTTGAACGTAACACTTTCAAAGCTTTCTCAAAGTTTTTGATCTGAGACTTTTCATCCTGACAGGTTACAACCAATCCTGTTGGACCATGTGTCAATCGAACAGCTGAATAAGTGGTGTTTACAGACTGACCTCCTGGTCCTGAAGAACAGAAAGTATCTTTTCTGATATCATTCATATCGAGATGTACTTCTACTTCATCCATTTCTGGCAATACCGCCACCGAAGCAGCGGAGGTATGAACTCTTCCTTGAGATTCAGTCGCAGGAACTCTCTGTACCCGGTGGACACCAGATTCATACTTGAGCATACCGTAAACATCTGCGCCAGAAACTGTGGCAATAATTTCTTTGTAACCACCTGCTGAGCCAAAAGTCAAATCGAGCACTGTCAATTTCCAACCCTGCATTTCACAAAAACGCTCATACATTCTGAACAAGTCACCTGCAAAAATTGCTGCTTCATCCCCACCAGTACCTCCCCGGATTTCCAGGATACAGTCTTTGGAATCATTCGGATCCTTCGGGATCAGCAGTTGTTTGAGATCAGCTTCTAAGACTTCTTTTCGATCCTTTAACTCTTCGATTTCGGCTTTCGCCATATCTCTAAAGTCAGGATCTTTCTCTTTATCCAGGAGTTCTTTGGAGCTAGTGATGTTTTGAAGTACTAATTTATACTCGTCATACACGGCCACAATTTTCTCCAAATCTTTGTATTCCTTAGTCAGCTTGGCATACTTGCTCATATCCGCCATACTTTCAGGCAATACGATTAGTTGTCCAACTTCTTCAAATCGATCTTTAAGGGCTTGTAATTTGTCCAGCATAATTTTTCTTTCGCGTTGCAAAAGTAGGGAATTTTATCGGTAGCCTGAAAATCCAATAAAAACTAAAAAACAGGATTCCAGTTGCATTACAAGTCTATTCAACGTTCAATAGTCATGAAAATATTGAAATTAATATTAAGCATATTGGTTTTACTTTCGTCATTTGCCTGCGAAAATGAAGAGCCTATTAAAAATTGTATCGATCCGGAGAAAATCAGGGTCGGAGCTTGTACATTAGAATATAATCCAGTTTGTGGCTGTGACAGAAAGACCTATGGAAATGCTTGTGAAGCAGATTTGGCGGGCGTTACTTCCTGGACAGAAGGTGCATGTAATTAAAAAATGGCTGCCCTTTTTGGACAGCCATTCTATTTATTCTACTGTAACTGATTTTGCCAAGTTTCTTGGCTGATCGACATTACAGCCCCGCAATACTGCTATATGATAGGATAACAACTGGAGTGGTACAACCGCTACTAAAGGCACAAATGCCTCATGAATCGGCGGAATTTCTATGACATGGTCTGCCATACTTTTCACAGTAGTATCACCTTCTGTTACCACAGCAATAACTTTTCCTTTTCGAGCTTTAACCTCTTGAATGTTTGAAACGACTTTCTCATACGAGCTATCTTGAGTTGCGATGAAAATAACTGGCATCTCTTCGTCAATCAATGCAATTGGCCCATGCTTCATTTCTGCTGCCGGATAGCCTTCTGCATGGATATAGGAAATTTCTTTCAACTTCAAAGCTCCTTCTAATGCAACAGGGAAATTATAGCCTCTTCCCAGGTAAAGTGCATTTCTTACATCTTTGTATTCTCCGGCGATGTATTTGATCACATCATTGGATTGCAATGCTTTTTCAACTTTAGCAGGGACAGAACCTAATTCATGTAAAAGCTGAATGTATCTGCTTTCTGTCAAGGTTCCTCTTTGGAAACCTAGTTTCAAGGCCATCATTGCTAAAACGGAAATTTGAGCCGTGAATGCTTTGGTAGAAGCGACCCCTATTTCAGGTCCTGCATGGGTATATGAACCAGCGTGAGTTGCCCTAGGAATTGAAGATCCTACCACATTACAAACTCCAAAAATAGTAGCACCTTTTGATTTGGCTAATTCAATTGCTGCCAAGGTGTCCGCTGTTTCCCCAGATTGTGAGATTGCGATGACAAAATCCTTTTCACTGATAACCGGATTTCTATACCTGAATTCTGAAGCATATTCTACTTCCACTGGTACGCGAGCAAATTCTTCAAAAAGGTATTCAGCTACCAATCCAGCGTGCCAAGAAGTTCCGCAAGCTGTAATGATGATTCGTTCGGCATTCTGGAATTTGTTCATATAATCCCTCAAACCACCGAGAACTAATCTACCAGACTTAGCATCTAATCTTCCTCTTAGACAATCCGCAATGGATTTTGGCTGTTCATAGATTTCTTTAAGCATAAAATGCTCATAGCCACCTTTTTCAATTGCCTCTAACTCCAACTCCAATTGGTTGATATAAGGATTGGTCTGTACGTTTTCTATGGTTTTAACCTGAAGCTTATTATCTCGGATTACTGCTATTTCGTAATCGTCCAGATAAACAACTTTATTCGTGTACTCGATGATTGGAGTTGCATCAGAGGCCAAAAAGTATTCATCTTCTCCTACCCCAATCACTAATGGAGAACCTTTTCTCGCAGCAATTAAAGTATCAGGTTCATCCTTATTGATCAAAACTATGGCATAAGCACCAACCACTTTATGAAGTGCCAGCCTTAATGCTTCTTCCAGGCTACAATCATTATTTACATAAATATCCTCAATGAATTTGATGAATACTTCCGTATCCGTATCACTTTGAAAATGATAACCTTTCTTCTCAAGATCTTTTTTGAGTACCTCATAATTTTCGATGATTCCATTATGAATAATTGCAAGGTGTTCTGAAGAAGAATAATGAGGATGGGCATTGACATCATTAGGTTCACCATGGGTTGCCCATCTTGTATGACCAATTCCGATTTTGGAAGTGAGATTTAGATTGGTCTCTAAAAATTTCTCAAGCTCGGATACTTTTCCCTTCTTTTTATAGACACTTAAGCCTTGCTCATCGAGTAGAGCTACTCCGGCACTATCGTAACCTCGGTATTCTAATCTTCTTAATCCTTTGATGATAATTGGCAAAGCTTCTTGTTGCCCCACATAAGCGACAATTCCACACATAGTTAAAAATAATTGGTTGATGTTTTAGACTTTCGCAAAGAAACAGTATTCATGCCAAAAAAAACAGCCTACTTCTTAAAAAAAGAAGTAGGCTACCTATAATAAAGTCAAAAGGGTTTTACCTTATTTTAGAATAAATCACCTTTAACTTAATTTTATTTGAATCAACGACGAATTGCCTCATAGATTGTCTAAAAATATCTCCACTGGTTCCAACCTTGCTGCTTGAGAACCCTCCATATATTAACCAATCTTTTCTAGTCAGTTGCCCTCTAAATATTGCATTTACATGTGATGTTACTAATTGAGAATACATGTTCGTCTCTGAATCGAATCTCACTGAAGCAGGGTAAGTTGTGGAAGGAACAACGTCTCCAGCTTCGTTTGTATAAACTTGAAATTGCCCATCAGCTTGTACCGAAAGGTAAAGCGTGTTACTTCCCTCTAGAATTTTATTGGAATTATCTGTAAAATAAAGAGAAAGAGGACTTGAAGGACTTTTTCCCTCTGGAACAGGTTCAATCTCACCAATTTCAAGATTAACTTGGTTAAAGGTAATTCCAGAAAGTGTATCCAAAAATGCGTCAAGAGGGCTTGTATCCACTTTTATGACCATTCCTAAACCAGCTTTAAGCCCTACCAAAGATCCTGTAGTATAATTCTTACCCAATTCAGTTACAACACTTGTTGGCGTACCTGATCTATCACTTTCAATTCCACTAAAATACCTCGAGGAGGATGTATTAATTTCATATAAAGTAGATGCAGTATCTCCTAAATGATGGTAATAGGTAGCAATTCTAGTATTATCGCCTAGATCAATTTCAAAAGAGGTATTATCTCCATCACGTCCTTTAATGGCCATTCCTGGTAAATAATCTCTGAATCTAAATAGATCATTAAACTCAAATCCAAAAACCATTTTACCAAATAGTTCTTCTTGGAATTCCTGAGTGATATTCATGGATACAACAGTGTCCTGAACTTCTCCAAACACAAATTCACCAGAGGCAATCGGTAATTCCTCATACATCAACTTATCAAAATTATAATAAGTAGTATCGAGAATTGACTCGGTCAGCCGATGAATAGAAATACGTTTAGGTTGATCAAGATCAGTACCGTTAACACCAGTAACACTGACCTCAAAAATCATGGAATCTAAAAATGCCTGATCATCGGGTCTTTCGTCGGAAGTTTCGAAATACATTCTTGTGTATCCTGTCCCTTCAGTTTTACCGAAATAATCGTCCTCTTCCACCCCAACAATTACATTTCCTTTGTTGGTTGTATTAAACGAATCCAATAACACTACCTCAGCAGGTAAGTCTAGCTCCTCAAAAAACACCCCAATCTGGTTGTTTTCAGGAGCTAACTCGATGCCTACTGTGGCTGGGTCACTACAAGAACTTGTTAGAATAATGGACAAGAGGGCCAAAAAGGCCAAATTAACCGGCGAGACTTGTGTAAATGCCGTAGAGCTCTTCATGAGCTTGTTCTTCTGCTTCGATGCTGATTTCAAACTTCTTGTCTTTTGAGAAATCCTCTATTAGTTGGTTCAATTTATCTGACACTTCGCCGCCTTTGACCACCATGTCTGCATATTGCATACCCATGCTGATAAAGCCTTCGAAGTCTTTGCTTTTCAAAGGTGCTAAAATAGTATCATCTATGTCCACCATCTTAACCTTGTTTAACAAATCATCGCCAAAGGTATGAGAAAATCCGTTGTTGTATATCGCAAATACTGATTTAGTATCCTTGAATAATGGCTCATTTTTATAAGTCGTCTTCAGATACATTGGAATTAAGCTGGTCATCCAGTCATTACAATGCACGATATCTGGTGCCCAACCTAACTTTTTAACTGTTTCTATGACGCCCTTGCAAAAGAAAATTGCTCGCTCATCATTGTCTTCGTAAAATTTCTGCTGCTTATCATGGAATACACTTTTTCTCTGGAAGTAATCTTCGTTATCGATAAAGTATACCTGAAGTTTTGCATTTGGAATAGATGCAACTTTGATCACTAATGGCTTTTCTTCCTCTCCTACTGCAATGTTGATTCCTGAAAGTCTAACAACTTCATGTAATCTGTTTTTTCTTTCATTAATCAATCCGAATCTTGGCACCAAAATACGAATCTCCATACCACGCTCTTGCATCGCTTGAGGAAGTGATCTTAGGAAATTTGCTACTTCAGAAGTTTCGAGAAAAGGGTTGATTTCACTGGCAACGTAGAGGATACGTAGTTTAGACATGCTCTTTGGATTTTAGCGTTATTAGGTGATAAACAACGGCACAAAGATAATAAAAAAAGCCTTATTAGCCTTGTTTTTCTAAAATATAATCTAGTTTTGCTGCTATTTACCTATCAAATACCCCTATCCCGTGCAGGTTTTCAATACCGGGGCCGAGTGGCAAAAAAACTGGCTTCAGGCGCTCCAAACAAAGAAATCTATAGGATTTGTCCCCACCATGGGCGCACTTCATGAAGGTCATTTAGACTTGATCAGAGCTTCCAAAAAATCAACTGATTTAACAGTCGTTTCTATCTTTGTAAATCCAATTCAGTTTAATAATTCCGAAGATTTCGAAAAATATCCAATCCTAACTGACCAGGATTTGAAGCTTTTGGAAAAAGAAAATGTGGATTTTGTTTTTCTACCATCAGCAGAGAGCGTTTATCCAGAAAAACCTAGACTTAGCTTCAATTTTGGAGAGCTTGAAACTGTATTGGAAGGAGCATTTCGCCCAGGTCATTTTAGTGGAGTAGGAGTCATTGTTTCTAAACTTTTCAATATTATTCGACCTCATCAATCGTTTTTTGGTCAGAAAGATTTACAACAGGTTGCGATCATCAAAAGAATGGTAGCAGATCTATCTTTTCCTGTAGAGATTACGGTCGTTCCTACCAGAAGAGAAGGCGATGGATTAGCTCTGTCATCCAGAAACATGCGACTTTCTTCTTCAGAAAGAGAAAAAGCCTTGTTACTCTTTAACAATTTGACCCATGCTAAAAATGAACTAATGAAGGGTGAAAAATGGTTGGCTGTTCGTAACCAAATTACGCAGGTATTTGAGGCAGAGCCTTTGGCAAAATTGGAATATTTTGAATTGGTGGATCCAGAAACATTTCTGGTTTATTCAGAATTCGATCCTACAAAAAAATCTTCCATTTGCGTGGCTTCATATATAGGAAATATCAGATTAATAGATAACCTTCCAATAATTCCTTAATTTTGCGGCAAATTTCAAACAATGCAAATTCAGGTATTAAAATCCAAGATACACAGAGTTAAAATCACACAAGCCGAACTCAATTATGTGGGTTCAATCACAATTGATGAAGACTTGATGGACGCTGCTAATCTTATTGAAAATGAGAAAGTTCAGATTGTAAACGTGAATAATGGCGAGCGATTGGAAACTTATGTAATAACAGGAGAAAGAGGCAGCGGACAAGTTTGCCTTAATGGCCCAGCAGCCAGAAAAGCTCAGGTGGGAGATGTGGTAATCATCATTTCTTATGCTGGAATGGATATGGAAGAAGCCAAAAAACACAAACCAGTCCTGATTTTTCCTGACGAAAGAAATAAAATTATTTGATGAACAATCAAAAACTTAAACAATGGATCCAGGTAGGTATTTCTTTAGGAATAGCTGTCTGGATCTTTTGGTTTTTATATAAGGATATTGCTTTAGACAGTCTGATCGAGCAAATCAAATCCAGTAATTGGTTTTGGATAGGAGCCTCCATCCTTATTTCTTTCGTTGGCTATGCAATGAGAGGCTGGCGATGGACATTGTTGATTCATTCAGATGAAGGGAGAAAGGTCAGCCCAATCCTTGGATACCATGCGACCATGGTCGGATATTTGGTAAACCTCATGATTCCAAGAGCCGGCGAAGTGGCGAAATGCGGAGTTCTGACCAGAACAAATGGGATTTCCATGGGACACTTATTAGGCACTGTAATACTAGAGAGAAGTGTCGACCTGCTTTGCTTGATAGGAACTATTTTATTGGCTTTTCTGGTACAGAACGAATTGTTTTTGGAACTGGCTGGTCAGTTAGTCAATGTAGAAAGTTTAATCTCAAGCATCCAATCAAATCTCCCTATTGCAATTGGAGGCTTAGTGGTTTTGGTATTAATAATTAGATTCATTTTTAAAAGATTCAGTGACCATGGTCTGATCAATAAAATCCAACATTTCTTTAGAGAAATTGGGGGAGGACTGAAGCGAATCGGAAAAATGGATAACCCTATTGGCTTTTGGACAAGCTCTATTTTATTATGGATTATCTATTTCCTTACCATGTATACCGTGTCTTTGGGAATTGAAAGTACTGCCAATTTGTCTTCTGGAGAAGTCCTTTTGGTCATGGTAATGGGTAGTATTGGCATGGTAGCGCCTGTTCAAGGGGGCATTGGTACCTTTCATGCACTTGTGGCCTTTATTTTGATTCAGTTCGGTATATCTGAAGTTGATGGTAAAATATTCGCTGCCATCATCCACGGTACTCAATTAATTTTAGTACTTGTTTTGGGAATAATCAGTTGGTTAGTTATGATGAAAATACCAACTTGGAAACAACCAGAAGAAGTTTAATTCGTTATCAAGAGCAAACAAATATCCTATGATTATTCTAATTGTAATCGTCTTTGCTATCGCTGGCTTTGCTGTCAGTAGCAGATTGAAAAGTAAGTTTAAAAAATATTCTCAGACTCCATTACAGGCAAATCTTTCTGGAGCTGAAATCGCCAAATTAATGCTGGCAGATAATAACATTCATGATGTTCAGGTAGTATGTGTGGAAGGTCAATTGACGGATCACTACAATCCTGCTAATAAGACAGTGAATTTAAGTCCAGATGTATTCTATGGAAGAAATGCTGCCGCAGCTGCTGTTGCTTCTCACGAATGTGGACACGCAGTTCAACATGCTACTTCTTACACTTGGCTAAATCTTAGATCTACACTAGTACCTATCCAAAATAGCGCAAGTAAGATTTTGAACATTGTTTTGATCGCTTCTTTATTTGGTGGTCTGGCTTTAGGTCTGCCTGTACCATTTATTGGTTATATCATCGTGGGATCCTATTCAGTGATTACACTATTTACTATTGTAACTCTCCCAGTTGAGTTTGACGCAAGTAGCAGGGCGTTGGCTTGGGTAAAAACACGAAACATCGTGACTCCAGCGGAATATGAAATGTCTAAAGATGCCTTAAAATGGGCAGCGATGACGTATGTTGTTGCAGCTCTCGCTTCTATTACAACATTAGCCTATTATATTATGGTATTCTTTGGCGGAAGGGATTGATCCAGATCAAATAAGAATTTTGAAGGGGGGCAAGCTTTTGCCCCTCTTCTTTTTTTGGTATATCTTCCATTCGAGAACATAAACCCACAATTTGATCATGAATTTTGAACTGACAGAAGAACATATCGCAGTCCGTGAGGCGGCAAGAGAATTTGCCCAGTCAGAATTACTTCCTGGAGTAATAGAAAGAGATACTCAAGCCATTTTTCCGAAAGAACAAGTCCAGAAAATGGGAGAATTAGGTTTTTTAGGAATGATGGTGGATCCTAAGTACAATGGAGGTGGAATGGACACAATTTCTTATGTCCTCGCAATGGAAGAGCTCTCTAAAATTGATGCTTCTGCTTCTGTGGCTATGTCAGTAAATAACTCTTTGGTTTGCTGGGGTCTTGAAAAATATGGAACAGAGGAACAAAAAGAAAAATACCTAAAACCATTAGCAGCTGGTGAAATTCTTGGTGCTTTTTGTCTTTCAGAACCTGAAGCAGGTTCAGACGCTACATCTCAAAGAACCGAGGCTGTTTTAAATGGAGACCATTACATTTTAAATGGAACCAAAAACTGGATCACAAACGGTTCTTCTGCAAGTGTTTATTTGGTAATTGCCCAAACTCACCCTGAACTTGGCCATAAAGGCATTTCTGTATTTATAGTTGAAAAAGGCTGGGATGGCTTTGTAGTTGGAAAAAAAGAGGATAAGCTGGGAATAAGAGGCTCAGACACACATTCTTTGATGTTCTCCGATGTAAAAGTCCCAGTAGAAAACAGAATCGGAGAAGAAGGATTTGGATTTACCTATGCCATGGAAACCTTGAATGGTGGTAGAATCGGAATCGCAGCCCAAGCACTTGGAATTGCTGCCGGAGCTTATGAATTGGCTTTGGCTTATTCAAAAGAAAGAAAGGCTTTTGGAAAAGCAATCAGCCAGCATCAAGCTATCCAATTCAAATTGGCTGATATGGCCACACAAATAGAAGCTGCAAGATTATTGGTTCACAAAGCTGCATGGCTTAAAGATCAAGGCGAAGATTATGCCCATGCTTCAGCAATCGCTAAATTGTATGCCTCTCAAGTAGCTATGGATGTAACTGTGGAAGCAATTCAGGTTCATGGAGGCTATGGATATGTAAAAGAATACCACGTGGAGAGACTTATGCGCGATGCTAAAATCACACAGATTTATGAAGGAACCTCTGAAATCCAAAAAATAGTAATATCCAGAGGAATATTGAGATAATCCAGTTTTTAAATAATTCTAGGGGGTATAATTACAAGTAATTATACCCATTTTTTATTTATTTAGACCTTTTATCAAATTTTTATGTTTTTCAGTAAGAAAAATCATATTTTTGTTTTCTGTTTTTCTACTAAAAAATAATGGAATATTACAACAAAGTAATTGAATCGATCAATGTTCGATTTTTAAGAGGCAATAACTACCGGGTTGAAAAGCCTGCAACGGTTGTTAACTATGAAGAATCCGATAACACATTGGTATTATTGCACCATGGAACTCTTAAATTTGGCGAAGATCAGGAATTAGTGAATGAGGGAGAGGTGCTTTTTTTACCAGGCGGTCAGAAAACTGTTTTAACGATCGGTGGTAGTGCAAAAAAGAGTGAAGTTAACCTTGATCAGTTTTTAGAATCCAAGAAAAAACACCTTCAAAGCTTGAGCTTTAGGGAAATCAAAAATACCGAAGATGATTGCATTTCCATGGTCAGCTTTGAATCAAAAGTTTTTGATGTCGTTAACTTTTTCAATTCATTGGACATCCCTCCTTTTATCATCCGATTTAATGATCGTTTGGCTACGATCATCGAAGATCTGATGAAGGAAATGGAGCAAACTCACGTCGGTAGGGAAAGAGCATTAAAAGCTCAAACAGAGATTTTGGTGATTGAATTACTTCGCCATATCCTGAAAAACAGATTGTTCTTGGAGGAATTATCTACCAACTCTACCTACTTCAAGGATCCACGTTTGATCGATCTATTTAATTATATCAAAACAAACCTTGGGGGAGATCTTTCAAACAAAATCTTGGCTAAAGTTGCGAATGTCTCTGAAGACTATGTAGGTCAATATTTTAAAATGCTGACTGGCATCAATCCGCAGGATTATATCGAATATCAAAGAATGGAAGCTGCAGTGGAATTATTAAGAACCACCAAAAAATCCATCAGAGATATTGGAAAAGAAGTTGGCTACAAAGACACAGCATATTTCTGTAGAAGATTTAAAATGATGTACGGAGTACCAGCTGGGAAAATGAGAAGAAGAGAGTCTTTAATTAATGTTTAAAGACAAATTATACCAAGCTTTATAATCTAAGACCTCGGACAAAAATCCGGGGTCTTTTTCTATTACATTCCCCAAGACTACTAAATCAGCCCCTGCCTCAAAAGCATCTTTGAGCTTTTCCAAGTTGTCAATACCACCGCCTACAATCAGTGGACAAGGCACCAAATCTTTAACTGACTCAATTACCTGACTTGAGACCGGATTTGTTGCCCCACTACCAGCATCAATAAAAAAATACTTCAAACCCAAATAGTATCCAGCCAAAGCCGTGTTTTTTACGAGTGTAGGGTTTGAATTTAAAATAGGTAAAGTCTGGCTCACAGTATGCACTCTCGTTATTTCACCGTTGTTTACCAGTAAATAGGCAGTTGGAAGCACCTCTAAACCCATCTTTAAAATTTTGGGAGCTGCGTGCACATGCTGACCAATCAGTAAATCTGGGTTTCTTCCAGAAAGTAAAGAAAGAAATAAGATGGCATCGGCGTTTTCAGCCAATTGCAATTGAGACCCAGGAAAAATCACTACCGGGATCTCTCCAGAAATTTTCTTGATGGAATCTATGATTTCGGAAAAATCACTCCTTTCAAAATCACTTCCTCCTACTAATATCAGGTCTAAATCAGAATCTTTTACCCAATCAAAATTTTCAATAAAGTAATCAGCACTTGGGAATTTATCAGGATCGATCAACCAAGCCAATCCTTTCTTTTTAGATTGATTTAATGACTGAAGGAGATTACTGATTTTTCTCGTTTCCTGTTGGGGCATCTTCCTCGGATCCAGTGCTAAACAAGTTTGGAAGGTATTTTTCTTTGGCATAAGCAAGACCTAAAACCATTAAACGCTGCCCCAAAGTCGGGAAGAACCCACTTGATTTTGGTTTATGTTTCAAGCGTTCTTTGATCTCCTCTGTCAGCAAACCTTCCTTCTCCAAAAGAGCCAGCGCTTTTTCTGTACTCTTATTTTTCTTCCGTTTTTTGGTTTTCAAAATTGCCATGGCAATTAAACCTCCGGCAAGGGCAATCCCGCCAATTTTTATCCAGTCCTCAGAGTCTCTTTTTAGTAATTCCAGCTGTTTGGCTAAAGTCTGCTCTAGTTCTTCTGCTTTGTTTTCAAGCTCCTGGTTCATCTTCTTTCTTTTTGATTTTACGAGCATTGAATATAAACACCTTCAAACCTTCCTGAACATTTTTCTGGAAGGTATTTGAATATCTGGTATAATATAAAAAGGCCAATACCGTCAGGTAAATAAGTCCCACCAACAAGAATCCCAAATAAGGAGAATTGGTATACTGACTCAAGAAAAATGCTAATGAAAAACTAAAAAAAAGCAAAACCAACAGGAAAACTGCACACATAAAAAGCAGAAGCAAAATCCTGGAGACAATCCCAAGAAACTCTTCCTGTATTTCTAGTTTTACAATATCTAATTTAGTCTCAACGATTCCTTTTACTGTTTGGACTATTTCTCCAATTTTTAACATAGAGTAAAATTCGGTTCAAAATTATTCCACAATATACTTGAAATCGAAAGAGCAAAAAAATTAGGTAGTCTCCTCGAACTTTTCTTCATAAAATTTAAATCGAAGAACCAACTCCAAAGCAAATGTGATTGCTTTATTTATTGACATCTGTTTTGTCAAAGAATCATCGATTTCATCCAGAAACATGTAATACTTGGAAGCATTTGGAATCGGTAAGTCAGAATTTATCCTTTTGGTAGCTTCTTCAAAAAACTCCTTTTTCCCTTCTTTTAATGTCTTACAGATAATAATATCTTTCGATCCGTATTTATTTTTTCTTGCTGAAGCTCCAAAAAGCCGGCAAATCATACCCCGATTAAGGTAATTTGTGCAGTAGCCGGATTTCTCATTGGTTGGATGAGCACGATAAACAATGCAGTTCCCTTCATCATCACCAGTCTCCAGTAAAGTCAAAATTGATTCTGCAATTCCTTTGTTGTAAAAATCAAAAGCCAAAGGTAAAAATTCTAAGGGGGAGGCGGGTATTTGGGGGTTGGCACAGCAAGCACCGCATCCCGTGACACAGGTCAGGCCGCTTTTTGAAGTAAACTCCCTTGCTTCTTCCTCCAGCTCCTTGAAAACCTTCAATACTGCTAGAGACTTTTCTTCCAGATTCAATGATATGTCAAAATAGTTTGCGAAAGTACACAAAGAGAAGACACAAGATTCATTCACCCGCCTTTATTTTTTTTAACTTGGTTATCAGCCGATTAAAGGCATTCATTTTGGAAAAAATCCATACTAACTAGACATTTTTAGCTAGAGATCGTTTTCTTTAAAAAAACTAGATTGAAATGAGCAACATAGAAGATACAAATCAAGAAGATCGGATAAGACAGGCGTTTAAAGAGAGGGATTGGAATGAGATTAAGAGCTCAGATTCATGGGTGATTTTTAAGGTGATGTCAGAGTTTGTAGAAGGATTTGAAAAACTGGCGAAGATCGGCCCATGTGTTTCTATTTTCGGATCTGCCCGTACAAGTAGAGATCACTTTCATTATAAAATGGCAGAAGAAATTGCTGCAAAACTTGTCAGACATGGATATGGTGTGATCACAGGTGGTGGTCCAGGTATCATGGAGGCAGGAAATAAAGGAGCACATCTTGAAGGAGGTAAGTCCGTAGGTCTCAACATTGTACTCCCATTTGAGCAGTTCAACAACATTTATATAGACAGAGATAAGTTGTTGACTTTTGATTATTTCTTTGTCCGCAAGGTAATGTTTGTGAAATACTCCCAAGGATTCGTAGTACTGCCTGGAGGGTTTGGAACGATGGACGAATTCTTTGAAGCGTTGACATTAATCCAAACCAATAAAATAGGACGTTTCCCAATCGTTTTGGTCGGAAAAAATTATTGGACTGGACTTTTGGACTGGATAAAGAATACGATCTTGGAAAATAATTACATCAATGAGGAGGACTTGGAACTTTTCACTATCGTGGAAGATCCTACGGAAGCTGTAAAAGTGATCGATGACTTCTATAGCAAATACCTTCTTAGCCCTAATTTCTAATGAGCAAAAAGCACCTCTTCTTCATCTATTCATTACTTTTTGTCGGAATAGCCATGGCCGGTTATGCGATTTTAAAATCTCCTGATTCACCTGCTATCATCAGTCCGATCGCAAGTGAAGGAGTTTTGAAATCAATGCCAAGGCCTTCAAGGGATTCCATTAAGCTTTTCAATTTGCCTGAGGAATTGAGCTTTTCTGGCGAAAAAGTTCCTCTGGAAATCCCAGATGTGAGAGAAAGATTAGAACGGGAAATATATGTAAATGCTTATTGGCAGTCCAACATGATTTTATTGATGAAAAGGTCTGCCAAGTTCCTACCGGAAATAGAGCGCCTGCTCAAGGAAAATAATGTTCCGGATGATTTTAAATATTTGGCTATGGCCGAATCGGGATTAATGAATGTTGCATCTCCGGCTGGCGCTAGAGGTTTTTGGCAATTTATGCCGGCGACAGCAAAAGAGTATAATCTTGAAGTCTCCAAGGATGTTGATGAGCGATATCATTTAGAGAAAGCCACTGTTGCAGCAGGTAATTATCTGAAAAAAGCGCATAGAAAATTTGGCGATTGGACTTCAGTGGCTGCAAGTTACAACATGGGGCAATCAGGCTTTGCCAGGCGACAATCCGAACAACTTCAGGACAATTACTATGACCTCTATTTAAATGATGAGACAAGTAGATATATGTTCCGAATCTTGGCTTTTAAAGTAATTTTTGAAAACCCAGGCGAGTTCGGTTTTCATTTAAGTGAATCCGATTATTATACCAATCCGGAATTGAGAGTTTTGAAAGTTAATTCCGACATAAAAAATCTCGCCAGCTGGGCAAAACAAAATGGAAGTAGCTACAAGGAATTAAAACTCTATAATCCTTGGCTTCGTGACAGAAACCTCAATGTAAAAAGAGGCAAATCCTACGAAATTGAACTTCCAAAATAAAGGCTTTTGACAAAATCCATTTTGATTTCATAAGTGACTTGCAAATCCTTTGACTTAATGGAAGGTTTTGCTTTTAGCACTATTGATAATTAAGGCTTTCATTCCGATCAACGTCCTCAAAAAAAGGCTAATTAAGGCTCTCTTTAAATCTTTGGGAAATAAACTGTCACAAAACAAACCAACTCGCACAGATTCAAGTTACAATTTAGATTTCGGCTACCTCTTACCCCCTAAATTTCTTACCTTTGCCGATTGTATTTGCCCCGAAATTTATGAGTCAAGCTACTTCTAGTCAGGAAGAATTTATTGAAATTTTTGGTGCCCGAGAGCATAATTTAAAAAACCTGGATCTAAAGATTCCACGAAATAAATTAGTCGTGGTCACTGGCCTAAGTGGAAGTGGTAAAAGCTCTTTGGCTTTTGATACCATTTACGCAGAAGGGCAAAGACGCTACATGGAGTCTTTCTCTGCCTATGCACGATCTTTTTTGGGTGGATTGGAAAGACCGGATGTCGATAAAATAAACGGCCTTTCGCCGGTAATTGCCATCGAGCAAAAGACCACTTCCAAAAACCCGAGATCTACTGTTGGAACCGTTACAGAAATTTATGACTTCATGCGCTTACTTTATGCAAGAGCTGGAGAAGCTTTTTCATACTTAACTGGTGCCAAAATGATCCGACAAACCGAGGATCAGATTATTGAGCAGCTATTTTCAAAATTTTCCAATAAGAAATTATATATCCTTGCCCCGGTAGTAAAAGGCAGAAAAGGACATTACAGAGAACTCTTCGAGCAAATCCGTAAAATGGGTTTTTCGAAAGTACGAGTAGATGGAGTGGTCATGGAAATGGTCCCAAAAATGCAAGTGGACCGATACAAAATCCATGATATTGAGATTGTGATCGACAGAATTGTGGCAGACGAGTCAGACAGATTCCGCATCACTCAATCATTGAAATCTGCACTTCAGCATGGCAAAGGGGTAATTATGATCCGTGATGAAGAAGGCGAAATTCATCATTTCTCAAAATACTTGATGGATCCCGAAACTGGTCTTTCTTACGATGAGCCTGCACCAAACAACTTTTCTTTCAACAGCCCTTATGGTGCCTGTCCTACTTGTAATGGTTTAGGGATTAAAGAGGAAATCACGAGAGAAAGCATCATTCCAGATCCAAAACTTAGTATCACAAGAGGAGGCATAGCGCCTTTGGGTGAGTATCGGGATATCTGGATTTTCAAAAAGATAGAGGCCGTACTAAAGCAATACAAATGCTCCATGAGCACACCGATCAAAGATCTTCCTGAAGAAGTGATCGAAATTTTATTGCACGGAGATAAAATGGAAGTTGCTGTCGATTCAGTGAAATACCCTGGTACAAAATGGCATACCACTTTTGAAGGAATCATCAATTTCCTTCAGAAATACCAAGAAGGAAGTTCGGATAAAATTCAGGAATGGGTGAGTGAATTTACTACGACCCAAGTTTGCCCTGATTGTGATGGGTACAGACTGAAGAAAGAATCACTCAATTTTAAAATTGACGACAAACACATTGGCCAGCTTGCTGTGATGGATATCAATAGCTTGGGAGAGTGGTTTGAAGGCCTAGAAGAAAGACTCACAGACAAGCAAAATATCATTGCGGCGGAAGTCCTAAAAGAAATCAGAAAGAGAATTGGTTTCTTGTTGGACATTGGTTTGGATTATTTATCACTGAACAGACCATTGCGAACACTTTCGGGAGGGGAAGCGCAGCGAATTCGACTTGCAACTCAAATCGGGACCCAACTCGTGGGTGTTTTATACATTCTAGATGAACCGAGTATTGGCCTGCATCAACGAGACAATGTGAAGTTGATCAAAGCCCTTCAAAACCTAAGAGATCTTGGGAATTCTGTCTTGGTGGTAGAACATGACAAAGACATGATGTTAGAATCAGATTTTGTCTTAGATATGGGACCTGGAGCGGGAAGACATGGAGGCCATGTCGTAGCAGCTGGTACGCCTGAAGAAGTTTTGAAAACTACTGGAACCACTGCTCAATACCTTCTTGGGAAACTGGGTTTACCAATTCCTAAATCACGTCGTAAGGGAAAAGGAATTGATTTGGAACTCAAAGGAGCATCTGGAAACAACCTGAAAAATGTAGATCTCAAATTGCCTTTAGGTACAATGATTTGTATCACGGGAGTTTCTGGTAGCGGGAAAAGTACCTTGATCCACGAAACTTTATTTCCACTTTTAAGCCAGGAATTCTACCGATCCAAAAAAGAACCGATGCCCTATAAAAGCATCGATGGATTGAAAGAACTGGATAAAGTTATTGAGGTAGACCAGTCTCCAATTGGAAGAACTCCAAGATCCAACCCTGCAACTTATACAGGAGTCTTTTCAGACATCAGAACCTTATTTACTGAGCTTCCGGAAGCAAAAATCAGGGGCTATAAACCGGGTCGTTTCTCTTTCAATGTGAAAGGTGGAAGATGTGAGGATTGCGAGGGAGCAGGCATGAAGTTGATCGAGATGGATTTCCTTCCAGATGTGCATATCCCGTGTGAAACCTGTAAAGGAAAAAGATACAATAGAGAAACGCTAGAGGTCCGTTTTAAAGGAAAATCCATTTCTGATGTTTTGGATATGACCGTGGAGCAGGCTGTAGAGTTTTTTGAAAATCAACCGAAAATCCTCAGAAAAATAAGCACTCTGAATGATGTTGGATTAGGATATATCACCCTTGGACAGCATGCGACGACCCTTTCAGGTGGAGAGGCACAACGAGTAAAATTAGCTACAGAATTATCCAAAAAAGATACCGGGAAGACCTTTTACATTCTGGATGAACCCACCACTGGATTGCATTTCCAGGACATCGATTTGCTAATGTTGGTATTAAATAGATTAGTCGATAAAGGAAATACTGTATTGATCATCGAGCATAATATGGATGTGATCAAAATGGCTGATTATGTTGTGGATTTGGGACCTGAAGGAGGGAATAAAGGCGGTACAATTGTAGACCAAGGTACTCCAGAACATGTTGCAAAAAACACTAAAAGCCATACGGCCAAATTTCTTAGACAAGAGCTAAACCACTGATCTGGGTAAAAATCAAGGCTTTACTCCATTTATCACATTAAAAGAGATCAAAAAACTGGGTTGCCTATCTTTGGCAGGGTATGAATAGATTCAGCTTATATTGGATTTTACAGATTTTGGGATGGGGATTTTTTGCCTTTGTCAATATTTTCTTCGCGAATTTATCTAAAGGGATTTCCTCTGTTCAGATCTGGGCTTTTATAGTGTTGGCGGCATTTTATTTAGTCTCTACCCATTTTCTCCGATACATCGTCAAGTCCTACGAATGGTTCAAGCAGGAAATTTCCAAACTTCTGCTGCAAGCATTATTGGCACTATTGGCACTCAGTCTAATTAATACCATTGCTCAGGTATTTATCAATATTGCATTTGGGACTTTAAATCCGGAGGAAGATTTTAAAATTTTGGTAATTTCTGCCAATTTATTCCTGAGCTTCCTTTTCTATGCGATCTGGTTTTTGTCTTATTTCCTTTTTCACTTTTTGGACAACTATAATACTTCGCTGAAGTATGAGGCAAAAATCAATGAGATTCGATTAAACCATTTAAAAAGCCAGCTTAATCCCCATTTCATTTTCAATGCCCTCAACAGCGTCAGGGCTTTGGTCGATGAGGATCCAGCCAAAGCTAAATCTGCTATAACCAGAATTTCCAATATTTTGAGATTTTCTTTGATGATGGATAAGAAACAGGTGATTGAATTTGCGGACGAATTAAGTACCGTCAAAGATTACTTAGCTCTGGAAACTATCCGTTTTGAGGAAAGACTTGAAGTCAGCTATATAATTGAAGACGAGGCTTACAGTTATAAAATCCCTCCTATGATGCTCCAAACCATCGTGGAGAATGCCATCAAACATGGAATTTCGAACTTAGTCAAAGGAGGAGTAATCGAAATAAAATGTCGTGAAGGCATAGACGATGATCTGTATATCCAGGTCAAAAACAGCGGTAGGTTACTCACCCCACCTACTCTAAAAGCCAAAGGAGAAGGCGGACATGGATTAAGCAACACCCTGCAAAGATTGAAACTGATTTATGGGGAAAAAGGTACATTGCGTATCTTTAACTCAGGAACTCAGTTTGTAATCACAGAAATTAAAATCCCGAAACAAAGGGTTAACTTAGAATAACAAATACTAACAATATAATGCGAGCAATTGTAATAGATGATGAAAGACTAGCTCGAAAAGAGCTGATCACCCTTTTAAATCAATTGGAAAGTGTAGAGGTAGTCGGTGAAGCTGTAAACGTCGATGATGCTAAAGAAAAAATCGAACAGCTCAACCCAGATGTGATTTTCTTGGATATTCAGATGCCTGAAAAAACAGGATTTGAATTACTGGAAGAATTGGATCAGGTTCCTCATGTAATCTTTACCACTGCATACGATGAATATGCTTTGAAAGCCTTTCAGGTAAATGCTCTTGACTATTTATTGAAACCTATCGAACCAAAAAGACTCGAAGAGGCGATCAATAAACTGTCTACTAAAATAGATGGAGGTAATAAAAAAGAGGAGCAAAATTACTCTCAAAATCAAAAGAAACTGACTCTGGAAGATCAGGTCTTTGTAAAAGACGGAGATCGATGCTGGTTTGTGAGACTATCTAATGTGAGGTTATTTGAATCTGATGGAAACTACATTAAGGTGTACTTTGATAACTTTAAACCAATGATTCACAAGTCTCTAAATGCATTGGATGAGCGATTGGATGAAAAGTCATTCTTTAGAGCAAGCAGAAAGCATATTATTAATTTAGGCTGGGTAGAAGGGATTGAACCTTGGTTTAACGGGGGACTGGTAGTTACTCTTAAAGGCGGTGACCGAATCGAAGTAAGTAGAAGACAAGCTGCGAGATTTAAAGAAATGATGAGCTTATAAAGGAGCTTTAATTTCATATGCAAAAAAAGGCATTTGATTTACGGATTTAAATTCTGTTATTAGGGTATATTTATAAAATATTAAGTTAGAATCTTTTAATACGTCAATCTAGAAATCCTAAAGGCATCTTATGAAAGAAGAGCGCATTTTAATAGTAGAAGACGAAATCAGTATTGCCGAGAATATTCAAGAGATACTCGAATTACTGGGCTACGTCAATATTGATATCGCAAACTCAGCGAATCAATGTATCAAAGTCATTAAAAAAAACCGTCCGGATTTGATATTCATGGATATCAAATTAAAAGGAGACAAAGACGGTATTGAATTAGGAGAAATTGTCAAGCAGATGGTGGATGCACCTTTGGTATATGTGACCTCCTACAGTGACCCGACGATCATCGAAAGAGCTAAAAGAATCAATCCAGCCGGTTTTATTGTAAAACCATTTAACACGAATGATATTCATGCCATTGTGGAGATTGTTCTTTATAACAAAAGAACCAATCCTAGCAATGAAACTGCTGTAGCCAAAACTGGTGTAGATAGTCCATTTCTGGTGACAGACGCAGTATTTATCAAAGCGGATAATGCTTTTGAGCGAGTTTCTTACAATGACATCTATTATGTGGAAGCCAATGGAAACATGGTGACCATCTTTACCAAAAGCAGGGATTTCAGCATTCGTAAATCCATGAAAGAAATTGAGGACATTCTTCCTTCTCAATATTTCTTACGCGTACAAAAATCCTTTATCGTCCACCTTGGACAAATCGAGTACTTCAACACCAAAGAAATCACCCTCAAGCAAGGTGCTGTCGTACAAGTAGGAAGACAATATTATAATAGCTTCCTTTCTAAATTGAATACAATTACTGAAAGTTGAGATAATAAAAAAGGTGAGCAAAACTCACCTTTTTTGATAACCAAACAATCAACCAAATTAACCCTTACGAGTAATAATCTTTAAGATTTTACAGGCCTGAAATCCAAATCTTCAAACTGGATTTCAGGCTTTAATTTTTCTGTGGAGATGTGGTAAACATCCACCTTTTGTCCGATAGTATTCGTTGGTTTAGTATTTTCAAATCGGGCAGTATGCTCTTGTGTGTAGGAACTTGCTTCTGTTTTGGCTTTCCAAACAATGGTGAAAGCCATTAGTAAGCCAAGTACAGCACAAATGTTTTTCTGAGATAAATATGTAGCTATCATGGCAGTAAATAAGTTGGTTTAAATTCGTATTACCTATAATGCCAAAAAGCGACCAAAAATATTAATATGTTGATTTTCAGATATTTAACATGAAATCATTGTTTTAATATGTGCATTTTCGTACACCTATCTGCCAGTTGCGAACAAAAAAAATAAAGCATTTCGGGTTTTTGTAAGGTTACAATAAATCTTAAAATTATTGACTTTTAACCAAATAAAATTTTCCATAAAAAAAGATGCTTCCTTGAGGGAAGCATCTTTTGAAATTCCTAAAACGAAATTTATCTACAAAAGCTCATTAGCCAAGTTTGCCAATTCAGATCGCTCTCCTTTCTCGAGTTTGATATGTGCATAGAGTGGATGATCCTTAACTCGATCTATCAAATACGACAATCCATTGGATTGAGAATCCAAATAAGGTGTATCAATCTGGAATACATCACCCGTAAATACGATCTTGGTATTTTCACCCGCTCTTGAGATAATCGTCTTGATTTCATGCGGAGTCAAGTTTTGTGCTTCATCCACAATAAAGAAAATATTCGACAGCGATCTACCACGAATATAGGCCAATGGCTGGATCACCAATTTCTCCTGATTGACCAACTCAGTGATTTTCTGAAATTCCTTATCCGTCTCTTTGTATTGGTTTTGGATGAATTTCAAATTATCCCAAAGTGGCTCCATGTATGGATTCAGTTTGGATTTGATATCACCTGGTAGATATCCAATATCCTTGTTGCTCAAGGGCACAATCGGACGAGCCAGAAATATCTGCTTGTAATCTCTTCTTTGCTCTAATGCACCGGCTAGAGCCAATAAAGTCTTTCCCGTACCTGCCACACCCTGAATCGATACCAAACGAATTCTAGGATTAGTAATAGCATCCAATGCAAAGGTTTGCTCTGCATTTTTAGGCTTGATGTTATAGGCCAGTTTTTTATCCACACGCTCCAGGATATTCTCTTCTGGATTGAAATAAGCCAAAACTGAATTCTTATCACTTTTTAGGATATAATAGGCATTCGCTTTTCTCTTCCTTGTGCCCAAAACTACTTTAGCCTCAATATAACCCACTTCATAGAGCTTATTTATAGCTTCTGGATCTACATCCTCCAAGACGTATTTACCCGTATTTTCAAGTTCTGTAATGTTCTTGATTTTACCGGTTTCATAGTCTTCAGCCAGCAATTCCAAAGATTTGGCTTTGAGCCTAAGGTTGATATCCTTACTGACCAAGATTACTTTTCTCGAAGGTTCATGCTGCTTGAGATACAAAGCGGCATTCAAAATCTTATGGTCATTTTTTTCCTCACCGAAAATCTCATTGGCATTGATCTGGTTCTCAGGATTCATCAGGACTCGAAAGTTCCCCTTCGTTTTCCCATTGAGCGGAGTCCAATTATGAATCATATGGTCTTTGGATAACTTATCCAGAAGCCGTATAAATTCTCTCGCCTCAAAGTTTTTGGTGTCATTGCCCTTTTTGAACTGATCAAGTTCCTCCAACACGGTAATCGGAATGACCACATCGTGTTCGGCAAAATTCATGATGGAGTTATGTGCATAAAGGATTACTGAAGTATCCAACACAAAGATTTTCCGATCTTTATCGGCTTTTGCTCTTGGCATGTGTGCGGTAGGTTCTAATGGTACTGAGTATGTTTAATTTAGAAAAATATTGTCTGTAAATTCTCTCTTTCTACAATAAATTATTATTAAAAAATTTGAATTAGTCCCTATTTATTTGACAATCAAGTCAATAAAAAAAGGGTAAGATCCTTAATCATACCCTTTTTTTGAATTTATGGGGGCTTTATGCCAGAAGCGCGGCTATATCCTCTTGATCTAGGCTTTTCATAAAGCTTTCTTCAGTACTGATCAGCTCTCCGGCAAGCGCCAGTTTACGGTTTTGGAGTGCCATAATTTTTTCCTCCACAGAATTTCGTGAAATGAATTTATAGATAATGACCTTGTTTTCCTGGCCGATTCTATGCGCTCTATCAATAGCCTGTGCCTCCACAGCAGGATTCCACCATGGATCCAAAAGGAACACATATTCTGCTTTAGTCAAATTCAAACCGACACCACCTGCTTTTAATGAAATCAAAAACACTTTAATATCTTCTTGCTCCTGAAATGCCTCCACTTGTGCTTGGCGATCTTTGGTAGATCCATCCAAGTAAGAGAATGGTATTTTCTCTTTTTGAAGATACTCTTTCACGATGGCGAGATGACGCACAAATTGACTAAATACAAGAACTTTATGCCCTTCAGAAATTGTGGATTGAAGCATGTATGTAATATCCTCCAACTTACCAGATTCACCTTCGTAATCATCTCTGACCAATTTCGGGTGGTTTGCAATTTGTCTCAACTGAGTCAAACCACGTAGCAATGTAAACTGTTGGGAATTCCTTCCAGTCGCTTTGATATCGGAGATAATCTTTTCTCTGTAATAGCTCTTTACCTCTTCATAGACGCTCTCTTGCTCCGCTGTCATCGCTGAATATTTCACGTTAGTAATCTTCTCTGGAAGATCCGTTGCTACCTGAGATTTTAGCCTTCTAAGAATAAAAGGCTTGATCATCGAGTGAAGCTTTATGGCTTTGTTACGATCATTTTGCTTTTCTATCGGTTGGAGAAACTGCTTCTTAAAAGAGTTTTGAGTTCCTAATAATCCAGGATTCACAAAGTTCATCTGGGACCATAAATCCATGGTGCCATTCTCCACCGGTGTACCAGTCAAAATCAATCGCTGCTTACTTTTCAATTGATTGACAGCAGAAGCAATGTTGCTACTTGGATTTTTGATCGCTTGAGATTCATCTAGAATCACATAATTGAAAAAGAAGCTTTTCAATATTTCGATGTCCAAACGGATGATCCCATACGAAGTCAAAACCAGATCGTAATCGCTAAATCTCCATGGATCTTTAATTCGCTGCGTTCCGGTATAAACCAGGATCTTTAGGTCAGGTGTAAATTTCCTCGCTTCCAATTCCCAGTTATAAATTAAGGAGGTCGGCATAACCAATAAAGAAGTCTGGCCTTCATTCACTTCCGCTTCATGTGCCAGAAGTGCTAAGGTTTGAACAGTCTTACCCAAACCCATATCATCCGCTAAACAACCACCAAACTTAAATTCATTCAGGAATCTCAACCAGTTATATCCAGCATGTTGGTACGGTCTCAAAGTTCCAGCAAATTTGCAGGGAACTTGATATTCCTCAATCGTTTCAAAATCCCGCAATTGTTCCAGTTTTCTGCTTAGCGTCAGCTGCACCAAATTGCCAGATTCCAATGTTTTCGCCAATGCCAAATGGTGTTTACGCATCATCATCTGGCCTGTATTTCCTTTATCCTCTAGGAAAGAAAACAATTCCGAATAGTTGACAAACCAAGAGGCTGGAATGACCGCATACTCCCCGTTAGGCAGTTCAAATTCGGTTTTCCCCTGCACGAGAAGTTTTCTAAGCTTCGCAAAAGGAACTAGATAAATCCCGAATTTGATTTGGGCATTCACATCGAACCAATCGATGTTTTCCTGAACCTCAATAGAAATCTGAGCTCTGCCTATGTGGTAGATTTTTCCTTTAGGACTTTCTTTTTGTTCAAACTTATAACCTTCAATCTCCAGTCGATCCAGGTTTTCACTGATCCAATCAAAGGCATTGATTTTACTCATCGCACGCTTGCCATGGACAAACTCCAGCCCTCGCCCTTCTAAATATTTGACGATCGCTTTCTCCTTCTCTTTGCTTCTGATCACTTTATGGAAAATATAATGTTCTCCATTTTCCTCCAGTCTCACCGAGTTATTGATCGACTCTGCCGAGTCAAACACATAATCTCCATATTTATACTTGAGAGAAAAAACCAATTGATCTTCGGTGATATTCTCTAGCTCTTCCCCAAATAGATTTTGCCCAGAATTGGCTGGCAAATCGGCGATACAAAGAATCGGCTTCGGATCTCCGCGTTCTACCTTGATATCAAAGCCTTCCGCATACACATCAAAAAGTGCCAATAGCTGTGTGATGAACTTACGGTAATATTCACGCTCAAAGCGCTTATCAATGACAATGAATTTCTTGTTTAAAAAGGGCTTCAGCTTTTTCCCGTCAATGCCTTTCTCAAAGCTAAATAGCATCTGGTTCACCACTAACCAAGCAGGATTATGGCATACCAAATACCCATTTTTATACTGCCATTCGAGTTTGGCTCCTTTGTATTTGATTGTAGGAAAATAATGCGTGTTTTCTTCATTTTTTCTAAAATGAAACAGCACTGTAGCTTTCTGATCAGTCACCTCAATTTCTTTCCAAATTGGGTTTCCATCGTTTCCCATTTCAAACAATCTCTTACCTTTCAGCAAAGGAAAAATCTTGGCTCTGGTGTTTTCCAGGTTTTCTTCGATCAGTTTCTGTATCGTTTCATTCCCGGTATTCTCATCATAGATTTTGCGAAGAAACTCTTTTGGCTTCAGGTTTCTCTTGTTATGTTTTTTGACTACGGCCTCCTGCTGCATGCTATCCATGAGCTTAATGAGTTCAAAATCCGCTTTGTCTAGCTTTGCGGAGAATTCTTTCGCATTGACAGAACTGATATTCTGATGAGCCAAAGAAAGTCTTCCTTGTTCATCTAATTGAATCGTAAATGAGTCCAGTAATAATCCCAGGTACTCATGATTAAAAAGTGAATAAATAATCTCAAAGGGTTTTTCCGGATCAACTATCATAACAGGGTTCTAAACTAACAGCGAGGCAGCTCCTAATTACTTTATTTTCAAGAGCAACCAAAAATGAGGACATAGTTACATTTTGAATCAAATGCAGCTTGAAAATTACATAAAAATTGATCAGAAAGGAGGTTTTGAATCTATTTTTTCACCAAACCCTGAAAAAAAATGAATAATTAAAGAAAGAGGTCTCATTTCCGAAATTTAGAAATGAGACCTCTTTTTAGTTGCTTTCCAGTGTAGTTTTCTCTTCCTCCACTGGTGGATTATCAGGGATTTTCTCTTTATGATCCGGGAAAAAACGACCCTGAAATATCAAGATGATAGCTACTCCAATAAATATGGAAGCATCTGCGACATTGAAAATCGGCCACAATGCGGTGTAATCTCCACCCCAAAGCGGCACCCAGTCCGGAAGATATCCTTCCCAAATATCGAAATAGAACATGTCTACTACCTGACCATGAAACCATGGAGAAGGCGCATTGTATGGCGCATTATTCAACCAAACTCCATAGAAAATAGAGTCGATCAAATTACCAATTGCTCCTCCCAAAATCATAGCAATACACACGATAAATACCGGATGGTTCTTTTGCTCAATAATATGGTACAAATAGTATCCTATTCCTGCCATAGCAACCAAACGGAAAGAAGTTAGAATCAGCTTACCATATTCTGAGCCTATTTCCATCCCAAATGCCATTCCTGGATTGGTGGTATAATGAAGCTTAAACCAATCTCCAAAAATTGGAATTTGACCCGGAGAGCCAAAATCCATTTCGAAATGCACGAGCATTTTTACCGCCTGATCAATCAAGATCACCAACAGTGCAATGCCAAAATATTTCACGTATTTATTCATTCTATTTGATTCGACCTCAGGCCTTTTCCACTTTTACAGCGATTTCAAAATCATCCATTTCCAAATTGGTAGAATCTTTCAACTCTTTCACCAAAGTGAGATTTAAAGCTTGAGTTTCGGACTGGATATATTCACCAAAACTTTCCACAGATGCATTCACTAGGTCAAAGGAATCTTCTAACGAGATGTTGATCTTATCCTGCACCTCCAGCCCCATGTCTTTTCTTAAGTTCTGGATTCTGTTTACCAAGTCTCTGGCAACACCTTCTTGCTTCAGTTCTTCGGAAATAGTCACATCCAAAGCCACTGTAACTCCAAGGTCTGATGCTACTGACCAGCCAGGAATATCCTGTGATGTAATGAGAACTTCTTCTAGCAAAAGCTCAAGAGTTTCTCCGTCCACATCAACGGCTATTTTACCTTCACGCTCGATCTCTGCAATTTCTGACTGACCCCAGCCATTGATTGCTGCCACAACGAAACGCATTTTCGGCCCTAACTTCTTACCTAAAACAGGAAGGTTAGGTTTCACATTTTTCACCAAAATTCCCGATGCGTCATCAATAAACTCGATGTCTTTGATATTGACTTCCGATTTGATCAACTCAGCCAAATGCTCGATTTGTGCTTTTGTTTTCTCTTTTAAAATCGGGATCAAAATACGCTGTAATGGTTGACGAACTTTTACTTTTTCTTTCTTTCTAAGTGAGTGAACCAAAGAAGAAATCGTCTGAGCCAACTCCATACTTTCTTCCAGATCAGTATTGATCAAAGCATTATCTGCCTTTTTCCAATCTGTCAAGTGAATAGACTCTTTACCATCTGCTGCGGACTTCGTCAAATTTTGATACATCCAGTCAGAATAGAACGGAGAGAAAGAAGACATCAACTGCGTCAATGAAAGCAGACATTCGTACAATGTCTCATAAGCTGCTTGCTTATCTGCATTCATTTCACCTCTCCAGAATCTCTTTCTAGCCAATCTCACATACCAATTTGACAATTGATCCACTGTGAAATTCATAATAGCTCGAGTAGCTTTGGTTGCATCATAGTTATCCATGGCTGCTTCCACCTCAGCGATCAAAGACTGAAGTTTAGAAATAATCCATTGATCCAATTCTGCACGCTCACTTACAGGAACTGCATTGGATTGCACATAAACAAACTCATCCAAGTTTGCATATAGCGCAAAGAAATTATAGGTATTCTGAAGAGTACCAAAGAAGCGACGCTGCACTTCTGTTACTCCATCCAGATTGAATTTCAGGTTATCCCAAGGATTGGCATTGCTCAACATGTACCAACGAACTGCATCTGGACCATATTCTTTCAAAGTCTTGAAAGGATCCACTGCATTGCCCAATCTCTTGGACATTTTATTGCCATTCTTATCGAGTACAAGACCATTTGCAATCACGTTTTTGAAAGCTACGCTATCAAAAAGCATCACGGCAATTGCATGTAATGTAAAGAACCAACCTCTGGTCTGATCCACACCTTCTGCAATGTAATCTGCCGGATAATTTGCTTTGAATACATCCTGGTTTTCGAATGGATAATGCCATTGTGCATAAGGCATCGCTCCCGAATCGAACCAAACATCAATCAAATCCGGCTCGCGGAACATCTTTTCTCCTTTTTCGGAAACCAAGATCACATCATCCACATAAGGTCTATGAAGATCTAACTCTTTGCCTTCGTAAGGAGACTTTTCCATAAAGCCTTTGGTAACAGATTTTTCGATTTCTGATTGCAAATCGGCAATTGAACCGATGCATTTCTCTTCCGAACCATCTTCAGTTCTCCAGATAGGCAATGGTGTTCCCCAGAACCTTGATCTGCTCAAGTTCCAGTCCACCAAGTTTTCAAGCCAATTTCCAAAACGACCCGTTCCGGTTGCTTCTGGCTTCCAGTTGATCGTTTTGTTCAACTCTACCAATCGATCCTTGTATGCAGTGGTTTTGATAAACCAACTTTCCAAAGGATAATACAATACCGGCTTATCAGTTCTCCAGCAGTGAGGATAACTGTGCTCGTATTTCTCTACTTTGAAAGCCTTATTTTCATTCTTTAAAATGATAGAAATGATGACATCTGTGTTTTTAAAGTCAGCAGCGTTTTCATCATCTTCTGTATAATTCTTTACATAAAAATCACTTACACCATATTCTTTATGAGCGGTGATTCCATGTTCTTTCATCTTTGCAGCCAAATATTCACCCACAACCGGGATGAATTTACCTTGTCTGTCAACCACAGGAATTTCATTTCCCTGCTCATCCTTCACAAAAACTCCTGGAACATTATTCTGCACCAAAGTTCTAAAGTCATCTGCACCAAAAGCTTTTGCCAAATGCACGATACCTGTACCATCTTCGGTGGTAACATAATCTCCAGAAACCACAGTAAAAGCTGGATGTGGCAGAGCCAAAGCTTCGATAGGGAAAAGCTGTTCGTATTCCCAACCTAGCATATCTTTCCCTTTGAACTCCTCGATGATTTCAAAAGGAATCAATTTATCTCCAGCCTTATAATCTTCTACTTTTAGATCCTTTGCTTTTGGATTGAGATAAGCATTCATTCTGGCTTTCGCCAAAATCACATAGCATGGCTCATAAGTATATGGATTGAAAGTTTTCACTTTCACGTAATCCAAGTTTTCACCGATTGCTAAGGCTGAATTGGAAGGCAAAGTCCATGGAGTCGTCGTCCAAGCTAAGATGTAAGTATTTTCCTGACCCTTCAGTTTAAACTGGGCAGTGATGGACGTATCCTTCACATCCTTGTACGTTCCCGGCTGATTAAGCTCGTGCGAACTTAAACCTGTTCCCGCTGCTGGGGAAAATGGCTGAATGGTATATCCTTTATAAAGGAGGCCTTTATCGTAAAACTTCTTTAGCAAGTGCCAAAGTGTTTCGATGTAGTTAGAGTCAAATGTGATATAAGGATCATCTAAATCAACCCAATAGCCGATTTTTTCTGTCAGTTCATCCCATTCATTTTTGAATCGCATGACTGTTTCCTTACACTTCTTGTTGTAATCCTCAACAGAGATTTTTTTACCGATATCTTCTTTGGTAATCCCTAATTCTTTTTCAACCTGAAGCTCCACAGGAAGACCATGCGTATCCCAGCCACCTTTTCTTTTTACTTGGTAGCCTTGCAAAGTTTTGTATCGGCAAAAGATATCTTTCAGTGTTCTGGCCATCACATGGTGAATACCAGGAGTACCATTTGCCGAAGGTGGACCTTCAAAAAATGTAAAGGTTTCGGCTCCATCTCGGTTGGCGATGGATTTTTCGAAAATCTGATTGTCTTTCCAGTACTGAAGTACGTCCTCCCCTATTGCAGGGTAGTCAACTTGTTTAAACTCTTTATATGTCTTCACAATATCCTTTCTTGTAGGCAAGTAGGTGATTTGATTCTGATTAATGCTTTTTAGAATTTGACTCCAAAGAACCTGAAAGTCTAAAACTGCAAAGAAAACCCTAAGGTTTCCATGCTCCTCAAAAGCAGGCACAAAGATAGTAGAAATCCCCCTTTTTGGGAGGGTGAATCGGAAAAAATGGAGATTCTCTGATTTTAGGTATTATTTGTAGCAGATTAAACTTTATAGGGCGGATTTGAATCACAAAAATTATTCGGCTCATAATTATCTATTTTATGAGCCGAATAGACGATTTAATCGGCTCAATCTAAGAAAATCCTCATTTTTCAGCACTTTTACACCAGACGCAACTTCTTTTGGTTTGTGCTGCTTAAATTTCGATTTCATTTGATCTCAATTCTAATTCATGAAACTTAGCTATTATTTAATGACAGGCTCTTTAGCTCTAGCTTTTGCCTGTTCTTCTCCAAAAACAACAGAAGAAACTGAAGCTCCAAAACTTGCCGGAAATCCAATTGTAGAAGGTTGGTATGCAGATCCAGAAGGAATTGTATTCGGAGATGAATATTGGGTTTACCCGACTTTTTCTGCTGGATACACCGACCAACTGCATTTCGATGCCTTTTCATCCAAAGACCTGGTGACCTGGGAAAAGCATGCAAATATATTGGACACTGCTGCGATCAAATGGGCTAGACAAGCCATGTGGGCTCCTGCGGCAATCGAAAAAGACGGGAAATATTACCTTTTCTTCTCTGCAAATGACATTCAGCGACCAAGTCGTCCAGGTTGGGATCCAGATAATGACATCAACCACTTCGGTGGATTGGGTGTTGCGGTGGCTGACTCCCCAGGAGGACCTTTCAAGGATCACCTAGGCAAGCCTTTGCTTTCGGAATTTTACAATGATGCGCAACCCATTGACCAATTTGTGTTCAAAGACACGGATGGTACGTATTACATGTTATATGGTGGTTGGAGTCATTGTAACATCGGGAAACTGAATGCTGACTTTACGGGTTTTGAACCTTGGGAAGACGGAGAGCTTTTTCATGAAATTACTCCAGAAGGCTACGTAGAAGGACCTTTTGTATTTATCAGAGAGGGAAAATATTACTTCATGTGGTCAGAAGGCGGCTGGACAAATGACAGCTACAAAGTGGCCTACGCCATGTCAGATAATATCAATGGTCCTTGGGAAAGGATCGGAACGATTCTGGAATCAGATACTACAGTTGCAACCGGAGCAGGTCACAATTCAGCCTTCCAAAAGCCTGGAACTGATGATTGGTATATGGTCTATCACAGAAGACCTATTCCAAATGAAGGAAGAGACCATCGGGTAACTTGTATTGATGTGATGGAATTTAATGAAGACGGAACGATCAAGCCGATCAAAATGACTTTCGAAGGAGTTCAAGCGAACCCAATTGAGTAAACCCTTGAATACAAGAGCATTTGCAAGCCTTTGAATATGGCGAAGGAAAGTAAAATAAGAAAATCTTTAATTTACTTTAATGACATAAACGAAAACAAAACCCCGAGTTCTATAGTGAACTCGGGTTTTTTTTAAAGTCTTGATTCTTAAGTCTTGCTTCTAGCTACTATAAAACAACCTTCACTTCCTTTTTCTCCCCATCTCTCTCATAGCCTAGAAGCACTTCATCACCTTTTTGGAAAGAGCTTAATGCGCGCATGTAACTCATCATATCGACAATAGTGGAGTCGCCCATTTGAACAACCACATCTCCTTTCATCAATCCAGCAGCCTGAGCAGGCTTGTCTTCCGAAACCCCGTCAATTCTCATTCCCTTGCCATCGTACAAATAATCAGGAACCACGCCTAAGGAAACCGTAAACCTTGGAGAATCTCCATTGCTGTCTTTAGTTTTGGTAAAAGCCAGTTTTGGTTCAGTATCCAATTGACTAACTAGCCTATCAATGTATTTCACAACAAGCAATAAACCATCGTAGTTGATTAATTCCGAATCATCTGAAGGCTTGTGATAATCTTCATGTTGGCCAGTGAAAAAATGAAGTACCGGCAAATCCTGCAGATAAAACGAAGTGTGATCGGAAGGACCAACACCAGACTCAGAGGTTACTAATTTCAAGCTGTCGGCATTCGCCAAATCCAATGTAGGAACAAAACTAGGGCTGGTTCCAACACCATTGATCGCCAAAGTTTTTTCTTCGTTCATTCGACCAACCATATCCATGTTGATCATGTAATTAATTTGAGAAAGATCGATAGTAGGGTTTTTCACAAAGTAGTTGGAACCCCACAACCCATTTTCCTCACCTGAAAAAGCGATAAACAGAAAATTGCTTTTGTGCTCTTCATGTTTAAGAATTCTTGCCAAAGCTACTAAGGCTGCTGTCCCACTGGCATTGTCATCCGCACCATTATGAATTGCGGAATCTCCACGATGAAGAGACCCTTGTCCTCCCATTCCCAAGTGATCAAAATGTGCTCCGATGACGATGGTATTTTCTGAATTATTATCAATAAAACCGACTACATTTCTGCCTGTTACCCCTTCTCCATCTGTTCCAATTATCGCCTCTTCATGTGGATTACTAGGTTTTGATACGGTAAAAGGCTGAAAATACCCCTCTGTACCTTTCGGCAACAAACCGATTTCTTCAAACTCCGCCGCAAGATATTCTGAAGCTTTCTGTTCACCTTCAGTTCCTATAGCTCGCCCGCCGAGATCGTCCGCTGCTAGAAATGTGACATCTTCTTTCAAACCCTTCAACAAGCTTTCCTCCGAAGGAGCAGTATTACAACTCGCCAAAGCAAGAAAAATGACAAAGATTGGAAATGTATATTTATGGAAGTTTTTCATAGTATTAATCATCTTTTGCCAAAGATAATAAATGGTAACTTTGCCTTGCTATCCTTTAATTTTCTATCAAAAATATGAGACAAATTTTTGTTGCCATGCTGCTACTTTCCTTTGCTTGTAGCCCAAAGACGGAAGTTCAAACTGAGCTAGAATCCAATGCGCACTCAGCCTCAGACTCACTTCTTCTGACTCCAGAGGAAATGAAGTATTTAAAAAACATCAAACAAATCACTTTTGGAGGGAACAATGCAGAAGCGTATTGGTCATTTGATGATTCGATGCTTGTGTTTCAATCAGATTATTCTGGTTGGGGATCTGATTGTGATCAGATATTTTATACCAATTGGAGAGAAGATGATTTGAAAAACAATGCACCTCAGCGACTGAGTACAGGTCTAGGAAGAACTACCTGTTCTTACTTCCTTCCGGGAGACAAAACCATTGTCTACGGATCCACGCATTTGGGAGATGAAAACTGCCCGCCTGTACCGGAAAGAAGAGAAGATGGCAAATATGTCTGGCCGATTTATGATAGCTTCGACATTTTCACCGCTGATCAGCAAGGAAATATTATCTCTCAATTGACCGATACTCCTGGTTACGATGCAGAAGCAACAGTTTCACCAAAAGGGGATAAAATTATATTCACATCTATTAGAACTGGCGATTTGGAGCTATATACTATGAATATAGATGGGTCCGATGTCAAGCAAATTACTTCAGATTTAGGATATGATGGCGGTGCATTTTTCTCACCAGATGGATCAAAGATTATTTGGAGAGCATCTCGTCCTCAAACAGAAGAAGAAATCAAAGAATACAAAGATCTTTTAAATGAAGGTTTGGTGATGCCAACCAGCATGGAGCTTTATGTGGCAAATGCAGATGGATCTGACGTGAAAAAGATAACAGATCTGGGCAAAGCTAACTGGGCACCTTTCTTCCATCCATCTGGTGAGAAGATCATTTTTGCTTCCAATCATGAGACGGAAAGAGGCTATCCTTTCAATTTATTCATGATCAATTTAGATGGAACCGGATTAACAAGAATCACTCATGATGGGACCTTTGATGCTTTCCCAGTATTCTCTAACGATGGGAAATACCTTGTTTTCTCCAGCAATAGAAACAATGGTGGCACAAGGGACACCAATCTTTTTGTAGCCGAATGGATTGGAGATTAACCTACCTTTTTTCAATAAAATCAAAAAGACCGTCATCCTATTGGCGGTCTTTTTGCATTAATTAAGGAAGACAAAACAAAAAATCATCATGAAAGCATCTATAGCCGCATTTTTTATTGTATTGGCCATGATTTCTTGCAAAGGGCCAAAAGAAGATTCCCCAATTGAGGTAGCCTTTTCCCCAGAGGATGAACAACTTACGGACATGAACACGGAATGTTTTCAATACATAAGTGAGAAAGACACCATTAAATTAACTACCCATATTGACGGAACGAATATCAATGGAACTCTGGATTATTCCTTATTTGAAAAGGATAAAAATTCAGGAACCATTGACGGGGAAATCAGGGATAATTTGATTATCGCTGAATACACTTTTCAATCAGAAGGTCAAACTTCAAAACGTCAAGTGGTCTTCAAAAACACTGATGAGGGTTGGAAAGAAGGTTTTGGAGAAATGAAAGAAGTGGATGGGATTCCGGTACAGGTAAATATCGATTCATTGGATTACAGTCATGGACTTGCTTTGAAACCAGTTCCGTGTCAATAATTCTCATATAGGTTGAGCCTCTCTTTTATTATTTCGATATAAAACAGATAAACAACTATTTATTTTTCTGGATAAAATAACTCCCCATATAAAATTTCGTATTTTTCTTTATTAAAGAATTACTTACATTTCTATGTTTTTCCTATAGACTTTAAATTATTGTTTCACAATCCATCTAAGAGAAAGAATCTACCTAACCCAATAATTCAACACTATGAAAACACGCTACTTAATTTTGATTGCAGCATTTGGCTTGATTGTTTACCAGTCCTGTACAAGCTCTAAAAAAGCTACTGCTCCTTCCTTGTCAGCAGTTTCTTATGAAAAAGACATCAAGCCAATTTTGATTGCAAGTTGTACTCCTTGCCATTTTCCTGATGAAGGCAAGAAAAAGTACCTAGACACTTACAATGCAGTTTCCTCAAATATTGATGATATTTTAGAGAGGGTAAAGAAGCCACAGGATGAGAAAGGATTTATGCCTTTTCAGTTAAAAAAACCAGCTTTGACAGCTGATCAAATAGCATTATTTGAGACTTGGAAAGAGAGCGGAATGCCTGAAAAATAAAAATTCCAAAAACAATTTTGAACCGCCTTCCTATGAGGCGGTTTTTTTTTGAATAGAATTGAAAGCATAAATCACAGGATAAAATCCAATCCAGTGAAATCATTATTATGAATGTGAAAATTTTCAATTTTTGACTTTGTACTCGTATTTCCCTAATTTCTAGAATTGATTCGCCCAAAATCACCTTTTTCAATGTCGGATTTATCCGAATAATCTCTTTTTACTACCGCCATGAAATATTACAAACGTTTGGTTTTGCCATTAGTAGTCACCCTAATTCTATCCTTTTTGAAACTTTATTTTGGACAAGAGGCCAAAGAATGGGAAGGTTTGATGGCCTATTTACCTCATCTCAATACAGTCTTGATAATATTTGGATTTACCTGGTGTTTCTTAGTAGGAATGCAGATTGTCAAATCCATGTTTCTCAAGCAATATGATATATCTCAGGAGGATAATTTAAGGGCAAGAAAAGTCTACACCCAAATCAACATCCTTGTCAAAATCGCCAATTTCATCATTATCTTATTTTCCATAGGACTGATTTTATTATCCTTTGAATCGGTGAGAAAAGTAGGAGTCGGCTTTTTCGCTTCTGCTGGAGTTGCAGGAATCATCATTGGTTTTTCAGCTCAGAAAGCGATAGGAACACTGATAGCCGGAATTCAGATTGCATTTACTCAACCATTCCGGTTAGAGGATGCAGTGGTTGTAGAAGGAGAATGGGGTTGGATTGAGGAGATCAACTTGAATTATATTGTGGTAAGGATTTGGGATCTGAGAAGATTGGTCCTTCCTACCACCTATTTTCTGGAAAAACCCTTTCAAAACTGGACTAGAACTTCCGGTGACTTATTAGGCTCTGTATTTATATACACTGATTATACAATTCCTTTTGATGAGCTGCGAAAAGAATTAGATAGGATCCTCGAAAAGACAGATTTGTGGGATAAAAAGGTAAAAGTTTTACAAGTCAGTGATGCAAAAGAGCATACAGTTGAAACCAGAATATTGGTTAGTGCCAGAAATTCCCCAGTAGCTTGGGATTTGAGGGTTTATGTTCGTGAAAAAATGATAGAATTTATTCAGAAAAATTATCCTGAATGTCTTCCAAAGACCAGAGTATTAATGGAGAAAGAACCTCCATCATCTCCTAGTTAACCTTTCTTTCCACAAAATACATTTGAATTTCACCCTTGTTTTTGGCAGCAATTTTACCTCTGTTTTCAAATTCAAATAAGTCTTTTGTCAAGAGATAAGTACTTTCTGAAACGTTCACTTTTCCTGCAATGGATCCAGACTGAATTCGGTCTGCGGTATTTACAGTATCACCCCAGATATCAAAGGAAAATTTCTTTAATCCGACCACTCCTGATACAACTGGGCCAGTATTGATACCTACTCTTATTTTAAAATAAGGACGTAGATGTTCAGGTTTTTCAAGCGCATATTTTTCTACAAAATCCCTCATTTCTAAACCTGCCCGAATCACATCTGATGCATCTCCTCCATCTCCTGTCACTCCACAGGCGCTCATGTGAGCATCCCCAATTGTTTTTATTTTCTCCAATCTATATTTAGTAGTAATTGTATCAAAGTTCCTGAAACAATGGTCCAACTCAGCCACTAATTCTTCGGAGGATATACTAGATGAAAATTTGGTGAAATTGACAAAATCGGTAAACATCACTGTTGCATTTTCCTGAAGTTTTGCCTTTGCAAATCCATATTTTTTTAACTCTTCTGCGGTTTCTTCTGGTAAAATATTCAACAACAAATCCTCTGATCGTTTTTTTTCAAAGGTCAACTCCCGATTTTTCTTCCTCAGATCTTTGGTTCTCTCTGCTACTCGTTTTTCCAATTCCTGATTGTAAGATTCTAATTCTTCATTTGCTTTTTCTAGGCTATTATATAAACTGGCATTGGAAAGTCCAGCTTCCAGAAAACCTGAAATAGATACCAAAGTATCAAGATCTCCCTCATCTAAAATCGGATAAAAAGGCCAAGCCTCTTTTTCCCTCCCTGTAATCATCCAGGCTATGATCTCACTCCGCATCCTAATAGGGACTGAGATGAAAAATGGAATAAGTAATTTTGATTGTAGCTCCTCTGCAATATGACTAGGAGGACTCATCTTATTTTTAATAAAAGGCCGAACAATCTTTTCCTCTGCTTCAAAAAAATCGATTTCTACCGGCATGATCTTTTCTACTTCTGATTTTTCAAACCCCATATGAAATCTTGTTTGAAAAACGTGGTTTTTTCCTGGAGCTTTCCAGACAACCACTGTTTTATCCATCTTCAGTGTTGTATTGATCAATAAAAGTGTATTGACGATAAAGTCTTCTTCAAAAATTTGCTGGCCAAAAGAATCATGTAAAGCAGATAGAATGGTAAATCCATTTTCTTTTTGGGTCAGTTTTCTTTTGAGCAATGAAATTTGAGAATCACTCCTGATATTTTGTCCCGCAACTTCGTCAGAAAGGTCACGATAATATTTTACCTGCCTTTGAAGCTCTTTAATCTGCTGATCATTTGACTCCGGCTCCATTAATCATTTGTTATTTTTTCACTAAAAATGCAAAAGAGCCCCGTCCAATCAAGCACCTGAAGTTGGTCTTTGATCATAGCTAGTTCTCCAGCCTCATAAATGCCCAATAGTGGAAACTCCCCATCAATTGCTGATTGAACATACCGGACATCTTCATCTGTTTGGTTAGAATAAGCTGCCGCCCGTCCAGAACAATTTATATATAAACCAAAAATTATCCTCCTATTATTTGATTTCACCCGCTCAATCAATTTTTTGGTTCGAATAGAAACGTACTCCATTTCAAAACTTCTTCGCATCAATTGCACTTCCATCCCTGGTTCTATATCCATTTCTGCCATATAAAGCCCTTTGCCTACCGTATCTACACCCACACACATTCTATTGATATAATCACCAGGACTATAAGGTTTCCATTTGTCCCCAACATTTTTTCCCAATGTGACAAAAAACTTTAATTCCTGAGGTCTTTCAATCAAATCACTCCCTAATATTTCCCCGACTACATCTAAAGCAGGCTGATTGTCCAATTCCAAAATATTGGCCCCTTTGACTGCAGTTACTTGATGATACGCACTTGCAGGTTGGCAGCCATGCATAATTTGGGAATCAATCTGAATATTTCCATGAAAAAGCAGCGCCATCGCCGCATTTTTGCTCATTTCCCTACCACACCATTGATGGGTAGGTTTAAACTTCATATCCCCGAGCATCCTGGCACCAATGATATTTGGCCACTCAGTAATTGATTCACTCATTCCTTTAATAAAAGGAGTTCCATAATTCATCCGAAATCTCCCCTCTAATCTATTTACGGCATCAAAAAGCAAGAACATTTGAGCATTTCTACCAAGGTCCTTTTTTTGAATTTCTTGCCCTAATTCTTTCCCTATTTCATATTCATGGAAACCAATTCCTTCCTTTAAAATCAGATCAAATTTATAATCTCCTTTGCTCAAAATACCTACCACCACTTGATATCCATCATATCCAAGCTCTGTATTGGTACAAGATCCATTGGAGTAACCTCCAAAAAATTGAGTTTCTCTTCCAACACAAGATTTTACACCTTCGAAGAAACTTTCTGCATCATGACGTGAAGTACAAAACAAAAAACAAAGCTGGGCTTCCTGTGGAGAAAGTCCAGCCTTAGATAATGCTTGTTTAGTTGCTTCTACTCCAGCAAGCGTTGAATTTGTTGTTTCAGAGAAACCAACACCAAATGAAGTATATTTTGCAGACATGATTATTCCTCTATCACAACTTCGGTCGTTACTCTCAAAGGAAGCTCAATGGTGTTTTTTATTGGAGATTTCTTATCGAGAGTTTCCTTCGATTTGATAAGCTGGTCCATGGTGGCTCCATTCTTCCCTTTTAACGTTACCTTATAATGTAGATCCAGGGGACCACTTGGCTTAGATCGATCTAGGCCCAGCACACCATGAATATCAAAATTCACAAAAACCTCCACATTGATTTTCTCTAATTCAGTACCAAATAGTGCTGCATTAGTAGCAATACCTGCTGTTAGGCAACCGCATAATGCTGAGGCGAGGTATTCAACTGGATTAGGATGTTCATCCTTTCCTCCCAGCACAGCTGGCTCATCAACTATTAAATTGAATTTGCTTCCTTCACTTCTGATGTTTGCTCCGTTTGAAAACAATTCAGAAACTGTGACAGAAGCTTGGGTTCCGCCCATCCATTCTGATTCTGCTTTAAACTGAACTTTTGCTACTGTGGGATCATTTTGGATCGCTCCTACGAGTGCTTCGATATTATCGAGATTCACTCCATTCTTAATGTTTGGCATTTGAATAAAAATTATTTTGAAATTGAAAAAACTGTTATTGAAATATAAAAAAAAATGGGGCTAGTCCCAACAAAAGCTTATATTTAAGATACTGTATTTCTTGAAATTATATAATAACCTTTATTTTTTAACAAAATATGTCACAGAAAAAACACAATAAAATCCAACTTGAAGGAGATCTACTTCAAAAGATTCTAAATATTTCAGAAGGGGAGAAAAAAGAATTTATTCAATTAATTAATTCACTTTTAAAACAGGCAAGCACTACTGAGCATTTGCTTGCGATGCAATATCTTTTCACAAGCTTTAGTCTTAAGAAATATCCAGAGGAATTTTCAGATTACAAACCTGATTCAACTGATTCAGAGCAACAAAGAATTAATCAAATACGATTAGCTCAAATTGAGAAAATAAGAAGATGGGAAGCCAATATCTTGATGGTTTCAAGAGAAGAAATGGGGCACCTTTGTTATGATATGAACCTATTGGCAATTATAGGTGAAAATCCATATTTATATAGGCCTAATTTTCCAGTGCCAGCAGAATCATTCCCAATGGGGAAACCAGTAAATCTTATGCCCTTTTCTCCTGTGGCTATTGAGATATTTAGGTATTGGGAAAAACCAGACCATTTGCCCGTTTCAGATCCATTGGATGCAACTGAAATTTCTGATACTCTTAAAAAACTCTTTACAATTCCACATCAGCAATCAAAGCCTTTTGATCCAATAGCGTCCCAGCAAAAAGCCCTTGATTTTTTATCAGCATTCCTTTCTAATGATCTCCAAGATTCAGAATTAGATAAAATTCATCAACCACTTATAAATGGAACTTACTTCGATAGCGTTGAAGAATTGTATACGTTTATTAGAGCATTTTTAATAATTGGTCTAAACTACCAGATTTTTGAGGGCCAGAATTTTGAGAGAATAGTAGATGAACATTATGGATTTAACATCACATTAAATCCATTAGTAATCGGTCAATTTGTGGAGTATGTGGATGAAGCAATCAGCCAAATTGTAGAGGAGGGAGAAGGAGTTTGGGGAGTACCACCTTCTTTGGGAAGTCATTTTTGGGTGTTTCAAACTATTCTCGATGAGATTTCTAATGAAGAAAAAATAACCGGGTTACCTTTTGAGCCAGCTCTTCCTGTAGTCTGGAACCCTACAATCTCTCTAGAAGAAAATAAACATTTGAAAAACCCATCCACCCAGGAAAACGCCCCTTACGAAGCTACCTATAAAGTCACAAATGAAGTGGCAATAAAAGCCATGGAATTATTTGACCAAGCATATTCTGTTATGGTGAAAATGCTAAGTGGCTTTTTTGGACATTATGAAATAGACCAAACGACTGGAATCCGACCAAATAAGGTAAATGCATATTTTCAAACTGCATTTTATCCTTTCATGACTAATATTATTAGACCGCTTGGGGAGATGATCTGTAGGCTTCCGGCAGATGCCGATTTTGTTCCCAATGAAGGAAAAGTCCCAGAAAGATGTGCCGGCCCCGATTTCCTATTAAATATTTCACCTAACAATGAAACTGATATTAAGGATGCTATTCTCCCTTCTGATGACTGCAAATATTACTTAGATCAATTCAATGATATGAGTAGCAAAGCAGAAAAACTGAAAAATCTTTGTATTGAGAAGGGCTACCATATGGCTTTCTATAAACAAAAAGACGCTCGGGATTTTGATACATCTTTTGGGTATTTGCAAGAAAACTTCGAGAGAATTGGAAAAAACTTTTGTGCCTATTGGGATGGAAATATGGAAGCACCAGTTCCTTCCAAAGGATTCCAAAATTATTCTAACACCTTTAATTAATACTTTTTATGGCCACTCTTGACATAATTTTTGACGGATACTTTCAATGCCGATTGGCAACTGACCCTGACCCTTCTAACGAACAACGGGGAATCAGCGGATTTACATATTCAGTTGCAGGTGAAACCCTCCTGGATCCTTCGATCTGGTCACAGGCAAAAGACATCCAGGATGCATATGGTGATAAAGATTCTGCCTTTAAAGACCCTCTTCGAAGCAATCCTCAATTTGATATTAAAAACATTCGTGAAGCCTCTCCTGATTATGTAAATTATAATTCTAGAGGGATTGGAATCCTGGTGAAAGAAGTACAGATAAACGGTGAAGTAGTCTCGGATCTCACTGAAAAAATGAAGGGCTTTTTATGCAGATTTGCTAATCGCCCTAAATCCAATGGGCCATTCAATGGACCAATCTTTGAAGGTAGAAACCAAATAACCTCCGATGGAGATCCCGACCGATTTACAGTTAATCCTTTTGTTTTTACAATCTCCAGCCCTGATGATTCCAAAATGGTGTTATCAAGATTTGATCCTTTGGATATGAATTGTCCCGACAAACAATTGTATCAAATATTTCCTAACGATGTCGTTAGTCGCCGTCTACCCTATCAGAGATTTGCAATGTCTGAAGATGGGCTAGCACAAGTAGGCTTAACTATGGATAGCCTTTCTACTTATTTTCAAAATAGGATGACATGGCTTAAAACAAAAATCGTAGAGGCTGAGGCAATCAATAACCCTGCTCTAGCAGAAGCTTATAAGTCAAGATTATATGCTGTTAATTTCTTTACGCAAGCTACTGGTCCAACTGTGTTAGCTAATAGGTTATTGAGCCGAATTCCATTGAGACAACTTTATCACCATACAATTAGGGGCAATGCTAGTATGGAGCCAATCCCAATGGCTGACCAAGAGTTTTTTGGCCCCTATGTAATTGATACTGAAAAAGAATGGGAAATCTTATATTACTTAGGCCAATATGATGGTGATTTGATGGCAGGCTGGTGTAGCGGCACTATTTCTATCCCAATTAAAATTTAAATACTTCTGCTGTTTTTTTAAATATTTTACTTTGAAAAAAGGGACATTCTTTCAAGGTTCTAAAATATAAGCTTTTGTAAGTATTAGGCCTTCCATAATTATTCAAACACACTGACAGTATAGAAATTAACTCATTCCTCTATGCTTTTTAATATTAGTACTTAAAGCAAGGCATAGAGGATTTTCTTCCAGCTCCTGATGCTTTTCCCCAAAGGAAGCTATATCGAAGCGAAATTTCGTGAGCTCCACCGGTATTTGCATTTCCCAAAGAGGAGATAGTAAAGTCATGACTATATCCTACATCTAAACCTCCACCTAAAGAGATACCAACTAGGGCTATGATTGATTCATGATTTGGTTGCTCTTCATTAGAAACCGGGATTCCTCTATACCAAACCCCTAAAACTAGAGGCTGAATATTGTTTTTTGTCCTAAAAACAGACTGAAGTAGGAAAATCTAGTATTTAAAACAAGGAATTACCCTGCCTCTTTGGTTTCTAGATTTCGGATCTCCCCATAAAAAAGTGTATCTAATCGATACTTCGTGAGCTCCTCCACTGTTTTTTAGACCTAATTTAGAGACGGTTACATCATAAGAATATCCTATATCCAACCCACTTGGAAGAGAAACTCCTATCAGTCCTATCACCGCTTCATTGTTTGGAAGAGAGTTCTTACTTGGCAATCCCCTATACCAAAGACCTAATACCAAAGGCTCCAAATAAAGTTGAGCTCCGACATCCAATTGGCTAAAAGGATCCTGCTGCTTATAATTGAAAGCAAAAGAGACAGACCTCTCTGAATAGGCATGAGTGAAATAATCTCTTCCTCCATGTCCCAAATCAAACTTCACTCCACCCTGAGCTGAGAATTTCATTGGAAGTACAGAAATCTGTCCTTCTACAAAAGACCTATTGGGTTCTGACAAATGGTGTGCTGATACTCCTAGCCAATATTTATTGGTATAGATCATTCCACCTACAGCATAGTCCATAAAACTATACTTCGAATCTAAGGGCACACCATCTAATTCATCGGTTATCCCTCCCACTGTACCATTGACAATATCAATCTGACTACCAAATACCAAATCAGAAAAGAAAGCATTTCGTTGCATGTAGCTAACCTGGCCGCCGACTCTGAAAAATAAATCCTGACTAATCTGAAGCCTATAAGCATAAGACAGTCCGATTTCATTTGTAGAAAGCTGGGCCATGCTTTCTTGGCTTCCATTAAAAATCAGTCCGATACCTGAATTATAATCAAAAATGTAGTGGTCAATATAGGCCGAATAGGAATTGAAACTTTGATCTAAACCAGGCCATTGATTTCTATAATTAACACCAATTCTGGTTAATTCACTAGAACCTGTAAGGGCGGGATTCAAATACAAGGGGGCAGCGTAAAATTGGGAAAACTGCGTATCCTGGGCATAGGATTCTAATGTAGCCTTCGAAAAAGCTATAAAAAACATAAATATGCCTAATACTTTCCTCAACATAATCTACTCCACTTTTCGCTACGTTCAATTTACCAAAGACGCAACGAAAATTCGTGAATTTAACATGAAATGTAGGTTGTGAAACTACTAGGGCTTATGATTGAGGCAGACAATCTTATTGGGTTCCAAACCATCTTGACAAAACACAATTATTCTGTGTTCCAAAGTCAATTGGGACCATGAAAATCAATAATTATACCAATTAATTGATATCCAATAAATAATTCAGATTAAATATCCAGAATCACCTGATTGTGCAAAAGATCCTGAAACTCCTCTCGTTTCCTGATCAATTTTGCCTTCCCTTCCCACACTAAAACTTCGGCAGGTCTTAGTCTTGAATTGTAATTTGAGGCCATACTGATACCGTATGCACCTGCGTTTTTGATGACTAGAAAATCACCCATTTTCACTTCTGCAATTTCTCTATCAGAGGCAATTGTATCCGTCTCACAGATATATCCTACGACATTGTATTTTTTCAATTCCCCTTCTGGATTGCTCAAATTATAAATGCTGTGATAAGCATCATACATCATCGGCCTGATTAAATGATTCAGTCCAGAATTCACACCAATAAATGTGATCTGAGGAGTCTTCTTCACGACATTTGCCTGAACAATCAAATACCCTGATTCACTGACCACAAACTTGCCCGGCTCAAGCCACAACTCCAAATCTCTTCCGTATTTTTTGCAAAACTCCAAAAAGGCATCCGAGACTTTATCACCTACATTCATAATGTCTGTGACTACATCTCCCTCTTTGTATCCAACTTTAAATCCTCCACCAAAATCAAGAAATTTCAGGTCTTTAAACTGCATGGCAGCTTCAAAAAGGACATTCGCACCTTTTAGAAATACTTCTGCATCGAGAATATCTGATCCCGTATGTAAATGTAAACCGGCTATCTGAAGATCATATTTATTGACCACTTCCAAGATCTCATCAAGCTGATGAATGGAAATGCCAAACTTACTTGCAATATGCCCTACAGAAATCTTCGCATTTCCCCCCGCCATGATATGAGGATTGATTCGGATACAAACTGGAACAGAGTTTCCGTACTCTTGACCAAACTGCTCTAGAACAGGAATATTGTCCAAGTTGATCATAGCACCTAATGCCACGACTTGCTTGATTTCATCCATGCTAACTCCATTCGGAGTATACATGACATCCTTGCCTTCATATCCAGCTTCCAAACAAATTCTTACCTCCTCTACAGACACAGCATCTACTTCTCCACCTGCTTTCTTGACCAATTTCAAGATATTGATATTGGTCAATGCTTTGGTAGCGTATTTAATCTTCAAAGGAACTTTGGAAAAGGCAGCCTGTAAAGTTTTGATTTGAGAGGTGATTTTCTCTTCGTCATATACATAAACAGGAGTTCCAAACTCATTTGCGACAGATTCCAAAGAAACGCCTTGGATAGAAATAGGATTTTGAGATAGGGACATGGTCTGAAATTTGCGCCCAAAGATAGGTAAATAACAAAAAAAGGAGGCATAAGCCTCCTCTTTTCCTTTATCGTAAATGTAATTAAGAAATCATATCCTAAAGAACGGGATCATTCTTCATTTTGTTCCTATCATAAACTTAAGAGATCTCATTTGAGGCAGTTAAATATTGTTAAGCTTTATAAGACCCCTAAGATTCAGGCTAAATTTGTGAAATGTCTAAAGGAAACATTACTCTTATTATTGTTTTGATGTCCCTGGCCAGTTTTGGCCTGATGGGATTTCAATACTATTGGGTAAGGAATGCTGTTCGAATCAATCGTGAAAGATTTGATCAAAATGTCTACATGGCTCTCTCCGGCACTGTAGAGCAGTTGGAAAAAGGAGAAACCTCTGATGTTCTTTTAAGTTCCTTGATGAAGGATTCAGTCTTACAGGAATCTCTTTTTGAAAAAATTGAACCAATTACTTTTAACGATGTCCAACAAAGGCCCATTTATAAGTCAAGGCCATCCATTGTGGATACGATGTTTAGCGAGCCGGCTCCTGAAGTAAGCCCAACTTTCCGAAGAATTCTTGAATCCCGAGGCTTTGACATGAGCCTGTTGAAGGAATTGGAAATGTTCTTTGCTTACATGACTCCTGAACTTGCTTCAAGCATGTTTACTCCAGATGAAATGGCGATTTTATTGGAAGAGAAAGAACGACAATTGTCTTATTTGAGCAAATTGGAATCTTCTCCTGCCATAAGGAAACCCAATTCACCGGAGGTAACAACTGAAATCAACATCTCTGACGATATTTTTGAAAAAATTCGCCGTGCCAATTTCAAAATTGACATGGTGGAACGTACTTGGAATGAATTGGCAGCCGGCCAGCAGGCCATTCTAGAAAGATTGGATACACTCCAAGTCCGGGAATTACTGAGAAACCATTTGATGGAAAGAGGTATTTCTGAACAATTTGAGTTGGGATTGGTAAAAAACGATGGAGAATTCTTGCCTTTAGGCCCAGTAAGTCAAGGAGATAATCTGATTAAGAATGGAATTAAAGCCAAATTATTCCCCAACGATATTCTAGGCCAGGAAAATTTCCTTTATATATTTTTCCCAAGCAAAAACTACCACGTCATTCGTCAGGTCTGGCTTCCTATCTCCAGCTCCATCTTGTTTATTGGAGTGATCATTTTCTGCTTCATCTATGCGATCAAAGTTATTATCCGTCAAAAAGCCCTTTCGGATACTAAAAATGATTTCATCAATAATATGACCCATGAGTTTAAAACTCCGTTAGCAACTGTAAGTCTAGCTGTAGAAGCATTGCAGGATCCGGAATTATCCACTCAGGACAAATTCCGTAAACGATACTTGGGGATTATTAAAGATGAAAACAAAAGACTGACTTCTCAGGTGGAAAAAGTCTTGCAGGCCGCTGCTTTGGACAAACATGATTTTAAACTAAAAATCGAAACTTTAAACCTGAGTGAACTATTGGAATCCACCATGCAGCATATCAGTTTACAAGTTGAGAAAAAGGGAGGCACACTTTCATTTACTGACCGATTGAAAAATCCAGAGGTCGAAGGTGATGCATTTCATTTGACCCATATTTTCAATAACCTGCTGGACAATGCCATCAAATACACTCCAAATACTCCAAGCATTAGAATGGAGGCTTTGGAAACTGAAGATTCATTTATAGTGAAGATCTCAGATAATGGAATAGGCATGTCTAAGGATGCACAAAAGAAAATTTTCGATAAATTTTACAGAGTTCCTACCGGAAACGTACACGATGTAAAAGGCTTCGGTCTTGGACTTTCTTATGTAAAAACCATGCTTGAAGCGCATCAAGGAGGCATTCAAGTAGAAAGTGAAGTTGGAAAGGGAACAACGTTCACCATTAACTTACCCAAAAAGCAATGAGCAAAGCGAAACTACTAGTCGTCGAAGATGACCCGAACTTAGGAGATATTCTACAGGAATATCTAGAAATGAAAGGCTACGAACCCACTCTTTGCAGAGATGGAGAAGAGGGCTGGAATAAATTCAAAAAGGACAAATTCGACCTTTGCCTTTTGGACATTATGATGCCTAAAAAAGATGGTTTTACCCTGGCCAAAGAAATCAAGAAGGTTCAAGAAGATCTTCCGGTTTTATTTTTGACTGCAAAAAACCAAAAAGATGATATCATCGAAGGATTAAAAATCGGTGCGGATGATTACATCACTAAGCCGTTTAGCATGGAAGAATTGCTATTGAGAGTAACGGCCATTCTCCGAAGAACTCAAAAAAGCACTGAAATCACTCCTTTAAAGGTCTATGAATTCGGTGGCTTTGTCCTTCATTATGATGAACAGTATCTGGAAGGACCAAAAGGAAAGCATAAGCTTACCTCTAAAGAAAATGAATTGATCAGATTGCTGGCTTCAGAAATCAATAAGCTTGTAAACAGAAGCCATGCTTTAAAGCAAATCTGGGGAGATGACAGTTACTTCAACGCTAGAAGCATGGATGTCTACCTTAGCAAAATCAGAAAATTGCTAAAAGACGATCCAAAAGTTCAAATCATTACTGTTCACGGTGAAGGATTTAAACTAATCGTCAGCGAGGAATAAAAGGATTTTTGACTTGACATATCGGATCTCAGATATACGATTTCCGATTCTTGAAGAATTTAAATTTCTATTAAAAAGCAAACAGAGGCTGTCTCATAATTGGTTTTTGTCACATTGAACAATGTCGAAATGTCGGTTATTTAGCTTTAAAAGGTCTTCGATATTCGCGACTTTTGTCGCTCCAATGCTACCAATTACAGATTGATTTAATTGCACGATATGCGAGTCAGTCCGAGCGGAGTCCAGGACCCTTCGACTCCGCTCAGGGTGACCGAAACCCCGTTTTTAAGACCAATTCCTTTTGAATGTTCGAAGTGTATTTAAGACTCAGACTGACAAATTTAGACTTAAGTGACAGCCTCCTTTTATTTTTAAAATATATTCACTCTTAATTCTAGGTTCTTGCCCCTTGATTCTTGGCTCTTGATACTTGATTCTAGCTACTAGATTCTCAAAAAAATCATCCAATCATTTCGGCTCCTATTCCATTTCCTTCAGGGAACGTTACTTTTTCAGGGGTTATGGTGACACCTTTTGCAGGATCTTTCGAAAGCAACATCGCCCCATCCATATCCACATAATCTAGCAAGGGAGCTATATGAGCAATTGCTGTGATACCAATGGAAGATTCTGTCATGCATCCTACCATGGTTTTCATTCCCAGAGATTTTGCTTCGTGAATCATTCGCAATCCCGGAGTAATCCCACCTGCTTTCACCAATTTCACATTGATCCCATGAAATAATCCATGACATTTTTTTACATCAGACTCGACAATACAGCTTTCATCTGCAATGACTGGAAGTTGGGAGTATTTAAAAACCTCTTTCATTCCTTCCAAATCATCCTTTCCTAGTGGCTGCTCCATAAACTCGACTCCCAATTTTTTCAGTTCTCCTGAATATTCTATTGCCTGATCGGCAGTCCAGGCACAATTGGCGTCAATTCTAAAAATAGCATCTGTATGCTTTCTCAATTCGCGAACAATAGCAAGATCATCTGAAGTGCCCAACTTAATCTTGTAAATAGGCCAGTGAACTTCTTTCATTTTCTCCACCATTTTAGCCACGGTATCAATCCCGATCGTAAAATTGGTTGTAGGAATCGTTGCAGGATCCAGACTTAGAAATTCATACAGTTTTTTGCCTTTTTTCTTTGAAAACCAATCCCAAGCTGCCATATCCAAAGCACATTGGGAAAAAGGATTCGTCTGAAAGTTTGATCTTCCAAGCTCCCATAATTGTTCCGGGCTTTCCCATTCTCCAGCCTCCACTACAGACTTGAATTTATCTAAGGTTGCAGTCATGTTTTCCACCGTCATCCCATAAAATGGATTGGTAGTAGACTCCCCAAATCCAATAAAGCCATCGCCTTCCAATTTGACTATCAAGGTATCTTGTATATCTCTGCTTTGATGAGCAATCGTAAAAGTATGTTTCAGCGGTAGATCTTCAACGAAATAAGTAAGCTTCATTTGTTTCTTAAATTTTTGGCAATGATCCTGAAGAATTTCATTTTCAATGGCTAGTTTTACTGGATATCCACAAGAAAAACCACCAAAAGATGAATAAAAACAAGGGTATTTGGTCAAGCATTTTTTTGCTGTTTTTGATTTCCCTTATTGGGTGTAAAACTGCAAATAAAAATACTCCCAATCCAATTTCTATCGAAACTTTAGAAGCTGCGTACCAAAAATTTAAAGAATCAGCCATCACCCATCGCAGATTTAAGCACGAAGATCTGCAACCTTTGATTCAAAAGCATACTTCCAATTTCCAAGTCACTTCCTTGGGAAATTCCATCGATGGAAGAAGCATTTCCAGTTTGGACTGGGGTGATGGTACTACCAAAGTGATGCTTTGGTCCCAGATGCATGGCAATGAAAGTACTGCGACAATGGCATTATTTGATTTATTCAATTTTCTGGAGGGATCGGGTGATGAGTTTGACGAAATCAGAAATAATCTCAAGAGCAATCTGAACATCAAATTTATCCCGATGATCAACCCAGATGGTGCCGAGGTTTTCAAAAGAAGGAACAGTTTGGATATTGACTTGAATCGAGATGCCATAGCCCAAGTTTCACCAGAAGCTATCATTCTGAAAAAAGCGAGAGATGATTTTGAACCGGAATTCGGCTTCAATCTCCACGATCAGCAAGTTTACTACAATGCGACTGGAACACCGAAACAAGCAACAATTTCTGTTCTGGCACCGGCTTATAATGAAGCCACAGATATCAATGACGTGAGAAAAAGAGCCATGCAGACCATTGTAGGCATGAATAACATTTTACAACAAGTGGTGCCAGGTCAGGTGGGTAAATATGATGATGCTTTTGAACCGAGAGCATTTGGGGACAACATCCAAAAGTGGGGTACAAGCACCATCCTCATCGAGTCAGGAGGCTATTGGGGAGATCCTGAAAAGCAATATATCCGTCAACTCAACTTTATGATTATTCTAAATGCCCTTTACGAAATTGCCAACAAGGGGTATGAGCAGTACACAACAGACCAATATTTCTCGATTCCTGATAATGATTCAAAGTTGCAAGACTTAATCATCAATGAAATGCTGGTAACAGTGAAGGATAAGAAATACCCGATTGATTTGGCGATCAAAAGAAGGGAATCCGAAGTTCCAGGTGGCTATTATGTCACTGGATCGATCGATGATCTAGGGGATATGCAAGTTTATTTTGCTCCAGAAAAACTGGATGCGACCGGATTAGAATTTACGGAAGGAGCGGTTTATGAAGAAGCATTCGAAAATGTGGCATCGATCACAACTGAAAAAGCTATGGAGCTTTTAAGAGAAGGATTCTTAGCAGTGAAAGTAAAAGAAGGTGAAACCAAAGAGGTGCACAACCTTCCAATTTTAGTATTGAAAGAACAAGATTCTTTTCCTTCTGGATGGACGACCAGTTCCAGTCCCAATTTCTATTTGGCAAAAGATGGAGATTTAAAATATGCTGTTGTGAATGGTTATTTGATCAATCTAGATCAGCCAAAAGAGCAGCTATTTGTCAATCGAATATACTAAGTGTTAAAACTTGTTTCAGACATTCAAAAACCCGCTTCTTGGCGGGTTTTTTGGTACTATGATGAAATACATCGATATTTTAATCAAACTTTTAGAAATCATGACCAAGAATCTTTCCCCCATATTATTTGCTTTGGCGATCATCATCGCATCAGTTGTTTTAGGAAATGCAGTCATCAATAGAAACCGACCCCAAGGGACTATCAATGTCACAGGCTTGGGAGAAAGCAATTTCACATCAAACTTAGTCGTTTGGGAAGGGAACTTTACGAGAGAAAGTTTTGACCTGAAATCTGCCTACGCAGATCTGGAGAAAGACAAAAAGTTGGTTTCCGAGTATTTGATATCCAAAGGAATTCCTGCAGAAAAACTCATCTTCAATGCTGTCAACACCAATCCGAAATACCAGCAAAACTATTCCAACGACGGAAGGTATTTAGGACAGACTTTTGACGGATATTCTTTAAATCAATCCTTGAAAATCGAATCTACCGAGGTAGAAAAAGTCGAGAAAATCAGCCGTGAAATCACAGAATTATTAAATCAGGGAATTGCATTTTATTCTCAAGCTCCGCGATACTATTACACAGAACTGGAATCTCTGAAATTGGAAATGATAGCCAAAGCCACAGAAGATGCCAGAATAAGAGCCGAGCGAATTGCAGAAAACTCCAAAGGGGATTTAGGAGACTTGATTTCTGCTAATATGGGAATATTTCAGATTACTGGTCAAAATTCGGGGGAAGATTACTCTTGGGGTGGTACCTTTAACACCGCAGACAAAAACAAAACCGCTTCCATCACCATGAAGTTGGTTTTTGAAGTAGACTAATTTGGAAAAGAACAAAAACTTAAAATCTGGACTTCATCCCAGAAACATACATCGAGATCGATACGATTTCCCGGCTTTGATCCAGACCGATCCAAGCCTAAAACCATTCGTTGCCGAAAATAAATACGGAGACCTAAGCATTGATTTTGCAAATCCAGAAGCTGTAAAAACACTTAATCGAGCATTACTCAAGCATTTTTATCAGATAAGCAATTGGGATATACCGGCAGGATATCTCTGTCCACCCATTCCTGGCAGGGCAGACTACATTCACCATATGGCCGACTTGCTCAGTCAAAGTAATGGAGGAAAACTCCCTAATCCTGAAAAAATCCGTGTTCTTGACCTTGGAACCGGAGCTAACTGTATTTATCCCTTGTTGGGAAATTCAATATACAATTGGTCGTTTGTAGGGACTGAAATTGATCCAAAAGCTTTGGATGCTGCCCAGGCAAACTTATATGCCAATCCACAATTCAGAGGAAAAATCATTTTGAGAATTCAGGAAGACCCCTCTCATATTTTGGAGAAAATTATCCGATATGACGATATTTTTGACCTAACTATTTGCAACCCACCATTTCATGGGTCTCAAGAAGAGGCAGAAGCAGGGAGCATTCGCAAAGTGAAAAATTTAAAAGGCAAAGTAGGAAAGAAAGTACCATTGAATTTTGGAGGACAAAGCCATGAACTTTGGTGCGAAGGAGGAGAACTTGCTTTCATCCAGAAGATGATCAAAGAAAGCATGGTCTACAAATACAATTGTTTTTGGTTTACCACTTTGGTAAGCAAAGAAGAGCATCTTAAGGAGCTGATCTTAGCCCTTAAAAAAGCCAGAGTTGCCGATCGAAAAATCATCCAGATGACGCATGGCAATAAGAAAAGTAGAATTTTGGCTTGGACTTTCTTGAATCCTGAAAAGCAGGAAGGTTGGAGAAAAAGACGGTGGGAATAAAATTTGAAATTTGATATTGACAATCTCAAAAATAAAAACGGCAATTGATCTTATTCAATTGCCGTTTTTTAATCTAAATTCTTGTTTCTTGGTTCTAAAATTTTGATTCTAGTTTCTAAAAGAATCAAGCATTCAAAGTACTCTCCACAGAAATATCCATTTTCAATGCTCTTGAAATTGGGCAATTTGCTTCAGCATCTTTTACCAATTCATCAAATTTTTCCTGCTCGATTCCGTCAACTTGAGCCTTTAGCACCAAATGCGATTTTTTAAGTGTACCATCTTCGAAAGTAATATTAGCAGTCACATCCAATTCTTTTGCCTCAAAACCAGCTTCCTGTAGGTTAAAGCTCAGTTTCATTGCAAAACATCCTGCATGTGCAGCAGCTACAAGTTCTTCTGGGTTAGTTCCCACACCATCTTCAAATCTTGATTTAAAAGAATATTGGGTTTTATCTAAAACAGTACTAGGTGTACTTAGGTGTCCTTTTCCTTCTTTACCAGTTCCTTGCCATACGGCGGTTGCTTTTCTGATCATTGTTGAAATTTTTATGGTTAAAAGTTATGTCTATTAAACAAAAATCAATCTCTTTAGTTCGTACGAATCGCTTTTAAATTAAGATTCCGCTGAGATCAATTTGGCTTTTTGACCCGTTGGATTTTCGGCTTTAAAACCAGCCAATTCCTCAAAAACAGCTAAATATTGCTCAGTGACGTAATCCCAATTGTACTTCTGAATCAATCCTTCCCGAGCGGTTTTTCGAAAATAGTCCATTCTCTCTTGGCTAGCCTCAGCAGTCTCCACAATATCTTTCACGGAATCCACATTCTTCTGAAAATACCAGCCATGCTTTCCATTTTGAAGCATCTCCTGATTAAACGGAGTGTCCAAAGCCAAAATTGCACAGCCATATCCCAAAGCTTTCAACATCGCTGGGTTTGTCCCTCCATATTCATGACCATGGAAATAAGCATAGCAATGAGAATACCAAGCACCAAGTTCATGAGGATCCGTCACATAACCTAAAAATAGCAATCGATCATCCTCCAGATCCTTCAATACTGTTGCATATTCATCCATAAAAGGAACATCCCCAACTACGACCAACTTCTTTTTCGAGTCTGATTTTAGAAAGCCTTTGATGATTAGATCTGCATTATTGTCAGGCACAAGCCTTCCTACAATAAGAAAATAATCCAAAGGATCTATGTTCCATTTTGCAATAGGGTCAAGTTCTACATCCTCTTTGACAGCAGCTCCATAGGCAATTACCTGAGATTCGGCATTGAATAATTCTTTGTAAACACGCTGCATTTCGTCAGAATCGTTGATGATTCTATCAAAATATTTGGTGGCCAAACGAGATGCCCAAAAGAAATATTTGGATCCGATGCCTTTCCATTTTGGCCGCAACCATTCCAAACCATCTACATTGATCACAGATTTTTTTCTGAAAAACCTCGAAACCCATCCAATCGGACCATTTCCACTGTTTACTACAAAAATCACATCCACATCTGAAAAGCAAGCGTGGATCATTGAGAAAAAAGTATGGGAAAGCTGCGTTCCTATTTTTGATTCCACCGCTCCCATGTAAATACATTCGATGCCATTGACATAGCGGGGTTTCTCTTTGAAAAGTGATTTATGGTTGTAAACGCGCACATGAACACCTTTTGCAACCAACCGCTCTCCTAGCTCTTTGACCATGGTATCATATCCACCATAGACATAGGGATAGCCTTTGGCACCCATAATGGCAACTTTCAGTTTCCTTTTATTTGTCGCCATAAGTGGTTTTTGATTTTGTTGCTAAACTGTTCAAAACTATACTCACGTAAAACTTTTTCTCTACCTGCTTCTCCCATCTTTATTCGAAGGGTTTCGCTTTGTATTAACCGTTCCAAAGCGGCTGTCCCTTTTTCTACATTTCCGATCGGAATCAAAAATCCGGTTTCACCTTCTGTCACCATTTCCTCCGCACCTCCAGACTTCGTGGCAATTACCGGCAATCCAGATGCCATTGCTTCTAAAATCACAGTAGGAAATGAATCCGGCATAATCGATGGAAGGACAAAGATATCAGTCGCAGACAATATTGTCTCTATATCCGTACGAAAACCTAAGTCCACCACATTTCCTGAGAGGTCCGCGGCCTGAATTACGGATTTAATTTCCTCATGGATTGATTCATAGCCGGGAAATGGATCTCCAACCAACACAAAATAACAATGTGGATAAGTCTTCAAAATTGCTCTGGCCATTTCCAAAAAAAACAGTTGCCCCTTGCCAGGATTGATTCTTCCCACCATAGTCACGATCAACTTATCCACAGGCAATCCGATTTTCGATTTTGCCTGTGAAACTTGCTTTAAATACTCCTGATAAGGAATTCCATTGTGGATAACTTCCGGTTTTGAAACTTCCAACATGCCTGACCAATGTCTTCTGACTGCTTCAGAAACCACAATAGGTATTGGAGTTCCTTTATCAAGCATGGAGCGAAGTAATTTCACTAATGGCTTTGGCCCCAATAATATTTCATGGATATGCCAAATATGGGGCAGCTTGTTTTTGCTCGCCCAATATGACCCAACAATCACCGCCAAGGTATTGGAATAGACAAGTTCAAAATGAAACTCCTCGTGAAGTTTATCCAAAAAACGATATGCTTTCAGCTTTTTACCAAACCTGTTGATAAGTCCTTTGACATTGACATATTTTCTGCGAAGGATACCAAGATTCTGAATCTTGATTTCAAAACCTTCTTCTTCCAGCAAATCTGCCAATGGTCCTTCTCCAGTCAAAACAACCACCGGATTGAAGCCTTCCTCCCGATAGATTTTCAAAACCTGATAAATGATTTTTCCAGAACCATACAGCTCAGAACTACTCTGAAGAAAAAGTACGTTTCTGGATTTTTTCATTTCTTTTTAAAATAAACTCCAAGAATTCCCGACTTATTTGATATGGTAGAAAGCCCTTCAAAAAGGAATGCAAAAGGCATAAAAAAGACAACAAGTGCCATTAGCCCTATAGTCTTTTTCCGCTTTAATCTTAATATCAAATGGTCCTTAAAACCAACTTTTGACATCAATGATTGAAGCATTCCCAAAACTCCCAAATGAATGGAAAATCTTCTATCTCCAACTTTTTGATAGCCAATTTTCTCCATTTCAGAAACAAGGTTTTCTTCGCCCCAATGAGTCAAATGCTTTGGAATATCCCAATGCATCCAGTCTTTTCCCGCAATCCCTGCTTGCCAGGAATCGGCTCTTGGCACTTCAATATAAGCCAATCCGTCTTGGGATAAATTTTGATCCAATAGCTCCTCCAATAAACCCATGGGATCTGGAAGATGCTCCAATACGTGATTTAAGGTTATAAAATCAAAATTCCCCGATTCAATTTTTCCCTTTCGGTAAAACTCATTCTTTACTTCAAGGAGGTATTTTTCTCTCGCGAATTGCGCTCTTTTTTCGGCTGTTTCTATTCCAAATGTGGATAAACCCAATCGTTTTGCAACATGCAAAAACTGACCTTTTCCACAGCCAAAATCCAGCAAACTCTTTAAATCTGGGTAAATACGCTTTGCTTTTTTTAGGACCTTTTCAGCCTCTCTAAAAATGATTTTCTCGAAAATAGACTCGCGGTTATCCACCACAGCATAAACCTCATCCTCGTACAAAGAATCTGAATCTAGATCAGAAGAAATATAGGTCCATTTTACCCGACATTGCGTGCAACTAACCATTGTAAATTCTTCCGGATTCGGAAAGGTTGGGGTTGAATGACAGACCGGACAAACAATTTGCCTCATAATGTAGGAGCAGCATCTAAAATCAGCTGCTGAAAATCTTGTAGAAATTTTTGAGGGGAAAAATAATCTCTTCGGAAAAGTCCTTTTTGAATCAAATCCTCTCGCAACGATTTATCCCGGCCCAAAAGTATCATTTTTTCTGCCAAATCAGAGGCATCTCCAGTTTTGGCGATGAGACCGGCTCCATCGGAAACCTCAATTAATGCGGCTTGATCGGAATGAATCACCGGAATTCCAAAACCCATTGCCTCTAAAATCGGAATTCCAAAACCTTCATTTTCTGAGGGAAATACGTACCCAAATGCATGCTGATACAAGGCGATAATTTCCTCATCTTTTACATAACCCGGCAAAATCACCCGGTCTTGCAATCCCAAATCTGAAACTAGTTTTTCCACAATGGGAAAATCATTCATCTGATTACTTTGACCTGGGCCTCCGGCCAAAACCAACTTAAAATCTTTGTTTTCTTTTTCCAGAAAGGTCTTAAAAGCTTGAACCAAAACAGGTAGATTCTTCCGCTTGTCGAAAGTGCCCAAATGGAAGAAATAAGGAGATTGATCCAAATTATTTCTTGTGATGATTCCCTTATCCATTCTGGAAGTCAGGCTTTTGGGGCTTTGATACACAACATGTATCGGCAGTTCCTCACCCAAATGCTTCTGAAGTGCCTTCTTTGAATAGGAAGTTGTAGTGATGATTTCCGTTTTTTCCTTTAGCCCCTTTCGGATCAAATTAAGAAAATACTTTCTCCACCAGCGAGGATAATTTTGAGGCATTTGCCAGAAAAAAGCATCGTGTAAAACCGTCATTCTGCGGCAGGAAAGTGAAGCAGCCGGAGAAACAAAATCCGGACATATCAACACATCTGGCTGGTGCTTTTTGACCAAATCAGGTAGCTGAAACTCTTTCCAACGGAAGTAATCCAAATGGTAATTCAAGCGTTGGAATTTTGAAGATGGGTTCTTAAAAGTATGATCAGCAGCCTGTTCTATCGGATCATGAGTGAAAATCCATTCAATATCAGGATGTGGATAAGTCTTTGCAGCTTTAGCCAATTCCATCATATAGGTTTTGATCCCTGTGGTGGCCACATTCAAATATTGAAGGTCTAAAAGTACTTTCATGCTACGCTTAATTCTTCATGAGTTTTCAATCTACTGTATGCATGAACAGAATATCCTGCCATCCACCAGGTGGTCCAGGCAACATAGGTATACATTTCAGCATTTGCGGTAAATAAAGGAAGCAGCAATCCTACTTTTACTGCAGCCGCGACAAAAGCAATTCGGGCCTCCATTAAATTTTCTGTTCTATAAAACACCCGCAAACTTATAATTACTGCCGAAGCCAAGGTCAATACATACAAAATCATGCCTAGCCAGCCCAACTGGACCCCGTAGATCAAAAACTGATTTTCTCCACCCACTCTCAAATCATCAGATACGCTTCCAGCATTTCCACTCATCGCTAGTCCGATTCCAAGGGGATTTCCAACCATAGAATCCAAGGCCAAAAGCCATTCCACCACATGTCCCACACTGGAAGTGTTTTCAAACGTAATGGTATCCACCACAAAAAAGTAGAAGTCATCCGAAGCGAAAAACACCACATATACTGCAAAAGCCAAAAGGCTCAAAAATCCAGCAGCGATTAATTTATATAGGCCAAACACTAATGCCAGAAAGAAAATCATCAGGAAGAATGCTCCAAAAGCAGCCCTAGAAGCAGAAAAAACCAAACTCCCCATTGAGCACATCATCACCAACACATAAAACCAATTGTACTCTTTCTTGCTGGTCAAAAACCAAATCAGCCCTGCTGCAAAACCCATCAAAACCGAACTGGCCATTTCCAATGGATCGGAAAAGAAACTTGCCAATCGTTTGGTGACGGCTTGGGTTTCGAATGTCCAAGTCAATCCAAAATTTCCTGTTGGATCAATATCATTGATGGCATGATTGTACAGCGCATAACCTGTAAACTGTTGTAAATGCGCTTGGAGCAAATAGTTTTCGAATAAGTTGACCAGAAAAGCTCCGATTGCAATCAAGAATATCATCTGGAATAATCCACGGATTTCACTCATGCTAAAACGACTATTTCTCCCTAGAAAATAGACGATTCCAGGAATCAAAATCCCTTTGAAATACAAGGCTTTGTTTAGGAAAGATGCTTGCCCAAGAGGTAAAATCAGATAAACTGCCGCCAAGCATAGAAATCCAAAGAAGAACCAATCCGTGGCCTGGAATCGAAATGGGTAGTCAAAAATCTTTCGCTGATAAAGCAAAAATGAAAACAGAGCCATGAGGACAACCATTTCTTTGATGACCTGAAAGATGCCCACCAAAGCACTGGATCCAGTAGCTAGATATACAAGACTTAGAGTGGTGATGTAAAAAGGCAAAAACCCAATCAAAAAGAAGATGAAATACTTCCAATTTCCCTTAAATACCATTTCCTGGACTGCCCAAAATAAACCGGCAGCAACCACGAAAACGATCATTATGAAAAATATCAAGGCCATATAGGAGCTTTTTCTAATGGATTAGTCAAGCCATCTCTCAATCCTTTTGCGACTGATTTTAGCTTTTGAAATCTTCCTCTCAAACAAAAATAAGCCATCCAAAGTGAAAACCGGATGCAATGATAGCCTACAGAAAAAAGGAAGGAAATCCCCTTTTGGCTTCCTCGGATGAGATAGAACTGATTTCTGACATGAAAATAAAACACTCTTGGGCTAAGTGTTCCTTCTGCATGTTTCTTTTTAGATGAAGCCCCAGCTTCATGGTATACCAAAGCCTTTGCAGCCAAAGCAATTTCAAATCCTTTTTGCCGAAATCTCTGGGACCAATCCACATCTTCAAAATAGGCAAAATAACTTTCGTTGAGCAGACCCGCCGCCAGCAAAGCCTCTCGACTGATCAACATGCAGCAACCTGTCGCCCAATCTAATGGAACATCTTCAGGAAGGTATTCATCCAATTGTTTTCTATCTCCTAAGGTAATTGCTCTCCCCAAAAGTGAATTCCATTTCCCTCCAGCAGACCATATTTTATCCTTGTCATTCAAAAAAGTAATCAAAGGCTGAACTACTCCCAAATTTCCTCCTGATTGAAACTTTCTCATCATTTCTCCCAAGAAATCAGGTTCTACTTCAGTATCATTATTCAGCAACATAATATGTGAATAACCGTCTTCCAATGCTTTTACTATCCCAACATTATTGCCTCCGGCAAAACCTAAATTTTCCTTATTCTCAATTAATATTATTTCTGGAAATGTGGATAACAGCTTTTTTCCCTCTGAGTTTTCAGAGGCATTATCCACTAAAATGATTTTGAAGTCCGGAAATTCTACTTTCCGAAGGGATTCCAGACAGGCAGCTGTAAAGTCAAACCCATTCCAGTTTACCAGTATAATTGCAACCGAAGGATCAGGTGTAAAAGCCATAAAAAAGTTTTCGGTTATTTCTAAACAACAAAACCAGGCAAATCAGAAAAACAGCAATCTCAGTGGAAATAATCGCGATACAAATTCCTATCCCACCCCACAAAGAAGTTAAAATAGATGCAACTATCACCATATACAGACACATCATCCAAGAAGCTTTAAACAGTAAATTTTTCAAATCTACCACCAGCATCATCACGACATTTGCAATATTAAGGCAAGCCAAAAGCGGCACCAAAGATAAAATCTGGAGATAGGTCACTGATTCCTGCAATTCAGTTCTAGCCAAAATCCGGATTGTCCATGGCGCAGTCAGATAAGTCATCAATGCGATAAACACTCCAAATGCAACAACCCGGAAATAGACATTTCTCAAAAAGCGAAAGAATGCTTTCTCATCACTTTGATACAACTTCGAAGCATTGGGATAAATCGCCTGAATGATCATCGCAGGAAACATCCGCAAAACCATCACCACACGCTCCGCCAAACTGTACATTCCTAAAGTCTCTGCCACCGAGAAAAAACTCAAAATAATCAAGCCCCCATTGATCGAAATATGGCTTGCTAAATTGCTGAAAAAAAGAAGAATATTTTCCTTGAGACTCTTCCAAATCGCCGAAAACTCTGGTCTATAAACTCTGATTCCCAAATAGGTATGAATATAAACCAGCAATAATAAGTTGATCCCAAAGCCAAAAAATCCCATCATAAAATTCACCCACTTGCTTTGCTCTGGGCTATGAATAAATAATACGATTCCCATCAAGAAGAGTAATTTAGAAAAAATATTTGCAATGCTGATCAGCTTCATTTTTTCCATTCCCTGAAAAAACCAAAGTGGTAATGTTGCCTCGGAAAAAAGCATCAAAATGGAAAACACCAAGATGATCTGATATTCCTTGAATAAGTTAAGTCCAAAGACCGCAATGAGAATAATCAAGGCTGCACTGGAAGCCAATAAGATCTTTGCAGAAAATACATTGGAAACCAGATGCGAAAGTGCCGTCTTGTCTTTTTGATTGATAGCCACTTCTCTAGGTGCACTTAAGTTATAGCCAAAACCAACCAGAATATTCAAAAGAATAATCACTGCCAAAGCTAAGTTCACCAAACCAAATTGGTCTACTCCAATATTCTGGATTAGCAAAGGCATGGAAATAATCGAAATCAGCACATTGGATGATTGGATTATTGCCAGAAAGAGAAAATTCTGAATGGACTTATTTCGGATGAAGTTTCCGATAGGAAGAAGTGAAAGTTTTTCTAACATGGCAGCTTAATTTTAGCTTTCCTGCACATGTTTTAGATACAAGCGACGGAAGTAAACAAACAATAATGTCAGTAATCCCACGATAGCACAGCCAAAAACCATCCCTTTCACCAAGCGGATTTCGGAGCGGTTTAGCGGTAGTCTTGGAGAATCAATGATCTGAATCAAAGGTGAATTGTTTCGATGATTGACTTTAGCTATTTCCAGATTCTTGACGATTTCTTCGTAAACAGCAGCTGTCGCCTGAACGTCAATCTGCCGTTTTTTGGCTTCAATCGTAGCTGCAGAAAGTAATGGGTTTGCATTTGGCACGCGATCAGTAGCAGAGGCATAAGCACCAATACTTTGATCCAAAATAGCACGAACACTATCAGCCTGTGTTTGTAATATCGTCAGGTTTTCGCTGGTCTTTTTAGTCTTTGTCTCTTTATAAAACTCGTTGACGTTTTCTACCAAGCGTTCATTAAATACTTTGGCGTAAAGCTGATCTTTTGAAGAAACGGTAACCTGAATAATGCTAAGCTTTCGATCCGGTTTGGTCACACTCAACTGATAATCTCTTACCAGTTTAGCCACTTCTTTGACCACTGAATCCTGCGCAATCGTGAATTTTTCTCTCGGAATGGAAAAATCCATTGCTGGAATATCCACTTTCGATGCCCATTTTTTATCAATTTCCTCGAAAGCTATAAATCGATCGATCAAAAGCTGATTTTCATCGAATGGGCTTAGCAAAGCCTCATCGAGCATACGATCCGATTTGTAGAGCTCCATGATGTTATCACCCTGAAACAAGCCGCTGGTACTTCCCAATGAACCCAGATTTACTCCTACCAAAGAAGCCAAACCAGACATTTGCCCAACTCCTCCACCATCTCCTTCTTCCAGTACAAAAGATGTATTTGCGTTATAGACCGGTTTTTTGAAAATCGAAACCAAGGCTCCCAAAGCCATCCCTATAATGCCTGCCAGAATCAGGATTTTCCACTGGGAAATATAATAGGAGACCCACTCAGAAAAGTTCTGAAAGACCTCTTTAAACGTAAATTGATTATCCGAAAAATGCTTTCCTGCTGCCATTACCAGTTGATTTGAGAAATAACCAGTCCTAATGTTGCCAAACCTGTCGTGATGCCCACAATCTCACCGAGACGAAGTGGAACTCGAGGTCCTTTGGTCGGCACAATTACCTCAGCTCCTGGTTCTACCGGAGGATAATTTCGAATGCCCAAAAATCCTTTGGTACGCTTTACTGCCCCATTGGCATAGACCACGTAAGTTTGCTTACGGTTCGCTCTTCTTTCAAAACCTCCAGCTCCATTGATATAATGCTTCAAGCCTCTGTTGGATTCATGTCTTAGCGTCGTTGGATAAACTACATCGCCACGCATTCTTACTGTTTGCAACAGCTTCGGCACCGAAAGAATATCTCCTTCTTCTAATAATAAGTCATCCTCAGATCCAGGATTTTTGATGATTGCTTCCAAATCAATAGCTACTGCTTCCGTTTCTTTGATTTTCACAGCAAAACCTGGCGTTTCTGAAGCAATCTGATCAAGCGATTCCTTTTTGGATTGTGCCAGTTGAGTGTCTACTGGAGAGTTTTTTTCTTTTGGAAGGTCTTTAAATAGTCTATTCAGCAATTCCTCCTGCGCTTCAGAATTATTAGGATCTTCCATTAGCTTCATGCGCAATTCCTCCAGATTTCTCTGTCTTCGCAATTGCTCCGATTCGGTATTGAAAAATTCAGTTCTACGGATCAAAGTCGCTCCTTTTGAATAAGCAAATTGGTTCAATCCACCTGCTCTATTAACTAGATCAGAAATCCGTTCCTGGCTGGTTTGGATCGCAAAAATCCCCGGAGAATTCACTTGACCTTCAACAGCCACTAATTTTTGCATGTTGAAATTAGCTCTCTTTCTGACGATCACCTGATCATAAGGCTGAAGAACTTTCCCATCAGGGTTGAAAGAAAGGTCGGCATTTACCTGCGCTGGGATAATTTCTGAGAGAGTTCCCAAATCTGCATCTTCCAATCTTCTGGCAATTTCGATGTCCTGCGTATTGGCTGATTCCTGAAGGCCTCCCGCCATGATGATCAGTTCCTCCACTTTCATGGTTCGGGAATAAGGATAAACCCCAGGTCTTTTTACCTCACCTAGGATCTGCACATATTTCTCATTGTTGATGTCATAAATGCTGGCAATTCTGACCACATCCTCTCTTTGCAATGGAATATCTTGCGCCGTTCCGTCTAGAATTGACTTCAGGTCCACCTGAATCATTTCTGTACTCAGGTCCTCTTTGGTTCTCAAAATACTTGCCTGAGAAGTGTACGCATCGCCTCTCAAACCTTCGGCATTTTTCACTAATTGTGATAATGTCAGTCCTTCGGACAAAGCAAAAGTGCCTTCACGGTAAACTGCTCCTTTGATCTGAACTCGGTTTGAATAACGATTCAAGATGCGCTGAACAGTAATTTCATCGCCTCCTTTTAACAAGAATAAATTGAATTGATTTTGGTAAACATCAGAGACAGAACGCTGGTTTCCGGTGATTCTGGAAATCGCGACGCGGTCTTTGAAAGCCTCGTCAGTAAATCCACCTGCATATTCCAATAAATCCTCAAAAGTATCTTCTGGAGCAATTTCAAATGTCATTGGACGCTTTATTTCGCCTTTGATTTTGGCTCGGGCCAAAAATGGCGAAACCAAAATCACATCCTGATCCTGCAATTGCATTTCCAAGTCTGCTGTTCCTTTGATCAGTAACTCGTAAACATCTATCTCAGCGATAGTTTTGTTATTTCTTACCAACTTGATGGCTCTCATGGTACCATTGGCATTTGGACCACCAGCGGCATAAAGCGCGTTAAAAACTGTCGAAAATGCACTCAAAGTAAAGGTTCCCGGCAATCTCACTTCCCCAAGGATATGAACTTTGATCGTTCGGACGTTTCCGAGTGTCACTTTCAGGAAAGTAGTAGGATTACTTCCATTCAACCCAGTGTAATATCTTCCAACCCGGTTTTTAATGATTCCAGTGGCTTCTTCAATGCTTTTTCCGGAAACAGAAACAGGTCCAATATTATCCAAAAGGACAAATCCATCCGGATTGACGGTTGCTTCATAATATTGCTCAGACTGGCCATAGATATCCACATAAAGCATATCTCCAGGGCCAATAATATAACTGTCTGGAGTTGCTTGATTTAGACTCGGCTCAAAGCTTAACCTTCTGTTTCTCTGATAAAATAAAGAGGTTCCAAAAATTTGGTTTTCAGTATCAACTTCTTCAAAATTTGCCTGTGGTTGATAGATCCCATCCATAATCAGGTCAAAATCTGCCTGCTTTCTCGGATCTCTTTTGGAAGCTTCTCCAGAACGTTTGGTGCCGGATTGTCCCAAATCCAATGTTGAAATTCTGGCTTTTAACTTGGAAACTTCCGAAGCCGGCATTCCTTGCATCTCCGCCATTCGTAAAAACTCCTCAATAGAAAGTCCTGCTTCAGCAGACCGGTTAAGCAATTCCTGAACTTCGGTATCGCTCATTTCATCCACCTGGATCTTTGTCAGATCGGTCGTTTGCTGCGCAATGGCTTGTGGAATCGCCAATCCAAGGAAGGCTAATAAGGTAAAAAAGTACCAGAATCTTTTCTTTAAAATCATGTTATTGGCTTGGTAAACTGATCAACCCGGGTGTACGTCGAACAAATATGGACACTAAAAATCCGTCAATTTCTTATTTCTACCAAATATAGTTCCAAAAACCTGTTTTCCCGAAACCCCAAATCCGGTCTATTCTGTACAATTTTTACAGATTTCAATCTGAGACCGATCCAAAAGAAGCTGATTTCTAAACAGTTGATAGGAATTTGATTTCCAGATATCCCTAAATGGTTGTGTGGATAATTCTCCCATCACATGTTCCGCATTTTTATCAAAACAGCAAGGAACGACTTTTCCGTCCCAAGTCACCACAGCTCCCTGCCACATTCTCCAACACTTATTTTCCAGTTTCTTTTTCAATTTCCATTTCCCATTACCTGCAGGCGCATATCGGGAGTAACCCAAATCGGATGGAATTAAATCAGAACCATTTTCAAAATCATAAATCTGAGTGGTCTTTAATTGAAGTTCGTCGACTTTCATTTCCTTCGCCCATTGCTTCAAAGCTGGAATCTGCTGCTCGTTTTGTCCAGTAACCAGAAACTGAAGCACTACTCTGGGAAATTGACTTTTACTTTTCTCCCGCTCAGAAATGAATATTTTTATCCCCTCCTGCACTTTCTCCAAATTGCCTCCTATCCTGTATTGCTCGTAGATTTCCTGGGTAATTCCGTCCATGGAAACAATCAATTGCTTGAGGCCAGAAGTTATTATGGCCTTTACTTTTTTCTCATCCAGATAATGGGCATTAGTGGAGGTGGAAGTGAAAATCTTGTTTTGATCGGCAAACCGGACCATTTCCAGAAATCTAGGATTCAAAAATGGTTCGCCCTGAAAATAAAGATGAAGCCAGCTAAGATGGGATTTGGTCTGCAAAATGACTTTCTCAAACAATTGCTCCTGAAGCATCCCCGTAGGTCGGGTAAAGGACCTCAGCCCAGAAGGACATTCAGGACAGCGAAGGTTACAGCTCGTAGTCGGTTCAATGGACAAAGTCGTCGCTTTTCCCCAAATCAAAGGTTTCTGAAACCATCTAGATAGCTGGAAGGATAACTGAAGCAATAGATAGTTCCAGACTTTCTGTAAAGTCAGGTAACTGATAAATGCCTTTGCAGTGATCCATTGATTTTTCACCCAAGCAAGTAAATCAAATGCTTTGGCGTGACAAAGCGGATTTATTGGAATTAATAAAATGTACTTCGCTTCGTTTAATTACTTTTGAAAAGCAAAACGCGAATCCATGAAGCTTTATAAATTTTCATTCTACTCGATTATCCTTCTTCTAGCCTTTTCCTGCCAAAAGAAAACAGAGGAATGCAGTTTGGATCAAGATATTTTAAATCAGAATCTGGATTTGAAAATCACGAGATTGGAGGATGAGTTTTTCAATGCTGAAACCAAGGAGGATTTTGCTTATTTACTAGAAAAATATCCGGACTTTGCTGAAGGCTACCTTGGCCAAAGCCTCTATGCCACCAGAGATTCGTTGATTTCTGAGTTGGTGGCCATCCATCAGGATTCCGCGATGAACGTACTCTTTGACTCTGTCAAGGTCGAGTTTCAGGATATTTCAAAAGTGGAAAAGGATTTGGAGAATGCTTTCAAATACATCAAGTTTTACTATCCGGAATTTAAAGTACCCAAAGTCTACACTTTCCTAAGTGGTTTTAATTCTGATTTGATTCTTACAGAGGATATGATTGTGATCGGCTTGGATTATTATTTGCCGACAACTCATACTTTTCAGCCGGATCTCCCACGCTATATGGCAGAGCGATATGCAGAACCTTACATTGTTCCGATGATCGTCACTGCGATTTCCTCTCAGTTTAATGAAATCAACCCGCAGGATAACACCATGCTTGCCGAGATGATTTATTACGGCAAAGCGTATCATTTTACCAAAGCTATTTTGCCATGTACTTCAGACCAATACATTATCGGCTACACCGAAGATGAGATTGCAGAATGCTATGCCAATGAAGAATACATCTGGGCACATTTTGTAGAAAATGAGTTGCTATATGAAACAAATCCTTTTGACATCACCAAATACATCGGGGAAGCGCCATTTACTGATGCAATCAGCACCAAAGCTCCAGGAAGACTAGGAAGATGGTTGGGGTGGAATATTGTGGATGATTTTCAGTTTAATCAGGATGTGAGTTTACAGGAATTGATGGCAAATCCTGATGCTGAGCAGATTTTTAGGCAGTCAGGATATAGACCTCGTCCTCAGTAATCGCAGGAAACTTCTTAGGATCGATCACCCGCAGCAATCTGGCGACGGCATGCTCCTTTGCAAAAAATTGCTCGGCCAGTTTTCGGGAATTTTGTTTCATTTGCTGTAATCGCACCGGGTCGGACTCCAAGTTCTCAAGATTGGAAAAGCTTTCTTCCAATTTGCCGGGAAGAAAAGAAAGTCCAAGTCCATTCTTTTTGGTCAGTTGATACACCCAACCTTTATGGTTGACCAAAATGGCTTTCCCGGCCGCCAAAGCATCAAAAAACTTGTTGGGACTGTTGGTTTTTAAAACCGGTAAATGGGCAAATGATATCCAGGCAAAATCCGCTAAAGAAAGAATTTCATTGACTTGGCTTTTGGAACCAAAGGGGATAAACTTCAGGTTTTTCAGACATTTCTTCTTCGCAATTCTTTTGAGGTTTTCCTCTTCTTTCCCTTTTCCCATGATCAAAAACTGCCAATTCTTTCCTCTTTGTTGTGCTAAATGGGCTAATCCTAACAGTTCAGCTACTGCATTTACCTGCCCCAAAGCACCCGTGTAAGCAATTGTCAGTTCAGATTCTAGCTCATACTTTTTGAGTAGCGACTCATTTTTCTTTTGAGGAACAAAAACCTGTGTATCAGAAAAATTGGGAATCAAATGAACCTCTGAATTCGGGCTAACTTGACGAAGATGGTTTGCAATACCAGGAGACAACCCCACCAAGCTCAAAGCATTTTGGTAAATCCTCTTTTCCAGTTTTTTTAGATATTGAATCGCAAATTTATTTTTGATTGCTCCCACCTCAATCGGAGCTTGCGGCCATAAATCCCGGACTTCAAAAATGTAGGGAATGGCCAATTTTCTTTTTGCCCATAGTCCGATCCATCCAGTGGTCAAAGGAGTGGATGTGATATAAAGTAAATCGGGTCGAGAAATTTTGCGAAGCAGTTTTTTGGCCTGAACACTGAACTCGAAAAATGCTTTGATCCTTTTAAAAAACCCAAATTTCTGATCGTATGAGACGGGTAAATAATGGACTTTGATGCCATCGATCCAACGAATATCATATTCCTTTTGATTGCCGCTGGTGATCATTTCCACTTCCATTCCAGCATCGACCATTCCTTTCGCGAGATGGTAGGATCGGACGGCCCCACCTTCTGCCGGAGTTTGGAAATACTGATGTACGTAAATGATCCTCATAACTTTTTCAAATCGATCCACTCTGCCAATAAAAAGAAATTGTATAGCATCAAATAATGAGTCTGATGACTAGATTCAGGATTTTTGAGAATTTCTCTTATTTCCTCTGGTAAAGAATTTCCCATCGATTTTTCAAATTCCTGAAGCCTTCCATAAACCCTTTTTGAGAACTCTCCCTTTTCGGAAAACCATTCTAATAAAGGTAAGCCAAAACCAAATTTTTTCCTCTTTGTGATTTCATGAAGTCCTGATTCTGCCAAAATTTCTTTGATCCAGAATTTACCTTTTAAGAGGTTCTCATCCTGGATTTCTTTCCAAAAGGCAAGCATGTTGGTTGCCAGATAAGGAGATCGCCCTTCGATGCTGTGTGCCATTAATGCTTGATCATGGATTTTTAAAACATCCTGAACCAAATAAACCTGCCGATCAAAATCCAGAGCTTTTTTATAATGCGGCAATTTTGGATGAAAAATCCGCTCGTAATCTGAGGCAAGATCTTCACTGACAGGTGCCAAAGCCGTAAAATTCAAAAAGGTTTTTTCAGCGTTATTTTCAATGGAGTCAAAAAACTTTTTGAAACTGGTACCGAAAGGCAATTTTTGACAAAAAGGCTTAATAGCCAAAACCAGTTTTTGATATTCGAGATAGGAGGAAAAAGCAGCATGTCTATTATAACCTCCCCACAATTCATCTGCTCCGGCACCTGAAATCAAGACTTTCACCTCTTTTTTAGCTTCATTTCCAATCAGCCAAGTGAGAAAACCCGCAGAATCACCCACAGGAAAATCAATTGAGTTCAGATAATTTTCCCAGTTCGCCCAAAAGATATTTTGATCCACTTGAATCAGGCGATGATCTGCCGGAACTTTTCTTACAAAATCCTTTGCTGCAGCCGCATCGGCATATTTCTTTTGATATTTTTTCTCTACTTCAATGGTGTAGGCAGGAAGTGAAGTCCCGGTATTTTCATACCAGGTTTTGTATAAAAGACTACTATCCATCCCGCCACTTAGCATCATTCCCACCGGGACATCCGCATGAAATTGAGTCGAGACAGCTTCCTTCAATAAACCTTTGAATTCCTCTTTATCGAATTTCCGAATTTTGGTTTTTTGAGGCTGAATATTATCCCATCTAAATGTGGAATGCTGTAAAATCAGGCTATACCTGGAAGGTTTCCATTCCTTGATGCTTTTAAAAAATGTTTTTCCTAAAAGAGGAGCACGCAGGAAAGAGTAATTTTCAATCTGGCTTTTATCAAATTTGGCATTGGTCAAATTTGCTATTGCTTTAGCTTCGGAAGAAATAATTAATCTATCCTGATTTTGGGAATAATAAAGAGGCTTTTCACCGCTTGGATCCCTAGCAACCAAAATAGAATTATCCTTAAGATCCACATAGATCAAAGCAAACATTCCTTCCAGTTTTTCCAGCCCTTTGGCCCCAAATAATCGGATCCAATGCATCAAAACTTCGGTATCACAATCCGTTATAAAATCCACTCCCATCTTTTTAAGGAGATTTCGGAGTGATTTATAATTATAAATTTCACCGTTCCAGATCAACATGGATTTCCCATCTACTGACCAAAATGGCTGGTCAGCATCAGGTCCTGGATGTAGAATTTTAAGTCTATTCACTCCTACCCACAGTCCCGGCCAAGGACTCATTGCTGCTTCCTGATCTGGACCTCTATAATGACTTTGAGACATTAGGGAACGCACTGCCTCTTTGTTTGCGCTTTTCCCCCAAATCAAATGAATGCCGCACATTATTTTTCCACTTTAGTCATCTTGCCATAATTTTTCTCAAAATAGCGGCAAAAGTGAGTGATCGTGCATTCTTCGCATTTAGGCTTCCTGGCCAAACAGGTATATCTCCCATGAAGAATCAACCAATGATGGGCTACATGCACATATTCTTTTGGAATATGCCTGATGAGTTGTTTTTCTACTTCCAAAGGAGTCTTTGCTGTCTGAGAGACTAGTCCAAGACGCTTTGAAACTCTGAATACATGGGTATCAACAGCCATATTCGGCTGATTCCAAACCACAGAAGTAATGACATTTGCGGTTTTGCGGCCAACGCCAGGAAGTTTCACCAAATCCGCGACTGTCTCTGGAACTTCTCCACCAAAATCCTCCATCAGCATCTTTCCCAATCCCAGAAGATGTTTGGTTTTGTTATTCGGATAGGATACAGTTTTGATGTATGGAAAAAGCTCATCGAAATTGGAAGCTGCTAAAAATTCCGGCCTGGGAAAATCTCTGAACAGCGCCGGAGTCACCAAATTTATCCGTTTATCTGTGCATTGAGCGGATAAAACCACAGCTACGAGCAACTGAAATGGATTTTCATAATGAAGCTCTGTTTCTGCCACAGGCATATTTTCAGAAAAGTGGTGAATGAAAGCTTCGTATCGTTCTTTTTTCAGCATGGTTTCAAGATGACTTTGGGCTTTGAAGATAGTTAAAATGAAAAATTTGAAACATGAAAATTGAAATATTAGGTGGATTTTTTTGAAAGCTTAGCACTAGACCCAACGGAGCTCAAAATAGGAAAGACTAAAAAGTAAATTCAAATTGAATTGCCATATCAAATGCAAATATATTACCTATTCAAATAGAAAAAATTGTGTTTGCCCTATTTGAATTACCAACATTATTCTCATCAGATACCTCCTTCTAATTAATTCAACTATCTGATTTACAGTTTTTTATTAGGTTGAAAATTCGAGTCAGATGTAAGCTCTTTTAGTTAAATAAGGCAAATGCCTTATTTGAACTAAGACCCACTCATTTCAAATTTGGGTACTTAATCTTTAAAATCATGAAAAGTTTACTACTCGTATTTCTCCTCCTTTTTGTAGAGTTTGTTCCAAACTCCGTCTTAACAGAAAAAGACATCAAAGTCACCAGTTATGTAAAAAAGAAGCAAGGTTCCAAGGCTCCAAAAAAAGTCTTTATCCGTAGCTTCAATGCACTTTTTGAAGTATTTGAAGAGGCCTCTGCTAAAACTTCAGGTTCCAAAAAAGAGCGTGCTGACCGTACCACATTTACGTCGGGAACATCAACCAGCATGGGAGTCCAAATTTCTGGCGTAGACGTAGATGATTTCCAAAAAATGATCGATGAGGCTTACGCTTCATTCTTGGAACAGTTGAAAAGCCAGGGTTTTGAAATCATGTCTGCTGATGAAGCAAGCAAGTATGAATATTTCGAAGGATGGACCAAGATCAAAGGTGGAGCTTCATCAGATGCCCAAGCTCCGGGTTATGTAATGGTTACTCCAACAGGGTTTGATTATTTGGTAAAAACAGTAACTAACAGCGGGAAACAAAAATCCGGTGGAAGCTTTTTAGATCCATTACCTAAATTATCCAAATCACTGGATGAAGTTTTCATTGCCGAAGTAAATTTCGTATTTCCCTTTGTCACTTTGGATGCGGATGCTTCCACTTGGACCAATTCTACTTCTGTAAAAGCAAAAATCGATTACAGAATTGATCCGATGGTTGATCCAAGTGAAAACAAAAAGTCTCTTGCAGGCAGTGGTCCAAATTTACTTTCGCAGGTACGATTTGTTTCTGGACTAGATATTGGAAACAACCCTCTTTTTGATGCCAAAGTTGAACCGAAAAAAGCCTTTTCTTTTGAAGGTGTTTTCAAAGACAAAAAGATCACAGAAACTACCCAAGCCCAGTCAGATATGTTTTCAAAAACCGGTTATTCACAATTAGTGATGACTTCCGGAGATCAAAAAACTGTTGCTTCCCATTATGCAGAATGCGATCATGATGCCTATGTCAATGCTGCATCAGGAGCGATGAAGGATTTAATAGATAGCGGAATATCCAACTTTGTTGATATGACAAAAGAGTGATTTTACAGCAAATCAGAGATTAGTTTCGTTTAATTCAGAAAGGCCTTCGGATGCAGGGCCTTTCTTTTTTTGGTTGGAAAACTTAAGTTTCGTTTAAATGGAAAGGATCCAATCCATAAATTACAATTCCTATTATGAAAAACGCAACTATCACTTTTCTCCTAATACTATTTGCAATGACTGTATCCATGGCTCAAATCAGACCAAGAGAGGCTGGAGTCCACTTTGGAATATTGCCCACAGGGTCTTTGAATGCCATCACTGATGTACCGGGAGTGAAAGCGGGGCACTTTACAAAAATCCAAGGAAGCAACATCCGTACAGGAGTGACTGCTATACTACCTCATGGGGGTAATATTTTTCAGCAGAAAGTCCCAGGCGCTGTTTATGTTGGAAATGGATTTGGAAAATTAGCAGGGACTACTCAAGTCATGGAACTTGGAAACATCGAAACTCCCATCATTTTGACCAATACGCTCAGTGTTGCTGCAGGTATTGAAGGAGTAGTAAAATACAGCTTAGCACAGACCGGCAACGAAACCATACAATCTGTGAATGCAGTAGTAGGAGAAACAAATGATGGTTATCTCAATGATATCCGAGGGATGCACATCAGTTCGGATGAAGTCATAAAAGCTATCCAATCGGCGGCAACTGGGCCAGTGGACGAGGGGAATGTCGGAGCTGGAACTGGTACAGTTTGTTTTGGTTGGAAAGGTGGGATTGGTACTTCCTCCAGAAAGCTTCCTGAAAGCCTAGGGGGATATACTGTCGGTGTATTGGTACAGACTAATTTTGGAGGAAATCTCCAAATTGGAGGAGTTCCTGTCGGGGAGAAACTGGGTAAAAATCCTTTCAAAGATGCCTTAGAGAAATCTGATGGAAGCTGCATGATTGTCATAGCTACTGATGCTCCGGTATTGGACAGAAACCTGGAAAGAATGGCTAAACGAGCTATGATGGGATTAGCTAAAACCGGGGGAATTGCTTCTAACGGCTCAGGGGATTATGTCATTGCTTTTAGCACTGCAGAAAATTTGAGAATTCCCTATGTGAAGCCTAACCTTGAGCTAGAGAAGGCCGAATTTCTTCAAAATGATGACATGACGTCCTTGTTTTTGGCAGTAATTGAAGCCACCGAAGAAGCTATTATCAATTCACTTTTCGCAGCAGAAACGATGGAAGGAAAAGAGGGAAGAGTGGTAGAAAAATTACCAACCGACCAAGTACTTGAGTGGATAAAAAATAAGAACTAGCTATGGATGATCCGGCGGGATATTCAGGAACACCTTTGGCAAAAAAACTAGGAATCAAATCCGGAATGGTGGTCCAAGTATTGTTTTGTCCTAAAGCCTATTTATCCTTTTTCAGTGATTTCCCGTCCGATGTTCATTTGGAAATCAAACCGGAATATTCTAAGCAAGCCGATTTGATACACCTATTTGTGCAAAGTGAAGAAGAACTGGAAATTGGTTTTAAACATGCATCAAAGCACCTTAGAAAGTCTGGTTCTCTCTGGATCAGCTGGCCTAAGAAAACCTCAGGAATCCCTACTGAGGTAGATAAATTTCCTATCCGATCCTATGGACTAGAAAAAGGTTTGGTCGATGTAAAAGTCGCCGCAATTGATGAGCAATGGAGCGGGTTGAAATTTATGTTTAGGGTTAAGGATCGATAAAATTTTATTCCTTACCAAAATTCTATTCCAACCTTTCAATTGAAATATATTTAGCATAATATTTAACTTTTCTAATAATATTAGGTAACTTTTAAAGCATTTAACTAGAATTTTGTTTAGCTCTGTTTTTTTTCGCTGCATAAATATTGGTTGATGAATTCAGTTCTGTAGGCTGAAAAATACTTTTCTCAACATTCTAATATCATTCAATTGGACACGACATCCCCACACCCAACACCAGAAAACATTCTTAAAATTGGTTCTGGATTTATGGCCTGTAAAGCACTCTTGACGGCTGTTAAATTTGACCTGTTCACCAAACTTTCTGCTCATCCCGATCAAACGGCAATGGCATTGAAAAAGCAACTTGATCTGAATTGCACCGACAGACATTTTTATGATTTTATGGATGCCTTACACGGATTGGGATTTCTGACCCGAACGGGAATTATGGAAACTGCTCAATATTCCAACTCTCTGGATACAGAGGTTTTTCTGGATAAGAAAAAACCACCCTACATCGGTGGAATTTTGGAAATGATGGATAGCAGACTTTATGGTTTCTGGGATAATTTAGAAGAAGGCTTAAAAACTGGAACTCCACAAAATGAAGCTAAAAACGGGGTAAATATCTTTGAGGAAATTTATAAGGATCCTGAAATTCTGGAGACCTTCGTCAACGGCATGACTGGCGTACAAATCGGAAATTTCATGGCCTTTGCAAAGCAATTTGATTTTTCAAGCATCAATACCCTAACGGATGCGGGTGGATCAGCGGGATATTTATCCTTGATGGTGGCAAAGGAAAACCCTCATATGAACTGTGTCAGTTTTGATTTGCCTCCAATAGATCCAATAGCCACTGCGACCATCAAAAAATTTCATTTAGAAGATCGTGTTAAAAGTAAAAGTGGAAACTTTTTTACCGAGCCTATTCCAAGTGCTGATTTAATAGTAATGGGTAACATTTTACATGATTGGAATGAGGAAGAAAAAATCAAGTTGATGCAAAATGCTTACGATTCACTACCTGAATCGGGAATTTTTGTAGCGATTGAAAACATCATCGATGAGGAGCGAAAGCATAATATTTTCGGCTTGTTGATGAGTTTAAACATGCTTATCGAAACAGAAGGAGGCTTTGATTATACATTCAAGGATTTTTGTAGATGGGGAGAGAAAGTAGGTTTCAAATCATTTCACCTGATGCCATTGGCTGGTCCGGCCAGCGCAGCGATCGCCTATAAATGAGAATCATTCAAATAATTGGGATCAGATTTGAATTATTCGGTTCAAATCTGATTTCAATTTGTATTTTTTGTATGTGAATTGCATTTTTTAGTATATTCAACAAAATACTCGAAGTCACGCAATCATTTTTAAAGTGGATTTCGGAAAAGATTTTTAGTTGACCAAACTAGACCACTAGCTTATTTGATCCGAAAAAAACGGATCGCCAATTAATATTTTGTTTCAGATGAGGGTCAAAGAACCGATCAGTGCTATTTATCCAAATATGGGTTATTGGCTGATGCTATTTATTGCGGGAATTTTTGGAGGGTTTTATTTTACATATTTCTCAATATTAACTAGCCCATTTCCAGGAATTGTCCACTTACATTTTTCATTGATGAGTGTTTGGGTTTGCATGGCAATCACCCAACCTCTTTTAATAAAATACAGAAAACTTTCTCTCCATAGGAAAGTTGGAAAACTCTCCTATTTCTTGATTCCCCTGGTACTCCTGACCTCATTTTTGATGATGCGTCATAGTTACCAAGGTCAATTGGCATTATTAACTGAAAACATTTCCAATGGACAAGAGAGCATGTCCATAGACGAAGGTTTAATCCTTCTAGGTTCTTACCAGGCGATAGGTTTTGTTTATTTAATCTGGCTAGGTAGTTTTTATACCCTTGCTATTTATTTTAAGAAAACACCTGCCATTCATGCAAGATTTATGGTGGCTGCAGTGTTGACTTTTATGGGACCAACACTTGATCGCATTCTCTATTTTTGGTTTGATGTGAAGTACGTTTTTCCCGGCTTTGGTCCTGAATATGTATCCTTTTTATTGATAGATCTGATCTTGATTTTCTTATTAATTTATGATTTAAAAAAGGGAAGAAATTTATACCCAATCATCTTCTCCCTTTCTCTTTACATCCTATTTCAGATTTTATATGTAATTGTGCCACAGTCAGGTGCCTTTTCAAAACTTGTCAATTTCCTTTTAGACTAAACTCTAGTAACCATGAAAAGAAGAAAATTTATTCAAAGCTCTGCACTCAGTGTGATTTCCGTGAGTGCATTCGGATTTATCCAGTTTGACGGGAAAAAATACATCGGAGACTGTGAAACCACCACGGATATTTTAGGCCCATTTTACAGACCTGATAGTCCCATGAGAAGCAACTTAAATGTTGCCGGCAAAAAGGGTAAGCCTATTCATCTAACTGGTATTATTATGAATGATGATTGTGCCACTCCTTATGCCAATGCTAAAGTTGAATTATGGCATTGCGATGAGGAAGGTGTCTATGAAAATTCTACTCCTGCTTATAATTACCGCGGAACTGTTATGACAGATTCTAAAGGGCAATATTCATTCGACACCATCTTACCTGTGCCTTATGATGCCGGAGGAGGAATGATCCGGCCTGCCCATTATCATTTGATGATCACCGCTGAGGGATATCAGACTTTGGTAACACAACTTTATTTCTCAGGAGACGAGAACATAAAAAAAGACCCTTGGGCCTCCAATGACGCCGCAAAAAACAGAGTATTGCAAGTCACTCCCGATGGTAATAATGGGAATATTGTTTCTTATAATGTAGGACTTTCCAAAAAATTAGGAATGGAAAAGGCTTCTCTTGAAAAATTAGTCGGAATCTATAAGTCTGAAGGTGAAGAGGAAGGAAAAATAGAACTCTTCCAAAAAGAAGGAAGACTCTGGATAAAAAATGAAGTCTTTGGAGTCGCCTTCGATTATTTGGGAGACAATACTTTCGAGTATCCAGGATTACACGATGGATCTTATCGAAGGATGAGATTCCAACCCGGCGGCAAATTCAAATTAGAAATGTTCCAACCAGGTTCAGAAATTCAATCCCAATCATATATCAAAGTATCTTAAATCGACCTTACCATTTTATGAAAAAATTAATTTTCCTCTTAGCGTTTCTACTAACAACTGGAATCAATTTACAAGCACAAACAGCTGACAAACTGATTCATACTACCCAGGATTTTCTCAACACACTGAATTCGGAACAAAAATCCAAAGTGATGCTTTCGATGGAAGACAGCATGAGAAGTAAATGGACCAATTTACCTCTGGGTTTAGCTCCAAGAGCGGGCCTGAGGTATGGAGACTTTTCAGAAGAATCTAAAATTCAGTTTCATAAAATCCTGAGTGCAATTTTCAGTTCTCAAGGCTATCTCAAGACCTTCAGCATCATGCAGGTGGATGACATTCTTCATGAGATTTTTGAAATCAAATTTCAGAATGGGGAAATAAATGAGGGAACGATCAATATGATCCGTGGATTGAACTGGGATTATGGAAATTATTTTGCCGCCGTTTGGGGTGAACCCAAAGAAGAAGGCACTTGGGGGTTGAAATTTGAAGGACACCATGTTTCTATCAACTTGACCATGGTGAATTCAGAATATTCCTTAACACCTCTGTTTTTCGGTTCCGATCCAGCAGTAGTTGAGACCACACAATATGCCGGAATTCGACCATTGAGTAAAGAAGAGGATTACGGCTTTTGGTTTGTAAACCTCTTAAATGAGGAACAAAAAGCCAAAGCTGTTTTCGAAGACAAAGTACCAGGAGACATCATAACCAGCCCCGATCGACCTCAGTGGATTTCTGAATATCGTGGAATCAAAGGCTCTGAACTGAATCCTGAGCAGCAAAAAATATTACACTACCTCATTGAGGAATACATTGGAAATTTAGAAACCCAAAAAGCTGAAGAATATATGGCTATCCTTCATGAAAGAGGATTAGACCAAGTTTACTTTTCCTGGATCGGAAGCTTAGAACCGATGAAAGCCCATTATTACCTGATCCATAGTCCTGATTTCCTTATTGAATATGACAACGTTGGCTTCTTGGATAATGCCAACCATATTCATTCCATCCTAAGAAAGAAAGATGGAGATTTTGGTGAAGACATTCTGCGAAAGCATCGAATGGATCATGACCACAATTAAAATAGTTTCTTGTTAGATAGGTCATCCTCGAGATATTAATAGTAAATTTTGAATACCAAACTTTCGTTTTTTATATGAAATTTCCTTTTCTCCCGATTTTTGGAATGATCTTCATTTTCTCATTCTGCAGTCCAAAAGTGGAGGAAACCTTTGAAAATAGACCAAACATCCTTCTTATCGTAGCTGATGATCTTGGATATGCAGATATTGGCGCATTTGGCGGAGATATTGCCACCCCAAACCTGGATGCTTTGGCAGCTAGCGGAATTCGATTTAGCAGATTCCATACTGCCCCGGTTTGCGCCGTGACCCGAGCCATGATGCTTTCAGGAAATAACAATCATGTAGCCGGTATGGGCTCACAAGATCTGGTAACTGATGTTAAAGGATATGAAGGCCACCTGACAGATAGAATAATCCCTTTTCCCGAACTCCTTCAACAATCAGGATATACCACTTTTATGGCTGGGAAATGGCATTTAGGTTTAAGACCCGAAGATAATCCAGCGAGAAAAGGATTTGAAAAATCTTTTGTGACGCTGGAAGGTGGAGCCAATCACTTCAGTAATAGACTTCTTTTTCCTGATAGTCCCGAATTAACTTATGGTGACAAATCTTTATATACAGAAAATGGAGAAAAATCCGATTGGCCTGAAGGCGCTTATTCCACAGATTTCTACACTGAAAAATTGATATCCTATATTGAATCCAACCTCGAAACAGGAAAACCATTTTTTGGCTATGCTGCATACACCTCTCCTCATTGGCCACTACAGGTTCCAGGAAAGTATTGGAAAAAATATCAAGGTAGGTACGATGAAGGTTATGAAATCCTTCAGGAAAAGCGACTCGAAAGTCTGAAAAAATCTGGCTTGATCCCTCAAAATGCAAGTTTGCCAGCCATCCATCCTTCCATCAAACCTTGGGAAAGTTTAAGCTCTGAGGAAAAAGCCAAAGAGTCGCGAAAGATGGAGATCTATGCGGGAATGGTAGATAACTTAGATGAGAATATTGGGAAAATTCTTGATTACTTGAAAAGCAAAGGGTTGTACGAAAACACGCTGATCATTTTTATGTCAGACAATGGTGCCGCTGGAAATGATTTTTATTACAGCTCATTTTATGGTCCTTACATTCAAGAGCATTACACAGATGCCTATGAGGAAATGGGAACCGAAAAAAGCTTCATTTCATATGGTCCTCAATGGGCGGAAGCAGGATCAGCTCCATTTCGATATTTCAAAGGATTTACTACAGAAGGAGGAATTACTACTCCACTGATTATTGCTGGAAAAGGAGTGGAAAAATCACCAGAAATTAACGCCTCATTTCTAACAGTAATGGATTTAGCCCCAACTTTCCTTGAAGTTGCGGGAATATCTTACCCGGAAAAATGGAATGAAAATCCAGTAAAACCACAATTAGGAAATTCACTCATTCCATTCCTTTCTGGAAAAACAGATTTAATTCATGAACCCAACTATGTCTTTGGTTTGGAACATCGAGGATATGCGATGATCAGAAAAGGGGATTGGAAACTGGTGAATCACATACAACCCTTTGAAAGAGGGAATTTTGAATTATACAATCTCTCAAATGACCTTGCTGAGCAGCATAATCTAAAAAATGAGTTTCCTGTAAAATATGAAGAACTCCTCACTGACTGGGATCAATATTCTGAAAATGTGGGAGTGATCATTCCCACACCAAAATCAAATTAATTTTCCAATAAAATTTTATGAAGCGTACCCATTACTTCCTCATTTTCCTCTTAGGTTTTTTAGCCTTTACAAATCCAGTCAAGAGTCAAACTTTTGGCAAAAACGGAATGGTAGTTTCCGATCATTATTTAGCCTCTGAGGTGGGAGTTGAAATCCTGAAAAAAGGTGGAAATGCCATTGATGCTGCCGTTGCCACAGCTTTTGCTTTGGCAGTAACTCATCCGGAAGCTGGAAATATCGGAGGTGGTGGATTTATCGTCTTCATGAAGTCCGATGGCGATGTGACCACTTTTGACTTCCGGGAAAAAGCTCCTTTGGAAGCCAGCCCGACCATGTTTTTAGATGAAAACGGTGAAATCAAAGACAATTCCAATCACCGTGGTTTGCTATCAGTTGGTGTTCCTGGAACAGTGGCAGGGCTTTATCAGGCACATCAGAAATATGGGAAACTTCCTTGGAAAGACTTGGTGGAACCAGCAATCCAATTGGCGAAAAAGGGATTTCCGATGTCTTGGGGATTGTATCGGGTAGCTACTAGAATTTCTGATGCCGACGAATCATGGGACATCATGAAAAACTACTTTAGAAATTCCGAGGGAGAGATTGTGGCACCGGGTGAACTTTGGAAGCAGGAGGCTTTGGCAGAAACCTTAACGGAGATTAAAAACCATGGCAGAGATGGTTTTTATAAAGGGAAAGTGGCTGCAGAAATCGAAGCTTACATGAAAGCTAATGGAGGAATCATCACTCAGGAAGACCTTGCCAAATATGAGGCTGTTGAAAGAAAACCAGTAAGCACGACATTCGATGGATACGAGATTTTTTCAATGCCTCCACCTAGTTCAGGAGGAGTTGCCTTGATAGAAATGATGAATTTATTGGAAGCCGCTTCTATCAAAGAGGTAGAATTTAACTCCACCGCTTATGTGCACTTGGTTGCGGAAGCAATGAGAAGGGCATTTGCGGATCGGGCAGAATTTTTAGGAGATCCGGATTTCAATCCTAAGATGCCTGTTGACAAATTGATTTCGAAAGAATTTGCGAAAGGAAGGTTTGAAAACCTGGATCTAAATCATGCTTCAAAAAGTGACTCTTCAAAATTTGGCCAACTCTATGGAGGAGATCATACCACGCATTTTTCTGTAACTGACAAAGATGGCAATGCAGTTTCCCTGACTTACACTTTAGAAAATTCTTACGGGGTAAAAATGGGTTCTGAAAAGCTGGGATTCATTTTCAACAATGAGATGGGAGATTTTAATCCGATACCGGGAGTCACCACTTCCACGGGATTAATCGGCTCCGATCCAAATCTCGTGGCACCTGAAAAACGGATGCTTTCCAGCATGACTCCGACGATTGTGGCAAAAGATGGAAAACCCTATTTGGTGATCGGAAGTCCGGGTGGAAGAACCATTATCAACACGGTTTTTCAGACGGTATTAAATGTTTTGGTTTATGAAATGCGCATAGACCGGGCGATCGAAGCGATGAAAATCCATCATCAGTGGCTTCCTGATCAGATTCTTTATGAAAGACATCTACTTTCTCCGGATACCAGAAAGGCTTTGGAAGAAATGGGACATAAATTACGGCCTACAAACAACCTTGGTGTTTTGATGGGGATAACCTATGATTCGGAATTAGGAATCTGGGTCGGAGCGGCGGATTCATCCAGTGAAGATGGAGGGGCGAGAGGATATTAGGTCAGTGGGAAAGGCTGAAAGCTGAAGTGAGAAAGCTAAAAAGACGGGAGACAGAAGACGGAAGTTGGAAACGTACCCAATCCCCCTTGGAGAAGATTTATATTTTGGAAACGTCATTGCGAGGAGGAGGTACGACGACGTGGCAATCTTGTAAGGATAAACGAAATTATTGAAGTAGCATTGGGAAAGTCTGAAAGCTGAAGTGAGAAAGCTAAAAAGACGGGAGACAGAAGACGGAAGTTGGCAATGGCAAAAGAATTATGAAAGCTGAAGGCAGAAAGCAAAAAAATGCTGGCAATGGTCAGGAATTACATATTTAAGAAGTAATTAAACATCAACAAAGGAGTGGAAAAAGAAACGGGTTTAAAAAGGGAAATTGGGGTCTGGGGGCTCTCGGCAAACATTGTCAACATCATCGTTGGAGCGGGAATCTTTGTTTTGCCAGCCATTGTGGCGGAAATCATGGGTTCCTCTGGAATCATCGTATACCTGTTTTGCGGATTTCTGATTGCACTCGTCATGCTTTGCTTCGCAGAAGCGGGAAGTAAAATCACAAGATCAGGAGGTGGCTATGCCTATGTGGAAACTGCTTTTGGCCCTTATGCCGGATTTTTGGCAGCCATCTTTATTGTCACGGGAAGTGTTTTTTCTGATGCAGCTGTTTCCAATGCCTTGGTAGAATTGATTGGACTTGCCTTTCCAGTTTTCACTGATCCGGTCAACAGATTTCTCCTTCTATTTGTGATTTTCTCAAGTTTGGCTTTCCTCAACGTAATTGGAGTGAAGCAGGGAATTGGATTAGTCAAAATCAATACGGTTGCTAAACTCACCCCTATTCTACTCTTGATATTCTTTAGCTGGAAAGATGTATCCTTCTCAAATCTGTACTGGGAATCTGCCCCTTCTTTCAACCAATTTGGGCAGGCTTGTTTGATTTTATTCTTTGCCTTCCAAGGTGGTGATGCCGGACTTACAGTTGGAGGAGAAATAAAAAACCCTCAAAAAACTGTTCCAAAGGCAATTTTTATCGGAATTCTCTTTGTTCTGATCCTCTATGTTTTGATCCAAACTGTAGCGCAGGGAGTCATGGGAGATCAGTTGCCGGAATTCAAAGAAGCACCTTTGGCGGCAGTAGCAAATGTTGTTTTCGGGCCTATAGGATACACCGTTTTATTGGTCGGGGCAGGGATCTCTATGTTTGGAATGCTTAGTGGGGAAATACTCAATCTTCCAAGAGTGATTTTTGGATTGGCGAGTGACCGGGTGATTCCATTAGAAAAACTGGCATCCATTCACCCAAGATTTAAAACTCCATATCTCGCAATTTTACTATATGCCGGAATCGGATTCACACTAGCTGCTTTAGGCGGTTTTCGACAGTTGGCAGTGATCGCATCTGCTAGTATGCTACTTGCTTATTTTGGTGTTTGCCTTTCTGTCATTTGGCTTCGAAAAAAACAAGCCTCCAAGCCCGGTGACTTCAAAATTCCTTTTGGGCCTACAGTTCCGATTTTATCAGCCGGTATCATCCTTTTCTTCCTATCCAACTTGACCGGGTACGAAAAAACTGGTCTTACAGTATTCTTTGTTGCTCTGACGGTCATTTACTTCCTTGTAAAAACCATTAGGGATAAAAAATCAAAATCATAAAACCATATGTATCATCTTTCAAATTGAGAACTATGAAAAAATTATCCATCCTTTTTTTCCTGCTGATTGGAGTATTTCCAGTCCTAAATGCACAACAAAAAACCAATTTGGAACTGACAGATATTTTCAATCTGGAATATGTTACCAATCCCTCCATCTCACCAGATGGTACCAAAGTGGTATATGTTAGGAATTTCAAAGACATCATGACGGATAGGGATTATTCCAATCTTTGGATAACGAATATAGATGGGACCCAAAATCGTCCGTTGACGCAAGGAAATCACAACGATGTCAGCCCAGTCTGGTCTCACGATGGTACCAAAATCGCTTACCGATCCAATCAACAGGACGAGAAAATGAAGCTTTTTGTACTCTATCTAGATACAAAAGAATCTGTTGCTCTGACTAATTCTGCCAATCCTCCGGGATCTGTTTCCTGGTCATTTGACGATCAACAGTTGGCATTTACCCAGTTTGTACCAAAGGCAAAAAAGTCACTTTTGAATATACCTGCTAAGCCTGAAGGTGCTACCTGGAATGATGCTCCGATCTACATCGATGAAATGAATTATCGTGGGGATGGAGCAGGATATTACAAATCAGGAAACCAGCAAATCTTCACTATAGGACTTGCTGGAGGCACGGCAAGACAATGGACTTTTGACGATAATGATTATGGAACTCCAATTTGGAGTAAGGATGGAAAAAGCCTGATTTTCTCTGCGAATCTTCATGAAAACCATGATTTAGAGCCAGCCAATTCAGATATCTATCAAATGGATTTGGCATCTGGTGCTATCAAGGCATTGACCTCTAGATTTGGTCCTGATGGAGGACCAGTGCTTTCTCCTGACGGAACTCAGATTGCATACACAGGTTTTGACGACACATTTCAAGGCTACCAAGTGACAAATTTGTATGTCATGAATGTGGATGGTTCCAGTATCAAAAACTTGACTGCTGACTTGGACCGGGATGCAGGAAATCCACAATGGGAAAGTAATGGAAAGGGAATTTACTTTCAATACGATGAATTTGGTGATACCAAAATCGGGCATGTGGCTTTGACTGGAAAAATCAGAACTGTAGTCGAGGGATTGGGAGGTTTGGATCTTGGAAGACCTTACAATGCCGGGGATTATTCAGTTTCAAATAATTCCAAGTTTGCTTATACCCTAGGCGGGACAGATCATCCAGCTGATTTGGCAGTTTGGTCTGATGGAGAAGTCAAAAGAATCACAGCATTAAATGATGATATTTTCTCCTTTAGGAATTTGGGGAAAGTGGAAGAAATCTGGTGGGAATCATCCTTTGATGGGTTAAAAATCCAAGGATGGATTGTGACTCCACCTAATTTTGATCCAAGCAAAAAGTATCCTTTTATTCTTGAAATCCATGGCGGCCCATTTGCCATGTATGGACCTGCTTTCTCTTATGAAATCCAACAATATGCTGCTGCAGGCTATGTCGTGCTCTATTCCAATCCAAGAGGAAGTACCGGCTATGGGCAGGAATTTGGAAACTCCATTCATCATGACTATCCAAATCATGACTATGCAGACCTGATGTCAGGGGTGGATGCAGTGATCGAGAAAGGCTATGTGGACACTGAGAATCTATTTGTTACCGGTGGAAGTGGCGGAGGTTTATTAACTGCCTGGATCGTAGGGAAGACCGATCGATTTAAAGCTGCCGTTGTAGCGAAGCCCGTGATCAATTGGTCCACTCATGTCTTGTATGCGGATAACCCTGCATTTTTTACGAAATATTGGTTTCCAGGTAATCCATGGGAAGAGCCTGAGAATTACGCAAAGCGGTCTCCGATTACTTTTGTAGGTAATGTAAAAACTCCGACCATGCTACTGACTGGAGAAAAGGATTACCGAACTCCCATCGCTGAATCCGAGCAATTCTATGCCGCGCTGAAATTACTGGAAGTAGAAACAGCAATGGTTCGAATTCCTAATGCATCCCATGGTTTAGTCAACAGACCAAGCATGCTTATGAGTAAATCTGCTTCGATTTTAAGTTGGTTTAATCACTACAGAGACAAAAAATAAAATCACTTTAATCCATTTGCTATGAAAAAGTACCTATTAACATTGATTTGCTTAGTTGCTTTCATAGCAATGACGCAAGCACAAGGCATGGTCTACCCGGCTATTCAAGGGTATGGAGGTGTTGAGGAAGTCCCATTTGAAACCATCAAACCGGATCCTAGTCAGCATTACAAATTCGTAGTAGAATTTGGCAATAGGATCGAAGACAAAAAAAAGGTGTCTGATGATTTAGATTATGCAGCGAGGATGTACAATTTGCATATTTATGCTGGTGTACCAAAGGAAAATCTAGCGTTCGTATTTGTGGTTTTTTCGGGTTCAACTCCAATTGCTCTAAGCAATGAAGAATACAAAAAGCGATTTGGTGTAACCAACCCAAATGCTGAAATATTAGAGGAGTTCAAGAAAAATGGAATAAGAATTATCGTCTGTGGGCAATCAATGATGAAGCAAAACTTAGAGCCTAGCATGATCTATCCTGGAGTAGAAATGGCAGTTTCAAGATTTACTGCTACCACAGACCTGATGAAAAAAGGCTTTTTATTATTTGCCCTTTAAATGACAGCGATGAAGATCTCAAAAGTATTATTGTTTTTACTATTCCAAGGGTTCCTATTTTGGACACCCTTGGATTTATTTGGGCAAGAGGCCGATATCGACCAAATTAAAGCACAACGGGAGGCTTCCAATGCCGCACTTCGAAACTTTGATGAAGAACTAAACAGCAGTTTCCTAACGGATGATGTTCTGATCACCACAGGAGGAGGGACTCTACTTTCAGGAAAGGATGAATTGATGAAGTATATCAAAAGTATTGAAGGTCCAAAGATGTATTGGATTCGAACTCCAGAAGAGATCAAAGTCAATCCAGAAACAAATCTAGCTTGGGAAACAGGAACCTGGAAAGGGTATTTTGAGGATTCTGACAATCCAGTAGTGGGAGGAAATTATTCAGCTCAATGGACTAAAAAATCTGGAGTCTGGCTGATTCAGTCTCAGTTGTTCGTGACTTTACCCCTTCAATAGGAAAGAAGAAAATGGGAAGCCAAAGCAGAAAAAACTTTCAGAGAGATGCTATATGATTACAGGAATTAATTCAAACTGAAAATTGACATGAATAGAAATCTTTTTGATCACATTTTTTAGAAAATCCGACAATGCCTACATTCCAAAAAACTCTCCAAATCAAATTTTTTATTATTTAGTACTACATTAATCTTACAACAAATAATTAAATCATGGGATTATTTTGGGACCTCATCCAACAAGGTCAAATTCAGGACCAAAAGTCAAAAGCTGAAACATTAGAAATCAGAGTTAGAAACTTAGAAAGGGAATTATTTCAAACAAGGGAAATCCTTCTCAAGGCTCTGAAAATTTTAGAAGAACAATCCGGGAAGGATATTGATGGAGACGGAAAAATAGGATTATAGTCTTCCTAAAAATCATTTTTTAACCTTCAAAATACTTTTTACAAGGGCTTTTTTGGGTTTTATCTTTTTAATTCATTAAAAATCAGAGCTTTTCTAGTCTAGTTCATGATTTGATTTTGTATTTTGTTTTTACCAAACAGAGTATCGCCAACTATTTTATTAGCCCACTTCATTAGTGGATAAATTCCATTACCGGCTTTCCATCAGTTTTTTGGCTTAAGCTGATTTTTATCGAGTGTTGAAAACATACCATTTGAAAGTGGAAGGTTTTCATAGATTTTATTTCTACATCAATGCAACTGGAAAAACCCAAACAAGCAGCACTGCTTGAATTGTACCATGGCAGGCTTAAGGCCAAATTAAAGCCCATTGTCAAAAGTCGCCCTAATAACCTATTCCAGTTTTTGAGTACCTCCAAAATCAAGAATTCCAAATCCCAGTCTTAATTAAAATCAAAACACAATGAAAATCCACTTTTTGAAACATTTCTCAGTTGTAAGCATTCTTGTGTTAAGCTTATTCACTTTCGATTCTTTGGGTCAAATCAATGCCTCCAAAGGCGTACCTAGCTTCACCAATTATGTTGTTGGAGATTTGGGTACAGCAGGACAACAGATATGGAATGTCAACCAAAACTTGGACGGTTACCTTTTTGTGGGCACAAGCACAGGATTACAAAAATTCGATGGAAAAAACTGGGAGCTTTTAGCTTCACCCAGTACCGAATTCAATACCAATGTCCGGTCTACCTTGCTAGCTTCTGATGGCACTCTTTACTATGGATCTTTAGGTGATTTCGGGTTGGTCACAGAGGACTCCACTGGCAAAACACTTGAAAAATCACTATTAGAAGGGTATCCAGCTGATTTTATTTTCAACGATGTCTGGTCCATTCGTGAAAGGCAAGGCAAAATTTATTTCCAGGCAAGAGAAGCCATTTTTGTCTATACCCCCGCAGAAAATAATCAAGCAAGCAATCTTAAAATTTGGAAACCCGACACAGAGTTTATGTACGGTTTCAGCTTGTATGATGATTATTATACCCACCAAATGAATTTGGGTTTATTTAAGGAGGAGGAAGGCACGCTTGAGCTTATCCCAGGAAGTGAATTTCTGGGTCGGGATCGAGTTCAAGTACTGCTACCATATAAAACGGAAGGAGAGTTTTTAGTTGGTGCATTCTCTGGTGGCCTATTTCATTATGATGGAGAAAATTTCAATCCCTTCCCTACCGAAATAGATGATTTACTTCAGGGAAGAAGTTTGTATAAAGCATTGGCATTGCCTGACAATACTTATGCCCTAAGTGTTCTTGGAAGCGGATTCTTTATTATTGATCAAGAAGGTAAGGTGGTCTCACATTTCAATACTAAAAATTCTATTCCCGATCAAAGTGTCTATGCTTTTCACTTGGACAACACGCAAAATTTATGGGTTGGAACAAATAGCGGGCTTTCAAAAATCGAAATATTCTCCCCTCTCACTCGATATTATTCTGATACTTACGAAATCGGTAATGCACTTTCATTGTCAGCTTTTGATAATACACTTTATATCGGAACATCCACGAATGTGCTTTATCTGGACAAAAATGACGGGGTAATTAAGAAAGTAGAAGGAATCCCCAATACACAAGTATTTGATTTAGTAGAAGACACCAATAGCGTTTTAAGTACGGGCGTTGGACTTTATGAAATCAAGGGAGGCCAATCGAAAATCATTCCGGAAACTGAAAGTTTTCAGAGTTTGAGGGTTTTGATATCGAAAAGACATGAGGGGTATGTGTTTCTTAGTGGAAATTATGGCATAGAGGTTTTCAAAAGAGAACTTAAAAGTAATGGCGGATATCAGTATGAGGATATTGGTCCTATCTCTGGGGTAGCCCGCTCGGTTTATTCTTTAGCAGAAAATCAAGAAGGAGAACTTTGGGGAGGAACGCAAGCGGGAATATTATACCGAATTATTTTCCCCCAAACTGCCTCAGGAAATCTGGATGTGCCTAATGCCAGAGTAGAAGAATACGGTGAAAATGAAGGAATCCGGGGTCTTTCAGGTTTAGCAGAGGGTCCAATTGATGGCAAAGTGTACACCTCAGGAATCGAAGGTTTTTATTTTTTCAATACAAGCACGAATGAATTTGAGAAAGATCCAGTATTTAGTTTTTCTGATGAAGTGGCAGATATTAATCTCGATACTTACGGTTTAGGAGTCGGGGAAACAGGGAATGTTTATTTGGATTTTAAAGGTGAGAAAAGATATGCCATAAAACAGCCAGACAGTAGTTACCTTTTGAAGAGCTACCCAGTCAATCTAATTACTGCAAGTGGTGTGACTTCAGGCTATACCCAGCAAGATGGAGTAATTTGGATTGGAACTGATGAGGGCTTAATGAGACTTGACCCAAATAAAGAGTATAAAGTAGACCATCCGGTTCCTCTACATTTTAGCGCTATTTCGGCAGGAGAAAAACGATTAGCCTTACCCAAGTACCTAGCTGGTTTAGTACCAGAAATTCCTTTTAAAGGGAACGAATTTTCATTTGAATATATCTCTCCTTTTTTTGTTCGGGAAAACAAAATTCAGTACCAGACTTTTTTAGAGGGTTATGACGAAGAATGGGGGAATTGGGAGGAAAAAGTCAGTCGTGAATTCACCAATCTTCCTTTCGGCAGCTACACATTCAAGGTCAGGGCCAAAAACACATTCAATACACTTTCAGAAGAAATCGCCTTCAATTTCATAGTAATTCCTCCCTGGTATGCCACTTGGTGGGCCTTTATACTCTACTTTCTTGGCTTTGCAGTGCTAGTGTATGGATTGGTTAAATTTCAAACAAATCGTATCCTGGCTAGTGAAAAAATCAAAAATCAGGAACGAGAACTTGCCCAAGCCAAAGAAATGGAAAAAGCTTACAAAGAACTCAAAGCCACCCAAGCACAACTGATTCAATCAGAAAAAATGGCCTCACTGGGAGAGCTTACCGCCGGTATCGCCCATGAGATTCAGAATCCTTTGAATTTTGTCAATAATTTCTCCGAAGTCAGCGTCGAATTGATCGAGGAGATGCGGGAGGAATTGGCCCAAGGTAATATTCAGGTAGCCATAGAGATTTCTGATGATCTAAAAGAAAACCTGACTAAGATTAGTCATCATGGAAATCGAGCTGACTCTATCGTCAAAGGTATGCTTGAGCATAGTCGAAAAAATGCCACTGATAAAATCCCTACCAATATCAATGCCTTGGCTGATGAATTCCTAAGACTGAGCTATCATGGATTGCGGGCAAAAGACAAGAGTTTTAGTTCTGATTTTGATACCGATCTGGATCCAAATTTACCTCTTGCCGAAGTAGTCGCCCAAGACATAGGCAGAGTGATTTTGAATTTGATAAATAATGCCTTTTACGCTGTCGCACAAAAAGCCAAAGACGAAAAATCAACAGAGGGAGATACCTCAAGCTACCAACCAAAAGTTTCCGTCATGACTCGATTGATTGATCTACCGGGAAATACAGGAGGTGCAGAAATTTGTATCAAAGACAACGGAGGAGGAATTCCAAAAGCAATCAAAGATAAGATTTTCCAACCATTCTTTACCACGAAACCGACTGGTAGCGGAACCGGGCTTGGACTATCCTTGAGCTACGATATAATCAAAGCGCATGGCGGTGACCTGAGAGTAAAAAGTATAGAAGGAGAAGGTACAGAAATGATCATTTTTTTACCTATCAAATAGAAAACAAATGAAAATTACCAAAGCACTTAAAACCGAGTTGGCAAATTGGCTCGAAACCTATTGGACAACCTACATCAAAGGTGACTATGAGCTTTGGGCCACATTTGTTACGGATGATTACTATAATATCGGTGGGACTAAAGAAGAGATCTGGCATAGTAAACAGGAAATTTTGGAGTACAGCTATGCCTTACAAGATCAGATGGTCGGTCAGGCTGAATTCCGAAACCGAGAAATAGAAGTACTCCCTTATGGAGACTATGTGATGGTCAATGAATTCACCGATCTCTATGTGAAAATAGAAGGAGAATGGACTTTCTACGCGCCTTTTAGAATGTCCTCCCTTTTGTCAAAAACGGATACTGGCTGGATCGCATTGCATCAACACGGATCCTACCCAGACATGAAAGCCAGTGAAGGAGAGGCCTTTGCTGCGGATGCACTCAAAGCCGAAAACAAACGTCTTCAAGAAGCAGTCGATCAGCGAACTTCCGAACTTCTTTTGAAAAACCGGGAGTTGGAAATCGAGGCAGCTCTCGAAAAAGTGCGAACCGCGGCCATGGGGATGAATACCCCGAATGATATGCTCCAGGTTTGCCGAGTGATCGCTCAGCAATTAGAAGTCATAGGCTTAGATCAAATCCGCAATGTTCAAACTGCAATTATTGAATCTCAAGCAGAGATTTATCTATGCTATCAATATTTCCCTAGCTACGATCGAGACATTATCGAGCGCACGGAATACAAGAAAAATCCTGTGGAGCAGCAAATGGTCAATCAAATGCTTGCCGCAAAAGACAGTCATTTTTTGGGGGAATTGACTGGAAAGGAACTTCAAGAATTCATAAGTCATCGCAAGCAGGAAAATCACTTCAAAGATCCTCTTTTGGAGGAATCAGATAATTTGGGATACTGTTTTCTTTCTATTGGTGAAGGAGGTTTAGGATTAACCCTATACAAATCTCTGGATGAACAAAGCCTTACTATTTTCAAGCGATTTCATCAGGTTTTTTCTCTTTCCTATCAGCGATTTCGGGATATTCAAAAAGCAGAAAATCAGGCAAGGGAAGCTCAGATCGAGGCAGCATTGGAACGGCTAAGATCAAGGTCTCTTGTTATGCAAAAAAGTGAGGAGTTAGCAGAAGCATCTATCCTTTTAGAAGAAGAAGTTAGAAAACTGGGTATTGAGAATTGGGGATGTGCTTTTCACATTTACGATGAAGAAACTACAAGTGGCAAAGCTTGGGATTTAGAGTGGTTCACTTCCTCAGCTGGTTTTCTTCCATTTTATAAAACTCCCAGAGAAAATATTTTCCTTAAATATTATGAAGAGAGTAAAAAAGGTAAGCCGCTTTATATCCAAGAGTTTGGTCCAGAAGTCATCAAACAACATTACGATTACCTCAAAACTTTGCCGGTTTTAGGTGAGGCCCTAACCGAATTACACAATTCTGGAGTTCCGCTTCCCGAAAGTCAAATTGACCACGTGGCATTTTTTAACCATGGACATTTATTGTTCATTACCTATAAGCCAATTCCAGAAGCTCATGATATTTTCATTCGCTTTGCCAAAGTCTTCAATCAAGCTTACACTAGATTCCTTGATCTCCAAAAAGCGGAGGCACAGGCTAAGGAAGCAAGAATTGAATCAGCGCTGGAGCGCATCAGAGGTCAGGTAGCTTCCATGAGGGAATCTACAGAACTACTTGAGATTATGGTATCCATGCGAAAGGAATTTGTCGACTTGGGAAATGAGGCCCATTATTTCTGGCATATGCGTTGGCATCCTGACAGCTATGAAAAAGCCATGACCTCAGGTGATGGTACTCAGATTGGTATGGTGATGAGTTTGCCAAGACGAATTCATGGCGATATAAAAGCGGTTGCTGATTGGGAAAAAGGAACAGATCCTCTTTTTGTACTTGCAATGGATGCAGAAGTAGCGGTTGACTATGTTCATAAAATGATCACTTGGGGCGATTTTGAGCAAGTGGATCCGCATGCTCCAACGCTCGATGACATCCGACATATTGGAGGCTTAACATTTGTCATGGCTCGCACTACGCACGGTGAAATAGGTTATAGTCTTCCAGGATCTGTACCAAATCCACCTCAAGATGCAATGGATACCTTAGCCCGCTTTGCGAAAGTCTTTGACTTGGCCTATAAGCGATTTGAGGATCTGAAAAATGCAGAATATCGTACCAAAGAAACTGAAATTGAACTTGCGCTTGAGCGTGTCCGAAGCAGAAGTATGGGGATGCAAAAAAGTGACGAACTTCAGGAAGTCATCAAACTGGTTTACCAGCAACTCATTCAGTTAAAAATCAATCTTGACCACGCTGGATTTGTGGTGGACTATTCTCCTAAAGGAGATTGGCATTTTTGGATCGCAGATGAGCAGAATATTCCATCGAAAATAACACATCCCTATTTCGAATCTATATGGGCAACTCAGTTCAATGAAGCCAAAGAGAATAGGACTGATTTCTTTGTTACCAATCTAGATTTTGAAGAAAAGAATAAATTTTACAAAGAGCTTTTAAGCCACGTCCCTGGATTACCTGAGGAAGTCAAAGCATTTTATTTTAGCTGTCCCGGCTTGGCTATTACCACAGCATTATCAGCAGATGTTAGTTTGTATATCGAGAACTTTTCGGGGATTCCCTATACAGAAGCAGAGAACAAAATAGTGATGCGATTTGGGAAGGTTTTCCAACAAACCTATACCCGCTTTTTAGATCTTCAAAAGGCTGAAGCACAGGCAAGGGAAGCACAGATTGAAGCAGCTTTGGAGCGTGTGAGATCCCGTACGCTGGGAATGCAAAAAGCAGAGGAATTGGGCGACGTCGCCACAGTTTTGTTCGGTGAGTTAAACACACTGGTGGAGAATCTTTGGACTTGCGGATTTGTGCTTTGCGAAAAAGACAGTAAAGAAGATGAATGGTGGCTCAGTCTGGACAATGGATTGATTCAGCCGTTTTCTCTTCCAAATGAAGGCGATTTTGCACACAAAACCTTGTATGAAGGATGGGAAAAAGGCGAATCCTATCGAACCGTCACATTAGAAAACAAACAACTTCAAGAGCACTATGAATGGCTAATGAATCTTCCTGTTGCCAAGCAAATTTTTGAAGAAATGGAAGATTCAGGAATTCCTCGTCCTAAATGGCAGCGACTTCATGCCGCCTACTTCAAGACAGGTTACTTGGTCATTATTACGGAAGTACCCTGTGCAGAGGAAGACATCTTTAAGCGTTTTGCTCAGGTTTTTGATCTGACCTACACCCGTTTTCTTGATCTTACTAAGGCTGAGGCACAAGCCAAAGAGGCCAAGCTGGAACTTTCTCTCCAACGAATTAGAGCTCAAGTTACGTCTATGACTCATTCCGATGAACTCTTCGACATTGTGGTTTCTATGCGAAAGGAATTTATATCCCTTGGAAATGAGGCAGACTACTTCTGGCATATGAAGTGGACGCCTTCAAACTATGAAATGTCCATGACTTCCGAAGATGGTGAACGGGTGGGCATGATCATCTCAGTTCCCAAGTTTGTACACGATGAGATTCCAAGACTGGCCAAATGGGAAAAGAGTGATTCTCCCATCATTGCCTTGGATTTAAACGGACCTGAAGCCTGGAACTACCTTGACAAAATGAATACCTATAGTAAGTATGAACAAGCTGACCCTCATGCCCCATCTGAAGAGGACATCTTGGCCATTGGAGGTCTAACCTTCGTCATCGCGCGTACCACTCATGGTGAGATCGGTTTTAGTTTGGCCGGACAAGTGCCAAATCCTCCTCAAGAGTCCACCGACACATTGATTCGCTTTGCTGGGGTTTTTGACTTGGCTTATCGACGATTTGAAGACTTGCTCACTGCTGAAAAGCAAAACAGAAAAGCGAAAATTGAGCTTGCATTGGAGCGGGTAAGAGCTCGGGCTTTGGCAATGCAAGAACCGGAAGAACTGATAGAAGTAGCGCAAGTCATGCGTGAGGAGATGGGTCTAGTGGGAGTGGAAGAGCTCGAAACTAGCTCGATCTATATCAATAAAACTAATGAAGGGTTGGCGGAATGCTGGTATTCCATCAAAGACATCCGAGATGGGACCAAAACCTATGTAGCAGACCATTTTGATCTAAATTATCAAGATACCTGGGTTGGTAGAGAAATGTTGGACTTCTATCAGAGCGAAGAGACGAAAACCTCCATCGTGATGAAAGGAGAGAATCGAAAAGAATGGATTAATTACTGTGCAAAGCAATCTCCCAAACTCAATGGCTATTACGGCATCGAAATTCCGGAACGCACCTATCATTTGACCAAATTTTCTAATGGTGCTATCGGAGCTGCAACCCCAGGAGAGATTTCCGCCGAAAGCTGGGATCTGCTGGCTCGAGCTTCATTGGTGTTCTCTTTGGCTTATTCGCGATTCAAGGATCTCTCCCAAGCCAGAGAAGATTTAAAGAAGCTCAAGAAAGCGAAAGCCAGGGCTGAAAAAGCCCTTCAAGAACTTAAAGCTGCTCAGGAACAATTGGTACAGCAGGAAAAACTTGCCAGTCTTGGCCAACTTACTGCAGGCATTGCCCATGAGATCAAAAACCCGCTGAATTTTGTAAATAATTTCTCCGATCTAAGTCGTGAATTGATCGAAGAGGTTTTCGAAGAATTGGAAAATCTGGAATCATCTGAAACCAAGGAGGAGATTATCGCCATTCTCGAGGATGTAAAAAGTAATCTGGCGAAAGTCCATGAACATGGTACCCGAGCCGACGGAATTGTAAAGTCCATGCTGCAACACAGCCGGGCTTCCAATAACAAGATGGAATCCAAAGCCATCAATCCCATCATCAAAGAATTTGTCAATCTGGCTTTTCATGGTATGAGAGCTGCCAAAAACCCAATCAATGTAACCATTGACCTGCAGCTGAAAGAGGAAGTTGGTGAGCTGAAAATTATCTCGGAAGATTTTTCCAGAGTGATTTTAAACCTCTGCAACAATGCCTTCGATGCCATGCGGGATAAAATGAATGTGCTGGGAAGCGGGAATTACGAAGCAAAATTGACCGTGAATACTTATCTCTCCAATGGCAAAGTGATGCTCGAATTTATAGACAACGGACCCGGAATTCCCGAAGAGATTCTTGGAAAGATCCTACAGCCATTTTTCACCACCAAAAAAGGAACAGAAGGCACTGGACTAGGGCTCTCCATTACCCATGACATCATCAAAGCACATGGCGGAAGCTTATTGGTTACTAGTAAAGTAAATGAAGGAAGTAAAATGACGATTGTATTACCCTTTGACCCAAAATAAGCGATGAAAAGCGAGGCCCAATCAAAAGCTGAAATTGAACAATTACACCGCACCTTGGAAAAGCAAGCGGCGGAATTGGAATCCAAGAATCGAGAACTGGAGATTGAGGCGGCGCTTGAAAAGGTCAGAGAAAGGGCAATGGCTATGCATAAGAGTGAGGAGCTCAGCGAGGTAATTGCCGTGCTTTATGAACAAACAAGTCTTTTGGAGTTTGCTGGATGGGGCTGTGGAATCTCCATATTCAATAAAGAAGAAAATTACTTAGAGCTTTGGATATCAGTGCATCCCGAAAAGATTCAACCTCGGAGATATAAAATTTTTGGGCAAGACCATGATCTAATTATAAAACTTTGGGATATCTGGACTAAAAAGAAGAGTAACCAATTTATTGATTTGATTGGCCCCAAAAAGAAGGATTATGATGACTATGTCTTTTCGAAAACTGAACTAAGTCAAATTCCTGAGCAAGTTATTCAATTCATCAGATCCAAGCCTAATTCGTTTGCCTCATTTACTCCTATGAAATGTGGTTTGATTTCATTTTATGATTCAAAAAGTTCACTCTCAAAAGAATCATTTGCGATACTTCAGCGATTCGCCAAAGTTTTTGATCAGGCTTACACTCGCTTCCTCGACCTTCAGAAAGCAGAAGTACAAGCCAGAGAGGCACAGATAGAATCGGCTTTGGAAAGAGTCAGATCACTCACGATGGCCATGCATACCAGTGAAGATGTTGGAAAATGCATTGTTAGGATGTTTGATGAACTCACTGCTCTTGGCTTGAGCAAAAATGCCAGAACCGGGATTGGCATTTTCAACCAGGAAAACGAAAACATGGAGGTTTGGACCGCTTCCAGAAACCAGAAGGATGAGTTCAAAATAGACATTGGAATACTGGATATGACCTTACATCCCTTGTTGGTGGAAGCCAGAAAATCGTGGAAATCTAAAACCCCATTCCATCAATACATTCTGGAGGGAGATGATGTCAAAAGATATTTTACAGCCATCAATTCTTCTCCTAATTATCACGCTCAAGTCAATAAGCAACACTTGACAGAAAGGGTGTATCATTATGATTTTGTGTTCAATCACGGCATTCTCTTTTCTTTTACAGATGCTCCTTTGCCAGAAGAGCAATTGCAAATTTTTCAAAGGTTCTCGGCGCTATTTAATCAAACCTATACCCGCTACCTCGATCTGCAAAAAGCAGAAGCTCAGGCAAGAGAAGCCCAGATTGAAGCGGCTTTAGAAAGAGTAAGAGCCCGGACTATGGCGATGCATAAAAGTGAGGAACTAGGAGAAGTTGCGGCAGTTCTTTTTGACCAATTTGAAGCATTAGGAGCTACACCCGAGCGGCTGAACATTGGGATAGTGCGGGAAGCGGAAAGGATTATTGAGTGGTGGTCCACCGAACAAGGAGGTAAACAAATAGACCATCTTTTTAAAGGAACTATAGATGAGCCCACTACCATTTCAAAAGTTTTTTCCGGATGGAAAGCTGGAAAGAAATCTATAGAAATAGACCTAAGTGGTCAGGAATTAAAAGAATGGATTTCTTATTTGCAGAAAGAACTCGGCTTACCCTTTGACAAAAAATTTCAAAGAGATAGGCGCGTTCATTTTGCTTGCTGCTATAGCCACGGGATGTTATTAGTGTCCACTCCCAAACCTTTGCCTGAAGACTCTAAGGTCCTACTCCAACGTTTTTCTAATGTCTTTGAGCAAACCTATACCAGATTTCTAGACCTCTTAAAAGCAGAGGCACAAGCAAGAGAGGCACAGATTGAAGCTGCGCTTGAGCGAGTGCGTGCTCGGGCTATGGCCATGCATCAGACGAGTGAATTAAATGAAGTCTCGATGGTTCTTTATGAGGAACTGATAAAACTAGGCTTTCAGTTTATTTCATGCGGTTTTGAAATTATTCTTGAAGAGGAGCAGGTGCTAAATGTCTGGAACCATGATTTCAACCAAGGGCAGTTGTCGCATTTTCAAATGCCACTAAAAGGGGATAATACTCTTAAAGAGCGCTATGAGGCATGGAAAAGTAGAAAAGCAATATTCTTGCAGGAACTGCAAGGCATTGCACTTAATAAGCATCTAAGACTTGGGGCACCTGAAAACGTAAAGAATGAAAAGGATCTGATTTCAATTTTCCAGATCCTGCCTATTTCTGCCTTGCTAATTTTTCAAAAGGTTGTCTCTATGTTATTGGAAATAGCCAAATACAAATTGATCACCAGAAGATTCTGTTTCGTTTCGCCACGGTATTCGAGCAGGCATACACCCGATTTCTCGATCTTCAAAAAGCCGAAAAACAGGCAAGAGAGGCGCAGATCGAAGCAGCCTTAGAAAGGGTGCGAAGCCGATCTATGGCAATGCAGTATTCCAGCGAATTGAATATCATACTGGCTAAAGTTTTTGAGGAATTAAAAAATCTGGAACTTCAGATGGAGCGTGCGGTGATCTGGATTTATTATCCTGAAAATAGATCTGTCCGTTGGTGGGCTGCCAATCCCGAAGCTGAAAGCGGAACGGACAGTTTCCTGATTACCAACCAGAATCATCCTGTATATCTTGAATATTGGAAATTATGGGAAGAAAGAAGAACGAAGTACCTCTATATTCTTGAGGGCGATAATATGGTGAGTTGGTGTGATGTATTATTCTATGAAATGGAATTAGGAAGATTACCCAAAGAAGTCCAGGCCGCAATGCGGGAGCCCGAAAGAGTCTATTTGTACAATACATTTAATGATTTTGGAGTTCTGTTTATTTCCTGCTTGGAACCCTTATCAGATGAAAAATTTACGATCCTAGAACGCTTTGGAAAGGTGTTCGATCAATCTTACACCCGCTTCAAAGATATCAAACAAGCTGAAATTCGAGAAAAAGAAGCTATCAGACAATCCGCTCTGGATCGTGTCAGGGCAGAAATCGCCTCGATGAGAAATACGGAAGACCTCCAAAGAATTACTCCCCTGATTTGGAGAGAACTGCTGACTTTAGGTGTTCCTTTTTTTCGCTGTGGATTGATGATTGTGGATGATAAAGAACAAAAGGTCCGATTTTATCTATCAACCCCAGATGGCAGTCCTCTAGCTGCTCTTCATCTGGATTTTGAAAGCAATGACATCAGTTCCAACGGGGTAAAACACTGGAGAAAACAACAGCCTTACATAGCCCATTGGAATAGAGAGGAATTTCTTGCTTTCACAAAAACCATGGTAGCTCAGCAGCAAATCCAAAATGCCACAACTTATCAAGGAGGAGAAGAGCCGCCGGAGTTACTGACGCTTCAGTTTATTCCTTTTCCCCAAGGAATGTTGTATGTAGGAAGTGCTGAGGACTTATCCCCTGCTCAAATCGATCTGGTTCAGAATTTAGCAGATGCTTTCTCCGTAGCCTATGCCAGATATGAGGACTTCAAACAGCTTGAAGATGCTAAATCGCAGATCGAACACACCCTCACCGAACTCAAATCCACCCAAGCCCAACTCATCCAATCCGAGAAAATGGCTTCGCTTGGTGAGCTCACGGCTGGCATTGCCCATGAGATTCAGAACCCATTGAATTTTGTAAATAACTTCTCAGAAGTGAGCGATGAATTGGTAGATGAGATGTATGAGGAGATCGAAAAAGGAGACATGGAAGAAGTCAAGTTCATCGCTTCGGATCTGAAAGACAACCTAGCTAAAATCAACCTTCATGGCAAGCGGGCGGATGCTAATGTGAAAGGAATGTTAGAGCATAGCCGGGCAAACAAAGGTGAAAAAGCTCCTACTGATTAGAATGCCTTAGTGGATGAGTTTGTGCGACTTTCCTTTCATGGGCTTAGAGCAAAGGATAAGTCGTTCAATTCAGACTTCAAGTTAGAACTGGATCCTGATCTACCAAAAGTCAATGTCGTTGCTTCAGATATAGGTCGAGTAATTTTGAACTTGGTCAACAATGCTTTTTATGCAGTCGATGAAAAAGCGAAATCTTCCTCCCTACCCTCCCGAAACATCGGGACAGGCGCTGAGGGGGGAGAAGTTTACAGGCCTCTAGTAAAGGTAAAAACAACGGTAGCAAGGCTCTTTTCAGGGGGTTTAGCGGTAGAGCTTTCTGTTAAAGATAACGGCAACGGCATCCCCGAACACATCAGAGAAAAGATCTTCCAGCCCTTGTTTACCACTAAGCCAACAGGGCAAGGAACGGGACTTGGATTATCACTATCTTATGATATAGTGAAAGCTCACGGGGGAGAACTGAAAGTGGAATCATCTGAGGGAGATGGATCTACAATTATAATGCACTTACCTTTTTAGTGAGTTCAGAATTTAAAAATGAGAAAAAATCCAAAAATCATATCTGGTTCTGGATTTTGATCATATAATTTATCATGTTAAACCTACTTCCCCAATTCTTTTGATGAAAGAATTCCATGAAAACTAAAGGGATTAGAGAGTCTGAATATCTCCAAAAAATAGACTGAGGGATAATTATCTAGGACATTAAAGCTTTATTAATCAAAAATCGAAAAAAAATAGTAAAATATTTATATTATAGTTTGAACATGAATTTTTACTTTTTTTTAATACAATAATCATATACCGTTTAAAATTGGATTGAAAAATTAAAATTCTTAATTAACAATTATATTTTTCTTTTTAACAATTGCATTTTTTTAATTTAAAATCAATTATAAAGATTTGATTTTAAATATTTTGGAAAACATATTTTTCATAATTTGAAATACATTTTATTAGAAGTATTCTACCTCCAAACGCAGAATAAAGTAGTTTTCAATACTTAATGTTTGATTTTAGACTCTATAGAAAACTACATCATACCTAATTAAAATTTAATTCTTTAAACTTAAAATGCCTATATGCAAAAGTTCCTACCTATCGACAAAGGGTTAATCTTACTTTTAGTACTCTTATCAAATTTGACTTTTGGCCAAAATATTAAATTGGAACAAGGCCAAAACGGAGGATTTGAAAAAGACCCCATCAGCCCGGTAACTTGGTCCTCTGGAAATTCTAATTCTGGAAACAGCCATTTCTTTGAAGGGCAATCCATTCCTTATCGTCTTACGATTTCAAAATTAAAACCCGGTTCACATACAGTGGTAATTGAATGGGACACAAGTAAGGACAATAAAAATGCGATCGACTACATCACTAGTTTCGATAGAATCTGTGAAGAAGTCGTTCCTAGCTCTCGTAACCCAAATTATGCAGCTATCCCAATTCCTAAGGGCACTCCACAACCATTTTCAAGCTTTAATCAACTTTCCCAAGAGGAAAAGAACATTGCAATTTATGGTGGGACGATTACTAATCTCAGCTATCTGTTACAAGAATCAAATTTATCAAACAGTACAATCACGAGATTAAGTATTACATTTTCTGTAAATACTGGAAATGGAGCAAATAACACTGCTGTTATTGCTTGGGGAGGTCACATTGCGAATGCACTAGATTGGGGTCAAGGAAACTCTGCTTCCAGTATTAACGGCTCGCCTTACCATACACGTGTTGTTTCTTTAAATGGCAAATCTGTTGGTAGTCAAAGTGCCTCCGTTCAAGCCGCAGCAGAAGTAATTGACTTTGATGCAGAATGTAGTATCGAGGGTGAAATGGAAGTTTGTGCCGGTTCATCAGCTACTTACAGCGTTCCATCCGGAGCCCTTTCATACATATGGTCCTTATCTGGAGATGGAGAAATAATCTCAGGAGAGAACTCCAATACGATTACAGTGAATTGGGCTAGTTCCGGAAGTGTTTCTGTTAAAATTGACAATTTTGGAGCTTGTGCTCCAACTGAATGTACTCTTAACGTAAGCTTGGTTACACCACCAGTACTATCGGTTGTGGATGCTGTACTCTGCAGTACAGAAAATGGGGGAAATACAGCTATTGCTAATCTTTATGATTTTGTCAATGTGGAAATTGAGACCTTGATTTTTACTCGTAATGGCGAAACCATAGAAAGCCCAGAATCTATTTTAGTCACTGATGGAGATGAAATTGTGGTTTCTACTTTCGGAAATTGCGGAAGTACTGAAACTTTCAAAGTGACAGTAAATGACCGTCAGATTTTTGGAATTTGTACCCAAGGTAAAGTTTATGACCTGATTGGTTCTGAATTAAGTGCCCTCCAAGAAATCTTTGAACAAGGTCAAACAGTGGTGTCTAATGAGGTATTTTATATTTACGGCAATGAGGTACTGATTGAGGCAATCTATATAAAGGATAAATTTTCGGAGGCAAAGGCAATTCTTGAATCCTTGGGATTTGTTACGCCATTGGAAGAAGAACTAAAACAAGATCCAAATTCTTTGATCATCGCAGGATTTTTCCCGATAGAAAAATTATTGGAATTAAATCAATTCCCAGAAACCCTGAATTACGTTCGCCCTGCTATTCCTCCAGTTGCCAATAAAGGAGCAACAACAACTCAAGGGGACCGGGTAATGCGCTCCAATTTAGTAAGAGCAGGGTATTCTCATTTTGAAGGAGATCAACCTATCGATGGAACAGGGATAAAAATCGGTGTTTTATCAGATAGTTACGCCACTCGTACAGATGCTGGAGTCAATACATTGGCCACGGATATTTCCAATGGTGATTTACCTGAAAACACTTACTTTTTAAGAGATATGCCAAGTCGATTTGGGACTGGAACAGACGAAGGTCGTGCTATGATGCAGATTATTCATGATGTTGCTCCAGGCGCGGAACTTGGTTTCAGAACAGGGGTTCTTACAGCAGGTGATTTTGCACAAGGTATACGGGATATGGCTGCTGCAGGTAGTAATATATTAGTAGACGATATATCCTATATGACTGAGCCTATTTTTAGTGATGGTAAAGTCGCGAGAGCAGTGAATGAGGTAACCGCTAATGGAATATCTTATTTCACTTCGGCAGGAAATTTTGGAAGCAAAAGTTTTGAGGGATTATTTACTCCAACGATTGATGAAAATATTCAATTACCATTAAATAGTGGAACTTGGGATGGAGGCCGAGTTCATCAATTTAGTAATGGAAATACCACCCAATCTATTAACGTTTTCCCAGGTCAAAATGGCCCTGCAGTTTATATGATTGCGCTACAGTGGGAAGACCCTCTTTATTCAGTTGATCAGGTAGGTAGTTTATATGACCTTGATATTTACCTAAAAGATTTCGATGTTCCATTATTTGGCTTTAACAGAGACAATTCAAATGGTGACCCTATAGAAATTCTTTCTTTTACAATATCAGAACCAACTACTATTGATCTAGTAATTGCAAGGGAGTGCGAAAGCTGTTCTGATATGGATTCCAATTTGGGAATCAAGTTTAAATATATTGTTTACAGAGGTGAATTGGATCCAAATGATACAAATGGAATCAACGCTTCCTCAATTGTAGGACATGCAAATTCAGAGGGTGCTATGACTGTGGGTGCCGTTCTTTATGCAAACACTTCTGTTTTTGGATTTGACCCAGCATTAGTTCCTAGTGGAACAGAGCCTTTTACCGTGGCTTCTTTCTCCTCAAGAGGAGGTACAACCACCAATGGTGTCGTTAGAGCCAAGCCAGATTTTACAGCGCCCAATGGAGTGAATACTACTGTAAACTTTGGAGCTCCAAATCTTGAAGGAGATGATTTTCCAAACTTCTATGGAACATCTGCTGCTGCTCCTCATGCCGCTGCCCTTGCATCCTTGGTGATGCAGGCTCGCATAAAATATTATCCTGAAACCAAACCAACGGATTGGGTTGGCGAGGCAGGTGTCAGCTTACCAGAAGACATCCGGAGAGTTTTAAAGTCTACTGCTCAAGACATGCATGAATCCGGTGAAGATTTCAAATCAGGATCAGGACTTGTGAGGGCTGATAGAGCATTATTGACCCTCGCTACTCCAAACCCAGACAATATAGAGTTAGTATACGAAGAAGGAATAAACCCGGGAGAGGCTGAATTTCAATTGATTATTACAGGAACCAATCTATACGAAGGTTCGAACGTTTATTTGAGAGAAGAGCAGCTTGAAGCCATTTATGGAGAAGATGAATTTGGAACTGGATATTTGACTGTAACAGTACCAACGTTTGAGGGTAATCCTGGTGTCACAGTAGTAAATAATGCAATCTCTGAAACTAATGAAGATGGTGGAACCGCTGGTCCGGAATACTTCTTTGATATCGTTAAAAAGACCATTGCAATCAGAGCAGATGACCAGACTAAAAAATACGCGCAAGTTATAGAGCCATTTACTGCAAGTGTGTTTGAAAGAGTGGATAACAATTGGGTGTTGAGTGAACTAACCCTAGAGGATGTTGGGCTGACTCTTGATCCAGAAAATCCTGACCCTTCCTTACAACTCGTTTCTCTATCTAGTACGATTACTGGAGATTTGGCTGAAGTTGGAACTTATATAATCACAGCTTCTCATGCTGTACCAGGTGTTACTTTCTCAGATTTCTATAATTATGTAGGTGTTTTGCAGGAAGATGGAACTCTCTTCTACGACGGGACTAATAATTCCTTCGGAAATTATGGACCAGGAATTATTACTGTAGAAGCATTACCTATCACCATAAAACCTGTTGATCTGGTGGGCGATCTTGCTCTAGAATATGGAGAGTCAATCAGCGATGCGATTGAATTTGAAGTTATTATTCCTGAGGAACTTATTGAGTCTGAAGGTGTAGTAAAAATAAATAACATCGAAGATTTGAAGAATAGTATTCTGGCTGAGTACATGCAGGATCTAGAATTAGCCAAAAGAGAAGGAGATAACAGCCTTCCACTGGGAATTTTTAATGGTAGGATAATTATCAACAAAAACAGCTTTATCAATAAAAGCTTTATGGTAAGTAGCCGAACCATCATAAATGCTAGAACAATGATTAATGGCCGAATCATCATCAATGGTAGACCGATTATCAATTCTGCATTTGATGTGCCGGCTACATCATTCCTTGAATACCTTGATGATCCTCTAAATCAGGAACTCAAAACTGTCAGCATAAATGGTCGACCAATTATCAATGCTAGAACAATGATCAACGCTAGAACCTTGATCAATGGAAGAATCATTATCAATGGCCGTATCATCATCAATGCACGTACGATGATCAATGGAAGAATCATTATTAATTCTCGTACAATCATCAACAGCAGTGGTGGCGAAGAAGCACCAGAAGCAGGAGATAACCTTGTGATTTTTGGTGAAGCAGATTTGGAGTTGGCCGAAGAGGGAGAAAATTCGGAAATAGGTAAGTACTATGACTTCGGTGAAGAAATTGGCGAAAATGATGATGATTTCAATCTTGAATTCTTCTCCGTCAATATGGTCACTGGAACAGATGTTGGTAACCATTTAATTATTCCTGGAACCTACGAATCCAGAAACTACATTTCATCTTACCTACCAGCAGATCTTACCATAAATCCAGCACCTCTAGATGCAAGCACATCGGCAATACCAGATATGATTAATTATGGAGAAGCAGCTCCTGAGTACAAAACTGAGTTTGATGGTTTTGCGATTAGTACCAATTTCCTTGATATAGATGGCAATGAAGTAACCATTGAGGATAACGAAGAGTCTGTTATCAGCTCTATTTCCTATAAACTTCTCAAGGAGAGCACATACTATGAAAGTAATGGGGTAATCAATGCTGGAATTTATGAGATTGACCCAACGATTACTTTTGTAGAACCTTCAAATTATAGTCTAGTAAATATTAACAAAGGCCTTTTATCGGTCGATAAGGCAACTCCGACTGTTTCAGTAACTGGAGGAAGGTTTGAATACAATGGAGCTCCGATCGAAGCAACCGCCTTCGCTTATGGAATTGGGGGAATTGAGGATGTTTTAGATCCTAATCTAATTATCATAGAATACTCTGGAGTAGGGGAAACTAGTTATGGACCGAGTCCAATTGCTCCTATTTTCCCTGGTACCTACCAAGTTAAAGCAACCTTTATCGGAAATGAAAATTATGAACAAGTCACTTCAGAACCTGAATCATTACTCATCGTTGGCTGTATCAATGAAGCTCCGATAATAGGAGATTTTGAAACGGCAATGGGATCAGGTAATACAAGTAACCCTGCTACAATTAAAAGGCCTGCAAATACAAAAGTCGGTGATTTATTGATTGTAGGATTGATGTTTGAAAAAGGCGAAGCCCCATCCGTGACTCCACTAGATAAAGATTGGGTCCGTATCCAGAGAGTTAACCAAGAGAATCAATTAGCGATAGTCACTTTTTACAAAATTGTCAAGGCTAACAATGAACCTGAAAATTATCAATTCAGGATCAAACAAGCTCCTAAATGGACGATGGGCATTTCACGAATTAGTGGTGCTGACGTGGAACATCCTGATGGACCAATTGTAACGTTTACTGGAGCAACTGGACCTCAAGGATTAATTGGAACTGCACCATCACTTACTACTATTGATTGTAATACCATGGTGATGTTATTCTATTCCAATAAGAAAAATTCAACATGGACAGGACCAGCCGGTACTATTGAAGTTTACGATGATCCAAATGATCAACAAGGCTTAACCTCTAACATGATGTCTTACTTTATTCAAAGTGAGCCTGGAGAAACAGGAGATTTAAGTGCGACAGCCTCTGAGAGTGAGCATTGGGCATCTCAGGCTATAGCTATTCGTCCAAAAGCTTCAAATTTTGAAAATGCCAGGATTAATCCATTATTAGGCGAAACAGTCACTGAAATAGTGATATCTGAGGGAATGACAAATCTACAAAGAGAAGAAACTTCATCTCACTTAATAGCTTATCCAAATCCAGTCAAAGACAAATTAAATCTAGATCTAAAAGGTCTTGTTTTGGAAGAACCGACTGATTACTCACTGGTTATTTTGGATGCTATGGGAAGAATCCAGCACATGCCAAAAACTTGGTATGAAAATGAAAGTCGACTGGAATTAGATTTCTCTCAGATGCATATGGGTCTTTATGTGATTCATGTCAATACCGTGAAAGGCATTAAAACGGTCAATGTGATCAAAGACCATTAATTATTTGAGAAATAGCTCTTTTTGAAACGTATGGAATAGTATTTCATACGTTTCTTTTCTTAAATTATAAGTGATAAAATTCAGCTAGACAAAGCGAAGAAATGAGGTAGTGTATTCTAAATAAAAATGAAGTCTTTAAACGATAGAGATAAAAAGTAGAAGACTACCAATCAGAACAAAGCCAATGAATTTGCATTTACAAAGGTAATATGAATCGATTTTTGACTACCAAAAAGTACATCCTCTTTTTAATCCTGCTTTCTTATTTTCATATAAACAAAAGCAAAGCACAAACTTCTAGGCCCGACAGTTTATTGAGTTCTATAGAAGCTTCAAAAGATGACAGTTCAAAAGTTAATCGGTATGTCGACTTGGGAATTGAACTCTTAGGCTCAGATTTAAAAGGAGCTTTTGATTACTTTGATGAGGCTATTCAACTGGCTACTGAATTAAACTATAAAAAGGGATTAGCGGACAGTCACAATGCCAAAGGTAGAGCCTATGCCCAACAGGGAAACTATAAAGAAGCAATTCTAAATTTTCAGGAGGCTTTGAAGTTTTACGAAGAAATTCAGGATAAAACCGGCGAAGCAAATATCCTAAGCAATCTAGGTTCTATTTATTATTTGCTTGGAAACAATACGAAAGCTTTAGAACTCCATTTCAAATCTCTTAAAATCTCAGAACAACTCGACAATAAATTAAGAATAGGAACATCCCTCAATAATATCGGGACAGTCTACAGCAAAAACAGCGATACATTCAATGAAGCATTGACAACCTTCAAAAAATCCCTTGAGGTATTTGAAGAAATCAACCTCGAGTCAGGTATGGCAATTGCAGCAATGAATATTGGAGAAGTATACTTTTTGGAATCTAAATACGATTCTGCCACCTATTTTCATGAAGTGGCTTTGGGACTTTGTGATGGAACCCTTGACGCCACATTTCCCTTAACTCAACTTGGCGAGATAAACTCCATTTTAGGGAATTTCTCTAAAGCTTATGAATTTCACAAAAGGGCAATGGATATTTCCGAAAAGTCTGATGCCAAATTTGAAATGATTCAAAGCCTTATTGGCTTGGCAAAAACTCAGAAATTGCAACAAAATTATGAAGAAGCTATCACTAGCTTAGAAAGTGCCAAACCTTTGGCAATAGAAATTGACGCCAAGAGTGAATTAGTAGAAATTTATCAAAACCTAGCACAATCACAGGCCCAGTTAGGAAATTATAAAGCGGCTTATGATAATGAAGTCAATGTTAAATCTGTCAAAGAAATCATTGCAAAAACCAGTACCGAAAAGATGATTCAACAGCTTCAATTCGAATTTCAATTGGACAAAAAAGAAGCTGAGATTAAAATCCTACAACAAGATACTGAACTGAAAAACGCGGCTGTATTTAACCAGAAAATTATAATAGTGGCTTCTTTGGTCGCTTTAATCATGCTGGTAATTATTAGTTTATACCTGTATAGAAACAATTTAAGCAAGCAAAAGGCCAACCGTCTTTTACAAACCCAAAAGGAGGAAATCCGCATTCAAAGAGAAAATGTTGTCTCTGCTTATGAAAAATTGAAATCTACCCAGGCTCAATTGATCCAATCTGAAAAAATGGCCTCTTTGGGTGAACTAACTGCGGGAATTGCCCATGAAATCCAAAACCCTCTCAACTTTGTGAACAACTTCTCCGAAGTAAGTGAGGAATTGGTAGATGAAATGAAGGAGGAATTGGAAAAAGGTGAATTTGAAGAAGCAAAATCCATTGGCGATGAAATTAAACAAAATCTTTCCAGAATAAGATTACATGGAAAGCGTGCTGACTCCATTGTAAAAGGAATGCTGGAACATAGTCGGTCCAATGATAGAGAAAAAGTTCCTACTGATTTGAATTTGCTTGCCAATGAATTTTTACGACTATCCTATCATGGAATTAGAGCTAAAGACAAGGCATTTAATGCGGACTTTGAAATTGGTCTAGATGAACAATTACCCAAAGTGACAGTGGTTCCTCAAGACATCGGCCGGGTCATTCTTAATTTAGTCAACAATGCCTTTTATGCCGTCAATGAGAAATCCAAATTAGGAATCGAAGGATTCCAACCAAAAGTTATTGTCAGCAGCAAAAAAACTGAAAATGGAGTGGAGCTTTCTGTCCAAGACAATGGAAACGGCATTCCCGACTCTATCAAAGAAAAAATTTTCCAGCCTTTCTTTACTACTAAGCCGACAGGTTCTGGAACAGGATTGGGCTTGTCTTTAAGCTATGATATTATAAAAGCGCATGGAGGCGAGATGAAGGTGGAAAGTGAAGAAGGAAAAGGAACAAAATTTATTATTCAACTTACTAATCCATAGTAGATTGATATCAATCTTCCGCAAAATCCGCCAAAAACTTCTTTCCCAAAATCGGGTGACCCAGTATTTAGTATATGCTCTGGGGGAAATCCTATTAGTTACCATTGGGATTTTAATTGCTTTACAGATCAATTCCTGGAATCAGCAACGAATTGAAAGTAATGAAGAATTGGAAATACTCGAAGGGCTAAAAAATGAATTCGAAAATAATCTGGAGGAATTAAACTTTAGCATCACTATCAATCAAAAAGTAACCGAGGCCAGTGTGCAACTCACCCATCTGATACGATCAAATGCCCTTGAAAATGATCCTGAACTGTTGGATGACCTGCTCGTAAGGATTGGCACTTTTAATTCTTTTGATGCCCAAACAGGAGTGTCTAGCGAAATCGTCAATTCAGGAAAACTGACTCTTTTGAAAAATGATGCCTTACGAACTCAGATTGTAAATTGGCTGACACTCTTGGTAGATCAAGAGGAGGATATTCTTTTTAGATCAGATAATTATACAATGAACTTAATGCCATTTTTGATGAAACGTTTCCCCTTAGCAAATGGAGATCTCACCAAAAAACTGCCATTTGACAGGAAAAATTATCTCAAGAACTACCAAGAAAAATCTCCATTTAAGTTCAAATTATCTGAGCAGGAATATTTAGAATTTGAGAATCAAATTTGGCATCACAAACACAACAATGATTATGTTTCAATAAACGAATTGAACTTAAAAGACTTTTTAAACACAACTCTAAAAATGATAAAGGAAGAATTGATTAAAAAGAAAGAGACAAGGTAAGAGACCGGGAACTTGCTCAAGCTAAAGAAATCGAAAAAGCCTATTCTGAACTCAAATCCACCCAAGCCCAACTCATTCAATCCGAGAAGATGGCTTCGCTTGGTGAACTTACCGCTGGCATTGCCCATGAGATTCAAAACCTGTTGAATTTTGTGAATAATTTTTCTGAAGAAAGTGAAGAACTGGTAGATGAGATGAATAAGGAATTAGAGAAAGGGGATATTGAAGAAGCGAAATTTATCGGGAAAGACCTCAAAGAAAACCTCGCCAAAATCAACCATCACGGCAAGTTGGCAGATGCGATCGTGAAAGGAATGCTGGAGCATAGCAGGGCCAAAAAAGGCGAAAAAGTCCTGACTGATTTAAATGCGCTGGCCGATGAATATGTCGGCTTTCTTATCATGGTTTAAGGGCCAAAGACAAATCCTTCAATGCAGATTTTAAACTAGAATTGGACCCAAACTTGCCAATGGTAAATGTCGTGGCTTCGGGTATCGGGCGGGTCATTTTGAACTTGGTTAATAATGCATTTTATGCGGTCGATGAGAAAGCGAAATCAGGTCCTGATAACCATAGCGACGAAGGCTATCAACCAGAAGTCCTTGTCAGCACTAAGAAAACTGAAAATGGAATTGAGATTTCTGTAAAAGACAATGGTAAAGGCATCCCCGAATCCATCAAAGACAAAATCCTTCAGCCCTTCTTTACAACCAAACCAACTGGTCAAGGCACAGGGTTAGGTTTATCCCTTTCTTATGATATCATCAAAGCTCACCAAGGTGAAATTAAAATGGAAAGTACTGAGGGGCTAGGGACTACCTTCAAGATCTATCTACCTATGAGCTAATTTTGGTCAATGTACCCGTTAATTGCTCTAAAAATAAACTGTATAATATTGACTCCCAGCAGGCTTCGAAGTTATTGAAAACTATCACACATTAGCACAAAAGCATTCCGGGGAAGTAAAAGCTAAAATCACCAAATTTTTGGTTGGCATCGTTGATTGAAGAACGAACGGACACAAATAGCAATTACAATTTATTCATCAACCTGAATAAATCTTCCTTGTATTGTTTGCCAATCGGGAGGGTTTTTCCTTCTAGCTCCACATTGGAATCTGTGACAGCCTCCAGCTTTGAAAAGTTTACCATAAAGGAGCGATGAATCCGAATAATTTTTTTTTGATCTAACTTTTCGCAAAGCTTGTTCAATGGGCTTACGATCAAATACGGTTGTTGGGAAGTAATAATTTTAGAGTAATTCCTTTCAGCCTCCACCCACAAAATATCATCCAGCATTACCTTGATCAATTTATTTTTATTTCGAATGAAAATCCTATCCTCTTGGGCCTCCACGAAGGTATCCTCCTCTTCATTGGGAAATGTACTTTTAATGAGTCTTTCCTCTGCTAAAGCAATGGTTCTTTCCAGATTTTGCTTGGTAAATGGTTTTGAAATAAAAGCGAAAGGTTTTGTTTCCTTTGCTTTGTTAAATGTGGCATCATCCTCATTCGCAGTTAAAAAAATAATAAGAGTATCATAAGATTGATGAATCATATGAGCAGCATCAATTCCGCTTGCTCTCCCTTTTAGCTGAATATCCATTAGAATAATATCAGGTCTAGACTCCAAAGCATGGTGGATGGCTTCTTCAGCTTTTGTTTCGATACCTGTAACTTCATAACCTAGATTACTGAGTTGAAGACTGATATTGGCCGCAATAATCATATCATCTTCAACAATCAAAATTCGAGTCGGACTCATGCTGCTTTATTTAAGACAAATTCAAATGAAAATGCAGTTCCTGACTCATTTACCAAGGTCATTTTACCATCCAGTTGACGAGTAAGAAGTCCGATCAATTCTCTTCCAAATCCAGTTCCCTTTGAAAAAGAATTTGCCATCATTCCGATTCCATCATCAGAAACATTCAGCAGTAAGCTGGCATCTTTTTCTTCTAAAGAAACAGTAATTCTCCCAGCACTGTTTTGAGGAAAAGCATATTTCAAGGAATTAGAAATTAACTCATTGACTATCAGTCCAATTGGAATAGCTACATCAATATCCAAAGAAATTGGTTCCATTTCTGTCTTAAAATCTATTCGGCTTTCAGCATCGAAAGTATCTACAATGAAACCTCCCAATTCCTCAAAAAATTGCTTCATCTCCACTTTTTTCAAATTCCCCTTTTTATAAAGACTTAAATGGATCATTCCCATGCTTTGCACTCGCGAATAGGTCTCCTCCATTATTTGTTTAAACTCTGGGCTTTCAATGGTTGCTATCTGAAGGGAAAGGAGGCTGGAAATTGTTTCAAGATTATTTTTTACCCGATGATGAATTTCTTTTAGCAAATACTCTTTTTCCTGATTTCTCTTCTCTAAAAGCTTACTGTATTTTTCCTTTCTCAGGTAAACTATATAAAGAAGACCAAGGAAAACAATCGCCACGATAGCCAATGCCAAGTAAAACAACTGTAACTCCCTGGTTTTTGATAATTCTACCTGCTGAAGCTTGATGGTATTCTCCTTTTGGGCAACCTCCATTTCAGTTTGAAGGAGTGCTATTTTGTCTTCCGCCTCTTTTGTAAAAACTTCTTGCCTCAGCTTATCAGACATTTTGGACGATGCAAGTGCCTGTTTAAATTCTCCTAAATTCTCATGTGCTTTGCTTAGCTCCTCATAGACCATCCCTAGCTGGAATTTATCTCCAAAATTAGGTTTGATATTGGCCAGGCTACTTTCTAAATACCCTACAGCTTTTGAGTATTCCCCTGAAGCGTTACTGACTTTTCCCAGAGCCAAATAAGAGCGCATGATCATGAATTCATTATCAAGTAGCTCTGCATACCGTAAGGCTTCCATTCCAGAACTTATCGCCTCTGAATATTCTCCTAAATCTGTTTGTAAATTGACCAGCGCGATGTAGGAATCACTCAGGTTATTATAAAAACCATAGCGCTCCCCAAACTCAACAGATTTTTTAAAATAGGATAATGCCTTCAAAGGCTCATTCAGATCTACATAAAACTGACCAACCAAATGAAGAGTAAAATCATAATCTAAATCCCTCAAACCTCTTTTTTCAAAAAGATCAAGAGACTTCAAACCAAAGGTCAAAGCCATTTCAAATTTGCGCTGCTTCCAGAATAAATTGCTCATGTCAGAATAAGCCATTGCAATTGATTTTGGATCATTGTACTTCTCTCCTATTTCCAAAACTTTTGAAGCATAAGAAAATGCTTCTCCAAGCATGCCTTTTCGCTCATATACATAACCGAGGTTGGTGTAGAGGAGCCAAGATTCTTTTTCGGGGATATTTTCAATAGCAGCTGTTAATACGGATTGTGCATGATCTAACTCCTCCATGCGAAGTAAAATGGCTCCTTGCGAAACCATCATTCTTCCTTCCCAATAAGAATTGCCCATGTCTCTTGCCTCATTAAGACCTCCTTCAATAATCAGAAGCGCCTTTGTAAGGTTTCTCGTATGGTAGTAGTACCCAAGATCATTGATGATTTGTAGGCGAAGCTCACTAGGACTTTTTAGTTCAGCCAAAGAACCTTCCATTTTCTCCAGATAATCCGACTGAAAATCATCTGTGTCTATAAAGACCTCCTCATATTGAAAGGATCCACCAACTTTTTGAATTTGAGCAATTAGCCCAAAGGATGTGAAAAAATAAGCTAGAAAAAACACCTTCTTCATGGCTCAATTTAACGAAAGCAAAATCTGAAAAACAATTTATTGTATTTAAAAATTGTTTCCTCGGGAAAAAATTCCTGTTGTTCGGACAGGTTAAACCTAGGTTGATACAAAAGCAGTTTTAAATCTGAGTATTTCAGTACAACTTATTGAAAGTGAAGCATAAAGGACAGATAAAGAAGAAGTATGGGCCAATTATTGGGGTCTTAGTAAAGAAACGATTACCACAATAACCCAAATACCTCAACCTATCGCAGCCCTATTTGTGAATGGAAAAATCACTCAAGGAATAAGCCATTGGGACTGAGCCCAATTAAAATTTGCCATCAGGAAGATGCAATGGACTCAAAGCAGCAAATTTTTTGATATAAACTTAACGCAGCAATTTTTTTGACCGGGGGGAGCTTCAAAAAGGGAATGAAGATCCCCAACCGGTTTTTTATATCTAAAAACCTACTAGTATTTAGCTTGAAAAGGAGGCATCAAGTTGAAAACATGCTTTTATCAAAAATAAATTTTAATTAGAAAAGTTTTATTTATCTTGATAAACATCAATCTTTTTCGTTTTTAGTTATGTTTCAACTCAAAATTCTCCAAAAAGGAAGAGCGGAATTAAATCCTCCTGTTCGGCCATTGATTTCTTCTACCCGGGATCCATTGGACATCGAGCTGAAGACGATTTATGGTGAAATCCCAGCTGATATTTCTGGGCATGTTTTTATCAATTCCTCCAGCGGATCTGTCAATTCGGCTTATCCCTATCCAAAGAAAAATCCAGACGGAACAGACAACAAGGAATTCGCTTCTCCCATTCTTCTTGGAGGTGGCTTTGTCATGCGATATGATTTTGACCAAGAAGGAAAAGTGATGTTGAAAGCTCGCCTTTTAAAACCACCTGCATATTATGCAGACGAGGCCTTAAAGTATGGCAGCTACAAAAAATATCCGAAATGGGAGCAAAGCTTCAGTGCTTTTAAGAATCTTGGAATCACCAGAATGTCCTTTTGGCTAGGTTGCAGTGATCTACTCTCCACTGCTATCACGCCTATTAGGTATGGAAACGACACCAAAGATCGACTGGTGGCCACTACAGATGTAGGCAGACCCTATGAAATTGACCCAAATACACTGGAAGTAAAAACTGCCATCGGCTATATCAAAGAATATAGTAATGGCGTTCCTGGAATTGTGCCTTGGCCTTTTCCTGTGCTACAGACGACGGCACACCCTGCTTTTGACCCAGTTACCAAAGAGCTTTTTTCGGTCAATTATACCAAGTCGACCAAACTTCAGCTGAAGGAATCCAACCTGTGGCCGTCCTTACACCTTCATCACCATGCGATAGAAAAGGATCTGGAGCAAAAAGTAAAAGCCTGGAAAACATTGGATTCCAAGACAGAGGCTAGAGAAAAACTCAATGAATATTTTCAAAACGTCCATAAAGACTTCCCGACACATGAGAGTAAATTCAAGCGCTTTTTTAGAAAGTTAAAACACAAAGTAGTCAAAATTTTTGGAGACATTCTGACCGTTTTAGGGATACCGAAAAATGAGTTTTCAGTCAAAGACGAAGTTTATGTACACTGCTTTGATGGATCTAAATCTCTAAAGACTTGGAGATTGGTGGATGAAAAAGGTGAAAATCTGAAAATCACACAATGTTGCCATCAGACGACTGTTTCAGAAGACTATTTTGTGTTTATCAATGCGGCATTTAAGTTATCCCTGGATGTGATGTTTAATAATCCATTTCCTCATAATGAAGAGATAGATAATTTCATCAGAAAGCACACCACACTACCTCAAGAACCATTTACAGATGTGTATATAGTGGCTCGAAAGGACCTAAATTCTTCCTCCAAAACGGCTGTAGCGAAGAGGATAAGACTGGAACCAGAATTTATCCATTGCTACTTAAACTATAAAAACCCGGGAGGCAAATTGACATTATATGGCGCCAGCAATAGTGCTGCTTGCCTGGCAGAATGGGTAAGACCATTTGATAAATTGGTCAGTGGATCAGAGATCGAACCAAATACAGCTGGAATTATTTCTGCCGGAGTCATGGATATCGGTCGAATCAGCAAATATGAGATTGATGCGGAGAAAGGTAATTTACTTTCCGAACTGATTTTAGATGCTCCAGGAAATCTAGACAATCCAGAAGATCTTGGCGCACATACCTGGGGAGTGGGAATTTATACATTTCGAGATATCATTTCAGGAAGCATTCCAAGTAATGAAATCACAGATATCTACTTCCAATGCTATGGTTTGGAACCAAGGAGATTGACTGAATTCATTTATGAGCTTTATAAAGATTATCCAAACCGTAAAGTACCTGCAGAAAAAGTAAAAGAGTTATCCGAAGAAGGTGTCCCTCATCAATTGGTGCGATTAAATGCCCAATCCTTCGAGTTAGAAGATTATTTCCAATTTCCGAAGGGATATGAAATCCGATCGCTTCAATTTACAAATAGGAAAACGAGTACCAATCCTCGAGCTGGAATCGATGGCTACATTACCGTATTGATGATCAATGAAGATGAACTCAATGGAGAAAAGAATTTCTTCAGAGAAGTCTGGATTTTTGACGCTGCCAATCTGAAAGATGGCCCAAAGGCTGTTTTATCCCATCCTGACCTAAATTTCGCCTTCACTTTGCATTCAGTATGGACTAATTCCATTGAGTCAAATGCTTCGGATCCTTACCACGTCTCTGTCAAAGACGATTATCAATATATGATTGACAAAATCTGGCTTGACAAACACATCATTCAGGATTTCTTCAATAAAGAAATATATCCACACTTTGACTAGACCAGTTTGGCAAAACCTTTATATTTCAATTTGCTTTGAGAAAATAACTTCTGTCTATTCTAAATGAATATTGGGGAATACATAGTAATCAATAAACTGTATGAAGATTCTGAGACTTCTGTTTTTGAGGCCGCGCACCATCAGACAGGAGTTAAAGTCATCATAAAAATCCATGCAGATGATTTCCCCACACCACAAAAAATAGAGCGGATCAAGGAAGAATTTCGTTTAGGAGAAAAACTGCACGGCGAAGGTTTAGCAAACTACCTGGAACTCATCAGAATCGGAAATGGATTTGGGATTATTCAGGAGTATTTCGAAGGAACATCTTTGGATAACCTAATCAGGAAAAATCACCGATTATCCTTAGTGGATTTTTTGAAAATTGCGCCAAAAATCACGCGGGCTTTGGGAGAGATGCATTTACAGAAAATTGTGCATCGTGACATCAGTGCAGACAACATTCTGGTTGCAAAAGATTTTTCTGCTATCAGATTGATAGATTTTGGAGTTTCGGCTTCCTTTCAAAAAATCAGTTCTGAAAAAATTACTGGTGGAAAAATCCATTATCTCTCTCCTGAACAAACAGGTAGAATCAATCGGCTGACAGATTACAGAACAGACTTTTATTCTTTAGGTGTTTTATTTTACAGGTTACTTTCAGGAGTTTTCCCATTTGAAAGCGAGGATTCTTTCCAGATCATCCACCAACATATTGCCTCTCAGCCACCAACTTTGAGAGAATATTCCAGAAACATCCCTCCTGTTCTCGAAAAAATCATTCTTAGGCTTTTATCCAAATCCGCCGACGATCGGTATCAATCAGCCAAGGGGTTAGAACATGACCTATTGCGATGTGCCGAAGACCTAGAAGAGACAGGAGAAGTTCATGATTTCAAACTGGCGGAATTTGATTTTTCATCGATTTTCAGAATGCCAAGACAGCTTTTTGGCAGGGAAAAGCAATTGCAAGAATTAATGGGTTATTGGGAAACCTGTCTGAATAAAAAAGAAACCCAATTTCTCTTAGTGAAAGGAAGTCCAGGAATCGGCAAATCCAGTTTTATCCAAGAGCTCAAGAAGCCCGTTTTGGAACAAAATGGATTCTTCCTTCATGGCAAATATGAGCTTTTGAATCAGCCCATTCCTTACAGCGGATTGATTCAGGCTTTTGAAAGTTTGTTGCTCCAGTTGATGACAGAGCATAAAACTGCTTTGGCATTTTGGAGAGATCAATTGAAAGTAGCTTTGGGGCAAAACGGAAAGTTGCTAACGGAAGTATTTCCGACTTTGGAGAAGATAATTGGTCCTCAAATGGACCTGGAAGCCCTTTCTCCGATGGAGTCCCAGAACCGATTTGAATATGTTTTTGAAGAATTCATCAAAGTCTTTACCTCTCAGCCCTATCCGATCACGCTCTTTCTTGACGATCTCCAATGGATTGATTTAGCAAGTCTCAACCTTCTATCCCAGCTTCTTAAAAACAATCAAAATCAGACCTTTTTCATTGTCGGTGCCTATCGGGATAATGAAGTAGATGATTCCCATCCTCTAACGATTCTTCTGTATGATTTAAAGAAATTAAAATTCCCAATTCAAAACATTGAGTTGGACTTGATACCGATTTCAGAAATCGAGAAAATTCTAGCTTATAGCTTGATGACAACTCCTGAAAAGGTAAAAGATTTTGCTAGACAGGTACATGCCAAAACTAGTGGAAATCCATTTTATGTGCATCGATTTATAAATAGCCTTTATGAGAAAGGTTTGATCGTACCCAATACCAAAGAGGGGAAATGGGAATGGGATGAATCTCAAATTGTTGAGGAAAGTGCCACTGAGAACGTAGTGGATTTCCTGATGAAACAGATGGAGAAACTTCCTGAAAACGTGAGGAAAATACTGGGCACAGGAGCAGCTATAGGAAACCGTTTTTCTTCCAAAGAAATTTCAGAAATTTTCTTAATGTCGGAGTTGGACTTTAAAGAGGAATTAAGCCCTGCTTTAAATGATTCCTATCTGCTTTTTGATGGTACAGAATACTATTTTGTACACGACCGGATCCAGCAAGCAGCCTATTTATATTTGAAAGATAAAACTCAGATTCACTTAGAAATCGGAGAGTTTTTTGAAAATATACTGGACCGGAAAAAAGAGGATTGGATTTTTAAAGTAACCAACCAATTAAATCGGGCAAAAACCCTGATTACGGATCTGGATAAACAGGTGAAATTGGCTTCCTATAATTACGAAGCAGGCATCAAAGCAAGAGATGCCATTGCCTTTGATGAAGCGTTAAAGCTATTAAACCTCGCTGACCAACTTCTTCAAGATAAAGATCCTTGGAACGAATTTTATGATCTGAAATGGAAAATCTCCTTTGCTCAGATAGAGGTAGAATTTATTGCGGGAGACCAGCAAAAAGCTTTTGACCTCTCAAATGAAACATTGGTTTTCGCCAAAACAAATGATGAAAAAGCGCAGATTTATAACCAGCTCATCATTTTTTCTACCATGAAAATCCAGTTTCAGGATGCTTTGAATTTTGGAATAAAAGGCTTGGAATTGATGGGTATCTCTTTTCCAAAAGAAGAAGATTTTGGAGATGCCATCGGCCAAGGTTTTGGCGCAATCATGGGTTCAATGGCAAACAAGAAACCTATCGATTTATTACAAAATAGGACCCTTTCTTCAGAGGAAGTGCCAAGTATTAAAATCAAGTTGATCGTCAACATGCTCTCTCCTGCATTTTTGAGTGGACAGAGTAATTTGTGGACATATTTGGTTTTGACGAGCACAGCTATTTCTATCAATGATGGAAATATAGCGGAAAGCTGTACAGCATATAGTTCTTATGGAATCCTTTGTGGACTTGCATTCGGTGATTTTCAGCAGGGATTTGACTTTGGTGATCTCTCCTACCAGCTTGCTAATGAGTTAAAAAGTCAAAGACAAAAAAGTAATACTTGTTTTGTTTTAGGAGCTTTCCTAAACATCTACGCAAGACCTGCCAAAGAAAGTATCAACTATCTAAAAGAAGGCTTGACAGCAGGTCTTCAATCTGGTGAACTTCAATTTGCAGGCTATAATATTTCTGGTTTTGGGCAGGTAATTACTACCGCTGGAAACTCTCTTTCGGTATTGGAGGAGAACTTGTACCATGGCTTACAAATCGCCGAAAAAACCAAAAATCTATTTGTCAAAAGCACAGTTCTCGTTTTCTATCAGTTTATTAATGATTTAGGAGCACCTACTCAATTACAAAGCATTGAAACGGACGAACATATTTATGCTCTTTTGGAGCGGGAGCAAAATTATTTCGGAAGGTTCTACTTTTTCCTTTACAAAGGTTTTTCCAGCTATTTACTGGGCAATCCCCAGGAAGCATTTGACTATATTTCCAATGCCAAAAATTACTTGTCGGCAGTTCCTGGATCTGTAGTATTAGCAGATTATTACATCTATTTACCAATGATTTCCCTGGAGTTGATGGATCCGAAAGAGCCAAACCCTGAACTTCAAACGGCGGTTGAGGAATCTCTGGCTGTATTGGAAAAATGGAATGCCTCCGCTCCTGAAAATTTCCAATTTCGTATTGACCTGATTCATGCCATCCAAAAAGAAAAACAGGGTCATATTTTAGATGCTTTGGACCTTTATGATGCTGTCATCAGCCAAACTTCCAAAAATGAAATGCTTCCGCTCAAAGCAATTGCTTTTGAAAAGGCGGGGAAAATGATGCTAAATAGCGGCAAAATAAGAATTGGAGAAATCTATCTCAAAGATTCCTATTTGGCTTATTTGGAATATGGTGCAACTCATAAAATCGATGAACTTCAAAAGAATTTCCCAACTGTTTTCCAGAAAGGCCAGCCTCAAAAGACAGGTACAATAAGCGAAACGACCCGGACTTTCCAATCCCTTGAAATGTTTGATGCCCATACCTTAATCAAAGCTTCGGCTGCGATTTCCCAACAGGTCACTTTGAAAGGAGTCTTGGGCAAAATGATGGAGATAGTTCTGGAAAATGCTGGTGCAGAAAAAGGATATTTCTTGATGCAATCTGATAGCAACTGGAAGGTGGAAGCGGAAGGGATGATCAACCCTTCTTCCTATAAATTATTACAGGGAATTCCTTATCCATCTCCTGGCATTGATCTGCCTGAGGAAGTCATCAATTATGTACAAAACAGTCAGCAGTCCCTCTTACTGGAAGATGCACAAAACCATCCAGAATTTGGAGTAACACCTTATTTTCGATCCCATCAGATCAAATCCATTCTTTGTCTTCCTGTGATCCACCAAGGGATGTTGATCGCTATACTTTATTTAGAAAATTCACTTTCGGTGGGTGCTTTCACCCCATCGCATAAAGATCTTCTTCAGACACTATCCACACAGATTGCCATATCGATTTCAAATGCTCAACTATATGAAAATTTGGAGAAAAAAGTACTACTGAGAACCTCCGAACTTCAACATCAAAAAGAGGATTTAGAGCTCACTGTGAACGATCTGAAAAAAGCACAAAGGCAATTGGTTAATTCTGAGAAAATGGCCTCTATGGGTGAGCTGGCTTCTGGAATTGCACATGAGATCCAGAACCCGCTAAACTTTGTCAATAACTTTACGGAGGTCAGTGATGAGTTGATTCAGGAGATTTTGGAAGAATATGAAAAACCAGAAGATAAGAGAGATGGGGAGTTACTTCAAGAGCTTTTGGAGGACGTAAGATTCAACTTAGAGAAAATCAGAAAACACGGCATTCAAGCCGATGCCATTGTCAAAAATATGCTGGAACATAGCAAGCAGGGACAAGGCAAACATGAACTGACTGATATTAATGCGCTTGCAAATGGATTCTTGAGGATGTCTTACCACAGTTTTTTGGCCAAATACAAAAATGTAATTTCTAAAGACCTCGAAATAGAAATGGATATTTCTGTAGATGAAGGTCTTCCAAAAGTGAAGGTTATTCCGCAAGAAATCGGTAAAGTCCTTCTAAATCTATTGAACAATGGTTTTTATTCGGTTTTGGATAGGAAAGTGAAATACGAGCAGGATTCCGAAGAATATCAGCCAATAGTGAAGATCAGCACTTCCCAAACTACTGATAAAAAGGGTGTATCTTTTATATTGATTTCTGTTGTGGATAATGGAACTGGTATCCCGGATTCCATCAAAGAAAAAATATTTCAGCCATTTTTCACCACAAAACCTACTGGCTCAGGTACGGGCTTAGGGCTTTCTTTGGCTTACGATATCGTGTTGGCTCACGGAGGGGAAATCAAAGTCAATAGTACAGAAGGAAAAGGTAGCGAGTTTATCGTTTCCCTTCCTATCAACTAAAACTTAACAGGTACAAAATTCAAATTAACCTATTCAAATTCATCATTTTAGTATGCGTACTCCTTGATTATAAATGATTTAGTTCAAATTCAAATGTGCTTTATTTGTGGAAAATCGCATAATAAAGCGTAGATTAAAATGCCAAATAGAATTAAAGAAGAATTATCAAATTATCATTCGAAACTGCTAAAATCAGCACTTCGAAAACCCATAAAGTCTACTTAGTACATGTTCATTTAATAAACTCAATTAATCCAATTCTATAAAGTAATTCAAAGGGAAAGATTTTGATAAATAATTCCCCTGGTTTTCAACTAGGTAAATGAGTATGAAATCCATACTTAAACAAGGGTTCCACTTTATTTCTGAAGGCAAGATTTACTAAATTCGGCATAACAGCATTTTATGAAGTCATCGATTTTTGGCTTATTAAGTAACTTTAACACGATGAAGGTTTCTATTTTTTCTATTTCCTTATTCTTACTTTTTGTTTTTGCATGTTCTGAAAATAAGGACAAGCCAATCGCAAATACCAATTTTTCCAGAGCCAGTCCTTTGATAACCAAAATCAATGAATTAGCAGATTCTGTTAAACCTTATCAAATAACCCTATCCGATCAACTTCCTCCACAAACCATTCAAATCCCAAAGCAAGCAGGAGATTTCTCAAGCTATCTAAATGATGGTGAAAGAGTCATTTTAGAACCACCAAAGGTGATGCCTTTGCTTGTTTTAAAAGATGAAAACGGTACTGAAATAAAGAATGACAAGGGGGAAAGCTACATCTTGGGAGAAGGAGGAATGGCCCAGTTCACGACATATACTTCTGATGATGGATTGGCGCTGGACGCTGTCAATTCCTCGTTGATGGATAGCAGAGGACATCTTTGGTTTGGTACATCTGGAGGTGGAGTAAGTCATTATGACGGAACTGGCTTTACAAATTACTCCACAGTTCAAGGACTTGCTGCCAATAATTTAAGATCAATCATTGAAGACCAACATGGAAACCTCTGGTTTGGTACTGTTGGTGGTGGAGCCAGCAAATTTGACGGAAGAAGTTTTACCAATTTCATAACTTCGAAAGGCTTGGCTTCTGATGTGGTCTATAGCATTCATGAAAACAAAGACTGTGAAATCTGGATCGGAGGAGGCGGAGGAATCAGTCTTTATGATGGAAAAAGTTTCACCAATTATATAGATGAACAAGGGCTAAGAGCCAATGATGTTTTGGCATTTTAGAGGACTCCAAAAGCATCTTGTGGATAGGTCTGATGGAGGTGGAATCAGCCGATTTGATAGGGAGACATTTACCAGCTACATACCTGATCAAGGGCTAGCCGGTTATGCCATCCTGAGCATTATAGAAGATCGAAAAGGAAGAATTTGGTTTATCTTTAAGCTATGATATCGTCAAATCTCATAATGGAGATCTCCGGGTAAAAAGTAGTACAGAAGAAGACCAGGGAACAGCTTTTACTATTTATCTTCCAGAATAATGAAATGATATTATGAATTTTAAGTCTATAAACAGCAATTATTAACCCTAAACTAAAGACGTGCTTTCAGTAACTATTATATCAATTATTCTCCTTTATTTCTTAAAAAGACCATTTGCATCAATTACGGTCTCTGAGGAATGGAAGCGACTATTTAATTATGGGCTTTGGGCGGCAGTAGGGTTGATTATTTTGGAGTGGATTCCATTGCCAGGTTTCTTGGATATTTTGGTGTATTTAGCCAAATACCTACTGGTCGGAGCGATTGTTTTTGTCACTCTGACTTTTCCCGATTTGGAGCATAAAAAAGGGCTAATTTATGCCTGGCTCCCGATTATTGGTATTTCTATAATCACCGATATTTTCTCCAACCTTACCCCAGACTTCTATAATAATTGGGAATCCTATTTCGAGACTGCAGAAGCATTTGCTTTCCTATGGGCTATTGCCATGTGGATAATTAATGCCAAGCAGAAGAAAAATCTGGAAAGAGAGAGAATCAAATCTCTCCAGAAGGAAAAAGAACTGGAAATTACGGAGGAACTTAAAAAGCAACTGGAAAAGCAAGTTGCTGCAAGAACCGCTGAATTACTTGCGCAGAAAAATGAGTTGGAGACTACTCTGAAGGAATTAAAATCTACTCAAACGCAACTGATCCATGCAGAGAAAATGGCCTCTCTTGGGGAGCTTACAGCCGGTATCGCGCATGAAATCCAAAACCCTCTGAATTTTGTCAATAACTTTTCTGAACTGAGCAATGAACTTCTGGAGGAGATGAAGGAAGAAATTGAAGCCGGTAATTACGACATCGCTAAAGAGATAGTAGGGGACATTTCAGATAACTTAAAGAAAATTAACCACCATGGAAACAGGGCTGATTCCATAGTGAAAGGAATGCTCCAGCACAGTAGGATCAATTCCGGAGAGAAAGTTCTGACGGACATTAACGCGCTGGCAGATGAATTTATGAGACTTTCCTACCACGGACTTCGCGCAAAAGACAAGAGTTTCAATGCCGATTTCAAATTGGAACTTGATCCTGAACTGCCTGAAGTAGAGGTGGTTGCTCAAGACTTTGGTAGATTAATATTAAATCTTGTGAATAATGCCTTCTATGCTGTTCATGAGAAGAAACTGAAATTAGATAAAGAAGTCGAGGGAGAATCTGATTTTCATCCATTGGTAAAAATTACCTCCACTAATCTGGGGGACAAAATCCAAATGAAGGTAGAGGATAATGGTGAAGGTATTCCCGATTCAATTATTGAAAAAATATTTCAGCCCTTTTTCACTACCAAACCAACAGGAGCAGGAACCGGTCTTGGTTTGAGCCTGAGTTATGACATTGTCAAAGCCCATGGCGGAGAATTTACAGTGGAGTCAAAGGAGGGAGAAGGCACAGTGTTTAAAATTGTATTACCATTGAAAGAAGCCAAATAAACTTCTTTCTCAATTATATCAGTCCATCATTATTTCAACTTAAGTCAAAAATTATGAATATTTTAATTGTAGATGATGAAACAGACGTAGAAATACTTTTTCGTCAAAAATTTAGGAAAGAGATCAAAAGTGGAATGATGACACTTTCATTTGCTTTTTCTGGGCAAGAAGCTTTGGATTTTTTAGGTCAGGACAATCCTCCACTAGTGGTATATGTATTTTCGGATATCAATATGCCTGGAATGACAGGACTGGAACTTTTGAAAAAGATCAAAGAACGATATCCTCAAATCAATGTCAGCATGATCTCAGCATACGGTGATAGTGAGAACTATGAAAAAGCAATTGATTCAGGAGCAAAAGAATTTTTTACAAAACCGATAGATTTTGATTTCTTGAAGAATGAAATACAGGATTTGATGGCAAAACATAAATCAATTAAGCAATGATCAGAATATTAGTGGTCGATGATGAGGCTGATCTAGAAGTACTAATCAGGCAGAAATTCAGGAAGAAAATCCGTTCTGAAGAATACGAATTTTATTTTGCCTTGAATGGGAAGAAAGCCTTGGAACTCATGGAGGAATCTAAAAACATAGATATGATCCTGAGTGATATCAATATGCCTGAAATGGATGGATTGACACTTCTCTCTAAAGTAAAAGAGCAGAATTCTTTGTTGAAAACAGTGATAATTTCAGCCTATGGAGACATGGAAAATATCCGAACAGCCATGAATCTGGGAGCATTCGATTTTATCACCAAGCCTGTGGATTTTCAGGATCTGGAGATTACCATCGAAAAGACCATTACCTATATCAACCAGATAAAAGCGACCATCCAGGCCATGAAGGAAAATAACATCCTGAGAATGTATGTGGATGAAACCGTCCTCAACTTCATGGGAGGGAGAGAAATCGAAAGTGGATTGATAGAAAACGAAACCCTGGAAGCTGCGGTGGCATTTATCGATTTATGTGGCTTTACTGCCATCAGTGAAAACGAAGAGCCAAATGTCGTAGTGGGTCAGCTAAACGATTATTTCGATATGATGGTCAGGGAAATCATCGCAGAGCAAGGCATCATTGATAAGTTTATCGGTGATGCAGTGATGGCTGTTTTTAAAGGAGAAGATTATGAGAAAAGAGCGCTTCGGGCCAGCATTGCTATCCGGGATAAAATGAATGCCATGCCGGTTTTTTCCGAAAAATCCGGATTCAAACCTAAAGTTTCTATCGGTATCAACAAAGGCGAAATGGTATCCGGTAATATCGGTTCTATTTCTTTGAAACGATTGGACTACACCGTCATCGGGGATACTGTCAATGTCGCCTCCCGATTACAGTCTAAAGCAAACCCTGGACAGATCCTGATTTTGGAACAATACCATGAACAAATAGAACCTGATTTCCAAACCGAAAAAATCGGAGAAATGATCCTCAAGAACAAGGCGAAACCTGTAACTGTTTATGAGGTACAATCTTTAAAACCTGATTGATATTGGGACTGTGAAAATCTGAAATTCAATTTGACTTAAATGTCCGAAAACGGCCTATTTTTAAAAATAGGCCTTATTTTATTAAAATTTCGAAGAATTAAACGTAGATTATTTACCCAAAAATCACTTTATGAAAAAATTTACCCAACCTGCCATTTTGGTTGCTTTGGGTGCCACTGTAAGCTTTGCTTCGATGGTACCAGACAGACCAAAAATGCTATTTCCCTTGGAACAGCAGTCAACGATCCAGTCTGATAGTTCCAAAAAAGATTCGATCATCACCCCAAAATTCAAGGATTTACCGCTAAAAGCAGAAAGAGAAATCAAGTTCAATACAAAACAAGGAACTTGGATGAGTGTGGATGTCAGCCCGGATGGCAAAACCCTTGCATTTGATCTACTGGGAGATATTTATACCATCCCGATGGAAGGAGGAAAAGCAACGCCTGTAACCACAGGAATGGCTTATGAAACCCATCCCCGATTTTCTCCGGATGGAGAGAAAATTCTCTTTACCTCTGACAGAGCTGGGAGTGATAACCTTTGGTACATCGATTTGGTAAAAAAAGACACAGTACAAATCACCAAAGATAAAAACGGCGATGTGCCAGGTGCGGACTGGACTCCGGATTCGGAATACATTGTGGTCAGCAAGGGTCGAAGAATCTCCAAGCTTTGGATGTATCACAAAGATGGAGGCGGCGGAATTCAACTCAACGAAAATCCTAGCAGCATCAAAACCATCGATCCATTTGTAAGTCCAGATGGAAAAAAGGTTTACTTCTCACAAAGATCCGGCGCATGGAATTACAACGCCCTTCTTCCACAATATCAGATTGGAACTTACGATTTTGATAAAGGCGAACTGAATACAATCACCTCACGGTATGGATCTGCATTTACCCCAACGCTCAGCGATGATGGCAAATGGATGGTTTATGGAAGCCGATGGGAAGAAAAGACCGGTCTAGTTCTGAGAAATATGGAAACCGGGGATGAAAAATGGCTTGCCTATCCAGTTCAAAGGGATGAGCAGGAATCCATCGCTCCACAAGGCGTTTTGCCAGCTATGGCTTTCACGCCAGATAGCAAAAATGTGATTGCCTCATATGGAGGAAAAATCTGGAAAATCTCGGTAGATGGTGGATCACCGGCAGAGATTCCTTTCGAAGTAGATGTGAATTTGGCAATGGGTCCTCGCTTGTATTTCAATTATGAAATCAAAGACACCACGGATGCCAGAGTAACCCAAATCCGGGATGCTGTTCCTTCTCCAGATGGAAAAAAACTGGCTTTCACAGCGCTAAACAGACTTTATGTGATGGGTTATCCTGATGGAGAGCCAAAGCGTGTAACCAACAATGACTTTACTGAAGCCATGCCTACCTGGAGTCCAGACGGAACTCAATTGGCTTTTGTGGGATGGAGTGAAACCGAAGGTGGTCAATTATACAAAGCCTCTTTGGGAAGTAGAATTTCTTTGACTCAGCTTACCACTGAAAAGGCACTTTACATGCAACCTGCCTGGAGCCCAACGAATAGAATTGCGGTATTCAAGGCTTCTAATCAGGTGATGAAAGATGCTGAAGGCCCAGGCATTAATGGTTCGGAGGCAGAATTGGTTTGGATTCCTGCTAATGGCGGTCCATTCAGAAAAATCATGGAAGCTGGAAATCATGGCAATGTTCACTTTACCAAGGATACTTCGAGAGTATTTCTAAACGGTCCCGGAGGCACTTTACTAAGTGTCAGATGGGATGGAACAGATGAGAAAGAGTATGCAAAAATCACTGGAATCACTCCTTTTGGGTCAGTTGCTGAATCTCATAATGACCATGGACATACCACCAATCCAGATGAGGCTACCGATATCCGCTATGTGATGGGAATGCCAATGTCTAATGCGGATGCGGTCAATTACTGCATGCTTCCGGAAGGAGCAAGTGCGCAGGAACCACAGATGAGACCAAGCAGTGCAAGCACTATTTTGATGGCTCCAGAAGGCAATTTAGCTTTGGCACAAGTCAACAATAACGTTTATGTAGTTACTATTCCAACTGTAGGAAAGACCCCAAGTATCAATGTGGGAAATCCTGAATCCAGTAATTTCCCTTCCCGCCAACTAACAGAAATCGGTGGAGAATGGCCTGCTTGGGAAGCCAATGGAAAGAAAGTGCATTGGTCTTTGGGAAATGGACATTGGGTCTATGACATAGATCGAGCTGAGTTTGTTGAAGACTCGGTAAAAACTGCCAAAAAAGCTAAAACTTTGGCTGAAGCAGATTCGGTAGCAGCATTAAAAGCATTGGGTCCAGAAGCAGTAAAAGCTGCTGATTCGGTAGCAAAAGCTAAAAAAGAAGCTTTGGCAGAATTACTGAAAAATGACAAAGAAAAAGCGAAAGCGGATAGCATTTACAAAGCGGAATTAAAGGAAAAAGAAAGTTACAAACCAGAAGAAAAACAGGTTTCGGTTTACTACAAAAAAGACATTCCTCAAGGTACTGTCCTTCTGACTAACGCCCGAATCGTAACCATGAAAGGTGACGAGGTGATCGAAAGAGGAGATATTTTGATTGAAAACAACCGGATAATAGCTGTTGGAGCTTCCGGCACCTTGGATTCAGGAAAAGCCAAAGTCATGGATATGTCCGGCAAAACCATCACTCCAGGATTTATCGATACCCATGCGCACATGTGGCCAACTTGGGGATTGCATAAAAATTCAGTTTGGATCTACGCAGCCAATTTGGCTTACGGCGTCACCACAACCAGAGATCCTCAAACTGCTACCACTGATGTCTTGACTTATGGAGATATGGTAGATGCAGGCATGGTGCCAGGTCCGAGAGTATATAGCACCGGTCCTGGTGTGGGTTATTGGATGTACAATCTGAAATCTCTGGATCAAACCAAAAACGTACTGAAGCAATACAGCAAGTATTATAATACCCAGTATATCAAAATGTATTTGGTCGGTAACAGACAGCATAGACAATGGGTGATTATGGCTGCCAAGGAACAGGAGTTGATGCCAACAACAGAAGGTGGATTGGACTTCAAACTTAATATGACCCAGTTGATCGATGGCTATCCAGGGCATGAGCATTCTATTCCGATCCATCCATTGTATCAGGATGTGACCAAAACCATTGCAGAAAGTAAAATGGCGGTAACTCCTACCCTCTTGGTGGCTTATGGCGGTCCTTGGGCAGAGAATTATTACTATACTACCGAAAGCCCTCTTCATGATCCAAAGCTGAATCGTTTCACTCCTTATGAGGAACTGAATGCCAAAGCGAGAAGAAGAGCTGGAGGATTGGGAGGTTGGTTTGCTCCGGAAGACCATGTATTTATGAAGCATGCGGAAGGCATCAAGTCGATTTTTGAACAAGGCGGATTGGCAGCAGTTGGTTCGCATGGACAGCTTCAGGGATTGGGTTACCACTGGGAACTTTGGTCTGTGGCAAGCGGCGGAATGGAAGCCCATGATGCTTTGAAAGTTGCGACGATTTCCGGTGCTGAAGCTTTGGGATTGGATAAAGAACTGGGAAGCATCGAAGTAGGCAAACTGGCCGATTTGGTGATTATGGACAGCAATCCTTTGGAGAATATCCGAAACACCAATACCATTTCCCATGTGGTGAAAAACGGAAGAATCTACGATGGCAACACTTTGGATGAAGTTTATCCAACACCTAGAAAGATGGATGTAACACCGTGGACCAAGGTTGCGCCGGTTCCAAATACCAGTTTGAAGTAATAATTACTTGAATCAAATAGAAATCCCTCAGAGCTGTTGTTCTGGGGGATTTTTTTGTTTAAAACTACATTTCGCCAGACTTCCACCCCATTTATTACAAAAAGGAATGGATTTCCGCTATGTATACTTTTGATTCACAAAAGCTTAAGGCCACAGAAATCTATCCTCATGTACTATCTATTTCCAACAAAAATATTAAAAGCCCGCTTGATGGGATCGACGAAATTCTTAATTTGGTTTCCGGCACACCTACTACCCCTGTGGACAATGCGAATATAGACGCAATAAGATAGTGGGAGTGCTGTAACTACAAGTGTTGTAGGGCATTTGAAAAAACGAAGCATTGAATAAGAAAGTTAAATATGGAATTTTAACGATTGGACTAATGATTCTAGTCGGATTTACACTTAAAGGGAGAATAACTCACGAAAAGTTTGACTCTGATAAGTGGAAAAACTGGACTGAATCTGAAACTGAATGGTCATTAAGATGGGATATGATGAACAGTTTGAGAAATAACTATGAACTGAATGGAATGACAAAGAATCAGATTTTGGAATTATTAGGAGAGCCGGAATCAAAAGCAGAGAATGAATTTGGTTATTATCTAGGCTATTCAAAACGTGGAATTAATACTGGACGACTGACAATTAAATTTGAAAATAACAAGGTAACCGACTTTTCGGTTTGGGACGGATAGAATGAATAGATATTTGACTATAAAGAACATTCAAATAGCAGTGGGAATAATTATTCTCGACTTGGCTATATATTTCGTTCTAGCTCTTTTGCTAATGAATTATGACGATTTTTATGACGAGAGTAAAGGCGAATATTGGAGTTTAGAGAGTATGACCTTTTGGCAAAAAGTGAATTATATCGGATTAAATGTTTGGCAAATTATCAATCTAATTGCGATTGGATACTTAATTTATCGAATCATAAAAGAAATAAAAAAACGCCCTACAACACTGTATAACAAATCATAGCACCCTTCGGGATGCTAAGCTTGTTATACTAAACGTTGGCAGCAACTTAAAATGAAACGACTGATTCTCTTCATATTCACGATTCAACTCATGGGATGTTCTACCCAACCAAATGAGACGAACAGGGAAACCGAAAACGCTGACCCATTTACTCAAGATTCTGTTAAACAAGACGACTCTGGACAGGTAGAAGAATCTTCGAAAACGGAAGAAGAAAATTGGAACGCGTACTACAGATCAATGGACATCAACAACTATGTTGTAACCGAATCAAATGGACACACCCCGACTGTCATTGAGCAGGACGCTATTGTGTTCGTGAGTCCTGACAGCCTTGAAGTGCAAGAAATGATTAAAGAATTAGGTGATGACTTTTACACCGTTGCAGACGACAACAACTATTACAAGTATGAGGCAGATCAATTTATGACTCAGAACGGTGTTAAATCGGTTTACCCTAAGACTCGTTATTTGAAGTTTATACAGGCTGACTCAAAGACATTACTGATTGACACAAAATCTTCTGCTTCAAGAGGCTGGACAACAATACTGTTTCAACCAGATAGTTTACCCAAGGTCATTAACCCGGTAGACATAAGGGAAGAATTTGAAAAATATTTCAATAGAAAAGCTGCTGCCAACAATCGCTAAGAAAACATGCTCGGTGAACAGTAAAAATTCAAGATTTATCTTTCAAACGAAAATTCTTCTCGCGAAGACATTTACGGTTCGAAAGCCGCACGTTTCTTAGCGGGGCCGTTGGCATCAATTTGAAATGAAAAAAATAATCGGCAATTATATTTTGATCTCGTTGATTAAGGGAATTCTACTCTTTGGTATAATTCTGCTCGGTGACTACTTTGAAACGACTCCTATCCTTCTAAGATTCATATTATATTTTATAATTATAGGACTTCTCGACTGGCAAATATTGAATCGCATTAAGGATGAAATCACAACATATAGGTTTATCAAATCCCTAGCATTTAGTTTTTTAACATTCGTGACAATTCTCTGGATTACTGGACCACTTTTTCTACTATACAACCATCTTACTGACACTCAAATTGAAGGAGAACCTCAAATGCCAACTTCGGCACTCTTGATTTTTTTAGCTTTTGGACTGATATCAAGCCTTATCGTTTCAATAACTTGGACGAAAAAGATTAAAAAAACTGATGCCAATCGAGTAGCCAGCCCCGCTATCAAACACCAGCAGGGAGAGGCTCTCACACCACCGTACGTACGGGTCTTCCCGATAAATCGGGACAGGCTGTATACGGCGGTTCATCAAGCATAGAATAGTTGCTCTTTACACCAGCTATTCCTTTCCATTACTTTTAAGATAAGGCTACACAAAGGCTCCTTATCGAATTTTCATTTCACAAGATGTTCAGTCCTTCACTACTTCTGTGAGACCTCCATAGTTCTTATGGCTCGTTCCTCGTAGCTACTATGACCTCGGCTGACTTCTCTTGGACGTTCCAGACGTCTATCCCTTCCCTGCATCCTGGCCCTTCGCTAAATTCTTCCACAGGAAGAATTCTTGACGCTCAGTCCTCTCGGTAAGGTGAATATCCTTGTGCCTATCGCTGCCACATCTACTATTTTGGTACTTCCTCCCTTTCGGAAAGTTGGGACTTCGGCAGCATGTGTTACCTCATCCGACCTCATAGCCTCCGTATGTGGTTCATGTTCTTCAGTACAGACACCGCAGTCTGGCTTACCTGCCCTCCGGGAGGCGGGCTTCACTGCATGCCTCACGGCAAACCAGCTTGCCATTTGCTTGGCTTCGGGTAACAGCCTGTCCCGATTCTTATCGGGAACTCCCGCGCTTAAGGGATACCGATAGTTATCGGCACAGGCATTTCACCCGTTGGAACGACCATCTTTTTGGTCTATATTCACCATTCAAGGCACACACAACACATATAGCTTATGGCGGGTGAGCGGCTGCCAGCAAGGTTTTCGCTCCGTAGCCAGTTTTGGTTTTTGCCGACAGGAAAGCGCTTCGAAACCGCCACAAGCCATATGCAAAATGTTGTAGCCAATAAGAGAATGAAATATCCAGACGAAGTAGATTTTATGTCATTTTTTGAATGCGAACCAATGTCCTTGGATTCGGATGATGTCCCATTTTTCTATAATGAATCTACCTATCATTATATTAATGCAAAAAATCAATCATTTACTGTCAAAATTTGTCCTTCGTATGGAGAATTAAAGTTTTTTGTCAAAAGTGATTCTCTAGAATTGTCAAATATCCAATTAAATAGTGTTTCAACACTATCTATCTTAAGTGATAGAAAAGAAGAAAAAAGGCTAATGATTACTTCTGAAAACTATATCATAAAGATCACCCTGAAACCCGAACTTCAGATTGAATTAATTGAAGAAAAAGATGTCTAATAAAATTTCAGAAGTTACAAGAAGAAACATCTTTGACTTTATTCAAGTCGAAGGTTTTTGGTGGTCTGGCAGACTTGATGAACCTGATTTTCTATCAAGAGTATTCAACTTGGACGATATGCCATCATTGGATAGTCGATTTGATAATGCCGCAGGAGATATTTGGCAACACAGAATAAACAATCCCTATGACTGGCCCGATAACTGGATATTTAATGATGAAAGATTTAATCTGCTAAAATGCGATGACTCGACTTTCTTAAACTTTTTATGCGAAATGGTTCACCCTTTGGTGAGACCTGATACTTCTGAAGCCATAAAAATGGTTCAGCTTTTTAACGACAATTTAAAGACTGATAATTTCGAAATAATTGAAAAAACTAAAATATCAGATAAACCTATTTTTGTTGGCCATCTGAAATTGACTGGAAAAGATTCAATTGAGAAAAAAGGAGTTGATATAAAGAAAATTCTGGACGCCGAATATGTTACCCAACAAATAAACCTAATGGAATCTTCTATTGAAGCTGCTCCACACGTCTCTATAGGTCTTTCAAAAGAGCTCATAGAAACCTGCTGCAAATCAATATTTGAAGGAAGCAAAGAAAAATATAATAAGGATTGGGATTAGGGAAGATTAATGAAAGAAACTACTAAATTATTGAAATTGACACCAAATGACATACCCAATGAGACCAAAGCAGCCAGTTCAATTAAGCAAATTCTAGGAAGCCTATCTGCAGTGGTTCAAGGAATCGCAGAGGTAAGAAACGAGTACGGAAGTGGTCATGGTAAAGACGGGAATTTTAGAGGGTTACAACCTAGACATGCAAAACTAGCTGTTGGAGCAGCATCAACTCTGGCGGTTTATCTATTAGAAACATATGAACTCAAGAAATGAAAACTGGCTACAACACCATGTATGAAATTATAGCCGCACAAGGCAAACACACAAACCAAAGCTACAGATTCATACATCAAACGTTGTACACCATCCAGGAAAGCTGATTTATGAGACTTAAAAATATTTTCTTTTTTATAATATTTATAGGTGTAAGCGAACGTGTTATTGCATGTACTTGCTTTCCACTTGATAGCTTATCAGCAAAACAAATGATTAATGAGGTTGATTTTGTGGTAATAGGTCATGCTATCAAAAATATCGGGTTTAACTCCGAAGTGAACGAAATGTGGGATCAACGTAACCAAGGATATGATGTCCTAATTGAAATCGATTCTATCATTAAAGGGAATCTAAATTCAAAAACCATTTTTGTAAGACAATTCGGTGGAAATTGTGACCAAATATTCAAGTTTGGTGAGCAGTATCTAATTGTTGGGAATCAGCTTGATAAATTTGAATTAAGAACTCCTAAAAGGAGGAAAAATAAAAAAGGAGAAATTCCGCTAAATGATATGCCTCCTCCACCTCCTTCAGTTTATTCTAATACCGCAATTTTCTATGATAGCAGTCAGGAAGAGGTGAGTTATTGGAACGAAATAGCAAACGAACAAATAATAGTTAACACTTCAATATGCTCTTCATTTTATGTGACCAGCAAGATTGCTAGCTACTTTTTGAATAACTAAAAGACAGAGTACAACATTCGCTGATCAGTCATGGAGTTTTAGTTGTTTGGAAAGACCAGAGTGAAAAGAAAGATCAGTGTAATATTTAACTTTAGAAGATATAAATCTCCACGCCTGATAGCGTGTTGTTATATGCCATTTTATGACTGATAAAGAAACAGCATCACAACTAACAAGAGCTTTACTAAAGAGACAAATTTCCTTTGACAAATTCGTTGAGGAATTTCCGGAGGATGAAAATGACAAAGATATCTTTGACCTTTTTGACTTAATAGAGCATGAGCCGGGAAAGACTGGAATTTTCGGTGTCAGTGTTTCTAGACATAAAAATCACATGGACTTTGTTTATGACTTAATTTATAAACTCGATCCAGTTCCTGACTTAATAGGGGGTGCAAAGACTTTATTTTATACGGACATTGATAGTAGACATGAAAAGACAGACAAGACCAAACATTTTATTGGAGGTCAACAAGTAAATGATATTTCTTGTCTTGCCATTTGCGAATACGACAATGAATCAGGTTATTATTTGTTTGGATGTGACAGCGACTGGTCTACAATTACTGACACTTTTCACGACAAAATTGAAGACGCAAAAGAGCAAGCTGAATCTGAATATAAAAACACAATAGAAACGTGGCGACAGAAGTAAAAACGGCACACACAGCACCAACCCAAAAGGCGGGGTTTCGTGTTCCAAAGACAGTTTTGTGGTTAATCAAACATTAGTTTTTCAAATCAAGTTTTGTGGTAAAAATCCCGCCCTTCGGGTAGCTGCGAACCGTTAGCCTAAATAAAAAAATGAAATCACTAAGCATCAAAAATTTCATCATAGTAATATTTATACTTTTCCAAACCCCGTTTGCATTTGCACACCCAACAGGAAATATGATTACTATTGGTGAAAGTGTGCTTTGGTCTTATATCAATCCAATCAATGACCCTGACCACCATGCCTGCGTGATGATCTGGACGGAAGGGGCTGAACCAAACGTGTTTTTTCAATCCGAGCATGCCGCAAGTGACTTCATGCTTTATACCAAGCAAAATGAAATCTTCTTGATTGAAAGAAGGTTTTTACAAGCTTCCGATGAGTTTCAAGTTAGAGTTTTAAAATCTACCATTGATAAGGAACCTCAGGTGATTTGGGACTGGTTCAAAGACGATTATAGAATTGGCGAAGGTGGATTTTTTATGCTTTCTGATAATGAAATGGTTTTTGGTAAATACCCTAAAATCTATCGCTTAAAGAAAGGAGAACAGCCAAAAACCTATTTCGAATTTGATCAACCAATTAATAGAATCAGGGCTGTTGAGGAAAACCAAATCCTACTTTTGGGCGAGAATTCTTGCTATTTGGTTAATCAAAATGGCAGCCTCCTGAAACAATGGAATGACCTAACTGACCCCAATGTGGAGGATGCTCCAATGAACAGAAACCAGGTTTTTGATGCGGATTATTCCGAGGGAGAATTACTGCTTTCCTATTGGGGAAGAAGATCCTTTGATTTAATCAAAGCAAATGGGAATCGTCAAATCATTCTTCAACAAAAAGACCCATTGACTCCACATTGGGTAGCCTTTAGAAACAAGGAAAAATTACTATTTTCATCCAAATTGGTTTTTGATGGAAGCACTCCTAAACCTCACCTAACCCTAGTTTCTGAACAAAATAGCCAAAGAGTGATATGGACTACACAGTAAAAAGACGTATATATTTCCTGATCTTTTTATCGCTCCTATCGACTCAATTTGGCTTTGCTCAAACTAACGACAACAAACATTCTGATTCAATCAATACCATATTTTTTAAGATAACTTCCCCCAACAATCATCACGTTTCCTATTTATTTGGAACCCATCACGCATTTGGAAAAGAGTTTTTCGACTCATTATCTATAGCAAATCAGGCCCTTGCATCCAGTGAATTACTGATAAAGGAAAACCTAACTATTCCAGGAGAAACTGCTGAAGATATCATCAACAGTAGAACCGAAATTACACCTTGGAAGAAGTACTTTAGCAAGGAAGAGTTGGCCTTCATCGACAGCCTCTTTGCTAAAAGCCCCACTGATTATCATAAAATGACAGCGCCTGAGATGTATGCTTTTCTAAACCGACATTTCAAACAACAAGTATGTTTAAACAAAAGAGAAAATGACACTTCTCTTTCATTAGATGATTATATCGGATCGTTAGCCATCGAACAAAAGATCGACCTTCTCGGGCTTGAAACGACGGAAAAACAAATCACATTAATCAATCAAGATGTGGAGGGAATGCCTCTAAGAACACATAAGCGAAGGCTCGCAAATATCATTGAAAAAATCAAAACCGATAACCTAAACAACTGTGAAGAAACGAATTGGTATTCTCAAATGGAGATTGATTACCAATTGAATACACCATGTAGAAATGCACTCGTATTGACGGATAAAAAAAACAGTTGGATGAAAGAAATTACCGACTCAATAGAAAAGAAGGATTGCTTTATTGCAGTTGGTTTAAGTCATTTAATGTATGAATGTGGGCTGATAAACCAATTGACAGCACTTGGCTATTCAATTACACCGATAGATCCTAAATAAAATCAAGTGCCAAAATGGGTTTCCAAGAATCATCAATAATTTCATTTTCTGATATTTTTTTCATTGCTTATCCTGCTTCCTTCTATTGAAAATTCCGTTTTTGCATTTTTGAGAATATCGAAATATGAAATATACCGCACTCCTTGCCTTATTACTATTGGCTTGTTCCCCCTTGGTAGGACAAACTCTACCTGATATCATCTCTGAATCAGATTTATCCATCGGATAAACCATCCGGATTAAATCAGATCAATTGAATGAAACCCGGGAATTAAATATCTATTTGCCGGCAAATTATTCAGAAGACCTCACCAAAAAATATCCAGTAATTTATCTCTTGGATGGTTCACTAGATGAGGATTTTATACACATTTCTGGAATCGTTCAGTTTGGTTCTTTTTCCTGGATTAATATGATTCCCGAATCCATTGTAGTGGGAATCGGAAACGTGGACCGAAAAAGAGATTTCACTTACCCATCCCAAAATGAACTTGACCAAAAGGAATTCCCGACCTCTGGAAAATCAGAAGTTTTCATCAACTTTTTAAAAGAAGAATTACAGCCATTTATTGATTCCAAATTTAGAACCACTCAAACCAAAACTATTATAGGTCAATCCTTGGGAGGATTATTAGCAACAGAAATACTTTTTAAAGAACCAGCACTTTTTGACAACTACATCATCGTGAGCCCCAGTCTTTGGTGGGACGATGAGAGATTGTTAGATCAAATCCCAACTACTTTCGACTCTCATAAGTCAATTTATATTGCCGGAGGGAAGGAAGGAGAAGTAATGGAACGAACCGCAAAAGAGTTGTATGATTTATTGAAAAAGAATAATGGTTCGAACACAAAATTGTTCTACGAGTTTTTAGAAGACAAAACCCATGGTGACGCCTTACACATGGCTGTTTACCATGCTTTTGAGAAAATATTTGAAAAAGAAAAAGAATAAAAACTGATAGCTTTAAACCTGATTACCTATTCAACAAAACCAACCAAAAAGAAACTTTAGAGAAAACCTTCTTTTCAAAAGTCCGAGTTGAAAATCCATCAAGTTGGAATGGGTAAATCATCTTGGTTTTTATTAAGATTTAGATTGTGCTACGGATGGTCAATGAACCCTAAATAATTGATCATCACAGTTTTTTATGTATTTTAAAATATAAATCATCCAGCTTATGGCTTCTTATACTTTAGATATCAACAATAAAAAACACCAAGTGGAAGTGGCGGAAGGAACCTCGCTTCTCTGGGTGATCCGAGAGCATCTTGGATTGACCGGAACTAAATATGGCTGCGGAATAGCACAATGCGGAGCTTGTACTATTCACGTCGATGGTGAACCAATGAAAGCCTGTGTACTTCCTGTCAATAACTTTAGCAATGGAGAAAAAATAACAACCATCGAAGGCCTATCCGAAAATGGCGACCATCCGGTTCAAAAAGCATGGATAGAAGCTCAAGCTCCCCAATGCGGCTATTGTCATTCAGGACAAATCATGCAAGCTGTCAACTTGTTAGAGAAAAATCCCAATCCCAGCAGAGAGGAAATCAAAGAACACATGAACGGCAATATATGCCGCTGTGGGACTTACCTAAGAATAATCAAAGCCGTAGAACTAGCTGCCCAAAACAAATAATCTGAACCATGAAGAATGATCTTTCCAAACCAAGTTCGATTAACCGAAGGGAATTTTTAAAATCCTCCGGAGGAATAGCTCTTTTCATTGGCGCTTCAGGATTATTTCCTGTTTTGGTTTCCTGCACGGATGAAAAAAAGCTAAAAGAACAATTTCAAAAGCATCCCGTTTCCGCCTGGGTTCAACTGACAGAAAATGGAGACATCACGATTTATAATCCTGCCGCCGAGATGGGTCAAGGCTCCATGACTTCCTTACCATTAATATTTGCTGAGGAAATGGATGCTGACTGGTCTAAAGTGCAGGTAGAATTCTCTCCACAGGAATCAGAAATCTATGGTTCTCCCGGTTGGTCACCAGATAGCAAACTGATGTTTACTGTAGGAAGTAGAACTACCAATAGCTATTTCTCCACCATGAGAAAAGCAGGTGCCCAAGCCAGGTATATTTTGCTTGACTCTGCCGCCAAACATTGGAATGTCCCTATCTCAGAGCTAAAGACTTCCAACAGTGTCATTTCTCATGAAGGTTCTGGCAAAAAAATCAGCTATGGAGAGCTAATCCCGTTTTTAACTACACCTGAAAGCTTTCCTGAATTCACAGAAAAGGAAATCAAAAAAGTCTCTGATTTTAATTTGATTGGAAAGGACGTGCCGCGTACAGAAATCCCTTCAAAAGTGAATGGAAGTGCTCAATTTGCCATTGATGTGCGCCTTCCCAACATGGTTTATGGCGTATTAGAAAGAGGAAAAAGACATGGTGCTAAGCCTACTTTACTCAATGATTCAGAAATTTTAGAACAACCCGGAATCATCAAAATTGTACCATTTGATTATGCTATTGGTTTAGTGGCTGAGACTCTTGAACAGGCTTTATTAGCCAAAAAAGCCTTGAAAATAGAATGGAGTGAATCGACTTCTTCCGGGTTTAACTCAGATGAAATTTATTCAGATTACGAAAAAATCGCTGCACAAAATGAAAAGGGAGATGTGATAACGGAGATCGGAGATGTGAATGATGCTTGGCGGAATTCTTCTAAAACTTATTCCTGTGATTTTAAAAACGACTATGTGTATCACGCTCAACTTGAACCTTTAAATACGGTCATTCAAGTTTCGGAAGATTTGCAAAAAGCGGAGGTGTGGGTTGGAAGCCAGCAAGGAGCTGATACCAAATTAGGAGTACCAGGAATTTTAGGTGTGCCGTCCGAAAATGTCAATGTTCATTTACAATATCTTGGTGGTGGGTTCGGAAGAAGAAGTTTGAGTGACTTTGTAGAAGAATGTGCCGTCTTGGCCAAAGAAATGGCTCCGAAACCGGTAAAACTTATCTGGACTCGGGAAGATGATCTTCGATATGGAACATATCGCCCCATGTCTCTTCAGCGAGTTAAAGCAAGTCTAGACTCAAAGGGAGAAATCAACAGCTTTTCCCATACGGTAGTCGGAGATGGTGGAAATTTAGTGGCCAGCGGAATACGAAATGATCATTATGCCATCCCCAATCAATTTGCCAATTGGCTGGAGACCAAACATGGTGTTCGATTGAAACATTGGAGATCGGTAGGTCATGGCGCCAATAAATTTGCCATTGAAAGCATGCTGGATCAAATCGCTTTCGATCAAAAAATTGATCCAGTGGCTCTGAGAAGAAAATTAATGAGTAATTCTCCAAGAGCTTTAGCTACTCTCGAAAAAGCCGTGGAAATGTCTAATTGGACAGAGCCAAGTCCAGAAGGCCGAGCAAAAGGCATTTCTTTCGTGGAGCATGGATCACTTGGAACAGGAGTTTGTGAAATTTCTGTCGATAGAACCACAGGCAAAATTAAAGTTCATAGGTTTTGGATCGCATTAGATGCCGGAATTATCGTACAGCCAGACAATGTAAAAGCACAAATGGAAGGAGGAATCATCATGGGTATGAGCAGTGCACTTCAAGAAAGAATCAGCATTGTGAATGGAGAAGTGCAACAATCCAATTTCAATGACTACTCTCTATTACGCATGGAAGATTGCCCAGATAGCATTGAAATATCTTTAATCGATTCCCAAGAACACCCTGAAGGTGTTGGCGAAACATCCACTCCTATGGTAGCCGGAGCAATTTCCAATGCATTTCTTAAACTAACAGGTAAATCGCTGACTCATATCCCATTTACCCCAGAGCGTGTGCTAACCATATTAAACAGCTGATAATTACTATTTAAATTCCAATTACAAGTCCATAATTTCCTAAATAAAAAGGCTAACCATTTTTGGTTAGCCTTCTTCTGTTCTAGATAATTATTTTTAATTAAAGAATTGGATCTCCACCACTTCTAAGATCTGACTGTCTTGAACCCCTATGATCTTTTTCAAGAAATCCATCACCATATTTTGCATCTCTAATTCGGTTAGTGTCGGCAGCCAATAATTCTTCCTCCACAGTAAAGAACCTCCTATTTTGATGATCATATCGTCCATAAAGACTTCTTGGTTCTTGACTGTAATAAGTACGCACCGAATGTATGAATTCATTTTGAGGGCCAGTAGGCCAAGAATCATTGTCAAAACCCGGAGCATTCTCCAATGTTTCTTTTGTTTCTTTGACGATGATTATGTCATCTTGTGCCGTATGAAAATTAAATGACTCCATGGGTAGTGCCAAAAGCTTAGATCCTAGGTTAAGAAAACCTTCGTCCACTTTTAATACCACATAATCAATCTCATTGGTAATGGTGTTGATCATAATATCTTTGATGGATCCTACGGTCTCATCTCTAGCGGTTTTTACTTTACAATCAATCGAAGTAGTCGCGCTAATTTGGGTTTCTCTTATAGTTTTCATGTTGTTGTTGGTTAGTTAAAATTTCTGAATGTAAAAGTTCCAGATCCATGCCAATCGATAATTTCCTTGTTTAAACACAATCAAGAAAATATCTCTCAAAAATTTAGTGTAAAGATTCCCCCTTTCGAGGAAGTAATTGGATAAACAGGAGGCAAAACAAAATGAAAACCCCTGACTCATATTCCCTTTGCTCCTGAGAGTGTGATGGAAGTTATTAAGAGCACCTAAACTCAGATTGCTTAAAAATCAAGTATAATCATAGAAAGTGAGCCATTTCGGAAAAAGGCATATTGATCTATTAATGGTTTAAATACCAATTGAAGTTATTTTCAAGAATATGTTGTTTTTCAGAACGGATAAATTCCAGATAAGCCTGACTGATAGGAGACAGTTTTTTGCCTTTCAGCCAAATCAATCGCCACTCAGTTTTGATTGGTAAATCCGGTGAATCAAGAACATATAGTTGATTAGAAACCAGTTCATTATGAATCCCTATCATCGGCATGATGGAATAACCTAATCCTGCGATCACGGCCTGTTTTACTGCTTCATTGGAAGTCAATTCCATTCGTTTTCTGCGCTTACCTTGGTGTTCTTCAAAGTATTTTTCCATCGCCATTCGGGTAGCGGAGCCTTCCTCCCGGTAAATCAATGGCTTTTTCTCGTCTCTAAAATCTTGGTTTCCTACCAAATAAAGCTTGTTTTCTATTAGCACTTCTTCTTCCACAGCTAGTTTATCCGGAACGACGGAAACCATTGCAAAATCAATCTCATTATTTTTCAGACTTTCAATGACGCGGGTCTTATTTGTCACATCCAAAACCAAATCTATCCCAGTATGCATTTCCATAAATCCGGAAAGAAAATAGGGGATCACATATTTGCCGGTAGAGGCAGAAGAGATGCTCAATCTTCCCGTCAGAATTCCTTGATAGGCTTGAGTTTTATAGGTGATGTTATCTAGCTCCTGAATTACCCGCTCAGCAATCTGGGCGATTTCCATCCCAAAATCAGTGATGTATAATTGGCGGCTGATGACCTCAGTAAGCGGTATTTCAAATTGATCTTGTAAGTTTTTTAGCTGGATAGAGACCGCAGGTTGGGTCATGAATAACTCTTCTGAAGCCTTGGTGATGCTTTTCGTCTGGACCACTTTCAGAAAGATCTGCAATTGGTGAATGGTGTAATTCATAATTTTTGTTTATGTATTCCATAATAAATATAAATAAAAATTTATAAATCAGATTCTTAACCTTTGCATTGTAAACAAACAATACTTCAATGCTACAAACTCAAGACAATGAATTAAAAGTTGCTGAAATCAATCAGAAGGATCTGATTAAGGGCGAATTCTCACCTGAAGAAGCGTCAGAAATAATCAATCACATGATCTCCAAAAAAATCAATTTTCATGAGCTCAAAAATTTTAGCAGTGAGATACGATTTGGATCGATAGACAAAAATTCAAAGGAGCGAATCGAACAGTTAAAAGCATGCAAAGCCTCTCTGAATGAAACACTTCAAGAAGCCAAAAAGCTTGGAAAACCATTACGGATTACTTCTTCCATTTCTGTAGAAATTATCCACTAAAACTGAAAAATGATGAATCAACAGATAATTGCCATATTCGCTTTAATTTCACCATTGGTTTTTATTGCTACCGCAATTGTATCTTGGTTTCAGCCTGGGATTCGACCATTTCTCGTTAAAAAGCTGGCAACCACCTCTTCAATTATTAGCATTTTGATCGCCGCGTTGAGCGGTTTTTTTGTGATCAAATATGATTTGATCGAAACATCTCTTATCGGTTTCCAACAGATTGGGTTTAGCCTCAGATTAGATGCCCTGAGCACCATCATGTTTTTGATGATTGCCTTAATCGGATTCATAGTAATCCGATTTAGTATGAACTATCTGGATGGAGATGCAAGACAAGGAGCTTTTATAGGAAGATTGACAGCCACGATCGCGTCGGTACAGCTTCTGGTATTGTCAGGAAACCTAGGAATTCTTTTTATCTCATGGGTTTTAACCAGTATTTGTCTCCACAGGCTTTTGGTATTCTATCATGAAAGACCTGGAGCAGTAATAGCCGCAAGAAAGAAGTTCATCGTGGCGAGACTCGGAGACCTTAGTCTTTTAGCCGCTTCGATCCTTTTGTATGTTCAATATGGCACCGGCAATCTTGAAATAATTTTCCAAACACTTAAAACCAATCCATTTCCTAACCTGCCAATTGAAGGCGCTGCGGTCCTTCTTGCTGCTGCAGCATTGCTCAAATCGGCTCAATTCCCAACCCATGGTTGGTTGGTGGAGGTAATGGAAACACCCACGCCTGTTTCAGCTCTTCTTCATGCGGGCTTACTCAATGCAGGTCCTTTCCTAATCATCAGAATGGCCTTCGTTATGGATGCAAGTACATATGCACCTTTGATTCTCATTGCCATCGGTGGATTTACGGCACTCTTCGCCTCATTAGTTTTCTTGACTCAACCATCGATCAAAACAGCTTTGGGCTATTCAAGTGTAGCACATATGGGCTTCAGTTTATTGACTTGCGGACTTGGGGTATATCCGGCAGCCTTACTTCACCTAGTCTCTCATTCCTTCTACAAAGCACATGCTTTTCTATCCTCAGGAAGCGTCATAGAAGTGCTCCGGGCTTCAAAAGTGAAAGCTTCAAAAAGACTAGGAAGTCCAATAAGAATCGCACTGGGGATATTACTGGGAATGGGCATATACACTGCCTTTGCCTGGATTTGGGGAATCGACCCTGAAAGCGAACTTTCACTTCTTGCTATTGGAGCGGTAATCGTTCTTGGACTTTCGCGACTTTTCACCTCTGCCATTGATTCTGACGGAGGAATGAAATTGATTTTTCGCGCTACGGCCCTATCAATTTTAGTCACGACTGCATTCTTTCTCTTAGAGGCTGGATCCAGCTTTTTGCTCACTTCCCAAATTCCCGATTTAATCAACCCTAACTTGATGGAAATCATCTTAATGGGAATCATTCTCTTGCTTTTTGCCGGGGTGATTTTCCTGCAAATTATTGCTCCGAGGATATCCTCCCAACCTAAATTCTTGGCTTTATCCATCCATGTCAGAAATGGATTCTATGTCAATGTTGCCTTTGACAGATTAGTAAGAGCACTGTATTCAAATCTGAAAAAACCAAAATTGATAACTGCCCACACACAGAATCGCAGCCTACCGAAAGAACGAATAGAAACGAGTATACCCGAAGTAATCAGAGAGTTTTAATATCCACTGAACCATTTAAAAGCAAAAAAATGATCCATAAAACCGAATCGGAAAAATACTACTTCGAACACCTAAACGAGCAACAAGAGGCTCTTATACTACGAATGAGAGCTGCATGCAAAAAGATAGCGCCATTATGGCCTTTGGAAAACTTCGTTGCTGTGAATCCTTACCTTGGGTTTACTGAAAAAACTTTCGAAGATGCAGCACAAGAACTTTCTCTGACAGGAGGAATTCAGTCCACCTTGCCAAAAGTATTCTACTTACAGAAAATAGAGGAAGGAATAATAACGGAGAAGGATATCGAAATCGCATTAAACAAAAACCAGTATAAAATCTCTGCACAAGAATTTCTCAAAAAACTCAACTCAACAACTGGGGAAACTGAAGAACCGGCAATCCTTGGAACTGTTTCTGACATCTCAACCCATGTGACAAATAAAGATTGGAACAGGTTTATGACGCCTCGGATTTCTCAATGGGCCTCGGTTTACTTTGATCAGGGACAAACTATCTGGTCTTCAGCAGATAAGCAAAAAAGCCTCTTTCTAGCTTGGAAAAAAGAAGCTGAAATCGATCCCACGCCAGAATTTACAGGTTTAAAAGACTTTCGAAAAAGAGTAAAAGCTCTTCCAAACAATCCTCTCCTTGCCAGTCAAAAGGCGCTTGAGATTTTAGGATTCAAAAACCAAGAGCCTTCTGAATTTTATCTTCATCGACTTCTCTTGAGACTCGGAGGCTGGTCTGCTCATATAGCAAGGTTGGACTGGGATAGCAAGCTTTATGGGGGCAAAGATGGTAGACTACTAGAGTTTTTGTCGGTCTTGCTTTGCTGGGAAGCCTCCCTTCTGGAGTGCTTAAATGACCCAGAAATACTTCGACAATGGAATGAGGCGAAAGATTTAGGATCCCTTCAAAACGAACTGAAATTAGCGAATCAAAATCTCTCTGAGAATCTGGTTCTCCAAGAAGCTTTTGATCTTTCTAATCAGCGCCAACTTATCAATAAATTTAAAACGGAGCCAAAATCAGAACCAATCAAAAATCAGCAAGGGAAAGCTCAGGCAGTCTTTTGCATAGATGTACGATCGGAAGTTTTCCGCCGAAATCTTGAAATGGTGGATCATGAAATAGAAACTCTGGGATTTGCCGGATTCTTTGCCTTTCCAATCAATTATGTGCCAATAGGACATGATAAAGGAGAAGCACAATGTCCTGTACTTTTGAAAACCGGCCCAACTATACTGGAAAAAATACCAGAGGAGAAAGCTTTTCAGAAGGCCGTAAAGTCCAGAATTTTGAACCATCAAATCCAGCAAGTTTGGAAGTCTTTTAAATCGGGAGCAGTATCATGCTTCAGCTTTGTGAGCCCGATTGGACTTTCCTTCCTTCCAAAAATCTTCACCGATTCCTTTGGACTGACCAGACCTGTTCCTCACCCTGATAAGGCTGGATTATCTGACCAAAATTTCAAAAAGAGAACAATCAGTCTATCATCTGATTATGATTCGAATGGTACGATAGGAATTCCACTAGAGCAACAGATTCAGATGGGAAAAAACGCCTTAAAATCAATGTCACTTGCAGACGATTTTGCCAGATTTGTTCTGATTGTCGGCCACGGTTCTTCGACAGTCAATAACCCCCATGCAACAGGCTACGACTGCGGAGCTTGCGGAGGCCACACGGGAGAGGCGAATGCCAAGGTAGTGGCTGCTGTCCTGAATAGCAGAGAAGTTAGAACGGGCCTTCTTCAGGAAAATATTTATATCCCAATCAATACTACTTTCCTGGCGTGTCTTCATGACACCACCACAGATGAAGTGACAATTTTCAACGAAGAGCAGGTTCCAGCTGAACATGCTGAAGAGCTTGAAGGAATAAAAAAATCCTTGCTTAAAGCAGGCAAGGCAGCAAGAACTGAACGCTCGATTCGAATGGCAATCTCTACAGATTCTGCGGAAGCAATGATTAAATTCAAAAGTAAAGACTGGTCAGAAATAAGACCAGAATGGGGTCTTGCAGGATGCTCAGCATTTGTAGTTGCTAATCGAAAAAGAACCAAAAACATCAATTTGGAAGGCAAATCCTTTCTCCATTCATATGACTGGAAAAAGGACGAAGGCTTCTCCATCTTAGAATTGATCATGACCGCCCCGATGGTAGTCACCAGCTGGATCAACCTCCAATATTTCGGATCGACAGTCGATAATCAAAACTTCGGATCAGGCAATAAAACCCTGCACAATGTCACTTCGGGAATCGGGGTCTTGGAAGGATTCTCTGGAGATTTGAGAGTTGGTTTACCCCTCCAATCCATTCACGATGGAGAAAATTACCAGCACGAACCCAACAGGCTACAAGTGATCATAGAAGCTCCGATTGATGCCATCAATTCGATACTGGAAAAACACCCATCAGTCAAAAATTTATGCGATAATGGTTGGATTTACCTCTTAGCTATGGACGATGAAGGTTTAATTTCCCATCGATATTCTGGAGATTTAAACTGGGAAAAACTAATCCAGAAAGCAGCGTAAGAAAAGTCATTCCTACCTAGGAAAAATTGAATTCAAAACACAAAAGACTCTTTCTTTGGAGTCTTTTTGTGTTCATAGGACCATGAAAGTACAGTGAGGGTGCTTAATTTATCTACTATTTTCTCACCCTTATATTTAAAAAAGTACCTAATTATTTATTCCAGACAATAATCCTATTGTGTAAGCACTTTAAAAATTCTACTTTGGAAAGATCACAAAAGCAATTGAACCAACCGAAGTAAAATGGCAGAAGAGAATAAAATCAGTCTAATCAATGCGATTTCAATTGGGATCGGCGGGATGGTAGGCGGAGGTATTTTTGCAGTTTTGGGACTCGCTGTCTCTTTGGCCAAAGGCGGAACACCTCTGGCATTTTTATTTGCAGGATGTGTGGCACTGATTACCTCTTACAGCTACGCAAATCTTTCCAAAGCTTTTCCTGATCGGGGTGGTACCGTGAAATTTCTAAATCAGGGATTTGGAAAAACCGTTTTTAGCGGTGCAGTCAATAATTTATTGTGGATAAGCTATATCGTGATGTTATCACTTTATGCATCTGCTTTCGGATCCTATGCTCCTAACTTATGGGAAATAACAGGAGATAAATCCATTGACTTCCATATTTATGCAACTGCTATTATTTTATTCGCAACAGGGATCAATTACTACAGTATTGCTGTCGTCGGAAAGATTGAATCCTTTGCTGTTATTATCAAATTAATCATCCTTCTTGGGTTTGTAGGAGTTGGTGCGTATGGATTAATCGGGAATGAGAATCTTCCTCAATTAGCTCTTTCAAATTGGGAAAACCCCATTAATTTATTCGCTGGAGGAATGGTGATTTTTGTGGCCTACGAAGGATTTGAACTCATAGCCAATGCAGCTCCTGACATAATTCATCCAGAAAAGAACATTTCCAGAGCTTATTTCTACTCGGTCCTTTTTGTGATTTTTTTATACATCATCATAGCAATAGTTACTGTCGGGTCCCTACCATTTGATCAAATTCAAAAAGCCAAAGATTATGTTCTAGCTGAAGCAGCTAGACCTATGCTAGGTCAAATTGGTTTTACGATCATAACCATAGCAGCATTGATTTCTACTTTTTCTGCCATAAACGCTTCCCTTTATGGAGGTAGCCGGGTGAATTATGAAATTGCAGAGGACGATGAACTCCCTCATCACTTTTTGGCGAAATTTTGGAATCAGCCAGTGGGTTTATTGATTACAGCAATCGCGACTCTCATTTTGGTAAATAGTCTGAATATCGAGAGTATCTCCACCGCTGGAAGCATCGGATTTATTTTCATTTTTGGGATTGTCAATTTTGTGGGATTCAAACTGGCAAAGGAAATGGGCACCAATCAAATTGTTCCGATGATAGGTTCCATTTTATGTGCTATCGCTCTGGTAGTTCTTATCAAACAGCAGTTAAATGAAAATCTAACAGGAATATTAGTGTCCATCGGCATCATTGTTTCCTGCTTCCTTATCGAGTGGAACTATAAAAAGAAAGAAGCTAAAAAACAGTAATTTAATCATGACTCTTTGCGAACTGGATTACAGTTGAAATCGACTTTAGAAAAAATTCTAGGATTCGCAACCAAAGTAATTTTATTCCTGGATTTTAATTCCAGAGTTGGAGAAGACGATTTGAAAAAAAATAAATATCGATTCAAAATCCAACCATTCATTCTTATAAGGCTTTAGAATTAAGCAAAAATGATAAACTCAAAATCATTAGCATTATTATTTTCGTAATGAATAGATTAAAAACCTGAATAATCGGATATGCAAACTATACTCGGAGCAAACGGCCAAATTGCAGAAGAATTGACTCGGGAGCTATATCGAAACTTTACTAAAGACATTCGATTAGTCAGCAGGAATCCCAAAAAAATACATGATAGCGATCAGTTATTTCCTGCAAATCTGATGGATCCCTTAGCCACGGAAAATGCTGTTGAAGGAAGTGATATTGCCTATTTGACTGTTGGACTTCCTATGGATTCAAAGTTATGGGAAGATCAATTCCCAACCATGATGCAAAATGTCATTGAAGCCTGTAAAAAGCATTCGGCAAAATTAGTCTTCTTTGATAATACCTATATGTATGCTAAAACCAGTGCTGTTCAAACCGAAGAAAGTCCCTTTGAAGCGATTGGGAGGAAATCCACTGTTAGGTCAAAAATTGCAAAAATGCTTTTAACCGAAATGGAAAAGGGAAGTATTGAGGCGGTAATTTGCAGAGCTCCTGAATTTTATGGTCCTCGAAAAACCCAAAGTATTACCAATACAATGGTCTTTGAAAACATTCAGCAAAACAAGAAACTGAAGGTTCCTTTAACAGACAATACCAGAAGAACATTGATTTGGACTCCTGACGCAAGTCGAGCCATGGCATTAATCGGAAATACTCCTGTTGCATTCAACCAAACTTGGCATTTGCCATGTGATGATGCCCGTCTGACCTACAAAGAAATGATTGAATTAGCATCAAAAATCTATCAGCAGGAATTGTCCTATTCAATAGTGAAAATGTGGCAATTCAAATTGGGAATCCTTTTCAATAAGAAGTTGAAAGAACTTCAGGAATTATTACCTAGATACAAATACGATAATATTTTCAGCTCTGAAAAATTTAAAAATAGGTTTCCAGATTTTGAATTGACAACCTACGAAAAAGGAATAACCCAAATTAAAAACGACCAAAACGGATGAAAAAAATCCTTATCATTTCAACAAGCAATTCTAACTATGACAGTGGATTAGAAACTGGACTTTGGTTAAGTGAGCTCACACATATTTACAGTGAAGCTAAAAAGGAGGGATTCGAAGTGACCATCGCTAGCATCAAAGGAGGAAACATTCCAATAGATCCTGAAAGTTTAAAATCGTTCGTTTTGGATAAATTATCCAAAAGCCTTTGGGAGAGCCCTGACTTTAGAAAAGAATTGGGAAAAAGTATTTCCCTTCAGGAAGTTTCTGATCAACAATTTGACATGGTTTATCTAGCAGGTGGACATGGAACCATGTATGACTTTCCAAATGATGAATCCTTACAAAATATCATCCGAGACCACTTTGAAAATGGCAAAAAAGTGGCAGCAATTTGCCATGGGGTCGGAGGGCTCCTAAATGTGAAATTATCAAATGGGAATTATTTGATACAAGGCAAAATGATCACTGGCTTCAATTGGTTTGAGGAAAGTATAGCCAAAAGAAAAAAAGAAGTGCCATTTAATTTAGAAGCTGCGCTGAAAGAACGTGGCGCCGATTATACTAAAGCCCTCATCCCGATGACTTCAAATGTGGTTGTGGATGGCAATATTATTACTGGACAAAATCCTTTTAGCTCGATTGAAATGGCGAAAGTGGTAATAGAGGAACTTAAGAAATAATGAAATTCTATACTTCAATACCTCAAAAATTGAATTCCTATTTCGAATTGGAATTGGAAAAGTATCGTCAAGAATTTAAAAATGGAAACTTAACCCTCGCTTGGAATCACCTGGAGCGAGCCCATATCATCGGGCAGAAATACCCTTTTGAGCATAGTTACGTGCACTGGAAAATGCTTCAATTTGGCATTCATATCAAAAGTACCAAAGAAGTTTTTGGTCAAATCCCGAGATTAATTTTTGGCGGGGTCAAATCATTTGTAGGAAAAATCCCGGTTGGAAATCCCGGAGGGGCAAATGTTCCACCTCTAAAACCTTTTCCCATCCATCCAGAACTACAGGAAATTTTTCAAAAAGCAGGGATTACAAATCCTTGATCCAAAAAATAAGTTTCATGCGTAAATGCTATCAGCTATTTGAGCATTTATGATCTCTGAAGCCTCAGATTCTACTTGTTATTGAAGACCTCATTACAATTGGAATAGCTTTGGCTTAACAAATTCACAAATTTCTCCCTAATTCAAGGGCGTTAATTTAATAAATGCCCCTATTTTTGGGGATTCTTTGAGGAACCTAGCAAAGTAAAACTTTCCTCATATTATCTGAGGTAAGAAAAAAATATACAATTGATTAGATTTGCCAAAATCCGATTAACCCAAGTTTTTAATTTAATGAGCACAGAATTTAATTCTTTAAAAGACCAATTGGTTGTAGAAGTGCTACCCACATTGCATATTTTATGACTACGAGTTCTTTATTTATTGCTCTTTGCGGAGTTGGTTGGATAGTCGCCTATGTAGAGGCTTTGAGAATAGGATTAAAGGATAAAACCTACGCCATCCCATTCCTGACTTTGGCGTTGAATTTTACCTGGGAAATCTATTATACCATTCAGGGATATCATGAATTTGGCTATCATGTTTCAACCTATGTGAATTTTATTTGGGTGCTGATAGACATCGGAATCCTCTATACTTATTTTAAGTACGGTAGGAAGGAAGTCAAAGCCAATGATTTGGTTTTTTATGGTCAGGCTCTGCTCTTTATACTAAGTTGTTTTTTCATACATCATTTTACTTTTCAAGAGCTCGGAATCGTCAAAGGAGCGCTCTATTCAGGTTTTTCGATCAATTTTGTGATGTCCTTTCTCTTCGTTCGGATGTTTTACCGAAGAGGAGGTCCGACGGGTCAATCCTTGATTATCGCCATTTCTAAATGTTTTGGCACCTTTTCTTCGACAGTTTTAATCGGAATGATCGGTTCCAAAACCGCCGGCGGAGTAAACAATTACATCCTTTACCTTGGCCTAATGATTTTTGTTGTAGACTTATTTTATATCTACTTACTGGCAAAAGCTAAAAAGCCAAACTCCGAAAAGTCGATTTCTGCCTAGAATTGATTTCTCCTTTTTTGTAATTCCTCACCAGTAAAAAATCGGGTGATCACCTAGTGAATCCTGTTTCCTTAACGCATTCTTAAAAGGTATTCTATCCTATCGGAGAAAAAGAGTAAATTGATAAATTAGAACTTATATAAAACGTAAGGCTGTTTCCGCTTTCTTTTTATCTAAGCTAATGAAATCAGCAGAATACAGATGACCTATAGTATTGCTATCATTTACAACTTCAAAACCAGACCATTTTGACTTCGCACTTCTCTAAAATCACGTTTTTTATTGCTTTTGTACTTTTGATTTCCTGTCAGGAGAAAACCAAAGTTGAGGAAGATTTCCGAACAAATGTGTTGAGCCAAATTGACTCGATCCAAGGTGATGTGGCAGTCGCTTACATCAACTTATCCAATCCCTCTGACACTTTGCTGATCAATTCAGAAGAAGAATTTCACGCTGCAAGTACTATGAAAGTCCCAGTGATGATCGAACTTTTTAAGCAGCAGCAAGAAGGAAAAATCAATCTCAATGACTCGATTTTATTGAAAAATGAATTCAAAAGTATCGTTGACAGCAGTCTCTACAGCATGGATGTCGGAGATGATAGCGACGACGTTATTTATAGTAAAATAGGAACTACCGTCGCTCTCAAAGACCTAATGTACAGCATGATTACTGTCAGTAGCAACCTCGCCACAAACGTGCTGATCGAACTGGTCGGTGCAAAAAATGTAACTGCCAGCATGAGAGATCTGGGAGCAAATGATATTCAAGTACTCAGAGGTGTTGAAGATCAAAAAGCTTATGACTTAGGTTTGAGCAACTCTACTACAGCGATGGATCTGATGATGATCATGAAGGCAATTGCAGAAGAAAAAGCAGGAACAAAAGAAGATTGTGATCAGATGATTTCTATTTTGAAAGACCAGCAGTTTAATGAAATTATTCCTGCCCAATTGCCAAATGACGTTTCCGTAGCGCATAAAACTGGCTCCATTACTGGAGTTCATCATGATGCAGGGATCGTTTATTTACCCGATGGGAATGCCTATGTTTTGGTTTTACTTTCCAAAAACCTAAAGGATTTTGACAAAGGAACCGCACAACTAGCAGGTATTTCAAAAACTGTTTATGACCATTTTATAGACCAGGAAAAATGAACCCTTTTTTCAGATTATCCCAGCAATCCAAAACTGCCCTTTTTAGACTTTTCCTATTGATACTGAGCTTTATGACTTTGAATCTTGAAGCTCAAACGGTTCAGGAAACATTGGATAAGAGGCTTCCCCAACTATTGGATAGTGCTTCTATTCCCGGCATAAGTATAACTGTGATCCAAAATGGAACTTTGGGATATTCGAAAAATCTGGGGGTAAAAGAGCAGGGAAAACCTGATGAAATTTCAGAGCATACAGTTTTTGAAGCAGCTTCCTTGACCAAACCCATAGCTGCATATTGTGCGATGAAATTGGTGGAAGAAGGAAAGTTGGAACTAGATAAGCCTTTATTCGAATACCTAGAATATCCTGACTTGGGGGATGATGAGCGAGCCAAAGTAATCACAGCAAGGATGATTTTGTCACACCAAACTGGATTACCGAATTGGAGAAAAGATAGACAAAGCAATACGCTCAAATTCAGCTTTGATCCCAATGAGAAATTTGGATATTCAGGAGAGGGATTCGTTTACCTCCAAAAGGTGATGGAGAAAATTGAGGGGAAAGACCTTGGTGCTATTGCTTCTGAACGGGTTTTTATGCCTTTGGGAATGAATGACAGCTTTTTGGTTTTCCCTGATTCAGCAAATTATGCTGTGGGTCATAACACCAAAGCTGAACCTCGCCGCAAAGGAAAACCTAATCAAGCAAATGCAGCGTATAGCATGCATACCACAACTTCAGATTATGCCAAGTTCCTTCTCGAGCTGATGAATCCCACTTTGATTGGAAAAGACCTGATAGATCAGATGGAAAAACAACAAGTTTTGATGGACGCTAAAGACTCAAGTTTAGGCTGGGGTTTGGGTTTAGGCATAAATACCACCGAGCAGGGAAAATACCTCTGGCATTGGGGAGACAATGGTGTTTTTAGAGCATTCTTTATTTTTTCTGCAACAGAAAAAACTGGTTTCGTCTATTTCACTAACAGCCAAAATGGCCTTAGCATTGTTCATAGAATGATTCATATGGTATTTTCTGATCCTGAAATCATGCGGAATTGGAATGAGTACAAGCAATTATAAAATGAATACCAGTGTAGAAAATTACTTTTTGGAAGGTTGCGGAAGATGTCCTTTGGGTGGCACAACTGAATGTAAAGTGCATTCCTGGGCTAATGAACTTGCTCAATTGAGAAAGATCATCCTTCAAACAGGACTGCAAGAGGAATGTAAATGGGGAGTTCCTTGCTATGCCCTGAACGGCGCAAACGTTTTGATTTTAAGCGCCTTCAAAAATTACTGTTCCATCAGTTTCTTCAAAGGATCTTTGCTTCAAGACCCAAAAAAATTCCTGACCAAACCTGGTGAAAATTCGCAAGCTGCCAGATTAATAAAAATTACTGATGCGAAAGAAATCCTGAAGCTTGAGGAAGATATCAGGGCATCTATTTTCGAGGCCATTGAAGTAGAAAAAGCCGGACTTAAAGTGGAGTTTAAGAAAAGCACGGATTTGGAATTGGTTGAGGAACTTCAGCAAAAACTGGAAGATGATCCGTCTTTCAAAGCTGCTTTTGAGGCCTTGACACCAGGCCGACAACGTGGCTATAACATTTATTTTTCCCAAGCAAAACAATCCTCCACCCGGATTTCCAGAATAGAAAAAACCATGCAAAAGATTTTTGAAGGTAAAGGTTGGAATGACCGATAAAACAGGGATGAAATAGGACATCACAAACAGGGATGAAAGAAACATTTCCCCTGAACCCAATCTGCGGGAATCTGCGTTCTTTTTCTGCGGGAATCTGCGGGATATTTAGCTTTCAGAAAAAAAACAGCCAGCCGAATCTTTAAATTTCAGCTGGCTGTTTTCATTAAGTTTTCACCTTAACTGGTTTTTAATTTCCAGCTAAGCGAATAATTACTTCGTGTCAAACTTATAAATACAAGTTTGTTCATATTTCTCCCCAGGTCTTAAAATCGTAGATGGGAAATTAGGCTGATTTGGAGAATCTGGGAAATGCTGAGTTTCAAGACAAAATGCAGATCTATACTCATACGCTTTTCCACCTTTTCCTTTCGCTGTTCCATCGAGGAAATTACCTGCATAAAACTGAATGCCCGGCTCGGTGGTGTACACTTCCATCTCGATCCCAGAAGCTGGTGAATAGGCAACAGCTGCTAATTCCAATGCTCCTTGCTCCTTTTTATTCAAAACCCAGTTGTGGTCAAAACCACCACCGAATTTCAATTGCTCATTTTCCTGATTGATATCTTTTCCGATAGGTTTAGATTCGGTGAAATCAAATGGCGTTCCTGCTACTGGGACATTTTCGCCCAAAGGAATTAAAGTACTATCCACAGGAGTGAATTGATCGGCCATCAACTGAAGCTCCTGACCTAAAACATCTCCGCTGCCTTCCCCATTGAGATTGAAGAATGAGTGATGCGTTAAATTTATCGGAGTAGCTTTATCAGTTTCTGCTTCATAGGTGATCTTAAATTCATTCTCATCAGTCAGAAAATAAGTCATTTTTACGTTTAGATTTCCCGGGAAACCTTCCTCTCCGTCTTTTGACAAGTAAGTAAATACAATGTGAGAATCATCCGCTTCTTCGACGTTCCAGATGACATTATGAAACCCACCTGGCCCACCATGAAGGGAATTTGCACCATTGTTTAAGGCCAAAGAGTAAGACTGACCATCCAATTCGAATTTCCCTTTGGCAATTCTATTTCCATATCTACCTACGGCAGTTCCGAAGAATGGCTCCGGTGAAGTCAGGTATTCCGCAGGAGTGTCAAATCCTAAAACGACATCCAAAAGTTTCCCATCCTTATCCGGCACCAAAAGTGTCATCACTCTTGCTCCAAGATTGGTTACGGTCATTTTCATGCCATTGCTATTGGTCAAAGTCAAAATCTGATAAGGGCTTGCTTCCTTGGTCATGGTTTCTATAGGTGTTTCGTTTTGTTTTTTTTGAGCGCATGCAAACATAAGAATCAAGCAGCTCAGGCAGAATATTTGGATTGTATTTTTCATCGATTTGGTGGCTAGTATCTAAAACAAAGAAAATCTGCCAGGTAGAAAAATCATTTGCTACCCGACAGATCTCAATTTACCTGATTTATTTAACCGAAACCTTATAAAGTTTATCGTGCAAAGGTTTTAATTCGGCCGCTTTCATCTTGATGATTTTACGATCATAGGTCATCAATCCATTCGTTTCTATCTCCACGTCCGTGGTTTGGGTATAAACGGCTGCCGAAAGTCCAGCTTCGATTAGCTCTTCCATTCTGCTCATCAGTTGGGAATACTTTGCCAAAAGCTCCGTTTCGTTCTTGAAGCTTTGGTAACCCCAGTTGTCTTTTTGCTGCCAAACATGCCCATCAACCGGTAGGCCTAAACCTCCAAATTCTCCCAAAACCAAGATATTGTCTTTGCCATAAATTCCTGGTGCCGGCATTTTTGCATCTGGATAATTGTGTAAATCGATGATATCTCCAGTGATTTTGGTGCCTTCCATTTCGAAGTTTCCACCACTTGCTGAGTTGACCAATCTACTTGGATCACGCTTCTCAGTCCATTCTGTGATTTCCTTGGTCTTGAACTGACCCCAAGCTTCATTAAATGGAACCCAAACTACGATAGAAGGGAAATTGTAAAAATCATCCATAATCTCTTTCCACTCTTCTCTGTAAATCGCCTCCGACTCTGGCGTTCTATCACGATCACTTTGGCTTCCCAGCACTGCCAACTTCATTTCCCATCCATTGCCCATATCACCACTTGGCATATCCTGCCAAACCAACATTCCCATTTTATCACAGGCATAATACCATCTTGCCGGCTCCACTTTCACATGCTTTCTGATCATGTTAAAGCCCATTTCCTGAGTCTTTGCGATGTCAAAAACCATGGCCTCCTCAGATGGAGCAGTGTACAAACCATCTGGCCACCAACCTTGATCCAAAGGACCATATTGGAATAAAAACTTTCCATTAAGCATCATTCTCTGGATTCCATTGGCATCCAGAGCCTTCTTAATTTCACGAAGTGCTGCGTAGCTTCCTACTTCATCCAGCACTTTCTTTCCATTGATCAATTCTACTTTTAGATCATACAAAACAGGATTTCCAGGCTCCCAAAGTTCTGCATTGGCAATCGTCAATTTCGCTGTTCCGCTAGGGCTGATAGTTTGCTCAGCCAGCATTGTTCCATCTTTCCAAGCTGAAACTTTTACCTGCTGTCCTTCCTGAGATCCTCTAACTTCTGGGCTAACAATGATCTGCTTCGCCTGGATGTCTGAAGAATTTCGGATGTCGGAAATATAACTTGCTGGAACAGTTTCCATCCATACCGTTTGCCAAATCCCCGTCACCGGAGTGTACCAGATTCCATGAGGATTGTTGATTTGCTTTCCTCTTGGCTGAGGTCCTTCGTCACTTGGATCCCAGATTCTTACTTCCAGAGTTTGGCTTTTACCGGACTTCAAAGCAGAAGTGACATCAAATTCAAAAGGATCATATCCTCCTTTGTGAACTCCCACAGACTGACCATTGACAAAGACTTCGGTTTCCCAGTCAGAAGCCACAAAATGCAATAATACTTTATCCTTGCTTCCTTTTTTTGGCGTTGCAAAGCTGGTATGATACCATAATTCGTTGTCTTTTCCTACAGTTTTACCAACTCCAGAAAGAGCTGATTCCACAGCAAAAGGCACTAAAATCTCCCCATCAAATTCGCTTGGAGCTGCACCTCCCTTTGCCTGGATGGCGTAATCCCAAAGCCCATTTAAGTTTACCCAATTGGATCGGGTCATCTGTGGTCTTGGATATTCTTGATGGACGTTTTCTGGGGTTACGGTTGCTGCCCATTCGGACATGATTTTCCCTTCCACGGGTTTGTACGCGCTCGTTTGTGCAGTAGCAACCTGCTGGGTAAAAAGCAGACATGCACCAAAAATTAATGTTTTTTTCATAGGTCTATCGGTTATCAAACATGTATAATTTTTTCTTATCAATAGATTTCTAGCAAGAATTGTCTTAGTTAGAAATCGTCACTTCTTTAAAATGGGCATAGGAACTTTTGTCACCTTTGGCGACCATACCCAGTCGGAATCCCATTCCCCAAGGAACCAAATGCTTTACGTCTTGGACTTCTCCTACTTGAATGGATTTACCGTCTACATCCACGGAAGTACTCATTTTATAGCCATCTTTCATCTCCAAAATCAATTTCACTTCCTTAGCATCAGGGATTGTTTGGGTAGCAATTGTTTTGGTTTTCTGATTGATGGTTTCCCAAAGGGTCACTTCATTTCCTTCAACAGAAATTCCCATCCCAGCCACTGGAGCTCCAAATCCATTATTTGCTCCTCCGATGACAGCTAATCCTGCTTCCACATTAGATACAGGAACCACAATTGCCTCATAACGATAATTAAGGGATTTAGTACCCTGCACAAGCAAAGTGCCCAAGGTTTCATTTTCTTCAGAAGCTTGAAGTTTCAGCCCATCTTTTCCTGTTTCATATTGAATGTCCTGAGTCACTCTCCACTGCCAAACAGGATCCAATCTCTTTTTAAAATTATCTGTGAAGTCGAGAGAGGCTTTACTTCTCGTATAAGCCTCATCGTTAGAAAAAACCGGCCACAAATCGTCTGTCCATTCCACTTTTTGAAGGACTCCCTGTCTTCCTACATAGACACTTCCCTCCTGATTGTAAGCATGATTAAGCAACCAAAGCTCCCCATCTTTTTCTACTACAGTGCCATGTCCAGGACATTTCCAACTTTCGTTGTCACGGATGACAGGATTCATATCATACTTTTCCCAGGGACCCAAAAGTGATTTACTTCTAGCCACGCCTGTCACATAATCGCAGGTGATTTCGCAGCATCCCCGAGCAGAATAGGTCGCATAGAAATATCCGTTTTTTCGGAAAATTGCTATTCCTTCCACTAAACCACCTTCCCATTCCTGATCATTATGAAACAGCTCATGCTTTTCACCCACTAAGGCTGTCCGATCTTCATTTATTTCCTGAGCCCAAATCGGGGTCTTTTGTCCTTTGCTATTTCCGTCTTCTTTCCAAAGTAAAAAGAGTTTGCCGTTTTCATCCCGAGTTTCGAATGCATCTATAGAACCATATTCCTGAGCCACCAAAGGACCATGATCAGTGAATTTACTTTCTGGCGTAGCAGCACTTGCAACAGCCACACTCAGTCTGTTACTTTCCTTATCCCGAGCCGTGTAATAGGCATAGATTTTCTTCTGCTTTTCATCATAAGCAAGCTCTGGGGCCCAAAAGTTATTTCTTGCCCAATCCGGTGCTCCATCTGGGAAAACATAATTCACCAACTCCCAATTGATTAGATCTTTGGATTTGAAAATCGGAAAAAGTGGTGCCCATTCATTGGAAGTGGCAGAAGCGTAGTAATAATTCCCGATTTTTACGACAGTGGGATCCGGACGATCACCTGCCAAAACTGGGTTTTCAAAAGAACTCTTTTGTGCAATACTACTTGTGGAAAATCCTCCAATCAAGCATAGCATGCAAATAAAACCAACGATGTTCAATCGTTTATTCATCGATTTTGGGGTTAGTAGTTAATTCTGGAAAAGCTGTAATCCGTAACCTTGCTGCTCCCATAGGGATCAAAGTCACATCGACGATGGGTTGATCGGAAGTTTTTGGCAGGTCTTTCAATTCACCCACCAAGCCATATTCATCAAATTGCCATTCAGGAATTTGTTGGGCTTTTACGACCATTTTAATCGGAACTTCTTCCAAAGTAAAAGGGAAGTCTGATTTTGGCCATTTTCCCATCATAACTTCCACGGAAGAAGCAGGATCATTTTCATCCACCAAAATGCTATAATTCCAGTCTGTAACCGGATGAACTTCCCAAGAAGGCCATTTTTTTGTATCCACACCCTTTTGCCATTTAGAATCTGAAATCGCAGTTTCATCACTGTCTTTCTTCAGGTATTTTTCACGGATCTTCAAAGAATAAGTCAAAGGTCCTCGGCTGATGCTCAAGCTATTGTTATTTTTTTCCCAGCGTTTCGTTTGGACTTCCATTGGCAAAGTGAGGGAAATCAAGTCTCCGTTTTTCCAGGTTCTTTGGATTTTGGCAAAGCCTATTCCAGAAAGATCTGACTTCACCAATTCCCCATTGATTTTGATACTTGCTCCATTCGTCCAAGCAGGAATTCGAAGATAAAGTGGAAATTCTACATCTTTTGGGCTGCTGACAGCAAATTGGATTTCCTCCTCAAAAGGATAATGAGTTGTTTCCTCCAGTTGAACTTCTGTACCGTCACCCACTTTCACTTTGACAATGCTCTCTCCATAAATCGCTGCAACGACTCCATTATCCGGAGTAGCCATCCAAAGGTTTTCTATAAAATAGGGCCAACCCTGAGAATGATTATGCTGGCAACATCTCGAACTGAAGGGGTTCATCATCAAGAAAGGGCCTTTATTTCCAATTCCTGGAAAATGATTTTCCGCATCCAACAAAGCCATATTTGGCGAAGTGATATAATGCAACGCCTTAAAATCAGGCATAACTGCCGCTGGATAGGTATTGAAAGCGACTTCTTCCGCATGATCTCCCCAAAATGGATCCCCGGTTATTCGAAGCATATGCTCGTCTGAGTTCATCTGCTCCACCATCCCACAGGTTTCTACACCCTGTCTCGGATCAGCATATCCTGGTCGGGCATCTTCATCTGCACCAAACATCCCACCTGGCACCTGACCAAAATGGTTGCGCATGATCTCAAAGTTTTCATAGGAAGCTTTTAAGTCTGCTTTATTTTTACTCAGCAAGTAATATTGTGCCGGTTCCCGGAAAGCCTGAGCATGATTCACATTGTGCCAATCGACTTGATTCCTGTACCAATCAGGAACTTCCCCTCCATCTCTAACTTCGTAATAATTCTTAATCTGGTCCAAAGGCAAATCTCTTCCTTCCCAGTTGGCTGTATTCCGGTGGATTTTTTCTGCCAGTTCCAATAAAAACTCATCGCCAGTACGATTATACAGCCAAATGACGCTGTGAAGATTATCCCCTCCACGCAGCTTTTGCCAATATCCTTCTAAAAAATTCTCATCCGGAACCGATAATTCGTACTTGAAATAATTGGTCATCAACTCCAATACCCGTGGATCTTCCGAATGCTCGTAATAGGATTGGAGACAATAGAGCATGATCATATTCGCCCAAAAATCCTGATTTTCCCCATCGAAATGCTTTGGACCAAAATTTCCATCTTCCCGCTGACTATTCAATGTGCCTTCAATCCAGACCATTGCTTCATCGATCATTTTCTGGTCTTCGAGAATGTACCCGATGTTGGCATATCCTTTTAACCAGTAGGGAACTTCCTCCCAGCCCCATTCGCCCTCACCGTCTGGAGAAAGCCAGGCATTGTCCTGCTTTTGGAGCCAAGCTGAAATTTGACCCAGATTCCCGGTCAATCCCTCTTTTTGCCTCAGCAGGTATTCCTTTAGAAATCCTTTTGGCTTGACAGCCCCAACGGGTAATTTGATTAAAGCACTGGGAACCAAAGGAGCTCTATTACTGACGTAATATTGGTTTGTGCTTTGAGAATCTATTTTCTCCACAAACCTCACTTCAGCATTTTCACTTTCAGGCTGACAAGCTATAGCTGAAATGGAAAGGGCTAGAACTAAAATTGATTTTCCTCTGAATTTTAACATCTCCAATTTTACTTTCCTTTTTCCTTAATTAAAAATTGGAGCCGCCTGAATAGAGGTGCTCGGTACATGGTTTTTGATACTAGGCCATCCCTCATTCCAAATTAATGGATCCATCAAAAGTACCCTTCTATTGGTTCCATTATTGAGTTTTGGCTTTGATTTATCCATTCCATGGTACAATAACCAATCCTGACCTTTATCATCTGTGATAATCTCGGCGTTATGGCCTGGTCCGGCATATCCCGTATCTCCAGAATTACTTTTTACTACCAAACTTCCTGCTGAGCCATTCAGAAGTTCATTTCCTTCTTGATCCAAATAAGGCCCAAATAGATTTTTAGATCTTCCAACTAGGACTTTGTAGGTGCTTTTTGCTCCTTCACAACAAGTTCCTGATGAACCAAATAGGTAGAAATAGCCATCTTTTTTAATTAGATAGGCAGCTTCAAGGTGATTTCCGGCAAGCTTTATTTTTTCACCTTCCGCTTTGCTGCCATCAGAGGAAAGTTGTGTAAGATACAACCCGTGAAAACTTCCCCAGATCAAATATTTATTCCCATTCTCTTCGAAATAGAAAGGGTCAATTGAATTAGCTACCCCGATTTCTTCAGAGGTAAAAACAGGGCCTTGATCGACAAATGGGCCCGTTGGTTTTTCCGCTATGGCCAAGCCAATGCCAGGATTTGGATCTCCCCAGGTCGAGAAGGAATAATACATAAAAAATCGGTCACCAACTTTAGTAACATCCGGTGCCCAAATTCCACCTTTGGGTTTCCAGTTAGGCTTTTTTTCCATCGAATTTCCAACCACATTCCAGTGTACCAAATCTTTGGACTGAATCACTGGCACCAAATGGTATCCTCCTTCTTCTCCCCAATTGTCCTCTGTCCCATATGCATAAAAGTAGTCTCCATCCTTGATTACACTAGGATCTGCGAGTACGGGTTCGAAGACGGGGTTTTTAAATTGTAAACTATCTGATTTTGGTGTTACTAAATTGAGATCAAACTGATCATTTTCATTTGGAAAAATTGAAAAAAAGTGGAATGCCAGAATTAGAAAAATAGACATGATTTTAATGTTAATTTCTTAACTGTCGAGGTTCGATTTATCAAGGGGTTACAATTTAATTGATATGATATTAAAACAACACTGAAAAGGATAAGAATGGATACAAATCCACAAACGGTGTGGAAATGCCATTTTCTACTGATATTTTTAAATCCTGAACTAAACAGCGATAAAATCAAGCATTACAAATTTTAAAGAAGCGAAAGCTTAGAAAAATGCGAGATTCACCCGAAACAAGTTCGGGGCTGCTATTGAACTTTTGAAAAAATATAAACCAAATGAAAAAACACTACTTATTAGGTCTGGGCTTGATGCTCTTGCTTAGCGCCAACGTCCAGGCTCAAGACGAAGTCATTGAAAAGATTATCAAAGAGGAAACTGAAAATTCTCAGTTGAAGCAGATCGCTCACGAATTGATGGATGGAATCGGACCAAGATTGGTGGGTACTCCTCAGATGAAGAAGGCACATGATTGGGCCGTTGAAAAATACCAAGGTTGGGGAATTGAAGCTCGTAATGAGCAATGGGGTGAGTGGAAATCTTGGGAAAGAGGAATTACCCATATCGATATGGTTGCACCTTGGACCAAATCATTAGCCGGACAGCAATTGGCTTGGAGCCCAGCTTCACCCCAAGGCGGCGCAACTGGAGAAGTGGTAGTTATCCCTGATTTGGCCGATGAGGCAGCTTTTGCAGCTTGGCTTCCTTCTGTAAAAGGAAAATATGTGATGATTTCTGCTCCTCAAGTTACAGGTAGACCTGATTACAACTGGGAAGAATTCGCTACTGAAGAGTCTTTCGAGAAAATGAAAGAAGAGCGCACTGAGTCAAACAGAGCTTGGAATGCGAGACTTCAAAAAACAGGAAAGGGAAGAAGAGAACTTCCAATTGCTTTGGAAGATGCAGGTGCTTTGGGCATCATCACTTCTTATTGGTCTCAAGGCTTCGGGGCTAATAAAATTTTCTCAGCTTCCACTAAGAAAGTCCCAACCATCGATCTTTCTCTAGAAGATTATGGCCTTCTTTTCAGATTAGCTGAAGGTGGTGAGAAACCTCAAATCAACTTAAATGCACAGTCTAAAGATCTTGGAGTAGCTCCAACATTCAACACAATCGCTGAAATCAAAGGAACAGAGAAGCCTGATGAGTATGTAATGCTTTCTGCACACTTTGACTCGTGGGATGGCGGAACTGGTGCCACTGATAACGGAACCGGTACCATCATGATGATGGAAGTCATGAGAGTTTTGAAAAAAATGTACCCAAATCCTAAAAGAACTATTCTAGTTGGTCATTGGGGTTCTGAAGAGCAAGGATTGAACGGTTCTAGAGCTTTCGTAGAAGATCACCCAGAAATGATGGCTAAAATCCAGGCTTTGTTTAACCAAGATAATGGAACTGGCCGCGTGGCGAATGTTTCAGGTCAAGGTTTTGTGGATAGCTATGAGTATTTAGGAAGATGGATGTCAAAAGTTCCTAGAGAAATCACAAGAGATATCGAAACCAACTTCCCTGGAAATCCAGGAGGTGGAGGATCTGACTACGCTTCCTTCGTGGCAGCAGGAGTTCCAGCTTTCTCTTTAAGTTCTTTAAACTGGTCTTATTTCAATTATACTTGGCACACCAATTTGGACACATATGACAAAATCATTTTTGACGACGTTCAAAGCAATGTGATCATGGCTGCAATCATGGTTTACATGGCAAGTGAAGAAGAAAATATGGTTTCTAGAGAAGTAAGAATTCCAATCGGAAGAAATGGAGAGCCTACTGAATGGCCAGCGATGAGATCACCAACACGCAAAGGAGGATTAGACAACTAATCAACTTTTATTAATATGAAAAAGCCACAGCATTCTGTGGCTTTTTTTGTTTCAATTTTTAGAGAAAAGACTATTAGCGCAAGAGGAAAAGGTTTTGTATTTTTCTATTTCCTAAATCCCCAACAATGAAAAGACTTTTCCTATCGATACTTTTTGTCCTATTCTTTACTTCCACGCTTGTTCATGCTCAGGAAAAAATCTTGGTTGATGCCTTGGAGAAAGCCAGAGTAGAGGGTTTTTCCGGAGTAGTTTTAGTTGCTCAGGAAGGGAAGATACTTTATGAAGAAGCAATCGGAATGAGATCTTTTGAAGATCATGTGGCATTAAAGACAAAAGATATTTTTGAAATGGCCTCTGTCTCCAAGCAATTTACCGCTATGATGATCATGATGTGCCAAGAGAAAGGTCTTCTGAATTATGACGATCCAGTCGGGAAATATTTGGATATCCCATATCGAGGGATTACCATCAGACAGCTACTAACACATACCAGCGGGTTACCGGATTATCAAGCAGTGATGGATGAACATTGGGATAAAAGTAAAGTGGCTGGAAATCCGGACATCTTGGAGTATCTGAATAAATACCAGCCTCCTATGCTTTTTGAACCGGGAGAGAAATATCAGTACAGCAATACAGGATATGTCTTTTTAGCAAGCATTGTAGAAAAAGCAACCGGGAAAGATTTTGTGGAATTGATGAGAGAGTGGATTTTTAAACCTCTCAACATGAAAAGTACTGATATCCGGTCACCAGAAGAAAAGGCCAAGGTGAAGAACTTTGTAGCTGGACATATCAAAGATGAAAACGGATCCTATGTAAATGCCAATAATTTTCACTCTTCAGATTATACCGTATGGTTAGGAAACAGAAAAGGCCCGGGAAGGGTAAGTAGCACAGCAGAAGATTTGTTACTCTGGGATCAAGCTTTGTATGGAGACAAATTGGTTTCCAAAGAAACATTGGAACTTGCATTTACTCCGGCCAAACTGAATGATGGCACAAGAAGCTATTATGGTTTTGGTTGGGTGCTGGAACCAAAAAGCCCGCTTGGAAAAATGGTCATGCACACTGGAGATAACCCGGGGTACAAGACCATCATCGTACGTTACATTGAAGAAAACAAAACTATTATTATCCTCAATAACAATTACCATCCAGACATGATGCGCCTTGTAGAAGCTGCAACATTATCTTTAGGAAAATGGTAAACAATTCAGTTTTATACAATTAATTAATTCTCCAGAGCATCCATTCTAAAGCGCTCCAAGCTTGGTGTTGAATGCTCTTTTTTCATGATCTCTTCTATTTTCTGAACAATCTCTGGATGTGCTTCCGCAATATTATTCTGCTCTCTGGGATCTGTGGATAAATCGTAAAGCTCCACTTCAAGATTACCTTCCTTGACAATATTTTGTCTGATTCCTTTCCACTTGCCCATCCTTACCGCTTGTTGACCGCCATATTCGGGATATTCCCAAAATAAATAATCAGGGTCAGATTGTGGCTTTCCAAGTAAGGTTGGAAGGAAGCTTTTCCCATCGGCATCTTCAGGAACCGGAATCCCCACCAATTCACAGATGGTAGGCATCACATCATAAAAGGCAGAAATAAGATCTGTTTTACTTCCGGTTTCCACTTTACCCGGCCAGTTCACCAGCATAGGTATTCGAATACCTCCTTCATAAACAAAGCCTTTTGTTCTTCCATATCCATTGGTGAATGGCTGCGAGCTGTTGAAATAATCAAAATCAACTCCTCCTGTGTAGGTTGGACCGTTATCGCTAGTGACAATGATAATCGTGTTTTCTTCCAGCCCAAGCTCTTTCAATTTTGCCTTCACTTCGCCGACTTGCTGATCAAATAAGCTGATCATTGCAGCATAAGTAGCATGTGGATATTGATTAGGGAAATACCCACTATTGCCTAAATAGGGGTCTTCCGCCCCAAATTCATTTTGATAGTTTGCTACTTTATCTAACGGCGCCTGAAGTGGCACATGCGGCAGAGGTGATGCATAGTATAGGAAAAAAGGCTCTTCCTGATTCTCTTCAATAAACTTCAGTGCCTTTTCATGCATCAATGTCGGGGCAAAGTCTGCCTGATTGTATTTTGCATAGCTTGCCTCTGCATTTGGATCAGCGCCTTCATCCAATTTGGTGTTTGGAACAACAATAGGATTATTGAGTGGTACTTTGTTTTCATTTTCCCAAAGGTGTGGTGGATATAAATTGTGAGCCTGACGCTGGCAGTTAAATCCATAAAAATAATCAAAGCCCATTTTGGTCGGAACGGACTCAGTAGTCGGACCTCCTAAACCCCATTTTCCAATTATTCCAGTTTTGTAGCCAGCACCCTTTAATACTTTTGCTAGCGTATTGGTATTGGATGGCAATGGCCGTTGTCCTTCCAGATTCGGATCCGCAGCAGCCTTGGCATAATCCCAAACCTCTCCTCTTTCTCTCCACTCGTCATTCCCACGGATATAAGCGTGGCCTCCATGCTTTCCTGTCAAGAGAATACATCTCGCCGGAGCACAAACAGGAGCACCAGAATAATGGTTGGTAAATACCATCCCAGAAGCTGCCAAAGCATCAATATTGGGTGTGTGAATTTTCTCCTGACCTTGATATCCCACTTCACCATAACCCAAATCATCAGCTAAAATGTAAACGATGTTTGGCTTGCTTGGCTCCTCAACGGGTTTGTTACAAGCAAAAAACAATGATATAACTAGGAAGGATAAGACGAGTTTAAACATGGATAAAGGCTTAATTAAAATAATTTTCAATATAGGAAGAAGCCTGATTTAATCGAACAGATTCGTTTCCACTCACCACTTCAAAGGGAAATCCGCTTTCTTCTGCAAGTTTCAAATATTTATCAAAGAAATATTGTCTCATTTCCAATTCCGGATATTCCCTCAATGGATCTGGTTCCCAAGGCATATCGGTATCTGTTAATAAAATCAGACTATAGGTTCTTTTTTGGATTTGTTCTAGCACCCAAGGGTCTGTTTTGCCAAATCTATGCTGAGACCAAATGTGGATAACTCGTAAATCGGTATCACAAAAAAGAAAGTCTTTTGCCTGAAGGACTTTTCTATCTTCCAAGGCAACTTGCCCCTTACCTATTTCCAATAAATCCTCGTAACGATACTCTCTGCCCAGTTTATCGAGATATTCACGGGCAAATTCAGGAACCCAAGGCTCTCCGTATTTTGTGGATAAGTCTTTACAAAGTGTACTTTTCCCGGTAGATTCTGGTCCTAATATCAAGATTCTTTTAGGCTTCATATGCTCTTGCAGATTTAATCCAGGCTATCAGCCCCATCGTGGCTAACACAGTAAAGAAAGTAAATTGGACAGTTGTCAATATCAGTCCTTTATAAAAATAAAGTGGAACAGAAACCAAATCAGTAATAATCCAAAATATCCAGTTTTCCACCTTCTTTTTAGCCATCAGCCACATCCCCACAAAAGCGGAGGAAGTGGTGAATGAATCCCAATAAGGCACATCGCTGTCAGTGAAATTGGACAATACTAAATACAAAGTAAGATACGAGACAAAAAATATCCCCAAGGAAACTAGCCACCCTTTTGGTTTTAGCCAGGTGACTGGCAGGACTTTTTCTCCTGCATTCGGATGAGTCCAAACATACCAGCCATAAATTGACATACTAAAGTAGTAGGCATTGATGCCCATATCGGCATAGAGTTTATATTGGAAGCAAATCCAAACATAAATCAATGTGGAAATAATCCCGGTCGGATAAACCCAGATATGCTCCTTCATGGAATAAAAAACCGATGCAATCCCAAAAAACACAGCCACAGCTTCCAGCCAAGTCATGTTTCTGAGCCCTTCGGTTAAGCCATCAAGGAACCACTGTAAATCCATTCCCGAAATAAGTGATTTTTTCTAAACCTATTCCCCTCAAACTTTGGTTATAAACATTCGAATCAAAACTTATCCATTTTGTCCAACAAGTTTTGGGACTTATTACCCTTTTACCCCTTTCCTGTTTAACTTTGCCAGCTATGACTTTGAGCACTTTACCTGCGAAAACCGATATTGACTCTTTTGATCCGAAGGATTACATCATCATCAAAAATGCACGGGTCAATAACCTGAAAAGCCTGAGCGTTGCAATTCCTAGAAATAAACTGGTCGTAGTTACTGGGCTTTCGGGATCAGGAAAATCTTCTTTGGCTTTCGATACGCTTTTTGCCGAAGGGCAACGGATGTATGTGGAAAGCTTGAGCTCCTATGCAAGGCAATTTCTAGGCAGAATGGAAAAGCCCGATGTGGAATACATCAAAGGTGTTGCTCCGGCCATCGCCATCCAGCAAAAAGTCAATACCAAAAATCCTCGCTCTACTGTCGGAACCACCACGGAGATATATGATTACCTGAAGTTGCTTTTCTCAAGAATCGGGAAAACCATCTCTCCAATTTCTGGCAAAGAAGTAAAACATCATACTGTTACAGATATTGTGGATTTCATCCAAAGCTTTGACGAAGGCAGTAAGGTGATGATTTCTTGTCCTCTTCAGATAGAAAGAGGTAGAAAAATTGAACAAGAGCTGGAGCTACTCCTTCAAAAAGGGTATACCCGAATTCTAATCGATGAAGAAGTCTATTTCGTCGAAGACTTACTAGGAGAAAAGAAAGTTCCAAAGGGCAAATACGAGATTTTGATCGACCGGGCATCTGTGATTAAGGATGATGAAGACAACCAATTCAGAATAGCTGATTCCGTTCAGACTGCACTTTTTGAAGGCCATGGAGATTGTAAAATCACTGTTCCAGGTAAAGAAACACGTTCCTTCTCCGACAGATTTGAGTTGGACGGCATGCAGTTCGAAATCCCAACTGTCAACTTTTTCTCTTTTAACAATCCATACGGAGCCTGCAGAACCTGTGAAGGTTTTGGAAATGTACTCGGAATCGATCCTGATTTAGTCATTCCTGACAAGGAAATGTCAGTGTATGAAGGAGCAATTGCCCCATGGAGAGGGGAATCTTCCAGAAGCTGGCTGGAGCCCTTATTGAAAAAAGGAATTGAATTCGATTTTCCAATTCATAGATCTTACAACGAACTCACAGAAAAAGAGCAACAACTGATCTGGACAGGAAATAAATATTTCAAAGGATTGGATGCCTTCTTCAAAGACTTGGAATCCAAAACTCATAAAATTCAGTACCGCGTGATGCTTTCCCGATTCCGTGGACGTACAACATGCCCTGATTGCAAAGGCACCAGACTTAGAAAGGATGCTTCCTATGTGAAAATTGAAGGAAAGTCCATTACTGACTTGGTTCTGATGCCGATTGACGAAGCTCTATCATTTTTCAATGGCTTGGACCTTCCTCCACATCAGGCAAAAATTGCAAATAGACTACTGAAGGAAATCCAAAGTAGACTTTCTTACATGGATGAAGTCGGTTTGGGATATTTGACATTAAATCGACTGACTTCTACCCTTTCTGGTGGAGAATATCAGCGAATCAAACTGGCGACTTCCTTGGGTTCTGCTTTGGTGGGATCGATGTATATCCTCGATGAACCGAGCATCGGTTTGCATCCAAGGGATACCGATCGCTTGATCGGCGTATTGAAGTCTCTTCGTGATCTTGGAAATACGGTTATCGTCGTGGAGCATGAGGAAAAGGTGATGAAAGCAGCCGATCAAATTATTGATATCGGACCAGATGCCGGCGTTAATGGTGGGGAATTACTTTTCCAAGGGCCGATTGAAGAGTTGATGACTTCTGCTCAGACTTACACTGCGAAATACCTTCGAGGAGAGGAATTGATTTTCAAGAAAGATGGAAATCGCAAATGGAAAGACAGCATCCTCGTCAAAGGTGCAAGAGAAAATAATCTTAAAAATCTCACGGTAAAATTCCCTTTGAACACGCTTACCGTTGTAACAGGGGTTTCTGGATCAGGAAAATCAACCTTAGTGAAGAAAGTCCTTTATCCGGCTTTGGGAAAAATGCTAGGAACGGTCATCGATGAAAGTGGAAAGTATGATAAAATCGAAGGTGATTATCGATCTATTTCCCAAATCGAATTTGTCGATCAAAACCCAATCGGTAAATCTTCCCGATCCAATCCTGTGACTTATGTAAAAGCATATGATGCGATCCGAACGCTTTTTTCCGACCAGCCAATTTCGAAACAAAGAAATTACAAACCTGCATTTTTCTCCTTCAACGTGGACGGTGGTAGATGCGAGGCATGTGCCGGAGAAGGAATCACAACGGTTGAAATGCAGTTTATGGCTGACATCCATTTGACCTGTGAATCCTGTAAAGGCAAGCGCTTCAAGAATGAGATTTTGGATGTCAAGTACAAGGAGAAGGACATTTCTGAGGTTTTGGACATGACTATAGATGAAGCCATCGAGTTCTTCAAAGGAAAAACCCAGATTATCAATAAACTCCTTCCACTCCAGGAAGTAGGACTGGGTTACATCGGAATGGGTCAAAGCTCAAATACCCTTTCTGGTGGTGAGGCGCAACGGGTAAAATTGGCTTCGTTCTTAGGAAAAGGCGGCACCAAATCTGGAGATCATATCTTATTTATTTTCGACGAACCGACCACTGGTCTTCATTTCCACGACATCAAGAAGTTACTTCATTCCATCAATGCGTTGATTGATCAGGGTCATTCTGTGATCATCATTGAGCATAATACCGAAGTGATCAAATCAGCTGATTGGGTCATTGATTTGGGGCCTGAAGGAGGAAACAAAGGTGGGCATTTGACTTTTGAAGGAACTCCAGAAGATATGATGAAGGAAAAGGAAAATTATACTGCGAAATATTTGAGAGAAGCTTTTGTTTAGTGTTTTCATTTCCAATAAACTGGTTCTGAAAACTCCTAATCTCTTAATTTACCTTAAATCAAGGGTAAGAATTTTTGTAAAGAAGGTCTGATGAATATATTAGTTCAGGCATTATCAGCAGCTAATTCAAAATTCATCATGATTAATCGTTTTTTACTAATCCTTGCCATTGCATTTTTTCCCATTATCACTTTTGCGCAAAATAGAGTTGAAGTCAAAGATCCAGAGATCAAGTTCAGCTATATTTTACCGGAAGGATGGAAGGTAAATGATGATGGATACGATTACAAAATTGAATCAAAAGACTCGAACAACGCCTACATCTCCATTACTTATGTAGAAAAGGCTACGGGAAATAAAAAATTCGACTCCGTCGTAGAATCTCAATCATTCAAAGATGATTTTCAATTTGAGTTGGATTATAATTTACCCGATGAAATGAAGAATTTCCAACTGGAAGAAACTGGAAATTCCACTATAGATGGCGCTCCCGCTTTGTGGGCCAAATTTTCTCATGGGGAAAAACAAGATCAAACCGGTGTCTTTTATATGTTCCAAAAGCTAAATCAATCCTTCAAAATCCTGGGGTCCTCACCTGCCAGTGCATCAGAAAAAGTCAAACCTATTTTTTCAGGAATTATCCAAAGCTTTAAAGCAGAGAAACAGTAGATTTCAAATTTGAGAATTTGCTAGGTACGAGCTGTTCGAGATTTACAATCCGAATAATTGAAATACTTTAAACTATTCCAAATAAAAACTCCCTCAATCCCACAGTCTTCACCTTTTCCGTAAGTGGAAAACCTTCTTTTTCTCCTGTATTTTCCATAGAGATCTGGAAATCGAAAGTATGATTTACGATTTTCATGTTAAGTGGAATTAAATAAAAAAGGAGAGCCGAATGACTCTCCCTTTTTTGCAACCTAAACCCTTTATTTATCTAAACATTCACTTACGTTGTTCCAAGTGCCTCCATTGACAACATTCTGGAAACCATTTTGTTCTAAAATGCTCTTAGCCTGAGCACTACGGTTTCCGCTTCGGCAAAACACTACGATATTTTTCTTTCCTTTAAACTTCGCCAATTGACTATTGATTCTATCCAAAGGAATATTTACCGCACCTTTAGCGGATCCTGAGGCAAACTCACCTGCAGATCGCACATCTACTAAAAATGCGCCTTCGGCAATCGCCTCTTTCAATTTGGTATTGTCTGTTGTCCCAAATAATGCTGAGAAGAAATTCATATGATTATTGTTTTTGTTTCAAGATTATGCATGCAATTTCAAACCTAATCTTCTTAAAAACAGGAACTTTTGTCACACAAGACTTTTGAAAGCTTCATTTCCAACAGAATCCCTCTTCGGAAATATTTAATCCGCTGAAATTCAAGATTTTTTTAACTGGTGCTAATCCAAAAGACAATTCCTTTTAAATTCATGGCTTCATACTATCCCCAACTTTATGAGAAAACTGATACTTCTAACAATTTTCGCTTTTTCGATCACCTTAAGCTCTTGGGCTCAGATCCAGACTCCTGAGCAGTTTTTGGGTTATAAACCTGGCGATCGTTTTACTCCACATCATCGAATGGTGGATTATTTCGAGCATGTTGCGGCAAATAACCCCAATGTGAAACTGATCCAATATGGAGAGACTAACGAAAAGCGTCCACTTATTGTAGCCATCATCGCTTCGGAAGAAAATATGGCTCGAATTGAGCAAATCCGTGAGGATAATTTGAAAAGAGCCGGGGTTTTGGAAGGTGAACCTTCCACTTCAGTTCCGATCAACTGGATGTCTTTCAATGTGCATGGAAATGAATCCGTAGGCATGGAAGCGGCAATTTCCTCTTTTTATACCTTGGCGAATCCCGCTAATACAAAATCTCAGGATTGGCTAAAAAATCAGGTTATCATTTTGGATCCTTGTATCAACCCTGACGGTCGCGATCGCTATTCCAACTGGTACAATCAGAAAATGAACACAAGATTGCAGCCTGATTTGCAGTCGGTAGAACATAATGAACCTTGGCCGGGAGGTCGTGCAAATCATTACTTGTTTGATCTAAATAGAGACTGGGCGTGGCAAGTACAGGTGGAATCTCAACAGAGAATGAAACTTTACAATCAGTGGCTTCCACAATTGCATTTGGATTTTCACGAGCAGGGAATCAACAACCCATTCTACATGGCTCCAGCTGCAGAACCTTTGCATGAGCAATTGACTCCTTGGCAGCATGAATTCCAGGATACTTTCGGTAGAAATACAGCCAAATACTTCGACGAAGCGGGACGTTTCTATTTTACCAAAGAGCGTTTCGACCTACTTTATCCATCTTATGGAGATTCCTACCCAATGTTTAATGGAGCCATCGGGATGACTATCGAGCAAGGTGGCGGTGGTCAAGCCGGTATCGGTGGATATAACTCTGTTGGGGATACTGTGACTTTGAGCTATAGAATTGCTGGGCATTATACGGCTGCCATGTCTGCGGCTGAGGTAACCAGCCAAAATGCCGAAAAACTATTGGCGGAGTATCAGAAGTTTTATGATGAAAACTCTTCTAGCCCGAAAGGCAAATACAAAAGCTTTGTAATTAAAGGAGAAAGCAACCCTGCGCAGGTAGCCAAATTATTGGAATTGTTGGATAAGAATGGAATCAAATATGGTAAAGCAGGTTCTAAATCAGGTCTGAAAGGATATGAATACCAAACAGGTAAAAGTGGTTCCTTTGCCACTTCAGATGAAGACATCATTATCAGTGCCTATCAACCTAAATCTGTATTGACGCAAGTTTTCTTCGAGCCGAATCCGGCTTTGCATGACAGTATAACATATGATATCACCAGTTGGGCTTTGCCTTATGCTTATGGATTGGAGGCCTATGCTGTCGAAACTAGATTAGATCCTGCTGGAGCGTATGAAGCACCGGAATTTACAGCAAATCAGGTTGGAAAAACTCCAGTTGCTTACATGGCTGCGTGGGAAGGAACAAGAGATGTAGCTTTCTTGTCAGCTTTGCTAAATGAAGGAATCAGAGTGAAATATCCTGAGTTTCCTTTCGAAGTGGAAGGAAAAAGTTTCCCGGCAGGTTCACTTTTGATCACAAAAGGAGGAAATGAATATGTGACGAATTTTGACCAAAAAGTGGTTGAAATCGCTAATAAATTCGGGGTAACCTTGGCCACCACTATGAGTGGCTATATGGACAAAGGCAAAGACTTTGGCTCGCCAAATATCAGAATCATTCAAGCACCAAAAGTTGCATTAATAGGTGGATCCGGAACCAATTCCTTAAACTATGGAGCGATCTGGCATTTCTTTGAAAAAGAGCTGGATTATCCATTGGTGAATCTGGAACTTGAAAACATGGGTCGCTATGATCTGAGAAAATACGATGTGTTGATCATGCCTTCCACTAGAGGCGGAGGTTTATCAAAACCAGCGATGGACAATGTCATGGAATGGGTTCGTGGAGGAGGAAAATTGATAGCGATCGATGGTGCTTTGGGAGCATTTGCCAACAAAGAAGGCTTTGATCTAGCGACTTTTGACACAGACGAAGAGAAAAAAGCTGCTGAAAAAGAAGCGACAGCATTAGAAAAAGAAGAGCGTTTGGCTCCTTACCAAGAAGGTGAGCGAGTAGCAATTTCTGGCGGTGCAGCAGGTGCGATTTATGAAATCACCATGGACGAAACGCATCCACTTGGATATGGCACAGGAGGAAAATATTATACCCTGAAAAACAACTCAAGTAGGTATGCATTCCTTAATAACGGAGTAAATGCGGGTATCATCGCCAACAACGATGCATACCGAACAGGCTATATTGGATTTAAAATCAAATCTAAAATGGGAGAGTCCATGGCTGTAGGAGCTGAAAGAGCTGGAAGAGGCCAAATCGTTTATTTTGTGGATGATCCGATCTTTAGAGGATTCTGGGAATCAGGAAAACTGGTTTTGAGTAACGCCATTTTTATGGTAGGCCAATAAAGATAAAATAGGTTAAAAGAAAACCGGCTGCTGAAAAGTGGTCGGTTTTTTTATGTGTCCTCCCACTATTTTTTCATTTTGAAACAATATTTTCCCACTTAAATAATTCTTCAATAAGAAATCCTGATTATTTTGAGATTACAAAAATTAGCAAGCTATATTTTATTGAATTTCAAACCATTATCAATAACCCAAAATCATGAAATCATGCTAGGCACATTCTTTCCAATCTGGAAGGATTATTCAGGCTAGCAAGATTCCATCTGATTTTAAAAACAAACTATTTCAGATGAAAAACCAAAGACGCGAATTCTTTAAGAAAGTCGGCGTAGGTACAGCAGGCCTTGGATTGGCTGCAAGCGTTCCTTTTTCTACCCATGCAGAAAGCAATTCCAAACAAGCCAGCTCTGGTCAATTCCTACAAATAGGAGATAGTATTGCAGAAGCAAATACAGATTCCGGCAAAATCAGAGGATATATTCTCAATGATGTTTATACTTTTTTAGGAGTTCCTTATGGGGCTGATACTTCTGGTAAAAACAGATTTATGCCTCCACAGAAACCTGAAAAGTGGACTGGAGTAAAGCCTACGATCTGGTGGGGAAATACGGCTCCTCAAATCATGGACAACCGCTATGCGAGTCCTGACTATTCTTTTGCCGACCATTGGAATTATGATGATGTAAGTGAGGATTGCCTCAAACTAAATGTTTGGACTCCAGCTTTGGACAGCAAAAAAAGACCGGTTCTGGTTTGGCTACATGGAGGTGGATTTACCAACGGAAATGGCATCGAACAAGACGGCTACCATGGTGAAAACATCAGTAAAAACGGAGACATCGTTTTCGTTTCCATCAATCATCGCCTAGGTCCAATCGGATTTACAGATCTTTCGGGTGTCGGTGGATCAAAATATGCCCATTCTGGCAATGTCAGCCAATTGGATATTATTGCTTCATTGGAATGGGTCCGTGATAACATCGCCAATTTCGGGGGAGATCCTGGTAATGTCACCATTATGGGTCAGTCAGGTGGTGGAGCAAAAGTTACTGCCACCATGTCCATGCCTGCTGCAAAAGGTTTGGTACACAAAGGCGTTCCTTTGAGTGGATCTATGCTGGTAGCAAATGATCAGGAATATTCCAGAAAGCTCGGAGAATATGTTTTAAAGGAGGCAGGATTAAGCCCTGAAAATGTCGATAAACTTCAGGAATTAAGCTGGAGGGAATACATCGACATTGCTAACAAAGCATTGGAAAAAATGAGGAAAGATAATCCTACTCCAGGCTTCCGAGGTGGATTTGGTCCGGTCGCGGATGGTGTAAATATCCCTAAAGGAGAGTTTTTCTCCGATCCAAATGGTCTTGCTTCTGATATTCCAATGTTGGTTTGTACGACCTTCCACGAGTGGAATCCAACCAGAACATCTCCTGAATTGGAAAAAATTGATTGGGCAGGAGTGGTCGAAAAAATCCAACCAAGATTTGGTGCTGATTCAGAGAAAATTGTGAATGCCTTTAGACAGGATTTCCCGGATGCTTCTCCAGCTGATATTTGGGCGATGGTCCTTTCTAACAGACAAGGTGCAATCAACACCGCCAATGCAAAAGCCAAACAGAAAGCTCCGGTTTATTTGGCTTGGTTCGGCTGGGAACCAGAATTATACAATGGAAGAATGAAAGCTTTTCACTGTATTGATATCTGTTTTTGGTTTGATAACACCGATCGGATGTATACGCATACTGGCGGAGGCGATAGACCAAGAAAGTTATCCAAAGCCATGTCTGCTTCCCTTTTAGCTTTCATGCGCACAGGCAATCCAAATGCAGGTGCATTACCAAATTGGAAAGAATATTCTCCAGAAGGTGGAGAAACCATGATTCTCAATGACGTCAGCGCCCTCAAAAATAATCCTGACAAAAGAGGAAGAGAGGCTTTGCCTAGCTAATTAAGAATAAATCAATTATTTACCATCGCTCAGGTTTGTGTATTCAGGCCTGAGCTTTTTTATTACATTGTAAACAAGCAGTCTACCCAATAATATTCCTCTCATGAAACAGCTCATTTTTATTCTTGCATCGGCTATTTTCCTGAACAGTATTCCCTCTTTTGGCCAAATGTCCCAACAGGCTAGAGATAGCATTGCAAAACTCAGCCAAGAAGATCATCAATTGATGATGCAAAAATTAGGAATTGAGTCGCTTCGACCTGGTCCTTCTGGAAATCCAGAAGCTCCCAATGCGGCAAACAAAGATGAGTCGATTGCAACTCCATACAGCTCTCTTCCTGACCCCTTGGTTTTTGATAATGGCCAGCCAGTGAGAAACAAAAAAGATTGGGAAAAAAGAAAGGCTGAGATCAAAGAGCATTTTGCTTCAGAGATTTATGGAAGAATCCCAGAAAATACCCCTTCCGTTACCTGGGAAGTCCTCGAAGAAAAAGACAGCCTATTCGGTGAAGTTCCTGCCAGGTTTAAAAAGCTAATTGGACATGTGGATAACTCATCCTATCCAGAAATCGATGTAAACATTGAAATGTATATGGCCACCCCTTTAGAAGCCAAAAATGTGCCTTTGGTGATGCAATTCAGTTGGATTTGGCCAGCAAGTATGCAGCGTCCAAGACCACAAGGGCCGACTTGGCAAGAGCAGATGTTGAAAGAAGGTTGGGGATTTGCAATGTTAATTCCAACAAGTTTTCAGGCAGATAACGGAGCCGGGTTAAGAGCTGGAATTATAGGTTTGGTCAATAAAGGTCAACCAAGAAAATTGGATGATTGGGGAACCTTGAGAGCTTGGGGATGGGGAGCGAGCAGAGCTTTGGATTACCTAGAAACTGATCCAAGCGTCGATGCCAGAAAAGTTGCCATAGAAGGTCTTTCCAGATACGGGAAAGCAGCTTTGGTTACCATGGTTGACGAACCTCGATTCGCCATAGGATTTATTGCTTCTTCCGGAGCCGGCGGGGCAAAAATTTTCCGAAGAATCTACGGAGAACAAGTGGAGAACTTGGCTTCTTCCGGAGAATATCATTGGTTTACTCCTAATTTCATCAAGTACGCAGGTCCACTTACGCCCATGGATTTACCAGTGGATGCACATGAAATGGTTGCGATTTGTGCGCCTCGACCTGTATTTATTTCCGGGGGAGATCCAGATGTGGAGGGACACTGGATTGATGCGGTAGGCATGTTTAAAACTGCGGTTGCTGCTACGCCAGTTTATGAGCTATTGGGTAAAAAGGGTATAGAAACCGACCAATATCCAGGAACGAATGTCGGATTATTGGACGGGGATTTAGTATTCCGCCAGCACGATGGAGGCCATACCGAAGGTCCTAACTGGGCATATTTCATTGAATTTGCAAAGCGGTACTTAGAGGATTAAATTCGATCTCTTATTCTTTTCCATTCATGAAGAAATCCTTCTCAATCCTTTTGTTTTTTGTATTTAGCCTACAGGCATATTCTCAAAACAATGGACCAAACATCATCCTGATCAATATTGATGACATGGGATGGAGAGATGTGGGGTTTATGGGATCGGATTTTTATGAAACACCAGTTATAGACAGCCTTTCCAAAAGGGGAAAGATATTCTCTCAAGGCTATACTGCTTCCTCCAATTGCGCTCCAAGCAGGGCAAGCATGATGACAGGGAAATGGAATCCCCGACATGGAATATATACAGTAGGAAGTTCAGAAAGAGGAAAATCCAAGGACAGGAAAATCATACCAACCAAAAACACCACCACACTCGGAAAAGACCAAATCATATTACCACAAGTTCTGAGAAGCAATGGATACAAAACCATTCATGCAGGGAAATGGCATCTTAGCGATTCTCCACAGGAATTCGGTTTTGATGTGAATATCGGCGGAGGGCATAATGGTCATCCTACCAGCTATTATCCCCCTTATGGCAATGTGAATTTGGAAGGAGAAAATGAACATTATCTGACGGATGCTATAATGTTGAAAACTCTTGAGGAAATGGACAAAACCAAAGGACCATTTTTCCTTTATTATTCTCCATATGCAGTCCATACTCCGATTATGCCTGTAAAATCTTTGCTTTCGAAGTATGAGCAGAAATCCTCCAAAATCGGCCAATCAAATGCGGAATACGCAACCATGGTGGAAAACCTGGACAGAAATATTGGTTTACTTATCAACACATTAAAGAGAAACCATCAACTCGAAAACACGATCCTCATCTTTGTTTCTGATAATGGAGGCCTGAAAGGAATTACCGATCAGCAACCATTGCGATCGGGCAAAGGCAGTTATTATGAAGGAGGAATTCGTGTTCCTTTCTTTTTCCTTTGGAAAGGAAAAATCCAAGCTGGAACAAACGAACATACCCCCATTACAAATCTGGATATCTTCCCAACAATACTGGAGGCTGCAGAAATCAAAGAAGAGTATTCCTTGGATGGAGAAAGTTTGATCCCACTTTTAACTCAGAATAAAGAACTTGGAGAAAGACCTTTATTCTGGCATTTTCCCATTTATTTGGAAGCTTATAAGTATGGTCAAAATGAAACCAGAGATCCTATTTTCAGAACAAGGCCTGGTTCGGTTGTAAGAATTGGAAATTGGAAACTCCATTATTATTTCGAAAACCAAGAAGTAGAACTCTATGATCTGGAAAATGATATTTCCGAAACCAAAGACTTATCCACAATTGAAGTAGCCAAAAAAGAAGAACTTATGGAGCTTCTGTCCAATTGGTGGAAAGAGACTAACGCGCCAATTCCAAGTACAAAAAACCCAGAATTCGTATCGAATGACTAAACGAAGAATGATTCGTTTTCATGTCGTTGCTCTTGAAATTATCCTGACGATATTTATAGCTTAAATACCATTTATGAAAAGTTACAAACAATCCCTTTTACTCTTTTCCATCTGCCTTTTTTCACTTCAAGTAGCAGCACAGGATTTTCTTCCGCCTCTAATTCCTTGGTCAGGTAAAAGCAAGAGTTTGATAGCAGAGCCTACAGATCCATGGATCACACCTGGCGAAAAATCAGGTTTGACAGAATCACCGAGTTACGAAGAAACCATGGCTTGGCTGGAAAAATTAAACGAGAGCTCCCCTTATATCTCGATTAATTCCATTGGTACAAGTGAACAAGGAAGAACTATCCAAATGGTGATGGTTTCAAAGGATCAGGACTTCACTGCAGAGGAGTTATCCACATCTAAAAAGCCCTTGATTCTATTCCAAGCAGGAATTCATGCTGGAGAAATCGATGGAAAAGACGCGGGAATGATGCTTCTGAGAGATATCAATGTGGGAGAAAAACTGGAGCTTTTGGATTATGCAAACTTGCTTTTTATTCCAATTTTGAATGTGGATGGACATGAACGAAAAAGTGCTTATGGCAGAGTCAATCAACGAGGCCCAAAAATCATGGGCTGGAGAAGCAATGCAGTAAATCTGAATTTAAATCGCGATTACACCAAGTTGGAGACTGCGGGGATTCAAGCCATTGCCAAAGTGATTAAGGATTATGATCCGGATTTATACATCGATATTCACGTGACTGATGGAGCCGATTATCAATATGATGTGACGTATGGTTTTGTGGAAACAGGCGGCTATTCTCCCGAGATTTCTTCTTGGCTTGCTACTAATTTCAAACCAGAAGTGGATCAGGCTTTGAAAGATCAGGGACATATTCCAGGTCCTTTGCTTTTCGCAGCAAATGGTGAGGACTTTACAGAAGGTAACATTGCCTTTTCCTTCAGCCCGAGATTTTCCCATACCTACGGAGATATCAGACACCTTCCTTCTATTCTGATTGAAAACCATTCCTTAAAACCATTTGAGCAGCGGGTTTTGGGGACCTATGTATTCTTGGAACAAGCCATTAAATCTGTTGGAAATCATTTTGAGGAATTACAGGCGGCCATTTCATCCGATCAGGATCAGCCTAAAGAATCGATTGTGGTAAAATTTGGATTCCGGGATACTCCAGCTGATTCTGTGGAATTTTTAGCAGTCAAATCTGAAAAGGTAACCTCCGAGCTGACAGGAAATGAATATGTGGCTTGGTTGGGTGAACCTGACACACAATTGGTTCCAAGTATTCTGATGGACAAACCTGTTTCTTCTGTCCCCGTGCCAAAAGCCTACTGGGTTCCTGTAGAATGGAATGCTGTCATCCAAAAAATGAAGGAGCATGGAATCGAGATGGAAGTTTTGACCGAGCCAAAAGAATTGAATCTGGAGTTTTCCACAGTAAATGAATTTAAAATGGTCAGTCAACCTTATGAAGGTTTGATGCGCTTCCAATCTTTTGATCTGGACAAAAATTATAGAAAAGTTACGTTACAGCCAGGTTCTGTCAGAGTCAAAACAGATCAGGCTCTTGGAGAATTAGCAGTGATCTTAATGGAACCAGAATCTGTGGATAGTTTCTTCCAATGGGGATATTTCAATACGATTTTGTCCCAAACGGAATACATGGAAACCTATGTAATGGAGCCAATGATTCAAAGCATGCTTGATAAGGATCCGGCGCTAAAAACGAGATTTGAGGAAGAGTTGGCCAAAGATGAAGCATTTGCCAAATCACCACGAAGAATCTATCGTTGGTTTTATGAACAAACTCCTTATTTAGATCAAAATTGGAAAGTTATTCCAGTCGGAAGAGAGTGGTAAATTATTTTAGGAATAAAAGTCTCAAGATGGATAAAAGGTCAGTTTTTCATTAAATTGAATCCAGGCTCTTTATCCCATTTTGAATGAAAAAACTAGCTATAACTTTTGGATCCCTATTGCTCCTTATTGTTGTAGGAATATTTTTTTTAGAAAATTGGGTTGAAAAGAAGTTTGAGGGAACCCTTAATACAAATCCTAACAGGAAATATGATTTGGTTTATGAAAACCTGGACATCAGCATTCTCCTGGGAAAAATTGAATTGAATAAAGTAAAGATTACACCTCTGACTGTTGACAGCATTCCCACAATTATAGAGGGCTCAGTAGAACGGGCAGATCTAGAAGGGATCGGATTTATTGACTTTTTGAGATCGAAAGAGATTTCCATTCAAAATTTGAGTTTCGTAAATCCCGAATTCACGCTAACTCACACAGAATTTCAGAAGACTCACGTAGAATCTGCCAGACCTTTCCAGTCGCTATTTGGAGATATCATTTCTAGAGGGGAAATAAAGAATTTCTCTTTAACTGGAGGAAAAGCAACTCTATTCCATCAGATGGACAGTCTTCAAAAAATCGGCTCTCTTGATAATCTTGAAATTATTGCCAAAGGTATAGAAACAGATTCCATTCAACTTGATAAAGCAATTCCATTTAAATTAGAAGAGCTGAAAATCGGACTTAAAAACCTGATCTATAAGCTTTCAGAGCATGAAACCTTCGGCTTCGGATCTTATGATTTTGATTTTTCGGCAGGTCAAATGGATCTTAAAGATCTCAGTTTGAAACTGGATTTGGATTGGTATGAACATGCAAAAAGCCAACCTACTCAAAAAGAAATCATGGAATTTGAGATTGGTAGAATTGCTGTCAAAGGCTTGAGTGAGGCCAGCCAATTTGGGGATTCTTTAATGATTATTGCAGAATCAGTAAGCCTGGATAGCCTGGATTTCAAAATTGGAAAAGATAAAAACAGGCCTTTCCCACCAAAAGAATTAAAAAAAGACTTCTCCTATTTATTGGAGGCATTGACTTTTCCGATGGAAATCGATTCTCTCCAGATCACAAATTCAAACATCACCTATTCTGAAATTGGAAACGGCCAGACCTTGCCTGGTACCATTACTTTATCCGAAGTCAATGGACTGATATTGAATGTTTCGACTATTGAGGAAGTAGAAAGAGAAAAAAGTCTTTATGTTTCTATCAATGCCATTTTTGGCGGATCAGGGAAGTTGACCATGGAAGTTAACGAAAACTACTTTGAGCGAAAGTGGGAGGCGGAAATTTCTTTGGAAGACATGGAAATGACTAAACTAAACCAAACGGTCAATAACCTTGCAGGTATTAACATAGCTTCGGGCAAGTTACACAAGCTTCAACTTCTTATGGAGGCAAATCCCAACTTCTCAGACAATCATTTTTTAATGGAATACGAGGATTTTAAAATAGAATTACAAAATTCGGAAAATCACAAAAAAGGATTCTTAAGCAGTTTGGCTAATCTGGCAGTGCACAAGCAAAATTTGCCAGGAGATAAACAATACCATGAATTGTCTTATTCCACCAAAAGAGACCAATACAAAGGCCCTATCAATTTAATCTGGCTCAGTGCGAAAGATGGCCTCTTGGCTACCATCCCCAGCAAAATGGCACAAAAGCTAATGCCTCATTCGAACCAAGAAAAAAACCATAAGAAAACTGAAAGGGAGAAAAAAAAGAGTGAAAAAAAAGCCAAATCATGAGTTAGGGCCGGGTTCTTAGGTCAGTTTTAAGAGATAATTTTCAACAATCCCAACTTTTTAAAATAAATTCAGTCTGTCATTGATACATTTCAGTTTCAGATCATGACACTTCAGTCGCTTTCAATTTTTCAACCTGATGTCACGCTTCATATTTGGGTAAATCTAAACCGATATGAAAGCCACATTTTTATTTCTGACACTTCTTTTCCTTCAAGTAAGTATCGCTTTTGGGCAGTCAATTATTTCTGGTCAAATCAACGATGAAAAAGGTGTTGCCCTGCCAGGTGTCAACATTTTTATAAAAGATTCCTTTGATGGAACCAGCAGCAAGCTGGATGGAAGTTTTGAGTTCCCTACAGAATTAAAAGGTAATCAAATTCTCATCTTCCAGTTTCTTGGGTTTAAAAGCAAAGAGATTGAAATCAATTGTGATCAGGAAACGGTAAAAATTCCTGAAATCAGATTGATCGAAATGATCACTGAAATGAATGCGGTGACTATTTCAGCAGGAGCCATGCAGGCATCTGACCAAAGTAAATCCGTAATTCTAAAACCTCTCGATATCGTTACCACCCCAAGTGCTATGGGAGATATCATGGGCGCATTTCAGACTCTTCCAGGAACCAGCACGGTTGGAAATGACGGGCGATTGTTTGTAAGAGGAGGCGATGCCAGCGAAGTGGGAATCTATATTGACGGAATGCGTGTGGGAAATGCCTACGGGACAACGACCGGTAATGTCCCAACCCGTACCCGATTCAATCCGAACTTATTCAAAGGAACCTTTTTCAGCACCGGAGGCTATTCTGCAGAATATGGCCAAGCACTTTCCTCTGCTTTGGCACTGAATACAAAAGACCTGTCAATAAGAAGTCAAGGCGATCTAAGTTTGATGACTGTTGGGGGTGGATATTCACATACTCTGGCAAACGAAAAGCAAAGTATTACCGCAAGTGCCAATTATTTCAACTTGGGCCCTTACCAGCAACTCATCAAACAAAAAGTTGATTTTGAGCAGGCACCAAGATCATGGGACTTGGAAGTTGCTGCGCAAAAGAAAACAGGGAAAAACGGTCTGCTCAAAGTAATGGCGAGAACAGAATCTGGAGGAATGAAATTATGGCAACCGCTTCCTGGAACAGACAAAAGAATCCTGGTTGACTTGAGAAATGATTACAGTTATGCACAAGCAAACTGGAGAACAATTTTAAAGAAAGACTGGATGATTTTCACAGGGATCTCCTATTCCAAAAACCTTGACAATATCGCTTATGACAGCTTAAAGGTGGAGCGATCAAATCAGCTTATCCACATGAAAGCCACTGCTACCAAAGACTTTTCTGATCGTCTTTCGGCTAAGTTTGGCCTGGAGCATTTTATCCATCCATTTTCTGAAAAATTAGTGGAAGAAAACCAAGTTCGGAATTACAAGGATCAGGAAACCTATGCATTCACCGAGTGGGATTATTACTTCAATAAAAGCTTGGTGCTACGATCAGGACTTCGTGCAGGAATCAGCACTGTGTCGGATCAAAAATGGCTGGACCCAAGAGCTTCACTTGCTTATCAACTAGGCGATAAAGGTCAACTTTCTTTTGCTGCTGGCAAGTTTCATCAATTGCCTTTGGAAAACTATCGAGTTGTTAACACCAACCTTCAAAACTCTGAATCCGATCACCTGATCTTGAATTATCTCTTTTCCAAAGAAGGATTCACATTTCGGGCAGAGACTTTCTACAAAAGCTATGATGGATTGGTCACATTTGAAGGGTCTGAAACAGCCCCTATTAATCTTGAAAATGGTGCTTCAGGCTATGCCAAGGGAGTTGACTTCTTTTTCCGCGACAGAAAAACCTTTAAGGAAACGGACTATTGGATCACTTACAGCTTTGTGGATAGCAAAAGAAGTTTTAACCAATTTCAAACGCGGGTTCAGCCTAGCTTTGCTCCAAAACACAATCTCTCAGTCGTAGTAAAACATTTCTTCGTCAATTTGAAATCCCAGCTAGGAATGTCATTCTCTTACAATGATGGCTATACCTACTCTGATCCAAATGTGGATAACTCTGCCATGAATGCTAAAACCAAGAGTTTCCAAAACCTGAGTTTATCCTGGAGTTATCTCCCTAAACCGAACTTGATCATTCACTTGGCATGTACCAATGTACTGGGTCGGGACAATGTTTTCGGATATACTTATAGTCAAACACCAAATGAAACAGGAGTCTTTGAATCTATCCCTCAGGGACAGCTAGCGCCTAGATTCCTCTTTTTAGGAGTTTTCCTAACACTTTCAAAAGATAAAACAGCTAATAATCTAAACAACCTTTAAAAACTAAAATCATGAAAAAATCAATCTTAACTATCGCCGCTTTATTTATGTGGATAACTTTTGCTACCGCAGCGGATCCTGCTTACGAAGCCGCTATGAAAAAGCAAATTACTGCCATGAATTCCATCCCGGATTTGGAAACTTCCCAGCAAGTCACCAATGGTTTTATGAGAATTTCGGAAGCTAAAAAAGAAGAATGGCTGCCTTTATATTACGCTGCATATAACCAAATTATAGCTGCATTTCGATTTGATGTGAATAAGGACCAATATTTTGATCAGGCATTGGAATTAGTGAAAAAAGCGGAGGAAATCGCTCCAGACAATTCCGAAATCACAACGCTTCATGGATATGCCATTATGGGAAAATTGAGTATTGATCCGGCATCCCGTGGGCAGGAAATGAGTCCTCAAGCCATGCAGTTATTTGGAAAAGCGATTAATCTAGACCGGGCGAATCCAAGAGCGGTCACCATGATGGCCCAAATGGAATTAGGGATGGCGCAATTTTTTGGATCCGGACCTGAAAAAGCTTGTGGAATGGGCAGAATGGCATTGGATCTTTATAAAAAGGAAGAAGCTAAAATCTCAGAAGATTATATTCTCCCTACCTGGGGTAAGTCACAGGCAAATGAAGTTGCTTCAAAATGTAATTAATCCGAAAAATTGATAAAGAAATCCTTTCTGCACTTTTTTGAGAGGAAGGATTTCTTTGTTTTTAATTAAATTCCCAACATGACAGTAAAATCTGAGAACAACACTCCCCAACCTGATAGAGGAATCTGGAATAAAACCTCAAGTTTTTTGCTGATCAATTTGGGAATAGTAATGGTTTTGATGGTCTCATTCTGCCCAAGATGCTTTTTATCTTGGAGTGGAATAAAAGCATTGTTTCCTGATTTTTTCTTCTCTTTAGCCATCACAGTGGCGATGAGTTATGGAGGAAACAAAGTTGAAACTTATTTCGACAGTAGGATTTCCTGGATTCACCATCCTGTAAAGCGATTGCTTTTGACGAGTGTTACCTATTTGACCTATGCATTTATTGTCTCATTTATTCTAGTTACCCTTTATGGTTGGCTTTTAGGGGATGTATCTTTAGACAATTTGCCATGGAGAACTCTATTTGAGTACTCTTTGGTGCCAATGGGAATTGCTTTAGGTTTTATGGCATTATTCACTACACGTTCTTGGTTATTAGAATGGAGAAAGTCAGCACTGGAGGCAGAAATTCTTCGAAATGAAAAATTATCCAGTCAATATCAATCGCTGAAAGATCAACTCAATCCACACTTTCTTTTTAATTCCCTTAATGTCCTTTCGAATCTCGTCTATGAAAGTGCAGACAAATCAGCGGCTTTCATTCAGAAGTTATCCAAGATTTATCGATACGTTTTGGAAGCTCAGAAAGAAGAATTAATGGAGCTTGAAAAGGAAATTAATTTTGCCAAAAACTACTTGGAACTCCAGAAGATCAGATTTGAAGAAAGCTTACAGTTTTCGATTGAAATAGAAGATCAAAATGGACTGATACCACCTCTTTCACTTCAGCTTCTTCTCGAAAATGCCATCAAGCACAATATCATCAGCGCAGAACTCCCATTGTTTATCCACATTTTTAGAAAACAAAATGAGCTTTGGATCAGCAATACTTTTCAACCAAAATCCAGTCAACCAGAATCTTCCACAGGTATTGGCTTACAAAACATTAAAATGCGATATCAACTGATTTCATCAAAAGAAATGGAAGTCATCCAAACCGAAGATGAATTCCTTGTCAAACTTCCAATTTTAGAGTTTTCCAAATGAGAATTTTAATCATAGAAGATGAGAAACCAGCCTTTAACCTCCTTCTAAAGAAAATTAAGGAACATTTTCCAGATGCCGAGATTTTTGGAAACCTAGACAGCATCAAGGCTGCAATAGAATGGTTTCAAAAATTTCCTTCACCAGATTTGATTTTTTGTGACATCCAATTGGCAGATGGAATCAGCTTTGAAATCTTTAAAAAAGTCAGGTTATCCACGCCGATTATTTTCACTACGGCCTTCGACCAATACGCGATCCAGGCATTTCAGGTCAATGCGGTAGACTATCTTTTGAAGCCGATTGATCCAGAGGATTTATCGAGAGCTGTCGAAAAATTCAAATCCAACCAACTCAAATCGAGTATAGATTTAGAACTGATCAAAAATTTGCTCGAACCTAAAACGACCTCCTTTAAAACCAGATTTCTGGTGAAGTATGGAGAAAAAATCCAAAGCATTTTGGTGGATGAAATCGCATTCTTTTTCAGTGAAGAGCGCGTGACTTTTATCCAAACCAAGGAGGGTAAAAAGTATGTGCTCGACTCGACGCTAGAGCAGGTGGAATCGCAAATCGACCCTGCGTTATTTTTCAGGATTAACAGAAAATACCTTTGTTCTTATTCTTCGATTTCTGATATTTTTACTTACTCCAACAGTCGATTGAAAATAAAACTCCACAATTGTGGAGATACCGATATACTAATCAGTAGGGAAAAAGTAACAGATTTCAAGAATTGGCTTGATGGATAATTTTTTAAAAAATGGAAAACGGACCAGACACTGAACGAAAACAAGAAGAGCTGACTTGGCTGGAAAATCTCCAACGCAACAGCTGGGAACCTGAAGTCATTATTTCGGGTATTACGCTCGCATTTTTATTTGTTTTCCCAGCCAAAATCTACGAGTTCTGTGCCTATATCAATCAGGAAATCGGAGTAGGATATTTATTTAGCTTGTTACTTGTATTTTATCTAACAGCAATCATCTCTGTTTTCAAAATATTTTTCGTGGTTCACTTATGCTTAAGATTTTTTTGGACCGGACTTTTGGGTTTAAGCTATGCATTTCCAGAAGGTGTTATTAACGAGAAGTTATTTAAGATGGCACAAAATTATAATTACCAAAAGCCTGAAAAAATGGTTTTAAGAATGGAAAAGATATGCAGTATGACTTTTGCATTCCCTCTTTCTTTGGTGATAACCGTCTTAGTTGTTACGCTTTATTTAGGCCTTTTAGTTAGTCTTTATGTATGGTTTGATTTGACTTATCTTACGGTCTATCTGATTTTTATGACTTCAATTCTTATCCTGTCTTTAGGGCAGCTGAGTAAAAAAAGATCGAAGTTAAAAACCTGGTATTCACAGACAATTATCAGTTCTATCGGAGCGATCTATCAAAGCAATCTGGGAAAATGGTTTGCGGTTTTTTATAGCTTCTTCATTTTTATTTTGGCTTTTCCTATCATTTCATCTGATGTAAAAGACTTCTCTTTATTTGCCAATGAAAGGAATCTAAATGAGTTCGAGTTAGAATGGCCCTCTAAAAATCAAATCTTTCAGGATCAACATGATCCGAGTAAACGATTCTCAAGAGTATTTATTCCATCTGAAGAGATCGACGAAGATTTTTTGAAAATTGGAATAGCGAGGTTTGAAGGAGACAGAAAAATTTTAGAGGATATGAACAGCAAGTATCAAACTTCAATCGATACTTTAAACTGGCATCAATTGAAAGAAACTGCTGACTTACATCGTATTTATATTGATGATTCGTTGGTGGCTGTAAAAAATTGGAAAAAATTCAGGATGCCTGAAACTGACCAAAGAATTTATCAGGGAATAGTAGACATTTCATCATTTAAGGATGGAGTGCATCAGGTCAGAGTAGAAAAAATACTTTTGATCTATGGATTTACTGATAATGAACCTGAATTAAGGTATAGGGAGAATTGGTCAAAATTCAGCTTTATCAAGAAGTAGATTAGGTAAGGATATTTTTTTGTTTTAAAAATATTTAATGATAAGGAATGAGAAATTTATTATTCACACTTTTTACCATTTCGTTTTTTTCAGCCTGCTCTCCAAAAACTGAAAAACAAATCCAGATTTTGGATCTGAAGGAATTGATCGTAGATACCCTTTATTTAGAAAAAGATACGCTGACAAAAGATATTGGATCTAATTTCAAATATGTAAAGAAAGGTGCCGATGAATTTTTGGTCACTTCCATAAATCATAGACTGATGGAATATAGCTATCCTGAAGGAAAACTAATCCGAGACCAATTTTACGATGAAGAAGGTCCAGATGGAATTGGCAGTTTTATTTCAGGTAGTTTTGTTGACGACTCAACAGTTTGGTTTCTTTCAAACAATAAGTTAATTGAAGCTGATCTATTCGGAAAGGTTGAAAATCGAATTGATTTACCAGAAGTTTCTGAAAAGAGATTGGCGGCTAATTATAGCACAATGATGGGAAACAGGATGTTTAAATCCGGTGATAATTTGATTATTGCTGATGTTCCCTATGTTCTTAAAGAACCAAACCTAGAATATGAAAACTGGATTTTAAAATTTGATCCTGAAAATTCAAAAGTTGATCATTTCAAATTTAAATATCCAGGGTATTATAAAGAGTTTCTAGATGACCCGAACCTAGGCCCCTATTTAAGCACCTATACTTCAGAAGGATTCGAAATAATCTCTCTCCCCACAAGTGATTCATTGATTGTATTATCTAACAAAGGAAGTAAAAAGGTATACGCAGGATTACAAGAAAAAATGATCTTTCTTCCTGGCACTACGACACCCAGCGGGGAATGGATAGCTTATCATCCCAATTACAATTCAAGTAAATATAACTGGGTAGATTATGATCCTTTAGCACAAGTATATATAAGACAAGCAATAGTCACTACCGATACTGAAGAAAACAGAAGTCAAGGAAAAAAACCATTGACAAAATTAATAATCTTAGATAGTGCCTTTAATAAGGCAATGGAGATATTACTCCCTTTTCCCACCAAGGGCTTCTCTACACCAAAAGGATACTACCTCAATATTGGATATCCAAATTCAGAGGATAGAGTTGCTTTTGTCAGATTGGATTTCTCAAAGACCAACGCTTCGGACTAATAAAAGCGTCAAGCAAACAGAAAATAAGCGCCAATTTGATATAGGCATTCTCAGCGAAAACTTTGTGAACTTTGCGGTTATAAAAGCAAAAAAAAAGCGAGACTATTCAGTCTCGCTTTTTACTTGAAGTTCTATTTCCTCTCCAGATTCATCTTGGAATCTGTATTCCGTCACTGGTAGGGAAGAATCTTTGATCAGTTTAATCCATTTGTAATACTTGAAAAACCACTTTACTCTGCGGCTGATAATACCGGTAGTAAAGTATGCGTGCAGGTAGGGATGCAGCCCGATGTGGATGTTAGCCACATTTTGGATAGTTGCAATATGCTCCAGATCTTTTTCCAACTTGTCGGCTACCAAGATCGAGGCTTGGATTTTGCCGGTTCCATTACAAGCGGGACAGGTTTCTTTGGTGACAATATTAACTTCCGGCCTTACTCTTTGCCGGGTGATTTGCATGAGCCCAAATTTGCTCAGCGGCAAAACAGTATGTTTAGACCTGTCGAGTTTCAGCTCATCTTTCATTGCTTCATAGATGACCTTTTTATTTTCGGCCTTTCTCATGTCTATAAAGTCAACTACGATGATACCTCCCATATCTCGGAGGCGCAGCTGTCTGGCAATTTCTTTAGCAGCGACCAGATTGGTTTTTAATGCTGTTGATTCCTGGTCACTTTCCTGATTGGATTTATTGCCACTGTTCACGTCAATGACATGAAGGGCTTCGGTATGTTCAATAATGACATAACCTCCCTGAGGAAGGCTTACCGTCTGTCCAAACAGGCTTTTGATCTGTTTCTCTATTCCAAAATTTTCAAATAGCTTCGCTTTACCATTGTAAAGCTTGACAATTTTTTCTTTCTCAGGCGCTATGGACCTGATGTAGGATCTGATCTGATCGTAAGTGGATTCTTCTTCTACGGTGATTGCATCGAAGGATTCATTGAGGAGGTCTCTCACAAGTGAGGAAGCCATACTCATCTCTCCTATTACCTTGTCACGGCTTTTGGCTTTCAGCAACTTTCTCATTCCTTCTTCCCAGTTTGTGAGAAGATTTCGAAGATCTTTGTCTAGTTCTGTAACAGACTGACCTTCGGCCACAGTGCGTATAATCACACCAAAATTGGCAGGTTTGATTGAGTTGATAAGTCTCAAAAGACGTTTACGCTCGTCGTTGCTTCTGATTTTCTTGGAAACATTCACTGAATCCGAGAAGGGAACCAAAACGAGGTAGCGACCTGGTAGAGAGAGCTCGCAGGATAGTCGGGGTCCTTTTGTGGAGATGGGTTCTTTGACGACCTGAACCAACACTTGATTATTTTTTGACAGGATGTTGGAAATTTTCCCAATCTTGTCTATTTCAGGGTCGTTTTCGAAACCCTTCAACATGTAATTGCTATAGTTGTTGTTGCGTACCAGTTTGGTAAACTTCATCAGGCTGTTGAAATTCGGGCCTAGGTCCTGGTAATGAAGAAAGGCGTCTTTCTCATAACCTACGTCAATGAAAGCTGCGTTGAGCCCATTGACGATTTTGCGGACCGTCCCCAAATATATATCCCCAACCTTGAATTGATTATCCATTCCTTCGGAATGCAATTCAACCAAGCTTTTATCTTGAAGGAGTGCAATGCGACTACCACTTTGAGCAGAATCAATTAATAATTCCGTACTCAAAATCGCGTCTAATAATAATGTAAATGAACGTGTTTAATTAAAACGGGCATAAGAAGAAGTGATTACTTCTTCTTATGTCTGTTTTTTCTAAGTCTCTTCTTACGCTTGTGCGTAGCGATCTTATGTCTTTTTCTTTTCTTACCGCAAGGCATAGTCTTTAGAATTTAAGTGATATAATAATTTACAGCCTGTCAAGGTAGCCTTGGATGCTACTAAGGATCATTTCATCCTCAGTCATTTCCTTAACTGCCTCAAACTGGGCTTTTGCTTTATTCTTTTGATTGGCTTCAAAATAGCTCACCCCAAGGTAAAACTGACCCTGAAGATTCTGAGGATGATACTGGATCAACTCCTCAAATCGCTCCGCCGCTCGCTTGTATTGACCTGATTGAATCGCCAAGATACCCATATTAAACAAAGCATCCTCATTTTGAGGGTCTTGCTCGAGAATTTCCCGAAGCATGGTAATGCCTTGCATTGGGTTTGATGAGGAAACATAAGTCATCGCGACTTTGGTTTTCAAATCCAATCTGGTGGGATCTTTTTCCAGCACCTGATTAAAATACTTCTGGGTCTGTTCGGCAGTATAAGCTACTTTATCCGCATCCAGCGCAAACGTAAAAGCTTCATAATAAGATTCACCGGCCTTTTCGGCAAGTGCTAAATCATTGCTTTCGTCTGCTGCCAATGCAAAATAGTACCCTGCACTGTCATATTTTCCCAGTTCCTGATAAATCGACCCCAGTGAATCAAGAGCCTCATGGGAAGACCCTTCACTCAATTTGCTTCTTAATGAAGCTACTGTAGCCTGCTGATCAGGAGAAAACTCCGCCTCATGCATTGCAACGGGATTAGACTCAGAAGTGGATGCCCCTGCATTATCTTCAGTAATTGCGTTGACTTCGCCTTCATTATCGACCACCACACTAGGCAGAGCATATAAGCCTACTACTGCGATGATTCCCACTACAATGAGAATGAGTTGCGTTTTTTTCATTTTAAATGATCTTCTCAGATTAATCCTGAGGAGCCAATTCTTTAATTTTCTTACTGTTCTTGATCTTCTCTACAAACACTTTAGAAGGCTTGAAAGCCGGAATGTAGTGCTCATCAATAACGATAGCTGTATTCTTAGAGATATTACGGGCAATTTTCTTAGCTCTCTTCTTATTGATAAAGCTACCAAATCCTCTTACGTAAATGTTTTCTCCCTCAGACATAGAATCTTTTACTACCTTAAAGAAGGCCTCAACAGCCTGTGTAACATCATCCTTCTGGATTCCTGTTTTGTCTGAAATCTTAGTGATTACTTCTGCTTTTGTCACAGTAATTTAAATTTAGAAATTATGAAATAAGCTTAACAACCTATTAACCAAGTGTTTTTGGGACTGCAAATGTACGAGAACCAACGCAATTAAAAAACAAATTGGTAAAATTTAGCTTGATTTGTAGAATAGAATTTTATCCTTAATGAACCATAAAGATACTGATTTTCAGGCATTTTCGCATCAAATACTTCTTTGGTACAGTTTAAATCCAAGAGAATTACCTTGGCGAGGAACCAAAAATCCATACAAAATCTGGTTGTCTGAGATCATCCTTCAGCAAACCCGTGTTGCTCAAGGAATGCCTTATTATTATAAATTCGTTAAGAATTATCCTACAGTCGAGGACCTCGCTCTCGCTCCCGAGGAAGATGTCCTAAGATTATGGCAGGGTTTGGGTTATTATAGTAGGGCAAGAAATCTACATACCTGTGCCAAGTATATTCACTTTGAACTGGGAGGAAAATTTCCGGAAACTTACGCTGAGCTATTAAAATTAAAAGGTGTAGGGAGCTACACTGCTTCCGCTATTTCAAGTTTTGCATTTGGCGAAGCCAAAGCTGTCGTCGATGGTAATGTCTTCCGTGTACTTGCCCGTTATTTCGGAATAGAAACTGACATTGCCAGCTCCAGAGGAAAAAAAGAATTTGAGGCTCTAGCTGACCAACTAATTCCAAAAGATCAGCCGGGAGAATACAATCAGGCAATCATGGATTTTGGATCCAGGCAATGCACACCTACAAATCCGGACTGTGGCATTTGCCCCCTCAAACAATCATGCTTTGCTTACACACAAAACCTAGTCAAAGACCTTCCGGTCAAAATTAAAAAGCTAAAAATCAAAGAACGGCACCTCCATTATTATATCATCAAATGTGGAGAAGATTGGGTTTGGAAAAAAAGAGGTTCCGGAGATATCTGGGAAGGTTTATTTGATTTCCCAGTATTAGAAAAAGAAAAACCGAACGACTCTTTGCAATTTGAGCCTTTGGACGGGAAGGAGTTTGAGCAAATCGACAAAAAATACCGACATATTTTGTCACATCAGAAGTTAAATGCCACTTTTTCCAAAGTGGAAATCCCATCTAAAAACTATCAAAAACTGGCTGATTGGTGCGAAGAGCGCGGTTTTATCCTGGTCAACGAAGAAAAAATTGACTATTTGGCAAAGCCCAAATTGATTGTCAATTTTTTGAATGACCAAGGTATTTGAGTAACTTCATTCTTTCATTTTTTCAGTTAATTAATCATCAAAAATTATGGCAGGAGTAAATAAAGTAATCTTAGTAGGAAATTTGGGAGCTGATCCGGAAGTGAAATATCTGGAAGGAGACAATGTCGTTGCCAACTTAAGTTTAGCAACTACAGAGGCTTACAAAGACCGTAGTGGAAACAGAGTGGAACAAACCGAGTGGCATGATCTTGAACTTTGGGGCCAACAGGCAAAGATTGCTGAGCAATATTTAAAAAAAGGGTCTCAGATTTATGTGGAAGGGAAAATCAAATCTGATAAATGGACTGATGAGCAAGGTCAAAATCGTAAAAAAGTCCGAATCAGAGTATTGAGTTTCACTATGCTAGGAGGAAAACCAGAAGGAATGGGACCTTCCAGTCCACAAAACAGTAGCCCACAATCGAAACCGGCTACAGCGGCAGCACCTTCAGGATCAGATAAAATGGTCATGGATGATGCTGACGACGATCTTCCATTTTAATTCAAATCCTCTGAAAGTAATTTTCGGAGGATTTTTTTTTACTTTTGTATCAAACATTCTGGATTATCCATGGACGACCCCTATCCGAGTTACCAACTACTCGCACAGATCAGTGAGCTTAGCTTAAGTTACCTGATTTTTAACAGTTTACTTTTTGTCTTGTTATTACTTGGCTCTGCCTTGGTTTCTGGTTCTGAAGTTGCATTTTTTTCACTTTCCAACGATGACCTTGATAACCTTCAATTAGACACATCTGGAAATTCTAAAAAAGTGATCAAACTGGTCGAGAATCCTAAAAATCTCTTGAGCACCATCTTGATCCTAAATAATCTTATCAATATCGGAATCGTTACTTTGACGACATTTGTTTCATGGTCCATTTTTGGAATGAATGCTACCGGGATTCTAGTCATTTTGGTCCAAACTATCGGTGTCACTTTTGCGATTGTTTTCTTCGGTGAAATCGTTCCTAAAGTTTATGCTGCCAAAGCAAGCATGTCCTTCAGTTTGACAATGGCCCCGAGCATCAGTTTTTTCAGCACGATACTGAAGCCGATTTCAATTTTCCTGATGGCCATGAGCAATGTCATCGAGAAGAATATTCAAAAAAGAGGGTATTCACTTTCTGTTAATGAGCTGAATCAAGCACTTGAAATGACTACGGAAGATACTCCAGAAGAAGAAAGAGACATTTTAAAAGGCATTGTCAACTTCGGCACATTGACAGTAAAACAGGTAATGAGAAGCCGAATGGAAATTACAGCTATCGATGAGGAGATGGATTTCCATGAGTTGATGGATAAAATCAATAAGAGTGGTTATTCTAGAATCCCTGTTTATCAGGAAACCATCGATAATATTTCCGGGATACTTTATATCAAAGATCTACTTCCATTCATCGAACAGGATGAAACTTTTGCATGGAAAGATCTTATCAGAAAAAGCTTTTTCGTCCCTGAAAACAAAAAAGTCGACACCTTATTAAAGGACTTCCAATTAAAGAGAGTCCATATGGCAATAGTCGTGGATGAATACGGTGGGACTTCAGGTTTGGTAACTCTCGAAGATCTTATTGAAGAGATCATCGGAGAAATCAATGATGAGTTCGATGATACGGATGATATCTTTTTCCAGGAATTAGATCCTAACACATTCATTTTTGAAGGGAAAGTTTCCCTCAATGATTTCTGCAAAAAGTTAGAGCTTGACTCCCAAATCTTTGATGAAGTCAAAGGAGAAAATGAGTCCCTAGGCGGCTTGCTTCTGGAGCTTAATTCCAAGCTTCCAAAGAACGGAACCAAAATAAATTTTGAGGATTTTGAATTCACGATATTAGCGGTGGATGCCAGAAAGATCAAAAAGGTAAAAGTTCATATGACAGGGGATAAAAAGGGCAGTTCTATCCTTTATACCGATTGACAACCCCTAATCACCTGATTTTTAAATTGTTCTCAAGCTCAGAATAATATTCTGCATTTTTAAGGAAGTAATTCTTTAGGAGGAGGTGAAGTGATATTTTACCGAAAAAAAAATTTAAAAAATTTTAAAATTTTATTCATTAAACCAGTTTTTGAATTTTTTACATTTTTTTGGCTATAAACTTGCCATTTTTCACCCTACAACTTCAAAAAGCACATCATTTTTTAATAGATGATGGGTTTAATTAACCCTTAACTTTTTTACGAAAAAATCAATAATCTCTATTTTCATAAAAAATAAGGCATTGAGAAGGGCTGTTTATTGCCTTAATTTTAATGAAAGAAATTTTTTCTGTATTTTTTGGAAATTTTGAACCTATTAAATTTAGAAAAAATGCAAAAAGGGTTATATCGATCGGAGTTTGAGCATGACTCCTGCGGTATTGGTGCGGTTGTCGATCTGACGGGAGTTCCTTCCCATGAGACAATTAGCGATGCCTTATACATGCTTAGTAACATGGAGCATCGTGGAGGAAGAGGGTCTGATCCAAAAACTGGTGATGGAGCTGGGGTATTAATTCAAGTCCCACATCAATTCCTAAAAGACATCACAGCAAGATCAGAAATTAATTTGCCAGAGGCTGGATATTATGGGGTGGGAATGACATTCTTCCCTAAGAATAAACAGTTGTTCCAAAAATCTAAGGAGCTGCTTAACCAAATAATTGAAGAGCTGGATTTTGAGTTGATCGGATACAGACAAGTTCCGGTGGATGAAACGGTACCAGGTTCTGGTGCTTTGGAAGTGATGCCTAATATAGAGCAGCTATTTGTAAAGCATAAAAAAGGACTGACCGGAATTGATCTAGAGAGAAAGCTCTACTTACTAAGAAACTATGCTACGTCTGAGATTAACTCTAAAATTCCTGGAGTTAATAATTCCTTTTATTTCGCGAGTTTAAGTAGCAATACACTTATATATAAAGGACAGCTTAGAACCGATCAGGTTTTGGCCTTTTATAAGGACCTTCAGAACAGCAAAATTGAATCTGCATTTGCCATCGTGCACTCCAGATTCTCCACCAATACCTTCCCGAATTGGAGACTTGCCCAGCCGTTTAGATTCCTTTCTCATAATGGAGAAATCAATACGATTCGAGGCAACCTCACCAAAATGAAGTCAAAGGAATCTTTGATGAAAACCAAATACTATTCGGATGAGGAACTGAAGAAATTACTTCCAATCACCAATAACCTGAATTCTGACTCGGCGAACCTTGATGCCATGGTGGAATTACTTACGTTAACTGGTAGATCATTGCCACATGCCATGATGATGCTTGTTCCGGAAGCTTGGCAGGATAATGAGGTGATGGATAGAGATAGAAAAGCTTTCTATAAATTCCATGCTTCTCTAGTTGAGCCATGGGATGGTCCAGCAGCGCTTTTATTTACTGATGGAAAATCTGTTGGTGCAACTTTGGATAGAAATGGTCTGAGACCACTTCGTTATTTCATCACCAAAGACAAGCGACTTATTCTTTCTTCTGAAGCTGGTGCATTACCAATAAGAGAGGCAACTATCGAGGAAAAAGGAAGAATCAGCCCAGGAAGAATGCTTTGGGCAGATTTGGAAAAGCAGCGAGTTTTATTTGACGAAGAAGTAAAAGGAGAAATCTGTACCAAGCAGCCTTATGAGGAGTGGGTAGCAGACCAGCGAATCAAGCTTCGTTTGATGCCAGACCCTGAGGTACTTTCTCATCCATATAATTTTGAAGATCTTAAAAAGTGCCAAACCGTATTTGGTTACACTTCCGAGGAACTCAAAGTGGTACTTGCCCCAATGGGAGACACTGCCTATGAGGCAATCGGCTCAATGGGTGCGGATACGCCTTTGGCAGTACTTTCTAAGCAAAGTCAGCACATTTCGAATTATTTCAAACAGCTATTTGCTCAGGTAAGTAATCCACCAATTGACCCAATCCGTGAGAGATTGGTCATGTCTCTATTTACCAGATTAGGTGAGGGGCATAATATATTGGAAGAAAGTCCTAGACATACGCGTCAGATCCATATTTCACAACCTGTTTTACTAAATGAAGATTTAGATAAAATCCAGAATATGGAGCATTTGGGCTATAGAAGTCAGAAAATCTATGCTCACTTTAAGACAGATCATCAGCCAGGTAGAATGCTTGAGGCTTTGGATCGTCTTTGTCTTGAAGCTGAAAAAGCAATCAAAGACAGCAAAAATATCCTGATTATTTCGGATAGAAACAGCTCTGAAGATTGGGCTCCAATACCATCTTTATTGGCAATTGGTGCTGTTCACCATCACTTGGTGAAAAATAATATCAGAACTAAAGCTGGTTTGGTTTTAGAATCAGGTGATATCCGTGAAACCCACCATTTTGCGACAGCAATCGGTTATGGTGCTTCGGCAATCAACCCATATATGGCACTTGAATCTCTTTTGGAGATGTTTGAAAAAGGCCAGCTGACGAAAGTAAAAGATCGTAAAAAATTATTCTCAAATTATCAGGATGCCATTGGAAAAGGCTTGTTAAAAGTGCTTTCCAAAATGGGTATTTCTACTCTTCAATCTTATCAGAGCGCCCAGATCTTTGAGGCACTTGGTTTAGGCCCTGAAGTAATCGACAGATGCTTCAAAGGAACAATCTCAAGAATTTCAGGTATTTCATTTGATGAATTAGCTGAAGAAGTATTGATCAGACACAGAGCTGCTTACGGTACTAAGAGCCCTGTTTTGGAAACTGGCGGGGTTTATCAGTGGAAAAGAAGAGGAGAAAAACATTTGTTTAATCCTGAAACCATCCATTTACTTCAGAAATCTACTCGCCTAAATGACTTTGCACTTTATAAAAAGTTTGCAAACAAAATCAATGAGCAGTCAAAAGACGCATTGACACTTCGAGGCTTATTCGAGTTTAAGAAAAGAATTACTGTTCCAATTGATGAGGTAGAACCAGCTTCTAGCATCATGAGACGCTTTGCGACTGGTGCTATGTCCTTTGGATCCATTTCTCATGAAGCCCATTCTACTTTGGCTATCGCCATGAACAGAATCGGTGGAAAAAGTAACTCTGGTGAGGGAGGAGAAGATGAAGTTCGTTTTGAGAAAAAAGAAAATGGTGATTGGGAAAGATCAGCTATCAAGCAAGTTGCCTCTGGTAGATTTGGTGTAACCAGTAACTACCTCACCAATGCCGCTGAGCTTCAGATCAAAATGGCTCAAGGTGCAAAACCAGGTGAAGGTGGACAGTTGCCAGGACATAAAGTGGATGATTGGATCGGTCGTGTGAGACATTCTACTCCTGGAGTAGGTTTGATTTCGCCTCCACCACACCACGATATTTATTCTATTGAAGATCTAGCTCAATTGATCTATGATCTAAAAAATGCGAATAGAAAAGCTAGAATCAACGTAAAACTGGTTTCTCAAGCTGGTGTCGGTACGGTTGCAGCAGGTGTTGCAAAAGCGATGGCCGATGTTATTTTGATTTCCGGTGCTGATGGTGGAACGGGTGCATCACCACTTTCCTCTATCAGGCATGCAGGTTTACCTTGGGAGCTAGGACTTTCTGAAGCCCACCAGACTTTGGTGAAAAATAACCTGAGAAGTAGAGTTACGCTTCAAACTGACGGTCAGTTAAGAACCGGTAGAGATTTGGCCATTGCCACTTTACTAGGTGCTGAAGAGTGGGGAATTTCCACAGCTGCCCTAGTTGTAGAAGGTTGTATTATGATGCGTAAGTGTCATTTGAATACTTGCCCTGTAGGTATTGCTACCCAAAATGAAGAATTGAGAAAGCTATTTACTGGAGATCCAGATCACGTGGTTAATTACTTCAACTTCTTGGTACAGGATCTACGTGAAATCATGGCTTCTCTAGGTTTCAGAACTATCGATGAGATGGTAGGACAAAGCCATATCCTTCAGTCAACAGGTCATTTGAATCACTGGAAGTGGGATAAAGTGGACTTAACTCCAATTTTCCACAGAGTGGAAGTGCCAGATCATGTGGGTATTCATAAGCAAATCGATCAGGACTTTGAACTGAAAAGAGTTCTTGACAGACAGTTGATCAAAGCAGCACATCCATCCTTGGAGCAAGCAGTTTCTTCTACTGGCAACTTCCAGATCAAGAATACAGACCGATCAGTCGGTGCGATGCTTTCTAATGAGATTTCAAAAATCTTCGGCAGCGTAGGTCTTCCGGAAGATACCATTCAGTTTAAGTTTACAGGTTCAGCTGGTCAGACATTTGGAGCATTCCTGACAAAGGGAGTGAACTTCGAACTAGAAGGTGAAGCCAATGACTATTTTGGAAAAGGACTTTCCGGCGGGAAATTGATCATTTATCCAAGCAGAAATGCAAGATATGCTCCTGAAGAAAACATCATCATTGGCAATGTTGCCTTCTATGGTGCTACATCTGGAGAGGCCTATATCAATGGAAAAGGTGGAGAGCGATTCTGTGTTAGAAACTCAGGAGTAAAAACTGTGGTGGAAGGTATCGGAGACCATGGCTGTGAATATATGACCGGAGGATTAGTGATCAACTTAGGAGAGATCGGAAGAAACTTTGCCGCAGGTATGAGTGGAGGAATCGCCTATATCCTGAAAGAGTATATCACGGAAATCAACCCTGAGCTAGTGGATATCGATATCGTGGAGGAGGAAGATTTTGCTACAATTAAATCATTCTTGAAGCGACATGTCAAGCTGACCGAAAGTGAGCTGGCTACGAAATTCCTAGAGGACTGGGAAAATTCAAAAGAGAAATTTATTAAAGTAATCCCTAGAGATTACAAAGCTGTTTTGCAAAAAAGAGCTTCAGAACAATCTAAATCATTGGTGTAAGATGGGAGCGAAAGAAGGTTTTTTACAATTCAAGAGAGAAACGCCATCATCAAGAGACCCTAAAGATAGGGTTGGCGATTATAAAGAAATATATCAGCCATTTTCTGGCGAGCAATTAAATCATCAGGCTGCAAGATGCATGGACTGTGGAATTCCATTTTGCCATAATGGATGTCCATTAGGCAATGTGATTCCTGATTTTAACGATGCTGTTTATAGTGAGGAATGGGGTCAGGCCATTAACATCCTGAAGAGCACAAACAATTTCCCTGAATTTACAGGAAGAATTTGTCCTGCTCCTTGTGAAGCAAGCTGTGTATTGGGAATCAATAAGGATCCAGTTGCAATCGAATTGATCGAAAAGAGCATTGCTGAAAAAGCCTATGAACTAGGCTTGATCAAAGCAAATCCACCTGAGAAAAGAACTGGAAAGCAGGTCGCTGTAATCGGTTCTGGTCCTGCTGGATTGGCAGCTGCAGATCAATTGAACCAAGCTGGTCATGAGGTAACTGTCTTTGAAAAGGATAATAAACCTGGTGGATTGCTTCGCTATGGTATTCCAGATTTCAAATTGGAAAAATGGGTTATCGACAGAAGAATTGACCTGATGAAAGAAGAAGGGGTGATTTTCACCTGTGGAACAGAAGTAGGCTTTAATATCAAAGCTGAAAATATCCTTAGAAACTTCGATGCAGTGGTAATCTGTACTGGAGCAGGTCAGCCTAGAGAGTTGAGAATCAATGGCGACAAGCTAAAAGGCGTTCATTTTGCAATGGAATTTCTTGGAAACCAGAACAAAGTGATCAATGGTGAGCTGGAAGAGAATCCAATTTCTGCCAAAGATAAACATGTGTTTGTAATCGGCGGTGGAGATACCGGAAGTGACTGTATTGGCACTTCAAATCGTCACGGTGCTGCATCGATTACCCAATTAGAATTGTTGCCAAAGCCACCAAAACAAAGAACTATCTTAAATCCTTGGCCAGAATGGCCAATGACCTTGAGAACGTCAAGTTCTCATGAGGAAGGATCTGAAAGAAGATTCTCTATTCTTACAAAGGAGTTTGTAGGAAATGAAAATGGTGAAGTAACAGGATTAAAATTAGTCGATATAGAGTGGAAGGAAAATGGCGGAAGAATGACTTTTGAAGAAGTGGAAGGAACCGAAAGGGTCGAACCATGTGATCGAGCATTTATAGCCATTGGATTTAGTGGTCCTGCACAAGATGGCTTATTGAAAGCCTTTGGTGTAGACACCATGGAAAATACACTTCCAAAATCAAAAAATTACCAGAGTACAAATTCCAAGGTTTTCCTTGCCGGAGATATGCGAAGAGGTCAATCACTTGTAGTTTGGGCAATTTCAGAAGGTAGAGAAGCTGCTGTCAAAGTGGACGAATACCTAATGGGAAGCTCATCTCTGCCACAGAAAGATGAATCATTCTTTCAAGTGGAGGAAGAAATCGCAGGTATTGATTGAGCCAAAAAGCTCATATTTTCCAATAGAATCCCTGTTTAGTTGACAACCCTGCGAAACAGAAAGCCATCCGCTTCGGCAGATGGCTTTCCTATTTTAGTTTCCTCCTCTTTTTCTTGGGATATCACCCCGCTCACCCACTTGACCTCCTGGTCTTCTACCTCGTCTATCTCTTTGGCTTTGTTTTAACTCCTCCCATTTAGCTCTCTGCTCTTCTGTTAAAACTTCTTTGATTGCTTCATCCTGAGATTTCATTTCTTCTCTCATAGCCTTCATCTCTTCTCTTCTGGCATCCATTTCAGCTTTTTTAGCTGCCATTTCCGCTTCTCTCTTTTTAGCGCCTTCTAGATTTATCGCTAAAATCTTTGCTTTCTGATCTTCTGATAACTCAAGCTGTTTAGCCATCATTTCAGTTTGCTTTTGAGCTCTTTCCTCCGGAGAAGGCCTTTCTTTTGTTCTCATGTCCTGAGCAAAAGCTGTGATTCCGGTCATCAAAACCAAAAGCATTGCGAATGTTAAATTTTTCATCTTTTTATGGTTTGTTTGTCTTTTAGACTCAGGCAAAAGGAAGAAGTTTAATCGATATTTCTCTTTTCCATGTTAACAAACCTTAAAAGCTACTTTTCTTCAATTAACTCTTTTCGCTCACTTGCTCTGACATATTTTGGTTTGATCAGCAATCTTAAACTCGGATCAAAGCTTAAGTAATTCCATGCCCAGTCCATAAAAATGAACATCTTATTTTTTACTCCCAGAATAGCCATTAAGTGTACAAATAACCATGTCAACCAAGCCATTAATCCCTGGAACTTGATAAAAGGCAAATCTACCACAGCCAGTTTTCGGCCCACAGTTGCCATAGAACCAAGGTCTTTGTAATGGAATTGTTTCATCTGTTTACCACCAGCTAAACCGATTAGGTTCTTTCCTAAATTATCAGCTTGCTGCAATGCCACTTGTGCTACTTGAGGATGACCTTTTGGGTAGTTTTCCTCTCTTTGCAAAGCAACATCTCCCAACACATAAATACCATCTTCCCCGATGACGCGATTATATTCATCAACATAAATTCTTCCATTTGGAGCGAAATGTTCTTTTCCTAAACCATCGACAAAATTTGGTTTAATACCTGCTGCCCAAAGAAGTGTATGAGTGCTAATCGGCGCTTTTCCTTCCAATTTCACTTCTTCGCCATTATAATCATGGACTTTGGTATCCAGCATCACATCTACTCCCAAATCTTGAAGGTATTTGAGTGAATGTTTCTGAGATTCCTCAGACATTGCTCCGAGTAATTTGGGACCAGCCTCTATCAGGACAACTTTCATATTACTGAAATTCAACTCCGGATAATCTTTTGGAAAAACATTATTCCGAAGCTCTGCCATCGCACCTGCAAGTTCCACTCCTGTTGGTCCTCCACCTACAATGACCACATTCATCAGAGATTTTCTATCCTCTTGTTTTTCGATATTGATGGCTCTCTCGTAATTGGAGATGATTTTGTTCCTGATATAGAGAGCCTCAGAAACAGTTTTCATCGGAATAGCATTGTATTCGATGGATTTATTCCCGAAATAATTGGTGTCAGCTCCCATGGCCAGCACCAAATGATCATAATCCAAAAAGCCAATATCGGTGTACAGCCTTTTCATCTTGGTATCAAAAGAATGAACTTCCGCCATCCTAAAAATTGTATTCGGAGTATTGTGAAATACCTTTCGAAGTGGAAATGAAATTGCGCTTGGCTCTAATCCTGCTGTGGCCACCTGGTAAAACAAAGGCTGAAATTGGTGGTAATTATTTTTATCAAGAACTATCACTTGGTAAGGACCTTTGATCAACTTGCGGGCAAGCTTTAATCCACCAAAACCGGCGCCTACAATAACGACCTTTGGAAGATTGGATTGAGGAATATTTGGAATAGGTTTTTGTGCTGGAAGTAACATGTGTAAGGGTTTTCCTTCCCTAACGAATTTGAACTTTTGGAGGACAAAAATTGAGGTTGTTTTTGCAATATCTTATTTGCCTTTCTTTTGATTAGCCCTATCATCAAAAGATTTGTTATTTTTACCACCCAAATAAAGTATATCCATGGGAAGAGCATTTGAATTCAGAAAAGAAAGAAAATTCAAGCGTTGGGACAAAATGTCCAAAGTCTTTACGCGTCTGGGAAAAGAAATAGTAATGGCGGTAAAAGCCGGCGGTCCTGACCCAGCATCCAACCCAAGACTTAGAACAATCATCCAAAATGCGAAGGGCGCTCAAATGCCTAAAGACAGAATAGAAGCGGCTATCAAAAGAGCTTCTAACAAGGATGAAAAAGATTACGAAGAAGTAGTATACGAAGGTTACGGTCCTTTTGGAATAGCTGTGATCGTCGAAACTTCCACTGATAATATCAACAGAACTGTTGCCAATGTAAGATCCTATTTTACAAAAGCAGGCGGATCATTAGGTACTTCTGGTTCTGTAAGTTTCATGTTTGACCACAAAGCCGTATTTAGATTTGCTCAGGGCGATTGGGATATGGAAGAGCTGGAATTGGAACTGATCGATTTTGGTCTTTCAGAAATTGATGAAAACGAAGGAGAACTATTTGTTTATACAGAGTTTTCAGACTTTGGGACCATGCAAAAAGCCCTGGAAGAAAAAGGAATAGAAGTAATCAGCGCCGATTTCCAACGTTTCCCAACCACTTTGACTGAACTTAATGAAGAACAAGAAGAAGTCATCAATAAAATGATTGAGAAGATGGAAGAGGATGATGATGTCAATCAAGTTTTTACAAATATGGCCTAGGCATTTGCCTAGGTTTTTTTATGTCTATGAATTTCCCAAAAAGAGTAAATTATCAAGATTCTGAAAAGCAATTAGTCATCGTTGGAAGCAAAAATCCAGTCAAACTTAGCAGCACAGAAAATGCATTTTCAGAAGCTTTTTCAAAATCATTTCTAGTCAATGGCGTAAATGCTTCTTCAGGAGTCTCAGATCAGCCCAAAGGAAGCAAAGAAACTTTTGAAGGTGCCAAAAACAGAGCATTAAATTCTAAAAACACTTTTCCTGAAGCAGATTATTGGGTGGGAATAGAGGGAGGAATCGAAGAAGATGAGCATGGCATGCTAGCATTTGCATGGATCTATATTCTGGATAAGTCAGGAAAATCTTCCCAGGCAAAAACCGGAACATTCTATTTACCCAAGAAAGTCACGGAATTGATCCACTCTGGAATGGAGCTAGGAGAAGCCGATGACCAGGTTTTTCAAAAAGAAAATTCTAAACAACAAGGTGGGTCAGTTGGAATTTTGACACACGGAGTACTTGATAGAAAAAACTATTATTCCCAGGCGATCATTCTTGCCTTAATCCCATTTTTAAATCAAAATCTTTATTAAAAAGGATTTAATAGCCGAAAATATTAATTAAGTTATTCGGTATATAAAAAATTTTAGCAATCGTTGGAATTTTCAATTAAAATAACTTCTTTTAGACATTAAATGTCATGACACAGATTCGTTAGCTAATAAATAATAGAAGTTGTTTCAATCACCCCTAATTTTGACTCAACGGTAGGCCTCCACTGGAGGTCTATTTTTTTAGATTTTTCAGGAAGTTTCGCAATGCAACCCTCCAGTCTGGATCGGCATCCCACTCAGGACCAATGTATAGTTCATTTCGAACAATCAACTTAATGTAATATTTCACCACGGTACGATTTGCGGCATCTCCTTCGGGAACAGCAACTCCCATACTCTTCATCATATCTGATTCTCTCGCCTCCACTTTCACCAAGAGGAATTGAACCCGATCCTGAATTAATTCCTGATCCGTTTTTGCCTCGGTCAGCCATTCGATGTCATAAGGGTATTCTGCTTTTAAAATCTGTTCTATCCCAGCTTTTTGTGCCTCTTGCTCTGCCAAAATAGTCGCCTGGGATTTCCCGTACATATCGTACCTGAAATAACTTAAAAGCCCAGTTTCAGCTGAAGAACCTTCAATTGGAATACCTAATTTGAAAACCTCCAAATTCAGCGGATTAGACAACAGGAATTTTTGACTTGATGTGGATTCTGATTGGCTGATGGACGGAAATTCCGGCACATCGATGACGAGAAGATTTTTAGACTTATTCGTTTTGCCAAGTGCTGCAAATTGCTCACTCGCCGCCTGAAAATCCGATCCTGAAACTCCGTACAATGCTGTACTTGGAATGATCTGGGTATTTTCAGTAAACGGAGCAACATGAATACTCGTCGCATTCTTTTGCCTGGTTATAAAAATGATATTTTTGACCAGACGACTGGAAAATGCCTGAGCATAGTCTGCTTGCACAGCTTCGGATATCGCAACTTGCTCTAATTCAAAATACCCCACAGGATCTCCGCCGGCTTCCACAATAGCAGAATGCAAACTGTCCGCTAAGGCCTTCCAGGACATATTTGGTTTAGCTCCAGGATCATTGGAAACCATTACTATTGACTTTCCATTAAAAAAAGTTTCAGGCATGGACCCCTGTCCTAAACTTGTGGCGATAAAACTAAAAATAATTAATACCGATAAAATATATTTCATTCGTAGTAATAGGTGAAGTCCCTTTGCTTAGTAATTTTACGAATATACATAACGCAAAATATTATCATAGATGCATAAGCTTTTGAAATCCATACTATGTCTCACTCTGGCTTTAGTATGGCATTCTTCAATCGCCCAAAAAGTTGATAGAAAATCACTTTTAGGCAATATAGAATTTTTATCCTCAGATAGTTTCCGCGGAAGAAAATCCGGAACAGAAGAAAATATCAAGGCTAGAAACTTTATCAAAGAAAAATTCGAAAAACTGGAATTGCCTACTCAATACAAAAATCATGAGCAGCATTTTAACTTCGAAAGCAGAAGGGATAAGAAAACCATAGAAGGCGTCAATATTGTGGGTTTTGTGGCAGGCAGTAAATCTAGAAACCTTATTGTGATCACTGCGCATTATGACCATGTAGGAGTGGGAAGACCCGTAGATGGTGACTCTATTTATAATGGTGCTGATGACAATGCCTCTGGAACTGCTGCCTTATTGGCACTTGCAGAATATTTTTCAAAGAATAGACCAGAGCACAGTATGATTTTCGCAGCATTGGATGGAGAAGAAATGGGATTGCAGGGAGCTAGAGCCATAGTCAATGACTTTCCATTTCCATTAGAAAACATAGTTCTGAATATCAATATGGACATGATTTCCAGAAATGACAATAATGAATTGTATGCCTCTGGGACCTATCAAAACCCAGATCTAAAACCAATTTTAGAAGCTGCTTCTTCTGGCCAAAGCCCAACACTAAAATTTGGTCATGACCTGCCAAATACGGGTAGCGATGATTGGAGCAAATCATCCGATCATGGTCCTTTTTTAGATAGAGGTGTTCCCCATATTTACTTTGGCGTAGAAGATCATCCTGATTATCACAAGCCAAGTGACGAGTTTAAGAACATCCAACCTGACTTTTACTATCAAGCAGTAAATCTGATTCTTAAATGTACAATTGCCTTAGATCAAGAATTACTGAAAGAATGAAGCGAATCCTTCGGATTGCCTGAATTGATGCGTAATTTGCAGGCTGTCTCATAGAAATCCAGTCAAATTTTGCCTAAATCAGATTTTATTACAAAACTTTTAATCTGGAGACTCAGGCATCTGAGTAATCAAGCCTTTATTATAATCCTAAGTGGAATTATAGGGGTCATCTCAGGCTTGGCAGCAGTCATACTTAAAAGTGGTGTTCATGCCATTCAGGAGTTTTTGACGGAGGATTTTTATAACGAATACGCAAATTTTCTTTACATCCTTTATCCCATGATAGGGATTACCGCTGCTTATTTAGTGGGTAAATTTATTTTTAAAGATGTAGGGGGGCATGGCATTCCGGATGTACTTTTTATTATTTCAAAAAAGCAGAGTTTAATTCCTCGGGTAAAAATGTACAGTCGATTATTTACTTCGGCTTTGACTGTAGGTTTTGGAGGGTCGGTAGGACTTGAAGCTCCAATGGTAGTGACCGGTTCTGCGATCGGCTCCAATACGGGCCTACTTATGCACCTGAATGCCAAAAAAAGAACCTTATTGATTGGTTGTGGTGCTGCAGCGGCTATATCCGCCATATTCGGAGCACCAATTGGTGCAGTGATATTTGCGATTGAAGTTATATTAATGGAGATCAGTACAGCGAGTTTCATTCCCTTGCTGATAGCATCCGTGATGGGATCATTGACTTCTATGATTCTGATCGGAAAAGACTCCATTTTCAACTTTAATTTCCAGGAAACTTTCCATGCATCCCATATGCCATATTATTTGCTATTGGGAATAATCTGTGGCTTGGTCTCATTGTACTTCAATAGAGCTGTACGAAAAACCGAATCAGCTCTTGAAGGGTTGGAGAGTCAATCGATGAGGATGCTATACGGCGGAGCGTTATTAGGTTTTATGGTTTTCTTTTTCCCTCCTATTTATGGTGAAGGTTATTCTACGCTAAATCAATTAATCGAGGGAAAATCTGCTGAAATCCTCAATAGAAGTCCTTTCTTTTCTGTCATAGAAAATCCATACATGATCATCATCTTTCTGGTTTTGATCATTTTAGTAAAACCAATAGCATCTGCTTTGACCATCGGCGGTGGAGGTAGCGGAGGTATATTTGCTCCATCTCTCTATGTAGGAGGAATTGTGGGATTCGTATTTGCCTATTCCAAAAATCTTTTTGGCTTTCATATTCCCTTGCCCTTAGCTTCTTTTACCCTGGTAGCCATGTGCGGAGTCATGAGTGGCGTTCAGCATTCTCCACTGTCTGCTATATTCTTAATTGCAGAGATTACGGGAGGCTATGAATTATTTGTGCCACTGATGTTTGTTTCTGCGATATCTTATATCACTACTACTTACTACCAAAAAGACAGCCTTTATTCATTACAGTTAAAGGACAAAGGAAAGTTCCTGCCAGAATCAAAAGACCAAGAGCTCTTGGAGCTCATAGATATTACCCATGTAATTGAACGGGATTTACTACCCATACACCCGGACTCCAAGTTGAAGGATTTAACGAATCTAGTAAAGATCTCAAAACGAAATATTTTCCCGGTAGTAGATGAGAAAAAGTCCTTAAGAGGGATTGTCACATTAGATGATATTCGGGACATTATGTTTGATGCCAGTCAGCAAGACACCGTTTTTATTCGGGATTTGATGCATAGTCCACCAGAAATCCTATTGGCTACTGAAAATATGCAAAAAGCAATGGAAAAATTTGAGAGTTCAGGAGCGTGGAACTTACCGGTAATCGAAAATGGAATCTATCTGGGATTTGTTTCCAAATCAAGAATTTTTAATGCGTATCGTAAAAGATTGATTAGACAAAAGCAAGATTAAAGGAATTAAGAATAAAATTTGGAATCTGAATTTATCCACTTTTCCGACTAACGTTTTTTCGCTTTTATTTCAAGTTAGCATCTTTTATCCACAAAATCATCTTCCTTGAATAACATTTAAAATGTTGATTTTCAATACATTATTTCCATCATGTGGAAAAGTGTGGATAAATTATTGAATTTGTGGATAAATATTTCTTGCAAATAATAAACTTGAATTACAGCCTTCCTAGGCCATTTTTATCATTTGGGAGCAGCAGATTTACATATTGTAGCAAACACAATTTCTTAGGGACAAATAGGCCTCATTAGAATAATATTCTGTTGCAGTAAATTTGAGCAGGTAATCTTGAAAATGATTTCAACAACTAGAATTATCAAATCTTGATCAAAGAAAATATCCCCTAAAAATAATTCAATTTTAACAACCCGAATACAAATCTGTACTAGCTAGTTCCCAAATCCAACTGGAGCAAGATTGTTCATTTGTCTTAAAATCCATCCTTGCCTCCCAATAATGTAAGCAGTTGGTTTTTTGGGATTCCATCTGATCGGATTAGGCAAAACAGCTGCGATCATTGCTGCTTCGTTTCTGTTTAATTTTATGGCCGGTTTGTTATAATAATTCTGAGCTGCCGCTTCAATACCATAAATTCCATCTCCCATTTCGATGACATTCAAATAAACTTCTATAATCCGCTCTTTACTCCAGATCAATTCTACCAAAACGGTAAAATAAGCCTCTAAACCTTTTCTTACGTAACTTCTACTCGGCCATAGAAAGACGTTCTTTACTGTTTGCTGAGTTATGGTGCTAGCGCCTTTAATTCTTTTCCCTTTTTTATTTCCCTCCCAAGCCTTTTTCATTGCTTCAAAATCAAATCCATGGTGATCTAAAAATTTTTGATCTTCAGCAGCTATAACAGCCTGGGGAGCATTCTTGGAGATTTCAGAAATAGGAACCCAGTCTTTGGAAAGTCTGACTTTTTTTTCCGAATCAAAGGTCTGTTCAAAAAGACGAATGACCATCAAAGGTGTCACAGGTACTGGCACAAACCTATAGATGATGGTCAAACCCACTGAAATAATGAAAAACCACATAACAGTTTTCCATAAAAACCTCCAAATCCTTTTAATCAATTTCATAGACGATTATTAAACTCTTGCTTTGGCTTGGATAAATTGGTAAAACAAAACTCCATCTGGATCCGAAGCGATTTGATCCAAATCTTGTTCCATTTGCAAAACATCGGCAGTGTTGACTATTCCGGCGGCCAGTAAAGCTTCCGAGCCGCTTTTCATCAATTCTTTCCAGTAATTGGCTATTTTTTTCAATTCTTTAGGCTGAGTCTGATCTAAATGAAAACCACTTCTACTTAGTTCAATCTCTGAAAAACCCGATTCTTTCAAAAGATTACCCAATCTTAATCCAACATCTGGATCACCTCCCAGATTCCGCTGCAATTGATTGTACGCTTGATAGTAGCGATCCAGACCTGATAATTGAGGATAAAAGTGAAAGCTGGAATTAAATACTTCCGTTATATAAATTACAGCGCCTGAAAACATGTTTTCACGGGCTTTGGCTAGTACTGCTGCTGGATCATTCAAATGCTCTAAAACCCAACAAATAAATACTCCATCGGCTTTTTTCTTCAACTGAAGATCTCCCGCATCCTGATTCATAAAATGGATTCTTCGATCCATAAATTGGGTCAGGTTATGCTTGGCCTTTTTGATTTGTTTTTTCTCAATCTCCACACAGGACAATTCAATGTGAGGATAAAGAGAAAGCAACAAATGGCTTTGGGCTCCAACTCCAGACCCAATTTCCAAAACATGCTGGCATCCAGTAAAATCAATCCATGGATAAATCAGAGGTGCCAAGACTCCTGCCTGTATTAAAAGCCTTTCCTGCTCTTCAGGGATATATCCGTGGATGTATTTTGTCATCTTTTTCTTTCAAAAATATCACAAAAAAAGGGACAAAAATGCCGACCCCTCAAAATGTGAAGCATTTCACGGATTAATAACTTTCCGCAGAGTAACCGGCGAATTAAGCTGGACCGAAATAGACTCCATGATAAACTTCAAGTCTTGATACTCAGAAGCCGAAAAAGTATATGTAGACACCTCTGTCCTAGAAGAAAATTTAAGCTCTTTTTCTCCCAAGAACGACTGATAAGTAAACTTAACTTTCTTAGATGGGATAGTCAATGTCATGGTTTCGGGATAATCATCCACAACAAAACCCTCCGGAATGGTAATCGTCGCATTGATATTTTCAAAAGATGGGAATTCATATTCAACTGGCAGCAACCTAGATTCCTGAGTAAATGGATTTTTTAAATATTCAGAAAATTGAAAAGGCATGACCACAATCAAGTTGGGTTCTTCTGAAATCAATTTAGAATTAAAGCTTATCGAAATACTCCTTTTCGAAGAAAGCTCATCCACCACAGAGAAATTTTCAATTTCTCCATATTCGATTCTGGTATCCTTTTTCCAAACCTTTTCATCAGCTTTTAGGCCTTCTAATAACTTCCCAAATTTTAATGCCTCATGATCAAAAAGTTTAATCTGATTTTTATACACAAATCCAGATGAGTCATTCCATTCCAAATTGATATTTTGGATGCTTCCTGACCGGAATTGATGCTGAAGCTCCTCTAATCGACCATGATCTTTTTCAAGGATAAATCCTCTTTCGACAAGTTTATTGTGTGCCAATAGCCCAAATGGGGTGACGGAGTCACTGGCGTCCAACAAATAATCTTTGTCATCAATTTTAGCTTTCACAATGCCCGATTGAAACTGATTGATAAATGGCACCTCAATTAATTGGCTTCTCCCTCTGAATCTATCATTGATCAAAACCATGTCAGCAGCTATTCCTTGTCTTCGGAGTAAATAGGTCAGCAATAAGTTTTTGTCAATAGAATTCCCTTCCTTCTTTTGAAGAAGACCATATATAGAATAATATGGTTCTAGCCAATTAGATCTTTTTAATTCGATATTGTTGGAAACGTATTCGAAAATGGTTTTGGCCTGATCCAATTTAGAAAGAGAATCCAATTTCAGCTTTGGGAATTCCGGGATGGCTTCTGGGTCAGCATAAACATAGCTTTCTACTTCATCCATTTCTAACCAACGATTTGCCAACTGATTCCAAGTGGCATAGACCATTTCGGACTCTTCCAATTTTTCAGGATTCACATACTCACTAGAATAAAGATATCCATCTACCCGTTCTTCATAGTTTATAAAATTTCCGACATAGGGTTCATTAGGCAATGAAGGCACATCCCTTCTTTCCCAAGAAAAAAGATTCTTTTTAGGGCTAATTGAGGCAACTTCTGCTACCTTTTTGCCCTGCTGGATCATTTGATATTGAAAAAAGTCAGGAGCTTTAAAAGTAAATTTACTCACCAAAGCGGGGTAGGTACCTTGGAAACTCCAACCTTCCAAAATCCCATATTGGTGATCAATTTTCTTATACCTATATTCTAAAATACTCCCTTTTTTTACATGGGGGAAGATCAATCGAATTTCAAATTGACCATTTCCTATGCTTACTTCTTTAATATTTTCTTTGGTCAACATCTTAGAGATCCGTTGGCCATTTTCAATATAAGATACCTGTGCTTCTACTTTTACTATATCCTCTACGAGGGATTTCCCACGATAAAAAGGGATAATTATATTTCCAAAATTTTCTACCCTATCATCTAATACTTTATATCTAAAATGGTAATTCGTATGAAGACCAGTGACCATAAAGTAGCTATTGGCCTCTTCCCATAAAGTCACTATCTGGGCATCTGGCTCAAACGGTACCTGTGTCAAAGACAATTCCTCCTCAGAATATTGTCCAAACTCAATCTGAGAATAGGAAAGTTTAGGGTTCAATAAAATCGAAAAAACGAGAAATAGAATTCCTCGAAAACACGATTTCATTAAGGATTGGCTTTTTTCTTTAGGACCACAGGTTCATTTAATTTAGAGGCCACTGATTCCATCAGGTATTTTAGATCTGCATATTGTGCCGCCGAAATCAAAGGATTTTTAACCATCATTTTAGCTCCAATTACCAAAACTCCATTCATTGGTTTTGCACTGTAGCTAAACACAATCGAATTTCCTTCTATTGTCATCACTGTTTCCTCTGGATAATCATCCAATTCATATCCTTCTGGTATTTTGATATTGACATTGCTGGTTTCAGTAAATGCATACTCAAAATCTACCGGGAATATTCGATATTCCTGTGTGAATGGATTTTTTGAAAAAGAGGAATATTTTATTGGGTTAAAAACAATCATATCCTGATCTCCAGCGGACTCTAAGACAATTTTAAAATTCGTCGAAACATAGTTCTTTTCTATTAATGAGTTTTCTACTTCTACATCCTTTATTACTGTTGTTTCTGAGTTTTGTGAAAACAATTTTTCCAAAGGCTCTTTTTGTTTTTCCAAACTGGAGACAGATTTATTCCAGTCCAAACCTTCGTAATAATAATGTCGCAAGGTGTTTGACATGACCAAATCAGAACCTTCCAAATTTACTTCACTATAAAAAACCTTGTTACTATTATGCTTGAACTCAAGAGGAATGATTGCACTTTTACCTTGTACCAGGTACAATCCCGCTAGCACATGTTTATCTAAATCCACATAGCCAAATGGCGCATCTTTATCGGACAAATCAAGGTACTGGATTTTACCATCAAGTTCTGTTCGGAGCAAAATCTCATCAAACTGAGTCAAAAATGGGAATGGGACGATATTGGTTCTACCATTTCCTTTACTTCCGATCAAAATCGGATCGCAGGAAATACCTTGAGATTTTAAAATCCCCATCAATAGCAAACTCAATTCCTGAGGGCTGCCGATTCTGGTTTTAAGCAATTGGTTTATCTGCTGATCTGCATAAATGAAATCCTCTCCTTCGGCAGTAAAATTATCGCGTACATAATAATAAGCCTTCTCTGCTATTTCCATTTGGGTACTACCACTGATATCGGTATCCATCAATTCTTTCTCAATTGGATTGTTTCTATAAAAGCCTTTTTCCCGGTAGGTAGAAATTAGTTCATCACCCAACAGTTCCCATGTATTCAACATGTCTTTCCATTGCAGACCCATGTTATCGGTATTAGTCTGGTATTGTGAAAGCTGAAATTCAATTCTCTCAATATAGTCCCTATAATTTTTCATAAAAGGCTCCTCTTTAAGGGAAAATAGATTCCTCAAAGTCCACTTATACATCCCATACTCATTAGAGATTTCAGCATTATTTATAAGATTATAACCCTGAGTGATCATTTTATAATCCAGATTTGGAATCATTTTGATCTGATATTGGGAGCCCAAAGTAGGTATCGAATTCTGGAATGTCCAGCCATCCAAAAACGTCAGATTTTTATCGGCCTTTTTATAAGTATACTCCAAAATGGAACCTACCTGGACATTGGGAAATGTAATTCTCATTTCTCGCAATCCGTCTCCTAGGTCTACATCAAAAATATTCTCCTTGCCCAATTTGATTGTCTCAGCATCGTCTCCGTTGAAATTGGTGATTTGTGCTTTTACAGAGGATATATTCTCTGTTTTATTATCTCCCAAATAATATCTCACACGGACATCAGCATGCTCTTTTCCTGCATCAGTCAGAATCTTAACTCGGAATAAGTATGTAGTTTCTAACAAGTCTGAAAAAAACTGCGATTCGCCTTCTTCCCACAAAACTACAGCGCCTGCATCTGGTTCATAAGAAACCTGCTTGATTGCGATCTCCTCTTCTGAGAACTTCCCCATTTTGACGTTCTGAGCGAAGGTTACCGATGTGAAAAAGAGAAAAATAATTGTAAACACTTTTTTCATATGATGGTTTTTAGTTTTTATTGCTTGTATTGATTCAAACTGACGAAAAGTGATATAACATTCCAAACCCTTCAGTCTGCTCGCTTTATATTAATTAGTTGGGATTTCGGGTTTTAAAAAAATGTAACTTTTGACGGCTTTTGAATTGATTTTTTTGATCAATTCAGCCTTTTCCTCCTCCTCCAGATCTGATGAAAAAGTCAGATCAATTTCCCTTTTGATGGTCAAATTATTTCCATCAAGCCTACTCTCAATTAGGATTTTATTTCCCTCTTCTTCATAAATCAAAGGGTCCAAACTAGTTTCGGGAGATAAACTACTACCTAAATCAATCTTAAAAGAATCTGTCTTAACTAAGCGATTACTGGACAACATGTCTTTTTGAATCGGTCCCATAAAAGATTTCAGAATGATCCTTTTAGAAGTACTTTGGGTGAATTTTTGGATCACACCTTTATAGCTTGTTTTTGCTAAAGGCACAGAGTCCTGATTTTCCAAATCGATAGTCAATTCACTGATAATCAATCCTGAAACTGGAGAGTTTCGATTGAAAAAATCTTTTTGTTTTCGGTCATCAAGCCGATTTTTCACATACATCAAATCCTCAGCAAAATTGCCTTCAAACTGTAAATCTGTTTCAATAAATGCATCCCCTCTTGCATCGATTTCAATTGAGGTGGAAGAGGTCGTTTTGTTCCAAGTAGGATGATCGTAAGTAGGTGTTTTAGTCAGGTAGCCTCCTCCATTTTTTGTAACAAGAACATGTCTGTTTTTAGTAAACGAACCTAAATAACCAGCTGGTAACATATTAGAGGTACACTCTAGCCAAATCGGATCTGAATCTGTAGGGACCTGCAAAATAACATGGTTGAACTGGTTCGAAGGAAAATCAACTTCAATATCGTCTTCTCCCTCACCTGCAAGAACCAAGGTATAATTGGATTCAATTCCCACTTCAGTAAGCATGGCTCTCATGATATTCGAAAGGCCCTTGCAATCTCCATAAGCGTATTTCGCCACTTCATCAGAGCTCATGGTCTGCCATCCACCAATACCAAGCTGTATACTTACATATCTGAAGTTTTCCTGCAAGTAAGAATACAACACTTCTATTTTTTCATAAGGAGTTTCCAAATGAACCGTCAATTCATGGATTTTCAACCTAAGATTTTCCGGTAGTTTATCACGACCTTCATTCAATTTATAAAGCCAATCTGCCAGACCTGACCAATCATTCATTTCTCCTGCATAATCTTCCAGACCAAACTTTACGGGTGCCAATAACAATCTATGATCATCATCCTCATCTAAATCCGGTTCCTGAATAGGGAGATCACTTTCTTTCCAAATCATAGAAACTAACCCATTCTCTTCTTTTTCCTCCCTGTTTCCAAGAAGGTTCAATTCTTTAAACCTTAATCCCATTCCTTTTGGATAGGTGACAGTCAATACTGAATTCTTGATTTTTTGATTGTATCGATGAACAGGGATCCAGGTCGGTAGAAAAAAATTCGTTTTTGATTTTGTCTGTGTAATGATCTTAACTTCAATCGGAAAGACGCCACTTTTGACTTCATAATATTTCCGCCTATTATCATCAAAAACAGTAGAGTTAGAATAGATCGCGGCATCACTCATGTCTCTGAGTTTTGCTTTTTGAAGTGTTTTGCCTGTTCTCGGGTCTTTAACTTCTAATTCAAAATTTTCAATCTCATTTAATCGATCATAAAAAAGTGAAGTGTAGGCATGATCTAGTCCCTCGACTGAAAAAATGGTAAAATTTTTCTCTATAAGATAAGTTACCTCATAGTCTTTGGAAATGGAAATAGTCTGATTCTCGGAAAGCTCTGAATAAATATCAACAGAATCCTTATTGGAAGCATAGGTGGAGTTGAGTATAAAACTGAAAATATACAGAACTCCGAGTAACGTTCTTATCATGCAAATTATTGGGGATAACTGTGCTGAAATTATGAAAAAAGTTAAAACAAACTAATCAATAATTAGATAAAAAAATTTAGGGGAAAATACAGGTCTTTTTTTGAATTTAACACTCAAATAGTTGCACTGTGTTTTGGGTAATTCTCCTTGTAATTCCCGTCAAAAGTTCCCTATTTTGATTTTTTACAAAAAATATCAGGAATGAGCGCAATTGAAATTGGAAGTTTTGAGGATTTTGAAAAGTACAGCGGCAAAGAATTAGGGACTTCAGATTACTTTCAAATCACCCAAAAACAGATTAATTTATTCGCTGATGCCACTTATGACCACCAGTGGATTCATACTGACCCAGAGCGAGCCAAATCTCAAGGCGCTTTTGGAAATACCATCGCCCACGGCTATCTGACTCTGAGTATCGTCCCTCATCTTTGGGAGCAAATCCTCAAAGTAAATAACCTCAAAATGATGATCAATTACGGAATCGAAAATTTCCGTTTTGCACATCCGGTTTTGGTTACGGATCAGGTAAGGCTAGCTGCCACATTAAAATCTGTCGTAAACCTACGAGGAACTGTTAAAGCTGAAGTCTCAGTAAAGCTTGAGATCAAAGACCAGAAAAAACCGGCTTTCACCGGTGTTTTAGTATTCCTTTACCATTTCAAATAATCAGGAGGCCAAGAGGTCATTGACTACCGTAGCAGCACAGGCACAGCCAAATGCTGCTGGAAGAAATGACATCGTACCGTAGGCAGATTTCTTATAGTTACTGCCATCGGTCATCATCATACTTTCTTTGATCATTATTTCGGAGGAAAAAACCGCCTTGAAACCGGTTTTGATGTTTTTCTTCTTCAATCTTTTTCTGACCATTTTCGCCAGTTTGCAAGCATAAGTATCGGCAATGTCCACCACCTTGACCTGTGTAGGATCAACTTTTCCTCCCGCACCCATTGAACTGACCAAAGGGAACCCTCTGTTATAGGCACCATCTATTAAATGGAGTTTTGGGGTAAAGCTATCAATGCAATCCACGACATAATCGAAATGATTTGATTCCAAAAGCTGAGTCATTTCTGCTGGTCCCAAAAATTCCTTGATTGTATGGATCTTTAATGATGGATTGATGGAAGTCAATCGCTCTTGCATCCAGGTAGCTTTGGATTCTCCCACATTTTTCTGAGTCGCGGGTAATTGTCTGTTACAATTAGTGATGTCGACAATATCCCCATCTATAATTGTCATCTCACCGATCCCAGCTCTACAGATAAATTCTGCTGCAAAAGATCCTACTCCTCCTAAACCCACGACCAGTACATGCTTTTTTGCCAATTTCTCCAGCCCACCGCGGCCGGTTATCAGTTCGGTCCGGCTAAGCCAGGCAAACTCACTCATAAATTTTCCTTTTTGAAATCCTATTCCAATTTGATAGTACCTGCTCGGAAAGCTCCTCCACAGAACGGCCCAAAATTACTGAAGCCGCATTAAAAATGGAATCAATAGTCTCATCAGAATCATCCGTTTCAAAAAAATAACGATCCTCTGGACATTTTTTGAGCCAGGAAACAGCATTTGAATCTTTCTGCTTCAAAGCCTTTCCAAAGGAGAAAGAAACCGGAAATGGCAAAAGTTGCTCTCCTAGATGTGGCTTGAGATTGAAACCATGACAAATGATCGAAGGGATTTCTGTCTCATTTTTTAAATACTCAAGCAATAAATCATGGGATTTGACCAAGTGTAAAATCAGCGGAATCTCCAATTCGAAAGCCAGCTTGGCTTGTGCAGAAAAAGCTTTTTTCTGAACTTCTTTATCCGGCCCCCAAATTCTATCAAAACCCGCCTCCCCGATGGCCATGCATTTTTCATCTTTGGCAAAAGCCTTCACTTTGTCAAAGTTATCTTCCCAGTTTTCTTGAAGGTTCCATGGATGCAGGCCTGTAGAAAAAAAACTGGTAGATTCTTTAGGCCGCTCTAGCTCAATGTTAAAAATTGCAAATTCATTAGTTGAAGAATGGGTATGAATATCTAATAGGTTCATTAAGTTTTTAAGTTAAACTAAATGATATAAATTATGATTTAAACTTTACCTATTATGAAAAAAACCAACTTATTTTTAGTCCTCGCTTTATTCGTTTTTTCTTGTTCTCAATCTGTCGATAAAGAAAACAACAAAGAAAATGAATCCATTGAGTTTATAAAAAAGGATTCCATCAAGGTGAGTTACATCGGTCTTCCAAAACTCATGGATGTCAAACCCTCTATTCAAAGAATCTTATTTTTTGATACACAGGCCATGAAATTTGTAATCGCAGATTTTGATGGAAATGTGGTCAGTGAATTCAGCAAAGGTAGAGACGCTCCAGATGGTTTTGGGTTTTTCCCCATGGCAGCTGGTAAGTTTAAAGAGAATGGATCAATTCAGATTGTTTCTGCCCAGGGTTTATTTGAATACGATCAGGAAGGGAATCTATTGAATAGCAAAAAAATACCGAAGGACGATATTCAACCTTTTTCCGGAAGATTTGATGCTATCCAGGAGATCCAGTTTGTTGATGATAAAATCCTTTTGGCTGGCGTAGTCCCCAGAACTGAGTTTAATAAAACTCAACCTGAATTTTATGACACCTTTCTACAATTGGTCTGGGTTGACACCGCAACAGGAAAATTTGAAAGATTCCTAAATTTGGAGGAGGAGAGTATTTTCCAAAATAATATGTCTCATGAACCAACCACTTTATCTCCGAAGTATGAGGTGATTGATGATAAATTGTATGTGATCAATGGAACAGATCCATTTTTAAACATTTACAAAAACGATCCTCCCTATGAGAGAATTTCCAGAATTCCTTTAGCTCTTAAAGACTACAAACTAAATCCAGGAGAAGATCCCAAAAAAGCTGATCCAAATGCGATCTCCTATGATCCAAGCTTTGGGAATATCTTGAAAATGGCCAAGGTCCAGGATAAATTGGTCATCTCCTATGTCTCAGGCTATGATGAACAAGATGTTCAGCTGCAAAAAGAAAACAAAACAGAGGAAGATTGGAATGCTTTCAATGAGCGGGTTTCCAAAAAATATAAAACTCATTACCTCATTTTAGACCTAGACGGTAACCAATTGGCAGATCTAGAATCTCCCCAAGAATTCGATAACATTTTTGTAAGCAGGGAAGGTGACTTATGGTTTTTTGGAAAAGCAAATCCCGACGTTGAAGAAGATTTTGTCAAACTGTACCAAGTTTCTATCGAATAAAAACAAAAAACCTCCCAAAATTTGGGAGGTTTTTATTTATTAATTCAATCTATCTCTTTCTTCGGAGCTTCCTGTACTCTTATTTACCCTGAAGCTTTCTCCTTTGGCAAATCTGTATCGAAGTGTAAATCTCACTCCTTGGTTACTTCTATATTGTCTGAAGGAAGTATCAATATCCGCAAAATCAACTTTTGCTCTGATCACTTGAGTTCTGAATAAATCAGTACCATTGACAGCGATCGTTAGCTTATCTTTCATGATCGTCTTAGTCACTCCTGCATCAACCCAGCCAAAACCTTTCAGCTCTCCCTGACCCCAGATCTGTGGACCTAGATACATTCCTACCACTTCCAATTTAAAGCCCTTTGGCAAATTGATGTTGTGCTGAGATCTCACCATAAAGGAGGTCTGTGAATTGTCTAGGTAATCATCTCCGATCTGAGACTTGAAACGGTTATAGTTCACTTGCAGCATATTCGAAGTTCCCCACCATTCGCGGATCTGAACCGGTACCATTGCTCTGAAGTTCGCGTTTCTGGTTTTGTCGAAATTATCAGTGTAGGTAGTCGTCGTTCTTTCTTCATCATCTTGGATAAACACCTGCATAAATGCATCTGTCGTTTCACTGTATCCAAGTGTGAATTGGTAGCTTCCCTTTATCACATGATTCATTTCAAAATTATTGGAATATTGAGGCTTCAGATTAGGGTTACCTCTCTCCGAAGTCAATGGATCGATGTAATACACAAATGGATTCAACAATCTATAATTTGGTCTAGTGATTCGTCTGTTCGCGTTATACACAATCTGATAATTGTCAGAAATTTTATGCTGAACGAATGCACTTGGGAAGAGGTTGAAATATTCCTGAGTATTGATTTGATCCAATGTCACAGAGTTTCCTTCTATATCAGAATATTCACCTCTTAGACCTGCTTGATAACTTACTTTATCTGAAAACTTCCCTTTGTAGGAAACATAACCTGCCAATACATTTTCATTGTAAATAAAGTGGTTACTGTTACCTGTAGGCTCAAATGGGCCATCTTCAACAGATAAGGTCAGATCCAGATTATTATCTGATTTTACCCAAGATCCTTTCACTCCAGTTTCCAAAGTACCTTTCCATAGCGGCTTCACGAAATCGACTTTTGCAGTGAAGATATTATAGTACATGTCATTCAGAGTATTCAATTTTCCTCTGCTTGCATTGGCAAGGTCTTCCCCTGTCCAAGTGGTAGTGCTCAACAAGGATTCGCTGTCAGAATTCATTCTGGTAAAGTCGATATCGGAAGTAAGCTTTGTACCCAAAGTATCCAAATTTCCTCCATAGTGAAGGTTTCCAAAGAAACGGTTTCCTCCACCTTGAGAATCATTGTAGGAATCAAGGTAATTATTATCCGCTTGGCCTGGAGTAGTAATCGCCGTCAAAGAAGGATTGGTAGTGGTGTTATTGAAATCAGAAGCTTGTAAGTTCAATCCAATGTTGTGGTTTTCATTGATTTCATAATTGGCAGCACCATTAAAGAACAAGTTTTTATTCCTTTGTTTGATTCTTGACTCTTGCATGAAGTTGGAAACTCCACCTTCCACATCGAAATTTCTTTCAATGTCCAATTCATTCAAATTGGCGTAGTGGTTATAATTCAAGTCTGCATTAGTAGACCATTTTCCTTTTTTCACGTTGAGAGAGACTCCTCCGATAGGAGCCCAATAACCGTTATACTGGCCACCAGCCTGGACATTCCCAAATACGCCATCAACTGTATTCTTTTTCAGACGGATATTAATCACACCAGCAGAACCTTCCGCATCAAATCTCGCAGATGGATTATTGATCACCTCAATGCTCTTGATGTTATCAGCTGGCATTGCTCGTAGGAAATTAGCAAGATCAGTAGCACTCATGTAAGTTTGACGATCATTGATCATGACCACAGCACCTGTACGGCCATTGAGATTTATGATCCCATCCTGGTCGACATAGATCCCCGGAGATCTTCCGATCACATCCAATGCAGTGGATCCTTCCGCCATAACAGTACCTTCGACGTTGACGATGGTTTTATCAGGCTCAATGATGATTTCAGGTCTAGTAGACTGAACAGTCACCTCATCCAAACCTGTGGCTTCATCAATTACTTGAATTTCACCCATGTCCTTGATCATTCCTGGCTTTAAATCGAAAGCTTCAGATTCGAATGATTTAAATCCAATGGATGAAATGACAAGTTTCACTTTTTCGGTTTTGGAAGATTCGATCAAAAACAATCCATCTTCGTCGGAAACAGCTCCGTCTACCAAGTGTCCATCGTTTACGGCGATCAAGGCCACGTTGGCATAAGGTACGGATTGTCCATTTTGGTCTAGAATTTTCCCTGAAATCTTGCTGAAGTCCTTTGCAGCAAGATTATTCATCCCTAACAAGTAGGTGAAAAGGGTCAAGAAAAGTAAGTTGGTAGTTTTCATTGAAATGAAATGTATATGTGTTGACGATTCCACTCAATGAAAACAAAATGCCAAGTCTCAAGAAAGTGCCTAAAATAGCCCTAGGAGCAATTTATTAGAATGCCAAAAAATTTCACTGTATCGAAACCGTACAGTAATTCGACCACTTTTAAACAAAAAAAATCCCCCACCGTTAGGCAGGGGACTTAAAATTTAATCTGAAATTATTATTTAGCAGCAGCGTAACGCTTGCTTACTTCATCCCAGTTTACCACATTCCAGAAAGCTGTAATATAATCAGGTCTTCTGTTTTGGTAGTTTAAGTAATAGGCATGTTCCCAAACGTCAAGACCAAGGATCGGAGTACCTGGGCACTCAGCCACATCCATCATTGGATTGTCCTGATTTGGAGAAGAGCAAACACAGATTTCTTTGTTGGTGTCTACACAAAGCCAAGCCCAGCCAGAACCGAATCTAGTAGCAGCAGCTTTGTTGAAAGTTTCTTTGAAAGCGTCAAAAGAACCGAATTTAGCATCAATTGCAGCAGCTAATTCGCCTGTAGGAGCGCCTCCACCATTTGGAGAAAGAATAGACCAGAAAAGTGAGTGATTGTAATGACCACCTCCGTTGTTTCTTACCGCGGTATTTGAACCTGCGATTTTCAATAATTCTTCTAGTGATTTACCTTCTAGATCTGTTCCAGCGATCGCATTGTTTAGGTTTGTCACATAACCGTTATGATGCTTGGTATAATGGATTTCCATTGTTCTTGCATCGATATTTGGTTCTAATGCATCATATGCATAAGGTAATGAAGGGAGTTCAAAAGCCATATTGTTAAAATTTAAGGTTAAACGATTTAAAATTAATTCATTCAAATAATCTGTCTAATGAACTGGTAGAAAAGAAAAAAAATTCCCTTAAAATCAATTTCCTTTTAATTTCTCAGTTTTTTAAAAAAATCAAGTAGCAATTGCTCTGATTCTGAGGCCAAAGATCCTTGGATCAGCTTCGTTTTTGGATGCAAAATACTAGGATTACATTGGCGGAAACCTCTTTTGGGATCGGGCGCCGCATAATGAACTTCTGTAATCTGTGACCAAAAAAGAGCCCCGGCGCACATGACGCAGGGCTCTAAGGTCACATATAATTTACAATCTGTGAGATATTTTGCTCCCAGGTAATTTTCAGCTGAAGTAATGGCCAATATTTCTGCATGAGCAGTGACATCATTCAGCATTTCTGTCTGATTGTAGGCTTTGGCAATTATCTTATTCTTACAGACGATGACAGCTCCTACCGGAATCTCTCCTTCTTCATATGCTATTTTGGCCTGTTTGAAGGCCTCATTCATGAAATATTCGTCTGTAAATATGTCCAATTCAATTACCTAAAAAAGTCCAAGATCTCTTCTCTGATGCCTTCGTTGATTACAACAGCAAGAATAAGTGAAACCAACAATCCTATAAAGGCCTTGCTAACATCTTTTCTGGCCAACTTAAATGCTCTCGAAACCCAGTCTCTTCTTTTCTCTGGTTTGCCGGCTTTACCCAAAGCAATCGCCAGTTCACGTCCTCCCAACAATCCGATAAATACCCAAGTAGTACTCATTGGCACTTTGCTGTGGATTTTGAAATAGAAAAGGATGATCGCGTAAACAAAGTCCACAATCGTAGCTGCTCGGACATCGGTGACATTTGATTTTTCGTTGACTATGGATTGGATTTTGTCTCCTTTCAGGTAAAACAAAAACCCTAAGCCTAAGAAAACAAAGCCTGCATAGACAGCAAATTCATAGACATTCAATTGTCTTGGAAGGAAAACGGCAATATTCGCAGCATCCTGCATGATCCAAACAGCCCATAAAGTACCTGATGTCAACCACTGCAAATAAATCCAGTAAGGAGCAGGTTTTCCTTTTAGGTAATTTTGAACAAATCTTTCTAAAACAAACCAAACTACGATAGCGATACCAAAAGCAAGTAGGTAACCTACAAAACTCTTTTGCATCACGTCTACTATCGTTCCGGCTTTATAGGTGAAAACATTAAGTAACAAGAATGTAGTAGAAACTGGCATCCTCATTCTCGTCATAATCAACAAGACGATCGGTGCCGCCAACTGTAAGAAAACAAAACTATCAGGGGCTTTGTCCAGACCTTTGGTCGTCAATCTCTCATAACTCACATCTCCACCAAAAGTAATCCAGCTATACGTAACAGTCCCAACGAAAATCAAACCCATGAATAGCCAAAGCCAATACCACTTTTTCTCCTGATTGGAAGCGATAAACGTTCCTATGGTCTGGATACTGTCATTTGCAATCGCTGAATATGCCGCCAAAGCAAAACCAAACCACATTGCCGCATAGGTATAAGGTAAAAGTAAACCTGCAACGGATATCAAAATACAAATACCAACTAGGAATTGCTTTTCTTTCTTAGCGAAATCAAATAAGGAGTAGGCGGTCTTACTTAATTTCTCCTGGTTAATATTCTGGTCAAGATTCTTTTTTTTAGCCATGGCCTGTTTTAAATTTTCATTTAGGCTGCAAAATTAATGAAGATAATTTCCCGAGGATGTTAAGAAATTGTTAAGTAAACACAAAATCTTCTCTATTCCTCGAAAATCGACTTGCAAATCGCAAAAAAATTTCAACTTTTGCCAATTATTTTAATGAAAATTTGGAATTTCCTCCAATTCAAGTCAACTACTGAAATAAAAGAAAACTGAAGTAAAGTATCATCGAATAAAAGCGGGATGGAATTAAACAGTCAAGAAAAACCCGAAGTAAATAAAACCAAGAGTTATCTCTTGATGCTTTTGGCAATCATTTTATTCATTTTTTCGATCGATCTACTGACAGTTGCCATGGGGCAATTAAACAATTCAGTAGCTTCAGATATCCTCAAAGCGACCAGAAATCCTTTCGTCAGCTTATTTATTGGTTTGTTGATGACTGCTCTTATACAGAGCAGCTCTACAGTAACCTCAAGTATCGTTGCAATTGTCGCTGCAGGAAATTTATCCTTGGAGCAAGCTGTACCTATGGTCATGGGAGCAAATATTGGTACGACTTTGACTTCCACCTTGGTTTCTTTTTCGTACATCATGAAGAAAAACCAGTTTAAGAGAGCAATATCGGCAGGGATTCTTCATGATATTTTTAACATTATCACAGTGTTTATTTTGCTTCCTCTGGAAGTGTATTTCCAATTTTTATCAAAAATTGCACACTACTTAGCTTCTCTGTTCATTGCAAATCCAGAATACTCCGGACCATTTACTTACAATAAAGTATTCACCAGACCATTGACAGAGTGGATCTCTGATACAATCCAGATCCCATTTCTAACTCTTGTAATTGCGATTTTCTTGGTTTTTGCAGCGATCAAAATGCTTTCTTCTTCCGTGTACAAAGCTTTTGTTTTGGACAGCTTTCAGGAAATAAACAATTTCGTTTTCAAGAAAACCAACCTGGCATTTATCTATGGAATGTTTTTTACCGCTGCAGTCCAGTCAAGCACGGTTACGACTTCCTTATTGGTTCCTTTGGTCGCCAATAAAAAAGTAAGTCTTAAAAAATCATTTCCCTTTATAATCGGAGCAAATATCGGTACAACTATTACGGCGGGAATTGCTGCGTTTTACAAAACCGAAGCAGCCATTGCCCTTGCCATTGTCCATTTCCTGATCAATTTCTTCGGGGCTTTAATTTTCCTTCCATTCCCAGTCATCCGAAACATCCCAGTGAAAATCGCTGCATTTATGGGAGAAAAATCATTGCAGACCAAATTCATCGGGTTTGCTTACATTTTATTGACATTCTTCATCATCCCTTTTTTACTGATCTATTTCAGTACAGATTAAGAAAAACGTTCCCTCCAAGCATCCATCAGTTGTTTGGCTGAACTGGTACCGATACGATCAGCTCCGGCTTGGATCAATTCGATTGCAAAATCCAGCGTTTTGATCCCTCCTGAAGCTTTGATTCCAACATGTGATGCCAGAGACGCTCTCATGGTCAATATATCTTCAACAGTCGCCCCTCTTGAAGCAAAGCCTGTAGAGGTTTTGACATAATCAGCACCAGCATCCTGACAAATCATACAAGCTTCCTTGATTTGGCTTTCGCTGAGATTCGCAGTTTCGATGATCACTTTCAAAATCCGTTCTTCCTCATGGCAAATTTTTGAAATCTGGGCAATTTCGATCTTTGGCCAATTCATACCCGAGTGAAATGCAGTTTGAGACCAAACAAGGTCCAGTTCATCTGCTCCTTGTTTAATCGCTTCTTTCGTTTCGAAAACTTTTGTAGCTGTATCTGTGTAGCCCAAAGGAAACCCAATCACTGTGACCAGCTGAATGTCCTCTTCTTTCAATTCTCTTTTTGCCTTCTTTAGCCAAAATGGAGGAAGACAAATCCCTACAAATTGCTCTTCAATCGCTTCTCTGATTAAGGAATCAACCTCTTCTCCGTTGAGAGTGGGCTTTAGCAAGGTAGACTCCAAGTATCGGTGAAAGTTTTTCATAAGTATTTAAGATTCGGAATTGACGAAATCGGTCAGATACATAAACTCCAATGTCAAATCCCCATCTCTGGCAATCGTAGCGCCTTCCAATATTGGAGATACTTCTTTATCCAATTCAGGCATTACCCATTGGATCAATTGGTTACCAAAGTCCTGGCTGGACTCTCTCGGTAGCTCACAGGGTAAATTATCTATTGCCATGACCGAAATACTCGTCTGACTCCCAAACGCCTCTATAGCCTCTCCACTATCTCGGTCAATATCAAAAACAGGATTTAGAATGTTAGTGGATTTAATGGTCGTGGGAACAGATCCGTTGACATCACAAGAAACATCTGCTATAACCGACAGAGCAAAATCCGGATTCGCGATATCTTTCAACTCAAAGAGTCTTGGAGCTTCAGGATCCCAATAGTGAGCTGATATTAAAATTTCTCCAGCTTCTGCAAACTTCAAAAAATGGCTTTCGTAGCGCTCTGGAAATTGATAAAACTCTTCTTTTTCATAGCCTCCATCCGATTTTCTCCGGTTATAATCCGAAGAATGTAATACAACATAAACTGCTTCATCGAAATAGCCATGAAGGAAATCATGAGTGGATACTTCTTTTAATCCCAAAGCCTCCAAAATTTCCACTGCCCCTTTTCCTACTCTTCCAGAACCGGTCACAATAATTTTGATCGGGGGAAGCTGTACTTTTTTCAATTCTAAGTTCAGTTCTTTTCGATCATAACATTGGTAAGCCCTTTTTATATCAAAGAGATTTGTTTTCTGGCCATAAGTCCAAAAGGCATTATATGCTCCAACAATTCCTGCCCATCTACCGAAAGCTACCACGCGCTTTCCATTTCTATCTTTCAAAACTTCGTAATCCAATAATCGAATATTCTGATCAAGCACTGCCTTGAGGAGATTTCTATTAGACTTTTGCTTTTTGATGGTATGGGAAAAAAAGATAAAAGTTTTATTAGGGATCAACTGGGCAATCGGAACTTCCTTTACCCCGAAAATAAAATCACAATCCATCAGGTCATCCACGATTTCTACTTCTTCATTTAGATATTCCTGATCTGAATAGCTTCTTTCGGCACTAGACTGAACCCGAAAAGAGTATTTTCCGGGAAACTCCTCTAGAATCTTTTTGATTTGAACAGGTGTAAAAGGCGTACGACGATCGGGAGGGTTTTTTCCTTCACGGATAATTCCGATTTTCATGAGATTATTATTGTTTATTAATGAACTCATAGCTTGTCCCGATATTGTTTCGGAAGGATTGCGCTGTATTTATTGTCGTTTCAGGGTGTTGCTTTTTAGTAATGCTCGATTTCATAAAAATTAAGTTATCGGTTATTCTACTTATAAATGGGCTATTTCTTGTTAATCTTAAGCTGGGGCTTCTTCTATTTTACACACAGCTTTTTCGCTTCTGCCAAGTTAAAAAGAATTCTAAAAGTCCGATGGGAACAAGGATTTAAAAGCTACAGACTTTTATACTCAATTGTTTCCACTTTACTTTTTTTGGGAATCATGATCCAATCCATTCTAATTCCTCCACAAAACTTTCTTCCTCAAAAACCTCTATTGACTTATTTGGGATATATGATTGCTACTTTCGGAACGATCCTCACTGTCCAATCTAGCAAGCAGATTCATCTAAAAGAATTTTTAGGATTAAAATCAGAGCCAAAAAGCCAGAAATTGATCACCTCCGGTTTGTATGGTAAGATGAGACATCCACTGTATTTAGGACTTTTGATGATCTTTTTAGGCTTCGTGTTGGTTTCCGCCCAATACACTGCTTTGGTTCACTTTTTCTGTCTTGTAGTGTATTTACCATTTGGAATATACTTCGAAGAGAAAAATTTGGTAGACCAATATGGAGATGCTTACCTCAACTATCAGAAAAATGTACCGATGTTATTTCCAACCTGGAGCAAAAAAAAGAGGGCCTAAACCCTCTTTTTATTTAATCTGTACCTTTGAAATCAATATCAAAAATCAATATGGAATTGGCAGGTATTCTACTTCTGTTCTCAGAGTCCTGATATCCATAAGGTGAAGGAATAACAAATCGAGCTTTGGAGCCTGGCCTTAATCTTCCGAAAGCAATGTCCCAACCAGTAATTACTTCTTTTATACCAAATTTAAATCTGAATAGATTGTAATCTTTGCCCTCGACATACAAGTCATTTTCTCTTGCTACAGTTTCAAGATTGGTATCGAATACTGAACCATCTTCCATTAAAGAGCCGATAAAATCTGTATAGACAACATTTCCACCGGTAGGCCTAGATCCAACTCCTTCTTCCTGAACAATAATGATAACACCAGAAGGGTCATGAATTCTATACAAACTATCTATTTGAGCTGTATCAAGGTAAGCCGCAATCTTAACTGAATCAATTGCCAAGTTACCTTCCACATCATACGCAGGTCCGGTATTAAATGGATTATTAGGTTCGCAGGCTACGATTGCACCAAAAAAAGCAAGTAATAGAATATTGAATAGATTCTTCATTTATTAATTATTTCTTGGACCAGGAGTAATTTCCATTAATTCCATCTCAAAGACTAAAGGAGTGTTTGGGGGAACAGGGCCATATCCTTGTCTTCCATATCCCAGTTCTGAAGGAATGATGATGGTCGCTTTATCACCAAGTTCCATTTTTGAAATTCCAAAGGCAAATGATGTAAGTACTAATCCATCTCCCACTACAAACTTTAGGGGGAGGTAATTGTAATTTGGATTATACAATCCGTTATCCACTGCAATTTGCTCTATACTAGTATCAAATACAGTTCCGCTTAGAAACTTACCTATGTAATGGACTTTAACCGTATCACCAACAAATACTGAATCTTGGCTGCCAGAAACAAATTGCCAGATTTGATAATAGGCATCTTCTGGTAGGGAAAATTCTTTTACGTTAACAATAGACGCAGTATCTAGATAGTTTTCAATTGCTTCTTTGTCCGCTAGGAAAATAGCCTCTGTAGTTTCTTCAGAATCTACGCAAGAAAACAGGGAAATGCTTCCCATTGCAAGTGCTACCAGTGAATACAGTTTAATTCTCATTTTGTTGGTGTAGTTTAATTATTTGTTCTTATAAGTCTAAGCGAACTTATTTCTGAACATCTACCACTTCTACGTCAAAAATCAAAATGGCATTTGGTCCAATCATACCTCCGGCACCATTCTCTCCATAAGCAAGAGGAGAAGGGATCAAGAATTTACCTTTGGATCCTTTTTTCAATAATAACAAACCTTCATCCCATCCTGGAATAACCTGACCCATTCCTACATTTACCGGAAGTGGCTCATATGGTCTTTGAGGATTAAAGATGTCGTTTTCTTTTGCCAATGACTCAATAGAAGTATCGAACAAGGTTCCATCTAACAAGTACCCAGCATAGTTTACATTCATGGTAGTACCTGGAGTGACAGCATCACCTGTTCCTTCTTCTTCGATGACATAATAAAGTCCGCTCTCAGTCTTATTCGCAGTCAAACCCTTTTCCGCAACATATGCTTCAATAGTTTTTGCTTCTTCCGCTACCAATTCTTTCGCTCTCTCAGCTCTTTTCAGCTCTTCAGCTTCCATGGTTTGGTTAAAAAACGTCTCAATTGCAGCTTGATCCATAATTTCGAAAGCTCCAAGACGAACTTTTACCACATCTTCTTCTTTTAGGAAAGGAGGGAAATTTTCTCCAAAAATGATTTTCGCAGTAGACTCAAATGCAATGCTATCTCCTTTTCTTAGGTTTAAGAAGATTTCATCCATACCGTTATTAGGAGTAATTGAATCATTTGCCATCAAATAACCAGGGAATGGCTGAGTAGCAGTAGAATAAATCACTGAGTCATCAGCATTTGTGATTTCCAGATTATAAAGAAGGAAGTTTCCGTTAGGAGCTTTTTCATTTCCTTCTTTTACGTAGGTGTATTCGATTCCGTCTTTTTCGGTTACTTTTTTCTTTTGACAAGAAGAGACGATGGATACACCAAACATCAGAACGATAAGAGCCAAGAGGCTTTTGTTATTTTTCATAAAGAGTTTTGAAATTTCTAAGGTATTAAGTGGGTGGTTTTTTTGCTTTAGCTGGCGCTGATGGCTTCCTCTGAGAAAAGTGACTCGCTGTTTTCTTCTACTAATGATTCAAATCGCTCCACTGTTTCTTTTAATCCTAAGGTTGATTTGCCTCCAGATGCGTTTTTATGACCTCCTCCATTGAAGAATTTCGCAGCAAATTTATTTACTGCTACTTCACTGGATGATCTGAATGAGATCTTGATGCCATCTTCCCGCTCAGAAAACAAAGCAGCCAGTTTTATGCCATCCAAAGATAAAGCATAATTGACCAATCCTTCAGTATCTCCGGTCTGGCTTTGATATTTTTTAAGATCTTTTTTGCTAATCGCAAAGTAGGCGGTATGCAGATCTTCTCTCACAATCAGTCTTCGGCTGATTGCAAATCCGATAAACTTCAAACGGTTGACGGAATTAGAATCATATATCCAATTGGCAATTTGTGAGCTATTTGCTCCCAGATCTATCAATTCAGCTACTACCAAGTGTACATTTTTGGTCGTATTTGGATGTCTAAACCCGCCAGTATCGGTCATAATTCCAGCGTAAAGGCATTCGGCAATGTCCTTATCGATCAAATCTTTGTCTCCCAATTCATCGATCAGTTCGTACACCAACTCGCAGGTAGCTGCAGCTTTGGTACTGGAATATTCAAAATCAGCAAAATCTTCCGGATCCTGATGGTGATCAATATTGACCACATAGGCTTTGGATTCACGGATCATTTCACCCAATTCGTTAACTCTATTTAAAACTGAGAAATCAAGGCAGAAGATAATATCCGCTTCTTCCAGTTTTTGTGTGGCAATTTCCTGATGCTCTGGTTTGCTAAAATCCAAGACATCATCATTGCCTTTCATCCAATTAAGGAAAGAAGGATAATCCGAAGGAGTCACTACCGAAACCTCATGTCCTTTCTTGATCAGGTAATTTGCCATACCTAATGAAGACCCCAATGCATCCGCGTCGGGCTTGACATGTGTGGTAATGAATATTTTTTTGGGGGTTGAAATTTCTTTCTTAAACGAGGCTAATGCGTCCATTTTTTAGAATTAGCGGCACTTTGGCTCTAAGTAAGTCGCAAAGGTCAGTAATTTTTTGACAATTCCCAACTTATGCATTTTGCTGAAAATTAGCCATCTAGCTGATAAATCATTTATAATCCTCGGAAGATGGATTTAATTATCCTATTTTTGCGGCCGAATTGAACCAATGATAAATACAAAACCCATGGCAGCAAACAGAACATTTACCATGATCAAGCCAGATGCATTCGCAGCAGGCAACTCAGGCGCTATTCTTAAAATGATTGAAGAAGCAGGTTTCAAAATCGTGGCAATGAAAGCTACCCAATTGACTCCGGCACTAGCTGGAAAATTCTACGAAGTTCACAAAGAAAGACCTTTCTACGCTGATCTTTGTGCTTATATGTCTTCTGGACCGATCTTCGCCGCTATTCTTGAAAAAGACAATGCTGTTGAAGACTTCAGAAAATTAATCGGTGCTACTAATCCAGCTGATGCAGCGGAAGGCACTATCAGAAAAATCTTCGCTAAGTCTATCGAAGCTAATGCTGTTCACGGTTCTGACTCCGACGAAAATGCAGCTATCGAAGGCGCTTTCTTCTTCTCTCAGACAGAAAGAGTAGCCTAATTATTTAGCACATTATTTCTATCGAAAGCACCTCTCTGGAGGTGCTTTTTTTGATTTTAGTCAATCAACCTCTAAAAATGAGTGAGAAAAAAGTCAAAAAATCCTAACTGCCCACTTTTTTATAAATGAATCAAATGATTGGAAAAAACCAACGCTATACGTAGGGTCCCCCTAAGTAAATTCCCTTACTTTACTAAGTAATTTGAAAAATACCCCTCATGCCAGCCAGCGTTATTATAGCAGATGATCAAGAACTCGTCCGTGACGGAATCAAATATTTGGTAGAAATTGAAGCAGGACTAGAAGTCATCCACGAGGTTTCTAATGGGAATGTACTTGCCAAGGTACTCGAACAAAAAAAACCGGATTTGCTGATTCTGGATTTGGCTCTACCTGAATTAGGCGGAGTAAAAAGTATGGATGAGCTTTCGGAAAAGTTCCCTAAAGTAAAAATATTGATCCTGACCATGCTTGATTCTGAAGATCAAGTAATGGGAGCCCTGGAATATGGTGCTGCGGGATATGTGCTGAAAGGCTCCTCCAAGTCCGAAATTCTCAAAGCAATCCAAGCCATTCTAAATGGTAAAAAGTATTTCTCAGGAGACATTTCTGGAATCCTTATCAGCAATTATTTAAGAAAAAAGACTGCTCCTAGTCAAGAAAAAGAAGAGGAACCAGGACAGCTTGCATTTTTGACCAAGCGTGAGAAAGAGACCCTGAACATGATTTTGAAAGGGAAAGGGAATAATGAAATAGGAGAAGCACTTAAAATCAGCAGAAGAACGGCAGAGACACATCGATTTAATCTGATGAAAAAACTTCAGGTGAGCAATTTGGCAGAACTTACTCAAAAGGCAGGGGAACTGGATTTGATTTAAGTTACCGTATCTTTAGTCTTGATTTAAAGTGATTTAAACCCAAAAGATTAAGATCGATTGACTGGAAAGTAATGTTTGTTTCACTCTAAAAATTTCAGGTAAATCTTCCCTATTTGTGAATTCTTAAGGTTTAACGATAGTATTTCTCTTAAAAAAGGTAATAGACCTGCCCCATGCTTTTTGATTTTAACTCCAAGAGTTCTCTATTATTTGTCTTTTTCCTGCATGGGCTGATTTTCTCTTGTCTCCTTCTAGTGAAAGGAATCCAAAGTAACGACAAGCCTAGCTATTGGTTGAGTCTTTTCACTTTCCTATGCACCTTATACATTTCCCCATTTATGCTGGGATATGCTGGTTGGTATACAGAAAATCCATATCGGGATATTTTATTTTATATCCCTTTCCAGCAACTTCTGCTTTTGCCACCTATCTTATACTTCTATTGCAAAAGCTTATTTGATAGAACATTTACCTTTCGAAAGGTCGATTATTTTCATTTTTTACCTGCCTTTTTATATCTTCTTTATTCCCTTTCGATCTTTTTAATGGATAAAGTCATTTTAAAAGAAGCCTATTTTTATGAAGATGGACGAGACAAGGATTTTATATTCGAATATCAATTGGCTGGATTTGTCTCTTTGGTTTTATACTTGATCTTAAGCTTAAAATCATATAAAACTTACAGGAATATCACCTATGATACCATCAGCTACGCAGATTCGATTACTTTTAAATGGGCGCAGCGATTTCTGATTGCATTCCTGGGTTTATTGATTTTTCGAGGCCTATTTTTCATTCTCAATCCTGAATGGGCTGAGTTTGGAAGGAAATTCTGGTATTACCTGGTTTTCTCCATCCTATTCTATTATATCTCTCTCAGTGGATATCTGAACTCTATCCGTTCGGTCACCTCATTTTTAGAAACTTCACCGGATCAAAAAAGGATACTACCTCCAACTGAATCTTCCAATTCTGAAAAAGTAGAAGTACAGGATTTAGAAATCTGGAAAGAAAAAATTGATCGTTTGATGCGAATCGAGCGAATTTATGAGAATCCAGAATTATCAATATTCGAAATCTCTCAAAAGCTGGATACTCACTCCAAGAAAATTTCGCAGGTCATCAACCAAGGTTATGATATGAACTTCAATGATTTCATAAATCAGTACCGGGTCAAAGCCGTTATCAAAAAAATGGAAGCAGGTGAACATACTATTCAGACCTTGCTTGGTCTAGCGCTGGAGGTAGGCTTCAATTCCAAATCCACTTTCAATAGGGCCTTTAAAAGACACACATCCCGCTCTCCTAACGATTATATCAAAGAAAATTTCCAATAATGTGTGTCAAATCAGGATTTGAAGCTCTTTTTTGGATAGTATGAGGGATCATTGCAAGAAAAAAGAAGTACACATGAAATCTCTTTCCATTGTAATCACCTTATTTCTTCTTTCGGCGACGCCTTTATTAGCCCAAATTACAGAGGTAATTTCCAAAGAAAAGCTTCAAGAGCTTGAGTCAATTGCCACTCAGGATGTACCTCCAAATGCTCCCGGAATTGCAACTGCAATTATCAAAGATGGAAATGTGATTTTTAAAAAATATTCTGGTTTTGCTGATTTGGAGGACAGTGTGGAGATCGGAGAAAATACCCGGTTTAATTTGGCATCCAATGGAAAGCAGTTTACAGCCCTTGCCATTCTAACTCTAATCGAAAGTGGAAAACTGGATTTATCAGACGACTTGAGAAAGTTTTTTCCAGATTTATTCCCAAAAATAAAAGAAGAAATCACCATACAGCATCTGCTGAACCATACCAGTGGGATCCGGGATTGCTACGATTTATGGGCTTTGCAGGGAATTACTTGGTGGCAACAAACCTATGACAATCTAGACGTATTTGCTCTTCTACAGAAGCAACAGGATTTGAATTTTAGTCCGGGTAGTAAGTTTCTGTATAGCAACAGCAATTACATTTTATTAGCTCTTATAATAGAGAAACTATCAGGGAAAAGTTTTGTGGCCTATACCAATCAGATGTTTCAGGATCTGAATATGCCAAATACTTCATTTGAACCTGATCATACTTCCATTCGAGGACCAATCGCTTATGCGTATTTTAATTTTGATACTTGGACAGGCTACAATTGGATGTGGAATGCAGTGGGGGATGGAAATCTTTTCTCTACACTGGAGGACCAAATCCAATGGGAAAAAGTGGTGCAAGGAAAAGCTATCACTCGCATTAATCCGGAAATAATCAAAAAAAGCCAGGAGGTAATTCCTGGTTCTGAATTCAAAAATTATGGATTTGCGCTAGAATTTGGGAAGTACAAAGGCTTGGATTACAGCTTTCACGAAGGAGCTACTGGAGCCTGGAAAGCAACAGTACTGAGGTTTACTGATCAGAATATTTCTATGGTTACGTTGACTAATACGGGAAAATCAATTCCATCCATGCAGACAAGGCAGATGGCGGATGTTATCTTTGATCTGGAGGAAGCTCAAAAATACCTGGTGACCAAGCCAGAAAGTGTTGGTGAGATGGTTTCTGAGGCAGAAATTGAAGGCACTTATTTGACGGAAAATGATTTCACCTTCCAGTTCGAAATGCGGGATGGAAGTCTTTTTCTGATTAGAAATGGCAGAAATGATGTGGAACTCGAAAGGGAAGCTGCTAATATTTTTCATCAGAAATACGACCCGGACTTTAAGCAGGAATTTACTTATTCAAAAGATGGAGAATTGGAAGTCACAGCCTATTATATTAATCATGCTCCCTATTCCTTGACAAAATTGAATGCAGATTTTAGAGGTTTTGAGTTCAAAAGTTTGGAAGGTATTTATCTAAACACGGAAACAAATACGAAGTTGAACATTGAATACCTCAAGGATCAGAATTATCAGATAAGTCTTGCAGATGGTGACCCAAGAAATGGCTTATTAATTTCTCCTTCCAAATTACTTGTTGGAAACTATGGGGTGGAAATTCGAAAGATAGAGTCTAAAATTCCTGCACTCTATCTCAATGGTGACAGAATCAAAAATGTCAAGTTTGTAAGAGTGGATTAAATGGGTGTTTGATGTCTATGGTCAGCTGAAAAGTCCTCGGACAATTGGTTTTATTTAGCTGAACTTAAATCATCAGATTTAAAATCTGGATCTTTAGATATTATCAATAAATCTTTAGAGTAAACTTCAATGCATTAATACTTATCCCCCAATCGCAATCATACTGCGATTATCGGAATGTAAGTTGGGGTCAGACAATTTTTCTAAATTATCCATACCGGCACGCACGGCCTTTTTACGAAGAATGGTTTCCAAGATCAATTGCTCTACATCTTCACCTGCTCTGTGAGCAGTCAACAAATCAGTTTCTAGATTAGAAAACAGGCAGTTTTTGATTCTACCATTGGCAGTTAAGCGGATTCTGTTGCAGGTACCGCAAAAGGGATTGGTGACAGATGAAATCACCCCAAAATTCCCTTGGTATCCCTTGATCTGAAATTTTCTTGCAGTCAGATTCTCCTCATCAGGAAGTGCTATTAAATTTTCTGAACCCAAAGTGGATCCTACTGCAGCTAAAACCTCTTGTTCGGATACCATTTTGGACCGATCCCATTTATTTCCATCAAAAGGCATAAACTCGATAAATCGAGCCGAAATCGGCAAATCCTTGGTAAATTTCACAAAGTCCACCACCTCATCATCATTGATGCCCTTCATCAGTACAATATTCAATTTCACTTCAAATCCTTCCCGAATAAACAGGTCGAGATTCTCCATGGTTTTCTCATAGCCTGATCTTCTGGTAATTTCCTTAAATCGCTCCTCTTTTAGGGTATCAAGGCTGAAATTGACTTTTTTGAGTCGGTGCTTTTTAAATATAGGGAGAAAGCGATCGGCCAAAATTCCATTGGTTGTAATGGAAAGATCCACATCCAACTTCGACAAGCGACTCAGTATATCCTCAAAATCCTTTCTCAACAACGGTTCTCCCCCTGTCAATCGGATTTTCTTCACTCCCATCCCCACAAAGGTTTTCGCCAGACTTTCTATTTCTGAAGCATTCATGATAAACTTGGAAGGAGTCAAAGGGATCCCCTCTTCGGGCATGCAATACTGGCAACGCAGATTGCATTTCTCGATCAGAGAGATCCTGAGATAGTCGTGTTTCCTACCAAATTGATCTTTGAGTACCTGAAGATTTTCAGTCTTTTCCGTCATGTTGCGTTCCTCTCAATACTTTAAATACATGCAATAAATGTGGGAAAACCGCGTCCATGGATTCCTTTGCTCCATTTGTGGATCCTGGCAAAGCCAAAACCAAACAGTCCCCGATCGTTCCAGCCACCGATCTGGAAAGCATCGCATAAGGCATTATTTTTTGGCCATAACTACGGATGGCTTCTTCAATACCAGGAATTCTTCTTTCCAAAATTGGTTCTAAAGCCTCTGGAGTCACATCCCGCTTGGAAAGTCCTGTTCCTCCGGAAAAAATCACCAGTTTGTTAGTGTCTGCATATTCCAATGCCTTTTGACGAATCTGTTCCAGTTCATCCGGAATCACCTCATAAGAAGTAATTTCCACCTCCATGGATTCCAGTTTTGCCACAATGGCTTTTCCGGCTGCATCTTCTTTGATGCCTTTGGAGACAGAATCCGAACAGACAATCACAGCAGCATTGATGGAATTCGGGCTTTGCTGCTTAAAGCTGCTCTTTCCGCCTTTTTTCTCCACCAAACCCACTTCTCGAATCACAATCCCTTTATCAATCGGCTTTAACATGTCATACATGGTCAATGCAATCACCGACGCTCCATGCATGGCTTCAACCTCCACGCCTGTTTTGTATACCGTTTTGACGGTGATGAAGATATGAATTTCCAAACCCTGAATCTCATACTCAACTGCCGTATATTCTATCGGAAGAGGGTGGCAATCAGGAATGGTAATATGTGTGTTTTTTACGGCGAAAAGACCGGCAACTTTGGCCATCTCGAAGACATTTCCTTTCGGCACTTTATTTTCTACCACAGCCGTAATCGTTTCAGGCATACTTACCTGCACAATGGCTTTTGCCTTTGCAATTCTTAGCGTGGTTATTTTATGAGTAATATCTACCATTTCTAATTTTCAAAATTTACTTGTCAGCTTTCTGAATTTATGCCCTTCCTACTGACTACTTTTTATCACTGTGAAGGAAAAGGCTTTGACTCCGCTCAGCCTGACATTTATTCCGTTTCCTATTTTCAGTTTCTAATTTCTTTCCCTTTTCAGACTTCTAAATTTAGCTTTCTGACTTTCCACACTGCCTACTGCGACTGCCAACTGAAAACTTTTTAAACTTCTGATTTCAGCTTTCTGAATTTATGCCCTTCCTACTGACTACTTTTTATCAAGTGAAAGAAATGGCTTCGACTCCGCTCAGCCTGACATTTATTCCGTTTACTATTTTCAGTTTCTAATTTCTTTCCCTTTTCAGACTTCTGACTTTAGCTTTCTGACTTCCCCAACTGCCAACTGCGACTTCGCACTGAAAACTTTTTAAACTTCTGATTTCAGCTTTCTGAATTTATGCCCTTCCTACTGACTACTTTTTATCAAGTGAAAGAAATGGCTTCGACTCCGCTCAGCCTGACATTTATTTCGTTTACTATTTTCAGTTTCTAATTTCTTTCCCTTTTCAGACTTCTGACTTTAGCTTTCTGACTTTTCACACTGCCTACTGCGACTGCGCACTGAAAACTTTTCAAACTTCTGAATTCAGCCTTCTGAATTTATGTCCTTCCTTCAGACTATTTTTTTTACACTTTGAAAGTAAAGGCTTCGACTCCGCTCAGCCTGACATTCATTCCGTTTCCTATTTTCAGTTTCTAACCTCTTATTTCCTTTTCAGACTTCTAAATTTAGCTTTCTGACTTCCCCAACTGCCAACTGCGACTGCCTACTGAAAACTTTTTAAACTTCTGATTTCAGCTTTCTGAATTTATGTTCTTCCTAATGACTACTTTTTTTTCACTGTGAAAGAAATGGCTTCGACTCCGCTCAGCCTGACATTCATTCCGTTACCTATTTTCTTTTCCCTTTTCAGACTTCTGACTTTAGCTTTCTGACTTTTCACACTGCCTACTGCGACTGCCAACTGAAAACTTTTTAAACTTCTGATTTCCTCAACTATTAACCTTCCACTGTGACTCCTCGTTCTCAAATATCTCCTTCCCAAAAATCGGAACTTCCGTTTTCACCTGATTCACTAGCCATTCGGTGGCCTCATATACTTGTTTTCTGCGAGGTGCAGAGACAAAAACGAAGATGCAAATTCCTCCAACTTTCACATTTCCTAAACTGTGATAGATATGTATGCAGGTCAGATCAAACTTCTCAAAAGCAGCTTCCCGGATCTCATGAAGTTTTTCATTGGCCATTTCCTCATAGCTGGTAAACTCTATCGATTCTACCTTTTTACCATCGACTTCATCCCCTCTCACCTGACCCAAAAAGATATTATGGGCACCAATACTGTGTTTGCCTTGATGCTTGGCGATAGAATCTGCTATGAACTCTGGGGAAATTGCTCCCTCAAGAAATACTTTTTTCATTTTGTGTTAATTGTAATATGTCCTTTGCTCCTCCACGTATCAACTTCAAATTCTGAAATCCTTTTTTGGAAAGCAACTCAGCGGCCTTTCTACTTCGAATGCCGGATTGGCAAAAGATCAAATATTCCTTGTCAACCTCCAATTTACCAGATTCCTTTTCCAAAACAGAAAGTGGCACCTGAATCAGCTGAGGGAATTTCACCTCCGGCATTTCACCCAATTCCCGAACATCCAATAAAATGCTTTCAGCTATATCTAAACTTTCCAGCTGAACCATCTCAAAGGAAATAGAAAGATCAGGCTTTTTCTGCTCTGGAGCCTTACCAAATTCAAACACTTGCTGGGAATTGCTCAGCAAATCATAAATCAGCAACTTGCCAGAAAGCACTTCTCCGATTTCGAGAAGAATTTTCATGGCTTCATTCGCTTGAAGCATGCCAATCATACCAACAGTGGTTCCCAATACTCCTGCTTCGGCACAATTGGGAACTGATTGATTTTCCTGCGGAAAGATATCCCGATACCTCGGACCATTTTTATAATTGAAAACTGAAACCTGCCCTTGAAATTGATGAATTGATCCGTAAACAAAGGATTTTCCACATGCCAGACAAGTGTCGTCGATCACATATCGGATAAATAAATTATCAGTGGCATCGATGATCAAATCATATTCAGGAAAGATTTGAGGGGCATTTTTTACAGTCAGATATTCCTCATAAACAGTGACTTCTACCTCTGGGTTATTCTTGGCAATAGCTGATGCTGCTTCTTTCGCTTTAAAAAAACCAAGTTGATCGGTAGAGTAAAGCACCTGCCGGTGAAGATTGGATTCTTCGATTTTGTCACCATCAATAATTCCGATTTTTCCGATTCCTGCTGCTGCGAGGTAGGGCAAAACAGCACATCCTAATCCGCCGGCACCTACAACCAAAACACTGCTATATCTCAGTTTTTGTTGTCCGGAATCTCCCACTTGGGGCAAAGTTATTTGGCGGATATATCGACTCATCTCAACCTCCGGAAAATGGTGGCAAAAACGCTATTTCGTCTCCGTCAGATAGCACATGATCCGAAAGATTGGAAACAATCTTTTTATTTACTGCCACCTGAAAATTATAATCTCCAAGCTGATGCCTAGAGGTCAAATCCGAAAGAATTTGAGACAAGGTTTTATTCTCTTCAGCAACATTTTCAGAATTGCAATTCGCTGCTTCTGCGATCAAACCGAAATACTTTACCTGAATCATAGGATTAATTTAAATCAACACAATTTACAAAAAGGAAATATATGGACCTTTTTAAATCTTTATCCTCTTGGCATCCAACTCGAAAAACCTAGGCTTTGTTCCTTTCAGCTACCCGAATAGAAAGCTTCTTGATTTAGTTTCTTCAGCTCTTTGTCAGAATTAATATTCTGAAGGCTTTGGTCATCTGGACTGCTTATCAAAATTTTATGAGGAGAAAGACTCTCCACCAATGCACAAAGTTTTAAATGATTCTGCTTGATCGCTATTTTAAAATCCTCTTCAACCGATTTTCTATAGCAAGCGATCAAAGGATAATCATGCATTCCGTCTGTCAACATTGATACCTCTTTTTTGGAAGACTGTGCCGATTGGATAAGATGGGAAATCAACTTTGTCGAAATTTTAGGAATATCGCAGCTTAAGATCAGGTTTAAATAAATCTTAGAATCGGCTAATGCTGTATAAATTCCTCCCACAGGACCTTTGTCCTCCACTAAATCTCCGATCAATGGAAATCCAAATTGAGCATATGCTTCGTTTTGAGTTACCAATTTAATCTGGTTTGTCAAAGGTAAAACTGCTTCAAGAATCCATTGGAGAAAGGCTTTTCCTTGGTACTCGACCAGTCCTTTTTCAGCATTCATCCTAGTGCTTTTCCCCCCACAAAGAATATAAACAGCTATTCTCTCAGTTATTTGGTCTTTCATAATTTGAAGGGAATAAAACTTACTTCATCACCATCCTGGATTTCTTTTACATCCTCCGGAACAAACAAAAAAGCATTGCTCTGAGTGAATGAAACCAACATGCTTGAAACTTGTTTTGGGAAAACTTCAAGTTCGCCTGCTTTCTCTTTTACTTGGAGAAAAAGAGCTTTTTCAAATTGATTCACATAAGTACCCTTCATTTTCCCTTTCTTGAGATTGATATCAATTTTGGCAGTTCCGTTCATTTTGCGGATCGCAGCCACCGCATAAATTAAAAAGCAGGTAAGGGAAGAAGCTGGATTTCCTGGCAAAGCAAATACTTGGGTTTTCCCTTTTTTACCATACCAAAGCGGTTTACCGGGCTTTTGATTGACTTTGTAAAATTTCTCTTCAACCTGGTTTTTCTCTAATGCTTCCTTGACATAATCGTAATCTCCAACAGATATCCCTCCGGAAATCAATACCAAATCTGCCTTCAGTGCTTCTTTAATAGATTCATAAGTAGCATCAGGATTGTCTAGTACATGTACTGAAGACTGCAAATCGACTAGTTCATTTTCCAGCGCAGCTTCCAGCATCCCTCGATTACTTTCATAGATCGATCCTGGTTTCAATTCAGTTCCCGGTTCTTGAAGTTCATTGCCTGTGACAATCAAAGCAACTTTTGATTTTCGTACTACTGGTACTTCTGCAATCCCCATCCCTGCCAAAAAACCTACAATCGCAGCATTGATTTTTGTGCCCTTTTTTAGAACCAGCTCACCTTTTTTAATTTGCTCACCAACAGCGCGTACATTGGTTCCTTTTGCAGGCTTCTTAAGAATTCTGATCCCTCCTTCTAGCTTTTCAACATGCTCCTGAATCACGACAGTATCTACCTGATCGGGAACCCTCGCTCCTGTAAAAATCCGGATCGTTTCATTAGCTTGGATCGGCAATTCCACAAAATCCCCAGCCTTACTTTCACCTTTCAAGCTTAATTCATTTGGGTCACCAAATCGAAATGCATATCCATCCATCGCGGATTGACGAAAAGGAGGCAAATTCATCGGTGCAAACACATCTTCTGCCAAAACTGATCCATTGATTTGGTCCAAAGGCAATACAACTGAATCCAGTATTGTCGTGTGCTGATCTATGATGGAAAGTGCTTGGAATACAGAAATCATAGTTATTAATGTCAGAATACTAAGTATACATAGTCCTAAGTAGAAATGCACGTTTGGGCCACAGAGTTTTGTAGGAATCCACTAAAACTTCCCAAAGAATTGTCCTTTTAAGAAATTAAACTCAAAAAAAGCCTGAAACCAATTTCGATTTCAGGCCATTCAGATTTCTGAATTTTAATTTCTGACTTTTTATCTCACCAGCTTCCTCCGGCACCGCCTCCACCAAAGGATCCTCCTCCGAAGCCACCAAAGCCTCCGCCGCCACCACCGAAGCCGCCTCCGCCGCCAAAGCCACCACCTCTACGACCACCTCCACCAAGCATATTTGCAAGCATAATGGTAGTCCAAAGATCCACTCCACCGCCTCGACCACCCATGTGGTTATCATTGTCGTTTTTGTTTCTGATCAAAGGAAGAATAACGAAGAAGAAAATGAATATCAGCAGCAGAAAAATAGCGCCTCCACCTTTACCCTGAGATTCTACATCTTCGGCTTTGTATTCGCCAGAAGCCAATTTGATAATCATGTCAGTTGCCTGATCCAATCCTTGATAATAAGCCTCCATTTTAAAATTTGGAACAATCAATTGCTCAACAATTCGCTTTGCCAAGGCATCGGGAACTGCTCCTTCTAAACCATATCCAGTTGCAATGAAAACCTTCCGATCATCCATGGCTGCCAAAATCAAAATCCCATTGTCATTTTTAGACCCTCCGATTCCCCAGGCATCTCCTAGCTTAAATGCATAATCAGAAATGTCATATTGACCCACTGAGCGCATCATCACAATAGAAATCTGGGTTGAGGTGCTGTCGTTATAGGCCACTAGTTTATTCTCCAATTGTTGCTTTTCCGAATTGGAAAGTGTGTTGGTGAAATCATTTACCAACCTCGGAGGATTAGGAACAGGAGGAAAATCCTGTGCAAACACAGTTCCTGCAACTAAGAGTAAAATGAAAACTAGTGATCGGATCTTAGGATCCAAAAGAAATTTCATCTGGAAGTTCGTTTATGTCTGAATCGCCCTGATATGGGAAATGGGCACCAAGTTGGTTTCCGGCAGATTTAATGCCTTCGATCAGACCTTCAGTAAATTTACCAGCCTTAAATTGGATGGTCATTTGTTCTTTTATTTGCTCCCAGAAATTCTCCGGAACTACTTTATTGATGCCGGCATCTCCAAGGATTGCAAACTTTTTATCTTCTACAGCCAGATAAAACAAAACACCGTTTCGGTCCTTTGTCTGATACATTTTCAGCTTATCAAATACATCCACTGCACGATCTAACACATCGCCTTTACAGCGACTTTCGATATGTACCTGAATTTCTCCGGAAGTAGCAACTTCTGCGGACTTGATAGCATCAACAATTGCTTTCTTGTCCGCAGAAGAAAATAACTTTTCTGCCATGATGGTTATTTAAAATTGTACGGAAGGGGCATTCTCAGCACCGGCAGATGCTTCAAAATAGCCTTTGGCCTCAAAGCCATACCATCCCGCAAAGATATTGTTCGGGAAGGTTCTCAGATTTGCATTATAAGCCTGAACAGACTCGTTAAAGTTCCTTCTGGCCACAGCTATTCTATTTTCGGTCCCTTCCAATTGTGCCTGAAGCTCCAAGAAATTTTGGTTTGCCTTTAAATCAGGATAACGCTCCACAGTAACCAATAATCGGCTTAAGGCACCGGAAAGTTGATCTTGAGCCTGCTGGAATTCTGCCAGTTTTTCTGGACTTAAATTACTTGCATCGACATTTACAGAGGTAGCCTTCGCTCTTGCTTCGATAACACCTGTCAATGTTTCCTGCTCAAATTCTGCATACCCTTTAACAGTATTAACCAAGTTTGGAATCAGGTCTGCTCTTCTTTGATATTGAGTTTGCACCTCTGCCCATTGACCATTGATTTGCTCCTCGGTCTGAACAAATTGATTATAAGTTCCTACTGCCTTGGTATACATGTAAATACCCAAAACGGCTAAAATCAAAATAGGAATCAATAGCTTTTTCATAGTCTGTTTTTTGGTTTATAAATCGGAAATAATCACGAAAATCCCGGAAAGAGGTTCGAAAATTAATTCTCCAATAAGATCAAAAGTATCCATTTTTTATTCCAATGCAGAGGATCCAAGATTAAATCTGCTTTTTGAGTATTATTCGAAAAACGAGGTCTTCGTATTTTTCCAAATCCAATCCCTCATACCTCCGGATTTCCAATTCTATTTCTTTTCCTTCTTCAGATCTAAATAATTTTATGATATCAGAAAGTTCCCAAATAAAAATCGGAATCTTATTGATAGAAAGAATTTCATCGAATTCAATTATTCCAACTTCAGAGGCCGGAGAATTTACCCTGACTTGACCTACATAAATCCGGTTTTCGTCATTAGGCACTTTTTTCACAGAGAGACCACTCATGTCGTATTCAAATGGCGCATAATACTTATCCCCACGTTGAATCAACATCCTATTTCTGGGATAATCAAAAATCAGCTTCATCCTGCCCAGCACCTCAGAACCAAGGCTTCCCTGGCGACCTGATTCCTCTATGACAAAACTAAATGGCGTTTCCTCTGGGTAAGAGGTGAGTACGTTTTGCAAATGATATCCTGAAATATTCAAATCTTTGACACGACCTACAAACCCAAAAAGTTCTCCTCCGAGACTTTGTCCCAGCTCTGTTTCTATGAATAGTTCTGGAAGTGTGATCTGGTCAGAGGTTTCTTTATTCAATAATAGCCCATGATTTGCGCCAGTATCGACCAGCAATTTAGCATCTAACACAGGTCCAGCTTGTTGCTTGACTCTTGCTGTGATATAAGGCTTATGGTTTTCGATGGAGATCGGTATTTTTTTGTAGAATAATGGTTTCCATTTCAGGGCTTCCGTTTCATAAAAACTGATTATCCCTTTGTCATAATCGATTTTTACAGGATTATTTTTGAAAAATTCATAGCCAATAATTCCATAAACCGGAACCCCGATAACCGTTTCCAATTCCAAAAAGTCCTTTTCTAAAACCAGTAAATTCTGGAAAAGCCCTTCTACTGGGCCTAAGTCCATATGGTTTGTAGCGGAAACAAAAGCCACCAAACTTGCAGCTCCATCAGCCCCGACTAAATTTAGTTGTCGGGAATAGGTCAAACCCATGGCGTCACCTAGATTTTTACTAAAGAGAATATTTGCCCGGACCCCTGTATCCACTAAGAAGTTTACCGGATAATTATCATTGATAGAAACAGTGACGATAATGAGATTATTGGAAGCATAAAATGGTAATTCTACTTTATGCTGCTCCTCTTTCATAAAAAACCCAGGAATCTGTGCATGTCCTCGGACCGACAGCAGAAAATAAAAAAATGTAAGAATTACAATTCTCAGAGTCATTTGGGTAAGAAAACAGGGTGACAGAATTAAGTTAGCCTTTTTTGAAAAATATACATACACTATTTTTCAAAATCCATTTCTACTTCTTGTTTTACGCAAAAGCTATTGCTTTGTTAAATTAGACTTAAACCAAATAAGGGTCGAATTTGGTGCCTTCCTTGCCAAAATTTGAAGAATAATCCATCTTTATTTTTTAGCAACCCAAATTATGGCTGACAAAGCACTCATAGAAAAAGCAAAAAAGATTTTTGAAAACTTCCTAGCTAAACAAGGAAGCAGAAAAACCACTGAAAGGTTTTCGGTAATTGATGAATTATATTCCTTGCCCGAAGATGAGCACATGGATGTAGAAGGGCTTTTTTTAAGTATGAGGAATAAAGGGTATACCATTAGTCGAGCCACTATTTATAACACGCTGGATCTTTTGGTCGAAAGTGGACTGGCTGTTAAACATCAGTTTAAAGATAAAGTTGCCCTTTATGAACAGGCACTGACTTACAAACACCACGATCATCATGTCTGTATTCAATGTCGAAAAATCCGTGAGTTTTCTGACCCGAAAATCAATCAGATCAAAGAAGCGATGGGCAAGGAATTTCAATCCTCGATCAAAAGCCATTCTCTTGTTCTATATGGAGATTGTCTGATCGAAAATTGTGAAAACAAACCTACTCTTCACTAATTCCCCCTTTTGAAAATCTTCTTGTAAATAGGAATTCTATATCCAAACTGAAGTAGCATTGCTGGATATAAAAGCAGCGTCAGGAGAAAAAATGGTGCCTGAAAGCTGATTTCATCTTGAATAATACTTCCATTACCTTTTTTGATCACTCGATGATTATGGGTCCATGATTTTAGAAAAAATGGCAATTCTATTCCTTTATCAATAAAATAGAACTCCTTATTATCAGTTTGATCTTCAATAATTTCACTGACCCAATTTTGTCGGAAAAGCAAAAAATTCAACTCCAAAGCCACCAAATCTCCTTTTTGAGAGCCATCAAATCGAATCAGTTTTACGGGTGGAAATGGCGGACTCAATTTTTTAAAAAGTGATTCATTAAACCCCTCTTTTACACTGAGGTAATCCTGCTCAACCTTGGTTTTGATTTTTATCTTCATTCTTTCTTTAAAAACTCAATACAAACAGAAAAAACAAAACCAACCAGATCGCATCCATAAAATGCCAATAAATGGTAAACAGGCGAATCCTCATCTTCTCATAAGGATTGGTCAAAAGAACCAGATTTTTGATTTGATCACGCTGATATTTTTTCAGCTGAATCCACATAATCAGGGCAAAAATCATTGCTCCAATCAAGTGGAAAATATGAATTCCAGAAAGGACATAAAGAAAACTTCCACTTGGAATACCGGTGAAATTGATTCCCATATCACTGAGCTCCTTCCAGCCCACAAACTGAAAAACAGTAAATGCAACTCCTAGAATCAGGGTGTTTCTAAGTGAAACCTGAAGCTTTTCAGTATTTTCCTCAACATAAAAGACTCGCATTTTTGTAGCCGTATATCCACTAAGGATGATCAGAAAGGTAGAAATCAAAAATGCGATTGGAATTTGGTGGTTCAGACCAGCAAGTTGATTTAACCCGGAAAAAAGAAAAGCAACCACTAAAAAAAGAAAGATCAGACCACTTCCCAGCATGCCTAGGTATAAAATGGTTTCATATGGATGCAGATTTTCCAGCCTTTGAAACCAGGTTTGATCTTCTTTTGTTCTGCCCATGTTTAGCTAAACATTTTAAAAGCCTGTAGGTTCAGAATTTTCTAAATCAATTCAATTTAGCTTTAAAGACAATAGAATGCCCTAAATTTGGGCTTCCGAAACTTTCGCCACAAACATTATTATTTTGGATCGCCAGTCATTTCTATCAATATATCAGTCAGACCCTATTTTTCAGACGCTTTCTCATGAATTAAATCAGAAGGAAAAATTCAAGATTCAACTAAAAGGTCTTGCCGGCAGTCTGGATATGGTGCTTTTTTCCAACTATTTCCAGCAGCACGGAGGATTTCATCTGATCGTGGCGATTGATAAAGAAGAAGCCGCCTATCTCAACTCGGATCTTCAAAACTTGCTTCAAATCGAGGATCACATGATTTTCCCTTCGAGTTTCAAAAGGGCTTATCAATATGAAGAAGTGGACAACGCCAATGTCCTGATGCGATCGGAAATTCTAAATCAGGTTTTGGAATCCAATTCCCAATCAAAAGTTATTATCACTTATCCCGAAGCTCTTTACGAGCGGGTAATTAACAAACGATCCTTGCTGGAAAACACATTTTCGGCAAAAGTTGGTGAATCAGTGGATATGGAATTTGTCGCTGAGATATTGACCAGCTATGATTTCGAAAAGACTGATTTCGTTTACGAACCTGGGCAATATGCCATCCGGGGAGGTATTTTGGATGTTTTCTCCTTTTCCAATGAGCATCCATATCGTTTAGAACTCTTCGGAAAAGAGATAGAAAGTATCCGGACTTTTGACCCGGAATCTCAGCTTTCTATCGCAAGTGTGGATCAGATTTCATTGATTCCAAATGTTCAAACCAAGCTCTTACAGGAAGTCAGACAATCGTTTTTGAGCTTTTTGCCTGAGCATGCAAAGGTATGGCACAAGGATTTTCAGCTGACGAAAGATGTGATGGATGAGTGCTTTCACAAAGCCGAGCAGGCTTTTGAAGTGATCGCAAAACAAACTCAGACAGACAAGTTGATGCTCAAGCCATCCGATCTTTTTGACAAAGGAAAGGACTTTTCAGCCTTGGTTGAGGCACATTCCCAAATCGAGTTTGGAAAGCAATTTTACCTCAAAGGCGCAAAAGAGATCAAATGGGAAAGTCACCCGCAGCCTTCATTTAATAAGAATTTTGACTTGTTGGTCAGCAATTTTGCAGAAAATGAAAAGAAGGGCTTTACCAATATACTAACTGCTGAAAACGAAAAGCAGATCGAACGTTTGCTTGGCATATTCAGGGAACTTGATCCGACTTTGCAAGTGCAAAGTATGCTTCTGGGGCTTAGAGAAGGATTTGAAGACCGAATTCTAAAATTGGTTTGCTATACAGACCATCAACTATTTGAAAGATTTCACCGGTATAAAACCAGAAACAAAGCAAGTAAATCCAAGGCGCTTACGATCAAAGAATTAAAAGCCCTTCATCCTGGAGACTACATTGTCCACGTTGATTATGGAGTTGGAAGATTCGCAGGACTGGAAAAAGTAGATGTGAATGGCAAACTTCAGGAGGCCGTTCGACTGGTCTTTCGGGATGATGATTTGCTGTATGTAAACATTCACTCACTTCACAAAATCTCTAAATATTCTGGCCAAGAGGGAACCATGCCTTCTATGTCCAAACTTGGCTCACCTGAGTGGGACAATAAGAAAAGTAAAGTCAAAAGGCAGGTTAAGGACATCGCTAAGGATTTGATCGCGCTTTATGCAAAAAGAAGATCCGCTCCGGGATTTGCTTTTAACAGGGATTCTGTCCTACAGGTGGAATTGGAATCTTCTTTCATTTACGAAGACACTCCAGATCAGGCCATGGCCACTTCTGATGTCAAAGCCGATATGGAAAAATCATATCCAATGGATCGACTGGTTTGTGGAGATGTTGGATTTGGAAAGACCGAAGTAGCAATACGGGCGGCATTCAAAGCCGTGAATGATCGAAAACAAGTGGCTGTTTTGGTACCTACGACCATTTTGGCCATGCAGCACTACCAGACATTTAGCGAGCGATTGGAAAACTTGCCGGTAAAAGTTGAATACATCAACAGATTCCGAACTGCCAAAGAGATCAAAGAAATTATTGCTCAGGTGAAAACCGGTGAGATTGACATTTTGGTAGGAACGCATAAAATTGTCAACAAAGACATCGTTTTCCGTGACCTCGGTCTTTTGATTATTGATGAGGAGCAAAAGTTTGGAGTGAAAGTGAAAGACCAGCTTAAGAATCTTCGAGTGAATGTCGATGTCTTGACATTGACTGCCACTCCAATCCCTCGAACGCTACATTTCTCATTGATGGGTGCAAGAGACCTTTCAGTCATCGCAACACCGCCCCCAAACAGGCAGCCTGTGACGACAGAGGTAGCTACTTTCCAAGAAGCAACCATTCGAGATGCTGTAGCTTATGAGTTAAGAAGAGGTGGACAGGTATTCTTTGTCCATAACAGAGTGGGAGAAATTGATAGCATCGCCAATTTGATCATGAAATTGGTGCCAGATGCCAGAGTTATTGGAGCCCATGGGCAAATGGATGGGAAGAAGTTGGAAAAAATTATGGTGGACTTTATTCATCATGAATACGATGTTTTGGTCTCCACCAATATCATCGAGTCAGGACTGGATATTCCAAATGCCAACACAATTATCATCAATAGAGCGCATATGTTTGGTTTGAGCGATCTGCATCAGATGCGAGGTCGTGTGGGCCGAAGTAATAAAAAAGCATTTTGCTATCTATTGACTCAGCCTATGTCGGGATTGACTCCAGAAGCTAGAAAACGTCTCCAAACATTGGAGGAATTCTCTGATCTTGGAGATGGTTTTAAAGTTGCCATGAAAGATTTGGACATTCGTGGAGCAGGAAATTTATTGGGAGCGGAGCAAAGCGGATTCATCACCGATTTAGGATTCGAGATGTATCACAAAATTTTGGATGAAGCAGTCCAAGAGCTCAAGGAAAATGAATTTGCTGCTTTATTCGAAGTGGATCTCAAAGAAAAAGTAAAAGTTTTAGTTCAGGATTGTACCATCGAAACTGATTTGGAACTTCTAATTCCAGAGGAATATGTGTCTAATATTTCCGAAAGATTGGGACTTTATTCTAAACTCGATGCCATCAAAAATGAGGAAGAGCTTGCTAAGTTTTCCAGCATGTTGCTTGACCGATTTGGTCCATTGCCAAATTCTGTGGAGGATTTGATGGAAACGGTAAGATTGAGATGGATGGCTGAACGTCTGGGGATTGAGAAACTAAGTCTAAAAGGAAATCAGATGAAATGTTATTTGTTGCCTTCTTCCAGAGATGATTTTTATTCCTCAGAAATTTTCGGCAAAATCATGAAATTTGTTCAGCTTCATGCGAAGCGTAGCAAAATAAAAGAACACAAAAACCGTTTGATACTTACAGTATCTGAAATACCTAATATTAACAAGGCCCAGATCGCATTGAAAGAAATGTCAAACGCCTGAAATATTAAACTTTAACTGGCATAAATATTGCAGTTTTCCATACCAATTTTGTAGAATACTTTGAAATTTGCATAATAAGCACCTTTTCATAAACTTGCGTTCTATAAATTTGATTGGAAGTAGTGTCTATTGCTTCTATATTTACAAATTGATCAAGACCAAAATAGATATAAATATGCGTCTGAGTAACAAATCATGGGGAATGTGGACAGCGGCATTGGCAATTGTCGCAGGTTCAATTTTAACCTCTTGTAACAAAACTCCAGGTTACGGTAGAAGAACTGCCAATAACCCAGGCAAAAAAAGTGCGACGACAGGAGCCGAGTTCAGTTTCGATGAAAACGACTCCACGAACTTTTTTGTGGCTAAGAATGCCGAGCAAATACCTGGGCCAAACTTGAAATTTATTCAAGGTGGTAGAGCAGTTTTAGGTTCTCAGGAAGAGGATGTAATGGCCTTCCGTGATAATCAGGAAAGAACTGTTACGATTTCAAATTTCTACATGGATGAAACAGAAATCACTAACAATGATTATCGTGAATTTCTTTTCGCAATGAAGAAAAATGTCAGCGCAGATTCATTGTTGAAATTGGAGCCTTCCGAAAATGTATGGTCTGGTGCTATGTCTTTCAACGATCTTTACCAGTCTTACTACTTTAGATTCCCTGGATTTAACTTCTATCCAGTAGCAGGTGTTTCTTGGGTTCAAGCAAATGTCTATTCTAAGTGGAGAACTGAATACGTTCAGGAAATCATTAGAAAGGAAAGAGAGATTGACTCTACTTTTACTAAGAATCAATTGATCGAGCGAGGTGTTGCTATGGCTGATTTCCGTTTACCAAACGAAGGTGAGTGGGAATATGCAGCAAAAGCAATGATCGGAACTCAATACTTAGACGAAAATCAAGAATACGGGAGAATTTATCCTTGGGATGGTCGTGGTGTTAGAAATCCATACAACGTAAAGAGAAAAGGAAAACAAGGTGATTTCTTGGCCAACTTTAAAAGAGGTCGTGGTGACTACGCGGGTATCGCGGGTAACCAAAGAAATGACGGTGAAATCCTTCCTACCAACGTGTATGACATGGCTCCAAATGATTTTGGCTTGTATCACATGGCTGGAAACATGAATGAGTGGGTTTATGATATCTATCGCCCACTTTCTTATCAGGATTTTGATGACTTAAACCCATTAAGAAAAGATGGAGTATATGACGAAGTTGATAATTATGAGACTTCCATGCTAAGCGATGAGTTTAGAGTTTATAAAGGTGGATCTTGGAAAGATGTTGCTTATTGGCTAGCCCCAGGTACACGTAGATTTATGCACCAAGACTCTGCAACCAATTCTATCGGTTTCAGATGTGCAATGATTTCAATTGGAGAAAAAGGAAAGTAATCCATTATAATATTTAAAGAGCCCCGAGAGAAAAATTTCCTCGGGGCTTTTTTATTTTCATAGAATCCGGAATTTTGCATCATGGAAGAGAAACAGGGAATCCGTATCAATAAATATCTAAGCGAGGTAGGATTTTGCTCGAGGAGAGAAGCAGATAAATTATTGGAGGCTGGAAGAATCACTCTTAATGGCAAAATACCAGAGGTTGGCACCAAAGTAATGCCTGCAGATATCGTCCGTGTAGATGGAAAGCCTGTTGGAAAGCCCATTCAAAACCATGTTTACATCGCTTTCAATAAGCCTGTTGGAATTGTTTCGACTACTGATACAAAGGGGGAAAAAGACAATATGATTGATTATATCGGTCATCCGCAAAGGATTTTTCCGATTGGTCGATTAGACAAAGACAGCGAAGGTCTCATCTTCCTTACCAGCGAAGGGGACATTGTGAATAAAATTCTCCGCTCTAAAAACAATCACGAAAAAGAGTATATCGTAACAGTGGATAAACCTATTCACGATCGGTTTATTCAACGAATGTCAGGTGGAATTCCCATACTCGATACGGTCACAGATCCTTGCAAAGTGGAAAAAATTTCACGCTTTAAATTCCGGATTATACTTACCCAAGGGCTAAACCGACAAATCAGAAGAATGTGTGAATATTTAGGATACGAAGTGAAGCAGCTTAAAAGAATCCGGATTATGAATGTTCACTTGGATATTCCAGTAGGAAAGTGGAGAGATCTGACTGAAAAGGAACTTAAAGAGCTGAATTACTTGGTTTCTGACAGTTCCAAAACCTTTGAATAAACCTACTTCTTCTGATAAACTTTTACATAATCCACCACATACTCCCTTGGAAAATCAGTAGGAGACAAATCACCTCCATTGGATCCCAAAGCAAGATTTAGCAGTATATAATGTGGCTGATGAAACGGGTTAAATCCATCTGGATTAATAGTTTCCTTCAGATTTACCTCATTTAAAAGTTCACCATCAAGATAAAGCCGGATATAGTCTTCGGTCCAATCCATTTTCCAGATGTGAAATTTCTCTGCCCATTCAGGGTCTTTCTTTAAAAAATTTGCAAATGGGATTTTAGCTTCATCCCAATTTGCTCTTTTGCTGGCATCTGCCCAAGCAGCATTGGCCAGAATCGTTGGCTCACCTTTGACCTGATAAAACTCCATCACATCAATTTCGCCATTTGCCGGCCAAGGCTTTGAAATACCCAAAGTCCAAATCGCTGGCCACATACCAGAGGCCGTGTCAATCTTTGCTTTGACTTCCAAAATCCCATATTGAAACTCAAATTTGCCTCTGGTATTGATGCTGGAAGAGGTGTATTCTGCAAACTCTCTGGATTTTTTCCAGTTTTCACTTCCAGGCTCATATGCTGGATTCGCCACTTTTTCTCTTCTGCCTTCTATAAAAAGCATTCCGCCTTTCTGACCAGCATTGGCTTCCTGATACCATTGCATTTCATTATTTCTTACAAATCCCTTTTCAAAATTCCAGTTTTCATCACTTACCGCACCTTCCTTTTCGAACTCCTCCTGCCAAACCAATTGATATCCTCTTGGTAACTGCTGGGCAACTGAAAAATTGAAAACAGAGAGTAGAAAGGCGCTCGAAATAAATCTTAAAATTGAGGTCATAGGAATAAGGTTATTTATCCAAATTAACAGTTTTATAATTGTTGAAGACTAATTTTTCCAATTTCTAAACTTGAATATTCTGTTTAGTGATTTGGAGTCCAAAGAAAAACAAGAATATAATCAGCTGAATTTCAAATCATTAATTTACTTTTTTCGTAAAAAACACTGTACCTAACCCAAAATGCCATGAACACAGTCACCAAAATTGAACACTGGGCAGATGCCCATCATCCACAATGGATCGACTTCCTAAGAATTATTTTAGGTCTATTTATTCTCTATAAGGGGATTCTCTTTATTTCAGACACAGATGCCCTTTTGGCAATAATGAACAATGCCGATTTGCAGTTTGTGAATTTAGGATTGGCTCACTTTGTAGCTTTTGCTCACTTAGTGGGAGGGCTTTTGATCGCCATGGGGCTAGTGACGAGAATCGCCGTTTCCTTTCAGATTCCCATCTTATTAGGAGCAGTGCTTTTTGTCAATAGCCAACAAGGTTTTCTTTCCGTCTCCAACAACCTTGAATTTGGAATTTCTTTGGTTGTCCTGATTCTATTAATCGTATTTCTTGTTTATGGATCAGGAAAATTCTCGGTTGATCACTGGATGAAAAAGCATCCAAATGAATAAAGACTTAATTATCTACCCGTCGATAGGTTAAAGCACTTAAACAATTTGATGAAGGTGTGTCATTGCAAGGATAGAGGAGTTCAAAAGATCTGTTATTCGGTGAAAAAGTAAGCTTCCCGGTTTGCTTTGGAGAGGCGTTGACTGATGTTTCCTTTAATTTATCTTTTGGGACATAAAAAAGGTATGCATCTAATGCCAATTCATATTGCTTGGAAACCACTTCTTTATATTCCTCACCCCGGAGCTCATAACTTCCGGTTGAATGACTATAATATCCCAAAATGGTCGGAGATTCACTTTCTCTCACTAGTATATTTTTCTCCATGGTTCCTGAGGGGTCAAAAATGTACTGGTAGATAAAAAAGAAATTTTGGTCGGAATTGTAGAAAGCATATTCCCAAGTTCCCTCTAATGGAGTTAATGGCAACATTTCTTCCTTGTCTTTACAGGATATAAAGCATAGGGCCAATAAACAAAGAATAAATGCAGTTCTAGTTTTCATATCAGATTTCTTTGAAGAAATAGTGAAAAGGAAATTTTTGACAATACGGACATTAAAAGCCAAAAGCTACATGAAAATCAGCTAATTAAAGCCCAGCTTTTCCTCTTCCAATAGGAAGGTTTGCGTAAATGGCTATCTGACTATGGTTTTGTTTTCCCTCATAATTTTTCATCACATCTGAAAATCCACCATGATATCGAAGTCCGAAGGCATTGACCTTATCTTTTCCTATATACATTCCTATACCTGAAACAAATCCAAAGTCAAAACGCTTAACCTGCTCTCGGATATCCTTTTCTAATGTCAAATCTCCTTGAGTAAGGTCAGAAGTAAAGATGTCCTGAGCCTTTAATCGAAATGAAACTTGAGGTCCTAATTCAACAAAATAGGTTCCCTGGAAGGCATAACGCATGGAAGCAGGAATACTAAAATAATTAATCTTCCGAGTCAATTCAGAATCAGCATAAAAAGAATTAAGGCTGGAATCTTCTAAGTCGTAGGCAGCTATTCCGCCTGCTCCACGTCGATACTTAGCCATCAGGTCAATATTCATATGCCAATTCTCATCAAACTTATGGGAGTAAAAGAGCCCCAAATTAAATGATTTCAATGGATCTTGGGCACCAGACATAGACATGTTATTCAAACTGTAATCCAAATGAATTCCAAAGAGATTGTTCTCATTATTCAATTTGTCCCCAAAGATCAAGCTCATGATTACCTGAGCTCGAAGGGAAGTTTGAAGACCAAAAAGTAGAATAATTAATATGGCTTTAAACTTCATAGTGATGCTTTTTTAAAACCCGGAAATCTCCAGTTAAGATTAAGTAAAAATTGACTTCTTTTGCCAAAAACCCCCAATTCTGACCGAAGCATCCAGTGCTTATTAAATTGGTATTGGGCACCGAAAATTAAATTAAAGGGGGCTGCTACTTCTTTTTCTAGCTTGTAATTAATCATACTAGAAGATGTATCAATACCATTTGCTGCATCTTCCAGTTTACCAATAATTTGCTTCGCGATAACCTTTTGTGCCGGAGGCAATCCATCTGCCCAGTCATTCAATGTACCAATGAAATTTCCTCCACCAAAACCAGGGAAAATTTCTGCAACAGATATACTTCCTTGGGTATCATTTTGTATTACCTGATAAAACACTCCTGCCCAAATAGACAATGTTTTTTCGGGGTCATTATAATCTGAGATAGCATGACCGATGCGGAGGCTACTGTTGAAAGCTGGGACAGGTTCCACGACTACTTCTACATCAGCAAAGTTGTAGTTATTATCCCAAGCCACCCATATAGGACCAAAAGCTCCAGTGAGAGTAGCTCCTAAACCATAACTATCCACAGAAAACCGTTGACTCGTTTCAAAACCTACAGGACTTAAAAGTGTGACATCCGTTTGGGTAGTACCTCCACCAAAAATCCCATACACATTTAAAAAAGGCAAAACCCAAAGATCAGGTCTTACAGTATAGGCATTGGTTGTGGCAATTGTAGGACCAAATTTTATGAAATTACTTAGGTCAACCATTTCACTTCCATTAAAACCAATGGAAGTACTATTGATGTTAATTTCCTGCTTTTGGGTAAAATAAATTCCGCTTACACCCCAAGCATAAGGCAAGTCATATCCTCTTTTAGCCGCCCCTTTTCCAAGGATTGGAAAGGTATATGGATAATCCATATTTCTAAGGCTATCGAAATAGGCATCATGAACTGAATTGAAAACTTTTTGCGCTCCTTGAGCATAAAGCTGAGTTGGGCAAATTAAAACTATTGTGAGGATTACAATAAAATATGCCTTTCTGCCAAACGTAAATCTTTCACCTAAAAGTTGTTGTATTCTCACTTCAATAAATTTTATGTTCGAGAGTAGAAAAACTCAACTAATTCTTTTTCTATTTTGGAAACAGGAAAATAACAACCGCTCTCCATCCCCAATCTGCTTTCCCTCCATCAGGCGCGGCAAGGTTTAACCTTGGGCCTACGACAAATTGAGTTTTTTGCTTTCCTAAAGAGGTTACGGCAGAAATGGTTGGGTTTAGCCAAACTGTCGAAGTAGAGGCTTTCCAATTCTGGGTCCATTCCATATTTGCTCCTAATCCTGCTCCGGATTTCCAATTATAAACCACAAAAGGCTGCACAAACATCTGGCTGACATCAGGTCTATCTGCACTTCCTGCCACAGACCAGATTTGATTGATTAAACCTCCAATTGTCCAACCATTGGTTTGTTTCAAAGCAACTGCAGTTGGCCCCATACCAAATTTCTTTGTCGTTAGAAAATCATTTGTTCCTACGGGAAGTAAAAGAGCTGGACCAACCCCCCAAGTAAGTTTTTCTGAATTAGTAGGAGAGAAGAAAGCAGACATGACTGCATCTCCCAAACCAGCCTGCTTTTCGCCTGGAGCGGTGATATTATATTGAGTGATTACCGGGACAACAATCCTAGTGATCATGTTGATATTCTTGTTGATTGAAATCGGAACAACCGGCTGAATATTCATGGTATTTCTAGTTCCTTGCCAAGATCCTATTCCGTAATCCGTGTTGTTTTGGAATGGAACTGAAATTAGCGACGAAATCGGGTTAGCAAGTTTTTTAGCCAACTCTGCTGCATCATCCTGGGCATATGAAATACTTACTCCAAGGGAAAATATGAGTGCGGAGAGTAGAATTTTTTTCATGGTCATCAAATAAGTAGTTGTTTATAGAAATCAAAAAATTGAAAATCTGGTAATTAAATTTAAAGAATTAAAGTTTATTCACTTCAAGTATTCCTAAAGAAAGAAAAAAATAGGATATGGGAATCCCAAAAAATTTATAAAAAAATCCCGATTAAATAATTTAATCGGGATTTCAACTATCAAGCAGTTTGTCTGGCATGTTTTCCTTCCCGGAATTCTTCTACCATCTTTTTATTGAAGGCAGGCAAATCTTTCGGACTTCGCGAGGTGACTAATCCACTGTCTACCACGACCTCTTCATCTACCCATTTGGCACCAGAATTTTCCAGATCTTTCCGAATTGATTCAAAGGAAGTCAAGGTGCGGCCATTTGTTACTTCTGCTTCAATCAGCATTTGCGGACCATGACAAATAGCAGCTACTGGCTTATGTTCTTGGAAAAAACTCTTCACAAAATCCACGGAAGCCAGATCTCTTCTCAAGAGATCGGGATTAATTACACCGCCTGGAAGCACTAAAGAATCAAAATCAGTGGCGCTCACTTGATCTACACGAGCATCTACTTTTATAGCATCACTCCAATTTCCATTCTTCCAACCTTTGATTTCATCATTCTCAGGTGATATAATAAAAACCTCAGCGCCTTCTTTTTCAAGGGCTCGTTTTGGCTCAATCAATTCCGATTCTTCAAATCCGTTTGTCGCAAGTATCGCGACTCTTACATCTTTTAGTAAACTCATCATACTAGTGGTTAAGTTGGTAAATACTTTCTTTGCAAAAAGTAGCTTCGGTTTGGAAGCTATTAAAAGTTTACCAAGACTGTTCCACAAAATAAATCCTGCTCAACTCCCGTTTAGGGGGGATTGTTGTTTTTTATGATTTGGACTATTTCCACGAAATGAGAAATCTATTCAAGTATTTGGGAAGAATTAATGATGGCCTTTTTAGGAATTTCTACTTATAGATTTTAGATGTGAGAGTTGGGAATTGTAAAGTCGAGACCTTAGGATGTGTTTATCGTGATAAGAATGTTTCACTTTTTATGAAATCGGACTTCAAGTATTAGGATTTTGATTTATCGATTACAAATCACGAATAGCAATGAATGATGAAAAGAAAATAGGTATCATTTAACATTTATAAAATATTCATAGCAATTGTCAAAAAGATTAAAATATTCTACCATATAGATTAAATTCAGTAGCTATTTAAATCGGGCTCCACTACCACCTCACACTTATGGAAATTTTTAATAAAAACTTTTTTGAGGAAAGAATCAAAATTTCAATTTTTTTCGGTCTTGTGCTCATTTTATCCTTTTTGAACCCATTCAAATTATCTGCACAATCTGAACCCCAATACAAATTAGGGTTTATTCCTGCCTCGATTTCAGAAATAGATGTGGCTTTCCCAATGATCGAAAAATGGAAAATTTCAGGCCAAGTAGATGTACAATTAGTTTCCCAAGGTGCTTATACCAATTCAAATCCTTATGCTTATGTCCAACGCTTTGTAGTAAGGCCGTGGCTGGTCTACTCAGGTTTTAAGCATATGAAGTTTTATGTTGGCTACGCACGAAACAAGAAATATGAGATTAAGGAGGCCGGAAATCCGGAAATACTAGAAAGGCGACTGATCCTGATGGGGACTTATATGCAAAAAATGGTAAAGGGAAGTCTTTTTGAGCAGGTAAGATTCGAGACGAAATTCTTTGATGATAAAAACGGTATTAAGCGGACGATCCCTCGATTAAGAGGTCGGTTTGGAGTCAATCATTACCTGAAACAAAAGGAAAATCCAATTTTCACTTCTCAGAACATCTCTTATTACACGGAGATCATGTTCAAGTTTCCTTCAAAGGATTATGCTGAAAACCGCTTTGATATTCTCCGACAATCAGTTTATTACTCTGCTGGGCTTACAAAAAACTTAACGGTACTTACTGGCATAATTGCTCAGATGCAACTACGCAGTAACGGATCTCAATTTGACGTGTATTACGGACCAACGGTAGCCTTGAAGTGGAATTTCCAACCCAAAATCAGAGAGACCTTTGATATGGTAAGTAATGATGTGGATTAAAATATTGTCGGTAAAAATGCCAGAAACCTTATTGGTATTCATTGCTATTTGACCGATGTAACCCTAGCAGTACTGCAGGCTGAGACTGAAAACTTCTATCCTGAGTATATGTTATTGTGCTTTTGCTTGCTCAATATTAGAAATCCGGTTCAGGCATAATTTAGTCTTGTTTTTTTATATAGCATCAAATCCATTGGATTAAATAAAAAAGACCGATCAGTTACTGATCGGTCTCTTATTTTTATTGGTTGTTTGCTTTGACCATATTATTTATTTGTTCTTCTACTTTGCTCAAGCTCCAATCTCCTGCAGTTTGGCTAGGAGGATAATCTTGGAAAGTAGAAAGGAAATTAAATGCATATCCCTGCATCGCAATCAAAATAAAAGCGCGATCGATATACCAATCATAATACGTATTAGATCCTAACAATGCTTTCTCAAAGGGATCTCTTCTCAGATTGAATAAATACGGAGCTCTCAATTCCACAAATGGTTCTAGCCAGATCTGCAATTTATCTGCTCTGTTTTCCATAAACATCGCCTTCCAATCTTGGTACCTAAGAGCAGCAACTGACCCTGCATCGTCCACATAAATAAAACCTTCTCGAGGAGATTCTTCTACTTTACCCATTAAGTAATCTAATTGATTATGCCCATCAATGTAATTTTTGTAGGTTCTTCCACCCATGGTAACACCTTTCATGATTTTCTCCTTGACATTAGGATCCCCTCCGATAGCAGCAAATGTAGGTAACCAATCTTCATGTGAAACTATTCCATTAAGAGTTACGCCAGCAGGAAATTTACCAGGCCACTTGATAAAGGCAGGAACTCTAAATGCTCCTTCCCAGCTACTATTTTTCTCTCCATGAAATGGAGTCGTGCCTGCATCTGGCCAAGTATTATAATGAGGTCCATTGTCTGTAGAATACATCACAACAGTATTGTCAGCAATTCCCAATTCATCCAAAAGAGCCAGTAATTCACCCACGTGCATGTCGTGCTCCACCATTCCATCGGAATATTCATCCTGTCCACTGATTCCTCTATGGTCCTCTTTCACATGGGTCCTAAAATGCATGCGGGTGGCATTCCACCAAGTAAAGAAAGGTTTGCCATCCGCTACTTGCTTTTTGATAAATTCTTTGGTTGCGGCGATGGTTTCGTCATCGATAGTTTCCATTCGCTTTTTAGTTAAAGCCCCTGTATCTTCGATCTTCTGCCCACCTTTCCCATCTGCCCAGCTATGGATCACTCCTCTCGGTCCATATACTTCTTCAAATTTTTGTCCATTTTTCAATTCAAGACCTGTTGGATAATCCATGTTTTCAGGTTCCTCTTCTGCATTTAAATGGTATAGATTTCCAAAAAATTCATCAAATCCATGCATAGTAGGAAGATGTTCATCACGATCACCTTGGTGGTTTTTACCAAATTGGCCTGTTGCATAACCTAAGTTTTTCATCACAGTTGCCATGGTGATGTCTGACATTTGCCAACCCTCTTTCGCTCCTGGCATACCTACTTTTGTCATACCAGTTCTTACTGGAACATTTCCCCCAATAAATGCTGCTCTACCCGCCGTACAGGACTGCTGTGCATAATAGTCCGTAAATCCTACACCTTCCCTTGCAATTCTATCAATATTAGGAGTCATATACCCCATCATTCCCCGGTTATTATGGCTTATATTCCAGGTACCGATATCATCTCCCCAAATCACAAGAATATTTGGTTTGTCTTGGGCTTGTGCCAACACTGGTAAGCAAAAAAGCATCAGGATGGCTGATTTTAAAATTGAAAATTTGTGTTTCATCGCTGTTAAAATTTAAAAGTTGTCGATAAAGAAATTACATATCAAGTTTTTTTATAGATAGATTTGTCCAAAAGTTAAACTTAATTCTTTAAATAATCCATTTGGCATTTAAAAATTTGGTTCCTGTTTTGACTCTTATCAATTTATAGAAGATGTAAATGCTCAAAAAAAGCAGGACATTTTTAAAGATGTCCTGCTTGGTATTTTATCAAGTTGTAACTAATTAATATTAATGAACTCCACCGGTCGGTTGCTCCATCGCTTTCATTGCTCTCTCTATAGACGCTTTCATATTCAAAGACTCACCACCTTGACTTGGTGGATAATCTAGAAGTGATTTCAAATGTGCTTGAATGAACGGAACAGCTGCAGTTGGCGCCCAAAGTTTTTGGGCTACAAATTTTCTACCTGCATATCCCCATTCTTCCGAATCTGGAGTCATTTTTTCCATTGGATCCATCAATAGATTCACAATGTAAGGTACACTAGGATATGATTTTTCATCAAACCAGCTTCCTCCATGTTTCACCCCAATGTGCATTTTCCAAGCATCTACACGAATTGCCATTAAATCGGATTCATCGTAATAGAACATTTCTCTTCGGGCTGATTTATCAGTTTTTCCAGTCCACAGATCCAGGTTATTGTAACCATCCAAATGCGTCTTAAATGTAGTATTCCCTATTTTTTTACCTGTCAACAACTCTTCTTTCAAGTTTGGAGCACCTGCAGCCGCTGCAAGAGTAACATAAAGATCCTCATGACTTTGGATACCATTCGAATAAGTACCAGCAGGGATTTTACCTGGCCATTTTACTAACATTGGCACTCTCAGTCCACCTTCCCAGGTAGTTCCTTTTTCACCACGGAATGGAGCATATCCGCCATCAGGCCAGTACATCAATTCATTACCATTGTCTGTAGAGTAGATCACGATGGTGTTATCTTCTTCTCCCATGTCTTTGATCTTCTGAAGAATCTTACCAATCAATTCATCATGCTCAATCATTTTTGCACGAACGACATCTTCTTCTGCACGTCCTTCGTCAACAGCAGCCTGGATGTATTTGTTGGTACTATGTGACCAGATATGAGTGGCAGTGGTATTATACCAAACAAAGAAAGGTTTATCTTCTTTGCCCACTCTGTCCAGGTATTTCAAAGTCTCATCGGTAACTTCAGAATCGATGGTTTCCATTCTTTTGCGGGTAAGGGGTCCCGTATCTTGGATTCTTTGTTTACCGACCTTACCAAACTTCGGATCTACAGTAGGATCATCGGTATCTGTGGCCCAAGTATGCAACACTCCTCGAGGACCGAATTTTTCTTTGTATGCAGGATTTTTCTGTCCTGGGTAATCCAATTCTTCTGGCTCTTCTTCAGCATTTAGGTGGTATAGATTACCAAACCACTCATCGAAACCGTGCATGGTAGGCAAGAATTCATTTCTATCACCCAAGTGATTTTTACCAAACTGAGCAGTAGCATACCCCTGTGCTTTCAGTACTTGAGCCAAAGTAGGATCCACAGCTTGGATTCCTTGTGTGGAACCAGGAATGCCAATCGTAGTCATTCCCGTTCTAACCGGCAATTGCCCCATGATGAAAGCTGCTCTACCTGCAGTACAACTTGGTTGTCCATAGTGGTCTGTAAAAAGCATTCCATCCCGGGCAATTCCATCAATATTTGGTGTTCTACCCATCATTCCGTGCGTATAAGCACCCACATTCCAATACCCAATATCATCGCCCCAAATGACGACGATGTTTGGTTTGTCCTGTGCATTCGCCAAAAAAGGCAAAAACAGCAAGGCAAAAATGGCAGTTTTTAAAATTGATAATTTTTGTTTCATAGATATAAATTAAAAGTTATTACATGTTTAAAATTTGCTAATTAAAACTACTTTAACTCATAGGGGTAAATGACTTTCCAGTCCTTCGCCATATCCACAATTAGCCAATTGTATTTTGCGGCATCATCAAGCCCTTTATTCAATTGTCCGATATGTGATTCCCGATCATACGCAACCTCTCTCACGGAATCGGTATGGTGAACTATCAATCCAAAGCGAGCGCCGTCTCCAGTTGAAGTATATTGAAGCATTTGGTAGTCGCCATCGCTATTGCCACCGGCAAAAACTGGTCTCTTCCCTATATTTCGGTAAATCCCAACTGGCTTTCCTGCTTTATCATCATTAAAAAAAAGCTCAGGAATCTTTATCAATTCAGGACTAGCTGTAGTGTCCACATAGGATAATCCAAATTGAGAACCTACCACTTGATAAGGAGGGATTCCATAAGCCTCTTCTGTCCAAGCTCTCATAAAGTCTATTCCTCCTCCAGAAACAATAAAGGTCTTGAATCCATTTGCTCTCAGATATTGAAGCAATTCAAGCATGGGCTGAAAAATCATTTCATTATAATGTTTCCCTGTTTTGGGATGGGTAGCAGTTTTGATCCAGTTTTTGACTCTGGAATCAAATTCTTCGGCTGTCATCCCTGCATGGGTCATCGCTATAGCAGTAAGAAGGGCTTTTTCTCCACCAGCCATAAAGCCAGCCATATCTCCTTTGATCAAGGCGTCCAGAGAAGAGTCATTTTTCCATTCTGGATGCTCAGGAGCTAATCTTTTTACCTCATCAATAGCAAATGCCAATTGGAAATAATACGGCTGCTCAGACCAGAGTGTCCCGTCATTGTCAAATACAGCAATCCGGTCTTTTTCAGGAATAAATTCTGTTGAGCCTTCCGTCGTAGTGGACTTAACCCAATCCATAATTTTGTTCTTTGGCCCATCTTCCCAAGAAGACAAATTATCTTGAGAATTTTCCGTTGCTTCTAGATTTCCTGAAGTGGTAGGGGATTTTTCTTGTGGAGATCCACATGAGATTAGAATTGAAATCGCTAATAATAAGAAAAGAAATTGCGATAGCTTACTAGAATATTGAGGATTCATAAACAGTGAAGATGGAAGTGTACAAATAAAAGGATATTATAAATTAAAAATAGGAACAAGAAAATCCTATTAATTAGCCTTAAAATGGCCAGAAAGCATAAATATTAACCTTGAGTTAATCTATATTTTTTCTAATATTTCTCATTGGGAAAAAGGACCAATGAAGGTAAAAAACTGAAGTAAGGAACTATTACACTGTATTCTTGAATTTGCAAAAATCAGGGGGATTTGTGCATAAATAATGAATGATCATCCCTCTTTGCCCATAAATCCTTTCTCTTTTAGATAAACTGAGGGGGATTTGCCAGTCACCTTTTTAAAAGCTGAAGAAAAAGAATTTCGATTGCTGAATCCTGACAATTCTCCTATAGCTTCTAGGGTATAATTTTCCGTTTGTGCTTGTTCCAGGAGCTCGCAACTATGGATCACTCTTGACCTATTGATAAATTCTGGAAATGAAACTCCAAGATGCTGATTCATAAACTGACTCAGCAAATAATGAGGAATCCCAGAATCTTTCGACAGGTCATAAACTGAATAGCCTTTTCTAAGATACACTTTTTGAGTTTTTAAAAGTTCGTCCAATGTCTTATTGAGTTCCGCCGCTTTTTCACTATCGATTTCAACAGATCTTTCATCTTTAGATGTCTGAACATCCTCTTTTTCATAAGAGACGTTCTTTTTACTATAAAAATTGGTCCCATAAAGTATGTTGGGAAAATAAAGAAGAAAAATACCTGTACCCAAATTCATAAGAGCGCCAGAAAAATGAACTGCTTTATACGCCAAATCACTGTTTGAGCTTTGGAATGTTAAATAAAAGGGAGCAATTATGATTATCTGAAAAAACAAATACGTCTGAATCCATCTGAATAGGATTTGCTTACTTCCAAGTTGGGGATTTTTGTTCTTATACCTCCAAACAAGAATGACACTACTAATCCAATAAATACTGATCAGGATAGTTCTAAATTCAGTATAGAAATTATCTGGGAAAAATCTGCTTTGAGTATAACTGACTATTAAAGAAGGATCATTGACCTGTGAAGAAATCATTGTTACTTTATCAGCTGTATCCATCAGAAATACCGGCATAAAATCGATGATGAAGATCATCGCAGGAAGAAAGTGAATGAAATGCCAAATCCTAAATTTTGGTTGAAACAAGGAATATTGAATGTATAAAAAAGGCAAAAAAGAATAGATCAAAGCCGCCACATTTCCTGTTCTAAAAAGATTCGGAAAATGAATGATCAAACCAGAATCAATCAATCCAGCCAACAATATAGCATGGGAAAGGAATAAAAAACTTAAACCTAAAAGGATACTGGTAGACTTTTTCTTAACCCCATAGGTTAGTAAAACTAATCCTAATACATAGCCAAAAGCACAAGAAATAATATAGATGAAATTAAAGAAATTGAGTTCAAGTTGCATTTATCTTACTGATTACTTCCATGAAAAATCCCCATAAATTAAACACCTTGCTTTGATTCTTTTAAAAAAAATAAAACTTCTTTGGGAAGGTCTCTACTATTAGTTTTTAATCATATTAGAACTCTGGATTTAGACGAAAATAAAATAAGAATCAGTCTTCCAAACAGTTTCCATTCAAATTATTTTCTATTGAGCTTGTAAAAAATTCATTATGGTAGTTTGGCATGATGATATGTTTGATTCCCAAAATCTTCTCTTTAACCAACTGATGGCATAGTAAACCCAGCTAAAAGTCTCATTAGTGGCTTTTCCCCTTAATACCAGGGTGTTGTGCATAGCAAGAATGATCTCCAAGTCAATTTATTACTTGTTCTTGTCAGTAATTAGTGCAATAAAACCGTCCCTATTTTTCATAAAAACAGATATGAACCCTTTAGTATAATGTACTATGCTTTCCCAATTAACTTCTGATTTTATACATTAATCTCAATGACTTCTTATACCTAAGTAGCACCTGAATTCTCGGCAGAAAAAATCCAGCATTCAGAGAGTATATCTGAATAAATGCCATACATGAAAAGTCTAATCTCCTACGATCCTTCTCCGATGCTTGTACGATGCTCCTTCGATATACCATTGTAGATGGTTCATATCTAAGTAGGGTAATAGCCGACTCAGAGTCGTATCAAAGCTTACTATGTACCACTGCAAATTCCTCACTATTCCCTTGAACCTCCCTAAATCACTCGGAGAATCAAGGGAACTGCAAGGGAGGATTAAGGGAGCACCTAGGGAGATAGTACTAGTTTTGTTTAGGTGTGATACTTCTACAGCTTGAGTTACATAGAAGCCCAGATAGTTTTATTGAATGCTGAACTAAATCGCAAAATATTTAATGTCTCACGAAATATTCAGGGTTATACTCGATACTTTTTTCAATTCAATTTTTCTTATTAGTCAAATCAACTTGAGAAATCTAATTTTCACTTAAGGAAGCCAATATGCGACTTCATCCAAGATTCTAACCATTGATGGTTTTTTAGGTATTAATCGGAATTGAATTAATTAATTTCACTAGAGAAAATAAACCAAAAAATATGACTAAAAGATTTACTATCAGCATGATGATAGGGATTTTGGCTTTGGCTGTTCTACCTGGAACGCAAGCTCAAACCACCTATCAGAAACCTCCAAAATCCATTTTGGATCTGGTAAATGCACCGAGCACTCCTTCCGTCAATTTTAGTAAAGATGGAAGCTGGATGCTGCTTTTGGAAAGGGCTGACAACCCTAGTATTGAAGACCTCTCCCAACCGGAATTAAGAATTGCCGGTTTAAGGATCAATCCAGCCACCTCAGGCCCAAGTCGAGGAAGAGGAGTAGAAAACATCAAAATCAAAATGACCCGTGGTGGTGAGGAAACACAAATTACTGGCTTGCCTTCTAATCCTAATATGGGAGATTTCTCTATGTCACATGATGAGAAATATCTTTCTTTTACTCAGACTGAAGCAAATGGAATCAGTCTTTGGGTGGTGGATTTAAGCACTTTTGAAGCAAAAAAATTGACAGATGCCATCGTCAATGATGTCTATGGAAATTCAATACTTTGGACCCCAGAAAATCAATTGCTGGTAAAAGCAGCAAATCCAAGCCGCGGCTCAATTCCTCAAAGACCGGCAGCTCCAGCAGGTCCCATCATCCAGGAAACATCTGGAGATGCGGCTCCTAGCCGAACTTACCAAGATTTACTGGCAGATCCGTACGATGAAGCACTTTTTGCTTACTTCATGGATTCTCAGATTATGCTAGTGAATCTGGATGGTAGCAAAAAGCCAATTGGCCCAAGTGGAATGATCAAAGGAATGGATCTATCTCCAGATGGTTCTTACATCATGGTGGATTTGATCAAAAAGCCATTTTCTTATCTCGTTCCAGCATCCAGATTCCCTTACGACGTGGAAATCTGGTCCAAGGATGGCAAAAAGGTAAAGACTTTGGCTCAAATTCCTTTGGATGAAAACAGACCAACTGGTTTTGATGCTACTGTGACTGGCCCAAGAAATATAAGCTGGAGAGCAGATAAGCCATCTACTTTATATTGGGTAGAGGCACAAGATGGAGGAGATGCGAGAGTCGACACGAAGGAAAGAGATGTTGTCTTTACACTTGATGCACCTTTTACTGCTCAAAAGAAAAAATTAGCCTCCACTCCGTATCGATATGCTGGAATTGCTTGGTCTGATGATTCTTTCGCCATTCTAAATGAGCGCTGGTCTCAATCCAGAAAAGAGGTTCGTTCTGTAATCAATCCATCAGATCCTTCTCAACCGAAAAAGGTAATCATCGAAAGATCATCTGATGATTTGTACAACGATCCTGGGGATCCTTTGTATACAGAAAATGAGTTTGGTAGAAATGTATTGCTTCGCAAAGGTGATCTGGTTTTCATGACTAGCCCAGGCGGATCTCCAGAAGGAAATATGCCATTCCTTTCTACTTTCAACACTAAAACGAAAGAGCAGGAAATCCTATGGAGATCACAAGCTCCGTATTACGAGCGGGTAGTCAAAGTGCTTGACGATAACGGCACTGAATTTATCACCTTGAAAGAAAGCACTGATATCCAGCCTAACTATTGGTTGGTAAATACCAAAAAGAGAATGGCCCCAATTCAGGTGACCGCATTTGCTCATCCTTATGAGTCTTTAAAAGGCATCCAAAAACAGTTGGTTACCTATAAAAGAAATGATGGACTGAATTTATCTGCGGTAATTTATACGCCTGCTGGATATGATGCTGCCAAAGACGGACCTCTTCCAGTTTTAATGTGGGCTTATCCAAGAGAATATAAGTCTAAAGAAGTAGCGGCTCAGGTTCGTGGTTCGAAATATGCCTTTACCAGATTAAGCTGGGGTTCTCCGATTTATTGGGTGACTCAAGGATATGCTATTATGGATCAAACAGAGATGCCAATTGTAGGTGAAGGAGATAAAGAACCGAATGATTATTTCATCGAGCAGTTGGTGGCAAATGCTGAAGCAGCCATCGATCATATCGTTGAATTAGGTATTGGGGATAGAGATCGTATTGCTGTAGGAGGCCATTCTTACGGTGCATTTATGACGGCAAATCTTCTTTCCCACACCAATTTGTTTGCTGCGGGAATCGCGAGAAGTGGTGCTTACAATAGAACTTTGACACCATTTGGTTTCCAGTATGAGCAAAGAACTTATTGGGAAGCTCCAGATGTGTATTTCAACATGTCTCCTTTCTCTTTCGCTCACAAAGTAGAAACTCCGATTTTGCTGATTCATGGACAGGCCGACAACAATTCCGGTACATTCCCAATTCAATCTGAGCGTTATTACAATGCTTTGAAAGGCCATGGTGCGACAGCTAGATTGGTTTTCTTGCCGAATGAAAGTCATGGTTATGCCGCCGAGGAATCTATTTTGCACACCTTATGGGAAATGAATACCTGGCTGGAGAAATATGTGAAGAACAAAAATGATATTCAGAAAGGAACAGAATAAGTAATCTTTCTTTAGTTAAAAACCTCTCCGAAAATTATTTTGGAGAGGTTTTTTTATGCCAAGAGTTGCCAATGCTTTGTTTTTTACGTTGATTACTAAAAATTTATTTGAATCGTAGCCTGCTTTTTATGAAACAATTATTCCTACTCAATACCCTTTTTATTCTGTTCTTTTTTAATGCCTTGGCTCAGGAAATCAAGGAAACTAAGTTTACATCTAAGATTGAAGAGGTGACGGTATTCTTATCCGGGGCGCAGATTTTTGAAACTTCTTCAGGTCAGATTCCTTCTGGAGAGTCTTTTGTAGTCATCAAAGGATTATCACCCTATCTGGATGAAAAAAGTATTCAGGTAAAAGGTCAGGGAGATTTCATCATTCAGGCGGTAAACAAACGCATAGATTTTCTTTCTGAGCAAAAAGTAAATGATGAAGTGAAGTCTCTTGAGGATCAAATCAAGGCAATCGAGAAGAAGGAAGAAGCATCATTGGTGCGGCTGGATGTACTTGCACAGCAAGAGAAATTGCTTAATGCCAATCAATCAATTGGAGGAAGCCAAAGTGGATTGAATATGACCCAGCTAAAGCAGGCAATGGAATTTTATGAAAGCGAGCTCACTAAGATCAAATCTGAGGTAAATCAACTGACAACCAATCTAAAAGAAAGCAATTTTGAAAAAAATAAGCTGATCAACCAGATCCGAATAATCCAGGAATCAGGAAATAAATCGACTTCAGAAGTACGGATTCGTATTAAGGCAGATGCTCCTGGTCCTGCAAGTTTTGAACTGAATTATTTGGTGGCAAATGCCGGTTGGTATCCAAAATATGATGTCCGTGTCAAAGATGTAACTTCACCGATGAAGCTTAATTATAAAGCTGAAGTGAACCAGAATACCGGAGTGGATTGGAATGATGTCAAGTTGCGTTTTTCCAATGGAAATCCTAACGAAAGCGGTCAAGTCCCTACGCTTGATAAATGGGAGTTGAATTTTGCAAGACTGACAAGCTATTCTCAAAAAAGAAGCACCTTCAACAGTGTATCAGGACGAGTATTTGATGAAAACAATGAGCCTCTTCCAGGCACTTCAGTCTTGGTAAAAGGGTCAACAATTGGCACTGTAACCGATGTGGAAGGCTTTTACTCTTTGAGTTTACCTCAGTCAGCTTCCTCTTTAGTTTTTTCATTTATTGGCTATTCTCAAAAGGAATTACTTATAAACTCCTCCAGCATTAATGTCACCATGGAGCCGGATACCTATGCATTAAATGAAGTGGTTGTAACTGGTTATAGTCGCGATATATATGAGAGTCTCCAAGGCAAGGTAGCGGGCGTAATGGTTGAAAGCAAAGATAAAAGAGCCATGGCCCAATCTATTCAAACAATCGTTCAAGAAAATCAGACCACTGTTGAAATAGAAGTCGCCGAACCCTATACCATCAAATCCAATGGTGAAAAAACCATAGTGGACTTAAAGGCATATGATATACCAGCTCAGTATAGCTATTCGGCGATTCCTAAAATCGATAATGATGTCTTCTTAATCGCAGAAATCAGTGATTGGAGCCAATACAGTTTGTTGGAAGGGGAAAGTAACCTGTATTTTGAAGATGGATTTGTTGGTCGATCGGTGCTAAATGCCTCTAGTCTTCAGGATACCTTACAGGTTTCTATGGGTAGAGATCGAAGCATTGTCGTGTCAAGAGAAAAGAATGAAGAATTCTCCAAGAAGAGAACCATTGGATCGAATATTACAGAAAATCGTGAGTATAAAATCACTGTAAGAAACAATAAATCCCAAACCGTAACAATCAAAGTCGAAGATCAAATTCCTGTTTCGGTTAACTCTGAAATCAATGTGGAAGCATTAGAACTTTCCGGAGGAAAACTCGATCCTCAAACAGGAAAAGTAAGTTGGATCCTACAAATTTCTCCTGGGTCCCAACAAGAATTAAAAATGCAGTATGAAGTAAAATACCCGAAAAGGGAAAAAGTGGTTTTGGATTAAAAAAGAGGCTCAGAATAAATTCTGAGCCTCTTTTTTTAATTGGTTGGAACAATCCAATAATTTAAATAGCCCGAGGGAGTTTCTAATACTACCTTTAAAAATCCTTTTGATGGAACCTCAATTTCAAAATTGGCAGTAGCTTGATCCAAGTCAACTTCTCCTAATTCTTGGTATTGATCCACACCTCCAGACTTGAAGTTGTTGGTTTTGCTCAGCCAAACTTTTCCTTTTTCGCCTTTAGAAAGAGTATTCCAACTTAGATTCAATGCTGAACCCTCCAAATTGGCTTTGAAGTTACTGGCTGAAACTGGACCTATAAAAGACACCCCATCTAATTCCAAGGCTTGTTCTTTTTGGATTTTCAAACCTAAAAAATTCGCTATAGAAGGCATGACATCTACAGTCTGTCCTACCTCTTGAAAATGAGGATTCAATTCTTTGGCATTTGTCGCAATCCATATACTTCGTTCTCGATCACTTTGCCCACCGTGTCCATGCCCATCAGCCTCTCTTCCGTGATCTGTAGTAATAACGATTAGCCAATCTTCATTAAAGTTTGCTTCACGTTCCTTGATGGCTTCCCAAACCCTTCCGATCTGAACATCTGCTTTCTTCACAGCATCCACATATTGAGGGCTATTCCCAAACTTATGAGACATATCATCGGTAAACTCCAGATACATCCAGGTTAAATCAGGGGCATTTTCTGAGATCGTTTTAGCCGCTTCTTTTGAAACTTCCTCGTCGATTAGATGAATGTAGATTTTCCCTTCATCATGTGGATATTTGATGGTATCCAGTTCTAAACCATCAAAATGGTAATCGATGGATAAGTTGCCTGTTTGCGTAAGTCCATCTCCAACTAATTTGGTTCTGTTATCCAACCAGGTAGAAAAAATAGCCGTTTTCCTTTCCGGAAATTGATTTTTAAACAACCTGAAAATTGTTGGGTAATGGTAATTCGGATCCTTTATTCCATTTCCCCAAACATTGTGTTTATTAGCCCAAACACCCGTTAGGACGGAATTATACCCCACGGCAGAGATGGTAGGAGTTTGGCTATAGCCGTCTTTTTCCCCGCCCATTGTCGCTTGCATTATTCCTCCTTGAGAAATAATTTGATCCAGATTTGGAGTTGCCACGGAGTCGATTACATCGTAAGGAATACCATCTACGATAACAAAAAGGGCTTTTTTGATAGGTTCAGATTCCTTTTCCTTAGTTGTACAGGATTGTAATGCAGCAATACATACGAAGACTGCAATTAATATTTTCTTCATTCTTTTTTTAAATAAATGGATAAAGCCCAGTTTCAACCACTGGGCTCAAGAATCCAATTGTTTATGAATTAATCCCAACCAAAAATTTGAGTCAAATTTGGATTAAGTGTTACCTGCTGAATTGGTACAGGTCTATAATAGTATTTAGGTTCCACAAAATTTCTAGCTTTGGTTTCTGTCACCATATTACCCCCATTTTTCCCTTCAGATAAAAATACGTCAACATTTTCATCAATGGTTCCAGCTTTATAATAAATCAAGGCAACACCAAGACTATTTTTTTCTTTTTCATCGCCAACAGGAATTGAACTTTCCTTGTCCACCAAAATAATATCTTCGATTCCATCACCCGTCATATCGTACTTTCCTAAGCCAGGAAAGTACATTCCCATTGGAATGTTTTCCAGCAATTTACCAGCATTCCATCTCATTAAATCATCGAATCTATATCCTTCTAAAGCCAATTCTATCCTTCTTTCTCTTCGAATCTCTAAAAGAACCCCTTGATTTGAACTAGAAACATTAGGGTATTTAGAAATTAAAAATGGGTCTGGATTTCCATTTGCCATTGCCAAATCCAAGTTTGGCATTCCCGCTCTTTGTCTTAGTACATTGATACTCATATCTAAATCCCCTTGATTCAGTTCGTCTAATTCTGCTTTTGCTTCTGCATAAATCAAAAGAGTCTCTGCGAATCTGTAAACTGGAAAATCAGCACTAGAAACCTCCACATTATCGATACTATTTACATAGCCTTTCATTTGATGATAGCCAGTAAAATTTTTGCTTAAGTTCTGAATGTATGGATTTGAATCAGGCTGTCTCACCCAACCTGGATATACAATCGTCTGACTTAGCCTGGGGTCTCTATCTTTGAATTCAGCTACAAATCCCAATTTTTCATATCCCTCCATTTCAGTAAATCTAGATCCATCTTTCATCAAATAACTCATTACAAGGTCTTTGGATGGTGACTGCTCATAATCACCAAAAATACCGGTGTTATTATTCGAACCTCTGTCTTTGCTGGAATCATAAATATTGGCAAGGATTACTTCAGGATTTCCCAATAAGTTCTGTGCGCCAAAAAGAGAAGCATAATCGCTGGATGGTTTCCCTGAATTATAAATAGAGAACAAACCAGAATTAATAATTTCTTGAGCGACAGTTTTAGCCTTTTCCAAGAACTGGGAAGAAGTCCCCTCCAAGCCTAATTCAGAATGGTATTTTCTATAAGTGCCTTCATATAAAGCCACTCTTGCAGCAAATGCCTTTACAGCCCAAACATCAGGAGTACCAGTAGGAACTGATTCTCTTACATTGGCCATAGCAAAATCCAAATCTTCCATAACCTTGCTCATGACCATTTCCCGTGAATCTCTAGGCTTGTATAAATCTTCATCACCTGGACTCAAGGTAGTTTCAAACCAAGGAACATCAGAATATCTTTTTACCATGTTGAAATAGAACATTGCACGATAATACCTACCCAAACCCACGTAATGGGCAATACCCTCTTCTGTTCCAGTTGCTTTGGTATAGTTATCTAGGAAATAATTGATATTTCTTAGGGTACCCCAGTTCCAACCTCCTGTAATGGTTTGAGAACTTGGAGATCCAGTCATAATGCTTTTGATTTCAATAGCACCTGTAGTGGCCAAATTATCACTGCTTTGGTCACCTAGATAACTTCCAGGTCCAGCCATGGTAAGTAACCCGTTTACATATAATTCTAAATCTTCCTCTGTTTTGAAAAACTCTTCAGGAGCTACAGAAGTCTGAGGATATTTATCCAGAAAATCATCGTTACATGAAGCTAAAAGGAAAGCTGCACTTAAATAAAGGATATATTTTTTCATGATTTTTTTCTTTTCTTAATTACAGATCTATGTTGATTCCAAAGGCAAACTTTCTCTGGAAAGGATATGAATTTGCATCTCCACTTGATGCATTAATCGATTCTGGATCCACATATTTCTTGATGGCAGAAATTTCATATAAGTTCTCTCCAGTCACATAAAATCTGACTTTGTTTACTTTTAGCCTTTCTGTTAACACCTGAGGAAGACTATACCCAAGAGTGATGTTTTTAAGTCTTAAGTAAGCACCACTTAGTAAATAATTTGTTTGAGGAATATCCAGTCCTGCACCATAATTGGCATCTGCCATCCAAGATTGCAGAACTGGATAACTTGAGTCCAAATTTTGCTCTGCTAAGCCCGCTTCAATGTAAGATTGAGAATGCTGAGCCAATAAATCAGCACCATCAGCTTCTGCTCGATAGAAATCTAGGTTCCAAGGATATACATTCCCATATGGCTGTTGATAAGGTCCCCAGAAAAGATATCGGCTTGGATAATAATCTCTTTTTGCCACACCTTGTAAGAAAATAGACAAATCAAATCCACTCCATCCGACATTAATATTGGCTCCGTAACGATATCTCGCAGTTGTATTACCTATTAATCTCAAATCTTTTGGATCATCCTGAGATTGTCCCGTTTCAATCTTACCGTCGTCATTTAAATCCACATATTTTGGCCAGCCTGGTACTATATCCAATGCACCCCAAGGAACAATACTGGATTGGTCCAACTGAGCGATTTCATCTTCATTGACAAATAAGCCATCACTTTCCAATCCCCATATTTCTCCCACTTCTTGACCTACTCTCCAGTTGGAGAATAAATTCTGTTCATTTTGGAATTTGGTAATAGTAGATCTAGAGTCCGAAAGGATCAATTTGACACCAAAAGTTACCGGGTTTGATGTACTACCTATCTGGTCTCTATATCCTATAGAAAAATCAAATCCTTTCGTTCTTAAATCAGCCGCATTTTGTTTTGGAGGTGCTGTACCCAAAACTCCTGGGAGTTCTACAGGGTCAGTTAGCATACCCTTGGTATCTCGGATGAAATAATCAAAGGTACCGCTGATTCTATCTCCTAAAAATCCGAAGTCCAATCCTACGTTGGTAGAAATTACTTCTTCCCACGTATAAAAATTAGGGTCTACAGCTAAAGATGGAGCAGATGTAATAATCGTTCTCTTACTCCCGTCAATCAAATAGCTGGATAGGTTCGTTGGCAAAGCCTGGATATAACCAAAATTGGATACATTTTGATTTCCTAAACTACCATAAGAAGCTCTTACTTTAAAGGTGGACACCACACTTGTTAATGGCTGGAAAAAGCTTTCATCCATCATCAACCAAGAAGCAGAGACAGAAGGGAAAAAGCCCCATCTATTATCTTTTGGAAATCTGGAAGATCCATCATATCTCCCATTTATTTCAAGAATATACTTTTCATTGAACGTGTAATTGACACGGCCAAATAAGCTTCGAAGAGCATAAGCACTATAAGAAGGTGTAATAAAAGAATCTCCCGTGGTCAAACCTATATATGGAAGTGAAGAAGAAATCAACACTCTTCTTTCTGCTTGGATAGTAGAATAATCGTAATCCTCCTGATTATAACCTGCAAGGATATTAAAATTGTGCTTTCCAAATGTTTTGGAATACTTGCCATAAAAATCTAGAATGGTTGTATTTAATGATCCATTTCTTTCAATTACAGATCCGTCTCCACCCTCTGTTCTTATATCTTCAGGTCCGAAACCAATATTAAATTTCTTTCTGTCCCAATGGTATTTCCATTGTTCTCTTTTGAAGCTGGCAGTAGCATTAAACGTCAAATCTCCATCCAATAAACTGGCAGATGCACCTAAAATATTCTGAAAACCAAACATGTTTTCCTGATTTTCACCTCCATCTACTAATCTGGCTGCAAGTCTTCCCGTTTCAGTATTAGCCCAGGTTCCATCAGGATTAACCGCCACGTCAATTGGTCTTAAATTATAAACACTGGTGATGTCATTGGTAGGATCCTCTCTACGTGTTTGATAGATATTTAAGTTATTATCGATATTCAACCATTTCAATGGTTTGGCTGTGATACGAGCTCTTAATGAATATCTGTTCCAATAATCATCAGCAAGCTTATTCAATCCATTTTCATTGGTATAATCTCCGGATACGTAATAACCCATTGGCATCTTGCCTCCACTATTGCCACTGATTGATAAACTATGATTCGTTGAAAAACTGGATTTATTAAAAAAGTAATCATACCAATCATAATTACCCATATAAGCCCATATGTTTGGGTTATTTGGATCCAATCTTGTATCCTCTATAGAAGGATCTTCTGATCTTTGTTTTGCCCATTGATAATGTGCATCTGAATAGTTTACATAATCCCAAGGAGTGTTATTGGTAGAAATCTCCAAAACTCTGGAGTGAATGTATGGATCTGTTACTGGTTTTGGCAAAACCGAAGGCCTGCCCCAAGAGAAGTAATTATTATAAGAAATCCTTTGATTCCCTTCAGCTCCTTTTTTTGTGGTTATCAATATGACACCAAAAGCAGCTCTTGCCCCATAAATGGCTGCAGAAGCTGCATCTCTTAAAACAGAATAAGATTCAATATCAGAAGGGTTTAATCTTAATAAGTCACTGTTATTACCAGCGATTCCATCTATGATAATCAAAGGACCACCCCCATTGATTGAAGTAAAACCACGGATATTAATATCTGGAACTGAACCTGGCTTACCACCTTGGTAAGTAATATTCAACCCTGGGCTCATACCTTGAAGCCCTTGCATGACATTGGCGATTGGCCTGTCGGCGATCTCCTCCCCTGCAAGTTGATCCACAGCTCCAGTTACGTTGACTTTCTTTTGAGTACCATAGCCCACCACTACGACTTGCTCTAGCAGGGTATCTTCCTCTTCAAAAGTCAAATCAATAATTGTTTTGCTTTTTATAGGTTCCTCCATTGTTTTGTAACCTATAAATGAGAAAACTAAGACAGCATCTTCATTGGATGCCACAATCACATAAGAGCCATCAAGGTCAGTGATCGTGCCATTTTGAGTACCTTTTTCCAAAACGGAAACTCCTGGAATCCCAAGACCTTCCTTATCGGTCACCTTACCTCTTATCTGGTTTTGAGCGAAAGTCTTCATAGAGACGGATAAGATCACTAAAACCAGAATTCCAAATTTCTTCAAATTGAAAAGTCTTTGGGTCATTCTTCTGTGTAACACTTGTTCCATATAGCTTTGATTTAATTTTTGCCATTCAAGAGATTCTTTAAGAAGACTGAAAAAGCAAATTCATCTTCAAAAAATTTATTGAATATTCATTCAATATTAAATACTGTTTTTAATTAATCAAAACAATTATATTTCATTTTTATAGATATTAATGAAAATTTAATACTGGATTAAAGAATTTCACACTTTAGAAATGATGTAATAACACAGAATTATTTGTTGGACTTTTTTTATAAAAATTTGCCTAAACTCCTCCCTTTCCTTAAAAAATTTGTAAAATTCAATCTTTTCAACAAGTAGAAGGTTAGGAAAAAGTCAGCTCAAACTGATTTGATTCAATTGATTTATTTGATTCAAAAAAATTTTTTTTTTGCGAAAATTTTCGTCCCACAAACAGTTCATTCTACATGATTTGATTTCTTGACATTGTTGTAGCAGCAAAAAATTTGTACTGGAAATCAAAATATTTTGAGTTCTAGTGTATGGATTAAAAGTAAATCTATTGAAAAGTAAAAGGCTTCAACTGAAGCGGTTGAATTTTTTTTTTAGATGAAAATTATTGCGGAAAAAGAAATAAAATAGTTATTCTAAATCGAAATAATTAAGGATTTAAAAAATTTTAAATTCAAAAAGTCTTGAATGACTGTTCAAAATTTTCTATCGATTTTTCCAATTCAAAAGAATTTGCTTAGTTTCAAACTTCGATTTACTAAACATTAATATTAAAATAACATGAATCATAGGATCTCCTCCGACAGAAAAAAAGAGATCATTCAAGGGTTTTACGAGCTATCAAAAGAACATGGATTGGAAAATACTTCGATAGCAAAAATCGGGAAACACCTAGGTATGCCACCTAGTTTGATCATGCATTATTTCCCTACAAAAGAGCTACTTATTTCTAATTTGATCTCATATATTCTTCAACAATACCTGATGATATATGAACCTATCATTCAAGAATTAGAAGAGAAAAATTACACTGATCCAAAGACATTTATTGATAGACTTTTTTCAAGAGATTGGAATTTACTTTTTGATGATGGTGTCTTTTACAGTTGTTATAGTTTGATATTTAGAAATAAAGTAATTAGGACGGAATATCGAAAACTACACGAAAAATTACGTGAATATTTAAAGGGAATCCTGGATCGAGATGAAAAACTAAATGGGAAAGATACCAGCCTTCTGGCAGAGCAGATTTTTGTGGTGATAGAAGGTGCTTATTACTACTTGTCAATGATAGATGAAGAAGAAGTCTACCAGCAAAAATTGGAAATTTTCAAAAATCAGGTTTACGATTTATTACGGAAATAGAACTTCCAGTATTTATACAATGCCATAATTGCTATAGCTCCCCAAACACCGTTTACGACAATATTTGCTGGATCAGAAAAATGAATCGCATTAATCACCAAACAAATAGCTCCGCCCAAGTTGAAAAAATGATATCTTGCTTGCTCCTGTTTCCAAATTCCTCTTGCTAAGAAGAAGTAAGAGAGAATGAAAAGAAAAGCCCCTAACCAACCAATTATCTCATATATCATTTTGTAAAATTAAATGGGCTAAAGTAAATGTTACTTTTAAAATCTAAAATCTCTTTTCAATTCCAATCCCCAAACCTGTGACATTATAGGCATTTGCTCTGAAATCCTGAGTCAAAGAACCCAGAACTTCCCAGCCATTTCGGATTTCAACTCCATATTCAATGGCAAATCGAGTAACAAAATAGGTTTCTCCCCCTTTGACAAATTCCCCTCCAAAACCTAATCCGAACGACCAGTGTTCTCCCGGTTTCAAAGTTCCCATTATCGCAGGTGCTATTGGCCTTTCCCGCTCAATCAAGGTGCCCTCCGATTCTGATTCAATAAAAAAATTCTCATTCAGAAAATCTGTGTGGAGACCCAGTGCAAATTTTTCGCTAATCCAATAATTGTAATCCAAAGCAAAAGATGGTACTGAAGTAAACTGTTTTTCCCCTTCTGCATTTCTTCCTTGTCCAATTCTGGCATGTCCCAGTACAAAGGCTAAACTGTGCTTTCCTTCCTCCATTTCCTCCTGCTCCTCTTCTTCTGCTTCCTCTTGAGCAAAAACAGGTGTTGAAAAGAAACTAATTAGCACAAAAAGTGAAAAGAAGTAAAAATTTCTCATGGCTTCAAGATTAAAATGTTTTACAATTTAGTTCGATAGCCAATAAAAAAAAAGCAAGGGGTTTCCCTTGCTTAAACTTGTAAGAAGTTTTAAAAACAACTTTCAATTACTTTTATCCAAAGTCATCTCGAAGAACTGATACCAATTACCACCGACATTCGCTTCCCCAATTTCGAACCATTGGCCTTTTTCGTTGATTCGAATGACATAGCGGACATTTTCTGTTGGATACCAATACAACACATCTCCTTTCAACTCTGCCTTGAATGTCCCATGTTGATTACTTTGAAGAAATGAATCAAATTTATACTTTCCTTCTCCATCTGCTTTGGTAATGATTGCCAGTGCATTATGAATTATTTCGCCACCAGAAGTACCCACTCCTTCGATCAAAAGACCCGTGCCATTTATTTTCATTTGTACCGTTTCCTTTTGCTCAAAAGTCATTTTCTCCCTGCTCTGGTTTAGCATCCATCCACTTCCACTCCATTCCCCAAGTAGAAATTCCAATTTTTCAACTTCATTACGAGCCTCAAGATTGAGTTCATAATTTTGTGCGTTTACCATCATTGGCAAACAAAACATCCACATAAAGATTATATTTTTCATTTGTAAACTGGTTTATATTATAAACTAAATAGAGAAAATTTTTTATTCAATGTAATTTTTTAGGTTATCAACATAGTCCTCAAAGGCTTTTACTCCTTTTTGCTGAATCTTACAAGTAGTTAAAGGTCTTTTCCCTTTAAATGACTTTTCGATTTTGATATAACCCGCCTTTTCAAGCTTATCCAGCTGCACGCTTAAATTACCTGCGGTAGACTCTGTTTTTTCTTTCAAAAAAGTAAACTCAGCCTCCTCTACGCCTAGCAAGAGAGACATAACAGCCAACCTTAATTGAGAATGAAGAAGTGGGTCTAATGGCTTAAACACGCTCACGATAATTTCTTTTCAAATAATAACCGGGCACAAGATATCCCAAAACTATGGCAATCCCAGAAACTAAATACTGATCACTTACCGGTAGTGTAAAAGCAATTATTGAAGCTATTGCCAAAAGGATTCCACCAAGCTTTACGATTCCAACACGGATTAAAACACCGGTTGCAAACATCCCCAAAGCAGCTAAAATCAAAATAATCGGGCTTTGATTGTATTGAAGGGTAGGCATAAACGCCAAAACGATAACAATTCCCACAAAAATTGCCATCCATAACTGGTTTAAAACCAAGTCCAGATGGGTTTTTACCCGGGCATTTTTCGATTTTCTAATTCCATAAATAATGCTGACAAGCGTGGCAGGAATAACCAATAACCATACGATGTAAGGTTGAGAAAAATCCATTTTTTCCAGTGTGTAATGCCCCAAATTGCAAAGGGAAATTACCCAACCCCAAAGTAATACTTGAAAACTCCCATCTCCGGCAGCTTCTCTTTTCGCCTTGCCGATCATCTCGGTGATGATAGCAAGTGATTCATTTGTGCTTAATTCTTTTTCCATTGATTTTGCTTTTTTAAATCATAACGATACAAACATAAATAGGTTTACGTTATAAACATATTTATGCGTAAAATATTATAAGACAATCTTTTGATTTAATGAAAACTCTATAATTTGTGGCATAAGAAGTAATCTCAACTATGAAAAATATATTTGACCCTGAAGTTCACCAAGAATTGATTGATCGAATCAATCAGCTTACGCCAGAAAGCAAACCAAATTGGGGCAAAATGAGCGTAGACCAAATGCTTGCCCATTGTTGTGTCGCCTATGAAATGGCCTATACAGACAAACACCCCAAGCCAAACGGATTTGTCAGATTTCTCTTGAAAACATTTGTGAAAAAGGGGGTGGTCAATGAAAAACCTTATCCTAAAAACTCAAGGACAGCACCACAATTCATTATTTCTGATAGAAAAGATTTTGAAGATGAGAAAAGTCGATTAATTTCTTACATCCAAAAAACCTTTGATTATGGACCAAATTACTTTGATGGAAAAGAATCGATTTCTTTTGGCCCAATGACAACAAAAGAGTGGAATAATCAATTTTATAAACATTTAAATCATCATCTAACACAATTTGGAGTATGATTCATCCCGCTAAATCGATTAGAACTTTCATAGGTTCAAAGAATTTTGAGGAAAGCACCCGATTTTATCAAACCCTGGGATTCAACGTAAAGCCCTTGAGCAAGGGGTTTTCTTTGGTCACAGTAAAGGAAAATATCTGCTTTTATCTACAAGATTATTATTCCAAAGAATGGTGCGAAAACACCATGATCTTTTTGGAAGTAGAGAATCTAGAATCTTATTGGGAAGCGATGAAAGTATTGGGATTACCTGAAAAATTTAAAGGCGTAAAGCTGAGTGCCATCAAACTTGAAGAATGGGGAAGTGAATTCTTCCTACATGACCCAGCTGGAATTTTATGGCATTTTGGAGTTTTTAAATGAAATTACCATCAACTAAACTTTTTTATTTTTCTTAAAATCAGTAGTTTAGTTAAACTAACACTAAACCAAAACATTTATGAAAAAATTAGCATCGTTTTCCTTCCTATTAATTTTTATATGCTATAGTTCTTTTGCTCAGTCTAATAGTCCCGTAAAAGAAATGAACATGTTCTTGTCTAAAAATGTCAAGTACCCAAAAGAAGCAAGATTGAATGAGGAAACTGGCAATATTACCTTGTCCATCACTTTTGATGAAGCTGGATATCCTGTAGGTGAGCCACAGATTTATGGAGGTGATAAATCTCTCTCAGAAGAGGTTTTAAGAACATTTGATTTACTGAAAGCAAATTGGAATCCTGAATTTCTGGATGGAAAAACTCCGGGAGAAGAATATTTAATGAATTTCGAATTCCATTTACAAAAAGGTAAGGATTTGGTGAGCAATCCTTTGGAAAAATACAAAAAGGAAAAGCCTGTTGATCCATTAGTGAAACTGAATAAAGAGATTGAGAAAAATCCTTTCGCATCTAAACTTTATATGGATAGAGCAGAATACTTTGCGATGATCGGTGAAAACTGGAAATCAAAATTAGATTATAACCAAGCGAAGTTTTTGAAAGATCAAGAAATCACAAACATCGTTATCGTAGGTTATGGGCCTATAAATAGTCCAAAATCATTATAGTAAAAGTGAAGTTTGCTTAATTACCTCTGGAGAACTAAAACAAGTTCTCCTTTTTTATGCCCCATTGGTTTTTGGTTTAATTTCTGCTGGTCTACCTTTGTAACAATCCAATTAAAAAATGAAGTACTCTTATTACCTATTGATCCTTTTCATTTCGATTGGCATTGCATCATGCTCAGAAAAAAAACTCACTGAAACAGCCCAAAAGGAAGAGCATAGCACTTTAACAAATAAAGAGGGTTTGCCAATTGGCGATAATTCCATGACTTCATTGGACTGGGATGGAACTTATTCAGGGGTTGTACCTTGTGCAGATTGCAGTGGGATCGAAACAACGCTGACTTTGAATAAAGACATGACTTTTTTCATAGTCACTAATTACCTGGGAAGAAACGATGCTTTGGAAGAAACATATAATGGAACTTTCAAATGGGATGAAACAGGCTCAAAAGTGATTTTAGAAGGAGTCAAATTTGCGCCAACCCAGTTTAAAGTAGGAGAAAATCAAATTTGGCAATTGGATAGATCAGGAAATATGATCGAAGGAGATTTGGCCGACCACTATATTCTTCATAAAAAACCCTGATTATTTAAACCTGACGATTTTTCCATGCGATTTGGAAGTCATTTCAGATGGAATTTCGTCAGTGATCTGAATGTACAATAGCTCCACAAGTTTTTGCTTCAGGTAGCTTCGGTTCAAAATAATACTGACCTCACGAATAGGAGGATTGCCAGCAAAAGGTCTGATTCTTGTCTTCTCCTCATCGGTCAAATCAAACGTCGCCAATTCAGGCAATAAGGTAATCCCTTGGTATTTATTCACCATGTTTTTTAAGCCTTCCAGCGAACCACTTTCATAGTGAAAATTGCTTGGTCCGCTCAAACTTTGATCACAAAGGTTGATGACTTGATCTCGGAAGCAATGGCCCTGCTGCAAAATCCAAAGGTCTTGCTGTTTTACCATTTCTGGTCTAAACTCTTTCTCTTTTAAAAGCGGATGATCTTTGGATAGATAGGCATAAAACTTCTCATAAAACATTGGCTTTTCTAATATCCCTGGCTCTTGCAATGGAGTCACAACAATACCCAAATCCAACTCATCATTTTTAACCTTTCGGACTATTTCTTCCGTCACCATCTCCTGAACTTCCATCTTCACCTTTGGGTATTTTTCCAAAAACTTCCGGATAAATAAGTGCAACAAATACGGAGCAAGAGTCGGAATTATCCCCAATTTGATCACTCCTGAAATATCTCCTTTGAGATTCGCTACTAATTCTAGAATCCCTTTGGTTTCAGAAACCACTTTCTTGGCTTGGGCAATAATCTGAACTCCAATTTCTGTAGGAATTACAGGCATCTTACTCCTATCAAAAAGTATCACCCCCAGTTCTCTTTCCAATTTACTAAGCTGAGCACTTAAGGTCGGTTGTGTCACAAAGCAACTCTCAGCTGCATGTCCAAAATGTCGATGTTTATCTACTGCGATGAGGTATTCGAGTTGTTGGATAGTCATACGGTGAAATTAGAAATTAAAAGTAAAAATATTTCTAATATCCATGCTTGACATTTGAAGATTGCCCTCTAGCCATGAATTAATTAGCTTAGCTAAAATTTCTCTTATCTCAGGAAAAACAGTAATTTATTCGTCATATTCTTGATTACCAATCAAAAACCCAAAACACAACCTCATGAGTAACTCTTCTTTTTCACGAAGGAAATTTCTTGGTGCATCTATTTTAGGCACCTTAGGACTCAGCTCCCTCTCCACTTTCTCATATGCAAATAGTAGCTCTATCATAAGTCCTGACTCAGGTAAAGTGCGATTAGGATTTATCGGTGTCGGTAGACAAGCCATGGGATTGCTCAATAACATGATGAAAAACCCAGCAGTCGATGTCATAGCAGGTGCTGATGTCTATCAAATCAAATTGGAGAGATTTAAAAATCGGGTTGCAAAAAATTATTCAGATCAAAAACGGGAAGGAAAAGAAGTAACTCTTTACTCTGATTACAAAAAACTACTTGAAAATCCTGATGTGGATGCAGTGGTGATTGCTTCTCCGGATCACTGGCATGCCATGATGGCGATCGATGCCTGCCATGCCGGAAAAGACATTTATCTAGAAAAACCTCTGACTTTCACGATTCAGGAAGGGCAAGAGCTCATCAAAGCAGTAAGATCAAACAGCATCATTTTAGCTGTTGGCAGTATGCAACGATCTGCCGCCAATTTCCAACATGCCGTAAGGATGGTTCAAAAGGGAAATCTCGGTAAAATCTCTGAGGTTTTGGTACATGTGGGAACGCCTCCACATCCAAAACCTTATGATTTGCCAAAGCAGGAAATACCTGCTGGATTAGATTGGAAAACTTGGATTGGACCACTTCCAGATATCCATTACAATGAGGAACTCAATCCTCCGATCAGTTTAAATCCTGAACAAAATGAAAAAGTCTGGGGAGCCTGGAGATGGTATCAGGAAACGGGAGGCGGACTGATGACAGATTGGGGAGCGCATATGATTGACATTGCCCAATGGGGAATCGGAATGGACCGAAACGGACCAATTGAAATTATTCCCGGTACGGATTCTACACCACTGACTTATCATTATTCCAATGGAGTAAAAATGCTCATCACTCCTTTTGACGAGGGCAGGCAAGGAGTAAAATTCTTTGGTGAAAAAGGATGGATAAAAGTTTCCAGAGGTCAATATGATACAAATGTTGCCAGCTGTGAAAGAAAATTCTCAAACGAAGAAACCAGCTTTGGAGCTCATCATGTAGATTTTATTGATTCAATTTTGATGCGAAAGGATCCTGTAGTTCCTGTAGAAATTGGACATAGTACCTGCACAGCCTGTACACTTGGTAATATTGCCAATGTTTTAGGTAGACCGCTGAAATGGGATCCTATGAAACAGGAATTCATTGATGATTTTGAAGCAAATACACACAAGCACTATGTTTATCAAAATGGCTATAAACTAGCCTAATTAGATTACATCAGCCCCAAATTAACCCACTCTATGAAATCAAAGTTGAAAATAATCTTGCTCGCTGAAATCATGCTGCTTTTGGTGTTTCTCCTTTCTCGCTGTTCGGGAAAAGAAGAAAATAGCACTGATGCAATGCCAGAAGAAGAAACGATGTCAGTAGAATTTGTCGCTAATCCGATTGCTGTCGAGGAGCAACCTGTTGGTAAACTTGCTATTGGAGACAATGCACCGGACTTTAACCTACCCGGAATAGATGGCAAATACCATCAACTTTCAGATTATAGTGATGCAGATGTTTTGGTGGTGAATTTCACCTGTAATCATTGCCCTACAGCTCAAGCCTATGAGGATCGATTTATGAAAACCGTAAATGATTACAAGGATAAAAATGTGGCTTTTGTAGCAATCTCTTCAAACAGCCCGATTGGTATTTTGCCGGAAGAATTAGGCTATACCGACCTGAGTGATACCTATGAAGAGATGAAAATCCGCGCAGCAGACAAATCTTATAATTTCCCTTATCTCTATGATGGAGACAAACATGAATTTTCATTGGCATATGGCCCTACAGCCACACCTCATGTTTTTGTTTTTGACAAGGATAGAAAACTGACCTATTCGGGAAGGATTGATGCTTCCGAAAAACCGGGAACCGGACAAGCGGAGGATTTAAGAAATGCGCTTGATATGACTTTGGCTGGTAAAGCATTGCCTGCTGATATTGCGCAAACCCCTGCTTTTGGCTGCTCGATGAAATGGGCATGGAAAAACGAATACACCATTAAAACCAATAAAGCCTGGAAGGAAAAAGAAGTTACCATCGAAAAGCTTTCACCAAATGGCCTTGCTGACCTATTGAAAAATAATACGGATGAACTTCTTCTAGTTAATTTTTGGGCAACTTGGTGTGGGCCATGTATTGTGGAATATCCTGAATTTGTAACGCTTCAAAGGATGTTTGGGGAGCGTGATTTTCAATTTGTATCGGTAAGTATGGACAGTCCTGAAAATGAAGATAAAGCTCTGAAATTCCTGAAAGGCAAAGCTTCTGCAGTTCCCAATTATATCATGGACACGGAAGATAAATATGAGGTGATTAAAGTTGTGGGAGAAAACTGGGACGGAAGCCTTCCAATCACTTTACTTGTCGAACCGGGAGGAAATGTTGCTTATTACGTTCCTGGAACCATTGATGCATTGGAGTTGAAAAAAGCCATCGTTGACCATAAAATGATTGGTAGATACTTTTAATTTAGACTTATACAGTTAAATTGTATAAAATATAATTAAAAGAGAAATGAGTTATTTGCACCAAGTATCCTTGGATCTTTATTCTGGATCTAGATTACTGATTCAATTGATTCAGATTAGGTTAAAAGAATTCAATTTGACATATCCCCAATATCTCACCTTAAGCATCTTATGGGAAACCGACGGAATTTTAGTCAAGCAAATCGGTGAGAAACTTCATTTGGATTCTGGAACATTGACTCCACTACTCAAAAAACTGGAAGCAATAAATTATGTCAAAAGACAGCGGGGAGAGGAGGATGAAAGGACTGTTCGAGTGGAATTGACTTACCCTGGCAAATCCCTCCAATCGAAAGTGCAGAATGCTTTGGAAGATTTGGAGAAAGAAATGAAAGATCTTTCCGAAGAAAAATTTCCGGCTCTAGGATCTTCACTAAATCAGTTTTTAGAAAATCTGGAAAGCTTAAAATCCGATTAGATCATGAAACAATAATCACCGATTTATGGATGTGATCACGTTCTTGTAAATCCATTAATGCTCCTTTTGCATCTTTCAATGGATATTCTTTTACAATTGGCCCTTTGATTTTCCCTTCTATTAACCAATGGGTGAGTTGATCTAGATTTGCAGCATTTTTATCAGGCTCAATTTTCGAAAACTGACCCCAAAAGACTCCGGCAATTTCGCAGCCTTTTAGCAGCGGTAGGTTCATCGGAATTTTAGGGATATCACCGCTTGCAAACCCGACGATCAGGTACATTCCTTTCCAAGCCATCCCGCGAATCGCAGCATCGGTAAATTTCCCTCCTACTGGATCCAAAATCACATCTACTCCTTTTCCATCCGTAAGTTCTTTGATTCTACTTTTCAGATCTTCTTCTTCATAATTGATCAACAAATCAGCTCCTCTATCTTGACATAATTCCAGTTTTTCTGAAGATGATGCAGCCGCAATCACTTTTGCACCCATTATTTTACCAAGTTCAACCGCCGCTAAACCGATTCCTCCCGAAGCACCCAAAACCAAAAGCGTTTCCCCTTTCTGTATATTTGCTCGGTCTTTCAACGCATGGTAAGAAGTACCAAAATTATACAAAGTTGCAGCAGCTAATTTTGGATCTAGAGCTGCTGGAATTTTAAACACCCGGTCTTGATTGACTGCTATTTGCTCCGCAAATCCTCCCCAACCGCAAAGAGCAAGTACCGAATCACCGATATTGAGATGGGTTACTTTCTTACCCATTCCTATTACTTTTCCAGCAACTTCTCCTCCAGGCGAAAAAGGGAGTTCCGGCTTAATCTGATACTTATTTTGGACGATCAAAAGGTCTGGAAAATTTACTCCACAAGCTTTCACTTCGATCAAAACCTGATTTTCCAAAGGCTCGGGGTTTGGGACATCCTTAAATTTTAACTGATCCGGCATTCCAAAATGCTCGTAAAGAATCGCTTTCATTCGATTTATTGAAGTTTCTAAAAGAAGAAAAGTAAGATTTAAAGTAGGCAATTCCTCATTAAAAGGATAATTTTGAGGCTTGTACAACCCAATTATAAACTTCTATGTCTGTTACCAATTTTATTCAGAATAATAAAGACCGCTTTCTAAATGAATTGCTGGACTTGCTCAGAATTCCATCTGTCAGTGCAGATCCAAAATTCAAAAATGCTGTTTTTGCAGCAGCGGAATTTGTAAAAGAAAGTTTAATAAAAGCTGGAGCAGACACGGCAGAAATATGCCAGACAAAAGGGTATCCAATTGTCTACGGAGAAAAAATCATAGATCCAAGCGCGCCCACCGTGTTAGTTTATGGACACTATGATGTGCAGCCGGCAGATCCTTATGAGTTATGGGATTCTCCTCCTTTTGAGCCAGTGATCAAGAAAACTGAAGAGCATCCTCAAGGGGCGATTTTTGCGAGAGGTTCTGCTGATGATAAAGGACAGTTTTACATGCATGTGAAAGCTTTTGAAGCGATGATGGCTTCCAATGATTTGCCTTGCAATGTAAAATTTATGATCGAAGGGGAGGAAGAAGTAGGTTCTGACAACTTAGACAAGTTCGTCATTGACAATAAAGAAAAACTGAAAGCAGATGTGATTCTAATTTCAGATACCCACATGATCAGCATGAAGGATCCTTCTATTACGGTCGGACTTCGTGGTATGGCATATATGGAAGTTGAGGTAACAGGAGCCAACCGTGATCTACACTCCGGTACTTATGGAGGAGCAGTTGCAAACCCAATCAACGTGCTTTGCGATATGATCGCATCCATGAAAGATGAAAATGATCATATCACGATTCCAGGATTCTATGATAAAGTAGCTGAGTTAACAGCTGAGCAAAGAGCTCGATTGAATGAAGCTCCTTTTGATCTGGACGAGTATAAAAAGAAATTGAAGATCGCTGAAGTTCATGGCGAAAAAGGCTACACCACCATCGAACGTGTAGGCATCAGGCCTACGCTGGATGTGAATGGAATCTGGGGTGGATACATAGGAGAAGGTGCCAAAACGGTATTGCCTTCGAAGGCCTCTGCAAAAATCTCCATGCGTTTGGTTCCTGATCAGGACTGGCATGAAATCTCCAAACTATTTGAAGACTACTTTAGATCAATCGCTCCGGCTTCAGTCACTGTCAAAGTAAAAGCACATCATGGCGGATCTCCGGCAGTTGTTTCTGACAGTTCAGTTGGGTATCAGGCTGCGGAAAAAGCTATGGAAGAAACTTTTGGAAAAAGACCTATTCCTACCAGAGAAGGTGGTTCTATCCCGATTGTTGCCTTGTTCCAAAAAGAACTGGAAACAGATCCGATATTATTCGGTTTTGGATTAGATACGGATGCACTTCACTCTCCAAATGAACATTATGGTGTAGCAAATTATTTCATTGGGATTGAAACAATTGCAGCTTTCTTTAAGCATTTCAAAACCTTAAGTAATCAGTAATTCAGGAACTTATTGACCTTTTAATTCCTTTCGAATACAATCATCCTCGAATACATGAAAATCTCTAGATTTCTGCAGTTCGCTGTAGCAATACTTTTGTTTCTGAACTTCACCCCCTTTGCAAAAGGGCAAATTGTTTCACCTCCAAAGTGGACCATTCAGCTAGTTCCGGAAAAAACGGTAATCGGAGAGGAAGCAACTTTGGTTTTCGAGGCTCAAATTCCAATTGGGTGGTATGTATATTCCAATGATTTCGATCCGGATTTAGGGCCAAATTTGACGGTTCTAAAATTAGAGGACTCGGAAGATTACGAACTCAACGGCACACTTCAGGCAATTAATCCGAAAAAGAAGTTTGATGAAACCTGGGAAGGTGATGTCACCTACTTCATGGGAAAAGGAAGGTTTGAGCAAAAATTAACGCCAACTTCCGCCACTGGAATCATCAAAGGAGCATTAGAATACCAAATGTGCTCAGATGTGACAGGACAATGCATCAATTATGAGGAAGAATTTGAAATCACTTTTGATGCGGTTTCAGGCGTAAGTACAGTTACTTCCGATGTGGAATCTTCAGAAGATACGGAGGAAGCAAGCCCTTTTGCAATAGTTGAATCCGGAGCAGAACAAAGCGATGAGCAGGTTTCAACTTCAGAAACCAATGAATTTACAGTTGAAAACACTTCTCAGAACGAATCCTTAATTGGGTTTATGATATTGGCATTCCTGGCAGGGCTGGCTGCTTTGCTTACGCCTTGCGTGTTCCCGATGATCCCAATGACTGTTACTTTCTTTACCGGAAGAAATAAATCCAGAGCCACTGGAATCCGTCAGGCATTTATTTATGGACTTTCGATCATTGCCATTTACACAGTAGCTGGTACTGCTGTAGCGGCAATCCAAGGCCCTGAATTTGCAAATTGGCTTGCCACACATTGGCTTCCCAATCTCTTTTTCTTCGGCGTTTTTATCTTCTTCGCACTAGCCTTTTTGGGAATGTTTGAAATCACCTTGCCTTCAGGGCTTGTAAATAAGGTAGATGAAAAAGCAGAAAAAGGAGGACTTGCAGGAGTGTTCTTTATGGCATTTACGTTGGTTTTGGTTTCCTTTTCATGTACCGGACCGATAGTAGGATCGATTTTGATTTCTTCGGCAGGTGGAGAGTTACTAAAACCTATTTTGGGAATGTTTGTCTTTTCTTTGGCATTCGCCATTCCCTTTACGTTGTTTGCGATTTTCCCGGAATGGATGAAATCACTTCCTAAATCCGGAGGTTGGTTAAACTCAGTGAAAGTCGTTTTGGGCTTCCTTGAACTTGCCTTGGCATTCAAATTCCTTTCCATGGCCGACTTGGTTTATCATTGGGGAATCTTAGATAGAGACGTATTCCTAGTCATCTGGATTGTCATTTTTGCAGCATTGGGTTTTTACCTACTCGGCAAAATCAAATTGCCTCATGACTCGCCTGTTGAATCAATAGGTGTTCCAAGGATGCTTTTAGCTTTGGTCACATTTATGTTTGTGATTTATATGATTCCTGGGCTATTCGGAGCTCCACTGAAACTTCTAAGTGGGTACTTACCTCCGATGACCACACAGAATTTCACCATCTCTTCCACTGCATCATCAAACGAGGAGGACACTAGGACTGAAGACGTTTTATACAGTGACATTTTGGAAATCCCATATGGAATCCAAGGTTATTTTGATTATGATCAGGCATTGGCAGCAGCAAAAAAAGCTGGCAAACCTTTGCTAATCGACTTTACGGGGCATGGTTGTGTGAATTGTCGGAAAATGGAAGAGAATGTTTGGGCCGACCCATCTGTTCTTTCCAGACTAAAAAATGACTTCGTCATGGTAGCGCTTTATATAGACGAGCGTCAGGAACTTCCGGAAGATAAATGGTACACTTCTGACTACGATGGAAAAGTAAAGAAGACTGTCGGGAAGCAAAATGCAGATTTTCAAATCACCAAGTTCAACAACAACGCCCAGCCCTATTATGTGATCCTAGATCATCAGGAAGAGCTTTTGGCTAAGCCTCATGCTTACGACACCGATATCCAGAATTTTACGGAGTTTTTGGATGGAGCAAAAGCCGAATTCGAAAAGAGGAAATAATCAACCCTCAATAATCCGGTTTTTTACTGCTTTTTGTACAGCCTCGAGCTTGCTGTGAACCTGAAGTTTTTGGTAGATATTCTCAATATGCTTACGGACAGTCTTTGGGGAAATAAACAAATTTTCACCGATCTGATTGTAGGTCAATCCTTTAGATGTTTGATCTAAAATCTCTATTTCTCTGGAAGTAAGCGAAATCTCCTCCACAGGTTCTTCGAATTTTGGAGGATTACGAAGTAGTTTCAAAGCTTTCAAAGCTACTGAGGGGGTCATTGCCGCGCCACCGTCAAGCGTATCCAAAATTCCCTGATACAGGGTTTTTGGATCTACTTCTTTTAAAAAATAGCCATTGGCTCCGGCCTGTACAGCTCGAAATATATTTTCATCATCATCAAAAACTGTCAGCATGATGGTTTTAATCTGTGGATATTTCTGAGACACTTTGGCTACCGTTTCGATTCCATTCATTTTAGGCATCTCTATATCCATTAAAATCAGATTCACATTAGAATCTTTCTCTAATTTCTCCAGTAATTCAAGCCCATTAAACGCCCAAAACTTCACTTCCAAATCTGAAAATATGGAAAGCTTTTCAAGTATAGCTTTCAGCAAAAAACTGTTGTCCTCAGCAATGGCAATTCGTATCATTTTCAGGTATTTGATGATTTTAATAAATGCATATTTGTGTTCCTTTTCCTTCATCAGAAGCGATGCTAAGCTCCCTTCCGATTCGTTCTGCTCGTGTTTTCATATTCCCCAATCCATTTCCAAACTTGTTTTCTTGGGAAATGCCAACACCATCATCCTCCACACAAAGTCTTATTTTATCTTGATCTTGAGAAAATGTAATCGATATTTTTTTGGCATCCGAATGTTTCAGTGCATTGTTGACAGCTTCTTGAATTACTCGGTAATAATTCATCCCTTCTATTGAATTCAATAATAAATTCCTGTCAACCTCATTTTCTATTTTGAGCTCGAAATCAATCTGGGGATAAGAGATTTTCGCTTTTGAAATCAAATGAGCCAATCGACTTTCCAAGTCTTCCACACTGATATGATCTTTGTTCATCGCCCAAATGGTATCCCTTAATTCATTGATTGTCTCCACCGTAAATCCTGAAATCTGGTCTATTTTATCAGACAATTTTTCAAGATCCAGATTCCCGAATTTTAAATTATTGAGCGAAGAAATGATAAAGGTCAATTGCGCACCAATGTTATCGTGCAAGTCAGAAGAAATCCGGTCGCGCTGTTCATGAAGCCTTTTCTGGGTTTCTTGCTCCGCATAAATAGCCTGCAACTTTGCTTCTTGTTCCAAGTGCCGATTTTTGTTTTTCTGCCTATAATAAATGAAAAAACCAACCCCAAAAGATATCAATACCAAAATCAAAAGTAATAGGAGCTGATTGTTTTGAGCCTCGACCACCAATTCGTTTTCTGCTAAAGCGGCACGCGATTCAGCCAACTCTCTTTCTTTGGTTTCCACTTGATATTTGGCCTCAAGCTCTCCGAGAGTTTTTACACGTTCTTCTTTGAAAATCGAATCCTTTACAGCAACATATTGCTCCAAGTAATCCATTGCCTCGTTTAGATTACCTTTCGCTTTATTGAACCCATATTGCTCATATAGATAATCCCTTTTTTTCTCAGTGGATTCGCTTTGCTCGACATATTTGTAGGCAGAATCCATCATTACTTGAGCCTTGCCAAAATCTCTTCTTTTATAAGCTATCGTAGCCAAATTCGTATAGTTGGCGGCAAGGCTATAGTCATCCATAGACTTCTGATTTACTTTGACCGCTGTGTGTAACCAAGGTTCTGCTTCCGAATACTTCTTTTGTTTAAGAAGTGTATTTGCTATGTTATTAAATGTAAAACTTATCCTAGTACTGTCTAGATTCTCGATGTTTTCCAAGACCTTATAGTGATAAAACAAAGCCGAATCTGGCTTATCCCAATCATCAAAATTGATCCCTATCGCATTCAGAGCAAAAGCAATAAAAGGAGCTCTTGCTTTGGAATAAGAAGTTAGCAACTGATACGCTTGCTTGCCGTATTCAACGCCTCGTTCATATTCTTCCATGTCATGATAAACCACCGAAATATCCAAAAGGGCATAACCCATATAATTGGTATCAAGAGCTGCAGTAGAATTTTGAAGCCCTTTTTGGGAATACATCAAAGCTCTTTCAAATCTACCATCTATGGATTCTAGCCGATTTAACCGAATATATGACAGGGAAATGAGGTCTTGATTTTTTGATTTTGAATCAATTAATTCTGCACTTTTTAGAAAATATTCGGCTGCCAGATCATTCTCTCTGGCAACATTATATTGCTCTGCTAAAAAGTAAAAGTAAATCCCGCTATCAGCAGCGTTTTGGAGGTTTTCCTCTTCAAGTTCAAGAATAATAGTTGCTGAATCAGGATTGTATATAGTCCTTCCCAGTCTTGTTCGTAAGTCTTGAGAAAATAGTTGGAAACTTGCTAAGAAAAATACAATTAAGGTGTAGAACCTATATTTCATGATTCAGAAGCTATGAATTTAACTTCCAATATAAAAAAATGGCTTTGGTACAAAAATCACCAAAGCCATTTGTTAAAAATCTTTCTCCTAAATCAATAAATTTCTTCCAGAATCATTGCTAATCTTACACTTGCAGCGATCAATCTCTCCTCGACAATCTCTCTATTATCGTATCCATAGTTGTAGGACAATTTCATGTTTTCAGGAAGTTTGTATACCATAGGTCTTAATGCAACCGCTTCCTTTAACCAATCATCGATAGTGGAATTTCGATATTGATCTTCCATTTCAGGAGTCAAACGTCTACTTAATTCATTCCCAATTTCCGTGTAGGACATACTCCATCGGTCGATTATTCCAGAATCCCAAACTGAATGGAGGTTCGAGTTTTGATAAAAGAATTCCAATTTGACATCATTTCCTCCTCGATCCTCTCCAGTACCCACATGCAATGGCTGATGAATGTCTTCAACAATATGAATAAGCATTTTAAGCTTTTCAGCTTCTTCCTTAACCGTTAAGTTTCCAGCGATAAGTTCAGCTTTGATCTGTTGAATAGCTTCATAAGCATTTCCTCCTTTTTCCTGAAGGGAAGGATCAAACTCGCCATTTTTGCTGGTCAAATAATGCCAGGAGTTTACATAGTCAAAAGCTCTATCAGATTTGATTTCATCCATCCAAGTCCCACTTCTCCCAATTGACATCGGGTATAAGACTCTTTCCACCTTTTTTCGAGTGGAATTCTTCAATTGCATGGATGTCATATAACCAATGAGGTAATGACCTAGTTGTCCCCAAGCAAATACCTGAGAAACCATCAATGACATGATGAATGTCAGAACAATGGACTTATTGAATTTCATTTGTTTGTTTTGATTTCGACGGAAACGAATAAACTCCAAATCTAGGGGGAAAACTTCAGGGTATTGTGACCTGAAGATTAAGAATTCTGTAATTCAGAAACTGCCAACCAAGCCATAAGACCAGCTCCGATTTCCAAAGCATCTTCCTCTATATCAAAAGTCGGAGTATGTACTCCAGAAGTGATTCCTCTTGCTTCATTTCGGGTTCCTAATCGGTAAAAACAGCCGTTGATTTCCTGAGAATAGTATGCAAAATCCTCTGCAGCCATCCAGATGTCAAGATCTACCACGTTTTCTTTTCCCAAGTAGTCTATCGCAGCCTGCTGGGATCTATCAGTTAGCTCAGGATCATTTTGCAAAAATGGATAGCCTTTTCGGATTTCAAAATCCAATTCTCCTCCCATTCCTTCTACGATGCCATGGGCAATCTGAAGCATTTTTTGATGTGCTTTCGCTCTCCAGTCTTCATTCAAAGTTCTAAAAGTACCCTGGATTTTTACTTCATTTGGGATCACATTGGTAGCTCCAAGAGCCTCAACTCTTCCAAAAGAAAGTACAGAAGGAATTTTAGGACTTGCTGCTCGGCTTACTACCTGCTGCAAGGCCACAATCATATGAGAAGCAATTAAAACCGGATCAATCAAGGTTTCTGGCATCGCACCATGACCGCCTTTTCCTTTGACAGTAATATACAATTCATCAGCGCTCGCCATGTAAATCCCTTTTCTGAAGCCTACTTTACCAGCTTCGATAAATGGCATTACATGCTGCCCGATAATTCCGGAAGGTCTTGGGTTTTCTAGTACTTTATCTTTGATCATCAAAGATGCTCCACCAGGAACGACTTCTTCGCCAGGTTGAAAAATCAGTTTGATACTTCCTTCAAAATCATCTTTGACTTCATTCAGAATCTTGGCGGCACCTAATAATGAAGCAGTATGTGCATCATGTCCACAAGCGTGCATGACACCTTCATTCGTAGATTTATAAGGGACATCATTTGCTTCAATAATCGGCAAAGCATCCATATCCGCTCTTAATGCAACTACTTTTTTACCTGGGTTTTTACCTTCAATCATAGCAGACCAACCTGTAGTGGCCTTTTTTTCGATCTTGGTAATTCCCAAAGATCTCAGTCTTTCTTCTACAAATGCCGATGTTTTGAATTCAACATAAGAAAGTTCTGGATTGGCATGGAGATGTCTCCGGGTCTCGATGACTTCTTCTTTGTAGGCCTTAGCCAGTGACTTAATTTTGTCCTTCAGCATTCGAATTTGTGATTTCCGGGGCTTCGTATTCTTTTCTCTGAAATCTATCCTGAATTATTCGAGCTGTAGGAAACTGGGATTTGATCAGTGAAAAGCTCTTTTGAGCCTCAATTTTATAATTAAACTTGCCCACCTTCACGAGATAGCGGGGTTCTTGGTACTGCATTTCTGCCTTGATTTCAGGAAAATTCTCCATCAGATCATCTCTGGTCTCAAAGGCTTTTGTCCTTTCAATTCCTGAATACACCAAAACAGAATATCCATTGAAATAGGGCTCAGTAAGATTTTTATCATACATGGCCCGAATTTTTTGTCCCAAAACATCATCCACAGATTCTACAGACTCAACGGAACTAGAAGAACTTTCTGCTTCCATTGCTTCTTTATAATCTGGATAAACAGGCAAAGAACCGCTTAAATTCTCTTGATAGTTAGCGTATGAACCTGCGCCACTGGTTGTTGATTTGGATGAATTACACCCAACAATGAAGACCAATAATCCTAGAACCCAAACCGCTTTCATATCATTAAATTTAATCGATTACTACGCATTTACCTTCCTGAATATCCTGCTCTACACTCTTGTATTTCACATCAGCTTTTGTAGTTCCATTGGTGTATTGAACAGTTACCTTATCATTTCTACCATAAGCCTTTTCGGACTTTCTTGGAGCTACCACTTGAGGAGCAGGTCTACCGGCACTTGCTGCAGCGGCAGCAGCGCGGTTTGCACCAGGATTTAATGTACTTGAAACTTCTGCTTTACTTGCTTGACCTTGAGGTTCAGCCGCTCTAGTCGGCTGAGCAGCATGCACCTGACTAGGATCTTGCTTTGGCAAATCAGCTCTCGAAATAAAGGAAATCATATCCTCATTAAGTTTGCCGATAAACCTTTTAAACATTTCAAAAGCTTCAAACTTATAGATCAATAACGGATCTTTTTGCTCATATACTGCATTTTGAACGGATTGTTTTAGATCATCCATGTCACGAAGATGTTCTTTCCAGTTCTGATCGATGATGGCTAGTGTCACATTCTTCTCAATAGATCGGATCAATTCACGACCTTCACTATTGATCATGGCTTCTAGATTTACCACAACTCCGATTTGCTTGATGCCGTCGGAGATCGGTACCATGATATCTTTTACTGTTGCACCTCTTTCTTCCTGTACTTTCTTAAAGATAGGAAGCGCAGTTCTCATGATCATTTCATTTTTCTTCTGATAGCTATCAAAAGCCGCTTCGTACAATTGCTGGGTCAAAGAAGCTGAATCTTTGGATTTCAAGTCATTTTCAGAAATCTGAAAATCGATTCCCAAAGAGGTAAATACGTTCATTCTCAAATCTTCTGGATCACCATTAGACTTGCCCATTTCGATGTTGCTTTCGCAGACATCATACATTATATTTAGAATATCCAGCTCCAAACGGTCTCCTTTCAGCGCATTTCTTCTACGCTTGTAAACCACCTCTCGCTGTGAGTTCATCACATCATCGTATTCCAAAAGTCTCTTTCTGGTACCAAAGTTATTTTCTTCCACTTTGGTCTGAGCTCTCTCGATAGATTTCGTAATCATGCTGTGCTGAATTACTTCACCTTCTTCAAGACCCATTCTATCCATCAATTTGGCGATTCTTTCAGATCCAAATAGACGCATCAAGCTATCCTCAAGGGAAACAAAGAACTGGGAAGAACCCACATCACCTTGACGACCGGCACGACCTCTCAACTGTCTATCCACACGTCTTGATTCGTGTCTTTCAGTACCGATAATTGCCAAACCACCAGCTTTTTTAGATTCTGGCGAAAGTTTGATATCCGTACCTCTACCAGCCATGTTAGTAGCAATCGTCACTGTTCCTGCTTGTCCGGCTACTGCGACAACATCTGCTTCTTTTGCGTGTTGCTTCGCGTTCAAAACCTGATGCGGGATTTTCTTCAAGGTGAGCATTCTGCTCAACACTTCAGAGATTTCTACCGAAGTAGTACCCACTAAAACAGGTCTTCCTAGAGCAACAAGCTCATTAATCTCGTCTACTACGGCATTGAATTTCTCTCTGACCGTTTTGTAAACTTTATCTTCTTTATCGGAACGCTGGATCACCCTATTGGTAGGAATCACCACTACGTCCAATTTGTAGATTTCCCAGAATTCTCCAGCTTCCGTCTCCGCTGTACCAGTCATACCGGCAAGCTTATGGTACATTCTGAAGTAATTTTGCAAAGTGATGGTCGCATACGTCTGCGTCGCATCTTCTACCTTCACATTCTCTTTAGCTTCGATCGCCTGGTGCAAGCCGTCAGAATATCTTCTTCCTTCCATCACACGACCAGTTTGCTCATCGACAATTTTTACTTTGCCGTCGACAATAATGTATTCCGTATCCCGCTCAAACATACAATATGCTTTCAGCAATTGGTTTACGGTATGGATACGCTGAGCTTTTACACCATAATCCTTGATAACTTCTTCCTTGCGGATTAGTTTTTCTTTATCATCAAGTGTTTCATCCTTTTCCATTTCAGCGATCATCACTCCGATGTCCGGCAAAATGAAGAATTCAGCATTTTCATTCTTCGTGGTCATGGTTTCAATACCACGATCAGTCAGATCTACTACATTGGTTTTTTCATCTATCGTAAACAATAAAGGCTCATCTGCTTCAGGCATTTGGCGCTTATTGTCCTGCAAATAGAAGTTCTCTGTTTTTTGTAGAATTACCCGAATTCCAGGTTCGGATAGATATTTAATCAATGGCTTGTATTTCGGCATTCCTCGGAAAGCCCTAAACAATGCCAATCCACCCTCTTTTTCATTACCTTCAGAAATCAACTTTTTCGCGGAAGTCAAAAATCCTTGGATCAGTTTTCTTTGCTCATCCACCAAAGTAGCCACTCGAGGTTTCATGTCATCAAATTCATGAACATCCCCTTTAGGTACAGGTCCGGAAATAATCAAGGGCGTACGTGCATCATCAATCAATACAGAATCGACCTCATCGACCATGGCAAAATGATGCTTTCCTTGCACCAAATCCCCACCGTCTCTCGCCATGTTATCTCTTAGGTAGTCAAAACCGAATTCGTTATTGGTACCATAGACAATATCACAAGCATAAGCGCCTTTTCTTCCTGCTGAATTTGGCTGATACTTATCTATACAATCCACAGAAAGTCCGTGGAATTCAAAAAGTGGTGCGTTCCATTCAGAATCTCGTTTTGCCAAGTAATCATTCACGGTTACGATATGAACACCTCTTCCTGCCAAAGCATTAAGGTATGCAGGTAGGGTAGAAACCAATGTCTTACCTTCACCAGTAGCCATTTCGGCAATTTTACCACTGTGTAAAACCATACCACCAATTAACTGCACATCGTAGTGGACCATGTCCCAAACGACTTCATTGCCAGCAGCAAGCCAGGTATTATGCCAGATAGCCTGGTCACCTTCAATGACTACATTTTGTTTTTTGGCAGCTAACTCACGATCAAAAAGATTTGCACTTACCTTCAGTTGCTTGTTTTCCTTAAATCTTCTGGCCGTTTCTTTCACTACTGCAAAAGCTGTCGGCATCACTTCTAGAAGAACTTCCTCCAAAGACTCATCCCGTTGTTTTTCGAGTTGGTCAATTTGATTAAAAAGTTGGTCTTTTTCGTGGATGGCATTAGCCGCAAGTTCATTGATTTTCACTCGAATCTCAGCGATGCTATCATCGATTGATTTAAGCTTTTCATTGATTTTGCCCTTAATTTCTGCGGTTTTACCTCGTAGCTCATCATCACTGATGGATGCAAAGCTTGCAAAGATCTTATTGATCTCTTCTACTTTTGGAGCTAATTCTTTGATATCTCTATCGGACTTCGTTCCGAAAACTTTTGCGAGTCCTTTGGCAATAAATTCTAACATGTCGAATGAATGTGATTCTAAAATCGGGCTTTAAAATTAAGCCCTTTTTATTACAATTGATAATGATATCCGGTTCGTACCAGATGATCTTAACGTTCTAAATGATAATTTGTCCTTTAAATACTTGCTCGGCTGGACCGATTAACCAGATGTCGGAATAGCCGCCTTCTGGTTTGGAATTAAATTTAACGGATAACTTCCCGCCAAGGGTATTTATTTTTATCTCTGCGGCATCTTGATCTTTTCCATAGACCAAAGCTGCAGCGGTCACACCTGTTCCACAGGAAAGTGTTTCATCTTCCACACCTCTTTCATAGGTACGAACGAAGATTTCATCTTCCGCGATTGGTTCCACAAAATTGACATTTGTTCCCCCAGGAGCATAAGAAGCGTCATACCTAACGCTTTTGCCTTCAGCAAAAACCGGATAATCTGACACTTTTTCTACCAGTCGGATATGATGAGGAGATCCCGTATTGACAAAGAAATCTTCTTGCCTGGATTCAATTCCATCAACTTCGCCCATCAGCAATTGAACCAACCCATTTTCAAGGACCGCTTCATGTTTGCCATCAATGGCCAGAAAAGTGGTTTGGTCTTTTACTATTCCCAGAAAGGCAGAAAAGGCAACAGCACATCTTGCTCCATTGCCACACATACTTTGGGATCCATCGGCATTGAAGTAAATCATCTCAAAATCATAATCTTGATGATTTCTAATCAAAATCAACCCATCTGCACCAACCCCAAACTTTCTGTCACAAAGCTTAGAAATTAACGCCAAATCGGTCACTTCGAATGATTCAGATCGATCATCTATCATCACGAAATCATTCCCCGTTCCTTGATATTTATAAAAGGTAATTTCCATGGATTTTAATTCTTCCTTGCTGGTTCAAAAACTTAACCAAAGCTATATTGGCTGCAAACTTAAAACAACTTGTCACAAAATCAGACAATAAGTCTGATTCTCAATTTGGAATGCGACAGATTCTGCATAAAATAATGCAATAAATGATCTTATCGATTCCTTTTATGAGGACAATACTTGGTGTTTCTTTGTATTTCCAAAACTGATCGATGCATTGAGCAATCGTTTCAGTTCATTTACATTTATTTCCACCATATCATATCCGATACTTATGCAAGATCCTAAATCTCTAACCTCAGTAGCTCTCTTCCATGAAACTTTTAAGCATCCTGTGTTACCGGAACCGACGATTCCTTCCGAAACAAGGTGTAATTTGAGGGTTTCCCTTTTGGCAGAAGAGTTAAAGGAATTGGAAGAAGCGATCGAAAACAAAGATTTGGTAGAGATCGCAGATGCGCTTTGCGACCTTCAATATGTGCTTTCAGGAGCGATTTTGGAGTTTGGACTAGGAGAAAAATTCAAAGCTCTATTTGATGAAGTTCAGCGATCCAATATGAGCAAAGCCTGCGTGACCGAACAGGAAGCAAAGGATACTGTGGCACATTACGAGGCAAAAGGCACACCTAGTTTCTACGAAAAGGAAGGGGATCTTTTTCTGGTTTTCAGAGAAGGAGATCATAAAACCTTGAAATCCGTCAATTATTCACCTGCAGATTTAAAGGGAATTTTAGAAAAATAATCTCAGGAAGTCTTCAGGCTTTTGTTCTGATGGTTTTTCAATTCGATAATTCGGGCCGGCATATTATAGCCGGCCTTTTCTAATGCCGTCAACACTTGAAGAATCGCACCACTTTTTACAACTGCATCAGAAATTGATCTTTCAAAAGTATTCACCCAAAAGGTCACCTGAATATTCAAAGTACTTTCTGCCAAATCAGTCACCCAAACTTCTGGCGACTTTGCGCCATTCAAAACTCCAGGTACATCGATTATCTCTTTTTTAATCAAATCAATGGCACCTTGATAATCTGATCCATAATCTAGCCCGATAATAAAATCATATCGGAGGAATCCATCGATGGTATAATTAATCAGAGGGTTTTTGAGAATTACTCCATTTGGAATAAATACATCTTTACCATCTCCAGTTTTGATTTGAGTATCTCTAAGGTTTAAAGTCAGCACTTGCCCATTCATCCCATTGATATCAACTATATCACCAACCCGAAAAGGGCGCTTAAATGCCAAAATGATCCCGGCAAGGAAATTTTCACCGATATCTTTTAAGGCAAAACCGATAATGAAGGCAGAAATCCCTGCTCCGGCAAGAAGTCCAGAAACAACTCCAGTTAAGCCAATAATCCTAAATACAACCAATAGGCCAGCAAGAATCACCAAGGAACTGAAAATCCCTGCCAAGAAATTTGCCAGCAGATCATCATCCATTCGACGAATCAATCGGATTCTTAAAAATGTTTTTGATTTGCGTGCCAGATACAGAAACACCAAAAATGTAAGGATAGCTATACCTGAGATTATTAAGACGTGTTTTAAGGATGACCAATCCAGCGATAAAAAGTCAAATTCTTCCATAGAAATTAAAGTACGAAAAAATTATATAGTTCAGAATTTCTATTTGAATCAAGTTGCTGAAATCATTAAAAACAAAAAGCCCCGCATTTCTGCGAGGCTTCTGTACCAGGAGCGGGAATCGAACCCGCACGACCGTGAGGTCACAAGATTTTAAGTCTTGCGTGTCTACCTATTCCACCATCCCGGCTTCACTCCGACATGTCGAAGCTAATTACCTTAAACAAGAAAGCCCTTGAATCAAGGGCTTCTTCGAGCGAGAGACGAGATTCGAACTCGCGACCCCGACCTTGGCAAGGTCGTGCTCTACCAGCTGAGCTACTCTCGCTTTTATTAAGACCCAAACGTTCTCTGAGTCATTTGTGGATGCAAAGGTAAGATCCGAAAATAAATTTACAAGTATTATTGCCTGAATTTTTCCCTTTTTCTTTGCAAAAAATTCGTTTGCCTTGATTTACAGACCAATATCAAAGTCATAGGATGCAAGAATTTTTATCATCTCTCCCACATTTCTTGCTCCAAGCTTCCTTAAAATATTTTTACGATGGGTAGAAACAGTATTAAATGAGATGTTCAATTTCTCACTGATCTCCTTTGATTCCAATCCATCGAGAATCATTTTCACAATCTCTTTTTCCTTTTTTGTCAAAGAAATTTTCCGATCTACCGGAGAGTTTTTACTTACAAAAATCCTCGAACCATCATCTTTTAAGTAGGAATAATTCCAATCATAATTTTTTGACTTTGGCGGAAATTCCAACTTCAAGATGATATGCAAGTCCATGGCAAAATTACCAGCAGAATCAATCAAATAGGGTTTTACTCTCCCCATCACCCAAAAAACTTCTTGAGTAATGCGATGTACCCAACGAGTCGTGTATGAAAATTCAAATCGATGTTTCTCAGTCAAAGTCAACTGGTGAAAGGCATCAAAAATTATCTTTTGGAATCTGAAAAGCTCTTCTCTATCCTCAGGATGAATCATAGTAAAGGACGTTTCCATTCCTTTTGATTTAAACATTGAGGACGGATAACCAGTAAGTTCCTCAACATTTCCCGTATAAAAAGCCAGGTTAAGTTTACGATAATCAAAGCACGCAATAACCAAACCTTCCCTCATGCCTATATTCTGACTTAAAACCTCAAGTTCAGATAGCATTTTGTCTTCATCAGGAGAATCTTTAAACTCCTGTTCTTTCCATTCATGAAAAAATTTAGAATACTTATCCTGTTTTTTCAGGTCCTTTAAAAGCACCTTATCCATATTACCCCATTAATATTGTTTAAAAAGCATCTTCAATATACTAAATATCTTTTCACCTATGCTTCTAATTTTTTCTTAATCTCATGAAGCTTTAATAATGCTTCAATCGGAGAAATGGCATTGATGTCGATCTGATCAATTAATTCCTTCGCTTCCTGAATTTTAGGATCTAATTCAAACAAACTCAATTGATAGTTATTTTTTGGAATGGATTTAATGTTTTCATTTTTTTCGTTGACGGCTTTGTCTTTTTCAAGATGTCCCATAATCTCAGAAGCTCTCAAAACCACAGGGTTAGGCATACCTGCCATTTGAGCCACATGAATCCCGAAACTATGCTCACTTCCGCCTTCTTTCAGCTTTCTCATAAAAATAACTTTGTTTCCGACCTCTTTTACTGAAACATTGAAATTCTTAATCCTTGGGAAATCCTCTGTCAACTGGTTTAATTCATGATAATGGGTCGCAAAAAGTGTTTTGGCTTTGTATTGAGGATGGTTATGTAAGTATTCTACAATTGACCAAGCAATTGAAATTCCATCATAAGTTGATGTTCCTCTTCCAATTTCATCCATCAAAACAAGGCTTCGATTTGACAAATTATTGAGAATACTCGCCGTTTCGGTCATTTCCACCATAAATGTAGATTCACCCTTCGAAAGGTTATCCGAAGCTCCCACTCGCGTGAAAACCTTGTCAATAATCCCTACTCTAGCAAATGAGGCCGGCACGAAACTTCCCATTTGGGCCATCAACACAATCAAAGCAGTTTGCCTCAATAAAGCAGATTTACCTGCCATGTTTGGTCCTGTGATAATGATTATTTGCTGGCTGTCATGATCTAGATAAATATCATTTGGCACATAATTTTCTCCTAGAGGAAGTTGCTTTTCGATTACTGGATGTCTACCATCTTTAAATTCTAAAGTTTCCGTATCGGAAATTTTTGGCCTGGAATATTGGTTGGATAACGCAACTTGGGCAAAAGAAAGTAAAACGTCCAGTGTTCCGATCACTCTGGCATTTTGCTGAATTTGAGTGACATATTTCGCTGTTTCCTGAACTAATTCCAGAAAATATCGCTGCTCAATACCTACCAAGCGCTCTTCTGCATGAAGGATCTTTTCTTCGTAATCTTTCAGTTCGGGAGTAATATACCTTTCAGCATTGACCAAGGTCTGCTTTCTGATCCATTCCTGAGGCACCTTGTCTTTATGAGCATGTGTCACCTCTAAATAGTAGCCGAAGACTTTATTATAGGCGATTTTCAAAGAGGTAATCCCAGTGTTCTGCACTTCACGCTGCTGCAACTGAACCAAAAAATCCTTTCCAGTATTTGCTAGATTTCGATATTCGTCCAATTCTGAATCCACTCCATCTTTGATGATGCCGCCTTGATGTGTCTGCATCGGAGCATCTTCTTTCAATTCCTTTTCGATTTTTTCCAAAAGAAATTCGCAAAGGTTTAATTGATCAGAAAGCCTTTTAAGTGTTGGGTTATCCTGAGTCTTTAGAAGTTCTTTGATAGGTACAATCGCCTTCAAAGCCCTTTTTATCTGATTGATTTCCCTAGGGTTCGCTCTACCCACCACCACTTTGGAAATCAATCTCTCGAGATCTCCTATATGTTTCAATTCTGATAAGATTGTTTCTATCAAAGTTGAATTTTGATAGAAGAAATCGACAACATTCAGACGCTCTTCGATGGCCTTTTTCTCCTTCAACGGCAAAACCATCCATTTTTTCATCATTCTTGATCCCATTGGGGTCAAGGTTTGATCTAGAATCTGAATTAATGGAACTCCTCCTTCATGCTGTGCATAGACTAGTTCCAGGTTACGAATCGTAAACTTATCCAACCAAACATATTTCTCTTCAGCAATTCTCGAAATAGCAGAAATATGCTGAATCTCTTTGTGCTCTGTCTCTTCCAGATAGTATAAAATTGCACCAGCTGCAGTAATTCCACTTTCTTGATCCTCAATCCCAAAGCCTTTCAGATTTGCTGTACCAAAGTGCGTTTTTAGCTTTTCATAGGTAAAATCGAATTGGAAAACCCAATCCTCGCAATGGAAAGTGATAAAATCATTCTTCAGGAGATCTTGCGCTGCTTTCTTTGAAGCCTTAGAAAAGATTATTTCTGATGGAGCAAAACTTTGGATAAGCTTTTCCAAATAGGATGAATTCCCTTCGGCGCACATAAATTCACCGGTCGAAAGATCCAAGAAAGCGATCCCGTGTTTCTCTTTTCCAAAATGGATGGAGGCCAGATAATTGTTTCTTTTTGTGTCTAATACCTGATCATTGAATGATAATCCAGGAGTCACCAATTCCGTAACACCTCTTTTGACGATACCTTTGACGGATTTTGGATCTTCCAGCTGGTCACAAATTGCGACGCGGTTTCCCGCTCTTACCAACTTTGGCAAATATGTATCCAGAGAATGATGTGGAAACCCTGCCAATTCAATATGGGAAGCAGATCCATTCGCTCTTTTCGTCAAAACAATGTCCAGAACTTTACTTGCTTTGATCGCATCTTCACCAAAAGTTTCATAAAAATCACCAACCCTAAATAATAACAATGCGCCAGGATGTTTGGCTTTGATGGCATTGTATTGCTTCATTAAGGGCGTTTCTTTTCCGTCTTTAGACTTACTCATGTGGGTATACTTACTTTTATACTAATTTTGGGAGAGATATTCGGCGGGAATATCCCCGAAAATAAGCCATTCATAAAGCAGAACAAAAAAGGATGAAAAAATTAAGCATGGAAGAACTCGAAAGAGTATCGGTCGAGGAATTTAAGGAAATGGAAAAATCACCGATAGTCATTGTGCTGGACAACATCCGAAGCTTAAATAATGTAGGTTCTGCATTTCGAACAGGAGATGCTTTCGGAATAGAAAAAATCTATCTCTGCGGAATTACGGGAACTCCACCTCATCGTGATATCCAAAAAACAGCCTTAGGTGCGACAGAATCTGTGGAATGGGAATATTCCCCAGAAACTGTGCAAGCTATAGAAAAACTCAAGTTAGAAGGCTACCAAATCTGTGCTTTGGAGCAAGTGGATAGATCCGTAAAACTCTATGATTTTTCACCCCAAAAAGGCAAAAAGTACGCACTGGTTTTCGGAAATGAGGTTTTTGGCGTTGAGGAAGATGTTCTCAAAGCCTGCGATACCGTCTTAGAAATTCCACAATTGGGCACCAAACATTCTTTGAATATTTCGGTGACACTGGGTATCTCTATTTGGGATTTGATGGTAAAACTAAATCAGTTTTAATTTTTGATAAAACGATATCGGATACCAAATGAGCCTCGGAATATAGAATCATCATTGAAACTTATGATCGGAGCTCCTTCTATATGAAACCCAAAATCCTTTTGCTCAAAAGGATAAATATTCAAGCCTATAGGAACCACAACTCCATCAAAAACCCCAACTCGTAAACCAGCTCCACCATAGAATTCAAATCGATCAGACTTTTTGAAAATGTAATTAGCTGCCAATTCTGCAGACATTGACTCAAAATAAGAATCAGTTCCCACTCTAAATTCAGGGATGAATTTTTCTCCAAATTGGTGATTTACCCCAATAAAAGGCAAGTTGCTTTGGTGGAATGTGATTGTAGTTTGTGAAAAAGATGTCCAAGAAATCAGACAAAAAAGGGCGATGAATAAGAGTTTTTTCATAGATAAAATCGTGTTGTTTTTTTCAAACTTAAAATCTCAGAAAAATTAAATCTGTCCTTTTAGGCAGAGTTTTACTTCTATAGATTCAAAAGTTTTTAGTTAGTCTGAAAATCATACGTTCAAAATAACTTAAAGTTTAAGATCGCTGATTTTTATATGAGTTTTTATCATATTCGAACTCGCTTTTGCAACGATTTTACCTGATTCTTTCTTAATGACTGCTTCCCAATGATTCAGGTTAGCTCCAGATCTCACAAGATTTGCCTCCAAAACCACTATTTCACCTATTTGAGCAGACGATAGAAAATCCACACTCAAGTTGATACTTGTCATCAAGTATTCACTGCCGGCCACAAAATTCGCAATGCCAATCCCATCATCTAGCATTAAAGAAGCAACACCTCCATGCAAGATTTTTGTTGGATTGCACATGTAAGGCTCAATCGTGTATTGGATTTTGATATGTTTCTCTGAAACCTCCAATAAAATTCCCGCCAGCCAATTACCCGCTGCAGAAGGAGTATTATCTAATTTTTTACCTATCTGTCCTGAAAAGAACTCAAGTGGACTTGCCATTTTTCTGATTTATTTATTCTCTAATAGTTGTATATAGTCTTCGATTATTTCTTTCAAAGATTCTCTCTCCTCTTCAGTCTCCCATATTCTTTCCCAATTTCCATCAACTTGAATATAAAAGCCCGCATCCACTTCAATCCAAGGAGATAATTCATTTAAATAACTGTAAAACAGCATATTATTTCCATTTTCTAGATGAAATAGCTTTTCTCCTTCAGATGAAACTGCTTTTAAATCAATTGGCCAATCGATGTTTTGAGGCTCAAAATAGATGTAGGATTCATCTTTTAAGGCATTCAAAATAATCACGAAGTTTAAGCTCGGTTTACTTTCCTCATGGAGCAAACCTTTATGGCGGAAAAGCGTCATTTTTGCATCGGCTCTTGCCTCTCTTTCATAATGAATGGCTCTCAGATTTAGAAAAAACAGACGATTGGAGTCATTCACTTTAAATGTCCTGTCTTCACCAGTATTGTCAGCTCTTTTATCATTAAAAAAGGATAAGGCAAACACGAGAAAGAGAGAGGCTAAACCAAAGATTTTGAGAACTTTTAAAAGTTCAGGAGTGAATATTGGGTCTCTGGAAGAGTTTTTTGCCATAGTATGGTAACTCTAATCCTTCTAAAGAGTTGGGATCAATGGACGTAAGAACCTGCATTGATATCAATACTTGCCCCAGTTGCATGATCGGCAAAACCTGAGCATAATAAAGTCACCATAGGTGCAATATCTTCTGGTTTTGTCAGCTCATTTAGCGCGATATCATTCAATGCAAATCCCTCTCCGTATTCAGAAAGAATTTCATTGGCCATGTCAGTTCTAGTAAATCCAGGAGCTATCAAAAATGCTTTGATACCCACTTTTCCATAATGTCTGGCTATGGATCTTGTCAAACTCACCAAAGCTCCTTTGGAGGCTGCATACGCTAAATAATCTGTTGTATCGCCTCTAAACGCAGCTCTAGAAGAAATAGTCACGATTCTTCCGCCATTGTTTATTTTGGCATGATCCACAAATTCTTTGCATAAAATACCTACCGAAGTGGAATTTACTTGAATTGTCTCATTCCAGATTTCTAACCATTTATCAGTTGGCAAATCATCAGAAGCAGATTTAGCAATTCCTGCATTATTGACAATTCCTGACAAAGGACCATATTTCTCCACCAATTTTGGGATAAAACCAACCACAGAATCCGAATTCCCTAAATCACATTTTTCTACATATGAAACTCCTGATAGTTCATTTTGCAAGGATTTAGCCTCTTCTTCATTTGAATTAAAATGAATGATTACCTCAGCACCTGATTCTGAAAGTTGTTTGGCAATAGCCCTTCCAATACCTCTAGAAGCCCCTGTGACAAGGATTCTTTGGCCTTTAAGTGAAATTTGCATGTGTTTTATCTATTAATCACCAATTTTCCCGGATCATCAGAGCTTGAATATGCGCCAAATGGTGCTTTCCATGCCATGCATACATCAATGTTACTTCATCTAAAGAAACATCTTTTTGAGACTCTGGATGAAAATAGGTTTTGTCGAAATCTTCAGGGCTCATTTCTTCAAGAATACGAACCCATTTGAAATGGATATTCTTTAGCATTCCGATAGAAATTTCAATTGGAAGTTCATAATCCGGAAGGTTTGCCCAAGCAGCTTCGTCATAAGGCTTAATTCTTGGGTTTTCTTCAGTCAAAGCCAGTTTAAACCTGATTAGCGCATTCATATGACTATCCGCACAATGATGGATAACTTGACGAACAGTCCATCCACCTGGTCTATAAGGTGTGGCTAATTGGCCTTCGTTAAATTCCTTAACTGTATTTTCTAAAAACTTTGGAAGAGATTTAATTTCCTCAATAGCCTTTTTTAAATCATCTATTGTAATTACAGAATCAACCTGAAATTTTCCAATTGGATATTTGAGATGTTCAATGTCTATCATATGATGCTTATTTACCTGCAGCGATGCTAGCCAAATCTACAGTTTTTGCTCCATTAGCCAAAAGTACATTTGCACAGGAACATAAGGTGGCTCCCGTAGTTATAACATCGTCTACCAATAAAATTCTAAGATTTGCAACCGAGTGTTCTGCTGAAATTTGGAAAACATCTTCTACGTTTTCCATCCGCTGTAATCTCGATTTTTTTGTTTGGGTTTCAGTGAATTTCTTTCTTTCCAATGCGTTTTCATAGTCGACTTCTAAACCTTCTGACAACCCTTTTGCAAATTGTTCACTCTGGTTATAACCTCTTCGCAATAATTTGACAGGATGAAGGGGAACCGGAACAATCAAATCCCAGCAATTTTTAAAATTAGCCTCAATCAAATCCTGTGCATACAATTTCCCAAGTTTTTCAGCTATTTCCGGCTTATTTCTATACTTCAGGCGATGTAAAATCTTTTGACTTTTACCTCCAGAAGTAAACCTCAAAAATGACATAGCCATACCGACATTACTCAGTCCCTTGATTTTATCTGTAAGATCATTTTCGGTAGGCATCCGATGATACAGCGTCCTAGGCAATATCCCGATGCAAATTCTGCAGAAACAAACTTCAAAGTCAAATAAGCTTCTACCGCATAATGAGCAGTTTCTAGGATAAATCAGATCAAAAAAATCTTTGAAAAAATGTAAACGCATAAGCAAAAAGTTCTGTTAGTACTTACCAAGGCCGAATACATGCTATATTTGCCTGTAAATGTGTATCCTAAATTGTTAATTTAATGAATCTCGTAGAAGAATTCAATGATTATAGAGCCAAGATGAATGAGAAAATCATGGCTGCAGATAACAAAGTGATCAAAAGGTTTTTCAATTTGGATACCAATGCCTATGCAGAAGGTGCACTAGATGTGAAAACAAAAGAAATGCTTGGATTAGCATGTTCTATGGTGTTGAGATGTGATGATTGCATTAAGTATCACCTAGAAAAGTGCAAAGAGGTAGGTTTAAATAAAACCGAAATATTTGAAGTATTTTCGATAGCCACTTTAATTGGTGGATCTATCGTAATTCCCCATCTGAGAAGAGCTACAGAATTTTGGGAAGAACTTGATAATCAATAATTTAAACAATGCTTAAGAAAGATCTTGATCTTGAGAGGAAGTGGTCAAAACTATTAGAAGGCCTAAAAGAAACCATTGGGAAAAAACCTAGTGATTTAAATGGCGTTTTGTTTTTAATAGGAGTCCAGGAATTAGGAATGGGTAACAAAATCTTTACAAAAGAACAAAAACAAGATTTGATGCATATTGCAGTTTGCAAAGTGTTGAGTTATGATGGTTTTTATGAATTGGATTTTGTAGATCAAGATGGCTGGCCACATTGGAAACTAATTAAAGAATTGCCTCATTTTGATTTGCTCGAGCAAGAGAAATTATTGAAAATTCAGGTGTTGGAATACTTCGAAAAAGAGTACGAAATAGAAATAAAGTAACATGAAAATTATCTCCTATAATGTAAATGGAATCAGGGCAGCTTTAAACAAAGGATTTCTCCAATGGTTAGAGCAAGAAAACCCGGATGTTATTGGTTTACAGGAGGTTAAGGCCTTAGAAGATCAAATTGATACTGCTATCTTTAAAGATTTAGGATATGAAGTTTACTGGTATCCTGCAGTGAAAAAAGGATATAGTGGAGTCGCGATATTGAGTAAAATTACTCCCAAATCTGTTCATCATGGGATGGGTCTAAATAAGTATGATGATGAGGGAAGATTGCTCGAATTAGAGTTTGAAAACTTCTCTTTTCTATCTGCCTATTTTCCATCTGGTACAACCGGTGATATACGCCAAAGTTTCAAGTATGAATTTTTGGATGACATATTTGGTTACATGCAGGATTTGAGAAGATCTAAGCCAAACTTAATACTCAGCGGAGATTATAATATTTGCCATAAGGCAATTGACATTCATAATCCTATTTCCAATAAAAACAGTTCGGGTTTCTTACCGGAAGAAAGAGCATGGATGGATAAATTTACTGAGTCAGGATTTATTGATTCCTTCAGGCATTTTAATCCAGAACCTCATCAATATACCTGGTGGAGCTATCGAGCCAATGCAAGAGCTAAAAACCTTGGGTGGAGAATCGATTACCACATGGCAACAAAGGAAATGCAGAATAGACTAAAAAACGCTGTAATTATGCCAGAAGCTTATCATTCGGACCATTGTCCAATAACTTTAGAAATCACTGAATAGTATAAAACTTGATTATTGAATAAATAACAGATGAAATCAATAAAAATTTCCATACCCTCACTCATTGAAAACATAAAGATAATCGAAAGCTTTATCGATAACGCGAGGGAAAATTTTGAAATCAATGATGATATCTATGGAAATATCATGATTTCAGTTACTGAGTGTATCAGCAATGCCATTATTCATGGAAATCAACATGATAAAAACAAACTGGTGCATTTGGAGCTGTTTATGGAAGATCAGCTTCTAAGGTTTGTCATTTCAGATGAAGGACCCGGTTTTGATTACAACGAATTGAAAGATCCAACCGAACCAGAAAACATAGAAAAAACTGGGGGTAGGGGAATATTCCTAATCAAACACCTTAGCGACGAAGTAAAATTTGAAGAAGAAGGAAGAAAGACAATATTATCCTTCTATATGAATTAAGCTATGGCCATCAATTTCTTTCAGGAAGAAACAGCGTTTCAACTATCAAAAAAACTTCTACGCAAAAAATGGCTAAAGTCGATCGCTCAGGAGGAAAATTATACTATTCAAGATTTAAACTACATTTTCTGCAGCGATGAGTATTTATACAGCATTAATGTAGAATACTTAAATCATCATACATATACTGACATTATCACATTCGATAATTCAGAATCAGAGAAAGAAATCGAAGGAGATATATTTATAAGTATCGATCGGGTTCAAGAAAATTCTGAAAAACTTCAAGTTCCATTAGAAGATGAATTAAGCAGAGTAATAAGTCACGGCTTGTTTCATTTAATGGGTTACAAAGACAAGAAAAAAGAAGAAGCAAAAAAGATGCGAAACAAGGAAGAGTTCGCAATTAAATTATTTAAAAATCTCTAATGTTCCACGTGAAACAGTTTGTTCACAGATGTGAAATAAATCAAAGTGTTCCACGTGAAACAGTAAACAAATATTGGTCATGTTTCCAAAATATGATGTCATTGTAGTAGGAGCAGGTCATGCTGGATGCGAAGCAGCGCACGCTGCAGCAAAAATGGGTTCGAAGGTACTTTTATGTACCATGAACATGAATACCATTGCCCAAATGTCATGTAATCCTGCTATGGGTGGAGTTGCAAAAGGACAAATTGTTCGAGAAATAGATGCTCTGGGAGGAATGTCTGGAATTATTTCAGATAAATCCATGATCCAATTCAGAATGCTCAATCGATCAAAAGGCCCAGCAATGTGGTCTCCAAGATCACAAAATGACCGAATGAGGTTCGCGGAAGAATGGCGCTTAGCCTTGGAACAAACCCCAAATGTTGATTTCTGGCAGGAAATGATCACAGGAGTTCTTGTTAAAGATGGACGAATAACAGGAGTTAGAACCGGAATTGGTATAGAAATCGAATCAAAAAGTGTGGTTTTAACCAATGGGACTTTCCTAAATGGATTAATCCATATAGGTGAAAAACAATTTGGAGGAGGTAGGACTGGAGAATCTGCAGCAAAAGGGATAACAGAACAATTGGTTTCTTTAGGCTTTGAAGCAGGAAGAATGAAAACAGGTACACCACCAAGAGTAGACGGGAGAAGTCTTGATTACTCCAAAATGGAAGTACAATATGGAGATGAAAATCCTGAGAAATTCAGTTATTCTGACGAAACAAGCCCAATAAAAGAGCAAAGAACTTGTTGGATAACTTATACAAATAAAGATGTCCACAGCACTCTTGAAGAAGGTTTTGATAGATCTCCAATGTTTAATGGACGAATTCAAGGGCTTGGACCAAGATATTGTCCATCTATTGAAGACAAGATCAATCGATTTGCAGAAAGAGAAAGGCACCAAATATTCGTAGAGCCTGAAGGTTGGAATACAGTAGAGATCTATGTAAACGGTTTTTCTACATCCTTACCAGAAGACGTCCAATACAAAGCAATAAGAAAAATAGCAGGATTTGAGAATGCAAAAATGTTCCGTCCTGGCTATGCGATTGAATATGATTTCTTCCCACCAACCCAATTAAAACTCACTTTAGAGACCCAGTTGGTTGAAAACTTATATTTCGCAGGACAAATAAACGGTACCACAGGTTATGAGGAAGCTGCATCTCAGGGCCTAATCGCTGGCATAAATGCAAGTCTGAAAGTTCAGGAAAAAGATCCTTTCTTACTAAAAAGATCAGATGCCTATATTGGAGTGTTAATTGATGATTTGATTAACAAAGGCACCGAAGAACCATATAGAATGTTTACTTCAAGAGCTGAATTCAGATTACTTCTTAGACAGGATAATGCAGATTTAAGATTGACCCAGCTGGGATATGATATTAATCTTGCCAGTCAAGAACGTTTGGACAAAATGCTTGATAAGAAGAAAGAAACTGCAAGATTGATCAACGACCTGAAACAAAAGAAACTTAGTCCAGATCAAATCAATCAAGGTCTTGAAACAATCGGTACAGCAGAAATTAAAGAAAAGATATCTGCGGAAAAGCTTCTTAAAAGACCTCAAATTGGTCTAAATGAAATTATGATTCTAGATCCAGAAATGGATCAATACTTGTCAGGGTTTTCTCCAGAAGTGAGAGAACAAGCAGAAGTCCAGATCAAATACGATAGCTATATCGAAAAAGAACAACAGATGGTCGAAAAATTGAGTAATATGGAAAATTATAAAATTCCATTAAAATTTGATTACTTAACCATCCCTGCATTATCAAACGAAGGCAAACAAAAGCTCCATAAAATCAAACCGGAAACATTAGGACAGGCTTCAAGAATCAGCGGTGTTTCACCAGCAGATTTATCGATTCTTACTGTTTATTTAGGAAGATAATCATGGCCGAAAGACTCAATAAATGCCCACTCTGCAAAAGTGGGCTTTTTCTTAATTACACAGAGATAAAGGATCATGCAGTAAGCAAGGAGACATTTATAATATGTAAATGTCAAAACTGCTCATTACTTTTCACCAACCCCAGACCAAAAGAAGAAAAGATTGGGCCTTATTACGATTTTCCTGAATATTACTCCCACGAGAAAAATAATAAGAGCATTACCCAAATCGTATACAATAAGGTCAGAGATTACGCAGTTACAGAAAAAGTCAAATTAATTTCAAGCCTTAAAGAACCAGGTAAAATCCTTGATTATGGTTGCGGGACCGGTGAGTTTCTGCATGCTGCAAAACTTTCAGGTTGGAACGTTAAAGGAATAGAGCCAACACCAAAAGCAAGAAATCAGGCCAATCAACTATTAGATGGAAAAGTCATTGAGAATATTGAATTATTAGATGAAAAGAAGAAGTATGATGTCATCAGTTTATTCCATGTATTAGAACACATTCATTCTTTAAGAAAAACGGTAAAACGTATTATAAAACACTTAAAATCAGATAGTTATATACTAATTGCTGTTCCAAATCCGGAAAGTTATGATGCAAAAAAGTATGGGAATGATTGGGCAGGATGGGATGTACCAAGACATCTATATCACTTTAACCAAACTTCTCTTAAAAATTTTGAACAACTATATGATTTAGAACTAGTTAAGGTAAATTCAATGCCATTTGATAGCTATTACGTTTCCTTACTTTCTGAAGGATACAAGAACCCAAAACAAAACAAACTTTTGAATTATGTGAAGGCGATTAAATCAGGATGGGAGTCAAATAAATCGGCTAAACCTTTAACGGGACAATATTCAAGTAATCTCTATATATTCAAGAAGAAGTGAAATACGCATTTTATATAGCAAGCTTTCTACTGGCATTTTTACTTTATTCCTGCGCCAAGCAAAGTACTCCCATGGGAGGTCCAAGAGATGAAGATCCTCCGGTGGTTCTTGAAATGTTTCCAGTTGACCAAAGCTTAAACCAAAACCCTGAGGAAATCTACATCACTTTTGATGAATATATCAAACTGGATAATCCCAATAAAAATATCATCATCACTCCAAAGGTGAATAAAGATGAACTGGTTATCACTTCTGTAAAGAATACGGTCAAAATAGAATTAAATCAGGAGCTTGAAGAAAACACTACCTACGTCTTCAACTTCCAAAAAACTGTTCAGGATTTAGCAGAATCAAACCCTACGGAAAATTTAAAATTGGTTTTTTCCACAGGAGAAACAATTGACAGCTTAAATTTCTCCGGAAAAGTAAACAATTACTTTCCAGAGAGAGGTTTTGATTACGAAAACGTAATAATCGGTCTTTATGAATCACTAGACACAACAGATGTCTTTACAGCTCAGCCTTATTATCTCAGTCAAGCTGACTCTTTAGGAAATTTCAATATTAGTAACATTAAAGCCGGCCAATACCGTGCATATGCCTGGAATGACGCGAATAACAACTTAAAAGCTGAATTTAAAAGCGAATCCTATGATTTCATTCTTGACACTCTTACGATAGACCAAAACCTTACAGGAGCAGTGTTTAATATTTCCAAAGGAGATCAAACACCTATAAAACTGACTAGATCATCACCATCAGGAAGCAATTATGACATTGTGGTAAACAAAGATCCAATTGAGATCAACTTGGAAAATGAGGAAATAGGAAGAAGCATTTTTTATAATTATTCAGACAAGAAAATCAGGCTTTATTCAAAATCAACAATTCCAGATAGCTTAAAAATTGACGTAAAACTTCAAGATTCTCTAGGGTTTAAAGTGGACACAGCTGTTTATGCCAAGTTCGAGGAATCAGAAAGACGAGCAGAAAAATTAACTTTTACAGCAAACTCAGGTAAAAGCTTTTATCAGGATCTTTTGATTGAGCTGAGCTTCAATAAGCCAATTGATGAGATAAATTATGATTCGCTTTACATCGCTTATGATACAGCTTCAATTATCCCGATCCAAGCTCCAATGATCTCAATGGAAGATTCTTCGAAAAGGGACAGATTAAAAATTCAGCTTTCTATCCCAGATTCTATCCCCACTGAGATCTTTACCATCAAAGCCGCAGATTCCACTTTTATAGACATAGAAGGCCAGTTCAATGAAGCTGTATTATCTGCTAACTATCGGAAATTGAAACGTGAAACACTTGCTGATGGCCTATCAGGCCAAATCAATGGAGCAGTTGCACCATTTATTGTGCAATTGATTGATACTAAATCCCAAATCGCTAAAGAAATTTTCATAGAAGAGGGAAATCAATTTAGTTTCACTCTTATCGATCCAGCTGCCTATAAAATCCGCGTCATAGAAGATCTAAATGGAAATCATCGATGGGATCCTTCCAATTATCCAGAGAAGAGGTATGCAGAAAGAGTATTTTACTTCGAAGATCAGGAAACAAAATCACAGGATATCGTTTTAAAAGCCGGCTGGACAGTGGATGGTTTAACCATTATTGCTCCTCCAAAAACAGGTTTGAACTAGAAAAAGGCCATGTTGATAAGTCGGGATAACCTGTGGAAAATTGTCGATAAAATCAGGACAAAAATAGGTTTATCCCCATTCTCAAATTGTGAAGAAGTCAAGTTGAATCAACTTGGGGATAAGTACAAAACTGTCCACAGAGATCAATCAAATAATCCACAGTGTATTTACCCACGGCTAATAAACAGATAAAAACACCAAATTGGTGGATAAAAATACATAGACCAGAACTTCAATAAGTTACATGTGGAAAAGCATGGTATAACTCAATGGATAAACTCAGGATATCTTACCGATAAAAGTGGAGAACCTTGAAAACATACTTTGTCCACAAATCCACAGTCCTAATAACTGTAATAGTTTTCTTTATTTAAATAATATATAATAACTATTAGCAGGTGGACAATGTGGATAGGTTTAAGAAAACCCTATTTTTTGATTAACTTATTTCTGATAACCCAAAAATCAGAAAATGACCCCAGACAGATTATTTGATCTTATCCCTTATCAAATCAGCCAATACGATAAAAATGTCTCATTGGCTTTTAAAGAAAATAATTCTTGGCAAACCTACTCTTCAAGGGATTTAAAAGAAATAACAGAAAATCTCAGTTTAGCTTTTTTGAATTCTGGGATTTCAAAAGGCGATAAAGTTGCCATTATTTCAAATAATAGACCAGAATGGAATTTTGTGGATCTAGCTCTGCAGCAAATCGGAGCTATTTCAGTTCCCATGTATCCTACAATTACTACTGAGGATTACCGATATATTTTTGAGCATGCAGAAGTCAAAATGGTCTTTGTTGGGGATCAGGAAATTCTTGAGAAGGTAAAAGCTGCTAATCCTGAACTGAAAGTTTTCAGTTTTCATCAGCTTGATGGAGTAGACTTCTGGAAAGATTTTATGAAATCTGGGGAGAATGGAGACTTACAGATTTTAGAAGATTCGAAAGCCTCCGTGGAAACAGATGACTTATTCACGATTATTTATACTTCTGGAACTACTGGTAGGCCTAAAGGTGTCATGCTTTCTCATAAAAATGTACTAAGCAATGTGATGTCAGTTTCTGAAATTCTTACTTTAGAAAGAGGGAAAGATAAAGTGTTAAGCTTCTTACCGCTGTGTCATATTTTTGAAAGGACCGCATCATTTTGCCATCTCAAAATGGGAATTTCTATTTATTATGCTGAGAATCTCGAGCTAATAGGTGATAATTTGAGAGAAATTAAACCTCAAGGTTTTAATACGGTACCTAGGCTCTTGGAGAAAATTTATGATAAAATTGTTTCTAAGGGATATGAATTAAAAGGGATCAAAAGATCACTTTTCTTTTGGGCCTTAAAGTTAGGACATGAATACAATCCATCTGAAGACCAAGGTGCTTGGTATAATTGGCAATTGAAAATGGCAAATAAGTTGATTTTCAGTAAATGGAGAGAGGCTTTGGGTGGTGAGATTGTTCAGATTAATTGTGGTGCTTCCGCTCTTCAACCGAGACTAGCGAGAGTATTTTGGGCGGCAGGAATCAAAGTATGTGAAGGATATGGTCTTACAGAAACTTCACCTGTTGTTTCGGCATCTATTTGTAATCACAAGGAGATCCGAATTGGATATGTAGGAAAATTATTAAAAGACGTGGAAGTTCAAATAGCTTCAGACGGTGAGATTCTGGTGAAAGGACCCAATGTGATGCTAGGATACTACAAGCAACCTGATGTCACGGCAGAGGTACTTAAAAATGGATGGTTCCATACGGGAGATATTGGAGAGCTGGACGGAGAATATCTAAAAATCACGGATCGAAAAAAAGAAATGTTCAAAACCTCTGGAGGCAAGTATGTAGCCCCTCAGGTCATCGAAAATAAAATCAAAGAATCCAGTTTGATAGATCAAGTAATGGTAATTGGCGAAAATAGAAATTATGTAGTAGCCTTAATTATTCCTTCCGAAGATGGTTTAAAAGAATATTGCAGACACAAAGGATTTCCTTTTACGGAAATGTCTGAGATGATTCTGAAGCCAGAAGTGATTGCAAAGTATGAAAGAGTCCTGGAGGACATGAACAAATATTTTGCAAAATGGGAGACAATCAAAAGATTCAAATTACTTCCCGAACCTTGGGGAATTGAATCTGGGGAATTGACACCCACGATGAAATTGAAACGAAAAATCATTCTCTCTAAGTATCAAAAAGATATCGATGCTATTTACAGTTCGTAAAAGGAATTGATCCAGATCAAAAACATCAAAACAAAACTACTTTTTGTATTCTGAAATTTTCCCAAACATGATTTGGAAATGAGATTAAATATTAATTTTTATTCTGATAATCCTTAAAATCAGTCAATAATCAGATTTTTATTATTGGATTATTAAGATTTACAGTTAAATATTTGTGATGCATGCATAACTTTTTTATTGATTTAGTATGCATGCATACATAATTTTCGCTACATTAGAATTCCATAGATCATTGGAAAACTCTAAAGTATGAAGCGAGAAGAAACAGTTGATTACCATATTAAAAGTGCCTGGCATGCGATTTCCAGAATGTACAATCAACAGGCTGCGGGAGAAGGTTTCACTACTGCGATCGGATTTGTACTGATTAACATCAATTCCAAAGAAGGTACTCCTGCGACGAAGATTGCTCCTATGATGGGTTTGGAGACAAGAAGCCTAACCCGAATGTTAAAAAATATGGAGGAAAAAGGGTTGATTTTCAAAAAACCCGATTTAGTAGACAAAAGATCCGTTAGAATATTTTTGACAGAGGAAGGAAAAAGAAAAAAGGAAATATCTGTCAAAACCATTCGTGAATTCAATGAGCAAATAAGAGAAGTCGTAACAGAATCTGAGCTTCAGAATTTCTTTAAAGTTTTTGAAAAAATACAGTTGGTCATAGACCAGGTCCAGTCCGAAGGATCGGATGAGATAAACAAAATCATATTTGAACTATAAACCAATCATTGGCGAAAGCCTATAACTACCGAAAAACCCAAAAAAATGAAAAGAGCCATAAAAAATGTCGCCATTTTAGGTTCAGGAGTGATGGGATCCCGAATTGCCTGTCATTTTGCGAACATCGGTGTGCAAGTACTTTTACTGGATATTGTTCCTTTCGAATTGACTGAGGAGGAACAAAAAAAAGGATTAACTAAAGAACATCCAGCAGTCAGAAACAGAATAGTTACTACAGCTTTGCAAAGCACCTTGAAAGCGAATCCTTCTCCGATTTATGATAAGGAATTTGCCTCAAGAATAACTACTGGAAATTTTGATGATGATCTTCCCAAAATCAAAGATTACGATTGGGTGATGGAAGTAGTCGTGGAGAGATTGGATATCAAACAGTCACTTTTCGAAAAGGTAGAAAAATATAGAAAGCCCGGTACTTTGATCACTTCCAATACTTCAGGAATCCCGATGCACATGATGTGCGAAGGCAGATCTGAGGATTTTCAGGAGAACTTTGCCGGTACACACTTTTTCAATCCTCCAAGGTATTTGAGATTATTGGAGATCATTCCAGGACCTAAAACCAATCCTGAAATCATCGATTTCCTTATGGATTATGGAGATAAATTTTTAGGGAAAGAAACAGTATTGTGTAAAGATACACCCGCTTTCATTGCCAATAGAATTGGTGTATATGCCATTATTTCAGCTATGCATGCAATCGAAAAGATGGGAATGGGAGTTTCTGAAGTGGATAAACTGACGGGTACCATCATCGGTAGAGCGAAATCAGCGACGTTTAGAACGATGGATGTGGTTGGTTTGGACACCACTGTCAATGTGGCTAATAACCTTTACAAAGCTTTGCCTCAGGATGAATCCAGAGAAAAGTTTAAGCTTCCAAAAATCGTTGAGGTTTTATACAACAATAAATGGTTTGGAGATAAAACAGGACAGGGTTATTTCAAAATGATCCGACACAAGGATGGGAGAAAAGAACTGAAAGAAATTGATTTCAACACTTTTGAATACAAGGATGTAGAGAAACCGAGTTTTAAGGCTTTAGAGGCATCAAAAGGAATTGAGAATTTAAAAGAACGTATCAAGTTCCTTGTCAATTTCGACGATCGTGCCGGTGAATTCTACCGAACTACATTTTACGATTTGTTCCGATACTGCTCAAACAGAATCCCAGAAATCTCCGATGAACTTTATCGAATAGATCAGGCTGTAAGTGCAGGTTTCGGCTGGGAATATGGACCATTTGAAAACTGGGACATTTTAGGAGTCAAAGAAACCGTCGAAAAAATGGAAGCTGCTGGCGAAAAACCAGCTGCATGGGTTTATGAAATGCTAGAAAGCGGAAATGAATCTTTTTATAAAGTCATAGATGGCAAAAAGCATTATTACGATATCCCAAGTAAATCTTATCTGGAGATTCCTGGAATAGAAGATTTCATCATTTTGGATACGCTTAAATCTGCAGGGAAAAAAGTCTGGGGAAATGCTGGATCCTCCATTTTTGATATGGGAGACGATGTGATCGGATTGGAATTTCATACCAAGATGAATTCCATGGGATCTGAAGTCATCGAAGGAATCAATACGGCAATAGGAATGGCAGAAAAATCCTACAAGGGATTGGTAATAGGAAACGAAGGAGCCAATTTCTCTGCAGGAGCCAATCTGGCGATGTTATTCATGTTTGCCGGCGATCAGGATTTTGATGAAATCAATCTGATGATTGCCCAGTTCCAAAATACCATGTTGAGAGCTAGATTTTCTTCTGTACCTGTTGTGGTAGCTCCGCACAATATGGCTTTGGGTGGTGGATGCGAACTTTCTCTTCATTCTGACCATGTACAAGCTCATGCTGAATTATACATGGGATTAGTTGAAGTGGGAGTCGGATTGATTCCAGCCGGAGGAGGAACTAAGGAAATGACGTTAAGATTTTCCAACAGTCTGATCAATGGTGATGTGGAATTGAATCAGTTGCAGGAGTATTTTATGAATATCGCTATGGCCAAAGTTTCTACTTCCGCTCAGGAAGCTAAGAATTTGGGTTATTTGAGAAAAAGTGACGGAATTACCTTGAATCGTAAACGTCAGCTGGCGGATGCAAAAGCCAAAGTAATTTCTCTATTTGATGAGGGTTATACTCAGCCTATTGAGCAGACAAATATTAAAGTTCTGGGTAAGACTTCTCTGGCATTGTTTGACGCTGGGATTACTGGAATGCAGTACGGAGCATATATTTCAGACCATGATGCAAAAATCGCAAGAAAGCTAGCTTGGGTAATGTCTGGTGGTGATTTATCCTCCCCTACAGAAGTATCAGAGAGGTATTTATTGGATTTGGAACGGGAAGCTTTCTTGAGTTTGACCGGAGAAAAGAAGACGCTGGAAAGAATTCACAGCATTCTATTTAAAGGAAAACCTTTGAGAAACTAAGATTGAAGAATCTAGATTTAAGTATCAAGAACCAAGACTTTAGAGGTAGATAACCATACAAATTATGCACAATTTCAAAGAGCTTAAAGTTTGGCAGAAATCAGTTGATTTTGCAGTCAAAATATACCCCGTGACTAAGGATTACCCAATTGAAGAAAAATTTGGTCTTATTTCTCAAATGAGGAAAGCTGGTGTATCCATTCCTTCAAACATAGCAGAAGGTTGTGCAAAAACTTCTGGAAAATCATTCATAAACTCTTTAGAAATAAGCTTAGGAGAAAGTTTTGAGTTGGAAACCCAATTGATTATTTCTGAACGAATAGGAATCCTTGATTCAGGAAAATCGGAAGAAATGGAAAAAGAACTTGGTGAAGTTCAGCGAATGATCATGGGGCTTAAATCATCAATTGAAGCAAAATCTTGATACTTGATTCTTTTTACTTGATACCAAAAATCAAATACAATTAATTCAATATAGATAAGAAAATGGAAGCATATATAGTAAACGGATATAGATCAGCAGTAGGAAAAGCCAAAAAAGGTGGATTTAGATTTTATAGACCTGATGATCTGGCATCAGATGTAATCAAACATTTGATAGCGAATACACCTGGACTGGAAACCAAGCATGTGGACGATTTGATTGTAGGAAATGCTGTGCCAGAAGCCGAACAGGGAATGCAAATGGGACGGATGATTTCCCTGTTGGCATTAGGGATAGAAAATCCTGGATTTATCATTAATAGATATTGCGGATCAGGATTAGAAGCAATAGCCCTTGCAGTAGGAAAAATCAAAGCAGGAATGGCTGATTGCATCATCGCCGGAGGTACAGAAAGCATGTCTTTGGTGCCAATGATGGGATATAAAACTGTATTGAATTATAAAATTGCTACTGAGCATCCATCCTATTACATCAGTATGGGATTGACTGCTGAGGAACTGGCAAAAGAATACAGCATCACCAGAGAAGAAGCTGATGCTTTTTCTGTGAAATCTCATGAAAAAGCTCTGGCAGCAATTAAAGCCGGAAAATTTAAAGATGAGATTGTTCCTGTAGAGGTGGAAGAAACTTACCTGGATGAGAAAGGGAAAAAGAAAACTAGAAAGTATGTTGTCGATACGGATGAAGGCCCAAGAGCTGGAACAACCATGGAAGTTTTGGCAGGCCTAAAACCGGCTTTTAAAAACGGTGGACAAGTGACAGCTGGAAACTCTTCTCAAACATCAGATGGAGCTGCATTTGTTGTCGTGATGTCAGAGCGATTTATGAAAAGCTTGAATCTCGAGCCAGTAGCCCGACTGATGTCTTACAGTGTCGCAGGTGTTGACCCAAGAATTATGGGAATCGGACCAAAAGAAGCTGTTCCAAAAGCATTGAAACAAGCGGGTTTGACTTTGAATGACATTGATTTGATTGAATTGAACGAGGCTTTTGCCGCCCAAGGATTGGCTGTTATCAAGTCACTAGACATGAATCCTGACATCGTCAATGTCAATGGTGGAGCTGTTGCTTTGGGACATCCACTGGGATGTACTGGCGCAAAACTTTCAGTTCAAATGTTTAACGAGCTCAGAAGACAAAATAAAAAATATGGTCTTGTTACTGCCTGTGTGGGTGGTGGTCAAGGAGTAGCTGGAGTCTATGAATTGTTAAAATAAGTGCAATTAGAAGGACAAAATTAAAAAGTAAAATTTCACCCATATGGCAACGATCACAAAATCAATCAAAGGCGGAGAGTTCCTGATCAGAGAAACTGATGCCCAGGAGATTTTTATTCCTGAGGAATTTACCGAAGAGCAAAAGATGATGGCTCAGGCTTGTCAGGACTTTATTGATACAGAAATCACTCCTAATATCGAGGAGATTGATAGTATGAAAAATCCCGACTTGGTTCCTTCCATTTTCAAAAAAGCAGGAGAATTAGGACTCCTTGGAATTTCGGTTCCTGAGGAATATGGAGGAATGGGAATGAGTTTTAACACTTCGATGTTGATCGCGGATATCATCGGAGCTGCAGGCTCATTTTCTACTACCTATGGTGCTCATACCGGAATCGGAACACTTCCGATTTTATATTATGGCTCGGAAGAGCAAAAGAAAAAATACCTTCCAAAACTAGCTACTGGAGAATGGGCAGCATGTTATTGCTTGACTGAACCGGATGCAGGCTCGGATGCAAATAGTGGTAAAACCAAAGCTGAATTGACAGAAGATGGAAAACACTACTTGATCAATGGGCAGAAAATGTGGATTTCCAATGCAGGATTTGCCGATCTTTTTATTGTCTTTGCCAAAATTGAAGATGATAAAAACCTCACTGCTTTTATCGTAGAGAAGACCTTTGGTGGAATCACGATGAATGAAGAGGAAAAGAAGATGGGAATTAAGGGATCATCTACTCGTCAGGTATTCTTCAATGATTGCAAAGTGCCTGTGGAAAATATGCTTTCCGATAGACAAAATGGATTCAAGATAGCAGTCAATATTCTGAATATTGGGCGTATCAAATTGGGTTCTGGAATTTTGGGAGGTGTTAGAACAGTAACTTCAAATGCCGTTAAATATTCCACTGAAAGAAAACAGTTCGGAGTAAGCATCAATACCTTTGGAGCAATAAAGGCGAAGTTGGCCGAAATGGCCATCAGAACCTATGTATCTGAATCGCTTTGCTACAGAGCTGGCCAGGATATCGAAGAGCAAATCAATTCTTTTGTGGCTGATGGAATGGAAGAAAACGAAGCCAAACTAAAGGGAGTTGAAGCTTTTGCAATGGAATGTGCCATTGCTAAAATCCACGGTTCCGAAGTTTTGGATTATGTTGTGGATCAGGGCGTTCAGGTGTATGGAGGAATGGGATATTCAGCTGAAGCACCGATGGAAAGAGCCTATCGTGATGCTCGAATCGCAAGAATCTACGAAGGAACTAACGAAATCAACCGAATGCTGATGATCGGTATGCTTTTGAAAAGAGCGATGAAAGGTGAAGTGAATTTGTTTGAACCTGCAATGGCAGTTTCTGCAGAACTGACTTCTGTACCATCATTTGAATCCATCGATACTTCTGTCCTTTTTGCCGCAGAAAAAGATGTTTTGAAGAAACTGAAAAAAGTGTTTTTGATGGTTGGAGGCAAAGCAGCAATGGCACTTCAGGATAAAATTGAAGACGAGCAAGAAATCATGATGAATCTTGCGGATGTGATGATTGAGATATATGCCGCAGAATCTGCCATTTTGAGAACTGAAAAATTGGTAAGTTTGAAAGGTGAAGCTGCTGCCGCAAATCAGATAGCAATGAGCCAGGTCTACTTAGCAGAAGCGGTTGATAAAATCAATGCTGCAGGCAAAGAGGCTATTGCAAGTTTCACAAAAGGAGATGAACAAAAAGTGATGCTAATGGGGCTGAAGCGATTTACCAAAGCCGACCCAGTCAATACCAAGCAGCTAAGAAGACAAATTGCCGATTACATGATCGAGCAAGGGAAATACCCATTTTAACTAAACAGGGATTAGAGGAGAAACCTCTGGTGCATTGCATCAGAGGTTTTTTATTTCATTTTTACCCATAAAAACAATAATTATTTCGGGTTTCATCAAAAAGCACCAAATTAGTAGCGATGAAAAACCTAAAATACCTTTTTGCAGCTGGTTCTTTACTATTTGCTTTCTCCTGTACTTCGGATGAACTCAAAGAAATCGGTTCTGATATAAGTACTGACGTAGAGCAAATCGATGCAGGTAAAGTCCTTTTTGAACAGAATTGTTCGACTTGTCATAACTTCAATCAGAGTGCCATTGGACCTAATTTGAGTGGATTGAGCAGACAAGTTGATTCAGATTGGATAAAGTCTTTTATCAAAAACCCACAAGAGAAAATCGATGGTGGAGATGAAAGAGCTAAACAACTGTATGCGGATTACAAGGTTTACATGCCTGCTTTTCCTACACTTTCTGAGGAAAATCTTAATGATCTTCTCAGCTATTTGCATACCTACGAACGTATTCCAGTTGCTGAAGCATCGGATTTGGATGCTTTGGAAGATCCGATTCCTGATACAATTCCCTCTTCAGGAATGTCTTTGGAATTGGAATATTTTGCCCAAGTTCCTCCTTCGGATGAAAAATCCCCATTGGCGAAAATTACAAAAATGGAATGTGAACCTGTTTCAGGGAGATTATTCGTTCAGGATCAGCATGGCATCATGTATGAAATCAGAGATGCACAGCCGCACGAGTTTTTTAACCTGAAATCGTATTTCCCAGATTTCGTCTCCAAACCGGGTTTGGCTACAGGTTTTGGAAGCTATGCGTTTCATCCTGAATTTACGAAGAACGGATTGATGTATACTTCTCATACCGAAAAGCCAGGTGATAAGAAAAAGGATTTTGACTATGCGGATAGCATCAAAGTAACGATGGAATGGGTTATCACCGAGTGGAAAACGGATAACCCTGAAGCTGAAGTTTTTTCAGGTACAAATCGTGAATTGATGCGTATCGATGTGGTCACGCAGATCCATGGTGTTCAGGAACTTGCTTTTAATCCTAATTCAAAACCTGGAGATGAGGATTATGGCTTGCTATACATAGGAATTGGGGATGGAGGAGCTGCAGAAAGCGGTTTTGCATTTTTGGCGGATCATCAAGGAAGTAAAATCTGGAGTAGTATTTTGCGAATAGATCCAAGTGGAACAAATAGCAAGAATGGCAAATATGGAATTCCTTCTTCGAATCCTTTTGCAGGGAAGCCTGGAAAACTTGGAGAAGTTTATGCCTATGGTTTCCGAAATCCCAACAGAGTATTTTGGGATCCAAATGGTCGACTTTTGGCTTCCGAGATAGGCCATCATAATGTGGAGGAACTGAACTTGATTGAGCCGGGTAAATTTTATGGATGGCCGATACGTGAAGGAACTTTTGTCATCAATCCTTATGGGAATATGAGTGCGCTCTACCCTCTTCCATCGGATGATGCTTCTTTGGGTGCTACCTACCCACTTATCCAGTTTGATCATGATGAGGGGAATGCAATCATTGCAGGATATTTCCCAAATTCAGGGCCATTTAAAGGAAAATTCCTCTTTGGAGATGTGCCCTCAGGCAAAGTATTTATTTCAGATTTGAATGAGGAAAAGCCAAAAATTCAAGAATTGGGAATTCGCTTTGAAGGGAAAGAAACTAACCTGAGGGAAGTTTGTGGAAACGGAAGAGTGGATCTAAAATTTGGTCAGGATTGCACCGGTCAGGTGTATGTTTTGACGAAAGCTGATGGAAAAATCTATAAAATTGTCAACCAATAATCTAAAGAAATGAGACGCTCCAATTTTCCTATTATAGTTGCTTTTGCCTTTTTTACTGCCTGTAGCCCTGCTTCTGTTGAAGAAAATGTAGATTTTGTTATTGACGATGCAGCAAAGTCCAGATTGGACTCAACGCTCCAAGCCTATGTCAATTCCGGAAATGTAGCTGGGATTTCAGCATTGATCTTTGAGAAAGATCAGGAAGTCTATTTCAATGCTTTTGGCTTTGCTAACAAAGAGAAGAACATCCCGATGGATCGAAACACCATCGTGCAGATTTATTCGATGACCAAACCGATTACCGGGACTTCTTTGATGACACTTTATGAGGAAGGTAAATTCCAGTTGGATGATCCATTGGAGAAATATGCTCCTGAATTTGCCAATATGAAGGTTTATCAAGGGGTGGATGAAAATGGAGAAATGATTTTGGTGGATGCAGATAGACCTGTCACCATCAGAGATATTACCAGACATACGGCTGGGTTTCCCAATCGTGATAATATCCCTGGCCTTAGTAAAGTGATGAAGGAAAAAGATGCCAGAAGTTATGAAAATACCTTGACCGTTATGGCTGAAAAAATTGGCAGCACTCCCCTATGGTTTCAGCCAGGAACGCAATGGGAATACGGCCAATCTGTAGATGTGCAGGCATTTTTAGTGGAAAGAATTTCTGGAATCCCTTATGCAGATTATGTTCAGGAGCATGTTTTGAGTCCTCTAAAAATGAATGATACCCGATATGTCGTAAAGGAAGAAGACTTGGATAGATTCTCTGCGGCCTATCAGCGAACAGGTGAAGGACAGTTGACTCAAATGCCGGATTCTTCTGCTCATGCTTTTAACTTGAAAAAATGGCCTTTGACTCCAGGAGGGTTTGGTTTGACATCCACACTAGACGACTACATGACTTTTGCAAGAATGCTGGTTAATGAAGGCACATTAAACGGTACCACGATTCTAAAACCAGAAACAGTGAAACTGATGGCTACCAATCATCTCCCCGATACTGTGACAGAAAGATCATGGCTACCGAGCAAAGGTCGTGTGGGTTTTGGGATTGACTTTGCTGTTCGCACGGATCCACCTGCTTCGCAGGAAGAAATGAATGGAGTAATTGGAGAATTTTTCTGGGATGGAGCTGCCAGCACACTTTTCTGGGTAGACCCAGTTAATGAATTGACAGCTGTACTTTTTGTTCAGTTATTTCCATATGATGGAATAGGTCTGCACAAAAATTTTAGAGATGCTGTCTACGGTAAATTTGAACCTCAAGCCAAATAATTGATATTTAAAGTATTCTGAGAATTGGCTTTCTTTAGTATCTAAAATATTCATTAGATTAGGTAATTGTTCTTTTTTGAGTTCCAAAAACTACCACTCTATTGAATCTGATCAAAAGAAAACTAAAACAGGCCTGGCTTTGGGTTAAGGCAAAAATTCGATTAATCACCCCCGGGAATACTTCTGTCAAAGGTGCTGCAATAGGATTAGTATTATTCAGCATCGGTTTGATGGTGATTGTTTCTATTCTTCGAGCGATCAGTATCAGGGATCCTTGGTTTTTGGTTTTAAACTTATTGATGATGTTGGCCTTTGTTTTGGCTGCATTTTTGGTCAATTGGTTGATCAAATTACTTTTCAAAGCTCCAAAATGGTATAAAATCGCTCTGCTGATTTCAATTCCACTTTTTGTAACCATCTTTTTTGGAAATGATAAGTTGATTTTGGCGGCTGTACTCATTCCTTCCTTCATTGGTGCAGCATGGTTTACATTTTCAAAAACGGGATTTAAGAGATTGACCACCCCTAAAAAGGTGGTTTTTATTTTGGGTAGCTTGATTGGAATTGCTGGGCTTGGTGCAGGCATTTATTACTATTCTCTCAAAGGTCTGGAAATGGATGAAATCGAAAATGCGGCCTATTACCATGATCATGATATTCCTCAAATTGCCGGAGAGTCCCCAGCTACTCCAGGTTCTTATTCCGTGAAGACTTTTACATATGGAAGTGGAAAAGATAAGCATCGGCCTGAGTTTGGATCAGAAGTGACCTATAAGACTGACTCTGTCAATGGAGTCGCATTTTTGGATGATTGGGATGGATTTGGTGGATGGTGGAGAGAAAAATATTGGGGCTTTGATTCCAAAGCTTTGCCTATAAATGGTCGGGTTTGGTATCCTGAAGGAACTGGTCCTTTTCCACTAGTTTTGGTCGTTCATGGGAATCATTCCATGCAGGATTTTTCGGACCCTGGATATGATTACTTAGGCGAGTTAATGGCCTCGCGAGGAATGATTTTGGCATCCGTGGATGAAAACTTTATCAATGGATCTTGGTCGGATATTTTCGGAGGTTTGAGCAAAGAAAATGATGCAAGAGGCTGGCTTCTTTTAGAGCATCTGAAAGTCTGGGATAACTGGAACGCTTCTTCAGATCACCCATTCTCTGGAAAAGTAGATATGAGCAAAATTGCTTTGATTGGCCATTCCAGAGGCGGTGAGGCGGTTGCCCATGCCGCAATGCTCAATGAATTGGATTATTATCCGGATGATGCGACGATTAAATTGGGCTATCATTTTGACATACAATCCATCATTGCCATCGCTCCTGTTGATGGGCAATATGAACCTGGACAGACTCGAACTAAGCTCAAGGACATTGATTATTTCACCTTTCATGGTTCTCAGGACGCAGATGTGACCTCATTTATGGGATCCATGCAATATGAGCGGGTAACTTTTGAGGACAGCACTTATCATTTTAAAACCGGTTTGTATATCCAAGGCGCGAATCATGGCCAGTTCAATACCTCTTGGGGGGATAATGACACGGGAAATCCATTAAAAGGACTTTTGAATTTAAAGCAACAGCTGGATGAGAAAACCCAGCAGGAAATCGCCAAGGTTTATATAAGTGCATTTTTGGAAACAACCTTAAAATCTAAAAAGGATTATTTACCGCTGTTTTTGGATCATCGGGCAGGAAAAGACTGGCTACCTGAAACGATCTATTTGAATCAATTTGAGGATTCGAACACAAAATATCTGGTTGATTTCAATGAAGATTTTGATGTGACTACTGCCAAAAATGATGGCCATATTTCAGGAGAGAATTTGAGCGTTTGGAGGGAGTCAGAGGTTAAGCTCAATTATCAGAAAAAAGGAACCAGAGCGGTTTTTCTTGGATGGAATTATGAAGTGGAAGATAGTTTGAAAGAGGAACCAATTGAGGAGGTTGTTCCAGATTCTTTGCTGGCCTCCTACTCTATTTTGCCAGATTTGGACAAAATTACCTTGGATTCTACCTCGATTTTTGTTTTTGAAATGGCTGAATCAAAAGAAAGTTCGAATCCTAAATCAGGTGGAAAATGGGTTTCCAATAAAGAGAATGAAAATTCTGTAAATTCTGATGAAAATGAAGAAAATCTAGAAACCAATACAGAAAGTTCTAATGAAGAAGAAGAAGAGGAAATCGATGAAGAGGATGATGAGGAAGAATCTGAAAAAGAACCAGAGAAGCCGATAGATTTAAGAATTGTGATTTCTGATTCTTCAGGGAAAGAAGCCTCCTTTTTATTGAGTGAGTTTTCGGCACTTCAAAGACAGATTGTGGTCAATACACTTAAAACTGACTTTTTGGATGGAGATGGAAGTTCTGAAATTGTCTTTCAAAAGTTTGTTTTTGGCTTGGCTGAAATGAAAGCCAAAAACCCTGATTTCGACCCCTATCAGATCCAATCAATCAAATTCGTCTTTGACCAAATGGAAAAAGGTGTGATTGTTCTAAACCATGTGGGTTTTATGAAGGAAATAAATTTGGTGAAGTTGGAGTAGCATTTTGAAAAACTTATGGGAAAGGTACATTTATCCTAATAATATACCGTGTAGTGAATTTATTGTAGGTAGTTTTTTTCTATTTTGTCAGATTGACAAATTAAATTATCCCTATCTCAAAAAACCCAAAATCAAATCTTATGAATCAATTGATGGAAATCTCAAGAAGGAAATTTTCCTTTTTGTTCATCGCGGCTGTTTTGGCATTTAGCTCCTGCCAGAAGTCAGAGCCATTTGATGATCCAACGATCAAGCCAGACGAAAATAGATTTACCAAAGTAGTCCTGACTGAAGGGATGGACGAGCCTATGGAAATGACCTTTCTTCCAGACAAAAGGGTTTTGATCGTAGAAAGAAAAGGTGGAGTTAAAGTTTTTGATGAGAAAACAGGTGAAATGACTTTGGTGGCTACCATTCCTGTCAATACGAAATACACCAATAAAGAGGGCATGGTAAGAGAAGCCGAAGAAGGTTTGATGGGAGTAATTGCCCATCCTGATTTTGCCAAAAACCATTGGATCTATTTGTATTATGCTGATCCTGTGGATACCCAACATGTTTTGGCCCGCTTTGAACTGGATGGAAACACCTTAAAAGAAGAAACTAAAAAAGTCCTTCTCGTCGTGCCTACTCAAAGAGAAGAATGTTGTCATACAGGTGGAGGAATGGTTTTCGATCAAGAAGGGAACCTTTATTTGACAGTTGGGAATAACACCGTGAATCCACGTACTGGATCTTCCAATCTCGATGAGAGACCAGGTCATGAAAACTCGGATGATCAAAGAGCTCCTGGAAACACCAATGATTTGAGAGGAAAAATCCTAAGAATTCATCCGGAAGATGACGGGACTTATACCATTCCTAAAGGAAATTTATTCCCAGAAGGCACTGAGAAAACCAGACCTGAGATTTATACCATGGGACACAGAAACCCTTGGAGACCGTCTTTGGATAGTAAAACAGGCTATTTATACTGGGGTGAAGTAGGTCCGGATGCTTCGGTTGATAGTATTTGGGGACCAAAGGGATACGACGAATTTAATCAGGCAAAAGGTCCGGGATTTTTCGGATGGCCATATTTCATTGGGGATAATTATCCATACAATAAACATGACTTGGCGACAGAAACCTATGGTGAACCATTCGATGTAAACAATCCTGTAAATGAATCTGTCAACAACACAGGTTTGAGAGAGTTGCCAACGCCAGTTGTACCGGCATTTATCTGGTATCCTTATGGAGTATCTGAAATTTTCCCGATGCTAGGAAGCTCTGGTAGAAGTGCCACTGGGGGTCCGGTTTTCAGAAAAGCTGATTTCTCAAAAGATGCTCCTTATGTTTTTCCTGCCTATTACGATGGAAAATGGTTGATCGTAGATTTTATGAGAGGCTGGATCATGGCTGTGTCCATGGATGAAAATGGAGATTATCAGTCAATGGAAAGATTCCTTCCTGAGGAGACTTTTAGTTCTGCAATCGATATGGATTTTGGTCCTGATGGAGCTTTGTATGTGCTGGAATACGGAAGTGCTTGGTTTAGAGGAAACTCGAATTCGAGATTGATTAAAATCGAATACAATGCCGGAAACAGAAAGCCAAATGTCAATGCCGCCGCTGATAAACTTACTGGGGCGGTTCCATTCACGGCTAACTTTACAGCTGCCGGAACAAATGACTTTGACGATTACGACCAAGGGAAATTAACATACACTTGGGCAATAACCTCTGACAATGGAACCACAGTGGATCTTCAGGGTGAAAATGCTTCTTATACATTTGAAACCCCTGGGGCATACAAGGCAACCTTGACGGTTACCGACACCAAAGGCGAGAGCAATTCTGCAAGTTTGGATTTGGTGGCTGGAAATGAAAAACCGGAAGTATCGATCGACTTAATGGGTAAAAATGAAACCTTCTATTTTGGTGACAAATCGCTGGATTATAAAGTTCTTGTTTCCGATAAGGAAGATGGAAGTACTGCTGATGGTAGTATAAAAAGTGAAGAAGTTGCAGTGACATTTGATTATGTTCCGGCAGGATTTGATCCGATTGAAATGGCTTCCAAGCAAAGTGGAGCAGAATCCATGGCTGTTTTGAACATTGGAAGAAATCTGATTGAAAGCAGCGATTGTAAATCCTGCCATCAGTATGATTCTACTTCTATTGGGCCTAGCTATGCAGATGTTGCTAAAAAGTATCCAAATACTCCAGCAAATGTAAGCATGCTGGTAGGCAAAGTTATCAATGGTGGAAGTGGCGTATGGGGAGATCATGCGATGAGTGCGCACCCTCAACTTTCCGAAGCTGATGCCAAGAGAATGATTGATTATATCTTCTCAATGAATGAGGTAAAACCAACTGTGACTTCGCTTCCGTTGGAAGGAAAAGTAAGTCCAGAAGTTCCGGAAGGAGAAGATGGTCAAGGAGGTTATCTATTGAGAGCTTACTATTCTGACAAAGGCGCAGGAAATATTCAGTCACTAACAGGTGAAGATTTTGTTGCCTTGAGAAATCCATTCCTTAATCCAACGCTTTCTGAAGTAAGAAAAGGAGTTCAGCTTTTGACTACTCCGAGTATTAATTTCTTCATGATGGGTGATCAGTCTTACATTGGTTTCAAAGACCTCGATATGACTGGTGTTAAGGAAATCATGCTCTATTTAGGAATCAGTGCAAGAAATAATGCCAAAGGTGCATCTGTAGAAATTAGAATTGATTCGCCAACTGGAACTGTAATTGGTCAGACCGAAAAAGTAACCAGTGCGCCAGCTGGAGGGTTTAGACCACCGGCAGGAATGTCAAGACTTGAATGGATGAGACAAAATTCAGCAAAACCTTTTGCCAAGATCTCTGAAGTGAATGGAAGACATGATATTTATTTTATATTTAAAAATTCAGATGCGAAATCAGAAGATATTCTGGTATCCATCAATGAAATAGAGTTTAAAAATTAAATAACCACGTTTGAATCACTCCCTCAATAGCTTTCGCAATGAGGAAATAAGATACAAACCCGGAATAGCCAAGCCCTGGGCCGAAAGGTTCAGGGCTTTTTTTGGCTTCCTAGTTTTCTTTAGTTTTCGTGGTATCCGGTTTGGTTTCTTTTGGGACAGAAAGGAATCCTTTCAATAATTTTTTAGCTTCCTCAACGGCTTTATCCTTCGTCGCATTAGTTTGGGATTCTATCACCTTTTTGACACTGTCCTGAACAACTTCCGCTTTTAGCTTCATTTCTTTTTTGATACTATCCTGAGCAGCATTGAATTGTTCAGTTGCCTGTGCCTGAAGGGCTTGAGATTCTCCACTTACCCGCGCTTTGAGCGCATTGGCCAATAAAGTCTCAATACTATTTCCACCGGCTAAAGCGATTTTTGGAGAGTTATAGGTACCTGATAAATTAAGCGCTAGCGGGATAGTGGTATTTTCATCCACTTGCGTTCCCGAAATAGTCGCTAACAGAGAATTTGCCTGTGCTCCAAATTTTCCAGCTGGTATCTGCATGTTGACTAAATAATTGATCGATCCATCAAATCCTGCAGAACCCTGAACATTTGCTTCATAGTCCCAAAGTTTCACATCAAATGGTTTCACGTCCATCACTCCATTTTCGATTGATATCGGGATGCTGATGTTTTTAAGGGATAGGGTATTTGCATCCTTCAGCTTGGTAAGCGTAGTAATTCCTTCCAAAATTTTGCTATCTCTCAAAGCAGTTTCTGCGATTTTTAAAAGCCCAGAACCATCTAGACTTGCCAATAGAGGCATCATGTCCTGTCCAAGATTACCAGAGAAACTCAAATTTGAATTGAATTTTCCAGTCAAATTTTGTGCAATCGGAGCAAAAGCTTTTACAGTATTAAATGTTTTAAAAGCTTCAGCAATACTTAAATCAGCAATATCCAAACTGAAGTTAAATTTCGGTGCTGAGACATCTCTAGGATCATAGGTTCCTTGAAGTCCAATGTTTCCGCCCAATGTTTTCATGGAGGCATCATTAAAATTCAAGACTCCATTTCTCAAGGTCATATTCCCCTTTACCTCTCTCAGATTCATATTGTCATAAATCACTTCGTTTGCAGCAACTGACATGTTAAAATCGATGTTTTCCGGAAGTTCGATAACAGTCATTTCTGTATTGACCGTGTCAGTGGTAGCATCTTCCGTCATCCATTCATTGACATTAAACTTGGGACTATTCAGGATCAATTGACCTTTTAAGGTTCCATTTTCTCCTAGGAAATAGTCCATATAATTAGTCAAAGAGCCTTTTGCCTGAACAGGACTTTGACCAAGTTTAGAATCAAATTGAGTCAAATTGATGCTTGCCGGACTGAACTCTGCGATGGCTTTGGAAATTTCTACCCCTTGAGGAACATCAGTGGAGGAATATTTAAAGTTATCTACCTCCATTTTTCCTTTGGTTTCCAATTGCTGATATCTTCCAGTTTCCACTGCCGCATAAGACCCTTTGGTTAAAATATCTGCTTGGATTCTTCCCTCCATAGTCATGTCATCCATAGGGAAAATGGCCAGGATTTTTTTCAGATCTACACCACCTTTGACTTCCCCATCCCAGTTAAGGTCTTCAAAATCAGAAATCTTCATGAATCCCTGGATTTTTTCATCCTCTAATTCGAAACCAAACTGACTGAGGTTGACCAAAAAATCATTCATTTTTCCGGTCTTATTCTCAATTAGGGCCTGCACATTTATATTTTCTATCGGAGCATGATATTCAGCGCTTTTTGCATACCCATTGGCGAGAACCATTTTCGCATCTATTGTCGGTATAACTCCAGCAATCGAATCATACCTTCCTTTTGCTATAGCATTGACATCCAGATTTCCTTTTAAAGCCATCCCTTCAATTGGGAAAATGGAGGTAAGCTCTTCAAGATTCAGTTTTCCATTGAGAGCCGCATCGATCGTATAACTGATCAAGTCAGAAAGCATAAATCTTCCTGAAATGGGATTATCTCCAAAAGCTAAATTGAATGCTGGAATTGAAATGGAGGTATTGTCTAAGTTGTCTGTCTCGTTTTTTACCTGCATGTTGAGATTGACATTTTTCACAGGTCTTGGAAGTTCTGGATATTGGAACATTCCCTCTTTGATAGTCAATCCAATATCAAAGCTTGGAAACTTGGTTTCATTATAAATTCCCTTTATAGAACCTTGAAAATCCATCGTTCCGGATGTCTCCAAGTCCGAAAAGCTTTCTGAATAAATTCCGGGAACTAGTGAAAGAATGCTTTTGAACTCATTGTTTTTTCCTGCAATAGCCAGATCCATTTCAATATCGTCTTCCGGCATGGCGATGTATCCCGAAAGGTCAAAAAGGAAATCGTTCAACCTGAAATCTCCTTCACCGAAGGTAAATTTCATATTGGCCATGTCAATATTTAAAAGTGTCTCTCCGGAGAAAGTTTTATTGCTTAGATAGCTTGTCCCTTCGTAAGTTATATCGGCGATCAACGCTTCTAACTCAATGGGAAGCTCATAGACATCAGCGGTAAATTCTCCATTTCCTTTGGCATCAATGCCACCAAGTGCCATGAAATAATCTAGCTGTCTATCATCATAGACCAGGTTCAAGTCATTGATTTCGATAAGGTCTACTCCGATTCGCATGTTGCTTTCTTCAGAAGCAGTTGTATCCTCAGATGGATAAGTTATATCATAATTGGCAGTGCCATCTTTCAGTACTTTAATATAAAGGCTTCCGCCATTGAGGTGAACGCCAGTTAAAGTTGGATAATCATCAAAAAGTATTGATTTCAGATTAAAATCAATCTGTAATTCATCCAGACTAGCCAAGGTGTCTGCTTGAAAAGGAGCATTTCCAACTATTCCAAAATCCTTAACTGTTGCCGAGATATCCGGGAAATTTCTAAAAATGCTTAAACTGATATTATCTAAGTCGTAAATAACCTGTGCATTCACAGATTGGGCAATTTCTTGGTCAATTCGTGCAGCAATTTTATCCTTAAATAGAAAAGGGATTGATGCTGCTGCTGCAATTAAAAATAGAAATATACCGGAAAGTATTAAGAGTGTCTTTTTCATAATCCTTAATCAATGAGCTTTAACGCTGTTTTCGAGAAAATTACTGCGTTTTGATTGGCTCCTTATGAACGAAGAAAATGTCCGTAAGGCCTTAATATATAACAAGTTTTAAGCCGATTGGGGGTAAAAATTTTTTGGATACCAAACAAAAAGGTCTTAACCAATTGATTAAGACCTTGATGTAAGTTTAGATAGCTTATGAACCTGGAAAGGAGATTCCTTTCACTCTTCGATAGAGGTTCAGGGCATATTTATCAGTCATTCCTGAGATGAAGTCCACCAGTGCTCTCAATAGTGGATAGGGATTAACTTCAGAGCCCCAACCTTTCAGAGGAAAGTCTTCTGGTAGCAATCGTAAAATGCTTTTATCCTGTCCGGAAAATCTCTCTTGGTGGTAAAACTGATGGTATAAAGCCTGGGAGAAAACAGATAATAATCCTTCTAAAACCTGAAAGCCTGCTGCTTCTTTTTCCAGAACGACTTTGGAGCGATAGATTTTCTCCACAGAAACAGCAGTAATTTTCTGAAGGGCTTTAGCGGAAGGGATAATATCAGTGAGTGCTTTGTCAAAATTTCCTTTGCACATACTCTCCTCATACTGCGCAAAAACCTCTACAGTTTCATTGATGAGTTCCCCGATTGCCAATGCTCTTAGTGCTCCCAAGTTTTGGGCATTGCTCCGATCTTTAAGTTTTTTTGGATCAAATTTATCTTTGAGAATCGGCGCCAAAAGCTTGACAGTTTCATCAAAACTAACCAAGCCCATTGTACAGCCGTCCTCTAGGTCTATGATGCTATAACAGATATCATCTGCCGCTTCAACCAGAAATGCCAATGGATGACGTAACCAACATTCCGGACTCGACTTTTCGATTCCCAGAAAAGCGCCCATTTGCTCAAAATCAGCTAATTGGTTGATAAAAAAGCCATATTTCTTCTGACTTCTTCTGGCGATATCCCGGTGGGGAATAAAGCTTGGTCTAGGGTATTTGGTAAATGCCGCCAAGGTGGCATAAGTCAGTTTCAGTCCATTTGATTTGGATACTAACATTCTGAATCCCTGAGCATTACCTTCGAAATTACACAGGTCAGCCCATTGCTCTCCTCTCACATGAGATTCCCAGCATTTTCCCGCCATATGGAATTTGAAAAAGTCTGAAATTGCCTCTTCACCGGCATGACCAAATGGAGGATTTCCAATGTCATGGGTCAGCGCTGCAGCAGCGACAATTGCACCGACTTCATAGGCCGAAATCCCTGTTTTCTCCAAAATAGGATACTTTTTAAGCAATAATTCTCCTGCTGCTTTTCCCAAAGATCTGCCTACACTGGAGACTTCCAAACTATGTGTCAGTCGGGTGTGAACAAAGGCCTGTTCAGGCAAAGGAAAGACCTGGGTTTTGTCTTGTAAATTTCTGAACGGTGCCGAAAATATGATTCGATCATAGTCGACTTCAAACTCACTTCTTACTACTTGTGTTGGAATGAAACCCGGAGTATCTCCAAATCTACCCCGGGCCAAAAGCTTTTCCCATTTCATCATCCCCAAAAATAATAAGGTGCTACTAGAATCCTTTTATAAAATCCTAAATCTTAAAAAGTAAACTTGGCATGGACCTTGGCTTTTAGGGTTTATTAATCCAACTATTTACAGATGAAAAATCTATTTAATTATTTATTGATGTTTGGAGTTTTGCTTTTTGCTGTAGCATGCTCCAATGATGATGAAACTCCTAATGGAGGAAACGCGAGGGTAAATTTTTACTTGGTAGATGCTCCTGGAGATTTTGATGAAGTTTGGGTCGAAGTTCTTTCTGTGAGAGTGAAAGCAGAGGATGATTCGATGGACGACGACGGAATGGATGATGATGATGACGAATTCGGATGGGTTGAAATCCCATACGACGAGTCTAGCAGATATGTCAACCTAATGGATCTTACAGGAGAAAATTCTTTGTTCCTAGGTTCAGAAGATTTCCCTGAAGGAGAAATTGACCAATTGAGATTGGTATTAGGAGATGATAATTATGTAGTAAAAGACGGAGTAAGATCCGATTTGAAAACTCCTAGTGCGCAACAAAGCGGCTTGAAAATTAAAGTCGAAGCAGACATCGAAGGAGGAATGAGTTACGATTTAGTAATTGACTTTGACGTTGCAAAATCAATTGTAGTCGCAGGAAATTCCGGAAATATCAACCTTAAGCCTGTTTTGAGAGCTTATGTAGAAGAAGCTGCATCTGGAGTGATGGGTCAGGTTTTCCCTGCTGAAGCTCAAGTTGTGGCAGTCAATGCTCAAAAAGGTGATGATGTATACAACACCTTTGTAGATGAAAATGGGAATTTCAAAATTTTAGGAATGGATGATGGTGTCTATACTTTTACCTTTACTCCTAATGATGATTATCAGATCTTAGTGATTGATAATGTGGTCGTGGAAGAAGGGAAAGTTAAGACTATAGATCCTATCACACTACTCCCAATTGAAGAATAAATTATTAAGCCGGTTTCGACCGGCTTTTTTTTTGAATTAACAGTCACTTTAGGAAAGCCTTATTTTTGACTAGTTTTAGGCTAAATTTACCCTGTGAATAAAATTGTCTCTTCTTTCTTTTTAGCTTTCTTACTCTTCAGCCTTTGGAGTTGTGAGAAGTTTGATTCCAACCCAAAAGGTTTGGTCAATGTCATACTGGTAGATGCTCCTGCAACTTGGGATTCTGTTTTTGTGGAAATCTTAGGAGTAGATATAGAAATTATCAGTGCAGGAAAGGATGATGGTCAGATAGAAACTTTTTTCTTGCCATACGAACCTGGAGACAAAAAAATCGAAGTGAGTTCCTTGATTGGTGGGGAGGCTCTTCTTTTAGGCAGAGATGAATTACCCGATGGCAAAATTTTAAAAGTGACTGTACAGTTGGGAGATGAATATTATCTCTTTTTAGATGAAAAGCGCTACAATATGCCGCTTTTTGATCCTTCTACGACAGAAATTCCAATTGATTTTGAAATGGAAATTATTCAAGGAATCGCCTATGATGTGGTTTTGGACTTTGATCTGGAAAAATCCATTATTGTTACTTCTGAAAGTCCCTTGACTCTGCAATTGGATCCAAAAATCACCGCTATCAAAGGAGCTGGAACAGGTGAAATTACTGGGATAATAAAACCTTCAGCGATCCAGCCAGCGATTTATGCTATTCAAAATGGTGACTCAGTAAGCACCCATTCCAATTCCTCAGGGACTTATGAGTTTAGAATTACTGAAGGAAAATATTCGATTTACTTCGACCCTAAAAATGAAACTTACGCAGATACTGTGATTCATGACTTGGAGGTATTAGCTGGAGAAACTTTGACAATTGACTTGGTTACCTTAAAACTCAAACCCTGATATGACAGATCTTCACTATATGCAAAGAGCATTGGAGCTGGCAGAAAAGGGAAGAGGGAATGTCAGTCCAAACCCAATGGTGGGTTGTGTTCTTGTCAAGGATGACCGTATAATTGGAGAAGGGTATCATCAAAAATACGGGGAGGCACATGCTGAAGTAAATGCAGTGAATTCCGTTTTAGATCAGAATTCGATAATTGGGTCGACTGCATATGTGACCTTAGAGCCCTGTGCTCATTTTGGTAAAACTCCTCCCTGCGCTAATTTACTGGTAGAAAAAAAAGTAGGAAAAGTGGTTATTGCTGCCATGGATTCCAATCCTTTGGTGGGAGGAAAAGGAATACAAATCCTGAAAGATGCAGGAATCGAAGTTGAGACTGGCTTATTGGAAAAAGAAGCAAGATGGCAAAACCGTCGATTTTTCTCTCAAATAGAAAAGAATCGGCCTTATGTGATTTTAAAATGGGCACAGACTCAAGATGGTTTTGTCGCCCGAAATGATTTCTCTTCTAAATGGATCAGTAATTCTTCCAGCCGCCAACTCGTTCACAAATGGAGGGCGGAAGAAGATGCCATCTTGGTAGGGAAAAATACAGCCAAGTATGATGATCCAGCTTTGAATGTAAGAGACTGGGTTGGCAAAAATCCCGTTAGATTGGTTATTGATAGCAAATTGGAATTACCCCAAGATCTAAAATTATTTGATCAGGCAGTTCCTACGATTTGTTATAACACGATCAAATCCGAAGAAAAAGGAAATTTAGAGTTCGTAAAATTCAAGTCAGGATTCTCGATTCAACAGATTTTGGATGATTTACATAAGCGTAAAATCCAAAGCCTGATTGTTGAAGGAGGAACTTACCTATTACAAAAGTTTTTGGAATCTGAACTTTGGGACGAGGCCAGAGTGTTTACCAGCCAAAATAAATTTGGAGAAGGAATTGCAGCGCCTTCCATTACAAAACCTGCTTCAGAAATACTTTCTATTCAAGAAGATCGACTAGCCATACACTACCATGTCTGAAAACTTATATATTCCAGAAGCAGCTACCAAGGCTGAAAAATACGAATCCGTAATCCCTCAAATTGAGGCGCTGATCAGTGGAGAACCGGACCTCTATGCAAATTTGGCAAATATTTCTTCTGCGCTGAAAGAGGCTTTTGGATTCTTCTGGGTTGGATTTTACTTGGTAAAAGAAAATCAATTAGTGCTGGGGCCTTTTCAGGGACCTATCGCTTGTACTAGGATTTCATTGGGCAAAGGGGTTTGTGGAACAGCTTGGCAAGAAGCCAAAACCCAATTGGTTCCAGATGTAGATGCATTTCCGGGACATATTGCCTGTAGCTCTGCTTCCAAATCCGAGATCGTAGTACCAGTTTTTAAAGAGGAAACAGTTGCAATGGTGCTGGATGTAGATTCCGACAAGCTGGATGATTTTGACTCGGTAGATCAGGAATATTTGGAGAAGTTGATGGGAATTTTAGAAAAGACTTTGTGATTAAAAATCAGTTATTTACCTCTTTCAGACTGCTTTACAAAAAGATCTTAAAATTTCGATAGTTTCTGCTTTTTGTTCTACCATTCCCATATGTCCTGTGTTTGAGAGCTCAATGTAAGAACTGACGATGTCTTGGTGTTTTTTGCTGGCCTCCAAAGGAACTGCACCGTCTAATTCTCCCGCAATCATCAATTTTGGGCCTTGGAAGTTTGTCAAAACTTCGAATCGATCTTTCCTATCTCGCATCGCTTTGGTCAAAGCAATTAAACCCTGTAGAGAGCATTCCTTTGCCTGTTCAATTGCCAATTGAATCTCCCCATCCAACTCAGCTCTTCGGTTTTCTGGAAAAAGTGGTGGAACAAAGGAGCTCACAAATTTCTCCACTCCGTGTTTTTCTAAAAAAATCACCGTTCTATCCCGCATTTCTTTCTTTTCCTGGCTATCTGGAAATGCTGTAGAATGGAAAAGTCCAATAGCTTTTAGCTTTGTTCCCATCAACTCAGCCAAAGCCAGAGTCACATATCCTCCCAGAGAATGGCCAATTACTATCGGCTGGTCAATTTGGTTTTCTTCCATCCAGGATTCCAAAATCACCGCGATTTCTTCCATAGAAAGCGATTCTTGATCTAAAGTAGACTTTCCAACGCCTGGAAGATCAGGACAAATGACACGGAAATCTGAAGATAATGCTTCAGAAAAATCCTTCCACATGGCTCCGATTTCACAAAAACCGTGAATCAGTATCAAAGGCTGGCCTTGACCTTTTTCAAAAAAATGGATACTCGACATGAACTTGATTTTTAATGTGCTTTGGCTACCTCAGCCATACTTCTGACCGCCTCGGCGATTCCTTCTGGATCGAAGCCACATTCTTTATGCAATTCAATTTGCTCCCCATGCTCAATCACATCATCAGGAATTCCAAGACGTTTAACTTGCGCTTGGTAGCCGTGATCCATCATCCATTCGATGACTGCGGAACCAAAGCCTCCCATCAGACATCCGTCTTCGACAGTGATGACTTTATTGAATTTGATGAAAATTTCATGTAGCAATTCCCCATCCAATGGTTTTACAAATCGCATGTCAAAATGAGCTGGATTTAAGCCTTCTTTGGAAAGTGTTTCGCAAGCTTCGACAGCATAATTTCCGATATGCCCGATTGTCAAAATAGCAACCTCTTCACCTTCTTTGATCACTCTGCCCTGACCTGCAGGTATTTTTCTAAATGGAGTTTTCCATTCTGGCATCACACCTTTTCCTCTAGGATATCGGATAGAATACGGACCATTATGCAATGAGCCAGAATACATCATATTTCGAAGTTCCTCCTCGTTCATAGGAGCAGAGACAACTAGATTAGGTATGCATCTGAAATAAGCGATGTCGTAAGCGCCATGGTGTGTCGGACCATCAGCACCAGCAAATCCAGCTCTATCCAAGCAAAGGACTACCGGTAAGTTTTGTAAACACACATCATGCACGACTTGATCATAAGCCCGCTGCATAAATGTGGAATAAATATTACAGAAAGGAACAAGTCCTTGAGTGGCAAGTCCAGCAGAGAAAGTGACTGCATGTTGCTCAGCAATGCCGACATCAAAAGCTCTGTCTGGCATGGCTTTCATCATGATATTCATGGAAGAGCCAGAAGGCATCGCTGGGGTAACACCCATGATTCTATCATCCATTTCTGCCAATTCCACCAAAGTGTTTCCAAAAACATCCTGATACTTTGGAGCTTGTGGGACAGAAGGAATTTTCTTGAATATTTCTCCGGTTACTTTATCAAAAGTACCTGGGGCATGCCAAGTAGTTTTATTTCCGTTTTCCGCAGGAGCGTATCCTTTGCCTTTTACAGTGACACAATGAAGGATTTTTGGTCCAGGAATGTCTCTCATGTCTTTGAGAATCTCGACTAGATGATTGACATCATGCCCATCTACCGGTCCGAAATATCTCAGATTTAGAGATTCAAAAAGATTGCTTTGGTTTAGTACCGCAGATTTGATGGCACCTTCTACTTTGGAAATAACTTCCTGAGCGCTAGAACCAAATTTGCTGAATTTTCCAAGGAGCTTCCATACTTCATCCTTTACCTTATTGTAAGTATGGGAAGTGGTAATATCAGTCAGGTAATCCTTCAAAGCTCCCACATTGGGGTCGATTGACATGCAATTGTCATTCAAAATGATCAGCAAATTGGAGTCGCTGACACCTGCATGATTCATGGCTTCAAATGCCATTCCTCCCGTCATCGATCCATCGCCGATTACTGCGACATGTTGCTTTTGGATTCCTTTATATTTTGAAGCGACTGCCATGCCCAATGCTGCCGAAATCGACGTACTGGAATGACCAACACCAAAGGTGTCGTATTCACTTTCTTTTCTTTTTGGGAAACCGGAAATGCCGCCGTACACACGGTTGGTATGAAAAAGATCTCTTCTTCCGGTCAGTATTTTATGACCATAAGCCTGATGGCCTACATCCCAAACCAATTGGTCTTCTGGGGTATTCAGCATGTAATGAAGAGCTACAGTAAGCTCCACTACTCCTAAACTAGCACCAAAATGACCGCCATAAACGGAAACATTATCCACAATAAACTGACGCAGTTCATCACAGATCTGAACCAATTTATCTTTTGGAAATTTTTTCAGATCAGCGGGGCTGTTGATTTGTGCTAATAATTCTCCTGGTTGAATCAGCATGGTTTGGTGTTCTTGTGTCAAAAAGAAATAACTGGCTTTCGAAGAGTTTGTTACAATTCACAAATGAATTCTTTCCTAGGCCTTTTTTCTTTCTTTCACGTAAGTCCAATTAATTTACGCTTAATTGAATATCTTTGGCTACAAGGTTGCAAAATTAACCAATAATTTAAATATCCCTTGAGTTTCGAAATCAAATTACCGCTTTTCGAAGGCCCGTTTGATCTGATGTTATTCTTCATCGAACGGGACGAATTGGATATATATGATATTCCCATCTCAAAGATTACCAATGATTTCCTGGATTATCTCCATCATTTGGAGCAAATGGAAATCGAGGTAGCGAGTGAGTTTATCCTTTTTGCAGCAACTTTAATGCGGATCAAATCCAAAATGTTGCTACCTAGACCTGAGCTAAACGAGCAAGGAGAGGAAATTGACCCGAGAGAGGAACTCATCAGAAACCTTTTGGAATATAAGAAGTATAAGTCTGTAATCCAGGATTTGGCTTCTTTGGAAGAAAATCGACTTTCGAAGGAAAAAAGAGGAAATTTAATTTTCGAACTTCAGGAATTAAGCAAAGTCGAAGATGTGGATGCCGAAATGCAAAACGTTGATCTGTACAAACTTCTCAAAGTGTTTCAGCGTAGCATGGCCAAGTTTGCCTCGAGAAGAGATGAAACTACCCATACAGTCATCCAATATCCTTACACCATTGAGCAACAAAAGGACTTTGTTTTGGAAAAAATCAGTTTCAAAAAGCAAGTTCCGTTTTCCGAGTTTATCACCTACAAACCCGACAAAATTTTTGTAATCTATACCTTTCTCGCCATTTTGGAACTACTTCAACTCTCGAAGGTGACCATTATCATTGGAGAAGGATTCAATAATTTTTGGGTTGAAAAAACTGAGCCTATCACCGCTGGCTAAGAATGAAGTTAGACAATAAAAAAATCTTTCAGACACTGAATCCTAATAAGGTATGGTTTCCGGTCATTATCGGGTTGGGGATCGTATTTGCAATGTTTTATTTTGACCCTTCGGTCAATGGTGAAACCTTAGATGTAGTGTTTGATGCTTCTTTGCCCTGGATTTTTTTAGCGGTCTTAGTAATACTTTTTAGAGATGCTGGTTATGTCTATCGAATCAGGGAAGTTACGAATAGGCAACTCACTTGGACAAGGTCCATTTATGTCATCATTTTATGGGAATTTGCTTCAGCTGTGACGCCATCCGTAGTGGGGGGAACGGCAGTAGCAATTTTTATTTTAAATAAAGAAGGAATTAAGCTTGGAAGAGCGATAGCCTATGTGATGGTGACAGCCATTTTAGACAATTTATTCTTTGTCATTGGTGCTCCGATCATTCTGTTTTTTGCCAAAGGCAATATTTTTCCTGAAAGTAAAGTTCTCGAAAGTCAGCTCCAGAATAGTATGGAAGCTATCTTTTGGATCAGTTATGCCCTTTATGCTACTTACAGTTTGGTTATGGCTGCTGCATTATTTTATCGTCCACGAGTTTTTAAATGGGTGTTGATAAAGATATTTTCCATCAAGTGGCTCCGCAAATGGAAGCATGATGCGGACGAATACGGAAACCAGATCATTGAGGCTTCCAAAGAGTTGGCAGGTAAAAAAATCAACTATTGGCTACCGATTATCCTTGCCACAATTTTCATCTGGACATCCAGATATCTGATGCTTAATGCTTTGATTTCTGCTTTTGTACCACTTGAATTCTTTGAACATATCATTGTTTTTGCGCGGCAAGTGATCATGTGGATCGTCATGATGATCTCACCTACTCCAGGCAGTAGTGGCACGGCGGAGTTTTTCTTTGCGCAGTTCTTCACCCAGTTTCTGACCAAATACACATTTGTTACCAGTATTTTGTGGAGACTTCTTTCTTACTATCCTTATCTGATTCTCGGGGCATTATTCTTGCCGAGATGGATTAGACAAGTGTTTTTTAAAAAGAACAAGAAGGACAAAACCAAGTAATATGCTAAAGTCGTTGTCGATCGGGCAAATTGCCGAAATCACCAATGGACAAAAGTTTGGCGAATCGGAAAAGAATCTGATCGCTCAGATTGCCATTGATTCTAGGCAAATCATTCATCCATCCCAAAGCCTTTTTGTCGCACTAAAAGGGGCAAAAGCTGATGGGCATTCTTTTATTCCTTCCCTTGTCGATTTGGGCGTGGGCAATTTACTCGTTCATTTTGATTATGTCATTCCTGAGGAATTGAAATCAAAAGCAGTCTTTTTAAAAGTTGATGACACACGAAAAGCTTTACAAAAAATTGCTGCTTTTCAGAGATCTCAGTTTGAAAAACCAGTTGTTTCCATCACAGGAAGCAATGGAAAAACGATTGTGAAAGAATGGCTGGGACAGATTTTGAGCCAAAAATTCCACGTTGCCAAAAGCCCAAAAAGTTATAATTCGCAGGTGGGAGTTCCACTTTCTATCTTTGGAATAGAGGAAGACCATCAGGTTGCGATATTGGAAGCCGGAGTTTCAAAATCCGGTGAAATGGATGCGCTGGCAGAAATGATCCGTCCTAACCTCGGAATCTTCACCAATATCGGAACAGCTCATCAAGAGGGATTTGAGAGTTTGGAACAGAAGATTTTGGAAAAATTAAAGCTTTTCAAAAATTCTGATTTTTTAATTTACTGTAGGGATCAAAAAAGTTTAGCTCCAATTATTGAGAGAAACTTTCGGGAAGAAATGCTGATAGGCTGGTCTGATCAAGCTGGAGCGGATTTTACCAGATCAGTTAAATTATTAGAAAAAGGAGCAAAAATCATTTTTGTCAAATCTGATTTAAATACCTACACTTTTCAGGTTCCATTTTCGGATCCTGCTTCTATCGAAAACATTACCCATGCAATTATTGCAGCATTGACACTTGGCCAAGCTGCGGAATCCATCCAGAAAGGAATTGATCACCTGAAATCAATTGATATGCGACTGACTTTGAAGTCGGGTATCAATGATTCTTTATTGATCGATGATACCTATAACAATGACCTGGCTGGTTTGAAAGTCGCATTGGATTTTATGCAGCAACAGCGACCTAAGAAGCGAAAGATCCTGATTTTGTCAGATTTGCTTCAGCAAGGCTCGCCTGAGAGGATTTATGCAGCAGTTTCTGAGTTGATTCAAAGTTATCAGTTGGATCTCATCATTGGAGTTGGGACAGAAATAGCAGTATTAGAAAAAGGATTTTCAGGAAAATTTGAAAATTACTCTAGTTCGGAAAAGCTATTGGAAAGTTTGGATCCTGAGCGGTTTTCAAATGATCTGATTCTGATTACTGGAGCCAGACCATTTGGTTTTGAAAGAGTGGTGAACAGGCTCCAGCAGCGAATTCATGGAACCACGCTGGAGATCAATCTAAATGCGCTAACTCATAATTTTAACTTTTATAAAAAGCAGCTAAAGCCAAAGACCAAAGTGATGGTGATGGTAAAAGCGTTTGCCTATGGTGGAGGGGCTGTTGAGATTGCAAATCACCTGCAAACCATGGGGGCTGATTATTTGGCCGTTGCCTTTACAGATGAAGGAGTGATTCTGAGGAAGCATGGAATTTCTCTTCCGATTATGGTTTTGAATCCTCTTGAAGAAACGATCGAGCTTTGCAGTGAATTTGATTTAGAACCGGTCGTTTTCAGTCCAGAATTTTACAAGACAGTTCAGAGTTTTTGCGAAGCAAATGGTAAGAGCATTTCTATCCATCTCGATTTGGACACGGGGATGCATCGATTGGGATTTGAGGAAAACCAATTGGATGAATTGAAACAGCTCATTTCTAATGGAAATAAGATTCAAGTAGCATCAGTATACACGCATCTAGTCGGTGCGGATGAGGAAATTCATCGGGATTTCTCTTTAGAGCAATTGGAGAGGTTTAAAAGAATGAAATCGGAATTGGAAGGGATTTTACCTGAAAAGACCCTTTTTCATGCATTGAATTCAGCTGGTATTGTTGCTTTTCCAGAGTTTCAGTTTGATATGGTTCGTTTAGGAATTGGGCTTTACGGAGTAGAAGTTACCGGCAAATACGGTACATCACTTCGATCAATCAGTACCTTGAAAACCACTATTTCCCAAATCAAGGAATTGCCAGCTGGCGAAACCGTTGGTTATTCAAGAAAGGGAATGTTGAAAGATGGAGGAAAAATCGGAACACTTTCCATTGGCTATGCGGATGGTTATGATAGGCGTTTTTCCAATGGGAAAGGCTATGTTTTAATTCAAGGGAAAAAGGCTCCGGTGATCGGAAATGTCTGCATGGATATGTGCATGGTGGATGTGACAGGTCTGGATGTAAAAGCTGGGGATGAGGCTATCATTTATGGAGAAGGAATTTCGCTGAAAGAGCTTGCAGATCGGATTGGAACGATCCCATATGAGCTTCTTACCAATATCAGTACTCGGGTAAAACGAATATACTATCTGGATTGAATGGTGTAGGCTAAGAATTATTTCTAAATTCAGTTATGAAAATTACAAAAAAGCGACTCGCCCATATTGTTTTTGAGTCGGATGACTGGGCCTCGAAGACCTTCGATATTGTTTTGCTCTTTTTGATTTTTGGGAGTATTCTGGTTTCTATTCTTGATTCCGTTGCCAGCATACGTGCCAGTTATGGTCAGCTTTTTTTGTATTTGGAATGGGTTTTTACTGCCTTATTTACCTTGGAATATGTTCTTAGGATTTGGTTATCCAGAAAGCCAAATGGATATATTTTCAGCTTTTATGGAGTCGTAGATTTACTGGCAATTTTACCGTCTTACGTCAGTTTCTTTGTTTTGAATTCTCAGCTTTTGGCGGTAGTAAGAGCTTTGAGATTGCTGAGAGTTATCAGGATTTTGAAATTGGGAAGGTATGTGTCTGAGGCGGAATATTTACAAAGATCTCTACGGGCAAGTACACATAAGATCATGATTTTCATTGGTTTTGTGGTGACTATAGTCCTGATCATGGGAACTTTGATGTTTATTATCGAGGGGCCAGAACATGGTTTCACAAGTATTCCAGTAGGAATGTATTGGGCCATTGTGACTTTGACGACCGTGGGTTTTGGGGATATTACGCCATCGACCCCATTGGGTCAATTTGTGTCATCGATAATCATGCTGCTGGGTTATGCAATTATCGCTGTTCCCACGGGAATTGTAAGTTCTGAAATGGCTTCCCAGCGCAAAAAAATGGATGCGCCAAAGTTGGTGACTTGCCCGAATTGTGGGAAAGATGATTTAAGACCTGGTGATAATTTTTGTGGAAACTGCGGGATCAAAATGCATTAATCATCCAAATTCAGGAATTCCTGAATGTTTTTGATTTTCCCAAAAAGCAATAATATATCTCCCTGTTCCAAAAGATATTCTGGAGTAATGACACCCACGACCTGCTTTTCCTGTGTTTTGATTCCCAACAGATTGGTTTTGTCCACCAACTTGATCACTGTCAGAATATTCAGGTAAAATTCTTTTCGGATATCTGCTTCAGAGACTTTCATCCCTACATATCTTTTTGGGACTTTGACTTCTACAATGTTGTATTCGTCAGAGATTTCCAAGGAATCCATTACCCCTTTCATCTGCAATCTCTTCGAAAGTCTATCGGCAGTTTCCTCTTCTGGATGAATAATTTCATCCACACCGATGCTTCGTATCACAGTTTCGTGGAGATCATTGATCGCACGGGCGATGATTCTTTTGACCTGAAGTTGTTTAAAAATGGCTGTGGACATGATCGATGCCCCGACATCTTCACCAATTGCAATGATCACCACATCGCAATCTCTTAGAGGCAAGTTTTTCACTGCCTGAGTGTCTGTGGCATTCATGGTGACAGAGTGTGTGATCTTATCTTTTACCAGATCGATTCGGTTTTCGCTGTTGTCCACACCTATCACTTCATGGCCTAGATCGGTCAATCTCATGGCGAGATATCCGCCAAAGTTCCCCATACCTACAATGATATATTTCATCAGTTTCTAGTTTTTTTCAAAATTCAATTGAAATCGTGATTAAGTTTTATCCCAATTGAAATCGTCTATTTCAAAGCTTAAACAAGTTAAGTAATAAAGACATTTTCCTCTGGGTATTTGTAGCGTTCCTGTCCTGCTTTTCTGACAATGGCGATCAGGATAGTCAAAGTTCCCACCCTTCCCATAAACATACAGATCATAATGACCAGCTTGCTCGCAGTGCTGAGTTGGGATGTAATTCCCAAGCTAAGTCCCACTGTGGAGAATGCAGAGAATACCTCAAATGCCACATCTATCAATGAAAGTTGAGGATCAAAAAGCATGACCAAGAATATGCCCAAACCAATGACTAGAAAGGAAAGAGCAATCACGGCAAATGCCTTTTGAAGGGTTTCGTTCGAAATTTGTCTACGAAAAACTTCCACTCTTTTCTTTCCTGTTGCGATGCTGACAGTATTCAAAATTGCCACGGCAAAAGTACTTGTTTTCAATCCACCACCGGTAGATCCGGGAGAAGCACCGATCCACATCAAAATCAAATAGATCAAAATTGTCGGTACGGTCAGCATGGTCATGTCTACCGTATTAAACCCTGCAGTCCTTGGCGTGACAGCCCCGAAAACTGTTGTAGCGAATTTTCCATAAGGGCTTAAGCCTTCCAATGTGCTATCACTTTCAAAAATCGCAAAAGTGACAAAACCTATGACCAATAGAATGCCTGTTGTGTATAAAGATAAACGTGTACTGATATTGGAGATTCGGGGAATATGCCGGTAATCTTCAATTCCCAAAAACTTTTTGGTTCCACCTACCACGACATGCTTGAGGTAATTGTAATAATTGATAAAAACAGGAAATCCGATCCCACCTAGGATAATTGCCATGGCCAAAACCAAGTGCATGGAATACATCTCCCGGAATCCGGATTCAAATAATCCATTACTTAAAGTTGAAAACCCAGCATTACAAAAAGCGGAAATCGCATGGAATGCAGCGAAGAAAATCTGGTCTCCTTTGGAGGTAAATAGAGAATCATCGGTAAAATGATAAATCAGAAATGCTGCAAATAACTCCGTCAGCACGGTGAAGAAAATGATTTTTAAGAGGGTGGAATAAATCTCACCTACATTGTTTTCATTGATATAATCCCGGATAAAAAGCTGGTTTTCTATAGAGTAATTTCCCTTGAAAAAGAACCCAAAGAAACTCGTAAAGGTCATCATTCCCAATCCTCCTATTTGGAATAAAATCATGATGGTGATTTGGCCGAAAAAAGTAAAATCTTTTGCCGTATCCATAACTATTAAACCAGTCACACAAACAGCAGAAGTGGAGGTGAACAAAGCATCAATAAATGAAATCCCGTTTGTGGTAGCATGAGGGAGGCTTAATAATATTGCTCCTATGAAAATCAAAATGAAAAAGCTGAGGATAAAAACTAGAGTAGGACTGGCTTTGAGGCGGTTTATGCTCAGACTGTATTTACTGACTTCGATAAAAAATAAAATGACAACGAGAATATTGACCAAAAAATACTGCCTTGAATAGTTGAGAATACCTTCAGAAAACTCCATTCCGAATACATTCCATCTCAAAAGTGAAAAGCCTATCAGAAATAGGGACAAAAGAATTTCTAAAATGACTCGTCCTACTAAGATAGAAGGTTCATTCAAAAGTATTTTCAGAATATACCCTACTCCAATTAGTATAAGGCAGAGTGTGAAAATAAAGGAGGAAATAGCGTATGTAATGGGCTCTGGATCGTATCCTAGATGATAAAGTAAAAGCGCAAACGTGATAAAACTACTCGCTCGAACTACCCCTTCAACGATGGCTTTTAGCTTTCGAATGAAGTATAAATTACGATCTGGATTAGAAAAAAATCTGAAATTTGGTTTCATCCTAAGGTTTTAAAGAAATAAAGGTAACCTAAAGAATTTTACTTTTTAAACCACCTATCGATGGAAAAGTAGCTCTTTTTAGGAAAAAGGAGAATCTTTCCTTCTAAATTTTGAGCCGTATAGATGCTGGATCTTCCGCTAAACAAGTATGCAATAAAGCATGCAATTGCTAAGTATAAGCCAGATTCCATTCCGAATAATTCCATGCCCATGACCGTACAGGCCATCGGTGTATTGGTGGCTCCTGAAAATACTCCTACAAAACCCATTCCCGCTAATAGGGCCAAAGGCAAAGGAATCCAGGTAGAAAGAGCATTTCCTAATGTAGCTCCTGTAAAAAACAGAGGAGTTACTTCCCCACCTTTAAAACCTGCACCCAAGGTAAATCCCGTCATGCCTGTTTTTACCAACCAGTCATACCAAGGAAGCGGTGTTTCGAAAGCTTCGACGATTCTCGGAACTCCCAAACCAATGTATACGGTAGTGTTCGAAAACCATACAATTAATGCGATCACCAGTCCGCCAATGAGCGGGCGCAAGGGGGGATAAGAAATCCATTTTGAAAATTGATGAGAAAAAAAGTGCGTGGTTTGGGCAAATAATCTTCCTGATAAACCGAAAGCAATCCCTGCCGGAATGATCCAAAGGAAATTAATAATTGAAAACCCAGGAACTTCCGGAATGCTATAATGGGTATGTCCTACTCCCCAAAATACTGCGCAAACATAATGGGCTACAAGGCCTGTCCAAAAGGCTGGAAAAACTGACTTCCATCTAAATTTTCGATTGAGCATCCACTCCAAAGCGAAGATCGCTCCGGCCAATGGAGTGCCGAAAACGGAGGCAAAACCAGCAGATACTCCAGCAATCAAAACCATCCTTCGATCCTCTTTTTTAAGATTAAACCATTTGGTCAGTTGATCTGCCAAAGAGCCCCCCATTTGCACTGCAGTGCCTTCTCGGCCTGCTGAGCCTCCAAAAAGATGGGTGGCAATCGTACCAAAAAGAACCAATGGAGTCATCCTCAACGGGATGGGTTTATGGGATTGGTAAAGCTCTTCCAGCAGTAGATTATTTCCCCGCACTGAGGATTCGGCGAACCGATAATAGGTCCATCCAATCAGCAGCCCACCCAGAGGTAATAGGGCAATGATCCATAAATTATTTTCGCGGGTCTGGCCTGCCCACTCAAGAGCGACAAGGAAAAAAGCAGAGGCCGAGCCTGCAACTATGCCTATGAGCAAACCCAATCCAATCCAACGAAATAAATAAGCGACCAGTGATGTGAAGTTCAATTCCTCTCCATGAAGTTTTGCCCAAATTAGGCATAGAAAATGAAACAGAATAAACAGACATTCAGGAATGTCTTAATTTGAATCAACATAATCCCGATATTCGGGTTAAATCAAAAATAACAACCCTATGCAAAATATCCTTATCACTGGAGGTTCGGGTCTAATTGGCCAAAGGATCACTGCTATGCTGGAGGCACAGGGTAAAAGTGTGGCCTGGCTTAGTCGAAGTTCTCAGTCTCAAAAATCATTTATTTGGGATTTGGGGAAAAATCAGATTGACCCGGAAGCAATGGAATGGGCAGATGCGGTCATCCATCTTGCTGGTGCAGGAGTAGCAGATAAGAGATGGTCAGAGGAGCGAAAAAAATTGATTTTAGAATCCAGAACCAAATCCACCCAATTACTTTATCAAGCTATTGAAAGTGCCACAAATAAACCTGATACGTTTATATCTGCTTCTGCAGTAGGTTATTATGGTTTTGATACCGGCGCAGCGCTAATGGAGGAAAGCTCTCCTGCTGGAAACGATTTTTTAGCAGAAGTTGTAAAAGCATGGGAAGCGGAGGTGAAAAAGGTAGAAAGTCTGCACTTAAGAACAGTGATGCTTCGAATCGGGATAGTTTTGGATGCAAATGGAGGTGCCCTTGGCGAAATCTTGAAACCACCTGTTGCGGCACCTTTGGGAAAAGGGGATCAATGGATGAGTTGGATTCATATTGAAGATCTTGCCAGAATGTTTGTCTTTGCCTTGGACAAAACGACTTTACAGGGTGTCTTCAATGCAGTTTCACCAAATCCAGCAACTAACTATCGTCTAACCATAGAAGCTGCAAGAGCCAAAGGAAAACCATTTGTCGGGATTGGAGTGCCAGCATTTGTTTTGAATTTGATCTTAGGCGAAATGGCAGCAATGGTCATTGGAGGAAACAGGGTTTCATCCCAGAAAATACAAAAAGCAGGTTTTGAATTTGAGCACCCGATTTTGATCCCTGCGCTGAAAGATATTTTCCACAGGTAATCTTTCAGTTTAGATTCTCTTACCTCTTCCGATTAAAAACCAAAGGATGGTGCCTAAAAATGGGACTAGAATCACAATTAACAGCCAGATAAGCCTGTCATTGGAGTTGTGAAAATTACTGATAACTACATCATAAATGGTGTAAGCATAAATTGCCAAACCGATAATTCCGATTCCAAACATAGTGTTAAGTTAAGTTGATTTAGTGCCTTTTCTCATAATTAAATAGGCTATGGGGCCAATTACCTGGGCAAAAAGGATAATTAATATCCAAATGAGTTTCATGTTAGGATCCTTAAATTCAGACCGGATGATATCTACCAAACAGTACACCCAAAGGCAGAAATAAATAAATCCGAAAAGAAAGAACAAAGTGCCGAAGAAGCCAGCATTCATGCTATGAAATAGTAAAAATGTCATTTTTTAATTTTTGGGATTAGAAAAATTCGGATTAAATCTTCGACGATGCTTATTCGTTTTTCGATTCAAAGTAAGGTAAAGAATTGAGCCAATCATTGGGACCATCAAAATGATCAAAGTCCAAATTAATTTCATGTTTTGATCTTGAAAATCTGACCGAATCATATCAATCAGGGCATAAATGATCAATCCGGTATAGCAGATCATAACTAGAAAACCACCCATTTGCCAAGCCAGTAATCCATTTGAGTGCGTTACTAAATCCATGCTTCTTCTTCAATTATTTTAACCACTAAACCAATTTAGTTTTTTTTAAAGAATGAAAGTAGGAATTTAGTCAGAAGTTTTAAACCATCTATCTATATGGAATCGAGCAAAAACCTTAGAAAACATAGGGTTTTTATATAAAATTGCGAGATTCCATGTGGCTATCTAAATTAATTTAATCACATGAAAAAGGCTGTTTTGTCACTTTTATTGACCGTTTTTGCCCTTTTTAGCTATGCTCAAGTAGATTTGAGTTACTATCTCCCAAAAGGATTTACCTATGATCCAAGCATCCCCACTCCCAAAGAAGTACTGGGGTATGAAGTTGGCGAATGGCATGTAAGTCATGATCAGTTGGTCATGTACATGAAAGCAGTAGCTGAAGCTTCGGATCGCGTGACCATCGAGGAGACTGGTCGAACTTACGAAAAAAGACCGCAGGTTTTATTGACCATTACCTCTCCTTCCAATCATGGAAAAATAAATCAGATCAAAGCTGACCGGGCTAAACTTCGGGATGCTGGAGCTTCAGTAGACATCGCGTCAATGCCGATTGTGATGTTTATGGGCTACTCTGTTCATGGAAATGAGCCAAGTGGCGCCAATGCTTCGATGCTGGCAATCTACCATTTTGCTGCAGCGAAAGAAGTGGGACCTGAATTGGAAAACATCGTGCTACTTCTTGATCCGGCGATCAACCCAGATGGTTTGAATCGATTTGCTTCCTGGGTCAACTCCCATAAGTCCTATAACCTCAATGGCGATCCAAATGGCAGAGAATACAATGAAGCTTGGCCACGAGGTAGAACCAATCATTACTGGTTTGATTTGAATAGAGATTGGCTTCCTGTGCAGCACCCGGAGTCAAGAAACCGGGTAAGAGTATTTCAGGAATGGCTTCCAAACATTCATTTGGACTTTCACGAAATGGGAAGCAACAGTACTTTCTTTTTCCAACCTGGCGTTCCTGCCAGAATGCACCCGCTTACTCCTACCAAGAATTTTGAGCTGACCAAAAAGATCGGTGAATATCACGCGAAGGCTTTAGATCAAATCGGATCTCTTTACTACAATCAGGAGAATTACGATGATTTCTATTATGGAAAAGGCTCTACCTACCCTGATGTGCAAGGTTCGATCGGAATTCTATTTGAGCAGGCAAGTTCCAGAGGACATCTTCAGAAAACAGATTATGGAATGCTGAGCTTTCCATTTACTATCAGAAATCAGTTTACTGCGAACCTTTCTTCTTATCAGGCGGCAAAAGAAATGCGCCAGGAGCTGAATCAGTGGATGAAAGACTTCTATTCAGATATCAAAAGTGAAAGTGATGCTGATGTAAACAAAGCTTACATTTTTGGCAGCAAAGAAGACGATGCCAGAAGTTATCACTTGGCTGATTTGATTATTCAACACGACATTGAAGTTTACAGTTTAAAAGAGGATGTGACCTTGAATGGTCAGGAATTCCGAAAGGAAAATTCCTATATCGTTCCTGCCAATCAGCCTCAATATCGATTGATCAAGGCGATGTTTGAAACTAGAACATCATTCCAGGACAGCCTTTTCTATGATATCTCTGCCTGGACATATCCGATGGCTTTCAATCTTGAATACCAAGCATTGAACAGCAGAATTTTGAATTTGGCGAGTGTGGAAAAAGTGGATAAAACGAATTTGAAACTTGCTCCGGGTAAAGTAATTGGAGCTCCAGGTGCATACCAATATGCGATGGAATGGACGGATTATTATGCTCCAAAAGCAGCAAATAAGTTAATGAATGCCGGGTTTTTAGTTCGGGTGGCACATGCTGAGTTTGGAACGCCGGAAGGTAAAACTTTCGGAAGAGGAACGATCTTGATCGGGAAAGGCAATTCTGAATTGGATGAAAATGCCATGTATCAGAAACTCAATGAAATTGCTGCTGCTTCCAATGTTGATATTTATGCGATCAACACAGGATATACCACTGGCATTAACATGGGTTCGACATTTACTGATCCTTTGGACAAACCGGAAATCGCACTGTTGATAGAAGGTGGTGTGGACAGCTACGAGGCTGGCGAAATTTGGCATTTGCTGGATCAGCGCATGGAAATGGCCATTACGCTTTTACCAATGGATGCTATCAGAGGCAATACGCTAGAACAATACAATGTTGTTTTGATGCCTGATGGACGTTATAATGGTTTAGGAAAATCAGGAGCTGCAGCTTTGAAAGAATGGGTTTCAAATGGCGGCACATTGGTAGCCAAAGGTGGAGCATTGAGGTTTTTGGCAGACAATGAAATTGGATCAATTACCTTCAAAAGTGCTCCAGAACCTGAAAAAGGACTTCAAAAGAACTATGCTGATTATGAAAACGCTACTGGAGCAAAAGTAACTGGCGGAGCGATTTTCAATGCCAAATTAGATCTTACCCATCCGATTGGATATGGATATACCAATTCGGATATTCATACTTTCAGAAATGATAATTTATTTATGGAGCCTTCCGAAAATCCTTATGCCAATCCATTGGTCTATACCGATAGTCCATTGGCATCTGGATATTTACACCCGTCTAATTTAGAAGGATTGAAAAATGGAGGAGTAATCCGAATTTCATCTTTGGGAAGAGGAAGAATTGTGGGATTTGCTGATAACATGAATTTCAGGGCCTTCTGGTTTGGAACCAATAAATTATATCTCAATGCAATCTTCTTTGGGCAAACCATCCAAAGTGGCACAGGAAGATAAGTAAGGAGAAAATTGAAAAAGTCCCAAGTCAACTGATTTGGGACTTTTTATTTGGTATTTTTCTAAGAAAGTTCCAACCAAATTTTAAAACCTTCCGTTTTACATTTATTGTTTTGATTCCTTTTTTATTCAACCAACAACCATTCACATTCACCCTCTCATTATGAAAAAAGCACTACTAAGCAGTTCCAAGCTTTTTGTTCTCAGTTTATCCATTGGACTTTCCTCTGTTTCTTTGGCTCAGGAAATGAGTTTTGAAGAATACAATCCTCCATCAACATTAAAGGTACCCGAGCATCCTGTAATGCGTGCCAAATTCCCGTTTGTGGATATTCACTCCCATCAAGGAGGAATCAATGAGGAACGAATTGATCAGCTGATTGGCGAGATGGATGAGTTGAATATGGGTGTTTTGGTAAACTTGAGCGGAAGAGGTTTTGGTCGGGGAGACAGCAATTCGCAGCAAGAATATATCAAGTCAATGATCCAGGAGTTTAATACCCATGCGCCAGGAAGATTTATGGTTTTTACCAATTTGAATTTTGCGGGTTTTGGCGATGAAAACTGGACAAGAATTGCTGTCAAAGAATTAGAGGAAGATGTGGCCGCAGGAGCTAGTGGTCTGAAAATCTATAAGAGCTTGGGCCTAAATGTGAAAGATGTCAATGGAAACCGAGTTCCTGTCAACCATCCGGATTTAGATGCTGTCTGGGCAAAAGCCGGTGAGTTGGGCATTCCAGTAATTATCCATTCAGCAGATCCAGCTCAGTTTTGGCAGCCTATGGATGCGAATAATGAGCGATGGTTAGAACTTAAAACTCATCCAAACAGACAGCGTGGCGCGGATAATCCGGCGCCTTTTGAGCAGATTATAGCTGAGCAGCACGATGTTTTTGCAAAGCATCCAGAAACCACATTTATCAATGCGCATATGGGTTGGATGGCAAATGACTTGGATGCAGCAAGTGCTCATTTGGAAAAATACCCAAATGTGAATTTCGGTATCGGTGCTGTGATCGCTGAATTTGGACGTCAGCCTAGACGTGCGAAAGAGTTTTTTGAAAAGTATCAGGATCGAGTGCTATTTGGAAAAGACGCTTACAATAAAGAGGAGTATTATACGTATTTCCGTGTGCTGGAAACTGACGATGAATATTTCCCCTATTACAAAAAATACCATGCTTTTTGGGCGATGTATGGCTTGGGGCTTTCTGACGAAGTGCTGAAAAAGCTGTATTATAAAAATGCCCTTCGTATTGTTCCGGGGATGGATAAGAGTGTATTTCCAGACTAATTAAATTTTTCCTTTAATTCATTATATTGAATTTGCATCAAAAGGATACCTAAAATGAATAACTCGATTGAATCATTAATTCCTCACAGATTTCCTTTTCTATTTGTAGATGAAATTGTTAGTGCTTCCACAGAAGAAATAATTGGAATAAAGACTTTTAATAAAAAAAAGGATGAAATTCTTACTGGAAGTTTTCCAAACTCTGGATTTATTCCAGGTATGATTTTGATCGAATCTATGGCTCAATGTGGCGGGGCAGGAATTAAAAAACTGGGATTAGCAAATGGCTTTTTTGGACTGGTCAGTATAGATAAGGTAAGATTTTTTAAAGGGGTTACTTATGATACCGAAGTCAAATATTGTGTAAAAAACCTGCGGGTAAGTGATAGATTAATCAAACAAGAAGGAATTGCGTATGTGAAGAATGAACCAGTTGCAGAAGCATCTTGGATCTGCGCTAAAATAAGCAGTTAAGTTCTTTCAAATAAATACACGAATACTTCTTGAACGAACCTTATTAAGCAACTTTGTGTAGCATAATACTTAAGAAAAAGAAACCTAAAAATCTTTACATTTTTAAATCACCTAGAAGAAGGAATTATTAAACTAAAACCAGATTTCTTTCTAATGATACCTGAGAAACCCAGAATTAAAGCGACTCTTAAATACCTTGTTGTCTTAGTTCTTGTTCTTTTGGTTACGATTTTTCAGGATTTCTTACACTCACGGTACAACGATTACTCTTTTTATGCTTCGGAATCCTTTCTATTCAATACGTTTTGGATTCTGATTTTGCCAATAGCTGTTTTTTTAAATATGACTTTTAATAAGGTTTCAGTATTAGCTGGAATACGTGTTTTAATGGTCAAGAGGCTCCTTTTTGTAGTGGTTGCTTCCATTTTCCATATCATACTTTTTGCTGGTTTAGTGCATTTGGTTTCAGCTATTTTCTATGAACACACCTTTACTTTTTTTAGGAATTTGAGATATACATTATCTGAAGATTTGTATAAATACCTACTCATCTATTCAGTGGTTTCATTGGTATTTATGAGAAAAAAGAATGCTAATGAATCAGAAGCACCGAAGGATAAATTCTTAGATCGAGTGATTATTAGCTCGGGTAGGGCTAAAATCTCCATTTATACCTCAGAGATATTTTTTATAGCTGCGGAATCTCCTTACATCGCGATTCATACCATAGACAAAAAGCAATTACATACCCAAACTCTCAAATCAATCTTGGAGCAGTTAGACCCTGAGAAATTTGTAAGAATACATAAGTCCACCATCGTAAACCTCAGTAAGGTGAGTTCCTATAAATCCAGATTAAATGGTGATTACGACATACAGCTTTCCAATCATCAGGAACTTCGATTGAGTAGAAATTATGTGGATAACTTCAAGCGAAGATTCTCAGACTTTCAATCGTCTTGACCTATTATTCCCACAGCTTGTCTTAGTTTATTTTTTCCAGATAGTTCTTTTACCAACCTTTTGGAAAAAATCAAGTGATGAGAGAACCCCTATTATTTCTACTTCTGTTTGTTTCGATCTCCTGCAATGGCCAAAATAATTCCCCGGACAAAATTGTTGGTGGTCCTTGCGAAGGTTGTGAAGCGATCTTTGAATATGGGAAAAAGAGGCTAACTGCTATAGACACTTTGCCCCTGTTTTTGGAGACCGAACCCAAGCTAAAAATCACAGGTCAGGTATTTCAAAACGATGGGAAATCGCCTGCTTATGAAGTGCTAATTTACATTTATCACACAAACCGGCAAGGTGTCTACCAAACCAAAGGAGAAGAAAAAGGCTGGGCAAAACGCCATGGCTTTATCCGAGGTTGGGTAAAAACGGATGGTGAAGGGAAGTATACTTTTTATACGTTTCGGCCAGCTGCCTATCCAAGTCGGGATGAACCTGAACATATCCACATTACTGTGAAAGAGCCTGGCAAATCAGAATATTATTTAGATGAGTTTGTGTTCTCTGATGACCCACTTTTGACCGATGAAAGAAAAATTAACTTGGAGAATAGAGGAGGTACGGGAATAGTTAAACCAACTCTAGAAAATGGAATTCTGACCATTCGTCGAGACCTTATTTTGGGGAAGAATATTCCGGGTTATGAATAGACACATAGCTTTTGTGGTCTTGGTTTTTTCAGGGTTGATTTTCGGACTCTCTAATATTCTTCAAAATAGGCCTATTGAGTTAGAGGAAAAAGTTGAGCCAAAATTGGTCAATGTTCTCGATACCTTGAAAATCGATGTTTCCAAATCCAATATTTTCTGGAAAGGCACCAAAATGATGGGTTTGGGAAAACATGAGGGAGAAATTGCTATTCAAAATGGATTTTTGCTCATTCAGAATAATGCATTAAGCGGAGGAGAAATCACCGTGGATATGAATACGATCACAGTTACAGATATCCCTGAAACTGATCCTATTCCGATCAGAAATCTCACAAACCACCTTAAAAGCCCTGACTTTTTCGATGTGGATAAGTATCCTTATTCGAATTTTCAAATCACGAAAGTTGAGCCGACTCTAAATGGAAAATTCCAGATTTCAGGGTTACTTGATTTAAAAGGAATAACTAATTCTGTTTTGTTTGAGGCTGAGCAAATTAGCGAGGATCGCTTCAGCGCAAGTTTAGAAATAGATCGATTTGATTGGGATATAGCTTACAGTGGCAATTGGATTGACCGAACCTTGGTGGATAGAGAAATACAACTGAGGATAGAACTAGTGGGATATTGAGTGAATGTTTACTTAATTGGAGAGGAAAATCTTCAACCTAAGTGCAGAATTTCAATTACAAAAGCCGAAATGATGGCACAAAGGGCCCTAGAATACTTGGCCAGATACTTCTTGCTTCTGGGCTGATTGTTATCCTTGTCCCATTATTTCTAGATTTGGATACAGAGCCGCTGAAAATTGCCTTGGTTGGTGGAGGAGCTATATTGATTGGAATAATTTTAAGCTCTCTTAAATCAGGTATTCTTTTTGATTTCCAAAGGAGAAAATTCAAGGAATATCAGAGGATCCTCTGGTTTGAATCCGCTGAATGGGAAGTACTCCCAGAAATAAACCATGTAGAATTGATACACCACACTTTCCGAACTTCTTTTATTCCCAACGGCATTACACCTACGATGAATGGGCCGGTCACTGTTTATAAAATAATCTTGTTAGCAAATGGTGCCAAGTTTTTAGCCCTTGATTTTAGAAAGGAAAAAGATGCAGTATTGGCAATTGAAAGTATAAAACAGGGTTTGGGGATTTGAAAATGAATTAAAGAAATTTTCTTTTTCATACCTCTAATTTTTCAAATCTTTATCGAATTATTTTTCATCCTTTACATCTCAAATTGAGACTCTATTTATTTTCATTGAAATAGGAGAAAGTGATTTTTTTAAAATTTAAAACTAATTCTATCTTTATAGGATTTTCTAAAACAAAAGCTATGATTCAACTTTTAAAAGCACCCATTTGGGTAATAATTCTACTTATGTTGCTTTCAAATGTTTTGATGGTAATTAGCTTTGGAGAAGACCTATTTATATCCTCAATTTTAAATTCCTGTGGGATTATAATTTACGGTATTTATCCTCTCGCTATTGGATTGATTTTACCAGATTACCTACCAAAAAAGGTTGAAATCAGTACCACATTCTTTACCATAAATTGGGTCATTTGGATTGGAACTTTCTGTTTTGTTAATATCCTTTTTGCTGGAAATGGAATTCAATTAGAGGGACTTGCAGCGTTGCCTATTTTTTATGTTTTCTTCGCGGCAATCTATGTGTTTTTATTTCCTCTTAAGGTTCTTAAATCCGTCCAAAAACGGAGTGAGGTCTCATTTGGGGAAAGTATTGGAATGGCATTTCTTTTATTTTTCTGGCCAATAGGCATTTGGATGATACACCCGGAAGTAAAAAAAATTATAGATACCCAAGTTCCTACCGAAGAAATACCTTCCTGATTACCAAAGAAAGTTTCTTAAAGAAAAAAGCCCTTCAATTTATCAAAACTGAAGGGCTTTTTATTCGGGGTTTTTAAAACTTCAAATTCAATCCCAACATAAAGTTGGTGCCTGCCATCGGGTAATAATAGTTTTCCGTAATTAATTCTCTGCCTGTGTCGCCTGGAACGAAGTAGCTGAAAGTATATCCATTTGGCTCGTACAATTCATTGAAGATGTTATTCACCAATAAGTTTAGCTCAAGGCTTTTGAAAAATCTCGGTTGAACTTGATAGTTGATTCGAATATCGTTTGTGAAGAAAGCGTCCAAAGATCTGCTGTCACTAGCCGAATTGTCCAGAAACTGCTTTCCAACATACTTGGACATCCAGTTCAAAGAAAGATTCTCGATAGGCTTAAATTCTATTATTGCGGAAGCAATCGTATTTGGCGAAAATGCGATATCCGTGTTTTCATAAGTGAATGCCTCCTGTTGGAATTCCTCTGTGCTGTAATCATCGACATATTCAGTAAACTCCTTGATTTTATTCTGGCTTACTGTCAGGTTTCCACCGACGGTAAACGCTTTAGAGACCTGATAATTTCCTGAAAGTTCAATTCCAGCTCGGTAAGAGTTGTCTACATTTTCACGGATATAAGCTCCTACATCATTGATTTGACCAGTTAGAATAAGCTGGTCTTTGTAATCCATGTAGTAAAAATTAGCGTTATAGCTGAATTTACCAGATTGGGCTCTCACCCCAGCCTCGATGTCATTCAATCTTTCTGGTCTTGGAATTTCAGTGATCGGATTATCTGTAAAATCGGATCTCTTCGGTTCCCTGTTGGCCACTGCATAGCTTGCATACCAAATCTGACCATTGTTTCGCTCATAACTCAAACCGAATTTTGGATTGAAGAAGCCATAATTTACCTGACCGTCAACGATTCGTTGATCGTCATTGACTCCGTAAAAGGTGTAATCGATCCCGCGAAACTGTAAGTCTCCGAATAGATTCAATCCTGGGCTGATTTCATGAGTTGCCTTTAGATAAATGTTTCGATCGTCTTTAACAGCATTATTGTCATAGTAGCGATCCCGAATATTGGTAGCTCCTGCAATTCTTGCCCAGATGATTTCCCCAAAGTGATCTCCATCGTAGCGATTGATTCCACCTCCCAGAATCACATCCCATTTTCCATCATCTGAGATGTAATTGGCTGAGGCGATGCCCCCAAAGAAATCATTATCGAGCCATCTTCTGCGAATGATATCTGTAGAGGAAATGGTTTCTCCTCCGATTTCTACATCTGGTAAGCCATAGCTTGCAAAGTCATCATCCTCTCTGTACTGCTCGTAATATCCACGGCCATAGGTGTAGTGAAGCGCCGCATTGGTTTTCCAGTTATTTCCGATTTTTCCGGTATAGATCAACTGATAATGATCCTGCTGGTAATTATCTGTTTCATTGTCATAAGTGTAATAATTGAACGTCCTGTCGTCCTCCAGTTTTGATTCAGGCAATCCATACCAAGCTTGATAGGTTTGTTCCTTTCCGGAAAACACGTTCAATTTCACCACATGATTTTCACCATAATATCCGCCAGAAACAAAAAAGGATTTCAAATCAGAAAATGCCCGATCCACGTAACCATCGGAAGTAATTTTGGAAAGTCTTGCATCTACCGCAAAGCGATTATTCAAAAGGCCAGTTCCTGCTTTCACCGTATGTTTCCAAGAGTTAAAGGATCCCACAGAGTTAGAAATCTCTGCATAAGGATCATCATGACGGGTATCCGTTTGAATGTTTAGGCTTGCACCAAAAGTCGCAGCTCCATTGGTGGAGGTTCCAACACCTCGCTGGATCTGGAGGTTATCCACCGAGGATGCGAAATCTGGCATGTTGACATAAAACACTCCATGAGATTCTGCATCATTCATTGGAATTCCATTGACAGTCACGTTGATCCTGCTTTGATCCGATCCACGAATACTCATGCTGGTGTAACCAATTCCCGCTCCTGCATCAGAGTTAGTGACTACAGAAGGGGTGAAATTCAACAGAATAGGAATGTCCTGACCCAGATTCCTTTTGGCAAGTTCAGCCTTGTCAATGGTCTGGAAGGTTGTTGGTGTGGTTGCCGAGGCACGAGTTGCGGATACTATAAATTCCTCCGTCAAAAGCTCGGTAGGCTTCAGTCTAATAGTAAGTTCTTCTGCTCTTGGAAGAGTAATTACCTGCTCGGAAGTTTCAAATCCCACATAAGATACCCGGAGTAAAACTTCTCCGGACTTTAATTTGCTGATGGTAAAATTGCCATTTTCATCGGTCACGGCACCTCTGCCTTGTTTTTCGGTCCAGACAGATGCACCGATTAATGGTTCACCGGAATCGGCATCCAGAATTTTTCCTTTTAGACTTTCCTGAGCCCAAGCTGAAATTGTAAACAGGCAAAAAGCCAGGTTTAGCAGTAATTTTTTCATGTGTATTACCCTTTCGGGTCAATAAGGTGAAACATGAGAAAACTTAGGGGAAGTCTTCCTTGATTGTTTACCCGTATGCACAACTTGTACAAAACAGAAAGCGCAACGGCGCCTTTTCGCGAATTCGATTTGGTACTAGTTAATGCTGCTCATTTCCCTTCGCCGGCATTACCCGGATCAGGTCTTATGGGTATGATCTCAGCCCGAAATATTTAGGCACCCCTTATGATCTTGTTGCAAAGGTAATGGGGAAAAGCATTTATGCAATTCTCAAAAATGAAATTCCTTGTTTTCGGCAGCTAGCCTTCCCAAATCTTTTCCTTAAATTCCTGCTTCATTAAACCCTTAAACCTATGAAACTCTACAAGCTTCCTTCTGGAACCCTCCTTCAAAAAAATGATTCCTATTACCTAGGCCCAACTCTTCATTGGAACGAGCTATTGGGAAGAGAAAATCTGAAAGACTACTTGAATTTCGAGTTAAAAGGATGGAGAGTGCTAGAAATTGAAGAGGCTGAAAAATTACTGGACGTGGGCGTTTTGGCTCCAATGGGAGATCAAGAAATTTGGGCAGCAGGAGTAACTTATTATCGAAGTAGAACCGCAAGAATGGAAGAAAGCCAGGATGCTGGTGGGGCGGATTTCTATGATAAAGTGTATGCTGCAGACCGCCCAGAATTATTTTTTAAAGCGACAGCCAGCAGAGTTTCCCCTCCTGGCGGTAAAGTAAATATCCGTAAAGATTCTACTTGGGATGTGCCGGAACCTGAACTGACCTTGGTGATTTCACCAGCTGGACGAATTCAGGGATTTACTGTAGGAAATGATATGAGTAGCCGCAGTATTGAAGGAGAAAACCCTCTTTATTTGCCTCAGGCAAAAGTGTATCAAGGATGTGCAGCTATTGGACCTTGTATTTTGGTGCAGGATGAGATAATATCTGAAGAATCAAAAGTACGCTTGGAGATTTTTAGAGAAGGCCAACTTGCATTTGCCGGAGAAACAGCTTTGACGCAGTTGAAAAGAAAACCCCAAGAATTGGCGGATTGGCTTTTCCGTGCAAACACCTTCCCGATTGGGTGTTTTCTGATGACAGGAACTGGTATTGTTCCAGATAATTTTACTCTAGAAGCCGGTGACAAAGTGAGAATTGGAATCGACGGAATTGGGGTTTTGGAAAACTTTATTGGTAAAATCTAACTTCTAAACTTTGGCCTACGACGAATACTTAGTGGAGCGTCTCCAGTCTAGTTTGAAACGAAGGGGCGTTGCTTTTACCCATAAGAAAATGATGGGTGGAATGCTCTTTATGGTCGATGATAAAATGTTGATGGGAGTCAATCAGGATAAGAATTCCAAAGTAGACCGATTGATGGTAAGGGTGGGTGAGGAAGCTGAGGGTTTGTGTATGAAAAGGACAGGTTGTAGACCGATGGAATTTACCGGAAGACCCATGAAAGGTTTTTTATTCGTTGATCCTGAAGGCTTTGACTTGGATGAGGACTGGGAGTTTTGGGTGGAAATGGCCTTAAAGTATAATCCATTGGCAAAAAGCAGCAAAAAAAGATAATTAAAAGTTTAGCAGAGGTTTAATCTTGGCAAAGAAGTTGATCAAAGGAGATTGCTCTTACTAGAACAGATTAAACCAATGAAACAATTTTCAATTTTTGCGCTGATAGCACTAGTTGCCTTTTCATGCGATTTCAATGAAATGCCCGAATTACGTGATGAAAGTCAAAAATGGGCTTTGGCAGGATACCAAGTCGATGTTTCCGGAAATTTAGAATATACCAATATTCAGGATTCAGCCTATGTGTATGCGTTGATGCCAAATGGTACTTTTACCAAAACAGTTGGAGATTATAAATTAGAAGGAGAATATGAACAAAGTACTTCAGATGGATTGACACGGTATAAGTTTACTTATTCCGCCACCAATAGCCTATTGATCCACAGTTGCTCTTCTGGAACTGAGGACTATTTTATCAATAGCAAAGGTCAGTTAACCGGAACATGGGATGAATGTGACGGACCGAAATTATACTTTGATAAACAATAATTTTAAGGAGGTTTTTACCTCCTTTTTTATTTTCTGGTTTTACTTTTAGGGATGAGCCAGTTTTTTCAGAAAAAATTAAAATTACCAGCCTTTCCATCAGGATACCATTTGATCACGGATTTGATCGAAGAGGAATTTCCGGAACTGAGAAAAATAAAAATCGGATTCCTCCAAGTTTTTATCCAGCATACTTCTGCTGCCCTTACCATCAATGAAAATGCGGATCCAACGGTGAGGAAAGATTTTCAAACCTTTGTCAATGAGCTGATTCCAGAAAATTACCCGAAGTTTATTCATACCTACGAAGGTCCAGATGATATGCCCGCTCATATCAAAGCCAGTTTTTTTGATTCCAGCCTTCAGATTCCTATTTCCAATGGGAAATTAGCCCTCGGTACATGGCAGGGAGTCTATTTGTGTGAATTTCGGCGTTATGCTTCAGGTAGAAACCTGATATTGACCGCTTTTGGCGAAACCTAAGGTAAATCTCACATACCATCCGAAAATTTGACCATTGGTATAATAATGTTCCTATCCTAACCGTTGTCCGATACTTTTGCGAGGTATCACTCGGCTATGCGGAACTATATTTTATTTTTTATCTATTTTCTTTTACAATCTTATTCAGTAGTTGCTCAGTCAACTTCTGCAAACAATGCTTTTGCCTTTAAAATCCAAAATCCAATCGTTTTAGACGGAGAATTGGATGAGGAAATCTGGAATGAAGAAGATGGATGGAACGGGAATTTCATGCAATATTTTCCTTCTGATACATCAGAATCGGTAATTATGACCCGGGTGAAAATAGCCTTTGATGACAATAATCTCTACTTGGCTGCGGTAATGATGAATAATGGCCCACGCGATTATATTTCCACTTCTTTGAGAAGAGATTATCGTGGTGAGGCCAATGACGGGATCACTTTTGTCTTTGACACATTCAATGATAAAACCAACGCCTTTCAGTTCGGGATCAACCCCTATGGAGTACAAAGAGAAGGACTTTTATCGAATGGAGGGACCAAGTCTGAGGACCTGAGTTTAGCTTGGGATAATAAATGGTTTGCAGAAGCCATCATCAAAGAAGACCGCTGGCAGGTCGAGGCCATCATTCCCTTGTCGACTATTCGCTTCAAGGATGGTGGACAAAACTGGAATGTCAATTTCTACAGAATTGATAGCCATGAAGGGGAAAGAAGCACCTGGTCACCTATCCCTAGAAACTTCTCAATTATTTCGACTGCATTTAACAGAAAGTTGATTTTTGAAGAGCCGATCAGGAAGAACTCTGCCAATATTTCTTTGATACCATATGTGGCAGGAAAGACATCCAAAAATTATCTGGAGAATACCAGCGAGAAATTTACTCCTGCGGTGGGTGGAGATGCGAAAATTGGAATTGGTCCGGCGATGAATCTGGATTTGACTTTCAACCCCGATTTTTCGCAGGTTGAAGTGGATCAACAAGTAACAAATCTGGATCGATTTGAAATATTCTTTCCAGAACGGAGACAATTTTTTCTAGAAAATGCCGATCTCTTTGACAGCTTTGGTCAGACTCGATCCAGACCTTTTTTCTCCAGAAGAATTGGGGTAGATATTGATTCGGCCACAGGCCAAAATGTGCAGAGTAAAATTATTTATGGAGCTAGACTCAGTGGCAAAATCAATGAAAATTGGAGAATTGGCCTGATGAATATGCAAACTGCGACGGATGATGAAGCAGGAATTACAGGTAAGAATTTCTCTGTTTTTGCAATTCAAAAGAAGCTTTTTGCCAGATCAAATATTGGGTTGATCTATGTGGATAAGGAGTCTTTGGCTCTGGATGAATACCAATCTCTATTTAACCCAAATGAATACAACCGCCTGATAGGACTGGATTATAATCTAAACTCAGCTAATGGAAAATGGACTGGAAAAATGTTTTATCACAGGACTTTTGAATCAGTCGAAACCGTTAAGCCATATTCATTTAATGCTTACATGCTTTTCAGTGACATCCATTGGGCATGGAGTGCGAGTTTTCAAGATATAGGAAAGGATTTTAATCCAGAAGTAGGTTATCTCCCACGGTCAAACTTCAAGCGATTTAACCCGGATGTCTCCTACATGTTTTATCCAAAATCTAAGTTGATTAACAGGCATGGACCAAAACTGGAGTTTGAAGGGTATTGGAATGAAGATATCGGAACAACAGATCGGGATATTAATTTGAGCTATAGTGTTAGATTTAATTCATTTTCCCAACTGACGCTGACCCAGAAAAACAGATATGTTTATTTATTTCAGGATTTTGACCCGACAAGAACAGGTGGGGAAAAGCTGCCTGCTGGCTCGGACTATTATACAAAAACAATTGGCTTGCTTTACAACAGCAATCCGAGAAATGCTTTTAATGTCAAATTGGAAGCAGAGGGAGGCCAATATTACACGGGAAATTTCCAAAGAGTTATCAGTGAACTCGGATTGAGAATAGGATATACTGCCAATATCTCCATGAATTTCAATTATGCTAGAATCCGACTTCCTGAACCTCAGAATGATGCAGATCTGGTTTTGGTAGGACCAAGAATCGACCTGACCTTCACTAAGAAGCTATTCTGGACGACCTTTATTCAGTACAATAATCAGATTGATAACCTGAATATCAACACGCGTTTACAATGGAGATTTGCTCCGGTTTCTGATTTCTTCCTGGTTTATACGGATAATTATTTCCCGGAAAGCTTCACTCCAAAACAGCGTTCTTTGGTGTTTAAGCTGAATTACTGGTTGAATCTTTAAGCCTCTTTAATATCGGAGAAAGTCTGGCTCGATGGCTTCTTTGAAGCAAAACCGGATAGAGATTTGCCAAAATATTCAAGACTAAATTGATCAAAGCCATTTTCCAAAATCCCAATAGAAGGCTCCAGATACTTAAAACAAGAAGAATGAAAAAGGGGATCAAATGACCGAATTCCGACATTTTTGACTCCTTCACCCAATGAAAGATTCCGGATTTTGTTCCATTGAAATACCGTTTTTGTTGGTCTTTATTTCTCCAGAAAGTGAAAAGCAGAAATTTTTGAAACAAGCCTATACCGATCTTTTTTGAAAATGAAATCAGTTGATTCGGGCTTTTGATCTGATAATAACTGTCTGGAAGTAGTCTATAAGTAGGCCAAGCAAATCCAGCAAAAGCAAATGCTCCTAGAATAAAAAGGTTTGCTAAAAAGGGGAAAATGAAAGCTTCCAAAGTTTCATGGCTTTGCACTTTTTCCCAATCCATGATCAGTTCGTATGATCTGAAAATCAAGAAAATACTTCCAAAAGAAAGTAAAATTTTGCTGAGAATGTTTCTGAACGTACCTCCTATCAAAGCTTAAAGTGTTTTTCCGATTTCCTTCCAGGTGATCAATTTGATATTGTTTTTTTGGATCAATTCTTTGGCCTTTTCGCTTGTGAAAAAATCAAAATCTGCTTGTCTCCATGGGGCGTGATAGCTGTCGTGTCCTGCAGTGACTGCATTCATCTCCTCATCGTCAAAAGCCAAATGGATCAACATCACATGGACTCCGGGTTTTAAATTCGTTAGCTGTTTGGTATAAAATTCCTCCATTCCTGATTCATAATCCTCCGGATTAGCCATGATAATTTCATTAATAACAGGAATATTTTCCAGATTTATTCCTTCAAAAAGTGCCTTGTTTGGTTTGATGATTCCTTCCATTATTTGGGTGTTGACCATGGCAGGGACCTTTAGCTCTTGGGCAATTTTTAGATAGGATCGCAAGTATTCGGGTCTTCCATAAAATATGCATCCCATATGAGAATCGAGGTGAGTGGGTGTGATTCCCATCTCATTTGCACCTTTTATCTGTGCTCTGATTTCCAATTCTACCTCTTCGGGACTCGCATTCGCTGTTACCGGCGGGCAATCTGGATACATGAATCCTTTTTCGTTTGTGAGTCCGGGCACCACTGATTTTCCAGCTTTTGGAGGCCAATTGTAATTATTCCACTCGTTGGTCAAAGTAATATGAATCCCGACATCGGCATCAGGAATTTCTTTAGCCATCACTCCTACTTCTGCAGACCAAGCACTTGGCACCATCATACTTGTAGAAGTCACCAAGCCGGATTTTAATGCCTCAAAAGTTGCTTTGTTTTGAGAATGGGATACACCCACATCATCTCCATGAATAATCAATAATTTGTCCTCCTTGGAATAGCCGAGTTTTTCGGCAAGGGATTGTGCCTGAGTGGTCAAAGGAGTTAAAAAAAGAAAGGCGAAATAGATCGGTAGATTTTTCATGTTGGAAAATTGTATTCCCAAGATAAAATTTTTCTCAAATACCCTTCTACATTAATTCATCCAATTTGCAGAAGACAATTTTATCTTACCCATTCTAATAAGAAGGAGAATTGGCGATATTTGAAATCAACATTACCTCAGAATTTTGAGGACTTACGATAGAATTAGAATGAAAAAATTACTCCTTTCCTGTCTTTTGATGGCTTTCATTTCAGGCATTTCAATAGCACAGGATTATAAAAAGACAATAGTTGCGTTTCAGGAAGAGCTCAATGCGGAATTTAAAAATCCTGATGAATCTCCACTATCTGCAGCAGAAAGAAAGGAGTTTAAGGGGTTACCATTTTTTTCAATTGATGAAAAATACAAGGTGCTCGCAAAATTTGAAAAACTTCCTCCAAGAAGTCTATTTCAGATGAAAACTACCGCCAATTCCATCAAGGATTACGATGTTTACGGCGTCCTCACATTTACTTTGGAAGGGAAAGAGTTCCGCTTAAATGTTTACCAAAGCCATATCCTGAGAACTCAGGAAAAGTATCAAGATTATCTATTTCTTCCTTTTACAGACATGACGAATGGTGAGGAAACTTATGGTGGAGAAGGTATATGGATTTAAAAATTCCTGTCGGCGATACCATGGAACTCGATTTTAACAAAGCGTACAATCCGTTTTGTGCCTATGCGGAAGGATATGCTTGTCCAATTCCGCCAAGTGAGAATGATTTACAGCTTGCAATCTGTGCTGGAGTAAAATATGAGCCGAAACACTGAACAGGCTATTTTTTGAATTCTTTTACTTTCGTCCTATACACCCATAGATAGGAGAAAAATCCCAAAAATACCTGAAGGAATAAGAAGTAAAGCCAAGTGTAGGTTTCGGATAATGGCTCAAAATTGATTTTTCCATTGTAGTAAAGCTTGGAAATGACCAAGGCTATCGTACAGGAAGGAAGAACAATTGCCAACCAAAAATTGAGAAATGAGCGGTAAATGAATGGGATTTTATTAGACTTCATTCTTAGGCTTGGTTTTCTGGTTTTTTTTATAAAAAAAGAAAAGGTCCATAAAAAAGGCCCAAATCATCCATTTCCCAAATTGGAAATAGAAATCATCGATGGGGATCTCTAACAAGTTGAAAGTTCTGTGAACCACCATCAGATAAATCAATGTGCAAGGAATTGCGAATAATGGTATTCGAACATACCATTTACTTTTTCCATATTCTTTAAATCTACTTAGATCCATAGTCAAAAGTGAAATTACTTAAATCAGGCTGAATCGTTTTTTTGCGTTGCAATTCTAATTGGTATAAATAATCGCCGAGCTCAGCAAAAAATGGTTTGCCGATTTCCTCAAATTCATAAACGTTGTCATTAAGGATTTCGTTTTCATTTACGTAGACGACAGCGGAAACAAAAAATTCAACCTTGTTTTCCAAATCCACAAAATAACTTCCATCGATTAGGAAGCCATATGACCAACCCGTTTTATTAAAAATTCGGAAATTTTTTGGAATCGGATTTTTCGAATTTCCGAATTTGAAAAACTTGGAATACCCGTCATAAAATTCATTCCGATCATATGTTGGGAAGTCACTTTCTGCCGGAAACATGCTCATATATTTCAGCACAAATTTTCTGTTTTCTTCGCTGATATGAAACTGTTCTACTTCAGGAAATGCCTGTGGAAAAATTACTCTTTGAACAACACCATGAAGTTCTGATAACGGAAATTTATTCTTAAATGTGAAGTCCATTGGACCCTGAACTAGAGAATCATTGACCATATGTGCTTTTCCGATCATTGGATTTCCCGGAACTTTATATATCATTTCTGTATGTCTTTCCGGTAATTCCAAAAGAACTTTTCCTGACTTATCCACAAAACGAATTGGGTTAAAATAGCGATTTTCCTCTGCAGAAATTGGAAAAGCAAGACGCTGGCTGATGACAGTTTTCCACAAGCCCTTCTCTTTCAGTTTATTATGAATATAGTCCTGACCTATAAGTTCATAGAGTCGATTATTGGCATCGTTATCGGATACCAAAAGAATTTTTTTGATATAGTTTGCAATGCTCGGAAGTGAATCTTTTGAGGAATTATCCACAAGCGCAGGAATCTGTGAAGGCCGAACGGAATCAACCAAAAAAATCGATTCTTTTGTTAAGTTATCCACATTATTTTCCTCCAACCATTCCAATGCCAAAAGCGCAATTGGGAGTTTGACTGTTGAAGCAGGATAATAATAGAGCGAGTCATTTAGATGAAAGGAATAATCCGTAAAAATTGGATTTCCATGTTCATTTCTATCGATCTGTGTATACAGAATCTGTACTTTATATCGCTCAGGATCCGATAGAACTTTTTCTAATGTTGGATACTTGCTAAAATCATCTTCAAAGGGATTTTCGCTTTTTGTACTACAAGAAATTGTCAATAGTAGGAAAGCCAGAAATAGAGAAATTCTCATGATTCAAGGTTATTTACTCTTATAGATTTTATTGATATAAGACCAAATAGAATCAATGTCTTCTGCATTGTGAAAAGCGGAAATAATTATTCTATTCACAGATGGATCTTTAGATGTAGGATAAGGAAACGAAGAAGTAATGATCTTATTTGCCTCAAACTTTTCGACCCAGGACTCAGGACGATAGGAAAAAACAGGATAGTTTTCTTCTCCTTTGATGTGTTCGGGAATCTTGTTTTTCTTGGAGAAATACTTGATCAATTGTATCAGCCTTACTCTTCTTTCTTCATAAACGATTTTTGCATTTAGAAATGCATACAGATAGGCCGGAGGACAAGGGGAAGCTCCTCCGTAAATCGGGAGATTTTTGATCGCTTTGCAGGTATTTTGATCTCCAAGAATGATTCCTGCCGGTAGTCCAAGACCTTTTCCAAGAGACCCAGTGACTACTAATTTTAACGGAAGGTTTTTCCATTGGCTGAAGGTTCCAAAAATCCCTTTTCCAAGAATCCCAAAAGCATGGCTATCGTCTATCAATAGACTGACTTCGTGTTTTTCGGCAATTTGCACCAACCAGGAATAGTCGTGAATTTCTGGGAGCATTGGATTTACGGCATTTCCCAGAACCAAGATCTTTTGGGGTTCTGCATTGCTCGATTTCTCCAGGCATTCATTTTTCCAATCCTCAAATTCTTGAGTTGCATCTGGCTTTAATTCGATGGGTAGAATTGCGGGATGGGTATCAGGTGCCACCCAAATTTGGTCCGTTCCTTTGCTGAGATACTGTAGTGCGGCGATTCCAGCCAGATAGCCACTACTCATTGAGAGAGCTGCTTCTGCTTCTGTTTCTTTGGCAAAATAATTTTCGAACTGATCGAATATTTGAAGTCGGACAGAATTAATCCTGCTCAAGCCGTGATTCAGGCCATATTGCTCCATCCCGATTACTACCTGCTCTTGGAACTCAGGTACCAGATCTATTCCCAAATAGGAAGTCCCGCTGAAATAATGGTAGGTTTTTCCTTGGTGAATTATTTGGCGGTCAATTCTGGTATTTAAGTTAAAAACCTTCAAATCTCTGGGGTTTACTTGGCAAAAATCTGCGATTCATCCTGAAATGATTTGAATTCCAAGGCATTTCCGCATGGGTCTAGAAAAAACATGGTGGCCTGCTCTCCTACTTCTCCTTTGAAGCGGATGTAGGGTTCGATGACAAATTCGATCCCATGAGCTTTTAATTTATCCGCCAATTCATGCCATTCATCCCAAGGTAAAATTGCTCCAAAATGGCGAACGGGTACATTTTTACCGTCTACAGCATTGGTTTTGGCAAGTGCCAACTCTTCAGGTTTGATATGAGCGGAGAGTTGGTGGCCAAAGAAATTGAAGTCGATCCATTTGTCGGTGCTTCTGCCGATGTCGCAGCCTAGCAATTCCCCATAAAATGCTCTGGTTTCTTCAATGTCCCTGATCGGGAAAGCCAGGTGAAAAGGTTTAAATTGGCTCATAATGCGTACTTTCGTTTGAATATTTCTGCTTCAATTTAGTTTATTATTCTTTGAAAAAAATGTCTGAAAGTAAATCAGTGTCTTTGGTTTTGAGCAGCGGTGGCGCAAGAGGATTAGCGCATGTTGGGGTCATAGAGGAATTGGAACATAGGGGATATAAAATTGCCGAAATCGCAGGTTGCTCGGCAGGTGCTTTGGTGGGTGGAATGTACGCTGCAGGTAAGCTCGAGGAGTTTAAAGATTGGATTTGTCATCTGGATCGGGTGGATGTTTTTTCGTTGATGGACTTTACCTTTTCCAGTAGGGGATTTATAAAAGGCGAAAAAGTGTACACCGCACTGAAGAAGGTAGTGAAGGACTGTCAAATAGAAGATTTTCAAATCCCTTTTTCCTGCAATGCTGTGGATTACAAAAGCGGAAAGGAAGTGATTTTTAGATCTGGGAGTTTGTATGCTGCGATCCGTGCCTCTGGGAGTATTCCTACAGTGTTTCAACCAGCCAAAATGCATAAACTTGAATTGATCGACGGTGGAGTTCTCAATCCTGTTCCCATTTCACTCCTGAATAACCCCATGGAAAGAACCATTGTGGTTGTGGGACTGAATGGGCCGGATTCAGAATTGATCATTCCTCCAAAAAAAGATGCGGAAGGACATCGCTTTATTTCTTTGCCTGGATGGCTTAAGGAGTACCGAACCAAAATGAAACAGTATTTTCCTGAGCAGGAGAAAGTAGAAAAATCGACCTCTTTGAGTTCTATCAATTTAATGACGAGGTCTTTTGATTTGCTTCAGGATCGTTTTTGCAGTTTGCTGATTGAAAAGTATCCTGTGGATATCAAAATAAGAGTTGCAAGGAATCAGGCAGGAACGCTGGAATTTCATAGAGCTGCCGAATTAGTTGAAATTGGAAGAGAAAAGGCCAAATTAGCATTAGACAAATGGGAAGATGGACTATAAGGAACTGAATAGATTACTCGGAAATATTGATGTATACCTGTTCGACCAGATCTTGAAAGGTCGATTTAGTAAGGATATGAAAATCCTTGATGCAGGCTGTGGAGAGGGAAGAAATGCGGTTTATTTTATCAATTCCGGCTATCAGGTTTTTGGTATCGATCAAAATGATACAGCGATTCAATACTGCCGGTACCTTTCGAAAAGTTTGGATCCCGGGTATGATTCGCATCGATTTCAAGTAGGAGAGCTGGAGAATATTCCTTTTCACAAGGAAGCTTTCGATGCGGTGATTTGCATGGCAGTGCTTCATTTTGCGAAGGACGAGGCGAATTTCTGGCAAATGATCCAAGAAATGATGAGGGTTTTGAAGCCTGGAGGCACTTTATGGTTTCGGACGTGTACAGGTTTTGGAGGGATTTTGGAGGATTCTCAATCCTTGGGAAATGGTAGATATTTACTTCCAGATGGATCGGAGCGTTTTGTGCTGAGCAAGGAGCAAATGGATCGATTTCAGGAATTTGGATTGGAATTTTTGGAAGGTCCTAAAACGGTGCTTGTTTTGGGACAAAGAGAGATGGGTGTTTTTGTCATGAATAAAATTTAATTGTAAACAATCAAAAAATGGATTTACAATACGGCTTAGAACTAGTCGGGACATTTGTATTTGCTATTTCTGGTGCTTTGGCTATCCGGGAGCGAGAGCATGATATGTTCGGAGCTGGCTTTACCGGATTTATCACCGCCATAGGAGGGGGAACTTTGCGTGATATTTTGTTGGATAGTTATCCTTTGGTTTGGATCGGTGATGTTAAATTTTTGTATGCCATTCTTGCTGGGGTTTTGGCAGCGTTTATTTTCCCCAATTTTTTGAGTAGACTTCGAAAGACCTTCTTTTTGTTTGATACGCTCGGAATTGGATTTTTTACCGTTTTGGGTGTTGAAAAAGCATTGAGTTTGGGAGTGAGACCGGAGATTGCTGCAATTATGGGAATGTTTTCGGCAGTGATGGGAGGCGTGATCCGCGATACCCTGACAAATGAAATCCCGATTCTCTTCCGAAAAGAAGTGTATGCTTCAGCTTGTCTAGCTGGTGCTGTTTTGTATGTGGTTTTGGACTATTTCGAGGTAGACCGAAATTACAATATGTTGATATCCATGTCTTTGGTGATCAGTATTCGGTTTTTGGCAATGAAATATAAATTGAGCTTGCCGAGGCTTGATTAGAATTCAGAAATTTCAAGAAAGTCTCAGTTCTCAGTCTCAGTTTTTCAGCTCTAGAACATAGAAAATTAGAATTCTAAAGCGAAATTTGGTGGTGTCATTTCGACCGAAGGGAGAAATCTCTTCTATACTGATCCCGCAGATGTCTGCAGAAAAGGTTCGCAGATTCGCACAGAAACAGAATTTTATCAGCGGAAATCTGCGTTTGACTTCAGCGAGGATCAGCGGGAAATAATCAGTGGAAAAATATCCTCCCCCAGATGTCCGCAGAAAATCCGCAGATCGGTGCAGAATGATAATTAATTCAGTGAAAATCTGCGGTATTTCATCGGCGAGAATCAGCGGGAAAAAATCAACGGAAAAGAATCCTCCCGCAGATGTCCGCAGAAAAGGTTCGCAGATCATTGCAGAATTGGCAATAACTCCTATCCATAATTTATCTAATTGAAGTTAAAGTCAAAGACAAAAAACTCAAGTTCTTCTGTTTCTTTATTAAAAACCCAAAACTTTCCTTCTCGGACAAAATAGGTGGTAATACTGAAAGGTAAATTTGAGAGATCTTCTTCATGGATTAGTTTAAAATCATCAGAAAAAACAAGCAAGAATTGATTGGGTATTCCAGCTCGGACTTGGTTCTCTCTTTTCTTACTTGCTATTCGATAGTATCGTTTATAAGATGAGTCATAAACTATTCGGGAATAATTAATTTCAAGTCCTTCCATTTCTAAAATCTTTGTTAGATCCGCAGTAGAACCTGATTTTGGATATTTTCCATCCTTTCTTTTCGGAACTTTGGTTGGTTCGAAATCATGAAATTCCAAACTCTTTGAATTTAGATCAAGGGCATAAAAGTCAATTCCATCATCATGATAAACTAAAATATGATGTTCGAAATATTCTGCTTCTTGCATCCCGCTTATTGTTAATCTCCCCAGATCAATTTCAAGAGATTTTCTATATGCCATGCTATCCAAAGGAGATACATGGAAAACAGTGTCTTTTAGATTTACCCAAGCAAGGGATTGGTTACCATTTGTTGAAGTTGTAAGACCAAAAAGAAATTGGCTGTCAGGAGATATTCTTGCTCCTTCAAAAAATCGGCTTTCAAAACCCATTTCGAAAATTGAATGGTAGGATGGAAAATTACTATTTAAAACTCCTTTTTCGTCAATAGAAAATAACCTTTTAGGTGTTAATAGCTGGATATTTCCATTTTCGTCAGGGATGTAATCAAATGTGGCACCTATCCCTTTTGGACCTTCTTTTTCAAATGGAATAGTGAGTACAAATTCTTTTTTTTCCAGATCTATTTTGTCTAAGGCAAGGTTATAATCATCAAAAAAATATAGGTATTGTTCATCTTGGGAAAGCTTAACTTTTGGTATACCATGACCTAGGTTAAATAAATGTTCTCCTGAATTAATGGTTACCGTATCATAAGAAAATTCGAATTCTAAAGTGATTGGATTTTCTGCTTTTCTACCATTTTCCTCGCAAGCAACTATAGCTATCAAAACGAAGAACAATAAAATTCTATTCATTTTCGAACCTTGGACGGAGTCGTACAAACGCAATTTGATTTCTAAAATTCAAAAAAGTATACAACATTCCTTTGTGGACAAAGGTCTTATTGACGAAATATTCTCCAGGTATAAAAGCTGATAAATCCAGTTTTTGCTCATGGATAATCTTAAGATTTGAATCAAACACAGATAAAACAAACCTAAAATATCTACCACCTTCCTCAGGTTCTTGCTGGACCTCTCGGCTATAGCGGTAGAAGCGTTTATTTTTAGGATCCTTGATTATGGGGCCAAAGACTACCTCCTGAAATTTCCTTTTTTTGGCAAGATTTAAATCCCGCATTGACCCAACCTTTTTTCGATAATTTCCACGCTTGACATTTGATATCAGACTACTTTGATAAACTCTGTGATACAGAGAATCTTTTGTAGCATCATAGTACCAAAGTTCATTTTTGTAGGAATTGGTAGCGATGAAGTTTGGACCGTCGAGGGTTAGAAATTTGTATTCTGGAACCACCATCGTTTTTCCCTCTCGATATTCCCATCGGATCAAAAACCTTTCCGATTGATCTCTAAAACTCACGGGGATCAATTTCAGGGATTTGGAAGTTAGATCCACTCTTGCTAAACCGAGAATACGTCCATTGGAGGGGTAATAACCATAATAACTGGCGAAATAGGACCCATCTTCTGCGATTTCACCCATGCCATTGATCTCTTGGCTTTCTCCGAGATTATCCCCACTTAGTTTGTGATTTTGAAGAAGATAAGAATCTTTTAATTTGGTGTCTGCACCCATTCTAAGAACCTCGAAATAGTCCCTGATGATCATGTCACCATTATTGGTTTTTTTGATCCCGGTGGGGAAATACTTTCGGATTCCGTTTGGGCCATTCACCTCAAACTGGATGCGTTTTTTCAGCTTTTGAGCATCAATATCATAGACATCTACCCGGCCTGTTCCAGGATCCAAATTATATAATAACCCTTCGGAGGATACATAATCCGAAGAAACCAAATTCATATCGAGGTAGGGTAAGGAATCTCCGGAATCAATAAAAACTGTATCTAAGGTGTAATCAAATGTATTGTTGGTAATTGTTTTGGGCACTACTTCCACCTTTTCCTTTTTCGATGAGCAACCGATAATCACGGATAGGAAAAGAAGAGAAAGTAGTCGTTTCATTTTTCGATGCTTGGAGTTAGTGTCTCAAATGCCAATTCATCATCAAGATTTATAAATCGATAAACTGTCCCATCAATAATAAATTTTTTACCAGTATACCTTCCTAACCCATCTTCCTCATGGACCAGGTTAAATTCTTTGTCAAAAACAGAAAAGACTCCATTCCATCCAATTGTCCCATCTGGTTTTGGGTCTTTGAGATAGCTTACCCTGTAGTATAGATTGTTCTTGGAATCAAATAAAATCTCTCCAAATAAAGGCTCTTTGCTTCTCTCATTGGAAGCCTCACCAAACGCCTCCATTGTGCCCACTTTTCTTGGGAAGTTTCCTGGTTTTTTTGCTGGTAAGAGGTTCGTTTGGTAGTCAAAGTTTAATAATGTGTCCTTTTTCAGATCATAAACGGAAATAGAATTTACAGATGATTGGGTGAAGATGATTTTATTGTCATTTAGCAATAAATCAAATTTATCAGAGGAGACTGTCTTCATTCCATCGATTTCCAGTTCAATTCTATATTCCTTTAGAGCAGCGAGTTTTGGAATCTCTATAGTTTTTAATTCTAAGTTTCTTAAATCAATAATTGCCAAACCGTCAGCCATACTGGACCCACTTCTTCCGTCTGCCGAATATGTACCATAAAATGTAGAACCTTCTGGAGAGACGATCCCTTCGAAACTGATCAGTCCTTTATTTTCGAATTGTTTTTGAATTCTCTCTTCAGTATCCCAATTGAACCAATTTTTCAATTCTCCATCTGGCCCAAATTGTCGCAATCCTGTAAAAGATGAAAAGAAAAAGTCTCCTGAATCACTTAATTGGATTTGATTTATTCCTAATCCTCCTATTCCATTTGGCCCTTCCACCTCAAGCGGAATCGTATCTACCAGTTCCCTTTTTGTAAGATCCACGACATCGAGCCTATTCAAAGGCCTGTTGAATGTATAAATCAACCCTGATGGTGTAACTGTGGATCCCCCTAATCCATTGTTTAAAAAAAAGAATTCACCATTTGAGTCTATTTGAAGAGTATCCAATTTATAGCTGAAATCAAATTCTTCGGTATTGAATTCTTGGGAGGATTTATCAGTTTTACAGGATAAAAAAGTGAAAACTAAGAATAACAGATAAAACTTATTCATGCCTAATGCTTGGTTTTAGTCTGACAAAGGCCAGCTCGTCGTCCATGTTCAGAAAGGTGTAAATCATCCCATCATGTATCCTGAAGTTATTTGGGAATATAAAATCTGAAGGGAGTTGCGATTCCCCGATTTGTTCAAAATTCTTGTCAATTGCCGTGATTACCGTTTTGAAGACAAGACTATCTTCCCCGACGGTATGATCAAGTTCCTTCGAAAATCTCCAGCGGTAGCCCGTTTTATGGTCTAAATTCCAAGGCCCAAAAGTGACTTTTTTTAGGTTCTCCTGCCTGAGCTTATTGAATTCGTCGATGTCCGTGATGGTTTTTGCTTCTCCCGGTTTTTGCTCATTGCTAGTAAGCTTGCTTTCATAAGTTTTTGTGATGAGAGAATCTGTGGGAATATCGTAGACCATCAACATGTTTTTAGAGGTGGTAGAGAAAAGGATTTTATCTTCGCTAGGCTCGAAAAACACGGCGGTGCTAAAGCCTCCTCTTTTTTTTCCATCCAACTCCAAGGTCAAGTTGTTATCCCTAATGAAATCCAGCGCTGCCGTCGGTATTATCTTTCCCGTTTCTTTTTCAAGATCTATCCAGATGATCCCATCAGGTTTATCAGACATTTTTGAAGTTTCGTAAATTCCAGCCAAGTATTTTCCATCCATTGAGATTCCATTGGACTGAACGCTGATGCTTTTACCTTCAGGAAGAAGGTCCATAATATAGGGTTTTCTTGCTAGTGTAGTTTGTTTGGTTACTTGCCAATTAGCATCCATGTGTCGGAGTGTGTAATTATTGGAAAACACAAAACCTCCATTTTCAAGTGCAATAATTTTGAAAGGTGAACCAATCCCATTTGGACCTTCTCGATCCAGCTGGATCAGGGTATCCAAGCTGAGTGTTTCTAGATTTATTTTCTCAAGAACACTTTCCATCATGTTCATATTATACAGGAATTTCTGGGATGGATCTACAGCCGAAATATCAAGAAAGTAATTTAAAAAAAGGATTTCTCCTCTAGAATCAACTTTTACAGTATCTATGGAAATGGAGAAAGTGGGTGCTTCCACTTCCTCAGAGGGTCGATTACAAGAAGATAATACTGTGAGTAAAAGAAAAATGTATTTATTCATAAGTAATACTTGGTTTTAGTCTGACAAAGGCCAATTCATCATCTAAATTCATAAAGCTATACAACATTCCATCTTTGAAAAACCGAGTAGGTGATGTGATGTAGTTTTCTAAAGGTTGTTCTTTCAGCATGGTATAGTCCGTATCGAAAAAAGTCACCACATCCTTCGTCACTACAGAATCTGCAATCATACGATCCAAATCTGTACTTATTCTCCAAATGAGCCTATCTTCCTTTTGTAGAATCATCGGTCCAAATTTAACCTGCTTCATTTTCTCATTGGAGGTTTCAAAAAGTTCTTCTTGCGTCTCCACTAGTGTAGGAAAGTTTTTGATCCTTTCATTACCGGTGAGATTTGCTACAAAAGATTTATGAAGTAAACTATCCGTCTCAATATCATAGATATAGACCTCATTAAAAGCAGTATTATCGAGGACCAACTTCCCATTGATAAACTTCATATAAGTGGTTTCTCCCGTAGACATCATGGCATTTCCATTCATTTCAAAAATGATTCGAAATTCATCTAGCTTTGAAATGGCATCTGTTGGGACGAAATTTAATTCCATCTTTTCCAGATCAATCACAGCCAGTCCTTTGGCAGGTTTTCTGAAACTTTCATCTTCCAATTCTCCAACATAGGTTTTTCCATCCATTGAAAATGTCCCCATGTAACTGACCACATCTGTTTCCCCAAATTCATATCCGCTCAAGGTATTTTTATCGAATTCGTATTTTTTCACCAACTCGCCTTTAGGACTTATTTCCACAATTTTATTGAAGTCAAAGAGCATCAGGTTCCCATTTCCTAGTACCTGAAGTTTGGAGATATATCCACCACCTACGCCATTTGGACCTTCTTTTTCCAGTTGAACGGTTTCTTTTAGTGCCAATGCATCCATATCAATAACCTCTAAAAGAAGAGATTCAGGATTAAGGTTATAGAGGAGCTTTTTATCTTGGGTTAAATCTGAAATTCCCAGACTCCAGTTTAGGAAAAAGAAATGGTCTTTGGAATCAACCATCACTGTATCGATGCTGTAGGAGAATTCCAATGAATTTTCGGCAGTATTTTCTTTACTACTGCAACTGGCCAAAACTGCCAGAAAAACGGGAATAATTAATTTGAATTTATTCATAGCTAATGGTTGGTTTAAGTCTGACAAAAGCCAGTTCATCGTCGATATTCAAAAAAGTGTAGATCATACCATTTCTGATAAAATATTTCCTTGGAAGCTGAAAGTCTGAGGAAAGTAATTTTTCCTGCATATGATCAAAATTGGAATCAAAAGCCATCAATACAGTCTTGAAAACAATGGAATCTTCAATCATTCTGTCCATTTCTTTGCTGAATCTCCAGTAAACCTGATTTTCTTCATCAAATAATAACGGGCCAAAATCGACTTCATTTTCTATGGTTTTCCCAACCTCCAATAATTCTTGGCGAGAATGAGTTTCTTTTGGATAATTACTAGATGCGCTATTACTGGTTAATTTACTTTGGAAGGTTTTGGTAGTGATTGATTCTGTGGGAAATTGATAGAAATTAATTTTGTTAAATGCACTACTCGTAATGATCAACGAATCGTTTTTCATGATGAGATAGGTATCAGCTTGGTTCATTCCTGCCAAATTTCCATCAAGGTAGTATCTGAATAGGTAGGGCTGTAATTCTGAGAAAATAGCAATGGGTATATGACTAAACACCCTTTTTTCAAGCTCAAAAAACGCAAGTCCTGATGGAGCATTCTTCATTTCCAGATCCCCGTAAGTGGTAATTAGAGTACTTCCATCATGAGAAACAGATTCCTGAGATGTAATCCGCATGGTTTCTGGTAGCTTTTTCCCTTTGAAATCAAACTTATCGTATTGAAAATTCATAGACTTGTTTCCATCCAGGTCTATCATTGCCACATGGTAACTATCAGTGAGGATGAGATGATCATTTTCAGCTGCATAAATGTGATATACCCGATTACCCCCTAGTCCATTTGGTCCTTCCTTCTCTATAGGCAGCGATTTTTCAAAAACCAGATTTTCTAGATCTATGAATTGAATAGCTGTATTACTATGGTCATAATTATAAAGATATTTTCCGTCCAGAGAGATCGCTGAAGTTTCTAAATCCCAATTGAGGAATATTATTTCCTCTTTGGAATCCACTATTACGGTATCAATGGTGTAGGAAAAATCAAACGCATCAGAGTCAGTGTTTTCTGAGGTTTTTTCGGAATTACACCCGACTAATAGCAATGCAAAAAGGAAACAAAAGTATTTACTCATAAGTGATGGTTGGTTTGAGTCTTACGAAACCTAGTTCATCGTCGATATTCAAAAAAGTGTAAATCATACCCTTTCTGCTGAAATATTTTTGAGGAAGAATAAAGTTTGAAGGAAGTAATTCTTCATGAAGTTGATTGAAATTGAAATCGAATGCGGTCAAGACAGTTTTGAATACAATAGAATCTCCATTCATTTTATCCATTTCTTTACTAAACCTCCAATAAACCTCATTGACATCATCAAAGAAGAACCTTCCATAATTCACTTCTTTCTCCTTTACTTTAGTTATCTCTTTAAATTCTTCCTCATTATCAGATCGTTTGGGATAATTGCCTTCAGCTTCTTGGGAAGTATATTTACTTGAGAACGATTTAGAATTGAGATTATTCGTACTGAGTTGAAAGAAATAGACTTTGTTTTGGGCAGTATTGGAGTATATCAAGGTATCACCTTTTAGTTGTAGTTTAATATCTGCCATATACATCTGAATTGGATGAACTCCTTCGAAATAAAAAACAGTCTGGAATTTCTCAAGCTCTTTAAATAAGTCTATGGGATGATATCGTACCTGCTTATTTTCCAGGTCAAAAATTGCCAGACCATCTGCAGTATCGTCTATTTTTAGACCTCCATATAGGGCCACAAGCGTTTTTCCATCTTTGGAAAATGTTTCCTCTAGCCGAATACGTTTATCTTCCGGAAGTTTTTCACCTTCAAATTCCTGCTTTGCATAACTGAATCCAGCTATTTTTTTACCATTCATATCAACTGTGGATACCTGGTAGCTGTCAGAGAAAATCAACTTATCGGAGCCGATGTCAACCACTTTTGAAATCATTCCTGACCCAATGCCATTTGGCCCCTCTTTTTCATATGGGATGATCTTCTCCAAACTCAATGTTTCTAAATTGATTAATTCAAGAGTGGCCTGGTTTCTGTTGAAATTATAGAGGTAATTACCATCGGGCGATTGCCCCGAACTTGTCAGCAAATTATTCAGGTAAATAAATTGATCTCCTGCATCTACCATCACCGTATCGATGGTATAAGAGAAAGCTTCATTCTTTTCTATTCTATCAGAACTTCCTTTAGAAGTGCAACTGGCCATTACTGCCAGAAAAAGGGGTAAAAGGTATCTGGAATTTTTCATAATTGTCTAAAAATCAAAAGTGAATACTGCAAATCCGAGCTCGTCTTCGACATTAACGTATGAGTAGAGCTTTCCGTCTTTGAAGAAATAGTTCTTTGGAGTTTGATCCAGACCCTCTATTTTTTGCTCACCGATTAGGTCTAGGTTTTTGTTGTAGGCATAAAGGAATACTTCAGACTTTTTGGAATCTCTTATTGTCTTTCTTCCAATTCTAAAAAAATTGCTTCTACTGCTATCCCAAACAAATTTGTCATAGGTAATTTCCGAATTTATCTCTTTTACGATTTCCTCGTATTCCTCTTTTGAATTCACTTCCAATGGATATCTTCCTGTCTTTTCTTTGGCAGTGAGCACATGAGGGAAATCGAAAAATTGTAAACTGTCTGTTGCCGGGTCATAATGATAGATAGAGCTGGTATTGCCTATTGTTATCATTACCTTTTCATTTATTATATCTAGATGAATATCCTCAGCCCGTAAATCAAAGCCATCATCTGACATCAGCATAATGGTGTAGTTTCTGGAGGAAAGCAGTTCTGGCATTTCCCATGTTTTTATTGATTTTTCTTTAAGGTTAACTCGGACAAAATTCCAAATCCCTTCAAAGAAATCTCCCACTAGAGCATAGGCAAATTTTCCATCAGGAGATAATTGCATTTCAAATGGCAACTGAATTTCCTCAGAAGTTTCACTCTCATTATCAGAAAAATTTGACAGTCGAAGATCTAATTTCTTCGTCCCATCAGATTTGAAAATCCCCTGAGATTCATCAGATACGATCAGAAAATGATCATTCTTCAATGATTGAAAGTTTGATAGGTAGGTTCCGGTGCCATTAGGACCTTCTTTTTCAAAACGAAATGTTGACAAAAGGGCTCTGTTGTCAAGATTGATTTTTTGAATTTTGGATTGTTTCTCATCAAAGAAATACAGCAGGTTTGGATTCTGATATTCCAAATGAATCAATCCAGAGAGATTAAAAAGTTCCTCTCCTGAGTCTATGATAACTGTATCCACAGAATAGGAAAGATTTTCAAGAAGATTCCCAGATTCGACTTCTTCAGAACTGCCTTTTTCCCTGCAGGCAGCAAAGAGAATAAGAATAAAAAAAGGAAATAGTTTTTTCATGGTGTTTAAAAATCAAAAGTGAATACTGCGAATCCGAGCTCGTCATCGATGTTGACAAAGGAGTAGAGCTTGCCATTTTTGAAGAAAGGAAATTCGGGGGACTCATATAAGTCCTCTATTTCTGTCTCGCCGATAAGAGTTAGATTTTCATCATAGGCTAAAAGGAAAACTTGTCTTTTGGAAGGAATATCTTCAGAAAGACTTGGGATGAGGATATTGGCAAAGCGGAAAAAATTCTTTCTGCTTTCATCCCAAAGCAATCCTCCGAATGTGATTTGTGTATGAATTTTATTGATTTCTTCCCTCCAGGCTTCTCTTTCAGTGAATTCTTTCCTTTTTGGAGGCTCAGTTTTCTCTTTTGGAGTATGTTTTAAATCAAAAGAATGGAGTACAAGTGAGTCATTTTTTGGATCAATCGTATAGATATCACTTGTCGCTGAGGAGGTGACAAAGAACTTACCGAAGAACTCGGATAGAAAATATTCCTCCACATAGACTTGCATCATTGGCCCATCAGTAAGAATAACTTTATATTCGTGTGTTTTGTCCAAGGCTGGCAAAGGGAACAGTTTCCCTTCTTTGTTTTCTCTGTTGATAATGGCCAATTCAGCAGACTGATCACCTTGATCGAAATCAGAACCTGGCACAGTGTAGTACCATTTTAGATCTTCGGTTACCTTCAAGCGGTTGTTTTGGAGGGTTTTATCTTTGATTCCTTGGATGTCCTCTTCTTCGAGATTAATTGTCTCATGTTTAATGCCTTTAAAATCAAAAATCGCAGCAGTATTGAATGTCATCAAATAGAATCTATCATCACTAATGAGATCCAAATTCCACAGGAAACTTCCTACTCCATTAGGCCCTTCTTTTTCATAGGGTATCTTTTTTTCCAGATTTAATTGATCGAGGTTGATGACCGAAAGTTTGTTGTCACTTTCAGTAAACAAAAAGAGTTTTTTTCGATCCTTACTGATATCTGCCAATCTAAGATGATTCGATAAATCAATGATTTCCTCCCCTGGATCTACGACTACCGTGTCCACTGTAAAAGTTAGATTCTCTAGGATATTATCTGAGTTTGCGTCTTCAGAACTGCCTTTTTCACCGCAGGCTGCGCAAAGTATAAGACTTAGAAATGGGAGGATTTTTTTCATTTTATTTAAAAATCAAAAGTGAATACTGCAAAGCCGAGCTCGTCCTCTACATTGACATAGGACCAGAGTTTGCCGTCTTTGAAGAAAGGGTATTCCGGTACTTTTTTTAAATCATCTATTTTTGTTTCTCCCAAGAGATTAAAATCTTCATCGTAGATAAATAGAAATACTTCACTCTCTTCGGATTTAGAGTTTTCTAGTTTGGGTTTTTTCCTAGCCCCGAATCGAAAAAAATATTTGCTCTCATCGTCAAATAAGAACTCTTCAAAAAGAATATCTTCAAAAAGTCTGGCGCGGGCTAGACTAATTTCTTGCATTGATTCAATTTTTCCGTTGAAATTATGATCTCTTCGGGTGGGTACAATTTGGTGAGGAAAAGCTTTATGCGATAAATGCTTTGTACCGCTATTGAAGAGGTAGATATCACTATAGCCTGGAGTTCTAATGACCACATTTTCGCCATAGGCTTGGACAAAAGCGGATTCCATTAATTTAAATTTTCTACTTCCGCCAATTACTTGGATTGTAAATTGCGTAAGAGAGTCAAACTTCGTTAAAGCAGTAACTTCACCTTGGTTAGTTTCAAAATCAAACCAAGAAAAGCTAAATGTGTCCTTATCTTCATTTCTGGGAAGGGAATAAGCAAATTTCCCATTATTAGATAGCACTGGAGAATAGTGAAAACTCATTTCTGACTCTCCATTTTTACCTTTGATTTGATCAGTTTGTATTGTTTTAGGATCAATTTTAATTCCCTCAGGATTGAATATGCCTCCATATTTATAGGTGCCGAAGTATAGATTATCATCAAATACTCGCGACATTGTTGTTACAAATGGACCAATACCGTTTGGGCCTTCAGTTTCGAACTGAGTTTTGCTAAGTATTTTTAATGTCTCCAGATCAATTTGGTATAAATTTTTATTATCCCTCTCCATAAAAATGAGAATCTTACCGCTTTCGGAAATATCAGAAAGGTCTAACCCATATTTTAAATTAAAAAAAGAATCTCCTGGGTCTACCATGACTGTGTCAACCGTCAATTTCAAGCCTTCCAGCATGTTTGCTGTTTTTGTTTTTTCGTGACAGGAAAAAAGGACTAGGGTAATTATTGAGTAAAAAATTGTTTTCATGGTTTTTAAAAATCAAAAGTGAATACTGCGAAGCCGAGCTCATCTTCGACGTTGACGTAGGACCAGAGTTTGCCCTCTTTAAGAAAATAGAAAGCAAGTTGGTCAGTGACTCCATCCAAATACTTTTCGCCCAGAAGATTTAATTCCTTATCGTAGACAAACAGGTAATATTCGAAACTATATGAGTTGGCATCGCTGGGGTCATCTAGAAGCACTTTTCTACCCAATCGAAAAAAACGATTCGTTTTCTCATCCCATAGCAATTTCTCAAAACTAACTTGGGAGGAAGACTTTAGCATTTCATCATTAAACTCGTCCCTGCTGGTGACTTCCTTTTTCAATTTTCCAGTCTTGGCAGGTGGGACAATCTGATGGTCAAAAGTGACTAGGTGAAGCAAATCATTTTGGTAATCATATTGATACAAGGATGAGGTGACTTCCGTAGTGATGTAGAGTTTACCGTTGATTTCTTGAAGGTTAAATTGGGGAACCGAAAACATACTTCCCTGATCGCTATGCAATGCCACGAAATAGTTGTCGGCAATATCCAATCCCGATAAGTCAATCAGCTTTCCAGTCTTTTCTGAAGGGCTGAGCTTGACCAAGTCTTTGCCCCCTTGGTTGAATAAGCCAGACAGGGAAAATAGCCAATTTGCACCAGAAGCCAGAATCAACTGATTCCCAAAGGGTGTGTTTTCATCCAAACCGCTGAATTCTTCTGTGTTCAAATTAAAATTCTGAACCTTGTTGCCTGTCCGCTCAAAAACACCTGCCAATTGGTACCCTGTTATTAAAAACTGCTCTTCAGGTAATACTTGTTGGTTTTGAACATAAGGACCAGTTCCATTGGGACCTTCCTTTTCGAAGCTGAAAAAGTCACGCAATTTTAGCTCATTTAGATCCACTTTGGCAATAACGTGATCTTGGTGATTGAAAATGTATAGAAAGCGATTATCCTCTGAAAAACTGCTGGAGCTTTTCAGTTGGTACCCGCTGGAAATAACGAGTAATTCCTCCCCTGGATCTATCATTACTGTATCCACGGAGAAGGTTAGATCTTCCAGAATATTAGAATTGGAAGACTCAGAATTTTCATTACCTCCGCATGAAAACAGCGCTAGAAACAAGAAATAGGATAGTTTTTTCATTTTATTTAAAAATCAAAAGTGAATACTGCAAAGCCAAGCTCGTCATCGATGTTAAGAAATGAATAGAGTTTTCCCTCTTTAAAAAATTTCAACCCATAATAATTGATGGGGAAGATTTCTTCATGTACTTGGTTTAGGTCTTTATCAAAAATGGTGACTACTTCCTTAAAAACAGTTGAATCACCGATTTTCCGATCTAGCTCTCTAGAAAATCTAAAGAATTTCTCGTTGACTTCATCGAAATAAAATCCACCAAATTCCACATTTTCATTCATTTGTGTAAAGGCATCCCGCATTTGTTCCGGAGCATCTAGAGTAGTTTTTGCGGGAAGCTTTTTTGTATCAGCGGTTATCTTGGAATGGTAAGTTTTGTGAGTGATAGAATCTGTCTTTAAATCCAGCACATATACTTCGTTAAAATTGTGAGAGGAGATCAAAACCTGCTCTTTCCTTGGTAATATATCGACTTGTTCAAATGATCTGGACTGCAATTTTCCATCTATGTATAGGGTTACCAAATAGTCTTGCGTCCTTTGCCACAGATTCATAGGGATTTTTTTGACTGTCATATCATTGAGCGTAAGGATCGCTATTCCGGTTTTGGGCTCATCCATGTTTTCAGGGCCGTATGGAACCAGAATGTATTGGCCATTTTGGGAAATCTGGAATTCCTGACCTAGCGTCTCTCCCTCCTCTAGGCCAATAGTCTTGTCACTTCGGAATTGATAGAGGACCTGATTTTGCAAAGAGGGATCAAACTCACGAATATCTGTGTAGCCGACAAAGAAAAATTTTCCATCATCACTGATACTCAAGTATCGAGGAAAACCTGTGCCAAGAGGGCCTTCTTTTTCCATTTTTATCCGGTCGACCAGTTTCATTTGTTCCAAATCGATTACTTCCAGTTCTGTAGCATCGAAATTGAAATTATACAGCTGTTTTTCGTCCTTGCTTAAATCTGCGATTCCCAATGCTCTTCTGAGATAAATGAAGTCATCTCCTGCATCCACCATCACAGTGTCACTGCTATAAGAAAATTCAAATTCTTCCTGACTGGATTCTTCAGTTGGTCTGTTACATGCCAAGCAAATGCTGAGCAGAATAATTGGAAGTAGTTTTTTCATGGTTTTTAAAAATCAAAAGTGAATACTGCGAAGCCGAGCTCGTCTTCGACATTGACATAGGAATAGAGTTTACCGTCTTTGAAGAAGGGATTTGCTGGTACTTTGTTTAACTCTTTGATTTGAGTCTCTCCGATTAAATTGAAATTTTGATCGTAAGCAAAGAGGTATACTTCTTTTTTGGTATTGGGGCTTGGGTTTTCGGTTTTTTCCATGATCGTCCCAAAGCGGAAATATTTCTCTTGTTGATCATCATATAGAATGTCATGGTATGAAATCTGAAACAAAAGAGACTCACTGGCATCGATGACTTCTTGAATAGATGAAAATTTATTGGAAAATGGGGGGATCTGATCATTGGGAACAAGTTCATGCTTAGGAGATTTGAAAGTCAAAGAACCACTTGCTAGATCATACAGATAAACTTTACTGGTACCTTTTGAATAGATGATGGCCCGATTAGCTTCCATTTTAAGTCCAAGGGTTGCGAAATCAGCAATATGATGGGCTATCCCTTCACTATGGGTAAAACGGAGTCGGGTCAAGAATTCAAATTCCACTAAGTCCACCAGCTTTTCTTTCTTTATTTTGGGATCAAATATTCCCAAATACACTTTTTCTCCCTCAATATTCTGGTGTAGAAAATAAATTTCTTTTCCATCTGCGCTAAACTGGAGTCTTTCGTATTTGGCTTCGGTGGGTGTGTCTATTAAATCGGAAAAATCATTTTCTGAAAACTGAAAGGAAAACAGTTTTTGGGTTTGGAAATTATAGATTCCGGCGATATGGTAGTCTGTAAAGCCGATTTTTTGTCCATCTAGCAATTGGAAATTCCAGATTTTAGGTGGAACACTGTTAGGACCTTCTTTTTCAAATTGGTAGGATTCCACCAATTCAAAGCGTTCTAAATCAAACTGGTAGAGTTTGTTTGATTTTGAATTTAAAGCAAATAAGAATTTTTTATTGGGGGATAGATCAGAATTATTTAAACCTTGAGGTAGGTAAATTAGAGTCCCTTTCGAATCAGTGAGCACAGTGTCAATTTTAAAGGAAAGGTATTCTAGATAGTTGGTTGGGGTTAGATCTTCTGGTTTCTGAATTTCTTCTTGAGCTTCCTCTTCCTCTATACTAATGATTGAATCTTCTTTTTCAGGATCCTTCATTAATGTATCTATAGGATTTCTGACAATCTTAGGTTCATTCAACTCAACCTTAGATTCATCCTTTTTCTGACATGAGAAAATGATACATAAAAAGATTAGTTGATATACAATTCTCATTTTTCTTCAAAATCAAAAGTGAATACTGCGAAGCCGAGCTCGTCTTCGACGTTGACATAGGAATAGAGTTTGCCGTCTTTGAAGAAAGGAGATTGGAATCTGTATTCAACATTTTCTAATTGACTCTCACCTATCAGGTTTAAATCTTTGTCATAGGCAAAAAGAAAAACTTCCGATTTATCCTCCAGATTAGGATCATCACGCGGTATCAGTTGATAAGCAAACCTAAAATATTGCTGCCGTTCCTTATCCCATAGAAATTCAGCAAAGCTAATTTGATACTTGAATTTGGCCCATTCAGCATAAAACTCTGCCTTATCCTCTACTTTGTTTTTTACCTCTGCAATTTTTCTGTCGGGGACTAGCTGATGAGGAAATTCGACTAAACGCAATGAGTCTGAATGATAATCATAGATATAGGTATCTGAGTTAGTAGTACTTGATATAAAAAGCTGATCCTTCAATATTTTTAGATTAACTCCTTCCCCAACTCCCCAGACTTCTTTCTCTGTTTGAAGTCTTATTTTAAAATTCAAGGTTGGAATGAATTCAGGAAGTGATATGCTTTTTCCTGTTTTGGTGTCAGGGTCTATGATGATCAATCGAACATCAGAACTGACCATGTCAGGTCTAGTTAATGCAAATAGTAATTTTTCATTTTCTGAAATTTGCGCATTGTAAGTAATTAGACCCTCACCTTCTTCTTCAAGTCCTTCTATTTCCCTGAAATTAAATTTTAGACTTTTCTCCTTTTCACCTTTCTTATTGAAGGTTCCTACATTGATACCAGAAGAAACAAATAAAAATCTTTCATCGCTCAATGGCTGAATTTTAGGTGGATTAAAACCGATGGAATTAGGACCTTCTTTGGAGAATTGGTGGGTATCTGTCAATTTGAGGGTTTCTAAATCAATTTCATGGATTGAAGTCTTATCATAGTCATAGTAATAGTACTTCTGCGCGTCTAGTGATACGGTGGAAAATCTGGCTCCACGTTTAATATTTATAATCTCATCACCAGGATCAACAACAACTGTGTCGATAGAATAGCTGAGATTTTCGAGAATATTACGGGTACCGGAAGTTTTGGAGTCTCTTGACTCTCCACAGGAAAAAAATAAAGCCAAACTAAAAATCAGGAGCAGTCTATGCATTCTAAAGAGTTTAGAATGGAATTTAGTTAATTCACTGCAAAATAATTAGTTAATAAATCTAAAAAGTCAAAGCTCTCTGGTTGATCACTTTAGAAGTCTCCACCATATTCAATGAATTCTTGATAAATCCCCCCACCCCCTTTGAATGCGATTTGTTTTCAATAAATGATTCTTCTCCAAGGGGGATTTGGATTCGTTTTCAATAGTTCGAATAGTACTGCCTAATAAAACTGACCTGGATATACTCGACTTTTGTTGCTCCAGTGCTACCAATGACAGATTGATTTAATGGTACGATATACGGGTCAGTCCGAGCGGAGTCGAGGACCCTTCGATTTTGAGACTCTCGTCTCTCAAGTGCTCAGGCTGACATTGAAAACCTACCTCCGGTAGGCAAGCTACTTACTGAAATTATTTTACCAGTTCCATCAGGGTTCGGAATGCCATGGCATTTTCTCCGTAGCGAGCCTGGGTTTCATATCGAAGGGCATGTGCAAACCGGCTTTCGTACTCGATTAACTTGGCAGTACTTTCAGCAAAAAACTGAAGGCTATAATTCGTCGCATTGTCATCAGGACTATTGAGCAAACGGAAAAATTTATGCTCCAAAAACAAGCCTGTTGCGAAAATATCAGGAATATGAGTTTCCTTCATCCACTGGACAAAATCCTCTTCTACGTCATTGGAAACTGTGAATGTGATGTTGTAAAGAATCATAGCGAGAGATTTTAGCGGTATTTTCGTTTTTTTGCAAACAGATTTGAGATTTCAAAGTTAGGAATCCCAACGTGAAAAACTGAATTTACCCTACTCAAAGCTCCCCGAATTATGCATAAAGTCGCAAAAACTCCTCCCGAGGCTCAAAATAAAAGATTGTTGATTGCCAAGATCGTGGTGGTGGCTTTGTATTTGGTAGGAGCTGTGGGATTGAGTATTCCTGAGTATCGGCCATTTTTTCTTTCCCTTACTCCGGCCCAGCTTTTAGTAACCTTGGTGTTGATTTTATCTTTCCATAGAGGCTGGACAGATGCTTTTCCTATCGTCGCAGCATTGGCATTTTGGATAGGTTTCGGCTCGGAATTGATTGGAATCCATACCGGTTTGCTGTATGGTGATTACGTTTATGGGCCGACTTTGGGGCCCATGCTTTGGGAAGTTCCACTCGTGATTGGGGTCAATTGGTTTATCCTTGTTTATCTGACTGGCTCGGTTTTTTCACGAAGTATTCAAAATGATTATTATGCGGCATTGATGGGAGCAGTGGCCATGACAGCCTTTGATTATGTCATGGAGCCAGTTGCTACCTCCTTGGATATGTGGTATTGGAAATTTGACATCATTCCTTTCGAAAACTATTTGGGCTGGTTTGGAGTTTCTTTTCTAATTCATCTCATTTATAGAAAGGCGACATTTGAAAAATATAACCCGCTGGCTCCCTTTCTGTTAATTGCGATGATACTCTTTTTTGCTGTATTGAATTTCACCGTGTAGAAATAGTATTGTTGGGCCAAAAAGAGTTATTTGCCAAACGAAAAAAAATTTTAGAACAAAAGATCAGGATTTAAGTTTTCTACTAAATGATGAAAGCCATTGGATTTATTTTAATTGGTTTTGGGCTGATGGAATTATCAGGATGGGCAATTCATAAATATCTGATGCATGGTCCATTATGGATGATCCATAAGACACATCATCAGCCTAGTAAATTTGCATTTGAACTGAATGATCTTTTTTCCTTACTCTTTGGAAGCATTGCTGTTGTATTAATTCTACTGGGAGTGGAGGAGTTGGATTACAGATTCTGGATAGGAATAGGGATTAGTTTGTACGGAATGTTGTATTTCATTTTGCACGATGTTCTGATCCATCGTAGGATTAAATGGTTTCAGAAACCAAAGAATGCATTTTTAAGAGGAATATTTAAAGCCCATCAAGCGCACCATCGAACCAATAAGAAGGATGATGCAGTTTCATTTGGGTTGTTTTTGGTACCTAGGGAATATTTTAAAGAGGAGGAAAAGTGAGCACGTATTCAATCAAAGACTTAGAGCAATTATCCGGGATCAAGGCACACACCTTGAGAATTTGGGAACAACGTTACAACCTGTTAAACCCCAAAAGGACAGATACCAATATCAGATATTACGATGACAGTGATCTGAAACTGATTCTGAATGTGGCCTTGTTAAATGACAACGGTTTTAAGATCAGTAAAATAGCGTCGATGGCGCCAGAACTGATGCGGGAAGAAGTGATGAAGCTGACGGATAGGTCCTTGACCCATGATGATCAGATTCATGCATTGACGATTTGCATGATTGAAATGGACGAGGATCGATTTGACAAAGTCCTCACCACTAATATCATCAAAATCGGTTTTGAGCAAACCATGCTCAATATCATCTATCCTTTTCTGGCAAAAATCGGAGTGCTTTGGCAAACCGGTGCAATCAATCCGGCCCAGGAGCATTTTATCTCTAACCTTGTCCGCCAAAAATTGATTGTGGCGATCGATGGGCAAATCCCAAGCGTCACAGGGAAGAAGTTCTTGTTGTTTTTGCCTGAGGGTGAATTGCATGAGATTTCACTCCTTTTTGCTTCTTATCTAATTAAAAGCAAAGGACATAAAGTGATTTACTTGGGACAGAGTACTCCTAAGGATGATTTAGATGCAGTGTATAATTTATTGGAGCCGGAATACTTATTAACGGTCATGACGACTTTACCGGCAGGGGAAACAGCTCAGGGATATGTGGATATGCTTTCAAAGAAGTTTTCGAAGTCCCAGATTTTTGTTTCAGGATATCAGGTGGTTGGTCAGGATATGATTTTCCCGTCAAATGTGACCCAGTTTAATTATATCAGGGATATCAAGGATGTTTTGGAAGAAATAGGAGAAGAAGTAATAGAAAAGTAGTTTAATAAATTACATAAAAAGTTAAACAAAAGCATTTCTCCGGAAATGCTTTTTTTATGTCTAAATACATCCATTCACCCATAAATATCTACCATTCATGTTATTGTGATTATGTTTTTTTCAAAAATATTAAACAAAAGCTTGTTATTTTGTTTAATGAATGATAGATTTGATTAAACAAAAGACCAATAGCCATGACGACTCTAGAATTTAGCTACTCCTTAAACCATCTCTCCAGTTCTTTGAAGCCTTTTGCCATGAAACTGACAAGAGATATTGATGATGCCAACGATTTGCTTCAGGACACAATGGTAAAAGCATATACCAACAAAGATAAGTTTGCTGAAGGCACTAATCTGAAGGCTTGGCTTTATACGATCATGAAAAACACCTTTATCACCAACTATCAGAAGATGGTGAGAAGAGGTACTTTTGTAGATACCACCGATAATTTACATTACCTCAATTCAAGCAATGTGCAGATTGAAAATGGAGTTTTTGGAAACTTAGCCATGGATGATATTTATGAATCGATCGATCGCTTGGATGATGTGTTCAAAACGCCTTTCATGATGCATTACAGAGGTTTTAAATACCATGAAATTGCCGAAAAATTGCAGATTCCGATAGGAACTGTAAAGAATAGAATTCATATTGCCCGAAAGCTTCTCAAAGAAGATTTGATGGTATACAAGCATAAAAATTGATTCTATGGCCGAGAAACATGCGGTAGTAATTGGTTCGGGATTTGCCGGATTATCAGCAGCTACCCATTTAGCAGCAAAAGGATTTAGAGTAACAATAGTAGAAAAAAATGAAAGCCCCGGTGGAAGAGCTAGAAAGTTTGAACATCAGGGGTTTGTTTTTGATATGGGTCCAAGTTGGTATTGGATGCCAGATGTCTTTGAGAAGTACTTTGCAACCTTTGGAAAAAAACCATCTGACTATTACGAGCTGATCCGTTTAGACCCATCCTATTCGGTAATATATGGCGAAGGTGATGTGTTGGACATTCCAGCCAATCTGGATGAGTTCAAAACCATGCTTGAGGGAATAGAAACTGGAGCGGCTGCTCAATTGGATAAATTTTTGGAGCAGGCAGCATATAAATATCAAGTAGGAATCCATGATCTCGTCACCAAACCAAGTCGTTCTGTCTTTGAATTTACATCGCCGGGGTTATTAAAGGACATGCTACGGATGGATATATTCCAGTCGATGGCAAAACATGTCCGGAAGTTTTTCAAATCTGATAAAATCATCCGTTTGATGGAATTTCCGGTACTTTTCCTAGGGGAGACCGCAGAAAATATTCCTGCTTTATATAGCCTGATGAATTACGCAGATATCGCTTTAGGTACATGGTATCCTAAAAAAGGGATGCATGAGATCATTCGGGGCATGGTGAGTCTGGCAGAGGAAAAAGGCGTTAAAATTCTGTATAACTCCGAGGTGGAGGAAATAGAAATTAAAGAAGGAAAGGCAAAAGCTGTTCGATTGATTTCTGGAAAAAAGATAGAGGCGGATGTGGTTATAGCCGGAGCTGATTATCATCATGTGGATAAGCATCTTGTCAATCCAAATTATAGCAACTATTCAGAAGAATACTGGGATAAGCGAGTCTTGGCGCCTTCGAGCTTGCTGTTTTATCTGGGAATAGACAAGCGACTGGTAAATCTGAGACATCATAATTTATTTTTCGATGAGCCTCTTGGGCCGCATGCAGATGCTATCTACAAAAATCCAAGATGGCCAGAAAAGCCATTGTTTTATGCGTCAGTACCATCCTTAACGGATAGATCGGTTGCTCCCAAAGGAATGGAAAATCTTTTTTTATTGATCCCTTTGGCACCTGATTTAGAAGATACGGAGGAGCTTAGAGAAAAATATTATCACATCATCATGGTTAGGCTGGAGAAGATTACCGGACAGGAAATCAGATCTCATGTCGTCTTCAAAAGGTCTTATGCCCATCAGGATTTCAAGAATGATTACCATGCCTATAAAGGAAATGCCTACGGTTTAGCGAATACGCTGACTCAGACCGCGATATTAAAGCCCTCTTTGAAAAACAAAAAGGTTTCTAATTTGTATTATACTGGTCAGTTGACTGTTCCTGGTCCAGGTGTTCCGCCATCTTTGATTTCGGGGCAAGTGGTAGCTAATGAGGTGATAAAGGAAATTTATTAATGGAAATTAGATATATTTAATAGTGATGAACCCAAGAGATCTTTTTGATCAGACGACTTTTGAATGTAGCAAACTGATCACCCAACGCTACAGTACCAGCTTCACTTTGGGGATCAAAACGCTTGACCAAAAGTTTCACATGCCTATCTATGCCATTTATGGATTTGTGAGATATGCAGATGAAATCGTGGATACTTTTCATGATCAGGACAAAGCCCAACTTTTGGCTAGATTTAAAAAAGATACTTATGAATCCATAGAAAGTGGTATTTCACTTAACCCTGTGCTGCATGCCTTCCAGTTGGTAGTCAATAAATATAAAATTGACCATGACTTGATAGAAGCATTTCTCCATAGTATGGAGATGGATCTGGATTTTAAAACTTACGATGACAGCAAGTATCAAGAGTACATTTATGGTTCGGCTGAAGTAGTAGGCCTGATGTGCTTAAAGGTTTTTTGCGAAGGAAATCAAGAGGAATATGATCGATTGAAAGACTCAGCTTGTAAGCTTGGTGCAGCATTTCAGAAAGTCAATTTCTTAAGAGATATCAAAAGTGATTACGAAGAAAGAGGGAGAGTTTATTTCCCTGGAGTAGACTTTAATCATTTTGATAAAGTGATCAAAAAGCAAATAGAGGCAGATATTCAGCAGGATTTTAATGATTCGCTCTCTGGGATTGAGCAACTTCCGATTGGAGCGAAACTAGGGGTAAAAGTTGCCTATCTCTATTACCAGAAGTTATTTGATAAAATAAAGGGCCTTCCAGCCGAAACTATCACCCAAAGAAGAATCCGTATACCAAATTCCAAGAAACTGTCCCTGTTGATAGGAACCTATTTCGTAAACAAGCTGGGAATCACCTAATATGGAAAAGTATTTATACTTGGGAGTTAATGCCTTTGCCATTTCATTTCCATTGCTGCGATCTTTTGAAAGCAAAATTCAGTTTGCAAAAAAATGGGGAGCCCTTTTTCCTGCCATTTTGATAACAGCTGCATTTTTTCTTATCTGGGATCATTGGTTTACAGTGATGGGAGTTTGGGAATTCAATCCAAGGTATATTTTGGGTATTTATTTTTTTGATTTACCGCTAGAGGAATGGCTGTTCTTTATCACCGTGCCTTTCGCCTGTGTATTTATTTATGAGGTTTTAAATTATTTCTTTCCAAAAGACCCTCTCAAAGATCTAGGAAAACCATTTGTCTATGTCATGGTGCCTTTTCTGATAGGTTTAGGATTAATGCATTTGGATAAGTGGTACACTTCGGTTAACTTTTTCATCGGAGCTATCGCCTTAGTACTTCATTTTCTGGCTTTTAATGATAAATATTTAGGAAAATTTCTCTTTGCCTATCTAGTTCATTTGATCCCCTTTCTGCTTTGCAATGGGGTTTTGACTGGAGGGCTGACTGAAGAGCCTGTAGTGATTTATAATAACTCTGAGAATTTAGGAATCCGGATTTGGACGGTGCCGGTGGAGGATACCATTTATTCAATGACTCTGTTGCTGATGAATATTTCTTTCTTTGAAAAATTCCGCAGCCAACGAACAATTCAAACTGTAAAAAGTTAATAGGCTATGAAGAACCTTCAGGTACATATTGATGATCATTCTGGCTTTTGCTTTGGAGTAGTTTATGCCATCGAAATGGCTGAAGAGATTTTGGATGAACAAGGATATTTGTATTGTCTTGGAGATATTGTCCACAACGATGAGGAGGTAAACAGACTGACAAAAAAAGGTCTGAAAATAATCAATCACGAAGAATTGAGTTCTCTGGTCAATGAGAAGGTTTTAATCAGAGCACATGGAGAGCCACCATCTACCTACGAACTCGCGATCAAGAATAATTTGAATTTGATTGATGCGAGTTGCCCTGTGGTTTTGAAACTTCAGAATAGGATCAAAAACTCGTTTGATAAAGATGAAACGATCTACATCTATGGCAAACATGGCCATGCGGAAGTGATCGGTTTGTTAGGACAAACGGGAAATAAAGCGGTTGTTTTCCAAGATATTTCTGAGTTGGACCTGGAGACATTGCCAAGAAATATCACGCTGTATAGCCAGACTACTAAAAGCACAGATAAATTTTACGAAATCAACGAGATTCTTAAAAACAACGGAATCTCGGTAAATACAAATGATACCATTTGTAGACAAGTTTCCAATAGAGATAAGGAACTGAGAGCATTTGCAGAGCGATTTGACAAGATCGTATTTGTCAGTGGTACCAAATCTTCCAATGGAAAGGTCCTATACAATGTCTGCAAAGAGAAAAATCCAAATACATATTTTGTCTCCAATGCGGATCAAATCATGCCAGATTGGTTTGAAGATGGTGAAAGCATTGGAATCTGTGGTGCTACCTCTACGCCTATGTGGCTTATGGAACAAGTTCGAGAGAAAATCTTGACTTTCTGATCCACTTCACCGTGCTTGCAGACATGAATGCAGGAAAATCAACTTCATTTCATTCCAATATTGATCCGAAAGGAATTCTAATTGCTTTCGGAGTAATAGCATGCTGGTCTATTTCACTAGTGTATTTGCTGTCAATAGATATACAATGGAATAGCCCCATCACTTATTTGTTGATATTGATCCAAATGCATTTATACACTGGATTATTTATTACGGCGCATGATGCCATGCACGGATTAGTTTCGTCCAATAAGATTGTAAACAATGTAATTGGTGTTTTTGCAGCCTTACTTTTTTCCTTTAATTTTTACTGGAAATTATTTCCAAAACATCATGAACACCATCGTTTTGTAGCAACGGATAAGGATCCGGATTATCATCACTCAGATCGATTCTTTCCTTGGTACTTTAGCTTTATCAAACAGTACCTTAGCATTTGGCAATTTTTGCTCATGGCTTTGACATTCAATGTTTTAAAGTTATTTATCCATGTGGATAACTTGATTTTATATTGGATGCTTCCTGCAGTGTTATCCACATTTCAGCTTTTTTACTTTGGTACGTATTTGCCTCATAAAGGTGAAAACGACAATAAACACCATTCTACCACACAATCAAAAAACCATTTTTGGGCTTTCCTTTCTTGCTACTTTTTTGGGTATCATTACGAGCATCATGACTCACCCGGCACTCCTTGGTGGAGACTTTGGAGAGAAAAAGAAAAAATGAATTCTTAAAAATTGGAGTAAACCTAAACTTTTTGCGTCCAAATTCATTTTGTTTAAGAACTACCAGACTTATGAATAAAAGCTTACTGTCAATTGTCTTTTTATTTGTTTCAATGGCTGCCTTTTCCCAAGGTATTATCCGGGGAAAAATTTCCAATCCTTCCAATGGAGAAGCGGTGGCTTTTGCGAATGTTTTAATTCTTAACACCGATTTTGGAGCAATTTCCGATGAAAATGGAATGTATGAAATTACGGATGTTCCTCCTGGCCTCTACAATGTTCGGGCAAGTTTTGTGGGCTTTAAGACGGAGACCAAATATGAGGTGAGTGTCACGATTTCGAAATCTGTTCAATTGGATTTTGAACTTCGCGAAGATGCCTCCGAATTAAACGAGGTGGTCGTAAGTTCTGAGTTTTCCAGATCCGAAGAGACTCCATTGTCAGTTCGAAAATTAAATAGCAATGAGATTGAGCGATATCCTGGTGGAAACAGAGATATTTCTAAAGTAATACAGGCATTACCGGGAGTGGCAAGTACGGCAAGTTTTAGAAATGACATTTTGATCAGAGGGGGAGCTCCAAATGAAAACAAGTTTTTCGTTGACGAAATTGAAGTCCCCGTGATCAATCACTTTTCCACACAAGGTTCTTCTGGAGGGCCAGTTGGGATATTGAATGTCAATTTGATTTCAAACGTGGATCTGATCGCTGGAGGATTTCCTGCCAATAGAATGGATGCCTTGAGTTCTTTCTTTGAAATCAAACTAAAGGAAGGAAATAGGGAAGAATTGGAAACCCAATTGACTTTGGGAGCTTCCGAATTGACTTTATCAAACGAAGGACCTTTGGGAGAGAAAACCACCTATTTACTTTCTGCTAGAAGATCCTATTTGCAGGGACTCTTCAAAGTTTTAGGCTTGCCATTTTTGCCGACTTTTAATGATTTTCAACTCAAAACCACCACCAAGATCAATGATAAGACTGAATTGACTTTTCTGGGTGTGGGAGCGATAGATCAGTTTGTTTTGAACAAGGAAATACCAGAGGATGAAACAGGGGATGATTTGGAAAATCGACTGTATTTATTGGATGTACTTCCTGTCCAAAGTCAGTGGAATTATACCACAGGATTAAAATTGAAGAGATATAGGGAAAATGGTTTTTGGACTTTTGTCTTGAGCAGGAATATGCTCAATAATGAAGCAGAAAAATATTTTAAAAATGAGGAAAGTTCAGAAGCCAATTTGCTGTATAGGTATTTGTCTCAGGAATCAGAAAACAAGTTTCGGGCTGAAAACAACATCTTTGGTAATGGTTATACTATCAAATACGGCTTTAATTATGAGTATTCAAGGTATTACATTAAAAACTTTGACCGAGCGACATTAGCTAATTCAAATGAAATAATTTCCGTTGAGTCCACTTCAAATTTCAATGAATTCGGGGGCTTCATCTCGGGTACGAAATATTCTAAAAATGAGCGATTACTACTTTCCGGAGGAGTAAGAATGGACGGATCAGATTTTGGTAAAACTGCATCAAATCCCCTGAATCAAATCAGTCCCAGATTTTCGGTTTCCTACCAATTAAGGCCGAATCTTTTTGCAACAGCAAATGCTGGTATTTATTACCAAAAGCCTCCGTACACGGTTTTAGGTTATCGGAATAATGAAGGTGATTTGGTCAATCAAGATGAAGATGTCCGATACATCCAAAACAGTCTACTGATCGCAGGTTTGGAGTTTTTGGCACCAGAGAAAAACCGAAGGTTTACAATGGAGGCATTTTACAAGAAATATAAAAACTATCCTTCCTCGGTAAGAAATGGGATTGCATTGGCTAACCTGGGGGCAGATTTTGGGGTGATTGGAAATGAACCTGTGAAGTCCGATGCCAAAGGGCGAGCCTTTGGTTTGGAGTTTCTCGCTCAGCAGCGATTGTTTAATGATTTTTATGGAATTGCCTCTTTGACTTTGGTCAGAAGTGAATTTACCAACCCAAATACAGAAGGATTTATTCCTTCATCTTGGGACAATAAAATCATCTTGAGCTTGACCGCAGGAAAGAGGTTTAATAATAACTGGGAAGTCGGTACAAGATGGAGGTATTTAGGAGGCACACCTTATACCCCTTACGATGTGGAGGAGTCATCCTTGATCAGTAATTGGGATCTGAGAGGCCAACCAATTTTTGATTATTCACAGATCAATACATTTAGGCTAAATGCTTTTCATCAGCTGGATTTGAGAGTCGATAAAAAATATTACTTTCCTAAATGGAGTTTGAATTGGTATGTAGATATCCAGAATGCCTATAATTTTCAGGCCGAGCAAGCTCCATTATTGGTTCCTGTAAGAGATGATGCCGGAAATATTTTGGTGGATCCAAATGAACCAAGCCGATATCAATTGAAATTTATCGAGAACACAGCAGGGACTATTTTGCCAACTGTCGGAATTATCGTAGAGTTTTAGGAATTCAGGATAAAGAGTTTAGCAACTTGATGATACGATTGGATTTTGCTTCTATATCCTCAATAGAATATATGTAGGAAATCCACTTTTCTTGCTCCTCTTTGGTTAACTGCCGAAACAACTCAAGTTTACCCGGATCATCTTGAAGACATTCAATCAATTCTTGAGGAATGCCATCCGGTAATTCATCTTGGTAAAACTTAATTTCTACTTCATCCCCTTCTTCTTTTCCAAGAATTTTACGAATGGGCTTGGCAACTGGCAAAAATACATAGCCATTTCCCATGGATAATAAGTGCTTTCCTCCAAAAGAATAGTCATCTATTGACCCGGAAATTTTCATCATTCCAAAGGCCTTTCCAGATTTGATCAATTCTCCTGGAAGTTTGATATACGTCCAACCTCCTTTACCAGAGAATTTCTCTAAACGATAAGTTCCTTCTGTAATAAGTTTCATAAAAAAAGAGCGGGAATCAATCCCGCTCCTAGTTATTAATTTGTGGCGTTACTGCCATCATTGCCAAATCTCCACCGGATATTCAGACCAAACACATCCGCAAAAAAATCTGTGTTTTCTACAATCCGGAAAGTAGGTCTCCAATCAGCACCAATAACAATAGGAACTTCTTCAAAAGCATATTCGATACCTATTTCGCCAGCTGCTGACAAAGAGAAGGGATCATCAATGTATAATGAAGGACCAGCTCCTACATACCATTTGAAGTCACTAGAACCAACTGGCCTATAAATAAAATCCCAAAGTGCATCAACTCCGACTCCAGAACCAAAACTTACATCAGCATGTATTCTGCTGAATTGACCAAGTGAAAAAACTCCGTCTATGGCCACATTGTTACCACCAAATTGACCAAACCTTATACCCACTTCTTGAGCATTACTCTCTAAAGTAGCTGCACAGGCAAAAAACACAACCAGAAATAAAATCTTAAAATATTTCATTTTAATAAAGCTTAAGTGACATTGAAATAATTCTATTCACAAAGATTTAACTTTTTTTGAAAATTCATTCTGTTGGAGATAGAAATTTATAGACAATCCCGGCTAAAATAGCTCCTGCAATCGGTGCAATCCAGAATAGCCATAATTGCTGTAAATAGATCCCTCCGGCAAAGATAGCCTGACTGGTGCTCCTTGCAGGATTGACAGAAGTATTGGTCACAGGAATGGAAATCAAATGGATTAAAACCAAAGCCAGACCGATGGCTAGGCCTCCAAAACCTGCCGGCGCTTTAGGATGTGTAGCTCCTAAAATCACGATGAGAAAGAAGAATGTCATCACAATCTCTGTGATCAAAGCCGACATCATCGAATACCCTCCCGGGGAAGCTTCTCCAAAACCATTTGATGCAAATCCTCCAAGGTCCACACCTGCTTTACCTGTAGCGATAGAATAAAGGATAGCCGCTCCTGCTAACCCTCCTAATACCTGGGCTATGATATAAGGCACAATGTCTTTACTATCAAATCTTCCTCCCATCCATAATCCTATGGATACAGCTGGATTTAAATGACAGCCGCTAATATGTCCAATGGCATAAGCCATGGTGACGACTGTGAGTCCAAATGCAAAAGCGACTCCTACAAATCCAATCCCTAATTCAGGGAACCCGGCGGCCAAAACGGCGCTACCACATCCGCCAAGGACAAGCCAAAGCGTACCAATAAATTCTGCTACTAGTTTTTTCATTTATTTATGGGTTAGATGGTGTACTCTATTGGAATTTAGTTATTTATCATTAATTATCTGTTAATATTGAGCTCATTTTTTGTAGTTTCAGAAGAAAAAGTATTGCTAAGTAAAGTTGAGAATTGGAGTTATTTAAGATTGATCCTCGGAAAAATGCCTGTTTTTTTGAAGCCGATCTTTTTAAAAAATTTAAAATCAGGTAATCCACAATTTACCCTTTAACTTAGGGTTATTTCAGAGTATAAAGTTCTAAGAGGTATATGAAGATATTTGAATGTGGACATTGTTTTCATCCACTTTACTTCGAAAATTCAAGTTGTGAAAAGTGTGGAAATCATGTGGGATTTTCCGTAAAGGATCTTGATCTAAAATCTTTTGATTCTCCATTTCCATCTTTAGAAATAAATGATGAGAAAGGAAAATTCACCTATTGCGGAAACTATAAATTTGGAGTTTGCAATTGGTTAATCCCTCAGGATGAAAATTCGGAATTTTGCCTTGCTTGTTCTCTAAACAGAACAATTCCTGATCTCTCAGATCAAGAGAATTTTGAAAAGTGGAAAAAGCTGGAAAGTGCCAAACACAGATTGGTTTATCAATTATTGAAATTGGGGCTTTTGAACACAAAAAATTCGACAGAAAAGCCTATTTCCTTGATGTTTGATTTTATTGCGAAGCAGGGCAATGACAAAATCAACACGGGACACCAAAATGGCTTGATCACCATTTTACTTTCTGAAGCGGACTCGGTTCATAGAGAATACATGAGAAAGCAAATGTCTGAGCAATACCGAACCTTGATCGGTCATTTTAGACATGAGGTGGGGCATTATTATTGGGACCAATTGATTGCTGGCCAGGAAGAAAATCTACAGGAGTTCAGGAGAATTTTTGGCGATGAGCAATTGGATTATGGACAGGCACTAAATTCACACTATCAAAATGGAGCTCCTCAAAATTGGCAGCAAAGCTTTATCAGCCAGTATGCAACAGCTCACCCTTGGGAAGATTGGGCTGAAACATGGGCTCATTACCTTCATATTATGGACATGTCGGAGACTGCTTTTTACTTTGGAGTGACCGTAAATCCAAGAATAAAAGATGAAAGCGTAAAGGGCAAAATCCCCACTGACCCTTATGAAATCAATGGTTTTGATGAAATTTATGAGACTTGGGCACCCGTATCTTTTGCGATTAATAGCCTCAATCGCGGCATGGGAATTCCGGATGCTTATCCATTTGTCGTGAGTCCAGTAGTATTGGAAAAAATGAAATTTATTCATCAATTAATTTCCCAATAGTACTTGGATGCATTTACTTTTTGAAGAAAAAGTACACTGCCAAAATCAGGAAAATTGACCCAAGAAGATGGTTTAATCGGAATGTCTCGGTTTTAAAAGCAATTAGGGAAAAGATCATAAAAACTACCAAGGTGATGACTTCTTGGATGACTTTCAGTTGCACCAAAGAGAAGGGACCTCCATTGCCGATGAATCCAATTTTATTTGCAGGAACTTGAAAGCAATATTCAAATAAGGCAATTCCCCAGGAAATGAGGATGACAGAAATCAATCCCAATTTGCTGAACCATTTCCATTCTGCGAATTTCAAATGGCCATACCAGGCCAGAGTCATAAAAGTATTGGATAGAACAAGTAATGCGATGGTGAGAATTGCTTTCATTGGCGGTGTGTCTAAAACCTCGCGAATTTCAGCAATTTATCCTTCCATTGTATCTAATTCCTAATCCAATTTTTTGCCGTTAACCACTACATTTTTTACCTCAAATCCATCCACAATTGATGGGTTAAAATCTGCTTTATTGGCCTTGATTATAAGATTTTCAAACTTAAAGTCAGCTAATCGATCATGTTCTGTAATCGCAACATCGAAAAAGATTTCGCATTCCAGATCGATATTCCTCATGGTGATATGGTCAGAATAGGAAATTGGAACTTCAGGTCTACCTTTCAGATCAAAAAACTGGGTCCAGGGCTTAACATAAAGGAAACTTCTGGCTTGTCCGGTAATATTTTCAACGGTGATGTATTCGTAATGCTGTGGGGTATCCGGGCGCATTTTCAGCCATAAAAGTCGGACAGCATCTTGGACTTTGACATTTCTCATAATCACATTTTTATTGTGAATGGATTCGCTGCCATTGGTCAAGGCTGAATGACAAAACCCAAATTCACTGTCTTCAATGATGATATTGGTATTTTCTCCGTTGTTTGGATCCTGATCCGCCCAAGGGCCTTTTCCACCTTTTAAGGCAATGGCATCGTCATTTACGGCGAGATAACAGCCTTTTATCAGGACATTCGAAACTACGTCCAAATCGATCGCATCGGTGCTTGGTGCTTTGACGGGCTCATGCGGCGAGGTGATAGTCAAGTCCAATAATTTGATATTCTTGCATTGATAATAATGACTGCTCCAAAAGCCCGCATTGATCAATTTCACATCCTGTAATTGGATGTCATTGCTCTTCCAAATAAATACCAGACGAGGTCGGGAAACTTCCAGATTGGTGCAATTGGGATCCTCCTTTCTTCTCTGCCAAAATGCTTCCCAATATTTTAGACCGTTTCCGTTGATCGTTCCAGTGCCTGTGATTGAGAATCCATCGACTTCATAGGCATTGACCAAAGCAGCAAAATAATCCAGGTTTTGGCCTTCCATCCTTGAGGGAATCAAAGGGTAATTGGCAATGTCATCAGATCCTTTCAATACTGCTCCTTCGGAAACATGCAATCTGGTGTTGGGTTTAAAGAATAATGCTCCGCTTAAAAATGTCCCTTTTGGAATTACAATTACACCACCGCCATTTTGACTTGCCTGATCAATCACCCATTGGATTTTTGAAGTTTGTAAAAGCATACTGTCTGCAAGGACACCATGCTCAGTAATCACATATTGCTTTCCAAGATTTTCTAACTGAAGCTTCGAATAGTCATGGAACCATGGAGATATTTCTGTTCCATCTGGCCAAAGATTTTGACTGAAAGTATTCTGATTGGCAAATAAAGTCAGACTTATCAGAAGTGAAATAAAGGCTAAGCGGGTTATCTTATTCATTGGAACTAAAGTGATTTTCCTTGTGAGGAAGAAATTTGGTTAGCTGGGAAAATAGCAAAAAAAGGACAGGAGACTGTTCTCCCCTGTCCTGTTTCATTGTCAAATAATGATTTGATTACTTGAAATCTTCTTCGTTTAGGTTAAAAAACCGAACAGCATTGTTGAAAAAGATATCTCTTTTTTGATCATGAGATAGGTAGGTGGCATTTTGGATGAGGCCAATGGAGGTTTCCAATAGTTTTGGCCAGATCATTAGATCTGTTCCGTACATGATTCGTTTTCCAAAACCTGCCTGAACCAATCTTTTGAGGTAATCATGGATTTCGTCTTGTGGATAACTCCAGATTAATCCTGCCAAATCGACATAGACATAGGCATTTGCGCCCATTAAAGCAATCATTTCATCAATCATTGGGTATCCGGCATGCATCACCCAGATTTTCAATTTAGGATGTCTTGCCAGCATATCCTCCAATAAAAATGGATTGCCCATAGAAGCTCGGTAGTTTGGCGAAGTAATATTTGCCATCCCATTTCCTCCAGTTCCCATGTGTATTCCTACCGGAATGCCCAATTCCTCAGCCACACCAAAATATTCATCCAAAGACATATCACTAGGTGACATTCCCTGATATTGAGGAGCGATTTCGCCCATGACTTTGTAAAATCCACCAGACAAAGAATCTCTAAATGCCTCAACGGTCATTCCTGGGGCAACCCCAATGGAAGGAATAATTCTGTCGGGTGCTTCTTTATGCCATTTATGAATGATTTCCGCATCGCCACTTACGACCATGGTTACATTCAGACGTTTGGTAGCATCGATAATTGCATCTTGCATTTCCTGATCAGACTTAGCGGCCTTTAGAGGATCTACACAATCTGTGTTGATGAAACTTGGCGCAGGTTGGTTTGGCCCACTTCCGGGCATACTTGTCAAAAACCAAGGGCATAAGTCACCAGCAGCGAATCCCGGATTGACTTTCATGGCATGGACGTGCACATCAATAATTGGTGGCATTTTGGATTCCGTCTGGGCAAGCATTTGATTTTGGAAACCAAAAGTGATTGCCCCCATCAGGAAAAGAGTGGTAATTTTTCTATTCATGGATATAGGTTATTTAGGATTTAATGTTTCAATTTGAAAAAATAGAAAATTCTATCCAAAAAATAAATTAAACCACTATTTCAATTTGAATTCTCGGTACTGATTCATCCTTTCAACCATAAATTTCCAGCCTACAGCTTGGATTAATTAGATGTAGGAAGATTATTCTCAGAAATTTAATTGGGTCAGGACATCTCTTATTTTTTGGAATTCCAAAGCCATTTTAATCCTTCAGGAAGTAAGGCTCCTGGATGTTTGTCACTATGCTCTCCATCGGTCCAAACGTGGGTGAATTGGTATCTTGGTGCTGGCAACCCCTTTTTGTCCGCATTTTGATTGGCATATTCCAAGGCTGAAATCATTTGCTGATTTGCCAAAAACCAATTGCCCCATTCATTACTTAGGTCGTTGGTTCCATCTTGAAAGAAAATACGCATCGGCCTGATTTTCTCTCTTCGTATCAAAGCAGGATAATCTTGCCCTCCCAGTTTTATGGGATTTTCATTTGGCCGGAATCCAATGGATACGTAGCTACCTATTCCACTGTATACTTTTCGGAAATAATCTGGATAATGCCATGCCACGGTGAATGCTGCAATGGCTCCACTGCTGGTGCCACCAATGGCTCTTTGCTCAGGATCAGACGTGAGATTGTATTTTTTGCCCACTTCAGGAAGCATTTCTTCGATAATGAATCTTGCATAGCGATCGTCCATTGCATCGTATTCGGCTGCTCTGTTGTTAGGGTTGCTGGATCCGAGATCAGTGGGATAGGTTTCAGAAAGGTTGCCAGGAGAAATGAAGATACCGATCGTGACAGGTATTTCACCTTTTGCAATCAGGTTTTCCATCACTTGGGGAGCTCGAATAGATCCATTTGGATTGGTGGCTCTGTAACCATCTTGGAAAACTAACACACTTGCGGGTTTGACAGCGTCATATTGTGCGGGGATAAATAGCCAATATTGTCTGACGGTTCCTTCGATAATTTTACTGTGAAAGTCAAATGGGCCTAAAAACTCTCCTTTTGGTACACCTTCCTGAGGGAAATGATCAGGAGTCAGTTCCAGGTTGGTACGGATTTCAGTTTGCGCATGTAGGTTTAATGCTGCGAAAATTGTGAGAATGAAAATTAGGCTTGGTTTCATAGGTCTGATATTCTGGGTTATAGAAAGATAGCAATCCAAGGCAATTCTAAAAAAATAGAATGGATTTAACTTAAACCCTTGAAAAAGGATAGCCTGTTTGGTCTACTTTTGCTTCTTCATATAGGATTTAAATCAAAATTGATTACTGCTTTGTGATCATTGAGCCGGCGGTTTTTTTATACTTATTTACCCAAATCATGATTGCTGGAGTATAAAGCCCATATACCATTCCTCCTGAGAAAGAAGACCAAGCGATGGAAAAAGGCCAAATGATCCAAACCAGAAGTATGGAAACTAAAGGAACAGTAAACATGATCACAATTCTGATTCGCTGGAATTTAGTATGAAACTCTTCATAGGGACTTAACGCTAAAATCTCCTTTTTTTGGATTGCAATGAAGTAAAACCAAAATAGCACAAAGTAAAGCCCAAAGGCAATCGAGCCGTAATAGATCATCAAAATTGGAATTTCAACTGCGGAAATCTGTAGAGAAATATCAGTTCCAAAAATCAAATTGGTTAGAAAAAGGGTCAGGAATCGCAAAGGATAAACATAAAAAATTATCAAAGCGATAAAGAGAGAATTTAGAAAAATCAGCCATGGCCCTCTAACGGTATATATTTCTGAGAACCTGACATGCTCTTGCCAGATCACAATCAAGAAACCAATACTGATTAAAAAAGCAGGTAATGTTTTGGTGAAAACTATCAGATCTTCTAATGAATTAGGACTGGAAAGATTGAAAATCAAAAGTGTTACCGCAATTCCAAAAACTGCATCGGTCAAGTTATCCAATCGCGATGGACTCTCCCCTCTATAGGAAATATTCGGATCCCGATGATTTGAATTAAAAATTTGGCTACGCATGCTGATTTGATTTACTGTTGGAGTCGACTCGTTTGTTTCCTTGTTTTTTTAGAAAAGAGATGCTTTAACGCGCCAGTGCACCAAAGAGCCCAAAGGATTAAGACGGGTTGAAAGAAAAGTCTGAAAAGTCGTTTTTGATCAGTATCCAAACCAAAAGCGTCAGTTTTATTGACATATTGAGTGATATTTCCGGGAAAGACTAAAATGATGAAAATCGCCAAAGCAATACCGAAATAGACTTTATACTTGGTGAAAAAGAGTATTCCTAATCCTAATCCAAGTTCCAAATATCCAGAAAGGATAACTACCAAATCTTTATTTATCGGAACCCAATTTGGCACCAAAGCTTGAAACTCCTCTCGTTGAAATGTCAAATGTCCTAAAGCAGCCATCACCATTCCTGCACCTAACAGAAACCTAAAGATGTTTTGGGGAATCGATGTTTTCGGCTGATTCATTTTAGAAATGTTTGATCACTCCATTTTCCAAAAGATGATGCCCCCAGCTTGTTTTCCCATATCTATCGAAGTGATCTTTTTGGCATTTTTAATATCAATGATATCCACAGTGCCAGGTTCACCGCCGATTCCTTCTACTGAAACAAAGGCATACTTGCTATCTGGAGAGATCGTCACACCATGAGTGACCATTCTTGTATTCTTTATTCGAGGGAGTTCTTTTCCCTTTTTCAAATCCCAAATACCAGTTTCACCACTTCCTTTATAGGTTGCCACTAAATACTTTCCATCTGGAGAAACATCTAGATTATAAGGAGCTTTGCCAGCCGGAAAACGATTGGTCACCTCCCATTTTTCAAGGTCTACTTCAACGATATCGTTGGTACCATTACCGGCAACATATACTTTTCCATTGGTTGGATGGGGCATAGCCCAAGTTGGTTTGGTAGCGCTATGATACATAGGAGCAGATTCCGTCATCATAGAATGTCCCATTTTTGAATGATCCATTTTACTGTGATCCATTCCTCCCATGGCCGGCTCTTCCTCTGCTTTTCCATCCAGGTTAAGCTTTCTGTTGACTTTCAGTTTCGTAGTCGAAATCTCAAAAAGCTCTCCGGACATCATTCCTACTGAGTAATGATATAATCCATTGGCTGAAATTCTGGAACCATGAGGCATAACGCCGGTTTCGATACGATCTATCTCAATCATTTCCTCAGGATCCACGACAGAAACAGTACTTGGCACCATGTCTCCATGCAGATCAAAGTTTACGCAATACAAAAGCCCTGTTGCCTTGGAAATCTGTAAAGAAGCGGGAAAAAGCCCCAAACGCACGGTATCTACCACTTCATTGGTCGCAGTGGCATATTTGTATAAAGTTCCATAGGGATTGCCATGTGCCAAAGACAAATACCAATACTTGCCATCAGGACTGACATTGATTCCATGAGGACCCTCGATTTCCGCGGGCCAGATTCCCACAGGAATGGTTTGCTCAATCGTTGCGTTTTTCCCATCAAATTTGATCAAAGCAACCTCATCTTCCGACTCGGCAGTCACATAAACAAAGTAGTCCTGGGCATTAGCCATGAAACTAAATGTCATTAACACTACCAGTGATATTCCACTTCCAATTTTCCTAAAAATGTTATAAGTCATAAGCTTAAGATGAAAGGGTTATTACTTCGCTTGATCGATTTTAGCATTTGTTGGTACAACAGGTTCCAATTTGGCTGACCACAATCCACTGTTCCAATCTGAATAGAAAATATGTCCTTTATGAGGTTGAGCCCCCCAGGTAAAAGGTGCATTTGGAACGTAACCATCAGGATCTTCCGGTACAATCCATGCGATCTCTCTTCCTTGTCGGTTTAAGTCTCCCAATAACTCACCACTAAGATCCACTACACGAACTCCGCCATTATAAAAGGCAGCGTATAAAATGTCATCCTCAATCCAGAAGTTATGTGATCCTGCAAAAGGTACCTGGAACCAAGCCACTTCTTTCGGATTTTTAAGGTCTGTGAAATCAATTACGTGAAGGAATCCTGCTGCTCTGCTTGGTTTACGACCGCTTGGATCAAGTCCATAAGGAAATTCCTCATCGCCAAGAATCACATAAAATTTGCCTGTTTTCTCATCTTTATAAGGGAAAGCAGCATGATTAGAACCACTTGGATAAGCATAGCTGGCGAATTGAACTGGATTGGAAGGTGTGCCTCCGGCAATTCCATTTCCTACATCGACTAATTGTACTCCATCAGTCCAATTGGATGAATAAGCGATTCCATCATGCACCCAAACATCGTGAATAGCATGTCCTGGAGTATCCAATTCAAATTCACCAACAATCTTTGGATTCTTTGGGTCTTCGATATTGATTGAATAATACTTTCTACCTGCGCTCAATGCATATACATGGTTTTTGTAAATAAATACATTGTGCACACCACCAGTTAGATTTTCAGAAAACTCAGAAATGATTTTGGCATCTCTTGGATTGCTCACATCGATGATCACCAATCCATTTTTTCTGTTTGATGCTCCTTCTCTTGAGATCACAGCCACTTTCCCATCTTCTGAAACTTTCACGTCGTTTACTGTTCTCGCATCCACTTTTACAGAATCGACTAATTGGATTCCAGCAGGATCAGTAACATCCCAGAAATAGGCTGTTCCATCTGCTCCCCAAGTTCCTGTGACAGCATAATCTTTTCCATCCACGCCTTCCCAAATCCACAAATCTGAAGTATGCTTATTATTCACAGAACCCTGGCCGATCAAATTAATCTTGCGGGTAATATTTCTATTATTAGCCTGAACTGTTACGGAAGCAGCTGCTGGTCCACAGGTAGCGTTCAAAATATAAAGTCCTGGCTCATCAGCAACAAACTTTCCTTCTGGAGTAATAAGGCCTGATGGTGCAGCAGAAACATCAAATGACTCACCGGTAAATGAATAATTGATCGGAGCATCTTTGATCACGTTTCCATCTTTGTCGACAGCGATGGCAGTTAACGTAAACACATCTCCAGATCTTCCTTCTACCATATCAGAAGTAAGTTGGATTTGAGCGATCGGATTTTCGAGGATTTCCAAATCTAGATTTTGGGAAACGCCACCGGCAGAAGCAGTCACAGTGACTTTTCCGGCTTCTTTGACGATCAATTTGTTGAAAGGTGCGATGGCAACTTTGCTTTCATCGGATGTGGTCAAAGTGATTGGTACTTCGGGTCTTTCAAAGCCTGCTTCATCCATTACATCAATTGTCAATGGCACATTTACACCAGCATACATTTTATTAGGAATTTCTCCGAATGCAACCTTTGAAATCGCTGCAGGTTTAATAGAAACAGAGATATTCGATCTCAATTGAGGGTCTCCTGGGCTGATGACAATGACATCATAATCACCATGCTTGATTGCTTTTGCGAAACCAGTGCTATCGACCACAGAAAGGGCTCGTGAGTTTCGTGAGTAAAAAATGAATTCTCTATCGGTAACGGTTTTGCCGGAGGCATCTACCACAGCAGCTTCCAATTGAACAGTCTGTCCAATTTTCATCTTGACTTTGTCTGAATTGACTTTTAAAGTAAGGTCTTGAGCCTGCAGAAATCCAGCACTCAAAAACAGGATGAATGATAGAATAAAAATTTTTTTCATGGGATGGTGGTTTTTAGGATTCTGAATTTAATGAATCCCTCATTCCAAACCATAGAAAGTTTTGTAAATTCTGATTTCCAGATTATGCCCATTAGATCTATTCTTTCTGGGACTTCTGATTTTCTAAAATCAAAACATTGGGGATTTCATCGATTCCCTTTACAAGGAGCTTTGAGTATTCCAGAAAATTATGGGTGTAAGCGCCTAACACAATGTCCGTATCACCATCTCCATCTAGGTCCCCTACATCCATCGTAAGCCATTTTCCCAATGCTGCCTCCGGAATGAATTTTGGATGAAAGGTGAAATTTCCCTCATTTTCGAAAAGAAGAAACTGCTGCTCGGGGTTTTGGAGTTCATCGTAAAAAGCGATTGTCGCCAAGTCCAAATCCCCATCTTCATCATAGTCTAAAGCCATCACTTTGGCAGCACCATATTGTGGATAAAACCAGGATTCCTCAAAGAGATCTTCGCCTTTGTTTTCGTAAATTCTGAAGCCATGATATGGTTTTGAAACCGAGGAATAATCCCAATTATCTCCATTGCTGACCAAGAGATCCACTTTTCCATCTCCATTTACGTCACGCATTTCAAAATAACTGGAGCCCATTACAGGGACAAATCTGAGTAAAATCTTTTCCAGATCGAAATTTCCGTTTCCTAGATTATAAAAAACAGAAATCCGCTCATTTCCCTGACAAAAAAGTGCGACGATATCCAGAAGTCCATCTTGGTTAAGGTCTACAACTTCGATTTTTCTTGCTCCGGCACCCCCAAGCTGAAGTGGAGGGGAATTGAAATTTCCATTTTTGTAAATAGAAATATTCCCCACATGATGCCCATAATTGCAAAGCAGAAAGTCAGGAATTCCATCCTTTTCCAGATCTTCCCAGATTCCGTAAACAGGCCTGCTCAGATTTTCTTTAATGATGTTCCAGGAGTTTAAATTTAAGTCCATTTCATAAAGGGCTCCTTGGGCCAGATCACTTGGAGCGATCGAACCGACGCTGATAAAATTATAGCTATTTGGGCCTTTTTTTAGGTAATGAACAGCTGGACTGGAAGTAGATGGAAGTGTAAAAAGCTCGTCATTTTGGACTTTGACAAATATTTGGTTTTCGGTTCCATCGCCAATAATCAATTCTCTTCTTTCTTCATTGATCGCCACCAAGCTTGTTTTTGGGCTGGTGATTCCTTCAATAAAAAGTGTTTTAGCGACGAAATTATCTAGGCTTTTTGGAGTCTCTTTCAGCTTTTGAGAAGGAAGTTCTTTTGGTGATGCTTCTTCATAATAGGAATTGATCGCCAAAAAATCCTCCTTACTAATCATGTTGACTGATGGATAAATCGCAAGTTTTTTGAGAATATCGATTTCCTCTTTCGATTTGTTTTCCCAAACTCCCAAGCTATCCTGAGCCTCTTTAATACCCATTGTAGCGGCCATTTGCGGCAAAACCTGCTTGACCCAAATATCTTTTGGCAAGAGAGAAGGAGATGGAAAAGCATGGCAAGTGGCACAATATTTTTCAGCCAGTTCCTTCCCTTTCAGCACTTGATCTGTTTGCCCAAATACTGGTATCGAAAACAGAAATCCCAGTAGAATAAGAAAGAAATTAGTACGAAAATGAGGCATTCAAATTGGCAAATGAAATTCTTGCGAATGATACGTATTTCAACGCTGTGAATTTATTTATAGAGGCAGATTTCCTTAAAAAATCTTCTGATACACTTCTTCCAGCTTACTAACTGCAAGCACCTGAATTTTGTACTTGCTTAGATCCAGTCCTTTCACCGCATACTTTGAGACTATAATTTTTTTGAAACCTAACTTTTCAGCTTCTGAAATTCGGTTTTCGATTCGGTGAACAGCCCTGATTTCTCCACCAAGGCCAACTTCTCCCGCAAAGCAGATTTCTTCCGAAACGGGAGTGTCTTCATAGCTGGAAATCAGAGAGGCACAAACTGCCAAATCCAATCCAGGATCATCCACTCTAAGCCCTCCAGCCACATTTAAAAACACATCCTGCTGTCCTAGTCTCATGCCACCACGTTTTTCCAAAACTGCCAAAAGCATATTCAATCTCTTAGAATCATGACCAGTACTGCTTCGTTGCGGAGTGCCATAGGTAGCGGGACTGACCAAAGACTGGATTTCGATCAACAAAGGTCGATTTCCTTCCATCATTGCTCCGATGGCTACTCCATTTAAGACTTCCTCTCGCTGGGTAAGCAAAATTTCAGATGGATTGGCAACAGGTCGTAAACCTTCTGTTCGCATTTCATAGATTCCCAGTTCATGTGTGGAGCCAAAACGGTTTTTGGAGGTCCTGAGGATTCGATAGGCCAAATGTCGGTCACCCTCAAACTGCAAAACTGTGTCGACCATATGTTCCAAAACCTTTGGGCCGGCAATCGATCCATCTTTGGTGATATGGCCAATTAAAAAGACCGGAGTTCCTGTTTCCTTGGCAAATTTCATCAACTCAGCCGTACATTCCCGTACTTGAGAAACCGAGCCAGCTGCAGATTCTACGTATTGGGAATTCAAAGTCTGGATAGAATCAATAACCAAAAGATCCGGTTTTAACTGTTCGATTTGCTGAAAAATATGTTGGGTATTAGTTTCAGATAGAACATAACAATCCGGATTTTTGGCAGACATCCGATCTGCCCTCATTTTGATCTGAGCTTCACTTTCCTCACCAGACACATAAAGGATCTTTTTCCCTTGGAGGATCAAAGCAATTTGAAGCATCAAGGTGGATTTCCCTATTCCAGGTTCTCCGCCGATCAAAACCAAAGATCCTGGCACAATTCCCCCTCCCAAAACTCGATCAAGTTCCTCGTCGCCCGTGACGTACCGAGGCATTTCCTCATAGTTTACCTCTTGGATTTTCTTTGGAGTGCTGGCTTTTTTGGTGCCTGATCCACTGGGTTTCCAGTTTCCTTTACCAGTTTCTTCTTTTTGAATTACCTCTTCGACATAGGTATTCCATTCCCCACATGCAGGGCATTTTCCTATCCATTTTGCACTTTGGGCACCGCAGTTTTGACAGAAGAAAGTGGTTTTGATTTTGACCATTTTTGGATTTACGAAATGAGAATTACGATTTACGAGATCTAAAGAACCTCAGAGATGCAAATACTTAGTCAATGGTCTCGATTTTCAATGATGAGCATTGAACTACTTGGTACTTGGTACTTAATACTTTGTACTCAAATCAATGCGCTTGCAGCCAATCCGTTCCTGTTCCCACTTCCACTTCCACTGGAACTGCCATTTTGATGGCGTTTGACATCAGTCCTGGCACATTGGCTTTTAGGATTTCCACTTCGTCTCTATGTGCGTCAAAAACCAATTCATCATGTACCTGTAGGATCATTTTGGATTTTAAATTCTCTTTCTTCATCCAATTGTGCACATCGATCATTGCCACCTTAATGAGATCTGCAGCCGAACCTTGAATTGGTGCATTGATAGCATTTCGCTCAGCAAAGCCTCTCATCGTTGCATTTCGACTGTTGATATCACGGAGATATCGACGTCTACCCAAGATCGTTTCTACAAATTCATCTTTTCTAGCTTTCTCAATTGCCCCATCCATGTATTCTTTGACAGCTGGGAATTCTTTGAAATAAGCGTCAATAATTTCCTTTGCTTCAGTTCTAGAAATGGATAATCGCTGAGATAAACCAAAAGCCGAAATACCATAAATAATACCAAAATTGGCTGTCTTGGCCTTTCTACGCATGTCTGAGGTTACTTCTTCCAAAGGAACTTGGAAGATTTTTGCAGCAGTAGTCGCATGAATGTCCCGGCCATTTTTGAAGGCTTCAATCATGGATTCATCACCGGAAAATGCGGCCATAATCCGTAATTCGATCTGCGAATAATCCGCTGCAAGCAGGATATGATTTTCATCTCTTGGGACAAAAGCTTTCCTGATTTCCCTTCCTCTTGCGGTTCGGATCGGAATATTCTGAAGGTTAGGATTGATAGAAGAAAGTCTTCCTGTAGCTGCCACAAACTGGTTATAGGTTGTATGGATTTTACCAGTTTTTGAGTTGATCATCGTTGGTAGCGCATCTACATAAGTAGACTTTAATTTGACCATTTGACGAAAGTCCAAAATCGCCTGAGCAATCTCATGTTCATTGGCAAGTTTGCTCAAAATCTCTTCTCCAGTGGCATATTGGCCGGTTTTGGTTTTTTTGGCCTTTGGATCCAGTTTCAGTTTTTCGAAAAGTACATCGCCCAACCGCTTTGGCGAAGCCAGATTAAACCGGACACCAGCTAATTCATATACCTTATTTTCGATCTCTTTGCTTTCCTTTTCCAACAAAAGAGACATTTCTGCCAAGCTTTCAGTATCAATTCTGACTCCCTCAAACTCCATGTCTGCAAGTACATTGATCAATGGATTTTCTACTTCATAAAAAAGTTTTTCTAACTGGCTTTCTTTCAGCAAAGGATCCAGTTTCTCTTTGAGCTGCAAGGTAATGTCGGCATCCTCGGAAGCGTATTCGGTCACTTCATCTTCCTCTACATCCCGCATATTCCCCTGATTTTTGCCTTTTTTCCCTATCAACTCGGTGATTGAAACCGGCTTATAATTCAGGTAATGCCCAGACAGCCAATCCATGGAATGTTTGCCTTCCGGCTCGATGAGGTAATGAGCCAGCATGGTGTCATACAACTTACCTTTCACCTCGATATTATAATTCTTCAAGACAAGTAGGTCGTACTTCACATTTTGCCCGATTTTTAAAATATTTTCATTTTCAAAAACCGGTTTTAGCTGTTCCAAAATTGCCATCGTTTCCCCTTTGTCTTCAGGACAAGGAATGTAATAAGCCTCTCCAGCTAGGTAGGAAAAGGAAATTCCAACCAATTCCGCCTCCATGGCATTGACAGAAGTTGTTTCTGTATCGAAGCAAAGCTCTTCTTGAAGCATCAAGTAAGAAACCAATTCACCGATTGCTTCCGCACCTTTAATTTTATGATATTGATGGGAAGTGTTGTGAATGGTTGTTGCCTCAGGCAAAGGCTCTGCATTGACAGATTCCTCTTCAAATTCGATAGTTGCTTTGGTATTATTAGATGGGCTATCCCCGAAAAGACCCAATTGATCATTGCTTTTGATCGAGGCTTTTTTGCTTCCGTCCTTAAAAATACGGCTTGCCAAAGTTCTGAATTCCAACTCCGAGAAAAGTGCTTTCAGCTTTTCCTCATCAAAGCCATCGTAATGCAGATCCTCATCCACAAAAGCCACAGGCACATCGACCTTGATGGTTGCCAGTTCCTTAGAAAGTAGCCCTTGCTGCGCAAAGTTGACTACATTTTCTTTTTGTTTTCCTTTGAGATCGTCGGTGTTCTTGATCAATTCTTCGACGCTTCCATATTGTTTCAGCAGTTTGACAGCGGTCTTTTGTCCGATTCCTGGGATTCCAGGAATGTTATCGACAGCATCACCCATCAAACCCAAAATATCTATCACCTGATCTACCCGCTCAATGTCCCACTTTTCACAGATTTGCTTTGGTCCCATGACCTCGACACCATTTCCCATAAAGGCTGGCTTGTAGAGAAAAATATGGTCATCTACCAGTTGTCCATAATCTTTATCTGGGGTCATCATGTACACGGTGAAATGCTCCGCTTCTGCTTGCTTAGCAAGTGTCCCAATAATGTCATCGGCCTCATAACCGTCCAACTCTAAAATTGGAATGTTAAAAGCTTTGACGATTTCCTTTACCCAAGGGATGGCTATTCCAATATCTTCTGGTTGCTCTTGGCGATTTGCTTTGTAAGCTTCAAACTGAACATGTCTAAAAGTTGGGGCATGGGTATCAAATGCAACCCCAATGTGGGTAGGTTTTTCCTTATCTAGTACCTCTAATAGGGTATTGGTAAAACCCAGCATCACTCCGGTATTCAAGCCTTTACTATTTATTCTCGGATTTTTGCTGAATGCAAAGTGTGCTCTATAAATAAGAGCCATGGCATCTAGTAAAAAAAGCTTATTGGCTTGTTTTTGGGGCATTATTAGATTATTTTGATTCGAACGTATCTTAGATTTTAGCTTCGTAAGTTACAAAAAATAGGTATCTGAAAGCTTTCCTTTGATAGTTCATTCTTTGAAAAGACAGAAACTGGCGACTTTATTGATAATACGAGTACCTAACCTTAAACAATTTACTTTATGAAAAAGCTATTAGCGATTTTTGCCCTTTTCCTTTCAGTACAATTTGTACAAGCCTCAACAGGAACAGATGAAGAAACCAAAAAAGGTAAGACTGAATTAACAGAAGCGCAGAAAATCAGAGCTCAGGAGATGCAAGAGAGACTGGATGAAATCAAGGCAATGGATTTCAAATCAATGAGCAAAGAAGAAAAGAAGGAAGTGCGTAAGGAGCTTAAAGAAATGCGTGTAGAAGCTAAAGCAGCAGGTAATGGAGTTTATATCTCTGTAGGTGCTATAATCATTATTTTATTATTGTTGATCTTATTGACCTAATCAAGTAAGGATTAACGAAAAAAGGGCTTTAAAAGCCCTTTTTTTATGTCAACACATTCCATTTTTTCCCGATAGAAAAGCAAAACTGTCTTCCAGTGTTACTTTAGGATTACTCGCTAAATCTTTTTCTAGGAAAAAATGCTTTCCACCATTTTGCTGTGCTACAGAGATAATCTCACAAAGGTCCAAAACACCGGTGCCTGCATCTGCCAAATAAGGAAACATTCCCATGATATCATTCATGCTTTCTCCTCCATTCGCAAAAGTCTTTTTCTCGCTCATGTCTTTTAAATGGAACAATTCAAACCGGCCAGGATTATTTTTAATATAAGCGATCATATCTGCTCCGGCTGATGCAAACCAAAACACATCCATTTCCATTTTTACTAAGTCTTTGTCAGTGCGATCTAGCAATAGCTGGAAAGGAATTTCTCCTTCTAATTCGCTGTGTCCATAGCCGTGATTATGGTAAAAATAAGTCAGACCGTTTTTATTAGCCTCTTCTCCAATCTTATTAAAGACATCTGCCATTTTCTTATATCCATCTAGATTAGGTCGGAGTTCCTGAGGGATCATGGCAATGCCGACATCTTTATGCCCCATAATATGAGCAGCCTCAGCCAAAGGCTCCATGTTTTGCTGTAAAGTTTCTAGATCAACGTGGATGGAAGGAGCTGTAAGTCCTAAATCATCCAAAATTGCTCGCATTTCTTTGGGACTTTTTCCGAAATATCCACTTCCTGAAATTCCCAGCATCCCAGCCATTTGATCCCAGCTTTTTTTTACAGAATCCACGCTAAAGTCATAGGGTCCAAAGAATTCCAATTCCTTGTAGCCAATGTCAGAAATCATTTTTAAGGTACCAGTCAAATCGCTTCCAAGAGACTTTGGAAGAGTAAACAATCCCAAACCTACGTTGCTGATGGGTTTGAGATTTCTGGAGAAGGAAAGGTTTGGAGCAAGGATTCCAGAGGCTAGCGCCAAACTGGATTTTTCTAGAAAGGATCTACGGTTCATGGGTTTTATTGTCAAAATGAAATCTAAATATTATTAATATCTCATTTTGAAACAATAGAAATCCGGTTATTCTTTGTTTTCAAGATAATTTTTTACCTGAAGTGCTCTTAAAAAGATCAAAATCAAAGGAATCAGCCAAACCAGCTCATTGACGATGAGATGAAAACCACTTCGTTTGTTCCAACCTATATCTGGAAGAAATCCAAGGCTAAACCAAATAGCCAGAATTACTTTTCCAGCAATCCCAGCAATAATCAAATACACCCAACTTACTGGGTAAAAAGCGCTGACAAAAATGATGATCCCCACTAGAATACCAAAAGTTCCATAATATGCACTGGACAATTCGATCAGGTCAGAATTGCCCATGGCTAGCCAGCCGACTAGATTTGGACCAAACCACTTAAAAAACGCTGACCAAGCGATGGTATACATTCCTGCCAATAAAAGAATACCTCTGAAGTGCATCGGAAATACAGGAAATGGTTTTTGCTCATCCATGAGTGGTTTGATTTATTTTGGTTTATTGAAGAACTTGAGAGGATTATCCCCAAAAGTTTATACAAAACTATCCAATGAAAATTAATAATCGAATGAGTTCACGAGGATTTCTGATTTTGCTCGGTGCTTGCTCTTGCTTGGCTTTAGGCTTTACATTAGGAAAAAAAGTCGGAGAAATTACCCCTGCTGCCATTGATGGTGCATCTGAATTGATAGGAATATCCTTTAATCCTGCAGAAAAGGACAGCATGATCGGCAATCTCCAAAACCAGCTTGCCAATTATGAAAAGTTGAGGAAAGTTGAATTAGATAATTCTGTAGCTCCGGCTTTGATCTTTAATCCATTGCCAAAAGGATTTGCTCCAAGCTTGGAACAAAAACCGCTTCATTGGGGGCTTCCAACTTCGGTAGATCTTCCAGAAAAAGACGTGGATATTGCATATATGCCAGTTCATCAACTGGCGGTTTTAATCAAATCAAAGAAGATTAGCAGTGAAAGACTCACCAAAATTTATCTGGATAGAATCAAGACCTATTCTGATACCCTAGAATGTCTGATTACCTTGATGGAAGAGCCGGCATTAGAAAAAGCAAGGCAAATGGACCAAGAATTGGCTTCCGGAAAATATCGAGGTCCTCTTCATGGCATTCCTTATGGAATTAAAGATTTGTTGGCAGTTAAAGGCACTAAAACCACTTGGGGAGCCATGCCTTATAAAGACCAAGTGATCAATCAAACTGCCACTGTCGTAACCAAACTTGATGAAGCAGGAGGAGTTTTAGTAGGCAAATTTACTTTAGGTGCTTTGGCGATGGGTGATGTCTGGTATGGAGGAAAAACTAGAAATCCATGGAATCTGAATCAAGGATCCAGCGGTTCATCTGCAGGTTCTGCTTCTGCTGTGAGTACAGGTTTGGTGCCTTTTGCCATAGGCACAGAAACATTGGGATCAATTGTTTCTCCCTCCACCCGAAATGGGGTCACAGGATTGCGACCAACTTACGGAAGAGTCAGTAAAAATGGTGCAATGGCTTTGAGCTGGTCTATGGATAAAATCGGACCTATTTCAAGATCTGCTTTGGATGATGGAATTGTGCTTTCGATAATTAATGGACCTGATATCAATGATAATAGTACCATCGCATCCGCATTTAATTTTGACTCGAAAAAATCGGTGAAGGAGCTGAAGGTTGGCTATTTCAAATCCTACTTTGAAGGAGAAAGAGCAAGCAAAAATGATCAGGCAGTTTTGGAGTTACTCAAGGAAAAAGGAGTGGAATTGCATCCTTTGGAATTGAAAACTACGATCGATGCCGGTCCGATAGTCATGATGCTGATAGCAGAAGGTGCTGCAGCTTTTGACGAATTAACACGTTTGGGATTGGATGATCAGTTGGTGGCTCAGCATAAAGGTGCCTGGCCAAATTCATTCCGTGCCGCACGAATGATTCCGGCTGTTGAATACATTCAATTAAGTAGGCAACGAACAATGCTAATCCAGGAAATGCATGAATTGATGAAGGATTATGATGTGATTGTGACCCCATCATTTGCAGGGCCACAATTAAGGATTACAAATCTTACCGGGCATCCTGCTTTATGTATGCCAAATGGATTTAATGAGGAAGGAAGTCCTACTTCCATTACCCTTCTGGCAAATCTTTTTGAAGAGGAAAAGCTCGTGATGTTGGGAGATTTTATCCAGAAAAATTCAGACTGGCAAGCCAAAAGGCCGCCACTCTTTAACCAATAAAAAAAATGGCTCTGGATACTTCCAGAGCCATTTTTTTAGAATCTTAGTGAACCCGAAATTTTTATATTGTTGGGTTTTAAAAACCAGATTTTTTGAGTGGTTTCTATATTATAATGATCGAGTTTCTGTGTTTTATTTGAAATATACAGATCCGCATTGGTCACTGAGCTGTAGAAAATATTCTCTCTGGCCATTTTCACCTGAATCAAATGTACTTTGTCATCGATGATGGAAATCGTCATGTTTTTAACCACTCCTTTTGTATTAGGAAGTATTTCATGAATCAAATATTCATTTTTAACCCTCGTATCATAAGAGTTTAACAAAGAGGATTTATTGATATCTGCTTCAAAGAAAACATCCAATTCTTCCCTCCATTGCTCTTCGGTCAAGGTTACTTCGACTTGAGTGTCTATGCCATTCACCCTTGAAATTTTGGTGACTTTGGCTTCTTCAAGTCCTTTGACGGCCCCTTCCATGTATCCTTTCAGATCGAAATAGGGTAAAACTTCCAAATTTTCTCTACTTCCCCCTCCGATATTACAGGATGTCAATGCCAGAAAGAAGGAAACAATAAGAATACTGTATTTGAATTTCATTATGTCAACAAGATTTCTCCAGTCATGTCTTGAGGAATATCGATTCCAATTAATTTCAAAATTGTCGGTGCCAAATCACCCAATTTGCCATCTTTCACGTGCAGTTGGTCTTTGTTATCCACCATGATGAAAGGAACCAAATTGGTAGTATGTGCTGTATTTGGTGTTCCATCTTCATTGATCATCATATCACTGTTTCCGTGATCTGCGATAACAATCGTGGTGTATCCGTTTTCCAAAGCGGTTGTGATTACACTTTCTGCACATTTATCCACCGCTTCACAAGCCTTAACTGCTGCATCAAAAACTCCGGTATGTCCTACCATATCCGCATTTGCAAAGTTAAGGCAGATGAAATCGGCACTCTTTTTCTTCAATTCCGGATTGATTTTAGAAGCAATCTCAAATGCGCTCATTTCTGGCTGAAGATCGTAAGTCGCTACTTTTGGAGATGGGCATAGCAATCGGCTTTCTCCCTCGAATACGTCTTCCCGGCCTCCAGAGAAGAAGAAGGTCACGTGAGGATACTTCTCAGTTTCAGCAATTCGGATCTGTTTTTTTCCGGCATCTGCCAACACCTCTCCTAAGGTATTGTTAAGGTTGTCTTTGTCAAACAAAACCTTCACTCCGGTGAATGTATTATCATAATTAGTGAATGTGATGTAATCAACATTCAGCTTTTTCATATTGAAATCTTCAAAATCTCTTTGCGTAAGCGCCTGAGAAATCTCTCTGCCTCGGTCCGTTCTGAAGTTGAAACAAATCACCAAATCACCTTCTTCGATTGTGGCTAAAGGCTTGTTGTCTGAACCGACATGGATAATCGGACGGATAAATTCATCAGTTACGCCATTTTCATAGGATTTGCGCATGGCAGCGATGATGTCTTTTGACTTCTCTCCTTCACCTTTTACCATGGCATCGTAGGCGAGTTTTACTCTTTCCCAGCGATTATCACGATCCATTGCATAGTATCTTCCGACTACAGACGCCACTTGTCCTGCAGAATGAGTAAGATGCTCCTGTAAATCTTGAAGATATCCTATTCCTCCTTTCGGGTCTGTATCTCTACCGTCCGTGAAAGCATGGATAAATACATCCTCTAAGCCATTGGCCTTGGCTGCATCACAAAGTCCTTTCAGGTGATTGATATGGGCATGGACTCCTCCATCCGAAAGCAATCCCATAAAGTGTGCTTTTTTCTTTGCTGCTTTTGCTTTGGCAAATGCTTCAACCAATACCGGGTGCTGATTTAGCTCCCCTTTTTCTACCGCAAGGTTGATTTTTACAAGATCCTGGTAGACTACTCTGCCGGCACCGATATTCATGTGACCCACTTCGGAGTTTCCCATTTGTCCTTCCGGTAATCCCACTGCCAATCCTGAAGCTTCCAGCTTGGCATGAGGGTATTTTAAATAAAGGCTATCGACAAAAGGAGTATTCGCTTTGTCTATTGCAGATACTGAAGGGTTGGTGGCTATTCCCCAGCCATCCAAAATCATTAAAAGTACTTTCTTGTCCATGGAGCAAATATATTAATTTTAGACCCAATCGCGACTCAAAATCGAATCCTGACAGGATTTGTCTTTTCACTTTATCAAACCTAATAAGCACAAGAATAATTCTTTTTTTGGCTTAGTATTTGCCAAGATAGGTCGATGGCGATTTTGAACCTACTTCTTTCAATCCTTTTGCTGTTTCATAGTCCGATCAAGAATGAAACAAAGGAGTTGTCTATCGATTCCGTAATTGCCGCGATTGATACTAACTCTAGCAATGACTTAGCCAGATTTTTCGAGTCGAGTATCTCTTTGAATATCAATGGGCAACAAGGAAGTTATTCTAAAAGTCAAGCCGAAATTGTGATTCGTGAATTTTTTAAAAAGAACCCTTCTCAAGGTTTTAGCATCGTTTACAGCAGCGAAACAAATCCCAATCTTAGCTCCTACATCGGAGATTATTTGAGTGGTCAGGGAACTTTCAAAGTTTTCATCAAGGTTTCTCAGCAGGATTCAAATTTGAAAATTTATAGCCTTGAATTTGTAAAAGGTTAAATCATTTTCGAAAAATTTTGTCTTCCAGCTTGCCATTTTGCCTAATTTTGAAGCATGAAACCAGCCTACTTGACGGAAGATGCCGTCCAAAATTTTATCCGATCCGCATTTCAGGAAGATATAGGACCGGGTGATTATTCTTCTCTTGCATCTATTCCTGCAGGTAAAAAAGGACAGGCTAAGTTGCTGATCAAAGGCGATGGTATTATTGCCGGAATGGAATTAGCAGAAAAAATCTTTTCCATGTATGACTCCAGCCTGGAAGTGGAAATGTTAAAATCAGATGGAGATCCAGTTCATTTTGGTGACATCGGTTTGATCGTCAAAGGATCCTCTGCCTCTATTTTATCTTCTGAGAGATTGGTTTTGAATTGTATGCAGCGAATGTCCGGAATCGCTACTTTGACGCATCGATTGACTGAAAAAATCCTTCATACCAAAGCCCGGTTGATGGATACCCGAAAAACAACTCCAAACTTCCGATTAATGGAAAAGTGGGCGGTTCACATCGGTGGAGGGATCAATCACCGATTTGCTCTGTACGACATGGTCATGCTGAAAGACAATCATGTCGATTTTGCAGGAGGCATCACAGCTGCTATCACCCAAACAAAATCCTATCTCAAAGCAAATAATCTTGACCTAAAGATAGAAGTGGAAACTAGGACTCTGGAAGAAGTGGCAGAAGTTATCGAAGTGGGAGGCATTGATTTTATCATGCTGGATAACATGGATTATGCTACGATGAAAAAAGCAGTGGAGATGGTAGGAGATAAATTCAAAACCGAAGCTTCTGGAGGAATCACCGAAGAGACTCTTGTGGAGGTAGCAGAATGTGGAGTCGATTTTATATCAATGGGAGCTTTGACTCATTCTGTGCAAAGCATGGATATAAGTTTGAAAGCTTTCTAATTCAATCTTACAAAGGATTTATTTGTGAATTTGGCTTAGTTTCTGTGTTATAAATGGAAACTAGACCAAACATGAAAAATATACTTTACTTAGTTTCACTGCTTTTTATAGTTTCCTGTAGTTCCAAAACTTTCCCAGATTCTAAATGGGATAATAAGCAATGGACAGTAATAGAACTGCGTGGTATTCCAATTCAGACTTCTGGATCTGTGCAGGATGCGCATTTGATTTTTGACTCAGATGACCAGGAAATCACGGGTTTTGGAGGTTGTAACAGGATATTTGGCCCTTACGAAATTGGTAAGAAAAGCACCTTGAAGTTTGGTGAAATCGGAGCTACGAGAATGGCTTGTCAGAATACAGCTTTCGAAAATAAGTTTATTGAAACCCTCGCTTCTGTAAGATATTACCAGCAGACAGGTGGGCAACTTCTACTAAAAGATGGAGAAAAGAAGGTGATTCTAAAGCTTCAATAAGCTACAGCCAATTTTTCTTGCGGAAATAAAACAACATTCCGAGCACGGAAATACCCATGCCTCCGATCACATAGAAATAGCCATATTTCCAATGAAGCTCAGGCATATTGTCAAAATTCATCCCATAGACTCCTGCTACAAAACTCAGCGGAATAAAGATTGTGGAGATGATGGTGAGCACTTTCATGATATTATTCATGCGATTGGAAAGGCTGTTCATATATAAATCCAACACACCCGAAGACATATCACGGAAAACTTCCATCGTCTCAATCACCTGAATGGTGTTTTCGTAGAGATCCCGGATGAAAGGTCTGGTTTCCGGGCTGATTTTGTCATCTGCATATTTATCAAAAGAACCTATTACTTCCCGGAGAGGATATACTGTTCTTCGCAGATCCATCATTTCACGTCTCTGACTGTAGAGTGAATTGAGAGTTTCATTGCCTGGAGCAGTCATGGCCTGGGATTCCAGATTTTCAATTCGCTCACCCACATTTTCCATCACGATGAAGTAATTATCAATCACTGCATCCAGCAAAGCATAAAGTAAATAATCTGCCTTTCGCTGACGAATTGCTCGTTTTGGATCTGCCAAGCGACTACGGACAAAGTCAAATACATCTCCTTTTTTCTCCTGAAATGTGAGCAAAACACCATCTTTCAACACAAAGCTGATCTGCTCATCGTCTATTGGAGCTTCTGGCGATTCACACTGGATCATCTTCATGGCGGCAAAAAGATAATCCTCAAAAGCTTCCATTTTAGGACGCTGATCCACATTCAGAATATCCTCCATGGTAAGCTTATGGATCCCAAATAACAAACCGATTTTCTCCAGCAACTCTACATCATGCAGGCCTATGATATCAATCCAGAGTACATTTTTCTTCAGCTTTAGATGCTCCTCCAGCTGATCGAGAAGTATGGATTCCTCGTAAAGGTCCACTTCGTCATAAGTAATAATGTTGATCAATACATTATCGAGCTTTTTCTCTCCAGTATAAATTAAAGCACCTGGAGGCAACCCAATTTTATGAGTCTTCTTTTTCTTCTTCTTTTTGGGTTTGAAAAGCTTCTGAACTGATTTTAAGTTGGGTACTTGAGGACTCATAAGAATTTCGGATCTGGTTATTTCGTATTTAGAAAGTCGACATTTCTTTTTAGTCCAGCAAGTTTAGTGCGCTTTACGGCTGATTTTTTAAAAACTTTGCGGAAAGTTTCTTCTGTGATCTCCTGCCAGTCACGATTGGTAAATTCTGCCAACTCAGGATGAGGTTTGAATTTTGTTTCGTGGTGAGGTTTAGAGAAGCGGTTCCAAGGACACACGTCCTGACAGATATCACAGCCGAAAGCCCAGTTTTCCATCTTTCCTTTGAACTCCGCAGGGATGGCATCTTTCAATTCAATCGTCAAATAAGAAATACAACGGGAACCGTCAATCACTCCATTTTCCACAATTGCATCTGTGGGGCAGGCATCGATGCAGGCGGTGCAAGTACCGCAGTAATCCTTTGCTAAAGGTGTGTCGGGAGTTACGTCCAAATCAATGATCAGTTCGGCCAGAAAAAAGAAACTGCCCATTTCCCGATTGAGCAATAAACTATTTTTTCCAAGCCAGCCTAAACCGGCTTTTTGAGCCCATTGACGCTCCATCACTGGTGCAGAATCTACAAAGCCTCGCCCATCTATTTCCCCAATTTCATCTCTGAGGATTCCCAGAAATTCATTGAGCTTGTCTCGAATGACCAAGTGATAATCTTCGCCGTAAGCATATTTAGCAAGTTTGATATCCTCTGGTTTTTCTGGGAGTTTATTTTCGGGGTAATAATTATAAATGAGAGAAACCACCGATTTCGCACCTTCCACAAGTTTGGTCGGATCCAGGCGTTTGTCAAAGTGATTGGCCAAATAACCCATTTCGCCATTATAATTCCGGTTCAGCCATTCTTCCAGTCTGCGAGCTTCCTCTTCCAAAAATCCCGCTTTTGCTATCCCACAAAAGTCAAAACCCAGCCGATTGGCTGTGGATTTGATGATGGAGGCATGTTTTGAAGCGGGAATCATGAGGGTAAAGATACAACTCTTCTTTTTTTAGTAAGTTTTGTAATCTGAAGGGAATTTAGGTGCTGGAATTTGATATTAATTAGAAAACCTATTAATTGAAGAAATTTTTAATTAATCAACTATTTCTATTTTATGAAAAACAATTTACACCTCCCCAAATGCAATTATTGAAGTAAGTCTATAAGTTGGGTATTTGTTCTTATTTTAAATCTGATATTTTTTTCCTGTACACAGGAGCAAGACCCGGTAATTCCTCAAGATGAATTACAAACCATTCGAAACTTTATAGATCTTGAAGTGGCGGGTAAAACGACTTTCGAAAACCTTCCAATCGAGCTGGATTGGAGTAGAGCTATTATTGGAGGGAAATTTATAGAAGTTCCCTTGATAAATTCTTTGAATGGATTTATAAGTAAGTTTTCAAATCACGAAACGAGATTGCTGATCTCAAAAACTACGGCAGAAGACTACCATTACATTAGTTTGGAGTCAAATTTTAAAATAAAAGAAGAATCTTTTGGAGACTTAATAAAGAGTAAAAAGGAAAATAGCTATGTCAGGTTTATGAAATTTGATAAAAACCTAAAATCAATGGGTTTTGATTTTTATAGAATAGAATCTAATCCTAATGCAAACATGCCATTGGATTGTGAAACTGTTACATTTGGATATTATGAAGGAAGCTGTTATTATAATAGTTCTTCAAGTGTAGTATGTAACACTCCTACATTAATATATACTTGGACAGAAGAAATATGTTCTGGTAGCGGTGGCGGAGGTGGAAGTAGTTCTAATTATAGAATTTTTGAAATAGATAAATCTGGACTTTCTGCATGTCATCAAGAACTAATTGAAGATATAATGGGAGGAACCCAAACTCAAATTAAGAAAATATTCAGTTTATTTAATGATGAAGTAAATACATCGGTTCCATATAATTTGAGATTTCAATATGGAAACTGTGGACCAGCTACCGCTTGCACAAACCCGCAACTTACAAATAATTATGCAGTAGTAAATTTTAACCAATCTGCCATTACAAATGCTACAGATCTTTCGATGGCACGATCTACTATGCATGAAGTACTACATGCATATTTAGTATATGAGTTAGAATACCCAAGTGATTGTGATTTAAACTGTTTGCTAAATGATTATATAGCAATTTATGGTGGAGCGGACTTAAATCCTGTCCATCATAATTTATATGTAGAAACAAAATTCCTGAATGATATAGCTTTTGAGTTAAAAAATTATGCTTCAAGTGTAGGCTACAATGTTAGTTTAATTGGCGATCAATATTTTAAAGATATGGCATGGGGAGGTCTCCATGAAACTGATGTTTTTAAAAATACGCTAACAGTGTCGGAACAACAACGAATTAATAACAGATATAATGCAGAACTTACTAATACTAATGTTGGAAATATTGCACCAATTGGAACGCTACTTTGTGATTAGCCATCGAGCCTTTCTAATGTTTATTGTTTTTTCTTTAGTTGGATGCTCTTCTATAAAAAATGAAGATCAAGAAATTAAAGCGTTACTTTCTACAGTTCTTGCGAGAAAAATTTCCATGAGTGAAACTGTGAAAGTATCTATGAAAGCGGATGTAGAGTGGCTTCAAAATCCCCTCTTAAAACCATGTAATCTTGAGTCGTTTTCAAGGCTTAGGAGTATAATTAAAATTGAGGGAAAATCTTTAAAAAGTATTCTTAATGAAGAAGATTTAAAAAAGATATGTGAAGAGTCGGAAGAGGATTTTATCTTTTCTAATAAAATGGTTCCTCAATCGGTTAAACTTGTAGAACAGAACTATTTGGATTCTCTAGTTTCTGTATATTATCGATCTTTAAAGGACCAAACAGTTTCTTCTCAACAATTTGAGAATTTAAATACCAATGCATATATCCGTTTTTCAAAGCCTATATTTTTGCAAAAGGGTAAATATGCCTTTATATTTTATTCTAATCACTCTTCTGAAAGTTCCTCAAGCTTACTTTTATACGAGAGAGTTAACCAAGAATGGGAATTAATTCTTTCATACCCTTTATTAATATCTTAGGTGTTTCCTCTTCCATAAATCCCGCCTTTGCTATCCCACAAAAGTCAAAACCCAGCCGATTGGCTGTGGATTTGATGATGGAGGCATTTTTTGAGGCGGGAGTCATGAGGGTAAAGATAAGAGAGTTAATTTTTTCCAATCAAACTAACCCTTCAATAAATCCGGTCTATCCTGATACCACTTCTCCTCAAAAGTCTCTTTCACCTCCACCGGCGCATTTAAAACCGCCCAAACCATCCAGATCATTAAAACTGGACCTGCCAAGAAAATTATCCAGATCAAAGGCATGGCCACTTTGATCTGAATCAAGGTGACGAAAACTATCAAAACCCCCGTCACGATTCCCACTACTTGCAAATAGTTTTTCATCTTTTTAGAGTTTTTATTCTAATTAATAAACTACCATCCCCATCTGTTTGTTACTTAATCTGTCGGAGAGAATAAAATTCTACTAAATTGAATTTTAAGGCTTTCAGGCTTTCTGGCTAGTTTGATTTGACAAGAGAAAGTTGTTTACTCTAAACAAAGTCTTGTGTCTTGATACTTGATTCTAATTATGAAAGGATTCCGTTTTACGAAATTTGTTCCCTCTCAGGATCCTGAGAAAAATACCTTCGAAAACCTGCTCAATATATTTTTGCAACTGGTCACCATGACCGGTGGAGATGTGGCTGAGGCTTTGAGTTGGCTGACCAATCTGGACAATCGCTATGGAATGACCAATCCAACGTATGGAATCGGTGATTTTATTGAAGACTTGAAAAGCAAAGGTTATCTGACCGAGGAAAACCAAAAAGGAGAGTTTAAAATCACCGGCAAAGCTGAGCAGACCATCCGAAAATCAGCTTTGGAGGAGATTTTTGGGAAGTTAAAAAGAGGGAAATCAGGACAGCATAAAACCACGCATTCGGGTCAGGGCGAAGAACGGGGAACCGACCGCCGAGCCTATGAATTTGGAGATAATCTGGATCAGATTGCTTTGACGGATTCACTCAGAAATGCACAGGCAAACCACGGTTTTGGTGGAGATTACCTGTTGACCGAAGATGATCTGGAAGTGGTGGAAAATGAGTTTCGATCCCAGACTTCCACCGTGCTGATGATCGATATATCGCACTCCATGATTTTGTATGGGGAAGATAGAATCACGCCAGCTAAGAAAGTGGCGATGGCTTTGGCAGAATTGATCAAAACCCGCTATCCAAAAGATACTTTGGATATCATCGTCTTTGGAAATGATGCCTGGCAGATCGAGATCAAAGATTTGCCCTATCTTCAAGTTGGACCTTATCATACGAATACAGTTGCAGGGCTAGAGTTGGCGATGGATTTACTTCGAAGAAGAAAAAATCCAAACAAGCAGATTTTCATGATCACTGACGGGAAACCGACTTGCCTAAAAGTGGGAATCAAATACTACAAAAATGCTTTTGGGATTGACAGCAAGATTCTCTCTGAAACGCTGAAGCTCGCTGCCCAATGCCGAAAATTGAAAATACCGGTGACGACTTTTATGATTGCCTCGGATCCTTATCTGAAGGAGTTTGTAAAGGAATTTACCAAAGTGAATAACGGGAATGCCTATTACAGCAGCTTGAAAGGGCTAGGCGACCTGATTTTTGAAGATTATAGACGAAATAGAACGAAACGCTTTTAAGCAATATGGACTACCAAAAACTGACACCACACGAACTCACCCAAATAAAAACCCTCGGCCAGTTGAAAGCAGCTGGATATCAACCCAAATCCATTAAAGAAGAACTTCGAGATAATTTGATTCTCAAAATCAAGAGAAAAGAAAATGTCTTTGAAGGAATCTGGGGATATGAAGATACAGTCATTCCTGACATTGAACGGGCGATTTTGTCCCGACACAATATCAATTTATTGGGCTTGAGAGGACAGGCGAAAACCAGAATTGCCAGAATGATGACACATTTACTGGATGAATATGTTCCGGTTGTTTTTGGATCAGAATTGAATGACGATCCTTTAGCGCCATTAAGTACTTATGCCAAAGAGAAGATCGAAGAAAAAGGAGATGATACGCCAATCTCTTGGTGGCATAGAGATGATCGCTACACAGAAAAATTGGCCACGCCGGATGTTTCCGTGGCGGATTTGATTGGTGATGTGGATCCGATTAAAGCTGCTACGATGAAGCTCAGTTATAACGATGAGCGAGTGATTCATTATGGGTTGGTACCAAGATCGCATCGATCCATTTTCGTGATTAATGAATTACCGGATTTGCAGGCGAGAATTCAGGTAGCTTTGTTTAATATATTGCAGGAAGGAGATATTCAGATCCGTGGTTTCAAATTGAGATTGCCGCTCGATATTCAATTTGTTTTTACTGCCAACCCGGAAGATTATACCAACAGGGGAAGTATTGTCACTCCTTTGAAAGACCGTATCGAAAGCCAGATCATCACACATTATCCGAAATCAATCGAAATAGGCAGAAGAATTACAGAACAGGAAGCCAATCTAAAAGGCAAACCTTTAGATAATATCTATGTTCCGGAATTGATGAAAGATCTCATCGAACAGATCGCCATCGAGGCCAGAGCATCGGAATATGTGGATGAAAAAAGTGGGGTTTCTGCCCGTCTGACGATTTCTGCCTACGAAAACCTGATGTCAGCAGCGGAGCGCCGGATGTATATGAATGGGGAGAGCAACACGATGGTCAGAATCGCAGATCTGATAGGAGTGATCCCGGCGATTACGGGAAAAGTAGAATTAGTGTATGAGGGAGAGCAGGAAGGCGCTGGAATTGTCGCTTATTCTTTAATCGGAAAAGCGATCCGATCCCAGTTTGTAAACTATTTTCCTTCTCCCGAGCAAAAGAAGAAATCCAAAGAAGGGAATCCATACGTGATTCCATTGGCTTGGTTTGGAGAGGGAAATGAGTTGGATATTTTAGCTTCCCAATCCGATAAAGAGTATAAAACAGCTCTTAATTCTGTTCCAGGACTTGAAGAAGTAGTCACACAGCTTGTGAAGAGTTTGCCAGAAAAGGAAAAAGAATTCTTTATGGAATTTGCCCTTCATGGCTTGGCTGAATATTCTCAGCTCAGTAAAAAAATGCTGGATACCGGCTTGAAATTCAAAGACCTCTTCAGTTCCATGTTTGATATGGGACCGGGAGATGAGGATGATTTCGAGGAGGATGATTTGTAAATGAATTCCCGCAGATGAACGCAGATAAAAACCGCAAATACTCGCTGAATTAGAAAGAATCGGTGAGAATCTGCGTGGAAATCTGTGTAAATCCGCGGGAAATTTTAATTTCAATTATTAGAAAATACCGGTTTGAAATTCAAAGATCTCTTTAGTTCTACGTTTGATATGGGACGGGGTGATGAGGAGGATTTCGAAGAGGATGATTTATAATTTTTCTCCAGCAGATGAACGCGGATAAAAACCGCAAATACTCGCTGATTTAAGTTCCTCAGCGAATATCTGCGTAAAAATCCGCGAAAATCTGCGGGAAATTCTACTTCAAATGCAGTAACACCAACGTAATCAGTGCCGGTAATCCCTGAACCCAAAAGATTTTTTTACTGGCAGTTAAGGCTCCGAAAACTCCTGCTACCAAAACACAACCGAGAAAGAATATTGCTATATAAAATGACCATTTCGGATCATCAATCAGCAAAGACCAAACTAATCCAGCAACTAAAAACCCATTGTATAATCCCTGATTCGCAGCTAAGCCTTTGGTTTTAGGGAATAATTCCGGAGGTAAGGATTTAAAAGTTTTTTTTCCGATAGTTTCCCAGGCAAACATTTCGAAGTAAAGAAAATAGAGATGTAGTGCTGCGATGAGCCCGATCAAAATATCAGTTAGAAATTCCATAGAAATGTTGTTTAAGCTAAAATACAATTTGATTTTGGATAAGACTTCAAATTGAGCCTCAAAGAAAATTTAACTAGGAAGAAGATTCATCAATAAGAAACTAAACCTATCAATTAGTTTTAGCTGAATAAAATTCACTACTTTCACCAATTAAATAGTTCTATACTTTATCAACCGGAAGCGGTCCTCGATGAAAATCGGGGTTAAAAGGGAATCGTGTGAAAATCACGAACTGTCGCGCAACTGTAAGTAACACACCAAAGGATTTCATCCTCGCATGTCCACTGTTTTGATCCCCATCGAGGCGGGAAGGACGATGAAATCTGTTACAAGTCAGGAGACCTGCCTATTCCGACCTACCTCAAGGTAGGAGAGACAATGCTTTCGCGGTTTGAAGCTTATTGTCAGGTTTGATGCATTATTTCTGAGACTAGTTAACTGTCTGTCCATTCCAGACCAGATTGGCTATGCCTTGGAATAAATCTGCATTTTTCATGATAATCCCTTCTTATTCAAAGCATTGTGAGGTTCAGTAAAAGAGCTTTTAACTCATTATTCAAATTAAAAGTTAAAAGAGATGCAAACGCACAATCTTGGCTACCCGCGAATTGGTAGCAAACGAGAACTCAAAAAAGCCTGCGAGTCTTATTGGTCAGGCAAAATCAACCTGCATGAATTGCAGACTGTAGGGGAATCCATTCGATTGCAGAATTGGAAAACTCAACAGGAGGAAGGAATTGATCTCATTCCATCCAATGATTTTTCTTTTTACGACCAGGTCTTGGATATGTCCTTGATGCTAGGTGCTATTCCAGACCGATTCCATGAGGTGATTTTACAAAAAGGCAACAATGAAATGGATTTATACTTCGCCATGGCGCGAGGTTATCAACAAAATGGATTGGATATCACTGCCATGGAAATGACCAAGTGGTTTGACACCAATTACCATTACATCGTTCCGGAATTTAGAAAAGATCAACAGTTTAAGTTGTTCTCTACCAAAGTAATTCTGGAATACAAGGAAGCCAAACAAGCAGGTTTTTCCACCAAACCAGTTTTGATAGGGCCTGTGTCTTATTTGCTTCTGGGGAAAGAAAAAGAAGAAGGCTTTGATCGGATAGATTTGATTAAAAACATCTTGCCAGTGTATTTGGAGTTACTGAAAAAACTGGATGCAGCCCATGTAGAATGGATACAGTTTGATGAGCCTTTCTTGGCGATGGATTTGGGAGAAAAAGAAAAGAGGGCATTACAGTTTGCTTACGCTGAAATCAAAAAGGCTTTCCCCTCATTGAAAATCATTTTGGCAAACTACTTTGATTGCTTTGGAGAAAACTTGGAGACGGCTCTATCACTTCCGGTTCATACCCTTCATTTGGATTTGGTAAGATGTTCCTCCCAATTGGATGATATCTTGGAATCCGGGAAACTTGGAGGGCAAAAGCACCTTTCTCTTGGTCTGGTAGATGGAAGAAATATATGGAAGAATGACTATCAAAAATCCAATGAAACTATTCAAAAAGCAGTTTCAGCCATAGGGAAGGATCGATTATTCATTGCTCCTTCATGCTCTTTAATTCACTCACCGATTGATTTGGACCTGGAAACCGATGAAAAAAGCTTAAGCTCAGAAATCAAAAACTGGCTGTCTTTTGCGAAGCAAAAACTTCGGGAAGTTGCAGATCTAAAGGAGTTGACCAATGAAAAATTAAAGAAAAATCAAGAAGCCATTCAGAGTAGAAACAGTTCTCCTTTGATCCATAAGCCTGCTGTTAAAAAACGTGTTCAGACCATTTCTGATTCGCATGATCATAGATTGAGTCCATTTTCTGTTCGTCAGGTTAAGCAAAAAGAAGCGTTGAAACTGCCATTATTCCCAACCACGACAATTGGTTCTTTTCCGCAAACTGCAGAAGTGAGATCATGGCGTTCTAAGTTCAAAAAAGGTTCCTTATCCCAAAAAGCATATGAGGACTTTCTAAAGGAAGAAACCAAAAAGGCGATATCCTGGCAAGAGAATATTGGGCTGGACGTGCTGGTACACGGAGAATTTGAAAGAAATGATATGGTTGAATATTTCGGCGAGCAATTGGAAGGCTTTGTTTTCACGAAAACTGGATGGGTTCAATCTTATGGCAGTCGCTGTGTAAAGCCTCCGATTATATACGGAGATGTTTCTCGACAGAAAAGTATGACTGTGGACTGGACTGCTTTTGGGCAGTCTTTGACCTCTAAATTTGTGAAAGGAATGCTAACTGGTCCAGTAACGATTTTGCAATGGAGTTTTGTCAGAAATGATCAGCCAAGGTCAGAGACCTGTCTTCAAATTGCATTAGCGATTAGAGATGAAGTAACTGATTTGGAAAAGGCTGGAATAAGAATTATTCAGATTGATGAACCGGCTATTCGGGAAGGTCTTCCGCTCCGCAAATCAGAATGGCAGCAGTATTTGAATTGGGCAGTTAGGGCTTTCAGAATCTCATCCAGCGGGGTGAAGAATGAAACTCAAATTCATACCCATATGTGTTATTCTGAATTCAATGATATCATCCAACATATTGCAGACATGGATGCGGATGTGATTACTATCGAATGTTCACGATCACAAATGGAGCTTTTGGACGCATTTCGGGAATTCAATTATCCTAATGAAATTGGACCAGGTGTGTATGACATCCATTCTCCTAGAGTCCCTTCTAAACAGGAAATGGTTGATTTGCTTGAAAAAGCAATGAAGCTCATTCCAGAAACTCAACTTTGGGTAAATCCGGATTGTGGTTTAAAAACCCGCGGCTGGGATGAAACAAAAAAGGCCTTGACTGAAATGGTATCTGCTGCTCAGGAAATGAGGGAAGTGATTACTAGTCCAATAGCTTAATTTATTAAAAGCTGCTCCTATTTTGGGGCAGCTTTTTAAATTTCCTCTAAAACTGAATTCCCTTTTGAGCAATCGCCCGATGTCCATTGCCAGGTTTCGTGGAGGCGGATTTTGCCATTTTCCATGATTTCAGGAACAGAACGACAGACTCCAGTCATCAATTTCCCAGAGGTGTTTACTTGATGGTATCGCATAGTAATTTCCCCTGATTCACTCACAATTCCGATCAGATGACCCTTTAGGATTTTTCCACCAGCGTATTCGCAAGTGAGAATATTTCCTTCTTGTTGGTATAAAAAAAGTGTTTCTGATGAAGTCTCCCCATTTTCTGTATTGCTTACAGGTCTGAAGGATTTGCCCTGGTAATTCATTTTCAAATAAATTGATTCAACCATTTTTCCGCCTCTTGGTCATCCGTAAATGATTTCATCGGAATCGGAGGTTTTTGAAATTTAAAAAGGATTTTCATGATAAAAGCAGATAGTCCCGGTTTGGAAACCACGGCCATCGCTGAATAAATTTCCGGGAGCTTTTCGATGCTGAATTTCCGGGTTTCTTTATCCGGAACCGGAGAGTCACAAAGGTAAATCAATAGTGGAACAGGCCTTCCTCCATTAATTTTTTTTACCAATTCGACATTTGCACTGATTAGCGGAACAGTTCTCTTGATGGGCTTTGAATATGAAATAAGAATACCAGATTCCTTTAATTCATAATCTGCAATTTCTCCTGAGATTCGATCCTTCATGATCCCTTGAATTGGTTTAAAAGGTAATTGTAAACTTCGTGCCTTCGTTGATTTTACTTTCGACTTCTATTTTTCCACCCATATTCATCACATGACTATAAACCAGATAAAGCCCAATTCCTTTGCTATCCGCATTCTCATGGAACTTATCCCCCATTCCAAAAATTTTATGTTCCAGGTCTTTGGCATCAAACCCAAGTCCATTATCCTCAATGATCAGTTGTTTTTTTCTGTCTTGGATCGTCGACTTAATTTTAATTTTTGGCGGGTGACCTTGCTTTGAATATTTAATCGAATTGGTCAGGAAGTTTAATATGATGCTTTCAAAATAAGGCTTATTAAAGCTGATTTCATCAAATTCCTGGAGATCTACCTCAATTTCGGCTTTGGAAGATTGAATCAATGATTTGATGGATTGGGAAACTTCTTGGATTGTTTTGCTGATAAAAACAGGTTCTTTCTTTGCGCTGGAATTATGGCTTTGCTGAAGATGATCCACATATGTGTTGAGAGTGGATTTAAGGTTGCCAATTCCGTATTCCAACAGATCTATCAATTCCCTAGTTTCGGGATCACCAATGGTTCTTTTATCAATAAGTTGCATGATCGATAAGAGATTATTCACTGGAGATCTCAAATCGTGCGAGGTAGTAAAACTTAGTTGCTTGAGATTTTGATTGATTCGGGATGTTTTCTCTAAAAGTGAATTTCGCTCATTTTCGATCCGTTTTTTATGAGTGATGTCTTTTGCAATCGCAAAAACGAGTTTTTGATCATCAATTGGCTGAGAGGTCCAAGAAAGCCAGATGATTTCTCCGGATTTATGAACGTACCTGTTCTCAAAATTTAAAAGCGGTCTTGATTTGATGATCTCATCTCTAGCATCAGAAGTAACCTGCTGGTCTTCATGGTATACAAAATCATTGATTGGTCTAGAGAATAATTCTTCCTGGGTATAACCTAAAGTCTCGGAGACAGAATGATTTATTTTTTTAAAATACCCATCATATCCGGCAATACATAACAAATCCGGCGTCAGCTCAAAGAAACGCTCGTACTCAAAAGAATTATTATTCATAGATCAAATGTGGAAACCCATTCTCAGGGATCACTGTAAAAATAGAGGAGGAAATTTAAGGATCAAAGTGACAATCTATTAGGTATCTAAGTCTTTAAGTTCCCAATCCACCACTTCGTCCTCTAAATAATGCGGATAAATTTTTCTATGGGCCTTTTTAACTTCGGAAATCAAAGCCTGTCTGAATTCATCAACATGCAAACCAGAGGATGCTGCCATGAATACCGGTTTGATGCCAGTTTTTTTCTCGTAGGCATCTGATAGTGAAGGGAAATCCAAATAATTGGCCTCTTCTAACTCCAATTCGGTCATGTTCATGATGCCCTCTTCATCAGGCATTTGCTCCACTAAATCGATTTTATTGAAAACCAGTAGGACAGGTTTATCTCCGGCTTTAATTTCCTGAAGGGTTTGATTTACCACGCTGATATGGTCTTCAAAATTGGGATGGGAAATATCCACCACATGCACCAAAAGATCGGCTTCCCGGATTTCATCCAATGTTGATTTGAAAGATTCGATCAGGTGAGTAGGCAATTTTCTGATGAATCCTACTGTATCTGAAAGAAGGAAAGGCACATTCTCTAAAACCACTTTTCTTACTGTAGAATCTACCGTTGCAAAAAGCTTGTTTTCCGCCAGAATATCTGTTTTGGTGATCAGGTTCATCAAAGTACTTTTGCCTACGTTGGTATATCCTACAAGAGCTACTCTGACGATTCCTTTTCTTCCCTTTCTTTGGGTTATTCCTTGTTTTTCGATATCCCGAAGTTTGGCTTTCAAAAGCGAAATCTTGTTTCGGATATCTCGTTTATCCGTCTCTATTTCCTTTTCACCGGCACCACCTCTGGTACTGGTTCCACCTCTCTGACGCTCCAAGTGAGTCCACATCCTCGTCAACCTTGGTAAGAGATATTGGAATCTTGCCAGTTCCACTTGAGTTTTTGCCTGGGCTGTTTGTGCTCTATTTAGGAAAATATCCAAGATCAAAAGCGAGCGATCATAGATTTTTACTTTGAGTTCATTCTCTAGGTTTCGCATCTGCGAAGGAGAAAGATCGTCATCAAAAATAACCATGTCCACCTCAAAATGCTCAATATAAGATTGGATTTCTTCCAGTTTTCCGGATCCGATAAAAGTTTTAATATCAGGTTTTTCCATTTTTTGGGTAAACCTGTATACTGTTTTCGCCCCCAACGTTTCTGTCAGGAATGCCAGTTCATCTAAATGCTCTTCGGTTTCCCGTTCTGTTTGTCCTTGACGTATGATACTCACCAAAACCGCAGTATCCACTTTTGGAGCGGTGTCGTGTAGTTTTTGAAGCTTTCTTGAAAATTTACCCATGTAATTCAGTTATCTGATACTAAAAAGCAATTAGAGCGGATTTAGTTTCATTTTGGCCAAAATCCGCGAATTGTGACAGAAAATTTTCTAAATGCTTTCTATTATTGGTCAAAGTTCGGGATATTTCCTCAAATTAGATTAGGATACTCCATAATGCCTTGGTTATTTTACCGATTAATTGCCAAATAAGTTTATTACCCATGGCCGAAATCAAGAAGACACCGCTTTCAGGAGTTTTAGAGATATTTCCTAAAGTTTTTAAAGATCAAAGAGGATATTTCTTTGAGTCTTTCCGTGCTGACTGGCTTGAAAAAGAAGGTGTCCATGAAACCTGGGTTCAGGATAATCAGTCTTATTCTCAGAAAGGTACCGTAAGAGGATTACACTTTCAGAGAGAACCCTATGCTCAGGCCAAACTAGTCCGGGTAGTTCGGGGAAAAGTACTGGATGTAGTGGTTGATCTAAGAAAAGGTTCAGAGACTTTTGGAAAAAATTATTCTACCATTCTGGATTCCGAAAGGAACAATCTACTATATGTTCCTGCAGGTTTTGGACATGGATTTTCTGTATTGGAGGATGCTGTTTTTGTTTACAAATGCTCCAATTATTACAATAAAGAAAGCGAGGGAGGGATTTTATGGAATGACCCTCACCTTCAGATAGATTGGATGGTAAATGATCCTATCATTTCTGAAAAAGATACACAATGGCAAACGATAGAGGAATTTAAAGCGAATAGCGAAGGAGGATTGTAATGGGGCTTTTTGATTTATTCAAAAAAAAGGAAGTAGTATACGAAGACCTTGAATTGGGTTGGATGCAAGTGGATATGCATTCGCATTTGATCCCAGGAATCGATGATGGATCCAAGTCAATGGAGGAATCTTTGGATTTGATCCGGAGGTTATCAGATTATGGTCTCCGAAAAATCATTACCACACCTCACATCATGTCAGAGTATTACCGAAATACTCCCGAAATCATCAAGATGGGTCTGGCTGATCTACGCAGATCAGTAGAAAAAGAAGGAATCAACATCGAGATAGATGCTGCCGCAGAATACTACATGGATGAGGTATTTCTTGATAAGGTGGTGAATGGCGAAAAACTGTTGACTTTTGGTCCTAATCATATTTTGGTAGAAACTGGCTTTATAAACCGACCTCAGATGCTTTTGGAGACTTTCTTCCAACTGGAAATGGCCGGATATAAACCGATTTTTGCTCACCCCGAGCGATATCAATACCTCATAGGGGATAAAAAACTATTGGAAGACTTGGTTGACCGTCAGATTTATTTTCAGGTAAATCTCTTGTCGCTGACAGGTTTTTATTCGAAGCAGGTAAAGGATTTTGCAGAAATGCTTTTGGAAAGAGGACTGATCAAATTTTTTGGAACAGATTGTCACAATCCGAGGTATTTGGACATGTTAGAAACCTTGCCAAGGTCCAAATCCTACGAAAAAATCAAAGAACTACAGGTACTCAACTCAGGTTTATAAATCAAAAAAGTGAAGATTTTTATCACAGGAATCACTGGACTTTTAGGGAGCTACGTTGCAAAGGAATTTGCTCCTTTAGGGGAAATCCATGGTTTCAAAAGATCAAGTTCTTCGCTGAGATTATTAGAAGATGTTGATTTTCCGATTCAATGGCATGAAGGATCCATGTCCGATGTTGATTCGATAGATAAGGCGCTGGAAGGAATAGACTTAGTGATTCATTGTGCCGGATTGGTTTCTTTTTTGTCAAAAGACGAAGATCAGCTTTTTGATGTCAATGTAAAAGGAACAACCAATCTCGTGAATGCCATGCTGTATTCCGGGGTAAAGAAATTGATCCATGTAAGCTCAGTGGCTGCTTTGGGAAGAAATCCAGAACAAAAAGTAGTTGACGAGAACCACAAATGGGCCGAATCTCCATTTAATACCAAATACGGTATTTCGAAATACATGGGAGAGCTGGAAGTTTGGCGAGGTGAGCAGGAAGGACTGGACATCATTGTAGTTAATCCTTCAGTCTTATTGGGAAAAATCCAAGATGATCGCAGCAGTACCTCTATTTATTCCTATGTGTTGAAAAATTCAACCTACTATCCGAAAGGAAGCATTAATTACCTCGATGTGAGAGATGCTTCAAGATTGATGAGAATGTTGTTTGAAAAAGGTAGTTGGGGAAATAGATTTATTTTAAACAAAGAGAGTTTAAAATATCAGGAGTTTTTCAGCAAAATGGCTTCAGCTTTTGATAAAAAAGCGCCTTCTAAGCCTGTTACTGATTTTCTTCTTAAAATTGGATTGATGTTTTTATCATTGGGCAGAAGTCTGGGACTGACAAAAAACCCGCTGAATAAGCAAACGGCGATGATTTCACAGCAGGATATTACTTTTGAAAATAAGAAAATCAAGGAGTTACTGGACTATCAATACATTCCTTTGGAGGAAACCTTTTTGTGGGCAAAATAAACTTATTTTTTGCGCCGATCGTTGGCATCTTAACGCATCGAAATTAAATCGATATTTTGAAGCAAAAATTAACAATTCCGAATTTTGAGAGACCGATTTATTTGGTATCTTAAATAAACTTAACTCATCCTAATGACTGGAGATCACGATCACGATTGGGAAAATGACAAAAAACTCGTTGAGCGTTTTGAAAATTCCCTGAAATCCAATTTGGATTTGTACTTTGAAGAGGAGGAACTGGAAGATATCATCCGATTTTATTTTGATCAGCAAAAGTTTCTTAAGGCGCTCAGAGCGAGTGAGTTCTCTTTAGAAAAATTTCCCTTTTCAGTAGAAATAAAACTGTTGAAGGCGCAGTGCTTGATTTTCAATGATGAATTGGAAGAAGGACTGAGCATTCTGGAAAATATCAATAACATTTCCCCTAATAATGAAGAGATCCTTTTGGCTTTGGCCAATGCTCATATTTTAGCGGGAAGTCCTCAGATAGGAATCGAATTATTGGAGAATTTTATTCCCTTGGCGGAAGATAAAGCGGAAGTATTTTATTCCCTTGGGAATCTCTATCGAGCCACCAATGATAACAAAAAAGCATCCTATTATTTCAAAGAAGCTGTAAAACTCAGAATCAATCACGAAGATGCCCTTTTCCAGTTGGCAATGATCACGGAAGAAGAGGGTTCTTTTGATGAGATTCTCCAGTTTTATCAAGAATTCATTGATCAAGATCCTTACAGTGCTGGAGCTTGGTATAACCTAGGTGTGGTTTATAATCGATTGGGAAGATTTGAAGAAGCGATTAAAGCATACGATTATGCGATCATCATCGATGATTCTTTTGCCTCAGCCTATTTCAATCTTGGGAATGCATTGATGAACACAGAGCAGTTTGATCTGGCTCTGGAAGCCTATCAAAACACCATCAATTGCGAGGGAGCCAATGCAGAAAATTGCTGCTACATGGGTGCTGCCTACGAAAAGCTGGGTAGAATCGATGAAGCTTTCAAATATTTCAAAAAAGCTGCTAAACTGGATGAAGAATATGACGATGCTTGGTTTGGACTGGGCATGTGTATGTTAAAAAAAGAGAAATTTTTTGAAGCCATTCATTATTTCAAAAAGGCTTTGAACCTCAATAAAGAGAGTCCGAATTACTGGGTAGGTTTGGCAGATGCTGAATTTAACCTTGGAAACTTACAGGCGAGTTCTGAGGCTTATGAAGAAGCTATCAATCTGGAACCCGGTATTTTAGAGACTTATATCAACCTTTCTTTGATTTATTTTGACCAAAATAGATTTGAGGAAGCAATAGATGTGGTCAGAGAGGGAATTGAGGAGCTTCCAGAGGAGGCAGAGCTTTATTATAGGATGGTAGTTTTCCAAATCAAAATGGCCAATTACAAAGAAGCGTTTTCATATTTGGAAAATGCATTAACTTTGGCCTACGATAGGCACGTGGTCTTGTACGAATTAATGCCTGAGCTGAAGAAGCAAAAAGCAATGTCCAAGATCATCGCCCAGTATCGGGAAGAAAATCCCGAGAACTAACCTTAATAATACCTAGCCAATGAATTATGAGCTGAAGAACATCCCTGTACGTACTGAAAAGCCACGTACCACGGGATTTACTATGGCCATGGACAAAGGTCTGAGCCTTAGAGCAACAGAGGATTTTGTCGATAGCTGTTCCGATTTTGTAGACATCGTCAAACTAGGATGGGCAACCTCCTATGTGACTAAAAATCTTGCTGAGAAAATTGCTGTTTATCGAGAAGCTGGCATTCCGGTTTATTTAGGAGGAACTCTATTTGAAGCGTTTATCGTCAGAGATCAATTCGATGATTATCGAAGAGTTTTGGATAAATATGGATTGGAATACTGTGAAGTTTCTGATGGATCGATCTCTTTGAATCATGATCGGAAGTGTGAATACATTTCTACGCTTGCAAAGGATGTTACTGTTTTATCAGAAGTTGGATCAAAGGACGCTGCTAAAATTATCCCTCCTTACAAATGGATCGAGCAAATGCAGACAGAATTGGATGCTGGAGCTTGGAAAGTAATCGGAGAAGCCAGAGAAGGTGGAAATGTGGGTTTATTCAGAGACTCCGGTGAAGTGAGACAAGGTCTGGTAGAAGAAATTCTGACGCAGATTCCTGAAGAAAGAATCATTTGGGAAGCTCCAATAAAAGCCCAGCAGGTTTGGTTTATCAAACTTTTGGGTACAAACGTAAACCTTGGAAATATCAGTCCTACTGAAATTATTCCTTTGGAAACTATTCGATTGGGATTGAGAGGCGATACTTTCGACCATTTTATAGGAGAAATCAAATTATAATTGGATCAAAACCAGTAGAGGCTGATCGGTAATGCTTCCGGTCAGCCTTTATTTTTACCTATGGATCTTATCAAAAAATATTTCCTGAACTACCTCAAAGGAATGGCGATGGGTGCGGCAGATATCGTACCTGGTGTTTCTGGCGGATCGATTGCCTTGATCACAGGGATCTATTCAAAACTGCTCGATAGCATCAATTCTTTTAATGGTGAAAACCTAAAGCTGTTGCTTTCCCTTCAGTTTAAGCCATTCTACAAAGCGGTAAATGGGACTTTTCTGTTGAGTCTCTTCTTGGGAATTTTGACCAGTATTTTCACTCTTTCAAAGTTGATTACTTTCCTGATGGAAGAGCATCCAGTTCCGCTATGGTCATTTTTCTGTGGATTGATCTTAGTCAGTGCTTTTGTGATTCTAAAAGGGATCCATAGGTGGCATTTGGGAGTGATCGTTGCAATTTTAATAGGTACAGTTTCAGCCTATTTTATTACTGAATTACCACCTGTCAGCTCTCCAGATGCGATTTGGTTTACATTTCTGTCAGGTTCCATTGCGATTTGTGCGATGATCCTTCCAGGTATTTCAGGAAGTTTTCTTCTTTTGATTTTGGGAAAATATGAAACCATTCTCAATGCAGTTTCAGAGCGTGATGTTGTGACCTTAGGCGTATTTGCTGCTGGTTGTGTGGTTGGGATTCTTTCCTTTAGCCGGGTTATTTCATGGTTATTAAAAAAATATTATTCTGTCACCATCGGTTTACTTTCCGGTTTTATGCTCGGTTCTATGAATAAATTATGGCCTTGGAAGATTGTGACGGCCTACAGAACCTCATCTAGTGGAGAGGAAAAACCATTTTTGACGGAAAATCTATGGCCGGGAGAATATCTCAGCCAAGTAGGTCAAGATCCAAAACTTGGATTGGCGATCGGAGCGTTTTTATTTGGTATTATCCTGGTAATCGGAATAGAGAGATTAGCGGCTATTTTTAATAAGTGATGAGAAAATTTGGATTAATCGGCTACCCTTTAGGCCATTCCTTTTCAAAGAAATATTTCACTGCAAAATTTGAGAATGAAGGGATTCAAAATTGTCAGTTTGATCTGTATGAGATTCCTACTATCTCAGATTTTGAAGAAATATTAGTTGAAAATCCAGAGCTCGAAGGCATGGCCGTTACTATCCCATACAAGCAACAGGTAATTCCGTTTTTAGACAAATTGGATCCAGCTTGTGAGGAAATTGGAGCAGTCAATTGCATCAAAATAAAGGATCATAAACTCACAGGGTATAACACGGATTATGTTGGGTTTAAAAACTCCCTAGTAAACTGGATGGGAAATATCCGTCCAAAAGCATTGGTCTTAGGCACAGGAGGAGCTTCTAAAGCGGTAATCCAAGCTTTGAAAGATTTGGGGATCGAGTATCTTTTAGTTTCCAGAACGGAGGCGCTGAATCAGATAACTTACCAAGATTTAAAAGGTAAGCCATCCATTTTGGAAGACCATCTCTTGATTATTAACTGTACTCCTCTAGGGACTTTTCCGAAGGTAGAGGGTATGCCTGAGATTCCTATTGAGAAATTGACTTCTGAGCATTTGGTTTATGATTTAGTCTATAACCCTGCAGTAACTACCCTGATGCAAGCTTGTCTTGATGCTGGAGGCAAAGCAAAAAATGGTCAAGATATGCTAGAGCTACAAGCCGAAGCCGCCTGGAAGATCTGGAATGAATAAATAACTGCCATGAACAAAGCCATTCTTTTAATTCAATGTCCCGATCAAAAGGGAATTGTAGCGGAAGTTTCAAAATTTCTCTATTCCTATAATGGAAATATTTTGGAAATCGACCAGCATGTGGATGAGGAATTGAGCTTGTTTTTTATGCGTGCAGCTTGGGAATTGGACTCCTTTTCATTAAAAAAGGAGGAAATTAGCCAGCGGTTTGAACTGGAAGTTGGAGCCAAATTCAATATGGAATTCAAGCTTCATTTTAACTTTCCGAAGCCAAGGATGGCAATTTTTGTCAGTAAATTATCTCACTGCCTTTTCGATATTCTTGGAAGGCATCACGCCGGACAGCTGGAAGTGGATATTCCATTGGTCATTTCCAATCATCAAAATCTCCAGTCAGTAGTTGAAGCATTTGGGATTCCGTTTTACCATATTCCTGTGACTGCTGCGACCAAAGTAGAGGCAGAAACAAAACAACTGGAACTGCTTCGAGAAAATGAAGTGGACTTTGTGGTTTTGGCGAGATACATGCAGATTATTTCTGCTGACTTTATCAAGAATTACCCGAATCGAATCATCAATATCCACCATTCATTTTTACCTGCTTTTGTGGGTGCAAAACCTTATCATGCAGCCTATGAGCGTGGAGTAAAAATTATTGGAGCCACAGCACATTATGTCACCGAAGAACTGGATGCAGGACCTATTATCGAGCAGGAAGTAGCGAGAGTGCGGCATCATAATACCATTTCCGATTTGGTGCAGATTGGTCAGGATGTCGAGAAAGTGACACTTTCCAAAGCGATTAAATACCATTTGGACCGAAAGGTATTGGCATTCAAAAACAAGACAGTGATTTTCTATTAAGGGATAATCTTTCGAGGAATGTCCTTTGGAAGACGAGTTAGCAACTCATAATTTACCTGTTGAGTAGATTCTGAAAATGACGCCACAGTTATTTCCTTGTTTCCTTGCTTGCCTATCAAAACCACCTCATCCCCTACTTCGATATTTTTCAATTTTGTGATGTTCAATGCAATGGCATTCATCATTACAGTTCCTACCACTTGGCAATATTGTCCTCCGATAAGCACCTGTCCTTGGTTGCTCAATAAGCGACTATATCCATGTCCATATCCTACCGGGACTATTGCCAATCTCATGTTGTTTAGCGCCATAAAGCTATTTCCATAACCAATAAATTCGCCCATTTTGACTTGTTTAATACTCATCACGGTACTTTTCCAGGTTATTAGCCTCTTAAGTGGGTTTTTGTTTGCTTTCGGTAGGGAATGCAATTTTGCATAAAAAGTTTCTTTGGTTGGCCAAAAGCCATAACCTGCGATTCCTATTCGCACCATATCCATGATCGTCTCCGGAAAAATCAATGTTGCAGCCGAGCAAGCGGTATGATATTTATTGAATTGGATTTCTTTTTGAAGAAAGTATTCCTTGAATTTATGGTAGACGTCGATCTGATTTTTTACCCGGACAAAATTGCTGATGCTTTCTGCCCCGGCGTAATGGGTGCATAATCCTTCCAAAACCAAATGAGCGGCATCTGCGGATAAGGCCTTGGCAAGTCGCTCTCTGGAGCTCCATTCAAATCCTGTTCTATGAAATCCAGTTTCAAGTTCGATGTGGATTTTTGCCGGAATGCCCAAACTTTTTGAAATCGTGATTGCTAGATCGAGTCTCTGGAAATCATAAACATAAAAGCTGATTCCAGCTTTGATCAATTCCGCCATTTCCTCGGGATAAAGCATTCCGAGAATCATAATTTCAGATTTCTTTTTGGAGTAGCGCAACACTTCCCAAGCTTCATCAGAACTGAATGTGCTGAAATGGCGAATTCCTGCTTTTTCGGCAATTTCTACCATTTGCTGGATTCCATGACCATATGCATTTCCTTTGACTACGGCAGATATCACTGTTTTCGGACCTATTTCGGATCGGATATATCGGATGTTTTGGCGGTACGCTTTGGCGCTTATTTCCAGATAGGACGTAGCGATCATGAGTTTTAAATTAATGAAATGAAAAAGTAAGACATGCTGTAACTTTATCCCAATTCTCCCTTACTTTTATTCCAAAACCTTTAAAATTTTAAGAAATGAATGATCAAAAATCCCGCTGCTCCTGGTGTTTGGGTTTCCCCGAATACATCGCTTATCATGACGAAGAATGGGGGAAACCTGTTTGGGATGATCAAATCCATTTTGAATTTCTAATTTTGGAAAGTGCGCAAGCAGGACTTAGCTGGGCGACAATTCTCAAAAAGCGAAATGGCTATCGGGATGCTTTTGCTAATTTTGATTACAAGCAAGTGGCAGAATTTCCGGAGGGATACGTGCAGGAACTCTTACAAAACCCGGGGATTATCCGAAATGAATTGAAAATCCGTGCGGCGATCAATAATGCAAAACGCTTTATGGAAGTGCAGAAGGAATTCGGAAGTTTTTCGGATTACATCTGGGGATTTGTGGGTGGAAAGCCAATTCAGAACAAATTGAAAAAAGGAAATCCTGCTCCTGCCACCACACCTGAATCTGACTTGCTGGCAAAAGACCTCAAGAAACGTGGATTCAAATTTTTAGGGAGTACAACAGTTTATGCGCACATGCAGGCCACAGGACTCGTAAATGACCATTTGGTGGATTGCTTTAGGTACTCGGAAGTTCAGGATTATTAACCTACAAAGGCGAAGAAAACCAGCCAGACCAAAATCAGAATCGGAAGTAAAACCGGCAGGGAGAATCGGATAATGTATCCAAAGAAGGATGGCATTTTGATTCCGCTTTGTTCGGCGATGGATTTCACCATAAAGTTAGGTCCGTTGCCGATATAAGTCATCGCTCCAAAGAATACCGAAGCCACTGCGATCGCCATCAACTCAAAGGCAGAGTCATGGAAGCCATCAGCTGCAAATAGTCTTACTTGCTCGATATTATTGATATCAGCTCCTTTCGAAGCCATGGCTGCTGCCAAGAAATTCAGGTAAGTTGGAGCATTGTCCAAGAAGCCAGAAAGCGTGCCTGTTCCCCAATACAAAGTGTTATGCGTGATCAGCGAAGCTCCTTCTGGAGATTTTGCAAAGTTGCCAACCAGTTCCAAAGCCGGCATCATGGTACCGAAAATACCAATAAAGATAAAGGCTACTTCACGAATCGGTTCAAAGTTAAATTCATTGCCTTGGATCGCTCTTTTATCTGCAAATCTGTAAGAAAGGAATGCTACCGTAAGCATAATAACTTCTCTTAGATAGGAGAATTTTTGTCCATCATAAACGATGGCTGGAACGCCCTCTATCACATTAGGGTCTAAGAAAACCGAACAAATGATAATGAATAACCAACCGAAATTCTTCATTCCGATTAGAGAGAATTTATTTGTATAGGTAATCTCTTCTAATTCCACCTCGTCGTCAGCAGCTTTTCCAAGTTTCTTATCGATGAAGTAAAAGGCTACTGCCAGTAAGGATAAAGCAAAAATCCAAGCAGGCCAGTTATGCTCCAAAGTCCAGAAGAACGGAATTCCTTTTAGGAAACCCAAGAACAATGGTGGATCCCCAATCGGTGTTAAAGAACCACCCACATTACTTACCATAAAGATGAAGAAGATGATATGGTAAGCTTGGATATTCCCTTTGTTTAATCGGATAAATGGTCTGATTAGCAGCATTGAAGCTCCTGTGGTACCGATCAAATTGGAAATCAAAGCTCCGATCAAAAGCAATGAGACATTGGCAAAAGGAGTGGCTTTCTTATCAATTTCGATTAGAATACCACCCGAAGCAATATAGAGTGATGCCAATAATGCTATAAACTGAATGTATTCCGCCATGGCATGAACCGGCGCATGGACATTCTGAAGGATAAACAGGTAATAAAAGACTACCAAAATGGCGAGTCCTATGGCTATTTTTGGATAGTTTTTATGCCAGAAGTGCTCATAAAACAAGGGACCAGTGGCAATCATCAATAGCAACACTACGAAAGGAATAACCAACCAGGCTGGAGCCACGTGATGGGCTTCATCCCCATGATCTTCGGCAGCAACATGGTCCACAGTTGCGTGCTCAGCAGCACCTTGATCTGACTGAGCTAAAAACATTTCTTTTGTTTCACGCTCCTCAGCATAACTTAGCTGAGGTTGTAATCCACCAAGAAAGAGTATTCCGAAAAGTATAGATAAACTTAAGATAATATTCTTCATTAGGCTAAATAGGTTCTGCTGGGCAATCTTTTCGGTTAATTATTAAAATTATTTTTGGCGGTAGGCCGACCAAATTGGCTTTTGCTAAACTACTGATTTTGGGTGAAAGTCACCAGCAGTGAAAGAAAGCCGGCGATAATTAATCAAAAATTAATTGATGCCGGCCTTTCTTACTACTCTTTTTTATACGAGTTGTGCTAAAGCTATTTTAAAGGAGTTTTGAGCTATGTTCTTTTTATTTGGGTTGTCAGTATAAGTCTTTTTTAGGGCATTGGCAATAGTTTTACTAACATCATCAAATATCGCTTTGTCAGTAACTTCAGCCTTCTTACTCATCAGATATGCAAATACCCTAGCCATACCACAATTGGCAATGAAATCCGGGATAACGGATATCCTTTGATCTGCCCAGACACCGATCGGGCCAAAGAAAATCTCCGAATCTGCAAAAGGTACATTTGCCCCACAAGAAATCACTTCCAGTCCTGAATTGACCATTCGCTCTACTTGGTTCTGGGTGACCAATCGGGATGCTGCTGCCGGTATAAAGATTTCAGAAGGAAGATCCCAAATCTGCTCATTGATCTCCTCAAACGGGATTAAATCAGGTGCTACCAGTTTATTTCCGTTTCTGTTCAAGAACAATTCCCGGACTTCATCTAGACTCAGACCTTCTTCTCTGATGATTCCACCTTCCCGATCAATAATCCCAACGACTTTGACTCCTTCTACTGCGAGAAAGCATGCTGCAGCTGCTCCTACATTTCCCCATCCCTGAATCACAGCTCTTTTTCCTTTGAGTTCACCACCCCAGATTTTGTAATAGTGTCTCACCGCTTCTGCCACTCCATAGCCCGTGATCATATCTGCCACGGTATATTTTTTGTCGCCGTTTGGAGTGAAATGCGGGTCTTCCAAGACCTTAGAAACACCTTGGCGAAGCTGTCCTATTTTTTTTATTTTTTCTGGTTCTGTGGCATGAAAATGCCCATTGACGATTCCTTCTTGCGGATGCCATAGCCCATATGCTTCCGTAATTGGGATCACTTCATGGATTTCATCCACGTTCATATCCCCTCCTGTACCGTAATAATTTTTCAAAAGTGGCATCACGGCTTTGTACCAGCGCTGAAGAACCTCTCCCTTTCTTGGGTCATTCGGGTCAAAATTGATCCCTGATTTGGCACCTCCAATGGCAGGACCGGAAACAGTAAATTTCACTTCCATCGTTTTGGCAAGAGATTCTACCTCTCTCTTGTCCAGTCCCTTGCGCATCCTAGTTCCGCCTCCCGCAGCTCCTCCTCTCAGAGAATTAATGACAACCCAGCCTTCTGCTTCTGACTCATTATCACTCCATTCAAAAACGATTTCAGGCTGCTTATTCTCAAATTTTTTTAATAATTCCTGCATTACTCTTTGGGTTTATATTTTGCTCAAAAATAGAAAAAAATTGACCCTAAAATAATTTGTTATTTGGCTGTTTAGCCAAATATTGTTCCTCCGCAGGAATCTTCGATCGCATGGGTGACAGAAGCTAGGCAATTGTTTTCTCCCCTCAACCTCAATACTCCCAGGAAAGCAAAAATCAAAGCCTCCTTAAATTCTATCAATTCATTGGATGCTTGAAATTTTTTCCATTTGGATTGAAGATGAAAGTCCAGTCGCTCCAAAAAATAGGTATGATATGCCCCACCTCCTGTAATTAAGACATTTGGAAAATCAACTTGAGCAAACGTTTGGATAACCTTAGCAATCTGAAATGCATAATGCTCAGTCAATGTCGCCAGTTTATCCTTTTCAGGCGATTCACTTTTAGACAGAATTGGAAGAAAAACCTCTTCCATATCCTCTCTTCCCAATGATTTTGCGCCCTGAATCTGATAAAAAGAAACTTCATTTAATTCTTTCAACAGATCAGGATCAATATTTCCTTCCCTCGCCCAATTTCCGCTTTCATCATAAGGTTTTCCTAATTTCTCGGCGATAGGATTTAGCAGTAGATTAAAAGGAGAGCAGTCAAAAGCCACTCTTTTTCCATTGGATTCCATACTGATATTGGAAATGCCTCCGAGATTGATGCAAAAATCCATATCTGCAAAAAGTAATCTATCCCCAATTGGTACCAAAGGAGCCCCCTGACCACCGAGTTGTACATCCCGCATCCTGAAATCATTGATGATCTTCATTCCAGAAGAAGCTTGCATCGCCCAGCCATTTCCTATTTGCAAGGTGAGTCCTTTTTGTGGTCGATGGAAAACAGTGTGGCCATGAGAACAAATAGCCTCTGGAGTTATTTTCTTTTGCTTACAGAATGATTGGACCTTTTCTCCCATCCATTTTCCAAAAGTCACATCCAGCAGATTCAGGTCTAAAGCGCTGAGCAAGTGAGAGTTCTTGAGTTGTTCTCCAAGTGAAATGGGAAAAGGGATGGTGACGGCATCCAGAATGCTGAACTCCCAGGATTCTTTTTTTTCAAAATGACAGTAAGCCAAATCTAATCCGTCTCCGGAAGTGCCTGACATCAAGCCTATGACATGGTAGCTGGGGTAATTCATGGGTTAAAGATTGTTAAGTATTGAAGTTTCCAAAGATAATTTGCCGCAGGTGAAATGCTCTCTTTTTTTTAATCCCTAATTTGCAGTCCTCCTTTTTACGAAATGAACAATCTAATCATTGATATCGGCAATACCAGAATTAAATCCGCCTTGTTTAAAGGTTCGGAATTGATCAGTGAATCGGTATTCACAGATTTGAAAGAGGCATTACCCAGCTGGAAGGAAACAGATTTTGATCAATGTCTGGTGAGTTCTGTCAAGTGGAGTGAAAAGGATTTGAGGATTCAACTTCCCTTTAGTTTCCTCTTTCTTAAGAATGATCTGAAGTTTCCAATTAGTAATGGCTATGGCAGCCCTGCAACTTTGGGATTGGATCGATTAGCAGCTGCTGTCGGGGGTTGGCAAATGGCTGGCCAAGGTCCTGTTTTGGTAATAGATCTGGGGAGCTGTATGACCTTTGATCTGGTGGATGAGGAAAATATTTACCGGGGAGGAGCAATCAGTCCGGGATTTATGATGCGGGCCAAAGCCATGAATAGTCTGACAGCCAGATTGCCGATGGTAGAGTTAGACAAAAAGCCGGAAAATTTCATTGGCACCAATACCATCACCTGTATGCAAATTGGGATTTGGTATGGGGTTGAATTCGAAATTCTCGGTCAAATAAAAAAATATGAGCAAAAATTCCCTCAAATAAAGGTCTTTGTTTGTGGTGGAGACGCTCAATCTTTTGAATCATTAGCAAAAGACCACATATTTGTAGTCAAAAATTTAGTCCTGCATGGATTGAATTGTATTCTAAACCACAATGTTGAGTAAAATCAAATTGCAATTGCTGGGTGTCCTTTGCACCCTTTTCTTATTTTCTGAAGTTCAGGCGCAGTCCTCAGCTTCCACTTACAGTGCCTTAGGTATTGGAGAATTTAATTATTCCGGACTTACCCAAAACCAAGCCATGGGAGGTCTTGGCATCAGTTATGGAACTGGCTGGAATGTTAATGTTGTCAATCCTGCACTTACTACCTATAACACAGTTTTCAATTTCCAGGCGGCTTTGAACTATAAAAACATCAAAGCGAATAATGGATCTGAAACTTCTGATGTAGATGGTGGAGGTCTTTCTTATGTAGCGATGTCGCTTCCTTTGAAATCAGGAAAAGTAACCATGGGGATGGGATTGAATCAGATCACCTCCGTGAATTACCGACTTCAGCTGGAGAGCCAGGTAGAAAATTCTGACCTGACTGCCTATAATTATATTCAGGGTGATGGGGGTATTTCTGAGGCATATTTAAATTTTGGTGTTCGAGTAGCCAAAAATTTCAGTCTTGGTGTGCAAGGATCTTATTTATTTGGGTCGACTATCCGGAACAATCAATTATCACTTTTGAATGATAATGACAACCCAGTTGGTAACTCTACAGAATATTATGAAAGATTAACAGTTAGTGATATTGGCTTCAAAGCAGGAGGGCACTACATGGTTAAGCTTTCAGAAAAGAATAATTTGCACTTCGGCGCCATTTATCAGAGTCTTGGGGATGTTAGTGGAAAAACTTTTGCCAAATTGGCTGCTTTAGGTGAAGCTAGCGATTTGGATTCAGACGGGGATTTGATCGCCAATGATGAAAAAGGCAGTATATACATCCCAAATCGAATGGGTTTTGGGGTAACATTTGAAAAAATGAATAAATTCGCCCTCGGTTTTGAGGGGCAATATCAGGATTTTAAAAAGTTTAAATCCTTCTTCGGAGAGACTTTGGCACTCAGAGAAGCGATAAAATTTGGTTTGGGATTCCAGATTGTTCCAGATTATCAAGCAATTGATAATACTTTAAAAAGAACATCTTACCGGTTTGGTTTGGAATATCAGCAGACTCCTTACTACCTGAACCAAACAAATATCAATGATATTGGCATTAACTTTGGAGCTTCATTTCCAGTGAATCAACTTTCTTTAGTGAATTTCGCTGTGAAAATGGGACAACGAGGAACCACCGATAATGGCCTCATCCAAGAACGTTATGTGAACCTCACATTTGGATTTTCACTAAACGATAACAGTTGGTTTTATAAACGAGTATTTGAATAAAGCATAATAACCATGAAAATTAAATCAACCCTATTAGGTCTGGCCGCCGTGTTAATGGCTGGCATGGTTCAAGCTCAGGATGGATGGAATTGGCCATCTGATGCTGAGCAAGAAGCCAAAGCAAGAGAATTGAACGCCGCATACACTGATTATATGAAATCAGAACAGTATGTGGAAGCTACTAAGCCTTTACATTGGCTATTAGTAAATGTTCCTCAGCTAAATGAATCTTTATACATCAACGGTACCAAAATTTATGATGGTGCTGCGGGTGCTGTAAGTGATGAGGCTCAAAAAAGAGTATATCAGGATTCTGTAATCACCCTTTACGAAAAACGTGGAGAGCTTTATGACAATGAATCTAAGTGGATTGAAAACAAAGCTTATTACGGCTATCAGTATTATAAAGATGACAAGGAAAAATTGAAAGTTCCAGTAGCAGATTTCGAGAAAGCACTTGAAATTAATGGTTCTATTAACTATCAGTTAGTACCGGCATACTTCAACTTGGTCTATAGAAACTTTGCATACCACAAAGCATACACAGGCGAGGAAATCCTTAATATGTATGATGAGCTAAATGCAATTTTGGATGCTGAAGCAGCAAAAGGTTCCGATGTAACTAGCCAAAAAGGTAATATGGAGCAATTGTTGGTTGCTATGGAATTGATCGATTGTGATTTCATCGAAAATACCATGGGTCCTAAGCTAGCTGCAGATCCAACCAATGAGAAATTGGCTGATCAGATCTTCAATTACTCTGTACAGTATAAGTGTTTCTCTTCTGATGCCTTCTTGAGAGCTTTGGAGATCAAGGATACTAACAATCCTACCTTCGCAACTTCTCAGGTAAGAGCAATGAGATACCTACAGGAGAAAGATTACGAGAAAGCTGAGCCTGTATTGGACAAAGCAATGACTCTTGCTGAAAACGATGCTCAAAGAGCAGAAGTTAAGTTTGAACTTGCTAAAATCTACGGAGCAAAAGGTCAGAAGTCTGCTGCAAGAGCTGCAGCAAAAGAGGCTGCTGCTTTGGACGAGGCTAAATCTCAGGATGCTTGGAAATTGATCGGTGACTTGTACATGGGTTCTGCCAACGATTGTAAAGGTGGAGTTAGCCGTGCAAAAGACTACTCTATCTATATCGCTGCATACAATGCTTACCAAAGAGCAGGAGATAACACTGGTATGGCTCAGGCAAGACAAAGATTCCCTTCCAAAGAGGAATTGTTTACAGAAAGCTTACAAGTGGGCGGCACTATCAACACTGGATGTTGGATAGGTGAAACCGTTACTTTGGCAACTAGAGATTAATTTTAGTTAATACTATAGAAAGGGCAGCTCCAGGGCTGCCCTTTTTTCGTTGTCTACTTATCATTTAATTTTCAATTATCTTTGAACTCTGATGAATAGATCTTTTTTAATTCTTATTTCCTTTTTATTGATTGGCTTCAGCTCCTGTAGAGAAGACGTAGATGCTTCGGCGCTTCAGGTATATGATGGACCTGTCAATACCTCAATTAATGTAAGTTTGATACAGAGTGATTCTGCGATCGTCAGGTCAGCTATTCAAGCTCCAAAGCAATTGGAATACGAAAATGGCAACTTGGAATTTCCTGAAGGGATCAATATTGAATTTTTTGATGTGGATGGAAATTTGACCACCACCATGAGAGCAGACAGAGGTTATTACCTTCGGGATGAGAATTTATACAAAGGAGTGGGTGACGTGCAGGTAGAAAACCGGGTAAAAGACCAATCTCTTAAAGCGGAAGAAATCTTTTGGGATCCAAATAAAAAGAAAATCTATACGGAGAAATTTGTAACGGTAAGGGATGGGCAGACACTTTTCAACGGAACAGGATTGGAAGCCGACGATTCATTCTCCAATTACGTTTTGAAAGACATTCGTGATAGTAGAACTTTGCTTCCTGGTGAAGAAAAATAAAATCATCCTATCTTTGAATTCTTAGAACAGAAATAAATTGAAATTACCCGACGTCCTAATTCTATCCCTCGGCCTGGCATTGGTTATCATAGGAATTCACCTCAGTCTTACTCAAGGTGTGGAAGTATCCTATCCAATTTTTATGTTTGCAGTGGCCTTGTTATTTTGGTTTCAATTTAGGAGGACAAACAAACCCAAAGAACCCGAATCTCCTAAGCAAAAGTCAACCAAGAGGAAAAAGCATTAAGCATGGATATTTCTTATCTGATTTACGTTATCATTACATTGCTTTTTTCGGCTTTTTTCTCCGGAATGGAGATAGCTTTCATTTCATCTAATAAGCTTCAGATAGAACTGCAAAGAAAACAGGGATCTCTGGTAGGAAAAGTACTCAGCACCTTTGTAAATAAGCCCGGCCAGTTCATCGGCACCACATTAATGGGAAATACCGTTTCCTTGGTGCTCTATGGTATTTTTATGGCTTTTCTTCTTGAGGATCCATTAAAAATGATTCTCCCGGAAGGGTTTAATAATGAAGCATTTATACTGGTTCTGCAGACGGTGGTTTCTACCATCATTGTATTAATAACAGCCGAGTTTATCCCAAAAAGTCTCTTTATGCTAAATCCAAATAGCATGTTGACATTTTTTGCGATCCCTTTCCTGGCAATTTATTTCGTCATGTACCCGATCGTTTGGGCGGTTGTGGGACTTTCCAGATTCTTTATTACCAAAGTTCTGCGTTTGGAATACAGCGAAGATAAGCCTGTTTTTACCGTGACTGATCTGAATAGTTTTATTCAAAACCATTTGAATCAGGAGAAGGAAGAAGGAAAAGTTGATATCGATACCAAGATTTTTGACAATGCGGTGGAGTTCAAAACTGTGCGTGTGAGGGAATGTATGGTTCCTCGTACTGACATCGTCTCTGTAGAAATCGAAGACTCAATCGAAGAGTTGAAGGAAGTTTTTGCTGAGAGTGGGCATTCCAAAGTAATTGTTTATCGGGAAACCATCGATGATGTGATCGGCTATTGCCATCAGTTGGAATTATTTAAGAAGCCAAAAACGATAGAGGAAATTTTAACTCCAATTATTATTGCTCCTGAATCCGCATTGGCAAATGAACTCTTGATTGAGTTTATTCAGGAAAGAAAAAGTTTGGCTTTGGTAGTGGATGAATTCGGTGGAACGAGTGGAATTGTCTCCATGGAAGATATTATCGAAGAGATATTTGGTGAGATCGAAGATGAGTACGATAACGATGATTTGATCGAACAGAAGACCGGAGATTATGAATATTTGTTAAGTGCCCGTCACGAAATAGATTATTTAAATGATAAATATGGATGGGAATTACCTTACGGAGATTTTGAAACCTTGTCGGGATTAATTCTTTCTTTAACCGAAAACCTGCCCAAGAAGGGCGAGTCGGTCGTTTTTGGGCCATATACTTTTACAATTATGACCAAACAAGACCATAGAATTGACTCAGTAAAACTAAAAATCAATAGCTCAGGGATTTTTTGATAAAGGTTTGATTCAGAATATATTTTGAATTTCGACCCTAATGCTATTATTTTGCGACACTTCTAAAAAAGCGTAGAAATACAAATGGCGTTAATTAAACAAATAAGACAGAGAACGGGTCTCGCAATCGGTGTCATTGCCGGCGGGTTGATTTTATTCCTATTGGGTGGAGATTTGCTAAGTCCAAATTCTTCCTTACTCAATTCAAATCAAAACATAGTGGGTGAAATCGCAGGAGAAGAAATCTCCTACGAGGAATACGTCGCAAGTGTAGAGCAGTTTAGAGCTGCCTTTCAGCAAAGAACTGGAAGAGCGCCTTCAGAGCCAGAAATGTTTTCTGTAAGAGAGCAGGCTTGGCAAGCATTGATCGTAGAAAAAGTATTCAAAGAAGAATACGAAAAACTAGGTCTGACTATCTCTGATGCAGAATTAGTAGATATGGTTCAGGGTAAAAACATTGTTGCCGAGCTTCGTCAGCAATTGGTAAACCCTCAAACTGGTCAATTCGATAAATCTCAATTGGTTTCTTTCCTTCAGTCTTTGGAGAATGCTGATCCAACTCAGCAGGCTTTCTGGGCACAGCAGGAGCAATTATTTGCTGACTCCAGATTGAGAATCAAATATGACAACATGTTGGCTTTCTCAGAGTACACTACTTCTGTAGAAGCGAAACACGAATACCAAGCTGCAAACACTACAGCAGACGTATCTCATCTTTTCGTTCCATATTATGCGATTGCAGATTCTGCAGTTTCTGTAAGCGAAAGCGAAATGAAAGATTATTTGAGCAAAAATCAGAGCAAATTCAGAACTGGTTCTAGTGCAAATATTGAATATGTAAGCTTTAGCATTTTGCCAAGCAGCCAGGATTCTGCTGAGGTAATTTCTGAAATTCAGTCTTTGACGGAAGAATTGAGAAACTCTGATAACGATTCTGTATTTGTTGCAAGAAATTCTGAGTCTCAATTCCCATTCTTTACTTACGTACCAGGAACAGACCTTCCTGTAGGATTGACATCTAATGTAGACGAGATTGAAGATGGTGCTACTTATGGACCATTTGTAACTCCTAATTCTACTTATGTGACTTACAAGATTTCTGATCAATATGAAGGCGCTCCAAGAATGAGAGCTTCTCATATTTTGTTTAGCACAGAAGGAATGGACGATGCTGCGAAAGAAAATGTAAAAGCACAGGCTGAGCAGGTTCTAGCGGATTTGAAAGGTGGAGCTAATTTCGCAGTTACAGCACAACAATATGGTCAGGATGGTTCTGCTCAAAATGGTGGTGATCTTGGATATTTTGCACAGGCAGATTTCGTAGAGCCATTTGCAAATGCAGTTTTCGCTGAGAAATCTACTGGTTTGATCGATAACCTAGTGGAGACAGACTATGGATACCATATCATCGAAGTTACTGGCTTGCCTTTGACTACTTATACTAAACTTGCTGTTTTAGAGCTTGAATTGGTAGCTAGTGATGCTACAAGAAACGAGGCATTCAGAAATGCTGATTCTTTTGCTGCTGAAAGCGGAAACAGAAACCAGTTTAAAGAAAATGCTGCTGCGCAAGGATACAGAGTATTAGAAGCGAGCAACGTAGATGCTTCTAGCAGAAACATCAATAACATCCAGAATGCAAGAGAAGTCGTTAGATGGGCATTCTCCGAAGCGTCAGAAGACGAAGTTTCTCCAGTATTCGAATTGGACAATAATTATGTAGTGGCTTCTTTGATCAGCAAGAAAGAAGAAGGCGATGCAGAATTGGCAGATGTTCGAGCTCAAGTAGAAACTCAAGTAAGAAACGATAAGAAAGCGGCGATGATCGCTGAAAAGCTAAAAGGAAAAACGACTTTGGAAGAAATGCAGAGCGTATTCCCTGAAGCTTCTCTTAATACCACTCCAGACTTGAAGTTGAGCGCTTCTGTGATTCCAGGTGTTGGTTTTGCTCCTAAAGCTATCGGTTCAGTATTTGGTTTGAAAAACGCAGGCGAAATGACTGCACCAGTAAAAGAAGATGTCGGAGTGATCGTAGCAAAGTTAAATTCTTTGACTCCTGCAGCTGAAATCGGAGACTATTCCGGATTCCAGAGACAGTTGACACAGTCAGCCGCACAGAGGACATCCTACCAGGTCATGATGGCCCTTCAGGATCTCGCGGATGTGAAAGACTATCGATATAAATTCTTTTAAATAAGATCTACATCGGAACCCATGCCTACCAGCATGGGTTCTTTGTTTGAAGCAATTGAAAAGTTAAAAAGGAGAATTTCATGGATCGAAATTTTGATAAAGAAAACTTCAAAGAAAAATTAGAGGCTTCGGGACAGTTTCCCATGCTATATATGTTTAAATTTATAGTTCCAGCTGGGAAGGAAAAGGAGATATCAGTTTTGTTTCCTAAAAACGAAGTACTGATCAAGCCAAGTTCCGGAGGTAAATACGTCAGCACCACGATTCAGGCCATGATGGAAACATCTGACCAGATCATTGGGATTTATGAAAAAGTAGCTAAGATCGAAGGAGTAATTTCGCTTTAAACAAGGAAAAGATGTGGAAAGAAGAAGACAATAAACTCAAAAGAACATTCAAGTTTGCGGATTTTCAGGAAGCCTTTGCTTTTATGACCCGAGTGGCATTTCTTGCTGAGGCTGCCCAGCATCATCCCAACTGGAGTAATGTGTATAACCAAGTGACTATCGAGTTGACCACACATGATGTGGGAAATAAGGTTACTGAAAAAGATTATTCCCTGGCAAAAGCCATTGACTCTTTGGTTTGATGAGCGAAGATTCCCGTCCCAATCTGTATTTGGTGCCTACCCCTATAGGCAACCTCAAAGATATTACGCTTCGAGCGATTGAAGTGCTGAAGCAAGCGGATGTGATTTTGGCAGAGGATACCCGTACGAGTGGGAAGTTGCTGAAACATCTGGAAATCTCCCGGCCATTGCAGAGCTATCATATCTTTAACGAGCATAAGACTGTAGAAAAGCTGGTGCAAAGAATGAAGGCTGGAGAGTATTTTGCATTGATCAGCGATGCAGGAACTCCGGCAATCTCTGACCCGGGGTTTTTATTGGTTAGAGAAGTTTTACAAGCTGGGCTGGACGTACAATGTCTTCCTGGTCCCACAGCCTTCGTTCCGGCATTGGTCAATAGTGGCCTTCCCAATGATAGATTTGTGTTTGAAGGTTTCCTACCTCATAAGAAAGGTCGGAAAACCCGTATAGAGGGGTTGATGGAGGAAGTCAGAACCATGATTTTTTATGAATCCACTCATAGAATCCAAAAAACACTGGAGCAATTCGCAGAGGCTTTTGGCCCGGAAAGGCAAGCTTGTGTTTCCAGAGAATTGACCAAATTGCATGAGGAAAATGCAAGAGGAACATTAGCCGAACTTATTGACTATTACCAAACTCATCCGATAAAAGGTGAGATTGTATTGGTAGTGGCAGGAAAGAATCCAAAGTCAGATTAAGACAATTACAAATTTTATGAATACCCAAGAGCATTTAAGCAATCTGCTAGAGCAGACTCAGGAAATTGCCAAGCAAGTCGGTTCGTTTATTCGTAAAGAGCGACAGCATTTTGATGTGGAGAAAGTCGAGCACAAAGGATTCAATGATTTGGTTTCTTATGTGGATAAGGAAGCAGAGAAAAAAATCGTTGCGGCACTTTCTAAGATTCTTCCTGAAGCTGGGTTTATTACCGAAGAAGGAACCAATACCACCAAAGCGGATCGATTTAACTGGGTCATCGACCCCTTGGACGGAACTACCAATTTTATTCACGGAATTCCTGTTTTTGCGGTTAGCATTGCCTTGATGGAATATGATGAGTTGGTGCTGGGAGTGGTTTACGAAGTAAATAGACATGAGTGCTTTTACGCCATGAAAGGTGGAGGTGCATTTTGTAATGATACTCCGATTAAAGTAAGTCCTGCTCCGGATTTGTCAGCCTCTTTGATTGCCACAGGGTTTCCTTACTATAATTTTGAGCTGATCGATAAGTATCTGGCAGCTTTGAAATCCATGATGCAAAAGACTCATGGTTTGAGAAGGTTTGGTAGTGCTGCGACAGACCTTTGTTATGTAGCTGCAGGAAGAATAGAGGGGTTTTTTGAATACAATCTCAATTCCTATGATGTGGCAGCAGGTGCCTTGATCGTTCAGGAAGCTGGTGGTACAGTCACTGATTTTTCTGGGGGAAAGAACTTTGTTTTCGGAAGAGAAATCATTGCCTGCAATGGAAAAATCCAGGAGGAGTTTACGAAGGAATTACAGGAAATCTGGAATTAATTTATCCTAACAAATAATACCAAGCCAGAAGGGATATCCCAGCAATAGGAATCCCCAATCCAGCTAATAATGTGGCTAGTTTTGGTCTTAAATTGAAATTGATGGCGACTATAGATCCAGTGATCATAGGCGCCATTCCACTTTCTAGGACTGTTACTTTGAAAGTCAGGCTTTCCTCGGAAAGAAAATTTCTGTAAACCAACCAAACCAAAAGTGGGGCAAGAATCAGTCTATACCCCATACCCATCCAAAAATACCTGGATTTAAGAGAATCAAAATCCAGTGAGAATTTCATCCCGATGGCAAAGAGGGCAAGTGGTGCCATGGTTCTTCCAATGATTTTTAACAAGGGTAGTAAAAATTCCGGTGTAGGAATCTCCAGTATGCTCATGATCATGGTTCCTACCAAAAATCCGAAAGGCGGGAAACTTATAATTTTTAGGGGGATACTGCTCAATTTACCTTCTTGATGGCTATATAATGATCCAACCAAAATCGATAGCGAAGAAACCAAAAGGAATGATCCTCCCTGATCTATCAGCAAAGCGATAGGCATTCCTTCCCTTCCATAGAGTCCTTCTACAATTGGAAAGCCCAGGAAAGATGTATTTGCCAGTCCGGAAACGATAATCAGGCATCCGGTGAGTCCACGGTCCCAGTTAAAGATTTTCCCTAGGGTTCCGAATAAAATCCAAGAAAGAATAAAGGTAAACCAAGCTGCTGAAATGGGGATCAAAAGAGCCCATTCGGCCTTGATTTGGGGAATATAGAGCAAAGCCAAGGCTGGTAGGACAATATTCAAAAGGTAGTAATTGGTCCATTTGATGGCTTTTTCGGTAGGGAAATCCTTCCGGTTTTGTAAAAATAATCCCAAAAAAAGTCCCAAAACTGCAATGATGACTGGTATCATGGGGTTTTAGGATAAAAGGTAATGGTTATTAACATAGATTTAATTTTAAAATATTGTATCGTATTGTAAATCAGTATACTTTTAAGCGATCAAACCAATTCCTATGACTAAACTTGTACCTATTTCCATAGCAGGCAGAAAATGGATTCAGCTTTCTCAGCTAAGTTCGAAACATGCCAAACAATTCAGATCCTGGTTGCCGGTAAATAGTTTGAAGAAAATTCCTTTTCAGGGAATTGAACTCAACGAATGTGTGGATTTCTCTACTTATGAATTTTGGTTTAGATCTCATCAGGAGACTACCGGAAGTCATAATGTGTTCGACTTTTAAGTCAATCCGGCACTTTCCCTTTTTTCATCAAAATATTTTTCTACCTCGGGATAGAATGAACTTTCCGCTGCTGGAACACCATACAGGGTGAATTCGACATTTCCCTCTACTTCATCCTGATTTACCTGAATTCCTTCCAGCATATACACCAAATCCTCAAAACTTAAGGGTTCAAAACTGGAAGAAGGATATAGAATAAATTCATTTCCATAAAAATCCACTGCCTCAAACTGGATTTTTCCCTCAATCGAATGGGCATAAATGCTAATCTGCTCTCCCCACTGACTTTCCGGATATTGGAGCTTTACCAGTAAAACAGAAGTCACCTCATTCTCAAAATAGGATTCCGGCGTGAATTTAAAATCAAACATGACGCTAAAATAGTGAATCCGGCAAAGGAATGCTTTAATCTTTGATCAATGCTTTATTGGGATTGGAATATCAATTGTTTCAGGCTATTTTTGGGCTCGTTTTTGAGCTGCGTTCGGTAGCTCATTTTCCAACAGTAAATCCGCTTTCAAACCCCTGATTATGAAAAGAGATACGGTAATATTTGACCTAATTAACCAAGAAGAGGACAGACAAAAAAGAGGAATCGAGTTAATTGCCTCAGAAAACTTCACTAGCAAGCAAGTAATGGAAGCTGCTGGGAGCGTTTTGACAAACAAATACGCAGAAGGTTTGCCAAACAAAAGATACTATGGTGGCTGTGAAGTAGTGGATCAAATCGAGCAGTTGGCGATCGATCGTGCCAAGCAACTTTTTGGAGCTACTTGGGCAAACGTTCAGCCTCACTCTGGAGCTCAGGCAAATGCTGCTGTAATGCTAGCTTGCCTAAAAGCTGGTGATGCTATCCTTGGTTTTGACTTGTCTCATGGTGGTCATTTGACTCATGGATCTCCGGTAAACTTTTCAGGTAAGCTTTATGTACCTCATTTTTACGGTGTAGAAGAAGAGACAGGAAGAATCGATTATGACAAAGTGGAAGAGAAGGCTTTGGCTGTTTCTCCAAAAATGATCATTTGTGGAGCTTCCGCTTATAGCCGTGATTGGGATTATGAGCGTTTGAGAGAAATTGCGGATGAGGTAGGTGCTATTTTGTTGGCGGATATCTCCCATCCATCAGGCTTGATCGCAAAAGGTTTATTAAACGATCCATTGGATCATTGCCATATTGTAACCACTACCACGCATAAGACTCTAAGAGGACCTCGAGGAGGTTTGATCATGATGCGTGAAGATTTTGACAATCCTTGGGGATTGACTACTCCAAAAGGAGAAATCAGAAAAATGTCTTCATTGTTGGATATGGGAGTTTTCCCAGGTACTCAAGGTGGACCTTTGGAGCATATTATTGCTGCCAAAGCAATTGCATTCGAAGAGGCACTATCTGATGATTACATGCATTATGTCCTTCAGGTGAAAAAGAATGCATCCGTAATGGCGGATCAGTTCGTAAGTCTTGGATACCAGATTATTTCTGGAGGAACAGATAATCACATGATGTTGATCGATCTTAGAAACAAGGAGCTTACCGGCAAAATCGCTGAGGAAACCCTTGGTAAAGTAGATATCACCATCAATAAAAACATGGTTCCTTTTGATACCAAATCTCCTTTTGTTACTTCCGGGATGAGAGTAGGAACAGCTGCTGTTACTACCAGAGGTTTGAAAGAAGAAGATATGGTAAAGATTGTCAATTTGATCGATAGAGCGTTGACAAACCATACAAATGATGCCGAATTGGCAAACATCCGTGCAGAGGTAAATGCCTGGATGAATCAGTTTCCATTATACTAGAATTAATTACCACCTGTGGCGTTAGATCAATATCAAGATGAGGAAGAAGAAGGAATGTCCTTTTTGGACCATTTAGAAGCCCTTCGTTGGCACCTTCTTCGTTCCATTTCTGCAATTTTAGTCCTATCTGTAGCAGCTTTTGTTGCAAAAAGCTTTGTGTTTGGAGTCGTTATCCTTGGACCTTCCAAGGTTGACTTTGTGACTTATCGTTGGCTTTGCAATGTCAGTGATTACCTGGGCATTCCGGCGCTATGTATAGACGAACTGCCGTTCACGATCCAAAGTAGGCAGATGACAGGGCAGTTTACCATGCACATGACTTCCAGTTTTGTGGTAGGTTTTATCGCTGCCTTTCCATTTGTGTTTTGGGAAATCTGGAGGTTTATCAGCCCTGGTTTGTATGATCAGGAAAGAAGAGCAGCAAGAGGAGCAGTCTTTTTCGTCAGCTTGTTATTCTTTATGGGAGCAGCTTTTGGCTATTATATCCTATCGCCTTTATCGATCAATTTCCTTTCAAACTATCAGTTGGACCCATCTATTCTGAATGAGTTTGATATTACATCCTACATTTCCACTTTGACGATGTTGGTTTTGGCATCTGCCATTATGTTCCAACTTCCAGTGGTAGTGTATTTCTTAGCAATGTCGGGTTTGGTGACTTCAGGGATGCTCAAAGCGTATAGAAGGCATGCGATTGTGGTGATCTTGGTGCTTTCAGCAATTATTACTCCACCGGATGTAATCAGCCAGGTCTTAATTGCAATGCCGATTTTGGTGCTTTATGAAGCAGGTATTCAGATTGCAAAAAGATTGGAAAAGAAACGTGCACTGAAGAGAGCTGAGGAAGAGATCGATGATGCACTTTAAGGTTAGATATTAGATTTTAGTAACAAGTATCAAGTAGCTAGATTTTAGAATCTAGAGCCTATAATTAAGAAGCTAAAGTCAATATTCTACAGCTTGAGATAAAATTGGAAGGTCAGGACTTCGGTCTTCGGTCTTCTGTCTTCCGTCTTTTAAAAAAAAAATTATGTCAAAGAAAATAGCAATAGGAGGAGACCATGCAGGCTTTGAATACAAAGCTAAATTGGTCAGCAAATTGGAATCTCAAGGATATGAGGTAAAGGATTTTGGTCCTTTTTCAACAGATTCTGTGGACTATCCAGACTATGTACATCCATTGTGTTCAGCTATAGAAGCAGGAGAGTTCGAACTTGGGATTGTCATCTGTGGAAGTGGAAACGGTGTTGCTATCACTGCCAATAAGCATCAGGGAATCCGTGCAGCGCTTTGCTGGGATAATGAACTGGCAGCTTTGGCAAGACAGCATAACAATGCGAATGTAATTGCCCTACCTGCACGTTTTATCGCCTACGAATTGGCAGAACAGCTGGTGGAGACATTCCTGACTACGGATTTTGAAGGAGGAAGACACCTTAACAGAGTAAATAAAATTGCTTGTAGTTAAGTGTAGGATGCTGGATGTCCGGTGTCCGATGTAAAAAGCCCAAACTTGATTTCTCAGGTTTGGGCTTTTTTTTGAAGTTATTAAGGATAATTTTCCTTACCTGAATTAGATTTTCGATTTGTTATCTGAAAGAAATTTTGTGATTGCATCTCCTAATTCTTTTAACTGCTCATTTTTGCCGCCATCTTTCAGAAAATCCCTAGTATTAATCGTGTAGGCCCAATCCATATTATCTCCGTTGGATACTGCCAATGTACTTGATCCAGGAGTACTTCCCGATCTGGCAGATCCGTTTGCTCTTCCTCCTGTACCCCAAACTGCATAGTTTCGGATGGTCTGTACCATTGCCAATGCAGATGAGGCCATGCCACAACTTCCTGCGGCAACTTCCTTGATCATTCCGTCACCACCAAATACTTTTGGCACTTCATCTTTACTTGTCACTTTTACTGCACTCAAACCTAAGGCAGAGCTTTCTGTAGCAACTTCATTACTAGGCCTTGGCGAAGCTACAGTGGGCCAAACCTTTACTTCTGTCACATTTATTTTGTCCAAAACAGCAGATTTTAAATAATTAAAATAGTTTTTACCACTGACTTTCTCAATAATCAAGGTGAGCAGGACATATCCATAATTGCAGTAATTATCAACTTTGCCTGGATCATCCTTCAGCTTTTTGTTTTTGTACATGTATTTGGCTAGTTCGGTTTTTGTAACCGCTCGATTAAGACCAAGTGCAATCGCCACATTCCGCATATCGTAGGTGCAGTCATATCCTTTTGCATCAAACCCTCCTTTGTTTTCGAGCAGGTTTTTTACTGTGATATCATCACTTCGGCTGTCTTTTGGACCGCTGAATCCAAGGATCTTATAGGCTTTGTCATTCGGGTCGAGCACTTTGGGACTTTTATTATAAAGCTCCCTGATTGCGGCATGCACAAAGAGTTTTGAGCAACTTGCTAGCAGAAAAAGGTCTGAATTGTCTGCTGTTTTGTAATTACTTTCTGCCCAAGTGAATGCTTTGTTGTATTTAATGCTTCCTGCCTTGCCTACACAGAGTTGGGCATATCGAACTCCATGCTTAACCATAAATTTCTTAAAAATTGCATCTAATCCGTTGGTAGCCGAAGTTCCAGGGCCATTTGTCCTCCAAATTCGCGGTTTTGGAGCGTGTGTTTCTGCGAATACAACTGCAAATTTTGCACTGCTTCCCACACCACCGGCATCTACAGTGAAGGGAATCCTTCCAGCAGCTACCTGATCATTGAATGTTTTCTGATAGGAAGTGGGACCAATATTATGACGGGCTACAAATGTTCCCCGAATGCGATCTGTAAACAAGGCACAGTAGTGGTTATCTTCAAAAACAGAAACTATCTCAGGTGTATAATATGGAAGTTGTATACATGCACTGAATTTCTTTTGGTACTCTGATGCTGTAAGATCTGAATAAACCAACCATTTCGTATTGCCGATATTGCTGACCCAGGTAGCGGCATATAATCTTGAACTGGAGGATCCATATGCAGCACAGGCACGAAGGATCAGATTTTTTTCTTTTGCATCTGCATTTTGAGAATCAAATTGCGCCTTAGTCATTCCATGTTTTGCAATTACAGCAGGAAAACTTCTCTTCTCAAATACCGCTGCAAAAACTGCCGAACTCCCAGATCCTGTAGCTGAAATGAGAGTGGGTACATAGCCTTTGGCGTTCCAGGTATTAAAAAAAGTTTGATATCCCTGGGCATTGACGCCGTGGATGGCAGCATAAGCTGGCCCTGCTTCTTTTACCCAAACTGCAGCATAGCGAGGACTTGAACTTGAGCCATATACGCTCAAAGATATCATTCGGAATCCTGAGCCGGAATAACTGTTGAACTTTGCCTGATGTTGGGAGCTAGTGACTCCGTGATAGGCGACAAATGGTACTGGCATAATCAAATGGGTTTATGTGAAAAATACTCGAAAAATTTCCCTAAAAAACTGCTAAGATCGCCTTAGAAAGTGGACCAAAATCTAGAAATTAATTTCCATATATACAAGCAATTTGAATTTATAAACAACTGAAATACAGTTAGTTTGGCGAAATATTGTTCTGTGAAAGAAGCTTTGCTTGATCTTCAAATAAGTTTTTTTTCGGATAAAAAGTCCAAACTCTAATTACGCCAACTTGTTGCTTTGAAAAATTCAGAAATAATTAATGAAAAAGCCCAAACAGAATCTCTCTAGTTTGGGCTTTTTCATTAGATATTAAAAGGTCTTTACAAACTTGCCTTCCCATTAGCTACTTCACTTGCTAAAATCAAGGCATTGTAGAGATTGGCGATTTTGCCGGATTTAGAGATTTCTGAGAAGGACTTCTCAGGCCCTTCAGGACCACCAACCTGTACCTTAATAGATGGAGCAATTCCTGACTTCATAATGACTTGTTTTACCTGTGCAGCAGTGAGATCAGGGAAATAAGATCGGATCATGGCTGCTAGGCCAGCTACTGCCGGAGCCGCCATCGAAGTACCGCCTTGAAATTCATATTGATTATCAGGCATGGTGGAATAAATCTCATCACCAGGAGCAAAGATGTCTACATTTTCTTTTCCATAATTGGAAAAAACTGCAACCATCTCTGAACCATAGTAGGGAGTCAAAGCGCCTACAGTTAGGTAATTATCAACCAATTCATCGGTATTGGTCTGTGGATGATCATTTGGGAAATTTGGGTTCTCTGGAGAATCGAGATCATTGCCGTCATTGCCTGCCGCATGCACAAAGAGAACATCTTTGGAAGCTGCATATTTTAAGGCATCATACACCCATTCCGAATTCGGAGAAAATGCCTTTCCAAAACTCGCATTAATCACTTTGGCACCATTATCAGCTGCATAACGAATAGCTAATGCAATGTCCTTATCGTATTCGTCACCATTTGGTACAGTCCGGATTGACATGATTTTTACATTTGATGCCACTCCATCTACTCCCTTTTTATTGTTTCGGGTGGCAGCGATGATTCCGGCTACATGGGAACCATGGCTTTCATCCGAAACTCTGATATTCGGATCTCCATTGCCATAATCCTGATCGGTGTAGTCATACGGGTCATCTCCCACCGGAGTTCTACCATTAAAGTCCACATTCAGATTGTAATTCACTTGCGCCTCGTAGTACTTAATTCCCTGCTGAAGATCTTTGATCGCCGCCGGAACTTCCTCTCCCATGGTCATCACCTGCACCAGCATTCCCACAGTTCTTTCCTCCTGTGTATTTTTAGGCTGATAGTTTTGCAAATCAGCGAGAGTATAATTCTCCTTTCCTAAAGCTTCTTTGATGTTATTGTCTGCCATGGTTACCATGGCTTCGATTTGCTTGAGTTGAGGTAAGGCAGCTTGCGCTTCAGGGAGTTTTTCATTGAGCTTTTCTCTGGCAGCAGCTTGATAGGCTTCATCACCGATTTTTAAACGAAGAATTCGAGTCATTTCCATCTGTTCGTTATAAGATTCGCCCAGGAAATTATAGCCATGGATATCGTCGATATAACCATTTCCGTCATTATCAATGCCATCGCCTGCTTTCTCGCCTGGGTTAGTCCAAAGTACATCTTTGATGTCTTCATGATCCAGATCAATGCCCGAATCTATTACAGCAACAATCACCTCTTCCCCTTTTCTCTTCTTCAAAAGCTCCGCGTAGGCACGATCCACGCTCATGCCCGGGATGGTATCTTTTTGCAAATCCAGATGACCCCAATGCCTGGATTGCTGATCTGAGAGTTCTGCTACTTTGGGGCTAGAGTTTGTGTAACTGATAGGAGGAGCCGTCAATACTAATGAGGAATTACATCCCATCACTATCAGGCCAATACCTAGACCTGCCAAAATTTGAATCTTGCTTTTAATCATAGTTAAAAGTAACGCTCTCAATTAAAACAGAGAGGAAAAATGAGTGTTAAAAATCGTGAAGTATTCTTTGTTTTACTTGAGTGGACAATTTTGAATGGTAGTTGGAATTTCTTCATTCTTCGCCAAGCTGATCATTCCTTCCTTTTCAATTCCTCTACCTTCGCTTTCGCATGCCCATTATTTGGGTTTAGGGAAAGGGATTTTTCATAGTTTTCAATTGCTTTTGACGTGTCACCTAATACTTCATAAGCTTCTCCCAAGCTATCAAAGACGTTGTAGGAGTCAGTATAATTCTCAGTATTTAAAATAAAGAAATCCAATGCTTTCGATTTCTCAGCTTCGTTTCTGCTTTGAAGTTTACTGTATGCAATGCGGTTCACGAGGCTTTCTGGCGGAGCAAAAGTCCAGGATAGCCGATGCGAAATATCCTGAAAATGCTGGGTGAGTTGCTCTAAGTTATCCACATCCCGATAAGAAATCCCATAGCCTTCAAAAATACTGTTGATTCCATTGTGGAAAGCAATCATGGGAACGGAACTATGATCCTCATTTTCGAAATATTCCAATTTCGCAGGAAATACTCCATCATAGTTACTGTTGAGCGATTCATACAATCGCACATGTCGGTCCCGGTTTCTGATATTTCTTTTGCCCCAATTCGCAGTGGCGAAATAGATGTATCTCTTAAATGAATTAGGGCCTATTGCCTCTAATTTTTTGTCCATGGTTTCGGCATCCCAGGAGCCAATACTTGGATCAATAGCCAGGAAGGAATTGAAAATGGTGTTTTCTTTCATATAAGCATGGGCAGCCAATAATCCTCCAAGCGAATGCCCAAAAAGAATTCGATATGGGACCGTCCGATACTCCTGATCCAGTTTTGGAATCAGCTCCTCCTCAAGAAATGCCAAGAAATTATCTCCACCTCCAAAATCATTCTCCCTAGCCGTGACTATCTTATCGGGCGTGAAATCCCGGGTTCGACTTACATTTTGAATGCCGACAACAATCATCTCGGGAATTCTTCCAATGCTACCCATATAGTTCGTCATACCGCTAATCGGATGAAAAAAGCTGCTTCCATCCAATACAATCAGCAGGGGATATTCTTTATAAGAGGACTCTGGATTGCCATAAGATTCCGGAAGACTGACCCAATAACTTCTGTCCTCATCCAAAATGCTGGAGTGGATAGTATGAGTACTGCCGATTTCAATGTTCCCTGTTTCTTGAGATTTTGCTTGTCTGATTCCAAAAAGAAAGAGGATCAGTAGGAGGTGATATTTATGCATGGTTCTAGTTAGGTCAATCAAAAATTTCCAGTCCAAGCCATGAAGAACGGAAACAAAATTATTTTAGGTCTTATCCTTTACGGGTTTTTGAAAGAGGAAGGTTGGGTAAGATTGAAAAAAAAGCAAACTCTTCCTATCTATGATTAGCAGGCATTCCCTATACGCTCTTCATATCACGATAGCGGGCATTAATTAATAAAAATATGCCAAACATAGTCAGGCCTAAAGCAACCAAGGATAAGACAAGTGTTCCGAATTCATCCTGAAGAAAACTAAACGCATCCTTGGTCCCTCCAGCCTCCTCAGAACTGTAGGAAAAGGCGGCTCTATATGTCAGAAAAGCGATCACTCCAATGACTATTCCTCTAGAGGTATAGCCGATTTTCCCTAGGGTAACCATCAATTTCTGTATTTTAGGATCCAAATTTTGAGCTTTTATTCTCTTTTTGTACAACTCAGTGTAGGCAATGACCATTTGAAAAATGGCTCTTCCCAGAAAGATGGTGGCTATAATGAGTACGATGACCTGCCCAGCTGGCCTGTTTAAGGCAGTTGCAATTAAAGATTCCTGCCCGTCTCCAGATTCTCCACCAGATCCAATTAGAATCTGAATTGCTGAAAATGCCATAAGACCATAGAAAACTCCACTGGAAAAGAAGCCTAAGCGATTTCCTATTCCTTTTAAATCTTTCCCTTCCTTGTCAGGATCCATAATGGCCTGATAAAAACGCCAGAATACATAAGCGACCAGTCCTGCTGCTGTGATTCCGAGCAAAATACTTCCAAGTGTGTTATTCTGGAGGGATCTCATTGCATCACTGCTCCCTGATTTGGAGCCCCCAGTTCCGATCGCAGCCATAAACGTCAGCACCCCAATCAAGATGTAAACAAAACCCTTGGTGGCAATGCCAAAACGCGCAATACTCTCTTTGTTAAAATCCATTCTTCATTCAAAAATTGCCCCTATTCGGCAGAAATGCTATTCTATCCAATTTAGGGGATTTTGTAGAGTTTTTGTGTTTTGGGTATTATAAATGATTTCTACCTTTGGTTAGCTTAATTTTTTCAGGATAATGCATTGAAAAAAACCGAGATTTAAGTAGTATAAAAAAACCTGCTCTTCAAGTTCCGATGAATATCATGGATATAATCTCGAAATATGATCAGAAGATTTATAATCTTAAAAATCAAGTTATTTTTTTAAATATACCGGATTAAAAATCCTAGGATCTAAGTTCAGGATTTTAAATCCTGAACAGCGGATTCGGGATTTTAACTTTGTCACTTTTTGGCGGCCAAAAAGTAACCAAAAAGCCCTGAGCCTCGATATTTTCTTTCCGCTGATACCGTTTTTCATTCATTTTAAACAGAAAACCAGCGGAATTTTGTACTGCCTTTCACCCCTAAAAATGACTGGATCTCGCTTGTACCGCGCGAGCTAAGTCATTTTCTTAACGGTGTTCTATGCAGTACAAAACCGAAAATTTCGAAAGGCTCACACCTCCGGATGACAACCTACGACTGCGACTGTTCACTGCGACTGATCACTGCGACTGCCAACTTCCAACTTCCTCCATCATTTCGGCTTTTTCACCTATCTCCGAATGACAACCTACGACTGCGACTGATCACTGCGACTGCCAACTTCCAATTTTATTTTCCTTTCCTTAAACCCTACCCAAATACATTGAATCTGAAATCATTGTTTTTTTGAGATTCAGAGTTCTGTAAAAAGCCAAGTAAACTTCCCATTCTTTTTCCAGGTTTTCAGCATCAAGTGGCACCAAGGCTTGCAGATCTCTTCTTCTGCCTGCCTCTTTAATCCAATGATGCTTTGTCAATTCCGGTTGGTTTAAAAGGATCATCACACTGTCTCCTTCACTGGCATTTCCTTCTATGGAATTGTTTTTCCAGGAGATAGAAATCCCATCTGCTGTTCGGACAGCCAATGGGTCTTCTACCCCCAAAAGACTGCCTCTACTGATCTGTAAAAAGGCAGGATTGATTCTTGGATTGGCTTGATGATTATAGCCTTTGGTAGATACATTGGTGTGAGCCCAATTCACCCCTGTTTTTTGGTCTAGGAAGTTCTGGTAACCAAAATCCAGAACCCGAGAAAGAGAGCGGAGATAGGAATTCACTTCTGCCAATCGGTTTTGATAGACTTTCTGAAGTGGGGTAGGGTCTGTTCCGTTCTTATGGGGAGCCCGAGGGAGACTTCTCATAATGATCTTGCCATTGAGTTTGTAAAAAGTAAAGCCTCCCACTTTCCCTTGAGGCTGAATTACGCTGGAATCTGAAAGAGTAGCCATATGTAAGAAATTTAAAGGTTAACTATAAGAAAAGTAATTAAATTAAATAAAAAGGTAGTTATAAAGCAACTACTGGTCAGGGTTTTAAGGGTTATGATGCAGGGTAAAAGCAGAAAATTTTTATATAAAAGCTCCTTAAACCCTGTATTAACCTTGAATAAACCCTGTATAAACCTGGTTTTTGATCAAATTTCTGATTCGGGAAACTTGGGATTGAGAGTAAGAAAATTAGCTAATGAAAAGGATGAATTATCCTGAGTTTTGAAATGAATCCGCTGGGGAAATGGCCTGGGAAGTGTCAGAAGAGGGGGCTTGAATAGGAGGTACTGCTTGTTGAAAAACCTGGGAAGTCAGGAGCTCAAAAAAGTATTGTCTGTTGCTTACTTCTAAATGGGTTTTATCCATTTGTGAAAGCTCCAGCATCCAGCATTGATACATTTCCCAGAGAAATAAACTGATATCCTGATTTGAGTAGTACTCGAAGAGGGCATTTTCTGAATGGTCAAATTGAAGATTCATGGCGATAGAATTTTGGTGTGTATCAAATTATTGAATCTTAATGGGATCTGATATTCCCTGAAAAGCTGTTTTAGAAAGCTTTGGGAATAAATTATTCTTCAAAAATCTTTACGACCTTAATTGTCGCATTATCCGAACTGTTGATTTGAATATTTCAGTTGATCAGAATAAATTAGTTACAACTCTTTCGGGAGAATTTCTTAATTTCCATATCTAATATTTACACTATGAACGAGAAGATCCACCACGGCAGAAATATCAAGCGCTTCAGGGAAATGATGGGCATCAAGCAGGAGGCTTTGGCTTTTGAGCTGGGGGAGGACTGGTCCCAGAAGAAAGTCAGTTTACTGGAGCAAAAGGAAGAAGTGGAGGAGGAGTTGCTGAAACAGGTGGCTGAGATTCTGAAAGTGCCTGCGGAGGCGATTAAAAATTTTAATGAGGAAAAGGCAGTAAATATCATATCCAATTCTTTCACTTCTCACGATAACGCAACTGGATTAATTTATAATCATAACCCAACATTTAATCCGCTCGATAAATTGATCGAGTCTATGGAAGAAAACAAAAAGCTTTATGAGCGGCTTTTGGAATCGGAGCGGGAGAAAGTGGAGATTATGAAGAGGATGTTGGAGAAGTAATGGTCCTTTTTGTTGCCATCAGCTTTTTTTTATTATCCTCAGAATTACAAATTCTATATGAAAATAAAGCCTAGTTGCTCCCGACGACTGAAGGAGGAGAATTTATTTTGTCATTAGGCTAAAAGCTCTTTCCTATGCTGAGTTTGAAGCCCCTATTGAAAACTGTATCAGAAAATTCACTGACGTTTGCAAAGCCATGTTCGTAAGTAGTCTGAATGTTCATCTGACTTCCAAGGTTGAAGCCAAAACCTACTACAGCAGCAAAGTCTGTCCCTTTCCATAGGTCTCGGGTATCTTTTCCGTCAACGGTTACTTTATTGTCACCATTTCCAACAATCAGTGCCGAAGACATCAGAAAGGATGGTTGTGCTCCAGCCAGGATAAATAAATTTCCGGCACCTTGGTATTTCAAAAGCAAAGGAATATCCAGATAGCCATTTCGGATGCTGGTAGTAGTCCCTGCTTCTGTGCCTTTAGCACCTTTAGTTGCAAATTGAATTCCTGGCTCGAACTGTAAAGTCTCTGACAAAGGAAGGTTGATATAACCTCCAATATGGAATCCAACCTTGAATTTGGAACCATCTCCACCTTCTTCCCCTCCTAAGGTGGTGAAGCTAGGCCCTCCCCTTAGTCCAAAGTTTAGGTCTTGAGCCTGCAGGCTAAATGTAAAGAGGAATGCAATTAATACTAAAAGAACATTGCGCATAAAGAGTGGTTTATTGGTTATAAAAAAGGAAAATAAAAATTGATGGATTATACTTTTAGGTACATACGTTTACATGACCTAATAGTTTTGGACATTTCCCAAAAAATGCGTGAATTTCAATTCCAAAAAATAGTATGGTGTTTTACGACTCAACCAAGAAGGGTGAGTAAAGTAATAATCCTCCCTGATCTGGATTAATCCCCTACCTTATCCACATTAATTTTCTCAATCTGCAAAGGCTGATACTTCACATAGTAATTCTCATAACCAGCGATAATAGGACTTATTTTTATCTCATTTGATGAGGCCAAAAAATCAAACATCAACTCATTAAATTGATAATTGATATACCTTGTGTCATTGTACCTACCCGTGATATTGGTCATGACTTTTTTATTTCTGTAGGAACCTGGTTTTAACTGAATGGTCACGCGATACCGCTTACCCATTTCGGGTCTGAATCGTAAAACCAAGTATCTCATTTCAGGTAGAAATCCAGCCATGCCATTATTTAATCTAGGATAGTATTTGTTTTCCGGATGTACATCAATGCTTGTTTGATCGGATCTATACCATCCGAAATATTCAGCGACATACATATCCTTATCCTTCAACTTTTGAGCGGTGATTTCCCAAGACTCGTTGGCTTGCAAGTTTAACAAGTCATTCCTGTTTACAGAAAGCGCTGGAATGCTGGCAATACCCTTTGGGTCAAGCTTTTTCAATTGGGCATTCGAGATTCGATTTGATGGGTTAACCTTGATATCAATAGGTTTTATTTTCAGGTTTTTGCTGCTGAATTTTCCAATGTTTCCAAACTGTTTCTTTGACATAATAAGCTTGTTTAAAAATGGGCTTGGCTAATTCGTATCCTGATTGGATACCATTCTTTCCAAATTTCTTGTCTAAAAAAGATAGCTTATTTTTTTGGGCTATGCAATAAATTGAGGACTTAGAATATCTTCTATGGTATTGGGAATCAGTGGTTTTCTGGTGGGGCGAATGATTTCAAAAAATAGGGAAGGGTTTACTCCTGACAACTGGAGCGGACTACAGCTAGCAGGGAGGAGATTAGCCTTTCTTTCGGATAAACAAATCAATGGACAAATAGAGGTAGACTAAAATCAGTGGTGATAAGTAGGTGAAAAATAAGGGAGGAAAAGCGATTGGAAGCCCTGAAACACCTAGCAAAATAGACTTCCATGATTTATTTCTACCATCAACCGAATAAATGATCGTTGAAACATAATTTGGTATACCCAAGACAAAAATCATAAACCAGTAAGGCTCAAGAAATTGATTCCCAATAGTCAAATAAACTGAGATCCAAAGGAAAAAGACAACCAATGAAATGATTGAAAATCGTTTTAAAGTTTTGATGGTCTATTGAGGATTTGGCTTGAATTGAAAATTTTGAAGATAGAAAGGTGTTTTGGACACCTAGCGGGTGGAGTCAGCTTATTTAGTATTAATCAATTCCAGAAATTTATTAAGGCAATCTAAAAAGATCTCACGTTGTCCAATATAAACGAACTCTTGTTTTTGGACAGGTTCATGTGCTGAGTAGATTCTATGACCAGAAGAGCTAATAACTTCAAAGTATTCAGAAACGCCATCCAAGATTGATTGATGGAGCATTCTTCCATTCCCTAAATTTTTTTTAGCCCAATTCAACGAGTCTTGATTAAGAGAAAAAAAGCCTTTGGATTCTAGGACATTTAAAAGTTCTATAACTTTTTCCTTCTCAAGGATTCGAGATTTCACTTTAGACTTTTTAATCTTTTCTTCCTTAAGTTCAAACGACCATTTTTTGAGTTCCCAATCGGATCCATTATAGGTTAGAACGGAATATTCTTGCCGTTTAAACCAGAATGATTTCTGGGCATAAGCTAAAATAAATTCATAGTCAGGGTAAAACTTCTTGTATACATAAGATTGATCCTCTGTCGACTCATTTACGTTCGAATCAAATTCTAAAATCTGCCCAAAAGAGTTCAGTGAAGTTAGAACTAGTATTAAAAATGGAAGAATTTTCATTTTTGATAAATCAATCCACCAATATAAAAAGAAAGGCGTAGTCCATGACAATTGTCGGGACAAACTACACCTAGAGGGGGAGATAAGTTTAAAGGAGATCTGTTATTACTTGCATCCGACGCTCATAATTCGCTTGGATAAAATCATCAAGGTCGCACTCAATTTTACATTCTTTTAGCGTATTTTCTGAATCCGGCATTCTTAGTAATTCATATGTTAAAGAAGGGTTACAATAAACGCCTAAAGAAATTTTATTATCATCGATCAGCTTGATGAATACTGTATCTTCACCATTAATAATTAACGAATCTGAAGTAAGCTCATAAGGCCAATACATGGGTCCCAAGCCAGGGTAAAATGCATAATAGATCAGAAGTGAATCTGTAAAAGTTAACTCTACATAGTTTTTGTTTTCAGCATTTGGATCAGGATCACATATGGTATCAATGAAGTACCAATTTCCTTCGATTTTTTCAAATGTTAGGGATTGATGATCGGATGAATTACAGCCCAAAAGTATTAGCGTGAAAATGATAAATAATAAGGTGGGTTTCATGTGATTCAAGTTCTAGGAAATTTAAAAGAAGAAATTGAATTGCCAATCCAGAAAAATAGAAAGGTGTTTTGCAAACTACACCTAGTGAGGATTACAAATCCTAAACGCCAGGTTTTTTTGGCTTAATAAATCCTTTGATTTCGTATTTATTTGGGTCACTGATAGCATATTCGATTAAAACTTCAGACCCAATTTCCTTTTTACTAACTCTTTGGGAAAGTTTTTTCTTTTTAATATAGACTGAATCGCCAACTTGATATTGAATAGTAATAATCTGGGTAAAGCCCATTCCCTTCGGTCCATAACCTATTGCTGTTTCTGTAACAATAGCTTCTGTTTCGGCTGTCGAAGTCCAAAAACCAAAAGGAATTTGAAAATTGTTCCAGGCTAAATAAAGGAAAGCACCTAATCCGATAATCCCAATCGTCCATGGATTGATTCTTTCCATTTTTGTAGGTAGTTCAAAATTCGATCCTTTACAAGGGGGAATTAATTCACGCCAAGCATCTCTCTAAATTTGTCTTCTAATTCCAAAAGAACTTTATTTATTTCAATCTTATGTAGCCCTATGAGTTTTTGATATTCATCTTCTAGAAATTCATCAAATTCTTTTGAATTCCTTAAAGCTCTATTACTCTCCCAAGTCTGGACATTTATGCTTTGTAGATTATGTTCGACGAAAAATTTGTCAAGAGCTCCAATTTTCTCGTCTATTTCTTTCGAAAAAAAGATTTTATGAGTTGAAAAAAACTCGATCAGTTCCGAATACGAATTAAAAAGATCTTCACTCAATTTAAAACCAACCTCATCCTTCAACTCTGGCGCTGGAATCATATTTAAATGAATTAGCACATGTGATAAATTGCTTTTAAAATTTTGAAGCCTTAAATAAAGATTCTTAATTGCTTCCAGCCGCTCTAAGTGTAGAGATGAGAATTTTGTTTGGAATTCAAAATTCTTGTTTTCAAGCTCATGCTTATAATTTTCTAGTTCTTTTTGAAGATCTTTTTTAAAATGGTCTACTCCTACATCTAATAACTTATCAATGAATTTTTTAGCAAAGTAAATTATTAACCCTGCTAATCCTGTTAACCCAGTGACTGAGACTAAGTATTTGAGCACTTCAGGAGTGAAAATAGATGTCATAAAATAATATGTAATTTTAATATTTTAGAAAGACAAATATTATCTTGATTAAATTCTATAATAGAAGAGGTAATACAATTTTACCAGAAATCAATGCCCATTTACCAATATCTGACATTGTATTTTGGATCTTTTCTTTGTTATCACCACTAAGTGTTTCAATTGTTGATTTCATCTCTTCATCGTCTATTGAATTACCAACTGCCTTACCAATTTCTACAATATCTTCCACAATGGATTTTATTTTTTCTGGATCTCTCTTGCTAGGTTTATTTGCGGTTTCAGCAATAAGTTCTCCCATTTTCTGATTTAACAATTTCTGATTGAATATTGCTAATCCAAGAGAATATAATGGTAAATTATTGTATTTTATAATAATATTTACATCAATCAAAGTATCTTTCGAAACTAGCTCTGTAAGGTCATTGGATAAAATTGCTTGAAATTTTGATTGATCAGTTTGGTCCGGTTTCAATATAGTAGTTCCTTTTACTTCGAGATTATCATCTTTTCCAATAATATTAATTGAAATTAATTCTTTGTTTACATATTGTGGAAGTCTGAATTCTATTAAAATATTTTCTTCTTTAGTTCCATTAAATTTGAAATCACTTACAACTGGAGATTTTTTTGTAATTAAATATGGTTGAGGTAGATCAATACCGTCTCTTGTATAGTAGAAATATGAAAATGAATTATCTGGTAATTCATTTAGTCCTTCATAAGTAAATTTAAATGTACCTCCTCCCAAACTCTCTCTTGAAATTCTAATTTTATCGGAAAATTCTTTGGTAGCAAACCTAATTCCTAGCTCGCCTTTGCCACCTGTTCGAACTTCATCAAATATGACATCTTTGTCATCGATTGAAATAGAATAGTTAGGAGATTTACCAATTATATATAAAGGGATTGCATCAATAAATACAATATTATTAGAATTGGAAGGTATTATTTCTGAACTTCCTATTTTTTTTGCGTTAACCTTAGCTATATATGTAGCATTGTTGTCAATTTCAAAAGGAGTATTTATCAAAAGATCGATTGTCCCACTATTTGCAAATCTGGAATTACCCAAATTGTTTCCAATAATTTCGTGTTTGGTGGTTCCAGCAGGAGATTGCTTCTCTATTTCTAAACTTGTTATTTCGAAAGCTGATCCATCTGAGGATCTTACATTTATCTCGCCTATGTTCTTTCCAAGCATTTTTGCTTGAGTTGAAATTATTACCTCGGATTTTTTTTCTGAGGATTCAATTGAAGGTGGATAAATTGTTAAATAAGGTAATTCAAAAAACTTACCATCAATTTCAAAAGTAAGTTTGGCTTGTTCTATACTTTTCCATTTACGTTTGGCTGGACTTGGGACCAGAGCTGTAGTTCCATCTTTTGCATCTGAAATGTATGTAAAAGGCGAATTCGATGAAGCTTGTTGAAAATTTGCAACCAGAATCTTTTTTTTAGGGTCTTGTATATTTTCTCCCCAGTTTATTAGACCTTTTATTGAGGCTTTAAAATTTATTGGAGTTGAATTCTGTAAATTCTGAGTGTTTTCCTTTGTATTTAAAACAATTGTAAAAATTAAATTATCATCTAATGAATAACCTACATCAATTCTGGATATAGGACTTTCCATATCAATTATTGATTGGGATTTTGCAATTATAGATATAAGTAATAAAATTGAAGTAAAAATGATTTTTCTCATGATAAACAGATTTTTGTTAATTGGTTTTAAAAAAGACTTTGCAATTAATTAGTGGTTACCGAATAAAGGTAAAAAGAAAGATAGAGTAAAAAATACCCAGTACTGGGTATTTTCAGCTTATTTTATTAAAAATCAGTGTATTATCTGGAAAAGTGGTCTATTTTTTAATCTGATACCATGTAAAACTCACATACCCAAATCCTACCAATCCCCAGAAAATAACCATTAAAGCCAGGTTGTAAATGCTCATGGCGACCATCGCGATAATGGCGATGGCTAAGGCGATGGCTGGGAAATAGGGGAATAACGGAACCCGAAAAGGGCGCTCCAGATCCGCATGATTCTTTCGCAAGGCAAAAAAGGCAATCATCGATACGATGTATAAAGTCAAAGCTCCAAAGCAGGCGATGGTGATGATTTCACCGGTTTTACCTGTGAGCAAGGCCAGGATCCCGATGCCCATATTGACCAGCAGGGCATTGACAGGAGTCTTGGTTTTGGCATGGACTTTCCCCACAAAAGGCGTCACATAACGCTCTCTGCCCAGTTCCAAGGTAGATCGACCTGCCGCCAGGATAATTCCATGAAAGGAAGCCACCAGCCCAAACAAGCCCACGGTAATCAGCAGGTGGTAGAGAATATTGCTTTCGCCCACAATCTTGGCCAAAGCCAAAGGCAGGGGAGAATCTGAGGGTGCCGTACTTCCCGGAGGATAGACGATCGTCTCCCAGCCATCCACTCCGATCGAGGAAGTGAAAGTGAGCAAGCATAAAATCACCAAGGTTAAAAGCGCCGAACCAAATCCTATCAGAATATTCCGCTGCGGGTTTTTGGCTTCCTCGGCTACATTGGCGACGCCTTCGATGGCCAGGAAAAACCAGATCGCAAAAGGTATCGCTGCAAAAGCACCACCCCAACCGTTAGGCAGGGCATTCTGGGTAAGGTTTTCAAATTTGAATTCGGTAAAGCTGACTCCTGAGAAAAGTAGGAGTTCGGCTACCGCAATAATGGTAATGACCAGTTCGAAGTAGGCAGCAAACTTCACCCCGGAGATATTGATCAGCGTGAAAATCAGATAGGCGGAAATCGCAATTGTGGTAATGCTGATTTCCGGGAAAAACACATTAAAATACGCTCCAATCGCTGCTGCGATGGCCGGCGGGGCGAAGATGAACTCTATACTTTGGGCGATTCCTGCCAGAAATCCCCAGTTTTTTCCCAAGCCCAAACGGGCATAGTCAAAAGCTCCTCCGGCTTTGGGAATGGCACAGGCCATCTCCGTGTAGCTAAAGGTGAAGGTGACATACATGATGATGATAAAGAGTGTGGCTACTGCCAGTCCGAGGGTTCCGCCTTCGGCCAGCCCGAGGTTCCAGCCAAAATACATTCCCGAAATCACATAGCCGACGCCGAGCCCCCAAAGCATAAATGGCCCTAGCGTGCGTTTTAATTCAGTTTTTTCCTGATTCATTTTTAAGTGAGTGGTGGTCAAAAGTATCCTTCAAGTGGACACCGGATAATTTTAATCTTAGTGCTTCTGAGCATAAAAAGGCGAGTTTTTCCGCTGCATAGGCATAGGGCAAACCGCCGGTTCGGATATTGGAAATACAGTTTCGCTTTTCGTCTGTATTTCCTGCTTTTGGGTTGTATGTCAAATAAATCCCCATGCTGTACGGGGAACTCAAACCGGGCCTTTCCCCGATCAGAATAATGGAAATATTGCTGGAGAAGCTTTCGCCTATTTCATCGCTGATGGCCACTCTTCCTTGGCTGACGATGGAAATGGGAGCAGTGGAAAGCCCTTTTATTTTGGGTAAAAATTCCTGTAAGAAGGGGATGGCATGTAGGAAAATGGCATTTGCGCTTAATCCATCCGCCAGAATAATGGAAATATCGGATGCTGGAACCTTCGAATTCTGAATCTCTGCACTGGATGTCTCACTTAATTTCCTGCCAAGGTCGGGACGTTTGATATAGATCTCCCGGGATTCTGCCTGACTGGAGAGAAGCATGCTGGGAATTTGTAAATCCTCCAGTTGCTTTCGCAAAGAGTTAACATCCAAATCTGCCCAAACCGCATCTTTGGCCAGGGCATGATCCTTTCGGAAAGCCAGGAGTTCTTGGGTTTTGAGGCTTCCACCCGTTCTTCCCAAAGCTATTCTGGCATCGGTAAAGTCTTTGAGTTTCTCCCAGGGATTGGACACCTCGCTCATAGCTTCAGCAATTTATTTCCCTTGACTTCCAAGACTTTTCCAGTGGAGTCTGTCAGATTAATTTTCATCAGCCACTCGTCAAATTCAGGTGCTCTTTTCAGTCCCAACACCTGTCGGATGTAGAGTTGATCGTGGAAGGAAGTGCTTTGGTAATTCAGCATCACATCATCCGCGCCAGGGATACCCATGATAAAGTTGCAGCCGGCCACGCCGAGCAAAGTCAGGAGGTTGTCCATATCATCCTGATCTGCATCGATGTGATTGGTATAGCAGATATCGCAGCCCATAGGCAAACCCATCAGTTTTCCACAAAAATGATCTTCCAAACCGGCTCGGATCACCTGTTTGCCATCGTAGAGATATTCCGGACCGATAAATCCGACCACGGTATTGACGAGTAAGGGTTGGTATTTTCTGGCGACGGCATAGGCTCGGACTTCGCAGGTTTGCTGGTCCACGCCATGATGTGCATTCGCAGAATGTGCACTTCCCTGACCCGTTTCGAAGTACATAAAATTATCTCCGATACTTCCTCTATTTAATTCTTTGCCTGCCTGGTAGGCTTCATCCAAGGTGTCCAGGCTAAAGCCAAAGCTGGTATTGGTGGCTTCCGTCCCTCCGATGGATTGGAAAATCAGGTCCACTGGCGCTTTCCTCTCAATCAATTCCAAGGTGGTGGTCACATGGGAAAGAATGCAGGATTGCGTAGGAATATCGTACTGGAGTCGTAGTTTTTCCAGCATTTCGAGCAATCGAAGGGTAGTTTCTGCCGAATCCGAAACCGGATTGATTCCGATCACCGCATCGCCAACACCGTAAAGCAAGCCATCGATGGTGGAGGCCATAATTCCTTTGGCATCGTCGGTGGCATGATTGGGTTGAAGTCGGGTGGAAAAGTGACCTTTCAGGCCTAATGTATTTCTGAATTTGGTGATGACCCGGATTTTGGAAGCTGCTAAAATCAAGTCCTGGTTGGCCATGATTTTAGAAACCGCAGCGACCATTTCGGGTGTGAGTCCGGGACTGATTTGAGTGATTTTTTCTCCATCCGTTTGGTAGTCTAGCAACCAATCTCGAAATCCACCCACTGTCAGATGTGAAATGGGCTGAAAGGCTTTGGAATCAAATGAGTCTTGGATGAGTTGGGATACCGCATCTATTTCAGCGGGGATGATTTCCTCCCGGAGAAACTGCTTTAAAGGAATATCGGCAAGCACCAGTTTGGCGGCAATTCGTTCCTGCTCGCTTTGGGCAGCCAAACCAGCAAGTTGGTCTCCGGATTTTTCGGGAGTAGCCTTTGCCAAAACAGTTTTGAGGTCGGGAAAAGAATAGTTAAAGTTTCCGACGGAATGCTGATAAACCATCTAATTAAAGTGGGGATTTATTTCAAGTTTTCCAATGGAAATGTGGATGAGTTAGGGATTTTTGAATTGTTAGAAATTTTTTGTCAGTCCGAACGCCAGCCTGCCGTAAGTTTGGCGATTAGCTAGCTAAATCAATTCTTTTCTAAAAAGAATCGGATTATTTGAAGGCGTATTGTTTTTGGAATGCGCGTGGGCTGACGCAGCAGCGGGGCAGGCGTATGGCCTTGTGCGGTTGAAGCTTTGCTGCGTCTTGAATTTTTGGTTCTTTTGCTTCAAGGCAAAAGAACAAAGAGAAAAAAGTAAAATGTTTATTTGGAGTAGCTTTTTCAATTTAGCTAAAACTAATTTCCAATAGGAAGGAATATAATTTTGAAATAATTGATTTTTCGAATTTTAATTTAATCTGTCCTTGATAGCGCCATCCTACCGGAGGGCAGGGAGTCGAGGACAGTTAAAGTCCAGACTTCGATTTCGAGACTCACGTCTCTCAAGTGCTCAGCCGGACTTTAAATGATAGTATTGATCTTAATTAAAAATTATAGGTGTAATAAATTCTGCTAATCTCTCAAGAGGGATTATTTTATTCATAAAAGCCTTTTTCTATGTCCTTTTGTCTTGATACAAAAGGACCCTGCCTACCGGCAGGCAGGCAAAAGATCAAGATTTGGCAAAGCTTCAGCCGCACAAATCTTACGCTCACCCCGCTGCCAAATCCTCCCACCGCACCGACAAAAAATCTATTCGTGTCTAAAGCAATACTTCAGCAAGAAAGAATTCTAAGATGACATTGAGGAATATTTCACCAATTCATTGGTTAATTAACTTTTCTAAACTGAAAACTACCTCCCCAAAGCATTCCAACAGGATTTTGGGTGATTTGAAATTCCACTCGATCGCCTGTATTTAAATCTACAAAATCAGTCTCAGAAGTTGGGGAGAGAAGATTTTCGTCTCCGTTATTTGGGTCGTAGACAAAAATCTTATTCCCTTTTACACTTACTTCCACCACGTAATTTTCAATTCCATCTAATGGCCTGTTTAATTGATAGGATCCTGCCAGATTTTCTAATTCTTCTTGGGATAAATCCGCCAACTCTACCTCTGTTGGTTTTCTCAAATTCATCTGATAATAATCAGAAATTCCCCGCATGATTTCTGCCATTAGGCGCGTTCCCCGATCCGCACTGGTCATCACGATAATCGCATCTCCTTGATCCGCATAGCCCATCATATCATTGCTGAAACCGGCATTTTTTCCTCCATGAGCAAAAACAACCTTTCCGTCTCGTTCCCCCAAAGCAGGTCCTAATCCCCAGTGATTTTTGCGTTCGGTCAGCATTTGATCCACTATTTCCTTGGATAGAACTCGATCTTTTTTCCCGGCTCTGATAGCTTGGATCTCGAGATAATACTTCGCTAAATCAGAAGGTGTGGTCCAAAGCCCTGCAGCTGCCTGTTCAGGATAATTATGATACAATCCCTCATATAATTTCCCATCCCCATCATAAGCGGCGCTGGCATTAGCTTGATAAGATTTGGATAGGGGCTGCGAATAAGTACTATACGTCATCCCGATGGGCTTTAGGATATTTTCTTCCAAAAACACTTCCAAAGCTTGCCCGGAAACATCCTCCACTGCCTTCTCCATTACTGTATAGCCTCCACCGGAATACCTCCAAATGCTACCAGGAATTGTGTCTACAAAAATCGGAGGAGTATTTCCCTTCCCTTCCAAAACTGTGATAATATCTGGAAAAGTGTCGGTTTGGGAATAACCCGGAAAGCCATGAACCGTCATGCCGGCGGTATGCGTCAACAGTCTTTCAAGCGTGACTTTTTCAGTTTCGGTAAATTTATTTTCAGGGACTTTCCATCCAATAAGGTAGCTGTTAATATCTTCATTCAAATCCATTTTTCCCTCTTGCACCAATTTCAAAGCGCCCAAAGCAGCAAGAGGTTTGCTGATGGATCCTGCTTGAAAAATCGTTTCTGTAGTCACGGAATCACCTGTTTCTGTATTGGCTATGCCATAGCCTTTGGCCCAAAGCAATTTTCCATCTTTGACTACTGCGATGCTGACTCCCGGCACGTGATAATGTTCCATTCGATCATAAATATTCATCCCCATCGAGGTATCTCCTTTGACTTCAAAAGGAGGGAGTAGTCCGTTTTCTACAGCGGAGATTTCATCCTGGATGGAGTCGGATTGAGTTTCATCTTTTTCACAGGCAAAAATGACAAAGGAAAGAAGTGGGAGAAAAAGGAGTGATTTTTTCATTCTAGCTGGTTTTGAGGGAATTAAAAGTTAGCTAGAATCAATAGAAGATCAAAAAATTAATAGTGGTTGTAAAGGGAAGCTTTTGAAATTCATTCCGAATTTGTAATGCCAATTATTCTTTTTCCAAATGTTCAAGTAGTATGATTATTTGATCTCAGGATTTTTATGGACATGCTTTGGTCAAGACGGTTTTGAGGTCGGGAAAAGAGAGTTTAAAGTCTCAGATTTATCGCTGAAAAACCATCTAAATTTGGAGGAGGGTTTATTGTGAACTTCCAATGAAAAAGTGAATGTATTAAGGATTTTGCATTAGAAAAAGTCCAGATTAATTAAAACGCTTCCCTAGAGGTCAGTATCAATTCTTTGTAGTGAATAGCTTTTGGATAGTCTGGTTTTAAAGTCAGGGCTTTTTCAACTAAAGTCAATGCCTTTTCAAAGGACGATATGCTACAAAGAATAACAGCTTTTTCTGTTAGCATTTTGTGGTTGGAAGGATACATTTTCAAGATGAAATCGTATTGCTCAAGGCATTGATCAATTTTTCCAGTGGCAAAATTATTCAAACCTAAAAATTGACGGGCCTCCAAACTATCAGGCTGGATTGCCAGAGCAGATTTGAATGCTTTTTCGGCAAGACCATGATTCCGAAGTTCATACTCACATTTACCGATCAAAAACCAATAGGCTGGGCTGTCAACCAACTGAATTCCTGAAAGAAGTGTCAGTGCAGATTCATAATCCTTTACAAGTATATAGATTTTCCCTATTTCCAGCTGATATTCAGGTTTTGGGTCAATAGAAAAGGCTTTCTTCCAGAAACGAATGGCTTGATCATATTTTTTTTGATGATTTGAGAGCTTCGCAAGGCTTATCCAGGCATTGTAGTAATTTGGATCGGTATTCAATGCTTCCAAGTAACATTTTTCAGCATTTGCCAAATTGCCTTTCATGGCGTGACTATTGCCAGCATTTAAGAAATAAACAGGTTTTTTTTCGATCAAAATTGCCTTGGAAAAATTTTCAATTGCCTCCGTAAATGACTTCTCATGATGCAAAAGTAGACCAAGATTATTAAGTGAGGTGGCATTTTCTGGATTAGTTTCCAAAGCTTTTTGATAGCAATTTTTTGCCTTTTCCAAGTCCCCATTCATAAAAAACTGGACGCCCTTATTATTTAAGTCTTTTGATGTATTTGTTTCCATTTTTAGAAAATTTCGTCTTTTATGTCCCTTGCGAGACCAACAGCCATATTGACCACATCCAAGTCCGGATAAATCACCTCAATGTCGTCAAAGGATGGGTTAAATGGCTCACCTTCTCGGTAATGGATCGGGAAGACAATACCAAACTGGATGTCAGGTCCCCATTCATAGGAGGCAAGGTTATGTCTCCAAGTTTCGGAAACAGAAAGGAATCCTACCCCGAGACTTGCTCTTGCGAAGGCATTGATGCCAAAAATAAATTTGGGATTAACAGTGATCCTGCCACTTGCATCAATTGTAAGCCCCTCAAGAGGACTCCAATTGACATCCACAGAAGCCAAAGCTTGTCCTTCAAGACCTAGAGTACCTTCAAGTTCGATTCCTCCTGTCAGACTTGCGATTCCAGCACTTACTCCCAAACTCAGGTCTCCCCGCAAAGTCAAACCTGCATCTGCAGGTACCACAAATTCTCCATGACCTCTTAAAGTTGTTTCTTCTTCATGGGCTGGATTATAGGTGATTTCTGCAGACATATTTTGGAGAGCACCTGGACCAAAACCTGCTGTAAAATCCAGTCCTCCACCTATTTGAGCCACTAGCCCTATACTTCTGGGCCCTAATGGAATTGCAAATATTGGGATTTCGATGGTTGGTACTCTGAAGAGATTTCGATTGATTTCCCTTCTTCCAAACACTTCATATTCGTCAGAAGAAAGTCTCGCTGTAACGACCAACTCACCATTTGGTAGGAACTGGACTTCAGCGGTGGCAGCCAGCCAAGGGGTAATTTGGAGGGTTAGACTTCCTCCTCCATAGATTAATATTTCATCAGTAGGTTCACCGGTTGGCTGGCCATCTTCTCCAAGTGCCCTGTTGGTCGCAGCCACGTTTATTCGACCAGATAGCATTCCTCGACGGTATGCTGCAGACCCTTCTATAGTCAATGCACCATCTTCATAGGTGACTGAGAGAGTAGAATTGATTCCCGGTATATCTGGCTGGGCGGTACCCGAAACAAAAACATGGTATTCATCTTCCCCATTTTGTTTGGAGACTCTGGCTTCTACACTTCCGCCAGTAATTCCAGGTATATCACTACTTAGATTGAAACTACCGCCAATGGAGAAGCCATTTTCGCCGTATTCGATGGACATTCTTCCTTCTTCAATTCCTGGAATATCCAATTCGGCTACCCCTTCCGCTGAGAAAATATTTTCGCTGTAAGTGGCAGTTATGGTTGCACTTTTTACTCCTCTGATTTTTCCCTCAGGGATACCTATCGTACCACCGATGGTCCAAATACTATTTCGGTAAGAAACGATGATTGAAGCAGGATCAAAGAGCTCAGAGTCAAAGTTAAAAGCTCCTTCCAACTCAAAACCTCCTGAAGTGGAAGCTGCGGCAGCTATATGTCCTTCACCTACACTCTGGATGCCGAAATCAACTTGGCCTTCTATTCCAAGACCTCTTCTACTGCTTGCAAAAAGAGTTAAACTTGTCTGCCTTAGTTCGAAGGGTGATGGAAGGGAAAAATCAGTTCCCAAAAATGTCTTGGAAATCTGAATGTCTCCGTTTTCAAAAAGTAAGTCCAATTGGGAGTTTTGGATAAAAGGAATCGATGGTAGAACCTTTCCTACAATTCTTACCCCTCCCTCTTCGTAATCGATAGAATTTATTTCTATTGGACTAAATTGTTTTGCGGCGATGTTGCCTGCACTGATTATCGAATTTCTTGCAGCAGCTTCACCTTCTACATTATCAACATATCCAGCAAATTGAGCTCCAGGAAGTTTCTTAATTTCAACGGTTCCTCCTGTGGCTCGAATTAGTGGGTCTTCACTTGGAAACTCCAAAACAAAATGTCCAAGTATATCACTTTCCGGATCATTATAAAAAGTCTTGTTGGTTATTACCCAAGGTCTAAACCAATTTCGTTCATTTCTATTAGGTGAATTTGATCTACCATTCCATGAAAAAATCTTTCCTACTTGGTAATATCTTCTAGGGAAAACTAACATTTGGCCTTCAGAACCTAGCTCACTCATATTCACTGGAATAATATGCTCTAGATGATCACCTTGCTCGATTTGGGACCTGATCCAATATTTATCTGTGCCCACTCTTCTTGGGCCTCCTCCGGCACTAAAATCATTAAAAATGAGGTCGTAGTGATTTTTTACTTGTCTTATTTTATCCTCATTTCTTGATGACTCAGATAGGCGGGGTAGTTCAGCTTCAATCATGGCCAAAGAGTCTTGTTGCCGCAGAGATTGCCCGACTTTGGACTCCACTGATTCTCTGATTACATCACCTGAATTGACATTAGAATTGGGTTCAAGCAACTCAAGGTTGTCAATTTGGTTTACTGAAGTATCTTCTGGAAAGCCAGAGATTTGCATTTCTACAATGTGATCAACTTGAAAGTGTTTTGGAGCTCTGCCTCTAATATCCCATTTTGGGATTATCGCTTCTCTAATTACATTTTCTAATGTTCCAGTGAGGTAGGTGTTATCTGAATTTCTGACTTTAAAAGCATATATCGTATGGCTGCCAGAACGGGAAGTTTCGACAGCATTCGCTTGATTGTATTTTTCAAGCAGGATTCTTCTGATTTCAGTTGAGTCTATTTCTCTTCTCCAAATATCTCTTTGATTTACGCCTATTCTACTTCCGGAGTAGTTCTTTTTTCTCCGGAGTCGATGTTGTTGATAAAGCACTTCCCTACCACCAGTAGTCTTGAAGGCCGTTACAGGAATACTGGAATAGGTTATTGTGTGAGAAGTATTGTTTACTAAACCTGTGGAAAGTTGGCCAGGAGAGCTTGGTGCAGCGGAGGCTTCTTCTTCACCTTCCCGTTGCACCATCGGCATTCTTTGCACTTCTGCCTCTCCCTGCTGCACGGTATGTGTCAGTTCATGGGCAAGCAGATGCTTTCCCTGAGAGGATTCTGGCTGATATTTTCCTTCGTTGAAATAGATATCATTGCCATGTGTAAAGGCTTGCGCTCCGATTGCGCTACTCATCTGCGCCGCATTGGCATCAGAATGAATTCTTACACCGCTGAAATCCGCTCCGATTTTACTGCTCATTTCAGATTGAACTGGAGCTGGAAGGTTTTGCCCGCCGTCTTTGGAACTGGAAATCTGGGCAGAAATGGAAGGAGAAGCTGTCATGCCACCATCTGGAGATAGTTGGATACTTTCTTCTTCCTCTTCGAGTCTTTGTAAGAAGTTGGTGTTTTCAGGAAAGAGTTGCACAGTTTCTTCCTCCTCTTCCATAGCACTTAGCTGTAGAAAAGGCCCAGTGGATGAAAGAGGCATCATTTGAAGAGATTCTTCCTCTTCTTCGGGTTGCATTTGAAAAGTATCCGAACTGGCAGGGCTCATGGCCAAAGCTGGCTCGGAATGGGCAGGAGCCATCGTCACATGATTAGCGACGGCTTCGGCTTCCTGTTCGTATTTATCTCCCGGTCTGCCGATTTTGAGGCTTGGCTGAATGCTAAGCGATGCCGGGCCATTATGAAATGACGAAGGCATAGGCTTACGTTCAGCTAAAGCGCTCATGTTACTTTTTGGTTTCGGTCTTCATAGGAGATTCTGCCGCCAAAGGAGTCATAGGCTCCTGTTCCTCTTCCACAGGGGTCATTTTTACATCAGGCTTTTTCTCTTCTTCTTTTTCTTTCACAATCACCACTTCCTCTTTTTCAGGCTCCTGATCTGCTTTTTTTCTGACTTTCTTTTTCATGTGTTTATAAAAGATTTTTTATGGTCACATGGAATCTTTGACGATTAAAATCAACATTGCTCTGTGTTTTAATGATGATTTTAATCGTGTCGATTTCATATAGTCCTCCCCATTTTGTGATATTCTCTTCTTATTCCTTCTCGTAAATCACCCAACATGACCTGATTGCTTCCTTTGTCCAAAGCCTTCAGCAAACTATGCTGGATCACCTGCACGATCGAACCGCCGGACAGTTCATAGCTTTTTGCCAATTCCTGAAAATTAATCCGCTTGTCCAGTTCGACTTTTTCCGGAAATCCCTTCTGCCAAAGTTTCTTCCGTTCCTCAGGTTGTGGCATTGGGAAAAATACCGAGGCCTGAAAACGCCTCATAAATGCCTCGTCCATATTGCTTTTGAGATTGGTTGCCAATATGACCAACCCATCATATTCCTCGATCCGCTGTAGTAAGTAGGAAACTTCCTGATTTGCATAGCGGTCATGAGAGTCAGAAACTGAGGTCCTCTTCCCAAAAAGGGCATCTGCCTCATCAAAAAATAAAATCCAACCTTTGCGCTCGGCCCGATCAAAGATCTTTGCTAGGTTCTTTTCGGTTTCCCCTATATACTTGGAGACTATTCTGGAAAGATCAATTCTATAAACATCCAGCCCCAGTTTTTTGCCTAGCAAAGTGGTCGTCAAGGTTTTGCCTGTGCCTGGAGGTCCGTAAAATAAGGCTTTGAAACCTGGTTTTAACTTCTTGTTCATTCCCCAGGTATGAAGCAATTGATCTTTATGTTTCAGCCAAATTTCAATTTCCCTCAGTTCCTCTTCGGTATGTGGATTAAGAACCAAATCTTCCCATTCCATCTCAGTTTGTAGAAGCTGGGCAGGGAAATTGGCACTGAAATCAGGCTTTCGAACTGTTCCACTAGTGATTTCCTGAAGTGTATCACGGTTGATAATTAATGTTCCGTTCAGATAAGGTTCATCGTTTTCTGTATCGCTCAATTGGAGATGACCTTCTTTAAAAAGCCTGGAATTCTTATCAAATAGACTCAAGTATTGAAATCGTTTTTCAAGATTGCTTCCTGCAAGAATGAAAAGTACCGTTTCTCCTGTGGAAATAAAGCCATTATGGTTCTTGCCTTTCATTCCCCCAAATTCTGTGAAAATCTGCTGGGTCAACTGGTTTTTTCCCATAAACATATCCAGCATCTGAGGCTTGATATGTGGCACAGCGGCCAAAATCAACAGAAATCGTTCTGCTTCTGTGAGCGATAATTTTTTGACAAAATGTGCATAAGCCCCAAGTGGATCATTGAACTCAGGGGCGGGAATTTCCAACACGTCCCGGACTTGATTTCCCGGATTAGCATTCATCGCCGATCTGGCTTTTAAAATACTTTGAAGCCAATCCAATTCTTGTTGGATCGTGGATGCGTTATGTTTCGTTGTAGTTACCATTCTACCGATATTATTTCTTCCATCCATGGCAATTTGATAATGCCGATACTCCATGGAAGTCTGTCTAATAAAATATCAAAAGCCAACCGTTGGATTTGAAGGTGATATCCTCTCTGTGCTTTTTTCAATACTCCTTCCCGAGTAAAAAATCCTTCCGAAACCATTTTACCAGATTTGCTTTTTAAGGCGGTCCATTGAATTGCCATACTTTCCAAAAGAAGGGCGGTTTCTTGGATCAATTTAGGGTCTAAATCTCCTGAGAATTCCACAGTTTCGGCAGGCTCCATACCGCACATAAGTTTATTCAAGAGTAGGTCTGGTTCTTCCCATTCCAATTGCTCAGGCATCATGGATTGGAGGAGAATGACTGCCTGGGATTTTACTTTCTCTGAGACGAATTTCCCGTTGTTGACCAAGCCAATATTATCAAAAAACCGAGGTAGAAATGCCGCTGTTAAAACCAGCCCAGCATTGTGGATAACTACCTTCTCTTCGTCTTGGAGGTTTTGGGTTTTTAAATGAGCTTTTTCTCTTTCCAGTTGATTAGCATACAATTTTTCAAATGTGGATAAGTCTGATTTCTTAAACTTATTTATCTTCACAAAATGGATCAATTCTTTCCAAAATGTGCTTAAATTCTCTTTTGAGAATGTTTTTGGAGATTTGATAATTTGTACAAACTCCTTATAGAAAGCTTCATAATTAGATGCTGATCCAAATGTAGAATGAAAAGTTATCCACAATAGTTGAATTAGAAATTCTGCATTTTTTTGAATATCCTTGCTTGAGTTTTCTGAAATTACCTGTAAGATTTTATTTAAATGGCCTTTGAATTCACTGGATTTTCCAAAGGAAGAATAAATCAAAATTGCATTCGAATTTTGGATTGCTGTTGGAGTTGATATCCCTTTACTTTCTCCGATTTTGGAAACAATTTTGTAAAGGATTTTAAAATCATTTTCAGAAATAGCTTCTTTTAAAAATAGACCAAAAATCTGTTTTTGGTTATGTCCCTTGCATAGGTTTGAAATTCTTTTTGCTACAATCCATGTAATAGGATTTTTGCCTAACCAAGTCTTAAGCCGATTGGGGTTTTGATCAAGAATCCTTTGAAAAATTTCATCAATAGAGAATCCAATCTTGGAACTTGCAAACCATGGAAATCTTCCTTTTCGAAGGAAATAAATCAGGATTTCCCAATCAGATTCCAAGGATTCTTTCCCACTCTTGTTTGTAGTAGTAGTCCCTTTGAAATCATTTGGATAAAAGTAGGTTTGTTCCACATAGATTTTCCGTAATTCTTCCTCAAGGGCTTTCCGTAATCTATGCTTGATAAGATCCACCGGTAAATTTTTAGGAATTCTTCCCAGATCCAAGTCTAGTTTTTCAATTCGGATCGGGGTTCCCATTTGATCATATTCATCCATCACTTCCTCCATTACCGGAATCAGATGTTGATAATAGATTTCCTGAAGGGTCTTTTGTCCTTGCAGAGCGGCTGTTTTGTTTCCAAATTCAGCTTCTATTACCTGTGTATGGATCAAATGATTTCCCATTATTTCCTAATGATTTTCTCAATCAGTGTTGCTTTTGTATCTGATGAGCTCACTTTTATGGCTTTCTCTTCCGTAATTTTCAAAAGGGTATCCTTTTTAAACAATTCTAGGTCTCTTTTGGTAATTGTAGAATTTGTAGTGGAGGCCTTGAAAGTTTCTTCCAAAACAGTTTTGTCAGCTCCCGGCAAATAAGACACCTTATTGGCATCTAAATATTTTCTCAATTCATCTTCGGGAATTATTGATGCTGTCACTACGATGACATCCTCGTTTCTAAAACCACAATTTTGATTTTGATAAGATTCAATTGCGGCAGCATATTGTTCTGGCTGCATAGAAGAAGGATTCATCCCAGCGCTTTCCAAGATCAGCTTCTGTAATTCAGGATCTTTTAGGGTGGTTTCCCTCAATTCCGTAGAAGTAAACCCTTTGGTTTCCCTTAAACTTTCCAAGAGACTAACAATCACATCCGGTAGATTTCCTGATGGTTTCTCTAGTTGTCGATCTCTGGCGACCACCCGCACAAAGTTTTCTGGCCAATTTGAAATAATGCTAATCGAGTAACACTCTAGGGCTGGAATCTCACTTCGAACCAAGGTAATATTAGCTTCCGTTTGGCTACAGATTATAGCCTCCTGATTTTCAAAACCATTTCGTTCAAATACTAATGTCTGTCCTGGAGTTTCGAATTGTATTTCGTATATCCCAGATGAATCGGTGATAGTTTCAATAGTCGATTTCTTCACAGTTACTTTCACCCTAGAAATAGGAGTTCCATCATCTGCTCTGACGACTCCTTTTACACTTAATGAAGTACATTCTGGGGTGACAATGGATCCGCAATTCTTAGCTTGATGGTCAAGAATCGCTCGTTCAGATTCCTCCCAACTCAAGTTTGAATTTGGAAGCCCCAGGCATTCTAATAGTTTTAACCGCTGTTCGTCTTCTTCCAAAACTCCTGATCGTAATTCCTCTAGCGTAAATCCATTGGATTTTTTTAAGCTTTCAAGCAATTTTTCATACGGTTCGGTGTCAGATTCCTTATTGAATTCTATCTGTCTTGATTCCAAAGTTTGGCTGACAAATTCAATTCCCCAGCACCTCAATATTTCAATTGAATAACATCCTTGAGCTCCTTTCACAAGAATGCTTACTTTTCCTTGATCACTTTGATTGGTGATCCTATCTCTTAATACATACTGGAAACTGTCAATTCCAGTAAATCCTTCAGCAGAGGTGTATCTTAAAACATTGGTATCTGGATCTTTTTCCACCTTTCCATTCTGTACGGAGGAGGACCCTACTGGGAAAACGTCATAAGTCCTACCCGATACCAAAGCATCATTTAGCGTAATCTCTAGCTTGATCGGTATTTCGGTATAGGCGATGGCATAATCAGGCCTTGCAAATGGAGGCAATGAAAAGCTCGTTTCCCCACAAGGTTCTATGCATGGGCTGCAATCGCAACAATAATAAGGCAAGCTAAAATCACCGATGATCAGTTTTTGATTTGGGTCATGTACTAAGAAAAAAGTACCTGTTTTTAGTACACCTGCTTCATGAGTCAATCCAGGATGCTTTTTCAGAAAGTCCGCAAATTGATTCGATTGTTTGAGTAATTGAATTCGGTTTTCGTAACTGGTGTAAATTCGCTGGAGCTTTGTGAAGAAAAATAAATCCAATATTCTATAAAGAATCGGAGAAAGCCGCATTAGAATTCCATTGTAGAAATCCAGCTCTTTTTCCTTTTCCGGATTAGCCTCCACTTCTTTTAAAAGTCCAGATTCCAAAAGAACAAAGTCAATCAATAACTGAAGAAGATTTTTGTAAGTGTTTTGGAATGCTTTCCAATTTAGATCTTTGATACACTCGGGTAAAGCTTCTGCCATTGCCAAAAGCATATCCAGAACCTCTGAAGCTTTTTTGTAGAACTCATTGCTGGTGATGTCTTCTTCCTCAGCTTCCTGGGCAAATTCTGTCACATAATCAAAAAGCTGTTTGAGCTCCATAATCATCCCAACCATAAAATAGCGTTGGAAAGCATAGTCTTCCTGAAGGTCATTCCATCCACAGTCATCTAGAAAATCGAATCCTTCATTTTCTCCAAGATGCAGCACATCCACATGGATAGGTAAATTGAACTGACGAATCAATTTCTTGATCTGGTTGACTGCTGTATCCAACTCTTTGCTGAGATGCCCCTCGATTCTAAGAAATGGATAAGCTTCAATGTCATAGAACAGAGGTGTTTCTAACCATGATTTTGCCTCTGTCGCTTCTTCATCAGGTTGATTATCATAAGACTGGACACCTGCTTTGTAGGTGGAATGCATTTGCAAATTCCCAGGATCCACCCAGTTATCTTCCAGAGAGAACCAATTGGAAACGGAGCTTTGCGACTTGATTTCGTAATAGTATGGAATGGCTCGATCGCCTAATTTTCCAAGTTTTTCTCCTGAAGGAGTGATTTTGATAGGGAATTTTTCACTTTCTCCTTTCTTGAATATTCCTGTCTCAAGCTTTTCAAGTAACATGATCATCCTGCGATGTCGTTGAATACAGGTTTCCGCCAAAAGCTTTTGAAGATTGAAAATCGGCGGCTGAACAAATCCATGTCTATATTTCAAGAATTGGCCTTGCGTTTCTGAACTGGTCCTAGCCCTTCCTAGCATGAGGTGAAGTGGGAAAAGTGAGCTGTCAGTGACGCAGTTGTACCAAAGCTCCATGGCCGAATTTCTGAATTCGCTGTATGCTTTGACCAGTTCTTTTGCAAAGTCCCAGAGATATTGAATTCCCTGTATATCATTTGGATCTGCTTCTGCCAAACCCATGATTTCAGCGATTTTGTCCTGAATAGTACCTGTTTCCAGGGGATTTGCGAAGCTGTAACTTTTGCTTAAAATCGGCTCAAAAAGCTTATAAGAAAGGTTTAATGCCTCAAAAAACTCTTTGGAAAGTGTTAACCCAATAAATTTTTGGTAATATTTGACAAAAGCACCAAATTCATTGGACTCAGGTTTTCCAGGATAGAAAAGGGGTTTTTGAACGGAGAATTCCGGCAAATCCAGAACGCTTGGAAAAGGCGATTTGACATTGGAGGATTTCGTCAGAATCTTATCCAGATCGCTTCCGTTTACCACCAATCTTCTGAGCGTCAAAAGCCGGTCTTGCCCTCTATCATCACAGGCATTACCAAGGCAGGATTTGAGATCTTTATCGAAAATCTCAATAAAAATCAGGACATATTTATCGTTGAGAAAATTGGCTGGATTTGTCAGTTTCTTAACGCCTGTGCTATCTGTAGGCACTTCAGTAAGCAATTCAAAAAGGCTTACCTCATGATCTACGTCTTTGAACGGTTTGTAGGCTACCCCTTCTGGAAGAGAATAGGGTCTGTAGTGTGTGGCATTGAAAGTTCCCGCTTGGATCAGAAAACCCTCGGAAGTAATTCCCAAACCTTTGGTGATTTGCAAACCTTGCGGATAAGGTTGAATCTGCATCCCGCAGACGATTCCCATACCGATCAACTTCGATCGGGTGAGCCTTCCCTGTTGATCTAAATAGGCTGCGAGTTGGTTGAGCTGAGTGCTGGTGAGCACCTGGCTACCTTCAAAAATCGGATAAGTTGAAATGATCTGGCTCATAATCGTAGTTTTTAAAATTCTCCCAATGATGAAGAGTTGAGAATAATGGAGTTTTCCAAGTTGTCATCCTCATCGCAATCGTGCAGTGTACCGACAGGATAGACATTTCGGATTTGTGCCAAGGCTTCAATCAGCCCTGTAAGTGATTCAGAGAGCTTTTTGGGCTCTTTCTTGACCTTCAAAGATTCCAGCAGCCATATTTTCCAGGCCAATTCCAGCTCTTTCATGTGAGTTGGATGAATCCAGCAAATCGTCAAAAAGACATGCGCCGGAGTTTCCCGCTTGATTTTTTTCTCAAGAAATCTCCTGAAATCAGTACTTGTAAATCTTCCTGCCCAATAGGGAAGAATCACATGCGCCATGCAGGTGTAGGGATCATCCAAGGTGCAGACGCATTCATCTTCCGAATGTGGATCCAATAAGCGATCCTCTATGGTTTCAGTGACCAAACCACCCATTCCATCAGGCACTCTGAACTTCCCTTTGACCTTTGGACGGAGTAAAATGTGCTCAATCAAATGTGTGCCTTCATGGCTGAAAAATTCCCTGACGAAAAACTGTTGTACTTTCTGTATGGCTATTTTTTCTGCTCCACCGGAAATTCGGAATTGATCTCCAGAGACAGAAAGAACTTCAAATTGTCTGGTTAAAATCACCATTCCGCCCGGCTGTTCTTCCGGGTTTTCCGGATCTTCGATTAGATCTTTTCTGGGTTCGGTTTTGGTCACCAAAATGGTGTTTCCCTCTGATTCAGTCACTTCATGAATGGTGTAATACACCAAATGTTCGGTTTCTCCCAAGAGAAACTGAACCTCAAAATCTTCGAAATTTTCAAATAAGGATGCATGAAGACCCGCTATGATTATCTGATGTTTTGGTAGATCTAGTGCGATTATTTCAAAGGCTCGTTCGAAATGAATCTGATCTCCTTTTTGTGGGAATGGTGCAGATTTTAAATCTATAAATGGACCCTTGGAAATTGCCTCTGATATAGTCAATTCTAAAGGTTCGAACCCACCTTGAACAAGCCAGGCATCTCCCCAATCGCCATTTTGAATGGCTGTGGCCAATGGTTCATTGAAATCAGAATCAAAGCTTTTTGCCAAAACTCCACCTCGAATCGGATCAGTTAAGGAGAATCTATAGGGCGAAGAAAAAGGAGCTGGATCAGGAACATAGGCCGAGTCAATTACACCAGCAGTGCAAATCTGCCAAATGAGTTCTTCCAATCGCTCTTCTGCCAATTCCTGAAGTTCTGGTTCCGAAGTAGCATCAAGTACCTCCACCTCAAGACTTCCTTCGAGAAGTTGAGTTCCAGTTCCAAATGGCGCATCGAATAGTGCATATTCCAACAAGTATTTTGGAGGAGCTGGAGCTAAATTCACTGTAATTGTAACCTCCCAAAAAGCTTCTAAGGCCAAGCTTAAATTCTTTCGGTTTGCTAAAGGATTGTTTAGAAATTCATCCCTTAGAATTCCCCAAAGCTCGGTTTGAGCAAGATCTGCATCTCCTCCGGGTGTATCGTCACCAAAGTCAACTTTGGTACTTTTTCCGACTAAATTTCCTTCCCAAACCAGTTCGAAATAAAATCCAGCATCTCCTAAACTGATCTGGAAATTCTCCAGATTTGAACCTAAAAGCAAAGCTATTTCCAATGCTGAAGTGGCTTGGTCTTTAGTTGGGAAATCAGCCGAAAGTTCAAATATCAAGGTGTCCAGCTCATTTTTCACCTGTACTTTCCAAGCATCTCCAACTTCAAGAATTTCAAAAGCAGGCGAGAATCGAAGCCAAGAAATTGGTTTTTTCCTGATTCCCATCAGTCCCTGAATCCGGTTTTCCAATCCCGAGAGATTATCTTGGTGCCAGAAGTTATCTGCAATGTTATAATCGAATCCCTTGCCTCTTTCTGAAGAAATTTTTGGATAGGAATTGAGAAAAGCCAGTTTATCTTCAATCAGTCTTGTCTGTCCTTCGGTGGGGTTGAGTCGCAAAGCCAAAAGACCATAATCTGTAAACTGCTCTGCAAATCTGCCCAGGAGATGATCAAGAAAGCGATTTCTTCTCACGTAAAAATCTTCCTTGCTTTCGGTGATTTCAGCCACAGAATTTTTCAGTCCAATCAGGTCTTTCCAAAGTGGATTTGCATCTGGAACCAAGCCTTCAAGACTCTTGGAGAAATAAGTGGCATTAATCAATGGATTCCCGAAGGTGTCTTTTTCCTCATTGATGGAAAAAAGATGACGAACATTTGCAAGTTGACTGAGGTAATTCACTAATAGCTGTTCAAAAACCATCAGAAAGGCCTTTAGCTGTTTCACCTGGGCAGCATCTGGTCTTCCTTGTGATTTAGGAAGCATGCCTGCCTCGGTGATTCCATAGACCAAAGGGAAATCATTTTGGATGGATTCGTAATCTCCAGGGTTTTTATAATTGCCTCGAGGTAAATCGAAATCCAGTTTTGGATAATAGATTTTCTGTCGGCGTTCTAATGCTCGGTATTCGGCTAAAAGATCTTCAACTTTTTCCCGATTGGCCCGGAAAGGAAGTTCTTCTTTGTAATAAGTGATTTTCGAAAGCTCGGTATTCAGCCTTGGCACATAGAACTTGTCCATGGCCAATTCCAAACACCATCTGACACTTTTCGAAGCGATTTCCCCAGATTCATTGTCTTGGGGCTTATTGGCAATCTGAATGCTTTTCACCGCTTCCACGCCTTCTATATCCATGATGATATGGATGAGATCGGTGACATGAATGCTGGATTTTCTATCCGCTTTTGCCAGATCTTCTTCATCAATAAATCCATGTTTCAGTAATGGCCCTTCAAAGAGCTCCTCAGTCGGAATGCACTGTGTTTCTTCCCAATTTCCCAGATATACCTGATCGTCGTCCATCAAAACTGGTGATGGAAAGTTGGGAGTCAGAAGAATCTCACAAAGTGCATTGTTTTTTGGATCAGTTTTGAGTTCTAAAATTTCATAAATGCCCACATTACCTCCAGAGCCAATAATGCTTACTTTGGACTTAGCTTTTGGGTAGCTTTCTTTTGGGATTTCTATCCAGATTTTGGCTGGGTTTTGTTGAATTTTTGAAATAGGAAGTGCTTCATCTTTGCATCGATTCAGCATTTCTTCCAGATTATAAAAGTTGACCTGAGGTGAAAGGAATGCACTGATTGCCTGAAAAATCAAGGCTTCAGTTTCATTGATGGGAGCATTTGGGGAAAGCTCAATATCTGCGCAAACGAGGATTTCTTCCACCCGCAAGGCATGGAAATTCACAAAGTCTTCGCATAGATTCCGATGGGCATGTAGGCTTGATTTTGCAGCATCGAGAATCTGGTTGATCTTAGCCACTTTGGCCAGATATAAAGTAAGAATACCTTCAGGGCTAGTATAAACGAACTGGTTGACTTGGGTCGTCAATGCTGCCAGACCTTCCAATGGATCCAAACCCTCCGCTACCAACTTGGTCCCTTTGATCTCAATCAGATTACTGGGGCTGAGGTCAAAATCCATGGTAATATCATCCGGTACATTCTGAAATTGGATTTCTATGCTATGGATGTTCTTTCGGATCGAAACAGGATCTTTCCAATCAACTTCTGTAGAATCCCATCTTGGAAATTCCACTTGGATGTCGATTACTACCCCGGCTATATCCGGATGTTCGTCCACCTCGATTTCCATGCTCAATTTATTTTCATTGAGATCGCCGAGGTTTTCTGTGGTATCAAATTCTAGCAAAACATCATACAAAATCCCCAGTTTCAATGCTTCTTCACTGGTCGGATATGGTTTATAGGCTAGCTTTTTTTCTTTTCTATCTGGGAATATTTTAATCTCATTAGAGTCCCGGATAATGATCCAGGCATTTTTGATTCCCGCTTGGGGGCAAATCAAATCTTCCTCATCCACCACTTCCACATCCATCAGGAGCTTGCGGTAATCATTAATGGTAACTGGTGTGCTGGGGAGAATTTCTGAAGCCTTGAAAAATTGATTGCTTAAACTTCCATTTTCATCCGCTAATAGATCCTGAACAGGAAAATTGCTTCTATATCCCAAGTCAGTTATTGCGTAGCAAAGCACTTCCAAAATCGTGATTCCAGGATCATGGCTGTTATAATCAGTCCAGATTTTCCCTGAAATCCTTTGGATATAGCTGATGGCTTCTGAGCGCAATAGCTCATAATCCATGCTTTTTTGGATTGGTTTAGCTTTCGATATGGTGATTGATTTTTCCATAGTCCTGATCAAAATTCTTCATCCAAATCCTCTTCTTCTACCGATGCGATGCTCGCAGCAGGTTTGATTTCATTATCCTCACACAGACAATCGTCAGTCTCCAAAACTTCGATCAAATGATCACCATAGCTTCCTAAAGTTCCCACTGACCCTAAAACTGAAACCCCTCGGCTTCCTTTTGCAGCTTCGACCCGGGTGCGGGAAAGGAGTTCTCCGGACACCGGATTAATCACTAAATGATACAATTCAAAGCAGGTTAGATAATCCACATAATCCAGTTTTTCGACAAAATGTAGAACCACAGAACTATGAAGTGATTCGCTAAAAGTCCAATTGAAATCAGCCTCAAATGCCCAAGGAGAGAGGAATGCTTTGAGATCATCTTCCAGTTTTCTGGCGAAAAAGTTTTTGTCTGCCCAGGAATGAAACTTCACTTTGGTCTTTACCTGAATCTCTTCAAAGACCGGATTGACCACATGGAGATAGACTGCAGGAGGGTAAATAGCTGTGATGAATTCCCGAATTGCCTCAATTTGTGCGACACTTGCTTTGGGTCTTAGAGGATCCACGGCATTTTTGTTTTGCACATTGGAAATGATGACCAGCGTTACATTTCTTGGTGCCAAAGCTTTGTATTTGGTCAGGTCTCCATCATAGGAAGTGTGATTGAGGCACTTCACTTGATAAACTTCTGGAAACTGCTCCAAAACCAAATGCTCGTAATCCCAAAGAGTAATTGCCCGTTGCTTGTGACGAAGTCTTTCGCTGATTCTTTGATAAAAATTTTCGGAAGATTCCTCTGTTTTTCCTCCAAAAGAAGAGAATGGCTGCTGAATTTTATTGATGGCACTATTTCCGATTTTCAGTTTGGAAATTGTCTCAGCTGGAATGGATTTCGCTATTCGGAGAGGATCATTTTCGTCTGATTCGTAAGTGACTTTGACCGCTTGGGCCAATACCGCGATGAAATCCGGAATGGCATCTGAATCTGTGCTGACTGAAGCTTTGATCCATGTTTTAGATTCAGGAAGAATGGTGTGTGCGGTATCCGCTTCCCGAGGCATCGCAAAAGCCAAAAGACCACTTTGGATCAACCCATTCGTTTCATCTGTGAGCAGGGAATATTGATCGAATTCTTTCCATTGATTACCCGTCAAATAACTCCATTTGACATCGGGAACAGGCTTTTCAGGATTTGCAGTGCCATCAAGGACTTGAATTAAAAGTTGGATATTCTGAGCTTTTTGATGATCACTCAGACCTATCATCAACTCACCCTCATTTTCATATTCTGCCAAAAGTGGAATTGCCTTTTCACCCTGCATTTTTGCCTCTCCAAATGCTCCAATATGGAAAAATCCTTCCATCTCTTTTTCGGAAATGTCCAGGGATTCTTCCGAACTGTAATCCAAACTGATTGATTGGAGCTCTGGAGTATAGGGTTCTTTTGGTAAATTTCCTTTTCCATCTGGAACTAATGCCTCTCTGGCGAAAATTAAAGGATAATCTTTATGCCCAAAATCCGGAGAATTTAGCTTCAGACGGATAAATCCTCTGTTGCTACCGGGAGACCATTCGTTGAATTCTTCCAATTTTGGGTTGGCATTGATTTCTTTCCAAAGTTCTCCGGCTAGAGAAATGGTTTTGCTTGGATTTAGCAAAGTTTCATTAGCCCCTGCAAATAGTGTTTTTGTAGAACTGATTGATTTCCATTCTTTTTTCTCTAGGAAATCCACAGCAGCAGTAAAACTTTGATTTTTTCTTACCGGTGTATCACCATAAGCTCCATAATGATCATCAAATCCCTTTGGATCTTCTGGGAGACCATGCCATTGGAGATTTAGATCCAGTGATTTCAGATTCTTTCCAAAAACCTCTTTACTGCCAATGTAAAAATTAGAGCCTTTGACTGGCCTGAAACCAAAGGGTTTGATGTTTTTACCAATCGGCAGAATGCTTTGATCATTTTGAAGAATGAGATTTTCTACACCCTCGACTTCTACTTTAATTTTTGCATTTTTTACTTCACAATCCTTCAGGATATCATACCCATAGCTTTGTGAGGTGTTAGCAAGATTGACTTTCATTACTGGAGAGGAAGTTCTGAATTTTTGGAGTAGCACTTCCTCCGAATAATTCACTACAGCAGGGTCTTCAGGTAAAAGCTGACATTTCAGTGTCAAAGAAATCCCATCCCCATCATTGCTTAACTCATGCTTTGAAAGCCGAAATGTATATTCCAAGTCATGCCATTTGTCCTCACCCATGCCTCTTACTGCTTTGACTTGATTTACATGGGAGAACCTTCCACCGGAAAGTGAATTTCTTCTACTCAGAATATTTTTGGCCGTGATTTCGCCGATATCATAACCTTTAAAAGGTCTGTGAATTCCTTCTTCCGGGTCATCCAGGACAGGACCTATCACAGGTTCTACTCCAGCAATGTCTTGCCATTTTGTAGCGCCATTTAAAAAATCAAGAATCTTTCCTTCAAGATCTTCTTCCTCATTTTCCCAACCGATGGTTGCACGTATCCAATCTTTTTCTCCGCTAAACCAGATTTCAAAAGTTTCATCCAGTGGAAGTAAACTCAATTTTTCCAGCAATCCTTCTTCAATTGGGAATGTAAGTTTTAGAGATATCTTTCTTTTACCCTCTCCAAGCAATAGGATAGGGGATGCCACCGCAAAACCAATGGTGGCCAATTCCCGGTCTTGGTCTGGAAATAATTCGATTGGTCTACCGAAACTTCTCCATTGCTTTTCTTCGGTCAGTAATTCTCCGCCGATACCATCTGAAGAATTAGCAATGGGGGATTTATAAAACCTGCCGTATTGATCTTTATATAGTGCAAAAATCGAAGTGACTTCGGCTTTATTTAGAACATTCAGATTTTCTGTGTGGAAAAGTATTTCCTTTCCTAAGTCATCTTTCCCTGCTTTGAAAGCAGTATCGGATGGTAATAAATGCGCTTGAATATGCTTAGCAAGTTTTAGAATCAGGTATACCTGATCTTCAACAGCTGCTTTTTCTTTCAATCTCAATACATCTCGGTAGTAGAAATCAAGATGTCTTTGGGTAAGTGTATTGATATCTTCCTGCGCAAAGCTGAATAGTTTCAAAAATGCCAGAAACAGGGCGAAATGAGGATTCGTCACTTGGTTTTCCTCAATTTTTTGATCAAAAAATCCGCTCCAGTCATCACCATTCCAAGTATTGGATGAATTGATGAATTTTAATTCACTTGCAATGTTTACAGCGAAATCCTGCAGATCCTCCATTTTCCTTTCGTCTACACGCACGTATTCCGGAAGCAGACTTTTCAAAAGTCGCTGTGCCCGGCTGGTGCCGTTTCCTGGAAGGGTAAGATCGTTGCAATCTTTGCTCATAATTTCAGATCAGTTGCTTCGGTAAAGAGGTATGGATAGACTAGGTTTCTTCTATTATTGGTGGCGATTATCAGATAGCTGACTACTACTTCAATTCTACCTTCATTATAATTCGGCCTTAAATCAATGTCCTCTGTTTTCACTCTTGGTTCATGGTAAAGGATCGCCTGTTTTATCCGGTTCGCAATCATATTTGCCGTGGTGACATTGAGCGCTTCGAAGAGCAGATCTTCCATATTTGCGCCATAATCTGGTCGCATGACACGTTCCCCCAAAGTTGTATTGAGCAAAATGATCAGGCTTTGCTGAATATCCTCCTCGTTTTCTGCAAGGCGGACTTGTTGACTTTCCAGACTAAAACTTACCGGAAATGCCCAACCTCTCCCTAAAAATGATTTTTCTTCTTCCATGTCATCCTATGATTACAGTTGGTTCTCCTACCGCCGGTGAGGCGCCACAAACGCATGAATCACCAACTCTTAATGCGGGCACTCCGCCAATCAAAACAGTGGCGCTTCCTGCCAAAAACGGGCTAACGGTAGGCTGATGTGCATTGGGAGGTAAGGCACAAGAATGATTGTCTCCCATGACTGCTGCGGGCAATCCCCCGATCAAGACGGTGGGAACTCCAGGACCGATAATCGATCCGCCGTGTGTACTTAAGTCTCCAAATCTTGCTGCTGCTGGCATATTTAATTGATTTGTACTAATGATCCTGATATGACTGTCTGACCTCCAGATGAAACTTCTGCTCCGGCAGATCCTTCAGCTTTCAGTTGTGCACTTGCTTTTATTTCTATTCCTGTGCCTTCCATGCTGATGTCACCACTGGCTTTTAAAATCAGATCTTTGGCACTTTCGATGGTAATCCCATCTGCATTCATGCTTATTTTATTTCCATTTTCATCTTCTAAAAGAATGGCTCCATCCTCATCAGTGAACTGTAGCTTATTCCCATTAGGAGTCTCTATGTCTATGGTTTTCTTTTCGTCATTAAATACTACTTTGAGTTTTTCCCGCGTCACAATTCCCTTTTCGTGATTGTCATCTGCGGCTTCAAAAGGTGCTGGTTTGCTACTGCTGTGAAGCATTCCCAAAACCACCGGATCTCTAGGATCTTCATTGATAAAAGCTACTATTACTTCATCGTCCAACTCTGGTCTGAAGTAAATTCCCCGTTCATTTCCAGCGTCTGGAGATGCATATCTAGCCCAGATTCCATCTTCTTCTAAACTGATCATGGGAAGCTTTACCTGAATTCTATTTTCCCCATCGGGATCTCCCTCCAAGGCGGTAACTATTCCGATGTGAAGTCCTTTTACCGCTGGCAACAAGCCAGAAGCAGCGACATCTATGATGTCGTCATATTCCTGTGAAAACCATTTCGGATCTAGGCCTAAGCCCAGATGTGTAAACCATTTTTGGTTTGGTGAAAACTCGTGGTAAACAGAGGAAACAAATGCTTTTCCATTGAACCTGCTTCCAAAACCTTTAAGCTCCACCATATCCCCAGGCTTCACTGTGTTGTCACCTAGGAGCTTGACTCTTCCCTGTATTTTTGCCAATCGACTCCGCATTAATCCTGCGTCCGTCCAGGCCTGTAATTCTTCATCTGCTAAGAGACCTCCATGTTGCATTTGGAAGGATTCCAAGCCAATCACGGCTGCGAGATCATCTCCACTGATATCCCCAGGAGAGATATTGCCGGGATCAGCTCCTTCTTTTTCGGCTATTTCTTGCTTGATAAAATCCCAGCTTAGGCCTTTAGTAGCGCTGTACTGCTGTCGCGCATCCATGTCAGCTTCAAATTCTACTACATTATCTCCGTATTGGAGTTCTAGGACCGGATCCGCACTGGTCTGAGGCTTTTGGATAGTGACTGTTCCTGCTTCTGTGGTAATGATTTTCCCATTTGCATCTGCTCTGCTCATGATAAAATCCCAGTCCGTTGCATGGTATTGCACGATTTCAGCATGAGTCAAACTGGTGCTTTCTACATCTGCTGAGAGATCTGAATATTTTCCGATCAGTTCTTCCATGACATCGCTATCAGAGCTCTCAAAAAAATACTTGTTCTTTCTCCCCACTGTCATTTTGATGACAGGATCCCGAAGCTCGAGAATCAATCTGGAAGCTTTTTCAGGATTGATCTCCAAACCATGTTTGATAATTATTCCTTCAAAAATGGTCTCTTCTAAGTTGTGATATCCCGCATCAATTTTAAGCTTAACCCCTGGTTTGAAAAGCTCTCCTTCACTCAATTGAAACTCTCCTGTAGCAATATCACCATCAAAAAGCACCAATTTGGCTGTTGGAATTTTGTTTACAGCTTTGCGCACAGCGATCATCGCCACCCCAACAGATGGTGGTACTTGCTCACCATCTGAGAAAATCTTAAAGGTGGCTAAGTCCTGCTGTGTTTCAGCTGATGTAGGTACTAATGGCATATTACGATTTCGCTAAGGGTGGAAAAATGAGTTTCTGGCCTGGGATCAGTTTTCTGAAATTTTTAAGGTTGTTTGCTTTGGCGACTTCTAGGTAATATTCCTGGGTTCCGTAAATTCTTTTGCACATGAGAAGTAGCGTGTCTCCTGATTTCACGGTTCTTTCATGAGTTAGGTCAGGCGAGTTTCTGGCTGTGGTCGCGGCTTGCTCCTGTCGTGAAAGTGATTGGTCAAAATTTGCAGAAACGGTCGCTCTTATCGGTAAACCAGATGCATTGAAAAGCTTGTAATTGATGGTTGCGGTGGCCAAAACTCCCCGGAATTGATAGGCCCCCCAATTGATCTGCAGGTAATTTGGCTTGTGGGTATCAGACTGGATGTTTTGGGTGATATCCAGAAATTTCCGGATTGCCCCATCCACATGCTTGTCTTTGCTGATAATGTCAATCGCATTGATTTTATTCCCACTGATGCTTTCCAGATTAGGTTTATCATCACCCAGATAATCAAAATTTGTATCTCCCGGTTTATCAGCACTTGGAGGGGAAGCTGCGCTGGCGTCAAAAAGAAATTCGAAAGAAACTGAATCTGACTCCAATGTTCTGAACTGGTATTGTTTACCGTCGGCAGGACCTTCTTCGGGAATCCACTTGGACTTGAATTCCTGCGAAAAGGTGGTAGGATTATACATGACCACATAGGTAGCAGTGGCTTCATTGTACTCCTCATCCTTAAAAGCTGTGATTTTTAGCTTTTCAAGACCTCCTTTTTGAGAAAAAATATCATTCAGTGACATGCTGAGTTTGTTTTACCTTTCGTTCTTTTCTTTGATCAATCTGCTGAGTTCGCGGATTCCATCCATTACAGCACTGGTATCAGGTTTCTTATTACCTTTTCCAGTGGGACTGGATTCTGCAGCGTCCACAGTGGTTCTAATGATTAGCTCTTTGATTTCTATGGGCATGATTTATGGCAAAAGATCGTCTGGACTGATTCTTCGATAGTATTGATAAGCGAATTCTATGTTTTCGATCATCATGGTGTTTTCCATCGCATTGAATCCTTCGATGGACCATTTCACTGGCCAGGCATTGACAAAATTCCAGGCTTGCAAAGGCAGTTTTTCGGGACTCAAAAGAATAACCGTAATGTCCTGCGCTTCAAATTCAAAGCCTTCCACGCTGTCCTTAAACCATTTTGCAATCTGGGAGCTGATGGCCATCCCCCGTTTTAATACCAAGTTGGGGTAGGAGACCGGATTTGGCATTCTATGTTTGAAGCGGTTTTCTCCTCCTTCCGCATATTCCTCCACCCCGATTTCTACGCTCAAACCGGAAACCTCCTGGAATCCAAAATCCGGCATTGCTGGATATTTTAGTAGCAACCCTTCAAAGCGAACCAGGAAATGAAAGCCAGTAGGTGGATAAAATAAAGCCATAGAATTATGGAGTCTCTATAGCCAGGCCTTCGTGGCATAGCTCAATGCTTTCTATGGCCACTTCATTCCCAGTAGAATTCAGAGATGGACCTTCCACTTTGCAAGGCCAAGCTTCTTTGACTTTCCAAACCATTACCGGCTCATGCTCTTCATTGAGTAAGCTGATGGTTAAATCCCGTCTTTCGATGTTGTTCATTTTGACGGTATTGAGCCACTGGAAAAATTCATTGTCAGCTCGGAAAATGCCTCTTTTCAAAGTAATGTTTGAGTATTGGGGAATACCTGGCATTTTGCTCACATGATATTCCAGGGAACTACCTTCCCGGTAATCTATGCTTTGAAGCTCCACAGTCAGGCCAGATACTTCTGTGAAACCGATGCGTGAACCGCCCCATTCTACCTGAAAATGAAAGACGGAAACTGGATATGCTACTGCCATAATTGTATGATTTTAATTTCTGTTCTTGATTTTTAAGTTTAGGATTCCTGAAGCTTATGTGAGAATTTCAGGATAATAAATTCGGCAGGACGAACTGCTGCCAATCCGATTTCTATGATCAGTCTACCTTCCAGAATGTCTTGTGCTGACATGGTCTGTCCCAATCCAACTTTTACAAAAAATGCTTCATCCGGTTTTGCTCCGGCCAAAGCTCCATCTCTCCATAGTTTGGAGAGGAAGTTTTCTATCATGGTTTTGGTTCTTAGCCAGGTATTAGCATCATTTGGCTCAAAGACCACAAACTCAGTTGCCTTTTTGACTGACTCCTCAATAAAAATGTAGAGTCTTCTTACAGGGACATATCGCCATTCATTATCATTTCCTGCTAAAGTCCTTGCTCCCCAAACGAGAGTCCCTTTGCCAGTAAAAGTTCTGATGGCATTGATGGATTTTCCTGAAGTGGCATCCACATTTAGGTCTGCTTGTTGATCATGAGACACTTTTCTGGAAGGCCCTATGACTGTTCTTACATCTACATTTGCAGGAGCCTTCCAAACACCACGTTGACGGTCTACTCTTGCATAGATTCCAGCAACTGCTCCTGAAGGAGGTAAAGTGATATAGCTTTTATTGATTTCGGCAATAATAGATCGGTACAAACTTGGATCGTTTTTAAGAACACTTGGATCTGCAGGATTGCTTGCTTCCAGTGGCAAAGTATCATGAACTCCTGCGTCATTAGCCCCACCTCCGTTATAAATATTGGTGTGGGTGATCGTTTGATCAGTAGGAGAGAAGGCATAATTTAATGCACTGCTTAGGTTAGGATAATAGGCTGCTCCATACTTTAGATTTGAAATACCAATGCAATTGTCTCTGAAATTCTGGGCATCGGCGAATGGATCTGCGGTAACATCTTTTACATCGATTATCACGAATCTGTCTTTCAAAGATTCACATTGTGCCAATGCAGCATCGTAAATGTCCTTGTATACAGATCCCGTTGTATCTGGGAGTACCGCCTCAATGACATCAGGAAAGACGATCAAAGTTGGTTCATCCACTCCTTTTAATGCTTCCAAACCACCCAAAAGAGAATCCTCATCAGTGGAATCACCTTTTGCAGGCAAATTGCCGAAGTCATTGACTGAGACGATGTAGCAAGGTCCCCCACCATTCGAAAAATACATCTGTAAGGAGTAGTAAAGCTTGTAGGGACTAGGCGTTGCTGGAGGAACTGCACTGACTTTTCTGCTTTCCATCTTTCCAGGAGTTCCCTGGGAGCCCGGATAAGTGTCTTCGACAGTAATGGTAAAAGCTTCGGGGTTTGCTTTGCCAAAAATTGTTTCAAACTCCAGCATGCTGGTGATGCGTGTTGGAATGGTTTTGACGCTTTCTCCATCCTTGATAGCGATTTCGGTATGTCCGATAAAAGCAGGGATGGCAGTTTCCACAGATGCTACAGAAGCAGGAAGTGTGGTGATCTCTTGTATGTAAACACCGGGGGTAGATTGACTTGCCATGGCTTGTTTATTTAATGTTTAAAAGATTAGGATTCCTGTAGCTTATGAGAAAACTTCAGGATGATGAATTCTGCCGGTCTTACTGCCGCCATTCCGATTTCTACGATGAGTCTGCCTTCCAAAATATCCAAGGCTGTCATGGTCTTGCCAAGCCCTACGTTTACAAAAAATGCATCTTCTGGCTTTGCTCCCGCCAATGCTCCGTCCCTCCATAAATTGCTTAGGAAGTTTTCAATCATGGTTTTTACCCGTAGCCAAGTATTTGCGTCATTGGGTTCGAAAACCACAAATTCGGTAGCTTTTTTCACGGATTCCTCAACAAAGATGTAAAGACGCCTAACTGGGATATATTTCCACTCATTATCATTTCCGGCTAAGGTTCTTGCTCCCCAAACCAAGTTTCCTTTTCCTTGGAAGAAGCGAATGGCATTGATAGATTTTCCGGAAGTTGGATCCACATTGAGCAAACCTTGATCTTCGGCATTTACAAGGACAACAGGTCTACTTACCCCGCGAACGTCCACGTTGGCAGGAGCTTTCCATACTCCGCGCTGACGATCCACTCTGGCACAGATTCCGGCCATAGAAGCACTTGGATACAATTCCATTTTTTTGGACTGAAGCTTGGCTATGATGGTATTGTAAAGTGTTTTGTCTGGAGCTTGCCAAGAAAAAGTGCCTGCTCCAGATACCACCGCTCCACCGTTATCGCTATCATCCACATAAGTCAAAGGAATGGAAGCTCCATCGATTCCCGAATTAGTAGCAACTAATGTAAGTGTGGAGGTTGAAGGTGTACGGGATGCTGTAAAAAGAGGGTCTGCCGTTGCATTGATTGCAGCTAGCAGCGCATCAGCTGTATTGATGTCTGTAGCTCCAGGAGTAAAAGAAGTGCCTGCAGTATAAGCTGTGCCTCCAATAGTGAATACATCACCTGTAATATTTGGAGTATTATTTATTCGTATTGTGGCTGTCGCAAAGGCATCTCCATTTCCCAATGCAAATAGACTCTTGTTGTGAAATGGACCTAGTCCAGCTCCACCACGATTGTCTGTAATGGTAAGCTTACTTTCTGAATAATATTTATAAAGTGAAGTTTTAAGAGAAGGATAATAGGCTGCTCCATATTTCAAATCACTCGTTCCTACCTCTGACCTAAAAGTAGCACCATCTTCAGCTACAGTTTGACCTGAAATGTGAAGAGCATCCATAATCGCAAATCGATCTTGAAGCTTTTCACACTGGGCTAAAAGACTGTCATGTATCGTTTTTCTATCGACTGTACTTAAAATCACAGCTTCAGGAACCACTAAAAGTGTTGGTTCATCCTCTTCTTCCAGGGCTTTTATTCCTGCAGCCAAAGCCGTAGCTACAATGGATGTTGGGGCAGGATTTGGACCAGGATCCATAGCTCCTACTGACACAATATAACATGGACCGCCTCCATTGTTGAAATACATATAAAGCTGGTAGGTCATCCGGTATGGAGAAAAATTAGTCGGATCATTGATAGCGACCTGGGTATTCCCATCTGCATCTAATGTCAATGTAACACCATAATCTTCAGGATAAGATTCTCCAAAAATCTCTTTGTATTCGAGGTAAGAGGTAATACGCACCGGTTTATTGATCGGGAGAGTTTCTCCATTCTTTGTTCTCGATGCGGTATAACCGACAAAGGCCGGGATCGCCGTGGCAACCGGAGCAATAGATGCGGGGAGGGTTGATATTTCCTGAACATAAACCCCTGGGGTTTTAAAGTCTGCCATTTTCGATTTATTTACTAGATGTATACATATATTTCTGTGTTGATTTCACCACCGGAATCCTTTGTTGCCGCTGATCTAGAGGGATTGGGTAGGTTAGGAATCAATACTTGATTTCCTGGTGATTTGACCAGCTTGAGATTTAGCTTAGGGATTTCGAAGTAGGGAATCTTCGATTGGGAGCGGAAAACGACCGTTTCTTTTCCATTGAGTTTGATATCCACATTTGGACTCGCCCCTATTTGATTGAAATTGTAAGTGCCGTATGGGACAGATCCCTCATTCCCGTCATCCTGAATAGATAGATTACTCGTGACCAAATCAATTTTTTCATTCCCATTTACTATGAAATAGGTCCAAAGACTTTCTAGGCTTGTAAAATTGAGTTGATAATATTCTTTGGGGCCATATAGGTGAGCAGGTGCTGGGTCATATTTGATTTCAAAAAGTCCGATACAAGAACTAGGGAAATCATCTGCCAAAAAATACTCTTTGGACCAAAGGTCTGTACTATCTGCCTCATCCCGAAGCGTTATTGTGTAAAGTCCTTCCGCCTTTCCTGATAGATCAAAAACCAGACGGAATTTCCCCTGAGAGTCAGGAAAGATTTCGGTTAAATCAGGGAGCCATTCACCAGTCGAAGATCTAGCGGCAGAAATAACCTCTCCTTTTGAGTTTCTAACCTTGAGTCTGACCGAAGCAGGTTCGGGATTTAGTTTTACATCCAATGAAAAAACTTTTCTCGGGGCTCCATCCAACAGTCGATAGGAAAGAATTTCCGGGGAGGCAGAATCTGTAGATGCCTGGTTAGGAGTATTGTAAAAGAAAGGGATTTTTCCGCTTTCGTATTTTTTGCTGCCTTCATCCAGATCTGTAATCTGATAGAATGACCCTACATTCTCAGGATACAGATAAAAGAAAAATGAAAGAGGAACTTTTAAAGGACTGAGAGGTGTGGTTTCATCTTCCTCGGCTAGATAAAGTAATACGGCTCCACCAAGAGTAGTTTTAAAAAGGATTCTTCCATTTTTTAGTAGCCCCATAGTTTCTTGAGTAGGCCGAATTTGAATCCCTTTGGCAATACCATCTTGATAGAAATCATGGCGAAGCGCTACTTCGCCTAGGCGTGTGTAGATAATGCTCATGATTTGTGCAGGGAATTAAGATGAATTTTTTCAATTGGATCACCGCTTTCCAGAAGTTGGTTTTCCTGAATACGAATGGTTTTGACCTTATAAAGGACAGAGGGAAGATATTTGGCGCCAACGACAGTCCAGAAGTTATAAAGCTGCTCAAATGAATAGCTGTAGAGCTCTACTACAATTTTGGTAAGTCCAGGATCTTTTCCGGAAAGTGAAGGACTGTTTTCTTTGGTAAAAACATTTTTAGATTGAAAAAAAGAGATGGCATAACCGAGCTGTTTCAACCCCTCCACATAATCATCGGTACTGTCATTCGCATTTTTGTTCTGAAAATTGGCAGTGATCAGTACATAAAGATTGAGTTGGATATCAGGGTTTCTTTTTTCTGTTTTTCCAACAGCATTTATATAGGTGCTCCGCTGCTCCTTGATAGTCCGTTCTTCCTCAATATTGATCAGGGATAAACCAAGACTTTTGTCTGGAATGATGATCCCGGTTTCATTTGTCACAGAGGACAGAACAATTCTATCTCCTACAGGGTCACCCACCTTTAATTTGATAAAGGCATTGAGCTCTTGAGTTAAAAATTCTAACGCTGAATAAATCATCTTTAAAAAAATAGATCACTATGAATGCATAAAATTTACTATTCCTAAAAGCCTAACAAAAGGAAGGATTTCAAAAAATTGACACAAAATATTATGCAATCATTTGTTTAAATAACTAAAAATCAGATGTTTAAAATTTAATAATTTCTTAGTAATGACTAAAATCCGGGTTTAAGTCAAGTGGTTTTTAGGTGAATAAAGGATCAATTCACCTTCAACAATTTTTCAATCCACTGATGATAAGGTATCAATTCAAATGTTCCAGGTTGCCAGGAAAAGGATTCGTTTTCACTAGTTAATAATTGATAATGCCTAAACTTTTTTAACTCCATTGAACGTGAGGAATCGGTTAATTTTTGGAGATGCTGAAGGCAATGGAAAAATGATTGAATTCTGTTTTTGGTTTTGCTTTTGGTAGCATAAAGTGTCTTTCGAAAATTTTCTAACTTAAACTCTAGCCAATCCCATTCATTTCTTTCGATTAAAATCATCATTTCAAAAAGTTTCGACCCTAAAAAGTAATCCGTATTTGATTTAAGTAAGCGCTGACAATCGTGATTCAGGTGCAGGGATTCCTGAAATTTTCCTTCCTGAAATAAAAGGTAAGATTCATAATAATGCCAGATATTTTGATTCAACTGAGTTCGGTATTGTGCTAACTTTAAAAGTATTTTTTTTGCCAATTCATTATATCCGAGATAAAAAGCCGCAAACCATTCATTCTTGTATACCTCAACCTTCACATGATCCGGTATCCCTTTTATCTGTAATGTTTTTTGACAATTATTAATCAATTCTTCATAAGCTCCATATTTCAATAACACCGATTGTTGTGTCAAATTCAATCTCCAAACTATTTCTGGCTGATGGATAGAAGGGTAGGAATAAAGAATGGATTCGGCATCTTGTATAGCAATTGAGGCCTTTTTAAGACTATTTTGCTCTAAATACATTTCGCTTTTCTCAAGTAAGTTCAACACCTCATTATTTGACTCTGTCTGCAAGACAGATTTCTTGAGAGAAATCAAATTCGCTTTATTTTGCTCTGGCTCTACTTTAGAATTATTCAGGGTTAGTTCTAATTGTTTGCAAAGAGCGTTTTTCAACCGGAAAAGCTCATCGTAATTCAATGGCTCTGCTACTCCAGCCGTTCTGGCAGTCTCATGAATGCATAATACCAAATCTGTATAACCTTGTCTTCCAGCAAGCTCCAAGGCTTTCTTTAGATATTTCACCCCTTCTTTTTGAAGGTCAAGATGTAGAAAATGCTGGCCTTTTTGAAGTAATTCGATGACCTGCATTCGTTTGCAGTTTTCTTTTTGAAAGCTGGATTTCTTGATCAAACTGATATGGGAAATCAATTCTTCAGTTAGCCTTTTTTTCAATTGAGAATAGGCAGAATGTTCTGATGAATCATAAATAATGGATGCAAACTCAGGATCTTTCAATTCCGGGTTTTTGATCATCAATTTTAAAAGCCGATATTTTTTAGAACTCGGTGAGTTCTTAATAGAAATGTATTGGAGAAGCAGGTTCTTTTCATTGATAGAACATGATTCCAGCAATTGGCCAATCGTATGCATGAAAAGTGAGTTATTTGAAAAATGGAAATAAAAAAAGGGTCATTAAAAATACCCTTTATCTATCTGAATGTCAAATATCTACCCTTCTATTTTAAAACAAATACACCCTTCTTATCTAAAACATAATGCCTACTCAATTCAGGAAAATCATTTAAAATTGCTTCAAACTGTCCTTCTTGGTCAATGATTACTTGGGGTTCCTGGTTTTGTAACATCTGATAAAGCCGTGCTTTTTCCGGAAGATCCCGATCCTGATTCAAGTACACTTTGCTCAGTGAATAATTTAAAAATGGGCCTCCTAATTTGGAGTTTTGATAATCGGAAATGTCCGGACCCAATATCATGATTTCTTTTCCATTTAAAGCTGGGTTAATCTGCTCAGAAACGAAGTACTTTGGGTTATCCACCTTCGTTTGCCAAAACCACCAAGCACCTATTGGCAATCCAAAAATCAATAGATAAAAACTCAAATTGGAAATCAATCCTCTTTTCAGATACAGAAAATACTGCGTGATCATGTAGGTAAGTCCCGGTATAAAAATGATCAGTTGGAAGGCCGCTTGTTTTTTGATAAAGAAGAATTCAGCAGCTGCAAATATCAGCCACAGGATAATGAGTTGTCTTTGTTTTTGCTGATTGATGGTTGAGCCTTTTAAAACAGCACTTAAGAAATAGCCAACCATTGAAAGGATTATTGGGAAAGAAGCCAAGATCAGCCAACTCCAGACAGATTGATAGGAGATTTTCTCTGATACCAAGATCATTGGCCAAATATCTATTGCTTCCTGTAGGCCATCATTCCAATAATAAAAAACGATGATGAATAAGATCGGAAGCACATATCCTACCAAAGAAAGCATCAATTGCCTAAAAGAAAAACCACTGATGGCAATGCCAGTGATGATCATATATGGAAGGAAAAGCAAATAACTTGGATGAAATCCGGCAGCCAAACCGCCATAGATCCCTATCAGTAAGGTTGATTCGCTGGTTTCTTTTTGTAATACTGTTTGAGAAAAAAGCTGTCCCAAAGCCAAAATCAAAAATGTACTTCCTAGCATCGCTGGATTTAGCGACAGCATGTCAAATGAAAAATGGAAAAGTGCCGCCATTATGATCGCCGGGAGGTAGGTGTTCTCATCAAACACTCTATATTTGATCAGAATGGTGTTCCAGTAAATAATTTGAAACAGAATAAATACTCTTCCGATTAATTCATAGGCGAGTTGACTTCTACCAAATAGAAAGTCCACCATTGTAAAAAATCCTGCCGAAAGGGGGCCAGAGTCATCAATAATATCTTGATATAGAAAGAAACCTTCGCCTAATCTCTCTCCTAAAACCATCCAGGTCAACTGAAGAGAAGTTAAAGGGGTAGAGTTCCAAACAAGATAAAGCGTAGTGAAAATAAGCAGGTAAACTGCTAATCCTACCAGCCTAAAAGGGTCATTGACTTTGAAAAATTGAAGCAAGATGTTCGGAATATTGAGTTTGACTTGGGATGTGACAGCCCGAAATTAAAGCTTGCCCAACTATTTCGCTAAATTTGTACCACAAATACTTCACATGGAAAGTAAAAGACAACAAAAATACTCCAAATTAATCCAAAAAGAACTTGGAGACATCTTTCAAAAAGACGCCAAGCATCTTGTAGGAAGAGCGATGATTACCATTACACGTGTTTTGGTGAGTCCAGACTTAGGTTTTGCAAAAGTGTATCTCAGTTTTTTGCTGTGCGATCCTGATGCGACCTTTAAGTTGATCAATGAGCATAAAAAAGAAATCAGGCATCAGCTAGCCAAAAGAATTGGAAAATCTGTTAGGGTAATTCCTGAAATCGCCTTTTTCCCGGATGATTCGGCATCTTATGCACAGCACATGGATAAGGTGATTTCTGATTTGAACATCCCGGAAGCTCCAGAAGAAGAGGAAGAGGATTCAGAAGATTAACGATAGGCCAGATTGAACCTTAGTTTTTTTATAGCAGGCAGATATTTCCGAAGCAAAAAGAAGCGGAATTTCATCACGATACTTTCGACCATTTCGATGGTAGGTGTCGCTGTGGGCACCATGGCCTTGGTGATTGTCATGTCTGTGTTTAATGGATTGGAGGATTTGATCAGAGGACTTTTTGCAAGCTTTGATGCAGAGCTGAAAATCGAAGTGGCTGAGGGGAAAAGCTTTGAAGTGACAGAAGATTGGCTAGACAGCATTCGGTCAATCGAAGGAGTGGAGATTTTGACGGAAGTTATTGAAGACAATGCTCTATTTGATTACAATGGAAATCAAATGGTGGCTAGACTGAAAGGTGTTTCTGATAATTTTCTGGATCAAGGAAGATTCTCAAGAGGGTATTTTTGGGGAGATACGACTTTGGGGACTGAGCTGAGACCTGCAGCAATTCTAGGCCGGGGAGTCGGATTTTATCTTTCGATCAACCTGAATGACATCAATGTCCCATTAAAAGTCTTTTATCCAAAAGCTCCTCGGTCTGCAGCCACGATTGATCCCAATCAATTGTATTCTTCGGCGATTTTAGACCCTGCTGCATTTTTCAGCATTGATCGCCAATTTGATGATGAATATGTTATTGCTCCGCTGGATTTTGCTAAAAACCTCCTGAATTATGGGAATAGGAGGACTTCACTGGAAATTAAAGTGGAGGAAGGTAAATCTATCAATTCGGTTCAGGCTAGATTGAAAGAATTATTGGGGAGAAAGTTTTTGGTGAAAAACACCGATGAGCAGCATGCTGGGCTACTTCGAACAGTTAAACTTGAAAAACTTTTTGTGTTTTTGACGCTCACATTCATTCTCGCGATTGCCTCTTTTAATATTTTCTTTTCTCTCAGTATGCTTGCCATCGAGAAGAAAAAGGACATCGCAGTATTGAAAGCCATGGGAGCTCCTGACAAATTGATACGTAGAATATTCTTAAAACAAGGTTCCATGATTGCTTTCAGCGGTGCCTTAATTGGATTGATTTTAGGATTTTTGATTTGCCTTGTTCAGGAAAAGTTTGGCTTGGTTTCCTTGGGAATTTCCTCTGCTGTAATCGATGCCTATCCAGTAAAAATGATCTGGACAGATTTCGTTTGGATTAGTATGGCAGTGGTGGGAATCACCCTTCTAGCGAGCTATAGACCTGCCTTTATTGCATCAAAAGTAGATACGGTAAAGGAGATCTGATTTTCGGGAATTTTTCCAAAAACCTCAAGCAAAATCATGTATTGGTTTGAGGACCAATCGGTAACCCGTAAAATTGAAAAGAAATTGGGGAGTTTTTTAAAAAAATGAGTCTATTTTTGTCCGAGGGCATGTTTATTGAAGCCCGAAGCGAATCCCCCAATTTGTTAAAATTATACCCAATGTTAAGATTATTCTCCCTTAGTTGTCTGCTGTACGTTTTGATAGGATTTGGAAACCTTTCATTCGCTCAAGGTGATGACACAGACAAGGGATCTTTAAACAGTGGCACGATCGATAGCCAATTTGATTACATCTATAATGTGTCCAATAATTTTCAGGAATATAAAGTTGTAAAGCGAACCAATTTGGATAAGCTCAAATCAAATATTCTTGATTCGATGCGGACCATGAGACAGGAAGTTTTGGATCTTAATAATCAGATTACCAGTCAAAAAGATTCCATCGGGAGTATGAATTCCCACTTGGAGCAAGCAGAAATGGAAAAGGAAGAGGCGATCGCTGCCAAAGACAATTTCACCTTTTTAGGGATGGGAATTCATAAAGCGGTTTACTCTTCTATGATGTGGTTACTGGTCGCTATTTTGGCTGCGGCACTGGGCTTTTTCTCCTTTCAGTATTTCCGTAGTTTCAAGAAAATCAAAAAAGCACAAAACGATTTGGTGGAAGTTCAGGAAGAATTTGACGCCCATCGAAAAAATACATTGGAGCGTGAGCGTAAATTGAAAAGAGAATTGATTGATGCTCAAATGGGCAAAAAGTAGAAGCATACCTCAGTTTATATAAGACAGGCAATAACACTGGTAATTCAGATTATTGCCTTTTTTTTTAATTTCAGTGCCAACTAGCCACTAATTAGCGTTTGGATTCTATGCTTTCTAAAAAGTTTGATGTCATTGTCATTGGTTTGGGCGCAATAGGTTCTGCGGCCCTTTACCAACTTTCTAAGCGTGGCTTGTCAATTTTAGGGATTGATCGCTTCGATCCTCCGCATAGCTTGGGTTCTTCTCATGGAGAAACGCGGATTACCAGATTGGCTGTGGGGGAATCTCCAGAGTATGTTCCGATAGTGATGCGCTCTCATGAGCTTTGGAAAACAATAGAAATAGAATCCAATACTCAAATTTTCACTTCTTGTGGAGGAATTTTGATGGACTCGGGAAAATCTCCTTGGTCAAAGCATGGATCGGACGGTTTTTTCAAAAGAACAGTTGATTTTGCAAAAGCATTTGGAATAGCTCATCAACTTTTAAATGCAAAGGAGCTTAGAGAGAGATATCCGAACTTTCGATTGGAAGCCAATGCGTCGGGATATTTTGAGCCCACAGCGGGATACCTAAAACCAGAAGTGGCAATTCGGGCGCAATTAGATCTTGCTAAGCGAAATGGAGCAAAAATTCTCACTAATAGTCCTGTTACCACGGTCAGCAGATCATCTGAAAATGAGATTGAAGTGAATGTGGGAGGAGTAAAATTTTATACAGAGAAAGTCATCAATTGTTCCGGTGGATGGATCAAGGATTTTTTACCAAGGGCAGAGGAAGAGAAGCTGAAGATTTGCAGACAAATTCTTCACTGGATAGAAATTGAGGATAAAGATTGGGAAAATTCACCTGTATTTATGTGGGGGATTGGAGCCGATCCGGAAGATTTTATCTATGGATTTCCAAGTTTGGATGGAAAGTCAATCAAGATGGCTACAGAGTCCTTTTTCGAGGTATCCCATCCGGATTTGATAGAAAGGGAAGTTAGTATTGAAGAGCAACAAAAGTTTTGGAAAGAAAAAGTGGAAAACCGTGTTTCCGGCTTGAAAAACAACTTTTTAAAGTCTACTGTATGTTTTTATACGGTTACAGAGGATGCCAGATTTATGGTTAAGCAAAACCCCGAAATTGCGAATGAATGGTGGGTTTCTGCCTGCTCAGGCCATGGTTTCAAGCATTCGGCAGCATTAGGCGAATACTTGGCTGATTGTGTTACAGAAAAGCCCACGAGATTTAAATTTGATTAAGAAAAGCCCTCATAGATGGGAATTCTATAATTGGAGAGGATAAACATTCAAAAACCCTTACTTTTGTCTGTTCAATTACCACATAAGTCTAATGGCAAAACAAAGAGGCACTGCTTTGGAAGAGCATGAAAAGAGGAAGTTGTCGAAGCAGAATTTAGAGAAAATCGGAACCATATTCAGATTTCTGATGCCCTACAAATGGGCATTTATTTTGGGATTGGTTTTTCTCCTGCTTTCATCACTCACTTTATTGACCTTTCCATTTGTCGCTGGAAAGCTGATTGATGCGGCTCAGGGTACTGAGTGGATCGTTACAGATATTAATTCTATCGCATTGATTTTGGTTGGCATTTTAGCTGTCCAAAGTATATTTTCATTTTTTAGAGTTTGGCTATTCGCGTTAGTTTCTGAGAGATCCATGCGAGATATTCGATTGGCTCTTTATTCCAGAATGGTCAGATTGCCAATGACTTTCTTTGATAAAAGAAGAACTGGCGAACTCATCTCCCGGATCACTGCAGATGTCAGTCTGCTTCAGGATACCTTTTCCGTAACACTTGCAGAATTTTTCAGACAGATCATCACTTTGATCGCTGGAGTCGCATTTCTGCTTTTCAATACTCCAAAGCTTACCTTGTTTATGCTGGGAACTTTCCCGGTGTTGGTATTGATTGCCATGATTTTCGGAAAGTTTATCCGAAAGCTTTCTAAAAAGACTCAGGATGAATTGGCTGCTGCCAATGTGATTGTGGAAGAAACACTTCAATCAATCAGTACTGTGAAGTCATTTGTAGGTGAAGCTTACGAATCTGCGCGGTATGGCAAAGGTTTAAATTCCGTTGTCGGAGTGGCTTTACGTCAGGCAAAATATAGAGGGGCTTTTATCTCCTTTATCATTTTTGCATTGTTTGGGGGAATTGTGGCTGTGATGTGGTACGGTGCAAGCTTAGTAGGTTCAGGAGACATGAGCGTGGGCGAGTTAGTTTCATTTGTGCTTTACACCACTTTTATCGGAGGTTCCATTGCTGGTTTGGGAGACATTTATGGACAAGTTCAGAAAGCGATCGGTTCTTCAGAAAGAGTGTTGGAGATTTTGGAAGAGGAAGCGGAAGCCGCAGGTGGCGACGTGGCTATGAATTTCCGGGGAAAAATCGATTTCAAGAATATCAAATTCCATTATCCTACCAGACCTGAAGTGGAGGTGTTGAAAGATCTTACTTTCCACGTGAATCCAGGGGAAAAAGTGGCTTTGGCCGGACATTCCGGAGCTGGAAAATCCACCATCATCCAATTGTTATTGAGGTTTTATGAAATCCAGGAAGGAAGTATTCTAGTGGATGATAAAAACATCAACAATTGGGATCTTCAGGCACTTCGAAGCAAAGTGGGTATTGTTCCACAGGAAGTGCTACTTTTTGGAGGTTCTATCCGTGAGAATATCGCTTATGCAAAGCCTGATGCGACTGAGGAGGAAATTATCGAGGCGGCGAAAAAGGCAAATGCTTGGCAGTTTATAAATCAGTTTCCTGAAGGAATGGAAACCTTGGTTGGTGAGAGAGGGGTAAAATTATCTGGTGGCCAAAGACAACGAGTAGCCATTGCCAGAGCCATTTTGAAAGACCCTTCAATCTTGATTTTGGATGAGGCAACCTCTTCGTTGGATGCAGAATCTGAGTCTTTGGTACAAGAAGCCTTGGATGAATTGATGAAAGGTAGAACCACCATTATTATTGCACATCGATTGGCTACCATCCGTAAAGTAGATAGAATTTACGTTCTAAAAGACGGAGAAATTATCGAAGAAGGAAACCATCAGGACCTTCTTAAAAAGGATGAAGGTTTCTACGCCAACTTGGTTAGACTTCAATTTGCCGAAAATTGATTTTCTCTTAGAAATCCACAAAAAACACATCTTCGTATATCTTCCAAAAAATTTATGAGTTCACCATTGGATAGATTAATACAATCGGTTCATCCTGAACGCGAAGTATTACTAAGTCACCCTATTTATAAAGATTTAGAGTCTCTTTCTGATTTTCAGAAATTCATGGAATACCATGTTTTTGCTGTTTGGGATTTTATGAGTTTACTCAAGGCCCTACAGTTTAGACTGACAGGAATGTCTCTTCCTTGGCTTCCAGCAAAGGATTCTATGGCAGCACGTCTTATCAATGACATTGTTCTCGCGGAGGAAAGTGATGAAGATGGGAATGGTGGGTTTTGCAGTCATTTTGAACTGTATCTGACCGCCATGAAAGAAGCAGGTGCTTCTACGGATAAAATAAATGCTTTAACAGCTGAGCTAGAGAAGGGAGTAGATTTTGAGCAGGCTATAAAAAATCTCGATTTACCAGATTTTGTGACTTCTTTCCTTCTTGTCAATTACAAAATGGTGATGCAGGGAAAGCCTCATGAAATCGCAGCATCTTTTACTTTGGGAAGGGAAGATTTGATTCCGGATCTTTTCAGGAAGTTGGTAGATGAACTGGTAAAAAATCAGCCTGAGAAATTAAGTACCCTTTCTTATTATTTTGATCGTCATATTCACCTCGATGAAGAGGAGCATGGTCCATTAGCATGGAGAATGATGAGCCTGTTAATGGGAGATGACCCTGAGAAACAGAAGGAGTCAGAAAATGCTGCCAGAGAAGCTTTAGTGGCTAGAAAAGGTCTTTGGGACGGAATCCATCAAATGATTAAAAAGAAAAATCTTAATCTGGTCTGATCTTTAGGCCAGATTATGAGCAGAGAAGGATTTTACCATGCCAAGCATGCGCTCTTTGTAAATTGAAGCGCCTGGGAATAGTTTTTTCATCCCAGCTCCATCAATAAGAAGGATTTCATCCAAATACTGTTCAGCATCTTTTGCATCCCATTTTTTCAATCTGCTCAGACGTGTTTTTGTGAGCACTGGAAGCATAATTGATTTGGGCATGTACTGTGCAAAAGGTATGGCGTAATGAGCCTCGATCGGGAAATACTTATTTGGAGTCTGGATAAAAAAGGTTTTGCCGACACGCTGGATCTCATTGGCCATTTTCACCTGATTTTCCCAAGTGTAAAGGTGCTCTATGACTGAATTAGAAAATACCAGATCAAAGCTATTGGTTTCAAATTCAGGCATATTTGTGGCATCTCCGATGACACTTTTGATCCTAGGATGATTTGTTTTTTCCTCGGTTAGGTTTAAAAGTGTGATTTCTATCTTTGGGTTTTCCGGGAGAGAACTGTCTTTCCAGAAATAATCGGTACCTCCTACATCGAGGATTTTTATGGTTTCAAAATCTTTGAACCGATTGAAAAAAAGAGACTCGAATGCATGTTGTCTTTTATTTCTAAGCTTTGCTCCTAAAGAATTGGGATTGTCAGATGCCGCGAATAAATCGGTAATGAAACTCATAATTTGCTCAGGGGAGCGATTTTTTAAAGGTATTAAAAGCCAAAAGTAATCAGCCTCGTCGATTCTTTGATTAATTTTTTCAGGAAATGGTCTAAGATTCCTTCAAAACATCTCTTTTTTCAGAGATAAGCCAATAGTTTTGCCAAAGTGAATCTTTATGAACCCTTAATTTTGAAAGTTTATAGTTTCTTTCAGGAATTGACCGAAATAAACATTCCAATTTATAATTAATAAATACATGGCTTTGACATCAGAGCAGGAAGTGAAATGTAAATTTTGTGGATCACCAAACCATAAAAAGCACCATGCTCAAGAGCGTATGTTTGGTAGCGGTGAAAAGTTTTGGTATTTGGAATGTGACTCATGCGGCTCTCTTCAAATCAAAGATGTCCCGGATAATCTTTCCGATTTTTATTCTGGAGACTATTATTCCTTCACAGATTTGGTTTATTCCTCGGGATTTCGACAGTTTCTGAAAAGGATTAGAATGAAAACCTTTCTGGCCTCCGGAGGGAAGTTTTTTGAACCTAGTTATGGTTATTGGCTTAAAAAAGTCAAACCAAAAATGACTGATGCCATTGCGGATATTGGATGTGGCACTGGACAATTGCTGTATGAATTCTATGCGGGGGGATATCAGAATCTGCATGGTTTTGATCCTTTTATTAAGGAAACCAAAGTGATTTCTAAGGAATTAACGATTTGGAAAAAGGGGATCGAAGAATCAGATTTTAAATTTGATCTGATCATGATGCACCATTCCTTTGAGCATATGGAGGATCCCGATCATATCCTGAAGCTTTGCTTCGAAAAATTAAATCCGGGAGGGAAGTTGTTGATCCGAACTCCAGTTACTGATTCACAGGTTTGGAAAGAGGAGGGGGTTTATTGGGTTCAGTTAGATGCGCCAAGACATTTAATTATCCCTTCTACCGAAGGTATGGCGATTTCCGCCAAGAAGCAGGGATTTAATCTGGACGAAATTGAGTTTGACTCCACTGGCTTCCAGTTTTGGGGCACCGAAATTTACAAAAAGGGACTGCCTTTAAATCCAGAATTGGTTCAGGGGATATTTAGTCAAGAGGAAATGGCTGAATTTAAAGAAAAAGCCCTCTGGTTAAACCAAGAGGGCAAAGGGGATCAGGTATGTTTTTACTTAAGTAAACCTTTTTAAATTTTGAATAGGGCATCAAAAAAGCCCATGGTTTCTCCTTTTTTCTTGAAAATCATCATCGGTAATATATTATTGACCATTACCAGTTTTTCGGCAACGCTACCTAATAAGATTGCCGCTGATTTGGTTTTACCTCTGGAGCCAAGTAAGACCATGTCCACTCCTAGTTTTACTGCTTCATCCAATAAGACTTTACCATCATCTTGTCCGTCATTGAGTACAAAATGACATTCCAGCTCCGGATGATTGTGTTTGCTCACAAATTTCTGAAAATCATGTCTCGCATTTTCTTTCATGATTTCTGCAAATTCCTCAAAGGTCTTTCCAGTTTTGGAATATCCATGAGGCACATGATACATGTGAACCGGAAGTAATTCTGCGTGGAGCTCATCGGAAATTCTCTCCCCAAAATCATAAATCATATGCGTGTGCTCAGAGAAATCACTTGGGATCATGATCTTTTTAGGTAATCCAGGAGGACGTTTTTCCTGAAGCATCAAAATAGAACATGGAGCTTTTTTAGCAATTCCTTTAGCAAGTGAGCCGCTACCTTCCAAAGTTTCTTTTCTACCCATGATGATCAAATCGACATCTTTGATTTTAGCCCATCTTAGGAATGTATCCAAGGGATGATTTCCTTCTTCAGCGAAAACTTCGATCTCGATCGATTCAGGAAAGTTATACTGGGTTAATTTATCCTTGATCAAAGCTTCCAAGGATTCATCTCCCGGTGCCATTAAGTCTGGATATTTATCTAATATTTCTTGAGGAACGGCTAGATCTTTTGCAACGTGAACGAAATAGCATTTGTCGATACCCAAGAATTTTAAGAAAACAATTGTTTTCTTGATAAGGATATCGTCCATTTCAGTCAAATCGAGGCCGATCATGGCCTTAGAAAAATATTTCATAGCTGTTTGGTATTTGAGATGAACAATTTAATGTTTTGATTGAGGAAATCGAATAGTTTTTTTGTTTTTAGAGATTTGGAGTAAATCCGAGGTAAAATTGAGTGATGGCAAGTTTTCAAAAATATTTTCTGGCAGTAGTTCCTGAAGGTGAATTACAAGTAAGATTGACCAACTTAAAGGAGCTCCTTCGAGAGCGATTCGGTATCAAGTATGCCTTAAAATCTCCTGCCCATGTGACATTGAAGATGCCTTTTACTTTTAACGAGGCAAAAGAGGAAAATCTGATTAATCGGTTGACAATGTTTTTGTCAAGATATGAAGAATTTCCTTTAGCGATTTCCGGGGTTAAAACCTTTGGTGACCGAGTGGTTTATCTGGGGATAGAGCAATCCCAGGAATTGATAGAATTACAAAAAAATCTGAAACAGTTCTGCAAAATAGAATTGAAGCTAATTGATGAATTAAGCGATAGAAATTTTCATCCGCATATGACAATGGCATTTAAAGATTTGAAAAAAACTCCAATACCAAATATTATAAAAGTATTAAATGAAAAACCTATTTTAGAAAAATTCGTTGTAAACCAACTTTTTTTGCTCAAAAGGATAGATGGTCGATGGGATATTTGCAAAAAAATTCCATTTAGGGCTGAAAATCCTGCTAAATGGTAGAAAATATTAGATTAATGTCAAAAACCTGCGCCATTTATAAAAAAAGTGAATTTTATATAAAATTCTGTTTTATTCAATATATCAGAAAAATGTTTTGAAAAAATGAAAGACCTTTTTAGTAAAGTCAAAATTAAATTGGGGATAATTATTTTTTAAACCTGTAGGAGCAAATTTTATATTGATTTGACTGATTAAAGGCTAATTGATGATTATAGGATTATTTCTAGATACAATACAAAAATATTATTTTTATCATTTTACCAAATAAAAATAAATAAATTAACATTTTAATAGATGGTTTATATGGTTTTTAAATGATTGGATTTTCAAACCAATTAAAAAATTAAAAATTAACATAAAAACCATAGAAAATTGCCCCGTATAAGCTTTAGACAGCGATTCTAATTTTTTTTATTTCATTCTAATCAGAAGATATTCGCTACTCGATAGTTAAAACTAAACTAAATTAACGACCTATGAAGAAAGTTTTATTAGGTTTTGCGTTATCAATTTTGACTGTGATGTCAGTATTGGCGCAAAGCAAAACAATCACTGGTAGGGTTACTTCGGCTGAAGAGCCGGAAGGGGTGCCAGGTGCTAGTGTGGTGGTGAAAGGTACCACACAAGGGACAATTACAGACATAGATGGGTCTTACTCCATCCAAGTACCAAGTGAAGCTACCACTTTGGTTTACAGTTTTGTAGGATATCTTACTAAAGAAATGCCTATTGGTTCCAACAGCGTGATCAATGTGGTCATGGATGTGGATGTGAAAACATTGAATGAAGTAGTCGTAGTAGGTTACGGTACTCAAGAGAGAAGAGAAATCACAGGTTCTGTGACTTCAATCGACAGCAAGGCAATCGAAAACTTGGTGTCTCCATCTTTCGAATCTCAGCTAGCTGGTAGAGCACCAGGTGTTCAGATTACTACTCCTTCTGGTATTTTAGGTGCTGCACCGATCATCAGAATCCGTGGTGTAAACTCTATTTCATCCAGTGCAAGTCCATTGATCGTAATCGATGGTGTACCTGTAGTAAGCAGCGATAGATCTGCAGTAAACGCTGCTAACCCATTGGCAAACATCAACCCAGCTGACATTGCTTCTTTCGAAGTATTGAAGGATGGTTCTGCATCTGCTATTTATGGTTCTAGAGCAGCTAACGGTGTGATCTTGATCACTACTAAAAGAGGTTCTACTGGTAAAGCAAAAGTTTCTTATAACACTTCCATGGGTTTCAACGAGGAAGTGGACAGATTTGATTTGTTGACCGGTGATGAGTGGGTGACTATTGCAAATGAAAAAAGATCGAATGCAAATCAGTCTCCTTTGGCTAATCCAGGTGTAAATACTGATTGGCAAGACCTAATCTTCAGAAAAGGATTTACTCAGCAGCACAACCTATCTATTGCAGGTGGATCTGAAGCTACAAAGTACTTCTTCTCTTTGGGTTACACTGATCAAGAGTCTCCTGTAAAACCAAATGAATTAAGCAGATACTCTTTCAGAGCTAACATTGACCACAGTATTTCTAAAGCTGTAAGAATTGGAACTTCTCTTTCTTATTCTTTCACTGAAATCTACGGTTTGAACAACGGTGCAAACTCACTTTCTGGTGCGATCTACAATGCTACCCGTTCTTTGCCAAACGTTCCAATTTACGATGCTGAAAATGCTGCATTTGATGGATTTAACGTAACTGCAAACGGTGCTACAACTGGATTCGGTGCAAACCTTGCTGGACCAGATAACAATATCCCTAACATCGGTTTTGTAATTAAAAACAACCTTTATAGAAGCCGTACTCATAGAGCTATTGGTAATGCATATGGTGAAGTAGATATCGTAACAGGTTTGACTGCAAGAACTCAAATCGGTATTGACTTAACTATGAATGATGACTTCCAATCTTTGGATCCAAGACATGGTGATGGAAGAAGCTCAAACGGTTCTGTTTATATGGCCTTTAACCCAGCTTTCCGTTGGAACTGGCAAAACACTTTGAATTATCAGACAGTAATTGCTGATGATCACAACTTGAACGTGACTGCAGGTCTAGAATACCAATTCACAAGATTCTATGGTTTCAACGCTTCTGGTACTGATATCTCTGATAACTTCTACAGATTGAACAACATCATTTCTGGTTCTTACAATAACCAGTTCTCTGGTGGATCTTATGCTGAAAGAGGATTTGATTCTTACTTCGGAAGATTCAACTATAGCTACAAAGGAAAATACTTGGCGTCTTTCACATTGAGAAATGACGGGATTTCTGATTTGGCGATTGAAAACCAAAGAGGTACTTTCTTCGGTGGATCTGTGGGATGGAGAGTTTCTGACGAATCTTTCTTCAATTCTGAATTGATCTCTGACTTTAAAGTAAGAGCTTCTTATGCTGAAGTTGGTAACACTGAAATCGGTACTTTCGCTGCTTACGGTGGATATAGCCCTGTATTGGGTGGTGCTGGAGCTGGTATTGGTTATGCTGCTATCGCAAACAATAACCTTCAGTGGGAAACTTCTAAGAAGTTCAACATTGGTTTGGACATGACTATCGGTCGTGTAACTATTGCTGCTGATTACTTCAAAAATGACATTGATGGTTTGATCCTTGATGCTCCAACTGCACTTTCTCTAGGTGTTCCAGGTAACAACATCAGCCAAAACATCGGTTCTATGACCAACTCTGGTTTGGAATTCAGAGCATATGCAAACGTAATCAACAGAGGTAAATTCTCTTGGGATACTGACTTCAACATCACTTTCATCAAAAATGAAGTGAATGAATTAATTTCTCCTTTAACTAGTACTTACAACAGAACTGAGGTAGGTAATCCGATTGCTCAACTTTACGGTTATGAGTGGGCTGGTGTAAACCCAGCAAATGGTAACCCTCTGTATGTTTCTGGTGATGTGATAGTTCAATACAACTTACAACCTTCCGTTAATGGTGTGTCACAGCTAGGCTATAAAGCATATGACCCAGCTAACCCTGGAGATGTTTCTGTGACCGGTTCTGCTCCAACTCAAGCTTATCTGGGTAATACCCTTCCTAAGTGGCAAGGTGGATGGTCAAACAACTTCAAGTTTGGGAACTTCGATGCTGAAATCTTTACTAGATTCTCTGGTGGAAACTACCTAATGAACGAATCTTTAAGAGGTCTTTTGGGGCAAGGTTTCTCTAATAACCATGCAAGTATCCTAAACAGATGGACTGAAAGCGGTCAGGTAACTGATGTACCTAAGCTTTACTCTGGTCAGGATCAGAACATGTGGCAAAACTCTGCTGCTAACTCAAGATTCGTTGAGAAAGGTGACTTCGTGAAAATCCAAAATATCGTAGTGGGTTATACAGTTCCTCAAGCTGCTTTGACATCTGCTTTCAAAGGAGCTATCTCTAATGCAAGATTCTTCGCACAAGTACAGAATCCATTTACTTTCACAGGTTATTCTGGATTGGATCCAGAATCTAATCAGTACTCAGGCCAGCTACAATTTGGTGTGGATTGGAACGTAGCTCCGATTATTCGTACCTATACTCTTGGCGTAAACGTAGGTTTCTAATTTAAAAAAACCGAAAAAGAAGAATTACTATGAAAAAATTCACAATAAAAAATATCAAAATGAGCCTGGTAGCCCTAGCCGTTGCTGGCTTTACCAGTGCTTGTGATGTAACAGAATTGACTCCTGCTAACTTGATCCCTGATTCTGAAGCATTTTCTACTGCTGCCAGAGTGGAATCAGCCGTTCTTGGTGTCTATGAATCTGCTCAAAGAGGTTTCTACGGTGGAGCTGTACAAAGAGGGTATCCTTTTGGTGCTGCTAACGTGGAGCAAGGCGACATGCGTGGTGAGGATATGTACAACGATCAGTTGTTCTACGAAATCACTTATGTAGGTTCTTATAGCCCTAACTCTGCGAACAACTCAGGTATGTGGATCTCTCTTTACAGAATGATCAACAGATTGAACATCATCTTGGATAATTTAGATGAGGCTGTAGCTAATGGAGTTTTGACTTCAGAAGATGGAAACGCCTATAAAGGTGAAATGCTTTTCTTGAGAGCTTTGGCTCATCATGAATTGTTGGTTCACTTTGCAAGACCTTACTCTGATGATCCTTCTTCTATGGGTATTCCTTACAGAACTTTCGGTATCGACGATGTGACTAAGGTTCCTGAAGGTGAAGCAGTAGGTAGAACTACTGTAGGTGAAGATTACACTCAATTATTGGTTGACTTGGATGCTGCTGAAGGTTTCTTACCAGAAGGTGGAGCATTCAGAGCTAATAAAGGTGCTGCAATCGCATTGAAATCCAGAATCAAATTGCATATGGGTGATTGGGCTGGTGTTTTGACAGAATATAATAAGTTGACTTCTATGTATGCGGTAACTGCTAACCCAGCTACTCCATTTAGAGGTGGAAACAGTTCTGATAACATCTTCTCTTTTGTTAACTCTGCTGAAGCTAACCCAGGTGTAAACGGTGCATTGCCTTCTATGTATGGTAACCCAGATTTAGGTGCTCGTGGTTTGGTGAAAATCAGCCCAGTTATTTGGACTGCTGATTTCTGGAACAAAGATGATTTGAGAAGAACTACCATGACTACTAGTAGCTCTACAGGTATCTTCACAGACAAGTATCAAGATGCTACTACTTATACAGATCCTAATGTGATCTTGAGATATGCTGAAGTTGTTTTGAATGCAGCTGAAGCAAATGCAAGAACTGGTAAATTGGACGTTGCAGTAACTCTTTTGAACTCTGTAAGAAGCCGTGCGCTTCCAGCTTCAGTTCCTGCTTATACAGTTGCTGGATTAGGAAATGAGGCTGGCGTTTTAACTGCTATCTGGAACGAAAGAAGAATTGAATTCTTGGCAGAAGGTAGAAGATGGGCTGATATCCACAGATTATCTGGTGAAGGCAAAATGGATGGAGTGCCATTAAAAGCAACATCAAGATCTATCACTAGCATCGATTTCTATACTGGTGCTTCTGCGATTCCAATGGATCACGCTATTCCATATAGCAGCAACTTGTTTGTATGGCCAATTCCATTGGCTGAATTGCAGACTAACAATACCGCTCCAATCGAGCAAAACCCAGGTTATTAATTCAATACCTGTTATACCAAGTGTTTTAAAATCCGGTCGAAAGGCCGGATTTTTTATTTTTACCTCAATCCTTATCTAAAAATCGAATATTTATAAAATTTGTCTATGACTTTCTAACTCAGGGATTTTGAATTTTCTCCTGAAAATTTCAGCAAAAAAGTCAATTGACTTCAGATTCAATTTCAATCTTTGCTCCAATTATTGGATATTTCACTACGTTTTCTACTTCGAATAAAAACCTCAACTCATGCGTTCTATTCTTTTTTTCCTTCTTTTCACTTGCACTTTTGCCTTTGGTCAGCAAAATGGTTTGAAACCGATCCGATCTTCGATCAAAACTGATACAAGAGCCATCCGTCAGGATGTTCCTATGACCAATTCCATTCGCAAAGCCTTTGAAGAAGGTAATCGGGATTTTTCTGGTAAGCCAGGGCCAAATTATTGGCAAATGGAAACTGATTTTACGATTGATGCAAGTTTGGATCCTTCCACTCAGACTATCACAGGATCAGAAAAGATTTTGGTTCACAATAACAGCAAGGATGATTTGACTCAAATCGTTTTACGGCTGGATCACAATATTTTCCGTGCCGATGTGCCGAGAGGCTTTTCCACTCCAGCAGAGCAAACAGAAGGGATGATTGTGACCTCCATCAAAGTAGCTGGAGAGCCAGTTGATCTAGAGTCTGGTCCAGTTCGAAGAAATGATCCCCCAAAGCTCCGTGTCTCAGGATTAACCAGAACCGTTGCTACCATTTATCTGGTAAATCCCATCAAAGCCGGAACAACCGCTGAATTAGAGATTAACTGGCATACCAAATTACCAGGAGGGACAAATGGGAGAGGTCATCGAATGACCCAGAGATTTGATAGTACCTTATTTCAACCGACTCAATGGTTTCCAAGATTAGCGAAGTATGATGATTTGAGAGGTTGGGAAACCAATGACTATTTAGGACCGGCAGAGTTCTTCAATAATTTTGGAAGTTTTGATGTGTCTTTGACAGTACCGGCTGGTTGGATTGTTTCCGGAACTGGTGTTTTGCAGAATCCTGAAGAAGTTTTGACTCCAAAAGCCATTCAGCAGCTTTCAAAAGTTTTGACAACCGATGAAGTATTAACAATCATCGGAGAGGAAGAAAAGGGTCCTGGAAAGTCCACATTAGATGGAGATAAGCTGACATGGAGATTTAAAGCAGACAAAGTCAATGATTTTGCATGGGCTACTTCAGATAGATTTATTTGGAAAGCTACCAGAGCCATGATTCCAGAAAAAGGTCCAATTCCATTGCATATGGTATTCATTCCTGAGCGGGCAAAATATTTCGAAAATGCAGCCGAAAGAACGCGACATGCTTTGGAGTTTTACTCAAAACTTTGGGCACCATATCCTTTTCCTCAATTGACTATGCAAGATGGGCCAAGTGCTGGCATGGAATATCCGATGGTAATCAATTCCAACCAAGGGGCAGCCGATCATGAAACCGCACATCAGTGGTGGCCGATGATGCTTGGTACCAATGAAACACGATATGGCTGGATGGACGAGGGATTCAACCAATACATGAATATTCTCTCAGCTGCAGATGCAGCTGGAAAACCTTATGATCTTGATGGATTAGGACAAAGCTATGGTAGGGTAAGTGGCAGTGAGGATGAAGCTCCATTGATGTGGAGTGCAAACTATGCTGGTACTGGATATGGTTTTCAAACTTACCAAAAAACACCTTTGATGTTATCGATGCTCGGTGGTATAGTGGGAGATGAAGCCGTCATCAATGCCATGAAAAAGTATACCGCTACTTGGGCCTACAAACATCCATCGCCTTGGGATTATATGTTCTTTATGGACCATGAGCTAGGTAAAAACTTAGATTGGTTTTGGTATTACTGGTTGTTTACCACAGAGTCTGTAGAAGGCTCCATAGAAGGAGTTGAGTCTCTAATGGTAAAACTATAGTAACGGTAAGACAAGACGGTGAAATGCCTTCTCCGATAGTCTTGAAAGTGGAATTTGAGGAGTCAGGAGAAGCTATCAAGCCAATGGCAAATGCGGCAATGCTTGATCCAACTACCGCAGAGGTAACTTGGCCTGTTACTGTTTGGTTTGATGGAAGCAGAACCTATGACGCGGAATTAGATTTTGGTCCTAGAAAAATCAAAAAAATCACCCTTGATCCTCATGGTAGATTCCCTGATAAAAATATTGAAGACAACGTGTGGCCGAGAGAATAAGAAATTTTTGTCTATAGAAATTCTTGAATTCCTAAGGTGAAATCACTGTTCCCCAGAAGGATAAAATGTGGAGATTCTACACATGGAAACGACTAAAAATGATAAAGGCTCCAATTTCTTGGAGCCTTTTTATTGACAATGACGATAGGTATCAACTAAACTAAGAAAAGCCTTACTCTCCGTATGAGTTGCAAGACAAATCCTTGTCATTGCTCAATTAAATACTGAAATAAGAACACAAGGTTGGGGTATGATTATCATTTATGATTTAAGGTAAGAATCCCCTCCAATCGGGCTTAAACTTATATAAATGACTTTTTAGTAGGTTTTTTACTTTTGTTCGCTATTGAAATACTGTACGCTTATGAAGTTAGGCATGTCGTAAAATGTATCATCCCCATAATATGCTGCAGCACTGCCCAAATATTGGTAGCAAGTGCTTATAATATTGTTCTTATGTGTTCGTGAATTCATCCACAAGATCAGTACCGCGCGTGCAAATGAGATATAGGTATGTGGGATAATTTCCTCCCGTTTTGATCTGCTTACATAGGTGAATGTCCCACTTGGACCCGGTGGATTTACCTTCCTTCCATATTCGTATTGGAGGCCATTACTTGAGCTGATATTTTCCGCATAACAGTAAGGATCAAGCCCTTCGATTTTCAAACGATCGGTCAGCATTTTTTTGCCAGGGACTTTGCTATAATGAGAATAGAAATCATAGTTCACCATATCGTCGGCATGGTCTTGAGCTACTTTTTCGACTCGGGGATCATGCTTGAAAAGCGGGAGTCTTCGTTTTTGCCGCATCTCGTTTGTCACATAAAAAATTGCTGCATTCAGCAAAGGACGATCAATGTTTTCAAAATCGATGGGCTGATAAATAGCTTTGAGCTGGAAGAATTGCTGAACAGTATATTTTTGGTAGTCCTTATCAGTCCAGTTTTGGGCTAAAAGAAAAAAAGGAGCAATCAGAAATGTGGAGGTAAACAAAAGGCGAATCAAGGAATCTTTAATTTGGCTTCTGATTCTTTGACGAAGGACATGCCAAAATAGTATTCCTAAAGTTTTTTTTTAAAAATTCAATGTTTCCCTTTCATGGTCTTTGCGGAGCAATAAACTTTTTGGACTTCCTCCATTGATGTATACATGGACAATGTTTTGCTGGGAATCATGATCTTCGATCAAAACTGAATTTTCCACTTGGATGGATTTTTCGAACTGGGTTTGTTCTGACTCGAGATAAAACCAAATGGCTTCTTCTTCCACTTCGTAACCAATGAAATTAAGCTTGACAGACTTTCCATTGATAGAAATCTTATTATGAGCCATCAGGTAATCCGAGAATTGTTTATCAAGAATTTTTTGATCGCTAGGGTTTAACACATCAATGGATGTATCAAAGTAGCCTGCTAGAGAAACCTCCAAATCATCCCAAAATATCTTTTGGGCAATCTCTAATTTTTGGCTGCTATCATTGTACCTGATCTCGGTAAGGCTGATAAAAAACGGATGGGCAAAAGCCAACCATCCCCAAGAAATCAAGCATATATAAAGATGGTGCATTTGGTCAGAGTCTTTTGTCTTTTGTGGGAATAATCCAGTATAATTGCGGCAATTTACTTCATTTGAAGTATTCTACCCTATATGAGTTCCTTTCAATTGTACTTTCGCCTGGGTGTTCAGCATATTCTGGACATACAAGGTTACGATCATATTTTATTTGTGTTGGCGCTTTGCGCAGTATTTATTCCAAGAGATTGGAAAAAAATATTGGTGCTTGTCACTGCGTTTACAATCGGTCACTCATTGACCTTAGCTCTGGCTACATTCAAAGTGATTCAGGTAAATACGGAATTGATCGAGTTTTTGATTCCTGTGACCATTGCTATTACTGCCTTTATCAGCTTGCTAAGGCCAAAACCAGCTTCAGGAAAAGGTGTGACAATCAATTACTTCTTTGCTCTGTTTTTTGGTTTGATCCATGGACTGGGATTTTCTAACTATCTCAGAAGCCTACTGGGTCAGGAAAATTCCATTTGGCAACCGCTTTTGGCTTTTAATTTAGGCTTAGAATTGGGACAGATTGTGATTGTCGGAGCTTACTTGCTTTTGACTTCCATCTTGGTAGGTATCGCAGGTGTCAGTAGAAAAGAATGGACATTGATCGTTTCCTCTTTTGTATTTGGAATTGCGCTTATGTTAATGTTAGAAATGAAATTTTGGTAATAAATCACCTTTAGTAATATGAAGAAAATAGGATTAATTGCTTCCATGGCTCTTTTGAGTGTGGCTAGTGTTTTTGCTCAAAATCGATCTGAGCAAAATCACGCGGAGCGCTTTGAGCAGCTTGGCCCAATGCTTCGAACACCTAACGTCTACAGAACGGCATCTGGAGCTCCTGGCCATATGTACTGGCAGCAGCAAGCAAACTATGTGATCAATGTGGAATTGGATGACGAAAACCAATCTATCAAAGGATCTGAAAAAGTTACTTACATCAATAACTCACCTGACCAACTGACCTACCTTTGGGTACAATTGGAAGAAAATCAGCGTGGAGCAGATTCCAATACACCTAAGGTTGCAGAAAGTTCAATCAATAACAGAATGACCCTTCGCACTTTGGAAGGTATCATCTGGGCAAATGAGGACTTTGGCTATAAAGTGTTGGAGGTAAAAGATGCCAAAGGCAATCCACTTCCAGTGACCGTAAACCAAACCATGATGCGAATTGATCTGCCAACTCCATTGAAAGCAGGTGATTCGTTCACCTTTGGCGTGGAATGGTCTTTCAACATCACCAATAGAGTAGGTTATATCGCTGGTCGCCCGGGATATGAATATTTCGAAGGGGATGGAAATTACTTGTATACCATGGCGGAGTGGTTCCCAAGAATGGCTGTTTACTCTGATTTCGAAGGATGGCAAAACAAGCAATTCCTAGGTAGAGGGGAGTTTGCATTAGTTTTCGGAAACTATGAAGTGAATATCACGGTACCTGCGGACCATATGGTCGGTGCAACCGGTGTTTTACAAAACCCAAGTCAGGTGCTTTCTTCAACAGAATTGTCTCGTTGGAACAAGGCAAAGCAAACCTATGATGCTCCTGTCGTGATCAGAACGCAGGAAGAAGCAACAGAATTAGAAAAAGGAAAATCCACAGAGAAGAAGACTTGGAAGTTTAAAGCTGAAAACGTGAGAGATTTTGCATGGACTTCTTCCCGTAAGTTTATCTGGGATGCCATGGCTGTAAAGCAAGGCGGAAAAGATGTGATGGCGATGTCTTATTATGGCAAGGAAGCCAATCCACTTTGGGGTCAATATTCTACCCGAGTAGTGGCTCATACCATCAAGTCTTACTCTAGCCATACCTTCGATTACCCTTATCCAACGGCAATCTCTGTGGAGGCTGCAAACGGAATGGAATACCCAATGATCTGTTTCAACTATGGTCGTCCTGATTCAGATGGTACTTATTCTGAAGCGGTGAAAAACGGAATGATAGGCGTGATTATCCACGAAGTGGGTCACAATTTCTTCCCGATGATTGTTAACTCTGACGAACGTCAGTGGACATGGATGGACGAAGGTTTAAATACCTTTATGCAATATATGGCAGAGCAGGAATGGGATCGTAATTTCCCTTCCAGAAGAGGTCCAGCTCATAAAATCGTTCCTTACATGAGAAGCGAGAAAAATACTTTGGAGCCTATCATGACCAATTCAGAAAATATTGTTCAGTTCGGTCCAAATGCCTATGCGAAACCTGCAACTGCCTTGAATATCCTGAGAGAGACAGTAATGGGTCGTGAGCTATTTGATTATGCTTTCAAAGAATATGCAAGAAGATGGATGTTTAAGCATCCAACTCCGGATGATTTATTCAGAACTTTGGAAGATGCTTCGGCCGTGGATTTAGATTGGTTCTGGAGAGGTTGGTTTTACGGAACTGAGCCGGTGGATATTTCCATTGAAAATGTCTCCTGGTTTAAGCTAGATCAAAGAACTCCTGCGGAGAAAGCTGCCGATGCAAAAGCAGAAGCTGATTATGACGAAACGAACGTTTCCAGAACTGCAAACATGAAAGATGTTCCTGAGACGGTGATTGAAGCAAATCCTGCAACAAGAGATTTCTATACCACTTACAATCCATTTACGGTTACTCCGGCAGATGAGGAAGCTTATAAGAATTTTATGGCAAGCCTTTCTCCAAAAGAGAAAGAGTTGTTGAACTCGGATATGAATTTTTATGAAATCAACTTCAAAAATGTCGGTGGTTTGGTGATGCCGATTATTTTGGAATGGCAGTATACAGACGGAACTTCTGAGATCGATAGAATTCCTGCAGAAATCTGGAGAATGAATGAAACTGAGGTAACGAAGGTTTTTGCCAAGAAAAAAGAAGTGAAGCAGATTGTGTTGGATCCTTTGAGAGAAACAGCTGATATCGACGAGAGCAGTAACTACTGGCCAAGACAATACCAGCCAACAAGATTTGAATTGTTTAAAGGTTCGGGAGCTGCAAGAGGAGCTTCTACCGGAAGCAATCCAATGAAGAGAGCAAAAAACAATTAAGATTGTTATTAGATATAAGAAAAGCCGGCGAGAGTCGGCTTTTTTTGTTTTCAGCTCTTAAAGAAAGCACACTCTGCTCTTCGAGGTTTGCAACCTCGAAGTTAGATGGGAAGATTTTTAATCTTTAGCTATCTGAAAAGACTAGATAATTTATTCATTGTTTCTATGACTCGGATTAAAAATCCTATGATCATAGTTTAGGATTGCAAATCCTGAACAGCATAAAAGCTCACTAATCTTAAATTTCTCTTAGAATTCCACGAACAGGACACTTCAATAAGAAGTTTGCCTTAGATTAGAATTCAATTACCCATTCCTAACCTAAAACCTAGAAAATGAAACAATTTAAAACATTGTCTTTCGGACTTTTCGCAATTTGCCTATTTCTAAGTTCAAATTTGATGGCTCAAAAAAGAGACATTTATGAGCTAAAAACTTATCATATTGAAACGCCAGCGCAGGAAGCCATGCTAGATAGCTATTTGGAAAAAGCCTTTATTCCTGCTGCTCATCGCCATGGCGTGGATAAAGTAGGAGTTTTTAAGCCAATAGCATCCCAGCCTGATGCCGGTCAAAAAGTATATGTTTTCATCCCATTTAAATCTTTGGATGAATTTGAAGCTTTCGAAGGTAAGCTATTAAAAGATCAGACGTATTTAAAAGACGGAGATTCATACATCAATGCAGCATTTGACAATCCTCCTTACAAAAGAATCGAAACTGCGATTTTACGTGGCATGTCGGAGCATCCGAAGTTTGCGTCATCTAAATTGACCAATGACAAAAAAGACAGAGTCTATGAGTTGAGAAGCTACGAAGGCCCTACTGAAAGATTGTATCGTCAAAAAGTGAAAATGTTTAATTCTGGTGAAATGGATATTTTCGAGCGGTTAAACTGTAGCCCTATTTTCTATGCAGAGACAATCGCTGGAGCCAATATGCCGAATTTGATGTATATGACTACCCATGAAAATATGGAGATCAGAAATGAGCATTGGAAGCAATTTGGAGTTGATCCTGCTTGGGCTGCGATGAAAGACCTTGAGGAATATAAAAATACTGTTTCTCGAAACGACACAAGGTTATTATATCCAACAAACTATTCAGACTTATAATTGAAAAGCCGACGGGAGTCGGCTTTTTTGGTTTTAACTACGAAGTCCACAAAGAAATCGCAAAGAGAAAGATAGCGGCTCTTCGAGGTTTGCAACCTCGAAGCTAGATCCGAAGATTTTTAATCTTCAAGCAATCTGAAAAGATTGGATCATTTGTTCATTGGATCTTGTATTCGGATTACAAATCCTAAGATCCTGGTTCAGGATTGCAAATCCTGAACAGCACAATTGACAGACTTATTTTCTAATGAAATACTTTGATTTACTACCAATTTATAATACGGCTAAATCTTCAGTGAAAGATGATCCGGTTTATTTGGATGAGAACCGTTTAGGGCATCAGGTACTTGAAGTTAAGGATTTAAGTGATCTTAAGATTCCTACCCAATTAGTAAAAGGCAATCTTAAACTTGCTGATTTCTATTATCCGTCTTCAGATTTGGCGATGCGACATATAGTTTCGGATAGAGCTAGGATGCTATTAGAAAGCCTCCGAGAAGGAAATATCAGGTTTTACCCCTGCCCACTAAAGCACGGGATAAAAGATATTAATGATTACTGGATCACTGATATAGTGGTCTTTGATGACGAATGGATTGATTTTGGAAAAACCGTTTTTGAATTTAACGATGTTAAAATTATTGAGGGTGAAGCTCCTAATACCAAAAGGTATCAGGATAATGTGGAGTTGATGAAATTCAAAAATTATGATGAATTGTGTGATTTTAAATATAACCGTCCAAATCACCTTAGTAAATTATCCTTCGTAACTATTGAAATTAAAGAAGCCTGTCCTTTTCCTATTCTAACCTTCAGAAGTATGAATACATACAGCATTGTGATTAATGAGGGGGTCATGGCGAAGATTAAATCCTTAGGAATGGATCGGGGAATAGTATTTAAACCTTTTGAGATTCCTTATAAAAAATGGCCAGGTCCCTTTGAAGATTAAGACATTCTTTTTTTAAAAAAAACTATATCCAGCCCGTTCCTAGATTGGGCTTCAAATACAATGAATCAAAATAGCATTCCCAGTTTGGAAGAATGGGTGGACAGCGGCTCTTCGAGGTTACAAACCTCGAAGCTAGATCCGAAGATTTTTAATCTTTAAAGGAGATTTAAAGTCGCTGACTTGAATGTTAATTGACCAATGTAATCGGATAAAAATCATGTGAAATAAGTTCAGGATTGCAAATCCTGAACAGCTGATTATTGTATCCGACAAACTATTCAGACTTATAATTGAAAAGCCAACGAGAGTCGGCTTTTTTTATGAATTGATTTTCCTCGCAATCTTCTCAAAAACCATTACCCCTGTCTCAATCAACTCATCCGGAAAATCATAGGTGGGTTCGTGTAGTTGTGGACAGTTTTCTCCTGAACCCAATCCAAACAAATAGGAAGGACAAGATTGACTGAACAAACCAAAATCCTCAGACCAGCGGAAAGGTTCTGCCTTTTGTGAAATATCCATTGCTAGATCTTTCATCGCACTTTCAGCTATTTCTGCTGCTTTTGGGTCATTTTTAGAAACTGCAAATGATTCAACCAAACTGAATTTTACACCAAGCTTCTCAATTTTCGCTATTCCTTTTGCTTCGGCAATTGCTCTTTCAATTAGGCCATCCAAGTCTTGTTGGTCAAAAGCTCGGATTGTCACACTCAAGCTTCCTTTTCCAGCACTGGTACCAAAAGCCAAGCTACCCAATTCAGCATGGATAATAGTAACAAGTGCAAAATTTTTAAAATGATTAGGAAGATTCGGAAGAGTTTGAATTAAATGCATCAATGCATTAGCAGGGTTAATGCCAGCTTCGGGATGGGCTGCATGTGAGGTTTTGCCAGTCAAAGAAATGGTCATCCCCGTGCTTCCAGCTGCGAAAGTCCCTTTTCTAACGACCACTTGATGTAGCGGAAATCCTGGAAGATTGTGAAGAGCATAAGCATAATCAGGCTTGATTCTTTCAAATTTAGGATCATCCAAAATCCTTCTAGCTCCTTCGCCTGTTTCCTCTGCTGGTTGGAAAAGAAGAACTACTTCCCCTTTTTCTGGTCTGTTTTCAGCTATTTTTTCTCCTAGTCCACAAATAATGGTCATATGACCATCGTGCCCGCACAAATGTGCCTTGCCATCTATTGTACTTTTGTAAGAAGGATTACCGGTTTCTTGAATTGGTAGTGCATCCAATTCGGCCCTGAAAAGTGTCCTTGGACCAGGAGATTTTCCTTTAAAAATAAATGCCAGCCCCGATCCTCCAAGATTTTCTATGATTTCGTCCGGGTTTAATTTTGAAATGAAAGAAAGGATTTTGGACGCGGTTTTTCCTTCTTCTCCTGCTATTTCGGGGGATTGATGTAGTTCCTGACGTAATTGGATAAGTTGGTTTAAATGCATTTTTATAGAAAATTTCCACCAAGGTAAAGTCCTGATTTTCTTTTGGAACCATTTTTGCCAAAAAAATCTCGTTGAAGGGAGGAACTTTTCACTCTTCCTTCGCTATTTTAGAACATCACTTTAACCCTTAAAAGAGAATTTTTATGAGCGAAGTACAACTACAAGACCTAGAAGCACAGATTGAAGCCCTCAAAAGCCAATTGACCGGTGATATGTTTGCCGATATGGAAGTGAGAGACAAGATTCACAATCTAGAAATGAAATTGAAAGGTGTAAAGCCAATGGATTCCAGTATTGATTGCATCGGTTGCGGAAGTTAAAATCCGAAATAAGTGTCACGATACTTTATAATTTACAAACCCTTTGGGGTTTTAAGCCAATTTTCAGGAGAGGGGCAAACACTTGCCTCTCTTTTTGATTTTCCAAAGGAGGTATATCCTGTTGGAAGATTGGATAAAGATTCCGAAGGATTGCTGCTGATTACAGATGATAAGTGGCTCAATCATCATTTGCTGAACCCTAGATTCGGTCATCAGCGAACTTATTTGGCACAAGTGGAGGGAATTCCAACTCCAGAATCTTTAAAGGCATTGGGAAATGGAGTCAGGATCAGTGTAGATGGGAGAGAGTATTTGACCAAACCTGCCATTGCCAAATTATTGCCTGAAAACCCTGAACTCCCGGATCGGGATCCTCCTATTCGTTATAGAAAGAACGTTCCAGATTCCTGGATAGAATTGACTTTAATAGAAGGGAAAAATCGCCAAGTCAGAAAAATGACCGCTGCAGTAGGTTTTCCTACCCTTCGGTTGGTGCGAAAATCCATGGAGAAAATCAATATCTTAGGGTTTAAGGTAGGTGATGTCCAAGAGCTTGATCAAGATACAGTTTATCATAAACTAGGTTTGACGGGATTTAAGGAAGCAGCCAATCAAAAACAACATAGACCCAAAAGGTCTTAAAAAATCCTAAATTTCCTTTCCACACGAGGCTTTACCGCTTCTAAGATTTAAGATTGTCCTTTGGGACTTTTTACGTTATTTTAGTCCCTCAGCTTTGTAATAAAAATCCTCATCCATGCATCAGGAAAAAATTCAAGAAGTCATTCAGGAAGTAAAAAAGGTAGTAGTAGGTCAGGACCGTATGGTCAACAGACTATTAATAGGCCTATTTACAAATGGACATATATTATTAGAAGGTGTACCAGGTTTGGCAAAAACCTTAACTGTTAACACCCTTGCCAAGGTTTTGCACTTGGACTTTAACAGAATTCAGTTTACTCCGGATTTGCTTCCGGCTGATTTGATCGGTACGATGATCTACAATCAGCAAACTGGAGATTTCGAAGTAAAGAAAGGTCCAATTTTTTCCAATTTGATTTTGGCAGATGAAGTAAACCGTTCCCCGGCAAAAGTTCAGTCGGCTCTTTTGGAAGCAATGCAGGAAAAGCAGGTAACTATTGGTGAGACCACTTTTCAGTTGGACAGACCATTTTTGGTTTTGGCAACACAAAACCCGGTAGACCAGGAAGGAACATATCCGCTTCCTGAAGCGCAGGTCGATCGATTTATGATGAAAGTTCATATTGATTATCCAAGCAAAGCCGATGAAATGGAAGTCATGAGAAGAATGGCGAATATGTCATTTACTAATGAGGTGAATCCAATTCTTTCGAAGCAAGACGTATTTGATATCAGGAATATGATCAACTCGGTGAAAATTGCTGAGCCGCTTGAACATTATATTATAGAATTGGTATTCGCAACAAGATTCCCGACTCAGTACGGCTTAAGCAACGAGGCCAAGTACATCATGTTTGGTGTTTCTCCTCGTGCCAGCATCAATTTAAACCTAGCTGCAAAAGCTGTAGCCTTTATGGATGGAAGAGATTATGTGCTGCCTGAAGACATCAAAGAAATCGCTGAAGATGTGTTAAATCATAGAATCATCCTGAATTATGAGGCTGAAGCAGATGGGATTAATACAAGGCACCTTGTAAAAATATTAATGGAAAAAGTGCCGATAAACAAGTCGGTAACATTCTAATAACATTAGAACCTGTTTTATTGGGCTTCCTGCGAGGGAAGCCTTTTTTTATGTCAGATCTATTAATTCAATATTAAATTCTGTCAGATTTTTTAAAAAAAGCATAATTCAAATAATTCTCTTGTGCTGATTAATTGAAGCAGTTTTGCATCATCAAACTTTGACAAAACCACAATTCAATTAATAACTCAATGAAAAAGTTTAACTCATTATTCATCCTTTTTGCAGTGACAGTGTTCGGATTCACTAGCTGTATCGAAGGAAATGATAAGCCAGATCCAGGAACTGATCCAGATACTTCTAATAGTGTTTTGGTAAGTTCAAACATCTCTTCCAATACTACTTGGGAAACAGGTAAGACTTATGTACTAGGAGGTAGAATTTCTGTTACTTCTGGAAACACATTGACTATCCAACCAGGAGTAGTAGTGAAAGGTGAAGTAGGAACTGGTTCAAATGCGACTGCATTGATCATCGCAAGAGGTGCAAAAATTGACGCGCAAGGAACAGCAGCATCTCCAATCATTTTTACAACAGTTGCTGATGAAATTAAACCAGGAGAAATCGCTTCTCCAAACTTGGAGCCAAACCTTTCAGGACTTTGGGGTGGATTGATCATCCTAGGAAATGCAAAAGGTTCTTTCGCTGGAGATGTTACTGAAATTCAAATTGAAGGTATTCCACCATCAGATACAAATGGCCTCTATGGAGGATCTGATGATGCTGATAACTCTGGAACACTTAAATATGTGTCTATCCGTCACGGAGGTGCTAACATCGGTGAAGGAAACGAAATCAACGGTCTTACACTTGGTGCTGTAGGATCAGGAACAGTAATCGAAAACGTGGAAGTAATCGGTAACCAAGATGATGGAATCGAATGGTTCGGTGGTACTGTAAACGTGAAAAATGCGCTAGTATGGAATCCAGGTGATGACGGTATGGATACGGATCAAGCTTGGGCTGGTACGTTGGATAACTTCATCGTAATCGCAGGTGGTGAAACTGATCACACGCTAGAAATCGATGGTCCTGAAGGATCTGCTACTGCGGGACACACTCTTAAGAATGGTTCTATCAAAGGAAATGATGTTGCTGAATTAGGTGACTTCAGAGATGGAGCAAGAGGTACTTTCGAAAACATCTATTTCTTCGGATTTGCTGATCCGGCTACTACAGATGGTAGAGGTGACCTTTCACTAAGCGGTGACAAAACTATGGCAACTTTCGAAGGTGGCTCATTGAAATTCATGAACCTAGAAGCAACTCTTGCTGAAGGTGTAACTCTTGAAACAGTATTTAAAGGTGGAACAGTGGACTTCGCTACAGCAGTAGCTGCCGGAGCAAACACTGTAGGAGCTGACAAGTCAGTATTTGCTAGCTGGACTTGGGCTTCTGTAGCCGGTGAATTAGCTGACTTCAAATAATAACAAAAAATAGAAAAGGGAAGAAAGGACTTGCAAGGTGTCTTTCTTCCCAATTCTTGAATTAGTAATATCTATTTGCTGTATGAAAAATAAATCTACAAACCCGTTCATGACACGTACTATTGTTGTCCTGATTATTCTGGTTTTATCCCAGGTTATCGCGGGATTCGCTTTTGCACAAAAAGGAACCATTCGAGGAACCATCTTCGAAGAAGGATCAGGTGAGCCACTATTCGGTGTTTCAGTTTTGGTCAAAGAAACTTCAACTGGTGCTGTAACTGATTTCGATGGAAAATTCGAAATTCAGGTTGAGCCAGGAACTTATTCACTTCAGATTTCTTACATCTCTTATTCTACTATCGAACTGACAGGATTAGAGGTAAAAGCAGGTGAAGTAAACGTATTAAACGATATCTCAATGGCGGAAGAAGCTTCCGAATTGGAGACCGTAACCATTGCAGCTACTGCAATCAGAACTACAGAATCAGCTTTGATGTCTGTAAAAAGAAATGCTGCCAACTTATTGGATGGTATCTCTGCCAGCACTTTCCGTCAAATCGGTGATGGAGATGCAGCTTCTGCTGTGAAGCGTGTGACTGGGGTTTCTATCGAAGGAGGCAAATACATCTATGTAAGAGGTTTGGGAGACAGATATACCAAAACTGTATTGAACGGTGTGGATATCCCAGGTTTGGATCCGGATCGTAACTCTATCCAAATGGACATCTTCCCTACCAATGTAATTGACAACATCATCGTTTCTAAATCATTCACTGCCGAGCTTCCAGCTGATTTCACTGGTGGTGTAGTGGATATCGAGACAAAAGATTTTCCTGAAGAAAAATCCATGAAGTTGAGCTTGAGTGGAGGAATCAATCCTTCCATGCACTTTAACTCAAACTATTTGAAATACGATGGTGGTAAGACAGATTGGTTAGGTTTTGACGATGGAACAAGAGCTATCCCAACAGATGGAAGAACTGATATCCCTCAATATGGTGATGCAGTAGGTAATCCAAATGGTCCTAAAGGAATGGAATACCAACAGATCTTGGGAGATTTCAACAAAACTTTGGGTGGATATAGAACCAACAGTTTGATGGATGCAGGTGTGAGTTTCTCTTTGGGAAATCAGATTGCAAGAACAAAAGCTACTTGGGGATATAATTTCGCTTTGACTTACAAAAACGAAACTGAGTTTTATCAGGATGCAGAGTTCAACCTTTTTGCAAAACCAAGAGATGCCAGCGCTACTGAACTGGAAGCTTTGGAAAGACAAAGAGGTGACTACGGAGTAAACAATGTGTTGCTAGGTGGATTGGCAGGAATTGCTTTGAAAACTGACAACTCTAAGTATAAATTAAACTTAATGCACCTTCAAAACGGCGAATCCAAAGCGGGTGAGTTTGATTTTGAAAACACAAACCTTGGAGCAAACTTCACTGCGAAGCAATACAACTTGGAATACAGCCAAAGAGCTTTGACAAGTGTGCTTTTGGGAGGTACTCATTACTTTGCAGGAAGAAACTGGGAAGTGAACTGGAAATTGGCTCCAACAAGATCTACGATTCAGGATCCAGATATCAGATTTACAAGATTTAGAGTTCCTGAAAATACAATCTCTACAGAAGTGGGTCTTCCAGCTAGAATTTGGAGAAATCTAGAGGAATACAGTGTGGTAGGTAAACTGGACGTAGCTAGAGCGCTTTCTCTATTCCAAAGAGATGCAAAAGTGAAATTCGGAACGAATTACGTGTTCAAATACAGAGATTTCGATATCCAGAGTTTCCAGTTTGCAACAGGTAGTACTGAGTTTACAGGTGATCCAAATCAAATCCTTTTGGATGAGAATTTGTTTGCCGCAGACAATAGAAACGGTGTGAGATACAATGCGGATTTTATTCCGATCAATCCAAATAAATACGAATCAATTGCTACAAATGTGGCTGGATATGCATCTGTTGAGGCAAATCCTGCTACTAACTTGAAAGCTGTTGTTGGACTAAGAGTTGAGAAATTCAACCAATTCTATACTGGAACAAACCAGACAGGAACAATCAATTATGATTTGGTGACCATGTTGGACGATTTGGATTTCTTCCCAACTGTCAACTTGATTTATAACTTGAAAGAAAAGCAGAATTTGAGATTCTCTGCTTCCAGAACGATCGCTAGACCTTCTTTCAAAGAATTGTCTTATGCAGAAATTTTGGATCCAATTACCGGTAGAACATTTATCGGTGGTCTGTACCCAGAAACTACCAACAATGGAACAGAGGTTCTTTGGGATGGAAATTTAGTATCTACAAGAATCAACAACTTTGACCTGAGATGGGAAGCTTTCCAGGACAGAGGTCAAATGTTCTCAGTAAGTGCATTCTATAAGACTTTTGATAAGCCTATCGAAATGGTTCAGTTCCTTGCTGACCCAGGAACGTTCCAGCCAAGAAACGTGGGTAATGGTAGTGTAGCAGGTTTGGAATTTGAATTCAGAAAGTCTTTGAAATTCATCGCTCCAAAACTGGAGAACTTCAACTGGAACACTAACGTGACTGTGACAAAATCTCAGATTAAAATGTCTGAGTCTGAATTCAGATCAAGAACTTTGACTGCTAGAGAAGGTCAGGAGATTAAGGATACAAGAGATATGGCAGGACAGGCTCCATATATCATCAACACTGGATTGAGCTATCAGTCATTTGTAAATGGTTTGGAAGCTGGGATCTTCTATAATGTGCAGGGATCAACTCTAAACTATGTAGGTTTTGGAAACAGAACAGATACTTACACGGTACCTTTCCACAGCTTGAACTTGAATATCAACAAGACTTTCGGAGCTGATGAGAGATTCCAAGCTGGATTTGGAGTTCAAAACATACTTAATGACAAGAAAGAAATGGTCTTCAGATCTTACCAAGCACAAGATCAGATCTTTACAAGCTTGACTCCAGGTACGAAAATTACCATGAGAGCAGCGTTCTCATTCTAAGAAATACCACCACAATGAATATTAAAAGAGGCTCCATTTGGGGCCTCTTTTTGTTTAAGGGTTTTTTAGTTAAATTTCAAAATGAGACTTGACAAAATTGTTTTAATCCTCTTTACATTCTTGTTGGTTGGATGCCAAGAGAATCCTGTTTGTTGCACAGTAATAGATATCGGCTTTGATCTTACAGTTACCGATGACCAAGGAAATGATTTATTGGATCAAAATAATCCTAATAGTTTTAAGGAGGAATTCATCAACCTTTACTATATGGAGGAAGGGGAAAAGGTGCGAGTATTTAATGGAGGATTAGATCACCCAAAAAACTTTTTCATTTATAAAGATGAACAAAATGACAACTATGTCATGAGGGTTTTCTTAGGTGGTGACTACCCAATCGGAGAGACCATTATCGAATGGAATAAGGACGAAAGTGATACATTCGTAAGTGAAATGAAGAAACTCGGAGACTCAGGTATCATTTTGACCAAAGTTTGGTATCAGGATGACCTTGTTTATGACACCAAAAGTTTAGAAACGGCCTCTATTTTTTCTCTTACGAAATAATTAAGTCAATCTGGAAATAATAGCTTCATGATCAGAGTAATCATGTAACAGTTCCTCCTTACTAAAGAGCTCAAAGTCCTCAAAATCAAATCCTGGAGCTACTACACAAGAAACTAAGGCATAGCCAACTTTTTCATCTACAGTGCTTCCGAAAATCTTCTCAGCTTGGACCATATGTTGTGGTTGGGAACCTGAGCCATTGATAGGTCCAAGAAGTAATTTCTGATGACCTTTTTGATCTAGAATATGGATAGTCAGCGGACTCCCTTCATGCCAAAACCAGTGTTCGTCGCTTTTGATCCGATGGAATTTGGAGACATTTTCTGAAGTCAACAAAAAGTAAATAACTGTACAGATATTCCGCTCTCCATTTGGAGTTTTGACTAGGTCAATCGATCTGTAGGTTTCCTTATAAAATCCCCCTTCAGGATGAGGGAGGAGCTGTAATTCGGATACCAATTGTTGAATTCTTTCGCCTGTTTCCATTTTATTCAGGGTATTTCTCTATTAAAATAGAGACAATTCTTTCAGCAGTTTTTCCATCCCAAAGAGGAATTCCCTGATACTTTTTCCAATCTCCTTTCATCACTTTTTCCAAGTAAGGTTTCAATTTAGCTGGATCAGTTCCGACCAGTTCATTGGTGCCAAGGTGGATGGTCTCGGCTCTTTCTGTATTGTCACGTAAAGTGATACATGGAACATTCATCACGGAAGCCTCTTCTGTAATGCCTCCCGAATCGGTTATCACTCCTTTGGCATTCTTCACCAAGTAATTAAACTCTAGATAACCCAAAGGTTCAACCATAATCAAATTGGGTGCATCAATACCGATTGATTGCAGGTTTTTGGCAGTTCGGGGATGCACAGGAAATATAATCGGCAAACCACCGGTACCTTCCAAAATAGCATCAATCATCGCTTTTAACGAATGTTCCTGATCTACATTGGCAGGTCTATGCATAGTCATGACAAAGTAGTTTCCGGGTTCTAAATTTTCAAAAACTTCTCCTTCTGGCTTTTGGAACCTCGGCATTTGAGCCATTAAGGTATCGATCATGGTGTTCCCCACAAAATGGATTTTATCTTCGGAAAAACCTCCCTTTCTCAAATTGGTATTGGCTATTTCTGAGGTAGTGAAAAAATGATCCGTGATGCTGTCTGTCACCATTCTGTTGATCTCTTCAGGCATCGTCAAGTCTCCAGAACGGATTCCGCCTTCTACATGAGCAACATCAATCTGTAATTTTTTTGCTGTGATGGAACAAGCCAAAGTGCTGGTAACATCCCCAACTACCAGGACTAAATCGGGGCGATTTTCCATCAATTCCTTTTCAAAAGCGACCATGATTGCTGCAGTTTGTTCTGCTTGTGTGCCGCCGCCTCCACCAAGATTTGCATCTGGTTCAGGAATATTCAGTTGATCAAAGAAATCACCTGACATTTTTTTATCATAGTGCTGTCCCGTATGAACCAATCTGAATTTCACTTGTTTTCCGGCTTTTTGTTCTTTCTGAATCGCGTGGATAATCGGTGCGATTTTCATAAAGTTGGGTCGAGCTCCTGCGACAATCGTAAAATTGCTCATAATGAATTTGAAAATTTACCCAAAAATAAAAATTACTTATTGGCTAAAGCCAGAAAAATAGGAAAGTTTAGATAATCCTCATTTGGCTGGTTTTTTGTTTCTTTGTGCCAATAGTTTTTATCTGTAAATAAGTATTCATGTCAATTCGTAAATGGTATAAAAACTGGGGAATTATTCCAGTGATTGCCTGTTTCGGTTTTTTTTCCTCCTGTACTGATACCTTAGAATCTGAAACTATCGTTTATTCCAATGATTTTTCGGATTTGAATTTAGCTGGTTTCGAGAATGGAAGGCTATTTATTTTTGAAAATGATACCCTTGCCGGATTTTATCATAATGAGGAAGTGGCAGTCAATGTGAGCGATCTTCCAAATCATAATTTGCTCAAAGTTACGGTAGAAATTATTGTTCATGATAGTTGGGATGGAAACCCAGATGATGGCGTGGGAGGTCCTGATCAATGGTTCTTTGGTGTGGATAATCTGGAAGTATTCCGGACTACTTTTTCTAATTCTCCATGCGAGTCGACATACTGCCTCTATCAATCCTACCCAGATAACTATGCAAGGCAAAATGTTCCTAAAACAGGAGCAATTCAAACCAATCTTCCCGGTCTTTGCCTCTTCGGAGCTTTTAATAGCTATTCAACCCGATATAGTATTTCCAAGATCATTGATCATAGCAATGCCACAGCCAGAATTTACATGAATTCTGACCTTGTTGCCAATAATTCGCCAGATCCAGTTTGCGATGAGTCCTGGTCTATCTCCAAAATTGAAATTAAAGCCCTCACACTGAACTAATCCAATGAAGAAACTTGTGAGAAATTTAAGTAGACTGTTTTTGATTGTAGGCCTGATTTTGTCAGCAAAAGCTTCTTTTGCACAGACAGTGCCTGTTGGTATGCCGGTTTTGGATAATTATGTCCGAAGAGCCCAGCTACTGGGTTTAGTAGATTCCAGTTCGTCTTTTATGATCAGACCTATTTATCCAACCGAAGCTTTTGGAATTAAATATGGGTTTGATTTAGATAGTTCTGTGGTAGATATGGACTTATCTGCTGTCCACAGAAATTTTGGAAAAGACAATAAAGGGAAGTTTTTGATGCTCCCTGCAGTTTTAAAAACCCAATACAATTCTACATATGCTTTTGGGGTAAATGATGGTGCTTTTATTCCCAATCGTGGGATGCAGGCTATTCTGAGCCCGGGAATATATGCGGAGTTTGGAAACTTTAGCCTTCAGTTTCAGCCAGAAATTCTTTTGGCTCAAAATAAAGATTACCAAGGATTCCCGATTGAGCATCAGGCGACAATTTTGTTTTATTATGAATACATGAACAGAATTGATATGCCTGAGCGTTTTGGGGATAAAGGATATAATCAAATTTATGGAGGCCAATCTAGTCTTAGGTATAATTTCAAGGACGTTTCAGTTGGAGTCTCAACCGAAAACCTGTGGTGGGGACCTGGCAGAAGGACTTCCTTATTGATGAGTAATAATGCTCCTGGGTTTTTTCACTTTACAGCAAATACCAGAAAGCCTATCCAGACAAAAATAGGATCATTTGAAGGCCAATTTATTGGAGGCTTTTTAAATTCTAGTGGTTTCCTTCCTCCACTTTCTGATTATTCGATCCAGCAGAATCCGGTTTACATTCCTAAACCTGAGAACAGTAAAAGGTACTTGTCTGGCTTAGTTTTAACTTATCAACCCAAGTGGGTTCCGGGACTTTTCCTTGGCTATGGTTCTGTAAGTCATTTGTATCGAAAAGACATTTCTGCTTTGGGAGATCTAATTCCGATTTTTAGCGGAAGAAAAGGGCCAGAAAATGTTATTGATCCAATCCGTGATAAAAGACAGCAATTCAGTTCTGGGTTCTTCAGGTGGTTGAGTCCAGAAGGTCATTTTGAATTTTATGGTGAGTATGGGACGAGAGACAATAACAGAAGACTCTCTGATTTTATGATCGAGCCAGAATCTGGAAGAGCTTTTACTTTTGGTTTTTCACATTTGATGAGTCTGAAAAAACCTGGACACTATTTCCAGATAAGTTCAGAAATGACCCAAACGGGTCAAACAATCAGAGAAGATATCAGAGACTTGAAAACTTGGTATATCCACGATCATGTAAAAGATGGATATACTCATAAAGGTCAAGTTTTGGGAGCAGGTAATGGCCCTGGCAGCAATGTTATTTTTGTGGAATTTGCCTGGGTTAATAAAATGAACCGACTTGGATTCCAGATGGAGCGAATTGTCTATAATAATGACTTTTATTATTTCAGGTATGAAGCTTCAAAAGATTGGAGGAATAAATACGTGGACCTTGTTCCATCCCTAGTTGGGGACTGGAAAGTCGGAGATTTCTTGCTCAGCGGAAAAATGCAATATGTCAATACCTTAAACTACAAATGGTTCTTAGAAAATCAGCCAGATCAATATTTTGTTCCTGGTTATGATAGAAAGAATTTTGTTGCCCAAATCGGTGTTGCTTATCTATTCAGATAATTTCTTAAAAATGATTGTAGAAAAAAATAAAGTGGTAGGAATCGCCTATCATCTAAAGGTAGATGATGGGGAATCTGGAATGGTGGACTTTGAACAAGTTCCTGAAGACAAGCCTTTCCTGTTCCTATTTGGTTCAGATGCAGTTTTCCCAAAGTTTGAAGAAGCTTTGGAAGGGAAAAAGGTAGGAGATGAATTTTCTGTTTTTATCGACTTCGAAAATGCATACGGGGATTATTACGAAGAGAGAAAGACCATCATCCCAAAGGCCAATTTCAAACAAGAAGGCAAGAAGCAAAAGGATCTACTAAAGGTAGGAGCGGTTATTCCCATGCAGGACAATAATGGAAATCAGATCAAAGGAGAAATAACTAAGATCGATTATTTGGGTGTTCACATGGATTTTAACCCACCTTTGGCAGCCCATGACTTGCAGTTTGACGGGAAAATTGTTTCTATTAGAGACGCCCAGCCGGAAGAGATAGACCACGGACATGTACATGGCCCTGATGGTCACCATCACCATTAAAATCACTAAAACATCAAATGCCCTATAGAAATATAGGGCATTTGTCGTATGGTGTCATTTTACTTAAAGTTCTATGTTTGAATATTAAGTAACGTGTTATGAAAACATTTATAGCCATCCTTAGAATTACCGCGCTATTGGCGTTCATTCTGGCTTTTCTTCTTTGATTGAGGATTTTTTGATGGCTATTGATCTCTTGGGGTGATGGATCAATGCAAGTGAGGCTTCTCTATAAATAGAGAAGCCATTTTTTTATTTGACGTCGTAACCGTAGACTTTATATGCCTGTTCTTTGGCCAAATCTTTCAGGTTTTTGATTCTTTCAGATTCATAAAGTACCAAAGCTTTGCTCAGTTGCTTGGAAGCAAGGCCATATGCTTGGTCATTGAAATGGGTAATTGCGTCATTGTAATATTGCAAGCCTGCAAGTTGGGTCAATGATACTTTTCTGAAAATCGCATGATCAGAAAGAGTTTGATCAGCACTTCCCAATCGTTCAGTCAAGGAAGCCAATTGAGCAAATTCTACAGGCTTATAGCTTTCTAGATAATCTTGCACTTCAGATGGACTGGTGATCATTCCTCCAATTGGAAGTGTGCTTTCCAATATTATTTCTTTTTCATCTACAGTTGTGACAATGAATACATGGTAATCGGTCTCTACAATTTCAAAATCATATCCATATCTGTCCAAAAGCATTCCTAATGTGGCAGAGCCACTGACACAATCAAATTTCCCAGACTCCAGCATTTCGTTAAAAGTGGAATGCTTCACATAATCTTTCAATAATTGTTGATGGGATTTTTGAAAAATTGCTCTTAAGAAGTTTAAATCATTTTTTGTCTTGCTTCTTTTTTTATCTAGAATCTCAACCAATTCATTCCACTTCTGTTCTTGAATTTCATCGGCATGTACAGCCATAAATAGGTTTAATGGCTCATCTTGGGCTTCTTCCCAGATTTTGGCTTCTAATGGGCTTTCAAAAAATAAATTCTCACTGACAGATGACTTTTCCTGCGCTAAAGCAAAGCTGCTAAGCCCGATTAAAGTCAAATATGTGAGAATCAAATGTTTCATTTTGCGTGAAGCCTATGTTATCCATGTACGGTAAAGTTAACAATTTGGTAACATTAGCAAACAAAATTATCCAAATCTTAACATTCTGGTAATTTTTAAAGCTAATTTTTTTGAGAATTGTTTAAGTTTTGAGGGCCTTTATCCCTTCAAGACCAAGAAGTTGACTGAATTACTCGTGATGGTAGGGCTCATTTCTGAGAATGGTAAACCCACGGTAAAGTTGCTCAATGAAAAATGGTCGGATCATCTGATGCGAAAAAGTCATTTTTGAAATCGAAAGTTTTCCATTTGCCCGGGAGTAGACAGCATCAGAGAATCCATAAGGTCCTCCAATGACAAAGATCATTTGTTTCAAACCAGAATTCATCTTCTTTTGAAGGTATTCGGAAAAGTCAATAGAACTATAGCTTTTGCCTCTCTCATCTAATAGAATCAACTCATCTGAGGGGACTAACTTCTTTAAAATCAATTCTCCTTCCTTTTCCTTTTGGCTACTCTCAGAAAGGGATTTGGTGTTTTTAAGGTCCGGAATGATCTCAAAATCAAATTTGATGTAAAAATTCAGTCGTTTGCTGTACTCTTCGATGAGAGATTGGATAGCATTGTTGTCCGTTTTGCCAATGGCGATCAATTTGATTTGCATATACAAATATCCAAAAATTCTTTTTTATCAGTTCAAGGCTGAAAATAACAGGTTGAAGGATGGTTTATCATGCTCTGACTATGTTTTCAATCTATTGAAAAACAAATACTTACGGCACTTGTTTCTACCATACTAACCAATTTTAACTATTTCAATTAACAATTATGAAAAATTTAGGAACATTAATTATGGTGATGATGCTATTTGTAGTTTCATCTTTTACCCCAAAAACAAATACAATTCATGAGAATAAAGTCGAAGCGGATATCGTTGATTTGGCAATTTCTCAGGATTTTTTGACCACACTTGTAGCTGCAGTTAAAGCAGGAGATTTGGTGGATGTATTAAAAGGAGATGGACCATTTACGGTTTTTGCTCCAACCAATGATGCCTTTGCTAAACTTCCAGCAGGTACGGTTGAGAATTTATTAAAGCCAGAAAACAAAGCTCAATTAGTAAAAATTCTTACTTACCATGTAGTGCCAGGTAAAGTGATGTCTTCAGATTTAAAGAATGGACAAATGGCTAAGACTGTGGAAGGAAGTGAGATTAAAGTGACATTAAAAGATGGCAAAGCAATGATCAATAACGCGACTGTTACAGCGGCAGACATTGAAGCTGATAACGGCGTAGTGCATGTTATTGACACAGTGATTATGCCTCCGATGTAATTTAGTTGTTTAACACGTTTTAAAGAGCCTGTCCGCATTGGATGGGCTTTTTTATTGAAGATGGTTTTTTAACTTTAAAAAGCTTAATAATCCAAAACCACCGTGTTATGAGAAAACTATCTTTGTTGCTTTTTGCCTTGTTCTTGGCATTTACAGGAAATGCGCAGACCAATGAAACTCCATTTTTTACTTTTCGACCGACCCTTACTCCAGACGGTCAGATTATCATATTTAGTTATGAGGGAGATCTTTGGAAAGTTCCTGTTTCAGGAGGTCAGGCTGTACGACTCACAGCTATGGATGGGGAAGAGACGCTGCCTGCAGTTTCACCTGATGGAAAATGGCTGGCCTTTTCAGCCGAACAGTTTGGAAACATGGATGTCTTCATCATGCCAATGGAGGGTGGAGAAATTCAGCAACTAACATATCATGAAGCTAATGATGAGGTGGAATCCTGGAGCTGGGATAGTAAAACTATTTATTTCAACTCAGATCGATACAACCGTTACACCTCTTTTCAGATAGGTTTAGACGGAGCGACCCCCAAGCGATTGTTCCCACATTATTTTAATACAGTTCATAACACCGCAGAAAACCCTAAAACCGGCGAAATATTTTTTAATGAAACCTGGGAAAGCAAAAATTTAGCCCACCGTAAGCGTTACAAAGGTGAATACAACCCTGATATTAAATCTTACAATCCAACCACAAAAGCTTACAAACAATACACGGATTATGAAGGAAAAGATTTTGGTGTGACGATTGACCAGAATGGGAATGTTTTCTTCATGTCAGATGAAGCAAATGGGGAGTATAATTTATACACATTGAAGGATGGCGAGAAAACGCAGTTGACAGACTTTGAAAGCTCCGTGATGTGGCCAAAAGTAAGTGCCAATGGTGAAAAGATCGTCTTTCAGAAGGATTATCAGGTTTATGTTTATGACGTTGCTTCCGGAGAGACAACCCAACCGAAATTTACACTTTTCCAAAATCAAACCTTAGGAAAAGAGATTCCTCTTGAAGTCAGCGGGAAGGTCAGTTACTTCGACATTTCGCCGGACGGAGAGAAGATGGCTTTCGTTTCCAGAGGAGTATTATTCATATCCGATATCAAAGGAAAATTTGTAAAGCAAATACCAACAGATCCTAAGGAAGCTGTCGAGGAAGTGAAGTGGTTAGCCGATAACAAAACCTTGTTATATACCCGAACGGTGAAAGGTTATCATAACCTCTTTACAATTTCAGCCCAAAATCCAGGCGAAGAAAAGCAGTTGACCAGCGATGAGGATAAAAACCGAAATCTGGAATTAAATAAAGATAGAAGTCTAGGGGTCTATGTCAGTGGAAGAAACGAAGTGAGAGAAATTGATCTCAAATCCATGGCCAGTACTACATTGGTTGAAGATGAACTATGGGGATTATATACTCCGAAACCATATTTTTCTCCGGATAATCAATATGTGGTTTTCTCTCCGATAAGAAATTTCGAAAGAGAGGTAGTTGTGTACCATAGGCCAAGTAAAAAGACGATCAATCTAACAGAAACTAGAGTAACAGAAACGAATCCTGTTTGGTCACCAGATGGCAAATACATTTATTTTGTTTCTGATCGAATTCATCCAAGTTACCCCTATGGGACTACCGAAGCACATCTTTATCGAATGAAATTGGAAAGATTTGCAGAGCTCTTTAAATCTGATGAAGTGGATAAACTTTTCGAAGAAAAAGATAAAAAGGAGGAGGACAAAAAAGACGAACAAGTGGAAGTGAAAATTACTGGTTCGGACTTTATGGACAGGCTTGAATTGATAGGCCCAACCTTCGGTCAGCAGTCTTCACCTTACGTGTATCAGAAGAATGGAAAGACGACAGTTTTCTATATTTCTAATCATGACGAAGGCACTCCAAAATTGTGGAAAACTACTTTAGAAGATTTTGAAAATCCCAAAACAGAAAAAGTCGGAGATCAAAGAATGGGTGGGTTTGACATTGTGGATATCAAGGATAAACTTTATCTGCTTTCCAGTGGAAAAGTCAATACACTCGATCCATCAAGTGGAAAAATAGAGGAGATAAAATTGGATGCGAAGTTCTCAAAAAATCTGAAAGATGAATTTGAGCAGATGTATTACGAAGCTTGGGCAGGGATGGAGCAGAACTTTTATGACGGTGATTTCCATGGTGAAAACTGGCAGGAGTTGAGAGATCGATACGCCAAATTCCTTCCCTTTGTGCGCAGTAGAGCCAATTTGACCTTGATTTTCAATGAAATGTTGGGAGAATTGAATACCTCACATTTTGGTTTTAATAGCAATGGTCCAGAAAATGATATTTACTTAGGGACCCGCTCTATGGAAACTGGGATTGTCTTTAAAAATGACAATCCATTCATTGTGGATAAAGTGGTAAAAGACTCTCCACTTGATTTAGAAACTTCAGAAGTTTTGCCCGGTGATGAGTTGATTGCTGTAAATGGTAAAAATGTGGATAAGTCCAAAAACAGAAATTCATTTTTTGTCGGACCAACGATTTCAAATGAATTGGAAATGACTTTTAAAAGGGGAGGGGAAGAAGTAAAAGTGAAGGTTCACCCGACTTCTTATGGAGCATTGAAAACTTGGCTTTATGATGAATGGATGGATCAAAACGAAGCCTATGTGGATGAGAAAACTGGAGATAAAATTTCTTATGTCCATATGAAAAATATGGGTGGAGGCGAACTTCAACATTTCTTGGAGTACATGGTTTCCAATAAAGGAAATCGTGAGGGTTTGATCTTAGATCTTCGCTATAATACTGGAGGAAACGTTCATGATCCAGTCCTTCAATTCCTTAGTCAAAGAGCGTATTTGCAGTGGAAATACAGGGATGGTGAGTTAACAAACCAGCCAAACTTTTCTCCTTCGGATAAGCCTATTGTGTTGTTGATAAACGAGCAATCACTTTCCGACGCAGAAATGACTGCTGCTGGTTTTAAAGAATTGGGATTAGGGACAATTGTGGGAACAGAAACCTATCGTTGGATCATTTTCACCTCAGGCCAAGGCTTGGTGGATGGTTCCTTTTACAGGCTACCTTCATGGGGCTGTTATACCTTAGATGGTAGAAATCTGGAAAAAGAAGGCGTAAGTCCAGATATTAGAGTGAATGAAAATTTTGTGGATAGAATGGAAGGAAATCAAAAGCAGTTGGATAAGGCTATTGAAGTGATTATGGAACAATTAAAGAAGTAAAAAACCCATGATGGGTATTAATTTAAATGACACAGAAGAGAATACTATTTACAGGAGGGTCAGGAAAGGCAGGAAAACATGTAGTTCCTTACTTATTGGATCAAGGATATAGGGTTTTAAATCTAGACTTGAAACCTCTGGATCATCCAGGAGTCGATAATTTAATCGCAGATATCACTGATTCCGGACAGATGTTTAATGCCATGCGCACTTATGCCGGTTTAGATGAGTTGGAATATGGAAATGGTGTACCAAAGTTTGATGCAGTGGTACATTTCGCTGCAGTTCCAAGAATTTTGATCAATCCAGATAATGAAACTTTTCGGGTAAATACGGTTGGAACCTACAATGTGATTGAAGCAGCAGTGAAGATGGGCATTAAGAAAATCATCATTGCCTCTTCTGAAACCACCTATGGTGTTTGCTTTTCAGATGGTAAAACAGATCCAAAAGTGCTTCCACTGGAAGAGGATTACGATGTGGACCCGATGGATAGTTATGGGTTGTCCAAAGTAGTCAATGAAAAGACTGCTCGGACCTTTCAGAGAAGGTCAGGCTATGACATTTATGCCCTCAGAATCGGTAATGTCATAGAGCCACATGAATATGAGGAGCTATTTCCTCATTACTTCAAGCACCCTGAGGTGCGAAGGAGAAATGCCTTTTGCTACATAGATGCCCGTGATCTGGGACAGATAGTAGATTTATGTATTCAAAAAGATGGCTTGGGATTTCAGGTCTTCAACGCGGGTAATGATCATAATGGTGCGATTATTCCGAGTAAAGAATTGGCTAAGCGTTTCTTTCCAGGAGTACCGATCTCTCGTGAATTGGGACAGCATGAAGCGTTATTTTCAAATCGAAAGATCAAAGAAGTATTGGGCTTCAAAGAGCAGCACTATTGGAGGAAATATGTAAAAGGTTATTGAATCTTCTTAAAAACAAAAAAACTCCCGGGAAACCGGGAGTTTTTTTGATCTCTTAGGTGAGACTTATTTGATTAATTCTTTTCTTTTCAAGATCGTCTCCATAAACTTTCGTTCATTTTCAGAATTGAAAATACGGAATGGGAGGTGTATAAATTGAGCTTTGGATAAATAAAGCACATAAGCATCTTTTCTGATCTCAGCCTTTTTGATCATGTTCCACTGAACAGGCATTCCCTGACGGGTATTAATTTTCATTAAAATCTGACGGCTATCGATCTCATAAGCCATTTTTTCGAAGATGGTCTTATTTTGCTCCATTTGGGTGACTCCGGTAAATTGGATTGCCCAAAACAACACATACAATCCATAGGCTATCAATGCTCCTATAATCCACCAAATAGAAGGAATCCAGAAATAGCCACACATGATCGCCAAAGCAATTAGGATTACCCACCACTGCTCTTTGAGAATGCTGACTAATCCCATTTTAATATAAGTTCCTGTTTCCAGTTGGTATTTTTTCGTCTTTACTATCATCACTTTTATTTTCAGTGCGCAAATATCCTAGTATCCGAGGGATTAAACAAGTCGAATAAAATCATAAAAGCATGATTTCTAAGAAACAATTTGCAAAAGGCATTGATTTAAAATATGTATTGGATTATCTTAAATAAAATTTTTAGCCATGAGTAGTTTAGTAATAGATCTGGTGCTCTGCGGGTTGGCTTATGTGATCTTGATTTACTTTGTAGCCACCCTGACTCGCAACTCTCTGAAAAAGCGGGACAGTAACGGAGATGATGGAGATGGAGGAGTGGAGAATTTGACTCCGCCTAAAATTGATTTGCCTCCTGGTGTGATCTGGCCTTCTGATGTGCCTCGTAGTTCAAGGCCTGAGCCGATTGAACTTTAATGGCATTTTTCGCAAATCCCCTGTACTAATAAACTCATTTCTTTTTTCTGAAATCCATTGGGAAGTTTAATGGAAGGAAGGGTAATTGATTCCAAACAAGTCGTTTCTCCACAAACTTCACATTTGAAATGCACATGTTCATGACTGTGCTCTTCATGTTCTTCGTGGGAGCAAAGTGCATATTTAGCACCGCCACTATCATCAAGCACTTTATGAATGACATCTTTATCTAAAAATGTCTTTAAAGATCTATAAATCGTCACCCGATCAAATTGATTGTCGAGACTTCCTTCCAAATCGGCATGAGATAAGGCAACTTGCTTATCCAGAAATTCACGGATGATTTCCAGCCTGCAATCGGTGATCCGGAGTTTATGACTTTGTAATATGGAAAGTGGAGAACTCATGGGTTTTTTGTTTCAGCGCTAAATTACAAGAAAAATTCTAAGCGCTAAAATGAAAAAGGCTCCAAAAAGGAGCCTCTTCCATTCATTAAGTTGATCTTATTTTGGATCCAAAATATCATCGATTCTTGCAGAAAGGTCCTGCAAATGAAGCTTAGACATGGAATCTGATGTTCTTCCAATCGCACCATTAATCTGTCTTTGAAGAGTTTTTAATTCCCCTCTTACCACAGGTCTGATGTCAGATTGAGAAGCGTTGATCTGTGGACCTACATATCTTCTGAATGCAGCTGGGACACTAGGTTCATCTTCATTCAACAAAGTTTCAAGTCTTTCGATATGTGCTCTTTGCAATGCTCTTCTGTGTACATCAATGGTTTTACCGCTTGGTAATTCAGTCCAGATACCTTTTCTCAAATCATCAAATAATTGGATAATGTTGTAAGCTTCAGCGCCATTTAGAGCTTCATTTTCAATGACTCTTCCAAGACGGCCCCAATCAAGCACTCCATTCAATGTGCCTGCCTGTACTCCTCTGATTCTTTCCAATGCTCCGAAATCTGAAGTTCTAGCAAAGATCGCATCATTCATCAACCAAGTTGGTGTCGCAAAAAGCTCCTTATTCAAGAAATCAACAGCTGATTTTTGAATGTCTTTAGATACATGGGTGTAAACAGCCTCATCCTGGCCAGAAGACTTATATACTTCCAAAACACCTCCAACATTGGTTCTCACATGACCCATGTAGCGATTGAATTGTGTTACCACTTGACCGTACATTTCTTCCAAGTCTTCGTAATCTTTAAACGGCTTGTCTTTTTCAGCAGTCCATTCTTCCAAGTTTGGAACAATTCTTTTCAAGTTGGCAATACCATATTCAGAAGCTTTCATAGAGTTGTCTCCAAGATCTTCAGATTGTGCAGATGGGTCGTAGCTATTTCCTTGACGTCCATATCTGTAAACAGGATCACCATTTTTTGAAGTAATCCATTCGTCCAAAGTTTTTTGCTCGTCTTCTGGAGTTTTGGCATCCGGAATAGGTCTATAACCCCAAGCGATAGCATATTTATCGTAAGGGCCCACATTTGGCATTAAGCTTACACCTTCATCTCCTGGCTGGGCGATGTAGTTAAATCTCGCATAATCCATGATAGAAGGAGCTGTACCCATTGCTTTGGTAAATTCAGCATCTCTTAGCTTTTCTACAGGATAAGCATGAGAAGAAGCGAAATTGTGAGGTAAACCTAGGGTGTGACCTACTTCGTGAGAAGAAACAAATCGGATCAATCTACCCATTACTTCGTCTTTGAACTGGACGCTTCTTGCATCTGGGTTGATCGCAGCAGTTTGGATAAAGAACCAGTTTCTCAAAAGGTTCATCACATTGTGATACCATCCGATATCTGATTCCAGGATTTCACCTGTTCTAGGATCAGAAACGTGTGGTCCATAGGCGTTCTGAATGTCAGAAGCGAAATATCTGATCACTGAATAGCGTGCATCTTCAGGACTCCAATCAGGATCTTCTTCTTTGCTTGGAGCTCTTTTAGCTACGATCGCATTTTTGAAGCCAGCTTCTTCAAAAGCTGCCTGCCAATCTTCTACGCCTGCAATTAAATATGGAACCCACTTCTCAGGAGTTGCCGGGTCGATGTAATAAACAATTTGTTTTTTCGGCTCAACCAATTCTCCTCTTTTGAATTTCTCCATGTCCTCTTCCTTCACTTCCAGTCTCCATCTGTCAAGGAAAGTTCTGTTGGAAGCTTTTTGAGCATCAGAACCATAATCCACAATTGATCTGCTAAACCAGCCAACACGTCTGTCGCCTAATCTTTGCATCATCGGCTCTTCTGGAAGTAAAATCATAGAAGAATTCATCTCCAATGTGATCAAACCAGTTGAACTGTTTGATGGAGGCTCAGCAGCATTATATGTCAAAGTATATCTTGCCTCAATGTTGATTGGATACGTATGGATATGGTTGATGTAAGATCTTTCATTATCCAATCTGGATACTTTGAAACCAGTTCTTCTATTTCTTGGTAAACCCAAAGCCTGAACATCTTTACTGAATAAATCCGTTGCTTCGATGACTACACCAGTAGAATCAGTTGCTTTTGACTTCACATCGAATTTCTGAAGGATAGGCTCAAAATTCGAGTTTTTAACTGCCATAGAGATCGGTAAAGAATCAGCAGCAAAATTGTTTACGGAAACTACTTTCAGTAAAACATCATTTTCGTTTTTCTCCCATCTAAGCATTAAGGTGTTGGTACGCTCGCCACCATAGCCGATTCCATCAGCAGTTTTGGCGATTGTAGTCACCATGAGCATATCCTTTCCAAACATGGATTCAGGAATCTCATAGTAATATTTATCCTCGATCTGATGAACTTTAAATAATCCATCTTTGGATTTTGCTTCTTTGGTGATCACCTCAGAATAAGGTTTTGGACCATTCTTTGGACCGCCATTGGCGGGTTTTGCAGGTGCAGAAGTTACTGCTGGAGCATTTTTGGAGTTTTTCTTTTTCTTCTTTTGTCCAAAAGAATCCTCCGCATGCATAAAGACTCCTAAGATGCAAAGCAACAAGGTAAATCTCCGTAGTAATTTGGGTTGCATAATTTTCATTAGTTTAAGCATTCATTAACCGTCAAAAATAAACTTCATTTTCACGATTGAGTCCTTGTCAAAACATACTATTTGATAAGCGGTTTAATCCTAAAGTTAAAGGTATTCAAGTGGGCAATAAATCATCAGTGGCTATCGTAGGAGGAGGTTTGGCAGGCTTGGTTTCAGCTTTTTTGCTAGCCAAAAGCGGACATTCCACGCTTCTGATCGAAAAAAAGAACTACCCATTTCACCGTGTTTGTGGTGAATATATATCCAATGAAGCCAAAGGTTTTCTAAAAAGAGAAGGATTGTTTCCCGGGAATCTGAACCTTCCGGAGATAAAGAATTTTTTGTTTTCTGATACCCTAGGAAATCCTGTGACTCTTCCTTTAGACCTAGGTGGGTTTGGAGTCAGCCGATATGAATTTGACCATTTTTTGTTTGAGAAAGCCAAAAAAGTGGGAGTTGAAATCAAAACAGGGATTCAGGTTTTTGACATCAATTTTCAAGAAAGTGAAAATCAGTTTCAGCTCGAACTTTCAGACGGAACTGTCTTAGTTTCTGATTTTGTGATAGGGGCTTTTGGAAAAAGGTCCAAGCTGGACAAAGCTATGAATCGGCCTTTTATTGAAAAAAGGAGTCCCTATATCGGAGTGAAATACCATGTCAGAACTGATTTTTTTAGAGATACAGTGGCCCTACATAATTTCGAAGGAGGGTATTGCGGAATTAATGCAATTGAGGAGGAGAAGTTTAATATTTGCTATTTAGGAAGTAGGGATCAGTTGAGGGAATACGGCTCTTTGGAGGAAATGGAAAAGGAAATCCTTTGGCGAAATCCTTATTTGAAGTCCTTATTCTCAGAAAGTGAATTTTTATTGGAAAGACCTGAGGTTATCAATGAGATAAATTTTGAACCCAAAAAGCCTGTTGAAAACCATGTGTTGATGGCTGGTGATGCTGCTGGTTTGATTACTCCACTTTGTGGAAATGGAATGGCAATGGCGATCCAATCTGGAAAACTTGCTGCGGAATGCATCTTAGCTGGCGGAGAAAGAAAATTGGTTGAGGAAAAATACCGACGAGAATGGGAAAAACTGTTTCAAAGACGACTTTGGGTGGGTAGAAAAGCCCAACTACTTTTTGGGACAAAAAACAGTTCAGTCTTGGCCGGTAGATTAATTAAAAACCTCCCGAAACTGGCAGAGTTTATTGTGAAAAACACGCATGGAGCGCCATTCTAATACCCAAATACTTGAAGGATTTGAGTGTTTTCGAAAAAGTAATAAATGAAAAAAGCATTCAAGAAAAGCGCTGAAATAGTATTCATTCCCATTGCCCAACTGTAAGAAGCATATTTTTTAGGATTTGTCCGAATAAAGCTAAACCAGATCAGAAAATACAAAATGATCGGGGCCATGGCACCCAAGTAGACCCAGATTATTGGTTCTTGGTTTCGGGAAATAAAATACCAAACGAAAGCAATTCCCGTGATCAAAAAACATGCATTTGCAAAGAGGAACGTGCCTTTGATTCCTAGTTTTAGACTTAAAGTTTGATCTCCACGTCTGGAATCTTCCCCGTGCTGATACACTTGTGTGAGAGGATAGGAACCCCAAAGCATCAAACTTGTCAACATTCCTGGAATTAATACATGTGGTTTTACAAAGGTCGACCAGTCCAGATTACTTAGACCTGCATAAGCCATCGCAAAAGTGAAATATCCCTGAAAAAAACCTGCGATGAACCAACTTCCCCAAGGGTATTTTTTTATCCTGATTTTGGGGTGGCTGTAGGCCATGCTCACAAGGGCGTATACCAAAATCATACTTGCAAACTCCCAATTTATCTGTAACCCTAGGCCAATTGCAATTCCTAGAAACACCATGGATAGCCAAAATAGATCTGGAGTGACTTTGGGAGGAGTTTTTAATCCTCCAATGCTTTCCTCATCCCGATCATAGAAGCTATTGTAACTGTTGCTGGAAGGATATAAAAACAAATGTAGTGCTAGAAAGACCCATAAAATCCTGGATTCGTTGTGGTTAGGTGTCAATGCCAATGCAAAAAAGAAGACCGGCATCAAAAACAATGAAAATGGAATTCGAAGATGCCTTAAACTGGAAGCAGTGATCATTTCGTAGGTAGTTTGTTTCTAATAACTTTATCTTAATGGTAAGGTTATTAAAGCTAGCATCCAATTTAGAAATTATCCTGTAACTTGATCTTATGAATTCTAGCATCGTGAGCATTGGTCTTGCTAATCCGGGTTTGCCAATCAAGCAAGCTTCCATCGCAAGCTTTATGAAATTTGCCCATCAACTTGATGAAGTGGAGGCTAGAAAGCTTCGGTTTCTTTACAGGAAATCTGGGATCGAGACGAGACACAGCGTGCTATTGGATTTTGAGAAAGAGAATCCTTCTGATTTTACTTTTTTTCCTGCCAATCAAGAACTAAAGCCTTTCCCAAGGACAAAATCCCGAATGGAGGTTTTTACGAAGGCAGCTCCTAAACTCGCTTTTGAAGCCTCAAAAAAATGCCTAGATCAAGCCACTACGAATGCAGGGGAAATCACGCATTTGATTTTGGTTTCCTGTACTGGAATGGTCGCACCAGGGGTTGAGTTGGAATTGATGAGTTTATTGGGATTGCCAGATACCGTAGAGCGTTATTGCATCCATTTTATGGGCTGTTATGCGGCTTTTACAGGGATTAAATTGGCGGATAAAATTTTGAAAGCGGAACCCCAGGCAAAGGTTTTGATGGTTTCGGTGGAATTATGTACACTCCATTTTCAGAAAGAATACGTGGAGGATAATATACTTGCTAATTCACTTTTTGGCGATGGTGCTGCAGCAGCTTTATTAGAGAACTCCAATAAAGGTCTTAAAATCAAATCCTATATGAGTCAGGTGATAAGGGAGGGAGAGAAAGATATGGCTTGGGGAATCGGTGATTTCGGCTTTGAAATGAAGCTGAGCAAATACATTCCGAGCTTGCTAGATGGAGGGATTCAACAATTGAGAGAGCTTTTTGAGAAGAGGTTTAAAGTGTCGCAGATTCAAAACTTTGCAATTCATCCAGGCGGAAAGCAAATACTTTCTAAAGTACAAGAAGCGTTTGGATTGTCCCCAAAAGTGAATTTTCATGCTCTGGAAGTATTGAAGAATTTTGGGAACATGTCTTCGGCCACTATTTTATTTGTCCTTGAGAAAATGCTTCATGATCCATTGGTGAATGGAGATATTTTGTCTCTGGGCTTTGGTCCTGGATTGACTTTGGAAACGCTTCATCTGGAAAAGTAATGGGTAAGTTCTCGCAGCGAAGTACAGAGAAAGAGTTGATGGATGACTTGAACTGCTCTGGTGAGGAACTTTTGCAAACACTCAAGGAGCTCAAAACAATCAACAAATGGCTGGGCGGAAATTATGTCACGACCTCCGGTTTAAACAAGATTTTTAAAGTTTATCCACAGGATTCTTATTCCGTAGCTGATATCGGATGTGGGGGTGGAGATATGATCAGAGTAATGGCTGAATGGGCCAAAAATCAGAAAAAACCTGTTAATTTTACAGGAATCGATGCAAACAGGAACATTATTGACCTGGCTCGAGTTAGATTAACTGACCTGCCCAAAGTCTCCTGGAAAGTTCAGAATGTCTTTAATCCAGATTTTTCTGACGATAAAGTAGATATTTCTACTTGCACGCTCTTTACACATCATTTTACGGATAGCGAATTAGTAGGACTTTTGACGTCCCTTCGATCGAAGTCTCGATTGGGAATTGTAATCAATGATCTACATAGACATTGGTTTGCTTTTTATAGTATCAAAATCCTAACGCGAGTTTTTAGCAAATCTGCAATGGTACGGAATGACGCTTCATTATCAGTTTTAAGAAGTTTTTCCAGAAAAGATTGGGAGAGAATTTTGGTCCAGGCTGGGATCAAAAATTTTAGCATCAGTTGGCATTGGGCATTCCGGTGGCAAGTGAACATTATATTTTAGTAACAAATCAAACCAACCAATATTTGATATGATTGAACAATTAGGAATTTCTCAGGAAACCATCGACGGACTCTATGCTGATGGGATTAGTTTGGCAGTAGAGGTAGCTCTAAGAATTATTGCAGCCGCTTTTGTCTATTTTATAGGCCGCTTTATTGTTAAAAAGCTTCTCAATTTTATCAAGAAGACATTAGAAAAAAGAGAAGATACTCCTTCATTGAATGATTTCCTTTTAGGCTTCGCCAAAGTAATGCTGTTTTCCGCATTATTCATTGCCGTTGCAGTCACGTTGGGTATCGATGCGACTTCATTTTTAGCGATTTTTGGTGCTGCTGGTTTGGCTATTGGTCTGGCTTTGCAAGGCTCACTTTCCAATTTCGCAGGAGGTATATTAATACTGGCTTTCAAGCCTTTCCGTGTAGGACACGTCATAGTGGCTCAAGGGCATACGGGGACGGTAGCTAGAGTACAGATTCTATATACCCATTTGATGACCTTTGATAATAAAGAAGTAATTATTCCGAATGGGACTTTGGCAAATAATGATATTGTCAATATGAGTACGCAGGAGACCAGAAGAGCGGAACTCAATGTGGGTGTAGCTTACGGAACCAACATCAAACAAGCCAAAGAAATAATCTTAAACATCTTCGAAAATGACCCTAGAGCCTTGAAAGATCCCGCTCCTTTTGTTGCATTGAACAATTTTGGAGATAGCTCATTGGATATGGTGGTGCGTGTATGGGCAAAGTCTGCGGATATGTGGCCTATGTATTTCGCAGGAATGGAAGCTATCAATACTGAATTTGAAAAACATGGAATAGAGATTCCTTTCCCACAGCGCGTTGTTCATAATATGAAAGCAGAAGCTGAGGCTGAATCGAAATAAAGTCAATAAGGCGATCCAATTGGATCGCCTTTTTTAATACCTGATCAAAACTTCATTTAATTTTTTCCGCTCTATGTCTGGAACATAAGTTTCATGCTTAGGATACCCAACTGGAACAAGCAAGTAGGGTTTTTCATTTGAGGGTCTTTCTAAGATCTGGCTTAAAAAGTTCATCGGACTTGGTGTGTGAGTCACAGCAACAAGACCTGCTTGATGAATTGCTGCAATGAGAAAGCCACAGGCTATTCCAACGGATTCGCTGACATAATAATGTTGTACTTTTTCTCCTTGATCCATTCCGTAGGACTGCTTGAAGACGACGATAAGATAGGGAGCCTCTTCTAAAAATGGTTTCTCCCAATTTGTTCCTAATGGTTTCAGGTCCTCCTTCCAGGTATCACTCATCCTTCCTGAATAACTGATTTTCTCTTCTTCTTCTGCGGCCTCCCTGATTTTTCTTTTGATTTCTGGGTTGGAAATCAAACAAAAAGTCCATGGTTGTTTATGTGCTCCAGAAGGTGCTGTGCTTGCTGTTTTGATAATGTTTTCCATTATCTCTTCTGGAAAAGGCCTAGGGTCAAACTCCCTGACAGTTCTTCTTTGATCCATCATTTGGAAAAATTCCTGAGAATTTTTGACGAGTTGATCAGGACTTACTTGGGTTTTGTGGTAACGGACATGATCAAATCCGTCTATTTTCTTTTTATCCATAAATAAAAAACGGCTACCGTTAAAGATAGCCGTTTTTAAAAGAATGTTTCAAGCCTTAATCAAAGGTGATTTCTTTAACTCCACCTGGATAGGAAATTGTAGCAGATTTGTCGCAAGTTCCTGTTCCGTAATCCAAAGTCATTTTGACACTTTTATAGGTAAATTCAATCAAACCGCTGGTTGGATTATAAACTCCTGATTCGATGCAGCTTTGTGATAATTTCAATGCTTCAGTAATCTCAGCAGTATAACCGCTTCCTTCTTTGCTATTTCCACTGGCAGTACCGGTAATAGTAGCTTCATAACCCGAACTACCCAACTTTACTTCTCTGACTTCATTGGAATTGATCGTTACAAAACCTCCGTCAGGCCAAGTAATCTTTCCATTTTCGATTTTAACTGCGATGGTCACTGTGCTAGAAACTAAATCTAAACCGATATTGGTTAAGGTTCTGGTTCCCTCTACTTTGTAACCATTTACCTCATATCCATCAAAAGTTGTGACAATATTGGCACTTGGAATGAGTAGGTTTCCTGAGTATTTGATCATGATTTTCCCTTTTCTGGAAACGCCATTTGGGCTGACACAACCATCTCCAAAATCAATCACAATGGTTTTATTGGCTTCATCCATTACAAATTCTGTGGATGCACAAAAATCAGGACTGTTGGTTTCAGTTTTTCTTGCCCCAAGTCCAGATTCCTCCAAAACTGCAAGAGTTAAATTATCTAGGTCTTCAAATTTTTGATTGACTTCAGAGAATTCAGTAGCGATGGTAGTGTCTGCTACGACTGGTTCATCGTCATCACCTGACGAACAAGAAAATCCTATAAAAGCAGATAATGCAATCAATAGGAATGGTGGAAATTTTACAAAGCGATACATAGAAAGTTTGAGGTTTGGGATGAAAAATGAATTCATTTCTTAGACTATAAAAATCACGTCTGGTTTATTCAGAAATGCAAATTGAATTATTTTGATAAAAGTAATGAAATCCGACCTTAAATGAAATTACTTGTCTTTTTCCTTAGTAGGATCATCATTTTTGACTTTGGAGGATTTTGTCTTTCCACCTACACAGCCTATGTTTTGGGTAAAAGGAATATCTTCTGGAAGAATGCCCATACCAATACCAATTTCCCATTCCTCAGAATAAGCTTCATTTTCTGGTTCTTTTTTGGGACTTGTTTTTTTTGATTTCTTCATCAGTTCTTGAAATAATACATTCGCTTTAACTAGTATTTAGTACGGGAGAATGAATCTGAAGTTGAAAAATCCTGTTTCTAATGGTTCATTTAAAAACGGTAGGGTTGACTATCTTTGGGCATGAAGGAATTTGATTTTGGTACGGAGGATTTATCCGGAAAGATTGCAGAAATAAAGAAAAAATCAGGAAGCCTGTCATTTTTGAGGCTTTTGCTATTTGTAGGAATTGGAATAACAGGAATTCTGAGCATCTCCCAGACTTTGGTTTGGGCTATTCCTTTCCTAATCATTATTGGCTTTTTTGTGGTTTCTATCCAGAAGTACAATTTTTTGAAAGATCAGGAGGCCATTTATCAGGCTTTGATAGATATTCTTGCAAAGGAGGAATTACGAATTGCTCGAAATCTTAAATCCATTGAAAACGGCATTGAGTTTCAGGATAAAAGCCATCCTTTTGCGAATGATTTGGATCTTTTCGGAGATCATTCACTTTTCCAGCTGGTCAATCATACCGTAACCAAAGGTGCGAGAGTGAAGCTCTCCAACTTGATGAAATCTCCATTTGATCAAGAAATGGCAAAAAAGCTTCAGGATGCCAGTCAAGAACTTTCTCTTAATCCGGGGTTTTTAAGAGCAATTGAAAGTAGCGGGAAGGCTTTTTATTCAGAAGATAAAAAGAATTTGAATTGGCAGAATTGGCTTGGAAACAAAAAGGATATTTCACCTATCCTCTCTGTTCTTGCCTTTGTTGGCTCAATAGGAGGTCTAACTGTAATAATCTTGGTCGCTTTAGGACTAATTCCATCAGCACTTCTTGGGCTTTGGGTTTTAATTGGGTTTATCCCGCTTGGTTTTGTTTTCAAAAGTTTGAAAGAGGCATCAGATAAACTGCCATCCCGAAGTCAGCTTAAAGCATTTTCTACTTGGCTAAGAGAATTGGAGAAAATGAATTTTGATTCCTCTTTATTGAAAGAGAAGCAACATCATATTCTAAGAAATGAGATCAGTGCTTCACAGTTATTTAATCAGTTGGATAGATTAGGACTGTGGATAGATAATAGGATTAACATTCTTTACATACCGTTCAACTTATTACTCTGGACAGATCTATTTTTAGCTAGGAAACTTCAATTATGGATCAATCAACACGGTGAAGAAATGTCCAAAATTCCCGAACTGTTGGAAGACTGGGAATTGCTTGTCTCCTTAGGCGCTTTCGAAAAAGAGATTGGTTTTCAAAGCCAAGTAACATGGACAGATGATGCCAACCTTTTTGTCGAAAATATTTCACATCCATTATTGAATCCGGATAAGGCTATTTCAAATGATTTTCGATTGGGCGATTTAAAAAGATTTGTGCTGCTTACTGGAGCAAATATGAGCGGCAAAACAACCTTCATGAGAACTCTAGGTATCAATTGTGTAATGGTGAATATGGGATTGAAACCCTATGATGCCAATTTTACAATGGGTAATTTCCAATTGTATACCAGTATGAGAAATACCGATAATCTTGGAGAAAGTGTCAGTTCATTTTATGCAGAATTGAGTAGAATTCACACGTTGATTGAGCGGTTGGAAAATGGAGAAAAGATCTTTTTCCTGTTGGATGAGATTCTCAAAGGAACCAACACTGAAGACAGGATTGCCGGCAGTGAGGCACTGATCCGACAAGTTGCCAAAACGCCGGGCTTTGGAATAGTGAGTACCCATGACATTGAATTATCAGCATTGGAAGGCAAAATTGAAGTAGTAGAAAACCGGAGTTTTCATTCGGAGATATTGGACGATACCATCAACTTTGATTATAAATTAAAGCAAGGCCCATGTCCGAGTTTCAACGCACATAAACTCATGGAATTGATGGGCATAAAATTCCAAGATCAATAAAGGGTTTTTCCTTCGCCTAGATTCTCGTATTTTTGGGCTTCAATAATTCGTATGGCTAGTCAATCTCAAATTTTAGGTGTTCTCGGTGGAGGACAATTAGGAAGAATGTTGATCCAATCAGCAATCAATTACAACCAAGATATCCACATTTTGGATCCGGATCCCAATGCTCCTTGTAAAGACCTTTGTCAGAAATTTACAGTAGGTTCTTTAAAGGATTTTGATACGGTTTATGCGTTTGGACAAGATTGTGATGTGATCACTGTCGAAATTGAAAGTGTTAATACCGAAGCACTTATGAAATTGGAGTCTGAGGGAAAACAAGTTTATCCACAGCCTCATATTCTAAAGCTTATTCAAGATAAAAGAGAGCAGAAGCAATTTTATCAACAACATGCAATACCTACTGCTGAATTTATTCTGACTGAAAATAAAGAAGAAGTTATCCACAATAAATCCTTCCTTCCTGCTGTGAATAAACTAGGAAAAGAAGGGTATGATGGAAGAGGTGTTCAAGTATTGAGAAGTGAAGCAGATTTGGATAATGCATTTGATGCTCCTGGGTTATTGGAGAAGTTGATTGACTTTGACAAAGAAATTGCGGTGACAGTTGCTAGAAATGCTGCTGGAGAATTAACAGTATACCCAGCAGTGGAATGCGCTTTTCACCCGACAGCAAACTTGGTAGAATTCCTTTTTGCGCCAGCGGATATTTCTGAAGAGGTTGAAGAAAAGGCCAAAGAAATAGCAAAAGATGTCATTTTAAAACTTGGAATGGTTGGGATCCTGGCTGTTGAAATGTTTGTCACCAAAGAAGGTGAGATTTTAGTCAATGAAATTGCGCCGCGTCCACATAATAGTGGGCACCATACGATTGAGGCAAATTTCACCTCGCAGTTTGAGCAGCATTTGCGTTCAGTGATGAACTGGCCATTGGGTAGTCCTGATTTAAGATGCCCGGCAGCCATGATCAATTTGCTTGGAGAAGAAGGGTTTACTGGCCCCGCAATCGTAGAAGGTCAAGAAACTGCTTTGGCAGAGAAGGGTGTTTACATCCATTTATATGGAAAGAAATTGACAAAGCCTTTTCGAAAAATGGGGCATGTGACTGTTCTTGATGAAGATGTAACAAAGCTGAAGGCGAAAGCCATGAAAATAAAGGATCTTATTAAAATCAAATCCAACTAATGAAACCATCTGTAGGAATAATTATGGGAAGTCAGTCTGATCTTCCTATCATGGCTGAAGCAGCTCAATTTTTGGAAGAACTGGGTGTAGGATATGAGCTGACAGTAGTGTCTGCACATAGAACTCCGCAAAGAATGATAGACTATGCTGGTTCTGCCAGAGAGCGAGGCATAAAAGTGATCGTGGCAGGAGCTGGAGGAGCAGCACATTTACCTGGAATGGTTGCATCTCTGACAAGCCTTCCAGTAATAGGAGTCCCAATTTTAAGTTCCAACTCTATCGATGGCTGGGATAGTATATTATCAATTCTCCAGATGCCATCTGGGATTCCAGTGGCTACTGTGGCCTTGAATGGAGGCAAAAACGCAGGGGTTTTGGCAGCTTCAATAGTCGGAGCATTTGATTCTGAAGTAGCTGCTAAAATGGATTCTTTTAAAGCAACTTTAAAAGAAAAAGTAGAAGCTTCAGCAGCTCAAATCGAAGAAAAGGGCTGGAAAGAGATTTTGAAAAAATAAAAAATGCGGCTCTCAGGCCGCATTTTCTTTATCATATGAACTGGAAAAAACCAATTCGATTTAAAGTTGGGGGTGAAGATTGGGAAGTCCCTTTAAATATCCTCATTCTATTTGTGGCCATCACATTAATCCTCATGGGATTTGGAGCTTGGATGGGATTTAGCTTCGGTGGAGGGAAAATTTAATCAGTAAAGATTCCCCAGCCATCATCGTATTTTTCTGTCGAGTCAAATCCTCTTACCCAATCCACAAACAGTTTCCTATAATCCTCGATTGCATCTCTTAATAACTGAAGATGCTCTTCTGCATGTGTGGATTCTACTGCTAATTGAAAAGTCATTGCTCTTAGGCTTTTTGCATGAACTTTCATGATGGTGGCATTTTCCATTTTGGCAACATAATCATCGATTGCCTCTGCTCCGGCAAATTTGGAGCTCATCAAGGTGGCATCCTCCATCATGATTCCGCCATACAACTCTTTTCTGGCTTCATCGAGACTTCCTACCAAGGCATGCGTCAATCCTACAATGTCTTTTGCTTTTACCATCAAAGGATGACGGTAAATTCGGTTCTGTTCCTCTTCAAAGCTTTCGCCATCTTCATCCCAGTCCGAATTTTCATCAAAATCATCCCACATGAGTACTTCTAATTAATTAAAATGGCAAAGTGTCCTCGTCGCTATCAGAATGAAAACTGCTGACTTCAGGCATTGAATTCTGTGATGGGGCAGGAGCTCCTGCGCCAGTTCGGTCTACTTTATATGCTTTAACATCTGTATACCATCTGCCATTGTATTCACGGCTTTCTACATCAACTCCCAAAGTAACTTGCTCACCTACTTGAATTGCGAACTGATCAATTTTATCTCCCCAAATGGATAAGCAGACTTTTTTAGGATAATTTCCACCCGTTTCTAAAATGTATTCTTGCTTTCTCCATGCATTTCCATTTCTGGAATTACCACCTGCTTCTGGTAATATTTGAATGATCTTTCCGCTTAATTCCATCTTCTAAATTTTTTTATTTAATAATCACGAAGGTAATCAAAGGTCAGTAAATCTCCCGACTGAAGGAGGGGAATTTAGTATAGATCTTGACCAAATTTTAACATTTTTTGGCATGGTCATTGGGTAATTGTGAAAACCATTCCCGAAGAAGTAGGCAAATAATTGTGTCTTTTTGATAATTCTCAAAAGGAAATTTTGTTTGAGTCCTTTATGAAAATTGCTTGAGTAAAAAACTTGGCTTTCTTTGCAGGGAAGATTTTGAAATCATATTTTTAAAACTGTTTCATTATGTTTCATACTAAATAAATACTATGGTATAGACTTCTACGTTGTTCATAAACCAACTGAAGATGAGTAAAAGAAAAGGACCTCAAGACAGCGAGTTGATCGCTCAGTATCGAAGTGGAAACGAAGCTGCCTTTGATCTTTTGGTAGATAGGTACCAGAGTAAGTTATATACCACAATTTTCCTGATCGTTAAGGATCAGGCAATTGCTGAAGATTTGTTGCAGGAAGTATTTGTAAAAGTTGTGAAAACACTCAATTCAGACAAATACAATGAGGAAGGGAAGTTCCAGCCTTGGGTGATGCGAATCGCACATAATTTGGCGATCGACCATTTTAGAAAAGCTAAAAGGTATCCGATGATCCAAATGGAAGATGGGTCCAATATTTTCAACTCTCTAAGATTTGCCGAAGAAACTTTTGAAGACCGGCAAATGAGAGATGAAACCATCGAATTGGTCAAGAGGCTGATCGAAGAACTTCCAGAAGCTCAAAAACAAGTGCTCATAATGAGACATTACTTGGATTTGAGTTTTCAGGAGATAGCAGATCAAACAGGAGTAAGTATTAATACCGCTTTAGGAAGAATGCGGTATGCCTTGATACATTTAAGAAAAAAGATGAAACACCTTAATGTAGCCTATGATAAAACTATTTACCCCAAATGACCTGATAAGATATATTTATCAGGAAATGACGGAGGTTGAACAAGAGAAATTAGTGCAAGCCTTGCATCAGGATGAGTCTTTGATGCAAGAATATGTGGAAATGCTGAGCACTTTGGAACAATTGGACCAAATCAAGCTTCAACCTTCGGAAAAAGTAGTAACTGCCATCAAATCGAGGGCAAAGTCTACGGGACTAGAAAGAGTCTGAAAAAAGGTAACCCCGCAAAAAGCGGGGTTTTTTTATAGCTCTTCATTAATAAAATCAGCGGCTTTTTGAATGGCCTCGGCATATGATTTAAAATCCAGACCATGGCCCTCCCCAGGATAGGATTCAAAATAATAAGAGACATTGTTCTCCTCTAATTTTTCTGCCAGAAGCTCACTTTGTGAAACAGGTACTACGACGTCTGCAGATCCATGAAAAAAGGCAGTAGGAATACTGTTTGGCGTCACATAAGTAATTGGACTTGACATCGCATAAGCATCGGGATTACTTTCAGGAGTTCCACTTAATAGTAATTGAAGCCCCTGCTGAGTAAGGGTGTTGAATTCGAATAGGCTTGTTAAGTCTGTTGGCGGGAAAAGCGCCAAAACAGCTTGGATGTTTCCGACATTCTGATGTTTATAGCTATGAAGTAGCGCTAAATGTCCGCCTGCACTAGCGCCGGCAAGGATGATTTTGTTAGAAACGTTCCATTCATCGGTTTTGGATAAGATATAGCTGATTGCGTCCATGACATCATTTTCCTGAGCTGGAAACTGCCCCGTACCTGTATTTAAGTTGTATAGACTATAATTTAATGAGATAATTGCATACCCTTGGAAGGCTGATTCGATTAAACTTCTAAAAACAAGGATTTCGCTTTTGTCTCCACTATTCCATCCGCCTCCATGTATATATATAAAGAGTGGTGTTTCGGAAGTGCTTCTTCCAGCAGGAAGATAAACATCCATTGAATTTGCCACATCTGTTCCATAAGATTCATTAAGGATATCAATTGCCTCTAATTCTTTGGAAGGGGATTCAGAATCATTGTTACATGTAAAAAAGAGAATTGAAAGTGAGGCAATCAGTAAAAAGCGAATTTTAAAAACATGGATCTTCATAGCCATTTGATTAAAGTTGAAATAATTTTTTTTGTTTTAAGATCATAAGGGGGTTTGATGAGAGTCGAATTATTTAAACCAACCCGTTGTTTCAAAACACCTTTTTCATTGGAAAAAGCAAGATATCCAAAATACCCATGTGATTTTCCTATGCCACTATTATTGACTCCTCCAAATGGAAGGTTGGGGTGAAGGAAATGAAGTACACAGTCATTTAGCATGACATTGCCTGAACTTGTTTGATGTAGCACTTCTTTATATGCTTCATCGTCCTTTCCAAAATAATACAGTGCCAGAGGTTTTGGTTTTGAATTGATAAGTGAAATTGCTTTCTCGAGTTTTTTATAAGTTAGAATTGGAAGAATAGGACCAAAAATTTCTTCATCAAGGATTGTCATTGAGTCGTTTAAATCACCAACCAATGTAGGTTCTATATATAATGTCTCCGGATCGCTTTTTCCTCCAAATTCAATCTTAGCTCCTTTATTTTTGGCGTCATTTAATAAAGTCAGCAGGCGTTGATAGTTTTTTAGATTGATGATTCTGGCCAAGTCTTCAGAATGTTCTAAACCCTTCATTTCAGGATCGTACATCTTTTTGATAGCAACTTTTAATTCCATCATGAAGTGTTCTTTTACCTCTTCATGAACAAGCAGATAATCCGGAGCGATACAAGTCTGTCCACAATTCAGAAATTTGCCCGACACAATTTTTTCTGCTGCATCTTTGATGTCAGCTGTATTATGCACGATAGTTGGTGATTTTCCACCCAATTCTAAAGTCACGGAACTTAAGTTCTTGGAAGCGGCCTCCATTATTTTTTTGCCAACTGCTGGACTACCAGTAAAAAAAATATGGTCGAAAGGTAATTCAAGAAGCCTTTGAGAAACCTCAACTCCTCCTTGAATAACAGCAACCTCAGATTTATCAAATAGCTCGTCAATCATATTTTCGATCAAACCTGATGTATGGGGGGTCAGCTCCGATGGTTTTAGTATTACTGGACATCCTGCAGCCAGAGCTGAAACCAATGGTCCAATCGCGAGATTAAAAGGATAGTTCCATGGACTGATAATCAAAGAAGCACCTTTAGGTTCAAAATAAATTTTGCCTTTGGTACCCAACATTGATAGGCTGGAATCCACTTTTTTTGGTTTCATCCAATGCTTAAGATTTTTTATTGCATGATTTATCTCAATAGTAATTGGGAATATCTCGCTGAGTTCAGTTTCTGGGAATGGTTTTTTAAAATCTTCATAAAGCGCAGATTTTATCCTTTTCTGATTTTTAAAGATCCATTTGCGAATTGTTTCGAGTTTTTTAATTCGATCTGCGGCTGTGGATTGTCTCCATTTTAAAGAAGATTCTAATTGTAGATCAAAGATATTTCGTAGTTCTTCCAAGGTGGGATGTTGTTTTTCAGGCATGCTACATTATTTCACTCCTTTAATTTTTTGGTAATTATCTAATCGGATATTTATTCTGGTAAAAGTTAATTTTTTAGAGGTAATAAAGAGAATAGGTATAATTTTTTTTGATAGAAATCAAATCGGGATTTTTCAACTCTAAATAGGAGCGTTTCAGGAGTGAAAAGATATTTTTTAAATAGATGGACACAATGCATGTCCAAGTAGTGTTTTTATGAAATCTTAAAAATATGAAGTTGATTTTTTTAAGAATGACATAGATTTACAGGTTAAATTCCTTTCTAGTAAAATATGGAAAATTCTTTACCTGAACGGCTAACTCATGCACAGATTTTCCTGAATCAAGAAGCAGATTTGTAAGTATTAATTTCTTTTTCTTATGGAATTTACCTGTGGAAATTCCTAATTTTCAAAAATTCTTGTTTAGTTGAATTGTTTTGGTATCAAATTGTAAAGCAAGCCCTTTTACATTTAGAATTTTTTGCTGAATTACTCGATCTTCAATTGTATCCAATCTCAAGTCTTCGCTATTTTGACTTTGACAAGAGCATGCTGAGAAGTGTGCACAAGAAGGAGCTGGAGCGTACGGCGATCATGCTGAAGCGCATGCCGAACCTGATGCTGTACATCGAGGGGCATACCGACCAGCGGGGAGATGAGGAATACAACAAGGCCTTATCGGAAAGAAGAGCGGATGCAGTGAAAGCCTACCTGACCAAGCGAGGAATCGAGGAGAACAGGATGGAAGAGACCTGGTTCGGGGAGACCAGACCGGTGCATGACTGCAACGAGGTGACCTGTACCCCTGCGATGCACCAGCTGAACAGAAGGACCGAACTGAGAGTGGGCAAGTCCCAGTTTACCTACTCTGGTAGACAGAAAAAAGTAGACGTGATGTAAAATCCATCCGATTACATAGAATACAAAATAAACGAAAAGGCCTCAATCGAGGCCTTTTTTGTTTTGATTCAATTCCAATTTTAAAGCTTAAAATTTCGGATGATCCCCACACTTAATCTACTCGAATGAAGAATTTGATTGCCATTAAGATTCTGGGAAATTGGATGCTGATAAACCAGATTTAGTGTGGTTTGGGTCATGTTAAGGTCTAGCCCGATTTGTGCAAATGCTATCTTTCCTCCTGTCAGATTCTGTTCTAAGCCTTGCCACAAATCTTTTTGCGAAGCTTCATAATAGAACCCAGCATTTGGAGCTAAAAGTATCTTTTCACCTGCCTGAAACTGGTGGAAATAAATCGCATAAGCATTGAAACTATTTCCAGCCTGATAGTTTTGGGCACCCTCAGTACTCAATTGATAACTTACTCCACCATTCACCCCTTGATTGTTTAAAAACCATTGATAGTTGATTCTTGGTATAAAGGCGAAAGCTTTCTTTCCAGGTTGAATGATAGGATCAAAATATGCATCCGATTCATTATTGGATTTGATCAATGCCTGTCCAGTGGGAAGATTAATAGCAAATCCAGGCCGAATAGTATGCCGGGATTTTTGCTTATAAATCAACCAAATATAATCCCCTGCTAAAGTCAGATCTCCCCAACCTTGGACAAAAAGAGTAGTGTCTCTTGTTGGATTTGGTAAGTCTAGATACTCTTCATAGTAAACTTTGTTAAACTCATATGGCAAAACAGCAGTGAAGTTCCATTTATTTCTGACCGTTATATTTCCTCTTATTTCAATGGTCTGATAAGTTTCAAAATCCTCTTTGGATTTCTTCACATAAAGATTATTCCCTTCGGGCTCATGCATTACGATCGGATAATTTCCGGGAAGCAGCTTTGTAGAAAGTTGTTGAGGGTAAGTCAGAATAGATTGCGCTGAAGGAGATACAGAAGTATAACTTTTGTAATCATTGAACCCTCGATATCTATAGAAAACTCCCAGGTAACTTTTGTTTTGGAGCAAGCTATATTCGAAGAAATTGCAACTGTCACATGCATAGCTCTTTTGAATACATAGAAAGGAAAAGCAAAAAAGGCTCAACACGAAAATTTTATTGTAAATAACTTTCATCAGTTTATTTGTTGATGTTTTTGAAGAAATACCGAATCTGTCAAAGTGTGCAGAAAGGCTTTGAGGGCTTCTCTTTCCAGAGAATTGAAGGCAACACCTTCAGTTAATTCGGGAGCCAATGATTCATTGACCTGAACGCCGTTTTGATAATGGTCAAGTACCTCATCTATCGTTTGGAATCTTCCGTCATGCATATAAGGAGCAGTCAAATAGATGTTTCTTAAAGTTGGGGTTTTGTATGCTCCCAAGTCCTCAGGATTGGAAGTGATTCTATACCTTCCCTGATATAGTCCTTCGAGTTCTGGTGGATTTGGATATTCTTTATCCAGCCCATTGTTATGAAAGTCACCATCCGTGAAAAGTCCCTCGACATGACAGCTGGAACAGTTGTTTTTATAAACTTGATAACCTTTGAGTTCCAACTCTGTCAATTGTGCATCATTTCTTTTCCAATAATCATATTTTGAATCTTGAGAAATCAAGGTTCTCACGTACTGACTGATTGCCCTTGATACTTGGGCACTTTGGATTTGTTCTTCTCCGAAGACTAAATTGAAATGAGACCTATATTCTGCATCACTTTCCAGATAGGTAACTACATCATCGAGATCAGCCCCCATCTCATCTGGATGTGTTAGTGGTCCAAAGTTCAAAGACTCTAAATCGTTTGCTCCACCATCCCAAAAGAGCCCATTTCTTTGCCAGGCCAAATTGAAAATCGAGGGTGCAGTTCGGTGTAATTTATTACCTGATACTCCATGATCTGCCAATGAAATCCCATCTGTAAATGCCAATGAGGGGCTATGGCAAGTGGCACAGGAGACCTGTCCATTTGCTGATAATTTGGGGTCGAAGAACAGTTTTTTCCCCAAAGTGACTCCCTCTTCGGAAAGAAGGTTTCTTTCCGGTTGTGGAAATCCTGCCACTTGAAGCGTAGAAGAAATCTTAGGAAGAAAGTAGTTCAGCGTGTTGATTTTCTTAACAGGATCTACATCCTGAGAACAAGCCGAAACAAGCAATATCCCTGAAATCAAAAGAAGTTTGAGGTAATTTTTCATTAGAAAACCCGGGGACTATGATCCCCGGGATGTCAATATTGATTATTTCACAGTAATAAAACCATCAGAATAGTTTTCTGCGACTTTTCCGGCCATCTCACCAAACATGATTGTGGTGCTTTCCAATTCGCTCAATTGAAGAGTATTTGGATCCAGGAATAGTTCGTCAAGATTTGAGCTTAGAATTAAAGTGGTGCTTTTTCCAGCTCTTACCCCAGACAGATTTTGGGTGATGGTTTTGTAATTGGCATTGGTACCAATGTGCATTACCAGACCTTGTCTTTCGCTGGTCTTGCTATTAGTGAATTCACCCTCCAGAACTAGGAATTTGTAACCAGTATTCCAGTTCCAAGCCATATCAGAGTTTGGATCTAAGTCACCTGTTTGATCTGTTTTTCCATTGGCTACTTCGTCTACACCAATGGAAAAAACCAATTGGTCATAGTCAGAAGAGGGTACCATTCCCAAGTCTATGCTTTTGTTTCCATCTTCTGAAATCAGGTGATAGCTTTCTGGTTCTACATAAGTTTCTCCTGTGGCTGAGTTCTTTAATTCCACATTGGAGATGTAATATTTAAACTTTTTGGGGGTGAAGTCTTCTCCTGAAGGAAGCGTAAATGATTTTCCGTTCAGTTCTAAAGTTTGGCCAGCTAGCACATGCTCCAGTTCAATATTTATAGCCATTGTAGCTGGGATTTCCTCGTCTTTACATGAGGAGAAAATCAATAATGAACCGAATAATGCTGTATAAAATAGATTTTTCATTTGTTTAAATTTTGTAAATCAGAATTAATTAAAAGGGTCTGAAAATTTTGGATTTGTAATAAATTCCTGATCTGTCAAGGTGTGTAGAAAGGATATAATAGCCTTTCTTTCATCCTTGCTCAGATGCAGTTTGACGGCATCACTTCCATCAGGAAGCTCATTGCTGGCTTCCAAAATCAACACGTCCAGTGTAGGGCTGTTTTGAATATGATCGTTGTAATGATCGAGTACTTCTTCCAAAGTCTGAAATCTTCCATCGTGCATATAAGGGGCGGTCAATGCAATATTCCTTAACCCTGGGGCTTTGAATTTTCCTTTGTCAAATGGATTTCCAGTTACAGACTGGAGACCAGAGGCCAGATGCTCCTCAGCATCCAATCCATTATTGTGAAAACCTGTAAATCCATTCGGATCTCCTGCAGTTAGAAAACCCAAATGACAATCGCTACAATTGCCACCACGAAGCTGCAACTTAGGATCCGGATGTGTGAAGAAAAGCTCCATACCCAGCTTTTCCTCAGGGCTAAGCTCAACTTCATTTCTGATCCAGGCATCAAATTTTGAATTGGCAGAAATTAGCGTTCGTTCAAACTGAGCCAAGGCCTTTCCAATCAACTCAGCATTGATGTCCTCAGTGCCAAATGCATTTTTGAATAATGCGGGATATTTGGTGTCAGCTTCCAGCCTTTTGACAGCTTCCTCAATTGGAAGATTCATTTCCCTTTCGTCTTCAATGGGCTGTACAGCCTGCTCTTCAAGCGTTTTTGCACGTCCATTCCAAAAGAATCGATTTTGCCAATGAAGATTGGAAAGCGACATTGCATTCATATCACCCTTAGCTTCATTGACGCCAAAGCTAAATTGTTTGCCATCTGAAAAGGCTTTTTGTTGCTGGTGACAGGAGGCACAGGAGATACTGCCATCTGCAGAAAGCTTTTTCTCATAGAAAAGCATCCGCCCAAGCTGTACTCCTTGCTCCGTCAAAGGATTGTCAGCAGGCATGGCTACATTGTTCGGAAAATAATCCGGTGAGTTCAGGGAGATTTGAGTTGGTCCAGATACAGGACTTTCCATTTCATTTCCACAGGAAATCAAGCCACACACGCAGACTAATCCCAGCCAAGCAGGAATTTGGATTCGCATGTATTTAAGGTTTTATAAAAGAAATCAGTTACTCGATCAAAAAATCACACTTGCGGTGGATGGTCGATTTCTTTGCTTTCGGTTTGGCCAAACCAGTCTTGATAAAAAGATGTATGAGCTACCTGCTCAATGGAATTCGTGGGATGAAGATAAGTTAGGGATTGTTGCTGGATGTAAATCCCGAAATCCTGGCTAAAGCTGATGGCAGTTTTATTTTCCTGTCTTTCCTGCTCTTCTTTTAGCTTGGTGGCAAGGTAGCACTTACCATCACAGTTCATCATTGGCTTATCTTTATTGACACAGAAATTGTCAATAATGTATTTTTGGTTCATCGTGAAACTCACTTTGATCACCGAATACACCATGCTATTCATCATTAGAACAGCGCAAAGCCATATGTAGAATGTGCTTTTCACCATTGGGCGCAAATCTAGTGAAGAAAATTTCAGTTAGATGTGACCGATATCATTTTTTTAAAAAAATCTTTAAAAAGTTTAACCGATTCTTTCTAAAACAAAAAGAGAAGCCAAAAGGCTTCTCTTTTTTTAATCTTCTGGGAAAATATTTTAATCCGTTTTCGTTTTCAAAGTAGGAATGCTAGGAATTTCCTCTGCTTTTGCCACTAGCTTTTTAGCCTCACCAGGATAAGTGATATTGGCGAGTAACTGAAGGGATTCAAACTTCTTGCTATCAAAAGCAGCTTTGTTTGCAGCTAATATAGGCTCGGAAGGTGGGATTTTTTCTCTCAACCAATCCTCTTGTTTGCCGTTTTTCCAGAATCTAAAGCAAAGGTGATTTCCTGTCGCCAATCCCGTGCTTCCCACATATCCGATCACCTGACCTTGCTTAACACGCTGCCCAGGCTTCATACCAGAAGCAATTTTTGACATGTGAAGATATTGAGTGGTGTAAGTTCCATTATGCTTGATTTTCACATAATTTCCATTTGCAGAGGTGTAAGTCGCATGAGTGACTACTCCGTCGCCAACGGAACGAATTTCTGTGCCTTTTGCTGCAGCATAATCAGTTCCTAAATGAGCTTTGTATCTCTTTTGCACTGGATGAAATCTTCTCAAATTGTATCGGGAACTGATTCGGGTATATTTGACAGGATCGCGCAAAAACGCTTTTTTCAAACTATTTCCGTCCTGATCAAAGAAATTCATTTCTCCATTTTGCTCAAATGGGATGGCGTGAAAAGGTTCTCCACGATGTTCGAAGTAAGCGAGTTTGATATCACCAACACCCACTACGTTCCCCTCAATCATTTTCTCTTCATAAACGACTTTAAATTTATCGCCTTTCTGAAGTGCTCCAAAATCTACTGACCAGCCATATAAATCCGCGAACTGATCGACAATATCATAGCCTACATTTAGCTTTGACATATCAGATGAAAGATTACTTTCAATGATTCCAGCAACTTCTTTTTGTACATACTCCACAGGCTTTTCAGCCTTGTAGATATTCATGGAGTCTAGATTGAATACTACATATTCTGCAGGATTTGGCTCATAAATAAAAAACTGTGCTTGAGCTGTATCTGCAGGAGTAAGTACCGTGAATTTTTTATTGGTAGCAATTCCCCTTACATCAAAAACCTCTTTTGATTTCTTGGCAATTTCATCGATGATTTGATAAGGAACATTAAATGGGGCTAAAATGGTAGCCAGTGTTTGGTTTTTGCTGACAGTTCCCTCGACAATATTGAGTCCGGTGACATTGATTCCGTAAAGAAAAACTTCATTTGAAACATCTTCTACAACCAATTCTTCGGTAGGAACCGATACAGGTTTACTCTCTAAGGGAAAGCCTAAATATTGGAATATTGCCGCTGCACCGAGTGTCAAAATCACTGATGAAGCAACGATCCATTTTTTGTTCATTAATCTGTAAAGTTTTGGGATGATAGAATAACCTTCAATCAAGGAAAAAAGGGAATATTTTCCAAGTTTTGGGACAATTTCCTTCGTGTCCCCTTTTGCCCAACTATAATGCCAACGAAAATCTACTGTGCAATATTTTTAATTATTCACTAAAAATAAATTTTACAGTCGATGATACTTCTTAGGCTGATCGATCTAAAATTTTCAGTTTACACCTATCTAATTCCCTGCCTAATCTGAAAAAGATTAAAAAAAATTCAATGAATTCACCGGAATAAAATGCTTTTCATAGAGTTTTGTCCAAAAAAATGAGGAATCCCAAAAAGATGATGGTGTACTCAACCTCAATTCTTTATCTTTGACCTCCCAAAAAAACTAAAACCATGCTTAGAACGCATACTTGCGGCGAATTGCGCCTCGAAAACGTTGATCAAGAAGTTACACTTGCTGGCTGGGTTCAGCGTGTCAGAAATAAAGGTGGCCTTATCTGGGTTGATTTGAGAGATCGCTATGGATTGACTCAGTTGATTTTTGAAGAAGATTCCAGTGAGAAAGAATTACTTGAAAAAGCTGCCGAGTTAGGACGTGAATTTGTCGTACAGGCAACTGGAACTGTCATTGAGCGAACTTCCAAAAATGATAAGATTCCAACTGGATCAATTGAAATTAAAGTTTCTAAGCTTGAAGTATTAAACGCAGCCAAAGTCCCTCCTTTTATCATTGAGGATGAGACTGATGGGGGTGATGAACTGCGAATGAAATACCGTTATTTGGATTTGAGAAGGAATGTCGTTCGGGAAAAACTACAACTGCGTCATAAAATGATGCAGGAGACCCGTAAATACATGGACGCTCAAAACTTCATTGAAGTGGAAACTCCGGTTTTGATCAAATCCACTCCGGAAGGAGCCAGAGACTTTGTTGTTCCAAGCCGTGTGAATCCAGGAGAATTTTATGCATTGCCTCAATCTCCGCAGACCTTCAAGCAATTGTTGATGGTTTCAGGATTTGACAGGTATTTCCAGATCGTGAAATGCTTCAGAGATGAGGATTTGAGAGCGGACCGTCAGCCGGAATTTACACAGATTGACTGCGAGATGGCTTTTGTGGAGCAGGAAGACATCCTTTCTACTTTTGAAGGATTGACCAAGCATCTTTTTGCAAATGTGAAAGGAGTGGAGTTGGAAGAGGTGAAGCGAATGACCTTTGCTGATGCGATGAAATATTACGGTAATGACAAACCGGATCTTCGTTTCGATATGAAATTTGTAGAGCTGAATGAGGTAGCTAAAGGAAAAGGATTCGGTATTTTTGATGATGCTGAATTAGTAGTAGGGATTTGTGCGAAAGGAGCTGCAGAGTATACCAGAAAGCAATTAGATGCTTTGACGGAATGGGTAAAAAGACCTCAAATCGGAGCCAAAGGCATGGTTTATGCCAAATACAATGCTGATGGTAGCATAAAGTCAACAGTTGATAAATTCTATTCAGCCGAGGATCTTCAGGCTTGGGCAGAGTCTTTTTCAGCTGAGCCGGGCGACTTGATGTTGATCCTAAGTGGTGAAGCAAATAAGGTGAGAAAGCAACTTTCCGAACTTCGTCTTAAAATGGGTGAAGACCTTGGACTAAGAGATAGAAATGTTTTCAAACCACTTTGGGTGGTAGATTTCCCTCTTTTGGAGTGGGACGAGGAAACCAACCGTTTCCATGCCATGCACCATCCATTTACCTCACCTAAGAAAGAAGACATTCCGCTTTTGGATACAGATCCAGGAGCTGTTCGTGCCAATGCCTATGATTTGGTCATCAACGGAGTGGAAATAGGAGGAGGATCTATCAGAATTCACGACCGCGGTACCCAACAGTTGATGTTCAAACATCTTGGCTTTTCTGATGAAGAAGCGCAGAAGCAGTTCGGGTTTTTGATGGAAGCATTCGAATATGGAGCACCTCCGCATGGTGGAATTGCTTTTGGATTTGATCGCCTTTGTGCAATTTTTGGAGGGTCTGATTCCATTAGAGATTACATCGCTTTCCCTAAAAATAATTCTGGACGAGACGTGATGATTGATTCACCAAGTACCATTGCCGATGAGCAATTGAAAGAGCTTTCGATTCTCGTCAATCTGAAAAATTAAGAAAGAGGCTTCGGCCTCTTTTTTTATCTATAATTTTTCCTCAATTCTCTCAAAATATCTTCTAATCCATTCAGTCGAATTTCATAAAGGGTGTGAAGCCACATCCCAAGTTTTCCTTCGGGGAACCCTTGACCATGCATCCAAACCAGATAATGTTCCGGGATATCACAAAGAAGCCTTCCTTTGTATTTGCCATAGGGCATGGTCTTGGTGACTAAATCTATCAGGATTTGTTTGTCCATTTTATAAAAGCTGGAAATGCAATTTTTCTTATTGAGGTTGAATTAAATGACTTCGAATTCCCATCACAATCAATAACTGGGCAACAGCATAACTTCCCATAATTAATATCCCGGCTTCTGGAAATCCCATGTAAAATCGATCAATCGCCAGAATTCCATCTGAGATAAAAAATAAAGCGGCACCGATCATTACTTGCCAAAAACTTGAATGATGGGATTTTCCAAATCGCTCTCTGGCAGTAGTGACCATCGATACGATAGCAATTACATAAATGATCACTGGAATTTTTAATACTCCCAGATTCGGTTGGATCAGATAGTAAACAAATGCCGCAAGGATATAAAAGGGGAGGTTGAAGAAGAATGTTTTGATGAAATTTACCTGGCCAATATGACCTGGGTTTTTCTGAGCGACTTTAAAAGCAATGATGTAGCATACATGAGCGATTAGAAATGCACCTAAGCCAAAAGCAAATAACTGTGGCCACAATAAAAGAATGTCACCGATCCATGAAAAAATCAAAGCACTCAAGACGGTTTTGGTCAGTAAAGTGCTGGCAATCGGTTTGGTGATTTTAAAAAAATATAAAATTAAACCCGCCAAAATCAGAGGCTTAGAAAAATATCTAAACTCATTTTTCCCTTCAAGAAGAAAAACCATGTCAATTAATGTGGCAAATAGAAAGATATAAAGCCAAGCAAAATTTTTATTTCTTTTCATGAAGGATGATTTGTTTTTACGGGGTATTCAATTGAAATTTTTGGCAATGAGGCCTGTCGCGAAATTGTATTTTGGTTTTTTGGATATTTTCTACATTTGGACAATTTCAATTTTCAATTGATTATTTCAATATTCCAGTAAAAAATTGATCTAATCAATAAAAAATTGACAGAAAATTTAAAAATTATAGAATATAATTTGCTTTCATATATTAAATTAATGTTAAAAAGTGTGAAATTCGTACCGTGAAACTTAACAGTAAGTACCCAAGATTGCCGATTCACAAAATTACTTTTGCATTGAATTACATTTCAAAACCAACTTATATCAAAACAAATTAATTATGAGGCAAAATTTACTGAGGAATTTGTTGTCATTTATTTTCCTTGTGGTGAGTTATGGTACCGCTTTTTCCCAAGGCGTTACAACAGCTAACATTCAAGGATCTGTCATTGACGAAACGGGGGAATCTCTCCCAGGTGCTAATATTGTAGCTACACACGAACCATCAGGTACGCGCTATGGTGCAGTTAGTAACTTAGAAGGAAGATTTTTTCTTCCAAACATGAGAGTAGGTGGGCCATACCATGTGGTTGTTTCTTTTGTAGGGTATGAAGAAAGATCGTTTGATGGCATTGTATTAGGTTTAGGATCAACGTATACATTGAATGTCCAGTTAAACGATGGAATGGAATTAGACGTTGTTGAGGTGATCGCTAGTAAAGATGCGATTATGAATTCGGATCGTACAGGGGCATCTTTGAACCTTAACAATGAAAAGATCAATTCATTGCCAACAGTGAACAGAAGTATAAATGATTTCACCCGCCTTACTCCACAATCTAATGGGACTTCATTTGCGGGAACTTCTAGCAGATTTAATAATTACACCATTGATGGTAATATTTACAACAATAACTTTGGACTAGGATCCGGTCAATTCGCAGGAGCTAACCCAATATCTCTTGATGCAATTGAGGAAGTGCAGGTTAATCTGGCTCCATTTGATGTTAGACAAGCAGGTTTTACTGGAGCATCTGTGAACGCAATTACTAAATCAGGTACAAATGATTTTTCAGGATCAGCCTATTATTTTTTAAGAAATGATCAAATGATCGGTGATAAGGTGGGGGATACCAGACTAAATGTTGGTGATTCAAAAAATGAAATTGCCGGATTTAGATTAGGTGGACCAATAATTAAAAACAAAGTATTCTTCTTTGTCTCTTATGAAAAGGAGACGGAAGCTGTTCCTAGCTTTACAAAAGTTGCTTCTCGACCAGGTTTAGAACCGGATGGTTTGACTGTTTCAAGAGTTCCAGCTTCTCAATTGGACTTTGTTAGAGAAAGCCTATCTCAGTTGTATGGGTATGAAGCTGGTCCTTATGAGAATTATTCTTTTGCTTCAGAGCAGGAAAGATTCAATGCAAGGTTGGATTGGAATATTAATGACAATCATAAGGTTTCTCTTAGATACAATAATTACTCAGCATTTACTGATGTACCAACAAACGGTAACTCAGTAAGATATATATCTACCAGATATAGAAATACAGATAGAACTGGAATTGAAGCAATGAATTTCAGGAATGCAAACTATACTAATGATAGAAAAGTACAGTCTTGGGTTGCAGAACTTAACTCTAGAATTGGTGTAAATATGTCCAATCAAGTCAACGTAGGATATACATCTATTACTGATCCAAAGAGAGGAATCCCAGGCGGACAAGATTTTCCATTTATTGAAGTATTGGAGCCAGATGCATCTGGTAACTTACTATATTATATGTCTATGGGAAATGAGTTATTTACTGTTGGTAACTTGTTGGAAAATAATATCTTCAATTTCACTGATAATTTCTCTCTATATAAAGGAAATCATACTTACACTTTTGGGGTCAATTTTGAGTATATGACATTCAAAAATGCCTTCAACCCTGTGTTTAATGGATTTTACCGATTCAATTCCTATGATGATTTTGTAGCTTCTGTAATTAATAAAACTCCTGGTGCATACCCAGAAGCGTTTGCTAAAGGATATGCATTGGATGGTTCCACCACTCCACCAGTGGATAATACTAATTTTGGTCAAATCGGATTCTACGTACAGGATGAATATCAAGTAACTCAGAATTTAAAGGTTACTGGAGGTTTGAGAATTGATTTCCCATTCTATCCAATTGACATCCCTTCCAATGATTTGTTGGATGATTTGAACAAAACTTTTGAAACTCCTGATGGAACTATTACACCAGATGTAAGTCAATTCCCAAAAGTGAATCCTCTTTGGTCTCCAAGAGTGGGAGTGAACTGGGATGTGAAAGGTGATAGAACAACCCAAGTTCGTGGAGGTACAGGTATTTTCTCAGGAAGAATTCCTTTTGTTTGGTTATCCAATCAAGTAAACGGTTCAGGTGTAGTGAGAGGCGGTCTTGGATATGAAGGAGACGATGTAGTAGAGGCTTTGGGTCCTAACTATGTTTTCAATCCTGACGTTACCTACGGTAACCCGGAAAACCCAGGTCAATCATTATCTAATGAATTGAACCTAACTGATAAAAATTTCAAACTTCCACAAGTTTGGAGATCCAACCTTGCAGTTGATCAGGTATTGCCTTTCGGAATTATCGGTACTTTAGAATTCATTTACTCTAAAGATGTTTCTACACCAATTGCATACAATCCTGTAGTAAGAACTCCAGATGGAACTTTCACAGGTCCAGATCAGAGACCTTATTGGGAAGGAAGTAACTATTCCAATGATGATGATTTTAGAAATGTATTCTATTTAACAAATGCACAGAGAAAAGCAGATTATTATTCTATAACTGCACAACTTCAAAAGCAATTTGAAAATGGATTTTCTACAATGGTTGCTTATACCAGATCAAGATCTAGAGATTTAGATGCATCCAGTGGATCTCAAGCTATCTCTCTGTGGCCAGCGACAGTACAATCTGACCGAAATGATCCTGAATTAAGTTTTGCAGGATTTGATATTCCTAATAGAGTTATCGCCAATTTGGCCTATCAGACAGATAATACAACCATATCCATTTTCTATGAAGGATCGGATGCCGGAAGATTCTCTTACACTTATTCTGGAAACTTTGGAGACGCATCTAACAGACTGATGTACATTCCAACCAATGCCAATGAGTTGAACTTTCAGGAATTTACTGTTGGAGGTAGAACTGTGACAGCAGCAGAGCAAGCTCAGTTGCTGAATGATTATATTGATCAAGATGAATACCTAAGCGAAAACAGAGGTTCAGTCGCAGAAAGAAATGGTGCTGTTAGACCTTTTGTAAATAGATTTGACTTAAGAATTACAGAGGATATTGTTTTATCTAAAGATCAAAAAAATAAGCTTCAACTTTCTATTGATATCCTAAACATTGGAAATATGTTTAATTCCTCATGGGGAATCCAAAAATTCGCTTATCAGCAGAACCTACTTAACTATAGAGGAGTAAATAGTGCTGGTCAACCAGAATATAGATTAAATACAATTCCAGGGACAAGTGATTTCCCAACTGAAACTTTCCGAAATACCACTTCTATTGGTGATACCTGGAGAATGCAAGTTGGTGTTAGATACATTTTCAACTAATTGAAAATCAAAACAATTTTAAAAAACACCTCTTTTTAGAGGTGTTTTTTTTTATTTTTATCATTATAATTTTTAGAACCATTCAACTATGAGAAGAATTTTACTGATGCTTTTGGCCTTTGGCTTTTCTATTCAAGTCTATTCTCAAACCGACTCTTTAATTCTGAAAAATAAAGATGTCATAATCGGTGAAATCAAAAGTATGGATAAAGGTGTCCTTACTATTGAAACAGATTACAGTGATTCTGACTTTAAAATCTCCTGGGATGGTATTTCTCATATTTTTTCAAAAACCAAATACTTGATTACACTGACTAATGGTAAGCGTTATAATGGAACCATTAATAGTATCGATGCCGAGACCATAGAAATAGATACGTATGATCCAGAAAATATTCTGAGACTCCGTAGAAAAAAATCAAACACGGAGGATCTCGGTGGGGGAAAGGCTTCGGTACCAATTGCCGATGTAGTTTATTTAAATGCGCTTGATGATGGCTTTTGGAGTCGACTTTCAGCAAATATTGATTTGGGTTGGAGCTTGACCAGAGCAAATAATCTGAGACAATTTAACGTCAGAAGTGGATTGGGATATTTGGCTGATCGTTGGAAAGCAAATGCCACCTTCAATTCCCTTCGTTCTAACCAAGATGAAGTAGATCCTGTCAAAAGAACCGATGCGGATTTTACCTTTAACTATTTTTTGCCTAAAGATTGGTTTTTACTTTACAACATCACCTTTTTATCGAATACCGAACAGTTGATCAAACTTAGAACAGGTAATAAAGTCGGTATTGGTAAATATGTGGTTCATACCAATAGAACTTACTTTGGTTTTCAGACAGGGGTCAACTTTAACAATGAAACTTACTTGGATGATACTCCAAGCAGAAAGACAGGGGAAGCATTTATTGGGTCGGAGTTAAACTTGTATGACATTGGTGATTTGAGTTTATTCAGTCAGGTAATAGCCTATCCGAGCTTTTCCGAATCCGGCAGATTTAGAACGGATTTCAGGCTAGATGTTAAATACGAGTTTTTGGATGATTTCTATGTAAAATTGGGCACTACCATGAACTATGATAATAGACCTATTGAAGGAGCCACCCAACTCGATTATATATTTCAAACTACGGTCGGATGGAGTTTGTAAAAGGAAGGTTAATCCCCTTCTTTTATTTAATAGGATTTATTGGAGGGTTTAGCTTTTCACTTCAAGCTCAGAATGACACCCTTCGACTTTCTAATGAGGATATAATTGTAGGAAAGATTTCTTATTTGGATAAGGGGATTGTTTTCATCAAAACAGTTTATTCCAATGTAGATATACAGGTTAAGTGGAAAGAGGTTTCCTCGATCAAAAGCCCCAATATATTTTTTATTTCATTAGAGAATGGGGAAAGGTTAGAGGGGTCGGTGAATTCAATTTCGAAAGATTCCATTCAAATAACAGCAATAAACCCGAATTCCAGAGCTCAAAAAATGATAGATCTGGATGATCAAAATCAGATTGTTCTGGAAAAAGATCAGCTGGTTCTCTTGAATAAAATCAATGAATCATCAGTCAGCAGAATAAATGGAGACATCAGTTTGGGCTTTAACTTGGCCCGCTCTAATAAGCTCAGGCAATTTTCTGTTTTAAGCCATTTAAATTATAATGGGAATAGCTGGGCTGGGATTTTTTCATTTAATGCCATTCGATCCATTCAGGAATCTACCTCAGCGATTAAGAGATATGAAGTAGGTGGGATGGTTTTGTTTTTTCTTCCAAATGATTGGTTCTTATTTGGATCTGAATACTTATTGAGCAATACCCAGCAGTTGTTGAAACTCAGATCAAACACAGTAGTCGGTTTAGGTAAATACCTGATTCATACCAATCATTCCTATTGGAATTTGCAGGCTGGGGTTAATAACAACAGCGAAAAATTTCAGAGTGAACTTCCGGCCAATCAAAGTATTGAGGCTATTCTGGCCACGGATTTAAACTTTTTTGATGTGGGAGTTTTTAACCTCACAGGAAGTTTGATAGGTTATAAAAGTTTTTCGGATAAAGGGAGATATCGTACTGATGCCAGAGTCAATGTGACTTATAACTTTATCGATGACTTTTTTCTGAAATTAGGAGTGTCCATGAACTATGATAATATGCCTGCCGAAGGCGCCACAGATTTTGATTATGTGATACAAAGTACCCTTGGGTGGAAATTTTAAGTTTTTCGGAGAATTACGAAATAAAACATCCTCTTTTTTTTCCATTGATGGTGAAGATTTGCCTCCAGTATGTTTTTTGCCATTAATCAAAAATTATCCCGCTAAATTTAAATTCCGACAACCTTATTATCCTTCGGGTGTTAGAACTGTATGCTTTATAGTAAAAGTTATATTCATCCTCAAAGTTCGGAGTGGGTAGTCTTCATTCATGGTGCCGGCGGGTCTTCGGTAGTTTGGTTTAAACAGTTGAAAGAATTCAAACAGCATTTCAACTTGTTGCTGATAGATCTTAGAGGCCATGGAAAGTCATCGGATCTACCCCAGGCCATCTGGAACGAGGAATATACTTTTCAGGAAATTACCCGGGATATTATTGAAGTGTTGGATGAAAAAGAGATACCTCCGGCCCATTTTGCTGGTGTATCTTTAGGAACCATTCTGGCTAGAAATCTGGCAGAAATGGAACCACAAAGGGTAAAATCATTGGTGCTGGCTGGAGCCATTACCAAGTTGAATATCAAGTCCAGATTTCTGGTTTTTCTTGGCAATACATTTAAGAGATTTATTCCTTACATGTGGCTTTACAGCTTGTTTGCTTTTATCATCATGCCAAAAAAGCAACACGAAGAATCCAGAAATCTATTTATTAGAGAGGCTAAAAAGTTATGCCAAAAGGAATTTATCCGCTGGTTTAAACTGACCAAGGATATCAACCCTTTGTTGAAATTCTTTAAGGAAAAAGCAATTGATATTCCTACGCTGTATGTGATGGGAGATCAAGATGTGATGTTTTTAGAGTCAGTAAAGAAGATCGTTGAAATTCATAAAAATTCTATACTGAAAATTGTAGAGAAATGTGGCCACGTAGTCAATGTGGAGCAGCCAAAACGATTTAATCAGTATGCTTTGACATTTATTAAAGGACAAACCTAAACCGGAGTACTTTCATTATTTATGAAAAACCAGACCAAGATTATCCTGATTGTCGGGATCATCCTCATCGTTATTGCAGCTTTTTTATATCCAAGGCTGGACAATCGTAATTCCAACGAGGCAAGTGTTGCTGCTTCAGGAGCAGGACCGGGTGCCCCTACTGTTTTGCCGGTGAAAGTGGTGAAAATTCAAAAAGAAACATTGAGAAATCAGCTTTCTGTAACAGGTACCATCCTTCCAAATGAATCAGTGGATTTACGACCTGAGGTTTCAGGCCTTGTTACTAGAATTACTTTCAACGAAGGTCAGTATGTAACCAAAGGAACTCCATTACTTTATTTAAATGATGATGAACTGCAGGCGCAGCATCAGCGATTGGAGTATACCCAGAAGCTTTTTGAAAGCCAGGAAAACAGACAAAAGCAATTGTTGGCCAGAGAAGCGATTAGCCAGGAAGAGTATGACATTGTATTGAATCAATATAATACGACTCTTTCCGATCTGAAATTGGTGGAGGCTCAATTGGCAAAAACCATCGTGAGAGCACCGTTTAATGGTATACTGGGATTAAGACAGGTCAGTGAGGGAAGTGTAATTGGAACCAGTGATATCATTGCAAACTTCGTGAATATCGATCCGATTAAAATCGAGTTTTCCATTCCTGAAAGATATGCCAATCAAGTGACTGCCGGATCTGAAATTTTCTTTTCCAATGAGGCGGCGCAGGAAGAAGTAAAAGGAAAAGTATATGCATTTGAAAATCAAATTGATGCGGCTACCCGAACATTGAAATTAAGAGCTGAAAGTCCTAATAAAGGAAGAAAGTTTTTGCCAGGAATGTTCGTTCGTATTCGCTACGTATTAGGCGAGACTGAAGATGCATTCATGGTTCCTTCTGAGGCAATTATTCCTGAACTTCAGGGATACAAAGTTTTTGTCGTTGGTGCTGATAGCAAAGCTGAAGAGAGATCAGTTGAAATCGGTACACGTACAGACACTCAAGTTCAAATCCTTAGTGGTTTAAATGAAGGTGATCTGGTGCTTACCACAGGTGTATTGCAAGCGGCTACAGGCACTCCTGTAGAATTTACCCAAATCAACTAACATGGCGAGTTTATCAAATATTAGTGTAAACAGACCGGTACTGGCTATCGTGATGTCTTTGGTCATCATGCTTTTTGGTGCCATAGGGATTTCCCTTTTGGGAATTAGAGAGTTCCCTAGTGTCGATCCTCCGGTAATTAACGTAAGAACCACTTACGTTGGGGCAAATGCAGATGTGATCGAAGCCCAAATCACCGAGCCATTAGAAGAGGCTATAAACGGGATCCAGGGTATCAAATCTTTAACATCGACGAGTAATGACGGAGGTAGTAGTATTACTGTTGAATTTGATGTGGGAGCTGATTTGGAAGCAGCGGCAAATGACGTAAGGGATAAAGTATCAGGTGCGCAACGGAATCTACCGCCAGATGCTGAACCGCCTGTGGTTTCCAAAGCAGATGCAGATTCTGAGCCGATCGTTTTCTTAAATGTGAAAAGTGATGAAAGAAGCCTTTTGGATCTTTCTGATATAGCTGAGAATATTTTTAAAGAAAGGCTTCAGACCATCCCAGGAGTCAGTAGAGTACAGATTTGGGGAGAAAAAGAATATGCGATCCGTCTGAGAATGGATCCATTGAAAATGGCATCTTATGGAGTAACTCCTTTGGACGTATTGTCAAAAGTACAAAGCGAAAATGTGGAATTGCCTTCTGGGAAAATTGAGGGAGAGACAATAGAGTTATCGGTTCGTACCAAAAGTAGATTGAGTACTCCCCAGGAATTCAATGATCTAATTATCAAGGAAGATCAAAACAATATTGTTCGCTTTCAGGATATTGGTAAGGCCGAGCTGGCAGCATTGAACGAAAGAAGTATTTTGAAGCGAGACGGAGTGCCGATGGTAGGGGTGGTTTTGGTACCTCTTCCTGGTTCAAACAGTATAGAGATTGCTGACGAATTTTATAGAAGGCTGGAATTTATAGAGAAGGACCTGCCTTCAGATGTAGGTTTGGAGATTGGATTTGATAAAACCAGCTATATCCGAAGCTCTATTGCCGAAGTCCAGGAAACTATTATCACGGCATTTATTCTTGTAGTTGCGATCATTTTCCTTTTCCTGAGAGACTGGAGGACCACTTTTATTCCGGTTTTAACTATTCCTATCTCATTGATTGGGGTGTTTTTTGTCATGTACCTGATGGATTTCTCTATCAATGTCCTGACGCTTTTGGGAATTGTATTATCCATCGGTCTGGTGGTAGATGATGCAATTGTGGTGTTAGAAAATATCTATTCACGTATAGAAAAAGGCGAGAATCCTCAAGAAGCAGCAGAAAAAGGTTCAGAGGAGATATTTTTTGCTGTAATCGCTACTACCGTTGCACTGGCGGCTGTATTTCTTCCTGTGATCTTCCTTACAGGTACCACTGGTCGACTTTTTCGTGAGTTTGGAATTGTCGTAGCTGGGGCAGTGATTATTTCTTCTTTTGTGGCTTTGACCATGACGCCAATGTTGAGTTCCAAGTTTCTTAAGAAGAGGGAAAAACATAACAAATTTTACAATCTGACAGAGCCGATTTTTGTTTGGCTAAATGATGGCTACGACCGCATGCTTAGTGGATTTATGAAATTCCGTTGGGTTTCATTTATTCTAATTGGTTTTATGGGTTTTGGGATCTATTGGTTGTTTAATCAAATTCCTACGGAGCTTGCACCTACAGAAGATCGTGGGGAAATTGTAATCCGAATGAGTGGACCTGAGGGCGCGACATTTAGTTATATGGATCAGATTATTGATCAGATGGTCACGGATTTTAAAGCAGATTATCCAAAGGATGAAGTTAGGGGAATGGTCTCTGTAACTTCTCCAGGTTTTGGCTCATCCAGTACAAATTCCGGATTTGTTCGCTTTATTCTCACAGATGCAGAAAACAGGGAGAAAACCCAGGGTGAATATTTCAATGAAATAAACCAGAAGTTGAAGAAATATTCTGGGGTGAAAGCTTTTGCTTCCCAGGCTCAGTCGATCGGTAATAGCCGTGGAGGTCTTCCTATTCAGTATGTTTTGCAGGCGCCAACCATGGATAAATTGAAGGAAGTAATTCCAACATTTATGGCTGAAGTAGGAAAAAGCCCTGTATTTATTTTCTCTGATATCAATTTGAAATTCACCAAACCTGAATTGGAAATAGAGATCGACAGAGCAAAAGCAAGAAACATAGGAGTTTCTGTTCAGGAAATTGCCAGAACATTACAGCTATCCTACTCTGGTCAGCGATTCGCTTACTTTATTAAAAACGGAAAGCAATATCAAGTAGTAGGTGAAATGCGATTGGAGGATAGAAATGAGCCGGTGAACCTGAGAATGCTTTATGTGCGTGCGGAAAACGGTTCCTTGGTTCAGTTGGATAACCTGGTTACAGTTACAGAAAAAAGTACTCCACCTCAATTATACCGTTTTAATCGATTTGTGGCAGGTACAGTTTCGGCTAACCTTGCCGAAGGATATACTATTGGTGATGGACTGGAGGAAATGGATAGAATTGCTGCCCAAGTCTTAGATGATTCCTTTTCCACAGATGTTTCAGGTCCTTCCAAAGAATTTAGAGAGAGTTCTAATAGTTTGTTTTTTGCATTCTTATTTGCATTGATTCTGATCTATTTGGTTCTTTCTGCCCAGTTTGAAAGTTTCATGGATCCATTAACAATCATGTTTACTGTTCCATTGGCAATTTTTGGTGCCTTATTTACACTTTGGGCTTTAGGGTTTACGCTGAATATCTTTAGCCAGATCGGTATTATTATGTTGATAGGTTTGGTGACGAAAAATGGTATCCTTATCGTGGAATTTGCCAATCAGAGGAAAGCTACAGGAATGTCAATTTATGAGGCGATTTATGGAGCTGCTGTAGCTCGTTTCAGACCAATTTTAATGACCAGTTTATCCACTATCCTAGGTATTTTACCAATTGCCTTGGGATTGGGAGCAGGTGCAGAAAGCCGAGTTCCAATGGGAGCAGCCGTAATCGGAGGTTTGACTTTTGCCACCATTTTGACACTGTTTGTTATCCCAGCCATTTACACATATCTCACTTCCAAAGAAGGAAGATTAGCAAGAATTTGATGAAGAAATTGATTACTGTGCTCTTTTTGAGCATGCTAGGTTCCGTAGTTTATGCCCAAGGTGAAGAAGCTTTAGATCTGGAAAAAGCTATTCAGATCGGTTTGGAGAAGAATCTTCAAATTAAAATTGCTGTTGAGAATATCAGCTTCACCGAAGGGAATGAAAAAATTGGATTTGGGGAATCTTTTCTTCCTCAATTGGATGCAACTTATACCAGGAATTTCAGTAAGGAGGATGTTGAGCAGCGTTTTGTAAATGAGCCAGAACCTCGGACTATCAATGACGCAAAATCTAGAAACGAGAACTTTACGGTAGTCGGTATTTATGGCTTCCAACCTGAATCCATCGTGACAATGAAGCGATTGGGTCAGTTGACTGAGATCTCTGAATTAGATGCTAAGATTGCCGTAGAAAATACCGTAGCATCTATTTCATCTGCTTATTATCGTTTGGTTCTGGAACTTCAGAGGTATGAGGTGTTAAAAAGAACCTTGGAGCTCAGCCAGTCTAGATTGGATATTGCTGAGGCTCAATACCAGTTGGGTGGAGCAGGCAAAAGAGATTTTCTAACTGCCGAAGTAGATTACAATTCGGATTTGACATTATTGGTTAATCAAGAACAGATCATCAATGCAGCAAGAATTAACTTGAATGAATTGATGGCATTGAGTCCGGATACCCAATTTGCAGTCAATGATACCATCACAGTGGGAGAGCCATTGATGTTGATGGATCTGGAAGAAAATGCCTTTATCGATAACAAACAGTTGCTGATCACCCAGCGTCAGGAAAACGTTGCCTTTCTTGAGATGAGAGAATTGCAAGCTTCACGCTTGCCTCAAATCAATCTGAATGGTAGTTATGTGAATAATACTTCAAATTCAGATGCGGGTTTCTTGCTTCAAAACCAAAGAGAAGGTTTTAATTTCGGTGGGAACATTACAATGAATCTTTTTAGTGGATTTACACTCAACAGAAGAATTCAGAATGCGAGAGTCCAGCAAAAGCTGCAAGGTTATGCTTTGGATCAATATGAGATTCAGTTGAAGTCCGATATTCACAGAGCTTTCAATACTTATAAGACAAATCGGGACTTATTGGAGATTGAGAAAAAGAACTACGAAGTAGCCAGAGAGAACACCGATATCGCTTTAGAAAGATTCAGGTTGGGTATTTCCTCATACCTAGAATTCCGTGATGCTCAGGTCAATTTATTGACTGCGGAGAATCGTTTGATTACCTCAATCTTCAATATTAAGGAGATGGAGATAGAATTGATGCGGCTTTCCGGAAGGATATTTTTCCAGAATAGTTTTGAGGATTTAAACCTGCCTACAGAAGATTAAAAAACGAAATGAGCCTGATTTGATCAGGCTCATTTTTTTATTTGCTTTTTTTAAGAAATCCCTATTTATTCTTTTGGCATAGCATTTGCCAAATCCTGCAATCGAGAAACATCCGGCCCCAAACAGGGCCATTTGCATGAAGAAAGCAGTCATTCTTTTATTTTCGATTATAACCGTTTTGGTCTTTGGAGTACAATGTACTTTTCTGGAAAAACAGTTCGGAATTAAGAATAAGAGGGAAGAATATATTTTGGATATGCCTGGAATTACTGCCAGGGGATTTATCCGTGCAGCAGTTGATAACAGCTCTACTGGCTATTATATATACCGTGGCCGAAGAATGGGATATGAATACGAGTTGCTTCGTGATTTGGCGAAAAGACTCGATGTTCAGCTACATCTCGTCCTGATTTCCGACATCGACAAAGCATTTGACTATCTGGAAAACGGGAAGGTCGATATCATCGCGATGAATCTGGAGGAGAGCTTGACAAGAAGTGAACGTGCTACTTTTTCTACTCCTTTGGGGAAAATGAGTACAGTTCTCGTGGGTAGAAAGTCCTCAGGTAGAGTGACTTCGTGGCAGGATATCGAAGGTGATACCATTACCGTGCGCCAAGGATCCATCTACAAATCACAGCTTTGCGCTATTAAAGATTCCATGCAGGTTTCTTTTACTGTCATTGAAAAACCTGAGCATGAAGAAAGCTTAATAGATCAGGTCGTCAAAAATGAAATTAAATGGACTGTAGCAGATCAGAATATTGCGCAGGCAAATGCCACCTATTACGATGGTCTGGATATTTCTTGGAAAGTCGAAAAGGAAGGGGAAGTTTCATGGGTGGTTAGAAATAACTCTCCGAAATTGTTGTCCAACCTAAATGACTGGCTGGAAGACAAACAAAAAAGGTTTATTCCAGACTTATATGCCAAATACTTTTTGAATTCAAAAAACAGCTATTTCAGATCAAATAGCCCATTTTCATCCTTGGCCGGAAACCGTATTTCCCAGTTTGATGAGATCATCAAAAATGGTGCGGAACAATTGGGTTGGGACTGGAGACTTCTGGCTTCTTTGGTTTATAAGGAGTCCAGATTTGATACGACAGCTACTTCCTATGCTGGCGCTACTGGCTTGTTACAATTAATGCCTGTTACTTTAGAGCGATTTGGAGTGGAAGACCCTCATGACCCAATCGAGTCATTGACTGGAGGAGTCAGGTATCTTCGCTACCTCGATAAGTTTTGGATGGAAAGAGTTCCAGAGACGAATGAACGGATCAAATTTGTCCTGGCATCCTATAACATAGGCCATGGTCACGTAGAGGATGCCTGGAGATTGGCAATGAAATTTGGCAGAAATACCCAAAGTTGGGAAGCTGTTTCCGAATTCCTAGAACTGAAATCAGATCCTAAATATTACAAAGATCCTGTTGTGAAAAGTGGCTTTGCCAAAGGCCATTTAGCAGTCAATTATGTCAAAGATGTTTTGAGTATTTTTGATTCCTACAAAGCTTTGGTGGAGCCTTAAGCTCCTTCGTGCAATTCAAACATCGCCTCAACTTCAACAGGGATATTGTCTGGTAAAGAACCCATTCCTACGGCAGAACGCACGCCGATGCCATGCTCTTCTCCCCAAACCGCTGCAAATAACTCGCTACAGCCATTAATGATGTAAGGATGTTTCAAGAAATCCTCCTTACAATTGACCATTCCCAATACTTTGATTACCCGCTTTACGCGATTTAGAGATCCAAGATTAGCTTTGATGGTGGCAAGCATCGCCAGACCAACTTGTCTTGCAGCAAGTTTACCAGCTTCCATATCCATATCCACGCCTATTCTTCCAATGATCAAAGAGCCATCTTCCTGAACCGTTCCATGTCCTGAGAGGTAAAGATATTTGCCGTCGATAAGACAAGGTTTGTAAACGCCCAATGGCTTAGGGGCGGGAGGCAAAGTTAGTCCTAGCTTTGCAAAGCTACTTTCTGGAGTATCCATAGTGAGATTTTTAAAAAGGTGAAATTAGACAAAAAGATCTAAAATAAGGACTCCAATCAATCCGATTACTGCCACCAAAGTTTCCATAAGTGACCAGGTTTTAATCGTGTCCTTGATACTGACATTGAAGAATTCTTTGTACATCCAGAATCCACCGTCATTGAAGTGAGAAAACATCAAGCTTCCTGCGCCGATGGATAATACCAAAAGGTTTGGATCCACATTCATGGTCGTGACCAAAGGAGCAATAATGCCTGCAGTAGTCAAACCAGCTACTGTTGCCGAACCTACGCAGACGCGTATGATTGCAGTGATGATCCAAGCTAGAATCAATGGTGGAATATCCCAAGTACTCAGTCCATCTGCGATAACCTGACTAACACCTGTATCTGTGAAAATCTGTTTTAATGCGCCTGCACCGGCAACAATGAGAAGAATCATTGCAATGTCTTTCGTAGCTACGGTATAGATATCCATCAGCTGAGTCATGGAATATTTTCTTCTCAAGCCCAAACTATACGTAGCGACAAGTACAGAAATCAGCATGACTATGCCTGGGTTGGCTACAAACTTGATCAAAGGTGCCATTGCACTTTCCGGTGCAATATTTAAGTTCAGCGCAGTGGTACTGACTAAAAGAAATACCGGCAAAAGTGCTGTGAAAAAGCTATTGAAAGAACCAGGCAATTCGGATTCAGGTCTTGTTTCAGCTTGGAAAGTCTTGAGCGGATTTGCGTGGACGTTTTTAAGAGTTTTGGCAAAAAGCGGTCCTGCAATAATTATCGTGGGGATGGCAATAAGAAAACCATAAAATAAGGTCAGACCCATGTTGGCATCAAACTGAGCTACCAAAGCTGCAGGGGAAGGATGCGGAGGTAAGAACCCGTGCGTCACAGATAAGGCTGCCAATAAAGGGATCCCCACATAAACTGCCGAGATTTTATATTGATAAGCGACAGTGAAAGCCAGAGGTACCAGCAATACGAATCCTACATTATAGAAAAGAGGAATCCCTACAACCAATCCCGTAATGGACATGGCCCAGGTGATATTTTTCTCTCCGAAGATTCCCATCAGAAACCCTGCGATTCGTTGGGCGGCACCGCTTTCTGCCACCAATTTGCCGAGCATTGCGCCCATGACGATGACAATGACAAGGTCTCCGAGAAGATTGCCCATTCCCGTTTGAATGGATCCGGCAATCTGATCAGCTGGTAATCCCAAAAGGAATCCAGCAGAAATGGCCGAAATAATAAATGCTAAAAAGGGGTTGAGTTTCGCCCAGACTATCAATATTACCAAAATCGCAATACTGAGCAGAACAAGTAAAATGGTCATAGGTTGAGGTTGGGTTTAACGACCAAGATAAAAAAAATGAGGGAAAGACCGTTTTTGAGAATGGAAATATGCCTGATTTAATTTCTAATTAGTTTGAAAACAAAAACTTGATCCTTACCGATGACTCTTAAAATGTAATATCCGGTTCCTAGCCCTTCAGTCAGAGAGGTGATTTCAATATTTTCATACTTGCTCTCCAAGATCAATTTTCCATCCATTCCGAATATTTGGATAGGGGAATTCAATGCTTCGGCTGGGAGTTTTAAGTATAGTTTTTCATGGGTCTGACTTGGGTTTGGAAAAAGCATTTCCTGGAATTCTTTCGATTTCGGAAGTCGCACGGCAGAACTGTAGGTCACTCCATGTGAATCAGTCAATCTTAGTTGATAATAAGTCTCTCCATGTGGTAAGGGTAAAGAATCTACATATTCACCAGGATTTGGAAAAGGATAAGGCATAGACTTTAAAAGGATTTTTGTCGTGTCAGTCCCATGAATTCTCAAAATATCTAGGACCGACCATTCATTTAATCCCTCCATTTCCCACTTGATATTTGGTAGACCATTTTTCCAATTTACAGTTACATTTCTCCATCTGATGGGAAGTATACTTAGAGTTCTATAACTACCAACGGTAAAATTCACTCCTGCTAAATCATCAAAAGTCAATGTCCTTCTTGCCCAAAGGCCCGGATCCAAGCCTGGTAAATGAGTTCCTGGGGCGGCATACCCTGTTCCTACAATTCTTAAATCATCCACTTGGTCTACAATCAATTTGTCTGCTGAAATCCTTAATTCCAAAGGGTTTGAACTAGGATTCAAGCCAGAAAATTGGAAGTAGCTGAAAAGTCTATAAAGTATTTGAGTTGCATCGTTATCAGAAAAGGAGGAGTTGTATTCTGCTCCTTGGTATTCCGTAAAGTTGATTTGTAAGTTTCCTCCAGCGGAGGTTCCCAGCATTTGAATTTTTCTGATCCCGCCATGGTACCGATCAGCAAATGGAAAGGTACCATTTGTGGCATCTAAAGTCGTAGGTACACCGAAATAGGTGAAGTTGTTAACATTGCTCCAAGAACCACTTGTGTACTTTAGCTCTCCTGTCAAAGATGTGTTAATTGAAAGGTCATTATTCTGTAAATCAATTTGTCCTGAAATCATTTCCAAATCATTCAGGACTATCAGGTCTTGTTCGAAGGAAACGCTGGAGGATACTTTATTAAGAGTAAGGTTGCCAACAATCATTGGGAAGCCTTCAACACTTTGATCTTCAGCTCCAGAAAATTCAATTTCTGTGGAATTGGCAAGAAAAGTTCCAGTTCCGGTCTGAGCAATGTCTCCTGAAATATTCAGATAAGATGGAAATGACAAGTTTTGGGATCCTTGGAGCTCCAAATCATGAAAAGTGTCTGGAGTAACTGAACCCGCATAGGTGCTTCCTAAGAAGGATTGTGGATTAGTATAATTTCTAAAAATCACTTTTCCGTCCAATTGGAAAGTCGCGGCTTCGATTTTTGGGCTATCGCCTTCTAATATTAATTCTCCTCCATCTTCAATAATAAAAGTAGATGCACTATTTGGGGTTCCAGAAGTTCCTGACCGGAACAAAATCCCAGAATTACATTGAGAAATTAAGGTACCTCCATTTTCGATAATAAAATCTCCAAAAGAGCTAGAACCAAACATTGCTTCATTATTAAATGAAAAAGAAGCGCATGTATTTGGAATTACACTCGTATCAATTGTCTGTAAAACGGTTCCCGACTTAATAGTGAATTTTAAGGCTTTGAATGTTTCGTTGACCTGTAAAATGATACCAGGTCCTGGGTCAAATTCTACGGAATATCTACTGTTTGTGGTAAAACCGCTCCAGGCATTTGCAGGAATAATGACCCGGGAATTCCCCCTAAAAATGAGTTTACTGGAGATCGAGTTTCCAATCCAATTTTGACTGTTCCAAGTGCCGGTTGGTGTTCCAGGAGCTGGCCCGGAAAATGCATTTAAACTACCATATACTTCCAAAGAAAATCCGTTCAGATTTAATTTTTGTCCAGCTCCAGTTTCAGAATTAATGAATATATTTTTTGCCGATTCATTAGATGTTAAAATCAAAGTGTGCGTTTGATCAATATAAATATCGTTTAGAAGATTAGGTTTTACTGAAGCAGGAATCCAAATGCTGCCATCAAAAACATTCCAGGTTAATGGATTCGAAAAAATTCCATTCTGAACTGTTTTATAAGCGCCTACTTCTTGAGAAAGGAGATCTTGCCAATGGGCAATAACGATTATAACTGCCAAAAGAAACTTGTATATTCGGCAGATTAAAAAACTCCTAAAAGGATGGTATGTAGCCTTTGCTAGCATAATAAAACTATTGAAAAAGTGTAACTAATATAATAAAATCAATTTTGAATAAGAAGACTTTCATTCATTTATTTTTTGGTTTTGTATTGATGGTCATTGGGTTAACTGACTCTTTCGCCCAGCAATACCGCGTCAGCTTACTGACCTGTGATCCAGGTGAGGAGATCTATAGTTCCTTTGGGCATAGTGCCATTCGGGTATTGGATCAGGAGACCGGAAGGGATCGGGTGTATAACTATGGTACTTTTGACTTTGGGGCGCCTAATTTTGTCCTGAACTTTGCCGGAGGCCGACTGGATTATTTTCTTTCGGTGTCTACTTTTGACCGGTTTATTGCAGAATACAATTACTTCCATCGCTCCGTGCGAGAGCAGGAACTGGATTTAAACCAGGAACAGAAGTTGGCTTTGATTGCCTTTCTGGAAACCAATTACCTTCCCGAAAACAGAAATTATCGCTACGATTTTTTCTTTGACAACTGTGCGACTAGAATCAGAGATGTCATGGAGGAGATTTTAGGCAATCAATTGGTATGGCATGACGAGGAGCAGGAGGCAGTGGATAAATCCTTTCGCCAGCTGATTGATGAAAAAGTATTTTACATGCCTTGGTCAGACTTGGGGATAGATTTGGCTTTGGGTTCACGGTTGGATCGGGATGCCACTCCTAGAGAAGAGCAATTTCTTCCAGAATATATGGAAGAAGCTTTTGCAAGAGCAATGATAGAAGGGGATGGACCTACCCGCCCTTTAGTAAAGAATGAACGGGTGATTTTGGATTTTCAGCCAGCAAATGAGTCATTGGGTGTCATAAATCCTTATTTGCTTTTCTGGATCCTTGCCATTGTATTTACAGCGATTACCTTTATAGGCTTCCGAAAGAAGAAGCTTTATATCGGATTTGATCTGGTGTTTTTTGGGATTTTGGGAATCATCGGACTCGTGATGACCGCACTTTGGCTAGGGTCAGATATCCCTTCCACAAAATGGAACTGGAATATTTTATGGGCATTTCCAGGCCATTTAATTTTGATTCCAGGATTGCTGTCCAAAACCTTGAAACCTTGGCTAAGACCGTATTTGCTATTCGCATTGATACTAGCAGATGCCGCAGTGGTGTTTTGGATTTTAGGTTGGCAGTCCTTTCATCCAAGTTTGATTCCGCTTTTGTTGGTCATTATTTTAAGGACAAATTACCTTTATTATAATGTCGCCCGTTATAAATTAGGCGCTGCCTGAAAATCTTTTTTTAGATAAACTATTTGGGCACTTAGAAGTGTTAGGAGAAGATAGATTGAGCTATGGATTTTAAATTAACGTCAGATTATCAACCTACCGGTGATCAGCCAAAAGCAATTGAGAAGCTAACCGAAGGAATCAATTCCGGAGAAAAAGCTCAAGTGCTGCTTGGTGTTACGGGCTCGGGTAAGACTTTTACCATTGCCAATCTGATTCAACAGACTCAGAAACCCACGTTGATTTTGAGCCATAACAAGACTTTGGCGGCTCAGTTATACGGAGAGTTTAAGCAGTTTTTTCCTGAAAATGCGGTAGAGTATTTTATTTCCTACTACGATTACTATCAGCCGGAGGCCTTTATTCCCAGTTCAGGAACTTACATAGAAAAAGATCTCTCGATCAATGAAGAGATCGAAAAACTTCGATTAAGTGCCAGTTCGAGCTTATTGACCGGAAGAAGAGATGTGATAGTAGTTGCGTCTGTTTCTTGTATTTATGGTATCGGAAACCCTGAGGAATTTGGTAAAAGCGTCATTCGACTTCAGGAAGGAGATAGGATTCCAAGAAATCAATTGCTTTTCAAATTGGTGGATATTCTCTATAGCCGAACCCAGCAGGATTTGACTCATGGTACTTTCCGGGTGAAAGGCGATACCGTTGATATTTTTGTTGCTTACGCGGATTGGGGTTATAGGATTTTCTTTTGGGGCGATGAAATTGAAGCGATTCAACGGATTGATCCTGCCACAGGGAAGAAATTGAATGACGAGAAGATCATTTCTATTTTTCCTGCAAACCTGTTTGTAACAGGAAAAGATACCATCAATACTGCAATCCATGAGATTCAGGATGATATGGTGGCCCAAGTGAATTTCTTTGAAAAAGAAGGCAAATTTCTAGAAGCAAAGAGACTTCAAGAGCGGACTGAATTCGATCTTGAGATGATCCGTGAATTGGGTTATTGTTCCGGTGTAGAGAATTATTCCAGATATTTTGACAGAAGACTTCCGGGTACAAGACCATTCTGTTTGCTGGATTATTTCCCGGATGATTACTTATTAGTGATTGATGAAAGTCATGTTACGATCCCGCAAGTAAGAGCCATGTGGGGCGGAGATAGATCCAGAAAGGTCAATTTGGTTGATTTTGGCTTCCGATTGCCTTCAGCTTTGGATAACCGACCATTGAAATTTGAAGAATTCGAGGACCTGACCAATCAAGTGGTTTATGTTTCTGCAACGCCTGCTGATTATGAGCTTTCTCAGACAGAAGGAGAGATTGTGGAGCAAATTATCCGACCTACCGGTCTGCTAGATCCTACGATTGATGTACGACCTAGCCAAAATCAGATTGACGATTTGCTGGAAGAAATTGATCAAACCATCAAAACCGATGCGCGTGTTTTAGTGACGACGTTGACAAAGAGGATGGCCGAAGAACTCCAAAAATATCTGGAACGTGCAGGGGTGAAATCCAGGTATATTCACTCAGAAGTGAAAACGCTAGATCGGGTAGAAATTCTTAGAGAACTTCGTTTGGGGATTTTTGATGTGTTGGTTGGAGTAAATTTATTGAGAGAAGGGCTGGATTTACCTGAAGTTTCTTTGGTAGCAATTTTGGATGCAGACAAAGAGGGTTTTCTTCGAAATGAAAGAAGCTTGGTGCAGACCATCGGTAGGGCAGCGAGAAATCAAGAAGGCCGGGTAATTATGTATGCTGATAAGATTACTCCTTCTATGAAAATGGCGATTGATGAGACCAAAAGGAGGAGAGCAATTCAGATTGAATACAATAAAGAAAACGGAATCACTCCAACAACCGTTATCAAGTCCAGAGACAAAATCATGGGTCAGACGAAAGTTGCTGATTCGAAGAGAAATGCAAAAATCTATGCCGAACCTATGCCAGGCGAAGCAGTAATGGCCGCTGATCCGGTGGTTCAATACCTAAGTAAGGAGAAGTTGGAAAAGCTGATTTTGCAAACTCAAAAACAAATGGAGAAAGCTGCCAAAGAATTAAACTTTATGGAAGCTGCTAGATTAAGAGATGAATGGCAATCTCAGAAAAAACGTCTGGAAGAATTATCTAGAGGTCCAGGAAATTGAAGAAATAGAAAATGACTCTTCAGGAGGTAAAATATTTGGCTTCACAGGGAGAGGGCTTGAAGATAGAATTCAAAAAGAAAGCTGCATTTCCTGAGAAGATTGTGAAGGAATTCATTGCGCTGGCCAATACGGCAGGAGGTGTGGTGATGATTGGTGTAGATGATGATGGGACAGTTTCTGGTCAGAAATTCATTGAGGAGGAGATTTATGTGATGGAAAAAGCAATTCAGGAGCTGATTTTCCCAAAACTGGATTATGAGCTGTTTCGGATAGATCTAAATGCAAAAAAAGGAGTTGCAGTTTTTAAGCTTGAGAAGAGCTCTAACCGTCCACATTTTTTGAAGGTTGATAAAAAAAGGCATTCTTTTATTCGGGTGGAAGACCGAAGTGTGCAGGCAAGTATCGAAGTTTGGGAAATTCTCAAAAGAAGTAAGAATCCAAAAGACACCGTTTTTACCTACGGAAGGAAAGAGGAGGTTTTATTGAAATATCTGGCTGAAAGCGAAAAAATAACCCTTAAAGAATATTCCAAACTGGCAAAAATCCCCAAATTTTTAGCATCCAAAACATTGGTCAGATTGGTTTTAGCAAACGTTTTAAGAATTCATCCTCAAGAATCTGAGGATTATTTCACATTACGGGAACAGGGAGTTTGATTCCCGTTCTTTCGGTAAATCCTCTGTTTCCCTGCAAACCACCTGAATGAATCATTAGAATTTTTGCTCCATTCTCGAGCTCATTTTTCTTAATCATCTCCCAAACTGCAAAAGCTAATTTTCCCGTGTAAATCGGATCCAGAACGATTTGGGTTTTATGATAAAACTCCCAAATAAAATCGATCAATTCCTCATTGTATTTGGCGTATCCCCCAAAATGGAAGGTACTTTTGATTTCCATTATACCTGCCGGGGAAATATGGTGTTTATCCAGTAAGTTCTTTATTTCCTGATGGATAAATTCTCCTTTCAATGAAGAAATCCCAATCAACTTTTGAGAAGGTTTTATGGAAGCTGCTAGTCCTGCAAAAGTACCTCCTGTCCCGATGGAACAGATGACATGGCTGAATTCTTCATCTTGGTTCTGCAAAATTTCGGTAGTTCCCTTAATGGCAAATTTGTTTGTTCCTCCTTCTGGAATCAAGAAGAAATCCCCGAATTTTTCTTTTAAATTCTCAATAAACTCTAAGTTTCCCTTCTTTCGATACTCTTCTCGGCTGACGAAATAAAGTTCCATTCCCTTGGATTGTGCTTCCAATAGAGTAGGGTTAAGGGTAGTGGTTGTGTCCCCTCTAATAATTCCAATCGCATTTAGATTTTCTGCTTTCGCACCTGATGCTGTTGCAGAAATGTGATTAGAATAAGCTCCTCCAAATGTCAAAATGGTGTCTTTTCCTTGGGATTTAGCCTCTTCGAGGTTGTATTTGAGCTTAAAAAATTTGTTTCCTGAGATTTCTGGATGGATCAAATCAAGGCGTTTTACAACCAGTTTTATCCCTTTCGCATCCAAAATAGGATCATTTATCGGTTGGTTGAGGACAGGGTTTGCGTTTAGCATTTGCTTGATTTCTGGGATTTTGACAAAGTTAAGTGTGAACCTCTTATTTTTGTGTCATGAATATAAATCGGGAAGAAGACTTTGAAGAGGAAGAAGTCGAATTGTTTGAGCATTTTAGGCTTTTGGTGGATAAAGGTCAAGCGCTAACCAGAATTGATAAATTTTTAAGCGACAAGATTGCAAATGCTACCCGGAATAAAATTCAACAGGCAATAGACAATGGAGCAATTTTGGTAAATGGGAAGCCTACCAAATCAAATTATAAGATTAAGCCCAAGGATGATATCCAAGTGATGCTTGCCAGTCCTCCAAAAGAGACAGAGGTATATTCTGAAAACATTCCCCTTGACATCATTTTTGAAGACCCATATCTTTTGATTGTCAATAAGCCTCCTGGCATGGTGGTGCATCCGGCTCACGGCAATTGGTCAGGTACTTTGGTAAATGGGCTGGTTTATTATTTCGAAAATTTACCTGAAATGAAGGGTAATACGGGTAGGCCTGGATTGGTTCATCGTATCGATAAGGACACCTCTGGTCTTTTAGTGATTGCCAAAACCGAGGAGGCAATGACGAACCTTGCCGAGCAATTTTTTCATCATACGATCGATCGAACTTACCTGGCATTAGTATGGGGAGAGCCTGAAGAAGACGAAGGTACTATTACTGGTCATGTGGGTAGAAGTGCCAAAAACAGAAAAGTTATGGATGTTTATCCAGACGGAAGTCAGGGGAAACATGCCGTAACGCATTGGAAAGTATTGAAAAGACTTCGATATGTCTCATTGATTCAATGCAATCTGGAAACAGGTCGTACCCACCAGATTAGAGCACATATGAAGTTTCTTGGACATCCACTTTTTAATGATGAGATGTATGGAGGAAATAAGATTCGGAAAGGAACGCAGTTTTCAAAGTATAAGACATTTGTACAGAACTGTTTTGATCTAATGCCCCGGCAAGCATTGCATGCAATGTCACTTGGATTTATCCACCCAATTACAAAAGAGAAGGTTTATTATGAGGTTCCGCTTCCATTAGATTTCCAATCTGTGCTTGATAAATGGGGGGCATATGTAAATTTTGAATAATTATGTCGATCAATTCGTTAATAAAAAGTAATTTTTGTTGCTGAATATTCAAAATAAGGATCGTTTTTTAATTAAATAATCAATCTTGTTCGTTCCTATTGAAAAATCGGTAAAATAGTACTATGAATTAGCTATTATATTTTCAAAATAATATTTTTCAATCGTTTTCATTAAAAATACTGTAAATATTCAGTTTATTTTTTAGATAATTTGCAAAAATAAGTCAAGCGTACCTATATTTGAATCATCAACAAAGACAAAAGGTCTCTAGCGATTTATACTGTAGGATGTTGAAATTGGCAGACAAGCCCTCCTGTCTCGGGGGTGGAGGTCATGGGATAAAGCATTTAGCGAGCTCGTAAATTTGCCTAACTACTCCGTGGAGGTTCGAATCCTTCTCCTACAGCAGGTTATTTTGGGTTTATTGTTAATTGACTAAAACCATGAAATTTTGTTTCATGGTTTTTTTTATGCCCAAATTTTTTCAAAGTAAATACTATTTGGTTTTTGAGTTCTTATGCGATAGAATATATGGCATAACAATTAGATAGTAAAAGATTAACAAATTCGTAAATTTCAATATTAAATCTGGACTGTAATTTTATAATTGATAAAAAAATATTCTATACATTTAAAATAATGTAAAAAATAAAATATTTTATTGTCAAAATTTTAATAAACCAATGGTATTTCTAATTTTGGTGCATCAATTAAAAGAAGTTGATACAAAAAACCCAAAATTCATATTCGGTCAGAAAGGATTTGTTTTCATTTTTGATTCCTAATAAAGGGTTGTTATTTACTAGAAGGCGAAAAATATATTCGCTCTCAAACCTATTTACCTAATTCATTGTAGGATGTTGAAATTGGCAGACAAGCCCTCCTGTCTCGGGGGTGGGGATCCGTCACGATTCATTTCGGGACTGGAACTGAACAAAGCGTAATTCAAACCGGACTATTGCCTAACTACCCCGTGGAGGTTCGAATCCTTCTCCTACAGCAAGAAAAAGCAACGCTACCACGTTGCTTTTTTTCGTTTACCGACACTTTTACCAAAATATATTTTTTGTTCAAATTGGGTAATTTAGGTTAAATTTAGAGCGAATGTTAAAACAAAAACATCAATTTAAATCGTCCCATCCCTTTCGAAAGAAAATTCTGAAATGGGTTATGTTCGCTTTTTTGGGACTCCTATTTTTGGAATTTATAGTTTATTTTGGATCTAATCTCTTTTTGTCAAATTGGGCAAGAACCAAAATCAACGACGCTACTTCGGATGTTTATAACGTAGAATTCAACAGGATCAATTTTTCTCTTTTGCGTAGAGGAGTGTATCTCGATGGGATAATTATGAAGCCTGCGGATGAAATTGGGGCGAAACCCGGACAGACACTTTTTGATTTTTCACTTGATGAATTAGCCTTTAAAGGGTTATGGTATAGTTTCTCTGATAATATATTTTACATAGGAAGACTTCAGTTTGATAACCCAAATATCAGCATGAATCTTCCGGAAAATGCTGATACTGAGGTTTCCGAGTCAGATTCTTTGAGAACTAAAAAAGAATCTCCAATCAAAAAACTAGAGGAGGAAATTCAGAAAAGTATAGCCAAAATTAAGCTGAATGCTTTGTTTGTTAGGGAGTTGGAAATCAATCATGCAGATTTATTTTTCCTGAATTTCTTAAGTCAAAATTCTCTTAAAGCCCAAAACACAAAGTTGCTAGTTCGGGACATCAATCTTACGACTCAAGAAGAATGGGAAACGCCCTTCAATGCCCGAGGCTTTGAATTTGATTTGGAGGATGTCAATTTTCCTTTGCCAGATGATGTACATCAAATTACTGCGGATAAAGTATTTATCAGTTCGCTGGATAACCAAATGGATCTAGAGAATTTTAAATTGTCCCCGAATAAAGACAAAGAGAGTAAGTCTTATTATACGGCAGAATTAAACCAATTGAGAGTCGGAAATGTCGATTTGAACCAGGCTTTTATGACTTCTCGGGTTTTGATAGATGAAATAGTTTTAGATGATCCACATTTCAAAGTTGAAAAATTAGGAAAGACCCAGAAAGACAGTGCTGGAACAGGCGATCTTAATGAATTAATTGAGGGCTTGTTAGAATCCATTTCTATCAAAGAACTGGCAATTAATAATGGAAAATTTATTTCCTCAGATGCTTATGATACTTTGAAAAACAGGATAGATGTAGAAGGTCTTGATTTTAAAATGGTTGAGTTTTATCTGGGTGGAGATGAAGAAAAAAAACAAAACCAATTTTTCTATGGAGAGGATGCTTCTATGGAAATCCGAAATGGAAGTTTATACTTGTCTGATGAGGTTCATTTGATCAATGGAGAACGAATAAGCGTTTCTTCTTTCAAAGATGAAATAGCGATCGAAAATGTCAGTTTACAGCCCAGAGATGGCGCTGTGGAAAGTAAAGATCCCTCTCATGTCATAAAAATTTCTCTTCCCAAAATGGAGTTGACTCAAGCCAACTTAAAACTCCTTTATAATGAAGGAGATTTTGAAATGGATGTGTTGATGCTCAATTCACCAGAAGTGGAGATCACAGAATTGAGAAAAAAGGAAGGTGCTTCTGAGAAGAGAGTTACAGTTAAAGACTTATTGGAAGGGTATTTATCAACAGTCAAGATCGGCAAATTTGATTTGGATAATGGCAAGATCCAATTTAAGAATGAAGCTGGGGAGCGAAGCAATGATATTGGATTCGAAAGCTTTAGTCTCGAGCTTGATGATGTTTTTATTCAGCCAAATTCTTCTCAAAGTATCAGTGAATTATTCTTTGCTAAAGATCTGGTTTTGAGTTTGGATAAATATCACCTAAAACTTAGAGATAATTTACATGACTTCATGGCCGATAATGTGACCATTGATTCAAAAAATTCTCTATTGTCCATCAAAGGATTGGTTATCAAACCGGAAAATCCAGATCAAGTTCAACAAGTATTAGATGCTTATGGCAAAAGTGTGATTTTGGATTTCCATATACCGGAGTTTAGAGCAGAAGGATTTAATGTGAAGGCAGCTTTTGAAGAGGAGAGGTTAGAAATCAAACAAATTCTAATCCCTAATCCGGAGTTGGAAATGACAAGGTTCCGGAAGAAACAAAATCCAAAAGGGACTGCTTCAATAGAATCCAGCGGAGAAATCGTTGATCTGTTGACATCCTATTTTAATGTTCTCAAAATTGATTCTTTAAGCTTTTCTCAGGGTAAAATAAAATATGAAAATTATTCTGGTTCCAAGGATATAGCTTTTCAGGAGGATAATTTCTCTTTAAGTCTCCTGAATTTCTATGTAGATCGATCTGGGACAAATTCCGAAAACAAGACATTCTTTTCGGAAGAGATTGATCTAATATTAGATAATTATGCATTTAATCTTGCCGGGGGCAATTATGTGGCTACTACCAATAATTTGAGCTATAATTCTCTTGATCAAACCATACTTATTGACAGTTTGAAATTGATGCCAGGAGCTAATTTGGACAGCAAAATTGCACTATCTCTTTCCCTTCCGCAAGTCGCATTTAAAGGAGTGGATATTGAGTCTTTCCTGTTTGAAAATATGTTGGATTTAGAAAATCTTTCAGTGACAGGTGGTGAAATCAACATAGAAATTGACAGGGATTTCAAAAAGGATGAGGCTGAATCAAAAAAGGAGGTAAAAAAAGCGCTTCCAAAATCCATTGAATTTCTGAAGATAGATTCTATTGAAGCTGTTAATTCCACTTTGGGTATCAATTTTCGATCAGGAACCAGGGAAGCTCAGTCTATTCAAACAAAATTTGACTTGGGGATCCAAGGATTTACTTTTGATTCTGCCTCAAATACCAGAGAAGACCTTTCCGGTTTGTTTTCTCAGATAAATCTATCACTGCAGGACTTCTTGTTTACTTTGCCTGATAGTTTGCATACCATCAAGTTTTCCAGTGTAGATGTGGACAACACACTTGACGCAACTATATTTTCAAATTTTGAAGTCATTCCAAAGGAAACCAATATTGCGCCTGGATCTCCAATCATTTCTGCCAAAATTGAAAGTTTATCTCTACAGAATAATACTCTGAAAGAGATTCAGGAAACTGGAGTTTTTGATTTGACGAAAATTATTCTGACAAATCCTGTTTTTGAAATCTATTTGGATTCAGCAGAGAAAGAAAAGGTTGAGAAGAAGTCAAAACCAAAAGATAAACCCGGATTAATCCAGTCTATTTTATTACAGGATATTTTAATCAATAATGGCAAAATCTCTTTATTTAATAAAGAAACAGGACCAATTGATCGATTATCTTTTGATGGTGTAAATTTCGAGTTGGATGATCTAAACCTCGATTTAATTGGTAAAAATCAAAGCATAAGTCCGCAGTTATTACTTGAAAAAGATCTGAATCTTTCCTTGTCAAATTATCATCTATTATCGGAGGATAGTCTGAATAAGGTGGAAATTGGGAAAATTAGTTTTCTGGATAATGATCTGATTGTAGAAAATATCAGTTTTGGTCCATCAGTCGGGCGTTATAATTATTTGAACCAACAAGGATTTCAATCTGATGCTATTGATGGATTGATTAAAAAAGTCACTTTGGAGAATATTGATTTCAAGGAGTACTTTGAAAACAAAAAAATCAGAGCTCAACAGATCTTTTTAGATAATTTGGAATTAGATGTTTTTAGGGATAAAAGACTTCCTTTAAAGGAAGGGGTTTATAAGCCCATGCCTCAGGATTTGCTTAGGAATGCTTCTTTTGATTTGGAAATAGATTCTGTCAAGATTAGAAATGGAATTATCCGTTACCAAGAGTTTGGTCCAAAATCAATGCTTCCAGGGGCAATTTACTTTGGGGATTTAAATATGGTCATGTCTCCATTTGTGATGACTAAAGAAGAGGAAGAGTTTCCTTACGAGTTTACTCAGGTGAAAGCCAATACCAAGTTGATGGGAGAGGGAGAAATCAACCTTCATGCTAAATTGTTTTATAAAGATCCTTACCCAATGGAGGTTCAGATAGAGATGGGAGAATTTGATCTTACCTCAATTAACAATATGGTGTCTAGAGGAGTGTTTGTAAAAGTTCTTGACGGAAAAGTGACTGATGGAAAATGGAATTTTACTGTCGATGATGATGTGGCCAGAGGGGATATGGATTTTCAATATGAAGATTTGAAAATTGAGTTTTTAGATAGTTTGACTTTGGAAAGGGGAACGGGTAAACTCAACCTATTGACATTTTTGGCTAATACGATTGTTAAAAATGATAATCCGAGAAAGTTTTTGAACAAGCGGGTTATTTCTAGAATTTATTATGAGAGAGATCAGTCGAAATTTATTTTTGGTGGTTGGTGGCGAGCTACATTTAGTGGATTGAAAGGTGCTTTGGGATTAGGTCAAGCGAAGGCTCCCAGAAGGAAAGAAGAAGATGAATAGAATTCGAGAAATATAAAAAACTAAGCCCTTTGAAAAATATTCAAAGGGCTTAGTTTTTTAATGGGTATTTATTTTCTGACGATTTTGATTTGTTCAGAATGATCTCCCCAAATAAACTGGACGATGTAAATTCCAGAAATGGCATTTTCCAAATACGAATTCACTGCAGTGTTAACTTCTTCAAGTGTTGCTGCTGTATAGGTTTGCACCACGCCTCTTACATCCGAGATTCTAATAATGATTGGTTCATCATTGTACTTGGCAGTATTTAATAGTCCTACTACCACAGATGTTCTGTTTTCACTTGGGTTAGGATAAATGATCCAATTGGTTTTTCCTTTGAGTCCAGGAACCTGAATAGATCTTGTCACACTATAAGAGAACGATTCATCATAGTCCACCTGCTTTAATCGATAGAATACATTCCCACCGGTCGTAGGCAGAGTTTGATCTATAAATGCATATTCAGTTGGAGATTCAGAATAGCCTTGACCTTTGACTTCACCGATTTTCTGCCACTGATTGGTAGTATTAACAGCTCTCTCTATTTCAAAATGAGAGTTCTCCCATTCTTTAGAGGTTCTCCAATTTAGTTCTCCAGTTCGATTTTCATCATTGAAGTTCGCTTCAAAAGATTGGTATTCGACTTGGAGGATGCGGAAAACAGGATAAGTAATAAAAACGCGACCTGTTCCACCGTATCCTCCACCACCAGTTCCGCTTCCGCCACCAGATCCAGTGCGAGATGCTCCGTTGGTTCCTGATCCTGTGACGCTACCATTTCCACCTAATAAACTACCGTCTGGCGCTTCGCCACCTGGACCCGGAGATTGCATTTGTGAATTACCTTCAAAGTTAAATCCATTTCCACCACCACCACCACCAAAGTAGTAAGTAATTCCACCGAGTGTGAAAGAAGATCCATTTCCTCCCTCACCACCGAATGCATTTCCAGCTCCGGCAGCTTGGCCATCAAGGTCTTTTTGAAGAGTATAAGCTGCACCTCCACCACCACCACCAGCTGCGGCACCTTTAGTTGGATCATTAGTGAAGGTTTTTTTTGCACTTCCACCTCCATTAAAACCAGTAGATCCACTACCTCCATTATTATTCACTACATCAGCTCCTGTGAGAATTCCGTTAAAGGCACCTCCTCCGCCAGAAGCACCGGACCCTCCAGCAGGTAAATTATCTGATCCACCTCCGCCGCCACCCTTTGCACTAAGAATGAATGGATTACCGTCAACAATTCCAGTTACAGAGGAACTATCCCCATTAAAACCTCTCATTGAAGTTGAGGTCGCTCCGCTACCACCATCACCAACAATTATATCAAATGTACTGCTTGCGGGTAAGCCATAAGGGTTACTTACATTTACCGTAGTTTGAGCAAATCCGCCAGCTCCACCTCCACCAGCAGCTTTGCCCATTCCACCACCACCACCGCCACCTACAGAAGTTACCGTAAATTCAGTCAAGCCTTGAGGAGCATCCCAATCTGTGTCGCAAATAAATTCAATAACAGCAATCCCACTTACAGCTCCATCATCAATGACCTCAATACAATCAAAGGAGTTTGCGTCAGGACATGAATAAGATATCAGAACCTGTCCATTGTCTCCGGCACCACCTCCACCAGCGGCATAGATAAGGCTGCTTGTTACTGCGTCTGGAAGTGAAGAATCGCGGGTAACGTAAGTATTTCTCCCATTTGGAACAAGGGACCCATTATTTTGGCCAACAAAAACTCCTAGGGGTTCACCCGGAGTCACAGGAATCGTAATTAACTTGGATTCTCCACTTGCTCCAGCTCCGAAAGCCTGAATAGTCACCTCTAAAATCCCTGCAGGGACATAAAATGTTCCGTTTGAATTAAACGGAGCGCCGCAAACGCTGAAATAGGTGGTATTGACTGGGTCATTAACATCCAAGTCTATCGTACATACGTCTGTTACTTTTTTAATGTTTTTTATAGTAAGAGTATAGACATCTACATCTTCATCATCAAGTGGGATGGAGTTGAACGATCCCCTGCCATTTGATACCGAAAATGAAGAAGAAGTGTACTCGGCGGGAGGATTTATACCATCATCAAGGATATAAGTGACTTCATAAATTCCATTGGGAAGTTTAGCTAGATTTCCATTAATCGTAATATTCGCAGAACCTCCTGCCACAGTTGCAGATACAGAGGAGACTGAAGTCAATTCATAATCGGGAGTAACATCTATTGTTCCCGTGGCTGTCAGGCCATTAATACAACTTCCTGTTAATGGTATATTATAGGTATAAAGCCCTGTAGTAGTCGCTGTTCCAGAAAAAGTGATTGTATTTCCAGAGAATGTAGCAGAAATACCGGGAGGTAATCCATTTACACCAGGCACTCCGTCTTGATCAATAGCTGTTACTCCTGATGTGGTTTGAGTAAATGGTGTAAGTGTTGGGCTACTTATACATACACTTGGGAATGATACAGAAGGAGCGCTAACTGTAGCTAATGGAGTAACCTCAATTGTACCAGTTGCATTGACAGTTCCACATCCTCCTGTCATTGGAATCGAATAATTAAATGTTCCAGATTCGGTTGGAGTTCCAGTAATGGTAATAGTATTACCAGCCCATGTTGCAGATACTCCAGCTGGAAGACCATTTACGCCTGTATTGTCTCCATCATTTGCAATTCCCGTTGCCCCTGTCGTAGCTATTGTAATAGCTGAAAGAGGAGAATTAATGCAAAGTGTAGGACTAGAAGAAGGTGCAGCGGCAGTATTATCCGGCGTAACTGTGATGGTTCCTGTGGCATTCACAGTTCCACAACCTCCTGTCATCGGAATGGAATAATTAAATGTTCCAGAAACTGTAGGAGTTCCAGAAATGGTAATAGTATTACCGGCCCATGTTGCAGAAACCCCAGCTGGAAGACCATTTACGCCCGTATTGTCACCATCATTTGAAATACCTGTTGCTCCAGTAGTTCCGATTGTAATACTAGTCAAGGCAGTATTTATACAAAGTGTTGGACTAGATGAAGGTGCGGCAGCAGTGTTATCAGGTGTTATAGTAATTGTTCCTGTTGCTTCAACAATTCCACAACCTCCTGTTAAAGGAATAGCATAATTAAATGTTCCTGATTCTGATGGTGTACCTGAGATGGTAATTATATCACCTGACCATGTTGCGGAAACCCCTACTGGAAGTCCATTTACACCTGAATTGTCGCCATCATTTGCAATACCTGTTGCTCCTGTGGTGGCAATAGTAACACTTGGCAAAGTAGTATTAATACAAACTGTTGGGTCAGAAGATGGAGCGGCTGCAGTATTATCAATACTAACTGTAAATGCTCCAGATAGATTTGAAATCACATTAGTTCCACAAGCACTAGAAACCTCAACAAAATAATACATGGTGGTTCCTTGGGCTGTGGTTAGGGGAGTAAATGTATCCGAATCTGTTCCGACAGCTGTAACATCTGGTCCAGTCTTGGAAGCTGTGGTGTTGCTATACCATTGATAATGCAGCGTGCCAGTTCCAATGGCATCAACTGAGATAGGATCGAACGTATCAACATCACAAATTGTCTGTCCACCTAATTCTTCACTATCAATGGAAGTTGGAGGTGTTACTGTGAATGCTCCGGATACAGCCGATGGGACCGTTCCACAATTACTTGAAGCTACTGCATAATAATAATATGTTCCGACTTCGTCTGATAATGGGGTATAATCCTCACTATTGGCACCTGATATTAAGGTTCCTCCTGTATTTGAATCTGAAGTATTTCTGTACCATTGATAAGTGACAGTTCCTTCACCAGACGCTAAAACGGATAATGTTGGAAAAGGATCTCCCAAACACTCTGTTTCATCTGAAGTGGATGGATCAAGATCAATGACCGTTATGGGAGGATTGACTCTAAATTCTCCCGAAACTGTGGAGGTTTCAATTCCACAATTTCCTGTAACAACAACATAATAAAAGGAAATTCCTTCTGTAGTGGAGGGAGGAGTAAATGTGTCAGAGGTAGCTCCAGATACTGCAGTACCACCTGAATTTGTTTGTGTTGGAACAGAATACCATTGGTAACTTAAGTCTCCACCTTCTGCTACGACTGTTAATGGGTTAAAACCATCTCCAAAACATTCAACACGGTCAGTATTATCTGGCTGAGTTGTAATCGCAGTAATTGGATCTACGGTAACAGTAATAGTAAAAGGCATTCCTGCACATGTTCCGCTGAGTGGAGTAACAGTATAAGTTGCAGTTTGGGAAGAACCCGTTGGGTTAACCAAAGTACCAGAAATACTATTTGCTCCAGTCCCTGACGCTCCACCAGTTATCCCTCCTGTTACTGCCGGCGGATTCCAAGAATAAGTGGTTCCTGCCGGGATTATACCATCTGTACCATTTGAAGGAGTAATAGAAAATGAACCCCCTGTACAAAGATTAATGTCAAAATTATCAATTGATGCATTAGGATTGACGAAAATCGTACCAGTAGCATTGACGGCCGGATTGTTACATCCCCCGGTAAGCGGGATGGAGTAATTGAAGGTACCGGAAGCAGTTGGTGTTCCCGAAATGGTTATAGTATTTCCTGCCCAGGCGGCTGTAACTCCAGCAGGCAATCCAGTCGGAGCACCGATTCCAGTTGCTCCGGTGGTGGTATGTGTGATATTGGTCAATGGGTCGTTGATACACAGAGTCGGTGCAGAAGATGCAGCTGAAACAGTATTATTTGGAGAAACAGTGATGGTTCCAGTAGCATTGACGGCCGGATTGTTACATCCCCCGGTAAGCGGGATGGAGTAATTGAAGGTACCGGAAGCAGTTGGTGTTCCTGAAATCGTAATAGTATTTCCTGCCCAGGCGGCTGTTACTCCAGCAGGCAATCCAGTCGGAGCACCGATTCCAGTTGCTCCGGTGGTGGTATGTGTGATATTGGTCAATGGGTCGTTGATACACAGAGTCGGTGCAGAAGATGCAGCTGAAACAGTATTGTTTGGAGTAACAGTGATGGTTCCAGTAGCATTGACGGCCGGATTGTTACATCCCCCGGTAAGCGGGATGGAGTAATTGAAGGTACCGGAAGCAGTTGGTGTTCCCGAAATGGTTATAGTATTTCCTGCCCAGGCGGCTGTTACTCCAGCAGGCAATCCAGTCGGAGCACCGATTCCAGTTGCTCCGGTGGTGGTATGTGTGATATTGGTTAATGGCTCGTTGATACATAGAGTAGGTGCAGAAGATGCAGCTGAAACAGTATTGTTTGGAGTAACAGTGATGGTTCCAGTAGCATTAACGGCCGGATTGTTACATCCCCCGGTAAGCGGGATGGAGTAATTGAAGGTACCGGAAGCAGTTGGTGTTCCCGAAATGGTTATAGTATTTCCTGCCCAGGCGGCTGTTACTCCAGCAGGCAATCCAGTCGGAGCACCGATTCCAGTTGCTCCAGTGGTGGTATGTGTGATATTGGTTAATGGGTCGTTGATACACAGAGTCGGTGTAGAAGATGCAGCTGAAACTGTATTGTTTGGAGTAACAGTGATGGTTCCAGTCGCTGGGGATTGACCAGTTATACATCCACCAGTCATTGGGATAGAGTAACTAAATACTCCTGTTGTTGTAGGTATTCCAGAAATTGTAATTGTATTACTTGCCCAGTTAGCGGTAACTCCGGCAGGTAAACCTGTTGCAGCCCCTATGCCCGTTGCCCCTGTTGTGGCGAAGGTAATTGGTGTTAATGCTGTATTAATGCATTGTGTCTGATTGGGGGCGGCGCTTATTGCGGTATTTGCAGGAAGTGAGTAGGAAATAGTTATTTGGCCATTCGCGCCTGATCCTCCTGGTTGATTTGTATTATTGTCTTTAAATGCTCCACCTCCACCTCCTCCTGGACCTGAAACTGGACTAGAACCAGCACCTCTTGATCCTGATCTACCATTACCGCCATTTCCTCCTCCTGAAGGAGCAGTTGCCCCATTTAAATTGTTGGCAGTTACACCTGGTAGTGATGTTCCTGATGAAGACCCTCCACCTCCGCCATAGGAACTTGTTCCATTAGCTCCATTTCCTCCAGAGTATTTAATAGTTCCTACTCCGCTTGCTGCACTTCCTCCAGCACCAGCTAAAGAAGAGTTATCACCACTTGAATTTCCACCAACTGCTCTAACTAGGTCTGTACCCGGGGAAGATGTTAAATAGAATCTAGAATTTCCTCCAGAGGATGCGGTGTTGCTCCCTGAGCCGACAACATAAGTATAAGTTTCCCCTGGAGTAACAGTTAGAACAGATAGTGAATAAGCTCCACCTCCGCCACCTCCACCTTTACCTTGATTTCCTGCACCAGTTCCAGACCAAGAACCGCCCCTTCCTCCTCCTCCCCAAGCTTCAACCGTAATTGAAGTTACCCCACTGGGAATAATGATTGTATTCGATCCCGAAGTATATGTATTGACTGTTGGGCATTGCCCATACGCATCCCACCCGACAAAAATCAGTAAGAATAATAATATACAATGGTATAGAATTCTACTCATTAAAACTTAATTCATAAATTAAATTTCGTATAAACAAAATTGCATTTCAAATTTAACAGGTTTTGATTAGATTTCTACCAAATTTTCATGTAACTAGCTAAAAATAAATATGTTCTCATTTAATAAATATTGAAAATTTGAGGGAAAATAGTATTTATAGACTGTATTACATATTAATTCATAAAAATTATTTAATTAGGTGATAAAAAAAGCCAATCTATTAAAAATTGGCTTTCGTGATGGATTGAAAGGAGTTCGTTTAATTTAGTTTACCTTCAGTATCAGTGTAGCTTCCAGTTATCTGTGCCCCACTATTGACAGTAACCGTTCCGTATACAGTGATGCTATTCCCTTCACCTACAAACTCAAGCGTTGCTCCACTATTCAGTCTCAGATCACCATAGATCACAGTGCTGCCATGAAGTTGAAGTTTCGACTGGCTGTTGATATTCAATGTTGAATTTTTACGATACTGCCCAAAAGCGAAAGAACCGTTTACAGTCATTAAACCATTGCTATTTATATTCAAATTTTGTTCAACAGCAAGAGATCCGCAAAACAAGAAAGTTCCGCCGACATTGACATTTTTCAGTGATGCTGCTCCAGTATAAGCTTGGGACTCATTACTATTGATATTAAGATTACTGCTTCCGGTATAAGCTGATAAACCTTCGCAATTGATACCAGATCCGGTAGGTGGAGTAGGGGTCTCTTCCTGAACATTGATTTTCATGATTTGTAATCCTCCGGAGCCGGTGGCAACAAAAACAAACTCTTCTTCATTTCTTACAAAATTGGAGGATCCGTCTAAGTCCAGTACACCGAATTCTTTGATAGAAGAGATTTCAGAAACATCAGAAATGGAAATTCCAGCTGCTCCATTGGCCATAAATAATAGACCTTCGTCTACAGAAACTGCATTGGTGACAATATCTCCAGGTTCTACATCATCTGGATTGATTGGAATTGCAAGTTTTTGGATCAAAGAACCATCAGACATTTCATAGATCCCTGCACCTTTTGCTCCTTCAGAAACAAATAGGTGATTATTTTCGATTTCCATGGTTCTTTTGGCTCCTGCCACATCCAGGCTTATTGGAATCGTAAGAACTTCTGAAAGAGAATTTGGATCCAAAATATGAACACCTGAAACGCCACTCAATACCGCCAATTTATCATTACCAAATGCCACCGCTCTCAGATCTTCCATTTCGGATGAAGTCCCTGGAGTATCGGAAACATCAAACAGTCCAATAATTCCAGGGTTTCCGCTGGTTAAAGCAGTGTTATTTGTTGTATGTGCGACATCAGTAGCTACAAAACCTGGAACTGAAGTATAATTAAAATCCGAAGTGAACTGTCCTGCAGAAACAGATACGGTAATTAAATTGGCTGGTGAAGACACTTCTGAGTTGGCATCAATATTAACTGCTGCTGCCAAGTATAATTTCCCGCTTTTATAAGCTACAGAGCTTATATCAGTATCGGTAAAGATAGCTTGGGAAGTGATTTTTGGATTATAAATATCAGAAATGTCAAAAATTTCGATAGCACCTAAATAGGTAGGACCTTCAGTATTGTAAGAAACAAAGGCATAATTTCCATCAATATCGACATGAGTTGCCTTCAGTGTATTTCCATCATACACAGGAGCTGTCACTTGGGAAATTAAAACCAATGGAAGTTCAGATGCAGGGATTTCGTCTTCCGAAATTCTTCCAGATTCCAGTGTTGGATCAGTGATTCCTATAACTCCGGAACCTTCTCTGGACATTCTTTGACTCAATAACTCTGAGTCGTTGTTAATTAAAATCGAATCTTGAAGAAGAGGATCTGTTTCATTGGTACATGAGAAAATTGCCATTGCCAAACAAATCCAGAGAAGTACATGTTTTTTCATTCTATTTAGAGGAGTGAATTATTTGTCAAACAATAAATTCTGCTTTTTATATACACAGATGTGGATTTAATGTTTGAAATATTTAAGTTTATATCAGTAAAATTCAATTTATTTGATTTTACTGGTGCAAATGAGGGTAAAAAACTAAATAAATCAATATGAATTTTCAGATTTTTTTAAAAAAATAAAACTCAACTGATTAATTTCTAATGATTTTATGAAGTTCTATTTGATTTCCCCAAGTTATTTCAATGGTATATATACCTATTGAAGCTGTACTGAAATAATCTCCAATATGAACTGATAATTCTGAAATGCTGTAACTGGAGAACGTCTTATAATTTCCCAATACTGAAACAACCCTTACTTGGATAAGCTCATCTGAATAGTAAGTTGAATTAAATAAGCGCAAATTGAAATCTTGTCCTGAAGTGGGATTTGGATAGATCTTCCAAATACTTTCCGCATTAGTCTTTGGTATGTTAATTGATCTAGTATTGGAATAACTATAGCTTCCGTCAATGTCTACTTGTTTTATTCTATAAAAGACATATCCACCACTTAAAGGGAGGTTAAGATCTTCGAAACTATATTCAACCGGTCCATCTGAATAACCATTGCCTTCTACCCGACCAATTACTTCCCATTCTCTAACAGTATTAATAGCTCGCTCAATTTCGAAATGAGAATTTTCCCATTCTTTACCTGTAGACCAATTCAAGGAAGTTAGGTGCTCTGAAGATTGATAAGTTGCAGAAAAATTAAGGAATTCAACAGGGAGAATTCGACAGCCACCGTAGTAGGCAGGGCTCGAATTAACATAAATTTGATCATTTGATAAATCTTCAGGATAGCTTCCTGTTATTGAGCCGCTAGGACGCCTTTGATCGCATATTACTAATTGACTCGAGCCATTTACAATTACAGATCCACTCCAATAGCTTGTTTTAGTTAGGTTAGATTGGATAAGAATGTCTGCATTGTCATTTAGGGTAAGGGAAGCAGAACCTGAGCTACCAACATTGACGCTTCCCTGAAATGTGACAAAAGCATCATCATTTATTTGAAACAGATTATCGATTGTGGTATTCCCAGAAACATAAATGTCTGAATTGTCATTTACGTAAAATTTGGATTGACCAGAGCTTGTAACTTTTAAATCATTGCCGACCCTAATACTTGCCATTCCTTCTGAAGAGAAAGGAAACCCATTTATATTAATATCACCTGTTGTAGTTACTTTCCCTGTGGTTTTCACAATTATAGAATTTCCTCCTGATCCATTTGAAGTAATAGATCCTGTCGAGAGTTCACCTGCAATATCCACAGTAAGATTTCCATCTAAATTTAGATTAGTAGCAATAGATAATTTACCAGTTTCACTTAAATTTAACTTTCCACCACTACCGCCAGATGTTATTGAATTAGTCGTATAATTTCCATATATGTTAAGTTCAGCCCCTGTAGCTCCATTTATAGAAGTCTGATTAATAGATATTTCTGTATTTTCTCTTGCATTTAAAATCCCTCCCCTACCACCGGCATCTCTAAAAGTGAGGTTTCCTGCAATAATATAAGGCAGAGGGGTAAGATTAGAATCATTTGACAGATTGATTATTCCATTTCTCGAAATACTAAGAGTATTGGTTACCTCAATTCCTCCTGTTGCACCAATATTTAATGTTACATCATTTGACCCGTTATTTGCTAGAAGCGTTAAATTGTTATTAAATGTGGCTTTTCCATTTAGAATAACACTTGTAGGATCATTATTTGTAAAAAAAGTTACGTCATTATTAAATGTTGCGGTCCCATTTAATGAAATCGTGCCAGCCATTATGGTTGAGTTAGTTACATTTAAAGTGCTAGATGAAGAATTGTTAAAAGTCATCGTCGCCACATTTGTATCAAAGCTAAGGGTGGAAATATTTAACGTTCCATTATTGGTAACTGACCCACTACCATTTATAGATAAATTACCTATATGAGTATTATTATTGATATAAGAGCCTGTACCTGAAACTGTCACAGGCCTTGTGATGGATCCATTATTCACAAATGAACCATCATTAATAGTAACTACTCCGCCTGTTTGACTCCCTCCACTAGCAATCGAAAAGGTGGTATTTGGGTGGTTCATAGTAACATTTCCTGATTGAATACCCGAATTATTATAACTTCCGATATTGTTAAGAGTAATTGTATTGGAAGAGTTTCCGGAGTTAGTGAAGGTGGAAGAGTTATTAACAATCACTTGTCCGGATTGTGTTCCATTACTAGTGTATACTGAGGAATTGTTTAAAGTTACCTGACCAGATTGTGTTCCTGAATTAAAATAAGAAGAATTTGTGTTCACATTTATTGAATTCGAAACCGTTCCTTGATTGGAAGCCGTACCGTTTTGTATGTTAAGGGTTCCATAGTTATTATACCGTCCGCTGGAAAATACATTGAAAGAGCTTTGGGAATTGTTTAAGGTCAAATCACCTTGTACAGTTCCGTAAACATTGACAGTGATTTTATTAGATGTATTATAATTGGTAAAGAATCCTGAGAATGTAACTCCAGATGCAACACAGATAGTTAGATCACTTCTGTTTTGAAGATCAATAGCATAGCTTCGATTGCCTCTAATGCAAATGGTAGCCCCATTTTGGATCGTTCCAGTTATTGTGTTTCCATTTACAATAACATCACATCCTGCGGGCCCACAACCAGCGTTTGCATTTAAGATTTTACATATTTCTGAACCATCACTATCGGAAGTCCAAGAAATATTCCCTGAGCTACCTGCGACTCCAGAGACAGTAGTTGGACAAAGGTCAGTTGCATCTCCAGTCCAACCTGTAATATTCACCCCTCCAGTACCAATAAAAATATCAGCTTCACCTATGACTAATTCTGAGTTGGGGCCTTGTAGATTAATTTCAACCCCAGAAAGTGTAAAATCATTTCGGCTCGATTCTCTCGAATCGAGTATTAACTTTCCTCCATCTTCTACACATATTGTAACGTTTGTTAATTCTGTTATATAAACCAAACTTAAAGTGGAACCACTTCCAATTACAATACAACCTCCTTGGATGCTAAAGCCTGGGTTATTTCCTTCATTTCCTCTATCTAAACTTAAATCGGCTCCGTTTGCCAATATTACTCCCCCTAATTCTAAATCATTTTCTTCCCAATGATAGGTAGCATTTGTCCCATCAAAACGAGGGATTGACGATCCGTTATTGATTTTTCCTGTAGGTGTCCAATTAGAGCTACCATTTGTGACTGTCCCTGAATTCTTTCCATTATAAGTTTTAGTGCTACTGCATCCTGTGCACTGTTGACCCCAAACCTCTCCACTCCAAAACATCTGGGCACAGCAGAAAACCAGAAAAACGAACAGAATTCTATTCTTCATCAAATAGTTTGTTGGAAATAAGGGCTAGGGTAGGCCCAAGTAATTAGTGATTAAGCAATTTAGGGTATTGCAAAGGTAAATATTCCTAATTCAATATTTAAACCTTTACACAAAAATTTGTAGTTCATATAATGCAAAAGCTATTTAAATTATTTGATGATACCATTGATTTTTCCAAGATCTACGAACTTTTCAGGAGATTTGGATAATATTCGAAACAAAAAAGCCCTTGAATTGTTCAACTCAAGGGCTTGAAATAATTTTAAAATAAGAAATTACCCATTCATACTGATCAAAAACTCAGCGTTATCTCGGGTTCCTTTCATTCTCTGAAGTAGGAATTCCATAGACTCCTGAGCAGTCATATCGCTCATCAGTTTACGAAGGATCCAAACTCTCTGCATCTCTTCTTTGTCCATTAATAGATCCTCTCTTCTGGTTCCTGAACTCAATACATCGATAGCAGGATAGATTCTTCTATTAGAAAGCTTACGGTCTAGAGCCAATTCCATGTTACCGGTTCCTTTGAATTCTTCAAAGATTACCTCATCCATTTTAGAACCTGTTTCGACTAGAGCAGTTGCAATGATGGTCAATGAACCTCCATTTTCAACATTTCTTGCCGCACCAAAGAATCTCTTAGGCTTATGCAATGCGTTGGCATCGACACCACCAGAAAGAATTTTACCTGAACTTGGCACCACAGTATTATGTGCTCTTGCAAGTCGAGTGATGGAATCTAGAAGAATCACCACATCATGACCAACCTCAACCATTCTTTTCGCTTTTTCCAAAACGATATTGGCAACCTTCACATGTCGATCTGCAGTTTCGTCAAATGTGGAAGAGATAACTTCCGCATTCACTGAACGTGCCATGTCTGTCACTTCTTCCGGACGTTCGTCGATCAATAAGATCATCAAATGAACCTCAGGATGGTTTTTAGTAATGGCATTGGCAATCTGCTGCAAAAGGACAGTTTTACCTGTTTTTGGCTGCGCCACAATCATCCCTCTTTGTCCTTTTCCGATAGGAGCAAACAAATCAAGAATTCTAGTGGACATCTTATCCGGTGATGTAGAAAGGTTTAATCTTTCTTCCGGGAAAAGTGGAGTCAAGTATTCAAATGGAACCCGATCTCTGATTTCATCAGTCGTTTTTCCATTGACAGTTTCTATTTTCAAAAGGGCAAAATACTTTTCTCCTTCTTTCGGAGGACGAATAGAGCCTTTGATATGATCACCTGTTTTTAGACCAAATAATTTCACCTGGCTAGGTGAAACATAAATATCATCTGGAGATGCCAAATAGTTATAATCAAGCGATCTAAGGAAACCATAACCTTCTTGCATCATTTCCAAAACGCCTTCATTGACGATTACGCCATCAAATTCCCTTGCGTTGACAAAAGGACGTTTTCTGTTGGAATGGTGGCTTGTTTCTGCGGCTGGAGCTAAAACTTCGTCTTGGGATTTGAAGTTTTTTCTTTTTGGTAATTCTACTTCCTGCTCTGGTTTTTCACTTGAAGGGCTGCTTGGGCTAGGAGAGGTCTGAACTTCATCATTTCCCTTTTCTTCAAAAACTCTTTTTCTTGGTCTGAAGGTTTTTGCATCCTCTTCTTTGGATGGCTCAGCTCCGGATTTTTCAGCTTTGGCTGGTTGCTCGCGTTTTGGAGCTCTTTCAGGTCTTGGTTCAGGCTTTTTCACTTCTTCTACAGAAGCTTTTTCCGTTGGAGCTTCCTTAGGAATCTCCGTTACGTTTTGCCTTTTGAACTTAGGTTTAAACTCTGGTTCCTCAGCAGAAGGTTTACTTGGATTTTCACTTTTCGTGACTTCTTCCGCTTTAGGGTTAGCTTCCGCTACAGATGGTTTTTTCTTCGGCAAAGCTTTTTCTGGGGTGATTGCTTGCTGATCAAGGATCGCGTAGACTAGATCGTCTTTTTTCAGAGTTTTGTGATTTTTAACTCCAAGTTCCTCAGCGATTTCCTTCAGCTCAGACAGAAGTCTGATTCTGAGTTCTTCTATGTTGTACATAAAGAGGGTATGAAATAATAAGATATTGTAAAATGCGGTATTTGGGATCGTGATTGATTTTCTGAGCAAAAAAAATTCTGCAGGAAAAACTCAAGTCAAAGTGGGCTGACTTGCACATTCACGTTACGACACAATATTAAAGGATCATGTTGGATTAAGCAAATTTTATTTTTAAATGAATGTTTTTCCCACCAAATGATTTGTACTCAACTCAATAACTGTCTTAATATAGTCATTGATTTCCAAGTTTGGTTGTTTTCCAGTTGCTGATTATAAAATTCCAGCAAATGGTCTAAAACCTTCCTTCTTAACCCCAAAGACACTTTTTCTTCACAGGAATATTGATGGAGGATGAGTTTTTCAATAAAATTCTCCGCCAAAGGGATCTCGGTAACTTCAAAAGGTTGTCCTAAATTTTCGGTTAAAAATTCTTCAGCACTTTCAGGGGCAAAGCCCAAAAACCGTGCATTCTCGATTAGAAAAACGAGTGGAAAGTGTAATAATGAGGTTTCTTTCTGATCTAATTTGAAAATGCTCTCTTCCAAAAAATCAAATAATGATTCATTTTGATAATTTTCGAAAATAGACTTTGAAATCACTTCGGTCATAAACATGGCCAATCCTGTCCTGTTAAAATCAAACGGAATTAATTGATTGGCTTGGTGAAGTTTTACCTCTGATATTCTTTGAAGCCCGGAATTGTCCTTATTGTAAACGACCATTTCCAGGACATTCATTGGCTGGTAAAGGGCAATAGTGGACTTGCTTTTTTGACTTCTTACTCCGTTGACTAAATAGGATTTTAAGCCCAATTCACGGGTGAAAATTTTACAAATGATGCTTGTTTCCTTGTATCGGATATAACTTAAAACGATTCCTTTGGTCTTATGAAGCATTATCGTTTATCCTCAAAAAAGCATTTTCTACATCTGGCCTCATAGGCTTCTTTTTCTCCAAGCATGACCTTTTGCTTTGCATCAGAAAGCCTAAAGGAAAAAGCCGCCAAATCACCACATTTCATGCAAATGGCATGCACTTTCGTGACATATTCTGCTATCGCCATGAGCTGAGGCATGGGTTCAAATGGTTGACCTTCAAAGTCCATATCCAAGCCAGCCAGAATCACTCTTTTTCCTTGTCGGGCTAGATTCTGGGCAACTGAGACAATCTCCTGGTCAAAAAACTGAACTTCATCGATTCCTACTACGTCACAATCGCCACTAAGTAATAAGATATCTCCTGCAAAATCCACTGGGGTAGACCGGATTGCATTTTCGTTATGGGAGATTACTTCAGAATCACTATACCTTTTATCGATAGAAGGTTTAAAAATTTCAACCTTTTGCCTAGCAATCTTGGCTCGATTCAATCTCCGGATCAATTCCTCAGTTTTTCCGGAAAACATCGATCCGCAAATCACTTCAATCTGCCCTTTTCGCTCTGGGGATTTAATCCTTCCTATCGAAGGTTCGATAAACATACCTTAATGACTGTATTCTAAATGAGGAAATTTATTGATTTCTGCTACTCTGACGATTAGTTCGCCAGAGCCCAACTCCGCTTGGCAAGATAGCCGTTCCTGTTTTTTTAATCTTCCTTGCTCCGCAAATTTTTGTTCAGCCTCAGTGAGCGGGCTTAAATTTTCCTCTCCTTCCAAAACAATTATTTTGCAGGTGGTGCATCGCCCTTTTTTCCCGCAAGCATGCATCCAATCAATGCCATTTTCATGAATTATTTCGATAACTTTACGAGGAACTGCTTTCGAATAAATTTCTCGATTAAATAGATTTTGAATGACTATTCGCGGCATTTTTACGTTGTTTTTTTAAACAAGACTATTCAATGACAATTCAAATTAACAGCAATTATTTAGAAAAATACGCCAAAGAATACGCCAGCATCGTCTGCGACGGCTTTTTTTCTTCTAAGCAATACATAACTGGTCAAGATATCATCCAGCTGACAAGTAGTACTCAGGTGAATTTTTTTATAATCAAACGCCTTTTCGAGCTTTGGCAGGATGAACTGGCAAAATTGAAGAGTAACCCGTTTTTTGATTATAGAGATATTGCCGTTCATGAGGCTTTGACCCAATTTATGAACGTACTATCCAGAAGAATCAAGGTGGAGAGAGAACATCTTCAGCCTTTGGTTGAGACTGCAGTAGCTCAGGCGGTTCAGCTGGCAACGGATCCTGTTTCATTTTATCAGGCTGAAATTTCAAAGGCTCCAGATGGAAAAGTAAATGATTATCTGAAGGAGAATAAAAAATATTATAAATGGCATGACCGGGCTGTTACTTTCTTGATCGATAAAGCCGGTTTTGGCTTGGATAAAGGAGAATATCAGCGGGCAATCAGCGCTAATTATCAGGTGGTGAAAGATTCTCTTGAGTCAGAGAATTTGTTGCTTGCGACTTTTGGAGATGTTAAGGTGTTTGATCTGGATCATTATTTTGAAAAGGCAGAACCTGCGATCTCTTATTCTGAGCCCGTCAAAAAAGTAGAAGAGTCAGAAACTTCATTTTTTGATCAGATGGAAGAGAATGAGCCTGCAGCTCATACATTTGAAGAGAAAAAAGTAGAACCGGAAGAAATCAAAATTCATTCGCCTACTCCTGAGCCGGTTGCGCCATCTGCAAATGGTAAAGGAATAAATCCACAGGCTTTAAAATCTAGATTTGCTTCAGAATCCTACAAAGGGATGCGCGGAGTAATTGGGGAATTGTCAGAAAGTTTGGCAATAAACCAACGCTTTATGTTTACAAAGGAATTATTTGATGGTAACTCCGATTTGCTGACTCATGCCTTAAAATCGATTGATGAGTGCAATAGCTTTAATGAAGCTATCAATTTGGTTAATGCCAGATATGTAAATGAATTAAACTGGGAAACTGAAACAGAGCCAGTTCAGGAGTTCCTGCTGTTGATATATAGAAAGTTTGATGAAGTATAAACTTTTCTGGTTTTTAGAAAAAAGGACATCGTTTTGGTGTCCTTTTTTCATTTTGAGATGTAAAATTCTATTCTGAATTAAAGAATTTGTTTAAATCACAGATTATTTTGAATTTAAAGGAATTTATTTTTCGTAAACCCTATTCATAAATGGTCAAAAAAGAAAAAGGGATTGATGATATTCCTGTGTTCGACGAAGGACTGGATATTGTCGATAACTATTGGTACCTGATCAATTATTTAAGAGATTTAATCAAAGCTTCAGAAATTAAAGCCGGATTGGTATTATCATTTTATGGTTTATTGATCAATGTTTTTTTTCAGTTTTCTGATCATTTGATAGAAGTAGCTGGCTCTGATCCCTTTATTTATATTTTTCTTTCACTTTGGTTTATGTTCAGTGTGACATCTATTTATTATAGCTTCAGATGTTTTATGCCACAGATCGAGAGTAAGTTTGATAAAAGTGTATTCTTCTTTGGTGATATTATCCATTCTTATGGGACTATTAAGGAATACGTGAGAAAACTAGAAGAAATAAGCATCAAAAGAAGACCTTATTTGGATCAATTGGGAGAACAAGTCTATATCAACGCCAAAATCACTGCCGCAAAATTTCGTAATGTTAACCTTTCGATTAGATTTCTTTCTTTCAATATTGGCTTGTTGTTTGTTTTTATTTTGTATTATGCCTTAAGAACTGCGTTTCAAGGCTGAATTCTTTTTATATAAAATGAAAGGTTACCTAAAACTTAGAAAAATCGTTTTGAGCAAATTGGATGCAGGCTTGCCATCCTATTTATCCTATCATGGATTGGATCATACCATGGATGTTATAAATGTCTGTGAGCAATACATTAAAAGGCTAGACTTACCGGAAGAGCAGCGATATTTACTAAGAACAGGTGCGATAGTTCATGATATGGGATTTTTAAAGGGTCCTGCCAATCATGAAGAAGTAGGCTCAGGAATGGCAGCTGAAATTATGAGAGATCTCGGAATGAGCGAGTATCAAATCCAAGAAGTAAAAGGTCTGGTGATGGCTACTAAAATCCCCCAGACTCCACTAAATGAAATCCAAAAGATCATCTGTGATGCTGATCTTGATTATTTAGGCAGGTCAGATTATCCTGAAATCAGTAACCTACTTTTTAAAGAACTGAAATACATGAAAGTTCTGGAAACTGAAGAACAATGGAAAAATCTTCAGATTAACTTTTTAAAAGCCCATCATTTTCACACTCCATTTGCAATTAAAAACAGAGAGCCTAAAAAGCAATTTTGGCTTAACCAGTTATTAAACTCCTGAATTAACCCAGTCTTCCAAGCTGCATTGCGCGGGATGAATCCATCTTAATGAAAATAAACAGTAAGATGGTGAAAGACCATAGTGAGGACCCTCCATAACTGAAAAACGGAAGAGGAATACCAACAACAGGAAATAAGCCAATGGTCATGGCAATATTGATCATAAAGTGAAAGAGAATAATCGATATCACACAATACCCATATATTCTAGTAAATCTGGTTTTTTGGCGCTCAGCCATGATGATCAGACGGTATAAAAGCGCTACAAAAAGGGAAATCACGACGAAACTACCCAGCCAGCCAAACTCTTCACCTAGGGTACAAAAGATAAAATCGGTATGTTGCTCAGGAACAAAGTCAAACTTTGTTTGAGTACCCTGTAAGTATCCTTTACCGGCCAATCCACCCGAACCAATCGCGATTTTGGATTGTGTCACATTCCATCCCACACCAAGGGGATCAAGGTCAGGGTTAAATAGCACCATGATTCTATTTTGCTGGTGCTCAGGAAGCTTTGACACGACAAAATCAATACTGTAGATATAAATTATCACCCCAACACCGATCAAACTGAAAGCAAGGATTCTCTGCCAGGATTTTTTACCAAGAACGATAAGTAAAATTACAATTGCGATGATGGCTCCGGATAAGTAAAGATTGTTTTCAATCCCTAAAGCAAGAAGAGTAACCGCAATACCTCCAAATGCCAAAACATAATAATATTGAGGCAAACCTTCACGGTAAAACATAATCAGCAATGAAAAGTAAACCATTGCAGTTCCAGTATCTGGTTGCAAAAGAATCAGAATCACAGGTAACATTAAAACCCCAAATGCTTTCAGCTGATAGCTTCTTTTTGAAAGGTCAAATGTGGGCCTTTCCATAAACTTAGCGAGGGCCAGTGCTGTGGCAAATTTGGCAAATTCACCTGGCTGGATCCTAAAAGATCCCACTCCAATAGAAAGCACTTGTCCATTTACTTCCTTTCCGACAAAAGGTGTCAAGACCAACAAAACCAGAAAAGTCAGATATAAGTAAATAGATAGGTTTTCATACAATCTATAATCGGCGGCCATTACCACGATGATAATTGCGATGGCTGTGCCGATCCAAACTAGTTGCTTTCCGGAATTAATTGAAAAATCGAAAATACTTTTTTCTGCCTGCCCATCATAAACCGCTGCATAAATGTTAAACCAGCCAATTATAACAAGAGTAAAATAGATCATAACGGTGATCCAGTCCACCCGATTGATGTTGATATCTGACTCCCGCATTAGTAAATGAAATTTCCAGCTAACACATAATCTTGAAGTTCTTTTCGTAGAACTTCACCTTTGATGTATTTCTCAATCATCAAAGAAGCTGTACTTGCCGCAGCTCTTCCTCCCCAACCAGCATTTTCCACATACACGGCAATAGCAATTTTCGGATCCTCTTTTGGAGCGAAAGCCACAAATACCGAGTGATCTTCTCCATGTGGATTTTGTGCAGTACCGGTTTTACCAGCGATGGTAATATCTTTCATGATGGCTCTAGTAGCTGTACCATAAAGAGCCTCTGCCATCGCATCCTGTATCATATCAAAATGGCGAGCTTCAACTCCCACTTCATTCTTGATTCGATATTTTTCAGGGATTTGATTCGCATCTCCATCAATTGATTTGACCAAGTGAGGGGTATAATAATAGCCTTTGTTGGCAAAAATCGCAGCTAGATTAGCCATTTGGAGAGGAGTTACCAGCATTTCGCCCTGACCAATTGAAAGGGAATAAATTGTGCTGTATTTCCATCTTCCTTCCCCATAGAATCTGTCATAGTATTTACTGGAAGGCACGTCACCTCCTTTTTCATTTGGCATATCTACTCCCAACCTACCTCCCAATCCAAATTTCAGGACATTTTCTCTCCAAGCATTCAACCCAATCTCAGTGTCCTTGTATGTATTGCTGGAAACCTCACGGTTAATAATTTGTCTAAATGCCTGATGGTAGTAAGGGTTGCAAGAGTTTCTGATTGCACCAAAAAGATTGACTGGGGAAGGGTGATTATGACAGGCGACCAAAGATTTATTACAAGCAAAAGTGGTCTCTGGGGTCAATACCCCTTCTTGCAAACCAATTAAACTTTGAACCACTTTGAAAATAGAACCCGGAGGATATGTGGCCATAATAGGCCGATTAAATAGAGGTTTACTTTCGTCAGAATTTAAGCTTCTGTAGGTCTTGCTGAATTCAGAACCGGTTAGATCATTAGGATCATAGAAAGGAGCGGAAATCATCGCGAGAATTTCACCTGTCTTCGGCTCAATCGCTACTACGGAACCTTTTTTACCAGCCATAAGCATTTCGCCGTATCGCTGAAGTTCCATATCGATTGTCGAGGTGATGTTTTTTCCGGCAACTGATGCAGTGTCATATTCACCATCTTTAAACGGTCCTTTATCCACTCCTCTGACATTGACCATTTTATATTTTACGCCCTTTCTTCCTCTTAAATCGTCTTCGTAAAATCTTTCTATTCCACTGAGTCCCGTATAATCTCCCTGAACATAATAATTGGTCGTATCCCGCTCTAGCTGACGGGCATTGATTTCACCGATATAGCCCAAGGCATGCGCGGCGATGGGTAGAGGGTAAGACCTTACTGATCGAGTCATAATAAATAGGCCAGGATAATCGATCAGATAATCCTGCATCCGGGCAAATTCAGTAGTCGAAATCTGCTTGATGAGAGGGGAGGGCTTTACATAAGAATATTTTCTTGCTGCTTCGTAAGCCTCAATAAGTTCTTCTTTGCTGATTTTAAAAAGTTCCAAGAATCTGGTGGTATCGCCTACCTCAAATTCCTTTGGTACCAGCATCAAATCGAAAATCGGATTGTTATAAACCAAGAGCTTTCCGTTTCTATCATAAACCAATCCACGGTAGGGGTGATCTACTACTCGCTGTATAGCATTTCTTTCAGCTTTTTTCATAAAGCTGTCATCCATTACTTGGATCATAAAAAGTTTGGTCAAAAGCACCAAACCGATCAAGAAAATGAAGATTATTATTGCTACGGGTCTTTGGTCGTTCATTAGATTCCTCTCCTGCGTTTGAAGAACAGTAGTTGTACAATAATAGCCAAAACCAAGGTAAAAATCGAGGAGAAAAGACTTTTGTTTACAACTCCGATGAATGTGCCTGTTCCCCACTGGTCAGCGATGAAGAATATCAAACAAAACGCAAATATCAGTGGCAGGGAATAACTGATAAACCACCCAATTCCCATCTCTTGAAGCGTAGGTTGGGTTGAGTCATCATAGCCTCCATTTGGTCTGAGTATTTTTAGCCAATAAGGTCTTAAAAATGCCAAGAAAGTTGCTGCAGCTGCATTTAAACCCAAAGTATCATAAAAGACATCAATGATTAAACCGATTCCAAAACTGATCAAAAGTAAAGGAACAGCCCGGATCTGAAGAGGAATACTCAGAATGCCTACGAGATAAACAAAGCAAAATGCAATACCGAAAAGGGCAAGGTTTTTTAGAAATAGGATCTGAAATAGTCCTAAGATCAGAATGAGTAAAATAAATGAAATTAGGTTCCTAAAATTCATTAGTTATTTCAGATTGTTGATACAAAGAATCCAGTTCTTCGATCTCTGTGTTTTCTACTAGGTAGACGTATGATACTTTACTGAAATCAGTTGTCAAGGCAACTTCGATATCCAGGTAATTTGGGTCTCCAGATTGGATGACATTGGAAATGACTCCGATGTTGATGTTTCTTGGAAATACCGCGCTATAACCAGAAGTGACAATAGTGTCTCCAACTTGTGCATTCACATGTCTTGGGACATACAGTAATTTTGCCGTTTGAGAGTTTTTCCCATCCCAGTTGATGGATCCGAAATCTCCCGTCGATTTGATGATGGAAGAGATCAGTAAGTCATTATTCAATAACGAAATTCCTACAGAATAATTTTTTGAAACAGACTTTACTCTTCCTACTACACCGCTTTCATTGAAAATCCCCATTCCAGGTTTCACTCCCTGCTCACTGCCTTTGTTTAAGGTTAGGTGATTTTGGGCATATCGAAGAGAATTACTGATTACTCTCGCTCCCAAAAATTCAAATTGAGAGGATAAAGCAGAATCCAATGTTAATTCCACTGAGTCAGGATCCGTCTTGAGACTTTTCAATTGCTCCATCAGTCTGGAATTTTCTCCCACTAATGCTTCATTGGCTTCAGCAAGGGAAAAGAAATCTCTGACGTCAGATTGAGTTTCCAAAATAGATCCCACCATGGAGGTGGAACTGTTAAAGAATGCGGCACCCTGAGGGGAGTTATTTGCGACGAGGAGCCAGATTGCCAGCACTTCGAGCAAAACGAATAAAAGAAATGACCTTAAACTATAAAGGAATTGGAGGATGCGTAGCATTCAGGGTTTATGTCATCAATACTGTTCTGAAATTTTGTACGTTTTTCAAGGCGGTACCAGTACCTCTTACTACTGCTCGAAGTGGATCTTCGGCAATGTGAATTGGAAGTTTGGTTTTTTGATGTAATCGCTTGTCAAGACCCTTCAGCAAAGCTCCACCACCAGTCAAGTGAATCCCGTTATCGTAGATGTCAGCAGATAGCTCCGGTGGAGCAATTTCCAATGCTTTCAAAACAGCCTCTTCGATCTTGGAAACAGACTTGTCCAATGCAAAAGCAATTTCGGAATAAGAAACCTTGATTACTTTAGGAATACCAGTCATCAAATCACGACCACGGATTTCATGATCTTCCGGAGGCTCATCCAGTTCCGTTAAGGCAGATCCGATAGCAATTTTAACTTTTTCTGCAGAGCGCTCACCGATCAATAGGTTATGCTGTCTTCTCATGTAATCAAGAATGTCTTTGGTAAAAGTATCACCAGCCACTCGGATCGACTGATCTGCTACAATTCCTGACAATGCGATCAAAGCAATCTCTGTAGTACCCCCTCCGATATCAACAATCATTGAACCCATAGGTTTCTCAATGTCGATACCGATACCAATCGCCGCAGCAATCGGTTCAAAAATCATATAGACCTCTTTGGCTCCTGCATGCTCTGCAGAATCCCTTACAGCTCTTTTTTCTACTTCAGTAATTCCTGAAGGAATACAAATCACCATTCTATGAGACTGCGGGAATAATCCTTTTTTCTGACCAGGGATCATTTTGATCAAGCCACGGATCATTTGTTCAGCTGCATAGAAATCCGCAATTACTCCATCTTTTAGCGGTCTGATGGTTTTGATATTCTCATGAGTTTTCTCATGCATATTCATCGCTTCCCTTCCCACTGCTAAAACACGGTTGGTAGTTTTGTCTATGGCAATGATGGAGGGCTCATCCACCACAATTTTATCCTTATGGATAATCAAGGTGTTGGCAGTACCCAAATCGATGGCTATATCACTTGAGAAAAAATCGAATAATCCCATTTTTGACTTTTTGATTGACTATTTGTTGGAGTTAATTGTTCAATATAGTACGTTGAGTACTCATTATTAAACGGGGGTCGGCAAAATTATTACCTTAAATGGAGAAATCTGAAAGAAACACGATATTTTTTGCTCTATTTATTGAAAAGGCTTGCAGAGGTTTTAGTTGGTAGAGCCGATTATCTGCCAAGTCTACACTTTGGGTGTTAACATCGGAGACCTTTTGTAGATTTTTTACGCAAATTGTTTTTGCATCAAATTTATTTTACCTTTGTCGCGTATTCGAAAGTTTCTGGAGGGGACACCAATGTCCCCTCTTTCATTATGCATACTATGTCCGAACTGAAACAGTCCATCGAAGAAATTGTCGAGAAGCATCTTCCAGATGAAAATCACTTTATCGTGGAGGTAAAAATGACAGAAAAAACGGGGAAAACAACCCTCAGTATCTTGATTGATGCGGATGAAGGCTTAAATATTCAGACCTGCGCAAACGTAAGTAGAGCTGTGTCTGAAGAATTGGAAGCAAAGGACATTATGCCGGGTGCTTATATTTTGGAGGTTTCTTCTCCGGGCTTGGATTATCCACTGAGCAGCAGGAGACAATATCAAAAAAATATCGGCAGGGAGCTGAAAGTTTTGAAGACCAGCGGCGAAGAACTGGTCGGTAAATTACTGGAAGTAAATACAGCCGGTGTGAAAATGCTGGTAAAGAAAAAAGAAAAAGGCAAAAAAGCCACGGAAGAGGAAGTAGTACTTCCTTTTGAAGAGATGAAAAAAACAATCGTACAAGTATCTTTTAAATAACTCAAATGGATGCCAAAATCTTAATAGAATCCTTCGCAGAGTTTGCGAGATCTAAAAATGTGGATCGACCTACCATGATCCGTATCCTGGAAGATGTGTTCAGAGCAATGATTAGAAAGAAGTTTGAATCTGATGAAAACTTCGACGTAACCATCAATGCAGACAAGGGCGACCTCGAGATTTTCAGAATCAGGGAAATTGTCGACGACAACTCTGAAGATATTTGGGATTTTGATAAAATCAGCTTGACCGACGCTAGAAAGATCGAACCTGATTTTGAGATCGGTGAGGAAGTATATGAGAAAATAGAACTGGAAGAATTTGGAAGACGTGCTGTTCAGATGGCTCGTCAGACATTGATCCAGAGAATTAAGGATCTTGAAAAAGATATCCTTTATAATAAATATGAAGAGCAGGTAGGAGAAATCGTATCTGCAGAAGTGTACCAGATATTAGGTAGAGAAATTCTATTGATGGATGGTGAAGGAAACGAATTGATCCTTCCAAAGGGTGAGCAGATTCCAAAGGATAGATTCAGAAAAGGGGACACAGTAAAAGCTATCGTCCATCGTGTCGATATGATGAATGGTAATCCTAAGATCATCCTTTCTAGAACTTCTCCGGTTTTCTTGGAAAGATTATTTGAAAACGAAGTTCCTGAAGTTTATGATGGGTTGATCACGATTGTAAAAATCGTGCGTGAGCCAGGAGAGAGAGCGAAAGTGGCTGTGGAATCTTATGATGACAGAATCGATCCAGTAGGAGCTTGTGTCGGAATGAAAGGATCCAGAATTCATGCAGTAGTTCGTGAGCTTCAAAACGAAAATATCGACGTGATTAATTTCACGGATAATTTGGAGCTTTATGTGACTAGAGCATTGAGTCCTGCAAAGGTTTCTTCCATCACTGTAAATCAGGAGACGAAGAGAATTTCAGTTTTCTTGAAGCCTGATCAGGTTTCTCTAGCAATTGGTAAAGGTGGATTCAATATCAAATTGGCCAGCAAATTGGTGGATTATGAAATCGACGTATTCCGAGAGTTGAATGAATACGAAGAAGAAGATGTTGATCTAGTAGAATTCGGAGATGAAATCGAAGGATGGATCATCGAAGAATTGAAAAAAACAGGGTTGGACACTGCAAAAAGTGTGTTGACTCTAAGTAAGGAGGATTTACTCCGAAGAACAGAACTTGAGGAAGAGACGATCGATGAGATATTCCGTATCCTCAGACAAGAATTTGAACAATAATACAAGGGATTTACTAATTTAAATACCCTAATTTTACTTAAGATTTCGAAAGAGGTTTTTGCTTATGTCAGAAGAAAAAATGATGCGATTAGGCCAGATAGCCAGAAAACTCAACGTGGGAACGGCGACCATAGTTGAGTCAATGGCTAAAAAGGGCTTTGAGGTGGAGAATAATCCGAATTCCAAGATCAGTATGGAACAAGTTGAGATGCTGAGAAAGGAATTTAAATCTTCTGCCCTGGATAAAGAAGAGGCTTCCCACCTTTCTATAGGGAAGCGCCATGAGCCTATTTCGATGGAGACAGAAGCTCCTAAGCAAGAAAAGGCTCCTGAGTCTGAACCAAAACCGGCTCCTGCTGAGGCTCCTAAGCCTGCGCCTGTAGTTGAGTCAAAACCGGCCCCTGTGCCAACGCCGAAAGAAGAAGTGAAGCCTGAGGTAAAACCTGAAGTGAAGGCTGAAACCCCTAAACCTGCTCCAGCAAAAGAAGAAGCTCCAAAAGTGGAGTCTGAAGCTCCTAAGCTAGAAGGCATAAAAGTTTTGGGTAAAATTGATTTGAGCCAAAAACCTGCATCTAACCAAAGACAAGGTGGTTATAAAGGCAATAAAAATCAGGGTGGTGATAATAGAAAACCACAACATCACCAGAAACCTGCTCAAGAGCAGAAAAAACCACAAAATCCTCAAGGACAGCAGCAAAGACCAGCAGCTTCAGCTAAGCCAGAAGTAAAACCTACTTCTCCAGCGCCAAAAATTGAAGAAACTCAAAAGCCGCAGCCAAGTGAGGTGATCTCTGCAAAAGCAGATTCATTAAAAGGCTTAACGGTTTTGGGTAAAATCGAATTACCTGCTGACAAGCCTAAGAAGAAAGGTGGTCCTGTCGCTTCTTCTGACGAAAGAGGAAGAGATAAAAAGAGACCTCGTAAGAGAATTGACAAGGGAGGTTCAAATGGACCTAACTCTGGAGGTAATAGAAATCAAGGCCAAGGCGGAGGTAATAGAAACCAAGGTCAAGGTGGTCAAAGAGGAAATAACCAAAATAGAGGAGGTCAAGGCCGAGTTCAAAAGGCAGAACCTACTCAAAAGGAAATTCAGGATCAAATCAAGCAGACTCTCGCTAGACTTCAAGGCAATAAGCCTGGAGGAGGAAAGTCCAAATCAAGAAGAGATAAGAAAGCAGAAAGAGAAAGGGAAGTTGATCAGGAAAATGAAGAAACAAAATTGCTCAAAGTCACAGAATTTATTTCTGCAAATGACTTAGCAGCACTTTTAGACGTTTCTGTCAACCAGATTATTTCTACTTGTATGTCTTTGGGTATGTTCGTTTCGATCAACCAAAGATTGGATGCGGAAGCAATTACTATTATTGCTGATGAATTTGGATACGATGTTGAATTCACCAAATCTATTGAGGATGAAATCGTAGAAGAGGTGGAGGACGATCCAGAAGATCTAGTCGAAAGAGCTCCGATCGTAACGATCATGGGTCACGTCGATCATGGTAAAACTTCCTTGTTGGATTACATTCGTACTTCAAAAGTAACAGCAGATGAAGCTGGAGGTATCACACAGCACATTGGTGCATACGATGTGACTACCAAAACAGGACATAAAATTGCATTCTTGGATACTCCAGGTCACGAAGCGTTTACAGCGATGCGTGCCCGTGGTGCGAAAATCACTGACGTCGCTATTATTGTGATTGCTGCGGATGATAGCATCATGCCTCAGACCAAAGAAGCAATCAACCACGCTCAAGTAGCTGGTGTACCGATGATTTTTGCGATCAATAAAATTGATAAGCCAAATGCAAATCCGAATAAGATTAAGGAGGAGTTGGCTAATATGAATCTCTTGATCGAAGAATGGGGTGGTAAATACCAATCTCAGGAATTATCAGCCAAAACCGGTGAAGGTGTGGATGATCTTTTGGAGAAAGTACTTTTGGAAGCAGAGGTATTGGAATTGAAAGCGAATCCTGATAAAAATGCTGTCGGAACTGTAATCGAAGCATCTTTGGATAAAGGTCGTGGTTATGTGACCACCATCATGGTTCAAAGTGGTACACTGAATATCGGCGACATTACTTTGGCTGGAAAGCACTATGGTAGAGTGAAGGCGATGTTTGACCATAAAGGTAAAAAACTGAAAACCGCTGGACCATCTACTCCTGTTCAGTTACTAGGTCTTAGTGGAGCTCCTCAAGCAGGTGATATCATTAAGGTTTATGACACTGAGCGTGAAGCTAGAGAAATTGCAAACTCAAGAGAGCAAATTCAGAGAGAGCAAAGCTTGAGAACTAAGAAGCATATTACTTTGGATGAAATCGGCCGTCGTTTGGCAATCGGTTCATTTAAAGAGTTGAATATCATTATCAAAGGTGACGTGGATGGTTCTGTTGAAGCACTTTCTGATTCACTATTGAAACTGTCTAAAGATGAAGTGAAAGTGAGCATCATCCATAAGGGTGTTGGTCAAATCTCTGAATCAGATGTTCTTTTGGCATCTGCTTCTGATGCGATCATCTTAGGATTCCAGGTAAGACCTTCGGCAAATGCTAAGAAATTGGCTGAGCAAGAAGAAATCGAGATCAGACATTACTCCATCATTTACGATGCGATTAATCAGATCAAAGATGCAATCGAAGGAATGCTTGAGCCAGAATTTGAAGAGGTTATTACAGGTAACATTCAAGTTCGTGAGGTATTCAAAATCTCTAAAATCGGTACTGTTGCTGGTTCTTATGTATTGGATGGTTTCATCACTCGTAAGAATAAGATCAGAGTCATCCGTGATGGTATTGTAATCCACGATGGTGAAATCGATCAATTGAAGCGATTCAAAGACGATGTAGCTGAAGTAAAAGCGGGTTATGAGTGCGGTATTTCTATCAAGAACTTCAATAACATCGAGATCGATGATACCATTGAAGGTTATGAGATGAAAGAAGTAAAGCGAAAGAAATAATTCGAATTATAAATACTTATTAGTAAAAGGAACAGCTTGCTGTTCCTTTTTTATTTTTGAATATGATCAAGGCAATTCTGGTCCTCCTAAAATTGGGTATTTATCTATCCCTTCTTCAAATAGTCCTAGGGTTGATTCGCCCTGTCTATGTTTTATGGTTCATGGATCGTTTCAACAGGTTGAAAGTTATTAAGGTATTTGGCTTTTCTGCCATTCTATTTTCTATACTATATTTAATAGTAAAATATTATTCTGCAAACCATTGAAAAAACGGTAAATAATTTCAATAACGATAAATATCATTTTTTTAAGTGACCTTTTTCATATTTTTATTGGCCTTTATTTGAAATGTTAATACATTTCGAATTGCAAGTCCACCGAATTGAAAAAAATCTCTTCCATATTGCTTCTCGCATGTTTTGCCATTTATCAGTTTGGCTACTATGCGTTTTATTTTTCTTACGAGACTCATATTGAGGCACAGTGGGAAGAGCAGATTTTTGATTTGGAAGAATCTCAATTGGAAGAAAAGATGTTAGAGGTGCCTTTGGCAGTTCCATATATGTCTTATCAAGAGGATTTTCAAGTCACTAACACCAAATTTGAGAAAGACGGAAAGTATTATCGTGCGATTAAGCAACGCTATACAAAGGAAACTTTACAGATTATCTACGTTCCGGATACTTCACGGGCTGTTTTAGATCAAACCTTTCAAACTTGGATTTCTTCGATTTTAGGGGATGAATTGCCACAGGATCAAAATGGGAAATCCCTGCACAAAAATTTCGTCAAAGATTATATCCAAACGGACTTATTTTCCTTTTCAGGATTTAAGAACGATTTACATAAGTCTTTATTAGGGTTTATTTTTTCATCTTACAGTAATCCATTGTTTACCATAGATTCCCCTCCTCCTCAGATAGTCTAATAGTTTTTTAATGTTTTGGTTTTCCTGATCTATTTAGGTCAATAGGAATGCTGAATACTTTATTGATCTCTGCTCGATAGGGCCTGAGTCAATTTGCTTTACCTATTGATAATCACTATTTATTCAAAATGAAAAAAAATTTACGACAACTCATTCTCCTTGTCGGAGGATTGGGAATGTCATACTTAAGTTTGGCGCAAACTCCGACTGACGGATTGTTGATGCCCAAAGGAGACATTTGTTTCTTAATCGGCTATGAGTACGGACAGTTTGACCATTACTGGGAAGGAGAAACCCTTCGAAAAAATGGTACGATCGCAAAAGTTCAACGAAGAACTGTTCTAGCGATGGCAGCATATGGAATCACTGATAAACTGGATGCATACATTGGCTTACCTTATGTCAGTACAAATTCCACAACTCCCAATGGAGGTAAATTTGCGGGAGCATCAGGAATTCAAGACCTGACTTTAGGACTTAAATACCGTGCCTTAAATTCTAAAACAGAAAAGGGTCAGTGGTCTGTTTTCGGCTCCTTGGTTTTTTCAACTCCAGCTTCAAACTATCTCTCTGACTACCAGCCTTACAGTTTGGGTATCGGAGCTCCCCAGTTGGCATGGAGAGCTTTGGCAGAGTATGAATTCAATTCAGGATTGTATCTAAGAGGCTCAGGAGGCTATACCTGGAAAGGTTATACCCAAGCTGAAAGAGAATACTATTACAATGAAGGGAATTATTTCACCTCATGGATGGATGTACCAAGTGCCTGGACCTATGAAGCAGTGGTCGGTCATTGGTTTTTTTCAAAAGGCTTGCGAGTTGAGTTAAGTTACAATTCCTCTCGCTCCACTTCAGGTGATGATATTCGTGCTTACAATGCTCCTCAGCCAACCAATAAGGTGGACATGGATAGAGTAGGAGTTTTTGCTCAATATTTTTTCAAAAAGCCAAAAGGGCTGGGCGTAGTAGCCTCATTTAGTCAGGTAATCCACGGAAGAAATGCGCCGGAAATGGCTGCTTTTAATGCTGGTGTTACTTATCAGTTTGGACTTTTTAAACCTAAAAATTGAAAGCATGAAATCATATAAATTATCCATAATAGTAGTTGTGATATCCGTTTTGGTCTCTTGCAACAAAGATTTGAATACCGAATTGACTTATGAGAGTTATGAATTCGCCGGGATCGATGAAGATGCAGGAGATTGGAATCCTATCTTACTAGCGAGCGGTAGTGATATTTCTGTGGATGCTCCTGCAGCCACCAACTCTGCTGAGTACCAAGCAGAATTATCTGAAGTCAAAAGTAAAATTGCTTCCATGACCCCGGACCAAAAGAAAAAAGTGGACTTCTGGACCAACAATTCCGTGTTGAGATGGAATGAAATCGCATTGGGTCTAATTGCTAAATACAACTTGATTCCGGGACCGAATGAGGATGAATCTTATACGCTTCCTGATCCTTCAAATCCTGCAGGTCCACCACCATTTCCCTTTGCGCATCCACCATACGCTAGTCGTGCATTGGCTTATTTATCGGTGGCACAATTTGATGGTCTGATTGCAGCTTGGCATTATAAGTTTGAATTTAATCGCCCAGCACCTTATCTGGTCGATTCAGAAATTCCGAATACCTATGTTTCGAACGGTCTTCCGTCTTATCCATCAGAAGGAGCGGTTTTGGCAACTACAGCCAGAAAGATTTTAACGGCCATGTTCCCTTTGGAGGCAGAATACCTTTCAAAATTGGAGCAAGAGCATTTGGAAAGTTTGATCCTTGCAGGTGAAAATGTACCAAGTGATTTAGAAGCGGGGATTAAAATTGGTGAGGAAATCGCGACCATTGCATTAAGCAGAGCTGCGAATGACGGGATGAAAAATGCTCAGGCACCTAAAGCAGTTTCAGATTCTTTAAGAGCAGCGGCTTTTGAAAGATTCGGTTGGCAATGGGAAAATCTGGAAAGCCCTGTTCGGCCGGTTGGTTTGACTCCATTGTTTGGAAAAGTGAAAATGTGGAATGTGCCAAATGTGGAAGCAACACGTCCTGAAATTCCTCCGGCTCCAGGATCTGAAATTTTTCAGAAGGATATCAAAATCCTTGAGGATTATGCAGATAACGTAACGAATGAGCGAAGAAGAATTGCTAATTATTGGCAAGATGGCTTGGGAACTTATACTCCTCCTGGCCACTGGAATGACATTGCTGGGGAATACATTCTAAAGTATAAGATGAATGTCATCCGGACTGCTAGAACTTTTGCTTATATGAATATGGCCATCATGGATGGTGGTGTTAGCTGCTGGGATGCCAAATACTATTATTACTACCCGCGACCGATTCAGATGATTAAGGATTTTGAAACGATTGCCGGTACTCCAAATTTCCCAAGTTATACTTCTGGACACTCAGTCTTTTCGGCTGCAGCCGCATCGGTTTTAACCTATATTTTTCCGCAAGAAGGAGAAATATTTAATGAGTGGGCAGAAGAAGCCGCCATTTCAAGAGTCTATGGTGGAATTCACTGGACTTTTGATGCCACAGTTGGGACAACTCAAGGAAGAAATGTGGCTGAGTACACTATTAACGCTGCCAAAATCGATGGCGCAGATAATTAAAAATTAAAACAACAAACCCATGAATAATTTTACCAAAATAATCATATCAAGTGCCATTTTGATCTGTTCATACCTATCGGCAAATGCCCAAGGTTGTGTGGCAATTCGACAATTTTCAGGATTAGGAAATGCTGTCGGTCAGGGTAATATGCTCGAGCCCGGAGAATGGAATGTTTCTGCTAATTACAGATACTTTAAGTCTTTTCGACATTTTCGAGGTTCTCATGAGGAGCCAAATCGAATCGAAGATGGTACCGAAGTAATCAATCATCAACATGGTTTGGATATCAATATCAGCTATGCCTTTAATGAAAGAATCTACGGGATTGTTTCTTTGCCATTCCAATACAATGAAAGAAGTTCCCTATACGAACACGGAAGAACTGAGAGACATACAACTTACTCCAAGGGTTTTGGGGATATGAGAATAGGTGGAGGTTACTGGTTGCTTTCTGGCGAAAAGGCGAAAAAGGGGAATACCGCTATTGGCTTAGGATTGAAATTCCCGACTGGAGATTATGCAGCTACTAGTACGTTTTATAACCAAGGCACTGAAGGAGGTACAGAAGTGAAGACTGTGGATCAATCGATCCAACTTGGAGACGGAGGTACTGGAATCATCATTGATTTTCAAGGTCTTTGGAATCTGAAAGGGACCTTGTTTTGGTATTATGATGGATTTTATATGTTTAGTCCAAAGGAAACCAATGGTACTCCAACCAACAGAAGACGTGAAAATGAGGCAATCATGAGTGTGCCGGATCAATACGCGCTAAGAACTGGTCTTTTCAAATCCTTTACCAATATTCATGGTTTAGGAATTTCTCTTGGCGGTCGTGTAGAAGGCATTCCTGTTCATGATGCCATTGGAGGAAGTGAAGGTTTTAGAAGACCAGGATACATTGTTTCTGTTGAACCTGGAATCAGTTATATGAAAGGGAATGTGACCGGGACTTTGAATGTTCCTTTTGCTTTGATCAGAAACAGAACCCAAAGTGTGACAGATATCGAAAATTCTACTCCTGACGATGTTGTTCACGGAGATGCTGCATTTGCAGATTATCTGATCAATTTCACATTGGCAGTGCGAATTCCTAAAAAGATAACTTCACCTTTTGGATCACTATAAAATTTTGAGGTCAAAGTGCTTTTGCTGGCTCTTTGACCTCATTTTTTAGACTTTTTGTTGCCAAAACCATCAAAGAAATTGCCAGAATAAACAAGGCAGCGGCAATTGCAGAAAGCACATATACCTCATCCTGAAAGTTTCTCCAAGCAAATAATCCTAGCGATGCCAATGTAACGGTAAACATGAAAAACATGGGAATCGTGACAAACCATGCGTTTACTTTTTCCCGAATCATCCAGACTGCAATTGTTAATAAAGCCAAGGCAGCTAGTAATTGGTTTGCGGATCCAAATATTGGCCAAAGCGTAGTGAACTCGCCTGATACTAAAAGTAAAATAGAAAGTCCAACTACAATGCTTGTAGAAAGGTATCTATTGGTTGCTATTTTTTTAGCCGCAGGCTGAGGGAGGTCTTCAAAGTATTCCTGAAGGGTAAATCTGGCTAACCGGGTACAAGTGTCTAGTGTAGTTAAAGCAAAGGCTGAAACTGTCAAAGCCACAAAGGCAATTGCAAAATCTTCAGGTATTCCCAAACTGGAAATCATGCCTCCTAATCCAGAAGAAAATAAAGCAACAGGGCCGTCACCAGTTAGCTTGTTTAAATAATCTCCTCGCTCTAAAACAATGACTGCACAGACAGAAATTATTGCAAGGAAAGACTCGATTAGCATTCCTCCAAACCCTACAATTTTGGCATCACTGGCTTTGTCAAGTTGTTTCGAGGTAGTTCCTGAGGCAACTAATGAGTGAAATCCGCTAATGGCTCCACAGGCTATTGTTATAAATAAGACAGGGAAAATATAGCCTAAGCTTTCTGAACTGGCGATAATTTCATTGCTCATTTTTACTTCAGGATTTGCTACAAAAATCCCTAAGACTGCAGCAAGGATCATCCCATACAATAAGAAGCTATTAAGGTAATCTCTCGGCTGAAGCAGTAGACTGACAGGGGTTACCGATGCGATAAATGCATACCCCAATAAAGCCAAAATCCAGATTTTGTAATCTAAAACTATCGGAAATTGAATTCCTACAAATACGAACAGGTACATCAATATCACTCCCACTGCACTTAATAAGATAAAAGCTAATTTCCTGTTACCAACTAGTTTGCTTACAGCGCCAAAGGCCATGGCAAGGAAAATAAATGAAATTGAAGCCGAAGCGACACCAGGATTACTGATAAATGTTTTGGCGATAATATCTGCAAAAACTCCGATTACCAGGATTAAGGTTGAAAATGAGAAAAGGATAAAGAGTTGCTTACCCTTAGGGCCAATTTGTTTTCTGATGATAACCCCAATCGATTTTCCATCCGTTTTGAGGGATGCTGCCATACTTCCCAGATCGTGAACAGCGCCGAAAAATATTCCGCCCACTAGAATCCATATCACAGCAGGAATCCAGCCAAATGTTACAGCGATGATCGGGCCGACAATAGGGCCAGCACCAGCTATTGATGCAAAATGGTGTCCTAAGACCACAATTGGTTTGCTAGGCTCGTAATCTACTCCGTCATTAAATTCATGGGAAGGAGCCGGTTTGTCATCAGAAAGCCCAAATTTTTTGTAAACGTAGTTCCCGTAAAATTTATATGCGAGGAAAAGAATGATTCCAGATGAAATTAATAATAATGGGAGGCTCATAATTTGGGTTTTTGGCAGATTACAAATTACTGCTTATTTGGTGTTTAACGCATTGTTTTATCAAAATAACGTAATATTTCACCTCCGAAAAAAGAATTTAAAAAGGAAATCTGAGACAAATTCGACCTAAATTATAATAAGCCTAAATGATTACCGGTTTTATTTAATGGAGATTAGGACTAAATTTGTAACCTTTGAATTGTCAAAACAACGACCTAACATCACAATATGGCTTGGTTTAAAAGAACTGACAAAGGCATCAAAACTTCGACTGCGGAGAAAAAGGATACTCCTGATGGCCTTTGGTTTAAGACCCCTAATGGGAACATCATTCATACTCGTGAGTTGAAAAACAACGCGTACGTATGTCCTGACGATGATTTTCACGTAAAAATCGGATCTAAAGAATATTTCGAAATACTGTTTGATGGAAATAAATTCACGGAGTTAGACAAGGATATGAAGTCTGGTGACCCGTTAAAATTTACTGACACCAAACCTTATACAGCGAGAATCGAGGCGACGATCAAGAAAACAGAACTAAATGATGCCGTAAGGTCTGCCGTGGGCAAAATGAACGGACTGGATTTAGTGGTTTCTTGTATGGACTTTAACTTTATCGGCGGTTCCATGGGTTCCGTGGTAGGGGAGAAGATCGCCAGAGCTATCGATTATTCTTTAAAACATAAGGTTCCTTTCCTTATGATTTCCAAATCTGGCGGAGCCAGAATGATGGAAGCAGGATTTTCTTTGATGCAAATGGCAAAGACTTCAGCAAAATTAGCACTCCTTGATCAGGCGGGAATTCCTTTTATTTCCCTTTTGACAGACCCAACTACTGGTGGAGTGACCGCTTCTTATGCAATGCTTGGAGATTTTAACATCGCTGAGCCAGAGGCATTAATCGGTTTTGCTGGCCCAAGGGTAATTCGTGAAACAATTGGAAAAGATTTGCCAAAAGGATTCCAGAGTTCGGAGTTCGTTTTAGAGCATGGTTTCCTAGATTTTATCATCGATAGACGTCAATTAAAAAGTAGATTGACCACTTTGCTAAACCTCTTGCATAATTAATCAGTTATTCTATCAAATGAATTGCAGTTTCAAGCCAAATTTGGTTTTGGTTTTGACCTGTTTATAGGATTAATAAATATATTTGTGTTCCAAAATCGGAAACAATCCAGACGAAAAAGTAAAACCAATATTTCATGGGTTCAGTAATTATTACATCCATCGTAGCATTTACAGTAATTATTTTGCTACTGGTATTTATCCTCCTGTTTGCACAGTCTAAACTGGTAAACTCCGGAGATGTCAACATTGTCATCAATGGCGATGAAAGTTCCCCAATTGTAACAGCAGCAGGTACAACCTTGCTTTCAACATTGGGTGGACAGAAAATCTTCCTTCCATCCGCTTGCGGTGGTGGTGGTACTTGTGCTATGTGTAAATGCGTGGTTGAAGAAGGTGGAGGAGAAGTTCTTCCTACTGAAGTTGGCCACTTAAGCAGAGCAGAGCAGCAAGGAAATGTCCGTTTGGCTTGCCAGGTGAAGGTGAAAAATGACATGAAGATCCGCGTACCGGAAGAAATCTTCGGTATTAAGAAATGGGATTGCGAAGTTATTTCCAACTACAACGTTTCTACCTTCATCAAAGAATTTAAAGTGAAACTTCCTGAGGGAGAGACTTTGAACTTCGAAGCTGGTGGATACATCCAGATTGACGTTCCTGTGATTACTGTGAACTTCAAGGATATGGATATTACTCCACATCCTGAGTTGGGTCACCCGAATGATGTATATCAAAGCGATTGGGATAAATTTGGTCTTTGGGATCTTGTCATGAAAAATGATGAGGAGCTTTTCAGAGCTTACTCCATGGCTAACCACCCAGCAGAAGGAAATATCGTGATGTTGACGATTCGTATCGCAACTCCACCTTGGGATAGAGCAAATAACAAATGGATGGATGTAAATCCAGGAGTTTGTTCTTCTTATGTGTTCTCTAGAAAACCAGGTGATAAAGTAACCATTTCCGGACCTTATGGTGAATTCCATATCAATCCAACTCAGAGAGAAATGGTTTATATCGGTGGTGGTGCTGGTATGGCTCCTTTGAGAGCTCAGATTTTCCATCTGTTCCACACTGAAAAAACTTCAAGAAAAGTATCTTACTGGTACGGAGGTAGATCTAAGAAAGAATTGTTCTATGTTCCTCATTTCAGAGCTATCGAAGAAGACTTCCCGAACTTCCAGTTCAATATCGGTCTTTCCGAGCCGCTTCCTGAAGACAATTGGAAAATCAAGAAGTCTTTAGACGATAAAGAAGGTGATGGTTATGTAGGGTTTATCCACCAAGTATTGTATGATAACTACCTGAAAAATCACCCTGAGCCAGATGAGGTTGAATATTACCTTTGCGGTCCTCCATTGATGAACGCTGCCGTTCTGAAATTGCTGGATGATTTAGGTATTCCACAAGAAAATATCCGATTTGATGATTTCGGAGGTTAATATTAAATCCCGCTTCGGCGGGATTTTTTTTGCTTATGTATGTGACAATTAGAAGCTTGATTTTTTCTCTTTTTATTGCCTTCAGAAAGGCAGGGATTTTGATGCATTCAATTTATTGATCCGGGAAAATTGGAATTCAATTCTCCTCAAATCCCTATCATATTTTGATTATTTTTACCCAACACCACAGCCTTATGAATATTCAATCCCTTTTTGACCCTGTTGCAGAATTCCTCTGGCAAAAAAAATATCCTGAAAATACCTTCTTCCATCAGATTCACTTTTATGGAGAAACTTTCCCAAATCTAAAAGGAGTTCAGATAGCGATAGTCGGTCTTAAAGAGACCAAAGGAATCAAGAAATATGAAAGCCTAGATCGCTCCAGTTCAGAAATCAGAGAGAAACTCTATGAGTTGAAAAGAGGCTTCGGAGCTATACGGGTAGCAGATTTAGGAGATTTGATTTGTGGAGAGACTTTGGAAGAAACGTATCAAAGAATCCAAAAAGTAGGGGAGGCTCTGATGAAACAACAGATTCTTCCTATTTACATAGGAGGGACGCACGACTTGGATTATGGGCAATATTTGTCCTACCAAAACATGAAAAAGTTGGTGAGCCTATTAACTGTAGATGCCAAAGTTGATATGGAGGAAACCGGTCCAATGGCAGATAAGCATACCCAAGAAATTATCCTTCACCAACCCAATTTCCTATTTTCATATTCACACATTGCCTATCAGAGTTTTCTGGTTGATCCATCTTTGATCAATGTGATGGAAAAGCTTTATTTTGAGCATGTACGATTGGGGCAAGTTAGGTCTGAGTTTAAAGAAATAGAACCAATCATTCGAAATGCTGACTTTTTAAGCTTTGACCTTGCAGCCATTCAGTCTACAGATGCTCCCGGAGCTGTTGATGCACAACCTTTTGGATTGACAGCTGAGGAGGCTTGCCAAATTTGTTGGTTTGCAGGGACAAATGAAAAACTGAGCTCTATCGGAATTTATGGGTACGAGCCGTACTACGATGATGCTCATAATAAGACTGCCAAAGTGGTAGCAGTCATGATTTGGTACTTTATCGAAGGATTTTATTCCAGAAAGGATAGCTTGTCCTTTAAGAGTAATGATTATATTAAATACACGGTTTCGCTGGATTCAAAACCTAACACCATTGTCTTTTATAAGAGTAAAAAAAGTGGGAAATGGTGGATGGAAGTTCCGCAAAATGAAACCGAAAAGTTTGAAAGAGGAAGTACGGTGCCATGTAGTTATGCAGACTACCAGATGGCCCAAAAAGGAGAAATTCCGGAACGTTGGGTAAACGCTCAGATCAAACTTCTTTAAATGAAAGTTTATACAAAACAGCAGCTTGCCTTACGTAATGGACAGGATAAACCTGAAATATGGATTGCTTATCAAGGGGTGATTTATGATGTGACACATTCCAAAATGTGGAGAAATGGTAAACATTATGAACACTGGGCTGGACAAGATCTGACTGAAGAACTTGTGGATGCCCCTCATAACAATCAGGTGTTTAAAAAATTCACTGCGATAGGCCAATTAGGATAACATGATTTTAATAGCAGACAGCGGATCTTCAAAAACTGATTGGAGAGTCATACATAAAGATGGCAAAATCAGCCAGTACCGAGGAGTTGGTTTTAACCCTTATTACCAGACTTCAGAGGAAATGGCTACTCAAATGCGCCATGAATTTCTGATCAATTTGGAATCAGAGATTCAGGAGATCTATTATTATGGTGCAGGCTGTTCAGTTGATTCCCGGAAGCAAGAAGTTGCCATTGCACTAAGAACCATTTTCCCAAAAGCAACTATCAATGTGGATCATGACTTAGCTGCTGCTGCAAAAGCTACCTGTGGACATCAGGCAGGCATTGCATGCATTCTGGGAACAGGTTCCAATAGTTGCGATTATGATGGAAATGATATCATCGATACGCGACCGGCGCCAGGCTTTATTTTAGGAGATCAAGGCGGTGGAGGTTATGTGGGAAGGAAATTTCTCATGGATTTTATCAATGAAGAAATGCCGATCCCCATCAAGGAAGAATTGGAGGAGAAATTGAAATTGACCCCAACTTCTATTCAAGAGCATGTGTATAGACAGCCTTTCCCTAATAGATATATGGCAAGCTTTTGCCGATTTATTACAGAGCATAAGTCTGACCCATACTGCTACATGCTTTATTATAATTCCTTTCAGGAGTTTTTTAAAGTACATGTAATGAAGTATAAAAATTATAGAGATAAGCAGGTTAATTTCGTCGGTTCTATTGCCTATTACAATAGTGATATTCTTCGGAAAGCCGCTTTGGATTCACAAATATCCACGAACCTTATCATCGAAAGTCCTATTTCTGGATTGACACTTTACCATCAGGAAAAACTGTAAAACAAGAAAGTCCGAAAGCATTCTACGCTGGAAATATGAATTTAACCACTAAAATCAGCAGTAGCTGAAAGGCCTTTGAACTCAAAACCTAATTCAATGAAAGTAACCGAAAGTTCCTCCCATTACGATAACCTCGAAAAAATGACCGTTATGGAACTTCTCCATAACATCAACAAAGAAGATCATCTCGTTCCTGTGGCGGTCAAAACTGTTTTGCCTGAGATTTCTAAGTTGGTGGAGAAAATCGTTCCAAGAATGGAAGCAGGTGGAAGACTGATCTACATTGGGGCTGGTACCAGTGGGCGCTTAGGAATATTAGACGCATCAGAATGTCCTCCGACGTATGGAGTGCCTCATGAGTGGGTAATTGGAATTATTGCAGGTGGAGATGTAGCAATTAGAAAAGCGGTCGAGAATGCAGAAGATGATCCAGAACAGGCCTGGAATGATATCCTTAAATATGGTTTTAATTCAGATGATACAGTAATAGGGATTGCTGCTTCGGGCACGACACCATATGTGATCGGAGGAGTGAAGATAGCTCGTGAAAAAGGTTTGTTGACAGGTTGCATAACCTGTAATCTGGATTCTCCGCTTTCGAAAGAAGTGGAATACCCAATAGAAGTAGTCGTTGGACCAGAATTTGTCACTGGAAGTACTCGTATGAAATCAGGAACAGCCCAAAAACTGGTTCTTAATATGATTTCTACCACTGTCATGATCAAACTTGGAAAGGTTAAAGGAAACAAGATGGTGGATATGCAACTTTCTAATGCAAAGCTTGTGCAACGTGGTACCAACATGATCATGGAAGCGACAGGAGTCGATGAGGCGACAGCCAAAGAATTATTGCTCACTCAAGGCTCTGTGAGAATGGCAACAGAGCATTTCTACAAGAATATCAAATCCTAGTTTCCATTTATTTTTGAAAGGGATAGGGATAGTTTTCAGGAATGGACGTATCTTTGCACCCCAATTAAGCATTTGATAGTCAATTGCTTATTTTAAACAAAAATCCAGCAGTGATGCTGCATACTTATGAAAGGAAATAATCCAAAAAAGCAGTTTTTTAAAGGAGATAACTCCGAATCTCAACCTCAAAGAAATACAGGAAGAGGTGATTCGAAGGGTAGAGGTAGAAAAACTGATTCGGCAGATCATGAATTTGATCTTGGAAAGAGATCATTTGATTCCCGTGATGGAAAAGCCGGTAAGCCATCCTTTGGCAAAAAGAAAGACTTCAAATCTAATTCCCCAAAGTCTCTAGGCGAGAAAAAGTTTGGTTCTAAATTTCAAAAATCCGAAGAAGGATCTTTTGGGAAGAAACCTACATTTGGAGGAAAAAAAGAAGGCTTTTCTGGAAATAAATTTGAAAAAAGAGATGATTCTGGTTTCTCCAAAAAACCAGGTTACAAAGGTAAATCAGACAAATTCTCTTCTTCTGATAAATTTCAAAAAGGCGAATTTGGCCCAAAGAAATTTGATAAAAAGCCAGGTTCCAAATTTGACAAACCATTTAATAAAGATGGAAAAGGAAGTGGATTTGGATCCAAGGACTCTAATGAAGGACTTGTTTACAAAGGAAGAGGAAGAGATCAAAAACCGGTTTTTGCTCCGGGAAAACCAAAGAAATTTGAAGGTAGAGCAGATGCTACCGGATTTGGAAGAAAAAGAGTCAAAATAGACTCTGAAGCTCAAAACTCAAGACCCGATTACAACTTCGATCAGCTTCCTGCTAAAAAATCAAAAAGCAAGTCAGAAGATGGATTGCTTCGATTGAATAAATACATAGCCAATGCCGGTATTTGCGGTAGAAGAGAAGCAGATGAATTGATAGCTCAGGGTCTAATTTCTGTCAATGGCGAAGTGGTCACAGAATTGGGTCATAAAGTAAGTAGAACTGACAGAGTCGTTTATCAGGGAAGAAAAATCAATCCTGAAAAACCGGTTTATGTGCTATTGAATAAGCCTAAAGATTTCATCACAACTACTGAAGATCCGCTTGAAAGAAAGACTGTAATGGCCTTGGTAGGAAATGCTTGCGATGAGCGAATTTTCCCTGTTGGACGATTGGATAGAAATACCACTGGTCTTTTATTATTCACTAATGATGGGGAACTAGCGGCTAAACTTTCTCATCCATCCAATCAAATCAAAAAGATCTATCAGGTCACTTTGGACAAACCTTTGACTCATAATGATGAGAAGGATATTTTGGAAGGATTGACCTTGGAAGACGGAGACGTGCAGGTAGATGATATGAAGGTATTGTCTGTTGATCGTAAGATTCTCGGGTTGGAAATCCATGTGGGAAGGAATAGAATTGTCAGAAGGATTTTTGCGCATCTAGGATATGAAGTGACTGCTTTGGACCGAGTGATGTATGCTGGATTGGATAAGAAGGATCTTAAAAGAGGTCATTATCGATTCCTTACTGAGCAGGAGGTGATTCGATTAAAATATTTTGCATAAAAGGAAAAAGCTCCCAATTGGGAGCTTTTTTTGGTTTATAATAAACACATATTTTCAATTAAATCTTCATCCATCCACTTTTTATTCCAGTATTTTAACGACTGGAAATTCTGTGATTCTTAAAGTAGTACAACCATAAGGGATTAAGGTAAGAACCTGATTTTCACTTTCCCATGCTGAATGAGAGATTTCAGATCTTAGATTTTCTGGTAAAATTGGCGATCCATTTACCGTTTTCCATTCATCCAATTGGATACCATTGATCGTGATTTCTATTGGAACATTTTCCAGATTCCAAGGATAAGATCCATCCCATTCATTTTCTTTAATCTCCAAAGAAGCAGCTAAATTATCGAGCGCAGATTGAGGCAGAGCAAAATTCCATGGACTGGTTGATTCATGTTCTGTGAAAGCCTTAAATCTGTCATTTCTATCTTTGGTTGTGGATTGGGATTCAATTTTCAAACTATAGACTAGAGGGCCTTTTTCAATTGCGGCCATTCCCTGATACCATCTTGACACTTGAGGATTACTTGGCAGTGTCAAAGTAATCTGGTCACCATCATTCCATTTTTGATTTAAAATTGCGACTCCATTTCTAGTTTGAAATTCCACATCCTCACCATTTATTTGAATAGATGGAGAAACAACCCAAGAAGGAATTCTAAGGTGAAATGGGAATTCAGAGCTTTTCGAAAGTTCCATTTCGAAAGAAACCTGATCTCTGAATGGATAGCCGGTACTTTCTTTCAATGTCAATTCTGCTTGATCTCCCACAAGTAATTCCACAGTGCTAGGGGCATATTGAAGTGCAGCAACGCCTCGATCCGGTGTAGCATAGAAAAGATTTTGTACAAACTTAGGCCAACTCTGGTGCATATTCGTGGTGCAGCAAGGATAACCTGTCAACGTGCCAAATACGAAATCAGTCCCACCATGATTCGCTGTCTCATAAGAGACAGCCATCCGGTCTGAAAGGGAAACTTGATTTGCTGCTTGGAAATACTGTCGTGAACTGTAATCATCTGAGGCCTGAGTAGGCAAGGCATTAAAAGTGATTTTTTCTAAAAGATCGGCAAACTCCATGTCCCCCGAGATTTTTATCAGGCTCTCCAAAGAATACATTTCCTCCGAAATGGAGCAAAATTCGATGCCTTGTGTTGGAGCATTTCCATGCAATGGCTCATCTCCACCATACATTCCCTGAGCCTGTCCATGGTGTTTTTTCAAAGTTGCCAAAGCAGTTTTGATGGAAGTTATGGCAGCTTGATCCCCACTTTTTTGATAGTAAATCCCAGGCTGTTTGAGACCTTGGGCAACATTTACGGTATGGAGACCTGGGACTTGGGTTAAGGAAAGACTTTTTATTTCCTCCTGGTCAAAAGGATAGCCTTTCACCTGATTATAATGCCAGATATTTTCAAATACACTGTCATTTTCAGGATTTTTGTAAACAGTTTGCCAAGGAAAAGTTTGTTCCTGAATCAGGTCTCCCAATTCGATTAATTTGGAATCTCCAGTGATATTGTACAACCAAAAAACCACTTGTAGATTATCTCCTGCACGACGATTAGCCCAAAAGGAAAGATGATCCATAGGTGTATTGGGCAGTTCCTTCAATTGGAAATGAAAATAGTTTGTCAATGCCTGAATCACTCGTTCGTCACCGGTAGCCTGATAGTATTGCTGAAGAACTTTCAGCATGACCATTTTGGGCCACCAGTCTTTACGAGGACCTTTTTGAATTCCTGCTTCAGGTTCTGGATCCTCCTCAAAAGGGATAGGACCTAAGTATCCGGATTCTGCCTGATTCTCTAATGTCCAATTGACCCATTTCAAGGCCTTTTCCCTTAGTTTTTCATCTTCGAGAATATATGCCAGAGGTAACAGTCCATCGATCCAATAGGGACCTCTTTCCCAACCATCTCCATCGCCACCAAGCCAACCATTCCGATCTCCAACTACTTCAGGGTAAATTTCATCTAAGTGACCAGTCATTCCATTTGCCATGAGTTGCAATTGATCTTTCAGCCAACCTTCTGGACGAATGCTTCCAAGTGGTAACTCTAAATAAGCTGTAGGAACTAGAGGAGCACGATTGGAAAGATAATGAGGTTCATTTGATTGCTCGGGAGATTTACAAGCAAAAAGAATCACTAAAAATAGTAGGGTTATAAAACGATGCTTCATGGTAAAGTTCTTTGGACCATGGCAAAATAGGAAATACCTAGATGAACAGATAACCCTTTACATAAAAGTCAGACAAAGCCTTTTAAAGCTTTTTCCAAATCTCTTTTGGGTAGGATTCCACCTTTTCTCCAAAGTATCTTACCTTTTTTAAAAAGAATGTAATGGGGGATAGACCGTACAGCAAACTGTTGGGCCATTTGGGGATGCTTGTCGATATCCAGTTTTAGGAGTTTGATTTTTCCTCCTAACTCATCCAAAACTTCCTCGATGATTGGATCCATTGTCTGGCAAGGGCCGCACCAGTCAGCTCTAAAATCTACCAGCACGGCATCCATACTTTTACTGATGATATCTTTTGGCTTCTTTTTAGGCATGGGATAAAAATAAAAAACCGGTTTCTCGAATCATCGAAAAACCGGTTTTAATTATTGAAGATGCTTGGTTTAGTTTCCTGCTGGAGGAGTTGGCATTTGAAGGCCAAGTTTTGCTAAAACCAATTCAGTGAATTTGTCTTCTTCTTTAGTGTAAAGCAACACTGGAGATTGACCTGCAGTCTCAGCAAAGATATGTGTGTAGTTGTTTTCAGCAGCAACAGCATTGATCGCATTGATCACTTTGTTCTGAACAGGCTCTAGCAACTCACCTAATTTTCTTTGATAAGAAACCTGAGCATCTTGCTCATATTTCTGAAGGTCTGATTGAAGCTTAGTAAGTTCACCTTCTTTAGCAGCTCTAGCTTCTTCAGTCATCGTTTGTGCAGCTTGCTGGTAAGTCTGCACCTGACGCTGAAAGTCTGCAGCTTTTGTTTGAATATTCGTTTGAAGCTGAGTTTGGTAATCTTGGATATCAGCTCCAATTTGTTCCATTTCTGGCATCAGATCCATGATAAATTCCACATTGGTATACCCAATTTTGATTTCCTGAGCCTGAGCCGCGAATCCTACGCAAAGCAATGCAATTGCAGAAAGGATAACTTTTACTTTCATCATTCTGTGTTTGTATTTAATTGTTCTCTTCAATTCCTAATTCTTCCAAGACAAATTCAGAATAATCATGTCTTGGGTCTGTATAAATAATTCCAGATGGTACAGAGGCCTTGTCAAATAACATGGCCAAATTGTTTTTTCTGGAAACTCGTTCGATCGCATCGTAGATTTTGGACTGTAGAGGCTGAAGCAATTCTGCTTGCTTCTGATAATATTGCCCGTCAATTCCGAATATTCTACTATTGAACGCCTGAGACTCCTTTTGTTTTTGCTTAATGTCTTCCAGCCTTTGCTGATACATTTCTTCTGTAAGCAGTACTTCTTCGGCCTTCAATTGATCGTAGAGTTCTTTGATCTCTTTATCCAAATTTTGTGCCTCTTTCTTCCACTCATTGCTGAGATTTTGGAGCTCCTGCTGTATCACTTTATAATCCGGATGCTTATTCAAAATAAATTCTGAATCGATATAACCGAACTTTTGAGCGCTTGCAGGCAGTACTTGCAGTACAAAGAGCAGCAAAAATACTATTTTCAATGATTTATTCATGGTATTGGGCAAGTTTTAGAGGCTTGATTAAAGTTCAAACAAAGAATTTAATTTTTGCATAAATTAACTAATCCCAATCCTTTTTCCATGATTATCTGAATTGTTGTCCGATTGTAAAGTGGAATTGAGCACCACTTCTCTGAGTCGTACCTGGGATGGCATCAAATCCATAACCCCAATCGACACCAAGCAATCCAAAGGCTGGCATAAAGATTCTCGCACCCATACCAGCAGATTTTTTCAGATCGTATGAATTGAAATCTGCATAAGATCCCCAGTTATTTCCTGCCTCAGCAAATCCTAGTACGAAGATGGTAGCGGATGGATTTGGAGAAATCAAGTATCTCAATTCCATTACATATTTATTATACACAATACCACCATAAGGATCTGCATTTTCTTGACCTCTGGTATCTCTACCTGGTGTGATGGATTGGTTTTCATAACCTCTCAAACCGATGATTTCCTGACCTAAAGCAAAGTTGTTGAAGGTCATCCCATCACCACCCATCACGAATCTTTCCAATGGAATGATTCCGATTTTATTTCCGTAAGATCCCAAGAAGCCCATGTGAGCTCTGGCACTCGCTACAAACTTACTGGATCCGAAAAGAGGAGTATAAATGGAAGCATCAAACATCCACTTGTGATATTCCAACCATTTGTATTTTTCCTGATCTGTAGACTCATCATTTAGATTCTTATTTAAAGAAGCATATGGAGGAGTGAAAGAGGTAGACAAGATGATGTTAGATCCGAATCTTGGGAAAGTTGGGTTATCTACGTTATTTCTTGCAATGGTATTGTTGAATGTAATACTATTGGAAGTACCAGTCGGGTAGCTCAAACCAAATGAGGTTCCGAACTCATCAAATTCATAAATCTGGAATTGTAGGGAATTACTGATACTGAAGTAATCATCCGGCCAAGTCACTCGTTTTGCTAAACCAAGAGTTACCCCTGTGATTTTGAAGAAACCAAGTTCGTTTCCAAAGTTTTGTTGATTATAGAAATCGACTTGTCTTTGTACCGAATGGTTAAAGCTAAAGCTCAATGCTTGTGGTTTTTTACCTCCAAACCAAGGTTCTGTCAATGAGATAGAATAGTTTTGGAAACTTCTACCATTTGCTTGAACTCTTAAGGAAAGCTTCTGACCATCACCCACTGGAAGTGGATCCCATTTAGAAAAATCACCGATGTTTTTGATGGAGAAGTTATTGAACACAAGTCCAACTGTTCCCACAAATCCATAGAAACCTCCCCATCCACCTGATAATTCTATCTGGTCATTTGGTCTTTCTTCCAGCTCAAAAGTGATATCCACAGTAGCTGCTTCGAAATTTGGTCTTAAATCAGGATTGATTTTTTCAGGATCAAAATAGCCTAAAGTAGAAAGTTCACGAATGGTTCTTACCAATAAACTTCTGTTGAATTTCTGACCTGGAAGAATTCTGATTTCACGCATTACCACGTGATCAGAAGTTCTTTCATTACCCTTGATGTTTACACTGTTTACAGTCACCTGAGGGCCTTCAAAAATTCTCATTTCAAGGTCAATGGAATCACCAGAAACATTTACCTCAACAGGGTCAATGCTAAAGAAAAGGTATCCATCATCTTGATAAAGAGAGCTGACATCATCTCCTTTTTGAGGATCGTAGTTCAGTCTCTTGTCAAGAAGTTCTTTGTTATATACATCACCTTTTTGGATCCCTAATTTTGCTAACAATACAGGGTCTGGGTGGATGTAATTTCCTGTGAATGAGATGTTTCTATAATAGTATTTTCTACCTTCTTCTACTGCGATGTCGATATTGATTTTATCTTCATTAAAATCATAGACTGAATCAGCGATAATTTCAGCATCTCTAAAACCTTTACTATTGTAAAAGCTGATGACGTTATCCTTGTCCGCTGCATATTCTTTAGGGATGTATTTAGATCCGCTAAAGAAATTAAGCTTGAAGTTTTTATTGATGTAAGACTGTACGTCTTCGTTGGAAACAGAATCAGTGTGGAAAACAGTATTTGCATAATCGGATGCACTTGCATCTGTCATACGTGAATACACATCTTTGAATACACTTACCCGTGCATGTTCTTTTGTCTTCTTAAGCTTCTTTTTGACTTTGGTATCAGCGATTTCCTCATTGCCGTAAATGTTTATGGCATTGATTCTGACTTTGGAGTTCATATCCACGTCAAAACGAAGTTTTACCGAGTTTGGAAGCGTAGTGTCTCTTTCCTGAATGATTTTCACATCTGTATTCAGGTATCCTTTGTCCAGGTAATATTTCTCAATGGTTCGTTTTGCTGTATTCAACACGTCATCACGTACCACTCGACCACGGATATTTACTTTGTCCCGAAGTTCACTTTCCTGAGTTTTATTCATACCAGAGAATTCCACTCGGGAAAATCTCGGTCTTTCTGTCAAGTCCAATAGCAAATAGATGTCATCACCCTCTACTTTGGTCACAAGGATTTTCACATCTCCGATGATTCCCTGACCCCAAAGTTTTTTAAGCGCATTGGAGATGGATTCTCCAGGTACTTCTATGGTATCATCCACTTTCAGGCCGGAAAGCGAAATAATCGCGATCTCATCCAAGGTGGTCAACCCCACCGCTTTTATTTCTGCGATTCTATAGGACTGGGGTTTTTGATAATTCAGCTCCAGAATATTGACAGGTTTGGTAGACGCATAGCGGCTTTGGCCCAAACGTATTTGCGCCATTGCTGAAGTTGTCCAAACCAGACAAAACAGAATCAGTAAACTTCTTTTCATCAATTACTTAAGATTTAACTTGCTCACCTGTTTTACCAAATCTTCGTTCCCTTTTCTGGTAGTCGAGGATTGCAGCGATCAGATGCTTTTCTCTAAAATCCGGCCATAACACAGGAGTAAAATGTAATTCTGTGTAGGCCAATTGCCAAAGCAGAAAATTGCTTATCCTGAATTCTCCGGAGGTTCTGATCATTAATTCAGGATCAGGAATGTTCCGGGTTTCAAGATGGTCAGCAAACACTTCCTGAGAAATGTCCTCGACCTTCAATTTTCCATCAGAGACTTTTTGAGCAATGCGTTTGGCTGCTTGAGTGAGCTCCCATTGTCCACTGTAGCTAAGTGCTAAAATGAGCTTGAGACCTGTGTTTTTAGAGGTTTTTTCTTTTGCCTCTATCAGTTGATTGTATGCTGAGGGGGGTAAACTATCGATATCACCGATGCTGTCCATGATAATGTTATTTTTCATCATCATAGGGACTTCATTCGCTATTGTTTTCACCAGAAGTGCCATTAGTCCTTCTACCTCATCCTTTGGTCTGGACCAATTTTCTGTTGAAAAAGAAAACAGGGTCAAATACTTCACTCCTAAATTATTTGCACCTTCGATCGCATCTCTCACAGCCTTGATGGCATGATGATGGCCGAATATCCTCATGGCGCCTTTTTTCTTGGCCCAACGGCCATTGCCGTCCATGATGATCGCAATATGTCGGGGGATCCTGTTTCGGTCTAATTCTTCCTTCATTCCAGTTTTTTCCGAATACCTTAATTTTTGGAGGTACAAAAATGCTATTTCTTTTCCAATAATTTACCCTAAGGTTCAATTAATTAATAAGCATAGCACTTGGTACTGGCGAAAGTATAGCTGATTGTCAGCCCTAGGAAATAGTACCAATCCTTGTCATTGGGGTTTCCAAAATTAATCCCATAGGGAGCATCGGGATTATTCGGGTCTGGAAATCTGGATATTTCTGGCTCTGTACTGTCGATCTTATCCAAATAATCCGTTAAAGTAGGTCTGAATCCTAATTCAGCTGCTAATGTCCATCGATCGTTCATCCTGTACTTAATACCTCCGCCAAATGGAATGACTACGGTGCCAAGACTGTATCGTGTAGAAACATTGTAGGCAAAGGTGTTTCCTTTTGCAAGTGCAAAGGTGTATCCAAGACCAAAGAATGCGTAAGGTGAAAATCGGAATTCGGAATTATTTCTTAAATAATCAAGAAAGTTAAACTCCATCACAGCCGAAGCTTCAATGAGTCCTGCCCGAAACCTGGCGTCTCTCACTTGCGCCAATCTATCAATGGGCTTAATGCTATCAGCTGCATTGATGTTGGCTAAATTAAGCCCAACTCTCAGCGTCCAAACATTGTCAAAATTTCTCTTGCCAAACAACGTTCCTTGAAGGCCAATTTGGCCCGGGTCAATTTTACGGATAATATCTCCTGAATAGGCTGCGACACCTAAACCACCACCGATTTCATATTTCTGTGCCTTGGCATTCAGGTGAATACCTGAAAAAACAAGGAAGAAAATTAATAAGTGTTTGAAAATCTGAAAATTGACGTTTTTCAAGACGATGCAAGTTATGAAGTAGCTAACGTATAAAAAACGTCGGCTAGTATTTAACGGGTTAATAATTGTTAAGCTTAATTTCCACGAATTTACCAATCTTTTGGAATATCTAATTCCTCATATCCAATCCCCAATTCAGCTTTTGCCTTAATGTATCAAAGAAATGGTAATGTGGCAACTTCACTAATTTGGCCTGAAAATATTCCTTTTTGATGGTCAATTTCACATCTGAAGAAATAGAAGTGGATCTGGAATCCAGCGAAATCAGAAACTTTTCGGCTCTTCCTTCGATTTCTAAACTGATCTCAGAATCATCTGAGACGATGATTGGACGAACATTCAGATTATGTGGGCTAACTGGCGTGATAACTAGATTTTTTGCCTCAGGAGAGATCAATGGTCCCCCGCAGCTCAATGAGTATCCAGTCGATCCCGTAGGAGTGGAAACAATCAGACCATCCGCCCAATAACTGTTTAAGTATTTTCCGTCAATATATGTGTGGACAGTAATCATCGAAGAGGTATCTCTTTTATGCACTGTAAATTCATTCAATGCAAAATTAAGTCCGTTGAATAACCTCTTATGAGATTCCAGGGAAATCAAATTTCTACTCTCAATCTGAAAGTTTTCATTGGCCAGTTCAGAAATAGCCATAGAAATATCTGTGGTAGCAACAGTGGCCAAAAAGCCCATCCTTCCTGTGTTGAGCCCTAAAATAGGAATTTCTAAATCTCCAACTTGGCAAACTGCATCGAGCAAAGTACCATCCCCTCCGATGGAAATCATGAAATCCATCTTGGCCATATCTTCCTTGCCTTCCAAGGTCCAATAAAGTAAGGACTTATTGCCGTGCATGCGCAATTGTCTGTCCAACTGCTCGGTGACAAATATTTCGAAATTGAATTTGCTTAGCTCTTCAAATAGAAGCTGAACATGCTGAAAATACTCTGATTTCAGTGCTAAGCCATGTAAGGCTACCTTCATGCATCAAATATCTAAAAATCTCAGCAAGTTACCGATTCGGTCTTCTTCACTGCTTACTCCGGTTTCTTCCTGATAATGATCCAAAATCTTATATCCAAATCGTTCCAAAGTAGCTTTTATGTGTCTTAATTCCGGTTTATCTAGCTTGAGTGTGAGTTTGATTTTCGCATCATCCAATGGATCACTGGTGATAAAGGAACTCAAAACTTTAGTGTTTTCAGTTTCCACAATTCTGGAAATCTCCGCAAGACTATAATCTGTCATGTACAAGGATAACACCAGGACACTTCCCTGAGACTGGATAGATAAACTATCTGCAAATGCGGCTATTGAATCTTCCATGGTGACCACGCCCAAATAGACATTTTCCCTGCTCAACACTGCTACGATATTACTACGCTGCTCAGCGCCAACTCGTAAAACATCATATATATGCTTGTCAGAAAAAACCCAGCAATTCAAATTATCAAGAGGAATTTCTGAAATAGGAGTGTCTGTATTATTTAGATCAAAAATCATTTCTTCCCGTATTAGACCTAAAAATTTGCCTTGATCAGTAACGGGTAATATATCGGTACGAATTTCCTCCATCCACGACAAAGCCATCCCTGATTTATCACTGAGTTTCAGAGGTGGTATGAGATTGTTGATGAATTCGTATGCCTGCATAGTAGAAATATAGGGAAGTAATTTAGATTTTAAAACGCGCCAAGAACGAAACTTGTTCATTTTTGGCTTTATTTCGACGTTTTAAAGACCGATTACATGAAAAATTGGTTGTATAAAATGCCTAATGTTACCCCACCAGCGATGATTGCCGGCGATGAAATTTTGGTGAATTGGAGCATGGAATAGGTCGCTAGAATGAAAAAGATATTCATTCCATTGGCTTCTAATGGTTCAAATAGCAAATAGGCCGCTGCTATCAACATTCCACAAGAAACGGCATTGATTCCTTCCAAAGCAGCCCTAACCGGGCGGTAAATTTTTAATTGATCCCAAAAACGGATAACAAAAAATATCAGAAAAATTCCCGGAAGAAAGATGCCTCCAGCACCAATTAATCCACCCATGATAAATCCGATTGTTCCTCCTTCCCGCATCGAAAGTGCCCCAACATATGATGCGATGCTAAAAGTAGGCCCGGGAACTCCCTGGGAAATAGCATATCCAGTCAGGAATTCTTCAGAACTGAGGAAGTTTTTAAAATCAACAAACTCGGTGTATAAATAAGGAACAAGTACTTGGCCTCCTCCAAAAATCAAAGATCCGTTACGATAGAAGTTTTCAAATAACAGAATGCCATGCCATTTTGTGATTCCACCTAGGATAGCAGCCAAGATTAATACCCCTGCCCATAAGTAGAAGTTGGCCCATTCAATTTTCAGTGGAGCGTCCTTTTCCAGTTTTGGCTGTTTTTTGTATTTGATGGATGTACTAACACCTCCGATGACCAATAAAACTGGGAAAATGTAAGGAGAGCTGTAAAAGAATGAAATAAATGCTGATATCAGCATCAAGACCATGGCTTCAGTACTTTGAACCATTTTGCCGATGGTTTTTTGAGCTGCAAAAATGATAAATCCAATAGCCATAGGTTGGATAAATCGTGCGAAATTTAAGGCTCCAGGTGTGTTTTCCTGCAAAAATGAGATTAAAATAGCTGCGCTAGTCATCAGGATTGTAGCTGGCAAAATCCAGACTATCAAAGCTAAATAGGCAAGATTGGGTCCTCCTACCCGAAAGCCAATCGCAGAAATCAATTGAGTTGAAGATGGACCTGGGAGCATATTGCAGAGTGCATTCAGCTCCCAAAGTTCATCCTCAGAAATATATCCACGTACTTTCACCATTCGCTCTAGAAGCATCGCCAAGAAAGCTTGTGGACCTCCAAAAGCAGTGAGTGAAAGCGTGAGAATATCTTTCAGGAAAAGGTAATATCGTACCTTTTTGACAGACATCTTATTTTTTTAAACCCAGTTCTCTTAATCTTTCATCTAGGAATTCACCTGCGGTGGCATCAGTAAATAGCTTTGGATTTTCCTCAGAAACACAAGAATCCAGACAAGTCAAATCCATTTCTGATCTCGGGTGCATAAAAAATGGTATAGAATACCTGCTCGAGTTCATTTTTTCTTTTGGCGGATTGACTACTCTATGAATAGTAGATTTTAATTTCTTATTCGTGAGCCTTTCTAACATGTCGCCCACATTCACCACCAATTGGTCTGGCAAGGCCGTAATCGGAATCCATTTTCCATCTTTTCTCAAAACCTGAAGTCCATCGGCACTGGCTCCCATCAAAAGGGTGATCAAGTTAATGTCTCCGTGCTCAGCAGCTCTCACTGCATCGGCAGGCACTTCATCCGGATTTTCTATTGGGAAATAGTGGATTTGACGCAGTATGGAATTACCATAAGCAACCTTATCTTCAAAATAATCCTCCGGCAATTCTAAAATAAGAGCAATCGCTTTTAGCATGGATTTACCCGCATTTTCCAGAATTCTAAATGCCTCATTCGCATCATTTTCAAATTCAGGAATTTCGTCTGGCCAAAGGTTTGCCGGATATTCAGATTTTAAAGGATCTGAATCAGGGATATTGGAAAGCTCTTGGCCCACATGATAAAATTCCTTAAGATCTCCGGTATTTCTTCCTTTGGCATGTTCTTTTCCCTTTCCGGTATAGCCTCTTTGGAACCCGATTTCAGGTTTCTCATACTTTGCTTTTATCTCATCAGGAAGTGCAAAGAAGGATTTGATGGAATGATACAGACGATCTTGTAATTCTTGAGAAAGACCATGGTTTTTGATGGCTACAAATCCGATGTTTTGGTAAGCATCACTTAATTTCTTTACAAATGCTGCTTTTTGTTCAGCTGTTCCTGAAGTGAAATCAGCTAAATCCAAGCTTGGAATTTCGTCAAAAAGGATTTCCATAAAAGGGTGGGTTACAAAGTTAGTTCTCTAAATGTCTTTAAAATTAAATATCTTTAATATCAAATTTGCCCTGATATGAATAAAATACTCATTTCCCTGATTCTATTTTCAGTTATTCTTACCAGTTGTTCTGATGAAAAGAAGAAAATAAACGAATCCGTCGTGGAAACGGGTGAAATTTCGCCAAACGGATTGGATGTAATACCAAAAGTGACTTTTTATCAATATGAAGATTCTTCCAGTTATCCTGACGCAATATTAGAATTGTATACTCCTTTAGGTAATCAGATTTTCAAACCGGGAAAAGTTCCTTTCGAATTCAATATCAAGAATTATGAATTTGAACAAGCGGGAGATCAGAGCTTCAAACTTTTCAATATTCTAAATGGAGGTGATCCGGTTGGATTTTATTCTCCGATATTCCAAAGGGAGCTGACTGAAGGAAGTTATAGGATTGTTGCTTATTTGGTTGATGACGAAGGTTTGGCTTTGAAAAATTTCGGAAATTATGTCGATAGAGATTTTCAGGTTGGTGAATCCAGACCGTTTCCTTATTCTGCCGAACCCTACCTTGCATTAAATTACCCGAGAAGTGAACAGGTTTATCAGAGAGGTGAAGAAGTTATTGTAGATTTTTTGGTTTTGGGTGGAGATATGGACCTGGATGGATTAAAAGTTCAGATCAAAATTAACGATTTCATGTACGAGATCGATGAGATGAACCCGGTTAGAGTGGCCAACTTACCTAAAGGAACTTATCAGGTCAATGTAAATTTGCTTCGATCAGATGGAAAAGAGCTGGTTGGGCCATTCTCATCTGTCAGTAAAACAGTGATAGTTCAATAACATGCTTATCTTTGGGGCTTCAATTTCCAAGATTTTAAAATGCTGTTAGTTAATCAAATTCGAGACAACTACGCCGGTGTGTTGGCCGGACTTCAAAAAAGAAATTTTCAAAATGCCGAAGCCATTTTGGCAGAAGCGATCAGTCTGGATGATTTAAGAAAATCAACTCAGACTCAGCGTGACCAGTTGCAAGCAGAATCGAATTCCATTTCAAAGCAGATTGGAATGTTGATGAAAGAGGGAAAAGCTGCCGAAGCAATGGAGATCAAAGAGAGAACAGCTCAGATCAAAATTCAGATTAAAGAGTTGGAAGATCAAAACTCTACGGCTGAGGAGTCACTAAAGTCACTTTTATATACTATTCCTAATGTACCTCATAGCTCTGTACCGGCAGGTAAATCTGCTGAAGACAACGAAGTGGTTTTGGAAAATGGTTCTATTCCTGTTTTGCACGATGGGAAACAGCCACATTGGGAACTGATCAAAAAGTATGACATCATTGATTTTGACTTGGGAGTTAAAATTGCAGGAGCAGGATTTCCAGTCTACAAAGGCAAAGGAGCGAGACTTCAGAGAGCTTTGGTCAATTTCTTTCTAGATGAGGCAATGGCACAAGGCTATACAGAAGTGCAGCCGCCGATTTTGGTCAATGAAGATTCAGGATATGGAACAGGCCAGTTGCCGGATAAAGAAGGACAGATGTACTTTGCGTCAGCTGATAATTTGTATTTGATTCCAACAGCAGAGGTTCCAATCACTAATTTATACCGGGATGTCATTTTATCTGAAGAGGATCTTCCTGTTAAAAATGTCGGCTTTACTCCATGCTTTAGAAGAGAAGCTGGAAGTTGGGGAGCTCATGTGCGTGGTTTGAATAGGCTACACCAATTTGATAAAGTTGAAATAGTTCAGATAACCCATCCAGATAAGTCTTATGAGACGCTGGAAAGCATGAGTAGCTATGTGCAAGGATTATTGCAGAAATTGGAACTTCCATATCGTGTTTTGAGACTTTGTGGAGGAGACATGGGCTTTACTTCTGCCTTGACTTATGACATGGAGGTGTATTCTGCTGCTCAGGAAAGATGGTTGGAGGTGAGTTCTGTTTCTAACTTTGAAACTTATCAATCTAACCGACTGAAACTTCGCTTCAAAGGTGAGGATAAGAAAACCCAACTTGCCCATTCTTTAAATGGAAGTGCCCTAGCTTTGCCTAGGATCGTAGCTTCTATTTTGGAAAACAATCAAACACCTGATGGGATTCTGATGCCAAAGGTGCTTCACCCGTATTTGGGATTCGATAAAATCTAAAACTAAAAAGACCCTGATTATCAGGGTCTTTTTAGTTTTAATAGGTAAAAGCTATTAGCAATAGGATAATTCAATCAAGAATTTGTGATTTTGTTCGCAATCGGTAGCGGGCAAATTTATTTCTGAGGGATATTGACTGGTGAAGTTATTGGAGGGCTTAAACTAGAGTTTATCCAAATAAAAATTGGCTAGTTCTGAATTTCGAAAAATTCAACAAAGGCTATACTTTTTTAAAGTATTAATTCCTGAGCTAGATTTGTGTTTTCAAATTTTCAATAAATACACAAATATGGCATTAGTAGGAAAAAAAGCTCCAGCGTTTTCTGTAGGAGCAGTAGTAAATGGAGAAGAGATCGTTGACAATTTCAGCCTAGAGCAATACCTAGGAAGTAAAAACGTGATTCTTTTCTTCTATCCAAAAGACTTTACTTTCGTTTGTCCAACTGAACTTCATGCTTTCCAGTCTAAATTGGCTGAATTTGAAAAGAGAGATACTGTCGTGATCGGTTGTTCTACAGATACTGAAGAAACTCACCTTGCTTGGTTGATGACTCCAAAGGCTGAAGGCGGAATTGAAGGAGTTACTTATCCTATTTTGGCTGATGCAGCTAAGACTATTTCTTTGAACTACGGTGTATTGGCTGGAGAATATTCTTTTGATGCTGAGACTCGTCTTTGGTCATTTGCAGGTGCCCCTATTGCTTTCAGAGGAACTTTCTTGATCGACAAAGAAGGTATCGTTCGTCACGAATCTATCAATGACCTTCCATTGGGAAGAAACATCGATGAGTATTTGAGAATTTTGGATGCTCAGATCCACGTTGAGAAATTTGGTGAGGTTTGTCCTGCTAACTGGGAAGAAGGAAAAGAAGCGATGCAAGCTACTAACGAAGGAGTTGCTAACTACTTATCAAATAACTAATCATGATTGAACTAACTGAAGATACTTTGCAGGAGCTGGTAGCAGGAAACGATCAAGTGATTGTTCAATATTCTGCTGGCTGGTGTGGTAACTGCCGCATCATGAAGCCAAAATTCAGAAGACTGGCTGGTGAGAATGCAGACAAGGTTTTTGTCATTGTTGATGCTGAGAAATTTCCGAATTCACGAAAATTGGCTCAAGTGAACAACTTGCCAACGTTCGCTTCTTTCAAAGGAGGTCAGTTGGTAAATCAAATTCAGACAAATAAAGAAGACCAGTTAAAAGCTTTGATCAATGAAGTTACCAGTAATTAAAACGATTCAGAGAACCTGTACTCCTGAGCAAATCGAAACAGCTTTGGAAGTATTGGAGAATATTTCTGAAGCACCATCACTTAAAGAGCCGGAAATCGATGTGATTGGAGAATTGATCTCCAACCTTTGTGGCGCACTGGAAGTACATGAGATGGTGGCTGAAGGAATGTCTGAAAAGGATGCCGGGAATGCTTTTATGAAGAAAGTCCTAGGGTCTATCGATAGATAATATTTATTTTGGGTCTATTGTTAATAGAAAAGGAATCTCATTAGGGATTCCTTTTTTCTTTCCATTTTCTTATTAAAAGGAAATCCCTGCGTTTTCATTTGTATTTTGTCTTAACAAATCTAATTATCCCCACATGTTTGAAGGAGCTAGCTTTCCAAAATCTTTAGATGAACAAACTTTTGAAACTTGGCTCGAGAATGGCCGGAAAAGTAGGGTTCCACAAGATTTTTTGTTGATCCTTTGGGATGACATAGAAGGGGAATATCAGCCCGCATACACCTCTGAAAGGGAAGAGATCTATAAATACGAACGGTACACAAATACTCCGGGAAGACAATTGTTAGTAGCTGCCTATGATCTATATTCTGAATCTAGAATTGTTTAAAGAGGATTCGGTTCAGTTTATTGTTTTTGAGCAATTCCTTTAAAATAGTTATTAAAAAATAACAGCTGGTATTGCACAGAATCTCTCCAATAATCCCATGTATGTCCACCAGGATTGGAAGTGAAACTATGAGGGATGTTGAGATAGGTGAGTTCTTCGTGAAGCTTTAGATTGACTTGATAGAAAAAGTCATCAGTTCCACAGTGGATAATCAATGGAAGATTATTCTTACTCAAAAGATGAAGCTGGCCCATTACAGAGAATTCCTTCCATCTTTCCGGAAATTCAGATTTTGTGCCTAAATATCCTTTCATATTCCAGTTTTCCGGGAAAGGAGTAATGTCCACGCCGCCACTTTGACTTCCTGCTACCCCAAAAATATCTTGATGTCGTATGGCCAAATACAAAGCCCCATGACCACCCATGCTCAATCCAGTAATTGCTCGGCCTTCTTTGGAGGGGATGGTTTCATAATTTTCATCTATAAAAGGAATCAACTCTTTGATGAAGTATGTTTCATATTTGGAATCAGGATTAGTCGGGCTATCCCAGTACCAGCTATCGAAGTTCCCATCGGGACTGACTATGATCATTTGGTATAGATCAGCTAATTGTTCGATCTGAGGAGCTCCTTTAATCCAGGAAGCATAATTTCCTGAATATCCATGCAGCAAATACGTGACAGGATATTCCTTGCTAGTATCATAATTTTTTGGAGTGATGACTACGGCTTTGATTTCTTTGTTCATTATGGCACTGTGGGTAGAAACAGTGTCTACGCCTGCAAAGGATAAAATTGGTGTTGCCAGTAAAATATAAACCAATGCATTTAATAATGATTTTTTCATTTCTGGATGATGTACTTCGGATGTAAGAGATAGATTAAAAACATTCTAAGATAGTTATATCATTATTTAAAAAAACTGATTTTGAAAGCGTAGGGAAGGAAGAGATTTATCTGAGAGATTTTGGAAGATGAAAGAAAGGGGAGTAAAATGGTTCTTCTTTTTGAAATTTATTCTTTAGATTAAAATATCGTACTTAAGTCAACGGTATGTTTTTTTTCATGTTAAACTGTCAAACCAATGAGATTTAACAAACAAATATTCTGTATCACATTTATATTTTTTTTCACTGGCACAATTGTCCTTGCGAAGCAAGAATCAGATTTTGATATAATAAAAAATCGAATTTTTAAAGAATACCAGAAGAAGGTTAAGGATGAGGATCTTGGAAAGGAAATGGGAGTAATTCTAAAATCCTTTAAAGAAGATGGAAGCTGGGAAGGGATTAATTACCAAGATAAATCAATGAGTGGATGGAATCCTGACAAGCACATAAAGAGGCTTGGTATTATGGCTATTGCATATACGAGATCCGGAAATAAATATGAAGGTAGTGAGGTGCTTTATTCTAAAATTCTTCAGGCTATGAGGTATTGGACGAATTTAAGGCCAGAACCTATTTCAGACAATTGGTGGTGGTTAAGTATCAGTGTTCCTAAAGAGATTGGTAGTCTATTAATTGCCATGAGATATGGTGATCAACAAGTCCCGCAAGAATTAGAACAGGAAATGTTGAAGTGGATGAATAAGACAGTGTCTATAACCAAATCACCTGGAAAAGATGGATCTAACCTTACAGATATAGCTCAACACATGATAATGCAATCAGTATTGACTGAAAACTCTGAGCTATTAAATAGGGCGGTCTCAGTTGTATCAGAATCAATTCAAATTACAAAGGGGGATGGGATACAAAGAGATATGTCCTTTCATGCGCATGGGCCTGAGTTATATATGCATGGTTATGGAAGAGAATACTTGTTGGGAATCAGGAATGTCGCGGTTTACATAGTGGGTACCAGTTTTTCGTTTAGTCCTGAGCAAATCGCATTAATCTCTGATTTTTCCAGAAATGGATATTTAAAATCCATGAGGGGTAGATACATAGATTACAGCGTAATTGGTAGGGGGATCGCTCGAAATAATGCGACAAGAACAAATTCTGGATTGGTAAAACAACTAAAACAAATAGACATAGAGGAAAATCAGGAGGAATACCAGAATGCAATAGACAGAATTGACGGAAAAGAGCCTCCTTCTTACAAAATCCAACCAAGAAATATCCATTTTTGGAGATCTGATTATACCATTCACCAAAGACCGGAGTTTATGGTTTCTGTAAATATTGCTTCTTCCAGAACCATTCGAACCGAATCTGGAAATGGGGAGAATTTAACAGGACAATTTCTAACAGAAGGGGCCATGTATCTGGCAGTAAAAGGAGATGAGTATTTCAATATTTTTCCAAATTGGGAATGGACCAAGATTCCTGGAACTACAACACCTGATAATGAATCTTTGAAAAAAAGGACTAATTGGGTCGCAGAAAAAGGCAATGCGGATTTTGTGGGGGGAGTCAGCGATAAATTGAATGGAGTTTCTGTTTACAACATGAATGCATATAACACCAAAGCAAAAAAGGCATGGTTTTTCTTTGGGGATAAAATAATTTGTATCGGATCGGAAATATCAGCTGATAGGGAGGAGAAAATATTTACAACTGTTAATCAGTCTCGACTCAGAGGAGATGTGACTGTAATTTCAAATGGAGAATTAAACACCTTGAATTCAAAATTCACCAAAATTGATAATGGGGATGTTTGGGTATATCATGACAATATTGGCTATTATTTTCCTGAATCCCTTCCAATTGAGCTTTCTGCACAAAATCAAATCGGATCATGGTCTGAAATCAATTCAAATTCCTCAAAAAAGGAAATTAATCTAGATGTATTTAAGCTTTCTATAAATCATGGGAAAAGGCCAAAAAAAGGAAATTATAATTATTTGATTTGGCCTGGAGTGGATTCACCTGATGAAATAAAAAATTATGATGTATCCCAAATAGATGTTCTCCGGAATGACGGTAAAATTCAGGCAGTGGTTGATAATAAGCTTAATTTGCTTGGCCTTGTTTTTTATGAGAAAGGAGCTTTTGAATGGGGAGAAAACTCAATCGAGGTAAATTCACCCTGTCTTTTGATGCTTCAAGAGTATAGTGAAGGAAAATGGAAAATCAATTTATCTGAACCTACTCAATTACTTACCGGCTCAATAAAGGTGAATCTGAAAGTTGGAAATAAATCAAAAAATATAAACTTCAGCCTACCAAAAGATGATTTGGCTGGTTCGACTATTACCGAATTAATAGAAATCCAGTAAGGACAACTCATTAAATTTCACATAACGAGTTCCTCGAATAACCTTTCGAGAGTAGCCGCATGATCAATACTAAATCCAGTATGTGGTCTGGAAGTTTGGATGACAGAGCTTCTTACGGCTGTCAACCATCTGAATCTTGAAGCAAGATCCATCTCTGCAATCGGACCTCCTTTGGATTTTCCAGAACAGATTTTTTCGAAGGAAGCCAAATTGATTTTGATCATTTCAAGATCTGCATTCGGATCCAAAGCCAAAAGTTTGTCTTCATTTAACTGAACTTTTGAACCTATAAAACCACTTTTCCAGTCGCAAAGAATTACTCCAACGTTTATAAATTCTTCACGCTCCACCCGAGGTACCACCCGGATGATGGCATACTCATATAAGTGCTGTCCTTGCATCTTGGGCTTCTTTTGTGAATTGATCGGAATAAGAAAGTCGGAGGCTTAGAAAATCCGAATAAACATTTCTGATTTCGTTTATGTCATCAGAATCTCCGCCAGCTAATAGCCACTCTTCTGGCAAAGCAGATACTAGCTCCTGGAAAATCTCTGGATTTAAAAGAGTTTTAAACTCTTCATTTACTTCGTCAAGTTGAGTCGCTTGCGGCATTAACACATGGTTTTTGATAATTGGGAAAGCCGATTTTGCATTTTTCTCCCAGTTTGTCCATGAATGATGAAATAGAAAAGCCGCCCCATGGTCAATCAACCAAAGTTCACGATTCCACATCAGCATATTGGTGTTTCGAAAAGTTCGATCCACATTGGTGATCAGCATGTCCAACCAAACGATTTTTGAAGCCAATAAAGGGTCAATGCTCATAGCTAAAGGATCGTAATTGATAGCGCCTGAAAGGAAATGTAAAGCAATGTTCAGGCCTTGGCTACCCTTTAAAAGATCCTGAATTTCTTCGTCTCCTTCAGATCTTCCAAAAGCTGGATCCAGATTGGCAAAAACCAGTTCAGGTACTTTCAGGCCTAAAAGTCTGGCAATTTCTCCTCCCAGAAATTCTGAAATCAGTGCTTTTTCCCTTTGGCCTGCACCACGGAATTTCAATACATATTTAAATCCGTCATCTGCATCTGCCAATGCAGGTAAAGAGCCACCTTCCCTCAATGGAAGTATGTATCTGGTGACATTAACCGTACGTAGGTTGAAGTTTTGTTTCATGAAAGGAGAAAAATTATCCTTTTATTCAATCCTTAATAACCGAACAAAAGTTCATTCTTCAAATTTATCATCCTAGGAATGATTTATGTGGATAAGATTTAAATTTTCAATCCCAAAACTGATGAAATATCTTATAGTGTTTTTTATGATGGCTTTGATGGCTGTTCCAGAAGGAAAATCTCAAACTTCAAACGACCGTGAACTGATCAGTAAAACTGTTCAATTATATTTTGACGGAATGATGCAGCGCGACAAAGCGAAATTGAGACAGGCATTTATCCCTGAAGCTAGGCTGATTGGGTATAGAGGGGAAGACTTCACTTTGACTACTTTTGATACCTGGGCTGAGGCAACTACAAAAGGAGAGCCCAGAAATCCTGCAGTTCATAAAAATGAAATCGTTTCGATTCGGGTTCAGGGAAATGCAGCTTCAGTGGAAACAGAGCTTTATTGGCCGGGAATTTATTACTATGATTTCTTGACGTTGATGAAAATCGATGGGGTTTGGAAAATCGTCAATAAAAGTTGGTCGGAGAAACTCCTATAATCAGATTAACTCCTCTACGTGTTTTTTAATGTTTTCGGAAAGCTTTTCCATCGGAAGGTCATTCATATCCGTTCCAAATGGTTCTTCGATTTCCTCAGCTACCAATTCCAAACTTGCCAAAACATAAAAAATAAATGTAACGATCGGAGCGGCATAATATCCTAAAGTAAATACAAAGCCCAATGGCAAAGTCATCACATAAACCAGAATAAACTTCTTGATAAATGAGCTATAAGAGTAGGGAATAGGCGTGTTTTTTATACGCTCGCAAGCTCCACAGATATCAGTAAACGCAGTCAACTCATTATTCAATACGATCAATTGATCTCCACTGATTTTCTCTGCTTTGTACAATTTATTGACTCTGTTAAACATGATTTTAGCGACCTGATTGGGCACATGCTTTTTGACATCAATTTCTGGTTTGATTTCTTCATGATCGGTATCGTCAAGCATATAAAGCGTCACATTGGATTGCAAATGTTCTTTTAATGCGAAAGCGTAAACGGGAATACTTTTTCGGAAAAACTTTCGGTTCACTTCATCATTTTGGTCAAGGACGGAAGACATTTTCAAAGCAAAATTCCGGCTGCAGTTTACCAATGCTCCCCAAAGCTTTCTCCCTTCCCACCATCTGTCATAAGCGGTATTTGTTCTGAAAACCATCAAAATGGAAATAACAAAACTCAATAAACTATGCATGGCCGGTAGGTATTGAACCCAACTGTCTTCACCGATTTTTAAGTATTCGATTTCAAACCAGGCGATGCCTAAAGAATAAACCAAAATGATTAGCATCAATGGAGCTAACCGGAAAAGTGTGTCAGACTTTTGGATAAGAAATAAGATGCGAAACCATTGGTTCGGGTTGTATCCTTTCATCAGAAAATTTAAAAATCAGTGGGGTAGGAAAAGAAATTATTAATTAATTCGATTTCGCAATTAGGACTTCATGGACTTTCAATACTTGAGGAATCAATAATTTATTATCCACATTCTTTATTACAAAATCCGCTAATTCATTCTTGTTTTCATCAGGCAATTGCTGATCGATAATATTATTCACCTGCTCGACAGTTCGGTGATTATCACGCATCAATACTCTGGCAATTCTGACTTTGATAGGCGAGCTGACATTGATGACATAATCTAAGTCTTTGTTACTCCCTGTCTCAAAAATCAATGCAGCTTCCTTTAAAACATAGGGGCTAGTTTGATTTTCTGCCCAAGTTTTAAAATCCTTGCCAACTGCAGGATGTACTAATGCATTGATTTTTTTTACTTTTTCAGGATCCGAAAATACCTTCTCTGCCAAATAAGATCTGTTGATTGTTCCGTCTTCCAAATAAGATTCAGGACCAAAATTCGCTTTTATCCCTTCGATCAACTTTGGTTCATTAGCCATTAACCATTTCGCTCGATCATCAGCAAAGTAACAGGGAATACCTAAAATTTGAAAAATCTTGGCGACAGTGGATTTTCCGGATCCGATTCCTCCAGTTAGCCCAACCAAAAGGGGATGTCTTCTACTCATATTTGAGCTTAATCGTTGCGGGTTCAATTCGCACCTGGTCTAGATAACCTGGCATCGGTTCTACTTTAACAGTTATGGTGCTATCCTCTTTATTTCTTTGAGAATAATTCAATACTGCCTCGAATTCCAATTCTTTCAGATCATTTAGATTTCTCTCATCGACCAAGTAAAACATCATGATCGTCATTTCCTCATTTTCCATCGTTGCTGTTCGAGGAAAATTGATTTTTTTGACTTTCAGTCTTTTGTTTCCAGGTAAAAATTCCACCACTTCAAACTGCACATTGATTTCTTCTTCAGTCAAACTAAGCTTATTACTTAGATCTTTTGGAATCTCTAGTTCAATGTCTTGATTCACATTTTCGTTGATTTTATCCTTGTTCATCTTCACAGGGAAAGTTCCTTCAAATGTTTTCAAGACGGAGCTTGGACCTTTTACTTTGATAGTAGAGGGTTCGAATTTAATATCTCCTAAGAGCCTGAAATTGTTAGCTAAAGAATAGGAGTTTGAATCTAATTGTGGTTTTAGCTGAACAGTCTGAATTTGGTCAATTTGATATTGGATGGAATCTTCCAAAACCGAAATTAATTGGGTAGGACTTAAAAAATCACCTAAAGATCTTTTCAGATCAGTAGTAAGGATGTAGTCTTTTGATGCGGGATTTTCTAAATCAATTTGAAATGGTGTTTCATTGATATTAAAGTACTTTCTCAATAAATCCCATCCATTCCCATTGATTTCTATTTCTATGCTTGAGGGCAATTGTTTGACAGGCATATAAGCCTCTTCATTGTAGACGATCTCTATTGGAAAGTCCACAATCGTATTATAATCGTCCTTGTTTAGGGCGTTTAAAATCCAAAAAGTGGTAGCTGCTGCAATGCAGAGAACTACCACTTTTAGATCAGAGAGTTTTTTTGGAGAAATCCCTTTTGAGGATTTTTTTATTTCCGGCAAAATTCAACTTATTTACTTGTAGTCGTTTTTTTGGAGAAGTCCAATGAAATCGCTGATTTCTCAACGGTTACTTTCAAACCTCTATCTAACTCAAGGACAACGGTATCAGAGTCTACGGAACTTACTTTTCCATGAAGACCACCAATAGTAACCACTTCGTCCCCTTTTTTGATTTCTTCAATAAATTTTTTGCTTTCCTTTTGTTTTTTCTGCTGTGGTCTGATCATAAAGAAATACATAATCAGAATAATAGAACCGAACAGGAAAACTTGTCCGAGAATGCCGCCACCACCTGCGGCGGCCTGTGCCAATACTGTAGTAAACATGCTTATTTTTTAACTGGTCCTACTGGAGCCGCTGCCCCAGCTATTTTAGGTGTAACTGTACCCTTCATTCTCAAACGAGTTACAGTTGGGTTGGTATTTGCCTGAATACTAACAGTTGGAGCCTGTGCTCCTTTTTTAGAAGCGGAGTTAAACACAACTTTTACAAATCCTTCTTCTCCTGGTTTAATAGGAGTTTTAGTCCAGTCAGGAGTCGTACATCCGCAAGAAGCAGTGATATTGGAAATTACCAATGGCGCTTCTCCTGTATTTGTAAAGCTGAATTCATGCTCAATAATCTGACCTTCATTGATGTTACCAAAATCATATTCCATTTCTGGGAATTGGAATTGGCCTAAGGTACTTGGATCCGCCACTTGAGATGCTTGCGCATTCACAGGGGTAACAGAGGTATTGCTCGTTTCTAAAGCGGCAATTTTTTCTTCCAATGCCTTAATCTTAGCATCTTGGTCGGTTTTTTGGCTGCAGGCAGTTCCCAACGCAAGGCAAAGGGATAGAGCTGCTGCACTCAACATGTTGATTTTCATATTAGTTGTCTCCTTGGTTTATTTGATCGATTAACTTATTCACGTCATTCAACAAATTCTCGGCTTTGTTCTTTGCTTCCGAGATTACTCGCTTTCCTTCACTTTTAGCTTCGTTGAAGTGAGTTTCTTTTCCTTCTACTAATTCAGTGATTAGATCTTCTAATTCTTTCTTATACTTCGAAAGCTTAAAAGTCAATTTATCACGGGTGTTTTCACCTGCATCAGGCGCAAAAAGTATTCCTATTGCTGTACCTACTCCAGCTCCTACAAGGAAAGCTAAAAGGGAGTTGCTGCTGTTCTTGCTCATAATTATATTATTTATTGTCCAAAAGTCCTCTTCCGCTTTTACGGATTTCGCCACTTTCGGTTAGTTCTTTTGACATGACATCTAATAATCCGTTGACAAACTGCTTACTTTTTGGTGTGCTGTATGTCTTGGAAATGTCAATGTATTCGTTAATACTTACTTTGACAGGGATGCTTGGAAAATTTTTCATCTCTGCCAAAGCCATTGAGATGATGATTTTATCTGTAAATGCAAGTCTCTCAATATCCCAGTTTTTGGTTTTTTGCGAAATCAAAGCCTTACTTTCTGCATCACTCTCGATGGTGAAGTTAAAGATATTTTGAAAAAACTCCTTATCCTCATCCCAGTTCATTGCAATCTCCGGAAGTTGATTGCTTTCTTCATCATCTAATAAGGAAGAATTTTTCAACACCTTTGATGCTAAACTCCTTACAACGGATTTGTTTTCAGTCCAGTTTAAGTCTTTTTCAGAAAAATAATTAAGAATAACCTCATTCTTAAATATGATCTTCTTTAAAAGCGTGTCTGCAATCTCAAAATCCTGCTCCAATGTAGGGTTAGAAATCCCAATATAAGCCTGGTATTCTTCAGACGGTTTGACGTAATCTCTAAACCATTCACTTATTTCCAGTTCCAAGTCATCCAAGTTTGCATTATTTCTTGCGACTGCTGCTTTATAAGCATCAGACTCGCGAATATGTTTCAGCACTTGGTTATTGGCCAGATTTAAATCATTTGCAAATCCAGCTGGATCGCCTCCATTAAATCTCATTTTTTTGTCAAACTCTTTGCCGACATGTTTTGCGAATGCCTGAAGTAACTCGATTGCCAATAAATAAAGCTGGGGAATTCGCTCCGCAGAGACTACCATGTTTTTCAAAAGGAATTCTTTATCCTTTTCATTTGCTGCTTTAAATTGCTTAAGTGCATCTAAAACAACTTTTTTAACTTTTGTGGAGGCTTCGCTCGAATTCAGAGTTTGAGTATTTCCGAGATTCTCTTCGAATAGTTTCACGGCTAGTTTTGCCTCTTCGTTTAGAGCAGCTTTATCCTGAACCTCCATACTGTTGAGATCCGGTAAAAAAGATTCTTTAATAAAATCTTTGGCCAAATTGAGGTTTGACCCTTTACATTGCTCGTAAGCATAAAGGTTTTGGAATGCCTTGACCCTTAGTATTCTTCTGTTTAGCATATCTTAGAAATGGAGTTGCAAATATAGGGAATTTGCATGGGGTATACCCATGGCTATATAGACAAAAAAACCACCGAAAATTGCTTTTCGGTGGTTTAAAATGAATCATTTTGGACCTTAGAAAGGTAATTTGACTCTGCCCATTGCTTCAATTCTGGCTTTTGCAGTCTCGATAGCAGCTTGTTGAGCTGGGATATTTTCTTTTTCTGACTTTTCTAAAATGCCAAAACAAGTGTCATATATTTTCTCTGTTTGCTGATACACAATCTCTTTGATATAACCTCCAAGATATTCTGCACCTACATTGATCACCCCACCAGCGTTGATTAAGAAGTCAGGAGCATATACAATTCCTTTTTCCAAAAGGATTTTTCCATGCTTCGCTTCATCTTTCAACTGGTTATTGGCTGCTCCGGCAATGACCTTACATTTTAATCTGTCAATGGTTTCGTCATTGATTGTAGCTCCAAGAGCACAAGGAGCATAAATATCCATGTTTAGATCATAGATAACGTTAGGATCTACAACCGTTGCTCCCGTATTCTTTGCAACCTGCTTTAATTTATCTTCAAAGATGTCGGTGATCATTACCTCAGCACCTTCTTTCACAAGGTATTCGATCAAGTATTTTCCTACCTGTCCCACACCCTGCACAACGATTTTCTTTCCGTTTAATGAATCAGAACCGAATGCTTTTTTAGCAGCAGCTTTCATTCCCATGTAAGTTCCATAGGCTGTTACAGGGGAAGGATCTCCTGATCCTCCTTTGATTTCTGGTAATCCTGCCACATGACGAGTTTGCATTCTGATCATTTCCATGTCAGAAGTGTTCATGTTGACATCTTCTGCAGTGACGTATCTTCCGCCCAAGCTTTCGATGAATCTTCCGAATCTTCTCAAGAAAGCTTCACTCTTCAAGGATGGATTACCCAAAATGACTGCTTTACCTCCTCCAAGATTTAATCCTGCTAGGGAATTTTTAAAAGTCATTCCTCTGGATAATCTTAAAACGTCTGTGATTGCCTCTTCTTCTGTAGCATAAGGCCACATTCTCGTACCACCAAGTGCCGGTCCCAATACCGTATTGTGAATACCGATGATTGCTTTTAGCCCAGTAGGCTGGTCATGACAAATCACGACTTGCTCGTGATCCATGGTGCTGATTTGTCCAAAGATGGATCCCTCTCGCACAGTTTCGGTAGCTTTAATCTCTAACATGTGAACTTAGCTTTTTAGAATGTGTTATATTTGGGACTTAACCTCGTTAAAAAGGCCGATACAAAATTAAATACTTTTATTGGCCTTCAAAGGATTAATATATCTAGTTTCTGCAAACTTATTTCTTGATTTTAAAATTTTTATTTGGTGAAACCACTTTGGAGACTCAATAAGTATTTATACAAATACAAGGGCTTATTGCTTTTGGGAATACTATTTACGGTAATTTCTAACATTTTCGTAATTATCCCAGCGCAGTTGGTTAGACTTGCCATAGATTATGTGGTAGAAAGTTTTTCCATTTTTAAGCCTTTAGAGCTTGGCGGAGCTGGCGAAAATGCACGTGAAATTTTTCTTCAATTCGTATTTGTTTTTGGGATTTTGATTTTGGTAATGGCACTCTTAAGAGGTTTTTTCCTCTTTTTGATCCGCCAAACCATCATTATCATGTCCAGAAGAATCGAATATGACATGAAGAATGAAATTTATGAGCATTATCAGAATCTTCCTTTAAGCTTCTATCGAAAGAACAGCACCGGAGACCTCATGGCTCGAATTACTGAAGATGTCAGCCGCGTGAGAATGTACTTGGGACCTGCGATTATGTATGGACTCAACTTATTGATTCTATTCCCCTTGGTGATTTCTTACATGATTTCCGTCAATCCTGTATTGACTCTTTATTCCTTATTGCCACTTCCAGTACTTTCACTGAGCATTTATTTTGTCAACAACTTAATAAATGAGCGTTCTGAAAAGATCCAACGAAGTCTTTCTGGTTTAAGTACGTTTGTCCAAGAGGCTTTCTCCGGAATTCGCGTAATCAAAGCTTTTGTCAGGGAAGAAGACAGTGCCAGAGATTTTGCTGAAGCGAGTGAGGATTACAAAGTAAAATCGATTCGTCTTACGAAAGTAAACGCTTTGTTTTTCCCAATAATCATGGCTTTGGTAGGTATTTCTACCATCATCACAGTTTATGTTGGCGGAATGCAGGTAATCAGCGGTGAAATTGGATATGGGATTATCGCAGAATTTATTCTTTACGTCAACATGCTTACCTGGCCTGTGACTTCTTTGGGTTGGGTGACAAGTATTGTACAACGTGCTGCTGCTTCACAAACTCGAATTAATGAATTCTTGGACCAGAAGAATGACATTCTGAGTAAAGAAAATATTGAAACTGAAATTGAGGGAAGAATATTGGTGGAGGATCTAAGTTTTGTTTATCCTGATTCGGGAATAAAAGCTTTAGATCATATCAGTTTTGAAATTAAAGCAGGGCAGACATTGGGAGTCATTGGTACTACAGGTTCTGGAAAATCTACGATTGCAAATCTGTTAATGCGAATGTATGACCCTTCCTCCGGATCAATCAAAATTGATGGTGTGCCAATCAACCAATACAAAATCTCTAGCTTGAGAAAGCAGATTGGGTATGTTCCCCAAGATGTTTTTCTGTTTTCTGATTCGATTGGGAATAATATTGCTTTTGGATTGGATACAGCAGACAAGGAGAAAATTCAAAAGGCCGCGAAGGATGCAGATGTTTATCAAAACATCATAGATTTCCCAAATGGTTTTGAAACCATGCTTGGAGAGCGGGGAATTACGCTTTCTGGAGGGCAAAAGCAACGGGTTTCCATAGCTCGAGCTATAGCGAAAGAACCAAAGATTTTGATTTTGGATGATTGTCTTTCTGCCGTGGATACCAAAACTGAAAATGTGATCTTAAATGCACTGAAGAAAATTATGAAGGACCGAACTTCAGTAATTATTTCGCATCGGGTTTCCTCTGCAAAATTAGCGGATCACATCATCGTTTTGGATGATGGGAAAATAGTAGAACAAGGAAATCATAATTCGTTGATGGACCGAAGAGGGGTTTATGCAGAACTGTATGAAAAGCAGACTCAGGCAGGTGAATCAATCGAAGGGGAAAAATTAATCTAATTCTCAGCTCCTGATTAACTCTTTCAGAAAATTGACTAACTTGATTAGAATCAATTGTTTAAATCAATTCAATATGGAAGATAAGAAATCAACTTTAGGAGATATTGAGAAAGTCCTCGGCGAAATAGGGGATAAAATAGAAGAGCTTGTCAAGAAAGGCGCAGATGCCGGATCTGAGGTCAAGGAAGATATTGAAAAGAAGATCAAAGAGCTGAAAGAGAATAAAACTACTTTGGAAGCTGAGTTGAAAAAAGGAAAAGAGCTTCTGGAAAAGGAATTTAAGGAAAAGAAAGAGGAGTTTGAGCCGAAGTTGGAAGAGTCAAAGGGATTTTTTAAAGAAGGCATCAAACAGTTCGGGAAAGCCTTAAAGGCATTATTTGGAAAGAAATAAAAAAAAATCCCGGAAGGAAATTCCGGGATTTTTTTTGTGCTACCTCTCTTGGAGCACCTTACATCGATCATAAGCGGGATCGACATCTATAAATACATCTTCTTTGGCAGTGATGAACCATTTACTTAACAACTCATCTTCCTTCTTTCTCAAAGTAGCTGCCTTCATTTTTTCGTAATCATCCTCAAGATTAGCCCTGTGTGCAGGGTATTTAGACTGGTAATAAAGGATTCTTACTTTCGTGCCCTCTCTTGGATCTTCGAAACGAATAGGCTTAGTTACTGTGCCTACTTCCATGCTATCCAAAGTGAAGTAAAGTACTGGATCCTCAAGAGTACGAAGTGTCAGTCTTTTTGAGTTATTTGCCGGGTCTACGAAGAAACCTCCATTATCAGAGGTACCTCTATCATCAGAGTATTCTTTTGCTGCTTTCGCAAATTCGATTTTTCCAGCTTGAATTTCAGTTTTTAAACTGTCGAGATATCTTTCTGCTTTCAAAAGATCCTCCTCAGAAGCCTTTGGAATCATCAAAATGTGACGGGTATTATAAGAACCAGTTCTTTTTTCCAATAATTGAATCAAGTGAATACCAAAAGCAGTTTCTACAGGATCTGAAATCTCTCCTTGTTTTAATTCCATCGCAGTAGCTTCAAACTCTGGAGCCAATTCCCCACTTCTGAAAAAACCTAAATCTCCACCTTGAGCACCAGATCCAGGATCTTCTGAATAAGCTCTAGCCAGATCAGCAAAATCAGCTTTCCCGTCTAAAATATCCTGCTTAAACTGTCTCAACTTTGCAAAGATTTCCTCTTTGATTTTAGGATTTACATCTGGTTTTTTGACGATTTGACCTACTGTCACTTCTGCTGAAAAGAACGGAAGTGAGTCGGAAGGGATGCTTTTGAAGAATTCTCTTACTTCTGCCGGAGAAACGCTGATTCCTTCGGTAATCTTACCTCTCATTCTCTGAACGATCAGTTGTTCTTTGATGACTTCTTCGATTTCAGCTTTTAGCTGATCTGCTGTTTTCCCATACACCTCGGCAAGGGTTTCCTCGTTTCCTCCAAACTGCTGCATCACCATGTTAAACCGCTGATCAGTCTGAAGCATCACTTCAGCATCTGTTACCATGACAGAATCAATTTCAGCTTTTGCCACCATCAGTTTATTGACCATGAGGGTTTCAAAAACCTCACATCTTGTCGGAGGGGTAACTCCCTGCTGTCCTTGTGCCAAAGCTTCTAAATAAGTCTTTTGAACATCAGACTCCAGTAGGATATTGTTATCTACTTTTGCCACAATTTTATCCAAAACCTGTCCGGTAGCATTATTATTGGTAGATGCCTCCTGAGCAGATAATGAATTCAGCATTGAAAATGCAAAAAGGGTAAGCGTAAATCGGTTTAGTATTTTCATTAGTAGTCGATCAATCCGTAAAATTCGGTTGAATAGTTAGTCTTCTTTAATTTTGATTCAATGAAATGAAAGCCTCTTCTTTTGCCTTAGGATTCACTTGCACCGGATATTTGTTTTTTAACTCATCAATCAGGGCTTTATCCAGCTGTTCCTGATAGTCCTTAATCACCAAACCTCGGGTTTCATGGAATTTTTTAGGTCCTGCAGGAGATTTTTGACCCAAAAGGATCAAATGCAAATGCCCATTAGCTTCTATTTCCTGATAATTTTCATTCAAGTTTGCCTGAGAAAGTATCAGATGCTTTTTATATTCGATCAATCCATTTTCAGTTTGATAGGCCAAAGGCTTATTGGTTCTGTATTCAGTTTCGAAACTTTCCACAAGCTCTTGGGAATATTCTTTTCCTTTTAGAAGATTTCTAGCAGCATCTACTTGGGTAATATCCAAAACCTTTACTACATAGGCATTAACACGGTCATCCCATTGGTAATTTTGGATGTTTTCCTCATAGAACGCTTTTTGGCCGACAGAATCTTCAATTCCTTTTTGCCAAACTTCCTGGTTCATTAAAGAGAACATCAAAATGCCATCATGGTATTCCTTTACCAGCATTTGGTACTCTTTATTATTGGCAAGAATATCTGCGTCTTCCGCTTTATTCAAAACAGAAGCTGTAAATCGATCATACCAAGCATCAAAAACGGTGGTCTTTGCTCGGATACTCAATTCTTCCTCTTCAATAAATGACACCAAATCATTCATGGTGTAAGTTTTACCTTGAAGTGTAAACAATTCCTCATTGTCCAAACCCTTGGCGGCAACAGCGCCCGGTAGTTGGGATTTGGTAAATGTTTTTAATTTATTTTCCAGATTTGCAACCGAGGATTCGTTTTCATCAAAGTTGTATCTGGCTTTTTGAATTGCCATCACTTGGGACTGGATCATTGTGGATCTTGAATCCCTCATGATTTTTGAGCGGATGCTTTCCTCCAAGTCCTCAAATGAATCAATTGGTTTTTTCTCCTCTAAGCGCAAAATATGATACCCGTATTTGGTTCGGACAGGTGGAGAAACCTCTCCAATTTCTGTCAATGAAAACGCTGCCATTTCAAATTCAGGAATCATCGATCCCACACTGAAATAAGGAAGCATTCCCCCGTTTTGGCTAGAGGATGGGTCCTCAGAATAGTTTTTCACGATATCTTCCCAGATCGTATTCTCTTTCTGAATCTCAGTATAAATGTCTGCTACTTTTCTTCTCGCCAAATCTTCACTGTTGGGATCCTCTTCATCGATTCTCACCAAGATATGTGAAACTTTTACCTGGCCTGGATTTGGTCTTTTGTCAAAGACTTTGATTATGTGGTAACCGAAATTGGTCATTACCGGATCAGAAACCTGACCTGGCTGTAAAGAAAATGCAGCGTCCTCAAATGGCTGAACCATTTGCAATGCTGTGAAATATCCCAGATCGCCTTTGTTGATTTTGGCTGAAGGATCATCAGAATGCTCAACTGCCAACTCGTTAATATCGCCTCCTGCATTGATTTCATCTCTGATTTTCAATGCCATTCTCAATACGATCAGACTGTCATCTTTGCTCGCATTCGCCGGGAATTGAAACAGAATATGGCTTGCCCTCACCACTTCCTGCATTCTGGAATAGGCTTTGCGAAGCTCGCCTTCCTCCAAAGAGTTTTTAATGAGATAAGGTGATTTTAAATTTTCTTTGAAGGATTCAAATTCTCTATAAAATTCATCAGTCTTATCAAGTCCAAGTGCTTCAGCTTCTCTCACTTTGAGTTTGTAATTGATAAATAATTTGAGATTTTCTTCAAATTCATCTCTCGACATTCCTGCAGAAGTAGGATTGGAATCCTGCCCTTTAGAGATTAGATAGATCAATTCATCTTTTTCGATGGGCTCCCCGCCTAAAGTCAATAAAGTCTCACCCTGACCTGAATCTTGCCACGCAAAGACAGGGAAGGTAGTCGTCAAAACGAATAATAGAGAAAAAACAGATGCCGAAATCGCTCGGTGATTCATGAACTGGTGCTTAAATTCAGTGCAATTTTACAAATTTATCAGATAATAAAGGGAAATGGCTGAGAAGTCAGTGATTTAACAAGAATTAGGATCGAAACCACTTGATCAGTCTGCAGGTATTTTGGCCTTTATCGGACTCAAATTCTATTTCGTCCATGATAGTCTTTACCAAAATGATGCCCAATCCACCTTTTCTTTTTTCGCTGACCACCTTTTTGAGATCGGGAACTTCGTAATCCAATAAATTGAAAGCTTTTCCTTTGTCAGTTATTTCAAAGATTATTTTTTCGGGAGATTCTTTTACTTCAAGTTTAATCTGGTCTGAGCCATTGCATTGATGGGAATGTATGATCAAGTTGGCACATACCTCTTCCACCGCCAAAGTCAGCTGATGCTGGTCTTTGTCTGATAACTTGAGCTCTCTCAAGGTCGCTTGTAAAAAGCTCCTCAAGTCCGCCAGTGCAGTGGTTTTACAATATATTTTTAACTGATAATTCATTATTAAGCTTCTAATGCAGCTTCTTTTGTTTCATAAATGTCTATCAACTGATCTAGACCTAGGATTTTGAACACTTCAAAAACTCTAGGGGACAGTGCAAATATTTTTAAAGAGATTTCTTCTTCCTGAAAATCCTCGAGATAGGACATAAATACGCCTAATCCTGCCGAAGAGATATATTCCAAGCCATTTCCATCTACAAGAATCGATTTGGAACCGGTATTTTTCATCTCTTGCATTTTCTCGTCGAGAAGCACCGAGTTACTGGCATCTATCTCGCCTTTGATAATCAGCAGATCGTAATTTTCTTCTTTTAATGTCTCTATGGTAAGCATATGAAATGCGGATTACTTTAGGTTATGAAAATTTGATGACCATGATGGAATAATCGTCATCGATCAGTCCATCTCCACCTACATAGGCGTGGAGCGAATCAATTATTTTCGTTTGAATTTCTTTGGGACTTAGTTCGTGATATACTTCCAGTAAAGTCCGGATTCTCTCAAATCCAAACTGCTGCGATTTCTCATTTTTTGCTTCTACGATTCCGTCTGTAAATAAGACTAATACATCTCCTGAAGAGTAACTGAATGTTTTTTCCTCAACGTGATTTTCATACTGCTTGTTTCTCAAAATGCCCAAACCAAGGCCATCTATCCCCAGATAATCAGATTTTTTATCCAAAACCTGATGCATCAGAGTAGGGACGTGCCCAGCTCTCGCATGACAAACGGTTTTTTGAGCAGTATTGATTAGAAATATGGAAGCGGTGATAAAGTGATTTCTTTCGAGACATCGGCTCAAAGCGGCGTTTGCTTTGATCATGAATTGGGCTGGACTGAGGTTCAGCTGGATCAGACTTTGGAAAATTCCCTTCATTTGAGACATGTTAAATGCCGCGGAAGTACCTTTTCCTGAGACATCTCCGATGATCAATACGTATCTATCATCATCAAGTTTATAAGTGTCGTAATAATCACCACCCACCTCATCAGCTGCATTGGAATAGGCACAGATATCAAAAGAGTCATTGTGATCGAGTTTGGTAGGAAGTAAAGATTTTTGGACGCGTTGAGCAATTTTCAATTCTTCTTGATATCGCTCATTTTGAATTGCCTGATTCAGAAGTCGATGGTTTTCCACAGCGATACAAGCCTGTCGAACAAAAGTGCTGATGATGTTGATCATCTCTTTGTTAAAGCCATCTCTCACTTCCTTGCAAAGCACCATCCTTCCAATCGCTGATTTATTGATCACTAGTGGAACAAGAAGAATGGATTCAAAGCGATTATGATTGAGCCTAATTGCCAAAGGTTCCAGATTTTCTGGACGGTTTTCCACTGCCCAGTCCTGCGCTACTTTTTGGTTTTGGATCAACTCACTGAGTTCTTCCTTTAAATCTTTTCCTAAAAATCTTTCCTGAAGAATGCCTTTGGTGCTGTCCTGATCTCCCAATTCAAGCCAAGCAGCATCTGCATAGGAGGCACTCATACAGGAGTCCACTAAAATATCTAAGACTTGTTCTTCACTTTCTTCGGGTTGAATAGACTGACTTAATCTCTGGAAATTGATCGCTTCAGTAAGCTTTTGCTCAAAAACTGATGAAGTCGGCAAGTTGAATAAGGTGACCAAAAAACAGAAGAGCGCATAAATAAATATGAAGCTGAAAAGAGAAACCAAAAACAGATTATCGGTCAAATTGACGATAAACTTACTTCGGTCGCTGAATAATAAAACCTGATAAAACAGGTAACCACAGCAAATAATAATGATAAAAAGAAATAGAAGAGACTTCCATTTTTCTCTAAATGTGAGGTAAGGTATCCATTTAAGATTGGCAGAAAGTATAATTCCCAGACTGACTAAGATGACCAAGCCAAAAAGGAAGCTATAATCCAGGGAGTTGTTGTTGAAAAAGATAAAAAACATGGCTGCAAGCATCGCAAACTCATAAGCTTGCCATTGCTTGACCACTCTTTTACTTTTTTGATATAGGATCAGGTGTTTCCAAAGTAAGGCACTTGATATCAGGAATATGGAAATCAAGGCAAAGTTGACATGGTAGAAAAAGTTTCGCAGAAAAGGCTCATTGATCAAATTGCTATCTCCTAAAAGAGAATAGAATAGATTGATCATAATGGAGACGATAACTGCGACAATACCAGTGGACGCAGCCCGCCAAATAAGATTCAGAAAGTCAGTTTGACTGTTTTTATTGATGGAATAGTTATAAAAAAAGTAGACCGTCAGAAAGAATAGAATCTCGAGAATCCAGGTGAATTCTTGCGCTATACCGGATTCTAATTCATTTAAAATCCCGAATAGTCTTACCAAATCCACAAAAAGCAAAGACAGCCAGACCAAGATGGCCAGGAGCATACTGAGTTTTCCTATATGGATTGATGGTAATTTAATCATGGATTTTGTCCCACAATAATACTGAAAGAGAACTAAATAAGGATCGGGACTAAAAGATTGCTAGTGTTTATAATGTTAAAAAAAGTAAACTTTGAAGAGAAGAACTAATTTACTTTAGAAACACACTAAATCTTCAATCACTCCTTTCCCGAATTTGTTTTCTATCAAAGAAACAACTTTACCTTTATTCATCAAGAGTTCTTTTTTAACCGGACCTGAATTCAATTTCACAAAAAGTTTTTTTTCTTTAATGAATACGGAGGTGGTCCGATCGGCAATTGTTTTTCCGACGATTTCCGGCCAAGCCTGAATCAGGCTTTTTTCCTGAAATTTGGCTTCCAGACGATATGCTTTTAATAAATCCTGAAAAGCCGATTCCAACGGCGCCACTTCTTTCTTTCTGCTCAAAGGATTATTTTTGTTCATAAGGTGATTTCAATTATTTAAAAAGTGCTGCTGCGATGCTGTCTGCAAGTAGCTTTCCTTTTTTGCTCAAAGATAGCCGATTGTCTTCCCAATTCAGCCAGCCTTGTTGATTCATTTGATTCAAGATGGATTTTTTTTCTTCAGTTAGAGAATATCCATATTTTTTTTTGATAATGTCGAGATCAATTCCCCAGATAGTTCTTAATCCCGTAAGAATGTATTCATTTAGAATATCATCTACCTCCAGATTCTCCACTTCAAAAGGAATGGATCCAGATGCCAAGGAGTTAAGATAATGTGAATTATTTCTTGGGTTTGCTCCTCTATTACTGCCATCAAAAGAATGAGCACTTGGACCAATCCCTAGATAGGGGATGCCTTTCCAATAATTAGTGTTGTGAAGAGCAAATTGTCCAGGCTTTCCAAAATTTGAAATTTCATACTGAACGTAACCTGCATCTTCACTCAGTTGCTGTAGCATTTCAAATTGCTCAGAAACAAAATCCTCGTCTGGAGCTATAAATTTTCCTGATTTCTCCCAATTTCCTAAGGCAGTTTTTGGTTCCACCGTCAGAGCATAACTGGAAATGTGCCCTGGATTTAAAGAAATTGCCTCTTTTAGATCATCTTCCCAAATGGAATGATTCGAATGAGGAAAGCCATAAATTAAATCAAGGCTGAATTTTTCGAAACCAATTTGTCGGGCTTTATTTATCGCTTCTTTGGATTCAATAGCGGTATGAGCTCGATTATAAAAGTTTAAAACTTCTTGGTTGAAACTTTGAATTCCTAAACTCAAGCGATCGATTCCAAGACTTTTCCATGCCCTTAGATTTTCTTCATTGAGATCATCGGGATTTGCCTCGAGGGTTACTTCTTTCCAGTCTGATGAGTACTGACTTTGGATGGTTTCCAAAATGGATTCTATCATTTTGGGTTTTAAAAGGGAAGGAGTACCACCTCCAAAATAAACTGTTTCGATAGCTTCCCCTTTTAAATAATCCTTCCGCAGAAGAAGTTCCTGCTTGATCTGTTGGACCATTTCTTCCATTCTACTGAGATTGGTGCTGAAATGGAAGTCACAATAATGACAAGCCTGCTTGCAAAATGGGATATGAATGTAGATGCCTGCCAATGGAATTCTGTTATTTTGCGAATATAATCAATCCCAAAGACCCTTGAGGAAGTACTGCTTTGTTTTGCTCTTTTTGTCGCTGATCTCAGCAAACCGCCTGATGGGGCAAGTGGTGTTTTGGATGAGATGGGAAAGCGCCGATCAGGAAATTCGGCAGGAATGGAAGCCTTTTGCTAGCCAAGCTGAAATCGACAAAACTTTAGATTCGGTTTTGACAGATTTTTATCAAAGAGGATATCTTTCAGCTTTTAGGGAAAAAGAGAAAGAAGCCAATGACTCCTTGAGCTACTTGATTCATGTCGGTCAAAAATTCGAACTGGCGGAAATAAGAAAGGGTAATATCTCACCAGATTTATTGAACAATCTTCCACCTCCAGATCAAGGTTTTTTAGAATGGAATCAATGGATAAGTAATTCTTTGGAGTATTTTGAAAACAGAGGTTTTCCTTTTGCTCAGATTAAACTTGATAGCATAGATAGAGATAGTGACAGGATCCTCGGAGCAATTCATGTTGAAGAAGGTCCATATATCACTTGGGATAGTTTGAAGGTTGGAGGCAACACTAAAACTCAAGCAAGGTATGTTCAGAATTTAACGAGGATTCAACCGGGTACTGCTTTTTCTCAGAAGGAGTTTTTGAAGGCAAGTGAAACACTGAATCGGTCTCCCTATTTTGAATTATCCCAAAGTCCGGAATTGAACTTTCGGATCAAAAGTGCAAGTCCTACCTTTTATTTAAGAGATAGAAATGTCAATGTGATCGATGGGATCATAGGATTACTTCCCAATGAAAATGAACCTGGAAAGATATTGATCACAGGGCAACTTGATCTTGAGTTATTTCATCTCGGTGGAAAGGGGAGGGATGTTGCTGTTCATTGGCAGCGGATGAACAAAGAAACTCAATCGTTGGATATCAATGCGAAGGAATCATTTCTGTTTGGTTCACCTTTGAGTATTGGGTTGGGATTTCATTTGCTAAAACAAGATTCTTCTTTTCTCAATCGTCATTTTAGCTTGGATTTTGGATATGATTTTTCAAAAAATTCCTCCATTAGATTTTTTACAAAACGACAAGCCAGTGATTTGATCTCAACTTTTGCTTATAAAGAAGCAGTTGAATTGCCGGAAATCGCAGATTATAGATGGAATCTTTATGGGCTGGGATTGAAAGTTAACAGGCTGGATTCCCCATTTTTTCCAAGGCGAGGGTTTCTTTTTCAATCGGAATTTGCAGCGGGTAATAAAAAAATCCTTCAGAATACAGGAATACCTGAATCAGTATACCAAGGATTAGATTTGAATACACCACAAATCACAGGAAGTATCCAAGTTGAGCAGCATGTATTTATGAGTCAAATCTGGGGAATGTGGTTTAGGGGAAGCGGTGGATTTATCAGGAATGAAAATTTGTTATTAAATGATCTATATAGGATTGGTGGCTTAAAATCCATTCGTGGTTTCAATGAGAATTTCTTTTTTGCCAAAAACTTCGGATACTTCAATATGGAGCAGCGCTTATTTTTTGGAGGGAATTCCTATTTGATGGTTTTTTCTGATTTTGGAGTATTGAATAATCCGTTTGACGAGCGGGAAAAAGATTATCCGATATCATTCGGTGCTGGCATAAATTTAGAAACTGGCAATGGAGTTTTTAGATTTATTTATGGCTTGGGAAAATCTAATTTACAACCTTTGTCTTTCTCTTATTCCAGAATTCATTTTGGCTATCTGGCCAGGTTTTGAGCATGAAGCAAACCTATTTTAAACTCTTAACGCTTTTTTTGGTCTTGGCAAGCAACCTGAACCCTGCTTTTAGCCAGGTTTTGCAGGATTATGCGAGCCAATGGGAGAAAGGAACCCAAGAAACCTGGATCAGGCCAAATGATAGGTTGGTTTTGAGTCTGGATCTAAAAACCTTTCCGTTGGCGAATATCTCATTTGATTTTCCTGAAAAATCCGTTGTATTTATTGGGGAGAAACTATGGGTCTATGTGGAGAATGACACCACTTTCTCTCAACCAAGTGCAGATTTATCCGAAGAGTTTGGTTCGAAGGAGGTGGAATTGATTGTATTTAAAAAAGGGATAGAGCTAGGGGATGCTTCTGTCAGGAAAATATTGAATCCGACTTTTGTAGAAAAGAAAACTGAATCAGCAAATTTAAATCTGAATGAAAGAAGATTTGATCGTCAGGAATTGCGTGATTTTTTCTTTCTTTCTTTCCTGATCATTCTTTTTATTCTCGCATTATATAAGGTTGCTTATCCTTATTTATTTATAGCCATGATCCGGCCTGAATCTTTGTTAACGGCGGAGGATTTTTCGGAATCTGGAAGTTTGCAAAAGTTCTTTTCGATGGATGTATTGTTTTACATTTTATTGGTGAATTTGATGACTTCCTTGGTAGCAGTTATAGGTTTAGTTTTTTATAGACAAGACTGGCTGATCACTTGGATAGGGATTGACTTTAAATCCTTGATGATAGTTTGGGTGATTGGAGCATTGTTATTTTTTACAGTGACACTGGTGAAATTTACCGGTATAAAAATGATTGCCTATTTATTTGATCTGGGAAAACTAGAATTTGCACATTTCTTTTATCTATTGAGATTAGTAGTGATAGCTATAGGAGCTTTTGTATTGGTGATTGCATTTTTTTTAGCCAACGAATTTTCTTTGGCAAAAGAGGTAATAGGAGTCTCATTGTCAGTGTTTTTCTGGGTTTATATACTAGGTGTAATGGGCCTTTTCTTAATTATGATGAATAGATTGAGCTTTAAGAAATACCATTTATTTACTTACCTTTGCATCGCAGAACTAGTGCCCTTTTTGATCATGGCCAAGTTGGTCATGGTTTTGGGCCAGTAAATATTGAATGTTCAAAGCATAATAAATAGCATGAGCGCAGTTAGCAAAGACAGGTTCCGACCAGTAAAAAGTATTCTTGTTTCTCAGCCAAAACCAGCAGGTGAAAACTCACCTTATGTACAATTAGCGGAGAAGTATAATTTAAAGATTGATTTCAGGCAGTTTATTAAAGTTGAGCCAGTCCCGCCAAAGGAATTCAGAAAACAAAAGATCGATATTCTAAAGCATACTGCTATTATTTTTACCAGCAGAAATGCGATAGATCATTTCTTTGCTATATGTAAAGATTTTAAAATAGAGATGCCGGCAGAGATGAAATATTTTTGTATTTCTGATCAAACTGCACACTATCTTCAGAAATATATTGTAATCCGTAAGCGTAAATTATTCGTAGGTCAAAAGACTGCTGAGGATTTATTTGATTATTTCAAAAAGCATAAGTCTGAAAAATATCTATTCCCTTGCTCTGATATCCGTAAAGATGTCATTCCTGAGTACATGGAGAAGAATGGAATTGCATTTACAGAAGCAATTATATATCATACTTTGGCAGCGGATTTATCTGATTTGGCAGATGTGAAATACGATATTCTAGCGTTTTTCAGTCCATCTGGGATAAAATCTTTAAAAGTGAATTTCCCTGATTTTGTACAGGGGAAAACCAGAATTGCAGCCTTTGGTCCTACCACAGCACAGGCTGTAAGAGATTTAGATTTGATTTTGGATATTGAAGCACCATTACCAAATGCACCGAGTATGACTGGTGCGTTGGAGCTTTACATCAAAAAGGCGAATAATTTGTAAATCTTAGAATCAATTTCTGTGGTTTTTCAGTTTAATTCATTACAATAGTTTTCAGATTAGACTAAACCACGCTAAAATGATTCGAAGCGGCCACTGGAAGTACTTTTTTAAGAGCCTAATAGTATTTGTGATAATGGCAGGTGTTCAGCCTGCCTTTGCGCAACAAGACGCCCAATTTACCCAATACATGTATAATGGCATGTATTATAACCCTGCATTTGCAGGAAAGGATGGAGGGTTTAGGTTTTCTGCATTGCACCGGACCCAATGGGCCAATTACAGTACTTCAAACGGACAGGGAGGAGCTCCTGTAAGTCAGTTGCTAACTGCTCAAGGTAGATTAGATTCTAAGAATATAGGATATGGACTGACCATCGTAAATGATCAGATCGGTGCCAGTTCAAATTTAGAGATCAATCTCCAGGGATCTTATCATAAAAAGTTCAATAGATCTGATGTAAGTTTCGGGGTTTCGGTAGGGATGTTTTCTAGTTCATTGGATTTTGGGGAATTAATCGTAGTGAACCCAGAACCAAACCTTCCTTCTGCTGGAAAAGAGAACCAGATGAATATTAATTTCAGTGCGGGTTTATTATTTGATCGGGGAGATTATTACATAGGATTAAGTAGTAGGCATATAAATGAGCCTAATTTTGATTTTGGGGATGGTTCTTATGCAAATCAGTTAAAGAATCATTCTTACGTTTTATTGGGATATAGATTTAGACCGATAGGTCAATTGGCAATTGAGCCAAGTTTTCTATTAAAGTCGGTTTCATTTAATAATTTTTCTTATGATGTGAGCGTTATTGCTACACATCAGAATAAAATTAGTGGAGGAATAGCATATAGAGGGGAAGAATCAGTTTCTTTTATCCTTGGTTACAGCATATTAAAGGATAATTCCTTAAAATTGGGTTATGCATTTGATTTGGTAGTTGGTGGTGTTGAAGCAAAGGCTCCAACAAGTCACGAGCTCCTACTGAGATATACGTTGTCAGATGTAAGTCGACAAATAGAAAGAGTCATTCAAAGGACTCCTCGATTTAGGTTTTAAAAATTCAGATTTGTGAATTTTTGCTAAAAAGAGCCAAAAAATAAACAATGAACCCATCTTTAACGTAGCCAAGAAATTTGGCAGGTTATTTGCATAATTCTGGCAAATTCAGCTAAATTTCGAAGCTTTAGACTAGTTTAAATTGGGCATTAATTTGATGAACTCAAAAACGTCATTTATGTATAAAAAAATGAATTTTCGCTTATTGTCAATCACATTAGGTTTGGCTGTGGCGACACTATTACCTGGCTGCGGTCTTTTTAATAAGAAAGGCTCTGCTAGCGAAAAGGCTAATAGAAGAGGAGAAGTAACCGGAGTTCCAAAAAGGGAAAGTTGGCAGCAAAACCTACCGATTGATATGGTTCCCATTAAAGCAGGTACTTTTTGGATGGGACAGTCTGATGAGGATATAGCCTATACTCAATCTTCGATGAATAAGCAGATTACCATTTCTGAATTTTTCATGGATAAGTATGAAGTTTCTAATAATAAGTACAGACAATTTTTAGAGGCTGTGAAAAACGGTCAGTTGGAAACTGGTACTCCAACTACTTTAAAGGAAGCGCCAACATTTAATTTAGACGAGTTAAAGCCTGATACTACTGTTTGGTCTACTAGCTTCTCTTACCACTATGGTGATCCATTGATGGAGTTTTATTTTGACCACCCTGCTTTTGATAACTACCCAGTGGTAGGCATATCATGGGATCAAGCAAAACAATATTGTGAATGGAGAACATACCATTTACGTGCTAATGACGAATCTGAATATGATATGACTCCTTTCCGTTTGCCTTCAGAAGCAGAGTGGGAATATGCGGCTAAAGGTGGTAAAGACGTAGCGAAGTATCCTTGGGGAGGTCCTTATCTTAAAAACAAAAGAGGTTGTCTAATGGCAAACTTTAAACCTGGACGAGGTAACTATATTGACGATGGATTCCCATACACTGCGCCAGTAGATGTTTTTGCTCCAAACGGATTTGGTCTATATAATATGTCTGGAAATGTTTCAGAATGGGTTTTAGATGCCTATGCAGCAACTTCTAGTGCTATAACCTGGGATTTAAACCCGGTGTATGATGATCCAAATGAACCAAGAAAAGTTGTGAGAGGTGGTAGTTGGAAAGACATTGCCCACTTCCTTGAAACAAGTACCAGAACTTATGAATATGAAGATGTGGCTCAAGCACACATCGGATTCAGAACAGTAATGACATTTATAGGCAGATCAGGATCCATGGATGTGAAATCTGCTAAAAGAAGAAAAAGATAAAAAGTAATAATCTCACTAAAGAAATTCACCTTATAACTATAATCACACTTTAACACATGGCTAGCAACAGCAATTCGTTTTCAACAAAATTTTATTCAAGCATAATGCCTAAAATTTACGGTATTGGTGCTGCTGTAGTAATTCTTGGTGCGATGTTCAAAATCTTAGATTGGAATGGAGCAAATTGGATGATTGGTATCGGACTTACTACTGAGGCGTTGATCTTTTTCCTTTCCGCATTTGAACCACGCCATGAAGAAGTGGATTGGACAAAAGTCTACCCTGAACTTGCTGGTGGAGAACCTGGAGTAAAAAGAACTGTAGCAGCTAGTTCTGGTGATAACGTTTCTCAGAAATTAGATGAAATGTTGTCTAAAGCTAAAGTTGGTCCAGAACTAATAGAAAGCTTAGGTAAAGGAATGCAGAATCTTGCAACCTCCGCAGAAAAAATGGGTAACCTTTCTGATGCGGCTGTTGCTACAAATGAATATGCAACGAATGTAAAGACCGCTGCAAAAACTCTTGTAGACATGAATGCTTCGTATAGCAAAACTGCTGCTGCCTTGACAGAGATGTCTTCTGCTTCTCAGGATGCTAAAGCTTATCATTCACAAGTACAAACTGTAACAAAAAATCTTTCTGCATTAAACGCAGTTTATGAAATGGAATTGCAGGATGCGAATAGTCATGTGAAGACATTGAATAAATTCTATTCAAATATGACTGCAGCTATGGAAGGTCTTACCGAAGCCGGAAAAGAGACTGAAGCATTTAAAAATGAATTGGCTAAGCTAAATCAAAACGTAAGTTCATTGAATAAAATCTATGGTGGAATGTTATCCGCTATGAAAGGTTAATTATACTCAATCATCTAGAATAGACTAATAAAAGAAGATGGCAGGAGCTAAAGAGACACCTAGACAGCGGATGATCGGGATGATGTACCTGGTTTTGACGGCCTTATTGGCCCTCCAGGTAAGTAACCAGATTCTCCAGAAATTTGTATTGCTGAATGATGGTATGGAGAGAACCTCCAGGAATTATATTTCCAAAAATGAGTTTACTGTAAACTCTATTAAATCTACCGTAGAGCAGCAAGGTAATAATGAAAAGGATGTTCCTAAAGTAGGAGCAGCCCAAGAAGTAAGAAATGCTACCAAAGAGATTTTTGCTTATTTGGAAGAGTTGAAGCAACAATTGATTACGCAGTCAAATGCGATTAATGAGGAAGGTAACTTCGTAAATTCAAGTCTGAAGAACACTGAAATTCCAGGAAATATGTTTGCCAACAATGGCAAAGGTGAGGAAATGAAAGAAAGGCTAAATAGCTATCCAACTCAGATTTCTCAGATTTTAAGCGGAATTGGTATCGATATGTCATTTCAGCCAATTGCTAAAGACGCCGGTGAAATTCCTTTGTTTGCAAATGACCGAGAGGCAAGAAATAAAGACTTTGTTGCTTTGAATTTTGTGAAATCCCCAGTTGGAGCTGTTATGGCTTTGATTTCTCAATATCAAAATGAAGTGCTGAATATTGAAAGTGAAGCACTTTCTCAAATCACCAGTTCAATTGGTACATTCTATTTCAAAGCAGATATAGTTGAAGCAAGAATCGCGGCTACATCAAATGTAGTGGCAGCAGGCACTAAGTTTGAAGGGGATATGTTTATCGCATCCAGTTCTTCTGCTGCTGCCCCTCAAATGACAATTGATGGTAGAGCGGTACCAGTTGAAAATGGATTTGGTAAAATTGATTTCACTGTAACTCCAGCTGGCCAATATGATGATAGAGGTTTAGCTAAAAGAGTATTGAAAGGTGAGATTGTCACAAATGTTGGTGGGGAAGACAAAGTACTTCCAGTTGAATACGAATACTTTGTAGCTCAACCTGTAATTAAAGTATCATCTGAAGTAGTTCAGCAGCTTTATGCAGATTGTGCAAATGAATTATTGATTGAAGTTCCTGCATTGGGTAATACTTACTCACCGGATTTCGCAGTAAGTAATGGTCAATCCATTAAAGGAAATAAGCCTGGTCAACTAACCGTTGTACCTGGTGCATCAGGTAAAGTAACTATTGGAGTAAGCTCTGGAGGCAATAAAATCGGAGATGTAGCGTATGATATTAAACCGGTTCCAGAACCAACTTTGGTACCTGCTGCTTCAAACGGAAACGAAATTGATCTGAGCCAGTCTCAAGCAATCGGTACATTAACAGGATTAAAAGTCTTGGCAAAACCAGAAGCAACTTTTGGAAGAACTATGGCGAAAGACGCTAACTTCGAAGTTACTGGTGGTGAGATTAGACTTCTGAGAAATGATGTTCCTAGAGAGACAACTCAAATCTCAAGTGGTAATAGCATTGCAATGCGTCAGTTACTTGAAAGTGCAAGAGCTGGAGATGATATTGTAATCGTTGTAAGACAGGTTACCAGAACAAACTTTAGAGGAAATAAGATTCCTTCTACTTTGAACAAAGTTATTCGTATCGGAGTGAAATAAGCTTTCGGTAAGAATCCAGATAAACTAATTATGAAAAATTTTCTTCCAAAATTGATCTTGTCCCTGCTAATGGTAGCTGCTTTTGCTCCTTTGGCAAGTGAAGCACAAATTGCAACAAGTGTCACTCCTTCAGGATATGGTGACAGGACCTTTGATATGGATACAATTTTCTCTGCAAAAAGAATCAGAGAAGATGATAAGATGTATCAAATCGCAGTTTGGAGAAGAATTGACCTTAGAGAAAAGTATAATTTGTCGCTTTATGGGTCAGGAGATGCTAAAAAGAACGGAATCATCAATTACATCTACAAAGCTGTTGTAGATGAGAATGCTCTTGAAGTATTTGCTGATGAGGATTTTACGCAACCTATGTCAATTGCTGAATTTCAGGATAACTTCTGGTTGAATGCAACAGGCGATAGCATCTTTGTAAAACAATTGTATTACCTGGATTTTAAAGAAGACTTTGTTTTCGACAAGCATCATTCAGATATGGTGTTTGATATTAAATATCTAGAATTAGTAATGCCTTCTCAGACCAACTCTAATGCTGGTCAGAAGACAATTGCTTACATCAGATACAAAGACTTCTATAACTATTTCAAAGATCATCCAGAAGCAAGATGGATCAACTTCAAAAACCTATCTAAAAGTTTAACTTATGATCAGGCTTTTGAATCTAGATTATTTAGATCTGTGGTAAGGAGATTTACTAATCCAGATGAGGCCTTAATAGCGGATCTCGTCGATGCGGATAGTCCAAACCCCGAAGTTCAGGCATATATAAATTCGCTTGAGTTCGAGTATAAACTTTTAGAATACGAAAACACTCTTTGGGAGTGGTAATAATAAAAGGGGCTTTTTTAAGCCCCTTTATTTTTTTCTACCCATTCAAATAGGGACTTTGCACGACTAGTTCCTATCACAGCTTCCACTTCCTCTTTGCTAGCCTCACTGATCTTTTTGACAGATTTAAAATGTGATAATAGCTTCTCGGCGGTATTTTCTCCAATTCCTGGAATAGCAGTTAATTGAGTCCCAAAGGCATTCTTGCTTCTTACTTTCCTATGGAATGTAATTGCAAAGCGGTGAGCCTCATCCCTGATACGCTGAAGTAATCTTAAACTTTCTGATTTCTTGTCGATGTGAATAGGGTAGGAGTCACCTGGAAAATAGATTTCTTCTAATCTCTTCGCAATACCTATAATTGGCATTTTTCCATAAACGCCAAGTTCTTGAAGGGCTTCCACAGCTGAGGATAATTGTCCTTTGCCTCCATCGATGACCACCAGCTTTGGTAAAGGTTTATCCTCCTCTACCAGCCGCTTATATCTTCTAGTGACTATCTCTTTCATACTGGCAAAATCATTTGCCCCAATCACAGTTTTGATATGGTAATGTCTATATTCCTTAACAGCAGGTTTCCCATTCAGAAAGCAAACCATGCTTGCAACAGGACTTGTTCCTTGGATATTAGAATTGTCAAAACATTCAATATGATCTGGAATTTCTGGAAGACTCAAATCTTGTTGTAATTGTTTTATTACTCGGTCTTTCTTGTCTTCATTAAGTCCCTTAAGAAGTGCTTTTTCTTTTTTATAGAATAAAGCATTTTTAAGTGATAGCTCAATTAACTTTTTCTTATCTCCAATTTTAGGTTTAACCAGATTAAGTCCTTCAATTGGTTCCTCCAATTCAATATTACTCAGTACTTCTGTTGCATCACTTTGAAATTGGTCCTGAAGCCTGATTAAAGCAGTTACCAACAGTTCTTCTTCACTTTCATCCAACTTCTTTTTCAATTCCACATTTTTGGAAACATTCATTGCTCCATTTTTTACTCTCAGGTAATTGACATAAGCTGATTTCTCATCGGTGACGATTGTGCAAACATCTAGATTCACAATGCTTGGACTGGCGATTAATGACTTGGCCTGATATTTTTCTAAGAGGTCTAATTTCTCCTTTGTCTTTTGCGCTTTTTCGAACTCTAGGTTTTCAGCATGTTTTTGCATTTCACTCTTAAAATGAGCTTTGGCTAGACCCAGGTTTCCTTTTAAGATGTGCTTTGCTTGTTCTATATCATTGAGGTAATCTTTCTCTCTTTGTAAACCCACACATGGCCCCTGGCAATTACCAATATGGTATTCTAAGCATACTTTATATTTACCCTCGGCAATTTTATACGGGGACAAATCCAGTTTACAAGTCCGAATAGTGAATAACTCCCTGATTAAGTCCAGAACATTATTCATTGCCTTTACACTTGCAAAAGGGCCGAAGTATGTCCCTCGTTTTGGGATCATTTTTCTGGTTTGAAAAATTCGGGGGAAATTTTCCTTTGTTAAAAGGAGATACGGATAAGTCTTGTCATCCCTTAAAAGAATGTTGTATTTCGGCTGAGTCTTTTTTATGAGATTATTTTCAAGAAGCAGCGCATCAAACTCACTGTTGACAATTGTGATCTCGATCTTTACGATCTCTTTCACCATTCTTCTTGTCTTCAGATTAACTCCTGAGTTTTTATTGAAATAGCTAGAAACTCTTTTCTTTAGGCTTTTTGCCTTTCCAACATAGATAAGCTCATTATCGGAATTGAAATAACGATATACTCCCGGCTGATCGGGAAGAGAAAGATGTTCACTTGGTGTGTAGGATGATGCCTCCATGGTCTAAAAATAAAAAAACAGCCTTGGATTAAGGCTGTTTTCTTTGTTGAGTTTTATGATTTTAGAAATCATTCTTTTTAGCATCGTAATCAAAATCTGCAAAGCGCTGACTTTCTTTTTCATACACGTCACAATCAATTTCTATACTCAATGGTCTTTCTGGTCTAGGGAAAGGTCCTTTAGTATAACCGAGGCTTTTATCCGCATAGACTTTTTCCATGTATTTCACCCAGATAGGTCTTGCTGTTCTACCACCTTGTCCATTAATCCAACTTCTAAAGTGGATGGCTCTATCATCACCGCCGACCCAAGTACCGCTGACCAAGTCTTTACTGATGCCCATGTACCAACCATCAGAGGCATTTTGAGTAGTTCCTGTTTTTCCTCCCAATTCATTCCCTTCACGTATGGAATAGGGAACTCCCTGACTTGTTCCACCTCGTTCTTCAAAACCACCTCTGAGCATATAAGTCATCAAGTATGCATGCTCTTCGCTCATGGCTGGGCGTTTTTTAGCAGTAAACTGCTGAATGACATTTCCGTTTTTATCTTCAATCCTATCAATGTAGAATGGTGTGGTATGCTCTCCTTTATTAACAAAGGTTCCAAATGCACCTACCATTTCATAAATACTTACGTCATTTACCCCGAGTGCCAAAGCTGGTACTTCCTCCAAATCACTCGTCACACCCAATCTTCTGGCTGTTTCCACCACTATTTTTGGACTCAGCTTTTTCATCATGTAGGCAGTAACAGAATTGATAGATTCTGCCATTGCATGTCGGATTGTCATTTTCTCATAGGAGAATTTCCCATTCGCATTTGATGGGCTCCAAGTAGGCTGTCCTGGAATGTAAACTTCGACAGGTTGATCAATAACAGAGTAACAAGGGCTGTATCCATTTTCAATAGCAGCAGCATAAACAAACGGTTTGAACGTAGACCCAGGCTGTCTTTTACCTTGTTTTACATGGTCAAATTTGAAATACTTATGGTCCATTCCACCTACCCAAGCTTTGATTTGGCCGGTGTGTGGATCCATACTCATAAAGCCAGTTTGCAAAAACTTCTTATAATACCTCAAGGAATCCATCGTACTCATCAACGTATCTATTTCTCCTTTTTCCCATGAAAAGACCTTCATCTTTTTCTTTTCATTCAGCTTTAGATCGATAGAGTCTGTATCGTTACCATATCTGATTTTAAGAAGTCGATATGCTTCAGTTCTCTTTACTGCATCTTCGATGAAATTTGGAATTACGCGATTTTCACTGTCTATCCAAGGGTCTCGGTTCCCCATTTCCTTGTAGAAGGCCTTTTGAAGAGAAGCCATGTGTTCTGAAACAGCCTCTTCTGCATATCGCTGCATTCTACTATCGATGGTGGTATAAATTTTCAATCCATCGCCATAAAGGTCATAAGAAGTACCATCAGATTTTAGGTTATCCTTAGCCCATCTCAAAAGATCAGCTTTTACCACCTCTCTAAAGTATGTTGCTAGGCCTTTATTTTGATTGGCCACATTATAATCAAGTTCTATTGGAAGCTGAGAAAGCGAATCAAATTCTGCTTTAGATAGCGCATCATTTTTCACCATTTGGTAGAGTACCGTGTTTCTTCTTCGTAGAGAATTCTCAGGATTATAGACTGGGCTATAATAAGTTGGTGCTTTAAATAGACCTACCAAAACCGCTGCTTCCTGTACATCTAATTCAGCAGGAGTTTTATTAAAGAAGGTTTTTGCTGCAGTTTTAATCCCGTAAGCATTGGATCCAAACTCTGAAGTATTCAGATAAAGCGTAAGGATTTCATTTTTGGTATAAGCTTTTTCTAGTTGGGTGGCTACAATCCATTCTTTGGTTTTAATGATCAACATTCTCAAACCTGGGACAGAACTCAAAGTGCCTTGAGAAGCATCTGTTCTAGTTTTAAAAAGGTTCTTAGCTGTTTGTTGACTCAAGGTAGATCCACCACCTGCATCCTGACCAAGCAATATGGATTTTACAAAAACCCTCATCATCGCGATCATATCGATGCCTGAGTGTTCTTCAAATCTCACATCTTCTGTGGAGATCAGTGCATGAACCAAGTTAGGAGAAAGCTCCTCGTAAGTAACCGGGCTTCTGTTTTCACGGAAGTAGGTACCTAATTGAACACCATCTGAGGAATATAATTCTGAGGCAAGTTCGCTCTCAGGATTTTCTAATGCTTTGAAGTCAGGTAAAGAACCAAAGAGGCCAAGGAAATTGATGCTCACCATCCAAACGAATAGGATGAAACCAAAGAATCCAGCCAAAAAGGCTAGCCATATAAATTTGACTATTTTTTTGGCAAAGCCAGATGATTCAGGTTTTGAATTTTTACTCATAATTACTTATAAACTGACTTGAAGAAAGTCCTGTATTCCTCTAGATTTTTTGTTTTGTTCAGTTGCTGGAAGTTCTCAATGGATATCACAAACGAATTGTTCTTAATAGAATCGGTAATTCCTTCGGACTTAAAATCATTCAGAAACTGACTGTAATATTCTTTTGCCTTGTCTGCATTGTTGAATGGAGAAATGATATAAATAGAATTCTCACTCGTCATATTCATATTTCCAGTTCTCAATCTCGCATTCGGAAAGTTTTTGGCATGAAACTGTTCCAAATCAGCTAATAAACCGGTTGCTGCTTCCATTTCATCGGGACTCATAACCAATACAAAAATATGCGTATTGGAGTCATTGATTTTGTATGGAGATTCTGGCAGGTTTTGCCCATCCGGATTCAAATTAGGGTCTGGATTGGCCAAAGCTGCAGAATCCAAAGCAGTACTGTCAGGTTTGTTTAGCGCTGCAAGTTCTTCGCTTGACATCATGGGTCTTAGCATATTCCTTGCCAATTCTCTCAATTCTTCCTCTTTTGAATTCTCAATAAATGCTTCTAGTCTATTTCTGTAAACCTGGCGACTGTCTAGCTTACCAGTGACCATGATATCCAAAAGCAAAATTCTCTCAGTATTTCTGGTTAAAGGGTATTCTTCCAGTGTTTCTTGGATGATTTTTCTGGCTTCTTGATAATTCCCATTATAATAAGCGTTATAAGCCAGTTCATAGTTCTTTGATGAGGCTAAATAAGCCAAATTTCCAGAAGCTGCATCCGGGTTATTTACTGAATAAGTGTATTGTGAGTTCGGAAATTCATTATTTAATCTTCCTACGTATTGCTGGAAATTACCTCCTCGATCCCGTTGTGCCAAATAAAGTAAATAATAAGCCTCAGGTTTTCTGGAAGAATTTGGATACTCTCTCACCAAGGTTTCTAAATTGTCTATGCTCGCTTCGATCTCTTTTAGTTCAAAATAAAGAAGCTTTCCTAACTCGAAATAGGATTCTTCCAATTCTAGATTCAAAGTATTGATCTCTTCCTCTGAACTAGGAATTTGAGCCAATAAACTCTCCAGATCTGGTAGTTGATTCAATGGATTTGCGGAATCGTCTGTCGCTGTAGAATCACTTTCTGCAGGAGCGGCAATTGTAGGTTCGGTACTTTGAAAGCTAGCTGCACTTCTTCTCCAATTATCCTGCAATGGCCTGTTTCCCCAAGTTCTATAAAACTCAATGGTTCCTTGTTGCATCGCCACCGAATTATCAAAATAGAAAGTCGAACCAGTTCCCCTGTCATTGAAAGCTAGCAAATTGTCAAAAATGCTATTGCTTTTTGGTTCTTGTTTGGCAGCTGCCTCTGCCAGCAATCGCTCTTCTTCACTTTTGATAAAGTTCTCTGCAACCAATTGCTGCTCTTCAGGACTTAAGCCTGAAAGTAAAATAAGACTATCATTGGCATGGATTCTCTCCACATGAAAAACATAATGATCAAGTGTCTCTTTTCGCTCTTTAATTTGTTTTGCTACCGGATCAGCCTCATTGATAAAAGTAAGGGCACTGTCTAAATAATATTTGGTGGCTCGATAATCTTTAAATTCATCAAGATTGATTTCAGCCAGCTTTTGGTAGATATAGCCTTTTTGGCGAGGATTGCTTCCCGGTTCTTTTGCCGCCTGATGTAATAATTCTAGGGTCTTTTCAGTATCTCCTTGCTTCTCTTCGAAGAGTGCCATTTCATACACTACGACATCTTTCAGATCTTTATTCTTAGGATCCTTGTACAGGTCTTCGTAATAGTTCCTGACCTTTTTTAGATCCTTGGATTTGTTTAACTCAGCAACTTGCTGGGCATATAGCTGCGCAAAAAAGCTTCTCTCGTATGGTGGATTACCTGCCAGTGCTTTGTTATAAAAATCAAATGCCAGTGCATCTAATCCCGATCTTTGGTAGCGCTGTGCCAAAATAAAATTGATTCTGGATTCCTCTTTTTTATCATCAACATATTCCAAAGCTTTCACCAAAGCCCCTATTACTCCATTGGCGTCTCTTCGTGATTCATAATAATATGCCAAGGTACGGTAAAGCTCATATCGATTTTCGTCATTGATGCCAGACTCTTTGGATAAGTAGTCAATAGTGAAATTGGCATTTTCATATTCCTGCAAATCGACATATAGCTTAAGAAGGGAAATCAAAGTTTTGTGCCTTAGATCTTTATCCTTGCTGTTGACATTGACATATTTATAGGTGTTTTGAGCATCGTCAAATTGAGCCTGGAGGTAATCGATTTTCCCAAGTAGATAATAACTGTCATCCACCCATTTACTGATTCTATGCCATTCAACTGCTTTGGAGGCTAATTCTCTCGCGGATTGCAAGGTGTCTGCACCAGCCTGAATAGATGCAGAGTCGATTGGAATAAATACCGGCAATACTTGAGTGTAATCCTCTTTGTAATTTGACTTGACGATGTCTTCCACTTTTTTAATCTTGACATCGGCCAGATAGTAAGCATTGAAATGAGAAGTGATGTTATGAAAAGTACGGTTTGTAAATGTGTCCCGCTCAGAAGAGCAGGCACTGCTAAAAATTAAAATGACCAAGAATAGTCTTACAAGTTTGCCCATGTATTATTTTTCCCAATTTCGATACCAAAATAGGTTTTTTGCCTTACTTACTGAACGAACTGGGCAATCAAATATTCTTTTTGCTCGTTTATCCCTTTTTGGGAGGAAAAAAATCAATCAAATCATCAAATACCTTTCTATCTAATGGACAATTCAAATTCTTCTCAGAATAAACCAAAGAACAGCGGACCACCAGTTTATATAAAATACATTGGATTGTCTTTTCAGCTTTTTGGGGTAATTGGAGGAGGAACTTACCTAGGTTGGTGGATTCAGCAGCGAAGTGAAATGAAGTTTCCAGTTTGGCTGTTGTTATTTTGCTTTTTGTCAATTGGGATTGCGTTCTATCAACTTTGGCAAACCATGAAGCGGGATCGTTGAAACATTTTTCGGAAAAGAGGTAGTTTTGCAAAAAAAAAAGTAAACATGTCTCTTTTAAAAAACATCCATGTCCGGTTTTTTATCCTGTCAGCAATACTGGCAATAGTAATCGGAATTTTGAGTTTTGTTTTGCCTCAGGTAATTCATCCTAAAATCTGGGAAATTTATTTTTTCATGTTAATAGTATCTTTTTTAATCAGTTTACTCAATGGATTTTTGCTGAAATCCTTTGCTGAAAATTTCTTCAACATCATGGTTCTGGCAATGATTCTTAGATTTATAGCCTCTTTGGTGTTCATTGGGATAGAGGTTTGGCCGGGAATGGAGAATATTATTCTGTTTATCGCAGATTTCTTTATCATTTTTTTATTCTACTTAGTTTTTGATATCTACGCCTTTCTAGCTAATTTGCGCCCGATTTCGAAGTAGCCCCTCAAAAAGAAGAGTTGATGACGCGTAAACTATTGGTTCTAAGTCTATTATTGTCTGCATTCATGCTGACGTTCTCCAGCAAGACATATGCTGAAGGTTCTGAAGAAGACAAGACAAGCTTTATCATGCATCACGTGAAGGATTCTCACGAGTGGCATTTTGCTACTTTTGGTCATTCTCATGTGACATTGCCTTTACCTGTAATTGTTTATTCAGGAGACAGAGGTCTGGAGTTTTTTAGCTCTTCTGACTTCCAGAATCATGAAACTCATGCTTTTGGTGAAGAGTTTGCCCACGAAGGGTATTTCATCGATGAGCACGATCACATGGGAAGAGTGGATGGAGCAAGTTTTATTGACTTGTCTATCACCAAAAATGTGGTGATGATGTTTATCGTCATGATTGTAATGGCTTCACTGGCACTTTCTGCTGCCAATCATTACAAGAAAAATGGAGCGGTGGCACCTAAAGGAGCTGCAGCCTTGATCGAGCCAATTGTGATTTTCGTCAGAGACGAAATCGCTAAAAATGCAATCGGCCCTAAATACAAGAAATTTGTCCCTTACCTAATCACTTTATTCCTATTCATCTGGTTTGGAAACCTTTTGGGACTATTGCCTGGAGCAGCAAACATGACAGGGAATATCGCAGTGACGATGGTATTGGCAGTTTTAACTTTTATCATTACCAATGTCAATGGGAATAAGGATTACTGGAAGCACGTATTCGCTACTCCAGGTGTGCCGATCCCTATGTTGTTGATTATTGTGCCTGTAGAAATTATCGGTCTTTTCACTAAGCCTTTTGCCTTGATGGTCCGATTGTTTGTAGCCATCACAGCAGGACACATTGTAATCCTAGGCTTTATAGCTTTGGCATTTATCTTTGAATCTTACTCCATCGGTATCGCAAGTACGCTGATGGTGACATTTATCAATATCATCGAATTGTTAGTGGCAACTATCCAGGCTTATGTATTTACGCTGTTCTCAGCGATGTACATCGGTGGTGCGGTAGCTGAGCACGCGCATGACGATCATCATTAATTAGGAATTTCTTTGTTCAATTTATAAATCTAACTCTTATGTTAACTTCTATCTTATTGACTGCTGGTTACGCTCTAATGGGAGCTGGTATCGGTGCAGGTATTGTTGCGATTGGCGCAGGCCTAGGTATCGGTCGTATTGGTGGTCAGGCAATGGAATCTATTGCTCGTCAGCCAGAAGCTGCTGGTAAGATCCAAGGCGCTATGTTGATCATCGCGGCTTTGATCGAGGTGGTTTCCCTGTTCGCAGCGGTAATCTGTTTGTTGATTGCTCTTAACATCGCGGGCATCAGCTAATCAAAATCTGAAGAGGGATTGGCGTTAGGCCTTTCCCTTTTCTTTCTATTATTGAACAATCTGAAATAAATTATACCACCATGGATTTAATCACACCAGGTTCCGGTCTTATTTTCTGGCAATTATTTGGCTTTTTAGGCCTTCTTTTCATCTTGATCAAATTTGCCTGGAAGCCAATGCTTGCAGCATTAGATGAGAGAGAAACCAGCATTGAGAATGCATTGAAAGCTGCTGAAACAGCTAGAAATGAAATGGCAAACTTGAAAGCTGAGAATGAGAAACTTCTTGCTGAAGCTAGATTGGAAAGAGATACGATTCTGAAAAAAGCACATGATGCTTCTGCTAAAATGATCGAAGAAGCGAAAGCTGAAGCGGTGAAAACCGGAGCTCAGATGATCGAAAATGCAAAAGCAGTAATCGAAACTGAAAAGAAAGCTGCTTTGGCAGATGTTAAAACTCAGGTGGCTACTTTGACACTTGAAGTGACAGAGAAATTATTGAGAAAGAATCTATCTGACGACAATGCTCAAAAAGAGCTTGTGGATGAATTCGTGAAAGACCTTAAGTTAAACTAATCAACCTCCATGTCAAACCATAGAGTAGCATCCCGATATGCCAAATCTATCATGGAACTTTCCCTCGAAAAGGGAAAGCTAGAGGAGGTTCATGCGGATTTCGATAAATTATCAGCAATGGCCAAGAGCAATTATGATCTTGTGCTTTTGTTGAAAAATCCGATTATTAATTCAGAAAAAAAACTGAATGTATTGAACGCGCTATTTCCAGCAAGTTCTACCCAGGAGATGACTCGAACTTTTTTTGAAATTATTTCAAGAAAAAATAGAGAGGCAATCTTGGTAGATGTAGCGAAGGAGTTTGAAGCTCAATACAATCTACATAAGTCCATTCAGGTGGCTGAATTGACGACCACTACTCCTATCACTGCTGAGCAAAGAGCAGTGTTTGTGGAAGCAGTAAAAGAAATCTCCGGATTAACTGAAGTTCAGATCGTGGAGAAGATTAATCCAGACTTGATTGGTGGATTTGTTCTACGAGTGAATGATCGTCAGTTAGATGAGTCTTTGAGTAGTAAATTGAGAATTTTGAAATCTCAGTTTTCCCAAAATCATTACGAGAAAAAGTATTAAATAAAAAAGCAATAATCATAATCTTATCATATCATGGCAGAAGTAAGACCAGATGAAGTTTCAGCGATCTTGAGAGAGCAGCTTTCAGGTGTTAGAACTCAAGCGGAACTTGAAGAAGTGGGTACAGTCCTTCAAGTGGGGGATGGTGTAGCACGTATCTATGGACTTTCTAAGGCTCAGGCTGGTGAATTGATCGAGTTCGACAATGGTCTGAAAGCAATGGTGCTTAACCTTGAAGAGGACAATGTAGGTGCCGTACTTTTTGGTGATTCCAAGGAGATCAAAGAAGGTGACACTGTAAAAAGAACCAAAAGAATTGCTTCTATCCAAGTGGGTGAAGGAATGCTTGGTCGTGTAGTAGATACTCTTGGTAATCCTATCGACGGTAAAGGTCCTATCGCTGGTGATTTGTATGAAATGCCTTTGGAGCGTAAAGCACCAGGTGTAATCTACAGACAGCCGGTAACTGAGCCTCTTCAGACTGGTATCAAATCTATCGATGCTATGATTCCAATCGGTAGAGGACAAAGAGAATTAGTAATCGGTGACCGTCAGACTGGTAAGACTGCGGTAGTTATCGATGCTATCTTGAACCAAAAAGAATTTTATGACAGAGGTGAAGCTGTTTTCTGTATCTATGTAGCGATCGGACAAAAAGCTTCTACTGTTGCAAACGTAGTGGCAGCACTTGAAAAAGGTGGTGCACTTCCATATACAGTTGTTGTTGCTGCTCCTGCTTCGGATCCAGCTCCAATGCAATTCTTTGCTCCATTTACAGGTGCTGCAATCGGAGAATTCTTCCGTGATACAGGACGTCCTGCTTTGGTAGTTTATGATGATTTGTCTAAGCAAGCTGTTGCGTATCGTGAAGTATCTCTTCTTTTGAGAAGACCTCCAGGACGTGAAGCTTATCCAGGTGACGTTTTCTACCTTCACTCAAGATTGTTGGAAAGAGCTGCGAAAATCAATAAGTCTGATAAAATCGCTTCTCAGATGAACGATTTGCCAGATTCTATCAAGCATTTGGTAAAAGGCGGTGGTTCTTTGACTGCACTTCCAATTATCGAAACTCAGGCTGGTGACGTTTCTGCATATATCCCTACCAACGTAATCTCCATTACTGACGGTCAGATCTTCTTGGAAACTAACTTGTTTAACTCTGGTATCCGTCCAGCGATCAACGTGGGTATCTCTGTATCCCGTGTAGGTGGTAACGCGCAGATCAAAGCAATGAAGAAGGTTTCTGGTACATTGAAATTGGATCAGGCTCAGTTCCGTGAATTGGAAGCATTTGCTAAGTTCGGTTCTGATTTGGATGCTACTACTAAGAGAACTATCGAAAGAGGTAGAAGAAACCAGGAGATCTTGAAGCAGCCTCAGTACTCTCCAGTATCTGTAGCGCATCAGGTAGCAATCATCTATGCTTCTACTAAAGGATTGATGGATTCAGTTCCTGTAGAAAAAGCAAGAGCATTCGAGAAGGAATTCTACGTGCTTCTTGACGCTTCTTACCCAGAAGCTCTTGACTTGATCAAGAAGGGTGACATCGATGGTGCTGGTAAAATTCTTGCCAAAGCAGCATCTGAATTGGCTCCTAAATACGCATAATTTAAATATTCAAAATCCGGTGGGCTTTTAAAGGCCTACCGGAATTTCTATAGCTTACAAAGCAATCACTGATGGCTAACCTTAAGGAAGTAAAGGAAAGAATTAACTCGGTAGTTTCTACCCAGCAGATCACCAAAGCAATGAAAATGGTGTCTGCCGCTAAGTTGAGAAGAGCGCAGGACAAAATCGTCCAGATGCGTCCTTACTCTCAGAAGTTGACCAATATCCTGAATAATGTTTCTGCTGCGTCAGAAGGTGCTGCTGATATTGTTTATGCCGAAAAGCGTGAGACTAAAAAAGTGCTTTTGATCCCTGTCACTTCTGACAAAGGTCTTTGCGGTGCTTTTAACACCAATATCATCAAAGCTACCAATGCTGCCATCAAAGGACAGTTTGCAGGAAAAGACATCACTATTCTTCCTCTTGGTAAGAAGGCGTTTGAATACTTCAAAAAGTCTGGCCTTCCTATCGTTCCTGATTTCTACCAGGTATTCTTGGATTTGAATTTTGAAAATGTTCGTCAAGCTGCAGAATATGCGATGAGCTCTTTTGTTGCAGGTGAGTATGACCAAGTTTATTTGGTTTTCAACGAATTCAAAAACGTAGCAACTCAAATTGTTCGCACTGAGCAGTTCTTGCCAATGGCAAAAGAAGAGACTACTGAAGAGAAAACTGCGGAAGTAGATTACATCTTGGAGCCATCCAGAGCTTATATCATCGAGGAATTGGTTCCTACATCTTTGAAAATCCAGGTTTACAAAGCTGTTTTGGAAAGCAATGCATCCGAGCATGGAGCTAGAATGACAGCGATGGACAAAGCGACTGAAAACGCAGGTGAATTGCTGAAAGAACTTCGATTAATGTATAATAGAACCCGTCAGGCGGCTATCACCAACGAAATCCTAGAGATCGTTGCCGGTGCAGAAGCGCTTGGGTAATTATTAATTGCAATAGATCCAACCCAACCACAGCTCGTAAGAGTTGTGGTTTTTTTATGGCTATTTTTTTAACCGCAAAGCTCGCGAAGAAATCTCCCGCAAAGGCGCAAAGCCGCAACGACCTAGCTTTTTAGGCTTTTTAATACCTCGAAGATTTTTAATTTTTACCAGAATGTTTCTCTCCAAAAGGATCAAAGTTTCAAACAGCGAAATTCTATACAGAAGATTATTGTTTAATTGGTTTTAATTGTTGGTACAATTGCCCTAAATTGCTTTCTCAAACTCAATATCCCAACCATGAGAAAGTTATTTCAGTTTGCAGGAATTTTCTTCCTTTTTCTTGTCTTTGCTTGTAGCACCAAAGAACCTGTTAAAGAAAAGCTGCCCAATGTTATTGTGATTCTCGCAGACGATTTAGGTTATGGGGATATCGGAGCATTTAATCCAGAAGGGAAAATACCTACTCCGCATATTGATCAGCTGGCTGCAGAAGGAATGAAATTTACGGATGCACATACCCCTTCAGCTGTTTGTACGCCCACTCGATATGGATTTTTGACAGGAAGGTATAATTGGAGAAGTAGATTGAAGTCAGGGGTCTTGACAGGGAAATCTCCAGCTTTGATCGAGGACGAACGTACCACCATTGCTGATGTGATGAAAAATGCCGGGTATCAAACCGCATTTATTGGGAAGTGGCACTTAGGTTGGGATTGGGGCCTAGTAGATGGAGATACGCTTCGAGGTGAAGGATGGGATGCTAAAGATTTTGACCAATTAGATTTCTCCAAACCGGTCACCCATACCCCAAATGACCTGGGATTTGATTATGCTTATGGACATTCGGGTTCGCTGGATATGGCGCCTTATGTCTATGTGGAAAATGGAATGGCTACTGCTATTCCGGATACTGTAACGGTGAATACAGGCAAATATTCTTGGTGGAGAGAGGGACCAACTTCCCCGGATTTTGACCATGAGAAAGTCACTCCTAATTTTTTTGAAAGATCCATTCAATACATAGAGGAGAAAGTAAAAGAAGAAAAACCATTCTTCCTTTATTTGGCTTTGCCTTCCCCACATACTCCGATTTTACCTCCAGCCGAATGGCAGGGAAAAAGTGGTTTAGCTCCTTTTGGGGATTTTATGATGATGATCGATGACTATGTAGGTCAGGTGAATGAAGCCATCAAAAAAGCCGGAATTGAAGAGAATACCTTGGTCATATTTACTTCTGACAATGGAGGATCTCCCGCGGCTGGTTTGGATGTGATGCAGGCGGCCGGTCATTTTTCCAGTTACATTTATAGAGGACATAAGGCAGATGCTTTCGAAGGTGGACATCGGGTTCCTTTTATTGCTAAGTGGCCTGCAAAGATTAAAGCTGGAACTTCCAGAGATCAAACGATCTGCCTGACGGATATGATGGCAACGAGCGCAGAAATCACGGGGTATACACTCAAGGATAATGAGGGCGAGGATAGTTATAGTTTGCTTGGATTGTTTGATGCGGAAAATCAAGTCGACAAATTCCGGGAGGCTACTGTGCATCATTCCATTAATGGGTCTTTTGCGATCCGTCAAGGAGATTGGAAATTGATTATGGCCAAAGGTTCTGGTGGTTGGAGTTTTCCGAAACCGGGTGACCCTGCAGAGGCAGAACTTCCGGATGTTCAATTATACAACTTAGCTTCTGATCCTGGCGAGACTACCAACCTTCAAGCAGAAAATCCTGAGCAAGTAGCTTCGCTAAAAGCCCTTTTAAGCAAATACATTAAGGAGGGTAGAAGTACTCCAGGCGCTCCACAGCAAAATGACCCCATCGAGGGTGAATGGAAGCAGATTGGATTCGTGGAGGAGTGATAATGTAAGGCTGAGCGTCCACGATACTAATCGGGATCGAAGCCTTGGGTTTGGTTATAAATCTTATTTCTCGCAAAGTCGCAACGACGCCACGGTCTAACCATAGACTAACCTTTGAGGTTTTATGAACCTCGAAGGTTTTTCTTTTTTACCGCAAAGACCGCAAAGAAGACTCCCGCAAAGCCGCAAAGATAAAAGCAGGAATTTGTCTGGCTGAGCGTCCACGATAATAATCGGGATCGAAGCCTTTGAAATTGGTTATAAATCTTATTTCTCGCAAAGTCGCAACGACGCCACGATCTAAACATTGACTAACCTTTGAGGTTTTTCTTTTTTACCGCAAAGACCATAAAGACTCCCACAAAGGCTCCTGCAAAATTACAATTCCTCATTATTTTCTTGATTACTTCTGATATGATACATAAAGAACCATAGGTACAACTAGTACCAACCAGTATCAAAAAAGTAGAAAACTGAAAAACAAAACCCTTCAGAAAATAGAAATCTGAAGGGTTTTTGGCAATGGAGAGATTGCTTCGGTCGTTCCTCCCTCGCAATGACGGAAAATTACAATCGTATCGCCCTCGCCACCACTTTCGCCATAATAGCTAAACCTTCGGTATTGGGATGGACGCCATCGGGAAGTAAATCTTCGTGACCCATAAATGGGGTGTATAGGTCGATAAGTTCGGAGCCTGAGTCCAATGCAATATCGATGATCATCATTCGCTGCTCATTGTTCATCACCACTGGGGTAATACCGAAATTTTCTCTTGTCACAGGCACCGGCATCACGACATAGACTTTGCCATCGGCAGGCATGGTCTTCTTAAACTCCGCGATCATATCCAGGTAATCCTGCCTGAACTCAGAAGCATATTGCCAGTTTTGTGGTTTGGAATCATTTGTTCCCAGCATGATCACCAGAATATCCGCACCGAAATCCTTCACTTGCTGAAACTGTGGTTCGTTCCAATAGGGATAATCTCCTTTTCTTAAAAGCGTTCTTCCGCTGACACCGAAATTGCCCACTTCGTATGCATCGCCAAGAATCGCTTGCATCTGTAGCGGCCAGCTGTCTGGATTATCTCTCCCAGGACCTTGGGTGATGCTATTGCCTACACAGGCAACTTTGATAGGAGATTGAGAAAAAGCAAGGGTGCTGATCATGGTCAACAGGAAAAATAAATAGGTTCTTCGCATGAGTATGTGATTTTTAAAGGTTTTATCAAATTCTTAATTCAATTGACTATAAGACTGAAGGAATCTATTGGAAAGGCCGAATTGATGGATTTAGGTTTTTTGTCGATTTTAAAATAGTCAATATCTCTCAATTCCGAATGGCTGGGTATCTTTAAGCGTGAATAAGGTCGAAGATTTATTTCAACGGTTTACCTGGCTTTCTTTGGACGTGGTGTTTGGAGCGATGGGCGGCATGCTGTTTTTCTCCAAATTATTGCGAACTCCCTTGGACTGGAGTATTTATGTCGTACTTGGGATGGCTGTTTGGGCTATCTATACTTTAGACCATTTATTGGATGCCCGAAAAATTGAAACAGATGTTCAGATGGACCGGCATGGCTTTCATCGAAAGCATGCTAACTTACTCTGGACCATGCTGATCTTCGTGGTGATCTTAGGGATGTATGGAGCCTTTACGATTTTTGGATTTGGAATGGAACTGGGAGGAGGAGTTATTTTGGGGGCAGTCATTCTGCTGCTGATGTCTTTGATCCGGCTGTTGCCTACCTCATTTCATTGGCTCAAAGAAATCAATACTGCCATCTTTTATGTGGCAGGAGTCTCTTTGCTTCCTTTTATCCGATTTTCATTTTCAGATTGGACCTGGGAAATAGGCTTTATTCTGGCGGGCTATATTGGACTTGCCTATCTGAATTTGGTGATGCTTTCTTACCTCGACGCAGACAAGGATAAATCCTCCGGCTTCGGTTCATTGGTCAGCGTACTGTCCAAAGAAAAAGTCAGTCTCACCATTCGAATACTTTCTTACGGGATCATCCTGGTATTTCTGATGGGATTCATCTTTTTATCCTCATTTTACCGGGTGTTTTCCTGCATGATTCTCCTGATGGGACTGATTCACTTTGTTACTTTTTATGATAAAAGCCTAAGTTCCAATCAAATTCGTCTGCGCATGGAGGCCACGTTTTTCCTCCCTTGGCTTTTGTTGTTTTGGTGATTAGACAAATGCACTATGACCTGTAATCGCCCTTCCTACGATCAGTGAATTGATTTCCTTGGTACCTTCATAGCTATAGACAGCTTCCGCATCCGCCACAAATCGCGCGATATCATGCTGAAGCAAAATCCCATTTCCTCCGAATAATTCCCGCGCATGGTCCACGATAGATCTCATTCTCAAAGTACAGAATACTTTGGCGAGCGAGGCATGTTCGTCTTTTAAAATATCATCCCCCTGCATTTCAGAAAGTCGGAATACCATAGTTTGCATAGCTGTCAAATCTCCAAGCATGGTGACCAATAAATCCTGAACGAGCTGGAATGACGCGATCGGTCTTCCAAACTGCTTTCGCTCGTTGGTATATGCCAAAGCCAGTTCATACGCTCCTCTCGCGCATCCCACTGCCTGCCAAGCCACGCCTGCACGGGTCATCCGTAGAACTTTGGAGGTGTCTCTAAAGGAATTTGCTTCCTGCAAACGGTCAGTCTCAGGAACTTCACAATTGGTCATCGTGATCAGCGCATTCTGCACGGTTCGAAGCGCCATTTTATCCTCAAGTTTCTCCGCTTTAAATCCGGGATTATCCTTTCTGACGATGAAACCTTTCACCTGCTGATCATCCAGATCTCGAGCCCAGATGATGGTGATATCCGAGAAAGTGGCATTTCCAATCCATTTTTTCTGACCATTAATCACCCAGGTATCTCCCTCTCTTTTGCAGGTGGTGGTCAAACCGCCTGCGACGCCAGAGCCTACTTCCGGTTCTGTCAATCCAAATGCTCCGATTTTTTCCAGCTTTTGCATCGCAGGAAGCCATTCTTTCTTTTGTTCCTCCGAACCGCAGAGATAAATGGATCCCATGGCCAAGCCACTTTGCACTCCGAAAAATGTGGAAATAGAAGTGTCGATTCTTGCCATTTCCATCGCAATAAAACCCTCCAAAAGTGGAGAATGTCCTGGGCAGCCATATCCTTGGTAGGTTAATCCTGCAATGTCAAGCTCTGCCATTTTAGGAATGATCTGCATGGGGAATTCGGCCCTGTTCCAGTAATGATTTGCAATAGGTTTGATTTCCCGCTCCATAAACTCCCGCACCCGCAATTGGATTTCCCGCTCGTGGTGAGGCAGGGTTTTTCCCAATTCATAAAAATCCCCGTTTACCGGAGGAATCGTTTTGGGTTTGCTTCCACCTTTTAGCATTCCCATCATTTTAGAAAGATCTTCCTCGCTCATTTTAGAGACCAGGTTGACCATTTTGGGTAAATCGACTTTTTGGGATAGCTTCGAGATCTGATCCAGATCTACATTAGAAAGAATTTGGCGAAGCCCAGAGAGAGATTTAAAGATATTTTTCATCTGTTAATTGTTGTTTTAAGGTCATTTGAAATCCCACAAAAACGTAAAGAACAATTGGATTTAGGTTCTTTATCGTACAGATTTCATAAAAGGTAATTTTGGGATGAAACTCATTTATAGGTTAAACTGATGAAAGACGACTACAGTTTTATTGCTCCTTATTACAATCGCTTGGCCAAAATGGTTTTTGGGAGAAAGCTGCAGGAAGCTAAAAACTGCTTTGTCTCAGAAATAGAAGTTAAGAAAATATTATTGATCGGAGGAGGGGATGGCATGGACTACCGGGAGATCGCCAAAAAACTGCATGGGCAATATTGGGAAAAGTCCCAAAGCATGTTGGAGTTAGCAAAAGGAAATCTGTCAGAAAGTAGTCTAAGTTTTCATTTGGGGGAGTTCAAACCGGATGGAAGTGTTCTCTTTGATGAGGTTTGGCTTCACTTTGTTTTGGATACCATGGAGGATCAGGAAATCTCGAATTTGATTGCTTTTTTGCGGTCAGCTATAAAGACAAATGGGAGGCTTTATTTTGTGGATTTCTTTGAAGCAAAAAGTCTCTGGCAAAAAGGAATACAAGAAGTGATGCTAGGTTTCTTTAGAGTTTTCGCAGCCCATAAGAGGAAAAATATTCCTGACTATGAGAAATTATTCCTTCAAGATGGATGGGTAAAATCGGAGGAGAAAAATCTCATGAAAGGATGGGTTCGTGCCCAAATCTGGTCTCATCATTAAGAATGGATTTCTTTCCGGAATTGCTCTGGGGTATAGGAGGTTTTACTTTTAAACAACCTGCTGAAATAGGAGGGATCGTCGAACTTTAGCTTGGCAGCAATTTCTGCAACTGTCAAGCTGGAATTAGTCAATAAGCGTTTGGATTCAAGCATCACTCGATCCATGATCAGGTTGGAAACGGTCTTGCCAACAGATTTTTTAGCGATCGTATTTACCTGTTTCAAACTGATATTCATCTGCTGGGCATAATATCCCACTTCCCGATGATCCATAAATCCCACTTCAATCAGCATTTTGAGTTTTTGGAAAAGATCGTGTTCCTTGACTGGCTGGATGGCCTCCTTGTTTTTATTCAGGTAATATCGGAAGGCATTGGTGAGCAGTAAGTCTGTATAAGATGCGAGCTGGGTATGACTGGACCAGCCTGGGTTTTGAAATTCTTTATTGATCCGTTTAAAGTAAAAGAGTAATTCCTCTCTTTCATTTGCTGCCAAATCCATAAAAGGAATGGAAATGTTGGAGCGGAAAAAAGTAAGACTCATCAATTTCTTTTGAGTGAAGAAAGCGCTATAAAAGGATCCACTGAAGAACAGGATATGGCCTTTGGTGTCTTCCGAGAGTTCCCAAGAGTGTACTTGGCCGGGTGATAAGAAAAATGCAGTTCCAGGTTTTACCAGGTAATTCCTGAAATCAATGGTGTGTGTGCCTGTGCCTTCCGTGATCAATAAGACGATGTAGAAATCGTGCTTATGAGGTTTCTGAATAAACAGATGGGTTTTGAGATGAACTTCCAGTTCAGAGTAGTAGAATTCTGATGGGTTTATTTTTTCTGTTTCAAAATCCGGGATCTGATAAATCGGTAAGGTTTCCGCAGGCATGCGTGAATTTCATAAAATTCCCCCGGAAAACCTTAGAAGTATTTTACCTGGTCTCTTTAGAAGCTTGGTAAGGAATGAAAATGGCAATCCAAGCTGATCTACTGATCCGAAAGAAAAAGGGCAGCAGTAAGATGGCAGAAATTACGATCAGCGTTAACAAAAGGCTTAAGGAATATTCCGGGTAAAAAATCTCTAATCCAAGCCAAACCGCAATAAACAAAGCGGTATTCAAAGCATAGCTGATAAACATCGCACCAAAATAATACCCGGGTTCGGGTTCGAATGACTGCTGACAGTACTCACATCTTTGTTTCATTTCAAAAAGACTTGCTGGTTTTTTCAAGTCCATTTTTTGAAACATGCTGCCTTGATGGCATTTTGGGCAAGTGCAGGTAATGATGCTTTTTAAATATGAATCTTGGCTCCAGAGCTTCATAAGCTTTTATTTTGTCACAAAGCTAGGTTTAAAAGAAAGAACATGGTAGGACAAAACTAACCTTCTACAGGACAAAAAAGCCAATTAATGGGTGCCAGCCCGATCAATAATTTTGGTAATCAAATCATCGTAGTATTTGCCATTTCCTGGCCCGTACCAATTCATTTCCCGGACCTCATGGAATTTGCGATCGTAATATTCGTCAGGCGTGATATAGCCCATGTACCCTCCATTAAAGGTGGTGATGATCAGGTTTAGTCCCAAAGACTTTGCGTGAGTCTCCCATTTTGCCATGAAAACCCCAGAAATTTCTCCACTGGAAGCAATCATCAGTGTATTTCCAATTTTGGTGACGTCAAAATGGACATTCGTTTCACCAAGCAAGTAATTAAACAACCATGGTCGAAGTCGCAAATTATCAGAGATCCGGAGATGAGGATCTCTCAGTGAAATGGGCAGAAATCCTGTTTCAATTTGATGACTATTGATGGTGGCATAGTAAGTCATTTTAATCCGCATCACAGTATCCAATTTCTGCGCATATTGCTGAACTTCCTCGATCGAATTTCCGCCGGCTACAGGTCGGTGACTTCCTACAGTCCCAGCTGCAAACATGGCAAAGTCGTAAGAATTCTCCTCCAGATCTTTCGTCAGATAAAAAGGGTAATCACCCGAGAGCCCCATGAATTTGGAACTCAAAATCGTGGCATGTGCGGAATAGGTAAAAAATGTTGCTGTTTCACCATTGTTTTTGGTGAAAATCAGTTGCCGGATGGAAGGCTCAATTGGATCTTCTTTGATAAAGCGATTTGCTACAAATTCTGCAGCATCGATTTTCCGATAATTGATTTTTGCAGTGTCCTGAGAAGTAATTGCTTGTGCCAAAGCTTTGACAGATTGATTGACGATCAACTGAACAGTTTCCTCATTGTATCCACCAAAAGCCATTTCCCCCAAAGGACCGGGCATATATCCACCCATTCCAGCATGGGTATGTGTGGCGGTGAAAAGGATTTGATCGATCGGTAAGTTTTGCTCTTGAATAGCTTGCTTCACTTCGAAAGCTAAATGTGGATGCACGATCAGTAATTCGTAATTCAGCCAAGCAATAGTTGTCTTCCCATTTCCCAAAGCAATTGCTTTCACAAAGCTGCTATCCTGAACAAATTCATAAGTGCCTCGGGGCGCATATCCAACCAATTCGACGGGCTGATCTGGAGTCATATTTGCCTTTCCCCAACCTACTAGCCAAGTGTCACTTTCACTGCCCTGAAACTGTAAGTTTGCTGCCTCATCCAAAGTTTGATTATAGAAATCCTGCTCCTCAATCGGAGATCGATCTACCGTGGTCAGCGTAATCAAGCCAAGTAAAAAAACAAAAAGGAAAACCCCTAGCAGGATTTTCCCTATTGTATGTACCAATTTATTGATGGTCATCTACTCTTAATATTCAAAAAGACCGTAAGGACTGTTGATGGTTACTTTTTTGCCTTCATGAGGCTCTACTCTTCCAATGATTTGAGCTTCTACACCGTAAGATTCAGCAATATCGATGATTTCCTCGGCATAGCGCTCATCCAGATAGACCTCCATTCTGTGTCCCATGTTAAAGACTTTGTACATCTCTTTCCAGTCTGTGCCGCTTTCTTCCTGAATGATTTTAAACAAAGGAGGAGTTTCAAATAGATTGTCTTTGATGACATGTACGTCATCCACAAAGTGAAGAACTTTTGTCTGCGCTCCTCCGCTGCAATGTACCAAACCATGGATTCTTGATCTCATGTAGTTTAGAACATCCACCATAATCGGAGCATAAGTTCTGGTAGGGGAAAGGACTAATTTCCCAACATTCACAGGAGAGCCAGGAGCGGCATCTGTCAAATTATATTTCCCAGAGTAAACCAAGTCTTCAGGTACAGAAGGGTCAAAAGTCTCAGGGAATTTGGTTTTCAAAACTTTATTAAACACATCATGACGGGCAGAAGTCAGTCCATTGCTTCCCATGCCGCCATTATAGGCAGTTTCGTATTTAGCCTGGCCAAAAGAAGCTAAACCAACGATGACATCCCCAGCTTGAATTTGATCATTGGAAATCACTTCATCTCTGCGCATACGACAGGTGACGGTGCTATCTACGATGATGGTACGAACCAAATCGCCTACATCAGCTGTTTCTCCTCCGGTCAATACTGCATTCACGCCATTATCGCGAAGCATCTGAAGCACTTCTTCCGTTCCTTCGATGATCGCTGAAATCACTTCACCTGGAACCAGATTTTTATTTCTGCCGATTGTGGAGGAAACGAGGATGTTATTGATCGCTCCGACGCAAAGCAAATCATCGGTATTCATGATGATTGCATCCTGCGCAATTCCCTTCCAAACACTAAGATCACCGGTTTCTTTCCAATAAGCATAAGCAAGAGAGGATTTGGTCCCAGCGCCGTCAGCATGCATGATATTGCAAAACTCAGGATCATTTCCGAGCGTGTCTTCGACAATTTTACAGAAAGCTTTTGGGTAGAGTCCTTTATCAAGCTTAGAAATGGCCTGATGTACATCTTCTTTGGAGGCGGAAACTCCGCGCTGCATGTATCGCTCGTTCATGGATGCAAAGTTAAGTATTCCCTCTTAAATCAAGAGAATGTTTGGGAAAAGTTAAGGGCATAAAAAATGGCCTGAAAAGTCTTTTACTTTAATCAGGCCATCTTTTTTAGGAATTTATGGTTTACTCCCGGATTTCAATCACTTTGAATTCCGTTCTTCTATTCACCTGATGCTCTTCTTCAGTTTGCGCATTCTTGATGATCAACTGACTTTCACCATAACCTTTGGCGACTAATCGATCTGCGCTGATTCCTTGCGAAACGATATAATCCACTGCGGATTGAGCTCTTCTTTGTGATAAATCCTGATTGTATTCATCAGAAGATCTGTCATCCGTATGCGAACTCAATTCAATTCGAATCGAAGGATTGTCTTTAAGGATCTGAACCAATTTATCCAGTTCCACAGCAGCATCTGGACGGATATCTGCTTTATCCAAATCGTAATAGATGTTTTCCAGAACGATGGATTTTTCTAAAATCAACTGATCCAAAACAATGGTGGTATCCAATGTGATGTTAGTAACCTCCTGAATTAAATCTTCTGGGTTTGGAGTTTTACCTACAGTTGTATAAGGGATGGATTTAGAGAAATATCCGGTTTTGGAAGCGATGATGGTGAAATCCGCATTTGGTTCAAGTGTGAATCTCACACGACCATTAGAATTAGAGAAATCCCCTCCTTCTTGTTTGTTTTCGGAATCATAAAGAACAACTCTAGCCTGCTCCAACACAGCATCTGGTTCACCAGCTACACGTTGTTTGGTGTAAACATTGAGTAGTACATTGACGATTTTTGGCTTCGGTGTTTTATCCTCAAAGAAATAAATATCATCATCTCCTTCACCACCTTCACGGTTGGAAGAAATAAACCCTTCCTTCGGATATTCGGTGAAGAAAATGGCAAAATCATCATTGCTGGAATTGAAATTCTCACCCAGATTTTTGATCACCTGTTTTCCTGAAGCATCTTTTTCTGCTACGAATAGATCCAATTTCCCATAGCCAGGATGGCCATCTGAAGAGAAGAAAAACTTGCCATCTGCAGTTGGTCTAGGAAATAATTCGTTCCCGGGAGTATTGACATTTGGGCCAAGATTGACGGCATTACCAAAATCGCCATTAGCCAATCTTGTTGCTTTGTACAAATCTACACCGCCGTATCCTCCGGGTCTATTGGAAGCAAAATAGAGCTCCTCTCCATCAGGGCTAAACGCTGGAGTCGAATTCCACCAGGTTTCATCTTCATTTACTGGCATCCAAATAGGTTGCGTAAATCCAGATCCTCGGAAATAAGAAGCAAATAGCGCTGTTTCTGGAAGGTCTTTTGGTGAAGTTGAATTTCCTCTTGCGTAAATGATGGTGTTTCCATCTGGGCTGATGGCAATGGCAGCCTGATTTAAACCTTCCTCATTCTGGAACTCTGGAAGCGTCTGAATATTGCTCACATCCACTCTGAGTCCTTCAGCTCTGGTTCGGAATAACTTTGTATAAGGAGAACCGTCCGCCGGGTAAAGGCCTGAAGCTCTTCTTCCGGAAGTGAAATAAATGAAGTTTTCACTGGAGACAGGGGCATAATCTGCTCCTGGGGTATTTAGTTCCTTGTAATTAACCAGTACATGATTCGGGAAATAGTTTTCTATACCAGCTGCGAGGTTAATTGCTTCAATTTGTCTTTGTGTTTCGGCTAAATAATCTTCGTTTTGGGTATAGCCTTTAGCCTTTTCAAAAGCTTCCTTTGCTTCTTCATCTTTTTGCTGTGCTTTTAGACTTAGCCCAAGTCGGTAAAGATTTTCAAAGGAAGGATCATCTTCCACCAGCTTCTCATAATAAGGGCCAGCTTCTTCAATCCTATTGGAAAGTCGATAACTCTCAGCCACAGCCAAATTTGCCTCTTGATTATCCGGGTCATCTTCTAGAATCTGAGAGTAGGAACTAATGGCGTATTGGTATTGACCAGAAAGAAATTGGTCATTGGCTTTTTCCTGAAGGCTTTTGCAGGCGTTCAGGCTAATTAAGAGAATAAGGGTGATCCACAAAAAATGGTTTTTCATCTGACGGGGCTATTGATGATCGTTCTAAGCTGAATATTACTAATCAATTTGGGAAAAATTTGTTTAACCAACTAGTTTTTGCAGGAATCCATAGCTGATTTAGGTCTGATTTTTCCTTGATCAAAGGGTTGATTACTTCTGTATCTACGGTGATTTCACCAGAAAGGACTTTTGACTTGATGCCTAATGCTGGAGAAACCTGGATTTTATGTTCATTTTTATAGCTCACTTTTCCCTGATCGGTTAGGTTGATGCCTAGTTTAGATTCAAGTTCCCGGAGTATTCTGACAGAGCTGTCAATGGAGCATCCACTTGCGCCAAGTCTGCTTTCATCTACTGCCAAAAGAATAATCTGGTTATCGATCAGTTTAAATGAGGTTGGCATCATGTTACCATGAGTATTCCAACCTTCACAAAACGCTGTTAGGCGATTTTTTATTTCCCTTGCTTCCTGATCAGTAAGCGTTCTATCTGCTTGATAAACCCAAACTCTGGCAAAGTCTGGCATTTGGTTAAAATCGACGTACATAATTCAATTATTATTAGGCAAAGAAAAACCCTTTCTACCTAACGGCAAAAAGGGTCAAATTGATTCAATCTTATTCCATCAAATTCCCATGTCTTTGGCAATCATCTCAGCCAAATCATAAACTTTAATTTCAGCTTCTTTCTCTTTGTTCTTCACACCATCTGTGATCATCGTCAAGCAAAATGGGCATCCAACAGCAATTGCCTGAGCTCCAGTGGCCAAAGCTTCTTCCGTTCTTTCCACGTTGATATCTTTCTTGCCGGGCTCTGGTTCTTTAAACATTTGAGCTCCACCTGCTCCGCAGCAAAGCCCTTTTGTCCTGCAACGCTTCATTTCCACCAACTCCACGTCCAAGGCTTTGATGACATCTCGAGGGGCTTCGTACACATCATTTGCTCTTCCCAAGTAGCAAGAATCATGGAAAGTGATTTTCTTCCCTTTGAATTCGCCGCCTCCTTTCAAAGCCACTTTTCCTTCATTGATCAGTTGCTGGAGGAATTGCGAATGGTGAATGACCTCGTAATTTCCCCCCAAAGCAGGGTATTCATTTTTGATGGTATTGAAGCAGTGTGGGCAAGCGGTAACTACTTTTTTAACCTCATATCCGTTCATCACCTGAATGTTTGCCACTGCTTGCATTTGAAATAAAAACTCATTTCCAGCTCTTCTGGCTGGATCACCAGTACAAGCTTCCTCAGGTCCCAAAACTGCAAAACTGACTCCGACTTTATTTAATATTTTCACAAAAGCCTGCGTGACGGCTTTGTATCGCTCATCAAAAGAACCGGCGCAACCCACCCAAAATAGAACTTCTGGAGTTTCTCCTTTGCCGGCCATTTCGGCCATGGTTGGTACTTTATATGTAGACATGTTTATTAATATATTTTTTCACTAAAAATGAAACCTGAAGACTTTACTCAAGTTCCTTTATCTGAAATCTGAAATCTGAAATCTGAAATTATTTCATTTCTTCTTCCTTTACCTTTTCAGCCCAGTTGAATCGATCAGAAGGGCTGAATTTCCAAGGTGAAAAGCTCGTTTCCATGTTCTGGAACATTGCATTCCATTGAGCAGGAGTGCCTGATTCTTCCATAGCCACATATCTTCTCATCTGAAGAATAATGGATAGAGGATCGATGTTTACAGGACAAGCTTCCACGCAGGCATTACAACTGGTGCAGGCATTGATTTCTTCTTTGCTGATGTAATCTCCCAAAAGTGACTTTCCATCTTCAAGTCCTTTTCCACCTGAATCGATGCTTTTTCCAACTTCCTCTGCACGGTCACGAACGTCCATCATGATTTTGCGTGGAGAAAGCTTTTTACCGGTAAGATTCGCAGGACATTCTGATGTACATCTTCCACATTCCGTGCAGGAATAGGCATTGAGTACATTTACCCAAGAAAGGTCATTGATATCTTTGGCACCAAAGCGTGCAATTTCTGCTGGTGGATCTGCTGGGGCATCCGTAGGGATTCCCAACATAATATTCACTTCATTCGTCACTTCAGGCATATTTACCATTTCTCCTTTAGGCTTCAGGTTTGAATACCAAGTATTTGGGAAGGCTAGGAAAATATGGAGATGCTTAGAATAAGTGACATAAATCGCGAATGCCAAAATGCCAATAATATGGAACCACCAGGCAAATCGTTCAATGAATATTAATGCACCATCAGACATTCCTTCGAAGATAGGCTGAATCATGCTGCTGAATGCAAGCGTGCCAATAGCCAAATAATGCTCAACGCCTCTTTCTGCTAAGAGTTGATCTGTGGAATTCATGGTCAGAATTGCGACCATTAGGATGATTTCGATAAAGAGAATTAGGTTTCCATCCATCGCTGGCCACCCTTTCATTTCAGGCTTCGTAAAGCGTTCTACTTTGATAATGTTTCTTCGGATAAGAAAAACTACACAGGAAAGCAGGACTGCTACAGCAAGAAATTCAAAGAAATTCATCGCGGCCAGGTAAATGCTACCCAAGTAAGGCCCAAAAAGTCTATGAGTACCGAGGACACCATCCAGAACAAATTCCAAAACTTCCAGGTTGATCACGATGAATCCAACATAAACAAATAAGTGGAGGATGGCAGGGATAAAGCGCTTGAACATCTTCTGTTGTCCAAAAGCCACCAAAAGCATGGTCTTCCACCTGGCCTCCGGTTGGTCATTTCTTTCGGTCTTCTTTCCCAAAAGGATGTTCCTTCTGAGGAATTTCACTCTTTTGCTGATAAACCAGCCAGCAGCGCCGAAAATTATTAGAAATACTAGTTGAGGTAAAAAGCTCATAGTGATGAGTTTAGCTATTTTCTTTAGTTTTTGTCTTTATTTTTTTTCTCAAATGGTTTGCATCAAATATTCAAATACCTACCTTTGCATCACTTTACAAGAAGGTGATGTAGCTCAGTTGGTAGAGCATCGGACTGAAAATCCGTGAGTCGGTGGTTCGAATCCACTCATCACCACCAGCCTCGTCGTAAGATGGGGCTTTTTTTATGTCTTTTTTTGGGGTTTCAGTCGGCATTTCTTTTACTTTTTGATAGATGCAAAGTAATAAATACTCTGCATGCATACTAAATTTCTTTCGAAATAATATTATTTGTGTGTTCCATTTGCTTCTTTTTAGAGGAGTTTTGGAATGATAGGGACTTATAAATCATTATTTTCTGAATATTTCTAAATTTTTTTTCTTCAAACTGTAACATTTCAATAATTGATGCATCACCTAACAAAATGAAGTCATTTTTTGAAACACATATCTGGCCGAAAAGATCGAAGCTATACCGATTGGTGTATCTATGGATCAGAGACCGAGCGTTGGCGGAGGATATGATTCAGAATGTTTTCGAAAAATCTTTTCAGAAGGAAGAGGAATTGGCGAATCATCCCAATTTATCGGGCTGGCTAGTCAAAAGTTTGAAAAATGAAGTGTTGATGCATTTTCGAGCTTCAAAAAGACTGGATGGGTTAGATGGAATTGAAGAAATTCAAACAGCTGAGCCAGTCAATGAAGAAGTAAAAGAATCGGTAAGAAAAGTGATGCTTTTGCTAAAGGATCTTCCATTGAAACAGCAGGAGATTTTTCAGTTGAGGGAGGTAGAAGGAATGACCTACGAAGAAATTGCTGAGTATTTAGAAGTAAGCATAGAACAGGTAAAAGTGAATTTGCATAGAGCACGTACCAAGATTAGAGAAAAAATGATCGCGTTAAAGGAAAGAGGATGAAGGAAAGAATAGAGAGTTTATTGGAAAAATATTGGGAGGGAGAAACTTCTCTGGCAGAAGAGCAAGAGTTGAAGTCTTTGCTAAAATCCCAATCCGACTTTGAGAAGGAGAAAGGCTTTTTCGGCTTGATGGAATCCTATGGTCAGGAAAATCCTGAAAACCTGACAATGCCTAAAGCTAAAGTCAGAAAAATCAATTCTCAATGGTTGAGCTGGGCGGCATCTGTGGCCATTTTCACGGCTTCTTTTGTAGGCTGGAGAGTCTATGAGAAAAACCAGGAGGAGAGACAGGCTTATGAAGAAGTGATGCAGGCCTTTGCTTTGATACAAACAAATCTTGCAAAAGGGCAGGAGCAAATGCAGGTCATGAATGATATGAAATACTTGAATACGACGAACCAAATGTTTGGGACGATAAAAAAATAGAATATGAAAAAGTTATTGATACTTCCGCTACTACTGATGGCATTGGTAGTAAAGGTGCAGGCCCAGGATGATGCTATCCAGAAATTCTTCTCGAATTATATGGAGGACGATCGCTTCTCAAGGGTTTATATATCTCCGAAGATGATGAGTATGGCTGGTGGATTTTTGAAGAACAATTCCGGTTCGGATGCGGAATCAAAAGAGCTGGGGGAATTGATCCAGAAAGTGAAAGGCATCAGGATTCTGAGTTCTGATGAAGTTAATGGCCAGACCTTTTATAAAGAGGCGATGGGGACATTGACCAAAAATAAATACGAGGAATTGATGGATGTTCAGGATAAAGGATCCAGTCTGAAGTTTTTGGTTCGTGAAGAAGGTGGACTAGTGAGGGAGCTTTTAATGATATCGGGAGATGATGGAGATTTTACTCTTTTGTCCATGCTAGGCAATTTCACCTATGAGGATCTAAACATGTTGGCAGAAAAAACAGATATCCCGGGCATGGACTCTTATGGCAAGGGCAGTAAAGGATCAAAAGGAAATAAATAAAAACTAAACCTACTTATAAAATGAAAAAATTGATTTTAACATTGGCATTGATCGGAGCGGTCATGACTGTGCAGGCACAAAGTAAAAGTGTAAAGGCGCTTTATGAAAAGTATAAGGCAGATGATGACTTTTTTCACCTGGAGTTGGGTGGCAACTTCATGAATTTCGCAGATGGGTTCAAAATTGATATGGATAAGAATGACATGGCTGCTGTCGCAAAATCTGTTGAGAAATTGAATTTCTTCACCTTGCCAGATAATGCCGATGAAAACAGGTTAGAGTTTAAAGCTTTGCAAAAGGGTCTGGAAAAAGAGAGATATGAATTGCTAATGGAAGCATCTGAAGGTAAAGGTGGAGTCTTAGTCTATTCCAAAGGAGGAAATACCATTTCTGATTTAGTAGTAATGGTAGGAGGGGATGAAGGAGATCTGATGGTCGTAGAGCTCAAAGGCCAGTTTGATTCCGAAACTGTAGCAAGAGCCACAAGTAAAGGTATTCATTAAGCATTATTCTTTCGATTATATCAGAGCTGACATATTAAATGTCAGCTCTTTTTTTTGGCTAAAATCAAAATTATGCTTTCGTATCGGGTTGGTATTTGAATCAGATCAGTAGAATTTCACATAAAAATCTTCTAGAAAGGGATGATTTTTAACCTCTTAAAAACTTTTTTAAAATTTTTTTTTACAAAATATTCATCATTTTTCGTGGGAAATAATAATTTGATGTGCATACATTATTCTGTTCAAAATGAATAATAATTAATTAAATTTTGCGAAATGATTAAAATTCGAAATGAAACGATTTCCGCAATCGATAGCGAAAGAAAAATATGTTATCGTTAACAAATCATTAAAAATCTTACGAATTCGACAATGAAAAGTATTTTTTGTTGAAACATTTGCAAAATAGATTCCGTTAGCTACCTTTGTAGAGTAAACAATGTCCGGACAAGATCTAGACAGACCCTGTAACCCCAAAATATCCCCACTAGATGGAACAGCCATCCAGCGGTTACACGAAGAATCTAAAACCTATTAAACCAATTATTAAAATGAAAAAATTATTCTCTTTGCTTTTTGCTGCGGGGATCGCAACAGGAGCATTCGCAACAGACAGAGACAAAATCGTCAGCATCAGACAGACTGAAGCTAAAAAGGTGGCAGTATCTTATTCTGCTGTACCACAAGGTACTGTAATCGTAAAAATTACCGATTCTGAAGACAGATTGGTAATGAGAGATAAAATCAACAAAGAAGAAGCATTTGCTAAGAGATATGACTTGAATGCTCTTCCAGAAGGAACTTACGAAGTTGAAGTATTGGACGAATCAGGTATTTTAAGAACTGCCTCTTTCGATACTTTCGTAGCTGAAGCTCCTGCTGTATTCTCTAGAGTTTCTAAAATGTCTGACAACAAGTACAGATTGTTGGTAAGCAACCTAGAAGCAAAAGAAGTATTGGTTTCTATCTATGATGGTGATCACTTGATCCACACAGAAAGAATCGACAATCCTCAAGGATTACATAAAATCTACGATATCGCTAAGCCAAGCGGAAACATCACTTTCAAAGTGTCTACTGGTAGCGGTTTCGAATCTTATGTTACTAGTCTGTAATTAACCAGCTATTATTTATTGAATCCCGTTTCTGAAAAGGAACGGGATTTTTTTATGCCCAAACTTGAAGAATCTAAATTTTTTTGGGCTTAGTAATGAATCGATGATGGTTAATTCCGAGACTTTAATTGTTTCTTAATGCTTTTATGAGCTCCGCTTTACTCATTTTACTTCTGTTTGGAATGCCCACTTCTTTGGCTTTTTGATACAACTCCTTTTTGGTTCTTTCCTCGTAGTCCTTGGCTTTGCCGCCTTTTTTACCCGAATTGGGGTCGTTGGATATTCTTGCAGCTTTTTCTTTGCTCATTCCTTTATCCAGTAATGCTTCGTATTGATCACTGTTTTTGATACTTGGGCCATGTTTTTTGGACATTGCTTCGTTGGTTTAATTGATTTAAAACTGATTTTCAACTAAATAACCGCAAGCGCTAGGCCATTATCAAAGCAAAAAAAAAGCCCCGGCAAATACCGAGGCTTTTCAATTTATATGGAAAAGTTAATGATTACTTTTTCCAGCTTGCTTTTCCACCTTTGGCGGAATCTACAGTTATGGTATAGTTTGAACCGGATGATACGATCCATTTAACTTTTACAGCGGTCATACCTGGGATGTTTGCTACCGCAATTTTCTCAGGATTCATTTTTTGCTCACTGAATTTCTTAAAGTCTTCATCCTCTACCACAAATCCAGCAACGACTTTGGCGCCAGAAATCGTGACATAATCAGGTCTTTCGATATGGTGTTTTAGATCCTGGCTGGCGTGAGTAGGCATTAATCTTTCGTTGAAAATTGTCGCAGTGATAGCTTTCAATCCACCACCTAGGTCTTCTTCTTTTACATCCATCACAGAAAGTTTTGGAGTATGATAGGCATGGTAAATCGTAAATGCCGCATTTCTGTGTGCATCTTGCTCAAGCAAGAAACCTGGATGCGCTCTTCCGAAAGTCTTCTTAAAGCCACCGATTTCCACAGTTCCAAATTGTGGATGCTCAAATTCATGCCACATCACAAAAGCATCTCCCATGGTTAGGAGTTCGTCAACTTCAAACATCTCATCTTGACCTCTTCCTTGTGAAGGTTTGTGGAAATATAAGTAGGAGTTCATCAGCTCATTGGAATAGGTGAATACTCCTCTTGTTCCATAAAACCAGTCAAGCTCTCCACCGAAAACCGAATACAAATCTTTGTAAACAGTCAGGTATCTATACCCAGGAATCATTTCCTCACCTTTTGAAGCAATGGCATCATAGATTCTGATGTCTTCTCTGTTGTAAGTACTAACATCTTCTTCCGCTCCAGGACCTCTCAAGATCATTCCTCCTGAGTTGTGAAAACTTTGCGCACCAGCAATATTCGGATGCTTCATCACGAATTCCATGATGTTTCGGTTTTCCGGAAGTGTAAATGGATATCTTAAAGCACCTCTTTGGATGTAATCAGGCTGCCAGTTCCAGCCCCAATCTCTGTTTGGATCGTAATATCCTACTCCATCGTCATTGACTCTGCCATCGCCATCTCCATCTGTACCTTCTTGGCCTAGCATTTCATATTCGCCGACTTTATCAGCACCTACCATAATCAGTTTTCTTGGATCCTGAGGATCTTTGATAAATCGTCCGGTAGGAGATTTTCTGATCATCATTGTGATGTGTCCATCACCATCGAGATCATCCATTCCATCTTCTCCATTTAATCCATCCCGGTCATTGTCCAAAACCATCATACCAGATCTAGGAGAGTTGGCTGTGTTTGGTTGGTTAAAGAAGTCATTTCTAGCATCTGGGTTGATGGTAGGAGTGATGTAAAAGGTTTTGTCTTTTAGTAACTGCTGAATGAATTCATTGTCAGCATGCATTTCTGTCAAATACCAGGCTGCATACAAGGCAAATTCACCGCCTTGAATTTCATTGGAGTGAATGTTTCCATCAATCCACATGGCTGGCTTATCAGTATCCGGGCCGGTAGAAAAATCCGTGATTGTCAATGTCATCATATCGCGACCTTCATAGGACTTTCCGATAGATTCGATTTTCGCAATATCCGGATGAGCCGCAGCGATTTTTTTCATATTGTCCACCAAGCCTTCGTAAGTGTAATAGCGGTTAAATGCGATTTCCACTTTTGGCATGTATGGTGTGCCTACCGCCTGGAAGAATTTGTCCTGTGCGTTGGCAGTGATTGAAGTCAGACTCAAAGCACTAAAAGCCAGCCCAACGATTAATTTTGTTGTTTTCATGAGTTTTAGAGATTAGAGTTTGAAAGTCGATTGAGTAAATCCTGCATGAGAAGCTCCAGCTTTAACTGAAACGTCCTCTTTTCCTTTGACAATCCAGCTGAGCTCTACTTTATCATAAGCTCCGATCACATCGATCAACTGGATTTTGTCACCTGATACAATTCGGTCTGCAGGTGCCTGCAGATCTACTCTTACTTTGCGAAGCCATCTGGATCGCTCACCCATTTGAGAGTGCGTCGGAATCGGTGAGTTGTTAAATAAATCTGCTGAAATTCTAGTCAAGCCATTTCCGATATCCTCAACTTTGACGTTATGGATTTCCAATTTTGGCTGCATTTCAGCCAATTTTAAGATGAAATCGGTATGCTCTTCAGCGATTTCTCCCACTTGGTCAAATGGTGCATTTGCCTTTACAAATGGATTAATTCCACCTACTTCCACTTTTTTTCCTGGGAAATCTGGATGCTGAATCTCTTTCCAAGGTGTATAAACGCCTTCCCATCCTAAAGAATCTGCCCATGCCAAGTAGTTGGCATCTGAGTTTGATTTGCTTTTGAATTCAGGTGTCCAATAACCTGGAGTTCCGAAGCTAAGTCTTCCAAAATGGAAATATGCCCATTGGAAAAAATCCCCGTCAGTTCCTTGGTTGGTTTGCTGATATGGTTTTTCAGAAATCGTTTCATTATAAACGCCAGAAACCATGGCGTTGAGCGCTTGATCTTTTTCAAGAATGGAGGTCACAATTCGCTTTCTGGCATCTCCAGCATTGTATTTCAATGGAGAGGAAAGATTGTTTGCCGGAGAAAATGTAACAAAAGCAAAAATGTTCCACTGATCAAAAAGGTAATCCAATAAAGCTCTCGATTCTTTTTGAGCAACAGGGATATCACCTGCCAAAGGCTCAAATACAGGGAATTTATAGGTCAAAGACTTGTTGAAAGCGATTCCTTCTGTTAAATCCTCAGCAAATTTTCCATCATGATCGTCATCTTTTGATTCTCGATACAAGGAATGTGTACCAGCTTCGCCTTTTGATCGATCTGCTTTAACCATTACCCGGTCATCGTCTTTTGAGATCACGTATTCTCCCATCGGATCTTCTACACGCATCCAAGTAATCATTCCGTTTCCATCCAGATCGGTATAGCCATTGTCGCCAGCTGTTCCATCTCTGTCATGATCTACAGACACTGCATTTCCTCTTCTCTCATACTTCAAGGCATCATGGTACTGAGCGTAAGCATCAGGAGACATGTTTGGAAACACATAAAAAGTGGTGGTTTCCAATGCGTCAACATGCTCAGAAACCAATTTCTCGGCAAACTGTAATGCAAGTTCAACACTCGTAACATGAAATCCTTCCGCACCACCTACCACTGCGATGGCCGGTTTATTGTCCACTTCACCTGTTCCTATTTTTAGAACCCAGATATCTTTTCCTCCTTCAGTTTTGGTCAGGGAAGAAAGCTCCGCAGAAGCATTTGTTCCGATTTTTTGTAAGCGTTGGTTTATCTGGGTAAGAGTTGGGTAGTCGGACTGTGCATTCGCACTTATTGACCATCCCAAGCTGCCTATCAGTAAGCCACTTAGTATTAGTTTTCTCATAAATTGTTTGGGTTTTTAAGTGTCTGGTAAATTCTGGGGAAACTCCCATTCTTCTCTTAAATTTTATAAAATTTCCTCATTTTGGAGGAAGTACTTTTTCTGCTTGCCGAAAACACACTTAAGTGGGGATTGCTCAGGATAAGTGGGGAAGATCAATTCACTTGTTGTACAGATCGGGAAATTTCGCTTATTTCATAAAAATAGAAATACTACGATGTACCACAAAATAGCCCTTGCCATAGCCTTTTCTCCTAGGATTGAGGCTTTAATTGCAGAGACCAAAAGACTGGTTTTACTTTTTGATTCAGAATTGGTTTTGATCCATGTAGGTAAAAAAACGAGTGAATTGGAAGAGAAACTGGATGACGTGATAGGCAAGGCAAAGCTATCGAGAGAGAGAACGAAAATCATCTGGAAAGAAGGTAAGCCTGGAAAGATGATTTTGGAGGCATGCCGAGATGAAGAAGTGGATCTTTTGGTAGCAGGGGCGTTAAAAAATGAAAGTTTTTTGACCTATTACTTGGGGTCTGTTGGAAGGAAAATCATTCGTAAAGCGCCTTGTTCTGTTTTGACTTTGATAGAACCAAAAGTCGAAACTACGGGTTTTTCTCAAGTGGTTTTTAATGGGACACAGACGCCAATAACACCTTTCGTAATTGAGCATGGTATTGGTTTTTCTAAAAAAGTAAAGGCGGATCAGGTTTACATCTTGAATGAAATCAAAATGTATGGTTTGCAAATGGGGACTGCTTCAGAGGATTCCGAACAGGAAGTAGCGCAAACCCGCCGTCAATTGGTGCAGGATGAGATCAAGTACGTGGAGGATATTCTAGATAAGTTGGATAAAGAGGATTTGAAGATCAACATAAAAGTAACTGGAGGAAGATGGGCAATAGAATTGGCTCGTTTTTGTGAAAAAATCAACGCTGACTTGTTGGTGGTAGGAGATGAGCACAAGCTCAATTTCTTTGATAGAATATTTCCGCATGACCTTGAGGACCTGTTGAGTACTTTGCCTTGTAATTTGTTAATCGTTAAAAAATAATCTCCCATGGAAACATTAAACCATAAGGAGGTTATCAATTTACTCCTCCAGCTTGCAGCCATGCTGATCATGGCAAGAGTCTTCGCAGAATTAGCACGAAAGTTTAAACTACCAGCAGTGGTCGGCGAGATTATCGCTGGGATCATTTTAGGTCCCACAATCTTGGGAACGCTGTTTCCAGGAGCTCAAGATTACTTATTCGGTTCACATGAAATGGCCAATGTGGCTTTAGATGGTTTTGTCCAGATTTCCGTGGTCCTTTTATTGTTTATAGCAGGCTTGGAAGTTGAACTTCAAGTCGTATGGAATCAAGGTAAAAACGCCTTGAAAATTGCCACTGCTTCGATGGTCTTGCCCATTATAGCAGGGTTTGTATTAGCCTATGCATTTCCTGAGTTTTTGGGCGTGAATATCAATGACAGGGCTGTTGCATCGACCTTTTTTGGTTTGGCGATTTCCATTACAGCTTTGGCAGTAGTGGCCCGGATTTTAATGGATTTGGGGATATTTAAGACTCAAACAGGTCTTTTGATTATAGCTGCGGCAATGATCGTGGACATTTTAGGTTGGATTGTATTTTCTGTGATATTGTCACTTTCTGAATCAGGGGCAGAAGGGCTTGGTGTTTGGCCAACCATTGGGCTGACCTTGTTCTTTACCTTCTTTATGCTGACGCTAGGTAAAGGTATGATCAATGGAGTTTTGCCTTGGATCAATAAGAATTTGGCATGGCCAGGTGGTTTACTTTCTTTGTCATTGGCCATCTGTTTCCTGGCTGCTTCTTTTACTGAGTTTATCGGGATTCATGCCATTTTCGGAGCATTTATCATCGGAGTAGCTTTGGGTGATTCTGAATACCTAACAGAGAAAGCCAAGGAAATTCTCCACCAGTTTATCAATAATATTTTCGCACCGATATTTTTTGTTTCCATTGGACTCAAAGTCAATTTCGTTGAGGCATTTGATCCGGGAGTCACTGGTGTGGTGGTAATTTTGGGATTGTTGGCGAAGTATTTTGGAGCATATATCGGAGGTCGATATGCCGGAATTTCGAGAAAAGAATCGATAATTGTTGGATTTGGTCTGAGTACCAGAGGAAGTATGGATATCATCTTGGGATTGATCGCTTTAGAGACTGGTTTGGTGTCGGAATCCCTGTTTATTGGATTGGTAATTTTGGCTTTGATTTCCAGCATTGGATCTGGTCCAGCTATGAATTGGGCTCAAAAGCTCAAAATGTGAGTTGATATTTCAATGACACATTTAAAAGATCAATTGGCTTAAGTTAACAATCGGATGTAATTTTGGGTTGTCAATCGAATTACCCACAATCAAATAAAAATGGTCAAAACCGGAAAAACCGGCGTATTGCTGGTCAATTTGGGAACTCCCGATAGTACGGCTACTGGAGATGTAAGGAAGTATTTGCGTGAATTCCTGATGGATGGACGAGTGATTGATATCCCTGCAATCCCTAGGTGGATGCTAGTGAATTTAATTATTGCACCTTTTCGTTCTCCCAAATCCGCTGCGGAATACCGGAAACTTTGGACAGATAGAGGATCTCCTTTGCTTTTTCATACAGAGGACCTCAAAGCAAAACTGATTCAAAAATTGGACGCTTCTGACTATGTCGTGGCAATGGGCATGCGCTACCAAAGTCCTTCTATAGAATCTGCGCTGGAAGAATTAATGAAGGCGAAAGTCAAAAAAATTATTGTTGTTCCTTTATTTCCACAATATGCTTCAGCGACCAATGGTTCGGTAATCGACAAGGTCATGGAAATCGCCAGAGGATGGCAGATTATCCCTGAAATTACGTTTATCAGTAATTTTATTGAGCATCCATTATTTGTCAAAGCCTGGAAAGAACTAGGGCAGGAAATGATGGAAAAGCGTGAATATGACCGCTATTTATTCTCCTATCATGGGCTTCCTGAGCGACAGATTAAAAAAGGGTCGGTTGATAATTATTGTCAACTTGGAGGATGCTGTAATAAGTATGGTCCAAATAATCAATTCTGCTATAGAGCTCAATGTTTTCAAACCACTCGTTTGATTGCAGAGCAGCTTGGGTTACCTGCGGAAAAAGTAGTGACTTGTTTTCAGTCCCGACTAGGAAACGATCCTTGGGTTCAGCCATACACGGAGGACATGATCAAAAAGCTGTCTGGTGAAGGAGTGAAAAAAGTATTGGTGTTTTCACCCGCCTTTGTGGCAGATTGTCTGGAAACTACGGTAGAAGTGGGGCAGGAATACAAAGAGCAATTTGAAGAGCAAGGTGGAGAACATTGGGATTTGGTTCCAAGTTTAAACTCAAGAGATACTTGGGTAGATTGTGTGGTAGACTTAGTTCATTCCAAAACCTGATTTCAGTCTTCTAATTTTTGATCCACTACCTTGTCTAAAGCCCTGCCTTCCCAGTCACTTCTGATCACCGGAATTCTTTTGATTTCTATCAATCTCAGGACTTCCATTGCTTCAGTAGGACCGCTAATTCCTTTTATCCGAGAGGACCTTGGGCTTTCCAATGGACTGGCAGGATTTCTGACCACCTTGCCTTTATTGACATTTGCGACCTTTTCGCTTTTTGCACCTGCAATAGGGAAAAAGTTGGGAATGGGACGAGCTGTGTTTTTGGGGATTTTAATTTTGACGATTGGAGTAGTCCTTAGAGTTCTGGGGGGCATCGAACTCTTACTTTTTGGTACTGCTCTCACAGGAATAGGAATTGTGATTGCTAATGTTTTGTTGATTCCCCTGATCAAAGTAAGACTACCTCAAAAGCTGGGATTAATGACAGCCCTTTTGGCAACCATGATGTCCTTGTTTGCAGCTATTGCTGCAGGATTTTCAGTGCCAATAGCGGTAGATCTGAATTTTGGTTGGAGAGGATCTTTATCTTCTTGGGCTATTTTTATGGTCATAGCTTTATTTTTTTGGATTCCTCAATTGACCAGACCAAAGGCAGGAATGAGTACCAGCTTGGCAAAGGCTAAAAATGTCTGGAAATCAAAACTCGCCTGGCAAATCACCATTTTTATGGGCTGCCAATCGGTGATGTATTTTACTTTGACAGCTTGGCTTCCAGATATGCTGATAGCCAGAGGCTGGTCACCGGTAGAAGCTGGGGCAGTTTCCTCCATTATGCAATTGATTTCTTTGGTGGGTTCTTACTTTGCACCATCCATATTGATCCGATTAAAGGAACAGTCAGGAGTGATTTTAGGGGTAGGGATAGGCTATATTATCGGATTTTTAGGGCTTTTTTTAGAGTCAGAAATAATGACTTATCTGTCACTCACGGTGATTGGATTGGGAATGGGAGCTAGTTTGAGCATCGCATATACATTGATTTCACTCAGGACAGCAGAGGATCAGACTACTGCTAAACTCTCCGCGATGGTTCAATCTTCCGGCTATTATCTTGCTGCATTAGGTCCGATTTTATTTGGGGTTTCTTTGGACCTGTTTGGTTCTTGGAATATCCTGATCTGGTTTTTGATTTTTTTCTCGGTTTTGTTTACCGGATTTGGGATGGCTGCAGGAAGAGATCTGAAGATCTGATAGGTTTAAATCCACCTGCATTCCTTAATTTTGCCTGACCTTTAAATAGACTGAATCATGCAAGAATTTATGCTTTCCTTAGGCGTATCAGAGAATTTATTCAACTATCTGATTATGCCTCTTCTGATTTTTACTGCTAGGGTCGGAGATGTATCGATCAATACGCTTCGCATCATGTTTATGATGAATGGGAAGAAAAACATCGCACCAATTCTTGGGTTTTTTGAGGCACTCATTTGGTTATTGGCGATTGGTCAGATTTTTCAGAATATTTCCAATCCTATGTCCTATATCGCATATGCAGCTGGCTTTGGTACAGGAACATATGTAGGGATGTTTTTTGAGGAAAAACTCGCTTTGGGAAGAGTGCTGGTTCGAATCATCACTCCAAAACCAAATCCTGAATTGATGGAATATATGAAGGAGGAGAATTTCCGATTTACAAACGTAGGTGCGGAAGGAAGATATGGGAAAGTGCAGTTGACCTTCACTGTTATGAAAAGAGATGCCTTGGCAAAATTCATTGAGAAAGTAAAAAGCTTGGATGAAAAAGCATTTTATACCATCGAGAGTGTCAAAAGAGTTTCTGAGGATGATCTGAACGTAATGGATGACAAGCCAAGATTTAATTTGAGTTTTCTCAGTAAAGTTAGAACCTGATGCCCAACACTTGGTTTCAGTTTCAACAATTCAGGGTGCATCAGGATCGATGCGCTATGAAAATCAGCACCGATGCAGTCTTACTAGGTGGATTGGCAACCTCTCAAAACCCGAATAGAATTTTGGATGTGGGAACTGGGACAGGTGTGATTGCATTAATGCTCGCCCAGCGACATACAGATTCCATATTGACAGCCGTAGAACTTGATGAATCTGCTGCAAAGCAGGCCCAAGGGAATTTTTCCGAAAGCAAGTTTAAAGATAGGCTCACTCTCTGGCAGGGATTTTTTCAGGATTTTAAATCCGATCAATCTTTTGATTTAATAGTCAGCAACCCGCCCTATTTTCCGGATCATTTAAAAGCGAAAGATTCAAAAAGGAATCAGGCATTACACACCGATTCCCTTTCTTTTGAAGAATTGGCGGGGAAAGTATCAAGATTACTTTCCGATTCAGGTATGTTTTGGGTGATTTTGCCAGAGCGGCAAATGTTGGATTTTGTATTGATCGCCGAGGGACATGGTTTATTCCCTAGAATAAAGTTCGTCATCCGAGATAGACCAGGTCAAAAAGTAATACGTGAAATAGTAAGTTTTTCATTCCAGAAATCAGGAATTGAGATTGTAGAAATTTTTATAAAAAATGAAGATGGTTCTTCGCATGAAACTTACAGGAACATTGTGAAAGGCTTTTTACTCGAGTTTATTTAAGGACTCCTTTTGGCATAAGGTTGGGAATGATTGGAATCACATTTTGAAATTCTGTCAAAAAAAAATATTAAATTCTTTATTTTTTTACCCTCTCTTTTCAATAAAGTATTGTTTTTATTGCTGATTCTATAATTTTTTGCCCTAATATTCTAAATAACTCAATTTTTAAATTCAAGTCATCTTGTTTAAGATGCGGATTTCTATATTTTTGGTTGAATTTTAATTTCTACCAAATACTCTATGCGAAAACTTCTATCTCTGAGCATTTTACTATTGCTTTTCACGGGATGGGCTTGCACTGACGAAGAAACTGACTCTGTTATTTTGGTGACCGAAGAGGTCCTGTATACGAGTAGTGAAAATGTCAGGATTCTAGGTCGATTGTTAACCAATCAGAACATTAGTCTTAGCGACCATGGTTTTTATCTTTCTGAGGATGAAAATTTTTCCTCCCCAATCATTATTTCATTGGGTGTTAAAGAAGGACCGGGAAAATTTATTGGTGAGTCTAACGGATTCACTAATTCTAAAACCTATTTCGCAAAAGCCTTTATGGACTTAGGCGGAGAAATCCAATTCGGTAATATCATTGAATTGAAAACGCTGAGTCCTGTAATCAATTCATACTCTCCCGCATTTGGACTGGTAGGAAATGAAATGATCATATTAGGTCAAAATTTCACAGAAGACACTCGAGTATTTTTCGGAAATTCTGAAGCGGCAATCACCAAGATCGATTTTGAATCCAGGCTTCATGTGACAATTCCTCCAGCTTCTGGGGTATCAGTTCCTATCAGAGTGGAGGTTCAAGACAAGATTCTCACTTTTCCTATAAATTTTGAATACCAGATCGGTACATATGAATTGATAAGTAAGTTTCCTGAATCTGTTAGAATTTATGATAATGTATTTTTTCAAACAACGGCAGGTTTAAATGTCGGTTTGGGAACGGTATCAAAAAACAGTTTCTACACTAAAATCCAACAATTCGAAATAGGCTCGAAGACATGGAAAGAAATGCCTTTCCCAGGCAGTCCAAGATCCTTTGCGTTTTCTACAAAAAATTATCTGGGAGGAGGTTCTGCAGGATTGGTTCCAAATCCATATGAGGTTAATTATTCTTTTTGGAAGATTAATGAGGGAAATTTTGAACAGCTAAAAGATCTACCATTTGAAAGTTTAGAATCGATCGCATTCGAATCAAATGGGAGTCTTTATGTTTTGGGAGGTAAAACAGGAAATGTTTTTGGACTTAGAAAGTATAACCCTAATACTGGATCCTGGTCATTTTTACCGGATAGTCCTGTCTCTTTTAATGCAAGTAATGCCAACTTTGTTTATCAAAATAATCTTTATGTGATTGATAGTGAGGCTAATCTTTGGCTATATACCACTTCATCTGGAGTCTGGTCTAAAATAGGCGTCTATCCTGGATCACTTGGCCAAGGGTATGGTTTGGGGCAAGTAATTGGGAATAAGGCTTATGTGGGATTATTTAAGAGAGTAAGTTCAATTTGGGAATTGGATTTGAATTCAATGAAGTGGACTTCGAAAAATGATATTTCTGGTTTTCCTCAGGACTTTACAGTGGCACATTTCGAAAAAGATGGATTCCTATACATTATGAGAATGCCTGAAATTACGCTCGCAGGAAACTACCCAATCAATTTGTACAAGTTTGACCCTAATGGACTTTAATCGCAGATTATGAAAAAACTATTACTCGTTTTCTTTTTGCTCCTAAGCCATTTGGGATTCTCCCAAACTGAGGTAAAACGTGAAGTTGTCGGGAGAGATATTGGTCAGTTGAAAGGAATTAAGATTTCAGGAAGAATCATTGATGAAATTACCGGAGATGCTCTTGTAGGAGCGACAGTCACTGTACCGGAATTGGAAATCAACCGAATTACCGATAATAATGGCTCATTTGAACTGATTTTAGATAGAGCGGAATACAATCTTCAGTTCCGATATGTAGGATATACCACTATCGATTATCCGATCACAGCTGTAGGAGATGGGCGTATTTCCATTAAGATGCTCCAGGAAGATTTCCAGCTGGATGATGTTGTGATTTATGGAAGTGATCCGGAAAAGAATATCCGATCCACTGACATGGGTGCGATTACCATGAGCATGAATACCATGCGAGAGTTGCCTCCATTTTTGGGGGAAGTGGATATCATCAGATCCATGGCTACACTTCCAGGCGTGAGTCAGGTTGGAGAGGCTTCTGCAGGTCTGAATGTCAGAGGCGGCGGTGCTGACCAAAATTTGATCCAGTTTGCAGGTGCCCCAATTTATAACCCTACCCACCTTTTTGGTTTGTTTACCTCATTTAATGCTGACGCGGTAAATGGAGTTACTCTTTATAAATCTGTGATACCGGCGAGATTTGGAGGAAGAGGTTCTTCAATCTTGGATATTCAGCCAAAGGCAGGTTCTATTGCTAAGTGGGGTGGCGATTTGATGGTCAGTAATTTCTCCGGGAAAGTTGGATTCAATGGACCTATTGTAAAAGATAAAGTTTCCATACGTGGAGGTTTCAGAGGTTCTTATATCAATTGGTTTTTGGGAGCTCTGAGCAATCCCGATCTGAAAAACTCACAGGCTAATTTCTATGATGGAAACTTGGTGATTTCTGCTCCAATATCTGAGAAAAATGAATTCACTTATAGCTACTATACTTCCTATGATGATTTTGCTTTTTCCTCAGACACCACAGTATCTTGGAAAAATAACAGCCATTCCCTTCAGTGGAAGAGTATCGTCAATGATCAGATTGGATTTGAAGTTTTAGGGTATTATACCCAATATGATTACAGTATTTTCAACCGTTCCGGAATCAATGATTTTGACCTCAACTCAGGCATCAAAGATTACGGAATAAAAGCATATCTCTATTATCAATTCAGCGAAACCAATAAAGTAACTGTGGGTGGTGATTTCAAAAATCTGGAATTGCAACCTGGAGACTTGGTGCCTTCTATGGGTGAGGAATCCGGGATTTTACCGAAAAAGGTGCAGGATGAATTTGGCAGGGAATCCGGAGTGCATTTTCAGCATGAATTTGAAATCGGAGAGAAATTCGGGATGTCCTATGGTGCGAGGTATGATATGTATAGCTATTTCGGGCCTAGAATAGTTCGTCAATATGGTGAAAATCAGCCTATTTCTGATGGAAACGCGATTGGTGAAACTACTTATGGGGATGGGGATGAAATCCAGAATTATACAGGTTTAGGACCAAGAGGTTCTTTGCGCTATTCATTTTCGAAATCCAGCTCTATCAAGCTTGGATATAATAAAATGTACCAGTTTATCCACTTGATTTCTAACACTGCGACCATTGCACCGACAGATGTTTGGAAGCTGAGTGATAATTTCCTGAAGCCACAGATTGTAGATCAGGTTTCTTTTGGATTCTATAACAATTTCAGAGGAAACATCTTTGAAACTTCCATCGAGGTTTATTACAAAGACATTCAAAATGTGATTGAATACAAGGATGGTGCAAACCTGATTTTGCAGAATAACATTGAAACGGAATTGGTGCCGGCAAATGGCAGAGCATACGGTGTAGAATTGTATGTCAAAAAGAATCTGGGAAGATTGACAGGTTGGGTTTCCTATACTTACTCCAGAAGTTTAAGACAAGTGATCACTCCATTTGAAGAGGAGATTATCAATGATGGTGACTGGTATGCTTCCAATTTTGACAAACCGCATGATGTTACTCTGATCGGTAATTATAAGGTCAGTACCAATACTTCTATTTCAGCAACCTTTGGATATAGCACAGGAAGACCGGTGACATTCCCAGAGGCAAAATTTGACTATTCCGGCAATTCACTCGCTTATTTCAATAGAAGAAATGAGCAGCGCCTGCCAGATTTCCATCGTTTGGATTTGGCTGTGAATTTCAAGCTCAACGGAAAAGGAAAATTCTTTGACGGAGACTGGACATTCTCAATTCTAAACGTATATGGTCGCAAGAATCCATTCTCATTATTCTTTGTAGACCAACTAGGAGCGCCACCACAGGCATTGAAACTTGCCGTTTTGGGTGTTCCTCTTCCAAGTATTAGTTATTCCATCAAGTTTTAATCAGATGCTTCGCAAATTTCTTTATCTATTGATAATTCTGCCGCTGGCTTCCTGTATTGAGCCTTACTCTGTGACTGTGGAGGAAGGCGCTCAATTGCTAACAGTAGATGGAATGATTACCTCTGGACCAGGACCTCATTTGATCAAATTGACCAGGAGTGATACCTATGGGAGTGTTTTTGAAGGATTGATTAGACCGGTTGGCAATGCCACTGTAATCATAAGAGATGATTTGGGACAGGTAACTTTCCTTTCCGAAAATGTTGAAGATCGTGGAATTTATGCTACGCCCGCAGATTTCTCGGCTACAGTTGGGCGGACCTACACTCTCCAAATACAAACAATTGACGGGAAGGTGTATACCTCATTACCTGAGCGAGTAGAGTCAGTTCCTGAAATCAAGGATATTGACCTTAAGGTAATTAAAATCGCTGTAGAAGGTGAGACCTTGGAAAGGTCCGGAGTTCAGCTGATCGCAGAATTCGATGATCCCTCTGACCAGAATAATTTTTATTTCTGGAAAACAGGAGAATCTACATTTGTGCTTAAAACCAGACCTGATTTATATACTCCTAGACCTTCAGATACAAACACAAGTAGAGATCCGCAGCCAAAGGATTGTTGCATTACTTGTTACAAAACTGAGCAACTGGGAAATGAAGGAATATACCTGGCACAAGATGATAACTTCAATGGACTGAGTACATCTGCTGCTGCAGGGTTTATAGAGGATGATGGAAACAGATTTGTCGATACCTATCGGACAGATTTAAAACAATTCAGTGTTTCTCAGGAGGCATATCGATTCCTTAGATTGGTGAAGCAGCAAACTGAAATATCCGGATCAGTTTTCGATCCTCCACCTGCAAATATTAGGGGAAATATGATCAGTTTGGATGATCCTGAGGAAGTGGTTTTGGGCTATTTCATTGCCGCAGGCGAAATAAGCAAACGAGTGTACATTGATGGAAATCAATTGGATTATAGACAGCCAGAAGTGATAATCCCTGATGATTGTAGAGAAGTGGAAGGGGCGCAATTAGAGCCTCCATTGGACTGGAATCCTTGATATTTTGAACTTAGAATTATTGAAAAAGTATTTATACCTAGCCGTAATTGTTTTATTTGGCTGCATTGAACCATATGATGTTTCCATTGAAGATGGACCTCAATTGCTGACTATCGAAGGCATGGTTACCAATGGTTCAGGGCCACACATCATCAAACTGTCGAGAAGTGATACCTATGGAAGTGTATTTGAAGGATTAATCCGACCTGTCGCCGGAGCCACAGTTATTATCCGGGACGATTTAGGAGGGGTAACCTTCTTAAATGAGGACAATGAAAATCGTGGGAGTTACTTGACCTCTGCGGCTTTTTCGGGAGAGGTAGGGAGAAGTTATACTTTACAGATTCAGCTTCTTGATGGAAAGGTGTATACTTCCCTCCCAGAAAAACTAACAGCAGTTCCTGAGATTCAGGAATTGGGATTTAGAGTAGAAAGAGTTCCTGTTCAAGGTGAATTAAATGATGATTCTGCAATTCAGCTTGTTGCAGCTTTTCAAGATCCTGCTGATGAGAATAATTTTTATTATTGGAGAAAAGGAGAGTCTGTATATGTCTTAGAAACCAGGCCCGATTTATATCATGAACCACCTCCTAGCAGGGCTCCAGCTCCTAAAGACTGCTGTGAGGTTTGTTTTAAATCTGAACAAACAAGTAACTCGTCTATATTTATCGCTCAAGATGATAATTTTAATGGGCTGACTACTCGTCTTCCTGTAGCTGTTATTTTAGATGATGGTTTGCGGTTTTTGAATACGTTCAGGGTTGACCTGGAGCAATATAGTATTTCGCAGGAGGCCTATCGTTTCCTAAGATTAGTCAAGCAGCAGGCTGAGTTGAGCGGCTCAGTATTTGATCCACCACCAGCAAATATTCGTGGCAATATGATCAGTTTGGATAACCCTGATGAAGTGGTTTTAGGGTTTTTTATGGCCGCAGGCGAAACCTCTAGAAGAATTTATATCAATGAATCAGAATTGGATTATAAACAGCCGAGAGCGATCATTCCGGATGATTGTCGAGTAGTAGAAAACTCTCAACTCGACCCTCCTGCGGACTGGAATCCTTAAAAAAAGCTCAATTAAAGTTGGGCTTTTTCAATAAATCGAATTCCGAATTCTTCCAGTTTTTCTAAGATAGGCTCGTAGATTTCCGGGATAACCGGGACGTGTAAACCAGTCAATTTAATCTTACCTTCTAAAAAAAGATCTACGGATATAGCTAATGGTAGGCCAACGGTTTTTGCCATGGCTGTATAAGTTGCATCTTCACCAAAAGCCACCAGGCTGGAATTAATTTTCTTAATTCCATCTTTTGTTTGAACTTCAAACAAGTGCTGCATCACGATCATATCTTTATCCTCAGGATAAAGTTTCCAGTCTTCCTCTAAAATTGATTGTAGAATTTCAGCTGGACTTCCAGTTGTTTTCGGAAGCTTTCTATTACCAAAAAATCCTAGCCATTGAATCTTTTCAAAGGTCGGGAAATCCATATCTGGAATGGCCTCGGCAAGTTTTTCTTCTACTGAAAGTGACTCATGGTATGGTAGGAATGAATTTAAAAATTGCTTCAAAGTACTTCCTGAGGGCAAATTCATTCTAAACGAATCATCGGTCAACCCCAACTGAACGAAAACATCCCAAGCTTTGCAATAGCCAGCACGTCTGAGTGTGCCACGAAGCATGGTTTGAATGTTTTCCAGACCATATACTTTTCGATAGCTTAAGGAATCCCGATTTGGATAGCCGTCAAAATCACCCAACCGATCAAAATGGATGGTTTCCGTTCTCTTAAAAACCTGATGGTAAGGAACGTATTTCAGATCGCCTTTTTCGATGTATTGTGAAGTTCCTTTTCCCGCCAAAACAACATTTCTTGGGTTCCAGGTGAATTTATACTTCCATGGATTGTCCTCGCTTATCGGTGCCAAAAGCCCTCCGCAATAAGATTTAAATGATAGAATTTCATCTCCTTTTGACTTGGCCTCGTGAATGATTTTCATTGCTGACATGTGATCGATCCCGGGGTCAAGTCCGCATTCGTTGAGAAAAAATAAGCTTTTGGCTTCGATTTCAGGTTTTAACTCTCGAAGTTCCTCTGATTCATAAGAGGCCGAGAAAAAGTGTTTTCCAAGTTTTAAACAATCTTTTGCGACGATGGGGTGCATGAATGCAGGAAGCATAGAAATCACTAAATCAGCTTTTTCTATCAATGCTAAACGATCTTTTTCATTATCTATATCCAGAGACTGAGCTTTGGTGCATGGCTTGCCTTTGAGTTTTGATTTGGCAAGCTCTAAGTTTAAATCTGCAAGAATGAGCTCTCTGTTATTGTTTTCACAAGTATCAGCTAAATAATCGATGAGATAGGATGAGGATTTCCCGGCTCCTAGAATTAAAATGGTTTGGGTACTTATTGCCGTCATGATTGTAAATTGGCTATTAAATTCATTCTAGAAAAGGATTGGTAACTAAAATAAGAACTATTCACTACTTTGTCCGTTAGGAAAATTCCAAGACAAAAACATGGCGAAAAAAATCACAATATCTGCAGAGCTGGAAGAGCTGAGTTGGGAGGAATTATCCATTTCTGAAAGGGAATTGGTGGTTGAGGCAAAGAAAATCAGCCAAGATGCCTATGCTCCTTATTCGAATTTTCAGGTTGGAGCTTCGATTTTGATGAAGTCAGGAATCGTTTTAAAGTCCAGCAACCAGGAGAATGTAAGTTTCCCGGTTGGTGTTTGTGCTGAGCGATTACTATTGGGTTTTGCAGGAGCCAATCACCCAAATGATCCTGTCTTGCAAATGGCCATAGTAGCAAAAAAAATAGGTCAAGAAAAATGGGCCACAGTTTCACCTTGTGGACTTTGCAGACAGACGATTAGCGAGACTGAGATGCGCTTTGGTCAAGCCATTGAGCTTCTGATTTTATTACCTAATGGAAATGTGATAAAGGTTCCGGGAATTCAGGCTTTGTTGCCATTTAAATTTGAGGATCTCAATGGGTAATTTTTTGAAAAAGAAAATCAAAGTCACTTACCAAGCTGAGTATTGTCTTTCACACGAACCAACGTTCGACGAAAGTGAAGTATGGGTCGTTTTTCATGGATATGGACAGTTGGCCGAATTTTTTATAAGGAAATTTATGCCTTTTGAAAGTGAGGATCGCTTGTTTGTAGCTCCTGAGGCTACGAATTATTCTTATCTAAAGGATTATAAAGGGAGAGTTGGGGCTAATTGGATGACAAGCCATGAGCGGGAGCTTGCCATTGAAAATAACCACCGGTATCTAGATCAGCTTGTGAACGAGCTTCTCGAAAAATTTGAAAATCCTCCAGCGGTAAATGTATTTGGTTTTTCGCAAGGAGTTGCCACCGCCACCCGTTGGGCAAGCCGATGGAATGGGAACGTCAATAAATTTATCCTTTGGGCAGGGGGCTTTGCCCGTGATTTGGATTTGAAAGTGAGCAATGAAAAATTTGAGAAGACGGAATTTATCAGTGTCTTGGGAGATCAGGATGAATTTGTAAACTCAGAAATACTCAAAAAGCAGGGTGAACTAGAAAAAGCACTTGGAAAAGAAGTCAAAAAAATAAGTTTTAAAGGTGGTCATATTATTGATTCTGAGGTTTTAAGTCAGATTTTTGAAAATATTTGAGAAATAAATTAGGGAATTTCAATTCAGCAGTTAAAAACAATTTGATGCAAATTTGACATTCACTATTTTTCGAAAAATTTTGTAACTCATTCATGTTTTCGCTTACTGAAAAAGAGGTAGGATTGATTTCTACCCAATTGCTGAAGGGCAATGTGTGTTTCTATCAAATCGATAAAAAGAAGATTCATCACATGCCTGATGACGAAGATTATTTCAACTATGACCTTACTGAAGAAGAGGAGGATATACTAGACGAAATAGAAGATAATCCTGAGAATTTTGCTGAATTCACCAAAATGGAGCCAGCACAAGAGCATCAGATGATGCAGGATTTTATTGATCGGAAAGTCAAAGAAAAAAATCTGGCAGAGGACTTAGTCAATGCGCTTAGCAAGCCTAAGGCTGCAACTGGTTTTAAGTTTTTGATTGATGATTCAAAGTATAAAAATGAATGGACAGAATATCGTCAATCGAAATATCAAGATTGGGTAAAAGAGCAGGTAGATAGCTTCAATTACTCAGAAGAATAAATGTAAACCGCCTTCATCAAGGCGGTTTTTTTATTTCAAAAAAAATGGGAAACGATTCTATAACCATCAGGAATACATTTCTGCCAAGTGATCTTGAACTAGTGGCTTTGCTACATGGCAAAGTTTATGGTGAGGAGCATGGTTTTCCTGAGTCATTTGAAACGGAAGTAAGAAGAGGGCTCCAGATTTTTAATCAAAACTATGATCCTGATAAAGATCAGGTTTGGGTGGTGGAGAAAGGTAGTCAGTTAGTAGGTTTTATTTTGCTGTTCCATCGTGAGAAAAATCAGGCCCAACTCCGATATTTTATTTTGGATAAATCCTGTAGAGGAACTGGTATTGGGAAAAGGTTGATGGAAGAATGGATGTCCTTTTTCAGGGAGAAAAAATACGATTCGGCTTACTTATATACTACTTCAGGTTTGGATGCAGCAGTTTCATTATATGAAAAACATGGCTTTGTAAAAGTATCTGAAGAGACTACCATGAATTTTGGATTTCCTTTGTTGGAAATTCTTTTTCGTCTGGATAAAGGTTAACTTAATTCAAGTTCTGGAATGAATTTGTAACTATATTTTTCACTATTAATCACAGTCTTATGACAAATAAACCTTTCAAAACCATTCAAAAAGCCCTCTCTTATTGGTATTTGCTGACGATCATCGGTGTGTTGTTTATTCTATTGGGCATTTATGTATTTAGCACGCCATTGGCTTCCTATTTGGTCTTGGCGACCTTATTTAGTTTATCATTTCTAGCTTCTGGACTCAGCGAATTGACTTTTGCTTATGGCAATAGAAAACAGCTTGATCATTGGGGTTGGTTTCTCGCTTCTGGACTGGTAAGTACGATGGTTGGTGTTTTACTTTTGACAAATCCTGCTTTGTCGATGGTTACATTACCGCTTTATGTAGGATTTGGAGTTTTGTTCAAATCCATTGTTGGGATCAGTTTTGCTTTGAGTTTAAAAGACCATGGAGATGAATATCAATCTCTTCTTTGGTTGGGAATCGGGGGTGTGATCCTTTCTTTTATTTTGATCTGGAATCCTGGAATAATCGGAATGACTTTGGTCACCATCACAGCGCTGATTTTTATACTTCTTGGAGTGGTTGCAGTGCTGTTTTCTTTGAAACTGAAAAAACTACATGATTTGCCTGGCAAGATCAAAGACAAACTCGAAAATCAATCATGATATTAGGAAGGCCGTAATTTTAGAAAAACGGCCTTTTTTTAATTTCTACCTGTAAATTTGGAACATGAAAAAGCACCTCTTTTTTTGCCTGTTTTTTATCATCCCATTTGCGTCAGGATTTGCACAAAATTGGGACTGGGGAGGTCCTATGGATCCTTTACAAGAGAAATTCAGTGTGCTTCATTACCAGTTGGAATTGGAGATTCTCCCAGAGTCAAAATCCATTCAGGGGAAAAATACCATTCAATTTCAATCCTCTGAAAAGTTGGATACATTGCGTCTGAATCTAATAGATGAGTACAAGGTCGATAAAGTCTTGATGAATGGAGAAGAGGTTGAATTCACGCATCATGATGATATTTTGGATATTATTCCGATCGACTGTACTTGTGATCAGGTAGAAGTTTATTACGGTGGAAAAACTCCAATTGCTCAAAACCCACCTTGGACTGGGGGATTTACCTGGGAATTGGATCGCTTTGATAATCATTGGATGGGGCTTTCTTCACAAGGAGAGGGAGCAAAGATTTTTATGCCGGCTTTGGACCATCCGTCGAGTGAACCAAAAAATGGAGTGGATTTATTCTTCACTGTTGATAAGCCCTATTTCGTAGCCTCAAACGGTAGACTGATTGAGAAAAAGGAAACCGAAGATCAGGTGACTTATCATTGGGCAACAGACTATTCGATCAATAATTACGATGTGAATTTTACTTTGGGAGTATTTCATGAAGCTAAAATGGATTTCGAGTCCATCTCAGGAGAAATTATCCCAATGCATGTTTATGTACTTCAGGAAGACCAAGCGAAGGCTTTGGCGCTTCTTGAAGTCCTTAAAGTAAGCACTGAAACACAAGAGAAGTATTTGGGGCCATTCCCTTTTCCAAAGGATAAAATTGCAGTTGTAGAAACCCCATATCTCGGCATGGAGCATCAGACCATCAATGCCTATGGGAATAATTTTCAGTTTGTTCCAATGGGTCAGGTTCAATATGACTGGCTATTGCATCATGAACTTGGGCACGAGTGGTTTGGAAATAAAATGTCGGTAGGAGACTGGGCAGATATGTGGATTCATGAAGGTTTTACTGCTTTTGCAGACTGGCTATTTTATGAAGCACATGGTGGTTCCGAAGCTTATTTCACCCAAGCTGCGTCGGTTTTAAGGACCATTCCCAATGAAAAGCCAGTTGTATCTCCACCGAATAGCACAGAAGAAGAGGCATATCATGGCGAAATTTACAGCAAGGGAGCTGCGGTCATTCATGGTCTCCGGGGAATACTTGGAGATGAGGTTTTCTTTCCTATGTTGAAGGCCTTTATCATGGATGATCGATTTACTTACCAAAATCAAGTTACCACCAATGATTTTATTGAGTTTGTTCAGTCTTATACCGGTCAAGACCAAAGCGGCTATTTGAATTATTATCTGAAAACGACAGATCTTCCTGAAGTAAAGGTGAGTAAGAAAGGCAAAGCAGGATATGTAGTAAGTCTTAAAGGAATTGATTTCATCATGCCTGTAGAGGTCGAAACTTCTAACGGATTGGAAAAAATCAATTTGGGTTCAAAGCCTACATTTGTTTCCAGTACTACTCCTATAAAAGTTGATCCTAGAGGTTGGCTAATGCTAAAAGAGAAGTAAACTTAGGCTTATTCCACCGGCATATTCCCTCAATTCAGGTGATTGAATTCAAAAAGGCTATTTTTCAACTTTTATATAAGGCTGGTTAATTACTTGAAAATGAAATATATCATCTCGGTTATAATGTCTGATTGGATCAAAATCCAATTTGCTTTTGATGATTTCCTGAAGATCAATTTCTGCACAAACTGCTCCAGATTCACCCAGTAACGGACCAGCTAAAATTTCACCCATCGGAGAAACGATTACAGTTCCTCCGGAACAAATAACTTCTGGATCATCTTTTACTTCATGTTGATATTCCTGAGAATACATGGACTTGGTGAAAAATTGATTGCATCCTAAGACAAAACAGCGGCCTTCCAATGCAATATGCTTCATGGTAGCGATCCAGTTTTCCCGTGCATCGGCTGTAGGAGCGATGTAGATTTCTACACCTTTTTGATACATCGCCATTCTTGCTAAAGGCATATAATTTTCCCAACAGATCAGCCCTCCCAATTTGCCGATTTTAGTATCAAAGCTGACCAGCGACTTTCCTGAATCTTCTGCCCATATCAATCTCTCAGTGCCAGTCGGTTTGATTTTCCGATGCACACCCAATAAGCCGTTTGGTGAAAAATAGAGCATGGAGCAGTATAAACTCCCGCTCTTTCGATTTCTTTCTGTTACACCAATGACCAAATAAATCTTTAGCTCCTGACAGAGTTTTTCTAAACGATCCTGATCTTCAGTTTCCAATTCAAAGCTGTTTTGGTAATACTTGAGGTATAGATTCCTACCCGCTTCGCTTCGACTTCCGATTTTTGCTCCAAAAGAAAAACCTCTTGGATAGCCGGGAATAAATGATTCCGGAAAAACGATGAGTTGATGTCCTGCTTCTACATGCTTTCGACAAAGTAATTCGACTTTTTGAAGCGTTTTTTCCTTGTCAAAAAAGACCGGGGAGTCCTGAATTAGACAAACTTTGATTTTCATTGGATGAAGATTTGATAATCAATTTACAAAGTCTTGGTAAAGACCAGTCAAGAACTTGTAATTTTGCGAACTCAAAGCCAGGAAATTGCATTCCACTATTTCCAGCCTTAATCCCTAAATTGCAACATGGAAGAGACCCCAAAAAAAGACATCCGTAAGTTAAGCCTACCTGAATTGGAGGAGTTTTTTTTGGCTCAAGGGGAAAAGAAGTTCCGGGCCAAACAAGTTTATGAATGGCTTTGGAATAAGTCTTTGAAGAACTTTGATGATATGAGCAATATTTCTCTGAGCACCAGAGAACTATTGAAAACTCATTTTACTATCAATCATATCCGGGTAGATTTGATGCAGCACTCCGAAGATGGAACCATCAAAAATGCGGTTAAATTATATGATGATAAGATCGTAGAGTCGGTTCTGATCCCTACTTCCAAAAGGATTACCGCCTGCGTTTCCTCTCAAGTTGGTTGCAGTCTGGACTGTAATTTTTGTGCAACAGCGCGATTAAAGAGAATGAGGAATTTGAATCCTGATGAAATTTATGATCAGGTGGTGGCTATCAAAGACGAAGCAGAAACCTATTTTCAAAGGCCTTTGACCAATATCGTTTTTATGGGAATGGGAGAACCTTTACTAAACTATGCAAATGTGATCGCAGCGATTGACAAAATCACTTCTCCGGAAGGATTGGGTATGGCTGCAAGAAGAATTACTTTATCTACTGTCGGTGTGACCAAAATGATCCGTAAAATGGCGGACGATGAGGTCAAGTTCAATTTGGCAGTTTCACTACACTCAGCCATTAATGAAACTCGTTCCCGACTCATGCCTATCAATGACAGCAATCCGATCGAGGAATTGGGAGAGGCTTTGAAATATTGGTATCAGAAGACTGGTAGAAAAGTTACTTACGAATATGTGATTTGGGATGGAGTGAATGACGATGAGCGCCATGCGAAAGCCTTGGCCAAATTCTGTAAAATCATTCCATCAAAAGTGAATATTATCCAATACAATCCGATTGATGAGGGCGAATTCCGTCAGGCAAAACAAGAGGCTGTGGACATGTATGTTCGCGTTTTAGAAGGGCAGGGGATTATTGCCAAAGTCAGAAAATCCAGAGGTCAGGACATTGATGCAGCTTGTGGGCAATTGGCAAATAGGAACGAAGTAGCCGCTCTTTAAAATCACCTCATTTTGATAATTGCAAAAAGCCAGCTAAATTTTTAAAAATTCTCCTCTATGAAAAAAGTCATTCTTTTGTTTTTCGCCTGTTTTGCTTTGTCTTTTGTGGCCTCTGCTCAGACTCAGGGAGACAGCAGATTACATGTTTTAGGATCCTATGGATTGCGATATAAGTATTTTGGTGTAGGTGCAGGTTTCGAATATTTTTTTGTGGACAATTTTGCAATCATGCCGAGTTACACCAAGATTTTCCCAAATGTGGGTAAGGCCAGTAATTTCAGTGCTGATTTGAGATATTATGTTTCTGTTGGTACTTCACAGCTCTATTTTATGGCAGGCTACAGCCAAAGCTGGGAAAATACAAATCCGGATGGTGCAGGAACAAAGAGGAATTATAAAGGAGCTAACGTAGGTGTTGGCGCTTATATTCCTATGACCGAATGGGTGGGTTTGAGTACAGAATTCAAAGCTCAAAGCCAGTATCCTCGCGAGGTTGGTTTCCGCTTTGGGTTTGCATTTCCACTTTAATTACTTTTTGCTGAATTCGAAAAGCTTTCTCTTTTCATCTTTAGAAAGTGCTTCGTAGCCCTTTTCTGCGATTTTATCTAAAATAACATCTATCTCTTCCTGAGAAGCTTCTCCTTGTTTGGCCGCAGGCTTAGCTGCAGGAGTTGATTTGGTAAAAGGCTTAAAGTTACTGCTGCTTTTTGGTCTTCTGTAGGAGACATTTACTTTCTTCCGTCTAGAAAATATGTTTTCAAAGAAGATTCCGACTTTCTGCACAGGCACTCCTAAATCAATTCCTCTTCGTAACTCCACAATGTAAAGGAAGCCCATCAACGCGCCGCCTAAATGCGCTAATTCTCCACCGGCATTTGCCCCTGCAGAATTCGCAAAAGATAGGATTACATAGAAAATCGCGATGTATTTAATCTTGACTGGACCTAATAATATTAGGAAAAAAGTAGTGTTTGGACTTAAAGTCGCAGCACCTACTACGATTGCAAAAACTCCTGCGCTTGCCCCTAGCATCAATGAACTATCCACTGATCCTCGGAAATAAGGAGCTAGATTATAAATCAATACATAAAATAGCGCACCTGCCAAACCTCCTAATATGTATAGATTTGCCAACTTTCTGCTGCCTAAAAACTGGTGCACCAATTGGCCAAACCAGAATAAAAACAACATGTTGAATAGGATATGGAAAATCCCTTCATGCATGAACATGTAGGAAAATATAGCCCAAGGTTGGGATATCAACTTGGTCAAAGAGGCAGGCATCATAAAAAGAGAAACGCCTGCAGAATAAACATCTCCAAAGCCTGTAATAGTGAGCATCACTCTTGAGACAAGCAACACCAAAAACACCAATAAATTGATTGCAATCAGCTTATAAAGGCTGTTGTTATCATGCCGGAAGGCGTTTCGAAGATTTTCCCAAAAATTTCCGTACATCGTTAATAAAAACTTTTTCTATCTTTTTTCCAGAAGTAAACTAAAATCCCACCAATGATCAACCCTCCTAAATGGGCAAAGTGGGCGACATTGTCCGTTGGATTATTTACCAGTACGTTGTAAACCGTATAAAGACCATAAAAAAGCACCAAATATTTGGCTTTTACGGGCATTGGTGGAAATAAAAGGAAAAGCTGAGTATTTGGAAATAGCATCCCAAAGGCAATCAGAATTCCAAACAAAGCTCCCGAAGCTCCAACCATAGGTACATTTCCCTGAATATTTACAATTGCATCCAGTGTTTGACTTGCTCTGTTGATCTTTACCTGATCGTTAGGATTTCTGCTGTAATCATCCACAAAATCAAAGATGGCTCTGTCAAAATAGCCTCTATTTTCTAAAACCAGTTTATTGAATTTATCTGGATCAGGATCCATCTGAAAAGAAGCAACTTTATCCTGAAGTGAATTCATTTTATAGCTGGAATAAGCAGAATAAAGGACTCCGGACCCCACTCCACAAACCATCCATAGAATCAATAATTTTTTAGGTCCTAAAAACTGCTCTAACAATGGGCCAAAAACCACCAGGCCTAGCATGTTGCTGAATAGGTGCCAAAAACCTGCATGCATAAACATGTAAGTCAGAAACTGAAATGGTTTAAAATAAGGGCTGTTGATGTAGTATAAAGCAAACCAGTCACCGAGCTGTGGAAATATAAATCCCGAAACCAGGAATAAGACCACGTTGATCAATAAAAGATTTTGTACTACAGGAGTGATATTTCTAAACATACTATTTTCCGAAGAAGGAGTGGATGCTGGATAAATCCAATTTGATAAAGGTTTTGTTCCCAGAAAGCCCATAATTTGGGTTTTGGCAGGCAAATAATTGTCCTACGAGTGTTTCCATCTCTTGTGAAGTCAATTTTTGCCCTCTTTTCAATGCCGATTTTCTCGCCAATGATCTCGCTAAATTCTCTCTGTTTTCTAAAGAAAGCTCGTTTTTAAAGTTTTTATACTGCTCAAGTAATCCTTCGAAAAGATCCTTTTCGCTTTTTGACTGAATATCTGCCGGTACGCCCTGAATAATGATCGTGTCTTTTCCAAACTCAGAAACCATAAAACCCAGGCTATGGAGTTCAGGAAGGATATCCATGACCAAAGCAAAGTCTGAAGCACTTAGTTGGACAGTTGGCGGAAACAAACATTGCTGAGATGGGCCTTGTGCCGAATTCAACTGCTTGATGTAACGCTCGTATAAAATTCTTTCATGGGCGATCTGCTGATCCAGGATCAACATCCCAGTAGACATTTGAGCCACAATATAGTTTAACTCCACCTGAAAAGTAGTGCCAGTGGATTCTTCTTCAGGTCTTGGAGCAGTGAATTCCCGATTTTCTTCCTGAGATGCCCGACTTGGGAACGTCAGTACTTCAGGTTCTTCTTCCGTAGATTGGTCCACGGTTTTAACGGATGAATTTTGGCCTTCAAATAGCTTTTCCCAGCCGGAAGTACTTGATTTTTTAAATTCTGGAGTATTGTAGCTTTTGTAGCTGTATTCTCTGTCCACTTGATCTTTTTTGGAAGGATCTTTCGTCCAGTTATCAGTAAAATTCACATCAAAAGAAAAGTCAAGTGAAGGGACGACGTGATGGGCTCCAAGGGCTTGTTTTACTGCAGATCGAATGACTGCATAGACAGTCCTCTCATCGTCAAACTTAATTTCAGTCTTTGTTGGATGAACGTTGATATCGATATGAGAGGGATCAATTTCTAGAAATAACACATAGAAAGGATGTTGATCTGACTGGATCAGTCCTTCAAAAGCATTAGAAACTGCGTGATTGAGATAACTGCTTTTGATAAATCTGTTGTTAACAAAGAAAAACTGTTCTCCGCGGGTTTTTTTTGCATTTTCGGGTTTGCCGATATAGCCCTTTACATTGATGTGTGGAGTCAACTCTTCACAAGGCACCAATTGTCCTTGATAATTTTTACCGAAAAGCCCTACAATCCGCTGACTTAATTTGCCAGGGGGAAGATTGAAAACTTCTAAATCTTGTTGATAGAGTGTAAATGCGATTTCCGGATAAGAAAGAGCCACTCGTTGAAATTCATCCACGATGTGACGCATTTCCACGGGATTGGATTTCAGGAAGTTTCTTCTTGCAGGCACATTGTAAAACAGATTTTTCATCGCCACCGATGTTCCGTTCTGCACTGCGATTGGCTCTTGTTTTTTGATGTCTGAACCTTCTATTTGGATCAGCGTGCCTAAATCGGAGTCTGCTTGTTTTGTTTTGAGCTCTACTTGTGCGACGGCTGCAATAGAAGCTAAAGCCTCTCCTCTGAATCCAAAGGTTTTGATTGAAAATAAGTCATTACTGGTCTTGATTTTAGAAGTTGCATGCCTTTCGAAACTCATTCGAGCATCCGTTTGAGACATTCCTTTCCCATTATCAATGACTTGAATCAGCTGTTTCCCAGCTTCTTTGACGATTACCTGGATTTGAGTAGCTCCAGAATCAACCGAATTTTCCAATAATTCTTTTAAAGCAGAAGCAGGTCTTTGAACTACTTCTCCAGCGGCGATTTGATTGGCGATGGCATCCGGCAAGAGCTGAATGATATCACTCATCTTTCTTTTTTGGTTTTAGCCTGAAGAAAAAATAAATCCCTGCAATAATGGCCGTGAGATATAAAATGTATTCAAAAATGACTGGTCCTAAATAAATATATCCACCTAGTCCACCCAGAAGTATAAAGAAAATAAAGGACCGGATCATGCCGGTAGTTGTCAATGGATTGACGCTCTTTTCTTTCATGCCTCTATGCTGGGCAAATGCACCTCTGATACCTGATTGATATTTAAAATCTGAAGTTTCATCTCCAGGACTGATTTTCCCTTCTGCTTCCAGCTCTTTTTTTATTCGGGAAGTTCGCTGGTCAATTTCCTCCTTGACTGGGTCATAATACCTGGGTTTGATATCAAAACGCATCGGGCTGGCAGTACGAAATACGGATGGAAATTTCATGGTAATATATGGTTTGAATGAAACTTCACGTTAATGTGAAGGTTCATGATGGGATAAAGTTCAAGAACATCGACCAGATATCAAATTTATAGCGCATTTAACCCTAAAAATTGATCATTCTTGGTCGATCTTTTATATCTTCAATTATCCTTAGTTCCACAGGTAATAGACCAACAGACGGCCCGGGAACAAAGGAGCGGAATTTTATCATACGAATTATCCGCGTGGCCGTTTTCACAAATTTATTTTAAAAGTTAAGGATTAAAAATTTTACAGGGGAATGAGCATGAAGCTTTGGAGGGTATTGACCGTAGGATTTATTGCAGTTTTATTCACTTCTGGAAAAGCGGATAAGTTTGCAAGGCTCGAAGATCCATTGATCAGCAACGATGCATTAGACCAAAAAAGTTGGGTTGATAGTGTATTTAATTCGCTGAATTTCGAGGATCGACTTGGGCAATTGTTTATGGTTGCTGCCTATTCAAACAAAGATCAAAACCATGTCAATGAGATTGCAAAATTGGTTGAGAATGAGAATCTGGGAGGATTGATATTTTTTCAGGGAGGTCCGGATAGACAAGCCCGATTGACCAATTATTACCAGGCACTTTCCAAAACCCCATTATTTATTGCTATGGATGCCGAATGGGGTATCAGTATGCGTCTTGACTCTGTTCCTGATTTTCCAAAAGCAATGACCTTAGGGGCTGTGCAGGATACGGATCTGATCTATGAAATGGGAACTGAAATGGCACGACAGTTCAAAGAACTGGGCATGCACATCAATTTTGCTCCCGTAGTCGACGTGAATTCCAATCCTGATAATCCTGTGATTGGATACAGGGCATTTGGAGAAAATAAAAAATTGGTGACCCAGCGAGCGGTAGCCTACATGAAAGGGCTTCAAGATCATGGAGTAATTGCAAATGCCAAGCATTTTCCAGGTCATGGTGATACTGAAGTGGATAGCCATTATTCTCTTCCCGTGATCAAAAATCCAGAGCAAAGAATCTGGGACATTGATTTATATCCTTATCAAGAGTTATTCAGGGAAAATTTAATGTCCGTAATGGTGGCACATTTAAATATTCCGAGCTTGGATCCGACAGCCAACATGGCAACTAGCCTTTCCAAAAAAGTGGTGACAGATCTCCTGCAGGACAGGATGAATTTTCAGGGACTGATTTTTACGGATGCTCTTAATATGAAGGGAGTTGCCAAAACAAATGCTCCCGGAGAGGTGGATCTGAAAGCATTGCTGGCTGGAAATGATATTTTATTGTATTCACAGGATGTGCCCAAGGCAAAAGCAATTATAAAAAGAGCTGTAGAGGATGGAGTAATTGCTGAGTCGGAAATAAATAGAAGGGTAAAAAAAGTATTGAAGGCAAAATATTGGGCAGGTTTAAATGAGTATAGACCGATAAAAACCAGAGGCCTGATTGACCGACTAAATACTCCTAAAACAAAGGTAATTACAGAAGAACTCTATGCGGATGCCATTACAGTCGCTACAAATAAGGACGATCTGATTCCATTTAAGCAATTGGATCTAAAGAACTTTGCCAGTTTAACGATTGGAGATGAGGGGAAAGAATTTCAAAAATACCTCTCTAAATATTCCAAGTTTGAGCATTTCTCCATCAAGAAAGCAGCAGATCAGACGTCACATTATAATACCATGAAGAAGTTAGAAGACTTTGATGTGGTCGTAGTCGGTTTGATGGGCGTGACGAATAGTCCTTCACGTAAATTTGGTATTGCGCCTGGAGATGTTCAGCTCTTGAAAGACTTAAGCAAAAGGCAGAAAGTAGTCGTAGTATTATTCGGCAACTCTTATGCAGCCCAATATCTGGAAGGCTTGGAGAATGTAGTTTTTGCCTACGAAAATAATGATATCACGCAGGAGCTAGCCCCTCAAATTCTTTTTGGAGGTAGACCTGCCCAAGGTATTTTGCCGGTTTCAGTTAGTGATCAATATACCGAAGGAGTAGGAGGATTTTTGCCTGGAAACCATAGATTATCTTATGGGACTCCTGAAAGTGTAGGTTTGGACGGCGCAGTGTTAGATAAGATTGATGAAGTGGCTGAGAAAGCAATTAGAATTCAAGCGACACCGGGAGCAAGTGTACTTGTGGTGAAAGATGGAAAAGTTGTTTTTGAGCGATCTTATGGACAGTTGGAATACAAAGCCAGTCCGAAAGTAAATTCAGAAACTGTATATGATTTAGCTTCTATTACAAAAGTTTTGGCAACAACTCAGGCGGTCATGTTTTTAGTAAGTAGAGGAGAGCTGGATATGAATAAAACTCTTAGCGACTATCTACCGGAGTTGAGAGGGACCAACAAAGAAAAGCTCGTTTTGAAAGATGTGATGGCCCATGAGGCAGGTTTGGTTGCATACATTCCTCATTATGCCAAGACTGTCCAAAATGGGAGTTGGAGAGGGGATTTTTACAAACCCACTGCAGAACCAGGTTTTACGAGGCCAGTATCAAATGACATGTTTGGTCGAGATGATTTAAGAGATAGCATCTGGAACTGGACTGTAGAGTCCAAGTTGATGCAGAAATCGGGAGGCAGATACAAGTATGTTTATTCTGATTTGACCATGTACTTGATGCAGGCGGTAGTAGAGAGAGTAGTCAATCAACCATTGAATGAATTTATGGATCAGAATTTTTATGAGCCATTAGGGTTGAGTACGCTAACTTTTAAGCCAACTGAAAAAATGCCAGTTGACAATATCGCTCCAACAGAAGATGATGTTGCTTTCCGTAAAAGACTAGTGAGAGGTTATGTTCATGATCCTGGAGCTGCAATGTTTGGAGGGGTGGCTGGTCATGCCGGGCTTTTTGGTAAAGCAAATGATTTGGCAGTCATGATGCAGATGATGCTCAACAAAGGATACTATGGGGATGTTGCTTTGATCAAGCCAGAGGTGGTGGAAACCTTTACCAAAAACCAGTCAAATCAAAGCCGAAGAGGTTGGGGTTGGGATAAGCCAAATAAGGAAGTAGGAAAAGGAGGATCTGCTGGAGACTTGGCTCCAAAATCAGTTTATGGCCATACCGGATTTACTGGGACTTGTATTTGGGCTGACCCGGATAATAATCTGATTTATGTTTTCTTATCCAATCGGGTTTATCCTGATGCCAACAATACAAAACTTCTAAAAGAAGGGGTTCGAACAGAAATCCACGATATCATTTATCAGGCTATGGGTAAGTCGAAATAGCTCTCAAATAGCTGTTTTTTGAGTCTATTTTGTCCTTTTTCTGTATTTCTTTGAAATTTATTTTTCTAATAATTATTCTGTAAAACTTTGTATTTCAAAAGGTTTGATGGTTGATAAGGGTTGATTCTCAAAATTAATTGGATTAAAAATTCTTAATTTGAACAAAATCAAACCCAAATCGTGTTTAAAGTCAGGTTTAAACACCGATACCATCTGAAATATGAAATCAAGCAAGACTTATCCCATCTGGTGTTTTGATGGATTCAGCCAATGCGAGATTCCATGTGGCCGTAGAAAATCAAAAATAATCACATGAAAATAGGCATTGTTTGCTACCCTACCTTTGGGGGTAGTGGAGTAGTAGCTACAGAACTTGGAAAAGGCTTGGCGAAATTAGGTCATGAAATTCACTTCATTACCTATAGACAACCGACCCGACTGGACTTTTTTAGTGAGAATTTATTCTACCATGAAGTAGACATTAAAAGCTATCCTTTATTTGAGCACGCGCCTTATGAACTTGCTTTAGCCAGTAAAATGGTTTCAGTAGTGAAATATGAAGAGTTGGATTTATTGCATGTTCATTATGCCATTCCTCATGCTTCTGCAGCATACATGGCAAAACAAATCCTGAAAGAGCAGGGAATCAGAATTCCTGTAGTGACTACTCTGCATGGAACAGACATTACGTTGGTAGGAAAAGATCCAAGCTATGAACCTGTAGTGACATTCAGTATCAATCAATCAGATGGAGTTACCGCAGTTTCAGAAGATTTGAAGAAAGAGACGTTTTCTCATTTTGACATTCGAAGGGAAATAGAAGTTATTCCCAATTTTATAGATCTGGAAAGATTCAAGAGACAAAAGAAGGAACACTTTAAATTGGCAATTTGTCCAAACGGAGAGAAATTATTGGTTCACACCTCTAACTTCCGAAAAGTCAAGCGTGTGGAAGATGTCATTCGTGTTTTTTATGAGGTCAGAAAACAGATTCCTGCCAAACTTTTGCTCGTTGGTGATGGACCTGAGCGGGACAAAATGGAGCGGCTTTGCAGAGAATTAGGAACTTGTGATGATGTCCGATTCCTTGGTAAACTCGATGCTGTCGAAGAAGTATTATCAGTGGCGGATTTATTTGTAATGCCATCCGAAAAAGAGAGTTTTGGTTTGGCTGCTTTAGAAGCAATGGCCTGTGAAGTTCCTATTTTAACCTCAAATGCAGGAGGAATTCCTGAGCTGAATGTCGATGGAGTGACAGGATTTGTCTGTGAAGTTGGCGATGTTAAAGCGATGAAAGATAAGGCATTGTATATTTTGGATGATAAAAATTTGGCTAAATTCAAGGAAAATGCCTTGGCTAGAGCTTTAGAATTCGATATTTCGGCGATTTTACCATTATATGTAGATTATTATAAAAAGACAATAGAGTCCACATTAGCACCTATTTAATAATTTCTTATATTATAATAACACATTAAACCCTCTAATAACTCAAATAGCTTAACTTTGTATTTCAAATAAGGGGAGACCTTTAGGAATAAGTAAATTTGATTGAATCTTAGTATGAAAAAGATTGGAAGACTAGATAAACCTGACAATTTTAATACAGCACGGATGTTTACCAACCCTGTATTGGAAAGGTTGACACGGACAAACATTTTAGTGCCAATTACCATGTTTATCGTTTTTGCAGGTATTTCATTTTATTATGCTTATACCACTACCAGCATAGATTTAGTAATGGGACTTGGTATTACCGTCATTGGTTACATTGTTTTCACTTTTGTGGAGTATATGATGCATAAGCATTTTTTCCACATGGAGCCAAATACTCCAATCAAGGATAAATTACAGTATACCGTGCATGGTGTTCATCATGATTACCCAAAAGATAAATATAGACTGGCAATGCCACCTTTTGTGTCTGCGGCCTATGCAGCTATATTTTACCTAGTATTTACCCTGATCATGGGAGATTATGCATTGTATTTTCTTCCTGGATTTCTTTTCGGATATGCGAGCTATTTGGGCTTCCATTATTTAGTACATGCATTGGCTCCGCCAAAAAATTTCATGAAAGTTCTTTGGGTAAATCATGCTATCCATCATTACAAAGATCCTGATGTAGCATTTGGAGTGAGTACACCGCTATGGGACATCCTTCTGGGAACCATGCCTAAGAAATAATAAAATCAAACCTCCTCATTCGGGAGGTTTTTTTATAATCCAAAAAATCCCCAAATCAAATTTCATTAGCTGTCTAAGTAAAAAAACTCAAATGAAAGAAGTAGGAATCATTGGTCTCGGATGGACCGGAAAACCCCTCGCGATATTTTTAAAAAATCAAGGTTGGAAAGTAGTAGGAAGTACAACCTCTGAGCAAAAGAAGAATGATTTATTGAATTCTGACTTAGATGCGGTGAGATTGGAAATGGCTCCACATCCTGTAGGTAGCGGATTTCAAAAGCTTTTTGAAGGAGATTATTTGGTGATCAATATACCTCCTAGGTCTAGGGTTCAGTCAGCCGATTTTTATTTGGAACAGATCAAGTTTTTGAAAAGTATGATCAATCAATCTAAAGTGAAAAAGGTGATTTTTATCTCAAGTACAGGTATTTATCCCAGCAGTCTATCTGAGTTTCCTTATGATGAAAATTGTGAGTTAAGTACAGATAATGTGGGAAACAAAACACTTTGGGATGCTGAAAAGATGATTTCAAGTTCTACAAATTATGACTTGACGATTATTCGTTTTTCAGGTTTGATGGGAGAGGAAAGAATTCCAGGAAAATATTTCGCTGGAAAAGATAACGTCGTCGGACATACTCGAGTGAATTACATCCATCAAGAGGATGCGGTGAGAACAATTGCTTGGGTATTGGAAAATGAGATTTGGGGTGAACTGTTTAATGCCACTTCTCCAATTCACCCGAAGAGAAAAGATGTTTATGAAAAGAATGCCGAATCGGTAGGGTTGGAAAAGCCAAAGAGTTACGCACCAGAGAAGGAGGGTGAAGACCGACTGGTTTCCACTGAAAAGTTATTAAAAACAGGGTTTCAATATACTTATCCAGACCCTTTAGATTTTCCATATTCCGGATAAATTATTTTTTGTCATTTGGCATAGGTAATAATTTGGGGAGGGCTTAAAAAAAGACGATATTCTGTGTCTAAAAGCAATAAACCCTCCTTATGAAACTTCTGAAAGCCTGTTTCACACTGTTTTTACTTTTACATTTTTCCTGCGAAAAACCAACTCCCAAAATTGATTACACGGATTGGTCTCATTACGGCGGGCCAGAAGATGGTTCCCGATATTCCTCATTAGATCAGATCAATAGAGAAACTGTCAGCACTTTGGATGTTGCCTGGACCTATCAAACTGGCGATAAAACCGAGCGATCGCAGATTCAGTGCCAGCCTATAGTTGTCAATGGACTACTCTATGGAACCACTCCCAAGTTAAACGTATTTGCTTTGGAGGCAGGAACTGGGAAAGAGGTCTGGAGATTTGATCCATTTGAGATTTTGGGAGGAGAGAATTCTTGGGCAGGAACCAACAGAGGAGTGAGCTATTGGGAAGAAGGAGAGGACAAGAGAATCCTTTTTGGAGCTGGCAATTGGTTGATGGCAGTGGATGCTTTGACTGGTAAGCCGATTGAGGATTTTGGAGAGGGAGGAAAAGTAGATTTGAGAAAGGGTTTAGATACCGAAAGAGATGATTTTTTGATCGTTGCCAATGCACCTGGAGTGATATTCAAAGATAAAATCATCATAGGAATGCGGCTTTCCGAAGGTCTGGACGCAGCTCCTGGTCATATCCGGGCTTATAATGTAAAGACTGGAAAGCGAGAATGGATTTTTCATACCATTCCGCATGAAGGCGAATTTGGATACGAAACTTGGGATCCCGAGCATGTCAAGAAAATAGGTGGCGCAAATAATTGGGCAGGTATGGTTGTCGATCAGCAAAGAGAAATCGTTTTTGTGCCGACAGGGTCAGCAACCTATGATTTTTGGGGTGGATTTAGAGAAGGGGATAATTTATTTGCAAATTCTTTGATCGCGCTGGATGCAAATACGGGTGAAAGAAAATGGCATTTTCAGGCTGTCCATCATGATGTCTGGGACAGGGATTTTCCCGCCAATCCAAACTTGATCCGAATCAAGAAAAATGGCTCTTGGATCGATGCGGTGGCGCAGATTTCCAAACAAGGAATGACATACGTTTTTGATCGGGAAACAGGAGAGCCAATCTGGCCGATCGAGGAAGTAGCAATGCCACAAAGCAATCTTCCCGGAGAGAAAACTTCTTTGACCCAACCGATTCCAACGCTCCCAGAGCCTTTTATGAAAATGAAATTTGAGGATCAGGATATCTTAAATCTGAAGCCCGAATGGGAAGCAGATATCCGCGAGCAATTGAAAAATGTGAAGATTGGAGAAACTTGGGGACCCCCTAGCGCCGAGCATGGGATCGTTTTATTCCCAGGCATGGACGGGGGAGGAGAATGGGGTGGAGCCTCTTTTGATCCGGAAAATCAAACCATGTACATCAATGCCAATCAGATTCCATGGCTGATCGAAATGACTCCAAACGCAGCGTTTGAGAATGTCGGGCAGTCTATCTACACAACCTATTGCGGGAATTGTCATGGGTTGGAAAGGAAAGGGAATCCGCCTGCAGTTCCCTCACTGTTGGGTATTGACCAAAAATACACAATGGATTCACTTCACACTTTGTTGAAAAAGGGAAGAGGAGCGATGCCGGCTTTTGATCATATTTCTGAGGAAAACAGAAAAGTTTTGGTCAATTATATATTGAATGGACAAATCGAAGAGGGAGATAAGAAAGAGATGGAATTTGAAAATGCACCTTTGGCTCCACGCTATTTTATGAATGGCTATAAAAGGTTAACGACCAAAGAAGGGCTATATGGAAGCAATCCTCCTTGGGGACTTTTGACGGCAATCGATATGAATACAGGAAAGCAAAAATGGCAAATTACCTTGGGTGAAATCGACTCTTTAAGTGCACAAGGATTTGAACCTACCGGAACAGAAAATTATGGTGGACCTGTCGCCACAGCTGGAGGTTTAGTCTTTATTGCAGCCACCAAAGATGAAAAAATCAGAGCTTTTGATAAAGATACTGGAGAGTTGCTTTGGCAGGCTTCTTTGCCAGCTGCAGGACATGCCACACCAGCTGTCTACGAAGTCGATGGGAAGCAATTTTTGGTCATCGCTTGCGGAGGAGGAAAAGGAACAAAAAGTGGAGATGCTTATATGGCTTTTTCCTTACCATATTGATTGAAAATCAAGGATTTGCCGAATAAAATTCTTAGATTATATCCCTTTATTGTTTTATCGAACCCAATTTAATCTACACTGTTATGATGAATCTTGCAGTTTTACTGGAAGAAAGCGCGAGAAAGTACCCCACAAAAGACGCGTTTATTTTTATGGACAAGCATTTGACTTTTGCTCAGGTGAATGGTGCAGCAAACCAAATTGCAAATGCTTTAAATACCATGGGAATCCACAAAGGTGATCGAGTGGCATTGAGCTGCCTCAACCTTCCTTATTTTCCAATGGTCTATTTCGGGATTTTAAAAGCCGGAGCTATAGTGGTACCACTTTCTGTCTTGCTTAAACATGATGAAGTCGAATACCATCTTAAAAATTCTGGAGCCAAAGCCTATTTTTGTTTCGAGGGCACCAAAGAACTGCCGATGGCGAAGGAAGGTTTTGAAGGCTTTCAGAATGCGACTTCCTGTGAGCATTTCTTTGTCATAACACCTCAAATGTCAGATTCATCGCCTTTTGAAGGAATAAAAACTTTGGGCATGTTAATGGCAACTAGATCACCTATTTATTCTACCATGGTGACTGATGCCGATGACACAGCTTTGATTATCTATACTTCCGGTACGACCGGAAAACCAAAAGGTGCAGAGCTTACCCACTCTAACCTGCTTCTGAATGCGATGCTCTCTGTAAAGATTCTTTCATTGGAAAATAGTGACACTCAACTGATCGTATTGCCTTTGTTCCACATTTTTGCGATGACCGTTTTGATGAATGCTGGATTATATGCAGGAGCTACCAGCATATTGCTACCAAGGTTTGAAGGCAATCAGGTTCTTTCATTAATGGAAAAGCATCAAGTAAGTATTTTTGCAGGAGTTCCAACCATGTATTGGGGACTGCTGAATGCGGAAGGGGATGGGGTGAATCTGGAAAATATTGCCAAAAATCTGAAAACCTGCGTTTCTGGTGGAGCTGCTTTGCCCGTCAATGTGCTGGAGAATTTTGAAGCGAAATTTAACGTACCCATATTCGAAGGATATGGAATGTCGGAAGGATCGCCAGTGGTGACTTTTAACCAAAAAGAATTTGGCAAAAAACCAGGATCAGTTGGAGTTCCAGTATGGGGTGTGGAAGTGAAAATTGTGGATTCTGAAGGAAAAGAATTGCCCGTGGGAGAAAAAGGAGAACTCATTTATAGAGGCCACAATGTGATGAAAGGGTATTACAATAACCCAAAAGCGACAGCAGAAACCATCAAAGATGGATGGCTATATTCAGGTGACGTCGCCGTAAAAGATGAGGACGGGTTCTTTTTCATCGTGGATCGTACCAAGGAAATGATTATCCGAAAAGGGCTGAACGTTTATCCTAGAGAGATCGAGGAAGTGATGATGAAACATGAGGCTGTATCTATGGTTGCGGTAATTGGTGTGCCAAGCGATGAATCTGGTGAAGAAATCAAAGCTTGCGTCGTGTTAAACAAAGGATTTGAAATGACAGAGGATGAGTTGAAATCATGGACGAAAGAGCATATCGCCTCTTATAAATATCCCAGAATAATCGAGTTTATGCATGCCTTACCAATGTCCGCTACCGGTAAAATTTTGAAGAAAGAGTTGAAGTAAAACTCAAGAAAATCGAAAATTAGAGGTTGTTTTATAATTTATTTTTGTCACATTGACCACTTGAGAAACGAGATTCTCCAAATAGAAATGTTTTTTATTTCGCTTCGTTAGGCTTTCGTTTTACGCGACTTTTGTTGCTCCAATGCTACTAATGAAAGATTGATTTAATTGCACGATATGCGGGTCAGTCCGAGCGGAGTCGAGGACCCTTCGACTCCGCTCAGGGTGACCGACATCCCGTATTTAAGACCAATTCCTGTCATTAGAATTCAACCCTATAACTTAAAATTGGAATTAAAGGTGCTTGATAGGAAGTTTTGATTTCTGAGTCCATAGGCTCATAATATCTTCCATAAATATTTTTTCGATTGGTAGCATTTTGAATATCCAATGCCCAGATTCTGGTCGATTTTTCCTTGTTCCTTTTTAAACTTAACCTCAAATCAGTTCTGAAATAAGCAGGATTTTGTTCTTCAAAAGCTTTGGAATCATCCAGTACGGTTTCGCCTTTTTGAATAGATTCATCCAGCAGGATTGGAGTGGTCCGCAATCCTCCACCGTAAATTCCCCGAATATTGATTCCCAATGTTCTGTTTTTTCTTAATTCAAATTCTTTCTCGCCAGTAAAAGTGACATTCAGGTTTCCATTGAATCGGGTGTTTCTCCAGACATTTTCTTGGGTTTTGTATTGGGAATTATACAATGAAGTTGAAAGAAGGAAATAGAGATTGTTATGGGTAAACTGTTCCAAAGTCATTTCCACTCCATAATTTTTTCCATAGCCTTTATTGATCAATGGGTCGGTTGCAAATGACCATTCCTGATTGATAATGGAATAGGTTTGATCAGCTCCTTCTTTGATTGGAATCTGGAATAAATGCTGGTAATAGGTTTCGATTTTTAGACGAAGTAAAGGATTGAGTGAACGATCGTATCCCAATACAAAATGGTGTGATTTACTCAGGTCTAAGTCGTGGTTTGGCAAAGTGATTTGGCCTGATATTTCTTTTTCTGCAAAGTAAGTCCCAAGTGGCTGAACTTGACTATGAAGTCCATATCCGAAGCTCAGGCGCTGTTTTTCATCCAATTCATAGGAAATGCTCGCTCTAGGCTCAAGTGAATTTGAGTTATTCAGCAAAAGCTGGAGGTAATGTAATCCCAAGTTCACCGTCAGCCGATCTGTGGCCCGATAATTCCACTGGGAAAAGGCCTGGATACTTTGAGTACTTCCATCTGAATCAATGTTTTTTACCAAACGTTTTACGTCCTTATCATAATTTTCCTGATAGAGTGTGTAGTACAATTGGTTCAGATAGATACCAGATCTTAAGCTGGATCGTGCAGAGAGTTTGGAGTTTAAAACCGAACTGAAAGTGATTTTGGAATTACTGAATTTTTCATCGTAGCGATCTTCATTAAAATATTCATTGTCCAAACGCGAACCTTGATCTCCAATAGTATTCCCCGAAGCCAAAAGAGTTGTTTGCAGGAAGTTGGATTGGTTTAATGTCGTTGAATACTTGATTCCCACAGCCCCGGTATTGGACAAAAATTTGGAACTATATCGGTCTCCTTCACTCTCCCAAATCAAGGAGTCAGACTCTGCATTACTTTTTTGATCACTCAATCCACCAAATCCAAAAAGCGAAATACTGCTTTTTTTGCCAGTGGGAAGGTACACATTGAAAGACAGATCCTGAAAGTTGGTGACAAAATCACCCAATGGTAAGCCTAGTTTTGAAAGTAGGGAAAGTGTTGAATATCTATAATTGACCAAGTAAGAGCCTCGGTAATTTTTAGCGATTGGTCCTTCTGCCGCAAGATCCAATCCCAAAAAGCCAGCCTGAACAGTAAATTCCTGATTTTCATTATTGCCCTTTCTGAGATTTAGATCAAACACTCCGGAAAGTGCATTGCCATATTCCGCAGCAAAAGCTCCTGTAAGAAAGTCCGAATTGGCGAGCAGTTGGCTGCTCAAAATAGACACTCCGCCTCCCGAACTGCCAGGATTGACAAAGTGATTTGGGTTAGGGATGTCGATTCCTTCCATTCTCCAAAGCAAACCGTTTGGGCTGTTTCCGCGGACAGAGATCGTATTATTCCCATCATCTGTTCCCACAACTCCTGAAAACGAAATAGCCATTCTTCCCGGATCATTCACTGCGGCAGCAAACTTTCTGGCTTCTTCCACGGAGAACGTTCTTCCGCTGACTACAACCATTTCATTGATAGTTCGGTCTTTGTCAGTGGCGGTGACTACAAACTCTTGGATTTGTGTGATATCCTCTTCCAATGCAATCTGTAAAACCACTTCCTTACCGGAATTGACCTGGATATTTGGAAGAATGATGTCCTTGTAGCCTACAAAACTTACCCGTAAGGTTTGCGAACCAATAGGGACAGCAGGGATTTTAAATTCTCCAAGTTCATTGGTGATTTCACCCAAAAGCGGATCAGTATTTAACACCATGACTGTTGCTCCGGGCATTGGAATTTGAGTCACTTGGTCTACCACTTTCCCTCTAATAGTTTGAGAAAGAGTTTGAGTTTTGGCCGCAAAACTTAAAAGAGAAAGCATTAGAAATAAATAGGTTTTTAATATTGTTTCCATGTGCTTGTTAGGGTTTTTAGACAATAGGATTCCAGCCTGAATAAATTCAGGAAGGTTGTTTTTAGGATTTTAAAGGATTATAGGAATCGGATTCCAGCACGGAATCCCCACCAGAATTGACCAGCTAGATCCTTATTGTAGCGGAAAGTATGTTCCGAAAAAGTTTGGAATCCGTTGTAGTAAAATAGCTCTGGATGCTGGTCAAAGGATGTTTCGTAAATTCGGTAATTGATAGTCGGACCGGCAAAAATCCCAAACTTATTAGCCACTTGGAAATCGGCTCCTATATAAAACCGATTGATCAGATTCAGCGCTTCGACATTGCCTTTTTGCATTTGTTCAGAAGTCAGTTCGATGTTCAAGAAGGTGTTTTTTCCAAGTCTCGGAGAGCTTCCTAGACCATATCCAAAAGCCCAGACAGTTTCATTTCTAATCTCTGGTCGGAATCCTGCAGTGATAATGTTATAAAAACTTCTTGTCCCTGTCCTGAATGCAAGGTTCAGTGGCATGACCTCATTCGTACTTATTTCCAAGGTGTGATAGCCGCTTTTCACGTAACTGATCAATCCAATTGGAGCTCCTGTGATGCTATCGGAATAGTTTATTAATCCGATTTGACTTCCTTTTACATTTCTGGCAAAATTCAGAATACCCGCGATTTGCGCACCTTGGACATCTTTTGGAGTGAAATTCAAAATTCCTGCCGCTTGGACTCCGTGGACATTTCCTCCTGCGAAATTAGCAATACCCGCGCCTTGAAACCCAGTAAGATTTTGACCAGCGAAATTCAAAATTCCGGCACCTTGGAATCCTCTCATTGACTTGCTGGTGAAATTGGTGATTCCGGCCATTTGGGCTCCATCCACTTTTCCAGTTGTGAAATTTACGATTCCAGCGCCCTGAACACCCTGGATGGAATCCAAAGTGGAATTCACAATTCCTGCAAATTGGGCTCCTTCAAATGAACCTCCTACTTGGTTGAAAATCCCGGCAAATTGCGCATGCTTTACATCAAATCGGTTGATGTTAAATAAGCCCGCTAATTCCAGTTTGTTTGTACCTGCAGAATAACCTCCAAATAAATTGAATGAGAAATCATTGATCGTATTTCCTGAATTACCTCCATTGGTTCCCAAATAAGGAACAATAGAAATTTGAAGCTCCGTATGATTGATGATCTCTTTTTCGGTAGTATCTGATTCAGACTGTGAAAATGAGTCAATAGGATTAAACCCAAATAAAAGAGCTGCTACTATAAGTCTTTGAACCGTTTTCATAATGTTGGTTTAGTTTTCGGTTCTATGACAATCGAAAACTTTCCAACCCCTATTCGGTCAGTAATTTTTTTTCAGAAATTTTAAAAAAAGCGTATTCCAGCTCGGAAACCCCACCAAAGTTGACTTTTTAGATCACCTTGGAAGTCATTTTCAGAGATGATTTTAGGGTTCATATAAGAAAATAAATCCGGGTGATCACTGAAAGTGCTGTCGTAAACACGAAGATTGATACTAGGTCCTGCGTAGATGCCGACCTTATTTGCAAACTGGTAATCTAAGCCTAAATAGGCTCGGTTGATCAGGTTTAAAGCTTGGATATTTCCTTTGATCAATTGCTGTGAGCTAAGCTCAAAATTTAAAAATAGCTTTTTCGCCAGCCTGGGTGATGTGCCCACACCATATCCGAAAGCCCAGGTTACAGAATCAGCTTTTTCAGGACGCATCCCAGCGAAAATCATATTGTAAAATCCTCTCGTTCCTGTCCTCAAAGAAATATTCAGTGGAAGTACTTCATCAGCTCCAATTTCCACTTTATGGTAGCCTTTTCTCACAAAACTGATCAAACCAATGGGCGTGCCAGAGGTGCTGTCAGAATAGTTTAGCAATCCAAGTTGGAATCCATTCACATTTTTGCCAATGTTCAAAATCCCTGCTATTTGACCGCCATAGACATTTTTATGGGTGTAATTGGCAACTCCAGCAAGCTGAACACCTTTTATGTCAGAAGTAGAAATATTAAAAACACCAGCGGTCTGTAAGCCTGAAGCTGGACCTGTGGTGAAGTTGGCAATCCCGGCAAACTGGGCTGCTTTTACAGAATCCAAATTGACGTTTGTTAAACCTGCCACCTGAAAGCCTTTGACTGTACCGCCGACCTGATTGAAAAGTCCTGCCGCCTGAAAGAATTTTACATTTCTTCGGTTGATATTGAAAAGCCCGCCAATTTCAACTTTTTCTGTTCCTCCGGAAAAACCTCCCAAAACATTGAGAGAGAAATCATTGGTTACCGAGCCAGAAATTTTTCTGTTGGTACCAATAAAAGGAACGAATGAAAGTTGAAAACCTCGATGCAGCGTGTCCGGGACGTTTTCCAGGTTGGTAAATCCAACCGAGTTTTTGGTCCAGATCCAAAAGTTTTTCATCGGCTCCGTGAGGCTGCGAACGATAGGTGAAGCATCTTCTCCTTCTCCTTTCAAGAAAATTTTCTGAAATCTGGATGTTCGGCTTTCGACGAGCAAGGTGTCAGCATAATCCTTCTTTTTGACGATTAATTCAAAATTTTCTTCAGCTGGATTTTTTACCTGAAATTCAAAAAAACCAAATTCATCCGTGACAGAAGATTGCAATGTGATGGGGTTATAAACAGTCGCATTTTGGATTCTATCCCCTGATTTTTGATCCACCACGTAGCCACTAATTGTGATTTCTTTTTCAGCTGGTGGGGCAGGAGTTAGAATTAGATAGACACCCTTTTGCTTGTAATTGATCGATCCATCAAAAACTTCTTCCAGAACTTCCCGGCATGATTGATCAGAAAAACTCCCAGTAATTGTTCTGTTGATGTCCAGTGTGGAGGGGCTGTAAGAAAATACACCTCCAACTTCCTTGGACAAGCGATTCAAGAATGCATCAAGTGGTTCTGACTCAGCATTCATACTGACTCTTTTTTCCAAAAGAGAATTTTGCTGCGCTATGACATAGCTGCATGAGGTTATTGCCAGTATCAGGGCAAATGCAAACTGGTAAAAGTGATGCTTCATTGAAAAAATTAATTGCAGGACTCTCCGGAAAGTACGATTTCGTTTCCTGATGTTTTGATTTCCAAATTTAAGGTTTCGGCAATGATGCCCAAAATCGTATCCAATTCCTCATTTTCAAAATCTACCGTCAATCGGCAATTTCCAATTGCTCCTTCGAGTCTTATAGGCCTTTGATAAACTTCAGAAAGTTGGTCAATAATCGAAGCTAAATCATCATTGAAATAAGAGAAAGATCTTGAACTGTAGGCAGCAACATTTGATTCTGCCTCGGCTTTGGAAAATACTCCGGTAGATTTATCGAAAGTACCCTTTTCTCCTGCCAATAGATTTATGTTTATGCCCTCCTGTGAATTCAAATACATCCTGACTTCACCTTCGATGACAGTCACCTCGACAATCGGGTTTTCTGGATACGCATTCACATTAAAAACCGTCCCGATATCTTCTATCAAAAGCTGGTCTACCTGAACTTGCCAGTTTACTTTTTTGTCTTCGGGAATTGATATCAAAGATTCTCCACTCAGTTTAATGAGCCCTGTCTTTTTCTTTTCATTGTACTCCACATTTACCTCAGAACCTCTGTTTAGAGAAATGCTTGTTTGATCGGGAAGAATTTGGGTTTCAACTTGATTTTCACTCAGAAATTCAAACTTTTCAGGTTGGTTGAGTTGCTGATAAATCAGGAAGGCCATGGCGCAAATCAGGATAAATCCGGCGGCCACTTTCCAAACTGGAAATGCAATGACTTTTCCTTTTTTAGTCTTTTGAATTTTAGGCTGGATCTTTTTCCAGGCGAGTTCTGCATCAAAAGATTGATCTGAGCCAAGATTCGCCTTTTGGAAAATCAGCAATTCATCATCCAAGACTTTTTGATTTTGATCAGAAAGTGCGCACCAATCCATCAGCTGCTTTTCTTCTTGAGAGCTTATTTCGCCAACGATGTATTTGGCGATCAGACTGTCGATATAGAATTCTTCTTGCTCGTTCATCCTTCCAGACTGATGTTTAAAATCAAAATAATCAACGGTAAATATTCCTGTAATTGCGTGCGCATCAATTTCAGGGCTTTACCCATTTGATTTTCTACCGTTTTGATAGATAGGTTTAATTGGTCGGCGATCTCCTTGTATTTCAATTCTTCGAATCTGCTCATGGTGAAAATCAATCTACATTGCTGTGGCAAAGTCTGAAGTGCAATTGCAATCTTCTCCTCCAATTCGCTTTTGAGAGTGGATTGATCTGAAGCTTCTCCCAACTGCTCTCCTTCCTGAGAAATCATTTCTCCATAATTTCTTTTCACTTTTTGATGCTTGATTTCGTTGAGACAGGCATTTCGGATGATCTGATAGAGATAGGATTTGACTGAACTTTGGATGAGAATGGATTCTCTTTTTTCCCAAAGCTTGATAAAGCAGTTTTGCACCACTTCTTCTGCGTCATCGGGATCTCCCAAATAGGAATTTGCGTAGCGACAGAGGGGCTGATAATATTCTTTAAATAACATCTCCAGTGCATTTTCATCACCTGACTTGATCGACTGAAAAATCATTTGATCGCTTGTTTGCATGGAGGCATTTTGCTGATCCTGCAAGTTAAGGTTTTGAATGGTTATTATAAATAGGACAACTCATCTAGCACTTACCCCTATCAAAAGGTGAAAAAATTTAGAATTATTTTTTTCCAAAATGGAATATAGATTCAAGAATAGCTTAACACCATTGCTTCTAAAGTCATCATAGCATCACATTTTTTCCATTCCTATAATTGCTTTGTTTTTTCAATCAAAATCCGATTATATTCTGCGATCAACCGAAAAACTCTATGCTAAAAAAGCTACTGACCACCGCCTTTCTTATTCCATTGAGCATTGTTGCCTTTTGCCAGGACTTAACCCCTCTTTTAAATTCCTATAAGTTCCGAAATGTCGGCCCACTTAGAGGAGGAAGGGTGACTGCCGTCGCTGGGGTTGCTTCAAAGCCTTCACTTTTTTATATGGGAGCCACAGGAGGAGGGGTTTGGAAAACAGAAGATTACGGGATTACCTGGGAAAATATTTCTGATGGCTATTTTCCAACACCTTCCATCGGAGCAATTTCTGTTTACCAGAAAAAGCCTGAAATTATCTATGTAGGAACTGGCTCTGATGGCTTACGGTCCAATGTGATCACAGGAAAGGGTGTTTACAAAACCACAGATGAGGGAAAAACCTGGGCTTTTGTGGGCCTCAAGGAAAGTGGGCAAATTGGTTCTGTCGAGATCCATCCAGATAATCCGGATATCGTATATGTGGCGGCCATTGGTCAGGCTTTTCAGAAAAATGAAGAAAGAGGAGTTTTCAAAACGATCGATGGTGGAAAGAGTTGGGAAAAGGTTTTTTACCATTCTGACAGCGTTGGTGTTTCCGATCTTGAACTTGCTCCAGATGATCCAAATACTATTTATGCAGGAGCTTGGAGGGGAGAAAGAAAACCTTGGACCATTACTTCTGGATCTTCGGAAGGAGGCGTTTATAAATCTACTGACGGAGGAAAAACCTGGAATAAATTAAGTAAAGGACTTCCAACTGGCCTTACAGGGAAAATTGATTTTGCAGTTTCTCCGGCAGATCCAAATGTCGTGTATGCCAATATTGAAGCATCTGACGATCAGGGAGGATTGTATAGATCTGCAGACCGAGGAGAAAACTGGGAGTTTGTTTCCGATAATGCCAACTTGACGAATAGACCGTTTTATTACACCAACATTTACGCAAATCCGAAAGATGCCAACACGGTATATAACAATTCCTTAAGGTTTCTAAGGTCTTTTGATGGAGGTAAATCCTGGAAATCCATTTCTACTCCTCATGGTGATAATCATGATATATGGATTAACCCAAATGACACTACAATTTGGATTCAGGCAAATGACGGTGGAGCAAACATTACCCAGAATTCAGGAAAAAGCTGGTCCTCCCAATTTAATCAACCGACAGCTGAACTCTACACGGTGGAAGTGGATGATCAATATCCGTACTGGTTGTATGCTGGTCAGCAGGATAATTACAGCGCGATAGCAGTTCCAAGTATGCCTCCATTCAGTGCCCAAGCTGGTGCCAATGCATTTTTCATCAATGTAGGAGGTTGTGAAACTGGGCCGGCCGTGCCAAAGCCTGGAAATCCTAATATTGTCTATTCTAATTGTAAAGGGCGATTTGGAGTTTATGATAAAACGTCCGGTCAGGAGATGCAATATTATGTGGGAGCAGCAAATATCTATGGACACAATCCTAAAGATTTGAAATTCAGATTCCAGCGAGTTGCACCAATTCATGTTTCGCCACACAATCCTGACGTGGTTTATCATACTTCTCAGTATGTGCACAAGACAACAGACGATGGCAAAACCTGGGAAATTATTTCTCCGGATTTGACAGCTTTTGAACCAGACAAACAAGTGGTGCCTGGCTCTCCAATTACCAGAGATGTGACAGGAGAGGAATATTACAGTACGATCTACGCCATTCGTGAATCTCCCATCCAAGAAGGTTTGATTTGGGTAGGCGCCAATGATGGACCTGTTCATGTCACAAAAGATGGAGGAAAAACCTGGGAAAATGTGACACCAGACATGCCGAAGGGTGGAAGAGTGGATGCTGTGGAACCTTCTCCTCACAATCCTGCTAAAGCTTATGTTACTGTTTTGAGATACCTAATGGGTGATGACAAGCCATATATCTACAAGACTGAAGATTATGGAAAATCCTGGAAGTTATTGAGCACCGGGTCAAACGGAATCCCGGCTGATTACCCAACTTTGGTAACAAGAGAGGATCCTGAGAAAGAAGGAGTTCTTTATGCCGGAACTCAGTTTGGTTTATTTATTTCGATGAACGATGGAGAAACCTGGACGCCTTTTAAAAGCAACCTTCCTGTAACGCCGATTACAGATATCAAGATTCACCAAGATGATTTGGTGATGTCAACGATGGGACGTGGATTCTGGATTTTGGATAACCTGATCAGTTTAAGAGGAATCACTTCCATCGGAAATAGAGGAGTAGTATTGTTTGAAACCAAGCCAGCAATAAGAAATTTCCTTTCTGCAAGAGGAGAAACTAATGGCCCTGAATATCCACGAGCTGCCGCGAATCTGGATTACTATTTGGCAGAAAAGAAGGAAAATCTACGTTTAGAGATTCTAAATGAAAAAGGAGAAGTGGTTCACGCCTATTTGGCCGATGGGCCAAAGGAACCTGAGGTTGATACGACTAGAAATATGTCTACTGAGTTTTCTGAAGCTCCAGCTTCCAAAGGTTTACCAAACAAGGCAGGGATGAACCATTTTAACTGGAACATGAGGCACCAAGGGGGATGGGATAAGGATCCTAAAAAAGCTTACACAGGAAATGGACCAATGGTGGCAACTGGTACTTATAAAGCAAGATTGATTGCTGGTGATGAAATGGTAGAAGGAGAATTTGAAGTTGTGCTTGACCCAAGAGTTACCATGGTGACGGATGCAGATGTGGCTGAGCAAGAAGCATTGTCCCTACAGATTCAGTCTTTCCGAGATGAAGTGGAGAAATTGATTGTTGAAATCGAAAAAGAAAGAGAAGCATTAGAACTTGTATTGGACAAAGAAAATCCAGTTCGAAGTGCAAAAGTCAAAAAGGATCAGCTGGATGTTCTTTACCATGAACTGGTCACAGAAGACGGTACATACATGCAGCCAATGCTTCAGGATCAGGTAAGATATTTAGGATCAATGCTAGGTCAGGCTGATCAGAAACCAGGGCAAGATGCCTACGAGCGTTTCGAAGAGTTAAAATCGAAGTTTAAAGATGTAAAATCAAAATTTGAGGGGATGAAATAATCCCCTCTAGTTTACCTGAGTTTTGATCCAATTTAGGATTTCTTCCATTGCCATAGGTGAAAACGTCTGCTCAATGCTTTGATATTCACTTGGAGCTCCGGTTTTACTTTCTTGGAATAAATGATTTAGACCTGGAATTTCTACGATTTTAACATCCGAATTTCCACCTTCATCCAGTGCGTTTTTGATAGCTTCTAAATTTTCCTTTGGAGCAACCTGTAAATCTTTTGAACCATTTATTGCTAAGACAGGGCAGCTCACTTTTTGCAAAGTAGGAGCTGGGTTGTATTGGATAAAATACTTCATCCAAGGACTGGTCATTTGATTCACTTGAGCATTCACAAAATCTGCTTCAGTCATTCCATTTGGGATCTGATTTTTAGGAAGACTTCGGAACGTCTCAATCATAAAATCGGATAAATCTCTTTCTGGATTTGCAGAAGTTTTAATGATTTCAAACGCCTTTCTGCTGATATTGTCATTTGCAGCAAGCTGGTTTTCATTCATGCCAGCTGCTTCTCCCAAAAGTTTCTGCTGAAGCAGAAGTAATTGGTCACCTGGGATTCCTGTTCCTGCCATGAGGATGATAAATCCAACATCTGCATTTCTTGCGGCCACCATTGGAGCTATGATTCCTCCTTCACTATGTCCAGCAAATCCGATTTTTTCCGAATTGATCTCTTTTCTCGTTCTTAAATAATCAAAAGCTGCTTCTGCGTCATCGGCAAAATCTGAGCTTGTTCCAGTGCTAAATTTACCGGTGGACTCTCCAGTACCTCGATCGTCATACCGCAAAACGGCGATTCCATTTCTCGTGAGAAAATCCGATAAAACCAAAAACGGTTTATGTCCCATTAATTCTTCATCCCGGTTTTGTGCTCCACTGCCACTGATTAAAATTACCGCAGGGAAATTGCTTCCATCTTTTGGCATGGTCAGGGTTCCTGCCAAGGTTATTCCTGCCTTAGGGTTCTCGAATTTCACTTCTTCTGACAAATATGGAAAAGGAGGTTTCGGCTCTTGAGGTCGGTTAGCTACTTCTTTTTCTACTTCACCTTTGGTCAGATTCATGGGAAAAGGTTGCCCCGCTTGTGTGAAAACTCCAATGATTTTTCCTTCATCCTCAAGCGTACCTTTGTATTCGATTCTTGCATTGGTGATCGATATTTTCAAAGTACCATTTTCAAAACTTGTCGCCGTAACAGGGATGCCAAATGCACCTTGGTCTGGACTATCCATTTTGGAGGTATAACCGGTTTCAGTTTTTTCGATATGAAAAACCAATCTCAGTTGGGTGCTTTGAACTTTCAAAATCCCATTCCATTGCCCAGCTATTTCTTGGGCATTGGCAGAAACTGAAATTAAAATTGCTGTAATTATAAGAGTGAAAAGTCTTTTCATAATAGAAATATATTTATCAGAATAATAGGGTGCTGAAATTCAATATTAGCTAAGTTATTCGTTAAAATCTATAAATCCAGCTTCAGACAATCCAATTCAATTTTCTGATTAGATTGTAATTGTAACAATGAGACTATTTTTTAGAGCCTTTATCGATAGCATCAACCTGGAGTTTGATCAGGTCTAGTTGATCTTGTGTTTTCTCTTTGATTTGAGACAGATTGTCAACCTGATTGTTTAAGGATCTGGAGCGGTTAATTTCTATTTTCACCAACTTTTCCATGTCTTTGATCCTTTTTTCCTGGATTTTTTCCTGGGAAACGTATTCTCTAAAAAGTAAATAATGAAGAAATGCTATTGCTATCAGGACGATGAAAACCAGCAATCCTATTCCTCCTTTTTCCAAAATCGATACGAACATGTGCTCTTTCAAAAAAATGAAACTTAGACATGTTCAAAACTAGAAGAAGATATATCCTAAAACCATACGGCATTTAGAGTATATGTGGAGAAAGGTTAGGAATTAGTTGGCCAAATAAGATGGATCTGAGTTCCTTTTCCTTTTTCAGAAATGATGGAAATAGTTCCTCCGAGCTCTTCCGCTCTTTTTCTCATATTAAAAAGCCCATTGCCCGGAAGAATTTTAGATTCATCAAAACCTTTTCCATCGTCATTTATTTCCAAGTGGAGAGATAACTCTTGCTCATAGACTTTTACCGAGATAGTATTAGGATCCGCATATTTTACAGCGTTTTGGATTCCTTCCTGAAGAATTCTATAAACTTGAATCCCATCAGCAGATGCAAGTTGGTGTTCCGAAGTAAGGTTTTCAGATACTTGGAAATCAAATTTTATGGAGGAAGCTTTTTCTGCGTTTTGAAGGTAATTGGAAATTCTTGAGGCTAGTTGCTCCCAAGTGATTTGCCCGGCATTCATCGCCCAGATCGTGTCACGTAGTTCTGTGATGGTCTGTTTGGCAAAGTCAGCTATGGATTCATATCGATGACTCAGGGTTTCCTTGATTGGATCAAAATATTTCAGATTTTCAATTGCTGAAATGATAAAAGTGAGTTGGGCGCCAATATTATCATGAAGATCACGGGAAATCAAAACCCGCTGTTCCTGAAGTTTGTTCTGAGTTTCTATTTGTGCCAAAGCCGCTTTTAATTCCACTTCTTGTTGTAATTGTCTGTTTTTCAGCTTTTGCTGATTGTACAAAAGATACCCGACAATTGCCAGGATAACCGCCAATCCTAGGGATCCAAACAATTGGATATTTTTGGTTCGTAAAGCCAATTGGTTTTCAGCAATTTCCTTGTCTTTCTTCTCGGACTGATATTTTGTTTCCAAGTCGGAAGTAAGCTCTAAAATTTCTTGTTCGCTGAGCTTTCGCTGCAGTGCAATGTATTCTTGTGTATAATGTGCAGAGCTATCTGGCATGTTTAAGGCAGCATAAACCGGAGACATGAGCAAATACATTGTCATCAAGTCTTCTTCAGCATTTTGAGCTTTGAAACCTGCCACAGATTCTAGATAATACTGTTTCGATTTGGGAAACTCTTTCAGATCGCTGTAAGATTGAGCCAGATTTGATAATAACAAGACATAATCATAGGTTGCACCTGCTTGTTCAGCTAATTTGAGGCCCTCCTCCGCAAATTCTATCGCCAGTTTACTTCGTTTTTGGGAATTGTATAAAGTGGCCAGATTATTATAGGTCGTTGAGGTGTAATAAGCATCACCAATATCTTTATAGATTTCCAGAGCCTTCAGATAGGTTTCCTCAGATTTTTTATCATCTCCCTGATGCTTGTGTATGCTTCCCAAATTATTCAATGTGGTTGCGAGGTTATAATAATCCTCATTTGCTTCTCGGTATTTGGCTACTTGCTCCAGAATTTCAAGTGCTTTTCGGTAATTTTTAAGTTCAAGGTATATGACACCGATATTATTTCTGATAAAATCTGCATTGCGCTCATTTCCTGATCTTTCGAAAAATGCCAAAGCTTTCAAATAATTAGCCATTGCAGAATCCGACTGAAAATCCCGTTGGTAGACAGAACCTAAATTGGTGATTGTTCCATAAATTTTGGAGGAGTCTCCGATTTCATAGCGAATATCCAGCGCACTTTGATAGTTTTCTCTTGCGTTTACCAACTCACCTTTTTCCATCCAGGCATAGGCAAGGTCGCTGTAAGCTTGGCTAAGAAGTACCGGATCATTTAAATCATTGGCAACTTCAATTGCTTTTTTCCCATACATTACAGCTGTGTCCAATGAGACTTGAACATAAAACCAAGTCAATTCGGATAGAATGGCAGCTTCTTCAGTAGGGGTTTTGCTTTGTTGTAATTCTACTTTCAGACTATCTAAAACTTCAAAAATTGATTGGGAAAATGAATTGGTCGAAAAAGTAAGAACTAGAAAGAATAGAGAAAATACTCGAATAATTCGCATAAATAGTTGATTTGAAGTTGAATAAATCAAAAAATCTTCAGCTGAAAAAGGAAATTTAAAATTGATTTTAAGCTCTTCTTTCGAAAAATAGTAGGATAAACTATTTCTGACAAAGACATTTAGGTGGAAAGTATAAATATCATAAAATTTTCTATGGTTAGGGATGATTTGTGGAAACCAAACTTATTCTGAATCTTAGGGTTAAATGAATATATAAACCCATATAACTTCTCTATGAACTTTAATGAAAATGAAAATCAGCGGATGATAGCAGATATGATCCGTGATTTCGGAGCCAAAGAAATCACCCCTTTCAGAAAAGAGTGGGATGATTCCCAGTTTTTCCCGAAAGAACTTTTTAAGAAACTTGGAGAACTTGGTCTGATGGGCGTTTTGGTTCCCACAGAATATGGAGGCTCAGGCTTTGGATATTTTGAATATGTCACCGCGATCGTGGAGCTTTCTAAATTGGATCCTTCGATTGGACTGTCAATGGCAGCTCATAATTCTCTTTGTACCGAGCATATTATGATGTTTGGAAATGATGAGCAAAAACAAAAATACCTTCCAAAGTTGGCGACCTGCGAATGGTTGGGAGCTTGGGGTCTCACGGAGCCAAATACAGGTTCAGATGCCGGAAATATGCGCACAGTTGCGGTGAAAGATGGAGATCACTGGGTCATTAATGGTGCAAAAAATTTCATTACACATGGTGTTTCTGGAGATGTGGCGGTAGTAATTGCCCGAACAGGTGAAGTTGGTGACAGTCATGGAATGACCGCATTTATAGTGGAAAGAGGAACTCCCGGATTTAAAGGTGGGAGAAAGGAAGACAAGCTGGGAATGCGGGCTTCGGAAACCGCAGAAATGATATTTACCGATTGCCGTGTGCATGAATCCCAAATTTTGGGGAATGTCGGAGAAGGTTTTATCCAATCAATGAAAATTTTGGATGGGGGAAGAATTTCTATAGCTGCACTTTCCTTAGGTATTGCCAAGGGAGCTTTGGAAGCTTCTATTCAATATTCAAAAGAACGAGAGCAGTTTGGTAAGGCTATTAGTAAATACCAGGGGATTTCTTTCAAATTAGCCGATATGGCTACCCAAGTGGAGGCTGCGAAACTTTTGATTATGAAAGCGGCAGACCTTAAAAACCGTGGAGAAAAAGTGACCTTGGCGTCTGCAAAAGCTAAATATTATGCCTCTGAAATATGTGTTTCTGTTTCAAATGATGCAGTTCAGATTTTCGGTGGTTACGGTTTTACAAAGGATTATCCTGTTGAAAAATACTATCGAGACTCTAAGCTTTGTACGATTGGGGAGGGGACTTCAGAGATCCAGAAAATGGTAATTGCGAGAGAGATTTTGAAATGATTTAAATATCGGACTAAACAAAAGGCCTGAAATCAAATAAGATTCAGGCCTTTCGTTTTTATAATTTCCTAGAATAATTTTTCCGTCGATCCAGTTTTCCAGCTTGTTAAGCTCCTGCAATCAAATACAATCCTGCTGCTACAGCGGCCCCTGCGATAGGTCCTAAAATTGGTACCCAGGCATATCCCCAGTCCGAACTTCCTTTTCCCTTGATTGGTAAGATGGAATGCATTAGTCTTGGGCCAAAGTCACGTGCAGGATTGATGGCATATCCGGTTGTTCCCCCCAAAGCCAGACCAATTACCCAAACCAAAAAAGCCACTGGAATTGCTCCCAATGAGCCCATTCCAATTGGGGTTTGATTTGCATCTTCAATCTTAACTCCTGCATTATAGAGGATCACTAGAATCAGAACAAATGTTCCTGCCACCTCCGAAAAGAAGTTTAAAGGAAGATTTCTGATAGCAGGAGAGGTGCCAAAAGGAGCAGCCTTAAGTCCTGCATCTTCCGTGGCATCATAATGGTCTTTGTAATGAAACCAGGCAAGTCCCACGCCGATCATTGCTCCTAATATTTGTGCTCCGATGTACCCAGGAGCCATCGCCCAATCAAATTTTCCTACCAATGCCAATCCAATCGTTACAGCCGGGTTTAAATGTGCACCGCTGTATGGTCCGGCAACAACTACTCCGACAAAAACTGCCAAAGCCCAAGCCGTACTGATCTCCATAATTCCGCCACCTTGGCCTTTGGTTTTGGACAAAAGCATATTTGCTACAACACCCGATCCAAGTAAAAGGAGGAGGCCAGTTCCTATAATTTCTGCTACATATGGATTCATGATTCTATCCAGTTTTTAGAACGCTCTACAGCTTTGTGCCAAAAATGTAATAATTTTTCTCGTTTGGATGCCTCCATTTTCGGAGTAAAGCTTTTATCTGCCGTCCAAAGGGATTGAATTTCCTCTCTATCTTTCCAGAATCCTACTGCAAGACCAGCCAAAAATGCCGCCCCGATTGCAGTGGTTTCTATGATTTCTGGTCTTTTGATTTCGCAGTCCAGTAAATCCGCCTGAAACTGCATCATGAAATTGTTTGCTGTTGCTCCGCCATCCACCCGAAGTTCTTGGGTAGGTTTACCCGAATCTTTCTCCATGGCTTTCAAAACATCATAAACTTGATAAGCGATGGCTTCCAATGCTGCCCTTGTCAAATGTGCGCTGGTGGTTCCTCTGGAAATTCCGAAAAATGCACCTCTAGCGTTTTGGTCCCAGTGTGGAGCTCCCAAACCTGTCAAGGCAGGAACGAAATAAACACCATCGTTATCTTCTAGGCTTGTAGCCAGCTTTTCAGAATCCTTGGCATTTTCAAACAATTCGATTCCATCCCGTAGCCACTGAACAGCTGCTCCACCAATAAAGACGGAGCCTTCTAGTGCATAATTGATTTCATCGCCAATTTTCCAAGCAACTGTTGTAAGCAATTGGTTTTCGGATTTTACTGCTTCAGTTCCAGTATTCATGACCAAGAAACATCCTGTGCCATAAGTGGTTTTTGCCATTCCCGGCTCGGTGCAGAGTTGGCCGAAAAGCGCTGCTTGCTGATCTCCGGCGATGCCAGCAATCGGGATTTTGGTGCTTAACACATCTCCCGCTGTTTCGCAATAGACCTCACTACAGGATTTCACATCTGGAAGCATTGACTCTGGAATATCAAATAGTTCTAATAGTTCCTTGTCCCATTCCTGAGTATGGATATTGAAAAGCATGGTTCGGCTGGCGTTAGTGATGTCGGTAATATGGGTTTTTCCAGCAGTGAGATTCCAGATAAGCCAGGAATCCACGGTTCCAAATGCGAGATCTCCGGCCTCAGCTTTTGCTCTTGCACCTTCCACATTTTCCAGAATCCATCGGATTTTGGTAGCGGAAAAGTAAGCGTCAATAATTAACCCTGTTTTGGAAGCTACCAATTCTGCTTTCCCCTTTTCTTTCAGTTCGTTGCAATAAGAAGCCGTGCGTCGATCTTGCCAGACAATGGCATTGTATATCGCTTTTCCACTTTTCCTTTCCCAGACGATGGTGGTTTCTCTCTGATTGGTTATTCCAATTCCAGCAATCTGATTGGCTCTAATTCCATTATTAACCAATGATTCGATCATCACATTGGATTGGCTGGTCCAAATCTCATTGGGGTCATGTTCTACCCAGCCAGAATGAGGGAAGTGCTGTTTAAAATCCTTTTGGGCAACCGAAACAATTTGCCCTTTTTTGTCAAAAATGATTGCTCTGGAGCTGGTTGTGCCCTGATCCAAAGCCATCAGGTAAGGTTTTTCTTGGGTCATTATTTTTGGGTATTATCCGTGATGAATCAACCAAAACGGATGGGGTTAATAATCTTAGGTCATGGCGGATTATTTTTTGATTAAGTACTTTTCCGCCACCTTGTTGAAGTCCTGAATTTCCTTTGAGATCCAGGTTTCATCTTTCTTGAGCTCTTTGGCCATGATTTGCGCTACTTTTTCAGCAGAATCAATCGCCGCCTGAGCATCAAGGATCAAAATACGAATTCTTCTTGATAGCACATCCTCAACTTTCATTGCCATTTCATTTCTTACTGCCCAAATTACTTCAGCGGCAATATTTGGGAAATCTGGGTGAAGCTTCTCTGCTAATTCTGAGTTTTCAGATGCAAGTTTTAGGATGGCTTTTGCATCGGATCCATAAAGTTGCCAGTGTCCAGCGGGAAGCTGCTCAGTATATCCATGGATTTTCATGTCCAAAGAATTGCTGGAAGCAGGTTTTTCTCCTGTGATTTGCTGGAAATAGTCTAAAGTATCTTCTCCCATTTTTCTAAAAGTCGTCCATTTGCCACCTGTCAAGGTGACCAATCCGCTATCGGAAATTATCACTTTATGTGATCTTGAAATCTCTTTGGTTTTTGTTCTGCCTTCCTGTGGTCTTGCCAAGGGTCTTAAGCCGGCAAAAACTGCTTTTACATCTGCTCGGGTTGGTTTTCTGGAGAGATAGCCGCCCGCAGTTTCCAACACAAAATCAATTTCCTTTTGCAAAGCTTCAGGTTCCAATTTTGGTTTTTCCCGAAGAGTGTCTGTCGTCCCAACCACTAATTTGCCATGCCATGGAACGGCAAAGAGAACTCTTCCATCCCGGGTTTTTGGGATCATCAAAGCATCAGAGCCACCTAAAAAGTCCAAGTCCATCACCAAATGGATTCCTTGACTAGGTTGAATCATCTTTGGAGCTTCAGGATTATCCATTTGAAGGATTTTATCCGCAAATACCCCGGTGGCATTTACCACCATTTTAGCTTGAATTGAATACTTTTTCTTGCCTATTAAGTCCTGAACGTTCAAACCCGAAATTTTGCCAGATTCAGTCTTTAAAAGATTGTTGACTTTGGTGTAATTCAAAAGGCATGCGCCTGCTTCGTCAGCTGTTTGAGCAATATCCAAAGCAAGGCGCGCATCATCAAACTGCCCGTCGTGATAAACAACTCCTCCCATCAAACCTTTTTGTAGGACTGCTGGTAGTCTCTTGATAGTTTCTTTTTTGGAAATGAATTTGGATTTCCCCAAGCTTAATCGTCCAGACATCCAATCGTAAAGTTTGAGACCGACGATGTATTGAATTCGATCTTTCCAGGTGTAGATAGGGATGATAAAAGGCTGGTCATGCGCAAGGTGAGGGGCATTTTTAAGCAACTTTCCTCTTTCTTTCAATGCTTCCAAAACAAGCATTACATCACCTTGCGCTAAATAGCGGACTCCGCCATGGACCAGTTTGGTGCTTCGGCTGGAAGTCCCTTTTGCAAAATCCGCCTTCTCCAATAATATCACAGATAAACCTCTTGAAATAGCATCTAAAGCTACGCCTAAGCCAGATGAACCACCCCCAATTACAGCGATGTCCCACACTTTCTCGGCGTTTTTCAGTTGGTTTATGTTTTCTTCTCTTTTCATTTCTATCTAAATCGTTTTAAAAGTAAACAAAAAAGAAAGAAAAGGAAATAAAAAGAAAGTATATTTTTCTGAAAATAGTATGCTTTCCTATTGTTTTACTTATTTTTAGGTCAGAAAAGAAAGCTATGACCATTGCTGAAAGACATAAATATATACTGGATGAGCTAAATCGGGCGGGTTTTGTTTCCGTTTCTGACCTTGCCAAAAGCATGGAAGTGACCATGGTGACGATCAGAAAAGATCTTAAACTTCTAGAAGATAAGGGCTTGCTGTATAGATCGCATGGTAGTGCAACTCCCGTTTCCCCATATGTGTCGGATCGATCCGTTAATGTGAAAAAGCTGGAGCAAGTAGAAGAGAAGAACAAAATCGCGGAAAAAGCGCTGGAATATCTGGAAGATAACGAAGCGATTTTAATTGGTTCTGGTACCACTGTGGTGGCTTTTGCTCAGGCAATCCCAAGAAATAAGCCGCTGACTGTATTGACTGCAGCAATGAATGTGACATTAGCTTTGATTGATTCACCTGAAATTGAATTGGTGCAATTGGGAGGGGTCGTTAGAAAAAGCAGTAGCTCTGCTGTGGGACATTATGCAGAGGAGATGTTAAAGAATTTTGCATGCAGCAAACTCTTTTTAAGTGTGGATGGAGTCAGTTTGGAGCATGGATTGACTACTTCCAATATGATGGAAGCTCATCTCAATGCCGAAATGATCAAGAATGTTCAGAAAACCATCGTCTTGGCAGATTCTAAAAAATTTGGCAAGAAAGGTTTTGGAAAAATCTGCGAACTAGAAGACGTGGATGTGATTATTACGGATGCCAAAATTCCAGATTTATTTCTCCAGAAATTAGAGGAGAAAGGCATCGAAGTGGTTTTGGTTTAATAATCCTTATATGTTTTTGTAATCACGGAAGATCCGTTTTCATCTAAGGAGACTATGTAAATAAAGTTGTATTGAGAGTCATCCAGGTCTTGAAATTTTTCTCCTTCTCCTACAAAATAGTTAGCGATCTGCCCGACCGTGTTGCTATGGCCAACTACAAGAGCATTTCCATCTACCGATTTTAATTTCTCAACCAGTTCATCATTATTTCTTGGGTCGTACAACTCGATCTCTAATCCAAATTCATCGGCAGTTGGTTGTGCAGTTTGTTTTGTTCTTTGATAGTTAGTGCTGTAAATATGTTTGATATCTTGATCTGATAGAATTTGAGCGAGCTTTTGAGCACGAAGTGCCCCAGATTGTGCCAACTCAGGATCATCTCCCACCAGCTGTTTTTCTGCATGACGGACGATATAAATGGTCTTGGATTTTGGCTCTGGAGAGCAAGAAGCCAAGAATGCAATTGCTGCTAAAAGTAGAAGGAAGTTTTTCATGATTTTGAGAAATGTCTATCAATATTAACTAAAAGGAGCAAAAAAATAACCTTTAGCGATCTATGATTCAAACTAAAGGTTATAAAATTGAGTGGATTTATTCTGTTATCCAGAGAAGGAATTGTCCAGATGTTGGTCTTTGGTTTTGACAGTTTCAAACTCCAAAAACTGCTCCCAGAATTCTTCTTCAGGAACTGCCGCTCTTAAGTAAAGCTTTTCTTTTTTGATCGGGTGAACAAAGACCAGATTGAAAGCATGCAGGTTGATGCTTGCGTCTGGGTTTGGCTTTGCGAAGCCATATTTGATATCTCCTCTAATTGGACAGCCCATGGATGCCAACTGAACACGGATTTGATGAGGTCTACCGGAAACCGGTCGAACTTCCAAAAGCCAATGGTCATTCATAAAGCCCAATGTCTTGTAGTTCAATTCTGCTTTTTGGGATCCTGGCACTTCTCGATCATGCGCAGTGACAAAGTTTTTCTGCTCGTCTTTTGTAAGCCAATGAGTCAATTTGCCCTGTTCTTCACGAGGCTTTCTTTTGACAATGGCCCAATATACTTTATGGATATCGCGCTTGCGGAATAGCTCCATCATGCGCTCAAGTCCTTTGGAAGTTCTCGCAAATGCCACCAAACCGCTAACCGGTCGGTCCAGTCTGTGGATAGGGTGAAGGAAAACTGCTCCTGGCTTATCGTATTTCTTGGCAATGTAATCTTTGAGGTAGTCCGTCAAGGTTTTATCGCCCGTCTTATCACCTTGGACCAAGATGCCCGCAGCTTTATTGACGATTAAAAGGTGGTTGTCTTCATAGACAACTGTAAATGGTTTCTTTTTCATAGAAATGCAAAGTTAGCCATTTTCTGTTGAGAGATAGAAATTTATATTCTTCGAGATGTTGCAGAAGTCCTTAGTTTTGATAATCTTGTTAAGGAACCACCAATTTTATATATGATGAAAAAGCTTTCATTCTACTTTTTATTAATTAGTGTCTATTCTTGCCAAACCCCCAACAATGAAATATCAGAAACTGATCAACCAAAAGAAGTCTCCATCGAAGTTGAAGATTCGGTAACTGTCAAAGGTATTTTGGCAAAAGCGTTTCTATTTCAGACTGCCGATGAAAAGCATGTGATTTTCAAGGATTTTTTAAATTCCAAGGTTTTTGTCGTCAACAAAAGCAATGGAGAACTAGAATACGAATGGAGTAAATCCGGTGATGTACCTGGTGCTTTTGGTTCTATGACCAAACCCTTGACTTTGTCCAAAGAAGGAAATATTGTGGTTGTAGATTATATGTCTGGCCAACGAGTTTTTCAAAAAAATGGGGAATTGATAATGGCCGGAAAACCAGTGAAAAATCAGGTAAGTTTTGGAGGGCCAGTTAGCTTACTTGCAGACAGTCAGATTGTTTCAATTAATGGGGAAGAATATGTTTTGTATTCTCTTGATTTACTAGAGAATGCAGAGGAATACAGTCCGGAATATCTTCAAAAAAGAAGAAATCTGATTTTGGCCAACTTAAAGACTGATGAAGTTCGTCTGATAGTCCCCTTTCCAGAGGGATCCAAGTTTCTATCAGGTAAGACATTTCCATTCGAAGATTTCAGGCCTCGATTTGTAGTTAATGAGGAGGAAAATCGTATGTATTTAATATTTCAAAACGAACTTGTTTTATATACTTACGAATGGAATGATGGCAATCCTGCTTTTTTATCAAGTCTTGCTATTCCATTATCGGATTTTGAAGAAAATGAAGGAGTTGAAAACGGAGCTTATGTATTAGGGCAAGTGAGTGATCCAGAAAATGAGCCCTTCCCTGCTCGGATTCAAGGTATAGCTCAGGTAAAAAATGGATTTTTAATTACTTACAGTACTAAACCCAGCAAAAGTCTATATAGCCTCTATAAAGCTAAAGAAATAACAAAAGAACAGCGGGATCAACTATTCAAAGAAATATCCAGAAAGACAGTATTTATGGATAATTCTGGAAACGTCTTTCCTGTGAATTTTCCTGAGATGTATTATGAATCATTTGTCATGGTTGATGACAAGATACATTGGATGAAAAAAACTGATCCAAATACGGAAGCAGAAGATTTTACTGTTTATTGGGGAAAAGTTAAGGTTGAATAAGGTACAAATCAACCCAACTTTTCTTTGATATCCTTCATAATCATCTCTGCATGTACGATGCTGTTTTCGATAAAGAATTCCCTTGTATTCAGTCCCCCGCAAACCACACCTGCCAAATAAACTCCCGGTACGTTAGATTCCTGATTTAACTCATCGTAGCAGGGTTGTCTTTTTTCATCCTGGCTCATTTCCACTCCCAATTGATCGAGTAGGGCAAAATTGGGTTTGTAACCTGTCATCGCCAATACAAAATCATTTTCAATTGTTACCTCACCCTCTGGAGTGTTGATCACAACTTCATGCTCTCGGATTTCTTTGATTCTGGATTTCGTAAAAGCTTTGATCGAACCTTCTTTGATGCGGTTCATGATATCCGGGCGAACCCAATATTTCACATTTTCGTCGACTTCATCTTCCAACAGAACCATACTTACTTCAGCTCCCTTTCTCCATGTTTCCAATGCTGCATCGACAGCAGAATTCGCTCCGCCCACTACCAATACTTTTTGGCCGATAAAGGGCCATGGTTCTTTGTAATAGTGTTGAACTTTTGGCAAATCCTCGCCGGGAACATTCATTAGATTTGGAAGATCGTAAAAGCCAGTAGCTAGGATAATCTTTTTGGTTTGATAAGTTCCTTTGGAGGTCTTGACCTCGAAATTCTCACCGTTTTTAGCCAAGGTTTCTACTCCTTCGTAAAGCTTGACATTTAGATTAAAATGAAGGAAAACCCTTCTGTAATATTCCAATGCTTCCGTTCGGGTGGGTTTATTCCCGATAGACATAAAAGGAATATTGGCCATCTCCAATCTTTCTGAAGTGGAGAAAAAAGTCATGTTGATGGGGTAGTTGAAAATGGAATTGGTCAAAGCTCCTTTTTCAAGAATTACATAGTCAAGATCCGCTTTTTGAGCTTCAACACCACAAGCAAGGCCAATTGGTCCTCCGCCCACGATCAGGACATCATATATTTTCTGGTTCATCAATTTCTAGGTTTGAGCTATGAAACGAATAGGTCTCATCGGTGAATTTACTGTAATCAGGTTGAAAACTCCGCTCTTTCATCCATACTTTTCCACTTTTATCCAAAGTCAAAGCAGTAGACGAAACTGTTCCATAATTATCTCCCAATCGGATAAACTGAGCCGAAAGCCCAATTTCCATTTCTTCAGGAACACCTGTGTTTGGGAGTTGGCTGATTGGATAAGTTTTCTTTGAAATAAGTGTTCCTAACAGCTTGTCGACAGTAAATTGTTCCGAAGTCACTTGGTTTAATTCAGATTTAGCCAATTCAACTTTAGGCCATGGGTCGTTTAATAAGCCATTGCTTAGCCCGTGAATTCCAGGAGCTACTTCAGAGATTCCTTTTCCAAAATTGCTGAAATAAAAGAGTTTTACTCCGTCGGAAACCAGCAGATTGAAACCATCATATTTATCTCGATGTGCTTCAACCGAAGCCAGATATTCTTTTGGTGCTACTGTGCTTTCTAAAAAATCCTGCACCAATTTTCCTCTGCTGATTTGAGCTTTCCTTGGATTATTAAAATCTCGATAATTGGTAAGCAAAGCCCATCTTCCATTAGGGTTAAAACCCATCCAGGTTCCACCGCTTTTTAGGTCTTTTCCTCCATAAAAACCAGATTCCCACAAATGAATCTTAGCAGTCGGGCGATCGAAAAATTCATCTCGATTAGCTCGAATAATCAGTGGGTACTCTGGATGATTTTTCCAGGAAATAGCTACTAAACACATTTTTAAATGTAAAGAAAAGGCCGGAATTTCCGGCCCTTTCGGTAATTAACCAACTATTGTTTCTTCTAGTAATGGGTAGTCAGTGTATCCTTTTTCACCAGGAGTGTAAAAGGTGTCCTGATCCCAATCTGCCAACTGTGCTTCGCTTTCAAACCTAATAGGTAAATCAGGATTTGAGATAAACAACTTTCCAAAGGCTACAGCATCTGCCAGTCCTTCTTCGATAATCTTATTTCCTTTTTCCTGATCAAATTGATTGTTTATCACCAACGTACCTTTATACATAGGTCTGTACCTTTTGGCGATGTTTGGTTCCAAATATGGAATGTCCGATACGTCACTGAAAGGTTCTGATAAGTGTAGATAGGCCAAATCGTATTCATTCAACTTCTTGATAATGTAGTCAAAAGTCGGAATGGTTTCTTCGTCAGCTTTCATACCAAAAACACCATTTAGTGATGGATTCAATCTTACACCGATTTTATTTTCTGGCATCACTTCCTTAATTGCCTCGATTACTTCAAAAAGGATTTTTGCTCTGTTTTCAATGCTTCCACCGTATTCGTCAGTTCGGACATTACTTGTTCTGTTAAAAAACTGATGCAATAAATAGCCATTGGAAGAGTGAATTTCTACTCCGTCAAAACCAGCTTCCATCGCATTTTTCGCTCCATTTTTGAAGTCCTCGATGGTCTGTTTGATTTCCTCAATGCTCATCGCTTTCGGAGTGACTGTTTCCTTAAAGCCTTCCGGAGTGTAGGATTTTTCATTTGGGTTGATGGCAGAAGGTGCCAATGGCAACTCTCCATTATGGAAGTCAGGGTGTGAGATCCTTCCTACATGCCATAACTGGATGAAAATATGTCCATCTTCCTCATGCACGGCTTTAGTTACTTTTTTCCAACCATCTACTTGCTCTTGCGAATAAATTCCAGGCGTATTAATATACCCTACAGCTCTTTTGGAAATTTGGGATCCTTCCGTAATGATCAATCCGGCAGAAGCTCTTTGCTGGTAGTATTTTGCGTGAATTTCAAATGGTTTGTTTTCAGGATTGGCTGCTCTAGATCTAGTCATTGGAGCCATCCAGACTCTATTCGATAAATTAAGATTCCCGAGTGTGATCGGTCTTAATAATGCTTGATTCTTACTCATGGTATTTAGTTGGTTTTGTTTAAAAATTCAATGTTTATACAACTAATGTCTAGGTAAGAAAGTTCCTTCTCTAATTTTTAGAGTTGAGATTTCTGAGATCTATTTTATTTTTTGAGGCATTTTAATTGAATTAGAGATGTTTAACACTTTTTAATACGATTATTTTCGTAGAATTTTTGATATTACGATTGTCTTCGTATAACTTTGTACGAAAGATGTCGTATAACAAAGCCATGAGCAAACCTACAGAAGCCGAACTTGAGATTTTATCCCTGCTTTGGGAAAAGAAAGAAGCCAGTGTGAGACAGATTCACGAGGAGATTTCTAAAACCAAAGAAACCGGATATACCACCACGCTGAAAATCATGCAGATCATGCATGCCAAAGGAATGGTGACTAGAGACGAAAAAAGTAGAACACACATCTACAAGCCTGCCACCAATCAGGGAGAAACTCAAAAGTCTCTGATCAAAAATCTGATGGCTACTGCTTTTGGAGGCTCGGCGAAAAAGCTTGTGATGCAGGCACTTGGACAAGAAAATCCTTCTAAGGAAGAATTGAATGAAATAAGAGAATTTTTAGACCAACTAGAACAGAATTCCTGATGACAATTTTAAACGATTTGATACCGGATCATTTGCTGTATGCCCTTGGATGGACCTTGGTGCATTCTGTTTGGCAGCTTGTATTAATTGGAGCCTCTCTTTGGGTGTTACTCAAGTTGTTTTCTCACCGAACTCCAGCATTTAAATATAATCTGGCCCTTGGAAGTTTAGGCATCACTTTAATAGCGGCTGTTGCTACATTTATCTACCAACTTGATATCCCAGTTGCAACCACAGCTTCAGAAGACCTGGTTTTGGACGCGATGGTGTGGAGTCAAATGGGAGAAATTTCAGCCACAGCTTCAGAAAGTCTGATTCCTAAACTGATCCAATGGATCGAAAGTCAATTACCTATCCTCGTTAATTTTTGGTTTTTGGGAGCAATTCTCTTCCTCTTTAGATTGGTAAACAGTCTTTCAGAAATCCGGATTCTCAGAAAATCATCCAGCATTAGTCTAGATGCCCAGTTGAACGAGACAGTGTCTAGAATGGCTTCCAACTTAGGGATCTCCAAAAAAGTGCAGCTTAGAATATCTGAAGTAGGACTTTCTCCAATCACTTTTGGGTTTTTGAAACCCGTAATCTTAATCCCAGCAGGTTTGATATTTCAGCTTTCACCTGCTCAACTGGAAGCAATCATAGCACATGAATTAGCCCACGTCAAGCGAAATGATTATTTGGCAAATCTGCTTCAATCTACTTTAGAGGTGGTTTTCTTCTACCATCCTTGCTTCTGGTGGATGAGTCAGACTGTGAAAGAATTGCGTGAAAATGCATCCGATGATCTAGCAGTATCAGCGGGAGTTTCTGCCAAGGAACTGGCTTATGGACTTGCAGAGGTTTTAAACTTTGCGAAGCAAAATCCGCCCGAGTTAGCGCTTGCAGCTGGCAAAAAAAGAAATCCAACCCTACAAAGAATCAAAAGAATCATGGGCTACCCAGCTCAGACATATCCTCAGAACCCTATAATTTCTATCCCTATGTTAATCACATTAATACTTAGTGCCGGCCTGATGGCAAGTGCGCAGCAGGATGCTCCTGCCAAAACGGAAAAAATTCAGCCTATCAATCAAACAGAAGTTTCTTCTGTGGTCTCCACTAGATCAACGAAAAACCTTGCTTTGACTTTAGACACCATTCCTGAAAAGGGTGAGAAAATCATTATCACAGATGGAAACCCAGTTTGGGTGAATGAAAATAATGAGGTGATCGAACTGAAAGACCGTAAGGAGTACCGCATTCAGATCAAAGGGGATACAATCATACGAGAGGGTGATACAGTGATCATGAAGGGTAATAAGAAAGGCACTTTCGTTTACAAGCATGATGGCAAGACAGTCGTTCTTGAAAATATGCCGGAATTGGAATTGTCTCCCATGCCTGAGTTTCCAGAAGGGGCTATGGCTCCAATGATGGACTTTGAATTGGCAATTGCACCTGAAATGAATTTCGAAATGGCTCCGGCTCCAGATTTTGAATTTGAAATGGCACCGATGCCACCGATGGAATTTGAGATGGCTCCAATGCCTCCAATAGAGTTTGAGGGCATAGAAGGGTTCTGGGATTTTGATGGGACTGAATGGAAGGATTTTCACAAAGACACAGTGGGAATGACCAAAGCCGAAAAGGAGCAGTGGAAAAAAGAAATGGATGCCAGAGCGGCAGATATGGAGAAAAAAGCAGCTGAGTGGGAGAAAACTATGGCTCCTAAAATGAAGGAGTTTGAGGAGAAAATGAAGGCTTGGGAGAAAGAAAATGAGCCTAGAATGAAGGAGTATGAGCTGAAAATGAAAGAATGGGAGAAAGCCAATGAGCCAAGAATGAAGGAATTCGAAGCTAAAATGCAGGAGTGGCAGAAGGCCTATGAGCCTAAAATGAAAGAGTTTGAAATGAAGATGCAGGAATGGCAAAAATCAAATGAACCAAAATTGAAGGAGTTTGAAGAAAAAATGAAGGCTTGGGAGAAGGAGATGCAGCCAAAAATGGAAGAATACCAGCGTAAAATGGAAGTTTGGCAAAAGGAAAATCAAGCCAAAATCCAGGAATTTCAAAAAAGACTTCAAGAAGAACTACAGAAAAAAAACGATAACAAGTAATTGATCGTTTTAAGAAAGATAAATGCCTGAAAAGGTAATTGTGTGTTGATGCTTCGAAAAAGACCTGCCCAATGAGCAGGTCTTTTTTTTGTTCTCATTCGAGGACCATGACAAAAAATTGCATCAAGAATTTTAAGTTTGAACTTTCACTAAATCATGCGACAAAACTCGAAGCGTTCCTTGCTGTTTATTTTCATCACCATTTTGGTGGATGTGATCGGTCTAGGCGTAATTATACCGGTGGTGCCGAGTTTGATCGAGGAATTGACAGGAGAGGGACTAAGTCAGGCTTCACAATATGGTGGCTGGTTGCTTTTTTCTTTTGCAGCCATGCAATTCGTTTTTTCACCAATTATGGGTGGGCTTTCCGATCGATTTGGTAGACGACCTGTACTTTTACTTTCCTTGCTGGGATTAGGGATTGATTATGTTTTTCATGCTTTTGCCCCAACACTTTTTTGGCTTTTTGTAGGTCGCCTTGTAGCAGGGATTTTTGGGGCAAGTTTCACTACCGCCACCGCTTATATTGCTGATATCAGTACTCCAGAAAAACGATCTCAAAATTTTGGACTTATTGGAGCTGCTTTTGGATTGGGGTTTATCATTGGACCTGTAATTGGCGGAATGGCCGGTGCAGAATTTGGGCCTAGAGCTCCATTTCTAGTCGCCGCGGCATTGTCCTTATTAAATGTTCTTTACGGGTATTTTGTTCTTCCAGAATCTTTGGAGGCATCGGAAAGACGGGCTTTTGATTGGCGAAGGGCAAATCCAATTGGCTCGTTGATGCACCTCAGAAAATATCCAGTGATATCGGGCCTGGTTTTATCATTGGTCTTGATTTATATTTCCAGCCATGCTGTCCAAAGCAATTGGTCCTATTATACCATGTTTAAATTTGGTTGGGATGAGGCGATGGTGGGATATTCCCTGGGAGTGGTTGGTTTATTGGTGGCGATAGTTCAGGGAGGATTGATTCGGGTCGTGATTCCCAAATTGGGTCAGGCAAAGTCTGTCTATTTTGGGATTGCATTAAATGCCATTGGACTCTTCTGCTTCGGTATTGCTTCTTTGAGTTGGATGATGTTTGTCTTTTTGATCCCTTATTGTTTGGGAGGAATCTCCGGACCGGCATTGCAAGGGATAATTTCCAGTCAGGTCCCCTCTAATCAACAAGGAGAATTGCAAGGAGCGTTGACCAGCTTAGTCAGTTTGACATCTATTATTGGTCCATTGATGATGAATTCAATATTCGCTTATTTCAGTTCTGAAGATGCTCCGATTTATCTACCAGGAGCTTCATTTTATCTTGCGTCAATATTGATGGTCATCAGCTTGATATTTGCCTATAGAGTGCTTTCTACTAGGCTTTTGAAAGCAGTTTAAGTTTTATTCGGCCAAGAGTTTGTCGATAAAAAGTTTATGCTCTTCAACCCATTTAGCATAATATTCTCCTGTTCCCGGACCGTTAAATCCTGTGTGGATTTTCCTTACTTTATGGTTTCTATCCATGTAAATTAACGTCGGGAAAGCTTGCACTTCTTTAAGTGCAGGGAGAGCTTCGCCAGCTTTTTCTTTGTTGGAAACCCCGGCAATCAATTGCGGATAAGGAACATCAAATCGTTCGGCATGTTTTTTTAATCGGCCTACTGCATATTCAAAATCAGGCTTACTTTCGAAAGCCAAAGCAACTACTTCGATCCCTTTTCCTTTATTTTCCTCGTACCAGGGAGCCAGAAAATTTGTTTCGTCCATACAGTTGGCGCACCAAGTTCCAAAAAGCTGAACCAAGACAATTTGATCCTCAAAAGTCGAATCGCCAAGAGAAATGATCTTTCCATCTATATCCGGAAAACTGAAGTCAAGTGTTTCATACCCTTCATTTAGCTGAGTCAGATCATTGTTTTCCGGCAATTCAAAATCTTTATTTCTAATAGCGGAAAAGGTCTGAAAATAAATTGGGCCTGACCTAAATCTGCCAGATACTATTCCGGAATTTGACTCGGAACCGGTAAAGAAAAAGGCATGTCCTCCATCAAATGCACTTAGAAAAAAAGTGTCTCCGCTGACGTTTCCTTCCAAAAATCGATAGTCTCCAAAATTGGTTAGAAAAGTTCCCGTGATTTTATTACCATTTTGCTTGAAAACTCCAATTGCCTGATAAGTGCTACTGTCTGATCTTGTGAATTCAAACTCCCATTTCCCGGAAAAATCAGAAGTTGGTTCTTCCAGAACAGGGAATCTTGTTTGGATATTTCTTTCCGCAACAAATGCAGATTTATAGTTTTCCTGGTAATTGCGCTGATATCTTCCACGTATTACTCCATCCTCATCTAGCTTCGCAAATACCTCTGAATCAAAGGCATTCATTTCAATATGAATGCTGTCACCCTTGATGGTGACATCTGGGACGGCTAGTCTTTCCTGATCATTTATCAGATAAGCAGTCCATTGATTTTCAGATTTTTCCAGATTGATCCAAAAAGGAAGATGGTCATCTCCTAAATCTAAATATCCATGCCATTCTCCTTCAAAATTCGCGGTTTTTTTTGTGGAGGTATTGCATCCAAATAGGAAGGGAATCAGTGCTAGTAGGATTAATTTTTTCATAGGTGAGGAGCGTAGCTACAAATCTAAATTAATATTCAATTAAGTCTACAAGATTTGTAGGGTAGTATATGTTTGAATTGAGAAAAATAAACTGGCTTTGGAGATTCTTTTAAAAATTTTGGGAAATCTCTCCACTTTTCTACCCCTCTTCTGGGAATGATTCAATAAAATTGGATTTTACAGGAAAAAAAGCCCTCCAGAATGTTAATAATTGAGGTTTTTTGAATTTTATAATGGGCTGTTAATCATCTGAATATCTCTGAAATATTCCTTGAAATATTTTGAAAAATATTGGCTTGGATGAAACTTTTGGCTACTTTTAAGAGAAAGTGGGAAAAAGTGGGGGAAAGTGGTAGAATGTGTATATCATTTTATTACTTTTGTCTTTACCACATATATCAGGGAAAAAGAAAGCGATGTTCAACAGCCATTACGATTGTAAGCTAGATCCGAAAGGTCGTCTGGCGCTGCCGGCAAAAATTAAGGCAGCGATACCAGAGGCTAATGGGACTACTTTGATGCTTCGGATGGCAGAGGATCATTGTTTGGCTTTGTATCCTATGGTGGAATATAGGAAGTTAGAAAATCAGATAAAATCTCTGAACATCAACAATCCTGAACAGCGTGCATTGCAGCGTGCATTTTTCAATACTGTAGTCGATGTGGAGTTGGACAGCGCCGGTAGGCTTTTGATACCGAAAACGTTTCAGGCTTACGCAGGACTTGAAAAAGAAGTAGTTGTCGCCGGAAACGGGGCACGAATAGAAATCTGGAATCCTGAAAATCATGCCAAGCATGTCATCCCTGATCCGGCTGACTTGTCGGCTTTGATGGAAAAATACCTCTCCTAAACCATGACAGAGTCTGTTTACCATATTCCAGTGATGCTAGCTCAATGCACTGAAGGCTTGGCTATTGACCCCAACGGAACCTATGTCGATGTCACTTTCGGTGGAGGTGGGCATTCACGTGAGATCCTCAAGCATTTGGACAAAGGCCATCTTTATGGATTTGATCAGGATGCAGATGCCATTGCAAATATTCCGGAAAATGACCGGTTCACTTTCGTGGAAGCCAATTTCCGGGATCTGAAAAGGTATCTCAGATTACATGGTGTGAAGAAGGTTGATGGGATTTTGGCGGATCTGGGAATTTCTTCCCATCAGATTGATGAACCTAGTCGGGGATTTTCTACCCGCTTTAGTGGTAGTCTGGACATGCGGATGAATCAGTCGGCGGATCTTTCTGCCAAAGAGGTGCTCAATACTTATGAGGAATCTAAGCTTCATAAGATTTTCGGCATTTATGGAGAAGTAAAAAACGCAAAAACCTTGGCACAAGCAGTTGTCGCTGAGCGGGCTTCGCAGCCTTTTGAAACGACAGAAGGGTTTACGTCTTTCTTGAAGAAATATGCCCCTCGAGGCAAGGATTTCAAATATTATGCTCAGGTCTTTCAGGCTTTGAGAATAGAAGTGAACGATGAGATGGGAGCTTTGGAAGAAATGTTGCTGAGTGCTGTGGAATTGCTAAAGCCAGAGGGAAGGTTGGTAGTGATGAGCTATCATAGTTTAGAGGACCGATTGGTCAAAAACCTGATTCAAAAAGGAAAATTTCAGGGAGAAGTAGAAAAGGATTTTTATGGCAATCTGATCAGGCCACTTGAACCGGTAGTACGGGGAGCGGTAGTCGCTGATGAGGAAGAAATAGCAAGGAATCCAAGAGCAAGAAGTGCAAAACTGAGAGTTGCTAAAAAGACAGGGAAATGAGCGAGAACAGCTTTAAGAAGAAACTTAAAAAGGAAAATGCTTCCAAAAAGAGTGGAGGTCCTAGAAAGACCATATTCACTTGGATAGAAGAAAAGTTAAATGTGACGGGGTTGCTTGGAGAAGGTGTCCCGGTGCAGTTGGTTCCGCCAGTTGGGTTTGTAGTCCTTTTGGCGTTGATCTATATCTGGAGTAATCACCATGCTGAAAACATGGTGCGAAAAATTGAAAAGGCACAGCAGGAGGTCGAGGACCTTCGTGCGGATGTAACTACGCTTGAAGCTGAGTACATGCTAAGCAGCATGCAGTCAGAAGTGGCAAAACGTGTTTCGGCACAAGAAATAGAAGAATTAAATCAACCACCGATCAAGATCGAGGTAGATAAGTGAATATAAAACGATCCATATTGCTCCGAGTGAGGGTGGTATTCATCCTTGTTGCGCTGGTTGCGGCCGCAATACCTTACCGTATTGCCCAGCTCCAACTAGATGAGGGGGACAAATGGAGAGAAAAAGCCGAAACCATCAATTTCCAATATAGAGAGGTGCCAGCCACTCGGGGAAATATCTATGCCGGTGACGGAAGTTTGATGGCCACAAGTTTACCTTTTTATAGAGTAGCAATTGATCCAACAATTGTCAAAGAAGATCGGTACAAGGCAAAAATCGACTCTTTGGCCCAGAAGCTTTCAGCATTTTATAAAGACAAATCCGCAACAGCTTATAAGCGGATGATCAACGATGCACGAAAAGACAATAAGCGGTATTTGGTTCTTAATAGAAGACAAATCGGCTATCAGGATATGCAGGAAATGTCTAAGTGGCCAATTTTTAGAGGAGGCCGTTTGGGCGGAGGAGTGCTGTTTGAAAAAGTAGAAAAAAGATATCGACCATTTAATTCCCTTGCCAGCCGTACCGTTGGCTTTTTGAATGAAGATGAATACGGTGCAGGAATCGAATATTCATTCAATGAGTACTTGAAAGGCACGGACGGAAAAGCTTTGTTCCAAAGACTTGCCGGAGGTAGCTGGAAGCCGGTTTTCGATGCGGAAGATGTGAAGCCAGAAAACGGGTCAGATATCGTGACGACCCTGGATGTAAATATTCAGGATGTTGCTGAAACAGCATTGAGAAGGCAATTGGTAGATCGAAATGCGGAATTTGGTTCTGTTATCGTGATGGAGGTAAAAACCGGTGAGATCAAAGCCATTACCAACCTTCAAAAAAATAAGAGCGGCAATGGATATGGTGAAAACTACAATTTCGCCATTGGAGATCAGGGGAATACCGAGCCTGGTTCCACTTTTAAATTGTTGTCGATTTTGGCCCTTCTGGAAGAGAATAAAATCAGCTTAAATGATAAAGTAGAGACTGGAAATGGTGCTCATAAATTTTATGACCGTACCATGACCGATGCAAAAAACGGAGGCTACGGCACATTGACTGTCCGTGAGGCATTTGAGAAATCCTCGAATGTTGGAATATCAAAATTGGTGGATGAATATTTTGGCTCGAGCCCTTCCAAGTTTATGGCCTATGTCGATAAAGTTGGTTTAAAAGAGCCAGTTGGATTCCAGTTGGTCGGAGAAGGAAAGCCTTATTTCAAGAAGCCTGGAGATAAAAACTGGTATGGAACCTCTCTTCCATGGATCTCTATTGGGTACGAAATCAAGTTGAATCCGCTGCATACGCTGGCACTTTACAATGCTGTCGCCAATGGCGGTACAATGGTCAAGCCTATGATCGTACGGTCAATTTCTAAAGGGAATACTATTCAGGAAAGATTTGATACTGAAATCATTCGAGATCGAATTGCTTCTGAAAAGACCATCAAGCAATTACAAGAGCTATTAGAGGGAGTAGTTATCAGAGGTACAGCTAGAAACATAGCCAATGCAGACTATAAAATTGCAGGTAAAACTGGAACAGCGCAGAAGTTGGTAAACGGGAGATATACCCGAAAATACTATACAAGTTTCGCTGGCTATTTCCCTGCTGACAACCCGAAATACTCCATGATTGTGGTGATCGATAGTCCGGAAGGTTTTGCTGCCTATGGTGGTGATGTTTCTGCTCCAGTATTTAAAGAGATCGCAGATAGGATTTACGCTTTGGATATCGAATTGAATCCATCCAATCAAAACCAGATTTTCCAGGCTGAAAATAACGACTCAAAAGTTCCATTTATCAAAGCAGGTAGAGGAGGAGAATTGAATGAGATTTTCGAAGAACTAGGAGTAAAGGCTGGTGCAGCGAATGCAGAGGAATGGGTGAAAATGGTCTCAAATTCAGATCAAATCCAATGGCAAAACAATGAAACAGATGAGGCTAAAATCCCTGATGTATCAGGTTTACCATTACGGGATGCCCTATTTATTCTTGAAAACAAAGGTTTGAAAGTCAATTATTCAGGAAAAGGAGTGGTCAAAACCCAATCGCTTTCCCCTGGAACTACATTAACTCAAAACGCAACCATCAATCTGGTTTTAGGCTAAATGAAAGTATTAAAAGACATATTATATAAAGTATCTCTGATCAGCACTACCGGTGACATGGAATTGCGGATTCAGAATATTGTCTTTGATAGCCGCAAAGTGGTTGAAAGATCCGTTTTTGTGGCTGTTCCCGGTACTCAAGTTGATGGTCATGATTTTATCGATACTGCCATCGAAAAAGGTGCTACGGTCATCGTTTGTGAAACTTTGCCAGAGCCGCTAAAAGAAGGTATCACTTATGTACAGGTGGTGAGCTCTTCCAAAGCAATGGGAATCATGGCGGCCAATTATTTTGATAATCCTTCGGATAAAATCAAGGTTGTTGCAGTAACAGGAACAAACGGGAAAACCACTACGGTCACGCTTCTTCATCAGCTTTTCATTGCGATGGGATATAGTGTTGGCTTGCTTTCTACGGTAGAAAATAAAATCAATTCAGAAGTAATTCCTGCTACGCATACCACTCCGGATTCAGTCAGTGTACAAAGCCTCCTTCGTCAAATGCTAGATGCGGGTTGTACTCATTGTTTTATGGAGGCGAGTTCCCATGCAATTGTGCAAGAAAGAATTGCCGGATTGAAACTAGCCGGGGCCGTTTTTACCAATATTTCTCACGACCATCTGGATTATCATAAAACCTTTGACGAGTACATCAAGGCGAAGAAAAAGCTATTTGATGAATTACCGAAAGATGCTTTTGCACTAGTAAATGCGGATGATAAAAGAGGGATGGTGATGCTTCAAAACAGCAAAGCGACTCATCAGACTTACGCGCTGAGGTCTCCTGCAGATTTTAAGGCAAAAATCATTTCCAATACGCTTGAAGGATTGGAATTAGAGATCAATAACAAGTTGATCTGGTTCCGAATGATCGGATCATTTAATGCCTATAATCTTCTTGGAGTGATGGGCACAGCGGTTCTGTTAGGAGAAGATGAAGAGGAAGTGCTGAGAGAACTTTCAGGAATCAGAGGTGCAAAAGGCCGCTTTGATCGAATTTCGATCGGCGGCATCACAGCCATCGTGGATTATGCGCATACACCAGATGCTTTGGATAATGTTCTGAAAACCATCAACGGAGTCCGGACTGGAAATGAGCAATTGATCACAGTAGTTGGCTGTGGTGGAAATCGCGATAAGACCAAAAGACCTGTGATGGCTAAAATAGCTGTTCAGGAAAGTGATAAAGCCATTTTGACTTCTGACAATCCAAGGTTTGAAGAACCTATGGAAATCTTGAAGGACATGCAGGCAGGTATTGGTCCAACAGAAATCAGAAAAATATTGACCATAGAAGATCGCAGAGAGGCCATCAAAACGGCTTGTATGCTTTCCCAAAAAGGAGATATCATCTTGATCGCCGGCAAAGGCCATGAAGATTATCAAGAAATAAAAGGTGTCAAGCATCATTTTGATGATGCAGAAGTAGTGACAGAATTATTAACTCAATTTACCCAGAGCTGAGATGTTGTATCCCATTTTTGAATATTTAGATCAAGTCTTGGACATCCCTGGTACAGGTGTATTTCGATACATTTCGTTCAGGGCTGGGATGGCTGCGCTATTTTCATTGATCATCACCATCAGTTTCGGTCATAAAATCATCGATTGGATTCGAAAAAAGCAGATTGGAGAAACAGTAAGAGATCTGGGGCTAGAAGGACAGAATCAGAAAAAAGGAACTCCAACTATGGGGGGATTGATGATGATTGCTGCGATTCTGATTCCAACACTGCTTTTCGGAGACCTGAATAATATCTATATCATTCTTTTGTTGATCACCACTATTTGGTTAGGAGCAATCGGCTTTTTGGATGATTACATCAAAGTATTCAAAAAGAACAAAGAAGGACTTGCAGGTAAATTCAAAATCGTCGGTCAAATCGGAATCGGGATTATCGTGGGAGCTACGCTTTATTTCAATGAGGATGTGGTGATTCGTGAATTCCAAAACCCTGTTTCTATTGAGGAAGGAATAGTTGAAACTCCGGCATTTAAGGATGTAAAAGTTGCGAAGACCACTATTCCATTTGTAAAAAATAACGAGCTCAATTATGAGACGCTTTTAGGCTTTTTGGGTGAGGCAATGACTCCAGTACTGTACATTCTTGTGGTGATTTTTATCATCACGGCAGTTTCTAACGGAGCAAATATCACGGACGGGATTGATGGATTAGCAGCTGGAACTTCGGCCATAATAGGCCTTACAATCGCCATTTTTGCCTATATCAGTGGTAACGCCATTTTCTCCCAGTACCTAAATATTATGTATATCCCTAACTCTGGAGAGTTGGTGATTTTCGCATCCGCATTTATCGGAGCATGTATCGGATTCCTTTGGTACAACGCATATCCAGCCCAGGTTTTTATGGGAGATACAGGAAGCTTGATGCTTGGAGGAGTGATCGCAGTATTGGCTTTGACACTTCGAAAGGAATTATTGATTCCGTTGATGTGTGGGATTTTCGTGGTTGAAAATGCCAGTGTTATTCTGCAGGTGAGCTATTTCAAATACACAAAAAAGAAATATGGAGAAGGGAAGAGGATTTTCCTCATGTCCCCACTACATCATCATTATCAAAAGAAAAGTATCCCTGAAGCCAAAATCGTAACCCGGTTTTGGATTGTTGGGATTTTACTGGCAGTCATCACATTGGCGACTTTAAAATTGAGATAAAAGAAAATGAAACAAATAACCATACTAGGAGCCGGAGAAAGCGGATTGGGGGCAGCAATGCTCGCAAAACGGAATGGCTTTGCCGTGTGGGTTTCAGATTCGGGTAAGATTTCAGAGGCAAGAAAAGAGCAGTTGGAGTTGGAAGAAATCCCCTACGAAGAGGGGTTGCACTCTGAAGCAATTATTCTCAATTCTGATTTGATTATCAAATCTCCAGGGATTCCGGAAAAAGCCTATATCGTCCAGAAAGCATTGAACGAAGGTATTGCGGTTATTGATGAGTTGGAATTTGCCAATCGATTCAGTGCAGGGAAAGTGATCGCAATTACCGGGACAAACGGGAAAACGACCACCACTTTGCTCACTTACCATTTGTTGAAGTCAGCTGGTTTGGATGTGGGATTGGCAGGAAATGTCGGCAAAAGCTGGGCTGCTCAATTGTTGGATGGAGATCACGATTGGTGGGTTATCGAATGCAGCAGCTATCAAATTGATGGATTTATCTGCTTTAGACCAGCAATTGCAATCTTGACAAATGTCACTCCTGATCATTTGGATCGCTATGACTACAAGCTAGAGAATTACTTACAGTCCAAATTTAGGTTGTTTAAAAATATGGGCCAGCGGGATAAAGTCATCTTGAATGCTCTTGACCCTTTGACTGCGGAAGGCTTAAATAAGAATAAAGTAAAGCCGGAATTGTTCTGGTTTTCCACCAATTCAACTCAGGAAAATGGTGGATTTGTCCATGACGGACAATTGGTATTGAAGGTAAATGAGACGAGTATCTCAATTGCTTTAGACAAACTCTCTTTGAAAGGTGAGCATAATTATATGAATGCCATGTGTGCAGGAACTGCAGCTTTGCTAGCAGGAGTGCCAGCGGAAAAGTTGGAAGAGGCTTTTGGCACTTTCAGAAATGCTTCTCATCGTATGGAGCTGATCAGAGAGATCAACGGAGTCAGCTTTGTCAATGACAGCAAAGGAACCAATGTAGAAGCTACTGCTTATGCTTTGGATGCATATGATAGTCCTTTGATCTGGATAGCAGGTGGAGTGGATAAAGGAAATGATTACAGTAAGGTTGTCCGCTTGGTGGAGGAAAAAGTGAAATGTTTGATCTGCCTAGGAAAAGACAATGAGAAGTTGAAAAAAGCTTTCAGCGGAGCTGTTTCAGAAATCAGAGAAACTCAAAGTATCAAAGAAGCAGTGAGCTGGGGACAATTATTGGCAGTACCGGGAGATGTGGTTTTGCTTTCTCCGGCTTGTGCCAGCTTTGATTTATTTAAGAATTATGAAGATCGCGGAGAGCAATTTCGATCCGCAGTGAATGAACTCAAACCAGAAACCATCGCATGAATCAGTTTAAAGCATGGATAGATGAGCACTTTAAGGGAGATCCTCTGATTTGGGGGATTGTGATCTTATTGTCGCTGTTCAGCATTCTGGTGGTTTACTCCGCCACGGGTTCCTTGGCCTATAAATATGCTGGCGGCAATACGGAAGTGTATTTGTTCAGACATTCATTTCTGGTATTGGTTTCACTGGTAGTGATGTGGTTTGCACATAAGATTCCATATAGAAATTATGCTTTGTATGCCCGACTGGCCATGTACTTGTCCATTCCTCTATTGGCACTGACTTACATGTTTGGTTCCAATATCAATGAGGCAAATCGTTGGTTGACGATCCCTGTGATTAACCAGGCTTTCCAACCTTCAGACTTAGCAAAACTAGCCCTGATTGCAGCTTTGGCAGCGATGCTGGCGAGCAAACAGAATAATATCAAAGACTTCAAAAACACCTTCGTTCCGATCATTATTGCGATCGGCGTGATCTGTTTATTGATCGCTTTGGCAAATATGTCCACAGCCATTCTCCTTTTGTTGACCTGCCTGCTTATCATGTTTGTGGGGAGAGTTCCGGTGAAATATCTGGCAATGGTAGTGATGGTAGGTATGCTCGGATTGACAGCAGCGGTATTTCTTGGACAAAGAGGGGAAACCTTCTTCTCCAGAATCGAGGCATTTATGGATAAGGAAGATGTTCCATTCCAGGCAGAGCAATCTTACATCGCGATTGCTACTGGAGGGGTGACTGGAAAAGGACCGGGGAACAGTGAGCAAAGAAACTCACTTCCTCACCCTTATTCAGATTTCATTTATGCAATTATCATCGAAGAATATGGCTTGGTTGGAGGCGTTTCAGTTCTCTTTTTATATCTGGCTTTGCTCTATCGAGGGATGCGGATTGTCGCCAATTCCAATAAGGCATTTGGAGGTTTATTATCTGCCGGATTGAGCTTTGCATTAGTGATTCAGGCTTTGGTAAACATGGCCGTTGCGGTCGGATTAGGACCGATTACCGGATTGCCTTTGCCTCTATTAAGTATGGGTGGTACTTCATTGGTATTTACAGGGATTTCTTTGGGAATCATTCTGTCTGTCAGTCGAGGAGATCATCAGGATGAAGAAATGAGCAGTGTTACTGCAGCGAATAAATCAAGATTAAAACCAGTATAACATCGAAACGAAAAGAACATATCGCATCATGATCAGTGGCGGAGGAACCGGAGGACATATCTATCCGGCGATTGCCATTGCGAATGCCTGGAAAGAAGAATTTCCGGACAGCGAGATTCTTTTTGTGGGTGCGCTTGGCAAAATGGAAATGCAAAAGGTTCCTGAAGCAGGCTATAGGATTGAAGGTTTGCCAGTGGCAGGTCTGCAAAGAAGCTTGAGTTTGGAGAATTTGAAATTCCCTTTCAAGCTTTTGAAAAGCCTGATGAAGGCTAGAAAAATGGTAATGGATTTCCGCCCAGATGTGGTGGTAGGAGTAGGAGGATATGCAAGCGGACCGGTTTTATTCGCTGCGCAAAGAAAGGGAATTCCAACTTTGGTTCAGGAGCAAAACTCCTATGCTGGACTTACCAATAAGATTTTGGCTAAGAGAGCGAAAAGAATTTGCGTCGCTTATCCAGAGATGGAGCGGTTTTTCCCTGCGAATAAAATTGCCTACACAGGTAACCCTGTGAGAAAAGATATTCTGGAATTAAATGGTAAGAGAGAAGTAGCGCTGAAGCACTTTGGATTGGAAGAGGAAAGAAAAACCATTTTGATTTTAGGAGGCTCTTTGGGAGCAAGAACCTTGAATCAAGCGGTGCTGAAAGACATGAAAGCACTGGACAAAGCGGGTTATCAGGTTCTTTGGCAGTCAGGCAAATTCTATTTCAAAGACATGCTTGAAAAGACTGACGCTTCTGGATTAAAACATATCCATTTGAGGGAATTTATCCGCGAAATGGACTTGGCTTATGCAGCAGCAGATGTGATTGTTTCCCGTGCTGGTGCATTGTCGGTTTCTGAACTTTCCTTGGTAGGAAAGCCAGTAATCTTCATTCCTTCTCCCAATGTGGCTGAGGATCATCAGACAAAAAATGCGATGGCCTATGTCAGCCACGATGCGGCTTGGCTTCTGAAAGACAATGAGGCGGTTGGGAAATTGAAATTGAAAGTAGACGAACTGATGCAGGATCCGGCAATCGGGATTGCATTGGGAGCAAATATTAAAAGTTTGGCAAAGCCTGATGCGGCGATTGGCATTAGAAAAGAATTAGAACAATTGGTAGCATGAGCTTCGAAGGTGTACATAGGGTTTATTTCCTCGGAATCGGCGGCATAGGCATGAGTGCTTTGGCTCGTTGGTTTGCGCATGAGGGATACAATGTATCCGGATATGACCGTACCCCTTCTCCATTGACTGATGAGTTGATCGCCGAAGGCATGAACGTGACTTTTGAAGATTCGCTGGATACAATTCCAGCCAATGTGAAGAAGTCTCCAGAATCTACTTTGATAGTATGGACTCCGGCGATACCTAAGAACAGTATCCAACTGGCGTACTTCCAGGAAAATGGATTTACTCTGAAAAAGAGATCAGAGGTTTTGGGAATGGTGACCAAAAATTTCTACACCATTGCTGTAGCTGGAACCCACGGGAAAACCACTACTTCTTCTTTGATCGCACATTTATTTAAAGATGCCGGAAAGCCGATTGCAGCTTTTCTAGGAGGAATTACCCAGAACTATGAAAGCAATTTGATTTTGGGTAAGAAGAAATCCAAGAAGCAAAGATTTGTGGTGGTGGAGGCTGATGAGTTCGATAGATCCTTCTTGCGATTGCATCCAAACGAAGCAGTTTTGACTAGCACCGATGCGGATCATTTGGATATCTATGGAGATGAAAACACCATTTTGGATGGATTTGGAGAGTTTATCAAACTGATAGATAAAAAAGGAAAGCTGTTTATCCAGTACAATGCAGCAGACCGGTTGGGAGCAGCAAGGCTTCCAAAAGTGCCTACTCGAATTTATGGCCTGAGATCAGAAGGAATCCGTGCAGAAAATATTCAGGCACGTCCGGGATCTTTTGTTTTTGATTATGTGGATGGGCAGAAAGTGATCTCTCAATTGGAGCTGTTTATTCCGGGTTTCCACAATGTAGAAAATGCATTGGCAGCAATCGCGATTGCTTCAGCGCATGAAATTACAGACGAGGAAATCAAGAAGGGTCTGGCTTCTTTCCGTGGAGTGAAAAGGAGATTTGAAATTCATGTCAATCAAAACTCATTAGTGTACATCGATGATTATGCCCATCATCCAGAAGAGATCAGAGCATGCTTGAGTTCGGTGATTGCCATGTATCCGGCTAGCAAACTAACCGTGGTATTCCAGCCACATCTATATTCCAGAACCAGAGATTTTGCAGATGGATTTTCTGAAAGTCTTTCTCTGGCAGATGAGGTGATTTTGCTGGATATCTATCCTGCGAGAGAACTTCCGATTGAAGGAGTGACTTCTGAAATGCTTTTGGAAAAAATCAATTCCAAGAAAAAACTGGTGTTGAGCAAGGGGGAATTGATGGATTACTTGCAGAAATCAGCACCTGAAGTTTTGGTGACTTTAGGCGCAGGAGATATTGACCGTTTGGTACCAGGAATCGCTTCTTGGATGAATTCCAGACAAAAACTGAATGTCGTATGAAAAAGATCAGGATCAAAAAGACGCTTGTTTTTCTGGTGCTCTGCGCAGTGCTGGTCGGCTTCATAGGTTTTGTGGAGAAGCAGACAATGTACAAGACATTCCAAGGAACGGAGATAAATATCAAGGGAGTAAGCGGGGTTTATTTTGTCGAAGACAAAGAAATCCAGGAGATCATGAAAGCGGCATTTCCAGAATTGAAAGCAGGTTTGATGCTAGAGGAAGTACGATTGAGAGAGATCGAAAAGCGATTGAATGGCCATCCATTTATCAAATCAGTGGAGGCTTCGATTGGTCAAAAAGGAATTTTGAATTTAACGATAGAGCAGCATCAGCCAATTGCAAGAATTGCGCGGCCATATGCTGCTGATGGATACATCACTGTGGAGGGCAAGGTGATTCCCACCTCTCCTTCATACACCAGCCGAGTGCTGATTTTGCAGGGTAAGCAGGCAGAATTGCTGATGGAAAAAGGAGATGTGATAGAGCAAATGCCTGAGTTAATGGACCTGATCAATTTCATTGTTGAAGATGAGTTTTGGTCGGCACAGATTCCTGAATTGGAAGTGAATTCGAAGACAGATATCCGAATGATGCAGCAAGTGGGAAAGCAGGTGATTGAGTTCGGTGATGCGAAGGATATTGAAGAGAAGTTTAAAAAGATTGAAGTCTTCTATAAGGAGATATTACCACGAAAAGGCTGGAATGCCTATGCAAGGGTAAGCGTAAAGTTTAAAGATCAAATTGTTTGTGAATAATAGCTTGGGAATGGAAAATGAAAGACTAATTGTCGGACTGGATATTGGAACAACCAAAATCTGTGCGATCATCGGCCGAAAAAATGAGTTTGGCAAACTCGAAGTACTCGGAATGGGGAAAGCCGTTTCTGATGGTGTCAACCGTGGTGTGGTCACGAATATTGACAAGACCGTTCATGCGATCCAAAAAGCCGTGGAAGATGCTTCCGAAATGGCTGATGTGGATATCGTGGAGGTGATTGTCGGTATTGCTGGACAGCACATTCAAAGCAAAATTGTGCATGGTAGCATCATGAGAACTCCTACCGAAGATGAAATCACGGTAGAAGATGTGCGAAGACTATCCAGTGATATGGAAAATATCGTCGTGCCTCCAGGAAACAGCATTATCCATGTGATGCCTCAGGATTACACCGTCGATTACGAAGGTGGAATTAAAGATCCTGTAGGGATGTCAGGAACAAGGCTTGAAGCTGATTTCCACATTATCACCGCACAAACCACAGCAATTAATAACATAAACAGATGCGTTCGTAGAGCCAACCTCACTTCCAAGCAGTTGATTCTCGAGCCATTGGCGAGTTCCTTGTCGGTATTGAGCGAAGAGGAAAAAGAAGCCGGTGTTTGTTTGGTAGATATCGGTGGAGGAACCACTGACATTGCCATTTTCTACGAGAATATTATTCGCCACACAGCAGTGATTCCTTTGGGAGGAAACATCATCACCACTGACATCAAAGAAGGATGCATGGTGATGCAAAACCAAGCTGAACTCCTTAAAACCAGATTTGGCAAAGCCATTGCCAATGAGGCCAACCCAAATGAAATAGTGTCTATCCCAGGCCTGAGAAATAGACCGCCAAAAGAAATTTCAATCAGAAACCTTGCTTCCATCATTGAGGCAAGAATGGAGGAAATCATTGAGATCGTCCAGAATGAAATCATGCAATCCGGTCATTACAAAAAATTGGCAGCAGGGATTGTATTGACAGGAGGCGGATCTCAGTTGCAGTGCATCAGCCAACTGTTTGAATACATGACTGGCCTCGACACAAGAATCGGCTATCCAAATGAGCATTTGGGTAGATCAGTGGTGGAGGAAGTGAAATCTCCTATGTATGCCACTTCAGTCGGGTTGGTATTGGCAGGCTTCAAATCTCTGGATGAGCGCGAAGAAGGATATAAAAAAAGAAGAGCGAATGAAGGCCCCATAGTAAGACAGGAAAATAAGGAGCTGCTTTCAAAAGATATTTTCAGAAGTATCGGTGCAAAACTGAAAGGTTTGATCACTGATGATATAGGAGACGATATTACCTACTAGGGCTTATGATTGAGGGGAGGTAATTGGTCTTGCTGATTATTTCCCCAATTAAACTTTCCACTAACAACAGAAACTAATTCACCAAAAATAAATATGTCAGATAACATGAAAGATTACAGATTTGATCTTCCAAAAAATCAAAAGTCGATTATCAAAGTAATTGGCGTAGGTGGGGGCGGCTCCAATGCCGTAAACCACATGTTCAGCCAAGGAATTAAGGATGTAGAGTTTGTCGTTGTCAACACTGACGCGCAAGCTTTGAAGTCCAGTCCAGTTCCTTTGAGACTTCAATTGGGAGCTAACCTTACAGAAGGTTTGGGCGCAGGAGCAAATCCTGAGCAAGGTAAAAATGCGGCTATTGAGTCTCAGGATGAGATTCGTGAGCTATTGGCGGATAATACCAAAATGGTGTTTATCACAGCAGGAATGGGAGGCGGTACCGGAACAGGTGCAGCTCCGATCATTGCTAAAATCGCCAAGGAACTCAACATTTTGACAGTGGGTATTGTCACTGCTCCATTTATGTTTGAGGGTAAAAAGAAAATGAATGTTGCACAGCAGGGTATCGAGTCACTTCGTGAGAATTGTGATACCGTGTTGGTGATTTTGAACGACAAACTGAGAGAGATTTACGGAAATCTTGCGATCAGAACTGCGTTTGGAAAAGCAGATGATATCTTGACGACCGCTGCAAAATCCATCGCTGAAATCATTACTATCCATCAGGATGTAAACGTAGATTTTGAAGATGTGAAAACGGTAATGAAAGATGCCGGTGCTGCAGTAATGGGATCTTCTACCGAAGAGGGAGAAGGAAGAGCTATCCGTGCGGCTGGTGCTGCGATCTCATCTCCATTGCTAAACAATGTGGATATCAAAGGTGCTGAGAAAATCTTGCTATCTATTATGTCCGGTGAGGACGAGGAACTTTCTATGGACGAATTGAGTGAAATCACTGAATATATCCAGGAGAAAGCAGGTGATAATGCAGAGGTGATCTTCGGTCAAGGTATTGATCCTGAATTAGGCAAAGCGATCCGAGTAACTGTGATTGCTACTGGTTTTGAAATGGACAGATTGCAAGGAGCTGCGAAAAAAGCAGAAATGAAAACTCCTTTGCCAACACCTATCATTGCTCCAAGTGTAGTAGAAAAAGCGCCTGAGCAGGAAGCTGTTAAAACTGTGATTAACCTAGACTCTGGAAAGAGCGAAAAAGTGAAAGAAGAGGCTGTAGGCAATGGTTCTACATTTGTTTTCTCTTTCCCTAAAGCTGCTCCACAGGCTAGCAAGCCAGTAGAAGAAAAGCCTGCTCCAAAAATGGAGAAAGAAGAAGAAGTTGAACCTGAGTTTAATTTCGAAGTGAAGCCAAAGCAAGAAGAAGCGGCTGAATTTGAATTTGTCAAGCCTGAACCAGAAAAGATCGTTCATGATCTATATGAGGAAGAGGACAAAAGTGAGCCTCAGCCAAACAAAGAAGAGTCTGAGCCAGCGGCTCCGGTTTTTGCAAACGACTATTATGAGCAAATGAAGCAAAAAGCGATTCAAAGAGCTCATGAGAGATTCGAGAAGTTAAGAGGCAACCGTACTTTCAATCCGACTCCGGAAGAATTGAAAGAGAAAATGGAAGTGCCAGCTTACCAGCGTAAGAATGTGAAATTGAACGAACCTCAGCACAGTTCAGAGCAAAGCATCAGCAAGTACAATCTGAACGATGATAATGAGATTCTGGGAAATAACAGATTCTTGCACGACAATGTGGACTAAAGCTTAGAATTCAAGCAGCATGTCTGCCTGGGTTTGCAATAAGTCCATGTAAAGCCTGTTGGTGAGCAGGTTATCTGACATATTTTGCTCTATTTTGGCAAGTTTTGGCTTGAGAGCAAGGACATGCATACCCAGATAATGGAATATATCGGTGAGGTGGCTCAATGCGATGCCACCTCCCCCCATTCCAGAAGAGATGCCCACTAGGGCACTTTTTTTATTTCTAAAAGTATTGGGATAGTTCATCCCGTCAATAAACGTTTTTAAGATTCCTGGAAATGACCCGTTATATTCCGGAACGATAAACACAAATTTTTCTCCTTCCTCTAGCTTATCGTGGAAGAGGTTATAGTCCTCGTTTTTCCCATTGTTTTCATACAATGCTGTCTCTATAAAATCAATTGGCAGATTTTCTAATTCCATGATTTCAGAAGCTGCTCCTTTTTCAGAAAGGATAGATTGATAGAGTTCTGCGATAATTTTAGAGACTGAATTTTTTCGGTTGGTGCCAACGATGATTTTGATCATTTCCGGTGTATTTTGTCAGCCTAAACAAGCTGTTTAATCGAATGGTTTGCCCAAGGGCCAATTTTAATATCTTTACTAATTAAGAATTTTTGAAACAATGAACTACGCTGATCAGATAAAAGAAGCCTATCACTTTATTCAAAACCTTCATGCTGAGCCCGTGAATATCGGAATTATTCTAGGAACAGGTCTCGGGAAATTAGGAGAGAAAATCCAGGTGGATATTGAAATTGACTATAGTGAGATTCCCTATTTTCCGATTTCCACGGTAGAAAGCCATTCTGGAAAATTGATTTTCGGAAAAATAGGTGAAAAGAAAGTCGTGGCGATGAAAGGCCGGTTTCATTATTATGAAGGTTATTCGATGAAGGAAGTGACTTTTCCTGTGAGGGTGATGAAACTCCTCGGTGTGCAAAGTCTATTGGTTTCAAATGCTTGTGGGGGACTTAATCCTTCTCAGCATGTCGGGGAAGTAATGATCATCAATGATCATATCGATTTATTTCCTGAGAATCCTTTGAGAGGTAAAAACCTAGATGAGTTTGGAGTTCGTTTTCCAGATATGTCAGATGCTTATTCTCCTAGGTTGATCAAATTGGCTCAGAATATCGCGCTGGAAAATAATTTCATGTTCCACACCGGAGTTTATGCAGGCGTGCAAGGTCCCAATCTGGAAACTCCTGCAGAGTATAAATATTTACGGAGCATCGGAGCTGATGCAGTAGGGATGAGTACTGTTCCTGAAGTCATTGTTGCGAGACAGATGGGCTTGGAGGTTTTTGGGATTTCTGCAATTACTGACCTTGGTGTAGAAGGTAAAATCAAAAAAGTCACTATTGCTGAGGTACTAGCTGCTGCTGCTTTGGCGGAGCCAATTATGGCGAAATTGATGGCGGAATTAGTCACAAGGATGTAAAAGACTGTTTTTCATATAATTTCTTTAGTTATCCTAAAAAATATTAGTCATTTTAAGTAGCAAAATAAACCCACTGTTTTTTAAATAACCTCGAATGAACCATGTCATCAAGTTAATTATCATCCTGATAATGCTTGGGTCAATTCCAGCCTTTGGTCAAAGTGATTCTCTGAGTTTCACTTTTGGTAAAAATCTTGGCAATTTGGCTGGGAGTTATGTCTTGACAGGGAAAATAACCGATAAAGATTCGGGTGATCCTATTGAAGGAGTTGGTCTTCATGTAGATGGTTCATTCACGGGGATATCCTCTGATAGATTTGGCACCTATCTGATCAATTTGAAACCGGGATTACATCGGGTGTCATTTAGGAATTTAGCCAAAATCCCACTTTTTACAGAGATCAGTATTTATGAAAATGCAGTTCTGAACCTCCAAATGGAGGATAAAAGCTATGAGTTGGAAGGAGTGGTGGTTATTTCGGATCAGCCGGATAGAAATGTCCGAGAGCCGATCACGGGAATTACAAAATTGACGACAAGGGAGCTGAAAGCAATCCCCGCATTTTTGGGAGAAGCTGATATTTTTAAAGGCTTGCAGTTACTTCCCGGAGTAAGCACAGTGGGAGAGGGGACATCCGGAATCAATGTTCGTGGAGCCAAAACAGATCAAAATCTTTTATTAATGGATGAGGTGATGGTTTTGAGCTCAAATCATGCTTTGGGATTTCTTTCTGCTTTCAACACGGATGTCACCGAGAATTTCACTTTATATAAAGGCAACTTACCGGCAAATTTTGGAGGTAGATCAGGGTCTGCTTTAAACATCCAAATGCGAGATGGAGATCGGGAAAGTTGGGGAGGGCAAGTAGGAATTGGAACTTCAAATGGAAAGTTTTTAATAGAGGGGCCTTTAGCAAAGGATAAAATCAGCATTATTGGCGGAGCTCGTATTTCAAATACCAATTGGCTACTGAATCAGGCCAGAAATTATGATCTAAAAAACAGCAAACTGAATTTTTATGATGGCTACCTAGGATTATCCTGGAATCTGGCTCAAGGGCACGTGTTAAAGGTTAATACCTTATTGACCAGTGACTATTTTAAATTTTCTGATGAGTTTGGGTATGATTGGACCAATCGGGTAAGTTCAGCTATTTACAAAGGAGTCTTAGGTGAGAATTTCTCCGTCTCAGCTTTAATCGCAGATGGTGATTTCAATAATTCATTTTTTGACCCGGAAGGGATTGAAGCTGCCTCTGTGAGCAATGGAATGCGGTATCAGCAGGGTAAGTTTTCGGGAGTTTGGGCAAAAGATAATATTTCTGTTTCTGGAGGAGTTGAGGCGATTAACTATAAAGGAAAACCTGAAACATTAAGTCCATATGGAGATTTCTCATCCATTCAGGAATCCAAAGTAGGAAAGGAAAAAGGTTTAGAAGCCTCGCTTTTTACGAAAATAGAGTGGGACCTAGGAGAAAAAACTGGGATAGTTGCCGGAATTCGATATTCAACCTTTTCACAAATGGGACCTGATACGGTCTACAATTATGTGGAGGGCGCTCCTATTACAGAAGAGAATATCTCAGGAACAGAGGTCAAAGGAGATGGTAAAATTGTAGGTTATTCAGGATTTGAGCCCCGTTTTTCATTAAGGAGGAATATCAATCTCAGGACTTCTTTGAAATTAAGTTATGCCAGATTGTTTCAGTATGTGCAGTCAGTTAGCAACACCTTTGGACCAACTCCAATCGATCTTTGGCAGCTGAGTACTACCAATATTGCCCCTCAAAAATCAGATAATTTCTCTGTTGGGATTTTCCATAACTCAGAAGGAAATACCTGGGAGTTTTCTGTAGATGCCTTTTACCGATTGACAGATAATCAGATTGAGTACAGAAATTTTGCTCAGATATTTCAAAACCCACATTTGGAAACAGAATTGGTTTTTGGAGAAGGGAAAGCCTATGGAATGGAATTTTTGATTAAGAAAAACATGGGGCTTGTGACTGGATGGTTGGCTTACACGTATTCCAGATCCTTCTTTAAAACAACCAGCCTGTACCCTGAGGAGCAGATAAATGATGGAGAATGGTTTCCATCCAATTATGATAAGCCTCATGAAGTCAATTTTATCTTAAGTAGAAAAATGTATCCAAGAGGGCTGTTTAATTTTAGTGTGAATTACTCTACGGGAAGGCCAATTTCGGCAGTCAATGCCTCCTATATTTTAAATGGATTGTTTGTGCCTGATTATTCAGGGAGAAACGAATATCGGGTTCCTGATTATTTCAGAGTGGATGTTTCTTATACCGTAGAGAAGGTTTTTTCTAAGAAAGGAGACAGCCTAAACTTTAGCATATATAATTTATTGGGACGTCGAAATGCCTATTCTGTTTTTTGGCAAAAAGATGGAGATTCACAGCAGTTGAGACCCTATAGATTAGCCGTTTTGGGAGCGATTTTCCCTTCTATTTCTTACAGTATCAAATTTGGAGGAGGTGCTGATGAATAAGTTTCAATTGATCCGGGCCTTTGCGGCATTCTTGATTTTTGTTTTGGCCAATTCCTGTGTAGAGCAAATAGATTTCCCTTTGGATAAAGGAGTAGAAAAGCTGATTGTATCCGGCCAAGTGAATAATCTCAATGAACCTCAATTGGTATTTCTTTCAGAAACTACTTCCAAAGACCGAGAGCCATTATTTGAGGATAATAAAAATTATGTGTTGAATGATCTGCCAAGGCCTGTTTCTGGGGCAAATATCAAATTGATGGTAATATATGGAGATGGTTTTGCTTCGGTACTTTATACAGAAACTAAAGCTGGGCAGTATGAAATGAACTCAGGAGTTGATTTGGAATCTGCTTCCGAGATCTACCTTGAAATCGAAGTAAAAGGGAAAATGTATCGATCAAAACCCCAAACGATGCCATCAGTGGTAGGTTCTGATGTACTTTCTTATTCATTTACCCGAGGAATTATCGAGGATCAGCCAGAAACTCCTTTTATTTCTATAGAAACTGAAGCGACACTACCTCAACAAACAGGAGGGTATTATCTGAGATGGGATGTGGATGAGGCCTATTACTGGAATTTGACATTTTTCCCAAATCCATTTAATAGAGCTCCGCCAGATTGTTACGTTTTTGGTTATCCGGATCCAGAAAGAATTACCTTGGTCAATGGAGACCTTCTGAATAATGAAGGGAATCAATCCAAGCGGATTGTAGCCCAGCGAATCATAGATGAATCATTCTTGAGTAGGCATTACTTCAATGTGAGGCAAGTCAGTACCAACAAAGAAGCATATGAATATTGGCGAAGGATCAAAGAACTTGTGGGTAATACAGGTTCCGTTTTTGATACGCCCCCAGCACCTGTTCTAGGCAATCTTTACAACGTAAATGACGAGAGTGAAATAGTTCTAGGCTATTTTGAAGTTGCCAAAGTCAATCTGACTAGGATTTATACCACAAGAGCAGATGTTCCTTTTTTCAATGCCGAGGTGTGCACCTATTCACCAACGAGGCCATTGGATGATTATCCTAAAACCTGCTTAAGATGTAGTGAATTCAAAAATAGCAGCAACGATACACCGCCTTGGTGGTTTGATCAGTAAGTTAAATCCCCTTTTTAAACCAAATAGGCACATAGAGTTAAATAGTTTTTGATCTATTGAATCTATGTGATTTGGGAGATTAAATATTCGGTAAGCATTAAATCAGGATGCTCTTCGAAGTCCTTCGTCAAAGGTTTTTATTCGCCTTAATTTCAACCTTAAAGGATAAAATCTTAGAATAAATGAGGAAGAAATGTTACCACATAGCCACATAGAGTTGCATAGTTTTTTTCTATGCTTACTCTATGTGTCTATGTGGTTTGGGAAACTTATTATTCAATAATTTTTCAAAGGATTTAAATTCTCTCAAAATCCTTCATGAGGTTCCAAATTGATCATGTCCAATGAGTTTTGGATAATAGTTGTATTTGTTTCAAAAGAGTTAATTAATTGAACCGCATAATATATTAGCCACATAGAGTTGCATAGTTTTTTTCTATGCTTACTATGTGTCTATGTGGTTTAGGGAACTTATTATTCAATAATTTTTCGAAGGATTTAAATTCTCTCAAAATCCTTCATGAGGTTCCAAATTGATCATGTCCAATGAGTTTTGGATAATAGTTGTATTTGTTTCAAAAGAGTTAATTAATTGAACCGCATAATATATTAGCCACATAGAGTTGCATAGTTTTTTTCTATGCTTACTATGTGTCTATGTGGTTTAGGAACCTTTTTTTACAGTAATTTTTAGCTAAAAAAAAAGCCCCTTCCAAAAATAAATGGAAAGGGCTATCTATCATCTTAGGACTTGAAGTGGTTAACAATAGGCTGTCATCTTTTTACCAGAAATTATTTCTTTTTCCCCATGTAATCTACCACAAAGTAGCTCAGGGTTCTTACTCCAAGGGTGAAACCACCTTCATCAATATAAAATCCAGGAGTATGATGAGATGGGGTCTTTGATGGGTCACCGCCTTTTTTCATCCCGCCGAGATTAATAAACAATCCTGGTTTTTCTCTTTGGAAAAAGCTGAAATCCTCTGCACCTGTAATTGGAGGCATGCTGATGACATTGCCTTCACCAACTGTTGCTTGAATACTTGGTAGCATTTCAGCTGTTAAAGCAGGATCATTTACAGTAGAAGGGTATAGTTTTTCGATTTTCAGATCAACTTCAGCGCCTGCACTTTCAGCGATATTGGTAACGATTTCGGTGATTCTTTTATGAACCAAAGCCTGTTGATCATCTCCAAAAGTTCTAATCGTACCGATCATTTCCACTTTTTCTGGAATGATATTATGTCTGATTCCGCCATGAATCGCTCCGACGGTAACCACGGCAGGGTTTTCTGTGATATTTACACTTCTGGAAAGTATGGTTTGAAGCCCCATGACAATCTGGGAAGAAGTCACAATTGGGTCGATGCCTGACCAAGGGGAAGCTCCATGTGCTTGTCTACCAGTAAGAGTGATTTCTAAGTTATCAACCGCTGCCATGGCAGGTCCGGATCTGTATCCGATTTTCCCTACTTCCATTTGAGAGGCAATATGAAGGCCGAATACCGCATCCACATCTTCCATTACTCCTTCTTTCACCATTAATTCAGCTCCCGCAATATCTGCATCATATACGCCTTCCTCTGCTGGCTGGAAGAAGAATTTTACATTTCCTTCCAAGTCATCTTTCATGCTAGCCAAAACTTCAGCCACTCCCATCAAAATCGCAACGTGAGTGTCGTGACCACAGGCGTGCATTACTCCTGTCTCTTGTCCATTGTAAGTTGCAGTATTGACAGATTTAAATGGCAAATCGTTTCGTTCTGTCACAGGTAAGGCATCCATATCAGCTCTTAAAGCTACGGTTGGGCCTGGTTTTCCACCTTTCAAATATCCTACAACTCCAGTGACGGCAACGCCTTCCGTGACTTCGATTCCTAAGGATCGAAGATGGTCTGCTACTTTTTTGGCGGTTCTGAATTCTTGATTTCCCAATTCAGGGTGCATGTGGATATCTCGTCTCCACTCGACTACTTTTGACTCAATGGCGTTTGCTTTAGAGTCAATGGCTGGTCTGAGAGAAGACTGAGCGAGTGCTGCTCCTGTTCCAATAATTGGAAAAATCAGCAAGGGTAAAAGTAATTTTTTCATGGTTGATGGTTAGATTCTAATTAATCAAATTTAGAAAAATACACTGAAGTAGGTCTATCAAATAAAAGAATTACCTGAATTAGATACGATTAAAGAACTATTTGAGAGGAAAAAGCTTTAGATAGAAAACTCAAAAATTCAATAGATGGAACTTAAAAATAAAATTGCTGTAGTCACTGGGGTAAGTAAGGGGATAGGTTTGGAGGTAGTCAAGCATTTAATCGAAAAAGGAAGTATCGTGGCAGGTTGGGGAAGAAATGCTCCTGATTTCAATCACGAGAATTTTCATTTTTTTACCTGTGATGTAGCAAAGGAAGACTCTGTAGAAAATGCCTTTCAGGAAACAGTAGCTAAGCTTGGAAATGATATTCGGATTTTAGTGAACAATGCAGGTTTTGGAGTTGCTGGGGATACGGAGACTTTTTCATCAGAGGACTGGAAAGCCATGTTTGACACTAATGTTCATGGGATTTTTTACACTACAAAAAGATTGATTCCAGGGATGAAAGCAGCAGATGAAGGCCATATTTTAAATGTAGCTTCCATAGCTGGTTTGAATGGCGTCAATAAGTTTGCAGGGTATGTTGGGACCAAACATGCAGTCCGTGGAATATCTCATTCTTTATACATGGAGCTTAGAGACTTTGGAATAAAAGTTTCGACAATTTACCCGGGTTCGATCCAGACAAACTTCTTTGATGATATCCCTGGTGTGGATGCGAATGAAAACATGATGAGACCAATTGATGTGGCTACGACCATGGTCCAAACTCTGGAAACACATCCTAATTACTTTGTCGCTGATGTGGAATGCAGACCTTTGAGACCAAAGGGGAAGAAATAATTTATTTAGAACCTTCGATTTACTGGAGCACCTATGAAATCAATTCATAGGTGTTTTTTTATTACAAGGTAAAATTGGCTGATAACCTAACAATCACGCTTTAGATTGTTTTCAGTGTGGATAGTGGTTAAATTGCCACTTATTCTTTCTGAAATCATACTATGAAAAAATTAAACCTGATCATTTTGATCGTACTATTATTGGGAGCTACTGCCATTATGGGGTATTCTTTTCAGCCGGAGAAATTGGAAGTTGCGGCAAACACCTCGACTCCAAAACTATTGCCGGATTTTAATATGTATGATATTAATGGGAAAGTAAGTTCTATTCACCAGTTGGCAGGCGACAAACCTACCCTTTTCATTTATTTCAATTCAACTTGTCATTTATGCCAAGATGAACTGGGTGAGATTTCAAAGAGAATCGATGAATTTAAAGAGTACAACCTCATTTTCACGACCGTGCAGCCAAAACCAGAAGTAATTGGTTTTGTGAATGATCTGGAAATTAAAGATCGATCAAACGTACATTTTTTGTTGGATGCAGACATGAATGTGGCAAGCTATCTTCAGATCAAAAGTCTTCCTTCTATTTTCTGCTATAATAAAAAGCAGGAGCTTGTCGCTGAGTATGTAGGTGTTACCAAAATCGATCTTTTGCTGGGGAATCTTGCAAGTGCCAAGTAATTTTCCGAAAAGAAAGTCTTGGATAATTAGTGAAATCCTCACTTAAGATCATGGGATTTCTAAAGAATAAGCTTAGGAATCTTGATCGAACGAAACTATAAAATTTCCGTACTTTTGATAGCTTAAATTAGCCCAATGTCACTCGAAGTATCCCAACTTACCAAACTTTACGGAACCCAAAAAGCATTAGATACGGTGTCTTTTTCGGCTAGCCCTGGGAGGATTTTGGGCTTTTTAGGGCCAAATGGTGCAGGTAAATCCACCACGATGAAAATTATCACAGGATTTATTCAAGCTGATGGAGGCGCTGTCAAAGTGATGGGGAAGGATGCCCTTGAAAATCCAAAGCTGGTCAGTCCAATGATTGGATATCTACCTGAACATAACCCTTTGTATCTGGATATGTATGTTCGGGAATTCTTAGAGTTTTCGGCCGGCATTTATGGAATCAGAGGGGCTAAAAGACAAGAACGGATCAAAGACCTGTTGCAGAAGACTGGTTTAAATCCAGAGCAACACAAAAAAATAGGACAGTTATCCAAGGGCTATCGCCAAAGAGTTGGGTTGGCAAAAGCCTTGATCCACGATCCACAGGTGGTTATTCTGGATGAACCTACGACAGGATTAGATCCTAACCAATTGGTGGAAATCAGAAATCTCATTTCAGACATAGCCAAAGACAAGACCTTGATTTTGTCCACTCATATCATGCAGGAGGTGGAGGCGATTTGTCAAGATGTAGTAATCATCAACAAAGGCAAGATCCTTGCTGCGGAGGCTTTGGAAAATCTAAAATCCACCAGTTCGGAAGTGAGATTGGAATTGGAAACTGAAGAAAGTTTAGAATTGGAATGGTTTGAATCCATTGGAGCCACTTCCTATGGTAACAAAGGCAAAAACTCAGTAAATATTATCTGCCAGGATGCATCTGAAGCCAGAAAATCAGTCATGAAGATTGTGCAGGAGCGTAATCTTAATTTGATCAGCATGAGTCAAAGCAAAAAGAATTTGGAGCAAATTTTCAGAGAAATCACTAAATGAAGAGTCTGTTTCTAAAAGAAATCAATGCGTTTTTTGGAAGCCTTTTGGGTTACTTGGTTTTAGCACTTTTTCTCGTGGCTATCGGATTGATTGTTTGGGTTTTTCCTGAAAGCAGTGTATTGGAATATGGCTATGCAGATCTAGAAGCCTTGTTTTCATATACTCCTTATGTATTCACGTTTTTGGTTCCGGCTATTGCTATGAGAACTATCGCGGATGAGCGAAAAACAGGAACTTGGGAATTACTTCGAACTTCCCCGCTTTCTTTATTCCAAATCATTTTAGCCAAGTATTTTGCACTTCTGTTTTTGGTGATTCTGGCTGTCTTGCCGACTTTACTCTATTTCTTTAGCATAATTCAATTGGGTGATCAGGTTGGAAACCTGGATCAAGCAGGATTTTTCGGATCGTGGATTGGGCTCTTGATGATCGGAGCAGTTTTCGCGGCGGTAGGATTATTTGCAAGCTCTTTGACTTCACAGCAAGTTTTGGCCTTTGTCCTAGGCGTGTTTTTGTGTTTTGTGTTATACTTCGGGTTTTCGGCCTTAGCCGATCTTCAAGTGGGAGATTTCGCCTATTGGGTGGAGGAGTTAAGCCTGAGTTTTCATTATATCAACCTTAGCCGTGGGGTGGTGGACTCAAAAGATGTCTTTTTTATGCTGGGAATGATCTGGCTGTTTTTAGGATTGAGCATTTTGACTTTGAAGAATAAATGAAAAAGTCAGCCCTACATAGTTTGATGCCATGGTTGATCCTTTTCGGAGGAGTAATTCTATTTGTGGTTCTTTCCCAAATCATCAATTTTCGGATCGATTTAACGGAGGAAAAAAGATATTCTTTGCATCCGGCAACTGAAGAAGTGCTGTCGCAATTGACTGAGCCGATTCATGTTGATATTTTATTGGTAGGAGATAACCTGCCAGGTGGAATGAAAAGGCTACAAAAATCCATCGAAGAAACAGTCAGAACATTTAATTCTTACAGTCCAGAGAAGATCACCTTTTCTTATTTCGACCCGCTTTCTGTAGCAGAAAGTGAGCAGGAGGAATTTATTGGGGCACTGACTCAATACGGAATCAATCCAACCAATCTTTATGTAAGTCAAAACTCCGGACAACAGGCAACCCTGATTTTCCCCGGAATATTGGTCAGTGATGCAGAGTTTGAGACTGGAGCATTGGTGCTCAAAGGAGAAAGAGGGATGGGGCCAGATGAAATTTTGAACCAATCCATTGAGAATTTAGAGTTTGAATTGAGCAATGCCATCAAGAAACTGGTGAGTCCTGAAGAATCAGCGATAGCGATGATTATGGGGCATGGAGAGATGGCAGAAGATGATGGCTACGGATTGGTGGAAGCACTAGATGGGGAATTTGAGTTGTTTAAAGTTCCTTTAGAGCAAGCGAAGAAGCCTTCTGATCTTTCCAATTTTAAAATCATTTTCATAGAAGGTCCACGGGAAATTTATTCCGAAAGAGAGATTTATCTCTTAGATCAATACGTCATGAATGGAGGTAATCTGGTTGTGATGATTGATGGTGTGGCTGTGGACATTGCGCAAGCCGGGGGAGAAGGTACTTTTGCTATGCCTGTAGATTCGGGGCTAGAAAACCTCTTGTTTAAGTATGGTATCCGTGTCAATAAAGATTTGATTCAGGATTTGAATTTCGGGTATTTTCCTGTGATGGCTGGAAATTTTGGGAATCAGGAACAGATGGTTCCTCTTCCTTGGCCTTTTTATATTCAGGCAGGAATAATGCAGGCTCATCCGATTACCAAGGGACTGGATGTGGTTTACTATCGGTTCGTCAGTAGCCTAGATACAGTAATGGCTGAAGGAGTGAAAAAGACTCCATTGATATTCTCATCCGATAATTCAAGAGTGTTGACTGCACCTGTTCGGGTGGCATTTAGTGATATGGAGCAAGGGCCTGATGTGGAGAGCTTTTCTATGAAAAATCTTCCGATGGGATATTTATTAGAAGGTAATTTTACCTCTCTTTTTAAAAACAGATTTTTGCCAGAAGGTTTTTCGAAAGAAGAATTTAAAGATTCTGGAAATGGTAAAGTGGTTGTTTTTGGTGATGGCGATGTTTTCCAAAGCCAAAAAAGCCTTCAAGATGGAAGTCCGCTAGCCTTAGGAGAGGATCCATTTAGTCAGACAACTTTTGCCAACAAATTGCTTTTGCGAAATATGGTGAAGTACCTGGTGGATCCAGATGGGATAATTGCCTCAAGGACGAGGACTTTCCAGATTAGACCATTGAATAAAGTAAAAGTTGCGCAGCAAAAGACATTTTGGCAATTGGTAAATGTGGTTGCTCCTGTTGTAATTTTGCTATTAATTGGTGCAATTGTCTGGTGGATTCGCAATCAAAAATTTTCCAAAAAAATAAACTAGCTAAAAAAACAGGTTTTCTTCATAATAATTTCGAGTCTTTCCCAATAGGATCGGTTCTGAATCGATTTTATTTATAAATTTACCCCCATTGCAAGAATTAAATTTAATAAGCCCTTCGATATGAAATTTATTGTTTCCTCTTCTGCCTTACTCAAGCAGCTTTCAGCGATCAACGGCGTGGTTACTACCAATCCTGTTGTTCCTATTTTGGAAAACTTCCTTTTTGAGATTAAAGACAGTGTATTGACCATTACTGCTTCGGATCTTCAAACCTCGATGATTACCGAAATCGCAGTGGAGGCAAAGGAAGATGGAAATATTGCGGTTCCAGCCCGTATTTTGATTGAGACTTTGAAAAATTTGCCAGAGCAGCCGGTGACTTTTAGTATCGATCATGATACCTATGCAGTCGAGATCAGTTCTGATAACGGACGCTATAGATTGGCAGGTGAAAATGCTACTGATTTCCCTAAAATCCCCACCGTAAGCAACGCTTCGACAGTGGATATGTCTACTGAAGTGCTTTCCAGCGCAGTTTCTAACACCATCTTTGCTACAAGTTCTGATGAACTAAGACCGGCTATGACAGGTGTTTACATCAACTTGAGTCCAACCAATACAACTTTCGTAGCGACTGACGGACATCGATTGATCAGATATAGAAGAGTAGATATTGCTTCTGGCGATGCTGCTAGTTTGATTATTCCTCGCAAAGCATTGAACTTGTTGAAGTCGACTTTGCCATCTGAAAATGTACCAGTTACTGTAGAATTCAATCAGTCAAATGCTTATTTCAAGTTCAACAGTATCAAAATGATCTGTCGATTGATCGATGAGCGATTCCCTGATTATGAAAATGTAATTCCTGCGGACAATCCAAACTTGATGACAATCGACCGTTCTGAGTTGTTGAGTTCATTGAGACGTATTGCGATCTATGCGAACAAAACTACTCATCAAGTAAGATTGAAATTGACTGGAAGTGAATTGTTGATTTCTGCTGAAGATTTGGATTTCTCTAATGAGGCGAACGAAAGATTGTCCTGCGAGCATGATGGAGAGGATATCGAAATCGGATTCAACGCTAAATTCTTGGTAGAAATGTTAAACAACCTTTCCTGCAAAGAAGTAACCTTGAAGTTCTCTGCTCCAAATAGAGCTGGACTTATCGTCCCTGCTGAGCAGGACGAAAATGAAGACATCCTGATGCTAGTGATGCCAGTGATGCTAAATAATTACGTATAAACAACCACAATCCATAAAACGAAAAGCCCGGAGAATCCTTCGGGCTTTTTTTGTGCATGCTTTTTTTTTCTAATTGTCCCACATCTTTATAGTAGCAGGACTAAACCAAACAGAATCATTTCTTTGTGATTTCTTTGTGTTCTTCGTGGTTTAAATAAAAGTCACTTCTTTTTCGCGTCTCGCAAAGCTTTCAGATACAATCCTTCTACCCGCTCTCTCGCCCAAGGAGTTTTCCGGAGGAATTTCAAGCTGGAATTAATGGAGGGATCATGGGTGAAACAACGGATGGTGATTCGCTGGCCTAATTCTTCCCAGCCATAAAATTCCACTAAATGAGTGACCATGTCGGCAAGTTTTACTCCGTGTAGTGGATTGTTGGGTTGCGTTTCCAAAAGGGTATAATCAAGTTGAGTTTAAAATTAAGTAATCTTTCGCTTTTGAGGTTATCGCTTTTCGATCAGATCCCAAAGATTTCCATACAGATCCTTAAAAACTGAAACTGTCCCATAATCTTCTTCACTCGGTTCTCGGATAAACTCTACACCTCTTTGGGTATACTTTTTATAATCTCTCCAGAAATCATCAGTATATAAAAACAGGAAAACTCGCCCTCCAGCCTGAAATCCAATTTGAGAGGTTTGTGTTTCATTTGCTGCCTTGGCAAGTAATAAATGGCAATCAGATCCGGGTGGCGAAACACGAACCCATCGTTTGGTTTCGCTCATGGGAGTATCCTCTAGCAATTCAAAATCTAGGACCTTGGTATAATATTCGATCGCTTCATCGTACTCTTTTACCAAGAGTGCGATTTGCCCCAATTGTTGTTTCATGTTTAAAAGTAGGCTTAATAAAATCGAAGTTAAATATCCTCTACAAAAAAGATCGCATTGTTATTCAAATCATACAATCCAAATTCATGCGTTCCCCAAGGGGTATTCTTTCTCAATTTGTCTTTAGGAACCACTCCTTTTGCAACCAATGAGTTGAAATAGTTTTCAATGTTTTTGACAAAAATCCGGACAACAGAACCTCCCAATAAGGGGTCGTCTTCGGTATCAGCGTGCCATTGGAGGTGGAGCCAGACTGTTTTGAAATGGATTCCTACGTACATGGAATCTCCAAAAATCTTTTTAAATCCCAGCTTTTCTTCATACCATTTCAAATCTCTTTCTATGTCACTGGAAGGTAAAACTGGTACTGTGGATAAAAATTCGGTTTTCATGTTTTGGGTTTAAAAAAAAGGATTCAGTTAGGTTTACTGAATCCTTGGAAAAAGGTTTTATCCTTCTGCTTCCAATGTCCTCCGGACATCCTCAAGACCACGTCGGATCTCAAAAATACTATCCCATTCCCTGCCTTCTACTCCATGCTCAATTCCCACATATCCATGGAAGTTGTGCGCAAGTACGATTTTCATCATTCTGGTATAATCCAGTGGATGTTCCTTGCCGGCATCATCCCATACCATTGGCTTCATGCTCACGCCTTTTGCATATGGCATCAATTCATCCACTCCTCGATAAGAATCATAGGAAATGTTTTTGTCATTCTCAGTGGCAATTCTAAAATTCCCAAAGTCCGGTAAAGTTCCTGCCCTTGGATGAGCTGTTTCCTTGATCATTTCAGCGAGCCATTTTCCATTGCTTGAAAATCCACCGTGGTTTTCGATAATGACATCGATATCAAAGTCATCCGCAAACTCACAAAGTTGCCTTAAACCAGAGCTTGTGATGTCCATAGCTGTTTTGGCATCAGCAGGGTTGGTGCTCCATGGCACGGCTGAGTAGGCATTGACCCGAATCGCATGACAACCCAAGAACTTGGCTGCTTCCACCCATTTTTTGTGATTTTCTACAGTTTGCTTTCTTCCCTCTGAAGTGCCAGCACCGAGCATTCCTTCGCCGTCTACCATAATCAAAACTGAGGTGACGCCCTCCCCATCTGCACGGGTTTTCATTTCTTTCAAATAAGCCATGTCTTTGGCTTTGTCTTTGAAAAATTGGTTAACATATTCCACTGCATCGATATCATGTTGTTTTGCCAAGATCGGAAAGTCCAAGTGGTCGATTTTTCCGGAGAATAAAGCCTTGTTTAAGGACCATTCGGCCAATGAGATTTTGAAAAGTGGGTCTGCTGCTTTTTTGGAAGCAAAGCCAAATTGTGGCAATCCAAGTCCAACAACTGCTGTTGCAAGTCCTGCTGATTTTAAGAATTCTCTTCTGTTTTTCATGTTGTTGATAATTTTGGGTAAAAAATTTATTTGGAGTTTGGTTCTTTATATTTCCCAGCCTTTTCGATACTCCCTAGTCAAGTATTGATTTGCTGATTCATCGTTTGTGATTTTTGGGATGCTCGCATCAAATTCTATTCTTTTGCCAGCTCTTAATGCAATAGCTCCAAGGTTGATGGTATCTGTGATGGTTTGAGCTCGGGTGAAACTTCCCGGAGTCTGTTTTTTTGTTTTCACAGCTTCGACCCACATATCGGTATCGCGATCCACTTCTCTTGAATTAATTTTTTCTGATTCTGGTCGGGCATTCATCTTACTTTCCGGAAGTAAAACGGGGTTTTCTCCCCTGAAACCTCCAAGGATTTTTCCTTTCGTTCCTACTAGCATCAATCCTTCTTCTGGAGTATCCTTTCCATCGATTTCTAGTTCTTCAGGAGCAAAAGGCTTCATCCCTCCATCATACCAAAACAGATCAAAGCCTGGTAGATTTTCCTGTTCAGGGAATTTCCATTTGATCATGCAGCTTGCTGGAAATGCCACATTATTATCCACCCAGTGATACACATGATCAATTTCCTCTCGTGTGGTCGTTCCAAAAGCTTTCGCCGCAATTGGTGATTTGGTGATGCCTAGCGTTTCAAATAGCGGGAACAAGCTATAATGTCCCATGTCAGCTACCGATCCACCGCCGAATTCATACCATCCTCTAAAAACATTATTGGTGTAATGTGGATGATAGTTCATGTCAGGAACAGGCCCGAGCCAAAGATCCCAATTAAACCCTGAAGGAATAGGAGGGGTGTCTGTTGGACGTTTGGTCCATTGCTGCCAAACCGGACGATAAGACCAATTGTGGATTTCTTTGAGTTCTCCGATCAAACCTCCATCCATCCAAGCTTTCATTTGTCGGTATTCTGGTCTGTCAGACCATGCCAGTAAATGAGTAATGGCACCTGAAGTGTTTGCCTTCTCAATTACTTTTCTGCCTTCCAAAAGTCGGTTGGATATGGGCTTATGTGTTACTACGTTGATCCCATTATTCATAGCTGCTAAAGCTATGGAAGCATGGGTGTGATCCGGAGTCATGATTTTGACCACGTCAATTCCTTTTTCCTTTGCAAAGAGTTCTCGGAAATCTTCATAAGAAGAACAGCCTTTGTAAGTTCCTCCCGGGCTGTTTTTTGCATAATATTTTTCTACAAAGGCTTGACCCACATCTCTTCCGCCCGGAATTCCTTTCGCATTTTCCCACCAGGAATCATCCCCTAAAACCTTGCGGATGTCATCTCTGATTCCGTATGGTGACCAGTCAATGTAATCTTCTGTGTATTTGTTTGAATCGCAAACTGCCACCACCCGAATGTTGGGGTTTAATAAAAGCCCACCCATTTCTCGAAGTCCTTGGGTTCCACAGCCAATATTTGCTACCGTGATCTGATCGGAAGGCGGTACTTTACCGAGACCTGCGATTACATGTGATGGGACGATTGAAAATGATGCTGCAATCGTAGCGGCGGTGCCGATAAACTCTCTTCGGTTGAGATTGTCCTTCGAAGACATATTGATGGGGTTATTGTTTAAAAGATATAATTTACCAAAGCTTGTATCGAATACAAAATATTTTGAATGGATTGATTATTTCAGTTTGAAGAGGGGATTATTTTGGGCGACCTCGATTCTTCAACAGAAAATTTTTTAGGGCGAAGTGGGAATAGCTTTATCAGGAATCAGTTTTAGCATAAGTTTTTCGAAAAGTCCGATCATAGGGAAAAACAGAATCACTCCTAATCCATTAAAGAGCATATGTCCATTTGCGATAACATGATCTAAGTCCGGGCTTTTAGATATAAAAATTACCAGCTCCATAAACTGATCAAAGAAAAGTAAGCCGAGGGAAATACAGATCAAATTAAAGATCAAATGAAATACTCCGGCCCTGATGGCCGCTCTTGAGCCTTTTATTGTGGCTAATAGCGTATCTGAACAAGTACCCAATTCTGCTCCTAACATCAGGGATATTCCTCCTGCCGAGTTGATGAGGCCTTGTTTTCCCAATAGAATGGCAATACCGACTGTCGCGCTTGAGGACTGAATCAGTAAGGTGATTAAACCTCCAACCCAAGCTCCCTGAAGTGGATTGTTTTCCACTTTTGCTACCCAAGTTTCGAAAAGTGTACTCTCCCGAAGAGGCATTACGGATTCTTCCATGATGAAAAGCCCAAAGAATAACATTCCAAAATAGAAGAGGATTTTACCATAACTGGAGTAGGGCTTTTTTTTGATGAATAGCTGCATAAACATCCCAATCAAAAGAGGGATAAAGGAATAATTGGAAATATCCAATGCGATGAGCTGACTTGTAAATGTGGTGCCCAGATTTGCTCCTAAAATAATCCCGATGGATTGCTTGAAATTAAGCGCTTTTGCATTGATCAAAATTATGGTGAGAATAATCACTGCAGATGAGGATCCCATCAAGATAGTGACCATGATTCCGACCAATAGAGACAGCCAACTATTTCTGGTATAGCGGTGAATATAGATCCGGGTTTTTTCTGAAAAAAAGCTTTCTAGGACACCCGATAATTGGGATATGGAATAAATAAAAATGGTAAGCCCACCTAAAAATAATGGTAGAACGGTCTCATTCATTTGCATTAATTTAAGGAGAGAAAGTTCATTTTCATCTTTTGTCCCTAGAGAAATATTGGCTTTTCTTCTAAAAATCCTAACTTAACTTTTTCCCAGTATATCTGAATCCCCCTATGAAAATATCGATTAACACCCTCCTTTTGGCATTTGCGTTTGCTTGTACCTGTTTGATTTCATGCAGCTCTCCAGAAGAATCAGTTTCGAACAAAAACTTTCCTGATAAACCGAATATAGTTTGGATTGTGAATGAGGATATGTCTCCTGAGCACCTCGGAGCATATGGTGGAACTGGTGGGAAAACACCAGTTTTGGATCAGTTTGCAAAGGAAAGTGTGCGCTATACCAATGCATTTTCTACAGCAGGTGTCTGTGCACCAAGTAGAGCTACGATCATTACGGGAGCTTACCAAACATCCATCGGTGCACATAATATGAGGACTCTGGGAATGTCTGCCAATGCGAAAGATGCTTATCCTGAGAATTTCAAAACCTACTCTGCAATGTTGCCAGATGGTATGCGTGGATTTCCGGAATATTTACGAATGATTGGTTATTATACCACCAATAATTCAAAACAAGATTACCAATTTGTAGCTCCTGTTACGATGTGGGATGAAAGCAGCAACAAGGCCCATTGGAAGAATCGTCCTGATCCTGACCAGCCGTTTTTCTCTGTTTTCAATCTGAATATTTCACATGAATCTCAAGTTTGGGCCAGGGAAAATGAGCCACTTTTGGTAGATCCAGACTCAGTGACTGTTCCACCTGTGTATCCGGATGATTCCATTTCCAGAAGAACTATCGCCAGATTTATTACAAATGTGATGCGGATGGACACCCAAGTAGGGGAAATCATTCAGGAACTGAAAGATGCAGGACTTTATGAGAATACCATCATTTTCTATTATTCTGATCACGGCGATGGCATGCCCTATTTCAAAAGAGAGCTATATGACCGAGGATTAAAAATTCCTTTGATGATTAAAGCGCCATTCTTAGAGCCTGGAACTGTAAACAATGAACTGGTAAGTTTCGTGGATTTTGCGCCGACGATCTTATCTCTTGCAGGGATAAAAATCACTATCGCCATGCAAGGTCAGGCTTTCTTAGGACCTCAAAAATCAGCACCAAGAAAATATGTTTATGCCGCAAGGGACAGAATGGATTCTGAAGTTGATAGAGTTAGAGCTGTCAGTGATGGCAGGTATAAATACATCAGGAATTATATGCCGAACAAGCCAAATTACCAGAATATTCGATATCGCTTGAATAACCCATTGATGGTTCATTTACTGGAATTGCATGAGCAAGGAAAATTAACTCCAGAACAAGAACGCTGGTTTGATGAGACCAAACCAAAAGAAGAATTGTATGATACGCAGGTGGACCCTTGGGAATTCAATAACCTAGTGGATAGTCCAGAGCATCAGGAAAAGCTGGAAGAATTAAGAAAAGCACATTTGGACTGGGTGAATTACTATGGAGATTATGGCGAGGTACCAGAAATGCAAATGGTCGAGCAATGGTGGGGTGGAAATAGAATTGCTCCAACCACAGAACGTCCTCAGATTACCTATGAAGATGGAATGGTGACATTAAGCTCAGCTACGCCAAGTGCTTCTATTGGTTATAGAAAATCAACTTCTGATGTTTGGTCTGTTTACCAAAGACCTTTCCCTTGGAATGCCGGCGACTCCTTGTATGTCGTCGCTCATAGAATTGGTTTTGAGCCATATCCTGAAGAAGTCATCATCAAATAAAATTATTAATCGAGACAGGGAATCCCGGATTTAGCATTCTTGCCAAATGGAGGCATAATTTTATATTCTAAGATTCCTTTTTTGAAATCGTAATTCTCGAATTGATAATCAGGAGTATACCTTACTTGATCCCAGTAGACAGATCTGGGATCGGTAGCTCTTCTGTCTCCAGTTTCTTCCATCCAGTTTTGAAGCTTTTGTTTCATCTGACCTTTTACTTCGGCCAAAACTGGATCCTTTGCTAGATTGACTAGTTGATAAGGATCCGAAATTACGTCATAAAGTTCTTCTTCAGGTCGTTTTTCAAAAGCCAATTTGAAGTAATCAGGCTGATTAGGTTTGGCTTTTCCTTCCATGTTCATCATCAGAAATTTGGTAATAGAGTTGTCGATGTCTCCAAACTGTCCGACTGATTGATGAACTGATGGATCTCCAGCAGGATTTCTTTCGGGCATCATATTTCTGATATACAAATATTGATGGTCTCTTATGGCTCTCATGGGATAAGATAAATCTCCTTTGCGGACATTGGCATGTCTTTCCCGCTCCAGATAAACCTGTTCTCTGTCTTGCTTTTTACCTGCGAGAAGTGGCCAAAGTGATTGTCCACTCATTGTTTCCTGTTCGGCACCTGCTGCTTCTATAAAACTGGGAGCGAAATCCACGAAATTCACAAAATCATCGATGACTGTTCCTGGTTTTATTTTCTCGGGCCATCTGATCGCAAGCGGCATCCTGGTACCATAATCATATAGATTTGCTTTTGCTCTTGGGAAAGGCATGCCATTATCACTTGTCATCACAATAATAGTATTGTCCAAAATCCCAGCCTCTTCCAGGAGTTTGATCAAATGAGCACATTCTCTGTCAAATCTTTCAACTTCAAAGTAATAGTCCAAAATATCATTTCTCACACAATCATTATCCGGGAAAAATCCAGGAACATTGACATCTTCCAAATACATCCCTGATCTGATGCCTGTATTGGTTTCATAAGTTCGATGTGGATCTGTGCTTCCAAACCAAAAAGTGAAAGGTTGACCTTTAGGCTTTGACTCTAAAAATGTCTCGAAATCCTCAAAAGATTGTCCTGCTGGATTATGCTCTAAGCCTCTGACTTTGAAATCACCTGGCCCCCATCCTTTTCGGGTAGATCCAGTGAAATATCCTTCGCTTTCGAGGATAGATACATATGTTGGGAACTGGGCTGGGAATTCCGACCAGAGGTTTCCTCCATCCTCGTTTTGATGAGGATATCGACCTAAAAGGACTGCTGCTCGAGATGGAGAGCAGGAGGGTGAAGCCGTATATGCATTCGTGAATAGTGCTCCCTCTCTGGCCAAACGATCAAAAGTAGGAGTTCGCACCAAATTGTCTCCATAAACACCAGCATGTGGAAAGGACCAATCATCGGCAATCAAAAATAAAATATTGGGTTGGTTCTGCTGAGAGAAAGATTTAAAACCAGAGGAAGAAAGGAGAAAAATAAAGAGGAGTAACTTTTTCATTTTTAAAGGTCTAAGTAGGAATTTAAGACCTTTTGATTTTTAATCCAATATCAAAGTATTCAGGGTTTCTTTCCCTCCTCTAAGTATGTTTAAGTCCACATTTTCTTTGATTCCTTTGATTCGACCTTCCTCAGAAAACTGCCAAATCACCCAGTAATCACTTTCGGGTTCTTTGATAGGATTATAATTCGCTACCCATAATGGATAATCCTCGAAACCATGCCCGACAAGCACATGTCTGTTAAATGTGTCGCCTGTATAAATAATCGGCTTGACTCCATAATGTTCTTCCACAATATTCAGCCAGTTCTGAACGCCTTCCCTCAGTCTGTTTTTAGACTGGATAGTAGAATGCTTTTCTATGTCCAAAATTGGCCGAAGATCTCCTTTTCTAAGTCGAACTGATTTAATGAAGTTATGGGCCTGAAGGGTACTGTTTTCATTAGGCCGATAATAATGGTAAGCTCCTCTGGCGACATCCATTGTATCCAGCGCATTCCAATATTCCTTGAAAAGCATATCCTGATCATCTCCCATCGTAGCCCGGAAAATAAAAAACTCCACAGGTCTATCTTTGATCTGAAGTTCTAATTGTTCCCAGGTTATTTTCCCTTGATAGTGGGACATATCTATCCCCAGAATTCCATTGGACTGGGTTTTGAAAATGTAATCGAATTTTAAAGCCTCACGCTCAGAAATCGGCCGATTGGCATAATAAGGTTTTTGATGCAGTTTATTCCAGGTAGTAATTACCAGAAAGCCTGCTCCTGAGGTTAATAAAACCAGCAATAAGATTAATCCGAGTGGGGTTGTATTTGACTTTTTTTTAGCCATTTGAAATGACAAAATCTTAAATGAGAAATCGAATGAATTGATTTATCGAGTCAATCGATACAAGAAAAGAGTACTTCTTTTGATAAGCTCAGGATACTCTTTCATATTGATGGTTTCTCCTGGAGCATGCGCACCTGATCCTGAAGCTCCCAAACCATCCAAGCAGTCCAGGTATTCTGCAACGAAAGAAATATCTCCGGCCCCTCTGCTTCCTGGATCACCAGGTTTCACTTCACCTAAACCCATGTCCTGACTCAATTGATTTAATTGCTCTCCCAAGGCATAGTTTCCTTCGGTAGGAATCATTGATGGCAAGCCATCTTCAAAAATAATTTCTGCATCCGTCTGATTCAGATTTCTATCAACGATCACCTGCATTTTTTTTCTGGCGGCTTCTTTTTGTTCCTCTCCCAAAAACCTCAAGTCTCCAGTGACTAAAGCCTCTCTTGCGACGATATTAGTTTTTCCCAAAGCTTCACCTTTGCCAGTCTCTGAATCATAACTGATGTCGGAACCACCGATGATTTGGCCGGGATTGAAGGTTAAATATTGTTCACCAGCCAATTCCTCACGGAATTCTGTCAAAATTCTAGCTGCTTCGTAAATCGCTCCATAACCTACTGATTCACGAAAAACTCCGCTAGAATGAGATTGTCTTCCTGTCGTTTTCAAAGTCCATCCGCTGCTTCCTCTTCTCGCCACTGTAGCGATTCCGAAGCTTTGGGTGGTTTCAAAAGCCAAAGCAACGTCATGTTCCTTTGCTCTAGCGATAAAGTCCTGTCTCGATAATTCCTCATCACCCGAACTTTCCTCATCTCCGGTAAAGTAAACCGTCACAGTCCGATCCTCCAATAAGCCTAGATCATGAAGCGCTTTCAAACTGGCAAAAGCCATCACATCTCCGCCTTTCATATCATTGACTCCTTGACCAGTGGCGGTAGAATCATTGATATATGTAAAAGGGGAAAATGGCATGTCCTTTTCGAAAACCGTGTCCAGATGCCCGATGATAAATATTTTCTTTCCCTTGGTGCCTTTCCTTGTGGCAATAAAATGTCCTGATCTTTTCACCGCTGCCGGGAGCTTAAACCATTCTGTTTCGAAACCAATTTTCTGGAATTCTCTTTCAAAAACTTTGGCCACAGCCTGTACGCCTTCAGCATTTAAAGAACCTGAATTGATATTGGTGACTTCCTCCAAAAGAGCGACTGTTTCCTGATAGTTTTTTTCTACTTTAGCGATTAATTTCTCCTCGGTTTTTGTCAGTTTCTGCGCAAAACCAAAGCAATAAAAACCCATCAGGGCAAAAGAAAGGATCAGCTTTTTCATAGGTGAAAATTAAGCCAATTGTCTGACATATGACTTCCAATCATAAAAAATCAATTCAAATAATAAGCTGGATTTTTACAAAAACTTGCGGATACTCATGATATATCCCATGTGAAGACCTTCATGAAAATTATTGAATTCTAGTGCATCCTGAATGTTAGCCAAGTAAAATCCTGTGGCAGTTTGTCTTTCATTATAGGTGGTGAAAATCCCTTTTTCGAAGTCATTTTCAGTTACCGTGACCAGTTCGATCAATAGGCTTTTAATAAGATCGATTTCTTCTTGAGTCGTGAATGATTTTGGTTTGGAGCCTGGTTTATAGCTGTTGTAGAACTCATCTGTGATATAGCCATTATGTCCTGAAGATTTGTAAATCAAGCCTTGTTGAGCGGCAATGATATGTCCCATATTCCAGATAATATTATTTGAAAAGCCCTCTGGAACCTTATTGAAATCCTCTATACTGTATTGCTCTAAAATTTTAAGAAATAAATTTCTGCCTGTTTTCCAGGATTTAAGGGTTGCGTTCATAGATTGTTGATTTTAAAAAGAATAAGTCGCGGTGGTAATTCGATCCTAAATTAAGAAGGAAACAAACGGGATACCATTTGTTGCGATTTCATACCCTTGATTTTTTATTTTAATGTCTAACTTATGCCCCAATTAAATCTAAACCTATGGCCAATTTTAATATTGACGCAAAAAAAGAAATGACCTACGATGCGATTGTGATCGGATCGGGAATAAGTGGAGGATGGGCTGCGAAAGAACTTTGTGAAAAAGGATTAAAAACCCTCGTTTTGGAAAGAGGGAGAATTGTAGAACATGTCAAAGATTATCCAACGATGAGCTTGGATCCTTGGGATACCGAGCTTCGTGGTAGTTTGACTCCAGAACAAAAAGCGAAACACCCGAAAGGCATTCGATCAGGATTTATTGGTGCTAATAATGAGCATTTTCATGCCAATGATGTCGAAAACCCATATACTGAAGTAAAACCATTTTTATGGGTTCGTGCCCATCAAATGGGTGGAAGATCCTTGCTTTGGGGAAAGCAATGTTATCGCTGGTCTGACCTTGATTTTGAAGCAAACTTAAAAGATGGCCATGGAGTCGATTGGCCGATCAGGTATAAGGATTTAGCACCTTGGTATACGTACGTGGAGAAATTTGCCGGAATCAGTGGGGAAGCATTGGGCTTACCTCAGTTGCCGGATAGCCATTTTCTTCCTCCGATGGAATTGAATTGTGTGGAAAAGCATGTGAAGGAGCGGATCGAAAAAGAATACAATGGCAGAAATATGATCATCGGCCGAGTGGCACATTTGACCGAGCCGATCAATGGTCGAGGCAAATGTCAGTTCAGAAACCGATGTGACCGAGGCTGTCCTTATGGAGCTTATTTTAGCAGTAATGCAGTGACACTTCCGGCTGCGAATGCGACTGGGAATTTGACCATCCGACCTTTCTCCATTGCCCAATCTATAATTTATGATGAAGAAAGCGGCAAGGCAACAGGAGTGAGAATCATTGATTCTGAAACTGGCGAATCCATGGAGTACCATGCTAAAATTATCTTCTGTAATGCTTCCACATTAAGTTCTACTCAGATCCTGATGAATTCCACTTCGGATAGATTTCCAAATGGGTTAGGAAATGATAGTGGCGAATTGGGTCATAACCTGATGGATCATACCTATCGGGTAGGAGCCATGGGCAAAGTGGATGGTTTTGAAGATCAATATTACAAGGGAAGAAGACCTAACGGGATTTATATTCCGAGATATTATAACCTCGATGAGCAAACCAGAACAGACAAATTTGTCAGAGGGTTTGGTTTCCAAGGGAGTGGAGGAAGAGCAGGTTGGGGTGCTGGATCAAATCAGGAGAATTTCGGAGCGGATTTCAAAGACGGATTGATGAAGCCGGGACCTTGGGAATTCTTTATTACAGGATTTGCAGAATGTCTGCCAAACCATGAAAACAAAGTTTATCTCAATAAAGATGTGTTGGATAAATGGGGTCAGCCAACCTTGTCAATCGATGCGGAATGGGGAGAGAATGAGTTGGCGATGAACAAGCAGATCAGAATCGATGCGAAGGAAATGCTCGAGAGAGCTGGACTTCAGGATATCATGGATTTTGACAATGAACATGAAATGGGCTACGGAATCCATGAGATGGGAACAGCGAGAATGGGCAGAGATCCGAAAACGTCTGTTTTGAATGGAAACAATCAAGTGCATGGAGCCAAAAATGTGTTTGTCACTGATGGGGCATGTATGACCTCATCCTCTTGTGTCAATCCATCTTTGACCTATATGGCATTGACAGCCAGAGCAGCAGATTTTGCAGTGTCCGAATTGAAGAAAAATAACATATAAGCCATGAACAGAAGAAACGCACTTAGAAGAACCGCTTTATTGGCCGGATCGGCCGTAGCAACACCGACTTTGTTGTCTTTGCTTCAGTCATGCAAAGAGCAAAAGCGAGTGGATTGGATACCACAATTTTTGAATCAAGAGCAGGCAGTCTTTTTGGCTTCCTTTGTGGATACAATTTTACCGAGGACAGAAACCCCGGGAGCTTTGGATGTGAAAGTGGATATTTTCATGGATTTGATGTATGCCAAAGCCTATGATCAAGCGGCACAAGAATATGTGAAAACCGAAATTGATAAGTTCAACGCGGCTTGCAAGGACGAATATGGTAGTGTTTTCGCAGATCTAAGCGAAGAAGACAAAACTGCCGTTTTGAAAAAGGCTGAGGCTGAAACTGCCAAATTCAATCCTGGAGTCTGGGGAACAGCTGTAGGCGAGCAAAAACCTGTAGCATTCTACCGACAATTGAAATCCATGGCGCTTTGGGCATATTTCTCCTCTGAAGAAGTTGGGAAGAATATTCTGAGCTATGATCCGATTCCAGGTGAATATTTAGGTTGTATTCCGCTTTCGGATGTAGGGAATACTTGGAGTCTTTAAGTATGTTCAGTTGAGAAATGTTTGTCAGCCTGAGCGCCTGCCTTCCGGTAGGCAGGGAGTCGAAGGCCATATTGGAGCAAATACAGGAAGTTAATCCAAAGGTCTTCGGCTCTCCTAACCTTATGATGCTTTTGGATATTTACTTGTATAAAGCGGATAACATAAAATCAATTAATTCCAGACCCCATCAGGGTCAAAGCTATATAGCCCAGGGTTTCAACCCTGGGTAAAATAGAATAGATTTCCCCAGCGCTGGCCCGGGATTTTCTTTCGGAGACAGAATGTTTTTGCCAGCAAGATGTAACCTAATCTAAGATTGAAAAATGTCTTTGGTGACACAGACCTTGGAGGAAAATCTACTCCAAATAAACATTTTGCTTTTATTTTCTTTGTTCTTTTGCCTTGAAGCAAAAGAACCAAAAGTTCAAGACGCAGCAAAGCTTCAACCGCACAAGGCCAAACGCTGGCCCGCTGCTGCGTCAGCCCCACGCGCCCACACGTATTACGTTTTGTTCTTTAGAAATGGTATTCGATTGCGAAAGAGTTATGGAAGAATCTATTTTGGATTCCCATCTTATTGCCTTTTTGTATGATCGAAAAACATTTATGATTCAGACTAACAAAACATTATTTGTGAACCAACTTCATTACTTCACCTGAAGAGAATTCCCCGAAGCAAAATGCGTCACCGGCATTCCCGGAACATTCTCTTCAATCCAAGTTTTCATAAACTCCGAACCGCCTTCTTCACTGGCCGAATGCCCAATCACAATCAAACCTAATTTCTCGCCCATTTCATTCGCATTTCTGACATATTCGGGAGTTTCCCATTCCGGGCTTTCTCCACAGATCAACACATCAGGCTTCTCTTGCATCATAATTTCTATTTGCCTTCTTCCACCGATAGCGCCGGGCAACAGAAGTATTTTGGAGGCTTTTTGATCCAGATTTCCCACATATCTCAAGGCAGGAACTCCCATCTTTTCTTTGATGTGTTCGATAAGATTTCCCAGGGTTGTTTCGGGAAGGTTTAACACGGCGTTTTGTCGGTAATACGCATTCCAACCCAGTTCATCGACCACCCCTTTTTGTACTCCATCGATTTGGAGGCTATGGACATAATCGTGATTTCGCCAAACAGCAATCCCATGTTCCTCCAAAAGGTTTTTCTTGAATTCGTAAACCGGATCACCATCCAGCCAGGCTGTTTCATCTAAATGATTGTAGAAAGTGGGTTCGTGTACGATGATAAAGTTCGCCTTGAGCTCAATGGCTTTTCGGATCACTGTCAAAGTCGCAAACATGGTGGTGACTATTCCAGTGACTTGTTGGTCGCGATTCCCTGATTTCAGCGTGTCAACCGTAGGGCTGAAAGGCGAATTGGGAACTTTGGAAATAAAGAGATCCATGATTTCTCCAACGGTGTATTCTGCTTTACTGGAAGCAGCAAAAAGATCCAATGGATTTAGGAAGATGCCAGTTCCCAAAATGGCAGAGGTTTTTAAAAGGAAATCACGTCGGTTGGATTGAGGCTTCTTCATATTTAGATCGATTTACCTAAAGATAAGGAAGGGTTTTTATTTTGGGAGTCTTAAAAATCAAAACTATGTAAGTGAAATAGGGGATTTGTCATTTTAAAACTAGTTGTAAGAAATAGAACAGTGAATTAAAAAACATAAACAGGAATAGTATAAGGCTCCATAATTTAATTACAAGTTTGTTCCAAAAGTAAGTCAATCCATCTTTACCTTCAGTTCTTTGAAATTTCTCCCTTATGCTTGATTTTCTAAGCCATTTAATAATTGCAAAGCTTGAGATTAATGTCCCTATAATTTCTAGAAATTGAAAAAACCCAAAGGAAAAGAAGATTGATGTGTACCCTATGAGGAATATTACAACTCCGATATAAAAAATTAGTCTTGGTGAATTAATCATAAAAGCTATGTCTCGATTTTGGGTAGTTTGTTGTGGATCTTTTGGCTCTTTGCGAAGCAGGATTATAAAAATGGTTTTGGAGAAGTAAAGAGATTTAGATTTTTCAAATCCAAAATCAACAATTTACTTTTGCCCTGTAATTTCTAAATCTTATTTGCTAAATGCTTTTGTTACTAATTCGGTGTCCATATATACATTTATCTCGAAGATTTTTCCGTCTTTAAGTCGACAAATCCAACAATAATTGTTTTTGTACTCTTGGTCTGTGGTTGTTTCGTTTTGTCCTGTCATTTCAACAACTACGTTTTCACCATCCGCGATGATTCGATGTACTAAAACTTTGTATGGCTGTTTAATTGTCGTTCTTACATTTTTCCATAAATCATTTAGGACTTCTTTTTTACCGACAAAAGATTTTGACCATTGACCTGAACCCATCCAATTCCACTGCATATCTTCAGACATTGCATCTAAAAGTGGCTCATCATTGCCATTAGAAAGCTCTGAAAAAATTTTGGTTATTATTTCTTTGTTGCTTTTCTCGTATTTCATAATTTTTAGATTTAAGCAAGATGTTTTTAGCAATAACCACCAACGCTTTGCAGCTACACGAAGGTGGTTATCTCGAAGCACTTCACTGTTCATTGTCAATCAAGCATAAACTTTGAAAGAAGCACAATGCCTGATTTTACCATTGAATCGTACTTTTGGGTAGGTGCTCTTGTGAGTAGTCATAGTCCATATTTGTCAATCAATACAGTATACATTAGTGAATAAGAGCTGTCTATTGATTTGAATCGATGTATAGCGTTTATTTCGTCCACAGTCAAAGTTATTCTTGCTTCTTGAATTTGATTCTGACTAATTTCATAAATTAATTGTAAAAATGTTTTAAGACTCTTTAATCTTCTTGTATCTAATATATCAGAATCAAGTCTATATTTTTGAATTGTATTCAATCCAATTAAAGAGTTATTTTTAGGTTCTATTAGTTCGTCTGTAAAAGTTAAGTTTTCTTGAATATCTGCATCTGTATTCGTAATAGGATTTAAGGCATCAGCTATAGAAATAGCTGAGTGAGGGATTTTATTATTACAACTGTCACAACTTAAGCAAAGATTATCCCAATCGAATGATAAGTTTCTGTTTACACTAACTTCTATATGATGGTCAACTTCGCTTCTTTTTCCTTTCAATTTAGTTTCACAATAAAAACACTTATTAAAACTCATGGAATTTAACTGTGTCTTTATTTGGTTATGTGCATATTTGCTAGAATCGGGTCGTTTTTTTCCTGAAGCTAAAAAATCGGCAAGCCAGTTCGTTTTTCTTTCCACTAAAATTTGAGGTTCAGGTAGTCTTGTTAATCCTCTCATTTTTTGATAGACTTAATTATTTGTTCAATATTTAGATAGTTGAAATATTCAGGATTTATTTCTAGCAATTTGCTTTCAATACTTTTTAATTCATCTAAGTTTTTGCTTTCATGAGCAACTTTTCGTTGCTGCAATAAGTCAGATATTTCAGAATTAAAATTTCTTGTATCAAATAATGGGCTGAGTAGTATTTCTTCAATGGGTTTATTTGAATAAAAGTCAGTCTCTTCCTTAACTACCGAAAAATCCATTTCACTTTTACATACAAATACCTTGCAATTTTTTACAGAGGAAACAATAAAGGGAGAATGTGTTGATACAATTAGTTGAAGTTTAGGGAATATTTTTATAATGTTGCTTAAGAACACTTTCTGCCATTTAGGGTGTAGGTGATTTTCTGCTTCATCGATAAGTATTAATCCTTTTATTGCTTTGTATTTAGATATAGGGATATTATTAATTACGCAAACAGAATAAATTTGGCTTACTAGATTTGTAAACCTTTGAATCAAGTATAAGTTTCCGCTACTTAATTTGTCTAGAGATAGCTCTTTTGTACCAATTTTTATTATAGGTCTTAAATTAATTCTTGATACATGTGATAAATTCCCATGGGAAATAGAAATGTTAATAATTTCTTCTAATATTGAGTAAAGTTCATTTCCTAATGCTTTTTCTTTTTCGTTTTTGCTATCCTTTAGATAATCAAAAAATGAAATAGCTTTAGTTAAATCAACATTTTTATGAATTCCACTCAATGTATTGTCTAGGTATTTTTCTGTTTGTAGAGCAGTAATGTTTGTTATTTCAAATTTATCATTTGATAGTTTAGAAGTCCAATAGTCAAAAACGAAATCTTTTATAAAACTAGTTTCTAAATTAGAATGAAACAATTTGTTCAATTCCATATTATTTGTATCTAGAGTTCCACTTTGGTATTTGCTAGTACTTTTAATATTGACGTTTTTATTATTGATGTGAAATGTACTGTCGACTAAAAAACTATCTGAAGCTACAATATCTCTTTCAACACCTCCGTTAAACCGACCTGTTAAGATAGATCGAATTGAGTCAATTATTATAGATTTCCCTGTTCCATTCTCACCGGTAATACAAATAATCGGAGGAGAATCTAACTCGTATTCATTTGTAATGAATTCTAAGTTAGCCTCTTTAAAAGGTCCAATGTTTTTGAGGTTTAAGTTTTTTATTCTCATGTTTTTTGGTCGTTATAATTACACATAACGGTTTGCAGTTTTAAGAAGTTTGCGATTTCGAAGCAGAAAACTGTCTGCCAGCATTGAACTTTATACAAAGCACAAAGCTTCATTTAATCACTGAACAGCCAATTTTGGGTAGGTGCTATTAGCCACAGTTTTTTATTTTTTCAATGTCTTTAATTCTTTAATATCAATTATGTCAATATTATCTTCAATTTTTAATTTCTCATCAAGTCCAAACTTGTCATTTGTTACTACCAAACCACGAGTGATTCTCTCTTTGTCCATCGAGGATTTAAGTCTATTTAGAACTTGTCTTAGAAACACAAAAGGTGGTCGCAGTCTCCAATATTTTATTTCAACTGCTACTTTCTCGCCATTGATAATTGCTATTAGATCAAACCCAACATCTTTGCTGTTAGGTATTATTGTTTCAATATTTAATTTCTTTAGTTGTAGCACAACTTCGCGCTCAAACTTCACATGATCTCGATAAGGATTTTTTGGCAAGTCTACTTCTTCGCTACTTTCTTGATAGTCTTTTACTCTTAGAAATGTGTAGACAGTGATAATTGCTGCAATACTTCCGAGAACGGTAACCAAAATATTTGAGTCAAATATTTTGTCAACGCTAAACACTGAGTCAAATGAAACTACTAAAACGCCAACTGTTGTAGAGATAAAGGCTAATAAGATTGTTATTGTATTAATAAACTTTCTTGTGCGGTCTTTATTGTTTAAAAAACTTATGTCTAAGTCTTGATTTATTTGCTTTTTCTCGACAACAAATAGTGCTGATAACCTTTCTATATTCTCATCACGTTGTTCTTGAGAAATTAAATCATTTTCAAAAATCCGTGTATAAATTGTATTTAATATTTGGTCTTCACTTAATAAGTCCTTCTGTTTTACTTTATAGTCTCGCGCTTTTCCTTCAATGAGTCGTTTTACATCATCTTTTTTAGGATTGTATTTTTCTAAAATTATTCTTCTAAGAATAGTTTCGATAAGTTTCTCATTACAAGTTTTTACCCTTTCCTTTCTTGCACCGATAGTTTGTCGATAACCAAGAATAAAAAGGAAAACTGAAACGAAAATTCCTATTGCTGTCTGTAAGTATTGTTCCATTTGTTATCTATATCGTTTTTAAAATTGTAGCTAACTTGTTTATTGCTATATTTTTTGGTGATCTATTCAGCCGATTTGGGCAGATATATGTACCTTTGGTAGTTTTTTTACAATTTCTTCAAAAAGATTTCAACCCTTTTGAAGAATCCCTTTCATCGCTAATACTTAAATCCTACCCCAAAAATTCTGGATAAATCTCAAAAAAGTCTAGACTATTGAGTTTTTATCTTTGGCTCCAGAGGTATTGGTTTTTTGTCTGTCTAAATTAAGAATCTCGTTGAGAAAATCACTAGCGAATTATCATTTTGTATTAAAAAAAATGCAGGTTGTCTTGTTGATTAACGAACTCATTAGATGGATTGCTAAAAAATCGCCCATAAAAAAGCCGTTCACTAAGTAGCAAACGGCTTGAATTCATTCGAATGAGAATTAATTTACCGAGAGACCGGAAATCCAGATAAAGCGTTTTCCATTTGCTCCCATATGGTCTTGGGCGAATGTCAGCGGCCCTACTTTCTTCTCATTTTCCCAAGTCCAAGTGGCACCTTGTTCCCCATTTCCTCTTCGGAATGTCCACTCAAGAATCTTATTATTTTCATCCAGGTATAGATCGTAAGCATCTCCTGGGGTATAGCCATCAGCAGAGTTATAGATTATAGTCAATTTGGTTGAGTTGGTTCCTTTTAAAGGAGAGCTTACTCCTTCTTCTGTCTCGAATGTATAACCGGAATCCCAACCCAATTGGAAAGGCATCATCGCCCAGTATTTATCATTGATAAAGGCTTTGTCTGCCGGAGGCAAAGAATCTGTCATCAAACTGTAAGAATAGGTTGTATCCGCGTCAGTGTAATCAACTGTTTTATCTTTCAGGTTCCAGAGATATGTTCTGGCAATAGAATTCACAGAATCCCGCTGAACATTCCATGTAAAACCAATGGTATTTACCTGATCCATTTTATCAAAACCGTATGCCATCGCCACTTTCATAGGGAGGGTGTCGGGAGTGGTTTCTTTGGGTTGGCAAGAGCTCAATGCCCAGATTAAAAGGATTACAAAGCTTAATTGTTTCATAGTGTGTTGTTTTTCAAAGTATATAAGTTACTATGAATTCGATTTGTTTTTAATTATTAGCGAAATAATTTGATGTAATCCGTTTTTATTGCCGTGGCCTGTGTCTTCACAGGACATATTTGTTTCGGTTTGTGAAGACACAAACCGAGGCTGAGGGAATCTAAACTTGATAGCACCGTCATTGCGAGCCTGCCTTCCGGTAGACAGGGAGGCTCGCAATGATGGAAAAAAATGTCGTTTTGTCGGTGAAATGAATTTTGGAGGAACTCCCTTAAACTATCCGGATTTCAATTTTAAACAATCTCAGCATGTTTCTTATTTACTTTTTACAGGCAAAAAGTAACAAAAGCCTTTGCCAGGGTCTATGTTTCAAATCAGTCAATGATAAAGGAAATAATGGCAATTCTTCACTGATTTGATTTTTGGTACTTGCCTCACCTAAAAATCGGCGGATCTCGCTCGAAGCTCGCGAGCTAGCCGATTTTCTTAACGGTTGCGGCTTCGTACCAAAAACCACATATCCCCAATGGCGATCAGTCCAAGTCAGCAATTCTTGTGTTAATAACGACCTATTACCTCCTCCCAATAGCCGTGGCCTGGGTCTCCACAGAGCAAATTGTTTCGGTTTGTGAAGACACAAACCGAGGCTGAACGATCGTTCTTAATTTGAAATTTAATAGCACCGTCATTGCGAGCCTGCCTTCCGGTAGGCAGGGAGGAGGTAAGACGACGTGGCAATCCAGTTGAATAAAACGAGATTGCTTCGTCGTTCCTCCTCGCAATGACGGTCAAAATGGCGTTTTTAGACTAATTGAATTTTGGAGGGAATGGAAACAAGATTCCGATTTTCAGTCATAAGGAGAAGGACTGATACTCGTCCAGCCTCCATCCACTACCAAAGTTTGTCCAGTGATATGCCTGGCATTATCAGAAACCAAAAATGCTGCGGCCGCTGCAATATCCTCAGGTGAAGCAGGCCTTCCCATCGGTGTCAAATTCGACCATGTTTTTTCATAGTTGGGATCCATGGCCGTACGGTTGGTCATGGTGGCTCCCGGTGCCACGGTATTAATTCTGATTCCCAAGGGAGCTAACTCCAATACCAGATTTTTGGCCAGCATTTCTATGGCAGCTTTGCTCATGGCATAGGCAGCCAAGTTTTCATGACTCTGATGTGCAGTCACGGAGGAAGTCAAAAGAATTGCTCCTCCCTTTTCCTGATTTTTCATAATCAAAGCAGCAGCCTGAGTCAGAAAGAAAGTTCCTGCTTGGTTGACACGCATGACTTCCATGAAATCATCGCGGGAGTATTCCAGGAAATTTCCAAAGAGCGTAATCCCTGCATTGGCCACAACAATATCCACAGTGCCAAAATTGGTGATCGCAGCTTCTATCATTTCATTGATTACTTCCTGCTTACTCGAATCACCAGGAACTGCCACAGCATTCATCCCATGTACATGCGAAATCCTTTTGCAGGCATCGGTAATTAACCCTTCTTCCAGGTCATTTAGAACTAAATTGATGCTTTCTGCGGCAAGTTTTTCCGCAATGGCAAGGCCAATTCCTTGGCCTGCCCCTGTGATGATTGCCGTTTTTTTAGTCCTCATACTGATTTAATGCGAGTCTCTTTTCACTTCCGAACCAGAGCTTCCCTGTAGAAAATCGAAGTCCACGCCTTCATGTGCCTGATTTACTTTGTCCAGGAACAAATTCACATAGCCACGTTCATACGGTAGCTGAGTTGGCTTAAATTCAGCTTTACGCTTTGCAAACTCCTCATCCGAAATCAACAGATTCAAGGTTCTATTTGGTACATTCAGTTCGATCAAATCTCCTGTTTTGACCAAGGCAAGTGGTCCGCCAATAGCAGATTCAGGAGAAACGTGCAGAATCACTGTTCCGTAACCTGTTCCACTCATTCGACCATCAGAAATTCTGACCATGTCTTTAATTCCTTTATCTAGGATCTTTTTAGGAAGCGTCATATTGCCTACTTCCGGCATTCCAGGATAACCTTTTGGTCCTACGTTTTTCATGACCATGATAGAGTTTTCATCGATGTCCAAATTTGGATCATCTATCTTGGCTTTGTACTCATCAATGGTTTCAAAAACTACGGCTTTGCCTGTATGCGTCAATAAGTGAGGACTTGCAGCTGATGGTTTGATTACCGCACCGTTTGGACAAAGATTTCCTTTCAGAACAGCGATTCCCGAGTCTGGCTTAATTGGTTTTTCCATGGTACCAATCAGGTTTCGGTCATAACATTCAGCTTTATTGATATTTTCACCGATAGTTTTTCCGTTTACAGTGATGGCATCTGTATGAAGATGTTTCTCCATTTCTTTCATCACAGCAGGAAGTCCGCCGGCATAAAATAAATCTTCCACCCAGTGTTCGCCTGATGGCTGGACATTGGCGATCAAAGGTATTTTGGAAGAGAAATGATCAAAATCAGTGAGGTCTATTTCTACTCCGATTCTTTTTGCAATGGCAGTCAGGTGAAGGATAAAATTCGTAGATCCTCCTAGAGCGGCATTGACCATAATGGAGTTTTCGAATGCTTTTCTTGTCAGGATTTTACTCATTTTCAGATCCTCGTTGACCATTTCCACGATTCGCATTCCGGCCATATGAGCCAGAACTTTTCTTCTGGAATCTGCCGCTGGAATTGTCGCGTTATCCGGAAGTGCCAGACCCAATGATTCTACCATTGCTGCCATCGTAGAGGCGGTGCCCATCGGGGCACAATGGCCCACAGAACGAGACATGGCTGCCTCAGCTTCTATAAAATCTTCCTGAGAAAGTTTTCCTGTTTTAAAATCTTCAGCAAATCTCCAGACATCGGAGGTGCCTATTTTCTTTCCTTTAAATCGACCGACGAGCATCGGTCCACCGGATACAACCAGTGCCGGAATATCGACAGAAGCTGCTCCCATGACCAAAGATGGAGTCGTTTTATCACATCCGCACATCAGGACTACCCCATCCATGGGATTTGCCCGGATGCTTTCTTCCACATCCATACTGGCAAGATTTCGGAATAGCATGGCCGTGGGTTTGATAGAGCATTCTCCCAAGGACATCACTGGGAATTCCAAAGGAAATCCTCCAGCCTCCCAGATTCCACGTTTTAAGGCTTCGGCTAAATCTCTGAAATGAGCATTGCAGGGAGTGAGTTCGGACCAGGTATTACAGATTCCGATTACGGGCTTTTCACCTTCAAAAAGGTGATGCGGGAAACCTTGGTTTTTCATCCAAGATCTATAAATGAAACCGTCTTTTCCGGTTCTACCGTACCATTCTTGGCTACGGAGCTTTTTCTTCGTCATAGGTTATTTTGGCAATTGAGACTAGGAATTTACCAAAAAAAATGAGAAGGAAAGATGGATTGAGAAAGGGAAATTTATTTAATCCTTAAGTTGTAAAAGCGTTTCTTCCAGGGCTTTTAAATCCACTGTAAAATCACACATGATTGTGTCTTTGCTATCTCCTTGATTTAGAGTGTAATAGTAGGGGAGTTTCAAAGCGTTCGCTAAATTATAATAGCATTGGGTTTCTGCATCGCCCTGATTTCTCAACTCTATTATTTTACTCCCCTTTGGGAGAAAAAGCATGTTGGTCAATGCCGCTCCATGAAGTGAAACCAAAATTTTGGTTTCTGACATGAGTTTGATCTGTTCTTTTAAGCTCAGTTTTTCTGTATAAACCACCTCGAAACCATGCCTGATCATCAGCAGCTCCACATCGATTTCATTGTGGGTTTTACGTTTAGGGGCAAACTTTCTGCTGATATACACCTTTCGGAAAGGTTCTTTTTCCGGGCTGACACTTAATTTCTCTCTGGTTTTACGGGTTAGCTCTTCATGAAAATTAGGGAACGTGGAGGTCCTCGGGGTCAAAACCAGATTTTTCACCCATAGATTTTCATGGGATTTATAATAGACAGGTTGAATTCCCAAAAGTTCAAGACTTTGGGTCACGTAAGGAAGTCTTTGATAAGAGTCATGAAGTATGACACGGTTTGAAATTCCGGTGTTTAGGCCTAGCCAAAGTCTGGGAAGACAATCAGTCATCCAATGAAAATAGTTGGCACTCCATTCGTCTTTGATCCAAATCCCATGCTGGATGGTTCGCCATTTTTTCAGCGCACAATAAACGATGCGTTTCCCTAAGGGAAGTTTTCCCAAAGAATTCACATGCGTGTGGGTTGCGTAAAAACTAAAATGGGAAGGGGAAAAAACTGTATCCTGTAGGACTGCTACGTTTTCCAGATGGTGGATGGGGCGAATATGAAATTTCACCTCATAAGAATTTACAAATAATGGCTCATCCTCTTTCCGAAGATTAACTGGCGGGTTTCTCTTAATGTAAATTTCTTCCAACAAAACGCAGCAAAATTAAAAACAAAGAGGCTGTCTGATAATTGATTTTTGACACATTGAGCGAAGTCGAAATGTCAATAATTTCGATGAATTAAGCCTTCGACTACGCTCTGGCTGACAAATTTTTGGCTTTTTAGACAGCCTCTTTTATGGAATTCTTTCGATTTCAGCTCCTAGAGCATTCAATCTTTCGTCGATAAACTGATACCCTCGATCTATCTGTTCGATATTATCAATGATCGAAGTGCCATTGGCAGAAAGTGCGGCGATCAGCAATGAAACCCCAGCTCTAATGTCAGGCGAAGTCATTCTTATGCCTCTCAATGGATATTTTCTATCCAATCCTATTACTGTTGCTCTGTGTGGATCACATAAAATAATCTGTGCGCCCATGTCGATCAATTTATCGACAAAGAACAAGCGGCTTTCAAACATCTTTTGGTGAACCAAAACAGTTCCTTTTGCCTGAGTGGCTGTCACCAAAACAATACTCAAAAGATCAGGTGTAAAACCTGGCCAAATGGCATCAGCAACAGTCAGAATAGATCCATCGATAAATGTTTCGATTTCGTAATGCTTTTGAGCTGGAATAAAGATGTCATCACCTTTGATTTCCAACTTGATTCCCATTCTTCGGAAAGTTTCCGGAATGATTCCCAAGCGGTGAACCTGTGCATCTTTGATGGTGATTTCTGATTGGGTCATTGCAGCCAATCCAATAAATGAACCGATCTCAATCATGTCAGGAAGCATTTTATGCTCCGTTCCACCCAATTTATCTACACCTTCGATATTCAATAGATTGGAACCAACACCGGTGATTTTTGCACCCATTCTATTCAGCATATCACAAAGCTGTTGCAAGTATGGCTCACAAGCGGCATTGTAAATGGTGGTGGTGCCTTCAGCCATGACAGCAGCCATAACGATATTTGCAGTACCGGTTACAGAAGCTTCGTCAAGAAGCATGTAGCAGCCTTTGAGGTTTTTTCCGTCAATATGGAAAATCTCATTTTTGGCATCGTAGCGAAATTTTGCACCGAGTTTCTGGAACCCGAAAAAGTGGGTATCCATCCTTCTTCTTCCGATTTTATCACCTCCTGGCTTGGACAGTTTTCCTGTTCCGAATCTTGCCAATAATGGACCCAAAATCATCACAGAACCTCGAAGTGAGGATGCTTTTTTCAAGAAATCTTCTGTTTCCAGATAGTCGAGATTTACTTGGTCAGCTTTGAAAGAATAAGACTCAGGACCTAGTTTGGTCACTTTTACACCCATGTCGCCTAAAAGTTCGATCAATTTATTGACGTCACGGATATTTGGAATTTTATGGATGGTGACCTCCTCAGAGGTAAGAAGGACTGCACAAAGGATTTGCAAGGCTTCGTTTTTCGCTCCCTGCGGGATGATTTCACCTTTTAGGTGATTTCCCCCTTTGACCCGAAATGATGCCATTAATTTCTACGTTTTTTGTTATGATTGTTTGAGCGACGTTTGTTGTTGTGTGGACGCTTGTTTTTATGCGTATGCTCCACTTGCAAAGGAAGTTTGAAATCTCTTCGGGTATTGGATTCAAAAAGTCCGTTTTCCTTTACTTTCTCCAAGTCAATATGAAGTTTTCCTTTGGAAAGGGTTTTGATATCATCTAGGATAATCCCGTCATCAAAATTGTCTCTGTTCCAGGTAGAATGGAAACTTCTCATCAGCTGGCCGATGAAAATAATCGCCGCTTCCTGCTCCTCATCATTTTCAATATCGATGGCATTTTCGATCAGCTTCTCAATGTTTCTGCCATAATGCTTGAATTTGATTTCACCTTTTGGATATCCGATAGGATCTGGCTTTTTTCCAAGAAGCTCTTTTTCAGGCATTGGGAATGGACTGTCCACATCTAATTTAAAGTCAGACATGATGTACAAGTCGTCCCAAAGTTTCTGATCATTTTCCTGCTTCAGAGATGGGTTGAGTTGCTTGATGATTTCTATAGCGGTATACGCACTTGCGGTGCGCTTTTCGCGGTCTTCAATGCCTGTGATATGATCAACCAGACGTTGAACGTTTTTGCCGTATTCTTTCAAAATGAGTTTTTGTTTGTCAGGTTCAAGTTGCTCCATGTGACCTCCCTTTTTTGCATATGTAAAAGGTAGCAAAAAAATACCAAAAGGCAGGAAGGCAGGTGATTAGTCTATAATTCTGAGCTTCGCAAAGCTAAGTAATAATGTTTTCTCTCCAAAATGTTCGAATTGAATCCTTGCTTTTCTATTAAGTCCTTCAGTTTCAATTTTTTGTACTTTCCCAAATCCAAATTTGGGATGCTCTACCAGCTGCTCCGCTCTTAGGTTGTTGGTATTGGAAGGTTTAAAATCAGGACTTGGGGTATGCACCTTCATGGTACTTGGCACCCTAGTCTCTGGTTTCTTTTTGATTCCAATAAATCCTGGATTGGAGGAAGAACTTCCCGGCAATCCTTCCCTTCGGAAAGCTCCAGGCATATCTTTGCTGGCGAAACGTTTATTTACTTTGATACATGCTGGATCCACTTCTTCCAAAAAGCGGCTAGGCTCACAATTTAACAATCTACCAAAACGATAACGTGTCAAAGCGTAGGTAAAGTATAATTTATCCATGGCTCTTGTAGTCGCCACATAAAACAATCTTCTTTCTTCCTCAAGATCCTCTCTGCTCTGCATCATCATTTGAGAAGGGAACAAGTCTTCTTCTAAACCTACCACAAATACCTGTTTGAATTCCAGACCTTTTGAGGAGTGGATCGTCATCAAAGTAATTGCTTCGGTCTGGTCTTTATCCTGATCGTTATCCGTCAACAAGGCGATTTCCTGAAGGAAAGCTCCCAGACTTTTGTCTTCATTCTCAGGATTATCCACGTATTCTTTGATGGCATTCAGGAGTTCCTGGACGTTTTCATAGCGGTTAAGACCTTCAATCGTTTTGTCTTCATAAAGTTCGCGAAGAAGTCCACTTTGCTTTGCAATCGTATTTGCTGCCTCAAAAGCATCCTTTCTTTCCACCTCGATTTGGAAAGCTTTAATCATCGTGGCAAAATCATCCACTGAATTACCCGCTCTTCCCGGAAGGAAACTGTGGGCATTTCTTACCACTTCCCACAATGGAATGTCATGCTCATAGGCGGCAACAAGCATCTTCTCCACAGAAGTATCACCGACACCTCTTTTTGGATAATTGATCACTCGCTTAAAAGCTTCTTCATCCGCAGGATTAACAGTAAATCGCATGTAGGCCATGAGATCTTTGATTTCCTTTCTTTGGTAAAAAGAAAGCCCACCGACGATTTTATAAGTTAGATTCATTTTTCTCAGCGCTTCTTCCATCGATCTGGACTGTGAGTTGGTCCGATACAAAATCGCGAAGTCATTATTGCTGAGTTTCTTGTTGTTTTTTTCTTCGAAAATGGTGCTGGCTACGATTCGGCCTTCCTCATTGTCGGAGCTTGCTTTGATCAATTCTATTTGATCCCCATCAGGATTGGAGGTCCAGACGACTTTCTTAAGTTGTGCTTTATTCTTGTCAATGATGGAGTTTGCAGCTTCTACTATAGTCTTGGTGGAGCGGTAGTTTTGCTCCAACTTCACGACGAATAGATCCGGGTAGTCCTTTTCGAAATTCAAGATATTTTGGATATCAGCACCTCGGAAGGCATAAATACTCTGCGCATCGTCACCTACCACGCAGATGTTCTGGTGTACTGCAGCAAGTTTTTTTGTGATGAGGTACTGGGAAACGTTGGTATCCTGAAACTCATCCACCATAATGTATTTAAATCGCTGTTGGTATTTGTTCAAAACATCCAGATGATCGCGGAATAGGATATTGGTATTGAATAGCAAATCATCAAAATCCATCGCCCCGGCTTTGAAAAGCCTTTCTTGATAGCGCTGATAAATCTCACCCATTTTAGGTTTCATCGCAGCTTCATCATCAGCTTTGACAAAAGGATCATTTTGATAAGCCTGCCAGGAAATCAAGCGGTTTTTGGCACCTGAAATTCTAGAAAGAACGGTGTTTGCTTTATAGACTTTATCATCCAGGTGCATGCCTTTCACGATAGATCGAATCAGTGATTTGGAGTCATCTGCATCATAAATGGTGAAATTGGAAGGATAACCGATTTTCTCAGATTCTACCCGAAGAATTTTCGCAAAAACAGAGTGAAAAGTACCCATCCAGGTGTTTCTGGCTTCGAGTCCAGCCAAGGACTCAATTCGATGCTTCATTTCACTGGCTGCTTTATTGGTAAAAGTCAGCGACAGTATGTTAAACGCATCCACACCTTTGGCATAAATCAAATGTGCAATTCTATATGTAAGCACCCTTGTTTTTCCGGAACCTGCACCCGCGATAATCATCACAGGACCATCGGTATGTTCTACAGCTTCACGTTGGGGTGGGTTAAGACTTTCTAGGTAATCCATTTTTGTTGAGATTCAAGAAACATGGTCAAAGGATCAAGATTCAAATATTAATTTCTAGTGTTAAGTATCAAGTATCAAGATCCAAGTATTAAGAACCAAGAATTGAGCTATTAGATATATGGTTCATAATCTGGGAATTTATTTAGAAAATCGAAGAAGGCATTGGGCAATTTCCAACAATGGGAATCTTTAAATTTTTCAATTTTCCAATTTTTTAACTCCTTAGGTTAAATTTTCCATCTCTTATGACTCCAGAGGTACATGTCTGGTTGCTCCCGGATGTTTTCCTCCAGCATTTTGCAGAATTTATCTGTAATCGAATGAGGCTCCTCATTGTCATACGGAGGCTGCGCCAAAGGGATGAATTCGTAATGATAATAACCCCGCTTTACTTTTTTCAGCTTCCCGTAGTGAACGTATAAATTCATTTTTTTGGAAAGGAATTCTGCGCCTTCAAAGAAAACCGCCGGTCTATTCATGAAATCGCGTTGATATCGGTTTTCTGAAGCCGGTGGTCTTTGGTCAGACCCCAAAAGGACGATCCGGGGATTTCTCCCTAAAGTAAGCATCGCTCTTCGGAACTCCTTCTTTTCTGTCACATACCCGCCAAATCGTGTCCGGACTTTTTTAATTAAATCGTTGAAAAAAGGATTATTGACTTTTAGGTAAACAGTTTCTATCGGGACTTCTGAATATAAGTTGGTGCCAACTACACCCATTTCCCAGTTGAAAATATGTCCTGTGACCATTAAAGAACTCACTCCATTTTTTACTGGTTGGTCTAGGCCTTCCTGATTTACTATGACAAACCTTCTTTTGAATTCTTTTTCCGAAATTGTCAGTATTTTGATGGTTTCGGCAAATGTGTCAGTAAAATTCCTGTAAAAACGGTTTCGGATCTTTTTTCGCTCTGAGTCTGAGAGCTCAGGAAATGCATAGTAAAGGTTTTCATCGATGACTTTCTTTCTGTATCGGATGACAAAACGTGCAATGAAATAAAGCACATCCGTAAACCAATAGAGTACAAAAAGGGGAAGTCTTGAAAACAGCCTGAAGAAAAACATATAAAGAATGCGGGGGATTTGGCAATAAATGCCTTTTCGACCAACAAAATAAAGGAAAAGCAGGGAAAAGTTCCCGATTCCTAGTTATAAATTGACTCAATTATTACTTTTGAAACTTATGTCGGAAGTACAGCGAAGGAAATATTCTCAAGAAGAGAAAAACACCATATTCGATGGTGAGTTTATGCCACACATAGACTCCATGTACAATTTTGCCTATCGGCTCACATTCGATGAGGATGATGCGAAGGATCTTGTGCAAGATACCTATCTCAAAGCTTATCGATTTATCAATTCCTTTGAGCAGGGAACGAATGCCAAAGCTTGGTTGTTTCGGATCCTGAAAAATAGTTTTATCAACGAGTATCGTAAGAAAAGTAAGCAACCTGCGAAAGTAGATTATCAGGAAGTTGAAACTTATTATAACTCTGACGATGTTGACTATCAAAGTACTACTGACCTGCGGGCAGAATCAGTAAAAGGAATGCTCGGTGATGAAATCTCCAATGCACTGAATAGTTTGGCGGTAGATTTCAGAACAGTGATCATTCTTTGTGATTTGGAAGGTTTTACCTACGAGGAAATGGCCAAAATATTAGACATTCCGATCGGTACGGTAAGATCCAGATTGCATAGAGCTAGAAATTTACTGAAAGATAAGCTTAGAGGATACGCCCATCACATGGGATATGATACAGACGAAGAGGAGGAAATTTAAAGAGAATTACTGATGGATATGAATGAAGAAACATCTCAGTCGCGAAAGTTAAAGTGCGATGATACCAGTAAGTGCTTTCAGCTGTTAGAAAGTATTCTGGACGGAGAAATGGACAATTCGAAGGAAGTACTCAAGGAGAAATTGGCGAAATGCCAGCCTTGTTTTGAGCATTTTCATCTGGAGCAGGCCATCCGTGATGTATTAAAGACCAGGTGTACCAAACAGGAAGTGCCTACTGAATTGGCAGATTGTATTCGCCAAAAAATACAGGATATCAAATAATTATGACCCAAGGTAAGGCCATCATTTTTTCCGCACCTTCCGGTTCGGGCAAAACTTCACTTGTGAAGCACCTCATCAAAAAAATCCCAAATCTGGGATTTTCTATTTCTGCCTGTACCCGTGATAAAAGAGGAAGACATGAGGTTCATGGCAAAGATTATTACTTTTTAAGCCAGGAGCAGTTTAAACAACACATCGACAATGATGACTTCATCGAATGGGAGGAAGTCTACGCCGGCAACTTTTATGGCACACTGAAAGAAGAAATCCAACGGATCTGGGATTCTGGCAAAGCAGTCATATTTGATGTAGATGTAAAAGGTGGTCTGGCCTTAAAAAAATATTTTGGAGATCAGGCTTTGGCGATCTTTGTGAAAGTCCCTTCGCTGGAGGTTTTAAAAACCAGATTAAATGATCGGGGCACTGAGTCAGAAGAATCCCTTTCCAGAAGGATTTTCAAAGCGGAATTTGAGGCGAAATTTGAACCTCAGTTTGATGTGACTATTGTCAATGATGATTTTACAGTTTCCTCAGCAGAAGCAGAAAAATTGGTAGGAGATTTTTTAGCCAAGTAGTATTTTGAAAATCGGACTCTATTTCGGCTCCTTTAACCCCATTCATATTGGCCATCTGATTATCGCAGATACTTTGCATGATCGCACAGATTTGGATCAGGTTTGGTTTGTGGTCAGCCCACAAAATCCCTTAAAAAGAAGACAGTCCTTAATCCATGAGTTTGATAGGTTGAGGATGGTGGAACTTGCCATTGAAGATAATTTCCATTTCAGGGCTTCGGATGTGGAATTTGGGATGCCAAAACCGAGTTATACCATCGATACCTTGGCTTATCTCACAGACCAATATCCTCAACATCAGTTTTGTTTGTTTTTAGGTTCGGATAATCTTGTGCAACTCAAGCGCTGGAAAAACTACCAGACCATTCTGGATAATTATGAGATTTTTGTTTATCCAAGACCCGGAGAAACTACCTCCTTTGAGCATCCCAATATCAAGATGATCGACGCTCCATTGCTGGATATCTCAGCCACCTTTATCCGAAAATCCATTTTAGCAGGTAAATCTGTCAAATACCTGCTTCCTGATGGGGTGGCGGATTATATCCGGGATAAGAAGTTATATCAGTAGGCTTCAGTCTCACTCTCAGTTGACAGTTGGCAGTCGCAGTGTTTTGCTATTCATGAAAAAGTTAGATGACACACTAAATATTTGCTCTTAAAATAATTTTTTAGTTATTTTACAAACTAACTTTTGCGATTTTAAAAAAAATATTTTCTTACAACCAAGTCTTAAGTGATACTTTGATTCCGGTCGGGATTTTTCTAATTATTTAAAAATTAATATTAAGAAAAAGTTATTAGGAGGTTTGGTATTGCTCGGTTTTGTCCTGATTGAATTTCCGGAGAGTAATCAATTAAATGCAGAAGTAACACAGCAGGACATTTGCTGTGCCTCGTAAGATAGCTGTCAGCACCTGATCTATGGGAGAGTATTTTTATCAACTCTTAAGGCAGGATCAACTTGTACAGTTGTGGATTCTTAAACTAAATAGCCAAACGGGAGGGAAACCTCCCATTTTTAAACTTAATTTTAAATGAAATACAAGTTAATTCTTTGGATTTTTATTTTAGTGACATTTACATTCTGTAATTCAAAAAAGGATCTAAAAGCAATTTATTTTCAAGAGGAAGATTTACCTGAAAAAGTATTTCTTAAAGGGAGTAAGTTCAATTTTGAAGAAATCATGAACCCCTATGGAGTTTTCCTAATGAATGGTCTTGCATTAGTTTATGAAGTAAAGAATGTTGGAGATGACAAATTCCATATTATTGATTTGGAAAATGAACGAGTCATTGGTTCAAAAGGAATTGATGGTATGGGACCTGGAGAAATCTCATTGATTTCTCAGATAGAGTCGGTAGATGGTCAAAATAACAAAGTTTGGACATTTGATCCTGAATTATTGATTTATTCCAAGTTTGACCTTTCGGATACTTCGAGATTAGCTGAAGAACAGATTAGAGCACCACAGACTGTCCACTTTCTGACGGAATTGGTTTGGACATCAGACAGTACACTTTTGGGAAATGCTGTGGATGGTTGGACCAAATATTTCCATTTGACTAAGACAGGCGATACCTTGGCATTGTTTGGAAACTGGAAAGATATGGTTTCGGGAAATCAATTTCCTAGGGGAATAAATGAAAATGAGCTTGATGCCAACCTAATTAGCAATTTATTCCAGGGACCCTTAAGAGCTAGTAAGGATAAAAAACATTTTATTAAGGTGGGTATGAATGTAGACTATATCGACATTATTGACTTAGAGAACCAGACCGTAAAAACTGTCTTGGGACCTTCCCATGATATTCAGGATTTTCAAGTAAGATATTCGGCAGGTTACCAAATGCCTGTTTATAATGACGACAAAACCACTAGATATGCAGGAGCTTTTGCTGGAGAAAATTCATTTTATGTCTTATTTAGAGGGAAGCCCTATAGCCAGATCAGTGCTTTGGAAGATTTAAACAGGATATTTCAATTCGATTACGAGGGAAATATCCTGAATCACTACCAACTAGATTATCCCATTTTTGGATTTTCTGTGGATGAAGAGAATAGGACCATTTATGGGGTAACTGTGGATCGTGATCCAAATTTGGTAAAGTTTGAATATTAACTTCTTTTCGAAACTTCATTAGGGGACAGGATTTTTGCATTCTGTCCCCTTTTTTCTTTTCTTGAAGTCAAACCCGGTAGCCAGATTTTTTATTACTCATCAAAAAAGACTTTAATGGAAAAACATACCTACGGAAGTGGGTTGATCGGCAACTGTGCCTATATCGCCCATATTGAAAAGGATACCAATATCTCTTGGCTGTGTATGCCTAGATTTGACTCAGACTTTATCTTCGGTGGCATGCTGGATCGGGAAAGAGGAGGTCAATTTACCATCTTGCCAGAGGAAGGCGAATTTGATTCTACCCAAGCTTACCGGGAAAACACCAATATCTTGGAAACTACAGTGACCTATGGAGATGGCAATAGCTATAAGGTGACAGATTTTGCTCCTAGGTTCAAGAATTTTGATCGGTACTATAAACCCTTGATGCTGATCCGAAAAGTAGAGGCGTTGAGTGGTTCACCACGCGTGAAGATCAAATGTGAACCGACTGCTGATTATGGGAAAATGAAGCTCAGCCCAAGTCTGGGAAGTAATCACATTCGATACATGGGTGTGGAACAGGAGTTGAGATTGACCACTAACGCGCCCATGAGTTATATTATGGACGAAAAAGCATTTGCTGTGCATCGTCCGATCTATCTCGTTTTTACCTATGGACGACCATTGGAAGCGCCGATTGAAACAACTTCGGAGCGATTTCTACATGCCACTACCTCTTATTGGCAAGAATGGGTGAAGTCGACCAGCATACCAAACTTCCATCAGAAATTGGTCTTGAGATCTGCTTTGATCCTCAAAATCCATCAATACGAAGATACAGGAGCAATCATCGCTGCCTCGACCACTAGTTTACCTGAATCTCCCAATTCCACAAGAAACTGGGATTATCGCTACTGCTGGATTCGGGATACTTATTACACCTTAACCTGTTTCAACAGTTTAGGTCACTTTGAGGAGCTGGAAAAATATTTTGAGTTTATCCATAACCTGAGACCAGGAGCAGATGGCCGATATCAACCTCTGTATTCGATTACTGGCGATTCCTTGCTCACAGAAGAGATTTCTGATCTGGATGGTTATCTTGGAAATAAACCTGTTCGCTTCGGGAATCAAGCCTACACTCACATACAGAATGACTTGTATGGTCAGGTATTGGTTTCGCTTTTGCCACTGTATTCTGATCAGCGATTTACAGAGGAAGAAAGAAGTAATTCGAAGCCGATGATCATGAATCTTCTGAATAAAATCGAAGCGACGATGAATGAGAAAGATGCCGGGCTTTGGGAATTCAGAAATCTGGCTCAGGAGCATTGTTATACTTTCTTATTTCACTGGGCTGGAGCGAGTGCAGCAGCAAAAATCGGGATTCGCCTCAAAAGCGATGACATGTACCAAAAAGCCATTTATCTCAGAGATGAAGCTGCCAAAAAGATAGAATCATGTTATCTGCCGGATAGAAAAGCCTATGGGCAGGCTTTGGGTTCTACCTATATGGATGCTTCCACTTTGCAGTTGATTACAATGGGCTATTTCGGTGATGATCTAGAGCGTGCAAATGAACATTTAAAAGCTCTGGAAGAAGAGCTTTTGGCAAAGGATTTTCTCTTTTACCGCTACAAGCACATGGATGATTTTGGTGTGCCGGAGACGACATTCCTGATCTGTGCATTTTGGTATATTGAGGCTTTGGCATGTGTAGGCAGAATCGATGAGGCAGTAGAAGGCTTTGAGACCTTAACCAAATATTGCAATCATCTACAGCTATTCTCGGAAGATGTGGATCAAAAAACTGGAAGTCAGTGGGGAAATTTCCCTCAGGCATATTCCCATGTTGGGTTGATGAATGCAGCTTTCCGAATCGGAAAAAAGCTGGATAGACCAAATTTCCTTTAAAAAAATAAATCCCGCGAAAATCGAATTTTGCGGGATTTTTTATTTCTACTTAAACTCAATCACATGAGCTGAAGTCGTGATTTGCTTCTTCCAGACAATTAAAAAGAAGGAAGTTTTGGTTTCAAAAGTCTCATTGATAAGCGCTCTGGATTTTCCGTTTAGATCGGCGTTCATATACATATCCTGGCGAGCCGCATTGAACAAAGATTTTTTTCCAATGCCACCGATTCCAAAAACATAAGTTGCCTCAGCTTTGCCGGTAACCTGATCTTTCACCACATAATTGCTTTCAGAAAGAACCACATTGGTTTGATGGGCATTTAGATTTCCAGTATAGGAATTATGCATGGCGCAACTGGAAAGGAGCATGGTTGCTAATGCAATAAAGAGAAAATTTTTCATACTAATTGGTTTAGTTTATTCTCGAAGATAAAAAATTAGTTTTCGCTCGAGCTCTTTTTTTTCATTTTTCAAAAGGTTGTTTTTCTAAGTGCTTGATCAATAGATTGATAAATTTTCTGGTTTGATTTCTAAAAATTAAATGGATGTTTTCGGAATCGTTGATGTAATCTTGCTGGCTCTTTTATCAAATACTATGGATATTGACCCGTTAAATAATGACTGGCTGTCAAGCTTGTCGAAAAAATAGAGAACATGAAGTTTGCTGAATCCTTGGTAAATTCTTTCTTAATTGGATTGTTATTCCTAACCGCCTCCTGCGCATCCAATCCATATAAGAAGGTCAATAAAGAGCATCGAAAAAATGTCAAAGAAATTGCGAAAGCATACAGTGAGATCCCAAAAACAAAAGAGCAATTAAATTATGACACCTTAAGTATCACAGATGAATGGGTGGGTACCACAAATTTTAGTATCAGAAGACCCAATTTTGTGATCATTCACCATACCGCTCAGGACTCTTTGGAGCAGACGATAAAGACATTTACATTGACGAGAACCCAAGTCAGTTCACATTATGTAATTGGCAGAGATGGAACAATTGTTCAGATGCTGAATGACTACCTGCGCTCCTGGCATGCAGGAAGTGGAAAATGGGGGAATGTGACAGATCTTAATTCTGTATCCATCGGAATAGAATTGGATAACAACGGCTTTGAGCCTTTTTCTGAGGCACAGATTCAAAGTCTGCTCGTTTTGTGTAAAAGGCTTAAATGGAAATACAGAATTCCAGCCGCCAATTTTATCGGGCATTCTGATATTGCTCCAGGACGGAAAGTAGATCCAAACACCAATTTCCCTTGGAAAAAACTGGCTGAAGAAGGTTATGGATTATGGTATGATGAAGAGGAAGTCTTTCCTGCTGTAAACCCAATAAACGGAGTGGATTCAATTCCGATAGAAACTACCGATTCCCTTCCGAAAGATTCATTTGATCCCATCATTGCTTTACGGATAATCGGTTATGATGTCAGCAATCCGGATTTGGCAATCCAGTCTTTTAAACTTCATTTCATTCAGAATGAAATAGAAGGCGAGCTCACTGATTTTGATATCAAGGTTTTGAAAAATTTGTATAAAAAATACCTATAGGAATCCCTACAGGTATTTTTTGTGGAAATCAAAACTCTTTTACTGAGTTAGCTTGTGAAGCAATTGCCGTACTTGCTTCACGGATTTAATATTGTAATTAGCTTTGGTATAAGCATATCCAACACGGATAGAATAGGCATTTTTAGGCATTGCCTTAAAGGTGTCCTCATCTGTCCAATCGTCGCCGATAGCCAAGATAAAATCGAATTCATGACCTTTCATCAATGAATTGGCTGCTCTTCCTTTATTAATATCTGGGCGCTTGATTTCCAAAACCATATTTCCTTCCAAAACCTGTAAATTATGACCTCTGGCCATGTATTTCAGGTGGCTGAAAAGCTCTCTCATCCTTAGATCTCCAAGTCCGCTTTCCACTTTTCTATAATGCCAAACCAGAGAATGATGCTTTTCTTCGATAAATGCACCTGGTGTTCTTAAGACATAATATTCCATCACCGATCGAATATCATCTTTCCAACTATCATCCACCTCAGCGTAAAGTTCCCAGTCGGTGCTCTGATCTTTTCTGTGAACCCAAACGCCATGTTCGGCGATCATATCGATTTGTTGTCCTTTAAACCATTTCCCAAGGGTGTCTTTATCTCTACCGGAAATGATCACTACCTGAGCTTTGCTGCTAAGGTCTTTGATTAATCCTTTGAGTTCTTGATCTGGAATGGCATCCTGAGGGTTTGCTTTAAATCCTGTCAATGTGCCGTCGTAATCCAAAAAGAAAATTGGGTTTTTGGCCTTTTTGAAGCTTGATTGGATTTCGGTCATCACTTTGGCATCCACATCTTTCGAAGTCAATTCGGCTTGCTTTCCTTTGACATGCTCGATTCGATCCATAAATACCTTCACCCATTGGAATACATCGTATTTCTTCAGGCTTTCCTGCATGGCAGTAATGCGTTCTTTTTGCTCTTCTTCAGGCATGGACAAAGCTTCGTAAATCGCATCAACGACACCTTGACGGTCATTTGGATTGACTAGAATGGCATCTTGAAGTTCTTTGGATGCTCCGGCCATTTCTGAGAGTACCAGCACGCCCGTTTGATCTGTTTTACTCGCTACGAATTCCTTACAAACGAGGTTCATGCCATCTCTCAATGGAGTGACCAAAGCAATATCGGCCATGCTGTAAAAGGCACTTAACTCCTCAAAAGGAAAACTTCGATAGAAATAATGAACAGGAACCCAGTCCAAAGTGGAATATTCACTATTGATACGACCTACTAGTAAGTCAATCTCTTCTTTCAATTCCTTGTATGATTGAACCCTGTCTCGAGAAGGAACCACAATCATGATCATCGAAACCTTCCCGCGAAGTTCTTTGTGTTGCTTGAGTAATTGGTCAAATACATGGATTCGTTGAGGGATTCCTTTCGAATAATCCAATCTGTCAATGGTAATGATCAGTTTTTGCTCGCCAACCTTGGTTCTGAAATCCTTGACGATGTTTTGAGTTTTTCTACTTTTTGCCTGCTTTGCAAATTTATTGTAGTCAATTCCCATCGGGAACGAATCCACATTGATGATTCTATTTTCAGCTTGGATATAGCCGCTTTCGCCAGACATTCCAGTGATCCTACTGACAGCACTCAGGAAGTGACGCATGTCATCATAGGTGTGGAAGCCGATCAAATCAGCTCCACAAACCCCTTCAAGAATTTCCTTCCTCCAAGGGATCATCCTGATAATTTCATAAGAAGGGAAAGGAATATGCTGGAAGAATGCGATGGTCGCATCCGGTAAAATCTCCCTCAGCATTTGCGGTAGCAGCATCAACTGATAGTCATGTACCCAGATGGTATCATCTGGATCAGCTTTTTTGATGATCGCTTCGCAAAATTTCTGATTTACCCGCACATAGGCATCCCAATGGTCAGGATTGTAAACCATGTATTGAGTAAAATAGTGAAAAGCCGGCCAAAGGGTTTCGTTACTGAAACCTTCATAAAATTGCTCCACATCTTTTTTGGTCAAAAAAACCGGAGCCATTTTCAGATCATGAAGTTCAATGATAATCTCAGCTCTTTGCTCGGCATCATCGACGGTGTTTCCGGGCCAGCCTATCCAGATATTTTCTCCGGATTTATAGATGGAATCAAGACCTGTGGCGAGTCCGCCAGCACTTGGTTTAAATTCAAATTTGCCGTTGCGGTGACGCAAACTAATGGGCAATCTATTGGATACTATGATGGTTTTTGCCATGGGTGGTATTAAGTTGAAAAACGAGAATGAACATAATTTTCATTCAATTAGGCGTATGTGAGAAGATAGGGATTATCCCCGTCTTTTAAAACAAAAACAGGGCTAAAAGCCCCATTGTTCATGATTTCTTAAGATTAGATTCAAATTCTATTAAGTAGCAAAGGCAAAAAAAAGCAGCTCTTTTGGAGCTGCCTTCTATTAATTTGATTGTGCCAAACGATCTGGTTTGGTACTGATATTATTCCAGATAAATTCTCCTACCGAAAGACCCTGAGTTACTCCATAATCGATGGCAGGCATGTAGTGGATTCCACCATAAAAACGGCTGATTGCTGCTTCTTTGTAGGCTTGGCTAAAGGAATTATACTCTCTCACCGGTAATCCATAAGCTACTTCTGAACTATCCACTAAATGGAATTCATCCCCAAGTAATTGACCTAAGGTATAGCCTGCTGCAGAAGATGCAACACTATGACCGCTGGTGTGTTCCGGGAATGGGGGAGTCTGCAAAAGCGGAACCCATTCTTCGTCGATATACTGATTGATATAAGTTTCTGGTCGGATCAGGTTGCTGCGATATTTTTCATCCCAACAGGAAATAAATGCCTCATTTAGGGCAATTCCGGTCAGTACAAAAGTTTCAGCAGTTCCTTTCCAATCTTTTCCGGCTGCTTTACTAGCAATAGCTGCAATACTCATCCAGTGTCCACCTGGAGTGATCTTTTTCTCTGCAAACATCACATGTCCTTTGACATTCATTTTATATGGGTTGCAATCCCAAAACAAAGCGATTTCTTTTTGCTCTGTTCCGGCATTCACCGCAGCATCATAGACTTCTTTCGCAACTTTATAAAATTCAGAATTTGGGTCTGTAGAAAAAGGTGGCGGAGCCAATGGCTTAAACTGAGCTGCCGAATCCAAAACGAAAGTTCTGATTTTGTTCCAATGTGGCTCAATAGCCTCCATATAAGCTGGAGGAGTTGGTTCCCAAGTCCCGATTTCTCCAGTTACGGTAAACTTTGGAAAAGAGCGACTTTGGTGGTAATTGTCTTTTGCATAATATGCTTTGATGGCATCACCGACTTCTTTACCAAATGCGATAGAAGCCTCAAATACATCTTCTGGAATTCCTTTTTCTTTTAGCTCCGCATAGGTTGCATCACGATGCTCGTTCATCATGTCCTCAGAGAAGATCAGGCTTGTACCCACGTAATAGTATGCTGCCAATGAAGCCAAAGGCAGGTACACTTCTTCACTTGGTGTGAATGTTGTTTTCTCGGAACCATTTAACTGGCCCAAAAGAGAAACATAATTTGGATCAGTGCTAGCTGCCACTTCATAGGCCGCTAAACTGGAATAAGAATAAATTCTAGCTGCTACAGGGGGAGAAAAAATATCATGAATGATTACTTCAGTAATTCTATTCTGGGCATCCGCCAAATAGGTTCCATCTGTAATAGCATTGGAATAATCAACTTTTTTCTGGCATGAGATCACAGAGAACAGCAAGCAAATGCCAATCATGGTTTTAAATAAACGCATTTTATTTTTCCTCAGATTTGATGAATGGGGTGTAAATTTAAGGTAATCAGGAGCCAAGCTCAAGTTTTTTTAGAAATGATAACCTTTTTTGGGATCATAAAAGTATTGGAAATAAAGAACGAAGCAAATGATTTTGCTCACCTTTTCATCCAATACACCGATCCATTGTTTGTAGGGAGGATAATATATTCCTTTCCTGCAACTGAAATAGGTGCGATTTGCCTGATTTCTTTATGATTGGAAACATTAGAAGCAACCTCTAATTTTTTCCAACCTCCTTGATTATAACTCCAAGATTGGACAGAAAGTGCATTGTTTTTTCCGAGATCCACTCTAAATCCGGAAAAATTCCCTGCCAAATGGAGGCGTTTACTTTCTGGATCCCAGTAGCTTTTCATGATTGGTGACCATTGCCCGGAATAGGGTAGAGGTTCAAATTGGAAGCTTCCATCGGGCTTTTGAAAGTAAACTCCGGATCGTAATTCGTAAACAGCAAAGGAATTTGCCGGGTCTAAATTTTTCAGCAAATCTTCAGGTTTTGATGTCTGGGAATATTGGAGATAACTGTTATGCTGTTTTTTCAAACTGGGAATTTGTTTGATCAGATCGTCTCTTGTTGCAAAAGGCACCAGTTTATTTTCCATGTAGTGAAAGATCAATGGGTCTGCTTGCCCATTGGAATCGAAATCCTGATGATATAGCCAAAGTGGTTTTTCCCGACTTGCTTTCAGCTTTGAGTTCAGCCCTAGATTTCCTGCGAAAATATCCTTTAAGCCGTCTCCATTAATATCTGCTATTTCCAATGTCTGAATCCAACCTGCTGAATTTTCGAGACCTCGAATCTGAACTTCCTCGAGTTTTTGATTCTGAGAATTTTTAAAAACCCGAATCTTTTGCCAGTCACCGCTTAAAACCAATTCATTGATTCCGTCATTGTCCAAATCCTCCCAAACTGCAGAATTGACCATGCCCAGCTGGGTTGAGGATCCCAACCATTTATCAGTTGCATCACGGAATTGACCATTTCCCTGATTGATAAGAATCGAGCTTTTTGGAGAAGCTCCATAATCTCCAGAAACTACTGCGGCTCCTACGAAAATATCTAAATCTCCATCTTGGTCCAGATCATGGATAGCCAAAGTGGAGGTGTTTTCACCTATCGGAGGAAGTGCATTCGGAAAGAACTGAAACTGGCCATTTCCCTTTCCAAAATAGATTCTATCAAATAAGAATAAATTTCCAGACTCATTTTCATTTCCTCCGCTGCCGACATACAAATCCAAGATTCCATCTCTATTAAAATCAGCAAAGTCGGCAACCACATCTTCTGCCTTTGCCATTTGAATGAAAATTTGGTTTTGCACTTGCTCAAACTCTCCTGTGCTATTCTGAAGAAAAATTGCTCCGGCTTGGTCTTTTGCACCACCAAGATATACATCCTCCAATCCGTCATTATTGATATCGGCAACGGCCAAGGCCGGGCCAATTGCAGCAAATGACCTAGGAATTAAATATTCTCTTTTAACTTCATCCACATCTGTCTTCTCCTGATGCTCCCAAGCGATAACTGGGAAATCATCAGAGTGAGAATTGATCTCTATTTCATTCTGAATTGATTTTCCACTGCCTTGCTTGATAGTAAGTCTCTGATTTGCCGAAACCGCTGGAAAGGATTCAATATTTCCATCAGACCAACGGACAGCGATAGAATCAATTTGTGAAACCTCGCCAAGGCCAAAAACTAAATTTGGAGAAACGGCAGATTGAAATCCTCTGGCATTACTAACTGTTTGAGACCAAGTTTTATCCTTCGCAAACAGACTGACTTTTGATCCAATCCCGAAGGTATTTAAAGAGTTTTCTTTCAAGTCAACACTTAGGAAATGATTGCCGCTTTTCTCAGTACTATTTCTATAAATAAAAGCAGGCTGATTCAGATTATTGACGATCAAATCCAAGTCACCGTCATTGTCAAGGTCGGCGTATGTGGAGCCGTTTGAGTAGCTAGGTTGATCGAGTCCCCAAGTAGTGGCCTTGTTTTCAAATTGGAGATCCCCAGTGTTTTGAAAAGCATAGTTTGGCAATAAAACAGAAGGTAGCATGTCAATTTGCTTCCGCCGTAACTGATCCATATTGGTGTTGGGATCCACTTCCTGGCTATACTGAATAAAGTCCAAGTCGTTTGGCCTTTTCACAATTCCGTTCGTGACATGGATATCAGGTAATCCGTCGTTATCCATGTCGAAAATCAGAGGAGACCAGCTCCAATCTGAAGCCGAAACACCAGAGAATAATGCCAGTTCACTGAAATCACCATTGCCTAAATTCACCTGAAGGTGATTGCGGACATATTGGTCATTATAGCCAAATTGTTTTTTGATTTGATAGACTTCGGACTTGTCTTCACCCACAGACTTCATCCAGATTTCAGGATCTTCAGGAAGCATATCCGTTGTAAAAATCTCAGGTAAGCCATCTCCATTGAGGTCAGCCAAATCATTTCCCATGCTATACCGGCTGGTATTGGAAATCATATTTTCCAAAGACTCTACAAAGGTTCCATCCTGCTGGTTGAGATAGAGGTAGTCGTTTTCTGTAAAGTCATTCGAAACGTAAATATCCGGCCACCCGTCATTGTTGAAATCTTCAATCCCTACACCTAAGCCGAATCCAAGAATACTGGAATAAATTCCAGCTTCTTCTGTCACTTCTATAAATCCTCTTTCGCCTTCAGAAGCAAGATTTTTAAAGAGTTTATCGCCTTTCTCATCGGGATTTATTCGGTTTTTAGAAGGTGAAAATACCTCTGGAGATTTGATGGAATGGTTCAGTAAATACATGTCCAAATCTCCATCTCGATCGTAATCAAAAAATGCTGCTTGGGTGCTGAAGCCTACAAAGTCAACTCCATATTCTGATGCAAGGTCGATGAAAGTACCATCACCTTGATTGATATATAACTTGTTTTTTCCTTGAAGGCCAAGATAATCGCCGACCTGTGAAACATAGATATCCAAAAGGCCATCACCATTCACATCAGCCATGCTTGCCCCTGTTGACCATCCTTCAGAACCAGTTACACCAGCTTGCTCGGTGATATCTTCAAATTTGAAATCCCCCTTGTTGAGGTATAGTTTATTGGAAACTTGATTCCCGGTAAAATAGAGATCTATCAAGCCGTCATTGTTAATATCACCAGCTGCCACACCTCCTCCATTGTAGAAATACAGGTATTCTAAAATGTTCAGTTCGTTAGTAGAGGTCAGCGAGTTTTCAAACTGGATTCCTGTCTGGTCTCCTGGTAGTAATTCAAAAAGTGTTTCCTCAGACTTTTCATCACAAGCAACTAAAGAGACCAAAAGGAATAGAAAGAAATAATTGAATACTTTCATGAATCTCATTTGTAATCCCAAATCTCAGCTGCTGCACTGTTTTTCACTACCAGAAGCTTATTGTTTTTGAGAAGCCCAAATGCGCGGACATCCCCATCTATTTTCAGACCATTTTCAGCATTTTTCCAATAGTCGAAGGTGCCATCTCCTTTGCCCAAAAGCACATCTCCATAGCTGGCATCGTATTTTCCAACTTCCGGTTTTGCCTGGAATAAATTTCCACCCAAAATCAAATCTAAATTTCCGTCCTCATTTAAGTCTAAAACAGCAATTGCAAAAACGTAAGAGCGTTGAGCCATTCTAGGGAATGGTTTCCATGAAAATTTTCCATTTCCTTCATTCATAAGAACGCCGGACTCCAGATTATTCACTTCGCTGATGATGGATCGATTGACAGTTTCAGAAGGGAAAATATCTGTGATCGTTTCATTATTATAATTGCTGTAGCGCATGTATTTCTTTTTGATCGATGGAATTTGACGCTCCAATTCATGCTTTAAAGTGTACGGAACTTGAATTCCTCCCACTTCATGAACGAAAATATGTTCGACAGATCCATTTTGATCAAAATCATTCAAGAACATTTTTACGGGAGATTCAGGTGAAACTTTGAATCGAGAATTCAAGCCATTATTTCCTAAAATCAAATCCGGCAGACCATCCTTGTTTAAATCAGCCACTTCCACAGCTCGGTACCATCCCTTTAGATTTTCCAATTCCGGCATTTCGATCTTTTCTAATTTACCGCTGTTATTTTTTAGGAAAATCGGTGCTGTCCATTCACCTACTAAAACCAAATCATCACTTCCGTCCTGATCCCAATCAATCACTGTTGCATCGGTAATCATGCCTATTTCAGTCAGTGAAGGAGCCAGAGAACTTGTCTGATCTGTGAAGTTTCCTTTGCCATCGTTTATGAAAATAGTGCTACTTGCCGGAGCTCCATAGACAAATGGTACCAACCGGCCTCCGACGAATAAATCTGGAGCTCCATCTTTATTCAAATCAATGATTTTAACCACTGAGCTACTTCCTCGGGTACTTTCAAAATCAGATTGACTGCTTTTGCTGAAGTTTCCCTTACCGTCATTGAGGTATAATCTGTTGGCTAATTCAATTGCTCCAAGCCCGGATTCATTTCCACCTGAAGCTACCACCAAGTCCAATGCGCCATCTCCGTTAGCATCAAAGAACACCGCATCTGTATCTTCTGAAGTCACATCATCTGCGAAAACTGGCTGATCGCTAAAAACGAAACTGCCATCTGCTTTTCCTAAATATAATTTGCCCGGAAAACCTTTTGCTCCACCAAAGAATAAGTCATCAACTCCATCGCCATTTACATCTGCTTGAGCAAAGGCTGGTCCTTCGGTCGAGTACATATGAAAAGTCAGTCTGTCCCGGTCAAAATCCACCATTGGGTTTTCTTGATGAACAAAATCAATTTCATCAGTTGACTCTAAATGGAAGAATGCAGGAGAGGGTTTTTCGAAAAAGTGTTGGGAAGAATCCATTGGCAAAGCATCTTCCCACTTTAAGGTCAGTAATTGATCTGTTTGGGTCTGACCTGTTGAAGACATTGTTCCATCAGGCCATAAAACCAATACATTATCGACACTCGTATTCTTACCAAGTCCAATTGTGATTTTAGGATCTACAGAAGATTCAAAACCCCGGTTTGGCATTTGCTCCACATAAAATGTTTCATCCCCTGCCAATACTTTAATCTGAGCACCGATGGCTTGGGTATTCATTCCTTTTCCCACCAGCTTAAGCTGAATAGAATGGTTTTCTGTATTTAGAATTTTTCCCTTGTTCTTAAAGATGGAGACTGGGTTATTGACATTATTTACTACCAGATCCAAGGTTCCGTCATTATCCAAATCCCCATACGCCGCACCATTTGAATGCTTTGCTTCTCCAAGTCCCCAAGTATCCGTGATATTTTCAAACTTCAAATCACCAAGATTTTTATAGGCATAATTTGAAACAGGATTGGAAGGAATTGGATCAATTAAGGCTTTGTAATCCACGCCTTGTTCAGAAATGATTTTAATCTTCGTTTCTTCATTATCGATGAAATTGAGATAATCCAGATCCGTGATGTCTTGATAAATGCCATTGGCGACGAAAAGATCCCGCTTCCCATCATTATCCATATCAAAAATCAAAGCACCCCAACTCCAATCTGTTGCCTCGATATTGGCCATTCTCCCCATTTCACTGAATGTTCCGTCACCATTATTGACATGAAGCATATTTCTGGATAGTTGGTAATGGTATCCATGGGATTTATTGAATTGGAATTTATCCCAGTTTTCGAATGTGGTTACTTGCTTTAAGCGTTGTTGAGGCTCAGGAAGCATGTCTGTGACGAAGATATCCAATAAGCCATCTCCATTGATATCCGCTATGTCAGCACCCATCGAGGCAGCTGAAATAGAGCGCATGGATTTCTCCAGACATTCTGTAAATGTGCCATCCTGATTGTTGATATAGAGGTAATCTCTTTCAAAAAAGTCATTGGAAATAAAGATGTCAGGCCAAGAATCTTGGTTTACATCTCCAATGGTAATTCCTAATCCAAAGCCGATAATCGACCCATAAATTCCAGCTTCTTCACTGACATCGATAAATTTTCCATTCTCATTTTTGAATAATTTATCTCCGCCCACAGGGTCTCGATTTGGTCGCTCATTTTGCATCTTATTGAAGCTTCCAATTGCCTGATAGCTATTGTTAAGAAGGTAAACGTCCAAATCTCCGTCTTTGTCATAATCAAAAAATACAGAATGGGTAGAGAATCCTTGATCTGCTAAACCATAAGATTCAGCTTCCTCCGAGAAAGTACCGTCACCTTGGTTGATAAAGAGTTCATTCTGCTTGTTGTCACCAGAAATATCTCCGGAATTACAGACATAAATATCCAGAAAACCGTCGCCGTTGATGTCTGCCATGGCGACTCCAGTACTCCAAGCCCTTGAACCGGCAACCCCAGCTTTTGAGGTCACATCTTCAAACTTAAAATCGCCTTTGTTCAGGTATAATTTATTCTCCCCAAGATTAGATGTCAAATAAATGTCCAGCAGTCCATCGTTATTTACATCACCCAAGGCCACGCCGCCACCATTGTAATAATTACGATAAGTGAAAATATTGAAGCTTTCGTCAAATGAGAGGTCATTTCGGAAATCCACTCCGGAAACAGATGGACTGATTTCTTCAAACAGGGTAGGAGTCTCTGGTTTTTCTTCCTGACAAGAGAAAAGAACGGTGATCAAGAATAAGAATTGGAATCTGTTTTTCATGATGGGTTCTCTTCTATTTTTTCTTGCACTACTAAATCTAAAATTTCTACTCGAACGGTGGAAATGTGTTTCTTGAATACTCTGATTCTTCGGTTTCCGTCTACTTTCACAAATGCGATTTGACTTTTGTCTTCATTGGAAACTTCAATGAATCCAGGGCCATACCACTCTTTTAATAACTCCAATACATCTTCCCTCAAATTTTCCACAGAAAGTTCTTCATTCCAAGGTGCCCAGCCATTATAAGAAAACTCCATAGGCATCATATAAATTTTGTCATCCTGAAATTTCGGGTAAAACCTCATTTTGGCAGGATTTCCTGAAGGTAAGTTGACTTCGTATTCAACAGACAATTCCGTAGGTCCGTTCATCAAAACCCCTTCACTGTTTAATTCCCAACAAGTGTCGAAGAAGTCTTTTTTATTCATTCCCAACTCCAACCCCAGAAAAAGCTCGTTTACAGTTTTTCCTGAAGCCATTTCTTCATCCACCATTTTCTGATAATCGGATTTGCAGCCAATCAAGCCAAGTAAAATCAAGGCAAGAAAACTACTGTATTTTGTAAGCAATTGTATTTTCATTATTTCTCAAAAAGAGTAAATGATTTTCATTTTGAATTGATAAGGTTAGGATGTCCCTAATTTCTCCCGGCACGTAAATGCCACTTTGCTCTGGAAGTAATGCCTTCCAATGGTTTTGGTTATCGCGTTTAATTGCCCAACCAAAACTACCCATTTGACTTCCTAATTCTGGTTTTATTTTACTTTGATTTCCTCCGAAAACCAACATTTGTTCTTGCTCCTTTGTCTTAATTGAACGGATCGCATAAACAGGTGCTGATTGTATTTCCTGAGGCAATTTCAATTCTACAAAGCTATTTTTGCCATTGTTCAACCATGCTTTGGTCTCTAGAATATCAGCTTTTAAAATTAAAGATTTTGCCAAGACATCTTTTGGAAATAGCTCTTCCAAACTCTTGTTTTGATAGGAGGCATAAGTTGGCAACTGCTTTCTCAAAGATGGTATCTGGCGGAGAAGGGTGTTTTTCATCAACCAGGGAATGGATTTCATTCCATCAGAACTTACCAAAATATGATCAAGCGCTCCATTTTGGTCGAAGTCATTGATGTAAAGCTGCAATTGATTTGTGGAGGAAGTTTTCAGGCGGCTATTCAATCCTAAGTTGCCGGCGAGAATATCCGGCTTTCTGTCCCCATTGATGTCTTCCAAGAGAAGGACATTCCATAAACCATTCGAGTTCGCAAATCCAAACTTTTCAGTTTCTTCAGCAAATGTACCATCGCTCAAAGTGAAAATCCGGATTGGCATCCATTCTCCTGCTACAACCAATTCAGGCTTAGAATCCAAATCTAAATCCGTCCAAGCTGCACTTGTCAACATGCCGATTTCGGAGAAGTCAAAACCAAAAGAATCAGAAATATCAGTGAAATTACCCTTTCCGTCATTTTCATAAAACTTGATCGGAGCAGGAAGTCCATAGGCAAATGGAATAGACCGAAAACCGATGATGAGGTCCTCATCGCCATCTTGATCCAGATCCTCAGAAAGGATAAATCCTGTTGACAAGGTGGCAAAGCTTGAATTTGAAAGAGTGAAATTCCCTTTACCATCATTTATGTAGAGACGGTCCTGATAACTCGAAGCTCCATTGGCAAATTCAATTCCACCAGCACCAATGATCAAATCCTGAAATCCGTCTCCATTGGCATCAAAGAAGTGCCCTAAAACATCTTCAGATAAACTATCTTGATTGAGTACACTTTCCGAACTTCTTTTAAATTCACCAGAAGAATTTTGCAGGAGGATCGCAGAACTTTGCCCTTTGGCTCCAGGAATAAAAAGGTCTTCCAAACCATCTCCGTTCACATCTGCCTTATCAGCTTTTGGCCCTTCATTGCTGATCATCCAAAACCGCAATCTGTCTCTGTCAAAATCAATAAAGTCACTTTCCTGATGCTTAAAAGGGATGATTTTTTCTGAAGTTAAAAAGATAGAATTCTCTCTTAGATTGATTTCTTTTTCAAGTTCTTGCTCGTCTTTCTTTACTTCCAAAATCTGATTTACTGCGATGTTTTTGAGTTTTTGGACAGAGCCATTGGGCCATAGAATTTTTATCGAGTCTACGTTGCTTGCATTGCCAAGTCCAAAATGAATTCTCGGATCAACGGAAGACATATATCCTTTAACTGGCTGGAATTCCTGGTAAAGCATTTGATCTCCGACATAGCAGGTTACCTGGCTTCCAAATTCCTGCCCCAAGTCTAATGTTAGGTAGTTGGAGTTGGATTGATCAGTGCTAGTGTTTTTATAAATAAATGCTCGGTCATTCAGATTATTTACAACTAAGTCTAAGTCGCCATCATTATCTAAATCACCGTAAGCTGAACCCGTGCTGAAGGTATTTTCCTGCATTCCAATAGAATCAGCCAAGTTTTTAAATTTCCAGTTTCCAAGGTTTTTGAACCAGTAGTTCTGTTGTGGGTTGGAAGGGAACTCATCGATCATTTTTGTGAGGAGCACAGAATCTTTTTTGTATTCATCTATATTTCCCTGGTTGTTGACATAGAAGTCGACAAAGTCAAAATCAGTGAGATCTTTGACAATTCCATTGGCGACAAAAACATCTTTTAGACCATCGTTATCCGCATCGAAAATCAAAGCGCCCCAGCTCCAATCCGTTGCTTCCATACCTGTTTGGCGGGAGACTTCAGAAAATATCGGTTGATTTGACCCCGGCTGAAAACCTAGATTTCTTTGTAAAGTATTTCTTGTGAATTGATGATGATAGCCGGATTTGATGTTTGCCTGATATTTATCCCAATCCTCTAGTGGAGTTTTTGTTTTGACGCGTGAAAGTTCTGCAGGAAGCATTTCTGTGACAAAAATATCAGGACGGGCATCATTGTCAAGATCGGCAATGTCAGCTCCCATGGACCCCATACTGATTTCAGAAACGAGATCAGGTAATTGTTCCCGAAAAGTACCATCCTGATTATTTAAATACAGGTAATCTCTTTCAAAAAAGTCATTGGAAACATACATGTCTGGCCAGCCATCTGCATTGAGGTCAGCGACAGTGACTCCAAGTCCGTAGCCGATTGCACTCCCATAGATCCCTGCTTCTACGCTTACATCTGTAAACTTTTCTCCATCATTTCGATACAGTCTATTGCCTCCTGTTTCGTCTCGGATTTCTCTTTGTCCTTCTCTGAGATCGTAAATACCTACAGATCTGGTGGAATTGCTTAAAAGGTAAAGATCAAGATCTCCGTCTTTATCAAAATCAAAAAATACCGCATGCTGGGAAAGCCCCTCATCAGCTAATCCGAATTGGGTGGATTTTTCAGAAAAGGTGAGATCCCCATTATTGATAAAAAGTTCATTATGTCTTTTTGCTCCACCGGGAGGGCCAGATTTACAAACAAAAATGTCAGTCAGGCCATCACCGTTGACATCGGCCATACTTACTCCTGTTGACCATACATTGATGGATTCCAATCCTGCAGATTGGGTAATGTCTTTGAATTTTAAATTTCCCTGATTTAGGTAAAGTTTATTGGAAGTTTGATTGCCTGCGAAATAAATATCGATTAACCCGTCTTGGTTGATGTCCCCGAGAGCTACACCAGCTCCATTATAAAAATTCCTAAAAGTATAAGGGTTGATCTTTTCAGTGTATGATAGGTCATTACGAAAATCTATTCCTGTTTCAGATGCTGATAATAATTGAAATAAAGCAGTGCTTTCCTTGCGGTCTTGAGAACAAGAAATAAGTACTAAACAAAGGAATAGGATGTAAGTCCTAGTGATCATGGTGGGTTTGAAAAAAAGGAAGTACACGATCGTGTACTTCCTTTAAGGTAATAAATAGCATGTTAATTAATAACCTGGATTCTGAGTCAGGTTAGGATTAGCATTAATTTGTTGTAATGGAATTGGGAATAATGCTCTGAAAGGCTCAGATGCTCCTTTTTCCCACCAAGGTTCATTCCACTTCCCGAATCTGATCATGTCAGTTCTTCTAGAAGCTTCAGCAAATAATTCATACCCTCTTTCATTGTAGATATCCTCCAAAGTCAAGGAAGTATATTCAGGCATGTTTGCTCTAGTTCTAACTTGATTGATTGCTGTCAATGCCTCTGCTGTATTACCTTGACGGAAAGCAGCTTCTGCTTTGATCAAAATAATGTCAGATAGACGGATCAACGGATAATCGTTACTCATGTTAGATGGTGAACCTGAAGCAAATTCGAACTTGCCAACTCTAACACCAGCTTGTCTTAAGGCGTTTGGAGCCAACATGTTGATTTCTGGAGTGAAAGTCAATGGCTCTCCATCAGGATCATTTGCTTCTGCAGAAATATCATTCAATCTAGTACCATCAGCAGCAAACTGAGGGCCTTCCAAGAAGCTTTGCTTTCTTACGTCGTTATCATCAAAACCATTGTAGAACTCTTCCAAAGAAGCATAACCATTCCATGGCTGCTCTTGCAAGTTGTAAGTGTTCTGGCTTAGGTAGTGAAGAGTCATCTGTACCAAGTTGAAACCACCTGCATTGTTCTCATCATAAGGAAGAGTCAAAATGTTTTCAGTAGATCCACCATTTCTTGTAGCAAAGTTGCTGAAGAAGTTAGAAGACAATGAATACATTCCACTATTGATAACTACGTCAGCTGCCGCTTCTGCATCAGCCCATCTCGCAGTGCCAGTATAGATTTCAGCATTTAGATAAAGCTTCGCAAGCATTGCGTGAGCTGTGTAATAATTGATAGTGGTTTTGGTGTTGGCCTTAGTCAACAAATCCACATTATCCATGATGGATGACTCAATGAAGTCAAATACTTCTTGTCTGGAGTTATTAGTAGGGTTACCACCTGTAGATGCTTCAGTTACAATTGGAACATTACCGAAGCTATCGATTAACCAAAGGTAATTTAAAGCACGAAGAACTTTCAATTCAGCTACCAAAGCTTCTACATCAGGGAAAGAAGTAATCAAGTTGTTGATTTCACCGATTGCAGTAAAGCAATAGTTCCAAGAGTTGTTGAACGCTTCGTCAGATGGAGACCAAGTATGTCTGTGCATTCTTAGCCAAAGTCCACCATCTTCCCAGTCAGCACCTTTTTGTGGAATTGCCATTTCATCAGATGCTATCTCATAGATAGACCAGATACTGTTATGGCCACCCCAGCTTCCTACGATTCTTGAATAAGCTGAAGCTTTCAAAACGTCAATCAATTCTGGGTTGTTACTATTAGCCACATCTTCAGGAGTAACTCCGTCGAGGACTTCCTGATCCAATTCCCAACATGATCCCAGCAAGAAAACCACTGGTACCATTAGACAGATTTTACTTATATATTTTAACATGTCTCTGATTTTTGATTGATTATTTAAAGTTTACAGTTACACCTAACGTAAACGATCTCGTCTGGAAGTAGGTGTTTCTTCTTTCGATACCTGGAGATAAAGAAGTAGTAAAACCGTTTCCATTTTCAGAATCTGTTACTCTTACTTCAGGATCGATACCTGTATAATCTGTGATTGTAAACAGATTCTGTGCTGCAAAGTATACTCTGAAAGAACTCAAGTTAGGAGAATTGGTTTTAAGATTATAACCCAATTCCATGTTATCCAATCTTATGAAAGAAGCGTTTTCGATATAAGAGCTGTTGAATGTAGGTGTGGAAACGATCAACGGTGAAGTTGAAGTTTTATCAGTTACCACTGAGTTCCAAGTGTTAGATCCTGGGTCAGCATTTTCGTAGAAACCTCTGTAAGAGTTGTACAGATCATGTCCCCAAGCACCTCTAAAGAAGAAACTCAAGTTCCACTGTCCATATACGAAGTTGTTGGCAAAACCAAACTCTCCTTTAGGAAGACCATTACCGATTTTCTCAAATTCGTTAGGGTCAGTAGTAGAAAGGATATACTCTCCGCCATCTGTCAAACCTTCTAATCTTGGTCCGTAGAAATCACCCAAAGTCTGACCTACTCTGTTGTAGATCATTGGATTGTTATTCTGTCCTGGAGATCCTGGAGGTGCAAATCTCAACTCCTCAAAACCAAGTTCACCAGCTGATAAACTTTCAATGGTTGTTTTGTCATAAATGGTGAAGTTGAAGTTTGGATGCCATTTCACTTGACCTAAAGAAATGTCAGAAACACCAAGTGCAAATTCAAAACCTGCTGCTCTTAGATCTGCAAGGTTTACCCAAGTAGAAGAAGCAGTATTAAATCTTCCTGGATCAAATGGGTTTGGAGCACCCGTTGCAACTGGTACGTTGAAAAGTAGATCAGAAATATTTCTGACGTAGTAATCCATGCTACCAGTTACTTTGTTGTTCCACATTCCAAAGTCCACACCGAAGTTCATTTCATTTTTGGTTTCCCACTTCAGATCCTTGTTTGGATTGGAGTTTTGAACAATCCCTACAAACACATCATTGGTTGTCAAAGGATCACCATCCAAATCGATTCTGTTTCCGTTTCCATAAGCACCAAGTGCCAAGGTTGGAGATGGAGGAAGGTTACCAGTGATACCGTAAGAAGCTCTAGGCTTGAACTGGCTGAAGATTCCCATGTCGAAAATCTGAGTGAAATCCGCTCCTAAACTGAATGCAGGGAAAACACCAGTTTGATTGTTTTGTCCAAAACCTGAATAAGTTTCAGCTCTTACAGATGCAGAGAAGAAGTAGGTGTTGTTGTAGTTGAAATTAGCTCTACCAAACAAAGAGTTTAATTGATCTTCATTAGCAAAGGAAGAAACGTCTGTGTTGTTACCTAGTCTTACTGATCCAGCTCCTAAGTTATCCCATCCAAGATCAAATAGATATTGTCTTACCTGAGCATTGAAGCCTTGGTTTTTAGTGGACTGAGTAGCCACACCACCTAGCAAAGTCATGTTTAGGTTATTTCCTAAATCTGTTTCATATCTCAAAGTAGATTCGAAAATCTTCTGAGCTCTGTCGAATGTGTTTCTTGCAGCAGATCCGCTAGCACCTAAACCAACCTGGAAGTCATACTGAGACCAGAAAGATCCGGAAAGCGTGTTTCTTCTGTCCTGAGAATACTGAGCGGAGATTGTCAAATTTGGAAGGATATCGTATTCCGCTCTATAAGAAGTCAAAGCAGTTTTAGTCTCTCCGATGAATTTCTGCTGATTTGCCAATGCTACTGGATTGTAGAAGTCAAACAAGTCTCTTTGGAAGTATCCATCGAAACGGCTCATTGCATCCTCTGTGTTTTCAAAAACAGGAGCGGTTGGGTTATAAAGGGTAGCATATCTGAATGCCGCATCATTGATTGATTCAGAATCAACATTCGTAAATGAAAGGTTGATATTGAATCTCAATTTGTTGTCAAAAGCACCCTGCTGAAGGTTCAATCTTGTGTTCAGACGCTGATTGGAAACTCCATTTACAATACCTTGATTATCTCTGTAGTTAACAGAGGCCATGTAATTCGTGTTATTGAAACCGCCAGAAATACTAGCATTGGTAGTGTAGGAATATGCGTCATTGATCAACTCACTTCTCCAGTCAGTATTGCTACCGAAATCAGTTCCACCTCTTGCTACAAATTCCTCAGCAGAAAGGATTGGAATAAGATTGGTAGCCTGATTCAAAGTTCCAAAAGCATTAATAGCGACATTGGTTCTACCATCTTTGTTTCCTTTTCTGGTTGTAGTGATCAAAATCACACCAGAAGACCCTCTAGCACCATAGATAGCTGCTGCAGATCCATCTTTCAATACATCGATAGACTGGATGTCATTTGGATCGACGTTTTCAAGTGAAGCACCGATTACACCATCTAATACAATTAGAGGGGAGGAGTTAGCTCCAAAAGTAGAAAGACCTCTCAATCTTACATTGAACCCTGAATTTGGGTTTCCACCTGGACGTGTAATCGATAAACCAGCTACCTTACCTTGTAAGAGTTGAGCAGGGTTTGACACGTTACCTTTGTTGAAATCTTCTGGCTTCACACCTACTACAGCAGATGTGATTTCTTTTTTGTCCTGTGATCCATAACCGATCACGACCGCCTCTTCAAGACTTTGAATGTCTTCTTCGAGGTTAACAGTAATAGATGATTGGTTTCCGATTTCTATTTCTTGGGTAAGATACCCAACAAACGAAATCACCAAGATCTGGTCTCCCGATTGAAGATCAATCGAAAACTTACCATCAAGATCAGTTGCCACACCACGAGTAGTGCCTTTTACCAGCACCGTAGCTCCTGGGACAGGATCTCCATAAGTAGCATCCAGGACTGTACCCGTCACAGATCTACTTTGTGCATTTGCTACCATCGTGACACTTAGTAAAAGTGTCATAGCAAGTAGAAACGACTTGAGTTTTTGTAAATAATTTCTCATAGGGTTTTTTGTTTTTTGAAAAAGCGAAATAGGTATGAGTACTTGATTTCGAACCTAATGTGATTGTTTAAAATCGATTTTGCAATTTTTAACAAACGCCTACACTCAACATACAAAAAATGTTTTTTAAAAGATCTATCTATCTATTAGTGAATAATTATTAAATAGCTTTGTTTGTATAATTAATAGCAATGGAAATCGTTTTCCTTTTGTGAATACTTAAAATTTTCGATTTTTATTAAATTTTTTAAAAAATTGAACATTCCTAAAATCCCTTTAAATAGCCTCGAGAGACATTTTTAATTTTTTTTTAAAAGTCTTTGAAGAAAGATTAAAAAAAATCTCTTCGATAATTGCTCTTTTCCGTATTTGCAAATGTGTAAAGGACAAGATGGGGAGGTAGTGAAAAATGGTCTTGCCTTATATATAATACCCCTGTTTTGTGTTGTTTAATTCTTAAATCATATTAAGAGGTTATTTTAAACATTGATAATAAGATATATTTAATGTCATAATATAATTTATGCGATTCTACTTTAAGATTTTTATTCGGTCTGTTTTTTTATTTCTAATCTCTATTGTTGTTGAAAGTTCTGTTTTAGCACAAGGTATTCGGGGCAAAGTGGTCTCCACAGAAGGAGAGGTTTTGCCTTATGCTTCAGTTTATATCAGAAATCTAGGAGATGGAGTACCTACCAATCAAGACGGGAGGTATGAATACAAATTACCAGCTGGTGTTTACGATGTTTTGATTCAGTTTTTGGGGTATAAATCTCAAATCAAAACTGTTGAAATCGGAACCGAATGGGTAGAGATGGATTTTACCTTGGAACCTCAAGTTTATACCCTGAGTGAAGTGGAGGTTAGGGCTGGACAAGAAGATCCTGCACTGACCATTATGCGAAAGGCGATTTCAAAAGCAAAATTCCATCGACTCCAACTACAGCAGTATAGCATGACGGTGTATTTAAAAGGCACAGGCCAGCTGACCGATGCACCATTTTTTCTGAAAAAAACGCTGGAAAAAGAAGGGTTAAAACTTAATGAAGCCTATACCAGTGAGTCTGTTTCCAGAATCACTTTTACCCAACCCAATAAGGTTGAGGAGAAAGTAATTTCTATCAGAACCAATGGAGATAATCAGTCTACCTCACCAGCACCTTATATCCAGACTAGTTTCTACCAGGAAAAAATCAACGACATTATTTCCCCTCTTTCCAGATCTGCTTTTGCCTACTACCGGTTTACCTACGAAGGGAGCTTTTTTGATCAGGATGTGATGGTCAATAAAATCCGGGTTACACCAAGATCCCGGGGAGAGCGGGTTTTTGAAGGATATATTTATATCATCGAGGATCTCTGGGCCATTCATTCACTCAACTTAAAAACATCGCTTCTTGGCTTTGATATTCAGGCAACCCAGCAATATGCGCCAGTGGCCGAAAATGTATGGATGCCACTGACTCACACCTATCGGTTTGGCGGGAAGTTTTTTGGTTTTGAAGGAGAGTTTAAATATTTGGCTTCTACCCGGGAATACGAGGTGACTCTCAATCCTGATTTGGCTTACGTTCCAGAAATCATCGATGAGAAAGTACAGGAAGTGCCTGAAGAAGTAGCGGAATTCAAAAAAACTGAGTCTGCATTAGAGCAATTGGCAAAGGAACAACCTACGACCAGAAAGGAATACCGAAAGCTGATCAATGAGTATGAGAAGGAAGCGATGAAGGAACGAGACGAGCCAGATGTAATTCGCGAAAGCTATTATAGCGTGGATTCATTGGCCAAAAAGCGAGCATTGTCTTACTGGGATAGCATCAGGCCAGTTCCTTTGACTGAAAAAGAAATACAAGGATACAAGCGAGATGATAGTTTAGCCGTCATCGAAGCTGCAAAAGTCAGTGAGGTCGATTCTGTGGCGAAGAAAGCCAGAAAAAAATATAAGCCTTTGGACTTTATGAATGGAGCTACTTACCATTTTGGTAAAGGAAAATCCATTGGGTTTAAACAGAATTGGACCAAAATATCCTTTAATACAGTCGAGGGATTCAAGCTCGGAATGGGTTTGTTTTACAGAAAAGAACAAGAAATCAAGTTGGCCGACTCTGTCAACAGAATTCGTAAAAGCTTCAACATCGAGCCTGAACTCAGGTATGGATTTTCGAGCAATAGGTTTTACGGCAAGCTGGATGTCAGGTGGTCTACGACTAAGCCGATATCAGGCAGCACTTTTGGTGTAGAGGGGGGAAGGTACATTTACCAGTTTAATGGTGGCGAACCGATCAATGAGCAGGTAAATGCATTTTACTCTCTTTTATTCCGGCAAAACTACATGAAGTTATATGAGCAGGATTTCGTCAGAGCATATTGGGCTCACAGAGTAAATTATGGATTTACTTATCGAGTAAACCTTACTGCAGCTTCCCGTAAAGAGCTTTTCAATACTTCTAATTACAGTTGGTACAACAAAGAAGGAAGAGAATATACCGCAAACCAGCCCGAAAATGTAGAAACTACTGAATCATCATTTTCAGATCATGATATAGTGAAGTTCAATACTTCTATCTCTTGGAGGCCGGGCGTGAAATATGGTATTCGCAATGGGAGGAAATATCCCATCACCAGTAAAGCACCATTGATAAACTTCAATTATACCAAAGCATTTGGTGGACTTTTAAACTCGGAAAATGCGGCTGACTTTGATCATTTGGAATTGGGGATCGAGCATTTCTTTGAATTTGGAGTAAGTGGAAAGCTGGATTTTAATGTGTCTGCAGGAACATTCCTGAGTAATAAACAGGTCTATTTCCAGGATTACCAGCATTTCGGAGGAAATAGAACCATATTTTCAAATTTTGGTCCGGCGTCAAACTACCGGTTTATGGATTATTATAAATACAGTACCAACACTTCCTATGTGTCGGGAATTTTCCATTACCAGTTCAGGAAGTTTCTCTTAACCCAACTTCCTATGTTGAGATTTTCCGGAGTTAGAGAGAACTTGTTTTTCAATTATTTAAAGACTGAAAATTCACCGAGTTATTGGGAGGCAGGATACTCTTTGGATAATCTATTCAGGATTTTCAGATTAGAAATGGGAGCTGGTTTTGAAAACGGGAATTATCTCAGAGGGGGAGTCAGGTTCGGAATAGCCACTTTTATCCAAGTGAATTGATTTGAAGGGAAAGCTGAACTCAATTTATCCAATTCTTTTGTAAGTCTTTCACAAATAAAAAAAGCGCTGAATTAACTATTTCAGCGCTTTTTTTGAATCAATCTTCTATTAGACTTTCATAATGTCTGCTTCCTTTTTCACAAACAAGTCATCCACTTTGGAAGAGTATTGATCCGTTAATTTTTGAACTTGATCTTCAGCTCTTTTGATTTCATCTTCAGAAGCACCTTCTTTCTGAAGTTTTTTCAATGAGTCATTGGTGTCTTTTCTAACTGTTCGAATAGAGATTTTACCATTTTCGCACTCGTTTTTAGCCTGTTTTACCAAGTTGATTCTTCGCTCTGTAGTAAGTGCCGGAATCGTCAAAATGATCAACTCCCCGTTATTTTGCGGTGCAAGACCCAAATCAGAGTTGATAATAGCTTTTTCTATTTCACTGATTAGGTTCTTTTCCCAAGGCTTGATAGAAAGCGTTCTTGCATCAGGAGTGTTGACAGAAGCCACTTGAGAAAGTGGGGTGGGAGCACCATAGTATTGCACCATGATTCCATCCAAAAGGTTCGGCATGGCTTTACCAGCACGGATCTTCAATAATTCTGAAGCAGTATGGTCCACTGCTTTTTGCATCAATTCTTTGGCCTCATCTAAGAATAATTCGATTTCTTCCATTTTCTTAAGCTTAAAGTGTTGTAATCAATGTTCCAACTTCCTCTCCTTCTACGAGTTTACTCAAATTCCCTGCTTTGTTCATGTCAAACACGATGATTGGCAGGTTGTTTTCCTGACAAAGTGTAAAAGCCGTCATGTCCATGACATTCAAGTTTTTCTCATACACTTCGGTGAAAGATATAGTCTTATATTTTGTTGCTGTCGCGTCTTTTTCAGGGTCTGCGGTATAAACTCCATCCACACGGGTTCCTTTAAGAACGACATCAGCTTCTACTTCAATTGCTCTCAAACTGGCAGTAGAGTCAGTAGTAAAATAAGGATTACCTATTCCTGCTCCAAAAATCACAATTCTTCCTTTTTCCAAGTGGCGGATGGCTCTTCTACGGATAAATGGCTCACAAACGCTTTCGATTTTGATCCCGGACATCAGTCTGGTGTACATTCCACCCTTTTCTAAGGCGCTTTGCAAAGCCATTGCATTGATCAAGGTGGCTAACATGCCCATATAATCTCCCTGAACACGATCGATGCCTGATTGAGCTGCTTGAACTCCTCTAAAAATGTTGCCCCCACCGATTACGATTGCAATTTCAACACCCATTTCCTTCACTTTCAAAATTTCCTGGGTGTATTGCTGAAGTCTATCTGGATCGATTCCGTAATTTTTCTCGCCCATTAGTGCCTCTCCGCTTAGTTTGAGCAGTATTCTCTTGTATTTCATAGATGGATTTATTTGCAAAGGAGTTGGTTGATTGGAATGTTTTAGATTAAATAATCCGACAAATATAATTCCTTCATCTCATTATGCTAGAGCAAATGTCATTTTTGCCCTTTGGAATTTCCCTCGAATGGCTAGAATTGAATCAAAACCTGATTTTTTTCGACACTTTCTTTGAGCTTCACTTTGACAGCTTTGACCGTTCCATCTCCAGGGGCTTTGATTATATTTTCCATTTTCATTGCCTCTAAAATCAAGACTACATCCCCTTTTTTTACCTCGTCACCTGCTTTTACTTTGAGTTCCAAAATCAACCCAGGCATTGGGGCTTTGATGTCTTTTACTGCAGCAGCGCTAAGATTATTCATACCCATTTTTTCCAGCAAAAGATCAAATCGATCCTTCACCTGAAGCGAAGCGATTTTATCTCCTAGGCGGATTTGGATGGTCTTCGTTTCCTTTTCAAAGGAAATCAACTCTGCTTCTATGGATTGATTGTCCCGAATTAAATGGACTTTTCTTGCTGAAACCCACTCGATATCCAGATCGATTGATTTGCCGTTAATGAGTGTCAAATCATCGTTCTTTTCGACCGAATAGATTTCATCTTGGATAGATACTGAAAACATTCCTGTTAATTTGAAGCTGAAATTACAAATCCCGAACTTTTCGGCATTTCCTTTTTTTCTCAAATATGAAACAATTGCAAACTAAGGCAAAAGAAATTTTGCAAAAGTCCACCCTGTTTGGATTTACTTCCCTTTTGATTTTGATGAGTTCATGTAAGTCTTCAGAAAATATTCCTGATACAGAAATAGATGAGCCTGATGAAGAAATAGGAATTGAAATAGAAGAAGAAAAAGGGATTGACACACTTCAACTGATCCAACAGATTCAAGCAAAAGAGTTTGAAATTGCAAACTACAAAGGTTCAGCTAAGAGAGAAGTTGATCTGATTCATACTGATTTGGAGTTGGATTTTGATTTTGAAAATCAAACAGTTCTAGGGAAAGCTGTTTTGACAATGAAGCCATATTTCGCGGCAATAAAGTCAGTGACGCTTGACGCCCAGGATTTCGAAGTAGGTAAAGTTTATGTTGTCTATCAAGGAGATAGTGCAAGCGTTGGGTATACCTATGACGGCCAGCAACTGATGATCCCACTTCCCCGGTTGATGGAAAAAGAAGACACGTTTAACCTTGCTTTTTCATATAATGCCTTTCCAGAAATGAATTCAGGAAATGGAAGCACTGCGATCACAGATACAAAAGGTTTGTACTTTATTGATCCGAAGGGAGAAGATCCATTGCGCCCTACGATGATTTGGACGCAAGGAGAGACGCAGCATAATTCTAAGTGGTTTCCTACGATAGATCATCCCAACGAAAGGATGACTCAGCTCTTCAAATTGACAGTTCCGGATTCGATGATTTCTATTGGAAATGGGGAATTAGTGGATCAGGTGGATTTGGAAAATGGATCTCATGTTGATTATTGGGAAATGAAAAAACCACATGCACCATATTTGGCTGCATTTGCAATGGGGGATTTCGGTCAAGTGGAAACTGAATGGAATGGGATCCCTGTACGGTACTTTGTAGAGAAAGGCTATGAAAAAGGAGCAGAGATAGTGTTTAAGAACACTCCAAAAATGCTTCAGTTTTTTTCAGAAAAATTAGGAGTGAATTACCCTTGGCCTAAATATGATCAAGTGGTAGTGAAAGATTTTGTTTCAGGAGCAATGGAGAATACCACTGTTTCCATTTTCATGGAAGAATTGCGGTTGAACGAAAATGAGGCAATTGATTCGGAGTGGGATTACATAATTGCTCATGAGCTTTTTCACCAGTGGTTTGGCGATTATGTCACCACAGAGTCCTGGGCCAACCTCCCGCTAAATGAAGGTTTTGCGAACTACAGTGAGTATCTGTGGAATGAACATTATTACGGAAAGGACCAAGCCGCTTTAAAATTGGTGGCTGAAATGGAAACTTATTTTCAGGAAGCTTTGAGTAAGCAAGTCGATTTGATTCGATACCAATATGAGGATTCTGAGGACATGTTTGATTCTCATAGCTATGCAAAGAGCGGAGTGGTATTACATATGCTGCGCAAATACTTGGGAGATGAAGCATTCTTTACAGGATTAAATCTTTATTTGAAGGAACACGCCTTTTCTAGTGTAGAAATTCACGATTTGAGACAAGCATTTGAGGAGGTGAAAGGGGAGGACTTGAATTGGTTTTTTAATCAGTGGTTTATGGCCAAAGGGCATCCTGAGCTTTTTGTAGAAATTGACTATTCAGTTCCTGAAAACATTTTGGTCTCAATTACCCAATTACAGGATTTAGGCTCTACACCATTGTACCAAATACCATTTGAAGTGAGTTGGTACGAAGGAAATGTTAGAAAGGTAAAAAGTTTTTTGCTCAAGGAATCATTCCAGCAATTTGCACTGGAAAATGGTACCCCGACGGACTTGGTTTTCTTTGACGAGGGAAAAGATCTGTTAACGAAAAAAGTGCAGGATGTTTCCAAAGAACAATGGGTAAGGCAATTTGAAAGATCAGAATTGGGAATTGCCAGGTATGAAGCTTTGGACAGCTTGGTGGCCAAAGAAGCTACTGAGGAGTTGAAAAATTTGATACCAAAAGCTATTCAGGATAATTTTTGGTCAGTCAGGGAATTTGCTTTAGGAGTATTGCAAAGCCATACAGAATGGATTTCAGAAAATCCTGAACTTGAAAATCAATTGAATCAAATCATTCAGATTCAGACCAAAAATTCGGTGAGAGCCGGAGCGATAGATGTTTTGGCTGCGTTTGATGCAGAAAAATATCTGGATGAATTACTGAAACTGGCAAATGATCCTTCTGTATTGGTGTCTAGTTCTGCTTTGATGGGTTTGACAGCCATAGAAGGGTATGAATTGAGTGAGGAATTGGTTGAGAAATTTTCTGAGGAAGATAATTTCAGGTATGTCATTCCGGTTTCAGAATATTTTATATCCAAGCCTGTGATGGGTAAAGGAGAGTGGTTTCATGAAAAAATGGAAAAACTTTCTGGGGAGGGACTTTATTTCTTCTTGGGATATTATGGGGAGTATTTCAGTAGATTCCCAGAAGAGGGAAAAGCGATGGCTGTTGAAAAGCTGAAAGAAAAAATGGAGTTTTCATCGATGAATTTCATCCGATTAGGGGCTTTCCAGGCTATTTTGGCCTTTTCGGATGATCAGCAAGTGGTAGAAGAGATTTCTAAAATTGCATCAAGGGAAAAGGATCCGGAATTAAAAAGTTACTATGATTATTTCATGGAGGCTCTTTTAGATGAAAATTAATCTATTGATTTTTAGTTATTTGTGAGAATAGTGAATAAAATCTCATCAAATTTGAAAAACAAGCTTTGATACTTTCAGAAAAGGCTATAATTTTGCCATCCGTTACGACAGATAGGTCATCGAAAGAGAGCTGTTAGAAGTGACGAAAAGTTGGGGGAATACCAAAGCGGCCAACTGGGACGGACTGTAAATCCGTTGACTTATGTCTTCACAGGTTCGAATCCTGTTTCCCCCACCATTGCCGAATGCAAAATTTTTTTCTTAGTTTTGCAGGGCTTTAAAAAATTCGGCTTAGCCGGAAATAAGCGGGAGTAGCTCAGTTGGTAGAGCGGCAGCCTTCCAAGCTGCAGGTCGCGGGTTCGAGCCTCGTCTCCCGCTCTATACTTTTCTTAGGAAAAGTATCGGGCTTAAGCCGACGTAGCTCAGGGGTAGAGTACTTCCTTGGTAAGGAAGGGGTCACGGGTTCAAATCCCGTCGTTGGCTCATACGGCTTTAATAAATTAAATAAACATATCTTTAAACTTAAACTGAGGATTTTCACGCATGGCAAAAGCACAATTCGACCGTTCCAAGCCGCACGTTAATATCGGTACGATTGGTCACGTAGATCATGGAAAGACCACTTTGACTGCTGCCATCACTACCGTTTTGGCTAGTAAGGGTCTATCTGAATTAAGAGATTTCTCTTCTATCGACAACGCTCCAGAAGAAAAAGAAAGAGGTATTACCATTAACACCTCTCACGTAGAATATCAAACTGACAAAAGACACTACGCACACGTAGACTGTCCAGGTCACGCCGATTACGTTAAGAACATGGTAACGGGTGCAGCCCAGATGGACGGCGCTATCCTTGTGGTAGCAGCTACTGACGGACCAATGCCACAAACTAGAGAGCACATCCTTTTGGCTCGCCAGGTAGGTGTTCCAGCTCTAGTAGTGTTCATGAACAAAGTGGACATGGTGGATGATCCAGAACTTCTTGAACTTGTAGAAATGGAAGTTAGAGAATTGCTTTCTTTCTATGAATTCGACGGTGATAATATCCCTGTAATCGCTGGTTCTGCACTAGGTGCATTGAACGGTGAAGAGAAGTGGGTTGAGACTGTGATGGAATTGATGAACGCAGTGGATGAGTACATTCCTCTTCCTGAGCGTGCTGTAGATAAAGAATTTTTGATGCCTGTAGAAGACGTATTCTCGATCACTGGTCGTGGTACTGTTGCTACTGGTAGAATCGAAAGAGGTGTTATCAACTCTGGTGACCCTGTGGATATCATCGGTATGGGTGCTGAAGGACTTAAGTCTACAGTAACTGGTGTTGAGATGTTCCGTAAGATTCTTGACAGAGGTGAAGCTGGTGATAACGTAGGTTTGTTGCTTAGAGGTATTGAAAAAGCACAAATCAAGCGTGGTATGATCATCTGTAAGCCAGGATCTGTGAAGCCTCACGCTCACTTCAAAGCTGAAGTTTACGTTCTTTCTAAAGAAGAAGGTGGACGTCACACTCCATTCTTCAACAAGTATCGTCCACAGTTCTACCTTAGAACTACAGACGTAACTGGAGAGATCAAACTTCCAGAAAACGTTGAAATGGTAATGCCAGGTGATAACGTAACTATCGAAGTTAACTTGCTAAATGCAGTTGCTCTTGAGAAAGGACTTCGTTTTGCTATCCGTGAAGGTGGTAGAACTGTAGGTGCTGGACAGGTTACAGAAATCCTAGACTAATCAATTTCTGATATATTGAACAATGCGATCCTGAAATTTTTTGGGATCGCATTTGTTTCTTTATTGAACAATACCTAATTTTGCGTTCCCATTAGCGGTGCGTTCATTTACACGGGCATAGTTCAATGGCAGAATAGCGGTCTCCAAAACCGTTGATGGGAGTTCGAATCTCTCTGCCCGTGCCAGTAAGTATTACACTATGAATCTAAAAAACTTTGTTCTGGAGTCGTATGATGAAATGAAAAATAAGGTCACATGGCCGAAGTTTTCTTTTCTTCAAAATAGTGCAGTGTTGGTGCTAGTAGCATCTTTAATCTTTGCCTTGTTTATCGGGGTGATCGATTTGGGATTCGAAAACATCATGACATGGTTTTATGATTTATTTTAATTGAATTGACGTTACAGAATGGCTGAACATAAGTGGTACGTACTCAGGGTAGTAGCTGGGCAGGAGAAAAAGACAAAGACCTATTTGGATAATGAAATATCCAGGCAGAAGATTGACGAGTACATTCCTGAAGTACTAATACCTTCCGAGAAGGTGTATGAGATGCGAAACGGCAAAAAGCGTGTCAGAGAAAGAAACTTCTTTCCCGGATACGTTTTAGTCAATGCAGATCTTTCTAATGGTGAGGCCAATCACGTAATTACAAGTATCCCGGGTGTTATCGGTTTCTTAGGATCAAACCAGGGGGGAGCTTCCAAAACCCCTGAACCATTACGCCAATCAGAAGTCAACCGTATCTTAGGAAAGGTTGAAGAGATTGATGAGTTTGCTGAGAAGTTAGATACCCCATTTATAGTAGGAGAAGCCGTAAAGGTAATGGACGGCCCATTCAGTGGATTTACCGGGACAATAGAGGAGATATTCGACGAGAAGAAGAAATTGAATGTTATGGTCAAGATCTTCGGAAGGAATACTCCGGTAGAGTTAAACTTTATACAAGTAGAAAAACAAGACTAAGCAATGGCTAAGGAAATCACTGGTTATTTAAAACTACAAGTGAAAGGTGGCCAGGCTAACCCGTCGCCTCCAGTAGGTCCAGCTCTTGGTTCCAAGGGTTTGAACATCATGGAGTTTTGTAAGCAATACAATGCACGTACCCAAGATAAAATGGGTCAAGTGCTTCCTGTATTGATTACAATTTTCTCGGATAAGTCTTTTGAATTCGTAGTTAAAACTCCTCCTGCAGCAAACATGTTGTTAGAGGCGGCGAAGTTGAAAGGCGGATCTGCTGAACCTAACCGTAAGAAGGTAGGGTCAGTAACCTGGGATCAGGTTAAAGAAATAGCAGAGGTTAAAATGCCTGACCTGAATGCTTTCAAAGTAGAGTCAGCTATGAAAATGATAGCTGGTACAGCTAGAAGCATGGGTATCACAGTATCTGGACAAGCCCCTTGGGAAGTATAAATAAAAAACAATGGCTAAGTTAACAAAAAAGCAAAAAGAAGCTCTTTCTAAGTACGACCCAAGCCAAGAGTACTCCCTTGAGGCAGCTTCTTCTATCGTGAAGGAAATTACCACTACAAAGTTTGATGCTTCTGTAGATCTTGACATCCGTTTGGGTGTGGATCCGCGTAAAGCAGATCAAATGGTGAGAGGCGTTGTTGCGCTTCCTCATGGTACTGGTAAGGATATCAAAGTACTTGTACTTTGTACTCCTGACAAAGCGGCAGAAGCAACTGAAGCGGGTGCAGATTATGTGGGCTTGGACGACTACATCGCAAAAATCGAAGGTGGATGGACTGACATTGATGTCATCATCACTATGCCTAACGTAATGGCGAAGGTAGGTAGATTGGGTAGAGTATTGGGCCCAAGAGGCTTGATGCCGAATCCGAAATCAGGAACAGTTACTCTAGATGTAGCAAAAGCTGTTAAAGAAGTTAAAGCTGGTAAGATCGATTTCAAAGTTGATAAATTTGGAATTATCCATGCTAGCGTTGGTAAGGTATCTTTTACCCCTGAAAAAATTCAGGATAACGTAAGAGAATTAATGCTTACTATTTCTAAGCTTAAGCCTAGCTCATCTAAAGGTACTTACTTCAAGAGTATTCATTTATCAAGTACAATGTCTCCTGGTATTGCAGTGGACAAGGGTAGCATTCAAGGAATTTAATCATGACTAGAGACGAAAAGAAAGTAATAATCGACGGTCTTACTGAGAAATTTAGAGAAAACCCTTTCTTCTATATCACTGACGCTTCAGGATTCTCTGTAGCTCAAGTGAATGCATTCAGAAGAACTTGTTTTGAAAAAGGTGTTGAGTACAAAGTGTACAAAAACACATTGATTCAGAAAGCATTGGAAAATTTAGATGCGGATTTTTCGCAACTAAGTTCAACTGCTCTAAAAGGATTCTCTGGAATTATATTCTCAAAAGAGACTAGTAATCTTCCAGCAAAAGTTTTGCTGGATTTCAGAAAAAAAATAGGTAAAAAAGAGACTAGACCTGTTTTCAAAGGTGCTTCTATTGATGCTGATATCTTTATCGGCGAGGCTAACCTAGAAATGTTGTCTAATCTTAAATCTAAGCAGGAGCTTTTGGGCGACCTTATCGGATTGCTTCAATCTCCAGCTATGAATCTTATATCTGCTTTGCAGAGTGGTCAAAACAACATCACTGGTGTGCTTAAGACCCTTGCTGACAAAGAAGAAGCATAAGAACAAAAATTATTAATCAAAAAAATCACAAAAAATAAATTTCAAATACAATGGCAGATCTTACGCAACTTGCAGATCAGTTGGTGAACTTGACTGTAAAAGAAGTTAAAGAATTGACAGATATCCTTAAAGATCAGTACGGAATCGAGCCTGCTGCTGCTGGTGTAGCAGTAGTAGCTGGTGGTGCTGGTGCAGGAGAAGCTGCTGCAGAAGAAGAGAAAACTTCATTCGACGTTATCTTGAAAGCTGCTGGTGCATCTAAATTGGCAGTAGTTAAATTGGTAAAAGAATTGACAGGACTTGGCTTGAAAGAAGCTAAAGACCTAGTAGATTCTGCTCCTAAAGCCTTGAAAGAAGGTATCGCTAAGGACGAAGCTGAAGGCTTGAAGAAGTCTTTGGAAGAAGCTGGTGCTGAAGTAGAGATCAAATAATTTGCTAAGCCAGAACCATTAGGTTATGGTTTAGCCCATAAGACCTGACTAAAATAGTCAGGTCTTTTCCTGTTTATGCACAGGTATAAAATTGCATTATTTTAAGCGAAAATTGTCGCATTTCGTTATTTAATTTCACTATAAACATATACTACCTTGGCTATCAAGAATCAAACCGAAAGGAAAAGTTTCTCCTCCATTAAGGTGGTCAAAGACTATCCGGATTTTCTAGATATTCAGTTGCAGTCTTTTAAAGACTTTTTTCAATTGGATACTCCAGCAGAAAAGCGCCGGGCAGATGGGTTATTTAAAGTATTTGCCGAAAACTTCCCAATCAGTGATTCCAGAGAAAATTTCACTTTGGAGTTTATTGATTATGCAGTAGATCCTCCTAAGTATAGTGTAGGAGAATGTATTGATAGAGGCTTGACATATTCTGTCCCTCTGAAGGCAAAACTTAGACTTCTTTGTCACGATGAGGATAATGAGGATTTCGAGACTATCGAGCAAGAAGTTTTCTTAGGTAACCTTCCGTACATGACCGAGAAGGGTTCCTTCGTGATCAATGGTGCAGAAAGAGTAATCGTTTCTCAGCTCCATAGATCTCCAGGTGTATTCTTTGCGCAAAGCAAGCATACAAACGGAACTAAGCTTTATTCTGCTAGAATTATTCCTTTCAAAGGTTCGTGGATCGAATTTGCTACTGACATCAATAATGTCATGTATGCTTATATCGACCGTAAGAAGAAGTTCCCGGTGACTACCTTGCTTAGAGCCATTGGATATGGTTCTGATAAAGATATCCTGGATTTATTCGGACTTTCTGAAGAAGTGGCAGCTACTAAGAACGCTTTGAAAAAGGCAGCAGGCAGAAAATTGGCTGCGAGAGTTCTTAGAACATGGGTAGAAGATTTCGTAGATGAAGATACCGGTGAGGTAGTTTCCATCGATAGAAATGAGGTATTGCTTGAGCGTGATACCGTACTTACAGATGAAGATATCGCAATGATTTTGGATTCTGGCTCTAAAAGCATCATCCTTCATAGGGAAGATGTGAATATTGCCGATTTCTCAATCATCTATAATACATTACAGAAAGATAACTCCAACTCTGAAAAAGAAGCTGTTGAGGTTATCTATCGTCAGTTGAGAAATACTGAAGCGCCAGATGAAGCTACTGCAAGAGAAGTAATTCACAGCTTGTTCTTCTCAGACAAGCGTTATGATCTTGGAGAAGTTGGTCGTTACAGAATCAACAAAAAACTAGGTCTTGATATTGAATCTGAAAAGATCGTATTGACCAAAGAAGATATTATCTCTATTGTGAAGTATTTGATCGGATTGATCAACTCAAAAGCAGTAGTCGATGATATTGACCACTTAAGTAATAGAAGAGTAAGAACAGTAGGAGAGCAGCTTTATAGCCAGTTCGGTGTAGGTCTTGCCAGAATGGCTAGAACAATCCGTGAGAGAATGAACGTTCGTGACAATGAAGACTTTAAACCAGTCGATTTGATCAATGCTCGTACGCTTTCTTCTGTTATTAATTCCTTCTTTGGAACTAACCAGCTTTCTCAGTTTATGGATCAAACCAATCCATTGGCGGAGTTGACTCACAAGAGAAGACTTTCAGCTTTGGGTCCAGGTGGTCTTTCTAGAGAAAGAGCAGGTTTCGAGGTTCGAGATGTTCACTATACACACTATGGTCGTCTTTGTACCATTGAAACTCCTGAAGGTCCAAACATTGGATTGATTTCTTCTCTTTGTGTTCATGCGAAAGTGAACTCAATGGGATTCCTTGAAACTCCTTACAGAAAAGTAAAAGAGGGTAAAGTAGGTATGGATACGGATGATATCGTATTCTTGACTGCTGAAGAAGAGGATGATAATAACATTGCACAGGCAAATGCACCTTTGGATGAAAAAGGAAACTTTATTAACGAAAAGGTAAAAGCAAGATTTGAAGGTGATTTCCCAGTTCTTGAACCAACTGAAATCAGCTACATGGACGTCGCTCCAAACCAGATTGTATCTGTTGCGGCATCCTTGATTCCATTCTTGGAGCATGATGATGCAAACAGAGCCTTGATGGGATCTAACATGCAGCGTCAGGCAGTTCCATTGTTGAAAGCCGAATCTCCTATCGTAGGAACTGGCCTTGAAGCAAAAGCTGCTGTAGATTCAAGATCCTTGATTATTGCTGAGGCTGATGGTGTAGTTGACTATGTGGATGCTAGAAAAATCACGATCAAATATGATTTAACGGATGATGAGTTGCTTGTCAACTTTACTGACGAATACAAATCTTATGACTTGATCAAATTCAGAAGAACAAACCAAGATACTACGATCAACTTGACACCTTTGGTGTTGAAAGGTCAGAAAGTAGTAAAAGGTCAAGTTCTTGTGGAAGGATATTCTACTAACGAAGGTGAGCTTGCTCTAGGTAAAAACTTGAAAGTGGCTTACATGCCATGGCAAGGATACAACTTTGAGGATGCGATTGTAATTTCTGAACGAGTAGTTCGCGAAGATATCTTTACATCTATCCACGTTGAAGAATTCCAATTGGAAGTAAGAGACACCAAGCGTGGGGAAGAGGAATTGACTTCTGAAATCCCTAACGTTTCTGAAGAAGCTGTGAAGCATTTGGATGAAAACGGTGTGATCAGAATCGGAGCGGAAGTGAAAGAAGGTGATATCATCATCGGTAAAATCACTCCAAAAGGTGAAACTGATCCAACTCCAGAAGAGAAATTATTGAGAGCGATCTTTGGTGATAAAGCCGGAGATGTGAAAGATGCATCTTTGAAAGCTTCTCCTTCTTTAAATGGTGTTGTTATTGAAACCAAGCTTTTCTCCAGACCTAAAAAGGATAAGGATGTAAGAGCAAAAGCAAAAGCTGAAGTTGAAAAACTAAAAGCGAAATACTCCAAAGATCTATTGGGTATCAGAGCCCGAATGATCAATAAATTGGTGACAATTCTTGATGGAAAGACATCTCAAGGCGTGAAGCATAAATTTGGTGATGAAATCATCAGCAAAGGAGTGAAGTTCAATTTGAAGAATATCGAAAACAACTTGTTCCCTGCTAAGAACCCTTATAGAGACGAGAGTAACTATAACGTTCCTGAGGAAGCAAACTTGATTTCTGATATCATTTTGGATGATTGGACTGATGATGCTCACACTAATGATCTGATTGTGAAATTGGTGAAAAACTACACCAATTCCCGAAATGAGATCTCAGGTCTATTCAAGAGAGATAGATTTACTTTAGAAGTTGGAGATGAACTTCCTGCTGGTATTGTTCAGCTTGCCAAAGTTTACGTTGCTAAGAAGCGTAAGCTGAAAGTGGGTGATAAGATGGCGGGTCGTCACGGAAACAAAGGTATTGTCGCTCGTATCGTAAGAGACGAAGATATGCCATTCCTAGAAGACGGAACTCCAATGGATATCGTATTGAACCCACTTGGTGTACCATCTCGTATGAACATCGGACAGATTTTCGAAACTGTACTTGCTTGGGCCGGTCAGGTATTGGGTAAGAAATATGCTACTCCAATTTTCGATGGGGCTTCTATGGAAGAAGTGTCTGAAGAATTGGCTTTGGCAGGTGTTCCAGCTTATGGAAGAACTTACCTATACGATGGTCTTTCAGGTGTGAAATTTGACCAGCCAGTAACTGTAGGTGTTGCCTATATGTTGAAACTAGGTCACTTGGTGGATGATAAGATGCACGCGCGTTCCATCGGTCCATACTCATTGATTACGCAACAGCCATTGGGTGGTAAAGCTCAGTTTGGTGGTCAGCGTTTCGGAGAGATGGAAGTTTGGGCACTCGAGGCATTCGGTGCATCTCACGTACTTCAGGAAATCCTGACTGTTAAATCAGATGACGTAATCGGTAGAGCTAAAGCTTATGAAGCGATAGTGAAGGGTGAAAACCTTCCTAAACCTAACATTCCAGAATCATTCAATGTATTGGTTCATGAATTGAGAGGTTTGGCTCTTGAAATTACCCTGGATTAATTTAGCTCATTAGGGCTCGAAAGAGCCCTTTACATATCTTTCAAAAAACTATGGCGTTCAGAAAAAATAAAAAACTTAACATCGACTTTTCCAGAGTCACCGTTAGTTTGGCTTCTCCAGAATCAATTCTGGATAGTTCAAACGGTGAAGTGACCCAGCCAGAGACTATCAACTATAGAACTTACAAGCCTGAAATGGGCGGTTTGTTCTGTGAGAGAATCTTTGGTCCGGTAAAAGACTGGGAATGTCATTGTGGCAAGTACAAGCGCATCAGGTATAAAGGTATTATCTGTGACCGCTGCGGTGTAGAGGTTACAGAAAAGAAAGTAAGAAGAGAGAGAATGGGGCACATCGAACTGGTTGTTCCAGTTGCTCACATTTGGTATTTCAAATCTCTTCCTAATAAAATCGGTTACCTTCTTGGTCTTCCAACTAAGAAGCTTGACCAGATTGTGTATTATGAGCGTTACGCTGTAGTACAGCCAGGTATCAAAGCTGAAGATGGCATCCAATATTTGGATTTCCTTACTGAAGATGAATACTTGGATATCATGGATAAACTCCCTAAGGAGAATCACATGCTAGATGATGACGATCCAAATAAATTCATCGCCAAAATGGGTGCTGAAGCTTTGGAAATGTTATTGGCTAGAATTGAATTGGATGAGCTTTCATACGCACTTCGTCATCAGGCTGCAACTGATACTTCCCAGCAGAGAAAAGCAGAAGCACTGAAAAGACTGAAAGTAGTAGAAGCATTCCGTGATGCTAGAACCAGAATTGAAAACCGTCCTGAGTGGATGGTAGTAAGAATGGTTCCTGTAATTCCACCTGAATTGCGTCCATTGGTTCCTTTAGATGGTGGTCGTTTTGCGACTTCCGATTTGAATGACCTTTATAGAAGAGTAATCATTAGAAACAACCGTTTGAAGCGTCTGATCGATATCAAAGCACCAGAGGTGATTTTGAGAAACGAAAAGAGAATGCTTCAGGAAGCTGTTGACTCTTTGTTTGATAACTCAAGAAAAGTAAATGCGGTAAGATCTGATGGTAACCGTGCCTTGAAGTCCCTTTCTGATATGTTGAAAGGTAAGCAAGGTCGTTTCCGTCAAAACTTGCTCGGTAAGCGTGTGGATTACTCCGGTCGATCTGTAATCGTCGTAGGTCCAGAATTGAAGCTTCACGAGTGTGGTCTTCCTAAAAATATGGCGGCAGAGCTTTTCAAACCATTTATCATCAGAAAACTGATCGAAAGAGGTATTGTTAAGACTGTAAAATCAGCCAAGAAAATTGTGGATCGTAAAGATCCAGTTGTTTGGGATATTTTGGAAAACGTATTGAAAGGACACCCTGTTCTTCTTAACCGTGCTCCTACTCTTCACAGATTAGGTATCCAGGCATTCCAGCCAAAATTGATCGAAGGAAAAGCAATCCAGCTTCACCCATTGGTATGTACTGCATTCAACGCCGATTTTGACGGTGACCAGATGGCGGTTCACGTACCTCTAGGACACGAGGCTATTTTGGAAGCTTCTACTTTGATGCTTTCTGCACATAATATTCTAAACCCTGCGAATGGTGCTCCAATTACTGTACCGTCTCAGGATATGGTTTTGGGTCTTTATTATGTAACAAAAGGCAAAAAATCTACTCCAGAAGAGCCAGTTCCAGGCGAAGGAATGACTTTCTACAGTACTGAGGAAGTTGTGATTGCATTGAACGAAGGCGTTATCTCCAAGCATGCAAACATCAAGTGTAAGGTGAATGTACGTGAGGCTGATGGACAGATTGTTGAAAAAATCATTGATACTGTTGCCGGTAGATTGATCTTCAACCAGTTTGTTCCTGAAGAAGTAGGTTATGTAAACGAACTATTGACCAAGAAGAAACTTCAGCAGATTATTGCTCAAGTTGTGAAGGTATGTGGTATTGCACGTACAGCTAGATTCTTGGATGATATTAAGCACCTAGGTTTCCAAAGTGCATATCAAGGTGGTTTGTCCATGGGATTGAATGACGTTATCATTCCTGAGGAAAAAGAGCCAATGATCAACAAAGCGAAAGAAGAAGTTGATCAGGTTTGGAATAACTACTTGATGGGTCTGATTACAGACAACGAACGATATAATCAAGTAATTGATATCTGGACTCGTACCAACTCTCATTTGACTAATAATCTTATGAAGCAGATGGAAGAAGATAAGCAAGGATTCAATGCTATCTATATGATGATGCACTCTGGAGCTCGTGGTTCTAGAGAACAAATTCGTCAGTTGGGTGGTATGAGAGGCTTGATGGCGAAGCCACAGAAAAACCTTCAGGGTTCAGTAGGTGAAATCATCGAAAACCCAATCCTATCTAACTTCAAAGAAGGTCTAGATGTATTGGAATACTTTATCTCTACTCACGGTGCACGTAAAGGTCTTGCCGATACTGCATTGAAAACTGCGGATGCGGGTTACTTGACTCGTCGTCTTGTTGACGTGGCGCAGGATATGATTGTGACTGAAGAAGATTGTGGTACTTTGAGAGGATTGAATGTTCTTCCTTTGAAAGACAATGACGAAATCGTTGAGCCACTTTCTGAAAGAATTCTAGGTAGAGTTTCTGTTCATGATGTATATGATCCTTTAACAGATGAGTTAATCATCCCTGCTGGAATCGAAATCACTGACGAAATTGCAGCTAGAGTTGATGAGTCTGCAATCGAAGAAGTTGAAATCAGATCAGTATTGACTTGCGAAACCAGAAGAGGAGTTTGCTCTAAGTGTTACGGAAGAAACTTGGCAACTGGTTATATGGTACAAAACGGTGAATCTGTTGGTGTTATCGCTGCACAGTCTATCGGTGAACCAGGTACTCAGTTGACATTGAGAACGTTCCACGTAGGTGGTACAGCATCAAACATGGCAGTTGAGGCTAGCATCACTGCGAAGTTTGAAGGTGTTGTTGAGTTTGACGAGGAATTGAGAATGTTGGAAACAACCAACAAAGACGGAGAGCCAGTTACTGTAGTAATGGGTAGATCCGGAGAGATCAAAATCAACGATGCAAAAACCGGAAAAACTTTAGTTTCTAACCATGTTCCTTATGGTGCATTATTGAGCGTGAAAGACGGTCAGAAAATCGGTAAAAACGAAGCACTTTGTAAGTGGGATCCATACAATGCGGTTATCCTTTCAGAATTTGATGGAAAGATCGATTTTGAAGCAATCGTAGAAGGTGTCACTTATAAGGAAGTTGCCGATGATCAGACAGGTTTCCGTGAGAAAGTTATTATCGATACAAAAGATAGAACCAAAAACCCTGCGATTGTTGTAAACTATGGCGATGAGTCTAAGTCTTACAATATTCCGGTAGGTGCTCACTTGGCCGTTGAAATCGGTGAAAAAGTGAAAGCTGGTCAGGTATTGGTTAAAATCCCTAGATCTGTTGGTAAGACAAGAGATATTACGGGTGGTCTTCCTCGAGTTACTGAATTGTTCGAAGCTCGTAACCCATCCAATCCGGCTGTGGTTTCTGAAATCGATGGTGTTGTAACTTACGGAGGTATCAAGCGTGGTAACAGAGAAATCATCATTGAATCTAAAGATGGTGTGATTAAGAAATACATGGTATCTCTTTCTAAGCACATCTTGGTTCAGGAAAATGACTTCATCCGTGCTGGTGAGCCATTGTCTGATGGAGCAATTACTCCAAATGATATTCTAGCGATCAAAGGTCCTACAGCTGTTCAGGAATATTTGGTAAATGAAATCCAGGAAGTTTATAGACTTCAGGGTGTGAAAATCAACGATAAGCACATCGAGGTGATTGTATCTCAAATGATGCAGAAAGTTGAGATTTTGGATGCTGGTGATACTGGTTTCCTTCAAAACCAAGTAGTGGACAAGTGGGCTTTCAGAGAAGAGAATGATAACATCCTTGACAAGAAAGTGGTCATGGAAGCTGGTGATTCTTCTACTTTGAAGCCAGGTATGATCATTACTGCTAGAAGATTGAGAGATGAAAATTCAAGCTTGAAGCGTAAAGATCTTAAGTTGGTACAGGTGAGAGACGCAGAAACTGCGGTTTCTAAACCTACACTACAAGGTATCACTGCTGCTTCCTTGGGTACAGAAAGCTTCCTTTCTGCAGCATCCTTCCAGGAGACTACTAAAGTTCTTTCCGAAGCTGCTATCAGAGGTAAGCGAGATGAATTATTAGGATTGAAAGAGAACGTATTGGTTGGACATTTGATCCCAGCTGGTACAGGACAGAGAAGAATCCAAAATATCATCGTAGGTTCTCAAGAAGAGTATGATAAGCTTTCCGATAACATGGAAAGAGTTTCTAGAAAATCAAGCGAGGCCATTCTATAATGGTTTGAATTAAAAAATAGTAAAGGGCCTGTATTCGTACAGGCCTTTTTTAATCCAAAGAAAATGCAAGACGAAAAAGGAAAAAGACCTGATCAACAGATCAATGTGGAATTATCTGAGGAAGTAGCAGAGGGAGTTTATTCAAATTTGGCAATGATCGCACATTCCAACTCTGAATTTGTAATTGATTTTATCAGATTGATGCCGGGAGTACCAAAAGCAAAAGTAAAATCCAGGATCATTGTGGCGCCAGAGCATGCAAAACGTCTTTTGGCAGCATTGAAAGATAATATTGAGAAATACGAAGATGCTTTTGGGAAAATAAACCAAGGTGGGGGAGCCCCACAATTCCCAATTAGCTTTGGTACACCGGGAGAAGCGTAACAAAAATATAACTAGATTTCATTAATCAGTAAAGTCCTGTGTAATGTCCTCACAGGACTTTTTTTGAATATGTTATCCTGATTCTATAAAATAAGAGTATCAGATTGTAGAATATTATTTTCAATTTTTAAATGTCCAAATCTAGAGGTAAATGCTTAATTTTGCTATTTTGGATACCAAAACTGATAGCAGGAGGAAGATTTAGATCTGTCTTTTCATAAACTCGGAGGCTATCAATAAATAATTTGCCAGAAAAGTCCCAAAAATCATCCTTGACCATATCCAAAGTCTTAATGTCTCGAATGATCAAAGTTGTTTCAAATTCTTCCTGGGGATGAGAGAGAGAATATTGTTGGACTATTTTTCTACATCCGGAACATCCATTGTCTGCAAGAATTATAAAGTTGCCTTCCGGGCTTTTAGAGGCTGTTATTTTTGCTATATATTCAACTAATTCTTTGTCTTCATTCCTTATTTGGGAGCAAGCGATCAGAGTAAATAACATGGCATAAAATAGGAGCTTAATTTTGGTTTTCTTCCAAAACAAAACCTTTGAAAACCAGTTTGTCTTCATTTGAATAATCCACGTAAGCCACATAAAATCCATATTTGTTTACAAAACAATTTTCGAAATAAACCCCTTCTTTCGGTTGTTTGAGTGTATATTCAGTCAGTTTTTTAAAATCCTTATCTAAAACGATAATCGCCCAATCCCTAGGATTGGCCATTGGATCGAGGTAGTCACTTTTGAAACCGTCATACCCTTCAGGTTTCGGAAATTTTCCGATTCTATAATAGACATCCCTGAACTTATCATAATAGATCCCCCCGAAAGTAGGGACGTTCATGTAGTGATCGATTTCCTCCTCAACTACTTCGTAGGGTTTTGGAGCTGGCCTGATTTCCTGGAATTTTTCAGAAGTAGCTTTGAAATATTTGACTGTATCATTAAATGAAGGACTGGTGACTGAGATGTATTCAAAACCTGAGTAACTGGTAACAATTTTTTCTGTTTTAGGGTTATAACAACCATAATTCAATATTAACATCCCCCCCCCAGAGTTTTTCTTGCATAGACTTTGGGAAGGGTAATCTGTAATGGAATTCTTTGTTGATTAAGTCATAATCTGTGTAAATGCGTCCCTTGATAGTATAATCTGTTCGATCAGCATAACCAACATAAAGACTTGGAAAAATAAAATTTCCGTTATTGATAAAAGGTAAAGAACGGCTTGAAAAATTGGTAGACTGAACTGTATGGCTTTCCTCTGGTAAATAACCGGAGTTTTTAAATTTGATTTCTTCAGGTATTAGGTTCAACTGATCTACTACTTCAAGGTTTCCATTAGTCAAAAGAACTCGGTAATGATATTGTTGGCTGAGAAAAATGCTGTCCTCGTTGTGAATATAAAAGCCATAGACCGAAGGAAGAGCCCCAGGTCCATTGACAGGATAGTTGATCTCCTCTTTTAGCTGTCCTGATTGTAGGTCATATATCTTAAAAGAATGATCTTTACGGACATGAAAAACCATTGACTCTGATCCATGGAAGTTTTCTACGTATTGATAGTAATTTTCATTGGGAGCAGTGCGATGATCTAAATTTAGAAGTAGGTCTTCTCCCTGTACAAGTTTCCAAGCCTCTCGATTTGTTATTGTATTTTTTTCACAAGAGAGTAGTCCAAGAATTAAAATTGCGGGGAGAAGACTCAGTTTTTTTTCACAAGTACGACCCTTATTGCTTAATCGTAACAGTTGGCATAATGAAGCATCTTGTGCCTGGGATAATACAATTTGTAATGCTTACTTCATTCATATCCGAATTTTGGTAATTCTGAAGGATTGAATACTTGGTAGATTCGGATTGACTTTGAGGTGCCATCACAAAGCCAGTAGCTACCGTCAGCGCAGACGCGCCTAATGCAAGGACTTGCTTCTGGGGAAATTTTGGGTTCTTTTTCATAACTGGTTGATTTTTAAAGGAAAAAAAACAGATTAGTTTTCAAAATTTTTAATCGAAAAAAAATGAAAAGTTTTCAGAAAAAAATAGACCTGACTCAAACCCATTCGGTATCTAGGAAATTTTGTCAGAAAATGTTGACTTTTTCCCATAGAAATCTGATGAAAGTAATCTCCTTTCAATGGACTGATGAGTGGTGCTTGCTTGAGTTGGAGTTTTGCGAATTTTATTCTTTGCGAGAGATCCTGGAGAAGAGAGATGTGGATAGTGAGTTCGTCAATCTGATGATCAAAGACCTCCTAAGTGGATTGGCCTATCTCCACTCACGAGGATTTGTCCATGGGGATTTAAAGCTTTCAAATGTTTTGCTTGCCAAAGAACGTGATCAGCTGGTAGTTAAGCTCGGAGATCTGGATACGGCCCGCCCAATCCCAAGTAAGTTTTCTTTGCAAGGATTTTATACCCCGGAGATCATGGCTCCTGAGTGCTATTTGAAAGGAATAATCGATGAAAGAGTCGATGTTTGGTCATTTGGTGTGATGCTATTTAGGATTTTCACAGGGGATTACCCATTTGGTCATAGGGATACTTTTACTTTTGAACAAATTAGAGAAAATGTTAAAAATTACTCTTTTCAAACTTTTAAAGTCCAAGATATTCCTGTGCCTTATAGTACTTTAATTGAAGCTTGTCTAGAGCCTGAACTTAAAAACAGACCTTCTGCTTTAGAATTAATAGAATGGTTGGATTTTTCATAATAAAATATAACTACTTAATTTTGTTCATCTTATTACTTTGGTTACCTTTGCAGTCCAAAATTTAACAGTTTACAGGAAAACTAAATTTTATCAGTTAATGCCTACTATTCAACAGTTAGTAAGAAAAGGTAGAACTACACTGGAGACAAAATCAAAATCTAGAGCTTTGGATGCATGTCCTCAGCGAAGAGGGGTTTGTACCAGAGTATATACTACCACCCCTAAGAAGCCTAACTCAGCAATGAGAAAAGTGGCGAGGGTGAGATTGACAAATGGAAAAGAAGTGAACGCTTACATTCCAGGTGAAGGTCACAATCTACAGGAGCACTCTATCGTATTGATCAGGGGTGGTCGTGTGAAAGATCTACCAGGTGTAAGATATCACATCATCCGTGGTGCACTAGATACAGCAGGAGTTAAAGACCGTAAGCAAGGTCGCTCTAAGTATGGTGCTAAGAGGCCGAAAGCGGCAAAGAAATAATACTTTATAACATTTAGAAAAAATGAGAAAAGCGAAACCAAAGAAGAGATATATTCTTCCTGATCCGAAGTTCAACGATACCTTGGTAACCAAGTTTGTGAACTGTTTGATGGTAGACGGGAAGAAGAGTATTGCTTACAGAATTTTCTACGATGCAGTAGAAAAAGTTGAGGAAAAAGTAGGTGAGAATGGTCTTGAAGTTTGGAAAAAAGCGCTTAACAATATTGCTCCATCCGTAGAGGTGAAGAGTCGTAGAGTTGGTGGTGCTACGTTCCAGGTTCCAATGGAAGTTCGTCCGGAAAGAAAATTATCTCTAGGTATCAAGTGGATGATCACTTATGCTAGAAGAAGAGGTGAGAAAACTATGATGGATAGACTTGCAGGTGAGATCATTGCTGCTTCCAAAGGCGAAGGTGCCGGAGTGAAGAAAAAAGATGATACGCACAGAATGGCCGAGGCTAACAAAGCATTCTCCCACTTTAGATTTTAATTAGGATGGCAAGAGACTTAAAATATACCAGAAATATCGGTATTGCCGCTCATATCGATGCTGGTAAGACAACTACCACTGAGCGAATTCTTTTTTATTCTGGGGTTTCCCATAAAATCGGTGAGGTGCACGATGGTGCTGCTACGATGGACTGGATGGCGCAGGAGCAGGAGAGAGGTATTACAATTACTTCCGCTGCAACTACCGTATTCTGGAACTACAGAGATCAAAAATATCAAATTAACATCATCGATACTCCGGGACACGTTGACTTTACAGTTGAAGTAAACCGTTCTTTGAGAGTATTGGATGGTTTGGTTTTCCTATTCAGTGCTGTGGATGGTGTTGAACCACAGTCTGAAACTAACTGGCGATTAGCTGATAATTACAAAGTAGCCCGTATTGGTTTCGTTAACAAAATGGACCGTGCTGGTGCTAACTTCCTTGAAGTTTGTAAGCAAGTGAAGGAAATGCTTGGTAGCTATGCGGTACCATTGCAACTTCCTATCGGAGCTGAAGACAAATTCCGTGGCGTTGTTGACTTGATCAATAACAGAGCTATCGTATGGAATGAGGAAGATATGGGAATGACTTTCGAAGAAGTTCCTATTCCTGAAGATATGACTGAAGACGTAGAGCAGTGGAGAGAGCATTTGCTTGAGGCTGTTGCTGAGTACGACGAGTCATTGATGGAAAAATTCTTTGATGATCCAGATTCAATTACAGAAGAAGAAATTCTTACTGCTTTGAGAAAAGCTACCATCGACATGAAAATTGTCCCTATGGTATGTGGATCTTCATTCAAAAATAAAGGTGTTCAGACCATGCTTGATTTGGTGATGGAATTGCTTCCTTCTCCAATGGATAAGGATGATATCATTGCTTCTGCTCTTGATGATGAAGATAAGAAAGTAGCGATTTCACCTAGCGAAGACGAGCCATTTGCTGGTTTGGCATTTAAAATTGCTACTGACCCATTCGTGGGTAGACTTTGCTTTGTAAGAGCATATTCTGGTAGATTGGATTCTGGATCTTACGTATTCAATAGCCGTTCTGGCAACAAGGAGCGTATCTCCCGAGTATTCCAGATGCACGCTAACAAACAAAACCAAATCGATGCTTTAAGAGCAGGTGATATTGGTGCAGTAGTTGGATTTAAGGACATCAAAACCGGTGATACACTTTGTGCTGAAAGCCGTAAAGTTGTTCTAGAATCTATGGTATTCCCTGAGCCGGTTATCGGATATGCTATTGAGCCTAAAACTCAAGCGGATGTTGATAAGTTGGGTATGGCGATTGCCAAGCTAGTAGAAGAAGATCCTACACTTCAAGTAAATACTGATCATGAAACTGGTCAGACTATCTTGAGAGGTATGGGTGAGCTTCACTTGGATATCATTATCGACCGTCTTAAGAGAGAATTCAAGGTTGAAATCAACCAAGGTGCTCCTCAGGTTGCTTACAAAGAAGCTTTGTTTGGTTCTGTAGAGCACAAAGAAGTTTACAAGAAGCAGTCAGGTGGTAAAGGTAAATTTGCTGATATCGTATTCGAAATCGGACCGAAAGATGCTGATCCTGAAACTGGTGAGATCAAGCCAGGACTTGACTTTGTCAATGGTATCGTAGGTGGTGTAATTCCTAAGGAATTTATCCCAGCGATCCAGAAAGGATTTGCAGAATCTATGAAGAATGGACCTTTGGCTGGATACCCAGTAGAGTCTATGAAAGTTAGATTGTTCCACGGTTCTTTCCACGATGTCGATTCAGATGCACTTTCTTTCGAATTGGCAGCTAGAATTGGATTCAAAGAAGCAGCTAAGAAATGTAGACCTCAGTTGTTGGAGCCAATCATGTCTGTAGACGTAGTTACTCCTGACGAATATACTGGTCCAATTACTGGTGATTTGAACAGAAGAAGAGGTTTGATGAAAGGGATGGATACTAAAGGTACTTCATCTGTGGTGAAAGCAGCAGTGCCATTGTCAGAATTGTTCGGTTATATTACTGACCTTAGAACGATTTCTTCTGGTAGAGCAACAGCTTCTTTGACATTCTCTCACTACGAGCCTGTGCCAAATAACATAGCAGAGGGCGTAATTGCTAAAGTAAAAGGTCAGAAAGACTAATCAATATTTGCGATGAATCAGAAAATTAGAATAAAACTAAAATCATACGATCATAGCCTGGTGGATAAGTCATCAGAGAAAATCGTAAAGGCAGTTAAAGCCACTGGTGCAGTAGTAGTGGGACCAATTCCATTGCCTACTAAAAAGGAGAAGTTCACAGTATTGAAGTCTCCACACGTAAGTAAAAAAGCAAGAGATCAGTACCAACTTTGTACTTACAAGAGATTGGTTGATATCTACTCTAACAGTTCTAAAACTGTGGATGCTTTGATGAAAATCGAGCTTCCAAGTGGAGTAGATGTTGAGATCAAAGTTTGATCTGCTCTTCTAAATTTTATAAAAAAGACCTGTGCATCCGTGCAGGTCTTTTTATTTTCTCACCTTTTTGATATTTCTCAGGAGTATTTAAATGTTTAAAGATTCGAAAAACTCTCTAAATGTTTGAAAATATACGAGTTGGCATTTGTTGCAGAATTTTATTTCAGTAACTTTGCAGTCCTTTAAAAGGGCTCATGCGTATAAACGCTTGTGAATTATCAAATTATCTTATTATAGATGTCTGGTATTATAGGTAAAAAAGTAGGAATGACTAGCATTTTCAGTGCCGATGGGCGTAATGTCGCATGCACGCTAATAGAAGCTGGTCCTTGCGTAGTGACGCAAGTAAAAAACGTTGAAACAGACGGGTACAACGCAGTGCAGTTGGCATATGGCGAGCGTAAAGAAAAAAATACGCCAAAGCCATTGATCGGTCACTTTAAAAAGGCCGGTACTACGCCAAAGCAAAAAGTTGTTGAGTTCAGAGAATTCCGGGTCGAGTTTGAAGGCCAGGTAGATCTAGGGGCTACTGTGAAGGCAGGTGAAGTATTCATCGAAGGTGACTTCGTGGATGCTATCGGTACTTCAAAAGGTAAAGGATTCCAAGGTGTAGTAAAACGTCACGGTTTTGGTGGTGTGGGTGGTCAAACTCACGGTCAGCACAACAGACAGAGACACCCAGGTTCCATTGGTGCTTGTTCTTGGCCATCAAGAGTATTCAAAGGAATGCGTATGGCAGGAAGAACCGGCGGTGACAGAGTGAAGGTAATCAACCTAAGAGTGTTGAAAATCTATCCTGAGCAAAACCTGCTGTTGGTTTCTGGTTCAGTACCAGGTCCTAAAAATTCTTTCGTTATTCTAGAGAAATAAGTCCATGGAATTAGCAGTAATAAATCATAAAGGAGAAGATACTGGAAGAAAGGTGAACCTTTCTGACGAGATCTTCGCAATCGAGCCAAATGATCACGCGATCTATTTGGACGTGAAGCAGTACTTGGCGAACCAAAGACAAGGTACTCACAAGTCAAAAGAAAGAAATGAAATCGCTGGTTCTACTAAGAAGATCAAAAAGCAAAAAGGCACTGGTAGTGCAAGAGCTGGATCTTTGAAGTCACCGCTTTTCAGAGGTGGAGGTAGAGTATTTGGTCCTAAGCCAAGAAACTATTCCTTCAAATTGAATAAAAAGTTAAAGCAGTTGGCTAGAAAATCTGCGCTTTCTTACAAAGCAAAAGATAACAGCCTACTAGTATTGGAGAACCTTTCTTTTGAGGCTCCTAAGACTAAAAGCTATTTGGCATTGTTGAACGGTTTATCTCTTGCAGATAAGAAAACATTGGTAGTTCTTCCTGAGGAGAACAAGAATGTTTACTTGTCAAGCAGAAACCTTCCAAAGTCCAAAGTAGTGACTGTAAATGATGTAAATACTTACCAAGTTCTTAACGCTGACCACTTAGTGATTTGTGAAGGTTCTGTAAGTATGTTGGAAACCATTTTATCGAAATAAGACAATGGATATTCTAAAGCAGCCTTTAATTACTGAGAAAGTCTCTGCCATGAACGAAAAAGGAGTTTATGGATTTATCGTAGAGAAAACTGCGAAAAAGCCAGAGATCAAGAATGCAGTAGAGAAAACATACGGTGTGAATGTGGTTTCTATCAGAACCATGAGATATGCTGCGAAGCATAAAACTAGATACACCAAGAACAAAGTGGTGTCAGGCTTTACCAATGCTTTCAAGAAAGCAATTGTAGAAGTAGCTGACGGACAGGTAATTGATTTTTACGGAGAAATTTAATTGAATCAATATCATGGCAATTAAAAAATTGAAGCCTGTAACTCCAGGGACAAGATTTAGAGTAGCTCCAGCTTTTGACGAGATCACCAAGTCAAAGCCAGAGAAGTCTCTTCTTGCTCCTTTGAAGAAATCAGGCGGAAGAAATAATGAAGGCAAAATGACTGCTCGCTACATTGGTGGTGGTCATAAGAGAAGACTAAGAATTGTAGACTTCCAAAGAAATAAGTTTGGTGTACCTGCTACCGTAAAGGCTATCGAGTATGATCCAAACAGAACAGCACGTCTTGCCCTGCTTTATTATGCAGACGGTGCTAAGGCCTACATTATCGCCCCGGAAGGTTTGGCAGTGGGACAAACAGTGATTTCCGGTGAGCAAGTTGCTCCAGAAGTAGGTAATGCTATGCCTTTGGCAAATATTCCTTTGGGTACTATCGTACACAATGTGGAATTGAAGCCAGGAAAGGGTGGAGTAATGGCCAGAAGTGCTGGTGGATATGCGCAGATCGTAGCTCGTGAGGGTAAATACGTAACTGTAAAACTTCCTTCCGGCGAAATGAGACTCGTTTTAGGTGTTTGTATGGCAACAGTAGGAACTGTTTCTAACGGAGACCACATGAACGTAGTACTTGGAAAAGCTGGTCGTAAGAGATGGTTAGGTGTAAGACCTCGTACAAGGGGTGTTGCGATGAACCCAGTAGATCACCCAATGGGTGGTGGTGAAGGTCGTTCTTCCGGTGGACATCCAAGATCTAGAAAAGGTCTATTGTCTAAAGGTAAGAAAACCAGATCACCTAAGAAGTATTCAAACAAGTTCATCATCAGCAAAAGATCTAAATAATCATGGCACGTTCATTAAAAAAAGGTCCTTATATCGAACATCACCTGGTGAAGAAAGTGGATGTTATGAACGAGTCCGGCAAGAAATCTGTCATCAAGACTTGGTCAAGAAGATCTATGATTTCTCCAGACTTCGTAGGACATACCTTCGCTGTGCATAATGGAAATAAATTTATCCCAGTATTCGTGACTGACAACATGGTAGGTCACAAACTAGGTGAATTTGCTCCAACCAGAAATTTCAGAGGCCACATTGCCAAAAAAGATAAAGGAAAGAGATAATCATGGAAGCTATCGCAAGATTAAATAATGTTCCTACTTCTCCGCGTAAGATGCGCCTTGTGGCTGACCTTGTCAGAGGCAAGAGAGTTGGGAATGCACTTAGTATTTTAAAGTTTACTCCTAATCATGGAGCTTTAAGATTAGAAAAGTTATTGCTTTCTGCCGTTGCCAACTGGCAGGCAAAGAATCCTGACGCGAAACTTGAAGAAGCAGATTTGTTTATCAAAACCATCATGGTTGACGAAGGCAGATCTCTTAAGAGATTGAGACCAGCTCCTCAAGGTAGAGGTCACAGGATTCGCAAAAGATCCAATCATGTAACTCTCGTAATCGATTCATTCGATGCAGGTGATGTTACCGCTGATGTAGTAGAAACTAACGAAAAGGCAAATTAAGAACAGACTATGGGACAAAAGATCAACCCAATAGGATTTAGACTTGGTGTAGTCAAAGGCTGGGATTCCAACTGGTATGGTGGGAAAGACTTCGCTGAAAAACTATACGAAGATCAGCAAATCCGTAAGTACGTCCTTGCCAGAATTCCTAAAGGTGGGATTGCTAAGGTGATCATTGAGCGTACGCTTAAGAGAATCACTCTTACCATTCATACTGCCAGACCAGGTGTTGTTATTGGTAAAGGTGGAGCCGAAGTAGACAAGCTGAAAGAAGAACTTAAGAAGATCACCAGCAAAGATATTCAAATCAATATCTTCGAAATTAAGCGTCCTGAATTAGATGCGAAATTGGTAGGTGAATCTATCGCTCAGCAACTTCAAGCTAGAATTTCCTTCAGAAGAGCAATGAAACAAGCCATTGCAGCATCCATGAGAGTGGGAGCAGAAGGAATCAAAGTAAAACTTTCTGGACGTCTGGGTGGAGCCGAAATGGCAAGATCCGAAATGTACAAAGAAGGAAGAATTCCTCTTCACACATTGAGAGCAGACATCGATTACGCACTTTCTGAAGCACTTACAGTGTACGGAATCATCGGAATCAAAGTTTGGATCTTCAAAGGTGAAGTGTACGGTAAAAGAGACCTTTCTCCAAATCAGGGAGCAGCTAACGAGCCAAAAGGCGGACGTAATGCAGGCCCTAAGAGAAACGACGGTCCAAGACGCAGAAAAAGAAATAACTAATTTTCACCGACTAAGTGAGAACTCATGTTACAGCCAAAAAGAACTAAATATAGGAAAATGCAAAAGGGCCGTGTCAAAGGCATTGCACAAAGAGGGCATACGCTTTCTTTTGGCAACTTTGGCATCAAATCCCTGGAGGCAGGATGGATTACTTCTCGTCAGATCGAGGCAGCTCGTATCGCGATGACAAGAGCCATGAAAAGAGAAGGTCAAGTTTGGATCAGGATTTTTCCTGACAAACCTATAACCAAAAAGCCCGCAGAGGTTCGTATGGGTAAGGGTAAAGGTGCTCCAGAATATTGGGTAGCTGTTATCAAACCAGGAACGATCCTTTTCGAAGCTACAGGCGTGAGCCTGGAGACTGCTAAAGAGGCGTTAAGATTAGCACAACAGAAGCTACCAGTAAGTACAAATTTCATCGTTCGTAGAGATTACGTAGAATAGAATGACTATGAAAAATACTGAGATCCAAGCACTTGCTGCAAGTGAAATCGCCGAGCGTATTGTCGCTGAGCAGGGGAATCTATCCAAACTTAAGTTTGCGCATACGATATCTCCTATAGAGAATCCTAATAGAATCCGCGAGACCAAGCGTCTGATCGCAAGATTGAAGACTGCATTGGCTGCCAAATAACTAGCTAACAGAAAAAGAAATGGCTACGATTGAGAGAAATCTTCGAAAAGAAAGAGTTGGTAAAGTGGTAAGTAACAAAATGGATAAATCCATTACCGTTGCAGTTGAGCGTCGCGTGAAGCATGCCATGTACGGTAAATTTGTTGCCAAAACAACCAAATTTATGGCTCATGACGAGAAAAACGAGTGTAACCCAGGTGACCTTGTTAAAATAAGCGAAACTCGTCCGCTGAGTAAGAACAAACGTTGGAGAGTAGTTGAAATTATTGAAAGGGCTAAATAATCATGATACAACAAGAATCCAGACTAAGTGTGGCGGACAACTCCGGTGCCAAAGAGGTATTGGTGATCCGTGTATTGGGAGGAACCAAGAAGCGTTACGCTTCAATTGGTGACAAAGTAGTCGTGACTGTAAAGTCAGCCCTATCTTCCAGCAACATGAAAAAAGGTACCGTTTCAAGAGCGGTTATCGTACGAACCAGAAAAGAAATTAGAAGAAAAGACGGTTCTTATATCCGATTTGAGGACAACGCTGCTGTATTGTTGAATAACAACGATGAGCCTAGAGGCACTCGTATCTTCGGCCCTGTCGCAAGAGAATTGAGAGAGAAGCAGTTTATGAAAATCGTTTCTTTGGCCCCTGAAGTATTGTAATCATGGAAAGAAAATTCAATAAGCAGCCTAAGCTGCATATCAAAACCGGCGATACTGTAAAGGTGATTTCTGGTGATGACAAAGGCAAAACTGGCAAAGTACTTTCTGTAGATACAGCTAAAAGAAGAGCTTTCGTAGAAGGAATCAATATGATTACCAAACACGTGAAGCCTACTGCTGCAAAACCACAAGGTGGTATCGAAAAGAAAGAAGCTGCTTTGCATATCAGTAACCTGATGCTTGTAGATCCTAAGACTGGTGAAGCTACCAGAACAGGTCGTAAGGCAGGTGAAAATGGTAAACTAGTGAGATACTCTAAGAAAACTGGGGAGGTGATCAATGGCTAATCCAAGAATCAAACAAAAATATGTGGACGAAATCGTCCCAGCTTTGAAGGAGAAGTTCCAATACTCTTCTGTAATGCAAGTACCAAAATTGTCCAAAATTGTTTTGAACAAAGGTATTGGTGCTGCTGTAGCAGATAAGAAATTGGTTGACCAAGGTGTTGAAGAGCTTTCTTTGATCACTGGACAAAGAGCTGTCGCTACTAAAGCGAAGACTTCTGTGTCTAACTTTAAGCTTAGAGAAGGCATGCCCATCGGAGCTAAAGTTACTTTGAGAGGTCAGAAAATGTACGAATTCCTAGACAGATTGATGACTGTAGCTCTTCCACGTGTAAGAGACTTCAAAGGAATCTCTGATAAAGGATTCGACGGAAGAGGAAATTACACATTAGGTGTAACTGAGCAAATTATCTTCCCTGAGATCAGCATCGAAAAGGTGAATAGAATCTCTGGTATGGATATTACATTTGTGACTTCCGCAAATTCAGATGAGGAAAGCTTCGCGTTATTGAAGGCTTTCGGAATGCCGTTCGTTAACAAAAATAAAGAAGAATAGTCATGGCAAAAGAGTCCATCAAAGCTCGTGAGAGAAAAAGAGAACGTCTGGTAGCCAAGTATGCTAAGAAAAGAGCTGAGCTAAAAGCAGCTGGCGATTACGAAGCACTTGACAAATTGCCAAAGAACGCTTCTCCGGTAAGATTGCACAATAGATGTAAATTGACCGGTCGTCCAAAAGGCTACATGAGAAAATTCGGTATCAACAGGGTAACCTTCAGAGAAATGGCCTCATCAGGCAAAATTCCTGGAGTGACTAAGTCCAGCTGGTAAAATAACGACAGTAGTTTTTATTCTAAAAATCAATTCGTAACTTTGCACGCCCAAATAGGGTGGAGCTAGACTTATAAAATATCATGACTGATCCAATAGCTGATTATCTGACTAGGTTGAGAAATGCGATTAAAGCATCACACCGAATCGTAGAGATACCTGCTTCTAACATTAAGAAGGAGATTACAAAAGTATTGCACGACAAAGGATATATCCAGAATTACAAGTTTGAAGAGAATGGTCCTCAGGGAACAATCAAAATCGCTTTGAAATTCAATCCTTCTACAAAGCAAAACGCAATTGTAAATCTTACAAGAGTAAGTACTCCAGGTTTGAGAAAATATGCTAAGCATGACTCTCTTCCAAGAGTTATCAATGGCCTAGGTATCGCCATTATTTCCACCTCAAAAGGTGTAATGACTGACAAAGAAGCCCGCGTTGAAGGCGTTGGGGGCGAAGTACTTTGCTACGTATATTAATTTACTATCATGTCTAGAATAGGTAAAAAACCAATAAATCTACCTGGCGGTGTTACTGTAGACGTGTCAGCTCACGGGCTGGTCACTGTTAAAGGTCCAAAAGGTACGCTCACTCAGGATGTGAATCCCGATATTGAGGTTAAAGTGGAAGACAACAATGTTGTTGTTTCCAGACCTACTGATTCCAAAAGACACAAGTCTATGCACGGACTTTACAGATCTCTTATCAATAACATGATTATTGGAGTGTCTGAAGGTTACAAGAAAGACTTGGAGCTTGTGGGTGTAGGTTATAAGGCTACTAATCAGGGTCAAGTTCTTGAACTTTCCCTAGGTTATTCTCACAATATCTTCTTTGCGCTACCTGCTGAGGTAAGTGTGAAGACAGAAACTCCTAAAGGTAAAAACCCGATCATTACTTTGGAGGCAATTGACAAGGAACTGATCGGACAAGTTGCTGCCAAAATCAAAGGACTTCGTAAAGTTGAGCCTTACAAAGGTAAAGGTGTGCGCTTCGTGGGTGAACAAGTTAGACGTAAGGCTGGTAAAACTGCCGGTAAAAAATAATAGGTTATGGCATTTAATAAGAATTCCAGAAGACTTAGAATCAAGCAGGGTATCAGAAGAAAGATTTCTGGTACTGATTCCAGACCTCGTTTGTCAGTTTTCAAAAGTAATACTGGCATGTATGCTCAGCTTGTTGATGACCTTAAAGGTCAGACATTGGCTCAGGCATCTTCCAAAGAATTAGGAGCGAAAGCCAACACCAACATTGCAATTGCTACAGAAGTAGGTAAGAAATTAGCTGAAAGAGCTGTTGCAAATGGAGTTAGCGAAGTAGTATTCGATAGAAACGGCTACTTGTACCATGGTAAAGTGAAAGCTTTGGCAGATGGTGCCAGAGAAGGAGGCCTTAAATTTTAATCAACTATGTCTCAACTAAGAAAAAAGCCTATCAGGGCTACAGATACAGAACTTAAAGAAAAAGTAGTTGCTATTAACAGAGTAGCCAAAGTGGTGAAAGGTGGTAGAAGATTCTCTTTTTCTGCAATAGTTGTAGTAGGTGACGGTGCTGGAGTGGTTGGTTACGGTTTAGGTAAGGCTAACGAAGTAACTGACGCAATCACCAAAGGTATCGAAGATGCTAAAAAGAATTTGGTAAGAGTACCAGTTTTGAAAGGAACCATTCCTCACGAGCAAATTGGTAAATTCGGTGGAGGTTTTGTATTGATCAAACCAGCTGCGGCAGGTACCGGTGTTATCGCTGGTGGTGCAATGCGTGCTGTATTGGAAAGTGCCGGCGTTACTGACGTATTGGCAAAATCTAAAGGATCATCAAACCCTCACAACGTAGTGAAAGCAACAATCGATGCTTTGACTCAATTAAGAGATGCTATTGCAGTATCTCAGCAAAGAGGTGTGAAAATGTCTAAAGTCTTTAACGGATAATCATCATGGGAAAGATCAAAATCACACAAACTAAAAGTACTATCGACCGTCCGAAGGATCAAAAAGCAACTATCACTGCTTTGGGTCTAGGAAGAATCAGTAAGTCTGTTGTAGTTGAAAATACTCCACAGATCGCTGGTATGGTTAATAAAGTTAATCACCTTGTAAAAGTGGAGGAAGCTTAATTATGAAACTGCATACATTAAAACCAGCAGAAGGGTCTACAAAAAATCGTAAAAGAATCGGTAGAGGTACTGGTTCTGGAAGAGGTGGAACTTCTACAAGAGGTCACAAAGGTGCTAAATCTAGATCTGGATATAAGTCTAAGGCTGGATTTGAAGGTGGTCAGATGCCACTTCAGAGAAGAGTTCCTAAATTTGGCTTCAAAAGCTTGAACAAGGTTGAGTTCAAACCAGTAAATTTGGATACCTTGCAAAAACTTGCTGAGGAGTTTAACTTAGCGGCGATTGACATGGAAGCTTTAGTAGCTCATGGTGTTGCTTCTAAGAACGACAAAATCAAAATCCTCGGTGGAGGTGAATTGAAAGCCAAATTAGACGTAACCGCTCATCAATTCTCCGCTTCTGCTTCAGAAGCAATTGAGAAAAACGGTGGTTCTGTAAACAAGATTTAAGTAAATGAAAAAGTTTATTTCGACGGTTAAGAATATTTTCTCTATCGAAGATCTGAGAGTTAGGATCCTGAACACAGTCGGGTTCCTAATTATCTTCAGATTGGGTTCTTACGTTGTACTTCCAGGTGTTGACCCTTCCCGTCTTGGTGAAGGTTCCGCTGAAGGCATCTTCGGACTGATAGATACATTCCTAGGTGGTGCATTTAGTAATGCTTCCATCTTCGGACTTGGCATCATGCCATATATTTCTGCTTCAATTGTGTTGCAGCTGTTGACTGTCGGAGTACCTTACTTTCAAAAAATGCAGAAAGAGGGTGAGTCTGGAAGAAAAAGAATCAACCAGATTACTCGAGTATTGACAATTCTTATCACTATTGCGCAAGGTATTGGTTACGTAAGTGCCACTATTCTTCCTACAGGTGCTGTGATGGTTAGTACTTCCCTTTTCATGTTTAGTTCATTGGTATTATTATCTGCCGGAACCATGTTTTGTATGTGGTTGGGAGAGAAAATCACTGAGAAAGGTATCGGTAACGGTATCTCTATGCTAATCATGATTGGTATCATCTCTAGATTCCCAGGCGCTATTATCGCTGAAGGTTTAGAGAAAGGGACTTCAGGCATGTTACTTTTGATTATAGAAGCAGTTGTATTGTTCTTTGTGGTGGTTGGTGTTATTGCACTTACTGAAGCGACAAGAAGAATTCCTGTTCAGTATGCCAAGCAAGTTGTTGGCGGTAAAGTTTACGGTGGCCAGAGACAGTATATCCCTATTAAGGTGAATGCTTCTGGGGTAATGCCGATTATCTTTGCTCAATCATTGATGTTCCTACCTGCATTGATTTCAGGAATCTGGGCTTCAGAAAGTGATATCGCTAACTACATCGGGAATACGTTCAGTGACTTTACGTCTTGGCAGTACAATCTCCTATTCGCAGTCTTAATTATCCTTTTCACATTCTTCTACACTGCTATCACAGTTAACCCTGAGCAAATTGCAGAAGATATGAAGAGAAATGGAGGATTTGTACCGGGTATCAAGCCAGGTGCTCCTACATCTGAGTTTATTGATGGCATCATCTCTAAAATCACGTTGCCAGGATCTATCCTTTTAGCTGCAGTAGCTATTTTACCTGCCTTGGCAATCATCGCTGGTGTAGGTGGAGAGTTTGCTCAATTTTATGGAGGAACTTCCCTATTGATTATGGTAGGTGTTATCCTTGATACATTGAGACAAATCGAAAGCTACTTGTTGATGCGTCATTACGAAGGAATGATGAAAAGCGGTAATATGAAGAATAATCCTTCTAATTACCAAGTAGCATAATATGATTCATTATAAGACTTCAGAAGAAGTTCATATAATAAAAGAAAGTGCCGATATACTTGGCAGAGCCCATGGGGAAGTAGCCAAGTATGTCAAGGAAGGGGTAAAGACCTCATTCCTGGATAAAGTTGCTGAAGAGTTTATCAGGGATCACCAAGGAGTTCCTTCATTTAAAGGATACAATGGATTCCCTGCTTCACTCTGTATATCTGTGAACGAAGTAGTTGTTCATGGTTTTCCCAGCGATTATGAATTGAAAGATGGCGATATAATCTCAGTAGATTGTGGAGTCTTTCACCAAGGTTTTCATAGCGATTCCGCTTATACGTACCCAATTGGTGAGGTTTCCCCTTCTGTCTTAGCATTACTTAAAGCCACCCGAGATTCATTGTACCTGGGTATTGAAAAGGCTGTATTTGGAAATAGAATAGGAGATGTTGGGAATACCATCCAAAGATTCGTAGAAGCTAAAGGCTACACAGTAGTCAGAGAGCTTGTAGGACATGGCATTGGACGTAATCTTCACGAATCCCCCGAAGTTCCCAATTATGGCAAAAAAGGTAGCGGGCCCCTGTTAAAGGCAGGAATGGTGATTGCAATTGAGCCAATGGTGAATCTAGGTACACGAAATATTGTACAGGAGCGCGATGGATGGACGATCCGCACAGCTGATCGTAAACCTTCTGCACACTATGAGCACACAGTGGCAATATTTGAAGATAAAACAGAGGTTTTGACAACCCATAAATACATAGAAGAGAATTTTAAATTCTAATATGGCTAAACAGACATCTATAGAGCAAGACGGTACCATTATCGAAGCATTGTCAAACGCAATGTTTAAAGTGGAACTAGAAAATGGACATCAGTTGATCGCGCATATTTCAGGTAAGATGAGAATGAATTACATCAAAATCCTTCCTGGAGATCGTGTCAAATTAGAGTTGTCTCCCTATGATTTATCAAAAGGTAGAATTGTATATCGTTATAAATAGACTGATATGAAAGTAAAGACATCTATTAAGAAGAGAAGTGCTGACTGTAAGTTGATCAGAAGAAACGGAAAACTTTACGTCATCAACAAGAAGAATCCTAAGTTTAAACAAAGACAAGGTTAAGATTATGGCTAGAATTGCAGGTGTAGATATACCAGACAATAAGCGAGGCGAAATCGGGCTTACATATATCTTCGGAATTGGAAGAAGCTCCGCCAAGGCGATCCTGAGCAAAGCCGGTATCTCCTTCGACAAAAAAGCAGGTGAGTGGGATGACGATGAGTCAACTGCTATCCGTAACATTATTGCCGAAGAATTCAGAACAGAAGGTGTTTTGAAGTCAGAGATCCAATTGAACATCAAGCGACTGATGGACATCGGTTGTTACAGAGGTTTGAGACACAGAAAAGGACTTCCAGTTCGTGGTCAGCATACCAAGAACAACGCCAGAACAAGGAAGGGTAAGAGAAAGACAGTTGCTAACAAGAAAAAAGCAACTAAATAAAACCTGATTAGATTATGGCTCAGAAAAGAAACGATAAAGCAAAAGGTAAAAAAAGAGTTGTTAAGGTAGAAGCTGTAGGGCAAGTTCACATCAGAGCTTCCTTCAACAATATCATCATCTCTATTACCAATAATGCAGGTCAAGTGATCTCTTGGGCTTCTGCCGGTAAAATGGGATTCAGAGGTTCTAAGAAAAATACTCCTTACGCTGCACAGATGGCTGCGCAAAACTGCGGACAAGTGGCTTATGACTTAGGTTTGAGAAAAATCGAAGTTTTTGTAAAAGGTCCAGGATCTGGTCGTGAATCAGCGATCAGAACATTGCAAAATGTAGGATTGGATGTAACGACTATTACAGACGTAACTCCTATGCCGCACAATGGTTGTCGTCCTCCTAAGCGTAGAAGAGTTTAATTTTAAATTTGTAATAGAATGGCTAGATATACAGGTCCTAAAGCAAAGATCGCCAGAAAATTTGGTGAGCCTATCGAAGGGCATAGCAAAGCGCTTCAAAAGAAAAACTACCCTCCAGGACAACATGGTAGAGGTAGAAGAAAGAAGCAATCAGAATATGCTATTCAGCTTGCTGAAAAGCAAAAAGCAAAATACATCTACGGAGTGTTGGAGAGACAATTCGCTAAGATGTTTGATATTGCTTCCAGAAAATCTGGAATTACCGGTGAAAACCTACTTCAGCTTCTTGAAGCTAGATTAGATAACACTGTTTACAGAATGGGAATCGCTCCAACCAGAAGAGGTGCAAGACAATTGGTCTCTCACAAGCACGTGCTTGTAAATGGTGAAGTAGTAAACATTCCTTCCTATTCTTTGAAGCCTGGTGATATTGTTTCCGTAAGAGAAAGATCTAAGTCTTTGGAAGCTATTACCAATAGTTTGGCTGGTAGAGGTGCTAATAAATATTCCTGGTTAGAGTGGGATAGCGCTTCTTTGTCCGGCAAATTCGTCAGTGTACCTTCCAGAGATGATATTCCAGAGAATGTCAAGGAACAACTCATTGTCGAACTTTACTCTAAGTAATTTTACTATTTTCAGCTTTTAAAAAAAGAACAAGATATATGTCCATACTAGCATTTCAAATGCCCGAAAAAGTGGTGATGGAAAAGGCCGACGACTTCCATGGCTTGTTTACTTTCAAACCACTAGAAAAAGGCTATGGAGTTACTATAGGTAACGCCCTAAGAAGAATTTTGCTTTCTTCGCTGGAGGGTTATGCCATCACTTCTATCAAAATCCCAGGAGTGGTGCATGAGTTTTCTACCATCGAAGGTGTTGTTGAAGATGTGACCGATATTATTTTGAATTTGAAGCAGGTGAGATTCAAGAAAGTGCATGAAGCATTTGACGGAAAAATCACAGTGGAAATCAAAAATCAGTCTGTGTTCACCGCAGGGGACATTGCTAAGTTCACTTCTTCTTTCGAAATCTTAAATCCAGATTTGGTTATCTGTCATATCGACGAGACTAAAAACTTTGAGATCGAGATCACTATCGAAAAAGGAAGAGGATATCTACCAGCTGAAGAATCCAAACCAAAAGAGCAGGTATTCGGGCAAATCGCCATCGATGCAATCTTTACTCCTATTAAAAATGTAAAGTACAGCGTTGAGAATACCCGTGTTGAACAGAAAACTGACTTTGAAAAGTTGATTCTGGAAGTATCTACTGATGGCTCTATCCACCCGGAGAAAGCACTTCAGGAGTCTGCTAAAATCCTGATCCAACACTTCATGTTGTTCTCTGATCAAACTATGGTCCTTGACTCCACAGGAATCGCTGAACCAGAGCCAATTGACGAGGAGTTCTTGCACATGAGAAAATTGTTGAAGACATCTTTGGGCGATCTAGATCTATCTGTTCGTGCATTCAACTGTCTGAAAGCTGCTGATGTGAAGACTCTAGGAGATCTTGCCAAACTTGAAATTTCTGACATGATGAAATTCAGAAACTTCGGTAAGAAATCTCTTGCTGAGCTGGAGCAACTGATCCAAGAGAAAGGTCTGACCTTCGGGATGGATATTTCTAAGTATAAACTTGATGAAGAATAAATAACGATGAGACACGGTAAGAAATTTAACCACCTTGGTAGGAAAGCCGCTCACAGGAAGGCCATGCTTTCCAACATGGCAACTTCCCTGATTCTTCACAAGCGTATTTCAACTACGCTTGCCAAGGCTAAAGAATTGAAGAAATATGTGGAGCCATTGGTTTCAAGATCTAAAGAAGATACTACTCATAACAGAAGAATTGCATTCTCTTACCTGAAAAGCAAAGAGGCTATCATCGCTCTTTTCGGTGAAATCAGTTCTAAAGTAGGTACACGTCCAGGAGGTTATACTCGTATTATCAAAACTGGATTCCGTCTAGGTGATAATGCTGAGATGTGTATTATTGAGCTTGTAGACTTTAATGAATTAATGTTGAAGGATGCGAAACCAGCTAAGAAGACTACCAGAAGATCTCGTAGAGGTACTGGTAAATCTGCTGATGCTCCTGCTGCACCAGCTGCTGAAGCTAAAACTGAAGAGCCAAAAGCTCCAGAAGCTTCTGCTGATTCAACTGAAGGTGAAACTGAAGAAAAATAAGTTGATTAACGACTTAGATATTGTAAAAGGATTGGACTTTCGTTCAATCCTTTTTTTATACCCCATCCATTTATTCTCCTTCCCAATAAATCTTTAACTTTGGGCAACTTTCTAGAAAATGATTAGACAAAAAGCGACTTTACTCTTAGCGGATGGAACTGTGTTCCATGGATCCCTCATCGGAAATGCCGGTACCAATGGCGGCGAAATTTGCTTTAATACTGGTATGACTGGTTACCAGGAAATTTACACCGATCCATCGTACACCGGGCAAATTGTAGTAACTACCACTCCTCATATTGGAAATTATGGGGTGATCGACTCTGAAGTGGAATCAGATTTCCCTACAGTAGCCGGAATCGTGGTGAATAATTTCTCTGATATCTATTCAAGAATAGATGCATCAGGGTCTCTTCAGGATTATTTGGTGAAAAATAAAATCACTGGAATTGCAGATGTGGACACCAGAAAGCTGGTAAGACATCTTCGTTCCAAAGGTGCAATGAATGCAATCATCAGTTCTGAATTTGAAGGAAACCTTGATGGCTTAAAAGCAGAACTTGATAAAGTTCCAAACATGGATGGCTTGGAATTATCTTCTCAGGTTTGTACTCAGGAGCCTTATTTTGTCGGCGATGAAAACTCCAGCATTAAAGTAGCATGCCTTGATTTTGGTATCAAAAAGAATATTCTTAGAAATCTTTCTGATCGCGGTGTTTACTGCAAAGTATTCCCAGCAAAAACTAAACTTGCTGAAATGGAAGCTTGGTCTCCAAATGCCTATTTCCTTTCAAATGGTCCAGGTGATCCTGCTGTGATGGAATATGCAGTAGAAACTACAAAAGATATCCTGAATACTGGTAAGCCGGTTTTTGGAATCTGCTTAGGTCACCAGATCTTGGCAGAATCAGTCGGTATTTCTACCTACAAAATGCACCACGGTCACCGAGGTTTGAATCACCCAATCAAAAACTTGATCACTGGTAAAAGTGAGATAACCTCTCAAAACCATGGTTTCAATATCACTAGAGAAGATGCTGAGAATAATGCGGATGTAGAAATCACGCATGTTCATTTAAATGACAATACCGTGGCTGGTATCAAGTTGAAAAACAAACCTGCATTTTCTGTCCAATATCACCCGGAGTCCTCTCCAGGTCCTCACGACTCACGTTATCTTTTTGATGAGTTTATTTCTTTAATCAATAAAAATTAAATCTCAATAACCTTTTAATACTATGACATTAATTCAAGCAATTCATGCAAGACAAATTTTAGACTCCAGAGGGAACCCTACTATCGAAGTAGATGTACTGACAGACTCTGGTGCTTTTGGTCGTGCGGCAGTACCTAGTGGTGCTTCTACAGGTGTCAATGAAGCCGTAGAACTTCGTGACGGAGACAAAAGTAAATACCTTGGCAAAGGTGTCTTGAAAGCAGTTGAAAATGTAAATGAAATCATCCAGTCTGAATTGATCGGTGAATCAGTTTTTGATCAAAGAGGAATAGACAATTTGATGATCAAATTGGATGGCACAGATACAAAATCAAAATTAGGAGCAAACGCAATTCTTGGTGTTTCTTTGGCAGTAGCCAAAGCTGCAGCTGATGATTTGGGTATTCCTTTGTTTAGATATGTAGGTGGTGTAAACGCGAAAACTCTACCTGTACCAATGATGAATATCATCAATGGTGGTTCTCACTCTGATGCTCCAATCGCATTCCAGGAATTTATGATCCGCCCAGTTGGCGCTCCTTCATTCTCTGAAGCGATGAGAATGGGTGCTGAGATTTTCCATAATTTGAAGAAAATCCTTCATGATAAAGGTTTGAGTACTGCAGTAGGAGACGAAGGTGGTTTTGCACCAAATTTCTCTGGTGGTACTGAAGAAGCTTTGGCTTGTATCCTAGATGCTATCGAAAAAGCTGGTTACAAAGCTGGATCTGACATCACTATCGCTCTAGATTGCGCTTCTTCTGAATTCTTTGAAGACGGAAAATATAACTACGCTAAATTCGAAGGAGAAACTGGAAAAGTTAGATCAAGAGCTGAGCAAGTTGATTACTTGGCTGGATTGACTGAGAAATATCCAATCGATTCCATCGAAGACGGCTGTGCTGAAGAAGATTGGGAAGGATGGGCAATGTTGACTGCTAAAATTGGTGATAAAGTTCAATTGGTAGGAGATGACCTTTTCGTGACCAATGTGAAATTCCTAAAAAGAGGAATCGAAGAGAAGTCTGCAAACTCTATCTTGATCAAAGTAAACCAAATCGGTACTTTAACTGAAACTTTGGATGCTATTGATTTGGCACACAAGGCAGGTTTCACTGCAGTAATGTCACACAGATCTGGTGAAACTGAAGATTCAACCATCGCTGATCTAGCAGTAGCTTGTAACTGTGGTCAAATCAAAACTGGTTCTGCTTCCCGTTCTGATAGAATGGCTAAGTATAATCAATTGTTAAGAATCGAGGAATTACTTGCTGATACAGCTTATTTTCCAAAAAAATAAGGTTCAATAACCAAGTTTAAAGCAGTCCTTTTTGGACTGCTTTTTTTTGCATCATTTTTGTACCTTGGCTAAAAGATAATCTTTTTGAAAACTCATGAGTAAATACCTCAAATACACCAAAAACTTCTACGTGCTAGGAATGATCTTTTTCATTTTTTGGATGTCCTTTATTGATTCCAATAATATTGTAAATCAGTTTAGGTTAAGCAGTAAGTTGGGAGAATTAGAGGATCAAAAGGAGTTTTATCAGGAAAGAAAAGAGATAATAAAAGCTGAAAGGGAAGAATTGATGAGTAATCCTGAACTTTTGGAGAAGTTTGCACGTGAAAAATATCTCATGAAGAAGAAGACTGAAGATCTCTATGTTATTGTTGAAAAATAAGTTTTTTGTCACTTTTCTATTAGTTTTTTCGCTGCACTTTGTGGCAACTGCCCAACGGGAGATTTACCAAGATTCCATCGCGTTTAAAGATCGTTTGTACTTCGGAGGTAATTTCGGAATGCAGTTTGGTACTGTCACTTTATTAGATGTGTCCCCTTTGGTAGGAGTGATGATTACTCCCAGGTTTTCATCCGGAGTTGGCTTGACATATCAATACTTTAATGATCGAAGATATATTGGAGGAGAGACTTCCTCTTATGGAGGTAGGGTGTTTTCCCGCTACAATGTACTTCCCAATATCTTTGCTCATGCCGAATTAGAGACTATCAATTTTGATAATTATAATATTTTAGCGGATCGTTTTGAACGGATCTGGGCTAATTCTCTTTTCCTTGGAGGTGGTTATTTTGCTCCATTTGGACCTAGAGGAGGTGCCAACTTCACCTTTTTATACAATGTCCTTCACGATAACTTAAGATCACCTTACAGTGAACCTTATGTGATAAGGGTTGGTTTTGTACTTTAATTAGTGGGCAAAATCCTCAACTATGAATTCCTTTATTTCCAAAATTCACCAAGCTCATCTGGAATGTTCAGATTGCCCTTCCCCTAAGGTGATTCAGAAGTTTTTTGAGGAAGTTTTGGGACTTCTTTTTCCTGAATTTGCTCCTGAGAAAATAAAAGATAAAGAGCTGATTGAAGAGAAATTTTCAAATCTGGAAAAGACTTTAGCCTCTATTCTCTCTCGCAATCTACACTTACATTCAGGGGATGGTGACCATATCGCAAGGGATTTCTTTAAAGGTTTGGAAAGGGTCTACGATTGGATACAGGAGGATGTAGAAGCGATTTTCGCTGGAGATCCCGCTGCAAAATCACGAACTGAAATTTTGCGAAGCTATCCGGGATTTTATGCAATTGCAGCTTATAGAATTGCGCATTTACTTCATCAACTCGGAGTTTCATTGATTCCCAGAATAATTACAGAGTTTGCTCACAGTAAAACTGGAATTGAAATTCACCCAGGTGCGAGAATAGGTCAATATTTCTGCATTGATCACGGAACTGGCGTAGTAATAGGAGAAACCACTGTCATTGGAAATCATGTCAAAATCTATCAGGGGGTAACTCTGGGAGCTTTGAGTGTGAATAAGGCAGATGCAGATATCAAAAGGCATCCAACCATCGAGGACCATGTTGTGATTTATTCTGGTGCGACAATACTAGGAGGAAAGACCATCATAGGAGAGAATAGCGTAATCGGAGGAAACGTATGGTTGACGAAAAGTGTGCCTGCAGGAAGCAAAGTTTACTATCAAACTCAAATGTATCACACTGATACTGCGGTAACCGATTTATACATTTTTAAAAATGACCAGGATGAAGCTATTTGAACTGATTGGAAATACCCCACTTATTTCACTTGATCAAATCCCTACCAATCCCAATGTTCAGATCCTCTGCAAACTGGAGGGCCAAAATCCGGGAGGGTCTGTAAAAGATCGGGCAGCATTCAATATGATTAAATCCGCTCTGGAGCGTGGTGACATTAAAGCAGGTGATAAATTGGTAGAGGCTACTAGTGGAAATACCGGAATTGCTTTGGCTATGGTGGCCAAAACTCTAGGTTTGGATATGACCTTAATCATGCCTGATAATTCTACCAAGGAGCGTGTCCTTTCCATGGAGGCATATGGTGCCAAAGTGATTTTGACTCCTGCGGCTAAAACAATTGAATATTCCAGAACCTTAGCTGAAAAAATGCAAGAGGAGGAAGGGTATTTTATGTTGAATCAATTTGCTAATCCTGATAATTATCTCGCCCATTATAAAACCACTGGTCCTGAGATTTGGAATGAGACGGATGGGGAAATCACTCATTTTGTCTCAGCAATGGGAACAACAGGTACTATTATGGGAGTGTCCATGTATTTGAAAGAAATGAATCCTTCCATCCAAATTGTAGGTACCCAACCTACAGATGGATCAAGTATTCCTGGTATCAGAAGGTGGTCTCCTGAGTTTCTTCCAAAAATATTCGATCCATCTAGAGTAGATCAAGTGATAGATGTCAGTCAAGATCAGGCCACGGAGATGACTAGACGAATGGCCAAAGAAGAAGGCATTCTCGCTGGGATGAGCAGCGGAGGAGCACTTCATGCAGCTATAGAACTTTCCAAAAATTTGAAGGAAGGACTAATCGTTTGCATCACCTGTGATCGTGGCGATCGATATTTGAGTTCTGATCTTTTTGGTTAATTAGAAAAACTTCTTAATCTTTTCTATACCGGTTTTTGCGACTGCTAGGGGATCTTGAGCCCAATAAGTTTCATTGAATAGCTCCAAAGAAAGAATCTTTGTTCCTCCCATCTGGTCAAGCAAATCTGCAATTTCCTGATAAGGAGCAATGCCATCTCCTGGATAAACACGGTCTTTATCAGCAAGTTCTTCGCGTGGTTTTCCTGAAGGGATATCATTCACATGGATGACATCAAAAGCATCTCCACTCAGAAGTTTTAAAGCGTTGTATCCTGATCCACCTCTATAAAGGTGATAAACGTCAGGAAGTATTTTTGCATCAGGATTATTAGCTGCCACGGCCACTGATAGACATTGACTTAAATTATGAAATGGGCCAAAAGAACCCCAGAATTCCAGTTGGGGCATAACACCCATTCTTTTTCCAAGGTCGATCAATCGATTAAATTTCTCAGCTGAATCTTCAACATTAATCTGTCCTTCTGCGCCAATTGCCGGTGCAGCAACTCTTACACAGGAGATTTCTGCAAGCATGCCCATTTCCCTTTCCATCTGAGCAAACCCTTGTTTGGACTTTTCAGGATCTTGTGCCATCCAAGGTGCAAATCCGATTGCATTGAAAGGTGAAATTTTCGCATCTGAAAAAAGCTTTTTTAATGAAGCCAGGCTTTTGCCTGAGGATACATATCCTTCAATTTCATTGATCCATATTTCCATCCCATCATATCCTGCCTCAGCAGCGATATTGATCATTTCGGGTAGAGTTGGTTTTTGGCCCCTAATAGTGCTGGTATTAAGGCAATATTTAAAATCAGCCTTCTTTTTTGGTTTTGGATTTGCCAAAGTGACTCCGGTAGTCAACGTAAGTGGGGCGAGGGCAATGGATTTTAGAAGGTTTCTTCGTTTCATTTTAGGTTTATGGTTTTAGTCAAATTACTTCCGATTATCTTTTTAATTTACCGCTTATATTATTCCCTGAAAATCAGAATCAAAACAGAATTAGTATCGTAGTGATCTTATGCTAAAAATAAACTTTTTCGGGCCTTTTATATTGTTTTTTATATGGACTGCAGAAATTTCTGCTCAGTCCAAGCCTTTTATTTCCCTGTATAAAGAACAACTCCCATACTTTCAGGAATTAATTACTGGTGGCCAATATGGAGAAGCTCCTCTCAATTATGAAGGTCATCCGTATTTCGAAAAAAGAGTATTTGAAGAGGGCTTGCTTTCTATCAATAAGATTGATTATACAGATGTACAGTTGTTATATGATGAAAATGCCGACGTAGTTGTCACTTTTCACCCTATTTACAAACAGAAGATTTTGATCAAATCCGAAAAAATCGAAGAGTTTCAGCTGGACAAGGATCATATCTTCAGGAGGTTTGAAGGAAATAATTCCTATCCCCATCATAATAATGGGTTTTATCAAGTAAAGAAAGACGGAGAGATTAAAGTCTTACAAAAGCACTACAAAATCATAGAAGCTACCAAAGAGGTGGGAAAATACCCCTACAAATTCGTTGAGGATAACGAATATTTTTATTGGTTCAATGGGGAATTTGTCCCGATTAGAAAAAAGAAACAAGCTATTAAAAGTCTTGGATTAAGCAAAAGAGAGGTAAAAAAGCACATGAAGCAAATAGACGTTTATTTTGCCTTGGAGAAGGAACAATACATTTTGGAATTGGCGGATTTTAGGGAAAATCAAGCGGAGGAATTTAAAGGATTTGTTAAATGAAACATCTTTACCTGCTGTTTTTTGGAATCCTGTTGACATTTGGAAGTTTTGCACAAACCAATACATCTACTAAGCTAACTGGCACTTACCTGGGAATGTCCTTTGAGCGATTTGTGGAGAAAGTGGAATCTGAAACTCCCTATAAGTTTTTTTATAAAGAATCTGATGTTGAAAATATCCAAGTAAACCTCCAAGCTTCTAATTCCGAGATTCGTTTGATTTTGGATGAGATTTTCTTGAACTCAGGATTAACCTATTCAATTGATAGCTCCAAAAGAATTTGGGTGTCAAAAGGGAATCGGATTTTAATTGATTTTCCGGAGGAGTATTTTAAGATTCAAGAGCGACAAGAATTATTGGTCAACGCCGGAGATTCCTTAGGCGAATTTGAAAAAAACAAGCGTTTTGTAATTGGTAAAGCTTCTGATAATCCAGAATCCAGCACAGCGGTGCTCTCGGGGGTCGTAACCAGTATAGAGTCTGGGAATCCTATGAATGGAGCAGTGGTTTTGGAAAAAGTAAAGTATACACAAGTAGCCACAGATAGAAATGGCCGTTACCAACTGACGCTTCCAAAAGGAAGACATACGATCTGGGTACAAAATATCGGTGGATTTCAAGAGCAGCGACAAATAGATTTAAGAGGAGATGGAGTCCTTAATATGAGTATTGAAGAGACCATCATGTCTTTAGATGAAGTAGTAGTAAGCTCAGGAGCTCTTTCCAACATCAATAAACTGGACATGGGAGTGCAATCGATCAGTATTGCAGAAGTGAAAAGATTACCAGCCGTGATGGGCGAGGTGGATGTTTTGAGGGGAGTTCTTACCATGCCTGGAGTAAATACCGTTGGTGAAGCCACAACAGGTTTTAATGTGAGAGGTGGAGCTGCAGATCAAAACCTGATTCTTTACGGAAATTCTACAGTGTTTAATCCAACTCATGCTTTTGGTTTCTTCTCAGCATTCAACGCTGATATAGTATCAGGTGTAGAGTTATATAAAGGCTCTATTCCGGTTAATTATGGTGGAAGATTATCTTCCGTTCTTCAAGTCGATCCGAAATTTGGTAGAAAAGACAAAATCGGTGGTTCCGGAGGTATAGGGATTTTAACAAGCAGACTAAGCCTTGAAGGCCCGGTAGGAGATAAAACTACCTTTATTGTCGGAGCAAGAACGACCTATTCAGATTGGGCACTGAAATTACTGGAAGACGAAGCTGACCTAAACGGAAGCAAAATTTCCTTTTATGATGTGAATTTCAATGTGCAGCATAATCTAAATGACAAAAACATCCTAGAGTTTTCTGGCTATCTAAGTCAGGATGATTTCCGTTTTGATCCAGATACAGCATATTCCTACAAAAATTTAAACCTGTCTTTAGGTTGGAGACACTTCTTTAATGACCAGTTGGAAGGGAATTTCACTGTTGGAAAAGATGGCTACCAGTTCGGAATCATTGGACAGGATAATCCTTTAAATTCATTTGATTTTGGGTTTGATGTCAACCAGCTATTTGCGAGAGCGGATTTTGAATACAGGAAAAACAGCAATCATATTTTTAAATTCGGTATTCACGGGATCCAATACGCCATCAACCCTGGAGTCAATAAACCATATGGCCCAGAATCGATTGTCATCGAGGATCAACTTCAGGAAGAAAATGCAAGGGAAATCTCCGTGTATTTTGGAGATGAATTTACATTGAGTGATAAGCTGTCTTTGAGTTATGGTGGTAGGTATATGTTATACCAGATGTTGGGACCAATGACCATCAATGAATATGTGGATGGAGCTCCTATCACGGAAAGTAACGTAATCGGTGAAAAGACTTTTGGGAAAGGTGAAAATGTCAAAACCTATCATGGCCCTGAATTCAGAGCATCTGCGAGATATATATTGGATAATAAGTCTTCTGTGAAAATTGGCTTTAACACCATGCGCCAAAATATTCACCTTTTGTCTAACTCTTCTTCGATTTCACCTACTGATTCCTGGAAGTTAAGTGACAGCTATATTAAACCTCAGACCGGTGGACAAGGCTCTGTTGGGTATTACCGAAACCTGGCAAATAACAAGTTGGAGTTTTCTACAGAGGTTTATTATCGATACATGAATAATTTGCTTGATTATCGCTCAGGAGCAAAAATTGTTCTGAACGATGACATCGAGCAGGATGTGCTTAATTCTGATGGCAAAGCTTATGGGGTTGAGTTTTTACTTAAAAAGAACACCGGTGCCTTAAAGGGATCTTTGGCCTACACTTATTCTAGGTCTCTCATGAAAACCTCGGATGAACCAAGTGTGGAAAAGATTAATGATGGGGATTTTTATTCCAGCAATTTTGACCAGCCGCACCATGTGGTGTTAGTTGCAAATTATGAATTGAGTAAAAGGATAAATACTTCGCTCAACCTGAATTATAGCACAGGTCGTCCGATAACACTACCGATTTCTAAATTTGATTATGCCGGATCAGAAAGAGTTTATTTCTCTGATCGAAACGCTTATAGAATTCCGGATTATTTCAGAATGGATTTTTCAGTTAATCTGGAAGGAAATCATAAAGTAAGGAAATTGGCTCATGCTTCTTGGTCTTTTGGAGTTTACAATTTGCTGGGAAGAAGCAACCCTTATTCTGTCTATTATGTGCCAGAAGGAGGAAAATTAAGAGGATACCAGCTTTCTATTTTTGCAAGGCCAATCCCATTTATCACGTATAATTTTAGGTTTTGATGATGAAGGTTTCACGTTTATACTGGATAATATTGATTTTGGCTGTTAGTTGCCGGGAGCCTTTTGAGCCTGAAATAGAGCCAACAGATGAGAAGGTTTTGGTGGTCGAAGGGTATTTGGATACAGAAGGAATCCCGAGTGTCCTGAAATTGAGTTATACCAGAAATATCAATACTGAAGAAGGCTTTGTACAGACATTTCCTGAGGCGAATGTGTTTTTGGAATCTGAATCTGGAAATCAATTTTCACTGACCCCATTAGATAGTGGTAGGTTTGAGTTTGCTCAAGACATTTCGGAACAAGAAAATTATCGATTGCGAATCTTCACCAATGATGGAAATAGCTATTCATCAGATTTGCTAAAGCCGATTTTGACACCGGAAATCATCGATGTGGGTTTTGAAAGAAACGAAAATGGAATAGAGGTCTACCTGACTACAAAAGGTGATGAAAATGCAGATGATTTTCTCTGGACTTATCAGGAAACCTATGCTTTCCGACCAAAATTCCCTACAGCTTATCGATATGATCCAGATCTTAAAACAGTGGTATTGGCAACAGAAGAAAATCAAACGAGTCTTTGCTATCGGGATCAACTGAGTTCGGATTTAATTTTGGAGACATCCTCAAGATTTGAGGATCAATTTGTATTTAGACAATCTATTGCTCAAATACCTACAGGAGATGAGCGATTAACAGTAAGATATAGTATCCTGATTTCCCAAAAAGCATTAGATAAAAATGCCTCCGAATTCTGGGAAGTCATGAGAAAAAATACGGATGACCTTGGTTCTATTTTTAGCCCTTTGCCATCAAATATAGGTGGCAACATCAAGAATGATCAAAATCCAGATGCCCCTGTAGTTGGGTTCGTGAGTTTGGGGACAGTGAAACAAGAAAGACTTTGGATCGACTTCAGAGATGTAATTCCTTGGTCTAAGCTAGATGTTCCTGAATATTTTGGTTGTCTTGTCGAACCAGATACAATTTTAATTAAAGACTATGAAGTGGCTTTTAAATCTGGAGGGTATATGCCCGCAGTTCCAATATTTTGTGATACCTGCTACGATCCAATAGGGTTTCAAAAGGCTGAAAGGAGATGTGTGGATTGCACACTAAGAGGATCAAATGTAAAACCTGATTTCTGGGAAGAGTAGGATGAGAAAGTTATTGAGATATTTACTTTTGGCAGTATTGATTCTGAATTTTTCAGAGGTTGCTTACTCACAATCCACCGAATCAGTGAGTTTTTCCATTCCAAAAACGATTTATTTTGGGGGTGAAAGAATATGGGTTTCTGGAAATGTGACTAGTGAAAGTGACAAAATAAGCTCTAAAATTATCTACGCAGAGCTGTTGAACAGATACAATGAATCTGTGGCGATAGCCAAAATGCCTTTGATAGATGGAGAAAGTTTCAATTTTTTGGAGCTTCCTACTGATTTGCCTTCCGACAATTACCTGCTACGAGTATTTACTAGAGTAAGTCCTTATCAGGATCTTGAATCTGGATTGTCACAACAGTTTGTGACAGTTTTCAATAGAGTAGCCCCACCTGCTGTTGTAGAAAAAAGAACTGTCTACCCAACCCAACCCAACAGTAATTCTGACAAAATCAGGATTTCTCAAGAAAGTCTGAGTTCAGGAAGTGTTTTTCAAGTGGAAGTTCCAGAGGGATTCAGTACTAGTGAAGTGGGAATCGCAGTTGTAAATCCATTTTTGTCAAATGCTGAGAAGGTTTCTTCCTCATTGATTTATGAATCAATCGATCCAAAACAAATGCTGCCTGAGTTATTTGGGCATATCATTGAAGCAAAAGTAGAACCTGCGGATTTGGATACTACCCAACTCTATTACATTTCTGTTCATGGAGAGAAATCTGCGCTATTTACAGATAAACCTGATGCGGATGGAAGTATGTTTTTTGATGCTGGAGGGATGAAAAACTGGAAGTATCTAGTGGCTCAGGCTGAAGGAAATAAAAGTTTGATAGATTTTAATATCGTATCTCCTGCGCCAAAAACGCATTTTAAATCTGATTTTAAAATTCCAGTGTTGGAAATAATGCCTTCAGATGAGCCAATTCTTAGAGAGCTTCTAAAAGGAGGACAAGTAGAAGGTTATTTTGTCCATGAATTTGAGGCGTTTGATTTCCCTGTAGTGACTGGGTTTGTGGAGGATCGCGTTTATCAATTGGATGACTATACCCGATTTGAAACGGTTGAGACTGTCATTAAAGAATATGTCCCGGAAGTTTCTGTCAAGACTATTCAGAAGAAAAAAGAATTTAGAGCGATCAATGCTCTAAGGAGCTTTGCTTTTGATTCCAACCCTCTTATGTTGGTGGATGCAATGCCTATATTTGATTCGGATGAATTAGCGGCTTTTGATCCGAAAGGATTTAAAACACTGGAGATTTTGACCCGGACTTTTTATCTAAATGAAGAGGCCTATCCAGGCGTTTTGAGCTTTACCTCTTACAAGAATGATTTTGGAGGTTTTCCTATTCCGTCAAATGGGATTTATCTGGATTATCAGGGGATTCAGCCCGAAATCAGTGAGGCTTCGACTTTGTTCAATCCGCCAGCAGACGATTTAACAATGGATTGGAGAACGATTCTTTTCTGGTCAAAAGTCCCTGAAACAACTCCAACATCCAATAAAATAGAATTGAAAGCACCTGAACTGAAAGGGACTTATCAAGTAACTGTAAAATCGCCAAACGGAACTTATTCCAGAACTTTTGAGGTGAAATAGCCGACTCGCTAGTTTAATTATCCTTCTTTTTCAATTCTTGTTGCAAAAACTGATTCAACTTTGCCTGATAGGTTTTTGCGTCTGGATCGAATTCCGGTGAAAGACTTTTCTTTTCTGGGAACGTTTCCATGTGTACCGTTTGAGTAGGGAAAGCGAATCTTACTCCCAAAGCTTCAGCCAACTTCATGATTTGAATTAATACTTCATGTCTACATTCCAGTTCTTCGCCCCAGGTTGGAACCTCAAAAAAGACGTAAAACATAATGTCTAGGCTAAATGAAGAAAGATTGTTGAAATAGACGTGGAATGCATCTTTTCTGGTTTTAGGATACGAAATCACAATCTCACGTAAGCCTTTGACAAACTCATTGATCAGTTCAGGAGGCGTATCATAGGTGATTGTGATAGTTGAATAGAACCTTCTGTATTGACGCAATCCATGATTGTCTATCGTCGCATCTGCGATTTTCCCATTGGGAATGTACATGACAGAATTACGAAATGTCCTAACTCTTGTTGATCTGAATCCCACTTCCTCTACAGTTCCATCCAAGTCTCCGGATGTGATCCAGTCACCGACTTGAAAGGGTCTATCCAAAAAGATCATGATGGATCCAAAGAAGTTTTTGATGGTGTCCTGGGCTGCCAAGGCAATTGCCACACCACCAATGGATAATCCTGTAAGGAATGGAATAATATCCAAGTCTAATCCCTCCTTAAGGACGAAGAGCGTTCCGATCACTACGACCACTGCCTTTAGACTTTTTCTAATCAATGGCACTAATTGATCGTCCAGAGTAGACTCGGTTCTTTCGGCCAGCTTAGAGAAGTACGCAGCTACCACATCCACGATCTTGTAGAAGATCACTGTGATTAAGAATGGTTTCAGCGTGTTGATGATTACGACAATCCAAGCCCAGATTTCTGTCGGCAACTGTAATACTGGTAGAAACAAAGCCAGCATTAAGACTATCAGATAGAAACTTGTAATCCTGGCAACAGGCAACAAATAATTTTCTCCTATATATCCATACCCGGTTCTTTTTAGGAGGTAAAGCAGTCCTTTGTCCACCAGAAAAGTAAATAAGGCATGACTGAGGAAAACAAGGAAAATTAAAATCAGGAAACCGATTAGCTGCCATAGATGGAATCCAAAATATTCCTGATTCCCGATCTTAGGTAAAAGATCCAATAATTTGGCGGTGCTGTAAGGATAGGTCTCTCTGTGAAGGTTGTTGATCTGTCCCACCGTGAATGCAGAGAATTTCCACTGATTCCCCACTTTTTCTAAAAAAACACCTGGGATTTTCTGCTTATCAAAATAGAAAATCTGATCAGAATTAGAAGAGGTATCCCTATAGTTGTTTTCATTTGGAATATCACTGGTTCGGATGATGATCCCTTTCCCTTCCAAAATCTGCTTGAGCTTGATGCTCATCTGATTTCCCTTTGCAGGGTCAACTCCTTTTAAATTCAGGGTTTTCGAAGCTTTATCCGGATGGAAATTGGTTTCTTCCAGATTGTGAAAAAAGCTCAACGTCGTATGATAAGGAGAACTTAAATTAACCTCTTCAGATATTTCCCGTAAATCATCCTGCTCTGTAATCAACTGTCCAAATGCGACAGAAGTAATTAAAGAAAAGAACCAAACAAATAGGAATTGCTTTTTAAACATGGATTGTGATTTTTCGCAAGTTAGCTTTTCAATTTTCCCAGCCCAAATGATTGATAATTCTTAGTCTGCCAGAAGGAATTCTGTGACTCTAGAACCATTGATCGTCCTGATTAGATATTGACTTTTTGCAGATTGATAGGTGATTTGAACTGCATTGCTGCTTTCCAGTGGCATAGTGGTCAATAAATTTCCATTCAAATCATATAAGTAGCTAAATTCCTGAGTTTTGTCTGTCAAAGCGAAGATTTGACGGTCAGCACCGAAATCAAAATATTGGTAAATGAGATCATCGCCTGCAACTCGTATTTTCATCAATTCCTGCTCGGATCGATCCAAAACAGCTACCTCATTGTATTGTTTTGAAACGAAAATGAAGTCATTCTCTTTTTGGTCAGGAACCAGCATAAATTCACTGTCTCGGTCTTCTTTGACCAATTGATTTCTATAGGTTACTTCCCCATTGAAATTTGTGTGAATGATCTCTCCATTGGAAGTGATCGTAACAAATTTGAAAGATCTTGACTTTGGATCTCTCCAAACCATACCACCCGATTTGATTGCATCGCCCAGTTTAATCGGCGTTCCACTTTGTTTTTCTCCTCTTCGGTTGAATAGGAAAAGATTACCTTTTTCTCCTAATGCGGCCATGAAATCGCCATTTCCAGGAATTCGGTAATGTCCCGGTGCACCTGTACTTTTTTCCCCGATGGTATTTGGATCCCATCCATCAAGATGCTGCCCGGTTTTATCTAAGAGGTATAGATTCCCATTTTCTGTACTGATGAAATATCGGTATTCTTTGGTGTTGGAATAATCAACAAGGTTTAAATCAGTGATCCATTCATTTCCAAGGCTAAATGGATATCCAGGAAGTAAATTTCCTAGTCGGTCGATTCCGTAGATTTTATTTTTAGTAGCTAAAAGAATTTGAAGCTTTCCGTTTTTATAATAATCCACCTGGAAAATTTCAGAAACAATCGGTCCATCGAGAGGGTAGGAGTAGACTTCCTCTCCAATCTCGTTGAAAAGATGCATGACATTTCTTTCATCTTGGACTAAAATATCCTGCGTGTTGTCTTGATAATTGATTACCGTCGATGGGCCGTAAATCAATGGCTGACCAACAGAAATGGATTTATTTGGCTGCAAGCTAATTGCTTCAGACTGCTTGGTCTCCGGTTGGAAATCGCTTTTGTAAGGGATTTTCAAAGTGGCTTCTGTCCTGTCGGGGAATTTATTCACATGTAATGAAATCCAAGGAAATGAACGGAAGGTACTGCTGTATCTTTGTAAAAATGAACTCCAGGAAGGATTGGTCGTCTTGGTCCAGTTTGACCAGATTTCATCGATGAGATAAATTCTGGAAAAGCCAGAGGCAGAGTTTAATTCTGATTTTGCAGAAGGAGAATTGGGTGAGTTTCTCCAGGTATTATTAGAGGTGAAATCATCCAAGATCATTTTCATCGCCTGCTGGGAATTGCAGAAAACCAGAATATCGTTCACACTGGTTACAAATGTCTGTCCAAACCCAGGGAATTTTCCTGCAAATAAATGAGCCGGAAAGTCCTCTTCGGAAATGAAAAGGATTTCATAGTCCAGGTAATAATCTGAATTGTTTTCGTTTTCTGCTTTTTGAAATTCCTTCAACAGAGAAATAGGCGTGGAGGAATCCATTGTTCTTGCCAGTAAAGCCAGATTCTGATCAGAGCCTCCATATTTCTCAAGATCCAGAAAATACAATTCACCAGAAAAATTATCAAAGAAGCCTTTGTCTGTGAGATTTCGCTGAATTTCACCGATTAAGGTAGAGCGGAAAGGGAAAGCTCGATTTTCAATTTTTTGAGTTTCAAAAATGCTTTCCAGATTGAACTGAGTTAAAGCAAGGGTGCGGTTGGAAATCAGAGATTCTATTGCAGTTAAATTTGCCCGGATGGAAGGTGTGAAATTGACTTCATCAGGATAAAATACTGGCCCTACAAACTCCAATCTGTCTTGCTGAAAAGAAAGATCCAGGGCCAAAGCCGCGTTCATGATTTGAAGGCTTGCGATTGCTTGGTTTTCACGATCTCCTGCGACGCCCTTTAGCATGGCAGCAAGCCCTTTTCCCGATAATAATAATCGGCCGGGGGAGTTTTTATCAATTGAGGAATTATTGATTAAGGTAGAAAAGGTTTCTTGACCTTCATTGATATAAAATCGAATAGCCTGCTCTACCAAGAAGGAGGAAGATGAAAAAGCAACGACATCTCCGAGGATGGAAATTGACCAATTTCTGTTGTTTTCTGCATCATAATATTCCACCACTTCCTGGTCAGAATACATTCTGTTTTGGAATCTTGCTCCAGCTGGGATTTTTGATTTAATGTCTTCAATCAATCCAGAGGTCTTATTTGGATTGAGATTTAAAGTGTAAAGTAGCTCAAAGTCCTCGATGCCAGTAGAATGTAGGCTTATAGTCATCTGCTCATCCTGAACCAATTTGGTCACTTGACCATTCTCTCCGGTGAGACTGTCCAGCGTGACTAGCTGATGAGAGATTTTTTCGAATGCAGGCAAAGATTTAAAAATGCCCCAAACCGGATCATTGACTAAAGAATTCCAAGTTTCTGCTGCTTGGTAGGTTTCAAAAACAAAAACAGCATCCTGACTGATCAGGTCAAGGCTATTGACTTTTCTTGCTGAAAAATAATTTTGGTAAGCCCAGTAACCTCCTCCTGCTAAAAGGATGATAAACAATAGGATCAGTAAGCTTTTCCAGATTTTCACTCGTCTTTTTCAGTTTCGAAGTAGATAATACAAAAATTAGACCTAAGAATTCAGAGAAAACTCTCCAAAATCTTAGGTCTATATAAAGGACTGATTGGATTATTTACCCAACTTATTCAATACGTCCATTACCTCTTTGACATGGCCTCTTGAAGTTTCAAGCAATGCTTTCTCTTCTGCGTTCAAGTCAAGCTCGATCACTTTTTCGATTCCATTTTTACCAAGGATAACTGGTACGCCTAGGTAACAATCGTCGATTCCGTACTCGCCGTCCAATTTGATACAAACAGGGAATACACGTCTCTGATTTTTCAAGATCGCTTCCACCATCTGAGCAGCTGCAGATCCTGGTGCATACCAAGCTGAAGTACCCATTAATTTCACCAATTCTCCACCACCAAATTTGGTTCTTTCGATGATAGCGTCAAGTTTTTCAGCATCGATCAATTCTGTCACAGGAATACCCGCTACAGTAGTATATCTAGGAAGAGGTACCATGGTGTCACCATGTCCACCCATTAAAATTGCTTGGATTTCCTTAGGAGAAACATTCAATTCAGAAGCGATAAATGCTCTGTATCTAGCAGTATCCAAGATTCCAGCCATACCCATTACTTTGGTTCTTGGCAATTTGGAAGTCAAGTGAGCTTGATAAGTCATCACATCAAGTGGGTTAGAAACCACAATGATGATGGCGTTTGGAGAATATTTTACCACATTTTCAGTTACAGACTTCACGATACCAGCGTTGGTCTCGATTAAGTCGTCACGGGTCATGCCTGGTTTACGAGGAAGACCTGAAGTGATCACTACCACATCAGAATTGGCAGTTTTGCTGTAATCATTGGTGCTTCCAACTGTACGGCTGTCGTACTGATTGATTGGAGCTTTCTGCCAAATGTCAAGGGCTTTGCCTTCAGCAACACCTTCTTTGATGTCCACCAAAACTATTTCTTCTGCGATTTCGCGATAAGCCAATACATCGGCACAGGTTGCACCCACGTTACCTGCCCCTACTACGGTTACTTTGCTCATGAGATTATATTGATTTTATTTTTATAACTGCCTTAAAAAAAGCGTCGCTAAGTTATTAAACTATGCCTAGGAATAGAAGCCCGATAGTGAATACTTTACCTGTAATGGCGGATTTTTGATGAATGAATGATGAAGAGGTTGAATATGCCTATTCAAACATCTGACGGAGACTGAAAAAACCAAAAGATTCTCGGTAAGATTTAAAAAGTCTTTGGTTGTTTTGATTGTAATACTCGGCAAGAGAGGTCATCATTTTAGCCTTGATCTTTGGGTTACTGTCAAAAATCTCCTGAATTGCAAAATAAGGGATCACAATTAAGTCTGCGTCTTCCGAAACGATAATTGCTGTGTAGGTTCTTTTGGTGTTTTCCAAAAGCGAGTTTTCCCCAAATGCTTCACCTTTATTGATTTCCAAAATGGTCTCAAAATTGTCTTTCACATCAATAGTCAAAGTGATTTGGCCTTTTTTGACAAGGTAAAGTGCTTGACTTGGGTCTTTGCTGAAAAATACTACTTCGTCCCTTTTGTATTTACGATGATGCATGGCAGGAATAAACCGAGCCATCTCCTTATTCTTCATTCGCTCAAAAAACTTGATCTGCGTGAGGAACTCAAACATTTCATGCTCTTGGGAAGTGTATGTTTTCGAAAATGGGTTCCTCATATTTACCGTTTTTTCAGGTATAAAGTTTTTCTTGTTGCTGCAGTTTGCTTTGCCCAGTCTGCAATTCTAAATCCAAGAATCCAAGCGATTTTATCACCTGATTCCAGAACTTTCACTCCCAGCTTTTTGACTAGGGGTACTTTCAAATCTATCAAAAAATCACTGATTTTTTTGCTGTTTTTCATTCCCAAAGGAATAATTCTATCTCCCTCTTCCCAGTTTCTGATTTTTAAAGGAAAAGTCAACTGCTCTAGATCGAGCATTGCATTCTGACTGTTTTTGTCTAATTCAGTTTGACCCGAAAGCTTAAGGATTTCATAAGTCCCCTCAGGAATTTTAAACCCTAGATCATTTTCAGAAATTTCTATGGGTTCAAAACTCAAAGTTTTTGGAGCCAATACCAGTTGATTCCTATCTAAATTCAATAAATATCCGGCTGATTCGAATATTTTTCCTGCCATTCCCTGTAGACAAGATTGGTAGATTTCCTGTGCCTGGATAGAATTAAAACCATAAGACCGGAGCCAGAAATAGAGTAATGAGGTTGCTCCTTCAGTGTGAATAAATCCTTTAAAATTAAGCGTTTGAAGTCCTTCTGAGTCTTTGATGTTCTGGCTTTTCCATAAATCAAATAGTCCAGAGAAAGCTTTCCCTGTGTCTTTTAGGCGATTCAAGCTGGTCAGTAAATTAGCTCTGGCATCTTCTGATGAATCGTATAAGACCGGCAGCACATCATGCCTGAGTTTATTTCTTTTGTAATCCGTTTTTTTATTGGAGCTATCTTCTCGCCAAACCAGTTTATTTTCCGCTGCAAATTCCTGAATTTGTTTCCTTGAAAATGGAAGCAAAGGCCTAATCAATTGCCCTCTTCGATCAGCCATTCCGTAAAGACCTTCTATTCCTGTACCTCTAGTCAAATTCAAGAAAATTGTCTCAAGTTGATCGTCCTCATGATGGGCAAGAATAATTCCGTCAAGTTTTCTTGATTCTCTTATTTCCTCAAACCACTCATATCGGATATCCCTGGCTGCCATTTGAGTGGATATATGATTTTCTTCGGCGATTTTAAGAGTATCAGCATGGTGAAGATGAAATTCAGTATTCCAGGTTTTTGCTAAACTTTTAACAAAGTTTTCATCACCATCGCTTTCTTTTTCCCGTAGACCGAAGTTAACATGGGCAACTTCAAATGGAATCTTGGAAATAAAAAGTAATTCACCCAAACATACACTGTCAAGCCCCCCACTGCAGGCTAAAAGGTATTTCTTCTCAGGATCCAAAAGGGACTTATTTCGGATATGCTGGATAAAAGCTTCGATCATTGATCAAAAATATCATTTTCTGCTAATTTTGCCCACATCTTAGATTTTATGAACGTTCAATTCACTCGAGTTTTTCTCACTATCAGTTTTTTGATTCTGGTATTTCCATGGGCTATCGCTCAGGATGGTTCTACCTTGGAGATCCGGAGAGCTGGTCGTCTGGAAGGGGCAAATGGCTTCCAAAGATTGATTGGGGATGTGATGATGGAACATCAAAGTTCATTGATCTACTGCGATTCCGCACACTTTTTTAGAGAAACCAATCAAGCAAGACTTTTTGGAAATGTAAGGATTGTAGACCAAGAGGATCCAATTAAAACCACTAGCAGGTATGCCGAATATGATGGGAATACCAAACTGGCTAAGCTTAGAAACAATGTGGTTTTCACGAATGAAGAGACCACACTTTATACAGAATATCTCGATTATGACAGACAATCGAATATTGCGTTTTATTACAATGATGGGAGGGTGGTCGATTCAACCAATGTTTTGACCAGCAAAAGAGGGAGGTATGAAGTAAATCTAGAGCGGATTACTTTTCAGGAAGATGTCGTTCTCGTGAACCCGGATTACACGATGAAGACTAATGACCTTGTTTATATGACCATCCCGAAAACGGCTGAAACAAAAGGTCTGACAAATTTAATTTCGAAAGAAGGTAATACGCTAGATGCTGAAAAGGGAAGTTTTTACGATACACAAAATAAGCAGTTCAGATTTTTTGAAGGAGTGGTAGAAACTGAGACGAGTAGAGTGAAAGCGATCGAATTATTTTACGATGAAAATTTAGCCTATTACGAAGGAAAAGATGATGTCCGGGTTTTGAACAAAGAGCGGGAAGTGGAGATTTTTGGGGATGTTGGTAAATACTGGGAGGATAGAAAATACAGTTTGGTTTATGGAAATGCTTTAGTCAGAAGGTATTTTGAACAGGATACGCTTTACATGACTTCCGATTCCTTGATCTCACAGGATAATAAACAGGATTCTGCTAAATTTCTACTGGCTTTTCGTTCGGTAAATTTGGTGAAATCAGACCTCTCTGGTAAAGCCGATTCTTTGGTTTACAACTACAATGATTCTTCCATTCAGTTATTCAAAGATCCGGTCATGTGGAATCAAAAAAGTCAGATTTCTTCCGACAGTATGACTTTCTACATCGAAAATGAAAATTTAGATAGAGTGTTTTTAAAAGATAATGCATTTATTATCACTCAGGATACCATCTTAAATTTCAATCAAATGAAGGGAAGGAAGATGATGGGGTATTTTGATGCAGGTCAGATTAATCAAATGGATATTGATGGCAATGGGGAGTCTCTATACTTTGTGCTTGAAGCGGATACCATGTCGCAGGGGATTAACTTGACGAAAAGCGCAACCATCAAATTGAGATTTAAAGACGGGGCAATTCAGAAAGTGAATTATGGAGTAAAACCGGATGGCAGGTTTATTCCATTTCAAAGTTTGAATGAAGATAATTCTAGGCTTTCAGGTTTTAATTGGAGGTTTGAAGAAAGACCCGATATGAATACCGTCTATAACTGGAGGACCATTGTGGAGATTGATCCTGATGCCCAAAATTTATTCAATATTCCGGAGGTGGAGTTGCGAATGCCTACTGATCAAGAGATTGAAAGTGAATTGAAAAAAAGAGGCGTTCGATTCGAAATTAAAGAAAATGAAGGGATAAAAAAGTTGGAAAATGTCCTAAACGACTGATTTGAGAAAAAATTTTATCAAGGTTAACAAGAATTAACCCGATTTTTCTGCCTTCTCCTTAACATCAAACTATTTTTGTGCGTATATTGATTACTGTTAAAACAGCAGCACCGCTTATTGATTAGAACTTTACATGAATAATTTCCTCAAACTTTTTATGTGGCTTTGCCTGATGTTTCCGCTATTTGCGGGAGCGCAGCAAGTTCGCGTGTTGAGTGAAAATCTAGAGTTCGATGGAGATTTAAGCTCCACACAGCGAAAGACAGTGATTCTTCAGAACGAATCCAATCAAGCAAAAACCTACTTCCTTAAAAATATTAATGGAAATATTGGTTCATCCCAGCATGTCAAAATTTGTATTGGTGATGATTGCTATGACCCCAAAAGAGATCTTGCCAAAGTTAGAATTACACTTCAGCCAGGAGAATTAATGACTGATTTGTATCTCGATTTTGAAATGGGGATCGTTGAAACAAGAGGAAGTTTTGATTTAAACTTTGTCAACCTGGAAAATATCAGAGAATCATTTGTGATTGAAGCGCGTTATGATGTTTCCAATCCAAATAAGAAAGTTGATGAATTTGACTACAAAGATTTAATCCTAAGTGACGTTTACCCAAATCCAAGCAACCGAATTGCTCAGTTGGATTACCAGTTAAAAAATCCTAACGCCAAAGCTAAAATTGCGATAAATAGCTTTATTGGGAACCCTGTTGCAGAATATGAGCTTGATCCAGATAGAACTTCTCTGGTGATCAATGTTTCAGATTTCAATCCAGGAGTTTATTTCTACACTCTTTTTGTTGACAATAAAAATATTGTGACCAAAAAGCTACAAGTCAAGAAGTAAGCTGAAATCACTCCTTCTTTCAACATTTGAATCCGAATAATTATCCCGTATATTTGCGGTCTTGAAAATGAAAATGCGCGTACCCTACATTATCGTTCTAGTACTATTGATGGCAGTATCAGCCTGTGGTCCATTCAATAAGCTTGAAAAAAGCACCAATTGGGAGGAATTATATGCTGGAGCCAATAAATATTATCAAGAAGGTGAATATAATAAGGCAATTATCCTTTATGATAAAGTGCTTCCAGTGATCCGTGGAAGTGAAAAGGCTGAACTGGCAGATTATAATTATGCCAATTGCCATTTCAAAACTAAGCGATATATTGAGGCAGCTGGGTATTTCAATAATTTCTTCAGAACCTATAATCGTAGCCCATTGGCAGAGGAAGCGTTGTTTATGCATGCTTATTCCCTGTATTTAGATGCTCCTGATTATAATTTGGATCAGCAAAGTAGCCAAGAGGCTGTCGCTGCAATTCAACAATTCGTTACAAGATTCCCTGGATCCGCCAGTTATGAGCGAGCTATGGAAATGTTGGATGATTTGGAGACAAGATTTGAAGAAAAAGCGTATCAGGAATCTTCGATGTATTATAGACTAAAGGATGGTTTGTATCCCGGAGACTTCATGAGAGCATGTATTGTGAACTTTCAGAATTTTGCCAAAGACTATCCTGATAGCAAGTATAATGAAGAACTTGCCTATAAGTTAGTAGAAGTAGCTACAGGATATGCTGAGAATTCTGCCTATGCTAAAAAAGAAGAGCGTTTGACTGATGCCTTACGTTTCGCTGGCAATTTCTATAGAAAGTATCCTGATAGTCCTTTTACTTCAGAAGTGAAAACTTATGAGGAAAAGGCTAGAGAGGAAATGCAAGATCACTTGGAGTTGAAACAGAAAGTTGCAGAAAGAGTAGCTGAGCAAGAAGCTGAAAAAAAAGCAACCCTTGATACTTCAACAAAAGAAAATTAAAGAAACATAACTAGATAAAAATATGGCTATTAATCCGTCCATTATCACTCGTGATTTAGACAAAATCGCAGAGAAGACAGGAAACCTTTATGAATCTCTTCATGTAGTAGGTCAGAGAGCAAAGCAGATTTCTTCAACTCTAAAAGAGGAATTGAACAACAAACTATCTGAGTTTGCTTCTACTGTAGATAACCTTGAGGAAGTTTTCGAAAACAAAGAGCAAATCGAAATCTCTAAGTTTTACGAAAGAATGCCTAAGCCTTCTACCATGGCAATGGAAGAGTTTTTGGAAGGTAAAGTTTATCACAGATATCCTACTGAAGGATCAGGGGAATAAAATTTATGAACCTAGAGGGTAAGAAAATTATCTTGGGCGTAACCGGTAGCATTGCCGCGTATAAATCAGCTCATCTTACTCGATTATTGGTAAAAGCTGGAGCAGAAGTGCAAATTATTATGAGCGCTTCTGCTCTTGATTTTATTACACCGCTCACCTTAGCGACACTTTCCAAAAGACCGGTTTTAGTCAATTTCCAAAAAGATGAAACTGGAGTCTGGAATAATCATGTGGAGCTAGGACTTTGGGCGGATTTATTTTTAGTAGCACCAATAAGTGCTAATACACTGGCGAAATTTGCCAATGGACTGTGTGATAATTTACTCACAGCCACCTACCTATCAGCAAGATGTCCAGTTATGATCGCACCGGCGATGGATCTGGATATGTATCAACACCCTTCTGTCAAAGAGAATCTAAAGAAATTAGCTTCTTTTGGAAATGAGATCTTAGATGCAGAATCAGGGGAGTTGGCTAGTGGTTTATCAGGACAGGGAAGAATGATGGAGCCTGAGAATATTTTGATTCAGGTAGAAAAGTTTTTCTCCAGAAGCCTGGATTTTCAAGGAAAGAAGGTCCTTATCACAATGGGACCGACTCAAGAGGCTATTGATCCTGTTAGATTTATCAGTAATCACTCCAGTGGAAAAATGGGTTTGGCAATTGCAAATTCATTTTTGAAAAGAGGCGCTGAAGTCTACGTTGTCTCAGGTCCAATCTCATTAAAAGTAGATAAGAATTCATTTCATTGGTACGATGTGAAATCAGCAAAAGACATGTATGCTGCAGCCCACAAGCTTCATGGAATGATGGATATCTGTGTTTTTGCAGCTGCTGTGGCCGATTATGCTCCGGCAGAAGTAGCTCCTGAAAAGATCAAAAAGAGTGATTCTGAGCTTACTTTCAAGATGGTCAAAAATGTAGACATAGCATCAGAGCTAGGAAAAATGAAGCAGCCTGGTCAACTTCACATTGGATTTGCACTTGAGACGGAAAATGAATCTGAAAATGCAAAGGCTAAATTGGATAAGAAAAACTTCGATTTGATCGTTTTGAATTCTATGAGAGATACTGGAGCAGGATTTCAATTAGATACCAATCGAGTTCATATTTTCCAACGTTCAGGAAAATCCATCAGCTCAGATGTCGCTACTAAGGATACAATTGCTGAATTGATTTTGGATCAAATCAAATTAGCTCCAATTTGGGTCTGAACTTGATTATTTCCTTATTTTTAGAGCTATGAAGAAAGCAATTTTCTGCTTGGTTTTGATTTTACTTAGTCATCTTGGGTTTACTCAAGAACTGAATTTCACCGTGATCATTAATAGTGATCGGGCAAGAATTCAAAATACCACGGTTTTCTCCACAATGAAAACCAGTTTCGAACAATTCTTAAATGGTAGATCTTGGACGACAGATGAGTTTCGACCAGAAGAACGTATCAAGGGAAATTTGCTGATCACAATCAATGATGTGCCTCAAGTGGGCGTGTATAATGCTACGGTTCAGATACAAACAGTAAGGCCGGTTTATGGAACCAATTACGAATCCCTGATCTTTAATTTTGCGGATAGGAACTGGAACTTTGAATACATAGAATCCCAACCTCTAGAATTCAATCGATTTAACTTTTTGAATAACATCAGCTCTCTTCTGGGATTCTATGCCCACATTGCTTTGGGGATGGATTATGATAGTTTTTCCAGTAAGGGTGGAGATGATTTTTACGAAATTGCCAATGACATTGTGAATAATGCCCAGCAATCCGGCCGGCCAGGTTGGGTTCAGAGCCCTACCGATCGAAGAAACCGGTATTGGTTGATCAATGATATTTACACTTCATCAGTTTATGCTCCGATTCGGGAAGCCTATTATTTATACCATCGTCAAGGGTTGGATATTCTGCAGGTAGAACCTGATAAAGCCTACGAAAATATGCTCCAGGCGGTGCGATTGGTGGCAGAAGCCAATAAAACTCAGCCAAATGGAATCCTCACCATTACTTTTATGGATGCTAAAGGCGATGAGATTTCTAAGGTTTTTAAAAATGCACCAATGGAAATTCGGACAGAATTAGTCGAACTTTTATTGGAGGTAGATCCGAATAATGCCAGAAAATATAATGACTTGCTGAAAAGCTAAAGTTGATTTATACCTTTGTTCTTTTCCTACTAATCACCCATGCTTAAGTCTCTTAGTATTCAAAATTATGCCCTGATCGATCAGCTTTTAATGAAGCCTGGTAAGGGTTTGAGTATGATTACCGGAGAAACCGGTGCAGGGAAGTCCATCATGCTTGGCGCAGTAGGCCTTTTGCTTGGGAATAGAGCCGACACCAAAGTTTTATTATTTGAGGATAAAAAGTGTATCGTCGAGGGGGTATTCGAAATTGGAGAATATGGACTCAAAGATTTTTTTGAAAAGGAAGATTTAGACTACGATACCACCTGTATTGTCCGAAGGGAAATTAGCCCAAGTGGAAAATCCCGTTCATTTGTCAATGACACACCTGTCCTATTGGATGTTCTGAAATACCTAGGTTCCAGATTAATGGACGTCCATTCTCAGCACGATACCTTACAGCTTGGATCAGGAGCTTATCAGTTGGACTTGATTGATGCTTTTGCGCAAAGCAAATCTCAATTGGAAGCATACAAAACAGCTTTTAAGTCTTTTCGAAAAGCCCAGAAATCCTTTCAGGAATTACAACAAAAAGCATTTGAGCTTCAAAAGGAGGCTGATTTTAACCAATTTCAATTAGAGGAGTTAAGCAGTTTATCCCTTCAGGAGGGTGAGCAGTCTGAATTGGAATCCAGTCAGGAAGTATTGGAAAATGCTGAGGAAATTAAACTGAAAATCAATGAAATGCTGAATCTTTTTGAAGATGACCAATTCGGGATTTTTCAGGGTTTGGCTCAGGTTCAGCAAACGATTGGAGTCTTGGAGAGATTGGCGCATAAATTTGCTCCATTGAAAGAAAGATTTCAAAGCCTTCTGATTGAGTTGAAAGACTTGGCGGATACTTTGTCTACTGAAGAATCTGCGGTAGAAGTTGATTTTGAGAGATTGGATGAGGTTCGAGATCGCTTGAGTAAAATTTATCAGCTTCAGAAAAAGCATGGAGTTGGAAGTGTGGAGGAATTGATGGATCTCGAAAGAGACCTTGCTGATAAAGTCTTTCAATTTCAAAATTTGGATGATACGCTTTCTGAGGCAAAAGTTCAATTGGAAAAAGCCGAGCAATCGGTTTTGAAAGCTGGTAAGGAGTTATCCAAAAAGAGGAGTTCTTGTTTCGAAGGATTTCAAAAAGCCATGGAAAGTTTGCTTTCTGATTTGGGGATGGAAAATGCCAAGTTGAAAATAGAGCAAAATTCAATCGCACCTTCTGCAAAAGGGATTGATGAAATCGAATTGCTTTTTTCAGCAAATAAAGGATCATCTCTTCAAGCACTAAAGAAAGTGGCTTCTGGGGGAGAATTTTCCAGATTGCTCTTTGCTATTAAATACTTGATGGCAGATAAAATGGCGATGCCAACCTTGATATTTGACGAAATTGATACAGGGATTTCCGGAGAGGTGGCTTTGCAAATGGTGAGAATGATGAAAGAGATTTCTGACAAACACCAGGTGATTTGCATTACTCATTTACCGCAAGTAGCTGGACAGGGTGAAGTTCACTTTTTTGTGTACAAGGATAATTCATCCCGAAAAACCATCAGTAAAATCAAGGAATTGGAACCTGAGGAGCGGGTGATCGAACTAGCCAAAATGATTGGAGGAGCCAATCCTTCAAGTTCTGCGATGCAAAGCGCCAAAGAACTCTTGACTCGATAATTGAGAGTTAGGAGGCGATGGTAGGGAATGAATGCCAAATTTTCTCTATTTTTACCCATATTTTTGAAATCAACCCCATAGTTATATGCCAGAAAATTTGCTGAAAGGAAAACTTGGTATCATTACAGGTGCCCTTGACGAGAATTCCATTGCATGGAAAACCGCTCTAAAAGCTAAAGAGCAAGGAGCTCGATTTGTATTGACAAATGCTCCTATTGCCATGAGAATGGGTGCAATCAATGATCTTGCAAAAGAATGTGATACCATTGTCATCCCAGCGGATGCTACAAGTCTTGAAGACATAGAGAAACTTTATTCCGAAGCGAAAGAATATTTAGGTGGAGATTTTGACTTCATCCTTCATTCAATCGGGATGTCTCCTAATATCAGAAAAGGAAGGTCTTATGGAGATCTGAACTATGACTGGGCAATGAAATCTTACGATGTTTCTGCCATTTCTTTCCATAAAATGATGCAGGTAGCAGAAAAGATGGATGTGATGAAAGAATGGGGCTCTATCGTTGGCCTGAGTTACATCGCTGCTCAAAGAGTTTTTCCTTTCTATACTGATATGGCAGATGCCAAATCACTTTTGGAAAGCATCGCAAGAGGATATGGATATCGATTCGGGAAATTGAAAAATGTACGTGTCAATACGATTTCTCAGTCTCCAACAAAAACTACTGCTGGAACTGGAATCGGAGGATTTGACTCTTTCTACAATTTTGCTGATGCATTATCTCCACTTGGAAATGCTTCTGCTGAAAGCTGTGCTGATTACATTGTGACGATGTTCTCAGACCTGACTAGAATGGTTACCATGCAAAACCTTTTCCATGACGGTGGATATTCATTCACTGGTATTTCTGAGGAAATCATGGATAAGTTTAAAGATTTATAAATAAACCACCCACTTTGAAAAAAGCTCTTTGATCCGTCAAAGAGCTTTTTTTTGATCCTTACTTCATCTAAAACTGGTTTTTTGTTGTGTCATTTTGCCTTATCTTATTGCTGTATTTATTTATAACCACCAACCATGAAAAAAACTTTACTTGTAATTGCATTACTCTGCGGCTTTCTTTCAGTCTCAGTTTATGCGCAAATTGAGCCTGCACCAGATCGTTCAGAAGGCGACGGGCAATATGGTAGACTGATTTTAAGAGGGGTGACCCTGATTGACGGGACAGGAGCGCCACCAATCGGCCCTGTAGATATCGTTGTAGAGAAAAATAAAATCGCCCAGATTCAAGTAGTAGGTTATCCGGGACTTCCTATCAGTGAAAACAGAAGACCAAAAGCTGGTGAAAATGATAAGGTTTATGATTTAGAAGGGCACTTTCTGATGCCTGGATTTATTGATTCTCATGCTCACATAGGAGGAAGAGGACAAGGAACACCTGCGGAGTATGTTTTCAAACTATGGTTGGCACATGGTATAACCACCGTTCGGGATCCATCTACCGGTAATGGATTGGATTGGGTACTGGATCAAAAAAAGAGATCTGCGGCCAATGAAATTACCGCACCTAGAATTTTGGCTTATACTGCTTTTGGGCAAGGAGCAGAAAGCCCAATTACCAATGCCGATGAAGCGAAAGCTTGGGTAAATAAGAATGCAGCGAATGGGGCTGATGGCATCAAGTTTTTTGGTGCAAAACCTGAAGTAATGCAAGCGGCGATTTCAGAAAACAAGAAAATTGGATTGCGATCTGCGATGCACCATGCCCAGGTAGATGTGGCCAGATGGAATGTGCTGAACTCTGCTAGAGCTGGGCTAACTTCTATGGAACATTGGTATGGTCTTCCAGAAGCCCTTTTTACTGATAGAACGGTTCAGGATTTCCCTGTAGATTACAACTATCAAAATGAGCAACACCGTTTTTCAGAGGCAGGAAAACTTTGGGAACAGGCTGCTCCTCCTTATTCAGAGCATTGGAATAAAGTAATGAATGAATTATTGGAACTTGATTTTACCCTTGATCCTACATTTAATATTTATGAAGCAAACCGTGATCTGATGCGTGCTCAAAGAGCAGAATGGCATGAAGTCTATACTTTGCCTTCTCTTTGGAAGTTTTATGAGCCAAGCAGACAATCTCATGGTTCTTATTGGTTTGATTGGACCACGGCTCTAGAGATTCAATGGAAGAAAAACTACCAGCTTTGGATGACTTTTGTCAATGAGTATAAGAACCGAGGTGGTCGAGTTACCGCTGGTTCGGATTCAGGATTCATTTATCAGCTTTATGGTTTTGCTTATATTAGAGAATTGGAATTACTTCAGGAAGCTGGATTCCATCCTTTGGAAGTGATCCGTTCAGCGACCATGTATGGTGCAGAATTGATGGGAATGGAAAAGGAAATCGGAACTGTGGAAGTTGGGAAGTTGGCTGATTTTGTAATCGTGGAAGAAAACCCACTTCAAAATCTAAAAGTTCTTTATGGTACAGGAGCAATCAGAATTGATGATAATAACAAAGCAATCAGAGTTGGAGGTGTAAAGTATACAGTGAAGGATGGAATTGTATATGATGCTAAAAAATTATTGGAGGATGTAAAATCCATTGTAGATAAAGCCAAAGCAGAAGAAGGAAGTGTGAAAATCACATCTCCAGGTCTGGACTGGTAATTAATAATATTTGTAAAACCTAGAACCGGGTTAGACTGTTAATAAAAAAGCAGATTAACCCGGTTCATTTTTAAACCTATTTGAGTATGCCCCATATTAAAGTAAATGAAGTTGATTTATTTTATTCTGATCAAGGCGTAGGAGAGGAAACAATCATTTTTTCACATGGCTTATTATGGAGTCATAAAATGTTTGAGGCACAAATTGATTTTCTCTCGACTCGGTTTAGAGTGATCTCCTATGATCACAGAGGCCAAGGTCAGAGTGAAGTGAAAAGTCCATATGACATGGACACTCTTACAGAAGATGCCTTGCAATTGATTAAATCATTAACAAATGGTCCCGTTCATTTTGCGGGGTTATCTATGGGTGGATTTATTGGGATGAGATTAGCAGCAAGATATCCTGAGCTCATCAAAAGTCTGATTCTTTTAGAAACCTCCGCGAATCAGGAACCTGTAGAAAATATTCCAAAATACAAGACATTAAATAGCATCGTGAAATGGTTTGGGGTCATTGGACCGGTTGCCAGTAAAGTAATGCCAATCATGTTTGCTGAAAGCTGGTTGACCAATCCTATCAATAAGGACAAAATCGATTATTGGAAGCAGGAAATGATGTCCAATAAGAAAACTATAACTGGTCCTGTGAATGGGGTAATTTATAGAAAAGGAATCGAAGATGAACTGAAATTTATTTCTTGTCCCACAATGATAATCGTAGGGGATGAGGACATCGCTACCAAACCGGTCAAAGCCAAGTTCATCCAAATGAACATCTCCAAATCAAAACTCCACCGTGTTCCAGGTGCTGGCCATAGTAGCTGCATCGAAAAACCCAAAGAAATCAATCGTCTCATAGGAGACTGGTTGATAGAGGTGAGTTAACTTCTTTTTTCTTTCTCTTTCAATTTATTTGTGAATATTACTCTCTAAAAATGAGAGAGTTGAAAAAATATTTGCAATTGTTGAAACCTTTCTTTATATTTATATGTATATACATTAAATACATTTGCAAGGAAATGGTAAAGATAGAAGAAGCAATACAGCAAAAGGAGTTTAAAGATCCTTACAACAAGGCAGTTGTGAATCTATTGTATACCCATAGCTACTTTGTGACAAACCAAAATGCGTTGTTTAAACCCTATGGCTTGTCTCCTGAGCAGTATAATGTATTGAGAATATTAAGAGGTCAAAATGGTGTTCCGACTACTGTTTCATCTATACAAGATAGAATGTTGAACAAAATGTCAAACGCATCAAGATTGGTTGAGAAGTTAAAATTAAAGGATTTTGTAAAGCGTTCGGAATGTCCAAATGACAGAAGACAAGTGGATGTTTTGATCACAGAAAAAGGTCTGGAAGTTTTAGCTGAGCTTCAAGCAAAAGTGGAACAGGAAAATAAGAATTTCGTCCATTTGAGTTTAGAAGAAGTAAACCAGCTGAATGATCTCCTGGATAAATTAAGAGGGTGAAATTTTTTACCCGTTTCAATGTATAGACATATAATGTATTAACAATTCAAATAAATTTAAACCAAAAACAACAAATATTATGGCAACTACTAAATGGATTATCGACCCTACTCACTCTGAAGTTTCATTCAAAGTAAAGCACCTTGTGATTTCTACCGTTACAGGTTATTTCAGGAAATTCGAAGGTAGCTTAGAAAGCGCTTCCGAAAATTTTGACGGAGCTACTGTTAAATTCACTGCTGATATTGACAGCATTGATACAAATCAAACAGACAGAGATAACCACTTGAAGTCAGCGGATTTCTTTGATGCTGCAAACCATCCAAAATTGTCTTTCGAAGGAAAATTGTCTGAGGAAGATGGAGACTATAAATTGATCGGTAACTTGACTATGAGAGAAACTACCAAAGAGGTAACCCTTTCAGTAGATCTAGGTGGAGTAACTGACGATCCTTACGGTCAGACCAAAGCTGGATTTGAAATTGAAGGAAAAGTAAACAGAAAAGAATTCGGACTTTCTTGGTCTGCAGTAACTGAAGCTGGGTCTGTCGTAGTAAGTGATCAAGTGAAACTACATTTGAGTGTACAACTTATAAAGCAAACTGAACCTGTTTCGGCAGATTGAGTTTAACATCCCTATCATTTAAATTTGAAGCTATGGGGATTTTCCTCATAGCTTTTTTATAAAATACCCCTAAAGCCATGAAAACATTAATCAGTGGAATACACCATATCACAGCAATCGCTGGAAATCCTCAGGCCAATGTTGATTTTTATACAGGAATCCTCGGTTTGAGATTAGTGAAGAAGACCATCAATTTTGATGCGCCTGATGTGTACCATTTCTATTTTGGAGATGAGCTGGGGTCACCTGGCACCGTCTTTACGACTTTTCCTTTCAAAGGCGCTAGAAAAGGCACCAAAGGAACCGGCGAGTTGACCTACACTGCATTTTCTATTCCTTCCAATTCTTTGGAATTTTGGATTGAACGGTTGAAAAAATATGGCGTAGCGGTGTCAGATGTGCTGACTCGATTTGGAGCAAAACTGATTCGTTTTGAGGATCATGATGGGATGGGAATTGAGTTGGTGGCAACTGATTCTGATGAGCGGACTGGCTGGACTTATGGACAAGTTCCGAGAGAATTCTCGATCAAAGGATTTTATGGAGCTACATTAAATCTTCGTGCAAAAGAACAAACCGAAAAGCTTTTGACAGGCTTTATGAATTACAAATTCATCGGTCAGGAAGGGGATCGCTATCGGTATGGAACAGAAGGAAAGCCTGGAGATATTGTGGATATCGTAGTTAATCCTTCAGGAAATAGAGGAATGCAAAGTGCAGGTACAGTCCACCACATCGCATTTCGTACGGCAAATGCTGAGTCACAGCTAGAAGTACAAAAGTTATTGATGGAAAATGGCTATCTCACTACGGAAGTAAAAGACAGAAATTATTTTACCTCGATATATTTCCGTGAGCCAGGAGGGGTGTTATTTGAAATCGCCACCGATGAGCCGGGATTTGCCATAGATGAGGATGAAGCCCACTTGGGTGAATTGATTAAATTGCCTGAATGGGCAGAACCAAGCCGCGAAGAAATTGTAAAAAATCTGACTCCGGTTTCTCTAAAAACTGAAAGCTATGCCTGAAATAAAAACAGCAGGAAAGCCACTAAATGAGGCTAAAAAAGCGGCAATTCTGATACATGGACGTGGTGCATCTGCTTCCAGTATCTTGTCTTTGAGTAGTTACCTCAAGCTCGACGAATTTGCACTTTTGGCACCTCAGGCAGAAGGGAATACCTGGTATCCTCACAGTTTTATGGCACCAGACCAACAGAACAGGATAGCTCTGGAAAGTTCAATTGCTACTTTGGAAACTGTTTGGAAGCAAATCCAAGATGCGGGCATCAAGCCAGAACAGGTTTATTTCATTGGGTTTTCTCAAGGAGCTTGTTTGAGCTTGGAGTTTGCAGCTAGAAATGCTCAAAAATTCGGTGGAGTAATCGCCTTCACAGGAGGCCTAATCGGTGAAACCTTTCAACCGGAAAAGTATTCTGGGGATTTCGGAGGCTCATCGGTATTTATTGGAAGTAGTGATCGGGATTTTCATGTTCCAGCAACGAGAATAAAAGAATCTGCCTCACTTATGGAAAAAATGGGAGCGAAGGTTAAAACCTTGCTTTTTGATGATCCAGAACATACAATTCGTCAAGAAGAGATTGACTGGGTCAATAAAAATATTTTAATGTGATTTTCTTATCGAAAAAATCCCCGACTTTGCCGGGGATTTTTTTTAGAATGAATAGGCAACTTGGGAGCCTTTATCGGGATCTAAAGTGACTTGGGCATACACACCGATTTCCTGCTGTAATTCTTCCACATGAGAAATAATCCCAACGATTCTATTTTCATGACGAAGAGATTTCAAGGTTTCAAAAACTACTCGAAGAGCATTTCTATCCAAAGCTCCGAATCCTTCATCCAAGAAAAAGAAACTTTGATCGGCTTGATTCAGTGATTTTACTTTTTCTGCCAATGCTAATGCGAGGCAAAGGGAGGCCTGAAAAGTTTGACCGCCTGAAAGAGTTTTTAACAACCTGCGTTTTCCTCCATTCAGGTAATCAATCACCCAGAAGGTATTGTCCTCATCAATCTCCAGACTCAAACTGTTTTTGCTCAATTTCATAAATCGCATATTTGCCGTGTTGCAAAGCTCCTTGAGATAAATCGAGCTCACATATTTTACAAAGCCACTTCCTTTGAAAAGTCGCTCCAATTCTTTCAAATTGCTTTCTCGGTTTTCTAGTTTGCCATAGGTTTCCAGCAATATTTTTTTGCTTTCCAGTTGGTTTCGGATCGTTTTGATTTCTTCGTTTAAGAGTAGCAAACTGTTTTGAACCGATTCCACTTTGGTTTTAATTTCATCCACCAAGGCTTTTAATTCAGAAAAAGCAGCGTTATCAAATTCGATTACTCCCTTTTCTGATTTGAGTTCTTGGATTCTACTTTCCGTGATGGCTATTTTTTGATCAAATCCTCGGATTTCCAAATCGACTTTTTCTGCATCCAGTGAATTTTCAAATAGTTTAACTAAAGCTGCTTCATTCGTAAAACCATAAGTATTCTTAAGGTCTTTAAATTCCGATTGAAGTTTGGAGAGCTTTTCACTCGATGCAGTTTTAAGATCCTGAAAACCCTTCAAACTAGTTAAATTGGAAGCTTGGGCCTCACGCTTTTCACGGAGATGTTTCTGCTTTCCTTCCAGTAATTTGATTGCTTCGTCAATATCTGCTTCGACTTTCAAAATAGTTTCTTGAATCTGATCAGCGCTTTTTGAAAAGAATGGCTTACAAAAAGTCGGATCTTTGATTTCTTCTTTTTTGGAAGAAATCGAAGCATTAATGGTGTTTTGACTTAACAGCGCTTGCTGAAATAATTTATCTGCCTGCTCAATTTCGCTTCGCTGTGTGTTCCAAGATTGGCGAAGTTGTTTTACCTGTTGCAGCAATTTTTCCTTTGTTTTTCCCGCTTCTGACAGGCTTTCTACCTTGGCTTTTAAATCAGTCTGATTAGCGATTCCATGGCCGGAAACCATCTGTGTCATCTCTGCTAATGACTTGTTGATTTTCTCAATCTCAGAATCTTTGTCTTTGCAGTTTCTCTGATGATTTTCTAGATGGATCTGGTATTCTTTTTCCTTTTGGATCAGGGTTAGAATCTTTTCCAGTTGATCTTTTTCCAGACTGATTTCTTCATTTTTGGCTTTTAGTTCTGCCTTTTCTTCCTCTGATTTTAAGGGATTTGGATGCTCCAAAGATCCACACAGCGGACAAGGATTTCCATCCTCCAGCAAATGCACGTGAACGCCCAAGCCTTGTTTTTGCAGAATTTTATCACGTTCTGATTCCAGTTTAAGAATGTATTGCTTTTGGCTTTTTTGCCAGGATTCGAGATTTTTTTCAGAAGCGGGGATTTTGGAATGAATCTTTTCCAGATTGCTTTGAATGGATACGATTTCCTCTTGAAGCTGATTTCTGTCCTTGCTGAGTTTTGATTTATCCATTTCCCAAACTGACCAATCTCTCAATGCCGTCTGAAGAGCGGATAGGAGTGTAACATCCGGGCTGTCCAATTTCTCAGTTTCTTGTTCGAGGCCTGAAATCTCACTTTCCAACTTTAATTGAGAAGCTTTTTTGCTGTCGATCTCTGGCTTTAAAGTTTCCAGTTTTTGATTTGCCTCATCGAGGCTGGATTGCATACGTTTTATTTCCAGTACTTTTTTGAGATCTCTTATTTTTGCTTCTCGCTGAGGACGCTGTTGGTTTTTTTCTTTAAGCTCGGATTCTTCCTCCTCCAATTCTTTCACTTCCGATTCGTATCTGATTTTGAAACGCTCACAATCCACTACGCTGGTGGTATACTTTTCCAACTCTTTGGTGGTGTCATTGATTTGATCCCAAACTGGCTTGAGATAAGTTTTTGCAGTAATAAACTCTTTGTGGAGGAGTCTCTTTTCTTCGATTTCAGGTTTTTTAAGCAGCAATTCCTGACAATTCATTTGAAACTGATGAAGCTGCTGGGATTTCTGTTGAAGGTTTTCCTGCTGTTTTAACTGAGTTTCCGAAAGCTGCAATTTCAGTGAAAGCTGTTCGGAATCTGCTTTTTGGATTTTTTGCGAAGCAATTTTTTCTTCGAGAATTTCCGGAGTAAAAGCTTCCAATCCCGAAAGCTGGGTTTCCATCCTGATTTTTTCTTCCCTGACAGCTTTTAAAAGTGATCCAGTTTTTCCAGATAAATCAAAGCGCTCCAAGCCAAACAATTCTTTCATCATTTCAGCTCTAGGGCCAGGCGTGAGGTCAATAAATTCTCTGAATTTTCCTTGAGGAATAATTACAGTTTGCTTGAAGTGTTCCTTCTTCATGCCAATGATCTCTTCCGCTTTCGATGTGATCGGCTCCCAGTTACCTGCTACTTTTTCGTAAAATGTATGTTCGGCTGGTTTAACCTCCTCAAACTTTTTGGGATTTCTTTTCGCTGCATATCTCGCTAGAAAGGATGACACGTTGTTTTTTCCCGATTGAAATTCAAAATTGATCAATAGCTCCTCACTTTGAAGATTGAGCATGCTGTTCTTTTCACCTCGATCAGAAAGACGCTCAGTACTTCCATAAAGTGCCAAAAGAATGGCTTCCAAAATGGAGGATTTTCCGCTGCCGACTGCTCCAAAAATCCCGAAAAGCCCCGCCGCTGTCAATTGGTCAAATTCTATGACTTGCTTTTCCCGATAGGAATATAGCCCTTGTATTTCCAGTCTAATTGGGATCATGCTTCGTTGGATTGACTGATTACTTCTCTAAAAATTCCCATCAGTTCCTCGTTGGGTTCCTGACCTTTTTCACTTTTATAAAACAGCTGAAATAAGTGACTCATGTCTTTTCCTAAATCTTCTACTTTCAAATGATAACCTTCCTGTCCTTGTGGATTTTTGATTTGTGGAATTAAGTTGACGATTCCATCGTGGGCTTTCATAATCGCTTTTCTGGTTGCTGCATCAATGGAATGCTCCGTGACGTAAGTAATTTCTACAAAGCAATAAGGATTCTCTTCCAGCCAGCTCAGCGTTTCTTCCAACTTTTGAAAAGTCATTCGATACAGAGGCCTACCTTGTTTCAAACCGATTGCTTTATAGGTCACTGCTTGATTAGGTTCAGCATCGATTAGCACTACTTTTTTTTCCTGATCGGCTTCGCTGAAAGAATAAGCCAAAGGTGAACTGGAATATACCACTGGGCAGTGCTCATGGCCAACTGAATGATAGCGATGCAAATGGCCCAAAGCTGCGTATTGAATCTGGGAAGGGATATTTTTTGTAAACAAAGCCTGTGTTCCTCCCACGTGTAAAATCGGTCTTTCGGACTCTGGTTCTGCTTCCGGAGTTGTGCCTTCTTTCATAAAAAAGAAATGGCCTACGAAGAGATTGACGCCATTTTCATCACAATTTTTATTTGCGATTTGCTTCCATTTTTCTTGCAAAACCTCTTTGAATTCCGCCTCTCGATCCCCTTCTCCGAGATAAGTTTTTAATAAGGTTTCGTTGGCATAAGGCGCCAAAATCACTCGTATAGGAAAGTCAAAATTCGGAAGTTTCAACTCCACAAATCCGGATTCTGATTTCGTGATTTCAATTCCTGAGTCCAAGTTTCCAGTAGGAATAATGCTGTCATATCTGCTGTAAAACAGGATCCCCAATTCCCTTGCGAGCGGATCCGGTGCTTCGACAAACTGGGTGCTATCATGATTTCCGGAGATAGCTATGATTGGTCTTTCCCCATTTTTTGAAAGCTTTCGAAGAGTTTTATATAAAAGTTCGACTGCTTCATGATTAGGATTGAAAGTGTCGAAAATATCCCCGGCGAGGAGGATCAAATCCACATTTTCCTGATCTGCTATGTCAATGATTTCTTCCAGCACGAGCTTTTGCTCTTCTAATCTGGAAAATTCCTGAAGTCTTTTGCCCAAGTGCCAATCGGCTGTATGTAAGATTTTGATCATAAATGAATGGAAAAAGTAAAAAACTAAGTTAATCTTATGCATTGCCGCTTGCAAGCTAAAATGAATGAATGACAGCAATTGGCATTTTTATTGACTAGCAAGGCCAAATGAATTTTGATAACATGCGATTGTGGATTTTCCTGCTGATAGCGGTCTTTTCAGGGACTTTTGCCTATGCAAAAATGGAGGGTGATTCTCTATTGATTCAGCAAGGAGTTGCCAGTTTTTACGGCAAAAGATTTCACATGAGAAAAACTTCCAATGGTGAGACTTTTCATATGGACAGTATGACTGCTGCCCACAAGACACTACCATTCGGAACAATCCTGAAGGTAACCAGAGTAGATACCGGCGCTTCTGTTTATGTAAAAGTCAATGATCGACTTCCTAGATATTCTAAGAGAATCATTGATTTATCCCGTGGTGCAGCCACTAAGCTGGACATGATTCACGATGGAGTTTCAGTAGTCAGGCTGGAAGTAGAAAAACCCCGAGTCATTGATGAATTGATTGAATATTTTGGAGACAATCCTCCGACTACAATGAGATTACGGCCAATAGCCAAAGCTATTAACTTTTACAAACCATTGCCAAATTGGTATTTTATTCCGCAATTGACATTTATTAACAGCCCTTTGTGATTTTTTCTTTTGAGTTTGAATAATTTCTTAGTTTATTAAATCTGAAATTATTTAATCCATGATAAAGTCCAGATTTATTCTCTTTGGTTTTTTAGCGCTCACATTTTTTTCATGTAAAAGCGACGAAGAAAAAGTCGAAGAGGCTCCAACCGAATCATTCCGAAATGAAGTTGCCGCTACCGAGGTAAGAGTGGCCAAAGCAGAGGTAAAAAGTTTTGATTACCTCATCAATGCCACCGGTAAATTAGAAGCTTCCAGTCAGGTGACAGCCATAATCGAACAAGCTGGATTTCTCATCGAACTGAATGTCAAAGAAGGGCAATCTGTAAACAAAGGAGAAGTAATCGCCCGATTAGATCCTACTGAAGCCCAGCTTAGATTGGACAAAGCAGAAATATCTCTTCGAAATGCCAATGCGGAGTATGAGTCGATGAAAATGGGTTATGAAACGATTTTTTCGTCCGGAGATGAAGAGAGAAAAAAGACGATTGATGAGCAACTAAAAGCAAAAAGCGGACTTTTTATGGCTGAAGTGGAACTGAAAGAAGCTCAACTCAACCGTGAAAGATGCGAACTGAAAGCACCGATATCCGGTAGAATTGCAGATCTAAAATTCAAAGAAGGAAGCTTGGTAAGTGCAAGTCAGGAGCTTTGCGAAATCTTGGGATCCGGTCAGTTGACCTTAAAAGTCAAAGTTCTTGAATCGGATATTTCCTTGATTTCTTCCAATCAAAAAGCGGAAGTTTATGCCGTGTCAGATTCCCAGAATGCCATCGAAGGTAGAGTAGTAGGGATGAACCCAAAAGTCGATGAAAATGGACTGGTTCAGGTTTCTATTGCAATCAATTCCTCCAGAAATTTACTCCCAGGAATGAATGCCCGAGCCATCATCCGTGCTCCGCAAAATAATAGTCTAGTTGTTCCAAAAGATGCCTTGGTTTATAGATCCGGAAGAGCAGTAGTTTTCTCGATTGAAAACAACGAATCAAAATGGAATTATGTAGAAGTAGGAAAAGACAATGGAGAAGAAGTAGAAATTTTGGAAGGGGTAGAAGCTGGAAGCACCGTCATCACCTCTAATAACCTACAGCTGGCACATCAGGCACCGGTTCAAATTATAAAAGAATAGGCCATGGTTAGATTTTTATTGGCCAGACCGATTGCGGTATTCATGACTTTTATGGCTATGATCGTTTTTTCGGTCATTGTCCTGAGCTCCCTGCCGATTTCTTTACTTCCACCCATTGACGTGCCTCAGATCGTGGTGAAGGTAAATTATCCCAATGCCTCCCCAGAAGCAATTGAACAAAATGTACTTAGCACCATTCGGGAAGGGTTGATCACTTTGAATGGTCTGGAAGAAATGGACTCCAAAGCGGGTTCGGAAGTGGGCACCATCCGACTGACCTTTGATTACAGCACCAAAATGGAATTGGCATACATTGATGTCAATGAAAAAATAGACCGACTGACCAATTCACTTCCCGAGGATCTTGGCCGTCCGGAAGTCATCCGAATCAATACCTCTGATATTCCTGTAGCTCGCGTTCAGGTGATTCCTAAAGAGGGAATCGACGAAGTGGAAGTCAGCCAACTTGCGGAAAACGTCCTGAAAAAAAGAATCGAACAGCTACCTGGCGTATCATTGGTAGATATCAATGGTAAGAAAGAGCGGATCATAACCGTTTCTCCAAATGATCAGGCTTTGGCTGCTTTGGGAATGTCCCAGCAAAATATCATCAATGCCATCCAGAATAGTAACCGCGATTTGCCCGGAATCTCTGTAAAGGATGGTCAGTTCCGATATTATTTGCGCTTGGCATCCAGAGTGGATACTCCAGATGATATCCGAAAATTACCCATTCGCACGAATGATGGAGCGATTATTCCGCTTCAGAAATTGGCAGAAGTCAATTATGAGACAAAGGAAATGCTGGGATATCATCTCTACGGTGAGCAAGAAAGTTTGGTAATCACGGTTCACAAGCAGGCCTCTGCCAAAATGAATGAGCTGATGCCGGAACTGAAAGAATCGATTGAGCTTTTTAAAACTGATTATCCTCAGGTAGAATTTGATTTGACACAGGATCAATCCAATTTGCTCAATGCGGCAATTTCCAATCTTGAAACCAGTTTGCTTTTTGGAGGGATTTTCGCATTTGCTGTGCTTTTTCTTTTTATGAAAGACTATCGACTTCCTCTGATCATCGGAGTAAGTCTTCCATCTTCTTTGGTGATCAGTTTCTTGATTTTCTATTTCTTCGATCTGTCCATCAATATTATTTCACTTTCAGGTTTGGCACTAGGTATCGGGATGCTGATCGATAATGCCATCATCGTTTTGGACAATATAACTCGAAAAAGAGATGAAGGACTCTCGATTTTTGAAGCTTGTGTGGAGGGAGTGAACGAAGTAATGGGAGCCTTGATCAGTTCAGTGATGACCACCTTGGCGGTATTTGTGCCTTTGGTGTTTTTGAGCGGAATTTCAGGGGCATTGTTTTTTGATCAAGCTGTGGCAGTTGCAGCGATCTTATCGGTCTCTTTGGCCGTGGCATTTATCCTACTTCCGATGTTGTATCTTTTGTTGTTTCAAAAGAGCAAAAAAGTTCTTGACAAAGAAGAGGGACCGTTTTTCAAGCGTATCTTGTCTATGTACGAGATTGGTTATTCAAAAATCAGTTCAGGGAGAAAAATTGCAATTACCTGCTTCATGATTTTGATTCCTCTTGGCCTAATGGTTAGTTTTTTATTAAAAACTGAGGGATTACCGGAGATCGAAAAATTGGATGCAACGCTTGAGATAGAATGGAATGAACCTATCGGTGCTTTGGAAAACAAAGGCAGAATCCAGGCTTTGGTGAAAAAGCTTGAAGGAACATATCAGCAGGCAGAATCTGAAATCGGGGTTCGGCAATTTTTACTTTTTGATGGGGAGAACTCCATCCAACAGGCCTTTTTATACTTGCTTTTTGAAACTCAGGAAATTAAAGAGGAACAGATCAAACGAATCAGCGAACACATAAAATCCAATTACCCTGAGGCGAGTTTTGTTTTAGGAGATGCTCCAAATGCATTTGATCAATTATTCAGTTCAAATTCTCCTTACTATGAAGTACGCTGGAAGGACCTTTCTTCCAAAGAACCCGTGGAGGAAGAAAAAATGGATCCTTGGCTGAGTCAATTTCCTACGCAAAATTGGGAAAGAGGGCCTGGTCTTCAAAAAGAGTCATCAGTAGTTTTTTCACTTCGGTCGGATAAATTAGCGACTTATGAAATTCCATTAAGCGAAGTGCAGGATCAGATCTCCAAGCTTTTTGGGACGTTTACCATTACAGATATCAGGCGATTTGGTGAGGTCACACCAATTCGATTAAAAGAACCGGGTGAGAGATTTGAAAATTTATTGCGGACAAAAACTGTGTCGGCATCAGACAGCGCTTCGTATGAGCTAGCGGAGTTTGTGAATTACGAATACGAAGACCATTATAAATACATCACGGCAGATAGGGGAGGTATTTACCAATCCGTTAACATTTTGGATGAAAATCCTGATGAAATGAAATCTGATTTTTTTAAGTGGGGACAAAGTAAGGATTTAGGTGTTGAAATGACCGGGCAGTATTTTAGAGACAGAGAAAACCTAATTCAATTGGTAGGGATCCTAGCGATTTCTGTGCTCTTGCTTTACTTCATTTTGGCAGCTCAGTTTGAGAGTTTTATTCAGCCTCTAATTGTGGTGTTTACTTTGCCATTAGGGATAGGAGGATCGTTTTTGGTTCTTTGGATTTTTGGAGCATCCTTAAATGTCATGTCAGCTATCGGCTTGGTAGTTATGTTGGGAATCATGGTCAACGATGCGATTTTGAAAATTGACACAATCAACCGACTCCGAGAGAAATATGCAGATATAGAAGAGATTTTACCAGAAGAGGGTTTGGAGAAAGCACTTCATGAAGCAGGTCAGATCAGATTAAAACCGATTTTGATGACTTCGATCACCACCATTTTGGCATTGATTCCAATCGTCTTTAGCAGCGGTTTGGGAGCTGATTTGCAGCGGCCTTTGGTGTATGCAGTGATTGGTGGACTAACAATAGGTACGATCACGGCATTGTATTTTGTGCCTTTGGCCTATTGGTTTTTTGTGCCAAAGAAAAAACTTAAAACAACGGCCTCATGACTCCATTTAGGATTCTGATCGTTTTTGTTTTGCTAAGTATCATGGGCTTTGCTGTGGTGCCTTTGCTTTCTGTGGATTTGAATCCCAGAGAGAAAGAACCAGTGCTTACCATCAATTTTTCAGTAAGGAATTCTTCTCCGGAAATAGTAGAAAAGCTGGCTACTTCCCCATTTGAAGGGACATTTTCCAGACTTTCCGAACTCAAAAAAATCACATCCACCTCTAATTACAATCGTGGCTCTATCACCTTGCTTTTCGATAAAAAGGCAGATATGGAAATGAAGCGATTTGAGGTTTCGGCCATGATTCGTCAGGTGTATCCGCAACTGGACCCTCAGGTGATGTATCCGACTGTTTCTCAAAGTAATGAGGCTAGAGATGATGAGAAGAGCCCGATTCTTACTTATAGTGTCAATGGACCCTTTGCCTCTTTCGAGATTAAAAAGATCACAGAGGATATTCTAAAACCTGCTTTGACAAAATTTGAAGAGGTGGAGGAAGTTTTGATACGTGGGGCAAATGATCTACAACTTTTCGTCACGTATGATATTCAGAAGCTTCAGGCTTTTGGAATCTCAAGAAATGTTCTTGAATCCAGTATTTTCCAGGCTTTCGGCACGAGTTACCCCGGTGCTGTCCTCAATTCCAAAGGTGAAACTTTATTTATTGAAGTAGATCGATCCTTGACAGATATGGATCAATTGGAGAATCTGAGAATTCTCCAAGTCAATGGTCAGGATGTTCGGTTGAGAGATGTGGCAAAGCTTACATTAGAGGAAGCCGAGCCGATGAGTTTTTACCGGATCAATGGAAATAATTCAGTCACCATTTCAATTTTTAATCGAGATGGAGTGAACAAAGTGCTTTTGGCAAAGAGCTTAAAGCAATCTCTGGATGAGGCTGATAACCTACTTCCGGCGGGATTTGATGTGCGATTGGAGCGGGATGATACCGAATATCTGGAAACTCAGTTGGATAAAATTTACAAAAGATCGGGACTGTCGATTCTCATCCTGATTGTCTTTATTTTTCTGATCAATAGAAATCTAAAATACCTCAGCATCCTGTTTTTGGGGATTATTGCAAATCTGAGTATTTGCGCGATGTTGATCTATTTTCTGAAAGTAGATATCCATTTGTATTCTTTGGCGGGATTGACGATCAGTTTTGGATTGATTGTAGATAATGCCATTATCATGATAGATCACCTCCATAAGCATAGAAATAGGAAGGTGTTTTTGGCTCTTCTTGCTGCATCTCTGACGACCATTGCAGCTTTGATGATCGTCTTTTTTCTTCCCGAGGAAGACAGAAGAAACCTGACGGAGTTTTCAATTGTCGTTTCAGTGATGCTGGGAGTTTCTTTGATCATAGCTTTGTTTTTTACCCCGGCATTCTATCAGATTTTATTTAAAGAATCAGCCAAAAAAGGAAGGGCTTTGACCGTACCGAAGCTCAGAAAAAGAGTGAATTATCTCAGGAATTATGAGAAAGTAATTGCCTGGACAGCTCATTACAGAAAGACATTTATTTTTCTTCTGATCCTACTTTTTGGGACGCCGATATTCTTTCTTCCAGCCAAATGGGACGAGCACGAATGGTATAATACCACGATAGGAAATACTTATTATCAAGAGGAAATTAGACCTTACGTGGACAAAGCTTTAGGCGGAGCCCTAAGGATGTTTGTGCGAGGAACCTACGAGAAGTCGAGTTATAGGGAACCGGAAGAGACTCGGTTGTATGTGAACTGTCGTCTGCCTTTTGGGAATACACTCGAGCAGATGGATTTCATCATGAGGGAGTTTGAAACTTATCTAAAAGGCGTGGAAGGGATCGATAAATTCGTGACTTATGTGCGATCGGGGCAGCAAGCGAATATCGTAATCACCTTTAAGGATGCTTACGAAAATGGAGCTTTGCCCTATCAGTTGAAGGGCAAGTTATCGGTGAAATCCACGGATTGGAGCGGGGCAAACTGGAACATTTATGGCGTAGGTCAGGGATTTTATACAGGACCAGGAGGAGAGGGGATTCCTTCTTACCGGGTGATGATGAAGGGATATAATTTTGATGAGCTGGAGAGACAGGCAGTGATTCTTTCCGAAAAATTGCTGGCTCATAAAAGGATTCAGGAGGTTAATTTAAATGAGCGGAATTATGGGGAGCAAAAGACCGAAGAATATGTCTTGAGGCTAAATCAAAATCAGTTGGCTTTAGGGAATATGAATCAATATGAACTGATCAGTTCACTTCTGGATTTGTCAAAACCTAATGGAGCTTCAAGTTCTTTGAATTTGAAGGATAAAAATTATGGAGTGGTTGTGAAGGAGTCAAATTCTGCTGATTTCAGCAAGTTTGATCTTGAAAATAAGAGTTTGATTGGAGGAGAAAACCGGATTTACAAAGTGTCTGATTATGGTACTTTGACGAAGGAAACCACTACAAATGCCCTGAATAAAGAAGACCGACAATACATCCGGATTGTTTCTTTTGAATACATGGGCTCTGCAAAGTTTGGGAATGAATATCTTGAGGAAGTCCTTGATGAAATGAAAGCCACGATGCCGATTGGCTACGAGGCAAAGAAGGATACCTATTATTTTAGCTACGAGAGAGCGAAGAGGCAGTATAGTTTATTGGGTTTTTTGATCATTGGGATTTTTCTGATTTGCTCCGTTCTTTTCGAAAACCTGAAGCAACCGATTTATATTATCGCGATTATTCCGATCAGTTTCATCGGGCTCTTTCTGATATTTTCCCTGTTTGACTTTTATTTTGACCAAGGTGGATATGCGGCATTTGTGATGCTGGGGGGCTTGGCTGTGAATGCCGGAATTTTCATTATCAACGATCTCAACAACCGGGACTTTGGCATTTATAATCGAAATGTTTTGAAGTCAGTAGCAGGAAAAGCAATTCCCATCCTGCTTACGGTCATGTCTACTTGCTTGGGCCTCATTCCTTTTATCATGGAGGGCCAAAATGAGATTTTCTGGTTTTCTCTTGCTATAGGGACGATTGGTGGATTGGTATTCAGTATGCTGGGAGTTTTCTGGGTACTTCCTGTATTTCTTTGGAAGAAATCTTTGGTAGTTGAAGCGTCTCCTATTAAGGTTCCGGTACATAAAAGGTTATTTCGAAGGAAATAAAATATTGGATTTAAAAACTCACTCAGTAAAGAAATTATCAAATAGGCTATCTTAAAATTGATTCAAGGAAAAGTCCCAGACCGACTACCTGTATGTTTTTTGCTATTGGATAATCTTCATCTCTCGGAATCACAACATGCAAAAGTTCTATTCCCAAATCTTCCATTGCATTGTAAGTGCCTTTGGTAAGTTTGGGGCTAGCGCTGAATTTAATCTCTGCAGCAGCTAGCCATCGGTTATTTCGCCTGATGAGCAAGTCTATTTCGGCTCCATCTTGTGTCCGATAAAAATACATTTGATCGTCGGTCTTTAAAACAGAAGCTACTTGATTGATGACAAATGCCTCCCAGGAGCTACCTAGTACAATGTTTCCAAAAATAGAATCCATACTGTTGATTCCGAGTAAATAATGTAACATTCCCGTATCTCTGAAAAATAACTTTGGGGATTTCACTAGTCGCTTTTTGGCATTCACAGACCATGCAGGTAATTCTCTAAGGAGAAAAGCATCTAAAAGAAAGCTAAGGTATGTTTTGATAGTTGGAACCGTCAATCCTAAGGATTTTGCAAAACTGGAATAGTTAAGGATTCCCCCATGTGCCGAGGCAATCATCATTAAGAATTGTCTGGTGACACGTGGTTCTGCAGGTAAACCATATTGAGGTAAATCCCTTTGAATGTAGCTTGTAGTAAAGTTTCTATACCAGTCTTGTATAAATTCCGGATCTTGTGAAAGTGCAGGTTCTGGAAATCCACCGTATATCCAGAGGTCTTCAATAGAGAGTTGATTTCTAGTTTCTAGGATGGATAACGGCGACATTTCCAGGTAGTTGATTCGACCGGCCAAACTTTCTGAACTTTGTCGAAGTAGTGAGGGAGAAGCTGATCCGAGAATAATAAATCGGCCAGGTTTTCTGTTCTCATCGATTACTGCTCTCAGCAATGGAAAAATAGAAGCTTGATGTTGGACTTCATCCAGAATGATAGTCTTATTCTGATTTTGCAAGAAAAATAACTCAGGATCATTCAATTTGCTGATGTCAGAATGTTTTTCAAGGTCAAGGTATACAGCATTGAGATCATCTAAAACCCCTTTGACTAAGGTAGTTTTGCCTACTTGTCTAGGTCCAACTATCCCCGTTACAGGGAATTTTAGGATTGATTTGAAAAATGGTTTTTCTATGACACGCCGAATCATCCCTGCAAATTTAAATTTTTTTTTTAAATTTGCAGGGATATTGATTTTTGTTTTCTTCTCTTGTCCTATAAAACTTACTTTTTCAGACTAACCTGAAAATCTTAATTCTTTCTGATGAATAAATCCCTACTTATTACTTTCAGTGTACTTTTTGGAACACTGCTTTTTTCCTGCTCAGAAAAATCTCCAGAATCAAATGTGATAGATCCCCATCAGGAACTACGATTTGAAGTCTATGACTCTATCATGGTGGATGTGCTGGAAAACGTTGTTCTATTGGATTATCAAGAGGATCTTGATCAGTATTTGGTTAAGGAACAGCGAGGAAGCAAAGTCCTTCTAGTCGATGGAAAGGGAGAAATAATCCAAGAAGTGGAACTGGTGGGAGAAGGACCAAATCAGATTCAGTTTTTTCTTGAGGGAAGATTTTTGGACAAAAACCGGTTTATTTTTAAAGAAATGTCAGCGACTATGGATTTCCATGTTTATGACAGGAGTTTTCAGAAGTTGGAAAAGATACAGGGCCCAGCAGATGGTTTTGGTGCTGGTATATTCATAAACTTTTTCCGTCAGACATTTACTCCATGGACGGAGGGGGATGGAGTTTTTATATTGGGTGAAGAGGTAAACACATATAATCCGGGTGAAATGGATCCCGACAAAATCGGAGGTGGATTTTACAACCAAGTAAAAACAGGTTTCTATTATGACTCCAACCAGGATACTGTCAGCTATATCAGTCTATATCCGGAGGCTTGGGCTCCTCGTAGCACAAATCGATGGATAGGGCAGAGTTTCCCTTATTTGTCTTTCGATGTAGAAAGTAAAAGAGCCGCTATATTACCTCCAATTGGAAACCAACTCTTTTTATATGATTTGGAAGGGGACTCTTTGATCAATGAAAAAGCTGTTTTCCTATCACATCCTGACCGTGATGAGGAAATACCGGATCCTGAACGCGATTATCGACTTTATCCATCATTTAGTGATGTGAAGAGTTTTGGGGAATATCAATTGGCAATATTTTATACCGCTATCCCTGAGGATGTATTGATAGAATTTCAATCAAAAGGGGAAGATTACACCCAAAATCCTGCAAATCAAAAGGATTTGGTAGCCTATAGAAAACCTCGCTTCATGATAGTGAAAGGAGATCAGCAAGTCGGAATCCTCAAAGAGCTTCCTGTAGCAGGATCAGTCAACCTGGGTTTGTCTGACGGAACTTTAATTTTAAAAGCAGCTGACGGAGAAGTAGAGCGGGATTATAATCTGTTTTATAAAATCAGATTGGTGGTGGAGTAATAAATAATCATCTGAAAGCATCATAAACAACTATACCCACCGATCCGGTAATCAACTGAAGCGGACTTTGACGTGGACTGTATTCAAACTCCCCATCACCTTTATTGGGTAAATACTGGGTATCTGGTTTAGTTAAGAATCTGATCGAGTTTCCATCTTGATAATTTACGCGTAATTCAATTTTTCCTCCATCCAGTCCCGGGATAGGAATTTGAATCCCTCCACCGATTTTATAACCAAAGGACCAATCTTCCATATCCTTGCCTACTTCGACGGTTTCTTCGAAAATGGATGGGCGGATTTTAAATTTAGAATAGAGATAGTTCGCCCCAGCCTGGATTTCAAAAAATGGCGTGACCCTCGAAGTCATCGATGGTAAAAATCGAAAGACCAACATGCCAGAAGTGTGATTGTTGTTTCTTCTCAGGCGGTATTCCTCATTAAAACCAGGATAAAAATCATCTCTCGTTTCTACTTTGGTACCATAGATCCCATATCCCAATTCCAAACCTACTTGTAAAGGTTGCTTGTAGAATTCATATAATAGAATACCCGAAATCGTAGGGAAAAACGTTTTGTCAACTTCTTGTTTCAGTTTGGAAACTGGAAATCCGCCATTGAAATGACCTCCTGCTATAAAAAATTGAGCATGCAAACTTACCGAATAGACTAAAAAGAAAAGCAGGAATAGAGATTTTCGCATGAGCTTACATTTTTCAATTCTTACGTCATTTGATAGGTGTTTTGTTTGCTACAAACCTAAATTTGGAAAAAACCTTTCATGGATTCTTTGGATATGAGGTTTCTAGACTTTCTTATATTAATGAGGTCAAACCTAAAATACCGATGAATCAACCTGAGAGCCGAAGAGATTTTCTGAAAAAATCCACCTTATTAGGTGCAGGGCTAGGCCTAGCTGGAAGTGCTTCAATTCCGGCATTTGCAGATGTGGCTAAGCCAAAAAATAAATTGCCGGCATGGAAAGGATTTAACTTGCTCGATTTTTTCTCTCATGATCCGAATGCAGGTCGCCCGACGAAGCCTCAATATATCCAGTGGATTTCCGACTGGGGTTTTGATTTTGTGCGAATTCCGATTTCGTATCCGAGTTATTTGGATTTTGATAGAAGCAGACCGATTCGTCCGGATGAAGTATTGAATTTCGATGAAAGTCGATTGGAGAAAGTGGATGAACTCGTTGACCGTTGTATATCCCATGGCTTGCATGTAAGTTTGAATTTGCATCGCGCTCCTGGCTTTTGTATCAATGCCGGCTTTGTAGAACCCTATAATCTCTGGAGAGATCAAGAGGCTCAAGATGCATTCTGTGCACACTGGGAGATGTGGGCAAAGCGGTATAAAGGTATCTCAAAAAAGAAATTGAGTTTTGATCTCGTCAATGAACCTTTTCAGAGGGAAGATCCCAATGACCAACATAGTCCCGGAGGGCCTGTGGATGTGGCAGATTATCATCGGGTGGCTGAAGCTGCCTTGAATACCATTAAGTCAGTCAAAAAGTCCAGACTGGTGATAGCAGATGGCAATGGAGGAGGAGGAATAGCCATGCCTGAGTTAGCGGATCTGGAGCTGGCGCAAAGTTGCAGGGGCTATCATCCTTTTCCTATTTCGCATTACAAAGCTGGTTGGGTTTATAAAGACCCTGAAAGTCTTCCTCCCGTCGATTGGCCATTGGCACAAGGTGAAAGAATCCTAGACATCGAAGAAATCAGGAGGTATTACGCCCCTTGGAAAGCCTTAGTGGACCAGGGAGTTGGGGTGCACTGCGGAGAATGCGGCTGCTACAATGAAACACCACACGATGTTTTTCTCCGTTGGTTTGGGGATGTGTTGACCGTATTAAAAGAAAATGGAATAGGATTCGGTATCTGGGAATTCTCAGGAGCTTTTGGCGTGATGAATTCCGGCAGAAAGGATGTGGAATATGAAGATTGGTACGGAGAAAAGCTTGACCGCAAGTTCTTAGAGTTACTTCAGGCGCAAATTTAACCTGTTAGTTAGTTAAAATCTTCAGATATAATTACACTGATTTTTTTACCAAAATCCCGATTTAATTATTACTGACTACCTACTGAAATCTATTTATAAAGCGGAACTTTGAGTCCAAAATACACATCAGCACTTTTTGATTGACTGGAAATCAGATTTGTCAGAATAGAACCCGAACCAATCATGACAGGTCCTGCGCGAACTCCAACTCCCCAAGAGACGCTCGAATCGTATTGCCTAATGCTGATAGGGCTGTAAACGCTTATCCATCTCTTTTCAAATCTAGGTGTTAAGGTGAAGGAATTGATCAATTGACTAACAGGATTTTCACTGGATCTTTTTAGAGCTAGGGCTCCCTGAGCACTGACAAAAAATTTCCCATTAAGATTGTAGTCTCCAAAAAACTGAAGGGATGTAGGTAGCCCAAATTTAGTTTTTCCTAGGATTTCTACTCCGTTGTAATTATCCTCCAGAAGTTCATCAAGGTCTTTGGACTCAAATTCATTCGCATCAATCGTCGCATTCATATTGTAAATGAATCTGCTGGATCCATCATAATTGATAGAACCAATATCCATCACAGATACTCCAAGTCTGAACTTGTAAGGATTGTAATAAACATTTACATCTTCCTCTTTAAACTCATAGACAAAGCCAATATCAGCGCCAAAACCTGATTTGATGTCTGAAAAACTGATTTCGTCCGAGTCAAATCCTGAAGTGTAACCATAGCTCAATTCTCCTGAGGTAGTCAATAAATCGGATTGATTATTATACTGCGCATTTAAAATTTTACTTCCACCATAGACTCCACCAGCTCCAGCTAGGTACTTCAGTGTCACTCCCCCTTTGAGTGAATTTCGCTCATCATCCAAAATCATTCTTCCATAAGTGGCCCCGAATTCTGCCCATGCATGGATCAAGCCGGAGGCATCCTCCATGTTTACACTGAAATCCGTTTGATCATTATACTCCGTATTAGCCAACTCATAAAGATCCCCGCCAATATTGGTCAAATTGAAAAATCCACGGACACGTGTAGTGAATGCAAGACTGTTTTTTTGATCTAAATTGAATAATACTGATGGACCAAGAATGTCTACATTTCCTATGAAGTTATTATTGTTGGTTGAGTTTTTATTGTCATCAGAATTGATTTCTAAACCATTTCGAAAGCCTCCTAAATCGTTCAAATCAACACTCAAAAAGTCATTTCCAATATATGCACTGGTGGAAAATAGGTTGATATCCAACCTCATTTTTGAATCAACGGCCAAAGCCGGATTCAGTAGCAAAGAATGAACTCCGGCATGATTGTCAACAGTGCTTCCTATAAATGTCTGTGCGATGGAGGCTTTCGACATTAATAGGAAGGCAGCAATGAAGAAAAACTGCAATTTGAAAAAACGATTCATGATTATTTGGTTTTGAGAACTGGTTTTATTTAAAACTAGCAGGGTCTTTTGTCTTAAAAACAATTAGTATTCCAAAAGCTTAGAGACTTTCACTTTAAATCTTTCTAAAGGTAAAAACTGTTTCTCCAGATTCGAGGCAAAAGGTACAGGAGTGTCCAAACTTCCTTCTCTCATCACGGGTGCATCTAAGAACTCAAAACAGTTTTCTGATATCCACGAGCATATCTCGGCCCCAATTCCCCCGGTAAGGCAATCCTCTTGAAGGAAGATCACTTTTCCAGTTTTTTTAACTGTTGCTGCTACTGCTTCCTTATCCCAAGGTAAGAGCGTTCTCAGATCCAGAATGTCTGCAGAAATACCTAAATCTTCCACTGTTTTCTTTGCCCAGTGCACTCCCATGCCATAGGTAATTACAGATAGTTGATTTCCTTCTTGTGCCAAAGCTGCTTTGCCAATCTCTACCGTGTAATATTCATCGGGAATTTCTGCACTTATGGATCGATACATTCCTTTATGTTCAAAATACAAATAGGGATTTGGATCCTCGAATGCTGCATTGAGCAGCCCCTTGGCATCATATGGATTAGAAGGATAGACGATTTTTAGCCCAGGGGTATGGAAAAACCAAGCTTCATTTGATTGGCTATGAAAAGGTCCGGCCGCCATCCCTGCGCCAGTAGGCATTCGGATCACCACATCTGCCTGCTGTCCCCATCGGTAATGGATCTTGGCTAGATTGTTTACGATTTGGTTGAAACCTACCGAGACAAAATCGGCAAACTGCATTTCCACCATTGCTTTGAAGTCTTTGATGGAAAGCCCAAGGCCAGCCCCGATGATTGCACTTTCACAAAGCGGTGTATTTCTTACGCGATCGGCTCCAAACTTTGCCTTAAATCCATCTGTGATTTTAAAAACTCCACCGTACTCACCAATATCCTGCCCCATCAAAATGAGATTAGGGTACTTTTCCATGGATTGTCTTATCCCATCGGAAATAGCATCTACCATTCTTTTTTCTGATTTCAAGGTTGAATCTGATGGTGATATAGTCTTCTGGGAAAAAGGCGCGTAGACATCTGCCAATTCTCCTTCTAAGGATGGCGAGATATCTGCTTCCGCAAACGCTAGCTCCAGACCATCATTGATCGCTTTTTTTATCTTTTGATTGATCGTGGATTTTTTCTTTTCATCCAGCAATCCAATTTCTTCAAGAAAGCGCTCGTAATTTTCAACTGGGTCTAATTTTCCCCAGTCTTCCATAAGCTCTTTTGGGACATATTTGGTACCTGAAGCTTCTTCGTGTCCTCGCATTCTAAAAGTGATCGCCTCAACTAAAACTGGACGGGGATTTTCCCGAATATCTTCTGCCAAAGTTTTGATGGCATCATAAACTTCCAAAACATTATTGCCTTGGATCCTAATCGCTTCCATGCCATAGCCTGGGCCTTTATCTGTAAAATGTTGGAAGGCAAACTGCTCTTCACTGGGGGTAGAAAGTCCGTAGCCATTATGCTCGATTACAAAAATCACTGGAAGTTTCCAAACCGCAGCCACGTTTAATCCTTCGTGGAAATCTCCCTCAGAACTCGCTCCATCCCCGGAAAATACCAAGGTGACTTTTTTCTCTTTCGAAAGCTTACTTGCCAAAGCAATCCCATCTGCAATCGCTAACTGAGGCCCCAAATGAGAAATCATCCCAACCACATGATGTTCAATACTCCCAAAATGAAAGGAACGATCCCGACCTTTCGTAAAGCCAGAAAGCTTTCCCTGAAACTGTGAGAAAAGTTTTGCCAAAGGCATTTTTCTTCCTGTAAAAATCCCCAAGTTTCTATGCATCGGTAAGATGAATTCATCTTCCAGCAAAGCATTTACTGCACCGATTGAAATGGCTTCCTGACCCCACCCGCTAAACCATTTGGTGATTTTACCCTGACGAAGGAGAATCAGCATTTTTTCCTCAATTCGGCGAGGCATTACTAGTGATTCGTATAATTCCAGAAGTTTTTTATCGGAATAATTCTTCCTATCAAAAGTCAAAGTGCTGTGATGTTTTTGGGCTGTTTCCATAGAAGGAGGATTTCCTTTCTAAGGTACAGGAAGCAAAGAACTCCCCAAAGTTTCTTTGGTGTCAATTGCATAAAAAAATGCCCCGAAAATACTTCGGGGCAGAAAAATAAATGCAAGGAGTTAAAAAGTGTTTGCTGTATGATTCAAAATTAGGGATTGGAATTCTCCGACTGCGAAAAGATGCGTTAAGGTTCTTTTATCAAAAAGTTAAGCAGGTAATTTATAGGTAATATTGACACTGTAAATTCTGGTTTTTTTAAGTAAATACTTGAAATTGAGGTCGAAACTCCCGTGTTTTTAGATAACATTTCGCAGAAACTTGATTGTTTGATTTATTTAACGAATTGCCTCATTAACTTAGCCGAAACCCATGAAAACCTTCTTTACATCAATTTTTGCTCTTTTATTGATCAGCTTTTCTTTGAATTCCTTTGCGCAGCAAAAAAGGAAAACCCTTGTTGAAATTCGCGGCGATCAATTTTTTATCAATGACAAACCTACGTATCCAGGCAGATATTGGAAGGGGAATAAGATTGAGGGACTGCTGATGAATTCAAGGATGGTTCAGGGGATTTTTGATGATCTCAATCCTGAAACCGTCAAAAACTGGGAATATCCTGATACCAAAGCCTGGGATGCAGACAGAAATACAGCCGAGTTTATTGCCCAAATGCCAAATTGGAAAGCTCATGGATTGCTGTCGTTTACTATTAATCTGCAGGGAGGAAGTCCTTTTGGTTATTCACAAGGTCAACCTTGGATCAATTCGGCATTTACGGAATCAGGAGAAATCAGGGAGGATTATTTTCAAAGGCTCGAAAAAATATTGGATAGGGCAGATGAATTGGGGATGGCACCAATTGTAGGATTCTTTTATTTCGGACAAGATGAGCGATTTACTGATGAGAAAGCTGTAATCCGTGCGGTTGAGAATGCAGTGGATTGGATTCTTGAAAAAGGCTATACCAATGTCCTGATCGAGGTAAATAATGAATGCAATGTGCGATATGATCACGAAATTCTTCAGCCAGAACGGGTTCATGAATTGATCAATTTGGTTAAATCCAAAGAGAAAGATGGTAGACGCTTATTGGTAAGCACTAGCTATGGTGGAGGAGCAGTGCCAAAAGAGAATGTGGTAAAATCCTCAGACTTTATTTTGCTTCATGGAAATGGCGTGAAGGATCCTCATAAAATTACTGCGCAAGTGGAAGCGACCAGAAATGTGGCTGGGTATTCGGGGCAACCGATTCTCTACAATGAGGACGATCATTTCGATTTTGATCAGGAACTGAATAATTTCACAGCTGCTACTGCGGCTTATGCTTCTTGGGGATTTTTTGACTATCGAATGAAAGATGAAGGATTTGAGCAAGGATACCAAAGCGTACCAGTTGACTGGGGAATCAATTCAGACAGGAAAAAAGGGTTTTTCAATCTTCTCAAAGAAATTACTGGGTACTAATGAATTTAAGATCTTAAAATAATTGGTTTTGTCACTTAGGTAAAGGGATGGATTCTTTACCGCAAAGTCGCAAGGGGCGCAGAGGAGTATCGCAAACTTATTGATTTGATTCTATAATTTATTGACAACTCTTTTTAGGCCATCAGTCATTTTTGGAACATTAAAGTTTAATAATAATCCAAGCCTTAAATCTGAAAGCTTTAAATAAGTGAGGATTTGCGCTAAATGGATGTCTAAAAATCCATCAACGGATTTGATTTCAATTATCACTTTTTTATTAACAAGTATATCTATTCTATGTCCAGCTTCTAGGTTAAGGTCTTTATAAATCACAGGAAGTGCTATCTGTGTTTCTACCTCAAGACCGCGTAGCCTTAACTCATAAGCTAAACATATTTCATAACTACTTTCTAAAAGACCGGGACCAAGTTGTTTATGAACTTCAATCGCTGAACCTATTATGATTGATGAAATTTCATTTTCAGTCATTTGATAAAAAAATAGTGAAACTAAATATACTTCTAATAGTCTATTTATAAAACAGAATTTCGGAGACTATTAAGGGGAAATTGCGATTTATTAGTTTCGTTTAAATTGTTTATAAGCTCTTTAGTTTATAGGAAAAGTTTCTAGAAATTATTTAAAAAATCCTTGGCGTTTTTCTTTGAGTGCTTTGTGGCTTTGCGGTGAAAAAATAAATTCATGATAATCTCATTTTGAAGGGGATTCATGGTCAACCTCATGATTTTATTTTTGAATTTCTAATTTTTAATTTCAAAAAATTAGGAACCTACTTTTTTCCCTACCTTTGCAGCCTTAAAAAGCAGGAATTCCGTGAAAGCAAGAACGTTAAAGAAAGACAAGGTCAATATTATCACCATGGGTTGCTCCAAGAATCTCGTAGATTCGGAAGTGCTTCTCACCCAGCTTAAAGGAAATGGTATCAATGCCAGCCATGAGTCTGGTGCGGATGATAATAACATCATTATCATCAATACTTGCGGTTTTATCGATAATGCAAAGCAAGAGTCTATTGACACAATTTTGCAGTATGTCGATGCCAAAGAGCAGGGGTTGGTGGATAAAGTCTATGTGACTGGTTGTCTTTCTCAACGCTACAAAGACGATCTGGAAAAGGAAATCCCTCAGGTTGATGCATTTTTTGGGACACGTGATTTGCCGGCTATTTTGAAGAAATTCAAGGCTGATTACAAGCATGAATTGGTTGGAGAGCGTTTGTTGACGCACTCTTCTCATTATGCTTACATGAAAATTTCTGAAGGTTGTGATCGACCTTGTTCTTTTTGTGCGATTCCATTGATGCGTGGAGGACATATTTCCCGACCAATAGAAGAATTGGTGAAAGAAGCAGAACACAAAGCTGCAGGCGGCACGAAGGAGTTGCTTTTGATCGCTCAGGATTCCACTTACTATGGATTGGATATTTATAAAAAGAGGAATCTTGCAGAATTGATGCGTAGGCTATCTGACGTGAATGGCATCGACTGGATTCGTCTTCATTATGCCTATCCAACAGGTTTTCCGATGGATGTGATCGAGGTGATGAAGGACCGGGAGAATATCTGTAATTACTTGGATATTCCTTTGCAGCATGGTTCGACGGATGTGCTGAAAGCGATGCGCCGTGGAACGACTCGCCAGAAACAAGAAGATTTGATTCACAGCATCCGAGACATTTTACCTGACATTGCGATTCGTACCACATTAATAGCTGGTCACCCGGGAGAAGGAGAGAAAGAATACCAGGAAATGGTGGACTTTGTAGAGCGAATGAAGTTTGAGCGTTTGGGCGTATTTACCTATTCTCATGAGGAAAATACCCATGCTTTCTCGATGGAAGACAACATTCCTCAGGAAGTAAAGCAGGAGAGAGCTAATAACCTGATGGAAATTCAGGAGCAGATTTCCTTTGAATTGAATCAGGAGAAAATTGGTAAGACGTTCAAAGTTTTAATTGATAAAAAAGAAGGAGGCCATTTCGTAGGTCGAACAGAATACGATTCAGTAGAAGTGGATAATGAAGTATTGATTGATGCTTCGAAATACTACTGCCGAGTGGGTGATTTTGTAAATGTAAAAGTCACTGATGCAACAGAGTTTGATCTGTATGGAGAGGTGATGGAATAATATGTTGGTTGTGCTGCTTTTTCGAAAGCTGCACTGAAAAATGTAAAATTAGAACTGCTTCTGGAGAAGTAGAATATCTGAGAAAAGAAGCTAACTCCTTATTGAATTTTAGATTTCTCAAAATTTTATATTGTATCCTAAGTTGAGTCCAAATTGTTTGATGGATCCTGTGTGAGTTCTGTATAAAAGGCTCCTTTTTGAACCGACTTGGAATCTATAAAAGGGTTGAAGGGATATCCCGGAAGCTCGGGAGAAATTCAATTGGAGTAAAGGAGAAACAAAAAAACTGTACTTTTTCCCAAATGGTACAAATCCATCGGAGTTCTCAGTTATTTGTTTAAATTCAGGATTTGAGCTGGGAGCTTGGTAAGTTGTGTTTAGATTTACTTCAGAGTCAAGCCAGATAGTTTTTATGATTCCAAAATCAAATCCAATTTCAAAGCTTGATATCGTTTTTTTGTAACCCAATAAAATAGGTAGATCAATTTGGCGAATATTATTTTTGAAATTCAAGAAATAACCGGTGTTATTATCAAGGTAATTCGACCAAATGCTGAAATTCATATTTGTCCAGAATAAACCTGTTTTGACAGACCAAGGTTTGTCTTCTTTAATTTGCCAACTCAGAAGTATGCCATAATTAAATGATTCTCCTGAATTATGATCCAAATCCATAATCACCACCTTATCGTCGGGGAGAATAAATTGGGCATTTGAGTTGATTCTTGGCCTTGTTGAATTCCAGCCTGCAGAAAGTTGAATTTCGGAAAGCCCCTGTGAAAATGAAATAGAACTGAGAGTACAGAGAAAAAAAAGTAATGGGAAGATTTTCTTCATTAGGTATCGAATAATTTATAGTGGGTTCAATTTATTTCTAAATTAACTTTTTAATTCAGGTCTGACAAATCTGTTGAATCCCGTGCATCATGGATTTTGAAGGTATTCAGGGAAAAATCAAAGTAGAATAACCACCTATAAGTTCTGTTTTGATGGTTTGCATGCTGTTTCAATTGAATCAAATCATTTCTTTGAACAGAAGCTTCATTATATACATCAAAATCCTGCTGAGGCATTGATTGTAGAAGAGCCTGAAGAATATTTGTTTAGCTCTGCGAGAGATTATGCAGGTAGAAAATGTTTGGTAAAAGTAGAATTGTATTAGTTCTTTGGGTCCTGCTTCTGGAGAAGCAGGTCAACTGTAGAGTGCTATGCAACTTCTCCAGAAGTAGCATTAAAAAACATGATAAGATGTTGATTTTAGTCGGTTTAATTATGTTTGGATTGGGAGTTTATTTATACCGAAAGATAATTCTTCCAGATAAAGTGGGCTTTCACAAGTTTAATTTCAATCGCAAATTTAGGAGAAATGCTTTTGTTTACGCTTTGTTAATGGTGGGTGCAATTATGGTTATGAGAGATTTGATCATTTGGATTTGGTTTTAGGTTCTTTTTAGTGCTGCTTCTCCAGAAGCAGCACAACTATAATAAGTCCTGCTTCTGGAGAAGCAGGATAACTCAGTAAACCAGCTTTTATTTTTTGGGGGATATAGATGGTATTTGCTGGCGAAAAAAAAGCAATAGTTTGATTGACAGAAAGATAAACCTTCTTTTAAGGATGTCGTTGATTAATGTTAAATTGTTTTTTTTTTTTATTACAAAAGAAATTTCCCATGTTAGCCTTAGCATTTACTCTTTTATTTAGCTTTTTCTTGAATACGGAAATTGAGCTGAACTATTATTATTTTGGAAATTCGGATCTTGTTGGAGTAGGGAATATTGAGAATGGGAAGAAATCCGGCGAATGGCGAGTTTATTCTAAAATCAATCCTGATCATTCCAATCAATCCACTTTTGAGGCGGTAGACCCTGAAACCTTTAAAAGACTTTTTAATCAGGAGCTACCTGTTTATATTATCTATTTTTCAGAAGATTTGCCTAATGGGATCTTTCAGGAAAATTACCCAACTGGAAGCATTAAAACCCTTGCTACTCTTGAAAATGGTAAGTTGGATGGCGATTTTAAAGAGTTTTTTGAAAATGGGGAGAAAAAGTACTCCGGTCAATATGAAGACGGTAAAAAGGTTGAAGAATGGCAGGAATATTTTGAATCTGGTCAGATAAAATCAACCATAGCATACAAGGATGGATTGGCTAATGGAAGTGCACTTTATTATTATCCCGATGGCAATTTGGAATTCAAGTTGTCTTATTCTAAAGGTGAAATCGATGGATTATATGAAGCTTATTTTACTGATGGAGATTTAAAAGAAAAAGGGATGTTCAAAAATGGATTTCCCGAGGGCGAGTGGATCAGTATTAACTCTGATAGAAAAACTAAGCTTAAAGGAAATTATTTGGGAGGTATTCGCTCCGGTGAATGGCAAGAAATTTTTGAGATTTTGCCTGGATATTCCCGTCAAGGGAACTATCATAATGGGTTAAAAGAAGGTGATTGGTTGGTAATCGACGAAAAAGGGAATCATGTCCAAACTGAAAATTACCTAGAAGGAAAGTTGGCTTCAGTGATAGAGGTTCAAAATGCAGATCAATTAAAAAATCAGCAAATTTTGAAAAAAGGAAATGGCCAACGCATAATTTTTGACGATCAGGGATTTGTCTTGGCTAAGGGAAAGGTTTTAAAAGGGGAGAATAACGGAAACTGGTCTTATTATTTTCCCAACTCAAACCGTCTTGCATCTTCAGGGAAATTGCTTGGAACCAAAAGGGTCGGAGTCTGGAAGTTTTACAATTTTCAGGGAGAAGTGATTGATGAAATAGAATACAAAGAAAAGCCTCAATCTGGTCATGATTTAAATGGTGTGGGGACACCTAATTACTATCGATTAAACCCAGCTACTAATCATGATGCTTTGGGGTCTGCTTACGAGAAATTCTATCCCTTTAACCAATATAGAATTGGTAACTAATTTCCGTTTTAAATTTTCTGTGATTGATCACATTCATTCTATTTTTGCCCTTTCACCCGATCTGCCTAATTTAGCATTCTAAAATCACCCGAATGCAATTGATCGAAGTTACCACGCCTGCCCATCAGAAAGAATTTATCGAGATGGCTGTCAGGTTATATAAAAACGAAAAGAACTGGATCAGGCCACTTGACGCAGATATCGAGGGGCTTTTTCATAAAGAAACCAACAAACTTTTTAGAAACGGTGCCAAAGCAAAACGCTGGTTGCTTGAAAATGATAAAGGGGAGACAATTGGCCGAATAGCCGCTTTTATCAATCCTAAAATGAAAGAAAAGCAACCCACCGGTGGCTTAGGTTTTTTTGAGTGCATCAATGATCAAGAAGCGGCATTTTTACTTTTTGATACTGCAAAGGCATGGCTTGAAAGCGAAGGAATGGAAGCCATGGATGGGCCGATCAATTTTGGGGAGCGTGACAAATGGTGGGGGCTTTTGGTGGATGGATTTACTGAGCCGAATTATAATATGCCTTGGAACTTTAAGTATTACCAAAAGTTTTTTGAGGACTATGGGTTCCAGATTTACTTTAAGCAATTCACTTACGCCAGAAATGTGCAGAATGTCGGTTTTGATGAGAAACTCATTGCCAGGGCGAATGTGATTCTTGCAAATCCAGATTATGAATTTCGCTACATCAAAGGCAAGGAACTGAAGGAGAAAGCTCCCGAATATTTCATGACCACTTATAATAAAGCTTGGTCCAGGCATATGGGAAAAACGCTTTCATTGAAAGAAGCCCAGATGATGTTTGCCAAAATGAAACCGATCATCGACCCAAAGTTGATTTATTTCGGGTTTTACAAAGGAGAACCGGTTTCTATGTTTATTCAAATACCTGAAATCAATCAGCTTTTTAAACATGTCAATGGAAAGATGGATTTGCTTGGCAAATTGAAATTCCTTTGGTACAAAACATTTTCTCCACCTAATAAAATGCTGGGGTTGGTGTTTGGTGTGGTACCTGAGCATCAGGGCAAAGGTGTCGAATCTGCCATGGTGGTAGAATATGATAAAATGAGTGGGAAATCAGACTTTCAATATAAAACGATCGAGATGAACTGGATCGGTGATTTTAACCCAAAGATGATGCGTGTTTGCGAGCAGCTTTTGGCAAAAATCTATAAAACTCATCACACCTATCGCTATTTATTTGATCGGGAAAAACCTTTTGAAAGACATAAGATATTTGATTAACGAAGTACAAATGATGAAATACGAATTACGATTTACGAGATTATCTTGAACCTCGAACCTGATTTTCCCAATTGAAATCAAAGGAATGAATTTTCGAATATCTAACATCGAATAATGAAGTTAAACATGTCTTTCTAACCAACTTTACAACTTTAAAACTTTACAACTTTCCAACTATTATAAAATGAAAAAGTACGACGTGACAGGCATAGGCAATGCCTTGGTAGATATAGAGTTTAAAGTCAACGATCAGTTTTTTACAGACAACGGTGTAGAAAAAGGATTGATGACTTTGGTAGACGAGGATCGCCAAAATGCCTTAATGAATGTCATCAATGCCGAAGAAGCTAAAAAACAATGTGGAGGTTCTGCTGCGAATTCCATCATCGCTGTTAGTCAATTTGGAGGGAACTCTTATTATTCCTGCAAAGTGGCAAATGACGAAATGGGGCATTTTTTCATGAATGATATGAAGGCTGCTGGAGTAGCTCACAACCTGAATGAGCAGCAACTTGAAGCTGGTATTACCGGGAAATGCCTGGTAATGGTAACCGAAGATGCGGAAAGAACAATGAATACCTTTCTGGGCATTACTTCCACTTATTCCATCAAAGATGTGAATGAATCCGCCATTCTTAACTCTAAATATTTGTACATCGAAGGTTATCTGATCACATCAGAAAATGGGAAAGAAGCGATGATGCATGCAAAGAAAATTGCTGAGGAAAACGGTGTGAAAGTCGCTTTGACTTTTTCAGATCCAGCGATGGTGAAATATTTCAAGGAACCAATGTCTGAGGTTGTGGGAGCAAGTGTAGATCTGCTTTTTGCCAATGAGGAAGAGGCGATGATTTATACCGGCAAAGATAATTTGCTAGAAGCGAGAGAAGAGCTGAAGAAAGTTGCCAAGCATTTTGTGATCACACAGGGTAAAAATGGAGCGATGATTTTTGATGGAGATACTTTCATTGATATAGAGCCTTACGAAACCACTGCAGTGGATACCAATGGTGCAGGTGATATGTTTGCTGGAGCATTTATCTATGGAATTACGAATGGCCATAGCTATGCTTCCAGCGGGAAATTGGCTTCCATGGCTAGCTCAAAAATCGTAAGTCAATTCGGCCCAAGGCTGGAATGGCATCAAGCCAAAGAGATTTTAAACAGGCTAAATCCATAAGCTTTCAAAGCCGAGTTCAGAAATTCTGACTCGGTTTTTTTATTATTATTTAACTTGCCAAATTTCAGATTGTCGCCTATATCTTATTTTTTTAGGAGAAAGTTTTAAATTAAGGCTCTTAAAATGAAATTGTTCAATTAACTGTTCGAAGATGAACATTTAAACAATTTCTAGAATTTCACGATTGAATCAACACACGGAATTAAACAACCCAATCTTTTTACAATGAGAAAAATTACCGCATTAGGTATCATCGCAGGGATGCTGAGTCTTCCTGCTATGGCACAAAAAAAGATCGAATTCAAAGAATTTGATCTAGATAATGGGCTGCATGTGATTATGCACCAAGATCAAAGCACTCCGATAGTAGTGACTTCGGTTCTATATCATGTAGGTTCCAAAAACGAAAACCCAGAGAGAACTGGTTTTGCTCACTTCTTCGAGCATTTAATGTTTGAAGGTTCTGAGAATATCGAGCGAGGACAATACATGAATATCATCCAAGGCAGAGGAGGAACACTGAATGCCTACACATCCAATGATATTACCTATTACTACGAGTCTTTACCTTCCAATGAATTAGAGTTGGCGCTCTATATGGAAAGTGAAAGAATGCTTCATTCCAAAGTGGATGAGACTGGAGTGGAAACCCAGAGAGAAGTCGTAAAAGAGGAAAGACGTCAGCGTTATGAAAACCAACCTTATGGCACTATTCTTCCTGAAACGCTGAAGCGAGCTTATTCTAAGCATCCGTATCAATGGGCACCAATCGGTTCCATGGAACACTTAAATGCAGCTTCAATTGAAGAATTTCAGCAGTTTTATAAAGATTTCTACGTGCCAAATAATGCTACACTGACTATTGCAGGGGACATTGACTATGCACAGACGGAAGCTTGGGTGAAAAAATATTTTACTGAAATCCCAATGGGCAAAAAAGAGATTTATCGCCCAAATGTAAAAGAACCTAAGAAAACTGAGGAGATCCGAGATGTTATTTACGATAATATCCAGATTCCAGCAGTGATTCAGGCATACAATCTTCCTCCAAAAACGGATGCGGATTCTTATGCTTTGTCAATGCTTTCAACTTACCTGACAGGTGGAGCTTCTTCTTTAATGACCAAAGAGTTGGTAGATAAGCAGCAAAAAGCATTGGTAGTAGCAGCGATTCCATTGGAATTGGAAGATGGAGGGATTTTCATCATGTATAGCATTGCTAACATGGGAGTGGAGCCAAAAGATTTAGAAACTGAAATTGACAAGCTGATCAAGCAGGTGCAAGACGAAGGTTTAAGCGATCAGGATTTCATGAAGTTGAAAAACATCATGGAAAACAACATTGTGAGCAGTAACTCCTCTATGGCTGGTATTGCAGAGAATCTTGCAGAGGCTCACGCGATTTACGGAGATGCAAATTACATCAACAAGGTAATGGATGCATATAGTAAGGTGACCAAAGAAGACATCCAGCGGGTAGCTAAAGAATACCTTGATCTGAAAGGAAGAGTTGTTTTGTATTACTTACCAAAGGCGCAGCAACCAGCTCAATAATTGTTTCACCCAAATACTCAAATTGACATGAAAAAAATAGCAATATCATTTATATTAAGCTTTTTGGTAGCTGTGGTGAGTTATGCACAGCTGGACAGAAGCCAATTTCCAAAGTCTGGTCCTGCTCCTGAAATTAAAATCGGTGAAGCCGAGACTTTTACACTGGACAATGGATTGAAAGTCTTCGTTGTGAAAAACGACAAACTTCCACGAGTATCTTTCACCTTGGTATTAGAAAGAGATCCACTACTAGAGGGAGATAAAGCTGGTTTGACTGGTTTTGTCGGTGAAATGATGACCGCAGGAACTACAAATAGAACCAAAGATCAACTGGATGAAGAAGTAGATTTTATTGGAGCGAGTCTTTCTGCTAGTTCTACCTCGATCTTTGCCTCTTCTTTGAAAAAGCATCAGGCAAAAGTACTGGAATTGATGGCTGATGTACTTTATAATCCTGTTTTTCCACAGGAGGAATTGGACAAGCTTAAAAAGCAGTCTTTGACTGGTTTGGCATCAAGCAAAGATGATCCGGGAGCGATTTCTGCTAGGTTGACTAGCGCTGTTATGTATGGCAAAGACCATCCATATGGTGAAATTGAGACAGAAGAAACAATCAATAACATCACAGTAGCTGATATCAAGAATTACTATGAGACTTTCTTTAAGCCGAATATTGCTTATTTGGCTATAGTAGGGGATATGGACAAAGCAGAGGCAGAAAAAGTAGTTAAGCAATATTTTGCTACATGGAAGCCTGGCGACGTACCAACTTTCACTTATGAAACTCCAAAAAGGCCGGAAACAACTGTGGTCGGTTTGGTAGATAGAAGTTCTTCAGTTCAGACTAATATTAACATTGTTCAGCCGGTAGAATTGAAAATTGGAGATGAAGATTACATTTCCAGCCGATTGGTCAATCAGATTTTAGGAGGAGGATCATCTTCTAGATTATTTATGAATTTGAGAGAAGATAAAGGCTATACATATGGTGCTTATTCTTCTATTTCCTCTGATAAATTGATTGGACAGTTTTCCGCAAATGCAGCTGTAAGAACAGAAGTGACAGATTCGGCAGTTGTTCAGTTTATTTATGAATTGGATCGTTTGGTGAAAAGTGGCGTGACCGAAGAGGAACTTGAAAAGGCAAAATCCAATCTTGCTGGTTCATTTGGACGATCCCTAGAAAGTCCATCTACCATTGCAAACTTTGCATTGAATACGGAGAGATATAATCTGCCAAAAGATTATTATGCAACCTACCTTCAAAAGATGAATTCTTATACGGTGGAGGATATCAATAAGGCGGCAGTAGATTTGATCCAGCCCGACAAAATGTACATCACTGCAGTTGGAAATGGCTCAGAGATTAAAGATAAGCTAGCTCAGTTTGGCGAAGTTAAAATGTATACTAACATGGGAGATCCTGCCAAGGAAATCCAAATGACTGACGCAAGCATGACCGCTTCAAAAGTCATCGCTAATTATCTTTCTGCAATCGGCGGAGAGGAAGCTGCAAAAGCTATCAAAGCGGCTAAGTTGGTAATGGCGGCTGATGTCATGGGCAATGCAGTAGAAATTGCCATGACTTTTGATGATGCCAATATGAGATTCGGTCAGAAGACCATTGTCATGGGCAACGTAATGCAAAGCTCAACCATGATGGATGGAAAAGGTGTGGTATCTGCAGGTGGTCAAACCATCGATATGACAGACGAACAATACGAAGAGGCAAAAATGAATGCGCTTTTCATTCCTGAAGCCCATTATGAGGTTTTGGGTTATTCTATGGAGCTTGATGGTATTAAAGATGTAGATGGAACCCCAGCTTATAAAGTGATTATTTCAAATCCATCCGGGGCGAAAGTAATTAACTATTATGCTGTAGATTCTGGTTTGAAAATCAAGAATGAAAACGAAAAATCAGGTGATACATTCTATTCTGATTACGAAGAGAAAAATGGAGTCTTGATCCCAATGTCATGGACAATGAAATCTCCTATGTTGCCGGTTCCTTTGGAAGCCAAAATCAAAACTTTAGAAATCAATCCGACCTTGACGGAAGCAGATTTTAAATAATATGAAGGGGGCTAGTTCAAGCCCCCTTTTTTATTTCATCCATTTGACCCGAAATTCTGTTTCGTTTTCAATTTTAATTTTTGGTTCTGGAAAAAATCCCGAACCAAGATCATAACTGTATTTGTGCATAAATCCATTTATTCGTGAAACAGCCAAGTTGATTTTATTTTCAGTTAGTTGAAACTGAACCTGATCGCCAATCATAAGATCGACAAAGGCAGGGGAGTCCTGATGGATTTTGATGATTTTATTATCACTAGTCAAGATACCCAAGGAATTGGCTAATTGATCTGAGTTTTCATTCAATTCAAGTTTCAATCCAAGGGATTTTATTTTTTCGCTAAAAAACGGGATCAAATCCTCATTGCCAGAGATAAATCGTCTGTAGAAATCTTCAAAGATTCCAGAATCAGTCGAATGAGAAATTAATGTCTCCCAAAACGATTCATTGGTATAACCGAATTTAGGTTTACCAAACTTATTCCAGGTAGCCCGCATGACTGAAGTGAAACTGCTTCCCCGCTCCAAAAGCATGATGTCGAGGCAAAAACAAATAAGGCTGCCATGGGAATATATATTCACTTTTCTATCAGGAATACCTTGTTGATAACCATCTAGCCATAGATCATAACTAGATTCTAAAATCGTTTGATTCTTCCAGCCTTGATTGGCAATTTCTTTTTTTAGTGTGTTTTCGATTTGAATCAAAAAAGTTTCCAGTGAAAAAACTCCTGATTTCATCAAATAGTAATCTCCCATGAAGGTGGTAATTCCTTCAAGCATCCAACCCGCTTTGGTATAGTTTTCCTTCGAGAAGTCATAAGGAAGCAATTCCTGTGGTCTGATTCGGCAAACGTTCCAAGCATGGTAGAGCTCATGTGAACTTACGCCAAGGAGTTCTTCCATTTGATTGGGATCCGATAGGCTTTCCGCAGGTCCAAAAGTGATTACAGTACCTTTTTGGTGTTCTACTCCATGATAATGACGGTAAGGAAGGAGTTGGAAAATAAAATGATAAGTTTTCTCAGGGAATTCTCCAAAGTCCTGAATCTGACTTGCAGTGAATTTTTTGAATCGCTCGATGAACAGTTCTGTGTCAAAATGAATTTCTCCTTGGATCCAGATATGGAAGTTGGCATCACCTACTTTGTAATCAAAATGGGAAAGAGAATTGGAGGCTAAAAATGTAGAATCGGCCAACATCTGAAAATTTTCTGCTGTCCAACTGCCAGCAGGATTTACAGGAATTGTACAAACATGTTGCTTGAAAGAAGGTAGGTCTGCCTGAATATTTATGGGTGAATTTTCTAGACCTTTTACCTCAAAACAGCAATTTATAAAGTTGATAGATACCTGTTGATCGTCAATCCATGCTCCTCCGGCATCCATTCTAGAACAGAAAAATTCATAATTGATCAGATATTTTTGATTTTTTTTAGCTTCGAAAGTCCAGCAATCTTTACTTATTTTTCGCCAGTGGATTTTTTCTCCTGTTTCATTTTGAACCCGAAAGTTTCTTAGGAATTGGGCATAATTTGCCAATTGATAGCGCCCTGCGCGCCATGCAGGCAGTTGGAGGCTGATAGGCCCATCAGATGGAGCAGTTAATTCCAATTGAATTTGGAGAAATTGGGAGGCGGGATTGGGACAACTTATTGTATATTTGCACATAGATATCTAATTAGAGTCTAACAAATGTATAGGGTAGGTTTGTATTTCAAAAAATGCTACTTATCTTTGCAGTCCTTTTTGAGGCCTATTCCTCAGAGAGGAAGTCCAGGAAGCAAAAAAGATAAAGATATTCGATCATGAAAAGAACATTCCAGCCTTCTCGCAGAAAAAGAAAAAATAAGCACGGCTTTAGAGAAAGAATGTCTTCTGCTAACGGTAGAAGAGTATTGAAAGCCAGAAGAGCAAAAGGAAGACACAAGTTATCTGTGTCATCTGAAAAGACATTGAAGAAGTAATTCTTTGAGGTAGTTTTCGTATGTTCACATACGGTATTACTCCTTGTGATGAATTATAAACTTCCAAAAAGTGAACGGCTTTATGCCGAAAAAGAAATCAAGGAACTTTTTAACGAAGGTTCCTCTTTTTTTTTATTCCCCTTCAAAGTCCAATTTTTTGTTAAAATGCAAGTGGGGAATGGAACCCCAAAGGTGCTTTTCTCCGTTTCGAAGAAGAAAATCAAAAAGGCCGTAGACCGAAATTTCATCAAAAGAAGGATGAAAGAGGCGTATAGACTTAATAAGCAATTACTTTCGGCTTTGGAAAAGCAAGATGTAAATTTAGGTTTGATTTATGTGGGACCATCAGGAATGGATTTTCACAAAATCGAAGCTAAAATTGTTCTTGTTCTCAATAAATTAGCTGAAATGCTCGACTCAAACCACAAAGAATCATGAATAAACCACTCAAGAAATCCCTCCTGATATTTTTGTTGGGAGCAATCGTCCTATCTGGATTCTTTGCTTTCAAAACCAAGAATGACAAGCTCTTTGCGATAGCAAAGAATATAGACATTTTCGCGACCATGGTCAGGGAGTTGGATTCCTATTATGTGGATGAAATTGATCCGGATGAGTTGGTGACGATCGGCATCAATGCGATGCTTGAAGAATTGGACCCTTATACCACCTATATTCCTGAAGAGGAATCTGCGGATTTCAGAGTGATGACTACCGGTGAATATGGCGGAGTCGGAGCTTTGATTGGAAATAGGGGGGAAGGTAATATCATCGTGATGCCATATACTGGATTCCCAGCCCAATCTGCCGGATTGAAAATTGCTGATGAGTTACTGAAAGTCGATACTGTTTCTGTGGTCGATAAACCGACTTCAGATGTGTCTTCCTTACTAAAGGGGCCGGCAAATACAGAAGTTTTTGTTCAAGTGAAAAGAGGGGATGATACCTTGGGTTTTAATTTGACCAGAAGAAAAATCGTTATCAAGAATGTTCCTTTTTACGGAAAAGTTGATGATCGCACTGGGTATATCAAATTAAGTGAATTTACTACCAATGCTTCTAATGAGGTGAGAAATGCACTTTTGGATTTGAAAGGTCAAGGTATTGAGAGATTGATTTTGGATTTAAGGGATAATCCAGGAGGCTTGGTAAACGAGGCTGCTGAAATTGTCAATTTATTTATCCCTAAAGGAAAAGACATTGTGAAGACGATAGGGAAATTGGAAAATGTCAATTATACCTATAAGACTACTAAAACCCCTGTAGATAAAGAAATTCCATTGGTAGTTTTGATCAATGAGAACTCTGCATCAGCTTCAGAAATTGTCGCAGGTGCTCTGCAGGATTATGACCGTGCAGTCTTGATTGGTAGAAAGTCTTTTGGAAAAGGTTTGGTGCAGACTACTATTCCACTTTCGTACAATTCTCAAATGAAGATCACTACGGCGAAGTATTATATCCCAAGTGGGAGATGTATTCAGGCGATTGACTATACCAAATCAAGAGAAAGTGGAGAGTTGACCTCTGTACCGGATTCATTGAGAAAGGAATTTAAAACCAAGAACGGAAGAGTTGTTTTAGATGGTGCGGGAATCGAACCTGACGAAATGGTGGTTCAAGTAAAATATGCTCCTATCTCCTATAGCCTAGTGGCACGAAGCCATATATTCAATTTTGCAACAGAATATGCTAGGTCACATAAAGAGATTGCTGATCCATCCACGTTTTCAATTTCGGATGCAGATTATGAAAGCTTTAAAAAATGGCTGGACGGAAAAGAATATGATTATAAGACTTATGTAGAAAAGTCTGTGGAGGATCTGACGAAGTACGCTGAGAATGAAACTTATTTCGATGAGATACAATCACAAATCGAAGCTATAAAGGCTAAAGTTCATCATAACAAAGAGCAGGATTTGATAACATATCAGGATGAGATTAGAAAAATCCTTTCTGAGGAAATTGTATCTAGATACTATTTTCAAGAAGGGATGATTGAAGCTAGCCTAAATGGAGATCCTGCTGTTAAAGAAGCATTAACATTTTTGTCTGTTCCTGATAAATTCCAGCAAACCCTTACTGCTTCTAGAAAATAATCGATGGCTTTGATTCTTTCCATAGAGACTTCGACTCCGGTTTGTTCTGTGGCCCTTCATGACAATGGAGAGTTGCTAAGAGTAAAGGAGATTGATCTTCCAGGTGCTCATTCCGAGCGTTTAATTGGATTGATTCAAGAGTTATTGGAAGAGAAGAGTTTGGATGGTAAAGATATTTCCGCTGTAGCTGTTTCAGAAGGACCAGGTTCTTACACAGGATTGAGAATCGGGGTGTCTACTGCTAAAGGCCTCTGTTTTGCGTGGGGCATTCCGTTAATTGGAGTCAGTACATTGGCTGCTTTGGCTAGAGGAGCAAAAAGCAAATTGAACTCTAGTTCGATTGTAGTTTCAATGCTCGACGCGAGAAGGATGGAAGTTTACAGGGAGATATATGATTCCAATTTCAATCCAATTTCAAGTCTGGATTCAGAAGTGATTGATGAAAGTTCGTTTGATTCCTATCTGCAAAAAACCGAAGTGATCTTTATTGGCGACGCAGTTCCAAAAGCTAAAGAGGTGATAATAAATGAAAATGCGGTTTTTTTGGAGGATAGAATTTCCGCCATTCAGGTTGGGGAATTGGCTTGGATAAAGTATCAGAAAAATGAATTTGAGAACCTGGCTTATTTTGTTCCGAATTATTTGAAAGAATTCAAGGTTCTCAAATCGAAAAAGAATCCTTTGTTGATGTCATGAGCGAGATTGTAAATAGAGTTGCCCAGAGTGCTATAGTTTCTTTAGATCTAGAAGAAATCTATCCAAAAGAAGAGCGGATGGTTTTTGATTTGAAGCCATTCCTTTTTCAGGAATTGGTTTTAAGGGAGAAGGATTTTCGAGCTGCATTGAAAGAATTAGACTGGGAGATTTATCAGGACAAATGGGTAGCTATACTTTGTTCCGCAGATGCAATCGTTCCTAATTGGGCATATATGCTAGTGGCAACTTACCTTACTCCAATAGCTAAAGGCTATGCGATAGGTGGTTTAAATGAGTTAGAGGTTATGATTTCAGAAAAATGTCTGGCTGACCTGGACTTAGATCTTTTCAATGACAAGCCTGTAATAGTCAAAGGATGCTCTGATTTTCCCATTCCTTTATTTGCTTATGGGAAGATAGTTTCCTTGGTGCAAAGCCGGGCAAAGACGATCATGTATGGAGAGCCTTGCAGTACTGTTCCTCTCTATAAAAACCAAAGTCTTGATTTTTAATTCGATGCGATTTTTTTGCTAAAAGTTTGTGATTTTCTTGTGTCCAAAGCTTGTGAATTAATAGAAACCATCCTATGTTTGCACTCCGTTTGAGAAACGACTCAAATAACGGTTGAAATCAAAAGCAAAGGCGGGAAAATAAAATTCAAATTTTTTTTATCTGACTATTGGAAGTAAAAAATTACTTCTTACCTTTGCACTCCCATCAGCGATGAAGGGGCAAAAACGGGACGGAAACGGAAGGTTTACCGGATCTGGCAAGAGCCACAAATGCGTGGTATTAAGTTCTTTGAAGTGATGTAAGGCGAAAAAAATA
>NZ_JACIJO010000001.1:1204679-1720779 GCF_014206875.1 Algoriphagus iocasae | reverse complement strand
GGTCTCTTACACCTAAAATTGTCGCTGGGTCGCTGACAGGACTTCAATTATAATCCAAATCCTTCTTTTTTGCTATCTGACAAACCTAAGGTATTTGTCGGGTAAACCTGTATCATTATGAAGACTGCCTTCAAAATCAGTCAATTGACAAATGATGTTATAGAAGTCAAGGTAAGTAGCTGATTTATCGATTTCATTTTCTGCCCAAAGGTAAATGCTATCTATTTGAACTTCAGATCGATACTTGTAGAGTCCTGAATTTGCTTTAACCCGTATATTTTTAAAGACTTCCAGATCTTTTCTCATACGCTCCTTCGAAAAAGGATCATCTATGGATTGGGCAAAAAGGTAATTTGAAAGGGTGAAAAGGAAAGCTAAGCAGTAAATTATACGTTTCATTCGTATTAATTTTTCCCCAAATTTAAGACCCTGCCCAAGGATACACTTGTACAATATTGGCAATTATGAATCTTGAATAAGATTGGACTGGTAGTTTTTAGGGGATATGCCCACGTAGCTTTTAAATGTCCTGGAGAAGTGGGGCAAATCAGAAAAACCGTACCGATAAGCCAACTCTGTGAGCTCCAAATGTGGATGAATTAAATTTTTGCAAGAAAATATTTTCTTCATCAGAATATAGTTCATCGGCGTCATTCCCGTGGATGCTTTGAATTTTTTGACAAACCCATATTTGTTGATATTAGCCATTTTTGAGAGCTCATCCAGGCAAAATCTTTCTTCGATGTTTTTTTCTATATAGCTGTTGATTTCTTTAAAATCACGAATAAAATTCCCGTCGTAAACCTGTTCATTTTCGCAGGAATAAAATTTTAATGCCCCAATTAACTTTTCAAGTAAAGACGCTATTGCTTTAGGGTTTCTACTGGCTAAAGCATCGATTAACTGCGCAAATTGCTGATTTACCCTTTCACTGGTCAGTTTCTTGTTTATAAATGTGATATTTCGCCCATTTAACACATATTTCATTAAGTCACTGGAAATATAAACAGTATCGAATTTCAGCTGGGAGTCTTTATCTATCAATGGGTTGGAATGTATTTCATAGGGATTGGCAATTGAAATACTGCCTTTTTCGCTATAGAGAGTTTGGCTTTCAAAATCAATTTGCTCAATTCCGCTATGGATCAGCGAAACACAAAATGTTTCATGAAAATGTTTCGGAAAATCCGTTGTTTGTTTATCTATACTGATATATTCCAGGTTATCGAACAACATGCTTGTTTATGATTTCCAGTTTTTTTACCAACGTTTATTCAGTTCATTCCAAGAGGTCTCAGGCTTAACCCCCCCATCGTTCATCTGTTTTGACTTCCAAAACATTGATTTCTATTGCCCTGTCTTAGCGAAATTAGTAATTTCATCAACTTAAAACTTATTCTTATACCAATTTAGAACCTTGATGAACAAACCGATTTTCAGCCACTGGATTTTCCCCGCATTTATTACAGGAATAGTACTGGGAGGATTTGGCTATTTATCAGTTGTAATTGGCTTGGAAGCTTATCAGCTTCCTATAGTCGGGTTATTCGCCATTCTCTTAGGCTATCTCTCTTTCAAAATAAGTCCCAAGAAAAATCACCGCTCATGAATTAATGCATGGCAGGCATTACTTTATTTCGAAACTCACCCCACCCTGCGTGTCATACTTTTGTTCTTTGCCAATCGAAAGCATCCATCGGTCATAGGTGGCCTTTGATAGCCACTGAACCTGGAAATTGTCAGCAAGGGATGGCTCTGAGGCTGCCTGTTTTGCCAGGTTATGTGCCTGTCGGTAAAGCGTACTGTCGCGGGCAGGATTATGATGCAGCACAAACGCGGCGTGAAAGCTGTCCATCCCTCCATCCTGTTTGTCATTTCTGATCAATTGGATCACCTGATTCAATCGCGTGCTGTCCCGCTCCTTCATGGTAGACCGGTAAGCACCCAGAAAAAACTTCAGGTTTTTGCGGTCACCCTGATCCATTTGATATGCATAGGCCAGTTCCTCAGAAGCATTCCCCGTGTGTATAACAGGTTCCTCAAGGGGTGCCATCAGGCTTATGATCAATCCGAAAAGAATCATACCAATAAGTGATAACGGAACATAGAACCATTTTCCGTGGATGGTTTTACGGAGTAACCTGACAATAGCTGCTATCAAAACATAGATCAGGATCAGACCTAACACAGCCAACAAGACAAAGGCGAAAAGCGGGTAGTGAAAGGAAAGGTATCCAACTACCACCAACCCGAGGATATAACTGATTACTTTAAACAAAACTGAAAAGGGTTTATGATTAGAAATTGATTGACTTAGCTATCAAAGTACTTTTCGAAAGCCAAAGAGGAACTACCAATTGATTTTATTTGAGATTGTTCTGCTCCCGGATACCAAAGGAAGAACTGTTGCCAGTAGGCTGTTCATGTGCGAACGGATGATGTACCTTCCCGAACAAGGGTTTGGGTTTTGAAGTACAGCGTGAATTAGCCAAACCGTCACAATACGATCAAAGCAGCCGTCAAAACATAAATTCATGCCACCAAGCGATAGGTTTTGGTTCCCACTCCGGTTTCACAGCCTCTATCATTCAATTACAAAGCCAATCAACTATCCCATACTCGGGATGCTCATTCGGACCGGAGACTATTCGCAGGGTTTACACTGGCTGCACGGATAGTCTGATAACCAATAGTGACCGCAGCAATCACACAGGTGAATCCAAGTGTAAGAATATAAAGACCAAGCCCCTGTTGTATTTTGAACTCGAAATTCTCAAGCCAATTTTTCATCAGGAACCAACCGACCGGGGCGGCAACTATAAATGCAAGTAGAATCAGACGGGTGAATTCCCTGCCGAAAATCCAAATAATCTCAAGGGAGCTGCTCCCCATAACCTTCCGTATTCCTACCTCTTTGGTTTTCTGAACTACCATAAAGGAAACCAATCCATAAAGTCCCATGGCTCCTATCAGAATGGCTATCCCGGTAAACAGTTGAACAGCACTCAGCGTGGTCGCCTCATTTTGGTAAAACCGGGTAATGCGATCATCCAGGTATTCAAATTCAAAAGGTTGATTCGGGTAGTCTCTTTTCCAAACTTCCTCTATTTCAGCCAGGGTACTTTTGGAATCCTCCATGTTGAGTTTGATGGCATAAGACTCATAATACCCCAAGTCTGATGTCAGGAGAGTCGGACTGATTTGCTCGTGAAACGAATTGCCATGAAAATCTCTGACAACCCCCACAATTCTTCCTTTCATATTACCCCCGTTGGCCGTAATCTCCCTTCCCAAAGCTTCTTCGGGAGAAGGAACTCCAAGTCGATGAAGTAAAGCTTCATTTACAAGCATTTCACGGACAGAATCTGAATGGGTAAGATTTCTACCTGAAACCAAGGTCAATCCGAAAGTGGACAGGTAGTCTTCATCTACCATTTTCATGTTGGTCAGAAAATCCAACTCTTCTGTTTGATCCCCGAATTGAATATTGGTCATCCAGCCATTTTCCGAAGCAGGTGCATCATTGCACAAAGACACCTGCTCTACCCCTTTAATCCTTACCAATTCATTTTTTAAAGCAGTTTTATTCTGCCTGGAATCATCCCCCATGCTGACCATTACGATGGCATCCTTATCAAAGCCCAAAGGGGCATCCAGCACATAGTCCATTTGTCCCATGATTACCACAGCAGAAATAATCATCACCTGGGCGATCACAAACTGCCCGACGATCAAAGCCCTTCTGGTATTAAATCCACCAAGATTCTGTAAGGAGAACTTTCCCCTCAGGGCCGCCATAGGCTTAAACCGTCCCATAACAATGGCAGGATAGCTACCCGCCAAAATTGTGATCAACAAAAACAGCGTTCCTAAAAAATAAATAAAATACCTGTCTGAAAATACCCCAAGACCTATATTCAGGTTAAACCTGGCATTCGCCATCGGTATTACTAAATAAGCACCGATCAGGGCAACCAGTATTGCCAGCAGACTGATTTGTGCAGTCTCAAAAATAAACTGCCAAAACAGCTGACTGCTTCGTCCACCCATTACTTTTCTCACCCCAACCTCCTTGCTTCGATGCAGTGCTCTTGCTGTTGCCAGATTGACAAAATTCACACAAGCAGTAACCAACAGAAGAAGCCCGATCGCTGTCAGAATCCACAAGCTCGATCTTTCCATGGTTCCCCCATACATGCTGTTAAAATGAATGTCAGATAGCGGTTGAAGACTATAATAAGCCCTTGTATCTGAACTTCCTATTGGGTATTTCTCCGTATAGTCCGACAGGATATCTTCGACTTCCCTTGGTGAGACATGTGGTTGTAACACTAAATAACACTGCATTCCGGAAGAAATACCACCCCAAAAACCATCGTCCGAAAGCCAAGGCATGTAGGTTTTAAAACTGCTGAAGGAGACATAAATACCGGATTTGAATTGCGTGTTAGCAGGAATATCCTGAAGTACTCCGTCCACTGCCAGTTCATATTCCCCATCCAAAAGGATGGACTTCCCTATGGGATTCTCCTCACCAAAATATTTCTGTGCCAGTTCTTCGGTGAGTAACACCGTGTTGGGATTGGACAGGGCGGATTTGGCGCTCCCAGCTTTCAACGGAAAATTAAACACATCAAAGAAATCCGGTTCAGCAAAAACAACTCCCTCAGCCTCTTTGTAATGATGTGCACCGTTTGAATCGCTCACAGTAATCCGCACATTGGGCGCCGAGTATGTCCTGATTACTTTTTGGGCAAAGGATTCCCTTTCCTTAATAAGTACCGGCAAGGGTGTGGGAACACCGCCAGAATGTGAATTTGTAGTGCTTCGCAATTCTGTGACAACCCGGTAAATCTTGTCCTTATCGGTATGAAAATCGTCGTAAGAAAGGTGAAGCTTGATAAATCCAAAAATGAGGATGCAGATGACAAGACTGAGGGAAAGCCCGGCTATGGTAAGCAGACTGTATTGCTTATTTTTAAGCAGGTTTCTCCAACTGATTTTAAAATAATTTTTATACATACCGAAAAGAATAAAATGTTGAGGTTGAGTCCTTGGACGGATAATTCCTGGTCGGAACAGCAGCAGAACGTCCAGAATAAATTTCCAATCTGCCTTTCGCTTTCCCAGTTTTTTATAATTGGACTGGTAAACTTCCAGTAGATCTCCTTCTATGTAATCCAGCATTCTGGGATGGCAAAACCATTGAAAAAAAGCCAGGAAAGTTTTTGGAGGTGAAGGTCTGGATTCTTTCATAACTGATCCATAGCGTATGATGAATTCCATATAGACTGAGGAATGGCAGCCCAAAGCCCATCCCTGCTTTCTTTTGCCAATCGAAGAGCTTTCATGCCCAGTGCAGTGATCTCAAAATACCTTCTGGGACGACCTGCTCTTTCGAGCGTGGCTTCCCCGGAATAAGACTTCAGATACCCCTTTTCCTCCATCCTATTCAAGGCAGTATGCAATGCTCCCATACTTACTGATCTCTCCAATCTCGATTCAATTTCATCTTTGACGGCCACACTGTATGCCTTGTTGTTCAATATGCCCACCGTCAGCATTACAATTTCCTCGAACTCACCCAAATGATACTTTCTCATAGTTGAATAATATTATCTAAATGTAGGAATAATATTCGTGCCAACATTTATTGAGCTTATTTAAGCAGAATCAAGGCATATTACCGTTCCTAATCTGTACAAAAACGATCAAGAACGGTCGCGAACGGTCACTAAAAAAACCTGGCAAGATCGAATAAGAAATTCCTTTGGGAGACACTGTCTCAGTCCAAGGGGTATCTTTTACCCAAGGGTTCTGGATACTACTTGCCTATTCTACACTCAGACAAAACGGGTTCAAGCTTGGAGATTTTGCCTTTGCTCATCAGATTCATGATCTTCAGTTTCACGTTGACGAACCAGGTCTTAAAAGCTCTTTCTTGAAATATTGCCAACATTAAGCAATCAGCAGTAATATTTCAGATTATATTCTCAATCGTGCTTGCCTCGGTTGCTATCCAAGCCACCACCCTCCCATTGGCTGCAAAACTTTTGCATCTGTCTCTCCCGGCCTCTCTAAAGAAAAGATCGATGTTGGACTTAGAACTTTCCGATGACTTTAAAATACCATTCTGGAATTCCAGATACCGCAGAACAGCATCATTGAGGGTGACCAAATTCTGGAGCTAGGATTCCCGAGTTCCTGTTTGATCGTTTTGGTGAAAAGGAATGGCAAATTCATAACGCCCTATGGAGAAACTGAATTAAAGGCTGAAGATGATTTTGATGGAAAATGACAAGGAAGAGGAAATCAAGGCTCTGATGTTAGTATGACACCAGGTATTCAGCATATCAAACTACTCGGGATATAGAATGATCCTTTCCTACTGCTTCGTCCAGAGTTTTTTGTCAGCTTTTCAATCCTCCCAATTTAAATTTTCGTCTTAAGGTAATGAATCGAAATTTAGCATGATCATAAACCAGTCCAATGATCAAAATGGAAGAGGCAATGCACAATACCAACAGTCCAAACTTGGTGTAAAAAATACCGCCGCAAATGCCTCCCAGAAAAAAGAAGCCGATAATGGACAAACGTAACTTAATTGATTTTAGAAGTTGATGCCGTTGATCAATCCCCTTGTAAAAAAACAATTGAGACAATTCAATTCCTAAATCGGTAAAAAGACCTGTTAGATGGGTGGTTCTCACCGTATAGTTCGATATTTTCGTCACGAATGAATTTTGAAGTCCCATCGAAAAAAGTAGGCTGTAGGCAATAACATTTGGATCCAAACTCTCAGAAGATCCTAAAAACCCTATTAAAAACAAGATCAGCGCTTCTATCAGAGCAGGAAATGCGAAAGGAAATCCCAAGTCATTTCTGGAGAAAGTCTCAATCAATAAATTGGAAACAAAAGACCCCAATAAAAAGAAAAATATAAAAAGGAAATAGACCAATCCTGTCCAAAATTCCAGCTTAAAAACCTCATCAACAAAAAATGCAAAATGACCTGTCACATTGGTAGTCAGTCGTCCTATTGCCAGAAAACCTGAAACATTTACGACCCCTGCAACAAAAGACAGCAAAGTCGCAACCCTAAGGTTATGTCTAAATGTTCTCCCTTTTCCTTGATGTCTGAACATCTCTTAGCTCATTGTTTTCAAGTTTACTAAAGTCACAGAAAAGTCAAATGCTTCCTGTTCAACAGGTTTAAAACCCCACTGTGGCCGAATTTATGAATTTGCTCATTGGTTCGATTACATGTTCCAAACTTTATTCCTCAGAACTGATTTCCACAGCTCGGTATAGTCAAATTTCCTTTGGAAATAGGTGGATTTTGTTCCTGCATTCCTCGATGTTTCATTGCAATTACTGGTACCATCCAATCATCTTTTGGGATACCATTGGTTTTATGACCTTAAACTTACCTATTCCAAAAGACAGGCTGATCATTCTGGATAGGATGTTAAAGTAAAAATAAAGCCAGTATGGTCAATTATAACCAATTGGGACAATCATAAATACTAAATGGCATTTCTGAAGAATAGGATTATAAAATGCAGGAAAATACTTAGAGATTTAATCCTTAAAAGCTGTTTCAGACTTTGCTGACTAGAAACCCCATTTCATTCAAACTATTCATTCTTTAAGCTATCGACAGGGTTTAGCAGCGCTGTTTTTATGGATTGGAAACTTACTGTCGCAAAGGAAATCAAACAGGCAAGAAATCCTGCAAAAGCAAACACCCACCAGTGCAGCTCAATTTTATAGGCAAAATCCTGCAGCCATTTTTCGGTAAACCACCAGCCAAAAGGAGTGGCTACCAGAATTGCTATAAGCACCAGTTTCACAAAATCCTTGGACAACAAGGCTACAATACCTACTAAGCTTGCCCCCAATACTTTTCGGATCCCAATCTCCTTGGTCCGCTGAAAGGCGGTCAGGGAGGCCAGGCCGAATAAGCCCAGGCAACTGATCAAAATTGCAATACCGGTAGCCAGGTTGATCAGTTTTGCCATATTCCGCTCCTGTTCATACATGGACTGGATTGTCTCATCATAAAATTTCATAGCGTACGTTTCCGGAGGGTAAAAGGAGTACCATTTCTGCTCTACACTTGCCAGTGTTTTTTGCCATTGTGCCGGATCAACAGTATCCAGTTTGATATTGATTGTCCCAAAGTTCTCAGGCTGATACATCAATACAATAGGCTCAATTTTGGAATAAAAATCACGCGTATGAAAATCTTTGACCACCCCGACAATCGGTAAAAGCCCCTCACCTCTTTTACCGATTAACTTCCCGACGGCGTCCGCAGGATTTTGGAAGCCGTAATTCCTGGCTGCAGTTTCATTGATCACATATTCATTGACCTGCTGTGCATCCCGAAGATTACGGCCGGCAATCAATTCCATCCCGTAAAGGTGAATGTAAGTGGTATCCACCCATTTGATGGAAAGTTGTTGTTCAACCTTATCCGCAACAGAGTCCTTTTCAAATCTGAAGGGGCTGGAAGAATATCCTGCAGAGAGTGGTTCTCTTCCCATAGACACTTGCTGAATTCCATTTTCCTTTTTCAACTCTTCGGAAAAAGTTATTATTTTTTGATTCAGTGTGCTGTCCCGTTGGATTTTCCATGGGATTTGAACCAGGACTACTGCTTCCTTATCAAAGCCCATATCTTTCTTCAAGGTAAAAGACAATTGTTGCCCGATAAAAAGGGCACAAACAATAAATACCTGGGCAATGGTAAACTGGAATATGATCAGTCCTTTCCGTAGGGTCAACCTACTTTTTCCAAGGGATTGAAATGCAGAGCCTTTGATGATGCCGATCGGCTGCATCGTGGAAATCAACCAAGCGGGATAGGCACCGGAAAGAAAGGTAGTCAAACCCAGGATCAACAGGAAAAACAGCACGACCCCAAGGGTATTGGTATACTCAACCACCCCCTCTGGAATAAGACCTTCCAAAAGTGAAAAAGAGAGTTTGGTCATCACGAAAGCCACCAAAGCCGAGATCAGCACCGTGACAAAAGTCTCAGAGATCACCTGTCCGATCAAATGTGATTTACTCCCTCCCAAAGTTTTTCTGACCCCGATTTCTTTGGTGCGCTGCGGGATTTGGGCAGTGCTCAGGTTAATGTAGTTTATGTAAGCCAGTAGCAATAAGAAGCCGGCCACTCCAACCAGACTATAAAGCACAGGTTTGCTTGCCTTGCGCACTCCATATTCCTTCACATGGGTTGAGAAATGAGATTCCTCCATCGGTAAAAGCGAATACCATTTGCTAACGTTTAAAGGTTCATCTCGCCGAGAGTTGAATTCATTCCATTTTGCTTGGGAGAGTTCATTAATCTGTTCCAACACCTGGCCTACCTTGGCCTCTGGATGAAGCCGGAGGTATATTCTATCACTTCCATTGGTACTGGTCCAGGCATCCAAGGGGTACACCTGCGGGCGTAAATAGACAAATTCCTGATAATTGAATTCACTGGGCAAATCAAGATCTTTAACTACCCCTGAAACAGTCCTCTGTATCTCTCCATCATACACCAATACTTTTCCCAGCACATCTTCAACTTTCGTTTCCGGAAAATACAATGCTGCCCTGCTCTGAGTCAGCACTACATTTTCAGGATTTTCAAACGCAATGCTGTGATCTCCTGCTAACCAGGTATATGATTTCAGATTGAAATAAGAAGGTTGTACCGCTACAATTCCTTCCTGCTCTTCAAACACCAGAGCAGGCTGATCAGCCCTAGGTACTTCGAGTTGGTCAACCCATTGTCCATAAACAGGTACGACCAGCTCCACTCCAGGAACTTCATCCCTGATGCTCTGATAGATTGGGGAGGAAGCTCCGCCATAGATAGATTCTTCCGCATCATACACCGCATGTGTAACCAGTCTATAGACATCTCCCTGCTCTACCAGATCAGTATCATAGCTAAACTCAAAATCTACGATTCTATAAATAACCCAACTGGCAGATATCCCGATTGCCAGTCCCAGAATGTTGAGAAAAGTAAAAAGCCTATGTCTCCATAGGTAGCGAAAGGTTGTTTTAATGTAATTTGAAAGCATACAAAGCAGCGATAATAGATAAGTTTTGAGGTAGCATAACAATTTTAAAATTCAGTCATCACAGCGATACCCTAAATTAAGGATTGACTATTTCCATGCCATTGAAAAGCCTTCAAATTAGCCCATATAGCAACATTTGGCAAAAATATTCCTTCATCATTCGGACAAAAGTGTCCGCTATCGCGCAAAGGAAAAAAACAGGCAGAAAGGAGGCTTGTTTTAGTCGATCAAAACCTGCGTAAATAGTTTAAAATCCAAGCCTATATAATAAATAAAGGATGGATTAATCAGTAGATTTAGGCCGTGAGAATACTCTCTTTCATAATTCTGCCGGGCTGTTTTTGCCTGTATTATCTCGGATACCTGATCTATTTCTATGCGTATCAGCATAGCCTAAACAGAGATTGGGAAGAAAGTATCTGGAAGAAATGTATGATGATTCTGCCACTGAAATGATGGAAATCTCGCTTTCCCTCCCCTATATGCCAACCTGGAATCTTTTCATGTAACTAATCTAGCTATGGAAGTAGACGGAATCTGAAAGGGAACAGGAGCTATTTTTATCAGGTAAAGACCAATTCAAATCTTGTCCCCTCCCCTTTTGCGCTTTCCACTTTAATTTCTGCCCCGATACTATCCGCAAAGTCCTTTGTCAGCATCAATCCGATTCCACTTCCCTTTTCTCCCTTGGTCCCTTCTGTTGAAACTTTGCTTGCAAAAATATTTTTGATTTGAAAATAATCCATTCCTATCCCGCTATCCTGTACCAAAATAGAATCCTCGTCCAATGAAACTTTCACCTGCCCCCCTGCTTCTGTAAATTTAATGGCATTTGAAATCAGATTCCGCAGAATTAAAGTCAGTCGATCAGGATCTGAAAAGAAGGTTGTAGATTCTGGGACCAGATTTAAAAATTCAATCTCCTTTTGTTGGATTTGCAAGTGATAAATATTTCTTATCTCCTCAATGATTTGATAGACTGCAACCTGACTAAAATTGCTTTGATTTTCTTTCATCTGGGTTCTGGCCCAGGTCAGAATGTTATCCAGCAAAGTGGATGTATTAGAAGTCTCTTTTGAAATCACCGAAAGAATATAATCCATCTCCCCACTCTCCAGATCACCTGTTTTCCATAATTCCAGCGCACTTGTCAAGGAGGATAAAGGAGATTTCAGATCATGGGAAATAATCGAAAACAGCTTTTCCCTGAACCTGTTTGATTCTTCCAATTCCTCAGACTGAACCCTAATAATCTCATTGGTTTCAGATAATTTCATATTTGTCAGGGAAATTTTTCGATTGAGTTTCAATTGCCGAAAAAGTAATCCCAATAAAATTATAGCGACAAAGAACGAAACTATCAATAATTCCTTTTGATGTTTTATTTTCAAACTCGCCATTTCCTCCATTTTGGCCAGTTTTTGAAGTTCAAGTTCTTTTTTATCGCTGTCATACTTAGAAGAAAGTTCTTCCCTTATTTTTTCCCTGCTGTCTTGGAAAATGGTATCCGAATATTGATCTGTAATCAATAAATAGTCATAGGCATTTCTGAATTCCCCTAGTCCTGCATAAAGGGAACTGAGTTGATCCGCAGCAATGGAAATCTGGAAAGGAGAGCCGATATCATTGGCAAGCTGAAATGCCTCTTTGGAGTATTCTATGGCCTTTCTAAGCTCCCCTTGTCTTCTGCTGGAAGTCGAGAGCCTGTTTAAAGAAGAGAGAATTCCTTCACTGTTATTGTTTGCTCTACTTAACTCCAATGCACGGGAAATGAGTCTCGAAGAATGCTCCAAGTCACCCTTTTCTTCATATAAATCAGATAGCTGAATCAGAGTTTGTGTTTCTCCACCCTCATCTCCAAACTTGCTCTTATAAACCAATGACTTCTCCAGGTAATACATAGCTGAATCAAAATCTTCCTTTTGATTAAAGGATTTCCACACATCTCTATAATAGCTTCCTAAGTTATTATAAAGTAAGCCCATTGCCTTTTCATGATTCAAGGCTAAGGCAAATTCAAGAGAGATTTTATATTCCTCCACTGCACGAGATAAGTCTTTTAATCGGTAATAATTGTTTCCAATATTTAAATGGGACTCCATAATCCCTACCGAGTCAGCAAGGTTTTCCCGTATTCTCAAAGCCTGATAATGGGATTCAAGGGATTTTTCAAAGTCACTTTTAATCAAATAACAAACCCCGATCAAATTATGGGCAGAAGCTTGAAGTACTTGAATGTCCTCCCTTTGAGAAATTTCCAAGCTTTGCCTTGAAAGCAATAATGCGGTATCCTGATCTTTAGCATAATAGCTTTTTGCCAGATCGAGGAGCAATGCAGATTTTGTGGAATCTTGGCCAGCTTCCTTAATTTTCTGAATTAGGTTCAGAGTTGGATCTGAATCCACTTTTTGGACCTGGATTAAAAAAACGAGAAGAATTAGTGGTAATACTGACACTTAAACGAATAAGATTTGGACAACAAAGAAAATTACTTTCCAGAAATTATCAGTCTCTTATTTAACACTAACTTACCGCTTATAAAAATTCAACCATGAATCATTTATATTATCCTGACTTCCATATCTATACTGAAATTACAAGTCGTCTAATTTTGGATTTACGCAGTTACATTTCCTCGATCTGATATCAATAAGCACATTCCCCTTTACTTGTTTTTTTCTGGTTGGAAAAGTAGCCATAATTACACCTAAACACCTTGTTCATTTGGATCTAATCCAAAGGCCTTGAGATTCCAATTATTCCTGATCCATCAGATAAGAATCAGGAATTAGCTATCTAATAGAATTAAACTCTACTAAAGTATTTGAGAATAAAGGTTCAGATCAAAAATTTATCAATCCATTTAAAGTAAAGAAAATATAAGATAGCTCCATAGTGGAAAATAATTCTATCCTCGATCAATTTAACCCAATGAGAGCCTCAATCATGAACTAACAAAGCAGATTAGACACCTCATTAATTCCCATTATTTAGGATTTTCCTCCCACTTGGTCTGGAAAACCAGGAAACTACTGTCAGAACCAATAGCAGTACTGGGCCAAAATATTCCTCAGCAGAATCCCCAGCAGCCAGATGACTAAAAATTGCCCCTGTCATCAAAAAGAAAAATCCGGCATAAGCCCATTCTTTAATCAGGGGAAATCCAGGAATAAGTATAGCCAAAACCCCGAGTAATTTCCAACTACCTATTAAAGTCAAAAAGTAAGGGGAATAACCTAAAGCATGCATTTTCTGCACCTCTTCGTCCATGTGAATGAGTTGTACAATACCCGTTGACAACATTCCAAGGCTCAACCAGCAGGTCACAACCCAATAAATAATCCTAGTTTTCTTACTCATCTTTTTGAAATTGCTATTTCCTGAAGTCTGTTATGGGCTGCGTTTAATCCGGAGGCAAAAGGAAGCTTTAATTGGGCTGCTCTCTGGTTTTCTGTTTGGTAAATGATCTGAATGGTCAACTTGCTCCTTTCCATAGAAATTTTTTCAAAATCCAAAAACTCCAATTGGACACCAATTGACGTATTCTCCATTTCAAAAGTTCTGATGATTTTTTGATTTTCCACAACTCTGTGGATAGCTCCATTTGCTCGAAAGACCACATTCCCATTTTGTGATGTTTCAAACTGATAAAAACCAAGATTCTTATTCTCCAGGCGGATAACCTTTGTTCCCATCCACTGTTCAATCAACTCTGCCTCTGAATAAGCTTTAAACAGCAGTTCGACGGGTAGATCAAATTCTCGCGTAATAAAAATTTCCTGCTTCCCATCCTCTGCCTTTACCTGTGTTTTCAATTCCATTTCCCTGTTATTTTTTTGATTGATAAGATTTCATGACTTCCTCCAGCTTATTAAATCGATCGTCCCAGATTTTTCTGAACGGTTCAATAAACTGTGCTACTTCCTGCATTTTTATCGCATTGAGATGGTAATACACCTCCCTTCCTTTTTGCTCCTGTTTCAACAACTCGCACTCTGTCAGAATCTGCAAATGCTTGGAAACTGTCGGCCGGGCAGTATCAAAATTAGAGGCAATGATTCCTGCAGTCATTGATTGAGTGGTCAAAAGCAGTAAAATTGCCCTTCTGGTGGGATCTGCTATTGCCTGAAATACATCTCTTCTGATATTCATGGATTTATTAATTAATGGAGGTCTTCTGTAAAACCATATAACGTGTAGCTATTTGACTACAAATATATATGAAGTCAAATGACTACACAATAATTTTTAAAAAAAATAAGCTCCTGAAAAATTAAATCTCAATGAATCAGTGCTCCTTTCTCATCCTGAGTGATTAAAAAACATGATTATCCACAATGGAGCCAGAAGTCAAAGAAAGAGTTTAGAAAGTCACGGATAATGTCGTCCACCGGCCAGAGTCCACTGTCCACAGCAGGTTGAAATATACTTTAACCCTTTTTTTAGGGGCTGCCAGTAAGCAAGCGGAAATATATAAACTGGAATTATATTCTGGAAGATGTTAAAAACCTGGAAAAGAAAATTGACCTCAAAATAGACCGATTAATCGCTCAAAACCTGAACCCATTTCCATTTGAGCGCATCCAAAAAGGAAAAGAACTCCGGGCTCTATGTCGAGCTATCAAGAAAATGATTGCTGATCAACAGGAGGATGATGCCCGATACCTATTGGATATTTTAAAAGAAAAGGGAGGCCGGATTTCTTGGTAATAAGTCCTGAAAAAATCACCCAAAATCAATCTAATTCGATTAATTTCAGCGTTAAGAAATCAGAGGAGCTTAAAGTAAGAGCTTATCATATTTGTATTAGCTGAAAATCAAGCCAATTGAAATTTCCACTGGAAGATCCCATTGATCAGGGTTTCAGATCCCTTACAAATCGCCATGACAAGACTTAGAATACTCTGTTGTAAAAAATTTCAGGATAGCGAACAGAAAATTGAGATTACCCAAGTTGGAGGTGTCAATGCCCGGGGCGAGAAATGGGCTATTTCCACCAAAGATGCTGTCCATGGTATCCAAAACGGAGATTATGAATTTTATATTGTTCATGAATTCCAGGAACTGGAAGTTTTGGTATCTGAAGATCCGGAAAAACACCTCTTTGCAAGAGGCCTGGGTTACCTCCATAATCTATTGGAAGACCTACCAGATTGTCCTTAAAAAAACAAAGGTTTCGTCCCTTAAAGTCCCCATTCCCCTGTGGTCAATCACGATAAAAAACGTATTTTAAAGGACCTACACAATTACCAAAAGTATCATTACAGGGATATTCAAGGATGAACGTATTTTTCTTCCTGTCATATTTGAAAGATGCTTTAGAAACCGCAACTGATGGGTCAAAATTAGAAATCAGTGCCTCTTTGGGAACACATACCTCATCATCTAGAGGTTTTGTAAGGTCTGGTCCAAATGAGGTAGTCCAATGAATGGTCAGCTCTTCACCAACCCATTGATAATTCCCCTCTTTAAACGACATTAAGCATCTCTTATCGGGATCATTGAAGTTTCTGAAGGCCTCTAACTTTACCTTACCCTCTTGGCTAAAAGTCATCACTCTCCCACTTGATTCATCAGATCCTGAAAAAACATGCAAGTAAGAACCTTCTAAAACAGTAACAGGCCCTTCATCGGTTTTACAAGAGTATGTAAGCAGTAGGAAAACCCCCAAGAATAGGAATCTGATTCTAAGTAAAAATGCATTCTTCATATTATCACTTTATATTGATAACGAGCACAATTCCAAACATGCAACTGAAGTGATTAAAAAAAGGGGACATCTCCCTTTTCTTTAAAATAGATCTTTGTTAAGAATATAATCCACCGCCTGTTGGGCTTTTCCAACTGCTTCCACTACCAGCTGTTTATTGTTTTTAAGCTCTAGCAACCAGTTTTGGATGTAGGTGGCGGAATTATCCAACAAGGCATCATTGAGAATACCAGTGAGGTTGTTCAGGTATTTAGCTCCCATTTCAGCAATGGGCTCTTCTTTGCTGTATTCCCTGTTCCAGTTTCGCTATCATCAGATCGGTGAATTTCTTATAGGTATCCGCATTTCCTTTTCTTCTGGTCCAAACAGATTTATTGGCCTTTGATCCTAGCGTCCCCTTACTCCTTGCTGATTTTTTCACCCATGTTTTTATCGTCTTTTGTGTTTTAATGGAACAAATATTTATGAAGCAGTACCAGCCTGAGCAAGGCACTAAATGCAAGTGGAAACGGAATAAAATAGAAAGGGCAAGAGCTTTGGCTTTATACCGTAGTCTCTTGCCCTGTGTGACGGGGTCAGGCTATATTGGCGGAAAAAGGAATTGAAAAATCAACTCAAATAAATTCCCTTTCCTCACTAAAATATATACAAGTTATTCCATTGGAGACTTGATTTTTGATCTCAAGAATACTGGTAGAACATGGGTTTGAAGGATTTGAAGTAAAGCCTTTTCGGTCAGATGAATCAAAAAAAAGCAATACCTGTCATTATTATCTTAAGACAATTTGAATGGGTTCGCCATCCTCTTTGCCACTAAAATTTCCTTTATAATAAGATATGGTTTATGCCAATTTTTGAATGAGAAAGCCACTTAAACTCATCATCCCATTAATTGTACCTTTTCAACACCTTACCTGAAATTCACCAAAACCTCGACTTTTTTTCTCACAATAACTCCTCCCTATTCTCACTTAAAAATTAAGTTTTTAATTCAATTATAAATTATTATTTCAAGAATATTGAAATAACCTACAGATGCTTTTGTCTCTGAAAATTCTCCTCCTTCTTCCCCATTACCAGAAGAAATTTTCCTGTTGCGTTTTTTACCCAACAGCCGTTTTCCGTAAAAACTAAGCCACTATTATTTTGAACAAAACCATTTCTGTGGTTCTTCCCAATTACAATGGAAAGAACCTGCTGGAGGAATATTTACCATTTACTTTTCAATCATTAGTACAGAGTAATGCCTTATTTGAAGTAATCGTCGTAGACGACTGTTCAAGCGATGACTCTGTTGCTTTTTTGAAAAAGTTCTATCCCGAAATCAAGATCATCCAGAATGAGAAAAACAGGGGATTTTCATTCTCCTGCAACCGGGGTATCTATGAATCCAGATACGACCTAGTCCTTTTGTTGAATTCAGACATCAAGCTGTCAAGGGATTATTTGGAAGTCCTTCTCCCCTATTTTGAGGATCAGTCCACGTTTGGAGTCATGGGAAAAATGCTGGATCCTTCTGGAAAATCAATTGAAATAGCCGCAAAAATCCCCCGCTTTAACGGCTTTAAGCTCAAGACAGACAAACAGGCATTTCCAAAAGATCCATCATTTGGGAAAGTGGTCACCTCTTTTCTATCAGGTGGCAACTGCCTTTTGGACAGAAAAAAGTTAGTAGAACTGAAAGGTTTCGATGAAATCTATTCCCCATTCTACATGGAAGACCTCGACCTGAGCATCCGAGCCTGGAAACTGGGCTGGAAGTGTTATTATGAGCATCAGGCGGTCAGTTTTCATCTGGGTTCAGCGACCACCCGGACATTTTTTGGGAAACGCGAGATCAAGGAGATTTACTTCAGGAACAGGATGTTTTTCCATGCCATCCACCTCGATAGAAAAGATCTGAAAATATGGAAGTTCAAACTCCTCTTTCTTGAAGTGCTCCCCAAACTTCTGCTTGGACAGTTCTGGATACTCAACTCCTTCACCGCACTCCAGCGAAAACAATACCGCATAGATCATTCCCGAAGGAAAATCCGTCAGCTGATGATGAAGTACAAGGGTCGAAAAAGCATCGCCCAGATTACTTCTGAAATAAACACTTTCAATGCCGGCAAACAGTTGATCAGGCTTTAATCGATTGTCATGAAAACTTATTGGAGATTACTGCTTTTTGCGAGGCCCATCGGCAGGTTTGCCTTTCCCTATGTGCTGTTCACCATTCTTACCGTGGTATTCAACACCTTAAATCTGGCGCTTCTGGCTCCATTACTCAGCACCTTGTTTGAGGAAGGAGGTGTCCAGACATCCAAACCGGATTCCTGGTTTGAGATCATGGACCAGTTCAGTTATTATGTACAGCTTGTCAAATCAGAACAGGGGGCTTTTCAGGCATTGAAATGGGTCTGCCTGTTTATTTTCCTGTCAGTATTTTTAAGCAACACGTTCCGTTACATATCCCAGCGGATTATAGAAAACCTACGGATCCACACCCTGTTAAACCTGAGAAAATCCGTATTCAACCATGTCATGGACCTTCATGTCGGGTACTTCAACGAACAAAGAAAAGGAAACATCATTGCCAAAATCACTTCGGATGTTCAGGTGGTCCAGTACTCTGTCACCAGCACCCTTCAAGTGCTGTTCAAGGAACCGTTTCAATTATTGGCCTATTTGTTCATTCTGTTTGTCATCTCCTACAAACTCACCCTCTTTGCCATTCTGGTGATTCCTATATCCGCCTTTGTCATTGCCCGGATCGTCAAGCGCCTGAAGGCACAGGCGACCGAAGCCCAAGAGCGTTTCGGTATCATGGTCAGCTATTTGGACGAGGCCTTATCAGGGATCAAAATCATCAAGGCATTCAATGGTTCTGAACGGATCAAAAGCAGATTTCACGAAGAAAACCTGAGGTTTTCCGAACTGGGAAGAAAAATGTCCTACCGTCAGCAATTAGGCTCCCCTGTTTCTGAACTGTTGGGCGTGGTCATGGTGATCATCATTGTTTTATATGGCGGTGGACTTGTGATCAACAGCCAATCAGAATTAAGTGCCTCTGCATTTATTACTTATATCGCCATTTTCTCCCAGATCATGAGACCTGCCAAGGCGATAACAGAGTCCTTCAGTACCATTCATGCAGGGATCGCTGCCGGCGAAAGGGTCTTGGATTTACTTGATGAAAAGCCCAAAGTACAGGATACCCATAGTCCCTATACCCTGGAAGGTTTCCGAAAAGGAATCAAACTTGAAAAAGTAAGTTTTTCCTATGGCGACAACCAGATACTACATGACATCGACATGGTAATTCCAAGAGGATTTACGGTTGCGCTGGTGGGACCTTCCGGAGGAGGAAAGTCCACTTTGATGGATTTGATTCCCAGATTTATGGATCCCCAGAAAGGTAGGATACTTATTGATGGAACCGACTTAAAATATGTATCTGCTTCCTCCCTGAGAAGTCTGATCGGCATTGTCAATCAGGAGTCCATTCTCTTCCATGACACCATTGCCAACAATATCCGATTTGGGAAACCAGAAGCCAGTATGGAGGAAGTCATTCAGGCGGCAAAAATCGCCAATGCCAATGAATTCATTTTGAATACCCCACACGGTTATGAAACCAACACAGGAGACCGTGGGATTAAATTATCAGGGGGGCAGAAACAACGGATCTGCATTGCCAGGGCCATTTTGAAAAATCCTCCCATCCTGTTATTGGATGAGGCCACTTCTGCCCTGGACACCGAATCCGAATTCCTGGTTCAGGAAGCCCTTACTCGCCTGATGGAAAACAGGACCACACTGGTTATCGCGCACCGTCTAAGTACCATCAAAAATTCCGACCTGATCCTCGTCCTTGATCAAGGAAAGATCACCGAACATGGAACCCATTATGAGCTTTTACTTCAGGAAGGATTATACAGCAATTTGATTGACAGACAAAGTTTTGAGAGGCATGAATAACAAACCATTAATATCTATTGCACTGTGTACCTATAACGGGGAAGCCTACTTGAAGGAGCAATTGGAATCTCTGGTCAGCCAGACCTATCAACCTATAGAAATCAGAATCAGAGATGACCAATCCACAGATGGCACAGTGGAAATCATCAGAGAATTCCAGTCTCAATACCCTTATATCGGTCTGGAGGTAAACCCAATTAAACTGGGGCTTCAAAGGAACTTTGAACAGGTATTCCAAGACTGTACGGGTAACCTGATAGCCCCATGTGATCAGGATGATATCTGGCACCCGGAAAAAGTCCAGCTATTGGCAGAAGCATTAAAGGGACATCAGATCGTTTACCATGATTCTATTTTGATCGATGCAGATGGAAAGGATATGGGAATAAAAATGTCCGATAAATTCCGGTTGAAAAACTGGAACCGTCAAGAGCCTTTCTTATTGTTCAATTGTATTTCAGGACATAGCATGTTGTTCCAAAAATCCCTTTTGAAAGCAGCGATTCCGTTTCCTGATACCGGGTATTACGATCATTGGATAACCTATGTGGCCTTGGCTAAAGGTACTATCGGTTTCGTTCCAAGAGCGCTGGTCAATTACCGGCAGCATGCAGCCAACCAAACGGATTTGTTGGGAAAAAAGCAGGTATTATCAGGAATAGAAAGAGCCAAAAACAGGATTAAAAGAGAAAACAGCTGGCTTATGAGCTGTGAGCGTTACAACCAGCAACATGTCGGAAATCCTTTCATCCATCCATTTGCAGATTGGGCCCTAGCCCGGGAAAACTCTTTTTTCAGTTTTACCCTCGGCTGGCAAATTTTCAAACACCAAGAGCTTCTATTGGCAATCCTTCCTGGTTCTTTCTTCAAAAAAGTGGGCTTTGCCTTCCGCTATTCTTTTGGCTTAAAACTCAAGGCAGTTTATTATTCATTCCTATGAAAGTCTCCATTATTATTCCATGCTATAATTACAGCAGGTATCTGCACGAATGCTTTTCCAATTTACAAGCCATGACCTACCAGGACTGGGAAGCCATCGTCATAGACGACGGTTCCACCGACCAGACCATGGAAGTAGTCAGAAGTTGGCAGACCAAAGAACCAAGGATCCAGTATTTCTATCAGCAAAACCAAGGAGTTTCCAAGGCCAGGAACTATGGTCTGAGCAAGTCAAACGGAGACCTGATCCAGTTTTTGGATGCTGATGATCTTTTGAGCAAGGAAAAATTGGAAGTGCAGGTAGCCTACTTCAAAAAGTTTCAGGAGGCAGATTTAACCTACACAGAAAACTACTATTTCCAGGACGGGTTTTCCAAAACCAAATTTCCGGATCAGGAAATGTTGGGAAGGGAATGGATGATCCGCTTTTCAGGAGAAGGTGCTTTTGCCATGGAACAATTGATCCGAAATAATCTGGCAGTGGTCAGTAGCCCGATGATCCGAAAGGATTTGGCAAAAAAAGCCGGCAATTTCCCCGAATCCATCGCACATACCGAAGATTGGCAGTATTGGATGCAATGCGTTCTGGCGGGCGCAAGAATCCAGTTCATCCAGAATAAAAACGCCTATACACTTATCCGTGTCCACGGGAAAAGTGTCAGTCAGGCAACCCAGACTATGCGGTATGGAGAGCTAAACCTCAGAACCTGGCTTTCGGAGACCCTCTCTAAAAACATGCTTTTTTCCGAATCAGAAACAGCCCGGTTATCTGCCCTCAACGAAGATCGAAAAAAACAGCTTTTTAAATACATCATGTACCATGGCCCATTGACCAGCTTCGGCCATCTGAAAAAACTGGCAGGAATGTATGACTGGCCAACAGTCGTTTCCTTCTATTTCAAAGCAATCAATTTCAGGAGAAAAACCATCAATAAAACCCATGCAGGAAATAGACATCATCATTCTCTCTAATGCCCGAACCCAGGAACTCCGGGAAATCACTTGTCAGGCCATAGAAAGTCTTCTTGCTTCAGAAGACCCGGATAAAATCCGATTCCTGATCCAGGTTTATGAATCAGCGGATACCCATTCCTATGTATATCCCTATTGCAATACAAAATTTCCCAAGAGGCCATTCAATTACAACCGTTTCATGAACATGGGGATCCGGAGTGGAAAAGCTCCCTTTATCTGCCTTTGCAACAATGACCTGTTGTTTCAGCCTAATTGGGCCAGCAACTTATTGAAGGCATTTGAATGTTTCCCCGATATGAACAGCGCATCCCCCTACTGTCCCATGAATCACGAGGAACGTGGTGTACAGGCAAACTCAGGGGTTCATTGGGGTTACGAAGTGAGAAAACATATAGCAGGATGGTGCCTTTTCTTTAAGAGAAGCATGTTGGAAAGGACCGGGTTATTGGATGAACGTTTTAAGTTCTGGTATGCCGATAATGATTATGCCAAAACCCTGCAGGCCAAACAGGTTCTTCATGGGCTAGTTACCGATTCTCATGTGTACCATCTGGAAAGCCAGACTTTAAAGACCAAATCTGAAAGGGAACAATTGCTTTTGACCACCGAGGAGAGATATGTCTATGAATACAAGTGGGAAGGCAGAAGCTATTTTTCCTATTTAAATACCAAGCGCAAGAAATTTTTCAAAAACCTAAACTCCTGATCAAATGCCTCATTATCCATTGGTTTCGATCGTGATTCCCTGCTACAATGCAGCACCCTACCTGGAAGAAACCCTTTCATCCTGCATGGCCATCCACTATCCCCATTTTGAAATTATCGTGATGGATGATGGGTCGGCAGACGAGAGTAAGTCCATTTTGGTAAAATGGGCCAATCAGTACCCTGAAAAAATCAGAGTATTTCAACAATGTAACCAGGGTCCATCTATTGCCAGGAATCAGGGAATCCACCATGCGAATGGGAAATACATTCTTCCAGTGGATGGGGATGACAGGATCCATCCCGATTACATCGAACAAGCAGTAAAGGAGCTGGAATCAGACCCGGATATAAAACTGGTTTACTGCGAAGCAGAAAAATTTGGTGGGAAAACAGGGCACTGGATTCTGAAACCATTCTCACTCGAACAGCTTGCTCAGGATAATATGATATTTGTCTCCTCTCTGTTCAGAAAATCCGATTGGGAAAAAACCGGGGGATTTGATCCAAGGTTCTGCTTTGGTTGGGAAGATTGGGAGTTTTGGATCAACCTACTCAAACATGGGGGAAAAGTTGTCAAACTTCCGTTTGTAGGCTTCTATTATAGGATAAGAGCCAACTCACGCAGAAAATCCACCAACAAAGCCGCCAAAAAAATGACCATTGATCTATTAAATCAAAAACACCAAGAGTTTTTTGATTACTTTCTCAATGGGCCATTAAGAAACCCAAGGGGACTTTCAAAGTATATTAACCCTTTCTGCAAAGCCGCTGTTCTTCTCACCTTATTAAAACCAATTCCGGCAAAAATTCAAGCCACCTGGAATTCAATATTAACAAACTCCTAAGCTGGATTGAATCTATCAATCTTTAGTAGGCATAAAATACTTTCAAGCGACTTGGACCACTGTCCAAGGAGATCCGGTGATGCTGAACCGATAGGAGAACCTACCTCAAAGACATATAGGATGGATCTGGAGCAAAACTAAACTAGCCGGAAACTGAGACCATAAAAAGCATGTATCTCTGATAGCCTGTCCCGATGAATACCTTAGGTCTGTCATTAAATTTTATTAAGGCCAAATTATCGACAATTCGCTCCACATATTTAACAGTTGATGACCATCTGATTTTTTCATTCACATATTCCCAGCACTTTTGAATCACACATTTGTCCCACTAAAAATTATCACCATGAATATTTCAATAAAAAATTTAGCCACTATCCTCCTCGTGACTTTTTTTCACATTGCTACAGTGAGTGGCCAATCTATCAGCACCTCCAGTAATGGTAGCAATACGAGTTATGTCTATAAGGACAATAATCAAAAACTCAAAATAGAGTACAATGGAACTATAAAAATAAGTGCAGATGGAAAATCAGTTTCCTCAGTTTCGCCTGGTAGTCAATTGAAAATTGAAAAAACCACTTTTGGAAACTCAAGGGCTATCGTAATCAAAAATGATGGAAACGGCCTGAAACATGAATATAAAGAAGGGGGAAGAAACAAAGCTTTTGAACCGGATGGAAGAGTTTGGTTGGCCGAAATACTTCCAGAAATCATGAACAGTACAACCTTGGGGGCTGAAGAACGGGTGGCTTCGCACTATTCAAAAGGGGGAGCATCGGCTGTTTTGGAATTGATAGATCAGCTGAATGGAGATTATTTAAAAAGCACTTATTTGGGTTTGCTGTTGAAAAAAAACCTTAATGCAACAGATATTTCTGCCTGCATTGACAAGACGATGTCTGAAATTGACTCTGACCATTACCAACTCGAAGTGTATAAGAAAATTGATCCCAGCTATTTTAAAAATGTAAGTCAGCTAAACAAGGTGGTAAGCGCACTGGATTCTGATCATTTCAAAACAGAACTTCTGAAGCCAATCTTCAAAACCAACATTATGGAGGGCAAAGGCAAAGAATCTATTCAATTGATCAAAATGGTAGACAGCGATCATTTCAAAACTGAAATTGCCAAAACAATAACCTTCAGTTCCCTTTCCAATCAGGAGTTAAAGTTCATGGTGGATGAACTGGTACCGGCAATAGATTCAGATCATTTCAAAAATGAGCTATTGAAAACAGCTTTTGATAAAGGAAATATGGACGAAGGGAGATCTTTGATTATTCTCGATGGCGTAGAAAGTATAGAAAGTGACCATTTCAAATCTGAACTGCTGACATATGTTTGTAAAAAACAGGGTTCCGAAAAAGTAAAAACCAAAATCATGGAAATTGCCAAAAACTCCATAGAATCTTCCCACTTCCTGGGCGAAGTTGCTAGATGTGCCTCCTAATCAGTAGTTTCGGTAAATTTTCAAATCCAGCATCTAGCAACATTACATGTCAAGAGCTCTTTCGGTTTTCCTATCCTTCCTTTTAATTCTCAGTTTAGGCTCCTATCTATTATACAATGGAGGTTTGATAGACTGGCTTGTAAAAGCTCCCTGGTTTCAGGGAGCTGCACTTCTGATCAGCTCTATTGCTGGATTGGGAATACATTTTGGCAGTTCAGCTATAAAAAAGAACCCTTCCTGGGACCAGGGAAATGAAAGCTTGTATATCTTATTATTTCTGCTGACATGGGGTACCCTCAGCTTTTATTCCTATTTATTGGAAAGTCTAATGACCTACGGAATAGGTGAAAATGATTTGGGAATCGGAAAGGGGTTAACCTTGAAAGGAAGTATAGTAGGTCTGATAATATCTATTTTAATCGTTTGGATCAATTATTCATGGATAGCTTATGCCCAATTCTCCAAAAACACCATTCAGCAGCTAAGAAACGAGCGAAACAAAGAAGAACTACAATACAGACTCCTCCGCTCCCAGTTGACCCCGCATTTCCTCTTTAATTCACTCAACACTGCATCCAATCTGATTGCCACAAATCCTGATCAGGCAGAGAATTTTATTCGAAAGCTTGCCTATAACTTCAAGCATCTGATAAAAAACGGAATACAACCACTGAATTCCCTGGAACAGGAGTTGAAGATCGTAGAGAATTACATGCATCTGATGAATGTCAGGTATGGAGAGAAAGTAATCTTGGAAAAGCGCATCAAACCAGAAGCACTTCGACAGCAACTGCCTGCCTTGGCTATTCAATTGTTGGTAGAAAATGCTCTTAAGCATAACGTGGCAAGTCAGGAGCACCCGCTAAAAATTACTATTACTGCAGACCAGGATAAGGTTGTCGTCAATAATACCATCACGCGAAAGCCAGAGCAAATCCCTTCTATCGGTATAGGACTTACCAATCTGAAAGCCCGTTACAATCTCTATGGCAATCAGCAGATTTCCATCCAAGAATCCCAAGCCTGTTTCTTTGTAAACTTGCCCTTTATCTTTCCCAGTATTCCAAAATGACCAAGGTTCTAAAACATAACCCCTTGACTAGATTGCTGCTTCCTTTAGGAGTTGGAGCATTGGTGTACCTTTGTGTTTTGCTGGCCTTCGATACGGTGGGAACAGCCTTAGAGGACTTTTTCACTCGGGAGTTGATATTCTGCATCGCAAGTAGCTATTTGATTCTGGAAGGCAACAGGCTTTTAATCAACCTGTTTGAGTCTAAGCTAACCTCCTCTTCTGGCTTTAAAAAGCAGGTGATCAGATTAGTGATTCTCACCGGTGCTGGAAGCCTGTTATTGACCAGTGGGATGCTCATCTCCTATTTCTCCTGGTTTGAAAATATGAGCGATCCAATGGTCTATTCCACTGAATTACAGATTTTCAATGGTCTTTTCCTTTTTGTTTCCCTGATGTACCAAGGGCATTATGTTGGCTATTACTATATCCACAACAAATTTCAGCAAGAGCTGGAACTGGAAAAAGTGGAAAAGGAAGTATTGGAGAAAAACAAAGATCTGTTTCACTACATGATGAATCCGGAGTTCCTATTGGTAGGGCTTGAATCCATCGTAATCAGAATTAAAGAAGATGATTTGATCATGGCAGATGAGGGAATTCTGTTATTGGCGGATATTTACAGGCATTCCCTAAAAAATCAGGAAGAATTGGTTCTGTTGAAAGAAGAACTTCAGGCGATGCAAAGCACCCAGAACTTTTTTAAACAGTTTGTCGGTAAAAACATCAAGCTGAGCCAACTTCCAGAAAGCAAGGATTTATTGATCGTACCGCGCACCTTGACAAAAATTCTAGAAGCAATAGCCTACTCGCAGCTTTCATCAGCATCCCTGCCTTTACCTCTCAACTTTGAACTCTCGGATAACGATCTCATCATTAAGTTTGACACCAATTATTCCCTGACCAATAATGAGTTGTTGATCGATACCCTCAAGGTCATCAAATCCCAATATGGCTGGCTAAATGGCAAGCTGCACTGGCAAGACCTCAATGTATTTTCCATTTATATTCCTCTGGAGCGGCAATTTAATTCCCAACCTCCAGTACAACCTGCAATCCAATGAAAGTAATACTGATTGAAGATGAACTTCCTGCAATTGAGAAATTAGGTCACTTTTTGAATAAATATGACCCTGAATCAGCTATTCTTGGTGTTGCCTCCTCCATAGCCGAAGCTGTACCTCTATTGAGCAACTATGGTGAAGAGGCCGATTTATTATTAGTGGATGTCCAACTGGAAGACGGACTTTCTTTCCAGGCATTGGATCAGGTTTCATTTTTCAAACCTGTAATTTTCATTACCGCCCACAGCCAATATGCACTGGAGGCCTTTCAAGCAAATGGAATTGATTACTTGGTAAAGCCAATAAGGTATGCTGCATTTGAAGCGGCCTTGGATAAATTCCAGCAATTGAGCGGTAAGTCTATGAATCAAAGTCAGAACAAGGAGCTATGGCAGTATTTCAAAAAGCCCACATACAAAGAACGTTTTATGGTAAAAATAGGAGAGCATATTCACACAATTCCAACTGAATCCATCCAACTTTTTAACTCTGAAGGAAGGAACACCTATCTTTTCTTGGAGGATGGAAAAAGGTTAATTACGGACTATAAAATGGAATCTTTAGAAGAGATACTCAATCCAACCAAGTTTTTTAGGGTTAACCGTAGTTTCATGATTCACCTAAATGCAATCAAAGACGTATTGGTTTATTCAAACAGTAGACTCAAAATCAATCCAAAAATTTCTTTTAAAGAGGAAATCATTGTCAGTCGAGATAGAGTCAACAGATTCAAAGAATGGCTTGGTGGAGAAAACCATTCTGGATGATTTAGCTCAAGCCCTTACTTGCAGTTTTATTTCAAAGTTCCCCAATTTTAGACTCTTGCAAACAAGCTATTCCTCAATCAAATAGAGGATGTAACTTAATACATTTTGATTCTTCAGCAATACCTATTGCTTGGCATCTCATCTGAAATAGCAGCCAAAACCCATACTTCACATCCAATGATTTTTAATCCAATGAACCTTCCCATTTAAAAATAATCACTAAATCTAAGTATGGAATTTTCAGTAATTCTTATAAACATATTGATATTATGTTTCAATAAGGAATAAACCCCTGTTTTTAGGGTTTATTCCGAACCAAAATATAACCTGATTTACATTCTAATACCTACTTGCTTTTATAGAATGTAGGCCTGATTTCCTTAACAACCTCCCAAAATAATCCCTTGGCTACTCCGATCTTAAGGAATGAATAGGGTTACTATGAGCAGTCCAAAGCACACGGGCACTGACAGTAGCCAGTGCTAAGAAACCTGCAAGGAAACCTGCTCCTACAAACATCCACCATTGAAGGGAAATTTTATAGGCAAAATCAAGGAGCCAGATATTCATCAGATACCAGGCAATCGGTGATGCTATCAGTAATGAAACCAGCACCAGTTTAAGGTAGTCAATGGAAAACATCTGAACAATGCTGACTGCGGAAGCACCTAAAACTTTCCTCACACCTATCTCTTTGACCCTCTGCTCTGTCGAATGCACTACCAGCCCAAAGACTCCCAAACTTGCCAAAAACAGCATAAGACCACTGAAAATAGTAAACAACTGAGCCTGTCGATGCTCTTTGTCATATTGCTTCTTCTCCAAATCGTCCACCCATTCAAACTTAAACGGCTTAGCGTCATAAAACTCCTTCCAAATAGCCCCAACGGCATCGAGTGCCTGGGATTCCGTTCCATCTTGAACTTTGATCAAAACCGAAGCATATTTAAATTCATTATTTGCCATGATTACCGTAGGCTTGATAGGGTCTCTCAAAGAAATACTGTGGAAATCACTTAGTATTCCTATTGGAGTTTCTTCCAAATTGGATATGGCTCCTCCTAATTCTGTTACTCCCAAAAGCTCCGCGGTGCTTTGAGTTATTAGAATTACTGGAGAGACCTTATCATTTGCTTCACTATCCTCCACAGAAACCAATGTGCTTTGCAAGTTGTCCCTTTGCTCAAAATCTCTTCCCTCTTTAATTTCCATCCCCATGACTTTGGGCAGATCAATATCTCCGATAATGTAATCAACCGGAATGACCTGATCAGGATCCTGTGGATTTTCGATTCTTTTGGTCAAAGAACCAGACCCTTTGGTAGGCACCCAATTACTAAGACTCACCGCTTCTACACCGGCTATCTTTTCAATTTGCTGTTTGAGCTCAGCAGATTTGCCTTCTGTCGCAAAAGAAGAAATACTCAGTACATGGGAAGGGTCATAGCCAAGATCTTTGTCCTCCATAAAGCGCATCTGAGACCAAACAGTCACTGTGCCGATCAAAACTAAGATGGCAAAAACAAATTGAGTAGCCACTAAACCTTTTCGAATAATGGAGACGGAGACACTTCCCTTCCTGTCAAAACTGTTTTTCAAAGCATTCCCTAGCGGAAAACCCGCCACCATCAAAGCGGGGTATACTCCTGCCATGATACCCAACAGAATGACGCATATGGCAAATCCCAGCAAAAGGGGAACATTTTCGAAAAACTTTATTTCAAGCCGGTGACCTAATAGTTCTTCCACATGTACCAAACTCAATCCATATAAGGTACTTGCCAAAAGGGCTGCAATCAGGAAGAACAGCAGGCTTTCATATAAAAACTGTGAAATCAATTGCCTCCTGCCGGCACCCAATACTTTTCGAACACCAATCTCCCTGAATCTCTTGATGGATCTGGCAGCACTGAGGTTGACAAAGTTGATAAAGGCAATCGTCAGCAATAGAATGGCAACCCCGGAAAATAAATAGACATTGGCAGGATTCCCCTTGACTTCCTGACTAGCAAAGTCTGATTTGAGGTAAATATCTTCGATGGGCTGGAATTCATAGGTATTAACACGTTGCTTCAACTCATCAGAGGCATCGGTAATGTAATCCTTATACCATTTGTTCACTTTATCTGTAAAAGCCGGAATAACTGTTTGCGAGGAGACCAGAATCAGTTGTTCATCAAAATAGCCCCAACCCTCCCTACTTAATGGTGTATCCGAAGGTTTGGAAATCTGAATTCCGTCAGCTCTCAAATAGGTATTGGAGGGAATGTCAGCGATGATACCTGTAATCAAAAATGGTCTGGAATCAGATAGATAAGGAGAGACTAGTTGGATTTCTTTCCCTACAGGAGACTCATTGGGAAAATGAGAATCCACAAATGATTGGGTGACAACCAAATTCCCAATCCCCGGCCTATAGTGCTCAGGAGCTCCCTGTAAAATAGTGAAATCAAGCATCTCCCATACATTGGTATCTGCCTGAATCAAGTTCATCTGTATAACATCCGTACTGTGCTCATCCAACCGGAAATTGTAATTCCCTTTGGATATACTCCCAGCTGCTTCGACTTCCGGGAAATTTTCTTGTAAGGTGGCCGCCAAGTTCGTAAATGAGGACTCCGACTTACCCTCCATCCCTTCAGATGTTTCCACAGTCAGTATACGGTAAAGCCGGTCCTTTTTGGCCCAAAAACTGTCATATGAAATTTCATCCAAAACTACAGTTGCCACCAATAAGCATGATGCCAACCCGATCGTCAAACCAAAAATATTAATGAAAGAATACGTTTTGTCTACGATTAAATTTCGCCAAGCGATTTTGAAATAATTTCTCCACATCATGGTTTATATCTGTTTGAAATTGGGGCACACAGCTCCCAGAAGACTTTTGGAATTCCCATTTCTATGCCATTATAAATAGCCTTGGAAACACTCTAGAGGTTTATTTACATCGGATGAAAAAAAAATTAGCGAACAAAATTGGTCGAAATTGAACATATTGGTTGCTATAAACCTCGAAACTAATAGGTGTAGTTGCACCTGATCTAAACGGAATTTAAAGCAAATTTAGGCTTCATAAAATATCGCTACAGAATAATGAGGCCAACTTGATGATCCAAGTCAGATGCAGTTTCATTTTTTTTGGCACTGGATGGAATTTATAATTCTCCCTTACCCCTACTTTCGGTATCGCCAGGCTCTCATTGACATGCTGCATGAACCTTGGATTGAAAATTACTTTGAGAGGCCTAATTCTCTATGAACCCATGGATTATAGTACACAATAAAATTCCAACCCAAAGACCCGTTTTTCATCAATTCCGGGAATTCCCCCTAGAACCAAATCTAATTTCAATTTGAAAATGGATCTAATGGATTCAATTTTTTGATTGCTGCATTCCTTCGGATCCAACATTCCTTTTTAAAAAAATCAAGTTTACCGATTCCAACCTTTCAACTACGAAGAGCCTCTTTTATATATAAGTCAATAAAATCGATGAGGTACTTCCCGCTATTAGTTATTCTATTATTTACAGGTCTTGACACTTTTGCACAGCGTTACCATGCCGGATTTCTTTCCATACAAGTACAGGACACCACAAGAATCTTTAAACCCAATACAGCTCAAGGAGACAACCTGCACTACCGCCCTGTTGAGCTTGACATCTGGTATCCTTCAGAAGAACAAGGAAACAGCGAACTGGTTTTTGAAGATCTTTTCTCGCTTCTTGAAAAGCGAGCTACCAAGTATCAGGACGGGCAGGACTTCAGCGGGATGACAGAAGAACTTGCACAATTCTACGTGGCTCAGCTAGGGATAGGAACCGATGGGAAAAATCTATTGGATATACCCACTCAAAGCTATTCTGATCTTTCATTCCCAGACTCGACTCATCCGGTCATTCTATATATGGCAGGGTTCAACGGCATGGGTTTCGAAAACTATAAAGTACTGGAAGAACTGGCGCAAAGTGGCTATTTGGTTATTTCTATCTGGTCGGTAGGAAGATATCCGGGCGATATGACAAATGAATTGGAAGATATGATGGAACAGGTGCTGGATGCGGAATTCGCAGTGGCTTACCTCAAAAAAAAGGGAATTGTCAGTGGGGATTTTGAAAAAATGGGAATCTTAGCATACAGCTGGGGTGGAATGAGTGCTGCTGCCTTTATTGCCAGAAATCCCGATACCAAAGCTTTTGTATCCTGGGACGGGACAGAATCACACTATTTCGGAGAATCAGAGGTGGATGACCGCGCCATCCGGAAAATATATGATTCCAAGCTACTGAAACCAGAAAGACTTAAAATTCCCTACTTATATCTTGAAAGCGGGGACAAATTGGACAATTTTACGCCTTCTGAAAGCTACAATTACTTTGAGAAATCCGAGGCTGAAAAATATTATCTTCGGTTCCGAAACAGTAAGCATTCCGATTTTTTTGCAATTCCCTCCATTCTGAATGCCTCGGCTAATTCTGTGGATATCTATGAACAGATTAAAACCGCCACTGTCCTTTTTTTCAACAAAGTACTCATGGGCAAAGAAGACTTCACCAGCTATTGGGCAGGTCTAAAATCACAGGATAATACCACGGATCAACTCTTCTCTTTATCTGATCAGGAAGAGTCAGAGCTAGAGTTTTCAGGATCAATTATTGACTCTAATAATGACAAACCTATCCCTTATGTAAATATTGGGGTTTTGAACAAAGGAATTGGGACTGTATCTGATCCAAAGGGAGAATTCTCTCTTTCACTGACAAAACAATTCATAAAGGATACTATCAGAATTTCCGCCATAGGATATAAATCCATTGAATTTCCCATACAAAAGTTAATGTTTGAAGAAATGCCCTTATCAATTCATCTGGAGGAACGATTTGGCGAATTGGACGAAGTAGTGGTATCTACAGAAAGATTAAAAAGAAAAACCCTCGGAAATAAGACACAGAGCAAATTCATGAGTACTGGATTCAGCTATGATCAACTTGGGGCTGAGATGGGTATCAAAATAAATATCCGTAGCACCCCTACTTTGGTAGAGGCCTTCAACTTCCATGTATCCTACAACAGGCTAAGTGCTCCTTCAGTCTTCAGGTTAAATTTTTACCAGGTTGAGCAAGGCAAACCTGGAAGAAATATCCTCAGGGAAAACATACTGATCAAAATTGCCCCAAATCAAACAGGAGAAATCAGCATGGACCTCCAAGCCTATCATATTGTATTGAGCGAGGATGTAATCGTGGCATTGGAATGGGTGGAATCTGAGGGAGAAAACAAGGAAGGGGAAGCTATATTTTTCTCGCTTGGACTGTTTAATTCAGGAACGCTTTACAAAAAATCCAGCCAATCAGAATTCCGTAAGCATAGCAGTCTAGGTGTGGGGTTCAATCTGGATGTTTCAATCCTATAGTCTCTGCTAACCTAATAAATTTATTTAAAGAACTATTTCAACAAAGTGATTTCTTAACCGAAACCTAAAACCCATGATATTTAAAAAACTCATCCCAATTTGGACAATCATCTTGTTGACAGCTTGCTCAACGGTTGAAAGTAAAAAAGATCGTTTTGATTTACATTTTAATCAGTACTCAGAATATGTAAGAGATACATTCTACATTGATGTACAGCTCCCAATAGAATATGTGGAAAATCCAGATAAGAAATATCCAACGCTAGTATTCGTTGACGGAAACTTCTATTTCCCTACGATGTCTGCCATCCTTCATCAATATGAAAAAACAGGACTTCTGGAACCCTTCATTGCAGTTGGAATAGGTTACAAATCGTTTAAGGCAATGGACTCTTTGAGAATGAGAGATTATTTATTTCCAAAGGCATTGCCTTCTGACGAACTTGAAGCCCCTGGGGGTGGTCAAAACTTTTACGATTTCATTACTAAAGAATTATTACCAAGAATTGACTTGGACTTTCGAACTGATACGACTGACAGGACGCTTATGGGGCATTCCTTTGGAGGCTACTTTGTGCTATACAGTTTATTACACCAATCAGCTGTTCAAGCAAATGATTTCAAAAACTTTGTTTCGGCTAGCCCGACCTTATGGTACAACGACTTTTATTTAAACAAGCTACCCGAGCAACTTTCGAAAAACCAGAAAAATATTGGGCTATACCTGAGTGTTGGAGGATTAGAAGATTCAACATGGTCGGTTAATCCTGTAAAAAGTTTGACAATGAAACTACAAAACAAACCAGTTAAAGGACTTGATTTTAAAAGCAGGGTTTTTAATCATTTAGACCACATGGACGTTGCTCTATTGACATTCACGAAAGGACTCCAGGAGTTGAGAACCTCAAAATAAATTCTGCAAAGCAGAGCCCCACCAGGGCGGTAGTAGCTTTGCCGCGACTTGACCTTTTCCACACGCCACCTGTCCTCTCGCTAAAAATGTCAGCCGGACATTTTATTCTCGCTCGATCCCCATTGCGACAAAGCCTGTCCCGATTATTTCGGGGGCAATAGAACATAAAATAAAGATTTAGCCCACAGATGGCGTTATTCGGATTCCGAAAATTATCGGGATGCAATTCCGAACTCATATCTCAGGAATTTGTAATATCAATAATATATACCTCAGAAAGGCTATGAGGGCCATGGCCTTAAACCTATCCCTGCTTTGGAAATTATCTTTGCGAAACTTTTGCGAGCTCAGCGCCTTTGGAGTTCAAAACAATACATTCCAATTCTTCACATATAAAATCATTGAATTTTCCTCTAAGGAATAGACTTTAAAACTAAGTGTTTTTTAAGATGTTTTACCAATTTCCGATCTCCGCATCCATCCAAGAAGATCGATCCGTGAGATAGACCTTGAGGTTTTGAATAGACTGATCGTAGTTCACGCCTATGCCCTGGTCCCATTTAGCATAGTTGCGTGAAACGGCTCCATTCGTCTCCAAGTAGGTCTTGGCATCATCTACCACTTTTTGCAACATTACTTTGTTGAGTTCACTTTGTCGCAGAGATTGCCATCGGGTTTTTACCTTTTGTCTGAAAATCGGGTCTTCCAGCAATCTTTGCCACCAAAATGGAACCATCCAAGGGTCATTGGATACGTAATTATTGTATTTAACTACCCAATCATTGATTGGTATTCTGTTTGTTTCGTCAAACCCAATGTTCATATCCCAAATCGGTCCCATGGCCAACTTTCCGTCCCGGTCTTTTTCGACAAAAGTACTGATTCTATAGGCGTCGACATTTCGGCATAGTTCGGTGATCAGAAAATAGTCTACAAAAGAATCTACCTCCATGAAATTGGTATAGGTCCGTGACGAGCTTGTAAAATCATCGGAGATCAGGGCATTTTCAAATTGATCCACATATTGCGCTATGTACTCCTTTTGGGCTTCGGTAATGTTCTCAGCTTTGGGATACTCATAGGTAAAATAAGTTTCCAGATATTGATCTGCATGATATGGTGGCTGGAAGGCTGGAAATGATATTGGTTTGCTAAAAATGTCAAAATTACTTCGAAAGCTATTGGCCGAAGTATAGCGGGCATCATCGTCCCAGTTGTTTAGAAAATAGGAAAGTGGCTTATTATCCTGTTCCGGCCCGGCATCTGACTTGTCAATTTTTAAGATATAGCCACCACTAAGGTTGGTAGTAGAGGCATTCAGAGATTTGATATCGATCCGGTTGGAATCGCGCTTGGGTTTTTCGCAGAAATAATAGACCCCGAGGTATTCTCCATTGACTTCAAGCTCCACAAATTGCCCTCTGCTGGCATATTTTCCAATTTTCCGGGAAAGCTCATAACCCACATGATTGTAAATAAGGCTTCGATCCCAGATGTATTTATCATTCAGGTTGACTACATGCCCAATCAGTCTCCAATCTTCTTCTTCCGGCATTCCAAAGAAGGAAACATCTACCCCCTCTCCTGTGCCATCAATAGTTTCGAAGTTAAAGCCTTTTTTATCAGAAAGACGAAAGGAAGTTTTTCCCCTATACTCCAGATCAATTGCTTGCTCTTGGATCAGCTTCTTTTGCTGGTAAATCTTCATCTGAGCGCTGACTCCCGGCTCATAGGGAATCTCTTTTCCTCCAGTACTGATGACCAGATAAGGAATTTCACTCTCTTTTGTATCAATAGCAAACACCTGCCCATCATCTCCTTTTGATACAGGTTTCTCTACCGGATCAGAGCAGCTAACAAAAAGAAAAAGAATAATTGTGGATGAAAGAAGAAAGGATTTGGAGAATATTCGAATCAACATTGAATTATTTTTTGCCAAACATAATGGATTCAACACAATTAAAAAGCCAGGAAGTAATCGAGCCCATAATTGTTTCCTGATTCGATCCTTAAAAAACTGTAAAAATAGCCAACCTTTGCCCAAAGACGAGTTCGGAAACCTTCCTGAATAAATTTATTGCTTCGGAAATCTATACTCCATTCGAGTTTTTGGCAGGAAATGATCAGGGATCTCTAAACTTAACTATCGGGGCAATGGCTATTAACCTATCGGTGCTTTGGAGCTTTTCTTTGTGAATCCTTTGTGAGCTTTGCGGCTTTGAGGTTAATAAAACATCTTACCTCCTCCCTAAAGAATGCTAAGGCCTCACTGAATTATCATCCTATTTTGTAAGCTTGCAGTGTAATGGTTTAAAACTAAATGAAGTAAAGCCATAGCTGTGTAGAGTGAAATAAATGGGAATAAGGCTTAAGGATAGAAAGAAAACATCTTCATCCATGAAAAACACTATGGGTATTTAATCCTATTTTTAAGAAAAGTTAAATTTCTAGAAGAATGGAAAGAGATCATAATTTTAATTATCGTCAACCTCTAGTCACTGCATCTGGAATCATTTTGGGATTTGTATTGAATTTTGCCACTGACTTGGTTAAAAGAGACAATAAAGGTGATTTTGTTTCCATGGCCATTCTGTTGTCAACAATGATCGGTATCATTTTCCTGATTACTTCCCTATACCGAATTTTGAATAATAAGTATGATCGAAACAATGCTGATAAGTATTATTCAATTACTCTGAAATTATTTTTAACCGGAGTAGTTTTCTCTTTCTTAGGTGCACTTGTGAAAATGACCTATACGCTCATCTTACCTTAGACTTGAGAACCCCAAACCAGACACCTATCATTTAAACACTGATAAAATGAAACGAAAGTTATTCTTTCTATTTTTCTTCCTAAGCACATTTAGTTTGGTTTATTCTCAGACTCCTCCGAGTTCCATCATTTTTGAGAACGTCAAATTCTTCAATGTCAAATCCAAAACACTTTCAGAGGCAGTGAATGTTTGGATTGAAGGTAACAAAATCAAAGGCATCAGTTTGGAGCCTATTGCTAAACCGGCAAATACCATACTGATAGATGGGACAGGTAAAACCCTGATTCCAGGTTTGATTGATGTCCATGTACATATGGTTTTTGGAGCCTTAACAATGAGAGATATGCTCAATCCAAACTTATCTGAGGAGCTAATCCTACAAAAAACAGCTGTCAACGCGGAAAAAATGCTGATGCGAGGATTTACAAGTGTGAGGGATGCAGGTGGCCCTATTTTTCCGCTGAAGTCAGCAATTGATCAAGGGAAAATTATCGGGCCAAGGATCTGGCCATCTGGCGCAACTATCAGTCAGACTGCAGGCCATGGTGATTTTAGAACTCCTGACGAACGTTCCAGACGCTTCTTTGGTACACCTAGCAGAGCAGAAGTTTATCAGGCTACCTTTATTGCTGATTGAAGAGATGAAGTTTTGACAGCAGTAAGAGAAAATCTCCGCTTCGGGGCAAGTCAGATCAAACTGATGGCAGGAGGAGGAACTTCTTCTGCCTATGATCCAGTGGATGTTACACAATATACTTTTGATGAAATGAGGGCCGCTGTGGAAGCAGCAGAAGATTGGGGCACCTATGTAATGGTTCATGCCTATACATCCAGAGCTGTTCAAAGGGCTATTGAAGCTGGTGTTAAATGTATAGAGCATGGTCAGCTTTTGGATGAAAAAACGCTAAAAATGATGCGGAAAAAAGATGTTTGGTTAAGTCTTCAAAACCTGGTTGAGGATACACCAGATATGGATCCACAGCGAAGGGAAAAACGCAAACCTGTACTAGAAGGTCAGGAGAAAATATGGGGCTTGGCAAAAAAACATAAAGTCAAACTTGCTTGGGGCACTGACTTTCTTTTTGAGCCAGATCTAAATGAACAGCAAAACGAATATATTTTGAAGTTACAAAAATGGTTTACCAATGGTGAAATCATAAAAATGATCACATATGATAATGCGCAGCTTTTACAACTTTCAGGTTTGAGGAGTCCTTACCAGGGAAAATTGGGGCTAGTGGAAGAAGGAGCAATTGCTGATTTGATCCTTGTGAATGGAAATCCACTCGTTGATCTAAACTTGTTATCTACGCCAGAAAAGAATTTCCAAGTAATAGTGAAAGATGGAAAACTGGTAAAAAACCAAAAGGATCCCCAGTAAGGGTTTTCAATATCACAAGATTGTTTGCTATATAATTACGAATTGCAATATAGTTTGCAAACTTGGCCTGGATTTAAATTCTGATTTTCATTTCCATTATAACGCTGCCTAAATTTCTGTGCCAATTGGTTAGGTTTTTTCCTGAAAATCACAATACCCAGCTGTTCTATTGATAATCCCATTAAAATTGGAAATTTCTGATTCTCATTAAAAAAAATATCCTGAACAATAGCGGGATTTAGCAGTCAAATTGATTGCACATCACATTCAAAACCTTGGGAATATATTTTTTGTTTACCTGCAAAAGAGGATTTAAAAAAAGCCAAACTAAAAATGAATGTAAACTTTTATAGTTTTGATTATTCCATTTTTGAACGATGACATTAACTGCAGAAAACATTCTTTTAATCAGCTCAGTATTATTGTTGGCTGGAGTTTTGGCCAGTAAGACTACCGGAAAGACAGGAATTCCGATGTTATTGATATTCCTCGGAGTCGGCATGCTTGCGGGTTCTGATGGGATCGGTGGGATCAGATTTGACAATCCCGCCATAGCCCAGTTTCTGGGAATTATAGCACTAACCTACATACTTTATTCGGGTGGTCTGGATACAAAATGGCCAAGTATCAAGCCGGTACTGAAGCCTGGAATAGCTCTTTCAACGCTGGGAGTCTTTCTTACAAGTTTATCTCTTGGCTCATATGTGTATTGGATTACCGAGCTTAATTTTCTGGAAAGTCTTCTTCTCGGCGCAATTGTTTCTTCTACCGATGCAGCCGCAGTATTTTCTGTTTTGCGGGCAAAAAGCATAGGGTTAAAAGGCCACTTGAGACCCTTATTGGAGTTGGAGAGCGGTAGTAATGATCCGATGGCTTATTTCCTCACTGTTTCCTTGCTAGGTCTGATCACATTGAAGACCGGATCGATTTGGGAAATTATTCCTATGTTCTTTATCCAAATGTTGGTCGGGGGTTTTCTGGGCTGGTTATTTGGCAGAGCTACAGTCCTATTGATCAATAAAGTTAAACTGGACTTTGAGGGCTTATATCCTGTGATGCTTTTGGCTTTGGTGCTCATCACATATACTTTTGTTGATTTACTTGGAGGCAACGGTTTTCTGGCAGTATACATCAGTGCTATCACTGTGGGCAATGGTAAAATGGCCCATAAGAAAAGCCTGATGAAATTTTTCGATGGGATTGCCTGGCTGATGCAGGTCATTATGTTCATCACATTAGGTCTTTTGGTTTTCCCCAAACAACTTATCCCCGTTTCAGGAATTGCAATTTTAGCAGCATTATTCTTGATTATGGTCGCAAGGCCTTTAGGAGTTTTCATCTCCCTTTCTTTTTTCAAATTCAAGCTTCGGGAAAAAGTGTTTATTTCCTGGGTAGGTTTAAGAGGGGCCGTCCCCATCGTGTTTGCCACCTTGCCCCTCATCGCCAACATAGAGCAATCTGCAGTGATATTTCATATGGTATTCTTTATCGTGCTTGCCTCAGTTGCGATCCAGGCCACTACCCTTCCTCTTGCTGCAAAACTCCTGCATCTCTCTCTCCCTGCCTCCCTTAAGAAACGTTCTATGTTGGACATAGAACTTTCCGATGATTTTAAAAATGCCATTCTGGAAATCCAGATACCGAAGGAAAGCAACATAGAAGGCAAAAAAATCCTAGAACTAGGTTTCCCGAGCTCCTGTTTGATAGTTTTGGTGAAAAGGAATGGCAAATTCATTACGCCAAATGGGCAAACAGAATTAAAAGCGGAAGATGAGCTGATGATAATGATGGAAAATGACAAGGAAGAGGAACAAATAAAAGGATTGCTTCAGATCTGATCACTTTACACTTGCGCTGGTTAAAACAAGGCAAGCATACCCAATCAAAGATAAGAAGTCGGCAAAGCCTGAACCATCGCTCCTCCCATTAAAACAAAAACCCGCTACGGCGACTGACTTTTTTCGTTGTGTCACTACTTTTTCAGTAAGGTAATACCCACTATTAATCGTTCTTTTGAAGCCGTTCAGTAGTATGGCCACCGATGCCAGGAGCCAAAACCAATGATCAAAAAGATAGCCGAATAGCCATTTTTAAAAGTCAGCCAAAGGAAATTGCCAGCCACAAAAACATTCAGTATTAACACACTGATTAAAAAAAGCTGCCTAGATTCCTAAGCAGCCTTTCCAATAAATCTTCAACCAAATTATTCAATCTTAATACTCATGCCCTGCAAAGTCTGCCAACCCTCCTGGTCGGTCAACCGGATCAGAAAATGATAATCACCGGGATCTATATCAGCAGGAATTTCAATCTCAGCGGTCCCCTTATATTCTTTCAAACCCTCGGGAATGGTAAATGTCTGAATCAACAATAAAGGGTTCACCGGGCTTTTTACCGGATCCTCATCACAGCTGTTCACTTCTGTACTGTGGGTGTGGTGATCAAAATTGTGGTGAATGTCCAGACTAAAACTTCCCAGCTCTACATTGTCTGAGAAATATGCTTTGAACTCCAAGGTTGTTCCCCGCTCAATCACACTGCATTGCAGAGGAAATGAATCATCCTCAATCATTATTTCCGGATATTCTTTATCGATCAGGGGCTTTTCATCTTCCCCACAGGAAGCTAGGAAAATCATCATTAAAATAAATAGTGACCAATTTTTCATATTATTTATAGGATTTTAGAATTCATAACTTAGGGATACACTGATATTCCGGCCTGCCTCCGGCAAATTGATCAGGCGATAGAAACTCGTGTGGTTCAGGTATCGTGTATTGAAGAGATTCTGCACTTGAAAGTCAGCCTGGACTTCCTGTCCGAATAAAATAATGGCAGTCCCGGCCCTTAGGTTCACCAACTGATATCCCGAGGTGACTTTCTCTGGAGGTACAATATTTTCCTGTCTTGCGGTAGCTCTGAAATCCACTGCGAAATAGGGATTTTTGAAAAACCCTTCTGCCAAGGGCTTGTAGGTGGCATTGATAATTCCTGATGGAGGGGGTGAAAATGGCAAGGTAAACCCTTGCTTATCACCTGACATCTGCTCGCTGTAAACATATTCTCCCAACAGCTCAAAACTCCATTTCGAATTCAACTGATGCATAACACTCATTTCGGCTCCGTAGCGCAAAACTTCCGCCTGGGTATAGTTGAAAACCTGATTTCCGGCGCCATAGAGCACATCCATTTGGGCGGTTGGATTGAGGTAGATGTAATTGGAGAAATAATTCACAAACGGACTGAAAGAAAGCAGCCATTTTTCTTTCTTCCACTCCCCTCCCAGGTCCAGCTGCAGAGAACGTTCGGGATCCAGACCTGCATTGCCCCGCTCGTAGCGGAAATAGTGATAATTCACCCCATTTGCCGCCAACTCCTTTGCAATGGGCATTCGGAAACTGGTCCCCAGATTTGCCTTGAAAATCAGATCTCCCGGTTTATAATTCACCCCTACTGACCAAACCAAGCTGTTGAATTTTCGCTGAAATTCCTCTGCCCTATACAGGTAATCTTCTTCGATTGCCTGGGATGCATCTTCCACACTGGGAAACCAATCTTGGTATTCCTCTACATGGATTTGGCTGTGATCAAAACGTAACGCAGCAGTCAGTTGCCACAGAGGAGCCAATTTGAACTTATCGATTGCGAAAAATCCATAGCTGTATTGCTGAAAGGCCGGAATCAAAAATCCCCATCCACCAATATCATTGTGCTGGTATTCCCCACTGGCACCAAATCCCAGTTCATGCCGGTCCAGAAAAAGTTCGTCTTTCAGGTTTATGGAAAACACCTCTTTATCAAATGCTCTTTCTTGTGTGGATGGATAAGGAAACTCAGATGGAAAAATGGCAGGCATGTAACCATGGTTAACATACTGGCTCCACTCCTTCCTGTCATTTCTCTGATAGCCAAGATCCAATTGGAGAAAATTATTTCCGGCCGCATAGCTGGCTTTATTGATCACTTTGGTATGCGTCACCTCTTGAAATGGCAAAAGGATATCCCGACTGGAGCGGTCATGAAGCTCGGTATCCACCTGCCTTGGCTCCAATCCGTGGGCATTGGCAAAGAAACCTGCTTTGGTACTCACTCTACTGACTCCAAGTGTATTCCGGAAATTTTTCCCTAAAAATCCCACGCGAGTTGAAAAATCAAGTTCCTGCCCGGCAGAGTTTCTGACTTGCCCCTCGTGCAAGGCTACTCCAAAATCATAAACAAACACGGAGTCTGTAGGAACTCTAAAGTCCCCATAATCAGCCACTGTCAGCCTACCTTCAGCAAACCAGTTGTTTTTTCTGTAAAATACATTGGCTGAACCACCAAGCCAGCCATTGTTGGATCGGGTCCCGAGTTCGACCGAGCCTCCGAAACCATCTTCTGTCGGCGCCAATTTCTCCCGGATATCAATCACTCCGCCGATCGCGTCAGAACCATATTTGAAGGAGGCTGGACCTTTTATAATTTGAATCTGGTCAGCTGCAAATTGATCCACTTCCAGCCCATGATCCGTTCCCCATTGTTGGCCTTCATGTTTCAGCCCGTTTTCCACTACCATGACCTGGTTGAATCCCAATCCACGGATCAGAGGTTTGGAGGCTCCCGAACCGATTCCTATCATGCTGATACCCGGAATCCTTTCCAAAGACTTCATCAAACTCCCGCTACGGTTTTCTCGGATAAAATCCTGCTTTACAAGCTCTATCGCATTTGACTCTTCCCTTCGGATCATCTCTGCCTGATCAATGACCACTACCTCTTCCAATTCCTGGATTTTAGGAGTGGTGTCAGATTGAAAAAGGTGTATTAAAGCAAAACGATTGGAAGCCATGCTGTGATTTACAGCGGGAAGGTCTGTTTTTTTCGAAGGAATAGCTGCTGCCATTCCAGTTAAAAACAAAGCAGAAAGTAATAAGGAAAGTCTGATCACTGAGTCGTAAATGCAATTATATTGCAAATATAGAAAGACATCATGTTGAAACAATGTTGCACTTAATTAATTGAAAAAAATTCTCAAATACGTCAACACACGATCTAATCGAGGATTTTTGAATTTTTAGAAAAAGAAAAAAACAAAACTTATTTGCAATACTATTGCATTTAAAAACAGATTTGGCATATTTGCAATAACGTTGCAAGTAGCATTGACATGGGAAATACCATAGCCAGAACAAAAATCCTGAAGATCATAAGCCTAGCTAAGCATCCTGTCAATTATAGTGGGATAAAAGATCTGGTGGGCAATTCGTTCAGCAGGGTAACGATATACCGCATGTTAATTAGACTGGAAAAGGAGAGTTTAATCTATCGCTTTCCGGATTTAAAAGGGGATTTCAGATACTCCATTTGTTCGGGTTCAGAGGAGACCACTCCAAACAATCACTTTCAATGTACAGTGTGTGACACCGTTTATAAGCTAGAACGCGAACCTATAGAAGTGTCTATTCCAGATGACTATTTAGTACATACGGTACAGGTATTGACTGCTGGCATTTGTCCGGAATGCAAGATTTTTAAAGAAAACTAAATCAAATCTATAACCCACAAAAAGTAAAAACACTATGAAAAAACTTAAACACGCTTTGCTACTTCCAATTTTGGGACTTGCGCTTTTTTCCTGCCAGGATGACGAGGACGTAAATTTTGATGCACCTGCCATCTCCGGCTTCGAATTTGGAAAAGGTGGAACTCACAGTACCGACGGAACAGCTTTTAGAGGCTCAGATCTACATCTAGAGGCCGAAATCCTTGCAGAAGCCACGGTTGCCTCCATCACGGTAACCATCCATGGACATGATCTGGAAGTTGGCGAAGGTGAAGAGGAATGGGATTTTTCCCAAACCTTTACGGACGAAAAATATCGTGTTAAAAACCCAACTTTCCATGAGCATATCGACATTCCTTCAACAGCACCAGTTGGAGAATACCATGTGACTATGGAAGTGACCGATGAAGCTGGAAAAACTTCAGAAGTTGAAGGACACTTGGAAGTAATGTCCCCAGTAACAATCAGTGACTTTGAAATGGACGAAACTGTCGCACGTGGATCCGACTTCCATGTGGAATTTATGATCAATGCAGTGAATGGAATCCATCAGATCACGGTGGACATCCATGCCCATGGAATTACACCAGGTGCCGGTGAGGTAGAATGGGACTTTGAAGAAGTTTTCGAAGAAGGCTATCATGAACTGTCCGAAGCTAAATTCCATGAGCACATAGACGTGCCTGCTACTGCTCCTGCCGGAGAATACCATATGATTTTCACTATCGAAGATGAAGATGGTAACACCATCGAATATGAATCCCATATCGATGTGACCGTCAGTTAATTTCAAATTATAAAATCTAACAAATAAAAAAGCCAGACTGCTTTATGTAGTCTGGCTTTTTTATAGTCAAAATCTTTTAAAAACTGAGTCAATATCTTCCAAGTTCAGATTATAGAATGCAATGACTTTCATTTCAAATAAAAATAGAAGAATCGTTTCCTTTCCCACTTCTATACCCAACCTCATTGATACACCCTCGCATTCTCCAAAATATAATTGCACTGATAAATATCCACGGCATTGAGTTTTAGCTTGCCACGAAAAGTTAGTACTTCATCCATCTTGAAACGGGGATGGTCCTTCCCTATCTTCAGCTCAATAATAGACTCAGGACCTGCTCCACCACAAAAAAAACATGCCGCAAAAGGATTAGCTGAGAGAATATAGATATCGTTATCGGGATCGATGATCAAAAGGTACCCTTTGATGATCACCTCTTTGTTATTTAAAGCCAAAATAGATGGGCCAAATTTCGGGAAATAGTAATATGCATCCACTTCCTCGCTGTACTTATCTATAAATGTGACATCTGTGAGTGTATCCCAAGTAATTTTGGTTTGGGAAAAGACAGGAATGGAAATTAGGAGCAATAGCGCTGTCAAGCTGATTCTAAGCATCGGAAAGACTTTTGGAAATATCAATTTTATATACTGTAATGGCTGGGATCAAGGCTGCAAAGAACCCAATCAGGAGTGTAATCAGCATCAATATTCCTTCTTGCCAGATCAATCCGCCTCCAAGGAAATCATAATGGTATTCTGATTTTAAAAGAAGGGAAACCGCTACCAATCCTATTCTGCTGAGGGCGATTCCAAGTACAAAGCCAGAAATCGACACCACCAAACCTTCCTGAAATATCATGCCTAATAGCTGTCCCCTAGAGGCCCCATAGGTTCTAAGTAATGCCATTTCATAGGTTCGGTCCCTTAGGCTCAAATACAAACTGATAAAGACCGAGATTCCAGATACCAGAATAACAATCATGGCAACTATATTCATTGTGGTAACAGCGATTCCCATTAGGGAAAACAACTTGTTCAGTTCGTAGTTAGGCAATGCCGCTTGCATATTAGTGTTTTCATTGACCATACGGGGAAGCTGCACCAGACCAAGTGGATTTTTGAATTTCACTAAGAGTGCTGTGATTTCCCGATCCTCCTCATAATCCTGCTCTACTCCTTCCTCTTGTTCATGACCATGACCTTCTTCATCGTGATTATGATCATCATTCTTCTGTGTATGGTCAGCACTATCTGCTGCATGTTCTTCATGCTCTCCTTTTAGCTTTTGGGATTCCTCATGATTTTCTTCTTCGTCATGAGCATGGCTTTCATGTATATCCCAGACACTTTGGAGATTAGTTAAAATAAGCTGATCCACTACCGAACCCGATGGTTCGAATATTCCTTTCACAATATAATCCTGTCCTTCATGGACATGTCCTCCTTCGCTCAATCCATGAGCCCCCTGGAATTTATCGCCCAGGTTCAATCCCGTCTTTTCTGCTACCGCTGCCCCTATTGCCACTTCCATGGATTGGGACCAAAGGCTCCCCTTGGCTAATTGCATCGCATAGTTTTCAGGATAGCGCTCGTCTGTTCCTACGATTCGAAAGCTCTCATAGGAATCCCCATAGGATAGCGGTATTCCATAGTCAATCAGTCGGTTTCTCAATAGGGAATTCGCTTCGGAAAGCTTGATATTGCCGGTAGGTACATCTACCTGAAAAACTGCCGAAAGAATCAATTGCAATGGACTACCTTTTGCACCTACGACCATATCAATGCCCCGAATATTGGAACTCATCTGCTCCTTTAAATGCCTGTCCACATGTAGCATTAAGGAGATCAAAGCCACTCCCAAAGACAGCAACAACAGGCTTAAACCAGTGGAAAGTGGTTTGGCAGTTACGTTTTTGATTCCAAGTTTGAAAATATTCATGCTGCTTTTATCAGTGGATTAGAGATTCAGTTCTAGTCAGATTGATCGAATTGGCAAACTCAGATTTCAGGCGTTGATCATGTGTAATGATAATCAGGCTGGATCCAGATCTTTTGGTCAGGTTTTTCAGCAATTCTACCACCCGAAAACAGTTTTTATCATCCAAAGCTGCCGTAGGTTCATCAGCCAGGATCAATCGGGGTTTATTGATGACAGCCAATGCTATCGCAGCACGCTGCTGCTCACCCTGAGAAAGATTTCTTGGGTTTTCTTTCAGTTTAGAGATCAATCCCAGACGATCCAGCACCACTTTAATTCTATGTAAATCCTGGTTTTTTCCGGCCAAAAACTGAATCATTTGAAGATTTTCAGCTAGGGATAGTGACTGTATAAAATGAGGTCGCTGAAATACCATCCCCACATTGGCACCACGAAACCTATCCAGCTCCTTCCCTTTCAAAGCTGTAATTGCCGTTTCCCCAATTGAAATTTTTCCTGTTTTGGGTTTCAAGAGACCACCTATGAGATGCAGAAGTGTGGTTTTCCCAACTCCTGACTCTCCCAGAATCAGAAGGTTGGAGCCTTCTGAGAGTTCTATATCCGGAAATTCAAAGCTGTTGCTCTGGTTGTACTCAAAAGAAACTGATTGTGTATTAAGCATGAATCTGTTGAATGAATGACAAAACTATTACTAGTATTCTTTAAATGCAATATTGTTGCAGTTTAAAAAACAGAACCTATATTTGCAACATAATTGCATTTAATCATATTTCCATGAAAAACACTTTTATAGGAGTCCATTTGGATTTTATAGGATTCTCCACCTCTATTGCATGTGCCATCCATTGTGCGTTTTTGCCATTTATAATAAGTGCACTTCCATTCTTTGGACTGGGATTTTTGGAAAATCCCTGGATAGAATATAGCGTCATCCTTTTGAGCCTATTTCTGGCACTCTTTGCACTATCCCATGGCTACCTTCGGCATCATAAAAAAATGGTCCCCATCCAAATTGTCAGCCTAGGATTTTTATTGATTGCTATAGGCCTTCTCTGGGCACCTGAAAACCTTGAATTTATCATTACTCCGGTTGGCGCAGTATTAATAGGTGTCGCCCATTACATCAACTGGCTGTACATCAAAAAATCAAAAGTTGAGTATCCCGATTGCAAAGATCACAATTAATATATTATGCAAAATAGAATTCCGGTAACCGTCCTGAGCGGTTTCCTTGGCGCGGGTAAAACGACCCTGCTCAACCACGTACTAAACAATCGAGAGGGCTATAAAGTCGCGGTCATCGTCAATGACATGAGCGAAGTCAATGTGGACTCTTTACAAATTCAAAATGAAGTCAAGCTTTCCCGCACTGAAGAGAAACTCATCGAGATGTCCAATGGCTGCATCTGTTGCACGCTCAGGGAAGATCTGATTCAGGAAGTACAAAAACTGGCCAAGCAGCGTAAGTTTGATTATCTCTTGATCGAAAGTACAGGGATTTCCGAACCCATCCCAGTGGCGCAGACCTTTTCCTTTGAAACAGGTGATAGTTTATTGGATCTCTGCCACATCAGTCAGCTGGATACCATGGTGACTGTCGTGGACGCGTTTAATTTCTTCAGGGATTTTGGCTCGGCCGAAACCATTCTGGACAGAAAAATGACGGATGATCCAGAGGATGCCAGGTCGATTGTCAACCTATTGACCGATCAGGTGGAATTCGCCAATGTCATCGTCCTCAACAAGGCGGATCTGGTTTCTGAGGAAACCCTGAAAACCCTGGAAGGCCTTCTTATCAAATTGAATCCTGAAGCAAAAATCATCAAGACTTCCTATGGTCAGGTGCCAATAAAAGAAATCATGAACACCGGACTTTTTGACTATGACAAAGCCGAGCAATCTGCAGGTTGGCTCAAGGAGCTGAACAATGAACATGTACCGGAAACGGAGGAATATGGGATCAGCAGTTTTGTGTACAGAAATCGACGCCCTTTTCATCCCCGAAAATTCTGGAACTACATCAGCAATTCCTGGCCAGCTAATGTAGTCAGAAGCAAAGGATTGTTTTGGCTGGCTTCACGTCCCCATCATGCCTTACTCTGGAGTCAGGCCGGGGGATCACTTAAAGCGGAGTCCTTTGGCACCTGGTGGGCGGCATATTCCGAAAAGGAGCGTCTAAGAAATCCAAGCTTTGTAGAAAACAAAGCCCTAATTATGCAAAAGTGGAACCCAACCTATGGTGACCGGATGAATGAACTGGTGATTATCGGTCAGGACCTGGATGAAAAAGCCATCACCAAAGAGCTCAACGATTGCTTGGTCCAAGACCGTGATGCTCAACAATTCTCACTTTCCAGGCAACTGAATGACGAGTGGCCATTGTAGGGTAAGATATCTATACTGTAAATTGACGAGGACTGTTTAGTGAATTGTCTGTCGTCATTGCGAACGACGAAGGAGTGAAGCAATCTCCTAGCATCAGAAAAGATTGCCACACGGCCGAAAATGGCTGCTCGCAATGACGAAATAACCTCCTTTTCATTTCCAACAGAAGAATGACAAAGTCCCAAAACTCCAAAAAAATCAAAGTTTACCTCCTAACGGGATTCCGTGGTGCAGGCAAAACTACGGTATTAAATGGCCTCTTGGAAGCCAAAAAGCAAGAGGAAAGCATAGTTATAGAGAATGAATTTGGCAAGGTGTCCATTGATGCCCATCTGGTTAAAAAAGAATTCTGTCCAGTATTTGAAATGAATAACGGGTGCATCTGCTGTAGCCTGGACAATGAATTGGTGGATGTGCTGGCTAAAATCCTGAATGCCGAAACCCAACCGGACAATCTTTTTATCGAAGCTTCTGGAGTAGCTGACCCTGGCGGGATCGCCGCACTCTTCAGAAATCAGGAAGTAGCGGATATTTGACGATCCTAGATTCAGGCTTTCATCTTTACATGCTTGATGTATCTTGACACAAAAGAAAAACTGAAACGGATCAGCCAAAGCAAAAAGGAGAAAAACGCTCTTTCAGGAAAGGAAGGGTAAATGAAAAACGGCTTACGAATAGTAGCGAAATAATTAATTCATGAACCTTAATAACAGCTATTACAGTTCTGACATTCTTCAATATTCATCCTCCCCCTTCCAAGCTAAAAGTCAAAAGCTGACTTCTTAATGGTTTCAATCCTGAAGAAACATTTAAAGCTTATTTGAAAATTATAAGACTATTTCCCTATTCACTTTTCAGGTTTTTTACCGGATTGCTCAGCGCGGCTTTTATTCCATGAACACCCGAAGTGAGCAGTCCTATGGCTAAAGTTACCCCTGCTGCTACCGCCACAGCCCACCAAGGCGCACTGATATGAAAGACAAAATCATCCAGCCAGAGACTCATCGCCCAGTACGCAATTGGAGAGGCAATCAGGATTGCAAGGAATACCAATCGTACGAAGCTCCCCGAAAGAATATTTAAAATCTGGAAGGTGGAAGCACCTAAAACCTTACGGATACTCACCTCCTTCAAGCGCTGCTGGATCAGATAAGAAGACAATCCAAATAAACCGAGGCAGGCCAGAATTATTGCAATGGTTGAAAAAAGATTCATAATCTTGCCAAGCTGCATTTCTGACTGATACATTCTGGTGTAATCCTCATCTAGGAATTTGTAGGAATAAGGCATTTCCGGCAACACTTTGTTCCAGGTTTTCTCTATAAAATCCAGTGTCTCCGGAATATTTTCCCCATTGATTTTTACCAACAACCTACCACCCCAGGAGGCGGTAAACAAAACCAAAGGCTGGATATCATTTCTTAATGACTGGAAATGAAAATCTTTAATCACGCCCACCACTGTCCCTTGGTCATTGAGAATCATTTCCTTACCTACGGCTTCTTCAGGGCTCCATCCGAATTTAGCTGCTGCACTTTCGGTGATGATGTAGTTAAATGTCAGGTCATCATCACCTTCTGAATAAGTCTGTCTCACTTGTTGCTCGGTAAAATTAGACCCGGCCAGAAGTTCCAAACCTGTGACTTGAATGAAGTTTTCATCTACCGGATTACCATTGACAGCGATCACCTCATTTTCCGGTCTTGTTGGCAAATTCATACTGTAACCACTATAAATGCTCACCGGACTCGAGCCAGTTCTGGAAACCTCCAGAATCTGGGAGTTGGACTTCAGCTCCTTCTTGAGTGTATTGACTTTCTGAAAATCGGTACTCCAACCTACAGGAAAGGAAACAATGTGCTCTCTATCGTATCCCAAATCCCTGCTTTGGATAAAATTAAGTTGCCCTTGCACAATCAATGTGGCTATGATCAGAAAAACGGAAATCCCAAACTGAAAAACAGTTAATGACTGCTGAAGCCATTTGGCAGAATCGGTGTTTTTAAAAACTCCCTTCAGCACCTTCATAGGTTGGAATCTGGAAAGGATCAGTGCAGGATAAGCCCCGGCAATTAAACTTAACATCAGAACCAGGCTCAGCGCAAAGCCAATAAATACAGGGGAAAGCAGATCATCCAATTGCAATTGGCGGTTGATCAGATTATTGAAACCGGGTAAGAAAAGATAGACCAATACGATGCTGACCAAAACTGACAAGCCGGAAAGCAGGAAGGATTCTCCTATAAACTGCCAAAAAAGCTGCGAAGGTTCTGCTCCGGAAACTTTCCGAATCCCTACTTCTTTTGCCCGCTCCACAGATTTGGCGGTACTCAGGTTGATGTAAGTAAAACAGACAATCACCAATATCAAAAATGCCACTCCTGCCAGCATATAGAGGTAATCTATGCTGGTGTTCGGCACAAAATCAGAATAAGGAGAATGCAAATGCACCCGATCAAAAGGTTCTAAAGTAAAATTGACATTTGCCCCAATTTCAGCAGATTCCTTTTCCATAAATGGAGGGATTTTTTCGGCCAAACTCCCGAAAGAATTCTGATCCTGCAGTAGCAAATAGGTGGTATAATTGGCATTCCAATAGGTATTATTTTGGTTCTGTCCCAAAGAAGAAAAGGAAGCTAAAAAATCAAATCGAAACTGAGAGTTATAGGGATAGTCTTCCATTACCCCGGTTACCTCATACATGGTTTTATCTTCTCCGATTTCAAGCCCCTGACCTACTGGGTCTGAGTCTCCATAATATTTTTTTGCCATGCTTTCTGTCAGAACCACCTTATTAGGCCCATTAAGGGCTGTTTTGGCATTTCCTTGTACCATCGTGAAAGCAAAGGCATCAAAAAACGTGGAGTCGGCATACATAAAATCGGGCTCTGTAACGGGACTTCCCTGAAGCTGCAAAATTGCAGCCGATTTAGACATCCGGATTCCTTTCTCAACTTCTGGAAAGGTGCTTGAAAAAACCGGAGCTACCTTGGTACTGGTGAACGTCCCTTTTTCACTTTCTTCTGAGCCCAGAAAAGAATATTCCATCACTACCCTACCTATTCTTTTTGCATTGGGCTGAAAAGTGTCGTAACTCATTTCATGATTGATAAACAGTGCAATCAATAAGCAGGAGGTAATCCCAATTGATAAGCCAAGCATATTAATGACTGTAGAGGTCTTGTTTTTCCAAAGAGTCCTTCTGGCGATTTTTAAATTATTGCGAAACATATCAATGTGATTAGTTTTATATTCTTTGTTTTTGATCCCTATGATTCCTGGCCTGAATAGAAGCAGGACATCCCATATAAACTTGATATCTGCTTTTAACTCCCCCTCCTTTTTCAAACGTTCATGGTATAGTTCCACCAAATCGCCCTCTATTGAATCGAGTAATTCTTCAGAGCAGAACCAGCGGAAAAATTGAAGAAACAACCGGGGTGGTTTTATTTCCTTTTGCATCTTATCTCTTAGGTAAGCTTAAGTTTCCAGGCAACTTCAGGAATCGAATTCCAAAGCTCTTCCCTGGTTTGTCTGGTGAAATACATTGCTTCCCTGCCCAGAGCTGTAATCTGAAAGTATTTCTTGGGGCGTCCTGCCCTTTCTTGGTTGCTTTCCCCTTCCCTTGATTTAAGATATCCTTTCTCTTCCAGCCTTTTCAGTGCAGTCTGCAATGCACCTACACTTACACTCCGGTCCAGCCTATTTTCAATTTCTTTTTTGATGGAAACCCCATAGGCCTCATTAAATAAAACCCCTACGGTAAGCATGACCACCTCTTCAAATTCTCCTAATTGATATTTCTTCATTTCATTAGAATTTATTCCTATTTGTAGTATTTAAAATTATGCCAAATCTAAAACCGCTGCAAATGTCCATTTCAAGGTCTTTTTGACTTCCAAAACCAAAAAAAGTGGACGATTTCGTTCGATTTCGGAACAAGCAGGTGAAAAAGAAGAATACATGAAGTCATAGGTAAAAACTCAGAATACTTTAATTCCAAGCTATATCAACAGAAGTCACAGATAGTCCCAAGAATTAGTTAATGTCTCGATAATTGCTATTTACTTCAGAGCAAAAAATAACTTGATTATCCGCAATGGAGCCACTTGTTAAAGAATGAGTTTAGAAAGTCTCGGATAATCGTCCATTGTCAACAGCAGTATGAAAGATACTTTAAAATCCCCTTTTTCTTTGGCTAATGGTAAGAAAGCAGATATACATATAAAATGAAATTCGTTAACACTGTATTTTCTCCATTTTTGAATCAGTGAAAAGGGACTGAGTGAAGAGAGCTACAACCAAGCTTTGAAGGATTTTGGAGAAATTACCTTGCTCAGGTAATCATGGCAATATTTGCCATCAATGCATGGAACAGGCTCTCAGTCAGCACGAACAAGCCCATTCCCACCGAATAACTTTGGTTGAAAAGGCTGGATTCTACCATTTGGAATCTGGTCTTTTCATTTCTATAGTTACGATGAACAGGGATTATTGCAATTAGTCTTCCTTATGGGCTGACTCCCCCATCACATGTTGCTCAATACCATAATTCAATTCAGCGCCAAGGAGGATAATAAAAGTGCTGATAAAAAGCCATAGCATAAGAAAAACAACAGCTGAAATAGATCCATAGATTTCACTTAAATTCCAGAAATGTCGGATGTAAAATGAAAAAGCAGAGGAAGCCAGAAGCCACAAACAAGTGGCGAACACGGCACCAGGTAGAACCCACATAAATCCTGGTTGCTTTCTTTTTGGTGCAAAATTATAAATTAGTCCAATACTCCCTACCAGAACAATCCCCATCACTAGCCATCTCAACCAACTGATAAGTCCTTCGATGTGATCAGGTAAACCTATTTTTTCAATGATTGCGGGGAAAGCAATAATCAAGGAAGCGCTTAAAATGATCAGAATAATTGCTCCAAAAGTAAATAATAGAGTAAGTCCGTTATTTTTGATGATCCCCCTTTTATTATCGGTATCATAGGCAATATTTATTCCTCTGAACAAGGATTTTGTCCCAAGATTACCAATCCAAACGCCCAAAAGAATAGCAAAAAAAGTACCCCAACCAAGAGATTCTTCTTTGCTTTTGATGAATTGGTCCACCCGGTATTGAATAATTTCATGGGTTTGCTCAGGCATTAGTGAGCTTATTTTGGATACCTGTTCCTCAATTTGCTGATGGTCCATGACAAAGCCATAGATGGAAATAAGTGCCATTATCGCAGGAAAAATGGCCATAAAACCAAAAAAACCCACTCCTGCTGAAACTATTACTACATTATTTTCGCCGATTCGTGCTTGTACTTTTTTCAAAATACTCTTCCAATCAGAGAATGATAGATTAAAAATAGATTGCAAAGGTTTGTGCATTATTTTAGCTTCTCTTGGATTTTCACTCAAGATACAGGATGCTTTTATTCTCTCTAACTAACTCCAACTTTCTTTTTTGATCAAGAAAAAAACTATTCCGTTTTTTGAAAAGTCGGGGATATTTATCGTCTGTTCTTAACCTTAATATCCATGCTCTCCAGTAATTGCAATCCCTAACCCTTATCTCTTGGAATATATTATCTGCAATGGAGCCAGTAGTTAATAAATGAGTTTAGAAAGTCGCGAATAGTCGTCCACCGACAACAGTCCTCTGTACATAGCACGTTGAAATATACTTGAACCTCTTTTTTCTTTGGTTTCAGGTAATAAAGCGGATTTGCATAGTCAGAAATTTGTAATTCCGATAATTTAATACCTCAGAAAGGCTTTGGGCTATTAAGGAATTCTCCTTTGCCAATTAATAGGAATGTAGGCATTCTCCCACAATGCTATTCATTTCCAATAGATGAATTTGATGAGAAGTAAATATTTGCTTTTCTATTTACTCTAAATAGATTCGCTATTGTTGATTTTAGTGGTTTGTTAAAACAAAAAACACGGCAGAGTTCTAGAAGAATCAGAGGCATTCAATTCGACCTGAATTCGAAAGCCTCTGAATCAAGTCTTCCTACTTATTATTACTGACCGCTAGTTAATATTAAAATAGCGACTAAGTTTACACCAAAGCCTATAGCCCAATTGGTCCAAACCTTTCCTTGCTTTACTTTTTTAGCCTTTTTGGTATAACCGTTGTAATAATCTGCCTTCTTTATCAGCTCTGAATTTGGATAGCCCAGGTTCTCGTCTTTAGGCTGGGTGGAAGAAGTAGCAATTGCCGGCACTAAACCAACTACCGGAGAAACCAAACTTGCAATCAAAGTTCCAGTTCCAGCCCCTTTATATCCTTTATAGTGATTACCTGCATCCATCTGGCCCTTTACAAACAGGTCTTCATTATTGGCTTCAGAATAAAACTCAATAGATTCTGGAGTTTCATTTTCAAAAATATCTTTGGTTCCATTTTCATATCGGATCATCACAATCATTGACTTCTTCAAGGTATAGCTAGGTCCCTCTTGATTGTCAAATTTTTTATAGGTCACTTCCTTTTCGTTCACCTCCAATACTTTTGATTCTATATCTTCTCCTTTTTTTGTGGTGATGATATCCTGAGTATATCCAATGGAACTGATACCTAGAAATGCTAAACAGAAAATAAAATTGAATTTCATACAGTGATTTAAATTTTGAAACTTTTAGATATTATTGAATTAATGCTTTCTGATTAATCCAAAGTCAAAAACCAAAGAGCGACCAGAAAGCCACGAAATTCTTTCTTTTTTTAATAAATAAAAATAATTCACCTAAAGATTTTGTAATAAAATTTTTCCTTTCCGATCATGTCAATTTATAATGCTAAAAGTACTGGAATAGTCAGTTTTACTCTTGTGAATTCCCCATCCCGCCAAAGTCCTAATTTCTTTGACCCAAGGTTGAATTTGTCCAAACAATTGGCGGGGATTCTATCAATATATTCTTGCCAACCTGTATTTATTTCGTGAGGCACTTGGTTATTTATGCTATCTCCCATTATTTCCGAAATAATCGGGACTGGCTTTAAAGGAAGAACTATAATCCTCTAAACATGATTAATCAGAACATAGTTGAACCTTGTTCAATATGGAGTGATAATTATTTACTCTGTTTTCAAACTCAACACAGGATTAATATATGCTACTCGGATCACCTGATACCCCACTGTCAATGCAGCAATAATGATGGAACTTCCTATTGCTAAGGCAAAGGTCCATACATCCAAGGTAATCTTGAATTCAAAATCCTGAAGCCATTGGTTCATAAACCACCAGCCAATCGGTGCAGCGATCAAAAAGGCAATCAAAATCAAGCGCACAAACTCCTGACCGAATAACCAGATGATATGGGCTACGCCCCCTCCCATTACTTTGCGTATTCCTACTTCTTTGGTCTTCTGGGAAATCATAAAGGATATTAATCCATATAGACCCAAACAGCCGATGAATATGGCAATAAATGAAAAGAACTGAATCCCTTTCAGCAAGGTGTCCTCAGCGGTATAAAACTGGGCGATCTCATCATCCACAAAGGAATATTCAAATAGCTTGTCTGGGTTCTGCGCCTCCCATAGCTCCTCTATTTCTTCCAAGGTCGTTTTTACAGATTGCCCGTTGATTTTAATGGCATAATTGAAATACATATTACCTGCTGTAGTAATCAGCGCTGGAGAAATTTCTGCATGCATAGACCTATCATGGAAATTACGTACTATACCGACTATCGGTCCCACCATATTTCCCCCATTGGCATAGATCATTTCTCCCAAAGCATCCTCGTAGGAAGTGATTCCCAGACTTTGCAGCAGGGCTTCATTGACCACCATCTCTCTCACTGTATCGGAAGGAGTGAGATTTCTCCCTGCCAACAATTCCAGGTCAAAAGTGGAAATGTAATCCGCATCTGCCAGCTTCATATTGGTTGGGAAATTCACCTCTTCGGTATCTGAACCAAAGCGGATGGAATTATTCCAGGAGTTTTCAGAAGCAGGAGGTTGATAGCAAAGGGAGACTTTTTCTATTCCCGGTAAGCGCAAAAACTCATTTTTCAAGGATTTCATACTGTATAAGGAATCGCTTCCTATTCCCACCATCACGATGGACTCCTTGTCAAAACCAAGTTCCGCTTGCTTGGCATAGCGCATCTGGTTCATGATCACGATCACCCCGATGATCAATACTTGGGATATGGCAAACTGCATCACGATGAGCGAGCGGCGGGTATTGAATCCTCCCAATTGCTGCATGGAAAGCTTGCCTTTAAGTGCTGTTACAGGCTTGAATCCTGTGAGGATAAATGCGGGGTAGCATCCTGCCAAAAGCGTAATGAGCACATCTAAGCCTATGATAAATAAAACCAAGGTACCATCGGTCAAGAAATTGACAGGGATCTGTGTACTAAAAAAGTCATTAACATAAGGTACCAATGCAAAGGCAGCTACCAATGCAATCAAAATACTGAGGGTTGCGATAATGGCCGTCTCAAAGATAAACTGCCAGAAGAGCTGAGTTCTGAAGCTTCCCAATACTTTCCTTACTCCCACTTCTTTGGATCGTTTTAGAGCTTGGGCGGTAGCCAGATTCACAAAGTTGACACAGGCGGTAAGTAGTAAAAAGATACCAATGGCGATCAAAATCCCTATGTCTGATTTCTCCATGGCTCCTCCATATCTCCCGTCAAAATGAATGTCTGAAAGGGCCTGCAGCTTATAATGATGTACATTTTTACTCTCTGGTCTATGGAGCTTGACGTAAGGTGCCAGCGCTTCCTCCACTTCTACCGGACTCACACCTGGCCTTAGTAAAGCATAGCAATACATTCCTCCGGTGATTCCTCCCCAGGCTTCATCGCTTGCCAGCCAAGGATTAAAATCCTTCATACTGCTGTATGAGACAAAAATCTCAGTGGTTATATCTGTATTCTCAGGCAAATCCTCCAATACCCCCGTAATAGTGAAGGGCAAAAAATTGTCGTAAGTAATTACCTGCCCTATCGGATTTTGCTCTCCGAAGTACTTCTTTGCCAATCGCTCTGTAATGATAGCGGTATTAGGTTCAGCCAGGGCAGTCTTCATATTTCCCTGGGAAAGAGGAAAATTGAAAATATCAAAGAACTCAGGTTCCGTGAAAGCAAATCCCTGTGGTTCCTTTATCAGCTGTTTCTCACCATTTCTCTCAAAAGATATCACCGCATCAGCTTCCTGAAACATTCGGGCAACTTTCTCGGTATAGGAATGGTTTTCTCTCAAAACCATGCCTAAAGGAGATGGGACACTGTTGGTGAAGGATACTGACTCTCTATGTTGCTCCGTGACGATACGGTAGATCCTGTCTTCATTTTGATGAAAATCATCAAAACCTGAATGATGCTTTACCAGCACAAAAATCAAAATGCAACAGGTGATGCTGAGAGCCAGCCCTGCGATATTGATCAGCGTGTATTCCTTGTTTCTTAGGAGTGTTCTCCAGCCGATTTTAAAGTAACTTTTATACATGCCATAGGGGGTTAAGTTTTGATAAGGTTTTCTGGGGCGGATGATTCCGGGGCGAAATAGCAAAAGCACATCTTTGATAAAACGCCAATCTGCTTTCCGCTTTCCCAGAGTCTTTAAGTTCCGCTCATAAACTTCCAAGAGGTCGCCTTCTATATAATCCAGCATCCTAGGATGGCAGAACCAGCGGAAGAAGCGGAGAAAGAACTTTGGAGGAGTTGGGTTAGAATTCATAGGAATTACTCCGTTTTTAGGCTCCTAACTGGATTAATCAGCGCAGCTTTTAAAGATTGATAGCTAACAGTCAATAAAGTGATCAAAACAGCGCCAAAACCAGAGGCAGCGAAAATCCACCATGAAATTGGTGTTCTATATTCATAATTTTCCAACCAGCTACTTAGAAAATGGAAAGCGATCGGAATAGAAATTAAACTTGAGATGACAACAAGCCTTACAAAATCTTTGGACATCATGCTCCATAAATTGACTACAGAAGCCCCCATGACTTTTCTGATTCCTATTTCTTTTGTCCGTTGTTCTGCCATGAATGAAGCCAATCCAAAAAGTCCGAGACAGCAAATAAGCATGGCAAGTCCAGCAAAGGCGGAGGTCAGCTTGGCAATCCGCCTTTCGTTATCGAAATTTTTGCCATAATCCTGATCAACAAATGAATATTCAAAATCATTGGCAGGATCGTGTTTTTTGAATACAGTTTCAATCTTACTTAAAGCTTCGGTTGCGCTTACATCCGGATTGATCTTTATGTGCACCATATTCACGCGCTTATAGTTGAGGAAAAAAAGCATTTGCTTGACCGGAGAATATGGAGACTGTGTGACCATGTCTTTGACCATTCCGATTATTTTATATTCTCCATTATTTCCCCACTTGAGAGATTTGCCAACGGGATCCTCCATTCCAAGGTATTTCGCTGCTGATTCATTGATGATAAAAGCCATCGTGTCAGATGCAAAATCCCTTGAAAAATCGCGACCCTCCAGGATCTGCCAATCAATCATTTCCCCAAATTCATGGGTTACACGAAGCGTAGCAAACTCTTCTGCCATACCAGGATCTTTTCCTTCCCAGGTAAAGCCGCTATTTGTCACATTCGTTGCAGTCAATGGAGAATCTGTCAGGGCCACTTCCTTAACTGAACCAGTGTTTTGCAGGTCATTTCTGAAGGCATCAAAATGCTCCCTTATCCCTTCTGATCTTATTGGAGCCGAAATCACTCCCATATTATCGTATCCTATGGGGCGGTTTTTGGTAAATTGAATTTGTTTGAAAACAATCAAGGTTCCAATGATGAGTGTTATCGAAACTGTAAATTGAGCAACTACCAGAATCTTCCGAGGAACTGCCGAAAAACGACCTGCTTTAAATGCACCTTTCAAAACCCTAGCAGGATGAAATGATGAGATATATAATGCCGGAAAACTTCCTGCAATCATTCCGGTAAGAATGGTAAATCCAAGGCCAATGATCCAGAAATACGGATTCGACCATAGCAGGTCAATTTGCTTTCCCGAAACTTCATTGAACAAAGGCAAAGCCAGTTGGGCAAGTATCAGTGACAGGATAAATGACAGGATCACCACCATCATTGATTCTGTAAAAAACTGATTGATCAATTGAATCCTGACCGACCCAAGTGCTTTGCGAATGCCAACTTCCTTGGCTCTTTTTTCAGAACGGGCAGTGTTGAGGTTGATAAAGTTGATGCAGGCGAGAAATAAAACGAATACGCCGACTAACCCAAACAACCAAACATATTGAATTCCTCCTCCAACTGAAACCCCATTCTTAAAATCTGAATATAAATGCCAGCGGCTCATAGGATGGAGAAAAATCTCAGGTTTAAACAGGTCATCATTATCACCAGCTGCCACCACAGCATTGAGTTTCACATCTTTGATTTTGAGAGACACCTGATCCATGTCGGCATTGTCTTCAATTTGTGCAAGGGAATGAAACCAACTGTTGCCCCAGCCTGTTCGTTCTTCCAGATTTTCACTGGATACATACAGTTCCCAAGGAGCTATGAAAGTCAGGTTATGAAAACTTGAGTTTCTCGGCAAGTCCTCATATACACCAGTAACCATTACTTCCAATTTGTCATCCATCAGAATGGCTTGGCCAAGTGGTGATAAATCACCAAAAATGTCCTTTGCTGCGGATCCGGAAAGTAAAATGGAATTGGGATCGTTAAGACCATCGCGAGTTCCTGACAACATGTTGAGTGTCAACATTTCTGTCACTTCGGGTTCCATAAAACTCCCCTCTTTCCTCACATCTTTATCATCGAATGTGAATTTGTGAGATCCGTTCCAAGAGCTCATGATCACATACTTAAAATCACTTCCATAGTGATTTCGGAGTTCTGGAGCAATCTGCCTAGCCTGACTCCACCAGGTTTGTACCTCGCCATTGAAAGTCTGATTTTGTAGGACCTGAGCGATCTTGTCGTAGTTTTCGAAATTCTTGTTGAAGGACAATTCATCACGCACCCATAAGGCTATAAGAATTGCAGCAGTAAGCCCAACAGCCAGACCGCCTATGTTGATGGCAGAGTAACCTTTGTTCTTGATAAGATTCCTCCATCCGATTTTAAAGTAACTTTTATACATGCCAAAGGTGGTTAAGTTTTGAAAAGGTTTTCTGGGACGGATGATTCCAGGACGAAATAGTAAAAGCACATCTTTAATAAACTTCCAGTCTGCTTTCCGCTTTCCCATAGTCTTGAAGTTCCGCTCATAAACTTCCAAGAGGTCGCCTTCGATATAGTCCAGCATTCTGGGATGACAGAACCATCGGAAGAAGCGGAGAAAGAACTTAGGTGGAAAAGGTTGTTTACTTTTCATTTTTATATACCACCTAAGTTCGCTTGCCAAATCGTTTTAGGGATGGCAGCCCAGAGTTCATCCCGGGTATCTTTGGCATGTTGAATAGCTTTCTTACCCAATGCAGTGATTTCAAAATATCGTCTGGGTCGACCGGCCCTTTCTTCAGTTGATTCTCCGGAAAAGGATTTGAGATATCCTTTATCTTCCATCCTATTCAATGCTGTATGCAAAGCTCCCATGCTCACCGTCCTTTTAAGTCTTGCTTCAATTTCATCTTTGATGGCTACACTGTAGGCTTTGTTATTCAAAATGCCTACTGTTAGCATGACGATTTCTTCGAACTCCCCTAGTTGATAATCTTTCATAGAATTTTCCTTATTATCTAAATGTAGGAATAATAGTCGTGCCAAAAATTAAGCAGCTGTTTAGACGGTATTTAGGACATATTTTAAAAGATCATTGTACGCCAAAGGACATTGATGGTCGATACTGGGACTATAAACTCTATTTGGTTCTAAATCTGTGTAGTCTTATTCAAAAAGTAATTGGAGTTAAACCAGTTGGTGAAACGAACAGTTTTAGATACGCAGCCAATAACGGTTCAATATCAGCTTACTGAACATGGTCTCTCACTTAGTACATCTTCAATCTTCTTAAAATTGGGGATTGAAGCATAGGAAAGTGATTTAACCGATATTTAAATACAAAAGGAAAATAGATTTTCAAGAAATCTTAGGCCAGGTGTCTATTTTTCAATTTCCTCTCCAAACTTTTAATATAATCCTTCCTTTCAATCAGATCTTCCAGTTTTGCCTCAAAGGTTTTGGTGTCATCTATTCTCGGCCATGTCCATTTCCCCTTTGCCAGAGAATAGGAAATCAGGAGATTGAAGTAATTATAAACCAAAATGCACTTTTGTAAAAAATCAGTCTGAACGACCTTAAATCCTAATTTTTTGGCAGTCCTCTCATTAATAATGTAGCTAGTACCCCGAATGATCAGGTTCTCCTTATTTTCTTCTTCAAGGTGATCAATCAAATGAACCAATCCTTCAAGGTATTGGTGTAGGATGAAGTTCATTCTTTTCCTTCCATTTAGCTTTCTATCAATCACAAAGAAGTAATCAAACAAGGTTCCTCCATGGATGATTATCTTCTCCTTCTTTGGTTTTTCGGCCAAAAACAAAGGAGAATAATAGACCAAACCCCCAGTTTCTTTTAATGATGGCACATCAAAAAATGGAGCAATGAGGGATAATGTAATCGGAATGCAAATAATCAGCGGAAGAAAAAAACTGTACTTCCAGCAAATGAGAAATATGAAGAGAAGTAGCAGAAATGAAACAAGCCCTATTTTTACCTGAATCCAAACCTGTTCTTTTTTAGACTTCAGATAAAACCTATGATTCAACTTCAAGATTGAAAAGTTTTAATTTGATTAATTTAATGAGAGACCAAAACTTGCAAATAAGTGCATCAATACCATCGGTTTTTTTGAGATTATTTTCACTTGGCAAAAAGGAGCTTCATTAACTCTGTCAGGTTTATTGATCCAAGTGCAAAATTGCCTTTGCTACCCGAATAGGATAATCAGACTCCAATACATCAGCTCCATCTAAAAACACCTGCCTATATGCTTCATCCTGAGTATCTCCTCTTTCCATTTTATCATAGCTAGGAGCAGCAGACACCATTACTTTCACTCCTTTGGAGTGTAGCATATCATATAAATTCTTGTTTTCGGCTTTGCTCAATGAACCTACATATGCCATTATTTGAGTCCAAGGAATTTTGGCTTCTTCATAGGCTTCAAATTCTTCTACGGTTCTTATGAATGCAGAAAACATAAAACCCGGATGCTGGTCTAGATAATATCTTGCTTCGGATGGCTTGTGGACTGTAATCATGACATGGTCGAAGGCATCTAATCGCTTGATCAAGTCAGCGGTTACTTGCAATGGAACGTCTTTATGATCTAAATTAAGGATGGTTTTATCCTTACTCCAGCTAATAGCCTCCTCTAGGGTGGGAATTTTAAATGAGGTCAATTTGCCATTCACATCCTTCAAAAAAAGTTTGCTGGCATCTTCCCAAGTCAATTCAATCAAATTTCCTAATCCATTAGTTGTTCGTTCCAAAGAAGCATCATGCATCAAAACGACAACACTGTCCTTGGTCATACGGGGATCTATTTCAAAAATCGCCGAAGTATTTTTCAGTACATGTTCGAATGCTTCAATGCTATTCTCAGGATATCCAGCCTCCATCCCTCCCCTATGTCCACTAATCAATGGTGGATTTCCCTTTTTATAGCTAAAAAAATCATAAAGTTCTTTCGACGAATTGAACTCTAAGTAATTAACCTTATTCTCAGTTACTACCTGTCCATACCCATAGCTTACTGTAAAAAAAAGAAAGCAGATCAAAATTGATTTAATTGAAAAGATCATGAGACATCGAAAGGGTCTTGGTTTTAATAATTGTATTTCAATGGATAGTTTCATCTATTTTAACCTGTTTCAAGGCATGGAGTCTCAAAACAACAGTTTGGTCATCAACTCAGTATTACCTTTGGTTAAAATAATTATTAAATCCCTTTCCTCATTGACAAACTGAAGTAATTTCTTAAACCAAAAATAGATTGGATAGTAATGGTATTTTATAACTATGTTGAATAGAAGGACACTAATAGCAACCCTTTCGCAGTGATAAATCAACTTAATGAATGTCATTCATGTGACAATGATTTTACAGGGTTAATCATTGCTACCTTGATGGTATGAATACTGACTGTGGCCAATGTGATGATCACCACTGTCAAACTAGGAATTGCAAAAATCCACCAAGTCAAGGGGATCCGAGTAGCGAAATCCTGAAGCCATGAATTCATTATCCAAATTGATAGCGGTACGGCACAAATAATTGCTACAAGAATCAAAATGATAAAATCCTTTGATATCAACTGCAATAAGCCAGGGAGAGTAGCGCCCATAACCTTACGAATTCCTATTTCTTTGGTACGCTGAATGGCAGTAAGAGAAGACAGCCCAAATAATCCCAAACTCGCAATAAAAATTGCCAAAGCAGAGAAGATACTGAATATCGTCCCAAATTGTTGATCAGACTTGTATTGCTTGTCAAAGTGCTCATCCAAAAAGAAGTATTGAAATGGATTTCCCGGAAATAGCTCTTTCCATTCAGATTCAATACTTGTCATCAGACCTTTGATTTCATTGGGAGCTACTTTGACGGAATAGAATCCATTGGGTGCATCATTGTATCTGAAAATCATGGCATCGTAGGACTTTTTCAATGATTCCTGATGATAATCTTTCATCACACCTACAATTTTAAAGGTATCCCCCCAAAAGAAGATTTCATCATTGATAGCTTCTTCAGGAAAGTCAAACCCCATCAATCGGGTCGCTGTTTCATTGAGGAGCACATTCTTTTCCTCATTGGCCACCTCATCTGAAAATTCGCGTCCATGAAGCATTTCCAGTCCAAAACTTTCATTAAATGCCCCATCAGTCATGATGATTCTATATTGGTTTTGCTCGTCTTCAGCCTGACTCAACCTTCTTATCCCCCCGGCATTCCAACCTGGTTGGCTTCCTGGAACAGAGGTGGAAGCAGTCACAGATATCACACCGCTAAGGCTTGAAATTTTCTGTTTAAATACCTGGTATTTTTGTTTATAGGTAGAATCTGTCACACTCGGTGACTCAAACACCAGGGTTTGGTCTATATTCACACCCAAGTCTTGATTTTGCATAAACACCAGCTGCTGGTAAACTGTAAAAGTCCCGACCATCAGTGTAATGGAAGCGATGAATTGAGTAACCACCATGCTCTTGCGCAACCAAATACCGGCATCTGAATTTTTGAATTTTCCTTTTAGGACTTCCACGGGTTGGAAAGAGGACAACACAAATGCAGGATAAAGACCAGAAATTACAGCTCCTATCAGGATCAATCCCAGTAGAATCAACCAAAAAGCAGGTTGCATAAACAACTGGTATCCTAGTTCCCTCCCTGTGAGGCTACTAAACCAGGGTGTCAAAAGAATGGCAAAACCTGCTGCCAGAATTACTGCTATAAAGTTCAAAAACAGAGATTCGGTCAGGAATTGCTGTATGAGTTGGATTCGGTAACCTCCCATTACTTTTCTGATACCAACTTCACGTGCCCGTTCTATAGATTTTGCTGTTGAAAGATTGATGTAATTGATCCAAGCAATAATCAAAATCAATAAGGCCACTACAGACAAAAAATTGACAGACTGCCTGTTCCCATTTGCTTTAAATTCCATGATATAATCCGAATCCAGATGGATATCCGATACAGGTTGTAGATGAAATTCAAGACCTGCATTGTATTTTTTTAAATCTTCTCCCTTTTGGGTCTGAACAAAATCAGGCAATTTTGCTTCCAGTGATTGTGGATCGGTATTTTCTTCCAGCAAGATATAAGTGAGAAAACCATCCCAGTCCCAAGTCGTGATTGGTTCATCTGATAGTTTCTCCAAAGTGACAAATGATCCCAAAATATCTAGTTGCATATGAGTATTTACCGGTAGATCCTCAAAAACACCAGAAATTTCGAATTCTAGATTTCCATTTGCCCTCAATGATTTACCAACCGGATTTTCATTACCAAAGTATTTTTTAGCAGTAGATTCTGAAAGCACCATTTTATTAGGTTCGGATAGCACCAAAGAATCTACCCCCTCCAAAAGCTTGATAGAAAATATGTTAAAGAAATCTTCTGAGGCAAAATACAGATTGTCTTCTTTGAAAAATGTGTCTCCTGTTGCCAGTGTTGCCTCTCTTTTGGTAAGCCTGGTAAATGCCTTGACTTCAGGAAAATTAGCTTTTAGATCAGGCCCAATTCCAGCAGCTCCTGCTGCCCATTGAGTAGATAATTCACCTTTATCATAACGATCCTGTTGTATCCTAAAAATCCTATCATCTTTATCCAAAAAATTATCATAACTCAATTCATGAATAACAAATTGAGTAATCAGGATGCAAGCAAGCATGCCAATGGAAAGACCTGCTATGTTGATACTTGTAAAAACTTTGTTTTTGGAAATATTTCTCCAAAGAGAGGTGAGGTAGTTTTGAAACATGGCAATACCAAAAAGAAGTTATCAGGAAAGATTCCTGATAAGACCCCCATTTTTATACCGAAAGAAAAATCCTGCCCAGCAAACCGCAAATGCACAATATTTTATACGAGACATTGAATAATCGGACATTAATGACCGATGACGGTCAATAAAAAATCAACTCACCTCCTAAGACCGGAGGCAAGGCTTGTGGGAATTCACACCATCTTACATTTATTGAAAAAAGAATACATAGATCAAACCACAATCAGGTCTCTTTCCAAAAAAGGAACCATATTTATGCCCTCAAAAATGAGTGGATTTCAGCTTAAAGAAGCTGATTATATAAGAGTCAATTTTGATAGACACGGTTAGGTTTAACTTCGCCGCAAATCTGTCTCCTTGCTTTAAATTCCCAACGATTAATTACTAACGATCAGTCCTCCTTTGAAAGCTTTCTTTATTGTTCTTTTGAATGATACAAAAGAAGGAAAGATCAAGCCATGGCAAAGCTTTAGCCGCGCAAAATAGGCTTAAAGAGTAAGGTTAAGCGTATTTATACCTTCATTTAAAGGAATTAATTTACCATCTAAGGATAGATTTCCTTTTAAACCTTTAGGCAGCTCAATAACTGCCGTCAACTCTCCTCTTTTCACTTCATAACTGACATTAATTTTTCCATTAGGATGCGGCATAGAAGCTTTTAAATCTGTCAGGGAGCCCAAATGAGGTGAAATCAAAACTGATTTAAACCCTACTTCAGCTGATTTAATCCCTGCCACTGAGTTTAAAAAATAGTAAGCTGGATGGGCACTCCAAGCATGACTATCAGATCTATCATGAGAAGCAAAGCCCGTCTCCCCACAGGTTGTCAAGCCCCTGTCCAAGAAATCATACCAGAAATCCAGATTTCCCAGGTACAATTCCTCTTGGTCAGTTTTCTGCATGGCCTTAAATAAAAAGAATGAAAAATATGAACTTGCCATTTCATCAAAATCCTTGAAGGATAACACTCTTTTTAATAAGTCTTTTTGTTCATTTTCTGGAACTACATCAGAAAGTATTGCCAAAATATTGGTATGCTGAGAAAAAACCTGGCTGTTGGGATAGTCAGTGAAAAGTCCTTTTTCTTCATCCCAGCTGTTTTCCCGAATAGCAGATTTGATTTCTTCCGAAATTCTGGCCCATTGCATAGATTTTTCTTCATCACCCATGTAATTATAAAGTTTCACTGCACAATCTAGGGTATGGACATAATACATAGTAAGCATGGTGGACTGGACCATTTCCATTTGTTCATTCGCTCTGGGTATTGAGCCTTTTGTGATACTCCAATCAATGAAATTCTTGTTTCTAACAGTTCCAATAAGCCCTGTTTCTTCATCGAGATGCCTTTCATAAAACCCTAGAATTTTCTCCATATTGGGAACAAAAGGAAGTATAAAATCCATATCCCCTCGCATTTCATAATAATCCAACAAAGTTTGAATCCAGGCCATTGACCAAGTGCCTTGATCAAAATCAAATCGAGAGGGATAGGCAGACTTAAAAAGCCCCGTTTCATTATTCTCAGATTGCGTGTATAGTCGAAGTACCTCTCTTAAGAGTCGATCATCTGTTGAATTATAGGTAGAGATATTTGCAATGGGTCTATTATCACCACCATAACTTAATTGCTCGTAATAGGGTGTATCGTAGTATGTTTCCCCTGAGCACATTTGTAATGTTCGCTTACTGATCGTAAAAACCTCATTTAGTTTTGAATCATCACTTACAAATGTTGCCATATCTGGGTAAGGATAACCAGAATATTCATTTATAAATGATAAAATTTCCAGAGGCTTATCTTGAGTTTTTATTTCCAATTTGACGTATCGAAAAGTCCTTTTCCATAAGGGTCTAAACGTTCTGGATGGCTTTCCATCTGTCTGGAAAATATCCCAGACCCCATACATGGTCAAATTAGCCACCGAATCCCTATGTGCTTTGAGGTTTACCTCCTCGTATAGCGCCTCCGCATATTTAATTTTAATGGAACTGTTTTCTCCTCCTGAAGTAGTAAGCTCAGGATATCCCATGGTCAACACTTCAAAATCAATCAAAACAGTAGCCTCAGTATTGGAAGGAATGGTAATTTTACTTCGACCATTCCAAGCGCCTGATTTTTCATCAAAACCGGTTATTTCTCTGATACTTTGAGGATAAACCGAATGGGATGCCATAAAAGGAATTTTTCTAGGGACTAGATTCCAGGGAGCATTTCCATCAAAATGAAGGGGTTCAGCATTTAGCCAGGAACTTTCATCGAACTGTAATTCTTCCCATCCCCAAGGGTATTTGTTGCCATTGACTTGGTCTCCACCACCACAAGCATAAAACCCATAAAACCATCGCTCATCAAATAGCATTTCTTGATAAGAAATAACGGAATAGGCAGGATTTTCAAACACTTTCCAACTTGCATCTGTCCTCAAAAAGTCAAAATCTTCTTCTTCCACATCTAGCATAAAAGCAGTTTGAGCGGAGAAAAATGCCAAAGGTTTATCTTTTCCCCCATTGTAAACTAGTGCAGCAATTACATTATCCCCACTAGTTAAAAAAGGTGCTATATCCAAAACATCATAATTGTAAGTCTTGAAATCTCCTTTTGCAGGGCCATATGATACCCGTTGTCCGTTGACGAATAGGTTATATCTATTATCCGCAGAAACGTGGACAAGGAGATTTTCAGGAACCTCTTTTAAGTCAAATGTCTTTCTAAAGTGATAAACCCCGTAATCCGTCACATTTGCAGAAGGATAAGAAATCCAAGGAGCATTTTTTTTGGTTTGAGATTGCAGCAAAAATGGACTCAACAAAAAAACAAAGAGTGTTATATATCTTCTTAGCATGATAGATCTTTTAAATTTTATGTATTCCGAGTAAAATCTTTGGAAAAGTCAATAAGGAATTAAAGTTAATTTTAGAAAAAGCTCCTTTTAATTTTTCTGAAATACCCTCACTGGTTTATCTACCAATGATTGATCAACACCGATATCCCTTGGTTCGCAAAACCAAACCAACTTCCCTTCCAATGTTAGATTTTTGGGGCAATCAGCAGCATCTGGGTGAGTTTCCATAAATCGATTCAGCATTTCATTTTGCAATTCACTAAGTATTTTCCTGTTCTCAGGGTTTTTGGAAACGTCTTTTGACTCATTAGGATCTTCCTTTAGATCGTAGAGTCTATGTACAATACCAGAAGGTCCAAATCCAGTCTGGTAACCAATTCCTAAATCCCTACTCCCTGTGGTAAAAACATATTTCCATTCTGTATTTGCCACCATGGCCATGTTATCTTCCAAATATTCAGAGAAAACAAAAGTCTTATGATCGTCTTTTTCTTCGTTCAGGATTGGTAAAAAACTTGAGCCTTGCGCATTCTTCATAGTTTCCAATCCCAACCAATCAATAATAGTCGGAACTATATCTATGTATTCAACCAATGCTGATTTTTCAATTGAATTTACCTGATTCCCTGGTGTTTTAATGATTAAAGGTTGCCTAACTGCTTCATCCCACATCGTATGCTTCTCAAATCGTCTATGATCATTTAAAAGGTATCCGTTGTCGCTGATATACAAAATCATGGTATTTTCTTCTAAATTATTTTCCCTCACCGCATCAAGAATAATCCCTATGTTTTTATCCATGTATTCTGTTGAAGTATAATAGGCAGCTATAATACCTTTTCTCTCCTGATCAGATAACTCCCGAAATTTTGCAGGAATCCATCGTTCATCTTCCGGGCTGCCCACTGGAAGAGTCATATCTTCAGCTTGGTATATACCAGTATATTCAACAGGATAGTAGTAAGGATGGTGAGGTTGGAAGAAAGCCGTCCATAAGAAAAACGGTTTCTCATTGTTTTCAGAAATAAACTTTGCCGCCTCATTTGCATAAAAGGTTCCTTGGCTATACTCGTCTTGTATAGGATGAGGTAGATTTTGACTATTCATCCATTTCGCGATTTCTTTTGCGGGATCTCCTCCTTGATAGGTTTGAATGCTTGTAGTTATTTCTGGAGGATTACTCTTCTTTAAAAAATCCTGATAGGAAGCATTTTCTATCCAAGTATCAAAGCCATGATTAGGAAGACCATCAGGGTAAAGTTGTGACCAAAAACCATTGTTGAAATGACTCTTCCCTATCAACGCTGTCTGAAAGCCTTCGTCTCTTAGATATTCTGCTATAGTAACATTACTTTCATCTGGAAATGGAGTGAAAAGCAAATTTACTCCAGTGGCGTGGGGATATTTCCCAGTCAGCAAGGACTGCCTTGAAGCACTACAAATAGGAGAGTTACAGTAGGCATTAGTAAACTTCACTCCTTCTTTAGCAAGCCTATCAATGTTTGGAGTCCTGATTAAATCATTCCCATAGGTCCCTGTTACCTTAAGGGCATGGTCGTCTGCAAGAATTACAATGACATTCTTTATTGGCTTTAAGGGAGGTTCGGAAGGCTTCTGACAGGAATTAATTAAACAGATCAAGAAAAGTAGATTGATGGATCTTTTCATCTTAATTGACAGTTATTGATTCCCCTAACTCCTGAAGAGCCCATTCCAAAGCCCAACTTGTAAAAGATGCGAAATTGGCATCCTTATATTTCCTTTGAGAACCAGGTTGGCTTAAATTTTTATCAAGCACTTGGTACATTACTGGGATAGCAGGACGGGCATTTGGACCAATTAATAGCAAGTTCCTTGCAGCCATCAACGCTAACCATGGCCTATCATCCTGAACCCATCTTTCCAACACTTCTACAACACCTTCTTGATATCCAAAATGTGATAAGGTCTCAGCAGCTACAATTTGTACTGAAGCAGACTCATCTTTTAGAAGGTTTTTCAAAAGAACTGCAGTTTCCTCTTTGATACTTTTCAATTGCCTAATTCCCATAACCGCCCAATATCGTACCCCGCTCTCCTGATCTTTTAATCCAGAAATGAGTTTCTCTTCAGTCGCAATCCCTACTTTTTCGGCTTCCAAGAGAATTCTTTCAACAGCATAATCTTGACTTTTTCCATATTCGTAAGGAGTTGAGCTGCTACTTCTAGTCATATATTCAGCCTCTGCCAATAGGCCTAAATCATGGGATTCCAATATCCAGGTGTGAAGTCTTGTTTGAAGCCTTGCTTTGATTTGATCATACTCAGGGGAATCGGCTAGGTTCCTTGTTTCGAAGGGATCATTTTTTAAATCATATAATTCCTCAATAGGTTTAGGCTCCCATAGCTTCTGTTGCTCCTCGTTGGTTTTACCGACTTTCTCCAGATCTCTCAATGCCTTGAAAGCAACTTTCACATTGGAAAAAATAAACCCTTCCTGAATATAGGGCAAATGGGGCATAAAATGTCTGATATAGATATAATCCCCATCTGTCACAGAACGGGACATTTCTACCATATCATCGGCCCTATCTCTGGCTCCAAAAGCAAATTCTCTCTTGCTTTTACCAATTGCTTGTGGGCCTAAAAAAGGTGTGCCCTCAAAATAGGCTGGAATTTCTGCTCCAGCCAGGGAGAGAACTGAAGGCGCCAAATCAATGAAACTCACCAATTCATCCTTTTTTTCTACCAGGCTATCCAAACCTGCCCAATCTTGAAATTTTTCTGGAACAGACAGAATGAATGGTACATGCATTCCGGTTTTGTTTAACCATCTTTTATAGCGTGGCATCCCAAATCCGTGGTCAGCAATAAAAAAAATAATCGTCTCCTCTAGTAAACCATCTGCCTGAAGGGAATCCAACACCTCTCCTACATTTCTATCCAAAACCGTCAAAATATCATAGTAATGAGCCCAAACTTCTCTGGTTTCTTTACTATCTGGATAATAAGGAGGAAGTTGTACATCATTGGGATCATGAATTAAGGAAGGGTCTAAACCTTGAGTAAACCTTTTATAATTTTCTGGATTGTTTACAGATCCTTCATGGGATGGCCCAATATTGATAAAACTGAAAAACGGCTCGGTTGAAGTTCTATTTCTCCAAGGGGTAATTTGGGAAGACCAATGATCATAAATTCCCTCAGCTGAAAAATTATAATCCGTTTTGTCTCTGTTGGTAACAAAATAACCTTCTGCTTTCAGGAGTTCTGGAAGGGTATTGAGTTTAGAAGGGAATTCAATTTCCGACCTTAAGTGCTGTGTACCTAGAGAAGTAGGATAAATCCCCGTTATCAAACTGGACCTGGAGGGAGCACAAATTGGAGCAACTGTCCAGGCATTCGAATAAACGACTCCACGGGAGGCTAATTTGTCAATGTTAGGAGTATAAGCATAAGGATCTCCATAAGCCCCTAAAGCTGGACTTATATCCTCGGCTATTAGCCAGATGATATTTGGCAGCTTTCCTGTTTCCTGGGCAAATAAACTCTTCGTTTGGAATAAGGAAAAAATCAGAAAAATCAGTAGATAATTTTTTAGGCCTAATGATTTTTGTTTCAACGTCTTTCTAAATTTCATTGCCAATTTCATTTAATCAAACGACTATTTACTCTTGTAAATCAATGCTTTATCTCTATTCAAAACATTAAAAAAAACTTCATCCCCAGAAGCAAGCTTGATTTTATTAATACTTTTGACATTTCCATTTATGGTCAAACCGCTCTTAAAACTTGATAAAAATTTAAATCCCATATTAGGGTCAAACATCAAAACTCCACCCAAAGAAGCATCTTGTCTTCCTGATTGTACTTCCATTCCATAATCATTTCCCACGTAGACCAGATCTAAATAACCATCTTGGTTTACATCAATGACTTCTCCGTCTAAAATCGGAGAAAATTGAGCTTCAATGGGTAGAGGAACCAAATTAAAATTCAAGTCACCAAGATTTTCAAGATAAATAGATTGAGCATATTCTACTTTTTTCTCTAGAGCCGGGGAAAGCTCATCCTCTCTAAAGGTTTCCAGTAAGCTGGCTACAGCATAACTTTTATAATTTGGGAATCGCTTTTTAATTACAGGGATTTGACTGATTAAAAGATCTCTGGGCATTTTTACCACTTCAATACCCTGATTAAAGTAAGTGATGATGGGTTCGGCAGTACCATTTTTATCAAAGTCACTGTAATATACTTTAGCAGCCTGATCTCGATTAGGTTTAAACAATTGGTTCTCCCCCATATTACCAATAATAAAATCTTCATCCCCATCCTGATCAAAATCTCCTGGGATTATACTGCACCACCAGCCAAAAGGTATCAAATCGGCTTGACCGAAATCAGATTCTTTCAATTGACCATTATGATTTAAAAATATCCTTACTTTTCCCCATTCTTCAGCAATAAGCAAATCCAGATAACCATCCTTGTTGATGTCTGAAAGTTCCAAGTCCCTAACGATTCCAATCTTTTGGGCTATGCTTTTAAGCTCAATCTCCTTCCTACTGAATTTTCCAGATTGGTTGATTAAAATATAGGTGTCCGCTGCAAGTGGGAAATAACCAGGTAAAACACCTCCTCCCACTATTAAATCCATGTCCCCGTCTAAATCAATATCTCCAGCTTTGATCACAGAGGTATTGTTTGGATGGAGAGGAAAAGCCGTTGAATCATATTCAAAGCCTCCATCTTTATTACCTAAATACAGCCTATCAAAATATCTAGAACTTCCTGGTTCAAATTGACTTCCTCCACTAGCTACCACTAAATCTTGATAATGATCTCCATTGGCATCCATTATCACAGCACTTGCATCATGAAAAGGAATTGACGCATCAAATTCCTCAAAATGAAAATTAGCTTGTTGATCCTGAAGATAAATGCTTGCAGCCAAACCTGCAGATCCACCAATAAAAATATCCAACAATCCATCTCCATTTAAATCTCCTGTGGAAGTTGTAGGTCCATCCTGCGAAAACTTTCTTGGTAGTGCTCCTTGAATTTCAAAGTCATTGAAATCATCTTCAACATGTCGATAGTCTAAACCTGGGATATTGGTTTCTTCAAAATAGGTTTGGCCCTTTCCAGAAATTATTGAAGGTAATTCAGATTGATTGGGCTGATATTTTACCAGAATCTCAGTATTTAAATCTGGAAAATCCACAGATTGATAATTACCATCAGGCCATTGAACTAGTAATAAATCGATTTCTTCATTTCTCTTTACTCCAAAAATCAATCTTGGGTCTACAGAAGATTTATAACCTCTTACAGGTGACTTTTCCAGCAATTGAATTCCATTTGCAGTTTTTATCCAGATTTTAGCTCCGATAGCTTCTAAGTTCCCTGGAGGACCTTCAAGGTTTATCCTGATATAGGAAGAATTCCCAATTGAATTTTCGATGGAATTGTTTTTAAAAAGGGATGCTTCCTGATCGATGTTATTGGTTACCAATTCCAAATCACCATCGTTATCCAAATCAGCATAAACAGCTCCATTAGAAAAAGTCTCTAGTTCCAATCCCCAATTTAGACTTTGGTCCCTGAAAGTAAGATCTCCCTGATTTTGAAATAAAAAATTATGAAGTTTTACTCCTTCCAGATTATTCATCTCGGAAATAATATCTCTTTTATTGGATTCTTTTGTCCCAAATGCGGATTCACTTTGAGTATAAACGATGTAATCTAAATTGGTAACATCCTTTCTATATCCATTGGTTATAAATAGATCTTTATTCCCATCTAGGTCAAAATCAGCAAATAAACTAGCCCAGCTCCAATCTGTCTTTGCAATCCCTGCCAGTTGGCCAATTTCGCTAAAAACTCCCCCTTGATTCAATTGAAGTGTATTCCTGACATATTGAGGCTGATACCCCTGCAGCAATGACATTTGAAACTGATTGTAACTTGCCGGCATGAGCATCATTTTCTCCCTGTAATTATCCATCGGCAACATGTCCATAACCACAATATCAGTCCAGCCATCATTATTATAATCCGCGACATCATTGCCCATCCCGTTAAAAGTCTGATGGCTTACTCTACTGTTTATTTCATCAGCAAATGTTCCATCCGTCTGATTGATATACATCAGATCATTCGATAAAAAATCATTTGACACATAAATATCCGGCCATCCGTCTCCATTTAAATCCGAGACTGAAACTCCGAGTCCCCAACCTTCTTTAAGTATTCCTGCTTGAAATGTGACATCTATATAATTTCCATCCCCCTCATTTCTATATAATTTATCATTGCTCTTCGCAGATCCATCTAAAACCTTTGGCTTGATATTACCTCTGTTGAAATTTTCCAAAGCGTTATTTAAGACATAGAGATCAAGGTCTCCATCTCGATCATAATCGAAAAACACTGCTTGGGTACCATATCCCGGATCATCGATTCCATACTTTTTTGCTTCCTCTTTAAATGTTAAGTCGCCTTGATTGACATACAATAGATTTCTGGTTTCTTCTTTAGAATAACCCGCTACACTGAGATAAATATCTGGATAAGAGTCTTGGTTAATATCAACGATACTGACTCCTGTGCACCATATGTTTTTTGTATTAATTCCTGTCTTAAGGGTGATATCTTCAAATTTTAAGCTCCCTTTATTCAAATAAACCTGGCTAGGGATTTGATTACCTGCAAAAAAAAGATCCATCAAACCATCTTTATCAAAATCAGCTACACCAATCCCGGCACCATTGTACACGTACTCAAAAACCAATGCATTCAACGAATCTGAAATTGCTATTGTATTTGAAAAAGTAATACCTGAAGATTTAGAATCAAGGAGTTCAAAGACACTTGAATCCGACGATTGGCAACCCAAAAATATGAGGATGATTAAATAAGAAAGATTCCATCGGATCATTTTAAGGTTTCATTTTGGGCTTAATCAAAATACAAAAAAATAAATGCAGGAAGGAAAACAGAATCTCCTTCCTGCAAAAAACTCTATTAATATCCAGGATTCTGGGATAAAGAAGAGATTAAATCAAGTTCTCTCTGAGGATATGGCTTCAATAAATTGGTCTCAGACCAATTTTCATTTGCAGGGTCACCAAAATCAACATCTTGAGGTATATTAATTACACCAGCTTGATGCCATCTCACTAGGTCAGCGTATCTATGACCTTCAAAAGCAAGTTCAACTCTCCTTTCATGCATGATAAATTCCATTGCTTCATCTAAGGATGAACTTCCAGAACGTTCTGGCAATATTTCACCAGTTGGATCCGCTCTCCTTCTGACCATATTTACATAATCCATTGCTTTTTGAACATTGTTATTTCCAAGCAATTCCGCTTCTGCAGCCATCAAATACACGTCTGCCAAGCGAATTACTCGTTCATTATTCGATCCCGCATTTGGTTGCGCGTAAGAGACATAATCTAAAAGATATTTTGAGGGAGTTGCTCCGGTAATGGACCAAGTTTGACTATATGGTGTACCGAAATAATCATCTCCTTCTCTATAGAAAGTAAAAGGAATTCTTGGATCATTCTCTTCAAACTCATTCTGAAGATCTTCAGTAACGTGCATCCTACCATAGCCTTGGCCATTGGCTCCTGGAGCACAATTCCCCAGAAAACAAGAGGCTCTGAATACAATAGTTCTTCCTGTACCGGCATGACCGATATTTTCATTCCCCGCCAAGCCTGAATCTACTGGCAACCAAGGGTTGAAATCACCTCGGGTAAATTGAATTTCAAAGATTGATTCCGAATTATTTTCAAGACTTTCACTGAAATTATCTCCAAAATTATCCTGAAGTGAATAAGTACCACTATCGATGACTGCGTTTAATTCTGTTGCAGCCAAGCTATACTTTTGACGATATAAGTACACTTTTCCTAAAAATGCCTGCGCAGCACCAGAAGTTGCCCTTCCCACATCAGTTCCCGACCATGAACTTGGAAGATTTTCTTTGGCAAAAGCTAAATCCGTTTCAACTAAATCCAAAACCTCGCCGGGTTGGCTATTTCCAACCTGGGAATCGGCAATGGTAGTTATCAGTTCAGAAATCAAAGGAGGTGTTCCCCAATTGGTTGCAAGAACAAAATAGAAATAAGACCGGATGAACTTTGCCTCTGCTTCAAACCGAGCTTTATCTTCATCAGACAACTCAGAGTTTGGAAGAGAATTTAAAATCACATTCGCTCTCATGACTCCCTTATAACTCTCTGAAAACAACCATCCAAAATCCCCGTTATTGGGTAACCAGTTAAAGTCGTTGTTATTATCAATCCCCTGTCCGCCGTGACGACTATCATCCGAAGGATATTCTATTCCGTTGTAAAATCCTCTGCCGTTTTGTTCATAATAAAAATTAAGAATGGTACTATATGGAGATAATGAAGCAGCCTCAAAATCTTCAAAAGTTCTATAAAACGTCTCAGAGTTTAATTCTCCTAATGGTTGTAAGTCAAGTTTATTTTCACATCCTGCTATTAGTCCAACAAGGAGAATCATTGCTATAGATATATTTCTAGTATTCATGTTATTGGATTTAGAGATTAAAACTGAAGCTGGATACCCATTTGAACAATTCTTGGTTGAGGCATATTTCCTCCATCGGTACCAGCACCTATCTGGTTAGAATTTGACCCATAAGTCATCACTTCCGGATCCATTCCAGTGTATTTTGTGAAAGTGAAAAGGTTAGAGGCAGCCAAGTAGATTCGGCCAGTATTGAAACCGTTCATTTTGTCCAACACATTTCTTGGCAAGCTAAATCCAAACTGAACATTTCTAAGTCTTAAAAACCCTGCATCTTCCACAAACCTATCTGAAAAGCGACCATTTTGATTCGGGTCGCCACTAATGGCCCTAGGTACTGAATTACTTGTACCAGGTCCAGTCCATCTTTCCTGAGATTCCACTAACATATTTCTGCCACCACCAGTAAGATTTAAATTACTTTGTCTCACCTGATTGTAAACCTGAACATCTCCTACTCCTTGCCATAGCATTGAAAAATCAAATGACTTATAGTTTAGACCGATATTCAAACCATAGAAATATGTTGGAATGGTTTTACCCAGGTAGGTTCTGTCATTAAAATCTATCAAACCATCTGGTTCTCCTGAAAACTGAGCACCTTCTTCTCCCGGCCCGTTAACATCAAGAAATTTCACATCCCCTGCCCGAGGTCCTTGAGGTGCATTTTTATCCTCAAAACCTCCTGTGAAAATAGCATCGATTTCTTCTTGCGTTTGATAAATCCCATCGGTTTTATACCCAAAGAAATATCCGATTGGTTGGCCAACAGCAGTTCTATAAGCATCATTTGAAGAAAATTCCTCAATACCTGGTGCCAATTCCTCCAATCTATTCTTGATAGTGGTAAAATTACCATTCAGTGTTAATTGAAGTCCGTTTGAAAATGTCTTAGCATAACCAATTTCTATCTCTATCCCTTTGTTACTTACACTTCCAAGGTTTACTGGAGTACTTCCAAATCCAGTAATATTTGGCAAAGGCAAAGAATACAAGAAGTCCTTGGTAGTTCTGTCATAATATGTAACCAATAAGTCTACTTTATTATCAAATAAGCCTAAATCAACTCCAAAGTCGATGGTTTCCACTGTTTCCCAAACCACATCCTTGTTCACAAAATTAATTGGAGTTGGCGCCTGGATGGTTGTACTTCCGCTTCCATAATCAGGTGTCGTAGAAACTCTGAAAATATGAGGATAAGATGTAGTATTTGAATTTCCAAGTTGTCCCCAACTCGCTCTGATTTTCATTTCTGAGATCAGTCCTGACTCAGAGAAAAAGTCTTCCTGGCTGACGCGCCAAGCTGCTGAAAAGGAAGGAAAAGTCCCCCATCTTCTATTATTTTCAGGTGAAAAGGCACTTGTTCCATCCCTTCTAATTGTACCGGTCAAAAGGTATTTATCCTTAAAATTATAAGAAGCTCTTCCTAAATATCCTACAAAAGAACCTTGACCTGCTCCACCTCCTACATTAGGATCTCCTCGACCGTTTTTAACTACTTGATAAAAGTCAGGAGCATTACTAATGAAATCACTTCCTCTTACTGCGAGAGAGGTATTGGTGTTTTTTTGATATTCTATTCCAGCCAGTATATCAATAGAATGGTTTCCAAATACTTTAAAATAATTCAATGTATTGGTAAAAACCTGGGAAACGGATTCTCCTCTCGAATCATTAAATTCGTTACCTGGTCTATTTAAACCCACCTCAGAAACAAGATACTCTGGTCTCCATGAGTCATTTCTTGTAGTCAAGTAATCCACTGAAACCATAGATTTATAGGTAAGTCCTTTAAAAATCTCAAACTCACCATAGATGCTACCCAGCATCCTTGTCAACCTGTCATTGTTCTGAACAATCTGATTAATTCCTATTTGGTTAGCAATCGTAAGACCTGCCAAATCAGAATTTCCATCATATCCATAGCGGTTTCCTGGTATTGGGTTGGATGGATCCTCATAAATATTGAAAAAAGGTGGCATTGTGAGTGAATTTTGAAGTAAGAAACCATCTCCTCTACCATTCATACCTCTCTCAATTTCCTGATGGGAAACAGTAAATGTTTGACCCAATTTTAAGCGCTTATTGATTTTAAAATCAGAGTTAGCTCTAAAATTATATCGTTTCAAGTCCCATTTCTGTACCGTTGCCTCTTGGGCAAAATATCCTCCGGAAACAAAATAATTATAGTCATCATTACCTCCTGATACACTTAGGTTGTAATTCTGAATTGGGGCATTTTTATTTAATGCTTCTTCCTTCCAATTTTTCTCATTACTCCTATTTCTTATAGGGCTTCCTGATACTAAATCTGGATGAAGTTCCTGATAACTTGCATCTCCAGGGCTAAATCCATTTTGAACATTGGCAGCATCAAATGCATCCTGAGTCAAAGCAATCCATTCGTCTGTAGTGTTATATTCATTGAATTTTGCAATTTTCTGAACACCATAATAGGCATCAAAATTAACTGTTGGTTTGCCTTTCTTTCCCCGTTTAGTTGTAATTAGTACCACCCCGTTTGCGGCTCTCACACCATAAACAGCAGCTGCGGAGGCATCTTTTAAAACTGAGATACTTTCAATGTCAGAAGGGTTGATTGTAGTCAGTGGATTAGTTACCCCATCTGAATTGTTGCCAACTGGAACACCGTCAACGACAAATAGTGGCTGGGTATTTCCAACGGTACCAACTCCTCTTATCCTTACGGAAACTGGTGCACCTGGAGTTCCATCAACAGATGTCACCTGAACTCCAGAAATTCTTCCTTGCAATGATTGATCTGCAGAAGCAATAGGTAATTTTGTGATTTCTTTTGAATTTACAGTACCGATGGATTCAGTCATTAGTTTCCTGCTTTTTTCACCATATCCTATGACAATCACCTCTTCAAGATTCTGGGCATTTTCTCTCAAGGTGATATTGATGGTATTCTGGTTGCCAACTTGTACTCTCTGCTCATCAAAGCCTATAAAAGAGAATAGTAAATAATCCCCTTCTTCAGCATTGATTTCATACCTACCTTCCAAATCAGAAACTGTACCCTGGGTTGTCCCCTCTTTTAAAATAGTAACACCAGGAAGAGGCTCACCATTGGAATCCCTAACTATCCCACTTATTAAAACCAGCTGCTTTACTTGAATGGTTACCCGAGTCCCATTCTTATTTTGCTTGACGTGGATATTGTTATTGATTTGAACAAAGCTAAGTCCAGTTTTCTTCGCTAAGTCCTCCAAAACGGCATAAACACTTTGTTTACTTGCATTTGCAGTCACCCTTTGATTTAAATCGATTTTTTCTGAATTATAAGAAAATTCAAATCCAGACTGGTTTTCGATTTTTCTAAACAATTGCAACAGTGAGGATTCATTCACACTCAGTGTTACATTTACTTGATCAATAGTTTTCCTTTGTGCATTCCCATTACTGGCTAATAGAACCGTACAAAAAATCAGTTGAAAAATGAATCCGTAGAGTAATCTCTTAGATAGCATGATGAGTTGTCCCCGTATATATTTTTTCATATAATTGTTATGGTTTAAGTGGTCAAAAACTTGAACATTTGCCTGGAATGGTTAGCGCTCCTTCAGGCAAAATAATTAGGCAGTTGGAAGCTCTTTTAGAGCTTCTACTGCCTTTATTTAGGGGCTATTAAGATATTTCATAGGTTTAGTATTTTGGGTTATAATGTTATTTCCACTCTCTTTCCGTTAATCTTGTATTGAATTCTGGAAGTTTGTTTAATCCCTTCCAAAACGTTTGTTAATATTTCATCGTGATATTGGCCCGTATAAGCCCATTTTTTACTTACTTGTCCCTTTATGGAAATCTCTATCCCGTACCAGTTTTCAAGCTTTGATTTCACTTCTGAGAAATCATCTTCATTAAAAATCAAATTCTTATCCTTCCAACCCACTATTTCCAGAGAGTCAAATGTTGACTTGTAAAAATTGCCGTCTTTTTCCATAACCAGCATTTCCGAAGGATCCAGTACAACTTGATTCCCCAGATTATCATTCACCTTTACTTTGCCTGAAATCAGGGCAACAGCAAATTGATTGTTGGAAGATTGATTGACATTAAACTCAGTACCCAATACCTCTACAACAGCCTGATCCATCTGAACTTTAAATGGCCTACTTTCTTTGCTGACTTCAAAAAAAGCTTCTCCTTTAAGTGTGACCAATCTTAAACTGTCAGAAAACTCACTCGGATATATCAATTCTGAATCTGAGTTTAAGTGGATGATAGTTCCATCAGATAGACCAATACTTGATTTAATACCTTTTGGATTGGATTTGGTAATCAAATGCGTCTCTGTTTTTAGCTCTTTATCATAACTTTTGAAAATATCCCAGATCACCCAGGTACAAAAACAGCATAGCAATACAGCTGCTATTTTTCGAAGAGAAAAAAAAGAGAACCAACTCCCCTCCCGTGTAGTCTTCTTTTTAGCGCTTAATTCACCCTCCTCAAATCGGATAATATTCTCAAACAGTTCGAGATATGCTTCATTTGATAATTCAGGCCTCTCTTGGTAGGTGATGCTTTTTATAAACTGTGCAGCTTCAAATACTATTTCTCTTTTTTGAGGATTTGCTACAAGCCACTTTTCCCAAAAGTGTTTGGTGTTTTCATCAGGGTTCTTTACCCACTTGACAAAAAACTCATCACATAGAAAGTGTTCAAGTTTATAATCCTCGTATTTCATATGGTTTCTCTCAAATTCCATAGGAATTTAAATAGTAGGTTTAATAAATTCTTTTAAACTGGACAATGCCCTATAAATCAATTTTCTAGCAGACTTCACTTCATTAAAATCCATTATTTGAGCGATTTCTTTATAACTCAGTTCTTCTTCATAGAACAAGAGAATAGCCTGCCTTTGCTTTGCTGTCAATTTTTTTAAAGCTTCTTGTAATTGAATTTTTCTTTGATCTGCAGATTCTCTTTGGATAAATGATGTTTCAGGGGATAACTCTATTTGAAAAAAAGAATCCATTTGAGAATCATCTAAAACCATCTTTGAGCTTGTTTTTTTTCCGTTTCTGAGCACCTCTCTTTGGATAGACCTAAGTAAATAACCTTTGATGTTAGAAACTTCACTTAGACTCCCTCGCTTTTTCCTCAGAGATATAAAGAGATTTTGGATGCTATCCTGAACAAGCATTTGATCTTTAGAAAATTGACAGCCAAATTGAAACAATACTCCTGCGTAGGTTCTATAGAGATAATTGAAAGCCATTTCATCTCCTTTATTGAAAGAATTCCAAACTTCTAAATCAGATTTACTTTCAAATATTTTTACGACTTCTTTGTTAAACAAAGAAATTCGGGCCGTAGAAATGGTCATTTTGGGGTTATTGGACATTGGAAAGTATTTAGCTTCCTTTAGTGTAAGAGACAATAAATAAAAAAATGACCCCAAAATATTTTATTTTTTTTGAAATGCCACCAATTAAATTTGGAATCAGATTCTTAAATCAAAATAAAAAATTTTAATATTAACTTGTATAAAATTAAATTCTGTTTTTACAATTGTCTGAAGAGATAACAAATTAAAATATTGTTCTTCATAAAATTAGGCTTCTAAAACTTTATTTTAATTGATTTCTCAGTACAATAAATGGCGACCAGTCTTCAGACCAAAACTCTTGTTCTTCAGCATAATTCACTCCAGGCTGAAACATAAAAGAACCAGTGAGAATATCTAAATCCCCGTCTAGATCAATATCACCAGAGGATATGGTCAACCATTTTCCAAGCAAAGGAACAGGCAATCTGAAAACTGACTTATTTTCAACTTCCAAAGAATCAAAATATAACCAATCTACCCTTTCATCATTTCTAAAATCAGGAAAGAAAGATACTACAGCCATTTCTAAGCTTCCATCTTCATCAAAATCTTCAGCCACGAGACTCATGGCTCCCGGAATTGGGTAAAACCAATTTAATTCAAGTTGTCTATTTCCACTTCCTAAATAAATCCTGACACCATGATAAGGTTTGATAATTGGAGACAAATCCGCATTGTCTCCATTTACTAAAATGATATCTGGGTATCCGTCTTTATTAACATCTTTCACTGCCAAATCACTTAAGCCAAATGCAGGATGAAACTCTTCCAACAAATGATTTTCAAACCTTCCCTCTCCTTTATTTTCAATCCAATAAAGAGATTCTTTAGCTTGTCCAAAACCAGCTAGGATGTCCAAATCTCCATCAAGATCCCAATCAATTTGGATGGATTTCCTACAACCGGGTAAATTGACCAACAGCTCATTACTATCAGGTGATTGTATGCTTAATGCTCCTTCAAGATTGCCAAATTCAGATACAAGCCACTTTTTATTTTCTAAAGCATTTTGATCATAGAGCCTGAAATAAACGGGTCTATTTAAGCTATCCAGTAGTATGCTTGATCTTTTAGAAGAAAGGTCGTAGCTAATTAATTCACCTTTATAATAGTCCGAAGGGTCCATCTCCCCCATGGTTAGCACTTCAATAGTAGTAGAATCAATCCCAGTCAATTGAACCGGGGTACTTCCAACTTCTATTTTTTCTTCTACAATAAAATTCTGAGGATTAATCCCATAGATCATCTTCAATCTATCCCCTACCCAAATGCGGTTAGTTAGTGAATCAAATAAAACAAATGTGCTTAGGTTAAGTCTTTTTTCATCAAGTATTGGAGTTTCTACTTTGAAACCTGGGATCCCTGGAGAGGGATTATCTAAAGATGAAACAGTTAAGGATGAAGGTGCATTTGCTTCATAAAACGTAGCGATTGCCTCATATTCCTTCTCTGAACTTTTAGATTTATTTTTAGGCAACCAGAATTTCCATTGATCTTCCTTTTCATCAGAAATGATATACGGTTTCATTGCCGGCAATACACTTGTAAGCCAAGTCTGTTTGTCTAGAATTTCAGGTTCTGGATATAGATGACATGATCCACATTTAGATTCCGATAGGACTCTTCCTTTCTCAATCAAATCACCCTCTGAGAGTGAAATCACATTTCCCTGATCTTTCTCCTGACATGAAAAAATGAGAATAAATACAACTAGCCAGTACTTATAATCAGAAAATCGCTTCATAAAAATATAGTGAGCCTGTTGATTTCATAATAGGTATTAAAAAACCTGTTTGAGTGAGTTAAGTAACTAAAATCAAACAAGAAAAACTTAAAGCAATGGGGTTAATAAAGGAAAATCATTCTCTTATTCTTGAGAAACTTCTATTTCAAAGAATCATACTTAAGCTAAAATGACCCCAAAATCATACCTACTAATTTTATTTTCTTCTCTAACAATCCATTTATTTCACTCTAATAGTCAAAAGGCAAACCCGAGGTCTTGGTTTGTTTCACCAGATCAGGAGCAGCAAGGAAATGGAACATTGGACCAGCCCTTTAATACCATAGAACGTGGGTTATCGGAAGCTAACCCGGGAGATACTGTTTATTTGCTAACAGGTGTTTATGAATTGGAGAAAGGACTTTTAATAGAAAAATCAGGTACGGAAAACCAGTGGATTACATTAAGCAACTACAAAAACCTACCTGTAATGTTAGAAGGCAAAGATTATCTATTTGATTCTGAGGGAAAGCATTTAAGCACAGATCATCATGCAGTGGTACTCATTTCAAATAGCCAGTACTTCAGAATTCATGGGATTCAAGTAAGAAACAGTCACTCTCAAGGGATCATTGTCCGGGGTCCAGAAACTGCTCATATTGAAATTTCGAACTGCAAAATTGACAATACGTTTGGCTCGGGCATTGGCTTATGGTATTCAGACAATACGAAAGTTTTTGATTGTGAAATAACAGGTGCAAATAGAATGGAAATGGCCACACCGGGGCGAAAAGTAGGTTCTGAAGCTCCTCATGAAGCTTTGACAGTAGCAGGTGCAACTAATTTTGAAATCTATCAAAATGAGATTCATCATTGCGACAAAGAAGGCATCGACGTGAAGGAAGTCAGCCAAAATGGAAAAGTTCATCATAATGTGGTACATCATCTGAAAAGGCAAGCACTCTATGTGGATGCTTGGTTTGGAGAGTTGAAGAATATAGAATTGTATGAAAATGTGGCTTATGAAAATGAATGGGGCTTCGTAATTTCGGTAGAAGGCGAAAATTCCATCGTTGACGGAATTAAATTTCATCACAATCTAATCCGGGACAATAGAGGTTCGGGAATCTACTTTGGTATTTGGGGAAATAACCTAATGCGGAAGAATATAGAAATCTACAATAATACCGTAGTAAGAAATGGCAGTCCAAACCATTGGTCTGCACCCACGGGAGGGATAGATTTAAGGTCTCCAAACTTTCAAGATGTAGTAATAAAAGACAATATTTCTGTAAGAAACTATGGGTTTGACTTGGCTATTCCGTTTCCATACAACCAGGAAAATCTTGAAGAAAAACAATTGAGCTTGATAAATAATTGGGTAGGGAAAAACATGGTTGTCGAAGAATCATCCAGCTATGGCCCACTTTTCAAAGTAAATGAACCCACCGTCGGATCGGAAATATTTCAGGATTTTCAAAACAATGACTTCAGAATAGTGAAACAAAACATCCCTGAAAAGTTAAAAAAAAGAGCCCATCCCGGGGCATAATTAACTTTGAAGGTTAAGTCTAAAATATCTTTTTATTCAATCGAAGCCTTTTCAAAATTTAGTGTTTCTTAAATGAGTGGCCATAGATCAGGCTGATCTCTAAAGCGTTTCTTTAAATCACGCATCGTATCCACAAATAATTTACTTGATTGAAAAGGATCTCCTCCTATTGCCCAACCTTGGGAGGAAATAGGACCTTTGTAGCCGAATTTTATAATATTAGCGTAGACCCAAGCCATATCAATTTCACCTTCATTAAATCTCACCGCAGGAAAATTGGTACCGCTGAACTTTCCATTTGTCAACACCACATAATTTAATTTTTTCATGATGGAGTAATCCAAAACTTCCTCTAAACCAGCGGCAGCTTTATTTGCATACCAGTGATGTGAACAAAAAGCCGGACCGATTGAATTGGCATTTGCCCCTTCCAGAATTTTGACTTGGGACTCCGGTGTATCACAAAGCCAATGGGTATGAGGGTATAATGATCCGGTAACACCAAAACTTTTACAGGCAGCATCAAAAGCTGCAATAATCTTAAATGCCCGTTCCCAATGCCTCTCTTCCGCTTTTGCGGAACCACTTTCCTGAATAGTAGGACCACCAAGTTCATCAGTTCCACTTAGGGAAAGACTCATGTAATCAATTCTATTGTTAGCGCAGGCTTCCACAGCTTTTACAATTCCCTCTATGGCAGAATCAATCTGATTCGCATTTTTGTCTACTACAGTATTTGTAGTCCAGTGCAATCCAAAAACTTTAAAGTCGCTCACTTCCTTCAATTCCATCGCTTCCTTCCACAAATCGGAATCAGGATCAATCGAAACGAATTCAAACCCATCAAATCCAGCCTTTTTTGCTGATTCAAATCTGGCTTTTATGGAATAACTTCTCCTGTTTCCTGTGTGAAAATTATCAAACAATACAAGTGGATTATCTGGTATTTCTATGTTTGATGATACATAATCTGGAGCCTCTTTGGACAGATCCTGTGCCTTTCCCAAGATTGGAATACCTGAGGCCACAGCCATCAACGATGTAGTTTTCTTAAGGAAATTCCTTCTCGGTGAATTCTTCATAATCTTAGTTCAACGTTTTTAAATAGGCAATCAAATCAATAAACTCTGCTGTAGTAAATTGATTTATAAGATTTTCAGGCATCAAAGACTTTTCTGAGGGACCGAATTCTTTGACATTTTTAAATGTTTCAAACTCTCCATTCTGCATCATGATTTCAACTTCATTTGAACCTACATCAATCTGCCTTCCATAAACAGTTTTTCCTTCTTCATTAACTAGATACCAACCTTGCCATTCCGGAGAAATTTCTGCCGATGGCTCTAAAATAGCACTAACCAAAAGATTTTCATTTTTACTGCTACCGATGTTCGATAAGTCAGGACCCAATATACCTCCCCAGCCGTCCACCTGATGACAATTTGTACATTGAGATTTCTGCAATTGAAAAATCATTTTCCCTCGTACAGGATCTCCTGAAGTAATTAATTCGGATAAATTCTCTGTTCCATTTACAGTGGATGGGGTTTCTCCTCCGCAGTTATTCCAAATGGCCTCTAGTCTTTCATTCTTGTTAATTGTAGATTTAACCAAAGAAGCTATTCCTTGGTCATCGCTACATGAGCATAAATAATTGAGTGCGGTTTCCTGTATCAATTCCGAATCATCTTTCAATAAAGCTGTCATCTTTTGGCAGTAAGAATTACCATTGTAGCTTAATGCTATAATAGCATCAGATCGGATTTCATCCAAAACCTGTTCATTTTCTGCCAAACCTAACATCACTGATTCAGCTTCCTTGTTGGGTATTTTCTTGAACGTTTGAAGTAATGCTGCCTTTACCACAATTGGCTCATTTTGAAGGAGCTCCAATAAATCCTGGACGTGCTCATAAGGTTGATCAATATAAGGAATTGCAATACTCTTCACTTCGGCAGGGATAGCAGGATCTTTTACCAGATTAAACACATAATCTTTGGGCAATTTCCTTTTCAACCCTCTGCTATAGACTTCCTCTTTTGAAGCATAATTACTGACATATTCAGGGTCCAAATGGCTTATTGTAGCTAAGAACGTATCAAATAAATAAGTTGGGATTTTATTCTCACGAAGTGCTTTCTCCAATTCCCCTTTTAGTTCCACTCTCCCCTTGGTAGCAATGTAGATCATGGTCATTTGCTGTATTTTAGGGTCTTGATCCCTCAGCAATGATTTTAAAATAGTATCTGAAACTTCAAAATCAGTTTTTTGAAGCATCAATAATGCTTGCATTTGCAATTCTTTGTCCGAACCTTCCAACATAGAAATAAGATCTTCCTTTGAAATCAATTTCAACAACTGATCTCTGGCAACCGCCTGCTCAAATGGGTCTCCATTTTTCAATAGAGCCTTCATTTTATCAGGACTATCCAAATTTTCAATCCTCTGATCAAATCCATTCTTGTGAAGGACCCTATCTACATGAATCGGTTCGTTCTGGGGTCCAGATATTTTCCAAATTTTACCCAGGCCATGATTTGGATATGCCCGCTTTACCCAATCTGTTAAATAAATATCACCTTTGGAATTTGTGGCAAAAGCTACCGGGTGAAAAGTACTATCACCCTTGAAAAGAATTTTTGGCTCACCATAAATCCTATTTTCACCATCAAGAAGAGGAACAGTTACGATACTATTCTCTTCCCAAATACTTACCAATAAGCTCCTAGCATAATCTTTCGGTAAATTGGAAAATGCTGCATCAAGCAATCCAGATGGAGCCTCGCCCAGACCCGCCGAATAAGGTAAAGTACCGGGCAATTCTCCATTCCATGCCAAAAAAGGATGAATTCCGCTTCCTCCATAAATAGACTGATATCCATAATCCCCGCCTTTTACAATTTCAAGGAGCCGGTTTGGTCCTCTACTATCAGGATCATTGTCTATCAGCATTAATTTACCTAAATGATCAAATTTCAAATCAAATGGGTTCCAAAACCCGGTGGCGACTTCTTCTAATTCCGAACCATCGAGCTTACAGCGGAAAACATTACCTCCATCACCATACCCATTCAATTCTCTTCCATCGGATCCTTGTATTTTCCACTTCAAGCCCCCTGTATTTCCACGACTTATATAAATCCATTCATTCTGGATTGTCAATCCCAAAATCCCTGCATGATCATAAACATTGTCGGGCTCTACCATTCGAAGCAAGGTGTTTTTCACATCGGCAACACCATCTTGGTCAGTATCAGAAAAGCTAAAAGCTCCATCTTTTGAAGTGAGAAAAATATGATTGTCTGGACCAGAAAATAAATTCATACCATCCATAATGCTATCGGCATAAATCTTCCAACTTTCGGGGATACCATCTCCATTAGAGTCGATACCCTTCATAATCCTATCAAATTTTGGCCCTTGGTATTCACTTAATGGCGTATGGGTATGTGACTCCAAAAAATAAATTTGATCTTGTTTATCTATGGTAATCCCAATTGGAGTGACAATATCGGGGCTTGAAGCAATCAAAGAAATAGTAATTCTATCATCAAAGGATTCGGGATAAGAATCATTTTTATCATTATCCGAATTGCAACTAATCAAGAATGTAATTGGGCAAACTAAAAAAAAGTAAAGAATTGAATGAATTGATATTCTGTATTTACCAATGCCCATATCTTATTTTTTTGGTTTTAATCTTTTTCCGAAACCTAAAATATTGAATTCAAAAAAAATCACCTAATACTTCTTACGAAGATAAAAGATGATTCTTTTAATTAATGAAACCCAAATTCTATTAACAAGAGGAGTTTTTTTTTAAAACAACCCCATGTTTTTTAAGAAATCCACCAAATTTTCTTCTTTTTCTTAAAAATCACTGAAACCTCACTTTTAAATTGTAGTCAGTTCACTTAAAATGATTGGATTGATGTTGCTTCTACTTTGAAATATCTCTCAACGTCCTGTGGACAGTGGGCTATCGCTGATGGTCGATTATCCGCGACTTTCAAAACTCATTCTTTAAAACTGGTAACATTGCGGGTAATCATTTAATTTAAAATCGGAAGGACCAATCATGATAAAGTGTATGCAAGAAGTCAATAATCAGTAGCTCTCAAAGCACATTTCACTAAATGGGGACAATTCAAGAATCTTGGCAAAGTTCTCTCCTTAATTCTATTACATTCTTTAAGTCTTTGGTTTCCTGTTTCACATTTTTCCGGATGATCAATACCCAAATCACTACCATCAGCATATAGGAACCGTAAATCAGTACCATATAAAAAAGTGGGATATACAGAGAAAATTCAGGATACAACATCAAAAAACCCAGACTATATACAGTGAGGCAGGAATAGGTAAGAACACCGTTTATTTTTGTCCTTAAGTCTAGATATTTTTCATCTTGCTGAAGCTTTTTAGAAGCACTTCCCGTGAACTTGCGTTCACCAAAGTTGACCACTGAATAAGCCTCTCCCAAAACGCGTAATAACAAGCTTCCCAACATCAAGGCCACTCCTACCTGGCTTAATTGTTCCTGAAATGGAAAAAAAAGTCGCCAACAGATAGTTATACCGATTAAGGTAACACTCAAAAGGATAAGATTACCCCATTGGAGCTTTAAGCTTTTCTTTTTGATTCTAGTGGCTTTTTCGACCAGTTGCTCAGTGGCAACGGCTTTAGGTTTAATGGATCCCTGAACAGTTTTCCAGCTATCCAAAATATTTTTAGGAAGTTCATTCATGATTCATCAGTTTTTTTAGTTTCTTTTTGACCCGGTGGATCTTCACTCGCAAATTTGATGGGGAGACCCCCAGAACCTCAGAAATCTCTTCATAAGACAACTCCTCGAGCAACATGGTGACAATCAGCCTGTCGAGGTCATCCAATTGCCCCATAGCCCAGTATAATTTATCCAGTGTGTTTTGAGTATTCTCAGGTGCTTCATCAATATGATCAATTGGGTTTTCGGAAGATTTTTGAATAAAAGATTCCCGCTTTGTTTTCTTAAGATATCCCAGACAGCAATTCACAGTGATTCGGTAAATCCAGGTTTTATAAGAGGATTGCTTTCTGAATCCATCCAGATGATTCCAGACTTGGATAAATACCTCTTGACTCAAATCATCCGCTTGATCCCGATCTCCTTTGACAAAACCTAGGGCAAGCTGAAATACCATGGCCTGGTATTGTCCAAAGAGTTGGGAAAACAGATCTTTTTTTGATTCTCTCACTGTTCAATAAATCGCTGAAGTTCTTGAGCCATCCATTCAGGTTGATCCATCATGATAAAATGCCTGCTATTTTTGGCCATTTTAAATTCTTTGTTTTTCAGTCCTTGATATTGAATTTTCATAGTTTCTAGAGCCTGATCTCCAAAAGGCTGATCCGCCACCAAAATTAATACTGGAGCAACAATGCTCTCCATTCCGTCCCTGAGATCCAATTTAAGTAAGTCCGTATACCCATTTACAAATACTTGACGGTCAGCAGCTAAAAACCATTCTTTTAGCAGCTCTTGGTCCTTCACGTTTGAAGCCATTCCTTGCGCCATTTGACTCGCATAAGATTCAAAGTCAGTGGTATTCATTTTCAAAAGTTGGTCATTGTATGGACTATCATAAGCAAAAGCAGAAGCAGGTACCCCAGGCATCATCACCTCTCTCATACATGGCAAGGCGTCCACTATGATTATTTGAGCAATTCTATCTGGAATTGCTTTGGCTAGTTCCACAGCCAAGTTTCCTCCCATGCTATGGCCTACTACCGTCAGTCCATTTAAATTATTTTCTTTAACAAAATTGATCAGTTGATCACTGATCTGACTATACCAAGGAAATTCGATCGGGGACACTCCATCAAATCCGGCATAAGTCAAAGTGATGGATTCATGCTCAGGAAACTTTGAAATTAAAGGATCCCAAACATCTCCTGAACTACCAAACCCAGGAAGAAAAAGGATGGGTTTACCAGTTCCTTTCCGCTCTACCCTGAATGCATTTTGCCCCTGGGAAATTGAGACAAACAAGAAGGACAACAACAAGTAACAAATAAGCTTTTTCATAATTTCGTTTTTATTGCTTGGAGAATAAAAGCACCGAAATGTTACAAGCCTCATTAAAAAATTTCTGTAAAAATTCTTATTTGATTATTGGACAGATTTGAAATCATCTCTATTCCTGAAAATAAATAAATAAAGTCCCCATAAATCACTTCTTGAAATACTCTGGACCAGAAATAATTTTTTCAAATATTGCTATGTATCGCAGATCAAATGGGGAGTTTTAAGCTTAACAAGTTATTGGAAAATATTTTTGGCGCTTAAGAGGAATTTTGCAAGGATAAATTCTAGAAAAATAATGCAATTATTTACTAGATATATTGCCTTCAATTAAATCCACATTGTGGGTATTTTTTTGCTCTTTTTTTTCCCCATATAAATTGAAAACTGTGTTTTAAGGACAACCAAAAGCCATTTTGCTTTTGGTTACTTTTTTGCCAATAGTAATTCAGATTCTCCTAATGTGGGGACGAAGTTTCCTTCCTTATCAAATTGTAACTATGAATCATTCAAAATCAAGTGAACCTGAAACACCTCCCTCAGTAACCAAAGCAACTTGGTGTGCGGTGAGAAGTCGAAAAGAAGTAAATCTCCAGATAGAAAGATTAAAATCAGAAGGGATCTCCACCTTGAGATTGGGAATAGATTGTATCAAATTCAATACTAAAAAGGGTTTAAGCTGGTACAATTGGCTTCTACCGACTTTAGCATCTGATTTTGAGCTTGAACTTATTTTTGACAATTTTTTTCATTGTCCTCCAAGTGCAACACACAGAAAGCATAGTTTCCATGAAATCGTAGAGTATTTCATTCATAGACATGGTCAGTATTTTACACTTGTAGAACTATGGCGAAATCCAGCAAACAGAGTAAAGCATGATATTGATGAAAATATTTATTCAGAAGATGTGATTTTCACTGCCACCTGGGCAAAGAGACATGGCAAAAAAGTGAGTCTAGGAGGAATTCAAACAATTGATTTTGAATGGATTACTAAATTGATTTCCAGTCAGTTCTTTGGTACAATCGAATATCTCAATATTGACAAACAATCAGAAGATGAATGGCGAACAAATACAAAGTTCTTTGAACGGACATTGCGAAGTCTATTTAAAGCCAAAGGATTAAATACCCAAATTATAACCACTGATGATAACCTGGTCAATTTTCAACCTTTAAAAGAAGAGATTGCTTGTTGATTAAACTACAAAAGTAAGAATCCAAAGAAAATTCATAACCAATAAGCTTTTTCTCTTACTAACCATCGCTAGCGGTAGACCGCAATTCAAAAACCTTCCTATTATGCCTCTCTCCCATCCTCAATATTATTCCGGAATTCTTGACACTGTTGGTCGAACGCCATTAGTTAGGCTCAACAGACTGTATTCTGTTTACCAGTTAAAATTATTTGCAAAGATGGAAGCATTCAACCCTGGAGGAAGTATCAAGGACAGAACAGCTCTACAATTGATTACCCATGCAATGGAAAAAGGAAAATTAAAAAAAGGTGATACTGTAGTGGAATCGAGCTCCGGAAATATGGCAATTGGGCTTGCTCAAACCTGCAAATACCTTGGTTTAAGCCTAGAAGTTGTTGTTGATCCAATGGTCAATGGGCAAAACGTCAAAATCATAAAAGCTTACGGAGGAAAAGTTCATCTGGTAACCAAACCCGATAAACAAGGTGGTTTTTTGCAAGCTAGGTTAAATAAGGTTCAGGAAATTTTAAAAAATACTCCAAACTGCTTTTGGCCCAATCAATATGGGAACCCCCAGAATCCTATCGCACACCAACAAACCATGCATGAAATAATCAAGGATTTAGGCATGGCACCGGACTATCTCTTTGCTGCCACCAGCACCTGCGGAACACTTATGGGTTGTGCTGAATATATTAAAAAGAATAACCTCAAGACGAAGGTCATTGCAGTGGATGCCGTAGGAAGTGTAATTTTTGGTAGCCCTGCAGGAAAAAGAAAAATCCCAGGGCATGGTGCAGGAAGAAAATCTGAGTTTTTAAATCAGGAGTTGATTTTTGATGTGGTGCATGTAAATGATCAAGAATGTGTCGATGGATGTCACAAACTGCTCAATACTGAAGCATTGCTTTGTGGAGGTTCTTCAGGAGCCGTCACCTCTGCTGTGCAAAAATTGGCTTCTACCCTACCCAAAGGTTCCACTATTGCTATGATTTTGTGTGACAGAGGCGAGAGATACCTAGACACCATATACAATGAGAAATGGATTGAAGAAAATAATTTCAAAAACACACCAGTTCTTGTGTAAACAAGATTTTAGAGGCAAAACCTTTAGCAAATGATAGAAAATACTAAAATCCAAAAAATTGCTATTGTAGGCCTCGGACCAAAAGGACTTTATGGATTGGAAAGGCTACTTGCAAATCTTGGTAGATTGGAAGCCTCTTTTCCGGTAGAAATTCATCTTTTCAATAAATCAGATTCTTTTGGAGCCGGTGATATTTACCGTACGGATCAGCCAGCCTATTTATTAATGAATTATGCCAATGGACATATCTCAATGTGGCCAGAGGAAGATCCTGCACCAAATGTTACAAGGCCAAAATCATTTGTGCAGTGGTTAGAAATGCATCAACTGGAATATCCCGAATCAAATGCTTACACTTTTTCTTCACGTTGTACTGTGGGAAGATATTTGTCAGGAGGTTTTGAAGAATTACTCCAAAATTGCCCAGAATCAATATCAATAACCAAGCATGTGGGAACCGTCTCGGACATAAAAAAAGATGGTGAGCAATATCAAGTCAAATTCCGTGGCTTGAACTCAGGTCAAGAGATGATCATTGATAATTTTCAGCATATACTTATTGCCAGTGGACATCCCTGCGTTAATGATCCAGAAAGCCATTTAAAAGAGAATTACATAGACTTCATCTATCCAATAACTAAGAGACTTCAGGACATAGCTTCAGGGTCAAAAGTAGCGATTAAGGGTATGGGGCTGACATTTATTGATGCCATATTGGCTTTGACAGAAGGGAGAAAGGGCAAGTTTGAATTAAATTCAAATAATACTTTAACATATGTGAGATCCGGAGAAGAACCTGAAAAGATCTTTCCATTTTCCAACTCTGGGTTATTAATGATTCCAAGAGGAAATACCTATGGTAAACCGAGCTATAGGCCAACTTATTTCAATAAGCAAAATCTGGATAATCTTAAACCCAAAGACGAGAAGTTTGATTTTGAGAAGGAGCTTTTACCATTAATTGAGAAGGAGTATAAAGTTGTTTATTACAGCAAGAAACTTCAACAAAGAGGACGAACACTTAACATCTCAGAAGATTTCAAAAAAGTAGAATCTCAAATCCAGCGGTTCCATGAAATTTTCCCTGAAGAAGAACGATTTGATTTTCAAAGTTTTATAAGACCACAACTACCACACAAAAATCTTCAAAAAGGAACATTAAATTCCCTACAAATAAGTATAGAAGAGGCCCAGATAGGAATTGACAAAAGTGCATTTGCTGCTACTGCTGACCTTTGGAGACATTTAAGTGATCTTTTTAGTGAACTGTATCAATTTGGAGGCTTAAAACCGCAATCTCAAAAGAATTTCTTATTAAAATATGCGGGTCATTTGAATAGGATAAGCTATGGTCCCCCTATAGAAAACATGAAAAAGTTGTTAGCCTTGGGCGAAGCAGATTTGATTGATTTTTCCTTCTCTCAAAGCCCTACGATTTCTTTTGGCCGGAAAACCATACTCACCAATCCTACCAAAGAATCAGTCAGTGCTGACTACTTGATCGATGCCCGAATTCCTAAAATCAGGTTAACCGAATGTACCGATATGCTTTATGGAAATCTTTTAAAAAGAGAATTAATCACTCCATTTGTGAATCGACAAATCGGAAGCAAGGGTTTTCAACCTGGATGCTTAGCTATCGATAAAAAAGGACATCCCACAGATAAATCTGGACAGAAAAATAGCTCCCTTACCTTTACTGGTACTCCTACAGAAGGTATTACTTATGATAACGATTCACTTTCTCGAAAGCGTAATGATTTTGTCAGCCAATGGGCCAAGGATCTTGTAAGAAACTTACAGCAAAATGAACAGTCGACCAACTATCCAATCCCCTATTCCAATGCCTGATCTACCCAAACTAAGTCCGATAACCTCTACCTGGATGAAAGAATTAATGGGGAAATCTTTGTTAATCAGTGAATTAATTGAAAAACATGGATCCCCAATTAATATCCACCAACCTGACGCTATGGAGGACAATTTCATATCCTATCATAAAGTTTTTAAAGATTTCGGATTAAAGCATAAAATCTTTTTTGCCCGGAAAGCTAATAAAACCAAAGGGGTGGTTCGAAAAGCTAATTCCATTGGGATGGGGATTGATACTGCCAGCTTACAGGAATACCAACAATGTATCGAAATGGGTTTGGATCCTTCTGACTTGATTGTAACAGCTGCAGTGAAAAATAAGAAATTGGTTGAATCTGCTGTCAAGAATGGCAGTCTTATCATTTTAGATAATAGTGATGAGTGCGAGCTGGTTCAGAGAGTTGCAATGGATCAGGAGAGATCAGTAGATATTGCTTTTCGTGTCAGCGGCTTTCTAGCAAAAGATCAAAAGCTTTACAGCAGATTCGGATTTGATATCGATGAAATAGAGGACTTTATAACAGCAAACTTGTTGGATTCCGATCATTTCAACTTATTGAATTATAAAGGCTTACACTTTCATTTAAATGGATACTCTATCCAAGAAAGAGGAATAGCCCTTACTCAATGTTTAGCTTTGGCACAGAAGCTCCTTGATAAAAGAATGAAAACAGAATTCATTGATATTGGAGGAGGGTTTTTGATGAATTACTTAGAGAGTGAATTAGAGTGGGATTATTTTAATCAGCAACTTCGTCTTGCAGTTGGAAATAAAAGGGAAGAAATCACCTTCGAAAACCAAGGGTTGGGACTTCATATGTCAGGCGGAGTTTTACTTGGACAATTAAAAACCTATCCTTTTTGGAGTCCAGTGACAAAAGGAGAGTTTCTTAGAGGCATACTTTCTTCTCAAAGCCAATCAGGAAAAATGGCAGGAACTTTGGCGAAAGAGATGGGAATAGAAATACGAATGGAACCAGGAAGATCCATGCTAGATCAAGTAGGTTTGACTATTGCAAAAGTTGCATTTCGAAAGAAAGATCAAAAAGGTAATTGGTTGATAGGTTTAGAAATGAATATGACTCAGATGTTAAGTGGTAGTGCAGATTTTTTGCTTGATCCCTATGTTATCTATCAAAATAAAAAAGCTCAAGCAGAACCAGTTGAAGTTTACTTTACTGGAGCTTATTGTTTAGAGCGAGACATTCTTCTAAAAAGAAAAATTGCTTTGACGCAGCTACCAAATGTTAGTGACTTTGTAGTATTTGTAAATACAGCTGGATACATGATGCATTTTTTTGAATCAAGTGCACATCTTTTCCCCCTAGCGACCAACCTTATTTGGAATAGGAAATCTGGAGATTTTGAAATTACCTGATTTCAGCCTCTTTTAAACATCAAATTTCTGAAAGAAAATAGCAGGATTCACTAGATCTTTTTTGTTCTACGTTTAATGCGCTTTTGATTATTCTGGGTATAGAATATTATTTCTTATGTATATCTACTTTCCTACCTGAAGCGAAAGAAAAAAGCTTTGAAGTATCTCTACACGTGCTGAGGACAGTGGACTGTCGCCGATGGTCAATTATCCGCAACTTTCTAAACTCAATCATTAAACTGACACCATTGAGGATAATCATATTATTTCCTGACTTTATTCCTCTTCAGTTCGTAAACAAAACAGTCCGATCCCTCAAATTGCCTCTCTTCAATAAACTCAAAACCAAGTCTTTCATAAAATCTATGGGCTTTAACATTTGATTTTAATGGGTCAATAAGGATTCCGTCTATTTCTTGATTTTGGAAACATCTTTCAATGGCAAGTTTCATCATAAGGGTTCCGTATCCATTATTCAGATTGCTCTCTTCTCCTATCCAAATGTCAATGGCCTTCTTATTCTTTTCAACACTCCCCCAATAATGAGTTTCCTCTGAATAAGGGTCAATAATCTGAATAAAACCAATTGGCTCCCCGTTCAACTCAGCTATTAACTGTTCTCTCCAGGAAGGATTGCGGTTCAGCTCAATTTCCCAGTTCCATTCATCATCAGGATCACAATCAATCACATGCTGTTGCTTGTCCCAATATTTTATTAAATCAAGGTCATTAATTGTAGCAGCTCTTAATTTCATGTATATCCGATTTTTAGCTTGCTAATAGGGCTTTATGTATGAATATACCGGTAAAAGGCATTTCATAAGGTGGTTTTATGCATAGTTACTTGGGTATAAAAATCTTGTAGTAAACCAATCATATAAGATATTAAATCCAGCCTAATTCTTTTACAGTTTTATCGCTTTCCACATTGCCTGTGTGAAGTGTTGTTTTAGGCTCAATGAGTAGGCTAAACACCACTTCTCCATTTGTATGCGGTCTGTGCTCCACCCCTTTTGGAACAATTAAAATTTCTCCTTCCCTAATTTCAACTGTTCTTCCGTCACGAAAGTCCATTAGGAGTGTGCCCTTGAATACCATAAATAGTTCTTCTTCATTTTCATGGCTATGCCAAACAAAGTCGTCTTTTAGCTTTGCAAGCTTCACATATTGCCCATTGAGTTCTCCGATTATATGAGGTGTCCACTGCTTTTCAAACAATGAAAACTTTTCCATAATATTGATAGAATTGATTTCTTTCATTTTGGTTGATTTTAGATTATATAGATTAATTATTTGTCACTGTTTCCAGGGACTGTTGAAACTTGTTTTCGTCAAAGGGTTTTACTTGCTCCAATAAATTGGTAATAGTTTCTTGTGCCGATTCTGGCGCCACTTCCCGAAAATACGGAATTAGGTCCTGGGTAGTAGCATAGCGACTTTTCTTCGCAGGATTATTAAAAGAATGCCAATCCTTAAGGAAATTCCCCAATGCCATGTTTACATTTTTCTCACCTAGATGTTCCTGCAATTCATACATCGCTAGCGCTCCTTTGTTATAATAGATATATTCTTCATTCTCAACCATGGCGAGTGGAAGTTCTTCTTTACTTGTTTTGAGCCGAGCTTCCGTATATTCATCCAATTGAAAATTCAAAAACTGCTGAATTTTCTCTTCAGAAAATTTTCCTTTAAGCACCATCATTGCAGAATACTGAGCCAGCGTTTCCAAAATCATATTTTGACCCTGAACGTTTGCGGCTTCTAGTTGCAAGCCCCACCATTGGTGCGCCACTTCATGTGCTGTGATAAAAAACACCATGTCCACATCTTTTTCATCATCTATGTCCATCACAAAACCGATTGCCTCCGAAAATGGGATAATGCCGGGTAAAGATTGAGCGTATGATCGGTACCTGGGAAATTCCACAATTCTAAGATGTTTGTATTGATACGGACCAAAATTGGTGCTGTAATAGTCCAGAGACAATTTCATGGATTCTATCATACGGCTGAGGTTGTACTCATGCCCGTTTTGATAATAGATCTCCAGATCAACAAATTCACCTGAATTTTCTCCTGTGGGTTTCCATTGATCAGTCAATACCTCATAATTTGCAGAAACGATTGGACAGAAATTGATGATCGGTTGATTGGTTTTGAAATGATAATAATTGCGGCCATCCAAATTCCAATTATCGACAAATTCACCTGAAGTCAAAGCAGTCTGATCAGCATCTGTACTAATACGCATTTCCAAGTAAAGGCCATCCGAGTCAGATCCGCTGCGTGCATTTTTCAATTCCCTTACATGATCAAGCTTTGCTTTTTGTACTCTAGGATCCAAGCCAAACTCTTTTCGATAATCTTCATTTTGAAGTTCGTATTTTTTCTGATACCCAAAGGTAGGAAGCTCTGCATTGTCAAAGAAAGTCCCGTTATACACCACATCTATATCCGAATTATCACCTTCAAAACCTCTGGGATTTAAAGTTTGTCTGAAGTTCATCTGAATGGTATCACCCGGAGCTAAAGCTTGATTCAGTTCGTAAATAGTATAATGATAATCACTATACTTATTATTTTTTGAAGTAGTCCGATCAAAGGTTACATCCATTAATTCCACATTTGACTCAATTAGTTTTTGGACATGGATCTCCCGAATGGGTTCTGTCGAGGAATTGGTTAGCAGATATTGACCTGAAATGTTATAGGCCCTTTTTGAAGGGTACAGGTCTATTTGAAGGTTTGCATCTATAATTTTTGGTTGAGGAATATATTCATAACGCTTCAGTTTCTTTTCGTAATCAGCCCTAAAACTGGATTGTTTGCCCTTAGTCCAGAATTCATTGAGCACATTGGTATTGTAAAAAATATAGCCACCAACAGCAATGAAGAGACCTAAACATATCACGGTGAATGATGTCAGCGGTTTTCCAATATGCTTTAATCCGCTTGTCCATCGTTGTTTAAACCCTGTATCGGTACCTCTTACCCTCAAAACACTGGCAAAGATTAAAAGCAATAACCCAAATAAAAACCAATAGAATTTAACCCAGATATAAGCTTTTAGGAAGTGTCCATATCCATTCATATCTGAATAAGTAGGAAGGGATTGTCCTCCAAAATTAAGGAGGACATGTTCCATACCAAAAACACCAATCGCCACATTGATTATTGCAAATGCAATAGTGGCGAGCATTCCCATAAACTTGTTTCCGGTAAGTGCCTGAAAGAATATCGACGCATTGGTGTACAAGGCTAAGAAAGGAAATAACTCCAAAAAGAATCCATAGAAATAGACTTTCAATTCATAGTGATAGTAACCCTTCCAAGTTTGGAACAACATGCCAGCAACAATAAGCGAAAGCATCACGATAGCATAGATAAGTAGCAAGGCGAAAAACCTGCTTCCCAAATTCACAAAACTAGAAAGAGGTGTAGCGTCATGAATAAGATCTAGCTTCACTTCCCGCTCCTTCCATATGATTTCACCAGAATAAAAAACCAATAGAATCATAAAGAAATAGATGGACATTTCTTGTAATTCTTCGATAATCAGGTAAGTGGTAGGATAACTATCTACACCATAGGAAGTACCTAAACTCAGGGAATTGACAAGAATAATAATGAAACAACACAGGACAATCGCCCAAAAGGATTTGAGCTTGAGAATGGAAACAAAATGAAACCAGGTATTATGTAATAGTTGGGCGAACTGCGCTTTTGCTGAGTAAACAGGAGTAACTAATGGTATGCATTTATTAAAAAGCTTAGGATAGCTTTCAGAGTTTTTCTTCTTCTTGTTGCTAATTGCCTTTTCGTTGACAACGATGAACTGAAATTTGAAATAGGTTATGATTAGTGCAGAAATACCTAATATAACCCAGAAAAGCTTGTTGAACAGCATAATCCCGGTAAAAGGAATAAGGAGAGAATTTCTATCAGATACTGTCCAATCTTTACTTGCATCGGTAAGTGTAGTCAGGGAAAAAGGGTCTAGAAGTGACTGTAAGGTTTCATTTGTTATACCTTTTGTAATCATGAACAAAACAAAAATGATCACTCCCTGAGTGTACACCACCATTAAATTTTTGCTGATCGTGCCAGCTGCAAAAAAGACAGCTGCACCAAAGAACAAAGTGGGTAAAACTACCCATAGAAAAGGCTGCAGATAGTAAATTGATCGGAATGGAAGGAATTCTCCTGAATCATTCCAGGGCAGAAATTCCCCTATCATCATTCCCCATAATACCCCACTGAAAATAACCAGTAACACAAAAAAAGATCCCAGAAAACGGCCTAGCAAGTAGTCTTTTTTTGAAATCGGGTTGACATAAATAATTGAAGCAACGTCATATTGGAAGTCTCGCAATACTGGAACTCCCATAATCATAGACGCAATGACCATGGACAGGCCCGAAATAGCTCCCATGGTTTTTGCAATCACCAGGGGTGAATTCTTCTTAACTAATCCCAAATCTATTCCTTCAAAAACAAACTCAACTCCCACAGCTGAAAACATGAAAAGCAGAAGGAAGAAGAAATAGGTCTCAGGTCGCTTTAATCTATATCGTAATTCGAATTTGAAAAATTCGTAGAGCATAATAAATCGGAATTACGAATTGAAAATTTGATACATATAAACATCCTCCAGATTGGCATCAATTGGATTGAAGCCCGAACCAGGATATGAATCACTGACTACATGCACCAGTTGATTTCCCAGATACAGACGATCACTGATTACCTGATATTCCTTCCGGTAAAGTTCCAGTTCGCTTTTTTGGATGGTCTTTTCATACAAACGCCCTCGAAGATTGTCCATAATTTGTATTGGATTGCCCTGAACAATCACATTCCCTTTGTTGATAATGGCCATGTTGGTACACAGCTCCTTTATATCATCAACAATGTGTGTGGATAGAATCACGATGGTCTGCTCCCCTACCTCACTCAACAGATTGTAAAAGCGGTTGCGCTCCGCTGGATCCAGTCCAGCGGTTGGCTCATCCACAATCAATAGTTTAGGATTATTCAGCAAAGCCTGGGCAATACCAAAGCGTTGTTTCATTCCTCCAGAGAATTCACCCAATTTCTGTTTTCTTACTTCGTACAAATTAACCTTGTGAAGTAGCGCATGCACGATGGCTTTGCGTTCATTTTTTTTGATTACTCCTTTTAAAACAGCCAAGTGATTTAAAAGCATTTCTGCTGATAGTGCCGGATAAACTCCAAACTGTTGGGGCAGATATCCCAACACTTTTCGAAGTTCATTTGGTGAATGTAGAATATTGATTGCTCCTAGTTGAACACTTCCTGTGTCGGGTTCCTGCAAAGTTGCAATGGTTCGCATGAGTGTGGATTTACCGGCTCCATTAGGTCCTAATAGCCCAAACATACCTTTGGGTATTTGAAGCGAAATATTTTGAAGTGCTTTGACCCCGTTGGAATAGGTTTTAGAAAGATCCTTGATGATTAGTTGGTCCATAAATAAATTAATTTGACCTAATACTAGGGTCTTTGAAGTGATCCGAAAAAAATCTGGGACAGACAGCTTTGTATCGGGTTTAGAACACTGTTATTTGATGGAATAAAGCTTTACACCTTGTTGACAAACGTTCATCACTCCTGTGCATACTTCTACACCATGAAGTATTGTCCTTTTGAATTTTGAGTAACTTCGCAGGATGGCTTTATTTCAGAAATTCTTAAGCAGGCGACTCCTCAAAAAGCTTATTCCTTACTTTTTTATTTTCACAACCCTATTGATTGTGATTTTCAACGATGCTTTTGGAGAACAAGAAGGGTTTGAAATATTCGCTTTACTGTTTTTCACAGCCATGTCTGTCTGGATGATTCGATGGATGGTAATCCAGATCAAGCTAATTCTTCGGCTTAAAAAAGAAAAAAAGCAAGCCGAGCTAATGCACTTAAAAAGCCAGGTCAATCCACACTTCTTTTTTAATACCCTGAATAACCTATATGGGTTAGTGGAAAAGGATCCTGAAAAAGCGCAACAATTAATTCTTAAGCTATCTGACTTAATGCGGTACAGTATTTATGAAGGCCAGAATAATTGGGTAAGCCTAGGCGAAGAAATAACCTATCTTGAAAATTACATGGATCTGCATCGCATGCGATATCACAAGGAAATTGCAATACGATTTGATGTAGAGGTTGAAGATAAGGATATTGAAATCATGCCCCTGTTGTTTATCATTATGGTCGAAAATGCTTTTAAGCATGGCGTAGAAAAACTGAGAAGGGATGCTTTTGTCCACATTCGATTAAAGGCTAGCAAAAAGCTTATTGACTTTGAAATTGAAAATAATTTTGATGTTGATGATATAAATCAAAATGAAGGAATTGGACTAAAAAATCTTCGGAAGCGGTTAGAATTAGTGTATTTGGACAAGCATGAACTTGAAATAACAAACAGCCAATCCGGCATTTATAAAATTCGATTAAGCCTGCGTTTATGAGTATCAAATATATTATCGTGGATGATGAATCGATCGCACATGACATCATTAAGAAGTATTGCGGATTATTACCCAATATGCAATTAATGAAAGACTGTTATGATGCTATTGAAGCGATAGATTTTCTAAGTAGAAATTCTGTTGATCTGATTTTTCTAGATCTAAATATGCCAAAACTCCACGGGTTCGAGTTTATTAAAACACTTTCTAATCAGCCAGAAATAATTGTTACTACAGCATACAAAGAACATGCATTGGAAGGTTATGAATTAAATATTGTGGATTACCTATTAAAACCCTTTTCTTTCGAGCGTTTTTTGAAGGCCGTCAATAAAGCAAAAATAGATAGAGTCAATACTGTTTCTTCCTCACAAAATGAAGTGGTTGATACCCGTCAGGATAGAATTTTCATTCGGTCAACCAATAAATATATACAAGTAGAGGTTGATGATATTCTGTTTGTAGAAGCTTCTGGTAACTATATTAAAATAGTGATGAAAAAAGAAGTCATCACATTGCGAGGGAGTTTATCTTCAATTTCAGAACATATTCCTTTAGATGGATTGATTCAAGTTCATCGATCTTTTTTGGTAGCAAAAAAGCATATAAAATCCATATAGGGAAATCAGATTGTAATAGGTGATAATACTATACCAATTGGGAAATCATATAAAGTTCAGATCGATCGCATTTTAAAGTAAATTCTTTTTAGTTTAGGTTGGATCAAATTTAAAACCCCAAAATCACCAATGAAAAATGACTTGGTGATTAGTCCGCTTGCTTTAAGTATCCGGCTAATTGATTGGAAGAATTCGGCTAATTCCAAATTAAGGATTTCGTCGAGGGGATTTAGGGAAAGGGCTCGTCATAAGATTAGGTATCGCAGTGCTTATGCTTTTTTATTTATTCAAGTTCAATATCCATTCTCCGAAATAAATTGTCTTGGATAGTGATGATATGTTTTACGACTCCGTCAAATACCACATCGCCATTTAAGTCTTTTACTTTTTGCAATACAGATACCTCAACTGTTCCATTTGTCCGTTCAATAAATCCGATTGGTTTGACATTCGGGTCTATTTCCGTCCATTGTCTTGTCCAATATTTCCTGACTTCCTCGTACCCACTAACATACCCACCTTCAAAAGCTTTTGGCCATTCTACTTCGGGATGAAAGGCAGAAAGTGCAGTATCTATGTCTCGGGCGTTAAAAGCCGAATAAGCTCTTTTTATTAACCCTTCAATTTGGACGTTCATATTTAATTCATTTTCTATTATCCGAAGTTTTTTCTTTCATAACTCACCACATCAAATCTTTTTGAAGAAGCGCCATTTGAAAAAATTACCTGCTATTATTTACAAAAGCAAAATAGTGGATTGTGGATGAATGATAATAAAATAAGCCCGTAACGTCGCCAGGCTTGTTCAAATTAGTCGTTAAATTCTAATTGGCTTTTTCGAATACCGTCGTCCAGGAACGCTCAATTTTTTCAGATTTTTCTTTTGCCTGAGAATGAATAGTAATCGTGTTGCCATCATCACTCAATTCCCAAACCTCCGTTACAAATACAAGCATTTGTTCCATAGGGTTTTCTTTATATGGCTTATGGATCATCAGGTGAACGGTGGAATTAACAGTCAGAGTTTTTCTATCGGCAGACCATTTTGCGCTAAACTCCTTCCCTCTATCAGGCCCATGATCAATTTGGCCTACTTTACCATCAAAGGTCAGTTTTTCAGTACCTGCAACCGGCACCTCACCAGGAAAGGAACTTGATGTCTCGATAGTAAGAAAAGTGGGCTGTTGTATTATTTTCATAGTATTCGCCAGCATACGATCACCAGCGTCGAAGCTGCAGACTATATTTCCGCCCATACTGATCGACTCCTTGGATTTCCATACCCCGGAATAGTCAGCGCGTTGGGTGTTGCTATTTTGTTGAGCCTGTGTTGCATAATAAGTAACACCAGCCAAAAGAATAATCAGACAAGAGAATACGGTTCTTTTATTTTTCATTTTAAAATTGACTTAGTTTTTGAACTTGCTTTTTATAGGCTTGTATTTTCCTTTTCGACAGGAACCTTGGGATCAAAACACAACACCCCTAAAGATCCAACCCAAATACTTCCGTCATTGTCTTCCATAATCCCAAAAAGCATCTTTCCTTCATTTGGATTTATTTCGGTAACAGCAGGCTTATTTTGGGACAATGAAAGTGCATCATAGCGTGAAAGTATCCAGCCTTGAGGGCCTTCAGAAGTTGTCCATATATTCCCTTTGCTGTCTTCAATTATTGAACCCATAAAATTCTGAGAGAAATTAGTAAATGTGCCGCCACCTATAATGGACGCAACCGAAGGGTCATAGCGCCAAAGACCATCATTTCCACCAAGCCAAATATTTCCTTTTGAATCTTTGAGAAGTGATCGGACATTCTTGAAAGGTTTACCTTGGTAGGTCACAGCAGTAAATTTTTCCCCTTCATAAATAAAGGTATTGCCCCTTGTGGCAATCCAAAGCTTGCCAGTCTTGTCTTCAACAATAGAAGTCACTTCGATTGGAGGACGTGAAAAATCAGGAATAATTTTCCCTGAATGATCTTCCCTGATTGAATCATCTTCAATTATGAAATTTTGAAGGATTGATTCACCAATTGCTTGGACTTTTTCACTTTTCATGGACACTTCCGAAGGCTCATAACGGCTTAATCCCCCATTGACACCAAACCAAATATTACCGGATTTGTCTTCATAAATACTCGTAACTTCATTATTAACAAGTCCGTCCTCGGTCGTAAAATTTTGAAAGTTTACTCCATCGTAAAAATAAACACCAGAGCCAATGGAGCCCAGCCAAATGTTTCCCTTGCTATCTTCCAAAATAGAAAAGAATCGAGCCGAACTAACTTCACTGGTCATGTTGGTGAATAATTTTTCTTGCCTTACAGGCTCATTCCCTTCAGATCCTTCACTAGAAGGTAGACTGGCATCATATTTAAAAACACCCTCAAAAGTAGCAATCCATATATCGCCATTTTTATCTTGAAGTATGTTTCGAGTGATCGTTTTGGGTCCGTGAGAGGTAGTCTGGACTTTAATTTCGGATTTTTGGTCTACAGGGTCAGGACTTTCTTTGGCATCCTTGGTCTCGCCTGATCCACAAGAAGCGAACAGAACAAGCATCAAGAATAAAATGGGCAGGGAAAAGAATTTTATCATTTTTAGTACCTTTCAATGATTGATTCAACAAATCTATTTGGATTCCTCTCGTTCAAAGAATCCTGATTGTAAAGAAGAATGTAAACTTTGTAAATAAACTAGTAACACAATGAAACTCATGCAAAATCTCTTCTCCGAAAAACGCAACTACCTGTTGGGAGCAATTCTGCTGGTCATTATCTCTTTGGCTAGCGTGGGATTCAATTGGGTAGACAGAAGTGATTATGATTTGGCAAGGCAGGAAGTGCTGCTTCGCAAAATCGGGCATGAGATACTCCTACAGTCAGACGACAATACCTCAAGGGTGCTTCCAATAGAAAAGATCGCAGAAAATGAATATCAGATCAGTTTTGAGAATGAGCTTACTTTCCAAGCCGATTCCCTTGTAAACACGATCAAACGTTTGTTAGCCGAAGGTCCTTTTCCACGTGATTATGTGGTGAGTGTAGTAAACCCTGCTGATGCCAAGGTGGTGTTTGGATATGCAATATCCAAAGACAAGAAGGATGACATTATCGCCTGCAAAGGAAGAATCCAACCGCTAGGAAACTACAAAATCAACATTCAATTTAAACCAGCAGCTATTTCCTTCTCTAAAAATGAATTCTTAATTGGATCTCTTTTAGCAATGGCATTGGTTGGTTTTATTTTCTTCAGATCTATCAAACCTAGGAGATCCTCTTCCAATCCTGAGGATAATAATTTGCTCAGATTGGGATCTATGTCATTCGACGCAGAGACCCGACAGCTCAAAATAAATGGAGAGACCATCGAGCTGACTAAAACTGAAACCCGTGTGTTGCATATTTTTGCCTTGTCACCAAACGAGGTTATCGAGCGAAGCCGACTTCAAAAAGAGATTTGGGAGGATGAAGGAGTGATCGTGGGCCGCAGCCTTGATGTGTTCATTTCAAAACTCAGAAAAAAACTGGAAGTTGATCCGAACATCAATATTGTAGTTAAACGAGGCAAAGGTTACAAGCTGGAAGTCATTGCTTAAGAAAATCCTTCTAATTTGATTTAATAAATTTGAAAGCTTGTTTTACTAGTATTATTCAACTTTTAGATATGCTGCGCCACAACAAAGGTTTCCTATTGAAACTTTTGTTGTGGCGCAGGTTTTATACAGTCTGAATTGTTTCAGTTTTCAGGGCAGTATTCCTGAATTTCCTTTCTAGATTTTTTTTAATTCAACCACTTTAGAATTGCCATATTCGTTTCCTCTGGCTTTTCTTGTTGGATACAATGACCACAATCTATACAGAATACATCTGCATTCGGAACAAAGTCTGTCAAGTTCTCGAACTTAGGAATCATATCTTTATCACCATAAATCATCAAAGTTGGGTGATTGATAATTGGGTTTACATCAGCCAGTAAATGCCAGTTTCGATCAAGATTTCTATACCAGTTGATCCCTCCAGTAAACCCAGAGGTTTCAAATGCAGAAATATAAACTTCCAGTTCACTTTCACTCATTAGAGGTTCACCGATTGGATTTTCAGCTTTTGCGAGATTTATCATTAACATTCCTGGCTCTGGTGGTGCAAGAGGCACATTCTTACGGAACAAATTGCGAAGGAAATTAGGTTTGTTTTGATCCAAAATAGCATCTGCTACCCCTTGTTGGTTATTAAAGTGAACAAAATAGTTGTCTTCACCGAAGATTTCTTCCATCCATTCTATCCACGGTTTTTCTCCACGAACTTGATAGGGTAAAGCCAGGTTTATTATTTTTTTTACTCGCTCTGGGTGCAATAATGCAAAGTTCCAAACAACATTTGCTCCCCAATCATGGCCAATGAAAATAGCATCTTTATACTCAAAGTAATCGAGTAGCGCTACCAGGTCACTTGCCAAATGATGAATATCATAGGCAATTACTTCAGTTGGACAAGATGAATTCCCATATCCCCGCTGATTAGGAACAATGACATGATAACCTGCTCTAACAAGCTCAGGGATCTGAAAACGCCAAGAAAACGCGTTCTCCGGAAAACCATGACAAAGTATTATTGGATTGCCTTTATTTTGTTTACCTGCCTCAAAGACTTCGAGATGAATACCATTTACTGTAATCAAGGACGGTTTTGGAAAATCGATTGAATTGAATTTGATGCTCATTACGCTGTCGTTTTTTAAAAAGAATTATGACGCAAACGTAAATCGAGGGAGTGACAGCCTTATGGCAGGAGCTAATGATTTTTATTAAAATTTAATCAAATAATGGAATTCAATAAGAACCAAGCTATCATTAGTCAATGCATTTGGAAATTCACATAAGTCCCAAATTACAAGAGTAATAACATTCCGAATTATAGGTATCGATTCAGTTTAAAAATAGTCAGGAAACCTTATCTTTCACCTTGAAATAGAGGATTAATAAGACCACAATTGCCAAAACGAATAAAATCGCCCCCATAAAAAATTCAAGGACTTTCATAACCAGCGTTAGGACGAGAATAGCCCCAAGGATAATTATTCCTAAAATGATTAAACCTATTTTTTTCATAGCTATGTTTTTTCTTGAATCAAAAATCTAAGAATGAAGATCAATTTGTTTTAAGGCAATGTACTAATTCCCTTGTTAACTTAAATAGCCAAGTATTTTTCATACTAATGCAAATCCCGACTTAAAAAAGCCTTATTAAGGAAGCAATTACAAGCTAGCTAACCAACTTAAGTTGGTAATTAATTGGTACAACTTAAAACCATTGATCCTTTCTTATTGAATTTTTACGTTTTCTGAAAGCTTGGCAACATTTGGCCGACACTTTTCTATTCTTGTTCAAAGTCTAAATAGAAATCAAAAAATGGCAACATTTGATTTGGGATACGGCCATCTTTGGTATAGATATTATTGACATGGGTTCCTATGTATTCCTCTGCAAAATGCTTGATTCCTACATTTTCCAATTTCTGGCTAAACATTTTGCATTGAATCGTAAACCGATCCCCCGCATTTCTTCCCCAATCAAATTTTATGGCCTTTAATTTTTTCAAATTATCCAGATAATCATCTACCATATAAAAGGGCATATTTTTATACCACTTTTCCAAAACATCCTGATTTACTATCAATTCTTCGCCCTGATATTCAAAGGGAACATCTACATAGAAAGGTGGCTTGTTAGGATTAGGCGACCATGATCTACCAAATGCCACGATCACTTTTCCAAAATATAATTTATTGAGTTCCTCTTGATTTTTCACTTTTGCAAAATCACTATAGGTACTGCTGTTAGGGCCATATTCTCTTACAATCGCCAAAGCTCCGGGACTTATCCCATAAACACTGCTGAATATTTCAGGATGATGCATGGCTATTTTAATGGCTCCATATCCTCCCATGCTGTGTCCTGTGATACCTCGGCTTTCATTTTTAGCAATGGTTCGGAAATTATCATCCATGTATTTCACCAGATCAAAAGCGGTGAAATCCTCCCAATTGCCAAAAATCTGACTATTACTGTAAAAGCTCCCATCATAGGTTGTTTGTTGATCCGGGATAACCATTATAAAAGGGCGAATTTTATTCGTAGCTATCGCAAAGTCCAGTAACTCAGCCATTGGAGTTAACATCGAATTATTCCCAGAAAATCCATGCAAAAAATAAATCACCGGATATCTTTCATTGCTTTCACTATATCCAGGTGGAAGGTAGACTGAGACGGCACGATTCGGATTTTCCCCAAAATTATTTTCAAGATTTTTTGAGTAAAGCGTATCAGTCACTACAGTCCCTTTGTCGCTTTGTGGAAACGCCAAGAAATTGAAACTTAGAAACAGTAAGCAAATGATGAGTAGGTTTTTCATAGGGTTTTTGGTAATTATATTTTTGATCAGGTTTTGGGTTTTTCTATTAAAGCAGTAAAAACGAATTGATCTTAAATTACTATTTTTTTGATGACAATGGATCTACATAGAAATTATAGATTCTTGATGTCCAGATTGATGGCAAATTTCCTGATTTGCACTCAGCCTGATATAAAATTCCTTAACCTTACCTTAGCCCCTACTCCCCATTGCCATTACCCCATTTTAATTATTTTTGCTTCAGATGATAGTTTGTATTGCTGAAAAGCCAAGTGTTGCCCGGGAAATAGCCACCGTCCTCGGAGCTACTCATAAGCATGATGGATATTATGAAGGGAATGGATATCGTGTGACTTATACTTTTGGGCACTTTTGCACCCTGTTTGAACCCAACGATTACGAAGCACATTGGAAAAGCTGGAGTCTCAGTCACTTGCCCATGCTTCCTGAGAAATTCAAAACCAAAGTCGTCGATAATCCCGGCGTCAAGAAGCAATTCGATATTGTAAAAAAACTATTTGATTCTGCCTCATTGGTCATCAACTGTGGTGATGCCGGCCAAGAAGGAGAACTGATCCAACGCTGGGTATTAGAACAGGCTGAATATAAAGGGGAAGTCAAACGCTTATGGATTTCATCCCTGACCACAGAGGCAATCAAGGAAGGCTTTGAAAAACTGCAACCCTCTTCAAAGTACGACAACCTGTATTATGCCGGTTTTTCCAGAGCGATCGGCGATTGGCTTTTAGGAATAAACGCCACCCGCTTGTATACGGTCAAACATGGAGGATACAAACAAGTATTGTCTATCGGCAGAGTTCAGACACCTACGCTGGCGATGATCGTGAATCGCTACAAGGAAATTCAGAATTTCCAACCCCAAGCATATTGGGAATTACAAACAGTTTACAGAGAGGTAACATTTAACTGTGAAGAAGGGAAATTCTTTAAGAAAGAGGATGGTGAGGCTTTCGCCAAAGTGGTCAAGGAACATGACTTTGAAGTGGTCTCCATGGAGAAGAAAAAAGGCAAAGAATATGCTCCTAAGCTTTTTGATTTGACTGGTTTACAGGTGTATTGCAATAATAAGTTTGGGCTTTCCGCAGAAGAAACCCTTAAAATCGCCCAGCAACTTTACGAACAAAAGGTAATCACCTATCCAAGGGTTGACACCATATTTTTACCAAATGACATCTACCCCAAAGCACCTGGAATCTTACAAAAGCTAACCAATTATCAACCGTTGACTCAAGCGATTTTGGGTAAAAAACTGAAAAAGTCATCCAAAGTTTTCAATGATAAAAAGGTAACCGATCACCATGCCATTATTCCTACAGGAATGCAGGAGAATTTGCGCGGAAATCACCAAAAAGTCTATGACATTATTGCCAGGAGATTCATCGCCGTGTTTTATGATGATTGCTCGGTGGCCAATACCACAGTTTTAGGAAAAGTAGATACCGTTCCTTTTAAAACAACCGGGAAAGTAATTTTAGAAAAAGGCTGGAGAGTTGTTTTTGAAACGGCTGATGGCAAAGAAAAAAAGGAAAAAGATGAGCTCCCGCTCTTTAAGAAGGGAGAAAAAGGACCACATGAGCCTTCTTTTACAGAGAAAGAAACCAAAGCACCAAAACACTTTACAGAAGCGACTTTGCTGAGAGGTATGGAAACTGCCGGCAAACAGGTGGACGATGAAGAGTTGCGGGAATTGATGAAAGAGAATGGCATCGGTCGACCTTCTACCCGCGCGAATATCATAGAAACGCTTTTTAAACGTCAGTACATTGAGCGGAATAAAAAGCAGATTTTGCCTACCGAAACAGGGATTCAATTGATCGATATCATAAAAAATGACCTGCTGACCTCCGCAGAATTGACAGGACAGTGGGAAAAGCAATTGAAGGAAATAGAAAAAGGGAATTTTCACGCAGGGTCTTTTGTGAAAAACATGAAGAATATGGTGAATCATTTGGTGTATGAAGTGATTCGTGAGCAAAGCCATACGATCATATCCCAGCCGAGTGAAACCAAAGTCCCGGAAAAAGAAAAATCATCCGCTCCTACAAGCGTTGTGGGTTCGTCTTGTCCAAAATGCAAGAAAGGATCCCTTCTAAAAGGCAAAGCCAGTTATGGCTGTAGCTCCTATAAAAATGGATGCGACTTTTTACTTCCTTTTTCCTTTGAAGGAAAGACCATCTCGGAGAATCAGTATTTGCGATTGTTACAGAAAGGATCTACGGTCAATTTGAAGGGATTTAAAACCTCCTCTGGAGATCAGGAAGGATTAGTCCGATTCAATGATGCTTACCAATTGGTTTTGGAAGAAAAGAAAAAATCCAGTTCCTCGGAATCCAAAAAAACTCCTCGGGTCATTCCTTGTCCCTTATGTCAAAAAGGAAGCATCATCAGAGGTAAAACAGCTTATGGATGCAGTGCTTATAAAGAGGGATGTGACTTCCGTTATTCATTTGAAACCCTAAGGGAAAAAGCGAACAACAAACCATTAACTGAGGAGTTGGTGATATCCTTGTTTAAAGAGAGTGTGGGAGTTTGAAATCGCATGAATTAATAGATTTGGGGCCCATTCTTTCTCCTTATTAAAGGCTAACTACCTTCTCTGTTTTTTTCTCAAGTTCATTCAATTTCGAATACTATTTATTGGCATTCTATACTTATTAAAATGAAGAGATGCAGGATAGAGCAATTTTAAGAATAAATCCATTGATTAAAATATTGGTCATTTTTTCGATGACTTTTTTTATCTTTTTCGATGAGTAATTGATTTTAACAGGTAACATTTCAAATGATTAGACTCTTTTTCCTGCCTTTACTTTTTTTTGCAAGCACAGTTTTGGGACAAACCAAGGACAGGAAGGCCAGTTGGGAAGAAATGATTGAAACTGGCTCCCATCAAACTGCCTTGGCAGAAATCGAAGAATTTACCCAGAGTCTGATTAATCAAAAACAGTACGATAGTTTACCTGAATACCTGGAGATTTATGGTCGGATTCTACTTGCAAATTCCCCAGAGAAAGATGCATCTGATCAGCTCCTAAATACCTACCAAACATGGGAGAATTTATCGAAAAGCCCCAAGTTCCAGCGCTTGCTGGTCAAGAGTCTGGCCGATTGGTATGAGTATGTAGGAAATCCCACTGCAGCCTATAAGCATACACTTACGGCACTGGAATGGGCCAAAAAAGAATCCCCTAAATCAGAAGAAGTTTTCAGTAACCTGTACCTCAATCTAGGAGGTTTGGCCATTCAAAACATGGATTTGCCTGCCGCAAAGAAACATCTGAATGATTTCCTGAGTTTGGACCTGTCACAGGCTGATCCTGAAAACACCTATTTTGCCAACAGCTATTTGGGAAACATTTCCTATTTCAATTCCAACTTGGACTCTGCGGGATTCTACTATCAAAAATCTATCGAAGCTATAGATAAGCTTGAACCTACCCCTAGAAATCAATTTTATCGCAAGAGTATAATTCTAAATAACCTAGCCGGTGTTCAGATGGCTCAGAGTGATTTTGATGCAGCAGAGCAGTCCATGAACCTGACGATTTCCTATCAGGAAAAATACCTTGCTGCTGATTTAGAAGAGCTGGAGAAACAAAAAGTATTGCAAGGCTATTTCAGGTCTATGGACAATCTGGCCGGATTATATAGGCAGTTGGGCTCCTATCATCGGGCCAAGCAACTTTTGGAATTTTCCTTTCAAAGAAAGTCTGAAGAGTTTGGGAATCAGGATTTGGAAACAGCCAAATCCCGGATACTTCTGGGACAGGTTTACTATGATATGATTCAAATGGAGCAGTCAAGGGAATTTCTTTTGGAAGGACTCAAGCAAATGCAGGAACTGGAGGAGGAGAGCAGTTATTGGCAGGCAGACGCCATCAATACTTTGGCCAGAATGGAGGATTATTTACAAAATGAAGAACTGGCAGATTCTCTATACAGAAAAGCTAAAACCATTTTTGACCAAGAAGTCCAAGGAGATTATGATGTGATTTACCTGGATTTCTTAAAAAACTTCAGCAAGTTTCTGGCGGAAAACAAGAAGATGGATGAGGCCATCCAATTATCTACTCTAGCAAGAAATTACCTTGCGGATGTGGGTTCTGAAAATCTCTATCTCGACTATAATCAAACCATCAATCAAGCTTCCATTTATGAGTTGGGGCAGAATTATCAAATGGCCTTAAAATACACTTCGGATGCCTTAAGCCAAATTGATCTTTTGATAGCACGCAGTAAAAGCCCGAAGGATTCTATACAGGCAATGTTTCTAAAGTCCCAGCCTATTTTGATCAGGAATCGTAGCAGATACTATTTGGAAGAGGTAGATGAAGCTTTATTAAAATCCATTGAGAAAGAACTCAGGGAAGGATTAAAAATCATTGACTCCCAGTCAGACTTTTTATTTGAACCCTCAGATGTAAGCATACAGCTCGACGTAAATCGGGAATATTTTGAGTTTCTTGAACTAATAGAACTGGAACTCTATCAATTAAGTGGTGAAGAGAGCTATTTGGATCGGCTGCTTGCCTATCATGAGCATGCGAGATATCGTAAGATCAGATCCCGACTTCAGAAAAATCAACAGGTACATTTTGGTGGTTTGCCAGCAGAGATTCTAAATCGGGAAGAAGAACTTAAAGAGCAGCTCCGGCAATCTTTACAGGCCGAGGTGACAGACTTATCAGCCTATGCAAAGGCAAATAGCGAGTGGAAAGCCTTTTTGGATACGCTTAAGATCAATTACCCCAACTATTTTCAACTTCACTTTGAAACCAGTGAGAGCGTTTTGGCCAGAGTGTTTTCAAAACTGAATCCAGAAATCACCTACCTCCGATACTTGAATGTGGGAGAAAAATGGATGCTCCTGATCATTCAGGAAAATGAAAAAAAGTTAATTTCTCTGAGCCCAATTCCTTTGACAAGAACCTTGGAAACGCTGGCTGAGCAATCCTCTAAAAACAAAATCCAGCCAGCCATCCTTCACGAACTCTATAATCTTTTGTGGAAACCGGCAGAACCATTTATCCGAACACAAAGAATTGCTGTCATTCCAGAAGGCTTATTGTTTAACCTGAGTTTCGAAACCCTGACGAAAGTCCCTGTTTCTGATTGGGCAGATTTAGCTGATCATTTTTTACTTCTAGAACATAGCTTTTCCTATCAATACAGCCTTTTATTTCTTGAGGAGCAAGCTACTAGTAAGTATGAAGATCAGTTGGTTGCTTTCGCACCGGGCTTTTTTGATGGTATGAAAAAGACCTATAGTGCATCATTTATGGATCAGCAATTCTTGGATATTGATTATCTAAAGCTTCTCCCCCAGCCTTTTACCCGGCGGCTGGTGGAACAGATTTCTTCAAAATTTGAGGCAAAGACTTATTTGGAACACGGCTCTACCCTGATGAATTTTAAGAATGAGGCAGGACAGTCGCGGATCATTCACATTGGCACACATGCTATCTCCAGCAATGTGAATCCAGGCGATTCCAGACTGGTATTTGCAAAATCAGCCGAGAACCCATTAGATCCCAATGAGCTTTTTGCCAGTGAAATTTACGAACTGGACCTGAGTTCGGAGCTTGCAGTCCTACTTGCCTGTGAATCCGGCAAACCCAGCTATTCTCCTGGAGAAGGAATGATCTCCCTAGCTCACGCATTCAATTATTCCGGGACCAAATCCTTATTGATGGGACTTTGGAAAATCGATGAGCAGGCCAGTGTCAGCATAGCTGCTGATTTTTATGATTTTTTGGAAGATGGCTTACCTAAAGATGAAGCTCTAAGAAAGGCCAAACTAAATTACCTAGCCAAAGCCAAAGGAAGAGCTCTCGACCCTTCATTTTGGTCCGGGTTGATTCTCCTGGGGAATCCTGAGCCTGTCACACTGGAAACTAAGCAATCTTTTTGGCCACTTTATGCAGCCTTACTACTTGGCATTGTTTTCCTTGCTTGGTTCTTTAAAAAGAAATTTTCCGGCAATTGATGACTTTTGAGCATTCATCCGATGTGAAGTAAAGAACCATAAACTTCCATTGATATGAAAAACAAATTTCTTACAATTTCCAGATTTTTACTTGTTTCACTTTTAGCCTTCCAGTTTTCCTGTTCAGAAGATTCTGACCCCACACCCCAACCTCAGAATCCTGCTCAGCAAGAAGATATAAATGCAGTGGACAGCCAAATAGAAAGTTTCATTTCGCAGTATAACATTCCCGGAGCCAGCTTGGCAATAGCCAAAAACGGCAAATTGGTCTATCAGAAAGCCTATGGGCTAGCAGATGAAGCACAGGGAAAAGCCATGGAAACTAAAACTCAAATGCGGGTGGCAAGTGTTTCCAAATCCTTTACTGGTATGGCAATCATGTTACTAGTCCAAGGCGGGGAAATCAGTCTGGATGATAAGGTATTTGGAGAAGGTGGTATACTAGGTACAACTTATGGAACCAAAAACTACTCTGATCGGGTGAAGCAGGTGACTGTAAAAAATCTGCTGCAGATGACTACCGGTGGATGGGTAGTCAATGGAGATCGTGATGCGATAGACTATGAGCAGCAAAGAACCAATGAAGGCTTCTTTAACTGGATGATGGATAATGCAACTTTGACCTTTAACCCAGGGAGCCAATACTGGTATATCAACACCAATTATTTCGTGGCTGCCCGTATCGTAGAAAAAGTATCAGGCAAGAGCTATGCACAGTTTATCAAAGAACGGATCACCGATCCGCTGGAGATGAGTGCAACTGTTCTCGGTAAAAACGGAACACAAGGCAGACAGCCGAATGAAGCCATCTATTATGGTCAAGGCGGCACCAAAGGCTACGAATACAATTTCAATCTGGAGCGAAGGGATGGTGATGCGGGTATCGTAACTACTGCCCCGGATCTGCTTCGTTTTGTGATGGCGATTGACGGTAGCTCTTCCAATCCCGATTTATTGCAGGCAGCTACTTATAATCAATTTATTCAGGGATCTTCTGTAAATCCAGGTTTCGCCAACGGAATCGCTATTTCCAACCAGTTCAAGTTCTTCTACGGAGCATTGCCCGGAACCCGTTCTGCCTATATGTTTCACTCGAACGGCATGGCGGCAGCATTGATATTTAATGGAAACGCAGATTATACACAATCCAATTATAACACCTTTGCCAATGCCCATGATGCCTTGATGGTAAACCTACTGACTAAGAATATTGATGCTTATCAGGATATTGATCAATTCTAGCAACAATAAGTGTAGGAAGAGGCTTGGGATAAAATAGATTTACTAGTATCTTTTTGGCAACTAGCCAAGTATGCCAGAAGATTCGATCAGTCATTTATCACAGGAGCAACTCATCCAGGGTATCAAGGAGAACCAAAGGGATGTGATGTCGGCCTTATATCTGGAAGTCTTTCCAAAGGTAAGGAGCTTTGTAATTCAAAACAGCGGTGATGAGGATCAGGCAAAAGACATCTTTCAAGAGGCTTTTCTGGTCGCCTGGCAAAAAGTAAAAAACGGAGATTTCCAGCCTCAAAACGCCACGGCGATGCAAGGATTTCTATTTCAGGTTTCTAAAAACAAGTGGTTGGATTGGCTTCGGTCAAGTCGATTTAAGATGGAAAGCTCTATGGGAGCCATCTCCATTGAAGTGGCAGATTCGGAAGATGAAATTCTTTTAGAAGAAAGGCTGAGCTATCTTGAAGAGGCTTTTCAACAGTTGGGAGAAAGCTGCAGGGAATTACTGAAGCGATTTTATTTTGAAAAAGAGTCGCTGGAGGAGCTGGCAGAAAGATTTGGATGGACCAATCAAACTGCCAAAAACAACAAATATCGCTGCATGGAAAAGCTTCGAAAATTGATTAAACGCTAATGTCCAAGGAATTAAATATAAGCCCAATAGAGTACGAACTCATCGAAGCAAAGCTTGATGGGACGCTCAACGAAGAGCAGCTTCAGGCATTGCGCGAATTGGAAGCGCAGGATGCCGATTGGAGCCTGAAGGTGGAAGAGGTAAAAACCCTCCGTCAGGATCTGGAATCCTATTTAGTAAAAGCGGAGTTGGACAAAATCCATGAAGAGGCTTATCCAGAAAAAACACCTAAAACAAGAAAGCTTCCTCAATGGATATATGCCGTGGCTGCTTCGATTACATTAATTTTGGTGGGATGGATCAGTTTTCAATTTCTTTTTGTCGAATCAAACGAAAAACTGTTTACCACTTATTATGAAACCGACCCAGGCTTGATAACTGCCATGTCCGGAACTGATTCCTATGAATTTGACCGGGGCATGGTGGATTTCAAGGAAGGAAAATACGAAGAGGCTTTAGCACTATGGCAGCCATTATTGGAGGAAAACCCTACCGGGGACACTTTGCTCTATTTCGTTGCCATGGCAAATTTGGAGTTGGAAAACTATACCGAAAGTCAGGAGAATTTAGAATTGATTATAAAAGGAAATCCCTCCGAATTTAAGCAAGATGCTGAATGGTATTTGGGTTTGATTTATCTTAGAAATGGGCAAACTGAAAAGGCAAAAGGCCTCTTCAGCAACTCCAGCAAACCAGAGGCAAAAGAAATTTTAGAAAAGTTGGAATAATTTTTTTCCAAAGCATGATGACCTTCTGAGTTGAGTACGATGAGTAATTGAACCACTTATCGTACTCAATATGAAAAAGCTGCTATTTTTATTCTTGGTGATGATGACTCTTTCTTGTCAAGATGACACTGAACCTCAAACACCTACCAATCCGCAAAATCCAGAAAAGAATTTTACACTTCAGGATGTTCAAATTCAATTGCCCGAGGGCAGTAGTTTAGACTTAACCGGTTCAGAATTGCTGTCTTTCGGCGAAAGCTTCCCTGTGGAAAACGATGGTAAAACCAAAGCTATTGCGATCCCAAACGTAGGTCAGATTGCTTATTTATTTAACTCTGAAGGCCAATTGCTATTAGCAGGATACCTGAGTGAGGATCAAAAAGCCTTAAGTCCAGTCACCACAGCAAATTACCTGATTTATCTGGCCTCTGGCTATTGGCTGAGTGAAGCAGACCTTGCCAGTCCATTTTTTAAAAACATAGGAAACTACGAAGAAGTAATAGCCTGGCAAGACGAATTTGAGGAAATGTGGAAAACTGATCCCAAACTATTATCAGGAGATTCCTATCAAGCACCACTTCAGGAATTGATGAAGAAACTTTCCCCTAAACCCAATGAGCTTGATATCAGAAGCAGAATTGCCGAGCAAGCTAGGGTTTCCGATATCGCCATAGATGAATCGGACATCAAAAGCGGAATTCAGGTATTCGAAAAAGAACTTGGGAAAATTGCCATCAGCAACTATTACCGAAGAAGAGCACATGCATTTTTTTATAAGATGAAGACCAAAAAAACCGACGGTTCGGTTGTCGAACATTTGAATAATATAGGAAAAGGCACTGGTTCAGAATTGGATTTTCCTGTCAATGCCACTACCGGATATACCACTGCCACAGGAGCTATGGGAGCTGCAATAGAAGGTAGCGTTGAAGCTGGAGATGTGGTGACTACTGATCCCAAGTCTCTTTCCCTTGCCGATAATGAAGATGAGAAAACCTACAAAGTACGTGTAGTCGGAGCAGGAGGTGTCAATAATTCCATTCAGCTCACTGATCAGGAGCAGATCAAGCAGATCAGACTTTCTATGGAAACCTTCGTTTTGGATTTTTTCCTGCCAATAGGCATGCAAATGGTGAGTTGGAAAGGTGAGCTTAACTCCGCGGGATTCAATGTAGGAGACGGACCTTTGGTATCATTTATCGACCAAATGGAAGTCATTATTAACGCCAGCCCTGCCACCTATGACAAAATTAAAGAGGGAGATTATAAAGGGGCTCTCACCACTTTTCTGAAATACATTGCTTTTGAGGGAGCAGGAAATAAATACTTTGAACAAGTATTAGGTGGAGTTATCAATGTGACAAAATACATTGCTTCCAAACAGAACATAGATATTGAGGGAGTTTCCGAAAACCTGGACACCAAAGCCATCAGCAAGTTTGCCAATATTCTAAAAATTGTGAACTCAGCCATGGCCTTTCAAGATCTTTCCAGAGTTTCTTTCGGCATAAGCATGTCAAAGAATATTGAAGAATGGACCATTCATGCCCGTTCTGCAAAAGTCAGTCTGCTTCCTGCCGAGGCTACAGTTTCCAGCCGGGGCAATAAAGAAATCAAAGCAGAGATCAAAAATCTTGAAGAAGAAGGTGGAGATAACTTCCCCTATTTCAAATGGAGCACTTCTGGGAAATTCGGCTACATCCAAGACCGAAAAGGCAACAAAGGCAAAAGTTTTGACAGTTCAGATAAAGAGATTATTTATTATTCAGAAACCAGCGCAGCAGATTTACCGGAGGAAAATAACTTCGAATATGTTTACGTAGAGGCCTATTATAAAAATGAACTTATCGGTCGGGACACTACTGTCTTGAATCTCAAAAAGAGCAGTTATATGCTCAAGCCCGGTGGATTGGTTCTTTCAGGAAAAGAAGATCAGATCAGCTCGGCAAAACTATATATAGAGCCAGTTAACCTGAGGGATGCGGATTTTTCAGGAAAAAAAGTGGTTTGGTCAACAGAAGGAAAACATGGTCGACTGGTGAATTTTGCAGAAAATTCGACAGTCATCACCACTTACGAAACCAATTCCATACGCTACCTCTGTACGGATGAGGATACAGAAAAAGGTAAAGAAACTGTTAAGGCTAGGATCTATGAAAAATCAGCCGTTGACGGGGAATATTTCCTATATGAAGAATTAACCCTGGAAATCGAAATTGACAATTCGGATAATATCAAAATCATCACGGTCGATCTTTCACTAACTAGCTTTGAAAATGATACAGATAAATATTTCACCTGTGGATCCAGATTGCAGTTTCTGGTCGAGCCAGAGCCAAATGCCATTTCCTACACGGCAAAAATCATTGATTTGACACCAGGAGGGAATTTTTTAGGAAATACAGCTTCATGGAACGCAAGTAAAACTCCTGAGGAGAATGGAAAATACCGTGCGTTTATCGTAGCCTACAAAACACAGAGTCGACCGAAAAATCTCGGCCCACCACCTTGCGGGGCGATTGCGGCAGAAGTAGCCTCCAAATTTGTAGGCAAAGCCCAAGTGGTCATCCGTCTAAAAGATCCTGGATAAAAACACTGGAATTCTACCCTTCATCCTATGATAGTCCTCGGTTCAAGTTGAATCGAGGATTTTTTTTAAAAAAAAACTAAAAATCTTGATGACTATAAGAAATTCAATCGATGTGTAATAAAACCACGCATCGTATGACTTCGAGCTTGACTAAGCAAACTTTTCAACAAGCTAGATTCCATATGACTTTTAAAAGACAAAGTATAAACATATGAAAAAGCTATTCTTATTATTCTTGGGGATTTGTTTCAGTTTTTCCTCCTTTTCTCAGACTTCTTATTACTATCCTCCAGGATACTTTGGACTGTTAAACAATCAATCAACCAGCGCCCGGGCTCAGGGAATGGGGTTCACGACACTTACCAAGTCAGGAATCGAAAACTCATTTTACAACCCTGCTTCGATTCGAAGTTCCACCGCTCCTATTCAGGCCTACGCCAATTACGCAAATGGACATTCCTATCGACCAAAGTCCCGATATTACTTTGCCGGAGGAGCGTTTAAAGTAAAAGACAAATTTACAGTAGGTCTCTCCTATTTTAGCTATCAAAATCCTGATCCTTTATGGACCACCATCATAGGCTGGCAGACTTTTGATACAGATTACTTTTCGCAGCGAGCCATATCCGTACTGGCAGCATATGAAATCATGGAAGGATTGCATGCTGGGCTCAGCGCCAATATGATGCAGGAAAATGGAGTCAATGGAGAGAAAACCAATTCCGATTTTGTCCCAAGCCTTGGCCTCCAATATGAGAAGTCCATTCAACTCTTCAAATCTGAAAAAATCCAAAACCAACAGTTGTTTGGAGCTATGTCGCTCTACAATTTCTTATTTAAAGGTGAGACTACCCAAAGCTACCAAGATGCTGTAGATGAAAGCTATTTGCCTATTATATTACGTTTAGGGGCAGGCTATGCTTTTGAAATCCCATTAAAATCCAACCTGACCCAAGGCAAAGCATATTTCGAAAACACAGCCCAAGCAGTGGATCTTCGCCTGGACTTACAGTTTCAGGATTACCTTCCTGGAGGCCCAGACCACATCACAGATCATGAATTGAATACCGCTTTTGGTGTTGGAGCAGAGGCTTGGTTTTTTGAACGACTGGCATTTCGAATGGGATATTTTACTGAAAAAGGTCCTTCTGGCACACAAGAAGATGGAGACCTATGGGTAACTGGCAATCGTGCTGGCTTCACTTGGGGCTATGGTACGTTGATTCCTACCAATCAATTGACTAAAGGAAAAATGCCTTTTGATCTGGAAGTCAATCTGGTTACGGGAAAGAAAGTCTCTTCTTTGAATGAAAAGATTTATACCCATCCAAATGTATTTACCGAAAACAGCTTCCAGTTTGCTTTTGGGCTCAATTTGCTTTGGAGATAAGACTTTCCTTCCTCATTAAATACTTTATATCATGAAAAATAGCATCTTTTACTGCTTTATTTTTGCCTCATTCCTTTGCCTTTCCTGCAATACTGAAGATGATACCCTTCCCAATAAGCCTGACAATTCGGATCCTTTGGCAGGACTGGAGACCTTCAGCGTGAATGTGGAGTTTCCTGAAGGAAATCAACCCGATTTGACAGATGCCACTATTTGGTCTTGGGATAAATCCAGTGTGCTAGATGACCAAAATTCCGGAAAAGTGATGAAATTTCCTTCCGAATCATCCTTTGCTTACCTGATGGATAGGCAAGATCGATTGCTTTTAGTTGGAGTGATTGACGCAAATCAGCAAAAACTGGATCTGTCCTCCACTGCCAAAACCTTGCTTTATTGGGGCTTGGGGGGACCATTTTTCGAACCCGAACTTGCACCAAAATTCTTTGCAGAAGTGGAATCTTTCCCTATTTGGACGGAGTGGAAATCCCTAGTGGATCAGGCATTTGAAAAAGACCCTTATTTCCTTTCCGATCCAACTATTGGGCAAAAATTCGGGGAGCTAATAAAAGGCATGGAGCCCAACTTTCCCCAAGCTAGAACCAACGAAGATACAAAGGCCTCGGACCTGCTGGTGAATGGGGATATTAAAAGCGGGCTCCAAGTATACCAGACAGGCCTGAGTCAGTTTGAAGTGGCCAATACCTTCCGAAGACGGGTCACGGGATTTCTTTACAAAACCAAAAAAGTGAATGAAGCCGGGCAAGAGGAAGGGATCAATGAATTTCCGGCCTCGAGCAATTCAAAAGATCCAGATCAGATCATCGAAATTCCTGTCGTCACCGGTATCACCAGCTTCTCCGGTACCGTTTACGAATACCTTTTGGGAAATACCGAAAAGTCTTTTCGTATCAATACCGAACCAATCGAGATTCCATTGAATCTAAATGAAAAAGAAGCTACCTGGCAACTTCATGCTATCGGTATGGGCAAAGGAGGGCAAAATCTCAATCAGGCTGAAATCTCCGAAAGAACCAAACTTATGATGTTGACCTTTACGCTGGATTTTGTGGTGCCTTTGATCGCAGATGGACTTACTGCTAAAGCTACTGCTGCCAAAAATACCGGCGCGCCTAAAACGCAGCAAGACTTTTGGGAGGCTATGATCATTGCCACTACAGGCTATGTAGATCAGATGCCAAGCGTGAGCAAAAAGGTACAAGACGGTGAACTGGCGGAGGCAGTGAAAGATTTTTTTAACATTGGATACAATCAGTTTGGCTCCATTTTTCTCGAAGATTTAGCCAGAGTAGCTGCAGAGACCATTTGGGAAAATGCACCTGCGAACCTACCTAAACCGAGTTTGGAGGATTTCAGTAAAAGCGCCGTCAGAAAAGCAAAAATCCTCACTACAATTGATCTGATGCTCAAAGGATCAGATTACGCAAGAAAAGTCCATGATATTAAAAATTCCAAAAGTTTGGAGGTCTTTGAAATCAAGGCACGTGAGATCGAAATCAACCTAGAACCTAGAGAATCCAAAGTAGCTCCAGAAAACACCAAGGAGCTTACTGTTTTTATCAAATCATCTGTAGCCGATGGGCAGGTCATAGAATATGAATGGTCAACTACAGGAAAATATGGATACCTATTTGATGATATTCATGAAGGAAAAAGCTTCTCAAGCTCCAAAAATAAGGTCAAGTATTTTGCCTCAGTGAAAGTCGGCAGCGTACCTGAAGATGCCGTTGATACAGTCCGGGTGAGTACCTACATAAAGCAGGGACAAAACAGAACCAAGATTGGGCAGGATCAGGCCATCATTCAGATCCAGGATAAAATCCAGTTTATTGTAGGTTGGGAAATCTTTGTACCTGTTAACGAAAGGGAGACGCCCATTTCTCCGACTGGAGTTGAATACACCATATCAAATGGTGGCTTTGAGGCCAAATTCACCACTGATGTAGAACCCGCAGGGTTTCAATTTCAGGTAATACGTCAGGATGGAACCCGTGGGAATATCGTCAGCAAAAGCGCTGATGAAGTTGGTAGAGAGGATGGCGCGTATGTGTATAAAGTTGGGGTCGGAAGTATTCGCGTAGTACATACCTATAGCGAAGAGGTAAAGGATGAATGGCTGAAAAAATTCACCGAGGAGCTGGAAGCAAGAAGAAATGTTTACCATTCACTGGAAGTCACAGTCATCCCCAAAGAATAGTATTATGATTGCCTTTATTGCCACCAAATCTACCGATAAACCATTCGTTATGAAGCAGTGAAATATTTCTGGCTATGAAACAAAACAGGCAGTCCATAATGAAATGTCTTTCTCCATATTGTACTGCCTGTTCAGCTACCTCAAAAAGATAAGCAGGCCAACTGAATGACCATTTAATTCCAGTATAGGAACCGTTTAAGATTACTTGTGATCGCTTTGCTCTGCCCGATAAAAAACATCCTGCAAAGCTTCCCGAATATGTAAACCATACAATTTCTGATGGTCTCTGGAAGGATAAACCCTGTTGGAAAGGAAAATATATGTGATTTTATTGATAGGATCCGCCCAAACGAAAGTTCCGGTAAAGCCTGAGTGCCCAAAACTTTCTGGACTCACCAATGGAGAAGGATATGCTTCGCCTAAAGGAAGTTCTGAATTGTTCAACAAAGGTTTATCAAAACCCAGTCCTCGGCGGTTTTCATTTTCTGGATATTGTACTTTAGTGAATTCTTTGACTGTTTCGGTAGAAATTAACTGTTTGCCATTTACATTTCCATAATGTTGATATAAAAGCATCAATTTAGCCAGGTCATCTGCTGTGGCAAACAATCCAGCATTTCCAGATATGCCCCCTTTCAGTGCCGCGTTTTCGTCATGTACCCATCCTTTTACCAAGGATTTACGAAAAAGGGAATCCACTTCTGTTGGAACTATGTCATTATCAAAATTCTTCTGAGACGGAAGGTATCCTAATGTTTTTGCACCTATAGGTTTGTAGAAATTCTCTTCCAAATAGGTTTGATAGTCAGTACCAGTGATTTGTTCGATTAATCTAGGATAAATCAAAAAAGTAAGTCCCGAATACAGGTATTTCTTATCATCCGATACTTCTGAGCGGTTTATGATTCGGTTCATTTTTCGCTCAAATCGATCATTGATATAAATCCTATCGTATGCTTGACCCTGAAATCGTTTATTGGTTGATTCATGTACAAACCTTCTTTTGACTTTTCCATTTTCCTTTATCACCTCATTCAAAAACACGATGTAGGGAACCAAACCGGCCTGATGGGCCAAAATCTCCCGAAGTGTCAGATCCTTTTTGTCTTTTCTGTGTCTCCATGGCTTCCAATAGTTGCTAAAGGGCTTATCCAGATCCAACTTTCCTTCATCCACCAATTTCATCAAAGCAGGTAAAGGCCCGGTAATTTTGGTCACCGACGCTAAATCGTATAAGTCATTCAAAGCAACAGCTTGCTTCTTGTCATAGGTATGATATCCATAGGCTTTATGAAAAATCACTGTATCGTTTTTAACTACCAAAACCTGCGCTCCCGGAAAAGCCAAACTGTCAATGCCCATTTGCATGATAGAATCCACTTTCTGATTAATGTAAGCTTCATCAAAACCAAGTGCAGATGGCTTTGCATGCACCAATTCTCTTTGGGCAAATCCTATTTGAACTAGGGTAGTAAAAAATAAAAACGTAAAGACTATATTTTTCATTATTGCAAAATTTGAAGCGTTCTTTTAAAGATAGTTTTCCTTGAATTGGATAAAGCAGCTAAATTTCAAATGATTTTATAAAATCAATATCAGTTAGTTAAATAATTTTTCATCTCAAAATTCATCTAATTGGAAAATCTATTACAAGTAAACAGCCTTGATTAGGTTGACTTTCTATTGAAAAGGTACCGTTGAGCATTTGGACTTTTGTCTCTATTCCCAACAGTCCCATCCCCCACTGCTCCCGGTCTTTTTGAATACCTATCCCATTATCTTCGAGGGTAATATTCAAAAAATCTTGATGGTTGATCAATTGAAGCCTTAACTGATCTGCTTGGCTATGTTTGATAATATTTTGAAGTAGCTCTTGGCAAATTCTATATATTGTCAATTCAATTTGCTCTTCCAGTCGATTTTCAAATCCCAAGACTTGAAGTTCTGTTTTGATATTCGTGGATTCATGAATGTCTTCAAGTAATGACTGAAGTGCCGAACTAAGACCAAATTTGCGTAAGGAAACCGGAGACATATGATGAGCAATTCTTCTAACTTCCGCGATAGCAACATCCAATTTATACAAGGCATCATTTCCTTCTTTTAAAAAATTGGATGCTCCATTTTTCTCAAATAAATTCGCCAAACGAATTTTAACCGTCGAAAGTTGCGAGCCCAGACTATCATGTAGATCTCCCGCAATCCGCTCTCTTTCATACTCTTGTACTTTGAAGAGATCTTTGAAATGGGTGTTTTTCTGCTGCTCCAAAAGTGCCATCAACTCTTGCTTTTTCTTCACTTCAAGCCGTACTTCCTCATTAAGGAAAAGACTTTTTTCATATATCCTTGCATTTTCCAGAATGATCCCGCCTTGGCTAGAAATGATCCTTACCCATCGAACTATTTCATCTGAATAGTTTCCCTCCACAAATCTGTTTTCAAGGTAAATTAACATTGAAAGGGACTCTGAAATAGAAACAGGGAAAACCATCAAAGATTTTACACCTTTCTCTTTCAAGATTTTTAATTCCGGGAATCCTGTATCATTTGTGATTTTATTAAAAATCAAAGGAGATTTAGTCCTGAAAGCCATCAGAAAAAGACCAGTAAGATCAGTTGGGCTTTTTAAATCTCCATCATTTTTATCAAGGTCCAAAAGCTGCAATTCTTTGAGGTGAACCAATTGTCCTTGATTTTCCACCAGTTGAATGGTGGCTCCACTTGATGCCGTGACTCTGATAACTATGGTTAAAAGCTTTTTGATTATGAGAGAAACATCCATATCACCACCCAACTCACGAAGGATGTTTTCAATGTCAATCGGATTTTTAGCTTTGATCTCATTATCGAACAGGAAAGAATATTGACGGACCAATTGACGCACTTTTCTCTTTGCTTCCCATCGCTCGTAAAAAATTACAGAGACTCCAAAGTGATCCTTGGCAGCAGATAAATTATTACCCCTTAAATAGAATTTGCCAAAAATCTCATGACAAAGCGCCGTCTGGTAAAGATTTTCTCCCGCACTTTCTATGGAGGATTGAAAATGACTTATAATCTCATGATCAGGTTGCCCTGTAATCCTACTGAATTCTGCCATTAAAAGCCAATAATCCGATCCATAGTTTGTTGGCGCATTATTCCTCCAAACACTCAAATTTCTAATTGCCATTTCCAGATCCGAAATGCATTCTGCCTTTTCTTCCGGGTTGATATTTGGCCAATTCTGGGTAATGGAGAGACTTTGAATAAGTGTATTTACAGGAACTAGAGGAGACCCTTGCTGAAGTTTTTTATTCTGATCGGCAGTTCGAGCACAGTTCCTGGCCTGTTCAAAATATCCAAATAAAAAGTAGTATCGAGCCAGAATATAGTTTCTATAAAACAACTCTTCCTGAAGAGTAAGTTTCGCTGCTAAGCCTCCAGGTTCTTGTTTAGGTAGAGCCAAAAATGGACTCTCGGTCATAAGATACTTTATCAGTTCTTTTTGGTAATGAGTGATATAATAGGTCAACTCCATTCCTGGATAAGTCTCTTTAAACTGATACTTCAACAATTCCGAAAGTGGCTTTCCACTAATAAAGTGAAGGTTGAATAAATGAGTCTTAAGTATATATAAACCAATTACATCACCTGACTTTCTTCCCGCTTCCATTCCTTCCATTAGCAGTGTACTACTTTCTTCAAATGGCAGTTTCCAAGGTTGAATATAAAATGCAAACACCCCTAAAACCCTGCATCGAAAATGCAGATCTTTTAGCGAGGAATTAATCTCAATTCCTTTTTTCCCGAAATCAAAGCCTCCACTGATATTACCTGCAATAATCTGCATTCTGCCATAACTGACATAACCAATCGCACTTACATTTGGTTGATCAAAATACCTTGATCGAATAATTAGCTGCAGCGCAGCCCAAGTAATCAAGGTTTCTGAAGTATGATGTAAAGCCATCCCTCCAACATACAGCAATCTTAAAATGGCTTCCTGAAATTCAACTTTCTGGTCTAGAAACAATGCATTTGGAATAGCTTCATTACCAGCCACATGTAATTGGAGGTTTTGTATCTCATTCTGTAATTCTAATTCCTCAAAAGGAATTTCCAGACCCAAGTCCAGTAAAATTTCCTGAAGAATAGCAACCGCCTTCCTATATCTACCTAAGTGGTTATTGATAATTATTTTCAGCTCAAACGCTTCCGCACGTTGTCTATGAGATATTAGATTTTCGATCAGGAAATCAATTTTGATTTCAGCTAAATCATATTCACCCAAAAAATACTCTACTCTTGCACTTTCCAAATGAGCTTGAAAAAGCACCGAATTAGCCTCGTCCCATCTGAGGCCTTTCAATATAGTTAAGGCAGCATTTACAAAGATTTTGGATTGGCTGTAAGCATGCTCACTTTTCTGAATTTTGGCTACTTCAAGAATTAATTCCGCAAATCTAATTTTTTCGGAAGGCTCTGAAATGCTTTCTGAGGCACGATTTAAATGATGTGCCAAGATCACTTTTTCAGAATTACTAAGCAGGAAAAAGTCGCTCTTTAGCAGCTCTTTAGCTATCTGAAAATGCATTTTTGACTTCTGAGAAGAGGGTATTTTCGAGTAAATAAACTCTCCAAAATTGCTTTCAACAAACTCCATTTCACCTTCTTTTCTAACCAAGACACCATCTGAAATTAGCGATTCAATGACTGAATTAGGTTCTGGGATGGAACTACAAAGGGAAACAAGATCCTTTTCAGTTAAGATCTCGGCACAAGCCAGCCATTCTAATACATTTATTTTAATGGAAGTTTTTGAATTTAACCTCTCCTGATAAAACTTTGAACTATTAACACCCTGAAATCGACCCTCTATTTCAGTCAAATTGCCAATCCAAACACCCTTTTCACTTTTCATTAATCCTTCCTGTACCAATGCCTCAACAAGGTTATTTAGAAGGGCTGGATTCCCTTGACCAAGCTTATGGATTAAAGCTAAAGTATTTGTTTCACAGATTCCATCCAGGCACATTTCTATAAATTGCTTGCTCTGGGATAAATTGAATTCACCTAATTCTATTCGCTGGATGTGTTTTTGATCGAAACCCAAACTTCGAATCAACTGATCTACCTGTCCCAAATCCTCTTTTGAATCACGTACAGCTCCGATCCAAATCAGTTTAGATGGAGGCAGTTGGGAAAGTAAATATTGAAGAAGGCTGGCGCTGGAACCATCTACCCACTGTAAATCATCCATAAACAAAATTTGAACCCTTTCAGAAAAATCACTGAAGTATTCAAAAAGAATCTTAAAGTGGATATATAACTGATTTTCTATTTTGGTAACCCGATGATCTGGACTGGGAATGCTTCTACCCTGAAGTAATTTCAATTCTGGGATATATTCAGAAAGCAAATTATAATCCTCTCCCAATGCCTTGGAAAGCCCTTCAGAGAACTTGGTGAATTCTTGAGAATCCATTTCTTTAAATTTCAACCTCAGGTAATTACCAATAGCCAGTTTCAATCCAGCATAGGGAACATTCTGAAGCTGTTGGGATTGGTTGCTGATCAACACATCACACGGGATGTTTTTCAGATAATTTTGAATTAAAAAAGTCTTGCCAGCACCTGTTTTGCCCACCACCACTGCACCTGTCCATAGGGTATTTGTGGGATGAAGCATTTTCTTGATATATCCGTCCAATTCATCCAACAGCAAGTGATGGTAGGAAATTTCTTTCCCTTCCTTGGAATATTTTATAGATGAATTGAACATATAAAATTAAAACTCAAATCCTCAAATAGCTATCCATTACAAAATGCTAAAATTTAAGAAAGAACTTTTCTTCTATTTTATAATTGATTCAAATAAGCTATCCAGAGGATTTACTCTTTCTTGAATTGCTGGATTGCAGCATAAACAGAACCATGCTTTGCCAATAAATCCGCTGCTTGACCATAAGTCAATTCAGGGATTTCCGAAAGTACCATTCTGATTCCCCGATCCAATAACTTATTATTACTCAGCTGCATATAAACCATCATGTTTCCTTTGACTTTTCCCATTTGAATCATCAAGCTCGTGCTGATCATGTTGAGGATCATTTTCTGAGCAGTACCGGATTTCATCCTAGTGCTACCAGTGACAAACTCAGGCCCAACTTCCACTTCGATCGGAAAATCTGCAAATTCAGAGATTTTAGCCTCAAGATTACATGAAATTCCGGCAGTAAGTAATCCATTTTGCTTAGCCTGTTCTAAACCTCCGAGTACATATGGTGTTTTTCCAGAAGCGGCAATACCGATTACTGTATCACTTTTATTTGGTTTGTAGATGGTAAGGTCCTTCCAAGCTTGAGAATAATTGTCTTCTGCACCTTCTACAGCAGATCGGATTGCAGAATCTCCCCCAGCGATCAATCCTATCACAAGATCCGGTGAAGAACCAAAAGTCGGAGGAATTTCCGAGGCATCTAATATCCCAAGTCTTCCTGAAGTACCAGCGCCGATATAAAATAAACGTCCTCCTTTTTGAAATCTTTCCACAATTTGGTTTACCAATTTTTCCAATTGTGGTAAGACTTTTTGAACAGCTAAAGCTACTTTCAGATCCTCTCGATTAATCGCCTCAAGCAACTCTCCAATGGGCATTGATTCTAGATTATCATACGTAGAAGAAGATTCGGTAGCTAGTTTCATGAAATTAACTGAGAAATGTAAGGTGGATAGATTTGTTTAGAAGCTTGCAAAAGTATGGCTATGATAATTTTTCAATCCTTCCATTGGGCTTTGCTCGATAAGTTCTATGATTTCACTATATTCTTGAGCCACAATAGAAAGATGCTCAGCAAAATGAAATGCAACCGAACCCGTAAACTTCAAAGACAAAGTCGGATTGGATTTTCTTAATGGAAGGATATAGAAATCAAAAAACTGTCTGAAATTTTGGTAAATAATTCTATGAATGACAGGATTTGAAGCATGTTTCAATAGAAAAGGCGTAAATGAAGCCAAAAATCGATTAGGTCTTGGCTGATTATAAATTTTATCCAAAATTTCCCGTTGATCCAACTGATAGGTTTCAAAAAACTCCTCTCTCAAATCAGAATTGTTGTTACTTTGTAACAATTCTCGAATAAGATCCCTCCCCAACACAGTCCCACTACCTTGATCCCCTAAGATAAATCCAAGAGAAGGAACTGTTCCTATGATGTTTTTGCCATCATAAAGACAGGAATTGGACCCCGTGCCCAAAATGCAGGCAATCCCAGGTTCATGCTGGTGCAAACTTCTTGCAGCACCTAAAATATCCCCGTTGACTTCAGATGAGTTTTCTGTAGGGAAAACTTCATTAAGAACTTGAGCTAATTCGGCCGCTTTAACTGGATGTCCACAACCGGCTCCATAAAAGACTACTTTATTTACGTTTGATATATGGCCTTTTATTTTTTCCAAAAGGACATGTTTGATATCCTTAGGTTGGAGAAAATAAGGATTTAGACCTTTGGATTTTAGGGAAACCAAGCAATCACCTGACTTATCAATCAATCTCCAATCGGTCTTAGTCGACCCGCTATCTGCTATTAAAAGCATTTATTTTCAGTTTAAAAGGAAAGAGCTCTTGCTAAACCCTATTTACAGGGAGTACAAATATGTTTTGAAAGAGACAGTAAGACATCCCTGAAAATAGGGATTTATTATAATCACTATTCGCAATTATTTCTGAATGGATTAGGGCATTTCTCCATTTCATGGGATATTTTCCAATTGTCTTCTAGTCCGCAATAGATTAGTAATGCTTTTAAACTTAATTAAAAAAATAAAATATCGCTTTAGAATTTAATGAAATTATTGAAATACTACAACCTTAAATTGTAGTTTATATAATCAAAAATTGTTTTTGCAATCATGATCCAATCTACAATTTAAATTAATAATCTAATCTACCTAGTTTATTAAACCTCTTTTGTAAGCATTATTAACCAGTTCGGCCGTATTTTTAGCTTTAAGTTTATACAGAAGGTTTTTTCGATGAGTTTCCACTGTATTCTTACTTATAAAGAGTTTTTCCCCAATTTCTAAAGTTGTCAACCCAATCGCGATACAGTCCAACACTTCTGACTCCCTTTCCGAAAGTCTTTCTTTCACTTCATATTTTGAAGAATCCTTCAAAAAACTAGCCAATAGAATTTTATTGACTTCCTCACTAACATAGGTTTCCCCTTTATAAAGAGAATAGATCGCATCCAAAAGATCCTTTTTTCCTGTGTTTTTCAGAATATAGCCATTGGCCCCACTTTTCAGCATGTCAGAAATAAAATGTCTATCACGATGCATGGATAACCCCAAAACCTTCAATTTTTTATTGGTTTTAAAAAGTTCCTTGGTTGCCTCCACACCATCCATTTCAGGCATATTCACATCCATGATCACTATATCCACTTGATTTTCTCGGCAATGAATAATAGCTTCTTTTCCATTGCATGCTTCTCCCACCACCTTTATTCCTGGGATATCTTGAAGTAAAGCTCTTATTCCATCAATAAACATTTGATGGTCATCTGCTATTAAGACATTGATCATTGGTAAAAATTTATTTTAAATTAACTGAGTTCGAAAGATGCTATTAAATAATAGGATTGACAGCTAATATTCCATCGGTGGAAAAAACTCCAAACTGCCCCCTAACTTTTATCAAAATCAAACTACACCTAAGACCTTCTTAAGATACAAAATCATGTTCTAATTAGCATTAGTGATTTATCAATATCCCTGTTTTCAGGGATTGAATTAGATCCATTTTTAGAAAGATTTGACAGTGAAAAAGTAAGGATGAATTAGAGTCATACAAATTGTCATGTTTGGAAATGCTCCATAAAGCCTTGTAACTGGTTCATAAAATCACTATTCAAATCTTTAATTAATTATTTAACATGAAAAAACTTCTACATTGTTCGTTTGCTGCAATGTGTTTTCTCCTGTTCCAGATTCAGGTAAATGCCCAGACCCTCCAGGTTTCGGGAACAGTTACCAGTTCAGAAGATGGAATGACATTACCTGGAGCAAGCATTTTAGTAAAAGGAACAACACGGGGTGTCACCTCCGACATCGATGGAAAATATCAGATTTCTGCTGAAAAAGGTCAGGTTCTGGTATTTAGTTTTATAGGTATGATCACTCAGGAACACACCGTCAACGACAATAAAGTAATAGACATTGTATTTGAACCTGATGCACAGTCGTTAGAAGAATTTGTTGTTGTGGGTTATGGAACCCAAAAGCGAAGTGACTTGACCGGTGCCGTTTCTTCAGTAGACACCAAGGTCCTGGAGTCCAGACCCATTACAGACGTGGCAAGAGGTCTTCAGGGAACCACACCTGGTCTTACCATCACCACCCCAAGTGGTCAAATTGGACAAAATCCTACTATTAGACTTCGTGGATCTATTGGAACTTTAAGTAATTCCGGGGGAGCACAGCCTTTGATTTTAGTAGACAATGTAGAAATCCCCAATCTACAATTGATAAACCCAGAAGACATTGAGTCCATATCGGTCTTGAAAGATGCTGCTTCTTCTTCCATTTATGGTGCTCGAGGAGCTTGGGGTGTAATTTTAATTACTACTAAAAAGGGTAAAAAAGGTGAAGCTCCTAAGGTGAATTATTCCAACAACTTTTCATTTGCTACCCCAACAATCACTCCTAGTATTGCCAATACTGCCGATGGTGCGGAAATGGCTTTTAGAGCTTTGCAGCGTACTAACCCTTCTACTAATGTATTTGGTGTTGTGGGGATGTATTTTGATGAAACAGGTATTCAGAAGATGCGTGACTGGGAAGCTCAATACGGTGGACAGCAGCTTGGAAACGAAATGGTACTTGGTAGAGATTTCGAAATCAGAGATGGGCGATTGTTCTTCTACAGACCATGGGAAGCTGGTGATATGTTTATGAAAAACTGGACTCCACAGCAAAAGCATGATATCTCTGTAGCTGGAGGAAGCGAAAAAACCACCTATCGCCTCGGAGTTGGTTATTTGGGACAAAATGGAGTTTTAAAAGTAAATCCAGATGAATTCAACAGATACACCGCAGATCTGAACGTCAGCACCCAAGCCACGGATTGGATGGAAGTAAGAGGCGGCATTTTATACAGTAACACCAAATTTACACGACCTTTCTATTTTTCCAGTGAGACGTATGATCCATGGTATTATTTATTAAGATGGCCTAAAAACTATCCTTATGGAACTTATGAAGGGTATCCTTTCAGAAGTGCTGTAACAGAAGTGCAGCAGGCAAAAATGAATGAGCAGAACACTTCTTTGACCCGACTAAACCTTGGCACGACCATCACGCCCATAGATGGCTTATCGATAGTTGCAAATTATACGTATGATTCCCAGAACTTTCATGACCACCAAACAGGTGGTGTGGTATCGGCTTATAACTTCTGGTCTACTGGAGCAAACCTTCAGTATGCTCCTTATACCAGTGCTGCTTACAACCGGGTTCAATACGCCTCTTCCTGGAGTAACAGAAACGTAGGAAAAGTATTTGCTACCTATGAGAAAATGTTTGGAGACCATTCTTTAAAAGCTATGGTCGGTGGAGACATAGAAGCTTACGAATACTGGTATCATAGCTCACAGAGAAGAGATTTGATGGATTTAGACAGAGGTGAATTGGATCTTGCATCAGGAGATCAATTTGTTGATGGATCAAGAAACCAATGGTCAACAGCAGGTGCATTTAGCCGTTTGAACTACAATTACAAAGGAAAATACTTCTTGGAATTAAACGGAAGATATGATGGTTCGTCCAGATTATCACCTACTGAAAGATGGGCTTTCTTCCCTTCTATGTCTGCAGGTTACGTGATTTCTGAGGAATCATTCTTTGAGCCGGTAACTTCAGTTATGTCCTTCTTTAAACTCCGTGGTTCATGGGGTGCAATCGGAAATCAAAACGCATACTTGAGTGATATTTATAGAATCATGAGCTCATATTCTTCAGGATGGTTAATTGGCGGAAATAACCAATTAACATTCGGTACACCTGGAGCATTACCTTCTTCTCTTACTTGGGAAACTATTACAACTCTTGATTTAGGGTTTGATGCTAGATTCTTCCAAGATAGATTCGGGATAGTATTCGATTGGTATAACCGTACCACAAGCGACATGCATAGTGCAGGAGAAGTTCTTCCAGCGTCCAATGGAACAGGTGCTACCAAACAAAATTTCGGAGAACTTCAGACAAAAGGATGGGAGCTTGCCTTGGATTACAACCACAGTTTTTCAAATGGCTTAAGATTAAATACCACCTTCGTTTTATCTGACTACAGAGAAACCATTACAGAATTTGCTGATAATCAAAGTATCTACTCAAACAGACCCGGAAAAGTAATCGGTGATATCTGGGGATATGAAACAGATAGATTATTTACCGAAGATGATTTTGCCCAGGATAGTAATGGTGAATTGGTTTTAGAAAATGGCAAATACGTTTTGAATGATGGAATTCCATCCCAAGAATTATATGAAAGCGGTTGGTTCTATTATGGTCCAGGCGATGTGAAATATAAAGATCTGAATGGTGATGGAGAAATCACTTTTGGGGAAAACACCGAGGAAGATCACGGAGATCTAAAAGTGATCGGAAATTCTACTCCAAGATATCAGTATGGCCTTAGAGTGGGAATGGATTTTAAAGGAATCGACCTCAGCTTCTTTGTTCAGGGAGTTGGGAAAAGAGATTATTGGGCAAATGGTCCGATCATGATTCCTGGTTACCGTCCTGGTGAAGCTTGGTTCCAACATCAATTGGACTATTGGACTCCTGAAAATCCAGATGCTTTCTATCCTCGTCCTACGGATGCTGGTCAGTCAAACAACTCAAGAAACTTCCTTCCACAGACTCGCTACCTGCTAGACATGTCCTACTTAAGAATGAAGAATATCACATTGGGCTATTCACTTCCAGCTTCCTTGATTTCAAAAGTAAATCTGGATAAAGTGAGAGTTTATTTCAGTGGAGAGAATTTATTTGAATTTACCAACCTGGATCTTCCACTGGATCCTGAGGTAGATTATACTACAGCAGGAAACAATGACTCGAATACATTCGGTCGGGTTTATCCTTATAGTAGATCCCTGTCATTTGGTTTACAGGTAACATTTTAAATTGAAAGAACGATGAAACTAAGAATAATAGCACTCGCTCTCAGTCTATTTACAATTTCTGGATGTGATGATTATTTGGAAAAGCCACCTTTGGACAGTCTTACAGATGAGACGTATTGGACTAGTGAAAGCAACGTAAGAAGTTTTTCATGGGGATTTTACACCTCCTATTTCAGTGGGTATGGCTCAGGCTACACTTGGGGAAAATTCTTTTCCTCCCAGACTTTAAACGATGATTTTGCTCCGTCCAGTCCTACCCAGTTCCGAAGAACAGTACCTACAGCAGCTACCAATAGCTATTGGACCTTTTCTTACGTAAGAAAAGCCAATATTTTCCTAGATAGGATCCAAACTGTTCCTATGTCCGATGAAGCAATCCAACACTGGTCTGGTGTAGCAAGATTCTTCAGAGCCATGGAATACCACGATTTGGTAAAACAATTTGGGGATGTACCTTGGTACGAATCTGAATTGGATCAAACTAATACGGAAGAACTGTTTAGACCTAGAGACAGCAGAGAATTTGTGATGGACAGGGTTTTGGAAGACTTTGAGTTCGCCATAAACAATGTCCGAATAAAAGATGGAAATGATGGTTTGACCGTGAATAGAGCAGTAGTTATAGCTTACATGTCCAGAATTTTCCTTTTCGAAGGAACTTGGCAGAAATACCATAACGGAAACAGTGAAAAGGCAAAAGAGTATTTGGAAGCCTCTAAAAATGCAGCTTTGACACTGATTAATATGGGTGAATATTCTTTAGGAAACTATAGAGAAGTATTCAATTCCTTAAACCTAGCTGGAAATCCTGAAGTAATTCTTTATAGACATTATGAACCAGGCATCTTGACACATGCTTTAAATTCTTACAATAATATGGAGCCACAAACTGGTGTTTCTAAAGATGCAATAGATGCATATTTGGCTGAAGACGGACTTCCGATTAGCATTTCTCCATTGTATAAAGGAGATAAGGGTATAGAAAATGTCATGGCAAATAGAGACCCAAGAATGTACGCAACACTAGTCTCCAATGAATTAAGACTTAACGGAATTGCTTCCAATTACAGCACCACTGGCTTTGCTACCCATAAATTCTTAAATGAAGTGATCAAAGATGAGCCAGAAGGAAGTTCCAATTTAAATTACACTGACTCGCCAGTAATGAGATATGGAGAGGTATTGATGAACTATGCCGAGGCAGCAGCTGAACTGGCAACTGTAGGAGGACCGGTACTTTCACAAGCGGATTTGGATTTATCCATCAATGTGCTTCGCGATCGTCCTGGAGTAATGCTCCCCCACCTAGAAGTATCCGGTGAATCTGTAGCAGTCAATGGAATGTCTTATGATGATCCGGCTAGGGATCCTGAAATTTCTTCTATTATTTGGGAAATCAGAAGAGAAAGAAGAATTGAGTTGATGATGGAAGGTTTCAGGACAGATGATTTGAAGCGTTGGAAAAAACTGGAATATTCTGATACTCAAGCAAATTCTGACATCAATAAAGGAGCTTGGATTCGGAGAATTGATTATCCTGAATTACAGAGCAGTGTCACCCTTTCTGAAGGGGAAGAAGGTTATATAATACCGGCTACTGCTGCTGTTTCCCAACGCTTGTTTGAAGACCCAAAAGTTTATTTAGATCCAGTTCCATTGGATCAAATCACACTTTATGAGCAAAATGGTGTTACATTAACACAAAACCCCGGCTGGTAATTAACTAGTCAAACCAATAATGTCCTTCTTTCCTCTTTAGAAAGAAGGACATTTTTTTGAATTTAATAGCACATCAATATCATCCACCAATGAAAAAAACCCTTCTCATTTTATTTATCCTAAAACTTGGAATTAGTCCTGCACAGAATTTTAAATTTGCTTTCATTACGGATACTCATATCGGTTCTCCAAACGGAGTGGCAGAAGAAGATCTCCAAAAGACTGTTTTAGATATCAATTCCTTGGAGGCAATAGATTTTGCATTAGTGACTGGAGATATAACAGAAATGGGAACAGATGAAGAAATCAGAAAAGCGAAGCAGTTACTTGACGGGCTGACCATCCCCTACTATGTGGTACCAGGCAACCATGACACAGGATGGTCTGAATCTGGCGGTGTGAGTTTTATCAATACGTTTGGCTATGACAAATTTGTCTTTGAGCATAAAGGATTTAAATTTATAGGAACTGCTTCAGGACCTCATGTAAGGATGTCAGATGGGCATATTCCCAGAGATGCGGTAGTTTGGTTGGATTCCGTTTTAAATGCCACTCCCTCAGAACAACCGATAATCAATGTCAATCACTATCCTTTGGACGACAGTCTGGACAATTGGTTTGAACTGACCGATCGGTTGAAAAAACAAAATACTCAGTTTTCCATTTGTGGCCACGGTCATACTAACAAGGAATATGATTTTGAGGGAATTCCGGGAACGATGGGCAGATCCAATTTGCGGGCAAAAGAAGAGGTTGGCGGTTATACCCTCGTAGAAATCACGAATGAAATGGCCTATTTTTCGGAGAGGACACCAGGAGGTATCACTCATGAACCATGGAGAGAGATTCCTATTGAACTAAGAGATTATTCTAAATCACCCAATTTTCCTAAACCTGACTATGGCATAAATGCACAATATCCTCAAGTAACAGCAAAATGGAGTTATCATTCTTCAGCCAATGTAATCTCAACTCCCATGGTAGCTTCAGGGAAAGTATTCTTTGGAAACAGCTTGGGAAAATTCGAGGCACTAGACTCGAGTTCAGGTAAACTGTTATGGGAATATCAGACTAATGGAGGAATTTTCTCCTCCCCAGTTTCATTTAAAAATTTAGTTATTTTTGGTTCTGGAGATGGAAATATCTATGCCTTGAATGCTGAAAATGGAAAGCTAGAATGGAGAACCAAAGCCGAGGCAGCAGTTTTGGGATCTCCAATCGTAGAAGGAAGCCAAGTATTTATTGGCTCTAGTGACGGCAAGTTTAGAGCATTAAATGCATCGAATGGAAAAATCATTTGGGAATTTGAAGGCCTAAAGGGGCCAGTAGTCAGTAAACCTCTTATTGTAAAAGGCTCGGTTATTTTTGGAGCTTGGGATAAAAACCTTTACTCTTTAGACTTGAAAGATGGGAATTTAAAATGGAGCTGGAATAACGGTTCTACTAACCGAATGTTTTCACCTGCCATGTGTATTCCCGTTGAAGCAGAAGGAATGGTTTTCATCGTTGCTCCAGACCGATACCTCACAGCATTTGATCTCGAATCTGGAGAGGAATTATGGCGTAGCAATGAAGCGACTGTCAGAGAATCAATCGGAATTTCAGAGGATAAAAAGTTGATCTATGGAAAAACCATGAATGATGAAATTGTGGCCTTTCCTGTCAGTAGAGAAAAATCACCTTTGGCTTGGCGAATGGACGTTGGTTTTGGTTACGAGCATGTTCCATCTATGCTAATTGAGAAAAATGGACATGTTTATTTTGGTACAAAAAACAGCACTGTTTATAGTATCAATCCAATAAAAAAAGAAATCAATTGGGCACATAAGATTGATAATTCCATGGCCAATACAGTAAATGTCATTGACGAACATTCATTAGTAGTCGCAACCATGGATGGCAAAATAGAATGGCTCAGTTTTTAATCAAATTTATGATTTATTCAGCACCTAATTTCTTCAATAACTCATTCACAACTACCTTCCATTTGGCATCGTTGGTTGCTGTTTCCACTGTTAGGATATTCTTGTTCGTCTCATTGAAATTTCCAGTTTGCTGATATTGAAACATTTCTGTTTGCTCCCAGCCGCATGGTAGCAATTCAATAAAAAATAGCTTTTTCGTCGGTCCAAACTTCTTTAGAGCCAATGGGACTTCCACCTTCATGATATATTCTGTAGCCAAAAAATCGGGGCTTAGCATAAAAATGATCAAATCAGAACGGTTCATTTCTTCTTTTATACTATCATCCCAGCGCGTACCAGCTTCAATCATTCGGTCATACCATGGATCGATCTTTCCTTTGTTTTTCAAAACTTCCAAATGGGTAACAAACCGTTTGACAAAACTTGAGTTTTTCGAGCTATAGGAAATAAAAAGCTTTTTGGGAAGGTTTTCAAAGTTTTCAATTTCCTTAAAATCATTGACGGAAAATACTTTTTGGGGAACATCCATTGGGGTCTTTCCAGAAAGCTTTGATTCCCATTTTGTCCATTCTTTCAAGTCGCAATTATCATAGTCAAGCGTGTGTGTAAATGAAAACTGTTTATTGATGACTTGTTTTTTGATTTTATCCACATCGAAAAAATGAATACCATCAGATGACATTTGTTTTTCTACAGTCCAATCTTGATTGAGTTCATCCAAGGTTTCCACAATTTCCTTTTCGAGGCCATTCTTATTGTAGGGTTGCATGGTCTTGATATTGACCAAACCAAACCTTTCATTTTTTGAAAATTCCACAAATACCATCTCCAAAGGACTGGTAATTCCATCTCCTTTTTTGACAATTATTCCATTTCTCCAAAAAGGAAAACTTCTCACACCTAAAGTGGTATCAATATTTTCTTTTTGTAGAAATTTTGCAAACAAATTAAGAATCAGTGTTTTATGGAAAAATGCTTTGTAAACAAACCTCACTTGGGTATATGTAAATCCAGTTAGAAAAAACTCAATGGAAGTATCAGGTTTCACGGGCAAAAATTGTGGCGCCAGAAATTCCTGATCATTGATCTCGATAATGGAATTATTTCTGATCAAAAGCCCTATCACCTGTTCATAATTTTTGATACCCTTGATCTGCTTTCTATTGAAAATTCCTTTCTGATTTCCATCTTTGGCAAGTTCCATCACCTCTTTTACAAGCATGTTGAGCTCCTGCACATTGGTGTAAATCCATCCTCCATCTTGAATTTTCTCAAACAACAACAATCCGGAATTGCTTAGAATTTGGGCTAAAATAATGGCATTATCCAAATTAAAGTTGATCGCAGGATCGTTGATTATTTTCAGACAAAGGGCATAGAATTCATCCAAAGAAAGAATTTCCAAAGGCTTTTCTTCCTTCAAAAAATGTCGGATTACCTCCATTTCATATGTGACTATCTTCCTTCCAGAAAGATTTAAGGACCAGAAATAGTCACTTAGAAGCTCATTAAGTACTGCCGTTCTTTTATTTTTTGCCAGTGAAACATTAAAATATCCCCAAATCATGGGATAATCATTGCAAAGCAGCTGTTGATCCAATTTCCCCTCCAGAAGATCTATTTTATTCTGTAAAATCAACACAGGTGGCAAAATCCGGTCTTTCTTTTCCTTGCTGCTTATACCATCTTCATCCAAGTATATAGATTGGGATTTATCTCTCAGATTATACCTGATGGACTCCAACCAATATTCTAATGGGAAATTTTCAAATTGTAAAACTTCACCAGAATTAGTAGTCTTCTCTTCTATCTTTTCGTATTTGTTAGAAATAGCATCCCAAATCAACACGTATGCCGTATCATGGCTGTAGTATAAGCGATGGGAATCATGATAATAATCCTGTCCTCCGAAATCAAATATTGCTACACGTGTAAGTTTATTATTAGCAGATTTTAAAAATGGAGCTTCCCAGGCTTGGATATCCAACAAATGAGTACTCTTGCTTTTCAGATCGATTTTCCCTGATCTCAAGAACTGGCTAAAATTAGTCTTTCCCACACGGCTGTTTCCCACCAAAATCATTTTGATCAGCTCCAATTTTTCAATTCCGTATTGATCTGCATCCGAAAAATACTTTAGAATAGATTCTCTGCCTTGCTGAATAACCTCCAAAGACGGTTCTGAGAGCGAAGTATTGTCCTTTATAAAAATCCCTGGATTACTTTCATCAAAATCATACTCATAAACCACATTCAAACCGTTCTTAATATGACCAAGCAAAGGTTTAATTGATGAAATTTGATTGCTTGTCAATACAATCCTTTGAAGCTTATCAAGCTGCTCCAAAGCATCTACTTCCTTGATTTGATTATAAGATGCATATAAAACTGAAAGACTTTTCAGACTCTGAACCCCTTCTAATTCAGAAAGTTGATTATTCGAAACACCTAAAATTTCCAATGATTTTATCGAATTAAGGCCATTTAGTTTTTTGATCTGATTATGCCGCAATTCAAGTCTTTTCAATTCAGCTAAACCATTAAGGTTCTCTATTTTGGAAATTTGGTTTTCGGTAAGGTTCAGCTCTTTTAAGTGGATCAGGTGATCCAAATTCTCGATTTTTTCAATTCGGTTTTTTTCAAATGAAACATGCTCCAGATTGGTGAGATTTTCCAGGTATTCAATTCTGGAAATCTGATTTCGATCCATTTTTAGAGTTTTCAACCAATCCATATCATATATATCAACTGGGATATATAGCAGTCCTAAATCGGATAAATTCAAGGCTCCTGATTCTTTGCTTTTTTCTGTTTCGATTAGTTCCAAAGCCTGGGGGTTAGCGATCAAATCCAAAATAGAACGAGTAGCTCTGACAATATCCTCCAAAGCCTTGGGAACATTTGAAAAACTAAAAAGCGGTTTATCGTTAAGGGGTAATTTTAAATAAGGAGCAAAAGGGGAATTTTCCCAAGGGCAGTCATCGAGTAAGATAGGAATTACCCTTTTCCCTTCTTTTTTGGCCATTTCCAGGTTATAATAAACATCTTCCTGAGAATTTGATATGCTGCTTTGCTTAGAAGAAAATTGATTCCCGATCTCAATTGCCTCAAAATAGGCCTTACTAAGAAGAATGAAAATAATATCTGCCTGAAATGCCCAATCTCTAAAAACCATCAATTCGGTTCCCCGTCTTGCCTTGGTATCACCGATAATTTGGACTTCCTTTTCCAGCTGAACCTGAATAGATCTAATCAGTTCATATTTGATTTTTTCATCAGCAAGTGTGAAAGAGATAAAAATTGAAAATTGCCTATTCATCATATCTAAGGAAATTAATCACAAAAAACTTCGAAAAATCTATTTCCTTCTAAGATACGAATACAGGCAATTAACTCAATTTCAATCAAGAGTTTTATGATGTCATTTGAACATTCCAGAATTCTATTTCATCATTTAAATAGATATTAGAAGAAAGGCAGCTCCTCTCGCGTTTTAATATTAGTTAAACAATAGCGGTGCAAACTTATACAGGTTGTTTCTCCATACCGGCCAAGTATGGCCTCCTGGGTACTCTGAATAGGTATAATCCACCCCTAGTTCGTCAAACTTCTTCATCATAATCTGGCAATTTTCGTAGGCTATATCTTCCTTTCCGCCCATGGCTATCCAAAATGACTTTAGATTTTGGTTGATTTTAGAAGCATTTTCTTTCATATAGGCATATTGTGCATCCACAATTTCTGTCTGTCTAGATGCAATCCAACCAGAACTGAAAACTCCCAAATAAGAAAACAAATCGGTATTGTTTACGCCTGCATACAAAGTCTGAATTCCGCCCATGGAAAGTCCAGCCAAAGCACGATCTGAAGCACTTGATTTCGCTCTGTAATTTTTCTCAACATAAGGAATCAAGCTTTCTTTAAGCTCTCGCTCAAATTGCTTCAGACCATTTTCAGTAAAAGCACTTGCTGGCATGTTTCCGTCTGCCATCACCACCAACATCTTTTTAGCCTTGCCTTCCGCAATAAGATTATCCAGAATCAAATCAGTTTTTCCTTGCCTTGCCCAGCCTGTCTCATCTTCTCCTCCCCCATGATAGATATACAAGGTTGGATAGGTTTCAGCAGTATTGGTGTCATATCCGGGAGGTGTGTAAATAAAAAACTGTCTCCATGATCGTAAAGCTGTCGATAAGTATCTTACTCTTCTGACTTCCCCATGCGGCACATCTTTCAATTGATAGTATCCATCTCCTTTGAAAGGAACCTCGATGCCACTGGCATATCGACCCATTCCATAAAATGCTTCACTGGATGGATCCACTACTGCCACCCCATCAATGATCATTGAGTAATAATGAAAACCTTCACTCAAAGAATCTGTCATCACTTCCCAAAAACCGTCCTCACCTTTAATCATGTTATACTTTCTTCCCAAGTCGAGTTGGATTTTTCCAGCATCTGGAGCTTTGATTCTGAACTTGGCTCTGTGATCCGGATAAATCTGTGGGTATTTGGAGTTTCTGATATTAGTTGCAGCAGGAGTTCCAAGGGAACTATATTGATTAAATTTTGATTGGTCCACTGGCTTAAATAAAAGCTGGGAAAACATATACAAACCATTTTTCCAAACCTTGAAATCATGCCCGCCTGTCTCCAAATAGTAGATATGCGGTACATCTTTCTCAACCAAATACTCATGGGTACGGGAGGAGAATCCCAACAAGCCATCTTCATCACCACAGGAAATCCAGAGTACCTTCAGCAATTCTTTTGCTTTTTCGGGATCAGGAATAAGTTCCTCAGGAACTTTGGTGTTTGGAGCAGAGGAAAATCCACCTACCCAGGCAAACATATCCAGATTACCCAAACCAAAGTTTAATGATTGACCTCCGCCCATTGAAAGTCCGGCAATTGCCCGGTTTTCTCTATCAGTAAGAACTGGGAAATTCTTTTCCACATATGGAATCAGATCATTTAGCAAGTCTTGCTCAAATGTCGCAAAGGCCTGTACTTTATCTGGAGCCATGATATTTCCCACTGCACGATCATCCTTCATGGCTCTGCCATTTGGCATGACCACAATCATAGGTTCCAGTTTACCATCTGCATAAAGGTTATCTAAAATCACTTCTGGATGTCCACCAAAAAGCCATTCTTTTTCATCTCCACCGATCCCATGAAGTAAGTATAGAACAGGGTATTTTTTACTTTTTAAGAAGCCTGGAGGAGTATAAACCAAGGCTCTTCGATCATTGCCTACAGTTTCAGAGGAATATGTGACCGTATCGATTTTTCCATGGGAAATCCCCTCTCTAACTTGATCAAAACCAGCTGGAGCTTCTTTTTCGATTTGCTGAGCATTGATTTGCCCCACTAAGAGAAAAAACAGGAGTAATAGGTATTTTGAGCGGTTCATAGGTTATAGGTTATTTTGTGTTTAAAAAGATTGAGTACAAGACTTAGAATTTATTGTTTCGATAGCAATTGGGCCATTTTATCACCATAGCGATATCCCAATAATCGGTAACCTGCTGCAGAGAAATGCAATCCATCTGCAATAGCCTCGCAATCCGCTGAGGAGATCACATAAGCATTTGGAATAACATCAGGTAGAGTAGCAATGATTGGATTCATACTGGCACACTTCCCTCCTTGTTCGGCACTTACCAATTCCCCCGCCAAAAGCGGAACAGAATCCGGATCTAAACCGATATCGCTTAACAAGTTATCATACACTCCTTTCACTTTCTTAGGCCAGGATTGGTCTCCCGTATTGGACTCACCTTGATGCAATAGAATTCCTTTTATAACCCCATCTTCCTGGGCTAGCTTGGCCAATTCAACCAATCTCCCATAGGGATTTCCATCATATTGGGCTATCATGCCTTTCATCCAGCCCGGAGCTGTTTCAGAATAGGACTCGTAATTATCTTTCTCGAAAAGCTCGATTTTGCATCCTCCCACCGAGACATTGATAATTCCGATTTTGATGCTATCGGGGAGGCTTTCAGCCAAAGTTTTCCCAAAATAATCTCCTGGGGTAAGCCCGGTATTGCAGCGACTCAAAGGAGGAACTGCCGGATACCATTTACCCATTTCTCTGTTTAAATCAGGGCAATCAACCGCCTGAAGTACCTTAAATCTTTCATTGGCAACTGTGTCCTGCGGTTCAAACTTAGCATTCCCCTCCATATTAGACTGGCCAAAGCTGAGGAAAATGTAAAAATTAGGGTCTTGAGAATACCCTTTCAGAGTATTCATAAAAAGTAAACAAAGAAGAAGGAAAATAGGCTTTTTCATTTTGGGTATGATTAGGGTTCAGAGTGAAAATAAGGCCATTTGAATATTATTTAATGACAAATTCATAGGTTTCCCCTGCCTCAGTTTTCAAATCATAGACTTTGGTTTCACCAAGATCTGGAAGCTCAATTTTCGCTGCTGGAGAAATAATGGGTTCGGCAGTAACTGGCACTTTATAAAATGGATTAGGATTTTCTCCTTTAGCAATATTTAGATTCTTACTACTTTTTAGATTGACAGCATTTGGAACTCGGATTCTTAGATTTCCACCAATAGTCGATTTTATAACCGCTTTTTCGATCTTTCCATCTTTCCACTTTAGCTCTACTATTTCAAAACCACCTTTGGCACGAATTCCAGTAATGCTTCCATCCTGCCAAACATCAGGTAATGCAGGCAACAAATGAATTTCTCCATTGGCACTTTGGACCAGCATTTCGGTGATTCCTGAAGTACATCCAAAATTCCCATCAATCTGGAAAGGTGGATGTGCATCAAAGAGATTGTTGTAGGAACCACCACCTTCGCCACGCTTAGCGCCTACAGGAGAAAGCTGATTTTGGATCAATTTATAGGCATGATTACCATCCAACATTCTCGCCCACCAATTGACTTTCCAGCCCATACTCCAGCCAGTTGATACATCTCCACGCTGAATCAAGGTGTTTTTTGAAGCAGAATAAAGCTCTGGCGTACGAAGTGGGGAAATCTGATTGGATGGGAATAAACCATATAAATGGGAAATATGTCTGTGATGATCATTAGGATCGTCAATATCATCCAACCATTCCTGGAGTTGCCCATGCTTCCCGATGTGCATTGGAGGCAATTGATCTCGCATGGATCGCAAAGTGTCAGCAAAACTTTGATCTTTCCCTAACATTTCTGAAGCCTGAATGACCGCACTGAAAGCGTCAAAAACCAATTGATTATCCATGGTGGTTCCTGCATCCAAAGATGAACCTTCATGTGCAGCAGGGGCATTTTCAGGAGAAGTTCCTGGGTTGACCACCAGCCAAGGTTTATCTGGATGTTCTACCAAAAAGTCTACATAGAACATGGCAGCTCCTTTTAAGATAGGATAGATAGACTTCAGATAATCCATATCGCCACTATACTGGAAATGATCCCAAAGATGCTGACTCGTCCAAGCTCCGCCTCCACTCCAGATTCCCCAGAATATCGCATCCACAGGACCTGTGATTCTCCAGATATCGGTATTATGATGAGCCATCCAACCTCTCGCTCCATACATCACTTTAGCCGTCTCTTTTCCTGCTTCAGACATTTCAGATACCATTTTCAGGAATGGTTCATGAAGCTCAGCCAGATTCGTTTTCTCTGCTGGCCAATAGTTCATCTGCGCATTGATATTGATCGTGTATTTGCTATCCCATGGTGGGGACATTTCTTTGTTCCAGATTCCCTGAAGGTTTGCCGGTTGTCCACCCGGTTGGGAAGAAGAAATCAATAGATACCTTCCGTATTGATAATAAAGTGTGACCAATTGAGGATCGTTGGAATTTCTAAAATTCTTAAGACGCTCATCTGTTGGGAGTTTTGAAGATTCACTTTCACCCAAATCAAGACTTACACGATCAAAATACATTCGATAATCCTCGATGTTTTTCTCTAGTAATTCTTCAAATGTTTTAGAAGATCCCTTCGCCAAAAATGATTCAGCCCTTGCATTTTCATCTCCAGAAAGATCTAAGTAATTATTAAAATTGGTTGAAACGGAAATATAAATCGTGGCTTCATCGGCATTCTGAACAGTTACCGAATTATTTGAAGCAGCCATGGATCCGCCTTGATTTTTGATTTTAGCTAAGCTTTTGAATTCAATCTGCCCCTTTACTCCTTCATGGTCCGTGGTGGTACCAGCAATCGTTAATTCATTATCAGAATTAAGCGCAATCGTAGCATTCGGCTGAGGAGTAGCCATGGATGCGGTAAAAGAAATCATCCCAGGTTTGCTAGCCGTGAGGTGAATCGCGATAACATTATCTGCAAATGAGGCTATAGCTTCTCGTGTATAGCTAACTCCCTCTACCTCATAAGTCACTTTGGAGATCGCATGCTCAATATCTAATTCTCTTCTATAATTTGTGAAGCCAGAATGGCCATCAAAAGCGATATTCAGATCTCCCACCGGCTGGAATTTCTGCCCATTGGATTTTTTGGTCTGGATAGTTTTAGCGGCCAATTGCTCAGCTTCTTTTTGTTTTCCTTCGAAAATCAATCGTCTGATTTCTGGCAAAGCTGCCAAGGCATCAGGATTATCATTTCTATTTGGACCGCCAGACCAGACCGTATGTTCATTCAATTGAATCAGCTCCTTTTCTACGTTTCCATAGATCATAGCTCCAAGCCGACCATTTCCTATTGGCAATGCATCTGTCCAAACATCAGCTGCTGGCTGTTTATACCAAAGAGTCAAAGGAGAATTTTCCTGCGCGTAAGTCTGAATTGACAGGAAAACTAAAAAGTAAAACATCACATTTTTCATGAGATTAAATTTTGGGTTTTGAAAATTCTTTCTTTTCCTAGAAAGGACATTTAAGTCAGCTTTATTACTATTTAAGGCACTGGAAATCATCAATATATTTTTAACATCAATTATTTGGAGTTTAAAATTCTCCTTCAAAAACCTCGGATTCTCCATTTGAAGATTGGATTGAAACTTTGAAAGAAAGATTGTTACCTAATGGAATAAACTTATCATAAGGAAGATCTATTTTTACTCCTTCAAAAGGCTTGATTCCTTTGATTTTCTTGGTGGAAATGAAAGCACTTTTCCCATCTTCAATAATCTCCACTGAAACCACTGCTTTTTTGGAATTCACCTGTGCAAAATTTTCTACTTGGACACTGACAATCCCATTCTCTTTGAAAATCTCAGGCTTCTTAGCAGATAGAATAGCCTCATTATAATCCACCCAAGGAAGTCTGGAGTAACCAAAAATCATTTCTCCGTTTCGGTCTTTTCCAAGCATTTTCCCCGCAAAATTATTTTCCTTGAAACCATTCCCTTGACCTTCAAAAGTGATCTCCAGATCATTTCCTTTAGCTTTGGAACTCAACACTTTTGCCCCTCTGCCAAAATTCACTTTTTCTGAAGCTCCATATCGTAAAGAAGAAAGATCCAAGTCCTTCTGAGGATCGAAACCTGGCTCAGCCTTTACCAATACTTTTATCTTCTTGGTACTTGCTGTTATCTGCCTTTTATTAAGCAAATCCAGTTGCAATCCTACTTTTAAAGGGATTCCAATATTTTTAGAACTGTGGAAATCATTGGGTTTATCCTCATTTTTCAGCGTATCTATTACAGCAAAATTTGCTTGGACCGCCCTTCCTAACTTATCCTGCAAAATCTTGATTCGCTCATATTTAAACCAATCTTCCTTGGCCCCATCTTCATAAATAGTGATTCCCGGCATATAAGCTTCTCCTGGATCGGTCTTCCAATGAACACCATCTTTGGATCTCTGATAAAATGCAATTCTTCCCAACCAATCATTGACAATCAAATGGTACTGTACATTATCTTTCCAAATCACAGGATCTTCAAATCTGCCATCCACGGGCGGATATACCCTTTCGTTTGAAACCTGGTTAAAAGTATCCAGACCATCTTTGCTAAACCAAACTCCACCTCCCCTACAAACCATCAAAAAGGAACCATCCTCTCTCCGTACGAAAGTCAAATTTGATAGGCCTTCTATGATTGACCTGTCTCTTTGATCAAATTCAAATTTGCCATATTCCCAAGGACCATTAAGGCTATTTGACTTGTAAAACCCATCTATGACATAAATTACATACTTACCCTCAGCTGTCTTATATGCTTCCGGATTATGACCTTTTCCTACTTCATCCAGTACTTTAAAAGGCCCCATGGAATTATCCGAAACTGCATGAACCACAATGGAATTCGGCCATTCATGATGCCCTTTTTGAGAATCTTCTCTCCACCGACAAACGAATAGATGAAATTGCCCATCCTCTCCTTCCAAAATGTTACCACCCCAATAGGACCAATCCTGATCCTCTATGCCATTATCCACATATCTTGGCTTTACTGTGGCTGTTCCCCAGGTTTCTGAAGTAAGCTGGCCAATCGGTGCTATAGGTTGAAATAAATCTATAAACTTTCCTCCTGGAACGAGATTTTTCCACTCTGCTGGCCTGGCTCGTTCTTCAATTTGAGCCCAGCTTTTCGAAGTCGTATAGAAACATACTGCAACAAAAAATATTAAAAACAACCTTGTAAAATTAATCTGGCGCATTTTAATAGTTGATTATAATTCTACTACGGCTTTGATCACTCCGGTTTCTGGTTTCAACCAAGACTGAAAATCATTCTTCACCTGATCAAATTTGACTTTATGGGTGATGTACTTTTCTATCGACAATTGACCGGAAGTCATCGCTTCCAAAACCTGATCAAAATCTTCTCTTGTTGCGTTTCTGCTACTCATTAAAGTTGCTTCCCGTTTATGAAATTCGGGATGAGAAAAAGCAATTTCTCCTTTTTGTAAACCTACCAAAACATATGCCCCTCCATGGGCTATGAATTGAAAACCAGCGTTGATCGCTGCCAAGCTACCCGTCGCATCGATCACCACATCGCAGAAATCATTATTGGTGATTTCCTGAATCTGCTCATGCGCAGAACTTCCAGCTTTGACTACATGGGGAATATTCCAAGCATCTTTACAAAACTGTAATCGCTGCTCATTGATATCCATCGCAATCACCTTGGCACCTGCTATTCTGGCAAATTCCATCACTCCCAATCCAATCGGACCAGCACCAATCACCAATACAGTTTGCCCAGGCTTCACTCCTGCTCTCCGAACCCCATGAGCGCCGATGGCAAACGGTTCTGCGAGTGCAAGTTGATCTAAGTTTAATCCCTCTTTCTTGACCAAAGAAGTAAGTGGAACTGAGACAAACTCTCGCATTCCTCCATCCTCATGAACTCCAAAAACAGAGATTTTTTGGCAGCAATTCGGTTTTCCATTTCTACAGGCTATACATGTTCCACAGCTGAAATAAGGAATCACAGTTACCTGATCTCCTTTGGAGATTTCATTATTCTCCTCGATATCCACGACTTCACCGGCAAGCTCATGTCCTAAAATTCTTGGGTAAGAAAAATATGGTTGGGTTCCTTCAAATGCATGCAAATCCGTCCCACAGATCCCGATTCTCTTAATTTTGACAATGGCTTTTCCTTTAGAGACTTTCGGCATTTCCGCCTCTTGGTATTCAAATTCTCCAGGAGATAAACAGGATAATAATTTCATTCTGCTTTATTTAATTTAAAATCTAATACATAATCGGCGATCAAGCCTTGTTCCTTACAGGAAATCCAGAATTCATTTGAAATTGGAGTTTCACAAAATTTGGCATTTGCCTGAATTCTTCTGCTAGAGGTAGAATTCAGTGCCAAAGAATTTACACCCGGAAGTTGAAGTGCAAACTGGATGCAAGCATGGGCAGGGTCAATTTCTGAAGCTTTGCAAAGCGCAAATAACTGTTCCCTCCATTTAAATTTCTTCTGACTTTCGGCATCATCCAAACTCAGTTTTTGATAATCAAAATGCTCTCCTCCCACCAAAAATCCAGAATGAAATACTGCTGAGTTGACAATCCCCACTCCTTCTTTTTCTAACTGCTTCATATACTCAAAAAGCTCAACAGGATGATCGTAAATCGTCATGCTATTAGCGATCATCACCCAATCCAGCTTGAAATGAGAATGGATTTTCTGGATTACTTCCCAACTTTTAGAACCTACTCCTATGGCTTTCACCTTGCCGGCTTGCTTCAGTTCATCCAATGCTGCATAGCCTTCCAAAATATCCTGAAAGCACTTTTCGTAATCTTTTGGTGAAGAAGCTTGATCCAAATACTCATCAGGATCATGGATAGAAACCAATTGACTCTCAAAACCTTTTAGAAGTGAATTGCCTTCTTCAAAGCATTGTAAAATGCCCTGATAGCTAATATCCTGAACGGCATCGTATTTCAAATCCTTCCAGACATCTTTCTCAAAAGTAGGTTCCTTACCGATTAAAGGAGCTCTCCTCCAAGCCAGTTTATTACTGATTAGTATGTTGTCTTTAGATACATTCAAATCATGTAATGCTTGCCCCAAGGTTTCCAAAGCCAATCCTGCCCCATATTTCCCGGCCGAATCAAGCACTGCCCCATTCGGAAAGCATTCTATGCTTGTTCGGACCAAATCCAATTTTTGTTCATAGGACCTAGCTTCATAGAGATTCCCCAGAGAACTCGTCCCAAAAACCATGGTAGGTACCTGTAAGCCTGTTTTTCCTAATTTCATTCTTATTTCTTGACCAAAATTTGTTTGGCCCAAATCAAGTTTATCAAAACAATAAACCAATATCATAAAAATGATGAACAGTATATTGGTCAAACGTTTGACCTAAACTAGAACCGTTCATTTGAAATAAGATCCTGAATACATGCATTTCTGCTAATTTAGAATTGAGGTTAAGCCTTTGTCCCAAAAATGAAAAAGAAAAGAACCAGCATCACAGATATTGCCAATACACTTCAGGTAACGCCATCCACGGTTTCCCGAGCGCTAAATGGTGGCGGAAAAGTCTCTGAGAAAAAAAGGCTAGAAATCATTTCTTTGGCAAAAAAACTAGGGTACAGACCTAATCCTATCGCTAAAAGTCTTTTGGAAAACCGCACCAATACAATCGGATTGATTATCCCGGAATTCACCCATCATTTTTATAGCCGCATGCTTTCCGGAATAGAAAGTGTCACTTCTAAAGCCGGATATCAATTGCTGATTTGTACTTCCAATGAAGACCAGAATCAGGAAATAAAATCCATTCATACGCTTTTGGATGCACGGGTAGACGGGATTATTGCCACTATCTCCAAGATGAATGACAAGTTTGAGCATCTTCAGGAAGTGATGGATAATGATACTCCTTTGGTTTTGGTGGATAGATTTTCGGAGGAAATTGAAACTCCTTACGTGATCTCGGATGATTTCAAGGGAGCATTCTCAGCAGTGGATCATTTATGTCAAATTGGATGCAGAAAGATCATGCATATCAAGGGCCCTGATAACCTGTCAACTACCTTCAACCGCTTTATGGGCTATAAGGAAGCTCTTCGAAAGCATGAAATAGAATTGGATGAAAGGTTAATCCTGGAGGGAAGTAATCCTGACCTTGTCGAAAAAATAAAATCCTGTTTAGAGAATAATTGGGTAGATGGTGCATTTGCTTATAGTGATTACCTAGCTTTTGAAATTTACAAAGCAGCAAGTCAACTCACTATTCCTATTCCCGGTCAATTGTCTGTGATTGGCTATGCTGATGAACCTATCTCCACTTACATCAACCCTACCCTAAGCACGGTAAATCAGCAACCCTTTGAAATGGGTGTAACCGGAGCCAAGTACCTGCTGAACAAAATCAACGACCCAGAAATCGCCTTAGAGATTAAAAATCTGGAAACCAAGTTGGTGATTAGGGAGTCTTGTAGGAGGCTGGAGGGGTGAGAGAGGTTTGATATTGAAAAAATAGAATGAGAGAGGATGAATATTAACGTTTAAATAAAAACCGTTTTCAATAGGTTTTATTTGGTGTTATCATTTAGTTTTTTCTCTTGTTAAGAGATTCCAGTATTCGTTTTTTCTATAAGAATCCATTTATATATTATCCAGATGTATTTAGAATCCCAACCTGCACCATATTCCTTTGCAAATTCGCCTTCATTTATTGAATTTATTGTGAAAGGATTCTTAGTTTCGAAGTCAAACCAATAGAGATAAAAGAATTCCGTTTCTTGCAAGTCAGAACAATCAAATATTGATTTGCAAATCGTTAAATTATATGGTTCAAACTCCTTAAAACTTTCTATCACTTTTTCCTTCGTTAGTTCGAGCTCAGAAATAACACCGATGTCTTTAATTTTATTTTCTTCGAATTGTAAAACATAACTTTCATAGTTGCTCCCAATTTCCTTTACTAAGAAACTTTCAGATATAGTATAAAAAGTTATTGTTTGAATAGTGATTAAAACTATCAAAACTATTCCTATTCTTTTTAATACAATCATTTGTTCAGTTTTTTATTAAATAATGATAAAGGTTTGGAAATGGTGCAAGTCCCGAAGGCATGATTTTTTAACGATTTTTGTACTGTTTTTTAAAATGTTTTTGCGATTTGAGCCAGTATCCAAATTCCTTTCCTATTCCAATTGTCAATTCTGAAAAAGAGTCTAGTTGGTAAAAGTTCACAAAGAGTTCAACATGCTTAGTAAAAAAGGTGGCTTGACCTACGATCTCAGTTCGACCGTTGTAAAAAGCCGCTTTCCCTGTTAGCAAGGTTTGGACAGAAACTGTGTTTATCCAAGTTCCTAATCCAATCAAAGGAGCTGATAAATTTTCGGTAGTACTTGATAATTTATTTTCAAAGTTAAGATTACTGTATCCAGCAGTTAATCTTAAGTTACCATAGTTGAAGTTGGTTTCAAAAGAGTTTGTTGATGACCTGAATTCGGTGAAGTTCACTCGTCTATAATACCAGTTAAGATCAAAATCGAAATCACAGTTGAAGATGAAGTGTTTGTATTCGAGTTTCCCTTTAATGAACCTTTTGTCATTCAGATCAGATTGAAGAGAAAAGCCAGTAATTAGTGTACCAGAGCTAAAGTTTGGAAATGCAAAGTCAACTTGTCCACCGATTGGGTTGTTAATGATTCCACTTAAGGCGTAGATACTCACACTTTGGGAATCAAAGAAATCCCTATTGCAATCAACCTTTAATGTGGTTGAAATCGAGTCTTGGCCTTTTAATTCAAGTTGTTTAGTGATGAATCCAACAAAGGAGATTTCCAATGTTGCGTTCAAGTCATTTACTGTTAATCGAAAGTTTCCATCCAAATTGGTTGTAGTTCCGTTCTGGGTTCCAAATTCTACAACTTTCGCCCCGGGCAGACCTAAACCATCTTCGCCTGAGATTACAGTTCCCGTAATTTCAATTTGAGCGTTACAAATTTGAGCGATAAAAAGGAAGAATAAGAGAGTTAATAATCTGTTCACAAAAATCTACAATCTGAAGGAAATGAAGCAAATACTTTTGGTTACATCGCTCTCTTTACACTATTATGTCTAATCGCTAATATCCACAAGTCTCCTTAAGTTCTGCAGAATCCAAATTAAGGATTTCGTCGAGGGGAATTGTGCAGGAGATGGAATTTATTTTTTGGAAAAGAAAAAAGGGTTTCAACAGATCATATATCTTCTGAAAAAATCAAAGTCCTTGATTATTGAATTTTCAAATTCAAGTTTAAAAACCCAAATCAATTTTTGATCTGAAATCACCTTTTCAAATAGATCCCTTTGGCCATTGCCCATTTTGAAATAAATAGTCAAATTGAACGCTAGAAAACAAAATCTATTTAGATTTTAACTTACATAGCTGCTTTATTCGCACTACATGATCACCATAGAATACCTCCCCTACATATTTTTCATTATCGCATTGTTTTACAGTTCGGTAGGTTTTGGTGGAGGCTCTAGCTATCTCGCGATCATGAGTTTATTCCTCACCAATTTCTATGAAATCAGATCCACTGCCTTGATTTTAAATATCTGCGTGGTGACCATTGGAACACTGATTTTTATCCGGAATAAGGTTTTCGACCTAAAAACGTTTTGGCCATTTCTGGTCTCAAGTATCCCTCTCGCCTATCTGGGAGCACAATTAAAGCTCTCCCAACAGGTTTTCTTTTTAATTCTAGGCTCATCATTGATCCTTTCCGGCATCGCCATGATGCTTCGATATATTCAAGCCAAGCTTGTTTCGCATGAATTTAGCCTGATCAAAAAGCTAGGACTTGGAGGAAGCGTGGGCTTACTTGCCGGAGTTTCGGGGATCGGTGGAGGAATTTTTCTAAGTCCTACCCTCAACTTATTGAATTGGGCAAACCCCAGAACCGTCGCTTCTTTGGCTTCAGTTTTTATTCTTGTCAATTCTATTTCCGGTTTAGTAGGTCTGACTGTGGCGGATACTTTTCAAGTGGATCTGGATTTAATCTGGAAACTGATTTTGGCAGTAGTGCTTGGAGGAAGTATTGGATCTTACCTTTCCAATAAGAAATTTAATCTCAGGTTTTTGGGTGGATTAACCGCTGTTTTGGTGATTTACGTGGGGTTAAGATTGGTTTTGATCCATGGATTTGGCATCAACATTTAATCATTGAGATTTACCTAAAGCGATCGGCGTTTGGTTTAACATTTCCTATTAAGGTCTTTTTGAAATTAGTAAAAGCCTGTAAGAATTATAGCATCCTTTTTTATTTAAAAGTAAAAGCTCAACTCATAGGATAAGATCAGTCGTTACCCTTTTCTCGTTCTTGGGAAATCGAAACAATAAAGGCTAAAAACGATTGTCTTTAAGAATGATCATTTGATTTTCATAAGGATTCAATTTTTATAATTCCTTATCTTAGAAACAAATACAGAAAAAGATGGCACAATATAAATTATCGATTAACGGAAAATCCCTGAGCGTTGACGTAGACCCGAATACACCCATGCTTTGGGTTCTTCGAGATCATCTGGATTTGGTGGGCACCAAATTCGGTTGTGGAATTGCGCAATGTGGCGCCTGCACGATCCATATGAATGGTACAGCTGTTCGCTCCTGTCAACTCCCGGTTTCTGCCGCTATTGATGCGCAGATTACCACGATCGAGGGAATCTCAGAAAATGGTGATCATCCAGTGCAAAAAGCATGGCTGGAACATGATGTGCCGCAATGTGGCTATTGCCAAGCCGGACAAATCATGTCCGCAGTAGCTCTTTTAAAAGAAAACCCAAGTCCCAGCGATGAAGATATAGACAATGCAATGAATGGAAATATCTGTCGCTGTGGAACATATACGAGGATCAAAGCAGCCATCAAAACTGCAGCTAAAACAGCCTAACCCAAGAGATCATGACATTAGTAGATAAAAAATTAAATAGAAGATCCTTCCTGAAAGTGTCCACGCTGGCGGGAGGAGGAATGATGCTGAGTTTTAGCTGGCTGGCAGGTTGTAAGCCTACTCCTGAGGAAGTTTTGACCATGCCCAAAGAGTGGTTTGAATTAAACAGTTACATCAAAATCGGTGAAAACGGTGCCGTCACCTTATTCAATCCAAACCCGGAATTCGGTTCGAATGTGAAAACTTCACTACCAATGATTCTGGCAGATGAACTGGATGTGGAATGGAAAAACGTCTTTGTCGAGCAAGCTGATTTTTATCCTGAGCGTTTTGATCGTCAATTTACCGGAGGTAGTCAGGGGATCCGATCAGGTTGGATGCCATTAAGAACAGCAGGTGCCACTGCTAGACAATTAATTGTAAATGCTGCAGCCCAAACATGGAATGTACCCGCTGAGGAAATCAGTACAAATGCAGGATTTGTAGAGCATCAAACTTCCGGAAAGAGAGCTAGTTATGGTGAAATGGCTTCTTTAGCAGGGACATTAGAAGCCCCAGATCCTGAGACAGTTAAATTAAAGGATATTTCAGATTTTAAAATCATCGGAAACTCCAAAAAGAATGTGGATGGTACGAAGATAGTTACCGGAAAACCCATGTTTGGAATAGACCATAAAGTGGAAGGAATGAAGTATGCGGCGATCGTACAACCTCCGGCTTTTGGGATGCAATTGAAGTCATTTGATAAAAGTTCGGTGACTTCTATGCCAGGAATTCAGGATGCATTCGAAGTGAAAATCTTCAAGGATGATTACGGAAGAAACTTTTTTGATACGACCACATTCCCTACAATAATTGCGATCGTAGGAAATTCTACCTGGGAAGTTATGCAGGCGAAGAAGAACTTGAAGGCAGAATGGGAAGAAGCTCCTGATTCAACTTTCCCAATGGCAGGAAGAGGTGGCCAAAACATGGATATCAAAGTTCCGGGAGGATTGGAAAATTCCGAAACGCATAAAGTGAAAATGGCAGAATACATCTCCAAGCCAGGAAATGTGCTTAGAAAAGATGGAGATCCAGAAGGAGCGTTCAAAAAGGCTGCAAAGGTGCTGGAAAGAACCTATACTGCTCCCTTCTTGGCTCATAATACCATGGAGCCGATGAATTGCTTTGCCGATGTAAAAGGCGACAAAGCGGTAATTTATGGCCCAACTCAAGCTCCTGAATTGATTAGACAAACCATTGCTGCGAGTTTGGGGATTCCTCAGGAAAATATTCAGATCAACCTAGCCAGAATGGGTGGAGGTTTTGGAAGAAGAGCTTATAGCCATCATATGACTGAAGCTGCTTTGATTTCACAGAAAATACAAGCCCCAGTTAAAATGGTTTATACCCGTGAAGATGATATGAGTGCAGGTGTATATCGCCCAACTTACTCAGCTACTTACCGAGCAGCTTTGGATGATAACAACAACCTACTTGCGCTGCATGTGAAAGCTGGAGGTATTCCAGAGTCTCCAATTCATGCCAATAGATTCCCTGCTGGAGCAATTGACAATTATTTAGCTGAAGGCTGGCAAATTGAATCCAATATTACAATCGGAGCTTTCCGTGCGCCACGATCCAACTTTATCGCAGGTGCTGAACAAAGCTTCCTGGATGAATTGGCAGAAGAAATGGGCAAGGATCCGATTGAATTCAGATTGGAATTGCTGAAACGAGCAGAAACCAATCCAGTGGGTGAAAACAACGATTATGACCCGAAAAGATATGCTGGGGTTTTGGAATTGGTGAGAGAGAAATCCAACTGGTCAAATGTACCAGCAGGAATTTCCCGAGGGGTTTCGGCCTATTTCTGTCATAATTCCTACGTGGCTGAGGTGGTGGACATTACCATCAAAGACAAGCAACCAGTCGTAGAGAATGTATATGCTGCAGTAGATTGCGGCATTGTGGTAAATCCAGATGCTGCCGCCAATATGGGCGAAGGAGCTATTGTAGATGGAATTGGAAATGCATTTTATGGGGAAATGGCATTCGAAAATGGAGCACCAACCAAGAGGAACTTTGATACTTATCGAATGATCAGACATAAGGAAGCTCCAAAGAAAATTGAAGTGCATTTTGTACAAAACAACGAAGCACCAACAGGTTTGGGAGAACCTCTCTTCCCTCCTGTATTCGCAGCTTTGGGTAATTCACTTTACAAAGCAACTGGAAAACGTTTGTACGAACAGCCTTTTCAGCCACAGCTTTTGGAGATGGAAAATTTGAAAATGTGATTTAATTCCACCAACTAATTGAGCCAGCTGCAGTTTTGTAGCTGGCTTTTTTTATGCCTGCTTTTGACTTATGTCATTGGTTTTAAATGTATATACAATAAATACAAAAACATTGAACTTTTATTAAGGCCTTTGCATTTAGCTTCATGTAACAATGATTTTAAAAAACTAAACCAATATAAATTCATTTATCATGGCACTATTAAAAGACCTAGAGTGGAGATACGCCACTAAAAAATACGATCCGAATAAGAAGGTATCCCAAGAAGATGTAGATAAGATTGTGGAAGCGGCAAGATTAGCTCCTACCTCATCTGGAATGCAACAATTCAGAGTTTTTGTGATTTCTAACCAAGAGATTAAAGACAAGTTGGTCGCAATTTCAAACGGACAACAAATCGTCTCTGATGCCTCCCACGTGTTGGTTTTTGCTGCTTGGAATAAGTATACAGAAGAAAGAATTGACTCAATTTTTAAATTGACCACCAAAGAAAGAGGTCTACCAGCAGATAGATTTGTAGATTATACCAACCGTCTTAAAGCTGTTTATCTGAAGCAGACTCCTGAGGAAAATTTCGCGCATACCGCAAGACAGGCTTACATCGGATTTGGATTGTCAATCGCACAAGCTGCAGAGTTGAAAATTGATGCTACTCCAATGGAAGGCTTTAATTCAGAACAACTTGATAAACTTCTTGACTTGGATTCAAAAGGACTGAAATCTGTTTTGATGTTGCCGATCGGCTATAGAGACGAGGAAGGCGATTGGCTTCTTCCAATGAAAAAAGTCAGAAATCCTAAAGAGGAATTTGCTGTGGAAATTTAAAAAATGAGGCTGTCTAATAATTGATTTTTGTCACTCTGAGCACTTGAGAGACGGGAGTCTCGAAATCGAAATGTCGCCAATTTCGCTTCAAAAGACCTTTGATATACGCGACTTTTGTCGCTCAAGTGCTACCAAAGACAGATTGATATAATGGCATGGTATGCGTGTCAGTCCGAGCACTTGAGAGACGGTAGTCTCGAAATCGAGGACCCTTCGACTCCGCTCAGGGTGACCCAAATCCCGTTTTTAAGGCCAACTTCTGTCATTTCCTTTTTGTCTGTTTGAAGAATTTTTAAGACTCAGGGTGACAAATTTTAGACTTTTGAGACTACCTCATTTTATTTTATACAGATGATTCATCTACCAAAACATGAACATTGGGATGTAGCCAAAGAAAAGATACCGGAAGCTGTGTATTGATTTCCTTGTTCTGAAGCTTCTCAAAAGCCTCTTTCTTACCTTTCCCGGTAATAAAAAGGAGGATCATTTTCGAGTCAAGAATCGCTTTCATTCCCAAGGTCATTCCGTATTCCAATGGAACCCCTACTTTTTCAATCATTCCACTTCCCAAAGTCTGATCGGTCAATTTCGCTACGTGGCAATCTATCTGAAGTTTATCAGCAGGTTCATTTAGTGCTATATGTCCATTTTGACCTAAGCCCAAAATACAGATATCAATATTCCCTTCTTCCTGCAGCGCAGCATCCACTCGTTTGCATTCTTTTTCCGGATCTTCGGCCTGATCATTAAATGCCAAATACCTCTCATCTGGAATTTCTATTTTCTGAAGAAGCTTGTTTTGCACATCCTTTTCAGAGGAAAAATCTGATCCGGCCGGTAATCCAACCCATTCATCCAGTTTCACTACTCTCATCCTGTTAAAAAATCCTGGATGCTTTTCATGCTTTTGATGCATCAACTTGTACAATCCTGCCGGGGAACCACCACTAGCTACACAAAAAAGCAAACTGGGGTTTTTAGCTACTTCCAGATGTACATAATCTGCACCTTTTTGACTCATAGATTCAAAATCAGGACAAAATTCAAATTTCATAAGGTTGGTTTTTGGGTTAATAATGCCTGCTCAATTTTAGAATTTACAGGTAATTGAAAATATAAATTTCTAAGCGATTTAAGCTTTTTTATAAGTCAAATTATACGAATTTAATTTTCCATGATCGAAAATTGACCTCCTTAAACCTTGGTATTCAATCAATTATTACAGAAATTAAGGAGGCATTTTTTGCATCATTCAGTAAAAAAAACAGCATGAAAAATTGAATTTTTCTAATTCCAATTTTTAACAATCAATTCTATGGTAACTCACTACATTATCACAAACCGGGAAGTCACCTCCCGAAAAAGTAAAAGCTACATCTCTGTCAACGAAAAAGAATTTATGAGAATGGACGGAGATGAAGAAGCAAGACATAATCTCCGTTATGGAACCGTTTCTTTCGATCCCAAAAAAGCGAAAAAACTAAAAGACTTTAAAATCCAGATTATACCGGAAGTAGAGGAAGCGACATTGATGAAGTACACAGATGGAGCTCCAATAAGCAAGGCCAAATTCCCCTCTGGGCAGATTTTTGAAGAATTGTATAAAGCCGGTGCCAAGGCAAAATCGCGGGAAGACATCCTAGTTTTTGTCCATGGCTTCAAATCAAACTTGGAGACGGCAATGCAGACCTTAGCTGAATTGCATAAAAAATACGTGGAGCCGGAAGATTCTCCGATTTGTCATATTGTGTTATTCACCTGGCCAGCCAAAAAACAAATGCTGAAATACCGATCAGATGCTTACGATGCCTGTCAATCTGGATTTGCTTTGGCTCGGTCCATGGCAAGTCTTCGGGAATACTTCAAAGAAAAACTGGTCAAAGACAGACAACCTATGTGTGAGCAAAAGATTCATTTACTCTGCCATAGCATGGGAAACAGGGTTTTAGAAAGTATGATCACTGGATTGGCTGACATTGGTTTTGAGCTTCACTGTCTCTTTGGCGAGATAATCTTAGTCGGATCCGATATTGACTATGATGCGCTGGAAAAACCAAAACCCATGTATAAGATAATTGACCTTGGCGAAAGAGTCCATGTTTATTTCCATAATAAGGATCAGGCTTTGGGTGTGTCAGAAGTGACCAAAAATGCCTTTAACAGATTAGGTAGATGGGGTGCAAAAAATACTTTGAGTTTGCCAGATGATATTTACCAATGCGATGTGACAGACATAGAAGACGATAAAGGATTGCTTCATGATGTGGTTCACCATTGGTATTACACTAATTCTGATTCCGTAGTTAAAGACATTACTGCAGTCTTTTGGGGAGGAAAATCAACATTTAACTTTTAAGCCAAAGACATGAGATTTTCTGATTTGCATTGCCACAACCATATGAGGGCTCATTTTTGGATGCAGGAACAACGAAAACGCTTCGAAAGAAGAGGTGAATTCAGTCCCTGGACAGTTATCGCTTCTAATCGAAAGGGGTATTTAAAAGGGAAAATGGGTGCATCCTACAGCCAGACAGACCTTGTAAAAGCCTGGAATGCCAATCTTCGACTGACGTTCAACTCTCTTTATCCTTTGGAGAAATCTTTTGTAAAAGGCTTTAAGCCAAAGTTGGGCGATGATAAATGGACCCGATTTTTGATTTCTTTTGCGACCAGCCATAAACTCCCTTTCCGGGATTTTATCCAAACTGCCTACATGAGAATTCCTGATGAAGCGGTTGATTATTTCCAGTCCTCAGCCTATGATTATTGGGAATCATTAAATCGGGAAATGGAATTTGTCACCAAGGATTCTGGCAAAAGAATCAAGAAAAATGAGGTCTTCACTCCTGGGTTGGCAAGAAGAATTTTTGAATCTGAAAAAACCCGGAAAAGTAATTTCCCAAATGAAATGGTCGCGGTGGATGCCAGCTATAGAGTTCCTCTTTCCAAAGAAGAATTGAATTCATCAGTTGAAGATGATAATGAAATCACGATGGTTTTGACCATAGAGGGAGCTCATTCTTTGGGAACAGACAGAGCGACAATTGCAGAAGTTTCGCGTAGAGTAAAGCATATCAAAAAGGAATGGCCAACACCTGTTTTCTTCATCACCTTTGCCCATCATTTCAACAATAAATTATGTGGTCATGCCCATTCCATTCCAGATCAGGGAAAGGCATTATTGGATCAATCTGAGTTAATGAATGAAGGGTTTAACGATAATGGAAGGCGAATTCTAAGGGAATTTCTAGGCTTGAATAAAAAGTTGGAAAAGGATCCAGAACTAGGTTACAGGATTTTAATAGATGTAAAGCACATGAGTGCCAAATCTAGGAAAGAATATTATCAAGAGGTGGTTTTACCTTGCCTTGAAAAAGGGGATGTGATCCCTGTAATCGGCTCGCACTGTGGCTATTCAGGCATTCCTTCTTTAGATAAGCATATCGAAAGGATGGAAAATGAGGTAGATGATTACTGCGATGATTCAGGGTTATTCAACTCTTGGAATATCAACCTTTGCGATGAAGACATAGAAATAATCGTAAAAACAAAAGGTCTCTTTGGGCTATCATTTGACCAAAGAATCTTAGGAATCACTGATAAGGATAAAGACAGCAAAAGAAACGGAATTCAATTGCTTTGGGAGAATATCGAGGGGATTGTGAAAAGCGCCTATGGAAATAAAAATCTATCCGAGGAAGAAAAACCAAACATTTGGAAGTGTATCACTATTGGAACTGACCTCGAAGGATTAATTGATCCGGTAAGCCCCTATCCCACTGTTTTGGAATTTGAGGTATTTGCTGGAAACTTAATTTTTGAAATTGAGCAAGCTCGAAAAGGAAATGCTCCAAAACATCTGGCTCATCTAAAATCATTGGATGATGTAAGAAAAACGGTCGAGGATTTTTGCTTTAACAATGCCGCCAACTTTGTGAAGCTGCATTATCCAGATAAAACTTGAGGAGAAGTCGATTTACCTTTCCTGAGTGAGTGTGAAAATGTTTTCAGCGTCTACTCCTCTGACTTCATGCTCCACAGAAACCGGGATTTCATAGATATCAAATTCAGAAAACTCAAAAACCTTTCCCTCTATTTCAAATTCGATTTTTCCTTTTAGCATAGTCAAAAGAGTTGGAACCGTTGTATGATGTTTTTTAAGCATTTGACCTTTCACAAGAGCTATGGAAAAAAGATTGAGTTTATCAGTTTTATAAACTTGAAGGACTCCGGGTCTTTCTTCAGATAATTTGATGTTTTTGAGAATATTCATGGGTTCATTGATTTAAGACTGTCGGATTTCTATTTTTCCAATTTAAGAAAAGAAAATCCTACAGGCTAAAGTCTTTCCTTTCATGCTATTCAAACTAGTATTTACCAGGTGTGTCTTCGCCAAATATTTCTTTTACTACCCATCCTTTTCCCCACTCTTCTTTTTCTTGCTCAGTCCATAGTTCAGGATAGAAAATCACTTTTTGAAAACGCGGAGGCAAATACTTCTGCCAGTTGGTACCGCCAGTTGCTGCGATATCAACAGGGTCTTTTTGTAGGTATCTGACAGCGGATTTATAATGTGCCAAAGGCCAAAAAACATTTGCCTTTAAATCGAATTGCTTCATAGCTTCTATGAGTTCACCCGATTTATCAGGACAATCTATGTATTTCTGCCACAGATTTTTACGTCTATAGGATTCAATTATCTCTTTAAGCTTTTTCCCATACTTTAATTCAAAATTCTTCAGGGTCAAAGTCTTCTCTCCAGTTGCCAATTCAATAGCTCCCTGTTGCCAATAGAGATGCTCAAAAAGATCATCGGCAGGGCTATGGTAATCATGCTCTTCTCTGTTTTTCAAAGCGACCAAGTTAAAGGCATCAGCAGCCATCAATTCGATTTCTCTATACTGGGCAGACTGAAATCCACTGGACGGAAGAAGCGACATTCTGAATTTCAGGAATTGCTCCCTTTCCATCCCCTTCCACATCATCGCAAAAGAACTGATCAAATGATCAAAGTACATATTGATCCGTTCCAGCCTTGAAACAAAAAATTCGGATGTAATCGGTTCCTGAATAGAAATCTGCTCCATTTCAGAAATGATCAATTTGAAGTACAGTTCAGTAATCTGATGGTAAATGATAAAAATCTTCTCATCAGGAAAGGATGTTTTTGGTTGCTGAAGTGAAAGCAAAACGTCCAAATTGATGTATTCCCAATAAGTCAGATAGTCGGCATAAAGTAAGCCTTCCAGATAGGAAAGCATGTCTTGTCCAGATGCCTTGAACTTGCTCTGAAGCTGTTCTATCTTATCTAGAATTTTCGGATCAAATTCCTCTTGTTTCATCTGTAATTTATTTAAAAAAGATAGACTTTTAGGAAGCAATCTATTTACTTCGAGCAAGTCAGAATTTTGTTGACTTGACAAAAATCACTGATATATACTAATTAACCAAAATCCCTTAGAGGCAATGGCTACCCAAATATCCCAAAAGAAAGACCAGTTTGAAGGTGTTGATTTCCTGCAAATCGATGATTTATTGACAGATGAGCATCTTTTAATCCGCAGCTCCATGCGGGATTTCGTCAAAAAAGAAATTTCTCCTTATATCGAAGATTGGGCTCAAAATGCTCATTTTCCAAGTGAAATAGTTAAAAAATTTGGTGATGTTGGTGCTTTTGGTCCTCAAATCCCAGAGGAATATGGAGGTGGCGGACTGGATTATATTTCCTATGGATTGATCATGCAGGAAATAGAGCGTGGAGATTCAGGAATGCGATCTACTGCTTCTGTTCAAGGTTCCCTGGTCATGTACCCTATCTATAAATTCGGTTCAGAAGAACAACGGAAAAAATACCTTCCCAAATTAGCCTCAGGAGAATACCTCGGCTGTTTTGGACTGACAGAACCTGATCATGGATCCAATCCAAGTGGCATGGTTACCAACTTCAAGGATATGGGAGATCATTATCTTTTGAATGGAGCCAAAATGTGGATTTCAAATTCCCCTGAAGCAGATATCGCCGTAGTATGGGCAAAAAATGAGGAAGGAAGAATCCATGGATTAATCGTGGAACGAGGAATGGAAGGCTTCACTACTCCTACCACCCATAATAAATGGTCACTTCGGGCTTCCTGTACCGGTGAATTAGTATTTGACAATGTGAAAGTGCCAAAGGAAAATCTACTTCCTGGCAAATCAGGTTTAGGAGCTCCATTGATGTGTTTGGATTCAGCACGTTTTGGAATAGCCTGGGGAGCGATCGGCGCTGCGATGGACTGCTATGACTCTGCCAGAAGATATGCTGCAGAGAGAATTCAATTTGACAAGCCTATCGCTAGTTTCCAGCTGGTTCAAAAGAAATTATCAGAAATGCTCACCGAAATCACCAAAGCCCAGCTTTTGGCTTGGAAAGTAGGCAAGATGATGAATGAGGGCAAAGCAAAGACAGTTCATATTTCCATGGCAAAGCGAAACAATGTGGACATGGCGCTGAATATCGCCCGTGAAGCCAGACAAATTCATGGAGGAATGGGGATTACAGGTGAATACCCAATTATGCGTCATATGATGAATTTGGAGTCCGTGATTACCTATGAAGGAACCCATGATATTCACTTGCTGATTTTGGGTCAGGAGATTACTGGGATTCCGGCATTTAAGTAAAGGGGTATTTAACCGCAGAGAGCGCGGAGGAAAAAGTAGAGAGCGTGGAAGAGAGATTAAAATTTAGAGATAAATCCTTGTAAAAGAAAGATATATGAAAAATGTAAGTAAGAGGTTTTTTATTCAGACATGTTATCATCTATTGTAGGGAAAGACAAGGAATGAAAAAATACAGTAGAAAAATACCACTTGACAATTTGAAACTTCTATTAGCAAGAAGTGGAAATCAATGTGCCTTTTCAGATTGTTCACATCCAATTTTTGATGACGATAATTTATTTGTTGCTCAACTGTGTCATATAGAAGCTGTATCGCCTAAAGGTCAAAGATATAACCCAAATAAGACAAACAGAGAAATAAACTCAATTGACAATCTTTTATTTCTTTGTTATCGACACCATAAAGTAACAGACAATGTTGACTTATATACCGTTGAAAAACTGAAAAAGATAAAAGCCAATCACGAATTAAGATTCAAGGAACATTCATATGATTATCCAAAAGAAGTCTTGACAAATTTAGTATTGGAAATTGAAAACTTTTGGACGCAGGTAGACCAATTACATTCTGAACATATCGTTCCTGAATTAGCGGTTCCAATTGACTCAAAAAAGGATATTCTTGCTTTAATAACAGAAACACAAGAATATCTAGGGCATTTGGGAGAGGTAAATTCAGTTTTAATGAATGAATGTAAAAGAACACATTTTGAATATGTTTGCTTAGCCATGCCTAACTTAATAACAAGACTGAGTATTGCAATTGACCAAATAGAAATCAAATATTTAGAAGAGCAAATACTCAAAAAGCCTGACAGCGAAGAATTAATGAACAAACTAAAAAAAGTCAGAAAGGAATTTGAAAATATTGCTAAGCATGCTGGGCTTGCAGACTAAAATAAAATAACAACAAGTACTAACACGGGTATTGCATCAGGCGGAGTGACTTGCAAATCAGGAGCTTTGTGTAACTACTCAAGTTCAGTGTAGGTTGACAGTTTTGTACTTCGAAACCTGCCCGAACGCAAAGCCCGAAAACGTTAAGTGAACCTACCTAAAGCATAATGCCTAACCCCAAAACCAAACAAATTCTCCGAATCCTCTTTATTCTTGCAAGTATAGGTTCGCTGTATTTTGTTCCCTGGCCTTTGGTGAAAGCTTGGATCAGACCCCTACCCGACTCGGTTCAGGAACAATTGGAAGAAGGTATCGAGCAAGGCTTTGATGGAATGATTGTTTACGTGGATCAGGGAGGCAAACCTGCAGAATTCTATGCTGCGGGTTGGCATGATCGGGTAAAGAAAATACCTGCTTATCCGCAGGCATTGTTTAAGATTGCCAGCATTACCAAGCTCTATGTGGCTGTTTCCCTCGCTAAACTGGTGAAAGAAGGGCGTCTATCATTGGATAAAACATTGGCGGAGTATTTTCCGGAATTGGCTGGAAGAATTGAGAATTCAGATAGAATCACACTTAGAATGATGGCGCAGCATCGATCAGGCATTCCCAATTATGTAGATCATCCCGACTACTGGACAAACCCTCCAAGCAACAAACAGGAGACTCTGGATTACGCGCTGGATCTACCAGCTGATTTTGAACCGGGAGAAAGCTACGGTTATTCCAATACCAATTACATGCTGATCTCTGACCTGATCGACAAGACCGTTGGATATCCTCACCAGCAATATATCCAGGAAGAGATTCTGACTCCACTAGGGCTTAAAAACACCTACACTTCCCTGAGTGAAGTGGATATGGATGAAGTTATGAGTGGTTATTACGTGGGACTTGACCAGGATTTTAAAACAGAAAACAATGGCTTAATGCTTGCCACTGCTGAAGATGTGGGGATTTTCCTTCGGGCATTAAATGATGGTTCGGTTTTCAAAGAAGGCGAACAAGAAATCTATACAGACATTTATGTGTACGAGCACACCGGTTTGCTTCCTGGCTACCAAAGTATCGCCAAGTATCACAAAGACATTGATACAATCGTGATCCAGTTTAATAACACTGCTAATTTTACCGGATACGATTGGAATCTGGCAGAAATTATCTACAATCGAGTGGTAAAAATTGTGAGAAGAGCAAGAGAAGACTGAGCGGAATTCACACTCTTTAATCTTCAAATTCTTCTGGAAGCTTCATCCAAGTCGTTGCCAGGCCTTTAATCGATCCACCCGTGCATTCTCGACAGTTATTGGTTTGAGTTTGTTCTAATTTCCCGTTGATATAGATATTCACGGTTATATCTTCCGATTCCATTCTTTCTGTATCACCGCAAGTAGGGCAATCGGCTGTTCCATGGATAGTTACTATAATGGGTGAAATTTTTGGTTCAAATTCATATTTCCATCCACTCGGAAGAGTACTTGAGCCTAATTCAGTAGTGTTTATTCTTTGACCGTTTTCATCATCAAATTCTCCATACCATTCTGCTCCTCCACTGGTGATTACCTCGTAGGTAACTTTTACGACTGGTTTCTCATCTTCATTTTCACAGGAGAAAAGGAAAAAAGAACATAAGATTAAAATAAAAAAAGACTGCTTCATGGTTAGTTTATTTTGGGCCATAATGATTTGTAAATCAATACGTAAAACAGTATCAATTTGCTACAAAAAAGCCTTTTATTTTATTTTTAAGATTCTTCCAAGGAAGACTTGTTGATCTAAACCTTGAACTGAAATCAAATAAGTACCATTTGCAATAGCACTTACATCCAAAGTTATTTTCGTTGGACTTTCGCTTAACAAGTTGATGTTTTGCTTCAGCGCTTTTCCATTCATGTCAAATACTTCCCAAGTATTAGGAATAAATTCAAGGTCACCGGTAGATTCAATCGAAACTTCAGAGGATACAGGATTAGGGTAAATTTTTAACTCTCTGGATAAAACAGTTCCATTAATCAATCCAGAAATGGTTACTTCAACTGGCCCTAATTTGGTTTTACATCCAGCTTCATTTGTTAACTCAACAGTGTAAATACCCATTTGATTTAGAGTAATTGCTCTTTTTGTTTCACCTGGAATTAACTCCCCATTTCTAAACCATTGGTATTCAAAATCTCCTTCCGGTGCTCTCAAAATATTCCCATCTTCCACAATCTCTCCTTCCGGCTTTTCGAAGGCTTTCACTTCTAATTTTTCAGTTTCAAAAAGGCATCCGCCCTCATATCGGATCACTGCATGATAAACACCACCGGTTTCAATCGCTAGAGTTTTCCCAATTTGCCCTTCCAGTTCAACTCCATTTCTTCTCCATCTCACAACCTCAAATGCAGCATCACTGCTCAATTTGATCTCCCCATTTTCTCCTATACAAATGCTTTCGGGTCCAGAAATGGTTACAGGTTTAGTAACAAGGGATTTAACAGTAACAATCGCTGTTTTTTCTGTCACATTCCCAGCAATATCCACAGCTCTTAATTCCACTTGTACTTCCTTACCTATATGCTCGCAGTTCAAGGAAGTTTTATTGATCGTCAACTCTTTCACTTCGCAATTATCAGTGAGTTGACTCACGAAATCCTCAGCTTTTAAAGCCACCTCTCCTTTTGTTAAATCCAGTTCAACTTCAATGTTTTTGGTTACCAAAACCGGAGGTAAATTGTCTTCAACCTTGACAAGTATCGATTCTTCCCATGTGTTTCCTTTGGAGTCTTTGATAGTAACTTGAACAGTATTTTCTCCCAAGTCTTCACATTTGAAGACATTTTTACTCAAAGTGATAATAAGGTCGTTTGAGGGAGCACTGATGAAAATATTTCCTTTGGAAAGCTCAGCAAGGCCATTTTCATTTAGAGGAAGTTCGATCCTTTCTTTCAGATGAGGATATGGTTTTTCTCCTGTTCCAGGATCTTCTGTAAACTTGACTTCTTTGGAATCAGTAAAAACAGGACAACCATTTACGGGAAGTATCTGCGCAGAATAAATTCCTGACTCTGTTACTTTAAATGACTTTGAGGTACTGGTTGAAATTAAATCATCGCCTTTGTACCATCCCAAAACTGAATAAGAGAATTCAGAACCTAATTCCAATTGAATTTCGGATCCAATGACCCCAGAAGACGCCCCGTTGATACTGATTTTCTTGCTTTGGGCTTTTTCGATTCTGACAGTAGTTACTCCTGAGGTAGTATTTCCGGATTTATCTTTAACGGAAACTTCCACTTGGATTACTTCATTTAAATCTTCGCAACCAACGGTTTTGGGGCTAAAATTGATTTCTAAATCATTGCCACAATTATCAGAAAAACTGGAGATGATATGTTCTCTTAGAATCTCAAATTTATTGGATTGTGTCACATCCAGCGATCCAACAAATTCCTTAAGAACAAGAGTTGGCTTGATGTCGTCGAGGACATTGACCTTGACTGTTCCTTCCCACTTCACTACACCCTCCGATTTTATTTTAACCTGAACTTCATTCAAGCCTAAATCATCACAGGAGTAAGTTAGTGATCTCGAAAAATCATAAACATAATTCTCAGAATAGCCCGAAGTGAAATAGTCTGAAGCCTTGGAAATCACTTTCCCATCTGCATCAAGCTTCAAAGTCAATTCTTCTTTAAAGACTGGCGCTTCCTCTATTACTCTTAGAGGTATTTTGAGTTGGATTTCATCTTTATATACTCTTCTCTCTACCCTTAGCAGATTATAATTCTGGTCAAGAACTGGAAATGCATAAACCGGAGTAAATCTGATATTGGCAAATTGATTCTCTCCTTCGGTAACCTTTTCAAGATTCACCTCAAGATGACCATAATGCTTTCCTCCGTCTACCAGTACTGGATTGGTCCCCGTAGTATTCCAAATTTCGGCTTCACTTTGATCGGCAGTCCATTTTCTATATGGATTGTAATCCAAAGTATTCAATGGATTCCCTAACCAATCTCTTTTTTCTCCGCGCATTCCATCACCAGCTACACCGACATCGTAATACATGATACCTTTCCCATCTCCATCCTCATCGACAAAGCTTCTTTCGAATAGCTCATCGTGCCCAGAGAAAACAGCAATCACACCATATTGCTCCAGAAGAGGATTTAGGACTTGCAGAGGTGTTCCCACCTGTCCTATGGATAATTCATGATTCAGAGGAACTCCATGTTCGCCGGAAGAAAATGCGATATGATGATACTGGACAAAAATCAACTGACCTGCCTCGCTGGCTGCTTTCAGATTAGCTTCCAGCCAAAGGTATTGATCAGAACCGGGGCCAAAGCTGCTTAGGTCTTTACCTCCATTGCTTACATATTTGGAAGCTGTATAATTCTCCTGAGTATCCGTTCCAGGTTCGGTAAATTCTTTTCCCGTCAATTTTGTCTGACCATCAAAATCCGAAGGATGCTGATCTGGTGTTCCATTGCTTGAATCCAAAGTTAGAATTGTCACCGGGCCATAATCACTTCGATAATAGCTTTGTCTATGTTTTTGTAAAGGATCTGAGCTGGGTGTTTCAAAGTATGCATGAAATCTACTTCGGCCTAAAATTGGTAGATATGCTCCCCTCTCATTAAACTCATAACCTCCATTGATTGCTCCAAAAGATTCCCAATTTCCCAGTGCAGGAATGATGGCATATTGAGATAGTCCTTTGCCCAATTCTCCGGCATTTTGCCTAAAAAACTCATCCCAACCTGGTTGATATCCTGCGCCTTGCACCAAATCACCGGGCATAACAATAAAATCAGGAGAACGGTCATTGACTATTTTAAGGTTTTCTCTGTAACCTTTTTCCTCCGTAAGCATGTAATTTGGCAACTCAATTCCCTGCTCCACAGTGCTACCAAATTTCTGTTTCCATAATTCTGGAACAGTGGTAATTGGCCTAAATAATGGCGTACCGGGATACCAAGCCCGATTTGTAACTCTTCCTCTTGGATCCGTTTCCGAATCTGCCAAAGCAATAAATCTGATTTTATCCCAAGATTCTTTAGAGGGAGGAGAAATAAATTGTTCTGAAAAGGATTGTCCACCCAATTCAACTGTATAGCTGATGTTTTTTCCAGGAGGAAGGGAAATCTGAATTTGATACTTAAATGACTCCTCACTCCCTATCCAACTCCCCTGCTCCAATCCATTTAACACCTGATTTTTTTCTGCATTGGTATAATACAGTTCTGGCATTGATTTGCTTTCTACAGCTTGGTTCAATAAAGTTGAACCGGATTGATCTACGATTTTTATAGAACTGCTCGTAAGTGAATTGCTAAACCAGGTTATTTGGACTTTCCTCTCGCCATAAACTTGGATATAGGGATATATTCGGAATGGATTAACCTCAAAAAAATTCCAAGAAGTCCCAAGAACAAGGACCACGATGATTCCTAATAAAAACCTCTTTCTCATAACAATAAAAATTCCTGAAGTATCATTTAAAGCTACTCCCTATTCTTTATTCATCAAATAAAATTTCGGGAATTCAAAAAAATCATTTGATAAATTAAGCTATTCCACTCTGCTCTTTATAATAAACAACTGAACTGGATTTACAGGATCATTGCTGAATACATAAATATTCCTCTGATCAATTCCTTGACGGCCTTTAGGATCAAATGTTATGCGAAGATCTACTGTTTCTCCTGGATTTAATTCGGTTTTTGGAATTTCTAAAGTCAAACACTCACAATTCCCTTGAATTTTTCTGATTTCCAGAAGTCTTTGACCTTTGTTTGTAATACTAACTACCCTATTTTGAATAGTTTTTGAAGAAATTTCTTTCAGATCGATTTCTTTGGTTCCCAAAACTAATTGGGGAACGACGTGGAGTTCATCTTTCGAAAATGGCGGAAAATATTCGAATACTTCAGCAATCACCTGAATTGGAATTACGGATAAAGAATCCCAAGAAATAGCAAACTGATCTTCCACGTACCCCAATTCATTTTTGGCGGCTCCATCAAAGGAAACCTGAATCAAACCTCGCTCTTGAGATCTCACAAAATCCTGAACCTGAGAAATTTCAATATATTCAGGCACATTGAATTTTAAGCTATCTGCATAAAGCGTCTCGTCGCCGAAATTGTAAAATTCCAAAAACTTAATTTTCGGGACATTGGTAAAGACTTCTCCCATATTCAATTTTGGCAGTCTAAATCCAACATTCGCTATTTTTTGAGGATATATTTTATCCGGATTCTCTGGATAAGGGATTGCTGTTCCTTCTAAAAACAGAGTATCCTGAGTATCCTGAAGGTTCCCTTTGACGATAATCATCCGGTTAAAATATCCAGCTGCAGAAACTGGATCGAAAGATACCTGAAGCGTACCGGTACCTCCTACTGCAAGAGTATCACGGGTAAAATCTACAGTAGTACAACCACAATCTGTCCAAACATCCTGAATGTAAAAAAGAGAGTCCTGGGTATGCGTAAATTCAAATTCGGCGATTTGCTTTCCCTGCTCTTCAAAAACAGTCCCTAAATCAACTTTATTGACTTTCCATATCAGCTTTGGAATCACAGTTTCCTGAGCCTGAACGGATTGAATTAAAAACACTAAAACTAATACTAAAGGAAAGGGTAATCGATTTTTGATCATGCTGCAATTAACGTATAATTTCAAATGGATTATATCCTGTTTTACTTAATTTGCGCCAAAATTAAACAAATGGCACGAGTACTGACAGGCATACAGAGTAGCGGAAGACCCCATTTGGGAAATATCCTAGGGGCGATCGTTCCGGCTATTGAATTGATCAAACAGAACAAAGAGGAATCATTCATTTTTATTGCGGATCTCCATTCATTGACTAGTTCCAAAAATGGGGAACTGAGAAAGGAAAATACGCTCGCAGTAGCTGCTGCATGGCTTGCCTTTGGGTTGGATATCGATAAAACTGTCTTTTATAGACAATCCAGAAGACCTGAGGTGGCAGAATTAACCTGGTATCTGAGCTGCTTCACTCCTTTTCCAATGCTGGCAAACGCTCATAGTTTCAAGGATAAATCGGAAAGGCTTGCTGATGTAAATGCAGGATTGTTTACTTATCCTGTTCTGATGGCTTCAGACATTCTGCTTTACTCTGCAGATCTAGTTCCTGTAGGAAAGGATCAAATGCAACACCTGGAAATGACACGTGATATCGCTTCTACTTTCAACAGGATCATGGAGGAAGAAATTTTGACTATTCCTGAAGCTAGAATTGATGAGGTGGTCAAGACTATTCCTGGCACGGATGGTCAAAAAATGAGTAAGTCATATAATAATTACATTGATATCTTCCTGCCGGAAAAGCAGTTGAAGAAAAATGTAAATAGTATTATTACTGATAGCACTCCTCTAGAAGAACCAAAAGATCCTGACACTTGCAACGTCTATAAACTTTATAGCCTGATTGCCACAGAAGAGCAAACCCAGGAGATGAGAGGTAAATATCAAGGCGGTAATTATGGTTATGGTCACGCCAAAAAAGAGTTTATGGAATTGATCCTAGATAAATATTCAAAAGAGCGTGAGCTTTTTAATTATTACATGGAGCATCCTGAAGAAGTAGAAAAGAAGCTTTCTGCTGGTGAAGAAAAAGCCAAGTCTGTTGGCGAACCAATACTTGAAAAAATCCGAACCAAATTGGGATTCAGATAAAATAAAAAAGCTGCTTTAAAAAGCAGCTTTTTTTGATTTAAAGCGGTTTGACTTAGATAAACTCTTTGAAAACCACGCTGGCATTATGCCCTCCAAATCCAAAGGTATTACTCAGTGCAACCTTGACTTTTTTCTCCATTGCCTGCTGACAAACAATTTCCAAATCTGATGGAATCGCAGGATCAAGATTCTCGGTATTGATTGTTGGTGGGATCACTCCATCCGTGATGGCTTTAATGCTGAATATCGCCTCAATTGCGCCAGCAGCACCCAGCAAGTGACCTGTCATTGATTTCGTTGAGGAAAGATGCAAGTTTGTCTTCTCCCCATTGCTAAGCTTTGAAATAGCTTTGGTTTCTGAAACATCCCCTAAAGGTGTTGAAGTAGCATGTGCATTGATATAATCTACATCCTTAATAGTTAGACCAGCTTCTTCCAATGCGAATTTCATACAATGAAATGCTCCCAATCCTTCTGGATGTGTTGCAGTCATATGATAAGCATCTGCAGTCATAGCTGCTCCTACTACTTCTGCATAGATTTTAGCACCTCTTTTTTTAGCATGCTCATATTCCTCTAGAATTATTGCAGCTGCACCCTCTCCCATTACAAATCCATCTCTTTCTATATCAAAAGGCCTAGAAGCTTTTTGCGGTGCTTCATTTCTAGTGGAAAGTGCTTTCAACGCAGAAAATCCTCCAATAGATGCTTCTGATATTGGAGCCTCAGAACCTCCGGTTAAGATCACTTTTGCTTTTCCCCATTTGATGTAGTTAAAAGCATCCATGATCGCACTGTTTGAAGTGGCACAAGCAGATACCGGAGCATAATTGATTCCCATCATTCCGTACTTCATAGAAATCATTCCTGAAGCCATATTTCCAAGAAATTTCGGGATAAAAAATGGATTGAAACGTGGGTTGGAATCATTCTCCACAAACTCACGCATTTCCTTTTCGAAGGTATTCAAACCACCTTGGCTAGTACCCCAGATTACTCCAGCATCAAATGGTGAATCAAGTTTAGAAACCTCTAAACCAGAATCTTCCATAGCTTCGGAGGCTGCATAAAGACCGTATTGGGTATATAAATCAGATCTTTTCATTTCATTTCGATCCAATTTTAAACTCGGGTCAAAACCATCTAATTCGGCAGCAAACTGGGTTTTAAACTTTTCTGCATTAAAGTAAGTAATAGCAGAAGCCCCGCTTTTACCATTTTTGGCATTTTCCCAATTAGATCGAACATCCAAACCTAAAGCAGAAAGTGCTCCCAATCCGGTGATAACAACTCTTTTTGAATTCATAATTCAATTTAAAATCATTTGATAACAAAAGTAAATACAAAACCCGGCAAGAGCCGGGTTTCAAAACGTTTGATGTGCGTATTACCTACTTCTCCAAAGAACTTTCAGAGGATTTCCATTGATGATCATCAGGATTCTAACTGGATTTGGCACCAAAACCAATCTCACATCCTGTCTATCAAACTGATCTGATTCGATAGGAACTCCTTCTCTTCCCAAAACCTCATAGCTCACGATACCTCTCGCGTCTGGAAGTAAAGGTTTGTATTTATTAGCCAAATAGGCTGTAGGAAGCAATATATCCGTGTCGGATTTTAATACTTTATAGATTTTTTCAAATTCTGGTTCTAGAATCTCTTCGTAATCGGCATTGAAATCATCCTCCAAATCGTGAAGTTCTTCTTCCAAATCATCATAGTTGGCATCACTATAATCCATTTCTGCCAGGAGATTTCTTTTTTCTACTATTTCGGTGAGCTCTAAATCCAGCTTATCCCAATTCATTCCTTCTTGATTTTTTGTTAACGAAAACACAAAGATGGCTAATCCCTTTTTTTAAGAAGAACATATTTCAAAGAAATTAACTAATCAGTAGAATTTTTCCATTTCTACCAGGCTTATGATAGGCTTTTAGAGCCTCTTCAAACTGATCTAAGGTGAATTTACCGGCTATATCTATTTTGGAATCATCTTTCAGAAGAAAATCGAAAACTGTTTTGAAAGCCATTTTCCTCTTTTCAGCATCCGCATTGATAATCCAATCTGTCAACCAGAACCCTTCCATTCTTAAAGCTTTGAAGATCATTAGGCCACTATTCAGCGGGATATTCTCAAGACTCAATGCACCAAATACCATCAAAAGTCCACCTTTTCTCAGTGAAGAAAGGGCTTTGGCTCCCAAAATACCACTGACAGCATCAAAAGCTACATGCACTCCACCATCGGTATTTTCCTGAATGATTTTTTGAACTTTTTCCTTCTCAGAATTTATTACTAAATCAGCTCCTAAATCTGTTAATAACCCTTTCTGTTCCTCATGCCTTACAGTACATGCAACCCGGATTCCTTTAGCCTTTGCCATTTGTATAGCAAATTTCCCAAATGCGGATGCACCAGCTGTAATCAAAAGCCAATCTCCCTCTTTTAAACCTGACTTTTCTATCATGCAATAGGCCGTCATTGGATTTACAAAAGCCTGACAGGCGATTTCAAAGGACATGGCATCAGGAATGGGAATAATGGAAGAAACAGGAATGCAAACATAATCCTTCCAGGTGCCAGCAGCCGTAAACATGACCCTAGTGCCTTTTGGAAACTTCCCAGAATCATCAGGAACTTCTACGACCCCACTTGCTTCAAACCCCGCACTGGATGGCAACTTTGGCAAAATCCCATACCTCCCTTGAATAAACATCAAATCTGCAGGGTTGATATTTCTGGCTTTGACTTGAACCAAAACTTCTCCTGATTTTGGGCTGGGAACCGGAGAATCCACCAATTTAAGAACCTCTTCAGGCAATCCCGTTTTTTCAAAAATGATCTCTTTCATAGCATCCTATTAATTTCCAGAAACGTGAATTTTGAATAAAACTATCGATTTATTCCAGCTCATGGGTTCTCTCAGTACATTTTTTTATATCTTAAGGTTTACTCTCTTACCTCAAAAAATATGGATTTATCGAAAGTTTTTTCGCTGGATGGAAAAGTTGCACTAATCACCGGTGCAAGTAAAGGAATCGGATTGACCATCGCAGAATTTTTTGCAGCAGCCGGGGCAAAAGTGGTTCTAAGCAGTAGAAAACAAGAAACTTTAGATAATGAGGCCAACAGACTTCGCTCCAAAGGCTATGAAGCTACCGGCATTGCCTGTAATGTGGGAAATATGGAGGAGCTACCCGGTTTGGTAGAAAAGACCATTGAAATTTATGGACAACTCGATATTCTAGTTAATAATGCAGGGACAAATCCAGTGTTTGGACCAATCCATGAAACCAGTCTGGAGGCCTTTGATAAGATTATGGATGTCAATGTCAAAGCAGCTTTTGCCCTTTGTAATCTTTGCTTTCCTCATTTAAGAAAATCTTCTTCTGGTTCTGTTATCAATATCAGCTCCATTGGGGCAATTTCTCCTGAGCCAGGATTAGGCGTGTATAGTATCAGTAAGGCAGCATTAGTTTCCCTGACCAAAGTCTTTGCAAGAGAATGGGGAGATTCCAAAATTAGAGTAAACGCAATTTGCCCAGGAATTGTGAAAACCAAATTCTCCGAGGTATTATGGAGCAATGAAAAAATCCTTGCTTATATGCTCAAGCAATTGGCTATAAAACGCATCGGAACCACGGAAGAAATCGCTGCGCTGGCTTTATTTTTAGCTGCACCGGGCTCTTCTTACACCACTGGTGCAATTATGACTGCAGACGGTGGATTTACAATTTAAACAAGTCGAAAACATACTATTTACTAAAAGAAAAATTCAATTTTTTTCATTATTATCTATAGTAAGAGCATTTTTTTGAGGATAAATAAAAAATTAATTAATCCGATAACTTTCATGTTCTCGTAGGTGTTATCGATTTAGTTTTTCGCCCAACACCCACAATGAAACAAAATTCTTTATTCCTATTGCTAGGTTTAATCCTTGCATTATGCTCCTGTAATTCACAATTCAAAAAATCTGAATATCCAAAATCTCTTCATAGTCAGTCTGAAATTCTAAAATTGGGTCACCATAAGATTAGCTTCGATTCAATTACACAAGGTGCTCTAGAAAGCAGTTTCAAAAAACTCCCAAGTTCAAATTCTAATTTAGGTTTTACCGATTCAAATTTCTGGGTCAAATTTCCGATTGAGAATAACACATCTCAGGATCAAGAATTCTACTTAGAAGTTGCAAGACCAATTACGGATGTGGTCAACCGTTATAGTATTGATCCAAACGGTCAAGTTCAAACGCAGCTTAGTGGGGATTTAATCAAAGCTGAGGAACGACCGTTCAATCACCGAAAGATTATCTTTCCTATTAAGATTAAAGCAAATACTACCCTTTCCAATTTCCTTTATTTATCAAGCGACGGTGAGGTTATCAACCTGCCAATTTTGCTTCATGATGCGAATTCATTAATCCAGACATCTTATTTTGATCAATTGATTTTTGGTGCATTCTATGGATTTTTGGCTTTGGCAGGCATCACCTATTTATTTTTCTACTTCGGAATCAAAGAAAAGAGTTTCCTTCTTTACTCCCTTTACGTAGCATCCATTGCCCTACTCCATTCTTCTCTGGATGGCTTTATTTACCAATTCACCAATGGTGGTCAGGAATGGTTTTATGAAAGAAGCTTATTATTGATAGCAGCAACTTCCACTCTGATTTTCGGAAGATATGCCCAAATTTTCATCCAGCTTAAGCTGATCTCAAGAAAATTAAACACAATTTTTCAAGTGGCATTGATAGCCAATCTGCTTTTAATTCTTGGAATCATATTCTTGGATGCAGGAAGAACCTTCTACTATCCGGCTGCAAATGCCATTGGATTGATTTTAATTTTATTGTGCCTAATCGGTGTTATCGTCAGTTTCTTCACCAAATACCCAGTCGATTTATTCTTTGCAGCTGGGATAACATCTTTGATTGTCGGGTTTGTCATTTTTATTCTAAACAATTTCAGCCTGATAGAAAACTCATTTTTAACCGAAAATTCTGCGAAAATCGGCACAGGATTCGAAATTCTGTTTTTATCTCTTTCTATGGCGAATAGGATCAGAATTCTGAAATCAGAAAAAGAGCAGATGCAAGCGATCGCTCTTCAACAGTCAGAAGAGAGCAACCAGATCAAATCTTATTTCTTGTCTAACATGAGTCATGAATTGAGGACTCCATTGAATGCAATCATGGGATTGTCTCAAAGTATTATGAATGAAATCACAGATTCTAAAATCAGGGAAAATCTTGAAGTTATAAAATACTCCTCCGTTTCCTTACTTTCTAGTATCGAGGATATTCTGGATTACTCAAAAATCGAAAAAGGTGAATTGATTCTTGACCAGAAGCCATTTGACTTACATAAGTTAATTCAGGAGATCAAGGCATTTTCATATCAAAAAGCTCGCGACAAAGGACTCAAGTTTATTTATGAAGAAGAGGCTCCTTTGCCAAAAAGACTGATTGGAGATGCTGGTAGGTTTAGACAGATTATTGGCAATATTTTAGACAACTCCATAAAATTCACAGCCAGCGGGGAAGTGAAATTGAAATTCTCAGAAATCGTGGAGAAAGACGGTAGAATTGAACTCAAAATCGAAATAACAGATACGGGAGTTGGAATAGAAACTGGAAAACTGTCAAGGATTTATGAATCCTTTATCCAGGAACAAATCGATGATAAAAGGAAGTTTGGGGGGTTTGGCCTGGGGCTCTGCATAGTAAAAGCATTGGTCAATTTATATAAAGGGAAAATCCAAATTGAGAGTGCTCTTGGTGAGGGAACAAAGGTATCGCTTCATCTGGATTTTGAAAAAGTTGAAAAATCTACCGATAATTTGATTGAATTGGCAAAAAAAGATTCAGTAGAATTATTGAAAGGAAGAAATATCCTGGTGGTTGAAGACAACCCAGTCAATCAATTGGTAATCAAGTCTATGCTAAGAAAATGGAATGGGATTACCATGGATTTTGCCAATCACGGTTTAGAGGCCTTGGACAAACTCCAGTCCTCAAAATTTGATTTGATCTTGATGGATTTACAAATGCCAGAAATGGACGGATATGAAGCCACAGAAGCCATCCGAGCTGGAAAAGGAAGAGCCATACATCAGGAAATTCCAATCATTGCGGTTACAGCTGACACAACTGATCAGTCTAAAATTAAGGCTAGAACAGTTGGAATGGATGATTTCCTGACCAAACCTGTTGATCCGGAATTACTTTTGGAAAAGGTTTTGAATGCGCTTTATCTCCAACAGGTGCAAATGATTGAAATCAATTCTTAAACTGGAGTTTCAAGTATTTAATCTTTTCACCTTTTTCGGAAAACATCTTTTCATATCGGGTTTGGATTCCAAAATGATCATCCTTCCATTCAGATTGATAGAAGTCATGCGTGAATCCGATAAGATTGATATCTTCTCTGCTTTGAAACAGCTCCAAAGAATAGTCAAAAAGACCTGTATTATCAGTCTTAAAATGAACCGTTCCTCCAGTTTTCAATAAAGGCTTATACATCTCTAGGAAGCGTGGAGAGGTCAATCTGCGCTTTTCATCTCCATCCCTCGGAAAAGGATCAGGAAAAGTAATCCAAAGCTCACTGATTTCTCCTGTTGCAAAAAACTTATCTAACTGTTCAATTTGAGTTCGAAGAAATGCCACATTATGAATTCCTTCAGCAGTTGCGGTAGAGCTCCCCTTCCAGATTCTACTTCCTTTGATATCAACTCCGATAAAATTTTGATCTCTAAAAACTCTCCCAAGTCCTACTGTAAATTCCCCTCTCCCGCAGGCAAGTTCAACGACAATTGGATTCTCATTTTGAAATTGAGTTTCATTCCAGTTTCCTTTGATCGTTTCAAAAATTTCTTTTCCGTCCTGGATTACATTTGGGTTCTCTTCATTTTCCTTGAAGCGAACGAGTTTTTTTCTGCTCATTTATAGGTCATCGATTTCCGCGACCACAAAAGTACTTCCTCCTATAAATATCAAGTCATATTTTCCAGCATTTTTTCTGGCAAAGTTCAAAGCATCATTCACATTTGGTATGATTTCGCCCTTTATTCCTAACAAATCAGCCTTCTCAGCCATTTGCTCTGCCTTCAAGGCTCTTGGTATTTTCGCTTCGCAAAACACATAATTTGCCGACTTAGGGAGCAAAGACAACACTTTTGAAATATCCTTATCCTGTACCATTCCCAATACCATCCATAGTTTGGAAAACTGGTAGGTATTAATTTGCTCTAATATTTGAGCAATTCCGGATTCATTATGTCCCGTATCGCAAATAGTCAAAGGAGATTGACCTAGGATTTGCCATCTCCCTTTTAAACCTGTTCGAGTCGAGACATTCGCCAATCCCTCTAAAACATGGGAAGAGGAAATGATCCAACCCAATGCTCTCATTTGGTTTACAGTCTCAAGTATTCCAGGTAAATTATATTTTTGATAATCACCCAAAAGATCAATTTCAAGATCTATCACTTCCTTAGATGAAGAAGCCAAATAATGGGCATTTCCCTCACTTAAACCCAACTTTTCTATTTTCCAATTTTGGTCAGCAAAGACTATTGGAGCTTGGCAACTTTCAGCTTTTTTCAGAAAGACAGGCTTTGTTTCCACTTGTGTCTGTGAAATCACAACAGGAACAGAATTTTTGATGATACCGGCTTTTTCTCCTGCTATTTCAGGAAGAGTTTCTCCTAAAAACTGAACATGATCAAAGCCTATATTGGTAATTACTGAAACTTCTGGAACAACTACATTCGTACTATCAAATCTTCCACCCATTCCAACTTCAACTATAGATATATCCACTTGGCTTTCAGCAAAATACCAAAAAGCCATCCCAACAGTCATCTCGAAAAAACTAGGCTTTAATTCTTCCAGAAATTCCTTGTTTTCCGCAACAAATTGAATCACTTTTTCCTCTGGAATTTCAATCCCATTGATTCGGATTCTTTCTGTGAAAGACTTGAGATGAGGAGAAGTATAAAGAGCAGTTTTATAGCCTGCTGCCTGAAAAATAGAAGCCAATGAATGGGAAGTACTTCCCTTTCCATTCGTTCCAGCCACATGTACTGATTTGAATTTCTTTTCTGGATGACCTAAATGAGCACACAAAGCAATGGTGTTACTCAAATCCTTTTTAAATGCAGGTGCTCCTACCCTTTGAAACATGGGCAAAGCATTATACAGGTAGTCCAGCGTCTCCTGGTAATTCATGGATTAATCCACTTTAATAATGAATGTAATTTTACCGGAGGAAAAATCGGCTGCCGCCCCTCCTTGTTTTTTGAATGAGATCTGGTTCACTACCTGACGATAATAAGCCAAAACTTCATTAGAAACGTTGTATTCCAATGGAACGGCCTGCACTACTCTACCTGCGTCATCCACTGTAATTTTGAAAACAATACGACCATTTCTTGTCGAAACTCGGTCATTGATATTAGGTCTATTGGCAAAATCCCATCCCGCCAAGTCCAGACTTACTCCATTTCCTGAGTTGGTTCCTTTACCAGATCCAGTTCCCATGATCGCACGTCCATCGACAGTACCTTTTGGATCACCTTCATCTCCTTTTTCATTGGAAGATCCCTGAGCACCACCTGACGGTGGCGTGGTGCTTTTACCTGAAGTTCCCCCAGCACCGAAGATTGCTCTTTGGTCTACTTTTGGTTTTTCAGGAGCTTTTTGGGTAGTTTCTTCAGCTTCAGATTTGGCAGGAGTTGTGACAGTTTTTGCTGGTTCTGTTTTAGCTGGTTCTGGCTTTTTAGAAGGCTCAGTTGCTTTCTCTTCTCCTTTTATAGGCGAAGGCTTTGTCGTTACAGCTTTATTAACTGCAGGCTGAGTCTGTGCTTTTGGTTTGGCAACTTCAGTTTTCGGGCTTGGTGTAGGAGTAGCTGGTTGAGTAACCGCTTTTTCAGTCACTTCACCAGGAGCTGCAGCTTCTTGTACTGGAGTTGGCTTTTCAGAGGGAGCATTTGGACTGTTTCTATCACCTGAACCTGTCGGTGTAAAACCTAAATTCAATTCTAGACCAAAGGTCGGCAATGGCGGAACTGGCTGTTTCCAGACCACAATAAAATAGAATGCAAGCAATAACAGAGCATTAAAAATGATCGTAATGATCCATGCCCGTTTTTTACTTTGTGATTCTTCCTTATCTGCGTCCCAGTACTGCATGATTAATAGGGTTTAGTTGCAATGGACACATTTGCCTCTAATCCAGCTGCAATGCCTCCAATTTCTACTAAATATTCTACAGGAACTTCTTTATCAATATGTAGCACCACTTGACCTTTTTTATCCGCCAAGAGTGTCGTCAATTCAGCTTTGATATTCTCTCTCGGAACGATTTTATCATTTACCGAGTATTTAAAGTCCTTAGTAATTGTAACGGAAACTTCCTGCATAACGATATCCGAAGTCTCACTGGAAGGTAAATTGACCGGAAGACCTGAAGGAGTAATGAAGGAAGAAGTAAGCATAAAGAAGATCAATAACAGAAAGATAATATCTGTCATCGATGACATACTAAATGCAGGATCTACCTTATTTTTTGCCTGTAATCCCATCTTATTTATCTTGAAGTAAATCGATGAATTCTACCGTCGTATATTCCATATTATGAACCAACTTTGACACCTGAGAAACCAGGTAGTTGTACCCTAGATAAGCAATAATACCTACTACAAGTCCTGCAGCTGTTGTAATCATCGCCTCGTAAATACCTTCGGAAAGCAATTTTGGAGAAACCATTCCCTCCTCCTGAGCAATTGCAATAAATGCCTGAATCATACCGGCAACTGTACCCAAGAAACCGATCATAGGAGCTGCACCTGAAACTGTTGCAAGAAGATTGAGATTTTTCTCCAGTTTATAGATTTCTATTTTTCCGACATTTTCAATAGAAACTTCAATGTTTTTTAAAGGACTTCCTATTCTTTCAATTCCTTTAGCGATCATATTGGCCACCGGTGTGTTTTCTCCCGCACAAAGCATTTTTGCTTTTTCGATCTTTCCGCTTTGTACCAAAACACGGATCTGATCCATGAGTGATGAGGAAGTTTTCGATGCTTTTTTGAGCGTAATGAGTCGCTCAAAGAAAATGAAGATTGCAAGAATAAAAAGCAAGTATAAAGGGACCATCATGTAGCCACCTTTGATCAGAAGATCTAATAAACCAATACTTTCTTTTGTGGCGCCTTCAGCAAGGCTGTCTGCTGCTGCCAGTGAATCGGCAACAGAAAGGGTTTGAAGAAGAATCATATTAATATTTCAAAATCCATAAAGCTTCTGTGTATTGATCTTTGATCAGATCAAGCTCCTCACTAGCTTTTCTAAAGCTGGTGTAGGTTCCTATTGCCAAACGATAGTTTTTCACATCTTCGTATGGCAAAATCAGATAAACTGAACTTGCTCTGTCAAAGTATTGAGCTGACTCAGAAATCGCCATTTTTTCATTTGGCAAACTTCCCACCACAATGAAATATTGTGGTCGATCTGATTTACTCTCTACCCGGATCAAAGTCTCAGCACCTGTTCGATCAATAGTTGTACCAGTTTGCTGAGTTTCCACAGGTTCTTCTAAAGAAGAATTGGATTTAGGAATAGAATCTTGATTTTCAGAGGATTGTATTTCCTCAGTTGGTGTATTTTCCACAGCCGGCTGAGCAGCTTGCGGTTTTGAAATTGGTGTTTCTAATTCTGCTGTCGCATTTTCATTAATCTGCGGCTCATTTCCCTGACTCATAAGCTGCCAAACGATCACCGATATGATCATCACAGCTAAAATCAGCACGATTGCAACCCAAGAATTACTCTTTTTCTCCTCTTTAATTTGAGGTTTAATCTCTTCTGATTTTGGAGCTGAAGCTTCTACTTGAACTAGTTCAGATTTAACCTCAGTAGACTCAGAGATAGGTTCTGGTATACTATCCTCTTTTGTATCGATTTTAGCTTCGCTTTCAACTTCTGTCACCAATGGCGTTACTTCTACCACAGGATCAATAACTGGCTCAACCTTAGGCTGCTCCTGTACCACATCTTCCTGAGCAACAGGGCGAAGTGGAGTGACTTCTACATAAGGAAGCCCATAGTCTTTTGGGTCTGGCCAATGCTTTATTTCAGAAGGATTTTTAGGCATAATAAAATCAGGAGCTACGAAACTAAAAGAAATGAGGCTAAACCCCAACCCTCAATGAAAACATTCTTAGAATTTCATTGAAACTCCTCCAATTAATTGAATTCCTCTAACTGGATAATTCAACCATCTGGTGTTTCTTCCATTCAAAATATTATTTCCTTCCGCAAAGACAGCAAATCGATTAGATATCTGATAGTCAGCTTTTAATTGTAAATCTGCAATAGTTTTCAGTTTAACGACCTGATAAGGACCCGATTGTCCAAAAATATCGTTTAAATCATGTCCCCTGGCTTTTAAGCCTCCCATAAAGTTCAAGTTGGCCTGAACCAATAATCCCTCAATAGGAGTCACTTGGTTATTCACTCTGAATTCCCAAGTAGGCTTATGCCAAGCTTCCTGCTGCGTTCCCATATCATATTGATACAAGTCTAGTCTTGTTCCCATGGTATACACATCCGAGAACTTAAAGCCCAATTCTCCATTGATGTTGAACACGGTAGTTTTATCGTCATACACTAGGGAAAATCTAGTAGAATCAACTCCTGGAGTTGGGAATGGAAAGGAATTGACAAAGAAGCTCATGTTATTGTAGCGACTTACATTGACTGCTGCTCGGTAATGAAATGCTTCCTGAAACTGTCCTTCTATCCCACCTTCAACTTTATAATTCTGAATTGTATTCAAGAGTTGTTCACTTGGTCCTAAGTAAGGGTTTTCCTGCACAAAGCTGTAATAGGTATTTCTTTCAACATCCCCGGAAAACTCACCAAAGAAGCCAAATTCTTCAGCAAATTGGTAGGAAGCTTTCAAGTTTGGGAAAATTCTGAAATCACTCGATTTATCCTGAATTGAATCATTTTCAGAAACCAAATTCAAACCAGCCGAGAATCGAAATTCACCCAATTGGTAAGCTAATTCAGGCCTGATCGCGAAATATGTTCTGGTTTTGGAATAGCCCAAATCCTCAGGATTCGTAGTAAAATAACTTATCCCAACTTGACCTTTCCAATCATCATTTGGTCTGAATTTACCTTTTGCAGACAAGCCAATTTCATTTTCTTTGGCCATATAGCTGTCCTTGAAATTTCTAAAGCTTACTTGGCCTTCATAAGAAAATGGACCTACTTTTTCGATTTCACGAATTCCAGCTTTGATAGTAAAAGCACTCAAAACATTATCAGAAACCTCAAAATCCGGATTCTCGAAATTGATTGGATCAACTCCATAAAATGCATATCTATCCTGATTCCAGTCTACGCCTCCAAAAACTTCAAATAAATCAGCAAAATAACTTACATCTCCACCGAAAGTAGTATGAGCCTCACTGGACTGCTCACCCTGCACAGGACCTTTTCCAAAACTTTGATGTCCTAAGTGAAGAGAATAATTCACCAAATCAGCTTCTGTTGCCATATATCTGGCTTCCAAAAGAGGAGATTCAAAATTACCATATCCAACTCTCAAAAATCCTGGAAACAAATCCAATTGTGGTGCTCTGAATGGCTTGGTGATCGGAGTAGTTTCTAACTCCAATGGCTTCAAGGTCAGCAGATATCTGTTTACCATGTAATTAAAATCCGCCAAGCCTTTTGGTTGAGGTAAAACTGGTAGCTTTTCAAAAACCCGAGGCTGCACCGGTACCGTCAAGACCCTATCTTTTCGGATAATAAATTCCTGATCTGTGACTTCTCCTCTGGATTGTGTCTGTGCATAAATCACACCTGTGGTCAAACCAAACAATCCGCTTAAAAGAATAGATTTTACTAGCTTTTTCATGGTTTATTTTAAGGTTTGAAGTTTAGTTTGAGACATTGATTTAATTTCTTCATTGGTAGATTTCTCTACGATGGATTCCAAAGTTGCTTTTGCCTGGAAGTCCTCTCCACTGTTGATGTAATTATCTGCAAGCAGTAGGAACATTCGACCGTACCAATAATCAAAGTCGACGAACGGTCCAGAGAAATCAAAAATCGTTTCGTTGGATTGAGCGATATCACCCTTTTCCTGCATGGAGAATGCCAACCAATAAAGTCCTTCAGCACCTTGGACTGTTTTGTATTCATTGACCAAAGTCATCAAGGTTGTCTCAGCCTCTGCTTTTCTGTTCATTTCCCTTTGAGCTTTCGCCTTAGTCAAAAGAGCCTTCGGAGTAGATTCAGGCAGAATTCCATCCAAATTCAATAAACGATCCGCATTGGTGATAGCTAAATTATATTTCCTGGTTTCGAAATTGGCTACCATCAAACCTTGTACAGCTTCCGCTTCTTCCACTTTATTTCTGGCATTTTCTGCTGATGTCTGTAAGTATGGAATAGCTTGTTCATAATTGCCGTTTTCCATTTCAATGGTCCCAATTCTCTGCATGGCACGAAGCCTTTGCGGAGAAGCAGGTTCACGTTCCAGTGCTTTAAATTGTACCAAAGCTTGTTCTTTATTTCCTAATTGGAAATAAGAATCACCCAAGAAGTAAAGCGCATCAGCTTTCTGCGCGGATTGAGGATAATTTCTCAAATAGTTTTCCAGAGCTCTAGATGCTTGCTGATAATTTTTATCAAAGTACATGCTCTTCGCAGATTCAAATTCTAAAGACTGAACACTGGAGCTTGATGGATTTGAACCCTTGTATTTGGCTAGGTATTCTGAGAATTCACCAGATCTACCTTGCAAGGCAAGAGTTTCCTGAAGTCCTTTTAATGCAGTTTCAGAATTTTGAGCATTTGGATGGCGATCCAAAATAGTTTTGTAATCCTGAATCGTCTGATCATAATTCTGCATAGAGAAATTGGCAACTGCCCTTCCCTCTAGTGCATAAGGAACAAAAGGAGAATTAGGCTTACCATTGATCAAATCTGAAAATGCTCTGGAAGCCTCAGAATAAGCCGTTTCTTCCATATTGATCTGACCTTTTTGGTAAAGCGCATCCTCGTAATATAAACTATTTGGATACCTCGAAATCAATGTATTCAATTGAGCCAAAGCCTCTTGATTTCTCGTCTGGAAGTTTTGAACAACAGCTAGTCTATAGTAAGCATAATCAATTCCTGAATTTCCTTCATTGATTGCCTGTTGGAAAACTGCAGCAGCTTCTGAAAACCTCTTCTGTACATAATAACAATCTCCCAATCGGAGCATTGCATCATCATAGTTTTCTTTATTATCCCTACCTCTCAAGCGATCGGTATAGGTTTTAAAATGCGTTTCTGCCTGAGGATATTTCTGAGAATTGAAATATGCATAACCCAATCCATAAAGGCTTTTGGTTAAGTAGGCACTTGAAGTAGTTCTACCTAAAGAAATTGCCTGGTCGTAAGATTTAATGGCCGAGTTAAGATTTCCAGCAGCAGAATAGGCCTCACCTTTCCAGAAATGGGATTCCAAAACAATGGTTTTATCAACCGGGTAGGCAAGAGACTTATCTAAATACGAAATTGCTCCATCCCATCGCTGATCTCTGAAATAGACCATTGCTTGATAAAAAGCCACTTTTTGATAAGCAGCCTGGATTCTTGGAGACTTATTTGGTATCCGATCCATCTGCTCGATGGCTCTCAGATAATCATTTGTATTGACAAGGGCTTCGGAAAGCAAAGTCTCAATTTCGGATTTGTGCTTTCCATTCGGATACTTTTCTAAATATTCATCAAGAGCGGTGATTGCTACCTGAAAACTTCCTTTTTGAAGGTTTACTTTGGCATAATTTACCAAAGCATCTTCTTGGATAGTTTTATTAAAATCAGCTTTGGCAGCTGCCGCAAAACTTGTGGAAGCAAATTGATAATTCTCTTGCTTCAGATAAGAATGACCTAGGTAATAACTACTTGCCTGACCCAATTCATCATTAGCTGAAGCAGAATTCTTTAAATATTCCGCAGCGCGGCCATAGTTTTGAATTTCAAAAAGGGAAATCCCAGCCTTATAAATTTCCTCTCTGGAAAGTGTTCCTTTTCTGGAATTGATATAGGACTCGTAGTGCTTGGAGGCATTGGCAAAATTTTGCTTTGCATAATATGCCTCTGCCAGATAAAGATGGATGATTTCAGGTTTGTCAAGTTGCTGACCAGTTCCCAACTTCGGCTCAGCATAGCTGATCAATTGATCGTAATTTCCTTGATTGTAATACAAAGCTGCAATCAGGTAAGGGACTTTTCCTGAATAAAAAACATCTTGTGCAGCAGTTTGAAGATCAGAAATCGCTTTTGCATTATCGCCGTTTTCTAAAGCAATATATCCACTATAATAATATGCATCTGGAGCTACTGAGGTATTTAATACTTTTGCCTGATCAAAAAATGGAGCGGCCTGTCCATAATTTTTCATTTGAAAATGAGCAAAGCCCTGCTTAAAATATAAATCTGCTCTATTCTCCTCTCCCAAATTATTTGGGTTTACCAAGCCGTAACTTTCAAGCGCTTCTGTATAATTTCTTTTGTAAAAAAAATGGTCGCCTAGATATAAACCTGCGGAAGTGACAGAAGGATGGTTTCCATTTTCATAAATGTAGGACTTCATTAACCCCGGTCCATCTGGACTTTCAAGTTGCAAGGCCGACATAGCCCGATGAAGTTCTGCAGATTTCTTTTGTTCGTTGGTCAGATCCTCATTGAGAAGTCTTGTGTTATCGTACAAGGCAGCGGAGAAAAGTTGCTTATCAAAAAGCTCCAGCTGGTGATCTAGAGGATACTGAGGACTGGTCTGATAAAGAGTAGATTGCGAAAAAGCATCCATACTCAATCCCAATCCAGCTAATAGTACCAGGTAATATTTCATAGATTATAGTTGGTTTTGATGCCAAAAAAATCTGAAATCAATCACTTCCAACCCAAAACAAGTCTAGCCGGAAGAAACTGAAAACAGACAATTTCTTCAGGCAAATTGAAATTGGCTTAGGTAATCAGTGTAATATCTTATAAACGAGTTCTCTGAGGATTTCAGCATCTGTCATACTTCCGGAATCAACTCCCTTAGAACGAAGATCTGCCTCTTTGATGTATGTAAACACATCAATTACCTTGCCCAATTTGTAGTTGCGGGCGGATTGTAAATACTCTTTTGCCACAAATCTCGGTACTCCGATCAATGCCGCAACCTGATCCTCAGAAGCTCCTCTGGCTTGGTGGATCAAAGCCAATTTTGAAAAATAATTGTACATCAGCGCAAAAAGAGGAATCAGCGGATGTGATTTAGGGTTTTGGATGAAATAATGAATAATCTGATTTGACTTGACCGCATCTCTCACACCGATAGCTTTCAGCAATTCAAAATTATTGTAGTCTTTATTGATACCGATATACTTAGATATATCAGCAATGGTAAACTTGGTAGGTTCTTGGAAATTGATCAGCATTTTGCCCACCTCATTGGTCATTACCTCCAAATTATTACCGATGGCATCAGCCAGGAATTGAGCCGCTCTTGGCTCAATATCATGAGAAATATCTTTAAAATACTGCAGCACCCATTCCGTCAATTTATAATCAGGAATCTTGTCAGAAGTAACGTAGACCGTATTTTTCTGTAATTCTTTGGATAAAGCAGTTCTTTTATCCAGCTTTTTATACTTATGGGCAAATACCAGAATCGTACTTGGCAATGGGTTTTGAGCATAGGAAATCAAAAGCTTCTGAGCTTCCTCTTTACCCAAATCCGGCAAACTCTGAGCTTCTTTGATGATAACCACCTGACGCTCGGCCATCATTGGGAATTTTCTCGCATTATTGATAATCAAACCCATGTTGCTGTCTTTTCCATACAGCACCACCTGGTTGAAGCCACGCTCATGCTCAGCGATCGCATTTTTTTCTATAAACTCGGTAATCTGGTCTATATAAAAAGGCTCGTCTCCTTCCAGAAAATAGATTGGGGCAAACTTCTTCTCCTTTAATTCTTTAAGTACAACTTGGGGTGATTGGGCCATGAATGATGCGAACTATAAAGCTTAAAGATAATAGGGGGAATGGTTTGGGTGCAAAAACATCAGAAAGATTATTTGGTAAACTATTCCTGCCTTACCTTTGTATTACTTATAAAAATAGGAAGAATGACTTTTGAAGCAGGAATAGAACTTTACAAAACCGGAAAATTTGAAGAGGCACTCTCAATATTTAACCAACTGATTTCCAAATTGCCGGACAACCCGGAGCTTCTCATTTATAGAGGTAGGATTCTATCTAGAATGGGCAAAACGGAAGATGCACTACTGGATTTTGACCGGATTGTTGAGTTAGATCCTTACAATACAAATTACATTTCTGATCGGGCTGTGGTGCTTCATTTGTTAAAAAAAGATGAGGAAGCATTGGTAGAGTTTGACCGAGCGGCAAATCTAGATCCCAAAAACCCTTATCGATATAGCAGTAGAGCGTATTTCAAAGACCGGATTGGTGATCTGAAAGGGTCAATTGAAGATTATGAAAAAGCGATTGAGTTAGATCCTGAAGATGCAGTATCCTTTAACAATAAGGGTTTGGTTGAGGAAAAGCTAGGTTATAAAGAGCGATCTAAAAAAAGCTTTGAAAAAGCAGATGATCTGGTTGGTTATAAACCAAATAGCCAAGAAACACCTCCAGCTCCCAAAGCGGAGCAAACCCAAGAACCCTCTGCAGAAATGAAAAAAGAGGAAAAATTGACTACCAACTTTTATTTTAAAACTTTGGGTTCTCTATTTAAGGATCCAAAGGCAAGACAAGAGTTTAAGAATTTTCTAAAGGGATTCTTCTCAAAGAAATAATCAAAATGACTTGATGACCCATAATGGCTTATTAATAAAATAGGCCATTTTTTTTGAGAGATTTTTTGAAAATATCTGATCAAAAAATGACTTCTTTTTACTTAATGTGACTAAGATATCCCCTTTCGAAGTTTGGAGGTAATTTTCCAAACCAAGAGCCAGATCATCCCGATAGGCTTTCAACACATAACTGACTTTGTCATATTTCACAAAGGGAGAAATCTCATTGACCATTTCCTCGTGAAGGGATTTATCTATTGCTTTGTGGGTGCTACTGACGTGCACAATATCGATCTCAGATTTAAAAAAGGAAGCTAATTCAATCAACTTTTGAATGGCTAATTTATCCTCCTCTAGGTAATCCGAAGCATAAACCAATTTTCTGGGCCTTTTGAAAAACACTTTTCTAGGAACTACAAAAACATCAATATCAGCTTCTTCCACAATTTTTGAGGTTTTGGAACCGATAATATGTTCCCTTAGATCGTTCGTTCCTTCCGTACCCATCACGATCATATTCGCTTTGATACTTTTAGCCTCTTCCAAAGTTGTCTTTACAATCTTTCCATCCTTAAAGGAAATCTGACAGCTATTCAACCCTTTTGGTTTACTTTCATTAAGAACTGCCTGCTGAAGATTTTCGAGTTTTTCTTTGATAAATTCTTCCTGATGATAACCCTTGGTGTCAAGAGGTGATAGTTTTTCATAATCTGTCTTATTTAGAACATGAAAAAGCATCAGGTCTGCCTTATACAATTCCCCCAATTTTGCTGCATACTCAATGGCATTCAGAGAACATTCGGAAAAATCTGTGGGACATAAAATTGTAAAAGTGCTGCTCATAATAAAAAATTTTAATAACCTCTTCGACGAATAACGAGATTGTTTAATGGTTGGTTGGCTCTTATTCTATGGATATTTTCAATGACCTGAGGAGCTGCGGCTTTAGGATTGGTAACGCTTGCAATATGAGGTGTCATCATGATGTTTTTCTCATCCCAAAATGGATGATCTTTAGGCAAAGGTTCTTTTCTATAAACATCCAAAAGAGCTCCTGACAAATAGCCTTTCTCCAAAGCCACAATGAGATCTTCTTCGACCAAATGTTTTCCTCTGGCAACATTGATTAAATAAGAACCTGGAACACATTGAGAAAACAACTCCAAATTCAAAATATTCTCAGTATCAGGAGTTAATGGCAATAAACAGACAATCACATTTACTGAGGAAAGAAATTCTTTCAACTCATTTTTGGAGTAATATGGATAAGGAAAGTCCTTTTTCTCTGAGAATCCATAACCTGCAACTTCGAATCCCATAAATGAAAGCTTTTCCAAAACATCGCCTCCTAAAGCGCCTACTCCCATCACTCCTACTTTAATATCAATTTCAGGATTACTCATATCCCAAACATGATTTGCCTTATCTTTTTGATACCGGGTAATCTGACGATGAAAATTCAAAACTCCCATGATCACATAATTGGTCATAGAAAAAGTAAGCTTTTCATCTACTATCCTGACAATAGGAATCTCTTCTGGGACTGAATCATCATTTAGGATATGATCCACTCCGGCTCCCATGGAACTAATCAATTTCAAATTCGGGAAAGTCTTCAGAATTCCTTTGGGATGATTCCAAAGCATTACTACTTCTACCTCTTGCGGGTCTTTAATGTCAGGGTAAACCTGAATCTTTAAATCTGGATCTTCACTGTTTAATACTTTGATCCAAGGTTCTACGTTTTTCCCTGGACTAATAATTGCTAAGCTCATAAGAATCGAAAAATATTAAACCCCAAAAATGGGAAATTATAGATTGTCAAAATAAAGACAAAAATCTTGCTAACCTGCCATCCAAAATGCAGGAAATTATATGAATTTACATGATTTTTGTAAACTAAATCAAGTCAAATCCGATTTAATTGGAATACAAAACAAAAAAATGGTTATGAAAACACATTCCTTACCTTTATACTTCTCTTTAATTTTATTTCTATTTGGTTATCAATCATTTGCGCAACAAATAGATATGCCTCAAGCATCACCCTCTGCAAAAATTGCACAAAAGGTAGGCTTAACAGATGTCACGGTTTCCTATAGCAGGCCAAGTACTAAAGGAAGGAAGATCTTTGGGGAATTGGTCCCTTATGGGGTGATTTGGAGAACAGGAGCAAACGGCGCAACAGTTATTGATTTCTCGACAGATGTTAAAATAGAGGGACAAAATGTACCGAAAGGACAGTATGCGATTTACTCCATCCCAAATAAAAACAGCTGGACCATTATTTTGTCCAAAAACACCAAGCTTTGGGGGGCTATTGGATACAATCCTGAGGAAGATTTGATGAGATTTCAGGTTACCCCATCTAAAACCAGCAGAAAGTACGAGACCTTCGAAATAAACTTCAACAATATGACTGATACCGGAGCAGATTTATCCATGAAATGGGAACAAACCAGAGCTGAATTCCATATTTCTATGGATGCTGACCCTATCGTCATGGCTCAAATAAAAGAGTATGTTTTGGATCAGGACACAGACAATCCAAACCTGCTTTATGAGGCATCAAGTTATTATCTAACTACCGGAAGAGATTTAAACAAAGCTTATGAGTGGATTCAGGAATCTGTAGAAAACGATCCTAAATTCTGGGCTTATCATCTAAAAGCGAAAATTGAAGTAGCTCTTGGCCTTAAGACTGAAGCGATTGAGTCGGCTAAAGAATCAATCGAACTGGCTGAAGAAGCGCAAAATCCGGATTATGTGGGATTGAATGAAAGGTTGATTAAATCTTTGAAATAAATCGAAATCAATAAAATTCAATTGATTTTTGAATTAAAAAATAAGCCTTCCAAAATGAGATTTTGGAAGGCTTATTTCATTTTACTTCTTTAGGGTTGCTTGAAGAATTGTTGCAAAGAGCATCACTGCTAAGCAGCCAATGGCATTATACCAGAGGAAACCTATGTTCCAAACGAAGTCAAACATTCCTACGCCATTTCTAAAATGAATTAATAAAATAAGCGCCTGGGAACACAATGCCGCAATAAAAACTGCCCTACCTTTGATCCATTTCATGAAAAATCCTACGATAAAAATACCCAGGATTGTACCGTAGAATAAGGAACCCAATAAGTTTACTGCTTGGATTAAATTTTCAAATAGCGAAGCATAGGTGGCAAATAGAATAGCTCCTACACCCCAAAATGCTGTGAAGAATTTAGAAGATCTTAAATAGTGTAAATCAGTTGCATCTTTTTTAATAGAGCGTTTGTAGAGATCTATCGTGCTGGTCGATCCTAGGGAATTTAGCTCTGATGCACTTGATGACATTGCCGCAGAAAAGATCACAGCAAACAACAACCCGATAATTCCCTTTGGCAAATTATCCATGACAAAGCGCATGAATACGTAATCTGTATCCCGTGTCTCAGCCACAGGGTCATTGGTTACAATCAAAGCCTTAACTTCTTCCCTGATTTGATTTTGTTCTGCCTTCAAAGATTGAATATCCTCCTTAACTATCTTTTCAGCTGATTGATCATTTTGATCTATTGCTTCTAGCATTTTCAGGTAGGAAGCTTTACTCTCTTCAAAATTTGCAGTGTATTTCTCCTCTAGTTTTTCAAAATCCTCAGCATATTCACTTTCACGTAACTTATCCGTCTGGACTTTATTAAAAACTACCGGTGGCTGATAAAACTGGTAAAAAACGAAAACCATTACTCCTATAAACAGAATCACAAACTGCATCGGAATTTTCAAAAATCCATTCATAATCAACCCCATTCTACTTTGGGAAAGAGTCTGACCTGAAAGATATCTTTGAACTTGACTTTGATCGGTTCCAAAATATGAGAGAAATAAGAATACCGCCGCTGTCATCCCAGACCATACATTGTAGCGGTCAGCCAGATCAAATTCAAAATTGACCATATTCAGCTTTTCCATTTTTCCAGCGACATGTAAAGCCTCTTGAAATGAAATTGGAAGCATTTGAATCACAATGATCCCAGCGAGGATCATCCCTCCCATCATTACAGCCATTTGTTGTTTCTGGGTGATAGAAACCGCTTCAGTTCCTCCAGACACTGTATAAGCAATTACTAAAGTCCCTATCAGGACATTGGTCCAGGTCAAATTCCACCCTAAAAGAGTAGAAAGAATAATCGCTGGTGCATAGATGGTAATTCCAGCTGCAAGCCCTCTTTGTATGATAAACAATAAGGCAGCCAAAGTCCTGGTTTTTAGGTCAAACCTATTCTCCAGATACTCATAAGCAGTATAAACTTTTAGCTTGTAATAAATAGGAATAAAACTGACTGAAATGATAATCATTGCAATCGGTAAACCAAAATAGAATTGAATGAAGCGCATCCCATCCTCATAAGCCTGTCCAGGTGTACTCAAAAAAGTAATTGCTGAGGCTTGTGTTGCCATGATAGAAAGACCAATGGTCCACCAATTCATGGAGTTTTTGCCTCTTAGGTATGAGTCAAGACTGCTTTGCTTGTAGGTTTTATAAACACCATAGGCAGCAATAGTCCCAAGTGTTCCAAATAATACTATCCAATCAATTACACTCATGCATAGGCATTTTGAAGCCAGGAGAAAAAGGCGATGATTAACACTAAACTAGCAATTAAACCTAGGTAAAGGTTTTTCCAGTGTATTTTTTTCTCTTCCAAAACTATTGCTCTATAAGGTTAATAAATAACTTGATGGCACCAGGAACACCCGCAGGAAGTTCTCTAAAGAAAGAAATACTAGTATAAACGTAGTTTCCCTTTCCATACTTTGTATAAATCAAAGATCCATTCAGGAAATCCTCATCTGGATCCTGAAACTGCAATGGCGTACTGTATTCTTTAGAAATATCTGTCACGAAATATAATCCTCTTTCCTGAACCCATCCATCAAAATCCTCAGCAACAAGTTGATTGGGAGTTGACAATACAGGATGATTGTAATCTGCTTTAAATGGAGAGTTTTCTACTGTAACTCGGTCTCTACTTAGACTAAATGGATATGGTCCCATATCTGAGGATTTTAAACCACCAGTGGTATTGTATTGAACTACCACATTTCCACCTTCCTTCACGTAATCCATCAAAACCTGTTGGTTTTCAATAAGACTAAGGTTGGTATTATAAGCACGGATCCCAACTACCACCGCTTTAAATTGACTTAAATAAGCCTGATTAAAATCATTTGGACCAATTTCTACTACTTCATAGCCCAAAGCTGATAAGACACTTGGCACATCGTCACCAGCACCAGGTACATACCCGATTTTAGCACCTGAAATTTTCCAATCAGCCTTGATCAAATTGACCGAAGCTGGGCTAAAGTAGGTTAGGTTAGGAATGTGGGAATAAATAATTCTATTGGTAGACTGATCAAAAACTTCCCCGTTTGTAGTCGTATAGGTTGCTGTTACAGTTCTTTTTTGATTGGCATCCAAAGAAAACTCTACCTCATAAAGCTTTTGTTTATTGGCTTCATTGGTAGATTCAGAGACAATTTTATACTGACTTGAAGTTAGATTTTCGAAACCAAGTTTCCCATCTAACATTTCATTGGCAAAATTTACAGTAACAGTAAGTTTTGGATCGACACCCTCTACTAAAAATACATTTTCTTTTGAAACTACTAAATCGACTTCCGTAACTACTGTAAATGGCTGCTTCACTTCTCCATCTACCGGACTATTATATTTAAACATCAAAGGAAGCTCTAAAGCAATTTCTTCTCCTTCATAAGAAAGATTCAATATCCCTTTAATCTGATCATTTTCGAAAGGTTTTCCGATCAGCAATTGATTTCTAACATGATATAAGGCTCCGTCTGAAGGGTCCTTCAGCCAATAAGGCTGGGAAAGAGGAGTATCTTTAGGAAGAATTAATTCTTGAGAGATCGACTCCAATTTATTCTGTCCAAGAGTTTGGTTTATAGAAGATTGTTGACCTAAAAAACCAAAAGTCTTTAACTCCAACTTATTATCTGTTGGGTTGGTAATTTCTAAAGTGGTTTCAACACTTTCCCCTGCATAACCAAGTTCTTTCCTTACAATCCATTCTGCTTCTACCCCCAAGGACTCCAAAATTAATTCATCTATTTTGGCCTTTTTCTCTTCCACCCACATTGCTTTTGCATCCAACTGATCAAGTTTTTCCTTGATTTGCAATAAACTGGAAATGTTATTTTCGGGGTGAGTAAAATCAAAGTTTTTTAAGGTTTGATCTATTAAAGCCTCCACTTCTTTCCCCCCATCTATGGTTTCCCAACGGTTTTTCACTCCATCAAACTCTGAATTCACGGCTGCCTCACCTTCCACAAATTGAATATAATCAGTTGCTTCCCCATTAGTAGCAGTGCTTCCAAATCCCTGAGATTTATGCATGGTGCGACTATCAGCAGCGATTTGGCTGTAAGTTTCTCCTAAAAGTGGATTATAGTCACCTGTCGGAAATTCAAAATATTGAATCCCCTCTTCTTTTTTAAATTCCCCTCGGAAATTATACGTGTTCCAGAATACTCTTTTAGGTTTCCAAGGATCAACATATTTTAATTGTTCTGGAAAAACTTTTGGATCTCCAGATACTCGCATTGCTTCACCCGCCATAATTGCAGAAGTAGTATGCTGGCCGTGATTTCCACCTCCAGGAGTGGTGTTAAATCTGGTGATGATGATATCCGGTTGGAAATTTCTGATTACCCAGACTACGTCTGAAAGTATCTTCTCTCTATCCCAATTCTGAAAAGTCTCATCTGGAGTTTTCGTGTAACCAAAATCAATCGCTCTGGAAAAGAATTGCCTTCCTCCATCGGTCTTTCTGGCTTGAAGTAATTCCTGAGTTCTGATCTGACCTAATTTTTCACTGAGTTCTTTCCCAATGAGATTCTGTCCTCCATCTCCTCTTGTCAAACTGAGATAGGCAACCTGAAGGTTTTCACCATTTGCGAGGTAAGAAATTAACCTAGTGTTTTCATCATCAGGGTGAGCAGCCACATATAAAACTCTTCGGGTTTCCTTTAATTGAAGTAATTTCTGATACAACTTTGATGAAGGAACCGATTGCGCTAAGGTTAAATTAAAGACAAAAAGGCCTGCTAAGATCGAAACAGTAGCGAATATTTTAGATTTGGTCATAAAAGGGCATAAATAATCAGTACAAGCTAAAATAAGCTTGTTGCAAATAAAAATATTTTGTGATCAATGGGTGATCAATCTACTTTCCCGGTCGTATATATTTGATTTTTCCGGGAATCGTATAACCAAATGTAAATTCAAAAAAGTCAGCTTTTGCCTTGTGTGCTTTGATTTGAATACCAGTGAATATGTTATTATCAAACCTGTATCTTACCCCTACTCTTTCGTAAAACCAAGACACTTCTTGATTGAATTCCGATTGGTTGAAATATACTCCAAACGCCACAGGAGCATATAAGTGTTCGTTAATTTTCCATTCCCAAGACCCTACTAATGCAAAGGAATTGGCGTCAAAAAACCCGGTATTTTGATCTGGCCAACGCTCTTTGATGCCTGCTCCATAAAACCAATCTATTCCCAAACCCACTCTATATTTATAAGATGCCTCCCATAAATAATTAATTCCCAATCCTCCTCTAAAATAAGTCGGGTCTCCGATTTCATAACTTTTGGCTCCGAGGTATAGAGCTAAATTCCAAAATCCTCTTTTCTCCAAGTCTGGATAAGTGACTCTTTCGGTAGGCAATTGTTCAATTCTCCCTAGTTTGGTTTTAATTCCAAATCCTATTGGAGCATAATTGATACCTGCATTAGGCTTTTTAGATGAGCCATTAGAAAAATGTTTTAGACCAATGGTACCGAGAACACTTACCCTATCAGTAATCTGATAATTTGCCTTAAAACCTAAATGGATATAACTATTCAGATTTGATCCTACAAAGAGATTCAGGGGATTTGTCTCAGGATCATAGGGTTTGATATGAAAGCCCAAACCTATTTGAGCGAAATAGCTTAAATAAAACTTCTGATGTATTCCTTTTCTGGAAAAAGGCATTTCTACGAAGCCATAAACTCCCATTGGCCTTCCCAGTTGTTCTGAATAATGGGCTAATGAACTTAAGCCAAAACCCATGCTGGGATACCTATAAAGGAAATTATAAAAGGTATTTTCAACTTTCCTCCATTCAAATCTGACATCAATTCCATTGTAATGTTCAGATTGACGAATCTCATCTGCCCAGTCTTTTCCATTGCCCAAAAGCGGGCCATTTTCATAGCTAACAACTATTGATTTTTGAAACTTTGACTGGGCAAAGGTCTGGAAAGCGAAAATTGATATTAAAACAGTAAGGGCAACTGCTTTTAAAGTCACTGGCATCGTAAAACTAACAGATGAATTACAAAGATAAGAGGAATAAAAAAAGAACGATGCATTTCCGCTAAAACAAGTCCAGGATTAAAATTTTTAACATAAAAAAAGCCAGCACGAATGCTGGCTTTAATAATTTATTGAGAGCTATTAATTTCCTCCATCCATCCAGTTAGGACCGACTAGTTCGATAAGCTTTTTGTTGTATTTATCAGCTTCAGCCTCATTTTTAAGTCTAGTATGCACTTGGAAAAGGATCTCCATTACATCAGTATTTTCAGGTCTGATTTCAAGAACTTTAGTAAAGTAAGGAATAGATTCTTTGTAATAATTATCAGCTTCTTTACCCATAGCTTCAGATCTCTTTTCCCACTCATCGTCAGAAAGACCATTCAATTCAGCCAAAATTTCTCTAGCTCTATCAAGCATCAATGCTCCCGTGTAGAAGTTCCCATCATAGAAATCAGGATCAACCTCAACTGATCTTTTATAATCAGCCATCGCACCATCTAAATCACCAGACTTCTCTTTTAAGAAACCAGATCTTAACAAGATAGAAGCATTATTTGGATCATTTTTCAATGCCTCGTTGATAGAAGCCATTGCTTCATCCATTTTATTCAACTGAAGCAATAATTGGATTTCATACTCTGCAAGAATTTTATCTTCTGGATAATCTTCTCTTGCAGCCATTACCATATCATAAGCAGCTTCAGGATTAGACTCAGCTCCACTTAGGATTTGAACCATGAAGTAATAAGTATTTAACTTATCATATTCTTCCACATCCAAAAGCAAGTTGAAGTGCTTCTTAGCTTCTTCATACATTTCTAAATCATTTGCCAAGAAACCAGCATTGTAATGAATAGTAGTATCTGCAGGGTCGATTTCTCCGGCAAGGTCAAAGAAATAGTAAGCCATTTCTTGATCACCTTCATTATATCTATCGATGGCTTTATCGAAAGAAGTGTTTTTCAAGGTATTGATAGAATAAGGTCTTAAGTTATCTGGAACTCCAGTAACATCATCTTCCCAAACTTCTTCTCCTATACCTGAAGTTTTATCTGATCCACCCATTTCAAAGGTCTTCATGTAAGTAGCAAGCGCAGCCTGTCCTACCTCATAAGTTTGCATGGTATTGGAAGAATCGGAACCAAACATTTTAGTTTCGATTTTTGCCTTAAGTAAATAGGTTTCTGGGTCAGAACCTGTTTCCGGGTCATTAGTTGCAGCTTCAACTTCCGATAAAGCTGTCTGAAGATCACCTGATTTGAAGTTTTTCTCAGCAGATCTTACCACTTTTTTTTGTCCAAAGGCCAAGGTTGTTGCACCAATTAAGGCCAATGATAGAATTAGCTTCTTCATTATTAGCGTTTACTTTTTTTTGTTTGGTTATTCATTTGGTTCATCTCCTGCGGCATCAGGAGATTCATTATTTACTTCAGGAGAATCTTCAGTAGTTTCTGAATCTATTACTTCTTCATCCTCCTCTTTTGTGATTTTTTCTACTGACGAAATGCTATCTTCCTCGCCTACTTTTATCAATCTTACTCCTTGAGTAGCTCTACCCATAATCCGTAGAGTATCCATAGAAATCCGAATGATAATTCCAGACTTGTTAATAATCATTAAGTCATCAGAATCAGCCACTTCCTTGATCGCAACTAAAGCTCCGGTTTTATCCGTAACATTCATTGCTTTCACGCCTTTACCGCCTCTATTAGTGATCCTGTATTCGTCTAGATTAGAACGTTTTCCATATCCATTTTCAGAAACCACCAATAAAGTAGCTGATTCATCAGAGGCACAAACCATGCCAATCACGAAGTCATCTTTGCCTTGTAAAGTAATTGCTTTAACCCCAGTTGCTGTTCTACCCATCGGTCTAACCGCAGTTTCCGGGAAGTGAATTGCTCTTCCTGATTTGGCTGCAATCACGATATGCTGAGAACCATTGGTCATATCTACTCTTACCAATTGGTCATCTTCTCTGATATTCAATGCAATAATACCATTTGACCTAGGTCGGCTATATTGCTCTAAGGTAGTTTTCTTAATAATACCTTGCTTCGTCACCATGATCAAGAAATGATTGTTGATGTAATCTTCATCATTCAAATCATCTACCTGAATAATAGATCTGATCTTGTCATCCGACTCAATATTGATCAAATTCTGAATAGGTCTTCCTTTGGAAGTTTTAGATCCCTCAGGAATTGCATAAGTCTTTAACCAGAATAATTTCCCTTTATCTGTGAAGATCAACAGGTAATTATGTGTGGAAGCCGTGAAAAGATATTCCGTGAAATCATCTTCTTTGGTACTTACACCTCTTGAGCCTACTCCACCTCTTCCTTGAGTTCTATACTCAGTCAAAGCCGTACGCTTTACATATCCCTGATGAGAAACGGTGATCACCACTTCTTCATTTGGAATCATATCTTCATAACTGAAATCTTCTGCATTGTGCTCAATTTCAGTTCTTCTGTCATCAGAATAACGGTCCTTCATCTCGGTCAGTTCCTCCTTGATGATTTCCATTCTCTTATCCTCGTTTTCAAGAATAAACTTCAGCTCTTCGATCAAAGCCATGATTTCCTTGTATTCCTGGATAATTTTATCTCTTTCCATTCCGGTCAATCGCTGCAATCTCATATCGAGAATCGCTCTTGCCTGAATTTCACTTAACTCAAACCTTTCGATCAATCCATTTCTTGCAGTTTCAGGATCAGCAGAATTTCTGATCAATGAAATCACTTCATCCAGATGATCTAAAGCAATCAAATATCCTTGAAGGATATGTGCTCTTTTTTCAGCTTCTCTTAACTCATATTCTGTTCTTCTGACGATTACCTCATGTCTATGATCGACATAGTGAACAATCAGATCTTTCAGATTCAATGTATAAGGTCTTCCTTTTACAAGGGCAACATTATTGACTGAGAATGAAGTCTGAAGCTGAGTATGCTTATAGAGGTTGTTTAGAATTACTGAAGGAATTGCATCTCTCTTTAATTCATAAACAATTCGCATCCCCGATCTATCGGATTCATCACGAATAGCAGAAATCCCATCGATTTTTTTCTCATTGATCAACTGAGCGGTCTTTTCAACCATATTGGCTTTATTGACCATGTAAGGAATCTCCGTGATGACAATCATCTCTTTGTTTCCTCCATCTTTGGTCTCCACATTGGCTTTACCTCTCATGACAATTCTGCCTCGGCCGGTTTCGAAAGCTGCTTTTACACCATTGTAACCATAGATAATTCCTCCTGTAGGAAAATCCGGTGCAATGATGTGTTCCATCAATTCAGATACAGTGATTTCTCTGTTGTCGATATAGGCAATAATCCCAGAAATAACTTCTCCAAGATTATGAGGAGCCATATTAGTAGCCATACCTACCGCAATCCCAGAAGCACCGTTTAATAACAATGCAGGAACTTTTGCCGGAAGAACTACTGGCTCTTTTAATGAATCGTCAAAGTTGAATTGGTAATCTACCGTCTCCTTATTGATATCTACTAACAGCTCCTCTGCAATACGCTTCAACCTTGCTTCGGTATAACGCATCGCCGCTGGATTATCTCCATCTATGGAACCAAAGTTCCCTTGTCCATCCACTAAAGGATATCGAAGAGACCAAGGCTGTGCCATACGAACCATGGTATCGTAGACAGCAGAATCACCGTGAGGGTGGTACTTACCTAGTACTTCCCCTACGATTCTCGCAGATTTCTTATAAGGTTTGTTGTGTAATACGCCTAGTTCCTGCATCCCGTAGAGGATCCTTCTATGAACTGGCTTCATGCCGTCACGCACGTCTGGAAGTGCCCTGGAAACAATAACCGACATCGAATAATCGATGTAGGCTCCGCGCATTTCCTCTTCAATGTTAATGGGTATGATGTTCTCGTTTTCTCCTTGAGCCATATAATGCTTTTGTAGGGTCGATTATTAAGCTGCAAGATAGTAAAAACCCAATGGTTTTGAAAAGAGAAAATTAAGTCTACTTAAACCCCAAAAAACTTAATACCACTGGCCCACTTTTCTGTTCTGATAATTAAAAATCCCACTACCTCTATACTCGATTCCATTATGCATGTGCTTCATTACGACACCACATCCACCAATTTTACATCTTTTGGTGCCTGGAAATCGCACTGCAAAACCTACCTGCATTCCATACAGCGTCTGTTTAAGATCTTGAACTTCAGAGAAATCGGAGGCTGAGTATGTAAAATCTCTGAACTCTGCACCTCCCTTTATAAACATCTTTGTGTACTCGGAAAAATCCCTTTCAACTCTCAATGCAATACCCATATAAGGCTTATCTCCTACAGCTAGTTTTGGCTCATAATTAGGAACATCCATCATAGTTGTTTGCTCATAAAAATTTTTGATTTTTAATTGGCCAAATTCTCCTTCCAAAATAAATCTCCAAGGATACACTTGTCTGGATCGCTGTGTAAGCTCAGATTGCATGTAATAATTAGCTGAAGCATATTTTCTATACTTCCATCTTAAAAATGCCTGCCTCCTTTTGGCATCATACAGTACCAAACCTACTGTTCCATAAAGTTTACTTGCCTGATAAGAACCTCCTTCAAAAGCAAATTCGAAATCTCCACCTCTCATTGTTGACATATTTCCCCATTCCTGACCGTATCCACCACCGATGGTAAGTAGGTTAAATAAATTAATCCGTAATCCAGCATTCAAAAGCGGGAAAGTCCAATCGCTACTTTTCATTTCCAAAGGGTTCTCTTCAGAAATATCGAGTGGAGTGTCAAAATTTTGGAATTGGGTGAAGTTGGGATATAGACTGGGATTAGCAGAATAAAAACTGGTAGCAAATTGATTATAAGCAGCCCCTCCGGAAATCTCTACACTAAACATTTCCAAGACATTTCTTGCGACATTCCCTACTGCACTTTCGCTCTTAGGGTTTTTGGCTTTTTCAGAAATACCGAAGACATCTTCATCCTGAGCAAAAGCAATAATTGATAAAAAAGTAAAAACTAATGATAGAAATGGCTTTTTTGATATCATAAGTAGCTAACGAAAATTTGTATCTCTTGGTGTGAAATTAAAAAAAAAGCCTCCAACTAGGAGGCTTAATAGGTATGATTATTTCAAATTATTTTCCATCACCTTCTGAACCATCTTCCTCTTCAGCTTCATTTTTAGCCTTCAATTCCGAAATCAATGCATCAAGCTTTTCTTTAACAGCAGGATCAGATTTCTGAGCACCGTTTACTTTATTGTAGGTAGAAGCTCCCAAAATAGAATCATTCATAATCAATTCAGTTTTGTATTCTTTTACTACATCCTGAAGAGAATTCTGAAAATCCTGTACCGCCTGATATGCAGCTTTTTCTTCTTCAGTAACTTCAGCCTCAGTCATTTTTGCTTCATCGCCCCAAGCCGCTTTTATTTCATTGTATCTAGCCCCTCCTTTGAAAATTTCATTTTCCAAAATCATAGCTCTTAACTCTTCAGTCTTAGAATCTACATACTCGGAAGTCATCACCTCGACATTAGCAAATTTGGTAAGCTCCTCATTCGTAACTTCTTCCGCTGCTTCCTGCGCAAATCCAGTCATTCCTATACATGCGAAAAACGCTCCAAACAACAATACTTTTTTCATAATCTTCTCTGATTTTAGTTTTCGTAATATGTTCAATAAATAAATCATATTCCAAAAAATCAAGAATTTTAGGGTTTATTAAGGTATTTTGGGATGAACGGTTGCCAATAATCCTATACCGTATAAATAGATTTCAATTCTTTGATTGTTTCAATAGGTCTGGGTGAATTAAAGACAAAACTACCTGCTACCAAAACATCTGCTCCAGCGGTTACTAGTTTTGGAGCATTCTGGATGTTCACTCCCCCATCAATTTCGATTTTAGTTTCTGCTCCTTTCGAAAGAATCAATTCCTTCAATCTAGAAATCTTATCGTAAGTATTTTCAATGAATTTTTGCCCCCCAAAACCTGGATTTACAGACATCATACAAACCAAGTCAATATCCTGAATCACTTCTTTCAGCAAGTCAATAGGAGTATGTGGATTTATAGCCACACCAGCTTTGGCTCCCAAAGCTTTGATCGCCTGTAAGGATCTATGCAAATGAGGACATGCCTCATAGTGAATCGAAATAATATCCGCTCCAGCATCTCTGAAAGCCTCCAGATATCTATCCGGCTCCACGATCATCAAATGCACGTCCAGAGGCTTCTTTGCATGCTTCTTGATCGCTTGGGTGACTGGTATTCCAAAAGAAATATTTGGTACAAAAGCCCCATCCATGATATCCACATGAATAAAATCAGCTTGCGAGGAATTAAGCATTTCTACTTCCTTTTGAAGATTTGCAAAATCAGCGGCAAGAATAGATGGAGCAATAAGAGGTGACATTAGTATGATGATTGAATTTTACTTGATTTAAATTACTGTCTGAAAAGCTTGGTTCGCTTTAGGTTGATTCCATCCTGCATTTGCACCATATAGAATCCAGCTTTCAAGCCTTGCAAGGATGTTCGGAAAGGATCTTTTGGACTATTTCTGATAAGAACAGCTGATTGAATGGTTTTCCCGTTCATATCAATTATTGAAAATTCGGCACTTAGCCCTTGACCAAAATAAATTGTTAGATCATCCGTAGCCAATGGGTTTGGGAAAACTTTCCAAGGAATTTGTTCTTCTCCAGTCACGGCCAAAATCTCACCATAATAGGCATCGTAAAAATTAGGAATTCCATATCCCAGTAAGTTATCTTTTGCCTCAGCTTGGGTAGCGCTTCTGATAAGATTTTCTACCAGTTCAACTCTTGTCCATTCTGGTTTTGCCTGCCATAGGCCTGCGGCCAAAGCTGCAATTTGTGGTGCGGAAAACGAAGTGCCATTTGAGTAACCAAGGTTTCCATTAGATCGGATCAAAGCAACTCCATTACCATATGTAGCCAAATCCGGCTTGATTCTACCATCTCCTGTAGGCCCGCGTGAGCTGAAATTTGAAACATTTAACTCTTTATCGACAGCTCCAATCGCCAAAACCATTTCGGAATCCGAAGGCGAAACTAGAGAACTTTCTTTCGGACCATTATTCCCAACACTATTCACAATCAAAATTCCTCTTTGGGCAGCGATATTTGCACCTTTCGCAATCACCGTGGTTTTTCCATCAAGCTCATCGAAAGAATAGTTCATTGTAGGATCATCAAAATCATAATAGCCAACGGAGCTATTGATAATATCCACTCCTAAGCTATCAGCGACTTCAGCTGCCCTCACCCAGTTGTATTCCTCCACTATATATTCTGTAGCATCTTCCTCAGTAATTGCCAAAAAATAATCAGCATCAGGAGCACCTGAGACTAAGATTCCTTCTTCATTCGCCGCTATCAGAGAAAGCACATTGGTACCATGTTGATTGGCGGTAAATACATTATCAGACCATGGCTTTACAAGGTTTTTGGTAGCCAAAATCTGATTATTATCAAAAAGATGTGAAAGAGCAGATGCTTCATCAGTTCCCGGAAAACCAGCATCAAAAACTGCTACAGTTATCCCTTTACCTGTGAATCCTTCCTCATGCATTTCAGGAATTCTCAACAAACTGTTTTGGAAGTCGTAGGGATTTTCGTTTGTGCCCAATTTTCGATGATTGACAGGCAAACAAATTTTCAAGGTTGTCGATGCAAATATTTTCCTACCCACTCTGGCATTTGGGCTTGGCACAAAATCCAAAGCCACCATTTCCACCCTATCCACAAAAGGTAAAGACTCCATTTCTGAAGCACCAGCTTCGTCGGTCACTAAGAGTAAAGCGTTAAACCATTTGCTAGGATAAAGCACATAATTGGCCATCCCTGTTAGTTCATCGATGTATTTCTGTGAAACTGGTAAATCAAGTGAATCCGCCTGAATTCCCTCTCTCAACCGTCTATCCAAAGCCTTTTGGCTTAAATACTGATTGGGATTATTTAAGGTGTAAGTGTCCTGCGGTTTGTATTTAAAAAAGACAGCATAGCGATCTTGAGCTTTGGATTTTAATCCAAACCCCATAAAAATCAGCGCTAATACCAAAAATTTATAATTCCCCATATTCGGTCATTTTCAAATAGGTTTTACTTCCTCCATCTATTAACTGATCTCCTAAACAATCGTTTCGTGAGCAATAGGTCAACACCTCTTCATAATCCTCCACTAAGCCCACTCCTTTCTCAAAAATCTCATAACGGATATCTCTATAAGTAACCAAATCATCCTCATCGGACTGATTCACTTGTAAAAGTCCAGAATTTTCAGATTCGTAGGTGATTACAAATTCGTCTTCAGGTGAATCCCTATAACTATTTGAATTCCAAGAAACACCATCCTTAGGAGGAAAAACCAATGCAACTAAGCTTTGGTTCTGAATGGTACGGATCAAAACATTTTCCCGAAGCAGCAAAGTATAATTTTCAACAGGTTCCCAACTGGACAAATCATCTGATTTACTCCTTTCTACTACAAAAGCCTGTTCATTTTCCTCATTGATATAGGAAGTATAAATATGGTCTTGAAAGTAAAATTCATACTCTTCAGAATCATTTTCACCAAAGTAAATCGTCTGATTTACCTCATAAATCCAATAGTAACCAACTGCTAAAGGCTGATAATCAAAGCCAAAATCCACAGGATTTTCATCCAATTTTCTTTCACAGCCAAAAAGCATCATGAAAACCAACGAAAGTGCAGCGGGTAGCAGTTTCTTCATCTTTAACTTTTGAACTTAAAAATACACTTAATTTCTTATTTAACCTTTTTCCAAATTTCTGATATTATCCCTTTTTCTTTTTCCTAGCACGATCATCATGATTACCTTTACATCATCAAAAATCAAGAAATGGCTTTAAGAACTTTTGTTAAAATCAGCGGGATCACCAATCTCAGTGATGCCAGATATTGTGCAGGAATGTACGTAAATCTGATTGGCTTTGCTTTGGAAGAAAGCTCTGAAAAATACGTAAAACCAACTCAATTTGAGGAAATTACAGGATGGGTTTCCGGATTGGAGTTTGTAGGGGAATTTGATCATTATTCTGAAAAGGATATCCTCGAAACTTTAAAGCAATATCCAGCCATCACTTGGGTAGAGCATGTCAGAATCGATGAATTAATCGCCCTGAAAGCAGCTGGATATCAAGTGATTTACAAAAAAGATCTCGCAGAGGTGAGACATATGGAAACAGATGTGGCCAAGATTCTGAGCAAAGAAGGGATACTTTTCCATATAACATCCAATGATGATCCTTTGACTGAAAAAGATATTGAAGTCATCACCATTTTGTCAGAACATTGTGATGTCATCTTAGGAGCAGGATTATCTGCAGAAAATGTCAACGAATTAGTCGACTCACTCAATCTAAAGGGAATTGTTTTGGAAGGTGGAGAAGAAATCAAACCAGGTTTAAAAGACTTCGATGAACTTGCCGATATATTGGAAGTTCTTGAAATTGAAGAATAAAAAAATAGCCCGGTAATCGGGCATTTTTTTTTATTCAAATAAGTCTGAAAGTTTATAGGGACTCTCGGCACCAGTAAAAAAACTGCCGTCAATAAATCGAAATTCTATTCCGATGTCGTCTAATTCCATCATATCACTTTGATCTAATTTGATCTTTGCTGACTGCAAATTTTCTTTGATCCTTCCCTGATTTACGGATTTTGGTATTACCGAGATATCTCTCGCAACTGACCAAGCAATAAGAATTTGACCGATCGTTGCTCCATGTTTTTTAGCGATCAATTCTACAACTGGATCTTTCAGCAAAACAGGATCATTTTTATGTGATTCATTTCTCGAGTCCGGAGAACCCAAAGGTGAATAAGCGGTCATTAAAATTCCATGCTCAATACAAAAGGATACCAAAGCTTTTTGTGGCAAAAAGGGATGCATTTCGACTTGATTCAATTCTGGAATTTGACCACCAATTTCTATAACTTCCCGAAGCTTGTCCTGATTAAAATTGGCAACGCCAATATGTCTGGTAAGTCCAGCATTTTTAACAGCCTGCATTCCTTCCCAAGTTTGTGTCAAAGGCACATCCAAATAGGTATAAAAATCATCTCTGCTTTTTGGAAAACCAACTCCCCTTTTGAAAGAAATCGGCCAATGGATCAAATAGAGATCCACATATTCCAATCCCAAATCCGAAAGAGTCTTTTCTAATGCTGGCTGAACATCCTCGTATCGATGAGAATTGTTCCATAATTTAGAGGTTATAAACAGCTCCTCTCTTTTCACAAGACCTGCATCAATCGCTGCTTTTAATCCTTCCCCTACTTCCTTTTCGTTTTGATAAACTGCAGCACAATCAAGATGGCGATATCCAGCTTCAATAGCCCAAAAAACAGCTTGTTTTACTTCTCCCGGTTTACTTTTCCAAGTTCCAAGTCCTATAATCGGCAATTTATCACCGTTTGCAAAAGTTAAATTCTTCATAATTAAAATGTGGTTTTACCCTCTGATAGTTAAAATAATCGGTTGTTATGGATGTATAAGATTTACGTTTTCAAACATCAAATGGATGATAGAAATTCCGTTAAGTAGAATTTTAAGAGCGAAACTCTTACCTCATTGATAACTTAACCGAAAAAAAAGCCTCATGTTTCAGAGGCTTTATTAATTATTGAGCAATTTCAAATGCTTTTGTAGTCGTATAATATTTTACGATCATATTAGGAACTTCCCAATCAGGCATTTCACCAGCCTTAAAGAATTTTAAATAGTTCTCTGTTACCTGGGCAAAATGAGCTTCATGGCCTACAGAATAGCTTTCTGGAACTTCCACTTTGTATTCGCCATTATCCAGTTTTGTAAGAGAAATACCAGGATATTTTGACTGCAAGGTAGTTTCAATGGCTTCTTTTAAAGCTTCATCCTGTCCATCTAATAACTTCACATACAAAACAGGTTTGTAGTTTTCCTCTTGCCCTTGACGAATAATCAAATTCGCTTTCGTCCCCCTCATGATGCTATAATGAGTATCGGCTGTTCCTTCCGGAGCTTGAAAAGCCCAAATCACTGAAACTTTTGCATGTATGCCTTTTAGAGTATAATTCATCTCTCCATTGGCCAAAACATCCAAGGTCTCTCCCTCTTGGAAAGGAGGAGTTTTACCCGTCACCTGCTGATATTGCTCATAATTCAATGAAGTCGGCAACAACTCAGCTTCAAGCATTTCCACATCAGTTGTATCCAAAACAACTCCAGGAAAAGCTTCCCATTGCACCAGGTCTACCAAGTGAGTGGTTACATCTACCAATCCTGACCCTTCGATTTTCGTATCAAAAAACCACTCAGGTCTAATCAATGGAGCTCCCGAAACATATTTAAAGAAATGATGCACCGACTCTTTGGTGATTGCAGGGTTTTCCAGACTCCCCTTTTCTATCGTTCCAAAAACCTTGGGAATCATCGATAATTCCTTTTGGAGAATCGTGGATATTTCAAAACGCTCAGTCATGATATCATAAAAGAGCAAGTTTTTTTCTCCAGCTATTTCAAAGGCTTTTTTCAACTTTTGAAAACCCGCAGGATCTATCACCAATGGTTTATCTGCATAGACGTTCATGCCATTTTCTAACGCTGCTAAAATGTAATCGATCTTACGGTCATTTTTCCCAGCCACTACCATGACATTTCCAGACTTCTCTTTGATCATTTCCTGAAGAAAATCATCACCAGTGTATGTCTCGATATTCCAAGCTGTCGGGTTTTCAGGTCTCTCGTTATAGCCTGCAATCCTCTTTAAATAATCCCTAAGCTCCTCTCCTTCCGGTGCATAGACATGAATCGTAGAATCTACTTCAGGATACATGCTTTTATGAATCAAACCCGCATGGAAATGCCCTGGGTCTAGACTTACGATTTGAATTGGTGCTTTTGACTTTGGTTCATCCATCGATTCCTCAGGTGAATCACAGTTTTGGAAAAAGGAAATTGCGACAATAGATGCTGCAACTTTAATAAAATTTTTACTTCTAAACTTTAACATAATTTGTACCGTATGGTGCTCTTTGATCTCTGCTCAAATAAGTATTTGCTTCGTCATCATTTACAAATCTCTCTGCTACCGGATCCCATTCTAACCTTCTTCCCAATTGCATGGCGATATGGCTTACTAAGCAAACTGAACAAGCTCTGTGACCGATTTCAACTGGAGAAAGTAATTCATTTTCATCTTTTATGGCTCCTAACCAATTCCCGTGATGCTCGTTACTTTTTTGAAGATGGATTTCATCTGGACCTATCACTGATTTTAGGATATTCGGATCAGAGGCATCCAATGCTTTTGCACTTTCACCCTGGGCAACAGGATCGGAAGAAGATGCCACGTAATTCCCTCTGGAAACCCAAATCCAACCTTCTGTTCCCTCGTATTTTATTCCATTTGGATAGCCTCCACTAGTATACATGTGGATTCCATTATCGTATTCAGCTTTTACCATAAAATCTCCATGCACATTCCAAAGTCCAGATCTTGGAAATTCGGCTACAGCTTCAATAAAACGAGGACCGGTTAATTCTGTGTCCATACCCCAAGCTGCAGAGTCAAAATGATGCTGTCCCCAACCTGTAATCATCCCTGCACCAAATTGATTTAATCTTAACCAACCTGGACGACCATATCCCTCTTGAGGATGAACACCAATTTCGGTATAGGGTACTTCAGGAGTAGATCCTAGCCACATGTCGTAATTAAGATTTTTAGGAACAGGCATTTCCGGTGCATCTGGTCCTGAAGGATCTCCAGGCAAACCAATTCTAACTGTATGAAGTTGGCCTATTCTACCATTTCGGACCAATTCTGCTGCAATTCTAAATTGTTCACTAGATCGCTGTTGAGTGCCTAACTGAAGTTTAACGCCTGTTTTATTCACTACATCAGCCAATTGCCTTCCTTCTTTTAAGGTCAAAGAAGTAGGCTTTTGTAAATAAACATGCTTTCCAGCTAAAGCTGCCTCCATAGCAGGTTGAGAATGCCAATGGTCAGGCGTACTGATGACTACAGCATCAATTTCCTTATTCAAAAGCATTTCACGGTAATCACCATATTGCTTGATATCTACGGCTGATTCTCCTTCTTTGGAAGCATAATATTTCTCGATGTGGGCTTTGCCCTCCATCATTCTTTTAGAGTCCAAATCTGAAATAGCTATATATTTAGCTTGAGCATGTCGCCAAGTGCCGGGCATGTCATGATCCCTTGCGATTCGTCCACATCCAATTTGAGCTATTTGAATTCTATTACTTGGAGCATTTTTCCCGAACACGGAGGAAGGAACGATTGTGGGAATCCCAAATGCAGCGGCGGCAAGTCCTGAGTTTTTGATAAATGTTCTTCTTTTCATTTCGGTTATTTGAATTTAACCTCGGTCAATGAGTCATTTCCAAGGCATAGGGTTTATTGATTTTTTTAAGAGCCAATTATTTTACAAAAGCTCTCCAGTAATTTTCTGCTTCTTCAGCTGTCATGTCTCCATCAAACACGATCATTCTATATTTTAAAGAATACCGCTGGTTTGGTAAAATCTCCCAAGACTCATGACGGATAGGAGTAAATTCCACAAAGACATTTCCCTGACGATTATAATTTTCTTCAGGCCAGACACGAAGTGGTTCCGGATGTGCTTTATTGGTATTGTGACTAAGAATTAAAAGGCCGCTTTGACCTTGAGGGGATTTTGATTCCCCTTTGACAATAATCCATTTAGCATCTGTACCATCGGCAGTTTTACGATCCTTTCCCTCTGAAGTCAACACCGTGCTATTATCAGATCCCCAAACTTCGGTAGCTCTATATCCAAGTCCTCCTCCATATCGGTAGGCATCTAACAGGATTCCATCTTTTAATTTTGTGGAGATATTGGAGGTATAATCAACCATATATCTTCCCTTATCAGCGGGCATTACTTTTATCACCAAATCTTCCTGAATTGCCAACTTATTTTCTTCCGAGGCACCTAAGTCTATGTGGTTTTGTCTAACTGTAAGTTCAGCTACTCCGCCTGCTTCTTTTTTGGCAATGACGTGATCGAAATCCACTCTCCCTTTATGATCTGCCAAATTCCAAAAGTCAACCATCCTGCCATCTATTGTAGCTCTGGTCCAAGGTCCCCAGATTCCATAATGATGGTAGTGATCTTTTGGTTGAATCCGAGTAAGAACATGACCAGATGGAGAAGCTAGAGGATGGATAAAACCGGATTTTGCATAGTCAGATTTTACACCTTCAGGAACAGGTTCAATGGCAGTTTGGTAAGTCAAAACAGGCTGATCGCCAAGTAGAAAGTCTATTCCTTTCTCTGTTTCTCTTAAAGTTACTTTCTGGGCAAAAACCCCCACAGAAAGAACCATTGACATTATTAGGGGAAATAATATTCTTTTGATAATCATAGAAAAATCGAGTTATTGGGCTTCAATTTTAAAGATATTGAAATCTAATCTAATGCCTATTCACCAATACCCCAATTACCTATGAACAAGAGTATTTTTTACGCAATCGTTTTCATGTCCTTTTTAGGGTCTGTCAAAGCTCAAAGCATGCAAGAAGTAGAATTGACAGAAGCATGGAAAGATAAAATCTATGAATTAGCACCTGAGAAAGCGACTTTTCCTTTTAAAGAAAAAAAGAAAGTACTTATATTCTCACTTCATACCGGATTTTGGCATTGGGTCAATCCTCATACAGAAGCCATGTTTGAAATTTTAGGAGAAAAGAGCGGCGCTTTTGAGGTGACAGGAAGTACGGACATCGCCATGATGGAAAAAGACCAGTTAAGTAAGTACGACCTTGTTGTATTCAACAATACTAATTCAAAACCTACTTATAGAAATCTATTCGTGGATAAATTGAGTGAGGATGGATCCATGGACAGTGTGGCTGTTTGGAAAAAAGCGGCTCAACTAGAAAACAACGTTCTCAATTATGTCAAAAAAGGAGGAGGTTTGTTTGTCATCCACGGAGGAAATACGACCCTCAATAATTCTATGGCTTTTTCGAAATTAATTGGAGGTAGTTTTGATTACCACCCGAAACAGCAGCCAATTCATGTTCGCCTTGTAGATCCAAAGCATCCTTTGGTTCAGGCATTTCCTACTGATGGATTTGTCCATACAGATGAACCTTATTTCTATAAAAATGCATATGCAGAGCTTGATTTTAAACCTCTGCTATATTTCAATAATGCGGAAATAGAAGGACAAAAGAAAGGTCAGGAATTGACCGAAGGAGTTACCTATGTGGCCTGGATCAGAAAAGATGGCAAAGGTCGCGTTTTATATAGTTCGCCTTCCCACAACGCACAAAGTTTTGAAAATCCTGATCTATTGCAGTTCTTCTTAGATGGAATGCAATACTTGGCAGGAGATGTAAAAGTGGACGAAACCCCGATTGGGAAATAATAAGTACCTAACGGGAAATACGAAGTGGGAAATACGAAGTACGAAGTTGAAATAAATCGTACTTCGTATTTCGTATTTCGTCAAGCTTTCTTCACAAACTCACTTTTTAGCGCCATCGAGCCAAATCCGTCGATTTTACAGTCGATATTGTGGTCACCTTCGACTAATCGGATGCTCTTCACTTTTGTACCCGCTTTGATAGGTTTTGGAGCCCCTTTTACCGGCAAATCTTTTACGATAGTTACAGAGTCACCATCATTCAAGATTGTTCCATTTGCGTCTTTTACTACAAGTCCTTCTTCTACAACTTCCTCTTCAGGCTTCCATTCAAAACCACATTCAGGACAAACGAATTTATCTTCCATCTCATAGCCATATGGGGACTTACAAGAAGGACAAGGGGGTATATTTTCCATGCCGCAAAAATACCCCTTTTATTTAATCTGGACTTTAATGTATTCCAAAAGTCCCAACTTAAAGCTGAAGAAAGGGAATAATTAATGTGTCGGAGTGTAACTCAATACAACTGACTCAGCCACTAAACGACCGGATGTCAAAGCGGCATTTATAGATCCATTCAATAAATAATCTCCTCCAAGGAAAACATGATCTGTAATTTTACACTCTGTAATCGGAATACTTGCCTTCAAATCATCAATAGTCGGCAGTGCATACCGGATGTAATAGGATTTTAAAAACTTGAAAAAATCTGATTTTATACCTGAAATATGTTCCAATTCTTCTTGAACCTTTTTGATCAATTCTTTCTCATCCAGCTCAGTTTCCAATACAGAAACCGAAAGCAGAGAGCGATCCGAGCTAGAATAGGCAGATGAAACATCATCCATAAAAACCAAATTATTGATCAAATGACCTTCTCCTGGAATCAAACCCAACATTGGTCTTGCCATAAAAGATTTTTGTAAGGAAAAGTAAAGATTGATAACCTGCTTTGGATTAGAAAACTGGCCTTGCATCTGTGGCATCACTTTATCCGGCTGGGTACAGATTAATATACGATCAGCTTCCAACGTCTCCCCATTTTTAAGGCTTATCAAATTTCCTTCAATCTTTTCCACAGGAGTATTGAAATAAATTTGAGTAGTGCCTAACTGTTGTCTAAGCATGTTAGGGATTTCCTGCATGCCTTTTTCGGGAATTGCTGCATGCCCGATCGAAAACATCTTGAAAACATATTCAAACATTCTCGAAGAAGTATTCAGGTGTTTTTCCAAGAAAATCCCACGGAAAAATGGTTTAAAGAAATTGGAGATAATCTGGTCCGAAAACCCATAATTCTTTAAATATTGAAGGGTTGGTAAACTTGGCTCGTTAAAAATATCCTCGATAGATTTTTTCTTTAACTCCTGAGTCAGGGTAAACATTTTCACTTTATCCAGAAAAGTGCCTACTCTTGAAAAAGCCATTCCCACTACTTTCAGAGGGTTTCTCAATGGATCAGAAATGATGTAAGAATCCTTCTCGTCAAAAATTACAGCTCCAGGATCAAAGGTCTTTAAATTAAGTGCAGGTAGATTTAAATACTTTTTAACCTCAGGATATGAGGTAAGGAGAACCTGAAAACCATGATCCAGTAAAAATCCATCTACTTGATCCGTCTTCATCCTACCTCCTACTTTGTCAGTACTTTCTAAAATAATGGGAGAAAATCCAGATTTCTCCAATTCCAATGCAGCTACTAAGCCGGAAAGTCCGGCTCCGATAATGTAAATTTTCTGATCTTTCATTTGTGTTGGGGCATTAAAAAAGCTTCCATTTCCCCCTCATGCAAAAAAACAAAGCTTTTCATTAGTAACTTACCTTTGGTAAAAGTGTTTTTATAAATCTCACGAATAAAACGCATTTTTATCCAATTCTTTGAATATCATCCAATTTAGTTTGAACCACCAATTTATGAAAATCTCAAAAGCTGCCTTTTTCTGTTGTTTTCTTCTTTTGTCAGAACTTTCAGCTCAAACCTATTTTCCTTCAAAAGGAAACTGGGAAAGAAAATCTCCATCAGATATAGGCCTTGATGCCGGTAAAATCAAGGATGCTGTAGATTTTGCCATCGCACACGAAAGTCAGGAAAACCCCAATTTGAAAATAGCGCATTACGAAGGAGGTTTTGGAAGAGAGCCATTTGGATATCCGATTGGACCGATGAAAAAGCGAGGGCCGGCAACAGGTTTGATTATTTACAAAGGTTATGTTGTCGCCCAATGGGGAAATCCGGATCGGGTAGATTTGACTTTTTCAGTTGCCAAAAGTTTCCTCTCCACGACGGCTGGACTTGCGATTGAGGAAGGTTTGATTCAATCAGAGCAGGACTTGGTATATCCTTATATGGCTCCGATCTATCCCTACGAACCTGCACAGTTGATGGTTAACAAGGCAGATCATTTTGAAGATGAGGATACATTTGAATTATTTGATACAGAACATAACAGAACCATCACTTGGGATCATCTCTTAAGACAAACTTCGGATTGGGAAGGATCGCTTTGGGGAAAACCAGACTGGGCTGATAGACCAAGAGAAGGTGCAAAAGAAAAACGAGCAAGACCACAAAATGCTCCCGGATCAGTTTATGAGTACAATGATACCCGAGTAAATGTCCTGGCTTTGGCATTGATAAATGTTTGGAGAAAACCTCTACCAGTAGTATTAAAAGAGAAAATAATGGATCCAATTGGGGCGGGTGACAGATGGAGATGGACTGGCTATGAAAATTCATTTGTCATTATAGATGGTCAAATCATGCAATCAGTTTCTGGTGGTTCACACTGGGGAGGCGGCATGATGTTAACGGCTTGGGATCAGGCTAGATTTGGATATTTGACTTTAAATGACGGCAACTGGAATGGAAAACAATTAATCCCTAAAACCTGGATAGAAAAATCAAAAACACCGACACCGGCAAATCCAGGCTATGGCTTTATGAATTACTTTTTGAATAATGACCAGGAATTTATCCCGGCAGCCCCGAAAACTGCTTTTGCACATATCGGAGCAGGCACCAATATGGTTTACGTGGATCAGGAAAATGATTTGGTGATTGTGGCAAGATGGATTCCAAACGGAGATAAAAATGAATTGGTGAGGTTGGTGTTGGAAGCAATTGAATAAATAAAATTGAACATACCTATGAAAGAGATTTTTAAAATCAAGGGCATTGTATTTTTTGGAATTTTACTTCTGAATTTGCCTGCATGTAATCCTAAATCTGAAACCCAATCTGTTGAAGAAACTGTAGCTGAGATTAAGCCAGAATCTTTAACCATGAATTATTTGGGGAATTATGTTTCTGACTCATATGATAAAAGAGATGAAGGATTTGATTGGGTGGCAGTGACAGTTTCCCAAGAGCAGGAGGATCAAATACAAATAAAAGTACGTTCTCGAGCTGACAAGAAAAGACCTACCTGCACTTTTGACGCAACGGCCTATCCGATGGATGAAAGTACTTTTCAAACTTCCATCAATGGGGAAACTATACTTTTTTCTTTCAGTGAAAACAGTATTGAAATAAAGGGAGGATCGGAAAATTCCGAAAGTGTTTTAGCTTTTTATTGTTCCGGAGGCGGAAGCCTAGCTGGAACCTATCAAAAAATTAATGAGCCCCTTGACAGTTCCCAGATTGACCCAACAAAATTTAGCCAAGTCCTGAATTTACAAGGTATAGGATTTAATGTTACTTCTATTGATAAAGAAGGAAAGAGACTAGTTACAGTTCAACCATTTGGGCTTGAAATTAGCAATCTGTCAGTTACTCTTGAAGTCAATGGGATAATAAAAATGGCTGAAGTAGAAGATCTCAATTCTGATGGTTCACCAGAGCTTTTGATCTACTCTAGAACAGAAGATGAAAACCAATATGGGAATGTCATTGCTTTTTCGACAAATAATAAAAAATCCATGAGCATTGTCTATTTCCCTCCGACGGCAGAAAATGAAAAGATCAATGAAGGATATCAGGGACATGATGAGTTTTCATTGGTTGAAAGAACTTTAATTCAAAGATTTCCAATTTTTAATAATGGAAATAAGACCGGGAAAACAAGACAGATTTCATACAAAATGATTGATGGGGAAGCGTTGAGAAGTTTTGAAATTGATCAGATTTCTGAATTGGATTAATTTCTCTTTTGAGGATTTTTTCCTTCTACAAAACCACACAAGATTGGCGATTCAATTATTAATAGATACTGTTTAAAGTCTATTAAAACTTGATCAGAAGTCGTTTATTCCAAGCCCCAAATACAAAAAGGATGAATGACTAACATTCAATATTTAGTATATTGGATAGAGAATAATGGTTAAAATAAACTTCCAAAATGGCCTACATAGACTATTATAAAACTCTTGGCATACCAAAAACTGCGACAGAAAAGGAAATCAAGGATGCCTACAGAAAATTAGCCAGAAAATATCACCCAGATTTAAATCCAGATAATAAGGAGGCAGAATCAAAGTTCAAGGAAATCAACGAGGCGAATGAGGTTTTAAGCAATCCAGAAAATCGAAAGAAATACGATAAGTATGGTGAGAACTGGAAGCATGGAGAAGAATTTGAAAAGGCTCAGAAACAACGACAGCAACAAAGCCAGTATTCCGGCCAAGGTGGTTTCTCCGGCCAACAGGGATTTTCAGGAGAGGATTATTCTGACTTTTTTGAATCAATGTTTGGGGCTGGCGGTAGAAGAACTTCAGGTAGAAGCCATAGTCCAAAATTCAAAGGGCAGGATTATCACGCAGAATTACACCTTGATCTAAAGGATGTTTACACCACTCAAAAACAGGTTTTGACGGTCAATGATAAAAAGATCAGATTGACAATTCCTGCAGGTGTAGAAAACGAGCAACTCATCAAAATAAAAGGAAATGGTGGTGAAGGTTATAATGGAGGTCCAAATGGGGATTTGTATATCAAGTTCATAATTTCCAACCAAACTTACTTCAAACGTGAAGGCAACAATCTATACAAAGATGTGGACCTGGATCTGTATACCTCTATTCTTGGAGGTGAAATTCTGGTCGACACATTTGATGGAAAAGTGAAACTGAAAGTTCAGCCAGAAACTAAAAACCATACGAAAGTCAAGCTAAAGGGAAAAGGCTTTCCGGTTTATAAAAAAGAAGGAGAGTTCGGCGATTTGATTCTTACTTACCAAGTCAAAATTCCGACAAATCTATCTGCAAAAGAGAAAGAGTTATTCCAGGAACTGAAAAAATTAAGACATCATGATTGAGGCACATTTCATATCGGCAAAAACCATTTGCACGCAATACGGAATTGAAATTTCATTTGTGCATGAATTGGTGGAATTTGGATTGATTACACTGGAATTTCAGGAAGAAGAAGCCTTTATTCATCAGGATCAAATCGGTGACTTAGAAAAAATCCTCAGACTTCAGCAAGATTTAAATCTGAATCTAGAAGCAATAGATGTGATTTTTAATCTGTTAAGAAAAGAAAAAGCACTTAAAGAGGAATTGGCAATTCTTAGAAATAGACTGAAGCTTTATGAATAAGCCGAATTTGTATTCCTTAATAATCAAATGAAATCCAACCTTCTCCTTTTTCTATTTCTTAGTTTCTTTTGGAGTACCGGAGCTCAGGCTCAGAATTCACCTTCGGATTATCTAAGTGAAACCAAATCAAACCTCAAAAAGGAATGGCCTAATAACCGAACCGTGAATTTGGTTTTTCATGGACACAGCGTTCCGGCGGGATATTTCAAAACTCCTGATGTAAAAACCCTGGACTCCTACCCTTTTCTGGTTTTGAAAACACTCAAGGAAGATTATCCTTTTGCTGTGATCAATGTGATAAACACCTCTATCGGAGGAGAAAATTCTGAATCTGGTTCAAGACGTTTTAAGAAAGAAGTGCTAATTCATCAACCCGATATTTTGTTTATTGATTATGCACTTAATGATCGAAGAATTGGATTGGAAGCTTCCAAAAAGGCTTGGGAAAAAATGATCAGGAAAGCCTTAAAGAAAAACATCAAAGTAATTCTACTAACGCCATCACCTGATTTAAAAGTTGACCTCACTGAGGAAGGGAACGAGCTAGACCTTCATAGGAAACAGATTATTGCCTTGGCAGAAAAATATCAATTGGGATTGGCTGACAGTTACAGCCTGTTTCAAAACTTACAGGAAACCTGTGATTGTGTGAAGGATTACATGTCTCAGGGAAATCATCCAAATAAAAAAGGTCATGAGTTGATTGCTTCAGAGATTCTGAAATTTTTCTAATTGAATTCTAACCCTATGTCGGACTTAAACAGAATTTTCAAGGTACATTTCAAAGTGTAATTTTCTGATTTCGGAAGAATAAAAACTGTTTTGAAATTCCTCATCAATGAAACTTCTCTTTAATTTTTTATAAACAAAAACCGCATATTGTCTATTAATTATTCTATTTTGTATCAATAAAAATTAATTTTTAACTAAATATTTGTCAAAATGAAAAATATTATTTTGTCGGGACTTATAGTTTTTTCCATCATTTTTTTAGGCTTTATTTTATTTAAGGATAACCCTGCTACAAAATTCCTGAATTCATTAAATCAAAGTCAAAAAGATAAAGCGATGTTTTCTTTTAGTGACTCCACCAAAACCCGATGGCATTATGTACCGGGATCTATGTTCCAAAGAGCTGGAATTTCATTAGCTGAATTGGATGGAGAACAGAAAAGATTATTTGAAGAGCTACTCCAGTCTTCACTTTCGGAAACAGGCTATCTCAAAACCAAAAAAATCATCGATTTGGAAAATGTCCTTCGGGAAATTTCAGGTGATTCGGTGATGAGAGATCCGGAAAATTATTATGTAGCATTTTATGGAAATCCAGATTTAGATAGTCTTTGGTCCTGGTCATTTGAGGGGCATCATATTTCATTGAATTTTAGTGTTCTAAACGATGTCCAATCCATTGCCCCAAGATTTTTCGGAGCAAACCCGGCCATAATACCTTTTGGTCCTAGAAAAGGAGAAAAGACTCTGGAAAAAGAAGAGGAACTTGGTTTTCAATTAATTAACTCGATGAATCCAGATCAAAGAAAAATGGCAATTTTCCAGGAAAATTCAATCAATGAGATTGTGACCAGAAACTCCATTGAAGTGGATCCATTATCACCAGTAGGAATCAAGTTTCATGATTTAAATCCCAGTCAAAAAGAGCTCTTTTTAAGTCTAATTGATGAATATTTAATTTCAATGCCCGAAGAACTAGCCAAAAAACGAATGAAAAGTATTGAGGCAGAGGAATTAGGAGAAATCCGTTTTGGATGGGCTGGAGCTACTAGTTCAGGAAAAGGCCATTATTACCGAATTCAGGGAAAGTCTTTTTTAATTGAATTTGATAACACGCAAACCAACGCGAACCATATTCATACTGTTTGGAGAGATTTTGATGGGGATTTCGGAAAAGACTTGATTAAAGAACATTATGCAAATTCAGACCATCATAAATAATTCTCCTTCTCTAAATCTCAAACCCCCAAATAAATAGCTAAATACAATCTTTAAAAAATAGCCCAACATTATGTTTGCCAGATCGATTCTGATTCTTTGTTTCTTTTGTTCAACTTTTCAAATTGGTTTTGCGCAGGAACTAATTCTGTACAAAGAAGTCGACACCACCAAATTGTATATGGAAGTCATCTATCCGGAAAACATGCATGAAAAAGAAAGCTATCCTGCGCTTGTTTTCTTTTTTGGCGGTGGGTGGATTGGAGGTAGTAGAGATCAATTCAAACCTCAAGCTGAATATTTCGCTAAACGAGGAATGGTTTGTTTTTTAGTGGATTATAGACTCAAAAACATCCATCAAACTTCTCCATTTGAATCCCTTAAAGATGCCAAATCAGCCATAAGATTTGTCAGAGCACAAGCTTCTGACTTCCAAATTGACCCGCATAAAATTATTGCAGCTGGAGGATCTGCCGGAGGTCATTTGGCGGCAGCCACCGCATTGAGTCCCGGCTTCGACGAAGGCACAGACGATTTTGCTGTGAGTGCTGTTCCCAATGCATTGATTCTATTTAATCCTGTGATTGATAATGGACCAGGAGGATATGGATTTGAAAGAATAGGTGAAGCATATACTCGTTTTTCACCACTTCACAATATAAAAGCAGGAGCTCCCCCCACCCTTTTTATGCTTGGGACAAAGGACAGGTTGATTCCAGTTATCACAGGAGAGTATTATAATATGGTGATGGAAAAGGTTGGAAGCAGGTGCGATTTGATTTTGTACGAAGACCAACCTCATGGATTCTTCAATTATTCAAATTTTGAAAATTATAAAAAGACCTTGCTGGCTTCGGATGAGTTTTTACAATCCTTAGGATACTTAAAAAAGGAACCTGTTATTGAGATTGAGTAAAAAAGCATCAAAATACTTCAAAAAAAGCCCCGAAATTATCGGGGCTTTAGGTGATCGTGAACAACTTTTCACTAATTCCTTATTTCGATATTACCGCTTGAAACGGTACCTGACACGGTATAAGGAGAACCGTTATTTATTTTCAGGGCTCCATTGGAAGAACTATCTCCTACTCTCACTTTCCCACTTCCAGCATCCAAATCAAAATTGAAACCTGTCAGATCTGATTTGGTTTGGATCCTAATGTTACCGGATGAAGCTTTAAATCTTGAAAATTCACTTAAACCTGAATTACTAGCCTCAATGTTTCCTGAAGAAACTTCAAGCATTCCCAAAAACTCTACATCCCACATTTCTATATTTCCAGAATTCAATTTGGAGTTTACCAAACCTTGAATTCTGTTAAGATTAATCCTTCCAGATGATCCTTGTACTTCTAAATCTCCAAGGAGTTCAGTGATTTCCACATTTCCTGAACCAACTTCCACTTCTGTATATCCTTCCAGATTTAAGGCTTTGATTTTGCCGGATCCTGCATTTAAATCAATTTTTGTGGCAGTGACATTTTGGATATCCAACATACCAGAACCAACTGATGCATCAAATTCTTCCCCAACAACATTGGAAACCTGAACCCTACCAGATCCAGCGTCGACTTCAATTTCCTGTTCTATCGAACCATTGATATAAATCCTTCCTCTGTCACGTCCACCGCCAAACACATTTCTTTGATCTAATTCTATGATCAGCTTACCTGATTCTTCGCGAACATCAATTCTATATTTGCCGGATCTATTTGATTCCAGAACTGCATCCACTTGTACACTGTTAGCATTGGCATCTCCCAAATAAATTACATCGAGAAACCCTGACTCTATTTCAACTTGATTTATTCCTGTAAACTCTTCGTTTACTGTTTGAACCACTTCCAATTCCGGATCACAAGAGCTAAACAACAGTTGTGAAGATAAAATTGTTAACGATGAACAAATCGCAATTAAATTCCTTTTTGATTTCATTTTAGTGCTTATTTTAAAATAATATTCTGATTTCAATTTTTTAAAGCACTGCATGCATACAAATGTACGACAATCTTTCAGTGCTGGTTATCAATGATTTGTATTCTTTGACTTATGTCAAAGAAAATGGTAATTAACTAAGAATGTGAGAGTTGGTGGAGGCAGATCTCCATAGGAAAACCGCTTTGCATAAAAAGCGGAGATTTCTTTGATTAAAGTCATTTTGAACAGATTTTTGGTTTAGTTTCAATTCTTCTACCCTAAGACATTCAAAACTGACTTTACCCCTATTCAAATTTTCTAAAAATGATAGCAAACACTCCAACACCACCTTATTATGCAGTGATTTTCACAAGTTTGAGAACCGGGATTAATGAAGAGTATTTAGAAACTGCTTTAGAAATGGAGCGTTTAGCAGCCTTGCAACCAGGATATTTGGGGCATGAATCTGCAAGAGAAGGAACTGGAATTACCGTCAGCTATTGGAGAGATTTAGAATCCATAAAAAATTGGAAAAAAGTAGCTGAACATCAGACTGCACAAAAAAAAGGCAGAGAATTATGGTACTCTGCCTATAAAACGCGAATCTGCTTAGTAGAAAGAGATTATGGTTTTAACCTGTCAGAAATCTGACTTAAAAAGCGTATCCAAATCCAACTCCTGCATAAAGTGGCCAAAATCCATTGTTATTGAAAATCGGGTTTATATTGATTTTCCAGGTAAATCCCCCATCAATTGGCACCCTTCTATATCCAAAATTCATGGTTCCCATAATGCTCGGAGATCCATCTACATCTAGAATGAAATTATAATCATAGGTTTCATAAGAGGTACAAATGTATTCTCCTGTTTGGGAATCATAAGTTCCATTTACGCAATAGCGATTGCTATCCTCGGAAAAGGTAAAGAAGGTAGCACCAATTCCTACCTCAAAATAGTGAGGCCCTTTCCCCATCAGTCTATTAACCTGAACAGGAAGCGAAAAAAATGATTCTCCATTCATCGCGTAGCCACCAAATCCAAGTCTCATCCCCCAGGAGTCAACCCTAGTTTTATCAATTCTGAAATCATAATTGAAACTATAAGGAAGACCGGGTCCGCCTAATTCCACATAAATTGATTTTGTAGAAGGTAGTTCTTCGCTGTCTTGGGCAATAGTTGCGAAACCCAGAAAACAGAGAAGAAGGGTAAGAAGTGATGCTTTCATTCAAGGATATTTAAGATTTATTTGTAAAATTTTACGCTTCCTGTTTCGGTTTAGGATATAGTTTTGACTAAATTTTAATCAGAAATGGGCTATTTAAAACACTAGTTAATTTACTTTCCCGATAAAAAGAAATTCCCTGAATTAAACTTATTATGAATTTTTCAAAGAATCGAAAAATTTATTTAACCACCTGTTTATTTGGAACTTACATGTTCATGTTGGTTATGGTATCCTGCATTGACCAAGTAGATTCAGATCCTTTCGGCACTTGTCCACCTCCTAGGATTGCCAAAGCCAAAGATATGATGGTTTCATATAGTCCTTATAAAAATTCAAGGTTTTCCACGGAATCAGACACTGTCTCCTTTAAGGATTTTACTTTCAACATTGAAATAGTTCCGGAGGTCGAATCAGAATCCTGGCTAAACGGATTTCCTGGTCGCTCATACGCTCTTTCATGTGCTGCGAGTTATAACTTTAAAAACATCTCCAATATTGCCGTAACGCTTCTAGCCCCGTATCAGGACTTACCTATCGGAACTGATATTTCATATTTAATGAGGGTAAAAGAGGATTTGACATTAAATAAACTGAGAGATTTCGGCAGACTTTTGCCTAATATTGCCTTGGAAATCACAATGCCTCCAGCTAATTATGAACAATTGAAAACCAGGACATTCCTGTTCATGAAAGATGGAAGCAAAGTAATCGTTGATTCAAGCTCTCCTTACCTCATCGTAAACTAACCAACATGCTACGAAAAATATTTCTCTGGATCTTTGCGATCGCGATGGTTTTGGCCATTGTTTATATGTTTGGGCCAAAAGAAAAAACCCAAGAATTGGTAATAGAGTATCCTGAAGTTCCTACCAGAATGCAGGAAATCCAAGAATATGTTAGCAGCCGAGAAGACACAGTAATCGGGCTAAAAACTGGGAATGAAGCCTATATCGTTTGGGCTGATAGTTCAAACCGTCACAAAACTCCTTATTCAATTGTATATATCCATGGATTCGGAGCCAGTCCCATGGAAGGTGATCCAGTTCACAGATTTTTGGCAGCACATTTCGGAGCAAATCTTTTTGTAACCAGACTTCCTGAACATGGTATCAAGCGGGAAAATGGAATGGAATATATGACCGCTCAAAATTTGGCAAATGCCGCAGGAGAAGCCTATCAGATTGGGAAAAGTTTGGGTGATTCAGTAATCGTGGTTGGCACCTCAATGGGAGGCGCACTCACACTTTTATTAGCCAGCCAACAGCCAGAAATCAAATCTGTCGTAGTTTATTCTCCTGCAATCAGAGATAATGGAGAAACTCTCAATAACTTATTTGTGCCTTGGATGAAAAAAATCATGCAATGGACTTGGATGGAAAATAAGGTCAGACATCAACCTAGAGAAGGCGAAAAAGCAAAATATTGGTCAGAGGAATACCACTACAACGGATACAAAAGTCTAGGAGTATTGATGTATAGTATGATGAATGAAGAGACGTTTAAGAAAATAAAACAGCCTTTCTTTTTGGGATACTATTATAAAAATGAGGATGAGCAGGATTTTGTTGTATCAGTTCCAAAAATGTTGGAAATGTATGAGCAAATAGGGACACCGGAAAACTTGAAAAGAAAAGTTGCATTTCCAGAATCCGGAGACCATGTAATTGGAAGTTCTATCACCTCAGGCGATTGGGAAGGCGTATTATTTTCCACAATAGATTTTTTAGAAAATGTCGCAAACGTACCCTCTAAAGAAGAATACCAAAAAATGGTTCAGGAGTTAAATGAACTGGAAACTGAAATGGAATCAATGAAATGACAAAACGCTCCGAGATCAATTTCGGAGCGTTTTTGTTTTCCTTTTATTTTAAAACAGTAAATGAGGATTTCGATCTCATGTTTACATTTCCAATTCTATTTTTCTCCTAAATTTGATCTGAATGGAACTGCTGGTAGTCCCAAATTATTCACCAAATTAACTTCGGGATTATCTGCCCAGGCGTATCTAAGCTCAGAAATATTAGGATTATCTAAGTCAATCTTAATGATATTTTCATCAACGATTTTTGCAGAAACTTCTTTAAAATTACTTCCATTGCCAACAATAAATCCTTTTACTTCATCAGATCCATCTGAAGTCTTCAGCCCTTCTCCAGCTTCCGAGAAACTCAAAATCAAAGAATTCTCTTCCAAAACTGCTGATTCAAAAACTGGTCCCGAGGCCAAAATTTTCTCTCCAAAAGCTACTTTTCTAGCCTGAATCCAAAGACGCTCTCCTACATCCTTTTTGTTTTTCGGATGAATGTCATTCTCTTCACCAATATCAATAATTACTGCCATTCCCGTTTTTGGCAGAGCCAATGTCTCAGTTTGCGCTTCTCTTAAAAAGGCCCAATCACTATCCGGTTGAGGGGACTTTCTTTCCATGAAATTTGCTAATTGAACAAAAAGGAAAGGAAAGTCTCCGATATTCCAAACCCTCCTCCAGTTACTGATCATAGCAGAAAACAACTCATGATATTCGTCTGCCCTTCCAGCATTGCTTTCACCTTGGTACCAGATAGCTCCTTTTATAGCATATTTCGAGATTGGATAAATCATGGCATTATACATCATGCCCGGTTTCCAGTTAAGAAACTCCACTTTAGGCAGCATCGGCTCCACGATATCATTGGAATAACTCCAAACTCCTTCCAAAGAAATAGATTTACCTCCTTGGGTCAGATACATTTCACCGCTCTCTCCCACTCGAGGTTGATTGTTCCAGGTATTGATAGTGCGGATTGTTATCACATTATTTCCATCATTCATTGACTCTGCAGGAATTTCTATTTCTGGCATTGGTGCACCCCAATCTTTGTAATGTAGGAATTGACCATTCAAGTAGATAAATGCCATTTGGTCGATTGCTGGCAAATGCAAAGTGGCATTATCAGCCGAAGCTTTAAATACTTTTCTTATCCAGGCAATATGCTGCATCGGATTAGCCTTTGGCAAAACTATTTTTTTCCATTTGCTGTCATCGTAACTCAGACTTGCAACCTCTAATGCAGTTAATGAATCAGGCTTAGAAACCAGCAAATTCCTCATCTCGCGACGTTTTTCATTTGCTTCAACTTCTTCTTGCCACTTGGTAGGATTGTCCTGAATATCTTTTGCTTCCTCACTGTAAGAAGCATTCATACCAGATAAAACGGCTACGGAAGTCCATCCTTCTGCGGGGGTTCCTCCCCAGTTTGACTCAATGATTCCGACAGGAACTTCTTTTTCCAAATGATTTCTTTTGGAAAAAAACCAAGCAACTGCAGAAAAATCCAGCATGTTTTCAGGAGTAGCTACTTTCCACTCCCCACCTACAACATCATCCAATTCAATTGCACTATAAGACTGTGGAACCTTAAAAAACCTGATTTCAGGAAAGCCTCCCTCTTGAAACTCCTCTTCGGCTCCGATGACCGCAGACTTCAATGCCCATTCCATATTGGATTGGCCACCTGCTACCCAAACATCACCTATGTAAACATCTTTTATTTCTTGATTATTGACTTTCAACACATAGGGCCCACCAGCTTTTGTCTCAGGTAATTTGATCGACCAGGTACTATCTGGCAGTACTTCGGTGCTCCCCATCAAGCCGGCAACAGAAACCCTTACTTTTTTGGAGGGAATTCCCTTTCCCCAAACAGAAATTTTCTGATCCCGCTGGAGGACCATTCCTTCTTCAAAAATTTTTGGGAGATATACTTCAGATTCGAATTTGTCAAAGTCACAACTAAAATTCAAAAGAATCAAAAGCAGGACAAAGTACCGTTTCATAGCGCTTGGGTTTAGAATATTGGAAATTGATGAAAAAAATTTAAACCACATATTTCAATTCCCAATTTCTGAGGTTTTGAATGCTATTTAATTTGATTTTCAATAGCTTCAATCGAATTCACCAAATAGGCAAAAGGAGCATTCCAGTTGATTGAAAATTAATTTGAGGCTTATTTTCTTGAATTGAAAAAAAAAAAAAAAAAAAAAATGATCTGGAATATTAAATGGAAATCCGTTTGGATGTCGATTCCCAGTGTTTGGTTCGTCCAATTAGAAGCTTGGATTGGAATAATCAATGGTCAATCGAATTCAAGTCTATAATGAGGAAGATTCAGTCTTTTATGTCTTAAATAAGTTCCGAACGAATACAAACAAAAAAGCCCGTTGATAACTAAATCAACCGGGCTTTCCTGTTTTTTTTGATAAATGGTGGATTAAATAAATCGATTTAATAAATTTTCGAAATATTCCTGCTTGCCACTTGTCATTGCTGGCTCCCCTTTATCAGCTGCATAATTTCTAAGATCCTCAAGGGTCAAAGCACCATCTTCAAATGCTTTTCCTTTACCTGAATCATAGCTAGCATATCTATTTTTTCTTCTTTCCAGATAATCAGATTTCTCCAGAATATCATTTGCAATCAACATACCTCTTGCAAATGCATCCATACTTCCAATATGTGCCAAGAATAAATCATCTGCATCGGTAGAGTTTCTTCTGATTTTAGCATCGAAGTTTACACCTCCACCTTGAATACCATCTGAATTCAAGATCACCAACATTGCTTCAGTCATTTCCTGTAAGTTCATCGCAAACTGGTCAGTATCCCAACCATTTTGATAATCTCCTCTATTGGCATCAATGCTTCCTAGCATTCCGGCATCTGCACAAACTTGTAACTCGTGCTGGAATGTATGACCTGCTAAAGTAGCATGGTTAACTTCAATATTTAATTTAAAATCCTTATCCAATCCATGATGTCTCAAGAATCCAATTACCGTTGCGGCATCATAATCATATTGGTGTTTAGTAGGCTCCATTGGCTTAGGCTCGATGAAGAATGTACCTTTAAAACCATTCTTTCTAGCATAATCACGAGCCATTTTAAGGAATTGAGCTAAGTGATCAGTCTCACGCTTCATGTCTGTATTTAACAAGGACATATAACCTTCACGACCTCCCCAGAACACATAATTTTCGCCACCCAAAGCAATTGTTGCATCGATGGAGTTCTTTACTTGTGTAGCAGCATAAGCCAATACATCAAAATCAGGGTTGGTAGAAGCACCGTTCATATAACGTGGGTTACTGAACACGTTAGCAGTTCCCCAAAGCAATTTCACGCCAGTTTCAGCTTGTTTTTGCTTCGCATATTCAACAATGATCTTCATTCGCTCTTCATACTCAGCGATATCTTTTCCTTCGTCGATCAAATCCACATCGTGGAAGCAATAATAAGGAGCACCGATTTTTGTAATGAATTCAAATGCAGCATCCATTTTATCTTTTGCTCTCTGAACAGGATCCGGATCAGCATCCCAAGGATGTGTAATAGTACCCGGACCAAATGGGTCTCCACCAGTACCACAGAAGGAATGCCAGTATGCGATAGAAAATTTGAAGTGTTCCTTCATGGTTTTTCCAACAATGATTCTATTCTCATCATAGAATCTAAACGCCATTGGATTATCGCTATCCTTCCCTTCAAATGGGATCTTATCGATGTTTGGGAAATACAATTTTGACATGAGATTTAATAATTAGGTTTATTTAGATAGGTTTAATTCGTCAATTATAATTTTAAATTCTGGATCTTTTCCAATTGATTTTTCCAGTGGAGATAGACTTCTTCATATGGTTCGAAGAATTGCTCATTAGGCTCTATTGTCTCTAATAACTCCAATCCATCAAAGGCTTCTGATTCATTTGCAAATAGTCCAACACCGATTCCAGCACCTCTAGCAGCTCCTTGTGCACCATCTGTGTCATACAGTTCCAAAACAATCTTGTTCATATGAACAAAAGTTTTCCTAAAGATAGGACTTAAGAACATATTTGCTTTACCTGCTTTCACGGTTTTCAGATCCATCCCCATGTCTTGCATGATTCTAAATCCAAAAGTCAAAGCAGAAACGATTCCTTCTTGAGCTGCGCGAAGCATGTGTTTTTTATCATGTTTTAGAAGATCAAGACCCAGTAAATGAGCTCCTACCTGCTTATTTTGCATGATTCTCTCTGCACCATTTCCAAAAGGAATGAAAGTCAAACCACCTGAGCCAATCGGAGCTGAACTGGCTAATTGGTTCATTTCTTCATAGCCGATTTTGGCTGCACCCATCAATTTTTTGATCCAGCTATTCAGAATTCCTGTACCATTGATACAAAGTAACACGCCATAAGAAGGCTTCTCTTTAGAATGGTTGACATGGACAAAGGTATTAACTCTAGACTGAGGATCATACAGAGGAGAATCGCAAACTCCATAAACGGTCCCCGAAGTTCCTGCAGTAGTCGCTAATTCTCCCGGTTTTAAAACCTGAAGTGAAAATGCATTATTTGGCTGATCTCCAGCTCTATAAGATACAGACACTCCTGTTTCAATCCCAGTAAGTTTAGAAGCTTCTTCGGTAACTTTTCCCTGCAATGAATAGGATGGAACAACCGTTGGAATCCATTCTTTATTTATACCGTAATTATTTAGGACTTTTTCGCTGAGACCATTTGATTTAAAGTCCCAAAAAATCCCTTCCGATAATCCAGTTTCTGAAGTCAATATTTCACCAGTCAACTTCATGGCGATATAATCCCCAGGAAGCATGATTTTATGAATTCTTGCAGCTAACTCTGGCTCATTTTCAAGAACCCATCTTAGTTTTGATGCAGTAAAATTGCCTGGAGAATTCAATAAATGAGGTAAACAATACTCTTCCCCTAAATCCTGAAATGCTTTCTCTCCAATCTGAACTGCACGGCTATCACACCAAATAATAGAAGGACGAAGTACTTTTTGGTCTTTATCTACCATCACCAGACCATGCATTTGGTAGGCAATGCCAATCCCTTTCAACTCACCAGGTTTCACCCCGGCTTTCTCCAATACATATTTACTTGACTGCTGAATATATTTCCACCACATCTCAGGGTCTTGTTCTGCCCAGCCTTCATTTGGTGACTCTATAACCATCTCCTCTTCAGGAAATGCTTTTGCTACAATTGCTTTTCCAGTTTCGGCATTCAAAAGTGAGGCTTTGATAGACGAACTACCAATGTCTAAGCCTAATAATAACTGTCTCATTTTACTTAAATTTTACCAGAACACGATGTAAAGTGCTGCAGTGATTCCTGCGATCAAAATAGAACCAATCTTAAATGAAGTACTGGTTTTGAAGAATTCTTTATTGATCTCAATACTGTTTGGATGGTCTTTACCTTTACCTTCCACCAAACTTATAATAATCATCAGTGCTGCCAATATCAAAAATACCACTCCCATTCTATCAATGAATGGCAAGTTTGGCAAAGTGATTTTCAAAACTACTGATAAAGGAATACTCAAGGCTGCTCCGACCAATGCGGCATTGGAAGTAGTTTTCTTCCAGAATACTCCAAAGAAGAAAATAGCAAATACTCCTGGGCTGATAAAGCCTGTATATTCCTGTATAAACTGGAAAGCCTGATCCAACTGACCTAAGGCAGGAGCCACAATCGCTGCGATTAAAAAGGCAACAACTGCAGTGATTCTACCAACACGAACCTGTTTGGTCTCAGAAGCATTTTTGCTGAAATACTTCTGGTAAATATCCATCGTAAAGATGGTCGAAGTACTATTGGCCATAGAAGCCAAAGAAGATACAATAGCCGCGGTCAAAGCTGCAAAAGCAAGACCTTTTAGCCCTACTGGAAGCAATTGAAGTAAGGTAGGATAAGCCCTATCTGATTTAATAATTCCTGTTGCCGGATCATTCATAGACTCGATGAAACTCACATCAATTCCATTTTTTACAATTACCCACGCAGCAATCCCAGGGATAACTACGATTAGAGGCATTAATAATTTTAGGAAACCTGCGAAAATCATCCCTTTCTGGGCTTCATCCAAGTTTTTGGCTGCCAAGGCTCTTTGCGTAATATACTGGTTGAATCCCCAATAACTCAAGTTGGTAATCCACATACCACCTACTAAAACTGAGATTCCAGGTAAATCTAAATAAGCATCTCTAACCCCTCCAGCTCCATCAGGAATCAACATTTCACCTTTGGAAAATATCATGGAAAAATGACCAGGGACTTCTTTTCTCAATAAACTTAAACCATCCCAAGCATCTCCTGAACCTACCATCTGAAGTGCAATGTAGGTTGTAGCTAATCCTCCAGCTACCAAAAAGACTACCTGTACAACATCTGTCCACGCTACTGCTTTCAGTCCCCCATAAATGGAATAAATCATTGCAAAGGTTGCCAAACCCAAAATACCATAGAACATTGGTACATCCAGAATAGTATTTAAACTAAGTGCACCTAGGTATAATACAGAAGTAAGGTTTACGAAAACGTATAATAACAGCCAAAACACAGCCATGGTAGTCCTAACTCTGGTATCGTATCGATCCAGTAAGAATCCTGGCATGGTGTAAATTCCTTTTTTTATGTAAACTGGAAGAAAGAATATCGCCACAACTAGCAAAGTGGCTGCTGCCATCCATTCGTAAGTGGAAATTGCCAAACCCATGGCAAAACCAGAGCCTGACATTCCGATAAATTGCTCGGCAGATATGTTAGAGGCAATTAATGAGGCACCTACTGCCCACCAAGGAAGGGCTTTGGAAGCAAGAAAATAATCTGAAGAGTTTTTGACGTGTCCTTTCTTTTCCCTGGATACAAAAATACCCATCCCGACGATGAGCAAACAATATCCAACGAAAACTATCAGGTCTAAAGGTTCTAAGAGCATAATTTGATAGGTTGATGTTTGGGCTTAATTAAGTTTTGCCTTTTTAAAATTCAAGACAAGGCGTTAAATATAAGACTTTCATCTAAAGGGCAGAAAATAATTTTTTGAGATTGTTTTATCAATCAAATACCTTTTCTAGAAACGGCAGAGTTTCAGTGGAATACTCTTTCTGATTGACACTTCCTAAATAACTTATTCCCATAGCATTACTGACCCAAACAGCACTTGCTTTAAAAATATGTTCTGGAAGATATAGTCCTTGGTGAACTTCAACCCCTTTTTCTTTTAAATGATCTATTATCACAGCTCTTCCCACTCCTGCGATGCAAGAGCTAGACAAAGCAGGTGTAAAAACATCTTCACCTGTTTTCCAGAATATGTTTGATGAGCCTGCTTCTGAAATAAAACCTCGATGCTCCAATAAAATCACCTCATCCATCTCCAACTCCAATCGCTCTTTATTGGCAAGGACATAAGTAAGGGCATTCAGAGTCTTTGCATTGCTCCAGATGTTTGGGTAAACTTTTATAGTATTAGAAATGTAGGCTGTTTGCTTGATTACTGGCGAAGGACAGAATTCTTTAACATGGAGAGTCTGGCAGATGCCTGTGCTTCCCGGAGTATATACTCCAGATCCCTCTCGAAAAACATTCCATCTCACTCGAAATTTCCCAGTTGGAAGATCTCTTGTCAGAAGTCTTTCAATTTCTTCCATTGAAATCCCTTCCATTTTCAGACCCAAAATCCCCATCCCTTTAAGGAGTCTTTTCAGGTGCATTTCCGAAAATCTAATTTTCCCATTTTCAAAAACCATGGATTCGAACAGACCATCCCCAAAGTTCATGGCTCGGTTTGGGAAGCTTAAAGAATTAGATGGAATCCAAGAGTTGGAAGCATTTTCAAAAAGATAAACTGTTTCAATATCGATCATAACCTGTTCAAATTCGGTCAGTAGTTAAAAATGTCATCCAAAGAAGGTGTTAAAAGTAATAAAGAAAACAGCCCTTATGTGGAAAATTAAATGATAAATGACATTTTTGGTAGTCTTAACGAAAGACTAAAGACCTTAGCATTAATATTGGACAGAATTTTAGAGATGGCAAATAAAAGTAGTGTTTTTGATATGATCGGACCAGTGATGATTGGACCTTCTTCGTCGCATACTGCTGGAGTTGTCAGAATTGCAAGAGCGGCCATCCGAGTTTTAGGAGGTAAACCCGAAAAGGCATTAATCACCTTTTATAATTCTTTTGCAAGAACTTATGAGGGTCACGGAAGCGATCGAGCCATCATAGGAGGATTGATGGATTTCAAAACCGATGATGCCAGAATAAAAAACGCTCTTTCAATTGCCGAAGAAGTCGGATTTGAATACAAGTTTAAATCTATTGGCAATTCTTCGATTCACCACCCAAATACAATCAAGCTAAACTTAACTCTTGGAGATAGGAATGTAGAGGTTGTAGGAGAAAGCCTCGGTGGTGGAGTTATTAACATTTCAGAAGTAGACGGTTTTGTTGCGAATTTTTCTGCGAAAGATCATACTTTAATTATCAAGGCTGAGGATGTTTCAGGAGCGATTGCATTTATTTCCAGTGTTATTGCACAGGAAAAAACTAATATTGCAACCATGTCTGTTTCCAGAAAAGGAAAAAATGACCGGGCATGCCATGTTATAGAGATGGATTCTGGGATCAAATCAATTACTATTGAGTATTTGAAATCACTTCCTTGGATCAAAGAATTAATTTATATACCAGATATTGACCTTTAATTAAGTACAACCACATGAAAAAATGCTTTTTAAGCTTTGCCTTAATAGCCGGATTAGGGTTTTATTCCTTTGCACAGGAAACAGCAGTGCCCTCGGGTCCACTTGACTTAGAGACAGCAGTATCCATCGCTTTGGAAAATAACCTGACTCTGAAAAGAAGCGAACTCAACCAACAATCCAATGAGGCAACTTTGCTTCAAAATCAAGGACAAAGACTTCCAAACCTGAGTGCTGGCACAAGTTATGGTGTCCGATGGGGTAGATCTATTAACCCGGTAACCAACCTTTTCGAAACGGCAAGAATCGGGAACGTCAACGTCTCAGCCTCTTCCAATGCAACTATTTTTGCAGGTAATCAAATCAATAATTCCATCAAGCAATCGAAAGTAAATCTCGAAGCAGGAATGTATAATATTGAGGCGACAAAAAATGACATTACACTGAATATCATAAATTTGTTCATCAATGTTGTCTTTAACAGAGAGCAGGTAAATGTTGCAGAAAATCAATTGTCTACAACGAAAGATCAGTTGGCAAGAACCACAAAACTGGTAGAAGCAGGATCTCTTCCTCTTTCCGACCAGCTTGACGTTCAGGCACAAAATGCAACCAATGAGGTGAACTTGATCAATGCCCGAAACAATTACAACATCGCTAAGCTTAATTTAGCACAGGCATTGCAGATTCCTTACTCTCCAGAATTCTCTGTAGTGGAGCCAGAATTCGAAATCAACGAAACTTTGATGGCAACAGAAACTCCAAGAGACATCTATGAAGCTGCTTTGGAGACTATGCCCGAAATTAAAGCTGCACAGGCAAATATTGAAAGTGCTGAATTGGGAGTGAAACTCGCAAAAGCTGGCTACTATCCTACTTTAGGAGTTGGAGCAAATATTTTCTCAAACTACGTGGATCAGGCTTTTGGTACAGAAAGACCAACATTCGGTCAGCAAATTGAGAATAACCTTTCTGAGGCTGTCAATTTACAATTGAGTATTCCGATTTTCTCAAGATTGAGCAATAAAGCAAGTGTACAAAGAGCAAGAGTTCAAAAACAAATCTCTGAAGTTGCTGCTTTAGAAGCTGAAAATCAATTGAGAAACGATATCGAGTCAGCTTATAATAGTGCGCTTGCTGCCCAATTGACTTACGAGTCTTCATTGGTACAAGTAGAAAGTCTTCAGGAGACATTCAGAATCGCCCAGCAAAGATTTGACTTGGGAGCAATTAATTCGGTTGACTTTCAAGTAGCCCAAAACAATCTATTCAATGCGCAGGCAGATTTATTGAATGCGAAATACACCTATATTTTCAGAGTAAAAGTTCTCGATTTTTACCTGGGTAATCCAATTAACTTAAACTAAATCATGGCTAATAAGAAGTCGAACAAGCTTTTGTATTACCTACTCGGAGCGGTAGGATTAATTATTGTTTTTGCGATCATCGGCCGAGCTGCCGGATGGGTTGGAGGAGCAAAGGAAATAGGAGTTGAATTTGCGAAAGCAGAAAGAACCACGATCATCGAAAAAGTAAGTGCTTCTGGCGAAATTCAACCAGAGGTGGAAGTAAAACTTTCTCCTGACGTAGCTGGTGAGATCATAGAATTAAATGTCGTCGAAGGTGATTCAGTATCCGAAGGAAATCTTTTGGTTAAAATCCGTCCTGACAATTTTATATCTGCATTGGATCGATCTAAAGCTAATTTAAATCAGCAGATTGCTAACCTTTCTCAGGCTAAAGCCGCACTGCAGCGTTCTGAAGCCCAATTCACTCAAGCTGAATTGAATTATAACAGACAGAAAACATTGTATGAGCAGAAGGCTATTTCCGAAGCAGATTTCGAAACAGCACAAGCTAACTTTGTAACTGCTCAAAAAGATTTGGAAGCAGCCAAGCAAAGCGTAGTTGCATCAGAATTTGTGGTAAAAAGTTCTCAGGCAACCGTAAATGAAGCAGCTGAAAACCTAAGATTGACTAATGTTTATTCTCCGGTAAGTGGAATTGTTTCAAACCTACTGGTTGAGAAAGGTGAACGTGTGGTTGGAACTGCGCAGATGGCAGGTACAGAGATGCTGACTATCGCAGATCTATCTAAAATGGAAGTAAGAGTGGATGTGAATGAAAATGACATCATCCGATTGAGCATGGGTGACACTACCATCATCGATGTAGACTCCTACTCTTCTACTGGCAAGAAATTCAAAGGTATCGTAACCAGTATTGCTAATACAGCTAACACAAAAGCTTCTGCTGATGCAGTGACTGAATTCAAAGTGAAAATCAGAATTCTGAATAGTTCTTATGATGACTTGGTAGCTGAAGGCACTAAATACCCTTTCAGACCTGGCATGACGGCATCTGTAGAAATCATTACTACTTCCAAAGACAATGTACTTTCCGTTCCTTTATCAGCTGTAACTACCAGAGATAATAAATTAGATACTTTGGTTGGCGGTACTACGAAATCAAAAGAACTTGTTTTCGTCAGTGAAAATGGAGTAGCAAAATTGAAGGAAATTAAAACCGGAATTTCAGATTTCGAAAACATAGAAGTTTTAGAAGGAATTACTCAAGGTGAAGAAATCATCTCCGGTCCTTATTTTGTAGTCAGCAAGCAATTAAAAGAAGGAGACAATGTAGTGAAAATGGACGCTCCAAAACCAGGAGTTGTGGCAACAAGTAACTAATCCTTTTAAGCCTAATAAAAAAAAACTCCCGATCACTCGGGAGTTTTTTTATTGCCATTTTTTCAGCTGTTCGTAAATCAAATGGAGCGGAAAACCCATCACATTAAAATAAGACCCTTCCATTTTTGTAACTCCGACATATCCTATCCATTCTTGAATTCCATATGCTCCGGCTTTATCAAATGGTTGATACGTTTTGATATAGTGCCAAATTTCATCCTCCTCCAAAAACCGAAAAGTTACTTTGGTTTCATCTTCAACCGTCAGTTGACGCTTATAATCTTTAAATGTTACTGCCGTCATCACACTGTGGGTAGCACCAGAGAGACTCTTCAGCATATCAAATGCCTCATCTTCTGTTTTTGGCTTTCCCAAAACATGTCCATTTTCGATGACTACAGTATCTGAAGTAATCAAAATTTCATTTTCCTTAAGTTCATCAGCAAAAGAATCGGCTTTTAACTTGCTTAAATAGGCAGCAACAAACTCAGGTTTCATGTCATCCGGAACTCGCTCATCTACTGAGTTGGTACGAATTTCAAATTCTACTTCGAGGCCTTTCAATAATTCCTGTCTCCTTGGAGAATTGGAGGCGAGAATGATTTTTTTATCTTTTAATTTATTTAAAAAAGGCTCCATAATCGAATTCAAATTCTTCTTGTTTAATGCTTGCAAAGAGCAAACCTCCTAACGCTTTTGGGTAAAAATAGGTGGATTTCTGAGGCATTACATACCCTGATCTACATACTTCCAAAACTTGGGAAAGCTCCAGCTCACGAGTAATGATTGCAAAGCTAGCTTTTCCAGATTGTACTTCGTGAATACATCTGGAAAAATTTCTTTCGTAACTGATATTCTCAGAACTCCTTTGTTCTTCTAAAGGTATCCCTAAGATCTGATCAAAAACCAACGCGTGTAGGACTGCTAAATCAAGCTTTTTGATAATCTCAGGATAGTTTGAAGGAATCAAATCAAACTTCTCCGGTTTCAATTCCAGTAAATAACTCTCCTCCCCGATTAGCAATCCATAGGACCATGGCTTGTGAAAGGCATAAATCCCCAACTCCTCCTGATCATGAAACTTCTTGACTTCAAACCATTTTTTCAACTCACTTAAAAACTCCTGCTCTCCCATCGCCAGGTTTTTAAATATCCTGTGTGTAGGCAAAATCTTTAAATGATTGCCATTGGTATTGGTCAAATACATCAGGTGGTAGTCAAAACCTTTCCACTTTGCCTCTGGCAAAGCTCCATTCATTTCTTTTCTATACTGAATTGCTCCTTCGAGTCGATGATGTCCATCTGCCAAAATCACAGTTTTGTCCTTAAGCACTTCTAAAAACTCAGTAATAATCTCAGGATCCTGAATCAGTCCAAGCACCTCTTTGACTCCTTGGTAATCTTCCAATTCGTAAATAGGGTTCTGCATGGCCTCATCCATATACTTTTCCAGTCTGTTTTCAGGGTCTTCATAAAGTCCATGGGTAGGACTCGCCTGAATCTGGGTGGTTTTCAATAAATCAATCCGATCATTTACAGCATGCACGATTGTATTTTCATGTCTGAGAATTTTCTTCTCCGACCAATCATAGGCTTTAATCTGGGCAATGAACCCTTTTCTACACCTAAAATCATGTTCACCAGGCAATCTGAAAAATTGATAATAAACATAAATACCCGGCTTTTCATCCTGTAGGATCACCTGTTCACTTTTCCATTGTTCTAAGGTCTCTAAAGCTTTTTGGACAGGATTTGGACCACTCGGAACGGATAGATGAATGCTGTTTAACGGGTTCTGATAAAGAAGTTCTCTTTGGCGCGAAGAAACCACATCAAATAAAGGTGCTGTTAACTCCTCAATTTTACTTTTCAGGGTATCATTATAGAGCCATGCTTTAATAGGTAGAATTTCTGCCATTTTAATTCAACCTTTTCATCCAAGCCGAGGATTTACCTTCTGATTTTGATTCGGCTTTTTGAGATTTTTTCGAAGTCAATTTTTCAAAAAAGTTGACCGCCAATGCAGCTAAAACTTCTTTCTCCTCCTGATCAAAAACCGGATCAAGTACTTCAGGTTTAAAATATCTGTCTACAAATTTGGTATCGAAATTACCTGACACAAAAGCCTCATGCTGCAAAGCAAATTTACAGAAACCCAATGTTGTCTGAATTCCCGTAATCTGATAATCTTCGATTGCCCGAATCATTCGATAAATAGCGGCTTCTCGGGTTTCGGCATGAGAGACCAACTTGGCTATCATCGGATCATAATAAATCGGAATTTTCATTCCTTCTTCAAACCCATCATCAACCCGAATCCCTGGTCCCTGTGGTCTAATATAGGTTTCCAATGTACCTATGTCCGGCAAGAAATTATTTCTAGGATCTTCTGCGTAAACCCTTACTTCAATTGAGTGTCCATTGATGCTCAAATCATCTTGGGTAAAGGAAAGTGGATTTCCTTCCGCTATTAAAATTTGTTCTTTCACCAAGTCTTTTCCTGTAATCATTTCTGTCACAGGATGTTCCACTTGAAGTCTGGTATTCATCTCCAGAAAATAAAAATTCAAGCCTTCATCAACGATGAATTCCACCGTACCCGCACCATAATAATCACAAGCTTTCGCCACTCCTACGGCAGCTTCCCCCATGGCCTTTCTCATTTCAGGGCTAACTACAGAAGAAGGAGCTTCCTCAATCACTTTTTGGTGTCTTCTCTGAATCGAGCATTCCCTTTCGAATAAATAGACCACATTTCCTAGTTGGTCTCCTAAAACTTGAATTTCTATGTGTCTTGGAGAGGTAATGTATTTTTCAATGAAAACTGCTCCATCTCCAAAAGCGGAAACTGCTTCTGAAATCGCACGATTCATCTGCTCCTCAAATTCTGATTCATTTTCCACTATCCTCATTCCTTTTCCTCCCCCACCAGCACTGGCTTTGATTAAAATTGGATAGCCTATTTCCGAGGCTATTTTCTTTGCGGCTGGGATATCTGAAATCGCTTCTTCAGTTCCAGGTACCAATGGAATATTGTATTTTCCGACAGCTTGTTTTGCAGCCAGTTTACTTCCCATCACCTCAATGGATTCAGGAGATGGCCCGACAAAAATTAATCCTGCATCAGAGACTTTTTTGGCAAATGCTGCATTTTCTGACAAAAATCCATATCCAGGATGAATTGCATCAACATTTAATTTTTTACAGACTTCAATAATTTTTTCTCCTAAAAGATAAGACTCAGAGGAAGCCGGAGGACCTAAACAAACAGCTTCATCTGCAAATTTCACATGAGGCGAAAGTCTATCAGCTTCACTGAAAACCGCTACAGTCTTGATTCCCATCTCTTTGGCTGTTCGCATGATCCGCAAACTAATTTCTCCTCGGTTTGCAACTAAAAGTTTTTTGATTTTGGGCATGGTTCTAATGTTTACTAAAGTTCTATTTGGGCTAAAGACGAAATAAGGAAAATTATCTGAGTTATGTTAAGAAAGCGTGTAAACGAAAATCGTTTTTTGCTTAGACGGCATTAAAGTTTTATTTTTGACGGATTTTTGATGAAAAGATCATAATTTCTTAATTGTATAAGGACACACCTAAAATAAAAAATCACTTTGGATCTATTTGCTAAGTTAAAAACGAACATGGGCCCTTTGGGCAAACATTCTAAGTTTTCAGATGGGTATTTTATGTTCCCAAAATTGGAAGGGGAAATTGCTCCAAGAATGATGTTTCAGGGAAAAGAAGTTTTGACCTGGAGTTTAAATAACTATTTGGGACTTGCCAATCATCCCGAAGTTCGTAAGGCAGATGCCGAAGCAGCTGCAAAATGGGGAGCTGCCTATCCGATGGGCGCTAGAATGATGTCAGGTCAAACTAACCTTCATGAGAAACTTGAAGATGAACTAGCTGCTTTTGTTGGAAAAGAGAAAGCCTATTTACTAAACTACGGATATCAAGGCATCATGTCTGTGATTGATTCCTTATTGGATAGAAAAGACGTAGTGGTGTATGATTCAGAATGCCATGCGTGTATTATCGATGCACTGAGAATGCATATGGGTAAGAGATATGTTTTCCCACATAATGATATTGACAACTGTGAAAAGCAATTGGAAAGAGCAACCAAACTTGCTGCAGAAACCGGAGGCGGGATCTTATTGATTACAGAAGGTGTATTTGGAATGACCGGTGATCAGGGAAGACTAAAAGATATCTGTGAACTGAAGAAAAAGTTTGAATTCCGTCTTTTGGTGGATGATGCTCATGGTTTTGGTACTATGGGAAAGACCGGAGCTGGAACACATGAAGAGCAAGGAGTAATCGACGAAGTGGATTTGTACTTCTCCACTTTTGCAAAATCCATGGCTTCAATCGGAGCATTTATCGCTGGACAGGAAAAAGTAATTCATTACTTGAGATTTAATATGCGTTCTCAGATTTTCGCTAAATCTCTCCCAATGCTTTTAGTGGAAGGTGCTTTGAAAAGATTGGAATTGCTTAAAACACAGCCTGATCTAAAAGACAATTTGTGGAAAGTAGTGAATGCGTTGAGAGACGGTCTTCATAAAAATGGATTCAGCACTGGAAAAGCCAATTCACCTGTAACGCCTGTAGTTCTTAACGGAACAGTAGGCGAAGCTGCTGCATTGTCACATGACCTGAGAGAAAATTACGGAATCTTCTGTTCTGTAGTGATTTATCCTGTTGTACCTAAAGGAATGATTATCTTGAGATTGATTCCTACAGCAGTTCATTCTTTAGAGGATGTAAATGAGACATTGACTGCTTTTGCTGCGATCAAAGAAAAACTAACTTCTGGAATTTATAAAAACTCAGAGTTGGCAATTTCTTTTGGTGAATAAAAAAAAATTCAAAAAAAATGGCCTCCTGATTGATTTGGCAAGTATTTAGGCTATATTGAACACAATAAACTTATCATCAACCTAAACAATAATCACTTTTACTATGAGCAGATTTAGTGAAGTTAAAGATCTTGTAAGTGGCTTAGAAGCCGATTTTGAAAAATTCTACGAAAAAGGCAACCAAGCTGCCGGAACAAGAGTCAGAAAAGGTATGCAAGACCTTAAAAACATGGCACAGGATATCCGTAAGGAAGTTCAGGACATGAAAAACGCAGGTTAAGCAAAGAAATAAAAAAAGGTGATCAAATGATCACCTTTTTTATTGCTCAATTTTAAAAGTGGAGTATTAAAACTCCACCTTATTATTTTCCTGCTCTATGTCAGCCAATCTTTTGCTTGGATCGATTTCAATAGATTTAATTGAATCTTTCTTTTTATCAATTCTGATAGATTTCGTCAGATTAGTCCAAGGCCAGTCTTCACTGATTATTCTGGCTGGAGCACCTTTTTCAGGAGCTTTCTCACCTCTCATAATCGCAAGTGGCAAATACACCATCTCTTGTGACCCATCCTTATAAGTAATCACCAAATCAATAGGCATTGGCATCAAACCAATTCTTTCCAAGATAATTTCCGTCTGATCTCCCTGTGGATTTACAGCCTTAATTCCATAATCGATGGTTTTGGTAGTATACACAAAGTATTCCTTATACCAGTCTAATTCTAAACCACTTTCTTTTTCCATCACACGGATCACGTCATTGACATTTGGATGCTTGAATTTCCAAGTATCCCAATAACGATGAAGTCCTTGATCTCTGGCTTCTTCTCCTATGATATATCCCATCTGAGCCATGAAAACTGCTCCTTTGCTATAAGCTGCAGAACTATAAGCTGAATTAGTATGGTAATGATCAGAATGCGTGCTCATAGGCTCTTCCAATCCACTTTTCACCAATCTGTAATAACCCATGTAAGAATTTCTCAAGGGCGCATCAGAAGGCTGGTAAATAGCAGACATGGTTAAAGCAGAAGCATAAGAAGTAAAACCTTCATCCATCCATGGGTAAAGGGCCTCATTTGTTGCTAACACTCCCTGGTACCAACTATGTGCTAATTCATGTGCCATTACTCCTACCAGTCCTCTTAGATTTCGGCCACCTGTTACTAAAGTAGACATTGGATATTCCATTCCACCGTCTCCACCTTGGATCACAGAGAACTGCTTGTAAGGATATTGTCCAAAATGCTCAGACATAAACTCAATAGCTTTAGGAGTATATTCCTTAAGCTTTTCCCAGTTTTCAGTTGTCTCCGGATCTGGAATAAACAAATGGTGTACAGTGATACCATTTTCCATTTCTACTTTTTCATGACGGTATTTAGGATCCGCAGCCCACATGAAGTCATGAACCATTGGAGCCTTGAAATGCCAAGTCAGCGTATTTCCATCTACTTTTGGCACTTTTACACCTGCATCTTCGTACCCGTGACCGATTTCATTTGGGTTTTGAAGGTAACCAGTACCACCAATTGTGTAGGACTTATCGATAGTGATTTTCACATCAAAATCTCCCCAAATACCATAAAACTCACGACCTATGTAAGGATTGGAATGCCAACCTTGCTCGTCATATTCAGCCATTTTAGGATACCACTGAGACATGGAATATCGAACACCCTCACTGCTATCTCTTCCTGATCTTCTGATCTGAATCGGTACTTGTCCCATAAAAGACATGTTAAATTCAACTTCAGAATTTGGAAGAATTGGCTTAGGTAAAGTGACTTCTAGAATTGTTTCCACTTCTTCAAAATCTACCTTCATACCATCCATGGTCAACTCATTGACATGCAAATAGCCAACCTCATCAGGTTTCAATGCATTGATTCTATCTCCCACTCTTCTGTCAGGATCAGAAATAGATCGAGATCTTTCATCCATCATACTTCCAGGCTGGAAAGCATTGTAATAAAGATGATAGAAGACCTTGTAAAGGGTATCAGGTGAATTGTTTGTGTACTTTAATACTTGGGTTCCTGAATATTGATTAGAAGTGACATTCATTTCCACTTCCATTTTGTAATCTGCCGCTTGCTGAAATCTACCTGTTTGGGCATTTAGCGAAGCTCCGGTGATTACAAAAAGAAAAAGCCCTAACATAGGCTTATTCAAAATGTTATGCATAGGAATATTTTTTTTTCTGCAAAGAAAATCAAATTGCATGCCTACGGCAAACCACCTGTAAAAAATTAGTTACCCAATCTCCATCCACTCGCCTTACCAATCATCCAATTTTCCATTCAGAATATTCTTCTTTTTGCTTTATTGAATAAGATTATAAACCAAAAAAGCGAACATGAAAAAAATCTACATTCTGACTTTGGCAATTTTGCTGAGTTTCGGATCCAATGCACAACAGGTGGACATGGGTTTATTCAAACCAATGAAAGCTAGAAGTATTGGTCCTGCAGCAATGAGCGGAAGGATTACAGCCATCGATGCTGTGGATGATAATCCATCCATAATTTATGCGGGTTCTGCCTCAGGAGGACTTTGGAAATCAACTTCTGGAGGTATCAACTGGAAACCGATTTTTGACAATGAAAAAGTACATTCTATCGGTTCCATTTCCATTTATCAGAAAAACCCAAACATTATTTGGGTTGGAACTGGAGAAGGAAATCCTAGAAACTCATTGAATTTAGGCTATGGAGTTTACAGATCTATGGATGCTGGTGCTACATGGGAATTGATGGGTCTGGAAAAAACAAGAGCGATTCACAGAATCATCGTTCACCCGGATGACCCAAACACAGTATATGTCGGAGCAATTGGTTCTCCTTGGGGTGAGCAGGAAGAGCGTGGATTGTACAGAACTACAGATGGTGGAAAGACCTGGGACAAAATCTTATACATCGATGAGAAAACTGGGGTTGGAGAGATGATCATGGATCCAAATAACCCAAATAAGATTTTTGTCAATATGTGGCAACATCGCAGATATCCATACTTTTTCGAGTCAGGTGGACCTTCCTCTGGCCTTTATGTCACTCATGATGGCGGCGATAACTGGAAAAAACTTGATGAAACCAATGGTCTACCAAAAGGTGATTTAGGTAGAATGGGATTGGCAATTTCTGCTGCAAATAGCAGCAAAATCTACGCTTTGGTAGAATCCTCCAAAAATGCACTTTATGTTTCCGAAGATGGTGGACAGAACTTTAGCATGATTAATTCTGATGGCTCTATTGGTGATCGTCCATTCTATTATTTTGACATCCATGCGGATCCAAAAAATGAAAACAGACTTTACACCCTCTATTCAAGAGTTGGTATTACAGAAGATGGAGGGAAATCTTTCACACAATTACTTCAATATCAGGGAGTACACCCAGATCATCATGCTTGGTACATCAATCCAAATGATCCAAAATTGTTAATGGATGGAAATGATGGTGGTCTGAATATTTCAAGAGATGGAGGAAAAACATGGTTTTTCGCAGACAACTTACCTGTGGGTCAGTTCTATCATGTCAATGTAGACAATGAAATTCCATACAATATTTATGGTGGAATGCAGGACAACGGCTCCTGGACAGGACCAGCATATGTTTGGAGAAGAGATGGTATCAGAAATAGCTATTGGCAGGAAGTTTCCTTTGGAGATGGCTTTGACGTAGTTTCTCATCCAGCTGATTCTAGATTTGGATATACCATGTCCCAAGCTGGAAATGTTTCCAGATTTGATAAGAAAACTGGTCACAATAAAACGATCAGACCTACTCATCCAGATAAGGATGTCTTTTTGAGATTTAACTGGAATGCTGCCATCGCCCAAGATCCACATGATCCAAACACTGTTTACTACGGTTCCCAGTTTCTTCATAAATCGACTGATAGCGGTGACACTTGGGAAATCATCTCTCCTGACTTAACTACCAACGACTCTACCAAACAAAGACAGCAGCAAACAGGCGGTTTGACTTTTGACATCACGGGTGCAGAAAATCATACAACGATTATAGCTATCGCTCCTAGTCCAGTGGATCCAAATGTAATCTGGGTGGGAACAGATGATGGAAATGTCCAAGTTACTAAAGATGGCGGCGAGAGCTGGACAAATGTAGTTGGTAAGCTGACGGGCCTACCAAAAGCTTCTTGGATTGCTCAGATTCAGGCTTCCACTTACGATGCTAACGAGGCTTGGGTGATCGCAAACAATTACAGAAACAACGATTTCTCTGCTTATGCTTTTCACACTTCCAATGGTGGAGGAAGCTTTACTAGAATTGTTGATGATTCTAAAGTTTGGGGTTATACGCTTTCTATTAAGCAGGATCCTGTAGAACCAAACTTGGTTTTCCTAGGAACTGAATTTGGACTTTATGTAAGTTTTGACAAAGCAAAAACATGGAATAAGTGGGAACATGGCTATCCTAAAGCTGTATCTACTTACGATATGACTATTCAGGAAAGAGAAGCAGATTTGGTAATAGGAACCTTTGGCCGAGCATTCTATGTGCTAGATGATATCCGTCCTTTAAGGGTATTTGCTGCAAAGGGAGGAAAACAACCAGATGCTAAAATTACTGCAGTTCCTGCACCTGATGCTTATCAGGCCGAAATTCAACAGCCTGTTGGTGAAAGATTCCCTGCAGATGGGATTTTCGCAGGAGAAAATAGAGAAACAGGGGGCAGATTAAGCTTCATTTTGAATGATGACAAAGAGAAATTGGATACGGTTACCGTAAGCATTTTCAACCAACAGGGGGAGCAGATCAGAACTTTGAAAACTGTTCCTACCAAAGGGGTAAATAGAATCACTTGGAATCTTGACAGAAAGTCTTCTGTAGAAAATACCGGAGGTTTTAGAGGAAGAGGCGGAAATAGATCAGGATTCTTCGAACCTTCAGGCGGTGATGCATTGCCAGGAAAATACAAGGTGGTTTTTGCATATGGCGATGAAAAATCAGAAACCACAATCAATGTATTCTCCGATCCTAGAATTCAGGTAAATATGGCTGATTTGAAGGCGAAAGATGAATTCTTGAAGAAATTGGAAGCACTTTCCAAAGAAGTATCAGAATCCACCAAAAAACTGGATGAGGCTCAAAAAGTGATCGATAAAGTGATGACTTTGACTAAGGATGTGGATACTGAAGAAGCAAAAGAATTGGCTAAAGCAGCAAAAGACATCAAGAAAAAGCTTGACACAACCCGAGAAGCCTGGAATGGACCAACTCTAGAAGGTCAGGGAATTGTAAGAAACCTCTATCCTACTACCATGAATAAGGTTTTTGCTCCAAGAAGTTATGTAGGTTCATCTTATGCTGCTCCAGGAGCTACCGAAGAGCAACTATATGAGCAAGGTAAAGAAGCCGCAGAAGAAGCAATGGCAAAAGTTGATGCTTTCATGAATGGCGACTGGAAGGCTTTTGAAGAAAAAGTAAAAAGCACCAAGATTGATCTATTCGCTGAAATAGATAATTAAAATTCGATTTATTAAGAGACAAAAGCACCTGGAATCAATTTCAGGTGCTTTTTCTGTTTAATGTCGTTTTGAAAAGAAACTAAAATGGCTTGAGAAACTTCCCAAGCCATTCCGTTAATTATTTCAAGTCAAAACTATCGGTTTCCATACAAATCAGAATAGTAATCCTGATATGCTCCGGAAGTAACATGATCTAACCAATCTTGATTAGTCAGGTACCAGTCGATGGTAAGTTCAATTCCTTCTTCAAATTGAAGACTTGGCTCCCAGCCTAATTCATCTTTGATTTTGGTTGCGTCAATTGCATATCGCAAATCATGACCTGCTCTATCCTTCACAAAAGTGATGAGTTTTTCAGAAGTGCCTTTTTCACGACCCAATTTCTCATCCATCTTCTGACAAAGCAATCTCACGATATCAATATTTTTCCATTCATTGAAGCCACCGATATTATAGGTTTCTCCAGGTTTTCCGGAATGAAAGACCGTATCAATAGCCCGGGCATGATCCTTTACAAACAACCAATCTCTGACATTTTCTCCTTTTCCATAAACAGGCAAAGGCTTGTTGTTTTTAATATTGTGAATACAAAGAGGAATCAGCTTTTCAGGAAAATGATTCGGACCATAATTATTACTGCAATTAGAAACAACAGTCTTCATTCCATAAGTATTGGCGTAAGCCTTTACAAAATGATCAGATGAAGCCTTCGAAGCAGAATAAGGAGATTGCGGATCATATGGAGTAGTTTCCACGAAAAATCCTCCGTCATGAAGCGAACCATAAACTTCGTCAGTCGAAACGTGATAAAATAAATGATCAGTTAATTCATCACTCCAGGCTTTCTTTGCCGAATTCAGGAGATTTACGGTTCCAAAAACATTCGTTTTCACAAATGCCAAAGGGTCAGAAATGGATCGATCTACATGAGACTCTGCTGCCAAGTGGATTACATCTGTAATTTGATGCTTTTGGAAAATTTCGTCCAGCAAAGCTGCATCCTGAATATCTGCTTTCTCAAAATGATAATTCGCACCCCCTTCTATTTCTTTCAAATTCTCAAGATTCCCGGCATAAGTCAATGCATCCAAATTGACAATTTTATAGCTAGGGTACTTTTCTACAAAAAGTTTTACAACATGACTTCCAATAAAACCAGCTCCTCCGGTAATTAAAATTGATTTTTTCATAAATCTTTGACTTCTTATTTTTTATAATAATCCAGGTACCAATTTGTAAATGCGCTAACCCCATCTTGAATGCTGGTTTCTGGCTTGTATCCAGTATCTCTTACTAAATCCGTGACATCTGCATGAGAAGCAGGAACATCTCCCGGTTGCAAGGGCAATAAGTCCATTTTAGCTTCCTTGCCCAAACCTTTCTCAATGGCCTTTATGTAATCCATCAAAAGTACTGGAGAAGAATTACCAATGTTATAAACTTTAAATGGTGCTTTTCCACTTCCAGGATCTGGATTCTGAGGATCAAAATCTTTATTAGGTGTGGCAGGTCTATCCGCAACACGAATTACCCCTTCCACGATATCATCGATGTAAGTAAAATCACGTTTCATTTTACCATGATTAAAAACCTTAATCGTCTCTCCTTTGAGGATGGCTTCTGTAAATAAAAATAAAGCCATATCAGGCCTACCCCAAGGCCCATAGACAGTAAAGAATCGTAAACCTGTAGTAGGTATACCAAACAAATGACTGTAAGTGTGAGCCATCAATTCATTTGACTTCTTGGAGGCTGCATATAGACTGATTGGATGGTCAACAGAATCTGAAGTAGAAAACGGTAGTTTTTCATTAGCTCCATAAACAGAACTAGAGGACGCATAAACCAAATGCTTTACCGGATGGAAGCGGCATGCCTCCAAAATATTCAGAAATGAAATGATGTTACTTTGAATATACACCTCAGGGTGCGTCAATGAATACCTTACTCCAGCCTGCGCCGCAAGATTAATCACCACATCAAATTTTTCCTTTGCGAATAAGTCCATCAATGGTTCTTTTTCAGCTAAGTCTAATTTGATAAAACGATAGTTCTGAATGGCAGTGGACTGAACGAGATGATTGGTTTCTATTTCATCTTTTGCAATCCCCATAGAAGCCAATCTTGAATATTTGAGATTGATATCGTAATAATCATTGATTACATCCAAACCTATTACCTCTTCCCCTCTTTCCAACAATTTTTTGGCAACGTGATAACCTATAAATCCTGCTGTTCCGGTGACCAGGTATTTCATAAAAAGATTCTTATTTCGTGATGATGGCTTAAATATACGTCATTCTTATGGACTGACCGCTCCTAACAGTGCTTGGTATTTCTCAAAAATTTCCTGGTGGATTTTTGGCCTATTATAATTCATTACAACTTCTTCATACAGAGCCATTGCCATTTCGGCCATTTTATCACGTTTGACAAAAGCAAACTCCATTGCTTCTTTCAAAACTGCGGCATCTTTTACAGGAAAAATCAATCCTGTTTTTTGCTGAGTAATAATGTCTGTATTTCCAATTATTCCTGAACAAATGACCGGTAATTGCATCGCTCCTGCTTCTAATAGAACATTTGGAAATCCCTCTCTGTGAGAGGGATGAACCAATACATCCGCCAAAGCCATGTAATGTGCGACATGATCAGACCAGTCAATCTGAACAATTCTAGGATGATCTCGAATTATCTGGATTGTTTCTGGATCAAGAGGGTTTAGATCCTGTTCAAAGCTCCCCAAAAGAACCAACTTTGATTTACTTTCTATCTTGGAATTGATAAAGGCAGAAACCAATTCTTCAATTCCTTTATCTTTTACCAGCCTACCTACAGATAAAATGACAAAATCATTTTCTCCAGGCAAAATCCTCATCGTAGCGGCTACCAGATGATTTTCTTTTAGGGCATTTCTGTTAAATTTTTCCAGATCAACACCATTTGAAGATCCTTTACCAATGATTTGGAGCTTTTCTTCAGGAGCAAGATTTTCCTTTATAACAAACTTTTTAAGCCCTTGGGAATTAGGCCATACCTCCGTTGCATAGTGATAAGTATATCGCTCTACCTTTTCCAATAGCCCTTTCTTTCCCCCATCTGCGGACATATAGGGAATTCCAGCCAAGGTATGAATCCGAACTTTCACGCCTGCTAGTTTAGCTGCAAGCATTCCTAAAATCCCTGCTTTGGGTGTATGGGTATGAACAATATCCGGTTGTTCCTTCTTAAAAAGTTGATATAATTCCCAAAGGCATTTTAAATCCTGAATGGGAGTGATTTTTCTGGTAAAAGGAATAACCTCATGCCTTACCCCTTCATTTTTAAGCACTTGAGCAACCTCTCTTCCATCACTACTTACCATTAACACTTCCATCCCTTTCTCTTGCATAAACTTCATTTGCCCGGCAAGTAACAGTTTTAGGGAAATTGGTACAGTGGTAATTCGAATCAGCTTGGTCATGAAAAATAGTTGTAAAGGGGCAAAGGTAAGATTTTATAGTCTTTCGTGCCCTAAAAACTGCAAATGGTATTCCAAAGAAAGCTTAAAGAATTTCAATTGTGCGGATTTCGTAATTAACTAATCCATTTCCAGTCTTTCTGGTAGTTTCTTTAGAGTAAATTGGCCAGCCCCAACCATGCATAATAGTTACATCCTCCTTGGTATTTGTAATTTCTCCTGCCTGTTTCATTAATTCATCTATTTCATCTTCTGAGGCTGCAGGCAAGAATGTCTTAAGAATATCACGAGTTTGAGTAACTAATTGATCAGTGTTAAGTTCCACAAAAGATACAATTCTAAAATCATTGTCTTCTTCAAAAATTTCTTCTAATTCAACAAACATTTCCCCATCAATTAAAGCCTTACCATTAAGGCTTGGAAATTTTAATGTTCCTGTCAACTCTTCATTTAAACGATATCTTGCTCCGTGATAATTTAAAAACTGAATCACATCTTTTGTACTAGAACTTTGAACCTGGGCTTGAGATTCCATTCCGCCATACATCTGGCTAACTAGTTGATTTACGTTAGCTAGTGTATCAAAATCTACCAATAATTGAGCTTCAACATTCTTATAATAGTCCCGGATTTGCTCCCAGTTTACCAATTCTTTATATGCCCCATAGCTATTTGTTTTAAAAATTACTACATCTCCACCTTCAATATCTCTAGCTCTATTTGCTACCAGTTCGAGAGATTCATTCCCTTCTCCAAAAGAATTCTTTAAATCCCGATAAGTCCACTTAACAGTATATTCCAATTCAGTAGAATCCATGATTTCCATATCTACCAAATAGGAGGTTTTTCCGTAAAAGGTGGTGTCTTCACCTTTAATCGAAATATTTTCCAATAACATTGAATAAGTTCGGACCTCTCCTAAATCCCAATATCCAATAACTTGAACAGTAGAATCTTCCATATTAATCTGTGCAAAACTAAATTGACTTAACAGCAACAGGTTTACCATTATAAGTATTATTCTTTTCATAAAATTTCAAATAGCACGCATTAACGCTAATTCTAAAAACAAACTACACTTTATTTATTCAGAAATTAGTTAATCGTAGCTAATTAATTTTTCAAGAATTTACCCTCAAGAAATATCTATTTTTGAAGTTAAAGTCAGTCCCCTTCTTCCAACTCAAAAATTTCCTCCAGAGCCACTCCAAAGACTTTGGAGATCTTTAATGCCAATACTGTTGAGGGGACATATTTCCCCGCTTCGATACTATTAATGGTCTGGCGGGAAACCTGAACCTTTTCAGCCAAATCTTGCTGTGTCAGGTTATGTCTTGCTCGTTCTACTTTGATGGTATTTTTCATAAAACCAATCCCAAAGATTTTCGCTGCTGAAACATCATCCATCGATACCGGATAACAAACAGGATGGCTAAAGAAAACATTGTGAAAAACATAAATGACAAATAATCGGCCCTGAAGAAAAGATGATTTGGAAATAAAATTTTAGAGAGTGTCATGATTTCTTTCAGTCTTTAGTTGCCATATATTTCTGGTATTGAAATGCCGCATAAACGTAAGCATTCAATAAAAACAGCACGAGATAGGCTGAAAAAATTTCCGATGTAATTCTACCAAATCGGAGATAATTGATCAACATTAATGCTCCAAGCCCCCATATCAACCAATAAAATCCAGTTTGAAATGCCTGAAGTCGAAATGATTTAATCATCTCATCTTCTTCTTTTTCCCTTGACAAATTCAATAGTCCGAATCCAATGGCCCAAAACCCATAAATGATCTGAGCAGATTCTTCTGGACTAATGTTCATTTGTACCAATGCCATTCCGATTACCAAAACAACAGGTAAAGGAAAAAACAAAAATGCCACCTTCTTCCATGCTGGAGAAAGTAAAGGCACATGCAAAATTGATTTCTCTTTCATATGTCCTATATTTTTTACTAAATGTAAAACAAACTTTACTTAATGTCAAATTATTTTTGCAAATATTTTATGAAATCAATTTCGATTTGATTGATTTCATGAGATGAAAATTTCATTTTCCGTAGAAAAACAGCCCTTTTCTTTACCTTTAAGCATCCAAACTTCTTATTTATTTGATTTCTTATGATTTCGACTCAAAAAATTGCAATTATCGGTTGTGGCAACTTAGGTTCTTCTATCGCGAATGGACTGCTAGAAAAAGAAAGCTTTGACCCTAAAAACCTAACCCTGACCAAAAGAAATACGATCAGTTTATCTGGCTTTGAAGCAAGAGGTGCTCACGTCCATACTGACAATTTGATGGCAGCAAAATATGCTGACATCATCCTTCTGGGGGTAAAACCCTATAATGTCAATCCAATTTTAAAAGAAATCAAAGAAGTTCTCGATCCCAAAAAGCAAGTCATCATCTCCCTGGCCACGGGGATTACCTTGGATGAAATGTATAAAGTGATCGACAAGGATACTGTCGCTTTTAGAGCGATGCCAAATATCGCAGCTGATATTCAGGAGTCCATTACTTGTGTTTGTCAGAGAGGTGCAAATTTGGAGCAATTAGCCATTGTAAAAGAGCTGTTTGATTCGATTGGAATTACCATTGATATCGATGAGTCATTGATGGAGGCATCCACTGTTTTAGGAGCTTGCGGAATTGCCTATGTTCTGCGATTTATGAGAGCCATGATTCAAGGTGGAATACAAATTGGCTTTGACTCAAAAACTGCTAGCAGAATTGTCAACCAAACTGTAAAAGGCGCTGCAGAATTGATGATCCAACAAAATATTCACCCGGAAGAAGCAATTGATAAAGTGACCACACCAAAGGGTTGTACCATTGTTGGTTTAAACGAAATGGAGCATCAAGGATTTAGTTCTGCCATGGTAAGAGGAGTGATTGCGAGTTTTGAAAAAATTGAAAAAAAATGACAGAATTTTCCAAATGAATTAAAAATCAAGGAATAGTTAATTATAATCCCGATTTAATCACATTAGTTAAAAAAGTAATAATTTAATTTTTGTTTTTCTTTTAAATCTTTTTACTAGTTTTGTCTCGGGTGATAAACAACTTTTGCTATTCCTTTTTAACTGACGCGATTTTTCAAGGAAGGACTGTTTGGTAATTTTTTCCTCCTTCCTTTTGTTTTAAAACTTATGAGTAAAAAAAATGCCTTCCAAGAATCTCGGAAGGCATTTTTTTTTGAAGTGGGTTTACCCTATTCAAATATTTCTTTCAGTTTACTTTCAAGACTCGGACCTCTTAAATCCTTACCGATGATTTTACCATCCGGATCAATCAAATAAGTAGCAGGAATTGCATTGATATCATAAGTCACAGCAGCTTCAGAATTGAAATACTTCAGGTCAGAAACTTGAGTCCACACAAGCCCATCTTCAAAGATCGCATCCACCCAAGCTTCTCGTGTTCTATCTAAGGAAACTCCGAATACTTCAAAGCCCTGATCTTTATATTGATTGTATAATCTAACCACATTTGGATTTTCTTCACGACAAGGCTTACACCAAGCTGCCCAAAAATCGATCATCACATATTTCCCTCTGAAATCTGACAAGTTAACGGTTTGACCTTCTGGGTTTGGAAGTGAAATCTCTGGTGCAACCTGTCCCATAGAAAGCGCTCTCATTTCATCCAATTGCTGCTTAAGTTGGATGATCATTTTTGTTTCTGGATAGATTTGATCCAATTTACCCACCAAACTATCTAGAAACTGAAACTCATTTTTGGAATTCAACAATCCGATCGCAGCCAGTGAAGCAAAACTATCGCCCATGCTATTGATCGCATCTTTCACTTTCTTAGCCTGATCATCTTCAAGAGTCAATGCATTTACCTGAATTTTCTTGATAGTCTCAGAGTCATTGTTGCTCATAGCTTCATAATAAGCCTCATTCAACTCATTGACTTTATTCTGATAATCAGTGATCAACATGTCAATTTTCTGCATTTCTTGACTGTCTTTTGAGCCAGTGATTTTCAGGCTTTCAGGATCAGAAAAATCATAATTAACCTGTACATCTTCTTTAAGCAAAGCCAATCTGATTGATCTTTGATCGAATAAATTGAACTCATAAAATGTAGGTGTGCTGACCTCCACGTTATAGTCGAAAGATCCATCTGAGTTCAACTGGATAGTATCAACTACCACAGGTCTGCTTTCTGTAAACTTAGAAAGTACGACTAGACCTTCAGGAGCATTTTCAATTTTGCCTGAAAGCTTTACTTCTCCATCATTTTCAGCTTCATTGCTTCCGCAGGAAAATAATGCCACACTCAAAATAAGCGCAACAAACATCTGGTTTATTTTCATTGGTTTAATTTTGTAATAATTCAGTTAATAGCTTTGTCGCCACTTTTGGATCTGCTTTTCCCTGGGATTTTTGCATCACCTGCCCCATAAACATCCCCATCAAGCCTTTTTTCCCAGATTTATACTCTGCAACCTTTGCAGCATTTGCTGCCAAAACAGCCTCTACAATCGGTCTCAAAGAGCCTTCATCACTCTCCTGGATCAAATTCAATCTTTGTGCGATTTCTAACGCAGTTTCATTGGAAACTTGAAGCAACTCAGGATAGATTTTCTGAGAAGCTACGGTAAAGCTGACTTTTCCTTCATCTATTAGGGCGATTAAATCGGCTAGGGAATCAGCATTGATTGGGAAGTTCTCAATTTGATATTCGGAATCATTCAGGGATGACTTAATAGGTCCCATCATCCAGTTAGACGCAGCTTTGTAATTTTTTGTTTTAGAACATAGTGAATCAAACCAAATTGCCATTTCTTTTGATTCTGTCAAAAAGCCAGCGTCGTAATCCGGTAAGCCATAAGCTTCCACAAATTTTCTGTGATAATCTCTCGGCAAAGTCGGCATGGATTCTTTGATAGAATTTAACCACTCTTCAGAAACAACTACTGGACTTAAATCCGGTTCAGGGAAATAACGATAATCATTTAAATCTTCCTTGGTTCGCATACTGGCGGTCGTGCCGGTATTTGCATCAAAAGTTCTGGTTTCGGAAACAACTTCCTCGCCAGCTTCCAAAATACCGATGATCCTTTCATGCTCATGCTCTATGGCTCGGAAGACATTTCGGAAGGAGTTCATGTTCTTGACCTCCACTTTTTTCCCGTATTCTTTGGCTCCTTTTAGCATCACAGAGATATTTGCATCACATCTCAGCGATCCTTCTTCCATATTTCCATCGCAGATATCCAGATACTTTACCAGTTTTTTAATTTCTGCCAAGAAAGCATAAGCTTCTTCTGGGCTTCTTAAATCTGGTTCTGTTACGATTTCTATCAATGCGGTTCCAGCTCGATTATAATCCACAAAGGTGTCCGATTCTCCTGCCAGATGGATGGATTTTCCTGCATCCTCTTCCATATGAACTCGGTTCAACAAAACCTCCTTGGTGGTACCATCTTCCAATTTAATAGGAACAGTCCCTCCTACGCATATCGGACCTTTATCTTGGGTTATCTGATATCCTTTTGGAAGATCCGGATAGAAATAATTTTTTCTGGCAAAAATATTATGTCTTGTAATTTCACTGTTACAAGCCAAACCCATTTTAATAGCAAACTCAATCGCTTTTTTATTCACCTTAGGTAAAGTACCAGGATGTCCTAGCGTAATGACCGAAATCTGGGTATTAGGAGCTTTTCCGTACTCAGCACCGTCAGCAGCAAACATCTTACTATTGGTGAGTAGCTGGGAATGAACTTCCAAGCCAATCACCAATTGATACTTATTTTTTATGTCTTCGCTAATCATTCAAGCGTTTTTTCGATTTTCTTAAAGGTACAATTCTTTGGCTTTGGCAACCACATTTTCTAAACCAGATAGGTCTTTTCCGCCAGCAGTGGCAAAAAACGGCTGACCGCCTCCTCCACCTTTAATTTCCTTTGCCAATTCCCTTACGATTTGACCTGCATTTAATCCTTTCTCCTGAACTAAAGAATCCTCGATAATTACAGCGATTTGAGGCTTGTCATCTACCTTGGCAGCCAAAATCACAAACGCATTACTCACTTCATTTTTCAGTTCATAAGCCAGTTTTTTCAATGAATCTGCATTTGGCAAATCTACCTTCGCTATCAAAGTATTGACTCCATTGTTCTCAACAAATTGCTTCAGCAATTCCCCCTTTACAGCGCCGGCTTTCTCTTGATGAAGGCTCTCTACTTCTTTTTTCAGGTCATTTCTTTCCTGAATCAAAGCTTCCAATGCTTTCTTAAGATCCTTCGGATTCTTCAGTAATTCCTGAAGTTCTTTTACCAGATTTTCCTGCTCTCGCAAATACGTTTCTGCAGCCTTTGCAGTAATCGCCTCAATTCTTCTTACTCCCGAAGCACTTGATCCTTCAGAAACAATCTTAAATAGGCCAATTTGGCTTGTATAAGGAACATGCGTACCACCGCAAAGTTCTACAGAGTAATTCGGATCAAAAGTGATCACTCTCACAAAGTCTCCATATTTTTCACCAAAAAGAGCTGTTGCTCCCATTTTCTTGGCTTCCTCGATCGGCACATTTCGCTGCTCTCCCAAAGGAATATTTTCCCGGATTTTGGAATTGACGATATCTTCTATTTGAGCGATTTCTTCTTCAGTAACTTTTCCAAAGTGCGAAAAATCAAAACGAAGCAGCTGGTCATTTACCAAAGATCCTCGCTGTTGAATGTGATCACCAAGAACTTGTTTTAAAGCCGACTGAAGCAAATGGGTTGCTGTATGATTGTTCATACTGAGCTTTCTCTTTTCCCTATCCACTTCAGCAGAAAATCTCAATTCAGGCTTCGATGGAAGTTTTTCTACAAAGTGAACGATCAAATCATTCTCTTTCTTTGTGTCGATCACTCGGATTTTATCCGCATCAGAAATCAACCATCCGGTATCTCCTACCTGACCACCACTCTCTGCATAGAAAGGAGTTTTGTCCAAGACAATCTGGTACTTATCTCCTTTTTTATCTGTAATAACACGGTACTTAATGATATTGGAATAGGACTCTAGAAAATCATAACCAATAAACTCGACTCCTGAATCTTCATGAACCAAAACCCAATCACCGGTTTCAGATTCTGAAGCAGCTCTTGATCTGGTCTTTTGCTTTTCCATTTCTTCAGCAAAGCCTTTTTCATCCAGAGAAAGCCCATTTTCACGAGCGATCAAAGAAGTCAAATCCAAAGGAAAACCGAAGGTATCATATAATTCAAATGCTGTCTTTCCAGGGATAACCGTTTCATTTTTTCCTTTCAATTCAGTTTTGATCTGGTCAAGGATTTTGAGGCCATTATCCAATGTGCGTAAGAAAGAAGCTTCTTCCTCATAAATCACTTTGGAAATAAACTCTTGCTGCTGTCTTACTTCTGGGAAAATGTCTCCAAAGCTTTCAGCGATCAATCCCGTCAACTCATATAAAAATGGCTCATGGAAATCTAAAAAGGTATATCCATACCTAACCGCTCTTCTCAAAATTCTGCGGATTACATAACCCGCTTTATTATTGGATGGCAACTGGCCATCAGCAATCGTAAAAGAAATTGCTCTGATATGATCTACAATAACCCGGAAAGCGATATCTGTTTGCTCATCTTTCCCATAGGTTTTACCTGATTTCTTTTCCAATGCTGCCAAGAATGGCGCAAACAAATCAGTATCATAGTTAGACGATTTCTTTTGAATAGCTCTCACTAATCTTTCAAAACCCATCCCAGTATCTACGTGCTTTGCTGGAAGTTCTTTCAAACTGCCATCAGCCAATCTATTAAACTGCATAAAAACCAGATTCCAGATTTCAATCACCTGCTCATGGTCATTATTTACCAAGTCTCTTCCTGCAACAGCTTCTCTTTCAGAATCGGGTCTCAAATCAATATGAATTTCTGAGCAAGGGCCACAAGGACCTGTATCACCCATTTCCCAGAAATTATCCTTTTTGGACCCCATGATGATTCTATCTTCTGGGACAATGGCTTTCCAGTAATCATAAGCTTCAGAATCCATGGCAAGGTTATCACCTTGATCTCCTTCAAAAACAGAAACGTACAATCTGTCTTTTGGCAATTTATACACCTCAGTCAATAGCTCCCAAGCCCAGGCAATTGCATCTTCTTTGAAATAATCTCCAAAAGACCAGTTGCCAAGCATCTCAAACATGGTGTGGTGGTAAGTATCCACTCCCACTTCTTCCAAATCATTGTGCTTTCCGCTTACACGAAGGCATTTCTGAGAGTTAGCAACTCTGGAATATTTGGCTATTTCATTGCCTAAAAATGCGTCTTTGAACTGGTTCATTCCCGCATTGGTAAACATCAAAGTAGGGTCATTTTTAACCACTATCGGTGATGAAGGAACGTAATGATGCTGCTTGGATTGGAAAAACTCAATGAAGGTACTCCGTATTTTCTTTGCTTCCATGAAAGGTTTTGGGGCAATTATGATCTCATTTTAGCTGAACTCCAGCCATTTTATTGGGTGACAAAATTAATAGAATTGATGGTGTTACTTGCATTGATTGAAGAATTTATGTCAGTGTTTAACTCACGTATAGGTCCAAAAGCAAAATTTCTATTTTTTTGAAGCCAGAAGGCTTTGACTTTAAAAATCAGTTCAACTTCACCCGGATTCTCGTAAATCGTATTTCTCACCTCATAAATCTTTACTACTTTCAATAAAATTTTTAAAAACTCAATTTTAACCAATGAGCTACCTAGATCAAATAACCTCTCCCACTTTATTATTAGACGAGAACATTTGCCGCGCAAACATCAAACGTATGGCCGAAAAGGCAGCGAGGCATGAAATGAAATTAGTCCCTCATTTTAAAACTGCTCAATCTCATGAGATCGGAGACTGGGCTAAAGAATATGGAATCACCGAAGTAACGGCCTCTTCTATAAAAATGGCTGAATACCTCAGCGGTGAAGGTTGGGTCAATATCCATATTGCTTTTCCATTTAACCCTTTGGAAATCCCCAAACTCAACAAAATCGCTGAAAAACAATCCATTTCTGTCCAATTGATAAATACATCTACCACTCAGATGTTAGTGGATCAATTGGAAAACCCTGTAGGCTTTTTTATCGAAATTGATGCAGGATATGGGAGAACGGGAGTTGAAGTAACAGATTTTGGTCTGATTGAAGAAATTCTTCTTTTGGCTAAAAAATCTGACAAACTACATTTCAAAGGCTTTTACCTTCACCCAGGACATACTTATTATATGTCTGATATTCCGGCTATTTATGAGCAATCCAGAAATGCTCTGAGTATGCTGAAAAATAAATACAGCACAGAATACCCAAAACTAGTCACCCGAATTGGTGATACTCCTGGATGTGCTGTAATGGAAGAATTTGGCGATATCGATGAAATGGGACCCGGTAATTTTGTTTTCTTTGACTTAATGCAGGCTGAACTTGGAGGTTGTTACAAATCAGATATTGCTGTTTGTCTAGCGGTGCCGGTAGTGGATATCAAAAAAGAAAGAAATGAAATTTTAGTACATGGAGGTGGTGTTCATCTTGCCAAGGACGTTTTATTGGATGAGGATGGAAATAAGAATTTTGGAGAAGTTGTCTACTTAAATGAAAGCGGATGGGAAATACCAGATAACCGTTCCCATCTAAAAAGTATCTCACAGGAACACGGTATCATTAAGGCTTCAGACGAATTAATGGCAAAGGTAAAAGTTGGGGATTTGTTAGGAATCCTGCCGGTGCATTCCTGCATGACAGCTGATGCAATGGGATCTTATTTGACCATTGATGGCAAAGTTGTGGACCATGCCGAAGGAGTTTCCCAATCATAATCAACCAAAATTTCAATTCATTACCATGTATAAACAACTTCAGATCACGCGTTATTTCCCTCAATCCATTGACACTGTTTTTGAAGCATTTTCTTCTGCTGAAAGCCTTCAAAAATGGTGGGGGCCAGCAGGTTTTGAAATGGAAACCAAAAAATTTGAATTTCATCCGGAAGGAATCTTTCATTTTGTTTTAAGAAGTGACGCTTTTGATATGTGGGCAAAATGGGTATTCCAAAATATCCGCGGACCTCATAAACTAAGCATGATCAATTGTTTTTCTAATGAATCCGGAGAAACTGTTAAAGCTCCTGAAATCCCTTTTGGCTCGGACTGGCCATTGGAAATGATTTTGGATTTGGAGTTTTTTGAGGAAGAAGGCAAAACTAGAATCGACTTGGTGTCCTTTCCACATAATGCTTCTGATGCTTCAAAGGCGGTATTTTCGGAAAGCATCTCTCAGATGGAGGAAGGTTTCAAAGGAACTTTTGACCAATTGGAAGTGTACTTAAGTAAGTAATCACTTAACTAAGTACTGATATGGTAGAGCAACTGAAAACTTATAAAAATGGAATTCTGGCAGTAGAACTTATCGAAGGATTTACTGAAACAGATGAGCAATTATTGCAAAAGCTTTTTGAGGATAAAAAAGAAAAGGGATTTGATTCCATCAACGTCCTGATAAAACTTGATGAGGCAAAAATTTCAAAATCCTCAATCAAGGTGTTTTTTGAAGATATCATCTACACGCTGCGAAATTATAAGACTATGGGACATATCGCCATTGTAGCACATTCCAATATTCTCAAAGCTTTGGTACCTATCGATAATCTATTCTTTGAAAGGTCTTCAAAAGGAAGGGAGGAAAGATATTTTGATGTTTCTCAATTGGATCAGGCATTTAAATTCGTTGAAAAGCTTTCTTAAAAGCTCCTCTTTAATCCAAGTATTCAAAATCCGATAAAGCTAAAAAATAATTATGCCCTCACGCTAGAAATAGTGAGGGCATTTTCCTTTTACGATATAACTGTTTTCAGATAATTTTTTAAATGAACCAATTCAATAACTTTATATTTAAACAGAATTGCCAGGTAATTAATGAAAGCACTTTACCCAAAAATCTCTTGGTTTCTCTTCGGCTTTTTTAGCATTGCTATTGGACTCTATCCCATTCTGTATTTTGTATTTGGTCGACAGTTTGGAGTCTTGAACGCTCATGATGCGGAACAATTATCCAATCTCCTTTGGAATACTGCTTTTTACACACACATCACCTTGGGAGGGCTTGCATTAGCTGTGGGTTGGATCCAATTCAATCAAAAATTAAGGGATAGAAATAGAAAGCTACATAAACGTATTGGGATGATTTATGTCACCGCAGTATTTTTTTCTGGGCTGGCTGGAGTCTATGTCGCGATTTATACGTTGGGAGGAATGGTTGCAAGCCTAGGATTTGTGTGTTTAGGAATTACTTGGTTAACTACTACCTTAATGGGATGGAAAACTGCCAAATCAAAGGATTTTGATTCCCATGAAAACTGGATGATTTTCAGTTATGCGGCCTGTTTTGCTGCAGTTACCTTAAGAATTTATTTACCCATCTTAGAAAATCTTTTGGGAGGATTTATTCCAGCTTACCGGGTGGTGGCTTGGCTTTGTTGGGTACCAAATATGGTCGTTGCTTACTGGTTAGTGATCAGAAATAATAAAGCGAAAAGGTTTATTAAAACATAAATTTTTAATTATTTCCCAAATTGAGTTGATATAATCCTGTCAATTTTTGATTGACATTTTTCAGATTTCAACTTCCTGAAAAATCATTTATCTAAAAACTTTGCTACTTCCCTTTATCCGGTAGGCATTTCCACTTTAACTGAGATACCAAGATTTTATCTTCACATATTTCTTATAAACATTCCTCTATGTTCATAAGAAGAATTTCTTTTCATTTTTTAGTATTTGTCATTATGAAACAATAGATTTAGATTGTTAAACTAACAGTTTCAAACCCAGGATATATTTAAATTCAACAATTAACATGAAAAGACATTTCCTCTGGACATTCTTATCTATTTTCTTGATCGGAATTCAGGCCAATGCCCAAGAATCTTTATTTGGTGCACAACAAATTACTTCTCCGGAAATTCATGACAATAGTACTGTAACCTTCCGTTTTGCAGCTCCAAATGCAAAATCAGTCCAAATAACCGGTGATTTTCTTCCTGCAGAAAAAATGGATACGCCAATGGGTCAAATGGACGGTCCAGGAAAAGCGGATTTAGTCAAGGATGATAAAGGCATTTGGTCATTTACTTCAACTCCCCTCTCTCCTGAGTTGTATAGTTATTCTTTTATCGTAGATGGGCTAAAAGTCACCGATCCAAATAATCCATTTCTTATCCGGGATGTGGCATCAGTAACCAACGTTTTTTTGGTTGGTGAGGGTCAGGCCGCATTATATCGAGTAAAAGACGTGCCTCATGGTACCGTTGCAAGAAGATGGTATGATTCGCCAGGCTTAGGCATGGATCGAAGATTAACGATCTACACGCCACCGGGATACGAAAAATCCAATGAGCAATTTCCGGTTCTTTATTTATTACATGGTGCTGGAGGTGACGAGGAAGCTTGGATTGCTCTAGGAAGAACCGCTCAAATCATGGATAATTTAATTGCTCAGGGCAAAGCAAAGCCGATGATTGTGGTGATGCCAAACGGAAATGTAATCCAAGACGCTGCTCCTGGAGAAGGAAATGAAGGGATGTACAAACCACAGTTTATGGTTCCTAAGACAATGGATGGCACTTACGAAGCCAATTTTATGGATATCGTAAAATTTGTGGAAAGCAATTATCAGGTGAAAGCTGATAAAGCTCATCGAGCGATTGCAGGATTATCGATGGGTGGCTATCACACCATGCATATTTCAAGATACTATCCAAATATGTTTGATTATATCGGCCTATTCTCAGCAGCAATTATGCCTAGAGAAGATGCTACTGGCAAAGTGTATAACGACATCGACGGAACACTTAAAACCCAAATGGACAATGGCTACAAATTGTATTGGATAGGAATTGGAAAAACTGATTTCTTATACGATGCCAACAAAGAATATAGAGCCAAGCTCGATTCAATGGGAATGCCTTATAAATATGTAGAATCTGAAGGCGGACATATTTGGAGAAATTGGAGAGTTTATTTAACTCAATTTGTACCTCAATTATTCAATTAATCAAACACCAAAATGAACCTAAAAAAACTATATCATTTGATCTTTGCAACAGCATTGATCACTTTAGGAAATGAGGTAGCGGCCCAGGAAATCTCTGCCATGCAAGCACCTCAGGTTGTCTCTCCGGAAGTTGGAGAAGACAAATCCGTTACATTCCGCGTCTTTTCTCCCGATGCCAACAAAGTAGAAGTCAATGGCAGCTGGATGGGATTTCGGGACAAATTGCCTCTAGTCAAAGGAGAAAACGGAGTTTGGTCAGTTAGTATTGACCCACTAGAATCTTCCATGTATCACTATAATTTCTTCATTGATGGAGTTTCTGCAATCGATCCTACTAATCCTGAAGCATTGAGAGACGGAACGCGATATGCAAGTTTGCTGATCGTACCTGGTGAAGGTGCAGAGGTTTTTCAACTCAATGAAACGCCACACGGCAATGTTTCTAAGGTTTGGTACCAATCCCCTTCTTTGGATAGCTACAGAAGAATGTATGTGTATACCCCTCCGGGGTATGAATCCAGCTCAAAAGAATATCCTGTTTTATATCTTTTGCATGGAGCTGGAGGGGATGAAGATGCTTGGACTGCCTTAGGTCGTGCGAATAACATTTTGGATAATTTGATAGCTGAGGGCAAGGCTACTCCTATGCTTATTGTGATGACGAATGGAAATGCATGGCAAACCAGCACCTTGAGAAATAAGCCAGGAATAGGACCGATTACTCGTGAAACCTATGGTCAATTTCAAGGTAAATTTGAAAAAAGCCTCGTGGAAGATGTTGTTCCTTACATTGAGAAAAATTATCGAGTAATAAAAAACAAAGACGGCCGTGCTCTTGCCGGGTTATCAATGGGTGGTGCTCATACGATCACAGCTAGCATTGAGTATCCAGGAACTTTTGGATATATCGGTGTATTCAGCAGCGGCATATTTGATGCAAATGCTGATATGAATGAATTGGAAATGAAATTTGCTGCTTTGAAATCCAGTAATGTCAAAAAGTATTGGGTTGGCTGTGGAGTGGATGATTTTGTAATGGAATCCAACAAACGCCTACTTTCTGTTTTAGACAAAATTGATTTGGAGCATGAATACTATGAAAGTGCAGGTGGACATACCTGGGCAAACTGGAGAGATTATTTAAGCATCTTTGCTCCTATGCTTTTCAAATAAACAGTTTGTATAAAGTCATTATCTAGACTGTATTTGACAATCATTACGAAGTCGAAATCCTTAGTTTAATCTCTTGGGATCTCGACTTCTTTTTTTGCTTAAAAGAAACCGGGCACTTAGTTGAATTTGACAAAACTGAATTAATAAAGTCTTTATTTCTTATAAATTAAGGACCGATTGTAAACATTAAAAAGATATTTTCAGAAATGATTTCTGGAGAAATAACAAGATTGATTTGATTGTGTTGTCATTAAAATGAATGCCTTGAGGCGTAATTGATTACATTTTGTATTTTAATAAAACAATGCTGTTTAATTCATTAACCCTTAAGGTTTAAAGCATTTTCAAAATTCTAAAAAGAACCCCAATTCCTATGAAAAAATTAACCTTCCTTACTTTGGCTTATCTCCTGTGCCATCAGCTATCTTTTGGCCAATCAGGAATGGATAATGTCACCATTACTTCCGAGCAATTAGCCCCTAACATTTATGTGCTTTTTGGTTCAGGGGGAAATATAGGTTTGGCTGTCGGTGAAGAATATGCCTATATGATTGATGATCAATTCGGACAACTTTCAGAAAAAATATTGACAGCAGTAAGAGCAATTACTGATAAACCACTCAAATATGTAGTCAATACTCATTGGCATGGAGATCATGTCGGAGGCAATGAAAACATGGCAAACGCAGGAGCTACCATCGTGGCAAATGATGCCGTAAGAAGAAGAATGAGCCAACCTAGATCTGGTGAAACAACATCTACTACTGCTTACAAAGCTTTGCCTGAAATCACCTTTTCGGATGAAATGACTATCCATTTAGATCCTGATAACACCATGATGATCTTCCACATGGAAAATGCACATACAGATGGAGATTCATTTATTTATTTCCCTGAAAGCAATGTGATTCATCTTGCAGATAACTTCCCGAACGGTGGATATCCATTTATTGACATCAATTCAAATGGAGACATAGAAGGATTGATCACCAACCTAAACAGAGCGCTATTTTTGGTCAATGACCAAACTAAAATTATCCCAGGCCATGGAAAAGTTGCGGACAGAGCCACTCTCAAATCCTATCGAGATATGATTGATACAGTAAGAGAGCGTGTAAAAACTGCCAAATCCCAAGGAAAAAGCCTGGAAGAAATTCAGAAAATGAGTTTGTCAAAGGAATGGGATGAGGAATTCGGTAAAGGGTTTATAAATCCCGATAGGTTTATCGAATCTGTATTTAAGACAGTGGATTAAATCATTTTAGATTTAAAAAAAGCGAAGTTTAATACTTCGCTTTTTTATTACAATAGCTATCCTAAATGGGAATGAAAGGCAATTTCTCAGGTCATTGACCACCTGAATGTTTTGGTTAATAAGCCTTTACAAAAGTTTGATTAATGATATTTTAGTTTTTTTAACCTTGAGAAACCAATAACTAAGGTTAACTTATATCGTATAAAAAGTGAAACTCTTTAAAATACTACTATGAAACTATTTTATATCACTGGTGTTATTTTTACTCTTCCTATTTTCAATTGCTTTTCCCAGGAAAACGATAAAAAACTTGTTTTTGGCAAACCACTCTATGATTATAATGTTAAGAGTATCAACCCTTTTCAGGACCAAAGTCCTTACTCACAATTAAAGTCATTACAGGAAGAAAATGGAAGATTTATTCCTTTGAATCGGGAAATTGAATTTTATAAAGCTCCTATTTTAGAACCAAGAGAAATGCCCATGGCAAGACTCGAATCAGATGATCGAATGCCAATGAAACATTTCGATTCTGAATTGAATTACACCATTCTGACAAAACCTCTGAAATAAGGATCATAGCCAATTTTGCGTTAAGGGTAGAGGAAATTTTATCTCCCCTCTACTTTAATAATTCTGGTTCCTATAAATGTTATAAAACCATTTTTTGAATTCTTGGTTATTTCCCTGATGAATCCCACGCAAATTCATCTTGATTTTGTATTTTAATGTCAAACCAGAAATAACCTATGGAAGAAACCAGCCGGATTAAAAGCCTCTTTGCCAAACAATTCGATGGTAATCCTTGGTTAGGGGTCAATTTCACCCAGAAGCTGCAGCATGTGACCCCAGAAATGGCTGCTTATAAAATCAATCCAGATACAAATTCCATTTGGGAAATCCTCAACCACATTATCGGCTGGAGGGAAGTGGTTCTTCAAGGAATTCCTCAAAATGGATACATCAGTCCAAACCATAATTACCTGCAACCCATAGAAAACCCAAGTGAGTTAGAATGGGAACATACCCTTGTCAGATTGAAAGATTCGCAGCAAGATTGGACGGAATTTTTTGAAACATTGGATGAGTCCATTTTTGATGAACCATTTGGGGATAAACCTTATTCTTATTACGAATTGATCTTGGGGATTCTTCACCATGACATCTATCATCTAGGCCAGATATCTTTATTAATCAGAATATTACCTCAGAAAATATAACGTAATATTTCGATTGATTTTGAAATAACAGAATTCGGAAAACTCCATTTATTTTAAGATGAAAACATAAAAAAACACCTGCGGAAATGTCCACAGGTGTTTTCTATTTACTATTTCAAATACTTATCTAACTGTTGCTTTGTAATTTGTCACCAAATGCTCAATGAAAAACTCCATCATTCGATCACGATTCAAAGCTGTATGTCCTCCATCAGGAGCGATTTGAACTTCAATACTTTTACCAGCATTTTGGAAAGCTTTGATCAATTGCAATGTATTGGATGGGTGTACATTGTTATCTGCAGTTCCGTAGAAAAGCAACAATTCACCTTGTAATTGATCTGCCATTTCCATCAAACTGAAGCGGTTATATCCTTTCAAATTGGTTTCTAATGTACCCATGAATCGCTCTGTGTAGATATTGTCATAATTTCTCCAATCCGTAACAGAGGAATTAGCCACAGCGGCATGAATCAATTCAGGGAATCTCAAAAGCATGGTTGCCGATGTAGTTCCACCATAAGAAGTACCGTAAACCCCTACTCTATTTTTGTCGAAATATGGACGGTCGTGCAGAGCTTTGATGCCTTCAGCAAAGTCATCCATTTCCACCAATCCTAAGTTTCCATACAATTGATCCAATAATTTCTTTCCTCTTCCTCTTACGTTTCTTCCATCGATATTCAACACCAAAAATCCGTATTCTGTCAATGGATCAGGATTCACAAATGTCTCTCTGAATGCGTTTGTAGCTGGACCACCGTAATTGCTAAGGATAACTGGATATTTCTTAGATGGGTCAAAATTTGAAGGAAAATGAATCATCCCATGAAGTTCAGTCACTCCGTCTGCAGAAGTAAAAGTATACACTTCCACTTTCTTCAATCCCAGTTCTTCAAACTTGCTCATATCGCTTTTCGCAAGTTCAGCCACTACTTTTCCTTTGGCGTCCATCAGGTTTGTAAATGGCGCTACGTCATGAGCTTGTGCTACATCTACAAAATATTTGCCTCCAGGAGCAATAGAAACGCTATGGTTTAAAGTCGGATCTGTCAATCGAACATCTTTCGTTCCATCCAAATTCACTTTGTGCAATTGCATCAACATGTGATTGTCGCCAGATCTAGCCATGTAATACAACTGCTTTTTATCCTCGTCAACCTCCACAATATTGGAAACCTCAAATGGATGAGAAGTAATCGCATTGACCAAAGAGCCGTCAAAATTATACAGGTAATAGTTTTTGAAACCTGATCTTTCTGAAGCCCAGATAAAATGCTTTCCATCTTCTAAAACTTCCATTTCTGGGGTGTTTACCACAAAACTTGGAAGCCATTCTTCGCGAACAACCGTTCTGCTTTTTCCAGTTTCAGGATTTGCTGCACGCAATTCCATGATATTTTGAAGTCTGTTAGTGCTATGATAAAGAAGTTCTTTGCCATCTGGAGTCCAAGACATACCATAGATATATGTTCCCAATTCACCATCATTGAAAGGCTTTCCATCACGGATATCCAATTCAGTGACCTTTTTGGTTTCTAGATCATAAACCATCAAATCAACAGGTAGATTAGGTTCTCCTACTTTAGGATATGCCTCGATTTCCAATGAATCATATAGACTCAACTGGTCCAAAAGCACATAGTATTTTTTCACATCCTTCTCCACAAATCTGTAGAAAGCGATCTTTTTGCTATCTGGAGACCACCACATCGCTGTGTTTTGTCCCAATTCTTCTCCATAAACCCAAGTAGCAATCCCGTATTTTACTTGATTTTCTTCGTTGCCATCAGTAGTAATCGCTACAACACCAGATCCATCCGGATTGCTGATATACATGTTTCGATCCTTGGTAAATGCCTTTAGCTTTCCGTCAGGAGATTCCGCTGAATCAAATTGCCTACCTCTTGCCGGACCATTGTAACGTCTTCTCTCTGGAGCTTTAGCATCTCCTAATTCAGTAACAGACTTACCTTTGATTGAATAAGAATATCGTTTGCCATCACGAGAATATTCAAAGGCAGTTCCTTCGTCATTCCAGTCTGCATTCAATGCACCTGATTTAACAGCACCATATATTTGTGGAGCAACTTTTTGATATTGTTCGTAGCCAGGCATGCTTTTTAATTTGTCCTGGGCTTGTGAAATCGAAATGGTAGAGGCTAGGGCTAAAGCCATTCCGAGGAAGAACTTGTTCTTCATATTATAATTTGGGTTAAATAATTTCTAGTCGCGATGATACTATTTTTTGGTCTAAAAACCCTTCCAAAAATGACCAGTGGAATAACTCAAGCTTTAAATTCACGTAATTTAAGGTAGTCTATCCCATATTTTATTTAAACCCAATTGACTATGAACCTTATTTCGATTTCAGGAAACGGCAGTTTTAAGTTGGTGGATGAACATAAAGAAGTGGTGAAACTGAAGTATACCAATTGGTTTCTAGGCAAGGCCGAAACTTATCTCGATCACCAAAAAATTGAAATTAAACCTAAGGGTTTATTTAATTCCAGTGCCGATATCAAGAGACATGGAAGGAAGATAGGAGATATTTCCATGTCTTGGAAAGGCAAAATGAAAATCCAGTTTGAGAACCAGGAAGGAGTGAAATTCATCTTCAGTCTAAACAGAACTGGAGTCTGGAAATCCGATTTCACAGTAAAAGATGATAAAGGAAATCCTGTTTTAAATTTCATAGCAAATAGAAATTGGCGAAAGATAAAAACAGATTATCAAATAGATATCTTACAATCTTTGGAGTCAGTCGATATCCATGAACTTTTACTTTACTGTGGCTATGCGATCAATTTGCATATAGCATTGTCTAGCGCTGCATAGTAGTATTCTCTGATTTTTTGCCAAAGTTTTACTTTTCAATATTCGCTCAACAATAATTATTTACCCATTTTAGCTTTTCTAATTATACGAATGGATGAGCCAACCCATATCACAAAGTGATAGAATCGAAGTATTAGATATATTCAGAGGATTTGCAGTTTTCGGGATTTTCGTAGTCAACATAGAGATCATGAACTGTGCATTTCCAAACCAAGAAAGTTTTGGATCTCAATGGAATCGCGACATAGATCTCTTAATTTTTAGGGTCCAACAACTTTTTTTCTACAGTAAATTCTTTCCGATTTTCTCCTTTTTATTCGGTTTAGGCATATCCATGCAAGCATTGAAAATTGGCCAGAAAAACTCTCAAGGGATTCATTTTTTCTTAAGGAGAATGTGCTTCCTTTTTATGGTAGGCTTATTTCATATCCTATTTCTATGGAATGGGGATGTAATTCATCTCTATGCAATTCTAGGATTGCTGATTTTAATTATTCTTCCCTTGCCAAATAAATGGATACTCATCTTGTCTGTAGCGACGCTTCTATTTCCTTTTTATGAGCCTATTGCATTTTGGTTTTTCAATATTCTTAATTTCTCACCTGAAACCTTTCTGGAATCTTACCCATCCGAAAAGATTACCCAAATCTTGCGAAATGGTCCTTATATCGATTCCATCAAATTCAGAGTAAATGAATACCTGGCAAACATTCCCTTGTTATTCACCTATCTGGCTCCTTTGGCATTCGGTATGTTTTTACTAGGAGTTTATTTCGGTAAAAATCAAATTCAAAAAGACCTGAAAAATTTCATTTCCACTACAAAAACAGCAATAATCATTCTTATGATTATCAGTAATTTATATCGGGTGTTCTTTATTTTTTTCTTACCAAATACATCTATTTATAGAGATGAAGTACTAAGACCTATCTTATTCAAAATCATGTACTTATCTGATTTGTATTTTGGATTATTTTATCTTTGGCTTTTGGCTTACTTATGGTATTTCACCTCTATGAAAAAATGGCTTTCCCCCTTACAATTTCCCGGGCGGATGGCATTGACCAACTACCTGATGCAAAGTGTTTTTGGGCTAATTATTTTTTCCTCATTAGGCTTTCAACTTTATGAAAAACTAAGCCCACCCCAGACATTTTTACTAGCAATTATCATCTTTATTATCCAACTAATCTACAGCAAAGCTTGGCTTAACTATTTCCAATTTGGCCCTATTGAATGGTTATGGAGGTGTTTTTCTTACAAAAAGCTAATTCCCAATAGAAAATCTGCGGCAAGGGTTTGACCATCTAATCGTAAAGTAAAAACTGTAAAACATCCCTCTTACTTCAGGGTATTCACTCAAATTCTATTTTTAAGAAATCGATTCCGTGAATTATCATTTCCAGCCAAAGATTCACAGACTGTTCAGGCTAGCTATTAAAACTATAATTGCTATTTTAAGCCGTTCTTGATCTAAACGTCTGATCAAACGTCTTCTTACCAAATTACATTAAACCCCAAACCATGAAATCCAAATCCTGGAACCTTCTGGTCTTGCTTGTTATCATTCTTACAGCAGGATCTTTTTTATTCATATTTAAGGAAAATCAAGCCGAACCTAGCCTAGGTTCAGTTCCCTATATATTCTGGACCGGCTTGTTAATTACCATTTTGCTGGTATTTGCTACTTTTATGGGCTCCAAATTATTTCCATTCGAAGATCCAAAGAAGCCATGATCGGTTGGTTGTTGTTTTTCTTTGGCATTTTCCTGGCCATGCTAGGATATGCGTCCTATCGCTCTTACCGCAAAGACAGGACTTCGGATGATTTTATTTTCGCAGGATCCAACATTGGAACCATCTTAGGTTTTCTGACTTTCTCTGCTGCACTTTTTAGTGCTTTTACATTTATGGGAATGCCGGATTTCTTCCGCTCCCACGGTGTGGGCGCTTGGATATTCCTAGCACTTTCAGATGCACTGATGGTCTTTTTCCTCATCTGGTTTGGATATGCATTAAGAAAGCGAGCTACCCTCAGAGGTTATAAAGGCATCGCTGGATTGGTAAAAACTTGTTATGAAAACTCCTTCGCTGGCTATCTGGTATTTGCCAGTGCTTTCTTATTTCTGATTCCTTATGTAGCGATTCAAATTCGGGGAATCTCTATTTTTCTCGATGCAGCATTTCCAGGAATGCTCCCCTACTGGTCCTGGTCGGCTTTATTGGTTTTCATCATGCTGATCTATTCTGAAATTGGTGGATTGAAAGCCATTGTGTACAGTGATGCAATTCAAGGAGTAATCATGCTTGCTGTTATTTGGATTATTGGTTTAACCTGCCTGAAAATGGCGGGCGGTTTGGAAGATGGCATTGCCCAAGTAGCTGCATCCAACAAAGAATTACTTTCTCTTCCCGGGCCAAATGGATTGTTTTCAAGTCCATTTCTGATTGCTTCAGCCATAGCAATTGTACTGATTCCTGTTTCTCAACCTCAATTCACAACGCGTCTGGTGGTGATGAAAAGCTTGAAATCTGTCCATCGAATGGCATACGCAGTTGGGATTTTCGCGATTTTGGTGATTCTCCCAACGGCATTTATCGGACTCTATGGAGCCATCAAATATCCAGATGCCAGTACCGCTGATTTCCTTAGTCAGGCTTTGTTATTTGATCAGGCCGTACCCGTAGCAGCTTTGGCAGTAGTCGGACTATTTGCGGCCTGTCTTTCTACCACCAATGCGCAGATTTTTGCCTTGGGAACCGAACTGAGAAGTTTATTAGGAGGAACAGACAAATCCAATATGACTGTGACCAAGATTTCAATTCTGGTATTTTCAATGATCGTATTGGTATTTTCTACTTACATGAGCGATGAATTGGTATTGCTGGCAAGGGTAAGTTTTGCCGGGACATCCATGATTGCTCCAGTAGTTTTAGGCGCGGTTATTTTCAATAAACCTCCAAAAGCATTGATCGGACTTTCAGCTTTCGCATTGACTTTTTTTATATTATCGATCGTGGGAATAGTACCAGATAAGTACTTTGAATTACCTCTGGACTTTCTGATGTATATTCTCCTATTTGTATTCACTTCGATCATTATGATCGCACATTCAAGAACCCAAAAGCAAGAAAATGAAGCTTGATTCTACTATTTCAATAAATGATTTAAAAGCTCCATTGGAGCAATTTTGGAAGCTTTCTGGAGAAAAAATTGAGTTGATCGAAGAGTCTTTCGACCCAACAAAAGGAGCTCCTGTTTTTACAGAAAAAGGAAAGTACGTAACTCGTGGTTGGACGGAATGGACACAAGGCTTCCAATATGGATCTGCCCTTTTGCAATTTGATGCCACAGGAGATGAGAAATTCCTTCAGATAGGCCGAGAAAATACCCTTCATAAAATGGCTCCTCACCTAACCCACACAGGTGTTCATGATCATGGGTTCAACAATGTAAGTACTTATGGCAATTTGTTGCGCTTGATGAAAGAAGGAAAAATTGAAAATAACAACTGGGAAAAAAATTTCTACGAGCTAGCCCTAAAAGCCAGTGGAGCAGTTCAGGCGATGCGTTGGACAAATATCCAAGGAGGTGGGTTTATTTATTCCTTTAACGGCCCACATTCTTTATTTGTAGATACCATTCGTTCCTGTCGTGCCTTGGTGGTTTCCCATGCATTGGGACATGTACTTCAAGGAGAAAATGACAAAAGGATTTCTCTTATTCAGCGTGCTATACAGCATATTCTCAGCACAATAAAATACTCCATCTATTATGGTAATGGTCGGGATTCCTATGATATTGAAGGGAGAACTGCCCATGAAATCATATTCAATACGAATGACGGGAATTACCGCTGTCCAAATTCACAGCAAGGATATACTGGATTCAGCACCTGGACCAGAGGATTGGCTTGGGCAATCTGCGGCTTGGGAGAAACTTTGGAGATATTGGATCAAATCGATGAAGGAGACTATGCAATCCTGATTTCCAAAAAAGCTTTGGTGGAAGAATTGGTAAATGCTGCCAAGGCAACTTCAGAATTTTACCTCCAAAATACCCCAACAGATGGAATCCCCTATTGGGATACCGGAGCTCCGGGCCTTTCGAAGATGGGAAATTACCTAAACCGTGTTTCAGATCCCTACAATGCCTTCGAACCTGTAGATAGTTCAGCGGCTTGCATTGCAGCTCAGGGCTTGATCCGGATCGGTAATTTTCTGAAAGATTCAGAGGCTGAAACATCAAAAAGGTACATTCAAGCAGGTATACAGGTTGCACAATCGCTTTTTTCGGAACCTTACCTTTCTACCGAAAAATCCCATCAGGGGTTGATTTTGCATAGCATTTATCATCAGCCAAACGGCTGGGATTACCGACCAGAAGCAGACAAAGCTCCATATGGCGAGTCCTGTATGTGGGGCGATTATCATGCCCGTGAAATGGCATTATTGCTACAAAGGACTTTAAAAAATGAAACCTATTATAGTTTTTTCAACTGTATCAATATCCTATGAATGGTGGAAAATACAAACCGGTATATCCTCGTGTCGCGCAGCTGAAAACTGCTAAGATTTTCAGGGAGCATTTAGCGAAAGAAAATATTCAACTAGGCTTCGATGAGGAAGTTGTTTCAGGACCAGATTCTCCTTTTGCAAAAGCATATACTACTAAATCGGGAAATCAAATCGGAAACTCCTTTTGCATCCTACCAATGGAAGGTTGGGATGGAACAGAAGATGGAAAGCCTTCAGATCTGACAAAAAGAAGATGGAAAAACTTTGCGATCAGCGGAGCAAAATTGCTCTGGGGATGCGAAGCAGTGGCTGTCAGACATGAAGGAAGAGCAAATCCGAATCAATTAGTGATGAATGAGGCAAACCTTTCAGAATTTGAAGGGCTTTACCAGATGGTTGAAAAGGAACATCAAGAAGCTTTTGGAAACACCGGTGATTTGCTAACTGGACTTCAACTGACACATTCCGGTAGGTTTTGCAAGCCAAACAGCAAAACTAAAATGGAACCAAAGATCCTTTATTCTCACCCAGTTTTGAACAAGAAATTTGGATTGGCAGAGGATTATCCGATCATGACAAATCCGGAAATTTCAGAATTGATCGATGATTATGTGATCGCTTCGGTGAGAGCACAAAAAGCCGGATTTAAATTTGTTGATATTAAACATTGCCATGGGTATTTGGGACATGAGTTCTTAAGTGCCTATGATCGGGAAGGAAAGTACGGTAAATCAATTGAGAACCGGACGAGATTCCTTCGTGAAATTGTGGCAGGAATTCGAGCTGAAGCACCGGGATTGGAAATAGGTGTCAGAATGAGCATTTTTGATTGGGTTCCATTTCAAGAGGGACCAGATGGAAAAGGAATTCCTTCTATGAATGGCGGATACAAATATGCATTTGGAGGAGATGAATCCGGAACAAAGGAAAATCTTTCTGAATCTTTTGAGTTTTTAAACGAGCTTAAAAACCTGGATATAGAACTTCTTTGTACCACAGCGGGAAGTCCTTATTACAATCCCCATATTCAAAGACCGGCACTCTTCCCTCCTTCTGATGGGTATAATCCACCAGAGGATCCCCTTCATGGTGTAGCTAGGCAAATCCAAGCTTGTGCAGAAGTTAAAAAGGCTTTTCCTCAATTTTATGTGGTGGGTTCAGCTTATTCATACCTGCAAGAATGGTTACCGAATGTGGGTCAGCATATCCTTCAAAAAGGAATGGCAGATTCAATTGGTTTGGGAAGAATGGTATTGAGTTATCCGGATTTACCGGCGGATGTATTGGCCGGAAATGATATGAAAAGACCTAAAATCTGTAGGACTTTTTCGGACTGTACAACAGCTCCAAGAAACGGAATCATCTCAGGATGCTATCCATTGGATCCTTTTTACAAAAAGATGGAAGAACACGATCAACTTAAAGCAGCAAAAAATAAATGAAACCAGTCGCATTAGTAACGGGAGGATCTAGAGGAATAGGATTTGGAATAGCAAAAAAACTGGCTGAGGCAGGCTATGACTTAGGAATCAATGGAATCAGACCTGAAAGTGATGCCCAGGCAAATCTAGAGGAATTGAAATCCTTAGGTTCAAAAGTGGTCTATCTCCAGGGAAACATTGCAGAGAAAACTGATCGTAAATCCATCATTGAAGGCTTGAAAGCTCATTTTGGTAAAATTGATGTGTTGGTAAACAATGCAGGAGTAGCTCCAAGGGTGAGATGCGATGTTTTGGAGGTAACTGAAGAGGATTACGATCACTTGATGAATATCAATGAAAAGGGCACTTTCTTCTTGACTCAGGAAATCGCAAAATGGATGTTGGACCTAAAGGCAACGAATCCCGCGGCTCAGATTTCCATCATCAATATTACCTCAGTTTCAGCAGAATTGGCTTCTCCGAAAAGAGCAGCTTATTGCATGTCAAAAGCGAGCTTATCGATGCTTTCAAAAACAATGGCCGTAAGAATGGCTCCACATGGAATTGCAGTATATGAAATCCGTCCGGGTTTTGTCGATACAGATATGATTGAAAAGGTTCGTGAAACCTATTTGACCTTAGTTCAAGAAGGAGCTACTTTGGAACCGAGAATCGGAAAACCTGAGGATATTGGACAAGTAGTTGCAACTTTAGTCAAAGGAGACTTACCCTATGCTTCAGGGCAAATCATCAATGTTGACGGAGGCTTGACTATTGCAAGAATGTAAAAGGGATTTAGTCCCTTTTTTCATTTAAATCAATCCGGAAAAGCTTGGTAAACGGATATCCTTGATCTGTCATTCCTTCTATCAGCAAATCGTACTCCCTTACTCCTTCGGCTGGCAAAAATCTGAAAGTAAACTCACCTTTGTCTGTTTTTGCATCCGAATTCCAATAAACTGTAGGTCTTTTTTGATTTCCTGAAGCTTGATTTACCAGTTGGTTAAAATCCAGATTATTGGAAAATCCTTTCACTCTAAACTGCTGGAAACCAGTTGAATCAAACTGATTTTCTGATTGGTTATCAAATCGACTTCCTTTCTTAGTATTAAACATGATCACACCAGCAAATCCTGCCAACCCAAAAACATGCGTATTAGTTGTATAAACTGAAATTGATTCCACTTCGCTGGTCAAATATCTATTTACAACTAGCTCAGCATTTTCATCAGGCAAATAGAAATATCGTTGTCCATCGATGATCAACAATGGTTCCCCAACATTTAATCCATAATTACTATTACCTAGCTTTCCATTCCCGAATTTCATACCTATCACTGTCCATAGAGGCTGACCGGACCAGTTTTCCAAATCTTCAGGAGTGACTTTTCTATCTGGCTCACCATAGCCGTAATTTAAGTCCTCCAATCTCTGAAATTTATCATCCTCTTTCACAAATTCTTCTAATTCTATATAGGTACCACTTTGATCAAATCGGATCGTTTGGGCTGGAAACTTTACTTTTTCATATTGGTATTTAGGCGAGGATCCTTTGAAAGGTGGAATAGTATTTTCAATCAATTCGATGGCTCCATAAGGTCTGTTTTTCTCATCCATTGCCGCAAGTGAAATCGTGGTTGAGTCGGTGAAATTTAACCCTGTGGCTCTGAAATAACCTGTAGAATCAGTCTTTACGATCCCATAATCCTCTAAATCACCTTGCACTATTGTAATTGGATTGATATATGGAAAGCGTTTTTTGGTTCGTTCAAACCTTCCCTGAATCGTAATACCAAATTCAATCGGGTACTGCTCAAGCTGGACAAAATCTGATTTAGTACGATCATCCAGCCATTCCAGCCCCTGTTCCAAAGTTTTCCTTTCCTTAAGCATAGCGACCAAAGAAGGATCTGTCACAGAAATCGACAAGTTTGCTTCGGCAAACTCGTCAGTTTGGTCCAGAAAATTGAGTTTAATTTCCACAAATTGTTTTCCTGAATCCTGTTGGATGCTCTGCTCTTTTAAAATCGAAAGGTCATCAAAAAACTCTTGTTCAACGAGACCTTGATAAACTGGCATTTGATCCTTTTCTAAAATCGGCAAAGGAAGCATAGTCATGTCCCGATCAGGAAAATTCCGCATCCAATTCGTGTAGGAGCGGATAAAGTAATCATCTGGCTTCAGTGTATCCGACAGGACAAAGCCACCTGAAACAGCTCCTTCATTAATGTAATAGGTTTCTCTTTGAACAATTTCATAAGAAGGATTTAAAACCTCCATGTACAAAACTCTACTCAAGGAATCCTGCATCAAGGTATTGTGATAAAGCATTTTAGCATGAAACCAAACAGGCTCACCGGGATAATAATAGCTTTTATTTGTAGTGATCCAAGGCTTCTCCCGGAGGTTATTAAACCTAGCCAATTCAGATTCCACACTATCCACTTCGGCTAAGTTGGACTCGAAATTCTCAGCAGGCTTAAAGTCATATGGTAAAAACCTACCAAGCCTCTGCCTTCCCATATAACCAGAAAGTTCTACCTCAGTCGGATCAATCACAATCCCGTTTCGATCTACATCAAAATAGCCCTTTGGTGCGGTAATCCAACTGACAGGATGGTAATAATCCGAGTAATATTCATTTCTCCAGGATTTCTTTTGATAATGAATCTCGAAATCGCCTGGTAAAATCACTCTGATGGTTCCGTTTCGGAGAGGAATCCTCCGAATGGAATCTTGGGAGACAAAATCTACAGACTTCCCAAGTTCCTCTTGCAAAACATTTGTCCTCAGTTCATTAAAAAAATGAGGGTTTTTCTTATAAATAATAAATCCTTCGTCCTCCACCTTTCTTACCAAAAGGGATCTAAAAAAGTGCCTCGAAGACCCCAAATAAGAACTTTCCTTAAGATCATCCTTTGACTTTTGAATCAGGGAATCCTTAGAGTTGATTTCTTTAAAATAAGCCAGTCCATAATAAAGTGACTTGCCTTTATAAAATCGATAATCCTGTAAATAATACTCGATTTCAAACCCCAGTGCTTTATTTTCAACTATCAGAGGTTGGTCGGCTGTGGCATGGATGTAGTTGGGGCTTCTTTTGGCTTTGATCAGTTCGAAATCCAAAACCCATGGATTTTGGATTTCCATTTCCTTGAAAATCGGATCATCAGGAACAGCTAAAAACACTCGTTTGAAACGCTCCAAATGTCTTTCCCATTTCTTGTCTCTTTTACTTCGGGTTTCAACTTCCGTAAGAACATTTTCTAATGGTTCCAACTCAAAATTCGCCTCAATCAAGCTTTTCCCTCTCGTCTCCAACTTTTGGGTACTGGTCCGAAAGCCAACGAAGGATGCCACTAACTCCAAGGTAGCAGGTAAATCTGACCGAATCAGAAACTCCCCTTTTTCATTGGTAGTGGAGCCTATCGTGGTATTATTGATAAATACATTGGTGAATTGAAGTGGTTCTTTGGTTTTGGAATTAATGACCTTCCCACGGATTATTTGTGCATTTACCTGAAACTCGATCAGAAGCAAAAAAATTAAAGAAAAAACCTGCAAAGGCTTAAAAGTCATGGATATTTTGGGTTTAAACTAAAACCAATATACCAATTCAGAATTAAATTTAAAGAAAAATAAACCGCCCTTTTGAGGCGGTTTCATTATTTAATATCCTAATGTCTTTAACATGCTTTCTTCTGTCTGATCTTCCCTGAATAATCGATGGACAACCTTCCCATTTTCATCCCGATCGATCAGCACATGTTTAGGTGCCGGAATCAGGCAATGCTGAATTCCTCCATAGCCTCCCAGTGATTCCTGATAAGCACCTGTATGGAAAAATCCTAGGTATTGCTTTTTGCCGTTATCAGGTTTTGGAAGATAAATATTGAATTGATGCGCTTCTGAGTTATAGTAGTCCATGCTATCGCAAGTCAAACCACCCAGATTGATATTGTGGTACGTTTCATCCCAGTTGTTGATAGCAAGCATGATGTATTTCTGGTTCAGTCCCCAGCTATCCGGCAATTGCGTGATAAAAGATCCGTCGATCATATACCAAAGCTCTTTGTCATTCTGAAGCTTTTCATCCAAAACGGAATACAAAACTGCGCCACTCTCTCCTACTGTGAATGAACCGAATTCTGTGAAAATATTCGGCTCGGTGGTGTTGTTTTTAGCACACATCCATTTGATGTTTTTCACGATCTGTTCTGCCATGTATTGGTAGTCATAATCGAAAAAGACATTGGTCTTGATTGGCCAACCACCTCCTATATCCATGGTATCCAATGTCGGCGCAACTTTCTTCAGATCCACATATTTCTGAATGAATCGAGTCAATTCCGACCAATAATATGCTGTATCCTTGATTCCAGAGTTGATAAAGAAATGAAGCATTTTCAAACTTACCAGAGGATGATCCTTGATTTTCTCTTCATAAAGCTTGATGATGTCATTGTATCTCACTCCGAGACGGGAAGTATAAAATCCAAACTTTGGTTCCTCATCAGCCGCGATACGAATTCCTACCTGGAAAGGCACTTTGACATGCTCCAAGTAATAATCAATCTCACTGAGGTTATCCAGAATCGGAACACAATTCACAAATCCATCATTGAGGAGTTCGCTGATATATTGCTTATACAACTCCCTTTTAAAACCATTACAAATGATAAACGTGTCTTTGGTGATTTTCCCTTTTACATATAAACTTCTCACCAATGGAATATCAAAAGTGGAAGAAGTCTCAATATGAATGTCATTCTTTAATGCCTCATCCAAGACAAAGCTGAAGTGGGAAGACTTAGTGCAATAGCAATATGTATATTTTCCTTTGTAATCATGCGTTTGAATCGCATTGTTAAAGTAAGTCTTTGCCTTTTGGATGTTTTCAGAAATCTTAGGCAAATAGGTCAACTTAAGCGGAGTACCATATTCTTCTATGATCTCCATCATGTTTACCCCGTTAAAAAATAATTCATTGTTTTCAACATGAAACTCTTTGGTTGGAAAATCAAAGGTCTGCTGAATAAGATCAATGTATCTGTTCATTTTGACTTGTTTATTAATGCGAAATAGTCGGATACAAAAATTGTTCTTTCTCGGGGGATTTCAAATGAAAAAGGACAATTCCCAATGGAAATGTCCTTCTCAATTTTATAAAACAGTTTTAAAACCCCTATTAATCGGCTAAAAGGGCCGTTTGAAGTAAACTTTGCTCAGTTTTAAAACGAAGTCTGTTATCAATAATTTCTTTCAAAACCTTCTTGAATTTCACTTCTTTTTGAAGCAAAGCCAGAACTCGGGCAAAAAATTGCTCAACCTCGGTTTGATCTTCTTCTTTGAACGAATAAAAGATTGACCTCTCCTCATTGGAAAATGTCAGATGCAAAGACTTCGGTTTCCCTAATCTGATCAATCCTCTGAACAAAGGGAAAAGTGTATCAAATCCGTTTTCCAATCTGCACATTCCCTGCATCATTTCCCCTGATTTTTGATTAAAAATCTTAACCATTTCCTTCTGGCTTACTGACACCTGAGAAAATCTGGAATTACTTCCTAAAGTCACATTGAAGAGACTTGAGGTAGCTGGAGTTTGATAAGATAATGCGCTCATTTCGTTATGAATTATATTTCGATGCTTCAAATGTAAAATCAATTTCTTTTATTTCCTATATTCCCTATAATTTTTGTAGGATTTAAATACATAATATTTCTAATCATCTCATATACAGAGTTTTTATTTAAATAATTTAGATTTCTGTAAGATAGAAATTGCCTTTTCTAGTACTTGATCTTCCTTTGCAAAGCAAAATCTCAGGATCTTATGATCGTCCTTATTATTGAAAAACACAGAAATAGGTATACTGGCCACTCCTATTTTTTGGGTCAGCCTAACAGCCAGATCAAAGTCCGATTCTTGAGAAAGATGACCATAATAAACCTGTTGGAAAAAACTACCTTGGGCTGGAGTAAATTGAAAATCCGTCCCTTTTAATCCTTCACAGAACAGGTCCCTTTTCTTCTGATAAAAATGAGGGAGTTCCAAATAATGGTTTTGCTCTTCTAGGTATTCCGCCAGAGCATATTGAAGTGGAGTTGCCGTACTAAATGTAACAAACTGATGTACTTTTCTAAACTCTTTGGTTAACTCAGCTGGCGCAAAACAAAAACCGATTTTCCAACCAGTAACATGAAAAGTCTTTCCGAAGGAGCCACAAACAAAAGTCCTCTCTTTTAAAATGGGATGTGTCATTAAGGATAGATGCACTCTCCCATCAAAAGTGATGTGTTCATACACTTCATCGCTTATCACATAGATTTCTCTTTCTTGGATTAATGCAGCCAATTGATTTAAATCATCTTGGGTCCACATGTAGCCAGATGGATTATGAGGCGTATTGACCATAATCAAGCGAGTCTTTTCAGTTGTAGCCGCTTTCACCCTTTGCCAATTCACAGAAAAATCCGGTATATCCAAAGGAACAAAAACTGGAATTCCACCAGCGAGAATGATCCCCGGTGCATAGGAATCATAAGCCGGCTCTAATAATATCACTTCATCCCCTGGCTTCACGACAGCAGTAATGGCTGAGAAAATCGCGTCTGTAGCGCCTGAAACGATGGTAACTTCACTTTCTGAATCATAGTCAACACCATGGACTTTCTTGGTTTTCTCTGTCAAAATTTCTCTCAAAACCGGTATTCCACTCATCGGAGCGTATTGATTTTTGCCCTCATTCATGAATTTGTACACCAAATCCAGCAAGTGGGGATCACAACTAAATCCAGGAAAACCTTGTGATAAGTTGATAGCTCCATAGTCAGTTGCCATTTTGGACATGATGGTAAAAATGGTCGTTCCAACATTAGGCAATTTGGAATCAAAAGTCATAGACAATAGGTTATTTGAGTGGATTGAAATCTGAATTTAAGAATTATCCATTTTCATCCTATTTCTTCTTGGCTTGGATATTTAACTAGGAAAAGGAATTAATGAAGTGAGCAAGCATTGCATCCGGCCTGATTTTTTGCTCAATTTTACCTACTTTTGCGCCACCAATACACCCAAATCTAACTTTTAAAAAAGTCCCATGCGTGATATAAAATTAGTAGAAGTTCGCTCAGAAATTGCGGCAGGAACAAGAGGTGCTAGTCTCGGAATCGATGCTTTGAAAATCGCAAGTCTGGATAAGAAGTCGGATTTCTTTACTCAGTTTGATCCGATAAATGTCCCCGATGCCAATAATTACCTCTGGAAGGGAAATAGATTTGAGCATGCCAAATATATAGATGGAGTTTATCAGGTTTTGAAAAACGTGTATGGCACCATCGAATCCTTAAGGATGGAAAAGAAATTCCCTATAGTTCTAGCCGGAGATCATAGCACTGCCGCTGGTACTATTATGGGAATTAAAGCCGCCAATCCTGAAAAACGATTAGGCGTGATTTGGATTGATGCTCATGCTGACCTACATACGCCTTTCACTACTCCTTCTGGAAATATGCACGGAATGCCATTGGCAATGGCAGGAAGAATAGACAACCTAGATTGCAAGGTCAATGAGCCTGATGAAGAGACTTTGATCTATTGGAATAAGATCAAAAATATCGGAGGCGAATTTCCTAAAATTGATCTGAAAGACATTGTTTTCATCACAGTAAGAGATACTGAAGGTCCAGAAGATTTTCTGATGAAAAAACATGGCATCAAAAACTTCAAGACCAAACAAGTACGGGAGTCAGGTGTTGCTTCTATTGCAAAACAAGCATTGGAGGAGTTGAAAGATTGCGATCAAATTTATATTTCTTTTGATGTGGACAGCTTAGACAGCTCTATTTCTGTGGGAACAGGCACTCCGGTCGCAGATGGTTTAACTGTCGAAGAAGCGATCCAGCTCAATGCCGAATTGATCAAGGACAAAAGAGTGTGTTGCTGGGAAATCGTGGAAGTCAATCCAACTTTGGACTCTGAAAATGTGATGGCCGAAAATGCTTTTGAGGTATTAGAAATTACTACTAAGTCATTGGTGGATAATTTTTGATTAAACCACAAAGAGCACAAAGTGACTCGAAGATGAATGGAAAAGACCAAATAAATGAAAATGAATTGTCAAATATCAATCTTGGAGTGGCAATTGACATTCATACACAATTTGGTCCAAGATTACTTGAGAATGTTTACAAAAAAGTTTTAGCAATAAACTTCAAAACTTAGGTTTGCATGTTGAATTCGAAAAATCAATGCCAATCCAAATTGATGGAGTTGTTGTTGATCTTGGTAATAGAATAGACCTTCTATTGGAAAAAAAACTGGTTGTAGAATTAAAATCAGTTAAAGAAATATCCGATGTGCACCTTGCCCAAATAATCAATTATCTAAAGTTGGGAGAGTTTAAATTAGGCTTAATCATAAACTTTAATGTTTCTAAATTAAAATACGGAATAAAAAGAGTCATAAACACGAAAGGCCCAAGGCTTTTTTAATTTAATCTTTGTGAACCTTTGTGCACTTAGCGGTAAAAAATGATACCTTTTTTGGTAGTACAATATTATGAATATACAAGAATCGATACTTAGCGGCATTCAGCTGGCTTTTCAAAATATCTACAACCACGATGTGGCGCTGGATCAATTAAGTCTAGCTCCTACCCGTAAGGAGTTTGAAGGCACCTATACTTTCGTGGTTTTCCCTTATTTGAAAGTGAGTCAAACCACTCCTGAAAATACAGCAAATCAAATCGGAGAGTATCTGAAATCCTCAGTTTCAGTTGTCAAAGGTTTTAACGTAGTGAAAGGTTTCTTAAACCTTGAACTCAATGAACTGATCTGGTTGGACGTATTCAAGCAATTGTATGGAAATACAGATCTTGGCCAACTTCAGCCAAATGGACAAAAAGTGATGGTAGAATACTCTTCTCCCAACACCAATAAACCTTTGCACCTTGGGCATTTGAGAAACAACTTTTTGGGCTATTCTGTAGCTGAAATCCTTAAGGCAAACGGTTATGAGGTTACCAAAGCCAATTTGGTCAACGATAGAGGGATTCACATTTGCAAATCTATGGTTGCTTATCAGCACTTTGGAAATGGTGAAACTCCTGAATCGGCTAACCTAAAAGGTGACCACTTGGCTGGAAAATACTATGTGATTTTTGACAAGGAATACAAAAAGCAAATAGAAGCTCTTAAAGCCGAAGGTCAATCTGAAGAAGATGCAAAAAAGAATGCTCCACTTCTATTAGAAGCGCAGGAAATGCTTCGTAAATGGGAAGCAAATGACGAGGAAGTTGTCAGCCTTTGGAAACAGATGAATGCTTGGGTTTATGATGGTTTTGCAAAGACATATGAGAAAATGGGCGTCAATTTCGACAAATTCTATTATGAGTCGGACACCTATTTATTGGGGAAAGATATCGTAGAAGAAGGGCTGGCGAAAGGTGTATTTTTCAAAAAAGAAAATGGCTCAGTTTGGGTCGATCTGACCGATGAAGGACTGGATGAGAAGTTGGTATTGAGAGGCGATGGAACTTCGGTTTACATCACTCAAGATATGGGAACTGCCGATCTAAAATACCATGATTTTAATCTAGATAAATCTGTATATGTAGTTGGTAATGAGCAAGATTACCACTTTGATGTATTGTTTAAGATTATGCGTAAACTTGGCCGACCATATGGTGATGGTTTGTACCATTTATCCTATGGAATGGTGGATTTGCCTTCAGGCAAAATGAAGTCCAGAGAAGGAACTGTGGTGGATGCTGATGACTTGATGCAAGAAATGGTCGACACTGCAGCGCATCATACTAAAGAACTTGGGAAGATTGATGGTTTCAATGAAGAACAGGCTGCTGAACTTTATGAGACTTTGGGTTTGGGAGCTTTGAAGTATTTCTTGCTTAAAGTAGATCCAAAGAAAAGAATGCTTTTCAATCCACAGGAATCCATCGAATTTCAGGGAAATACTGGACCATTTATCCAATATTCTCATGCCCGTATCAAATCAATTTTGAGAAAAGCAGAGCAAATCGGAGTGGATTTCAAAAATCCTGACTTCAGCGGAATTACTGCTGTGGAAGAGTCTGAGGCAGGCTTGATTTTCCTTTTAGGCGATTTTGAAAAGAAAATAAAAATGGCTGGAGATGAATACTCCCCTGCTGTCATTGCACAATATCTCTTTGATTTGGCAAAAGAATACAATCGTTTTTATGCAGACCTTCCTATATTTCTAGAAAATAACCCATCTGTTCTTGCATTTCGCGTAGCATTATCAGCACTTACTGCCGCAACAATCAAGAAAGGAATGAGTTTATTAGGAATCAACGTACCTGAAAGAATGTAACTATGAAAAAGCTTCTTATTCTCTTTACTGCAATTTGTCTTTTCTCTTGTCAAAAAACATTGGAAAGACCTGAAGTCTTACAAGCTGGCTTTTTCGCAAGTATGACAACACCCATGGAAAGCACATTTTATGATTTCAAGATGAAAGATCTTGACGGAAAAGAAGTGGAGTTCAGCAAATACAAAGGCAAGAAAATTCTTCTTGTCAATGTAGCCTCCAAATGTGGCTATACACCACAATATGCAGCACTACAGGAATTAAATGAAAAATATGGCGACAAAGTCCAGATTTTAGGATTCCCAGCAAACAATTTTGGAGGTCAAGAGCCTGGCTCTAACGAAGAAATCAAAAGCTTCTGCTCTGAGAATTACGGAGTGACTTTCCCTGTATTTGAGAAAATCTCAGTTAAAGGTTTTGACAAACATCCTCTGTATCGCTGGCTAAATGATGAGAAACTAAACGGATGGAACAATCAGGAACCTACTTGGAATTTCTGCAAATATTTGATCGATGAAAAAGGAGAATTGGTCAAGTTTTATCCATCAGATGTAACTCCAATGGATGAAGCAATTCTCAAAGCAATCGGTGCATAAATAGAATTCAATTATTTGTGAAAAAAGCTATCCAAACTAAAAAAGAAGCCTGGCTGCACGCAGTCAGGCTTCGTACTTTACCTCTTTCCCTAGCCAGTATTTTTGCTGGTTCGTTTTTGGCCAAATTCAAAGATGTCTTCCGATGGGAGATTCTGGCTTTGGCCGCTCTGACTACCATCTTTTTACAGATCCTCTCTAATCTTGCCAATGATTATGGGGATACTGTCAATGGAGCAGATCATCAAGAAAGGCAAGGCCCAGTTCGAGCGGTACAATCCGGCTTGATTTCTCTTCAGGAAATGAAAAACGGAATGTATTTGTTTGGAGTACTTTCCCTGATTTCCGGCCTTTTACTTTTGTATTTTGCAGTCCAGACCTGGACTCTTTTCTTCATCTTTCTTGGATTGGGTTTAGCTTCCATTTGGGCGGCTGTTTCCTATACTTCCGGAAGCAATCCTTATGGATACCTTGGACTTGGCGACATCTCCGTTTTTATCTTTTTTGGGCTATTGGGTGTGATAGGAACTTATTTCCTACACAGTATTGACTTCAATTCAATCATAGTTTGGATAGGAATTTCTATGGGATTTTTCAGCACCACCGTATTGAATATTAATAACATAAGAGATATTGAATCAGATCAAGTAGCCGGCAAAAAATCAATCCCTGTTCGAATCGGTAAAAAGGCTGCTGTTAAATACAATTGGTTTTTGATTTTAGGAGGGTATGTTTCTTTGCTAATCTTTTGCTTTTTGAGCCAAAGCTGGGGAGCAAGTTTAGCATTTTTGATACTGCCTCTTATGTTAAGAATAGGAATGGGAGTTTCAAATGGAAAAACTTCAGAGGAAATAGATCCTTACCTAAAGAAAATGGCATTAAGTACTTTGCTGTGGGTGATTTTATTCGGTGTAGGATTACTTTTTTTGTGAAAAGGAGTGAATTTTCCTTCAGAGCTTCCATTTTTTAGCTAATTTGGATGAAACAATACCACAATTCACTATGATCAAAGTACTCGTACCTTATGATTTTTCTGAGCAAGCACAAAACGCTCTAAATTTTACTACTGGCCTAGCAGATAAAATCACTGGAATTCATGTAGAAGTTATCCATGTCATGGAAGTTCCATACGTTTCTAATATCGGGACTATGGGAGGTGGAGCAGAAATGCCTGAAATCGAAAATCAGATATTTTTTCTTGAATTGAGGGAAAAAAGAGCTGCTCAAATTGAAGAATTGAAAAAAGCACACGAGGGTAAAAATTACAGTTTCAATGCCAAGCTAAAGTTGGGAAATGCATTTCAAAGCATTAGCGAATCTATTGTTGAAGAAAACCCTGATTTAGTAGTGATGGGTTCCAAAGGTTCTTCCGGCATGGAAGAGGTACTTATCGGAAGTAATACAGAAAAGGTCGTACGTACTGCGACTTGTCCAGTGGTTACTGTGAAAGCATCTACTGATCCGGGTTCACTCAAGAAAATCGTTTTTGCAAGTGACTTCAAAGAGGATAGCGATGAGATCGCAAGAAGAATGAAGAATTTGCAGGGATTGTTTAATGCCCAGCTTTACTTCGTAGTAGTGAATACTCCAGCAAATTTTGAAACCACTAGAGAGTCAATCAAAAGAATTAATCTATTTGCAAAAACCTATGGTTTTGAAGGAGTGAAAGCAGAAATTTACAATTCAAGATCTGAGGAATCTGGAATTATTGAATTTGCTGAAGATATCGATGCAGATTTGATTGCCATGGCTACACATGGTAGAACTGGATTTTTGCACCTGATCACTGGAAGTATCGCAGAAGACGTAGTAAATCATGCCAAGCGTCCAGTTTGGACCTTGAAAGTAAAATAAATAGCCAAAATTAAATTAGAGCCTGTCCACTTGGGCGGGCTTTTTCATGTATCTATGGCAAAGAGAAATAACGATTGGAAGAAAAGAGATGGAGTAGTTTATTCAACTTCAGACGATTTTGAATACCAGGAAGGCGGAAATGAAGAAATGGATACGCTCCCTCCTTCCCAACAAAATCTAAAAGTGATGCTGGATAAAAAAGCACGTGCAGGAAAGCAAGTAACTTTGGTGGACGGGTTTGTGGGATCTGATGAGGATTTGAAAGAATTAGGTAAGCTACTCAAAAATAAATGTGGTGTGGGTGGATCTGCAAAAGACGGAGAAATCCTGATCCAAGGAGACCATAGAGACAAAGTGGTACAGATACTGCAGGCGGCTGGATACAAAGCCAAAAGATCTGGAGGTTGATTTAAATTCACACTACAATTCAGAAACAGAAAAAAGCCCTATTCGAATAGGGCTTTTTAATTATTGTTCTCCGGAAGAATTGGAGATTTTCGGAATTCTTCCCGCTTCCAAAATTGGCAAATTCGCTTCTGTAGGGATGTAGATCACCGTTTTGTCACCCAAATTCTTTTGCTGGCGCACCCATAAATATTGGATATACTTCTCTGATATAGATCCGTTTTCAATTTTGATTGCTTCAGCAGCTCCTTTTGCACGTTCTATTTCAGCTTGAGCATTAAGCTTCTCTGCTTCCAAATTTGCCGCAGCCTCTTCGATCAATATTCGTCTATTTTGTTCCGCTTTGGCAAATTCTGCCCTTCCACTCATTTCCTGTTGCCATACATTATAAGTCGGACATCCCCACATGCCAAAACCAATGAATGCAAATAACATCCAGGAAATGATCGTACCGAATAAGACAGGTGTTTGTTTTCTTTCCATTTTTAATAGGGTTTTATAAGGCCGCCCAAGGCCGAACTATTGAGGAAAGATAAGTAGGAACTCAATAAAAATTAGTCCGTCTAATTCCCAAAATTTCTTTTAAAATAGAATTTTGGAATAAATCCTAAAAAGCAGTTTTTCAATTTGCCAGTTTCAATTCCATCCCTATATTTGCCAACGGAAATGAAAAATAACACCCCAAATATTGCTTTTTCAACTACTGCACATGCTGTGCAGCATCATTTCCATCATTCCTCCTGAGGAATATTTTTACATACCCGGTGAAGCCGATGACAGGGATTCCGCTTTTCACCAAAAATTATTTCAACCTTTTATTTCTTAGCGTAACTTGCCAACATGGAACAAATTATCCGTATTGCCGTGCAAAAAAGCGGCAGATTATCAGATGACTCATTAGCCCTCATCAAAGAATGTGGGATCAAATTTTATAATGGAACTGGAAAGCTTAAATCCACTTCTACCAATTTCCCTATCGAATTTCTTTTTCTCAGAGATGATGACATCCCAGGTTATGTATCCGACGGAGTAGCAGACTTGGGAATCGTAGGAGAAAATGAACTGGTCGAAAAGGACAAATCTGTTACTGTTCTTAAAAAGCTTGGCTTTTCAAAATGTCGACTTTCATTAGCCATTCCAAAAGGTCAAACTTATTCAGGTTTAGAATTTTTCGAAGGAAAAAACATCGCTACCTCCTACCCGAAAATCCTTGGCGACTATTTAGATTCCAAAGGAATCAATGCGGACATTCACGAAATCAGTGGTTCTGTGGAAATTGCTCCAAGTATCGGATTGGCAGAAGGAATTTGTGATATAGTCAGTTCGGGTTCTACTCTGATGATGAATGGTCTGAAAGAAGTGGAAGAAATTTTTAAATCTGAAGCGGTTCTGATTGCAAATGATCAGTTGAGTGAAGCCAAAAAAGAGATTGTCGAAAAGCTTTTGTTCCGCATGAATGCTGTTCAAAAAGGAAAAAGCAGCAAATATGTATTGATGAATGTTCCAAATGCTTCAATCGATAAAATCATCAAATTGATTCCAGGTATGAGAAGCCCGACGATCTTGCCACTGGCTCAGGAAGGCTGGTCATCAGTTCATTCAGTTTTAAACGAAGATCAGTTCTGGGAGCATATCGAAGAACTAAGAGCCGCTGGTGCCGAGGGAATCCTCGTAGTACCAATCGAAAAAATGATCCTTTGATCTCAAAAAAAGAAACTCATTCCAAATGAAAATTCTTAATAATCCAGATTCGAATACTTGGGAAAAAGAGCTTGCCCGACCTGTACATAAAACAAAGCAAATCAACAAAATCGTCAAACCTATCTTAAGAAAGGTCAAGCGAAATGGTGACAAAGCTTTGATCAAATTTGCTTTGGAATACGATCATGTACAATTGGAAAGTCTGTTGGTTTCTGAGAAGGAAATAAAATCCTCTGAGAACTCACTTTCAAAAGAACTCAAAGAGGCAATCCAAGTTGCCAAAATCAATATCGAGAAATTCCACAAAGCCCAAGTCTCTGAAGATTTGGTGGAAGAAGTGATGCCTGGAGTAGTCTGCAAGAGGAATAGCATGCCGATTCAAAAGGTGGGATTGTACATTCCTGGTGGAACTGCCCCACTTTTTAGTACAGTTTTAATGCTGGGGATTCCAGCAAAAATTGCCGGGTGTAAGGAAATCGTCCTTTGTACACCTCCGGACCGACATGGGGAAATTCATCCTGCAATTTTATATACCGCAGACTTGATTGGCATTACCAAAATTATCAAAGCTGGTGGAGCTCAAGCTATCGCAGCGATGACTTTTGGCACAAACACGGTTCCTAAAGTGGACAAAATTTTCGGCCCTGGAAATCAATATGTCACTGCTGCCAAGCAAATGGCTACAAAATATGGCGTAGCCATCGATATGCCTGCCGGTCCATCCGAAGTGTTGGTGTACGCAGACAAAACTGCTGTTCCGGCTTTTGTGGCGGCGGATTTACTTTCACAAGCGGAGCATGGTGTGGATAGCCAAGTTGTTTTGGTGACCAATTCCGAGAAATTTGCTCAGAAAGTAATCAAAGAAATTGGTGCACAGGTAGAAGAACTTCCAAGAAAAGATATTGCTGTGAAAGCATTGAAAAATTCCCGTGCAGTGATCATGAAAGATCAGGTACAAGCATTGGAATTGATTAATGAATATGCTCCTGAGCATTTGATTATTTCTGTAGAAAATGAAGAGGAAGTAGTCAATTCTATCTACAATGCAGGATCGATCTTCATCGGAAATTTCACTCCTGAATCTGCCGGTGATTATGCTTCTGGAACAAACCACACCTTGCCTACTTATGGGTATGCAAGAAATTACAGTGGTGTCTCTTTGGATAGCTTTATCAAGAAAATGACTTACCAAAAAATCACGGAAGAAGGAATTAAAAACCTAGGACCAACGATTGAAGTGATGGCTGCCAATGAGTTGTTGGAAGCTCATAAAAACGCAGTAACGATTCGTCTTAATTATTTGAAAAACAATAAACTATGAGCTTTGATCTAAACTCATTATTAAGACCTCACATTGCAAAACTGCAACCCTACACTTCTGCAAGAGATGAGTATACCGGAAAGATTGGAGTCTTTTTAGATGCCAATGAAAATCCATATGGATCGGTAACGGATCAGAATTTTAACAGGTATCCAGATCCCTATCAAAGTGATTTAAAAGCTGAAATCGCCAAGATCAAAGTAGTTAAAAGTTCTCAGATATTTTTGGGAAATGGATCTGATGAAGCGATCGATTTGTTATTCCGGGCATTTTGTAATCCAGGTAAAGACAATGTGATCCTACTTCCTCCTACCTATGGAATGTATGAGGTCAGTGCATCGATCAATGATGTCGAGATCAGAAGGGTTTCTTTAACTGAAGACTTCCAGCTAAAACCTGAAAAAATCATTGCTGCAACGGACGAAAATTCCAAAATCATTTTCGTTTGCTCCCCTAATAACCCTAGCGGAAACAAGGTCAAAAGAGAAGAAATTCAATTCCTTTTGAAAAATTTCAAGGGAATCGTAGTGGTCGATGAGGCTTATATTGATTTCAACGATGAACCGAGCTTTACCACCGAGTTGGATGAATTCCCAAATCTGCTGGTAATCCAAACCTTTTCAAAAGCCTGGGGTCTGGCATCTTTAAGATTAGGAATGGCTTTCGGGTCAGAAGAAATCATCAGAATTCTAAACAGAATCAAACCTCCTTATAATATTTCAGGATTAACTCAGGACACTGTTTTGGCAGCAATCCGAAATACAAAAAGGGTAGAAAAAATGATCGGGGAAATACTACAAGAAAGGGATTTCCTGGAAGAGAAATTGGCTCAAATGCCTTTTATTCAGCATATCTTCCCTAGTCAGGCTAATTTTCTATTGGTCAAAATGCCTCATGCATCTGATGTTTATAATGAACTGATCGAACAAAAAATCATTGTCAGAAACAGATCAAAAGTATTGCTTTGCGATGATTGTTTGAGAATTTCTGTCGGAACCAGATCTGAAAATGAAGCCTTTTTACAGGCATTGGAAAATGTCATTTCCAAAACCGTTTAAACCTATTGAACCTCTCCATGAAAAAGAAAGTACTATTTATAGATCGTGATGGAACGATCATCAAAGAACCACCAACAGATTTTCAGGTTGACAGTTTAGAAAAGCTTGAATTTTTGCCTAAGGCGATATCCAATTTGAGAAAAATCGCAGAGGAAACGGATTATGAGTTGGTAATGGTGACCAATCAAGATGGATTGGGAACAGATTCTTTTCCTGAAAACACCTTTTGGCCGGCTCAATACAAAATGCTGAAAACTCTGGAGCAAGAAAATATCTTCTTCAAGGCGATTCATGTCGATCGCACATTCGAGCATGACAATGCTCCTACCAGAAAGCCAAGAACGGGACTATTGACCGATTATTTTTCTGAAGAATATGACCTTGCCAATTCTTATGTGATTGGTGATCGATTGACAGATGTGCAATTAGCTGAAAACTTGGGTTCCAAAGCCATTTTCATTGGAGAAAACATAGAGAATGCAGCTCTTTGCACAAAAGACTGGGATGAAATCTATGAGTTTTTGAAGATGCCTCCCCGTGCTGCAGAAGTCAGTCGCAAAACTTCAGAAACCGACATTTACATCAAACTTAACTTGGATGGAAGTGGGCAATGCGACATCAAAACCGGTCTTCATTTCTTTGATCACATGCTTGAGCAGCTTGGAAAGCATGGCAGCACAGATTTAGAAATCAAGGTCAATGGAGACTTGCACATCGATGAGCACCACACCATTGAAGATACCGCTTTGGCTTTGGGAGAAGCTTACCTGAAAGCTCTTGGTGATAAAAAGGGGATTTATAGATATGGTTTCTTACTTCCTATGGATGATGTTTTGGCGCAGGTAGCCATTGATTTCGGTGGAAGACCATGGATGGTTTGGGATGCCGAGTTTAAAAGAGAAAAAGTTGGTGACATGCCAACAGAAATGTTTTACCATTTCTTCAAATCATTCTCTGATACTGCAAAATGCAATCTGAATATCAAAGCAGAAGGCGCTAACGAACATCATAAGATCGAAGCAATATTTAAAGCTTTGGCAAGGGCGATAAAGATGGCGGTCATGAGAGACCCGAGAAATATCAACCAATTGCCAAGTACTAAAGGAGTCCTTTAATAGTCAGAGGATTATCAAGAATTTATTTTGAAAGGATTAGGAAATTTTCACAATGAAAATTTTTCCTAATCCATTTTTTTTGTTTCATTTAGTTATGAAACGAATTCCACATATTTTAACTATCTCAATAGTCATTCTTTTATTGAGTTCATGCTCCAACGATTTTCAAAAAATTGAGGCTTTATACAACAGCCAAAATTATGAAGCTGCACTCGAGGAGTTAAATAGCTATCTATTTTTTCATGTGACAGATCTAAAGGCTATTCATATGCGGGCAAGATCTTATGAAGAATTGGGGGACTTTTCAAGTGCCAAAAAGGATTATGAAAAAATCATTGCATTGGACGATGAATACGCACAGGCCTATGCAGGATTAGGAAAACTTTATTTTGAAGAGGAAGACTATGATAAATCGGAGTCTTATCTCTTAAGAGCAGCCTCATTGGAGCCCAAGGATTTTGACATTTTATATCTGCTGGGAAGAGTGCAGCTGATCAATGAGAAATATACTTCCGCAGAACTGTTTTTGACCAAAGCCAGAGAAATCAATCCAACGAATGCAAAAGTCCATTTTTACGAAGGTATGGTTAGAGCCATGAAAGGAGATGTGCTAGGCTGTGCTGTATCATTTAATAAATATGTCCAGTTTGAGCCAGACCAGCTAGTAGGTAGATATAACCGGGGCTTTGCTTTGATGAGAGCGGGTTATGTGTCTTTTGCTTTGGAAGATTTTGAGGCGGTTCTTAAAGCCAATCCCAATCATGTGGAAGCTTTAGCAAAAAAAGGCTATTGCCTTGCTAGAATGGGGAATCCAGAAGGATGCAATATTCTACAAGAAGCAGCAATCAAAGGCAGTGAGTATGCACAGAATCAGAAAGAAATCTGTATTTAACTCAATCTTTTTCTAAGAGCTTCTTTATAGTTTTGGATTGCAGCTGGATGGGAAGTCAGGAATAGATACGGTTCGATTAATTCCAACTCCATTAAATGAAAAGTTCCTTCGATTTCTACTCCATCCACTCTGGCATATAAGCTTTCTGGAGCGAATTCAGAAATAAAAGCTTTCGCCTCCTCTTTCATTTTTTCGGTTGGCAAAATAGATTTTATTTCCCCTCCAAAATAATGCTGAACCCTAAAATCTCCACTTGCAGGAGTCTTTAGAACAGCATGAGAAAATTCCCCATTAAAAAATATCAGCGAATACTCTCCTACTTCCTGCACTTCAGGAATGAAAGGCTGCACCAGAAAATCCTCTTCATTCACAAGAGATTGAATTTTCTCTGAATAGGAATTCCACTCAGTTTTCTTCAGTTTCAATGTGTTTTTTGCCCCACCACTTACCATGGGTTTCACCACTAAGGTATCTGCTAGCAAATTTTCTAACAGCTCAGAAACCGCAACGGATTCTCCTTTTTTCAATTCCAGTCCCGAAATCACATTGAATCCTTTTCTTTTTATTTCATTCAAATAGTTTTTCGAAGAATTCCATTTGATCGTATCCAAATCATTTAAAACAGGTTTGTTCAATGATTTGATTTTTTTAATCCATTCCAAAAACTGTGGGTAATAATCAAAATAATCCCAGGTAGATTTGATTAGAATAGCGCTAAAATCATCCCAATTAATGTTTTGATCAGACCAAGGGACAATTTGATTGGAGAAACCTAATTCGTTTAACACTGAAGAAAGGATTTCATCTTCATTGACAGTATTGGTGTCGTATGCACCCACCGAATAATAGCTAACTATTGCGATCATATTTTCGAAATTGAATCACGAAAATACGCTTTGCCCAAAAATAAATAGTTCATTCCTACAAAAATCATCCTGAAATCTTACTTTTGAACTTTATTAAAAAATGGAGCATCAAAAGTTAGTCATCATCCCCACCTATAATGAGATTGAAAATATCGAGGATATGATTCAATCTGTCATGGGGCTAGATGGAAATTTTGAATTATTAATCATCGATGATGGCTCCCCAGACGGCACTGCAGGTGTCGTTAAATCAAATCAAGAAATCTTTGCGGGAAGACTTCACCTCATGGAGAGGAAGGGGAAATTAGGTCTTGGAACAGCTTATATCGCTGGTTTCGAATGGGCCTTGGGTAAAGGATACGACTATATTTTTGAAATGGACTGCGATTTCTCCCATGACCCAAAAGACCTTATTCGGCTTTACAAGGCATGTATAGAAGGAGACTTTGATTTGGCTATTGGTTCCAGATATATTACTGGAGTAAATGTGGTCAATTGGCCAATGGGAAGGGTTTTGATGTCTTATTTTGCAAGTGTTTATGTAAAATTCATCACCGGTTTACCGATCAAAGATGCGACTGCCGGATTTAAATGTTATCATAAATCCGTACTTCAGGGGATTCGATTAAAAGAAGTGAAATTTATCGGCTACGCCTTTCAGATCGAAATGAAGTTTACCGCTTGGAAACTTGGTTTCAAACTCACTGAGGTCCCAATTATTTTCACAGACCGTACAAAAGGTACTTCCAAAATGAGCCCGGGAATTTTTAAAGAAGCTGTCTTTGGGGTGATCTGGATGAAAATCAAAAGTATATTTTCACCCTATAAGCTTAATCGAAGCGGATCGATTTAATCGGTTCCACTCTCGAAATCACCATCACTGGAATAAATAAAACCAGCGCTGTCAAAAAGGTGATACCAGCATTGATAAGCAAAAACAAAGGCCAATTCCATTCTATCGGCACGTAGGACATGTAATAACTGCTGGGATCCAAAGGAATTAATTTAAAATTGTCTTGCAAAACTCCAAAACCAAGACCGATCGCATTTCCAATAACCAATCCTCTCAATAGGATATTGATTCCATTCCAAAAGAAAATCCTTCTTATCTGTTTGTTTGCAGCTCCCATAGCCTTCAATAAACCGATCATCTGAGTCCTTTCCATTATCAGGATAAACAAGATCGCCCCCATATTGAAAATGGCAACAAATGTGATCAGTCCTACGAAAACATACACATTGGTATCCAGCAGGCTTAACCAATCAAATATCTCCAGAAACTTGTCTTTGCTGGCAATTAACTTCAAATCAAAATCCATGACATCCTCCAGCTGAGGAGAATAAGAATCGATATTTTTAGGATTGTCTACAAAAACTTCCAGTCCGCCGACCTGATCTTCGGTCCAGCCATTGAGATTCCGGATAGTTTGTAATTCACCGATGACTATTTTATCATCGAAATTCTCCAGATAGGTTTCAAAAATCCCAACTACCTCTACCCTTCTAAACCTTGGAGGTTCCTGTACAAAATACAGTGTCACTTTGTCACCGACTTTCAGAAGAAGTTTATTGGCAATGACATTACTCAACATCACCTCATTGCTGGTTCCTTCATCCGGAATTTTCAGCATTCGTCCCTCTTTGATATAATTCTTAAAACTCAAGGTATCAAAGTCTTTCCCTACTCCTTTTACCAAAATACCTTCCACCTCATTTTCACCTTTAACCAAGGCTGCTTTATGGGCAAAAGATTGAATTCGATTGACGAAAGGTAATTGGCTATATTCTTGCGCAAACTCGCTATTCAGGGAAAAAGGGGCTTCTTCAAAGGCATTACTCATCGTAAACCGTTGCACTTGATAATGCCCCGTAAATCCATAAACCTTATCAGAAACTGTCTTTTGAAAGCCTCCTAAAACCATAAAGGAAAGTAGTGACACGGCTAAGCCAATAGCAAGACTACCTACTGCGATTTTATGGATTGTTGCTGAGAATCCTCCCGCTCTTTTAAAGCTGATTCTTTTAGCAATGAAATAGGAAACGTTCAAGGGACTGTTTTAATTTGTTCTAATTGATCGCAAAATAGCATGAAGCAAACGAATCTTTTATCCTTTACTCACATTTTGAGCATAATGCTCATTTTTTTCTTAGGAATCACCAAACTAGCCGCCCAACAAACAGAAATAACTCCCGGAGCAGAACGACCAGACTTGTATCTGGATATGCTAAAGGGAAAATCTGTCGGGATCGTTGCAAACCAAACAAGTATTTTAACCCATAGTGAAAATAAACATGTGGTTGATTTTCTATTGGAACAAGGTGTAAAGGTTAAAAAGGTATTTGTACCGGAGCATGGTTTTCGGGGAGATGCTGATGCAGGAGAAAAAGTCGATAATTCAGTGGACTCCAAAACCGGACTTCCGATAGTTTCACTGTATGGAAACAACAAAAAACCTTCAGCTTCGCAAATTTCAGATTTAGATATTATCATTTTCGATTTACAGGATGTGGGTGTGAGATTTTATACCTACATCAGCACCATGCACTATATCATGGAGGCAGCAGCAGAAAATGGGAAACAGGTGATCATTTTTGATCGACCAAATCCCAATGGAGATTACATAGATGGGCCGGTTCTTAAAAAAGGTTTTGAAAGCTTCGTAGGCATGCATCCAATCCCAGTTGTACATGGATTGACAGTAGGAGAATTAGCACAAATGATCAATGGAGAAAAGTGGCTCAAAGGTGGATTAACCTGTGATTTGGAGGTTATTCCTATCGCAAATTGGGATCATCAAACTTCTTATAATTTACCAGTAAAGCCATCACCTAACTTACCGAACGATCTCTCCATCCGGTTGTACCCGAGCACCTGTTTTTTCGAAGGAAGCATTATTTCTTTGGGTAGAGGGACTCATTTCCCTTTTCAGGTATATGGCTATCCTTCCAAGAATTTCGGGGCGTTTACCTTTACTCCTGTAAGTATTCCAGGAATGTCAAAAAATCCAACATTACAGGACCAACTTTGCTATGGAGTTGATCTAAGAAATGAACCACTTACCCATCAATTTACTTTAAAATATGTCATTGATGCTTTGAAAAAGTCCGGTAAAGGCGAGGCATTTTTCAAAAGCTATTTTAATACTTTGGCAGGTACAGATGAGTTAAAAAAACAACTATTAGCGGGCAAATCCGAGGAAGAAATCAAGAAAAGTTGGGAAGCTGAATTAATTGCATATAAGAAAATGAGAGCCAATTACTTGATTTACAAGGATTGATCTAAACAAGGAATTATTTCGATTAGAAAAGGTAAAAAAATGAATAAAGATCTGAGAATCATATATATGGGAACGCCTGAGTTTGCCGTTCCTGCATTTGAAAAATTAGTTGAAAATGGCTGGAATGTTATTGCTGTGATTACAGCGCCTGATAAGCCAAAAGGCAGAGGGCAAAAGCTGATTCCTTCTCCTGTAAAAGAGTCCGCTTTGAAATTGAACGTTCCAGTTCTTCAGCCTACTAACTTAAAAGATCCCGTTTTTCAGGAGGAATTAAGAAACCTGAAAGCAGATTTACAGATCGTGGTCGCTTTTAGAATGCTGCCGGAATCAGTTTGGGACATGCCACCAATCGGCACTTTTAATTTGCACGCATCGCTTTTACCGAACTATCGAGGAGCGGCTCCGATCAACTGGGCAATAATCAATGGAGAGAAAGAAACTGGCGTTACAACCTTTTTCCTAAAACATGAGATCGATACTGGAAGCATTCTTTTTCAGGAAAAAATCAACATCCTTGAGGAAGATGATTTAGGAACTATTTATGAAAAACTAATGACCCTGGGTGCTGATTTAGTCTTGAAAACTGTAGAGGCAATTTCCAAAGATGAAATCGACCCAAAACCACAAGATGAAGCGCAGGCGATTCATCATGCTCCTAAAATTTTTAAAGAGACTGGCCAGATTGATTGGGAAAAATCAGCCGAATCCATTCATAATCTGGTAAGAGGACTTTCCCCCTACCCTGCAGCATGGACAGAATTGGATGGGAAGATCTGTAAGATCTATAAAACCAAGATTGATGAACAGGAACAATCCAATGAAAAAGCAGGAACTTATTTTTCAGATGGAAAGACTTATTTAAGATTTCAAACTGGCAAAGGGATTTTGGAAATTCTAGAGCTACAACTAGAAGGAAAAAAGAGAATGAAGACTGAAGATTTCTTGAGAGGATATAAGTTGGAAAGGAATTTATAAGAAAAAATTTTTTCATCTGTCTGATTTTTAGGAAATTCAGAAAACTAAGTATTTATAACATTTTTATAGAATAATTATGAAAATCTCAATTAAAACATGGTCTATTTTCATTCTCCTGTTTTCAATATCCACAATAACAGAAGCACAATTCATTAATAAAATAAAAAAGGCCGCAAGCAAAGGAGCAGAAAAAGCAATTGAAAAAAAAGTAGAAGAAGAAGCCAATAAAATGGTCCAAAAGCAGCTCGAAAAGCAATTGGAAGGCCTTTTTGGTGACAGCGAGGAATCCAGCAACCCAGTAACCTTGGACATGGGTAAAATCTTGGAGGGTATGGGCGAAGAGGTGGAAACCGCGGATAAATATGACTTCTTTGGTTATGTGGTTATGGAAGTAAAATCGACTAACAAGAATGGAAAAGAAGATGAACCGATGACCATGAAGTCCTATTTGTCAGAAACAACAGATTACACTGGACTGGAAATGACAGATCCAAAAAAACCAAAATCTGTCATGACAATGGTTTATGACATGTCAAACAAAGCATCCATTTTATTGATGGACAATGAGGGTCAGAAAAGCAGCTTTGCTTACAAAATTGACATCAATGAGATCGCTGACGATGCTATGGAGGATATGGCCGACCCGATGGAAGATCCTGAATTGGTCATCGAAAAAACCGGAAACACCAAAGAAATCCTAGGGTACACTTGTGATGAATACCATGTAAAAAGCAAAGATGGTGAAGGAACTTACTGGGTGACTGAAGAACCAATCGGAGGATATGTGGCTTTTTGGGGAGCAAATAGTCCATTTGTATCAGATAAATCGAAAAGCAAATATGCCGAACATTTCAAGGACTTTCCACAGGGAAACTTCATGGAAATGGATTTCACCTCCGCTGATGATGGCTCAAAAATAGAATTAAAAGTAATTGAGGTAAATGATTCAGCCTCAAAGTCTTTTGTCATGAGCGAATATCCAAACATGATGGCTCAGGCAGCCAAGCAATAACTCTCTAACAAATTTTATTTTTTCCCTTGCCAAAGGCTAGTATCTTCAAGGTATTGAAGATTTAAACTATGAGGATATTACTGATTGCTGCCGTTGCTAAAAATGGAGTTATAGGAAAGGAAAATGATTTGGTTTGGAGAATCCCAACCGATTTCAAAAGATTTAAAGCTTTAACCTCTGGCAATTATATCCTTATGGGGAGAAAGACTTTTGAATCCCTTGGGAAACCTCTACCTAATCGAACCCATTTGGTGATTACCAGAAATCCGGAATTTGAAGTTCCAGAAGGTCATCATGTATTCGAGAGTGTAGAGGAAGTTTTTATTTACTGCAGCAAAATAGGTGTGGAAAAGCTCTATGTCATAGGTGGTGGAGAAATTTACAAGCAGACCATTGGTATTGCTGATGAATTAGTGATCACAGAAGTGGAAGCAAGCCCAGAGGGTGACACCTATTTCCCTGAAATTGATCTTAATAATTGGAAAGAAGTAAGCAGAGAAAGTCACCCAGCTGATGAAAAAAACCAATTTCCATTTTCCTTTGTTGACTACGTTAGAATAAAATAATAAACATGACAAAAACTGTCATTTGGATCACTGGAGCGTCCTCTGGCATCGGAGCAGCAACGGCGAAAAAATTTTCCAAAGAAGGATATTCAGTAATCTTATCTTCCAGAAAAGAAGATGAATTAAATCAGGTGAAAGAGGCATGTGCTCATCCTGAAAATTGTGCGGTTTTACCTTTAGACCTCGCCCAGACTGATACTCTTTCCGACAAAGTAAAACAAGCTATCAGCCTTTTTGGCCATATAGATATTATGTTTCATAATGGTGGAATCAGCCAACGTTCTTTGGCGATTGAAACCCAACTTGAGGTTGACAGAAAAATCATGGAAGTCAATTTCTTTGGCACCATTGCATTGACAAAAGCCCTCCTACCACATTTTAAGTCCAGAAAATCCGGCCAATTCGGAATTACCAGTTCATTGGTAGGAATCATTGGTTCACCTTATCGATCCACCTATGCAGCTTCTAAACATGCTTTGCATGGATATTTTGACTCTTTACGTGCTGAGCATCATGAGGACAATATCCATGTCACGATGATTTGCCCGGGATTTATTAAAACAAATGTCTCCGTGAATGCTGTTACTGCCGACGGAAAATCTTTGAATGAAATGGATGATGCTCAAGCAAATGGCATGAGTGCTGAGGAATGCGCGAATCAGATTTTCAAAAGCCTCAAGAAAAAAAAGGAGGAGATATACATTGGTGGAAAAGAAGTCATGGCAATCTATCTCAAGAGATTCGTTCCTGGTATCTTTTCCAAAATCTTAGTAAAAGCCAAAGTCAGATAATTATCATCCGATAAAATATGAGTACTGTAAAAGCAGAAATAATTGCCATTGGGGATGAATTGCTTTATGGGCAAATCATGGATACAAATAGCCATTGGATCAGTCAGCAGCTAGACTTGGTCGGAGTAAGAGTGGTGAGAAAAACCACTGTGGGTGATAACAGGCTTGATATTTTAGATGCTTTCAGCAAAGCCGAAAAAAGAGCTGATATCATATTAATTACAGGCGGATTAGGTCCTACACAGGATGATTTGACAAAACCTCTGATGGCGGAGTATTTCGAATGTCCAATTGTGGAATTTCCTGAGGCTGTCGAAGCTGTTACTACGTTTTTTAAACGTCGTGGAAGAGAAATTACTCCCTTAAATATCTTACAGGGCCATCTTCCAGCTTGCTGTACCTATGTTCCAAACGAAGTGGGAACTGCCCCAGGCATGTGGTTTTCCAAAAATGGAACCTATTGGATGTCAATGCCTGGTGTGCCACATGAGATGAAAAAACTCATGAAGGACTTTGTCTTGCCAAAACTTCCTCAGCTGTTTGAATTACCTGTGATAGTTCATGAGGTGATCAAAACTGTTGGGATTGGTGAAAGCTGGCTAGCAGATTTAATCAAGGATTGGGAAAATGCCTTACCGGAACATATTAAGCTTGCTTACCTCCCCTCTTTGGGACATGTGAAATTAAGGCTTACCGGCTTCGGCCAAAGTAAGGAAAACCTTCAAGAGGAAATCCAAAGTCAAATTGCAATTGTCATGCCTCTTATCCAAGATTATGTCTACGGGTATAATGAGGAAACTCTGGAAACTGCAATTGGCAAGCTTTTGAAGAAAAGTAATAAAACCCTAGCTTTGGCTGAAAGCTGTACTGGTGGATTTATCTCTCATCTGATCACAAGCATCGCTGGAAGCAGTGCTTATTTTCAGGGGGCATTGGTTCCCTATCACAATCAGTTCAAACATGAAATTTTGGGAGTGTCCGACGTAACACTTTCTGAATTTGGAGCTGTAAGCGAGGAAACTGTCAGAGAGATGGCTGTTGGAATCAAGAAGCTTTTTAAATCAGATTTTGGTTTGTCTAGCAGCGGCATTGCCGGACCAGATGGAGGAACAGAAGCTAAACCTGTTGGGACAATCTGGATCGCTTGTGCCGGAGACGGATTTGTAGAAACTAAAAAGCTACAGCTAACTCAGGATAGGCTTTTGAATATAGAACTGACAGCAGTGGCGGTTTTGAATTTATTTAGAATTTGTTTTTCCCGTAAATAGCAAATAAAATTTTAATCAAAAGGTTTGGGATGATTCATAATAAAATTTAATTTTAAAAGTTGAATATATACCCAATTTAATTATTTTAAGACTATGGCAAGTGTAGAAATGCTAATGCCCAAAATGGGCGAAAGTATCATAGAGGGAACCATCCTTGGCTGGTTGAAAAAAGAAGGAGATACGATCGATCAAGACGAATCAGTTCTAGAAGTAGCTACTGACAAGGTTGACACTGAGGTCCCTTCCACACATGCAGGAGTTTTAAAGAAAATTTTGGTTAAAGAAGGAGATGTAGTAGCTGTTGGAGCACCTGTTGCTATCATAGAAACCAGTGGTGAAGCAGAAGCAGCTGCACCAAGTTCCAAGGAGGAGGACAATACTTCCAAAGAGGATTTATTGGCAATTGCTCCGGAAAACACCGCTTCTTTAATTTCTCAAGAAACCTCCCCTGCTGCCAGCATTGACGATGATCGCTTTTACTCCCCATTAGTACAGAGCATTGCCAAGGAAGAAGGGATTTCTAAGGTTGAACTTTCCAAAATTCCTGGAACAGGTAAAGATGGGCGTGTTACTAAAAATGACATGCTAGACTATCTTAAAAACAGAAATGGTAGTAAATCTGAGACTACAAAAACAATCCCTTCTATTTCGGAACCTAAAGTTCAAGTCAGCATCTCTGGTGCAGATGAAATCATCGAAATGGATAGAATGCGCAAAATGATTGCGCAAAGAATGGTTGATTCAAAACGGATTTCTGCTCATGTCACTTCCTTTGTAGAGGCTGATATGACGAATATTGTTCTCTGGAGAGAGAAAAACAAACATGCTTACAGAGAGAAGTTTGGAGAATCCATTACCTATACACCATTTTTCATAGAGGCAGTATCTAAAGCAATCAGAGATTTCCCAATGATCAACATTTCTATTGATGGAGATAAAATCATCAAGAAAAAAGATATCAATATTGGAATGGCGGTGGCTCTACCAAGTGGAAACTTGATAGTTCCTGTTATCAGAAAAGCAGATCAACTGAATTTGGTAGGCATCTCAAAACAAGTAAATGATCTAGCCAATAGAGCTAGAAATAATAAATTATCTGCGGACGATTTAAGCGGAGGAACTTACACAGTTTCCAATGTAGGATCTTTCGGCAATGTGATGGGCACTCCGATTATCATGCAGCCACAAGTGGCCATTTTGGCTGTGGGAGCTATTGTTAAAAAGCCTGCAGTAGTAGAAACCCCTACCGGTGATGTCATTGCAATCCGTCATAAAATGTTCCTATCACATTCTTATGATCACAGGGTAGTGGACGGTTCTTTAGGAGGCATGTTTGTCAAAAGAGTCGCCGATTATCTCGAAGGCTTTGATTTAAACACCCCACTTTAAAAAATAAAACCAGGCCGAAAGCCTGGTTTTTTTATTGCTTTATCATGATTTTCTTTTTGTAGAAAAACTCTATTTTTTTGGCCAATGAAATCAAACGAATCGGCTTGGTTAGATAATCGTCCATCCCACTTCCAATTGCTTTTTTCTGATCTTCATCAAAAACGTTAGCAGATAAACCAATAATAAATAAGCCCTCTTTATGACATGATTCTCTGATTTTTTTGGTTGCTTCCAACCCATTCATGATCGGCATCTGGACATCCATTAAAACAATATCATAGTCATTTTTCATCACCATCTCCAGTGCTTCTAGCCCATTTTTGGCGATATCAAATGAGTATCCCAATTGCTCCAGCATCAAGTTCATCAATTGAAGGTTCAGATCATTATCCTCTGCCAAAAGCATTTTCATCGGATATTCATTGGCCATTCCAAACCAATTGACACGTTTCTCCTGTAGGTTTTTGGCAGTATCATCTACCTGGACTTTGGCCTTTTTCAGTAGGATAGAGAATGAAAACTTAGACCCCACTCCTTCTTTACTGGAAATACTTAATTCACCTCCCAATAATTCGACAATTCTTTTGGCAATCGCCAAACCTAAACCTGTTCCTTGAAAACTCCGAGTACTGGAGCTTTCTACCTGAAAAAATGGATTTGTCAAGGAAGGAATCAAATGCTCAGGAATTCCAATCCCGCTATCCTCCACTCTGGTTTTTAGATAATAAAGATCATCTTCAATATTCTCGAGGTTCATGAAAATAGATACTTCGCCACCAATTGGGGTGAATTTGATCGCATTTCCAACCAGGTTAAGGATTACCTGATTGATACGATCATAATCCGTCTCGAAGAGTTCATATGCAAGAGGATCTATTTCGGTATTGATCTGAATGTTTTTCTTTTGGGCCAAACCAATGAACATTTGGATTTGCTTCTCGAGCTCTTCCGCAGGTTTCCCTGAAAAGGGATTGATATCCATTTTTCCTGCTTCGATTTTCGAATAGTCCAAAATATCTTTAATGATCCCCAAAAGTGAATTCCCGGAATTTTTTATAATCTCCAGATATTGCTTCTGATCCTCATCTAGCTCCGTCAATTCCAGTAAATCGATAATACCCAAAAGACCATTCATCGGTGTTCGAATCTCATGACTCATATTGGCCAAAAATTCAGACTTCGCACGACTCGCTTCATCAGCCGCATTCATTGCTTCTACCAGCCCTTTTTCCCAGATTTTCTGGCTTGTAATATCTTTTGCCAAAGACATCATTCTATTTTCATCCAGCGGGAAATATCTGATTTCGAAATATCTAGTGCCGGATTCCAAATTCAATCGTCTGCTTACAGTTTGAATCTGTCCTGTTTTCCTTGCTAGCTCAAATGCTTTGATCGTTTCATCTTTCTGGTCAGGAGGAAGTAAAACAGAAATGTTTTTTCCTAAAGATGATTTGTCCCAGCCCGGAATAACTTCTTTCACGTGAAAGTCAATAACCATCCCTGTATTGTCATAAATGAAAATCACATCTGGAATATTCTCCAATACAGTTCTCAGTCGATTTTCACTCAACTTCAACTCCTGACTGGATTCAAATTGGGCGGTAATATCCGTACAGATCCCTAATCCTCCATTAAACCTTCCCTGATCGTCAAAAATTAACTTCTCAAAGATTTTTACACGGATTTTCTTATGATCTGGACGCACATAATCATATTCCAGGGCTATATGAGAGGTCTTTTCAGACAAAGCATTTGTCACCATCGATTTTAAGAAAAGAGCATCTTTATGTTGACTACTGGTAGAAAATGCTTCCAGGAACTCTTTCCTAGGCGAGCCTAAAATTTCCTCCACCTCGTCACTAACCTGGGTAATTTCCCCCAGATGGTTATGGTAATAAACGAAGCCATTTAATTCTTTCAGAAGAAGGTTTTGCTGTCCAAACAAATCCGAAATCTCCCTGGAGCTTTTTTCCAGCTTCTTTTGAGACTGAATATTGTTGGTCAATGAAACAATGAAAAATACAATCGTCAGAAGCAGCAAAAGCAACAAAACTGAAAACAACCATAAATAAGTATTGTAAATACCGGATGTGATCTGCTCTGTTTCTATAAAAAATAAAAGAGAGGCATTTTCTAAAAGAGTTCCAAAATCAAAAGGGTATTGCACCAAAACTCCACTGACGGAACCTTTATCCGATTTCCAGGAAAGCTCATACATTCCCTTTAGACCAAGAGCAATGTCATTTTTTATTGTGACTAAATCTTTATTTTGAAAGGCTACCGAATCCTGTTGCCCACTTGGGTTTAAATCAAAAACTTGATCCCTTATTAATAGGGACTTCCCTCCTCCTTCATTGAGATAATAATTTTCTACAAAAAGCCTTGTAAACCTCACAAGATTTAACCGAATTAACAGCTGCATCTCTGAAATTGGATTACTTCTATAAACACTGGCATTCTCAACAAACTTACTCCTGATAAAACCCTCAAATGGCTGCCTGATAAAATCATTTCTTTCAGTCATTGTGAAAAATATGGACGAATCAGGCAAGCTGACCCAGACAGTATCAATCAATCCAGGGTAATTGTTTACCACTCTTCTGATAACTGTAGTAAGATCCTGTCTATAATCATCAAGGTCCAAGTCATCATCATCCAAGAAACCAAAGACTCCATTCACATCTTCCTCAAAATTTAATATTTCAAGCTCTAGTTCCCTTGCGGCCAGTTCAGTTTGTTTACTTAAAAACTCTTTTCGGCTATCTAATTGAGCATCAGAAATGGCAAAGTAAAAACTCACTCCCAGCGCTATAACCAGGAAAACGAGTAGAATCCCCAGCACAGTAGTAAGTCTAAAACTTAAATTATTACCAGGTTTATTTACCATCTAATGGAGGATTAATTTGTATCAAATACCAATCTGTAAAATCAAAAGGGTAGGCAATAGCTGAGGTTAGATTATATTCATCTGTAAAGACGAATTTATTTTCCTTATTAAAAATAAAAGATTGGGCCATTTCTCTCACGCCTTTGCTTTTACTAGTAAATAAATTGAAATCCGAAATCCTAAAATTATCAGCGCGGATTGTCTCTCTATAAACATGATTTTTCAATGGAGGTAAACTCAAAGCTTCAATAGCTGATGATTTTCCAGACACTATTTCCCCTTTCCCATTGATGATTAAATAATTTCCATCTTTCACCTCGAGAAAACGATGAAGAATTTCATCAACAGTAATATCTATACCCAAAACAGCGGATAGTTCAGATCCATCGTACACTGGATGAACCAATGACATGATCCAACCTTTTCCCGCAGGATCTACATAAACTTCAGGGATCCAAACAGGTTTTTTCTCCGGATTATGCTCTAAGTCAGCCTCGTAGTAGAAATTATATTTTATGAGATTGATATCCGGCTCCATCAGATTCTGTGCATCATAAGGTGGATAAACCCTCGAAACCTGCATGGGTGAATTTGAATAGACCTGTGCAATGATTCCGTGCCGATCGTATACGACTTTAAAAGCTGAATCTAAATCATTGGTAAAATAAACTTCCTCTAATGATTTTTGGGGGTCGGGAGAAATCGAGGAAATGATCATTTTACTTAAACCTCCCTCCTCAACTGGAATGTTGTTTGAAAATGAGCCTTCAAAAACGTATTTGTTTTTTTCTGCTTTTTCTAAAAGTGAATCTTTGTTTTCGAGGAGGTATTGGTAAAAACTTTCAAGCCAAACTATTTCTTTCTCCAAAACCAGAATCTCTTCCTCCATCTCATTCACCATCAATTCTAGATGTTCTGTATCAGGAAGATCTTCCTGCGTCAATTCCCTATTGCAGGAAAAAAGCGTGACAATAAATAGAATTAAATAGCAGGAGTTTCTGAACATGGGACTTACACAATCATGGAAATTATAAATTTTCCAACTGTGCACGAAAAGTTTTTCCCATTTCTTTAAATCTTTGTTTGACCTCTTCAAAAAATTCTCCCTTCCAAAAAACTTCAAGGTCACTTTCCTCCAGCACGTCCATTTCACTCACCTTAAAGGTTTGTTCCATAGGGCCAAACTCATATTTGATGATGTATTTATTATTCCAGGAGAAAATACTGATTCGTATTTCCTCCTGGGTAAATTCCTGAATGACTCTCATTAAGGTCTTTTGACTAGGAATGAATAAGTAATTTTCGGATTCAATGAGGAAGCCACAGAACAATACTTTTCTACAGATAGCGCTACCACCTTGCCAAACTCTGTTTCATTGGCATCCGGTGAAACCAAAGTGAAAGACAAATGAATATCGGTGTAGAATGCAGGAACTCCGTCATTTCTTATTCCTTCCACATCTACAGTAAATGATTCGATCGTTCTTCTCTTTTTCTTCATCATCAATACCGCATCTACTGCAGAGCAGCCTCCAAGGGCTGAAAGCAACAAATCCATAGGAGATTGTGCTTTCTTTTCAGGAGCATCATACATATCGATCTGAACAACATTTCCTTGAGGGTTTACTGCCTCATATTCGTAGTCCGCTTTCATGCGAACAGTCACATTCCTTTTTGACATGATTTTATTCTTTCTTCGAGTATTTAATCAAATTTATCGCTTCAGTATTACATATTTCTTCGGTACTGACCACCCACTTCATATAAAGCATGAGTGATCTGTCCCAAGGAGCAATATTTAGCAGCCTCCATTAGCTCCGCAAAGATATTTTCATTTTTCACTGCGGCCAATTTTAGCGTTTTCAGATGTTCTTCAACAAGTTCCGGATGAGATTGATTCAAATTATTGAAAGTTGAAATCTGGTCTTCTTTTTCCTCCTTTGTAGCTCGAATCACTTCACCTGGAGTTACAGTTGGAGAACCATCAGAAGAAAGGAAAGTATTCACCCCGATGATCGGATATTCTCCTGTATGTTTCAGCATTTCGTAATGAAGACTCTCCTCCTGGATTTTTCCTCTTTGGTACATGGTTTCCATCGCACCAAGAACTCCTCCTCTTTCAGTAATCCTGTCAAACTCCAGATAAATCGCCTCTTCTACCAGGTCTGTCAATTCTTCGATAATGAATGCTCCTTGTAGCGGATTTTCATTCTTCGCCAATCCCAATTCCTTATTTATAATCAACTGAATCGCCATTGCCCTCCTCACAGAAGCTTCTGTCGGAGTGGTAATAGCCTCATCATAAGCATTGGTATGAAGGGAGTTGCAATTATCATAGATCGCATAAAGGGCCTGCAGGGTTGTTCGGATGTCATTAAAATCAATCTCCTGAGCATGAAGTGATCTTCCTGAAGTTTGAATATGGTATTTGAGCATTTGAGAACGCTCATTTGCACCATATTTTAATTTCATGGCTTTGGCCCAAACTCTTCTTGCCACTCTACCGATAACCGCGTACTCTGGATCAATACCATTTGAGAAGAAGAATGAAAGGTTTGGTGCAAACTTATTGATATCCATTCCTCTGCTCACATAGTACTCCACATAGGTGAACCCATTTGAGAGAGTCAGTGCCAACTGAGTGATTGGATTTGCTCCAGCCTCTGCAATATGATATCCTGAAATCGAAACAGAATAAAAATTACGGATGCCGTTTTCAATGAAATACTGCTGCACATCTCCCATCAAACGAAGAGAAAACTCCGTAGAGAAAATACATGTATTCTGTGCCTGGTCTTCTTTTAAAATATCTGCCTGAACCGTTCCTCGCACTCGCGAAACAGTATCAGCTTTGATTTTTGCATAAACGTCTTTTGGCAAAACTTGATCCCCAGTTACTCCCAAAAGCATCAATCCCAAGCCATCGCTTCCCTCAGGGATTTTTCCAGTATAAACTGGTCGTTTAAGACCTTTTTCTTTATAAATCGAATCAATTTTTTGATTGACTTCATCTTCTAAACCATTGGCTTTGATATAAACCTCACACTGCTGATCAATTGCAGCATTCATAAAAAAGGCAGTCATCGTTGCTGCTGGTCCATTGATCGTCATAGAAACAGAAGTCATCGGATCTACCAGGTTAAATCCAGAATACAGTTTCTTTGCATCATCAAGGCAGCAAACGTTTACTCCGGAATTTCCGATTTTACCATAGATATCAGGACGATAATCTGGATCTTCTCCATAAAGTGTCACTGAATCAAAGGCCGTCGATAGCCTCTTTGCAGGCATATCTTTAGAGACATAATGAAAACGTTTGTTGGTTCGCTCTGGACTTCCCTCGCCAGCAAACATTCTTGTAGGATCCTCTCCTTCTCTTTTGAAAGGAAAAACACCAGCCGTGTAAGGGAATTTTCCTGGGACATTTTCCCTAAGGCCCCATTTCAATAAATCTCCCCAAGCTTCATATTTTGGAAGGGAAATTTTCGGGATTTTGGTGTCAGAAAGTGATTTTGAATAGGTTTTTACTTTGATCTCTTTGTCCCGAACTTTAAAAACATAAAATTCATCGCTATACATCGCCACTTCATCAGGCCATTCTTCGATCCATTTTTTGTTCTTTGGATCCAGATCCAATTCCACTTTGGAATAAACTTCCTCTAGCTCTTTTAACAAACGATCCGAATCTTCTACTTGAAGAGACTGGATTGTTTCCATTGATTTTTTGATGCTATACAGCTTCTGAGCGATTTCTTTTTGCTCTTCTACCCAAAGGTCATAATTACGATTTGTCTCCGCGATTTCTGACAAATAACGAGTCCTAGATGGAGGAATGATGTAAATCTTTTCGGAAGTACCTGCGGAAAGCTCAAAACTACTTTCCCAACCAGCATGATCCGTATTGATCTTTGAAATCAAAGCTTTGTAAAGCTGATTCATTCCTGGATCATTGAACTGAGAGGCAATTGTGCCAAAAACAGGAATTGCATCATCTTCGATATCCCAAAGATTATGGTTTCGCTTAAACTGCTTTTTCACATCTCTGATCGCATCCAGTGCTCCTCTTTTATCAAATTTGTTTAGCGCGATAACATCGGCAAAATCAAGCATATCGATCTTTTCCAGTTGAGATGCCGCTCCATATTCTGGCGTCATCACATACAAGGATAAATCAGAGTGCTCGATGATTTCAGTGTCAGATTGGCCAATTCCAGAAGTCTCCAAAATCACCAAATCAAAACCAAAGGCCTTTACTGTATCAACTGCATCCTGAACGTATTTAGAAAGTGCCAAATTGGACTGTCTTGTCGCCAATGACCTCATAAATACCCGTGGATGGTGAATGGCATTCATTCTGATTCTATCGCCCAAAAGTGCACCACCAGTTTTCCTTTTTGATGGATCGACTGAAATAATGGCAAGTGTTTTATCCTCAAAATCTATCAGAAATCTTCTGACCAACTCATCCACTAATGAAGATTTTCCTGCTCCACCTGTTCCAGTTATACCCAAAACAGGAGTTTTGGAATTGGCGCTAGCGGATCTTACTTCATCTAGAAGTGATTTTGACTTTTCTGGAAAGTTTTCAAATGCTGAAATAGCCCTTCCGATAAATGCTTTATTTTCTCTATCAATTTTAAATCCTTCCTGAAGTTGATCGCCAATAGGAAAATCAGATTGTTTCACCAAATCATTGATCATTCCCTGAAGGCCCATTGCACGACCATCGTCAGGTGCATAAATCCTAGCAATTCCGTATGCGTGAAGTTCTTTAATTTCTTCCAAAAGGATGGTACCTCCTCCCCCTCCAAAAATCTTGATATGACCAGCACCTTTCTCTTTTAACAGGTCATACATGTATTTAAAAAACTCGACATGTCCACCCTGATAAGAAGTGATCGCAATCGCTTGAACATCTTCTTGAATAGCACAATCAACAATCTCCTGAACAGACCGGTTATGTCCCAAATGAATCACCTCGCAACCAGTGGATTGAATAATCCTACGCATGATATTGATCGCAGCATCATGCCCATCAAAAAGAGAGGCAGCTGTCACAATCCTGATATGATTTTTTGGTTTATAAATCTCTGTTGACACAGTCATATAGTGGGTTTATTTTATTTATGGCAATTGAATTCACACATTTCTTAAAGCAAAAATCTAGATTTTTACCTGCTCGCGAATATACGCAAAATCACACGAGAAGACCTTGGATTCAGGCCTTCTAAACAAAATATTCTTTGGTTTCAATTGATCACTTACACTGAGTCGGATGATTTAAATCAGGAAATTTTGCGATCTTATAGAATACTTTTGTGGCAACCTAAACCAAGAAATTTTTATGTCGATCACCTACACTTCAGCAGAAAATGCAGTTTCCCTGATCAAAAGTCATCAGCGGGTTTTCATTCACGGAAGTGCTGCTACTCCTACCCGACTGCTTCATGCTTTGGCAGCAAAAAAAGATGAACTCAGAAATGTAGAACTAGTCGCGATTACCACTTTGGGAGAAATGCCGCTCGTTCAGCCGGATTGCAAAGAGTCTTTCTTTATGAATTCACTCTTTGTTTCTGAAAATGTCAGAAAAGCGGTCAATTCAGATCATGGTGGCTATGTCCCGATTTTTCTAAGTGAAATAGGCCATTTGTTTCGAAATAAAATCCTAGAAATAGATGTGGCATTGATCCATGTTTCCGAACCTGATGCACATGGTTTTTGCACTCTTGGCACTTCTGTGGATGTGGCAAAACCAGCGATAGAAACAGCTAGAATTATCATTGCCCAAGTAAACAAAAGAATGCCGAGAACGCATGGCGATGGGCATATTCACATTTCTAAATTTTCCGCCGCCATCCATGTGGACGATCCTTTGCCAGAAATTGATTACTCAAAGAAAATCACAGATCTAGAAATCCAGATTGGTCATCATATCTCTTCTCTCATAGAGGACAGATCGACTTTGCAAATGGGAATCGGCGCAATTCCAGATGCAGTTCTGAGCTCATTGAAGCATCACAAAGATTTGGGAGTGCACACAGAAATGTTCTCCAATGGTATTCTTGATTTAATGAAGTCTGGTGCTGTAACCAATGCTTACAAGAAAAAACATCCCGGTAAAGTTGTCTCATCTTTTGCTGCAGGTACGAGAGAATTGTACGATGCAGTTCACGACAATCCAGAGTTTTCATTTCATGAAGCTGCCTATGTGAATGACACAGCAGTTATTCGAAAAAACCCAAAAGTCATCTCAATTAACAGTTGCGTGGAAATGGACCTTACCGGTCAGGTTTGCGCAGATTCGATCGGAAGCTATCACTATTCAGGTGTAGGCGGGCAAATGGATTTTATGAGAGGAGCCGCTTTGTCCGTAGGAGGAAAACCTATCATGGCTTTGCCTTCCCAAACAAAAAAAGGAGCTTCTAAAATTGTCCCATTTTTAAAAGAAGGTGCTGGTGTCGTGACCACCAGAGCACATATGCAATACGTGGTTACCGAAAATGGAATTGCCAACCTATATGGTAAAAACCTAAGACAAAGAGCCTATGAATTGATGCGAATTGCTCATCCAGATCATCAGGAAGATTTGGAAAAAGCAATCGTTGAAAGATTTGGAAGCTATATCTATCCATTTCGATAAAAATTGCTGATTGACTGAGATTCAGTTTTTATTTATTCGGCTTCTCTATAGATTAGGGCTCCAATGACCCGAAATACTATGTCTTCAAAAAATTATGCATTCTTTGTCTCCATCACTGCTGCGCTAGGCGGTTTTCTTTTTGGCTTTGACACAGCCGTTATATCCGGTGCAGAAAGAGCGATACAAGAAGTTTGGAAACTAAGCGATTGGATGCATGGTTTGGCTATTGCTTCGGCATTATACGGAACAGTAATCGGTGCATTATTTGGAGGAATTCCTGCAGACAAAATCGGAAGAAAGCAGAGCTTACTTTGGATTGGGTTGTTTTACCTGATCTCGGCTTTGGGTTCAGCAATGGCCTGGGATGTTACTTCATTTACGATTTTCAGATTTCTCGGTGGTCTTGGAGTTGGAGCTTCTTCTGTAGTTGCTCCGATGTATATCTCAGAAATTGCACCCGCTAAAAACAGAGGACTTTTGGTGGCGCTTTATCAATTCAACATCGTATTTGGTATTGTGATGGCTTATGTTTCAAATTATTTGATCGGAACAGCTGAATTAGTACAGGATTGGAGATGGATGCTAGCTGCAGAGGCCCTTCCTGCATTTATCTATTCGATCCTGATTTTCCGAATTCCAGAAAGTCCAAGATGGCTGATCGGAAAGAAAAATGATGAAGTTCAGGCCAGAGCAATTTTGACCCGAACTGATCCTGATGGTGTGGATGAAGCAATTCGACTGGCATTGGAGGAGGAGAAAAAAATGAAAAAGGCAGGTAGCTTCTCAGCTATTTTCGAGAAGAGATTTCTTCCAACCACCGTCATGGCGATCATGTTCGCTTTCTTCAACCAAGTCTCTGGCATCAATGCCATTATTTATTTTGCTCCAAGAGTATTTGAAATGGCTGGAATTTCCACTGAAAGTGCATTGATATCTACGATTGGCATCGGAATCGTCAATTTATTAGCGACTTTCCTCGGCCTTTATTTAATCGATAGAATCGGAAGAAAGAAATTGATGTACATCGGCTCAGTTGGATACATTATCTCGCTATCATTGATGGCATTTAATTTCCTTGGTCCTGGAATCCCTACTTTCTGGTTACCCATATTCGTCTTTGCATTTATCACTTCCCATGCCATAGGTCAAGGATCTGTTATTTGGGTATTCATTTCAGAAATGTTCCCGAATGATTTACGAGCATATGGTCAATCTATCGGGTCCTTTACACACTGGATTTTGGCAGCCATCATCGCCAATGTTTTCCCTTTCTTCGCCAATCAGTTTGGACCAGGCTACATCTTCTCTTTCTTTGCTATCATGATGGTTTGGCAGCTGCTATGGGTGAAATTTATAATGCCGGAAACAAAAGGAAAATCATTGGAAGAAATCCATCAAAATATTCATTAAAACATGAAAAATAAGGTTATCGTCTTTGGAGAAATGTTGTGGGATTGTCTACCGGGAGGGGCTATTCCCGGAGGAGCTCCTATGAATGTGGCACTCAACCTTCATCGACTTGGACTGGAGTCAAAATTAATTTCTGCTGTAGGAAATGACGAAGATGGAAAAGGATTGATCAATTTTTTGGAACAATTCGGATTCCCAACTAGTCTGATCCAGATTTCCGAAGAGCACGAGACCTCCAAAGTTTTGGTGGATGATTCAGATCCTGAAAACATGAAGTATGATATTGTTTCCCCTGTAGCTTGGGATTTTATCAACTGGAATGAAGCTATGGATCAAGAAGTCTCCAAAGCTGATGCATTTGTTTTTGGAACTTTGGGAGTTCGAACCCCAGACAGTTTGACTACTTTAATCAAACTTCTTCACCACAAAACATTAAGGGTTTTTGATGCCAATCTCCGATCTCCATTTTATGATTTCGAAGTGATAGAAACGCTTTTGGGCTTTGCGGATATTCTAAAAATCAATGAGGATGAACTGGAAATCTTCGCTGATTACTTCAATCTAGACCCAAGCATCAAAGCGGTATGTGAATACTTGGATCAACATTATCCAATGGACTTGACTTGCGTCACCAAAGGTGCCAATGGCGCTTTGATCTATAAAAAGGGAGGAATCATCTCACATGCAGGATATAAGGTAAAAGTGGCGGACAGTATAGGTGCTGGAGATGCATTTTTAAGTGGCTTTGTCAAATGCCATCTTGAAGGCAGGGCACTGGAAGATACATTGGATTTTGCCAGTAAAATGGGAGCTTTTGTCGCTTCAAAAAATGGAGGGACTCCAAGCTACACTATTTCAGACATAGAGTCTATCAACTAAAAAAGGGAAGTAAAACTTCCCTTTTTCTTTAAAAACCTTTTCTGATCTGATTGGCTATTTCCGCTAATTCCTCTGAACTTAGCTTGAGTTTCGGTCTGGTGAAATTAATATCATCCATCGTTTTCAGCGGAACAAGGTGCACATGCACATGAGGCACTTCCAGACCAATCACTGCCACTCCTATTCGAGTACACTTGATGGTTTTATCCATGGCTTTGGCTACTTTCTGGGCAAAGAGATGAAGCCCGGATAAAACTTCCGGTTCCAGGTTAAAAATATAATCCACCTCTTGCTTTGGAACGACCAAAACGTGCCCTTTGACAAGTGGCATGATATCCAGAAAAGCAATGTAATTTTCATCCTCTGCTACGATCTGAGCGGGAATTTCTCGATTGATGATTTTGGTGAAAATTGAAGCCATAATTTTGAACAAAAAATCCCGGACTAGCCGGGATAAATGATTAATAAGATATATCTAAAATTTCGAATTGAAGTACGCCAGCAGGTGCATTGATTTCTGCAACTTCACCTACTTTTTTGCCTACCAAACCTTTTCCGAATGGAGAACCCAAGGAGATTTTTCCAGCTTTCAAATCAGCTTCTTCCTCAGATACCAGGGTATAAGAAACGGTCATGCCGTTTTTGACATTTTTAATTTTAACGGTACTAAGAATTCCAACTTTGGAAGTATCCATCTGCGAATTATCGAAAACTCTTGCATTTCCTACAACAGCCTCCAACTTGGCAATTTTAAGTTCAAGGTGACCTTGTGCATCTTTCGCTGCATCGTATTCAGCATTCTCACTTAAGTCTCCTTTGTCTCTTGCCTCAGCAATTTGCTTCGCAATGTCGGTACGTCCTTTCGTTTTTAATTCCTGAAGTTCATCTTTCAATTTCTTCAGCCCTTCTTCGGTGTAGTATTGTACTTTTCCCATATTTTTTCTCAATTAGAAAGGCACCAAAAACAAAGTAACGGTCGCGTTTTGGTGACCGTTACTTTGCCAGATGTCTTTATTTGATGCTCAAAGATAATAAACCAATTGCTACAAAACAATTGAACTATTTTTCATATTCTATCAATAATAGTCTTAAAACGGCTATTTGAAGGCTTTTGTTATCTTCTTTACCATGACTCTATTTATTTTTTTATAAGACTCAAAAGTCCATCCAGCGACATGAGGACTGAACAATACATTTTCTCTCTGTGCTAATTTTTCAAACTCTTCTTTTTGCTCATCCGTGAATCTCTGAAACTTCTCGTTTTCCAGAACATCCAACACTGCACCTCGAAGAATACCTCTGTCCAAAGCTTCATTTAGAGTCTTGAAACTGATCACTTCTCCTCTTGCAGTATTGATCAGCCAAATCGGATTTGCAAAACTCTCCAATTCCTCGATGGTTAAAAAATTTCGCGTTTCCTGAGTCAAAGGGACATGAATACTTAAGATTTCTGCTTCGGCTTTCACCTTTTCCCAGATCACTTCCTGAACAGCATTGGTACCAAAATCAAATTTGTATTTGTCATAGGCATAGATGTCCACATCGAATCCCTTCAGCCTTCTGGCAAAAGATTTCCCCATATTGCCATAACCCAAAATTCCGACTGATTTCCCCATTAATTCATGACCACGATTTCCTTCCCGATCCCAAATTCCTTTGCGTACTTCAGAGTCTGATTTTTTGATATTATTACATAGTGCCAAAAGCATCCCTACAGCATGTTCCGCCACCGCATCTCTATTCCCTTTGGCAGCATGAAACAGTTTAACTCCTCTTTCCACCAAATATTCCAAATCGATCTGATCCAAGCCAGCACCCGCTCTCCCAATAAATTTCAGATTGTTGGCTTTCTCCAATAATTCCCTGTCCATAGGGGTTTTGGAGCGGATTATAAGTCCATCGTATTGGTCTACGATTTCAAGTATTTCACTTCGGGTGATTTTTGGTGCATAGTTTACCTCATGCCCTTTTTTCTCAAGCATTGGCACAATGCTCAAATGCATTTCATCAATAATCAGAATTTTCATCTGTTTTCTTTTAGTTTATTAATGTCATCCCGAAATATATCGGGAGGAATCTCGCAAGGGGAATAATTCACTTTCAATATACCGTTTGCGACACGCTCGATTTCATGCGAAGATTTTAAATGTGCAAAAGAGACATTGCTACTAAAAAGTAAACTGCAAGTCCCAATAAATCATTTGCTGTTGTAATAAATGGACCAGATGCCAAAGCAGGATTGATACCGGCTTTGTCCAAAAGAATCGGAGTGATCGTGCCCATAAAAGAGGAAAGCAAAACCACGGAAAACAAAGCGATAGCCACGACTAAACCAAAAGCCACATCACTTTGATAAAACAAGACCACCACCGCAAAAACAAAAGTGGCGAGAATCAATCCATTGATGACAGCTACAGCCAATACCTTTAGAAAACGTTTGACAATCGAATCGTCAAAAGCTGATTTGCTGGCTAGTGATTGCACCACCAAAGAGGAAGACTGAATTCCTACATTTCCTCCTGTGGCAGTAATTAGGGGAATAAAAAATGCCAGAGCAGTTACTTTGCCCAATCCCTCTTCGAAGAACCCAATAAACCCTGCTCCCAATAATCCTCCAACAATCCCAATCAACAACCAAGGCAGACGAGCTTTTGTAAGACGGATTACACTATCATATTCATCAACTGTATCCGAGATACCAGTCATCGCCTGAATATCTTCCTCAGCTTCTTCCCGGATGATATCCAAGATGTCATCAAACGTAATTCTACCAACCAATTTGTTTTTCACATTGACCACAGGAACAGTTTCCAAATCATAACGACGCATGATTTCTGCCACTTCCTCTTGATCCATATGAGTTGGTACTGAGATTACCTCATCCTCATAAATATCCTCGATTTTGGTTTGCTCAGATGCAAGGACAATGCGTTTCAGTGAAACACGGCCAAGCAGCTGCTGTTTGTTATCGACAACATAAATCGAAAAGATTTTATCTACGTTTTCAGCTTGTCTTCTGATTTCATTGATAGTCTGGACTACATTCCAGTTTTTATTGGCTCGGATATATTCCTTTGCCATAATACCACCGGCAGTATCCTCTTCGTAACGTAATAGTTCCAGAATCTGCTCTGACTTTTGTCTATCAGTGAAATAACTGATTACTTCTTCCCTCTCCCGAAGTGGAAGAAGATTCAAAATATCCGCACCATCATCGGAGTCCATGCATTCGATCAAGCTGGCGATCTCCGGCGCTTCCATTTCTTTCAACACTCTGGACAAAGTATCTTCATCCAGCTCGATCAGAATATCCGCGGAAAACTGATTTTCTAGCAAACGCAGAACATAGATGGATTCATCCATCGAAAGTTCGTCCAAAATTGCGGCAACGTCGGCAACATTGGCACCATCAAGAGAGTCTTTGATGAAGGCATTATTCTCCTCTTCAATCCCCAGTCTGAGGCTTTCTAGGTACTCCTTCGAAAGTTCAAATTGCTTAATGATTTCCACGGGAAGCTTCTATTTGTTGTGCGATAAAAACAAAGTCAGCGACATCCAATTGCTCGGCACGCTTATCCATCAATGCATTCTCTTTTAATTCTTCTGGAAGTTGAAATGACTTTAAAGAATTTCTAAGCGTCTTTCTTCTATTTCCAAATCCACCTTTGACTACTTGAAAAAACAATTTCTCATTACAGTCGAGGCTCTTTACTTCATTCCTAACTAAGCGAATGACTCCTGAGTTCACTCTCGGAGGAGGGTCAAAGACTTCAGGTGGAACAGAAAACAAATATTCTATATCGTAAAATGCCTGAAGCAAAACCGAAAGGATACCATAATCCTTATTTCCTTTTGGGGACGCTATCCGCTCAGCCACTTCTTTTTGAAGCATACAGACGACTTCGGTCACCTGATCGCGGACTTCCAAAACCTTAAAGAAAATCTGAGAGGAAATATTGTAAGGGAAGTTCCCTGCGATTGCATATTGATCCGGGATTACTTTTTGTAAATCATACTTTAAATAATCTCCATAAATAATCCGCTGGTCAAGGCTCGGGTATTTCTTATGTAAGTAGTCAATGGACTCTTTATCTATATCAATCAGATAGAGTTCTAGGTCACTTTTCAACAAATAATCTGTGAGCACACCCATCCCAGGTCCGATCTCCAGGACTTTTTTTACCCCACCATGCCCTTTGACCGCCAGAGCTATCCGCTCCGCAATACTCAAATCGGTCAAAAAGTGCTGGCCAAGATGTTTTTTGGCTCTGACTTTTTCCATCGGTTAGCTCTGATTATTTTTTATAAATTAGCAACTTCAAAAATAAGAGAATATTCCTAAAGGACTACCCTGCGAATCGGCCTGCAATTAAAAGCCAATATTCGCAAAGCCCAAAATTATATGAACATAAGAAAGAGCAAACCCATCATTGGGATCAGCATTGGAGATATCAATGGAGTAGGAATCGAAGTGACGATCAAAGCATTATCTGACAATCGCATCTTTAAAAATTTCACTCCTTTAATTTATGGCCATGGCAAAGCCATTTCGTTCTATAAAAAGATTCTGGGAATTGAGGATTTTAATTTTGTGCAGATCAAATCATTAAATGAAATCCAGCACAAACGTGTCAATGTCATCAATGCCTTAGAAGAATGTCCTGAAGTGATTCCTGGAGTAGAATCCCAAGAAGCAGGAAAAATGGCCTTGGCAGCTCTTTCGATGGCTATGGAAGATTTAAAATCAAATGCTATCCAAGCCCTTGTTACTGCACCTGTCAATAAGAACAACATCAATTCCGAAGAATTGCACTTTGTAGGACATACAGAGTTCATCACGTCTGCCGTCGGAGCAAAAGACAGTTTGATGCTGATGGTTTCTGAGGAATTAAGAGTTGGTTTGGTAACCGGTCATATTCCTTTGGCTAAAGTTTCTGAAACAGTCACCAAAGAAAGAATAACCCAAAAAGCAAATTTGCTTTTGGCATCATTGGAAAAAGATTTTGGAATCAACAAGCCCAAGATTGCTATTTTAGGATTGAATCCTCATGCAGGCGAAGATGGACTATTGGGCCAAGAGGAAGAACAAATCATTAAACCGGCAATCCGGGAATTGAAAGACCAGAATAAAATGGTTTTTGGTCCTTATCCATCTGATGGATTCTTTGGGATGATGCATCAGACAAAATTTGATGGAATTTTAGCGATGTATCATGATCAGGGATTAATTCCATTTAAATCCATCGCCTTTAGTACTGGAGTGAATTTCACCGCAGGTTTACCTGTCATTAGAACCTCTCCAGATCACGGAACAGCCTATAATATTGCAGGTAAAAACCTGGCGGATGAAGGCTCCATGAGAGCTGCAATCTTTCTAGCTGCCGATATTGTGGAGCAACACGGAGAAAAAAGCGAATAGAAAATCAAATAATTGGAGAGAAAACCGCAAATCACCAAATATTATTTTACAATCTATTTTATCCTATTTAAATAATTCCCTAAATTTGCGGTCTTAAATCGAGAGGAGGAATCGTGAAATTCTGGAGAACCTTTGATATTGAGGTAATTAAGTTCGTTGAGGGAAGACACGAAATCGACTTCGAAATCGGAGATTCGTTCTTTCAACATTTCGAAGACAATCATCTTGTCGAAAAAGGCAATTTGACCGTACGGGTCAAAATGAATAAAGGCGCTAATCTGATAGAAATGGTATTTCAGATTCAAGGCAAAGTAAGACTCACCTGTGACAGAAGTCTAGAAGAGTACGATCAGCCATTGGATATTGAGGAAACCATGATCTACAAGTATGGCAGTGAAGAAGCTGAAATCAATGAAGATGTCATTATGATCACAAGGGACACCCCTTCTGTGAATGTGGCGCAGCTGATTTACGAATTCATATTGCTTAATCTTCCTGCAAAAAAAATTCATCCTGATTACAGAAATGAATTGGATGAGGATGATTTTGAAGGAGAAGGCGGCATTGTCTATTTAGATGAAGAAGAGTTTGAGGACGACGAACTTGAGGACAACTCAGAAGAAGAAACAAAAGAAATTGATCCCCGCTGGGCATCATTAAAAAATTTAAAAAACAAGGAATAATCATAAACCACACATAAAATGGCACATCCTAAACGAAAAATTTCGAAAACCAGAAGAGATAAAAGAAGAACTCATTACAAGTTAGAGGCTCCTGGATTGGCTAAATGCCCAACCACTGGTGAAATGCACTTGCCGCACAGAGCGTTCTGGTTGGATGGTAAATTGTACTACAAAGGACAAGTTATCATTGAAAAAGAAATCCTAGCTTAAGTTATATTCTTAAGAAAATTAAAATCCATTCTTCTTTCAGAATGGATTTTTTGTTTTAATAGGAATTCAAATCACTGTCTTTCAGTATATTGAATTCCAATGGTAGTTTTTGTTTTGGTGGTCAGAGACAATTATAATATTTTTGGCATTCCCCAAAGAAAGCTTACCTACCTTTCAACCCATTTTAAGGAGTTTTATATTTGGGGCTCCTTAGCATAACCAAAATATGATGGACAAAATCAGAGCCATGGTGACCGGGATTCAAGGATACGTTCCTGAGTACCGATTAACTAACAAAGAACTTGAAACTCTGGTAGATACCAACGACGAGTGGATTTACACAAGAACAGGAATCAAAGAAAGAAGAATTCTCAAGGGTGAAAATCAGGGAACTTCTGTCATGGGTGTAGAGGCAATCAAAGGTTTATTGGCAAAAACCAATACCGATCCAATGGATATTGACCTGATTATTTGCGCTACTGTAACACCTGACATGCCTTTTCCTGCTACTGCTAATATCATCGCAGATAAAGTAGGCGCTAAAAAAAGCTTTAGTTTTGATATTTCAGCAGCTTGTTCTGGATTTTTATATGCACTTCAAATCGGAAGTCAATTCATCCAAACTGGTCAGCATAAGAAAGTAATCGTAGTAGGAGCAGATAAAATGTCCTCGATTGTAAATTATGAAGATCGTACCACCTGTATCCTTTTTGGAGATGGTGCAGGAGCGGTGCTATTGGAACCAACCACAGAAGAGTTCGGAATCATGGATGCACTTCTTCATTCAGATGGATCTGGAGCTCCTTACCTGAATATGAAAGCTGGAGGCAGTATGAAACCTGCTACTCATGAAACAGTGGATGCCCGTGAACATTTTGCTGCTCAGGAAGGCTCAACTGTATTTAAATTTGCAGTAACCAATATGGCGGATGTCAGTGCAGCTGTCATGGAAAGAAACAATCTGACAAGTGATGATGTCGCTTGGCTGGTACCTCATCAGGCAAACAAGAGAATCATCGATGCCACTTCGAGCAGAATGGGAATCGGTTCAGACAAAGTCATGATGAATATTGAGAAATATGGCAACACCACTGCTGCTACTCTCCCACTTTGTCTTTGGGATTATGAAAGCCAATTGAAAAAAGGAGACAATTTGATTTTGGCAGCATTCGGAGGTGGATTCACCTGGGGAGCTATTTATATGAAGTGGGGATACGACCCAAAATAATTCGTTAATTAATAAGTAAACATATGGCAAGTACTGCAGATTTTAAAAACGGGCTTTGTCTGGTGATGAACAATGATATTTTTACCATTGTTGAATTCCAGCACGTAAAACCTGGAAAGGGTGCGGCTTTCGTAAGAACTAAGCTAAAAGGACTTACAACTGGCAAAACTCTGGATAAAACATTTAATGCGGGGGAAAAAGTAGAAACTGCCCGGGTTGAGAAAAGACCACATCAATTCCTATATAAGGATGATTTGGGATACCATTTTATGGACACCAATACATTTGAGCAGATTTCTATTGAAGAAAAACTGATCGAAAGATCAAATCTTTTGAAAGACGGACAATTGGTTGACATCTTAGTTCATGACGAGACTGAAACACCACTTTCTGTAGAATTACCTCCATTTGTAGAGCTGATGATCACCTATACAGAACCTGGTATCAAAGGAGATACTGCTACAAACGCCCTTAAACCTGCGACAGTAGAAACTGGAGCGACGGTAATGGTACCATTGTTTGTAGAGCAGGATATCATGATCAAAGTAGATACTAGAGACGGATCCTATTCCGAACGAGTAAAATAATTAACTTAGCTGTGCATTACTGATTGTAACAGCTATTTTTATTTAAACCCAATTTTGGATTGTCCTTGGACATTTTAATAAAAACGAGACTATGAAACCTAAAGAGATTCAAGAGCTGATTGATTATATCTCAAATTCAGGCTTGGCAGAAGTCAAAATCAAAACTGATGAGTTTGAACTATCAATTAAGAAAGATTCATCCAACGTACGAGTAGTGGAAGCTGCTCCGGCACCTGCACCAGTTGCAGCTCCGGCACCTGCTCAAGCGGCTCCAGCACCTGCTCCGGCAGCTCCTGCTGCGGCTCCTGCAGCTCAAGAGGCTTCAAATTTGGTGGAAATTAAATCCCCAATGATCGGAACTTTCTATTTGACTCCTAATCCTGACTCTCCGGCTTTTGTAAACGTAGGAGACAGTGTAAAACCAGGACAGACAGTTTGTATCATCGAAGCTATGAAGCTTTTCAATGAAATCGAGTCTGAAGTTTCTGGAAAAATTGTGAAAATATTGGTAACTAATTCTACTCCAGTAGAATATGATCAGCCTTTATTCCTTGTAGATCCTGCAGGATAATTTTCCAAACTAAAAGAAAACACCGTGTTTAAAAAGATACTAATTGCCAATAGAGGGGAAATAGCACTACGAGTGATCCGTACCTGCAAGGAAATGGGAATCAAAACGGTTGCTGTTTATTCTACTGCTGACAAAGATAGCCTTCATGTAAGATTTGCGGACGAAGCAGTTTGTATTGGCCCTGCTCCAAGTAGAGAGTCTTACTTAAATATCCCTCGAATTATTGCAGCAGCTGAAATCACCAATGCTGACGCGATTCACCCGGGATATGGTTTCCTTTCAGAAAATGCTGAATTCTCAAGAATTTGTGAAGAATATGGCATCAAGTTTATAGGAGCAAGTCCAGAAATGATCGCTAAAATGGGTGACAAGGCTACGGCTAAAGCAACCATGAGAGAAGCTGGTGTTCCTACAGTTCCTGGATCAGATGGACTTTTAGAGTCTATCGAACAAGGCGTCAAACTTGCAAATGAAATGGGTTACCCAGTAATCCTGAAAGCAACTGCAGGTGGTGGTGGCCGAGGAATGAGAATCGTGAAAGAAGAAAGCGGTTTCAAAAAAGCTTGGGATGATGCTAGAATGGAATCTGGAGCTGCTTTCGGAAACGATGGATTGTATCTAGAAAAATTCGTAGAAGAGCCTAGACATATCGAAATCCAGATTATAGGAGATAATAAAGGAAGAGCATGTCACCTATCTGAAAGAGACTGTTCAATCCAAAGAAGACACCAAAAATTAGTTGAAGAAACTCCATCTCCTTTCATTACAGATGAATTGAGAAATGCAATGGGTGAAGCAGCCATTAAAGGAGCAGAAGCCATCGGATACGAAGGAGCTGGAACGATTGAATTCCTGGTGGATAAAAACAGAAACTTCTACTTTATGGAGATGAACACCCGAATTCAGGTGGAGCATCCGATTACAGAAGAAGTAACTGACTTTGATTTGATCAAAGAACAAATCAAAGTAGCCGCTGGAGATGTCATCAGTGGTAAAAACTACTATCCAAAGCTATTTGCAATGGAATGTAGAATCAATGCCGAAGATCCTGCAAATGGGTTCAGACCAAGTCCAGGAAAAATCAACAATCTTCATATCCCAGGAGGCAGAGGTGTCAGAGTTGACTCTCACGTTTATGCAGGATATGTGATTCCTCCAAATTACGACTCAATGATTGCCAAACTAATTGTTAGCGGTCAGTCCAGAGAAGAGGTAATTGTAAGAATGAAAAGAGCTTTGGAAGAGTTTGTGATTGATGGAATCAAAACTACAATTCCTTTCCATATCGCTTTATTGGAAGATCCTGAATTTAAAGCTGGAAACTTCACTACGAAGTTCCTGGAAACATTTGATTTCTCAGTTATTAAAAAATAATCCAACCTTATACCAAGTTAAAAGCTGCTCAAATGGGCAGCTTTTTTTATTTTAATGAAATTTTCAACTTAACTACTAATCATGTTTTTCTAGTAGATTGGCTATCAAGAAGTATTTTTCGGGAGTTAATATTTAAAAAATTTGAATAAATACCGGATGACTTTTGTTATTTTTTTTTATAACTTGAAAACCTAAAATTACCCCAAATGACCTTTAAGCAGATAAAAATTCCGGTTTTAGTTTCGCTAGCTGCCATTTTATTCTCTTGTCAGGAAAAAAACGAGAGTAGCAGTACTCTAACAGGAATTGACCAAGTGAGCTACAATTTTCACATCCGTCCGATTTTATCTGACAAATGCTTTGCATGCCATGGTCCTGATGCCAATAAAAGAGAAGCTGATTTAAGGTTAGACACCGAGGATGGAGCTTTTGCTGCACTAAAAGAAAGCCCAGGGAAATTTGCTTTAGTTTCTGGAAACCTTCAAGAGTCTGAAGTTTACCACAGGATCATTTCTGAGGATCCAGGGGAAATGATGCCCCCTCCTGAATCAAATCTGGTGTTGACAGAAAGAGAAATCACTCTGATTAAAAAATGGATAGAACAAGGTGCGAAATATGAACCCCACTGGGCTTTTACAAAAGTTGAAAAGCCTAACCTCCCTCCTTCTGATGATTGGTCTAAGAATGAAATTGATCGATTTGTGCTTCAAAAAATGGAGGAAAATGGGCTTGAACCTAACCCTGTTGCAAAACCACATGAATTAATCAAACGAGCAAGTCTGGATCTGACTGGACTGCCTCCTAGTCCGGAGTTATTAGATCGGTTTGGAGATTTGACTGGTGAAAATAGCTACGAAGACCTATTAAATGGCCTTTTATCTGACCAATCTTTCGGAGAAAAACTTGCCGTGCTTTGGATGGATATTTCCAGATATGCAGATAGCTACGGGTATCAAGATGACAACATCAGAGGACAATGGCCTTATCGAGATTGGGTAATTCATGCATTTAATGAAAATATGCCTTATGACCAGTTTATCACTTGGCAACTTGCGGGAGATTTGCTTCCTGACCCCACCAAAGAGCAGATTTTAGCGACAGCTTTTAATAGAAATCACAAGTACACCGAAGAAGGTGGTGTAATCGATGAAGAATATAGAATTGAATATGTTCTAGACAAAACAAATACATTCAGCAAAGGGGTCTTGGGAATCACGATGGAATGTGCACAATGCCATGACCATAAATACGATCCATTTTCCCAACAGGAATATTATGAAATGTTTGCCTTCTTCAACAATACACCTGAAAAGGGATATGAAGGGGATGTTTCTGTTTCCAAACCTGCAAAAACTCCTATTCTTTGGATTGACGAGCAGGATCTTTCAGGAATAATGAGTTTCATTAACTATCAGGACACTTCCAAATTAAGTGTATCGGTGATGGGCGAACTAGGTGAAGAAGAAAAAAGGACCACGTACATTTTAGATAGAGGTGTCTATGACGCTCCTTCCGTACCTGTTTCCGCATCTACTCCTTCCTCGATCTTAGAATTCCCAAAAGGTCTTGAAGCTAATCGGCTTGGGCTAGCAGAATGGACCACCAACAGAGACAACCCACTTACTTCAAGAGTCTTTGTAAATTTGATTTGGCAGGAAATATTCGGTACAGGCATCGTAAAATCCGCCGGAGACTTTGGAATGCAAGGAGATTTACCAAGTCATCCTGAGCTTCTAAATTGGCTAGCTGCAGATTTTATGGAAAATGGATGGGATATCAAGCGATTATTAAAGCAAATCCTTAGCTCTGCAACCTACCAACAATCAGCCGAGATCACCAAAAATCATTTGGCTAAAGATCCTGAAAACATCTATTTAGCAAGAGCACCAAGACTAAGGTTATCAGCAGAAAATATTCAGGATTTAGTTTTAGCTAGTAGCGGCTTACTACACCAAGAACTCGGTGGTCCTAGCGTAAAACCTTATCAGCCAGAAGGTGTTTGGGAAGCGGCTTCTTCAGGTCGCGGAGTCTTGGCAACGTATGTTCAAGACACCGGAAAAAGTCTTTACCGTAGAGGGCTATATAATTTCATTAAGCTGACCGTACCACCTCCAAAGGCAATTATTTTCGATTCCAGCAACAGAGATCAATGTGAAGTGGGTCGAGGAAGAACCAATACGCCATTACAGGCATTAGTGATGCTGAATGACCCGATGGTTTTAGAAGCTTCGAGAGTCCTTGCAGCGAATCTGGAAGAAACTTACGAAAATGACAATGAAGCAATTCAAATGGCATTTAAGAGGATTCTTTGCCGAGATATGAACTCAGAGGAAGAAGAGTTATTGGAAAGTTATTTTGAGGATCAACTGAAACGGTTTGAATCGAATCAGGATCAGATCAAACCAACTCTTGAAGTTGGGGAGTATCCAATTTCATCAGAACAGGAGAATGCCAGAACTGCCGCATTGATGCAGGTGATCGTCAGTTTATACAATTTGGAAGAAACTATTACAAAGATTTAAAGATGGACAAGGAAATTTTAGAGCAGGGATTAAATCTTAACAGAAGAAAGTTTTTGTCCAAGTTGAGCTTGGGAGTTGGGAGTGCGGCATTAGGTTCACTTTTAATTCCAGATTTGTTTAAAGGAGGTAGCCCGGACGAAGAAGCTATCATGGCTGCTCTCCCTCATTTTGCTCCGAAGGCTAAACGAGTAATTTACCTTTTCCAAAATGGAGCTCCTAGCCAATTGGAATCATTTGATTACAAGCCTTTATTAAATAAAAATATGGGCGAGGAATTGCCTGAATCAATTCGTCAAGGCCAAAGACTCACAGGGATGACTGCAGGACAATCCTCATTTCCATTGGTGGGTTCCTATTTTAAATTCAATCAATACGGGGAATCCAGAGCATGGATTTCTGAAATATTTCCGCATACTGCCAGTGTGGTAGACGATATTTGTATCGTCAAATCCATGCATACAGAGGCAATCAATCACGATCCCGCTTTGACATTTTTCCAAACAGGAGCGCAAGTTGGAAACCGTCCAAGTATGGGTTCTTGGCTTAGTTATGGTTTGGGAAGTGAAAACAGCAATTTACCTGCCTTCTGTGTCCTTTTGAGTAGAGGAAAAGGAAATGGACAGGGAGTTTATTCAAAGCTTTGGAGCAATGGGTTTTTAGATGCTACGCATCAAGGCGTCCAATTTTCTAATTCCGAAGACCCGGTTTTGTATTTAAAAGATCCAAAATCCATGTCTCGGGATGAAAGAAGGAAAATGTTAGATCAGATAGCGGCCATGAATGACCTCAGTTATCGAGAATTTAATGATCCTGAAATCAGTGCTAAAATCCAGCAATACGAAATGGCTTTTAGGATGCAAACCGCTGTTCCTGAAATGACTGATGTCTCTAAAGAACCAGATAGTATCATCAAAATGTATGGTCCGGATTGTTTGGTGCCAGGAACATATGCAGCCAATTGCCTGCTAGCAAGAAAGCTTTCGGAAAGCGGCGTTAGATTCGTTCAGCTTTATCACCAAGGCTGGGATCAACATGGAGATTTACCTTCTCAAATGGCCATGCAAGCAAAAGATGTAGATCAGGCTTCGGCAGCATTGATTTCTGATTTGAAACAAAGAGGTTTGCTTGATGAAACTTTAGTGATTTGGGGTGGGGAGTTTGGTAGAACGAATTATTGCCAGGGTAAAATCCAGCTTGATAATTATGGAAGAGACCACCATCCTCGAGCGTTTTCCATTTGGATGGCCGGTGGCGGTGTCAAGTCCGGAATGGTCTATGGAGAAACGGATGAATTTGGCTACAACATTGTCGAAAACCCTGTTCATGTCCACGATTTCCAAGCAACAATGCTTCATCTTATGGGAATCGACCATGAGCGACTTACCTACAAGCATTTAGGAAGAAGGTATAGATTAACTGATGTTTCAGGAAAAGTCATTAAGGATTTACTGGCCTAAAATTTATGATTCAAGCACAAAGGTTTAAGCAAATCCTCGAAAACTCGCTTTTCGTTTGGTTAGGGTTGACATGCATTTTGGTAATTGGAGGTTCTAACCTTTTAATTCCAGATTGGCTTCAAGTTCTCGGCAGGTCACATCCCCTACTACTCCATTTTCCAATTGTTTTGATCTTAATGGGATTGGTATTTTTCTGGATCCCTAAATTAAAACCAGAGATCAAAGAAGTCGGAACCTATTGTCTTTTGATTGGAAGTAATTTTGCAGGAATAACCGTCATAGCAGGTTTATTGCTAGCACAAGAAGATTTTGAAGGAGCGGACTTAGATTGGCATCAATGGATGGGAATTGCCACATTTGTCCTCTCTATTTTGATTTATTTTTATAGAGAAAAACAAAGTGCTCTTTTAAAACCATTAACCATAGGATTGGGAGCTGTTATTGTCCTTACTGGCCATTTGGGAGCCAATTTAACCCACGGATCAGATTTTCTTTTAGCACCTTTTCAAAGCCAAGAAGTCAAGAAGGTACAGCTTTCAGAAGCCGTTATTTTTACTGATATGGTTCAGCCTATTTTGGAAGCAAAGTGTCTGAGTTGCCATAAGGAGGGGAAAATCAAAGGTGAGTTACGATTGGATCATTTGGAAGGGATCAAAAAAGGTGGAGAATCCGGTCCATTTATCGTCCCTGGTGACACCAAAGAATCTTTGCTTACCCAGCGAATACATTTGCCTAAAGAAGAGAAAGAACACATGCCTCCCAAAAACAAGGAGCAGCTAACTGATGAAGAATTAGAAATATTGACTGCCTGGGTTTTGAACGGAGCGGATTTCGAAAAGAAGGTGGTTGATCTTGAGCCTGAAAACGATCTATTTATTTTTGCCTCAGCAAAGTTTGACGAAAATAAAACCTATTCATTCGATGCAGCAGATCCGGATTTGGTGGAAGAATTGAATAATTTTTTCAGAAAAATCAATCCTTTGTACCCAGATTCTCCTGCTCTGGAAGTTTCCTATTTCGGAATTTCTGCCTTTGATCCCGAAAGCTTAAAAGACCTGACCAAGATCAAAGAACAGGTGGTCAAAATCAATTTGAATAAAATGCCCTTGGAAGGTGTTGACCTTTCACTTTTCAGCAAATTTCCAAATTTGGAGGAAATCCAGGTGAATTTCGCAGGGTTAAGTAATTCACAAATTTCAGATTTGAGTAAGATAGAAACTTTGGAAAGTCTAGCTATTTCTGGAAACAAAATCACTGATGAAGTCATCCCTGATCTTAAAAAGCTGAAGAACCTGAAAAAGCTTTTTGCTTGGAAAACGGATTTTTCGGAAAACGGAATGACAAAACTTCAAACAGAGTTAGTAGGCGTAGAAATTGATTTTGGTTTTGATGAATCTGGTTTAATCTATGAATTGAATGCCCCTAAACTGATTTACGATGATATTCTATTTAAGGATAGCACTCTTTTGGAAATAAAGCATCCAATTCCGACCGTGGATATTCGATATACGCTCGATGGGTCGACACCAGATAGTATTTCCAGTAAATCGTATTCAGGTCCATTTTCACTAAAAAACACTTCCAGAATCAGTGCAAAGGCTTTTGCAAAGGGCTGGATCGGGAGTCCTGAGGAAAGTATCTTATTATTCAAATCCGGAATCAAACCTTCAGAAATCGAACTACTCTCTGAACCAAATGAAAAATACGCCGGTAAAGGAGCAATTACATTAAACGATGAAGTAAAAAGTAAACCAACTCACACTACTGGTGAATGGCTTGGCTTTCAGGAAAACCCTGCGGATTTTATTGTGAAATTAGCTGACTCAAGAAAGCCTAAACAAATTGTTTTCAGTGTTTTATATAATGAAAGCGCTTATATTTTTCCTCCTACTCAGGTTGAAATTTGGGTTAAAAAATCTGGAAACTGGGAATTGGCAATAAAGGAAACTCCTCCTCAAAGCGAAGATATCAAAATACCAAGACTAGAAGCTTTATTGTATGACCTACCTGAAGGATCATATGATGAAATTCGTGTGAGATTAACACCAATCTCCAAATTGCCGAAATGGCATCCTGGAGCTGGTGAAAAAGGTTGGTTTTTTATTGATGAGGTGCTCTTGGAAGATTAAAATGTAGCTAGTAGCAAATTTTATCTTCCAGCTTTTGGGTAAGTTTTTCCGTCTACATCAATTTCTCCAATTTTCTTAGGGTTTCCATTTGTAGCATGTATGATCCCTGCCATAATTGCAGCAGCCATGGATGTTCCAGACATAATCTGATATGGATTGCTGCCTCTTTCTCCATTTCCTAAGGCATCTTTTGACCAAGTGGAAAATACTTTACTTCCAGGGACAAAATAATCAACATCTAACCCAAAATTTGATTCAGAATATTTTTCTCCTAAACTATCACAAGTAAAATCCAGAGCGCCAACAGTAAAAATATTTTGACCATTTATACAACCAGGTAAATTTCGGTGTGCCTCTCCTCCTTCATTTCCAGCTGACATTACCACAAACATGCCTTTATTGGCAATATTCAGAATTGCTGATGTAAGTAAAGGATTCGAATCACTACATTCAGAAACATCATAGCTTCCTAAGCTCATCAATACAACATCTCCTTCTTGTCCGTAATTTGCAATATGATCCAGTGCTAATAAGATTTTTGACCAGCTACTAACACCCTCTCTATTAAATACTTTTATAGGAATAATCTCTGCTCCAGACGAAACTCCATTTGCAGAAAGCCTTCCGGACCCTTTGCCTGCAGCTAGGCCGGCACAGTGAGTTCCATGGCCCAAAAAATCCTCAAATGGAGATTCACCAAGAACAAAGGAGGCAGCCAGCTTTTGATTCCTATTTACTTTTAAATCTTTATGGGTCATATCCACTCCTGTATCTATTATCCAAATACTTTCTTTCCTATTATTGCTATTAATGGATCCGCCTACTAATTCAATGGCACAACTTGCTTTGTTATTCTCATCATATAACCAATCAGAGTTGGTCATTCCCCTTGACTGCATAATCGGACGACCTTGCATGATTGGCCTTCCTTGTGAACCTGGTTCACCTTGCATCATTGGCCTCCCTTGAACTTGGATATCCATTACAACACTTTCCACATTAGGATCATTTTTTAAACTTTGAACCTCTTGATCCGTCAATGGAGCAACGAACCCTACTTTAACATCCACAAACTGATTATCAATTTTTCGAATCCCTTTATTATTGACGAAATTCTGAAGTTTATTCTTCTTTTCAGCTCTTCTACCTTTATTACTATCAGATTGTAGGATTCTATCTGAGTTATTTTGCCTTGATTCCAGAACTGGATTATCGAAGGTGTTTTTCATCGTGACGACATACGTACTTTGCCCAAGACTGACAAAACTCAAAATCAAAAAACTGGTAAGAAACAATAACTTTTTCATAAGACCCATGTTAAAACATCAAACAATGTAATAGTAGATTATTAAGCAAAATACTCTTTTTAGGATATAAAACACATTTAATATTGTAAAAAATTTATCAAACCTTGAATAATTTCAAGAATCAGGATAAATTGAATTCGTAATAAAAAAGTTGTCCATAGAAAAATTAATGACTAAAAAATATTTAATAAAAAGCAGATCATGGTCAATCAATTTTATGAGAGATAATCCCAATTGTATTAACAAGCCGGGACAAATCGCGTATTATTGTTTAAATGTTGACAAAAATTATTTAGATTATTCAACTACCATACAAATTGAATAGCTAAACTGATTTCAAGATTTTTTATGGCCCAAACATTAAATAGAAAACAGTCTATTGTTTATTTTTCTGATATCGTCGGATATACCTTACTAATGGGTAAGGATGAGGATCATGCTTTCGATTTGATGAAGCAAAACCTCGAGCTTCATCAGGAAATTTTTAGCAAATATCGAGGCAAAATCATAAAAGAACTGGGTGACGGAATTTTAGCCATTTTTGAAACTGCCGAAGAAGCAATCAAAGCAAGCTATGAGGTCCAGAAGGAATGGCAAAAATCAAAAGAACTACAGTTACGAATAGGTCTACATTGTGGAGGAATTATTCTTGATCATGGAGATGTCTATGGAGACGCCGTAAATGTGGCCTCCCGAGTTCAAAGTATAGGAGTACCATCTTGTATCCTATTCAGCTCCAAAGTACTGGAGCAATTACCAAAAGATTTAGAATTTACTTATGTAAATCTTGGCACATTTCGCCTAAAGAATGTTGCCAAAGAATTGGAGCTTTATGCCGTGACCAATAAGCCTTTGGCAACGCCAAAAAGGGCCGAAATGATCAAGACTGTTAAGTTTCAGGAACGCGAACCATGGAAGTTTTGGGTCGCTTTTGCAGCCACAATTTCAATTTTTTTATTTTTGATCTACTCGCTGATTTGGAATAACAATACATGGGAAAAAGACAAGTCGGTAGCGGTTTTGCCATTCACCAATGTAAATGCACAAAGTCCTCAGGATGCATTTTCAATAGATATCACACAAGAAATCATCAGTCAACTTTCTGAAATTGCAGATATAAAGGTCATTTCCTTTTCTTCCATAAAAGACATCTCAGATTCTAATCTTGATTTAGATTCATTGGGAGAAGCTTTAGAAGTCAGTACAATTTTGAAAGGGTCAATTCAATATTTAAATGAAATGACTAAAGTCAATGTACAATTAATTGACATTGAAGAAAATAAAAACCTTTGGACAGAATCATTTACGCGATCAGGAGAAAATCTCCTTCAAATACAAAGTATCATTGCTAAAGAAATTTCAAGAGTTTTAGGCATATCATTAACAGCAAAAGAAGAAGCGGAAATAGGAAAAGTAATTACTGAAAGCCCCGAAGCTTACAATTTGTATTTATTGGCAAAAAAGGAATATTCCAATTATAATATGGAAGGCTTTACTAGAGCTGCAGAATATTATAAGAAAGCTATTAGCATAGACAGGAATTTTACAATGGCTTACGCAGGATTAGCTGACACCTATTCTCAATTTGCTGCGAATACTGCTGAAACCGCATGGTATGACTCGAGTAATATAGTCACTGAAAAAGGTCTTTTAATTGATCCTAATTCTGCAGAACTCTATAAAACAAGGGGAAATACTTTCTACTATCAAGGCAAATTAGAAAGCGCAAAAAAATCCTTTGAAAATGCAACGTTAATCAAACCCAATTATAGTGAAGCAATAGGAAATTTGGCAACCATTGATTTCAGTCAAGGATATTTAGAAGATGCATTAAATGGTCAAATTAGATCAGCTTCACTAAATCCAAACAATCAAGTCCCGTTTAGAATAGCCGGCTGGATTAACAGAATAATTGGCAATAATACAGAAGCTTTAGAGTGGCTCAAAAAATCTCTCAACATTGCTCCAAATCCTGTAACGTACAGCTTAATCGGAACAGCATACATTTCGGAAAACAGAATTGAGGAAAGCAAAAAGTTAATTCCAGAAATCTTAGAGAAAAACCCCAATACAAACGGTTATGAATCTGCTGGGCTGATTAACTTTTTTTCTAAAGACTTTGCTCAAGCCAAAGAAAATTATGAAAAATCAATCCTGTCTTTTGAGAATTTTAGAGAGGATTATTACTTCACTGTGCCAATAAATTATTCGTACTTGTTAATTCAGGAAGGGGATAATAAGACTGCAGATAGCCTTCTTAATAATTCTATTTTTATAAGAGAAGAAGCTCTTTCACGAGGTGAAAAAGATGCAAATCTTTTGTTCGATTTGGCATGTGCTTATGCAGCAAAAAAACAAACATCTCAATCTCTCAACTATTTGAATGAAGCATTTGAAAATGGATGGAGAGATTTATTTTTTATAGAATACAACCCAATTTTCGATTATTTAAGGAGCAATCCTGAATACAGAAAAATCATTCAAAAGATTTCGGCTGAAGTGGAAAGGGAAAAAAATAAAATAAATGCGACTTCCCTCGAGAGAAGTCGCTGATATATAGAATAGTTTTTTTTAAGCTTAGTTTACCTTCCCTATTGGATATTGGGATCCCGAATCATTATTTGAAGATAACCCGTTAACTTTTTCTGCAGAAGTACCTCCTGGCAAACTGCCTCGCGCATGAATAATTCCGGCCATCAATGCAGTAGACATTGAGGTTCCAGACATTACCCTGTATGAATTCCCCGGAAAAGTTGAAAACATTTCTTCTCCAGGACTTACAAAGTCAATAGTCGGACTCTTAAAAGAAGAAAAATTCGAATAAACAGGTGTCAAATAAATTCCTTGTTGGAAATCAAAAGTTGTTTTAATTGACGCAACAGTAATAGTTGAATCATTTGTTGACGTTGGCACATAGCAACCTGGAAAATAATCCTCAGACTTTATAGCCTCATTTCCTGCAGCTATTACCACATAAACATGTTTTTTGGTTGCTAAATTTACTATTTGCTTCAACACTTTATTCAAATTGCCATTTGGATTACTACAATAATTAATTGAAGAAGCTCCCTGCCATTCTGCACCAATACTCATATTAACAATATCCCCAGGATTTGCTAAACTATATACATGCTCTAAAGCTTTCACTACTTTTGCCCAAATACCAAAACCATTTTTATTAATAACCTTTATAGAAACCACTGGAGCACCCGGAGAAACGCCGTTCATACCTATTTGATTAGGATCATTAGGAGCATGTGCCTTGCCTGAAGCAATCCCTGCACAATGTGTTCCATGACCTAGAGAATCGATTAAAGGATCGTCCTCATTTGGTACAAATGATTTAGAATATTCAACATTGACTCCACCCTCCATCACAGTTCCTATCACATTTAAATCTTTATGGGTTCCATCAATACCAGTGTCCACAATCCAAATTTTGTGCTCTTCACTTCCCACGATATTTAATGGATTTACGAAGCTCACGTTTGTACTAGTCTTATTCTGTGAATCATATTGCCATTCCTGATTATTCTGCATTGAAGGTCTAATGTTCTCAGGAATCGGGTTAGACTGCATAGAAGGTCTTATATTTTGAAAAGTAAAATTTTGTTGAGCAGCTACAACATATTGATGACCTTTAATTCTTTCTGCGTCTTTTTTACTTAAGTTTTCCATCAAGAAACCTGAAAAACTGATGACAAAAATATCCTCATCGTTTATTGTAATGTCATGCTCTTGTTTAAAATAGTCCTGAATTACCTTCTTTTTGCTTAGAATTATATCGGGATTTATCTGGCCTTCATTGTCTTCCTTAGCTTCATTTACGATCGGGGCAAACTGATTTTCATCAAGATAAAACAAGTAAGACCCCTCAATCAGTTGTTCTGAACTAACCCCAAGAGGATTTAGGGTATTTTGAACTTCTGAGATTTGGGTACTGCCAGGATTTGCAATTTTATCATTTTTGCAGTAAATCAAGAAAAAACACAAAAACAGGATGAATGCTAGATTTTTCATAGGACAAAAGTTAAAACGTTAAAAATCAATTTTTTAAAAGTAAATGAAGATAAAAAAATATCTTGAAAAATGTAATATTTATAGAATAAAATTGTACTATCTAAACATATTCATTATTCATCTTTCATTAGCATTTCCCTATACTTACCGATATTCTCTGCCACTTCCTCTTCCAAAACCGGTTCTTTAATATCCTTATATCGTACCATTTCCTCCAATATAGTTTTTGCCACCAAAACCCTTGCAGTCTCTTTATTATCGGCAGGAATGATATACCAAGGTGCATGTGGTTTAGAAGTTCTATTGATTGCATCTTCATAATAGGATTGATACTTTTCCCAATATCCGCGCTCTTTCAAATCACCTGGAGAAAATTTCCAGTTATGCTTCTTTTTATCCAACCTCCTCAAGAGTCTATGCTTTTGCTCATCCTTACTGAGATGAAGGAAAAACTTCAGGATAATTACCCCATTTTGACTGATATGCTTTTCGAAATTATTGATCTGATCAAATCTCTTTTCCCAAAAGGCGGGGGTAATGTCCTCCACAGAATCAATTCCAGGAATATTTTCTGATAAGATATATTCAGGATGAACCCTAGTCACCAGTACATTTTCATAATGGGTTCTATTGAATACAGCATATTTGCCCCGCTCTGGAAGTGCGATATAATGCCTCCACAGATAGTCATGCTCCAGTTCTGAGGAAGTCGGAGTCTTAAAACTATGTACAACCACTCCCCTCGGATTAAATTCTTTGAAAACTTCCCTGATCAAACTGTCTTTTCCGGCAGTATCCATCCCTTGTAAACATATTAAAACAGAATATTTATTATGCGCATACATGGTATCCTGATGGTCAGATAATGCCTCTCGATATTCATTTAGCTTTTTAGCCTTTTTCTTTTCAGAGGTTTCTAAGTCTAGAAAAGTAGGGACATTTTTCAGCTCTATTTTAGAGGTTACTTTAAGTTTTTCGATGTCGATATTTTTCATTCTCTCGATTTTAATTCAACAAAAATTTTAATGAAAAGCATAAAACAAGATAATATTTTAAATTGAGGCGAGATTACTTAGATTAATAATTCAATTTATTTACCACCCAATTCAACCTTAAAAATGACATTAAACTCCAGTTCTGGTATCTTATCAAATAGATATCTCGCTTTGGATGTATTGAGGGGAATGACAATCGCATTTATGGTAATTGTAAATACCGCTGGCGATTGGTCCAATTTATATGCACCATTAGCTCATGCCAAATGGCATGGATTTACTCCTACTGACCTTGTTTTTCCAACATTTCTATTTGTGGTTGGAAATGCAATGAGCTTCTCCATGAAAAAACTTCAGGAGATGTCCACCGGGGATTTTTTTAAAAAAGTAGGAAAACGGGCCTTCCTCATATTCTTTATAGGATGGTTGCTTAATGCCTTTCCATTTTACCACATTTCAGAAAGCGGTGAATTCAGTTTCATCAATCTTACAGAAGTTAGACTCTTCGGTGTTTTACAGAGAATCTCCCTTAGTTATTTCTTTGCAGCCATTGTATTGTATGTAGGTGGAGTTCGATTTAGCTGGATTTTTAGTGGGTTGGCTTTGCTAGGGTACTGGGCGATCATGTATGTGTTTGGAGATGCTTCCGATCCTTATGGGTTGGTAGGAAATGCCGCTATTAAGCTTGATTTGGCATTGATTGGGCCAGAAAGAATGTATGGTGGAGAAGGAATTCCATTTGACCCAGAAGGTTTACTGAGCACACTGCCTTCCATTGTCAATGTCATAGCAGGTTATTTGGTGGGAAAAATGATCCAAAAGCTTGGCAATAACATGGAAACAGTGAAGAAACTTGTGATTTTCGGTGCAGTTTTAATAGCCGCAGCCTATGCTTGGGATCTTGTTTTCACTATCAACAAAAAAATCTGGACTAGCTCTTACGTGCTTTTGACTGTTGGAATTGACATGTTGATTCTCGCTGTTTTAGTATATGTCATAGAAATGAAAAGCATCAAAGGTTGGACCTATTTCTTCGAAGTATTTGGAAGAAACCCTTTGATACTTTATGTGGCATCGGGAATCGTCATCAGATTATTAGGGATGATCCCTGTCGGAGATATGAGTTTAAGAGCTTTTGTTTATCAAAATTTATTTACCAACTGGCTCAGCCCAAAAAATGCTTCCTTTTTCTTTGCTTTCACCTACATGCTTTTGATTTGGGTGATAGGGCTATGGATGGATAAAAAACGAATCTATATTAAGGTGTAAACTTAATTCACTGACAGTCAATTCTGTACCAAGAAATCCTTAAATTATCCCTGTTTTTTAATCAAACAGGGATTTTTTATGAAATTAAAAATTGGAGTTTATAACGTAGAATGGATGAGGGATCTTTTTGATTCCGAAGGAAACCCAATCACCACTGGAGCTGATGGAAACCGAAGCAAAAAACTGGCAGAAGTAGTAGAAGCCATGGATCCTGATTTTTTGGGAATTGTCGAGGGTCCAAATACTTTGGTAAATCAATCCAAAACAGCTTCCCTTCAATTGGAAGCCTGGATTCAGGAATTTATTCCTTCCAAAAACTTAAAAGGAATCCATGGATTTCCTTCTCCAGGTCAGCAGGAACTTTGTGCGCTTTACAATCCTGATAAAATCAAGGTACTTTTTACTCCAGAAACCAAAGAAGGAAAACGATTTGATGAGCCTTTTTTGGTCGATACATTAAACAGGCTGATCAAAGAACAATACAAGCACTACAGACCACCTTTGGAATTAAGTATTTTGGATCTGAATGACGTTTTTCTCACTCGGGTAATAATTGCCCATACCAAGTCCAAAGGAATTTTTGACATGGTAGACTATGCAAGGTTTGAACAAATCTCACAGCGGGATCGATTGAAACTATTTGCAGAATGTATGTCCATCCGAGAGCGATGCGACGAGTATTTGGAAAAGGGACAACAGGTGATGGTCATGGGAGATATCAATGACGGTTTTGAGCTGGATTTCTATGAAAATAGATTTAGCAAAAGTGCGGTTGAATTACTTCTTGGAGACACCTGGCATCCTGAATACATCCTAAAATCAGTATTACCCAAGCCTAAACTTAATTCATTTGGCTGGACACCGAATTCCAGTCGATTCAAAGACAGAATTACAGGCGATCAAATAAATGTATTGATCGACCATATTCTGGTAAGCCAAGGTCTCAAAATCCTTGATGGAAAGGTTTGGAATCCTTATCTTGAAAAGGATAACTCTCTTATCCAAAGTGTCAGAAACCAACTTATTCAAGGTTCTGATCACTTCCCAATTCTATCTGAAATCGAATTTTAAACTTTACAAAAATGGATCAAGCCGCTCAAACGATGATTGATAACCTAGAAAAAAACACAGGTAAAAGTCTGGATGAATGGGTTTCGATTGTCAAAAAAGAGAATTTCCAAAAGCATGGAGAAATTCTAAAATACCTTAAAACCAATCATCAATTCACACATGGATTTGCCAACTTGGTGGCCCATAAAACTTTGAAATCAGATGCAGGTTCTGTTTCCGATACCGATGAATTGATTGCAAAACAGTACAAAGGCAAAGAACATTTTCTCCCGCTTTATCAAAAACTTAGATCCATAATCGAAGGTTTTGGCAAAGACGTAGAATTCGCTCCTAAAAACGCCTATGTCAGCGTGAGGAGGAAGAAGCAATTTGCAATGCTGATTCCAGCCACTAAAACCAGATTTGACATTGGAATTAACCTAAAAGGTCAAGAACCATCCGGAATTTTGGAACTTGACACCAAATCTAGTGGCATGGTAAGCCATAGAATGGTAATCAACCATGAGGAGCAATACTCCAAAGAACTAGTCGATTGGCTTAAAAAAGCTTATGAGGCTGCTGGTTAATTATAAACTATCCACAACATTGGATTACAATTGATCAATTTTCAAGGGGTTTCTTCTTCGATTTTGGATTACCTTAATTGATTATTCAAAGTCCCAATTTATGAGTTGTCTTTCTTTAATTAAAAGTTATAAATCAGCTTTTTTACTGATTCTTTTTCTCAGCTTTTTTGGCCAGAAATCGATGGCTCAAATTACCGAAGAGACCTATCACAGAGCTGAGTATTTTTTGAGCAATTCTATTCAAAAGGAAGTATATCATCTGGAAGTTATTCCAAATTGGCTTGAGGGGAAAACCAAGTTTTGGCACCAAGCCTACACAGAAAATGGGAAGCGCTTTTTCCTAACTGACATAGAAGCAAAGACGACAAAGGAAGCATTTGATCATGCCTTATTAGCAAAGCTTCTAAGTGAAAAGACAGGCGAAGAAATTTCCGATAAAGATCTTCCGATTAATCGAATTCAAATAAAGCAAGACGGTTCTATTTCATTTAACTGGAAAAATCAGGATTGGACTTTAAGCGGTGATCAACTAGATTCAAAAAGATCCAATGCGCCAAGGAACAGAGATAGCTCTATTTCCCCTGATGGAAAGTGGAGAGCTTTCACCCGAAATTTCAATCTTTTTGTAGAGAATCTAGAAACTGGCGAAGAAACTCAACTGAGCCATGACGGTAAAAAGGACTATGAATACGCATCCTTTTGGGGTTGGTCGGACATGATCTATGGAGAAAATGGGGAGAGACCGTTCCATTTCTCTATCAATTGGTCCCCAGATTCTAAAAAAATTCAAGCACAGATTGTTGATCTAAGATTGGCAGAAAAAATGCTACTACTTGACAATAGCCAAGACGATAAATTCCGCCCACAACTTCAAGGTTACTATCGGGCTTCTCCAGGTGATACCACTGTGGTTACTTATATCCCCGTGCTTTTTGATTTAGAATCTAAGGACATGCACAAGTTCACCGAACTTTCCCTTCCCCATTTTATAGGTATGTATTTCAATTGGGACAGCTCAAGCGAGCATCTTTATGGGACTTATTTACACCGAGGAATTAAGGCTTTTGACTTGATTGAAATAGACGCCAATACAAAAGAAATCAGAAAAGTATATTCAGAATCCTCTCCTACCCATGTCAATAATAATAACATCTTCAGAAGATTGGATAACGGTCAATTTATACTTGGAACAGAAAAATCAGGCTGGAATCAATTGTATTTGATGGATTGGAAAAGTGGGAAGTTGATCAATAATATTACCGATGGCGAATTCGTCGTCAAAAACGTTTTGTATTTAGATGAGGACAATGGTATTCTTTATTTTGAAGCTGCCGGAAAGGAAAAAGATGTGAATCCTTATTATTCTTTTGTCTATAAGGTGAATCTTGATGGAACGGGCTTAACGTTACTGACTCCGGAAAATTCATTCCATGAAGTTTCCTATTCTCCTGGATCCAAGTATTTCGTCGATAATTATTCAACAGTAGATACCCCAACAGTTTCTGTAGTCAGAGAATTAGAGACAGGAAAGATAGTTTATGAGGTTTCGAAAGCAGATATCTCGAATCTACTTAATAGAGGTTACCAAAGCCCAAAACAGTTTACTGCAACAGCGAAAGATGGTAAAACCACCATTTATGGTATCTACTATTTGCCAACGACCTTCTCCCCAAAAAAGAAATATCCAATCGTAGATTACACTTACACAGGTCCACATATTGACATTACTCCAAAGACCTTTAAAGCTGGGTTAATCGGTTTGCAGCAACCGATGGCGGAACTTGGTTTTGTAGTAGTCACTGTAGATGGCTTAGGCACTCATGGTCGAGGAAAAGCATTCAACGATGTATCTTATAATAATCTTGGTGATGGCACAACTGACCATGTCTTAGCTATCAAAGAATTGGCTGCAAAAAACAAGTTTATGGATATCGATAAAGTTGGGGTTTTCGGACATTCTGCCGGTGGGTATGATGCTGGAAGGGCGATGTTACTTCATCCGGACTTTTACAAAGTAGGAGTAGCCTCAGCAGGAGATCATGATCACCGAATGGAAAAGGCTTGGTGGCCTGAAATGTATATGGGTTATCCAGTTGGAGATTTTTACCATGATCAATCCAATATCACCAATGCAGCAAATCTCAAAGGACATTTGCTTTTGGCACATGGTGGAATTGATGAAAATGTAAACCCTTCCGCTACTTTCAAATTTGCAGAAGCATTAATCAATGCAGGAAAAGATTTTGATTTATTTATCTGGCCAAGCCGAAACCATAGCTTTGGAAGGACAAATGGGGATTATTTCACCAAGAAACGCTGGGATTACTTTATCGAGCACCTAATGGGAGAAAAACCTTTGAGGCATTATCAGATTCAAACTGGAAATTAAATAGCTCTTTTAAGAATCTATCCTTCAATTTCTTTCACTAATTCCTCATACCAAGCTTCTCCATATTTACGAATCAAGGCATCTTTGAGAAATTTGTAAATCGGTACTTTGAGGCTTGATCCTAATTGACATGCAGGATCACAGATATGCCAGCGATCATAGTTCAAGGCATCAAACTCATCGTATTTAGTCACACGAATCGGATACATATGGCAGCTTATTGGTTTTTTCCAGCTGATTTTGCCATCCAAATACGCTTGTTCGATTCCACATTTTAGGATTCCTCTTTCATCGTAAAGTGCATAAGCGCATTCTCTATTGTCACCAATGGTTGGAGTTCCTTTGTCTCCATCTTTATCAAAAACCCACGTTCCCTGCTCTTCGATAGCCTTTCTCCCCTCTTCGGTGATATAATCTTTGACAATTGGATAAATCTCCTCAATGATTTTAGTCTCTTCATCTTCCAAAGGCGCTCCAGCATCACCTTCTACACAACATGCTCCTTTGCAAGCCTCTAAATCACAGACAAAAAAGTTTTCTTTGATGTCATCAGACAGAACGGCATTTCCTACTAAAATCATAAAGTTTCAAATTAGATTCCAAAGGTAAGCAAACTGATCCAAAAGGGATTTAAGATCTTGGTTTTTGAAAATCTTTCCTTCTCACATAAACTCCTTTTTTGAGCGTCGAAATGACCACTCCAGAATTATCCACTACCTCACATGGAAATTCAAAAATGTATTTTCCAAGTTCATCCACTTTCAGCTTCACTTCCTCTATTTGCTTAGAACTCAAGGAAAAAGTCGCAAAAACAGTCCCTTTACCAGGTTTTACAAATTCGATATGGGCATACTTATCCCAGACTATGTATTCCGATCCTAAATTTGCTATCAGAATAAACATGAAAAATGGGTCACACATTGAATACAAAGAACCTCCAAATGCTGTTCCTATCAAATTTCTATTATACCAACTTAATTTGAGCCTTACTTTGAACATCCTATAATCCTCAGAATAGTCAATCACCTTGATCCCTGAAAAAAAATATGGAGGATACCAATTAATGGCTCTAATCAACTTTTTAAATTTCTTTTCTTGCTTCATTTTAAAAAGTTAAGAGTATTTGGCAAAAAAAGAACCGCTCTCAGAAAGAGCGGCTCAACCCAGCACTATGAAAAACAGCTTAATAGCTATCAGACATAGAACAGGTAGTTAATCTTTTTGTTTAAAAACTTTTTCATTAGCTAATAAACAGGACATTAGAGTGTTTTTTATGCCATTTACTTTTAGGATAAAACCCATCTGGGATAAAATTCCGTTCTTTACGTCGTGCAAGTCGTCTTGTCGCCGCGATGTATATCGGGGAGGAAAGTCCGGGCAACATAGAGCGCCATACTTCCTAACGGGAAGGGGGCTGACTGGTGACGGTCAGTTTACAGATAGTGCCACAGAAAATATACCGCCCAGTGATGGGTAAGGGTGAAATGGTGGAGTAAGAGCCCACCGTCCCGGTGGTGACATCGGGAGCAAGGCAAACCTTATGGGTTGAAAGATCAAATAGGTCCCGCATTGGATTAAGTTCCAAGAAGAGTTGCTCGTTCTTACGCGGGATGGGTAGATCGATGGATCCTGATTGCAAAGTCAGGGCTAGATAAATGACAAGATTCTTATTTGGATTTATCCATTAGGAAACAGAACCCGGCTTACAGACTTGCACTTTTTTCTTTTATATTAGAGCCATGTCAAAAATTTTGATCATCGATGACGAGAAAGTCATCAGAGCTACATTACGCGAAATATTAGAGTACGAAAAGTTTGATGTCTCAGAAGCTCAAGACGGTGCTGAAGGCCTCAAAAAACTCATGGAAGAAGATTTTGACCTAGTCCTTTGTGATGTCAAAATGCCCAAAATGGATGGAATTGAGGTTTTAGACCAAGCAAAAGCCTTGGACAAATCCCCTCAATTTATCATGATTTCTGCTCACGGCAGTATAGAAACTGCTGTGGAAGCCACCAAAAAAGGTGCTTTCGACTTCATCCCAAAACCTCCTGACCTTAACAGACTTTTACTGACCGTGCGAAATGCATTGGATAAGAAAAATCTGGTAACTGAAACGAAAGTTCTCAAAAAGAAACTTTCCAAAAAGTTGGACATGGTTGGTGAGTCTGCTGCAATCCAGCATGTAAAAGGAACTATTGAAAAAGTAGCTCCTACCGATGCTCGGGTGTTGATCACTGGTCCAAATGGTACTGGAAAAGAATTGGTAGCCCACTGGGTTCATGCAAAAAGCAATCGATCTTCAGAACCATTTGTAGCAGTCAACTGTGCTGCAATCCCTTCCGAACTGATTGAAAGTGAATTATTTGGGCATGAGAAAGGTGCTTTTACTTCAGCACACAAGCAGAGACAAGGGAAGTTTGAGCAAGCTCAAGGCGGAACTTTGTTTTTGGATGAGATCGGTGACATGTCACTTTCTGCACAATCCAAAGTTCTAAGAGCACTTCAGGAAAATCTGATTAATCGAGTCGGAAGTGATAAAGACATCAAAGTGGATGTTCGGGTTTTGGCAGCGACCAATAAGGATCTCAAAAACGAAATCAAGGAAGGAAAATTCAGAGAGGATTTATACCACAGATTGAGTGTGATTTTGATTCAAGTTCCGGCACTTAAAGAAAGAAAAGAGGACATCCCGTTATTGGTGGATAAATTTCTTGAAGACATTGCTTCTGAAAACGGAGATGTCAAAAAATCAATTTCATCTGCAGCTTTGAAAAAACTTCAGGAATTCCCTTGGACAGGAAATATCAGAGAATTACGAAACGTGATCGAGCGATTGGTGATTCTGGGAGAACCAGAAATCAGTCTAGAGGACATAAAAAAATATGCTGACTATTAAGGTCAGCATATTTTTTAACTATTTGGCTTCTCAGTAGATGGTGCTTTTGCGTAAGCAGGACAAGGTTTACTGGAAGCACATGCTCCTAATGCTAATACACCTACCAATAATGCGATTGTTGCTAATTTTTTCATAGTTCAGATTTTATGCTGATCAAATATGTTTAATAATTCTTAAGATAGCAATTACTGCACCAGAAGATTGCAACCTCTTATTTCACTGTTATCAAATCTTCCGAGCACTTCGAGCTCTCCATTTTCATCAAATCTTCCCAAATCCTGAGTTTCAATAAAGGCACAGGAATGAAAATTTGCCAAATCCACCACGTTAATACCACCTTGTTTCCTATTCGACCAAGAAAGTGGATCATTGACATCTCTCAACATAACGCGCAGAGAAGTTGGTAAGGTATATTTTCCATTCCCTTTTGAATATGCCTGTGACATCATTTCGGTCATTCCATATTCTGAATGAATCTCTTTCACTTCAAAAAACTTTTTCAGGATTTCATGAACTTCTTCTCTGATCATCTCCTTTCTTCTCCCTTTCATCCCGCCAGTTTCCATCACAATCAAATTATCCATTTCAGGCATTGATTTTCCTGATTCAGCTAAATCCAGCAAAGCAAATGTGACCCCTAAAAGCAGCACTTTTCTATTTCCTTTGGCCAGAAATTCCAACTTTCTTAGAAGTTCATCTTGATCATATAGGTAAAAACCTGAGTGCTCTGATTCACTTTTTCTAATAAAATGATCAGCCATACTCACCAAGCTACTCCCCTTTCTTTCTAAATATGCTGGCAGTAAAGCCAAAACATGAAAATCTGTGAGTTTTCCAAATTCCTTTTCAAAAAGGCTTTGAGCATGTTCTAGATACCAGTTTTCTGACCAAAAATAATGTTTACTGGTAATCATACCAGTAGTCCCACTACTGGAGTAAAAACCTGGAAAATCCTTTTCTTCTCCACACACCACAGGAAAATCTTTAAAAAAACGAATCGGCAAAAACGGAATATCTTGGATAGATTTTACATCCTCAACTTTAATTTGTCGAGCTTCCACATATTTTTTATAGATTTCGTTGGCCGAAGCCTGGAATCGAAAAAGTTTTAATGCGAAGGATTCGAACTCCTCAGATTTTAAATCTATAATGGCATCTGAAAAACTTTTAAAATCCTGCATCGTTTTATATTTTGCGAAGTCCAATCGCTGGTATCAATCAATTTGGATGTAAATTTACTTTCACCCTATGCGTTTCAAAAACTATTCAGGAATATTCTTTTTGGCTCTTGTAAGTTTTTCCTGTGTGAACACACCGGATAATTTTCCAAGCACTCCTGAAATCAGCTTCTCTACGATCGAATATGTCCCAACATCTGGACCGGACTCATTGATTGTTTCTTTAGATTTCAAAGATGCTGAAGGGGATCTAGGATTAGGAGCGACTGAAACCAACCCGCCTTTTAATTCGGTAGAATATCAAAGAGATAATTTTGGAGAATTGATCACATACTCTAATAGACCTCCTCAAGCTCCAAGTTACAATCCGATCGATTGGGTGATTGATCCGATCATCAATAATGGAACTGTCAAAGACACCATCTGGGTCGTTCAAAACCCAAACCAATACAATATTTTCATCAAGTTTTTTGTAAAACGTAACGGTCAATACACGGAATTTAAATGGCAAGACCCTCCATTTTACACCACTTTCAACGGTCGTTTCCCAAGGATTTTAAATGATGAGGAAAATCAGGCCATTGAAGGAAACATCAAATACGCCATGCTTTCTTCCGGTTGGGAATCGATTTTCAGAACTGATACCCTTCGAGTTGAAGTACAGATTCAAGATCGGGCATTAAATAGAAGTAATGAAGTTACTAGCCCTGATGTCACTTTGAAAAATATTACCAGAAACTAAAAAAAACCTCTTTAAGAGGGTTTTCTTTTTATAAAGCAGGGAATGTTTTCGGATTGACTTCGTGCATGACTTGATAGACTTTTTCAACCACATCTTCAAGACTCGGTTTCGAGAAATAATCCCCATCTGATGAATATGCCGGTCTATGCGCTTTTGCAGAAATGGTCATCGGCTCAGAATCCAAATATCTAAAGACCTCTTGATTTTCAAGAACTTGCTGCAACATATAAGCAGAAGCTCCTCCAGGCACATCTTCATCAGCAAAAATCACCCGGTTTGTCTTCTTGATAGACTCTCCGATAATTCCATGTACGTCAAAAGGAAGCAAAGTTTGTGCATCGATAACCTCTACATCGATTCCTAGTTCCATCAATTCAGAAGCTGCTTCCATCACGATTCTACACATTGAACCATAAGTCACTACGGTAATGTCAGAGCCTTCGCGTAGAATATCTGGTTTACCAAGTGGAACAGTGAATTCACCCAAATTGGATGGTAATTTTTCTTTTAATCGATAGCCATTGAGACATTCGATTACTATCGCCGGCTCATCTGCTTTCAATAACGTGGCATACATCCCAGCAGCCTGCGTCATATCTCTCGGTACACAAAGAACCATCCCTCTTAGGGAAGAAAGAATCATTCCTATAGGTGAACCTGAATGCCAAACTCCTTCCAATCGATGTCCTCTTGTACGAATAATTAAAGGCGCTTTTTGACCACCTTTGGTTCTGTACTGAAGACATGCCAAGTCATCGGCAAGCATCTGAAGCCCATAAAGCAAATAATCTAAATACTGGATTTCAGCTACGGGCCTTAACCCTCTTAATGCAGTTCCTATTCCTTGACCAACGATAGTTGCTTCACGAATACCTGTGTCAGAGACTCTCAATTCACCATGCTTGGCCTGAAGACCGGCAAAAGCTTGATTAACGTCTCCGATTTTTCCAACATCTTCACCAAAAGCAAAGAATTTTGGATCGTGCTCCAGTGTATAGTCAAAAAACTTTTGGAGAATTTCTCTACCGTCAATCAAAGCCGATTTCTCATCAAACTCTGGCTTAATCTCATCAATATTTAAAACACCCCACTGAGATTCACTATACAAATGGCTATTGTATCGATCGTGATTTTTCTCAGATTGAATTCTATACCATTCTTTCAACTCTGACTTAGACTCATTTGAATCAAATCTAAGTGTCAACAATGCTTTTCTAACAGTAGAAATCACGTCTTTTCGAATCGGATTGATCGTACGAGACAGTTCTTCTGCCATTTGAGTCAAAATCACTTTTCTAGTGCTATGTTCAGCCGCATTTTTTATTAGCTGAATAGCTTCCTGAAGCTCTGTTTTGATATCATTTGAAAACTCAGACCAAGCAGTTTCTTTTTGCTTTTTGACATCTGCCTTCACCTCTGCTTCGATTTTATCCAAAGTCTCTGGTGTCGCGATTTCTGAGCTTAAAATGTATTCTCTGAATTTACTGATACAATCCCACTCTTTCTCCCACTTCAATCTCTCAGCGGATTTATATCGCTCATGGGACCCTGACGTAGAGTGTCCTTGTGGCTGCGTCATTTCCTCCACATGGATCAAAACAGGAATATGCTCTTCCCTAGCCAATTTTCCGGCTTGAAAAAATGCATTCATCAATCCCTCGTAATCCCATCCTTTTACTTTGATGATCTCAATTCCTTTTTCAGAATCTGATCTTTCAAAACCAGCTAAAGCTTCTGAAATGCTACCTTTGGTGGTATGAAATTCCTGAGGAACAGAAATACCATATCCATCATCCCAGATCGAGATAACCATAGGAACTTGCATTACTCCAGCAGCATTGATCGATTCGAAGAAAATGCCTTCCGAAGTAGAAGCATTTCCTATCGTACCCCAAGCCACTTCATTTCCCTGAATGGATAAATCAGTGAAATTCTTTAACCCTTTATTTTCCCTAAAAAGCTTAGAAGCATACGCCAAGCCAAGAAGTTTAGGCATTTGTGCTGCTGTCGGAGAAATATCCGCAGCAGAATTATACATTTTTGTTAGTTCTTTCCAGCTTCCATCCTCATTTAATGAACGGGTAGCAAAGTGGCCATTCATCAGTCTACCAGCACTGGCAGGTTCTGAATTCACATCAGTATGAGCATATAGCTGAGCAAAATATTGCTGAACAGTCAGCTCTCCGATCGCCATCATAAATGTCTGATCCCGATAATATCCGGATCTGAAATCACCGATTTGGAAAGCACGGGCCATAGCTATCTGGGCGAGTTCTTTTCCGTCACCGAAAATCCCAAATTTTGCTTTCCCCATAAACACCTCTTTCCTACCTACCAATGAGGCATGCCTACTGAGCATAGCCACACGAAAGTCAGCTAAAACTGCTTCTTTAGAAAAGTCAGGAGAGGATTGATTTTTGGGGATTGGTTGTACTTCTGCCATAAATGATTTATCTATAGTTATTTTGGGTCAGTTAGAGCTTTTAATAAGCATCTTCCAAAAATAGCCAATTCCAGTTTTTATACAAATTTATATATCATTATTTTTCAATCAAAAATTTGGAAGTGCTTCTTATTTCTATTGATAAAGCAAATATTATTCTGACTTTTTAAATTCAACAATTCAATAGTCTGAAAATCTTGGATTTAAACCGTTGATTGTTACGCTGGTATTTAATGAAAAAAAATTCCAAATTAAACTTGTTTAAAAATTGATTTTTAAAATTTTTAGGTTTTTAAAAAATATAAACGGAATTAAATTCTGATTTATGACTTTTTTCGAAATCATACCAAATACTATTTGCTATTAGCCTTTTCCATTTGCATTTGCTTAGTATCTTTGTAACACAAAGATAAATCCAAATCGATCAGTCATGATTATAGGTGTTCCAAAGGAAATTAAAAACAACGAGAATCGAGTAGCCCTTACCCCTGCAGGTGCGAAAGAATTGGTCAAGAGAGGCCATCAAGTTTATGTTCAACATACCGCTGGTGAAGGCTCCGGTTTTTCTGATGATGCGTATGCTGAAGCAGGTGCTACGATCCTTCCTACTATCGAAGCGACTTACGAGATCGCAGAGATGATTATGAAGGTAAAAGAGCCTATTGAGCCTGAATATAAATTGATCAAAGAAAATCAATTGTTGTTTACCTATTTCCACTTTGCATCATATGAGCCATTGACCAAAGCAATGGTAGAAAGCAAATCTGTTTGTTTGGCTTACGAAACTGTGGAGAAAGCAGATCGAAGCCTTCCTCTTTTGGTGCCTATGTCTGAAGTAGCAGGTAGAATGGCTGTACAAAAAGGAGCTAATTACCTAGAGAAGCCTTTGCAAGGAAAAGGTATCCTTCTAGGTGGCGTACCAGGTGTACTTCCAGCTAAAGTTTTGATTTTAGGTGGTGGTATTGTAGGTACTCAAGCTGCTTGGATGGCTGCAGGACTTGGTGCTGACGTCACAATCATGGACGTATCTCTTCCTAGAATGAGATACTTGGCAGATGTGATGCCAGCAAACGTGAAGACCATGATGTCTAACGAATACAACGTGAGAAAAATGATCAAAAACCACGACTTGATCATCGGAGCAGTTTTGATCCCAGGAGCAAAAGCACCTCATTTGATCACTCGTGATATGCTGAAAGAAATGCAACCAGGAACAGTACTGGTAGACGTAGCAGTGGATCAAGGTGGATGTATCGAAACTTGTAAGCCAACAACTCACCAGGATCCTACATTTATCATCGACGACGTCGTTCATTATTGCGTGGCAAACATGCCAGGAGCAGTTCCTTATACTTCTACCCTAGCATTGACTAACGCTACTCTTCCATATGCAATCCAGTTGGCAGACAAAGGCTGGAAAAGAGCAGCTCAGGAAAACCCTGAATTGGTTCCTGGACTTAACGTAATCAATGGAGACATTGTGTACCAAGCTGTGGCTGAAGCTTTTGGAATGGATTATACTCCAGTGGTAAAATATCTTGCTGATTAATAGTTAATCAAAAATTTCTTAAATCCCTCCTGTGCAAACAAGAGGGATTTTTTTTACCCAAAAATTAAATGGAGGCAAAAAATCCCCAATTATATCCCATACCTACTCAATAGAATTCTAAGGAAATGGCTTAAAACGATCCCAGTGCAGATGGCATGAATTTGAATGATAAATGATTGAAAATTAACCAGTAATCAATTAATATAATGGAACCCCAGCTCAAATCCGCAGAAAAAATCACTAATAATTCAGAACGTGGACTTCTGCTCGATACACTTTTTCAGGGATTTTTAATTTTACTTCCCCTGACCATCGTACTTATTCTTCTTTCTTTTGTATTCAACTTCATATTCAAAATCGTCGCACCGATCAGTTTGATGTTAGACCCAGGCACTGATGAACCTCACTGGTCGATCAACTTTCTTTCCATCGGGATTTTGGTTCTTTTTATCTTCATTATCGGAGCGCTCATCAGAAATAAAGTCGGGAAAAGCTATTTCTCAAAATTCGAGGAAAAGTATCTTACCAAAGTCCCCTTATATAGCCTAATCCACCAGACTGTCTACCAATTTGTTGGCTTAAAAAAACTCCCCTTTTCCGAAGTGGTTTTAATAGATCCTTACAACACAGGTACGATGATGACTGGTTTTATCACCGATCAAGTGAATGAAGATTTGTATACCGTTTTCGTTCCCACGGCACCAAACCCCACCAACGGAAATATTTATCATGTCCCTAAAAGCTCGATCAAATTTTTAAGCGTTAATACTCAAGATGCAATGAGAACGATTATGGGAATGGGAACAGGAACATGTGATTTGATTTCATCCGCTGGAGAAAGCTTTGTAAGCAATTGCTCTGAAGAATCTAAAAAGCAATTAAATCCAGAAATGGAAACAGAATAATCTAAATTTATCCATATCCTCTTTCTTACCAGTGCTCAAAGAAAAAAGTGTTTGTAGTATCTTTCAAAGTGCTGTCGACAGTGGACTTTCGTCAGTGGACGATTATCCGCGACTTTCTAAACTCGATCTTTAACTACTGGCTCCAATGCGGATAATCATTTAAATTTATTTCGACAATGGAATGGTCATCGTCATTCCTGCGGGCGTGAAAGAAACTTGTTCAAAAAAAGCCGGTAATTCTTTCGCATGAGTTACATGAAACGTATACATCAATGCATCAAAAGTTAATAGAAAAGCTCCCTGAAGAATGATGGATTTCCCAAACCCAACAAACTTATCTTTACTGATTCGCTGACCGCGTTCTTTCAGGTACATCCCTCCTGCCATATAGGCCAGATCGAGTCCTGCATTTAGCAATAAAATCTTCTCAATTTTCCCCTGTGCCAGCATGGATTCCAGTAAGTCATTACTTGGAACTTCTTTCGTAGCCTGCCAATATCCTAATCCTGCAATCAGCAAATTCACCGAATTCCAGTACAAATTCATCTGGTGAAAGGCTTTTGTTTGACCAGTGGAATTTCTGGCTCCAGCAGCACCCCAAACCATATTTCCAATAGCCCACGAGCCAAGGATTACCATCCCTGTTTTGTTGTACTCAATTCGCTTTTCATTGAAGGAATCCAAACCGGGAATTTCCTGTCCAAAAATATCAATCGGACTAATTAGCAAGAATAAAAAAAAGAGGACAGCGAATGGTGGGATTTTCATAACTACAGAACTCATTTAAAAAGAAAGTGTTTTGAATCAAAATCGAATGGAAAGCGGATTCTGTCTAGAACCACTGATTCAACCCATATAGGTATAAATCAGCATTCTAATACCAAAACCAATCAGTAAGAACCCTACAGCTTTGTTCATCCAAGCCATAATTTTTGGCGTCACTAAATGAGCTAACTGTTTGGCAATAAAAGCTTTGATCAAATCAATTGAGAATACAGTTGCCAATATCCCTGTATAGTAAGCCAAAATATCCAGACTTGTAAAAGCTTCCTTGGTTTGAACCAGACTGGCAATGGAAATCCAGAAAAGTAAAACAAAAGGGTTGATTCCATTGATACTAAACCCTTTTAAAAACGCTGATCGTTTCTTGCCAACTGGAACTGTAATCCCTCCTGAATTTGGTCGCATCACTTTCTTACTGAGCAAAGAAGAAACCCCAAAACCGATTAAAATCACTCCACCCACATAACCTAAGACTTCCTCAAAGTAAGTGGCTTCAGCCAAAAATTTAATTCCTACATAAGTGATCAGGACATAAAAGGTATCACTGCTCAAAATCCCAAGAGCCAAGACAGAAGCATAGCGAAATCCATACGTAAGGCTACTTTGGATCAGTGTAAAAAACACCGGGCCAACCATCGCAGATAGCAAAAGCCCCATGCTAATCCCTTCTATCAAGGCAGAACTCATTCAGTGATTCCCTTTTCTTTCAAAAATTCCTGCCATAAAGTAGACTTCTCCCCTTTCAAAACCCTTGGAAACTTATTTTGGCCACCTTCTTTTCCTTGCTCTTTCATCCAATCATAAAATAGAGAAGAAGGCAATAAAGTCACTTTCACTTCCTTAAGAGCATGATTTCGCTCTACTGCATAATCATCATTCAACTCTTTTAAATGGATATCCAAAGCCTTTTTAAAAGCCTCAGGAGAAACCTCATCACTTGTGCCTATGTACCAGTGATGTCCAAAAAGATTATCATGTGGAACTCCCAACACCGTAAACTCACGAACATTTACATTCAATTCCTCAGATGCCAACTCAATCGCTTTATTCATATTATCCACGGACAAATGCTCTCCACAAAGGCTCAAATAATGCTTGGTACGGCCAGTAATGATGATTTCTGATTCTTCTTTGGAAACAAACCGGATGACATCCCCAATCAGATACCTCCAAGCTCCGGCGCAGGTGCTGATCAAAATCGCATAATCTTTTCCTTCCTCTACTTCGTCGATTTTCAGTGTTTCGGCAGTATCCCTGATATTACCATCCTCATCAAAATTGGCATCGGTAAACAGGACAAACTCATGGAAAATCCCATTATTCAAAACCAATCTCATGGATTTCCGATTTGGCAAAGCCTGAAATGCCAAAAAGCCCTCAGATGCCAGGTAGGTCTCAATGTAAATGATTGGCTTCCCAAGAAGTTTTTCAAAGCCCTTTTTATAGGGTTCAAAAGAAACTCCCCCATGCACAAAAATCTGTAGGTTTGGCCAAATATCATGGATGCTTTCCAGGTTGTATTCCTCGATGATTTTTTCCAACAAAATCTGCAGCCAGGCCGGCACACCAACTATGATTCCGATATCCCATTTAGGAGCTTTTTTGACAATCATATCCAGTTTATCTCCCCAGTTTTTGTTTCTGGAAATTGCCTTTCCTGGCTTGTAAAATCGCTGAAACCAAATCGGCAATCTTCCTGCTGTTATCCCGCTTAAATCTCCTGAAAAATACGTTCCGTTAAACTCCAGATCGGTACTTCCCCCCAGCATCAAAATCCCTTTGGTAAAAAGGGAATCAGGCAAATCATATTTAGAAAGGGATAGAATCTGCCGCACACCGGTTTTCCGGATTGCTTTGACCATATCCACTGTGATGGGAATATATTTGGAAGTCGCTCCCGAAGTCCCACTACTCAAGGCAAAATACCTGACTTCTCCCGGCCAGGTCACATCTCTTTTTCCTTCCTGCAATAAATGCCACCACTCTTCATGGATTTTATTGTAATCGTAGATAGGAACTTGAGCTTTGTAGCGATCATAAAATTCATGATTGCCAAGTTTGAAGCCTCTTAGGATTGCAGAAAAATCATATTTGCTAGCAATTTGAGTGCGACTCGCCTTGATTAAAAGCTTTCTGAGAGTATCCTTTTGGATTTCAAGAGGTTGAGAGTATTCTTGCTCCAGACTCTCTCGTAATCGGATGCCTCTTTTTAGTAAAGTACTGATGATCGCCATATCTTTGTTTTAGGCCTAAGCCAAAAAGTAACGTATAAAAATAGAAAATGGACATTAAAGCCAATCTCGAACAGGTAAAAAAAACATTTAAAAACCCAGATTGTCTCTTGGTAGCAGTAAGCAAAACCAAACCATTGGAAGATTTGAAAGCTGCTTATGCCTGCGGAATACGGGATTTTGGGGAAAATAAGGTTCAGGAAATACAGGCCAAACAACCTGAAATGCCAGCAGATACCCGATGGCATATGATCGGTCACCTGCAAAGCAACAAGGTAAAATACATCGCTCCCTTTGTTCATTTGATTCATGGAGTTGATTCTTTCAAGCTTCTCAAAGAAATCAACAAGCAGGGTAAAAAGATCGATCGGATTATTCCTGTTTTACTTCAAATCCATATTGCCGAGGAAGAAAGCAAATTTGGTTTTGATGAAGCGGAAGTTTTGGAGATGTTGGGGAATGAGGATTTCAAAGCATTAACTCATGTCTCTATCCAAGGCCTGATGGGAATGGCCACCTTTACAGAAAATGAAACTCAGATCAGAAAGGAGTTCAAAGGCTTAAAAGCTCTATTTGAAAACCTGAAATCAAAAGATCTTCCTGCATTTGTCCAATTGAAAGAACTATCCATGGGAATGAGTGGAGATTATTTGATCGCACAGGAAGAAGGCAGCACCATGGTGCGGATCGGCTCCGCAATCTTTGGAAGCAGGAATTGAGGGATGTTAGATGTATGATGTATGATGTACGGTATTAAAAATATTTTCGGTAAACAAAAAATCAATAGCCCGTGGTTTTAACCGCGGGTATTTAGAAATAGCAAACATCAACCCCGGGTAATTTGAATTGGCCCGGGGTTTCAACCCCAGGCAAAATGAAATCGATCGTATTTAACATCAAACCTCAAACAATGTATAATGAATCACCAATTGACACTATAAATCTATGAACGGGAGACAATTGATCATGCTGGCTGCTCTTTCCGGAGCTTTTGCTGTAGGAATCGGTGCATTTGGCGCACATGGATTGGAAGAGGTATTGAATAAAACCGGTAGAACAGACACCTTCGAGACCGGAGTCAAATACCATTTTTACCATACCTTGGCATTGGGATTGATCGGAATAATCCGCCTAGTTCGTCCAAAATGGAAAAGCCTCCAGTTCTCAGCTTGGTGCATGCTTTTGGGAATTCTGATTTTCCCTGGCTCTTTGTATATCCTATCACTCACCGGGGTGACATGGTGGGGAGCAGTTACACCTTTGGGAGGAGTCTTCTTTATTTTGGGTTGGTTGGGCCTTTTTTATTCCGCATTAAGAAATGATCAAATTGTCGTCGATTAAAACCCACTTTCTCTCCTTTCTACTAATTGGATTCTCTTTTTTTCCAGCCTTTGCGCAGCTAAACAGAGATCAATATCAAAGACTCGATCAGGCAGTCGGGGATCAAAGTTTTTTCGCCAATCACCTTTCCGGATTTGAATTATATGACTTGGATAGTCAAATCGTGGTATATGAAAGAAATTCTGAACAGCGTTTTATTCCTGCCTCGACTACAAAGCTACTCACGCTCTTCTCCAGCTTAGTCATTTTAAATGATTCGACTCAGACTTTGCGATATACCACGGAGGGAGACACAATTCATATTTGGGGTTCGGGCGAACCTAGCTGGAAATACAAGGAACTTTACCAACCTGATTTCGCACGCTTTCTTTCCCCCTATCAAACCGTTGTTTTCTCGGATGCAAATCTCGATGCTCCGGCATTTGGATACGGTTGGCAATGGGATGATTATTATTACAATTATTCCGCCGAACGGAGCTCTTTGCCGATTTATGGCAACCTTCTTCAGGTAAAGAAAAGCGGTAACAGACCGATTGTCTATCCAGCCAGATTCCAGACTGCAGTTTATACGACCAATCGAAGTATCCGTGAATTGGAGCGGGATTTTCACTCTAACAAATTCTTTTACAATCCTAACAACTTCCGAGCTTCAGAGGAATTTATACCCTTTATCACCAGTCCTGAATTATTCACCGAACTGGCATCAGAAGCGACCGGAAAAAACTGGATTTACCAACCTGATAGCTTGCCGGCAATCCACCAGGAATGGCGAGGCGCACCTTTGGCACTGATCTTAAAAGAAATGATGCTGGAAAGCGATAATTTCTTGGCCGAGCAATTAATGTTGATGGTTTCAGACCGGCTTTTTCAGCGGCTGGATACAGAAAGAGCCATCGAATACATGCTTAAAACCTATTTGTTTGACTTGCCTGACAAACCTCAATGGGTGGATGGCTCAGGACTCAGCCGTCATAATCTGATGACTCCGAGAAGCATGGTGGCACTCTTTGAGAAAATCTACCGAATGATGCCAGATCAGGAGCTCTATGACATCCTTCCAACAGGCGGGGTTTCTGGGACGATTAAAAACAGTTACCAAGCTCAAACTCCTTATATTTTTGCCAAGACAGGCACCATGAGCAATAACCACAGCCTGGTAGGTTTGGTCAAAACAAAATCTGGGAAACTATACTGTTTCGCTTTTATGAATTCCAATTATCCTTACAAAGCCTCCGAAGTCCGCCGGGAAATGGAAAAAGTAATGGTGCTGGTAAGGGATATGTTGTGAGGTGGGATGTAGGACTTTTTTTGACCGTCATTGCGAGGAGGAGGAACGACGACGTGGCAATCTTTTGATTTTAACCGTCATTGCGAGACGAGGAACGAGGCGAAGCAATCCCGTTATATGAATCCCTATATGTTTTTAACCGCAAAGCCCACAAAGCCTCCCGCGAAGGCGCAAAGGTGCAACGATTCAACCCATCCTTAATGCTAAGCACCAAAGGTGCGAACAGTAACAACCCAGCATCAGCGTAGCTCAATGCTGGGTAAAAAGATCTTCTAATAGCTCAGAGTGCCAAAGGCACGACCAGTAAGAAAAGGTTTTACCAATAACCTTTGAGGTTTTTTTCTAACCTCGAAGGTTTTCTTTTTTAACCGTCATTGCGAGACGAGGAACGAGGCGAAGCAATCCCGTTATATGAATCACTATATGTTTTTAACCGCAAAGCCCACAAAGCCTCCCGCGAAGGCGCAAAGGCGCAACGATTCAACCCATCCTTAATGCTAAGCACCAAAGGTGCGAACTGTATCAACCCAGCATCAGCGCAGCGCAATGCTGGGTGAAAAGATCTTCTAATAGCTCAGAGTGCCAAAGGCACGACCAGTAAGAAAAGGTGTTACCATTAACCTTCGAGTTTTTTTCTAACCTCGAAGGTTTTCTTCTTTTAAACCGCAAAGATCACAAAGGCTTCCGATCCCGGTGGCTATCGGGAGGCGCAAAGGCCGAAAAGCATTGTAAACTTCGAATTGGAATTTCTAAAAAATAAAAAAGAGTAAATGTAATCTATGCCTAGCCATTATTTTTTAATCGAGAGAGAATTCTCAATGATTTTTCTTTATTTGGTATTTTCTTTTTACAGCTCTTTTTCTTTTTTGGTCACCGATAAAATCTAGTAAAACTGAGGCATCAAGAACTTTAAGAATAGGAAGTTGAAAGGATAATTCTAATATAACTTTAGCTGCAATTGCATGTAGCATCGCTATTGTATTTACCGGTTTTGAAGAATCAGATTCGTACCTTCCATAGTGGTGAATAAATCCATTTGGGGCTAAGAAATAGCTATATAAAAGAGTAGGATATGCATTATGATTGAATTTTGATAATGTTTTATAAATTTCATTTAAATGATCTGACTTTTCTTTATTTCCCATTTCTTTTAGATAAGCCCTGTATTCTCCGTGAGAAACTATTTTTCCGCTATACCAGTTGTTTAAACTATCAGAAGCTTTTTCGTCTCCAAATGAAAAAAAAGTAGCCAAATCTAAAGCCTCCTGGATAGATCTTAGTAAATGGTAGATAACATGGATTTGATTTCTCTTTAAAGAGATTGTGATTTCTATTGCAGAATCAAGTGCAACCAAAGAAAGCATCCAAATTGCTTTTTCTTTTGATAAATCATCTTTTGTAAAGGACTTATTTTCTATTATGTGCTTTCGGATTTTTCGTAAAAATTCATTTGCTTCTTTTACAAATTTCATTTGAGCATCCCATTCATATGGATTATCCATTGCCTCTTGAGGATCTCTTGTCCAAATAATATTTTTCAAATTTATTCCCATAGCAATTTTTACCTTTTTCAATTATCCTAACCTCCTCCTCAGAAACTACATATAAATCATACACCAAAGCGTAGATTTCAGAAACGAATCGGTTGATTTTAGATTGGAGCGCGAGGGCTTTTTATTATTGTTCGCTAAAACTCCCATTATAAAATTCTATAAGTACATAACTCCAGGGTTTAAAGGAGCTTCAGGAAGTTGATTAGGAATGAAGTAGATTCCAGAACTTTTATATTTTTTACCTAAAGAATCTAATACTAAAAATTTGAAATATACCTTGCTCCCTGACCATTCAGATTTATAAAATAATTCATATTTCAAAAGAGTCAATTCACCACGTTCAAGGGCTATTGGTTTTGAAAACTCTTCTTTTTGATACCATCTTTTAATCTGATTTTTGTTTTTTTCATTTTTAATAAAATACAGACCAAATCTACCTCTTGAGTTATGTTGATATATTGATTTAATATATCTTTTTTCAAGACTAGAATTAACTATTTCAACTTGAAACACCACTACACAGTTTTCTTTGGCCGTTCTTTTTTTAAGGGATTTTATAATAACCTTTATTTTGCCTTTAGTTCTTCTATTTTCAAAATAAAAAGTTAAACCAATTGAAATTATAGATAAAAAAAATCCACCTACCCCTAGCCATTCAGCCAAACTTAAATCCATCATTTCTTCTTCCTCCTTCCAATAAATTTTTAACTCTTACCCGATTTTCTACTTCAAATTCCTTAGTAAACCTCAACACTCTATACTTGATTTCATTCCTGCTTAATGCCAACATATCTTTTAAAAAAAACTATTCCCTAAAGATATCATTTACCCCGAAAACTAAAAGCAGATTTTCCAAGACCTCCGTTGCACTTCCACTAAATTCCTCGTACTATTATCAACTAATAATCAATTACAAGCTTATAATTATGAAAAAGACTCTATTTCCCCTCTTACTTTTGGTTTTGGCTTTGGTTTCATGTAAGGAAACCGAAGATCCCATTATGGCCTGCGGAATAGCAGACCCCATTGAGAACTTACCTTGGCTTAATGAGAAGGTTGAGGAAATTAAAGCAGGAGACTTTTCAGATGAAACCACTGTGAATATGGCAACTTATCAAGGTCAGACAATATTTTTCGCTCAGTTATGCTGCGCACTTTGCCTTTCTGAATCACCTGTTTTTTATGACTGTCAGGGAGAAATTGTAGAAGGAGATCAAATTATTTTGAACCTAGAAGACCGTCAGATAATCTGGAAATCAAAAAATTCAAAATGTAATTCTTGATAGGATGTGAAACCATTGAAATGGTTCCTCCCCCTATTTTTAATTTATAGTTGTCGGATTTCGGAAGTTGATAGCCGGATCTTTTTGCCAGCAAGAGGGAGATGAACGATGGATAGTCCAGCTTCTGGAGAAGCAGGACAACGAGAACAAATAGTAGGAAAAAGAGAAAAACGGATTGAAAATCCTTTGATAAAGATTCGGGATTACAAATCCCGAACAGCTGGTTCAAAGCTTAATAGCCCAGGCTTTCAAGCCTGGGTTTAATGGATTGATATTTGATCAGCGCTGGCCCGGGATCGTCATTCGGAGCCGGATCTTTTTGCCAGCAAGAGGAAGATGAACGATGGATAGTCCAGCTTCTGGAGAAGCAGGACAACGAGAACAAATAGAAGGAAAACGAGAAAAACGGATTGAAAATCCTGTGATAAAGCTTCGGGATTACAAATCCCGAACAGCTGGTTCCAGTTAAATTTTACGTTCTCATTTTTTCCTAAAATTTTCAAAAAAAATCACTCCCACCTGTAAGGAATCAGAAAGTCTCCAGTCTAAAGGATAAAAATCAACACCATGAAAAAATCCTTTCTACTTTACCTCCTTATTTTCGGGACATGTTCCCTGTCTTTTTCCCAAACCTCTTTTGACGTTCAGGTCACAGGTTCTGGACCAGCAATTATTTTGATCCCAGGTCTTGCCTCAGACGGGGATGTTTGGAAAGAAACAGCGGAGCAGCTTTCGCAGAATTATGAATGCCATGTCCTTACCCTACCGGGTTTTGCTGGTCAGCCATCCATGGACCTTAGCGAGGGATTTCTCCCTCAGGTGAAAACCCAAATCACCGAATATATCCATTCTCTCGACCAGGAAGTCATTTTGATCGGGCATAGTCTGGGAGGTTTTCTTTCTCTTCAGTTGGCCAATGAACTGCCAGATCAGGTCAAACAGGCCGTCATCGTGGACTCCTACCCTTTCTATTCCGCCGCCATGAATCCGGCTGCCACCGTGGAAAGCATGAAACCTATGGCCGCCCAAATGAAGCAGATGATCGAGGCACTTTCGGAGGAGGATTTTGAAAAGCAGCAAAATGCAGGAATGCCCATGATGACAAACACCCAAGATCGAATTCCTACTTTGGTTTCTTGGTCTTTGGCAAGTGATCGAAGTACTTTTTCTCAGGCCATGTACGAACTGATGCTCACTGATTACCGAAAAAATCTCAGTACTTTAAAAACTCCAATTCTGGTGTTGGGAGCTTGGTATTCCGGTAAAGATTATGGATTAACCGCCGAATCTGTCAAAGGGAACTTCGCTCAACAATACCAGCTGGCAGAAAATGTACAAATCGAAATGGCTCCTACTGCTTTCCACTTTATCATGTGGGACAATCCAGAATGGATGATGGAAAAAATCCATGCTTTTATCCAATGAAGAATCAAAAAGAAAGGGTATTCGAAGAAATCTACAGCTCCCATAAGGATCGGATTTACCGACTCTGCAAGGGTTTTGTCAAGGACGAAGACCAGGCCAAAGATCTCTTTCAGGAAATCCTGATCAAAATCTGGAGACATCTGGATGCTTTTAGAGAAGAAAGTCAAATCAGCACCTGGATCTATCGAATAGCCTATAACACGGCGATTACTTTTTCGACAAAAGAGAAAAAGCAGGAAGAAAGGAAGTCTGAGATGCCGGCCGAATTTCAGTGGAGCGATTCAGACTATCCTCATTCTGAAATGGATCAGCAGATTCAATTGCTGTATCAGGCCATCAATGAACTCCCCGAGTTGGACCGGATTATCGCCACGTTGCTTTTGGAAAACAGTTCCTACCGGGCCATTGCGGAAATCTCCGGAATATCAGAAAACTATGTGGCAGTCAAAGTCAATAGAATCAAAACATCGCTCAGTAAAAAATTAAATCCTCAAACACATGGAAACTAACTTCTCGGATATACAGCAACTTTGGCAAAGCCAAAAAGCGCAGGAAATGGATCTTAGCACACTGATTGAAGGCTTGAGGAAGACTGAATCAAAACAGCGAAGAGAACAACTTTTCATGCTAATTATCACTCCCTTGACGATTGGATTTTTGTTTTGGGTGATGCCTTGGCAGGAAAGCGCCGGAATCACCACCAGTCTGTTTTTGATTGCCTTGGCGATGATTGGCGTGTTAATTTTATCGATCCGCTCCAAGGTGAAAACTCTGGATATCTCCGAAACTTCAGACAATGAGCTTTACTTGAAAACCCAAATCAGAAAACTAAAAGCTCGCTATATCATCGCCGGAAAGCATATGTATGTGTATACCATCCTCCTGGTGATCGCTTTGAATATTTCCTATTTCATCCTTTTGGAGCCTTTGGAGAGTTGGGTCAGGATCCTGATTCACACGATTCTTACGGCAGCGATTTTCGGTTTTATGCATTGGCAGATCAAGCGCAAATTGAAAAAGTACGACAGGGAATTAAAGCCGATGATCGAAAAGATGGAAGGAATGCTGGAAGCAAAAAGAGCAGGAGAAAGATCCAAGTAGCATTGTCAGTCCGAGCACTTGAGAGACGAGAGTCTCGAAATCGAAGGACCCTCCGACTCCGCTCGGATTGACCCCTATATTGCGCCATTAAATCATTCTGTTATTGGGAGCGAAGTCAAAGCCCAGACCTTGTTATTTAACTAAAAAGCAGGCTAAAAGTCTCACGCAAAGCCGCAACGGCGCCAAGACTTAATCTTTGGGCTTGAAATAAACTTAGAGATTAGCAATAAAAAGGTTTTTTTCACTGGTCCAACCTTTGGCACTTGGTTTTAAGGATGCATTAAACCATTGCGCCTTTGCGCCGTTGCGTGAGACTTCATGTTTACTTTGTGGTTTAAAAAAAACCTTTCCGAGCATTGCGGTTAAAAGAAAAAACCTTCGAGGCTAAAAATAAACCTCAAAGGTTATCATCATTGCAACAGTCGACTGTGACTGATCACTGAATCTCTGCGTCTCTGCGGTTAAAAAAGAAACCCTTTATGTCCTTTGCTGTTAAAACCTTATTTTCACATTTCGAAAATAAACCAATCGAATGCAAAAACGCGATTTCTTAAAATCTATCGGCTTGATGGCAGGTTCGGCTGCAGCCATGTCCTTTACACTTCCCAAAAAGGAAGACGATGCGAAAACTCTTAAACCAAATACACTTAAAAAAGGCGATACCGTAGGATTGATTTCTCCTTCAGCAGCGACTGCGGACAGAATGCAATTCACCTATGCGAAAGAAGCTTTGGAGGCTTTAGGTTTCCAGGTGAAAATGGGTAAAAACCTAATGAACCGTAGGGGACATTTGGCTGGAACCGATGCAGAAAGAGCAGGTGATTTAAATGAAATGTTTGCAGATCCTGAAGTAAAAGGAATTATCAGCATCCGGGGAGGTTCGGGTGCTGCAAGAATTCTGCCTTTGATCGACTACAAGCAAATCAGCAAAAACCCGAAGCCGCTTCTTGGTTATTCAGATATTACAGCACTCCATTGTGCCATACAGGCTCAGACCGGGCTGATTACTTTTCATGGACCAATGGGAAGCGGCAGCTGGAATAGCTTCAATGTGGAGCAGTTCCAAAAACTGTTCTTTGATCAGGAGCTGATGACCTATGAAAATGTTCATGCGGAAAGCGATGATCTAGTTGTGAAATCCAATCGGATCCAAACATTAAAAGGAGGCAAGGCAGAAGGTAAAATCCTTGGCGGAAATCTGACTGTTTTGACAGCTATTTCAGGTTCACCTTACTATCCAGATTTCAAAAACGCGATTTTATTTATTGAAGATGTGGGAGAAGATCCTTACCGTATGGACCGAATGATGAGCACTTTGAAATTAAATGGCACATTGGATCAGATCAAGGGCTTTATTTTCGGGCAATGCTCAGATTGTGAACCCGGCGGTGGCTACGGTTCGTTGACATTGGATCAAGTTTTGGATGATTACATTTTGCCTTTGGGTATTCCGGCTTATTCGGGTGCCATGATAGGGCATATTTCCAAGCAGTTTATAGTACCTGTAGGCGCCAAAGTATCAATGGACGCAGATGCAGGCACTTTTAAGCTGATGGAATCTGTATTTGAATCTTAAAAACTATGTTGAAAAGCTATCTATTATCCATTCTAATTTTCGGGATTTTTGCCTGCAATCAGGGCACTAAAGACCCCAATGCTCCCCAACCAACCATGAGTAAAAAAGAAACCAAACATTACCTGGCTTTAGGCGACAGTTATACGATCGGAGAAGGTGTGGCTGAAGCTGACCGATATCCAAATCAATTAGTGGATCTACTCAATGCACAAAATGAATCCCTTTGGGCAGAGCCAAAAATAATAGCCAAAACTGGCTGGACTGTAGATGAGCTGGAAGAAGGAATCAATAAGGAAACTCTGGAAAACGAACCTTATGATTTGGTGACGCTCTCCATCGGTGTGAACAATCAGTATCGGGGAAGAGATGTGGAAGAGTATGAAATAGAGTTTGAAAAAATGCTCCTTCGGGCAATGGGTTTCGCAGGAAATTTGCCGGATCATGTGTATGTACTATCCATTCCGGATTGGGGAATCACTCCTTTTGCCAGTGAAAACAACAAAGATGCAGTGCAGGTTGCGAAAGAAATCGATGCTTACAATGCAGCTAAGAAGGAAATATGTGATCGATATGGTGTAACTTATATTGACATCACTGAAGAATATCGAGCAATCGGTGCACAGGAAGAAATGTTGGTAGAAGATCAACTACACCCAAGTGGCAAGATTTATGCGAGTTGGGCACAGAAATTAAAAGAGGCTATTAACCCAGAGTGATATGAAACTTATTCTGTTTATTTCAGCGATTTTAATGACAGTGATGAGTTGCCAGAAAGAAGATGAAACCATCGAAACATGGTGGATCAATTCGGCAAAAAAAGATTGTGTTGGCGTTGGTCCAATGTCCTGCCTGCAAATTCATAAAGGAGAAAATCTGGACTCTGAGGAATGGCAATTCTTTTACAATTCCATTTCAGGATTTGAATATGAGCCAGGATATATTTATCAAATCAAAGTGAAAGTAACTCCAAAAGAGGCCCCTATTCCTGCAGATGCTTCCGCTTTGAACTATGAATTGGTCGAGATATTATCCAAAGAACCTGATATAAAAATGGGAATTACCAGTATCTGGAAAGTCGTGAAAGTTGGAGATATCGAGAATCCTGTAAATCCTAAATCAAAAGAAGCATTGATTTTTGAATTGAATGGTTCAGACATGAGCTATTCTGGAGACTTGGCCTGCAATTCAGTGAGAGGCAAAATCCAAACCCTGGATGCTGAAAATTTAGTTTTCGGCCCTGGAGCAGCGACAAAAATGGCCTGCATGGATATGAGTATAGAAAATGCGCTTTTGAAAGGAATTACTGACACAAAAACTTACCAAATTGCAGAGAATCAGCTTTCTTTGTTTGATGAAAATGGAGCGTTAGTAATACTGTTTCAAGCTGTAGATTAAGTTAGAATGAAGATTATTTGCATTGGCCGCAATTACGTGGCACATATAGAAGAGTTACAAAACGAAAGGCCAACCAATCCGGTTGTTTTCCTAAAACCTGAAACTGCCATCTTAAAAAAAGGTGCACCTTTCTACTATCCAGAATTCTCTCAGAACATTCATCATGAGGGAGAGTTGGTTCTTAAAATCAATAAGGAAGCTAAATATGTTCAGAAGAAATTTGCCCACAGGTATTTCGATGAGATTGGCTTTGGAATAGATTTTACCGCAAGGGATTTACAAGATCAATGCAAAGCAAAAGGACTTCCTTGGGAAATCGCCAAGGCATTTAATGGTTCAGCTCCAATTGGAGATTTTATCCCTGTTAGCGAGTTACCTGATTTGAACAATATTGATTTTCATCTGAACATCAATGGAGAGCTTCGCCAAAAAGGAAATACAAGCTTGCTGCTTTTTGATTTTGGTACCATCATCGAGTATGTAACCAAATTTTTCATGCTTAAAAAAGGAGATCTAATCTATACCGGCACCCCTGCCGGAGTAGGACCTGTCAAGCCAGGAGATCGGTTGGAAGGATTTATAGGGACGAAAAAACTGCTTGATTTTGAAGTTAAATAAAACCCTTTCCACACTTCTTCTTTTAGTATCTATCTCTAGTCAGTCTTTTTCTCAGGAAATCGACAAAGGCTACTTTATTTCCCCTATCAAACCGGGAGTCAGGAATTATTTAGCCGGGAATTTCGCAGAACTCAGACCCAACCACTTTCATACCGGGCTGGATTTCAAAACTGGAGGTCAAGAAGGCGAACCAATTTTAGCTGCTGCTGATGGCTGGGTTCACCGAATCAAAATATCTTCTTTTGGCTATGGCAATGTGATTTATCTCAAACACCCGAATGGTAAAATCACGCTCTATGGTCATTTAAGGAACTTCAACAAAGAACTTGGAGATTACATGCGTGCCAAGATGTACGAAGCCAAAGCTAATGAATTAGAAGTCTATCCTGAGCCAGGAGAATTACCGGTCAAAAAGGGAGAGCGGATTGCTGACAGTGGAAATACCGGCGGATCCGGCGGGCCACACCTTCATTTTGAAATCAGAGATAGTCTGGATCGGGCAATGGATCCTTTGTTGTTTGGATTTTCGGAAATTGTAGATAAAACCCCTCCTACTCCTCAGAAAATCGCAATTGTTCCTTTAAATATAGACTCTCGGGTCAATGGGAAATTTGAGCGATTGGAAGTCACACCAACATATTCAGGAGGAAATTATGTACTTCCTTCCACAGTGAAAATCACTGGAAAAGTAGGTGTAGAAATTCAGAGCTACGATCAATTGGATGGAGCCAGCAATAGAAATGGCTTTCCGACCTTTGAGCTAAAAGATGATTCTACTCAACTTTTTTCAATGGTCGTGGATAAGGTGGATTTCAATTACACCCGCCAATTCTTATTGCACACACATAAAAACAGGTTTACCAAACTTTATAAACAGAAGGATTTAAAGTTTGATTTTTTCCAACCTGCAACTCCTGAAACCGGCCATCTGGAGCTGGAATCTGGAGTCAAGAAAAACTACTTGCTCACTTTAAAAGATGCTTATGGCAATGTAAGAAAAGTCAACTTGCCTCTTCAAGGACAAGATTTGGAATCCAATGTCAACGATGGATCTGCGCCTTCGAGGGCTAGTATTTCCTATTTGGGAAACATATTAAAGATCAAAGCTCCTATATCACCCAATGGCGGACTGGCTAAATTTTATGTGGGTGCGCATACTTTCGAGATGCTTCCTGCCTACCAAGATTCCCAAAGCAGGACTTATTTGTGGGACATGAATTTTGGAATTCCGGAGGAAGTGGATGTTTGCTCCGAGGTAGTATTAGTAGGAATAAATGCAAGAATTCCGGCGGATTCTGACCAGCTATTTGCCGATCAAAAGGTGAAAATTAAGTTTTCTGAAAGGACCTTATTAGAGGATCTTTTCCTTAGGGTTACGCATAGCGGCAGCTCTAATTCACCAAAGTTGGAAATCAACGATCCATCTGATTATTTGTGGAGTGAAATGGAAATAACCTGGGATCTATCTGATTACACAGGCAGTAAGGACAAGGTTTATGTTTATCAGCTGGCATCCAATGGGAGAAAGTCCTTTGTAGGAGGAGTTTGGGAAGGTCAATCTATCCGTTTTAAAACCAGAAATTTTGGTACTTTTGTTTTGGACACAGATCAAGAAAAGCCTACCATTGCACCTGTCCGGGTAAATTCCTCTGGAATTCGATTTACAATCCGGGATAATTCTTCTGGAATTGATAGTTTTGAGGCACAGGTTAACGGAGAGTGGTTACTGATGCGCTATGAATACAAACAGGCTGTCATTTGGTCCGAAACACTGAATGGGCAAGTATTGAAAGGGCCTGTAGTTTTGAAAGTAAAAGATCAGGCAGGAAATGTGGCAGAATGGAAAGGCACTCTTTAACGTATTGTTTCATTCTTAATTAAAGAAAAACATGAATTTAGAAGTAGGTCAACAAGCACCGGATTTTGAAGCAAAAATAGAAACTGGAGAAACCATCAAACTCTCTGATTATAGAGGAAAGAAAGTGGTCCTTTATTTTTATCCAAAAGACAACACGCCAGGCTGTACCGCACAGGCCTGTAACCTCAGAGACAACTACGAAGCTTTGCAAAAAGCTGGATATGTAGTTTTGGGAATCAGTTCAGATGCTGAAAAATCTCATCAGAAATTTATTGAAAAGCAATCCCTCCCATTTTCTTTGATTGCTGACCCTGACAAAAAAGTGCATGAAGCCTATGGCACTTGGGTAGAAAAATCAATGTATGGCAGAAAATACATGGGAACCGCCAGAACCACTTTTATCATCGACGAAGAAGGCAAAATTGCTGAGATCATCGATAAAGTGAAGACAAAAGAACACACAGCTCAAATCTTAAAATAAACCTCCGTAATGGAAAAGAAATCAACCGAACAGCTTCAGGAAGTAGCTTCTCAGGTGAGAAGAGACATCTTAAGAATGGTCCATCAAGTACAATCTGGACACCCTGGAGCATCATTAGGCTGTACTGAGTTTTTTACAGCCCTTTATTTTGACCAATTGAAACATGATAGTGATTTCAAAATGGAAGGAAAGAATGAAGATTTATTCTTCTTATCCAATGGTCACATTTCACCTGTATGGTATTCTGTACTAGCTAGATCCGGATATTTCCCGATATCCGAAATGAGTACATTCAGAAAATTGAATTCAAGACTTCAAGGTCACCCAGCTACTGAAGAGCATCTTCCAGGGATCAGAATTGCTTCTGGTTCTCTAGGACAGGGACTTTCTGTTGCTATCGGTGCAGCTCAAGCCAAGAAAATCGACGGAGATGATCGATTGGTGTATGTATTGATGGGTGATGGAGAGCAAGAAGAAGGGCAAATCTGGGAAGCAGCCATGTATGCCGCTCACTGGAAAGTTGACAATTTGATCGCTACAATAGATTTAAACAGACAGCAGATCGACGGTCCTACCAAAGAAATTATGGACTTGATCGACTTGAGAGCAAAATATGAGGCCTTTGGATGGGAAGTAGTAGATACCATTCAGGGAAACAACATGGAATCTGTATTGATAGGATTGGAAAAAGCTAAAAACCTTACAGGCCAAGGAAAACCTGTTTTGAACTTGCTTCATACTGAAATGGGATATGGCGTTGACTTTATGGTAGGAACCCATAAGTGGCATGGTATCGCACCAAATGACCAACAATTGGCAGATGCTTTGGCACAACTTCCAGAAACATTGGGAGATTATTAACCAACGCTATTATTGACCCTCAATTCAAAGAAAACATGGAAAAGACATTGGATTTAAAATTCAACTATACAGATAAAAAAGATACCCGTTCAGGTTTTGGTGATGGCTTGCTTGAAGCTGGCCGCAAAAACCCAAATGTGGTTGGTCTTTGCGCAGATTTAATTGGCTCCCTGAAAATGGGTGCATTTCAAAAAGAGTTTCCTGAGAGATTCTTCCAAACAGGTATTGCAGAAGCAAACATGATGGGAATCGCTGCTGGTCTGAGCATCAGCGGCAAGATCCCTTTCACTGGTACTTTCGCAAACTTCTCCACAGGTAGAGTTTATGATCAGATTAGACAATCAATTGCCTACTCTGACAAGAACGTAAAAATCTGTGCTTCTCACGCAGGTTTAACTTTGGGAGAAGACGGAGCAACGCACCAGATTTTAGAAGATTTGGGAATGATGAAAATGCTTCCACACATGACTGTCATCAACCCTTGCGATTACAATCAGACAAAAGCTGCGACCATGGCGATTGCTGAGCACGAAGGACCAGTATATCTTCGATTTGGACGTCCAGTTTGGCCTATCTTCACTCCTGCTGATCAGAAATTCGAAATCGGAAAAGCTTGGAAAATGATTGATGGAAAAGATGTAACCATCTTTGCAACAGGTCATTTGGTTTGGGAAGCTGTCATCGCTGAAGCTATGCTTCGTGAAGAGGGAATCTCTGCAGAAGTAATCAATATCCACACTATTAAACCATTGGATACTGAAGCAATTTTGGATTCAGTAGCTAAAACTGGATGTGCTGTTTCTGCTGAAGAGCATCAATACAATGGTGGTCTTGGAGATAGTATTGCACAGACCTTGGTCAGAAATAATCCAGCTCCTTTAGAATATGTGGGTGTAGATGACAGCTTTGGCGAGTCTGGTACTCCTACTCAATTGCTTGAGAAATATGGCTTGAATGCTGCCAATATCGTAGCCGCTGCAAAGAGATCTTTGGCAAGAAAATAAACTCATTACAATCTCTTCAAAAGAGAAAGTTTTAAAACCACTGTTTAAATAAGCAGTGGTTTTTTATTGTTTTTTATCTTCGGAAATTAATCCAATTCCATGATCAGTATTCATCCAAACCTGGCCCTAGTTCCTATTCATATTCAGGATCATCTAAAGCTCGTCGAATTAATGGAAGGCATTTATAAATCTGCTTATTCCCATTTTTGGACTGATCAGGGAGATTGGTATTTGGAGTTTTGCTACAACGAAGGAAATCTTAGGAAAGAACTTTCTCGGTCACGGTCGCACTATTATTTTGTGGTTTTTGAAAATAAAAATGTGGGGATTCTAAAATACGATTTCCCTTTTTCTCCCAGAGAAATAGAAATCCCCAATGCGATGAAACTTCATCGGCTTTACTTGGATGAGTCAGTTCATGGAAAAGGAGTTGCCAAAGATCTGATGCTTTATATTGAACAGGTAGCTATTGAAAACAAGTTGGATTTCATTTGGCTGGAAGCCATGCTGGAAAAACCGCAAGCCAAACGATTCTATGAAAAAATGGGCTACGAATGGGTTTACACTTATCAATTGGAATTTGAAAAGCTTTATCCAGAAGTGAGAGGCATTCAGATTATGAAAAAGAGGGTATAAATACTCTAAGGTAAAATTTACAAAACAATCATCTGATTATCAGAACTTTGATTGAACAAAAATTTAAATTTCATTTTTTTTCAGTTATATTATTATTGCTTACCAAGTGAATAGAATTTTTTAATCTTAATTCATTCCATTTCTATTTCACTTAAAATGATAATTTTTCAATTTTAAAATCCGACTATGAAAAAAGTTATCTGTTTTATTTACTTCGTAATTTTCTCTTTTTCTGTTTTCTCACAAGTAAAAAATGATCCATCTCCGATTCTTTTCATTTATGATGCCAGTGGGTCAATGTGGGCAAAAATGGAGGATAAAACAAGAGTCGAAATTGCTCGGGAAATTCTTTCTAATTCCATTAATTCACTTCCTACTGAACAGGAAATCGGATTAATTGCCTATGGACATCGAAATAAAGGCGATTGTGAAGATGTCGAATTCTTAGTAGATCTAAAAAATAGTGACAAGGAAAAGGTCACAAAAACAATAGGTGAAATTAAGCCATTAGGCATGACACCTCTCTCTTATTCAGCAAGTTTAGCAATAGAAGACTTAAAGAAGTCTGGTCAAAAAGCTACCATTATTCTAGTTACAGATGGAATAGAGTCTTGTGATGGTAATATTTGTGAGGTGATAAGAACTGCTAAATCTAATGGAATTGATTTCAAACTTCACATAATAGGTTTTGGATTGAAAGAGGAAGAATCGGAACAATTAAAATGTGCAGCTGCCGCTGGAGATGGACAATATTTTGAAGCAAAAGATTCTGGTGGTTTAATGGGCTCTTTAGAAGAGGCAACCAAAGAAACAGTTGATAGCCCTCCTGGAAATTACGGCATTAAGGTGACGCTGAACGGTCAGTTGATCGATGCACTAGTACAGGTACTTGAACCAGGAACCAATAAGAAAGTCTCTTTGAAGAGGACTTATCGGGACAGTGTATTGATAGCACTTCCAGAGGGCAAATCTGATCTACTGGTGACAGCCTTGGAAAACACCGATCTAAAGCCTATCCTACTCTCGGATGTTTCCGCAGCCCCAGATGAAATCACCTATAGGGCAGTGAGCTTTGATGGGGGCAAAATGCTCTGGGATGTCACCAACAATGGCGAACCATGGGATGCTACAGTCAATATCTTTGAGGCAGGAACAAAAAAAGGGGTAGCTGGGGGCAGAACTTACGATAGGACAAAAGAATTTGATCTCAGTCCGGGCATTTACGATGTCCAGATTTTGGCTTTGGTCATTTCGGGTGAAAAAGGACACCGAAGAGAAAACGTAGAAGTCAAAGCAGGCGAAAAATTGGAACTGGCCTTTGACTACAAAACCGGTATTGCGAAAATTGGGGCATTGCTTGGATCTGATCTTGTGGACGCTACTGTCACTATTAAAGATGCCGCCACGAAGGCAAATATTGCTGGAATGAGAACTTATACATCATCCAGCAGCAATCCCCGGGAATTCATCCTTACCCCAGGAGAGTACGAAGTCACTGTGACGGCAGTATCCAAAGAACTTGCCGGAAAAAAAGAAGTGTTCCTAATGAAGATCCTAGCTGGTGAGACATTTGAGAAAACGATCAATTTCTAGCAATGAACAAATACATAAAACCTTCCAGCATAGCATTTTACCTACTGATTTTTCTATTGGCTTTCATCATCGGTGCAGCCGCAGCAGGATTATCAGGAGTGGCCAAAGGCCAAGGCTTAGCAGGTGGGGCGATTGTCCTTGGCTATGGCTTGATGACCGCTTTAGGGGGAATAATCTTGGGAATCATTATCGTTTCGAGAGCAAGCATAGACCTAATCAAAAAAGCGAATTGGATTATCCTGGCCTTAGCAGTTATCATAGTTGTCTTCCTTAGACTTCGCTCTTCGGACAAAAAAACAAATGAGAAGTCTGATCCACAGCCAAAAATACAGACCAGTCCATCTCTTCCTGCAAGTCTGATGGCAAATTTCACAGGGAAATCTTCCTCTACAGAAATAGGCCTGGGTCTTTTTACCCCAAATTATGTTGAGAATAATGTCTTGTATTTTTATTCCGTACAAAATCCTGACATACCCATTGAAGACAATCCAAAACTCGATAGCATTACTTTTTCACTTTCCGAGCATGGCGATTTCACCATCCAAACAGCCCCTCCGTGGCTACAGCCTGAGCATCTGAAGCTTGACTATGGCATCATCTATTTCAAAATCATGCAAATCGGAAAGGACTATATCCTCTTAGAGGGCAACAGCACCACGAAGACCACCTATTTTGTATCCAAATGGAGCGGCGATATCCTGTATTGGCCGGAATTCATCCTGAGCACATTCATGCTGGAATTCCCTGAAGGAAAAGTCCAGCCTGTAAGGATCAAGCCATTGGAAAATGCATCCATTGTCCAAAAACCTGTCAGAAACATGCGGGCTATTTCTGTCCAAGATTCCTGGGTGGAAGTCGAAATCCTGGATGACCAATGGAGCCCAATTGACAAAGGGTGGATCAGATGGCGGGATGAATCAAAAATATTAATTAAATATTCGTTACTTTCTTAAGAATATTCCCTTTAAAGTCAGCACACTTCTTCCAATTTAATTTTTTGAAATATTCATTAATCTCACTCTTATTATTTTGGCAAGATTGGCAAAATACATTACTTTGAATTGGAATTAAATAAAAAAGACCTTCCTTATTTTCAGTTTATTCTTGTCGAATCACCTTACTGTCGCCTATTTTGATGATAAAACTAACTGAAGATATCAGCATCCAAAAACTTACATCTACGGATCTACTGGAGATAATTGAGTTGATGCGGGAAATCTATATACCATCTTATAAACATATTTGGTCTGACTCTGTTGAATGGTATCTTCAACAAATGTATAATCCTGAAGCCTTCCAAAAAGACTTGGATGATCCAAGAATCCACTACTATTTCTTACTTTATGATGGATGGAAAATCGGCATCCTGAAATATTGTATCCAGAATCTCCGGAATTAATAGATTTTCCGGATTCATTAAAGCTTGATAGAATTTATATCAGTAAGACTATCAGGTCAAAGGAATTGCTGCTCAGTTCATGAAGAAAATTGAGTCCATCGCAAGAGAAAGAGGGTTAAAATATATCTGGCTGGAAGTAATGGATTCACAAATGCAAGCTCAGTGGTTTTACAGGAAAATGGGCTTTGAATGGCTTTTTACTTATCATTTAGATTACAAAAAACTATTACCTAAATACCAGGGAATTCAAATATTAAGGAAAACAGTGATATGAGGCTTATTTGTTCGCTCTGGGTATCAAGTCTTATCAGCCATTTTTAAATGTATTGGGAATAAACTATTTTTAGAAAAAAGCCGCAATGTTCCGTTCTGCTCTATATTCACTTTTAGCAATTATACTGGTCTCATTTTTGGTCATCAATTTTAGTAAAAATCAATTAGCTACTTCAAAGACTGAATTCCAGCAAATAGCAAGTTTAGCTAATTTCACACCTGCTGTTCCTCAAAAGACTTCAGAAGAACCTCAAGAACTAGTAGGTGTCTACTACATGCCTTCTTGGAATACCTCCCCTGATCCTTCAAAAGACAGAGATAGTTTTTGGTCTTGCCTTACGGGAAGAGGAGATTGTTCAAGCCTACAAAACCCTGGCATCTGGGGACCTAAAGGAAGAATTTACAATGATAAATATCCCTACGAAGGCCCTTACTTAGATCGAAAACCGATTGCTGAGCTCAAAGGATTTTATAAGAGAGATGATCCCGAAGTAATTAGAAAGCAATTGGAGTATATGAAGAGTTATGGGATAGACTTTTTTGCTTATGATTGGTTTTATGGAAGACATTATTATTACCATCTCTATTTTGGTCCCCAGTCAAAAATTTACTATCCAAAAGGATGGAAAATAGACACCAATAGGGATGGCCGAGTGGCTATTCCTGGTTTGGTAGAATGGGGAGATCAGCTCAAAGTCATGCTGGAAGTCAATGCCAAACTTCCAAAGGAAAAGCAGATGAAATGGGCTATCAACTGGTGTGATGACAGCAATGAACGATGGATGCATTGGCTAAAAATAGGATCACCCGAAGAACTGGCAAGAAAAGCCAATTACGAAGGTGAAAAACCTGACAAGGAACTTTACCTAAAAGTTCATGAGAAAATCACCCAATTATGGATTGATGAATATTTCTCCAGAGGGGATTATTTAAAAGGAAAAGATGGAAGACCCATTGTCTATTTCTATTTTCCTCAGGATGCCGAATCACGTGCTGCTTTTTATGGTTTGAAATTGAAAGATTTACTTGACCTTTCCCAAGCAACTGCTAAAAAAGCAGGACTACCCGGAATTAAATTTATTGCCGTAACCGCGGGTCCTATGCTGGAAAGAGAAAGAATCTATGGTTTACCGACTAAATGGGTTGCAAAGAATCCTTCAAAACCTTGGGAAGGCGGAAGCTATCAAAACAAACAGTTGCTTCAGGAATATGTTCCAAGGTTGAAAGACATGGGATTTGAGGGGATGACTGCATATGTCTATCACAACTTTATGGAAAAGGATAATAAGTCCTATGCAGATATGCGCGAAACATATCGAGGACATTGGAACATGTGGTCAGAGAAATTCAAAAATGATCCGAATTTCGAATATCAAGTTCCGGTGGCCATGGGATGGGATATGCGTCCAGCTGGAGGTACATGGCCTCAGCCATCTGGTTTTCCTAGTGAACCGCAAAAAGATAAAGTGCATAGTACCAAATCCACTTTTACAGCCAAATTGAAGGAGGCCCAACAAGTTTCGAGAAAATACAGTGCAACGAATGGCAACACCGTCATGATTTGCTGTTGGAATGAATATTTAGAAGGGAATTACATCGAACCTACGGAAGGACATGGCTTTGATTATTTAGAGTCTATCCGAGATGTTTTTGGTAAGAAATAATCCAATTGCTATTCAACCCCAGAAAAAAGCCTCTTTGAAATAAATCAAAGAGGCTTTTTTAAATTCCATCTACTTCCTAATTCCTGTTTTCATAAGAAGGTCTAGCAGGTTTTTTAAACTTCTCATTGCTATTCAATAACCTCATCACTTCTTTGATAGCTGCTTCTAATTGAGCATCGGTTCCTTTGGCAAGGCTTTCGAAGTCTTCCACCACTTCGATGTCAGGGTCTACCCCATGACCTTCCTTAAACCAAGTTCCGTCAGGATCATACATTCTGAAAGTTGGAACGGTCACCGAACCTCCATCAATCAAAGATGGCGCTCCTGAAATCCCAATCAATCCTCCCCAAGTTCGAGTTCCGATCAAAGGTCCCACTTCCCTTTTGCGGAAGTAATCAGGGAATGCATCTCCACCTGAACCTGAAAATCCATTAATCAACATAACTTTAGGTCCGAAATTACCAGATGGTGGCCAAGCCCAATCTTCCCCGTCTCGGACAGCCCAGAATGCCAAAGGTCCTCGATCAAGAAGCTCTACAAATCTATCGGGAATCTGACCTCCATTGTTGAATCGTTCGTCAATGATGAAACCTTCTTTTTCCATCTGACCATAGAACTGTCGGAACAATTCATTTTGTCCATCTTGTCCGGTACTTGGAACGAAGACATAGCCAATTTTTCCATCAGTCGCTTCTTCTACCCTCTTCCGGAAGTTGTTGATCCAAGCAAGGTTTCTAAGTCTGGCTTCAGATCTCAATGGTTCTACCAGTACTTTCCTTGCTCCGTTTAAAGAGTTGCTGCTATTAACCGTCAGCTGAACCGTCTTTCCTGCAAGTCCTTGAAGAGATGCATATATGGATTTGGAAGGATCAATTTTTTGTCCGTTGATTTCCAAAATAAAATCACCTTCTGAAACATCAACTCCCGGCTTTGAAAGTGGGGATCTTACTTCTACATCCCAAGGAGCTCCATTGATAATTTCAAGGATTTTATAAGCTCCATTTTCAAGTACAAAATTAGCTCCTAAATATCCAACGGAGAGATTTGGTCCCGATTCTAAATCCCCTCCATTGTTATAGGTATGCGAGGCATTTAATTCAGCTATGAGATCTCCGATAATAATATTTACATCCCTTCTGGAATTTGCCTGGTCTACCAATGATCCATAACGAGACTTCATCAAATTCCAGTCAACACCATGCATGTTTGGATCATAAAAGTAATCACGCTCAAACCTCCAAACATCATTAAAAATCTGCTTCCATTCATCGGCTGGCACCACAGTCATTCGCATATCTTGAACAGGAACTGTTTTCTCAATTTTTTGACCTGGCGCTGGATCAATCACCGCCAATTTTCCCATGGCATATACAATCACTTTTTTCTTATCAGCAGAAAGCCCAAATCCTCCAACTCCATCCAATACCGTTTTAGATTCTTTCTCTTTAAAGTCATACAATTTTAAGCTTGGAGCACCTTCACTACCTGCACCTGAATTTGGTCCTTTCACATACAAAAGTTTTCCTTCCAAAGCTGCAAGATTTCCAAAATTCCCAGGTTCGATATCCAACATTTCAATTCGATTTTCAAAACCGTCTATTTCAAAGTTTATGGATTCATCAGATTTCTCTTCTTCTTTTTTATCATCATCTTTCCCTTCCTCTTTCGGCTTAAACTCATCATTTTTTAAGGCAATCAAAGAAGGAATTGATTTGTTCAAAGTTCCAACTGCAACTCCGGTAGAATTTGGATAAATGAACGTATTATCTACGTCTGAATAAACCGGGTTAAATGTTCTATTGGTTGTAAAGAACAAATATTTCCCGTCTTCGCTAAAGACTGGGTTCTGGTCCGAGTAAAATCCTGAAGTAATCTTACTGGCTTTTCCTGCTTCGATATCATATAAATACAAAGCAGAAGTGGCTCTATTTTCTTTGGACATTCCATAAGCGATATACTTGCTATCAGGCGACCAAGAAACTTCGAAAGACTGCAAGTTGCCTTCAAACATGTATTTCCCTTTATCAATCAATTTGACCGATCCAGTCGACGCATCAATTAACTGAACTTCCATCGCCTGATTGATGCTCACCAGTTTTTTGCTGTCCGGAGACCAAAAAATATTGTAATGGAATCCATTGGTAAACTTCGTCATCACTTTGGCAGCGTCATTTGAGCCCATCGTTTTTAGCATCAATTGGTATTCTCCAGTTGCATCCGACCAATAGGCTAAGGTTTTCCCATCAGGTGACCAAGCTGGATATCTTTCTGCTGCGCCTGAGGTATTGGTCTCATTTGTAACGAAACCTTCCACAGCTGGAAGGTTAAAAATCTCCCCTCTGGCTTCAACAATTACTCTCTTCCCATCTGGTGAAAGCCCTCCATTTTGCACACTGTTTTCCAAAGAAATGATTTTAGGAATCTTTGCTTTTTGATCAGAAATTATTTGAATTGGAACCTCTTTTGACTCTCCTGAACTGGCGTTGAAAAGGTATAATTTCCCTCCTGCTTCAAAAACGATTTCCGAATCACTGTTTGATGGAAAAGTAATATCATAATCCTCAAAATGTGTCAATTGGGTATTTTCCTCCGTACTGAAATCATACTTCCAAAGATTATTTCTTTTCTCTGGTCCATTATCTGACATGTAATACACAGAATTACCCATCCACATTGGCAACTCATCATTTGCTGCATTTTGAGTCAGGTTTTTAGTCCTGTAGTCTGCCAAATCAAAAACCAAAATATCTGGAGCTGTTCCTCCTCTATATCTTTTCCAGTTTCTGTTAACGCGACTTCTATCTGTATAGGCAAGGGACTTCCCATCGGGTGAATAGGATGCAAATTCTCCATAAGGTACAGGTAGCTTGGACGGTAATCCACCGGTTACTGGTACTGTATAAAACTGAGAAAAACGCTCTTTCCCACTTTCTCTTCCTGAAGTGAACAAAATAGATTTACCATCTGGCGACCATCCTTGAACAATATCAGGCATTCCATGATAGGTAAGTCTTTGCGGCACTCCTCCTGAGCTTGGCATGACATACACATCATAATTTCCGTTGTAGTTAGCAGAGAAGGCAATTTGCTTTCCGTCTGGAGAAAATTTAGGATACATTTCCGGTCCTTCCGGGGAGGTTAATCGCATTGCTACTCCTCCACTTTTTGCCACCACCCAAATATCATCTCCGAATGTAAATGTGATTTGTGTGTCTGAAACATCTGGCAACTGCATTAGTCTTGCATCAGTCTGGGCTTCAGACTTCAGTGCAAAAACAAAAGCCACCAATAGAACAAATGTTTTTTTCATAGATAAGTTGGGATTAGTAAATATTGATTGAATTAATCTGACGTAGAGTTTGAGAAACCCTGGTAAGTCAAAAGATTTATTGTGTTGAAAAATTATTCAAGAAATAAAATACCGAAAATTACATGCCATTACTAAAAAATCGATTTAAAAAATTGATTTTCAATATTTTAAGAATTTACGCTTTTAACAAAACGTATCAAATTCGGACACAAATTTCGTACGGAAACAAAGAACTTAATATGAAATACATCTTGAAAAAATCGGGAACAATTTGATTTTACCAGTATTAATCTTGATCAATGAATACAATATTATATAGGATTAAAGAAAGATTTTAATGAACTTTAATAGATATAAACTTTTAAAACGATGTTAGATCAATTGTTAAATTTAGCCGAAGGGCCTTTAGAAGAGATGCTTGCAGGTATGAACCAGCAAAGCCCAAAAAGTTCAGCAGGAGCCCTAAAAGAGTCAATTTTCTCAAGTATTCAGAAAGAAATCTCAACAGGTGACTTAAGTGCTGTTAAGGAAATGTTTTCTGGAAGTGAAACTTCACCAGATTCACCAGTGATTAATAAATTACAAGGCGATGTTTCAAACAGCCTGATTGATAAGCTTGGTATTTCAAAGGAGCAAGCCATGGGAATTGCAGCTGCCGCGCTTCCAATGATTTTAAACTTTTTCAATAAACGAGTGAATGATGCTCCTCAGGATAATGAAGACATTATGTCTTCTGTCATTTCTTCACTTCAGGGAAATTCAGGTAAGATTAATACTGGTGATTTATTAGGCTCACTAATGGGTGGAAAAAATGGTGGTGGAATGGACTTAGGAGGGCTTATGGATTTGGGCAAAGGATTGTTTAAATAAACCTATTTTATTATGAAAAAGATATTAGCTCTATTTTCATTTCTTTTAGTTTCTGGACTTCTGATGAATCATGAAACTTTAGCGCAAAAAATTTCTTTACCATCAGCAGATTTCAAGAAAGATATGAGTGGTGTTTTTTCTCCTGAAAGTGACTTAGATATCGATGATTCAAAAAAAAGAAGAACTTAAATCAGCAAACAGCAAGTTTTTTGACGAAATTCTGGAAGTCGCAGGGAGTAACAAAAGCGATGAAGAAAAGCGAAAATCAATATTAAATCTAGGCAAAAAACAGTCTGGAGCCTTTTCTGAAATTCTTGGAGAAAACAAAGCAAAACAGTACAAGAAAGCTGTTAAAAAGAAGATTAGACCATTTAAAACTAAATACAAACTAGCAACACTCATTTTATGAAACTTCTAAAAATTTTAACCTTCGCATTTGCCATTTCATTGATTGGCTTTTCAGCTCAAGCTCAAGGCTTAAAAGTCCCAAAAATGGATTTATCCTCTCAAGTTCTTGGGATTTTAAATAACACGAAAGGCCTGGATCTTAACTCAGATCAGAAAAGTAAATTAGAAACAAACAACAAAAGCTTTGTGGACGAATTGATGAAAATCAGTGATAGTTCAGCATCTGATGATGATAAAAAAGCAAGCTTCCTGGGGCTGAAAAACAAAAGAACCAAGTTTCTTACTGATCTAATGGGAAGTGATCTGTTTAAAAAATATTCAGGTCAAATTCTCAAATCCATCAATCCGCTCAAGTCGAAACTTGGACTCGCAGCATTGGCATTTTGACATAGATAATGCAAAAAGAGAGTCGCAAAGTATTGCGACTCTCTTTTTTTACAGATTTTTCTTTACCACTTTTTCCTATTCAAAATCCGCATTAGCTCTTCCGCTAAGTACTCTCCTTTCATCTGAATAACATCTCTTGGAGTATTGTCTCCAACTTCGAAAGTCATGGATTCTGCATGCTGTACAAAGAAGAAATAGGAATTAGAAGTGACGCTTCTTTCTTTGCCTTCATTAGGTCTGATATTCGGGACATATCCCGGAATTCTCTTAGATGACTTTTCGATAACCCTACGGATCAAACCTGGGTAATATCCTTCTAATTCCTCATTATTGATATAAAAGATATCCTCCCAAGTGGCGTGAAAGTCAGCTGCGAAAACAAACTTCCCTCCTGTTTCTACCACCTTTTTTTCCATAAATTCAGAAAGCGCTTTTGTTTCAGGTTGATTGAAATTAACCCAGTCTCTATTCGTATCAATTCCTCCAGCATTATGTCTCCAATGGCCATTAGCTACCCCGTCTGGGTTCATCTGTGGCATGAGATAAAGATTGTATTTACTTCGAAACTTCTTGGCAACAGCTGTATTTTCACAAATTTTCTCGATAAAAGCCTTCATCGCCAGATAACCAGGAACTTCCGGTGGATGCTGCATGGAGATCACCATTAGCATCTGTTGGTCATCAGCATTCCCAATTTTCAAAACCTCCAATGGTCTTCCTTGAGTGCTTTCCCCAATCTTGATTTTTTCCACAAAATCAAATCCCAACAAACCTTCTTTCCAATCCGACACATGCTGAGTTCCGACTAAATCCTGAGCAGCAATCCAAGTAGTATCCAGAGAGCTCTGAACTTTTAAAAATGCTTCTTTGGGTCTTCCTTCTTCAACAATAGGTAAGTAAAAATCAGTCGAATCTACATTGGAATAGGAGTTTCCATCCTTACTTATTTTTGGATAATATCGATGAAATCCTTTATCAGAATAAGTGAATTTAATCCAGAAATCCTGAGGGCTTTCAGACCAAATTTTAAAAGCATACCATGGACTGGGGTTGATGGGTTCGTTCTCTGGCAATATGGTTATAGAAATCAACGTATCATTGATCCTTTGGGCATCATTGAGTCTTGCTCCATCAAACTGATTTGAAAAATAAAGCCCTTTTTCCAAATCAAATGTTCTCTTTTCCTGAAGGCTGATTTCTTTACTTTCTGTAGGAATGATTTGAATAGGGCCTTGTCCTTCCCACTGGGAAGTTGATTTGCAGGAAATGAGGAGAATAAAAAGTAGGTAAAAGGTTGTTGATTGGAGGAATTTCATGCTGGGAAGTTAAAATAAAAACCCCTCAAATTTCTTCGAGGGGTTCGTATTTAATAAATCTTAAATCAATTTATACTTTCGGCAATTCCCATCCATTATGGTAATGGGCTTTGATCAATTGATTTGCCTCTGAATCGGTGAATTGATTTTTGCCAGCATCCCAATAAACTTTCTTACCGGTTTTATAGGCAATATTCCCCATTTGGGCATTGATTGCTGCGACACTTCCAGTTTGAATCGCACAATTCAGCAAGCTAGGATCATTCGCTTTTACCGCTTCAATAAAGTTTTTAGCATGATGATCCAAGGCGCTTCCAACCCCAGGAGTATGAGGAACTTCAGCTACTTTTGGAACACGCTGACCATCTTTGTTTTCGGTTTCAGGAATCACTTTCCATCCCCCTCTATTCACTACCAAAGTTGCATTGTTTCCGATAAATGCAATTCCTTCCGTTGTCCCATAGTTTCCTCCATCGATACCTGTAGCATGTTCCCAAAGCATATTGAAGCCATCGTATTCATACACTGTCTGAAGCGTATCAGGGGTCTCAGAAGCATCATCCGGGTATGCAAATTTCCCACCGGAAGCCATTACGGATTTTGGAGCACTTACTCCCATTGCATAAAGTGCAATATCGATCTCATGAACTCCCCAATCAGTCATCAATCCACCAGCATAATCCCAAAACCAACGGAAATTGAAATGGAAACGATTTGGATTGAAAGGCCTTTCTGGCGCTGGTCCTAACCACATTTTATAATCCACCCCTTCTGGTGCTGGACCATTTGGTAAAACCGGGACTGGCTTCATCCAACCTTGGTATGCCCAGCATTTCACCAATCTGATTTGACCCAATTTTCCTGATTTCACATAATCAATGGCTTGAGCATATTGAGAACCAGATCGCTGCCATTGCCCAACTTGAACTACTTTTCCATAGCGTTCTTGAGCTTTCACCATTAGTTGGCATTCCTCGATGGTATTTGCAATTGGTTTCTCTACATAGACATTCTTTCCTGCAGAAACAGCATCACACATGATCAGGCAATGCCAATGATCTGGAGTTCCGATGATCACAATATCGATATCTGGATCTTCGAGTAACTTTCTATAATCTTTATAAAGCTTCGGTCTTGTACCTCTTAGCTTGAAAACATCTTCACTTCTTCTATCCAGCACACTTTGATCTACATCGGCAATCGCGACGCAATTTACCTCAGGTAATTTCAAATGTGCGCTCATATTGGACCAACCCATCCCATTGGCTCCTATGAGTCCATAGTTTAGTTGATCCGAAGGTTTTACTTTTCTGGTGTATCGACCAAAATCCGCGGCAGTTAAGATATTAGGCATGCTGAGCCCTGCCCCAACCAGCATGGTATTTTGGATAAATCGTCTTCTTGATGACATGGTTTTTATGGGTTATTGAGAGTATTGACAAAAAAAGAGCAGAATAGTTAAATCCTGCTCCATTATAAAATGAGTACTTACAGCTTGCGAACCCAGATATTTCTAAATCTTACCGGGTTTCCATGGTCTTGCAATTTGATTGGCAATTCTTCTGGATGCGCTTTATAATTAGGAATACCAATGTATTCAGTTGGACCTTTTAGGATCACATGGTTTTGAACCAAAACACCGTTCATTAAAACAGTTACCGTTGCTGGTGAAGTAACAATTCCATCTTTGTTGAAGCGAGGAGCTTTGAAAATGATGTCATAGTAATTCCACTCTCCCGGAGGTCTTAAAGCCATAGCCAAAGGAGCAAACTGCTTATAGATACTTCCCGCCTGACCATTAGTGTAGGTTTTACTTTCGTAGCTATCCAAAACCTGAACTTCATACAATCCCATCAAGAAAAAACCAGAGTTTCCACGACCTTGACCTTCACCTACGATTTCTGTTGGAGCAGACCATTCCACATGGTATTGCGCATCTCCAAAAGGAAGTTTTGATTGGATATCACCTTTTCCTCGGGTTACAACCAACTCACCATTTTCGATGGTCCATTCGGCAGGACTAGTTCCGTCTTTTGCACTGACAAATCCATTCAAACTAGTTCCATCAAAAAGCACGATGGCGTCAGATGGAGGAGCCGTATTGTTTGCTCCGGGAGTTACTTTCGGAGGAACAGGCGTATAAAATTCAGTTGCCTCAGGTTTCATTGGAGGCGGAGTTTTTTCTTGTGCACAAGCTAAAAAGCTGATACTAAAAGCAGATAAGGTAAGCGCCAGGGTCAGCGATGTCTTTTTCATAGGTTAGATTATTTTAGGAATAAGAACTAAAGCCGATAAATTACTTCAAAAAGCCATGAAACAAAAAACCATTAGTGGATTTTTCCTGATTTAGCCACTATCCTATTCGATTTTGAAATAAATTGGGTCTATGAAAAAACCACTACTCTCACTCCTTCTCGGGATTTTCTTATGCTATAACAGTCAGGCGCAAGAAAATTATTTCTTTCCCGGCGAAAAATTTGATCCTGCAGTACCTTCTCCCTCAGAGTTTTTAGGGTATAAAATCGGAGAATGGCATACCAGATACGATCTCATTGTGAAATACTTCGAGAAACTGGATGAATTATCCGATATGGCTGAATTAAAAACAATCGGCTATACCCATGAGCTTCGTCCAAAAATAATTCTGACCATAGCTTCTGCCAATAACATGGCAAATCTGAAAGAAATCAGATTGAAGCAATTGCAACTTGCAGATCCAAGTCAGCCAAAACCTGAGGTAAGCGGCATGCCAGCCATCATTCACCAAGGCTATGGAGTTCATGGAAATGAGCCTTCTTCTGCAGAAGCAGCCATGCTTACAGCCTATTGGTTACTAGCTTCTCAGTCAGATTTGGCAAAAGAATTAAGAGAAAATGCAATCGTCCATTTTGATCCCACTGTCAATCCAGATGGAAGGGACAGACATAGTCATTGGGCGAATACCAATAAAGGCTTTCCTCCTGTAGCTGATCCTTTGGATCGCGAGCATAATGAAGTTTGGCCGGGAGGTAGAACCAACCATTATTGGTTTGATTTAAATCGAGACTGGCTTCCACTAGCACATCCTGAATCTCAGGCTAAAATCGCATGGTATCATACTTGGTATCCAAATGTGACCACCGATTTTCATGAAATGGGCACCAATAGCACTTACTTCTTTGAGCCAACCAAGCCTTATGGAAGTGAAAACCCTGTAGTGCCAAGAAAAAATTACGATGACATCAATGTTCGCTTTGCGAAGTACTTTTCAAAATACCTGGATGAAATCGGTAGCCTTTATTGGTCCAAAGAAGTTTTTGACAACAGTTATCCAGGATACGGAAGCACCTATCCAGATATACATGGAGGACTAGGATTGGTATTCGAGCAAGCGAGTAGCCGAGGCCATGTGCAAGACAGCCAAAGAGGCGAAGTCAAATTTGAGTTTACGATTAGAAATCACGTAAGAAGTTCTTTGGCCACAATGGAAGCAGCTCTTGACAACAGAGAGTTTATGCACGATTATTTACGTGAATTCTTTGAAACAGCAATTTCTGAAGGTTCTAAAGATCCAGCCAGAAATTACGTTTTTGGAGATGAGTTTGACGATAACAGAAATCATCTGTTTGTTCAGTTTCTGATGGATCATCAAATCAAAGTTTATGAAAACACTTCAGATTTAACTTTAGGTGGTTACAATTTCAAAAAAGGAAAATCTTGGATTGTTCCCACTTCCCAACCTCAATATAGAATGGTTCGAACCATGTTTGAAGAGGTGACAGAATTTGCAGATTCCGTCTTTTATGATGCATCCACCTGGACAATGGCCCACACTTATGGAATGCCGTTCGCGGCTGGTCCATCGTTGAAACTAGGTAACCAGATAGAAGATAATTCACCTAAAGCATTTACTTTTCCAGAAGATAAAGCTTATGCCTATTTGATTGATTGGGCAGATTATTTTGCTCCAAAAATGCTTTTTGATTTGAAGGAAGCAGGTGTTCATGTAGAAATTGTCAATCGCCCGTTTACCTCCCAAACTCAGGACGGGCCGGTGGAATTTGCCGCAGGCACTTTGATGATTCCTATGGGATTTCAGAAAATGAGTGAAAGCAATGTCAAAGATGCTTTAAAGACTTTGGCAGCAGTTAATCATCAACAAGTTTATGCTACCAGCACTGGTATGAACCTAGAGGGAATAGATCTAGGATCTAACCTTGTCGGTACTGTAACTGCCCCAAAAGTCATCATGGTCGTGGGAGATGGAGTAAGTAGCTATGAAGCGGGTGAAATCTGGTATTTATTGGACTCCAAAGTGGGAATGCCAATAACTAAAGTGAATTCGGATCAAATGAATCGAGTGAATTTATATGATTATAACACCTTGATTTTGCCGAATGGAAATTACAATTCATTCTCAGAAAGTGTGGTCGAACATCTAAAAGATTGGATCAACAGGGGTGGAACAGTGATTTCCATGAAATCTGCTAGTCTATGGTTAAACCAAAAAGGTATCACTAAAGAATCTATGGTTGAGAGAGGAGAAAATACAGATCCAAAAGAGCTACCATTTGCAGTGAGAAGCAATTTTGAGGGAGCCAAGGAAGTTGGTGGAAGTATTTACATGGCTAGGTTAGATCTGACTCATCCAATTGCCTATGGCTATAGAAGAGAAACACTTCCTGTGTATAGAAACAATTCGATTTTCGTACAGCCAAGCAAAAACAAATACCTCACTCCTATTCGCTACACTGATGATCCACTTTTGGGAGGCTACATATCAGACACTAATTTGGAATTGCTAAAGCAAAGTGCCAGCCTGATTGTTTCTCCTGTTGGTCGTGGTCGAGTAATCAACTTCTATGATTCTCCGAACTTCCGAGGCACTTGGTATGGAACCAATAAGCTGTTCTTGAATGCCATTTTCTTCGGTGACAAAATGGATTAATCTTCCTTAACATGCATCAAAAAAAAGCCAGTCTAGAATCTAGACTGGCTTTTTGAATAAAAACCCTATGAAAATCTACGACATATTCGTAGATAATGATAAATTTTTTATCTCTTATAGGTCAAAGTAATCGTACCTGCAACTTTACCCATGGGAGTATCCATTTCCACATCGTGCTTCGTAATTAATTCCTTATCAGTTGCAGAAATAATCTCATAATAAGTGACTTCGCCAGACTTATCATGAATCAATAATGTTTTATCATCAACTTTCTTCCAAACACCAGAACCATTAACCTCCCCTTTCTCAGTAGAGATTTCCATGGTTCCATCTTCATTTAACATTAATTTTCCTCCTTCATGCAAAGCTCTACCACCTTCTATCATTGCTGACAAATCTGGCCCCTCTGTTTGCTCAAACTGAAAATCAGTTCCGGTCCAAGTTCCAGTTAATTCAGACTGACTTACTGCCATATTGCAGGAAAACAGGCCGATCATTAATACCACTAAAGGTATTCCCAGTAGAAATCTATTCTTTTGAATAGCAGTTGATTTTGTTTTGTTCATCATCATGATTCGTTTTTTTGTTTGAAATTGATTGAAATTATTCATGAATTGCAAACCACAATCTTTACTTAATTGCTTTAGTAAAAGCCGTGAATAGGCAATTGGAGAATAGCTGTTTGTCACTTCCTGGTCAGCCTGAAACTCATGGATTTCCCGCAGTTGCTTTTCCAAGAGGTAAATGGCTGGATTAAACCAGAAAAGAGATTTTATTACCTGTAAAAACAGAACATCCCAAGTGTGACCTTTTTGAATATGGACTGACTCATGCAGTAAAATCTGATCATATTCTTTACTTCTTTGAGGTGATTCAGGCAATAGAATAAATGAAAAAAAGGAAGCCGGAATAAATTTTTGATTGACCACAATGATATAAGATCCGAAATTCAATTTCTCTGATTCTGAAATCCAAGTCAAGGTTTTTAAAATCCCTAGAATAAGTCTTGAAAGTGAATAAACCACTCCTACCAAATAGATAGAAATAAGAAGTAATCCCCAATTAAAACTTGAGTAACTATCCGTCACATTTTCTGGATTTACTTGACCTTCTACCCAAAGCAATGAAGTATTGATTGGGCGAATTGGACTTTCGGAAAACCATTGAAAATCGAATGAAAAAAGTGGCAAAAGCACTGCAGCTCCTAACAATGCCAAAAGAGTAATTCGTGCCAGAGAGAAAAACGTCAAGTCTTCAATAATGATTTTATAAAATAAAACCACTAACAATATTCCAAGACTTCCCTCCAATAAATATGTGAACCAAAATTCCATCTTCTATTTTTTTTCGAAACCGTCAATCATCCTCTGTAACTCTTCTAATTCCTTTTCAGAAACCTTTTTCTCTTTCACCAGAAATGAAAGAACATTTTCCACCGAATCTCCAAAGAAATTCTTTACCAATGAGTTAAAACTCTTTTTCCTGTAATCACTTTCAGGGATGAGAATAAAATATTCATTGGTCTTCCCATAAGATTTATGCCCCAGGTATCCTTTTTTTTCTAAGACTTTAACTGAAGAAGCCAATGTAGTATAAGGAGGTTTTGGCTCTGGTAATTGGTCCAGAACATCTCTTACAATTGCTCTTTCCAATTTCCAAAAGATCCTCATAATCTGCTCTTCGTTGGTTGTTAACTCTTCCATGATTTAAATGTAAAAAAGCTTTTCCAGAAAACCTACGAATTATTCGTAATATCACGACTTATTCGTAAATTTTAACAAAAAAAAGCCTCCGAAACAATTTCAGAGGCTTTTTGAAATTTATGAAACCATCAACTAAAGCTTATACTTTATAGGTAATTGCATTTGAGTATTCACTTTTTTACCGTCCTTCTCACCCGGTGTCCAGTTAGGAAATGCTTTCACAACTCTAACTGCCTCTGCATCACAACCGGCACCTATTCCTCTCAAAACCTCAGGATTAGTAATAGATCCGTCCTTTTGCACTACGAAAGAAACAATCACCGTTCCTTCAATTCCTTTTTCTTTGGCCTGCTCAGGATATTTTAGATTTTCACTCATAAACTTCATCAATCCTTGCATGCCCCCTTGAGGTGCTGGCATGACATCCACCTCTTTAAGAACCTCCTCCGAAGTTTGGGCATTCACATCTCCTACGTACACGAAGAATGACATCAGGATAGAAAGTGAAGTTAGGATAATTGGTTTAGCGTAAGTTTTCATCTGTATATTTTGGATATTATTTTAGTTATTTAATCAATTGGAAATAGGAACTTCAATTTTCTCTGGAAAATCTAAAGTGACTTCACTTGATTTCTGAGTATCAATTTCTGCGTTTCCTAATTTGAATCGGATCGGCAACCTCATTCTGGTATTTACCAACCTTTTTCTTTGTGATCCAGCCTCCCAATTTGGAGAATTTTCTACTACTCGAATAGCCTCTTCATCACACCCTCCACCGATTCCTCTTAGAATATCAACATCCGACACTGAACCATCTGTGTTCACAACAAACACTACGATCACTGTTCCTTCAATACCCATTTGTCTAGCTTGAGCTGGATAATTCAGATTAGATGCTAAATATGAATTCCAACCTACCATACCGCCTGGAGGTTTTGGTTGGGTTTCTACTACATCAAAAATCTCATTGCCATCAGATCCCACATCTTTGATCCTAGCCGCAAGATCTGCAGGCCCCATGGCTTTTGCCTGTTCCCCATTTTGAACTGGTCCTTCGATTTCCTCATCCATCTGAGCCAGGTCACAAGAGAACATTAAAAATAACAATCCCATCACAGGAACTGCCCAGAGAAATCTACTTCTCAGATTTCTATCTGATTTTGTTTTGTTCATCATGATAATTCGTTTTTTGGTTTGAAATTGGTTAAAGTTATTCATGAACTGCCAGCCTCTTCCTGCTGTCAACAGCCTCAATAAAAGTCTGGAATACTCTGTTTGAGAATAGGTTCGAGTCACTCCCTGATCCGCCTGAAACTCATGTATCTCTCGGATAGAATTTTCAAATAGATATATTAAAGGGTTGAACCAAAAAACAATTTTTGCCATCTGGACAAAGAGTAAATCCCAGCTATGTTTTTCACTGACATGAACAGACTCATGTAAAATAATCCGCTGCTGGTCCTCATCTTCCTGATGAAATTTTGGAAGCAAAATATATTGGAAGAAAGATGCAGGTGTGAATCGAGGGTGTACTGCAATGAATTGACCCTCGTAGAAAAATAATTTTGCTTCACGAAGTAAGTTAAGTGATTGAAAAAAGCCCAAAATCAATCTGGAAGCAGTGTACAATACTCCAATCATATAAATAGACCCAATAATTTTCAACCAATCCAATTGGAAAATGGATGAATTTGATTGAGTTTGATCCCCTACAAAAAATTCCGGCAAGGTTACTTCCCTCACCAACATGGTTTGAATCGGATAAAAATCAACAGATAAAACAGGAATGACCAATGAGAAACCCAACATTGTCAATAAAATAGCACGGTTCATCGCAAAGAATGTCAACTCACTCAGTACCAACCGGTAAAAAACAAGTGAAACTGCCATGCAGATACTCGCTTCTATTAGATATGTTAATAATGCGTTCATTCCTTTTCTGGGTTTTCGTAATCATCTATCAACTTCTGCAAATCTTGAAGCTCATCGTCAGAGATATTTTTTTCCTTCACCATAAATGAAAGGAAGTTCCCAACAGATCCTTCAAAGAAATTCTTAACAATTCGGTTGATACTCTTTTTACTGTATTCTGCCTGAGTAATCAAGGGAAAGAAAAGGTGCGTTGTGCCATAAGTCTTGTGACTTAAATATCCTTTTTTCTCCAAAAGCCTAATAGAGGACGCCAAAGTCGTATAGGGTGGTTTTGGCTCTGGCAATTCATCCAATACATCTCTCACCAAAGCATTTTCAAGCTTCCAAAAGATGCGCATGATCAGTTCTTCGTTGTGATTCAATTCATTCATAATTCTAAAGTAAAATGAAATTTTTAAAATACCTACGAAATTTTCATATATCTACGATTAATTTGTTGTTAATATTCCGTCATGCTCCTATAGGTATCAAAAACCGCCCAAATCCAAAAAGGAATCTAATTCCTTAACCTGTTTTTTTAAACCATAAATTTTGTTGTTCCCACTTGTAAAATGTATTATTATCAAAAAAATACCTTAAATTAAATATGAGTTAGAAGTTAAAATTCAACACCTAGTTTTAGTTTATCTATCCAAATAGAGGCCCATAAAAATGCCTCCAAGAAAGAACTCTAATTTGAAGAATTATTAAAAAAAGGTTAACCCATTAGCCAAACAATTAGGGCCCTACCTTTTATTGAATTCCTTACCGATTATAATTTTTGAATTTGCATTTATATGTGCTTCAATTCTTTTTGAATGAAAACCAAGGAAAATATTTTGAAACCAAAGAATCCGGAAAAAAGCCAATTGCTGAAAGTGGCTTATAGGGAGATGATCAAAATATTTATTTCCGAATATCCTGCTGAAAAAATCCCTGAATACATTTCTGAAAATGTCACAGGCTTTGGCACAACAAAAGACGAAAAGATTATAGGTCTCAATCAATTTATAGAGTTGATCTTTTTGCAATATCAACAAAGTAAAGAGTTGGGAGTTTCGGTCTCTTATGAAGAGTTTTCAATACATGAATGGGAAAATCCTTCTGGGAATTTACACCTCTTCGTTTCCATTTTAAATCTTTTCATCGAAAATCAGGAAGGAGTAAACAAGGTGGAATTTAGGTTAAGTGCATTATTTGAGTGGAATAGTCCCAGTTGGAAATTGATTCATTGGCATGGAAGCACACCAGTAAATGTTGAAAATGATGCTTGGCATCTCACGGAGTGGAAAAAGAAAAATGAGGAATTAGAACGTAAAGTTGCTGAGCAAACTAGTGATTTGATTCAAAAAAATCTTCAGCTTCAAAAAGCCAAAGAGCTAGTCGAGGATACTTTAAAAGAACTAAAAGACACCCAAGCTCAATTAATTCAGTCCGAAAAAATGGCTTCTTTGGGTGAATTAACAGCAGGAATAGCCCATGAGATTCAAAATCCATTGAATTTTGTGAATAATTTTTCTGAGGTTAGCAATGAACTTCTTGATGAAATGCTGGGAGAAATTGAGAATAAAGATTTTGATGAGGTCATTGCTATCTGTCAGGATTTAAAAGAAAATCTGGGAAAAATAAATCACCATGGAAAAAGGGCGGATTCGATTGTCAAAGGGATGCTGCAACATTCTAGAGCTAATTCCGGGCAAAAAGAGCCCACTGATATCAACAAGTTGATTGACGAATATTTGAGACTCTCCTATCATGGTCTTCGAGCCAAAGACAAATCATTTAATTCAGATTTTGAAATGGATTTTGATGAAACTCTGCCGTTAATAGAAGTAGTTCCTCAGGATTTTGGAAGAGTCATTTTAAATATGTTCAACAATTCATTTCATTCAGTATCAGAAAAGAAACAAAGCCTAACCACGATTGATTTTAAGCCAATGGTTGCTGTAAGCACCAAAAACTTAGAGAATCACATCGAAATAATTATAAGAGATAATGGTAACGGGATTCCTGAAGAAGTAAAACAGAAAATATTCCAGCCATTTTTCACCACTAAGCCGACAGGACAAGGTACCGGTCTAGGATTATCTTTGAGCTATGATATCATGAGATTTCATGGAGGAGAAATCCTGGTAGATTCAGAACCTGGTGAGGGAGCTCAATTCAAACTTATTTTACCAAAAATTAAATTATGAAAATTCTAGTTGTAGATGACGAGCAAGACGTCAAGACACTTTTTGAACAGCGATTCAGAAAAGAGATTCGATCCAAGACTGTTGATTTTGCTTTTGCTTTCTCGGGAAAAGAAGCTTTGGAATACATCGAAAAGTTAGACCATGAAGCAATTTTAATCCTTTCGGACATTAACATGCCGGGAATGAGTGGATTGGAATTATTGAAAGAAATCAAGCAAAAGGAATTGGTGCCAAAGCCAATAGTAATGATGATCTCTGCCTACGGGGATGAGCAAAATTATAATACTGCCAAAAGTCTCGGAGCAGATGAGTTTTTGACCAAACCGGTGGATTTTAAACTATTGAAAGAAAAACTGCAGTTAAACTGACCATTGATTTATAATCTTCTTTCCTTCACTCTCTTAAATGCATAAAAAAGTTCAGAGGCAATCTGCAATGACCTAGCGGAATACATTTCACTTTCTAGAGGTGTATCATCATACTTTTTAGGATCCTCAAATTGAAGTGAGATTCTAGCCTCGGCCCCTGGAATAAAAGGACAATTTTGATCCGCATGATCACAGGTCATCACGGCTGCAAAACCCTCATTTGGATTGGCAGGGTCAGAATAAAGCTTTGAAAACGCAGTAATCGGATTCTCACTTTTTGAAAAATACAATTTGTAAACAGGGTTTTCATCCTGCTCAAAATCAATCTTAAATCCTTGATTTTTTAAAGCAAGAATAGCTCTTGGATTGAAAGCCGTCACTTCTACCCCACCAGAAAAACAAGCAATTTCAAGCCCATAATAAAAGGCTGCCACATGTGCCCAAACCTGAGAAATTTGGCTTCTACGGCTATTATGTGTACAAATGAAATTTAGATTGACCTTTTTCCCTGCATCTAATGTCTTTGTCACATAGTGGATTAACTCCTCTAAAATAGCTTTTCTATCCTTTGCAATAGGCAACTCTAAAATATCAGAAATGCTTTGCTCTAATTTCTGGGAAATAAACATGTTCAAAGATTGATTCATCTTGGAATAAGGGGTAAAATATTCGTTGAGCAAACTTAAAAATTACAGTCGTAAAAAGTATCAATTACGACTTAATCATCATTCTCAATAAATATCGTTTCTGTCAGAACAGGCGATACCAAAAAGAACCCGAAGACCTCAGAATCCCCAGAAATTACCTCAAAATTTGTTTCAGGATTTTGTGGAGGAGGACTAAATAATCCACCGTCATTATAAAGTAATCCTACAATTTGAGTGAGGTAATCATAGGCGCTTTTATTCATTCTGAAAAGCTCCAGCCTTACTTTATCTCCTTCATCAAATGAGTAATTTAATTCCAGTCCATCTTCAAAAAATGTCAATCCAAATGTGTCGTCAAATAGCAAATAATCATCCCGATCATTTTTTAAAGTGTCATTTTCAATCACTTTGATCCGGTAATAATTATCCTCCTCAAATGGGATTTTGCCATAGACCTTTATATAATATCCTTCATCCCTAAATATCCGCTTTTCTTGGTATTGATAGGTTAAACTATCTACCGTTGGAGGCATGAGCATTTCACCAGTTGCCATGAAAACCTTGTCTTCCCATTCTAAACTGATTTGATACAATTCCCCTACTTTGGCGGTAATCCCATCATTGACAGGCTTGAAACTTTGGGTATCATCATTAAAAGAAAAAGGTATAGTCACTCCTGTTCTCAGCCCACGAATCGTAACCTGAGCATCAGAAATAATATCGACATCAGTGGTATCAAAATAATTCTCTGCCAATGTCACCTTCACCTCATTGTAATAGGAAGCGTCAGTCCAAGTAGCTTCAATCACAGGAATCACTCCATCTATGGTCGCTAAAGGCAAGTTCACTTCCTCTTGGCAAGACCAACAAATGCAAGCAATCAAAATAGCCGTTAATCTTCTCATTTTAGAATTGGAAATTATAGGTGATCGAAGGCAAAAATGTAAACAAATAAGTCATGACAACACTCTGCTTTTCAGAGACAATCGGCCCATCATCATCTGGATTGTAATTTATCTTATCATTGAAAACGGTCCTGAATTCATATGCAAATGGATTTTTTCTACCATAAAGATTGTAAATGCTAAAGTTCCAGCTACCTCTCCATTTTCTACCCTTATCAGGGTTTTTCCAAGTAACAGATGCATCCATTCTATGATAGTCCGGGAATCGATCTTCGTTTCTATAATCCGAATACAAAGGAATCACCTGATTATCGACTTCATACGTTCCAATTGGGAAAGAAACAGCTTGACCAGTGGTGTAGACAAAGGTCAATCCTGCTGACCAAGCAGGCGAAAATTCATGATTCAATACCAGCGTGACATCATTTGGTCGATCATATCTAGGATTATATCTCTGCCCTAGGCTGATCCCTTCTATAGTTCTCCAGGTCCTCGAATAAGTGTAAGCCAACCAACCGGTGGTTTTACCTACATTTTTTCTCAATAAAAACTCAACTCCTAAAGCATATCCATCTCCTGTCAGGATCTCTGTTTCCACTTGATCTGTGAATAATACAGAAGCTCCATTTTTCAGGTCAATAACGTTTCTGATGTCCTTCGCATAAGTTTCAACAGAAAACTCCCACTTGTTTTCATTGAAATTCCTAAAAAAACCAATGGATACTTGATCAGAACGCAAAGGAGACATGTATTTCCCTGCTAAGATCCATCTATCGATAGGCAAACCTGCAGAACTATTCGAGGCGATCTGCACATATTGATAGTTTCTGTTATAGGCTGCTTTGATAGAAAATTCCTCGTTGACCAAATATCGAAAAGCGACTCGTGGTTCTAAGCCTTGATAAAAATGCATTGGCTCCAAAGTATTATAGGAAACACTGTCTATCACATTGGCCTCTTCATTAGGAATATCATTCTCATAAAGATAATCGAGTCCTTTACCTACCTGATGGAAAAATCCCCATCTCAATCCTACTTCAGTGCTCAGTTTTGGTGTTAGTTCGACTGTAGCTCCTAGAAATGCACTAATCAAAAACCCATTTTTTGGATTGGTCACTATTGGTTCGATAGCACTATCCCCAGCTGGGTCAAGACCGATAGGAGCAAAATGATAGTATTGACTTTGGAAGCCCCAATAGGACTGCATCTTATCTGAATTGATCCAGCTCCACTGACCCTTCATACCTGATTCAGACAGTTTATTTTTCCAGCTGAAACCAGCCTCAGGGTCGTCAAACTCTACTTTATATTGATACCTGGAATGGTATACTTTGAGATCAAAAAAAGAATTTTCATTGATGGTATGGCTCCATTTAGAAGAACTCACCCAGTTTCTCCAACCCAATCCAAACTGATCATCCAAACCCAAAAAATCACTTCCTTCATAGCTCGCCAAAGTTATTTTATCCTTATCTCCTAAGCGAAAAGCAAACATGGCGCTTAAGTCGTGGAAATTTAATTTATTGTTCTTAACATCCTCGTTGCTTGACAACTTTAAGAATAAGTCTGCATAAGTTCTTCGGCCAGAAATAGCAAAAGTGGATTTGTCTGAAAATAAAGGACCATTTAACATCAATCTGGAGGATATACTTCCTATCCCTCCTTCTCCGTGGATTTGTTCATTATTACCTTCTTTCAGCGACACATCTATCAGCGATGAAAGTCTTCCCCCATAACTCGCAGGCATATTTCCTTTATAAAGATCTACTTGATCCAAAGCATCAGGACTAAAAACAGAGAAAAATCCGAAAAAATGGGATGGGTTAAAAACAGGAGCGCCTTCTAGTTGCACTAAATTTTGATCGGCAGAGCCTCCTCTGACAAATAAGCCTGTAGTCCCCTCGCCTGCAGTTTGAACTCCAGGCAACAGCTGCAAACTCCGTAATAAATCCACTTCTCCAAAAAGGGCCGGAATATTTTTGATTGTCTCAATTGGAATAGAAGCTTTACCTGTTTCTAAATTCCTCACCTGCTCATCAGGTCTCCTTTCCTGGATTATTATTTCTTCCAAAGACATCTCCAGTGGTTTTAAAAAATATCTGATTTCTTTTTCAGCCTCATTTTTAGAGATATTCCGAATAGATCGCTCAAAGCCAATGTAGGATACAACCAATCTTGCCGGCAATTCCCTTGACCTAATTCTAAATTTCCCATCCACATCCGTCACAACCCCCGTCGACACATCATCTTCCCAATACACATTTGCTCCTATGAGCGGTTCTGAATCGGTCACATCCATCACCAAACCATTGAAAAAAGAGCTATTTTGAGCCGAAAGTGAGCCTGATATCCCAAATAAAATCCAGATAAATAAAATATTTGCTCTACTTAAAAAAAGTTGCATTCTTGAATAAGTGGTGTTTAAACTTTCTTGTTATACTAAATAAGGAAATTAATGTTTGTTAATTTTTCGTTTTCTACCCCGAGCTTCAAACCACTCATTCCAAAGGTGCTTTTAAAGTAAGGTTTATTTTATAATTTCAGGCCATGATTTGGGCATATCCCGACGTAAAACTCACGCTATTATTGGCAGGCATTTTTGGCTTGCTCTACCTTATATACCTATTTAGGTTTTGGTCCATCAACAGAAGGCTTGAAGTGGAAAAACGAAGGCTATTTACCAAAATGGTTCTTCGAATCACCTATTTCGTTTTGTTTCTGGTCGCGTTTGCCGGCCCGTCAATAGGCACCTCAACCAAAGAAGTGAAGGAGGAAGGTAAAGACATATTCATTGCTGTGGATCTTTCTCAATCGATGAATGCCACGGACATTGGGCCAAGTAGGCTTCAGCGGGTTAAATTTGAACTGAAAGAATTGACCAAAAACTTCCCTTCAGATCGGATTGGATTGATCATTTTCAGTTCTGAGGCATTTTTACAATGCCCTTTGACATTCGATCAGAGTGTTCTCCAATTGTATATTGATGGACTAAATACTGGCTTGGTTCCCAACTTCGGGACTGATCTCAATGCTCCATTAAGAGTTGCATTAGATAGATTTGAATCGGATGAAACTCAGGAAATCAAATCAAAATCTGTTATCCTGATTTCAGATGGAGAAAATTTCGGAGACGAGTTGGAGGGAATCGGAACAGAACTGAAAGATCTGGGCGTCAAAGTATTTTCTCTTGGAATAGGAACGGAAACAGGAAGTACCATCCCAAGAGGAAATGGCGTGGTGATTGACCCACAAACTGGAGAGCCTGCCAGAACTATTTTGGAAAGAACTCCATTACAACAAATAGCAGCAGAAACTGATGGACAATATTTTGAAGTTTCTGATGAAGTTCAGGAAGTAGGAGATTTAATCAACCGCCTAGAAAGATTAGAAGGTGGTGTAACAGGCTCAAGGACAGTAGAAGCTTCGGCTAATAAGTATTTCTATTTTCTTCTTGCTGCATTAGCCTTATCTTTATTGGATATGATATTACCAATCAAAACCATCAAGTTGTAATATGAACTGGAGCAAAGTTTTGTTGGCAACTTTAGTATTGATTCCTTCCTCCTGGACTAGGGTGACCCGTTTGAATTCAGCGATTGAACAAGCAGAGGAAAGCTATTCCAAAGCCGAATACGAATCTTCCATAGAAAAGCATTTGAGCTTAATTGAAAACTTTCAGTACAGTTCTCCAGAATTGGATTTTGATTTAGGTCTTAGCTATCACTATGCTGAAAAGCCAGACGAGGCGGCAGCATCTTATGATAAGGCTTCCATTTCGCCTAATAAGATGATTGCTTCCTTTGCCTTTAATCAATCTGGAGTTCTTTTGGGATCGAAGCAGGAATATGAAGCAGCTTTGAATAAATTCCAATCTGCATTGATCAAAGATCCCACAAACGAGGTGGCCAGATACAATTATGAAATGTTGGCTCGTTGGTTGCAAAGAGATGAGGAAAGAAAAAATGAAGATCAAAATAAACCGGAACCTTCTGAGTTTGCGAAGCGCAAAAAAGCGGAAGCAGATCGTTTGGTAGAGCAGTTCAGATTTAAGGATGCATTAAATATAATGACCGAAGCTTTGCAGCAAGATGAAACTGTTGCGGCCTATCAGGAGTTTATAAGTAGTCTAACAGAAGTCACAGAAATCGATGAAAAATAAAATAATTCTATTTCTTGGATTATGGATGGGGTTGGCTTTGACCTATGTCAATGCCCAATCTGCTGGCGATTACTTTAATCGTGCTGCTAGATCTTATGTGAAAACTGAAAAAGATCAAGCACTGAATACGGTGAATGAAGGTTTGGGGAAATTCCCCGGAGATTCAAAACTTCAGGCTTTGAAAGAAAAACTGGAGAAAGAGCAAGAAGAAGAGCAGGAAAAACAACAGCAGAATCAGGATCCTCAGCAAAACCAAGATCAACAACAGAAAGACCAGAATCAGCAAGGCGAAGGAGAGCAATCAGAGCAACAACAACAAAATGACCAAGGCGAAAAAACCGAAGAGGATAAAGCCAAAGAAGGTCAGGAAGGCAATCCAACCGATCCAACTCAGGATGAGGTAGGAGAAAATGCTAACGATCAAATGGATGCCAAGCTCGAAGATCGTCAAAAAGCAATGGAGGAGTTTAAAGAGAAACTCAAAGCCATGAATCTAACTCCAGAGCAAGCTGCACAGATTTTGGAAAGTATGAATGCAGCAGAATTGAGATACATTCAGCAAAACAAGAAAAAACCTACACAAAGGCCTAAAAGAGGGATTCCTGATTGGTAAAATTCAGGTCAACCCAAATAGACCGTAGATAGACAAACTTCTGTTTCCTGTCTCCGGTCTTTTTTCATTGAAATTAAACCCAAATAAACATCATGAAAGAAGTATTTATTGTCGCCGCAGTTCGAACACCACTAGGAAGTTTTGGAGGAAAATTATCAGGTCTGACAGCCGTGGAGTTGGGAAGTACTGCCATCAAAGGAGCATTAGAAAAAGCCGGAGTTAAATCCTCAGAAGTTCAGGAAGTTTTTATGGGGAATGTAATTTCCGCAAACCTTGGACAAGCACCTGCCAGACAAGCCTCTATTGGAGCCGGAATCGGATATGACGTTCCTTGTACGACTGTTAATAAAGTTTGTGCCTCTGGAATGAAAGCCGTGATGTTTGGAGCACAATCCATCATGTTGGGAATTAATGATGTGGTCGTAGCAGGAGGAATGGAAAGTATGTCCAACGTTCCTTTTTATGTTCCAAAAGCAAGATTTGGCTACAAATATGGAAATGCTGAATTCGTGGACGGATTAGTGAAAGACGGACTTTACGAAGTTTACAATAAATTCCCAATGGGAAATTGTGCGGATAATACAGCCCGGGAAATGAATATTTCCCGAGAAGATCAGGATGCCTATGCCATCCAATCCTATCAACGATCAGCCGATTCATGGGCCAAAGGCTACTTCAAGGAAGAGGTTGTTCCCGTGGAATTGAAAGGAAGAAAAGGAGAAACGATCTTGATTGACGAGGATGAAGAATATAAAAACGTCATGTTTGATAAGATTCCTTCTTTAAGGCCAGTTTTTGAAAAAGACGGAACTGTGACAGCTGCCAATGCTAGTACCATGAATGATGGCGCTTCAGCTTTAGTTTTGGTCAGCAAAGAGAAAGTCGATGCATTAGGATTAAAGCCTTTGGCAAAAATCATCGGATTTGCAGATGCTGCAAAAGATCCACTTTGGTTCACAACTGCTCCTGCCCTTGCCATCCCAAAAGCATTGAAACATGCAGGAATTTCTGCCGATCAAGTTGATTTTTATGAAATCAACGAAGCTTTCTCAGCGGTAGCTTTGGCAAACCAAAAAGAATTAAATCTGGATAATGATAAAGTCAATGTCTTTGGGGGAGCTGTATCTCTTGGCCATCCCCTTGGAGCATCTGGAGCAAGAATCATTGCCACATTAAATTCAGTATTGCACCAAAAAGGAGGCTCAATCGGCGTAGCAGGAATCTGCAACGGTGGCGGTGGCGCTTCTGCAATTGTAATTCAAAAAGTTTAAATTCAACATTAAATATTCCGCAGGGTATTTTGCTTTGCGGAATTCTTATTTCCCAGAATGAAAATTCAATTCCTTCTTCTTTTCACCCTTTTAACTTATCAGTCTGTATTTGGTCAGGACACTGTCAAAACGTACTATGGTGGAGACTTCCCTATTCTAAAAGAGGTCTTGGTAAAAGTAAACGGATTGGCTCAAGGAGAAGTAAAAAGGTTTGACGAGGAAGGGAATTTGATTCTGATCGGGAACTTAAAAGATGATAAGAAAGAGGGTTTTTTCTATGATTTAGATCCATTTACTGGAGACACAACCCGAATAACCCAGTTTGTAAATAACGAAAGAACAGGCCCAAGCAAAAGCTTTTATCCTAATGGTCAGCTTCGTCAGGAACTCACCTATGAATCCAATCAAATCCAAGGACTGGTTTTGACTTATTGGGAAAACGGGCAACTCCAGGATAGGACGGTTTTCAAAAACAACAAGCCAGATGGTCTGAGCGAGAAATACTATGAAAATGGAATTCTGGCTTCCAAAATTTATTATTCTGAAGGCACATTAGACGGCTCTTATGAAGAGTTTTACGAAGATGGAAGCCCACAAATTATTTCGAATTATCTGGAAGGAGATCTAGATGGACGAGAGACGGTTTATTTTCCAAATGGGGAAATTGAAGCTATTCGGGATTTTAAGAGAGGCGATCTCCATGGAGTTTACGAATTAAACTATCCAAGTGGAAAGCCTTTGAGACGAAGTACTTATAAAAAAGGTCTTGTCGAAGGAGAGCTTTTGGTTTATTACGAAACAGGGGAAATCAAAGAAAAAGGGATTTTTAAAAAAGGTATCGCTGTCATTCCCTATGAAGAATATTACAAATCAGGTAAACTAAAGGTCAAAAGAACCTTTGATGAACAAGGTGAAGCATTGAAAGAGACTACCTATTTCGAAAATGGCCAAGTTAACTTTGAGCTCAATTTCTTCAATGGAAGGCTTGAAGGTGAAACAACCATCTTTCGGGAAGATGGATCAATTGAAGAAATCAGACGATATAAAAAAGGTGAACTTTCCGGAAAACAGGATTTTTTTGACGAAACAGGAAATCTGATCCGAACTGAGCTTCATGAAAAAAAGTATCAAAAATTATAAATATTAGAATTGTGAAGGGCAGAAAGGAAAAGCTTTTTCTATTTTTGCCAAAATTGATTTAGCATGAGCAAAGCTGTAAAAGAAACTCAATTCCAATTTCCCGGACAGATTGGATTTTACAAAGGTAAAGTCCGTGACGTTTATATTTTTGAAAAGGAACTGGTCGTAGTAGCTTCCGATAGGATATCCGCTTTCGATGTGGTTTTACCTAAACCAATCCCTTATAAAGGACAAGTATTAAATCAGATTGCTGCTAAATTTCTAGCTGCTACTGCTGACATTGTCCCTAACTGGGTAAGCGCAACTCCAGATCCGAATGTCACTATCGGTAAAAAATGCGAGCCCTTCAAAGTAGAAATGGTAATCAGAGGATATATGGCCGGACATGCTGCCCGCGAATACAAAGCTGGCAAGAGAACTCTTTGTGGTGTGGAGCTTCCGGAGCACATGAGAGAAAATGATCCTTTTCCAGAGCCTATTATCACTCCTACAACAAAAGCTTCCGAAGGTCATGATGAAGACATTTCAAAAGAAGCTATTTTGGCACAAGGAATTGTAAGCCCAGAAGATTATGCTGTTTTGGAAAAATATACCAGAGCATTATTTAAAAGAGGTCAGGAAATGGCTTCCGAAATGGGCTTGATTCTCGTAGACACCAAATACGAATTTGGCAAATTTGGTGACGAGATTTTATTGATTGATGAAATCCATACTCCTGATTCTTCACGTTATTTCTATGCAGATGGATATGAAGAAAACCAAGACAAAGGATTACCTCAAAAACAATTATCCAAAGAGTTTGTAAGACAGTGGCTTATCTCCAATGGATTCCAGGGAAAAGAAGGACAAACCGTTCCGGAAATGACTGACGAAATTGTAGAAAGCATCTCAGATCGCTATATTGAGCTCTTTGAAAAGATTACCGGGGAGAAATTCCAAAAAGCTGAAACCAGTCAAATTACAAAAAGAATAGAAAGTGCAATTCTAGCTCACTTGGGCTAAATCATAAACTTGTTATGAAATACTCGATAGATAAAAAAGAACAATATGTCGTTTTCTCCCCATTAGAAGAGAAAATCGATTCGTTAATCGCTCCTGCATTAAAGTCAGAAATCTTGACTATCCACGCAGAAGGGTATCCACATATGGTCTTGGACCTTAGTGCGGTTAAATATGTAGATTCAAGTGGCTTAAGTGCACTTCTTGTTGGTGATCGTGAGTTTGGTCGTAATGGTGGAATTTTCGTGATTTCTGGAATTCAGGATCATGTTTTGAAACTGTTGAAAATCTCCATGCTTGACAAAAAATTGAATTTGGTAAGCACGCTTGAAGAAGCTGGTGAAGCTATTTTCATGCATGAAATCGAAAGTGGTGAAGAAGAAGAGGAGGAGGATTGATCCCAGACTTTGAAGTCACAATTTTAGGAAATACCTCTTCCATCCCTGTACATGGAAGAAACCATACCTCTCAGGTAATCCGTTTTGGCCAGGAGCTTTTGCTCCTGGACTGCGGAGAGGGGACTCAGATGCAGCTGAGAAAATACAAAGTAAAAACATCCCGCATATCCAATATTTTTATCAGTCACCTCCATGGTGATCACTACCTTGGGTTAATTGGCCTACTTTCTTCTTACAATCTCGCAAAAAGAACCAAAGCCTTAACCATTTATGGACCACAGGGGTTAGATGACATCATTACCACGAATTTCAGATGGAGTAAAACCAAATTGAGTTACCCATTAAACTTCGTACAGACCGATCCAGAAGGATTTAACCTCTTATTTGAGGAAAACCTTTTTTCTGTCTATAGCTTTCCATTAAAGCACAGATTGCCCACAACGGGATTCTTGATAAAGGAAAAACCTGGATTGAGAAACCTCATTAAAAGCAAACTTTTAGAAAATCCCATTTCTATTGAAGCAATTCATTCACTAAGAAAAGGCGAGGATTTTCTAGAAAAAGATGGGAAACTGATCAAAGTTGAAGAGTATGCTTACCCCCTACCATCCCTAAGGAAATATGCTTTCTGCTCGGATACCATTTTTGATCCAAGTATTTCATCCTATGTGAAAAATGTGGATTTGCTCTATCATGAATCTACTTTCTTAACAGCAGATAAAGCTAGAGCAGCCGAAACTTTTCACAGCACGGGAGCACAGGCAGCTGAAATCGCTTCCATTTCCAATGCAAAGGAGTTATTATTAGGACACTTTTCTTCCCGATATGTGATTTTGGATGAAATGCTTGCCGAAGCAGCAGCGGTTTTTCCAAATAGCATCATCAGTGAAGAAGGTCAAACCTACCCTATCACTGCTGTTCATGAATAAATCCCAAAGCTCCCGGAAGACAAACCTATTCATCATTTTGGGTGGGATTTTTCTCACCAATGCTATTTTAGCTGAAATCATAGGGGTCAAAATTTTTTCTGGGGAAAAGACATTAGGCTTTGAACCTGTCAATTGGACCTTTTTCGGAGAATTTGTTCTGGATTTTAATCTTACTGCAGGCGCCATCATTTGGCCGGTCGTGTTTATTACCACCGATATTATCAATGAGTATTTTGGAAAAAAAGGTGTTAGAAAAATAAGTTTTCTGACTGCAGGATTGATTGGATATGCTTTCTTGGTAATAATGGTGGTCACTAGACTGGTTCCGGCGGATTTCTGGCTCGAAGTAAATTCTGTGACACCTACTGGCGAAAGCTTCAATATCGATTACGCTTTTAACACGATTTTCAGACAAGGAGGAGGAATTATCATTGGTTCCTTAACGGCTTTCCTTTTGGGCCAATTGATTGACGTCTATGTTTTTCAAAAGCTCAGAGCAGTAACTGGAGAAAAAATGATTTGGTTGCGGGCTACTGGATCCACCTTCGTTTCACAGTTTATTGATTCATTTCTGGTTTTGGGAATTGCATTTTATGTGTTTGGGAATTGGAGTCTTGCTCAGATTATTGCTGTTGGCATCATGAATTACATCTATAAATTTACAGTTGCCCTGGTTTTAACACCACTTTTATACATCGCCCACGGATTAATTGATAAATATTTGGGAAAAGAATTGGCAGAAGAAATGATCAATGAGGCTTCAAAAGACAAGTCATTTATCTAAAAACCAAATATTTTTCGTTTCAACGTAAAAATATAAGCCAGTATTTATAGAAACTTTTGAGCATGGCTTTGTTTTCAAAATAATTTATCTTACTTTTGCACCGTCAATAAGACAAATAACAATTTTTCTGAGCCGTGAAATCCTTACTGTCGCTTGTCTGGGATAATCACTAGGAGTACATGGCAAGAAAAGTAAGGACACATCATGGAAAATACACTCAAGTTCTCCGACTTGGGAATTTCTGCGGAAATTCTTAAGTCAGTGGAAGAGATGGGCTATACCCAACCTTCCCAGATTCAATCACAAGCTATTCCTTTCGTACTAGAAGGTAGAGATGTCATCGGACAGGCTCAAACCGGTACTGGTAAAACAGCTGCTTTTGCTATTCCTATCATTGATTTGGTAGATGCAGAATTAAATCATCCTCAAGCAATTATCCTTTGCCCTACCCGTGAACTTGCTGTTCAGGTAGAAGGAGAAATTCAGAAGCTTGCAAAATTCCACAGAAGAATCAATTCTGTTGCCATCTATGGTGGTGAATCAATCGACAAACAAATCAGAGTCCTTAGAAAAGGAGTTCAGATTGTTGTAGGTACTCCAGGCCGTGTACAGGATCACATCAACCGTGGTACTTTAAAGTTGGAAAATGCTGGAATCATCGTTTTGGATGAAGCTGACGAAATGCTAGACATGGGCTTCAGAGATGATATCGAAGCTATTTTGCAGGAAATGCCAGAAGAAAGACAGACAGTTTTCTTCTCCGCAACGATGGCAAAGCCAATCTTGGATCTTACAAGAAAATATCAAAACAACCCTGAAATCATCAAGGTTGCTAAGAAAGAATTAACTGTAGACCGTATCGAGCAGGTTTTCTATGAAGTTAAACCTTCTTTGAAACTGGAGCTAATGGCTCGTTTGATGACGGTAAACAATTATGCATTGAGCGTTGTGTTCTGTAACACAAAGAGAATGACTGACGAAGCTACTGAGTCTTTGGGTTCTAAAGGAATCCTAGCTGAAGCACTTCATGGTGATTTATCTCAAGCTCAAAGAGATAAAGTAATGAACAAGTTCCGTAAAGGACTTTGTACAGTATTGGTTGCTACAGACGTAGCAGCGAGAGGTATTGACGTTGATAACGTAGAAGCTGTATTTAACTACGATCTTCCTTTAGATGATGAGTCTTATGTACACAGAATCGGAAGAACTGGTCGTGCTGGAAAATCTGGTATCGCCATCAACTTTGCCACTGGCAGAAGAGATTTAGGTAAAATCAGAGATTTGGAAAGATTTACCAAAGCGACGATCAACAAAATGACTCCTCCTTCTGTGTCTGAATTGATCGAATTGAAGAAAGCTCAATTCGTGAAAGATGTTCACAGAGTATTAAGCAAGGAAGAAGACAATCAAATTTATGAAGAAACTGTCGGTCAATTATTGACTGAAGGGTTGTCAATCGAGCAAATCGCGCTTGGTTTGATGAAGCTTCATATGGGTGATGCTGTCAAAGAAATGAGAGATAAGGACTTCAGCTTGGATTCTTATGGAGACAGAAGAAGAGAAGGTGGACGTGAAGGAGGAAGAGAAAGATTCAGCCGTGGTGAAAGAGGTGGAAGTGATCGTTTCGGTCGTGGAGAAAGAGGATCTAGAAGAGAAGGCGGAAGAGACGGAGGACGTGAAAAAGATGGAGGAAGAAGACCTGAAAGAGTTCGCGAAGCTAACATGGCTAGATTGTTTATCAACCTTGGTAAAAGAGATAGAATCCGTCCAAATGATATCGTAGGTGCTATCGCTGGTGAGGCAGGCGTACCAGGAAGATCTATTGGCGGAATTGATATCTATGACAACTTCTCTTTTGTAGATGTTCCTCAGAAAGATGCAGATCACGTGATCCGCACTATGAAGAACAACACGATCAAAGGAAAGACCGTCAACATGGAAATTTCAAAAGGGTAATTGGTTATAAGGTTAATTTGGTTTAAAGCACACTTCTAATTTGGAGTGTGCTTTTTTTTGTTTATAGCCTATTTGAATTTTAATGAAGCAGATATAAAAATTAAATATTAGAAAGTTTAAAAAAGAATCTAATTAATAAATCATAGTTACATAGATTACACTTAACCTCATAATAAGGATAAATTTAAGTTTGTAAGATTAAAAACAACTATTCAATAATTTCAACTTCTAATCTATATTCATTTAATAGTTTCAATATTTTATCTTTATCATATTTAGGACAAAATTCACCAAATCTAATACCTACTAATGAGGGTAGGTTAAAAATAATATCAGAAAAAGGTTTAGAGGCTAATGAAATATTCTCATTATAAAATGAAAATCTAAACTCCTGCTCCTCACCATATGTTGATTTTAATTTATTATAAATCCAATAATTCAAAAATTCTGCCTTATCCAATTCAAATAAACTATATTTTGAATAACTATTAACATATCTCACATTATCTTTCCCAAGATGTAAAGTGTTATAATTTGGAAATATTTTATTTTTATCAAAAACAAAAATCAAACCTTTACATTTATCAGCATATTTTTCCCAACACATTTTAGAATTAAATGAATTTGAAAAACATGTAACTCTTAATTTATATCTTTTTTCAATATACCTTTGGTAATATAGTTCAATGATTTTCGCTTTATTCCATTTGCCATTAGAATCAATAAATACATTTATCCATTCAGGATTTTCCATACAGACTTCTGCCCAGTCTCTTATATATGCAGAATTAATCCTTGATAAATCAAAAGTAATATGATTCAATCCAACATCATTTATATCTTCATCTTTAAATTCACTAGGTGTACTGAATCTAATTTTATGAGAATTTAGAATTGCAATTGCACTTTTAATGGATACATATTTATAAATTTTACTCATATTTTTTTACCAAAATCATAGAATTTAATTTCATCAAGTAACTGGTTTAAATTACTTTTCAATTTCTCCCTTTTTATTATCAAAAAAAATTCTACTCAGACTTCAGAATTACAGCAGGATTTGCCTTAATCACTTTCCAAATTTGGGAAGAAACAGTACCTATGATTACTATTAATAAAATCACTAAAGCAAAACCTATTGGAATGATTCCGACTCCAGAATTGAATGCAAAAAAGCTATCCAAGAAAGAGGAAATAAAGTAGATGGAAAAAATACCTCCTATCAATGCTGCTATCCCCCAAATGATCAAATATCGTTTTAGTAATTTTTTAGAAAGGTCACCAATATCTGCTCCGAATACCTTCCTGACACAATAATCTTTGATATGAGCAGTCATATTCAAGGAAACCAGTCCGAAAAGCCCTAACAATGCAAGGATTACTGACAGAGTTGCCGAAAACGAAATTAACTTTGAAACACCATTCGCATCTGCGATTTCTCGCTCAAAAACTTCCGTCTGCAACTTCCCTTCAAACAAACCCATAGGGACAGTTTCATGCCAAATTTTCTTCACGGCATCCATGGAACCTTCCGCTGATCCAGGGTTCATTTTCAAGGTTAAATAATTAAAAACTGAATCAGGCGAAGCACTGATGGCCATTGGTTCAATTGCATTTTTGAAAAATTCGGTATGAAAATCCTCTACCACCCCAATGACATGGTAATTTGCACTATCAATTTTAACGGTTTGATCGAGTGGAAACACCAATCCAAATTGGTCTAGAAAAGTTTGATTCACTAGTAATGATTCCTGGGTATCAGTAATTAGGTCGGAATTAAACATTCTCCCTTGCTTCAATTCCAAGTCTAGTAATTCAGGATAATTTGACTCCGCATTCAAGAAGTTAATACTATACTTCTCATCCCCAAATTCAACTTCTTTTTCTGTTATCCAATTCCCTACATAATCTTGACTTCCGCTCACTTCCACTACAGATGAAAGTGCTGAAAGTTTGTTTCTAAGCGGGACATAATCCTTCGAGTCAGGTACATTGACTATTATCTTATCAGCAGAACTGTAACCCCAATCCCTGTTTGCATTGATATAATTGGTTTGCACAAAGGCAATAGCAGCAACCATGCTGATAATAGCCAGAGTAAACTGAAAAGAAAGTAACACACTGGTAAACACACTTTTGCTTCCAATCTTTTGATTACCTTTTAAGATACTGATGGGTTTAAATGAGGATAAATACGAAGCTGGATAAAGCCCTGTAATCAAGGTGACGGCTAACAGCAAAGCCCCAAGAAAGATCCAGATATTTTTATCTCGAAATAAATCGATTTGAAGGTTTTTAGACGCAATATCATTGAATCCCGGAAGGAAAATAAATCCTGCCATCATGCATCCCAGAAATATTGCGAAAAAGCACACTAAGAGATTCTCGCTAAGAAACTGAAAAATCAATTGACTTCTCTTACTTCCAATTACCTTTCTTACTCCAATCTCCTTGAGTCTTTTTGAAGCCATCAACACCGACAGGTTGATATAATTAAATACCGCAAGCAAAAGAATAAAAAGTCCAATCGTACCCAAAAGAATCTGAGGGCCAATACCTAAAAAATCCCTAACTCCTTTTTCGATTTTTCCAACATTATAGATTATATCTGGATAGGCTATCAGCCCCATTTTGACATAAGGATTTTCGGGGTCAACTTGGTTTTGGATCTTGGTAATTTCACCTAAATCAGATTCAATACGTGAAATATCTGCACCTTCTTCTACTTGGATAAATGTCCACAATTCTTTACTCCAAGCATCTTTTAAAGAAGCATCATTTGCAGCGCCAGGGTGAGATTCGAAATTCACTAGTAGGTCAAAATTAAACATGTCCATGTCTTTCAAATCCTCCAAAACCCCTCCAACCTTAAAGAGTTTTTCTTCCCCATCTACAACAAGGGAGAGTTCCTGACCAATCGGATGTTTGTCACCAAAAAGCTTTTCTGATAATTGATGTGTCAAAATCACCTGATCAGCTTCTCTTAATGCACCAGGATATCCATATTCCATGCGATACTTAAACATATCCATATAGGACGGATCGACATAAAGCGTTCGCTGATAAAAACTTTCATTATTCTGGATCAATAATGGAAACTCCATCATTATCCTGGTATGATCTTTTACCTGATTCAGATTATTCGGAATCAATTCGGATATTGGTTGCGCGACAGTCCCATAAGTGACTAAACCATCTGCTTCTTCCGCGGTATAAACCAATTGATACAGTTCATCTTTATTGGGTTGATTCAGTCCTTTAAACCAGATATTTGCAATAAATAAATAGGCTACGATACAGCAGCCAACTGCGCAGGACAATCCAAAAACTGAAATAAAAGTGGTGCCTTTTTGCTTGAGAATATTCCTCCAACCGATTTTAAAATAACTTCTAATCATAACTCCAGTATTATTCCTTTGATGCATGAATTTGCTGAACCCGATATTGCTCCATTTGAAAAAACTAAACACATGGAAGATGAACCTGAGACGGGCATAGGTCAAACCTTTCTCTTCAAGATCCAGGTAAAATATCTCGTAGGCATCTCCCTGGATCTGCTCTAATCTTTCTGGAACACAGTAAAACTCCAGAAACCGATCTGCTAGTTTGGGCGGATAATAGTGTCTTTTCTTATCCATTGGAAAAATCTAATGCTAATGGAGGTAATTGATCATAAAGACGGTTTCGGACCAATTTAACTTCATTGATGGCTGCTCTACCACTTGCCGAAAGGCTAAACAAACGTTTCCTTCTCCCTCCTCTTTCTTCTGTAGCTCCACCCATATGAGATTTAAGAAAGCCCTTTTCTTCCAAACGGTTTAGCACCGTATGAATCGCACTGATATTGACTTTTCTTCCGGTTTGACTTTTGATTTCCTCAGCTACAGAAACTCCATAAGCTTCCTGATTCAGAATCCCTACTATCAATAAAACCAGTTCTTCTAATTCACCTAAATGATACCCTTTCATCTCAGAATATTATATTTACAAATATGAATCTAATATATTTCTTTCACATTTGTAAATTATATATCAAATAATTTTGGCATAAGAATCCAAATACCCATTTTACGGATAAGGCTTAACCATAATGATATCCGATTTACTTTTAGAGAATAGGTGCTTTCCAAAAGAATAAATTTTAATTTTAACCACTTATGCAGCTCTTTTTTCAACAACACATTTCCCCTCCTACCATCCATCTGGAACCGGAAGAATCCAAGCATCTAACTCGGGTACTTCGTAAGCGTGTAGGTGACATCATCCACGTGACAGATGGAGAAGGCTGTCTTTATGAGTGCAAATTGATAGATTCCAATCCAAAAAAATCTATTCTTCAGGTGATTTCAAGTGAAAAGGTTCCTGCAGATGATTTCTACATTCATCTTGCGATCGCTCCGACTAAAAGTCCAGATCGCATGGAATGGATGATTGAAAAGATTACTGAAATTGGCTTTCATGAATTGACCTTACTTTCGACCATGAATTCGGAAAGAAGTTTTCTAAAAACCGAAAGACTGCATAAAAAGATGATTTCGGCCTGTAAACAAAGCTTAAAATATCACACTCCAAAAATCAATGAAACCACTGATTTTAAGGAATTTATCACCAATTCTGAATTTGATGATTATCAGAAATTCATCGCATATGTAGATGAAAATCATGATCACCATTTGATGGACTCTGCAAAGCCAAAAGGAAACTATCTGATTTTAATAGGGCCTGAAGGGGACTTTGATCCAAAAGAAATTGAAAAAGCATTATCCCATGACTTTAAACCAGTCTCTTTGGGTAAAAGCCGATTAAGAACAGAAACTGCCGGATTAGCAGCAGTACAAATGCTCCAAGTACGAAATCGCTAATTTTTACGTTTTTTTTCTAAACGTTCAAGCGATACATGAACATTGTTTGCCATTTTGATTAATTTAGTGTTAAATCAATTTTTACGGTGCCGTACAAAGAGCGAGAAATAGAGAAAAAGTATTATTCAATTGGTGAAGTTGCAAAACTTTTCAATGTTGCCCCATCTCTTATCAGATATTGGGAAGGTGAATTTGATATCATCCATCCTAAAAAAGACAAAAAAGGGAACAGGAGATATGTCAAAGATGACATTGAAAAAATAAGATACATTTACCATCTCGTCAAAGAAAAAGGGTACACACTTCAAGGAGCACAGGAAGTGATCAAATCTGGAAAGGAACATGGATTTGATAAAGTTGCTGCTGTCCAGAAGTTGCAACAGATCAAAGATTTTTTAATTAATATCCGTGACGAATTCAACTCAAAATCCGACTCCTGAGGAACTTAGGTATTTTATTGCACTTTGGTCTGCTCCTAAAATAGGTCCAGGAATAATAAAATCAATCATCGCATATTCAGGCTCTGCAAAGAGATTTTTTGAACTTCCAAAAGGTAAAGCAGCAAAGACTCCAAGAGTTGGAGAAAAACTCCTCGAACTCAAAAATCAGGAAAGTTCTCTTTTAAAGAAAGCAGATGAATTACTAAATGAGTCCCAAAAAAAGGGATTTCAGATTTTAACTTCACTTCATTCCAATTTCCCTCAACGCCTGAAGTCTCAGGAAGACAGCCCTGCACTTTTATTCACACAGGGTAATGCGGATTTCAATGTAGACAGAACAGTAGGCATAGTAGGAACCAGAAGCGCAACCGCCTACGGCAAAGCTTCAACCAAAAAAATCATCGAGGACTTAGCCATTTATCAACCTACCATCATTTCAGGACTTGCTTATGGGATAGACATAGAAGCACACAGAGCAGCCATCCAGGCAAATATCCCCACTTTAGCAATTATGGGCTCTCCAATCGGACAAATCTACCCTTCTGTGCATAAAAAGACCGCAATGGACTTGATGGAAACAGGTGCCATAGTAAGTGAATATGCACCGGAAAGCAAGATGACACCTGGGAATTTCCCAGCAAGAAATAGAATTATTGCAGGTCTTTCAGATGCATTGATTGTGGTGGAAGCAGCAGAAAAAGGAGGTGCATTGATTACCGCAGAAATTGCTTTTTCGTATGACAAGGAAGTTTTTGCAGTACCAGGAAACCTTCAATCTGCATATAGTGAGGGCTGTAATAAACTTATTAAGAAAATGAAGGCCAGCATATATACTGGCCCAAATGACATTGCAGAGGCTCTTTTTTGGAGTAAACCGGGAGAATCAAAAATCACTAAACCTTCCTTGGATTTAAGTGAAAGACCTACAGATGAGGTGAAAATATTAAAACTCTTGATGGAAAAGCAAGAAGCTGAAATTGATCAAATCAGTTTACTAACCGATATTCCATTAGGGCAATTATCAGCAAAATTACTTTCACTGGAGTTTGAAGGAATTGTCAAATCCCTTCCGGGAAAGAAGTATAAGCTTTTAAGTTAATGCTGTTTGAGCTTTCTGATCTTTTTGGGAAAATACCACAGATAAAATCCACTAATACTCATCAAAATCAACCCTAATGAAGTCAAGGTAGAATAAGTCAATTTAGCTCCTTCTTCTCCTGTCCAATAGTAATCTACAATACTTCCATCATGCACTTTTTCAATCCAATCAGAATGTCTAGTGGAAACCGACAATACATTACCTGAATATCCATCTACCTGAACTTCTGTGAAATGGGTTTTAAATGTGACTTTGGCAATACCTTTATCTGGTCGGATATCGATCCTGTCTACTTCTGGATCCAATCCCAATTTTGCCATTTCTGACTCCCCTATTTTCACCATTTCAGATGGCAAAATCCAAGTACCATTTTCCACCTTAGTTTTAAGCGTGGGAGGTAATAATTCAGCCTTTTTCTTCCATGCCAAGAGAATGGAAGTAATCCCTATTAAGAAAAAGAATAGAATTAAAGGTATTCCAAGCCATCGGTGAAAGACCCGATATAACCTTAAAGCTTTTACTTTCGATTTAATTGGATCTGCCATTTACACTTCATTAAAAACAAATTGAGTCAACTTCATTGCTTCTTTTAACTCCACTTTATTTAATTGTAAATCATGTCCTGCAGACTCCAGTGTTTGGATCATTACTTCAGTTGCCATGTTACCTACCAACTCATCTTTAGCCATTGGGCAACCACCAAATCCGTTTAGCGCACCATCAAATCTCTCACATCCTCCCTTCAATCCTGCTAAAACCTTTTCTCCAATTGTTTCTTTCGTACTATGTAAATGCGCCCCAAACTCAATATGCGGGTAAGCTTGTTTCTGAATTTGAAACAACTCAGTGATCAAATCAGGATTTGCTACACCTATTGTGTCTGATAATGAAATGATCTTCACTCCAAGTTGATCGAGTTTTTCCACAAATCCGGCAATCATGTCCGGTGAATAAGGATCTCCGTAAGGATTTCCAAAACCCATGCTGAGGTAGGTAACCAAAGTTTTCCCTTTCACCTCACATACATTTTGAATTTCTTCTAACTCCTCCAGTGCGGCCTGAATAGACTTATTGGTATTTTTTTGCTGGAAAGTTTCCGAAACAGAAAGAGGAAATCCCAAATAATCAATCTCAGGAAAATGACTTGCATCATTTGCCCCTCTCAAATTGGCGACGATAGCCAAAAGTTTTGACTTAGAATGATGAAGATCCAATAAACTCAAAACCTCTTCTGTATCTCTCATTTGAGGGATGGCCTTTGGACTCACAAAGCTTCCAAAATCAATCGTATCAAATCCAATTTCCAAAAGCTGATTGATATATGCTGCTTTGATGGCAGTATCAATAAAGTGAGGAATCCCCTGCATGGCGTCTCTTGGACACTCTATCAATTTAATCATGGCTGAATTTACTAAAGTTAATTTTGCCATTCTCAGGAAATTATTTGAATAGCATCAATCTTCTATACTTGATAAGCATATTCATAAAAAACCAGCCAACCTATGGTGATAAATGGGATAAAATGGGGATATTTTTCCTTATCCCATTTTGATACAATTCATTGATTATCAATTCAAAACCCTCTAAAACCCTCCAAAACAGCTTTTTAAGTGAGTTTTTAGGAGATAGATCCTTCAAAAACATTTTTGGTAGATGTATTGCATAATACATATCAAAACCAACCACAATTAATTATGAAAACTAAATCAACTTTACTTATTGGTGCAGCTTTAGTCACCGTTTTTGCCTGTGAGACTAAACAGTATGATGAACAGGATAAAATGGAAGTAACATCCAACCTTCAAAGTTATGTAGACAGCATTGAATCTGCCGTAAAAATTGTCCCAGTTCATAATTGGACTGCAATTGACGAAAGATATGACAGTTTAGACAACAAAGCAGAGGCTGTCTACAAAGATCTAAATGCAGACGATCAAGAAATCGAAATGATTGAAGAACGTTATGAAACAATCGTCGAAAATGCGAAAAATGATCAAGAGTTATTTGAAGAAACTGCCGACATGCACTTGAAAAATGTAGAAGCGTGGTGGGATAAAACTTCTGAAAAAGTTGAAAAAGGGACTAAAAATACGGTGGAAGATATAGAAGATGCCACCCAAGAAAGTCTAGATTGGCTCGAGAAAAACTTTGATAAATTGAGCAAAGAATCGAAAGAAAAAGTCGAGAAAATCAGAATCGAATTAGAGAAGGATTAATCACCAAAATTCCCTCTAATACAAGAAACCCGCCTAGTTTAGGTGGGTTTCTTTATTTTTAGAGTTTTTGTTATTTAGAAAACTTCTTTCGCAATTGCATAGGTAGTTCCAGCCTTACTCATAGTATAGAAGTGTAGAGATGGAACTTGTGCCTGAATCAATTCTTTACATTGCTGAATAGACCATTCTATCCCTACTTCACGTACCTCAGAATTGGTTTTACACTTTTCCAATTCATCCATTAATGCATCAGGAAGATCCAAAAAGAACGTTCTTGGAAGCATAGTGATTTGTCCTATCGTAGTAATTGGCTTGATTCCAGGAATAATAGGAACAGTGATCCCAGCTGCGCGAACTTCTTTCACAAACTCAAAGTATTTCTGATTGTCAAAAAACATTTGCGTGACAATATATTCTGCACCTCGATCAACTTTTTCCTTCAGTCTCTTCAGATCAAATTTCATGGATGGAGCTTCGAAATGCTTCTCCGGATACCCTGCAACTCCAATACAAAAATCAGTATGAAAGCTCGTTTCAGTCTCCTCATGAAGGTATTTCCCATTGTTCATGCGAACAATCTGCTCCACTAATTCGCTGGCAAAATGATGTCCATCTGTTTCCGGAATAAATTTCCCTTCAGTTTTTGGAGCATCGCCGCGAAGAGCCAACACGTTCTCAACTCCAATAAAATTCAGATCGATCAGCGCGTTTTCGGTTTCCTCTTTGGTAAAACCACCGCACAATAAATGTGGAACTGCATCGATTTGAAAACGATTCATAATCGCCGCACAAATCCCGACAGTACCAGGCCTTTTCTTGGTACTGATCTTTTCCAGAAGACCATTTGGATGCTTCTTATAAATATATTCCTCTCGGTGGTAAGTCACATCCACAAAAGGTGGCTTGAACTCCATCAAAGGAGCAATTCCTTCTAAAAGTTCTTTTAAACTTTGGCCTTTCAGAGGAGGTAAAATTTCAAATGAAAAAAGCGTTTCATTCGCGTTTTTCAGGTGCTCAGTAATTTTCATATAGGTTGTGAGGCAAGATTAATTTTGGGTTGATAAGCTAAATTTGGAGAAAGTAATCGCTCTGCGTCTTTCAGGGAAATGCCTTTTCTTTTGGCATAATCAGCGACTTGATCCTCTCCGATTTTTCCAAGTCCAAAGTATTTACTATCCGGATTTGCGAAGTAAAATCCAGAAACCGAAGAAGTTGGATACATTGCAAAACTAGAAGTAAGTGTAATTCCTACATTTTTCTCCATATCCAGCAATCTTGAAATTTCCTCTTTTTCAGAATGTTCAGGACATGCAGGATATCCAGGCGCAGGTCTAATCCCTAAATACTCCTCTCGAATTAAAGAATCATTATTTAAAGACTCCTCTTTTGAATATCCCCAATAATCCTTTCTTACCAATTCATGGACATATTCTGCTGCTGCTTCTGCCAAACGATCTGCCAAAGCTTTGAATAAGATATCATTGTAATCGTCTCCAGCCTTTTGGAATTCAGCAAGTTTGGCTTCCATACCTGTTCCCGCGGTCACAGCAAAACAACCCAGATAATCTGTTTTTTCAGGATGAAGGTAATCTGCCAAAGATCTATTTGGAACACCCTTACCTTTTTTACCTTGTTGTCTCAAGAAGTGAAATTCACCAGTTTTATTTCCTTCAGAATCCAGCACCAAAGCATCATCTTCTACACGTTTTACAGGATAAATTCCAAATACTGCATTCGAAGAAAGCCATTTCTCTTCGATCAATTGATCCAACATCTGATTGGCATCTTCAAAAAGCTTTTTAGCTTCCACTCCTACAATTGGATCTTCTAATATTTTGGGGTGTCTGCCGCTTAGCATCCAAGTACTAAAGAAAGGAGTCCAATCGATGTATTCCCGTAAAATATTCAAATCAAGATTCTCAAGAACAGTATTTCCTAATGATTTTGGTTTTACAGGATCAAATTGAGTCCAATCAATTTCCACTGGATTTGCTTTTGCCTCCTCGTAAGAAACTAATTGCTTGATAGTCTGCTTGGCCTCATGCTCCACTCTCAATTGGGCATAGGTCTCCTTTATTTTCAGACGATAAGAATCCTTGGTTTCAGGAGAAATCGCCTCACCGGCGATAGGAACGGACTTACTTGCATCAGTCACGTGCACAACTGTTCCGCTGTAAACCGGATCTATTTTTACGGCAGTATGAATTCGGGAAGTCGTAGCTCCTCCGATCAACAAAGGAATTTTCAATCCCTGTCTTTCCATTTCTGATGCGACATTGACCATCTCATCTAAGGATGGAGTAATCAACCCACTCAGACCAATAATATCTACATCGTTTTTAATCGCTTCGTCAATGATTTTCTGGGCATCTACCATCACTCCCAAATCAATGATTTGGTAGCTGTTACATGCTAAAACTACTCCGACGATATTTTTACCAATGTCGTGAACGTCCCCTTTTACGGTTGCCATCAGCACCTTTTTCAAAGAACTTTTTTCTTGTCCTTCTTCCGGCAAAGGCATAAATGGCTCAAGATAAGCCACAGCTTTTTTCATTACCCGAGCGGACTTCACTACCTGAGGAAGGAACATTTTTCCTTCACCAAATAAGTCTCCTACCACATTCATCCCGTCCATCAATGGACCTTCAATCACTTTCAAAGGATTTTGAAGCTCCAATCTTGCCGCCTCTGTATCTTCAACTATAAAGTCCAAAATTCCTTTTACCAAAGCATGCTCAATTCGCTTTGAAACAGGATCGGATCTCCAAGCTTCGTTGACAACTTCTTTTTTACCAGAGGATTTTACCGTCTCAGCAAAATCCAAAAGTCTCTCGGTTGCATCTTCTCTCCTATCAAAAAGCACATCTTCCACACGCTCCAGAAGATCTTTTGGAATATCATCATAAACTTCCAACATAGTCGGATTGACAATTCCCATATCCATCCCATGATGAATCGCATGGTATAAAAATGCCGCATGCATCGCTTCTCTCACAGGATTATTTCCTCTGAAAGAGAAACTCACATTACTAACACCACCACTGACTTTTGCACCAGGAAGATTCTCTTTGATCCATTTCGTAGCTAAAAAGAAATCCAGAGCATTTTTCTTATGCTCATCCATTCCAGTTGCCACAGGGAAAATATTCGGATCAAAAATGATGTCTTGAGGATTAAATTTGACTACATCGACAAGGATTCTATAGCTTCTCTCACAAATCTCAATTCTTCGGTCGTAGGTATCTGCCTGTCCATCTTCGTCAAAAGCCATCACCACTACCGCTGCACCAAATTTCTTAATGGTCTTCGCCTGATTGATAAATTCTTCTTCACCGTTTTTCAAGGAAATGGAATTCACAATCCCTTTTCCTTGGATGCATTTTAACCCAGCCAGAATAATTGCCCATTTCGAGCTATCGATCATGATTGGAATTCGGCTGATTTCAGGTTCAGAAGCGATTAAATTCAAATATTTAACCATTGCATACTCACCGTCAAGCATCCCTTCATCCATGCAGACATCAAGGACCTGAGCTCCACCACGAACCTGATCTAGTGCCACTTCCAGCGCTTCGTCGTATTGGCTATTTAAGATGAGCCTTGCAAATTTCTTCGACCCCGTGATATTGGTTCTTTCCCCAATGTTCACAAAGTTGATTTCAGGCGTTAAAACCAAAGGTTCTAGACCTGATAATTTCATGTATTGATTCTTTACCATCTCCTCAGTCCAGTGTTTCTTCTACTTCTTGTTCTTGTAATTTTCTTGGCTGAAAGCCTTCAGATAGCTTTGCTAAAGCTGAAATGTGCTCTGGAGTGGTACCACAGCAACCACCAAGGATATTCAACATTCCTTCTTTTAAAAAGTCGCGAACCTGATCTGCCATTTCATTGGCTCCCTGATCATATGCGCCAAACTCATTTGGCAGCCCGGCATTTGGATAAGCACTTACATAAAAAGGCGCTTTTTGTGCCAAAACCTTCAAATAAGGTCTTAATTCTTTCGCTCCCAAAGCACAGTTCAAGCCCACTGAAAGCAGAGGTACATGGGAAATTGAAATCAAAAATGCCTCTGTAGTCTGGCCAGATAAGGTTCTACCTGATGCATCGGTAATCGTTCCCGAAATCATGATTGGAATTCCACCTTCTTTTGGATCTAATGGAAGTCCTCTTTCCTCAAAAACATCTTGAATCGCATATAGCGCTGCTTTTGCATTAAGTGTATCAAAAATCGTTTCAACCAACAAAATATCAGCACCACCATCCAACAAACCTCTCACTTGCTCAGCATAGGCAATTGCAAGTTGATCGAAAGTAATCCCACGATATCCTGGATCATTCACGTCTGGAGAAAGAGAAGCAGTCCTATTGGTAGGGCCAATTGCACCTGCTACAAACCTCGGCTTGTCAGGGTTTTTGGCCGTAAACTCTTCTGCAACTTCTCTTGCAAGCTTAGCGGATTCAAAATTGATGGCATACGCCAAATTCGCCAATCCATAATCCTCTTGCGCAATGGTCGTTCCTGAAAAGGTATTCGTCTCGATGATATCAGCTCCAGCTTCCATGTATTCAGCATGAATGGCTTTGATGATATCCGGACGGCTTAGGGATAATAAATCATTATTTCCTTTCAGTGCCTTGGGATGATTTGCCAATTCAGGAGTTCTGAAATCTTCCTCCGTCAATGTATAGCGCTGGATCATAGTGCCCATTGCTCCATCGAGGATAAGAATTCGTTTGGAAATCTGCTGAAGTAAGAGTTCGGTTCTGTTTTGCATCTTAGATTATCGTTCAAAAGCAAATCGAGCAAAACACGGAAAAAAGTACCAGGACTCATCCGCTCATCTGTTCCCGATAACTCGGGATGGGAGTTAGCACCTTGGAAACAGGTTGCTAAGACGTCGTTGGGCCCTTCCCTCGGTCTTTCTCGATAAGCAGACCAAAGGTAATATCATTTTGTTAATAAAACAGGTTCTAAGATCAAATTTGGCCAAGGGATTTCGACTTATTATAAGAATCTGCTAAGGTCTTACCCCAATACCAAAACTTAAGTAAGGTGCTGACATATAAGATGCCATGCTAAAATCTGCTAATTTATAGTTGGCAAGGGGAAGTTCGTACCCTACGGAAGTATTAAAAACGACGTCAAAAAGGTTTCTTTTCCCTATCGGAATACCATATTCCACATATAGCTCAGGCTTTGCCATCAAGCCACTATTTCTCAAGTATCCATCGAAAGTCCTTTGCTCAAATAGCTCTGGAAAATCCGGCTTGTTTTTCATGGTATTGGTATAACGGATATTACCAAACCCAAGTCCCGCAATACCTCCAATGGCGAAATTTCTGTATTGGATGAATTTCATCCCTAGATTTCCATATACCCTCAAACTATTCAAAGTATGATTTCTGATATTATTTGCAGAACCACTCATTGCCAGATTATAGATATCGGCTCCGTACAGGAATTTCCCACTTTCACCTAAAATGCGCAGTCCAAGATTAGAAGGCTTCCCATCAAAAGCATTAAATCCTTCTGACTCTAAAACTTCATTAAATCCATCAGGACTTGTAAAATGAATGCCATTGATCAGGTATAAGCCTATACTCGCGTCTTTGTAAAAGAAATTTCTATCAGGCAAAGTCAACCCAGCTCCCACACGGATAAAAGCGCCACTTTGGGCATTATCAAAAGAAAGCCCATTCAAATTCCATTTTCCTTCAAATGGACTAAAAGCATAGCCCAATTTCAATAAGACTTCTAGAGCTTCTTTTCTCCCAGGAAGGTCAAAATCATAACTTAATTGGAAGCCAGTTTCTGTGAGGAAATTCCCATAATATCTGGTCCCTTTTTGAATATTCTTTTCTCTTAAAATAAATCCTTGGGATGGTTCGGCTAAAAAGCCTTCTAAGGATTGAGATGAACTTTGCGGAAGCATTTGAAAATTCAAAAAACCTGCCCCAATAGACATGTAATGAATTAGCTGAATATTTGACTCCTCAATGAAAGCATATCCAATGTTCAGCAGAGCTCTCGAAGTTCTATAATTCAGTTTAAAATCATCCAGTTCACTCTTGCCCCCCCGATTATGATAGACTTCCATACCAATAACAAAATCGTTGTAGCGGGCTTGATATCCCAGCCCTATTGTATGGTATTTATTCCTCAACCCAGTCAGACCTCTATCTTCCAGCAATTGATCAAACTGCCTTAATTTAGCGCCGGATGTACCCGCCATCAGATAAAAGGAAGACCTTTTAGTAATTAAGCGCTGAGCCGGAAGGTTATAGGAAATCCCTAAGAATAAAACGAAGAGAAAAAAACGAGAAAAAAGGGACATGAAATTACTCTGTTTGATTCGACTTATAAGTCTCGAGCGTACTACGCAAAATTAATGCTAAACAGAAAAGCCAGAGTAATCTTTCTGATTAAGGGACTTAATTAATTTCTCATATAGGACTTCTGGAATAAAAGGCTTAGGCACAAAATCAGTGAATCCTATATCAATTAATTCCTTTTTTATCTCATGAAGAGAGGTTGCCGTTAATGCAAGAATTGGGATTTCACTTTTTGATTTAAGGCTGTGTTTTCGAATGGCTTTTGCCACAGAAAACCCGTCTAAAACCGGCATTTGAAGATCCAGCAAAATCAAGTTAAAATCCTCCTTTTCGAATAATTCCAAAGCCTCTTCCCCATCAGATGCGATGACAAGTTTTCCTGTATTCCATTTTTTCAGGAATTTTTGAATCAAAATCTGATTGACATAATTATCCTCGGCTACAAGGATCGAAGCATTTTCAAGTGATTTGGATGGTTTATCGCCTCCTCTGAGATGCTCTACAACACTTGACCGATCAATACGGTAACCTATTCTAAAAGTGAATTTACTTCCTCTTCCCTCTTGGGAATCTACGGTGATCTCTCCTTCAAATAACTCAACCAGTTTTTTAACAATAGCAAGACCTAATCCTGTTCCTCCATATTTACGCGTCGTAGAAGACGATGCTTGGGTAAAAGCTTCAAAAATGGTATCAATCTTTTCCTCAGGAATTCCAATCCCGGTGTCCTCAACCGTAAATTCCACCAGAGATTCCTCCTTGCTTCTACTGATTTCATTCAATGAAATATTAACGGATCCCTGGTCGGTAAATTTGATCGCATTGGAAATGAGATTATTAATTATTTGCCCAAGTCTGATCGGATCGCCAATGACCAGATTAGGGAGTTTTTCGTCAAAGTGACAGGCTACATTCAATGACTTTTCATTAGACTGAAAACTATGGGAATGAACAATTCTGGAAACAATATTTTTCAGATCAAATGACACGTTCTCCAACTCAACCTTGCCTGATTCTATCTTATTGTAATCCAAAATATCATTGATCAGAGCCATTAAGTTCTCTGCAGAAAATTGCAAAGTTTTTAAATTCTCCAATTGCTCCGGACGAGGATTTTCATCCATCAAAAGATGCGAAAGTCCGATGACAGCATTCATCGGAGTTCTGATCTCATGGCTCATGATAGACAGAAACTGAGATTTAATTTGGGAAGCTTGTTCAGCATTTTCTTTTGCTTTCATCAACTCCCTCTGAGCTTCTTTTAATTTTGAAATATCTCTCGCGATTCCAGTGTAGTATTTTGCTTTCCCATCTTTATCGAAAATCAGCTTCCCGTTTGAGTTAAATACCTTGAAATCGCCATTCTTATGCCTTAATCGGAATTCCAAGAACTGCGTATTTGCCAAGAAATCATCTGTGGACTCAAGCATCTTTTGGAATTCCCCCATATCATCTGGATTCAAAAATTCAAAAATGCTCTTTCCGATTACTTCCTCAGCCTGATATCCCAAGAACTGGTTCACATTTGGTGAGACATATCTCAGTGTAAAAGTCTCAGTAAGAGAGAAAATTATCTCGGTAGATTCTTCAACGAGGGTACGGTATTTTTCCTCAGATTGAAGAAGGTCAATTTTAGCTTGATGCTCATCTGTAATATCCCGGATGATACTCAACACAAATTCAACCTGATCCTTGATTACAATTGGCCTGAAGGTCCTGGAATAATATCTGTTCTTGATAGGGAACTCTGTTTCTACAATTTCCCGATCGTAATAAACCTTATCCAATAAAGTACTTACTTCCTCATACGAAGTCAAATAGACTTCCCACAAGAATTTCCCTTCAAAATCCTCCCGCTTCATCCCCCAATTTTCAAAATTGGTTCCCTCGGCCACAATGTACTTTCTCTCTTTGTCCAACAAGAAAATATTGGTATCAGGTAGATTTGATGCTAGAATCCTGTACTGGCGGTCTCGTTCTTCGTTGATTACCTCTAGATTCTTCCTGTCATTGACATCCTGAAGAATTCCTTCATGAAGTACAACTTTTCCTGATTCATCAAACACGTCTTGTGTTTGATCTTCCACCCAGATAAACTGACCATCGGATTTTTTTAATCGATAACTTCCTGAGAAAGCATTGATCCCATTTTCTGTTGTGTTTTTCTCGGCGGTTTCTCTGATTTTTCTTGCATCTTCAGAATATAACAAATCCAAAAACGACCTTTTCTCAGCAATTAATTTTTTGGAGTCATAGCCAAATCTGTTGATGTTTTCTGAGATATATTCTATTTGAAAATCTTGGTATGGATCTACTCTAAATAGAATCGTAGGACTGTTTTCTACGATAAGTTTTGCTCGATTTGAAATTTTTTCCGCTTCGTATTTTTCAGATAAATTTCTAAGTACAAAGGAGTAACCGATATTTTCGTTTTTATCCGAGTGTATGGTCTTTACAGAAAGATCAAATGGCTCATTCTCCTTCCCCTGAATTTTGATGAAAATCTCATCCTGCCAAATGGTTTCCTTTCCATGGTTAGAAAGGAACTTCTCCAAACTCTGATTTTGAAATTCGAAATATTTGCAAAAACTGCCCGTAAAAGGTTTTGAAGAATCTTTCCCACAGAGTTTTTTAGCAGCTTCGTTTACATAGATAAAATTCAGATCCAAATCTGTTACCACGATTGGGTCACTTACCTGGGCCAAAATCTGGGATTGCAATAAGAGATACTCTTCAGACGCTCGTTTTTCTGTGATGTCAGTACAAAACCCAAAAACCTCTAAACTTTGATTGAAAAAATGCTTCCTCGCATTGATCTCGTAACTTATCAACGTTTGTTTTTCATCCTGATTGGATGCCATATAAAACTCTCCTGATGAAGGTTCCTGAGTTCTGAATGTATATTTGAGATTCTCAATAAATTCCTGCCGATACTGCTTATTGATATTGTAAAACAAGGTCGAAAACTTAGCATAGGTAGGTTTATCTCCTAACCCAAACATTTTTGCCAATCCTCCCGAAAAATGAAAACTATTTCTGTTTTGACTATACCTCCATGAACCTGACTTGGCCAAAAGCTCCGTAGTAGCCAAGAGGTTCTCGTTCCTTTCTATTTTTCTCAGAAGTTGTCCACCTTGATATGCTCCTGCGAAAATATCTCCAAGTTGCCGCAAAATCTGAAGTTCATTTTCATCCAAAAAATGATCCTTTTCAGAAATTCCCAGCACCACAACTCCTTTGAACTTGAGCGAGGAAATCATAGGAATTAATATCAGTGACTCCTCTTCTGTGGTAGGTATCAAACCTATTTTTCCAAAATCATCAGAGTTGGGTGAGTCCTGTATATGCTTAGTAATGAAATTCCAATCTACATCATCTTTTTCCTCTGCCATTTTACTACTCCAAGAAGCGATCAATTCGAGCTCAGAATTTTCATATTTCTTAATGAAAATTTTTGACCAATTGGCTTTTAAGGATTTGCTGAGTTGGGACAATGCACTGACAAAATTCTTTGTCAGTTCTTTAGGGCTTTCATTGATCAGGAAAGAAGAGGTTTTGTTGATGATATTCTCCAACTCAAACCTTCGCTGCAAGGAAAACTCTGTCAGTTTATAGTCTGTAATATCTCTTGCACTGAAGATGACACCTTTGATATTTGGATGATTTTGAAGATTGCGGGCATAGCTTTCTATGTAAATCTTTTTTCCATCCGAGCGATTTATCCAAAAATCAATATTCACTTCCTCTTCAGAATCCAGTACTTCCTGAAAGTTTCCTTTGACTAATTCGATTACCCCAGTATCTATAAACTCGCGGAAATTCCTACCTACTATATCTTCGACTTTAAATCCTAAAGTTCTACCAACATTGGGACCGATAAACTTGTAATTTCCCTCAACATCGAGGATTGAAATCAAATCATGGGTATTATTCAGAATACTTTCTAAATACCGGAAACTTGAATTCACTTCATCCAGCCCACTTTTTCCCAAATCTTTAAGAATCGATTGAGAGTAGAATTTCGACCTCACTCCTTTCAGGATTAAAAAACGATCTGAATAGCTTGAGGGTAAAGGCACAAAACTCCATTCAAAAAGCATGAACTCATGTTCTAGAGATTCGAGAGACTTATAAAATGTGGCAGAAGAAAGTTCATTTCCCTGAAAATATCCATTTAAAACATCGATGACATTGGGGTATTCGACAAACTTTTTCCAATCATCATTTGGCAGAACAAAATTGGATTTGAAGTAAGCATTGAAAAAAATTATTTCTTCAGAATCAATCATCAGAAGTGGTTCACTCATTTGATCGAAATAATCAGAAATATCAAATTGTTGAAACTTTGTCATACAGCTGGATACAAATCTTCCCTATGCCTCTTGGACTAATAATATAAAACGCAGGCTAATATGGCTAAAAGTACAGTGACTTTCCAACCAGATATTACCTTTTAGATGCAATTTAATTGAAAAAATTCTGCTTAATTTTTAGAGGATATTAGTCTTTAAGTAATTTATTTAAACCTTGATTTTGATAAATTCGTGATTAAATGAAATTAAACTAGTACAAAAATCAAAAACCACACTATGATTATTTCAACTACCCCATCCTTGGATGGTTACCAAATCGATGAATATTTAGGTGTTGTTTCCGGAGAAACTATCATTGGAGCCAACGTTTTCAAAGATTTTTTTGCAAGTATTACTGATATCGTAGGAGGAAGATCTTCTGCATACGAACAAGTGTTGCGAGAGGCTAAAGCAACTGCAATGACAGAAATGGAAATGCAGGGAAGAGCTTTTGGAGCGAATGCAATTGTTGGTATTGACCTTGATTATGAAACAATCAGAGATGGTATGCTGATGGTCACGGTCAGTGGAACCGCAGTCAAAATCTCTAAAAAATGAAAAAAAGTCCTGATTTCTCAGGACTTTTTTAGTTGCTCTATTACTTTTTTGAGATTCGTCTTTTTACTGACATGATCTCCTATTATCACCACTGGGGCAGATTTACAAAAATCCATACACTTGGTTCGAATCAGTTTACATTGACCTTTGAATTCACCAGAGCTAAGTTCTTTTTCAAGACTTTTTCTCAAACCCTTCGAATCTTCCTTTTTACAATCCGAACCCTCACAAACAAAAATCAATCTTCTCCTAGATTCCATGTTAACCTCCTGAAACTGCCTGCATCATCAATCCACAAAGATACGCACCATAAGTTCCAGCTGCATATCCTAAAACCGCTAATAATACACCTACAGGTGCCAAAGAAGAATCGAAGGCCGAAGCTACAATTGGTGCGGATGCTGCTCCGCCGACATTCGCCTGCGATCCTACAGCCACATAAAAGAAAGGGGCTTTTATTAAATAGGCGACAATCAACATGATCAGGATATGAAAGAACATCCACAAAATCCCGATCAGGAATAAAATTGGAGAATCTAAAACTGCTCCCAAATCCATTTGCATTCCGATAGATGCAACCAAAACATATAAAAGAACACTTCCCATTCGAGAAGCGCCTGCTCCCTCGAGATTTCTCGCTTTGGTAAATGAAAGCAGCAATCCCAAGGTCGTTGCTACAACTACAATCCAGAAAAATGAGGAATCTAAAGAATATTGTCCCAACTCTGGGTAATTCTCACCGATCCAAGGAGCGATGGTATCAGCTACTAAGTGGGAAAAACCTGTAACTCCAAAGCCTACACCCAAAATAATCATGGTATCTGATAGTGTGGGAATCCGCATTATCCCTGCTCTAAACTCCGAAATCTTATCTCTCAATTCGTAAATAGCTGTATTGTCCGCTTTAAACTTCTTATCTATTATTTCTGGCTTTGCGGCCCAATAAAGAAGAAAAGCCATCCATAAATTGGCAACTAAAACATCCACAGCAATCATTTGACTGAAAAGTGCCGGACTTGCTCCAAAAACTTCCAGCATTGCTGTTTGATTTGCTCCTCCACCTATCCAAGATCCGGCAATTGTAGACAAACCTCTCCAAACCTCATCTGGCCCAGAACCTCCCAAAATCTCAGGCTGAATAAACCCAACTGTCGCCAAAGCAAGCGGTCCTCCCAACATAATCCCAACGGTTCCCGCCAAAAACATGGTCAATGCCTTTGGACCTAACTTTAAGATACTTTTGAGATCTATGCTTATGGTAAACAATACAAGTGAAGCTGGCAAAAGATATCGGCTCGCAACATGATATATTCCAGAATCTTCTCCTGAGATCCAGCCCATGGAGTTGAAAACAGCTGGGATGAAATAGCAAAGAAGGACGGTCGGAACAACTTTATAGAATTTCTTAAAAAAAGTATTTGAACTAGCTGAAGTTGCAAAAACCAAAGCCAAAATGGCCATTAGAATCCCAAATACAACTGCATCATTGGTGAATAAAGCGCTTTTTTCTTCCATGGATCGAAATACGGAGTGAAATACTATAATACCAATAAAATCCTCAGAAATTAAACCTTTTACTTTCCCCTTTCCAATAATTGAAGCAATTCTCCTAGAATCATCGCAGTGGCTCCCCAAACCATTTCATCTTCTACTTCAAAATAGGGCGTATTTAAACTAAAAGAATTACTGATTTCAAGAATTTTCTCCTTCCTGATTTCGGGTGTAGATAAATGCTTGATCGTAGTTTGTATAATTCTATCGACCTCTTTTTCTTCGGGTACAAAATCAGGTTTTACAGAAGAAATTCCGATGACAGGTGTCACCAAAAAATTACTTGGCGCGATATACAAATCAGTTAGACGTCCTAAAATCTCTACTTGTTCGGGATCAACACCCACTTCTTCTGAAGCTTCCCTCAAAGCTGTAAAAATCAAATCAGGATCACTTGGCTCCATCTTGCCTCCTGGCAAAGCGATTTGACCACTATGCACTCCATCGTATTCAGGCCGCTTGATTAAAGGAAAAAATGGCTCTCCATTTTGGGGATAAAACAAAAGAAGGACTGCTCCTTTTCTGTGATTTTCGGGTCTTTTGTGATCAAATCTTTTCCAGTTGATAGGTCTGGGTGACATTGTCAAATGAGCATCCACTCCTGGGAGCGGCGATTTCAATCCATTTCTAAGAATTTCAATAAACTCTTCAAATCCCATTTCAACTCAAATCAACCTTTTTAATTTTTTGATTCAGGTACGATTCCGTTTCGTACTCCTTTTTCACATTTTCTAATTGGTAGCGATGCACCTTATGAGTCTCCAATTCAATCACCCATGCCATTGGTCTATACCCCGCTTCCTCCTGAAAATACCCAAAAACCACAAAGGTGGATTCATTGATCCACAAACCATCCTCAAACATCCCGGAAGGTCCCATAAACAATAGCCGCTCTTTCATTCCATCCTCACGATACCAAATGACTTCGGAATCCGGATTTAAAAATGGTGACTCTAAACCATCTTGAGCTTCTATTTTATAACTGTAAATATCCATCGTTCCATTTCCAGCAGGATTAGGAATTTGATAAGGAAACAAAGGATCTCCAGGCAAAATGGGATTCATTTCAGGCATCTCCATTGGATCAATGGTATCAGTTTGGATGAGATTAAAATCTGCAGCATCAAATGCCCCAATCAATCCAGACCAGTGGGATTTCCATTCTGACTTTTCATCCAAACCTGACTGGATATATCCTATGAGTTTTTTTGCTTCTTCCTCATCTACAGTAAGAATATCTTCCGCATTTTCGGATTCCTTTTCTGAGGATTCACAAGCAATTAAAATTCCTGCCAAAGCCAGAAAGGAGAGAATTTTTACTTTAAAAAAAGGTGAAACTTTCATAGAAAATAAATAGGAGAAGTTGAAACTAATCTAGAGTCTTTAAAAAACAAAAAAGGCCCGGATAAAATCCTGGCCTTTTCCTGCTCTCAAACCTATTAAACCTATTGTAGATATTCAATTCATGAATACTTGCGAAAAGTAGAAAATGTTTTCATATACTCCAAACAATCGATTGCGAAAGATTTTCAAAATTTTATTTCCCGACCATTTATAAAAGGTAACATCCTAAAAATCAGGACAAAAAATCTTCTTCAAATCCAAAAAAAATTTATCTATGTATCTTGTCTTTTCAATTTTGAAATTAAACATTTCGCATGGACGATTCTCTTGATATTCAGATCGCAAAAAAAATCCTCGATGGTTTTTTGAAATACATCAAATCTTTCAACACTTACACCCAATTAACACCCAAATACTTTAGTGAAAGAAATTGGAAAGCGATCCAACTCAATCACAAACAAAGATTAAGACTTTACAAGGATTTACTTTTTCCCCTTGCCGCTTCCTGCAAAGAATTATTGGTTGCAAAAAATACTGACCGAGAACTTTGGGCTGCAATCAAGTCTAACTACGCTCAACTCATTGTGGATATTCAAGAGTTGGAAATCGCAGAAACTTTCTTCAACTCCGTCATCCGAAAGACTTTTGAAAATCTAGCCATCGATGAAGAATTAATGTTTGTCATGGAAGGTCATGATTTCTGTAGCATCAGAGAAAACTCAGATTTGATCAGAAATTATCCAGAAGGTCTAGGCTTGGACAAAATCATCCGTCAGATTTTAGATGATTTTGACTTTGGGGCTCCTTTTATGGACAAGGAGAAAGATATCCAGTTTTTGATTGAAGGAGTTAGAAAAGTGATTTTGACCAGATATAGTATCGCTCCAGATACCAGAACACAAATCCTAAAATCTGTTTTCTATCGAAATAAAGCAGCCTATCTTATCGGAAGAACTTTCGTCGGAAAAAAATGGATGCCATTTATTATTCCTGTTTTGCATGGTGATAATGGCGTTTTTGTAGACACTCTGATTTTCGATCCAAATCTGATGAGTCATATGTTCAGTTTCACCAGATCTTATTTCATGGTTGAAGCTGAAGTGCCATCTGAAATTGTGGCGTTTCTAAGCTCTGTAATTCCTCATAAAAAAATCCACGAACTCTATAATGCAATAGGATTTAACAAGCACGGAAAAACACTTTTTTACAGAGATTTTCTCCATCATTTAGAAAGCAGTTCAGATCAATTTGTCGTAGCTCCCGGTATCAAAGGAATGGTGATGACGGTGTTTACTTTGCCCTCTTTAAATATTGTTTTCAAGCTGATCAAAGATCACTTTGAGCCGCCAAAAAACATGACTCGCCAAGAAGTCCGTGAGAAATATAAATTGGTATCTCTTCATGACCGTGTTGGAAGGATGGCTGATACACATGAATTCGAATATTTTAAAATCCCGATCGAGCGTATCAGCCCGGAACTTGTCAAAGAATTGAGAAACACGACCAATTCATTATTGAAATTTACCGATACTCATTTGGTTTTAAAGCACTTATATACCGAAAGAAAAATGGAACCTTTAAATCTGTATCTGGAACATTGTGATACAGATGAAGGCAAAAAAGTAGTGGAAGATTATGGTCGAGCTATCTTACAATTGGCTCAAGCCAATATTTTTCCGGGAGATATGATGACCAAAAACTTTGGGCTGACAAGACAGAAACGAGTGATCTTTTATGATTATGATGAGATAGAATTCCTAACTGACATGAACTTTCGGATCAAACCCAAAGCCGAAACTTACGAGCAGATTTACGCTTCGGAACCTTGGTATTCTATTGCCAAAAACGATGTATTTCCCGAGGATTTCAAAAGATGGATGATAGGAAGAAAAGACTTGAAAGAACATTTTCTGGAATACCATCAGGATCTTTTTTCACCGGAGCATTGGCAGGGAATACAATCAAGAATCGGTAAAGGTGAATTAATTCATGCTTTCCCCTATCCGGAGGAAATCCGTTTCCGACCAGATCAAAAAATCTAAGCTTTAAGATTTTACTTCTATCTACAGCTACAATAGTCTATTTTTGCATTTGGCGCTAGCCAAAATCACCCAAGTATATGAGTTCAGAAGTAAAATCATCCATCGATAAAAAAATCAATACTGGCAGAAAAATCATTCTTCAGACTCCCCAAGATGATGATCGCCCAGTTTATATTTCCGGCAATTTCAATGACTGGAAAACGCAGGATCATCAATTTTTGATGACAAAACTGGAAAAAGGAAAATATGAATTCTCCTTTCCAGACGAACCGAGATTCAAAGGAGAATTGATTTATAAATTCACCAAAGGAGACTGGTCTGAGGTGGAAATCGATCGGTATGGAAACAAAACTCCCAACCGTCTTTGGAATGATAAGCAAACTAGCAAGGTGGAAAAGGTGGCTAAGTGGAGAAAAAACTGGCTTCCTTACCGTCCTAGCCAGCTGCCTAAAATTCATTTGATTTCTGAGGAATTTGAAATCCCTCAATTAAATAAAACCCGGAAAATCTGGGCTCTTCTCCCCCATGATTACGAAACGAGTGATCAGTCATACCCTGTTTTATACCTTCAGGATGCCCAGAATCTATTCAATGAGGAAAGTGAGTTTGGAAACTGGCAGATAGATAAAAAACTGGCAGTAATGTCTGATTATGGGATTGGAAAAATCATCATCATCGCCATAGAGCATGGAGAATCAGAAAGACTTCAGGAATACAATGTTGGAAAAACGATTCTGGGAAAAGGTAATGGAAAGGAGTATATCCGATTTATTACGGATACCTTAAAGCCATTTGTCGACAAAACTTTTAGAACCAAAAGCGAACGAGAGTTTACGGGAATAGGCGGAAGTTCGATGGGAGGATTAGTCAGTATTTTTTCAGGTTTGATCTATCCAGAGGTCTTTGGTAAGCTCATGATTTTCTCACCATCTCTTTGGGTGATTCCAAAAATAAAACTGGGGTTTTTGGACTTTTTTGAACCGATGGAAACAAGAATATATCTCTATGCCGGAGGAGATGAGAGTGAGACGATGGTCAAACACGTGACTAAATTGAGAAAGCGTATCATAAAAAGAGAAAGCTTGCTTGGGAGAGTAAAAGTGAGGTTGAGCATCAATGAGGAAGGAAAACACACAGAGCAATATTGGAGTGATGAGTTTCCAAAAGCTATCGAATGGCTATTTTACAGTGATAAAGAAGATTAAAACAGGCTTTCTAGCCTATTAAAATAAACAAGCGAGAAGCCTCCCAATTGGTTTTGGGTTGTCTTTTGAAAAGAAAAATTAATATTCATGAAATTTCAGATCAACCAAAATCAAACAGAAAATAACTCTTTGATTGTCATCCCTGTATTAGAGGATTATCTCGCCCCTATTCTTGAGTTTAAAGTCAAAAGGCAAATCAAAACCAGCATTTTCGCAGGAAAAAAAGACAGCACATTTATCATTGATTCTGATGATCAAACCATTTTACTCATTGGTTTAGGAACAAACCCTTCCACTTCGGACATCAATAAATCCTTCAGAAGAATCCTTTCTAAGAATAAGGAATTGGTGCAAGATAAAATCAAAATCGATTTCTCTGAGGAGTTTACCCAAGAAATGGTGGAAGCAGCACTTGTTGGTTTGCAATTGGGTGCTTATTCACTGGCATTTTTCAAGAAAGAACAACCAAAGGATTTTGAAGCATTAATCGTTTCTGTTAACTCGAGTTTACCAGAATTAAAAAACATCATTGACAGAGCTTCTAAGATTGCCAAAGCAAAAATTGAAGGTTTTAAAATGGTGGATTTACCTCCCAATGTTTTGACTCCTGAGTATTTGGCGAATTGGGCAGAAGAAAAAGCAAAATCCTTGAAAATAAAAACCACTGTTTTCGATGAAGAAAAAGCCGAAAAAGAAGGTTTAAAGGCGTTTTTAGCAGTTGGCAGAGGCAGTGCAAAACCATCAAAGTTCATAATTTTAGAATATCGACATGCCGACGCAAAATTCCATCTGGGACTAGTTGGCAAAGGGGTAACCTTCGATACAGGCGGATTAAATATCAAAACCGCTGGGATGGTTCACATGAAATCAGATATGGGCGGAGCCGCAGCGGTTTTGGCAGCAACCCAATTAATTGCTGATTTAGAATTACCTATCAATTTAACTACGATTGTGCCCTCTGTCGAAAATGCGGTAGACAAGGATGCCTATCTTCCAAGTGAGGTGATTGGATCTCATGCAGGGCTAAGCATCGAAGTGATTGATACCGATGCGGAAGGAAGATTAATCTTGGCAGATGGGCTTTCCTACATGGTGAAAAATTATGCTCCAGATCAATTAATTGACTTCGCTACATTGACTGGAAGTAGCGTCGGGACATTTGGATACGAATGTGGAGCTTTGTTTGCCAATGAGGATACTTTTTCAAAAGCTATTCAAGAGGCTGGTTTAGCAACTGGAGAGAAAGTATGGCCACTTCCACTTTGGGAAGCTTACAGGTCTGAGATGGATTCTGAGATTGCCGATATCAAAAATTACCACGGAAAACCTATCGCAGGAGCGATTACAGCCGCAAAATTCTTAGAGGCATTTACTCATGAACATCCAAAATGGGCTCATATGGATATCGCAGGAGTAGCTTTTGGAGACACAGAATTTTCCAAAACTAAATCAGGAACTGCTTTTGGTGTGGGTTTATTACTTAAATTCATCGAAAATCAATTATAGGTATGGAAAACCAAGGCAAAACTTTTCTCTGCATTTCGAATTTTTTTAAAGGAAATGCATTTCTCACCCAATTGAAAATAGAAGGAAATAGAGTTTTCTTGATCACTTCTGAGAAACTAAAAGATAAGCCTTGGGCATTTGAATACATTGATGAGATTTTTTACATGCCAGGCCAGGATCTGGATTGGGATATGGAAATCCTGCTCAAAGGAGTGGGAGGACTTTTAAAATCCCATAAAATCGAAAGCATCATTTCTCTGGATGATTATGATGTTGAAAAGGCTACTTATCTGAGAGAACATTTCCGGATTCCAGGAATGGGACAGACTACAGGAAGGTATTTCAGAGATAAGCTTGCCATGAGGATGAAAGCAAAAGATGCAGGCATCAAAGTTCCTGCTTTCACTTCGCTTTTTCATGATGAGGACATCAATCACTTTGCTGATCATGTTTCAGGCCCATGGGTATTAAAACCAAGGTCGGAAGCTTCCGCAAATGGGATCATCAAGGTTTATGACAAAGAATCGCTTTGGAATAAGATTCATGAACTGGGAGAAAATAGACTTTACTATTTGGTCGAGCAGTTTAAACCCGGCGATGTATATCATGCTGATGGACTCCAACTTGAAGGAAAAAACTTATTTTGCTGTGTGTCTAGATATTTGGCAACACCGATGGAAATTTCACAAGGTGGCGGAATCTTCAGAAGTGCCAACATTCCTTATAATTCTGAAGATGATAAAGCGATCAAAAATGCGAATAATGCCATTATGAAAGCTTTCGGGATGAAATCTGGGGCAACCCATACAGAGTTTATTAAATGCAAAGAAGATGGGGAAATCTATTTTCTAGAAACATCATCCCGTGTAGGAGGTGCACATTTGGCAGAAATGGTGGAAGCTGCAACAGGTTTGAATCTTTGGGCAGAATGGGCCAAAATTGAAGATCATTTAGGTAAAAAACTTACTTATAAACTCCCAAAAGTCAGTAAAAATTATGCAGGGATCGTTTTGACACTAGCCAATGTGCAGCATCCTGATTTAAGTAGTTTTGATGATGAGGAAGTGTATTTCAGAGTTCCACTTGATTATCATGCAGGACTAATAGTGAAATCGAAAAAAGCTGAACGAATTCTTGAACTTCTAGACAATTATGCATCTCGCTTATCCGATGGTATTTCTACTGTTGCTGATGCTCCAGAATTGAAGAAATTTCATTAAAAACAACCCCTTAAAAACCCAAAAGTTTTCAAAAAGCATTTATTAGATGCAACATGAATGAATCCCAACCATATAAGTCTCCGAATGGATTACATAAAATCGAGCTTTATTATATTGGAGAAATAAAATTTGGACCTACATATTATTCATTTTCGATCAATGGAAATGAAATTAAAAACAAAATAGTAGGTAGATTTTTTAGATGGGATCCAAAATCCAAATATCTAGCTATCCAAGAATGGCTAACCATTGAATATCAGGATGGACCAATAACAGCTTTGTTAATATTCGATTTGGTTGAAAAAAAAACCTCTATTCTCTCAATTGCAAATAAAGGTTTTATTGAACCTATAAGGTTTGAAGGAAGTAAAATAATTTACAAAAAGGAGTATTTTAATTTTGGGGGTAATAAATCAATTGAATTTGAAACTGATTTAAACGAAGTGAAAAATTGGGATAAAATAGAATTGTCTTGAAAATCTCTTCTTTTTTTGTCAAAACTTTTCTTCGATTCCAAGTCCAAAGAGTGCAAAATCATACTTTACAGGATCTTCAGGATCAAATTCTCTTAGTTTTTCTGTCAATTCTATTGCGGTAAGCCAATCGGTTTGTTTCCTTGTAATCAGTCCTAACTTCCTCCCTACCCGATCCACGTGTAAATCACATGGACAGATCAATTGAGAAGGCTGAATCTTATTCCAGATACCAAAATCCACCCCTTTTTCATCCTTTCTCACCATCCATCTGAGATACATATTGATCCGCTTACATGCCGCTTTCCTTGCTGGAGTAGCAATATGTTTTCTGGTTCTTTGAGGTGCATCTGGAAGATGGAAAAAGAACTTGTGAAACTCCGTCAAAATCGATCCCATTGCATCAGATTCTTTATTCCATCCCAGCAAAAATGCCTCTTCCAAGGAATCGTGCGATTGATAAAACCAGCTCAAAAAATGAATAAAGTAGAGCGTATCAATATCGTTGAAGGTTCGATGTTTAAAGTTTAAAAATGGCGCTAACTCATGTTCTTGATGGTTCAAAAGAAAATCATGAGGTGCATTATCCATCATCTGAAAAAGCTCTATACATTTATTGATGATGGTTTTCCGCTGGCCCCAGGCCAAAATGGAGGCAAAAAACCCTGCAATTTCTACGTCCTGCTTTTTTGAAAAGCGATGAGGAATAGAAACCGGATCATTCGGGATGAAATTTGGCTGATTGTATTGCTCGACTTTACTGTCTAAAAATCCTTTTAAATCCTGCATCAAAGAGCCACTTTCACTTCTCCGCCTTGAGTCCCATCAAACCATTTGAAAGACAACTCATTATCAATCTTTTCCGAGACGTGCCAGTCAAAACATTTGATATTGGTCAGTGATTTCAAACTATCACGATCAGGATCATAAAGGCAAATATCAAAATCAGGTAAGTTTTTAGAATCAGTACTGTTCCACTTTTCCAATATCAAGCCCTCGTCGAGAATTCTTACTTTATTTCCGAAGACAAAATCATTTAAAACTGAAGGAACTCCATCTGTTCTTCTCAACAAATATCCTGAAGGGCCAAACATGATTTGCTTATGCAATTTCGCTTCAAGAATATCATTGGTCAGTGGAAGAGGCTCCCATTCTACATCCTTCAAAACTACCTTTCTTCCTTCAGGCTTCATACGCATCAGGAATTTTGAAATCAGTGAAAACAAATAGGTAAGCCCGATAAAAAGCAGCCCAAAACTCGCTAGGATCGGATAAGAAATGACAAAGATCGCATTCCAAATGAACCTGAAAATGTGGTGAAATATAAGTTGGGCTTTATTCATCTGGCAAAATTCTACTGCAAAATTAGCCTTCATAGAAGGATAAACAAAAAAATCGGGAAATTGACCAATAAAAAAAGCCCGACTGAGCCGGGCTTTTCAATTTTATTTTAAGTTTTTAGTAGACTACCTCAACCGGGAATCTAGGATTCACAGCTTTCAGTTGATCGTAGGCTGCTTGAGATAATTTGATTACCAATCTACTGTTATCTCCGGTTTCTGGAAGAGTTCCCACCACTCTTGCGAAAATCGTGATATCGTTTTCCTCGTTTTTGATTCTCATTATTGTACCTACAGGAGCTGTTCTGTGGAGAACCAGATATTTTTTGTGTCCGCCAGTCCCTTCGATTAATTCAGCCTGACCAGTTTCTTTGATATTTTTAAATCCTCCTGAAGCGTTATCAGCGCTTTCTGGAACATTCATTTCTTCTACGTTTGAAACCACTCTAGGAGTTCCTACAATCGGGACAGTTGATGGACCAACTTCACCTCTACCAACTTTGAGGGATTGACCAACTCTAACATTATTTGAAGTCAAGGCATTCCAAGTGATCAAATCTTCTACTCTTGCCTGATATTGATTTGCAATAGAAAACAACGTTTCTCCTGCTTTTACTTCATGTGAAACCCATTCTCCAGGAGCCACTGGCACACTATTTTCAGCAGTTTTCAAAGGAAGAGGCGCAGATTTCACAGGTTCTGGTTTCATTTTTTCCTCTTTCTTCGCAACTTCTTTTGGCTTCTCAACAACTTCTTTTTTTGCTGGTACGGTAGTAGTAGCCACCGCTACTTGAGGACTTGGAGTTTCCTTGGCAGGTGTTGGTTCCTCTTTAGGTTGTTCAGCTACTGCTACTGGCTTTTTGATAATCAGAGCCTGACCTACGCTGAGATCATTTCCTTTCAAATCATTCCATTGCATCACCTCACTGACGGAGGTATTATATTTTTTTGAAATCGAAAACAATGTTTCCCCTGGAGCTACCTTATGAAGACTTGCTCCGTCAGGAATTTCAGATTTTGCGATGTAGGGAACTCGAATAGTCTGTCCAATCTTCAAGCCTTGTTTAAGAACTTCATTAGACTCAATTATTTCGCTTACTGGTGCTGCATACCTTCTGCTAATTCCAAACAAGGTTTCCTTTGGCTCCACAGCATGAAGAATATAGGTTTTATCTCCTACCTTCTCCACTCCTACTGAATCTATTTTATCCAGGCCATTTGCCATTGAAATATTAGTAGAAAATAGTAAACCAGAAAATAAAACTAAGTGGGATTTTGATCCGAAAATCATAGTAAATGTTGGGATTGAATATAAATGTATTCTTAAATACAAGATTAATTTCGATTAGTAGAGGAAACAAGAATTATGCTAGAAATTAAGTTAAAATCCTGATCCTAAAATCAGTTTTTGTCCCAAATCAAAAAAACATTCCCAAATGGTTTTGAAAACCAGAATGAATCAAAGCAAAATCAAAATTCAGGATTGGCTCCGAACAAAGAATAAAAAGGATTTCGACACCTTTTCGTATATTTTCTGAGCATTTGCGTAATTATGAATATGAAAACCATCCATTTCCTTCTATTGGCTTTATTTCTGGTTTCTCCAATGATTTTACTTGCCCAGGAGCCAGAGATAGAATCCATTTTCTCTTTTAAAATTGACAAGGACATCGATCCTGCCATGAACAGAAGAGTGAAACTTGCTTTGGAAAAAGCCCAAAAAGAAGAAGCTGATTTAATCATCATAGAGATGGATACCTATGGAGGTGCTGTAAATGATGCGGATGACATTCGAACGATGATTCTGGAATCTCCGATCCCAGTTTATGTTTTCATCAATAAAGATGCAGCCTCTGCAGGCGCATTGATTTCTATCGCTTGCGATAAAATTTATATGGCTCCTGGCGGAAGCATTGGAGCGGCTACAGTGGTAAATGGCGTGGACGGGGCAGCTGCACCAGACAAATACCAATCCTACATGAGATCCATGATGCGAAGTACTGCAGAAGCAAAAGGGAGAGACCCCAAGATTGCAGAAGCTATGGTGGATGAAAAAATTGAAATCGAAGGAATCAGTGAGGCGGGATCCGTGATTACATTTTCTGTTTCGGAAGCTGAGAAATATGGCTTTTGCGATGGGGAATATAAATCTATCAACGATCTCATCAGTGGATTAGGCTTAGCTGACTCAGAATTAACTGTTTATGAAACTGAATTAGTTGAACAGATAATCGCATTTTTTCTAAACCCGGCTATCAGCGGTTTCTTGATTCTGATAATTATCGGAGGAATTTACTTCGAACTTCAAACTCCAGGGGTTGGATTCCCAATACTTGCATCAATCATTTCCGTCATTCTCTATTTCACTCCGTATTATTTAAATGGCTTGGCTGAAAACTGGGAAATCATCGTTTTCATTATCGGCATTGTCCTCCTTGCTTTAGAACTGTTTGTTATTCCCGGATTTGGAGTTTTCGGGATTTTGGGAATCATCTGCATTTTGGCAGGGCTGGTTTTGGGAATGCTTCCCAACCAGAATTTCGACTTCGATTTTGTTCCAGCTGCAGATTTATTTGCCGCTTTATTGACAGTCATTTTAGCGGCCATTGCTTCTGTGGGAATTGTGTTTTGGCTTACGCCTAAAGTCAATGAGTGGAAAGCATTCAGCGCAATCTCTTTAGCAGAGACCCAGCAGAGACAGGCAGGTTATACTTCCAGTTTTTATTCTGACAGCCTTTTGGGAAAAACTGGAAAAGTTCACTCAAGATTAAGACCTAGTGGAAAGGTAGAAATCGAAGGGGAAATTTATGATGCTTTTTCTAGAGGAGAATTTGTAGACAAAGGCGAATCCATCATCGTGATATCTACGGAAGGAACATCCTTAAAAGTAAAAAAATCAGAGGCATAAACTTTTTGGAATTCCTTAAGTTTGCGCCATGAATCCATTTCAATCTGTTTACGAATTGATCGGTGAAGATCAAATCAGACAGTTAACACATTTATTTTATATCGAAGTAAAAAAGAATGACGAGCTCCGAAGGCTTTATCCTGAAGAAAATCTGGAGCCGGCAGAGGAGCGTCTTTTTCTATTTTTGCTTCAGGTTTTTGGAGGACCCCAAACCTATTCTGAACAAAGAGGTCATCCACGGTTAAGAATGAGGCATTTAAAATGGAAAATAGATGGATCCATGCGAAATCATTGGTTAAATGCCATGATGACGGCAATGGACCAACTTAACCTAGATCCAAATATCAAGGAACTGATGCTGGGGTATTTTATCAAGGTTGCAAACCATATGATCAATCATGAATAATCTACTTAGAAGGATTTATTCAGGGTATGCAGGCCTTCTTTTCGCACTGAGTTTTATTCTTATTTTTCCCTTTATTCTTCTTTGTATTTGGATACCCGGATGTAAGAAATTCGGTCGAAAAATCAATCGATATTGGGCGAGAGTATATTTCACACTGATTTTTTTGCCCGTCAAAATCATCAATGAAGCAAACCCCAAAAAAGGCCAACCTTATATTTATTTAGCCAATCATTTCAGTTATCTGGATATCCCAATGATGGGGTTCATTCCTGGAGATGTACAGTTTGTCGGGAAAGCTTCAATCAGGAAAGCACCTCTTTTTGGATATTATTTCAAGCAACTTCATATCGCCGTTGATCGGGATCGATTAAAAAGCAGAGCCGAAACTATGAAAAGGTCTTTTGAAGCCTTGGACAATGGAAGTGGATTAGTAATTTTTCCAGAAGGTGGGATTTATACCAAAAATCCACCGGAAATGGTACCATTCAAGAATGGAGCATTTAAGCTTTCCATTTCCAAACAAATCCCCATTATCCCTGTCACCTTATCTTATAATCATCTAATTTTGCCCGATGACGGGAAGTTATTGCTAAATTGGAGGCCAGCTAAAATGGTCTTGCATAAAGCCATTTTGCCGACAGAAGAAGATACTGAGGATAGTTTAAGGCAAAAATGCTTTGAGGTTATCCAAAGTCAATTAAAAAGCGATGAGAAAATCCTATTAAATCAAGGGTAAACATTACTCTTCGAAATTAAGACGGATCAACCTCTCGATTTAAATTATTACTGCATGAAAATCGATAAAACCACGATCAAGAAGATCTCGCATTTGGCACGATTGGAATTTGATGAAAACAGTGCTGAAAAAATGTCCCAAGACATGAGCCAAATCCTCGATTGGGTGGAGCAATTAAATGAAGTTGAAACAGAGAATGTGGAACCTTTGACAACCATGTCTTCTGAGGTAAATGACATGCGCGAGGACATCAAAGGAGTTCATTTAGATCATGAAGCTGGACTGAAAAATGCTCCAAAAAGAGATGCTGATTACTTCAGAGTTCCGAAAGTATTGGAGTAATGAACCAAAAAAACACTGCTATTCCCATTTCCTTCAAAAAAATCGCTGCCCTCCTACTGATCATAGCTGGAGGGCTTTTTGCGCTTTATTATTTATTATTCCAGCCATCACCTTACCGAGTCATCGAAAGTGCCACCTTTCTAGACAGAATCATTGTACCTTTTGATTGGGTGCAGATTGGACCGATTTCATTTCCCATCAACATCGATAATTATCTTGTTTTTCAAGAATTCCATTCTCTTCCAAGTCCTTTTCTGATTACTGAATCTTATTTCTTTGTGGTTCTAGTCTTTTTGATTTCAGTCTCATTTCTGACAATGCTGACAGAATTTAAAAAAATGGCAATCGTCGCAGGAGGAATTGGCTGGATAGTATTACTCACCCTCTGTAATTTCAATGGCCTCAATATTGGCGGTGCCGGAGCTAATATTCCACTTATCATTGTTTTAGCAGGTTCATTGCTGCCAGTAATCGGATTCCATATTTGGGGACAAAACCTTTCCTTTCTTCTAAAATGGCTGGTTACCGCACTTAGTTTTGCTGGGGCAATATTCGTTTTAACTTCCCTTAGCCCAATTGAAAACCCATTATTGTATATCTCTGAATACTCCACTGTTTTGGGCTTTGGATTGAGCATTGCTTGGATTTTTTGGAATGGTCATAGCTTCGTTTCTGGCTCCTATATTTTATTGAGCAGAATCAATAGAAACGTGGGAATGAAAATATCATGGCAAATTGCCCTCATTTCCTTAGGATATCTTGCCAGCTTGTTTCTCCTTTTTATGGAAACAAGTGGCGATCTTCCGAATGCATTTTTCGGATTTTCTCCACTGTTGTTGATTTTCCCGGTAGGTATTTTAGGTTGGTTTTCTCTGGATAGTAAAATCAAACAAGTTCCAAATCTAGCAGCAGGATCAAGCATCCTTAAAATGCTTCAATTGCTGGGTTTTGGGATGGTTCTTTGGTTATGCTCAAAGTTAATAATCTCGGGAAATCAGCCTGGTGAAGAATTACTGAAACATGTCTTTCTTTACAGTCAAATCGGATTTTCGATGTTTTTCATCATCTACCTTTTCAGCAATTTCCTATCTATCATGGATTCTGGAAAAGCCATTGATGAAATCCTTTACAAACCTTATTCTCTTCCTTATTACCACCTTCGAATCGGTGGTTTGATGGCCATTTTGGTATTGACCATTTATGCAGAAGGCATCATTTCCGTCCAGCTGAATGCCATGACTAATAATATTTTGGGAGATTATTATTATCAAACTGATCAAAAACTTGAAGCCAGCATCCTTTACGAAAATTCTTGGGCAAAATACAGGAAGAATCAAAAAGCAAAGAACCTGACAGCCCAACTTTTATTCCAACTGAATCAGCCTTCATTGGCCAAGCAACATTTAGAAGAAAGCTTTGCAGAATATCCTCAGGTAGACAATATCATTTTGTTAAGCAATCGACTTCATAGAGAGAATAAAATCTTTGAATCGATCTATTATCTGGAAAATGGATTAAGTTTTTTCCCAAATGAGCCTCATTTAGTAAATAATCTGGCGCTGTTTTACATCAAAGTAAACCAACCTGAGGATGCTATTGCTATACTCGAAAACAATCAAGACAATGAAATCTTGATCTCTAACCTTCATGCGATTAGAACAAAATTAGGCCAGAAAGAAGAGAACCCCGATAGTCCATCAGATCTTATTGGTCAGATTAACCTAGTGGCAAGCAATAATGCTTATGCGAATTTCTCGGTTGAAAAACTGCGCTCAGACATTCAGTCTAAATTGAAATCGGAATCTAGTCCAATGTTAATTCAGGCTGGTTGGAGAAATTTGTTCTCTGATAGAGACAGATCAGATCCACGAGAAGACTTGGAGTTTTTAGATAGCCTTTCCAAAGAACCTTTCATGACTGAATATCTGATGGATATGCAGGAAACCGGCACTATCAGAAGTTTAGGAGCAGGTCGGGTGTCTGAGGCTATAAAAAATCTGAATGGATTGGCATTTAGAAACCCTGGATCTGCCGGGTATTACTTGAGTTTATCCGCTCAGGTTCTCGCTCAAAATCTGGACTTCAGAAAAGCCGCCAGAGAGTTGATCGTTGCAGAAGAAAAAGGATTCAAAGCATTTCAACCACATCATTTATCCTTGTTGGTTTTATCAGGTTTTAATGGAAATGCGGAGGAAATCAGACAAAAATATGATGTCATTCTTCCATCGTATCTCAGAGATAGCACCAGCGTAACTCAGAATTACTTGAAAGTCATTACTCGGTTTTTAGAATCATTCCCATCAAAACTTTATGAGACTTGGAAAGAATTCCCTGATTCTGAATTAAAAACTGATTTAGCAATTAGGCTTTTGGCGCATAAATCTCATGGTTTACAAAAAGATTTAATAGAGGAAATAGGTAGTTACTTAAATGGAAAAATGGATTCGGACCCGAACCTATCTGCTTTTTTATCGGATCCAAATTGGCAAAATCCACAGTCTTTGGAGGCATTTAGAAAATGGCTCAATGTAAGTGAGGATTTAACGGCAAATCCATACTTAACTCCATTGGTTTTGGCTGCTGCAGAAAGAGTCGAAGACCCGCTGGAGCAGTATGAATTACTCAACGAAATGTCCCAGTTTAATCATGATCCGCTTCTTTGGATACGTAAGATTCAAGCCGCCAAAAGAATAAATCTGGATAACTATGCCGATGATGCTTTAGAAGAAATGAAAGCTTGGGTACTCGAATCAGAGTTGGAAGAGCTGGATTTTTGAACCAGTTAAATGATTTCACGTAATTTCACTTGACTACTTTTAATTATATCAAAGACAAGTCTTATCTTAAGCAAAATTTTATTTTCATGACCAGAGTTATAGAAACCCACGAAATCAACAAAACATATAAAATGGGAGCTGAAATTATTCAAGCTCTAAAATCTGTCTCTATTACGGTTGACAGAGGTGAATATGTCGCATTTATGGGACCATCTGGTTCTGGTAAATCCACCTTGATGAACATCATAGGTTGTCTGGATACCCCTACTTCAGGAACATATATTCTGAATAATAAAGATGCCAGTGATATGAGTGAAAATGAATTGGCGGAAATCAGAAACAAAGAGATTGGCTTCGTTTTCCAAACGTTCAATTTGTTACCAAGAGCATCTTGTCTTGAAAATGTAGCGTTGCCATTAGTTTATGCAGGTTTTGGGAAAGAAGAACGTGAGGAGCGTGCATTTCAGGCACTTTCCAATGTGGGTTTGGGAGAAAGAACCAAGCACAAACCAAATGAACTATCAGGTGGTCAAAGACAGAGAGTTGCTATTGCCCGTGCTTTGGTAAATGATCCAAGTATCATTTTGGCCGATGAGCCTACTGGTAACCTAGACTCCAAAACTTCCTATGAAATCATGGAGCTTTTCCATGAATTACATTCAAAAGGTAATACCATCATCATGGTAACTCACGAAGATGATATCGCACATTATGCCCATCGAATCGTCAGATTAAGAGATGGATTGGTAGAATCTGATACAATCAACCCAAATCCTACCAGAGGAATCGCGATGCACGCCTAATATTCCCTTTTTTTTAGAAATAGATTCTTATTTTTGTCGGAACATCAAACGCGTACCGATGAAAATCTATACTAAAACCGGAGACAAGGGAATAACTTCACTGTTAGGTGGGTTACGAGTTCCTAAATCTGATTTAAGAATTGATGCATACGGAACGATTGATGAGTTAAATTCCTACATAGGATTGCTTCGAGATCAAGACGTCAATCAAGACCGGGCAGATTTATTAAAAGAAATTCAAGACAGGTTATTTACAATTGGTGCAGATCTCGCAACTGTCCCAGGCAAGGAAAATGTAAAAAAACCTGATTTGCATTTCGAGGATATTGCGATGCTAGAGTTAGAAATGGACAAAATGGAAGAATCACTTCCTCCATTGACAGCATTTATCTTACCTGGCGGGCATCAATCAGTTTCATTTTGCCATCTGGCAAGAACTGTTTGTAGAAGAGCAGAAAGAATTACAGTCGAACTTGCGTCTTTTGAGCAGGTTTCCGACTTGGTTATTCAATATTTGAATAGACTTTCGGACTTCCTTTTTGTTTTGGGAAGAGCTATGGGTCAAGAATTAGGAGTTGAGGAAACCACCTGGAAGCCTCGGAAATAACATCGTAAATTACGCTGGTTGTACCAGTTAAAGGCATAACTTATGAAAACATCACTTGCCATTCCGGTAGTTTCTACCAAGAAATCAAGATTGCCAGAAACAGATTTTTCAAATCTTGTTTTCGGTAAAACAATCAGCGATCACATGTTTGTGGCTGATTACAAAAATGGAGAATGGACAGATCTAAGAATCGAGCCTTTCGCTCCCTTAGAGCTAAGCCCTGCAAATGCCACCTTGCATTATGGCCAATCTATTTTTGAAGGATTAAAAGCGTACAGAAATGAAGAGGGAGAAGTTTTAGTCTTTAGAGCAGATGCCAATTGGTCTAGAATGAATGAGTCTGCCGAAAGAATGTGTATGCCTTCAATTCCTGAAGAAATTTTTATGGAAGGCTTGGTCCAACTTCTTGAATTGGATAAAGATTGGGTGCCTCACGCAAAAGGTTCATCCCTTTATATCAGACCATACATGTTTGCCATGGATAATTACATCGGGGTTAAACCGTCTGAAACATACAAATTCATCATTTTCACTTGTCCGGTTGGAAATTACTACTCCAAACCTGTAAGTGTAAAAGTAGAAACTGAATTTACAAGAGCAACAGAAGGAGGAACTGGTGCTGCCAAAACTGCAGGTAACTATGCTGCTTCTCTTTATCCTGCATTAAGAGCTCAGAAAGCTGGCTATGACCAATTACTTTGGACAGATGGAAAAAGCCACAGCAAAATAGAAGAAAGCGGTACCATGAATGTGATGTTCAAAATCAACGGAACAATCATTACTGCTCCAATCAACTCCGGAACTATCCTAAAAGGTATCACCAGAAATTCTGTGCTCCAGCTTGCAAAAGACTGGAATCAGCCTGTTGAAGAGCGATTCTTAACCGTTTCTGAGCTTGAGACTGCTTTGATAGAAGGTACATTAGAAGAAGCTTTCGGAACCGGTACTGCTGCAACGATTGCACATATCGAAAGAATTCAAGTTAATGGAAAAGATTATATCCTTCCTCAAAAGCCAGCTGACGCATTCTCTCACAGAGTGTTAGCGGAATTGGATGGGATTAAATATGGTTCGATTGAAGATCCTCATCACTGGATCATCAAAATATAAACGAAAGCGGGAAATGTTAATTCCCGCTTTTTTTATTAAAAGAAATTAAAAAGTTTCTAATTTAACCTCGTTAATTAGTTATTTAGACTTAATGAAAAAGCTCTTACTTTTTTCTTTTTTGATCACGCTATCTTTTCTTACTCATGCGCAGTCGAGAGATTTTATTCTTTTAAAACGTGGAGCTAATCAAAAATCTCAAATCCGGTATTATCCCGGTGAAGAGATAACTTATAAGAGCAAAAAAATCGGATATTTCATCACTGATGTTATCGAGAAAGTAGACCAGGATTATATCTACATGAGCGAAAACATCATTTCTCCCCTAGACATTGTCGAGGTGGATATCAGACAAAAAGATAAAAGAAACAGAACACTAAGAGCTTTGAACACATTGGTCTTAGGATCTGGAATTATTCTGGTATCTGTCGATATGATCAATAGCCTGTATCATGATGGTGAAATTTCTGTAGATAAAGGAGTTGGGGTCACTTCTGCAATTCTATTAGGTACAGGTCTGGCTATGTTACCTTTACTCTATAAGACATTCAAACATCAAGGAAGAAATCATATTCAAATAGTCATGATGCGTATGGATTAATCGAAATCCTTTAGCATTAACAGATTTTTTTTCGGAATTTTGCCACTCAAATTTTACAACTAGACAGATGACTTCAGAACAACTGAAAGACTTGAAAGCTCGTACCTCGGCTTTAAGGAGGTATCTTTGACTACGATCGTAAGAAAGTAGAGATAGAAGATTTAGAGGCCGTTTCGGCCCAGCCTGACTTTTGGAACAACCCAGAAGAGGCAGAAAAAACCATGAAACAGATACAGGCTCGAAAGACCTGGACTACCGCTTACGAAAACCTTGATAAAATCATCGGTGATTTAGATGTATTGTATGAATTCTACAGTGCAGACGAAGTATCTGAAGAAGAAATCAAGGCTGAATACCAAAAAGCAAAAAATGTAGTGGAAGAACTCGAACTGAAGAAAATGCTTTCTTCGGAAGAGGATCAACTCAATGCTGTTTTGGAAATCAACCCAGGAGCAGGTGGTACGGAAAGTAACGATTGGGCCTCCATCCTCATGAGAATGTATATCATGTGGGGAGAAAAAAATGGTTACAAAGTGCGTGAAGTAGACGTTCAGCAAGGAGATGTGGCAGGAATTAAATCCTGTACATTGGAATTTGAAGGTCCATTGGCATATGGTTTTCTGAAATCCGAAACTGGTGTTCACCGATTAGTCAGAATTTCACCTTTTGATTCAGGAGGAAGACGACATACTTCTTTTGCTTCAGTTTACGCCTATCCAGAAGTGGATGATTCCATCGAGATTGACATCAATCCCGCTGATATCGAACTTCACACTTCCCGATCAGGTGGTGCCGGAGGTCAAAATGTAAACAAAGTGGAGACGAAAGTTCAGCTGACTCACAAACCAACCGGAATAGTGGTAGTTTGTCAGATTGAAAGATCCCAGCTTGCCAATAGAGAGAAGGCGATGCAAATGTTGAAGTCTCGACTTTACCAATTGGAAGTAGAAAAAAGAAATGCTGAAATCGCGAAAATCGAATCCTCAAAACTGAGAGTTGATTTTGGATCGCAGATCAGAAATTACGTTTTACATCCTTACAAATTGGTAAAAGATGCTAGAACAGGACATGAAACTTCTGATACTCAACATGTACTTGACGGCGGTCTAAATGAGTTTATGAAAGCTTATCTTTTAGCCCAAAGCGAAGAAGCTGCAAATAATGATTAAGAAATTGGCCAGATAATTATCTGGCCAATTTAATTTTAGGGTCAATGAAACTACTCCCCTCCTTTTTTACTTTTGATTTTTTCCTGCTTTGCTTTAGCTCCTTTTTATTTTTCTCTTCATTTAACATGATCATCCCGGAACTTCCGGGGTATTTGACTTCACTTGGAGGAGAGGATTACAAAGGACTTATCATTTCCTTATTTACTCTTTCTGCGGGCTTATCCAGGCCTTTCAGTGGCAAATTGGCTGACACAATTGGAAGAATCCCTGTGATGATTTTTGGCGCCAGTGTTTGTTTTATCGTTGGGCTGCTTTACCCTATTCTCAATTTTATTGGAGGCTTTCTGTTTCTGCGATTTATCCATGGTTTCTCGACCGGATTTAAACCAACAGGCACTTCCGCCTACGTGGCAGATATTGTCCCTTTTCAAAAAAGAGGTGAAGCAATGGGGATCCAGTCTTTGTTTGGATCCTTGGGAATGGCTGCAGGACCTGCCATTGGAGGCTGGATAGCTACTATCTGGCCAATAGACGTATTATTTTATTGTTCCGCCTTTACGGCTGTTTTATCTATATTGATCATCATCCGGGTAAAGGAAACATTAAAAAATCCACAGCGAGTTTCTTTAAAGTCATTCAAACTTAAAAAGGAAGAAATCATCGAAAAACGTGTGCTACTTCCTTCTCTCGTGCTGCTTCTATGTGTTTTCTCTTTCGGAACAGTTTTGACAATTATTCCAGATTTCTCCAGTTATCTGGGAATTCAAAATAAGGGATTGTTTTTTGCCATTTTCACGATTTCCTCATTAGGAATCCGGTTGATCGCAGGAAGAACTTCAGATCGCTATGGAAGAATTCCTGTTCTGAGAATTGCGAGTTTTCTGATGGTTATTGCAATGTGTACCATTGCCTTTTCAAACAGTATCGAGTTATTTCTGATCTCAGGAGTTTTATTTGGATCTGCTGTGGGAATGTATAGTCCAACAGTAACTGCTTGGGTGATAGATTTATCCTTAGATGATTATAGAGGAAGAGCTTTGGCTACCATGTATATCGCTTTGGAAATGGGAATAGGCCTGGGCGCTTTAGTCTCAGGTACACTATTCTCCAATTCCTCAGATAATTTCAAACTTGTATTCTTAACCTCTGCCTGCTTTGCCTTTCTGGCATTTATTCTATTGCTATTTTCTAACAAAAACGGAAGATTCCGATCTACCTCTTACTGATTTAAGTAATTGGTTTGACGAGGAATAGCAAGGATTTTCTTTTGACGTCCATTGTAATACATAACTTTTTCTCCGTCAAAAAACGCTCCTTCTTCGAGCATAATTCTTACCTCTTTATTCCACTCTTCTACAAAAACAACCGCATTAAGTTCGATCGCATATCCAGTATTTGCATAAAGTGGAAAATCCCCTGCTCCAGGAGTATCTCCCTGATTATCCCACATTCCTATCGTTGGACCAGCTGAATGCCCATAATAGCCCAAAGGATGGGTATAAATGCTTCCTTTGATACCTTCCGAATCCATCATACTTCTAGAAGCACGAAGAATTTCATTTCCTGTCTTACCAGCGACAAAGTTCTGTGTCAAAATATCCTGAACTCTATTTCCAGCTTCAAACGCTTTTTGTAAGAAGGCCGGAACTTCAGTTTCTCCAAACTTCAACACATAGGCCATTTCTTGTGTATCTGTATTCAATCTCAAATAGGTAATACCAAAATCTACGTGAAGCAAATCACCTGGCATGATGACCTGAGAAGCAGGCTTTACAGCAAAAGACCGATTGGCTTCCTGAGAATTTGGATCTGCTCTCTGGATATCCACTGAAGGATGAAACCAAGTATCCAACTTCAATGATTTGATTTTCTCACGGTACCACCAAACCACATCATCTGTAGTGGTCACACCAGGAGTAATTACTTTTTCAGAAAGACCTTCCTGTATAATCTGATGAGCTATTTCCTGAATATGACGGTAGGTAGCCATTTCAGAAGGAGTTCTGGTTTCTAGCCATCTTACTGCTAAAGTTTGAGCAGAAACGATATTCTCCTTTAGATTTTCTGGGAGGTAATCATGAAAAATCTGATATTCATTCATGGTCAACCCATCAGCATGCCCATAATCTTTGGCATAATTCAATCCGATCCTTTTTGGTTTTTTTGCTTTAATTAAATCCATCAAAGCTTCCCATTGATCAGGTTGAGAATCAGGATTCCAAGCTCTCTTAAATGCCTTACCAACATCATATCTCGCCACAGCATAAGTTTCTACAGCGGCATTTGGTTCTGGCTGGTACATCACAAGGATAGTTCTTCTTCTTGCGGCCATCCAAGTTGCAGGGAGAAGCTTCCTGATTACTGGGTCTTCGTTATATTCTCTCGAAATAACCACCCACATATCGATCCCTGTCTCAGTCATAAGCTGAGGAAGTAGATTAGTGATTCTGTCATCCAACCAACCGTCGATAACTTCTGCTTGCTCCCGCTGTGTCAGCACAGCAAAATCCTGCGAAAAACAAATTTGAGAAAGTGAAAAAACCAGTAGAAGCGAAAGTATATTTTTAACCATATTCAGAATATTTTATTCCTGAATATAATCCATTATTCTATTCTGATGAATAAAACTTAATGGATTGGTCAAACAGCCGGAACAATGGGTTTAGATACAGACATTCTTTGTTTACTCAATTTTCTAAATCTGAAATAAAGCAAAAATGCCGTTACACTTAATCCGATTAGTAATCCATACCAAATCCCCTTTTCGGCGAAACCAAAATTAAAAGCTAACAAATAGCCCAAAGGCAAACCAATTACCCAATAAGCCACCAAGGTCACCAAAGTCGGGATTTTCACATCTTCCATACCTCTCAAAACTCCTAGTCCAATTACCTGTGCCCCATCGGACAACTGGAAAAACCCTGCGATAACTAGTAAAGATGCAGAAAGTGATACAACTTCTGGATCATCGATGTAAAGCGTAGGAAGGAAATCTTTAAATGCCACAAAGATCAAAGCAGTTGTAAACATGAAAATCATAGCCATTGCATAAACTACCATACCCGCTTCTTTCATCGCTTTGAAATTTCCTTTGCCAATTTGATTGCTAACTCTGATCATACCAGCAGTCGAGAGACCAGCAGCCATCATATAACTGATAGAAGCCAAATTGATGGCAATTTGATGTCCAGCAAGCGCATTGACACCTAGCCAACCCATCATAATTGCAGCAGTACTAAAGGCGCTTACTTCAAAAATATATTGAAATCCAGTCGGGATCCCCACGTTTAAAATTCTACTAAACATCGGTAAGCTCCATAGTTTCAAGACCATGGAAAGATTATAAATCTGATACCTCTTGGACTTTAACACGTACCATCCCATCATGATCGGCATAAGAATTCTTGAAATCAATGTAGCCCAACCAGCTCCCATTAATCCCATTTCAGGCGCTCCTAATTTTCCAAAAATCAAAACCCAGTTCAAAAACACGTTCACCAGATTACAAAATATGGTAATGTACATCGCCTGTTTCGTCTGAGATAATCCTTCGGCAAACTGCTTGAAGGTTTGAAAAATCATAAAAGGTAACAGTGATGCCGTGATTACAAACAGGTAAGGTATTGTCAAAGTCACCACTTCTTCTGGCTGTTCCAAAAAATTCAATCCTTGGGCAATGATTAAAACCAAGATTGTCAAAACCAGACTCGTAGCTATATTAATCCAAAAACCATGGCGGAAAAGGTTAGAAATTCTTTTGTTTTTCCCCTTTCCTTCGGCTACTGAAACCAATGGAGTTATCCCCATCGAAACTCCCATACCAAACATCAGAATAACAAAGAAAATACTGTTACCCAAGGAAGCAGCTGCTAAAGGCAAAGCCCCTAACCTACCAACCATCATGGAATCTGCAACCCCTACAGAGACCTGGCCCAGCTGACTTAACATCACCGGAAAAGCAAGGTTAAATGTAATTCTGAAGTGATCTTTAATCGTCATTTTATTTTCCCAAAATCCGGGCAACTTTTAATATTCCAGCAATGCTGATTCCGTCCGTTATTTCTCCATTCATCACCATTTCTACTACCTCCAGAAATGGCAATTTCTTAATCAGTAAAACCTCTGTTTCTTCAAATTCAGTCTCTCCCTGAGTCAGTTCTTCAGCCAAGAAAACAAATCCTTCCTCATCCGTCACTGAATTTGAAGTGTGAATTCTCATAACCTCTGTCCACTTTCCGGCACTCAGCCCCGTTTCTTCTTTGAGTTCTCTTTTCGCACTTTCTAGGATATCCACCCCGATTGGCCCTCCACCCATGGGGATTTCCCAGGAATACTCATCTAAGGGATATCTGTGCTGCCCTACAATCCATGTGTTATTATCCTGATCCAAAGGAATAATTCCCAAGGCTTTATTCTTAAAATGTACTTTGCCGTAAACCCCGGGATTTCCTGCAGGATTGACGATTTGATGTTCTTCTACTTGGATCCAAGGATTTTGATAAATCTCTTTGGATTCCACGGTTTGCCAAGGATTATTTTCCATTGTATTCAAAAAAAAAGGTTGACTTACGCCAACCCTTAAAATTTCATTTTATAATTAAAATTATGCCGGGATAGGCAATACTTTAGAATCTTTGAAAGTAGACAAAATCACCATAGACTGCATAGAGTCTACTTCTTTGATTTCAGAAACTTTTTCCAACATCAACTTCTGGTAAGCTGTGATATCCTTAGAGATGATCTTCAAGATAAAGTCACCTGTACCAGTAATGTGATGACATTCAATTACTTCAGGAATATTATTGATTTCTAGCATGAAAGCTTCAATATTTCCTTTGTTATGTCCGATCAAACTGACTAGCACAAAAGTACTAACACCAAGACCAATTTTTTCAGGATCAAGTTTAGCATGATAGCTTTTAATGATACCTGATTGTTCTAGTTTTTTAACACGTTCCAATGTCGGTGCAGGAGAAAGTCCAATGTCTTTGGAAAGTTGAGCGTTTGTAATTTTAGCATTCCCTTGAAGGATTTCTAAAATTCTTCTGTCGATTTTATCAAATTTTATTCTTACGCTATTATCCATGATCTCAGTTTTTACAAAATTTTCTGTTGTGCAAAATTATAATAATTGCTTAAAATTTTAACGCGATAGACAAGATTTTAATCTCTGAATTCGAAATTTTATTGTAAAATCAGAGGGTTTTAGCAAAGATTCCTTTTAAAATCCCTCAGCTCCTCAAAAAAATTCAAATTATCTCCTGTCTCACTAACAAAATTACGAGAGAATTTAATTTAAAGTTTATTCTTTTTGATAAAATCCCTTGCTTCCTGATGAGCGGGGTGTTTTCGCTTTGCATAACGTTTTACTTCTTTGAAGTACTTTTTAGCCAAGTCTTTATTTCCCGCTGCAGTTTCTATTTTTCCAAGTTGGACTAACGCATGCAAGTAATACCCGCTTTCCTGAGATTCTGATTCTTCCCCGTAGGATACAGTTTTCAAATAATATTTTTTGGCCATGGCCATATCCCCAATTCTTCTATTGTATTCTGCCACATAAAAAGAAGCATACCTTCCGGAGTTTGCTTCATAGCCAGTTTGTTTCGCATCTATTCTTTCCAATATTTCCATGGATTGGTCAACAGACTCTATCCATCTTCCCACAGTATACAAGTGTCTCGCATAGGATCTGTGGAAATAAGGATTGTTTGGAAATTTGGAATGCAGGTATTCAGAAATCCTCAACGCTTCATAAGGTTTCTTTTCCTCGGAAGCATAAAGTCTAAATAAAAAGTACTGTGCCTCGACTCTGGTATAGAATGCGTTAGAAGCCACCTGCTCCAACTGTTGAAGACCAAGTTCTTTGTTTCCTTTCGGAAACAAAGCCATGACAGGTTTTAAAAGCGGGTAATTATCAGGAATCCATACAGAGAAGTAGTTAAAAAGTGCATCTCCCAATAATAACTCCGGATTAAACTCTTCTTCACCTCTGCTGAGTTCCATGTATTTTAAGGCATTTCTACCTCCCCATGCAGCCTTTGTCCATTTCTTTCTTTCGGAATACAATCTACTTTGAAAACCATATCCTGCAGCAAGAAAGAACGCAGCTTCTTTATTGGTCTCATCTTCATCATAAATAGCTTCCGCCTTTTCAATTGCCCGATCGAGGTACTGGATAAAAATGTCATCGTATTTCTCATTGGTCACATCTACTTCAATTCTCCACCAATAACTTAATGCCATCAAAAAGTCAGGAAGTGGATGATCAGGATACTGGTAAGCCAATACAGCAAAATCCCGATTTGACACGTCAAAATCAAAGTTATACATGCTATTAATGGATTTAGTAATCCTAAACTGGAGTCCTTTATCCAATAATAAATAGCGTGATTGCTCAATGGCAAAAGTATCAGGCATCGCAGATTGACTAAAACCCTCCACATTGCTAAACAGCAAAATCGAAAATAAACAAAATGAAGCTATTTTTTTAAACATGACTTTTTGAATGACTTTGCAAAATTAGATGGAATCCCAAACATTATTTTAGATTTGAATGAGAATCATCTTAAAATGGCTAAACCTCTTTCTTCTGAAGCACAACGTCTCAAAGAGATAATAGATTTCGATAAAAGAATATATTTTATCGTTCTAGTTTTTTTATTCTTGATAATCAGGTATTTAACAAATACCCTGATTTTAGAATCAATCCCGGATTATGACGCATTGGAAAGTCGTGGTGATTTTATGATTTTCCATATTTTCAATGCTTTAAACTACATCTGGACCCCATTTGCCCTACTTTGGAAGTTTACAGTTATCTCATTTCTATTCTGGGTAGGAGCATTTATTATTGGGTTTAAGGTGCCTTATAAAGAACTCTGGAAGTTTGCTTTGGTAGCTGAGGTTATTTTTATTTTCCCTGAACTCATTAGACTTCTGGCCTTTCTGGACCCTTCTTCAACAGTGACTTACCAAGAAATTGATGAGTATCGAGCACTTTCTATGTTATCTCTTTTGGGGCCAGAAAATGTTGCTGATAAATTTCATTATGCCTTAGGCACAATCAATGTTTTTGAAATATTTTATGGAATACTCTGGCTTTATGGTTTTCATATGATTAGTAACAGAAGCCTCGGAGAAAGTTCAATCGTAGTTATACTTTCCTACTATTTCCCTCTTGCCATTTGGCTTACATTTTATGTGCTGGTCTACAAAGGCTAGCTGATTTTGAGAATTTCTCAATAAAAAAGGCCAGTCAAATGCTGGCCTTTCTTACTCTTTGGATTTTCAGTTTTAGAAACCTAATCCCAAAGCCATTGCCGTTGGGCTAAAATTCAAACCTGAAACCATCATGGCTTCACCTGTCATTAAATCAATGGAATAAACTGCAGATGATCCATTGACAGTCAACACGGCATAAGCCATATTGGAAGTTCCTCCGATATCAAATCCATTGTCATCCTCTACATTGATACCCAACGGACCGATTTCCACCAAATCCCCATCATTTGGTGGTGAAACTTGATACAACATATCATTTTCAGAGTCAATCACATATAAAGCAGTAGTCGTCGTACCAGCAAAACTATTGGTATATGCTGCGGCTGTTGCATGTGGCATACCAGGATTTAATGATCCATCCACCGCAACCACAGTTCCTAAATCAGGGTGTAATCTTAAATTTTGACCAGATTCTGTCACCAAACGAATTCTATCCACCGTTGGATTAAAGTCAAAACCAATGTACATACCCATTGCCATTGGGTCTAGAGGGCTACCTATCGCAGTAAGATTACCATTAGAAGGATTGACGCTATAAAGCTGGCTCATATTAGAAACTGCCAGCAATTGCCCATTGACAGGTCTATAATCCAAACCAGAAATCATTTCACCAGATGCCAAACCATTAAAAGGTACCGCTATTGGATTTGGATCGGTAGGATCAAATCTATAGAACATATTATTTGCATCAGATGCATATGCAATAGGATTGGTCTTAAAAGCAATGCTGATAACGTTATCTCTAAACATTCCTATCCAATCAGCTTCTCCACTCATCAAATCAATCTGATACAATCTAGTTTCGGTATTTTCCATACTTACGGCAAAAGCCAGGGAATTATCAGGATTTATATCCATGTCACTCATTCCTTCTAGGTCCATTCCTAAATCTCCCACTTCTTCTAATCCTCCATCGTTTGGGGGAACTTGCTTATACAGCTTGTTTTGCTCTAAATCGATATCGTAAAGAGTTGTAGTGGTAGTTCCTGAAAAACTATTGGTATACGCTACTGCTCCAATTCTAGGCATCATTCCTCCATTAATTGAACCATCTATAGCAACAACAGTCCCCAGCTCTGGGTGAAGTCTAAGATTTTGTCCTGATTCAGTCACCAGACGAATTCTATCTACAGTCGGATTAAAATCAATTGACGCATTTTCCCCATCAAAAGCTGGTGAAAAAGGTTCTGTCCCTAGCATGGTCGCTGCACCGGTATTTTCATTGATATGATATAATTTACTAGCAGTACTCAATGCATAAAGTTGGCCTGTCGCAGGTCTATAATCTATTGAAATGATGTTCTCCCCAGATGGTAATCCCGAAATCATGACACTTGACAATGCAGTAGAAAGATCTTGTGCATTGTATGTTAGAATCTTATTATCACCTGTTAATGCAGTGAATATCACATCCGGAGCTTCTCCGGGCATTTCGACAACAGGGTCATTGCCCTTTTTATCGTCACATGAAACAAGAGCTGCCAAACTAAAAATTGCAGCTACAAAAATCGGAAATTTAATTTTGCTTTTCATTGGTAGTTGTTTTTGATCAAACCCATTTACGATGTGAACTTCCAACATGGATTAGGTACAAAAAAAAAGAGTCTAAAAAGACTCTTTCCAGCTGAAATAAGTTGATTGTTAAACCGTTCCAAATGGCCAGGCTACCAAACCATATTTTAAATTTTTTAAATTTTTGAAGCCAAGTTCTACCATAATCTGGCAAGCCATAACACTTCTATTTCCTGATCGACAATAAATCAAATAAGTGGTTTCTTTATGAAGATTTTCTATTTGATTGACAAATCTATTTGAAGAAACATCAAAGTTTAAGGCTCCCTGAATTTTACCACTTAATACCTCACCTTCTGACCTTACATCTATCACGACAGTTTCTGATTCCAAAACCAGATCATAAAACCTGCCAGCTGGTAGGCTTTCATATTTATTGACATCTATACCCAACATCTCAAATAAACCTCTCTAGAAAACTTGATTAAGCGAAAATCAACTCTTTGGAAATGATATAAATCCCCATTGCCAATACAAACCAACCAAACCCTTTCTTTAAAGCCTTTTCATTGATTTTCTTCGATAAAGCACTTCCAATAAATATTCCTACAATAGAAAGTCCTGTAAAGATTAATAACATGGACCAATCGATTGTTTGATTGGAAACATCCCCTAAAAAGCCGATCAGTGATTTAGCTGAAATAATCAAAAGTGAAGTTCCGACCGCTTTCTTCATAGGTAATTTTGCCAGTAAAACCAACGCAGGAATAATTAAAAACCCTCCGCCAGCACCAACAATCCCGGTAATCAATCCCACTACCACTCCTTCAATTGCAATCAAAGGAAAGTTGAATTTTATGTCAGAATCATCTCCATTTGTTGTCGCCTTTTTCTCCTTAATCATAGAATAGGATGCTGCGAGCATGATGATAGAGAAAAAGACCATGATACCGACACTTTTGGCAACCGTGAAACCTCCAATCGTAAACAAGGGATCAGGAAGAGCCGGTACTAGAAATTTTCTGGTGAGGAAAACAGCAATAAAGGAAGGAATTGCAAAAACCAATGCAGTCTTATAATTCACCAGTTGTTTTTTCATATAGGTAAATGAACCTACTAGTGAGGTACTACCCACCACAAAAAGAGAATAGGCAGTGGCTAATACTGGTTCCACATTTAAAATGTACACTAGTACAGGTACAGTTAAAATCGAACCTCCACCCCCGATTAGCCCTAAAGAAACTCCGATAATTATTGCGGCAGCAAAGCCAAATACGTTTACTAAATCCATCATTTGTTTTTCAGAATTGACATTGCAAAAGTATTAAAGGCATCAGCCGGAAGTAGTGACAAATGTTACAATTAAGGATATTTTAAAAAATTAGCTCTTTAAACTGCTGAGAATCTTGAAAAAGAATTTAGCAAATCAGGTGTACTTCACACTATCATTTTTTGTAAATTATTTTAAAATCCTACTTCTATGAAAATTTTGGTCCCTTTAGACTTTTCTGATAATTCCAAAAAAGCGCTAGACTTTGCTGTTTCCTTGGTATCAAAGAAAAGTGGAGAAATTATAGTATTACATGTGATAGAAGCTGTTTATGATTTTGCAGCACAAGCAGCCATTGTCATTGAGGGAATGCATCGGGATGCCGAATCCTATTTTCAGAAATTGATTAATTCATATGATCGTACAGGGATCAAATTTGATTTCATAATCAAAGATGGAACAGTTGCCATCATGACTTCAAAAACTGCTAAAGAAATCAATGCTGATTTATTAGTCATTGGAGCTCATGATTCAGTTGAATTAAATTTTTCCTTTTTGGGAAGAACTTCTACAGACATCATCAAATCTTCAGATAAACCGGTATTGCTAGTACCAGGAGATGCAGAAGTTAAAAACATAGAAAAAGTCACTCTTGCATTGGAATTTTCAGACCATGAAGAACCATTTATTGAATGGATCATTCGAGTGGGTCAAGTTTGGGGCTTAAAACTTGAATTCCTTCATATTGTCATCCAAGAACATTTTAATGAAAAATTGATGATGTTAGGTTTAGAAGCTTATGTACAAAAAAAGAATCCAGAATTGGAAACCAAACTAGAAACAATTCACTCTGATAATTTAATGAAAGGACTGGATGAGTATTTAAGCAAGAATGAAAACACCATACTTGTGATGTGCCACCATCATAAAAACTTCTGGGAAGAAATCCTGACTCGAAGTAAAAGTATTCAGATGGCTAATCACACGCATGTACCACTTCTAATAATGAACTGATTACTTACTGATCAATTCCTCAAAATCATCTCGGATATAGATTTTATTGCGACCAAGTTCGATCCACTTTTTCTTTTCCAATTGTTTTAACAACCTAGAAATCACTTCTCGGGATGTTCCTAGTTCATTTGCGATTTCCTGATGAGTAGTCTGGAGTTCATTGGCTTTATACTGCTTCATCTTAGTGACAATATATTGCATCAGACGCTGGTCCATACGTTTGAATGCTACTGCATCTAATGCCACCAACATTTCTTGAAAACGGCTTTGATACGTATTAGAAACAAAATCCTTCCACTGCTTGAATTCATTACTCCATTGCTCATGAACAGCGATAGGGATTCCGATTAGTGTCGTCTCTTCCTCGACAATTGCTTTTATTTCACTAGGCTTGGAAGCGCTACAGCAAGTCAAAGAAAGAGCACAGGTTTCTCCTGCATCCAAATAATAAAGAAACAACTCCTTGCCCTCTTCATCCATCCTCAAAATCTTAATTGAACCCTCCAATACGATGGGCACCATTTTGATATATTGACCCGGTTCCATTAATATTTTACCCGGTTCCAAATGAATTATTTGACCCTTTTCCAAAATAGCTTGAAGCAATTTTGGATCCGTAAAATTTGGTAAATATTCTTTTAGCTCTTCCTGATTCATAGTTTACAAAAAGTCAAATTTAGTCAAGTCTGCCATGGGCAAAGGTGATATTAATCACATTTCCTTTAGAATTTACCCTATTTCAAAAAAAACTCCCAGAAAATCCCGGGAGTTTTAAAAACATTCCTAACAAGTTGGACAACATACAATTGGTCCTTTGGTCAATGGAGAGGTCCTCAGAATCTTAAAAAGGCCTAATCTCCTACTCAGTGGTCTTATTTCTGCAGCCGTGTGTGTTTCGGCTCTTTTGGCTTTTAGTCTTTCGGATACTCTTTAGGGTTCAAGTTGACACTCCCAGACGTGGGATTGACAATTACCGGTTTGAATTAAATTTGCTGATGTAGTTGATTTATTTACCTCAATCGTTTCAGATTAGAGTTATCTTCCGATAAGCAATTTTTGACTTTTTAATTCCTAGATCGCTTGAAAAACTTTTTTTCAATAGGTGATAAAAGTCACCTTTTACGTCATCTGACCTCCCTATTTTTATGCTAATCAATTCGGTAAACCATGAACCATTATCAAATAGTAATTATAGGTGGAGGAACTGCGGGTATCACAGTAGCTGCACAGTTAAAAAGGAAAGACAAGTCTCTTTCTATGGCAATAGTGGAACCATCGGAGAAACACTATTATCAACCCGCTTGGACTTTAGTAGGTGCAGGAACCTATAATTTCAAAGACACCGAAAGAAATGAGGCAGACTACATCCCTGAGGGAGTTGATTGGATCAAGGATTATGCAACAGATATCAATCCTATGAACAATTCAATAGAAACAAAAACTTCAGGAAAAATCACATATGATTATTTGGTCGTTGCACCAGGTTTGGTCATGGAACCAAGCTTACTTCCAGGATTGCCTGAGGCGATGGAAAAAGGGGTTGTCTGTAGCAATTATACAGACCCAGAATACACTTGGGAAATGCTTCAAAAGTTTAAAGGAGGGAATGCTGTTTTCACCCAGCCAACCACTCCGATTAAATGTGGAGGTGCGCCACAGAAAATCATGTATTTGGCAGAAGAGTATTTCAGAAAGTCAGGAGTACGAAATGACACCAATGTGATTTTTGCTACACCGGGAACAGTTATTTTCGGTGTTCCAGACTTTGCAAAGACGCTCAATAAAATTATCCATGATAGGGATATCATTTTCAAGCCATTTTATGCTCCAGTCAGAATAGACCCGGATAAAAAGGAGATCTACTTTAAATATTCAAAACCTGGAGAAAACGGATGTGTTATCACAGAAGGAAATAAGATCGGTGAAGAAATTATCGGTGATTCTGAAATAAAAATATCTTTTGATTTTCTTCATTTAGCCCCACCTCAGGCAGCTCCCAAGTTTATCCGAGATTCTATCGTCTCTATTCAAGAAGGTGCCAATAAAGGATGGATTGATGTGGATATTCATACACTTCAACATAAAAGATTCCCAAACATCTTTTCTCTTGGCGACGTAGCTGCTTTGCCAACAGCAAAAACTGGAGCTGCAATTAGAAAACAAGCACCGGTTTTAGTAGAAAATCTGTTGAAAATAATTCACAGCAACCATATCGGTTCAGCATCATACAATGGCTATTCTTCCTGCCCACTTGTAACTGGTTATTCGAAAATGGTTTTGGCGGAATTCAAATATGACAATATCAGAGATTCAGATCCGCTTATTTCCAAATTTGTGGACACCACAAAAGAACAATATTCGATGTGGTTATTAAAAAAATATGGCCTACCCTTCATGTATTGGAATCTGATGCTAAAAGGTAAAGCTTAACGCGGAGCCGGTCTTTTATAGACCGGTTTTTTTATTTTCTAACCTTCCAAATCATCAGTATGCTTTTTATCTAAAGGAAGGTCGAATTGTGATTTCTATCCTTTACTTTTCAATTTCACGAGCAGATTCCTTTTTAATTCTCTATGAGTAAAAAATATTTACCACTTCTATTTCTATTGGTTTTAACATTTAATCAGGCCTATTCTCAGGTTTTGACGGTATATGAACAAGACTCAAATTTACCCTTGCCTGGAGTGTTGGTTTTTGGAAATGAACCCTATCTGAGTGCAATTACCAACGGAAAAGGACAGGTAAATCTTGAACTATTCTCCAAGCAGGCAGAAATACATTTTCAATTGCTCGGTTTTGAATCTTCCTCTTACTCGATGGAAGAATTGAAAAATAAAGAGTATCGTGTAATCCTAAGTCCTGGGATGATTCAGATGGATCAGGCAATCGTCACTGGTAGTCGATGGAGACAAAGCAATCAGGATATTCCGGGTAAAATCACAGTTTTGAATAAAGATTTATTTCAACTCAGATCTCCAGCAAATACCGCGGACTGGCTTGGAAGTAATGGAGATGTTTTTATACAAAAAAGCCAACAAGGTGGTGGAAGTCCTATGATCCGCGGTTTCTCCGCCAATCGCCTGCTCTATGCAGTGGACGGAGTCCGAATTAATACGGCTATTTTCAGAGGAGGAAATCTACATAATGTGATTTCATTAGATCCTTTGGCTTTGCAAAACACAGAAGTACTTTTTGGCCCAGGTTCTGTCATGTTTGGGAGTGATGCTTTGGGTGGAGTGATGGCTTTTGAAACCTTGAAACCCAATTTCTCTGACTCAGGCTTTGCAGTAAATGGAACTGCATTAACGCGTTTTGCTACGGCTAACAATGAAAAAACTTTCCATGGAGATATCACTTTTGCAAATGAACGATGGGCTTTCCTGAGTAGCATTTCCCATTTCGATTATGGGGATTTAAAAATGGGTAGCAATGGCCCAGATGATTATTTGAGACCTTGGTATGTGATCCCTTCTGTATATGGAGATGAAGTATTGGTCAATCCTGATCCAAAAGTCCAAAAATCAAGTGGTTATTCTCAGCTAAATCTGATGCAGAAAATCAGATTTAAACCAAGCAATAAAACGGATTGGGAATACGGGTTTCATTATTCAAAATCGACTGATATTCCACGATATGATCGATTGATAGAGGGAAGCTTCGAAAAGCCAAAATTTGCAGAATGGAATTATGGCCCACAAATATGGCTCATGAATCAAGTGACTTTCAATCAATTGGGAAATGGGAAGTGGTACGACCAAATGAGTATAAAAATCGCTCAGCAACATTTTGAAGAAAGTCGTTTGGATAGACGTTTTAATAATTCCAACCGTTTCGACAGGGTTGAAACAGTGGATGCATTCTCAATTAATGCCGATTGGGTTAAAAATATCAACCAGGAAAGCTTCCTAAGTTATGGTGTTGAATCGGTTTACAATGGAGTTATTTCCACCGGATCACAGGTAAATATTCAGACCAATGAAGAAGGAGCAGCTTCTGCGAGGTATCCAAAATCTGACTGGGTTTCTTTGGCATTTTATAGTACCTACCACGCCCATTTATCCGAAAAGCTAAAGCTTCAAACCGGGCTTCGTTACAACCAAATTTGGCTATCAGCTGACTTTAGTTCTAATGAAGAATTTTTTCCATTACCTTATCAAAACACCACCAATAACAATGGAGCACTTACCGGTTCTTTTGGGTTGATTTATAGCCCTGAAGATTCTTGGACTATTTCTCCTCAACTTTCGACAGGTTTCAGAGCCCCAAATGTGGATGACTTGGGTAAATTTTTCGATTCAGAACCGGGAGCTGTTATCGTACCAAATCCTTCTCTAAAACCTGAATATGTTTACAATGCTGAGATAAACATCAATAAGCATTGGGGAAATTTCTTGAAAATTGATGCTTCTGCATATTACACGCTGATGGACAATGCGATGGTCAGAAGGCCATTTACGCTAAATGGTCAGGACAGTATTCCCTATGAAGGGGTTCCGAGTAAAGTATTAGCCATCCAAAATGCTGCTTCTGCAACAGTATATGGGATACAGGCGGGATTAGAGTGGTCTCCAGCACAAAATTGGCTTCTTTATTCAAAAATCAATTGGCAAAAAGGCCAGGAAGAATTGGACGATGAAATGACCAGCCCAACCCGGCATGCTGCTCCCCTATTTGGCTTGACAAGGCTTACCTATTCTAAGAAAAGAGTAAAACTTGAGTTGAGCAGTATATATAACGGAGAAGTCTCATTCGAAAATATGCCTGTAGATGAAAAAGGAAAACCACATTTATATGCGAAAGATGAGAATGGCAATCCTTATTCTCCTTCATGGATTACTTTTAATATTCAAGGTACCTACAAACTTGCGAAGTTTTTAGATGCGATGGTCGGTCTTGAAAATATCGGAGACAAAAGGTATAGACCCTACAGCTCAGGGATGGCTGCAGCAGGCAGAAACTTTAATTTTTCTTTGAAAGCTTCCTTTTAAATGAATAAATTAAACTAATAATTTATTCAGCAACACTTAGAAGTGTATGAAAGCGAATCTTAAAAGATTAATAGGCACGTGTTTTATTTATGCCTTTATGATGGTTATTCCATTTTCATGCAATGTGGATTTGCTTTGTAATAATTCTTGTGGTTGTGACCCTTTACCCCAAGCCTCTCCTTTTGAAGTAAAATCTTTAGCTGCTGCGACTTATGACATTACTGGCAAAGAAGTCACCTCTGATGATTTTTTCCCTTACGATCAAGTATACAAGCAAATCAGTATTAAGGATTATCAATTCATCACTCAGATTGAACCCACTCCGTTAACTGGAAGCATTCCAGGAGTTGCATATGCATGTTCCATTGCTCCGCCTTCATCTGTAAATAGTTTGATAGGAATTACTATTTACAATTTAAAAGAGGTGGAATTGGGTGATGGTACTATTCTAAAAATAGGAGATAAATTGAATGATTTTTTTGAAATCAATTCAATTTATGATAATTCGAGTCGCTCAATTGATGATTTTTTTATGGAGCCCCAACTTATTTTTCTAGATGAGAAGCTCAGATTATTTTTCACAAAAGATCCTGAAAAGGAAACAGTTATAGAATTCAGCATTCAATTTTTATTTGAGAAAAATCAGGAATTGGTCATAAAAAGTACCCTCTTGAAAATATCATGATAAATCAGTTCTGAAAAACTGACAAAAATCTTATTTATTTTTCTTTAGATTCATTCCAAATAATCCTATTTTTGCGGGAAGGGTTATCACCCATATAAGCCTATGCATATTACCGCTGATACCATGCCTGCCTCAAAATCTGCCATCATCCGGGAGATAGCGGCATCGCCACTTAAAATCAATTTGATGGAATTGGGATTTCTTCCTGGTAAAACCATCACATTAAATCACGCAGCTCCTATGGGAGGCCCTATGGCTTTCCTGATGGATGAAACTCTTTTGGCACTCAGAAAATCTGAAGCTGCCTTGATCGAGGTGCAATTGCTTTAAATTTTCATGTCTGAGTCTACCGTCCGAACTCCTAAAATAGCTCTCATTGGCAATCCCAATGTGGGAAAATCCACGATTTTCAACCAATTAACCGGCCTGAACCAAAAGATCGGCAATTACCCTGGAGTAACTGTGGACAAGAAAACCGGATGGATGAACTATGAAGGTTCAACTTATGAAATCCTGGATCTTCCAGGAACATACAGTTTGTACCCAAACTCAGAGGATGAAATAATTGCCCACCGGGTATTAAATCATATTGACAAGGAAAAACGACCTGACTATGTCTTGATGGTCATCGATTCCTGCCAATTATCCAGAGGATTATTTTTAGCCACTCAACTCATTGATCTGGGTGTGAGATTAGCAATTGTCTTAAATATGGCCGATTTGGCCGCTAAAAAGAATATTGAAATACGGAATTACGAGATTTATAAATCTCTTGGAGTTCCGATTCTGAGTACAGATGCTCGTGGGTTCAAGGGATTGGAACAAATCAAATCTTTGATTCATGAAAAGAATTTCAGTATTGATTCCAGTTACCTGAATATCTCTGAAATCATCCCTCAATCACTTCTTCAACCGATCAGAGAAAAGTTTGATTTAAGAAATGATTACAGGGCATATCAAATGCTTCGGTTTGGGCCAAAAGACCGATCAATTGATCCAGAAGACAGATTATGGATCCAATCCTTGATCACTTCTCAAAATTTTGATCTGGAAAGTGCCCAATTGGAAGAAACTACGATCCGTTATCGAAAAATCACTTCGCTGGTAGAATCTTGTGTAGTTAAAAAGGAAGCCAAAAAACCTTCCTCCGCTTTGGACAAAATCTTCCTTCATCCAGTATGGGGATATGTGGTTTTTCTAAGCATTTTGTTATTGATCTTCCAGACAATTTTCACTTGGGCTTCTGTTCCGATGGACCTGATCGACGGGCTTTTTGCTGAAATCTCTGGCTGGGTCAATGATGTTTTACCAGCTGGACCATTAACCAGTTTAATCTCAGAGGGAATCGTCCCGGGTATTGGAGGTGTGGTGATTTTCATTCCACAAATTGCCATGCTCTTTGGATTTTTAGCTATTCTGGAGGATACCGGATACATGTCTCGAGTGGTATTCTTGATGGATCGATGGATGCGTCCATTTGGTCTCCATGGCAAAAGTATTGTCCCTCTTGTTTCAGGTGTGGCTTGTGCTATTCCAGGGGTAATGGCCGCTAGAAATATTGGAAACTGGAAGGAGAAAATCATCACCATTTTGGTAACTCCATTGATGAGCTGCTCGGCCAGATTACCGGTCTATGTCATTCTCATAGGGTTGGTTGTACCAAATACCGATTATGGAATTATCAACTTGCAGGCATTGACCCTTTTAGGCCTTTATCTATTGGGAATCATAGGCGTTTTATTTACTGCCTTGCTTTTGAAATTTATCTTGAAATCTGAGGAAAAAAGCTTCTTAATGGTAGAATTACCTACCTATAGAACACCGAGGTGGAAAGATGTGGTTTTGACCATGTACAGCAAATCCAAAACTTTTGTAATGGAAGCTGGTAAAGTGATTTTAGCGATTTCTGTGGTTTTATGGGTTTTAGCAAGTTATGGTCCTCCGTCTCGAATGGAGCAAATCCGACAGGAAGGTGAAGAAAAATTAGCCTTAGCACCAGAAGATGAGCAAGATGCCGTTAAAGCAGAAACTTCTTCTTTATTGCTGGAAAACTCATTTATCGGTATCATGGGTCGGGGAATTGAGCCAGTTATTAAACCGCTAGGTTACGACTGGAAAATAGGAATCGCACTGATTACTTCCTTTGCAGCAAGAGAAGTCTTTGTTTCCACCATTGCCACAATTTATAGTATCGGAGCAGATGTGGAGGATGAATTAACAATCCGCCAAAAACTGGATCAACAAATCAATCCTGCAACAGGTGAAAAAGTGTTTAATAAAGCGACTGCATTCTCTTTGATGGTATTCTATGTCTTTGCCATGCAGTGTATGAGTACAGTTGCAGTAGTTTATCGGGAAACTAAAGGGTGGAAATGGCCGTTAATTCAAACAGTATACATGACGGCTTTGGCATATTTTGCAGCCTTATTAACCTATAATATATTCTCTTAAAGATGGTACAAGAAATCCTAGTTGGCGTTTTAGTTTTGGGAGCTTTGGTTTATCTGGTAAGAAAATACACAGGTAAAACTAAGACAGAACCGGGATGCGATAAGTGTGCGAAAAACTAATCTAAGAGCTAATTAGCCCTATTTATCGGATTTTTTGATACTTTTAAACTCATGGGCAAAATAGCCAGTCAGAGTCTACAAACTGCATTATTTTCTTATCTGGGAGTTGTCATAGGTTATTTCAATGTCCTTTGGTTATTTCCTTATGCACTCGAAGCTTCACAGTTAGGTACTTTTCGTACCATTCAGGATTTAGGATTACTTTTTGTTCCTTTTGCCCAGCTGGGTTTAGGCCATGGTATTACCCGCTATTTTCCCAAGTTAGAATACAATCAATCCGCGTTTTTGAGTTTTAGTATGTTGTTGGCTTTTGGAGGATTCCTTTTGGTTGGCAGCATTTTCCTTCTTCTCAAAGAACAGATCATCGGACTCTTTGCAGTCAATTCCCCTGAGGTAATTGATTTTCTTCAAGTCGTTTTACTGATTACTTTCTTTTCACTATTGAGTAGTATTCTGGATGCCTATGCACGATCCTACTTAAAGATTGCTGTTCCTACCTTTTTCAGAGAGGTTTTCCTACGGCTTCTTACAGGTATTCTTGTAGGGACATATTTCTTAGGATGGATTCCATTTAATCTAGTAATGAATGGCCTAGTTATCGTTTATGGCATTGCAGCTTTAGGCGTTTTGGTTTATCTGCTATGGCTTGGTGTATTAAAGCTTGATTTCAGATGGAGCAATTTCCCTGTCGGCTTTAGAAGCTCTTTCCTCAAGTTCAGCTTAATCACTTTTTTGGCAACTGCCGCATCAACTTTGATCATGAAAATCGATAGTATCATGGTGAGTTCGATGGTCAGTTTAGAAGCAAATGCCATTTACACCATCGCGTTTAGCATGGCTTTGGTCATTGAATTACCAAGAAGAGCTATTTCTCAGGTAGTAATGCCTGTAATCGCCGATCATTTTACTAAAGGAAACCTTACTGAAATCAATAAGCTTTATAAGCAGGTTTCCAACAGGCAGCTTTTTATCTGTTTACTGCTATTTATTGGAATCTGGGCAAATATTGACAACCTCTATTATATGATTCCCAATAAAGGAATCTATGAAGCCGGAAAATATGTCGTTTTTCTAATTGGCTTGGGAAAGCTGTTTGACGTGCTGTTTTCTGTCAATAGCGAGGTTTTGGTTTTCTCCAACTATTACAGGTTCAATCTCCTTGCTACAATTTTAATGAGCATGTTGATTGTCGCCCTTAATTACTGGCTGATACCGATTTATGGAATTGAAGGAGCTGCTTTAGCTTCTGCAATGGTGATGCTTCTTTTTAATATAGTGAAGTATTCTTTTCTAAAAATCAAATTAAACTTTAATCCATTTTCGATAGAGACATTGAGGATTTTGGCAGTTGGGATAGCTACTTATGCCCCTTTCTATTTCTTCCAATTGGAGCAAAATCCAATCATCAACATTGTAATCACATCATTTGGAATATTGTTGCTGTATGTTTTTTGGTCAAAAATTTTAGGTGCGGGAAGAGAAGAGTGGTATTGGATTAAGGAAAGGCTAAAAAGTAAAAAGTCCGGATCTTAGAGTGTTACAAACCTCCTAGTAGACAAGATTTGAGCTGCCTTGAGACCGCAAACTTCCACTGTTATCCTGCCAAATGAATGACGAGGTCCCAAATTCTCAATTGCTTGAGGTCGGGATGAGGCCTGTTTTTGGAGAGGGCTTCACTCGGTGATTTTGTTAATTGTGAAGTTTGAACATGTCGAAGACCCGGACTGGTACAAATATACGGGATAAATAGAAGTAGGTTGAACCGAATCCGAGATAATTCTCAAAACATTGACGAATGGTATTTATTTATCTCAATAATTTTCTAAAATTACTCTTGATAAATGACAGGATTTAAAGGAGTTAGAATTAAACCTAAAAAGATTTTAAAAAAAGAAAAATGAAAATTTTCGAAATATAATTTTATCAAATCTCCTAAAAATCCTTCGAATCCAATTAAATTTGCACTTTCAAACCTCAGTGGAACACTATGTATTTGATTAAAAAGCTAATCGTTTGTTTAGACCAAAGTCCATTAGACCAAACATTGGTACAATACGCAGAATTTATAGCTAGAGTCAATCAGACAAAAAAAATATATTTTGTCAATGTCATCAAAAACTTGACTGTTCCTAAAGAAGTATTGGAGGAATTCCCAAATCTCGTTGAGAATATGATCAACGAGAGAAAAGAATCCATGGAGGAAACCGTGAAGGAGAACTTTAAAAACACAAAAGGAATTTCTCTCAACTATGTGGTTAAAGAAGGTTCTCTTTCAAAAAAGATCCTGAAATTATCTGAAGAAAAATCTGCCGATATGATCCTGATAGGCAGAAAAGTAACTCTGCCTGGAACAGGCGTTGCCTCTTTGAGATTGGCTAGAAGAGCAAGTTGCTCACTTTTAATCGTACCTGAAGGCACACTTCCGAAATTGACCAAACTCTTGGTGCCAAGTGACTTTTCTGAATATTCAAAAGATGCACTGGAAGAGGCAATCATGATTGCAGAGAAACATGGTCGTTCTAATATTGAAATTGTCTGCCAAAATGTATTTTCAGTACCTTCTGGATATCATTTCACCGGTAAAAGCTACGAGGAATTCACGCAGATCATGCAGCTTCATGCTGAGATCAATTACAAGAAATTCATCCGTAAGATTGACCTAAAAGGAATCAAGATCACTCCTATTTATACCAAAGATGATGATGATGATCCAGTAGAAGAAATCGTCTCAAAAGCCCTCGAAATAAATGCAGATGGGATCATCATTGGTGCCAAAGGTAGAACTGCTGCCACTGCCCTATTTATCGGAAGTATGGCAGAGAGATTAATCCAATACAATGATAGTTTGCCACTTTTGGTTACTCGCCCAAAGGGGAAAAACGCTGGCATTTTGGATTACATTCTAGAAATCTAAATTTCTTTCTTTCAGCACGATTGATGCTTTCTTACTAATATTCAAAGGATTAGAAAGAAGGATTAATTTGATCTTTGATCTTAAAAAACTATTTTTTCTTTCCCGACTAAACCTAAGTCGTTTGAAAGGGTCTAAAATCAATAATGAAAGACAGAGATCAGGAAATCCTACGTTTGATTCAGAACCCTCACAGTAGGGAAATGGGTTTTAGGCAGCTGATCCAAGAGTACCAAAAGAAGGTTTATCATGTCATCAGAAGAATGGTTTTGATCCATGAAGATGCAGATGACCTGACCCAAAACACTTTCATAAAAGCGTTTCATCATATTGAAAAATTCCAAGGACAATCTAGTCTGTTTACTTGGCTTTACAGAATTGCTACGAATGAAACTTTGACCTTTCTGGAAAAGAAGAAAAAGCGATTCTTTTTTTCCATGGATGATTACCAGGAAAAACTTGAATCCTATCTAAGTCAACCGGGACATTTCGATGGCGATCAAATCCAACTGAAATTACAAAAAGCCATGCTCGCCTTACCGGAAAAGCAACGCCTTGTTTTCCAGCTTAAAAATCAGGAGGATTTAAGTTACGAACAGATTTCAGAAATAACTGGAACAAGTATTGGTGCATTGAAGGCAAGTTTTCATCATGCATCAAAAAAAATTGAACATCATATTTTGGAAGAATAAACCATTCCTGCAATTTTCAGTCTAACTAATACCATGCAAAACTTACCAAAAATAAAAGATCTGAAATCACCCGAAGGCTACTTCGATAAGTTGCCTGATCAGATCATGGCAAAGACGCAAAAAAAGGAAAGCTATCCATGGGTTAAATGGGCTGCTTCCATCGCGCTCTTTGTCAGTATTGGGATCTGGCAATGGAATAATTATGATTCAACTTCTGAGGCACTAATGCTGGATCAGGAAATTGACCTATACATTGACAGCCAATACTGGACTGCCGAGGATATTCTGAATATGTCAGAAAATCCAGAAGAAATCTTAAATGAAATTATTCAGGATGAAAACCCATTTATTGAAGAAGAATCATCCGATCAAGAAGAAATTTGGTATTAATATGAAAAAATACGCAATCACCTTATTCCTATCACTGCTGGTGGGTGTTGCTTTTGCCCAAAGACCCGGCGAAAGATATGACCCAGAAAAGCTCAAAGCAGCTAAAGTGGCATTTATAACAACTCGATTGGATTTAAATTCTGATCAAGCAGAGAAATTCTGGCCCATCTACAATGAATTCAGTGATAAAAGAGAAGCTATGATCCGTGAAATGGCAGAAGTCAACCGAAGACAGGACCAACCGCTTTCCGAATCTGAAGCACAATCCAGGATCAACAAGAGATTTGAATTACAACAAAAGTTATTAGATGAAGAGAAAAAGTTTGTTGCAAATGTTTCTAAAGTCATCAACTACAATCAAATCTTTTTACTCAACGGACTTTCCCGTGATTTTGCCCGGCAAATTTACCAACGGCAAAGAAGAGATAAATAAAAAAGCGGCTAAGGCCGCTTTTTTATTAGTTATCCTTTTTTAACAAATCTCTGATTTCTTCAAGCAGGACTTCTGATTTAGGTGGAGCCGGAGGAGGTGCAGGGGCTGCTTCCTCTTTCTTTTTAGTGCTGTTAATAGCTTTCACAGCAAGAAAAATCACAAAGGCAATGATGGTAAAATCAACTATGTTTTGGATAAAAGAGCCGTAGTTCAATGTCACTGCTTCAGTTACTACTTCACCAGCATCATTTAAAACTGCTTCTTTTAAAACTACCACTAAGTTTTTAAAGTCAACTCCTCCAATCATCAATCCGATTGGCGGCATGACGATATCATTCACGAAAGAAGAGACTATTTTACCAAATGCGCCACCGATTATGACAGCTACTGCCAAATCGACGACATTGCCTTTGACGGCAAACTCTTTAAATTCTTTTAGCATTCCCATAAATGAAAGGTTAATGGTTTATAATTATCCTGAAGATTTTAATATTTTTTTTCACAAACAAGGATAAAATAAAAATACAAGTTACTTTTTTGATTTTGACACCTTCATTTTTGAGGTTGATGTATTCCAAAATTGAACCGAAGCCTATGATTTTTCATTAACATTGCAGCACAGTAAATCAAGATATGAAACCTCCTATAGCACATAAAAAGCCCGAAATATTAGAAACCCATGGGCATCAGCGAATTGACAATTATTTCTGGATGCGAGACCGGGAAAATCCAGAAGTTATTGATTACCTCAATCAAGAAAATGCTTACTTAAAAGATCAACTTAAACATACTGAAGCATTTCAGGACAAACTTTTTGAAGAATTAAAAGGCCGGATCAAAGAAGATGATCAAAGTGTCCCCTATTTCAAATCAGGATACTTTTGGTATGCCCGATTTGAAAAAGGAGCTGAATACCCGATTTATTGCAGAAAGCCAGAATCTTTGGATAATGCTGAGGAAGTAATTTTGGATGTGAATGTGCTTGCTGAAGGAAAAAGCTATTACAATGTTGGCGCAACTTCCACTTCTCCAAATCAAAATATTCTGGCATTTGCAGCAGATGAAGTGGGAAGAAGGATTTATACCATTTTCTTTAAAAACTTGGAAACAGGCAAGATCTTATCTGAAAGCATCCCCAACGTGACCGGAAATCTTGCTTGGGCAGCAGACAATCAAACTATTTTTTATTCAAAACAAGATCCAGAAACCTTACGAGCTGATAAGATTTTCAAGCATCAATTGGGAACACCTAACGAAAATGATCTTTTAATTTTTGAAGAAAAAGATGAGGAATTCTCTTGTCATGTGGTTAAGACCAAATCTGAAGAATACCTATTTATTCATTCTGAGAGTACCATTTCATCAGAAATAAGATTCTTAAAAGCTGATTCACCAGACAGTGAATTCCAGCTTCTTCAAGCAAGAATCCCCCATTTGGAATACGCAGCCGATCATTATGGCGATCACTTTTGGATCCGAACAAATGATAATGCCCAAAACTTTAAAGTTGTAAAAGCTCCTATCGCCGCCCCAGGAAAAGAAAATTGGGAAGATGTAATACCTCATCGACCTACCGTGTTACTGGAAGACTTCGATTTGTTTTCCAGCTTTCTGGTGACGCAAGAGAGAAGCAATGGCCTTGTTCAGATTTTGATAAAACCTTGGGATGGAAGTGAAGGACACCAACTGGAATTTGATGATGAAACCTATACTGCTTGGATCAGCACCAATCCCGAGTTTAATACAGAAATTTTAAGATTTGGATACAATTCCCTCGTTTCTCCTTCAAGCGTTTTTGATTATCACATGTCTTTAAAAACCAGAATCCTTCTTAAACAACAGGAAGTTGTCGGTGGATATGATCAATCACTTTATAACTCTGCAAGAATCTGGGCAAAAGCAAATGATGGGGTGATGGTGCCAATTTCATTGGTGTACAAAGAGGAATTGTTCCATCCAGATGGAAATAATCCTTTGTTGTTATATGCCTATGGTTCCTATGGATTCAGCATGGAGGCCTATTTTTCATCTAGTCGCTTGAGTCTTTTGGATAGAGGATTTGTATTCGCTATTGCTCATATCCGCGGAGGTGAAGATATGGGGAGGCATTGGTATGAGGATGGTAAGATGCTGAAGAAGAAAAACACTTTTACTGATTTCATTGCTTGTGCAGAGCATTTGATTTCAGAAAAATATACTTCAACCCCTCATCTGTATGCCATGGGTGGAAGTGCTGGTGGGTTATTGATGGGAGCTGTCATGAATTTAAGACCTGATTTATTTCATGGATTGATTGCCAGTGTTCCATTCGTAGATGTAGTCTCCACCATGCTGGATGAGAGTATTCCATTGACAACAGGAGAGTTTCAAGAATGGGGAAATCCTAAAGACAAGGAATATTACGATTACATGCTCTCCTACTCTCCTTATGACAATGTTGAGGCCAAAAATTACCCGAATTTGTTGGTGACTTCTGGACTTCATGATAGCCAGGTTCAGTATTGGGAGCCTACCAAATGGGTTGCTAAACTTCGTGAGTTGAAAACTGACCAAAACTTATTACTACTTCATACAAATATGGAAGCAGGACATGGTGGAGCGTCTGGAAGGTTTAATGCTCTAAAGGAATTAGCGATGGAATACACCTTCCTTTTCCATTTAGAAAACCTTCTTTCTAAGGAGTCTTAATCGAGATTTCAGAAAGAAACTGGAATAGCTTCAATATTTCACGTTTTATTAATTTCGTCAAAGTTGGGAAAAAGGATTTTTTTCTAACTTTGACCTCAAACCTATTAAATCCATTACATGAAAATCGCCCTAATAGCCCATGATGGAAAAAAAGCCGACATGGTACATTTTTTAAGCCAATTTCGAGACATTCTCGAAAAAGTGGATGTGGATCTAGTAGCCACGGGGACCACAGGTTCCCACATCGAAAAATCCGGTTTTGAAGTGGATAAACTACTATCCGGACCTCTAGGAGGCGATGCTCAAATCGCTGCGATGGCTGCCCAAAAAGAATTGGATATGGTCATCTTTTTCAGAGATCCTTTGGACAAGCATCCACATGAACCTGACGTTCAGATGCTAATGAGAATTTGTGATGTGCACAATATTCCATTGGCAACCAACCCTGCTTCCGCAGCTTTAATGTTTAAAAGCCTATAATTCAAACCTAAATGGAACCTAAGACTATAAAGAAAATTGGTGTTTTAACTTCGGGAGGTGACTCTCCTGGTATGAATGCCGCCATACGTGCTGCTGTGAGAGCAGGATTTTATTATAATCTGGAAATGTTTGGTATCTATCGTGGATACGAAGGAATGATCCAGGATGACATCAAAAGACTTGATTCTAAAAATATCGCTCATGTTTTAGAAAGAGGTGGTACTTTTTTAAAGTCGGCTAGAAGTACGGAATTTAAAACTCCAGAAGGTCGAAAAAAGGCCTATGAGAATTTAAAATCCCATGGCATTGATGCTTTGGTAGTTATTGGAGGAGATGGTTCTTTGACTGGAGCGCATTTGTTCTTCCAGGAATTTGGTATCCCTTCTATTGGTCTACCTGGGACAATTGATAACGATTTGTCTGGAACAGACTCAACAATTGGTTTTGACACTGCATGTAATACAGCCATCGAAGCAATCGATAAGATCAGAGATACCGCAACTTCTCATGATAGATTATTCTTTGTAGAAGTGATGGGCAGGGATGCTGGATTTATCGCAATCAATGCTGGAATCGGAAGTGCTGCTGCAGCTATTTTGATTCCTGAGAAGAAAATGCCAATTGAGCATTTGGTGGAAAAATTGAAGATTAGATCTAAAGCAAAGAAATCCTCTAACATTGTGATTGTTGCCGAAGGTGGAAAAAGTGGCGGAGCTGGAGAAATTGCTGAGAAAGTGAAAAAATTCCTTCCTTCTTACGATATCAAAGTGACCATCCTTGGCCATTTGCAGCGAGGAGGCGCACCTTCTTCTTTTGATAGGCTGTTGGCATCAAAACTTGGTGTAGCCGCTGTAGAAGGCTTATTGCAAGGGAAGTACGATGTGATGGCAGGATTGATCAATAACAAAGTGGTCTATACTCCTATCAAGAAAGCAATCGTCGATGATAAATCAGTTGACGAAGAAGATTTTAGAATTGCAAAAATTCTATCTACATAAAAAAAGGCTCCTAAGGAGCCTTTTTTATTGCATATAAACGATTGAGGAGTTTTTGCCTAGTGTCAATTTCTGATTTTTTATGGTGACTTCACCCAATTCATAGATTGAGTTAATTTCCTGAGGTAAGTCTATTGAGACCGGTGTTTCACCGACATGATGGATCACAAATATTTCTTGTTCTCCCTGTTTTCTAGAAAATACCATTAAGGTTTTATCGTAATCAGTTTCTGGTAATTCAAGGGAACCAATTGCCAAAGCTGGATAACTGCTTCTCAAGTGGATTAATTCTTTGTAATGATTGAAATAGCTGGATGGATCATCTTTTTGAAGAGCTAATGGAGTAACAGTTTTATCTGTTGAATAAACAGGATCGATCCATGTAGCGCGTCCATTGTCTTTCTCTTTGACATCCCATAAAAATGGCTCACGGATTTGTTCATCTGGCTTAAGACCCAACATCCCTATTTCTTCTCCATAGTAAATATAAGGAGCACCAGGCATGGTCATCAAGATAGCACTCGCTTGTTTGTATTTCTCTGGATCAGATCCCAACTCATTCAGCAATCGTGGTTGGTCATGATTTGAAGAGATGGTAGCATCGATGAAATCTGTTGTGATATTTTCATAAAAATCAATGACTTCTTTTTCTTTATTCACCAAAAGCATCCCGTCCTTTTTATTCAAGGACTCAATCAATGTATAATGGAAATCAAAATTGAATAAGGCAGGTAAACCAGGTAAAAATGGCGCCACTACTTCTTTCTTATCATAAACTTCTCCCACCAAATAAATATCGGGCTTGATCTTGGTCATTTCAGTTCTGAAATCTTTCCAAAATTCATGATTATCCACTGCCCTTTCATCCGGGTAAATGTGTTTTGCCGCATCTAATCGAAACCCATCAACTCCTATCTCTTCCAACCAAAATCTTCCGATATCAAAAATCTCTTCCCGAACTTTAGGATTATCAAAATTCAAGTCAGGCATTCCTCCATAGAAAAACCCATAATAAAAATCCTCTCCTTCTCCCGGATCATGCCATTGACGGATATTATCAGAGTCTAAAGTGACCTTCTTTTTCTCGATATATTGTGCAATGGTATCTTTTTGAGCCCAAACATAATAGTCTCGAAAAGGATTATCTCTCCCCTTTTTTGATTCTAGAAACCAAGGATGTTCGCTACTAGTATGGTTGATGATTAAATCGATAACAATTTTTATATCCTTCTTATGAGCTTCAGCCAAAAGATTTTTGAAATCATCCATCGTACCATAGTCGGGATGAATGGCTTTATAATCCGTCACATCATATTTATGGTAACTCGGTGAGGGCATGATTGGCATCAGCCAAATTGCATTGGCACCCAAATCACTAACATAATCCAATTTTTCGGTTACGCCATTCATGTCGCCAATTCCATCTCCATCAGAATCGTAAAAAGATTGGACAAAAATCTCATAGGTGACACCACCATTCGGCCAATAATTTTCTTCAACGATTTTCTCCTGCTTTTCGCAGGCAGTAGAAATAGCAAGTCCCATGAGTAAGGGAAGGATTTTGGGTTTATTCATCTTTTATTTTGGCTAAAAAAAAGTCACTTTCTAGGAAAGTGACTCTTAAAATTTCAACTAATAATTAGTTTCTATTAACCGCATTAAGCATTTCAAATGCTACTTCTAATCGCTTAACGAAGTTTTCTTCGCCTTTACGCAACCAGTTTCTTGGATCATAGAATTTCTTGTTAGGACTATCAGGACCTTCTGGATTACCCAATTGAGTCTGAAGATATCCTTCGTTTTTCTTGTAGTTATTCAAAACACCTTCCCAGAATGCCCACTGCATATCAGTATCGATGTTCATCTTGATAGAACCATAGCTATTCGCTTCTCTGATTTCCTCTACAGTAGATCCAGACCCACCGTGGAATACGAAATTCAATGGCTTACCAGTAGTTCCATATTTTTCATTGATGAAATCCTGAGAATTCTTCAAGATAATTGGCTTCAAGCTCACATTTCCTGGCTTATATACACCATGAACATTACCGAAAGCTGCCGCAATCGTGAATAGATCACCAATTTGCTTCAAATGCTCGTATGCATAGGCTACTTCCTCAGGCTGAGTATAAAGCTTAGAAGAATCAACATCAGAGTTATCTACACCATCTTCTTCTCCTCCAGTTACTCCCAATTCGATTTCGATAGCCATGTCCAGCTTTTCGAATTCTTTGAAATAGCTACAGGAGATTTCAACATTCTCTTCTAATGGCTCTTCAGAAAGATCCAACATATGAGAGCTATATAAAGGTCTTTTATGGGTAGCATAATATGCTTTTCCAGCTTCCAAAAGTCCGTCAATCCAAGGCAACAATTTTTTTGCAGCATGGTCAGTATGCAAAATAACTGGTACTCCATAGGCCTCAGCCATTAAATGCACGTGATGCGCTCCTGAAATACCACCAACTATACTAGCTTGCTGCTTGTCGTTTGGTAAAGATTTCCCTGCGAAAAACTGCGCTCCACCATTTGAGAATTGAATAATTACAGGAGAGTTTAATTTCTTAGCTGTTTCCAAAACTGCATTCACAGAGTTGGTGTTGATCACATTCACTGCTGGCATTGCAAACTCATTCTCTTTTGCATAAGCATAAAGATCTCTAAGCTCCTCACCGTATTTTACTCCAGGTTTAAATTTCATAGGTAAATTAGATTTGTTTAATTCTTGATGAAACGCTTCCGTAGCGCTCTTTTCGTGTCGAATGCTTCAAAGATATAAATCCCTGCTTTAATATCGGTAACATCTAATTCTAAAATTTCTCTCCCAGACTGACTCATCCCCTCTTCTAAAACCCTGCCTGTCATGTCAATTATTCTATAATATGTTCCTGTCATTTCTATTGGTAAGGTTACTTTTAATTGACCTTCTGTAGGAACAGGATATATTTTTAAGTCAGATTTTGGGACAGTTTCTTTTGGAACGGCGGTAATAAAATCTTCCTGGACGATACTTGTTGCAGGTTTTTCCAACTTCTGATCAGTGAAAATATAAAATTCGCTTGAGCGCAAATTAAAGCTGACAGAAGGACCATTCACGGTGAGTTCCTCTCCGGTAAAATAATTATACCAGGTTCCGGTTTTTGGAAACGAAAGGTTCACATTTCCTGAATTAGAAAGACCAAAATTCCCGTGGATAACCACATCCATTTCCTGACTTTCTAGAATGATTGACTTGACGGCACCACTTAGATTTAAAGTTGTTTTTTCTGGATCATTAAAAACTTGATGCTCTGACTTCAGCTTGATCATTTCCTGATACAGCTGAAACAACCGATATCTCTGAGGATTGTCTAAATAATTCCATTTCGTGGGTTTGATTCCAAGTCGGTCATTATTTAATTCCTGATCATACCCAAATTCCCCAAACTGCCAGATCATTTTAGGACCTGGAATTCCAAAATAAAATGCTGTCAATAACTGATTCCTATTCACTGCGTTTTCCAGCTGACGCAAATTTATTGGTGAAGTCATGCCAAAATTTACAGTTTCCCACATCACTCGTTCCTCATCATGACTTTCCTGATAAGCAACTAAATTTGGATTTTGCCATCCCCTAGTTCCGTAATATGCCCAATTGAAATCTTTATTCTGACCTTTCGCCATTTCACGGAAATCAAAATTCATATTTCCCCAAAACATCAAGCCGTAATCTGCCAATTCCTTCTCCTCTGTATTGTCTGCCAAATGCTCTAAAATCACATAAGCATCTGGATGATTTTTCTTGATTCGGTCGTAGATATGTTTCCATATTTTGATTCGAGAAGCATCATATTGTGACCACTTTCCAACATCGGAACCAGAAACTACTTGGGTAAACCCTTTACTTAAATCGAAGCGAAATCCATCAATTTTATATTCTGTTAACCAGTAATTATTCACTGAATCGACAAAGGCCTGTGTGTATTTACTTTCATGGTTAAAGTCATACCCCACATTAAAAGGGTGAGTTGCATTTCTGTTGAACCAAGGATTATCTGCTGTAGGAGCTCCGAAATCGCCATCATTGTAAAGCCTAACCATGGGGTTCTGGCCAAAAGCATGGTTGAGAACCATATCCATGATAATCGCGATTCCCCTACCATGAGCTTCATCGATCAATTGCTTGAGCTCATTTTTTGTCCCATAATATTTATCTGGAGCAAAGAAAAAGGAAGGGTTATATCCCCATGAAAGGTTTCCCTCAAACTCTCCTACTGGCATCAATTCAATAGCATTGACACCTAATTCTTCAAGATAATCAAGCCTTTCAATGACAGATTTATAAGATCTTCTATCATCAAAATCTCTTACGAGCAATTCATAAATAACTAAATCTTCAGGTTTTGGCTTTTCGAACGAAGTGTTTCTCCAAGAATACTCCTCTTGTGCTGTTTGCAAATAGGTAGCCTGAAACTGGGTTTTTCCAAAAGGATAAGGTTTTAGACCTTGGTAACGACCTTGATTGATAATTTCCTGATCATAATCAGGGTCTGATGTCTTGTCTGCATAGGGATCACCTATTCGGATTTCCCCATCAATTAAATATTGAAAAACATATTCTTGAGTAGGCGTCAAATCTGAAATTTTCAACCAAAAAATCTCCCCATCCGGCGTTCTGTTCATTTGATAATTCGGACTTTTCACCCAATCATTAAAATCTCCAATCACATGGGCGATTTTCTTTCCTGGTGCATTTAATGCCAAAATCACCTCTGTATCAGAAACATAATTGATCCCAAGTTTTGCTCCTGAAGGAAGTGGAGAAACATTGGATGGAGAAAAAACTTCAATAGATACACTTTCGGTATCTTCTTCATCTCCACTTTTTGCGATAGCTTCCAAAGTAAATACACCTGCCTGAGATGCGAGAAATGAATAGGAAAGAGAATTTACGCCTGTCTGATTAGCAACCTGAATCCCATCTAATTCAAAGGAAATATCACCGGAACTAGCACTTATTTCCGCTTTAAACTCAAAACTTTCCCCAACTTCCAAAGAAACAGATTGGCTAGCTGGAGAGGTAAAAACAACTTGAAAACCTTGGGATAAATTGACAAAAATATCTCCTCCTGTCGTACTTTTCCCTTCTTTGGAACCATCAGCGTTTCTGAAAACCAATCCCAGTCTATAAATGGTTAAGCCATTGGGGTTATCAAAAAATGAATTAGGGGTCAACTCATAAGAATACAAGTTTGGCTCCCCTTCAACCTTTGTCATTTTGGCTTTGGCATCGGCCGTCCCCCAATCAAATGGAACGATAGACCATGTCGTAGACTCAGGTCCCTCAGTTACGGCTCCTACATGAATATATACATCACATCCACAATCTTTTAGCCCCGCCGTACCTTTTGATGCATCATAAATGATGGTTACTTTTTCGGCTGCATTTGGCACAGAAGGCTCGGTTGTCACTTGAGCCAAGGCCCCAAAAGACCAAAGGAAAAGTAAGAAGGAGACTAAAAATGAGTTTTTGAATTTCATGGGATGTAAGATAGAGATACCGGCTCGGAGAAAAATCTCCAAAGCCGGTATTGATCATGTGGTAGCAAAGTTTTGCTTCAAAATCAATTTTTGGTAAGTGTGTAAGTCACTTCCCCAGGAACATTAAAGTTGAGTGTAACAGTGTAATTTCCTGCTTCTTCGACACGAATATTATCTCCGTCTTTGATCAGCACTCCCTCTTTTGCTCCAAGATTAAAGTCCCAAGATTGGTTTGCTCTAAATTTCATTTCCCCAGCTTTTAGATCCGTGGTGATTGTCAATACATTTAAGTCTTTATTGAAATTCATTGGTGTTTCTTTATCCCAACCTCCGTCAGTTGCATCACCTATGATACCCCAAAGTTTTGGATCAGAAAGCGTATAAGTTTTAGCAGCCAAATCAACTGTTACCTCAAAAGTTCCAAATTTAGTCACCTTGATATTAGTCGCATCAGATTCTGCATCAAGTTTGCCATCTGCTCCTGTATCACCATAATTTTTCCCGTCAACCCAATCAGGCTCTTCTGTGAATTTAAATTCTCCACTTCCACCAAGAATATGAACAAACCCGGTGAAGGTCTTATTAAATCCAACTGATTTAAGAGTAGTATTCAAATTACCTGGATTCCATCCCTGATAATCACCAGGAACGTACATCAATGGGAAAGCAACAAAAGTGTCATAAGGAGTAACCATTAAAGATACCGTCTCACCATAAATCGGCATTAAAGGTTGGGAAATGGTAGACTTCACTCTGAACTCCACTTCAGATGCTGCTCCCAAAGGGAGGCCTTTGGCTATAAGTTCATCATTTAACTTTTCAGTCTGAACTTCGATCACACTAGTTTTGCTAAACCCAAGTTCAACAGCATCCATAAAACCCGCACCTGGCAGATCCATTTCCAAATAATAGGTTACTTCACCCTGCATCCCAAAATCAGCTGGGCTTACAGAAAATGAGATTAATTCCTCCGGGTCATCGGCATTTAGCACCAAAGAACTACCATTGGAAGGGTCAGTCAAGAAAGACCCGGTCTGAGAAATTATTGGAGGTGCTTCATATTTTTCACATGCCAATAAAAGAGGAATAATCGCTAATCCCCATGCGATCTGTCTAAGTGTTTTCATTTATTTTGGATTTATAAGTTGAATCAACAATACTTGGAATAAGTAAATTTTCTAACCAAATAATCAAATTGGACTTCTTCAATTCTTGGAAAGAGCTTTCAAATCCTTCGTACTTTGAAGAAATTTTAAATGAAAGAAACTTAAAACGCAATGGGTGAAGCCGCAGATTGGATAAAGTTTTTTGAGCAAACGTTTGCGGTTTCGTTTGCATAAAAAATATTTTTTTGTAAACTAAAGGAATAATGATTCTGAAGTGAAGTTTTAACTCCAAAATTCAATAGATTGCCTATCAGAGATCAATCATATAATTGAATTCTAAAGAAATCTTGGAATAATATAATTTATGAAGATAGGACAGGCTACTATTAAAGACATCGCACGAGAACTCAATCTTTCTGCGTCTACAATTTCCCGAGCTCTCAAAGATTATCCTGGCATCAGTGATGAAACCAAAAAGAAAGTCAAGGAAGTCGCCGAAAAATTAAATTACAGACCAAATGCAATTGCCCTTTCATTAAGAAAAAGTAGATCATACACTATCGGCGTAATTATTCCAGAGGTCGTTCATTTTTTCTTTTCTACAGTGATCAGTGGAATTGAAGAAGTTGCTTTTTCAAGAGGCTATAATGTCATCCTCACTCAAACAAATGAAAAGCTCGAAAGGGAAAAAAGCAGCATCAATACAATGCTTTCAAATCAGATTGATGGATTTATGATCAGCTTTTCTAAAGAAACTTCAGACTTTGACCATTTTTCCCAATTATTGGAACAGAATTATCCAATTGTATTTTTTGACAGGGTGCCTGATTTGGATGGAGCTGTAAATGTCATAGTGGATGATTACCAAGGAGCTTATGATGCCACCAAGCATCTAATTGAGCAGGGATATAATACAATCGCGCATTTGGCAGGTCCAAAAAATCTAAAAATCTGTATCGAACGAGAAAGAGGTTATCGGGATGCGCTAAAGGCTCATCAGATGCCTATTCGGGAAGAGTTTATTTTAGAATGTGCGGATGGAACCCCCGAGCATAGTAAAGAGATCACTAGAAAATTAATAGCCAATTTTGCCGACAAACCTGATGCAATCTTCGCCAATAATGACATGGTAGCTGCAGGTGCTATGATGGCTTGCAAAGAAGCAGGTTTACGAATCCCCGAGGACGTTGGAATTGTGGGTTTTAGCGATTGGCAAATTTGCACTTTGGTAGACCCTTCACTCTCTTCAGTTTACCAGCCAGGTTTTCAAATTGGGTCCAAAGCAACCGAACTATTACTAGATATGATAGAGAAGAAAATCTCTGCCGATCAAATTCAGTCTCCGGTCGTTTTGAATACCAAATTGATCATGAGAAAATCCTCAAAAAAGCGGGAGTAGAAAAAAAACCTAATTTTTTTAAGATTTTATTGCAAACGTTTGAATAAGCCTTGATTTTCAAATTAAGGCTCTCAATCTTTAAAATCTATTCAAATGTCCGTTTTAGCGGAGTATTGCAGGTTTTTTGTATTGAAATTCATTTCTATTTTAGCATTACTCGCTCCAAATATTATTGAGTAATCTCATGATGGAAACCCAAAAAACCTCGCAAAATTCAGCTCGATTTCAATCTATGAATGAAATTATTTCCTGGGAAAAAACTCAAATTGGGTTTTTAGGAAAGACTGAAATCGGAAGCTTTCAGGTCACAGTTTACCAGACCGGAATTATTAGAATCCAGGCGAGTCGATTTCCTCAATTTGATACCAATCCCTATTCAGTTATTTCCAGTCCTGAAGAAATTGACTTTGACCTCCATCAGGAAGGTGAATTTCTATTTCTAAGTACAAGTAAAATCAAGCTTAGACTGAATTTGTCAAACTTCAATTTCTCTTTTTTCGATTTTCAAGATCAATTACTCAATGAAGATGATTCGTTTGGGACAGCTTGGATGGGAACAGAAGTTACTTGTTATAAAAAAGTCCAGGAAAATGAGAAATTCATCGGATTAGGAGAAAAAACAGGGAATCTCAATAGGTTTGGAAAGGCATTTGTCAATTGGAACACAGACTATTTTGCTTATGGAGTAGAAGATGATCCATTGTATATGAGTATCCCTTTTTACTTAGGTATCCACCAAAAAGGGGCTTATGGGATTTATTTAGATAATACTCATAAATCTGTTTTCAATTTTGGAGCTTCTACAGACAGGTTTATCTCTTTTGGAGCTGAAGATGGTGACTTAGACTATTATTTTATTCATGAACCCACGGTCTCAGAAATAATCAGTAGCTACACTTCCCTCACCGGCAAAATGAAAATGCCTCCAAAATGGGCCTTGGGATTCCAACAATGCAGGTATTCCTATTATCCAGACAAAGAGGTAACCACTCTAGCACAAACTTTCAGAGACAAGAATATTCCATCAGATGTCATCTACCTTGACATCCATCATATGGAAGAATACAAAGTTTTCACCTTTGATGGGATAAAGTTTCCGGATCCTAAATCCATGATTCTACACTTGAAAAGTCTTGGCTTTCGTGTGGTAGTCATCATGGATCCGGGAATAAAAAAGGAAAAAGGCTATACTCCTTATGAGGATGGTGTCGCTAATGGATTATTTGTCAAATATCCCGATGGGGAAGATTATATAGCACAGGTTTGGCCAGGATGGTGTGCATTTCCTGATTTCACCAAAGAAAAAACCAGAAAGTGGTGGGGAGATAAGATGAAATTCTATACTGAAGCTGGTGTGGATGGATTTTGGGCTGATATGAATGAACCAGCTTCTTGGGGTCAATTCACACCAAATTTGATTGAGTTTGATATGGATGGGAATCCTGCTTCTCATCGAAAATCCAGAAATATTTATGGAATGCTAATGGCAAAATCGGCCAATGAAGGAGCTATTCAACAAAAATCCGCAGAAAGGCCTTTTGTTTTAACTAGATCGGGTTTTGCAGGAATTCAGCGATACGCAGCAGCATGGACCGGGGACAATCAAGCTAGTGAAGAGCATATGCTTTTGGGCGTCAGGCTTGTAAATAGTTTAGGTTTAAGTGGTGTGCCTTTTTCTGGATATGATGTAGGTGGTTTTGCAGGCGAAGCAAGTAAATCATTATATGCAAGATGGATGAGCATTGGCGCATTCTCTCCATTTTACAGGGCACATTCGATGATCAATAGTAAAGATGCCGAACCTTGGGCATTTGGGGAGGAAGTGGAAGAAATATCCAGAAACTATATCAAACTGCGTTATCAACTCCTTCCAACAATTTATAGCAAGTTTCACAAAGCCGCCAGTTGCGGATTGCCACTTTCTTCCAGTTTGGCAATTGATTATGGCCAGGATGAAAAAATTTACCAATCAGCATTCCAAAATCAATACATCTTCTGCGACACTTTCCTGGTAGCACCAACCGAAAGCCATAAAGAAATCACCAAAGTTTACTTACCGGAAGGATCTTGGTATTACCTCTATTCTGATGAAAAAACAGAAGGAAAACAGACTATATATCAGGACTGCCCATTAAGTTATTTACCAGTTTATGTCAAAGCTGGTAGCATTTTTTCAATGCAATCAGAGGTTCTTTACACCGAACAGAAAAATGATGGAATTTTAAAAATCCATGTCTATGCCGGTGCAGATGGTCAATTCGAGCACTATGAAGACGATGGTTTTAGCTGGGAATTTCAAAATGGAAAGTATCACAAGCGAATTATCGAATTAAAGACTGACTCAAAAGCACTCATCTTTCATAAAGCCGAAGGAGACTATGAAAGTGATTATAAGAAAGTTCAAGTATTCTTTCATGGATTCCATATTGATGAAATAAAACTCAATGGAGTTAGTAAAACTCTGACATATTCTCACTTTTCATTTTTGGATAAACTGACTGAATTTGATCCACTTCCAGAATCAGAACACCCGTTTATCTCTATTGAATCCTTACCATTCATAGAATTCAATTATACCAATAACCATGTTATCATCAGTGTGCTAAACTAATTTATCATTCCCATCTTTACCCAATTCACCCAAAATGACCGCAATAAAAAAAGAACTAAGTTTCTGGCAAATCTGGAACATGAGCTTTGGATTCCTGGGAATTCAATTTGGATTTGCTCTTCAGGGTGGATTCATGTCACGGATTTTCCAAACATTAGGAGCAGATAAAGATGCTATTCCCTTTCTTTGGATTGCAGCTCCTTTGACAGGACTTTTAGTCCAACCAATAATAGGATATTTAAGTGACCAAACTTGGTCCCCGAAATTTGGAAGAAGAAAGCCATTCTTTTTCATTGGAGCAGTTTTCAGTACGATAGCACTTTTTTTTGCCCCCTACTCTTCTACATTGTGGATGGCTGCTGGAGCACTTTGGATCCTAGACGCTTCGATCAATATCAGCATGGAACCATTCCGTGCACTGGTAGCTGATAAGCTACCTGATTCTCAGAGATCATATGGTTTTGTTGTCCAAACATTAATCATTGGGATAGGCACTTGGATTGCATCTAATCTTCCTTGGTTTATGACCAAGCTTGGTGTACCCAACACAGCAGCTCCAGGTGTCGTACCGGATTCTGTAAAATATGCTTTTGCGGTAGGTGCATTGGTATTATTCACGTCAATACTCTATACGATTTTAACCACCGACGAATACCCTCCTGAGGATCTTGAAAAGTTTGAAGCCGAAAAAAAGAAAGGGTTCTTATCTGGAGTTCAGGAGATTTTCAAAAACATTTCAGGCATGCCAAAAGTCATGAAACAACTCGGGTTGGTTCAATTTTTCTCCTGGTTTGCTTTTTTCACCATGTGGAGCTTTGCCACTCCAGCCATTACAGAACATGTATTCGGGGTCACTGATACAAGTTCAGAAGCATATAATGATGCAGCAGACAGTGTTGGGAATTATTTGGGCACCTATGGATTAGTTTCCATGTTTTATGCTCTCGCATTGGCATTTGTAACAAGCAAATTCAAAATCAACAGAAGGCTACTGCATTTAGTAAGTTTATTGGCAGGTGCATGTGGATTCATATCCATTTATTTTGTCACTGCTCCGTGGATGCTCCATTTGAGTTTTATGCTAGTGGGAATTTCATGGGCAAGTATTCTTTCCATGCCGTATGCCATGCTTTCCAGCTCTGTTGAGCCCAAAAAGATGGGTGTATTCATGGGGATTTTCAACATGTTTATTGTCATGCCTCAAATCATAGCTGCACTTGGTGGGGTAAATTTCCTATACAAATTGATTTTTGGGGAAGCCGTAATTAACACTATGTTATTGGCAGGCTTACTATTGATATTAGCAGCATTCAGTAATTTATTGATTCAGGATAAAAGAGCTACTCACGATTAAAATCTTAATTTTTTGATGAGCTGAAGTAAAAAAAAGAACTGCTTTTTTACTTTTACCATTTCATAAGATTGCAAAAAAATGAAGACTCTTCGAATTACAGGTGTGCCCGAACATTTCAATTTACCATGGAAAAAAGTGGTCGCTTCCCAACCTTTTTTAGAAGATGGAATTCGACTGGAATGGGTAGATGAATCAAGAGGCTCGGGCCAAATGAATAAGGCTCTTCGTAATGATGAAACTGATATAGCAATTGTATTGACGGAAAGTTTTCTTCAGGATTTTGAAAATGGAAACCCATCAAAAATTCTTGGATACCATGTGGTTTCTCCTTTGATCTGGGGAATTCATATTGATGGAAAATGTGAAGTTTCAAAACTTGATGAAATCAAATCGCCAACCTTTTTGATCAGCAGAATGGGATCAGGTTCGCAATTGATGTCTTATGTTCTCGCCAAAAGAGAAAATTGGAGTAAAGAAGATCTAGAATTTAAGGTTATTGGAAATCTACCTGGAGCTTTGGAAGCTATGAATCCAGATTCACCTGATTTATTTTTATGGGAAAAGTACACTACCAAACCTTGGGTGGATTCAGCTGAGATTAAACGAATTGGAGAAGTTCCTAGTCCTTGGCCTTGCTTTGTGATTGTTGCCACTGATAAGGCTTCATCTGCCTTTGGAGAGAAGCTATTTCAACTAAGAGACCTAATTTATAAGGAATCAGAAAAGCTTAAAAACTCAAAAACCACAGCTCAAGAAATCGCTGAAATTTACGATTTGAAATTAGAAGATGTGGTGCAATGGTTAAAGCAGACTACTTGGGCTATTTCAAATGAAATTTCTATTTCTCAGCTAAAAAAAGCGATGGCTGAAATGATCGAATTGGGAATATTAAAAAATGAATTAAGACTGAGCGATTTCCTTCCTTCCGACAGAGTTAGCTTCGTGGACTAAATCCATTTTTGGAATTGTCACACAAATCTTGGTTCCGGTCCCTTCTGTACTTTGAATAAAAATATCTCCTCCACTCATTCGGATAAACTCTTTGCAAAGCTGTAATCCCAAGCCTGAACCTTTTTCTTCATTGGTTCCTTTTTGGGAATCTGTAATAGCGTAATCTTTCCCTAGGATATGTTTGATCTGAGATTTTGACATGCCGACACCATGATCATTGACACACCACTTCATCATATTTTCCTCACTGGTGGATGTGATCTCAATGCTGTCATTCATTTTAGAAAACTTGACCGCATTATTTAAAATATTCCTCACTACTACTTCTATTAAATCCATATCAGCAAAGACCGACGCATCATTATCCATTTTATTGTTGATAGTCAGATTTTTCCCTTTCACCTGTGGATCTATCAATGAAATGGTGGAATTCACGATTTCTGTAAGATTAAAACAAGACCTTTTCAGTTTAAATCCTTCCATTTGGGACATGGACCATTTCAAGGTATTGTTCAAGGTAAAATGGACGGTATCAATATCCTTATTTAAAGAAATCAACAGTTGGTCAAATTCATCTTTAGTCAAAGCTCCTCTCATCAATAGATCCACAACAGACTTAACCTGCCCTACAGGACCTTTCAGATCATGCCCAAGAATAGAAAATAACTTATTCTTCGTTTCATTAATTTTCTCCAGCTGAAGTGACTTTGCCTCAAGGTCATTATTCTGCTTTTTGATCTTCTCTTTTTGCTTCAATAAATCTTTATTGTACTTATTGATATTCCTGTTCAATGTGTAAAGCCAAATCGCCAATCCTACAATAAGAAAGACTGCGATTCCAACAATCAGGTTATTCCTTCGATTTAATTGAATTCTTTGTGCTTGGTTTTCATTTTGTGCTCTTAAAAGATTCAACTCAGATTGATCCAGATTATCCTGAAACATCCCCTGCATCAAAGCAATTCTATCTCTATTTCCTTTATTGACCAATGAATCATTTAAAATCAAGTAGGTCTTTTGATTTTCATAAGCTTTTAGAATATTCCCTTTTGCTTCATATACTTCTGCTAGGTATTTATAATTCTTTGCTAGTTCATCCAAAAATTTATTACTCTTTGACACTTCAATTCCTTCAAGTAGGATGTTTTTTGCATCCTCAAGTCTCCCAAGTTTAAGATAAGTTGCTCCAAGACGATGTGTCACACTCGCCTCTGTGGTTTTTACATTCTGGATCCTAGAATCTTCTAAAGAGCCTTCAAAAATTTGAGCTGCACTATCATATTCTCCCCTATTGAAATATATATCGCCAATCACGCGGTTTGCGAAAGCCGTTAAATAAGGTGAGCCTGCTTTTTGATTTATCAGGATCGAATATCTCGCATAATATAGGGCAGAATCATATTCTCCCTTCGCACTAAAATTAAAAGCTACATTATTTAAGCTTCTGATCTGGGTGTATAAATCACCCTGTTCTTTACTCAGCAAGTAGCCTTTTTTAAACTGCTCAATCGCTTTGTCAAAATCGTTTTGCTCGTAATACAAAGCACCCATACTATTCAAAAGCCTAGCTGCAACATTCATATTATTGGCTGCTAATGCCAGTTCATAAGCTTCCTTTGAATAGTCAAAAGCTCTTTGCCATCTTCCCCTCCTGTAATAAATCCAACCAATATTTTCTTTGGCAAGACTTTCTCCTGAAGCATCACTAGCAGCCCTTGACAACATCTCTGCTTCCAGAGCATAGTTCAGGGCAAGTTCTTGCTCAGATTCTCTGAGATTGCTAGCCAAAAGATTCAGAATTCGTATTCTTTCTCCACCTTCTGCACTGTTAAGCGCTGTCTTGAGACTATCTAAATTGTCAATAGACTGCGATTCTACTTCATGAGACCATGAGTAAATAAATAGTAGAAGAAATAATTTGGTAATCAGTCTTTTCACTCTAAAAATTTTCTACTCCAATTATCGACAAAATATTTTATTCTTGATAATTAAATCAAAATCAATTCATTACACAGAATTTTCTATCATCCTCACGTACGAAAAAAAGCAAAACTTGGATTTTCCAAAAAAAGAAAGATCTAAATACTTTTTCTTTAAAGGTTATCCCAGTCCCAATCCTTGTTTATTTGACTGATGGCGTGATGCGCTGTCAGATCATATTGGCAAGGAACAATCGAAATATAATTATTGGCAATTGCCCATTCATCATTGTCTTCTCCTTTATCAAAATTGACAAAATTACCTGCCATCCAGAAATAATTTCTTCCGTTTGGATCAAGTCGTTCATCAAACTCTTCCTGCCATTTGGCTTCTGCTTGTCGGCAGATTTTTATTCCTTTGATATCCTCATTTCTCTTTGGAGGAAAATTCACATTTAATGCGATTCCTTTGGCAATGCCATTTTTCAAAACTTGAAGTGCTATTTTCTCAACCCACTCCTCTACATGAGAAAAGTCTGCATTAGAAGAATAATCACACAAAGAAAAACCAATAGAAGGCAAACCTTCCAAAGCCCCTTCTATAGCTGCCGACATGGTCCCGGAATATAGAACCGAAATTGAAGTATTAGAACCATGATTGATTCCACTCACAACGAGATCCGGAGTTCTACCTTTTAACACATGATGTTTGGCAAGCTTCACACAGTCAGCTGGTGTTCCGCTGGATTTGTAAGCTTGCACATCCTCAAAAATATCTTCTGAAGAAAGTCTTAATGTCTCTCCTATTGTTATGGCATGTCCCATTCCGGACTGCGGACTATCTGGAGCTACTACTACCACTTCTCCCAATTTCTTCATGGCAGAAACAAGAATTCTTATTCCTTTCGAAGTGATTCCGTCATCATTAGAGACGAGAATTAATGGTTTGGACATTAGTTTTTATTCAATTCGTTGTAATAGGCAGTGATTCGTAAAAGATCTCCACGCTTGTCATGCTCCAGCCTGTTTTTTCTCATAAACAGATCGATTTCTTGGTCATGTCCAGTGAGGTAATCGTACAAATCTTTTTTCTTCAGGCTGTATTTCTGAATTTTGCCATCTTTGAAAAAGTAATAATTAAAAGCCAATCGATAACCCATCATAGTTTGAGGCCCCCAAAATGGATTCATACCCATCGCTCCATAGCCCCCCATGCTTCTGGAGTCTGTGGCGATATATTCCCTGCATAGCAATGCAATGTTATCTCCTTGGGTCAAAACCTCAAAAAATATAGGAGTTTCATAATCACCGTTGAGACTATATGGAAGACTGTAGAAGTTTCTGACGCCTCCATAGATTTCGTCATAAATCTCAAAATTGGAAACATTTGAAGCGGTGAAAGTGATAATACTTTCACTTTTGAGCTGGACTAAATTATTATCAAGGTCATACTTGATTAAGCCACCATAGGTTTGCCCATCAGTACTATAAATATTTCCTTTATGCCAAATCTGAGATGGAAATTGCTCTTGAGCCATGACTGTAACAAGGCCAAAGAAAATCAAGCTTAGGGTGAATATTGCTTTTTTCATGGTATCTGTCATGCCTGATTCTACGATTTACCCAAGGTCTGGGTTAAGAAATCTTATTTTTCAAGACTTAATTTAACAACATTTTATTTCAAAATATTGTGTCCCATTTTATCTCTTTTGGTTTGCAGATATCGCTCATTGTGAGGATTTGGCTTTATCTCAATCCCAACTTGCTCAACGATCTCTAAGCCATAACCAATAAGACCAACTCTTTTTTGAGGATTATTCGATATTAATTTAATCTTACTGATCCCTAAATCTCTCAAAATTTGAGCTCCAACTCCATAATCTCTACTATCCATCGGTAAACCTAACGCTAAGTTTGCCTGAACAGTATCCATTCCTTGCTCTTGAAGCTTGTATGCTTTTAGCTTATTGATCAATCCAATTCCTCTACCTTCCTGATTCATATAAAGGACCACTCCTTTTCCTTCTCTTTCAACCATATCCATAGCTGCATGAAGCTGAGGGCCGCAATCACATCTACATGATCCGAAAATATCGCCTGTCACACAGGAAGAGTGAACTCTTACTAATACCGGTTCATTTGGTTCCCATGTTCCTTTGATCAGAGCCATATGAATCTCCTCGGTATTCGTTTGTTTAAAAGCAATCAGGTCAAAATTCCCGAATTCTGTTGGCATTTCTACACCGATCTCTCTTTTGATTAAGGACTCCTTTTTAAGTCTATAGGCGATCAAATCCTTGATAGAAACTAATTTAAGATTGAATTTCTTTGCTACATGAACCAAATCACCCAAACGGGCCATGGTCCCATCTTCGTTCATTATTTCTACCAAAACTCCTGCCGGAGAAAATCCCGCCAATCTCGCAAAATCAATTGCTGCTTCTGTATGACCTGCTCTTCTTAAAACTCCACCTCTTTTGGCTTTCAAAGGAAAAATATGTCCAGGTTTTCCTAGCTCACTAGGATCAATAGAATCATCTACCAATGCCTGAATCGTTTTGGCTCTATCCGATGCAGAGATTCCTGTGGTACAGCCATGGCCAATCAAATCTACAGAGACTGTGAATGGAGTTTCAAATGCGGCAGTATTCTGACCAACCATCATATCCAATCCAAGCGCCTCACATCGATCTTCTATTAAAGGAGCACAAATTAAACCTCTACCATGGGTGGCCATGAAATTGACGATTTCTGGAGTGATTTTTTCTGCAGCACAAACAAAGTCCCCCTCATTTTCACGATCCTCATCATCCACCACGATGATTACTTCACCATTTTTTATTGCCTCAATGGCGTCCTCAATAGGATCTAATTGGTAATTTTCCACTTGTCTTGGGTTTGAATTCTTTCCTGAAAAGCAAATTTACACGCTTTCCTAACAAAACAGGATACTGCCAAAGAAAGTTTGGTTTTAGCCGATAACTATTCCTAACTCCTTATCTATTTCTAACTGCACTTTTTTCAGCTCAAAATATATGAGTTGCAATTCTTCAATTTTAGCATCTCCTTCCTTCTCATTTTCAGCCGATTTGATTTTTTGCTTTGCCTCTTCCATCATTTTTTGAACAAGTCTTCTCTTCAATCTTAAGATTGTTTTAAAGCCTGTCAAAGAAAGATTATCGGTTTCCGTATTGATAAAAATCTGATGTTTATCATGCCAATACGTAGAAACTTCATGCCTTGGAGTAATCAAATCGATGATCTCCTGCCTCATCTCATCGTCTTTTTGTCGAATGAAGAACTCCACCGTTGGGACTTCGCCCCGTCTTAAAATTTGTCTATATGTGAGAAGAATTTTGGTGTAAACTGGAGTCGTAAACTCTAACTCTTCTGTTTCTGCCAATAAATAATCACATAAATGCAATCCTTCTTGATCAAGTTTCTCCCAACCATAATTCATCAGCAACCTTACCATTTCCCGTTCCTGAACTTTGAGTATTTCTGCAAAAGATGATTTTTCTTCAGTTGGAAGAAATTCTTCAAATCCAGTCTGCTGCTCCTCATATGGTTCTGGCGGGGCATTAAACTGATTTTTTTGGTTTTTGATGAAGGATTTATTGAGTTCTGCATGAATCACATCCTCTTCTACTTCAAGCAAAGTAGCTGCTTCTTTGGCGTAAACAGATCGGATAATAGGATCTGGAATTTTGCCAATGCTTTGGATGACTTCCCTGATTACTTCAGCTTTTCGAATTGGATTTCTGGTAAATTCATCTTTGAAAAGACCAATTTTGAACCCAATAAAATCCTTGGCATTGCTTTGTAAATAATCTTGAAATGCCTGACTGCCTACTTTTCTAGAATAGCTATCCGGGTCTTCCCCATTTGGGAAAACAACGGCTTTAACATTCAGGCCACCTTCTAGCAGCAGGTCAATTCCTCTCAAAGAGGCTTTTATCCCAGCCGAATCCCCATCATACAAAACGGTAACTTGATCCGTAAACCGCTTGATAAGTTTGATCTGGCCATCAGTCAATGAGGTTCCTGACGAAGCCACCACGTTTTCGATTCCAGATAGGTGCAGAGAAACCACATCCGTATACCCTTCTACCAGATAGCAATTATCCTTTTCCCGAATTGCCTTTTTGGCCTGATACATACCATAAAGCACATCGCTTTTATGATATACTGCAGTCTCAGGGGAATTGATGTATTTAGGTTGATTCTTGTCTTTAGTTAAGATCCTGGCTCCAAATCCAATCGGCTTTCCGCCAATATTATGGATAGTAAAAGTGACTCGACCTCTAAATCGATCGTAAACTCTGCTTGGATCTCCTTCCTTCTGAAGAATCAACCCTGCTTTAAGCAAAATCTCTTCTTGAAAACCAGCTGATTTTGCAGCTTTCAGTAAATGATCCCAACCATCAAGTGCAAAGCCGAGATCAAACTTTTCAATAATTCCAGGCGTAAAGCCACGTTCTTTGAAGTAACTCAAGCCTATGGATTTACCTTCCTCAGTTTGCAGGTTCTTCACAAAAAAATCACGAGCAAAACCCAATGCGATGTATAAACTTTCCCTTTCGCTTTGAGCTTGATCTTGTTCAGGAGTTCTTTCTTGATCCTCTTCTACCTCTATTCCATATTTCCCCGCCAAATGTCGGATGGCTTCAGTAAATCCAATCCCTTCAATGTCCATTACGAATTGGATCGGATCACCAGCTTTGCCGCAACCGAAGCATTTATAAATTTGCTTGGCAGGTGAAATTGAAAAGGAAGGACTCTTCTCGTTATGAAATGGGCAGCAGGCCCACATGTTTTGTCCCTTTTTTTTCAAAGGCACATAATCTCCCACCACCTCTACGATGTCTACTCTTTCTTTTACTTTATCTGTGGTGAGTTTGCTGATTCCCATGGATTGAACTATCTGACAAAGGTATCCTTCTCTCGCTAAATTGAGGCGATTCAATTCGAACTATTTAGCAAATACCGAAGTTATTCGAAAACTATGTATCCCCGATGTCTTTTCTAAGAGGGATAGATGCCCTAAATTGCAAAAAAATTCAATAATCATCTGATGCAATTATCTGCTGAAGCGATCCTCAAGACCCTTTCCAAAGTACAAGACCCTGATTTAAAAAAGGATTTGGTCACTTTGGGAATGATCCAAAAAATAAAAATTGAAGGAAATAAAGTCAGTTTCAATGTGGTTTTGACCACTCCTGCATGTCCTTTAAAAGAAGTAATCAAAAATAATTGTCTAGAAGAACTTGAAAATGACTTTGGCAAAGAAGTAGAATGGGACATTTTCATGACCTCCCAAGTTACCACTGTCAGAGATGCTGCTCCTGTTCTTCCAAATGTGAAAAACATTATAGCAATAGCCTCTGGCAAAGGTGGTGTAGGAAAATCTACCACTTCGGTCAACTTAGCAGTAGCTTTAGCTGAGTTAGGAGCAAAAGTGGGTTTGATTGATGCTGATATTTCTGGACCTTCTGTCCCTACCATGTTTAATGTAGAAGGCGAACAACCGTCTGTCAAAAAAGTAGGTGACAAAAACGTCATTGTACCGATCACCCAGTACGGCGTCAAGTTAATGTCAATTGGATTTCTAACACCAGCAGATAGTGCTGTAGTTTGGAGAGGTCCGATGGCAAGTTCAGCACTTAGACAGTTTATCTCTGATGTAGAATGGGGAGAATTGGATTATCTTTTGATCGACTTACCTCCTGGAACATCCGATATTCATTTGACGATGGTACAAACAGTTCCGGTAACCGGAGCAGTAATTGTTACCACCCCTCAGAAAATCGCTTTGGCGGATGCAAACAAGGGATTATCCATGTTTAGACAGCCACAAATTAACGTTCCCGTTCTAGGTGTTGTTGAAAATATGGCTTATTTTACGCCAGAAGAGTTGCCTGACAATAAATATTATTTGTTTGGTAAAGAAGGTGGCAAGAGATTAGCAGAGAAATATGGAGTCCCACTTTTAGGTGAGATCCCAATTGTCCAGAGTATTCGCGAAAGTGGAGATACAGGATATCCTGCTGTAATGAAAAACGGATTGACTAAAGACGCATACATGAATCTTGCCGAGACAATCGCTCGTCAAATTGCCATTCGAAATGCCTCTGAATCAAAAACTGAGGTAGTAGAAATAAAAGCTTAAAAAAATGGAATCAGAATTAAAAAGTAAAATAGAGTTTGCATTGGATACAATTCGTCCATATCTGGAAGCAGATGGAGGTAACGTGAGAATTGTAGAGTTGACAGATGACATGGTATTGAAAATAGAAATGCTAGGTTCCTGCGGTTCTTGTCCTATGTCTTCTATGACTCTAAAAGCCGGTGTGGAAGATGCAATCAAAAGAGCAATTCCTGAAATCACCAAAGTGGAGGCGATCAATCTGACTGTAGCCTAATATAAAATATTGAATGAAAAAAGGTTTACGGTTTGATTTAAGAGCCACTCTCCTCCTACTAGGGGGTATTTTTGCTTTCTCACCATTATATAGTCAACAATTTGACCTGGTTGATGTAACCGGTCAATTAGGAAATAGAAATACTCATGCGCACACTGGAAAATGTGCGCATACTTTTTTAGAAGCCAAACAGGAAAAAGAACTGGGATTTTTTGGAACCAAGCAATATTTTGAAAGCTGGGTAGACCAAAAAATCGAAGCTAGAAAATCAAATCCAAAACTTTCCGCCAAAACAAATGCAGATGTACGCCTGATCCCAGTCGTGGTTCATGTGGTTCACACAGGACAAGCTGAGGGTGTAGGCACAAACGTTCCTACCAGTCAGATTTTGGAACAAATCAGAATTCTGAATGAAGATTTCAGAAGATTAAATGCAGATGCATCTAACACTCCAGCAGAATTTTTGCCAGTAGCGGCAGATGCCAATATTGAATTCATTTTGGCAAAGCAGGATCCCAATGGATTACCAACAGATGGAATTGTAAGAATTCAAGGTCCAAAAAATAGCTACAACCCGGATACGGATGCCACGCTAATCGGTCAAATTACTCAATGGAACCCTGAAGAATATTTAAACCTCTATGTTGTTCCGTTGATCAATCCTTATATCGGTTATGCTTCTTTCCCGATTTCAGATCTGCCTGGGTTAAACTCTCCACCTACTTCTACACTTACTGACGGAGTCACGATCGATTACCGTTATTTTGGAATGGGAGGAAGTGCAGTTTCTGCTTCCAGAGGAAGAACAGCAACTCATGAAGTAGGTCATTATTTTGGTTTGAGACACATCTGGGGAGATGGAGGTTGTGGCGTCGACGATTTTGTAGCTGACACACCCGAGCAAGATGCTTCCAATACCAGCTGTAGTCCTACTTTCACTAGAGAAAGCTGTGGATCTGTAGACATGATCCAAAACTACATGGATTATACACCTGATGCCTGTATGAATATATTTACAAAAGGGCAAGTGGATCGTTTTAATGTCGTTTTGGAAAACAGCCCAAGAAGAGTGACTTTGGTCAATAACAGAGCCACCAAGGATCCTGAGCTTTTGGACTTGGATTTGGCAATTTCCAGAATCATTTCTCCAACTGAGTACATTTGTTCCCCTACAATTAGTCCAGTCATTGAGGTATTGAATGCTGGCAAAAACAGATTGACTTCTGGTAGAGTTGAATTGAGAAGAGATGGAGCCTTAATGGAAAGCAAAAGGTTTACGTTTGACATCGAAACTGGAGAAACCGCAACGTTAAGTTTCAAGGATTTCAATATTTCCAATTCTGGAGCCAACATAGAATTTAAAATTATTCAGGCAAATGATCAGGGAGATCAGAATCCTTTAAATAATATCAAGTTTTCGCGACCTGCACTTCAGGAAGAAATTTCACTTCCGTTCACCGCAAACCTAAATAATTTCCCAGGTCAGTTCACTGTAGAAAATCCTGATGAAAACTTTACATGGGAACAAAAAACCATTACAATTTCCAATAATAGCCAACCCGTCATCTCAGTTTCTAACTATGATTATGAAGCTCCAGGTGAATTGGATTATTTCATTTCTCCCCTGATCAATTTGGAGCAATATCCAAATGCTCAATTAGTTTTTGAAATGGCATATGCAAACTATGAACAAGCCGGTTTTGAAGATCAATTGATCGTGGCTGTGTCACAGGATTGTGGAAATAACTTTGATCTGGCAAATGCAACATACCAGAAATTTGGACAAAGTCTAGAAACATCTGATCCTACTCTTGATGAGTTCATTCCTTCTACTTCTTCCCAATTCAGAACTGAAATCGTCAATTTAAGTGCATTCAAAGATTTGGGCACCGTTCGTTTTGCATTCATTAATCAAAACGCATACGGAAATAACGTCTATATCAGAAACATTCGAGTTCTTCCTAATGAAGAGTTTAACTATGGCTTGATCATCAACGAATTGATCACTCCTACTCCAATAGGAGATGGAACTCATGAAAATGAAATCTATTTATTGACAAATTCAGGAAATCTTCCTGTATCCAGTTTCCTTTTCTCTAGAATAGTAAACAACTCCTCAAAACAAACATTTCTAGCCACTGGAGATGCAGTGCAGCCAGGTGAGAGCTTTACCCTTTCCGGTTCTAATTCCACGTCCCCAGGGAAAAACAAAATGGAATTGGAGGTAAGTAATCCAAACTTCGATCAGAATGAACCAGCCGGAAATAAGGCAACTCGATATGTGATAGAAGACGACAACAGAATTGAGACTCCTTGGAGACAGAACTTCAATAATTCGACATCCATTTCTCCGATTTACCAAACCATAAATCCAGAATCAGACAGGACTGCTTGGCAAATTATTCCTGTGAGTTCAGGAGAAGGTTCAAATAATGTGGCCATGCTACGCGATCAAGTGGCGGGTAATAGTTATTGGCTGGGCAGTTCACTATTTGATCTTAGTGGAAGAAGTCAAGCGAGTATCTTCTTTGATTTGGCAGCAGGAGAAGTAAGTGCTACTACCACCCTTTCCGTTTTAGCAAGTGTTGATGGTGGTGAAAATTATTTCGTGGTCTCTGAAATGACCGGATCGGAACTCTCCACAGTTTCAGTTGGAGAAGCCAATCCAAATAGCATCAATGATTTTGCAAGGAAATACGTCAACCTTTCAGATTTTGCTGGAGGTGAAAACACAGATGTAAGAGTTGCTTTCGTCGTGGAAAATGGAGCTGCAGATGACAGCCCTATTTATATTGATAACATTGAATTGTTCCAGAGCGCAAATCCTTCCCCAGTAATTCCAGGAGAAGGAATGACGATTCTTTATCCAAATCCTGCTCAGGACATCTTTAATATTGCCTTTAACTTGGCACAATATGAAGAAGTAAATATTCAGGTAATTTCCTCTGCTGGAATGGTTGTTCAGGATTTGGATTATCCTGGCACACTAAACCAGACATATTCATTCAGTACTGAGTTATTCTCAAAAGGTGTATTCATTATTAAAATAACGAGTCCTACCATTCAGGAAACCAGGCGATTAATTATTAATTAACTTGATTTAAAGCCGAAGTTTATTCTTCGGCTTATTTTTTGTCAGGGATTTAGCTGGTTTTTGAAAATCCTGACGTTGTAGGGTTTGAAATTCCCATGTATCTTTAGCTATTCTAAAATTCAAAAATGAGTTTCTTTAATTATTCCATACGAAAAATATTAATTCATACTTTCATCGTAATCTGTCTATCAGTTTTACTAGGGTTTCTATTCTTAAAACTCTATTTACCGATGTATACCAATCACGGGGAAACCGTTTCTGTTCCTGATTTGAATGGATATACCTATGATGAAGGAATAGATATACTAGAAAATGCAAGTTTGGAATACGAAGTTTCTGTTGATTCTGGCTTTAGCACAGATTTGAAACCTTTGGCAGTTTTAAAACAATTCCCAGAGGCAAATTCACAGGTAAAAACAGGCCGCAAAGTTTATTTGACTTTGAATGCCCGAAATGCTCCAATGTTGAAAATGCCAAATTTGATCAATACCCCGTTGAAAAACGTTCAGGAAATTTTATCCAATATGGGATTGGAAAGAGGTGACATTGTGTATGTTCCAGACATCGGGATCAACGTAGTGTTGGAACAAAAGTACAGAGGAGTTAACGTGCCCGAAGGATTTGAAATTCCTAAAGGAGCCAGAATTGATTTAGTTGTAGGTGATGGTCTAGGAAATCAAATTTTGGAAGTTCCTAACCTATCCAATATGGATGAAATAGATGCTGAATTTCTTATTTTGGGGTCTGGGTTACGCGTTGGGAATAAAAACTTTGTCGATAATGACACGGTACCGGCAGGTAAAATATTTATGCAAACTCCCGCTGCAGGAACTCAGGTAAAAACAGGTGAGTTAATCGAACTTTGGATCTCAAAGGAAAATTTTTAATGGAATGGGCAAAAGCCTCCACATAATTCTTACACTTTTTTTGATTCTAAACTTAGGATTAGTTTCCGGATCAAGAGCACAGATAGTGGAGTTTGCTCCTATTCATAAAACTAAAATCCCAAAAAGGTCTCTTGAGTCATACAGAATACAAGAAGTCAACTCTGTTCCTTTTTGGGATGATTTCTCCCAAGGTCTAGATACTTTAAGTTGGGATCTTGATGGCGTCTCTTATACGGAGACGATAGGCATAGATGCTCCATCAATCGGCCAGGTATTATTTAATGGTGTCGATGCTAACGGCAAACCATACTCGCTTTCTCAAAGAGATATCGGGATTACAGATATTTTGACCTCCAAATCATTTGACCTTTCTGGACAATCCTCCAATTCCCTTTTCTTGAGCTTCTTTTGGCAAGCCGGTGGCAAAGCCGAATTCCCTGATGGAAATGACCAGTTTTCTCTTCAATTTCTCGATGAAAATGGATCGTGGATAACTGTTTGGACCAGACTTGGCGGAATTGAAGAAGACAGAAATAAGTTTAATCAATCCATCGTTCAGGTAACCCCAGCTTTTCAGCATGAGGTGTTTCAGTTTAGATTTGTGGCCGACGGAAGGCAGATAGGTCCATTTGATAGCTGGATATTGGACTATGTATATCTGAATTACAACCGTTCAGAAAATGATCTTTTTTATAAAGACCGAAGCCTTACACAGCCCAATCAAGTAAGCTTGGGAGATTTTGGGGCGTATCCATATGAGCTTTTTGGAAACAATCAATCTGGTCTCTGGACTACTATCCAAAATCAGTTTTTCAATCTCGAAAACAGGTTTAGAGCAATGGAATATTCCATTCAAGTTCGAGACACTTTAAGCAATTCTTCAATTTCCATAAACCAGAATACGCCATTTAATCCTGTACCCAACTCCAATGAAAGACGGAATTTTGGAAGTGCAGAATTTGAAGAAGTTCCTGCTCCTAACGGAGAATCTATGTTGGAAATCACCACTTCTTTAGTAACTGGAGATGATAATTATTTTGAAGTAAACGGAACAGATACTACATTTTTTTCTGAGGTAGATTTTAGACTAAATGACAGTGTTAAAACCTATTTCCCGCTTAGGGATTATTTTGCTTACGATCATGGTTCCGCCGATTATGCGGCTGGAATCAATCAAAAATCCGGAATGCTTGCTGTAAAATATGAAACCCCTGAAGAAGTTTATATTAAAGGTATTTCGATCAACTTCACCAATGCCAACCAAGCTAATCAGGCTATAGATATCTTGGTTTGGGAGGATTTAGAAAAGGATCCGATTTACAGGAGAGAAGATTTAATCCCGGTAAAAGAAGCCGGACAAGAGTTTTTGTATTATTCTCTTGATACCAATATTCAAGTCCAAGGTGAGTTTTATATAGGATATGCTCAATTTACAAATGATTTTATCCATGTAGGATTGGATAAATCAAATGATACTGGAGATAAGCTTTTTTACAATGTTTTGGGAGCTTGGCAACAAAATGATCAAGTACAAGGATCTATGATGATTCGCCCTCATGTTTCATTGGAGGCACCATTTGAGGACATTATTGCTCCTGAAGGAAGGTTGAAATATTATCCTAACCCAGTTGAAAATTTCCTTAACATGGAAGGTAGTTTTAGTGAATTGAGGATATTTGATTCATTTGGAAGAGAGATTTTTCTCACCCGAGAGCATAGCCAAGAAGGGGAAATTATTAATTTTACAGGACAGCGCCCCGGTATTTATGTGATTAATGTGGTTACCGAGGCAGGTCCAAATTCAATTCGAATATTAGTTAAATAGAAATATGGAAGATATTACAGTAGAAGACCTAAAAGCAAGGCTTGATAAAAACGAAAAATTTGTTTTCATCGATGTTCGTGAAGAATGGGAATATGAAGATGAAAATATTGGCGCAAAAAACATCCCTTTGGGGGATTTACCAAGTAGGCTTGATGAACTAGAGCAGTACAAAGATCAAGAGATTGTCGTTCACTGCAGATCAGGCGCTAGAAGCAGCAATGCAAAGAAGTTTTTGGAAAGTAAAGGTTTCACCAAGGTTAGAAATGTCCCAGGTGGAATTATGGCTTATAACAATCTTTAATTAAACTCCCTTTGGGGAGTTTTTTTATTCAAATACGAAAGGCTCAGGAGCAAAACTGATCAAGAAGATCAAAATTGCAATCCAACCAATAATTTTTCGAGTCGTATTCAACTCTCTAAATCCTGAAACTTCAGGATGCCTCACTCCCATTACTCTTCCTAATAGAAAGGCAAAGAAAAGCCATCCTTGATAGCCTTCCCAAAGCGGAAAGAAAAAGGACAATGTGTATTGCAATGCAGCTAAAGAAAAGATGATAGTCAATTTATTTTGAAGAGTCATACCAGACTTACTGTAACACAAATAGAGATATCCTAAATAAAGTGGTATCCGAATTATCAGATCTTCTAGAGGCAAATAGGGATTTATAAAACCCAAACCTGCAAATGCCAAGAACCCTGTAAAAGTCACCAAGGAAATAGTTTTATGGTGTCTAGGGAACAAACCAAAAATGACATGGCCTCCATCGAGCTGGCCAATAGGCAGTAAATTTAAAGCAGTAAAAAACAGTGCTAAATATCCAGCAAATAAGAATGGATAATGAATAACTTCTGCCATATCTGGAAGTCGATCCGGATCAGCAAATACTTCTCCTAGTCCCCAGAAAAGCAAGTTGGACCCCAACTTAAAATCCATTGCATCTTCACCATATCCCTCAAAATTAGGATCGGCATATTCTGGATGAACCTGATAAATATATTCCGCAGGAGGAAGCGTCGCAAACCCGTAAATCAATAATCCCAAAGCAACAACAAAACCAGCCAAAGGACCTGCCACCCCAATGTCAAAGAATTTCTTTCGACTGTTGACAAAGCCCTTCATTTGGATCACTGCTCCAAATGTTCCTATCGATGGAACACCAATAAAGCCCAGCCAGGCAGGAATAAAGAAAGGCAAGCTACATCTCACCTTATGATAAAGAGAAGTAAAATAATGCCCCAATTCATGAATTAGAAGTATGCCAATAAATGGAATTGAAAATGCCGTTGCTTTCCAGAAATCATCTATTGATAGAGCCTGATCACCGGAGGCTAAAACAGATTTCCCAAAAACCCACTCCCCACCTGCTAAAGTCGCAGTAGTGAGCGTCAGAATAAATAATAGGCCGTGAATGAGGTATTCTTTTTTGCTATGCATGCTTTAAATAATCAAAAATCACCTGAGGTCCAGTGACATGTACAGCATGGATTCCAATGGAAGCAGCACCTTTAACATTTGCTTCTAAATCATCAAAGAAAACTACTCTTTCTGGCTTGGTTCCCAATTGATTAACCATCGTATGGTAAATTTCTGCTGAAGGTTTCGAAAGACCCATTTCGTGACTCAAAAAGACATGATTAAAAAGAGAATCAAAGTTTTCCAGAGCAAAGTTTTGATTCAACATTTTGTATACCGCATCTATGTGAATTTCATTGGTATTACTTAATATCCCCAACTTGTAATTATCCTTCAATCGAGATATTAAGTCAATTCTCTCTCTTGGGATTTCTTTTAAAAGGGAGTTCCAAAGATCATCCACCTTCTCATCAGACCAGTCTTGCTCAAAGTATGTTCTGACTTCATTTCTGAATTTCGCTGAATCTATTTCCCCTTTTTCATATTTTTTATGAAAATCTGTCAAATAAAACAGTTCCGTCTTATCATGATGATTTTCAGGAAGTTCCTTTTTTATTAATTCCAATGAATGCTGATAGTCAATATCAACAATCACATTACCGAGATCAAAAATCAAAAAATCTACGTCTGGAATGATTTTCATGAAGAAATTTGGTTGTGTATATGACTTCAAATATGTAACATTGCACTCCCAAAACCAAGGTTAAAAGCTTTATAGAAGCCAAAATCAAAAGGTTTTAATTTTTGGGCCTATAGCTCAGTTGGTTAGAGCACCTGACTCATAATCAGGTGGTCCCTGGTTCGAGCCCAGGTGGGCCCACAAAAAGGCTGGATTAGTTTCCAGCCTTTTTTACTTTTGACTCTTTTGCTTTGATCAGATGGATGTAT
>NZ_JACIJO010000001.1:0-1204587 GCF_014206875.1 Algoriphagus iocasae | reverse complement strand
TCAGATGGATGTATGCTATATTATTTTTAGTCCTTCTTTAAACAAATTCTACGTAGGAATTACCCATGAACCTATTCACAATAGAGTCAAAAAGCAAAACCTACACCAATATGGAAAACATAAGTTTACTGCTAAGGCGAATGATTGGGAGCTTTATCTCCTGCTGCAAGCACAATCCTACTCTCATGCCCGAAGAATGGAATTAAAGATTAAAAAAATGAAAAGTGCAAAGTTTATCAGGGAACTAAAAGAAAACCTAGTAATGCAATCACTCTTGATCCAACAAACCATATGAGCTCCTGACTCTCCCGACTTGTCGGGACAGGTGGTCCCTGCCCACGATAGCCATCGGGGCGAGCCCAGGTGGACCCACAAAAAGGCTGGATTAGTTTCCAGCCTTTTTTACTTTTGACTCTTTTGCTTTGATCAGATGGATGTATGCTATATTATTTTTAGTCCTTCTTTAAACAAATTCTACGTAGGAATTACCCATGAACCTATTCACAATAGAGTCAAAAAGCACAACCTACACCAATATGGAAAACATAGGTTTACTGCTAAGGCGAATGATTGGGAGCTTTATCTCCTGCTGCAAGCACAATCCTACTCTCATGCCCGAAGAATGGAATTAAAGATTAAAAAAATGAAAAGTGCAAAGTTTATCAGGGAACTAAAAGAAAACCTAGTAATGCAATCACTCTTGATCCAACAAACCATATGAGCTCCTGACTCTCCCGACTTGTCGGGACAGGTGGTCCCTGCCCACGGTAGCAATCGGGGCGAGCCCAGGTGGGCCCACAAACGCCCCGGATACATTACGTGTTCGGGGTTTTGTTTTTTCAGAGAATTGCTTACTTCTTCTTTTCAATCTCAAATTTCAAAAATGACTAAGTCTGAACACCGATACATAAAGGGATACTTATTTAAAATTTGAGCTAAAATAATATTCATCTATTAATTAAGATAAATGAATTCATACTATTGATTTATAAAAAGATATGAAACATTATTTTTCAGATATAGAGAAAATCTATCAAAAGAAATTTTGTAAAAAAAAGGGTCTTACTAATTAATTCACAGAAATCTTATGTGAAGATCCCTTTCTTTAAAATCATAAATTTGTTTAACTACAATCAGTTAATGAAGTACCTGTTTCGGGAAGAATTTTGCCCATATCAGCCTAATCAAGAAACTAAATCCAAGTATTTCCACTCTATTCGACTCAAAATAAAGGATTTTGAAAATGGCACTCGACTTGGGTATTAGTAGGAAACAATTTGAAAATTAAACCACTAATACCATGAGTTCTTTATTATATCTAATTGCCGTTATTTTATTAATTGGGTGGTTGGTTGGCGTATTTATCTACAGCGTCAGCGGACTGATCCATATTTTATTGGTTTTGGCACTAGTAGCCATCATATTTCGACTTATTGGAGGAAGATAGATCAAAATCTAACCTTCAAAGAAAAAGGCAGAGAATCCCTGCCTTTTTCTGTTTACATAAAACCCATAATATTACTTTTAAAAATTAAACATGGCAGATAATAAATAAATCTGCGTTTCTCTTTTGGAATAAAACTCTTGAGAAAAAGTATTGGTCATAGAAGTACCGGCAAATCTTCTGGTATCAAAAATATCCCTGGCGCTAAAGGTCAAACTCCCCTTTCCGTCAAAAAAAGATTTCTGCAAACTTCCATCAAAATAATATTGTGCGAGATCTCTACCCTGCGCTTCGATTTCAGGTGACTCATAGTTTCCTACTAATTGGAAATTAATCCCTAGAGGTAACTTGAAGTCTTGAGTCAGTTTAACATTCCAAGAAAAACCGGAATTAGTAAACTCTTCACTGATGTTAGATCCATCTACCGCTATTTGAAAAAGTGTCAATCCACCATTCAAGGAATACCAATCAGAAAGCTCACTCGTAGCAATAAACTCCACACCATAAGACTGTGAGGACAATAGATTATCAGGCTGGGAATAGGAAATTCCATCCTCTATGAAAGTGATAAAATCAATTTGCCCATTTACTTTCCTATAGAACAAATTGGTGGTGAAACTACTCTTTTCAAAATTTGCCAAATGCCCAAATTCATAGGAGTTGATCATTTCTGGCTGTAATTCAGGGTTTCCCCTTCGGACATTTAAACTATCTGTGATATCCGGAAAAGGGTTCAATCTCCAAGCTCTAGGCCGGTCAATTCTTCGACTGTATGTGATTTTGAGAGAATGATTTTCATTTAAATTATAAAGTCCCTGAACACTCGGGAAAAGATTGAAATAGGACTGCTTATTCTCTTCGTTGGTGTTTGCCAAATAAGTATCCACCTTGGTATACTCTCCTCTCAACCCTAAAGCATATTCAAACTTTGGTTTGGTATTGGAATAGACAAAATAACCTGCATGAATTTGATCCTTGTATATAAAATGATTGCTGACGTCTGGATTAACTACAAAATCCTGACTTACCTCGTCAAATCTTAAATATTGATAATCATTGTCAAATTTTCGGATTGTTGACTTCAATCCCATTTCAATTTTTTGATCTTCCCAAGGACGGATATAATCGAATTGAAACACTGAAATATCTCTTACCTCGTCTGTAAATGCCCTTTCTCTTCCTGTCAGATTTTCAGGATCTGGGCTTTGGGAATTATTGAATATCTCGATATCCTGAGTTTTATATTGATTTCTATAAGAGTGACTCGCTAAAGCTCTCAATAAATGCCCTTTATCCTTAAATGAGTGTTCAAAGATCAAAGCATTATCCCAACCGTCATCTGTTTCATTTTCTGAATTCCTTCTAACATAGTCAAAAACATCTTCGTTTTTCAGTTGTTCTGCATACAAGGTATTGACTTGCCAATTTTCACTTGACTGAAATACACCTTCGTAACTCAATGTGTTATTTCCAAAGTAATAATCTGCTCCAAAGTTTAAATTATGCCCAATATCATGATCGGTATTATTGGTATTTTGAACTAAAGATTCATTTTCTTCAAATAGAAACCTTGTTGATTCACGATTCCCGATTTGTTTCCAATTTCTATAATTGTAACCCGCATAGGTATTCAACTTAAGCCCTCTGTGTGAAATCCTACCACCCAAATTGGTTCGGTTCCTAGTCCCGTAGGTGGCTTCTACTCCTCCGTGAGTTCCTAATTCCAACCCTTTTTTCAAAACGATGTCAATCACTCCAGCCTCAGCTTCTGCATCATATCGTGCATTGGGATTATTAATCACTCTAATTTCCTCTACTGCACTGGCAGGTAGTTGATCCAGATTTTGGGTCAAAGAGGAGTTTCTTCCATTGATCAGAATATTTGTCCCGGAACTTCCCCTCAGTGAAACTGCTCCGTCTTCACTAACTGAAATGGACGGGGTATTTCTAAGTACGTCCAACAGTGTCCCACCTGTATTTGCCAAGTTGTTTTCCGGAGTAATCGTGATTCCTTCCATGGTAGATCTGATCGGCATTTTACTGGTCTCTACAACTACCTCTTCCAGGTTTTGATTTTCACTTTTCATTTCTAGTGTACCCAAATCCACTGAACCGGATACTTCTACATCAGAGACGGTAAAATCTGAATATCCCAGAAAAAAAGCTTTGAAAAAATAAGTCCCAGGTGAAACCTTCAAAGAAAACTCTCCATTTTCATCTGTATCTCCGAAAACCTCTGGAGTTGAGGATTCTTCATTTTCAAAAATCGCGACCTGTACAAAAGACAATGGCTTTTTGGTTTGAGAATCCACCAAAACACCACTTATCTCAGAATTTTGCCCGAAGGATTGCGTACTCCCGAGCAAAAGAAATAAGATAATTAATCTATAAATAGATGGTTTGATGAAATTCATTGAATCGTTGGTTTTTAAGTTTCACCTAATTCTACCAAATGATTCTGAATCAAATTTGAAGTTGATTATCCGAAAGTAATTCGAGCTGAATGAATTGACCCCTCGGAAGTATATGTGAAAGACAAACCATAAGTTTTACAGATCTGATTGACAATTGCCAATCCAAGACCAATTGATTCTGTCTTATTACTTTCTTTTTTAAATCGCTGCAGAAGTTCTTCCGGATTTTTTCTCAATGGAATACCGGAATTTTCTACCAATAAAAATTCAGAATTGAGCTGAAGCCGAATCCAACCTTCTTCAATATTATGCTTTACAGCATTGCTGATGAGATTCTGGATCATCACTTCAGCAATAAATGGATGGATAACAGAAAAAACATCCTCCTGAATATCCTGCTCCAATTCAAGACCACTGACATGGATAAGTTCTTTGGTCATCTCCAGATTCTTCTTTACCAGCTCAGTGAGATTGATCGAAGTCGGGGTCTCAAACTCATTATTTTCCAATTTTGCCAACAAGCTCAGTGATCTCACAATTCTTTGAATTCTTTCATTATTTTGGTAGGCAGAATGGATCAGTTCGGCTTGCTTCTCTGTGATGTCTTCATTCATCAAGTGCTCCAATTTACCCCTCACAACTGATGTGGGTGTTTGTATTTCATGAGAGATATTTTCAGAAAACTCCTTGATCTGCCTATAGTCTTTCAAAAGCTTGGCAGACATTCGCATCAAAAATTCATTAAGTTGATCAAACTCTTTGATTTTGCTCTTCGAAAATTCAAAAGGCTCATTGCTGGAGAAATTAAATTTCTGAATCTGATTCAGAGAGTTTTGAAATGGTCGAAAAACTCGATTTGAAATTCTCCGAAGGAAAAATCCGATAAATGCCAATTGCAGCAAAAAAACCACCACCATTGTAAAAACTACCGTTTCAGTAATATCATCTTTTTCTACCAACAGATTGAAATAGGAAATTCTGTAATGCTTTCCATCGATCTTATAGGATTTACTTGCTTTGAGCTGCCTCACTTGCTTGTCATTCGGATCATGAAATGCCAGTGTATCTCTTAAATTCAGAGATTCTTCTGCTCTATTCATTGGCAAAATTTCAATCTCCAACCTGTCGTCAACTAAACCTTCATAAGGGCTTCCTCTTCGAATCTGGTCTGCAACAGAATCCACTTGACGATCAAGTTCCCTTCCCATTTCAAATTCTATTTCAGAATCGATTTTGAGATAGATAAAAAAACCACCAATCAGCAGACCCGCCAAAGTCAGGCTCAAGTACAATAAAGTGATGATGTTGATGAGTTTCATGATGGATTTTCTTCAAACTTATACCCTATTCCATAGACTGTTTTCAGGTAATCTTTGCCCCCAGCTTCACAGATTTTCTTTCGAAGATTTTTCATGTGCTGATACACAAAATCAAAATTTGCAAGATCATCAGTGTAGTCTCCCCAAAGGTGCTGTGCGATTGCCTGCTTGCCAAGGACCCGGTTTTTATTGGTAATCAAAAAAATAAGGAGATCGTATTCCTTCTTAGTCAGATCAAGCAATTTCCCATTAACAAAAGCTTGAAAAGTACTGTAATGGATAGAAATTTCACCAAGATTCAATTCATCCGATCCTTCCAGTTTTGATCTTCTATAAATGGCTTTAAGTCGAGCCAATAATTCTGAAAGGTGGAATGGTTTAGGTAAATAATCATCTGCTCCTTGATCTAACCCTTTGATCTTGTCATCCAGAGAGTCTTTCGCAGAAATTATCAGGACATTGGGTGAATTCGTTCTAGATTTGATCCATTTCAACAGCTCTAACCCATCTCCATCTGGAAGCATCAAGTCCAGCAAAACACAATCATAGGTGTAAGACAATAATTTATCTTCAGCCTGGTAATGAGAATTGGCAGTTTCACAAAGAACTCCAACTTGATCCAAATACCTGACGACATTGTCAGCAAGTTCTTCGTTATCTTCTACCAAGAGAATTTTCATAGGATAAACAAGAAATGAATTTCGTACCGAAAGGGCAATCGAAAGGTTAAAAAATACTCTGAAGGAATTCTGAAGTTTATCTTTTGCCAACTTTACCCAGATAAAATACTCGTTTTCAAATCTTTATAAACAGCCAATTTTCGAGTAAAAATTCGATTCATTTTTTTTTAGAATTAAATGAATCAGAAAATTGAAAAAAGGAATAAATCACTACATTTGCATCCGGTTATGGGGGAATTGGTTTTCCAAAACCTCATAAAACCACGGGGTGTAGCGTAGCCCGGTATCGCGCCACATTTGGGATGTGGAGGTCGTAGGTTCGAATCCTGCCACCCCGACTTGACGGGACAAAGTAGAAAAATCTATTTTTGTCCCGTTTTTATTTTTACCTAATTCGCTATTAATCAACTGAATATAACTCACGAATTCATTGCGTCTTCTGGTTCGAACTTTGCTTCCGTCAAAAACGATTTTTTCGGGATAAATCGAACCAATATCTTTTCTTACCTCTGAAAGGTTCCCATTTTTAACCGATGTGCCTATCTCTTTGATTTTTGTCAGCCCCTGCTCAATAAGCGTTTGCACATTGTCGATATCATGATTGAATTTGGTCAGTTGCAATTCCAGAGTCGATATCTTTGCTCCGTATTCTGTTTTCATTTCCCGGTAATCAGAAGCATCGATTTGCCGTGTAGCCAATAGTTCCCTTACATGAGAGAGCCGACTTTCATAGTCTTTGATCTGATTGAGGACTTCTTTCTTTTCTGTTTGTACTTCCCTTGTCTGTTCAAGGTAATCCTTGGTGACTATCTCCTGGTATAATTTTTTGTCCCGAATATCGGGGATAAACCGTAGCAAATCCGCTTGGATGGCATCGTTCACTTTCCCGGCATTTGTACGATGTTTACAGCCTCCCTTGCAATGGTAATAAGCATAATAGCGGTACCTCCCTTTTGACTTGCTACCTGTCAACAGTTTTTCGCATTCGGGACATATCAAAAATCCCCTGAAAGGGAATTCATCCACTGTCTCGACCTTTGTCCGGTAATTTCTGCCTCTACCGTCCAATGTATCCTGAACCTCATTAAACAAACTCTCAGAGATGATCGGCTCGTGCTGCGCCTTAACAAAATATCCTTCCTCGTCTTTAAATGGCGGCACGAATAGCTTTCCGCAATAAAGCGGATTCCTCAGCACCTGCCAAAAAGCATTTTTGCTGCATTTAAGCCCTTTCGTCCTCGCTTGCTTCCAGACTTGTTCTGTATTATAAACTCCCTTACTTACTTCCTCAAATGCCCATTTCAGGATTTCGGCATCCGGCTCTTTGGGTGCTATATATTTTTTGCCGTACTCATCCGATTTATTTACGTATGCTACCGGTGCCAGTCCCATGTACCGTCCTTCTTTCTTTGCCCGGCGCATGCCGTAAAATACGTTCAATGCCCTGCGGTCGTTTTCCACTTCCGGGGCAGCCAGATAAAACGCCAGCATCATTTTGTTTTCCGGAATCTCCAGATCCAAAGGTTGTTCAATTGCCTGCGGTTCCACGCCTAAGCGACGAAGGACATTAATCATCTGGTAGGCATCCCCAGCATTACGGCTGAAACGATCCCATTTGGTAAACAGTACCAGATTAACGCTATTCTTCCGCTTCTTTAAGCTTTGTATCAATTCCTTCCACCTTGGGCGGTTGAAAGATTTCGCCGAATGGTCCTCATAGACCACATTGCGGATTTCTATCTTGTTGTTGATGCAGTATTTCCTCAACATCTCCTCTTGGTTCCGCTGAGAGTACCCTTTGTCCGCCTGTTCGTCGGTGCTTACCCGAATATATAGATCCGCTAAATATCCCATACCTCTAATCGAATTTAGTGCAAGAAGAGCCAGTCTTTCGGAGTGCAATGAAGTTCTTTGTCCTTCATTGGTTGCATTTGGCTCTCGATGGCTACTAATTTAACGATTAAAATCGAAGTAAAAGACTGTTAAATAGTAAAATTAGGGCTGCCTGTAGATGAGTGACCTGGAATAGAAAATGGATTGCGGTAGTTTTAAAACGGGAAAAATCAGCCTGTCCTTATTTCGTTTTTTCCGTGTTATAGTGATAGGCAAGCGTTAGGATGTCATCGGGTTTAACCTCTTCGGCTAATGTGCCGTAAAACAACAGCTTTTGCGGGTATATCGTGTGTATAAGGGATCTTTTGTCCTCTGTTTTGCTTTCTTCAAAGATGCTGTCCAACGCCATTAATTCCATGATGTCTTTTTCCAATAAGGATTCTATTTTGGGCAGGCTTCGGCAAATATTATCCAGTTTTTCTTTCAATCCGGTTAAGACCGAGTCGTATTGCCGCTTGATTTCGAGATAATCGGTTGGTTCAATTTTCTGCATGGCCAGCAGGTTACGGATATGCGATACCCTGTTCTCGTAATCCTTTAGCTGATGTAACAATTGCTTTTTTATTTTCTGCTCATTTTGGGTAAGCTCATAGTACGCTTCCGCGATGATTTTTCGGTAGATAGCCGACATCTCTTTTCTGGGGATGAACTTTCGCAACTCCCCCTCAAACACCTGGTGGAGTTCTTCAACCCTTATCCGGTAAGGGCATCCCTTACGGCAGTGATAGTAACTGTAATGATTTGTCCTTCCCTTTGATCTACTGGCGGTGAGAAGGCTACCGCAGACCGGGCATATCAGGAAACCTCTTAATGGAAAATCATTTCGGGTATTGATCTTGGGTCTATATTTCCTGCCTCTTCCGTCCAATATCTCCTGTACCTTATCAAACAACTCTTCTGATATGATGGCCTGATGCTGTCCCTGGATAAACCGGCTTTCTTCATCCTTGAACTTTGGCAGGAATATCTTTCCGCAGTACACGGGATTTCGAATCAATTGCCAAAACGCATTTTTACTACATTGCAAACCTTTTTCCCTTGCATTTTTCCAGACCTGTTCGGTATTGAATACACCCTTTGACAACTCTTCGAATGCCCAATAGAGTATGGTGGCATCCGGTTCTTTGGGAGCAATGTACTTATGTCCACCCTGGTCTATCTTGTTTTTGTAACCTACGGGAGCGAGTCCCATATAACGACCTTCCTTCTTCGCCCTTCGCATGCCGTAGAATACGTTGAGCGCGCGACGGTCATTTTCTACCTCGGGTGCGGCAAGATAAAAGGCAAGCATCATCTTGTTCTCCGGAATGGATAGATCCAACGGTTGTTCGATGGCCTGTGGTTCAACCCCGAAATCACGGAGAACATTTATCATCTGATAAGCGTCACCTGCGTTCCTGCTGAACCGATCCCATTTGGTGAACAGGACAAGATCGATTTTGCCCCGGTGTTTTTTAAGGTAGGAAAGCAGTTTTTTCCATTCAGGTCTATTGAAGGATTTAGCAGAATGATCCTCATAGACAATATTCCGTATTTCAATCCAATGATTGTCACAGTATTTTCGCAGCATTTCCTCCTGGTTACGCTGTGAATAACCCTTGTCTGCCTGTTCATCGGTACTTACGCGGACGTATAGATCAGCTCTCTTTCCTCTTTCAACGCTCATCCGATTCCAGGTATTTTGTTACCGTTATCTTTGCCAGTTTCTTCAAGAACGCCAGAAGCTTAGCAGCTTCTTCCTTGGTGACTTCAATCTGCTGCTGCCTTAACATACTGACGATTTTATCCGGTGTTACTTTTATATTTTGTGCTATTGCTTCCATAAGCTATCCTCCAATTGCCATTCATCCTGAAAGTTATAGGCAAAGGAGCCCGGACGTTGGAATGATGCAGTGATTGGCGATTAAAGGAAGTATTTGGCTAAATAGATTTCCACATTCGTTTTAGCTTTTTTGTAGCCCAAGCACATTTGCTTCCCTGCACATTCCCTCTACTGCAAAAGAGCTTGCTGGCTACCTCTGAAACAGGAAATAGAAAACCGTAACCCCGCCGCAGTCTTCCTTCCGTTCCGCTTTTCCAATCCCTGTTCACCGGGCTTTCACAGCCCTATCATTAGTACCCAAAAGGAAATTGTCAGAATAATATTTTCCAATACGAAACCGGTAAAAAGGCAGCTAAGATGTAGTGGGCAGCCACCGCGCAAGCCCAACCAAAAGACTACGGCATAAACGGTTTCCTCCCCGGGGGGTCCCCTCCAATTATTCCGTTTCCTTTTGGTTTTGCGCCATGCCCACTCCGGTTACCTGCTTTCTTTTTTCCGGTTTTTCTTTTGGAAAAATTTATGCGAAGCGAAGCGGAGCAGACCACAACAGGAAACAGGGAACGAGGAAAAGCGAACGTAACAAAATGTCAAACTCTAAAAACAGTACGATTATGAACATCATCGGAAGACTGACAAGGGATGCGGAAGTACGTACCCTGTCAAACGAAAAGCAGGTAGTAAACTTTTCGGTAGCGGTAAACGACAGCTACCGAAACAAACAGGGTGAGCGAGTAGAACAGACCGCATATTTCGATTGCGCCTATTGGATTTCCTCAAGCGTAGCAAGGCTACTGACCAAAGGTACATTGGTAGAATTATCAGGCAGGGTAAGCGCCAGGGCGTGGACGGGCAAAGACGGTGAAACCCGTGCAGGACTGAACTTCCATACTTCACAAATTAAATTGCATGGAGGCGGTAAGAGAGCGGAAACCACACAGGCTACCCAGCAACCCGAAAACAACAAGGTAACGGTGCAGGGAACGGAGGACGACCTCCCATTTTAACAACAGTATTCATTTCATTTTCAAACATCAAAATTTCAAATATCATGGCACATAATCTGAATTTCAACGAGCGTACAGGACGTTATTCATTCTTTAGCGTACAGCAGAAAGCGTGGCACGGTTTGGGACAAATCGTGGAGCAGTACCCGACAAGCGAGGAAGCTATCAAATATGCAGGGTTAGATTACGAGGTAGTAAAATCCCCCCTGTTCACCAAAGGTTCGGGCATAATCGAAACAGCTAATGGCATAGAGATAGGCAGTAATGAACTGGAAGTCCCCAACTATTTCGCCAATATCCGCACCGACAACAATGTCGTATTGGGCGTAGTGGGCAAAGATTACCATATTGTACAGAACCGTGAAGCCTTTAATTTCTTTGATGCCATCGTAGGCGGTGGCGAAGGTATCCTGTACGAAACTGCAGGAGCGTTGGGCAATGGGGAGCGCATATTTATCACAGCCAAACTGCCCGATTATATCCGTGTGGGAAATGGCGATGACGTGACGGAAAAATACATTTTCCTGACCACTTCGCATGACGGTAGCGGAAGTATCACGGCAGCTTTCACACCTATCCGTATCGTATGCCAAAATACGCTGAATGCTTCGCTTCGCAATATGACCAATGTAGTGCGAATCAAACACACTTCAGGCGCAAAACAGCGTATCGAGAATGCCCACAGGATAATGGGGTTGGCAAACACGTTGAGCAACCAGTTAGAAGGCATTTTCAACGAATGGACAAAGGTAAAGGTGACCGACCGAGAAGTAAGAAAGCTCATCCAGTTAGCACTTTGCCCGAACAAGGAAACCCTTGACCTTATCAAAAAAGGTGCGGAAGATGAAATTTCCACCGTGTTCAAAAACACCGTGGATGATGCCTTCGCCTATGCCATGATAAGCGACACACAGCAAATGGACACGACCAAAGGCACGTTGTTCGGGGCGTATAATGCCGTTACAGGCTACTATCAGAATGTTCGCAATTACAGGAACGAGGAAGCCAAGTTACAGAGCATTGTATTGGGTGGTACTGCCCAACTGAAATCGCAGAAAGCCTTTGAATGGTGTAATGCCTTTGCAACGGACGGTGCGGACATCCTGAACCTTAATTAGATAATCACAGGCTACCGCCTTATTCGGTGGTAGCCTTTAAAAAAACTTTAAACGATGAACACAAATTTCTTCAATCAGATAGCGCAGTTGGAGTTTACAGGAAACCTGCAACTGACCATAGCAAAAGGAGCGGAAAACCATCTTATCGTATCGGTAATGCTCCACAATGACGGGTGCGGAGATAATGCCAAAAACCTTATTCCCCCATTGACCTTTAACGCCACACCGCAGGAGTTTGACGAGGGATTTTTTGAGCAGATAACCGCACCAATCCAAAAAGTGTCAGGGGTAATGGTGGATATGGAAAAATTCCTAAAACAGCTTGAAGAAGCCAAAAAACAATCGGCAATGGAGAAGGAAAAAGCCGATAGGGAGAAAAAGGAAAAAGAAGCCAGAGACAAGAAGTTCAAAGACGGAATGGCAAAGGCTGACGAACTGGAGAAAGAAGGCAAATTCCGTGATGCGTGGATAAAAGTTCCCGATATAGCGGAGTTTCCCGAAAAGGTGGACGAGATACGAAAGCGCAAGTCGGAATTGTCTGAGAAATTTTCAACCCCAAGCCTTTTTGGGGCGGAATAACCCATTTGTTGAACATTTAGAATCGAACATTATGTTATTAGCAACGCATTTAGAACGGGTATTTATACTCAAAGAGAAAGGACAGGACATCCGACTGACCGACCCCGAACCACGTTGGAGCGTGGAAGCCGTGATGAATTTTTATGCAGGAACGTACCCCATGCTGACAACGGCAAAAGTATCCGCACCGCAAATCAAGGATGATGCGGTGGAATACAGATTTGAAAGCGTAATGGGGACGAAAGGTTAATCTTAAATCTAAAACGATGAACTATGTACAAACCTATCATATCGGGGATTATCAGCATACCCGAGCAGAAACGGCAACGGCAATTGCACCGACAGTTGGGCGAGTTCGCAGGTTGGATGCAAAGAACCAAAGACGCAAACGAAGTGCGGAAAGACAAACAGAAATCCGTACCGATAGCCATGTTGCCAATGGTTTTCTAAGGTGCAGGTTTCTGCCGAAACTGAAAACGGAACAATCTGTACAGGCTTGCAGGAAAACAGCGAAAACGGAAAGGGATTTTTATCAGTCCCTTTCCGAACTTGCCGAACATTACCGCATTGAGCCCATGCCGACCAAGGATTTTGGCTTTCCCTACAATATCGCTTTGGCAATGTGGGATGTAGAAACCCAATTAAAACGTAGCCACGTAAATTGGGATAGTTTCCATTTGATACAGGATAGCAGGAAAACCTTTTTTGTAAGCGAGGAACGGTACAACACAGGCACGACCCTTTATTATATTCCCGTTGTTCCGCTCTTTCAGATGCTCAAAGACCCGAAGCGGAAAAAGAACGCCCAATTGCTTATTTCGGTTTGCAGTTACCTCTATCATATAGCCGACATTCCGTATTACAGGCAGGAAGACAGCTATTTGTACTGGATGTACGAAATGCACAAAGAATGGGTGGAGCAGAACGATGAAACGGAAGACACGGAAATATATATGCGTGAATTTGGGATTGCCGAACACGTAGGCGACCGTATAGAACAGAAACTGTTCAACCGAATCAACCTAACCGTATTTGAACAGCGTTTAAGCCAGTTTGAAAGCCACAATACCTTTGACCAAGAATGTTTTCGGATAGCTTGCAATGCCTTTGCCCTGTATTCAGAATACCCGACAGCCAGTATTTTCCGAAACGCACCCATTCCCGATGATGCCCCCGATGATGGTGATTACAGCAATGAAACCATCGGAATGGAAAAGTATATCTCCTTTATTGCCGATACAAATGGATGGCTGTATGAGAGCCTTTCGGATAGCATCAACAATGAATTTAACGAATACGGAGGTGTTCAGGAGCCGACCATTCGCAAATCCTTTGACGGAAGTAACATCGCAGAAAGTAACCTTGGGTTTGAGAACCGTTTGTTTGCGTTACTGGACGACCTATGTACCCTATTGTATGATTATAAAACGACAAGAACATGAACAGTGCAAACGACATAACCGAGAATTTTGGAACCTTATACCACCCAAAATCCGCTTTGGTCTTTTATGAAACCAATGGAGCAAATACCGATAGGTATGTGGAGCATTTTGATATGGACAGCAACGGCAATCCAATCAATGCCCACCCCCTGACCGTAAGAGAAGCGAATGTGTTGGCGAAGGCTTTGCAGACTGATGAAGAAAGAAACAGAGCCTTTTTAAAGCCAAAGGGAATATTGCCGACCAATATTATGCATATCAATCCAAGCGAGAAAGGCACGGTACTTTGGTACACCAAAGCACAGCAACGGCAACTGTATTTTGTGGATAGTTTGGGCATACCCAACGGCAAGGCACAAGTGCCGCCAATGCTATGGTATGCAGGTAAAAATAACCTTTTTGTATTTGCTTTGGCATCGGATAGAAGACCGAATGCTAACACGCCATTGCATTACGCCCCCCTCTTCAATGTGTATGAAAATGGCAATGTATGTATGGGAACGGTGGGTATTGACATCAAAAAATCGGCTTCGGTGGAGGAATTTACCACCGCATGGGAGGACTACTTTTTTAACAGCTATTTCAGCCACTTGTTAGGCAGACATAGCCCCATAAAAGGAAATTGTGTTAAGATATGGAAAGACCTAATCGGTACGGACAACCCCTTTGCGAAAGAAGTATTGAAAAAGAATGGCAAAACCCTTAAAAACCTATTGCAATGAACACGACAAAAACAGCCGTCCATTTTGTGGACAATGAACTGATAAGTCCGACCAATCCAATTTCGGTAAACCTTATCGGTGCAGGTGGCACAGGCTCAAAAGTCCTGACCGCCTTAATGGAAATGAACCACAGCTTGATAGCGTTGGGACATGCAGGATTGCAGGTGCGTTTATGGGACGATGATATTATCACCAGTGCCAATTTAGGCAGACAGCGTTTTGCCGAGAGTGAAACAGAGCTGTATAAATCCGTTGCTTTAATCAATCGTTGTAACCGCTTTACAGGAACAAATTGGAAAGCCGAGACAGCAAAATTTGAGAAAGGCAAGTTGGGCAGATTGCCCGATTATGCGCAAGCGACCATTACGATTACCTGTGTGGATAATGTACAGGCAAGGTTTGGCATTGCAGAAATTTTGAAAGAAATCAGTAACCGCAGAAACCACAGGGATGAACCGAAATATTGGTTGGACTTTGGGAATAGCCAGCACACAGGGCAAGTCCTGCTATCTACTATCGGGGAGATAAACCAACCTCAATCCGAAAAGTACAAAACCGTGGCAAACCTGCCAATGATTACCGATGAATTTGGCGAATTGCTGAAGCAATCCGAACAAGAGGATAATACGCCAAGTTGCAGTTTGACTGAAGCCTTGGAAAAGCAGGATTTGTTTATCAATTCCTCATTGACCCAAATGGGTTGCTCGTTATTGTGGGGCTTATTCCGCAACGGAATGACCCCATACAGGGGATTTTTCCATAACCTGAAGGATTTTAATACCCACCCGATAAAAGTCGCCTGACCCGAAAAATCGGGCGGCGAAAAGACGCATCCTTCCGTTGGTCGGAACCGCCTTTTCGCATTTAATTGGTGCAACCCCTTTGTCAAAATGCCCCTTCACCGCTTCATGGCACTGCATTTTATCAAACAGGTTGCGGGAAAATTTGCGGGATATTCGTTATCCCGATATTGGGGATTGGTTTCGGCTTCTTTTCTTTCCACATAAGCGGCCAAAGAAAAGAAGCAAAAGAACGCCGCTTGGTTAGAACTGAATAGATATTGCTTCCTCTATCATGGCGTTGTTGGAGTACTGTTTGCAAGCATGTTTTTAACCACTTTATCGACTAAAAAATCTTATCGTATTATTGAACCGACTATTTCGGGCTATGAATTTCGGTAGTTTGCTGTTCCTTATCGCTTTTCATTCTTGAATAGGACCATAGAAAAAGAATGCCGATGATAATCAGCGCATATGCGAGCCATTTGCCGATACGTTCCAATAAACGGGTGAATACTGAAGATTCAAAGCTCGAAAAGCCTTCCACACCAGCCATATTGCGCCGGTAAAATTTCCTGCGGCTTATCCAGTAGATAAGCCCAATCCCCACCACAATGGGAATAATACCAAGCATTAATTGTGAAGTTACTGCATCCATTGTATTGAGCTGATAATCCAAGTAAATTTAAGGAAAAACCTCCCATATGGGGAGCAAAAAATGAAAAAAGCGACCTGTAAATAAGGATACAAGTCGCTTTTTTGATTGATTTCGGTATGCCTTTAGTCACTACTGTTAAACCGGAAACTCAACTGTTTCTCGTTACCGAAATTATCCGAAATCCATACCTCAAAGGATTGTGATACGGTGGATGCCGAGGTGTAATATAACCGGAACTGCTCTGCTGGCACAGGGTATAAATCATTGGGCAGGTATGGCGGTTCATCATAGTAGCGCAAGGTTCCCTGTCCGGCAAACTGGAAGTAGCGGAGAAAGTACCGGGTATCTGCATAGTTGCCGTTTCGCTGTATTGTTACCCTGATCTCCACGGTACTGCCATTGGCCAACTCGTTGGGTACGGGCATTACATCGACTTCGAAGGGAAAGTCGTTCTGGATTTCGAGTTCGTCCTTTTCGCAAGAAAACAAAACCACCGAACAAATAAGCATTGCTGCAAGCATAAATCCTGCTTGAAAATGCGGGCTGTATTTTCTGAATAATCGTTTCATCGTAAGTCATTTTAAAAGTTAAATCGTAATCCTACACCTGCCGATGGACGGAACTGCTCCAGATCTGTTCCCCAAAGAACTTTTGTACGTCCCTGTAAGAGGAATACAACCTGGTCAGACAGGTAGGTTTCTAAACTGAGCCGTCCGCCTGCGCCGTAAACGAAGTTGTCTTCACTTAATATCCTCGCACCGTCGTATAGCATTTGCTCACCTCGATTGATGTTTTCATAGCCGACAACACCTGTAACCCCAAGATTGAATGTGAAATTCTTCCGGGTATCGCCCAACAAAAAGAAGCTGTAACCACCTTCTGCCGTATAGGTTTCATGCGGTATGCGAAGGTCTTTATAGTCGTAATACTGGTGAGCATATTCCAAAGCCCAAAGCTGGTAGTTCCCGTTTTTGCCATTTACGGTCATGCCGATTTGGAGGTAATAATCGTTGCCGATTTTGTCATTGGATAATACACCGGTTCTTACTTCCAATCCTTTCTGCTTGGGCAACATCCGTTGTCCCTGTGCCATTGTGATGCCCAAGAGCATGAACATCACGGCGTAGATATACTTTTTCATATTTCGCTGTCAAAGGGTTATTAAATTTTCAGGTGCATGTCGTCAATCAGACGAGCCTTGATCAAATCCGAATTTTCCACCTGAAGTGTTTGATGCCTACCTCCGTTCTTCTCAAAAATCTCAATTTGGAGAATCTTGTCATCGCCGATGGTAAACTGATCCAAGAGGAATACATTCTGCTCCGTCATATTTCCTGAAATTCCTCCCAATGGCTTATAGGTACGGAGTGGTATCAGTGGTCGCTCCTGCACGACGGTACGTTTAGCGACTTGTTTGTCCACTACCTTGAAATTGATGAAATCAATCTCGAACGGCATATTGCTTTTGTTCTGGATCTCCGTATGGTAATAGTATTTACCGTTATGGATATAAATTCCCTTCAGGATGAACTGAATGCCGAAGCTTTTAGCACCGATGTGCTTTATGATGCGCTTATCCTTTTTGTAAATGGTTTCCATTAGCAGACCTACAAGCGATGGCGAGCTGCTTCCCAGCTCTTCAAACAGAACGTCGTTTCCATTCGCTTTCTCCACGGCTTTCTGCATGGTAAGGAGGTCGTAGCTCAAAGCCAGTGGATTGGTACTGTAATGGACATTGAAACTGTAGAAACGTCCGTCATTGGTAATGACCGAAAAATTGGTTTCCTGTTCGAAATCCTTTACCGAGGCCTTTACACGTAACACATTTTCCGCATCGTCCGCTTTTCCGGCAATCAGGCACTCACTTCCCAAATCCACGTAACGTATAGCGGTCGGGAAAATCAAATGCGAAGTCTTATCGTAGGTGACTTCCATCTGGTACGGTTCTATCTTGCCCAGAGCAAGAGGTTTTCTTGTCGCATTGTCCTGTGCAAATGACGACATGGCAAAGCCGATGATCAGGGTTATTGCTCCCAGTGTTTTAAAAAGACTGTTCATTGTTTTACTTATTTGAGTTTAACATTATTGTTTAGAGACCAGGAAGAGCTGGAGCCCTGCTTTAAGGGTGACTTTCGGTGTCCTTACTTTCTTGGAGAAATAGCCGGATATGCCCTGCACCACACCACGACTGAGGTCTGCGGCGATCTGCTGTCCGGCGGATTGGGTAAGCATCAGGCTTGTTCCCGGAGTCTGGCTCATATTACCCGCCATTTCGGTCAGTGCATTCATTTCCGGCGAATACGGAACGTGCAGACCTTGCTGTCCATCCAGATCATAAATGGCAATATCCACCGGCATGATATTGCCTTCCAGTTCGATGGAAGATACATTCAATTGTAAGCGGCCGCCCTGAAACTTGGCATTTGCCGTTAAAACAGTCCCCTTGGGGATCGTACGATCAGGTGTTTGGGCAGACTCCAATAAACGAAGCCGAACTCCACTTTCACCGGTAATGGTCTGCGTTTCATGTACACAGGCTTTGATACTGTTTTTCGATTGTACCACCTGCCCGACGGAACCCGTAGTAAAGAAACCCCTGTTTCGGGATTCACTCCAATCGGCTAAAAAGGTACTATCCGCTGGTTCACGGTACAGTGCGGATACCGTGTTTTTCCTTGTTGGTGTGAATGCGACAAAATGTACCTTTTGTGTAGGAGCAGCGACTTTGGCTACACCGTCAGCTGACACAGCTTGTCCCGCATTCGTGCCTGAAGGAAGGTATTTTGCAGCCATCTGATAGGATTTTTCCATCAGCGCCAATTGGTCATCCACAGTGACGGCGGGCGGTACCTCTTTTTCCGCCAGCTGTTCTTTCAATTCATCCAGCTGCCTGCGAAGTTCAGCTGTTTCGGTATCATCTTCCTGATAGAAAGACCCTAATGTATTCTGTGCATAACGATAGCTGCTGAGTGCCGGATTACCGGACCGTCCGGCGCTTCTACCACCTGTATAGCCGTAATTTTCGCCTTCTTCGGGAAATTCTTCTATTGCTTCTTCCTGATCATTGGTATTCCAATAGTCCGAAAGTGTTGCCATCGCATTGCGTTTTTCCTGTTCCTTACGCTCCAGCATTTCCTGCTCATAGGCCTTGCCTTTATCGGCGGGTAGTCCTGCACCTGTAGCTTGGGGAACGGCATCGTTGATCCCGACATTTTCGACTTCCTTTTTGTCGGAGTATGGTTTAAATATCAGGTACAAACAGCCGAGAAATACGACACCCATCAAGACGAATATGAGAGGCTTTTTGAACTTTTCGGTTTTGTTCTGCGTGCTGTCTTGCAGCATATCTTTGGTTGTTCCCGGATCACCCTCGGTCACCCGGACAACCGTTCTTTGGTTCTCATTTTCTTTCATCAGTCTTATCTTTTGAGTTTGTGAATAATGTATCCTGCAAGCTTGCAGGGCTTTCGTTCTTTTTAAGAACAGGGTTTTCGATATGCTCAATGACCATATCGTTGGCAGACTTTCCTGTATCGAGCCAGACACTGGTAATTACTCCGGCGGTAAGCATCAGGTAACCTGTAAAAAAGTATACGGTGTACCTACGCTGTTTTCGAACGGGTAAGGCTTTCCAGTGCTCGTCCAGCCTGTCAAAATACCTGTCCAGATTTGCTCTGATCTTTTTCATACTATTTCTGTTGTTATAGCTTGAAACGCTTGGGGCTTAGATCTACTTTTTGCTTCGGTACTTCGTTTACCAAAGCCACTGCTTCTGCTGCTTTTGGGACGGTAAACACCGATAGGTTAGTCAGCTTTGATTGTTTCAATAGTTGACCAAAGCGGTCTTTCTTCGTAATCTCCATGCTGTCGACGAAGAATTTGTTGTTCAGGTATTTCACCCACATATTACATTCTATCCGTGGCTTGTCTTCGCCAGCCCAGAGCAGGTAGCTCGTCAATAGCAATTCCCTTTCAGGCAAATGATCATTACCTTTTTGACAGCTTTCAAGGTATTCCCCTATGCTTTCTTTTAATTTCCCCGGATATGCACCCTGTGTGTGGAAATAGCCGTTATATCCTTTGTCAGTAAGGATTTTCGCGAATGTGTTTAAATCTGATAATGCTTCCATTACATTGTTTTTTTAGCGTTCAATGACTTCCATATCCCTATTTTCCATGACGGCAAACTTTTCGATGTTAAACCCTTGGGGATTGTTGTCCGAGCGGACGGAATTGACGAGGTAACAGGAAGTAATCAGGTTTCGCCGGGTCACGTTGCTCGATCGGATGATGAACTGTTTGGCATAGGTTCGTACCGAATAAGGATAGTTGTCGAAATTGCACACCACGCTATCCACTTCAATGCGCTGTTGGACATTCCCCGATATGATCCTACCGTAATACCCCTTTTCTGAAAGGTCTTTGTAATAGTTAAAGGCACTTTTATCGGCAAGGTTAAATGCCCGGTTCATATTGCTTTCGATGGCATTCCTGTCAGGTGCCAACGTAAAGAACAGTTCGTGAAAGCGCCTCACGTGCTCCCGAGCCTCAACCGGACGGTTGATACTTGCATCCTGTGACAGCGCCAACATCAATGACTTTCCACTGTCCAGCACATAGATTTTCTGGCGTTGCTGCTCTGCGAAGTGATAGGATTTCCACACGGTATATCCCACCACTCCAGTGCAGAGAACGGCAAATACGATTGCGTACAAGCGTATCTGGCGGAAGCTGTTTTCGATATTTCTTAGCGTCTTAAATTCCATTTTTTACGGATTAATCGTTTTACATTATTTGAGTAGCTGACCGCCGATGTTTCCAGCTGCTGAACCTGCTCCGGCACTTGCGACATTCCCTGCTTTCATTGCGGTCTGGTTTACGTTACGGGTAAAGTTTCCTGCGCCACCTGCCTGGATAATCCAACCTGTTACCGTCGGGATAGTGAAGTATCCCACGATTCCGATAATCATAAAGATGATATAGACGGTATTGGAGGTGTCGGGAATGAATGTCGGGTCGGCAAGCTTTTCGATATCCTTTTCGACGATTAGGGATTGAATCTTGGAGAGCATGGCACTAAACAGGTCTGCAACGGGCAGCCATAGGTAGACACTGATGTACCTCGTAAGCCACTGCGTGAGCGTGGACTGAAAACCGTCCCATACGGAAATAGCAAAAGCTATGGGACCGAGTATGGACAGGACGATCAGAAAAAAAGTACGTATGGTATCGATTACCAATGCTGCCGCTTGAAACAGAATTTCCAGCAGTTCCCGGAACCAGTTTTTGACTGCCTGTTCCATATTGTACATGCCCCGCTCGATGTACATGCCCGACATCGTCATTAAATCGGATGGTGACCAGCCCAATTCGTCCAGTTTTTTATCAAACTCCTCATCAGATGCCAGATAAGCGGTTTCAGGATTTCTGAGCATCGCTTCCCGTTCCAACAGGTCTTTTTTCTCCTGTAATTCGGTCATATCAAGCACTTGGTCTTCGAGGATAGTATGCGTACCCTGCACTACAGGGCTCAACACGGCATTGATGGTTCCCAGCACGATGGTCGGAAAAAACATAATGCAGATGCCCAAAGCAAAAGGACGGAGCAAAGGGTATATATCAATCGGCTCTGCCTGGCTCAATGCCTGCCATACCTTGATGGCCACATAGAATAAAGCCCCCAAACCTGCCAACCCTTTGGCTATTGCCGCCATATCGGCGGACAGGGGCAGCATCTCATCGTATAATGAGCGCAGGACTTCGTGTAGATTACTAAACTCCATGGCTTACCAGTATTTTTGGTTAGCCGTTCCATAGAGTTCCAGCACCCGGTGGGTATTGTTCTGTTTTTTGGCTCTGAGATAACTTACGGAGATGTTCTTGGTGGTATAGTAGCGCACCAAACTGTGGTATTCCTTAACCTCTTTGTACACCCGGTCGATAATATCCATCCGTTCCTTATCATTCAGCGACAGGCTTGTGGCACTTACGATCTGTTTGAGTTCCTTCAGCAGTTCAGTACTTTCATTAAGCAATGCGGAATAACCGTTGGATATGGCTGTTAATTCCTGTGCGGAAAAATTCGGGTCGTTCATCATCTTGCCGAAATTCTGTACATACATCTCGGACACGTCACCCACCAAGAGTACCGTTTGCTGTACTTTTCGGGCATCTTTGACCAGGTTACTTACCGCTTTCAGCTTGTCGTAATATTCTTTACCCTGCTTATAGACCTTTTCAACTTCCTTGAAATTTTTCACCACATTACTTACCGTGGAGGAAGTCTGTACGATCTCATTCGCGCTGTTGAGAATACCCGAAGCCAGATTTGCCGGGTCGGTTACTACAAACTGGGCTTTTGCGGACGGTGCTACGGCAAGCATGATTGCCGTACACACCAAATACATGATCTTCTTCATTGTTTCTGATTTTTAAAATGTTAATGACTATTGATTTACTTTATCCCGCCTTTGCATAGCGATGTGCTTAATAGCGAGTTCTACATTGCCATCCAGTTCGGAAGCAAGCTGCATCACTTCCATCTTTTCGGTTTCTTCCGTGGTATAAGCCAGATATTCTTCCAGACTAACCTCCGTGGCATAGACTGCGGAGTGCGTACCACCCAAGCCAATCCACACCTCTTTATAAAGCCGGCTTGGGTCATTATTCATGTTGATGGAAAGTACCTGTGCCTTTTCTTTATCCGTTAGCCCGAGCATGGTCTGGATATCGTCAAACTTGTTCATGTACTTGCGCTGGTCAAGCAGGATTTTGCAATCACTATTGTTGATGATACTCTCCTTGACGATGGGTGACTGGATGATGTCGTCCACTTCCTGCGTAACCACGATGGCTTCACCAAAAAACTTTCTGACGGTCTTAAAAAGATACTTGATGTACTCTGCCATTCCCTCTTTTGCGATGGCTTTCCAGGCTTCCTCAATCAAAATGAGCTTTCGTATGCCTTTCAGCCTACGCATCTTGTTGATGAAAACCTCCATAATGATGATGGTCACAATGGGAAACAGGATTTTGTGATCCTTAATGGCATCAATTTCAAACACAATAAAGCGCTTGGAAAGCAGGTCGAGTTGCTTGTCGGAGTTGAGCAGGTAATCATACTCACCGCCTTTGTAGTAAGGTTCCAGTACGTTCAGGAAGCCGGCGACATCAAAATCCTTCTCCCTGACCTGTTTTTCCTCCAGTATCTTCCGGTAATCCCTTCGTACATATTCATAAAAACCATTGAAAGATGGATATTCATCACTTTGCCGGATTCGTTCGATATAACCGCTCACGGCATTGGACAGAGCTACCTCTTCGGAACGGGTTGGCGGCTCATCATCACGTTTCCAAAGTGTCAGTATCAAAGTTTTGATACTTTCCCTTTTCTCAATGTCAAATACACCATCATCGGTATAGAAGGGATTAAAGGCAATGGGATTGTCTTCCGTATAGGTGAAATACACTCCGTCTTCGCCTTTGGTTTTCCCCTTGATGAGTTCACACAATCCCTGATAGGAATTACCGGTATCCACCAATAGCACGTGAGCGCCTTGCTCGTAATATTGCCGTACCATGTGGTTGGTAAAAAAAGATTTCCCCGAGCCAGACGGACCAAGAATAAACTTGTTCCGGTTCGTGATGATGCCACGTTTCATGGGCAAATCCGAAATATCCAAATGGAGGGGTTTTCCGGTCAGGCGGTCAGCCATTTTGATACCGAATGGCGCGGGTGAACTTTGGTAATTGGTTTCTTCGGTGAAGAAACACAAAGCAGGCTCGATGAAAGTGTAAAAGCTTTCTTCACTCGGAAAATCGCCTGCATTGCCCGGCATTCCTGCCCAAAACAAGGTAGCGACGTCCGTGGTGTTGTGCCGCGGCTTACATTCCATTAATGCCAATGCGCTACCGCAATCGTTCTTGAGCTGCTTCAATTCGCCAGGGTCGTCCGACCAGGCCATCACATTGAAGTGCGCCCGGATAGATGATAGCCCGAAGCTGTGGGCTTCGTTCAGGTAGCGCTCAATCCATTCTTTGTTGATCTGATTGGCACGGCTGTACCGAGCCAGCGAGTGCATATTCCTTGCGGACTTTTCAAACTTTTGCAGGTTGTCTTCGCTGTTGTCCAAAAACAGGTACTGGTTGTAAATGTGATTGCAGCTAAGCAGTAATCCCACGGGAGCAGCAAAAGACAACTGACAGTCACTACGGTCAGTGGATAATTTTTCATATCGGGTATCCGCCGATACCGTTGGTGGAAGGTCGTCTGTATCGGAAAGCGTATGCAGGCACAATCTTTTGTTACCGACACGGACTTCTTCACTTCCCAATGCAATATCCTGCATGGGTGTACCGGCTTCCTTTGATAATGTAAGGTACTGTTCCAGCAATCCCTGTTTTTGATCGGTACCAACGATATCTTCTTCACTTAGCCGTTGCAAGCTTATAAAGCCACTATCGTTCACGATACGCTCAAACTGTGTCACGGCTTCCATGAATCGGTGTACCGTTTCCTTATTTCTGATTTCCTTTGGGATCAGTGTGCCTTTGCAAAGCGAAGAGAAATTGCTCTGCATCCGCATACGCTCTTTAGTGGTCTTGGTCAGGAACAGGTAGCAATAATGATTCAGGAACGGACGCTCATTGAAATGACGTTGGTAGGATTTGCCTAAAAAGCTAAAACCATCCTTATCCAAATCGGGATTATAACTTTCCTTGATGTACCAGTCCTGTTTGTGAACGACTGTAAAATCCGATAAGGTCTTGATGGCCTTGTGCCAGGTGGAATGAACGGCCTCGTATTCCGCAGAAGCTACGGTAAACAATTCCGGCAATCGCACCTCAAAACAGGCAGTGATATCCGCATCCTTTGAAAGGATGCAATTATTCTCTACTGCCAGTAAAGGGAACTTGCTTTCCAGTGTGGAGGTCTTTGCTACATTTCTCATACGGCACCGGATTTAAGGGGAAACTTTAAATAGCGGCGTACAGGCTTGCGGCAGACGATGTATCGGGGATGCCGTTTGTTGGCTGCTATCTTCATCAGTCCGTGTTCGCCATATTTTCTGTTCAGTAAAAAGGTCTGCCACACGATCAGCGAAGCACCGCCCGCTCCAAGAAACAGGCAGATATAAGAGTTTACGCCCGCCATGTACAGGATCATCACCAGGATAAGTATGCCGAGCAGTCCACCGGCAAAGATGAACAGGTACTGAGCCTTCAATCCCTTAAACTCTACTGTTCTCCCAATGCCCTTATTGATGTTGTAAGTACTCATAAGGCAAGGGATTAAAGGAAGAATGAACGCAGGATGGTAGCCGCAACAATGAGAAAAATACAGGCTCCAAACCACGAAGCCGCCGTCTTGCTCGTGTCGGGATCTCCGCTGCTGAACTTGTTGTACACCTTAACACCACCGATTAACCCAACGACCGCACCAATGGCGTAGATAAGCTGTGTGGCCGGATCGAAATAGGATGTTACCATTTGGGTGGCTTCATTGATCCCGGCCGAACCGTTGCCCTGCTGGGCAAGCGCACTAAAGCCTGACAGCACTGCTACCGCTGCCAAAAGCGCTTTTTTGCTTTGTTTTTCCATAATTGAAACACTTTAATTTGTTGCTTTCGACCCGCGCCTTGCGGGCTTTCGGGACAAAGGTGTTTCAAAAAGGGAGGAGGTATAACTAAGTGGCAGTGAGAGGAATTACTTGGCGGTGAGTGGCGGTATGTCTCAGATTTAAAAGGGAATTGCAGTTTGTCTATACATTCTATTGGTGGATAGTTGCTATTTTAGCATAAACAAAAATCATCCAAATAATTAATGAAATTATCAGAGTTAACAATAGATAGCATAAAGGAATTTATTTCGGGGGATAACCAGTTGACGCCTTATCTTACAGGCCCAGAAATTTTAAAACTCTTTAACCGGATTGGTTTTAAAGATGTTTATAAGTACAGAGATGGAGGAATGCCAAATGGTCTTAGTCGAAACGCTTATGTTTTGGAGAAACTCATTGAAATAAATGGAAGAAAGGAAATGGTAGCACTAATGCAAATGATCTTTGATCCAAGACATTTTGCGGGGGATACAAGTAAGGATATCGCAAAAGCTGTTGAACAAATTAATCCACTCTTGCAACAAGATGGCTATAGACTTGATGAATTTAATGGACAATACAAAATAATAGGTGCCGACTTACCGGATAACATTGAGGTTGAAGTACATTTTGAAGACATCGAAGCACAAATTGTCGAACAAATCCAAAACGCCAAATTCTCAATCTGGATAGCGGTTGCTTGGTTCACCAACAAAACCCTTATGAGGGAGATTTATAACAAAAAACTTGAAGGGGTCAGTGTCCGCATTGTAGTCTTAGATGATGAAATAAACTCAAAATACGGGTTTGAGTTTGAAAAATATTTTGAAGCTAAAAGAGTTCCAAAAAGTGGGAAATATGAAAATATAATGCATCACAAATTCTGTATTATCGACTTAAAAACGGTTATTCATGGTTCTTATAACTGGACAACAAAAGCCAATTGGAATAGGGAGACTGTTAGCGTCGAAAACAGTCGTGAATTAGCAGAAAAATATGCTTCCGAATTTATTCAACTTATTAAATAGGTTGCTTAAAAGCAAGCTAATGAGCGACAAATGGTTGTCTCCCGAGTGGGGCAAATAGAACTCGGGGTGTAATCTGCTTTTTTTTCATTTCAATTCGGATGCTCACCGCCTCCCAGCCAATCACCAGTTGTGTGCCATAGCTCATAGTAATATAACCACAAGGCCGTCCAGGGAATAATTGTATCCGCCAAAAAATCAGATTTCTTGAACTCATTATATTTCGGTCTATATAAACATAGATTCCCAGATGAATACAAATGAGGTACCTTTTCCCCATTTGCATTCAGTTCCAATTTTGGTGAAACGATGGTTATGTTTGGCATGTCTGAAAGCTTATATTTTAAGACAAATTCATATAAACAACTTCGGGCACTGGGCCGCAGAGCTCCTTCCATTTTCATAGAGCTTGGAGAGGTAAACTTGGTCGCAAATTGCGGAAATTTCGTCTTCATATAAGCTATCTGTTCCGATAGTTTTTTCTCTCTGATCCTTGACGTGTAACTAGCTCTCATTCGCCGAAAAAAGTGTTATTCTTAATCGGGATACTGCCCAGTGAGCTGGTCGAGGTCAATACCCCAGTACCTGTTGCTACCCCAAGTGCATTACTTTTTCGAGATCTTTCAATCTCCATCGCTTGACTACCTTGCGCTTTCACGAACAGATCATCACCAAACAGGCCTTTCATAATCCGACTTTCTTCAATGATGCCGTTATCCTTCTTCAATTTTTGCCATTCACTATGTAAATGAAATGAAAACCGTTTAAATGCTTCGTAATATTCAGGCTCCTTATCCCATTTATCGGTAAAGTCTTCATCTGCATTCACCGGATTGAGTATTTTAAGTCTCCCATAGGACTGCCCTATGCTATTTTGGATCGTAGAAACAATATTATCAACGGTGTTAAAAATACTGTCTTCGCCTTGATAAAATTGGCCGGCTATCGTTGTCAGGATCACGCTTGATGTTTTGTAGCTGTCATCCTTTTGGAAATAGATATCTCGGTAGCGCTTAATTAACTGTACTCCGCGCTGCAATGGCTTTTTCTTACTGAAATCGTCAACAGGCAGATTTTCGGCTCTAAGTGCCTTCTCAAGCAGGCTTTCCTTAACAAGATTTGATTGCGCTATAAACCAGTCAGCATAACCTCGCGGATTGCTACTGACCCAGCTTCCTAATTCACGGTCAGGAACCATGATACGATTTCTATCATATTCAACTTCCTGAACCCCTGGCAAAATATCCATGTGATAATCCCCTGCATATTTTAAACGGATACATCGGTTTTTGGCTTCTAACATATCCCTATACAATCCATGCTCATTTAATCGTCGCCTCAGTTCATTGTATATCCTTTCAGGACTATGTGGGGTTCCGTATTTCAGGTGTATTGCAATATCCAAATCAAACTCTTCTCTTCCGAAAGGCTTGACAGTTGTCATTATTCGAACAGACCCATGAGGATACACATCATACTTGTATGGCTTGAAGAATTTTTCATCCGCTTCAATCCACTCTTTCACGGCCTCGTAACTACTTTTCATACGATCACGCCGTGTCTTGTCCAGTTGAACCTCTTCTGCCATCCTATCGAGCAGATCATCAATTTGTGTAGCTTTCTTTCCTAATAGTATCATTTTGGTAAAATTTTAAATGTGTGTGGCAAAATCCTTTCACCATTTATGGTTGACCCGTTCCGGATCTCATTTGGCGTAGCAAAGTAAACCTCGTCCCTTTTGCTTATCAGGGCATTGATAGATTGCTTTTGGGCATCATTTTCAGTCCTCAATTCAAAGATGTCTGCATATCGTAATTCATCGATAGGGTATGCCGGTGATTTTAAAACGCCTTCGATGTGTTTCCCTATAAACACGTATTTAATGTGCTTGAAAATATCACCAGGTAATATGTTGGCATCGATCAGCTCTTCACGGAATTCTCTGGTTGGATCCATTTCACGGTTTTTTCTGCTTTCAAACCATTTCAGGAAATCAATTAGATTTTTCCTCCTTTTAACAATAATCCGTAAATCGTTTTCGGTATCCTCGTCTCTCGGTACGTGATTGCAGGGCTCAACACCCAGCCGATCGAACAATTCCCTGTTTTCTTCCTTCAAATATTTGTATGCACCTCCAACCGGTTGGTAGCCGGGATTGTCATTCTTGTGCCTCTTGATTAATAGGTATCTGCCATTCACTTCAATTCTAAACAAATAAGCGACCGTGACCCTGACTGGTTGATTACGTTTTATAATCAATGTCTTAAATAGCCTCCATTTTTTTCGGTTCTCCAACAAGAATACACAGAACTCTACCATGCCACCGACTACGAGACCTAAAGAGATCTTAAACACTGTGCCTTTTGGTTCGTCCCCTGCCAGAAAAAAGCAGGAGAGGAACCCTAAAAGGCCGATAACCAAACTTACTTTTCCTTTCATCGACTAATGCTTTGTGTCTTTTGGAGGGTGAGGATCGTTGCCGTAGGAATCCTTATCCCGGATTGTACCATTCGGTCTATGGATAACAACTTCTGATTGCTGATTGATAGCAATTTCCCGTGCTATCTTAATTGCTTCTTTCTGGGTTCCTACAATTTTTGTAGCCTTTTCGTTTCCGGCACCTTTGACTGCCCAATTGTCGCCCCTCGGCACCACATGTTGATTTTTTTTAGCCATGTCTTTATTATTTGTTAATTTTTAATATTCTTCGTCCCCTTCTTTAATGGGAGCCTTTATATATACATGCTGATGTTTTTCAATTTTTTGCCACGACCAAGAATTTTTTTTTTACGAGTGGCAAATTTTTTCCCCATCTTAGCATATTATTATAGACAAGAGCTGATGAATCTTTATGACGAATTGCAATCTATTGACTTGGACGACCTGTTAGACAGGTTGACCTCGTATGCGACCAATCGTTTGAAGTCAGCCGGGTTAAAGGATTTGGGAGGAAAAGAGCCTTTTGATTTTGTTGGAGATTTACTTTTAAAGGTAATTGAAGGTACCCGTGATTGGGAAAATGCGAATTGTTCGTTTACCGATTTTATGTTCGGGAGTCTTCGAAGTGAAATCAGCAATTTTTTAAAGGGATCTCTGGTTGGGCAAACGCAGGATCTTTTGGAGAGTCACGCGTATAATAATCAAGATGATATTAAAGAAGAAAGGCAACAAGTTTCAGAATTATTGCAACAGGCTGGAGCGGATGATGACGAATTAATGGTGTTCGAGTATTGGATGGACGGTATCTGCAAACCAAGAGAAATTGCAGAGGATCTCGGCATTGATGTAAAGGAGATTTACAGGACCGTGAAACGATTGGAACGAAGATTGCCCAAAATAAGAGAACAAGCAAAAAGTATCATATGAGCAATAATATTAAAAATAGGATTGACGATGCTCTGATTGCTTTCTACAAAGAAGTGGACAAGGATGCCCTCGCCGATATGCTGAAAGATGATGTATCAGATATCGATGCGTACAACAAAAAAAAGAAGCAACTTGTTTTTTTGGCAAGGGCAAAGGCACAGAAGGAACGGAATGACAATTTATTGAAATTAGTCAGTAAATTTCAACAAGCCATCGAAGCGAATATTGAGAAGCCTGTGGCTATGCTCAAACAATTTATTCAGGGTAATGCTTCTTTGGCCTTGTACCGAAATCTCGATAAATTGTCCAAAGAGGATATTATCGAAATAATCAAGGATCAGAACTTTGTTCAACTAATTGAAGAATTGGAGAACGATGAGAAGCGTCAATAATGCGCGCTTACAGGCTCGCAAACTTTTAGACGACTGTGGATTGGATGAGATAACCGATTTGGACATGGATCTGTTTGTCGCCGGATTAGTGGTTGCTGGGCATGATGCAATACTTATCGAAGAAGAGCTCTCTAATTGTGATGGAAAAATTGTGTTTGGAAACAATAAGGCGGTTATAAAGGTAAATTCAAAGATACAGTTCCAGGAGAGAAAACGCTTCGTTGCAGCCCATGAGATAGGGCATCTCTTGATGCATAGAAATATGCAGCTTCCCGATGATACATTCACTAATTTTAACATTATTGAAGGTACGGAAAATACATTGAAAAACGGGAGGCAAGAATTGGAAGCAAATGAATTCGCCAGTGAACTTCTAATGCCTGAAAATTTATTCCTTAAAGAAGCAAAAGGCAAGAAGTTTTCACCCCTTTTGATCAAGCAACTTTCAGAACGATTTAAAACTAGTTTGACAGCAACTATTTTTCGCTATTTGCAGTTTGAGCAGTTACACCCTCTTTGCCTTGTCTTTATCGAGAATGGGAAAGTGAAATATTGGAAAAAGTCCAACGACTTAAAAGTTTGGTTGGGCGATTACACCAAGTTAGCACCACCTTCCGATTCAGTTGCCGCAGAGTATATTCAAAAAGATTACGAGTTTGTGTATAAACTTGAAGAAAAAGCACAGAACATTAACAAATCAACATGGTTCAATCTAAGTGAATATGATGAAGATACAGACTTCTATGAGTATTGCATTCCAACAAGGCGGTATAAAACCATCCTAAGCATCATCTGGGAAAATTAAATTCATGATTTTCGGCCGACTTCCTTTAGACAATGTTTTATCGAAGTTAAGTATTTCGGAATTCCGAACTCCATCAATTTGATCCTTTCCCATCTGCAAATAGCCACTCCAGCTCCTTTTCAGCGGCTTTTAGCTGTTGGTTCAATTCCACTTTTTGATTGAACTGTTTGCTCTTGGCTATGGCCGATTTTAACTTTGAAATTTCCTTTTCCAATGCTGTTATTTTTTTTCGATAAGCAACCAGATCCGGTAGAGGTTTGATTTGCATGGAGCGATTGCCGGACAATTGCACGCAGAAATTATTTTATTGAAAGTCTGATTAAAGAAACTTGATGATAGTTTTGTCGGATAGATCGTGTTCTAATGCTGTTCGAATATCCCGGAACAGCTATATTTTACAGAACCATTTCCGACATTGCTCGAAGGTTTCGTAACCCAGGCAACTAACTGATAATCAGATGTATCTAAATAAGAAATGACTGGAACAGGATAGAGCGATACCGCCCTGACCAGCCGGGGGAGCCTTTTTAGGATTTGTGTATGTTCTTGATTCGAAAAATTGTGTAGAAGGCAAATGGAAAGATGGCTGAGCCAATGCCGCAGGTGAAAAAGCAATGACCGGAATGTCAGAATGAGGTGCTCTGAAATCATCAAGAGAGAAGATGGTTTCCTGGTCCTCACAGCCATCACAAGGGTTGCTGTGATCGTCACAGCATGGTTCGTGGTGTTTTAGAAAAAGCTCGAAACTGATCAGTTCGCCCCCACAAAAGTGCTGAAACACTGCCATCCCTTTGCCAGGGAGGAGCATTGCAATGAGCAGGACTATATATAAGTTGCGCTTCATGAGCCTTTTTGATGTAAAATGCCATCCATTGAAGGGGCATCTATTTGGTATTCCCTTCAATATGACTCAAAAGTACGCAACGGTTATTGAGGGTGCTATGACATTGTACATGTTAAAACATGATGTATGTCAGATAAAGCATTGTCTACGCTAGCAACATGCTTGATCAGAATCCAATTGTACTGGTGGACAAGGTGCTGAGCCATAGCTGCAATACACGCAGCAATCCCCTTCCTTCGGTTTTAGTACCTGGTGGCAATTTTCACATTCGTAAAAATACTGACAGGCGTCAGTGGGCATGGTTTCTTCTTTTTGATGCCCGCATTCCGGGCAGGTGATGGTTGATTCTAATATGATTTCCATTTATTTCTCTGTTTTATTGGTCACGGAATATCCGGTCGAGTTGATAGCTTGCTCAATTTCAAGGATGCCTGTTTTGGTATTGTCAAATTCTACAATGGCATTGCCCTGTTCGTAGGATGCGGTTACTTTAAGGATACCGCTGAGCTTATTTACCTCATGTTCAACATGATCTGCGCAACCCTGGCAAGTCATGCCTTTGATTTGAAAATTTACGGTCTGAATGTCTGACTTATCAACGATGATCACTTGCTTTTCAGATTTAGGGTAGAAAATGTGAGCATAAAGCGGGAATGTGAGCATCAGGGTCGCAAAAACGGTGACTATCCCAAGGAATTTCCTTGTTTTCCAAAAGGAGGGCTGTAGGTCCTCCTCACACGCACATTCTATTTCACCTTTGGCCTTTGGTTTAAGTTTTTGGTACCAGGCAAAACCCAACACTACAACCGTAATGCCCACAAAAAAGGGCCGTGCAGGATCCAGCCAGGAAAAAGTGGAGGCAATCCCGCTTGCACCGGCCACTAGTGCAAGCACCGGGGTGATGCAGCAAAGTGAACTTAAGAGTGCAGCCATAATACCGCTGGTTAAAAGCGAATTTTTCATATACTTTTTCATTTCAAAAAAAGAAGGGCTCTGCGCCCTCCCGGTTACTTTTTCTTGCAGCAGGCGGGTATTTCCGCCACTTTCAAATCATAAGGACATTCCGGAGTGCCTGCCAAAGGGCAGCTAACTTTTGGACAATCTGGAGTACCTTCCAAAGGACAAGCTTTTGGGGATGAGTTGATCCCGTAAGCAAGGCCACCAATGGCGAGAATACCCGCTGTGGCCAAAATCATGAGTTTACTTTTCATATCAATACTATTTTATTGAAACATCTCTCCAAAGTTCAGTCACGGGGGGAGGGGGTGTCCAAACGTTCGGATAAAAATTTCTTCAATTCTTCTTCCACCGTCCGGGCTTCCCTTAGTTTTTCAGGCACTTCTTCGAGTTTAAGCTCTGGAAATAGTGTTCTCAGCTTTTCTATTGTTTCTTCATTACCACAGTTACCGGGGCAGTTCTGGTAAGCTAACGAGATTCTTTCTGCTAATGCTTTTCTGTAGGTATCATCCAATAATTCATAAGTAGTCTTGGTAAGGGTGGATTGTACCGCCTTCAACTGGAGAAGTATGTTTTCCACCTGGTCCTCATCGTCAATTTTACTGAGGATATATCCCAACTGCCCGGTAGCAGTTTTTAAGGAAACCTTTATGCTTTGGGTAAGATCACTGGATATCATAGGGCAGGAATTGTATTTGGGAGATTAAACAAATCGAGCACTGATGAAATGATCCGCTGACTGTGCGCTTCTACTGAATAGAAGATGGTTTGTCCGGATTTTTTGGTTGTCACGATTCCTGCATCCTTCAGCTTTTTCAGATGTTGGGAAATGGCCGGCACTGTCATGCCTAGGATGTCTGACAAGTCGCACGGACAAAGTTCATTTTCCTGTTTCAAGAGGTACAGGATTTTGAGGCGAACCGCATTACCAGCCAGGTTCAGTACATCTGCCAGTTCTAAAAAGCCTTCTTCTTTACTCTTCAAGTCTTCCCTGCACCTATTGATCTGGTCGCTATCGGCAAAGACACGGATACATGTATTCATAACTTCGTATTTAAGCATTTGCTTAACAAAGCTAAGGAATTAAATGTATTTAAGCAATCACTTAAATACAAAAAAGGGCTACTTCGAAGGGCTACTTCGCCCTTCTCATCAATTTTGGTGCTGCCAGCTTCTCCCGGAGAGTGTGCATGTCTTCCCTTACCTTCTTCTCCACCACTTTAGCGTAAACCTGAGTAGTGGTGATTTTTGAATGACCCAGCATCTTGCTCACAGTCTCCAACGGGACACCATTGCAAAGAGTAACGGTGGTGGCAAATGTATGCCTGGCCAGGTGAAAGGTGAGGTTCTTTTCAATCCCGCACAGGTCGGCTATTTCTTTCAGATAAGAGTTAAGCTTTTGATTAGAGATCATAGGGAATACAGATCCTTTTTGCAAAGCCCTTGGGTGGGTTCTGTATTTCTCAATAATCTCCCAGGCCTTGGGAAGGATGGGAACCCTGACAGGTTGGTCGGTTTTCTGGCGGCAGGTGGAAAGCCAGTACTCCCCATCAATGCCAATCGTGATGTTGGATGGTGTCAGGTTCATCGCATCGATGTAGGCCAGTCCGGTATAGCAACTGAACACAAACAGATCCCTGACCCACTGCAAACGCACAATCTTGAAGTCCTTGTTTTCTACTGCCTCCAACTCTTCGTGATTAAGGAAATCCCTATCAACTCGATGAAATTTGAGCAGATACTTTTCAAAGGGATCCCGGCTTACCCATTCCATTTTTACAGCCATGGTCACCATCTTCCAGAACCTCTCTAGGTGCCTCATCACTCCATTGTTTCCAAGCGGCTTTTGGTGGTCTTTGGGTTTTTAATTGCGTAGGTAAAACTCCAAGATATTGTCAAAGAAGCCTGTGAGCTTATCTAATTCGTTTTGATAATACTTGCGCCTAATCTTAATCCCTATTGGGCTTGTTAGTTCCAAAATTGAACACGTTGAGATTGTAAATGAGTTTGCAGGCGTATTTGGGTTAAATCTCCTTAAAGAAGAGTATTTCACCGGCTTGAGAATCTACAAGGTTTTTAGTTAAGACATTCTGTAACCTGTTAATGGCAATTAGAACCCTTTGAAAGCTCAGCTCTGATTTTTTGAGGAGGTTATCTTCCTCCAGATCGATCATTCTAAGTTTGTCCTCTAAATCTTCATATTGTTGGTTATAATTTTCAGGCATTTAAAAAGTGAGTTTTTCATTTTCATAGTGTCTATTTACTGCATGAACTGGTTCAAATAATCAACACAGCAGATTTTACCTGGTCTTCCCAAATCTGAGCAGGGGTAGTCAGTTCTTAATTTTTCGTTTCAGCAATTGCGCATTAATGGCGACTATGACCGTACTCAGGCTCATGAACACTGCGCCTATGGCAGGGCTTATAACCAGGCCGGGGATAAAGCCGGTGGCCAAAGGTAATGCGATGGCATTGTAACCGGTAGCCCAGGCGAGGTTTTGAATCATTTTGTTGTAGGTTGCCCTGCCAAACAGAACCAGGTTGGCAATGTCCTTTGGGTTGCTGTTGACCAGGATGATGTCGGCTGTCTCAGCAGCCACATCGGTACCGGAACCTACTGCAATACCCACATTAGCCTGTGCCAGTGCAGGGGCGTCATTCACACCATCACCCGTCATGGCTACAAAGTGGCCTTCTTTTTGGAGTTTCTTGATGATTTCCACTTTTTGATGGGGCAGTACCTCACTGTAGTAGCCATCCAGCCCGAGTTTTTCACTGACTGCCTTGGCGGTTTTCTCATTGTCCCCGGTAGCCATGTATAGCTTCATGCCTTTTTCCCGAAGCGTTTCGATGGCTTTAGGGCTTTCTTCCCTGATTTGGTCGGACAAGGCTATGAAGCCTATTATTAGATTCTCTTGCAGCACATACACGATGGTTTCTGCCTCATCAGATCCTGCCTGATCGGGGATATTTATGTCGTTTTCTTTCAGGTAGCCGGGGCTGACTACTTTCCAATTTTGTCCCTCGATCTTGCCTTGAATGCCCTTGGCCGTTAATGATTCAAAATTTTCTACCTTTTTCAATGCCAGGCCTGCCTCTTTCGCTGCTTTCACAATGCCTTGTGCAATTGGGTGCTCCGATTGCTGCTCCAGCGAAGCGGCAAAGGACAGCAGTTCATTTTTGTTCATATCATCAGAAAGGCTCTCATATCGTGAGACACCAAATTTGCCTTCGGTCAACGTGCCTGTTTTGTCAAACACCATTGCGGTAATCTTCCGAGCATTTTCAAAAGCAGTACGGTTGCGGATCAGCAAGCCTTTTCCTGCTGAAACAGCAGTGGAAATGGCTACAACTAGTGGTATGGCCAAACCCAACGCATGTGGACAGGATATAACCATGACGGTCACCATTCGTTCCAATGCAAAATCTAAAGGCTTACCCAAGCTGATCCAGGTAAACAACGTAATAGTACCCGCACCAATGGCGATGAAAGTGAGCCATCTTGCGGCAACATTGGCCAGGTTTTGAGTTTTCGATTTAGCTTTCTGAGCTTCTTCAACCAGCGTGATCACTTTGTTGAGGTAGCTTTCTTTCCCGGTTTTGGACACTTTCACCTTGATGGATTGGCTGCCATTTACTGATCCGCCAATGACCGGGTCGCCCTTGGATTTTTTCACCGGCTTGCTCTCACCGGTGAGCATGCTTTCGTCCAGGTGGCTTTCCCCATCCACCACTGTACCGTCCGCAGGTATTTTTTCATTGGCTTTTATCAGGATGATATCCTCCTTTTTCAGTTGATCAACCTTGATGTCCTTGATTTGGTCTCCCTGAACCAAATGAGCTTCGGAAGGCATCATCTGCACCAGTAATTCGAGCGCTCTTGATGCACCCATTACCGATTTCATCTCGATCCAATGCCCCAGCAGCATGATGACAATAAGGGTCGCCAGCTCCCAGAAAAAATCCATCCCCTCCAAGCCAAACACCACAGCCGAGCTGTACACATAAGCCACAGTAATGGCCACTGCAATCAGGGTCATCATGCCCGGGTTTTTGTCCTTCAACTCGTCCCAAAGTCCTTTGAGAAAAGGCCAGCCCCCATAAAAGAAGACAATGGTGGAAAGCCCAAAAAGGACGTACTGATCACCAAAAAAGGTTAGCTCAAATCCCAGTAATTGCTGGATCATATGAGATAGTGCCAGGATCGGTACGGTGAGCACCAGAGAAATCCAAAAACGCTTTTTAAAATCCTCGATCATCATGGCATGGTGGTCATGGTGCCCATGCTGATGGTCTGATTTGTTGATGGTTTGATGATCTGATGATTGGCTCTTTTGGTGACCCTCGTGTGTATGATGCTTGTGGTGTTCGTGATTATGCTTTTCCATGAGTAAAAATTTTAGTGGTTAATCTGTTTTGAATGGAAGTGAAACACTTAGCTTTTCCCATGACATGCGGATAGCGCCAGAGCCCTCTCCTTTGTCTTCTATGGTATAAGTTAGCCGTTCGGTAAGTGGCATTCCCGTTTCCGGTGTTACCTCAATCATGATGACATCATCGGCCTGATCGTAATCATCTGCCAGGTGCTGCTCCCAGTTTTTGTTTAGGATCAATGTCCAACGGTCCTGTCCGGGAATGGTAAAGAATGCATACTTCCCTTTTGGTATCGTAGTTTCTTCGACCTGGATTGCTTTGGAAAATTCTATATTGGTGGCACTGTGTGCACCTGTCACCCAAACTTCGCCATAGGGTACCAAACCTCCCCAGATGACCCTTTCCCGCACTGCGGGTGAGTGGTACTTGATGGTAATGTGCGTATCACCCACATTGCCATGCGCTTCCTGAGGGATGCTCTTTTTCGAGTTGTCCGATTGCTCAGTAGGTGCTTTTTCCGGCTGATGGTGTTCGTGACCACCATTTTCACCTTTTTTGTTTTGGCAGGATACGATCAGCAATCCCAGTGCAAGTATGTAAATCAGTTTGTTCATCATTTATTCTTTTTAAGTTTTGAAGTGGTTTTTAAGAAAGTTTTAGAGGATACTGCGTAAAGTGTAAAGCCTGATAGCACTGTAAATAGGCCAAAGACTGAAAATGCCCTGAGCAGCCAATTGTTAAAGTTGTCCCGCCCGGCATAATCCATGGTGTGGAACATCCAAAGAAAATCGAACCAACGCCAACGGCTGTGGCGTACCCGTTCGAAGTTGCCGTTACGGGCATCTACGTAGGCCGTAAGGTTTTCGGGATGCTCAAAGTGGACAGCCCAGGCTGGTAGCGGCCTGCCACGGTATTCATGATGGTTGTCGGTTTCAGTAATCCATTCTGTTTTCAGGATTTCCAGGTTTTTTACGAGATGGTTCTGTGCGATTTCGGCCGCCTCCGTTTCGGTTATGCCCTTTTTGATTTGCCCGGTCAGGGCATTGTAAAGCAGACTATCGTTGACCCAATAATGCGGTTGGTGATTGATGTAGCGAAGCTCAAGGGATGAAATACCAATCGTTGAATCCAATTGTGCCGGACTGATCAGGTTCCGGGGTGAATGGGTCGTGACATGCTCATGGTGGAACTGGTCTCCATGGATTTCGTCAATATCCGTCCAACTGAAATAGAGGCCGCTGACCGTCCACCCAATAAACTGAATGCCTATAAAAATCCCCAGATACCGGTGTGTTTTTCGGATGTAGTAGTTTCTGTTTCGTTTCATTTTTGGGTAGATTTATCTGCTCGACTTAAGAACCATTTTTCACCTGCAAAAACTATTAGCATCACAGATGCAGAAACAATAAGAACCAAAAGGTCAGATGATGCCTTGATCCATAAGAAAGCTGCCAATACGATGAAATCCAACACCATCGCTGTGAGTACAATTGTTCCATTGGCTTTCACCTCTTTCCTCAAATACTTATATACACCCCAATGAATAATGATGTCCATCACCAAATAAAAAATGGCTCCTATGGAAGCAATTCTGGACAGATCAAAGAAAATAGTCAGGATGATAGCGATAAACACCACATACACCAACATATGCTTCTGTATTCGGCCTGACATGCCCAAATGACTATGTGGAATAAGTTCCATATCTGTAAGCATAGCCGTCATACGAGAGACTGCAAAAATGCTGGCAATCACTCCCGAAATAGTAGCTATTATGGCAATAGCAACGGTAAAATGAAGACCAAAATCTCCAAAAACAGGTCTGGCAGCTTCAGCAAGGGAGTAATCTTTGGCTTGAATAATTTCAGAGATTGTAAGGCTTGAGTTTACAGCGAAAGCAACCAGAAAATACACCACTGTGCATATCAACAAAGAAATAATAATAGACAGGCCAACATTTTTTTGAGGTTCTGTAATTTCGCCACCACTATTAGTTATTGTAGTGAATCCTTTGTAGGCCAAAATGGAAAGTGCTAAAGCCCCAATATAACTGGTTGCTGAATAATCAGTGTTTTTGATGGCTTTTGGTATCAACCCTTCCAGAGAAAAACCCACTGCCCAGAGAGCTCCTATGGCAAAAATCAGAATTCCGATAATTTTGATAAATGACATGAACTGTGATGACTTTCCTATCAGCTTGTTGCCAGATATGTTAATCAAAAAAGCGCTAACCAAAAGAGCAACACCCAATATGGGAATCCAAAGTTCCTTGTTTTCAACTTCGAACAGTTGTAGGGTATAAGAGCCAAAAGTTCTGGCAACCAGGCTTTCGTTGATTACCATGGATAGTGCCATTAATAATGATGCAGAAGCTGTTATGGTTGATTTACCATAAGCTTTTTTCAAAATCATGGCTATCCCCCCAGCCGAAGGATACGTATTTGAAACTTTGATGTAGGAGTAAGCACTAAATGCTGAAATGAGAGCTCCCAAAACGAAAATGTAAGGAAACCAGGTCCCTGACAGTTCAGCCACCTGGCCCAATAATGCAAAGATTCCTGCACCGATCATTACACCAGTGCCTAAAGCAATTGATCCTAATAAACTTAAACTTCCTTTTTTATAACTTTCTTCCATAACGGTTTGCGGCTTTGCGTTCGGGCGGGTTTTTAGCACAAAACTTCCTTACGAAGCCGTAAACTTCAAAGTTACGAAAAACTGTCATACGAAGCCGTTTCCCCCGCCTGACGCAAAACCGCTGTTAGCAGTAGTGGTTTCTTCCGTTGTCTTGTTAGTCGTCATTTTGATAGCTGTAAAATTCTGTAAGCTCCTCTCGCTACAATGACAAATACAATTGCTCCAATAATTAAGTCGGGATAACCTGAATTGAGCCAATTAACCAAAAGTCCTGCTGTAATTACTCCCGAATTTATGATTATGTCATTTGAAGTAAAAATCATACTTGCTTGCATATGAGCTTCTTTGCTTTTTCTCTTTTGCAATAAATACAGACAAATAACATTAGCTATTAACGCTACAATCGAAACGAAAATCATTGTTTGAAAGTCAGGCATTTTCTCGACTCCAATAAATCGTCTGACTACTTCTATAAAACCAATTACAGCAAGAAGGATTTGAAAGTATCCTGCAAATTTTGCGATATTCTTTTTTCTGACTACTGTTCCGCCAACAACAATTAATGCAAGTCCATAAACAATACTGTCAGCCAGCATATCTAAACTGTCGGCAACCAAGCCCATTGAGTTTGATATAAGTCCTGTTACAATTTCAATAACGAAAAACAAAAAATTTATTATTAAAACAGTCCATAAGGTTTTTCTTTCGTCATTTTGATTGTCAGTTGCTGTAAAATTGTCAACCGAAACAGTCGAGAGAATTGAAGTGTCAAATTTTAATGTGTCAAGTCGCTGAAAAATTTGTTCATTATTGTCTATATGAAAAACGTGTAAAAGTCGGTTGGGTATGTCAAATTCTAACGATTGAATATTTGTCAAATCGTCAAGTTTCATCCGAATCATTTGTTCTTCGGATGGACAGTCCATTTTTGTTATCTTAAATGTCGTTTTTTGCATATCACTTCATTGTCTGTTGGGTCGTCCTACCATTACTGCTAACTTCCTAATTAAAACATGACAGATAATCCGCCCCCTGCTCCGAAGCGGTTGTCATAGCTTGTCATCAGTGAAAAATTCTTAGAAAGCATGTATTGTGCACCGGCACTCCATACAATTTCTTCTTTGTAATTTTGGCCGGCCTCCAGACCGTTTACCAATCCTGCATCAATTTGATATTCGTAATAGCCAAAAATTGATAACTTCGGAAATATCATCAGCGATCGACCGATTCCAATTCTAGGCCGAAGCTCATTATCTATCCTTAGGTCAACATTGAACATATAAGGTGTAAACCACCGGATACCAGCCACGGCAATTGTCTTCATATCATCCAAACTATTCCTGGTGGTATTCTCAACATTAATACCTCCAAAAACCCTCAAATAATCGTACAGATAATACTCATAAGAAAATTCAGCTTCCAGGTTCTGATTCCATCCGTATTCCATTGATAAATTGAATTGATTGCGAATGTTTGAAGTGGTCAGATTGACTGTTGTATTATGTGAGGCAACATCTGCCATTCCCCAACTATAGAAGCGGTTGGTTTCGTGAATCAGTTTGGAAATTGGAAAGGGTTTCATTCTAGGGTCTTCCGGTGTATCATAGCTGACTACCCGTGCCATACCACCCATCATATGATAGAGAATATGACAATGAAAGAACCAATCCCCATATTCGTTCCCGTAAAACTCAATGGTTACTTTTTGCATGGGGGGCACATTCACCGTGTGCTTCAGGGGTGAGTAATCACCGCTTTCGTTGATGACACGGAAAAAATGACCATGCAGGTGCATGGGATGGTGCATCATCGTCAGGTTGTTAAGGGTGATTCGGGTAATTTGCCCCTCTTTGATTTTTATTTTATCGGTTTCAGATAGGGGAATACCATTCATGCTCCAGATGTAGCGGTTCATATTCCCAGTAAGATTGAGGAGGATTTCATTGACTGGAACATCCTTACCATAAACCGTTTTTTCAGGTGATTTCAGATAATTGTAATTGAATTCTGAAAACATGTCCATGTTTTCCATCCCGGGCATTTCAGCCATGGGAGCACTTGGCGGATCCATTTTGGAGTTTTTATCATCAGACATATCCATTGAGGAATGATCCATTTGGGAGACCTCTTCCTTATTTCCGGCCATATTCATACCCGGCATATCATTATCCGGGTTTTTGTCGCCTTTCATTTGCATTCCCCAGTTCTCCATCATTTTTTGGGGATCGTCCTTTTTAGGATTAAATTTTAGGGCAGGAGCCCCCATGCGCATGTCCATTTTTGCTATTTGCATCATCATGCCAATCTTATCAGGACGGGGAACATCTTCGGCTGCTAAAACTTCGCCATCACCCAAAAAAGCAGAGGCTGTTCCTGAACCATCCTGAGCGGTGGCCCGAAATTCCATCTTTCCACTTTCCGGAATACTTACAATAAAATCGTAGGTTTCCGCAATGGCAATAAATGTTTTATTGCGCTTGACCGGCTCAACATTTAGTCCATCAGCTGCAACTAAAGTCGGCTCTTCACCACCAAACGTCATCCAAAACGAGGTAGAAGCTGCCCCGTTAATAATTCTAAGCCTAACCTTTTCTCCGGGTTTGAAATTGGGATATTCCTGAACTTGTTCACCATTAACTAAAAAGGCAGGATAATATATATCGGCAATGTCTGCACTTTCCATTCTCTGCCTCCAGAAATTTAACTGTGCTCCCATTGCACCTCTGGCAATAACCCGGTTGAGGGGTGTGGCCGTACCTTTTCGCCAGTTGTACCATTCGGTTCCTCGTTTCAAGAAACGAAGTACGTTCATGGGCTTTTCATTTGTCCAGTCCGAAAGTATTATAACAAGCTCTTTGTCATAGGCCAGGGTTTCTTCTTTAGGATGGATGACGATAGAGCCAAAAACACCACTCTGCTCTTGCAGCATGGTATGTGAATGATACCAATAGGTACCGGCTTGTTTCAGGGGAAATTCGTACTTCTGTGTTTCTCCAGGCGCGATGGGCGGAGTGGTAAGGTAAGGAACCCCGTCATAAAAATTGGGCAACAGCAATCCGTGCCAGTGAATGGATGTCTCTTCATCCATTTCGTTTTTTACGTAGATTACGGCAAATTCACCTTCAGTAAAAGTAAGTGTGGGTCCCGGGATACTGCCATTAATGGCCATTCCCATTACTTCCTTGCCTGCCCTGTTCACTGCCAGCTCATTTATGGAAATGGCGTACTCTCTTACAGGAAGATTATCAGTGTTGCCTTCGACTGATTTTTGAGTGAGGTTTTGCGCATTAGTTAGCCCTGATAATAAAAAAGACAAGGCAAATGCGAAAATTGCTAAAATTATATTAGGGAATTTTTTCATTATCTGATGTTTAATGTTCATGCTCCAGTTCCAAAAAATTACCTTGCGGCCCTACACCTTCTATGTGTACCAATTGTGCTCCGTAATGTCCTGCCTGTGCCACAGCATAAGCTGCACCCAATAACACAACTGCTACAATAGCCATTGCCCATCTTTTTGATTTGAAAATGAATAGGTTGATTCCTTGTAACAGCAGGCCAATAAACCCAAGATTGATTGTCCAGTCAGCCCAGAAGTCGTGTTGTTCCAATACGAGCTTGGCATGTTCTGTTAGTCCGTGAGTGTGCGGATGGAAGTTTCTGCCTGCCAGATATGCGGCAATAAATCCGATCAACACCAGGGCAAATGCCGTCCATGCCAGTTCCCTTTTGATGAAATAGATGTTGACTACCGCCAGAATGGCTCCCACAATCAGCAATACGATAGCGAAATGCACAATTAGCGGATGGATTGTGGGAAAGTCCGCAAGATCAGCCGTGACCTTTTTTTCGTGGTGTGCATCTTGAGGATGTGTATCGTGGCTATCCGCCTCGCTGGTACTGGTGTGGTCTTCATGCTCTTCCCCGGTGGAATGAGCATTCATTACGGTATCCGCCTGTTGGGCGGTACTGTCTTGTTTGCTTTTGTGGCCGTCATGAGCCGATACGGTTGCCGTAGTGAATAGTAGCAATACGACTGCTTTTAGAATATTTTTCATTGTTAAATTATTTAGGTGATTAATGATTGGTCTGTGGTTTTCTTGCTGATGAATGGGTTTGCCATATTTTCCATTGACCGTTTTCTTTTTTCAAAATGCTGGAGGCAACTCCTTTTCGCTCAATAACTGACTTGTCCTTGCTTAGCACAATGGTGTATTTGTAGGTTTCAGTAGCAAAGGCAAATGGCAAAGCGACTTCAATGGCTACTTCATAGTCACTAAACTTGAAAGATTCGAAATGATGGAGCTCCGGGCCCAGGTGGTTGGCCAGATAGTCCTGATATCGGCCTTCAACTTTGCCTGACTCAATAACAATTGATTGCGATACAAATAAATTACCTGTGCCGGTTGTATCGAGGCTTTCAATGGCCTGTTTGTATGATTCCAGGACTTGTTTTACCTGGTTAATTTCATCCGACTGTTGCGCTTGAGTCTTCACGGCCACTATGGCAGCAAGACCAAAAAAAAGCAGTTTCAATTTCATAGATTTTGGGTTAAAGGATTGTTTTTAGTTTTTCTTAAATGCGTTGTAATTAGCCTCTGATTCAAAGTAGGCAACTGCACCTTGTTGGTTAGTCACTACTATAAATGCTTCTGATTTATCTACAGGATTACCACTATAGGGGTCAATCGCGATCCTTGCGCTTTCCAGGTTGTTAAGCTTATCCACGCACATTTCACAGCAACCATAATAGGTTTTGCCATTGACCGGTACCGGGATTTGGGCTACACCCATATAGGCGTCATTGACCATACATACTAAGCTTGGGTCAATTGGAGTCTTTATCTCATCAGTGGCTATACCAACCGATGAGCCTATGCGGTAACCCTGAATCCAAAACACCGCTACAGTAGCTACAACTATCAGTGATACCAAGGTCAGATAAGCCACTAGTTTGTCTTTGCGCAATGACTTTGGACTAGCGTTGTGTTTTCTCGTTTTCATCGTATTAAGAGTTTGGTGCCTGATGGAAGAGTGGCGGCAGTGTAGCATGCAAGACTACACCTGCACAGAGGCCACTCTCCAACAGGGCTTTACTTTTTACTTATCTTCCTCTTTTTTCATTTCCTGTTCCAAGAAGAAACAGTGTGTAGCACACGCATGAAGTTTATAGTTTTTATGAACTGTGCCTTTTTTGTGACCTTCTGGATCCAGAATTTCACATTTATCACCCATCGTTTTGGTGCTCAGAATGAATACTCCATCGTTGTTGTAATAGCGACCATCTTTTTTGGCTTTGCCAAGGGGATTACCTTCGGCATCATACACTTTGCCGTTTTTGATAAAGCCCAGTTTTTGATTCTGATTGTTGAAAACAATGTCTTCTTTACTGATGTATCCGAGTTTGGTGCCCCGGTCATCCGATACCTCACCTTTTGAATTGATGTGTATTAGGCGTTGTTCCAACTTGCTACTTGGTTGTGCCAAGAGCCCATGTGCTGCCAGCAGCATTCCTCCAAGGAATGCGATGGTGAAAATGATGTTCTTTTTCATTTCTCATTGTGTTTGTGCCTGGTGTCAGGATCGGGCTCAGCTTATCGTGAACCCAATCCCTTATGCCAGGACTTGTGTCAGTTAATTGTCTCTTTTACGCTTCCGCACTTCAGCATCTTGTCACCGAAGTAAGGGTTGCGGATCTCCTTTTCGTTGGAGAGCCAATAGCCTCCTGTGTTGCCATTGGCCATTGGGCAGTATTCCAGGTAGAGTTCTCCCATGCTTATATCAGCGCCCTTCACCAAAGTGGCCATCTCATTGCTTAAGGCGGTAAAAGCCTTTCGCTGGTTTTCCAGTGAACCTGCCTGTGCAACTTTGGCCGCCTCTGTATGGACTTTATCACTTCCTTTTACATTGTGAAGAGCTTTCACCAAAGATTCAGAAGCAGATTTTGCTTGCTGAAAATCAGAGGCTACCAAAGCATTCTTCAAATGAATGTAGTGCGTGTAGGAAGATCCCAGCGCCTTGTCTTTGAACATGGGTTCCATCTTTTCACTGCTTGCTTGTGCGCCATGCGCTGCATGGTCGTGTTGTGCGGTTGCTCCCCAGCTTACTAAAGCCAGGCATAGCATGATCATTGTTTTTTTCATTTTTCTATTTGTTTAAAGGTTAAATACTTGGATCAGGACTAAACCAGTGACCAGAAGAATGACTATTCCCCAGGAAATCCAGCTGACCCATTTTTTTATTTTAGATGGAGATCTTTCATCTCCTGTTTTGCAGCAACTTTTCATCTCTTAATGGTTATGTCCACTGGCTGCTTGCTTGGCAGGCCCTCCATCCTCAAAGACTTTTTGACCTTTGAGATACGTCTCTTTCACCTCCCCACAGGAAAGCATGGCCTCACCGAAGTAGGGGTTGAGAATCTCTTCCGTTTCACTGAGCCAAAATGCGCCCTTATTGTCAAATGCCATCGGGCAGAAATCTTTGTACACTTTGTCCTTTTCCAGTCCGAAAGATTCGGTCATCTCCAGCATATTTTCAGAAAGCATTGAGAAGTGTTGCCGCAGGCCATCCAGGCTTTCTTCAGCCTGCATCATTTTAGTTGCTTCTGAAAACTTCTGTTTCAAAGCCATCCAGTGATCGTGTGCCTGGCCTTTCAGCCCGGCCATGTCAATCTGGTCCAAAGCTGCCTCCAACTGTTCCAATGCGGATTGTGTAGCCTTTGGATCATCAGCGACCAAACCATTCTTTACTTTGAAATAAGCATCGGCCAGCGCTGTGATTTGTTCCCTGAAAGCCTGTGGTACGTCCATGGTTTTCACATCCGGACGCATGAGCATACTGTAGTTTCCGGAAAGTTGTGCAGCCGCATCGATGGCAAATACTCCATTGGTCACTATCTCTTCACCCGCTTCCAGTCCGGCTTCCACCAGCCACATTTCGCCCATACGTGGGCCTATGGTGATTTCACGCATTTCGTAAGTTGGAAATTCAGTATCAGGTACTTTTACATACACGATTGAACGCTTGCCCGACCAAAGCAGAGCGGTGCGAGTTATGGCCAAAGAGGATTGCCCTTTGCGTAAAGTGGTCCGCACCCTGGCGTTGATGAACATTTCAGGTCGCAGCTCTCCGTTGCTGTTGGAGGCCTCAGCCCTCACAGAGGCTGCACGGGTTGAAGAATTTATGACCGGATCTATGTAGGTAATCTTAGCTTTAAAGGTCTCTCCGGGAATGCCTGCTGCGGTAAAGTTGACCTCATCACCGATTTTTACAAATGGGAGATCGGATTCATACGCATCAATCATTATCCATACCCGGTTCAGGTCAACTATATCAAATAAAACTGATCCAGTGTTCACATAATCACCAACTGAAATATTCCGCTGGGTTACAATACCACTTTTGTCGGCCAGCACATCAAATTGATCCTGCACTTTTCCAGAACCTTCAAGATCGTCAATTTGCTTCTCATTAAGTTTCCATAAGCGCAGTTTTTCCCTGGCTGCCTGATAAAGTTCGGGATAGGTGGATTTGGTAGAAGCAGCCTCCAAAAGTTCCTTTTGTGCTGTAACCAGCTCGGGTGAATAAATGGTGGCCAACCTTTCGCCCTGCCGGACAACCTGGCCGGTGAAATTGACAAAAAGCTGATCGATACGTCCCGGAAATTTGGCCGTGACAGAAGCCAGTTGGCGTTCATCGGCTTTCACTTTTCCGGTTAGAAAAAGCTCCCCTTCAGGAGATACTCCTGTAACCAGGGAAGTATGGACATTGGCCATGGCCACTGCTTCGGGTGTCATCTCATGCATAAGTGGACTGGCCGAGGCAGCAGACCGTTTACTTGAAGCTGGGATCAGGTCCATCCCGCAGATTGGACAACTGCCCGGTTCTGAAAGCCGTATCTGTGGGTGCATGGAGCAAGTCCATATTTGATCAGAATCTTCATCATGTACGTGAACAGCTTCTTCCGTCTCCTGATGACCTGAAGATGGTTTTACCATCCAGCCGAGTACGCCTCCCAATGTCAGCGCTACGAGCACGATCAGTAGGAGTTTTTTATTTTTAAATATTTCTTTCATCATTTTAACTTTTTAGATCAATTAATTCAGTTCTGTTGCTGCCAGGTTTTCCAGCATGGCAATGGTGACGTGCTGATCTACTATTGAAGTGATCAGCTTGAGTTGATAATCGAGCAATTGCTGTTGTACCCGCAGCACTTCCTCGAAATCCCGTCCGTCAGTAGCGTAGCTGGTCATCAGCAGGTTCAGGGTTTGCCCGGCCAGGTCGGTTTGCTCCCGGTACAGCTTTGTCCTTCTGGTTGCATCGTCCAAATCCCGCAAGGCGGTTGACCATCGGGTGGTCAACTGATTGACGGTGTTTTCCCTGCGCTGCTGAACGGCCAATTGTTTCAATTCCGCCTCTTTCTGTAAAGCATTGTACTTTTTCCGATAGATGGGTATAGTCAGCCTCAACATGGGCATCACCATGTCATTGCCGCCCATCGGCATTCCATTTTCTGTCCTTGGACTAAAGGGCATATAGTTGACGCCTGCCCCCAACATAGGCCTGCCTTCCAGCCGAGCCATCTTTTTCTGTGCCTCATAGGCTTCTTCCTCGGCATCCAGCATTTTCAACATGGGATTGTTCTGCGTAATGCTGTCCAGCAAAGCCTGGCGCTCCCAAGAGACTACTGATCCGCTCAATGAATCGGCTATGCTTACCACTTCATTGATATCCCGGTTAAGCAACTGATTGAATTCGGCTTTAATGGGCAGTCGGGAGTCTTCAAGCAAGGCAAGTGTGTTTTCCAGTTCCTTGATCTGAATCCTTACCCTGAGCACATCACTCATGCCTGACCCGCCCCCGTTCATTGATGAGGAAGTACCCATTGAAGAACCACCTTTTGAACTGCTTTTACCGGAAGTGCCACTGGTCATTCCACCGCTCATTCCACCCATTGACGATGCTGATGAGGTGGAGGAACCGCTGTTCATGCTTGTAGCTTGCTGCATATTGCTAGGGCCGGAACCGGTTCCTATATCTGCACTCTGAAAACGAATGAGCGCCAGCCGCTCATACTGTTTAAGAATCTCAAGGTTTTCCTCCGTAATGCGGATTTCCTCTTCTAGCCGATACAGTTTATACCAGGTGTTTTTTACCTGATAAAACAAGCGGTATTTGGCATCCTGAAACACTTCGTACTGCGCCAGTGCCATTTTGCTTGCTTCATCCTTTTGGGTTTTCAGCATGCCGAACCAGGGAAACATCTGCATCAACTGGATGTCGGCTTGCTGGTTGCCCATGAACCGCTCCATTGGTTGAAAGAAGAAACCCATGGTCAGTTCAGGATCAGGAAGTGCTCCCACCTGATGTACTTTTTCCAAAGAGGCCAGATATTCATTGAAGTAGGCTTTTAACTCCGGGTTGTTTTCTGCTGCTACTTTCAGGTATTCATCCAGGCTTTGTGAAAAGCTTGTGGACTGAACTCCTAAAAACAACAGGAATATGATTGCTATTTTTTTCATCTTCCTCTATTTATGATTCAGTAAATACTTCGGGATTGCGTCTTAACTTGCGCTCTGCCCACCAGCAGTATAGGACTGGCACCAGCAGTACTGTAATGATCTCGATGATCATACCCCCGAATGAGGGAATGGCCATTGGGATCATGATATCCGAACCCCGGCCTGATGAAGTAAGCACCGGCAAAAGTGCTAACAAGGTGGTGGCTGTGGTCATCATGGCTGGCAATACCCGCTTTTGTCCGGCCTCCAAAACTGCGTTACGCACCTCTTTCACGCTTTCCGGTTCCCGTTTTTCGAAGCTTTGCTTCAAATAGGTGGCCACTACAACGCCATCATCTGTGGCAATCCCGAACAAGGCAATAAACCCGACCCAAACGGCCACACTCAGGTTATACACCTTCATTTGGAAAAGCTCCCGCATGTTGGTGTCGAAGACAGTAAAATCCATGAACCAGTCCTGACCATACAGCCATAGCATCATAAACCCACCCGAAAAAGCCATTGCAATCCCGGTGAATACGAACAATGTGGTGGAAATTGCCCTGAACTGAAAATACAGGATCAGGAAGATGGCCATGAGGCACAGAGGAACTACAATGGCCAATCGCTTTTCAGCCCTTACCTGGTTTTCATAGCTTCCTGAAAACTCATAGCGAACACCTGATGGTACGATGAGTTCACCCGAATCAATTTTCTCCCGAAGATGGCGTTGCGCATCTTCCACTACAGTCACCTCGGCAAATTCCGGCAGCCGGTCCAAGAGCACGTAACCCACCAAAAAGCTGTTTTCTCCCCTGATCATCTCAGGTCCGGGGCGGTAGGTGATGTCTGCGAGCTGGCCAAGTGGAATGTAATTGCCCAAGGGCGTGGGCACCTGCATGTTTTCAATGGATGAAGGATCATCTCGGTACTCACGAGCATACCGCACCCTGATTGGAAAGCGTTCCCGGCCTTCCACCGTGGTACTGATTTGCATTCCGCCAATAGCCGTTTCTATATAGTCTTGTACATCCCGGATGTTGAGCCCGTAGCGGGTAATCTGATCTCGGTCAATGTCAATTTCGAGATAGGGCTTGCCTACAATACGGTCGGCAAAAACGGCCTCTTTCTTCACAGAAGGAACCTCCTTGAGGTATTTTTCCAATTGCAGCCCAAATTCTTCAATGGTTTTCAGGTCCGGCCCATAAACTTTAATCCCCATAGGCGCCCGCATACCCGTTTGGAGCATGACCAGCCGGGTTTCGATCGGTTGAAGTTTGGGAGAGGATGTAACACCCGGAATATTGACCACAGAAACAATTTCATCCCAGATATCATCAGGCGTTTTAATATGAGCCCGCCATTGGCGGAAATACTCGCCACTGCGGTCTTCAATGAGTTGATTGACATCAATTTGTTCCGGGGACATGGTCTCCGGGTTATAGGTGGTTCCATTTTTCAGTTCAAAGTGACCATCATCATTTACTTTGAACCGCAGCTTGTTTCCATTGATATCGGATACGTATTCGCTTTTGTAGTTAATGGTGTTTTCGAACATCGAGATGGGAGCCGGATCAATGGCTGTTTCTGCCCGGCCGGCTTTACCGACCACCATTTCCACTTCGGGGATGGCCGTTACCATCATATCCAGTTTTTGCAGTACCTCACGGTTTACTTCTATGCCGGAGTGCGGCATGGATGTGGGCATCAGGAGAAATGAACCCTCATTGAGAGACGGCATGAACTCTTCGCCTAAGCCCGGAAACACTTCAGATACAGCCGTCCATCCTGAGGTTTCCCTTAAGTTCCAGCCTAATTTTTCTGTTGCTTTTGGCAAAAAGCCGAATACCTTGTCAAAACCCAGCCAGATATTGGCCCCCAATAAAATAATGACAACAGGTGTAACCAAGAACAAGCCTTTATTGTCCAGGCACCACATGAGTATTTTCGGATAAACCCTGAGGAATAGAGCGAAGGTGCCAAGCACCAGGCCGAGGATTACAGCAATAAACAGAAAATTGACAAGCAGGCTATTGGATACCCCCAAGGGCACCCACTCTGTAGTCAGCAGCCAGGCTACAGCCACCACGGTAACGCCTACCATCATCAGGTTCCGGTATTTACCCAGTCTGTCAGGATAGTGCTGCAGCAGTACATTCACCAGACCAAAACCAAATAATACCCAGCCTGCCCATGACCAAACGGTGAATGCGACAACAGGGCCTGCTACCATTAGCAGATAGTTTAGATAGAGTCCCGTTTTTCCCTTTGCTTTTTTCATGGAAAATATCCAGTGCGAAAAGGCAGGCATGATGACCAGCGTAAAGATCACCGCTGATACCAACGCAAAGGTTTTTGTATAAGCTAACGGGCCAAATAGCTTTCCTTCAGCAGCTTGTAGCGTAAATACCGGCAAAAAGCTGACTATGGTCGTGCTGACGGCTGTTAGAATCGCAGTGGCCACCTCAGTGGTGGCATCATACACGGTTTTTAATTTTGACTGGCCTTCCGGGGCAATTTCCAGGTGCCGCAAAATGTTTTCATTGAGGATAATACCAAGATCGACCATGGTGCCGATGGCAATGGCAATACCGGACAGGGCTACAATGTTGGCATCTACTCCGAAGTATTTCATGAATATGAAGCACATGAGTACCGCCAGTGGCAAAAGCGCTGAAATGAGGATAGATGCCCGCAGGTTGTACACCATCACAATGATCACAATGATGGTAATCAATATTTGCAGGCTGATGGCTTCATACAAGGTACCAAGGGTTTCGTAAATCAAGCCGGTGCGATCATAGAAGGGTACTATCGTTACTTTAGAAACCGTGCCGTCTGCCAGTGTTTTGGACGGAAGTCCATCGGCTATTTTTTCAATTTCCGCTTTTGTCGCATTGATGATTTTCAAGGGGTTGTCACCGTAGCGGGCAATTACCACACCGCCCACCGCTTCGGCACCTGATTTGTCCAGGATGCCGCTCATGTTTCTTGGTTGGGGACCAATGTTGACCTTAGCAACATCTTTTACCCGGATGGGGACATTGTCCGTTACTTTCACTACAGCCTTGTCCAGGTCGGCCAGTTCCTCCACATAGCCCAGGCCTCTGACGAAATAATCGACAAGGTTTACTTCAATGGTGTTGGCCCCTACATCGATGTTGCTGTTCCTTACTGCCTGCATCACATCCATCAGAGAAACACCGTGTGCTTTCAGTGCAGCAGGGTCAACATCCACCTGATATTCTTTGACATATCCACCCACAGAAGCCACCTCGGCCACACCTTCCACTGCCGTGAGGGCGTAGCGTATGTAATAGTCCTGGATGGTGCGCAGTTCGTGGAGATCCCAACCTCCTGTAGGGTTTCCGTCTTTGTCCCGGCCTTCCAGCGTGTACCAATACACCTGCCCCAGGGCGGTAGCATCAGGGCCAAGTTTTGGCTGCACATCCGGTGGAAGCAAACCTGCCGGTAAAGAGTTGAGTTTTTCCAGCACCCGTGACCGGCTCCAGTAGAACTCAATGTCTTCATTAAAAATGATGTAGATGCTGGAAAAGCCAAAAGCTGAACTACTCCGCACACTTTTTACACCTGGAAGACCCAGCAATGCCGTGGTGAGCGGATAGGTGATTTGATCCTCCACATCTTGCGGGGAACGACCCATCCACTCGGTGAAAACGATTTGCTGGTTTTCTCCAATATCCGGGATGGCATCTACGGGTACGGGATCACGGGGAAGGAAGCCCACCTCCCAGTTGAACGGGGCTGTAACAATGCCCCAGGCTACAATGAGTAGCAATACGAGAACGGTAACGAGCTTATTCTCGAGAAAGAATTTGATTATGGAATTGAGCATATTTTGATTATTTGATGAATACAATGGTTTGATGGTCTGATGGAATAAATCCAACATACCACGTAGCATAGTTGAACCCGGCCGGTAATCAAATTATCGGAGGTTCAGATCATCAAAAATCAAATAAGGAAGGATTGAACGAGCACAGGTATGTCACGCTCAATCAGAGGGGGGGAATAATCGTTATACGAATAATAATCAACTGCAGGAGCGCTGAAAAGAAAGGATACCACAGCGTAGAAAACTGCGATCATTTGAAAATCAGGAACCGCAACTTTGGACACTTGGGTAAGGTCTTCATGTCCTTCCATTACTACAGTCTGGTCTTCGCAACAACCCTTTTTAGTGACCTGCTGATGTTCGCAATCTGGATCATGCTTATTCGTGGCACAAGGTGATTTCTGTGTGGCCATTTCGCAGGGCTCAGCCCCGGAAAAAAGTGCAATGCTCTCCAACTGTCCCATGCAAAAATGCATACCAAAGGTGTAGCTCGTGGAACTGAGCAGCACCAGGATGGAAAGCAGGATGGCCGATATTTTTCTAAAACGTTGCACTTTGTAGAAAGTCTTATTCGAATTTACGAAATTTAGTTTAGAATGTTCAAATTATAATGGGGTAAAACGAAGCAATTAGCATTATATTGCTTGGTAACTTATGGTTTTAAACCCATTATTTCATAAATACCTCATTACCAGGTGAAAGTCAACCAGAACTAAATCGTTTATTTTGATAGCACCAAATAATTTTTGAGGCGGCTCCAGATCAAAATCTGAAAGTGAAAATGACCGGCTCCCTTCAATGTGCATGCCATCATTGGTATAGTCTGTAATTTTGCATCGAACATTGTATTTTTCAGACTTTCCCGCCAGGGAAACTATAACTTCTCCATTTATCAAGTCGAAATCAGGTTGCTTCACCAACTGCTCAAACTGGATTATAACCGTTGGGAACTCACCAGCCTTTATTGTATTGTGAAAATCCCTGGTCATAAATCGGTTATGACAATCAAAAGAGGATGCCTTCAGGGTAACTTTGCCATTGAAAATGGTGCGCCCTGAACTAATTTCCCAAACCTGCACAAGCGTGTCCGTACCGTGGTAATCCATTGACTGGCAGTGAAAGTCTTTGACATTGCTGCCTACGGTCAATTCAAGTCGGCTATCTCCTGTTATGAGCCAAACTTTACTGCCCTGACTGTTTATCGTGAAACTTCCAAACATCAGTAAAATCAACAGCACAAGTGTTGGGTAAATTCCTTTGGTTCTAAAAAGGGTATTCATTTGGCTAGCTCTTGTTCTGTTTGTTTTTGAACTTTTCCCGGTACCAGCGAAGTAATTTTTGGCGCTCCTCCTGTCCGAGCATTGTCAGTGATTTATTAAGCTCCTTCTTTAAAAGGCTTTTATCAAAGCTTACCTTTTTCAGGATGAGCTTGCTGTATTCAAACCAGTTCATCGTATTTAAAAAATCCGGGTGGAGAGCATCTCTCCACCCGGAAAACCCCAAGCCTAAAAACTAATTACAGCTTCAAGGTTAATACCGTTGAATTCTCCTCCGGCATATTTAGTGCCTGCCCAGCCATCATCTTCATAAGTTTGGGTCACATATTCCAATTTAGCCATCACATTGCCGGTGAGGTACCAACCGGCACCAACATTCAATCGGTTTACGCTTTGATCTGCTGCTGTGTCAGACATTTTCCCGTTGACGGTGTTGTACCTTCCCCCGAAGTAAAATTGTTCCGTGTTGCCAAAGCGGTAAAGCACTTCTGCTGCAAGCTGCGTAAAAGAACCAGCTCCTTCCTCATCGCTGTTGGAAGCTACTTCATAGATGCCAAAAAACTCCAAGCCTTTAAATTTGATAAATGGGTTAACCTGAAAAGCTGTTAGTTGCCTGAACCGTGGGTTAAACCTTCCCTCAAAAGCATTCCCATCACCATCGAGTGTTTGCATTACATTATAATAACGGGATCCGGCCCTATCTCCACCGTAAAGGTAATTCCCCGTGGTAGTGCCCTTGTTGATGTACCATGAGCCTGTAAGACGCACTCTCAGGTCATTGTTTATCTGGTTATCATAACCCAGTTTTCCAAAGAATGATGCTTTGTTATCGGAATTGTCGTTTACCACCACACTTTGGTTAAGCTTTCCGTTGGTTAGCCCTAAAACACCCAGAAAGCCGTTTTTCATCACAGTAACTTCACCAAATGCTTCTGTAGAAAAAGCATCCATGATGTAGTTGCCTACAAACGGATTGAAAATGGCACGGGCATTGTCGCTTCTGCGGAAGTGAGCATCTCCATAATTGAACTCATCTAACCCTACGGTGATGCGGGTAACGTCCATGATGCCTTCCAGAAACCCGGGTTTGATAAAATCCAGTTTGTCAATTTGCACATACCCACCTTTTACCCAGGCTTCAGTATGGTTTTTAGAAGAAAGGTAAGTCCTCAAATGCATCCGTACACCCTCATAAAGCTGCACGTCTAAATTCAAATTGGCAGTAGGCAGATTGAAGTTGGAGCCGAGTTCTACCAAACTATCCAGATCATTGGATTGGTTCAAGGCTTGAAATTGCAAGGCGAAATCACCCCCTACCCGGACTTTTACTCCGTCAAAAGCAACGGTATCTTCCTTTGAAGGCTCAAATACATTGACACCGGCCCTGTCATTTGGCCTGAAATACTGCAAGGTCGGTTGCTGGGCATAAACTACGCCAGATGCCAATATTAGAAAGGCAACAAGCATGGATTGAGTTATTTTATTTTTCATTTTGTTTGAACTTTTAATTGTTTGATTGTTTAAAAATGGTTTCAAAAGAAATCCTCAGGTCATTCCCTGTCCTTATAGTGCCAAATACTGCTGTGGGCGGTTCCATATTGAACTGACTGAAAGTCACGGGCAGGCTTCCTTTGAAGCGAATGTTTTTTCCGGAAACCAGATAGTTTACTTTGAATTCAACTGGCCTGGCGGTACCGGCAATCGTGAGCCTGCCACCGGCAAAGATGGTGAGGTCATCCACCTGTACCGTGGTAAGCTCAAAGTGGATGTTAGGATGTTGCTTCGCTTTCAGCGCCTTATAGGCATTTTCGTCCATCCCACTTTTGCCGCTTTTCAACGTATTTACCGGTATGCTTACCGACAAGGACGCTATTTCCTTGATCCGCTCACCGCTCAGCGTAATACTTGCCGAACCCTCCGATTTTTCAGAAACCATCTCCCAATCATGTAGAGTGGAGGTTCCTGTTACCTTTAAAGATTGACTGCCCATCAGCTCATAGTGCTGTTGTGCAGTTGCCGGTAGGGAAAGCGCCACTCCTGCTAAAAGCAGGATATAAGTTTTTATTTTTATGAATCGTTTCATTGTTAGGTGGGTTAATGACCAATATCCAGCACCATACGGCCTTCTATCTGTCCCTTTTTCATTTGATCAAAGATTAGGTTGATATCCTCCAGCGGAGCGGATTTTACCGTGGTGGTTACCTTTCCTTCCATTGCAAAGTCGATAGCTTCCTGCAGGTCTTTCCTGGTGCCAACAATGGAGCCACGCACCGTATAGCGATTCAATACGGTTTCAAAAATGGGCAGGTCAAAGCTACCTGGAGGAAGTCCATTCATTACCAACGTTCCTTTTCTGCGTAGCAGGTCCAGTGCCTGCCGGAAAGCCACCGGTGACACAGCCGTGACCAACACGCCATGAACACCACCCGTTTCTTTCCGGGCATTCATCACTTCATCGGGATTTTTACCGTTGACCACTCTATCAGCTCCAAGCTTTTTGGCCAGGTTCAATTTGTCATCTGACACATCCACTGCAAGCACATGCAAACCCATGGCTTTTGCGTATTGCACTGCCACATGACCCAGGCCACCTATGCCTGAAATGGCCACCCACTGTCCTGGTCGCACTTCGGTTTCTTTTAGGCCTTTATACACCGTTACACCCGCACATAAAATAGGGGCCATTTGCACAAAGTCTATGGCTCCGCTGAACCGCCCTACATAATTGGGATCTGCCAATACGTATTCCGCATAGCCGCCATCTACGCTGTAGCCTCCGTTTACCTGCGACTCGCACAGTGTTTCCCAACCTGTAATGCAATGCTCGCAATGACCGCAGGCACTGTAGAGCCAGGGAACACCCACTATATCACCTTCTTTGGTGTTTTTTACATTGGAGCCCACAGCCGCCACATAGCCAATGCCTTCATGGCCAGGAATGAGCGGCAACCTGGGCTTGACAGGCCAGTCGCCATCAGCTGCATGCAAATCCGTATGGCATACTCCTGATGCCATTACCTGCACCAGGATTTGGTTTTCATTTGGGGCCTTTACAGGTATCTCTTCAATTTTAAGCGGTTGGCCAAACTCTGTGACCACAGCCGCTTTCATGGTTTTTGGTAACATGGTTTATTTATTTAAATGAATACTTTCTAACATTGACACATCAGTCAAATTGACATTTAGTCTGTTCCTTTCGCATCCTGCGTTTGGTTGTAGACCGCCAACCGAACGAATCCAAATAGCGCCAAACGCCTGCAAATTTATTGGCTCAACAAGCCTGATCTTTTACGTAATTTTCTTGGTGTTCCATTTTGAAGTTTAAAATTTAAAATCATCTACATTATTGATTATCAACTATTTAATTGTGATAAATTCAAGCTATCTCACATTTTGAATAGCGTTCGTTCAGGAAATTATAGTCTGTATATCCGTTTTTTACAGAATTATTGACTAGCATAGCCGATCAATAAACTTTCTCCTGTTGAGAAAGAGCTTTTGAAATTCTTTAGGGGTCATTCCTGTATATTGCTTAAACTGGCTGGTCATATACTGAACCGTGCTGTAACCCGCCTGAAAGGCGATGGCGCTCAAGGTTTGTTCATTGTAGATCAGCAGTTCTTTCACCCGCTCAATCCGTTGCAGGATGAGGTAGCGTTCAATGGTAATGTTTTCAAAAGACGAAAACAGGGTGCTTAAATAGCCGTAATCGTGTTCAAGATGTCGGCACAGATAGCTTGAAATTTTTTCTTCCTGCACTTGGTACCCGGAGCGTGCGTAATCGATTACAAGGCTTTTGATGTGCTCAATGAGCCGGAGCTTCTTTTCTTCGATAAGTTCAAGTCCTGATTGCTTTAGGAATTCCTGAATCAGGCTGATCCGTTCATCATTGAGCTCCCCAATAATCACTGCCTCACCCAAATGGATGCAGGCTATTTGGAAACCGAGGTTTTCGAGCCCCTGGCGCACCACCATGATACACCGCTCGCACACCATGTTTTTGATGTAGATATGTGAAGTTTTCATTTCTTCTTTTGTTTAGATTTTACATTTGATAAAGTATTGTACACTACAGGAAGCTGTGTGTGTGACAATACAATTGAACGTCAAATGTAGAATTACAGAAGAAATGACTGGAACAGGATAGAGCGATACCGCCCTGACCAGCCGGGGGGAGCCTTTTTAGGAGTTGTGTAGTTTCTTGACTCGAAAAATTGTGTAGAAGGCAAATGGAAAGATGGCTGAGCCATTGCCGCATGTAAAAAATCAATGACCAGAATGTCAGAATGAGGTGTCCTGAAATCATCGAGAGAGAAGATGGCTTCCTGATCCTCACAGCCATCACAAGGGTTGCTGTGATCGTCACAGCATGGTTCGTAGTGTTTTAGAAAAAGCTCGAAGCTAATCAGTTCGCCCCCGCAAAAGTGCTGAAACACTGCCATCCCTTTGCCAGGGAGGAGCATTGCAATGAGCAGGACGATATATAAGTTGCGCTTCATAAGCCTTTTGATGTAAAATGCCATCCAGTGAAGGGGTATCTATTTGTTATCCCCTTCAATATGACTCGAAAGTACGCAACGGTTATTGAGAGGGCTATGACATTGCACATGTCAAAACATGATGTATGTCACATAAAGCATTGTCTACGCTAGCAACATGCTTGATCAGAATCCAATTGTACTGGTGGACAAGGTGCTGAGCCATAGGAGCAATACACGCAACAATCCCCTTCCTTCGGTTTTAACAGATGATAACAGAAAGCAGGCTTACGCTTAATAATGTATTTTCTTCATTGTAAAATTCAAGATTTTAGAACTTCAACTATCCTTATATCCCAAGTACCGTTTAAGTGATTGTCCTCTTTATCTTTCACAAAAACTTTTAGCTTGATCTTCCCGGTGTTTAGGGATTTGACTATTTCTGAAGGTGTATCAGAACTCACAATAAAAGTCTCCCCATTAACATTTACTTGCCATGCATTTTCGTTCTTAACCAACTGGCCAACGATGGTGACTTCAGCATTCTTGGCTGAAAATCCATTATTCCTCACCTCTTCCTGAATCTTTTTCACCTTTCCCATGAAAATGGAGATGTGAGCGTCAAGGATCTGTCGGATCAGTTATCTATAAAAATGCCCACAGCCACCAGCATGATGAAAAAGCTGGCTGAAAAAGGTTTGGTGCATTACGAAAGTTACAAACCTCTGAAACTGACCAGTCGGGGGCTTAAAGAAGCAGGGCTCATCGTGCGAAAGCATCGGCTCACGGAAATGTTCCTGGTAGAGAAGATGGGATTTAGCTGGGAGGAGGTGCACGAAATAGCCGAACAGGTGGAGCACGTGCATTCACCTTTGTTTTTTGAGCGGATGGACAAGCTTTTGGGCTACCCGACCATTGATCCACATGGCTCTCCGATTCCTGACAATGAGGGAAATGTTGAAAAACCGAAATATAACAAGCTCAGCGATTGCAAGGCAGGTGATAAATTCACTTTGCTGGCAGTTGCGAATTCCAGTGAAGAATTTCTTCACTACCTGAATAGTCACCGGTTGAAGTTGGATACTGAGATTACTGTTCTTTCGGTTGAGGCTTTTGATGCAAGCATGACCGTTAGTTATGGCAACATTCCACAAGCGACCTTGGGAGAAGCCGCTTGTAAAAATCTGCTTGGAAGGAGGGGCTGATAACCTCAGCCCCTCATCATGCCGATTTGTCTGTTAAATGTCAGCGGAAATTAACTGTCTTTTGACCTACTGGTAGTTTGGATTGCAATTGCATCAGGAACAGAAAACTGAACGATATGGATAAGATGGAGTTCATATACCCGTAGACACACGCAAAATGTTAATGTGCAAGGGTATTGCAAATTAACATTTTTTAATTCGATTCCTCAAGTGAGGTGTTTATGTACTGGTCGTGTGCCTCACGATGGATAAGACCTGATTTCACAAAGTTGGCAATGTAGCCTTCGGCTGTCTTTGCCGGAATGCTCATTACTTTTGCTACTTCGAGGTACTTCTGACGGTTGAAGGTTTGTGGTAAGGCATACAGAAACTTCTCCTTCTTATTCATGCGAGTTGGCTTAGGCTCTTCTTGTGGAAGTTCTCCAAATACTTTGCTTGAATGCTTAACCAGTACTTTGACCATTGAAAGCGAAGCTTGAAAATCCCTTTCCTCACAAATCAGTTTATGGGAAGTGTCGCCTGTTTGACAGCTATTGGATAATATTTCTCCAGTGGCACTGTCGAATGCGCCAATATTTTTATCGTGTATAATGTGGCGCACTTCCATGATCCGCAAAGCGGAAAATATCATGCAGATTCGGTAAGCTATCAATCCTAATCTTCTGATTGTTGCCATGTAGTCCAACCCTTGAAGGTTCCAACCTATGGCAACAAATACCTACGTTCCACACTGGTGGAGCTGGGCTGGGCAGCATCCAGGACAAAAAACATCTATTTTGAAACAAAATACAAAATTTTGGTGGGCAGACGGGGCAAAAGAAAACCATTATTGCTTTAGGACATAAAATCCTGATTGCCTCCTACCACATACTCAAGGACAAGGTAGATTACAAAGAACTGGGAGCAGACCACCTCGACAATTTTAAGAGAGATAAGCTGGTTGCTTATTACAAAAAGCAATTAGCACAACTTGGGGAGGAAGCTTTTCAAGTAGCATAAGTTTTAACAAAGGTCGAATTTTACTATTGGGAAAACCACGAAAATGAAACTGACCTTATCAGTTAAGCACAAAAGAGTATCACCAAGAGCATGTGCATGAAAATTTTACCTAAAAGATGTTCTTAACTGATTTTTATAAATGATTGAAAAACAAAAAAATTAACTATTATTTATTCGCGTGAAAAAGGGAGCTTGCTTACACAAACTTCCCGATATCAAAATCATCCAGATGAGTTGTCCGCAAAGTGGAAGAACCGGCTTCCGTTTCAGCAGAAAGGCTTTTATCCAACAGCATGGCTATTTTTTGGGAAGCACTTTCCATAGAATTTTCCAGTAGGCTGAATAATTCGGTCCCCTGTATTTTCTGAACTATGGCTACTGCTGTTTCCTTCTGGGATGGCTCCAATATGTCTTTTTGCAGCAGCATCCCCACGGTGCTTAGTTCCTCGAAGGTAACCCCCTGGGCAAGACCGTTATCGCCTCCGGAATTTCCATACCTGTTCCATTCTTCTTCCTCTTCTTCAAAATCAGGCGTATTGCTGAATACTTCATCCAGTTCTTCCTGCGGAACTTGAATAGCGACTTGCTCATTCTCGTCGTATTCGATGTCTAAGTTATCAGGATTCGCTTCCGGTTCCTCAATTTGGCGTTCCCTGGCAGTCTTTGGCACCGAAAGTCGTTTTACAGGCTTGGGTTGCCCCATAATATCAGGCAGGTGTGGATTCACTTTTTCCTGCGTGGGTTTTTGGTCTGATCTTTTATTGATGACAATCTTGTCCTGCAAAAGCAGGGCAATGACTATCAGCAGGCAAATCACCATTACTATTTCCATTATCAAATGCTTTAAAAAATGGGTTTAAAATTTTCATTGAAATCATCCGTAATCGCTTTCTCAAACATTTCAAAATGATGCTCCAGAATGTTGTCAAGATAGGCATACAGGGGTATTTCATCTTTTCCAATAACCCGGACAATACGGGATAATCGTTCGTGGTATTCTTGCCGGATATAAATGCTTTTATCACCGCGCTTTGTCATGGCGTGGCTTTTCAAAAAATGGTCGCCGTAACTTCCGTCAAGATTTTTCCTCGCCCGGCTCTTTTCTCTTTGAACAGCTTTGTTCCGTGGTGATTCTTCCCGTTTTACGCCTTCTTTTGCCACTTCCTTTTCCCGAACTTCGGGTGGTTCAGGAGGAAGCCGTATCCCTTCTTTTTTGACGCCATCGACCATCAGGTTCATCATCAGTTCCTCATTAATATCCGGCGTGGCTTTTCTTTTATGATCGTTCTCCATAAGGCTATAATTGAATGATTTTCAAAAATTCGCTGATGAACAGGTCTAACTGGCAGGCTTTCATCAAGCGTTCATCGGGAGGCATTACGGTAGAGCGGAAAACGGTCTTGCTGTTCACTTCGCTTTCTTTACGAAAGCGTGTACTGTTCTTGACTTGGCTCTGCATCAGACTCAACCCTAATTGATGGATGAGATTGTGATATACGGCGTATAGCGGCGTCCTTTCCCTGCCATCAACCTGATTCCAGAAGAGGTTAATGGTTTCGATGGAAGTTTCTCCCTTTTTCATAATCACGTCCTGCAAAAGCTGAGTGAAGATGAGCGTACTTTCCATTACCACACGGTCTGCCGTAATGGGGGTGAAAATGTGGTGCATTCCAGCCAATGCCTTCAGGATTCCGGGCGTGTTGACCGTTCCGGGCAGGTCAAAGAAAATCACATCAAGAGGAACAGACGAAGTATTTGCAAACTCCTGAGCCGCTTCCAACACACTGTCAGCTCTGTGCTGCATAATGGGATAGGCCTTTTTATTGATGGTCGTAAATTGTTTGTATGCCAGCTTTTTCAAAGCCTCGTTTTCCATGACCATGGCCAAATCCCTTTTCTTCATTTTCATCAGGCTGTGCTGCGGAAAATCTGCATCAAATACGGCTACATTGTAACCTAAGCGATAGTGCAGGGTACTCGCTGCAAGCGTCGTAAATGTGCTTTTGCCAACCCCTCCTTTTTGAGAAGAAAAGGCGATAAACAGAGTTCTCTTTTTTGTGTCCATATTTTAAAAATTTAAAGTTTTCAAATTACTGTTTGCAGGCTTGCAGGCGTTCCGGCAAGCCGTTCTGATTTCCCGCTTTCTATCAGGATAGCTATCAGCCTTGCCTGCGATCATACCTGCTTCCTTGCAGTGCGGCAGCACGGCATTCATTCCGGTAGCTCATCAGGCAGGATTGACGTCTTGCTTTCATTCCGTCCTTCAAGCATTTCATCAGGTGGGCAGGATATATGGATAGCAAGCTTTCCTGCAATCTTGCTTTCTTGTATTCCGGAAATCAAGCAGGCTGGATAACCAGCCATCTTGAATGCACGCCGTCTGTTGGTCCTGAAGCACGGACGGTCTGTCTTCCTGCCAACATTCAAGGACAAAGAACCCATCAATATTATTCGATGGCGTAGCTGTGGCACTGTTTGGCGTTGAGGGGCAGTGTTTGGCACTGCGCAACAGTGCAGTGCTCTAATGGATAGGACTTTACTTTGTAGAAGGATTTTTAATAGCAGATTTATGCAAAGGACTTTTGACAAAATGGGGGGGTAACAGGAACGGCCTAAAGCCGTTTTTCCCTGCTATATCTAATCCGTCCCGGAGGGCGGATTCTTGTGTTCACCGGAACACGGCAAGTTGTGTTTTGAGCATCTCCAAACGATTTCCGATGCTCAAAACAACTTGCCCTTGCAGGGAGCTAAAAACACCTTCCGAAGTCAGGGTTTTCTGTGGTAATTAAAATGGATTAGCGATGAATGAGAACAACAAAAAACAAGTGAAAAAGACCGGACGCCGGCCAAAAAAGGATCCGGCGAAGATTCGGTACACCATTTCCTTTAATCAAGAACGACACGCTCGATTTCTTGCTCTTTTTGACAAATCGAGTATGCAGGTAAAGGCACATTTTATAATGTCCTGTATCTTCAACAACACGGTAAAGACCATTCAAATTGACAAAGGAACGGTGGATTTTTATATGCGTTTGACTTCCTTTCATAGTCAATTCCGCTCCGTTGGCGTGAATTATAATCAGGTGGTGAAACTGCTGTACCGTCATTTTTCCGAGAAAAAAGCAGCAGCATATCTGTATAAACTGGAAAAACAGACGGCTGAAATGGCGGTGCTTTGTCAAAAAATCATTCAGATAAGCGCGGAGTTTGATGCAAAATATCTGAAAAAACAGCGGTAAAAATGATTGCGAAGATCGGTAGAAGCGCAAATTTATATGGGGCATTGGCGTACAATCAGCTTAAAGTGGAGCAGGAAAACGGTAAGATTTTGTTTGCCAATAAGATGATTGAAAACGCAAGCGGGCATTATTCCGTGCCACAATTAGCCCAATCTTTTGCTCCTTATCTGATTGCCAACCGCAATACCGAAAAACATACTCTGCATATTTCCCTTAATCCGGACCCGAAAGACAAGGTAAGCGACGAGAAGTTCCGGAAGATGGCGGAAGAATATATGCGGGGAATGGGTTACGGTGAACAGCCTTTTGTCGTATTCAAGCATACCGATATTGACCGAAGCCATATCCATATCGTATCGGTCTGCGTGGACGAGCAGGGCAAAAAGATTTCTGACAAGTTTGAGAAAGTGCGGTCGATGAAGGTATGCCGCGAATTGGAAAGCAAGTACGGTCTGATACCTGCAACCGATAAGGAACGACGGCTGAACGAAAAGATTTTCCGTCCGGTGGACTACCGAGCAGGTGATATAAAAAGTCAAATCGCTTCGGTTGTTCGCCACTTGCCCAGCTATTACCAGTTCCAGACTTTGGGAGAATACAATGCTTTGCTTTCCCTATTCAATATAACTACTGAAAAAGTGGAGGGCGAATTACAGGGAAAGCCCCAACAAGGTTTATTGTACATTCCCTTAAATGAAAAAGGTGAAAAATCCGGACATCCGTTCAAGGCTTCGCTTTTCGGGAAGAATGCTGGGATTCCGGCTTTGGAATTGCATTTTGCAAAATGTAAAACGGCATTAAAAAACGACCCAAGCAAGCAGACCTTAAAAGCAGCCGTTACCATTGCCCTGAAAAACACAAGCGATGAGCAGGCTTTTAAAAAGCAGTTAGCTGAACAGGGCATTAACGTAGTGGCACGGAGAAATGATACCGGGCGTATTTATGGAATGACGTTCATTGACCACAATTCCAAGACGGTCTGGAACGGCTCACGATTAGGAAAGGAATTTTCTGCCAACACCTTTAATGGTTACTGGAACCACAATATCAAACCGGATATAAAAGAGCCTGCCCTGGCACCATCCAAACTATCCACATCAAATGATGCTGTTCTTCCTGCCGAAGAACCGCACCACTTGTTCAACTTCTTGAATACTTCTGAAAAGCCTGAAAGTGGCCTAATCGAAGCATTGGGTGGATTGCTGCCAGAAGCGCAAGGCGAAGATTATGAGGAACAGGCTTTTGCTAATAGGATGAAGAAAAGAAAAAAACGCCGAAGAGGTCATCAATAGCATCTGGACAAACATTGCCACGCTCCGCCACTGACTGCCACATTCGTATCGCCGGTCTTCTTCTCCCTTAAATTTCCGTTTGGACATTTAATTACAAAAAATGCAGGGAGAAGACGATTTACGGGGGCTGGCCAAAATCATGGCTTTTATGCGTGCGGTAAGTATCCTTTTGGTGTTGATGCACCTTTATTGGTTTTGCTACGGTTTCTTTTCAGAGCGTGGTTGGATACTGGAAATCATCAACAAAATATTAGGAAATTTCAACCGGACGGCGGGCTTGTTTTCACATCCCCTTTATACTAAACTGTTTGCATTGGTTTTGCTGGCATTAAGCTGTCTGGGTACCAAAGGTGTCAAGAACGAGAAGATAACCTGGAGCAAGATCTTTGTTGCTTTGGGAATTGGGTTTGTATTGTTTTTCCTGAATACGCCACTCTTGAAGCTATCGCCAGTCGCTGGGACTTCCCTTTATATACTCACCCTTGCTGCCGGATACATTGCCCTATTGATGGCGGGTGTTTGGATGCACCGCCTGCTTAACAACAACCTTATGGATGATGTGTTCAACAGCGAAAACGAAAGTTTCATGCAGGAAACCAGATTGATGGAAAACGAGTATTCCATTAACCTGCCTACCAAATTCTGGTACAGCAAGAAACAGCACAACGGCTGGATCAATGTTGTCAATCCTTTTCGGGCTACGATAGTACTCGGAACCCCGGGATCAGGAAAATCGTATGCCATCGTAAACAACTACATCAAGCAGCAGATCGAGAAAGGTTTCTCCCTGTATATCTATGATTTTAAGTTTGACGACCTTTCCACCATTGCCTACAACCATTTATTGAAGCACAGCGATAAGTACAAGGTAAAACCGAAGTTTTACGTCATCAACTTTGACGACCCACGGAGAAGCCATCGTTGTAATCCGTTGAACCCCGACTTTATGACGGACATATCCGATGCTTACGAGGCAGCTTATACCATCATGCTAAACCTGAACCGTAGCTGGATACAAAAGCAGGGAGATTTCTTTGTGGAATCCCCAATTATATTGCTTGCAGCGATCATCTGGTTTCTCAAAATTTATGATAATGGAAAATACTGTACGTTTCCACACGCTATCGAGTTGTTGAATAAAAAATACGCAGACGTTTTCACGATCTTGACTTCCTATCCTGAACTGGAAAATTATCTATCGCCCTTTATGGATGCCTGGCAAGGTGGCGCACAAGATCAGTTACAAGGGCAGATTGCTTCGGCAAAAATCCCCTTGTCAAGGATGATCAGTCCGCAGTTGTATTGGGTAATGACCGGAGACGATTTTTCGCTGGACATCAATAATCCGGCAGCGCCAAAAATTCTATGTGTGGGAAACAATCCCGACCGGCAAAATATTTACTCGGCAGCGTTGGGCTTGTACAATTCAAGGATTGTCAAGCTTATCAACAAAAAAGGGCAATTGAAAAGCTCCGTGATCATAGATGAGCTGCCCACGATTTATTTCAGGGGGTTGGATAACTTAATCGCAACTGCCAGAAGTAATAAAGTGGCTGTATGTTTGGGATTTCAGGATTTTTCGCAACTAACCCGTGACTACGGCGATAAGGAAAGCAAAGTGATACAAAATACCGTTGGTAATGTATTCAGTGGTCAGGTGGTTGGTGAAACCGCCAAGAATCTTTCGGAACGCTTTGGCAAGGTATTGCAGAAACGCCAGAGCCTGACCATTAATCGAAACGACAAATCAACCTCCATATCCACTCAAATGGACAGCTTGATACCTGCTTCCAAAATCTCAACGCTTACGCAGGGGATGTTCGTGGGATCAGTATCGGATAATTACGATGAACGCATTGAGCAAAAGATTTTTCACGCTGAAATTGTCGTGGACAATGAAAAGGTTGCCGCCGAAACCAAAGCGTATCGGGAGATACCTCAGATTCTTTCTTTCGTTGATGAGCAGGGAGAGGATAAGATGAAAGAACAGATTGAAAACAATTACCGCCAGATAAAATCGGACATTTTGGGTATTGTCGGGAACGAGCTGGAGCGAATCAAAAATGATCCAAGCTTGCAGCATCTTGTTGTGAAAGAGAGCGAAAACAAAAATAACGGGTAGCTCTATAATAATACGCTGATGCTAAGGCAAGAAGGTATTAAAAGGTTCATATACCCGGAAAAACATATCTTTCAAGATAATTTTATCATCAAACATAATTACGTTATGGAGAAATTTTTCAATCAAAGGTTGCTGGAACTGGAATCAGGAATAAAAGAATTGGAGATCGAACCTGATTTTTCAATACAGCGCATCGAGGCTGGAATTGAGCTTATTGTTCGATGCCTGGCTACAGTTAAAGAGCATGTTTTAACAAAGGGGTTTAAGGACACCAACGAGGAAATTCAGTTTTTCAAACACAGGAAACCGATTATCGTCTCAAAGCTGATTTTCTATAACTCAATCTACAGGATAGAGACTAAGAAACCTTACGGTTGTAAAGCGACTAAAAAGTACCTGAATAGGGAATTGCGCAAACTCAAGCGGTATTTTGACGAGAATCTTGAGTTTTACAAGTATTATCGCACCAATAACACCTACCTGGATGAAATCCTCTTTGTCAGGGGAAAACACGATTACAAACTCTGTTTAGAACCGTACTATATCCAGTCAGATCACAACTTTTCCTCCTCCCACGACTATAAGGTTGCCGAAATTATAGCCAATGATATGATACAGGTATATATCGAAGACCAGCTTTATAATTCCCGTTACTTGGACAAGCGAATGGCGAAAAATCCCAACCTAAACTGGACGAGCAGCAAAACGGCCTTAATCGAACTCATCTATGCCATGCATGCTCAGGGTGTATTTGACCACGGAAACGCTGATATAAAAGTCATCACAAAAAAAATTGAAAAGATGTTCAATGTTGACCTAGGGGATTTTTACCATACCTACCTGGAACTGCGCGGCAGGAAAATCAACCGTACCAAATTCATCGACACCCTGCGGGAAAGCCTTGTTAAAAAGATGGATGAACAGGATGAGAAGTGATTGTTGGAAGGGCTACGATGGTCTCCGTACACAGGGGATTAATGCGTATATTTGGGGCATAGGGCCATTTAAAACAGAAACCGATGTGCAGGCAATTGACAACAGAAAACATGGCTTTGACAATTTCAATAATATCACTTATCATTTCTGGACTAACTTTTTGGTTGACGAGAATTAGGAAAGGCAGTTTAAAAATGACACGACCTTCAATCATCTGTTTTCTTGGACAAAATGGCAATGATGAACCAAAAATATTTATTCGGACATTACTTTATGCGACTGCTGACCAAGGGCAACACATTCAAAATATGTTTGTGAAAATTCACCGGGCTGAGACAATACAAAATTTTAATGTTTGGGCTTACGGTGACAATGGGATTGTCAGAGGTAGCGGACTTTTTGCAAGTAAGACAGGTATATCAGTTTATCATCATTTTTTACTGCCGAAAAATGAACAATGGAATTTCGTTTCTGGAGAATATAGACTTGAAGTATATGCTGAAACCCCTAACAATAAAACGGAGAAATTATTTGAACAAAAATTGTCCCTGACAACAGACCAGACTAAGGACATTGAACTAGGGAAGGCAGTTTACTTTGATTGGGCGCCAAATACTGGACAATATGTGTCATATTCCGATATTAGAACAAATGAAAAGTGGCGTGGCGAAGACAAGAAAAATACCCAATAACAACTGTGTAACTGTAACTGTGGGTAACTCCTGTTGCAAAATTAATTTCCCCAAAACGGGTGAAATTATAGCCCTCGGGATCAGTGAATTCCATTCCTCATCAAGTTTGAGTTAGCCATATCGACGGTTGCCAGAGGGCTTTGTTCTATAACCTCAGCCGTTTTTTGCTCTTCCTTGGGTTCAGGAGAAATGGATAGCTGTATTTTACGGTCAACAGCTGCCAACTCGGTTTTTAGCTCGCTTAATCTGCTTTCTTTTGCCCATGTACCGTTTACTACTTCTTTGAGAACTGGCAGATCTTTTTGAAGTTCCGCTATTTTCTTCTGTTCCTGCTCCATGTAACCGGGCAGTTTTTCCAAGGCATTCAAAAAGTTCATTGCGGCCAGCTTTTCGTCTTTGGCGATGATACCGTTGTTATAGGTGTATTTGATATTGCCTTCGCCCTGAACCAAGAAGCGGTTTACCCGTATATCCATCCCCTCTTTTTCAGATGTTTCGGTTTTGACCAGTAATTGAAAGCCATACAAGCTGCCTATTTCCTGATAATCACCTCCGGTGCGGGCTTTGTCAGCAATTTGGTTGAGCTTTGCACCAATTTGTTTTATATCCGCATTGGGTGATAATCCGTCCAGCAGAACGGGGTTTGCAACAGTACCGTCCGAACGCTTTTGTATCCGCTCCTGTAGATTATTCCAATCAAGACTCATCCGCTGCAAGCGGGATTCGGCGCTTTCAAGCATTGCCATAGTATCTTCCAGCTTGTACTTGGAACTGAATTTGGAGCGGTTGAAGGCTTGTTTTTCGCTTTCCAATCCGGCAATCTGCTTTTCTATCTTGGCTTTGTCCAGCAGGTCAGTATTGCCGGAAAGAATTGCTACATATTCGGAAAAGTTCATTCCCGATTTTTCATCCATACTGCCTTCGTCGATAGTACGTTTGCCGAGGTTGTTGGATTTTAGCTGGTCGATAAATAGCTGTTTATTGTACAAAAGGTTGAACTTATAACTGTCCAATGATTTTTCTACCGCATAAATGATAACATCCACTTTATTGTCGGCGAAGAATTTGGCAATCTCATTGCCTTTGCGGATAGCCCGACCATCCCGTTGGGCAAGGTCGCTCGGTCTCCACGGCGTGTCCAGATGATGCACGGCAACGGCTCTTTTCTGTGCGTTGACCCCGGTACCCAGCATGCTGGTAGAACCAAACAGCACCCGGATTTTACCTTCGTTCATTCCCTTAATGAGTTCCTTACGTTTCTTATCATTGTTGGCTTCCTGAATGAATCGAACTTCGTGTGCGGGTATGCCGTGATCTTCCACAAGCTTGCGTTTGATCTCGGAGTACACATTCCATTCACCGGGCTTATAGGTGCCCAGGTCGGAGAACACGAACTGTGTTCCTTTCTGTGTGTTGTACCTGTTGTAATATTTGGCAATGTTTACCGCACAATGCGAAGCCTTATTGTCGGGATGGTCTTCGTACCTGCCGCTTACCATACGCATATCCAGCGACATCTTACGGGCGTAATCGGTGGCGATGAGCATCTTTGCCTTTTCCTCCCTTTGCGATAACGGTTCCCTCCCAAGCAAAGTGGCATTACCGTTTTTGGCAAATTCCATCAGCTTTTGGATAAATACCTGCTGATCCGGTGTGGGTGGAATATTGTACAATACCTCGTTCTTTTCGGGACGGTCAATACCTATATCCTTTGCCGTTCGGTAATCCGTGATTTCAGAGTAGAATTGAGCCAGCTCCGGCACTTTGATAAAGTAGCGGAAACGCTCTTTCGCCACAATGTTATTGGCTACCGAAAACTCATAGTCCGTCGTTTTCCTTGCATATATGGCAGCCCAGGCATCAAAACAGTTAATGCCCTGTTTTTCCAGAGCACGTGGGCGGAGGTACTTAAACAACAGGTACAGTTCTGTCAGCGAATTACTGATAGTTGTCCCGGAAAGAAAGGTAGCTCCCATGTCACTATCCTTCCTGTCCTGAATGGTCCGGATGGCAAAGAGCAGGTTCATCGCCTTTTGACTCCCTGCCATATTGCCCAATCCGGCAACACGGTTATGCCGGGTATTGAACATCAGGTTTTTGAACTGGTGGCTTTCATCTATGAATAGATGATCGATGCCCATCATTTTGAAATCCACGACATCGTCTTTGCGGTTTTCGATATCGTATTGCAATGTCTTTAGCTTGACTTCAAGGTTTTCTTTCTGTTTGATTGCTCCGGCAAGCATCCCCCGAGTTACTTCATTCCCCTGGGCTTGGAGCGCATCGAGATTCCGCTCCACACTGTCCAGTTCGATTTCGAGGATCTCTTTTTGCATTTCGGGCGATTGGGGTATCATTCCGAACTGGTCGTGCGTAAGGATTATGCAGTCCCAATCGTTGTTTTTAATCTCCCCGAAAATCCGCAGGCGGTTCTTGGGCGTAAAATCCTGCTTGCCGGGATACAATATCTTGGCATGCGGATAGGCAGTTCGGTAGGCTTCGGCTATTTCGTGAACATTACTCTTCAGCCCGATAATCATCGGTTTGTGTGCCAATCCCAATCGCTTCATTTCTTGTGCAGCGGTACACATAACCAGTGTTTTTCCTGCACCTACTTCATGGTCACAAATGGCGCCGCCATTTAGCTTAATCATCCAGACGGTATCTTTCTGGCTGGAATACAGGTCTTGCATACCTAATCCCTTGCGGTCCAATCCCGGAAAGTCCTGATGGGTTCCGTCGTAATTTGGGCGGACAAAACAGTTAAAGGTGTCGTTGTATTGGTCTGTCAGCCGCTTTTTAAACTCATCGTTTTGCGCATGCAGCCAGTCGGAAAAAGCGGTTCGGATTTCGTCAATCTTGGTGTTCGCCATTTGGATGGCTTCCATATCCCGCACCTTGACCTCTTTATCATCGACCTTAATTTTCTTGGTAATATCGGGTGTAGTATTGACCAATGCATGCTTTAGCAGGGCTATCCCGTCAAAGGTTCGGCTTTCCGATTTGACGGCGTATTTGTCCCATATATGCACATTCTTCCGGTCGCATTTTAGCGAAAAGTCATCGGTGCTATCGGAATAATGGATCAGCACTTCCGTATCAAACAAATGCGAAGCAAAACGGGCGTAAATACCAGTGGGTATCCAGCGTTCACCGAGGTTAAAATCCAGCTCTTCAAACTCGATACGCCTTGGTCGGGCTTCTTCCAGAACGGTAAGACTTGCTTTCGCTTCCGTATCATCGGGATTGTTTTTGAGGTAGGCGTGTACCTCTCCAGCCTTTTCGACCACATTGCCAGCAATCCAGCGTTCGGATATTTCGTATTCCTTTTGGAGTGGGTTGTAAAAAATACGACCATGCAGGGCTTCTTTCAAGGCATCGTCGGTCATACCGCTGATTTCGGACATATAGCCCAGATCCACGCTTCCGTATTTGTTGAGCGAAGCCGCCAATGCCTCTTTAGGATTGTCGGTAGCTAATGTTGCGGTAGAGAAACTTACAGGACGATGGAATATATCCGCTTTATGCACCACCCCGCCAACAACACGCTCCAGATAAGGGATTTCCTTTCCGGAACTGTCTGTTTTGATGAGCTTGATATTTTCGGCACTATTAAGGTTGCCACACCTTTTGACAAAGACGTCGTAAAGGCGGTTAAGCTTTTCCCTTTCTTCTTGATGTTCACGCTGTTGTTCCGCTTCTTTGATATAGAGCTTTTGGTAAACATCACGCACTTCGATATAGGCTTCGGCTCTTGCCTTTTGTAAAGGCGGTAATTGTAACGGGTGGAAAATAGCCGAACCGTCTGCTGTATCTACATCCTGCAAATGACCCACCCATCCCTTATCCACTACAAGGCAATCGTTTCTGTGGAAGGGTTGCAATTCGCCACTATACGGGGCAGGTTCAGCAATAATGCTGGAATCGGCTTGCTTTTCAGTCTGACCATTCCCGTTTATTTGTGAAAACAGGTCACCGATAGCTTCCTGTTTTTTTCCGTTTATTTGTGCAGTTCCGTTAGGTTTTGGTGGTGTATGTGGTTGTTGCATCACTCCACCGAACAGGTTTGTCTGGCGACCTATTGCCGCCCTTCTTTTTTTAGAGGTTTGCCTTTTGGGTTGTAGCGTTCCTTTGGATGTAGCAGCAACTGTTACGGGTTCGTCTGTATTTTCAAACAGGTCGAAAATGCTTAGCTGTTTTAATTCTTTTGGACTTTCTTGATAGGCAGCAGGTACGGGTTTCGGTTCCTGCCTAATGATGACAGGATCGATAACCGGAGGATTAACCGTTGGAGTGAAAGGACTTTGTATAAAGGACTGATCGTTCCGTTCCTCTTTGTATAAATTCAAATTCAAGTGCTTTCCAAAATCTTCGGAAAGCATTTGTTTGAGGTCTTTAGCGATACCATTCGTACCGTCTTTATGCGTGTAGATTAATGCAGGCTGTCCGTAGGGATCAGTGTCTAATTTCCAGTCGGTATGTACAATTCTTGTGTTGTCCTGAAAAATGGCATTACCCGGGGTGCCATATTCTGTTTGCCTGCTTTGACAAAACCGTTCTTCAACTTCGCTCAGGTTTTGCTTTGCCGTGTTCTTTTGGAGGATAATCAGATCGCTGCCAACCTCTGTTCCGGCATAGTCGGTAAACAGGTTATTGGGCAATCGAGCGGCTAAAACCAGGTTATTATTCTCCATCAATGCCCGGCGGATTGGCTCGTTCTTCGGACTATTTAGAATCCCCTGTGAAGTGATATACGCTAATACACCACCCTCACGGAGCATATCCGTTCCTTTCAGGAAAAAGTAATTGTGGACGCTCCGGGCCGCCTGTACTTTTGCCGTGTCTTTACTCCTAGAATAGGAAAGGTCAAACACGGAAGTATCGCCGAACGGGATGTTGCTGGCAACCACATCATAAGTATTCTGTTCCCTTTCGGGTATTTCCTCAAAACCGCTGATGCGGATATTACTTTCGGGATATAGCTGCTTTAGAATCTTGCCGGTGAGCAGATCTTTTTCATAAGCGGTAATACTTGGGATTTGGCTTTCTGAAAAGGACTGGATGAATGAGCCAATTCCTGCGGAGGGTTCTAGAAATTTATCCATCTTCAGACCGCTGTCACGCAAGGTTGATGAAATTGCATCAATGACTTGTGGCGGGGTATAAAAAGCTGTCAGTACGGAGCGTTTCATACTATCCACATATCTGCGATATTGCTTATCGTCCTGGGAGTTTTCTTTGAGTAGCTGGTGGAGTTCCTGCGTAAGTGGAAAAAGATCGTGTTCGGTTTTTCTCCAATGATTGATGTCTGTTTCGTTTGCTATGGGGTTCAGCACGAATTTAAGACCGCCAAATCCGCTGTATTGCATCAAGAGCAGTCTTTCGCCTACGGTGGCTTGTCGTTTCTCCTTTTCCAGTTTAAAAGCAATCCGTAAAGCATCAATATTCTGTTGGAGATGTTGCCTTTTACTGAAGCCCATTTTCCTCTATCCAGATGGCTATGGTTCCGGTGAGTTCGGTATAGAGCAGGTCAAACTCATACCCGTATGCGAAATCATCGGTCAGTTCATATCGAGCGAAAACAGGTTCACAAATAGGGAGCATTTTCAGGGCGAACGGTCGCAACTCCTCATCTGCCATATTGGTGTCGAACTCATTGCAGACCACTTGGAAAACGGTATCGAATCTGGAAAAATGCAAGCCCTCAAAAAGAATGTAATTTGCTATTTCATCGCATTGTTCTATGGGATTTCCCGCCATAAAAGCGCCCTCATAGGCATTGGCAGCCCAGGAGGAACGCTGGTCTATAAATTTTGTGTCAAAAGCTTTTTCGGGAAAGCTGGTATTTAATAGTTCTTGTAGCTGTAGCCTGAAATAAGACAAGTCTTTTCGCTGCGTATCCATACTAATTTTCTTTAGAATTTTCTTGAAGTCTAAAATTAGAGCAGCAAATAGGGATTTTTATAGAAGTGGCAGGGCTTGGCGTTGAAGGGTAGGACTTGGCTTATCGTTGCTTTTTACAGGACAGTAATTAAAATCAAAAACCCTCCGGAATGTCGGAGGGCATTTATGGGATTGTCAAGAATTTGAATTATCCTGCCAACAATAGGATGCTTTAAAAATATCACGTTTTGTTATTGAAAAGTACCTCTTTCAGTTTCTCGGCTGCTTGCCTGTGTTTCTTTTCGTCCATTTTTGAGAGATTGAGCAGTTTCCACTGAACAGATGGCAAATGAGCGACTTCCTCCATATTGGGCAGACCCAATAACTCCCATTGCGGTTTTCGTTCTTTAAAAGACAACAAAAATGCCCTCTCATCTGGAGTCATTTCTTTATTGATAACGGTCACCAGTTGCTCCCTTGTCCGTTCCAGTACTTCTACGGAAATATCCACCTCTGCCATTTGTGCGAAATCTGATTCATATATTTCACGTATGTCTTTGCGGTGTGGCGCAAGCAGTTCAGCCATTGGTCGCTGGTGGCTGATCAGGAACACAAGAAATGTTTTTCGTAGATTTTCCGTAAACCCCTCATTTTCGAGCAGAAACTTTACATCAAACAAATCACGGGGATGTTGCCTGTCCAATGCCGCGGCAATCTTCCCCGCGTATAAATCGGGTAATGATGCTACCTGTATTTCGGCGTAACCAAATTCACGCTCTACGGTTTCACAAACTTCCATGCGAACCTCAGGGAATACCGATCCCCGGATAACCGGTGACAACTCCACTTTGACACGTATATCTTCCACTTGCAGAATAAGACGGAGTGCGTTCCCCTGTTCGTGCGTGTTCTGTATGCGAATGCCCGGAATGGTTTTCTTAATCAGTTCGCTCAATCTCGATAATGCTTCACGGATATTAGCGAGTGCTTCTTCACGTCCCTCTGAGGGCAGGTAGAGCAAATCAATATCAACTGATAGTCTGGGAAGTTCCCTGTAAAAAAGGTTGATGGCGGTTCCGCCCTTCAGGGCAAAACATTTCTCACTGTCCAAAAGTGGCAGGATGCGTACCAATAACTGGACCTGCCGGTAATAAATACTGTCTTTCTTCATCTGTTAGGTTTGAAAATCCTTGGGTACGGTTATTTTATATGTTTTATCAAGCTCTCCTTCCTTTGCAATTACCCGGTTGCCGGACCCAAGGGCTATATGTTCCGTATCCAGCTTTGAAAACCATGTATAATTATGCCTTGAAGCGAACCAAAGGAAAAGCCGTTTGACTTTGACATTTGTGCACGCCTCCAATAATCGTTGCAAGGTTCGGGGGGAAAGGGAGGTCATTCCTTGTATGAGCTGATCTGCATGTTCAAATGATATTTTTCTGGGAACGTCGTTGAGCATTTCCAAGCAGGCTCTTTCCGGGCATGATATTTTCAGGTCTTTGAAACTTTCTTTCCAAGAAACGGAACTGGTGTATTTCCCGGAAATATCTCTTTCCATACCGGAGAAAAGTTCATTCCGGGTATGGCGTATAAAAGCTATGTTTTCCGATAGTTCGTTCGTCCATAAGGGTAATTTATCATTACCGTATAGACGGATGGTTTCTTTTTGGGAAACGGGTATGTAATGCGAAAACCCTTTTAATTCAAGAGCCGACAGCCCACCTACCACATAATCCGTTTTCATAACGGTTTGCAAGGTATAGACCATACTTTGCCAGGAAAGCAGGATACTCCCCCTTGTATATAGCCCTTTCCACAGTAATTTCAACTGTTCGCTTTTTACCAGGTTGTCTATGGCATGTTTGTCCAAAGAAGCCTCTTCCATAAGCCAGTTACGGGTTACAATCATACTTTCGGGTATTATCTGTTCCAATAATCGTCGTCTTTCAGGATTGGATGCCATGTTTACATAATTTATTTTAGGCGGCGTTTATCGCCGTCAAAACAAAGATACGTAAATATTTTGTTTATATAAAATAAAAATAACGGCGTTTATCGCCGTTGAATAAGATTTATATAAACTATTTCTTTTTCCGCTTCTCAAATTCAAAGGAGCTTTCAGCTTTGTCGTTCAAGACGATATAGGCATCGAACGTCTTTCCCGCCTTGCTTTTCATTCCTTTGATAAGCGATGTTTTGCCGTTATCCACCAGGCTTTCAATATCAACAATGCCGATTTGCACGCCGCAAACAATGCGAAACTGGACCCAATTGCAAGCCTCGTCCGGACACTTCACGATTTTATCCCGGATGAGCAGTTTTTGTTTTTTGCATTTCGGACAGACAAGTTCGGGTGAATTATCCTTGGCAATGGAAGTTTGCAACAGTTCTCCGGTGATGGATTTGGTATAGGCCTCCATTTCCTTTTGGAATGCTATGGCATTCATTTCACTGGTTTCGATTTTCTGAAGTGCCAGTTCCCATTCGGCGGTCATGGCCACGTCTGCAATTTTCCGGTCTTTGACCAACTCATATACCTGCAATCCCTTTTCCGTAGGAATCAAAGATTTCTTTTCCCGCTGGATATAATTGCGGGTAAACAGGGTTTCGATTATTGCGGCTCTTGTAGCCGGAGTGCCAATACCGATATTCTGCAAAGCTTTCCGTTCTTCCTCGTTCTTGATATCCTTTCCCGCCGTTTCCATAGCCGACAAAAGCCCTGCTTCGGTGTATAATACGGGAGGCTTGGTTTTCTTTTCCAAAACTGCGGCTTGTTTGATTTTGAGTACATCACCTTCTTTTATGTCCGGTAGATCCTCTATAGGTTCTGCATCATCATCGGTGAAGTTACCTTTGATGGAACGCCAGCCGGGTTCGAGCACCTTGCAGCCCTTTGTCGTAAAATCGTAATGCAATGCCTGTAAAGTAATATGAGTGGCCTCCTTGGTGCAGGCACCGGAAATCGCTTCGAGTAGTCGAAAGGCAATCATATCATAAACCGCATTTTCCTTTGCATTCAGTGCCGATGGGATTGTGTCGGTAGTCAATAACCCGTGGTGGTCGGTCACGCGCAGGTCATTCACGATGCGTTTATTGAAACGTCCCCATTTCACTTTGGCAACGGCTTGTTTACAGGTGTCCCTATCCTGCAAAGCTCTTATGAGATTGGGAATCTCTGTCCACATATCTTCGGGTATGTACTTGCTTCCGGTACGTGGATAGGTGATAAACTTCTTCTCATAAAGACTTTGAGCAATTTTGAGGGTTTCTTCCGCAGATAGGTTCAGTTTTTTGTTTACTTCTTTTTGCAAGCCGGTCAGGTCAAACAACAAGGGCGGCTGTTCTGTAACGTTTTTGGTTTCTACGGATGTGACAGCAGCCGTATTCCCGTTTCTCTCTATGGATTTCAAGGTGTCCTCTGCCAGTTTTTGGTTATCCCACTTATTTTTGGAAAGGCTTTTAAACTCGATGAATTCCTTGGTATGCGACAACTGTATCTGCCAGTATTTCTGTACCGAAAAGTTTTTGTTTTCCAAGTAACGCCTACATATCAAAGCTAGTGTTGGCGTCTGTACCCGTCCAAGCGAATAAACACCATTGCCAGCCGCAATGGAGAGTGCCTGCGTGGCATTGATTCCTACCAGCCAGTCTGCACGACTTCTGCCTTGTGCCGCTTGGTATAGTCCGTCAAACTCCTTTCCGTCTTTGAGGTTGTCAAAACCCTGTTTAATGGCTTTTTCCGTAAGGGAACTGATCCAAAGTCGCTGAAAGGGCTTGATGCATTTCAGGTACTCGTAAATGTATCTGAATATGAGCTCGCCCTCACGTCCGGCATCGGTCGCTACGATAATGCCATCACTTCGGTTAAAAAGCTGTTCAATGATTTTCAGTTGCTTTATCGCTCCTGCGTCGGTGGTGTAGCCTTTGTCTTTTTTCACCTTGCGGACTGCCAGTAAAAACGGATGGGGCAATATCGGCAAAGCTGCTTTGTCAAATCCCGTTATGCCATAATCTTCGGGCATTCCCAACCCGACAAGGTGTCCGAATGCCCAGGTAACAAAATAGCCGTTGCCTGTCAGGTGACCTTCCTTCTTTTCGGTGGCTCCCAACAGGCTGGCTATTTCCCTTGCTACACTTGGTTTTTCTGCAATGACTGTTTTCATACTTTACTACATTTTTCTGCTTCTGGCCTTTGCAGGTGTTTTGGGTTTTTCCTGTTGTTGCTGCTGTTTTTTGTCTTTCGGGGTTTGTTGCGCTGTCTTCAAAGGCTCTTTGATATTCTTGGTAGCTTCGTTGGTTTTTCCCTCTGAGTTGACTGCTGTTTGGGTTTTGTGGGGTTCGGTAGGTTTTGCCTGCTCTTTGAGCTTATCAGGATTTCGGAAAGAAAATTCCGTTCTGCCTGTTTCCTGATTCAGCGTGATATATCCCTGATATTTTTGCCCCTTTTTATCCACCAGGCCATCTACGTACACCGTTTGACCGGCTTTGAACTTATTGTATTGCTCTTCGTCCAGTTCCTTGCCCCGGAATGTTCGTGGAGCTTCCTGCGGCTGGTTTTGCTGATTGTTTTGAACATTGCTCTGTGTTTGCCGATTGGAATTGTTCCTGTCAAAAAGAAACTCCACATAGCGTTTGTCCGCGTTGAACTGAACCATAGCCGCAAACTCGGTTCCTTTCCTGGAAATCATACCTTCCAGATAAAGCGGTTTACCTTCCATTAAGGCTTGTTTTTGCGCATCGCCCAGTTTTACCCCTTTGATCTCATCCGGGATTCTGATAAAATCCGTCCGTAATGCGACCAGTTCATTGGTCAGCCTGTCTACGCTGACAATGGACGGAAGTGTTTCGCCTGTTTTGGGATTGGTCAGGTTAACCACACGTCCCATATTTCCTGATTCGAGTAGATTTTTCTTGTCCTCATCGGTAAACTTATGGCCGAAAAACTCAAAGTTCAGGTTTGGCTCTTTACGGATGCCGTGAATGGCAACCACCACCTGTCCGTCATCATTGGGTTGCAGGGATAAGCGGGCGTCCATTCGGGTTACCGCAGTACCAAGGTTTAGGCTTACCGGTACAAGTTCGTTGGTCTTATAGCCTTTCAGTAAAGGTTCAAGGAGGTTCATTTTTTCAAGGCGCTCCTTACCTAATCCAAGATTGTTCATGGTTTCCCAATCAATCTGTTCCAGCTTGTAGCGGTATTCGCTGGTTTCCGGGGTTTTCTGTGTCGTTTCCATATCATTTTGATTTTCTTGTTTTTGTTTCTCTTTTATTTCCGGTTTGATCTCGTGCTGTTTTAGTAGGTGTTCGCCTTCAGGAGTTGGACTGCTTACCTGCTTTTGCATTTTATCCGCCGTATCAATGGCAATAGGTGAGGGAACTTTGAAAAAAGAGAAGTTGGTGGGGTTCTTCAACTGGCTGAAAAAGTTGGAGAAGAAGTTGGAAAAGAAATCGCCATGTCTGTCCACCCGCATAAACTGGTTCTGGTTTTTCCTTGTAGGATCAACCGTTTCCATTTTCCCATTTTTGTCAATGCTTTTTACAGCCTGGATTTTCTTTTTCTCCTTATCCAGTACCAGCAATATGTCCGAGAGTTGTTCCGGTACTTGTGGTTTATCTAACGTTTGCTCACTCATCGCTTGAAAATTTTAAAGTTCAGTGCCGAAAGTAAAAGACGTACTCATCGTTTTGCTTCAATTGGCATCCACTGGCAGTGTTTGTCACTTGTTGGCGTTCGTTTTGGGGACCGGAGCCCTGAAACTCTCACGGATGAAGCGATGGACGTCGGAGAGCTTGTAATACAATTTTCCACTTATGGTGTAATAGGGCAACTTGCCGATGGAGCGGTAGCGTTGCAGGGAACGGTTACTTATTTTTAGCATCTGGAGCAGATCCTGATTGTCGAGCAACTCCTCACCATCTATGCAGTTGCGTTTTTTCTGCACATCCTCTAAATGGTCGCTAAGTATGTCAAAGCGCCCCATAATGCGTTCCATCCATGCCGTAAATTCCATTTTATCAATATTCATAAGGACTCCGTTTTTGTTTCATTACAAAATTCAGGAGTGTGGAAGGGTTTGTCTGCCAAGGCTAGCCAATTGGTTTAGCTGTTTTTTTAAAATTTTAGCAGTAATGAGAATTAGCTGAAAAACAATGGGTTAATTCTTGTAGAGTATATCGTTGGAGAACGGAACAGAGATTTTACCAATTGGCGGATATGGGCAAAAAGAAAGCAGCACATAAAATGCACTGCCTTGAACTTGACCTTTTGGATGCTGTCAAAGATCTTTATCCATGTATTCTTCGAGAGATAATTTCAACTGATCCAGAAATGCGGTTCTCGAACCAGCCCGGGTTTTCATCCGGTGAAAAGCGTGATGCAGGTCTCCGAGAGGAATACGGAAAAGTATCTGGAACATCAGGCTTATTTTTCGGATGCCGATCTTACCATGTGAAATAACACCGGAAGCGTGAAGTGCATAAACCAATTCAATGAGCGCGTTTTTGCTGTCTGTCCAGAAAACGTCATTGGAACTTTCCGGCTTCTGCAATATGGTGTCCGGGTTTTCTTCAGGATTGATTTTGGTCAGCAGGTAGGAATAAAGCAATTCATTGGCAATGATCCTTGCGATCTTGTAATCAAAAAAAGTTGAGAATAACGGATCTATCTCGAACACTATACTGTTAAGTCCATCGTGGTAATTGATATTTCCACGCTTAAAATAGGTGTCGTCACGATCCGTTCGTCCTGAGCGGTAATAACGGTAAAAATCGGTATTACAGACATGTGCCATGTATTCCCGTTTTAGGTTGGCCAACTGCGTTGAAAAATATCCATAATACATTTTCCCGTTGTCCACGGGGCAGGCTGTTTCAATGCGGTAAACCTTGTTGTAGTAGATTAGTTTACCGAGTATCTGCGGTTTTATCGTTCGGAAGAAGTTGATTTCTTCAGCATCGTTGCAGAAGCCATTCTCGATAATGTGTCCTTTAGCCGAGAATAGTAGGTCTTGGAGATACAGTGTCATTTCGTAGGCCTCATCAATCAATGTTTTGCCTTGCGATGAAATCTTGTCTTCCTTTTGGTGTATCTCCAAAATGATGTTTTGTAGAGCGTGTTTCATATCCGCCAATTTTATGGGGCTACAGGCTTTTTAGAGACAAGTATTCCCAAATGAAGTACAAACTTTATGATTTTGAGCACAATATTTCCCCAAGTTCTACCCAAGTTGGGAGATTTTTTTTTGCTGCAACCTCATAATTGGAGCTTTACATCTCTTGTTGAAAGGAAGCGTAAATTTAGCCTGTCAAAATAAAAATGATAAGAAACAGCGGTGTCTCCTTGCTTCTCGATATTTTCTTCATACTTTTGCACCGGTTAGTTCGAACCAAGACGAATCTTTCTCTTTCTGATTGTATACGAAGAAAAATAAATTCAATATATGTGGTTGATTTTTAATTACTTACGCATCGTTTTTCGAGGCTAATAATTTTAAATCTTCCAAAAAATGGTTCGAAAATTGTCCCGGGAGGACGACTTAAGCCAGCAGATATTTTTGCTGGCTTTTTTTATGCCCTTTCATTTTTATTCTGAGTCAAAATCATTTTTCGATTTATCATTATTTCTGGATGAAAAATGGCTGTGCTTTATCCTAAAAATTCATTTTCATCACCTTTCATTCCTGACCAAAGAGCAATTTTCATGAATTGGAATGCCATTCATTTTCCTTTATCTTGAATGACACATTTATAAAAGAGAAAAATCTCTTTCCCTTTAAACCAAAGCACTCAATGAGGTATTTATTCAATTTGTTACTCATATTTTGTCTTACTTTTAATATGAGCTGTGCCCAGGAAAATTCAAATCCTGCACCGGCTTCCAATGGAAATTTAGAAATAATAGAAGCATTCCCTTCATTAAGTTTTGAAAGACCGGTGGATTTTCAGCATGCCGGTGATGATTCCAAAAGACTATTTGTGGTAGAGCAAAGAGGAGTCATTTCAGTCTTTCAGAATGACTCAAAAACTGCAGAAAAATCTGAGTTTCTAGAAATAGAAGCAAAAGTGGATGATTCAGGTAACGAAGAAGGACTTCTAGGACTTGCTTTTCATCCTGATTTTAAAAATAACGGTTACTTCTATGTGAATTATACTGCCAGCAGCCCTAACCGGACAGTAATTTCTAGATTTAAAGTTTCGTCATCTAATCCAAATCAGGCTGATCCAAGCAGTGAATTGATTCTTTTGGAGTTTGAGCAACCCTATTCCAATCATAATGGAGGGCAAATTGCCTTTGGTCCAGATGGCAATTTGTACATCGCTGTGGGAGATGGAGGAAATGGTGGTGATCCGAAAGGGAATGGTCAAAATAGAAATACTTTGCTAGGAACGATCCTTCGAATTGACGTGAATAAGCCTAATGGTTCTAAAAGCTATTCCATTCCATCGGATAATCCTTTTGCTAATTCCTCTAGTGGTTTTCAAAAGGAAATATATGCTTATGGTTTAAGGAACCCTTGGCGCCTTAGTTTTGATTCAGAAACCGGAGAACTTTGGGTTGGAGATGTAGGTCAAAATAAATACGAGGAAATTGATATCATCAAAAATGGAGGAAATTACGGTTGGAATACAATGGAAGGATTTCATTGTTATAATTCCTCCAATTGTAATCAAGAAGGACTAGAGCTACCGGTTTGGGAATATGACCGATCTCGAGGTGACATCTCTATTACCGGAGGATATGTTTATAGAGGATCCGCAATCCAGCAATTGAAAGGACTTTATATTTATGCAGATTACGTTTCTGGAAGGGTATGGAGTTTGGATGCCTCCTCTTCTACCAGCCCAGTCAACACAGAACTTTTCGATATGGACTTTGCTATTTCATCTTTTGGTGTGGATGAAAACCAGGAGTTATATCTCTGTGGTTTTGATGGTAAAATCTATAAGTTCAATTTAAATTGAATTAGAATTAGGCGTGCTTGATTGGGGTCATAAATAGCTAGAGAAAGATGAGTAGTTAACATTTGGCCAAACCCAAATTTCTAACTCTTTAAGAATTTATTTTTCTGAAACTCTATTGATTTTCAAAAGGGCTGCTAAAACATTTATCAATTTGAAAATTGATGTAAAAAGTATGCTTTTTCCCATAATACCTAATTTTCAAAGGCAATCGATCATGAATTAAGCCCATTTAAAATGATTCTTCTGCTATAATCCCAGAATTTTCACTTTCTTCGGGTTTATAATAAACCCAAGCTTAAGAAAACAAGATAGATTTAGAAGTTTACAGATAAAAAATGAAAGAAATAGTAGAAGCAATCAATGCTGTCGTCTGGAGTAATGCCTTAATTTTCCTTTGCCTTGCAGCGGGAATTTATTTTTCATTCGTCACCAAATTTCTCCAAGTCACCTATATCAAAGAAATGGTCCAACTCCTTTTTAAGGGAGAATCATCCAAAGAAGGGGTTTCCTCCTTTCAGGCTTTTGCAATTGCAATTTCAGGAAGAGTTGGAACAGGAAATATCGCTGGTGTTGCCACTGCCATTGCTATGGGAGGTCCAGGTGCAATTTTCTGGATGTGGGTAATCGCTTTCTTAGGCGCAGCATCCGCATTTGTAGAATCCACTTTAGGCCAGATTTATAAGGAAGTAAACAATGGTGAATACCGTGGTGGACCTGCTTATTACATCGAAAAAGGCCTTGGAATCAAGTGGTACGCCATGCTTTTTGCATTCGCAACCATTCTTGCCACCGCCCTATTTATGCCAGGTGTTCAGAGTAATAGCATCGCCCTCAGCGTAGAAAATGCCTTTGAAATTCCTGTGATGTACACTGGAATCATTATTACAGTTTTCCTTGCCTTGATTATTTTGGGTGGAGTCAAAAGAATCAGTAAAGTAGCAGAGGTTGTTATCCCTTTCATGGCTGCTGCATATATCTTAATGGCGGTGGTGATCATCGCTATGAACATCGCTGAAGTACCATCCATTTTTGCATTGATTATCAAATCAGCCATGAACTTAGAAGCTGCATTCAGTGGAGTATTTGGTATGGCGATCGCCTGGGGAGTGAAAAGAGGAATCTATTCCAATGAAGCCGGACAAGGTACAGCTCCTCATGCAGCATCTGCAGCTGAAGTTTCCCACCCGGTTAAACAAGGATTGGTACAAGCATTTTCTGTTTATGTAGATACTATTTTCGTCTGTACCGCTACTGCTCTAATGATCCTTTTTACTGGTCAATACAATGTATTAAATCCTGATGGGGGCTTTATTGTAGAAAACTTACCTGGAGTTTCATTCGGACCAGAATACACCCAATATGCAGTGGGAACACATTTCCCTGCATTAGGAAAAGGATTTGTGGCTATATCCTTGTTGTTTTTTGCCTTTACTACGATCATGGCATATTACTACATTGCTGAAACAAACCTGAGTTATTTGATTCGAAAATCAAAAAACACTTGGGCAATTTGGGTACTCAGAGTGGCGATTTTAGGTGCTACATTTTATGGATCAATTAAAACCGCTGAACTCGCATGGACCATGGGTGATATCGGAGTGGGAATGATGGCATGGCTTAACGTGATTGCTATTCTTTTACTGAGAAAACCTGCCATGAAAGCATTTAAAGATTATAAAAAGCAGAAGAAAGAAGGCAAAGATCCAGTCTTTATTGCCAAAGATGCAGGAATCGAAAATGCAGATTTCTGGAAATAAATCATTCTTGAATTACTAAAAGAAGGCCGGCAATAGAATTGTCGGCCTTTTATGTTGAATCTCCATATCAAGAAGAATTTTTTATCATTTTCTCTTCTGTGAAACAATTAAATCCCTCTTAAAACTTTCACCAAAGAACAAAAAGAAACCTCCCGACAAGCTTTCACTTATCAGGAGGTTTCTTTTTAACTAGTACTAAAGAAGAGATTTAATGACCGTGGTCTCCTTCTTCAGGTTTATAATTAGCTTCTAATTCTGCCAATTCTTTTTTGCCGTATGCAATCTTGGTGATAGTGGTATAAAGAACCGGAACGAAGAAAATTGCCAAGAAAGTAGCAGCAAGCATCCCTCCAATCACTGTCCATCCGATAGTTTGTCTAGCCACTGCCCCAGCTCCATTTGATAAGGCCAAAGGCACAACTCCAAGAATAAATGCAAGCGAAGTCATAATGATTGGTCGAAGTCTCAACTTCACTGCTTCCAGCGTCGCATCCAATAAAGGCATTCCCCTATCCACACGTTCTTTCGCAAATTCCACTATCAAAATGGCATTCTTCGCTGCCAAACCGATCAAAGTCACCAAACCGATCTGCGCATATACGTTGTTGTCCAGCTTAGGTAAGAAGTGAAGAGCGACAATCGCTCCAAAAGCTCCCAACGGAAGGGCCAGCAAAACCGAGAATGGAACAGACCAACTTTCATAAAGAGCTGCCAAAAGCAAGGAAACCAAAACAATAGCCAACACGAAAATCAAAATGGTGCTATTACCGGAAGCTAATTCTTCCCTACTCAAGGCTGAGAAATCATAGCCATAACCACTAGGTAATACTTGGGCTGCCACTTCCTGAAGTGCTTCCAAAGCCTGACCACTACTGTAACCTGGAGCGGCATTTCCGTTGATTTCTGCAGATCTGAAAAGGTTATAGTGGGAAATCACAGATGCATTTTCCACCACCTCATAATCCACCAAAGCCGAAAGTGGAACAGATTCTCTGCTGGAATTCAACACGTAATATTGTTTCAAGTCTTCAATTCCGGAACGATAAGAAGTGTCAGCCTGAGAAACTACGCGGAAATTTCGGCCGTATCTGGTGAAGTCATTCACATAATTACTGCCCATATAGTTGGACATCGTGCTAAAGATATCGGTCATCTGCACTCCGAGCTTCTTCGCTTTTTCGCGGTTTACAGTAATGTGATACCCAGGAGTTCTGGCATTGAAGAAACTATAAGCCATAGCGATCTCCGGTCTTTGATTGACTGCTGCCAAAAACTGACCCATCACTTGCTCAAATTCTTTAATATCTCCTCCACCAGCACGCTGCTCTAGCATAAAACTGAAACCACCAGTTCTACCTAATCCCGGAATTGCAGGAGGCGGAACCACCACAATATTTCCATCTTTTATGGCTGTAAACTTCTGGTTCAATTGTGCGATAATTCCAAAGAGTTGTTTGGAAGGCTCTTTTCTATCCTCCCATGGATCCATCTGCACGAAGAAAGTTGCTGAGTTGGATTTAAAGGAGAAGTTGATCACGTTCAATCCACCGATACCAGTGACGTGATTGACTCCATCCGTATTTTGGATCAAGTCATTCATCTGCATCATCACTTCCCGAGTTCGACTGGTAGAAGCACTTTCTGGAAGCTCTAATGTTATGTACAATCGACCTTCATCCTCTGTTGGTAAGAAACCTGTAGGTTTGGATTGGAACAGGCCAAAAGTACCGGCGAAAATACAGATCAATAAAATCAGCACTAAAGGAGCTCTTCGGATCGACTTCTTCACCCCTGAGGTGTAAGAATTAGTGGTTCTTTCAAACCAAAGGTTGAACTTATAGAAGAACTTATTCAAGCCTTTGCCATGCTCATTTACCTCAGAGGGCTTCAATAGTAGCGTACAAAGTGCTGGAGTCAAACTCAATGCGACAAAAGCTGAAATCAATACAGAAATCGCGATGGTAATCGCAAACTGCTGGTACATTCTACCAACGATCCCAGGAATAAATCCAACTGGAATAAATACCGCAGAAAGAATCAATGCGATAGCAATAACCGGAGCAGTGATATCTTTCATTGCCAATTTGGTCGCTTCTTTCGCAGAAATCTTTTTGGAATCGATGTAATGCTGAACAGCCTCCACTACCACAATCGCATCATCCACCACAATACCGATTGCCAAAACAAATCCAAATAGCGTCAGCGTATTGATCGTAAAGCCAAGTAATGGGAAAAAGATGAACGTACCAATAATCGAAACCGGAATTGCCAGCACTGGTACCAAAGTCGCTCTCCAACTTTGAAGGAACAAGAATACCACGATAACCACCAATAACAGCGCTTCCATAAAAGTGTGAAGAACCTCATTGATCGAAACATCCACCACAGATACGGACTCGAATGAGATGGTATATTCCATGTCATTTGGGAAACTGGCTTTCAACTCATCCAAAGCAGCATATACACCTTCAGCAGTCTCCAATGCATTACTTCCTGGAGCTTGATACACCAAAAGAATTGCAGAATCTTTCCCATCCAAAATAGAAAAACGGCTATAATCAAACTGACCTAATTCCACTCTGGCAACATCTCTCAAATAGACCAAGGAACCGTCAGCAGGATTTGAACGAAGAACAATATCTTCGAACTCTTCAGCCCGCTCTAATCGACCGTTGACTGTAATCGGATATTCAAAAGCCTGACTATTAAACTGAGGCATTCCACCCACAGTACCAGCTGCTACCTGAAGGTTTTGCTCCTGAATCGCAGCAGTCACTTCTTTGGATGAAATATTATACTGAGCGAGTTTATCTGGCTTTAGCCAAATTCGCATACTAAAATCCTGACCAATCGGAGTAATATCCCCTACTCCATTGACTCTCAATAGTGCATCTTTGATGTAAATGTTGGCATAATTGGAAAGGAATTTCGGATCATGCGTTCCTTTGGGCGAAGTAATACTCACCACCATCATGATACTTGGATTTCTCTTTCTCACCACAACGCCAAGCCTTCTAACCGCTTCTGGAAGTTGTGGCTCTGCGATACTCACCCTGTTTTGAACATCAAGTGTGGCGATGTCGATATCCGTCCCAACTTCAAAAGTCACGTTGGCATTCATCTGACCTGTACTGGTATTGGTAGATGAAATGTAAGCCATCCCCGGTGTACCATTTACTTGAGTTTCAATCGGCGTTGCTACCGTTTCCTCCACAGTTTTCGCATCAGCACCCGTATAGTTTGCTGCGATAGCTACAACTGGAGGAGTAATGTCGGGATATTGCGTCACGGGGAGATTGAGAATTGCCAATGTCCCCACCAGCACTATCACAATGGATATTACCATTGCTGTTACCGGTCGTTTTATAAATACGTCTGATATCATTTTTATTGATTCAATCCTTTAAAAATTATTGTTGGGGAGCAGCCGATTCAGTAGTAATCTGAATGCCTTCTCTCAATTTCTGCACGCCACTCTCTACGATGACAGTTCCTTCCGCCAGGCCATCTCTTACTACTATATCATCTCCTAGTTGAGTACCAAGTATCACCTTTTGCTGGTGAACTTTATTTTCCTCCTGTACCACAAAGACAAAATATTCTCCCATTTGCTCGACGACTGCCTTAGCTGGTATCGCCAATTGAGGACCGATATCATCATTCAAAACCTGAAGATTGACAGTCATACCTGCGATTAATTCATGATTTGGATTTGGGAATCTCACTCTCAAATTGATCGTACCGGATTGTCTTCCAACTGCTCTATCAATCGTGATGAATTTTCCAGGAAATGGATAAGAAGACCCATCACTAAACTGGATCGTAAACAAAGAGTCCGGTTGATTTTCTTCTCTCAAAAGCTTGTTGTATCTAGGAATCTCTCGCTCATTCACCACAAAATTCAAAGACATTGGGTCATTGGAAGAAAGTGTGTTTAATAATGGTTGGCCTGGAGAAACCTGCGCACCTACTCTCACCTGAGAAATTCCAACTGTCCCATCAAATGGAGCTGTCAATAAAGAATACTGATAATCTGTACTGGCAGACTGAAGCTGTGCTTTCGCAAAAGCAAGTTGGGATTTGGCATCCAAAACCGCAGTTTCTGCATAATCCAATTGCTGTTTGGCGATCGCATCTTGCTCATCCAATCTTTTATAGCGCTCCAGATCTTTTGTCAGTTTAGCAAGATTGGCTTCCGCACTGGCCACATTTGCCTGCGCCTGCTGCTGTGAAGCTGCATATTTACTTCTATCGATTTCGTAAAGCTTTTGACCTTTCTTTACCATTTGTCCATCCTGAACATAAATATTGGTGATATAGCCAGAAATCTGAGGTCTGATCTCCACCTCATTCATTGGCACCAAAGTCGCCGGGTATTGATCAAATCCTCTGACAGATTTTTTAACCACTTTATAGGTAGTCACTGGAATAACTGGGGCTGGTGGTGGACCTGCCTGCTGTTTTGAACCGCAGGCAAAAGCCGTAAAAATCAGTGCTGAGAAAGCAATTATGTGAAAGTTAGATTTCATTATGATTGATAATTAGAGATGCAGAATTAATTGTATTCGATGATTCCAAGGGCTTTCTTCAGATCCAGCTTACTTTCCAAGACCTGATAGACAGCATTTAAGTGATTGATCTGGGCTGTTCTTAAATCGGATTCAGCCACGACCAAATCCACATAAGCTTTGATCCCTTCATCGTATTGTAATTTGATGATATTGTAAACATCTTCGGCCATTTCCATATTCTCGCGAATGGCTTCCCATTCGTACAGACTGCTTTTGTAATTTGCCAAAGCCACTTTGTATTCCGTCTTGATCTGACTGGAAAGATTTCGAAGATCTATTTCTCCCCGCTCTACCTGTAGATTTGCTATCCTTACCCTGTGCATTCTTTTTCCTCCTTGAAAAATCGGAAGCGCAAGCGTTAACCCAACAGCAGAAGTAGGGTAAGATTGATTATATAGATTGGAGAATTCCTGGTTGAAAAACAGCCAGTTGTACCGATAATTTGCAGAAAGCTCAGGAAGATAATTCCACTTCTCATAGCTTGTCTGAATCTCGTTCAAAGTCTGTTGGGTTTTCATCAACTGATATTCCACTCGATTCTCCAGTACCAAAGGTTCAGATTCTTCCATAAACATATCATCGAGCATTTTCTCACGATTAAACTCGACAGTGAAATCGGCATTATCCGGATAGCCCATTAACTGTTTTAGGTAGGCATATTTCGCATCAAAAGAAGTCTTCACCCGGTTTCGATCACTCCTTTCGTTGGCAAGTGCAATGCTCGCTCGCTGATAGTCTGTTTTGTCTACCAAACCCGCTTCATATCTACTGACGGCATCTTTGTATTGCTTTTCCAGCCTCACCATGTTTTCATCTAATACATTAAGCTGTTCGCTTGCCAACAAGATGTCGTAATAGGCTTTGCTCACCTCCACGATGGTATTGATTCGACTATTTTCAGTCACCTTTTCCAATTGCTCACGATAGTACTTGGAGGTTTTAGAAGCGAATAATTGATCTCTGTTGAAGAGTGTTTGGTTTACTTGAAACAACACATTGGAATTCCAAGGCTGGCCAAATGTGATCAGCTGGTCACCAATTACTTGGGTTTGCAACTTGATATTATAAGAACCTCCAGCGGAGGCAGAAATCTGTGGAAACCATCCCGCCAAACTGGATTTGATTTCCTGATCTCCGATTTCTTCATCGATCTGAGACTGTCGGATAAGTGGACTGTTCAGCAATGAATACTCTAAAATTTCCTCCAGGGACAATTCACCCTGTGGAATTGGTGGATCCTCCTGGCCAAAGCCAGTCGTCGAAAAGAGAAAAATGCTCATTCCAACTAGCAAAACATGCTTTTTAAACATAGAACTGTTTATTGAATAAAATTAAACTCGAACAAAGGTTTGGGTTACTTGTTTCTAATCCCTTCCCAGATCAAACTGGAAATCTCCTCCAGGTTTACATTTTTCTCTGCAAACCTATTCTTAAAGTTATTTTTGATTCTGACTACCGAATTGATATTCGAGTTGACTAAAATCGCCAGTACCGTTGGGTTTATGTATTTGATAGCTCCCGAGTCAATTCCTGACTGGAAAAATTGATTGGCCCACTCATGCCAACCATTAGGTTTTAATTGGGAATTTTCAGAATGAAAAGGTGAATTTACGAATTGGTCATAGAACCCATGGTGTGCTGGATTGAGTTCAAAATATTCCGTGTAATTTTTCCAATAATTGAAAAATCGAATTTCATATTCCATAGACTCATCGTCCTTACTGGATACATATTCCTTGATTTTTTCTGACACATATTCAAAAACTCCCATGATCAATTCTTCCTTACTGTCGAAGTAAGTATAAATTGAACCTGCAGCCACACCCGCATTTTTTGCGACTTTACTTACCGGGCATCCATGAAACCCCTGCTCATTGATAAGTACAAGGGCGCTTTCGAGGATACTTTCCTTTTTGTTTTGCAAATTCTCCATAACTGAATGAACGTTCAATCATAGCATGATACAAATAGTTCCTGAATGTGTGAAAAAAAGTTAAAAATAAATTGAGTGGAGAATTTTGGCCTTGTGTGGCAGCTGCATCTATTCTTTGTGAATCTTCCTTTTAAATAGCTTCCAGAAATTTTCATTTTTCTCTGACACAATGATTTCATCGCCCAGCAAAAATCCATAAGCCTTATAATTCTCCCTTTTTTCCAAAGTAATCTTCAGCACACCGACCAAAGGAATGAATAATATCATTCCTGAAATCCCCCAAACCCAACCACCGATTAAAATTGAAAGAACTACGGCAAAGGCATTTACCTGAACTTGTGCCCCTACTACCAATGGAGTGATCAGGTTATTTTCCAGAAGTTGAATTCCCCATAAAACCAGGAAGGTCAAAAATGGATAAAGAGCCGAATCCGTTGTCAAAAACACGTATAAAATGGCAAAAAGTGAACTTACAAAGACACCAACGTAAGGAATCAAGTTCATCAAAGCTATAAAGACGGCGAAAAGGAGAAAATACTTTACTCCGATTATATAAAAGAAGATCCCTGCCATGATCGCAACGATCACCGTCACTTTCAGCATTCCAGCCAAATAATATTGGATAACCCTCCCCGATTCTTTTGCCCATTCAATAATTTTTTCATTAGAATCTTTGGAGTTTCTATACAGGAATTCGACAAAAAAATCTTTGTAGTAAAGCAATAGAAAGATGAAAAGAGGAATTATTCCCGCTAAGGCAATTGACTTTCCTGTAGCAAATAGCGTCTGGTTTATACTCCCAAAATCAACTATCTGATCATAGATTTTTTCATTGTTGTCAAGCAGATTGATCCCTGTCGTAGCTTGAATTTCCTCCAGATAGGATTCCATCTTGGAACTAAATTGGGATCCAATTTCCGGAATATCCCCGATCAACCCGATCATTTGATTCAGAAGCAAATAAAACACACCAAAGGCCAACACACTAACTATAAGGATGCTGATAATAATGGCGATGCCTCTGGGAATTCTCCTCTCTTCTAGCCAATTGGACATGGGATTCAAAGCGAATGCAAAAAAAACTCCCCAAACCAGAGGTACAAAAATGAAAGCCCCTTCCATTAAGATGATTGACCCAAAAACCAGGACAATAAAAAAGTAAGCGATATTTTGAAGAGTCGTACTTTTCATAGCTTTCTATGTTAAAGATAGGGATTTTCGAATCTTGGAAATATGACTTAAGTCAGGATGTAAATTCAGTTTATTTTCAATTTATCCCTATTTTGGACTTTCGATAAATCCCAAATCCTATTACACTATGAACAGAATCTTACTTTTGCTTTTCTTTCTTCCCTCCTTTGCTTTTGCACAGGCAAAAGTTGATACACTGGAAGTTTACAGTCCGGTGATGAAGAAAAACTTAAAAGCAGCAGTCACCACACCCTCTTCCTATTCATCTTCATCTAAGAGTTACCCAGTACTATACCTTCTTCATGGTGGAAGCGGGGCTTTTAATGATTGGCACAAAAAGGTAACTGAGCCTGGTTTGGTTAATCAACTCGCAGATCAATACAACTTGATTATTGTTACACCTAGTGTGGGTCCAGCTAGCTATTATTACGACAGCCCGATGATGGATTCTGTCCAGTATGAAACCTACATTATCAAAGAACTGATCCCAGAAATTGATAAGAAGTACAGAACCTTGGACAAAAGAGAATCCAGAGCAATCACGGGACTATCTATGGGTGGACATGGAGCAATCATTCTTAGCGCAAAACACCCGGAATTATTTATTGCAGCGGGCAGCATGAGTGGAGTAATGAATATTGATACCCGTATGTGGATAGTGCCGGAAGATTTTCAGAAACTTCGTACTACTCAGCAAAAGGCAATGCTTGGAGAAGACCTGATTTATGATGCTCCTTTCTCGCAGTATACCGCTGTGGGCTTGGTAGACAAAATCAAAGAAAATGGTGTCGCACTCACTCTGGATATTGGGGTGGATGATTTCCTGATAAAAACAAATCGTCAGATGCACCAATTGCTTTTAGAGAATAAAATTGACCATGATTATACAGAAAGACCTGGAGCTCACACTTGGAATTACTGGACAGAGTCACTTCCTTATCATCTTTTATTCTTTTCTAAACACCTGAAATGGGAATAATTACAGAAGAAAGCAAAAATGATTTACAGGAGAAACTTCAAAAATTGACCTAAATTTTGCTTTTTGCAGGATAACTCAGCACCCATCTATGTCAAAATTTGATTCGATCAGGCCTTTTTATGATGCAGAAGCGAATGATGCTATTCGAGAAATAGTGGATGACCCGATGCTTGAGGCCATGATGAATTTCACATTTCCTCATGATTCCAAAGATCACTGGAAAGACCTCATGCTTCACACGCATTCTCTCCGTGATTTTCAGATCAACTTTATTTACCCAGGAGTCAAAAAAGTCTTGGAAAAAAGCTCTGACGGACTCAGTATCGATGGTTTTGAAAAACTAGAACCGAATACTTCCTATTTGTTTATTTCCAATCATAGAGACATCATTCTGGACACTTCTCTATTGAATGCCTCTCTCTATGAAAATGGATTGGTTTTGACTACTTCTGCCATTGGTGATAATCTTATCAAAAAGAAGTTTTTGCATACCCTTTCCAGATTAAACAGAAACTTTGCTATCAAACGAGGTTTGCAAGGAAGAGCCTTATTGGAGAGCTCTATGATGGCTTCAGAGTATATCAAAAAGTCCTTGGTTCATGAGAACAGATCTGTCTGGACTGCACAGCGGGAAGGCAGAACCAAAGATGGAAATGATGCAACTCAGCGTGGTGTTCTGAAAATGCTGACTCTTGCAGAAGAGGGAAATAATCCATTTGGGTATTTCGAGAAAATCAGAGTGGTTCCGATTTCCATTTCTTACGAATACGATCCTACGGACATTTTAAAAATGCCTGAGTTGCTGGCTAAATCCAGAGATGAAAAGTACGTCAAAAGTGAAAATGAAGATTTCCTAAATCTTTTGCGTGGCATCATGGGAACGAAGAAACGAATTCATATTCAAGTGAATGGAGTTTTGAATGAGGAAATCTCAGAAATCTCCAAAATGGAGCTGAATCAAAGTGAGAAACTTAGTCACTTAGCCAATGTAATCGACCAGAAAATTTGGTCTGGATATAAGCTTTGGCCAAGTAATTACATAGCACATGACTTACTTTATGGGGATGATGAATACAAAGCACATTACTCCGTAGAAGAAAAAAATGCATTCGAAAAGCGTTTAATCGAAAAAGTTGACACCAAAAACACACTGATGGTCAAAAACTTTTTGGCGATGTATGCAAATCCTGTCAACAATCAGAAAAAGAGCTTGGAATCCAATTCTATCAGTTGAATTGGATTCCAATTTTAAAGGTTGTTCCCTGACTTGGCTCAGACTCAATTTCCATTTTCCCTCCCAGTTCATTCACGAGTTTGGTGACTACATGTAGTCCAAAACCAAATCCCTTTTCACCGGAAGTTCCTTTTTCACTGCTAGCCTCTTCGGCTAAAATTTGATCTATTTTTTGCTGAGGCATGCCTGTGCCGGTATCTTTCACTGTAATGTTTAAAAACTCTTTTCCCTCATTAACCTCTAAATGCAGGAAAATCGAAATGGTGCCATAAGCAGGAGTGAATTTGATGGAATTGGAAATCAAATTACCAACGATCTGCATCAGTTTTGATTTTGGAAAAGGTGTAAAATGATTTGAGCTCCCAACTTCTACGATGAAATTCACCTTCTTCACCATCGCCTGCGGCTCAAACATGGCTTGAATTTTATTTTTGAAAAGCAGCAAAGTGAATTCATGATCCTTTGGATCGCGGATCATTTGAAGTTTTGGATCGAAATTTTGATTGAGGATTTCATCAGCCAAATCAAGAATTGAATCCCCGCTGTTTTGGATAAGATCCATGTATTCCAATACTTCCTCAATTTGGTTATCCATTCCCTGCATCTTGATTATTTCAGCCAAGCCAACGATTCCACCGATTGGACCTCTGACGTCGTGAGCAAGTTTTTTCTGACTTTGCAAGATATCCCCCATCTGGTCCTTCAGCTCTGCCAACTTGCTGTTAATCTTTAGTCGATCGACAATCTGCCTTGCGATCAATTTTAAAAGCTCCCTCTTCTCAGTAACGATGTTCTTCTCTTCCACATCCATTACACACAATGCCCCTAAATTATACCCTTCCGCAGTGGTCAGTGGCACTCCAAGATAATATGTCAGGTTGGGATCTTCTTTTACGTAAAATTTCTCTTTAAAGCGATCGTCTTCCCGCAAGTCATTTACTTCAAAAATCTCTCCTTCTTCATTTTCCATGGTGTATTGGCAAACAGAGTCTTCTCTGGCCATATTGGAAATTTCCATTCCTACATTAGCAATGGTCCACTGCGTGTAGGAATCGATCAAATTGATCAAGGAAACTTTAGTACCTGCCACGTTTGCTGCCATCTCAGCGAGCCACTTTACTCCATGTTTTCCATCGTAATAATCTAAATCTAAATTACTTAAAGCCAATAATCTCTCTAATTCACTCTCAAGAGTATATTTATTATCCATTATTTAAAATTAATTATCTCTGAAAAACAATCTAAATAAAATCAATTTCTACCAAAATCAATTTGAATTGATTTTATATTTAGATCAACAACTACGTACGAGCTATGAACATGATTAGACTATTCACGATCACATTATTTTTGGTTTCTTTTTCCATCATTAAATCTGTTGCTCAAAAGAAAGTTCCTGTCGCGGAGATAAAGACTCCCCAAGGAAAAATCCTTATTTCACTTGATGATAGAACTCCTAATCATCGTGATAGCTTTATTGAACTAGCCGAAGCCGGTTATTGGGATACTTTGACTTTCAACAGGGTGATCCCCAATTTTGTCAACCAAGGAGGCTGTCCTGATACAGAAGATGGTTTTAATGATCCTGAATATCTTTTGGCACCAGAAATCATTCCAGAATTGACTCATCAATATGGAGCGGTCGGAGCTGGAAGAGATGGCAATCCTGAAAAAATCAGTGCTAGATGCCAATTTTATATTATTCAAAATCCGGAGGGAGTTCATCGATTGGACGGAGACTATACCGTTTTTGGACAGGTAATAAAAGGAATGGAGGTGGTGGAAAAAATCGCTCAAATAGAAACAAATGATCAAGATGAGCCAATGGAGCCTGTTTCCATGAAAATTAAAATCAAATACCTCCCAGCTTCAAAAATTGATAAAATGGGTAACTTGTAATCTTATCTGCATCAGGCCTTTAATTTTTAAAATCTATGAAAGTGAATTTTTGGAATTCGAAAATATGGAAGTTCGGCCTTGGCTTTTTACTCCTCTTTTTCCTTTTTCTTCTATTTTTCCCTGTCATTTTCAAAGACCGGCTTCAGTCCACTCTTCAAAAGGTTTTGGATGAACAATTAGAGGTTGAAGTGAATTTTTCAGAAGTCAACGTAAGCTTGATTCGTCATTTCCCCTCGCTAACGGTCTCAATGGATGAATTGCTTTTAGAAGGATCTTCCCCATTTCAAACTGACACGCTTTTATATTCCAAAGAACTGGCATTAGGAATCAGCATTCCATCCCTTTTTTCAGAAAAATACATTGTGGATGAAATTTACCTGAAGGATGCTGTTTTGAAACTTATGCGTGACAAGGATGGCAATTCAAATTTTGATGTGGTCAAACCCACGCCTAAAGACAGTGTGGAAAAAGAACAAAGTCCTCTGAACTTAGAAATTGAGACTTTTCATTTTACAAACAGCAGATTTCTTTATCAGGATACTTCGCTTGACATGATTTGCGATGCAAAAGGAATTGACTATAAGGGAAGTGGGATATTGGAAAATGAAAACTTTAACCTGACAAGCGATATTACTATTGAAGAACTTCAGTTGCTGTACGAAGACTTCCCAATTCTAAATAAAAACAAGGTCGTCGCCAGTTTACTTACTCAGATCAACACAGAATCCACTTCATTAACTTTTTTAAGAAACGAACTTAAAATCAATCAATTACCAATGAATTTTGTCGGAAAACTTGAATTTATTCCGGGTGGCTACGACATGAATTTTGTTCTCGAATCTTTCGATTCAGGACTCGAGGATATTTTTTCTTTAATTCCTCAAGACCTGATGCCAGATCTTGGGAAAACAAAAATTACCGGTAAAGGCGATATCGTCGCTTCCTTACAAGGACTCTATCTTCCTGAAGAAAATGAAATGCCTGCTTTGGTCATCAATATGGGAGTTTCTAATGGGGAGATCTTACATAATGAAGCATCTCAACCCATCAAAGATTTGGGATTCCGATTAAATCTCCGTTTACCAGCTTTAGATCCTAGCCAATTTGAATTTGATTTAGATAGCTTGAATTTGAATTTAGATGATGGAAATCTAAATGGATTCTTTCATCTGAAAAACCTGAACCCATCTCAAATCAACTCTGAATTAAAAGCGGATTTGGATTTAGGTTTATTGAACAAAGCCTTGGGTACAAAATCCCTGGATTATAGAGGAAAATTTAATTTAGATTTCTCTTCAAGTGGGAATTTAAAAAGTGAACCAGACCCTAATGAATTAAGAAATCCTGAAGTTATTATCACAAGAATCCCAAAATTCAATCTGAAAACGAGTCTCTCAGACGGATATTTAAAATGGAATCAATTACCTGAGGCTATTCAGAATATCGACATCAATCTGAGTATTACTAGTCCCGACAGTCTTCCAAAAAATCTCAATTTCTCATTTGACAAAATCAATTTTAAAGTTATTGACCAAATCACCTCTGGGAATTTGAGCTATAACCTCGCACTCGAAAGAGAAGTCAATGCTAACCTGAAAAGTAGTTTTGACTTAGGTGATATCCCAAAATTCTACCCTTTGGATTCAGGTTTTCTTCTTAATGGTAAAATCGATTTGGATCTTATTGCTTCTGGAAAATACAATCCTGAAACAAAAGAATCTCCTATCGTCAACGCAGATTTTAAACTATCTAATGGATTTATTCAAACCCCGTATCATTCAGAATCCATTCAGGATCTATCCATCTTACTTTCAGTAAAAAGTAACTCTAATTCCATTTCAGATTTAAAATTTACTATCCAACCGATTGAATTTACATTTGCAGGTCAGCCATTTTTCCTGGCAGCAAACCTGCAAAACCCTGAAAATCTTTCCTATGACATAAACTCAAAAGGGAGGCTAGATTTAGGGAAACTTTACAGTTTTTTTGGTGTCGATGGGTATGATCTAGATGGTTTTTTAATCACTGATTTTTCCCTCAAGGGAAATCAAAATGATGCAATTAATGGGGATTACAATAAGCTAGACAATAGTGGATCGATACAAGTTCAGGATATCACTTTGCGAACAGACCTTCTTCCCCAACCCGTTGAACTGAAAAAAGGACTTTTAGAATTTAATCAGGACAAAATATCTTTTTCTGATTTTTTGACTTCCTATCAATCAAATGAGATTACAAGCTCTGGCTTTTTCTATAATTATTTAGGGTATGCTGTTGATCCGGAAGAATTATTGAAAGGGGAAATAACAGTTAATTCCACCTTTATAAATTTTGATGATTTCATGTTCTTCGGAGAAGAGACTCCTGGGAAAGTTGATAGTATGGGTTCTGTTTCCGGTGTCATTGTCCCTCCAAAAAATCTAGATATTGCATTAAATGCCAACATTGATTCGATTCATTTTGAGGAATTGGTAATAAAGAATTTTCAAGGTAAACTTTCCACGAAGCCTGAAATTATCAACTTAGAAAAAGCAGAATTTGAACTTGCTGGTGCAAAAATCTCCATGTCTGGAAATTATCAAGCAAAAAATCCATATTCAGCGACGTTTGAATATCAAATAGATGCAAAAGAATTTGATATAAACAGAGCCTACCAAGAAATAAAAATGTTTCAGGAAATGGCATCCTTTGCTGAATATGCCAGTGGAATTGCCTCGCTGAGCTATCATCTAGAGGGAAAAATCAATGCTCAAATGGAGCCCGTTCTACCATCCATAAAAGGTAAAGGTGTTTTAGGCTTGAAGGAAGTCAAATTAAAAGGCTTTAAATTGATGAACACTATTGCCAAGGAAACCGAAAACGCGGAATTGGAAGACCCTAACCTTAATGATGTAGAAATAGAAACTTCCATTGAAAACAACCTTCTTACTATTCCCAGAACTAAAATGCGGATCGCTGGATTTAGACCTAGATTTGAAGGTCAGGTAAGTTTGGATGGAGATATGAGTATTGCTTTTCGGTTGGGATTACCTCCTTTGGGGATTTTCGGAATCCCGATAAAAATTACAGGAAATCAGGATGAACCAAACATCGAAGTAGGAAAAATCACGGAGGGAGATACATTAGAGGAAGTGAAAGACAATAATTAAAATCAATTTTTGAGAAATTAGAGTACAATGAACCCAATCAGAATATTAGTTGTAGGATGTGGAAATATGGGAGCTTCCCATGCGACTGCGTATCATCAAATGCCGGAATTCGAAATATGTGGTTTAGTATCTCGTGGAGAGAGCAAAAACAAGCTAAACCAATCCTTGAATTCTAATTACCCACTTTTTGAGGACTTTGATCAAGCACTTCAGGAATCAAATGCAGATGCGGTGTGCATCAGCACTTATCCAGATACTCATGAAGAATTTGCTTTAAAAGCTTTAGATGCCGATTGCCATGTTTTCATTGAAAAACCTTTAGCAGATTCCATTACCGGATGCGAGAAAATCATTGCCAAAGCAAAAGCGAAAAATAAAAAAGTTGTCGTTGGCTATATTTTAAGACATCATCCTTCTTGGATCCGCTTTATCGAGGAAGCACAAAAGATGGGAAAACCTCTGGTGATGCGCATGAATCTCAACCAGCAAAGTCATGGTTATATGTGGGATGTTCATAAAAATCTAATGAAAAGCCTAAGTCCGATTGTGGATTGTGGTGTTCATTACATTGATGTGATGTGTCAAATGACTCTATCTAAACCTGTTTCAGTTTCCGCTATTGGTGCGAGAATGACTGATGAAATAGCAACAGACAACTATAATTATGGGCAACTTCAAATTCGATTTGAAGATGGTTCGGTTGGATGGTACGAGGCAGGCTGGGGACCAATGGTCAGCGAAACTGCATTTTTTGTAAAAGACGTCTTCGGTCCAAAAGGTTCTGTTTCCATCACTGCAAAAGATGCAGGATCATCTGGAAAATCTGATCATGTGGATAGCCATACAAAAACTGAGTCGATCAAAATTCATCATGCTGAAATCGACGAAAAAAATGAATTTCTTAGACCAGATGAATGGATTGATCTTAAAGATGAACCAGGCCATCAAGAGCTTTGTAACCGCGAACAGCACTATTTTTTAAAGGCAATTGAAGACAATGTAAATCTTGATGATCATTTGCAAGATGCACTTAACAGTCTGAAGATCGCTTTTGCCTGTGATGAATCGGTCAAAACCGGAGAAACAGTTAAATTATAATCCATCAAATATATTTTGGGAGTCTAGGCCAAAGACCCTATTTTCCCATTTTGGAAATGACATGAAAAATAAAACAGTACTTATAACAGGTGGGGCTTCAGGAATCGGACTTGCCATGGTTCAGCTTTTTGCAGCCAAAGAGACCAAAGTTTACTTTATCGACATTAACCCTGAAATAGGTGAAAAAGTAGCCCAAGAAGAACGTGACAAAGGATTTGATGTCACTTTCCTTTGTGGAAGTGTCGCAGATCCTGCAGAAACCGAAACACTCATTCAATCAATCCCTGGAAAAATCGACACATTGATTAATAATGCAGGAGTTTCGCACATAGGAAAAGCTGAAAACACGTCTGAAGAAGATTTTGACCGGGTATTTCAAGTGAATGTAAAAGGCATGTTTAACTGCATCAAGGCGGCACTACCGAAGCTGAAAGAAAATGGTGGAGGTTCTATTCTAAATATGGCTTCTGTGGCAGCAACGATCGGTATTCCTGATCGATTTGCTTATAGCATGACCAAAGGAGCGGCACTTTCCATGACTTTGAGTGTGGCTAGAGATTACGTGGCTGATCGGATACGTTGTAATTGTTTATCTCCAGGACGTGTTCATACCCCATTTGTAGATGGATTTTTGGCCAAAAATTATCCTGGTCAGGAAAAAGAAATGTTTGAAAAACTTGCTGCAACCCAGCCAATAGGTAGAATGGCAACTCCATCAGAGATTGCTGAGCTTGCCTACTTTGTAAGCGCTGAAACCGGAAGCTTCATTACAGGAACAAATATTCCTATCGATGGAGGATTCCTTGGTTTAAAAATGTGATACGAAATTCGAATTAAGAAATACGAGTTTTAAGCCAGTATTAGCCTAAACACAAAATTTTACATCTTGATTCTTGATTCTAAAATCTTAAAACTTGAAACATTATATTAATTACTAGATACTTATATGAAACTGATACGATTTGGCGAGGCCGGAAAAGAAAAACCAGGAATCATTGATAAAGACGGCAATTATTTGGATTGCTCTGGATTTCAGGAAGATTGGAATGAAGCATTTTTTGAAAGCAATGGACTAGATCGGTTGGATGCTTGGTTAGAAGCAAATATTGAAGGTCTCAGCAAAATCCCTGATAATTCAAGAATCGGTTCCCCTGTGGCCAGACCTTCTAAAATCGTTTGTATTGGACTGAATTATAGAAAACATGCGATCGAATCGGGCATGGCTGTTCCAGAAATTCCGATCATTTTCATGAAGGCCACCTCCTCTCTTTCAGGACCATTTGACCCGATTTATATCCCTAAAAATTCCACTGCAACAGACTGGGAAGTGGAATTGGCAGTAGTGATTGGTAAAAGAGCCAAATATGTGAGCAAGGAAAATGCTATGGATTATGTAGCAGGATATTGCTTGCACAATGATGTCAGCGAGCGTGACTTCCAGCTTCGTCATGGTGGTCAATGGGTAAAAGGAAAAAGTGCTGACAATTTTGCTCCGCTTGGACCATTTCTGGCAACTAAATTTGAAATTCCTGACCCGCACAATTTGAGACTTTGGTTGAAACTGAATGGCGAAACTATTCAGGACAGCAATACTTCTGATTTGGTATTTGACATCCCTTATTTGATTGAGCATTTGAGCCAATACATGACATTGCTACCAGGTGATGTGATTTCGACAGGAACACCGGCAGGTGTTGGATTAGGATTTGATCCACCAAAATATTTAACTGAAGGAGATGTGGTAGAATTAGGAATAGATGGCCTAGGTGTATCCCGACAAGTAGCCATGAAAGATCCTGAGGCATGAAAATAGATGCGCACCAGCATTTTTGGAAATACAATCCTACAAAGCACGACTGGATCAATGAGGACATGAAAGTCATCCGGAAAAACTTTCTTCCGGATGACCTGATTCCAATTCTTAAAGAGTTCGAAATTGATGGATGCGTCGCCGTTCAAGCAGATGAAAGCTTTTATGAAACGGCTTTTTTGATTGATCTGGCAGATGAATATCCGGAAATCAAGGCAGTCGTTGGTTGGGCAGATTTGGCAAATGATGCACTAGACAAAGACCTAGACCAATTTGCGAAACATCCCAAGCTTAAAGGCTATCGTGAAGTCCTCCAATCAAAACCCGTGGAATACATGCTACGCAAGGATTTTATCCAGGGAATTGAGAAAATCGGAAAGAGAGGCTATACCTATGATATCTTGATTTTTCATACTCAATTGGAAGCGGCTTTGCAGTTTGTCAAAAAAGCTCCCGAACAACCATTTGTGATTGACCATATAGCCAAACCAAATATCAAATTGGGAATCTGGCGAGATTGGAAAAAAGAAATGGCACCTCTAGCTGAGCGGGAATATATTTATTGCAAACTTTCTGGAATGGTCACAGAAGCTGACTGGAAAAAATGGACGGCAAAGGATTTTCAGGTCTATTTGGAAGTAGCATTGGAATTATTTGGCCCCAATCGATTGATGTTTGGAAGTGACTGGCCAGTCTGTAAAGTGGCAGCAGAATACGAGCAAGTACTAGAGCTGGTAGAAAAATTTACCGATCGGCTTTCCAAATCTGAAAAAGAAGCCATCATGGGAAATACTGCTATTGAGTTTTATGGAATTTGAATTATTGAAAGACAACAGTCCAAGGACCTCAGTATTCTGGAAATAAATTAAAATGTAAAAAAACTCTGTCAACAGTTTTTAGTGGACTTTTGACAAAACAATAAACTATGAACCTAAATTTATCAAACAAAGTCATCCTTATTTCAGGAGGAGCCAAAGGAATTGGCGGAGCTATTTCCAAGGGATTGATCGCCGAGGGAGCAATCCCGGTGATGATCGACCCTTCGGAAAAAGAAGGAGCTGAAATTCTCGCTTTGGGCGAAGCCTTTCAAATTCCGGTGAGACTTTTTGATGCTGCTGACTCGGAAAATGTAGTCAAAATTACATTGGAAAAGTACGGAAGAATAGATGGGCTTGTCAATAATGCAGGAGCAAATGACAGTGTAGGTTTGGAAAAAGGAAGCCCTGAAGAATTCGAAAAATCCGTTGCTAAAAACCTGAATCATTATTACCATTTGGCACATTATGCCTTGCCTTCTTTGAAGAAGTCCAAAGGAAGCATTGTCAATATCAGTAGCAAAACAGCGGTAACAGGACAAGGAGGAACCTCTGGCTATACAGCAGCAAAAGGAGCCCAACTATCTCTCACCCGGGAATGGGCTGTAGAACTCCTACCTTATGAGATCACAGTGAATGCAGTTATCCCTGCCGAAGTCTATACTCCGCTATACGAAAACTGGATCAATACTTTTGAGGATCCCAAAGCTAAACTAGAATCCATCACTGCGAAAATCCCATTGGGAAAGCGCATGACCAAACCAGAGGAAATAGCTGCAATGGCTATTTTCTTACTATCCGACCAAGCCAGACATATCACAGGACAGCACCTGTACGTGGATGGTGGTTACACCCATCTTGACCGATCCTTATAACCTCAATCATGACCCAAAAACCTGCACTTGTACCCAAACATCTTGTTTTACCATTTATCCTGATTACATCCCTTTTTGCTTTATGGGGTTTTGCAAATGACATCACCAATCCCATGGTGGCGGCATTTAAGCGAGTTTTGGAACTGAACAATACTCAGGCTTCCTGGGTACAAATGGCATTTTATGGAGGCTATTTTACAATGGCTCTTCCTGCCGCCTTTTTCATTAAAAAATACTCATACAAAACCGGCATTTTGCTTGGGTTAGGTTTATACGGCTTTGGAGCTCTCCTATTCTACCCTGCTGCTGCATGGGAAAGCTATGGCTTCTTCTTAGCCTCCTTGTATATCCTGACTTTTGGTTTGGCATTTTTGGAAACTACCGCAAATCCATACATTCTTTCCATGGGGCCGGAAGCTACTGCCACGCAACGATTAAATCTCGCCCAGGCATTTAACCCAATGGGAGCTTTGGCGGGCCTTTTTGTCGCAAAGCAATTCATTCTTAATGCTCTCCAATCCAATGCAACAGATGCAAATGGAAATATCATCTTCTCAAATCTCGATGAGTCTGCAAAAGCTGTAATCAGAACTGCTGATTTGATGGTCATAAGAAATCCTTATGTCATGTTGGGTTTAGTGGTTTTGGCTATTTTAGTCATCATTGCTGTGGCCAAAATGCCTGAAAGCAAAGACAATAATAAAATTGATTTCAAAGCAACAATGAAGCGTTTGCTATCCAAGCGAAACTTTGTAGAAGGCACGCTAGCTCAAATGTTTTATGTGGGAGCTCAGATCATGGTTTGGACTTACATTTATCAATACGCTGAAGTACTGGGGATTTCAAATGCAGATGCCGTCAATTATGGTTATGCCGCATTGGTTGTTTTTTTAGTAGGAAGATGGGTTTGTACCTACCTATTCAAGTTTTTTGCTGCGGCAAAGCTTCTTACCATATTTTCAGTTTTGGCTATTTTATTCACCGCCGGGGCAATTTTCCTTCCTGGAATGCTTGGATTGTACAGTTTAGTCGCCATTTCTTTTGCTATGTCTCTGATGTTTCCAACGATCTACGGCATTGCTTTAGAGGGACTTGGAGAAGATTCAAAATTTGCCGCTGCTTATTTGGTGATGGCAATTGTCGGTGGTGCTATTATGCCAACCCTTCAGGGAATGATCATGGATATTGGCGGTGCAGCTTATGATGATACGTTGATTTTGGGAGTTCCTGAAGTCAATTTCTCATTCATTCTTCCACTCGTCTGCTTTGTTATGGTCCTATTATTTAGCGTAAGAGTAAAAGAAGTCGTCAAATAACTATTAAATATCCACCAATTCTTAACCGGCTTGATTTCCAATTTAGATTCGGAAATCACTCATTTAATTAACAAGATAAGTAAGCAATGAAAACTCAAACTTTCGTCCTTATTTGTGACCTGAAGAATGAAGAAGAAACTATTCAGGCTTATGTGGAATGCCACAAAGCCGTAGTTCCTGAAATTATAGAAAGTATTCGTGTGGCTGGTGTTTTACAGATGAGTATTTATCGTTGGCAGAATAGACTTACAATGATTTTGGTGGGAGACGAAGAGTTCTCTTTCGAAAAGAAAGCTAAATTGGATGAAAGTAACCCGAAAGTTCAGGAGTGGGAAACATTTCTGGGGCAATATCAGACGAATTTACCTGGTACTCCTCCAAACTGGCGCTGGGCACTGACAGAAAAAATATTTGATTTTCAGGTTTAAAACCCAAAAAGTCATTTCTTTCCAATAACTCTTTCGGAAAGACTTTTACCTTAAAGCCTAGTTTCTATCTTTGTATAGAATAAATTATTACAACGGGGTGCCCAAAAGGCTGAGATTATACCCGAAAACCTGATCTGGATAATGCCAGCGTAGGAAATTGTGAACCATCCTATTTTTCACTTTCTCACCTTTTCTGGGATTCATTCAGGTCTATGAACATAGACGAATGAGTAAACTGATCAAACAAGAAACATTTGAAGTTGCCCCAGATGGGCTACGCAATTGGCAAGGTCGTAAAGAATGGTTTTTCAACCGAGATGATACGGACCATTACGAGGATTACTACGAAGGCCCTTATAAATTTCAGGAGGTCTGGCAAAAAAAGACACTGGAGGAATTAATCAAACAAGATCATCGGGTCAAAACGCTGTTGGAATTTGGTTGTGGCACCACTCGATTTACCCGATGGTGGCATGAAATAGGACTGGAAGCTAGCGGGGGTGACATCTCCCCTTTTATGCTGGCTCAAGGAGTCCAATTATTTGATGGTGATCTAGTCCTTGCAGACTCTCATCACATGCCTTTCAAGGATCACTCCTTTGATGCACTCGCTTTTGTAACCACTTTTGAATACTACAAAAACCCTGTGAAGGTTATCCAAGAGGCGGTAAGAGTAGGGAAATATGGAATCATATTCGGAATGATGAACCGAAATACTCCCAAATTGATCCGTAGAAAAGTCCAGCAGGCTTTTGGTAGAAACAATTATTATATCACAGCTCATTTTTACACGCCAAGTTCTCTGAAAGACTTGGTGGCGGAAGCTTTGCCCGACAGGAAGTACAAAATCGAATGGAATGCCACAGGACTACCGAAATGGTTTCCAAAAAAGCAATGGAAGATCCCTTACGGAGATTTCTTTGGTTTTCACGTTCAATTGCTAGATGTCTAATGGGAGCTTTCGAAAATTTTTCCGGAAAGATTGGCTCAGAAATCTTCAAAGAAGATGTTTTTTATTCCTGTGGAGCTAAAAGGAAGGAAGTCATTTGCGGACCCAAATTTGGTGTGGATACTTCCATTGTAGATTTGGGAAATGGAGAAGTTTTGGCTATTTCCAGTGATCCTCTATCTCTAATTCCCAGACTGGGGATGAAAGTTTCAGCTTGGCTTTCGGTCTACTTATTAGCCAATGACATGAGCACAACTGGCTTTACTCCAGAGTATGCCCAGTTTGTTTTAAACTTACCAACCAATCTAAGTAGAAGTGACTTTCAGAAATATTGGGGTCACATTCATGAGCTTTGTCAGGAAATGGGAATCAGCATTACTGGAGGGCACACAGGGCAAATCCCAGGAATTGAATCTACGATAGCCGGAGGTGGGACTTTTTTCCTAAAGGCACCCAAAGAACAGATCCTTACTAGTAATCAAGCAAAGAGTGGAGATTGCATTCTACTGACCAAGCATGCGGGTATTTCATCTACCTCTCTTTTGGCTATGGCTTTTCCCGAAACAGTTAAAAATGCTTTGGGTGAAAAAATCCAACAAACAGCTGCCGATAATTTCTGGAACCTATCTGTATTGAAAGAAGCTGTAATTGCCCGGCAAACTCTCTCAATTTCTGGGGGACTTCACGCCATGCATGATGTCACTGAAGGTGGAGTTTTAGGAGCAATCCAAGAAATGGCCCAGGCTTCCGGATTGGGTTTTCAGGTAGATATCCAGAAAATTCCTGTACCCGAAGTGGTTGAAAAAGTTGCTGAGTTATTCGGGATTGACCCATTCTTTTCCATTGGCGCTGGCGCAATGATCATGGCTGTAAAACCAGAATCAATAAATATCCTTCTTAATGAATTTGCCAAGGAGGGTATCCAAGCCACTTCTATTGGGACATTCACTGAAAGTTCAGAGCAGTTCCTCATAGCTCAAGACGGCACAAAATCAAATTTTGAATTTAATGGAATCGATCCCTACTGGGAAGCCTTTTTCCAAGCCTTCAAACAAGGGAAGAAATGAAAAAACTTAAAGGAATTTATCTGGTAATTGATCCAAATCAGCCTTGGGAAGCTCTTTTTGATAAAACCCAACAAGCATTAAAGGGAGGTGTTCAGATTCTTCAAATATGGAATCACTGGAAAGATGGTATTTCTGAATCAGAAAAAATCCGATTCTGCCAAGAAATCAAGAAGCTTGCACTTCCATATGATGTTGCTGTTTTGATTAATGAGGATTGGAAGTTTGTTGAAAAATCCGGTTTGGATGGATTACACTTGGACAGGAAACCTGACAATTGGGAAGAAATAAAGTCAGCGTTGAAAGGCCAATTGGTAGGATTGACTGTTGGAAATCAAGATGAGTTGATTGTATGGGCAGAAGAGCAACATTTATCATATATCAGCTTTTGCTCTGTATTCCCTTCCTCTTCTGTAGATTCCTGTGAAATAGTCAGGCCGGAAAACATCCAAAATGCAAGATCATTGACTTCTTTACCGATTTTCCTTTCAGGAGGAATCAGGCCAGAAAATCTACATCAACTAGACAAACTATCCTTCGAAGGGCTAGCAGTGATTTCTGGAATTTTAAACTCCAAAGATCCAGAACTAGCTACCAAGACCTATATAGATCACCTCAAAATGTATTAAAATGAATCGAAAACTATTAGATATACTATGTTGCCCTTTTGATAAAAGTGACTTAGAAATTCAAGTCATTCAAGAAACGGATTCTCAAGAAATCATAGAAGGGCTACTTACGTGCTCGACTTGCCAGAGATATTTTCCGATCATTTATGGTATACCCATTATGACCCCAGATGAATACAGGGAAAAAAGTCTGGAACTCCCTAATTTGGAGAGATGGGGATTAGAAATGCATACAAAAACTAATTCTTTCAAAATAGCAGACTCAAAAACTGCCAAAGAACTGGAATAATTGAGTATTTTAAACTCTCGAAACCAATTGGTTTTTAGAGTTAACCATTCAATTTTAGCCCAATTAATTAACCTATGAAAACGCTATTTTCCTGCATTCTTCTTTGCTTAATGCTATCTACCGCATACTCCCAAGAAATTATCCTATCACTTTGGGAAGGAACTCCTCCTCTTCAAAATGACATGGGTTTGGAAGAAAAAGCTGTTGAGGAAGGAATTATCCGGATCGAAAATGTCCAAACCCCTCAAATCGAAGTATTCCTGCCAAGCAAGCAATCACGAACTGGTCAGGCTGTGGTTATTTTTCCCGGAGGAGGTTATCATATTTTGGCCTATGATTGGGAAGGAAGGGACTTTGCCAAATGGCTAAATACTCAAGGAATCGTGGGAATTGTAGTCAAATACAGACTTCCGGATTCCAAATCTCTCACTGATGCTAAAGAGGTGCCGCTTCTTGATGCTCAAAGAGCTATTCGTCTTGCAAGGCATCATGCAGAAGAATGGAAAATTGACCCTGAAAAAATCGGGGTTTTGGGTTTTTCAGCCGGCGGGCATTTAGCTTCTACAGTGAGTACACAATATGCACATGAAGTGGACAGACCAAAAGATGCGATTGATGCCTTATCAGCTAGACCGGATTTTTCAATTTTGGCATATCCTGTTATTTCGTTTAGAGATGCCAGTGCACATTCTGGTTCAAGAAGGAATCTAATCGGAGAAAATGCATCTCAAGAGTTAATTGATCGTTTTTCTGGGGAATTGAACGTGACAGAAGAAACACCACCAACATTCTTGGTTCATGCACAGGATGACAAGGGCGTTCCAATCGAAAACAGCTTCTTGTATTATAAAGCTCTTCATGCCAAGGGCGTTCCTGCTTCACTCCATATTTATCCATCTGGGGGACACGGCTTTGGCTTTGGTTTTGGAAAAGGGCCTGTTTCTGGATGGAGAGAGGTGTTATTGGACTGGATGGTTGATTTGAAGTAGAATACTGTAAACTGGAGTTGAGAAAGTTAGATTTGTCTCTCTGAGTCCCAATTATTCTTCGAACATACTAAGGAAATGACAGGAATTGATCTTAAAAACTGGATTACAGTTACTCTGAGCACTTGAGAGACGAGAGTCTAGAAATCGAAGGGTCCTCGACTCCGCTCGGACTGACCCGCATATCTAACCATTAAATCAATTTGTCATTTGTAGCGAAATTGAAGTGCATTAATAAAACCTTTGTAAATAAGGCTTCGACTCCGCTCAGCCTGACTCCAGTGATACAACTTTAAAACCTTATCACTTTGCAACTTTACAACTCCAATAAATTTAGGATCATACAATATTTTAATTTTCCAATCTGATGATCAAAGTAATAGCCTTCGATGCAGATGATACACTTTGGGTAAATGAACCTTTTTTTAGAGAGGCAGAAGAACGATTTACCGAAATGCTGGAGGACTTTATGCCTCAGCATAGCGTTTTAAAAGAACTTTATAAGACGGAAATCGAAAACCTAGGCTTGTATGGGTATGGAATAAAAGGTTTTATGCTTTCCATGATCCAAACCGCTTTGAGAATTTCGGACCAAAAAATCCCTGTAAAACTCATTGATAAGATTCTAGAAATTGGGGTTGATATGATGCAAAAGCCAGTGGAACTTTTACCTGGAGTAGAGGAAGTTTTAGCCGAATTAAAAAAAGATTTTCGACTTGTAATGGCAACGAAAGGAGATTTGGTGGATCAGGAAAGGAAACTTAAAAAATCTGGTCTAGATCATTATTTCCATCATATCGAAATTATGAGCGAGAAGAAAGAAGCTGATTTTGAAAAACTAATCCGACACTTGGATGTAGCTCCTGAGGAATTCATGATGTTGGGCAATAGTCTCAAATCAGACATTCTACCAGTTTTAGCTCTTGGCGGGCACGCCATCCATATTCCATTTCATATCACATGGAAGCATGAATTAATTGAACATGAGATCGAGCATGAGCAATTTTATCAGGCAGAGCATATTTCTCAGGTCATTCAGATTATCAGGAATATTTAGCTAGGTACTTCATTAAAAAATAAAAAAGGGATTGTAAATAGTTAATCTATTTGCAATCCCTTTTTACTGAATTAACAATCTAAGCTAAAAAAGCCAGATGATTCCCTGTCAAATTCTCGACTGATAGGTGTATAGCTGATAATATCTTCCTTCCAAAGCAATAAGTTCATCATGCTTCCCTCGCTCCACAATATTACCTTGCTCAATCACCAAAATCTGATCTGCCTGACGTATGGTACTCAACCTATGCGCTATGACAAAAGTGGTTCTACCTTTCATCAACTCTTTTAAACTAGCCTGTATCAAAGTCTCAGATTCAGTATCCAAATTGGAAGTAGCTTCATCTAAAATCAAAATTCTTGGATCAGCCAAAACTGCTCGCGCAATGGCAATTCGTTGCCTTTGACCACCAGAAAGTTTTACCCCTCTCTCTCCTATCAACGTATCCAAACCATCTTCAAAACGGTCTGTAAATTCCTGCACGTGCGCTGCATGAACGGCTTGTTGAAGCTGTTCTTCTGAAGCATCCGGTCTAGGAAATAAAATATTCTCCCTGATTGTTCCTTCGAAAAGAAAATCATCTTGTAAAACTACCCCTAGCTTTGACCGAAAAGAATCCAACGTAACGGCCGCTAGATCATTTCCATCCAGAGTAATGGTTCCTGAATCAGGAGTTAGAAAAGTAGCTGCCAATCCAGCAATCGTTGTTTTTCCCGATCCAGATGTACCTACCAATGCCGTTACGGAACCTGATGGCGCATCGAAACTGATTTCTTTTACAACCTCCTTTCCTTCCTCATATGCAAAAGACACCTTGTTAAAAACCATATTGCCTTTGATTTTATCCAATGCAACAGTTCTCAGATTGTCATCGGCTTCCAATGGCGTATTCATAATCTCTTCTGTTCTGTCCAAACCTGCAAAAGCCTCTGTCAACTGACTTCCAATATTTGACATTTGGACAATCGGAGCTATCATAAAACCTAAGTAAAGGGTGAAAGCTAAGAAATCACCGAAAGTCAACTGGTCCTGCATGATCATATAACCTCCCAAGCCCATAATTCCCGCAGATGCCAGTCCAAGAAGAAGTGCTCCAGCAGAAGTCACAAAGCTTGTTGCTGTCAAACTTGCCTTGACATTTTGAAACAATTCATCCACTCCTTTGGCAAAAGTCTTGATTTCCTGCTCTTCGGCATTGAAACCTTTTATTACACGAATTCCACCGAGAGTTTCGGTTAGTCTTCCAGTTACCTGCGCATTAATTTTTCCTCTTTCCCGGAAAATAGGACGGATCTTCCCGAAGGCTTTTAAAGAAACCAATCCAAAAACCACCACTGGAAGGAGCACAAACAGAGTCATTTTAGGAGAAATGCTGAACAGTAAAACCAAAGAAATAATAGCTGTCAAAATCCCCCCAACCATTTGAGCAAATCCGGTTCCGACCAGGTTTCTTACCCCTTCTACATCTGACATAATTCGGGATACTAATTCTCCGGTTTTTGTATTGTCAAAGAAGCGAATGGGAAGTTTGATGATATGCGACTGAACTTGAGATCGAAGTTTTGCGATCAGATTCTGAGCCTCCACACTGAGAATTTGCGTCAGAGCATAAGAAGTAACTGATTGTATAACGATAGCTGTGACTACTGCGATGATTAACCATTTGAGCATATTCAAATCATTGCTCGGGATCACATCATCGATCAGGTATTTACTGGCTCCTGGCAAAACCAAGCTGGCGAGTCTACTGATAATAATTAGAAACAGTCCTAAAAATAAATGCTTTCTTCTGGGCCAAATAATGGTTTTAAAAACCTGACCCATAGTCACTTTTCGTTCTGCTTTTTTAGCCATGAAATAGTTTGTTTAGCGAAAGAAACCCCGAATTTTCTTTTACAGTTCAAAAACAGAAAAAAATAATAATCCAATTTCAATTCTCACTATATGGAAATAATTCAATATCCTTTAATTAAGAGAAAGTCATTTGCCAGAGAATTAATTTATTCCTTTTTGGAAATCAAAGTTTAACAATTGTAGAAGCATTGATTTAAAAAAGCCAGGAGTTTTAGCTTTAAAATTTCAAGGGGTTTGGTTTTAAATTTTTTAGAAGATTTTAAAACTTCTAATTCTTCGAGATTTTAAAAAGCAATCGTTTTTACCAATTATGGAAACATACTTCCTATATTAAAATGACAATTAACCCAAACCTATGAAACCACTTTTAATTAAAACCCTTCTAACATTTCTCGTATTTTCCTTTACGATTATCCATCTGAAAGCTCAAGAGCAAGTTGAAAAAGTAAACATTCAGGTGAATCTAGATAAAAAAATTGGTGAAATGGACCCCATTTGGGCATGGTGGGGTTATGATGAGCCTAACTATACCTACATGAAAGATGGCAAAAAGTTGCTTTCTGAAATAGCTTCTCTAAGCCCTGTCCCTGTCTATGTCAGAGCACACAGCTTATTGGTGACTGGTGAGGGAACCCATGCATTAAAATGGGGATCAACCAATGCCTACACAGAGGATTCTGATGGTAATCCAGTGTATGATTGGACGATTGTAGATAGGATTTTTGATACTTATATCGAAAGAGGTATGAAACCTTTTGCCCAGATCGGATTTATGCCTGAAGCACTTTCATCCAAACCCGAACCTTACAGGCACCATTGGTATCCGGGGGCACCTTACGAAGAAATTTATACAGGTTGGGCATATCCTCCAAATGACTATGAGAAATATGGAGAACTTGTTTACCAATGGGTATTGCATTGTGTAGACCGATATGGGAAAGAAGAAGTTGACAGCTGGTACTGGGAAGTATGGAACGAGCCTAACATTGGTTACTGGCAAGGTACCATGGAAGAGTATTTTATGCTTTACGATTATGCGGCTGATGCGGTAAAAAGAGCGCTACCCTCAGCCAAAATAGGAGGTCCAGAAACTACAGGACCTGGTTGGGATAAAGCAGCAGAATTCCTAACCGCTTTTTTAGATCATGTTCGTGACGATAACAGCTATGCAACTGGTAAAAAAGATATTCCATTAGATTTTATTTCCTTTCATGCCAAAGGCAGTCCCAAGTTGGTAGATGATATGGTTCAAATGAATATTGGAACGCAGTTGCGGGATATAAGTGAAGGTTTTAGAATTGTAGCTTCCTATCCAGAATTTAAAGATTTACCGATAATCATCGGAGAGTCTGATCCAGAAGGTTGTGCCGCTTGCTCAGTGAATGATTACCCACAAAATGATTATAGGAATGGAACCATGTATGCTAGTTATACAGCTGCTGCATTTTCAAGAAAATATGAACTGGCAGATCATTTTGGTGTGAATTTACTTGGAGCAGTGACTTGGGGATTTGAATTTGAAGATCAACCTTGGTATGCTGGATTTAGAGATATGGCAACCAACGGGGTAGATAAGCCAGTACTGAATGTGTTTAGGATGTTTGGTATGATGGAGGGAGATCGTGTAGCGATAAATCAAGAAGAACTTGCTTATGGTTTTCTGGATGTTAGAGATCATAGTGTCCGAGAAAAGCAGGATATCAATGCCATCGCATCAAAAAGCGATCAAGGTGCAGCGGTGATGATTTGGAATTACCATGATAACAATGATTTAACTATTCCAGACGCCTCGATAAGCCTTCAAATTGAAGGTATGCCTGGAAAAAAAATATTAGTACAGCATTTTCGGATAGACCAGGAACACAGTAACTCCTACACACTTTGGAAGAAAATGGGATCTCCACAAGACCCTTCTAATGAACAAATTGAAGCACTTGAAAAAGCTGGTCAACTTGAACATTACACATCTCCTTTTTGGGTTGAATCAAAGGATGGTATGGTGGAAATTGAGCTGACATTACCAGCTCAGGGCATTTCCCTTTTTAAATTGGATTGGGAATAAAAGAGGTATTATTTATAATCAAGAATAGGTAAACCCTACCTAATCAAGGATTTAAAATAAGTGTTTTGAGATTGGAGAAGATCAAACATCTACTTCAATAAGCTCCGAGAAAATATTAATTCCAAAAACCTGATTAATACATCTGCGATAGAAGTATCAAAACATTATAAAATCAAGATTTCATCATTTCACCTATATGCTAAGAACCAGCTTATTTCTCCAGTAAACTAGCAAAAAACACCATGTGGTATGGAAGTGCATTTTCCCAATACTTCCATGAATGCCCTCCATCTCGCTCAGTGTAATCATGAGAAATCCCCTCGAAAACCAATCTTCTATGCAATTCTCTGTTGGGTTGAATTAAAAAATCATTTACTCCACAGTCTATCATCAAGTGAATTCCGTGTTTCTTATACACATCGATATTGTTGATAATGCTTACCTCATCGTATCGCTCTGGAAACTCTTCTTTACTTCCTAAGATCCCCGCAAATCCTTTTCCCACATCGATCATTGATTGTTGTGGAAGGCCCCAACCCTTAAGATCTGGATTTATTGCGCCACTCATACTTCCAGCCGCTAAAAACAGCTCAGGATGCTTAGCAGATAAATACAATGCCCCAAAACCACCCATAGATAATCCTGTTATCGCTCTACCCTCTTTTTTGGCAATAGTTCTATAATTTTTGTCCATGAAATTGACGACATCTTTTGAAATATATGTGTCGTACTGACTTTTCTCGTCAACTGGGCTATCTATGTAATAACTAAATACATCACCTTCTGGCATAACAATAATAAACCCATATTGATCAGCCAGTTTTTGGATCAGAGCTTTATCAGAAATCTGCTTTGTCCAGTCAGAAAACTTTCCAATTCCACCATGTAATAAGTAAAGCGTGGGGTAATTTTTATTTCCTTGCTCATAAGTGCTTGGAGTCACCACTACTGCTTTGTGAGTAATCATGGTTTTAGAGTTTGTAATTTGCACAGTATCTGAGCTTGCAAAACTTGAACTTGCAAGTGCTGAAATGAAAAATAGAAGTAGGGCTGTAAATTTCATGAGTATCCTGATTTTGCTCTGAAATAAGCTAAAAAATTTATTGTAACAAAATGATACAATAGTAACTTCTATAAATAAAACACATATAACTTTCCCATTAGGGTTTTTGAAAAAGAACCAATCGTTTTGCTCCTAATGAATCCAAGCATAAAAAAAGCCTCCCAAACTGGAAGGCTTTCTAATTGTGTCATTTATGAACTTACTTCGTTTTAGGAAGTACGTTTGAAATCAATGAGATTTTTTCAATTGGCTCAGAAGCATTGGAATAAATTCTTACCACTGAATTTTGTTTCCCCATTTTACCTGCTGAATTAAAGGAAACCTTGATTTCGGCAGATTCACCTGGTGCAATTGGCTCCTTTGGCCAGCTTGGTACTGTACAGCCACAAGTTGCTGCCACATTGGAAATAATCAATGGAGCTTTCCCTGAATTTGTCAATTCAAATGTGTGAGACACTTTATCTCCTTGAGTAATATCTCCAAAGTCAATAGATTTTTCTTTGAATGTAATGGCTGCTCCAGAAGCTTCCTGCGCGTTTGCATGAAAAACCAATGCAAATGCAAAGAGACTAAATAGAATGGCTATTTTTTTCATATGATTATTATTTAATTTTCAATGGTCACATGGAAACTCGCTTGATCAGTAATCATCCTAAAGAATGATAAGTTAGTCATGCTCGATTTCATGATCTTAATTATTATTGGTTTTCAAATATTCAATTTTTTCAGATAGCATCAAATAACGAATTTCTTTTCTGCTTGGTTGCCATACTGAAAATACCTTGCCAAAATTGTTTTCTAGCAGTTTTATGACATGTCGTCAGCTGTTTTAACAAAAAACATGGGATTAAAATTCACAAGATATAATTCCTGAGTAGCCCGTGTTACTGCGGTATATAACCACCTGGTAAAGTCTTTATCCACCTGATCTTCTTTCAAATATCCCTGATCAACAAATACTGCCATCCATTGTCCACCTTGAGCCTTATGACAGGTCAAGGCATAGGCAAACTTCACTTGCAAAGCGTTCAAATAAGGATCTTTTCTGATCAATTCCATTCGCTCCTTTTTACTAGCAACATCAGCATAGTCCTCTGAAACCTTTTGATACAAACTTCTGTACTGGTCTCTTGTCAAAGATGGACTTGGCGAATAGAGCGTATCCAAGAGTACTTTTGCCTCAAAATGGGGCTCATCTGGATAATCCAATAGTCTCAACTCCAAAGTGGCAAACCGAAAATCATACATCTCTTCAAAAGACCTGATTTTCATCACTTCAGCCATATCTCCATTTGCTAAGAAATTGACCCTGTCTGACTCAGTCATATAGGTGTAGTTGTTTTTTACAATCATCAGTAAATCACCCGAGCTGATTTCATCTTCAAAAAAATGAATGACTTTACGGATATAAAGATTGTATTGAACCGCTGCTTTGTTTGATCTGGTAACAATTGTCGTGTTTTCTGTCCCAAATTTATCATAGGCATACCTGAGACCATCTTCCAACTTCTCTCCAGTCATTTTAAAAGTATCCTTAAATAAATTGGTGGTAATCTGTATTTTTGGCAGTTCGGCTTTTAATTGATCCCTTAAATTAGTGGCATTATAAAGAATCCCAGATTCCAATTTCTGCCGCATCACCTCTGTCAATTCGATTTGAGCAGCATCTAAGCGAAAGTATCGTTGAAGATAGCTTGACTCCAATGCCGGACTATATTCACTTCCCACAGGTGGTAATTGAGCCGTATCACCCACCAAAATCAATCGATTCCCTGTTCCCTGAAAGGTAAATCGGATCAAATCTCCAAGAAGATTCCCAGACATCCCTCCATCATCGGCCAGCATCGAGGATTCATCTACAATAAATACAGTGTCTTTGTAATAATTCTTTTGAAGAATAAAGCCCATTCCCAGACTCCCGTCATCCCCTTTTGGTTTGTAAATAATTTTATGAATGGTAAAAGCTGCTCTTTTGCTATAATTACCCATGACTTTGGCTGCTCGGCCAGTGGGTGCTAGAAGCAAGGATTTCATATTCAACCTTGGCAAACTTTTGACCAAGGCAGAAATCACAGAAGTCTTCCCTGTGCCTGCATACCCTCTTAATACAAAAGTTGGCTTGGAATCTGCGTCCATAGACAAAAAGTCATCCATTTTCTTAAAAAAAACAGATTGGCCAGAGGTTGGCGGAAAAGGAAAATTTTTGATCAATAAATCCGAAGGCTTCGGCAAGTGCTGATTATCTTTAGCCATAGAAGCGAATGTAAATGGCAAAAGACGATATCAGCAAGGAAATAGAATCAAAATTTGGAAATCATTTGCGTGTGAGGGTAAATGGGATCCTGATAGAGGATAATAAACTACTCATGGTCAAGCACCTGATGGGGGATGGAAAAATTCTTTGGTCTGTGCCTGGAGGAGGAATGCATTATGGGACGAATGCCGAGGAAAATCTGATCAGAGAATTTAAAGAAGAAACAGGTCTAAATGTTAAAATTCGCAAATATTTGTTTGTTCACGAGTATTTAGACCCTCCATTACACGCAATGGAGCATTTTTTTAGTTTAAAATCCACCGGAGGTAGTTTAAAACTCGGAGAAGATCCCGAACTTAGTAAGGAATTCCAGATTTTAAGTGAAATGGCATGGATGAGTCTGGAAGATATCCGTTCACTGCCTCAGGACTCCCTTCATCAAATCTTTTGGCGAATAAATTCACTTGAGGACCTAGGTTTGTGGAAAGGATATTTTAATTTTGGAAATATTTCCATAAAATAGCACGTTTAAAAAACCTTCAACCTTACCTTGATTTAAAATTTAATCAAAATGAATCTAACTAAAGTATTATCCTTTGTCTTCCTTTTAGCTGCTCTAGGTCTTGGTTACCTGCTTTGGAAAGGTGTAGATGATGTAGTGGAAACTGAGAAAAGAATTGCTTTGACAGAAGCTGCGATTATCGAGAAACTCCAAATGCTTCGTGATGCTGAATTGGCATATCAAGCTGCTAACGGAAAATATGCAGACAATTGGGACACCTTGAAGCAATTCATCCAAGAAGGTAAAATCTGGTTAGTTCAGAGAACTGAAACAACCAAATTATTGGAATATGGTAAAGAAGAAACTACAGTAACTTTTGACACCCTAGGTTCTGTAAACGTTCTTGACTCTTTGTTTAACGATAGAAAATATCCAAACTTCAATTTAGAAGCATTGGCAGTAGTTCCAGGTTCTGGAGGAAAGCGTTTTGAATTCTTCGCTGACAAAATCGAAAGAAACAGCTACGAAATCGCTGTATTCGAGATCAGAGACCCTGCTCCTATCAATCCAGAAAGAAGATTAAACAACAACGAGAAAGCCCTTAAAGTGGGTTCCAGAACTGACGCTTCAACTGAAGGTAACTGGAAATAATCCCAAAGGATTTTGGAAAACAATCTCAAAGTATACAAGAGTGATAAGTTTGATGTGGAAGACACAACGAGCTTATCACTTTTTTTATATCCCCATTCACTTGCAATTTTTGCCAAAGACAAAAATCAAGCGAACATCGGGATTCATTATTACACCAAATTTGAGTGGAATGAAATAGAATCTTTGCTGGTTTCTGATCCTCTTCTTCGGATGGATTTACCTGCAAAAATCTATTTGCACCAACTTGAATTTAGCTTGATACCAGGCGTTCTCTATGCACCTGGCAAAGAGGAAACCTATCTCTCTTTTGTTGGAGAGCAGAAAAAAGACAACTTTTATTTTGCAACACCTTTGGATAGCAACAATATCCAATTGGTTTCTTATCTCTCCAGTAAAACCAAGAAAGCTCTGGAGGCTAGATTTTCGGAAATCTCCTTTTATCATGGAGGCACTTCCTTTTTATCCTATTTATTCAAAGAGCGCTTTAATTTGATTGGACAAGAGATTCTTGTCTGCATTCTCGATAATTATATCTATTTGGTCGCCTTTACAGATCAAGAGTTAAGTGTCTTCAATATTTTTGAAATCAAAGATAAAGAGGACATTCTCAAGTATGTCAGCATTGTCATTGCTCAGATGAACTATGACAAAAACCATGTGAGAATCAGCCTTTTTGGTGCAACAGAACATTTTGAAGTAACTAATGAGTGGGGAAAGGAATATTTCCATCATTTCAGAATAATGAAGCCACATTCCAACCAGAATTATTCCCACGGCTTTAAACATTTAAAATCCGGAGGCCTTTTTGAGTCTTCTTGGCAATTTGATTGATCATGAAAAAAGTAGCCATATTCCCTGGTTCATTTGACCCATTTACTATGGGTCATCACGACATCGTAATCAGAAGTTTAAAACTTTTTGATGAGGTGATTATTGGAATTGGCTACAACTCGACCAAGCAAAACCGCTATTTCGACATAGACTTAATGGTCGATAAAATCAAAAGTGTGTATACTGGAATGGATCAGGTTAAAGTCATTGTCTATAATGAACTAACCTCCACTTTAGCAAAAAAACATGATGCGGGTTACTTGGTAAGAGGTTTGAGAAATACGACTGATTTCGAATACGAAAACACAATCAGCCAAATGAACCGGTACCTAAATGAAGATCTAGAAACCGTGTTTTTGATTACCTCCCCTCCTTTTGCAGCGATAAGCTCCACCGTTATTCGCGAAGTCCATCGCTATGGCGGAGATGTGGCAGAATTTCTACCTTATAAAATCTGAGGTTTTGGGTGGTTTTTGATAAACTGCTTAAATAAATACCTCATCGATGGATAAGAATTCACCAAGGCTATTTTGGCATCAGGTTCATAAAACCATCTGATATCATCGATTCCTTCTTCTTTTTGAGGAGTCATGTTTTTATCATCCAAGCACTCCATTTCATACCAATAAGTCTTCTTGAGAATACTTTTACGGTTTTGGGTGTAGGTATGCCAAGTGTTATACAAATGCCTTGTCACTTTTACTTTTACTGCGCATTCCTCCTCCACTTCACGAAGAGCACACTGCTCAGGAGTTTCGCCTTTGTCAAATTTCCCTTTTGGGAAATCCCACTTTCCAAGTCTAAAAATCAATAAAACCTTTTTCTTCTTATTCGTCACTACTCCTCCGGCAGCCTTGATAATCATAAAACGGCTTTTGACAAATTTCTTTAACGAGGCCTTATCTTTTGTCACTAAAGTAATGGAATCCAGATTTTTCAATTTTCTGGTCCGAAGAACATAGAGAAGTTTGATGACTAGATCGTGGGAAGGTTCATGAAAAAGCACATCATCTTGCCATTCTACAGAATTCAACAATTCATCAGGTTGATGGTAAATCGACTCAAAAGTTTTTCGACCATCCAACTCTTCATACGAAATCAGATCTAATGGCTTGTCGTTTACAAAAATTCTCATGGAAATTCCGCGCTTTATTTTTCTGAAAGAACCAAAAATGCATAAAAAAATCAGCAGCAACAACCTTCAGGAAAGTTTATCACTTATTTTTGGGTTATGGAAATTTTAGACCCGAGTGTAGCTGCTGAAGTAGCCGATAAATTACTGGAAATACAAGCGATCCGACTTCAACCTGAAAACCCTTTCACTTGGGCTTCAGGATGGAAATCCCCAATTTATTGCGACAATAGATTATCCTTGTCATTTCCTGCTGTCAGAAATCTTATCAAAAGCCAACTGGTAAAAAGTGTCATGCACTATTTTCCGGAAGCAGAAGCCATTGCCGGTGTTGCTACTGCCGGAATTCCTCAAGGAGCTTTGATAGCCAATGATTTAGAGCTTCCGTTTATCTATGTTCGATCCAAAGCCAAAGGGCATGGGATGGAAAATATGATTGAAGGAAAAGTAACCCCAGGTCAAAAAGTAGTCGTCGTGGAAGATTTGGTTTCTACAGGAGGAAGTTCTCTAAAAGCTGCAGAAGATTTAAGAAAAGCAGGTTTTGAAGTACTCGGAATGGTGGCGATCTTTAGCTATGGATTTGATTTGGCGGCAGAAAACTTCAAAAATGCAGGAGTCAAATTGATTTGTCTAAGTCATTATGAAGCACTTTTGCCAAGAGCAATCCAGAAAAAATATGTGACAGATGAAACTTTAAAATCTCTTTCCGCTTGGAGAAAAGACCCTTCTACCTGGACACCCTGAAAAAATATCAATTTTGATAATTGAGTTATAAATGAAAAAATAAAGGCCGATCAATCCGGCCTTTTACTTTTGGAATAACCCGATAGATCCGCCTACCCAGTCTTTATCTTTATTGAATTTTACACCTACCATTTCACCTCTGCTCAGTCGAGCCAGATTTGCCACCAACGTAGGACTTTCATCTTTCTCTGGCCAAAGGGCTAAAATCCTGACTTCTACCTTTACTTTTCCATCAGGTGCTTGGATCACAGGAGCATAATGCACTTTCTTTTGAAGTAAAAACATGTCTTTTTCTTTCACTTCGTCAATATCTTGCTGGGTGACATGAAATTTCACTCCACTTCCCGAAAAGGAGAATAAAGGCTTCAAGACATAATTCTCAAGATCAGTTGGAATCTCCTTTATTTCACTTAAGAGTCTACTTTCAATAAAATATGGCCCTTTTAAATAAGGAAGAATAAACTTCGAAATCCTCGTATACCAATTTGGATGACCTGCCCATTCTATATCTAATTCTTCTTCAAAACTGAAGGCAAGTTTTAAGTCTTTTCTCAAATCCAATTCATCAAAAATCACTCTATTGTAAATCCTTTTGATCTGAATTTTTTCTCCGACAGAATTCAAATAAAATAGCATTTTACCTTCTTTGATGACCTCGGTAACACAAACTACAGGAATCCCTAAATCATGTTTACAGTAATAGAAATCTATCTTTGTGTTTTGCTTTTCCGGCTCAATTTCCAGCAAAACGACTTCCTCGGGTTTGAAGTCTTTTAGAACTACTTTTCTCAAAAGATCCAGAAATGTAGACTCATTAAATCCATTGAGATAAGGAGTAGTATCCTTCAAAAATGGATAGAATTTTAAAAACTTTTGAAAGAGATGATACTGGAAATTGAAAACAGATGGAAAGCCCTGGATTTCGATCAACTTGGGTACAATCTTTCCATTCTCTTCACAGACTCCAAAATCTATCGCAAGAAATTGAGAATGGGAATCCTCATTCGGAACTGAGGTATTTAAATCAATCGATCGCTGAGTGAGGCTTTTAAAATCTGATTTTTTGATAAAAGAGATGACCTCTTCACATCCTTGCTGAATCTGTTTTTTTAACTCTACAGGAATAAAAAAAGGAGTTTCTGCAATTCTAAATGTCGGCGCAAAATTAAAATCACCCGCTATGTCCTTTAAAAAAGCATCATATTTCTCGGGGGTAAATGATGCATTAAACTGTTCTCTAAAGGACTGAATCATAGAATTTAGATAATAAGTGAGGGTGTTTTTGCAGTCTTTATTTTTCTTATGGATTGTTCTAAAAAGTTCGGAATGAGTGTTTCGTTCGTTTTGTAGATTTTATTTTCGTCTACTAAATGTTCCAACATCGTTCTAAACTTTGCTTTTCCTTTGGAGGCAATAATTTTCTCTCTGACTTCCGCCTTTTTCAAATGAGCCATAAAGCTTACTGGATCAGCTTCAGGGTGAAACTGGGTGCCGACGATTTCATCAGAAAAACGAATTGCCATAATCGCTCTTTCGTACTCAACATGACTGCGAATCTTCTCCAAAGCAATAATTTTCGCTCCCAGAAGATTAAATTTCTTATGATTAGGTTGAAGTACTTGGTAGTCTCTTGAATCAACCGCCCAAAATGGATTATCCAAGTTTTGGAACAAAGGATCCGTCATTCCATCTATCGTTTTATGAATTGACATCACCCCAAAAGATGTTGATTTCCTTTTGCTTAATTTACCCAGACCAAAATGTCTGCAAGCCATTTGGTAAGAATGACAGATCAAAAGAATATGTTTTTTCTGGGAATGGTTCTGGTTCCAGATCCAAATCTGATCGAGAAGATCAAAATATTTCAAATCCCAATTCCCATCACCTTCGAGTGGATCTCCAGGTCCTCCGGTAGAAATGTAGATATCATATTCTAAAATATCCGGCAATTCTGCTTTTCCTCTAACATCATAAACCCGATAGGATATTTGATCTGAAAATCTGTCAACAATTTCCTTGATGCAGCGCATGCCTTGATTCGCCTCACCATCATACATATCCAGGATTGCCAGATTTATCTTTTTCTTTCTCACGATTCTTCTACTTTATAATCAATCGCAAATGTAATTAATGTGACTGAATCCCTTGTCGAAATTTTGAGGTTATCATATCTACCACTTTTGATAAATCCTGAGTTTCCTCAAATACCGCCAACTGCTGATCTGCCCCAGTGCCATTCTTCAGGATTTCGTGGACATAATTGATTTCTTCCCTACTTCCTAACTCATCTACTACATCATCAATAAAATCCAATAACTCCAAAACCAAATCTTGTGTGGGAACCTCTGTTTTCTTTCCAAAGTCTATCAATTTGCCTTCAATTCCATTCCTCGCAGCACGAAACTTATTTTCTCTGATCAAGGCTATCCTGTAGATATTAAAGCTCGTATTGCTCATCAACAACTTATATAATTTAGCTACAATCGCCTGGATCAATGCTACAATACAAATGGTCTCATCTACAGTCAAGCACATATCGCAAATGCGAAATTCGATTGTACTGAAAAAAGGATGCATCCTGAGATCCCACCAGATTTTTTTAGGGTTATCAATACAATTGGTTTTGACCAAAATCTCTAAAAAATTGTCATAAGACTGTACCGAGTCAAAGTATTCAGGAAGTCCAGTTCTCGGAAATTTCGCAAAAACCTTTGCTCTGAACGCTTTAAAACCAGTATTTCTTCCTTCCCAAAAAGGCGAATTCGTCGAAAGAGCGTAAATATGAGGAAGGAAATAGCATGCTTGATTCATCAATTGCAACGCTATATCTCTATTGTCAATACCCACATGCACATGCAAACCAAAAATCAGGTTTGATCTGGCAATGTCTTTCAATTCATTGACTATCTCATGATATCGAAGGTCATCTGTGATTTCCTGATCCTGCCATTTTGAAAAAGGATGAGTTCCTGCAGCACCAACTACCAATCCCTGCTTATCTGCAAGTTCAAAAATCTTATTTCTCAAAAAAGAAACTTCCTTCCTTGCTTCGGCAACATTTTCACAAATATTGGTCCCCACTTCCACCACAGATTGATGCATTTCGGCCTTTACCTGCTCTCTGAGTTGGATTTTCCCACCTTCCACAATCTTTGACATATGAGATCTCAAGTCCCTGGTTTGGGGATCGATAATCTGATATTCTTCCTCTACACCCAAAGTGAATTTGGGTAACTTTTTCCCACCTTCTTTCATGAAAAGTTCTTTTCGGATTAAAATCTTTTTGCGGTTGCGGCTGCGTCTCTAATAAATGTACCCCAAGTCAAATTCATTTTTCCTGGCTTCTGAGCTTTCGCATAGGCAATTGCCATTTTTGCTGCTTCTTCTACAACCCATTCAAAATTTTCCTGTCCCACGGAATTGACATCTGCATCTGGAGCAGGGTTACCAAAATCAATGGCATATGGAATTCCATCTCGCACCGCAAACTCAACTGTATTAAAATCATAGCCTAGGCCTTTGCAAAGACGAATCGTATAATCTTTAACCGTCGCCAATAATTTTTTAGAAGAAGGGGTTTTATCCACTACATATCGTAAATGATGAGGGTTTCGAGGTTCATAATCCATGATTCTCACAGCTTTACCACCCAAACAATACACTCTAAAATATTCATCAAATACAATCTCCTCCTGAAGAAGCATTACCAATTGTCCTGTTTCAGGATGCTTTTGAAAAAACTCTTCTTGATTCTCCAATCTATACACATTCTTCCACCCCCCACCTGCGTAAGGTTTCATATATGCCGGAAAACCTATGTATTCAAACATCCCATTCCAATCTAAAGGAGCAGCCAGATTTCTAAAAGATTTACTAGTTGTATCATCCGGATGCTTTGAAGAAGGCAGAAGAACTGTTTTTGGAAGTGGAACTCCCAATTGATCCGCTAATGCATTGTTGAAGAATTTATCATCCGCACTCCACCAAAATGGATTATTGATCACTGCAGTACCGGTCAATGCAGCATTTTTCAAAAAAGCCCTGTAAAAAGGGACATCCTGAGAAATTCTATCAATAATTACTGCATATTCCGAAAGATGATTTTGAATCACTTTGTCAATTTTCACAGCTTCTGCCACGATTCCAGTTGGGGCAATTTGATTGACACGGTCAATAAATGCCTGAGGAAAAATATCCTCCATTCCGAAAAGTATTCCAATCTTTTTCATTCAAAACTTTTTAGGTGATTTTAAATCTATTGATTAATCAAACTTTATTCTAGACAAATAATGAGGAAACATTTCTTTCCAAACATCCCAATCATGCTGTCTGTTTTGCCTTACATCCAGCCAATGGGGCAATCCTCTCGACTTCAAAACTTCATGAAGTTGTAAATTGGAATCATAACAGATATCCCAATTGGAAGTACCTAAAACGATATCCATATTCCACAATTCATTATCATGTAATGCTCCCAAAAACTCAAGGGGGCTATTATAATAAATATCGTCATGAACGTATCCATCCATAAAACTCCGAATACTAAACGCTCCTGACATACTGAACATATGGCTCACATAACCAGGGTGCCTAAAAGCAAAATTGGCTGCATGATACCCACCAAAACTGCATCCAGCTGTCACTACTTTCCCTACCCTTGTATTTAGCCGTATCCTCTCTACCAGTTCATGACAGATCATTTTATCATAGGCCACATGCTGCTCGATTCGCTGATGCGGATGGACACTTTTATTATAGAAGCTTTGGGCATCATTGCTTTCTGGACAGTAAATCTGGATCAGGCCTTGCTCAATATACCATTGAGCGGATGTAATAAGCCCCATATCCCTGTTCTCATGAAAGGATCCTTTGGAGGTCGGAAAAAGTACGACCGGATAGCCTGCATGTCCAAAAACAAGCATCTGAACATCCCTTTGAAGGAAATTTGAGAACCACTTGAAATATTCTTCTTTCATCTAATTTGATTTTGAATACCAATCAATTAAGTGGATCCCACTTTCAATCAAATAAGTCAAAAAACATCAAAAACCAAAGCCCTGAAACTTACAGAGCATTATATTTTTATGATGTTTTATTTAAAGAAAGAAATAAAGGGTTTATTACTTAGTCGAATCATTCTGGAAACACCGATGATCAAGAGGAAAAATAGCAAGCCTACAAAAATCCATTTACTAGTAGTACAAAAGGAAGTGACCCAGGCTAATAAGGGCTTTTGAGAGGGGAAATTATTAATGAGATTGATAATTAGAATATTTTCTACGAAATCAAAAAACATAATGATTAAAGGGATCACTACCAGTTTTTTATTTCCCCAAAGGAAATACAGAATCCCTGTCGCCAACAAACCATACACTACCAGGTATGGAAAATCTAAGGCCAGTAAACCTACTTTATAAATTTCCCGATCAGGTTTCGATAAACTACCTAGTGCTGCATATGCCTGATCCACTGTATAAGCAAATTTCAAATCAAGCGCATATTCTGCTGGGAGATAATAATTCAATAATAAATTAAACAAGATGAATAGAGATGTCAGAAATAAAAGAACTGATCTCTTTTTGAGAGAAGAAAAAATCATTTTAGTAGACATAAAAACTGTTAAAAAAAACTTGAAACAATGAATAAAAAAGATTATGACAAATAAAGTGTTTTTTGTCCTATTTAAAAAGTTCCAAATACTTTATTTAAACCAACCAGCATACATAGGATAATTTTTGGCTGTACGGTCAATTACCCCTTGCATCGCCTCTCCGGTATCTTTTACTTTTTTCGCAGGCATACCGGCATAAATTGAATTAGCCTCCACTATAGTACCTGCTAACACTACTGCGCCGGCAGCTATAACAGCTCCAGAATTTACCACTGCTCCATCCATTACGATTGCTCCCATCCCGATCAAAACCCGATCGTGAATAGTACAACCATGAACTACCGCATTATGAGCGATAGATACTTTATTACCAATGATAGTGGGAAATTTTTGGTAGGTGCAATGGATCACCGCACCATCTTGGATATTGGTTTCATCTCCGATTTTTATAAAATGTACATCTCCTCGCAACACCGCATTAAACCAAACTGTACAATTATTCCCCATTTGTACATCCCCTACAAGCGTTGCATTAGGGGCCAACCAACAATTTTCGCCTATTTGCGGTTCTTTTTCATTGACTGGAATAATTAATGCCATAACCTTCGAAATATTTTTGCTGATCAAATCTAAAAAGATCTTCTGGGCAAAAATCTTTTCTTAAATGAAACTTTAAAAATAATTTTGAGTTTAAATGTATATACATATAAATTTGTGAAAATTTCAACCCTTTATCGATACCAATGAAAACTATTAAACTATCCGGATTATTTGTTGCAGCTGCATTGCTTGCATTTTCTTGTAACAAACCATCTGAAACTGTAGAAACTACAGAAGCGCAGGAAGTTGCAGCAGCAGAAGGAAAAACTTTAGAAATCGTACCAGAAGCGACAACTATCGCTTGGAGAGGTTACAAACCAGCAGGACAGCATTTTGGCAAAATTCCGGCTGTTGAAGGAACTCTAGCTGTTCAAGGTGAAGAAATCACAGGTGGAAAATTCACTTTTGATATCACAGGTCTTAAGATTGAGGATATGGAAGAAACTGACGAAAGCTACGGTAAGCTTTGGGGTCACCTTCAGTCTCCAGATTTCTTTGATGCTGCAAACCATCCACAAGCAACTTTCGAAATTACTGGCGTTGAGCCATTTGAAGCTGGTGATGTGATAGCTGATCAGGAGCAATTTGCTACTGAAAACACTCCTAAAGCTGCATCAGAACTTTCTCCAGCTAATCCAACTCACTGGATCAGTGGAAATTTGACCATGAGAGGAACTACTAAAAACATCAAATTCCCAGCTGCAGTAAGTTTGGAAAATGGTGCAGTTTCTGCAAAAGCAGGTTTTAATATTGACAGAACTGCTTGGGGTCTGGCTTACGGAGATGAAGCAACTGCTGTAGATAAGGCAAAAGATAAATTTATCTACAACACTGTTTCTCTTACACTTGATGTGAAAGCTGCAGAATAAATTTATTACATTCATGAAAAGAGGAATTCTAACGAATTCCTCTTTTTTTTGTCCTACAATGATGGATTTCCCTTTTTCTTACTCCCTTCCCTCTCCTATTTTCAATCAAAAACTTACAACATGGGCTCATGCTCATTTTCGGTTTTTGGCACTTTTTCAGGGAAATGATTATCAATATCCGGAAGAACCTTTTGCTGACTTTTTCTTTGCAGGAAATCAGGAATTAACCGAAAATGAAATTTGGGATAAATCTGTTCAAAAAGTCAAAGTTGGAATTATTGGATATGATTTTAAGAATCAAATTGAACAATTAGAAAGCTCAAATCCTGCTTGGCTTCCTCTTCCGGATCTTTGTTTCTTTACTCCTGAAATCTCCCTGAAATTTGAAGGAGATTTGGTAAAAAGTAGAACTGAGCTACCAGATGATTTTTGGAAGCAAATTGAATCAATCGAGTTTACTGAGTATAGTACTGAATGTAACTTTCGTGCTCTAATTACTAGTCAGGAATACCTAGAAAAAGTCAAGAAAATCCAGGATCTTATCATAGAAGGAGAAACTTATGAAATGAATTTTTGTCAGGCCTTTGAAGGACAATTTGAGAACTGGGATCCAATCGGCGCATTTTTCAAGCTTCAAAAGGCTTCTCCGATGCCCTTTTCGGCTTTATTTAAAGCTCGGGAAAAATGGCTTGTTTCCGCATCTCCTGAAAGATTCCTAAAGAAAAAAGGATCAAAACTTATTGGTCAGCCTATTAAAGGAACTATACGAAGAGGAAGCACTCCAGAAGAAGACATTGTCAATCGTTCTATTTTGATTGAGAGTGAAAAAGAGCGAGCTGAGAATTTAATGATCACAGACCTGACCAGAAATGACCTTTCAAAAGTTTCAAAAGTGGCTTCGGTCAAAGTGGATGAGTTGTTTGGCATCTATTCCCTTCCTAGAGTTTTTCAAATGATCACAACAGTTAGCTCAGAATTGAAAGAAAATGTCTCATTCAAAGAAATCATCCAAGCTACATTCCCAATGGGTTCGATGACTGGAGCTCCGAAAATCAGAACCATGAAATTGATAGAAGAACTTGAGTCTTTTAAAAGAGGTTGGTTTTCTGGAGCTTTTGGTTGGATAGATGAGGCTGGAGACTTTGATTTTTCTGTGATTATCAGGAGCATTATCGCTGACCAAAAAGCAAAAAAGCTCTATTTTGCTGTAGGAAGTGCAATTACTATTGATTCTGATGCTTCCAAAGAATACGAAGAGTGCGAACTAAAATCCCAGGCTATCCGAGAAATACTGCATGGAAGAAGCGATTCCTAATCCAGTCCGAAAGATAATTCACGTTGACATGGATGCATTTTATGCTTCTGTGGAGCAAATGGATCATCCCGAATGGAGGGGAAAACCCTTGGTAGTCGGAGGAAATGAATCTCGTGGTGTGGTGGCTGCTGCAAGCTACGAAGCCCGGAAATATGGGATCTTTTCTGCGATGGCCTCTGCTATTGCAGCCAGAAAATGCCCTCATTTGATTTTTGCAAAGCCTAGGTTTGATCGATATAAAGAGCTCTCTTTGCAGATTCGTGAAGTCTTCTATGAATACACAGACCTTGTGGAACCACTTTCCTTGGATGAGGCATTTTTAGATGTGACAGAAAACAAAATGGGTTTGAATTCTGCGATTTTGATAGCGAAACAGATTCGGTCAAAAATCAAAGAAAAAACCGGGTTGAACGCCTCGGCGGGAGTTTCCTACAATAAGTTTCTTGCGAAAATTGCCTCTGATTTAAATAAACCAAATGGTCAAGCTTACATATTACCCGAAGATGCAGAGGAGTTTTTAGAGAAATTGCCAATAGGAAAATTCTTTGGGATCGGTAAAGTAACCGCTGAAAAAATGCAAAAAATCGGTATTCATAATGGGGCCGATTTAAAACAATTTTCGCTTCAGTTTCTCACCAAAAAATTCGGGAAATCAGGAATCCACTATTACAATATTGTCAGAGGAATTCATCTTTCTGAAGTTCAACCCCATCGGGTAAGGAAATCTCTCAGTGCAGAAAACACATTTGAAAAAGACCTTTCTTCCATAGAGGATTTGACAAATTCTCTAAAATCGATTTATGAAGAGCTCATCAAACGTATTCGGAAATCCGGAATCAAAGGAAGAACAGTCACTTTGAAAATTAAATATGAAGACTTCAGTCAACAAACAAGAAGTAAAACCGTTGACCAATATCCGGAAGAAGAAATGATCTGGGAGATCGCAGTGGAATTATTAACTCAAGAAGAACTTCCCAAAGCTGTACGTTTATTAGGCTTGGGAATTTCCAACCTGAATATCATTGAAGAACATCAGCATTTTGGGGAGCAGTTGCTAATTCAATTTCCTTCTCAGCCTCGTGAGAGCTAATCTTTTTCTCAAAAAAAGAAATACCCCTACAGACTGCCATTTTGTCCGCATTTTATTAATTTCGCATCCCGAAAGTATTTCAGTACATGGATAATTTGATTAAAGACATAGATATCATCTCAGGAGAAGAAGCTCAAGCATGCGACTTCAAAACCACTGCAGATGATAACACCGGTAAATCCCGCAAACTTTACATTGAGAGCTATGGTTGCCAGATGAATTTCTCCGATTCGGAGATTGTGGCTTCCATCATGAAGGAAAATGGTTTTGATACTACCTCTGATTTCAATCAGGCCGATGTCATCTTTTTGAATACCTGCTCCATTCGTGAAAAAGCAGAATTGACGGTCAGGAAGAGATTGACGGATTTTAACAGAGCCAAAAGGAACAAACCTGAAATGACCATTGGAGTTTTAGGATGTATGGCTGAGCGTCTGAAAGAGAAGTTGTTGGAGGAAGAAAAGATTGTTGATGTGGTCGTAGGACCAGATGCGTATAGAGACCTTCCCAACTTAGTTTCTGCAGCCGAGGATGGAAATAAAGGTGTCAACACTTTCCTTTCCAGAGAAGAAACTTATGCGGACATAGCTCCGGTAAGATTAAACTCTAATGGAGTTTCTGCATTTATCTCGATTATGCGTGGATGCGACAACATGTGTTCTTTCTGTGTGGTGCCATTCACCAGAGGTAGAGAAAGAAGCCGTGATCCTCATTCTATTGTGGCAGAAGCACAGGATTTATTTTCCAAAGGTTATAAGGAAGTGACTTTGCTAGGCCAAAATGTAGACAGCTACAAATGGTCGCCTGAGGAAAACAACAAAGCGAGATTGAACAAAAAGGAAGAAGAAGTTACCGAGGTGATCAATTTTGCCAATTTATTGGAAATGGTCGCACAAGTATCCCCTACTCTTCGAGTGAGATTCTCCACATCCCATCCAAAGGATATTACAGACGAGGTACTTTATACAATGAAGAAGTACGACAACATCTGTAAATACATCCATTTGCCAGTGCAAAGTGGAAACAGCCGCGTTTTGGAGCTGATGAACAGAACTTATGACAGAGAATGGTATCTGAATAGAGTTCAGGCGATCAGGGATATTTTAGGTGATGAATGCGGTATTTCCTCAGATATGATCACAGGTTTTTGTACCGAAACTGAGGAAGAGCATCAGGATACTTTAACCTTGATGGACATCGTAAAATACGATTTCAGCTATATGTTTTTCTATTCTGAAAGACCAGGGACTTTAGCTGCGAAAAAATACGAAGATGACATTCCTCTAGAAGTCAAAAAACGAAGATTGGCTGAAGTAATTACCAAGCAAAGCGAGCTTTCTCACGAAAGAAACAAACTGGACTTAGGAAAAGAACAGTTGATTTTGGTTGATGGGATTTCTAAAAAATCAGATTCAGAATATAAGGGAAGAAATTCTGCCAATAAGGTGGTCATCATTCCTGCCGGAGATTATAAAATCGGAGATTATGTATTGGTGAAAATCACCGATTGTACTCCTGCCACTCTTTTCGGAGAGATCATCACCGTTAATCCAGCATTTTAATGATTACAGATTCGGAAATACAAAGCGTCAAACAACGATTTGGAATCATTGGAAACAGCCCTTTGCTGAACCATGCGATCCAAGTGGCGATTCAGGCATCTCCGACGGATATGACTGTTTTGATTACTGGCGAAAGCGGTAGTGGTAAGGAAAGTTTCTCGAAAATCATTCATTCTTTAAGTCTTAGAAAACACGGGAAATTTATTGCGATCAACTGTGGCGCGATTCCAGAAGGAACGATAGATTCTGAGCTTTTCGGGCATGAAAAAGGATCATTTACTGGTGCTCATGAGGCAAGAAAAGGCTATTTCGAAGTAACTGACGGAGGTTCTATTTTCTTAGATGAAATCGGAGAAATGCCTCTTGGAACGCAGGCCCGACTACTTAGAGTGTTGGAAAATGGTGAATTTATCAAAGTAGGTTCCTCCAAAGTCCAAAAAACCAACGTTCGTGTGATCACTGCTACCAATGTGAAATTGTTGAAGGCAGTAGAAAAAGGGAAGTTTAGAGAAGACCTTTATTACAGATTGAATACAGTTCCTATTTACGTTCCGCCATTGAGAGAGCGGGGAGATGACATGGTTTTATTATTCAGGAAATTCACTTCAGATTTTTCTGAAAAATATCATGTTAAACCTATTTCCTTGGATGCAGATGCCCAATCATTATTAAAGAGGTACCCATTCCCAGGAAATATCAGACAGCTGAAAAACCTTGCTGAGCAAATTTCGCTTTTGGAAGAGTCAAGGGATGTAGATGCCCAGACTTTATCTAAATATCTTCCTACAGACAATTCCCGTCTGCCAATGGCGTTAGGTCATCAGGGAAGCAAATCGGAATCTTCAGATTTCTCTGAAAGAGATTTACTTTACAAAGTCCTTTTTGACATGAAAAAGGACATGAATGAACTCAAAAAACTAGTTCTGGAATCATATCAATCTGGAGGGTTAAACCAGAGTATAATCCAAAAGCATCAAGGCTTATTTGAGGACATGGAGAGTAGCATACCAACGAATGAATCAGCGGAAAGCTCCTCCAATTATTCTGTTCCTTTGGTGATTGCTCCTCAAAAGAATCCTCATGATCAAGAGGAAGATTACGAAGACGAGGCAATTGAGGATATTTACCATGAGGAAGATGATAATTCGCTTTCTTTGGAAAGAAAAGAAAAGGAGATGATCCTAAAAGCTTTGCGCAAGCATAACAATAAAAGAAAATATGCGGCGAGTGATCTGGGAATCTCCGAACGTACCTTATACAGGAAGATCAAACAATATGAAATTGATCAGTAAACTTAGAATTCTTCTGGCTTTCGGCATATTCCTGTTGTTTCAAGGTTGCTCTGTCAAGTACAGTTTCACCGGAACCAACATTAATTACGATTTGGTAAAAACCTTTACAGTAGAAAACTTCTTCAATGATTCTGGTGGTGGACCTGCTAACATGGAGCAGCTTTTTACTGAATCTTTGAAGGAATATTACCAAAGAAATACCCAGTTGGAATTAGTAAGGACAAATGGAGACTTGCAATTTGCGGGAGCGATCAATCGATATTCTCTCACACCACAATCTGCTGTTTCCAGTAATAATCCGAATTTACCGGATCGTGCGGGTCAGATGAGACTGACTATTGCAGTGGAAGTTGAGTACATCAATTTGACGAATGAGGAGGAAAACCTGAGAAGGACTTTCTCTTTTTTCCAGGATTATGATCCCCGAACTACTACCCTTTTGGATGTGGAAAGTCAGTTAGTGGAAGAAATATTTCAAAATATCATTCAAGATATCTTTACCGCAACGGTAGCAAACTGGTAAATTCCTTATATTAAAACCCAAAATTAAATCCAGTGAACGCAGCACAATTTATAGAGTTGATCAGTAAGTCAGAGTCACCTGAAAGAAGTGATTTATTATCACTGAAAAAGATTCAGGAGAACTTCCCGTATTTCCAGATCCCTCATGTAATTGCTGCGAGATATGAATTCAATAAAGACCCGAACACCACTCCAGATTCTTTGGGATATGCGGCAGTCACCAGCCCAAACAGGGTTTGGCTGAAATATTTGGTAGAAAAGAAAGTTTCAGAAACTGAAAAGCCAAAATCCACCGCCTTAAAAGAAGAGTTTTTACCAGAAGAAATACCTGGTAAAAAAGATCCGAACCAAAGAACCAAATCCCTTATCAAACTAGGTGAAGATCTAAAAGGCAATAAGGTAGAAGAGGAAAAGCCCAAACCTGTAAGAAAGAGACGAAAACTGCCTAATGATGACTTGATAGAGAATATCAAGAAAAGGGAAAAGAAAACGATCGTAGACTCTAAGAAGCGCGAGCAAATAGATTTGATTAAAGCTTTTAGCAAAAAAGAAATCAAGCTTGCTACTATTAAAGAGATCGAAGCTAACCAGAACAATGAAAATCTGGCAGCGAGTAGTACTGAAATCAATGACAATTTACTATCCGAGTCTTTTGCCAAACTTTTGGTCTCTCAAGGCAAAAAGCCTAAGGCAAAGAAAATTTATGAGAAATTGATGTTGAAATTTCCGGATAAAAGGTCTTACTTTGCGGACTTAATTGAAAAACTGAAAGAATAATCCCCAATATATGTTTACGTTATTAATCACCATTATCCTGATCCTAGCAGTTCTATTAATCCTAGTGATCTTAGGTCAAAACTCAAAAGGTGGCGTTGGAGCAGCTTTCGGAGGCAGTGCATCTCAAATCATGGGTGTAACTCGTACTGGAAATGTATTGGAAAAAGCTACTTGGGTACTTGCTGTATCTATCTTGGTTTTATCCTTGGCTTCTTCAGCTTTCTACACAGGAAGCCAGCCAAATCAATTCTCTTCTCCAAATATTGAAAGTGCCAAACAACAAGTTGTAACTCCAGCTTTTGGAAACGATGAAAGCCTTCTTCCTACAGAATCTACTCCTGCGACCAGCGAAGACACTACTGGTGGAGAATAAGTAAGGAACTCATAACATTTGTGAAAGTCTGCCTCAAAAAGGCAGACTTTTTTGTTTTAGTAAAATGGATCATGTATTTTTCTATCTAGTCACCAAATTCTGGTCATTTTGATTCGTTTTTGAGCTACCAGAATCTTTCTTTAATCACCTTTCACCTACTATATGAATACCAAACCTATTCGTCTTGAGGACTTACATATTGAAAATTGGCCAAATCTAATTTTATGGGCTGCCCCGATCATGTTTCTACTCGTATTCATCGAGTGGGGAATCAGTGCCTATCAAAAGAAAGATGCTTATAACACTAAAGATTTTTTCGCTGCTTCTACCATCGGTTTGGTTAATGTAGGTATCAGCGCTCTGATCAAAATAGCAACATTTGGATCGGCTCTCTTCTTTTATAACATCTCCCCTTTTACTATTCCTGTTACTTGGTGGTCATTTATCTTATGCTTTTTTGCCATAGATTTTGCCAGATATTGGGCTCATAGAATTGCTCATGAGCAGCGTTTTTGGTGGGCAACTCACATTACACATCATAATTCATCGAAATACAACCTTTCAGTTTCCTTTAGACTAGGCTGGACCCAGCACATCAAAGTCATTTTCTTTTTTCCTGTGATGTTTATGGGATTTAATCCTTTTGTTTTCTTTATCTGTCACCAAATCGCAGTTTTATATCAGTTTTGGATCCATACAGAGTACATCACCAAATTGCCAAAGCCAATAGAATTCTTCTTTACGACTCCTTCTCATCACCGGGTTCACCATGCAAGTGATGCACATTATCTGGATAAAAACTATGGCTCGACTTTCATCATTTGGGACAGAATGTTTGGCACTTTTATGCCTGAAGGCGAAAGACCTACTTATGGGATTACAAAACCAGTAACTTCATACAATCCAGTTTATCTGGTTTTTCATGAATGGGTAGACATTTTCAAAGACCTCAGAAAAGCGAAGAATTTCAAAGAAGGCTGGAGAATCTTATTTGACAAACCTGGAGCTGAGGTGATCGCCAACAGAGAGAAAATCGAAAAAGAAAAGGCAACAGCAATCCACTCTTCTAAAATCGAAAAAGAGGTTCTTGCTTTGGAAGTCCAGGAAAAATAAGCTTAGCTATTTGGATTAGAAACGTGCTGCAGCAATAATCTCTTGCTAATCGGCAGCAAAGTTTCCTCCATTGGAAAATCCTTTGAACTGTGTAATCTCCATGTTGCAGGATTTGGGAGTTCCTTGATATCCTTGATCAATTGTAGTTTAATTTTCTCAAGTGTATTGACCAGGGATTTCTGAAACACTCCTACCAGCCACATTCGGATACTTCTGAATTTTTCTCCGGCAAGCTGAAGAAAACTAGACTGGTACCTGAATGCATGGATTTCAGGCTTGGACTCTCTAGTCAGTAGCATGAAGCCTTCTTTGGAATAAATCGGCATGATGCCTACTGGCTCAAATTCCACTTGGCTTTCTACTAGCTGGTAAATGTCCTTCCCTTTATTAATCTGATGCTCAAATCTAGGAATTGCAAATTCGGTAATATTGGCAATCTCCTGCATCAACTCCCCTTCTTTTTCTGTGGGTTGATAATGAAGTTTGCCATTTTGCAAATCAATTCCTGACAAAGCTTTTGGGAAAAGGCTATTCATTTGTGACTTTCCTTTTTTCAAATCATCCAAAAGCCGATGATGCTCTATGAGTTCGCCCAAGACAGGGTAAAGTTTTGAAGCATCAAATTGTTGATTAGTTTCTTGGAGATAGGCCAAAAGCTGATACTTTTTGTATTCAAAATCAATAAGGCCTTCAGCGATCCAATTTTTTGGTAATGTCTTCATAGGGAAATAGGTATACCAAAAAATACAAAAAACTGACATAAATACTGTCAGTTTTGGAAAAATTGACAGTTCTTTTTCTTCAATTTGTCGTGTATTGAAGCCTTCCTACCTGACAATTACAGCCGATTTGTCAGCCTTTCAAAAATATAGTCTACTGGCACAGGAAGTGCTAATAGCCATATGCATTTTAATCTAACATTTTAAACAAATTCATAATATGTCAAACGTGAACATCAAACCTCTTGCAGATCGGGTTTTGGTACAGCCAGCTGCAGCTGAAGAGAAAACCGCTTCCGGTCTTTATATCCCGGACACTGCAAAAGAAAAGCCTCAGAAAGGCACAGTAGTAGCAGTGGGTAATGGTAAAAAAGATGAGCCCTTGACTGTTTCAGTTGGAGACACTGTATTGTACGGGAAATACTCCGGTACTGAACTGAATGTAGATGGCAAGGATTACCTCATCATGAGAGAATCTGATATTTTCGCTATCCTTTAAGTAATCACCAAAACGTTAACCTAAAAATTCTAAAAATATGTCTAAGGAACTATTTTTCGACACTGATGCTAGAGACCGCCTGAAAAAAGGTGTTGATGCATTAGCTGACGCAGTAAAAACCACATTGGGACCAAAAGGTCGTAATGTCATTCTTGATAAAAAATTCGGTGCACCTACAATCACCAAAGATGGTGTTTCTGTAGCGAAAGAGATTGAGCTTGCCGAGCCAATCGAAAACATGGGTGCTCAACTTGTAAAAGAAGTTGCTTCTAAAACTGCAGACAATGCTGGTGATGGTACTACTACTGCAACTGTATTGGCTCAGTCTATCTTCAACGTAGGTATCAAAAACGTTGCAGCTGGCGCTAACCCAATGGATCTGAAGAGAGGTATCGACAAAGCTGTTGCTGCCGTAGTAGCTCAGTTGAAGACCAACTCTAAAGCTATCTCTACTTCTAAAGAAATCGCTCAAGTAGCTACTGTTTCTGCTAACAATGACGAAGAAATCGGTAACATGATTTCTGACGCAATGGACAAAGTAGGAAAAGACGGTGTGATTACTGTTGAAGAAGCTAAAGGAACAGAAACTGAAGTTAAAACTGTAGAAGGTATGCAGTTTGACAGAGGTTACCTTTCTCCATACTTCGTAACCAACACCGAGAAAATGGAAGCTGAATTAGAGCAACCATATATCTTGATTTATGACAAGAAGATTTCTTCTATGAAGGAATTGCTTCCAGTATTGGAGCCAGTTGCTCAGTCAGGTAAGCCTTTGGTCATTATCTCTGAAGATGTTGACGGTGAAGCTTTGGCTACATTGGTAGTAAATAAAATCAGAGGTGCTCTGAAAGTTGCTGCTGTGAAAGCTCCAGGTTTCGGTGACAGAAGAAAAGCTATGTTGGAAGACATCGCTATCTTAACTGGCGGAACTGTTATCTCTGAAGAAAGAGGTTTCAAATTAGAAAATGCTACTGTTGATATGCTTGGTAGAGCTGAAAAAATCAACATTGATAAAGACAACACTACCATAGTAAATGGTGCTGGAGATGCAAATGCGATCAAAGGACGTGTTTCTGAAATCAAAGCTCAAATCGAAAAAACTACTTCTGATTACGACAGAGAGAAGCTTCAGGAAAGATTGGCAAAGCTTTCTGGCGGTGTAGCTATCCTTTACATTGGTGCTGCTACTGAGGTAGAAATGAAAGAAAAGAAAGACCGTGTTGATGATGCATTGCACGCTACTAGAGCTGCAGTACAAGAAGGTGTTGTAGTAGGTGGTGGTGTAGCTTTGATCAGAGCTAGCGAAGCACTTGCTGACTTGAAAGGTCTTAACGAAGATGAAGATACTGGTATCAACATCATCAGACAAGCAATTGAATTTCCTCTTAGAACAATCGTTTCTAACGCAGGTGGCGAGCCTTCTGTAGTAATCAATAAGATCAGAGAAAACTCTGGAAACTACGGTTACAATGCTCGTACAGATAAATATGAAGATCTATTCTCTGTAGGTGTAATTGACCCTACTAAAGTGACTAGATTAGCTCTAGAAAACGCAGCTTCTATCGCAGCATTGCTATTGACTACAGAATGTGTCGTAGCAGATGTTAAAGAAGATGCTCCAGCAATGCCTCCAATGGGCGGCGGTGGAATGGGCGGAATGATGTAATTCATTCCAAATCACCAAAATTAAAGAGGAGACCTAACTGGTCTCCTTTTTATTTGCCTGAATATTAGACAAAACACTACCTAAAAATAAAAAAGAAATAAAATACTTTTTCTAGGATATGGAATAATTGTATTTTGCTAATATTAGCCCATAAATGATTATTACAAACCAATAAATGATTCACTTCGACGCCATTTTTCTCGTGGATGATGACCCAATCAATAACCTAATCAACAATAGATTATTGAGCAAAGTTGAAGTTTCTGAAACTATCGAAGAATTTTTAGAAGGCCAATATGCCATCAATAGAATCTGTGATTATAATTTAGATTCCAGAATTTTAATTTTTTTGGATATCAATATGCCCGTAATGAACGGATGGGAGTTTTTAAAAAAATATCAGGAGAATTTTCCTGATAGAGATGACACTATAATTATCCTTTCAAGCTCTATCGATTTTCAGGATAGACAAAAAGCGGATGAATATTCCATTGTTTCTGGCTTTTTAGAAAAACCATTGACATTGGACAAAATCAACATACAATTATCCAAATATTGATTTATTGAATCACGGGCCCCAATCGATCCCAAATATCTCTGATCAATAAAAAAGGCACCGCTAAATCTCCTGGTGCACCGCCCATTCTCACCACGACCATATTCTGAGAAGGAATTACCATTAAAAACTGACCATTTTTGCCCATAGCCTGATACATATCTGATGGAGCCTGAGGAATTAAACTTCCAGGAAAAACCATTTGGCTTTGAGGAACCATATACGAACTCTTGCCATTCAGCCAAGTCAAATAACCATAGCTATTGTTTAAATCCTGAGAACTCGAATATAAATCTTCGAAATAACCACTTTTCCAGAATCTCTCACCATCCCACTTTCCATTTGCCAGCAACAATAAACCAAACCTTGCCATAGACCTTGCATTGCTGTAAAAAACCTGATTCTCTCCGGTTTTCTGCCACATTCCCGACATCCCAATCTTAGAACCTAAGTTTTCTTCAAAGAAAGCCTGAAGCTTCATTCCTGTAGCTTTTTCTAACACCTTATCCAATAATGTATACGGTGCATTGTGATATGCCCAACGAGTGCCAGCTTCTGATTTAAAAACAAGACTAGCTGGGTCTGTATTGTCTTGGTTTGCAACTCCATCATCCAGTCCGGTCGTCATGCTCAATTGATGTAGAATGAGGATTTCACGTTCTTGACTATTTTCAAGAGATGTCCAGCCACTTCCAAGGTATTCCTGAGTTCGATCCTTGATGGAAAGCAAATTCTTTTCTTGAGCTAATCCTACCAGTGAAGCTGTCAAAGTTTTCCCAGCAGATGCCCAATACCAAAATGAGTTTTGATCCATTGGACCAAGTCCTGTCAATTTATCCCCCCAATATTCTTCTACCACAATTTTCCCATCCTTAAGAATAATAAAAGCACGGGTATCTTGGGTAGGAAGCCAGCTTAGAAGCTCCGCCAAAGCAGTTCCATCCCAGTTGAGACTTTGGTAATTAGTCTCATCCCAAACTGATGATTCCTTGGGAGGAAAATAAAGATCACCAGAATTTTTTGGTTGCTGAGCTTCAGTGCATGCTGAACTGAAAAATAACCAGCACCCAACTGTGACTTTTCCGACCAGATGGAAGCTATATTGAGACAGAAGGGTGCTGATTTTCATTTCTTATTTTCTTAATGTATCTGTAATAAATTCTTTCAAATCTGATCTGAATTTTGCCGCGGATGGCAAATGAGTATACATCATATGACCAGCTTCATAGTAAGTCATTTTGATTCTATCTGATGCAGATTTCGGCAATCCTAAATGCGAAATAGAATGCTCTACGCCATAAAATACTGTAGCCAAATCATAATACCCATTCATGATCAATACTTTCATATTTGGATCCTTGCTTAACGCATCTGCCATATCGGGTAGCGTGCTGATCGCGCCTGTTGTACCCCAATATTGATTTCCACTATGTGACCAATCCCACTTAAAACCCTCTTTGCTGTAAGCTGAAGGAGCATATAGCAAATCTTTACTTACTCCTAAGGCTCCGTGGAAATAATCTAAAAACAAACTTGTATAGGCAGGAGAAATCGCATCACTTTGCGGGTCAGTAAAGGCAGACATGGACATAAGATCAAGATTAATCCCTTTATATCTAGAATCGAGCCTTCCCACAGTCATCCCTTCATCTCTCAATAATTCCTGAAAAGTCTCCCCTGCATCCATTTTCAAATCGGCTCTTTTCCAAATCTCAGCATCAATGCCTGTATACCCTTCCAATTTTTGCGCTATTGCGTTTTTATCAGATTCAGAGAGTCGGTTTCCTTTAAATAAGGCTGGAGCATACTCGTTTTCTGTAAACTCCCTTACTTCCTGAACAAAGGATTCCAAATCAGCTTCTTTATTGGAAATTTTATCATGATATCTCGCGGTCACAGCTACGGTTGGTAAATAAGCGATATTGGAAATATCTTCATTTGGAACAAAGAACAATGTCCTCAGATCAAATACAGAAGAAACCATGATCACTCCATTTAGAGCATAACCTTGGTTCAACAAATAGCTCATTACACCAGCATTTCTAAATGTACCATAGCTCTCTCCCAAAATGTATTTAGGAGAATTAAGTCGATCATATTCCTTCAAAAACTGCATGATAAACAAACTCACACTTCTGATATCCTGATCTACTCCCCAAAAGTCTTTGCCAGTTGCTTCACCAATCGGCACACTGAGACCAGTGCCAATAGGATCCATCATTACGACATCAGCCACATCCAAAATAGAATACTCATTGTTAGCTAACTCATAAGGACCAGCCTGATTATAATTCGGATCATCAACCACAATTCGCTTTGGTCCCATGATTCCCATGTGTAGCCAATAAGATGAAGAACCAGGTCCACCATTATATGAGAAAATGATAGGTCTGTTTTTCTCTGGATTTTCTTTGAAATAAGCTGTGAAACCAAATAATGCTATCGGTCTATTTTGCTCATCTTTCAGTTCAAATGTTCCCGCTTTTGCATTGAGGTTGATCGTTTTACCGTCTATGGTTACAGACTGTTTCGACTCGAATACCTGTGCTTTTGGAAGTTCCTTTTCCGCAGCCGGCTTTTCCTGCGCTATCGCAAAGCCCGAAACAAGAAACAGAATTATTAAAAATCTGGATTTCATAGTATTTAGATTTAAGTTGAATGGTTTGGTTTAATCAAGATCAAAAAAACTCGGAAAAGGGTATTGAACCTGATCAACTGATTTCTTATGGGTGATTGGTTGGTTGGTTAAATTCAGAAGCAGTTTAACAAAAAATCAGGACATTGGCTCACCGGTTTTCAACTGATAACATCGCTCATGTAAGTGAAAGCCCAGTTTTTTGTAAAAACCTTCGGCATCTTCAGCGGAAAAAAGAAAAAGTCGGGCAGTAGGTGCAACTTCTCGGGTACAAGTCAGGATTTCTGTTCCTATCCCTTTTCCCTGATAACTCTTGATCACTGCAAGATCAGCCACAAAAGTTCGGTAGCAATAATCCGAAATACCCCGCATCAGTCCGATTAAAGTTCCTTCTTCCCTCGCGGTTACCCATAGATTTGTGCCCAAAATCATCTGATTTAAGAGCTTTTGGTCATCCATTGGTCTCCTTTTCCCCAATCCCGATTCATCCAAGACTTTCATGAATTCTTCAAGCGTGACCGTTTGTTCTGTTTGAATAGAAATCATATATTAAAGAATTAATTCAAAATTATGGGAGGCGGAGCAGGTTTTAGTTTATCCGGGAATCATTCCCTAAAAGACAATCGGAATTTAGGAAAAATCCGACCTATTCCTGTTGCTAAAGATTCATATTCCTATCAATCAAAAATTCATTTGGTAAACCTAAAAACATTGGATGAGTCTATCCAATTCAGGATTGAAAGGAAAATTAATCAAGAGAATTTTAGAAAATGGATTTTCAGAGGGATCTGGATCGGTGGACTTATCCTTTTCCTGATTCTTTATTTAATAAATTAAGTCAGCACATCCTGAAGATCTTTTCGCTTTTTGAATGTGGCTTTGGCGAATGGACAAAGTGGAAGGACTTTTATCTCTTCTTTTCTGACATAATCTACCAATGCTTCCAAAAGCTTTGCCCCTATACCCTGCCCTTTGAGGGATTCATCTACTTCTGTATGTTCGATGATCATTTTTTTTGATCCTGCCATGACATAGACCATTTCAGCGAACCGCCTCGCTCCTTCTTCAATAAAAAAAGAACCTTTTCTACCATCAAATTGATGTTGTATCTCCATATTAAATGTTTTCCAATTTTAACTTTCGGTTTTCTTTTCAACCATCTCGTCATACACCTCATTGACTGGTTCCCAAAGCTCGATGCTATGTCCATCTGGATCTAAAATATGCACAAACTTTCCATAGTCATAACTTGCTATTTCATCGAGAATGGTCACTCCTTCTTTCTTTAATTCTTCAACCAGTTCAACTAGATTTTCCACACAATAATTCACCATAAAATCTTTTTCAGAGGGCTTAAAGTAAGTGGTATTATCTTTCATTGGAGACCATTGTGTAAAGCCTTTTTGGTTTGGATTTTCGGAACTTCTCCACTCGAATGTAGTTCCATAGTCATCGGTTTGAAGACCTAAATGTTTTTTATACCAATCTTTTGTTTTGGCTGGATCTTTTACTTTGAAAAATATCCCTCCAATTGCAGTGACACGCTTTTTCATATTATCTGGATTAAGTTTATTCTATGCCTTTGACTATCAAAAACCAATCTCCATCCAATTCCAGATAGCCATAATCATAACAATAGTGATATTGATTCCCCTTTTTGTTGGTGTATAAATGTGTGATGTACTTAAAATTAAAACCAGCTCTCATCAACCTGTCCCGTGTAGTTTTACCAAGGTTTTCTCCATCCGGAATAAATTTCTCCAAAATATTTCGATTTCTCTTAAGCGCATTGTTTGTATTTCGGATCAAATTAGTGGTTAATGCAGTTTGCTGATTGTTGTAATTATTCCGGCAGGAATCATCACAAAACTTTTTATCTACTCTACCTCGAATAGGTTCACCACAATTCAAACATGTTCTCTTTTCTAAGCTCATTTTCAAAAAATATTCCTTAATCTAAGAATAAATAAGTTGATTATAAATAGTTAGCCTAGGATTTCAAACTTAATTTTTAATTAAGTCGATTAGTTTAATAATATCCGTTTCAGAATTGAAAACATTTACTGAGACACGCAAATTCTCACCTCTTGCAGAGAGATACACCTGATGATCTTCCAATTTTTGCTTTAAACTTGCCACATCTAAATGGCCAGGGAGTTTCGGAGCAATTAAATGAAATGCTAAAAATTCATCCTCCTCTACCACTCCACCAATGTCTTTGATATAATCTCTCAAGGGTAGATTCAGCTGTTTTGCATATTCTTGAATTCGTTCGGGTTTCCATTCGAGCAATTGTTCCAAACTTGCTTTAAGCATTGGCATCATGATAAAATTGCTGGTCTCACCGACATTAAATCTTCCTGCCCCAGGTTCATATTCGGATGCATAGTCCGAAAGAGAACCAAAATTCCTTGCATTCACTCTATTCATCCAAGACTCTTCTAGAGGAATTCCATCTTCGAATTTTTCCCCGATAAAGGCCAAGGCAATGGAATAAGGTCCTAAAAGCCACTTGTATCCGGCACAAACCAAAGCATCAATTTTATACTCCTTCACATCCATGGTCATTGCTCCCACAGACTGGGTGCCATCCACTATAAAGTAGGCTCCAACCGTTTCACATTTTTCGCCTATCTCCTTCAGGTTAAACTTCACCCCACTCATCCAGTGGATTGAGCTGATCAAAACTACTGCTGTATTCTCGTCTATGGCCTCAATGATTCGTTGATTCCAACTTTCTCCTTTTTGAATTGCCGAAGGATCCGATTCTACGATCTGCAATGCTGCACCATTTTCTTTAGCCCATCTTTCCATAGAAAAATAACCGCTTGGGAACTCATCCTTCACTACAATAGCCTTCTTTTTCAATTCGGCTTTGATGTTATTCAAAACAGAGGTAAAACCGTAAGATGTTGAAGGCATTACCGCTACTTCACTTGGTCTACAATTCACCAGTTTCCCGAAGGACATTCTCACCTCCAAAACTCCATCAAAGAAGTCATCCGGCTTTAAATCAAAGGGGTTTCGTTGTTTGATAAGAGACTGAATTCCTGCTTCTTCGGAGGATCTCAACAAAGGAGCACGATAAGCATTATTTAAATAATGAACTTCTGGTTTCAGGTTAAAAAGTTCTTTTTGGCATGAAAGCATAGCTTATTTTTTTATCAAAATGGTGATTTATTCTTCAAGGCTTTTAAACATAATATAGGTATCGACAAATCCTTTTTCAGGATGTCTAAATCCTTTTGGGGTAACTCCGATTATGGAGAAACCAAATTTCTTCCAAAGATGTACGGCCGCTAAATTCGTGCTGACCACACAATTAAACTGAATTCCGGTATATCCTTTTTCCTTTGCAAAGGAAATCGAATGTTCGCAAAGCATTTTCCCTAATCCCTTCCCATGATGATCGGGATGTACCATGTACCCGCAATTGGCAATGTGATTTCCTAAATCAATCTGATTTGGCTTGATGAAATAAGTTGCCAGTATTTCCCCAGTTTCATTCTCCAAAAGAAATGTATCCATTGAGCTGGCAAACCAAAGATCTGAAAGCCTTTCCTTGGGAGTTTTTGGGTCATAAACATACGTATCCCCAGATTGAATCACCTTCGAAAAAATCTCCCAGATTCCATCTAAGTCATTTTTAAAGTCAGCATGACGAATAAGACTCATTCCACTTTTTAATTATGAAGTATAGGTACCAATTCTTTCGCTATTACTTGATAGCCTGCTTCATTTGGATGCAAACCGTCTGAGAAAAGTGATTCATTTAACACCCCATCAGGTGACAACAACCCTTTCCCAACTTCCAAATAGGCACAATTAGCCAAATCGGCCATTTGCGAAATTTCCAGGTTGATCTGAGAAACTTCTTTTTCCAGTCCTCTTCTCGGAAGCAAACCAACCATCACGATTTCACTAGAAGGTTGACGCTCCTTTATTTCCTGTATCAGATTTTTTAACCCTAGAATTATTTCTTCTTGGGTATTAATTTGAAAGTTATTCGTCCCGATCATCAAGATGATCTGATTTGCTTCAAAGCCATCCAATTCATCATGATAGATTCTCCAAAGTACATTTTCTATCCGATCCCATCCATAGCCAAAATTCCGAACACCGGCAGGTTTGAGCATATCATTCCAGGAGTTAGGCCCATTTACCGTTTTGATTTTAGGTTCACCTCCCCAGAAGTTAACTATGGAATTTCCGAAAAGTAAGATTTTCGGAGGATCGTCATGATTCATTTTAAGGATTTCCTGATGCCTTTCCTCCCATTTATAGACGGCGATATCCCTGCTTTGGCTGGTGGAAATGGTAGTGGAAATATCACCTTTTTCTTGGTTCAAAACCTCTAAGATCAATGCCTCATAAGCAGCCGCATACTCTTCCATTCCTATGTCATTGGGATGAATAATATCCACAAATGAATCAAAACCCAGTCCCAGTTCCTCTTTTTCCAACAAGTAAATCCCTGTCACACCCTCATTCTTTAATTGCAAAAAAGCCTTTTTATACTGCTCATTGAGCCTTTTCACCAAATCATCATTTTTAATATTGACAAATGCATCCGCGTATCCAACATGCTCCGTCAAAATAATAGGCACATCAGGACGCTTGGATTTCAATTGCCGAACGGCATTTATGGTGAGGTTATAAATATCATCCCGGTCAGGACTTAAATTTGGAAGGCAATCCAAAATATAAACCTTGGCATCTATCTCCGTCAATAATTCCAGAACCTCCGGTTCCATTTTACCATTTCCAGAAAATCCCAGATTCAGAACGGGTCTTTCCAATTTCCTTTCCAGGATATTGGTCCAGGCCATTCCCGGTCTTGTAGCACAAGCTCCCTGACAAATTGAGGTTCCATATGCGACAATTGGTTTCTCTTTACGTACTGGCAACACTTCAAAGAAAAACTCCTCACCAACTCCTATTTCCAGATTTGAAACCTCATTATAAAGTGGTAAAAACAACTGGTATTCACGACCAAACTTGGCATATTTTGGTGATTCATCATTGATGATAAAAATGTATTCTGAATCCTCTTTGATAGAGTATTTCCCCCAAGCGCGCAGCCATTCTCCATCATAAGATTTGCTGTAAAGATCCAAACCACTTACGCCTGTTGCAGGCATATGAGGCATAGCGATTCCTCTTGTCACTTTATATCGAACCTGAATAGAATCAGCATTACTCCAAAACCGAATTGACAGCCCGGCGGACTGCTTAGAAAGATTCCAAACCGCATCTCTCACCTCGTCCTCAGCACGCGCTGGAAGTCGGTGGTAAATGGAAGGAACCTCTGAAGCCCAAGCCTGACCAGAAATAACCGGGAATTCACTTTGGGATGGATTCCACCAAGTGATTTTTCCTTCTTGCTGTGCAAATGAGTGGAAATCAAAAACCAGTAGAAAAATAAAAACAGAAAAAATTCTAAGATTAATTTGGCTGTATTTCATCGATTTCGGGTTTGTTCAATTTAGGTTTTAAGATCATTTCTAATCTTGAAGGCCTTTTCCTTCAAAAATTTTAGGGATATATTTTTCAATTCTTGATTCTCTGGTTTTAGCTTGTTTAGCTTGCGAAAAATAGAGTAAATATCCTCTTTGTCTTCCCGGAGTTAGACTTTCAAACGCTTTTTTCAATTCAGAATCATTCTCCAATCTGGCCTTGAGTTCATCAACCATTGGAAATTCAGAGGTTTCTTTCAGTTCAACTTTTAATCCTGCTTTTTCTACTTCGATCGCTTCAAAAACATATGCTTTTATGGAAGCTTTTAGGTCTTGAATTTCTTTCAATTCTGTAAACCTCATCTGCCTAGCGGCTTGGACATTTTTGGTTTGTTGGATCAAAATCCCCTCTGGATCTTTTAGAAGAGCTCCTTTATGAAAGAGGATCGCACAATATTCTTTGAAACCATGAATTAAGACCACATTGCTTCCTCGAAAAGTGTAGCAAGGCACTCCCCATTTTAACTCTTCAATCAATCCACAATCAAGAATAATAGACCTTAAAAGCAAATACTCCTTTCGCCATTGGGAAGGTTTTTCGAAAAAGAAATCAACTTTTGGGTTCATTGGGAAACTAGTAAAAATGAAACATCGATTTATGAAATCGGAGATCAAGATAAAAAAATAGTCAGCCAAATAAACCTGACTGACTATTCAAAAATGATATTATCTAAATCTCCTTTTAATTTCCTTCGTATTTCAAGACAATTGCCGCCCCTCCAGAAAGCTTTTTCTGAAGATTTTTTGGAATTGAAACTACGGTCTTTCCATTTTCGGATTTCCATTTTAGAGATTGGCTTTCTCCCAAAACCGTGATTTTACTTCCTTTTTTTGGATCATTCACTTCGAATGAAATGCTTGACTCAAGCTGCTCTCCTTCTTCCAATGGCAAAATTGCAAACAACTCATTTGCTTTGCCTTTTGTGAAGTAAAGCTTTCCATCTTTGAAAGTTTCGATCGCTCTGGTGTTATAAATTCCTTCTCCATTTACATCCAGCCACGCTCCGATTTCTTCCAATCTTGAAACTTGCTCAGGCAAGAAAAGACCATCGGCGGTCGGCCCAACACCCAACAATAAATTCCCTCCTTTTGCTACAATTTCAATCAACAAATGGATGACTTTTCGGGATGGCTTGAATTTATCATTTGGCACATAACCCCAAGCACCTCCTAATGTGATGCAGCTTTCCCAAGGATCTGGAGACATCTCTGCCGGAATTCCCTGCTCTGGAGTTCTATAATTTTCAAAAGGACCATGCACTGTTCTATCTACAATCAGAATTCCTTCCTGATTCTCTCTTACCATTTCGGCTACTTTAGGCATGTCGATTTCCTGACTGAATTCAGGAATCGGAGCTCCCCAGCTTAACACTTCCTCATTGACTGTTTCCAGAGGACGAACCCAGCCGCCATCCAGCCAAAGAATGTCAATAGCTCCATAGTTGGAAGTGATTTCATTCAGCTGATTATGAGTGAATTTCACAAACTGATTCCATCTCCAAGGGTGTTTTCGAATATCATAATTAACATTTCGGTCAGGAGTTGCCCGATAATCCCACCAAAAATACTGAGAATGCCAATCCGGTTTGGAGTAATAGGCTCCGATCATCATGTTCTTATCTCTGAATGCATCAAAGACATATTTCGCGACATCGGCTTTCGGGTTGTTTTTGAAAGGGCCATTTGAAATTTTATAATCCGTAAACTGGGTATCAAACATGTTGAATCCATCATGGTGCTTGGTGGTAAAAACCACGTATTTCATGCCTGCTTTAGCAGCTGCATCTGCCCACTGAGTTGGGTCAAATCCCTGTGGATTAAACTTCTCGCTCAATCCCCAATACCACTTTTTATAATCCTCATAGCTTTGAGTAGTGTCTCTTCGGTTGATCCAATCTTCATTGACAATACTCCAAGACTCAACGATTCCAGGGACTGCATAAATCCCCCAATGAATTAGAATCCCGAATTTCTGATCTCGCCAGTGTTCTAATTTTTCAACCACTTTTGGGTCTGTGGGATATTCGTATTCAGATGAGGTCGGATGGATGGTATTTTGAGCTTGCGCTCCAAAAGCAAAGGCGATGAGTATCACCCATGTCCAAAGGATTTTGGAAAACATAAATTCTAATGAAAATTGAAATGAAACATCTTGTGCTTTTAACAACAGCTAAAGGTAAAATAGATTGATTTAGGGCGCAAACCCTAATTTATTATTTCTCCAAAAAAAGTAAAATACTATCATTAAAGCTTATAAGAGGGCCCAAATTGAATTTTTTTTATTCTTGAATTCCTGTCCAAATATTATTAAAACCAATAGAGATTTCTCAAAACTCATTTTTCTTAAAGTTGAAAATGACCATCAAAGCAAAGACTAAAAATGGAATCGTAGAAAAAAAGATTTTCGGATTTTTTCCTATAATCCCAATCAAGGTCATAAATCCAAGTAATAATCCTAAAGAACCTATTCCTATATAGGTGAGAATTTTATTCGGCTTTTTCTGAAATACAGTTATTAACAACAGCAATTGTCCTATCGAGGGAATCACAGTAAAAGGATGAATGACTGAGCTTGGTTCAGAAACTATTTTTTGAAATAGCTCAGCCTCTATTTGGAATAAAAAAGAATGTTGGCCCTCCCCCCACTCCAAATAGCCAAAGAGCGAACTAATAATTAGCAAGACATTCAAAATTTTGATTTTCATAACAATCAAATAATCAAACAATTCTTTAATGAATATATTTAAAAGATCAGATAACTAATTACAGCACTTTCTTGGATCGTCCAAAAAGTGCCAGAAATCAATTTCTACCAGCCGTTTATAAGGATTCTTTCCTATTCTAAAGTCCAATTTCTTATCTTGGTATTTAACAGTTTTGACCATGCCCAAATACAATCTCCAAATCAATGGCTCACAAAAGACCGTAGAAACTGAGTCTGACACGCCTTTGCTTTATGTACTTCGTGATTATCTGGAACTGAATGGCCCTAAATTCGGCTGTGGATTATCTCAGTGCGGAGCTTGCATGGTCTTAGTCGATGGAGTCGCAGAAACTTCCTGCACTACTCCAATCGCAGCAGTAAGAGATTCTAAAATCACCACTTTGGAAGGATTGGCAGATCGAAACGGAAATCTCCACCCTGTACAAGAAGCATTTATTGAAGAACAAGCAGCTCAATGTGGCTACTGTCTAAATGGAATGGTCATGGCTTCGGTAAGCTTGCTTCAGGAAAATCCCAATCCCACACTTGCTGAAATTAAAGCTGGATTAGAATTAAATCTATGTCGCTGTAGTGCTCAAAGCAGAATAATCAAAGCGGTGGAAAGAGCTGCAAAGAACCTATAAAATGATGATTGAGCTACCTAATACTTCGAGAAGAAAATTCCTAAGAAACATTGGCTACATCAGTGTAGGTTTCCCTTTGCTGAGTTCCTGCTTTGCGGAGCAAGAACAAAAAATAACCGCCAGAGAAAACTTTGATGGAAATCTTCCAGGCAGCATGCGAAATGCAAGTGCAGTCAATGCCTGGCTTCAAGTGCTGGAAGATGGAAGGGTTTTGATTTATTCAGGAAAGGTGGAATTAGGACAGGGAATCCGAATGGCGATTTGTCAAGTTGCTGCCGAAGAATTGGATTTGGAATTAGATCAGGTTGACGTTCACTTGGCAGAAACCGGTGTCACCCCTGATGAAGGATATACGGCAGGAAGTGGTTCAGTGCCGAATAGTGCGATGTCTGTCCGATATGCCGCTGCCACGGCCAGACAAAAACTGCTGGAAATGACCAGCGAGAAATTAAATACTCCGGTTGAAAATTTGATTTTCTATGATGGAATGGTGAAAACCAAAACCGGGAATCAGAGTCTGAATTTTGCTGAAATTTTGAATGGAGCGCAAATTGACATGGAAGTCACCAAGCCCATTCCGGTAAAAGTAAGTTCAGGATATCGATATGTTGGAAAGCTGATTCCTAGAAAAGATATTCCAAAAATGGTCCGTGGCGAGGAAGTTTATATCCAGGATTTGAGGTTTCCGGGAATGGTGCATGCCCGAGTTTTGAGACCACCTAGTTACAAAGCTAAATTAGGAAGCATTGACTTTTCTGGACTTTCTACTGCAGTTGCAGGCGTTCTTAAAACCCATGTCAATGGAAGTTTTGTTGGCGTAATAACAGAGCGGGAATACCAAGCTGTCAAAGCGGTAAATTATCTAAATCGAACTGCAAAATGGGAAGTTGAAACAGCTTTATCTTCTGAAAAAGATCTCTTTGATCATTTAAAATCTATTGCAGAAGCTCCACAAAGTATCCGAAACGATGGAGATTTCGATTCGATTTCAGCAGAAAACAAAACATTTAAAGCAAGATATACTAAGCCCTATTTGATGCATGGATCTATCGGTCCAGCCTGTGGAATCGCCTTATATGACGGTGAAATCCTACATGTTTGGTCTCATAGTCAAGGAATCTACCCTATGCGGAGAGCTTTGTCAGCCATGCTAAAAATGGATGAAAATAAGATCCATGTGATTTCAGTGCCTGGAGCTGGATGTTTCGGCCATAGCACGGCTGATGATGCTTCCGCTGATGCTGCCATTTTAGCTTTGGAATACCCAGGAAAACACGTCAGAGTTCAATGGTCCCGACAGGATGAACATACATGGGAACCCTATGGCACAGCCATGATTATGGAAATGGAAGCTAGTTTGGATAAAAGCGGAAAGATTTCAGCATGGAAATCTGATATCTGGACAGACTCGCACAGCATGCGACCTGACTCAGATCCCGCCACATTAATTGATGCACGATATTTGGAAAACCCTGTTCAATTGAGAGGCAGGGGCTATTTGGGAGGAGGTCATAGAAATGCTGATCCTTATTATCCGATTCCAAACTTGCAGGTTAATGCTCATTTTTTTGATGGTCCATTGCGGATTTCTTCTTTAAGGAGCCTTGGCTCTTATGCCAATATCTTTGCGATAGAATCTTTTATGGATGAACTTGCCAGCAAAGCTGGAAAAGATCCGATCGATTTCAGGATAGCGCATTTACAGGATGAAAGAGCAATTGCAACTCTGAAGAAGATTAAAGAACTCACTCAAGCTGAAACTCTGAAGGAGGGAGAAGGAATTGGATTTGCTTTCTCTCGATATAAAAACAATACGGCTTATTGCACTGTCGCTGCCAAAGTAAATGTGGATCCAAAAAGTGGGAAGGTAGTCATTCAAAAAATGTGGGGAGTTGGAGATGTAGGCCAAATCATCAATCTGGATGGCATCAAAAATCAATTCGAAGGAGGAATGATTCAGGCTGCAAGCTGGACTTTGATGGAGCAGGTAAATTTTACCTCCGACGCGATCAGCAGCCAAGATTGGTATGATTACCCGATATTCCGATTCCCAGATATTCCAGAAGTCGAAGTGCATATGATCGACCGGCCTGAAGAAAAAGCAGAAGGAGGCGGAGAAGTCTCCATGCCTCCTACTGGTGCGGCCATTGCCAATGCAGTTTATCAGGCAGTTGGAAAACGAGTTTATGACCTTCCGATTACGTCAGAAAAGGTTTTGGGGTGAAATTACCCTTCCCTTAAAATCTTTTCCATCTTCCTGCCTTTGGCCAATTCATCAACTAGTTTATCCAAATATCTGACTTGCTGCGTCAAGGGAGTTTCAATATCCTCGATGCGATACCCACAAATGACTCCTTTGATCAGGCTGGCATTTCGATTCAGATTTGCTTCAGAAAAGAATTGGGAAAATGTCACTTTAGCAGTAATCAATTCCTGAATTTTTTTCTCGTCAAATCCGGTCAACCACTCAATCACCTGATGCAATTCCTCTTTGGTCCTGCCTTTCTTTTCCACTTTGGTTACATAATGTGGGTACACCGACCCAAAAGTTATTTTAGCTATTTTTTCGTCGTGTTCTGGTGTCGTATTCATGCCTAATTCTATCTATCAATTTTACTTTAGCCTCTCCAAAAGGCCTTTCTTTTTTACTATGTTTTTGTAATCCCATTGAATCTCCCGGGATTTCTTTAGCCAATTTCTCAAGTCCATTTCTTCTATTTCCTCCACAAAATTATAAAAAATAGAAGCATCTTTAAATTTACCGGTTCCAGGCTTCAACCTGTCATCTTCAAAATCTGCCCCACTCCAAAACATCAGCCGGATTCCTATTTTCTCCTTGCTATAGCCAACGATAGGATTTCCTTCTAAAAACCAAACGGGATGCGAATGCCATATCTTATTTTCAGCTTCGCTTAATTCCTCCAAAATGATTTGTGCCAATTTTTCACAGATCTTTTGGTCTTCCTCTGTTTGCTTTTGGTGATATGCTAGAATTGCTGGATTCATATTGGTAGAAAAATAAGTAGATGAAGAGGAAAATGATCGTATGGATTTTCAACAAACTGAATTAGGGTAATTTTTTAAATATTCAATTGCAGCTTTGCAAAGCTTCTCCAAAACTTCCAAATCGATGTCGGCAAGCTTATTCACATAAATACAGGCTTTTCCCATTTTATATTTCCCAAGCTCTGCCAAGAGTGATTTACTTTCCTCAGGATTAGTATAGATATATAAAGAAAAAGCTGCTTTTCTAGGTGAAAATGCAATCAAGGGCATGTCTCCTTCATGGCCACTTTCATATTTGTAATGATGGGTGCCAAAACCAATGATACTTGGCCCCCACATTTTTGCTTCGAAGCCTGACCATTGCTTCATCAGTTCTATGAGTTGGTAGGCATCCGCTTTCTTTGATTCACTGGAAACAAAGGAGTCTATGAAATCAGACACGGAGATTTCTGTTTCTACAGTTTTATTTTTTTGTGCCATTTTAAAAGTTTAATGTTCCAGTCTCTTTTTAAGATTTTCCAAGCTCATCATCAGATCTTTGCCCAGCATTTTTTGAAAAATTCCTTTCAATAAACTCATCGGAAACTTGGTAGGCCCTCTGAAGTCCCAGGACACCATGGTCTGCTTGTCATTCACTTCGGAAAGTATAAATTTTGAAGTCCCGGTATTTTTCATCGGGCGTTCAAATTTCATCTCGTATTCGATCCGTTCATTTTGGACTAACTTCGTGATTTTCTGTTCTCCTGCTCCTACACTTTTGTCTTTACTATCCCATTTGTACACAAATCCAACTGTCCCATCAGTCCCATAATAGTCAGCTTTTTTGTAAGGATCTTTCATGTTCCAAACACTATATTGATCCATGTTTTTAGAAAACCTCAGGTAATCAAAAACAACATCTATTGGTTGATCAATCACCACAGATTTCTCAACGATCATTTCACTTGCCATGCGAATTAATTTTAAGGTTAGGATATAAATAGAGGCTTTCTTGAAAAACCGACGACATCAACTTTGAAAGCTTACTAATTTATATAAAATCAATGACTTAGGTAAATTCCAATTGTAAAGAAAAATGAAATGAAATCTATCTTATTTTTTCCCCTTCGATAAATAACATACTCCCTTTCCGATAGCTTTTTATTCTTGATTTCTCTTCTTTGAAAAGTGCCAAAATCTCCTTTTCTGAACATAATTCCCCAAACTCATTCAATTTTCGAAGCTGCTGCATATACAGCTTGCTGATCCACCGATGTGTGATCATTGTGCTGAAATAAAAGGTTCCTCCTACTTTAAGAACGCGCAACAATTCCTGAACATACTCTTGCTTGTTATCAAAAAGATGGATCATTCCGAAGCTGCAAACTGTGTCAAAACAATTTTCAGCAAAAGGTAAATTGAAGGCATCGGCTTGCAATAATTGGATAGAATCACGCAATTTTCCTGTTTGTTCTATCAATCTTCCTTTCGCGATTTTCAGCATTTCAATTGAGCTATCGACCAAAGTACAAGGTCTTTTGGTCTGGGAATATATTGCTGCTGTCTGAATTAAACCTCCACAACCCACATCCAGTAATGAGCCATTTTCTGAAAAAATCCCTTTTTTGCCGAACTCCTTGTAATCGTCCGGGGAAGTCCCCCAAATAATTTTATTATACAGCTTAGACGAAACCAATTTTTCATACATAGCTGCCTTTTGGTCATAGGCCGATCCGGAAAAATTGTCCAAAACAGAAAAAATTCCTGGTTCGATTTCCTTCCATCCTTCCTGAGATTTTATAGTATCCATCGATTGTTACTAATTGGGTTTAAAACCACAATTTAGAAAAGAAAGAAGGTAGTTTTAATCGGCCAAATCTTCGGTTTGAGAAAATTATTGAAAGCTTTGTTCCAGCTTTATTTTGAGTTCTTAATATTCAATCGTTGTAAAATGGTTGGAGATCTTCCATTCCCCATTTTCTTTTTTAAAAAACACAATTAACTCCTCTCCTGCGGTTTTACCGTTGTATGATTCGTTATTCAAAAAGATGCCTAAGGTCGAAATCACCATATCTCCATTTTTGTTGCCTAGAAAAGACTTGAAAACATATTTAACATTTTCATTACCCTCTTTTTCGGAATTGGAAAGAATCAATCGGCTTTCTTTGTTCAGGTTTTCCTGGTCGAATTCGAATGCGGTTCCTCCATTTTCAATAAGTTGAATCGCTAAACTTTTTTCATCCTCACTCAACTCTTGCTTACCCAAAATGAATGATTTAAAACGCCTGGGAATAGGCTTTTCAATTGGTTTATATTCAATGTAAAGGATTTTATCTCCATAATTTCTTCCGAATTGATCCAAAACCAAATCCATAAATTCATGAAAATCGACCTCAGAATTAAGTTCATCCTTTTGAAGATTATCGAGGTTTTCCTCTTTTTTGATTTCTGATTCACAGGCAATCAAACTTATGGCAAGCAACAGGATGAAAATTGATTTCCTTTTTTTAAGAATGGTTAGTAAATCATTGTTTTCCAAACTGTTTAGGATGATTATCATTCAGTTATAATTGCATGTATTAAATGTAGTTGTTACTACTATTTGAAAATCTGGAAATTCCAAACCAGTTTTTTGGTCTGAATCAAGGTTCTCCAATCAATAAAGAACAGGCAAAAAAGCAGAAAAAGGGCCAAAATCAAACTAGCAACAGACTTTAAAGAAAAAGCCTGATCCATGATGGTTTGGACATTATCCACTGCATAGGCACCCAGAAGTAAGGCGACAGTATCACTAGTGAATTTCCCAATCAGAAAAGGCGGAATCACATAAATAGCTTTGATTTTAGAAATCCCTGCTCCTAAAAACAGCGGAGTTGTAGGTAGCGGCAAAAGTGAATAGGCAAGGATAATCATAATTCCTTTCCACTTATTTTCTCTCATTTTATCTCCCAAAAACTGGATGTCATTATTCTTGGATTCTTTCAGGTACATCTTGGCGAGAAGTGGTGCATACAGGAGAAGAATATATCTCCCTAAAACAGAACCTATTACCCCGATGATGATTACCCACCAAACATTCAGCTTAAAAACGATAAGTAAAAAAACCATAATCGTAAAAGCCGGCGGAAAAGGAAAAGGAACGATATCAAACAGAAGCGCACCTAGGAAAACCAAAAAATACTGCCACCACATGCTTCTCGTGATATGTTTTTAATGAAATTTATTGAATAAGTATGGATGGGAATTTACAGATTTCTGAATAATATTTTCAATCACCTTATCGCTACATCCTCTTGTAAATCTTGCTGACATATTCTAAAAATCTGAAGGCAGGGAATTAAAGCTTTGGGGATCGGGGCTTTGGTATGTGGCGTATCCCGAAGGGTATGCCAACATCATCACTTGATATCTCTCGTATTTACTTTCAATACTTGTTTCCATTTTTCACTCTCAGCAAAATCCTTAATTATTTCATTTCTTTTGATTAGGAAATTTGTCATATATCTTCTAAGAATTAGTTTGTCCACCAATTTACCTACAATTCCGAACGGAGACTCAAAATCAAAATAATCAATCATTATTGTTTGATCTCCCTTTTGTTCAAATTCGTGTTTATGTTTCATGAATTTGAATATTCCGCTTATCATTTCATCTGTGAAGTTTTTTGGTTTTTCAAATCCAGTAATTTTTACTTTCATTTTATGCCATATTCCGAAGTGTTTGGCTTTCCATGTTACTGATTCATTAAGTTTTATTAATCCTTCAGTTACTCCAGAAATTGCTTGTTCATGGGTTTTGGAAGCTGATATTTTATGTAAGTCTATTGAAGTTGACAATTCAAAACATCTTTCAATTGGTGCATTTATTTCAGTTTTAAGTTTGATCATGATTAATATTTGAACAGCCAAACAATTACTGCTATTGAACCGAGTGATATCAATATATGCGGTATTCTTTTTTTACCTTTTATTTCATCATATCTTAAAAGTCTACTTTTATTTGAGTTAATAATTAATATCCCTAATACATAAAAGATTACCCACAAAATAAAAATGTAGTATGACGGCTTTTCTTCCAGTTCAATGATTTGCAATGTCGAGTTTATGAAGTTAAGGATTGCCAAAAACAAAGTAACTGAACAGGCAATTGCTCTATACTGCATTCCTGACATTCCAAAGGAAAGTGAGTTCCAGAATACATAATATGTTTTAAACAATAAGATCATTAATTTTTTAATGAGAGATAACGGTTTACCGCTTTGCGTAGGCGGAGATTTTTAGCATTAAACTTCATTAGATGCACAAAGCTTGAATTAAGCACTCACTTTCATAGGAGAACGCTCCCCCCGCTTTTGCAAAACGGCTTTTATAGCCAGTTTTTCTTTCATTAACTTAGTCCTATTTTATTCTTTATTATGTCTTTCAATTCTATTGCTTCTGTGTGCTCAATTCCGCTTATCGCTGTGATAGTTTCATAGCCATAAGAAAAGGTTATTTTAATTTTGTCGGTAATATTGAGAAGTTGAAGCATTGCTGTTGGTCCTTCCGAAACTGATTCGTCTTTAATATCAATGTTCTTTATTTCCGAAAGTTTGTATGTTCTTGTCCTAGTCCAAAGCGGTGAAAGTTTGCTCAATTTTAAACTCTCTTCGTTTAAGCTAATTTCTTTTATTCCTTTTAGTTGCCATAAAAGTCCTTTCAAAGTAAAATAAACTACAATTACCGATAAAATGAAAATCACAATTCTTTCAATTGTTGGTAAGTCATTCGCAAAAAATAAGGATTGAATAATGCCATTAGTAAATTGAAGTGTTATTAACGAAAAGAAAATAATTAAAACCCAACTTTTTCGTTTTGGAGTTGAGATTGTAATTCCTGTTGTTGTCTCTGCAATTGCAGAAGTCATCTTTTTAGGTTCTTCCATTTTACCTGCTGTCTTTTTAAAATTGGCTATAACAGATTGCAAGCAGGCATCAGTTTTTGGCTAATGTCCACCCATGTATTTGAGTAGCCCTGCGCCAATAATTGTGCTTGCTTGCTGATATAGGGCATATTTCTTCTTCTACTCATAATGGTCCAGTTGCAAATGAAATAGTTATTCCAAAATTTTTGTCGTTAATTTTCTCAATTCTGTCAACGGTTACTAAACTCCTAATGTCATTACCGCCAAAGTCAATCTCCTCTCCCAGTTGCAAATTTTTATGACCATTTTTCTCATCCAGTAAAATATAGCTGTCAAGTAAAACAAGTCCTCTTTTAATGTCAATTGGAGCGTCAAGTCCACCGAGCATGCTTGTCATTAACCTGTCAGCTGTGCGAAACCAAAATCCAAGGTCTGTTGTGTCGTGTTGATATTTAGATGTTTCAAAGCGAAAAGTCAAAACGTAGTATTCACAACCCCAATTACGGATTACAAGTTTGTCGCCATTATCAAAAGTTACTGTTTCAATGGCTGATATACTGTCTGGCTGCAAATTAAAAGTCGTGTTTGGGTAGTCCGCTTTTTGAATTACAGGTTCTGCCTGTCCCCGAACGCAGTCGCTACTATGCACTTGCTCGGTTTGCGTTTGTATGTTTGTTGCTACATTATCAATGCTATCGAGTTGATTTTGAAATTTTGTCCACCAACCGGCACCGAATTTATTTTCCAATTGGGCAATCATTTTCTTGTTATAATATTCTGTCCCGTTGATAATTTCCGTAGATACATTGCAACCGAATAGATAAAAGCTAAAGTCGTAAGAGTTTGCCAATTTTTGTTTTTGCTCAAAGTTCAGCGGCATTTCTCCAATCTCAACGATTTGAATTTTACCATTTTTAATGTTTTGTCCCGCTGTCCAGAAATTAAATGGTGTAAAAAGTCCGAATGCGAAATGAAGTCCGAAGTAAAGTCCAATGAGTAGAAGAATCGTCAAAATTCCGTATGTAATTTTTTTTTTCAAATTATTTTTTTTTGTCAGTTTCGATGTCGTCTTAAAATGCCTTATAACGGCCCTGGCTATGGCAAGTTCGGGGTTTTGAAACCGCTTTCTTGTCCGCTAGACCGAATGTTTTTTATTTGTAATGTTTCCATATTTAAACAGTCAGCCCGCATTTGCTATAGCCGATGTTAGCGGGTCGTGCTTTTTTATTTCGTTAATTTCATCGCTCTTCTCGCTATGCCCTGAAAGTGTTTTGAGTCTTTGTCAACTTGGTCTGAAGTCTTTCCAACAATTTCTCTTCTGTTGATGGGCGAGTCAAGTCCTGTCAGTTCAATAATTCTTTTTCGTCTTTCTTTATTTTTCAAATCTTCGAGTCGATTAATTAAGTCAGACCTAAAATCTATATTCTTCAATTGTTCGTAGTTTACAAGAGTCCGACATGCAGCAAAAACTTCATCTTCATTTTCTGTTTGTAAAGCAATGTCGATAAGTTTGTTTGTGTCTGGTATTGGTAATCGGCACATAACTGGATTTCCGCCACCATGATACTCAGAGTCAACTCTGTAGGAAAGCCATTTATCTCCTGTTTCTTTGTCCATGTAGGTGATTGTCCATTCAGTTTCGTTTTGGTCAACTTGGTCGAACTGGCTCTCTAATTGATCAATGAGTTTTTGATCAGCGATGAAATATCTATTATGTAGTTCAGTTGTTGTCATTTTTGCATGCCGCCAATACTTATATATTCGCAACTCTCATTTTTCTCACTAAACCTACTAAACTTTTTTGATTACATAATCAGTCCATACAAGCTATAAACCTATATTATCCGACAACAAACGACTACAAACGGATACAAACGACTTACTCCCGACTCTGCCCTTCCTTCTTCCCCAACTTTGGCTTATCGAATTCCTCTAGCGAAAACGAAAAACAAATTTTTCACAACAAAACAACAAATATCATGAACACGCTAAGAAACAAAGTACAGCTAATCGGACGCCTAGGAGCCAAAGTAGAAATCAAAAATCTTGACGGCGGAAAGACGCTTGGCAAAGTATCCATGGCCACTAACGAATACTACAAAAACCCGAAAGGTGAACGCGTAGAAGAAACTACCTGGCACAACCTCGTAGCTTGGGGAAAGCAAGCAGAACTTTTGGATAAGTACACAGACAAGGGTTCGGAAATTGCCATCGAAGGCAAGCTCAGTAACCGTTCCTACGAAGACAAAGAAGGTAACAAACGTTACATTTCCGAAGTCGTAGTCCACAGCATTTTACTGATGGGAGACCGCAAAGCGAATGTTCCTGCAGGAGCCGAAACGGAAGACGATTTGCCATTTTGATAGCAATAGAAGCAAAAAACCGGGACTAAATAAATCCCGGTTTTTTTTCTGAAAGTCCAATGGAATCCCGCAGATTGACGCAGAAAAAGAGCGCAGATTCCCGCAGATTGCGTTCTGAGGATATGTTTCTTTCATCCCTATTTGTGAAGTACTAATTCATGAATGTTTTATGAAATATTTTATTGATTTACTCTTCGCGAGATACATCTCTTACCACCTATCTAGCGATAGCCCTATCTTGATTTATCTGCCTGAAAGGCTATCTTAAAAAAAGATAGACTGGCAAAATTTCAACTGAGGTAATTGCCTGAAAACTTTGTCTCGCATTTCGTACTTCAAATTTCGCAGATCTTACTTCAAACCTCCTTTTACTTTTTCTCCAAAAATTTATTCACATCCAGCCAATGAATAAATGCATCAAACCATTTGTTGCTGGTTCGATTAGGATTACCTAGTCCAAAACCATGTCCCCCATTTTGATAGAGGTGAAACTCAACAGGAATTCCGGCATTATACCAAGACTCTACCACACCAAATTGTCCTCTAAACAGGAAATCATCCGAAGCAATTGCATTAAACATTGGTGGTGCATCCTTAGGAACTTCCACAGGTCCCATTCCTCCATAAATTGGACCAATAAAGGCCAACTTCATCGTTTTGGAATTTAAGGTAGAATGCATGGTCAATCCAGCTCCCGCAGAAAATCCAATCATCCCAATTCGATTGACATCAACTCCCCATTCATCAGCTCGATCTAAAATCATTGCATAGGCAGCTTCTGCATCTTCTAATTGATTCGATAAGTCCATTGGAGCAGGTCTAACTGGGGTTTCCCCGGCAGAATTTCCAGATGGTGGTGTTGCTGGAGTTCGTGGTCGATTCATCCAATCACTAAAATCATCCAAAGATTCCGGAGTCGGATGTAATCTGTATTTCAGCACGAAAGCTGCAATTCCTTGTTTTGCCAAAGCTTCGGCCACTTCCCAACCTTCATTCCCCATGGACAACCAGCGAAAACCACCCCCCGGAGCGACGATTACAGCGGCACCATTTCCAGTACCTGGTGCAGGAAGAAATGGGGTTAGTGTAGCAGTAGTAATATTCCTTGCCATCGGATCTCCCCACTGGCGAAACCAGGATTCGGAAGCAGGTTGGTCGTCGACACCCCCTGTATTTAGAAGTATGGCATTTGGTTCATCTGGTGCCTCAAGCGGGTAGATCGTTCCATCTTGGGCATGTGCAGCAAAGGCACAAGAGAAAAAAGAAGCCAAAAAGGCTAACTTAAATAGTTTCATAGGTTTAAGGGTTTAGATAATTTGGATTAAGGTAAAAAAAATATGATTATCCGCAATGGGGCCAGTATATAAAGAATGAGTTAAGAAAGTCGCGGATAATCGTCCACCGACGACAGTCCACTGTCCGCAGCACGTTGAAGTGTTCTTCAAACCCATTTTTCCTTGTCTACTGGTAAAAAAGCGGATATTCATAAAAACATTTTCTAATCCATTCCAACGTATCCCTTTATACAATCTTAAAATGGTTACTAACTTCTGAGACTGAATACTAACTTTCGTATTTTGCACATCACAATTTCCAACTTCCTAATCTCCCAACTTCTCCAAAAAAGCTTCCGCCTTTTCCAAATGGGCATTTTTCTTTTTCTGATCCATCTTGTCCCAGGTATGATTCATCATCGAAAGCCGCGGATTTGATTTGAAAAAATCAGAGTGAACATCAATAAACCTCCAAAAGAGTCCATCCCAAACCGCTTCCCATTCTCCTTTCGGATAATTGCTCATTTTTTTCAGGTAATTGGAACCTGCGATGTAAGGCTTTGTCGCAAATAATCCTCCATCCGCAAACTGACTCATGCCGTAGACATTGGGCACCATCACCCAATCGTAGGCATCGATAAACAACTCCATAAACCAGCGATAGACTTCGTCAGGATCAAATTCACAAAGCAACATGAAATTGCCCAGAATCATCAATCGCTCGATATGATGACAATATCCAGTTTTCAACACCTTTTTAATCGTCTGATCCACTGGCTTTATCCCTGTACTTCCATCATAAAAACTCGCAGGGATCTTTCTTTTAAAACCCCAATAATTCCTGGTTCTGGAAAAACTGCCTTTGCATACATACATCCCTCGGATAAATTCCCTCCAGCCGATAATCTGCCGAACAAATCCTTCTGTAGAATTGATTGGGACATTTTCTGATTTGGCAAAGGCTAAACTTTCCTCCAAGACATATTCTGGAAGCAATAAACCCACGTTGATCAGGGGAGACAATAAACTATGATTGAGGAAAGATTCTTCTTTGACGATGGCATCTTCATAGGGTCCAAATTCATGAAATCGTGATTTTAAAAACTGCTGAAACCAAGTCTCTGCTTGATCTGGAGTAATTGGATAAATCGGTTGTTTGGTCAGTTTGCCTGGATTATCCGGAAAATGCTTTTTGGTATACTCACATGCCTCTTCCCAGAACTCCGACGCATCCGGAAATTGAATCGAGGGAGGAGTTTTCCCTTTGGGATATTTTTTCCGGTTATCAGAATCATATGTCCAATTTCCTCCCGCTGGCTCTTCATCTTTTTCTAATAAAATATCGCGCTCTTTTCGCTGCTGCTTATAAAAAGTGGTTTGAAAAAAGGATTTTTTATCTGGTTTGAAAAACCCTCCCAGATCCTTCTTGGAATTTAAAAAAGCTGGGTTTTCATAAATTTTCAGATCGCATGAAGCAGCCATTTTCTTGATCCTCTTCTCTAACCAATTATCCTCAGGATCTATGAAATGAACCTCTTTGATTTTCTGTTGATTGATTTCTTTTGTGAATTTTCTTATATCAGAAAGCTCAGAATTGGATGCTATGTAATGAACTTTCTTCCCTTTCTTTTCCAAAAAATCCTGGTAAGCTTTCATGGAAGCTAGATGAAAAGCGATCTTCTGTTTGTGAAAGCTGTATTGTTTAAAAAACAGGAATTCCTCCACCAGATAAATCTCACATTCATTTTCTAATAATGGACCAGAATAGAATAGCTGATGGGGAAAAATCAGGTTAATTGCTTTTGTCATTGGTTTTATTTCTTCTGCATTTTTCGCTGCAATATTTTACATCTGGCCAGTTTTTCTCCCATTTTTTCCTCCAGGAAAATGGCCTGTCACAGACTACACATATTTTACTTGACAGATCTGATTTTTTCATTCAAACTCAGGTATTTCATCTTCTCTGACATAGGGGAAAGTCTCCAGTTTTTGCAGACCGTAGTAGCTGTTGAGCCCGGCTATGCCTACTCCAGCATATCCTTCCAAATCCAATTGACCTAATTCATTGATCGCCTGATCAGGAAAAACCAAAAGCTCCACCGACCCAATTACAAAAAAACAGCCATTGGGTAAGGGTAAGCTTTCCTGATATTTCATTCCGATTTTCACCTGACTTTCTTTGACAAATGGAGCGAAAAAATCTCCGATATACTCAGAACCGAGTTTCATTCGATCAAATTCGGACTCTCCTCTTTTCAGTTTAGCTGAGGTGAAGTGTGCCTTTTTGATAAAAGATTCTGAAATATGGTTGATGGTATAATATCCCGTATCCAAGATATTTGGATAAGTATCCCGAGGCACTTCCATCTGTGGTCTCATAATAAAACCAAGTTGAGCGGGATTAGATCCCAAATGAACCACAGAGGAAAAAACGGCTACATTTTCCTGATTTTCTAGAGATTTGGTCCCGATCAGATTCGCAGGTTTAATCCCAGAAATCGAATTGATCAAATTCAATCGGTACTTCCTTTCCAGCTGATCTATTTCCTCTTTTTGAAATTTCATATTCTGTCTTTTTATTCTGTTATCGCAGCTTTTACTGTCTTGCAATCTCTTTTTTAACCTTTTTCCAAAAGGCAAAAAAGGATGGAAAATATCCCTCCACACTGCTTATCCAATCTCTGGACTCCATTTTCCCTTCATAATGTTGATTCAAAGGATGCTCTTTATAAATCAGATTATTGGGATCAACCTGCCCCTTTAACTCCTCAAACTCTCCCACTAAAACCTGAATCCCTTTAATGTTTTCTGAAAGCGCCAAAGCAAATTCTAAACACTTCTGAGAGACAGGATATTTTTCGAAAACGGATGGTTCCAACAGAAAAATGCGTTGCATTTCTTCGCCTTTGTACCAGTATGGATCCAGGTTGTAATAATTATAGATCAAGGTCTTTTTTGAGCTTTCCAAAAGAGGCTTTTGGAAATTAGGAAGCATTGTTCCTCCCGCAAAAGGCTCTGTTTTCTGAAGCAAATCAGGGATTTCTATCGAATCAAATTCTTCGTATTCCACATCCAGAAAAGTACCTTGTTGAGAGCTTTGGAAATACTTATTGATGTTCGCCTGATTGGCGAAATACTTTTTGCTGGAAAAAGCCCCTGCCACCCATTGCCAACTCAAATGATTACTTGCCAGATCGCCATCCAGCAAATGACTGTAAAGCCATTTGGCAGGGTTTAGCCAATGTGAATCCGCGATATTACAGCAGATCGAGGCGACATACATCCGCATATGATTATGCATGTAGCCAGTTTGGTAAAACTCCAGAATGGCCTGATCCACTACCTCAATTCCTGTTTTCCCTTGAATTACTGCAGTTGGAATTTGATGATTGTTAATGGGCTTTTGCTCATTTTTCAAATCCTGAAAAACACCATCGCTTTTCGCTTTCCATACTTGCTGCCAATAATCTCTCCAGGCTAATTCCTGAATCAACTTTTCACAGGATTGCCAAGGCAAATCGAGCGTTTGGATATACTGAAAAACCTGTTTGGTAGAAATCACTCCTCGGGAAATATAAGGGGATAGCCCTGTCACTGCCCCATCTTTAAAGTTTCTGGAAGCAGCATATTTCACAGGATTGATTGTTTGAATCCTTTTTTCGATAGCAAATAAATCGGTAGGAAAAGAATGCACTAGGTAATCTTGTTTAGGGAAATACTTTTTTGTCTGCTGCATTTAAAGCGGGTGATTTCATCACTTCTTTTCTTGAGATGCTTTTGGCTCACGCCAGAATTGACACGTTTCCGCCACATTTTAAAGGAGCTTTCCTTTAGTTCTTTTCGCATTAAGCGAATCACTTCAGATTCCGAGATTCCAAATTGATTTTTGGTGGCCTCGAAGGGAGTCCGATCTTCCCAGGCCATTTCTATGATTCGATCTATGTCTCTGTCGGTCATTTACTTCTCAAATTGTATTCAATGTGTCCAGATTTTCTTGAGAAAAAACTGCGTGTTTAGACTACATTTGATAAAGCAACAGCATCAAAAATTGTTTGAAAAGAAGCTGATTTTAATTGGCAGAATTCTAAAAAAGTATTTTCCTGTGGAGGGCTTCAAATAGATTTTTTTCGCTGAATAGAAACCTAATTGAGTTTTATGTACTTATCTAGGTAATTCAAGAATTACCTGAAATCAACGATTTCTATATAACCCAAATTACCCTACTTAAAACCAAGTAATAATTTATTCAATCAAAGTAATTAACCCTTAGTGTAAATACAGAGGTTTTGTCCCGTGGCTGACATTTGCCTGCTTAATTTTGAAAGACAAAATCCAATTCTTATCCACATTCGTAAATCGAGAAGGAAATCAGCCCTTTCCTAGATTCATCCTTTTATAAAATAACTCATCAATTCTTCCCATTATGCATTTCACATTTTCCATTGTCCTCTTTTTCAGCTTTTTGTATTCAGGCATCAACCTAAACATCTTAGACTTTATAGGTAATGATTTCTTGAGCCCTGAAACATCCATCAAATCAGAAGTGGCAATTGAAAAAAGACCGATTTGGATAGATACAGATCTGGCGGTTGGAATGAAAAGATATACGCGTCCTGGTTTCTCGGATGTAGACGATGGCTATGCGGTACTTCAGCTTATGAAGTCGGATAAAGTAAAAATCGTTGGGATCTCTGCGGTTTTTGGAAACACCAGGATTGATGACGCATACCGGATAAGTAACTACATGAATGAGATGTTTGCCGGAGGAAAAATCCCTGTTTACAAAGGTGCGGGAGAAGCAATCAATCTTCAGTCAGTAAAAACCAATGAAGCTGTGGAAGCCATGGCAGCTGCCCTTCGGGAACAAAAAATGCGGATTATGGCTATAGGTCCTGCCACTAATGTGGGGCTTTTATTATTGCTTTATCCAGAATTAAGTAGTCAAATCGAAGAAGTCGTACTTGTCGCAGGTCGTAGAAAGCACACCGATTATTTTGCGATAGGAACCCAAGGAAACCGGGCTAAGGATTTGAATTTTGACCTTGATAATGACGCCTTCCGACTGATGCTTGAAAATCAAGTTCCCGTAACTTTATGTCCTTTTGAAATTTCAAATCTGGTTTGGGTAAAAGGCGATGATTTAGATGCTTTGGCCAAAGCCGATAAAGGATCTCAATGGTTGGCAGAAAATTCCAGACCTTGGTTGGCTCAGTGGATCAGTCAAGGTGCGGATGGGTTCAATCCATTCGATGTTTTAGCCAGTCACTACATGATTCATCCTGAGGACATCATTTCCGAACCTCTGAATGCCAGATTGGAAATACACATCGATGATACTATCAAAGAAAATGACAAGGAAACCTTCAAGCAGTATTTGATCTGCGATAAAGGTGAAGGCTACCCGATCAAATACTGCTACAATGTCGTACCGGATTATCATCAAAAATTAGTGAACAGTTTTATCCGATAATTTCAAAAACTCTAAAGCCAAAACACTAATTCAGTTCGTAAGTATCAGAACATTTGAATTTCTGTAAAAATCAGGTCAAACTCTTTTAAATGAAGCAAACCAGTTCCAATACAGCTCTAATGGTTTATGCCATCCGCCCGAGGATTCAGGCTGAAAAAAAGGCTGTTTTTGGAAGTGAGCATTTTCTAAAGTCTCTGGCACTTTTTGAAAGACTTCAGGAAAACACCAAAAGAATCGTCAGCGAATCTGGACTGGAAGCAATCTGGATTTTTGATGACCTCCAAGAAGGAAAAACCTTTGGGGAGAGATACGCTAAAGCATTTTCGGATTTATTCCAACAAGGCTATGATCAAATCATTTCTGTCGGAAATGATATTCCTGGCTTGGAAGCTTCCCATATTCTGGAAGCACAGACACAACTTCAAAACTCCCAGACGATCCTAGGGCCAGCAGAGGATGGAGGTAACTATTTAATTGCGCTTTCCAAATCCTCCTTTGAAGAGGAAACGTTTTTCCAATTGCCGTGGAACAGCAATAAATTACATCAGGCAATAAAGTCCTTATTCCAAGCCAATGAGGGATCTGTTTTCCAATTAGAATACCTGATTGATATCGATGATTTCGATTCCTTGACCCGCTTCAAAGCTGATCTGAAATCCGGTGATTTCTTTCGATTCATTTCGCATTTGTTGCGCTCAATACTTGCATATATTCAAGAGGAAAAGAATTTTTTATGGGAAGTAATTCCCACCAAAGACAATCCACTTAGGGCTCCCCCTGCCCTTTTACCCTAATAAATCAAGCAACACCTTTTGCTAAACCAAATCCCTTTATTGACGGCTTCGGATGGAATTCCATTGCAATATGGCCAGTCAACAGGGTTTATTTTGACCAACTTTATATGAAATTTATATACACTGTACTGTTTCTATTCCTTGCTTTTGCCGCCTTGGCACAAAGCAATGTGTACGAAGGAAGCATCAAAGACAAAAATGGATTGCCTATTCCAGGCGCGACAATCGCAGAAACTGGCACCAAAAACGTAGCTATTTCAGATGCTGAAGGTAAATTCAGGATCAGTTCATCCTCCAGAGACCTTAGCTTACGAATCAGTTTTATTGGATATGAAACTACTACTGTTGCCATTCAAAACGGTGAATTCAATGGTTCTATCACCCTGTTAGAATCCACGGAAAACCTGGATGAATTTGTAGTTACAGCCTTGGGTATCACCAGAGAAAAACAATCTCTTTCTTCCGCTGTAACAACCATTGGAACACGAGAGCTGAGTGATGTTCCTCAAACCAATCTAATCAATGCACTTTCTGGTCAAGTGGCTGGGGTGCAGATCACCAATGGGTCTTCCGGAGTGGGATCTTCTTCTAGAATTATAATCAGAGGGGAAAACTCCATTTCTGGAAATAACCAAGCATTAGTGGTGGTAGATGGGGTTCCCATTAGCAATGAACAAATTACCAGTGACCTATTTAATGATGGGGCAAATATCCAGGAAGTCGATTTCGGAAATGGAGCCGCAGATATTAACCCTGAAGACATCGAATCTCTGACTATTCTCAAAGGCCCTGGTTCTGCGGCTCTTTATGGTGCAAGAGCAGCAAATGGAGTGGTTTTGATCACTACCAAAAAAGGAAAAAAGAAACCGGGAATCGGAGTTAGCACCAGTAGTTTGTTGACTTTTGATGGTCTTTTGACACTCCCGGATTATCAAAATGTTTATGGTGGCGGCTCAAATGGAAATTATTCATTTCAAAATGGAATCGGTGCAGGTGTCAATGACGGTGGCATTTCCAGCTATGGCCCCAAACTGGATCAAGGGCAGCTAATCGCTCAGTTTGACTCTCCTTCCGTAGATATTAATGGAAATCCAGTCAGAGGCGGTGACGTTATCAGCAGAACAAATCCTGATGGTTCCTATACACCGATCACTCCAACACCTTGGGTTTCCCGACCTGATAATGTCCGCGACTTTTATAGAACCGGCATCACTTCCCAGAACAATATTGCTATCAGTTCAGGAAATGAAAACGGCGGAGCTCGACTTTCTTACAGCAATCTTCGAAACGAGGGTATCTTGCCAAATACAGACCTAAAACGGGATGGAATTGCATTGAGTATCAACCAGCAATTGGTAGAGAAGCTTCGGGTTGACCTTTTTAGTAACTATGTCAATTCCAGAAGTGGCAACCGACCGAATCTCGGTTATGGTTATGAAAATGTGCAATACGGATTTAACTGGACAGGAAGACAGACCAATATCGCTTCTTTGAGAGATTATTGGCAGGCTGGGCAAGAAGGCCTTCAGCATTATGATTTCAATTACCTCTGGTTAACCAATCCGTATTTGACACTATTTGAAAACACCAATAGCTTCAATAAAAACAGGATTTTGGGAAACCTTGCCTTGACCTATGATATCAGCGATAAGCTAAGTCTTCGTGTTAGATCTGGCTTGGATAATTACAGCGATCTTAGAAAATTCAAAAGGGCATTTAGTACCAATAGAAGAATTTACGGTGGTTATAGAGAAGATCAGGTGAAGTTCTCTGAGAGAAATTCGGACATATTACTGACTTACTCTGATGCATTGAATTCCAAAATCACTTATTCCGTTTCGGCGGGAGCGAATAGATTGGATCAAAAAATCAACTATTCCTATACCGAAGCCTATCAGTTGGCGCTCCCAGGGATTTATACGCTGGAAAATTCAAGAGTTCCTTTGAGAGGTAGCAGTCAGATTTTCGAAAAGCGGATCAATTCAGTTTATGCTTTTGGTAATATCAGCTTGAACTCATCGCTCTTTCTTGATTTGACTTTGAGAAATGACTGGAGCAGTACTTTACCAGAAGGGAATAATTCCTTTGCCTATTATTCTGGCGGGTTGAGCTATGCATTTTCGGATGATATCAGACTTCCAAAGCCAATTTCAAGCTCCCTTGTTCGCTTTAATGTGGCCAGTGTGGGAAATGACACAGACCCTTATCAACTGAACAATACTTTTCAGTTCAATCAAAATTATGGCTCTTTCACCCGGGTTACGAACGGAACTGTGCTAAACAATCCAGATCTAAGACCGGAAAGATTGAATTCCTTGGAAGCTGGACTGGAACTGGGATTTTGGAAAGATCGCCTACTCGCGGATCTATCTGTGTATCAAAACACCAGTATCAACCAGATAATCGGCAGACCAATTTCTACTTCATCAGGTTTCAGCAACATCATCGAAAATGGTGGCGAGGTTAGAACCAGAGGATTGGAAGCAAGCCTGAAAGCGCTGATGATTGAGAAAAGAAACTTCAGCTGGAATTTGGGAGTGAATTTCACCAAGTATATTTCTGAGGTGACGGAACTACCAGAAGGAGTAGACCAATATGTCACCGGGGAAGCCAGCGTATTTGCAGGTTCCGGAGGATCCAATTCTGTGTTTTACATCGCAAGAAAAGGAGGAAGAATCGGCGACATGTACGGTTCAGGATTCCAGGAATTTGAAGGTCAGACCATTTTTGGAGCAAATGGTTTGCCGATTCAGGATGGAAAATTAAGACTGCTAGGCAACTACAATCCTGACTTCTTTATGGGATTGACCAACCAATTCAGATACAAGGGAATTGAATTGGGATTTGTGTTTGATTGGAGAAGCGGAGGAACGATCGTGTCAAGAACCAAGGCTTTGGGAAGTACATCTGGAGTCTTGCAGGAAACATTGGCAGGACGCGAAACAGGCGTTATTGGAGAAGGAGTCATGAATGTGGGAACGGCAGAAAACCCACAATATGTAACCAATACGACTTCTGTCCCAGCCAGTACATACTATAATAATTTCTACGATCGGGGAAATGAGGCGAGTGCATTATATGATGCTTCTTACCTGAAATTGAGACAATTGAGTATTTACTATGACCTACCTATGGCTTGGGTCAGCCAGATCGGATTCCAAAAAGTCCGGGTGGGATTTGTAGGAAGCAACTTATTGCTATTTACTGAAAACCCTCATTTCGATCCCGAGCTAAATGCCTTACAAGGCCGAAACATTACCTATGGGGTTGAGGACATGTCCTACCCTTCCACCCGAAGCTTTGGTTTCAGCATCAAAACAGAATTTTAATCATGAAAAAGCTCAAACATATAAATAAAGCAGCGGTAATAATTACCCTATTTTTCACTTTCTCCTGTACAGAAGGTTTTGAGGAAATCAATACCAATCCGAATTCTCCGGAAGCAATCGGGCCTCAATTCCTGCTTTCCAATGTAATTTCTGTAGCGGCCAATGAAAACACCTACACACAGGGATTTCGCTTGGCTAATTACTTGGCTCAATATGCTGCCAGTGTGGAATTTGAAAGAATTGACCGGTATGAAATGGGGAGTAATGCCCAATATTGGAATGGGATTTATCGACTGCTGAATGACATAGAGTCCATTCAGACCAATCCTGCCACCAATGAAGCCTATAATGCTGTGGCAGATATTATGAAGGCCTATTTATTTTCCCAATTGACAGATATGTGGGGTGATGTGCCCTATTCCGAAGCATTGGCAGCCAAATCAGGTGTCTACAATCCAGCATACGATACTCAGGAAAAAATTTATTTAGATCCTGAAATTGGAATTTTGGCCTTGTTGAAAAAATCTGCCGCAACGCTAAATACAACGGGTACCAGCATCCAGGGAGACATGATGTTTAATAACAACCTGGAGAAATGGAGAAGGTTTGCCAATTCTTTGAGAGTAAGGTACATCCTTAGAATTTCAAAACGGATGACTGACTTTTCGGAATTGCAGGCATTGGTAGATGAAAATGAGTTGATGCTTAGCAATGCAGATAACGCAGTGGTTCCCTATTTGTCCTCAGCTCCAAATCAATGGCCGATGTCCCAGTCTGCATTAGGTTTATATCAGGAACATCGGATGACTTTAACAGTTGATTCAGTGCTTAAGGCTTGGGACGATCCTAGGCAACTAGTTCTTTACAAACCCACTCAAAAAAGCGTAACGGATGGAAATCCAGAATTCAAGGGACTTCAGAATGGTCTAAATAGAGAGACGATCAATGGCAGAGGGATTAATTTGAATGATATTTCCTTATTCGGGGCTATTTTCCGGGATGTTCCAGATGGTGTCGATGGACAATTTATGCAATATTCTGAGCTGCAATTTGCATTGGCAGAGGCCGTAGCCAGAGGCTATATCAATGGAGATGCAAAGGCTTATTATGAAAAGGGAATTGCAGCGAGTTTTGACTACTATGACACAACTATTCCAGCCGGTTATTTTGAAAGACCTAATGTTGCTTTGAACAGAACGGACGATCTGACCAAAATTCTGACCCAAAAATGGCTATCCTTGATCAGCAATGGTCATGAAGCTTGGTTTAACATCCGAAGAACAGGAATTCCAGCTTTGACTCCGGGTCCAGACAATTTAAATGATGACAAATACCCTGTCCGATACCTTTACCCTGAATCTGAGCAAGCAGTCAACAATGAAAATTATCAGGCTGCGGCTAGTAGAATGGGCGGAGATAATATCAATAGCAAAGTCTGGTGGGAGAAATAGGGTGATCCATTAAGTAACAAGAAAAAACTCTCATATTCGAGACAGCAAAACTTGATTTGAAGTAAAAGCAAAAAAACCACCTGCGTATAGGTGGTTTTTTTGTTTTTTGAATGATAAGGAAAAATGTCTTTGCTTACTTTTTAAAACTTCAGTGAAACAATTTTTGACAAAATTATTTTTTGATAGTAAATCCAACAGGAGCTTTCAGCTTTCCAGAATCATACATGTTGATAAAAATTGAAACTGTATCTTTTGAATTTTCCCAGGTCACCCGATAATTATCCAACATAACACTTCCAAATCCAAAGGGGTTATTATCACTTTTAATTGGACAACAGCTTCCAGCTCTATAATAAGAGACCTTCTCCCCATTTGGCCCTGCCAATGCATTTAAAAATCTTCTCTCGTTTATTGGCCCCTCAGAGTCTTTTACTCCTCCTACCTCAACTGGATTTTTTTCTGTGAAACCATAAGTCTCATCAGTAGAAATTTCTGAAATCAAAAAAGTGTTTTCATCTCGAAGCTTCTGCGGTTCATTTTTTGAAAGTTGCTTGGTAGAAGTACAAGCAAAAAAAGAAAATAAGATTCCAAGAGTAAGAAGTTGTTTTTTCAATTTAAGGATTTGATTAAATACAATGGTTAGATAGAAAGGGGATTTTTTGATTGTTTATTTAGCGCTCAGTTAATCTTGGTTTTGATTCTTTCAAAGCAAATCCTGCAATTGTCAAAGGAAATCCAAAGAATGTAAGTAGTCCAGAAATCGATAGAGTTCGTCCTGAATTGGGATCAAGAAGGATTAGCGTGATCGAAGCTGCAATTAAGATCAATCCGATGGTGAAAATTAAAACACTTGTTTTCATAAATTACCTAGTTTGATGTAGTAATTAGTTCTTTTTTTATAAGTCCAAACTTCTTTAGATACACGATTGAAAAGGAAACGATTTTTCCAAAAGCAAATCCAGATTGCAATCGAAAAACTGACCTTACCATAACTAAGATAATAAAAAAGAAAAGATTCAGTTAACTTTTAGTTTTTTAATTTGGGACTTTAAATCAAAACCTTTTATAAATCCAAAATAGCAGTAAGATCCTCAGAAGTCACCGGAGCAGAAATATGCTGGTGAACCACTTTCCAATCTTCTTTCAACTTGGAAAACCCAATGGTAATCCTATTTTTCATGTTCCTTAATACAATTCCTTCAGGAGAAATAGCTTGAAATTTGATCAAACCACTGGCAAATCCAGTTGAATCTGACTGATGGATTTTTATCATTTCAAAATCAACTTTTACTTTTTCCTCCCCCAAAGAGTTTAACCAGTTTTCAATTTCTGGAGTCCATTCCTGAAGGTTGGAATAGTATCCCTTATCCCACATATCAAATTGAACAGCTTCGGAATCATAAAGCCTCAGAACAGCAGCAGGATTTTTTTGCCAAACTGCATCTTTATACGAAGGAAAAAATTCTTCAATTTCTTTCATGTTGTTTTTGAAAATAGAATTTAAGTTTAATGTCTAATTTATTTTAGCTTGATATTAACGGTTTGCATATGGCTTGTGGCGGTTTCGGAGCACTTTTCTGTCCACCGAAACCAAAGCTGGCTACGGAGCGAAAACCTTGCTGGTAACCGTTCACCCGCCATAAGCAATATGCTGTGTTGTGGGTAGTTTTTATTTTTCTCCTATTTGTTCGTATTCGATTTCACCTGTCCAATATTTGATAAGCTGCTTCTTAGAAACTGCCTGCTCTTTATACAAGTCAATCATTTCTATTTGATAATCTTCAAAATCCATTTCTTTCATGTCGGTTAGCGTTTTATTCGCCTTTGTAGTGTCGCCAGAAGCTTCTAAAATTCCCACATATTCAATCAACAGGTCGAAATTGAGCGTGTCCGATTTAAGGTAGTAGTCATATTTTTCAATTGCTCTTGAATAATACACGTTCGCTTCATCAATTTTACCTTCAAGTTCTAAAAACATAGCTTTTTGTCCGAGGTAAAATGGTTTGTCGGTCAGTTCAATTAATTTGTCAGCTACCTGAATTAATCCTTTTGAATCTTTCTTTCTGAACAGAAGTGTCACTTTGTGATTTAATGCACTAAAGTTTTGGTCGTCAAACTCTAATGCCTTATTTGTCAATACAAGGGAACTATCAATTTTAATATCGTCATTTAGTTCCGCATACAGGTAAACGTCCATAGCTTGCTCCATCATTTCCTTCGACTTTTCAGATTGTCGGCAAGAAGTCAATATCAAACAGCTTATTAGAATTAAAGTTAGTCTTATGTTCATTGATTTTTTCAAATTACCCACAACACCCGTATATACACAACTCTCCATTTTTCTCACTAAACCTACTAAACTTTTTTGATTCCATAATCAGCCCATACAAGCTATAAACCTATATTATCCGACAACAAACGACTACAAACGGATACAAACGACTAACTCCCGATTCTGCACTTCCCTCTCCCCCAACTTTGGCTTATCGAATTCCTCTAGCGAAAACGAAAAACAAATTTTTAACAACAAAACAACAAACATTATGAACACGATAAGAAACAAAGTACAGCTAATCGGACGCCTTGGAGCCAAAGTAGAAATCAAAAATCTTGACGGCGGAAAGACGCTCGGCAAAGTATCCATGGCCACTAACGAATACTACAAAAACCCGAAAGGTGAACGCGTAGAAGAAACTACTTGGCACAACCTCGTAGCCTGGGGAAAGCAAGCAGAATTATTGGATAAGTACACAGACAAGGGTTCGGAAATCGCCATCGAGGGCAAGCTTAGCAATCGCTCTTACGAAGACAAAGAAGGAATCAAACGCTACATTTCCGAAGTTGTGGTTCATAGCATCTTACTAATGGGAGACCGCAAAGCGAATGTTCCTGCAGGAGCTGAAACGGAAGACGATTTGCCGTTTTGAAAAAATTAGAGTTGAAAACTAAGACCAGAATTGAATCCAGTTCTGGTCTTTTGTTTTTAATAGGGTTAAGTATTTGTCGCTTTCTGCAAATCTTGAAAGGTAATTCAAGATCTTTTTTGCAATTCAAATATCAATCGAACTCCCCATTCTATCATAAATTATTTTTATGACTAACCAATAAATAATTAATATTCATTTATGTAAAAAACATAATCTTTAGTGGGCTTTTAACCGTAAATTGATTTAATGAGAAAAATTGCCACTATAACGAAAGTTCTACTCCTATCCTTGATTTTTATTTGTTCAGGGACCATGGAATATGAATTGGTAAATTCCATTTTCATCCAAAACGAAAGCGTCCATGAAGTTGAAATAATCAATTCAAGAGAAGTTTTTCACTACCACTCCAGGAAAAATAAAGAGCGTGAAAATCCTTGTTTTTCCTTTAAGAAACCATACATCCAGGAAATTTCGAGAATTTCAAAAACAGAGTTCCCAGAAGTCTTTATTTCCAAAACCCCAATTTTCATTCGGAATAGTTGCTTTTTGATTTAGCTTTTTAGATGAGATCTCGGTAGAGATATAATCAGTTTCTATTTTCTAAAATCAATCTTAAACTTTTCAAATCATCTGAAATGAAAAAGAGGAAAACCATGCTCGATTATTGCAAAACAATTTTAAAAGCAGTCTCATTTGATAAAAGACTATTTAAAAAAGAATATAGAAAAGCTTTAAAATGGCTTTCTATCGATGAAGGAAGAGAACTTAAGTATTGGCTTCGTCGGGAGTATGTTCGTGCGAATCAGGGTTCTTTAAAACAGCAAGAAGAGAGGTACTTTAGTAATTTATCTATCTAAAGTCACATGTCCCCCTTGAAACCTGATCATCAAATAAATACCGATCACAATCCAAGGGGGATTTATTCGCTTCCAAAACTTATAAACTTCACAAGATTCCAACTGCCTACTGAAAACTGAGACCTACCTTAGGTAGGCAGGCTGATGACTGTACACTGCCTTTCAGCTTTCTCACTTTAGATTTCTGACTTCAAAATATCTCGTTACTAAATCCTCTTAACCTCCTTTGATTGAGATCAGGATCCAATTCAGAATCCTACTTCAAGGGAGATTAGATCCGTTTCCAAAACTTATAAACTTTACAAGATTCCAACTGCCTACTGAAAACTGAGACCTACCTTCGGTAGGCAGGCTGAATACTGAATACTGTATTTCAGCTTTCTCACTTTAGACTTTTGACTTACTATCTTCCTCTTTTCCCAGGCTGATATTTCTCCTCTGCTCTTGCCTCGATATCTTCACGATAGAATGCCACATCTTTGAATTTTGCATCTGCATATCGCTGTGCCTGATCATCAAAATGAGGTGAATTTGGATCTGAATTTTGACCACCCGCTAAAATGGACTTGGCTTTTACCTTATCACCAAACTCCACCACTGCCACAAAGCTATTCCCTCTGTATCCATACAATCGCTTGGTTTCTGGTGTTGATCTGGCTCCATAAGCTGCCAAAGCCCCCCAAGTTCCTGAAGCTAAACCTACCGGCACATAAGGCTTTTCATCATCAAACTTCAAATCGATATCCCCTGTCAACCTTTGAAATCTGTTGATCTCTGACCAAGGTGTATTCCAAGTTCCAAAATCAGCATTCATTTGATCAATGGTACTTTGGAAAGTAGTCAGAAGTTCGATCGCGGTTGGAGCAGGAACCTCTCCTTTCCCTTGATTGAAATCCAGCAGGTTATTGATATTTCCATGGTTTCGCATAAAATTCATCCCAAAGAAATGCGCCAAAGACATCGCCACAGATTCCTTGCTGGTGCGATAATCCCATTCTTCCAAAACTTTGATCGGTTCGCTGATTTTTGGATCGCCAACCCCCTTTTGATCATAAGCTTTCAGGAGCATAGGAATCAATTTTTCAAAAGCCGGTAAGTATGGATCGTAGGCCAAATCTATCAATTTATCCAATGTGAGATCGTTGGCATCCTTTAAAACTTTTACAGCATGAACAGCTCTGTAATTTTCAGATTCCGGAGCCATATAAACCGGGAAATTTTCTGCTTTCGGGCTAAACTCACCAGCCGCTGTGTAAGGGGTAGAATTACAATTCTGGATCCAGCCTGTACCAGGATTCAATAAAGTAATGCTTTCATCTACCGTATGCAATCCTTGCCAGTCCGAAGCAGGATCAGAACCATCTACGGGCTTTGAGAAGTCAAAACCTTCATTTCTTTTCGGGATAAAATTCCCATGGAAATAGGCAATGTTGCCATCAGCATCCGCATAAACTGTGTTGTTGGAAGAATTGGTACGGATATTCATCATCTCTTTAAACTCTGCATGATTGCTGAGTTTCGTTCGGGTAAAACTTTGGGTCAAGGCATTCACAGGATCCCAATTGATTTTGGTCACCACCCACTTATCATCCAATTTATGAGTAATTGGCCCATGATGGGTTCGATACATGGTAAAGGATTTCTCCTTGATTTCGTTTCCATCCTTATACTTCAAGGTGATGGGTAATTCGGTCACAGCTCTGTTTTCATCGCCATACTTGTAACTCAATTTTCCATCAGTTTCTGTGACATCTTCTACGAATTCATCTATAAAATCCACTCCTGTGGAGGTATGCATCCAACCGGTTTTTTCATTGAATCCCTGATAAACAAAAAATTGTCCCCAAGTCACCGCTCCATATGCGTTTAACCCTTCTTCACTGACCACGTGGATTTCCGGTCTGAAATAGAAAGAAGTATGTGGATTGATCAGCAGCATGGCTTTTCCAGACTCAGTTCGAGAACCTGAAATAGCAATTCCATTAGAACCTTTTGGTTCCTCGGTCAGGTCCACAGGATCCAATCCACTTCCAAATTCATTGTAAGCCAAGGATTTATTTTCCCCATAAAATGCAGCGATTCTTCTGGTTGGAATTTGCTCAATATCTCCACCAATCGATCCTTCAGAGAAAAACATAGGCATCCAAGGTTCATAATACGTGATCACATTTGGTGTTACCTCAGGATGCGTTGCCAAGTAATAATTCACTCCATCAGCAAAAGCCACACAAAGTTTCTGCAACCAATCAGGAGCAGCGTCATAAGCAGCTTTGGCTTCCGCTTCAGTCATATACAAATTCGCACGCAAATCCGAATAGATCGCTTCCTCTCCTTCCAGCTCAGCCAGTCTTCCAGTGGCCCAAACATAGTTTCGCTCCACTCTTCTAAAATCATCCTCACACTGGGCGTAAAGCATCCCAAAAACAGCATCGGCATCCGTCTCTCCATAAATATGTGGGATCCCAAAATCATCCCGGATGATTTCCACTCGCTCAGCGGTGGCCTCCCATCGTTCCTGTTCGGTAAGTTCTTTGGGTTGACAGGCAAAAACCAATAATGGCAATGCCAAATAGAGTAATCGAAACTTCATCTTTAAGTGGATTTGGGTGATTTTTAGATCAAATGAATTCAACATGCCTAAAATAATTGATTTGAATTCTGTGGGCAACAGGAATTTTACCGATGCTGCTGATAGTAATTTGGAGTGAATTTTTGGCGGAATTCAGAAATGACATCATCAGAAATAGCTTTACTTTTTTCAAAGCCTTCTACCATTTTCTCGACTTGAGTTACAGAACTTGCACCAATAATTAAAGCCCCAACAGCTTTTTGGCTTAAGCCAAATCGAATCAAAAATGCTTCAGGAAGAATTCCATAACTGGCGATTTCCTTTTTGATTTCCTCCACCTTTTGGGCAGAAAGATCCAAATATTCTCCAGCGGGCTTATTGATCAGCATCCCTTTGACAAAGCTTCCTCGTACCAATACTTTTGTCTGAGTGCTTTCAATCAATGGGAATGCCTCTTCTTCTGGCCTTCGGTCCAACGGGCTGTATTGCATCATAATCGTAGCCGGCTGAGAGTCTGCCATTACTTTTCTGATGACATTTGGACGGATGGATGAAATACCGAATGCCCGGATTTTCCCTTGCTCTTTCAAAATTTCAAAAGCTTCGAGCGTCTCATCCCAAGGATCATCAATCGTTCCTCCATGCAATTGATAAAGGTCAATGTAATCCGTTTGCAATCTTTTCAGACTTTTTTCAACTGCTTGAAGAATGTATTCTTTCTTTGGGTTCCAATCCCAGCCCGATCCATCCGCTCTCATTTGATTGCCGACTTTGGTCGCCAAAACAACTTCCTTTCTTTGATCTTTAATTGCATTCCCCAGCATCTCTTCATTCCATCCGTTTTGATATAAATCTGCTGTGTCCAGAAATTTAATTCCATTGGCAACTGCCGCTTTCAGGATTTTTTCACTTTCCTGAAAATTGTCAGGAAGTGACATACAACCCAAACCTATCTTTGAAATCTGGAGATTCGAGGGCAGAAGTGTGGTACTGTTCATAAAAATTTAACTTGTTTTTAACAGATGATTGTTGTTTTCCAAGAAAGCTGATTTTTTTGGGCTTTTAAAATCCCTGAACTCCTTTATTCCTTTCAGAATTCCTATTTTTGGTGACTTAAACCTATTGAAATGAAAAAAATCGCAGTTTTTACTTCTGGTGGAGATAGTCCTGGCATGAATGCCTGTGTGAGAGCAGTTGTTCGTACGGCTATTTTCAAAGGATTGGAAGTATATGGAATATATAGAGGGTACGAAGGGATGATTGAGGGTGACATCAAGAGAATGTATTCCTACTCAGTAAGTAATATTATCCAAAGAGGTGGCACCGTATTGAAATCTGCCAGATCTATGGAGTTTAAGACTCCTGAAGGCAGAAAAAAAGCTTATGACAATCTTGTCGCGCATGGGATCGAAGGAATCGTAGCAATTGGAGGTGACGGAACTTTTACGGGAGCCAAGATTTTCCAGGAAGAATTCGGAATCCCTACTGTTGGTTGCCCCGGAACGATCGATAATGACATCTATGGCACGGATTATACCATTGGATTCGATACCGCTGTCAATACAGCTTTGGCGGCAATTGATAAAATCAGAGATACAGCTGCAGCTCATGACAGAATATTCTTTATCGAAGTCATGGGAAGAGATGCCGGTTTTATTGCCGTGGATTGCGGCATCGGTGGAGGAGCAGAATTTGTGATGGTTCCGGAGACCAAAACTGATCTGAGCATGGTAGTAAAAAGCCTCAAAAATCTCCGAAAAAGCAAAAGCTCCAGTATTGTGGTCGTTGCCGAAGGTGATGAGGAGGGAAATGCTGAAGCCATCATGCAGAAAGTCAAAGAAAAAATCAATGACAAAGAAAAGGACTTCAAAGTGACAACTTTAGGTCATATACAACGAGGTGGAAGCCCTACTGCCAAAGATCGTGTGTTGGGCAGTTTATGCGGAATGGCAGCAGTAGAGGGATTATTGGAAGGTCGTATGAATTGTATGGCTGGAGTAATGAACCAAGAAATCGTCTACACACCTTTTGGAGATTGCATTGGCAAAGAAAAACCTCTCAATAAAGAACATCTCAAATTGATGGAAATTTTAAGTATTTAATATGGGATTTATTCCAATATTCTTAACGATGGGAGGCGCTTGCCTCCTGTTTTTTCTTACAGTTCGAACCACCATGCAGCGAAAGCTGAATGCACAGCGCGAAATTGCTTCCAAATTGGCTCTAGCTCATCCCGAACTGAATATTATTCTTGGAGAAATGATTGACCCTGAGCAGGTTTTTTCTATTTGGACCAAAGCCCATCCTGATAAATCCCTCCCTAAAAAAAGTCAGGAGTTGGTAAGGGAATTGAAAATAAACAGGCTTCAATACAATCAGCTAATTAAAAAAGCACCTTACAACTGGGTGGCAAAAATCTCTGGTTATTCTCCCATTTGAGAAGATAGGTATTCCAAAATCCCATTTTCATCCTTTGGATTAAACCAACGGATTTCCGTGTCCTTTCTAAACCAGGTCAATTGTCTTTTTGCATATCTGCGTGAATTTCTTTTGAGCAGCCTGATTGCTTCTTCCCTATCATATTTTCCTTCCATAAAACCGAAAATTTCCTGATAGCCGACTGTTTGAAGTGCATTCAAATTCCGCTTTTCAAAAAGACTTTCTGCTTCTTCAAAAAGACCCGCAGCAATCATTTGATCCATTCTCAAATCAATTCGCTGGTATAATTCTTCCCGTTCTCTTTCCAATCCGATTTTGATGGTTTTGAAATTCCGATCGGCTTTTTGCTTAACTCGGAAACTACTGAAGGGCTTACCGGTTCCTCTAAAAACTTCTATTGCACGCATCAGTCTTTGAGGATTATTTCTATCTACCAATTCGTAATATTCCGGGTCGATTTTTAATACTTCCGATTGCAAAAATTCAAGTCCTTTTGATTCATATTCATGAATTACCTCTTCTCTGAAACGAGGGTCCAATTCCGGCATTTCATCTAGTCCATTGACAACTGCATCTGCAAATAACCCTGAACCTCCAGTCATGATTACTGCAGACTTCTCCTGAAACAGTTGATCCAATAGTTCAATCACTTCTTTTTCAAATCTCTTGACATCGTAAGATTCCTCAATCGAAAGCGTATTGATAAAATGATGCTTTACCTGTTCTAATTCAGAATTTGTTGGCTTTGCCGTACCTAAATTAGTTTCTTTATAAAATTGCCTGCTATCACAAGAGATAATCTCTGTATTGAATTTTTTGGCTAGATTTAAACACAAATCGGTTTTCCCGACTGCAGTCGGGCCAACCACCAGAATAAGATAATTTTGTATAGACAATGGTTCTGTAGCTTGAACGGACATCAAAAATCCAAACTTACCAAATGAAAAGCAAAAGGGTATTGATTGTGGACGATAATGATCTTAACAGAAAATTATTTGAAAACCTGATTGGACAAGTCTGCTTATTTGAAAGCGCAAAAAATGGAATTGAAGCTTTGGCATTGCTTGAGGAAAATAGATTTGATTTAATTTTAATGGATATCCAAATGCCTCAAATGGATGGTATGACGGCTATGAAGAAGATTAAGTTAACTGATCATTCTAACTGCCCGATTATCGCAATTACTGCCTTTGCCGAAATGGAGGATCGAAATACTTTTATCGAACAGGGTTTTGATGAATTTATGATAAAACCCATCAGACCACGGGAATTTCTGGAATCAATTAAAGTTTACTTGTCCAATAAATCTCCTGAAAACCTCAAACCAGAGGAGGAAGATACTTTTTCTTTGGAACCGGTGATTTTAGACCTACAGATAGTCAGACAATTGATGAAATACAACAAGCCAGAAACAATCAAAAATGTGTTTTTGGACTTTGTTAAAGAGTGTGATCACCTGTTTGAAGAATTGGATTTATCCACCAATAATTTTGAGTTCAAAACCATTGAAGATAAGCTGCATACCATAAAAGGAAACAGCGGAACACTTGGAGCAAATACCTTATACCTTTTGGCACAGGAAGGAGAAATCAATGCCAAATTGGAGAATCGGTCAGAAACCAAGAAAATACTTCATGAGATGCAAAATGAAATTCTTAATTTCAAAAAATATATTATGGAAGAAACTATTTTTAACCAATGAGCACGCCTAAAAAAATCCTTGTCGGAGAAGACAGTTCAGTGATAATAAACTTGACAAAAAGTGTTTTAGCTTTTGAAAAGTATGAAATGAAGGCAGCCAGAAATGGGAAACAAGTGCTGGAATTACTCGATAAAGAAGATTTTGATTTAATTTTGATGGATATCAGTATGCCCGTCATGGATGGAGTTACCTGTACTCAGGCAATCAGAAATCTACCTGATCCTAAAAAGTCAAAATTGCCGATCATCGCTATTTCAGGAAATGTAAATAATTACACCATGGATGAATTGCGGAAGTTTGGCTTTGACGACTTTATCCAAAAGCCTTTAGACTTTGACAAAGTTCTGGGCACAGTAAATAAATATCTGATTTAAGTATGGCAGTAAAGTACACAAAGCATTTCTTGGATAAACTTGAAAACCTTTTTGCAGCATCAGAATACATGCTCCGCTATGAAAAAGGCAATTTCAAATCCGGGTATTGTGTGCTTCGTGATACCAAAATCGTCATCATCAATAAGTACTTTCCTATTGAGGGAAAAATAAATGCACTTATTGATATTCTTACTGAGCTAAATTTTGATCCGAAAGATTTTACGGAAAAATCCAATCATGATTTTCTTCGTGAATTAAGACAAACCACATTAAAATTTTGAAAGTCACTTTTCTGGGAACCGGTACCTCACAAGGCGTTCCAGTAATTACTTGTTCCTGCCAGGTTTGCCAATCATTAGATTTTAGAAACAAAAGATTCCGATCGTCCATCCATTTCGAAATAGGCGATTTAAGCCTTGTGGTAGACACTGGTCCGGACTTTAGAAGCCAAATGCTTACTGCTGGCGTAAAACGTCTTGACGGCGTGCTTTTCACCCATGAGCACAAAGATCACACTGCAGGCCTGGATGACATCCGCCCTTTCAACTTCTCCCAAAAAATGGATATTCCGATTTTTGGAAGACCGCAAGTTCTGGAACAGATTAAAAGGGAGTTTGCCTATGTGTTTTCCAATAAAAAATACCCTGGAGTACCTCAAATTGAGCCGGTAGAGATTGATGAATCTCCTTTCACCATTCAAGGAGTCACCATCATCCCGATTCCTGTTTTTCATTATAAACTACCAGTACTTGGTTTTCGAATCGGGGATTTCACTTACATCACGGACACTAATTATATCCCAGATGAGTCGATGGAACTCATTAAAGGAAGCAAAATCCTTGTTCTGAATGCCTTGCAAAAAGAGTCACATATCTCTCACTTTACACTGGATGAGGCTGTGGCAAAAGCAAAAGAAATCGGAGCAGATACAACTTACCTGACTCACATTTCACATAAACTTGGGCTTCATGACGAAGTAGAAAAGGAATTGCCTTCTGGAATTTCTTTGGCCTACGACGGACTTCAGGTAACTTTGCCCTGATGCATCTCAATTACCATTTTCTGAAATTCCTTTGCCCTGCGCTGACCCAAAAATTCAAAGGTCATACCATCGTTTCATGTTTTTCCCAGAGCAAAGATGAATTGATCATTGAAACACAGATTGGAGAAGAGGAAGGATGGATCCGGGCACATCTGATGCCTTCGCAAATTTATTACAGTTTCCCTGATCAGTTTAGAAGAGCAAAAAGAAATAGCATCAACTTATTTCAGGAAATGATTGGTTTGACAATCGAGTCTTGTGAAGTCATTCCTTTCGAGCGATCTTTTATTTTCAGATTGAACTCTGATAAAATTCTTCTTTTTAAGCTTCATGCCAACAGAAGCAATATTTTGTTTTATGAGGAAAATTCGGAAACTCCGAAATACATTTTCAGAAATGTAATTTCTGAAGATCGGGATTTAGATTGGAGGACACTGGCTGTAGAATTAAACCTTTCTAGAAATAGGTTTGAGGAATTAAATGGAAATGCTTCTCAATTCCTTCCAACTCTAGGTAAAATACCGAGAGCTTATCTGAAGGAAAGAGCTTATCCTGAGGCGGATTTGGAAACCAAATGGCAATTGATGGAGGAAGTCATAGACATCTTAGATACTCCATTATTTTCATTGGTGGAAAGCCAAGATGGTATCCACTTGAGTTTACTTCCAGAGTCCAATGCCCTTCGTACATTTTCGGATCCGATTCCCGCTTTGAATGAGCTTTTTTATCTGGCGCTAGTCAAAGGAAACTTCGAAAAGGAGAAAAACAATCTCCTCAAAAGCCTACAAGATCAATTAAAAAGGACTGTTTCTTACTTGAATAAATCGAGTCAAAAACTCTACGAATTAAAAAACTCTCCTCCCCCATCTCAATTAGCTGATGTGGTCATGGCAAATTTGCATGAGTTTAAAGACGGCAAAAATGAAGTGGAATTATTGGATTTCTACACTGGAAAAACTGTGAAAATTCAGTTGAAACCACAGCAAAAACCTCAGGATTTTGCTTCTCAACTCTATAGAAAAAGTAAAAACAGAAAGCTGGAATGGGAACAGATTGAAAAAACCATTCAGAATAAAACTGAGCTGAAAAACAGCCTAATATCCCAAATCGAGAAACTGGAAGCTGTAGAGGAATTCAGAGCTTTGAAAGCTTTCAAGAAGGATGAAATCCAAGAAAAAACTCTTTTAAAATCTTCAGTTTCATTGCCATTCAAGACTTTTGATGTGGAAGGATTCCCAATTTGGGTTGGCAAATCAGCAAAAGATAATGATGAAATGCTCAGGGGCTTTGTCCATAAAGATGACCTTTGGCTCCATGCTCGTTTAGTTCCTGGTTCTCACGTGGTCATTAAGATGAAAGGATTCAAGAATGTACCTCCCACTGTATTGGAAAGAGCAGCCGAACTGGCAGCTTTCTACTCCAAGCATAAAAGTGAATCTTTAGCTCCTGTGATTTATACCGAAGCCAAATTTGTCAGAAAAGTAAAAGGGTCACCTGATGGATCGGTCAAAGTGGATAAAGAGAAAGTAATTATGGTCAAACCGACTGGTCCCGACGACAGTATTTCTATCCAGAGATAAGGTCTGCTATTGATTCACCCACCTTTTAAATTCCGCCACTCGTTCTCTAGCCACAATCGGCTCAAAATCACTTTTAGTAGCGAGAGACAACAATAAACGTCCGTTTACATAGGGTTTGATAGCCGAAACATCATGTAAGTTTATGATCATCGACCTATTGATCCTGTAAAAATCAGTGGGATTCAGTAAGCTTTCCTGAAGTTCATTCAGAGAATTTTCAACAATATATTTTTGTGCAGTTCCACTTTCCACTAAATAAGTAACTCCATTTTCGGAGAAGAAAAAAGAGACTTTTTCAGTGGGAACGTAAGTAAATCTATTCCCGATTTTTACTAAAAAACGCTTTTTAAATTCCGACTTGGCTATTCTGGAAACAATGTTTTCAAACATCTGATTTTCCATGTTTTGAAGGGAATTTAAGGAAAGCATTCTACTCATTTTTTCAAAAGCCTTCTCCAGCTTCTTAGGGAGAACAGGCTTTAATAAAAAGTCCAAACAGTCAAACTCAAAAGCTTCCATTGCTTTCTCCTTCCGATTGGAAATAAAAATCAGTGGCTTTTCTTTCAGAAATTGAACGATCAAATTGTTTTCCCAACTCGAAATCAAATCAAAATCTACCACTATAAAATCGACCGCAGAAACTTGATTTGAATAATTTTCAAAATCCTCAACAGCTTTGATTATTTTCAGAATTTTCCATCCTAAGTACTTTTCTTGAAGAAGCACCTCTATCTTTTGGGAAAGCTGGGATTCGTCAGAAATCAATAGAAAATTCATCTGATAATCAATCATTTAATCCAGTTTATCTGGTTGGTTATTGGGATAGACTAACAACTATCTGATAAAAAAAATGTTTAAAAGAGAAGATTGAAGAATGGATAAATCAAAAAAAAGGAGTGGTTCCCCACTCCTTTTTCTATTCTATTTCGTCAAATCAAAGCGTTGGCAATAAAACTCCATCGATGACATGAACAACTCCATTTTCGATCGCAACGTCGGCTGCGACAACATTAAATGTATTTCCAGCTTTATCTGTAACGGTAACATTTGAACCATTTCTAGTCACTGTCAACATTTCTCCAGAAAGAGTTGGAACCATTTGAGCGCCAGACTCTAAATCAAATGAGAATGCTGTAGCAGGAACCACATGGAATTGAAGGATTTTTGTCACTGCATCTATTCCTAAAGTCGAAACGACTTCTTCAAGAGAATTTAAATTCAATGCGGCTAACAAGTCCACAAAAGCTTGATTGGTAGGGGCAAAAACAGTTATTGCTTCCGCATCCAATAAAGCTCCGCCCACATTGGCAGCCGTTACAGCATTTAACAAGATAGTTAGATTTGCTGCAGTTGCTGCCTCTACTAGGTTAGGTAATTCCAATTCTGGCAAAAGAACGCCATCGATCACATGCACTACTCCATTTTCAATCGCTACATCAGCAGCAACCACGTTGGCAGTATTTCCCAATGCATCCATCACAGTCACACCATCAGCTCCAGCCATCACTGTAAGTTCTTGACCCGCTAGAGTCGTAAATGTATTAGTTGCTGCCAAATCTGTTGAAAAAGCCACAGCAGGCACAACATGGAACCCTAGAACTGTCTGAAGATTTTCCATTCCTCCAATTTTAGCCACCAATTGATTTAAGTCAGAAACATTATAAGCATCTAGTGCTGCCGCAAAAGCATCATTTGTAGGAGCGAAAACGGTAATAGCGTCTGCACCTAAAAGTGCACCACCTAAATCAGCAGCCGTAACTGCATCAATTAAAGTTGTCAATCCAGCATCTTGAGCAGCTTCTACAATATTTGGAAGCATCAAATCTGGTAGCATTACACCATTTAAAACATGGACTACACCATTGGAAATCTCAATATCTGCTGCCACTACCTGAGCCACTCGACCCAAAGCATCTATCACAGATACAGTATTTCCACTTTTCTCAACAGTGATATTTTGTCCCGATAAAGTAGTAAAGGAATTGGTTGCGTCTAAATCTGAAGATAATGCCACGGCAGGAACGACATGGAAGCCAAGGACTTTCTCTAAATTGGCCAACCCACCAATTTTCACCACAAGCTCATCTAAATCCTCAGCGTCAAATACTTCCAGTGCCGCAGCAAAAGCTTCATTTGTAGGAGCAAAAACTGTGATTGCATCTGCAGAAAGCAATTGATCTGCTAATCCATCCACTGCTGTCACCGCACTGATCAAGGTAGTCAATCCAGCATCAGTTGCTGCCTCTACTAAAGTAGGGTTAGGAAGTTCAATGCTTGGGATCAAAACTCTGTCTATCACATGGACAACACCATTTTCAATTCTTACATCAGCCTGCAAAACTCTAGAAGTGTTTCCAGCAGCATCAATTACTGTAACCGACCCTGGAGAAACTCTTACTCTAAGTTGTTGACCTGAAACAGTTGTAAAAATATTTTCTTCATTTAAATCTTTTGAAAGCGCAACAGCAGGAACCACGTGAAAACCAAGGATTGTTTCCAAATTAGCTGCCCCTCCGACTTTCGCTACTAAATCTGATAAGTCACTGGCTCCGAATTCTGTTAAAGCATTTGCAAAAGCATCATTGGTAGGAGCAAAAACTGTAATTGCCGGCTGAGATTGAAGGGTGTTTGTCAATCCTGGCACTGCATTGACAGCAGTCAATAAGGTGGTGAGACCGGCATCTTGTGCTGCTTCCGTCAAAGTTGGATAAGGAAGGGGACCCTGATAATCGTCGCTACAGGAGAGGATCATGAAAAACATGGACCCCAGAATAAAATATTTTAAATAGTTGTACATAGTTTTTTAGGTTAGTTACCCTGATAACTATGACAATGGCAATTAGATTAACAAAACTAGTTAAACTGTATTTTTCTATTATTGAATTGAATTTTAAAATACTTGAACCGCAATTTCAATAATTAGACAAAAAAAAATACCCTCGGTTGGAGGGTATTTAAATTTCTATCTTTTTAAACAATTACTTCACTACGTGAATTTTCAACATATTGGTTCTACCCTCTCCTTTCAAAGGCATACTCGCAGTGTTGATAATGATATCTTCAGAATTCACGTGATCATCAGCTTTTAGCATATTTTCAATGTCTTCAAAAGTTGCATCAGTGGAAACTACTTTGTCGTAATAATATGCTCTCACACCCCAAACCAAGGACATTTGTGTGATCAAACTTTTCTTGCTTGTGAAGACAAAAATGTTGGCCAAAGGTCTGTGTGAAGCAATTCTAAAACCTGTAAATCCAGAAGAGGTAATTCCTACAATCGCTTTTGCCTTCACATTTCTTGAAAGTCTGGAAGCCATCAAAATCAAGTTATTGCTTAGGAAAGTTTCGTCATCCTCTGGGATTTTGTAAAGATTATGGTAGATCTCCGCATTAGCTTCTAAATAACCGATGATGCTACTCATTGCTTTCACTGCATTGACAGGGTATTTTCCAGAAGCAGTTTCTGCAGAAAGCATTACCGCATCAGCACCATCCAAGACAGCATTTGCCACGTCATTGGTTTCTGCTCTGGTTGGTCTAGGATTCACAATCATGCTCTCCATCATCTGAGTAGCAATGATTACCGGCTTACATGCCAGTTTACATTTCTCAACAATTTTTTTCTGCCAAAGAGGAACGATTTCCATTGGAACTTCCACTCCTAGGTCACCACGGGCAACCATAATAGCATCCGTAGCAGCGATGATTGAATCGATATTTTCCAGAGCTTCTGGTTTTTCAATTTTTGCAACGATCTTACAAACTTTTCCTTTTGCTTCAATTCGCTCACGAAGGTCAAGAATATCTTCGGCAGATCTCACAAAAGAAAGAGCGATCCAATCCACTTCCTGAGACAATCCAAATTGAAGGTCTTCGATATCTTTCTCAGTCAGGGAAGGAGCACTTACCTTGGTATTTGGAAGATTGATACCTTTTCTGGATTTCAGAATTCCACCATGGATCACAGTACAGTTTACGTTTTTACCATCTGTATCATTCACCACTACTTCTAAGTTACCATCGTCAATCAAAATTCTATCTCCTGTGACTACATCTTGAGGAAGGTTCTGATAAACAGTACTTACCAGGCTGCTGGTACCAATTACAGGATCATTGGTAATCGTGATTTTTTCTCCTGGTTTGATCTCCACTCCATTATTCTCTACCTCACCCACTCTGATTTTTGGACCCTGAAGATCCTGAAGAATCCCGAGGTTCAAGTTCTTTACTTTATTAACCTTACGGATGATGTCGATTACTTCTTTGTGAATATCGTGACTACCATGCGAAAAATTCAGTCGAAAAACATTAGCTCCTGCAGCAGCAAGATTTGAGATTGTTTCATAGTTATTGGAAGCAGGGCCGATTGTTGCAAGAATTTTAGTCTTGTTAAATTGAGTATAGCTCATTGGAACATTAATAAGTTAATAGGTTCTCTTTTGATTTTAATTTGGAAATATCCAGTTTGACAATGTTTTGTACGAATGAATTTTTTGCCAATTGGTCTACAAAGGTATGAATACTCGTCTGAAAGGTATCATCTTGGACCAAAAGGAAATAATCCATAAACTTCAGCTCAGGAATAAGATAGGTGACTTGATGTTCATTATTTAAAGCTTTATTTTTCAAAAGCTGAATATATCCATGCGGTAAAGAAAGGAAATATTGTGATATTTTCAGACTAGGCGAAGTTAGAAACTCTAATTCAAGATCCTCTTTTTTTACCAAGTTTATATCCAGGTCACGATTGATCAGCCAAGCCATTTTATAATCCTTTACAGGGGATTGAAGGCCTAGAAGCTCAAAATCGTAAGTATGTTCAATTAGTAATTTTGCCTTCTTCATTGAGGAAGAAAATAGATAGTGCCAAAGTTAAAAATTTAAATCCAACCAAACAGGGGAGTGATTTATAATAAAATTTACTTGAGCCATTTCTTTGCCAATTAGGTATTAAATATATTTCTTTGCGAAGTGTTATTAACTAAACTGATCACAAAATGTCTGAAATTGCACAAAAAGTAAAAGCCATCATTGTTGACAAACTTGGCGTAGAAGAGTCTGAAGTGACTTTAGAAGCGAGCTTCACCAATGACCTTGGAGCTGACTCTCTGGACACCGTAGAATTGATCATGGAGTTCGAAAAAGAATTCAATATCTCGATTCCTGATGATCAGGCTGAGCAAATCGGTACGGTAGGACAGGCTGTCACTTACTTAGAGGCTAACGTTAAATAATAACCCATAAATTCATTTTATGAATTTAAAAAGAGTTGTTGTAACAGGTATTGGTGCCCTCACCCCAATAGGCAATACGGCAGAAGAATTCTGGACCGGATTGATTAATGGGGTGAGCGGTGCTGCGCCGATCACCCGGTTCGACGCCTCTCTATTCAAAACTCAATTTGCCTGCGAAGTCAAAAATCTTGATATCGAACAGTTCATTGACAGAAAAGAGGCCCGAAAGATGGATCCTTTTACCCAGTATGCAATGATCTCTGTAGAAGAGGCCATGAATGACGCTGGTTTCGATTTAGAAGCCATCGACAAGTCACGTGCAGGTGTAATTTGGGGTTCAGGAATTGGCGGATTAAAGACTTTTCAGGATGAAGTGACAGATTTTGCCAACGGTGATGGCACTCCTCGCTTCAATCCATTCTTTATTCCAAAGATGATTGCAGATATCAGTGCTGGATTTATTTCCATCAAATATGGTTTTAGAGGACCAAACTTTGTTACTGTTTCTGCTTGTGCTTCTGCTACTAATGCATTGATTGATGCATTCAATTATATCCGACTTGGTAAAGCTGATATCTTCATCTCTGGAGGTTCCGAGGCTGCAGTGACCGAGGCAGGAATAGGTGGTTTCAATGCCATGAAAGCGCTTTCTCAGAGAAATGATTCTCCGGAAACTGCTTCAAGACCTTTTGATAAAGACAGAGATGGATTTGTTTTAGGTGAAGGTGCCGGAGCTCTTATTCTTGAAGAATATGAACATGCAAAAGCTAGAGGAGCAAAAATCTATGCTGAATTAGTTGGTGGTGGAATGACTGCCGATGCTTATCATATCACTGCCCCTCATCCAGATGGTTTAGGTGCAAGTAATGTGATGAAAATCGCACTCGAAGATGCTAACCTTCAGCCAGAAGCAATCGATTACATCAATGTGCATGGTACTTCTACCCCACTAGGTGATGTAGGAGAAACGAAAGCCATCGGAAAAGTTTTCGGTGAGCATGCTTATAAATTGAATATCAGCAGTACCAAGTCCATGACTGGACACTTGCTGGGTGCTGCGGGAGCTATTGAAGCGATTGCTTCAATCCTAGCGATTAAAAATGGAATTGTTCCTCCGACGATCAATCATTTCACAGATGACGAAAGCTTTGATCCAGGATTGAATTTAACTTTCAATACAGCCCAAAAGAGAGAAATAAATTACGCTTTGAGCAATACTTTTGGATTTGGCGGTCATAACTGCTCCGTCATTTTCAAGAAATATAATTAAACCGAACTTGAAACTTATTCAGAGACTCGGAATCAACACTCTCTTCTTTAGCAAAAAAGACAAAAGGCTTGCTGCCTCCATCAAAGTGATGATGGGCAGCAGGCCTTTTAACATTGCACTTTACAAACTTGCACTCACTCCTTCCGGAATCGCTGAGGAAACGATGAAAGGCTTTAAAATTTCCAACGAAAGATTGGAGTTTCTGGGAGATGCAATTTTGGGAGCAGTGATTGCTGAATATCTTTTCCAAAAATACCCTTATCGGGATGAGGGATTCCTGACAGAAACCCGGTCCAAGCTTGTTAATCGGGAGTCTTTAAATTCGACCGGAATTAAAATCGGGTTGAAAAATGTACTCAATTTAGAAATCGGAGATCGAAATTTCATTGGAAATAAATCCTTATACGGAGATGTTTTAGAGGCATTTCTAGGAGCTATTTACCTAGACAAAGGCTATCATTTCACTAAAAAATTTATCCTTAAAAGGATATTGCTCCATTTTGACTTGGAGGGAATGATCGCTACGGTGACCAATTACAAAAGTAAAATCATCGAATGGTCGCAGAAAGAAAATAAATCCATTGAGTATAAAGTTCTTCATGTACATGGAAATCAACGCTTCAAAGAATTTATTGTCGCTTTAGAAATCGATGGAGAGGAAACCTCCCAAGGAAAAGGGAGTACAAAGAAAAAAGCAGAACAAGAAGCATCAAAAAATGCTTGTGACTTGCTGAAGATCACCCAATAGAAGCGTATTTTACCTTCAATTTTGAATTTATCATGTCTCCAATAAAAATTGCTGCTGCCACCGTCAATCAAACTCCTTTGGATTGGAGTGGGAATTTGGATCGGATTATCCGCGCTATTAGGGAAGCTAGGGCTGAGGAAGCTGAAATTCTTTGCTTACCTGAGTTGGCAATCACCGGATATGGCAGCGAAGATTTATTTTTGAGTTATTGGTTTCCAAAAAAAGCACTGGAGCAATTGGGGAAAGTAATCCCAGAATGTGAAAATATCACTGTTGCAGTCGGCTTGCCCGTTCGAATTCAAGATAAAGTTTACAATTGCGTTGCGGTCATCGAAAATGCAAAATTGCTGGGTTTTGTCGCTAAACAATACATGGCAATCGATGGAGTCCATTATGAATTTAGATGGTTTACCCCTTGGCAAGCTCACGAGGTTATTCAATTTGAATTTGAAGGAAAAAATTATCCACTAGGAGATCAAATCTTTGAGCATAAAGGATGGAAATACGGTTTTGAAATCTGCGAAGACGCTTGGAGAGGCCCAATAAGACCAGGATATCGGCTTGCAGATAGAAAAGTTGACCTCATTTTTAATCCTAGTGCTAGTCATTTTGCCATGGGCAAAACCAAAGAACGCTATGAGTTGATTTCCGATAGCAGTCGCATTTTTGATTGTTATTATTGCTATGCAAACCTACTGGGAAATGAAGCTGGGAGAATGATTTTCGACGGGGAAATCATGCTTGGAAAATCCGGAAAAATACTTTCCAGAAACCAACTTCTTTCTTTTGAAGATTTCCAAGTCAAGAGTTTTTGGCTGGAAGAAAAAGAGCAGGAAATAGCTCCAATTCTAGAAAAGGAAAAAGAATTTGTACAAGCTGGTTCGCTTGCTCTTTTTGATTATTTGAGAAAAAGCAAAAGCAAAGGTTTTGTCCTTTCCCTTAGCGGTGGAGCAGATTCTTCCACCATTGCGATTCTTGTTTCAGAAATGGTCAAAAGGGGTATTTCTGAATTAGGGATTGTGCTTTTCTGCAAAAAGATCAATTTTCCTTTGCCTCCAAAAGAAGTAGAAGATGTTGCAAAATATATGGTCGGCAAATTGTTGACGACTGCCTATCAAGGCACGAAAAACTCTTCAGAAGACACGTTTAATTCCGCAAAAACTTTAGCTGAAAGCATAGGAGCAGTCTTTTATCATTGGCAAATTGAAGAGGAAGTCAGCTCTTATACACGCAAAATCGAACAAGCAATCGGTAGGAAATTGACCTGGGAAAAAGACGATATCACACTCCAAAATATCCAGGCAAGAACCCGATCTCCAATAATCTGGATGCTGGCCAATATCAATAATGCCTTATTGCTTTCTACTTCAAACCGAAGTGAAGGGGATGTTGGATATGCAACCATGGATGGAGACACCAGTGGAAGTATTTCACCGATTGCTGCTGTTGATAAATACTTTATCCTGCAATGGCTATCTTGGGCAGAAAAAAATCTGGATCAGCCTGGATTAAAATTGGTGAATTCGTTGCAGCCAACTGCTGAATTGAGACCTTTGGAAAAAACCCAGACAGATGAGAAGGATTTGATGCCTTATTCTGTCATCGTGGAAATTGAAAAATTGGCGATCAGGGATAAACGGTCCCCGATGGATATTTTCTTGATCCTACAAGATGAATTAGAAATAGCCCCTGAAGTTTTAAAAGAATACATTAAAAAATTCTTTAGACTTTGGTCGCGAAATCAGTGGAAAAGAGAGCGTCTAGCCCCTTCTTTCCATTTAGATGAATTTAATGTGGACCCAAAAACCTGGTACAGATTTCCAATCTTGTCGGGTGGGTTTGCAGAAGAACTTGAACTATTAGACCACTTATAACTATGCTTGAATCATTGCTGAATTACGTTGTCTGGGATCCAAATCCTGCAGTTTTTGCCGGGTTTGAAAGACTTAGATGGTACAGCTTACTATTTGCTTTGGGGTTTATCATTTCCCAGCAATTCATGGTTTACTTCTTCAAAAAGGAAGGTCAAAATCCTGAGCTAGTGGATAAATTGACGATTTACATGGTTTTGGCTACCATAATCGGTGCGAGGTTGGGCCATGTGCTTTTTTATGAGCCAGAAAAATATTTGGGCAATCCTATAGAAATCCTGAAAGTCTGGGAAGGTGGCTTGGCAAGTCATGGAGCAGCAATTGCGATCCTATTTGCGCTTTGGCTTTATGCCAAACGAACGCCTGGACAAAGTTACTTATGGGTGGTAGACAGAATAGTTATCGTGACAGCAATGACAGGTGCTTTGATCCGATTTGGAAATTTGATGAATTCTGAAATCGGAGGTAAAGACACTGGGACAGATTATGGTTTTGTATATGCTTGGGATACTGAAGACATTTTGAAAACCCTCAGAATGCCTATCGAATCTATAAATGCTTATGCCCCTGAAGACCGTAGCTCCGAGCTTCAAAACAATGGAATTGTACCAGTAAACTTTGATATAGTGATAGGAAAAGGAGGCTTTTCAATCGAGGATTTAGAGTCCACCCTGAGAAGGGATGTAAAATATGCCTTAACCCAATTTAGCTCTTCGAGAGAATACTTGGCAGAACCTATAGAACCTGCTTTGGATTTAACTATTTCAGACAAAGGCGACCATTATCTTGCGACCATTAAAACATTTGGAAGGACCAAACATCCTACTCAGATTTACGAATCCCTGTCATATTTGGTGATTTTCTTAATCCTCTTTGGGATTTGGTATAAATATCAATCAAGATTGCCGGATGGAATATTGCTCGGACTATTTCTAATCTCTGTTTTCGGAATGCGCTTTCTTTGGGAGTATTTCAAAGCTGTTCAAGTGGAATTTGAGGAATCAATGGTATTGAACATGGGACAAATATTGAGTATTCCTTTGGTAATTGCCGGTGTATTCTTGGTGATTAGAGCATTAAGAAATGGGTTAAAACCGGAATAACTTAAGGTACAGGATCATGTCCATGGCCTCCCCATGGATTACAGCTGATAATTCTCTTTATCCCAAGCCATCCTCCTTTGATTACTCCATGCTTTAAGATAGCTTCTTTCGTATATTGACTGCAGGTCGGTGTATAACGGCAACTTGCCGGAAAAAGCGGAGAAATGGTGTATTGGTATACCAAAACGGGAAATATGGCTATCTTTCGAATTAATGTCCTAAATGTCATAAACCAACCTGTTGGATTTGTCTCTCTAACCAAAATTACTCAATCAGAATTCCCTCTTGTCATTTAAGATAAAAAATATCCTTTCGCTTCTATTGCTTTCCTTTTGCCTTAGCTTTTTAGGTATTGGGTTAAACAGTGCATTTGCACAAGTTGACACAGCTTTTAGTCCTGCAAATTCCGGTACACCTGAAAAGGTAAAAGTGAACAACATTTTTATTATAGGAAATGAGAAAACGAAAAAGAGTATCATCCTTAGAGAGCTGGATTTTACCACAGATTATTATTACGATTGGGAGACTTTCATGGAGATCATCCAGGCTGACCAAAAGAAAATTTACAACCTTCGTCTCTTTACTGAAGTTGAAATCACTCCTTTGATTACGGGAGAAGATGAGGTAGAAGTAGTGATTTCTGTGAAAGAACGCTGGTATATTCTCCCCTCTTTAATTTTCCAATTGGCTGATAGAAACTTTGCGGAATGGTGGACTAACCAAGGAAGAGACTTTTCCAGAGTGAATTACGGTCTTCGTCTCAGCCATAGTAATGTGGCAGGAAGAAACGAAAAACTGAGATTTGCAGGGCAATTAGGATTTACGAAGGCTTTGGATATCCAATATAGTAAACCTTACATCGATAAGAAACAAAAACATGGTTTGGCTGCCCAATTCACTTTCTATAATAACAAAACCCTAGCCATCAAATCTGAAAATAACCGTCAGGTATTTTATACTTCTCCAGAAGAAGATGTGCTTCGGAAGAATATTGCCGCAGCGCTTAGATATACCTACAGAAGGAGTTTTTACAACTTCCATTTTGTCACTTTAGGTTTTAACCATACTTGGATCAGTCCTCTGATTTTGGATGAGAATCCAAATTATTTTCAACACGGGACAAATACACTTCGATACCTCTACATGACATACAGTTTCAGACATGATCGCAGAGATAATGTTGCTTATGCCACGGACGGAGAATTATTGGTACTAACAGCTACTAAATACGGCATTTTCTTTACAGATGAGCTGGACGAGGTAGAGGTGAATTTGACGGCAAATAAATATTTCAAATTCAATGACAAATTCAACTTTAATACCGGTCTTACTGCCAACTGGTTTTTAAGTGCACAACAACCTTACACATTAGTGAGGGGAATTGGGTATAGTCCTAATTTTATCAGGGGATACGAACTAAATGTGATAGAAGGCCAACAGCTGTATGTTCATAAAAACAGTTTCAGGTGGAAGTTTTTTGACCGTGATTTTGATATTTCCAGAGCAGTTCAGTTAGAACAATTTAGCACCATTCCTATCCGACTTTATTTGAGTGCCAACTTTGATCATGGTTTTGTAAAAGACCGAAATGAAATACCATCAAATTCCAGATTAGCCAATAAATATCTGATAGGATATGGCTTGGGACTTGATTTGGTAGGGTTTTATGATTCCGTCCTGAGATTTGAATACTCTCTAAATAATTCCAGAGAAGGAAACTTCTTCTTCAACTTCAAAGCCCCATTCTAAAAATTTCTTAGTCAGTCGCATACCTATTTAAATGAATTTTATTTAAATTAATAGTTCATTTATATTTTTATCGAAATGAAGCGATTGATTTTTTTAGGCTTCTTTGTTTGGTTTAGCATTTCCTCTAAAGCCCAAACAGATCCACTAACCCAAGCCCATGGGGCTAAGAGTCAAAGTATGGGAAATCTTAAGGTTAATCTCCAAGATGCCTGGGCTATTTTCAATAATATCGGTGGATTAGATAGAATAAAAAGTTCTCAGATTTCCTTGGGAGTGGATACCAGATATGGACTCAAAGAACTAAGCACAACTGGAATAGCTGCAGGGATAAAGACTGATATTGGTACGTTTGGAGTTGGTTTGACTCGATTTGGTGGAAAGTTATTCAACCAACAAATGCTAGGATTGGGCTTTTCCCAAAAACTAGGAATAGCCAGTTTTGGAGTGAAAGTAGATTGGTTTCAGACCCAAATTCAGGATTTTGGTACCGGAAATTCTTTTCTGCTGAGCCTTGGTGGAGTGGCTGATTTAGGCCCTAAACTTCAAATAGGAGGAGCTTTTTCAAATATCAATCGCGCTAAAATCAGCAAAGCCTCCAGCGACCATTTATCCACTTTGATTTCAATGGGTCTTTCCTACTTTCCCACCTCCAGTTTGCAAGTGCATTTGGAAGCTGAAAAAGACATTTCTTATGCTCCTAATATTAAACTTGGATTAGAATACGGATTAAAAGAGTGGATATTCCTTAGGACAGGAATAAATAGTAATCCATCAAAACTATTTTTTGGGTTTGGTCTTAACCCTGGGAAATTTCGATTTGATTATGGACTTGGTCAAAATAACCCTCTTGGTTCTACAAATCATGTAAGCTTCGGATATATATGGGATTGAGGAAACTACATATTGCCCTATGTATTTCCACTTTACTACTTACCTATTCTATTTATGCTCAGAATCCGCCTCAAGGTCAAATTGACACAGAAAAATTAGTAGAACGGTTATTTCCTGTTCAGGAGGAAGACCTAGATTATGCAGCTATTTACGAGGTGCTTTTTCAGCTTTATTCAAATCCAATAAACATTAACCTCGCAGATGCTGAAATCCTTCAGGCAAGTTATCTTTTGAATCCCAGCCAAATCAATTCCATCATTTCCTATCGTGAGAAATATGGACCTTTTCTCTCACTTTATGAACTTCAAGCTGTTCCCGATCTCAGTCCAGAAACAATACAACAGATTTTGCCATTCATTACTTTAGGAAACAATGGGAATTCTTATTCCAAAGGATTGATTAGAAGGATTATTGATGAGGAACAAGGATATTTACTATTTCGCCATAGAAGAGTTTTGGAAACTCGAAAAGGGTTCACAACAGCAGATAGTTCTAGTTCAGGACAACCAAATTCCCGGTATTTGGGTGGGCCAAATGATCTTTATTTAAGATTTAGAATCCAACATGCAAGAGATTTCAGTCTTGGAATCACTTTGGATAAAGATGCTGGGGAACAATTTATCTGGGACCCAAAATCGAATAGATATGGGTTTAATTTTTTCTCTTTTCATTTCACCAAGTATCAAGTAAGAAACTGGAAAGTCATCAGTGTGGGTGATTATCAGGTTCAATTTGGACAGGGATTGGTGTTTGGTGCGGGCTATTCTTTGGGCAAAGGAGCTGAAACTGTTCCAACCGTCAGAAAAAGTAGTGTAGGCATCCTCCCTTACACTGCTGCGATGGAGTTTGGATTTTTCAGAGGATTAGGAGCTACTTATCAATCTGGAAAATGGCAGGGCACGATCATCACCTCTCTTGCCCCCAGAGATGGCAGATCCTCGCTTGAAAGAGATAGTCTGGAAAATGTATTTGAAACAATTTCTAGCCTAAGCCAAAGTGGGCTTCATCGGACAGCCAGTGAAATTTCTACTAAAGCTAAATTTCGAGAGGTTTCGATTGGAGGAAATACACAATATTCCTTATCCAAAAAACTTTCAATAGGCGGAAACTTTTTATCTACAAGATTTGACAAACCTTGGATCAAAACTCCCACTGTTTATAATCAATTTGATTTCTCTGGACAATCGAATTGGGTGGGGAGTTTTTATTTTAATTATAACTGGAAAAACTTCTTTCTATTTGGAGAAACTGGAATATCTAAATCACTTGGTAAAGGTTCTGTAATAGGATTCATCACCAGCTTAAGCAAAGAGTTCAATTTGTCAATGGTTTGGAGGAATTACGATCGTGATTTTCATAGCCTTTACGGTAATTCATTTTCCGAAGGAACCCGGTCTATCAATGAGCGAGGAGTTTACCTCGGAATGGAATATCAACCAACTAGGCAGTGGAAACTCAATGCGTATTATGACTTTTTCAGATTTCCTTGGTTGCGATATCGAGTCTATTCCCCTTCCAAGGGATTTGAATGGCTAGCTAGAATTTCCTATTCTCCATCTAAAACTCTCCTGACTTTTATCCAACTCCGCACTGAACAAAAAGAAAGAAATTTATCAGATACTGGAGAGTCTGCTATCCCCTACTTAGTTTCTCCGATTAAGAAATCAAATGGCATGTTGAGCCTAGAATACCAACTCTCAAAACAAGTTTTTATAAGATCTAGAATTTTAGGAAGTCGAGTGGAATTCAATTCAGAAAAATCCTACGGATTTATGGTACTTCAGGACTTTCAATACGCACGAGACAACTGGAAATTCACAACACGATTCGCTCTTTTTGACACGGATAATTATGACAACAGACAATATGCCTTTGAAAACAATGTCCTTTGGGCCTTTTCCGTCCCGGCATTTTCAGGTCAGGGAATGCGCTATTATTTTTTGGGGCAATACAAATTTAACACACAACTCACTGCCTATTTTCGGTTTGCTAGAACAAGCTATTCAGATCGGGATCAGATCGGATCAGGTCTTCAAACAATCGACTCTTCCCACATAACAGAAACCACTTTTTTAATCAGATACATGCTCCATCATTAATTTTCCATCAATGGTACAATTTTGAGCCTGTTTTTTTAATAATTTGTCAACAAACCACTATACCATGAAAAAAATACTTTACGCAAGTTTCATTTTACTACTCACCCTATCGTCGGCAATTGCCCAGGAGGTGGATTTGAGCAAATTCACCAAAATGGAAGGATTTGTCGATTTCTATCTCGACGAAGAAAAAGGTAAAATCTATCTGGAAATCGAGGATCTCGAAAAGGAATTTCTTTACGTCAGCTCTTTGACAGCAGGTGTTGGGTCCAATGACCTTGGACTTGATAGAGGTCAATTAGGTCAAACAAGAATTGTTGAATTTAGAAAGACCGGAAATAAAATCTTTTTAGTCCAGAAGAATTACGATTATCGAGCCTATTCTGACAATCCAGCTGAAGTAAAATCGATTAGAGATGCTTTCGCAGAATCCACTCTTTGGGGATTTGATGTCTCCCAAAAAAATGGAGACTCTTACATTGTCGAAGCGACAAAATTCTACATGGAAGATACTCATGGCGTTGGATCTAGATTGAGCAGAAGTCGTCAAGGAACATTCAGAACAGATGCAAGTCGCTCTAGCCTATACTACCCAACCACCAAGAATTTCCCAAAAAACACAGAAGTAGAAGCTGTGATCACTTTGACAGGTCAAATCACCGGTAGAGAGTTGAGTTCTGTTACACCCGGATCTGATGCCGTGACTGTTCGTCAGAGACATTCTTTTATCGAATTGCCAGATTTGGATTATGAGAAAAGAGAATTTGATCCAAGAGGCGGATATTTTTCTATCAGCTACATGGATTTCACAACTCCAATTACAGAGCCTATCGTCAAAAGATTTATTTCCAGACACCGTTTGGAAAAAACTGATCCAAGTGCCGCTGTTTCTGAAGTTGTAGAGCCAATTGTTTATTACCTGGATCGAGGAACACCAGAACCAGTAGCTTCTGCATTGATTGAAGGAGGGAATTACTGGAGTCAAGCATTTGAAGCAGCAGGATTTAAGAATGCTTTTAGAGTAGAATTGGCTCCTGAAGGAATGGATTTGATGGATGTGAGATACAATGTGGTCCAGTGGGTTCACAGATCTACCAGAGGATGGTCTTATGGAAGCAGTGTCAGAGACCCAAGAACAGGAGAAATTATCAAAGGACATGTTTCTTTAGGTTCTCTTCGAGTTCGTCAGGACTATTTGATTGCTCAGGGTTTGATTCAACCTTATGAGAATGGTGATGAACCTGATCCTAAAATGCTAAAGCTTGCATTAGATCGTTTGAGACAGCTTTCTGCCCATGAAATTGGTCATACCATTGGATTGGCTCATAGCTACGCCACTTCTGCCGAAGGAAGATCTTCCGTGATGGATTACCCTTATCCTGTTATCACTCAAAATGCAAATGGTGAATTGGATTTATATACAGCATACGACCAGAAAATCGGCGAATGGGACAAATGGGCTATCAAATATGGTTACGGCACAGTTCCTTCTGGAATGACTGAGGAAGAGTTCTTGAATAAAACCTTGGAAGACACCTACGCTGCTGGATACGAATTCATAACTGATTCAGATTCAAGAGACCCAAGTGGCGCTCACCCACGTTCGCATTTATGGGATAATGGAGCTTCGGCCTCTACTGAATTAGAAAGAATGCTTTCTCTTCGAAAAAATAAATTGGCTTCTTTTGGCTTAAATGCAATTCCAAATGGAACTCCAGAAGCCATGTTGGAAGAGGTTTTGGTTCCTCTTTTCTTAATGCACAGATACCAAGTAGAAGCAACCACCAAAGTAGTAGGAGGCTTGGATTACAGCTATAAGGTAAAAGGTGACAACCAACCAACCCACAGCTGGATTTCAGCAAAAGACCAACAAGATGCTTTGGATGCACTTTTACTTACCATCTCTCCAAGCCAATTGGAAGTTCCTGCTCATATCTTAGCTCTGATCCCTCCAAGACCTTATGGATATGGCAGAACAAGAGAAACATTTGTATCCAGAACTGGTCCTACCTTCGATCCTATCGCTCCAGCTGAGACAGTGGTAGATCTGACGCTATCATTCCTTTTTGATGTAGCAAGAGTCAATAGAATGTATTTACAGCAATTACAAAACAAAGACCTACCTGGCTATCAGGCGATTTTAGACAAAGTAAGCAATGAGATTTTCTCATCCTCTCTTCCATCTGGACTCCAATCAGAAATAAAAATGATGACCGAAACCAAAATGGTAGATCAATTAATCGCTTTAGCTAAAAGTGCGGATGCATCCAATACTGTGAGAGCAATTACTAGAGCACAACTAGAGAAACTTGCAAATGGGAACAGTAAACTTTCCTCTAGATCTTCAAATGCGTTGCTAGCTCAGCATTCTAATTATTTGGCTGCAAAGATTAATGCATTTTTGGATCTTCCGGTGGAATTGACCGTTCAGGAAACTTTAAAAGCTCCTGATGGTTCACCAATTGGATCAGAATCAATGTCTTGCGACTTTGACTATTAATTTCATATAAAAACCTTGAAAGAGCTTCCAAAATAGGAAGCTCTTTTTTTTAATTCCTTTTAAACTTTTCAAAAATATCTCAAACTATTTTTGTGTTTTTTACAATATTATTTTGAAATTTTGATTTTAAAAACTCTTACATTTTGAAATATTTGAATTAGATAACAATAAAATTTTTTGCACTATGAAGGAAGGCAAGAAAAGGTGTTTTGTAGTGATGGGTTTCGGCATCAAAACAGATTATGTGAATGGGAGAAAATTAGACCTCAATAAATCTTATCGATTATTGATTAAACCTGTTGTTGAAAGCAAAGGAATAGAATGTCTCAGAGCAGATGAAATCACACATTCAGGTTCTATTGATGTTCAGATGTATAAGGAGCTTTTAAAAGCGGATTTGGTAATAGCGGACTTGTCTACAGCGAACCCGAATGCTTTATATGAACTTGGGATAAGACATGCTTTAAGACCCTATACTACCATAGTCATTTCCGAAGACAAATTGATTTATCCATTTGATCTCAACCACATTCTCATATCAAAATACAAACATTTGGGTGATGCAATAGATTATGAGGAAGTAGAAAGATTCAGAATAGCCTTAGGAAACCTAATTGAAGAGGTGATTGACAAAAATGAATCAGATAGTCCTGTTTATACTTATTTAAGCTCATTGATTCCTCCAAAAACTCAGCAGGAAATAGAAGATTCAATAAATAAAACTACTGCCATTGAGCCATCAATACATGAGGAAAAAGGCAAAGCCCTTTCTCTGATAATTCAAGAGGCAGAAAATGCTGTAGAAATTAAAGAATTTGAAAAAGCACGGGATTTATTCCAGTCCGCAGTATTAATTTCAAATAGTAATCAATCCCAGCGTGATTCATATTTAATTCATAGACTAGCATTTTGCACTTATAAGGCTGCAAAACCAGATTTAATCACATCTTTATACCAATCTTTAGAGCTTTTAAAATCGATCAACCTAGCTCATACCAATGATCCTGAAACAGTATCTACTGCTGGTGCAATAGAAAAGAAACTTTATGAATGCGGTGAGGGAGATATTCATTTAGAAAACTCAATTCTTTTCTTCCAAAGGAGTTATTATCTACTCAACAACCGATACAATGGTATTAACCTTGCAATTACATATGTGTATAGAGCAAACTCAGGGTTGAGTACTAAAGAAAAGGAAAGAATTGCCGATTTGGTGTTTGCACAAAGAACTTGGAAACGAGTATTATTTCTCTGCGAAAAAGATTGGCAGATAATTTTGTCCAAAGAAAAAGGAGATGCAGCTCTAAAATCAAACTCTAAGGAATCTGAGGAGTTAAAGGAATATTATTCAAATCAAAAATTTTGGATTACAGTGAATCAAGCTGAGTCATATTTTGGTTTGGGTCAGTTTGATCTTTTTAGGTTTCATCATGAAGAAGCCAAAAAAATTCCACATGCGGTCTGGATGTGGGAAAGCTTTAAAGATCAAATTGGTAGATTAGAGGCAGAATTAAAAAAGTCAGGTCATTTGATGGATCCTATTTGGGAATCTTCATCTTAACAAAACACATAAGTTTCTTATTTTATGCAAAACCCATTATTGGCAAATTTTGCCACTCCATTTGATACAGCTCCTTTTTCAACAATTAAAACCGAAGATTATCTTCCTGCTATAAAAATCGCGATCGACGAAGCAAAACTGGAGATCGAAAACATCAAGAATAAGGAAAATCCAACATTCGAAAACACCATTGAAGCGATGGATCAATCCGGAGAAAAACTGGGAACGATCAGCTCAATATTTTTCAATTTAAATTCCGCAGAAACCAGTCCTGAACTTCAAAAGTTGGCAAGAGAAATTTCTCCCCTTTTGACTCAGCATTCTAATGACATATTACTTGACCCGGTTTTATTCCAAAAAGTAGCTTCAGTTTTTGAATCAAAAGATCAACTTGATCTAAATCCTGAACAAGTTACTTTGCTGGATAAGACTTATAAATCATTTGTTAGAAATGGAGCAAAACTTACCCCTGAGCAGGGAGAAATTCTCCGGACTATAGATCAGGAACTTGCACAGTTAAGCTTGAAATTTGGTGAGAATGTACTAGAAGAGACCAATAAATTTGTTCATTTTGAATCAGAAGAAAATGCTGTAGAAGGGCTTCCTGAAGGCATCAAAGAAGCAGCAGCCCAGATTGCAGAAGAAAAAGGTCAGCCCGGAAAATGGGCATTTACACTTGACTATCCTAGCTATGTTCCGGCACTTACCTATGCCAAAAACAGGGAATTGCGAAAACTTTTATTTTATGCATACAACACCAAATGCTCCAAAGGAGATGAGTTGGACAACCAGCAGATTATCAAAGACATCCTTCAATTAAAGGAGAAAAGAGCTCAACTTTTGGGATTTAAAAATCATGCTGAATTTATTTTGGCAGAAAGAATGGCAAAAAGTCCGGGTGAAGTGACTGAATTTTTAGAATCCTTACTTGAAAAAGCAAAGCCTAAAGCAGAACAGGAATTAGCTGAACTCACCGAATTTGCCAAGAAAACTGATGGAATCACTGAGTTGAAAAAATGGGATTTCTCTTATTATTCTGAGTTGCTAAAAAAGGAAAAATATGCGATCGATGATGAACTTTTGAGACCATATTTTCAGCTAGAAAAAGTGATTTCAGGAGTTTTCTTGACTGCCAAGAAATTATTTGGGCTTGAATTTATCCCGAATAAAGAAATTCCAGTTTACCACCCAGATGTACTTGCCTATGAAGTAAAAGATGCAAATGGGAAGCATATTGCGGTGTTTTATGCAGATTATTTCCCTAGACCAGGGAAAAGAAATGGTGCCTGGATGACCAGTTATCGTGGCCAAAGCAATGTGAACGGGGTAAGCAAAAGACCTCACGTTTCAATTGTTTGCAATTTCACAAAGCCAACCAAAACCAAACCGAGTTTATTGACTTTCAACGAAGTCACCACTTTGTTCCATGAGTTTGGACATGCATTGCATGGAATGCTAGCTAATACCACTTATGAATCACTCTCCGGCACTAGCGTTTATTGGGACTTTGTAGAGCTGCCTTCTCAGATTTTCGAAAACTGGTGCTACGAAAAAGATTGCTTAGATCTCTTTGCAGTACATTACGAAACTGGTGAAAAGATCCCTGCAGGCCTAATCGAAAAATTGAAGAAAGCCGCTAATTTCCAACAGGGATATCAAACCCTTCGACAAATAAGTTTCGGTTTATTGGATATGGCTTATCATAGCACAAAAGCAGAAGAAATTGAGTCAATCCCAACTTTTGAAACCGAGATCATGAAACAAACTGATCTGCTTCCAAAAGTGGAAGGAACGCTAATGTCCCCTTCATTTTCACATATTTTCCAAGGCGGGTATTCCGCTGGATATTATAGCTATAAGTGGGCTGAAGTTTTGGATGCCGATGCATTTGAGCTTTTCTTAGAAAATGGAGTTTTTGATAAGAAAACAGCTGATTCATTCTTAAAAAATATTTTGTCAGCAGGTGGTAGCGAACACCCATCTATTTTATACAAAAGATTTAGAGGAAGAGAACCAAAACAAGATGCTTTGCTTAAAAGAGCTGGCTTAATTACTTCTAATTAAGAACATTAGATTTATTATTTTCAAAAACTTCTATATTTCGTAAAACAATAATGAAACCCGACAAGATGAAAGAAAAATCTTTTACTATGCCCCCCTATCTCAAAGCCTTATCGGTTTTGATTTTCATAATAGTTCTTGTCTTCTTTCTTATTGTTGGAAAAAGCCTCTTGGTTCCATTATTTATGGGAGGTTTTTTTGCTGTTCTTTTCACCCCTTTCAGCAATTGGCTGGAGAGTAAAAAAGTACCGAGAACCATTTCGGCAGTTCTATCTTTGCTTTTGAATATAGCAATCGTGGTCGGATTATTGGTTTTTATCATCACTACGATTTCCAACTTCACAAGCGATTTTGACAATGTCTCAGAAAAATTATCCAACTACGCGAAGGATATTGATGAATGGACAATGACAAATTTTGGTATTGATGAAAATTTCGAAGAGAAAGCCAGTGATGATTATATCAAGACTTTGCTTCAAGAGCAGGGAGCAAACATTACAGGCTTTGCATTAAGAACAGTAGGATCATTATCCGGGACAGTTTTGATCCCTGTGTTCATGTTTTTCTTTTTGCTATATCGAGACCATTTGACGGAGGTCATGATCCGGATTTACCGAGACAAAGATCCTCAACTAGTCAAAATGAGAATCACTAACCTGAGAAAACTGCTGCAAAATTACATCATCGGAGTAGTAAAAGTGATGGGAATTTTGGCAGTTTTGAATGTCACGGCTTTTACAGCGCTGGGTATCAAGCATGCCATCTTCTTTGGTTTAATTGCTGCATTCCTCAATATCATTCCTTACGTAGGACCATTTATCGGTGCATTGATGCCGATGGTATATGCTTTTCTTACAAAAGACAGTCTGTTTTATCCGATTGCAGTTTTAGTTTCTTATCAACTGATCCAGTTGATAGAAGGGAATATTTTAACGCCTAAAATTGTGGGAGGAAATGTGAACCTGAATCCTTTTATTACATTTCTCGGCCTTTTAGTGGGTGGAACTATCTGGGGTGTTGCAGGAATGGTTTTGATTATTCCTACCTTAGCAATCCTTAGAGAAATATTTGAATTAAGTGATCAAACAAGTCCTTTTGCCTTATTGTTGGGTGAAGAAAGATCGGATGAAAAATCAAAAGAAAAATCCTCTGAAAGCGGTTAATTTCCTTGCTTTCCTTTTTACAATCATACTTTTTTCCTGTGATTCCCTTGAAGATAAAAAGGGAAGGTTCTTGCTGAAAGGCAATGAAAAAATGGAGGAAAATGATCCAAAATCAGCCATTGGATTTTACGAGGAGGCATTGGATTTGGATAGCGCCTATTTCGATGCTCATTATAACAAAGCGATGGCGCAGTTAAAACTCAACCAGCTTGACGAAGCAATTCATTCACTAGAGGATGCTATCAAATATAGACCTGATGATTTTGAAAGTTATTTCCAGAGAGGCTTAATTTATCTGGACAATGGTGAATTTTATAAATCAAGAGGAGACGCTGAGAAGCTGATCAGTTTAAATGACCAATCTTGGAAATCCTTCTTTCTGAAAGGACTTGTCGAGGAAAAGCTCAAAAACTATCCTGCCGCTCTATCGTCATTTGAAAAAGCTGTCAGCCTAGATCCATCAAATTCCGACCTGTTAGTTAATAAAGCGACATTGCTTTATTATGAAAAAAAGCCTGAATTGGCATTAGAAGTCTTGGAAGAGGCAGAAACCTTCAATCCCTCTGAACCAAATCTTCACAATTTGAGGTCAATGATTTATTTTGATGAAGGGAATTATTCAAAAGCTCTTGAAGCAGTTAATAAAGCAATTGCCATCGATAAAGGCCAGGCGTACTATTACAATAATAAAGGGCTTTACTTAATCTATCTTGATCAACTGGAAGAAGGATTGGATTTGATAAATCAAAGCTTAAAAATGGAACCCAATAATCCTTTCGCATTGAGAAATAAAGGGATTTACTATGTTCTGAAGGGCGATAAAGTTACTGCTTTGCAATTTTTGGCAGAATTAAATCAGAATTATCCAGAAATGGATTTAGTGAAGGAATACTTAGAAAAGGCTCAGGCGCTATAATTTTCGCCTGTTACTACTTCTTTGATCTTTTTCAAAAGCTCCGCAGCATCAATTGGCTTAGCTACAAATCCATCGAAACCGCATTCATCGATACGCTCCATGATTTCAAGTTTTGCGGCTGCTGTCAAAGCAATTACAGGGACACTTGAAAAAGATTTGATTGCTAATGTAGCATCAAAACCATCCATGACAGGCATTTGAATATCCATCAAAACGCAATCATACTCATTGGTTTTGAGCATATCTACTGCTTCTTGACCATTATGAACACGTTCAAATGTAAAGCCCCATTTTTTAATGATTTTGCCAAGAACTAGTGCATTGACATCATTGTCTTCCGCCATCAACAGTCTTAATTGTAACGGAGCTGATGGTTTTTCCTTTACAGTGAAAGTTGGAACTGGGTTTTCATCAGAAATTTCGAATTCCAATTCAAAGTAAAAACGACTACCCTTATCTACTTCAGATTCCAATTGGATAGTGCCTCCCATCAGAGAAAGTAGCTTCCTGGTAATCGACAAACCAAGTCCCGTACCTCCATATTTAGAACTGAAGGTTGGCTTCACCTGGTCAAAATCATTGAAAATTTTCTCTTGGTTTTCTTTCGCAATACCAATACCTGTATCCTTAACCTCGAAATATATTCTTGCCTTGTTTGTGCTCATTTCTTTGAGCAAAACAGAAACAGTCACATCCCCTTCTTTTGTAAACTTGAGTGCGTTAGTAATAAGGTTATTTAGAATTTGAGAAAGTCTTGTTTTATCACCTTTGAGCCAAAGATTCAATCCTTCAGAAATGTTTAATTGAAGATTGTTTTTACTTTCTTTCGCATGGAATGACAATCCATTCAAGATCTGTTGAATTAAATTCTCAAAGTTGAAAGAAGCTTTTTCAATGGTCAATTTACCAGCTTCAATTTTTTGAAAATCCAGTAGATCATTGATCATGATAATCAAATTATCTACTGCAAAATTAATCGTATTCAGAGCTGTTTTCTGGGAATCACTTGGCTGCTCTTGTAGCAAAGAATAAGTAGAACCCGAAATCGCATTTAACGGTGTCCGCAATTCATGACTGATCATAGACAGGAAGTCAGATTTGATTTGACTTGCTTTCACAGCTGTCAACCTAGCTTCCTCAAGCTTAGCCTCGAATTCTTTTTGATCACTGATATCTGTCAAATAACCATACCAAACCATGTCTCCATTCTCGAGAAGTTGCGGTCTGGCGGCACCTAAAATCCATCTATATTGATTTTGGGAATCATCCGTCTTGACTCTAAACTGACATTGCCAAGGCTCTTGCTTTTTGGCAGAAGCCACCGAGGACATGATAACCTGAGGCAAGTCCATTGGATGAACTCTGGAAATCGCCATAGAAATGTCCTCAAAATCCTTGATTTCTTCAGGGTTCAAGCCCAGTACTGATCCAATTCCTTTGGACAGAAAAGAGAACTTCATTTTCCCTTCGGCATCCAAAACCATCTGATAAAGACCTCCTGGAACTTGCTCTGTTAGGTTCATCAAGAAGTCACTGCTTTCTTCCAGGTTTTTCTCTAGAATTACCTTTTCAGAAATATTTCTAAAGGTCAAACTTATAAATCCTTGCTCTTCAACTTCGATTAATTTAGAGCAGATTTCCAGAGTCAACTGACGACCTTGGGTATTTATCAAATTAGTGGAAAATCGCTGCAACTCTGATTCAGAACCTTCATTTTGGATCCAATCCTGCCACAAATCAGGGTTATCAAACAAACCTCCAAGCTCGCTTAAGTGCTTTAGGTTTCTTCCTTCTTCAAAGCCAAAAAGCTTTACTACTTCATGATTCGCGATATAAACTTTACCGTCTGGGAAAACGACCATGCTTGGATCTGGCGACTCCAGCAATAACTTTTCAAGTCGATTGATTTTTCTATTCCGATCAATTATCTCAGAGTCTTCCCAGATTATTCCAGCAAACTCAGAATCATTGACTTTTATACCCTTGAATTGAAAATGTTTAGTTGACGACTCTAAAAGCTCTATTTCAAATTCAAAACTTGCAGATTCAGAACCAATCTTTACAAAACAGTCACCCCATTTATCCGCAAATTCCTGCACAGATTTACTTTGAATTGCATTAGCTAAATCAATTTGTTGTGCGAGTCCAATTAAATTTGAAGCAACTGCATCGAATGAAATTGAATTTATACTCTTATTAAACTTCCAAGATCCTGATTTTGCAGAAGAAGGAGAATTTACTTTTAAGTTTTCAATTTGATTCTCTAGTTGCTTTTGTTTTGCTTTTTCAGAAACATCTTTCCCAATGATGAAAAATCTTTCTGGAGTAAACTGGACACTAAAATCAATGAATTTGAATTCTCCTGATTTTGATCTAATCCTCGCTTCAAAAAAAGCATTTCCATCATTCCCTACTTTTTCCCTCCAAATGGATTTAACCGACTCCAGATCTTTTTCATGAATCAAATTACAAAGACTTGAATTCAATAACTCCTCAGGTTGATATCCCAATACCGGAAGCACAGATCCATTTAAATAAGTTAAATACTCATGCTGTCCGATTGCAATTATATCCTGGAAAGAAGTGAAAAATTGCTGAGCTTCTTTTTTGGTCGGCAACCCCAGAGTTTTGACCTCTTTACCTTTGTAAAACAAAAAATAATTTGCGCTGCTTTCATAAGGTAATTCCAGTCTGAAACTGTATTCTTTCCCATCATGGCTAAGAATCAATTCTTCTTTGAAAATATAAGCGTTGATATCCAGCCCTAATCCTGCTAAAGTCTTTTCTTGGAGTGATTCACCAATCTGATTTTCGAACGCATCATTGGCATAGAAGATACTATATGGAAACGTATCATCTGCAAGAAAAACCATTTCTGAAGATTCATATATGATTTTCTTAAAGGTGCTATTAATACCTCTTTCTTGCATTTGGGCGAATCTAAAATTAAGGGTGTTTCGGCGTTTTTGTTACAAGAAACCATAAATTGATCTCCATGCAGTAAACATACATCATTTTGTATTTCATAACAAATTTTTTGATTTATAAATACAATTTATTAAATGAAAAAATCCTAACTCTCTCCAATCCAGTCTGATTTTTGGGATAAACGGAGCCATTTTGATTTAAATAATCGTGTTTTAATACACCACTTTAAAAAAATAAGACAGAAAAAAAACCGTAGCATTTGAATACTACGGTTTTAAAAATTTAACTATACATCTTAAGCTTTTGCTGCCTTGATTAAGTTCAATGCAGATCCTGCTTTAAACCAGTCAATTTGTGCATCATTATAACTATGATTAGCAACAATCACATCTTTTGATCCATCTGCATGAACAAACTCAAGATGAAGTGGCTTCTCTGGAGCAAATTGATCCAAATCTAGGAAGTTAATAGTATCATCCTCCTTGATTTTATCGTAATCAGCCTCATTGGCAAAAGTAAGAGCCAACATACCTTGCTTCTTCAAGTTAGTCTCGTGAATACGCGCAAATGACTTCACCAATACAGCCTTAACTCCAAGGTGTCTTGGCTCCATTGCAGCATGCTCTCTAGAAGAACCTTCACCATAGTTCTGATCTCCTACTACGATTGTTGGAACTCCAGCAGCTTTATAAGCTCTCTGAGTTGCCGGAACAGGACCATATTCTCCAGTTAATTGATTTTTAACAGAGTTAGTAGCATCATTAAATGCATTAACAGCACCTATCAGACAGTTGTCAGAAATATTATCCAAATGGCCTCTGAATCTCAACCATGGACCTGCCATAGAAATATGATCAGTAGTGCACTTACCAAATGCTTTGATTAAAAGCTTCGCTCCTGTGATATTTTTTCCATCCCAAGGCGCAAAAGGTTCCAATAATTGAAGACGGTTAGAGTCTGGTTTTACAACCACTTCAACACCACTTCCATCTTCCGCTGGAGCTTGGTATCCATTGTCCTCAACTGCAAATCCTTTTTCTGGCAATTCATCCCCTACTGGTGGGTCTAATTTCACTTCGATACCATCAGCATTGACCAAAGTATCTGTGATTGGATTGAATCCTAAATCCCCGGAAATCGCAATTGCAGCTACCATTTCTGGTGAGGTTACAAATGCATGGGTGTTAGGATTACCATCAGCACGCTTAGAGAAGTTTCTATTGAATGAGTGAACGATCGTGTTTTTCTCTTTTTTATCCGCTCCAGCTCTTGCCCACTGGCCAATACATGGACCGCAAGCATTGGTAAAGATGGTAGCGTCCAAATCGGTGAAGATATCCAACAAACCATCTCTGTCTGCTGTGTATCTCACTTGTTCAGAACCTGGATTGATACCAAATTCTGCCTTAGTTTTCAATTTTTTATCAACAGCCTGCTTCGCAATTGAAGCCGCTCTAGCTAAATCCTCATAAGATGAGTTGGTACAAGAACCGATCAAACCCCATTCAACTTTAGTAGGCCATCCGTTTTTCTCAGCTTCTTCTCTGATTTGAGAAACTGGAGTAGCTCTATCTGGAGTAAACGGACCGTTTACGTGTGGTTCCAAAGTAGAAAGATCGATCTCGATCACTTGATCGAAATATTTCTCAGGATTTGCATACACTTCACTGTCACCAGTCAAATGTTCTTTTACTGCATTTGCCAACTCCGCTACATCTGCTCTATCAGTAGCTTTCAAGTAGCGCTCCATTGACTCATCATACCCGAAAGTAGAAGTAGTAGCACCTATTTCAGCTCCCATGTTACAGATTGTACCTTTTCCGGTTGCAGAAAGAGAAAGCGCTCCATCTCCGAAATATTCAACGATGCAACCAGTTCCTCCTTTTACGGTCAAGATTCCAGCTACTTTCAGGATGACATCTTTTGCAGAAGTCCATCCGTTCATTTTGCCTGTCAACTTCACACCGATCAATTTTGGGAATTTAAGTTCCCAAGCCATACCTGCCATCACGTCTACAGCATCAGCTCCACCTACACCGATAGCAACCATGCCTAATCCTCCAGCATTCACAGTATGTGAATCGGTACCGATCATCATTCCGCCTGGGAATGCATAATTTTCCAAAACTACCTGGTGAATAATACCTGCTCCTGGCTTCCAAAATCCAATTCCATATTTGTTGGAAACAGATTCCAAAAAGTTAAAAACCTCACCACTGGCAGTTAATGAGCTACTCAAATCAGCTTTTGCGCCATTTTGAGCTAAAATTAAGTGATCACAGTGCGCAGTGGAAGGAACTGCCACCTTGTCTTTGCCTGCTTGCATAAACTGCAAAAGTGCCATCTGGGCAGTTGCATCTTGCATAGCAACTCTGTCAGGGGCAAAATCCACATAAGATTTCCCTCTTTCGAAGCTCTGTGTAGCATCTCCTTCCCAAAGGTGAGCATAAAGTATTTTCTCTGCTAAAGTAAGTGGCTTTCCCACCACCTTCCTGGCAGCTGCGATTCGCTCAGGATACTTCGCATACACTGCCTTGATCATTTCTATATCAAATGCCATTTGTAGGGTATTTTATTTTAGATTAAAAGGTTCTGTTTTCTCGAAGGCAAATATAGAAATATAGCCCAATAATCCGTAGCCGACTACAATCTGTAAATCAGGGTTTATCCTAATTTAAAACCATTATAAAGCGGGATTCTTGGTTTAAAGAAAGAAATAAATAGCAAATGCCAGAAATAGACTCCCAAAGGCACATAAGACCAAACAGTATTTAAACATACTTTTGGCACTGACACCTGTTATAGATAAAAGTGGCAATGCCCAAAAAGGCTGTAATAAATTGGTGATTTGATCACCGTAGGAAAAAGCCATGACCAGATTGTTGAAAGGAATTCCCAAAGTTTCTCCAGCAGACATTAGCACTGGCCCTTGAACTGCCCATTGTCCTCCTCCAGAAGGAACCAAAAAATTTACGATTCCAGCAGAAACAAAAGAAATCAAAGGAAGAGTTGCTTGATTTGAAAAGGAGACCAATTGATCCGAAAATTGAATCAATAGCCCAGATTGAGTCATTAAGCCAAGTATTCCAGCATAAAAAGGGAATTGAATGAAAATATCGACGGATGTTGTTAAGCCCGCAGATACTGCCTTTGTAAATTTTGAAAAGGACTTATAGGCCGTCATCGTCAATCCGAATAATGTAAAATTCACGACATTCAAATTCACTGTGGAGTTATCAGGGACAATTCCAGATAAAAAATTAATCATAATTACGATTAAAATTAAAATCCCAACTACCCCGCTAACCTGATATTTACCCTCTGGCTCAATTGCTTTCAGTGGAACAGGCTTAATTTTTTGAGTTGAGTCTCTAAAAAACTTCTCACAAATCAAGAGTGCTCCAATAAAAACGAGAATCAGCAACCCGGTAATTCCGAGGTTAAAAAAGCTGAATACCGTATCTTCTATTGGGACTACTCCAATTTGATCTTTTAAGAAATGTTCTGATTTAGCCACTGTCAGTGGAGCTGAACCTGATAATCCCCCATGCCATACTGCCATTCCCAAATAACCAGCCGAAGCCAACAAAGAATAATTGGGTTTTAGCCCTTTCTCTTTTTGAGCAATACCCACAAACCTTGCCAACAGAGCTCCGATTATCAAACCAAAACCCCAATTCAATAAGCCTGAAACCATGGTTATTATTCCCGTAAAAACAACTGCTTGAAAACCATTTTTCGGGATACCCGAAATCCTTTTCAAAAAATTATGGATTGGTTTATATGCTGCCAAAGCATATCCAAAAACCAAAATCATCATCATTTGAACTGTAAAACCAAGAAGGCTGAAAAATCCAGATTGCCAATAGTTGAATGCGGAAAGAGCTGTTTCCTTTATCCCAAGTTCCTTTGGATCGCTTTTAAAAATGACCAGCAAAAAGCAGAAAACTGTCAACCCAATAACCAAGGAAAAAGGTGTTGGAAACGCCATTTTAAATCTTTTGTCAGTCAATTTTGGGATTTCTTTTTTAGTTTTAATTTTTACATTAATATTATTTGATTAATAGTAACAATTCACCACTCTTCTCTCAATCAGACCCATTTTGGAATTTATAATAAATCCATATTCCTCCATATTACTTATTTCAGGTTTATTGGTCGCTGGTTTATCTACTTTTATAGCTCTGCGCTTGGGAGATTCTACTAGATGGATTGCTCTCACGATGCTTTGTGTTTCCATATGGGGGATTTTTTATGGATTAGAATTAACAACCAGTACAAAAGAGATGATGCTCTTTTTTGTCAAAATCGAATACATCGGAATATTGCTTACCCCTGCATTCTGGCTGATTTTCTGTTTGAAATATACAGGTCTCAAACCAAAAAATTTAAAACTCACCTACCTTTTAATTGGGATAGTCCCCGTTTTGTCCTACCTAATCTTATTGACCAATGATTACCACCATTTTCATTATGCCAATACTTCAGTTGTGAATACGATGGGTTTCCCGACTCTCAAAATAGAAATCGGACCTTGGTATCTGGTTAATATTGTTTATTCTTACAGTACTTTTCTAATAGGGCTTATTTTGATTGGAAGGAGGTTTAAGTCTTCTGATCCTCTTTATAGAAAACAAACTCAGTTTCTATTTTTAGCAGGTTTAATCCCTATTTTGGTCAATGCCCTTTATCAATTAGGTTTATTCAAAGGGGTTTCAGCCATAGATTTTACTCCTTTTGCCTTTTTGTTTACTTATCTTCTTTTGGCTTTTGCTATCATCCGATATAGTCTTTTCAGTATCAAACCTATTGCAAAAGATAAAATCATAGAAACGATTACCCGTGGAGTTTTGGTAGTCGATCATCGAATGAACATTATTGATTTCAATGCTGCTTTTTTAAACTTTTTTATCAACCCAAAATCTGTCCAAACAGGTAAAAACTTAAATCAGCTCTTTCTGGGGTTCCCGGAAATAATATCTCTTACTGAATCTAAAATTCACAATACAATAGAAGTTCAGGATGTAACAGATGAAAAAAGAAAAATCATACGAATTGAAGCCATTCCTATTCTGGATCCCGAATCCTTGATGAGTGGAACAGTCCTTTTGTTTGAAGATATCAGCGAAGAAGTTTTAAATAAAGAGACCTTAGAAAAGCAAACAGAGGAATTAAAGCAATTAAATGATCTCAAAGACAAATATTTTAGCATCATTTCACATGATCTAAAAGGTCCAATCTTCGGGGTAAAAGAGCTCATCCACTTGACGCAAACAGGATTGGTTTCTCAAGAGGAGTTTATGGAAATGATGCCTGAAATTTCCAAAAACATGGAAAACGTGGCCATTCTTTTGGAAAACCTTTTAGCATGGACAAGCTCCCAACTCCGTGGAGAATTTGTTCAAAAGACTGAGTTTGACATCATCCCACTTATAACTCAACAAAAGAATTTACTCGAAAGAATTACCAAGGAAAAAAACATCAAGATTGAAGTAGAAAATGTTTCTGATGTCTGGGTCTTTGCTGACCGGAACATGGTGGAATTGGTCATTAGAAATATACTCAGCAATGCAATCAAATTTTCTGAATTTCAAGGAGTAATTAACATCACAGTATCAGAGGAAAATGAAACTGCAAAAATCTGTTTTGAAGATAACGGCGCAGGTATTTCCGAAGAAAATCTTGAAAAGCTAAAAAAGGGCATTTCTTTTACCACAAAAGGGAGACGCAACGAATCCGGTACAGGACTCGGTCTAGTTTTGGTGAGGGATTATCTTGAAAAAAATGATGCAACATTAAAAATAACCTCAGAAATCAATAAAGGTTCTAAATTCTGTATCTATCTCCCGAAAGCAAATTCAGGCAAGATCGATTAGGAATTGAAGTGTATCAACTTCATCAGCATAATCCCAAGGCATTGGGTTTTGAGCATTTCCAAAACTAATTGCGCCCTCCAAAGCCTCTGGATTACCAACTACACACTGGATCTTATCCTTTAAACCTGCCAAAGTCTGTGAAAGAGCCTCTTGAGACTCATAAATTTCATAATACAAGACGGATATCGGAGAAACCAACTCTTTGGATTCTTTTACCAGAAGAAATCCATTGTCCAGATGCTTCTCATTATTTACCAAATAAATAGATTTATTGTAATCGTAATTATTATGGTATTTATGATGGTTTGCTACAAAGGAAAAGCCCTCAAGGTTATCCAATAATTGCTGAAGTTGGTTTTCAGATTTCAAATAAACTTTGGATACATTTCTACATCCCAAGCCAAAGTATTTAAAAATATCTTTTCCAAGAGCCTTTAAATCCTCAGGTGATTCTTCTCCGGTCAAAACCGCTATTGAGGTTCTATTCTGACGAATGACGCTCGGGTATTTTCCAAAATAATAATTGAAATATCTTGCCGAATTATCACTTCCTGTTGCGATATAGGCATCTTTTCCTTTCAGCATTTCTTCAATGGAAATCAATTCAGAGAATTCAGGATTGATTTCAATCAATCTATTTATTAGCCAAGACATCAAAATAGTATCGGAAGAACTCAATTTGACACAAGCTTTGTTTCCGCTAATTAAGACTGTCAATAAATCATGAAATCCCACCGCAGGTATGTTTCCTGCCATCATCACTCCTACAGATTTTGGATTGGTTTTTTCCGGAATGTCATAAGCACCTATCCATTTTTCTAGATTCTCTTTTTGCAGAAAAATGACAATCCCCTCCAAAGCTGAATTGATATAATCTTCGGTAAACCAATTATTGCCATTTTGCACTCTCCAATAAAGTTCTTTGGTTTCATCATCCATATTCTGGATAGTTTCTCCTAATTTGATAAAGGCAGCAATTCTTTCAGATAAAATCATAATCTTAATTTGGAGGTGCAAATTTACCTTTTTTAATAGGAAGGATCAGGAAAGAATTCATTAAAATTAAATTCCATGTCAATTTTTTATTGTCTCTTCCCCTTAGGCTTGTTACTTTTGGATTTAAATAATTGAGTTATGGCAATAATGATTACCGACGAATGCATCAACTGTGGTGCATGCGAGCCAGAATGTCCAAACACAGCTATCTATGAAGGTGGCGTAGAATGGACTTGGGCTGGAGGAACGACACTTAAGGAAGTTACCCTAGAGGATGGTACCGTTGTGGATGCTAATGAAAAGCAAGAACCAGTTTCTGATGAGTTTTATTACATCGTCACAGATAAATGTACAGAATGCAATGGCTTTCATGAAGAGCCTCAATGTGCTGCAGTTTGTCCTGTAGATTGCTGTGTTGACGATCCTGATCATCCGGAAACTGAAGAAGTATTATTGGCGAAGAAGGCCTTTATGCACGGAGAATAAGGTTTAGGTACAACTTTGAATTGGTAATTTGAACCCTGATTTTGAAATATTTACATAAAATTTTAGGGCCTTTTTTGAAAAAAGTCCAAAATTGCTTTGAAAACTAGGACCTAATTACCTTATCTTAGGTTGTATTTTAACTATATCAAAAATTAATAACAAAAGAACTGTGGAAGATCAAAGAGGTTACGACAGGGAAGAAATCTTTTCGAAAAAAGTGAAGGCAGGAAAGAGAACCTACTTTTTCGATATTAAATCAACCCGAGCTAACGATTATTATTTAACTATTACAGAAAGCAAAAGAAGAGTCAATGGAGATTCTTTTTCTTACGAAAAACACAAGATTTTCCTTTACAAAGAGGATTTCTTCAAATTCGTAGAAGCTTTAAACGAAACAGTAGATCATGTAAAAAATGAACTACTTCCTGATGTTGACTTTGATCAATACGAACAAGAAGAAGAGGAATCTTCCAATGAATTAAAATGGGAATAGTTCCTATTTCGAAAATTACTTTCGAAATACAGAAATAGTATATTAGAGGAGGCAGAGATGCCTCCTTTTATTTTCTACCTATGCAGCGTTTTTTTATATACCTAATCTTAATAATCGGAGCCTTCCTCCTATTTGGCTGGTATTTTTCCAACATTACTCTTTATTTAATTATTTCATTGATCATGGCGGCTCTATTACGTCCCATGACCAATCATTTAAATGACTTCCACCTTTTAGGCCAACATATACCAAGATGGTTGGCAATCATTATATCCTACGCATCCATCGTACTTATATTGATTTTGTTAAGTCTATTATTTTTCCCACTTATCAACAACCAGATAATCATTTTAAGTGGATTAGACCTTGATACAATTTATCAGGAAGTACATGCTCCTATTTCAAAAGTGGAGAATTTCCTTTTCCGCTATCAGTTATTAGATAACCAACCTGGATATCTTTTTGAAGAAATCAAGTCCCAGTTGATTACTGCCATAAAAAGTATTGATATCGGGACGATCATTTCCAATGTATTAAATACTACAAGTAGTGTTTTCATTGGTCTTCTTGCTGTCTTATTTATTTCATTTTTTCTTCTTTTAGAAAATGGTCTTCTAAGAAGAAACCTTCTAAACCTAATCCCAAACCCATATTTTGAACTGTCTGTAGCGACATTTACAAAAGTTGAAAAACTACTATCTAATTACCTATCTGGATTATTGCTTCAAATGTTAGCGATTTTCTCCCTTGCGAGTTTTGGATTGACAATAGTAGGAGTTGATTATGCATTAACGATCGCCTTATTTGCTGCTGTAGCTAATCTTATTCCATATGCTGGGCCAATCTTAGGAGCATCCTTTGGAATAATAGTTGGGATTTCCACTGGGAATTTCGTCGAAAGCCAAGATCTAAATTATTTTCTGATTAAAATTCTGACCGTATTTGCTGCTGTTCAGATCACGGATAATATTTTTCTGCAGCCTATGATTTTTTCTAAATCTGTAAAAGCGCATCCCCTTGAAATTTTTGTTGTTATCTTTGCCGGTGCAAAAATCGCCGGGGTTACCGGGATGATTTTTGCCATACCGGTTTATACCATTTTCAGAGTTTCAATAATGGAGTTCTATCAAGGGTATAAATCCTATAGAATCTTTAAAATTAAATAACATATTAATGGCCTTACAGTGTGGCATCGTAGGACTTCCAAATGTTGGGAAATCCACTTTATTTAATGCTCTTTCCAGTGCAAAAGCAGAAGCTGCAAATTTCCCTTTTTGTACCATCGAACCAAACGTCGGCGTCGTTACAGTTCCAGATAAAAGACTTCAGATCCTTGAACAGTTAGTATCCCCTCAGCGTGTACTTCCTACAGTTATTGAATTTGTGGATATCGCAGGTTTGGTAAAAGGCGCAAGTAAAGGTGAAGGCTTGGGCAACAAATTCTTGGCAAATATCAGAGAAGTAGATGCGGTAATCCATGTAATCAGATGTTTTGAAGATGAAAACATTGTTCACGTGGCAGGAAGTGTTGATCCTATTTTTGACAAAGAGGTTATTGATACAGAACTTCAGTTGAAGGATTTGGAATCTGTGGATAAAAAAATCCAAAAGACTGAAAAAGTTGCAAAATCAGGAGATGCAAAGGCAAGAAAAGAATTGGAAACATTACTTCTGTTCAAAGATGCACTGACTTCTGGAAAAAATGCAAGATCCGTTGAGGTTGAAAAAGAAGATCTGGAGGCTGTTAAAGATTTACATCTTTTAACGATCAAACCTGTCCTTTATGTAGCAAATGTGGATGAAGCAAGCATCCAAGACGGAAATAAATACGTAGATCAACTGAGAGAGAAGGTCAAAGAAGAGAATGCAGAAGTCATTATTCTCTGTGCAGCCATTGAATCCCAAATCGCAGAATTTGAAGATTTAGACGAAAAAGAACTGTTTTTGGGAGAATATGGTTTAGAAGAAAGTGGCCTCAATAAACTAATCAGTGCTGCTTATTCGTTATTAGATTTGATAACCTATTTCACAGCTGGAGTTCAGGAAGTAAGAGCTTGGACAATTAAAAAAGGATGGAAAGCCCCACAAGCTGCAGGAGTTATCCATACAGATTTTGAAAGAGGTTTTATCAAAGCTGAAGTAATAAAACTAGCTGATTATCAACAATTCAAAACTGAGGCCGGTTGTCGTGAAAATGGAAAAATCTCCATTGAAGGCAAAGAATATGTGGTGAAAGATGGTGATATCATGCATTTTAGATTTAATGTTTAACATTTTCTTGAAAAAAAATGTAATTTTGCCTCTTAATCACCTATTTAATAATTTTAATTTATCTATTTTCTCAATCTTATTTTTAAATCACCGTGAGAGTTAGACTTATATTTTCCCTAAAAAACAAAGGCTCTTATTTGCCTTTTCATCATCAGTATATCCTTGCACAATTCCTTAAGGGATTGATAGTTAAAGGTGGACGAGAAGAATTTTACAATTATAATTTCTTCAACTTTTCTGGCTTAAAAGGTCAGACTAAAGTAAGTAGAAGTGGATTGCATTATTATTCAAGCTTGGTCACTTTGGTACTTTCTTCCCAGAGTGAAGACTTCATGGATTATTTGCTAGAACAGGTATTTGCTACTCCAAAAGTGGAGCTAGGTAATCTAATTTTGGTTCCTGAATACACAGAAATCGAAGTTGAGCCTGTATTAGAAACTTCCAACAAATTCGTTTGTATTTCCCCGTTGGTATTGATCATCCCTGCTTTTAATGAAGAAGCTGGAAAAAGATTTATCAGCCCGGATAGCGATGAATTTTCAGATTTACTATATGAATCAACTTTGACTCGTATGGAAAGATCTGGCTGGTATACACCAGAGCAAATGGAGTCTTTCTTTAAATTCCAGGTTGTCCCTGACATGGTTTATGTGAATAAACTGAAAGAACAGCAGAAGAAATTTGCCAGAATCTATGCAGTTTATGACATGGATGTCAAATATGAAGTAAGAGGCTATACGCTTCCATTTACCTTATATGCAGCTCCAGAAGTTCAGGATTTCGTATTCAAATGCGGTCTTGGTGCATTTACTCATAAAGGATTTGGTATGCTGGATTTAGCAACACATCCTCCAGGAGCTAGGACTAAGACTTACAAATTCAAAAGAGAAGGTTTTGTACCTTACAAGCCAAATGAGCGCGTGAGACAAAATGTAGCTCCTACAGAATCTGAGGGAGAAGAAAACTCTGAAACTGAAGACTAAAATTTAAAAAACCTCTTACTAACCTAAGAGGTTTTTTTATAACCTCCTTTTATTCGGTTGCAATACTACGTAGCCGACCAACTGATCATACCTAGATCCCAAGGCTCTTAAATAAACCAATACCTCGTATTGGTTTTCCGTTTCAAAATGAGAGCCTTCAAAAATGTTCGTTTCGAACTTTGAGTCATTTTCAGTACCAATCATAAAATCATACCAACCTTGTTTTAGCAACATGGATGTCCTATAGATTTTATTCTGCGCATCCCACTCAAATTTTGCCTCCGGCTTTCTTCCCCAATTGGTAAGCGAGCCTAGTAAATACAATGGCTCTGTAGTCTGTTCTACTCCAAGGTTAAAAGTCATGAAAACGTATTGACTTTCAAGTTCTGGATCCCCTCCTGGCCTATCATTATTATCTACAATATATTGTCCGTTCAAGTCCAAATATTGAGAGTAAACTTCGTTTGCCCTAGGTTGATTTAGTGCAGTTTCGCCAAAAACAGCATCTTCTTCTACCCTCATTGAGGCAATATTTTGGCCTCTAGCTCTCATGAATCGCAGATCAATAAATCTGAATTCATTACTTGCGTCAAAAGCATTTCCCCCTCCAAAATCTTCATAGCGAAGCACTTTGGAGCTTTGGTTCATAAAAGTCGGCTTCGTTAAAAATTTAGCATTATCCCAACGCTGATTTTGTCGCACAACGACTTTAATCTGGGTTTCTGGATTTACGACTTCTACTTTTGAATAATTCACAACAGTATTTATCTGCTGCCACCTTTTTCGATCAGCAGTCTGGGTAGGTGGCACTACTGCAGCTCCTACCGTCAGCAAATCTTCGTAGACCATAAACCTTTTGGTAAGGATCACATCACTTGCATCTCTTCTTCGATAGACTTTAACCACATAATTACCGGACTTTGTAACTTTCGGAATAACAAATCTATAGTGGATATAAGGGATTCTGGTGTTGATTGAATAATCGTAATCCTGAATATTGAATTCATTAAAAGGAACCAGAAAATCATTGTTTTTCAATGCTGATTGCTTCCAGTCCGCATCACAATGGATCAATGTTGCCGAATACATTTCCGGATCATAGGCCAAGTCATCAAAAAGTAGAACCAGATCTTTATCTCCCAAAATAGAAACAACTGGAGCATCCAATTGACTTCCTGTCGTCACTCCCATCGGGAACAATCTCACAGACTGGATGTGGTCTTTATAAACTTCATCTTCAATTTGAGCAAACAAACTGAACGACAGGTGACAAAAAATCGCAAGAAAGAAAATCCGAATACATCTCATACTACCCAAAATAGTCAAATCCTTTTGAAATCAGAATGGATTCAAGATACCTATTCCTGTAAAGCCGAAATCTCATCTACCAAACTTTCCCAAGCAGCATTCAAATCATCTATTTTTCGATGAAGATCCTGATGCTCCTCCTGAACCTTTTTTAATTTTGGCTCATCCGCATATAGATCGGGATCTGCCATTTTCTGTTCTACAGCCTCTTTTTGAGTTTCAAGCTTTTCAATCAGTGCTTCCAACTTCGAAAGATTCTCTTCTAACTTTTTAAGATCTTTCTTGGCTTTATTTATTTCAACTTGATCTTTTGAAGGCGTAGGTTTCTCTTTTGGAGCAGGTTTGCTGGCTACTTCCACCTTCTCTTCAACCTGCTGAGATTTCCAAACCTCATATTCAGCATAAGTACCTGGGTATTCTTTTATCTCATGATTCTCGATATACCAGATTTTATTGGCCACTCCTTTGATGAAGTGTCTATCGTGAGAAACTGTCACAAATGTCCCCTCATATTGCTGCAAAGCTTGTATCAGGATATTTACAGACTGAAAATCCAAGTGGTTGGTAGGTTCATCCAGTAAAAGGAAATTCGCTTCAGAAATCAATGTTTTAGCCAAAGCAACTCTGGACTTTTCACCTCCAGAAAGCACTTTGATTTTTTTGAAAACATCGTCATTAGTGAAAAGAAAACATCCTAAAACATTCCTTAATTCGGTTTCTGTCTTGGCACTTCCTGCCTGAGCCATTTCTTGAAGAATTTCATTATCCAAGGTCAAGGCTTCCAGCTGATGCTGCGCAAAAAAGGATTTAATCACATTGTATCCTTCCTCTCTTTTTCCATCCACTTTTTCAGACCCGTCAATAATTCTGAGTAAAGTAGACTTACCTTTTCCATTGGCACCGATCAATGCTATCTTATCGCCTCTTTCAATTCTCGCAGATGCATTTTTAAGAATCACATTATCACCATAAGCCTTCGAAACATGGTCGATAACTACCACATCTCTTCCTGACTGCTTCGAAAATTTAAACTTAAAATTGACAGAAACCTGATCATCGACTACTTCATGGACTTTTTCCATTCTGTCCAGCGCTTTGATTCTAGACTGAACTTGGTTGGATTTTGTAGCTTTGGCGCGGAAACGCTCTATGAATTTTTCAGTTTGCTTGATCATCTGTTGCTGATTCTCATAAGCATTTTGCTGAATCTCCATCCTTTCTTTCTTTTCTTCTTTATAGAAAGAATAATTTCCGGAATAAAGGGTCAAAGTCTGGTTTGCAACCTCCACCGTGCTGCTAATGCAATTATCCAAGAACGTTTGGTCATGTGAAACCACCACTACTGCTCCCTCGTAAGTTTTAAGGTAGTTTTCTACCCATTGAATGGAAGGCAAATCCAAGTGGTTGGTAGGCTCATCAAGCATAAGCAAAGACGGTTTTTCCAACAGTAATTTTGCAAGCATCACCCTCATTCTCCATCCTCCGGAAAATGTCCGCAGAGGCTTATCTAAATCGGCTGTTTTAAACCCAATTCCTTCCAGAACCTCTTCAGCTTTTGCCTTGATGGTATATCCTTCGTTGGCCTCAAACATATCCTGAAGTTTTGCCAGACGATTCATGATCTCTTCAGAATAGTCGGTTTCCATTTGCTTGAGTACCTCATCTATCTCCGATTGTAAATCCAAAGTTTCTTTGAATGCCGCCAAAGCCACATTTAAGATACTTTCATCAGATTGATACGAAAGAAGATCTTGATTTAGGAATCCAATGGAACAATCTTTGGCTTTTTGGACTTCTCCAGATGAAGGCTGGTAATCTCCAGAAATAATTTTCAATAATGTAGATTTGCCAGTACCATTCTGACCGACCAGACCAATTTTGTCTTTTGGCTTGATATGAAGGTTGGAATTTTCGTAAAGCGGGCGACCGCCGATGAAGTAAGAGAGATTGCTAATCGATAACATGCCCCAAAAATAAAGATTAACCCGTTCATATACCTTTGAAAAAAGAACATTCTGAAATTGATTAGTTTACTTATCATAAGAAAAGAAAAAATTATGAAAACCATTTCAACATTATCTCTATCCATGCTTTTGGCAGCTGCCTCAATTACAGCCAGTTGCCAACAAAAGAAAGAAGTAAAGATCCAACCGATAAAAACTGTCGACTCTGCAAACAAAATTGATATTTCTCAAGCTTCAGCAGAAGTTCAGTTGGATAAATTGACTCTACCAGCAAATTTTAAAATTGATGTTTGGGCTGCAGACATTCCAAATGCCAGATCTATGGCAATTTCTGAAGAAGGAATTGTTTTCGTAGGAAATAGACAAGAGGACAAAGTCTATGCAATTGTGGACGAAGATGCCGACGGGAAAGCTGATTCTAAATTTATTTTGGCAGAAGGTCTTCAAATGCCAAATGGTGTTGCCTACAAAGATGGTGACCTATATGTCGCTGAAGTGAGTAGAATTCTTCGATTCAAAGACATCAAAAATAACTTAGGCAATCCAACCTATGAGGTCATTTATGATGAATTCCCTACTGAAACGCACCATGGATGGAAGTTCATATCTTTTGGTCCTGATGGAATGTTATATGTCCCTGTAGGAGCTCCATGTAATATCTGTGATCCTGAGGAGGAAATTTTTGCTAGCATTACCCGAATGGATGTTAATGCAGCGAATCCGCAACCTGAAGTTTATGCACATGGAGTAAGAAACACAGTAGGTTTTGATTGGAATCCTCAAACAGGCAATATGTGGTTTACCGACAATGGTAGAGATATGATGGGTGACGATATTCCTAATTGCGAACTAAATCAAATTACCGAAGCAGGTCAGCATTTTGGATACCCATATTGGCATGCTGGAGATGTGAAAGATCCTGAATTTGGCGATAAAGGTGGCGCACAATCTGATTATAAAGCTCCTGCAGCATTGATGGGCCCTCATAATGCCCCATTAGGAATGAGATTTTATGAAGATGGAATGTTTCCAGATTCTTACAACAATTCCATTTTTGTAGCGAAGCATGGTTCTTGGAACAGAAGCAAGAAAGCAGGTTATGTAGTAGCTGTAGAAAAAGTTGATGCCAACTCTAAAGTAACCGGAGAAGAAATATTCATAGAAGGCTGGTTGGATGATGCTTCCCAGGATGTTTGGGGGAGACCCGTAGATGTTCAGGAATTGCCTGATGGAAGCATGCTAATCTCTGATGACATGGCAGGAGTGATTTACAGAGTGACTTACTCAGAAGCCAAATAATAAAAAAAGGGAAGCAAATGCTTCCCTTTTTTTATTTCAACCAATCAGGTTTCGTCGTATCCACCTCAGCCCTCAATTGGTTTAAGAGGTTATACAATCCAAAATAGGTTCTATTAATATATAATCCATGTCTAGAGCCTCTTGCCTGACGTGATTTTTTAAACATCTTATCATTGGAAATCCTATCTCCTAATTGGAAAATCTGCTCAAAAAAACCGTCATCAGCAAAATCAAAACGATCCACATGGAATGGTTTTCCCAATAGAGAAATCATTTCTCTAAATACCCCTTTGAAATAAGCCTTTTCTTCTTCAGTGTCTTTATCTGAAATAAATTCAAGATCATAAAAGATCTGATCCAACTCCTCCTGTTTGATCAATAAATCCTTTTTTATCAAAGCAAAATAGCCTTGATAGAAGTCTTCAGGAATCACTTTTACACATCCAAAATCAATGATGCCAAGCTGATCGTTTTCCTGAACTATGAAATTACCCGGATGAGGATCGGCATGAACTTGCTTCAAATTATGAACTTGGTGGTGGTAAAAATCCCAAAGTGCCTGTCCGATCTGATTTCTTGATTCTTGAGAAGGATCAGTTTCCAACCATTCTTTTAAATGCTGTCCGTTGATCCAATCCATCGTAATGATTCTCTCGGCACTATATTCATCGTAATAGACAGGGAATTTCAAATTGGGAATATGAGAACAGGCAGATGAAATCTCACGGGACCTTTTTACCTCTAGGACATAATCTGTCTCCTCCAATAATTTCTCCTCTACCTCTGCCATATAATGATCTAATTCCCGCTCATTCATATTCAGTAAGCGCAAAGCGAAAGGCCTTACCAATTTCAAATCAGAACTGACAGAATCTGCAATTCCAGGATATTGAATCTTGACAGCCAATGTTTTACCATCTTTGGTGGCTTTGTGAACCTGACCAATGGAAGCAGCATTTACAGCTGAGCGGGTAAATGTTTCATATATCTGGTCCGGAGATTTTCCAAAATATTTTTGGAAGGTTTTTACTACCAAAGGATATGATAACGGAGGCGCAGAATATTGTGCCATCGTAAATTTATCCTGATAAGCCCTTGGCAAGAGATTTTTATCCATTGACATCATTTGGGCCACTTTCAAAGCCGAACCTTTCAGCTGGCTGAGTGATTTATAAATATCAGAAGCATTGCTTTGATGAAGCTCTTCTTTATCCAATCCGGGCTGTACGACCTTTTTGGCATAATGCTTCACATAATTCCCTCCTACTTTGGCTCCCGTGGAAATAAATTTGGCAGCCCTTTGTACTTTGGAAACTGGAATGGACTCCTGTTCATTGAGATTAACAGCCATAATTTATTTGGATTGGTACATGAATTTTGCAAAATCTAGAAAAGAATCCAGAGCTGATTTCCCCATTAGGTCAAAAGCCAAGTTGACAGATTTCTCTATGGCAGCATCGGTCTTTTCAAATCGAGGTGATCGATCATCAAGCCAATATTGGAAGACAAACCAAAGTTGGAACCACATCGCCTCATCGTATTTATCGGTGATAAATGGTCGATTGGCAATCTCTTCCGTCTCTTTTCCTTCCAAAATGATCTCTGAGGCAAACTCTTTGAATTTCTCTTTAAACTCCATTGCTTCCTTAGGTAGCGGAGTTAGTTTTTTGGAATTTCCTGAATAAAGACTCAACAAATACGATCGGTTTTTCTTCAATTCCTCTATCCAGGTAAATAAGAATCCCAGAAATTTCTCTCTTGCACTATATTCTTTAAAGACTTCCTGCGATTCAATTTGAAGCAATGTTTGGTCAAAAATTTCTAACCAAATAGCTGATTTGATCGCTTCAAAAGAAGTGAACCAAGTATAAAACTCTTCCTCTTTCATTTTCAAGTCCTTTGCAAACTTGAATACTGACGGAGGAGTAACTCCATGTTCCAAAACATAAGATTGAAATGCTTCGAGTATTACTTTTTTTAAATCCTTCTTTGTAGTCTTTTTTGCTGTCGTAGTAGTCATATTTCTTTGCTAAATATCTAATTGATAACAGCTAAAAGGGCAAACAGGTTTTTAATTGGGCATAAAAAAACCGGAGAATTTACTCCGGCTATAATATTTGTCAACTTTCACTTAATTCACTTTCTCAATTACGAGGTTGTGATTAGTGTAAATACAGATATCTGCTGCAATATTTAGGCTTTCTCTAACCATTTCTTCAGCTGACATCTGCGGAGCAAATTGCTTCATAGCTCTAGCGGCAGATTGTGCATACATACTTCCAGAACCAATGGTAGCAATCTCCATATCTGGTTCGATCACATCTCCTGTACCTGAGATAATCAAAATATCTTCCTTATCAGCAACGATCATCATTGCTTCTAACTTGCTGAGCATACGATCTGTTCTCCATTCCTTAGCCAGTTCAACAGCTGCACGTTTCATATTATTTCCAAAAGCTCCAAGCTTCTCTTCAAATTTCTCCAAAAGGGTAAATGCATCGGCAGTGGATCCAGCAAATCCAGTCACAATTTTACCACCTTGTAAAACCCGTAATTTTTTGACAGAGCTTTTTGCAACGGTATTTCCTAAAGTGGCTTGACCATCTGCACCGATCACTACTTCTCCGTTATGTCTGATTGCTACTACTGTGGTAGATTTAATTTTAGTCATGATCTATTTTAATGAATTTCAAAGATTACAAAATCAAAAATCGGCTTATACTTCACCATTTTTTCTCTTTCCACTTCACCAATAACCATACAAAAAGCAAAAAGTCCTGAAATCAGGACTTTTTGGCAGTAAAATTTATTTCTATTAGACCAGAATTCTAACTGGATCTTCAAGAAGACTCTTTAACGTAATCAAGAATGCTGAACCTACAGATCCATCTACAACTCTGTGATCGCAAGACAAGGTTACTTTCATGATGTTACCGATTTGCATCTGGCCATCTTTCACAATGACTGTTTCTTTGATTCCGCCTACAGCAAGGATACAAGCATCTGGTGGATTGATAATCGCAGTGAATTCGTCAATTCCGAACATTCCCAAATTAGAGATCGTGAAGGTATTTCCTTCCCAATCCTTTGGCTGAAGTTCTTTATTCTTAGCTTTTCCACCCAAAGATTTTGCTTGAGTAGAGATCTGAGAAAGTGATAAATTATCTGCAAATCTGATCACCGGCACAAGCAGACCTTCTTCTACCGCTACAGCCATTCCGATATGGATATGCTCGTTGTATCTGATTTTATCTCCTAACCAGCTAGAATTTACTTTTGGATGCTGACGCAAAGCTGCCGCAGCTGCTTTGATCACCATATCGTTGAAAGAAATTTTCACTGGAGAAACTTCGTTCATGCTCTTTCTTGCTTCTATTGCCTTGTCCATGTTGATTTCCATGGTCAAATAGAAGTGTGGAGCACCAAATTTACTTTCAGCAAGTCTCTTCGCGATTACTTTACGCATCTGAGAAACTTTCTCCTCTTTATAACTTTCTTGTCCAATTGCAGGAGCAGCTCCTGCTGCTGATGCAGCCTGTGGTGCAGCAGCTGGCACAAAGTTTTCAATATCTTTTTTGACGATTCTTCCTCCTTCACCCGAACCACTCACTTGTCTGATGTCCAAACCTTTTTCCTCTGCCATTTTCTTAGCCAATGGAGATGCTTTGATTCTTTCGCCATCTGATGTACTTGCAACTGGGGTCGCAGCTGGAGTAGATTTCTTTTCTGGTTCAGGAGCTGATTCTTTTTCTGGAGCAGCTTCTTTCTTTGGTTCTGGAGCAGACTCAGATGAATTTGATTTCTGAGCTTTCAACAAAGTTTCAAAATCAGCACCTTTTTCTCCGATTACTGCAATGACACCATCCACAGGCACACTGTCGCCTGCTTCAACTCCAATGTATAGCAAAGTACCATCATCGTAACTTTCCAGTTCCATGGTCGCTTTATCAGTTTCAACTTCAGCGATAATTTCTCCGGATTTAATGTCATCTCCTACATTTTTCAACCAAGAAGCAATAGTTCCTTCTTGCATGGTATCAGACATTTTTGGCATAGTGATAACAGTGGCATTGATGTTAGAAACATCAATTTTCTCTTCAGGAGCCTCTGATTTTGCAGGTTCTGGAGTAGATTCCTCAGCTTTTGGAGCCTCTTCTTTCTTCTCAGATTTTTCAGACCCATTCAATAAGTGCTCGTAATCTTCACCTTTTTCACCGATCACAGCAATTACGCCATTCACAGGAACTGAATCTTTCTCTTTTACTCCAATATATAAAAGCACACCTTCGTCGTATGATTCCAGCTCCATTGTTGCTTTGTCAGTTTCTACTTCAGCCAGGATATCTCCCGGTTTTACAGTATCTCCTACTTTTTTCAACCATGCAGCGATCACACCTTCTTCCATGGTGTCGCTCATTTTAGGCATTCTAATAATTTCGGCCATGAGTTATTGCGCTCTATTCGTTTTTAAAGTGTCCAAAAATAGTTTTTATAATGTCTTTATTCAAATTTAAAACTAGTATTTTCCCCCTGCATTTCAGCCTTTATTCACCAATTTCCTGATATGCCCATAATTCCAGACAGCAAATACCGAAGACCAAAGTGGCTTTTCAATGGCCATTTGGAAACAATCTACCCAGCAATTTTCAGAAAAGTAGATCTGAAAAAGCCTGTTCGTGAAAGAATTAACACCTCCGATGGTGATTTTCTTGATTTGGACTGGTACAGGCAAGGGTCAAATAAACTTGTGATCATCAACCATGGTTTAGAGGGAAATAGTTCCAGAGCATATATTCTGGGAATGGCTAAAATATTTTTGGAAAACGGACATGATGTCCTTTGTTGGAATTATCGAGGCTGCGGAGAAGAGCTGAATCAAAAGGCAATTTTTTACCATTCCGGTGCAACCTATGATTTAAAATCAGTCATCGAGCATGCGCAATCTGGATATGACGAATTACACTTAATTGGTTTTTCTCTAGGTGGAAATCTAGTATTAAAATTTCTGGGGGAATTGGAAAGTCAAACCGAAAAAATCAAAAAAGGGGTAGCCATTTCTGTCCCATTACATCTCAGTAGCTCCAGTAAAAAAATCTCATCCTTAGAAAACACGCTCTACTCAAAACGCTTCCTTAAAACTTTAAAAGAGAAAGTAATCGAAAAATCGAAGACGCATCCGAATGATATCCCTGTTCAGATGTTGAAAAACATAAAAACTTTATCTGATTTTGATGATTACCTCACAGGACCGTTACATGGGTTTTCTGATGCCGAAGAATATTACGAAGTAAACTCATCGCTTTTCTTTTTGGATAAAATAAAAGTGCCCACATACGTCCTAAATGCCCAAAATGATCCTTTTCTCAGTGAACTCTGCTTCCCACTAGAATTGGGGAAAAGGCTGGATAAAGTATACTTCGAGTTTCCTAGTCAAGGAGGACATGTCGGGTTTACCTCTTCAAATTCAGAAAAACCTTATTATTCTGAACTACGGGCAGTTGAATTTATAAGCAGGGATTTCTAACTTCCAATCCGGTAATCATCCAACCTATCAAACTATGTGCGGTCGCTATTCATTGAGTAAAAGTAAAATCGAGTTAGAGGAACGATTTCAGGCAGAAATGCTTCCTGAATTCAAACCTAGATACAATATCGCTCCAACTCAATTGGTGCCCGTCATTACATCTGGCAGTTCGAAGGGATTCTCCTTTTTTTATTGGGGAATTACACCTGAGTTTGGAAAGAACAAACCAGTAGCTCAAAAACTCATAAACGCTAAAGCTGAAACGGTTGATCAGAAAATCTCCTTTAAAAGCTCATTTCAAAAACGACGTTGCATTATTCCTGCGGATGGATTTTATGAATGGAAAAAACTCGGTAAAAAGACCAAAATACCTTATCGATTTACTTTGAGAGAAGCTGAGCTCTTTTCGATGGCAGGTATTTGGGAAGAATACGAAACGTTAAACGGCGAAATCCAACATACATTTTTGATTTTGACTACCACTCCAAATGAGATTGTTTCTGAAATTCATGATCGGATGCCAGTGATTTTGACGAAGCAACAAGAAAAGGTTTGGTTGGATAGCTATTCTAAAGAGGAGGATTTAAAGCAAATTCTTAGCCCTTTTTCATCAGATTTAATGATAAGTTACACAGTATCTCCTCTGGTGAATACAGTACAAAATGACACTCCCGCGGTTATGAGAAAAACATCCCCGATGGATCAACATGGAAACTATACTTTATTTGGGTAATTGAAACATTTTAGATCGCGAACAAGTCTTTTGTATAAGTTATTCAAATAGGACTTTCTTATTTTTTTACTAAACCCAAAATTGAAATGAAGAGATCAAGAATTCTTGGAGTTGGGCATAGCTTACCTGACAGAATTGTGACGAATGAAGAGCTTTCCGAATTAATGGACACCAATAATGAATGGATAGTCGAAAGAACCGGAATTGAAGAAAGAAGATGGTTTACACCTGGAGTCGATACCGTTACGAGTTTATCAAAAAACGCCTCACTTCTGGCTTTGGAAAGGGCTGGTATTGAAGCAAAGGATCTAGATTTTATCGTTTTTGCCACCATTACTCCTGATTATTATGTACCTGGGAATGGCGTATTACTCCAGCGGGAATTAGGCATTCCTGGTATTGGTGCATTGGATATCCGAAATGCTTGTTCTGGTTTTATTTATGCACTTTCGGTCGCTGATCAGTTCATCAAAACCGGCATGTATCAAAATATTTTGGTTGTAGGAGCGGAAATCCAATCATCCGGACTTGATAAAAGTGATGAAGGTAGATCAAGTGCGGTCATTTTTGCTGATGGAGCAGGGGCTGTAGTTCTTGGCGTATCAGAAGATGAAAACTCCGGAATTTTATCAACACATCTTCATGCAGATGGAACATTTGCTGAAGAATTATTCTGCAAAGACCCTGGGAGCTCCAGAGAAGATAGATTTTCTCAAGAACTTTTTGATTCTGGTAGCTTCTTTCTCAAAATGAATGGAAATGTAGTTTTCAAACATGCCATTGTTCGCTTTATCGAAGTGATCAATGAAGCTTTAAAAGCCAATAATTTATCCAAAGAAGACATAGATCTTTTGGTTCCTCACCAAGCAAACCTAAGAATCAGCCAGTTCATCCAGCAAAAATTAGAATTCCCAGATGATAAGGTTTTTAACAATATCATGACGCTGGGAAATACCACGGGAGCCACAATTCCAATTGCATTAAGCGAAGCTTGGGAACAAGGCAGAATAAAATCCGGAGATTTGGTTTGCCTGGCAGCTTTTGGTTCGGGATTCACTTGGGCCTCAGCCTTATTAAAATGGTAGAATGACAAAATCTCCAGGAAATCCGGATTTAGATCTATGGAAAGATCAAGAATTATTCAAAAAGCAGCATCGGCTAAAGCTTCAGTTTTGGGAGATTCTTTCTTTGATAGCTGAGGAGATTTCTAATGAATCCCTTTCTAAAATTTGCAAAAAGCATAAATCAAAAAAACTTTCTCGTGGCAATGATCTATTGGGAATGCCCTACCAGGTTCTAGATATAATCAGAAATTTTGATCCAGAAAATGGGCTTAACATCAGAGTTCTGAACTGGTTTGGAAATGGGATTTACTTATTTCTTTTAGTGGGTCAAAAAAAATATCATCAGACTAGCTCCTTTCCAATGAGAAATAATTTTTACCTGAGCTTGACGGAAAGCCCTTGGGATTATCCAGGCATGATTTTAGAAAATCAGAAAACAAAAACACCTGATAAAGAACCAATTAACAAAGAAAATCTACTCGTTTGGTTTAAAGAAATTTCAATTTTTGGCGACAAAAAAGAGATTATAAAAACAATTTCAGAGCAGATAAATACGTGTATAAATGAATTATCTTCCATTCTTGAAACGGAGAAATAATTAATTTTAAAACTGGAATTGGCTAAAACCGTAAAATAAAATCAATTGACTTAATAGAATTCATTAAATTAAGTCTTATGCTTTTTTCACTAAATCACCAGAACGAATAGTATCTATATGAAATATATCCTGATCATAGGTATCTTCTTATTTTCATCCCCTCTTTTTGCCCAGCAATCCTCTGTCGTTAAAATATACAGTCCTGATTCCTCTATTATGGCTACTGGTGTTTTAGAAGGAGTTGTTAAAGAGGGACTTTGGAAATATTATAATCCAAAAACCAATCAATTACTTTCCGAAGGAACATTTAAAAATAACCTTAGAGAAGGTCAATGGACTTCTTATAATGCCAAAGGTCAAAAAAAAGTAGTGGCTGAATATAAGGACGGCGAGTTATTTGGCCCAGCCCAAGTTTATGATTTAGATGGAGCTTTGGTAACTCAAATGATATTCCAGGACAGTGTTTTGGTAGGACAATATGTTGAATACTTTGGCAAGACTGAAACACCAGATTACATTTCCCCAAAACAAGTCAAAAGAGAAGGTTCTTACGAAAATGGAATGAAGACCGGTCAATGGGTCACATATCATGAATTTGGAGAGCCTGCAATAGTAGAATTTTTTAAAGAAAATAAAAGAGAAGGGCCTTACCTAGAATATGATCCGGAAGGTGTTTTGATTGTGGAAACCACATACAAGAATGGTCAGTTGGATGGAGATTTCAAGAGGTATTATTATCCTAACCGTCCTATCGAGGTTGGAAAATATTCTAATGGAAATAAAGTAGGAGTTTGGCAGAGATTTTTCCCTGAAAACAACAGGTTAGAAGCAGAAGAAACCTATGATAAATTTGGAAAAAAGACTGGTGACTGGACTTATTTTTATGAAAATGGGAGAATGGCAAGGTGGGAAAAATATAAAAATGGGATAGCTGTCGGAACTTGGGAAGAATATTTTCCTAACAAAGCACTCGCAAAGCGACAAACATTTGAATTAGGCGTACCAGTGGGAGAATATGTGGAATTCCATGATACCGGTAAACTTTCTGTTTTTGGAAATTATGCTTCGGGAATGAAAACAGGCCTCTGGAAAAGCTTCTTTCCTGATGGTGAACTTTATTCTATTGGAGAGTATAGAAATGACCTGCAGACTGGGAATTGGAAGTATTTCAATAAAATCGGAATCCTGATTGCCGAAGGTAAATTCAATCTTGGATTGGAAGAAGGACAATGGTTTTACTACTACGATGGAGGTCAACTTAAATCAGTCGGATCGTACAAATTGGGTCTTGAGGATGGTATTTGGGGCTTATTTTATGACAATAAAAAGCTAACCCAAGAAGAATTTTGGGATTCTGGCATGTTGATGAATGTGGGAAGTTATAATTCCTACGAAGGAAATGAAACTTACGACAAAGGAACTCTGAAAGATGGAAATGGAACTAGAATCACCTACTACGTCACAGGGAAAAAAGAATCTGAAGGAAGTTATAATAGTGGAAAAGCTGAAGGCACCTGGATTTTTTATCATGAAAATGGAAGAAAAGCCTCCGAAGGCGCTATGAAAGAAGGCAAAAAAGAAGGTGTTTGGAGATACTACAACCCATCAGGTAGATTAGAAGACTTGATCAATTATAAAAATGATGAAATTGTTGAAGACCAATCTTTAAAGAATTTCTAATTGATGAATTTCTGATTTTAAAATTTCAGATAATTCAAAATGTTTTTTGAATATAAAATTTTGATGTTTAGATATTTATAATTAAATTTAATCACTATTTAAACTTGTCCGATAGACGTTTTTTAAACTGTATTAGTAATTTTAAGGGTGATTGAGCTACGGACTGACTTATTAAAATTTTTTAGCCCGGATTTTTCCGGGCTTTTTTTATGACCTTGAATAATCATCTTCAAGTCTCACGATATCTTCTTCGTTTGATGGATTTTCAGGATTTGAGTGCATCCAGATTTCAGCCACTATTCCCCAGTTTTCTGAACCTATAAGCCTGTGTCTCTCTCCTTTTGCCAAAGAGACAGTTTCTCCCATAATTAAATTTGTAGCTGGGCCTTGCTCATCATTTTGGCTTTTTGATATCAAAGCATCTCCACCTATTAATTTCCAGATTTCTGCTCTTCTAAAATGATACTGCCAAGAAAGTCTTGCCCCTGGAGCCACAAGAAGCAATTTCGGAGATAGTTTCAGTTGTAATTGCTCTTTAGACAAGTCTACTTCGTGGAAGAACTTTTCTTTAAATTTTTGAATCTGTTTTTCATTCAATACAAAAAAACCACCCCAAGGTCTCGTTTGATCGATTTTTTCTACTTCAAAGCCCTCCTCGGTTAAAAAATCTTCAATTTTCTTAAATACCTCAGCCTTTGTCAGGTCAGGAAAAATATCAAGTGTAATCATAATTTTAATTTCAATGTATGATCAAAATTAGTAAAAATTTGGTTTTTAGTCAGTAATGAGATTCAATGATTCCTCAAATCTTTTTATGAAACAATGAGATTTAAGTAATAAATACTATTTCTATTTACCCCGCCACATTGGTTTATTTATTTTTTTATGAAAGTGCTTTTTTCAAACTCAAAAAATACTTTAATTGAAGGATAATTTTACCATATGCATCTAATAAACCCTCAGGAAGTAATTGATAAAATGGACGGTGTCGTCGAAATCAAAAGCTACCTAAACAAGATAAAAATTATTAAAAACCTGTACCTGAAGGGTGCAAATACAGCAAGTGAAATTTGTTCTGAAGTAGGTATCTCTCTACCAACTGTCAATGCGCTGTTAGGTGATTTAATGAATTCCGGAGAAGTAATTAAACATGGAAGAGCAGAATCTCAAGGAGGAAGAAAACCAGACTTGTATAGACTTGCAGAAGATGCTTTTTATGTTTTGTCAGTAGACTTATCCAGGTTCCAAGTGAATCTTGCTCTGTATTCTTGTAATCAAGAACTAGCCAGTCCAAAAGAGAGTCATAAAATCACCTTGAACAATGAAAAGGAAACTTTTGAGCAGCTTTGTGATCTAATTGATACCTACTTGAAAAATACAGGAATTAAATCTGAGAAAATCATTGCGATTGGGTTTTCGATGCCTGGATTAATTGATTCTGTGGGAGGTGTGAATTACACTTACTTGCGATTTGGAAAGAAAACACTACTGGAAAATCTAGAAGAGCGATTCGCTAAGAAGATTTTCCTGGAAAATGATGCGAGAGCCATGACTTTGGCAGAGTTCAAGTTTGGTTCTGACCATTCCCACAAAAATGTCCTTGGGATATTTGTTGGCTGGGGAATTGGTTTGGGAATCATCATCGATGGAAAAATATATCAGGGAGCTTCCGGTTTTGCTGGTGAATTTTCTCATTCACCTATTTTCGAATCAAGAGACGTTACCTGTACCTGTGGTAAAAAAGGATGTCTTGAATCAGTTTCATCTGGTACAGCTATTGTCAGAATGGCTGAGGAAGCGATTAAACTAGACAAGGACAGCATATTGGCAAGAATGGTTAGAGATCATCAAGGTGAATTGGAGCCAGCACTTGTAGTAGAAGCTGCTTTGGCCGGTGACCAAAGAGCAATTACGATTCTATCCGAAGCCGGATTGGATTTAGGTAGAGGTATTTCAATTCTCATTCAGCTTTTGAACCCGGAACTCATTATTATAGGTGGATCGGTTGCTGAAGCAAATCAATACCTAATTACTCCTATTCAGCAGGCATTGAATATTTATAGTATGGCAAAATCCCGCGAAAGATCTCAATTGGCATTATATCAATTAGGTGAAGATGTAGGTCTTTTAGGTGGAGTTGCCGTGGTCAATGAAAAGCTGTTTGAAGATGTCATCAACCGATTGAGTTAAAATTCTTCAATTTCAAAACCATGTATTCCTACCATAAATCCAAGGCAATTTTAATTGTTCTTGGGTTTTCAATTTTATTCATTACTCCAAAAAGGCTATTCGCTCAAAAAGGGAATTCCACTTTTTTTGAGACAGTTTCCAATAGGAAATCCGGAATAACTTTTAAAAATCAATTAAAAGAAGACGACAAAAACAACATCCTTCGCTACGAATATTTTTACAATGGAGGCGGAGTTGCCGTTGGGGATTTGAACAATGATGGTCTGGAAGACCTGTTTTTAACAGGAAACATGGTTTCCAATAAAGTTTACAAAAATCTAGGAAACTGGAAATTCGAGGACAAAACAAAAGACGCTGGACTTTCAGGTAAAGATGTATGGACGACCGGAGTATCTATGGCCGATGTCAACGGTGATGGATTGTTGGATATTTATGTTTGCTATTCTGGCAAAGGAACTCCGGAAAATAGAAAAAATGAGCTTTGGATAAACAAGGGGAATTTTAATTTTTCCGAAGAAGCTGAAGCCTATGGTTTAGCGGATCCATCAAACAGTACCCAAGCATTATTTTTTGATTTTGATAGAGATGGCGATCTGGACATGTACCTTCTCAATCACAATATTGAGGTTATCAATGAACTCGAATTCAATGAAGTAAAAGGAATCAGACATCCATTTGCAGGCGACAAGCTTTATGAAAATAAGGATGGGGAATTTATAGATATCTCTGAAAAAGCTGGGATCAAAGGTTCTGCCTTAGGTTTTGGCTTGTCAGTAATTGCATCTGACATCAACCAAGATGGATGGATGGATCTATTGGTCACCAATGATTACATAGAACCTGACTATGTTTATATCAATCAACAAGACGGCACCTTCAAGGATGAAATGAAGGAGTATTTTCAGCATATCTCCCATTTCTCGATGGGATCAGACATTTCCGATATTAACAATGATGGAAACGTAGACATCTATACCTTAGACATGCTTCCTGAGGACAACGAGAGACAAAAGCTACTTTATGGACCTGAAAATTACGAGCAATATGCATTGATGATTCAACAGGGATTTCATCACCAAAACATGAGAAATATGTTGCAGCTCAATTTAGGGGCAGGAAATTTCTCAGAAATAGCACAGCTTTCAAATATTTCAAATAGCGACTGGAGTTGGTCTGCATTGTTTTTCGATGCGACAAATGATGGAAATAAAGACCTCTTCATTTCCAATGGGTATTACCGAGATTATACGAATCGTGACTTCTTGAAATATAAGGGGGACTATTATTTCAAGCAGGCCATAGCAAACGAAAAAGCAGACACTTTGCACTTAGTTACCACCATGACCTCCACTCCTATTCATAATTACATTTTTGAAAATGATGGAGATCTGCAGTTTCAAGACAGATCAATGGATTGGGGATTTTCTGAAAAAGGATTTTCTTCTGGTGCAGTTTATGCCGACCTCGATAATGATGGTGACCTGGATTTAGTTGTCAGTAACCTCAATGATTTTGCTGGCATTTATGAAAATAATAGTTCAGGTAACAATTGGCTGCAAGTCATCCTTAATTCTAATAGCAAAAACTGGTTTGGTATTGGGGCAAAAGTCGAAGCTGTGACAGAAAGTGGAAATCAGGTTTTAGAAGTTCAGCCTGTCAGAGGATTTCAATCATCTGTGAGTCCAAGATTGCAGTTTGGACTAGGTGATGAAAGAACAGTGAAATCTCTAAAAATTACTTGGCCAGATGGAAGCATTCAAGTAATTGAGGACATTCCTTCAAATCAACTTTTGAAAGTTCAAAAAGAAAATACAAGCCACAAGGTTTCTTCAATTGGTGATGTAGATCCAATACTCGTCAAATCGACTTCTACCCCTCCCTATTCTCCAATTGAAAATAATTTTAATGATTTTAAGCGTCAACCTTTGATGCTAACCATGGCAAGTTATATCGATCCGATTTTAGCACAAGGAGACTTGGACAATGATGGATATCCTGAGGTTTTTATTGGCGGAACAAAGGGTCAAGCAGGCAAAATTTATTCCTTCAAAAATCAAACTTGGACAGCATATAGCGGATTTAAATCCACTCCTGAGTTTACGGATGCCATTGCAATTTTTGAGGATTTTAATGGTGACGGAGCACAGGATTTATTTCTTGGAAGTGGTGGATATCATGATTACATCGGTTCAGATGAATCCTTACAGGATAGGCTATATCTAAATGATGGAAACGGGAAACTGAATAAAGCCGCAAATTTCCCTGATTACAAATTTAGCACTGGAACAGCCCAAGCGATCGATGTGAATGGAGATGGGAATCTAGATTTATTTGTAGGAGCTAAATTGATTCCTGGTCGATATCCTCTGATTCCAGAAAGTAAAATTCTAATTAACGATGGGAAAGGGAACTTCACCGTGGACCCGAATTTACTTCCAGAAGGTGGAAAGATCGGCCTGATTACGTCCTCTGAACAAATTGACATCAATAGAGACGGGAAAATGGATTTGATTTTAGCTGGTGAATTTCTCCCCGTTACGATATTGATCAATACCGGAGTTGGGTTTGAAAATCAAACTGCTGATTACATGCTAGTGACTTTATCCGGATGGTACGGAAGTCTATCAAAAGCTGATATGGATGGAGATGGAGATCTTGATTTAATAGCTGGGAATTTTGGTTTAAACTCACAATTTGAAGCAAATGAAAATAAAGTCCTTCGACTTTACGCTTCAGATTTTGATCAAAATGGATCCATAGATCCGATTCTGGAATGTTTTGTTGGGGATAAAATGTATCCTTTCCCAAGTCGAGATGAGCTTTTGGATCAAATGGCAAGCATGAGAAGTAAATTCACAGATTATGCCTCGTATTCTAAAGCCACAATGGAGGATTTATTTACATCACAGCAATTGGAAAACGCCCAAGTTCTGGAAGCCAATTCCCTGGAATCTATTTATTTAGAAAATAAAGGCGATCATTTTGAGGCCAAAGCTCTTCCTAAAATAGCCCAATCGTTTCCAATTTACGCCATCCTTCCGATCGACGTCAATAAAGATGGGAACATGGACTTGGTATTAGGTGGAAACCAATCCCAAACCAGAATCCGTATTGGTAAAATAGATGCAGGTCTAGGTTTGGTTTTGATAGGTGATGGGAAAGGAAATTTTAAACCTTTATCCCCAAAAGAATCTGGATTGGCGATCAAAGGTGATATCAAGTCAATCTTGCCAATTCAAACAGAATCTGGTCTTCAATTGATTTTCGGCATCAATCAACAACCCTTGCAAAGTTTTCAGATCAAATGAAATTTTCTTTCAGTAAAATAATCCTGATTACTCTCCTAAGTTTCGCTCTTATAGGTTCGGGGAATCTCTTTGCAAAGCCGATGAATTGGCCAAAAGTCTATTCTGAAAACCTATTCCATATTACTGAAGTAATGGTGACAGATGTTGCCAGTCCACCCGTAGCTGCAAGAATTTACGCCTATTCTAATCTGGCGGCTTATCTAGTGATTAAAAGTCAGGGAGGAAGTTTTTCAAATCAGGATATTTTGGCAAACACTTACTTGGAAAACCATGATTGGGGTATTCCCGAATCAAATGTTACCTCACCTGAGTTTGTCTCCATTTTGGCGATGCTGAAAGTAGGTCAGGACATTATGCCATCAGGTTATTTGTTGGAAAAAAGACAAGAAGAGTGGATAGAAATTGCGCTTAAAAACAAAGTCATTTCTAAAAAGAATCTTACTGAGCATAAAGAATTAGCCAATTTGGTTGCTGATAAAGTGATGGAGATTGCCAAAAAAGACGGCTATTTACAACTTTCGACTTTGACTCGATACACTCCTCAAAAAGGAGAAGGCTTCTGGTACCCTACTCCACCAGCCTACATAGCAGCTGTGGAACCGGAGTGGGAAACCATTCAGCCATTTTTTATAAAAGATCTTGAAGATTTCGAACCAGCTCCGATGGCTCCATTTGACATGGCGGAAGGAAGCTCTTTCCATAATCAACTGATGGAAGTGTATAACACCACCAATGAGTTAAATGAAGAGAGAAAATTGATTGCTAATTTTTGGGATTGTAATCCTTTCAAAGTTGAATTTTCTGGCCATATGGCAATAGGAGTAAAAAAGATTTCTCCTGGCGGACATTGGATTGGAATCACTGGAATTGCTGCGCAAAAAGCCAATCTTTCATTTGCCGAAACTGCCTATGTTCATGCTTTGGTGGGAATGACTTTGCATGATGCGTTTATTTCTTGTTGGAAAGCAAAATACGATACAGATAGAATTCGTCCAGAAACGGTTATCAACCAAAAACTAGATCAGCGCTGGAGACCCTTGTTACAAACACCTCCTTTTCCAGAATATACTTCAGGCCATTCCGTCATCAGTCGAGCCTCCGCAGTAGTATTAACAGGCTACTTCGGAGATAATTTTGAATTTATAGACAGCTCAGAAACTTACTTTGGCTTACCAGAAAGACCATTCCCATCATTTCTTTATGCTTCCGAAGAAGCAGCGATTTCTCGTCTCTACGGAGGAATTCACTTCAGAGATGCCATCGAAGAAGGAGTAAAACAAGGAGGTAAAATCGGAGTAATGATTTGGTCTAAAGTGGGAAATGATGACTAAGTAAAATAAAAAACAAACTATGCGATTCCATAAGTCAATCCATCAATTCACAGCCTTTATAGCTTTTTTAAGCCTCTTCTCTTGTAATACCAAAGAGGAAAAAATAAGCGAAGAAAGTCCAACTAAGCCCAACATAGTTTTGATTTTTGCAGATGACATGGGCTATGGAGACTTGGGTGTTTATGGTGCTACACAGTGGAAAACCCCAAACCTGGATCAACTGGCTGCTGACGGGGTTCGATTCACTCAGTTTTATGTTCCTCATGCGGTTTGTTCGGCATCAAGAGCTGCACTTTTAACAGGCACTTATGCCAATAGACTTGAGATTTTTGGAGCTTTAGATCACTCTGCAAAACATGGATTAAATCCTGAAGAAACAACTATTGCAGAGATGCTAAAAAGCAATGGATATACCACAGGAATGGTTGGAAAGTGGCATTTGGGGCATTTGGCACCATTTCTTCCAACCGAACAAGGCTTTGATTCCTACTATGGATTACCATATTCAAACGATATGTGGCCTCATCATCCTGAGGTGAAAGATTATTACCCTCCTCTTCCTCTTTATAGAAATACGACTGTGATTGACACGCTTGATGACCAAAGTATGTTGACTACAAATTACACAGAGGAGGCAATCAAGTTTATCGAGCAAAGTAAAGACAAGCCTTTTTTCCTTTATTTGGCACATAGCATGACCCATGTACCTCTCTTCGTTTCTGACAAGTTTAAGGGGAAGTCTGAACAAGGGCTTTACGGAGATGTGATGATGGAGGTAGATTGGTCTGTAGGCCAAGTGAGAAAGAAATTGGAAGAACTTGGCTTGGACAAAAACACCATTATCATTTTTACTTCTGACAATGGCCCATGGCTTTCATATGGAGGACATGCAGGATTGACTGGTGGTTTACGAGAAGGAAAAGGAACATCTTGGGATGGAGGAATCCGTGAACCGGGGATTTTTGTATGGCCAGGTCATTTTCCTGCTGGAAAAGTAGAAAATCAGGCTGCCATGACCATTGATATTCTTCCTACTTTGGCAGAAATCACAAACTCAAAACTTCTTGAGTTACCAATTGATGGGAGGAGCATTTTACCAATCCTCGAAGGGAAAGAAATGGATCCCAAGCCTTATTTCGCATATTATAACCGGAATGAATTGCAGGCTGTCATATATGGGAAATGGAAGATGGTTTTCCCACATGCTTACAGAAGTATTCCGGAAGGAACGGAAATGAGAAATGATGGCATCCCTGTCAAATATCACATGCTGAACCAAGAAAACGCCGAACTTTTTGACTTATCTACCGACCCTAATGAAACTACGGATGTTTCAGGAAACAATCCTGAGATTGTTTCCAAATTGAATCAATTTGCTGAAGAAGCAAGGGCGGATATGGGGGATGCTTTAACAGAATCCGAAGGAAAAGGCTTAAGAAAACATGGGAGGATTGAGGAATAAGAATTCTTAGTTGATCATAACTAACTCCCCTTTCCAGTTTACTTCTACTGAAAATGGATTCAATAATTCATCAATAAGAACCGAAACTTGTTCTCTATTGAGTATTAAATCTGTATTAAAAGATCCTTCAAGACCTCTTCTATTCCAAGCTTGTGCAATTTCCAATAATGGAGTTTTGGGTTTAACTACATCCAACAAAACTTGAAACCTTTGTCCTGTTAAATAGTCTCCGGATGCTCCCCAAAAGTCCTTCAGTGTTGGATAATAAGGTCTCAGGCCATCTATCAACTCAAATTCTGTCACAAGGCGATCCGGATAAAACCACATTTGGTTTGCCCAGAGGTAGGGAACTCCCTCCCCTTTTAAAATCCCGGTGGCACCGATTTTTTGAATGGCGATGAAATTCTCATCCGAAGGACTCATATCCAGAAATGGCATGATATAAGCATTTTGAGAAAGCAAAACAGATTGAACTTGGCGAATCGAGACTTTCTGTAGCTCAATTTTTTCCTTCATTGCGACTGAAGCCAAAACTCCCGATGCCTGACCAATCCCAAGAACCACTGGTTGCAATCTGGTCGCACCATTGACGATGTTTGATACGGAAATACTCTTTTCTGCCAGGATCAAAGCTGGGTGTTCTTTTGGAACTAGCGAACCTAAGGGAATATTGTAAGATGGAACTCTGATTTTGATAAAATCAATGGCTGGAGCTTCGGGATTTTTCTTGTGATGATGATCTATCGTATAGTCTCCTACCGCTGCGCCTGTACGATAAAATGGTGATGGGGCTTCAAAGGGTGTACGAACATAAGGCAGCGTGAAATCCACCATCCCAACATACCGTCTTGATTCTCTATGATAAGGGATCATAGGAAGCATATCCTTTGTGGGATATTCCTCCTCCGAAATTCCCAAATGTTTGAAACCCAACTCATGCTGGATATAATAGACAAAGCGGAGACTCGCTTGTTTTGCTTCTTCTAATGCCTCTTCACGCTCCTCAGGTGTTTTCTCAATGATATTCAGATAGTAATCATTCCCACAATTTGGCCAGTTGATCATGTATTTGCCATTAGGGAGCTTACCATAATTGATCATTTTTTGGCAATCTGAAACTGCAGCCTTATCAGTAATAGGATCAGAATGTGCACAAGCACATTCAAATTCCGCAGGATCATAATTTGAAGGTTTCGGAATGGTTTTATCGGCACCTTCCCCATAATCCTGGAGTGTTACCACATAAGTTAAATCCTGTATGATATCATTACTTTCTTCTGGAGCAAAGCTTTCTCCAATTTCATCTCTGGCATCCATTCCAATCCGATAGGTTAAACCTTGCGCAGCAGCAACATCTCCTAATTCTGTCGCATCAATCAAAATAGGGGCTTGAACTTCAATTTGTTCCCCATCTTTCAAGAAAGTTACCGTCCAAAGCTTTTCTGAATACTCAGCTTTTTGCCAAGAACTGTTAAATGTGACTGTCAGATTCTCTACAGATTTAGCCATTTCCTGAAGAATTTGATTTCCTACTTTCGGCTCAAAAAGTGTGTTGCTCACCCAGCCTGTTGCCAATTTTTCCGGACCTCCATAATACTCTTCTAGTTTTAACCTGAACTCACCCCAAATCCCTGATGGAAGCCGATGATTCCCATCAATAGCCGACACTCCGGCAGAAGTAAGCATCCCTCCCAGCCAAGGAGTAGACTCTATAATCAATGTTTTAGAACCTAACCTACCAGCTGAAATCCCAGCAGCAGTTCCACTGGCACCTCCACCAACAATTATTACATCATATTTCTGCTGAGCAAAAACTGCAGACGAAAAACTCAATAGTGAAATCCAAAAGAAGGTAAAAAACAGGGTGATTTTCATGGGTTTTATTTTTCTTCGACACTCAGACATGCTCCAACAAGTGCTGATTTTTCTCCAAGTTCAGAGATTTTGATGGGGATTGAATATCCCATAGTTTTTAAATATTCATTTGTGGTTGGTAAAAAATATTCAGAAGCCAGACTAATTTTACCGCCAAGGACCACTCCTTCAGTTTTTAATCGAATTAGATAAGGAAACAAAAACTCACCTAATGCTCGTCCAAATCTCTCAAAAATTGCCTGTCGAAAAGATGGATTAACCTCATTCGAAAAAAGGTCTTTTACACCATTTATCTCAAAATTAAAATTCTCTCTGGCGTCATTCTTAAACCAGGCTGTACCAAGATAATCTTCGGCGATACCATCCCGAAAAGGAGCTGTCCAAAGCTTGGCATCTTTCACGAATTCATGGACTTTAATCGCAGAACCTAGCCCAGTCCCTAAAGTAAGACCTATTGAATTTTGAAATCCTTTCCCTGCGCCAGCGTAACTTTCTCCTATCAAAAAAGCCTCTGCATCATTTGTGAAGGAGATTTGATTTTCAGGAATCTCCAGATTTTTTGCAAGCAGGTTTTTGACCGAGACTTGGTAAAAGGATGCCATTTTTCCTTGTTCTTTAATCAGAGAAATTCCATTTGGGTAGTCAAAAGGCCCTGGCATTGCAATTCCGATCTGAATATCTCGAGAACTTCCTGAAGATGATTTTATCACTTCACACCAACTTTCAATGATCTCCTCTTTTTTTCCAAAAGTATTTACATCTGCCTCGTGAAAATCCGAAAAAGATACTTTTCCTGACTCTAAATGAACTTTGGCAGCTGAAATGTGAGAGCCTCCAATATCTACTCCTATTCGTATCATACAGCATTAAAGATATTCAGTACTGTTGACTTGGGAAAGATGAAAAGCACTAAATCTGAAACAAAACGATTAAAAAAAGAAGAGGCTTTGATATGAATCAAAACCTCTTCCGGTAATCTATCTATGAAATATGTTATTCTTTAGGAATTATTTATCCCACCATACAGAATTCACCCAAGTGTCACCACCCATATTAGCAATTGCACCTGCCAATCCTTCTGGATTAGTAGTACTTTCTGAAGCAGGATAAAGCTGTCTTCTTGGAATCTGGCCTCCTGAGAAGTTTCCGGTGTAGTTGACAGGAGTCAACTCTGGGTAACCAGATCTTTTCCAGTTATTCCAAGATTCCACAAAGTTTGCCAACAAACTTGTTGTTGCCCAAATTTGCTCATTTATCATCTTCAAAGAAGCAGCAGAGCTACTTGTGTTCAATGGGTTTGCTGCAGCAAAAGCAGCAGCATCTCCAGCAGAGACACTACCTCCACCAAATTTTCCTATAGAAATCAAAGCTCCTTCAACACCTGCCGCATAATAGCTAGCAGCAGTACCTGGAACATTTAAACCTCTTGCTGCTGCATCGGCCAACAATAATTGAACTTCTGCATAAGTCAGGATAAATACTGGTGCATCTCTGTCTCTATAAATTGCTGTAGGTCTAGAATAAGCCCCTATTGGTGCTACATCATCTCCTGAACCTGTAGGACCTGGATAGTTAGGTTCATTTGAAACATCGTCTGCTCCACCTTTTAAATCATATCCATTTGGTAAACCGATTTGAGCACTTGGAGATTTATCACCAACGACATTTCCATTTCTATTAGCCGCAAGTCCAGCTGGTGGTACCTCAGCAACTATAGAAAGCCTAGGATCATTAGTAGACTTCAAGAAATCAATCATGTTTTTAGACCAACGAACTTCATACACATCATCTGTTACGTTCAAGGCATTCGCACTTGAATTAGCATATCCATTGTTTTGATCAGAAACCAAAACAGCTTCATCTGCTGCAGAAGCAAATACACCACCTGCAAGTGCTTTTGTAACATATGTTTGTGCAGTAGAAGGATCGACATCAACCAATCTCATTGCCATTCTCAACATGATGGAATAACCAAGCTTTTTCCACTTGGAGATATCTCCACCATAAAGCACATCATTTTTGATAGGGTCACTACCTGAGCCCAAAGTACTCAAAGCAGCCTCCAAATCGGACAACATGCTCATATATGCCTCAGACTGAGAATCATATTTTGGTTGCGTAATTCCCTCATCAGCTTTTAATGCCTCAGAATAAGGAATATCACCATAAACATCTGATACAAAAGATAGAGTCAAAACTTTCCATATCTGGCCTACTGCACTTAGGTTGGTAAAACCTTTGTCCATTGCCAAACTTTGCATTTGATTTACTCTTGAAGAAGAGGCAAAACCATCATTCCAAACACTTTGTATGTAGCTGTTTGTACTACCTGAGGCCACATATTTATCCGCGTTGGAATAGTAATTTGCTCCACCAGTTGAAGTTGAAGCCATCGCTTGGATCCACATACTCTGGAACAGAATTGCACCTGTATAACCAGTCATCATATTGCCATAATTATAAGAAACTGTCGGCAAAATCAAATTTGGATCAAATACATTCCCATCGGCACTATTAGGGTCAGTGTTAATATCAGCGAAGTCACCATCGCAACTTGCAACAGTCAAAAACAACCCCGATAAAATTATACTTAAATATTTTTTCATTGTTAGTTCAATTTGAAGTTCAGGTTAAAACCAAACGATCTTGTACTAGGAAGGGCAGTTCCTTCAATACCAGCAAAATTGATATTAGAACCAAAACTTGCTTCAGGATCAATATTTTTGGCTTTTCTCATTAGATATGCCAGATTTCTAGCAACAAATGAAATATCCAAACCTTTTATTACAGGAGTATTTCCAAACCAGCTAGCTGGTAAGGAGTATCCCAAAGTCAATTGTCTCAATTTGATGAAGTCACCGTCTACTACTGATGTACTAGTAACATTCTGAGCTAAAGCCTGATAGTATGCTTGAGCTGGAGCTGTTACTCCTCCCGTAGTTACACCTGATTCTCTTCCTTCTAAGGTCACTTTATTCAAACCTCTGAAAGTGGAATAAAACTCAGTTGCTGAAAGCACCTTGTTTCCATAATTGTAGTCAATCAAGAAAGAGAATGAAATTCCTTTAAAATTGAATTCGTTATTCCATCCACCATAAAGCGTCGGAAGAACAGTGCCCATATTGATCAATTCACCGCGAACCGGAAGTCCTGCTTCATCGACTTGAATACTTCCATCAGAATTGTATGCATAGTCATAAGCTCTGATTTGTGGCCCTGCCTCTCCTACTACGAAAGCTGTAACGGCATTTCCTAGGGTTGCTCTATTTTGTCCAAGATTAATTGGGCCATTATTTTCGTCAGTACTTAATACTTCATTTTTCACATTCGTCAAGTTAAATGACGAAGTCCAAGTAAAGTTTTGATTTTGAATTGGCTTACCAGTTAATAGTATTTCAATCCCCTTGTTTTGAATCGAACCAGTCGCTACTACTGCACTGCTGAAACCGGAAGCTATACTTAAACTCGCATTCATGATTTCGTTATGAGTGGTTTTTGTGTAATAAGCAATATCAAAACCTAATCGATTGTTGTAAAAATTCATATCCAAACCAAGCTCTATTTCATCCGTCGTAAATGGTTTTAAGAATAGGTTTGGTAATGAAGTTGGAGCAGATCCTGCGGGAACACCAGCATATGAATTTGCAGAGGAGTAATATAACTGATTACTATAAGCAACTCCTGGATCACCACTCGTAACAGCATAAGAAGCTCTGAATTTACCAAAGTCCATTGCTGGGATATTCAAGAATTTATCGAAAAGAAAAGCCGCAGATACTGATGGAGAGAAAATACTATTATCATCAGAAACTGAACTAGTCAATGTACTGTAAACATCATATCTACCAGTAGTGGATAAAGTCAAGAAATCTTTGATTCCAAAGTCAAGAGAATAAAAGCCTGAATGAACTTCCAATTCCGAGAAGGAATATCCTCTAGAAAACGCCTCAACGTTAAAAGGTGAATAGAGGTATGGCAATACAAATCGACTACCTCCAACACTTACAGACTCAAATTTATTTTTCCGAATGTTACCACCTACTAATGCATCTAATTCTATTCCTTCTGTCAGGTTAACTTTTGCTCCAAAAATACCATCAATGTTCAATTCTGATCTAGTAGATTGACCTCTGGAGTTCAAGTTACCTTGAAGGTTTGCCGAATATGCCAACCCATAAGGATCGATGCTGTAGAAGTCATCATTAGAAACATCATTTCCGATTCTGACCATGGCATAGATATCTTTAGTAAAGCTATACTTAGTAGACAAAGCAGATATAGTTCTTTTCCTTCCCTGATCGTTAATTCCTTGATTGACAATAAAATAAGGGTTTGTCACATAGATATCATCACTAAACACAGTTTCAGCACCTGTTGCAGCGTCGAATCCAGGAGCAAAAATGCTCTGGCTAATATTTGGTGCCAAGAACAAGAAGTTGTTTGGATTTTTTGGACCATCGCTTAGAAACGGAATATTAGTTGATTTTTGGTCAATGTAATTTACCATTGCGGTAACATTCAACTTATCTGTAATATTCTGATCTACATTTAGGTTTAAGCTCAATCTATCCATTCCGCTATTTGGAACGATCGATTTAGAATCAAGATTAGAAACCGACATTCTGAAAGATCCATCTGTACCCAAACCTTTAGAAACTGAAACAGTATTAGTAAAATTGGATCCAGTTCTATAGAAATCTAAATAACCATCATTGGTTGGTGAATAAGGGTATTGATTCCCATCAAATCCAATTACGTTACCTCCCATTCGCTCTCCCCAAGCTAATCTACCTGTAGTTTGAGCATCTGTTGCGGTAGTAGGTCTTTGACCTCCTGTACCTTGACCATACTGATTCTGGAAATCAGTAAAATCTACAGGGTTTTCCACCATGTAATTCAAATTATAACTTGCACTCCAATCACCACCTTTGCTTCCTGATTTAGTCGTGATCAAAATCACACCATTGGAAGCTCGAGTTCCATATAAGGCAGAAGCTGCTTGACCTTTCAAAACTGTCATCGTTTCGATATCATCTGGTGAAAGGTTACCGATACCATCACCATTATCACTTCCACCCCACTGACCTGATCCACCTCTTTGTGTATTATCCATTGGCACACCATTGATCACATATAATGGAGAACCTGAACCGTTAATACTTGGAACACCTCTCAATAATACTTTTGAAGTACCACCTGGTCCCGAACTGGTTCCTTTAACTACTAAGCCAGCTACTCGGCCAGCCAGGGAGTTCGCCACGTTAGTTTCGCGTGCTTTTGTCAATGACTCACTATCAACTTCAGTTAAGGAATAACCCAATTTTTCCTTTTCCTTACTGATACCCAAAGCGGTAACTACCACTTCAGAAAGTTCGTTTGCGTCTTCTTCTAAGTTGATGTTTAGTTCCGTTTGATTACCTACCGTAATTTCTTGGGTAGCATAACCTATAAACGAAAAAACCAAAACTGAATTTGGTCCTACAGAAATCGAATACTCACCATCAATATTTGTGGTAGTACCGGTCTGATTGCTCTTGTCCAAAATTGTGACACCTGGCATGGGTAACCCATCCGGCGAAGCTGTCACAACTCCTTTCAAGACCCTACTTTGACCTTGCGCAAGGGCTATGGCCCCAAGCATCAAAACCAAAGTGAAAGAAATTGATAGAATTTTTCTCATAGTTGGTAATAAATGATTTGAAATAATTGATTTTAAATTGAATTCTTTGAACTCTTATTTTTAAAATTCGCAGGTTAAACCTGAAAATTTTACCATTGAAAAACGAAAAATGATTTTCATGCACTTAATGAGTCAATCAAAACAAAACCCACCGTCTAGTGAGTAAATCTAGATAATTCACAAATTAATCCAAAAGCAATTGATTAATTTTTTATTTAAAATAAATTTGATTAAACAATATTTTTAAAAATGTTTCTAATGAAACTATTATTTTTTTAATTAATAATTTCATTATCAACCATTTTTCAAAAGATAATTTCAAAACAGTTTAATATTCTTTTTGAAACAATAGATAAAAAAAACCTCTCAATTTCTTGAGAGGTTTATATTTATTTAATCTGAACCTGATTAGTTCATGTCCCAGAACAAGCTATTAGTCAACTTGTCATTTGGCTGAACTACCGCATAATTTTCAGTATTATACGTTTGTTCAGACCCTGGGTAATTCCATCTATAAGGAGGCAAGCCCTGCTGATTTGACTGATCTACCCAGAATTCCAAGTCTACGAGATCTAATCTTCTCATTTCAGCCCAGTTTTCATTCGGATTGATCACGTTGAAATGCAACCATTTTTGCTCAGCAATCAATTTCAATTTTGCATCATTCGAACCAGCAGCAGTCCAAGAAACTGCATCCTGAGCCAAATAAGCCTCAATATCTCCCACGGTTGGAACTACAGCAGCTGGCGAATCACCATTATTTGAAATACCTCTCAAATACACATAAAGATCCGTAGAAGTAGCTACAGCAGCTTCATAAGCAGCCTGAGCCATTGCATCTTGACCATTTTTTAAATAATATTCTGCAGCGAAGAAGTAAACTTCAGGAGCTGTGATCAATAATCCAGGGAAATATTGATTTCTGGAAATCGTAGATCTATTGTAAATGGTCAAAGTACCAGTAAGCACCATTTCATTTTGTACCGAACCATTCAACAATGGGTCCAAACCCATATAATAATCTGGCTCAGCCTCTAGTCCTGGCTCAAACACATAAGTCAATCGAGGATCATCATTATTCAACATGTGGTCCAAAATGGTCTTTCCAGCAATATTGCCATTCCAATCTTCTAAACCAGACTGGAATGTGTTCGCTGGAAGAATAGTACCCAATGCGTAAACATCCCATTGGACATTATCTTGATTTGAAGTAACCACAGGATAAGTACCTTGATTGTTTAAAATTTCACCAATTTCAGTATTGGCTCTGGAAGAGAAAGTCCCTGTATTGCTCACCCTAGACAACATTCGAAGTCTGAGTGAATTGATATACTTTTTCCAAAGTTCTAAATCTCCAGAGTTAATCAAATCCTGCGTTCTGAACTCTACCAGTACCCCGGAATTGACATTAATATTATTGATCTCATCTGCCATTGCTGCTAAATCATCAAGCATCATTGAATAAAGCATCTCCGCATCATCATATGTCGCATAAGAAGAATTGTAATTTCCACCATTTTGGCTAAGCTTCCCTGCCTCTGTAAATGGAATATCCCCATAAATATCAATCATCTTTTGGGTCTTATCATAGATGAAAGTCTTAGCAGCGATCATGTAAATTCTTTGATCTGCAGCTGCAGCTTCAGAAAGACCTGCATAGACTTTTTCGATCTCTCTATATTGAGCTAAAGTTTGATAATAGTTATTCCAAATGTTATTGTTCGCAGAGGAACCTGGTACGTATTGGTTTTCAGCATTAACCCAGCCGATTGCTTGAGTGAACCTATTCGAGTTGATACGGTGATTGACAAAATAATCATCGTAACTAGGAAAAACGTAAGCTCTATTGGTATAAAACATCCCAGAGAATTGCTTTCCTACGGTAGTCTCGGCGAGCTTTGAAGGGTCTGTGTAATTTTCTTCAAAGTCCTCTACTGTACAGCTTACTAGAGAAGCAGCTACAATTAAGCCTATATATAAACTTTTAAATTTCATTTTCTTTTTGGATTAGTTGGGCCCTAAATTAGAATTTAGCTCTTAGCATGAAACCAACGGTTCTGGTTGCAGGGTTAGTACCAGCACTTGTGATGGTCTGAGTCCAGTTGGAACCTGCGGTCAATACTTCAGGATCTAGGTCCTTGATATTTCTATATAGGAAGAACAAGTTTCTTCCGAATACGGAAATGTTCACATTGCTAGCACCGATTTTCTGAGTAAGGCTGTTAGGAATAGTGTATCCTAGTGTAAGCTCTCTCATTTTCAAGTAGGTATTGTCCTCGATATACAACTCATATCTTGACTCAGAATACTGTGGACCACCCCAGTTATACGTTCTTTGGTAGTACAATGCTTGAGAAATTACATTGGTGTTAGCCTGACCATCAGAATTCACACCGTCCATCAACATACCATCATGGTAAACTTTTTCTCCATTAGGACCAGCCGCAGTGGAGTGATCCACTTGTACTCCTTTACCATCTGCATTTTGGTAATATGCCAATCCTCCAGTCTCCTCATTTCTATATTTGGTACTTTCTTCAGTCAAACCACGTGAGATCATCCAATTGATACCAGTAGGCATTACAGATCCGCCTACCTGGAAGTCCATCAGTGCAGAGAAGTTGAAGTTCTTATAAGATAGGTTATTCATAAAACCACCTACCAAATCTGGATTATAGTTACCTACTCTTTTCCAATTATTGGCATCGATCTTATACAAACCGTTTGGCTGCACAATTTTATTTCCATTGGCGTCAGTTTCTATCGGGTGAGCAAATAGATCTCCCATAGGGCGACCTACAACAGATCTCAACTGTGCTGCGTTACCATCATAGTCAGCATGAAGGAGTTCAGTTGCATTGTTAGCCAATTTCTCAACTGTGTTCACGTTTCTTGCCAAGTTCAAGGTCATGTCCCAAACAAAACTTCCGCTTTGCATGATTGTGGAATTCAAGGCCAATTCAATCCCTTTATTTCTCAATGTACCGATATTGGTCAAAACTGATCCAGCACCACTGGTTGCTGGAAGAGTCAGTGGAAGGATCTGGTCACGGATCTGCGCATTATAATAAGAGATATCTAGTCCCAAACGATTATTGAACAAGCGAGTATCCATACCGATTTCAAATTCGTGCTTTTGTTCAGGTCTGATTCCATCATTTCCAAAAGAATTAGGAATTACAGTATACAAAACTGACGAACCTCCATCTTGCTGCACACCTAGGGTGTTTTGATTATAGGCAATGTTTGCTCTATATACAGCTGGATAGTTACCTACAATACCCCAAGAACCTCTCAATTTTGAGAAAGTGATAAATTCTGGCAATTGAACCATATCAGAGATTGCCAAACTCGTATTTACAGAGGGATATACAAATGCATTGTTTTGAGGATTCATGGTAGACGTTCTATCTCTACGAACAGTACCTTCTAAGAACCAAAACCCTTTGTAATCAAAATTCACTGTGCCAATGAAAGCATCAATCACTCTATTAAATCTATTTGAGCTACTGTTTGCGATATTATTAGAAGCAACCAAGTCAAATAAGTTTTCACTACTCAAGCCACCATTGGTACTTCTACCTGTGCTACTATTGGTCTCTTTGGTCGCTGTATAACCTGCCAATGCACTAATGCTGATATCTTCTGATAAACTTTTAGTGTAGTTCAAAAACAAATCCCCATAAAGGATGCTGAAGTTTTCAGAAAGCATACCGAAGTAACCCGAATTCCCGAAAGCCAAAGGTCTTTCAGTTGCTCTTCTATCCTCTGTATATCTAGAAGTGAAGTCATTGGAGATTCTAGCTCTAAAACTCAAATCATTCGTGATCTGATAGGTATTTGTCAATACTCCGATCACACGATTAGAAGTCTCATCAAGATTATGTTTGTTCACTCTCCATACATAGTCACCAATGTCACCCATAAAGCCATTGTATACAATATTTTCATCTGGAGTTAAACTCTGACCTGTTCCTGTCACAAATCTATAACCTCGACTGGTTTGATATCTGTCCAAGTACCAAGCACCATTATCAAATCTAGACATCATACCGCTAAAATTATTGATCATACGGTCAATAGAGTAAGGTCTGTTGGTGGTGTTCTGGTTCACATAGTTTACCATTATATCGGTTTTCCACTTTTTGCTTATTTTGAAAGAAGCATTCAAGTTGGCGATATTCTTATTGTTTTTTGAGTTCAAACTCAAGGCCTCGTTATCCTGACGAGTCAAAGAGAATCTGAAGTCAGATATATCAGTACTGTTGGCAATGGCCACGTTTACAGAAGAACTCAAAGGATTGTTAAACAAGGCAGCGTAGTTGTCTTTCTGAGCCACATAAGGTCTGATTTCACCATCCCAAGATTTGGTTGGCTGACCATCAAACTCAGGACCGAAATTGATAGAAGTATTTGGCAAACCTCTAGAACCGTCCGCATAAGTAATAAAACCATCATCTTGCTGACCCAAAGAAAAAACATGGCTTGGCCCCCCTGGACCTCTTACATTCTGATAACGAGGAAGGTAAGCGATTTCATCTCTTGCCATGTTAGCGCTAAAGTCAACAGTAAATCCTTTTTTACCAGAATTCCCTTTTTTAGTAGTGATCAAAACGACCCCATTTACCGCTTCAGAACCATAAAGAGCTGCTGCAGATGCACCTTTCAAGATAGAAATGTTTGCAATATCCTCTGGGTTAATATCCAAGAGACCATTACCTCTCAATCTTTGATCACCCCAATAGTTGTTATTGGTAACGTTCTCGTTTCGAATAGGAACCCCGTCCATAATGATCAATGGCTGAGTATTTCCCGTAATGGAGTTTAGCCCCCTGACAGTGATATTCACCGCAGAAGTAGCCCCACCTGCTCCGGACTGGATTCTTACACCTGGAGCTTTACCATAAAGTGCTGTTGCTACGTTTGGCGTTCCTACTTTAGTAAGCTCAGCTGCATTTACCGTGCTGGTAGCATAACCCAAAGACTTCTCTTTTTTATCCATACCAAAGGCTGTTACCACAAATTCTGAAAGTTCGCTGGCATTTTCCTCTAGGTAAATGTTAATCTCAGATTGATTCCCAACCGTAACCTCCTGAGGCGCGAAACCAATAAAAGAAAATACCAAAACCGAATTTGGTCCGACATTAATAGAATACTCACCATCTATATTAGTGGTGGTACCCGTCTGGTTCGTTTTGTCCAAAACTGTGACACCCGGCATCGGCTCTCCGTCCGGCGAAGCTGTCACAACTCCCTTCAAAACTCTTTGCTGACCTTGTGCCAAAGTCGCGGCACTTAAGATCATCACCAGAGCGAAAGCAATTGATAGAACTTTTCTCATAGTAAATAATTAATGATTAGAAAATAAATGAGTTTATTGACTGACCTGCAAAAGCTTTAGTTATTAACAAATCTTTAAGATCTATTTATTCACAAAAGGACTGATTATGTGTCATTTAGCTTTCAAAAATTTTTGAAAACAACATTGCAAATACAAGTCGATGCAGTAAATCTAAAAATTTCATAATCCATTCAAAACAATTCAATAATATTTTTTATTAAAAAGAGGGTAAATAATTAAATTTTTTAAAAAAGTATTTCAGAATAAAATTTATTTTAGACATCTACTAAGATTGCTATACAATATTTTGTTTATTAACCACCCCCATACAGAAAATTTCATTCCGATTTATGGGAGTTTTTAAAATTTATGAAAAGTCAAAAAAAAAGCCTCTCAATTTCTTGAGAGGCTTTAACTAGCTAGTTTTCAGAGCATATTATCTCAAAAACAGCATTTCTCTATATTTCACTAATGGCCAAGACTCATCGTCTACCAATAGTTCTAATTTATCTACAGCATATCTGATCTTGTCAAAATAAGCTTCCTTAACATCTGTTTGATAACCTTTGGCCATCTTCACGATATCTTCTTCTTTGTTAAGTTTCTTTCTTGCCTCGATCATTGCAGTAATATTAGACTTCAATGCTTCGATATGTTTAGAAACTTCTTTGATGGTCTCTACCGCGGCAGTATGATCCAAACCTAGACCTTTCAGACCATTGGCATTCTGAATCATTTTGTTTTGGTAAAGGATAGCAGTTGGGATAATGTGATTCAATGCCAAATCTCCCATTACTCTACCTTCAATCTGAACTTTCTTGATGAAGTTTTCAAGCATGATCTCGTGACGTGCATGTACCTCAATGTGGTTCATTACATTATGTCTTTCGAAAAGCTCTTTTGTTGCTTTTGTATTATACACATCAAGTGCCTGAGGTGTAGATTTCAGGTTAGAAAGACCTCTCTTCTCAGCTTCTTTAGCCCAAGCTTCTGAATATCCATCTCCCTCAAATCTTACTTTTTTGCTATCCTTAATGTATTTTCTCAAAACATTAACGATTGCAATTTTCTTCTCTTTACCAGCAGCCATTTCTTTTTCGATGTCTTTTGCCATCGTTTTCAAAACATCTGCTACGATTACGTTCAATGCAGTCATTGGACCAGCCACGTTAGCTTGAGAACCTACCGCTCTGAATTCAAACTTGTTTCCTGTAAATGCAAATGGAGAAGTTCTGTTTCTATCAGTATTGTCAAGGATGATTTCAGGAATCTTAGAAATTCCCAATTTCATATACATGTTATCTCCTTTTTCGATCTTGATATTTCCGTTTTTCTCAAGCTCATCCAATACTTCAGTAAGAGTAGCACCCAAGAATACAGAAATGATAGCAGGAGGAGCTTCATTAGCACCAAGTCTATGGTCATTACCTGCAGAGGCAATACTTGCTCTCAAAAGATCAGAATGATCATAAACCGCCTTGATTGTAGCAACCAAGAAAGTCAAGAACTGAAGATTCTCTCTTGCAGAATTGCTTGGCTGGAATAAGTTAACGCCAGTATCAGTGATTAGAGACCAGTTGTTATGCTTTCCACTACCGTTTACTCCAGCAAATGGCTTCTCATGAAGTAGAACTTTAAGATCATGTCTCTCAGCTACCTTCTCCATCACGTCCATCAATAACTGGTTGTGATCAGTTGCTTTGTTGATTTCTTCGAACAAAGGAGCAACCTCGAATTGACCTGGAGCAACCTCATTGTGTCTGGTCATTACAGGAATACCCAATTTATGAGCTTCGATTTCGAAGTCCACCATAAAGTCTTTTACGCGAGTTGGGATTGATCCAAAGTAATGATCATCCAATTGCTGACCTCTAGCTGGGCTATGACCGAAAACAGTTCTTCCCGCCATGACCAAATCTGGTCTTGCTGCGAAAAGTGCCTTATCAATCACAAAATATTCTTGCTCAACACCCAAAGAAGGGAATACTTTTTTCACGTTTCTATCAAACAACTGGCAGATATTGATCGCTGCTTCGTTGATAGCTTCCATTGATTTCAACAATGGAGTTTTGTAATCCAAAGCCTCTCCAGTGTAAGACACGAAGATGGTAGGGATACAAAGTGTGTTTTCAAAAATGAAGATCGGAGATGAAGGATCCCAAGCGGTATATCCTCTTGCTTCAAAAGTAGATCTGATTCCACCATTAGGGAAAGAAGAAGCATCTGGCTCTTGCTGTACAAGTGCACTTCCTTTAAATTTCTCAAGTCCACCTAGCGCATCAAAAAACGAATCATGCTTTTCAGCAGTTGAGCCTGTCAGTGGCTGAAACCAGTGTGTATAATGTGTTACACCTTTAGAAAGGGCCCAGGTTTTTACAGCGGATGCAATTTCTTCTGCAGTGGAAACATCAATTTTGCTTCCTTTGTCAATTGCCTCCATTACTTTTTTGTAAACAGATGGAGCCAAAGACTCTTTCATTTGCGCTGTTCCAAAAACATTTTCACCAAAATAATTTGATATTTTGGTGGATGGTGCTTTTACAGCTACTCGCTGTCTAGCCTGCACCATAGACAAGGCTTGTTGTCTGAGTGTTGCCATTTCTACAATTTGTGGTTTAAGATTATACTCACAAAAATAGAAAAATACTGACTCGAAAATGAAAATGCTTGAATTTTGAGCTCATTTTTTGAAAAATTTACAGTTTTTTCAAAAACACATGGTCTTTTTGACGCCATTTCGTCCAAAAAAGTGATTTTCTGTTCTGAAATTAGAAAATTGAAAACATCCAGAGATTAATTACCTTTGCAAACTCATAAAGAAGGAGCTAAAAGTGAAAAAGGTAGCATTTTATACACTAGGTTGTAAACTGAACTTCTCTGAAACTTCCACAATCAGCAGGCAGTTTGAGGACAAAGGGTATTTAAAAGTGGATTTTCAGGAAAATCCAGACATTTTTATCATTAATACCTGCTCAGTAACCGAAAATGCCGATAAGAAGTGTAAAAAGATAGTAAAGGAAGCAAAAAAGATCTCTCCCAATTCTTATGTCACTATCATTGGTTGTTATGCTCAGTTAAAACCAAAAGAAATTTCTGAAATCCCGGGAGTAGACGCTGTTCTAGGTGCAGCAGAAAAATTCCGATTAATCGAGCTTTTGGATGATTTTGCGAAAGCTCAGGAAACAAAAGTACTGGCATCAGAAATCCAGGAGGCCACGACCTATAATAATGCCTACTCTATCAATGATAGAACCCGTACCTTTTTAAAGGTGCAAGACGGCTGTAATTATGGATGTGCTTTTTGTACGATTCCACTTGCAAGGGGCAAAAGCAGAAGTAATACCATCGAAAGTGTCATCGCTTCAGCAAAAGAAATAGCAAATTCAGGAGTAAAGGAAGTAGTTCTTACTGGGGTCAATATCGGAGATTTTGGAATAGTAGATGGCAAGCGAAATGAGCGTTTCGCTGATTTGGTTTATGCTTTAGACGATGTCGATGGAATCAATCGATTTAGAATTTCATCAATTGAGCCGAATTTATTAACCAACGAGATCATCAGCTTTGCAGCAACTTCAAAGCGATTTGTCCCTCATTTCCACGTACCTCTTCAGTCGGGCTCCAATACCATTTTGCGAAAAATGGGGAGAAGATATCTGAGAGAATTATATGAGGATCGCGTGAGTAAAATCAAAGGGTTGATGCCCCATGCATGTATAGGTGTGGATGTAATTGTTGGTTTTCCAGGCGAAACAGACGAATTGTTTTTGGAGACTTATAATTTTCTCAATGAATTAGACATCTCTTATTTACATGTTTTCACGTATTCAGAAAGAGCTAATACAAGAGCGGTAGAGATGGATGGAATCGTGCCGATGAAAAAGAGAAATGAACGATCCAAAATGCTCAGAATACTTTCTGAGAAAAAAAGAAGGAAGTTTTACGAAGAAAATCTAGGCAAAACCTTCTCCGTTTTATTTGAAGAAGATATTGAGGATGGAAAAATACACGGCTTTACAGAAAATTACATTCGTGTAGCTGCCAAGTATGATCCAATGTTAATCAACGAGGTAAAAATGGTTACACTGGACAGAATCAATGAATCTGGAAATGTAGAAGTCATCGAACCTGAAATGATTTACGAAAAGCATTAAAGCTTAATAATCACAAGGAATTTCAGAGCCAAGGGATGTTCTTTTCGAATATTCTTGGCTCTTTTTTTTTTGATGCATTGTAACCCATTCAATTTTTATAAATTCAGCAGGGCTAAATGATATTTTTGTGAAAGAACCTGAAAAACTGAATTTGGTAAAAGACGAACCTTGGCTGGAGAGTTATGCTCCAAAAATCTCTGATAGATACCATAGATTTCAAGCTTCTTTAAAAGAAATTGAAAATTTCAGCGGCAGTATCACAGAGTTTGCCAGAAACCATGAGTTTTATGGAATTCACTTTGAAGCCTGGAGAAAAGGTTGGGTTTATCGGGAATGGGCTCCTGCTGCAGAGGCACTCTATTTTTTTGGTGACTTCAATAATTGGGATAGGACTTCTCACCCGATGAAGAAAAGTCCGAGAGGAGATTGGGAAATCTTTCTTCCCTTTGATGAATACAAAGATCGATTTGTACATGGAAGTAAAGTAAAGGTCCACGTCATTGGAGCCAATGGAAAACTGGACCGAATACCCGCTTATATAAGGAGAGCTATTCAGGATGAAAAAAGTCATGACTTTGCCGGGCAACTTTGGTTCGAGAAGGAGTTTAATTGGACAGATCAATCCTTTTCGCTATCCAGAAGCCTTCATCAACCATTGATTTACGAATGCCACGTAGGGATGGCACAGGAAAAGCTGGGAGTCGGGACTTATCAGGAATTTGAAGAAATCACCCTCCCTAAAATAAAAGAGGCTGGATATAATACCATTCAGATGATGGCCATTATGGAGCATCCATATTATGGATCTTTCGGTTATCATATTTCAAACTTCTTTGCTCCAACTTCTCGTTTTGGCACTCCAGAAGAACTAAAATCACTTGTTAACAAAGCTCATGAACTAGGAATTGCTGTGGTGATGGACATTGTTCATTCGCATGCGATAAAAAATACAAATGAAGGTCTAAATGAATTTGATGGAAGTGACCATCAGTATTTTCACCCTGGAGCAAAAGGATATCATGAAGGCTGGGATTCCAAGGTTTTTGATTATGCCAAGTGGGAGGTTAAACAATTCCTGCTGAGTAATATCAGATACTGGCTTGAAGAATTCCACTTTGATGGGTTCCGCTTTGACGGAGTCACATCCATCATGTACCAACATCATGGTCTATTTATGGATTTTGACAATGTCGATCTTTATTTTAATTCCCAAGTTGATGAAGATGCAATCGTCTACCTCCAACTTGCAAATAAGCTTATTCATGATCTGAAACCAGACAGCCTTTCTATTGCAGAAGATGTGAGCGGGATGCCTGGACTTTCCAGAAAAATCGAAGATGGAGGAATTGGCTTTGACTTCAGGATGGCCATGGGCGTTCCCGATTATTGGATCAAAACCCTGAAACACAAGCAAGATGAAGAATGGGACATGTTTGAGCTTTGGCACCAACTGTCCAATCGTCCAGCAAAAGAACGTTCAATCTGCTATGCAGAAAGTCATGATCAGGCTTTGGTAGGAGATAAAACACTCGCTTTCAGATTAATGGATAAGGAAATGTATTTTTCCATGTCAGTTTTAGAGCAAAATCTGGTCATCGACCGGGGAATCGCGCTTCATAAATTGATCCGGATGATTACCCTTAGCTTAGGAGGCGAAGGCTATTTGAATTTTATCGGTAACGAATTTGGACATCCAGAATGGATTGATTTCCCAAGGGAAGGAAACAACTGGAGCTATCAGCATGCCCGAAGACAATGGTCATTGATTGAAGATCCTTTGCTACGCTATGGACAGCTGAACGCATGGGACAAGGAAATGATACAGCTGGCAAATGAATATGATATTCTTGCCTCAAAACCTGCTGTTCAACTTCATTTAGACCCAGATAAAAAGATCTTGGCTTACGAAAGAGCCGGATTGATTTTTGTTTTTTCCTTTAATCCAACGGCCTCCTTTTTTGGGTTTGCGATTCGAGTTTTGGAAGAAGGGAATTACAAAATTTTACTGAATTCAGATCAAAAGGAATTTGGGGGATTTGAAAGGCTAGACAATAAAATCAACTACCCTACAGATAAAAACCAATGCCTATTAGCCTATGTGCCTAATAGGACTATGATGGTTTTTAAGAAAGTGGATTAATTCTAGCTGGGTTCAAAAAGGAAAAATCAGCAAAGCATGCTGGCTCACCGTATTAAAATCTCTCCAAACACGATTCAATTCTGTCTGCGTTTTTGCTCCTTCTAATCCAGAAAAAGGAAATAGTTCTGAATTTACTCTCCTGCAAGTTGAGGTGAGAAGTCTACTTTTTTTACTGATCTTCTTAAGTCTGGAATCAGAGATTTGCCCTTCCTTTTCCAACTCAACCCAAGCCTTTTCTATTTGTCTGTAGAATTGCTTCTTATGTTTTTTGACTTCTATTCTATTGTCTTTCAACAGTTCGGAAAAGTATCGCTGATGCTTTTTATCGTATTTTCGATATTCATGCCTTTTCCAAAAAGACTCCTCTATTAAGTCCATTAAATGGAATGAAATACCAAGGATGTTCACCGCTAATGTTGCCTCGGCAAATTGCAGAAATGGGAATTTATAAATCGGATCTGGAAGGCTTGTTTTCTCTGGAATGATTTCAAAACATCGATCCTTCGAAACATGGAGGTTTTCGGTTTTGAAGGCATGACTTCCCGTGGCAATCATTCCCATGTAGTTCCATCCATCGAGAATCTGAACTTCCTCTTTTTTAAGAATAAAAGCCTTGATAATGGGATTACCTTCTTCATTTAGAACCGCATTTCCATTTTCAAAGATTTCGCAATTCCCAGTAAAATGCGTCGCATGAAGAGCCCCAGAAGCATAGGTCCAACTTCCCGAGATCAAATATCTCTCTCCTATTTGATCCGCTTTTCCACCAACAAAACCACTTCCAGCCAAACAAAGGTTTTCTCTCGTGAAAAATTCATTTCGAATAGATTCTTCCATAAAGCCAACAAACCAAGCCGCACCTGCACAAAGCGTAATGGTCCATCCTAAACTACCATCTAATCTGGCTAGGCTTTCTTCATATTTTAAAGCCTGCTTTAGAGGTAAACCCAGCCCTCCCAGTTCCCGAGGGACAAACAGCTTGAACCACTTTTCCTCATAGATAACAGAAAGCCATTCCTCTGGTAATTTCCCAATGGATTCGGCTTTAGAAGCGAGCTGGTGATTAAATAGTTCTGAATTTCGCATCGCGGTTTTCTAATTCTTTTTTCCAATCCAGGTACCCGAAAATAGCCACCACAAAAAGGAAAAGGGTTAAAAATGAAACTAAGATGAGTTGCTTATGGAAAAGCAAAGGAATAGCAACCAGATTGGAAACATTCAGCCAAATCCAGTTTTCAAGCTTTCTTTTAGCCAAAAGCCACATTCCTGCCCAAGCAGTTGCAGATACAAATGCATCTAAAATTGGGACATCGGAGTCAGTGAAATATTTTAAGGCAAAGTATAAAAACACCCATCCTCCAAGAGCAATAGACCAAGTGATTTTCTGGTCATGAATGGTGCTTTTAGATATTTGCCCGGCACCTGAAGCTGATCGGTTTTTCCACATTGCCCAGCCATAAATGCTCATCACCAAATAATAGCCATGAAGCAAAGTTTCTGCATAAAGCTTCGCATCAATTAGCAGGAAGGAGGAACACAAAATCCCTACTATACCGGCTGGATAAAGCAGAACATTGATTTTTCTAGCTAATAATACTTCAGTGACGCCAAAGCCTACTGCAATCCATTCGAGTAGACTTGTAGCTTGAATCTGCTGCCAAAGCAGATCGAATTCAATAAAATTTTCCATTTGAATAATTAGTAATCATTATTCAAAAAAGGGAGAACAATTAATCTATTCCCTACGCCGGCACTACCCGGATCAGGTGCTCAGCAATTGCTTGCTGATGGGTATGATCTCAGCCCGTAAATTTTGGGCACCCCTTATTTGATACTGCTAATATATAAAAATACTTCCCCTAATACCTGAAAAGTACCCAAACTGATTCTCACTAACTTATTGTTTCCGATCAACCTGAATTCTCTATAAGTTTAAACAATTATCCATCGAACTTGTTATCTAGTTATGAATGAGATATTTAAACCAGAGGGAAGAATCAGTAGGAGAAAATATTTGGTGCTTTTTTTATTCTTTTATTTCACAAATATTTTGAGCCTGATGATGATGTGGCAATCTTATCAGCAAGAAGCTTGGCCGACATTTTTCAGCTTCACAATAGTCCTGATTGCATCAATTGTTGTTCTTTTGATTCAGGCTATAAAACGATTTCATGATATCGGCATGGATTGGAAATATGCACTTTACCTATTAATTCCGCCCCCAGTAAACTTTATTGGTTTTATTTGGCTTGCTGCTAAAAAAGGTCAAGACGGGCCTAATGAATATGGTCCAGACCCAAGGAAAACAGATTTAATCTAAATTTTCCATTAAGTTTGAAACTCAATTCAGTCTTATTTAATCGACCCTTTTTTTAATTCATTTACTGCATAATCTACCGCCCTGGCAGTTAATGCCATGTAGGTGATAGAGGGATTTTGTGTACCCGTCGAAGTCATACAAGCTCCATCAGTCACAAAAACATTCGGTGCCAAATGCATTTGATTGAAATCGTTGAGAAGTGACGTTTTTGGATCTTTTCCCATTCTAACTCCTCCCATTTCATGAATGTCAAGACCTGGAGATTGTTTGCTGTCCGATGTTCGAATGTTTTGACAACCGGCTTTGATCAGCATTTCTTCTCCTTGTACAAAGAAATCCTTCAAAATCAATTCATCATTTGAATCGTAATCTACATTTACTTTCAGCAAAGGAATTCCCCAAGCATCTTTTTGATCAGCACTTAGAGTAACTTGATTAGATTCTTTTGGAATAGTTTCTCCTTGCATCATCATATATACTGACCAAGGTCCTGGTTTCGTATTAGCTTCTTTAAAATCTGCACCAAAAGGCATGTCCGCATGTCCAAACCCAGCTCTCCCAGCAGTGTAAAAAGTCATATATCCCCGCAAAAAGTCCATTTCCTGCTTTTTGACATTTCGGAAATTGGGCATCATCACAGCTGTCGGTCTTCTTCCATAATAATAACTGTCTTCAAATCCTTCATAAGAAGCACCTATTGAACCTCTATAATTGTGAAATGCGATATACTTCCCCAAAACTCCAGAATCATTTCCGAGACCATTAGGAAATCGGCTGGAAACACTGTTCATTAAAATCAGATTAGAGTTTAATGCAGAGGCATTCACAAAAATCACTTTTGCAAAGTATTCTGTTGATTCCAAAGTCAAACGATCTACAATTCTTACACCTGTTACTTTCTCTTTTTGATCATCATAGATTAGGGAATGAACAACGGAGTCAGGTCTAAGAGTTAGATTTCCCGTGGCTGCCGCAAATGGAAGAGTGGACGAATTGGAACTGAAATAACCCCCGAATGGACATCCTCGATAGCATTGGTTTCTAGCCATGCATTGTCCTCTTCCTTGTGCAAGATGAACTTCTTTTGGCTCAGTCAAATGAGCACATCTCCCAATGATTACATCCCGATCTTGATAGGCAGATTTGATTCTTTTTTGAATCTCTTTTTCCACGCAATTCATTTCCCAAGGCTTCAAAAACTCACCATCCGGTAAAGTATCCAATCCTTCATAACTCCCGCTAATCCCTACAAACCGCTCCACATGACTATACCAAGGAGCAATGTCGTCGTATCGTATCGGCCAATCCACAGCAAAGCCATCTCTGCCAGGACCTTCAAAATCGTATTTACTCCATCGCTGGGTTTGGCGGGCCCATATCAATGATTTCCCTCCTACTTGATAGCCTCTGACCCAATCAAATGGTTTTTCCTGAACATAGGGATGATCTGAATCTTTAACAAAGAAGTGCTCGGTATCTTCTTTATAGGCATAGCAGCGATTGACAACAGGATTTTTGATTTTGTCCTCACGAGGAATCGTATTTCTATGAGGCATTTCCCAAGGATTGGAGGTCATCGTAGGGTAATCCTGAAGATGCTTCACATCTCTTCCTCTTTCCAAAACCAATGTTTTCAGACCCTTTTCACAAAGCTCCTTCGCAGCCCATCCTCCACTGATTCCTGAGCCAATTACGATCGCATCAAATTCATTTCTTTTCATCTTTGGAAAATAATGCTATCTCTTACAAATCCATAAAAAATAGAATGTTGATTTTAGGATAAAAAACAAAAGGCCTCCAAAAATTCAATTGGAGGCCTTTTCTTAGATGTATTTTTATTGATTATTCGTATCTCAAGGATTCGATTGGATCCATTTTACTGGCTTTGAAAGCTGGAAAATATCCTGAAAGAAGCCCAACAATAATACAGATCAAAAATGCCACAAACATCCATAACCAAGGAATCAAAAATCCTCCAACACCAATGACCAAAGAAATCAGGTTGCCTATCGCGATCCCTAATATTACTCCCATTAATCCACCTAAAACGCAGATCATAATTGCCTCAAGGAGGAATTGCTGACGGATTCTCAAAGGAGTAGCTCCCAATGCTTTTCTGATTCCAATTTCACGTGTTCTTTCAGTCACCGATACCAGCATGATATTCATTAAACCAATGGAAGCTCCCAATAGGGTAATAAACCCGATTCCAAAACCTCCCATTCTTAAATAACCTGCTACTTCCTCAAGACTTTCTGCTACGGATTGGCTTTTTGTCAAATCAAATGAATCTTCTTTTGTAACACGGTCTTGACGGATTTTTCTCATAATCTCAGTCGCCTGCCCCATGTCATATTCTATTTTAGTACCATCAGAACTCAATGCGGTGATATTGTAATTAAAATTACCTGTTCTATCCAGCCTACTGGCGTTCTCTATCGGAATAATCACCTGTCGATCAGCACCTTGATCTTGACCTACTCCACCCTGCTTTTCCAAAACTCCAACAATCACATAAGGTCTACCAAATACAGTGATTTTCTTATTAATTGGATCTTCGTTTGGCTCAAAAAGGGTCGAAACTATTTCAGTTCCCACCACACAAACATTATTTCCTTGCTGAACTTCGAGATTACTGAAATTTCTTCCATTCTCGATTTTCATTGCCTTAATATTCGCATAGTTTTCATCAGCCCCAGTAATTCTTGTATTTGGGTCAGTTTTTTTGGAACCTCTTTTCAATTCTGCAGCACCTGCTACTCGTGTATAAACAGTAGCTGCTCCGATAGAGCTATATTCTGTCTTAAATGTCTGAGTCTCACGAAATGTAATTTTTGGATAGGTCTTTTCGGTAACACCTTGCTGGATGGCTCTACCACCTGAGTACCCCTTATTTCGGATATCAAATGAATTGGCACCTAATCCTGAAAAACTATCTGCAATCTGGGTTTTAATCCCGTCGATAGCTGTAAGCATTCCCACCAAAGAGGAGATTCCAATGGCGATAATCGCCCCTGTCAAAACAGTTCGAAGTAAGTTTACTTTTACAGAGTTGAGAGCCTCTCGTATATTTTCGATCAAATTCATAAATCGTCCGAATTGGAACAGGTTTTTTAATATTCTTTAAAAATCAATTTTAAGTATAGCAATAAACTTTCAAATAGTTAATTCCTTATCAATATTTAACCTATCCATTTTATTGGTTTTACTTCTTTTGTGTTATTGGTATCCAATTTTTTTCTACGGAACTCTCAGGGAAAGGATCGTAGGATTCATCAAAGGTTTCAAAATGCGGTCTTTTGTCAAACTCAAATCCTGACTTTGGAAGCCATTTTTAATAAAATCCCTGTATAACAGATTGAAAACGAATTAGAATTCCAGATAATTTAATCGGCGCTATTTCGATTATTTCAATATCCATCTCTAATGCATTCTGTCTCCTCGAAGGCCAATTTCCTGCAAGACTTCCGCCTCAAATACCAACCATTCCTGCCACCTCGAATTGACTTTTTCTGGATCCTGGTATTTTCTAGCCAGTTCAATAAAAGTGACATAATGACCCGCTTCAGAAATCATCAATTCATAATAAAAGCTCTGAAGTTCCTTATCCTGAATATTCTTAGACAAAAGTTTAAATCGCTCGCAGCTTCTTGCTTCGATCAAGGCATTTAAAAGCAGGATCTCTGTCAGTTGCTGCCATCGGTTCCCTCCTTTTTTCACAAAACCTTGAAGCCTAGTCACGTACTCGTCTTTTCTTGGCTCTCCAAACCTCAATTCCCTTTTCCGAATCTGTTCCAAAACACGTTCGAAATGTCCCCATTCTTCAGACACGATTGGCGTCAGAGTATCTACCAATTCAGGTAAATCAAAAAATCTCAAAATCAAACTGATGCAAGACGATGCAGCTTTTTGTTCACAGTAAGCATGATCTGTCAAAATATCCTCGATCTGCATCTCTGCAATATTCACCCATCTTGGATCTGTAGGCAACTTCAGATGAAGCATTTTCTGTCTGGTGCTTTCTTCCCAATTCATATTAATCAAATAAATACCAGGTAATCCCCAAGTCAATAAAAGACTTATAACCAGTGTAATCAGGAGTCACAAAATAGCCTTCCTGTTTCATCATTCCACTGTTTAGGTGATTGTATTTCAGTAAAACTCTCGTCCTGTTAATTCTAAAATCAAGGAAAACATCCGCTACGGGATATGCATAAATATTGAATGAATTCTGAAGATAGAATTGCTGAGTTGAAGCAAAATAAGCATCTGCAAAATAGTCAGACTTAAACCTAACATCTACACCAAATTGGATATAGACATTCTCATTGAAGGCCGGAGAGTCAAAATAAAATTTACTGTTTGCATAGAATTTTGGGATACGAAAAGCATCTCCTCCCGCCCCAGTGACTTGCGTAAAAATGACCTCATTATCCCATCGGAACTTTCTCCCAATCTGGAAATTTGCTATCAATCCTGGCATCAGCATAAATGCCTCTCCATCGTTTTGAGTCGCAATTCTATCCTCGTTGAAATAGATATAATTGTTAATTCGATTGATAGTCAAATTTGGTCTCAGCCTGATTTTATCAAAGTTTACAATCAATTTTCCTTTGATCTGATCCACTCCGGTATTGTTAAAATCATTATCCCATTGGTAATGATTTCCCATATAAATCTGCTGAACGGAAGTCGGTTTATACAAAGCTTTGGTATACTCCAACTCAAGCCATGGAGAGACAAAAACTCCATGTAAACGATAAGCTCCAGGAAGCAAATATTCCCCATCAGCTGTCAATGACCATTGCTCAGAAATCTTCCCTACTAATTGGCCACCGATGTATACCTCATTGAATTTGTCATCATTTTCGAAGAATTTATTCTTCATTCTCCCAGCCCTGAATTTGGCGTAGGCATTGTAAAAAAACTTGCCAAAAGTCCCTTTAAGACCTACCTCATTTCTCCATTCTGAAAACTCATTAAAGTTTCTCGTCGTGTCAGGTTGATTATATCTTGTCGGAGGGAAATACAAAGAATCTGTAGTAGTCAAATTGGATTCAAAAGTCATATCCTGACTTTTCTTATCAAAAACATGATACAACTGCAGCCCGTCTTCAATCTTGAATTCATGATAAAAATGGTAATCCTGGCGTAAATCCCTTGCTTGAGTATTTCGGAGCCAAACTTTGGCATCTTCGTAGGTAAAATAAACAGATGTACTATCCACTTCCGGAGGAATAATCCCTCCTATTTCATTCACTCGGTGACGCATCCTTGAGAAATTCCCCAAAAACCAATATTTCCCGTTTTCTGTGCGATAGTTGGTATGAAGAGAATAAGAAGTCTGTTCGACCATATTGTCATCTCTTGCTGTAGGATTCAGAGTCTTTCTAGACTTGATGGTATGAAAGTCAAATCCGACATTCCAGCGTGGATTGATATTTCTGGCAAAAGCAATGTCCAACATATTTCTATTGCCACCCCCAAAAAATGCTGACATCTCTGTAAATGGAGATTTCGTGTCGAAATATTTATTGTTTTCTGGTGCGTGGTAATAAATATCATAAGCCGAATAGCCGGATCTTGTCCCGATTAAGTCTGGGATTTGATAAAAAACTGGCTTAGCTGCACTTCCTATATTTCCTAAATCCTGGTACTTCCAACCACTTTTTGCAACAGGATCATAATTATGAAAATTGGTCAAAGAAGTATCCTGAGGATATAAAATGAGGTTATTTCTTTTGATATCCTTTTCGAAAAAATAAAGACTTGTTTTAGGTCCAAAAACCTGTTTGGTACTATCATCTAGCAATGGTCTTCTACCGTCCACTTCTTGCTCCTCTTCAGGATCTTCTCTGGTACCGAGTTGCTGATTTCTCTGTTGATTTGGATTGGTGGTAACGGGACGCTGAGCCATCAGTCCTGTGGACAGTCCCATTGTCAAAATAATAAGTAAACCGAAAATCTTTATTCTCACCTAATCTACGTTTATTGAAGTATTACCTGATCGATAATGCTTTCTATGATTTGCTCATCTTCAGGAGAGAAAACTACCTGAATTGGCAGGACAAAAATCGGAATTTCTCTTAGAAAACCTTCCGGGCAAGAAGATTTAACTTTTACTGCATCTTTTTCTGTGGTTAGAATAACGGGCTTGGACGGTAAATGTTGAGTGAAGACCTCCTTGATCTTTTCAAAATCCGACTTGTCATAGTCATGATGATCTGGATACGTTAACGTCTCCAGCAACTCATACTTTTCGGAGACAAATTCTTTTAATTGAGAATCATTTGCAATCCCACTTAACAAAATCACATTTTTGGAAAAGTTGTGTTCAAATCCCAAGTAATAAGGAACTCCGTATCCTATCGAACTAAATAAAATCGGAGCTGAAGAATTATAGGTTTTCAGTTGAGATTTCAACTCTTTTTTATCCGCTTCTTTCAAGGTTTTTGGGCTCTTAGTCACGACAATTAGGTCAGCTCTTTTTGCGCCAGACCTACTCTCTCTCAATCGTCCAGCCGGAAGCAAATAATCACTGCAAAACGGGTTTTTAAAAGTTGTCAGAAGAATATTCAGATCAGCTTTCACATAGCGATGCTGGAATGCATCATCGAGTATTACTAAATCATTTTCAGGAAAATTAGAACTAATATTTTTAAGAGCTTCCACCCGATTTTCCCCAACAAAAACAGCTATTTCTTCTCCGAATTTCTCAAAAATCTGGAAAGGTTCATCCCCTATTTCAGAGGGTGAAACACCCTCTCCAGCTTTCAAAAATCCTTTTGTGCTCCTGCCATAACCCCGACTAAGGGTTGCAATCTTTTGCCTTGATTTTAGCATCCTCACCAAATATTCCACCATCGGGGTCTTTCCAGTTCCACCCACACTCAGATTTCCAATCAAAATACTTTTGATCGTTGATTTAGTCGTCTTTAACCAACCCCAATCAAAAAATTTATTTCTGATTCTGGTGATCAAATCATATAGCACTGCAAATGGATAAAGCAAAAAAGCGTAAGGTCGCATTCCTTAGAATTACTATTTTTGATCAAAGAAACTAAAAAAATATGGGATACAAGATCGGAGAACTGATTTCATGGCTTGAATCGTTTGCGCCACCCGCTTATCAGGAATCTTATGATAATGCTACTTTGATCACAGGTGATCGAAATGCTGCGCTTACAGGAGTGGTTTGCACACTGGATTGCACCGAAGAAGTCGTAGATGAGGCAATTTCCCTTGGAGCAAATTTAATTGTGGCTCATCATCCCATTGTTTTTAGAGGGCTGAAAAGTTTTACTGGCAGAAATTATGTCGAACGAACAGTCATAAAGGCGATTAAAAATGACATTGCCATTTTTGCGATACACACAAACCTGGACCATGTTGCAAACGGGGTAAATAAAAGGATCTCGAACAGACTGAACCTGCAGAATACCAAGATTTTACAGCCAAAAAAACAACTGTTAAGCAAGCTGGAATTTTTCGTTCCCACGAAAGATAAGAATCAAGTTCTTTCTGCCATTTTTAAAGCAGGTGCAGGGAAAATCGGTGAATATTCAGATTGCTCATTTCAAAGCACCGGGACCGGGACATTTACACCATCCCAAAATGCAAACCCAGCTATTGGTGAAAAGGGAAAACCGGAATCTTTAGAAGAAGTGAAAGCCGAAGTTCTCGTTTCTAATCATTTATTGGGCAAGGTTCTAAGTACTTTAAAAAATTCTCATCCCTATGAGGAAGTTGCATATTATGTATCTAGCCTAGAAAATGAAAACCAAGAAGTAGGTGCTGGAATGATTGGAGAACTCCATGAAGAAATGGATCCTACTGATTTTCTGGATTACTTAAAAGACAAAATGGAACTGAAGGTGATCAAGCATACGGCTATCCTGGAGAGAAAAATTAAAAAAGTTGCAGTTTGTGGTGGTGCAGGAATTTTCTTGTTAAATGATGCAAAAAGAGCTAAAGCGGACGTATTTATTACCTCAGACGTGAAATACCACGAGTTTTTCGATACAGAAGGCAGGTTAATTCTCTGCGATATTGGGCATTATGAGAGTGAAATTTTCACAAAAGAATTACTTGGAGAGCTATTGTCACAAAATTTTCCTAATATTGCACTCTATTTGACGAAAGTAGTTACAAATCCCACATCCTACCGATAGTACATGGAAAGTACAGTAGCACAAAAGCTCGAGGCTATACATAACCTTCAACTCATTGATTCAAGACTTGACGCACTTATTAAAGTAAGAGGCGCTCTTCCTGAGGAAGTTCAAGATTTAGAAGACGAGATCGCAGGTTACGAGACCCGATTGGAGAAATTCCAAAGCGAGATTGAAGCATACGAAGAGGAAATCAAACAACTCAAGGAAAGCATCAAAGATTCTGAAAAACTGATCAAGAAATATCAGGAGCAGCAGATGAACGTGCGAAACAACCGTGAGTATGATGCCATCACCAAGGAATTGGAATTGCAAGATCTTGAAATTCAAGTTTCAAAAAAGAAAATTGCAGAAGCTTCCACTCGAATCGATCAGAAAAAAGTAGATCTTGACGAATTGAATGCAGTGATGAAAGATCGTCAGAAAGATCTGGATCAGAAAAACAGCGAACTTTCTACTATCATTTCTGAAAGCGAATCTGAAGAAGCAAAATTAAATGCTGACAGAGAGAAAGCTTTGAAAAAAGTAGAAGAGAGATTGATCAAATCTTACACTAAAATCCGAGCAAATGCTAAAAATGGTCTTGCTGTAGTTTTGGTTAAAAGAGGTGCTTGCGGTGGATGTTTCAACACTGTTCCGCCACAGAGACAAGCTGATATCAGAGAAAAGAAAAAATTGATCGTTTGTGAGCACTGCGGAAGAATCCTTGCAGGTGTTGAAGACGAAATTGAGGAGCCAGCTCCAACAACAAAAAAGAAAAGAGCAAAAGCTTAATCAGTTTTTGAATCCATACAAAAACCCCAGAAAAAAATTTCTGGGGTTTTCTTTTTTTTAGCTAAATGACATTTGCTTATTCGGGCATTATTTTAGTACCTTACAGGGTATGAGAAGTTTAGGAATAGTTGCGATTATAATGTTTATGTCTCTCACATCATTTGCTAAAAATGATGATACAAGGACATTTATGGTGATTTTCAAGCAAAAGGAATTAAAATCACTTAATACCAATATCAAGAATATCGAAAATCAGTTTTCGTCAACCTTTAAAACTAAATCCTATACTGGGAATTCTGACCTCACTTTGGTAATAGAAGTACCCACTCAAAACATCGACAAATGTATCTTGGGCGACTTTTTGGTAGAAGTTGGAAATGATAAAGAAATTAAACTTCAGGATATCGCTTTCAGAGTATTTGACATAACAGAAGGGAAAGAGGAACTCGAAAGCTTTATATCAGAATACGAAGAACTTCAGCAGCAAAAGAAAAACAACAAGACTGCTAAGCTTCATCCAATTCCTTAAGGTGACTCACATCATTTCCCCTTAACAGATCAAAGCCTCCATCCTCATTCTTCTCCAACAGATACAGGCACAGGTTCTGATGTTCAAAATCATCCATATTTTTTAAATCCTTCTTTAGAATCAAGCTAAGGAAAATTCTCATCGCACGACCGTGCATGCAAACCAGTACATTTTCTCCTGGGTCAGAAATGATCTTTTCTATCCCTTTGATCATTCGTGCTGCGACAATATTGGGACTTTCACCACCAGCTATAGCATAATCGAGATTACCAATCTTCCATTGATTCAACATGTGATGGTAATATTGACTTTCGTCAGGAGTCATCGGAGTACCCTCGTAATCTCCCCAAGAAATTTCATTTAATTCCGGAAGAGTTGTGGCTGGTATACCCAAGTCTAAAAAACCTTGGATGGATTGCTTGGTTCTTATCAGTGCAGTATGATATAGTTGATCAAAAGGAACATTCCGATAAGCTTTAAAAAATAACTCTCCCTGCTTCTTGCCAGTTTCATTGATATCGGCATTGATTCCACTCCCCTGCACTACTCCTTTTAGGTTGAAATCAGTCTGTCCGTGTCTTACTAGGTAAATTTTTTTTCGATTCAAGATTCTCTATTTTTGTCCTCAGCCCAAAGAAAACTCATTTACTTTAATTTTCATGGTATTTAAGCGAAAGCCTTCACTAGAGGAATTAAATAAGCAAGGAAAAAACACCATGGTTTCCCATTTGGGAATAATTTTCACTGACATTTCCGATAATTCAATTTCTGCCACAATGCCGGTAGATGAGCGAACAAAACAACCCATGGGATTGTTGCATGGAGGAGCAAATGTGGTCTTGGCGGAGACTTTGGGCAGTATTGCAAGTTCGCTTACAATTGATCTGGAAAGTCAAACTTGTGTTGGTTTAGAAATAAATGCCAATCACATCAAAGCCGTCAGATCTGGAATAGTAAAAGGAACAACGACGCCGATCCACATTGGGAGAAAGACTCAGATTTGGGAAATTAAAATCTTTAACGAGCAAGATCAGCTTTCCTGCATCAGTCGAATTACAGTTGCGATTATAGATAAGAAGTAAATGAATACGGAAGTATCCACCAATTACACCCAAACAGAAGTCATTCATCGCCTATTGCAATTAGGTCTGAGTTCGGGTGGTTCTTTTGCAATCTGGAGAAAGCCAAAATCCAATGTTTTGGAAATGGTTTTGGATAATAACAGTAGCCCTTCCAAAGTTCCAATTAACCTGGAAGAGCTTGAGCCTGGATTTATCGTACACCCCTTTGCTGACCAAGCGGACAAAAAAGCATTTTTTATCAAAGCGAATAATTACCTGAAACTTCAATTGGATGGAGAAATAGGTCAAGATGATTTGCCTGAATGGGCTAAAATCCGTCTTGAAAATGAAAGTCCAATTTCACCTGAAGATTTAAAATCGCTTTTGTCGGCTCAAAAGAAATCCAATAAGGAAAATTCAAAAGATGAAAGTGGAGATAAACTTCATTTCATGAACTTGGTGGAATTGGGAGTACAGGCAATTTTAGATGGCAAAATGGAAAAAGTCGTTCCAGCTAGAACCAAAACCATCAGTACACCTGAAAATTTCAATTTAAGCAGTACTCTTTTGAGTTTGATGAATTCTTACCCTTTTGCCTTTATCAATTTCTTTCATATTCCTCAAATCGGAACCTGGATTGGAGCTTCTCCAGAGATTTTGATTGAGACTAAAGGTGATATTTTCTATACCATGTCTCTAGCTGGAACACAGGCTGCAACTGGTGATAATCCATTAAAAACCGTAGCCTGGACTCAAAAAGAAATCGAAGAACAAGCTCTTGTAAGCAGATACATTGTTTCCTGTTTCAAAAAAATCAGACTCCGTGAATACGAAGAGCATGGGCCTAAAACTGCGATAGCAGGCAACCTACTTCACCTTCGCTCAGATTTCAAAATCAACATGCGTGAGACAGGATTTCCAACTCTAGGTTCCATTATGTTAGATTTATTACATCCTACGTCTGCAGTTTGCGGGATGCCAAGAAAAGAATCCCATGAATTTCTCCAAGCTTATGAAGGTTTTGATAGATCTTTTTATGCGGGATTTATCGGTCCGGTAAATATTCAGGAAGAAACTTCTATTTATGTGAATTTGAGAACTGCATCACTTTCAGAAAAGCAGGTAATTTTATACGCTGGTGCCGGTGTAACTGAAGATTCAGATCCTGAAAAAGAATGGGAAGAAACGGAGCTCAAATGCGAGATCATCGGTAAATTCATCCAAAATCCAAGCGCTTGATCCTCTCCCAAATCACCGAATTAGTAGCCATTTGCGCGAAAAAAGGAATCGAACATGTGATTTTATCACCGGGTTCCCGATGCGCCCCACTAACATTGGCTTTTTCAAGACATCCTGAAATACATACAAGAACTATTTCTGATGAACGTTCCGCTGCATTTATTGCCTTAGGAATGGCTCAGGAATTGGAAAAACCTGTGGCTTTGGTATGTACCAGTGGTTCTGCAGCCTTGAATTATTACCCAGCTATTGCTGAGGCTTTTTTCCAGCAGGTTCCTTTATTGATATTGACAGCAGATCGACCAGCAGAATGGATTGATCAATATGATGGACAGACGATTTTCCAGCAGGAAGTCTATGGTAAACATGTGAAAGAAAGTTTTCAATTTCCCAATCATATCCAAGGGGAAGACGACCTTTGGCATGCTGCAAGGATTAGCAATGAGGCGATTAATCTGGCTAAGAAATTCCCAGCAGGTCCCGTTCATATCAACATCCCTCTGAAGGAACCTTTCTACCCTCAACCAAGTGAAGAAATAATTTTCCCTGAAAATCCGCGGGTTATTAAGCTTTCAAAAAGCTCTGTAACATTGACCGAGGATACTTTTTCAAACTTGAAAAACATCCTCTCCACTGTTCAAAACCTACTGATTGTTCCTGGTCAACAAAAATCTGATCCAACACTTCAGGGGCTTTTAGACCAATTGTCTATCCAGCAAAATGCTGTGATTATGACGGATTCAATTTCGAATTTACAATCGGATCAAACCATTACATTCCATGATCATTGGCTTGGGAATGAAAATCTATCCCAAAAACTTTCTCCCGACTTAATCATCACATTTGGGAAGTCCATCATTTCGAAATCGCTGAAGCTATTCCTTCGGAAATCTGGCGCAAAGCATTGGCATTTTCAAGAGAATGGAGAAGCGAAAGATACATTTCAGAATTTGACACAAATTTTACCAGTTTCTCCCCAAAATTTCCTGGCTTGGCTGAGTAAAAATCTGAGACCTCAAAATCCAGAGTTTCATCATTCATGGCATTCATTGGAAAAAACAGTTTCCCTTTCCTTACCAGCAGTTTTAAGTGAAGTTGAATTTGGTGAGTACGGTGCATTAAATGATGTCTTGAAAAAGATTCCTCCTTTTTCAAAAATCCATGTTGCCAATAGCATGGCAGTTCGATATTTAAATTTCCTTGGAAAGCGAAACCCAGAGGTTCGATGCAACCGAGGCACCAGTGGAATTGATGGCTCCAACTCTACTGCTGTTGGATGTACTTTTACGACAAAAGATCTTGTCACTTTGATCACAGGTGACTTAGCATTCTTTTACGACAGAAATGCATTTTGGCATAACTACGCGATGCCGAACTTAAGGATTATAATACTGAATAATCACGCAGGCGGCATTTTCAGGATGATTGATGGTCCTAAAAACCAACCGGAGCTAGAGGAATATTTCGAAACGAAACAAAAATTAACCGCACAGCATTTGGCAACTGAATACGGTTTTTTCTATGTAAAGGTGAATTCAAAAACCGAATTGGACGCCGCTTTAACTGATTTTTTTGCACCGGGAATTCATCCAAAAATTCTGGAAATAGAAAGCCAAAGTCCAAAAAATGCTGAAATTCTAAAAGAAGTAAAAGAAAAAATCAAGCAGATACTTGAGAACTAAAAGTGGAATCGGGAGAAGAAGTTCTCCCGATTTTATTGATTCCCCAGATCAGAAACCCAATTTCCCCAAGTTCAAATAAAGTCAGTGGAATCAGCCCAAATAAAGCTCCAATGACAGAAAAGATCAATACCCCAGCGACAATCCCCAGTGCTCCGATGATTTGAGGGATATTGGACCATAGATTTTTGTAAGTCATAAAACCTATTCCCATAAACCCATAAGCCAAGCCAAAGGAGGCCAATTTCACATAGTAATAATCCTCGATGAAAAAAGAATTACCCAACAAACTGATGAGATCTATCGTGATCCAAAAAGCATTGAAAACTATCATCAATAGGAGCGAGATTTTCAGTATTTTATTTGGAAAAGCCTCAGCCATTTTTTTCAATCCTAGAAGAAAAAGAGAAAATGTAAGCAAAGTCCCGATTTTCACCCAAGCGAAATTGGTTTTTTGGAGCAAGGCTCCTTCTAGCCATTCGATTTCCATACTGATCTCAAAGTAGGAGAGAAAGAAATAAACCAATCCACCTGCCAATCCTGCATATAGCCAAGGGAGTTTGGTGTTGTTAATTTCAATATTCGGTTCGTTTTTAAACTCCTTTGTTTCTATCCCCAAAGCCTCAAACAAAGCTTTGATCGTATAACTTCTAGGAGTCACCTCCCCTGCTTCTATGCGCTGGATAGTCCGCACATTCAGGTTGCATAGTTCGACCAACTCCTCCTGAGTCAATCCTTTTGCCTTTCTCATTTCAGAGATCTTTTTGCCAAGTTCTGGTTGTTTCATTGTAAATAGTTTTTGATTAACCATGGCAATTTCTCTGTTTGATTTTTGACTTTGGACGAAATAAGGTCGGATTTGACCCGACATTTGCCCGACATTTGCTTTAAAGGCTCAATTTAAGGATTTCAAATAATGAATGGCAAAACCTGCTTCAACGCTGGATTCCTATTCTCTGCCTTCCAAATTGCAGAAAGCTCCGTGAATTGTGGAATATTCGGAACCTGCATAAATCGGACATTCAACTCATATCCTTCCTTGAGCGAAGTAGGAACTATCGCCACCCCCATCCCATTTTCCACTAATTTGAAAATCGTCAAAGCATGCACAGACTTGTGTCTGATTCTAGGAGAGAATCCTGCATCCTTACAAATCCCGATAATCTGCTCGTAATATAGATTGCTATAGTCTGAAGAAAACAAAACGAAAGATTCATCACGAAATTGATTGACAGAATGAAAATCCTGAATCTGAATAGGATGATCTTTTGGCACTACCAACGAGAAACTATCCCGCAAAACTACCTTCATTTCCAAATCACTTGGCACAGAAGCCAATCTTACAAAACCCAGATCCAACTTATCTTTCTCTATCATTTCCACTTGGACTGCGTTGCTAAGCTCTTCCAAACTCGTACTGATCAATGGCTGTTGGGAATTCAATTTTGAAAGCAAATCTGGCAAAACCTGATTGGATGCCGATCCCAAAAACCCTATTCGAAGCTCACCAATTTTTCCTGATGCTATCAACTTCAGCTGGCTTTTGGTCATCTGCAGATGGTTCAACACAAAATCCACCTCCCCTTTCAGGTAATTGCCAGCAACTGTCAGCTCAACATGCTTTTGGTCACGCTCAAATAGCTTAACCTCCAGCAACTCTTCCAATTGCTTGATCTGCCTGCTCAATCCTGGTTGTGAAATAAACAAACGCTCTGCTGCCTTTCGAAAATTCAACTCTTCAGCTACAGCTTTGAAATAACTTAAATGTCTTAACTCCATGATAACTCAAAGGTATCATATATTGATAAAATTGATATCAAAAATTATCAATAAGGCTTGGTATCTTTGTAAAGACCCTAGAATATTTACCCAAATAATAATGGAAACTTTCAACTACGGATTAAACCAACTCACTGCCGGCGTAGCTTTAAAGCTAGCTAGGAAAGAAATAAAAGGCGTTTTAAGTATCGAAACCCGGGAAAAAGTTCAGGCTTCTTCACAAGCGGTTGCCAATATCGCTAAAGGTGAAAAGGCAGTTTACGGTATCAATACTGGCTTTGGCCCTCTTTGCACCAGCAAAATTTCAGCTGCTGACACCCAGACATTACAGGAAAACCTCCTGAAAAGCCATGCTGTTGGATTGGGAGAACCTGTGCCGATTGAAATCTCCAAACTCATGCTTGTGTTGAAGCTTCAGGCTTTGGCTCAGGGATATTCCGGAATTCGATTGGAAACCTTGGATCGAATGATTTGGATGTTGGAAAATGAAGTGATTCCAGTTGTTCCAATTCAAGGATCTGTAGGAGCATCCGGTGACTTAGCCCCACTTTCACATTTGTTTCTGCCATTGCTTGGACTAGGCAAGGTTCACTACAAAGGAGAGATTAAACGTACAGTTGAGGTGTTTGAAAAGCTTGGTATGAATCCACTTTCTCTTGGACCAAAAGAAGGTTTGGCGTTGATCAATGGAACACAATTCATGGCTGCCTACGGCGTAAAAATCGTGGATCGCCTGCATAATTTGTTGGTTCATGCAGACATTACAGGAGCAATGATGATCGAGGGGCTCATGGGTTCGATCAAGCCTTTTTCTCCAGAATTGCATCAGCTTAGACCTTTCGCTGGAAATCAGCATGTGGCTCAGACGATTCTGAATTTGCTTCATGAGTCCGAAATCGTCAACTCACATTTGGATTGTGCGAGAGTTCAGGATCCCTATTCTTTAAGATGTATGCCGCAGGTTCATGGGGCATCTAGAAATGCTTGGTTGCACCTGAAAGACGCAATCGAAACAGAAATCAATTCTGTTACTGACAATCCTGTTGTTTTCAGTGAAGACCATACGATTTCCGGTGGGAGCTTTCATGGTCAACCTATTGCTTTGCCTTTGGATTATGCCTGTCTTGCAGCTTCAGAATTAGGAAATATTTCTGATCGAAGAATCTACCTTTCTCTGGAAGGTGATACTCCTGGAGTGCCGAAATTATTGCTAAAAGAAACTGGTTTGAATTCTGGCTTGATGATTCCACAATACACCACAGCCGCTTTGGCATCTGAGAATAAGGGGCTTTGTTTCCCCGCTTCTGCCGACAGCATCCCAACTTCTTTAGGACAGGAAGATCATGTGAGCATGGGTTCGATTGGGGCAAGAAAAGCGCTACGCGTTATTGAGAATGTAGAGAAAATCCTGGGGATTGAGTTGTTTTATGCGGCTCAAGCCATGGATTTTCATGCCCCATTGAAATCTGGAAAAGTCATGACAGCCATCCATGAGCATGTTCGAACTAAGATAGAACCTGTCATAAATGACCGTGTAATGACTGAAGACATGGAAGCAGCAATCGAAATGATCCAAAGTGGTGAGTTGATTGGTATTGCTAATCAGGTAGCCAAAGAAGAAGGTTTGCCTTTTGATACGGAGTGGGGTGAATTATTTAGCTTTTAAAATTGCCCGCAGATTGGTGCAGAAAAAGACGCAGATTTCCGCTGATAAATAATAAAAATCTGCGCTTTTATCTGCGCCCCTTATCAGCGTAAATCTGCGGGAAACCAATAGAAACAACAGTGGTCTTTCTAAAAACCAACAAACCATGAAAAAACTAATCGGCCCTATATCACAACTATTGACTCTAGACAAACTCCCGTTAAAAGGTGTGTTGCAAGATGAGCAATTGGAAATTCTGGAGTATGCTGGGATCCTGATGGAAGGAGAAAAGATTTTGGAAATTGGAAACTTTAATGATTTAAAAGCCAAAGCAAAATCGTTAAATGCTGAGGTAATTGAGTTGGAGAAAGATTTTGTAGCTCTTCCAGGTTGGATAGATTGCCATACACATATTTGTTTTGGAGGTAGCCGAGCCAAGGATTTTGCCATGAGAAATGCAGGAAAATCTTACCTGGAAATAGCAGAGGCTGGAGGAGGAATTTGGGATACAGTCACCCAAACAAGAAACCTCAGTCAAGATGGCCTTGCTGAAAGAACTATTTCTAACGCAAATAGGCATTTAAGTGATGGAGTAACCACTATTGAGGTGAAAAGCGGTTATGGGCTATCATTAGAAGAAGAACTAAAAATGCTTCGTTCCATCAAACAAGCTAATCAAGAAGCCAAAGCAGACTTAATTCCGACTTGTCTTGCTGCGCACATGAAACCTCGCGATTTTGAAGGCACAAATCAGGAATATCTGGAAATGATTTCTAAACAACTTTTCCCAATTCTCAAATCAGAGATCCTCGCAAACCGAATTGATTCCTTTGTTGAGAAAAGCGCTTTTTCGCCAGGAGAAATAAAAACCTATTATCAAAAAGCGATGGAGTTTGGATTTGAACTGACTGCTCACGCAGATCAATTTACTACAGGAGGTTCTGAAGTTGCGGTAAATTTCAAAGCTAAATCCGCAGATCATTTGGAAGCTTCGACTGAAAAAGAAATCGCTCTTTTGGCTAATTCAGATACGATTGCGGTCGCACTTCCCGGAGCATCCATAGGTTTGGGATGTGATTTTACTCCGGCTAGAAAAATACTCGATCAAGGAGGTTCTTTGGCAATTGGAAGTGACTGGAATCCTGGTTCCGCTCCGATGGGAGATTTGCTCACACAAGCTTCGATTTTGGCAACGTTCGAAAAACTCAGCACCGCAGAAGTTTTTGCAGCATTGACATTTCGAGCTGCTTCGGCTTTGGGTTTAGAAGATCGAGGCAAATTAAGATCAGGATTTTTGGCAGATTTTAATCTTTATCCAACTTCAGATTATAGAGAAATCCTTTATAATCAAGGGAAGTTGAAACCAGCGCAGGTATGGAAAAGAGGAAGTAAGACGTGAGACATTAGATTTTAGATCCAAGAATCAAGACATTAAGTATAAACTCCAGATCATAGAATTACGACAGAGGTTCAAATAAAGCTCGTAAATCGTAATTCAAAAATCGTAAATAGCATGACTTTTAAAGAGCAAATATCCCAAGGCATTCCTTCTCAACTTCCTTCAAAAAGAACCCTAAACACAACTTTGAGCCATGCTCCAAAGCGCAAGGATATCCTTTCGGGAGAAGAAAAGAAACTTGCATTGACGAATGCATTGCGATATTTTCCTAAAGAATGGCATTTGGAATTGGCAAGTGAGTTTTTAACGGAACTGAAAGATTATGGCCGAATCTATATGTATAGATTTATGCCGGATTACGAGATGCGCGCGAGAGCCATCACTGACTATCCTGCCAAGTCAAAACAGGCAGCGGCAATTATGCTAATGATCCAGAATAATTTGGATCCAGCAGTTGCGCAGCATCCTGAGGAATTGATCACTTACGGTGGAAATGGAGCTGTTTTCCAAAACTGGGCTCAATATCTTTTGGTGATGAAATACCTGTCTGAAATGAGCGATGATCAGACTTTGCATATCTATTCTGGACATCCTATGGGACTTTTTCCTTCTTCCAAAGAAGCTCCTCGAGTGGTGGTAACCAATGGGATGATGATCCCGAATTACTCCAAACCCGATGATTGGGAGAAATTCAACGCACTTGGAGTGACGCAATATGGCCAAATGACCGCAGGTTCTTTTATGTATATCGGTCCTCAGGGAATTGTACATGGAACAACAATTACTGTGATGAATGCCTTCCGTAAAAAGCTGGGAGCCGGAAAGAAACCCGCGGGAAAGATTTTTTTGACTGCAGGTCTAGGAGGTATGAGTGGAGCACAGCCCAAAGCTGGAAATATTGCCGGATGCATCACTATTTGTGCAGAAGTGAATCCTGCTGCTGCCAGAAAACGGCATGAACAAGGATGGGTCGATGAATTGATTGAAAATTTAGACGAGCTCGTAATTCGGACACAGCTTGCCAAAAAAAATCAAGAAGTCGTCTCTCTGGCGTTCATTGGAAACATTGTAGATGTATGGGAGCGATTTGATAAAGAGGGAATTTTCGTAGAGCTGGGTTCTGACCAGACGTCTCTTCACAATCCTTGGGCTGGAGGTTATTATCCTGTTGGGCTTTCCTTTGAGGAGTCAAACAAGCTTATGGCAGAGGATCCAAAAACTTTCAAGGAAAAAGTACAGGAGACTTTAAGGAGACATGCTGCTTCCATTAATTCCCATGTAGCAAAGGGAACCTACTTTTTTGACTATGGAAATGCCTTTTTGCTGGAAGCATCCAGAGCTGGAGCAGAAGTTATGGCTGAGAATGGTATTGATTTCCGATATCCATCTTATGTGCAAGATATCTTGGGTCCGATGTGCTTTGATTATGGATTTGGACCATTCCGATGGGTATGTACTTCCGGAAAAGCGGAGGATTTAAGAAAATCAGACCAGATCGCTGCGAAGGTTCTAAAAGAAATCATGCAGAATTCTCCTTCTTCTATTCAACAGCAAATGCAGGATAACATTACCTGGATCGAGGAGGCTGAAAAGAACAAATTGGTCGTTGGGTCACAGGCGAGAATCCTATATGCAGATGCGGAAGGAAGATCGAAAATCGCTAAAGCCTTCAACGATGCTGTACTATCAGGAGAAATTTCTGCTCCGATTGTGCTGGGTCGAGATCATCATGATGTAAGCGGAACCGATTCACCTTTTCGTGAAACAAGCAATATCTACGATGGAAGTAAGTTCACAGCTGATATGGCGATTCATAATGTGATCGGGGATAGTTTCAGAGGAGCCACTTGGGTTTCAATCCACAATGGCGGCGGAGTTGGCTGGGGAGAGGTAATGAATGGAGGATTTGGGATGGTTCTGGATGGATCGGAAGATTCAGAAAGAAAACTGAAATCCATGCTTTTTTACGATGTGAATAATGGAATTGCAAGAAGAGCTTGGGCCAGAAATTCGGGATCATTGGAAGCGATCCAAAGGGAGATGGACAGAAGTCCTCAATTAAAAGTTACGGTTCCAAATCTGGTAGATCCTAGTATTTTGGATAAATTGCTTTAAAAAAAAGCAATGAGCGAATTCCATCAAAATCCAGAAACTTCCAATTGGTTTGGTAGAAAATCCGATTCGATCGAATATTGGCACCAGGCAAGCATCTCTGTCAACGATTTACAAATCGATTCAAATACTGAGAATCCTAAAGTTGGAATTTTGGGATATGCAGGAGAAGAAGGCGTGAATAGAAATCAAGGAAGGCTAGGCACCATAGCTGGACCAAAATCTATTCGCAATATGATGGGAAGTCTTGCTTTTCACCTTCCCGAAAAAACCAGGATTTTTGATTATGGCGATGTGATTACTGTAAACAGTGATATGGAATCCAGCCATAACCTGATAACAGACACTGTGAAAAGTCTTTTGGAAACCAATCACTTCCCAATCTTGCTTGGAGGTGGACACGATTTGGCTTTGGCCCATGCAAAGGGAATTTATGATTTCCTTAAACCAAAGAATGAAAGGCTAGGGATCATTAACCTAGATGCTCATTTTGATTTGCGACCCCTCGTTAATGGAAAAGGCCATTCTGGATCGCCTTTTTATCAGCTTGCCGAAGAGTTTGGAGATGATTTTCAATATTTATGTTTAGGCATCCAACGATCCACCAACCCAAAATCATTATTTGATACCGCTGAAAGCACCGGAACCAAATGGATGGTCATGGAAGATTTCAGACTTAATAATTGGGAGGTAATCCAAGAGAAAATACTCTGGTTTTTAGATTCTGTTGACAAAATTTATTTGACGGTGGATATGGATGGATTTGCATCAGCATTTGCGCCTGGGGTGTCTGCCCCATCTCCAATGGGTTTTGAACCTGAGTTTGCCTTCAAAGTTTTTGAATTGATCGCTTCAACAAAAAAGTTGATTTCCATGGATGTAGTCGAACTCAACCCTAATTACGATATTGATAATTGTACATCCAGACTAGCTGCAAGATGTGCCGAATATGTAGCAAGAAAGGTTTTTAGTTAATAAATCAACAATAATGTTTCATTTCAAGAATACTTTTTATGCTCTTTCATTGAGTGCTTTTTTAGCTTTTGGTTGTCAAAATTCAGAAAGTAACATTCAAGAAATACCAACTTTTGAAATTACTGGTAAGTCAGTAAATGATTTCGATAAGGTAGTAGAGTCCGTAGAATTTATCCCATTGCTAAACAACTCCGATTCTCCCGCAAATTTGAATTGTAGTATATGGAATCTATTTATTACCAATGAATACATCGTTTATGCAACGATCTGTAATCCAACCGCTAAAATCCATCTTTTCGATCTAAAGGGTAACTATTTAAAAACTTTTGACCGAGCTGGGGAAGGGCCAACAGAATACCAAAATATCCAGGGAATTAATTTCACGGAAGACACTTTGAGTCTTTCTGTTGGGGCTGGTTTAATCAAACATTATAGCTTTCCTGACTTTGACTTTATTGGAAGTGAAACCATCTTGGAAGAATTGGCTTTCTTACCGACTTTTCAAGAAATCATACCAAACAAATGGTTAGTATCTCCCATGTTTGATGGAAAAACAGATGAGGAAGGAAAATATAAAGTATTCAAAATAGTTGATTTAGAGAATGATCAATTTATTGATATACCACTTAAAGCAAGTCCTTTAGCTGCAGAAATCAGTGAAGGCGAAATAGCTAAATTAGGCCAATCTTACTTGCTGAATTTCGCATTTTCTGACACCCTCACCATCTTAGAAAAGACTGCAACAAAACCTTTTGGCGTATTAGATTTTGGAGAAAGAGGGATTTCAAAACAAGAATTAAATAGAAACCCAGAGGACTTCGAAAAAACTGTAGTTCAACAACCCTATGCTTTTAACATGGGAAAAATCTGGTACACAGATTCCATAGCAAGGATAAAAACTTTTGCTTTAATCAAAAATCAAGACATGGATTTATCAGACATGCGGACTTTTCCAATTCATGAGGTTTTCCTCAATTTCTCCAATCAAAAAGTCACCGCTTTCCCTTCTTTTGCAGGTTGGTCCAATGGAAAAGGATTTGCGAAAGACGGATATTTCTATGATGTACTACGAACAGAAGACTGGATCCATGCTTTGGAAACTGGAGCATTTGGTAAATACGGGGATCAATTGAAAGATCAACTTTCTAAAACAATCGGATTTGAAGATCCGATTGTCATCAAGTATAAGCTTAAGTTCTAATTAATACGCTGAGCTTTAAGAATCAAAAGCCTCCCATAAAATCTCTACAGGATGCTTTGCTTTCCGGCCAGTTCCATCTGCAATTTGATGTCTACAGGAAGTCCCTGGAGCAGCAATGATCGTTTCGGAATCAGCTATTCTCACAGCAGGGAAAAGCACCAACTCTCCCACTTGCTGTGAAACTTCAAAATGCTCTGCTTCATACCCAAAGCTTCCAGCCATACCACAGCATCCACTTGGGATCGTTTCCACAGTGTAATTTTTAGGAAGGGAAAGGATTTTTTGCGTCCAAAGTAATGAGGAAAGCGCTTTCTGATGGCAGTGACCATGAAGCTTGATCTTCTGGCTTTTGGTAGAAAAAGATTCTGGTTTAATATTTCCAGCAGCAGCTTCCTGAGCCAAAAACTCATCAATCAGCTTGACATGAAATTTCAGTTTTTTAGCTGCATCGACTAACTCTTTGCCCACAATCCGCGGGTATTCATCTCTAAAACTCAAAATAGCAGAAGGCTCCAAACCAATCAAAGGCGTATTTCCATCTATCAATTCCGCAAACACTTTCACATTCGCTTCCGCATGTTTTTTCGCTTTTGGCAACAAGCCTTTTGACAAAGCCGATCGTCCGCTCTCTTCGTGATCCACAATTCTGACTTCATACCCGAGCTTTTTCAACAAGGAAATAGCTTTAATCCCGATCTGAGTATCATTGTAATTGGTAAACTCATCCACAAAAAAGTAGACAGATTTGATAGTTTTGGCTGTTCCAGGAAGTGAATCATAATTTTTCTTGTACCACTTTCTCAAGCTTTGAGAACTAATGGCCGGCAAATTTCTACTTGGAGCCACACCAAGAACAGATTTCATCAATCCTCCAGTGACACTATTACTCAAAAAGAAATTAGCGATTCCTGGAACGATTGAGCCCAATTCATTCAATTCATTGATATGAGCAAAAGCTTTTGATCGAAGTGGTGTTCCATTAGTTTTTTGATATTGGTAAAGGAACTCTGCTTTCAAACTGGCCATGTCCACATTCGAAGGACACTCGGCAGTACACCCTTTACAACTCAAACACAGATCCATCGCTTCTTTGATTTCTGGATGATCAAAGGCATTCTCCTTTTTGTCCATTGTCAAAAACTCACGTAAAGTATTGGCACGACCTCGAGTTGTATCACGTTCATTTCTGGTAGCCATGAAACTAGGACACATCGTCCCTCCTGAACCCGGAAGTTTTCTACAATCCCCAGAACCGTTGCATTTCTCAGCTAAACGAAGGATTCCTCCAACCTGAGAAAAGTCCATCATCGTTTTATGCTCAGGCGTTTCTTGGTCCGGCTCATATCTTAGAAATTTATTCATTGGGGCAGCATCCACAATTTTCCCGGGATTGAAAATATTTTGAGGATCCCAAGTGAATTTCACCCTTCGGAAAAGCTCGTAATTCTTCTCTCCGACCATCATTGGGATAAAAGCAGCACGGACACGACCATCTCCATGTTCACCGGAAAGCGAACCTTGATACTTTTTCACCAATTCTGCAGAGGCTTTCGATATTTGGTAAAACTCCTCCACATCTTTGGACTTTTTCAAATCCAAAATAGGACGTAAGTGAATTTCCCCTGCACCGGCATGGGCATAATGAACAGGTTTTTGATTGAAACCTTTCATCATCTCATCTACTTCGTCGATGTAATCTGCCAAATCCTCAATGTCCACCGCGGTATCTTCAATACATGCAACCGCTTTTGGATCACCCGGAATATTGGCAAGAAGACCAAGTCCTGCTGACCTTAGCGCCCAAGCAGCTGAGACCATCGCTGGTTCAATTATCGGGTAGGCATAACCAATTCCTGACTTTTTAAAATCTTCCACCAAAGCATGGCCTTTTGCCATGGCTTCTTCTAAGGTTTGACCTCGGAATTCCACCATTAAAAGTGCTTCTGGATCACCTTCGACGAAATATCTGTTTTTGGAATATTCAATACTTTCTTTCGTACAATCCAGAATGATCTTGTCCATCAATTCCACTGCAGTTGCTGGATGTTTCATCGCAGTTTGGGAAGCCACCATACTTTCATGGATCGTCTCAAAATGTGCAGCTACAACAATTTCGATGGGATCAGGTAAAGGATCCAAGCTGATTTTAATCTCAGTAGTAAATGCCAATGTTCCTTCCGAACCTGTCAAAAGTTTGCAGAAATTAAACTTTTCCTTTCCTTCAAAAAGCTCGGATTTCAATAATTCATCCACTGCATAGCCAGTATTTCTTCGGTGTATGGATTTCTTCGGGAACTGCGCATGGATTTCCTCTCTTGCTTCGGGATTATTCAATTCATCAAAAATCTGCCGATAAATCTTACCCTCCAGAGTATTGAGCCCACATTTTCGGTCAAAATCATCTTGGGATATCTCTTCAAAAACTGCCGAATTCCCGTCACTTAAAATGGTATTAAGGGAAATGACTTTATCCCGAGTCACACCATATACAATCGAAGTAGTACCAGAGGAATTATTCCCAACCATACCTCCTATCATTGCACGATTGGCGGTAGAAGTAATCGGGCTAAAGAAAAGCCCATGAGGTTTTAAGAATCTATTGAGTTCATCCCTTACCACACCTGGTTGTACCCTCACCCATCTTTCCTCCACATTCAATTCAATGATTTTAGTGAAGTTCTTTGCCACATCAACCACGATTCCATTTCCAACGCACTGACCAGCCAGTGAGGTCCCTGCAGTTCTTGGGATCAGAGAAGTTCCATTTTCTGAAGCAAAACGGATCAACTTCTGGATATCTGCCTCAGTTTTTGGAAAGGCTACTGCCAAAGGTATTTCCCGATACACGGAAGCATCGGTGGAATAGAGGGTTTTTGTTAAAGTATCGAATTGCAAAGGTCCTTCTAATTGGGTAGAAAGTTTCTGCAACAAAGGCAATAGGTTAGGCTGGTCTGAACTCATGTTCAAAAATAACCCGATGAGATGGATTTAAAGAAATGTTGAGCAAAAGAATTTGGAAATGATTATTGGACAATATTCAATGATCAATTCTCAAAGCCAAATAATTGAATGCACCATGCTTGTAGCTATCGTGTGAAATTCAATCATCCTTTTCAAAAGTCTCTTTGCTCCTAGCGATATCGCCATTTGGAAAAATCATTCTTGTCTGTAATTCATCTTCACTTCCATTCAATTTAATTAAATAGTTGTAAGTGTAAATTTTATCATAATCAAAAATTCTAAGAATATCTCCAATGATCAGCCACTTCCCCTTTTTTAAAACAACCTCCTTTTTCCTCGGATTAACATCAGTCCAGTAAACCGTATCTTCCTTAAATTCATAATAAGCATTTGTTAAATAAAGCTCATTCACTTCAAGGATCTCATCTTGTTGAACTTTTGGCGTAGCCTTAAATGCTGCAGAATTCACCAAATTGAAATTTGCCTCTGCAAAGGTTAATTTCCATTTACCCAATAGAGCAATAGGGTCAATTAAGAGTATCAGAAGAAATAAAAATCTCATATTTTTTTTCTTTAGATTAAAAATCAGAAAAACTACTAAATATAAGTTAGTTATATATTGATCAATTTAATAACAGATCGCAAAATATTTAACACTTAGTTAAATAATAGACGTTAAATGCAATAAATACCTAATTAATTAATATGATTATCCGCAATGGAGCCAGTAGTTAAAGAATGAGTTAAGAATTCGCGGATAATCGGTCATAGACGACAGTCCACTGTCTTCAGCACGTTGAAGTGTTCTTCAAAACCCATTTTTCCTTGTCTACTGGTAAAAAAGCGGATATACATATTAATTAAATAAATTATTCCTTCGAACTTCAAAGCGTGAACATTGAATTTGAAAATTGAGTCTTTCCATCCTTTCTTTGTGAAAACCTCAAGTCACCCATGTTTTTCTACCTTTCCCAATTCCTGAGCTTTTTAGCAATGCCCTTGACAATCATTAGCATTTTGATAGTTATAGGAGCATTATATGTCAAAAAGAAATGGGGAAAGAGAAGTCTTTGGATAGGAATTATCCTGCTTTGGTTTTTTACTAATCAATTTATCGCAAATCAAGCTATACTAGCTTGGGAACCTGATTTTAAAGATTTCAATGAAATCAAAACCCACGAATTTGGAATTGTATTGACAGGAGTGACCAATCTTAGCAAAACTGCTTATGACCGCACCTTCTTTAATAAAGGAGCAGATCGGATTACCCATGCGCTCCAACTATATCGAATGGGGAAAATCAAAAAAATTCTGATTACTGGTGGACAAGGACTGAATCCTGTCAATCCACAATCCGAGGCAGAACTTTTACAGCGATTTCTGATTATGACTGGCGTTCCTTCAGAAGATGTAATGATTGAAGATCAGGCTAAAAATACCGCGCAGAATGCACAATTCACCAAAACATTTTTGGAGGAAAAAGGAATCGATACAGATGAGGAATTTTTATTAATCACCTCTGCTTTTCATATGTATCGAGCGAAAGGTTGCTTTGATAAAGTCGGATTAAAAACAGAAACTTTTCCAACAGACTACTATAGTCACGACACCAAATACGATTTTCCAGCTTTTGTTTATCCAAACCCCTCATCACTTGAAAATTGGCATAAACTCGTCAAAGAATGGATCGGAATCTTAGTTTATAAGTTGGTGGGATATATTTAACCCGGATTATCTTACCAGCAATGTTTCTTGGATCGATTCTTTCAGTTTTTTATCTACCCCTACGGCCGAAGCAAAATCATCCCATTTTCTAATTGTGGATTTTACTCGTTCAATCTTTTCTTCTGGATTTTTAATATTCATTTTACCTGCGACCTCTAAAAAGTCTATATCCTGGATATTTTCCCTTTTTCCATTGACCATAAGCGACTGTGAACTCACCCACATGCTGCCAGGTCTGTAGGCATAACAGATATCATAAGCTGGCGAAAGTTTCCACTTTCCATCCTGCCCCATCAGAAATGCAAAATTCTTCGTGTGATCATCGCAGTTTCTAGCCAATACATTGAATACCATTCGGACAAACATCTGCTCCGCCTCTGGATAGGAAAGCCGCAACATCCGCATCGTTTCAAAAACCTGCTCATAGCTAAAATATCCTACTTGGTTGAAGTCAAAATGACGCAGTCCACAAAGACTTTGCATATGGATTTTTTGACCATCATCAGTACGATCAAATCTTTTCGTCATGAAATGGGCTCTGCCATTTTCTTCCAAAAGCCTGCTTTCATTCATCTCGATTCCCGCCTCCACAGCCATTAGATAGTAGGCCATCTCCACTCTTCCATAGCCCATAGTCACTCCAAATTGTGAATCATGGACCCCATCAAATTTGATGATCCAATACGAAAACCCTTTCGGAGCTTTCACTTGACCACTTTTTACGGCTCCAGTTTTTGGGTTGAATGCAATGACCGCTTTCGCTCTTGCTCCTCCTGCCGATGTGCCGATTTTGAGGATATCTGATAAAGCAGACTGTTCATCTACGCTTAAATTGGACTGGAAGTCCTCCCGGGCATTAAGGATTTTTCCGGCGATATTGACCAAACTATCGATTTCTAATTCACTTGGCTTTGTAGCTTCCTGCCGAAATGAAGGTCTAATCTCTAATGCTCCCACTCCCCGCTTTCCAATAAAACAAAGCTGCTCCACAGGGTTCAAACTGTCTGCAGGCCTTCCGTTTTGGGTGAGCCAAGCATTGATCAATTGATTTCCATATTTATCTGGAAGCATATCTGCCAATAATCCTGGAAGTCCTTTGAAAGTATCAAATGCATCAGTCCTTGATTTTCTCAGTTCGGGAAACCTAAAAATCCTATTTCCACTTGCCAAAGGCATTTTCACGGGAGAAATATCCAAACCAGATCGAAGAAAGCCTTGATCAAATTCAAAACTTCCGATCTGCCCCACTTCATCCCAAAGTATCGCACCCGCAAACTTATCCCAAATCCAGATTTCCGCCCCTACTACCATTCTAAAGGTGGATTATCAGCTGCCATATCTGAATTACGAACGCGTTGACGCTCATGCTTCTTTTGAAGCTTGATGTAATCTATCGGACTGATCGTCTTCTTTACCTCAAACGCCTCCATCCATTGCAGACGATCCAGCACACGAAGGACCTGAATCAAAGTAATTAGATTCACCTTTTCACCTCTTTCCAAAAGACTGAGAGTGGATCGACTGATCCCCGCTTCTTTGGAAAGCTGATCTTGGGATTTTTGCTGATGAATGCGCTCAGCCTTGACGAACTCTCCAATCTGACGAATAATTTGTAAATCACTTAGAGCATTATAGTCCATGCATCAAATATCATTCATTAATACTAATTTTACAAGTTTATGAATGATTTTTCATACATTTATTATATATTTTATTTGAATTATTTATCATTCATTAAATACATAAATTAGCTATAAAGAATGATTTATCATTCAAAAATTAGAAATTTAGATATAGTAAATATAAATACTGGTAAAATCATTTTAAAAACTCTTCCCTGCTCCATTTCCATACCCAGTTCCATCCTTTTTCTTCCAGCAAAATCGGATGATAAGCCATAGCAGCTTTGGCAGTACTTGTATTAAAAAAACGCTGATCATCTGTCAAAACAGCTAGCTCCTCGCCAGAATCTTCAATTTGTTTTAAATCCATCACTGTAGAAGGAATATCCTTAGAATAAGAAGAATAGTGAGTGGTAAGATAATTTTTCAAGCTCCAATCCACTTCAAAACCATTCACATTCAATTCAAAAGAGTCAACTCCAGGAGAGGTAGCTTGCGTCTGAACAAAAGTCAAAAACTCTTTTAGAAGGGAAATTCCTAAGTTCTTCAACTGGGACGGGGTAAAGTCAGTCGGCTCAATACTACTCACAACATGCAAATTTCTTTTAGCTCTACTGATAGCCACATTCATTCGATTTTCAGCACCAGCCTTGCCCAACAAACCAAAATTCGTGACCAACTTCCCTTGCCTATTAGGCGCATAGCCCAAGGATAAAATCACCTGATCAAACTCATCTCCTTGCACATTTTCAATATTCCGAACTTTGATCGACTGTCCCTGCAGCCCAGCTTTCCAAAGCTTTTCCCGAATCAATTCCATCTGGAAATAATTACCAGTCACTATCCCAATAGTTTCATTCGGCTTTTCAGAAATCAACTTATTCACCAAGTCAAAAACGGATTCAGCCTCAGTTTTATTGATTTGATTTTCCCAGATCCCCTCCACTTTCAGCCAAGAAAATGCGGGTTTATTTGCCCGGGAAGTTGGATAATCAGGTAAGGTCTCCAGAAGGTTTCCATAGAAATGAGTATTCGAAAAATAAATCAAAGCTGGATCAGCAGAGCGATAATGCCCTTTTAATTGTCGATTTTCGAAATAATATCCCGCCAATTCCAATAGAGATTCAGTCTCATATTCCAGACCTTCCTCTTCAGTCTCCCATTTCACCTGATAAAAATCCGAAGGCCTCAATTGCTTTGAATCACCAGCTACCACCACCTGCTTACCCCTCAACATGGCAGGAAGCCCACGCTCCACCTGACATTGTGAAGCTTCATCGAATATTACCAAATCAAAAAATGGACTTGAAACATTTCCAATTGGGAAAATCGCCGAGACAGTTTCAGGACTTGCCAGCCAGCATGGCAACAATCTAAAAACCTCATCCCCGAGTTCACCGACTAATTTCCTGATCGGCCATTTTTGCCTCTTCTTATTCACCTGATGAGACAATTCCCGATAGGTAAGTCGATTACCAAGACGGTTAAATTCCAAATTAGAACTCATCTGCTCCCGTAATCGAAGCAGCGCAACATCTTTGGCAATTGATCTTTTTTCCAAAATTGAAGATTTCAGCTCTTCAATTTCCTGTTCCAGTTTCAATCCTCCAGCTTCGGCCAAAATTGGATTTCTCTTTTCAAGCTCAGAAATCCAACATGCAAACCATGAATTCTCAAAAATCAGAATTTGATCTTCTGTACCCCGATCAGAAAAACCAGCTAAAATTTTATCTGCCAATTGCTTTCTTGTTCCCTCCCATTTCGCCAAAAACTGATCAAAGGCATTAAGTTCAGAAAAAGTCTGATAAAGATTCCCATCGTCAACCTTCAAATCATCAAAAAGCAATTTCTCAATCTGCACATTTGAAAAATAAATTTTCCAAGAAATCAGTTTCTGTTCAAACTCTTCAACAGAATCTCCAAGCAAACCAAGAAAACCGACCAGATCTTCGGAATTAGTATCAGCATCTTTCCAATCCAAAACACTAGAAATCAATGCTTCATTTTTCCATTGATCAATCCATAAAAGTGCACATTCTATTTCTAGTAATTCACTTTCAATTGTACTTAAAGAAAGTTCAAGACCAGGAAACTTCGGTAAAGCATTCATTTCAGAATGGATTTCTCCTAAGACTTCAAGTTCTCTAATCCCAAGTTTTAGATTTTCTGAATTGAACTTCAGGCTATTCTTATCTAGCCAATCAGCAAAACCCGGATACCTATTTTTTTGCCATGAAATCAAAAATTTGCCAGACCAAGAATTCAACTTCTCTTGTATAGAACTTGCCTCCTCTCTCAGTTTATCAAGGGATTCCGGGACACCTAATTGATTGGTAGCAATTCTATTTAGAGCATTCTTCAAAACGCTTTGAACTGAATTCAATTCCGGTCTTTTATCATCAAAAATGACCAAATCAAGTAATAAAGGCTGTTTTTCGGAATTTTCAACCCCTCTCTGAAGTTGCCTAATTCGTTTAGAAAAACCACCCTTAATTAGGATTTCCTTTAGTATTTCATCGTAAGTTTTTCGATCCCATTTTAACGGAATTTCACCAAAACTTAGATTCTCAATTTGCTTAAGCACTTCCTCAATCACTGCAAATTGATGCGGTTCGATATTTTCAAATGAATTCCTGTTTTCCCAAAAACTCCCCTGAAATTTTTTATAGAAAGATTTAAAGATTCTGAATTCCTTTTTGAATTGAGAAACCTCTTCCCAATCCAACTTTAATAATCCTGATTCCGGTGATAATCCTGCCTCAAGTTTTTTATTATACTTAAGGTACATGGCTTTTATCGGCAATCCGCTCTTACTTGAATCAAGCAAATCAGATCTAAACTCTTCGAATTTTGAAGAAAGACGCTCAATAGTTTTTGAAAGAACTGAAATATCCCGCTCCAACTGCATGCTATCAATGCCCCTGTTGAGTTCCTGGTATTTTTCAATGGAATCAATTTGAACCTTAATCTTTTCAAAAAGCAGTTTTTGATCCGCTCTGAAGTCATGAACCAAGCCCAAGAATTCACCAAAACCTGCCTTTTCCAATCGCTCATACACCACATCCAAGGCAGCTCGTTTTTGCGAAACCACCAAGACTTTCTTCCCTCGGGCAATATAATCTGACACCAAATTGGATATCAATTGCGATTTACCGGTGCCAGGAGGACCCTCTACCACCAAGCTTTTCCTTCTTCTCACTGAATGTAAAACATGCTCCTGAGAAGCATCTAATGGAAAAATTGGAAACATTTGATCTTCTCTGGGAGATGGAAGTTCCTTATCGAATGCATATTGATCAAGAAATAACTCTTCCAGCTTTTTATCTCCAAATTGCTTGATTAATGATTCATATTCTTGAAAAAGAAAACTTCCTTTTTGAGCATAAAGCCCCAAAGCCGAATAATTCTTTAAACTGATTTTCCCATCCTGAAATTGGGAACTATCCAATGATTTTTGGGAAATGGGAATAGGCTGGATTCGATCTTCAAAAAGATTCGAACTTACATGAATTGAGAAATTCTCTTGGAGAATTTTGGCGAGTTGGGTTCTAAATTCAGTGGGGTCTGTAGATAAAGAATTTAAGTTTTCTTCAAGGAGATCCGAATCAATTTCTGTTTGATAGGCATGCTGGTACGCCAAAAGAAAAGCTGGATTCCATTGCCAAGAGCCTTCTATTGACAAAAACCAATGATCTTTCTCTTTGTATAGAGAAATCGGGAACATCAATAAAGGAGCTCGTAAAATTTGCCCATTAATCAGTTTTCCTTCCACAAAAAGCCAAGAGAGAACCAATGCATGATCTCCTGTTTCTTCTTGAGTCAGTAGATCTCTAAAATTAAGTCTGGAAAGTGATTTGGAAAGTGAATTTGTCTGAGCTTGTCTTGGGTCAGACTCAGGAATTAATGGAATTTTCTTTTTGGCCTGAATTAATTTTCTTACAATTTCAAAAGATGGTTCTCCATTTAAGAATTCGAAATCGTAAAGATCTATTAATCCCGAGCCTTCGATTTTAGGTATGTACAGCGACTTGTTTTTTGAAGACAAGTCAGTCAATCTGTTCAGATAAGTTTGAAAGATCGATTCAGCCATTTATTTAAAAGGCGAATCTGGTTCCTTGGCCATTTCCCGGTAAACCATCCCATCCATAATTCCAGGAATCCATTTATTTAAAAATACCGCGAGCTTTCCCTGAGTCGTTAAAACTAAGTCGCGTTTCCTCTTTCTTGTAGCCTTCACAATTGCCTCTGCTACATCTTCAGCAGACATCATATTTGATTCATCTCTTGGAGATTCTCCTTGGGAGGAACCGTGAGCTGTAAGTGCATTGGTTCTAATATTTGAAGCTGTAAAACCAGGTGAAGCAACTAGCACATGGACTCCATTATGCATTACCTCAGTCCTAAGCGATTCAAAAAATCCATTCATCGCATACTTGCTTGCTGTGTAAGCTGTTCTGGCTGGAGTACCTCTAAAACCATTGATGGAAGAAATCCCAACAATGGACCCTTTATTTTCCAAAATAGAAGGCAGACAATATTTGGTCGCGTAAACTGTTCCCCAAAAGTTGGTATCCATTACCTTTCTGAATACTTCCAAGTCAAGATCCTGGAACAAAGCCCGCATAGAAATTCCTGCATTATTGATCAGGATATCAATTTTCCCATAGGTAGAAATAACCTGATTAGCCATCATCTTATTTTCCTCTTCTGATCCTGCATCCGCCAATATTGCGATAACCTGAATCCCCGCATCAGCCAAAATCTTTCTTTCTACCTCCAATTTTTCCGGATTCCGGCCAGTGATGGCAATTTTGGCTCCTTCCTTCCCGAATGCATAAGCGCAAGCTGCCCCTATTCCTGAAGTGGCTCCTGTTACTACAACGACTTTGTTCTTAAATTCCATGGGTTTACGATCTTACAAAGATAGTCAAAACAAAAAAAATGAAAGGATCGTGCCAGCTTTTAGATAATGATTTTCTTTGGCCCTTCGATTTTACCTAATTTTGCGCCCATGTCGCGGAAAATGAAAAACAAAATTGTCCCAAATATCTTGATCGAGCGCATAGCATCAGAAGGAAAATGTGTGGGACATCATGAGGAAAAAGTCGTATTTGTCTCAGGTGTGGCACCTGGAGACGTGGTGGATGTACGAATCACAAAAGGCAAAAGCTCTTTTATGGAAGGTGAGCCTGTTAAATTTCACCAATATTCAAAAGATCGAATCGAGCCATTTTGCTCGCACTTCGGCACTTGCGGGGGATGCAAATGGCAACATATCAATTATGACTTGCAAAAAAGCTACAAACGTCAGCAGGTTTTAGACCAGTTTCAACGGATAGCAAAAGTCCAAATCCCCGAAGTTTTACCCACTTTAGGTTCCGAAAAAACGAAATACTATCGAAACAAACTCGATTTTACTTTCAGCAATAAAAAATGGCTCACACTAGAGCAGATCAGATCCGAAGAGGATTTTGATAGAAATGCATTAGGTTTTCATATCCCTAAAATGTTTGACAAAATCATCGATGTGGATCATTGCTATCTCCAAGGCGGAATCTCAAATGATGTAAGAAATGAATTGAGAGCATTCGCAAAGGAAAACAAGCTGAGTTTTTACGATATCAGGAACCAGGAAGGATTACTTCGAAACCTGATAATCAGAACCACCAGCACCGGGCAAACCATGGTCATTGTGCAATTCGGAGAGTCTGACCCAAGTTCAATCGATTTGGTAATGGAGTTTTTAAACCAAAAATTCCCGGAAATAACTTCCCTACTCTATGTGATCAATACTAAAGGAAATGAAACATTCCATGATTTAGAATTGGTCACCTATTCAGGTTTACCCTATATCGAAGAGGAAATGGAAGGCCTTAAATTCCGAGTTGGACCGAAATCATTTTATCAGACCAACTCGGAACAAGCCTATGAATTATATAAAGTCGCAAGGGATTTTGCCTCTTTAAAAGGAGATGAAATCGTCTATGATTTGTATACCGGAACGGGCACCATCGCCAACTTTGTAGCCAAGCAAGCGAAGCAAGTAATCGGGGTTGAATATGTGGAAGCCGCCATCGAAGATGCGAAGATAAACTCCCAAATAAATGGGATAGAAAACACCCTCTTTTATGCAGGTGATATGAAGGATATTTTGAATGAGGAATTCATCCAAAATCATGCTGCTCCAGATGTCATTATTACTGATCCACCAAGGGCTGGAATGGATGAAAAAGTCGTTCAAATGTTACTCCGTTTGGCAGCTCCAAAAATCGTTTATGTCTCCTGTAATCCCGCTACCCAAGCAAGAGATTTAGCCCTACTTGGAGAGCAATACCAAGTCGAAAAAATCCAGCCTGTGGACATGTTTCCACAGACCTATCATGTAGAAAATGTCGTACTCTTAACTCTCAAAAAATGATTTCAGATTTCAATGATCCCGAATTGAGTGGAAAATATTTGGGCACGATCACACAAGATTTCGTTAAAATTTCAGACACATTAAAAGAAGCATCTTACCAAATTCGGTCTAGAAAATTTTCGGATTTCCCTATTTTCCCCATCTCAAAAGAGATGCAACCAATTGGAAAAATCTTCCTCGGAAAAGAGGAAAAAGACCTAGATTGGAATTACTTCATCACCTATGTGGATGAGTTTGTACAAAGAAAATTAATCTCGGAAGAAGCTCTTGAAGACTTCAAAAAAGCGTACAAAGACCCGGATGAATTCTGCTGCCTATTTGTCATGGATGGAGCATTTACAAGTTTTGTATACGTACCTTACCCTAATGATTGAAGTATCTAAGTACAATAAAAAAAGCTTTACCTTTCATTTAGGTAAAGCTTTTTTATTTACTGGTTTTCATAATTTTATGTAAAACCATTTTAAGTCATTATTGACTACTTAAACTACGTAGAAACCTTAATTTCTGCTACGCATAGCATACTTACGTAGTTTAAAAATGCTTCCAGCCTTGAGCTTTAATCTGAACAGCAGTTCCGCTCTTAGTTACCAAGAATTTTCCTTCAGATGCTTTAGTGATATGACCGATGAAATGGATGTCTGGATGCTTCTCCAGTTTTGCAAAATCCTTTTGATCAATAGTGAAAAGAAGTTCATAATCTTCCCCTCCATTGAGCACACAAGTGATCGGATCAAGATTTAATTCTACTGCTGTATCAAAGGTCTGTTTATCGATTGGAAGTTTGTCTTCATAGATCGTCGCCCCTACCCCAGATGCTTTGCAGATATGAAAAATCTCAGAAGCCAAACCATCTGAAATATCCATCATGCTGGTAGGAACAATTTCCATCTCGGCAAGCTCATGAACGATATCCATTCTGGCATCAGGTCTCAGTTGACGACCCGTAACAATCGTGTATTTTTCTAGGTCAGGTTTCATATCTGGGTTGGCTAAAAACACCTGCTTTTCCCGCTCCAAAATCTGAAGTCCAACTAGGGCTGCACCTAGGTCTCCGGTCACACAAAGAATGTCATTTTCCTTTGCTCCTGAACGGTAAGAAATCTGCTCTTTTTTTGCTTCACCAATGGCAGTAATTGAGATGGCTAAACCCGATCTGGAAGCCGTTGTATCACCCCCAACTAAGTCCACTCCATAATGATCACAAGCCGCATAAATTCCTTCGTATAATGCCTCCACTGCTTCAAGTGAAAATCTATTTGAAAGGGCAATACTCACTGTGATTTGTTTTGGAACTGCATTCATTGCTGCGATGTCCGAAACGTTTACTGCAACAGCCTTAAATCCTAGGTGTGGCAAAGGCGCATAAGATAAATCAAAGTGAACTCCTTCCATCAACAAGTCTGTGGAAACAACCTTCACATGATCCCCTGCATCTATCACTGCGGCATCGTCTCCTATTCCTTTTAGGCTAGATCGATTTTTAATTACCACTTTTTCATTCAGCCGGTCGATCAAACCAAATTCACCTAAATCACTTATTTCTGTTCTTTTTTCTGACATAATTTTATTTCAATATGATTTGTCTTCGGTTTCCATTTCATGAAACCTTTCGACATCTTTTTAATTCCTTTTTTCTATCCCAATTGGTACCCACTGCCCACTGCATACTGAGACTGCCTACTGAGACTGCCCACTGCCTTATGAAATCTCCTGGCACAATTCTACCAAAACACCATTAGTACTTCTAGGGTGCAAAAATACCACTAATTTATTGTCTGCACCTAGTTTTGGTGTCTCATTGAGGATTTCGAATCCTTCAGCCTTTAACCTTTCTACCTCAGCCTGAATATCTTCCACATCAAAAGCAATATGATGCACTCCTTCTGACTTTCGGTCAATATATTTAGCGATAGGACTATCTTCTCTCGTTGCTTGAAGAAGCTCCACTTTCGTTTCCCCTAGCTGAAAAAAAGAAGTCTCAACCCCTTCTCCTTCCACCAATTCAGTTTTAAAATGCTCTTTACCCAACAATCTGGCAAAAAGAGCACTGGATTTTTCTAAATCTGCTACCGCTATCCCGATATGTTCGATTTTCCTCATTTTTAAATTTCTTATATTTGCGTTTGAATTATTTACAAGTGAAAGATGTTTGCGTCTTAACTTGACAATTGAATTTAAAGTAAAAGCATAAAGATATGATAATCGTTTCTGACAAAGCCAAAGAGCGAATCCTCGAACTTAAAAAAGAAGAGGGTCGTACAGAGGGAGAAAACATCCGTGTATCGGTCAAAGGAGGAGGTTGTTCAGGATTAATGTATGATCTTGGATTTGATGCTAATACGGTGGAAACTGACCATGTATTCGAAGATAAAGGTGTGAAAATCATCGTGGATAGAAAAAGTTTACTGTATCTCGCTGGAACGACATTAGAATTTTCTGATGGATTAAATGGAAAAGGTTTCCAGTTCATCAATCCAAATGCATCTAGAACATGTGGATGCGGAGAGAGTTTCTCCATATGATATTCATTTAACGAACTCACGAAAGACAGCCTTCAAAAGCTGTCTTTTTTTGTTTCTTATAGATACCAAATTGACTTTTTGACACTTCAATTCCCCAATATCGACCTCATTCCTTACCTTTGCCCACGAAAAATTAACCCCAAATATGGAAGAGCAAATCAAGAAAATTCAACTTAATGACCTGCATGCTGCCTTAGGTGGTAAAATGGTGCCTTTTGCCGGATACAATATGCCGGTTCGCTACAGTTCAGATAATGAAGAGCATCTCTGTGTCAGAAATGGAGTTGGAGTATTTGATGTTTCCCATATGGGAGAATTTATGGTGGAAGGCCCTGAAGCTTTGAACCTGATTCAGAAAGTAACTTCAAACGATGCCTCCAAGCTGGTAAATGGTCAAGCACAATATTCCTGCTTTCCTAACGAAACAGGAGGAATTGTGGATGATTTGATCGTGTACAAATTTGAGGAAGAAAAATACATGTTGGTAGTCAATGCTTCCAATATTGATAAAGATTGGGCTTGGGTAAACAAGTTCAACACGATGGGAGCGAAATTGACAAATATCTCAGATGAGATTTCTCTTTTTGCTGTTCAGGGACCAAAAGCTATCGAAGCAGTTCAGTCACTGACCCCAGTAAACCTTTCTGAAGTTAAATTCTATCATTTTACTGTAGGTGAATTTGCAGGCGTGAAAGATGTCATTATCTCTGGAACTGGCTATACCGGTGCTGGTGGTTTTGAGATCTACGTTAAAAATGAAGATGCTGAGCACGTTTGGAAAGCCATTTTTGAAGCTGGAAAAGACTTTGACATCAAGCCAATCGGTTTGGGTGCTAGAGATACTTTGAGACTGGAAATGGGATATTGTCTTTACGGAAATGATATCACTGATACTACTTCTCCTCTAGAGGCTGGACTTGGCTGGATCACAAAATTCACCAAAGACTTCACGAATTCTGAGGCATTAAAAGCTCAAAAAGAAGCAGGTGTATCCCGAAAACTAGTTGGATTTGTCATGCAAGAAAGAGGTATTCCAAGAGGCCACTACCCTATCGTGGATGCAGCGGGTGAGGTCATCGGTGAAGTAACTTCAGGCACTCAATCTCCAAGCATGGGAGTTGGTATCGGTTTGGGTTATGTGAAAACCGAATTTGCCAAAGCAGGAACTGAAATCTTCATTCAGGTTAGAAATAAAAACCTTAAAGCTCAGGTAGAGAAGCTACCTCTATTGAAATCCTAAAATTTCATGAGAAAAGTAGAAATCTGCTTTAGCCCAGAGTTAATTCATTTGCATTCTTTACAAGGCAAAATCGTAGTGGTGGTCGATATTTTTCGAGCCACCTCTACGATGGTTGCTGCTTTGGCAAATGGAATCTCGGAAATTCGAACTTTCGCAGATCTGGAAGATTGCAGGGCAATGAAAGAGCAAGGTTTTTTAATCGCTGGAGAAAGAAATGGTCTAACCGCTCCCGGATTTGAAATGGGAAATTCTCCAGTTGCATACCTAAATGGAGATTACGAAGGAAGGAAATTAGCTATGACCACGACCAATGGCACTTTGGCTATTTCTAAATCTTCAGAAGCAGATGAAATTTTGATTGGTGCTTTTCCAAATCTCGGTGCAACGATCGAATACCTTCAAAAGAAAGATCAGGATGTCTTGATCCATTGTGCTGGTTGGAAAGGGATGTTTAACCTGGAAGACTCGCTGTATGCCGGCGCTTTGGTCAAAAGCTTGGAAGCTACTCATGAAGCTTCAGAAGATGGTGCATTGGCAATGAAAGCACTTTTTGAAAAAGAAGGTCACGACCTAAAAGGATTTCTTTCCCAGGCATCTCATGCCAAAAGACTTCAAAATCATAACATCGAATCAGACATTGATTTTTGCCTCACCTTAGATTTATACTCTATCATTGGGAAAGTGGAAAAAGAAGTTCTAATCGCGATAGAACCACATTAACTCACTGATTATCATTAATATAAATAAATTTCCGACTTAGAAACAAGTCGGAAATTTTTATTTGATTCACCTATTTTTCAATTTAGATATCAATACCTCATAATTATTTAATTATTTCTTTAAACTATTCAATCTATCTGCCGTTTATCCGATAGTTTAATCACTATCACTAATATTTTTCTTATGAAAAACGGTACCATGATTCAATTTTTCCATTGGTATACCCCAGAGGATTCACTTTGGAAAGAATTAAAAGAGAAAGCTGAATATTTAGGCTATTTGGGAATTACATCAGTCTGGCTACCTCCAGCATCAAAAGGAGAACTGGGGGGAATGAGTGTAGGCTATGATAACTATGACTTGTTTGACTTGGGAGAATTTGATCAAAAAGGATCTGTCCGAACAAAATACGGGACTAAGGATGAATTTATCGAGGCGACCAAAGCACTTCATGATCGGGGAGTTCAGTTCATTGTAGATTTTGTATTCAATCATAAAGCTGGTGGAGATGAGTCTGAGCAGATTCAAGTAGTCAAGGTGGATGAAGAAAACAGACTTAATTACCTCTCAGAGCCTTATGAAATCGAAGCCTTTACTAAGTTTACTTTTCCTGGAAGAAATGGAGCCTACTCAGATTTTGTCTGGGATCATCAATGTTTTAGTGGGGTGGATTATGATCATCGAAACCAAGAGTCAGGAATATTCAAAATCTTGAGCGAGTACGGAGATGATTGGGAAGAAATGATAACCGATGAAAAGGGGAATTTTGACTTTCTGATGTTTTGCGATATAGAATTCAGGAATCCAGCTGTGAGAGATGAACTTCTACACTATGCCACTTGGCTCCATGAATTGACCTATTATGATGGAGTTAGGCTAGATGCCGTCAAGCATATTCCTCCCTCATATTTTAAAGAATTCCTTCATTTTTTAAGAGAACGAATCGGAAAAGACATTTTTGCCGTGGGAGAATATTGGGCTCCTGGTAATTTGGAAGTACTCATGAAATACATTGATGCCACGGAAGGCACGATGAGTTTATTTGATTCTGCCCTTCAGCATAATTTCCATATTGCCTCTAATTCGGGAAGTGATTATGACCTCAGAAAAATTTTTGAAAGGACTTTGGTAGCTGAGAAATCAGAATTAGCAGTGACGCTTGTAGATAACCATGATACTCAACCGTTACAAGCACTGGAAGCACCAGTAGAAAGCTGGTTTAAACCAATTGCATATGCCTTGATTTTGCTTCGAAAAGATGGATATCCATGCTTGTTTTACCCAGATCTTTTTGGAGCATCTTATTGGGATAAAGGAGAGGATGGAAAGGACTATGAGATATTCATCAATCGGGTAGATGAGTTAGAAAACCTACTTTACATCAGAAAAGATCATGCATTCGGAACACAAAGAGACTATTTTGAAAATGCAACAAGTATTGGTTGGACTAGAGAAGGTGATGAAAATCATTCCGGTTGTGCTGTGGTCCTTTCAAATGGCGATGGAGCAACAATCTCAATGGAAATCGGAACTAGATATGCTGGTAGAAGTTTCCATGACCAACTAGGCAAAATCGAAGGAGAAGTTTGGATAAATGAATCAGGATGGGCTGAATTTCATTGTGCACCAGGATCGGTTTCTGTTTGGATTGAGAATGTTTAAATAATGCTTTGAATTACTTAAAGTAGTGGATATTATCTTTCATTTTTAACTTAAATTTAAATCCTTTAGATTGAAGTTAAAACTTGAAAGGCATTGACTGTTCTAATTCAAAGATTCTTATTATTAGGATTTGCTGTCTGGATAAATTTCCCTGCTTTATCCCAAGCTAAAAAACCAAATATTCTCTTCATTGCTGTTGATGATCTCAGGGCTGAACTTGGGCATCTTGGTGATACCCAAATCTTAACCCCAAACCTCGATGAGTTGGCAAAAGAAGCAGTAAGTTTTTCAAACCATTTTGTAGCTGTTCCGACCTGTGGGGCATCTAGAGCAGCATTTTTGACAGGGAGAAGGCCAAGCCGACGAGTCGAACTCAATAATAACATTATGCAGGATGAGTTTCCAAAAAAGGAAGAATCATCCATCCCGGAGACATTTATTCATCATTTGAGAAGAAACGGATATCACACAGTTGGGATAGGAAAAATTTCACATTCTGCTGATGGGTATGTTTATGGCTACGAAGAGGAAGTTTCTGATCAAAGAGAACTTCCCTACAGCTGGGATGAGTTGCTGTTTGATGCAGGAAAATGGAAAACAGGGTGGAATGCCTTTTTTGCCTATTCGGATGGAGAGAACCGCCAAAGCATGAACAAGCAAGTCAAGCCCTATGAGGCTGGTGATGTGGATGATTTGGGATACCCAGATGGATTGACCACACAACTTGCTATCTCAAAACTGAAAGATTTAAAGAATCAAAATGAACCGTTCTTCTTGGGAATAGGCCTTTTCAAACCCCACCTACCTTTTACAGCTCCTAAGAAATATTGGGATTTGTATCAGGAAGATCAGATTGAGATTGCTAAGAATCCAAACAAACCGCTTCATGTCTCTGACCAAAGCCTTTTACCTAGCGGAGAATTTAATCAATACGCCTTAGGTGAAGAACACCCAAACCTTTCAACCGTGGCCTCAAAAGCGTATGCACAAAAAATTAAGCATGCTTATTACGCAGCAGCAAGCTATTCAGATGCTCAGATAGGACTCATTTTGGATGCCCTAAAAGCTTTGGACCTGGAGAAAAATACAATTGTCATTATTTGGGGAGATCATGGTTGGCACCTGGGAGAGCAGCAGATTTGGGGAAAACACACGCTTTTTGAAAATGCATTGAATAGTGCATTGATCCTTAAAATACCAGGTAAAACTGAACAAGGGAGAACTGAGAACTCCATCGTCGAGTCAGTTGATATTTATCCAACAATAATGGAATTAACCGGTATTGATGCTCCTGGAGAATTAGATGGAGAAAGTCTAGTCTCTCTGATCCTTCAAAACCAAAATAGGCAAAAGAAGGTCGCTTATGGATATTTTAATAATGGGATTACGGTAAGAAATGACAGATATCGATTGACTCGGTTTTATAGAAATGGAGGTTTGATTTATGAGCTTTACGACCATCAAATCGACCCTCTTGAATCCGTCAATATCGCTAAAGAAAACCCTGATATCGTCCTAGAAATGATACCGTTACTAGAAAAAGGTAATACAGGACTTTTTGAAAAATAAACCTTTTTATAAGGATCCAGTTAATATTCAAACCAATTAACTAGATTTGTAATTATTTTTCAAACAATGGTACATTTAATCTGGGGGATTATCAACATCCTTTTTTTCGTCAGCTGGATCTATTTAGCCATTAAATTCCTTTCAGGAAATCGGTCTTTTTTCAAGAGACATTCCAAATTTTACACTCTTATTCTGGTATTTGGATTTATCAGTTTTGTCAGTGGAAGATCTGAAGCCGATGAACAAAACACTGACCATCTTGATAGCCCAACAGTTTTACAATTCGCTAAAGTCAATGAGACTTTAACCTATGGGATTGATTTGACTTTGGTTCGAGATAAAGAAACAGGAATGGTTATTCAGGATAGAAGTCAGTCCAGCCTTGAAGGTTTTGTGAGTGGATTGGGCTGGAAGCACTTTTCAGTGCTTGAGAATGAAAACGGTTTGGAGCTTACTGGTTTTCTAAGTTGGAAAATCTTGGGTTTGCCCCTCTACAGTCAAACCAAAACATTTTGTATTTCTAAAGATCAGGTAAAAACAATAAACTGATTCTTATTTCAGTTTCTCATTGTTTTTGTGACGCTCAATATCCCTCATATTCTTTTTCTCAAAGTTCTTTTTGATCGCTTCCGTTAAATCCACACCGGTCTGATTTGCCAAGCAGACCAAAACCCAAAGAACATCCGCCATTTCATCTCCCAAGTCTTTCCCTTTATCAGATTCTTTAAAAGATTGCTCGCCATAAGTTCTGGCCATTATTCTTGCCAATTCCCCTACTTCCTCCATCAAAATGGTCATGTTGGTTAATTCATTGAAATAGCGAACTCCTACTGTTTTGATCCATTGGTCCACTTGTTCCTGAACTTCGGAGATAGTAATTTCTTTTTTCATCTGACTCTGTTTCGTTTATTAGAGATTGAATATTAAAAGTACCAAGCTAGATAACAGTAGAAAACAATTCTGCTTTTTTATCTTGCTTAATCTTCTTGAATAAATCTACATCTATTTTCATATGTCTTCGTTGACCAGCGACCTATTAACTTTTACTTTATCTGTATTTACCGGTTTTTTTGCCATCATGAATCCGATAGCTAATGTTCCGATTTTTTCATCTTTGGTAGAAGATGCTGATAAAGAGACTAAGCGAAAAATCAGTAAGAAAGCGACTACAGTTGCCTTTTTGATTGTATTTATCTTTGTGCTTTTAGGCAAGTTTATCTTTGAGCTTTTTGGGATTACCATCCCAGCTTTCAAGATCACGGGAGGTATTTTGATCTTTTTTGTTGGCTTTGAAATGCTCCAATCCAAAAAATCTACCGTCAAACATTTGAAAGAAACAGCATTTGATGAAAACATCGCTATTTCACCTTTGGCAATCCCGATCTTGGCGGGACCCGGTACCATCGTCACAGCGATGAACTTTGTTTCTTCTGGCAATTATATTCATATCGGCATTGTAATCCTGGTTTTTGCCATCATGTGTATTTTAACCCATTGGGCGTTTCGATTGGGAGATAAATTGGTCCTTCGAGTCGGTAAAAATGTCATTACAGTGATTGGGAAAATCATGGGTCTGATCATAGCCATAATTGGTACTAACATGATCATTGAAGGGATAAAGGTTGCTTTTGACCTTGCCGCCTAATCGAATTCAAATGTCATTCCTATGAAAGCACTTCTTTACGAATCTTTTCAAACTCTACCTATAATTACACAGGTTCCTGACCCAGCTCCAAGTCCAGATGGTGTAGTAATAGCGGTAAAAGCAACAGGACTTTGCCGATCAGATTGGCATGGCTGGATGGGACATGATGAAGATATCCAATTACCTCACGTGCCTGGACACGAGTTTGCAGGAGTTATCGCCTCCGTTGGGAAAAATGTAAAAAACTGGAAAATCGGTGATCGGGTTAGTGTGCCATTTATCTGTGCTTGTGGGAAGTGTCCTGAATGCGCTTCCGGTAATCACCAGGTCTGTGATGACCAATTCCAACCGGGATTTACTCATTGGGGATCCTTTGCAGAATATGTTTCCATTGATCGGGCCGATACCAATGTCATCTTACTTCCTGAACAAATCAGTTTTGAAACCGCAGCAAGTTTGGGATGTCGATTTGCCACTTCATTTCGTGCTGTCGTAGCACAGGGAAAATTAACCGGAGGTCAATGGATGGCAGTACATGGATGCGGCGGAGTTGGATTATCCGCTATTATGATCGGCTGTGCCTTAGGTGCCAATGTAATAGCGATTGACATAGATGAGGAAAAATTGAAACTGGCTAAATCCATCGGATCAATAGCAGTAATAAATAGTGCAAAAGAGAAAAATACCGTCGAGAAAATCCAGCATATCTGTCATGGTGGGGTGCATGTTTCGATTGATGCACTTGGAAGTATAGAGACCTGTTTTAATTCTATTTCTTCCCTTCGGAAAAGAGGAAAACACATTCAAGTCGGATTGATGCTGGCGGATATGAAAAACCCAAAAGTCCCAATGAATCAAATTCTCTCTAAAGAATTAGAAATTCTTGGTAGCCATGGGATGCAGGCATACAAGTATCCTGAAATGATGGAAATGATAATTCAGGGCAAAATGAATCCCGAAAAATTAATTGGTCGATTCATTAATTTGGAAGATGCTGTTTTGGAATTAATGGAAATGAATAAATTTAAAGGAACCGGAATTACCATCATCAACTCTTTTTAAAACAGAAATGAATCCAAAGCCTAGTTCGATCGAAGAATACTTCTCCTGGTTTTCTCCTGAGATTCAAGAAAAATTACAATTGATAAGAGAAACGCTTCTCAAAGCTGTTCCGGAAGGAAAAGAGGTTATCAGCTACCACATGCCTGCGATTAAGACAAGCGAAGTCTTGGTTTACTATGCTGCGCAAAAAAATCATATTGGATATTATCCTACCAATCAACCGATCATAGAATTCAAAAAAGAGCTCTCCGGATATGTGACCTCCAAGGGAGCTATTCAAATTCCATATGATCAAGAATTGCCATTGAAACTGATCAGTGATATTGCGATTTTTCGAAGAGAACAAGCCATCCTAGCTGCTGAACAAAAACAGAAAAAGAAGAAAAAATCTTAGCAAAATCTCATACTAGAACTTTTTGAACTTGATTCAGGAAAGCATCAATTTCTGGTTTACTATTATAGATATGTGTTGAAATCCGAATTGCATTTAAACCTGCTTCAGGAACGATTCTGATTCTAAACCCTCCCTTTCCGATAGCTTTATAAGCTTCCTCATAATCCATCTTTTTTGGTTTAAAAGTCACCATACAAATTCTGGAATCCGCCTCTTTTGCGCTCTTTATTTCCAAAACCTGAGTCATTTCAGAAAGTCCATCGTAAAGATATTGGTTTAATTCCCTAACCCTTGCTTCAATTTTATCCTTCCCTATTTCTTGATGAAACTCAGTAGCAGCAATTACTCCCCTAATCAATGGTAGACTTTGACTTCCAAAATCATATCGATGAGCGGTATTGACATATCCTTTAAGTGATGGAGGAGAACTTTTAAGATCAAAACCCAAATCAGAATAGGCTCCTACTTGATAGGCCTGTAATCTATCCAAATTATCTTCTTTGACATATAAGAAGCCTGACCCATTTGGACCAAGCATCCATTTATGATAGCTGGTAGCATAAAAATCCACCCCAAGCTCATGTAAGTTTAAATCAAATGTTCCAGCTCCGTGTGCTCCATCAATCGCTGTAAAAATCCCTTTTGACTTGGCAAATTCTGCTATTTCTTTAATGGGAAATACCAAACCGGTCGTGCAGGTGATATGTGGTATTGCGATGACTTTCGTACGCGGTGTTACCAGCTTTTTAATCAAATCCAGGTTTTCTGCCTGGGTTGCGGCAGGCTCAAAAGGAACCAAAACAATGTTATCAAGTTTGGCTCGATTTAGCCAAGGCAAAGCATTTCCCACATGCTCGTGATAGGTGATGATCACTTCATCTCCAGCTGACAAAGGCAATCCCCAAGCCATGATATTGATGCCCTCAGTAGTATTATGGGTCAAAGAAATTTCTGATTCCTTTATACCAACAAAATCCGCTAATCCACCTCGGAGAGGATTTATATGCCCATATTCCCCAATCGTATTTGTTTCATCTAAAGAGTTTTTAATGGCATTTAAAACCGGGGTTGGTGAAGGTCCAAATGTTCCGTTGTTGAGATAAACTCTATCCTTTGTTAAGGGAAATTGTGCACGAACCTGATCCCAAAACTCATCTCCGCCAATAGTATGGTCAATTTTAAACTCCTGACTTTGAGCGTTAAGTCCTACTACACCTGGCATTAATGCCCCTATTGATAATTTTTGAAGAAAATTTCTTCTACTGTTCATAAAAGTTAATTCTAAAAATGAATTCGGAATCTAGTAAGGAGATTTAGATAATCCCATTTAAAGCAAGTTTTTCAAAGAAAAATTAATTCCTAAATCTTTTTTCTTCCCATACCGACATGAAAATCTTCATAGTTCATTCTGTGAAATAGGAAATTGATTGACTTTCAAAAACCCTGAATAAATCGCAACTTAAAGACCAGGTTGTAATTAACTCCCATAGCCCAAAATGATTCAGACCATATTTTTCCTTGTTTTCTCAATAGGTTTAAACTTTAGCAGTCCTAACAGTATTCCCACTTCCAAAAAAGACCTTTTCTCCAAAGAAAAAGTTCGGGTCGTACAGCTTGCAGAAAAATATAAAAACCTACCTCCTATTACCGTCACCTCAGCAAAAAGTCCCAGAAGTGCAGGAGGAATTCATGATTTTTATTCTGAAGGAGATTATTGGTGGCCGAATCCAAAAGATCCAGAAGGTCCATACATCCAACGGGACGGAATGAGCAACCCCGATAATTTTACTGCTCATCGCGAAGCCATGATCCGATTAAGTCAAATTTCCGGAGCTTTAGCCTCAGCCTATTTGGTCACAAATGATGATTCTTATATTAAAGCTTTGGCACCGCATCTAAGGGCATGGTTTATCGACGAAGAAACCAAAATGAACCCTAATCTTTTGTATGGGCAAGCGATCAAAGGAAGAGTAACTGGTCGGGGAATTGGCATCATTGACACCATCCAACTGATGGAAGTTGCTAAGGCGATTGAAGTCATAGAAGACGCTGGAATTATCCCTGACTCAGAAATCGATCAAATGAAAAGCTGGTTTTCTGAATATTTGACTTGGATGACAACCCATCCCTATGGAATCGATGAGCGAGATCATGGAAACAATCACAGTGTTTGCTGGGCGATGCAGGCCGCGGTTTTTGCGAAGCTCGTAGGAAATGAAGAAGTTCTGAATTACTGCAAAGAAATGTACAAATCTGTGCTTCTTCCTGAACAAATGGCTGAAAACGGAAGCTTTCCTCAGGAATTAAAACGTACTAAACCGTACGGGTATTCCTTGTTTACGCTTGATGCGATGGCCACACTTTGTCAGGTGTATGCGGATGAACCCGAAGATTTATTTCATTATGAAACTGCAGATGGTAAATCCTTGGCAAAGGGAGTTTCATTTCTATATCCATTCGTGGCAGACAAAAACACATGGCCTTTTGAAAAAGATGTGATGTATTGGGATCAATGGCCGGTACGCCATCCCTTCCTACTTTTTGGTGGTTTGGCTTTTGGTCAAGAAAATTACCTGGAACTTTGGAATAGACTAGATGCTGATTTTGAAACTCCGGAAGTCATTAGAAATATGCCAGTGAGATTTCCCCTTTTATGGGTGGCTGATCAAGATAATGAAACTATTGACTCGGAATTAAAATCAAAAATAATTGCTACTGGCGAGGTTACATACAGTGATTTTGGTGCCAAGGGCGATGGGAAAACGGATGACATTAAAGCCATAGCCAAAGCACATGAATTCGCCAATCAAAACCATTTGCCAGTAAAAGCTGATGACGGAGCAGTTTATTACATTGGTGGAGATGAATTGACGGTAGAAATTCAAACAGATTCTGATTTTGGTAATGCCACATTTATCATAGATGACAGAGAGGTGCAGAACCGGACTGCTCCAGTATTCTTAGTCCTCTCTTCACTTGAATCATATTCTCTAGATGGAATAAAATCAGTCAAAAGAAATCAAGAAAAGTTAGACTTGGAATTAGCTGGACCTGCCTTGGTCACTTTGACGGATGCCACTACAAAACGATATATTCGCTTCGGCCCAAATCAGAATAGTGGCGCTTCACAAACGGATATTATTCTGGTAGATAAAAATGGAAATGTAGATGAAAATGCCCCTATTATTTGGGATTTTGATCAGATAACCGAAATGTCAGTACTGCCTATCGATGAAAAAATCTTAAAAATCACAGGCGGAAAGTTTATCACTATTGCCAATCAAGAGGAATCCAAATACAACTATTATAGCAGAAACATTTCCATTCAGCGATCCAATGTGATCGTGGATGGTTTGGAACATCGTATCCAAGGCGAACAAGATCATGGCGCTCCCTATGGAGGATTCCTTGCTATCAGCAATTGCACCAATGTGACAGTTCAAAACTCAATCTTAACAGGTCATAAAACCTATCAAACCATTGGAAATGCAGGAACTACAGTATCTATGGGTTCCTATGACATCTTGGTTAACCGTGCCCTCAACGTTTCCTTTATCAATTGCTCTCAAACCAATGATATTGATGACAGTACTTTTTGGGGGATCATGGGGTCGAATTATTCCAAAAATCTTCTTTTTGATAAGTGCACTTTCTCCAGATTCGATGCTCACATGGGCGTTGCCAATACAACGATCCGTAATTCTACTCTAGGGCACATGGGAATTAACGCAATTGGAACAGGAACTTTCACAGTAGAAAACAGCATCATCAGAGGTCGCAGTTTGATAAACCTCCGCTCAGATTATGGCAGCACTTGGCAAGGCAAACTGATAATTAAGAATTGCACTTTTATCCCAAATGCAGGAAAAACCTACAGTGCTTCCCTTATCAATGGCTACAATTCCGGTCAACATGATTTTGGTTACACCTGCTATATGCCGGAGGAAATTCTCATCGAGAATCTAAAAATTGATGATTCTAATCACCCTGAGAATTATGATGGGCCAGCTATTTTTGGAAATTTTAATTCTGAAAGAAAAGAGGATACCTATGAGGAAAAGTATCCGTATGTCCTCACCAAAGAAGTTCACTTGAAAAACGTGTCTACTACCAGTGGAAAAGAAATTAGGCGAAGTAATAATGAGGTGATGTTTAAGGGGGTGAAAGTTGAGAATAATTGATTTTTGCTGATTTCATAGCCTCGGGCTTAGCCCAAGAAGTAGAATTATCTTATCTACACAACTCCATCACCTTATCCACCACTTCCGGAACATCTTCGGCATAGTGACTTACATAGATTAATGTAATCCCACTTCGCTCGCATACTTGCTGAACAGTTTCTTTAAAAAGCCTTCTTTGAATCTGATCCATTCCCTGGGAAGCCTCATCGAGAATCAACAATTTGGGCTGCTTGATCAATGCTCTCGCAAGCAATGTCCATCGCTGATGCTCCAATGACAATCGCTGAATGACTGTTTGTTGAAGGGGTTCTAAATTGAACAACTTGATCCAACGATTTGCCAACTCCTCCTGTTCTGGACTTACCTTTTTAAATAATCCCATGGTATCAAAAAGCCCTGATAAAATTACTTTGCGACAAGTTTGATTTGCTGGAAAATAGCGGCTAAGCTCGGGCGCCACAAAACCAGTGGGTCGCTTCACATCCCAAATGCTCTCTCCAGTACCTCGCTTCCTACCAAATAGCCAAAAGTCCTGTGAATATGCTTGTGGGTTTTCCCCGATCAACAAACTCAATAAGGTTGATTTTCCAGCTCCATTGTTCCCTTTTAGCAACCACCTTTCCCCTGCTTTCACTTTCCAGTTCAACCGATCTAAGATTACTTTCTCTCCATATTTGATGGTCACATCCTTTAGCTTGATTACCTCAACATCCAACTTGTTACGATCTTTTGGAAGCAAAGAATCTAATAATTGCCAATCCCAGGAAGGACTTTGCAGCGGTTCAATATTTTCCAGTTGAAATTCAGAACGGGACCAAGTGTTCGCAATCCCAGTTTTTGACACTTTGGCAATATGTGTAATGCCTTCAGGGATTTCATTTCCAGAAGTTGTCAATAATACTTGCACACCAGCATTGGAAATTGCCTTCAAAATCTCTCCAAACTCTTCCCTACTTTTCACATCCAATCCAGTCATGGGCTGGTCAAGCAAGTAAATCTTTGGTTGTTGCATCAAGCCTAAAGCAATCGCTAATCTCCTAGTTTCTCCATTGGATAACTTCAAAAGTGATTTATCCAACAAAGCCTCTAATCGAAGCAATTTGGCTACATTTTCAAGATTCCAAGGTCCTTCAACCTTGGGGATTACTTCGAGCAAATACTCTCGGACACTGGCAGTTTCCTCAGATTCAGAAGAATTGAAGCGTTGTTGGAAATAAAAGTTCTGGATGTGGGAACGATTCTTAAAAACATACTTTTGGGATACATAAGCAATCAAATCCCGAAAGCTATTTACTTCTCCCGCTGCAGTTTTCCTTTCTACATAACTCTTAGAAAATGGTCTATCGATATGACCATCCGATAAAACAGTATTCCCTCTTAGAGTTTCTATAAAAGCGGTGAGTTCCCAACCTGAATCCCCAATAATCGCCCAATTCTGCCCCTTTTCCCAATGGAAGTTGAGGTTTTGAAAGGCTTGTTGGGCTTTAAATAAAATGGTGGCCTGCTGGATGGATATTATTGTATCTGACAAAAGAATGCTGTTTAATAGGGCTCGAAAGATTGAAAAATATATTCAGCCAATCAATAATTGACGGAATGAAAATTCATCAACCTTTTCTCTCCTTCTCACCTATCGACCTGAAGGTAATTTTCTGCCCTCAAACTATCAGTGCGATCATATAAATAATTCCATTGGGTCATATATTCGTCTGCCGGCAGAAATTTATCATGCGTTGCTTTTAGCTTCTTCTTCAGAATTCCTTCCATCTCCTTTTGCAAATCCTTGTATTCGTCTTGATCCACAAGGTTATTTAGCTGGTAAGGATCTTTCTCATTGTCATACAAAAGCCAAGGGCCCAAAAGATCTTTCACATAGGTATATCTTTTTGTCCGGATTCCCCGATACTCTCTTCCTCCATTTTTGAACTGCCATTCATGAAATGGAACTGGCAACATGATCAGAGTTGCTTCATTCCCAAGGTCTTTTCCTGCCAAAAGGTTTCCTGAAAAATCTTTTCCTTCTATGGATTTGGGAATGGGAATATCACTAAGACCAAGCAAAGTTGGAAGGATATCCGGTGTTCCAATCGGGTCAAAAACTTCTCGACTTTCATGACCGAATTTCCCAGGGTACCGAATCAACATAGGCACTTTGATCGCTTCATCCCACGGCCTTTGCTTTTTCAAAGCCCCTCGAGACATCAGCATATCTCCATGCTCGGAAGTAAATACAAAAATGGTATTATCTGCAACTCCTGCTTTCTCTATTCCTTCCAGCAAATCCCCAATAGCCTTATCAATTGCCGTAGCATGGGCATAGTATCCCGCCAAAACCCTTCTGGCACTATCCTGAAATTCTTCCGGCACATTCGGCCTCAATTTCAAAGTTCCGGCATCGTATAATTTTTGATATTCCTTTGGAGCGGAAAAATACGGATCATGCGGAGGGCCATATGACAGCATCAACACAAATGGATTCTCCTTGTTTTTGGTAATGTAGCTAATGGCACTATCCGTCTGAGGAAAAACATCGTAGCCTTCCCAAGTATTCTTCACGTCATTTTCATCAAAATAGAAGCTGTTATTGTAGTTATGTGTTACTTCCCGCACTTTCCAGTAATCAAAACCCTGTCGTCGATCTTTTGGAACGGGCTGATCCCGAGCACTAAAAGGGTCTGCTCCCCTTGCATGCCCATTCAAATGCCACTTACCAATATATCCAGTTTGATATCCTGCCTCTTTATAGATTTCTGCGAAAGTCAAAGCTTCATTTGGAAGTGGTTTATCATTGTAAAACACTCCATGCGTCAGTGGATATTGACCTGTCAAAAAACTAGCTCTCCAAGGAGCACAAACGGCCATTGTCGTTATCGCATTTTCAAAAACCAAACTTTCCGAAGCCAGTTTATCGAGGTTTGGAGTAATAATCTGATCGTTTCCCGCATATCCCACTTCCTGAGCTCGCCACTGATCTGCCAGCACAAAGACAATATTTGGTTTGGTATTTTGCTCAGGATTTAAAGAACTATTATTGGACTTCGCTGGCTTTAGGAAATCGGCAGAAATAGCAATTGAACATGCTACCAGAAATAAGATTAAGATGGGCTTCATCTGAGTAATGTAAACCAGATCCCTAAAATCCCTGTCCTGTTCTTACCCGAAGGCATTCAAAAAATAGAAGCAGAAATCAAACCTTATTTTTGGTGTCCATTACAATGGTTACCGGGCCATCATTCACTAAGGAGACCTTCATATCTGCACCAAACTCACCTGTTCCGATGGATTTTCCAAGATCATTTTGCAAAGCATCAATCATCTTTTCATACATGGGAACAGCAATATCCGGTTTAGCAGCCTTGATGTAAGATGGGCGATTTCCCTTTTTGGTACTCGCATGCAGCGTAAATTGAGAAATCAAAAGAATCTCTCCGTCCACGTTCAACAAACTTTTGTTCATCACTCCATTTTCATCCGGGAAAATTCTGAGATTCACGATCTTCTTCGATAACCAATCAATATCTTCCTGACTATCTGCTTCCTCGATTCCCAATAAAATCATCAGGCCTGTTCCTATCGCTGCTTTGGTTTTGCCATCAATTTTTACCGATGCTTCTGAGGCTCGTTGGATTACTACAATCATTTGCTTATGTCTTGCATTTCTCCGGAGGAGATGATTTCTACTGAATTAGAGTTTTTGGAAAGGGCTGTCCTTACTAAGGCTTTGGCAACTTGATAATCATAGATTGGGCGAATGTTCTTAAACAATTTCAACCAAACCAATGGCTTCATAACAATCGTGGCAATTTGTTCACCAAGTCGAAACTCCGACCTATTTCCCAATAATAAGGAGGGTCTGAATAACCCTAGGTACTCAAATCCCAAATCTTTTAAATCATTTTCTGTTTTACCTTTTGTCTGACTATAGAAAATGGATGATTTGGCATCCGCACCAGAGGAAGAAACATAGAGGAATTTGGTAGCGCCTAAATCTTTTGCCCATTTTGCAAATTCTATTACCAGATCATGATCAATCTGAAAAAATCGTTCTTTGGAACCTGCCTGTTTGATGGTTGTTCCCAAGGATGAAAAAGCATGTATTTCCGCCTTCTTTTCTACAATATTCTCTTTGAGTGAATTAAACTCTCCTCCCAAAGAATCTAAAACGAGCAAATGCTCCCAATCCCAGGAATTAACTTGAGACAGGTCTCCTTCCAACTGAACCAGATTCTGGTGTTTGATGGCAAGCTTTCTTCTCCCCACGCTGATGACATAATCATAGCTAGACAGAAGTTGATGCAAAAGCTGCATCCCGACCATGCCTGAAGTTCCTGAGACTAGTGCTACTACCATAGCATTTCTTGATATTGTGAAATCACCTCCATAAGTTCTTTTTCTATCGCCTGGTTTTTATCCTTTGCATACCAAAGATACGTTCCTTCGCTAAATTCTTTTGAGCTGACACCTTGCGGATCTAATTTATAAGCTTTTAATCTATCCTGAAGAAATTTTGGTCTTGGACCCCAAGTAAACAATTCCTCGCTTAAATCCTGTGATAATGCAATCAGTTTAGGAATTGATCTAGCCCCTTCTGTTAAGTATTGATCCATTACTTCAGGATGTTCATCTCTGAAAATCAGTTTTAGATCAATATTTGAATTGAGCTCAGCCAACTTCGCCAGATAAGGAATATTTTGCGAAGCATCTCCGCACCAGGCTTCCGTAATCACCACCCAAACCTGTGGCTCTTGGATACTTTTCACCAAAGCTTCCATTTCCGAAGACACTTTTCCGGTCTTTTCCACTCGCTTCATTCGAGCGACATTCATTTTGGTATAATTGATATTCGCCTCCGAATGGTTTGTTCCGGAAGTTTTTCCAGAAGCTAAAAGCTGATCAATTAACTGTCGGTAAATAGGATAAGAAAGTGCGGATTGTAGTATTTCCGAGGTAATCGGATGGGTAATCTGTTGGCTCATACTATTGGAATTTGAGAACTAACAGTCTCAATCAAACTTGAGTTCTCTCCCAATCCAAAAATTCTTCAATTTCATCTTTCACCTTCGCATAGATCGCCAAGATGACAGACAAATCATCTGCAAAACCAAAAAACCCGAGAAAATCAGGCACAATATCCAATGGAGAAATGAAGTAAACCAATCCTAAAAGCAACAATCCTAAGGTACTTCCGGCCAGTTTATGAGTTCCATTAAAATGAGCTTTGATCATCCGAATAAAAACTCCAAGCGGCGACACAAGCTTCTTAATCCTAGAATCTTCTCCCAGTTTGCCAAGCTTTTTGACAGTATTTGAAACTAAATCTTTGACTTTTTCCTCTTGTATCATCAACGCATCCACCTGCTTTCCAAAAAGCTTTTTTGCTTTATCCACCGCTTCTGTCGCTTTTGATTTAAGAGTAGTCATGATTTAGAAGTAAATGTTGATTTCTGATTTTACCTGTCTTAACGCATAAGAAACCGCATCGTTATTTTGCTCCAAAGATTTTGTAAAAATTGCTCTTGCCAATTCCATTCCGGTCGCTTCAGCATCTACAGACTGTCTGCTTTGGTTTATGATTGTATTGACACTTTCAACCGCATTTTTAACAGCCTCCCAAGTTTGTTCTGAGAAATAAACCTGTTGGGAAAAATTATGATTGAATTCTTCTCGCACATCATGCAATAATAGAGAGTGCAATTCTGCGGCCGTTACTGAGCCAGGGTTCGACCTTCTTACCAGATTATTTGGAGAAATCCGCTCCAAAAGCAAACAAAGCCTTTCTGCTGCCTGCAGCCTAATAGGCAGAATTGTCTGGGAATTTTGAGTTTTCAACTCGACAAGCATCTTCTCTCTTTCTTTGGAAAGGAAAGAAACCACCACCAAGTACATCCCATAAAGGACGATACCGGCAGGTAACAAAATCTTCAATAAATCTATCGCGTAATCCATAATTGGCAATTTCTCTCGAATATCTGTAAATAATCCCTGTCTTAAAACTGAAGAGATCGTAAATTTGAATCGAAAACGAACCAATTCCGCGCCAAAAACATTTGACTCACATGATTATTCCAGTTCAAATCACAGAAAAGGCTGAGGCTGAGATCAAAAACATCATGTCACATAAAAACATCCCCTCAGATTACAGTTTACGGGTAGGTGTAAAAGGTGGTGGCTGTGGAGGCATGTCCTATGCCTTAGGCTTTGATAAACCAAAAGAAGATGATCAACAATTTGAAATCGCTGGAATACCTGTTTTGATAGAAAAACGACATTTCATGTTCTTGATGGGAATGCAAATTGATTTTTTCGAAAGTGACGAAGCAAGAGGGTTTACTTTCATCAACCCTGACATTCCAAAGCGACACGATCTCTAAGATTTTTCTTAAATTCATAGGCAAATACCTACCTATGAAACCACTACTCTACCTTCTATTTTTCATTTTTATATCATCCCCTCTTTTTGCTCAAATAAAACATTTAAACGAAGGTGAAAAACCGGGAACCGGTTCAATTGAAGAGCTAGATTGGCTTGTGGGTTACTGGACTGGAACAGGCCTTGGCGGGGAATGTGATGAGACCTGGATGCCCCCAGTGGATGGTAATATGGTGGGAACGTTTCGATTTTGGAGCGAAGGCAAATTGGTATTCACTGAATTCATGAATATGGTTCAGGAGGGAGATACTTTTTACCTGAAACTGAAACACTTCAATCCTGACCTTTCTGGCTGGGAAGAAAAAGAAGAGTGGACTGTTTTTAGATTAGTGGAAACCGGGCCAAACACGATTTGGTTTGACGGTTTTACAATGAAACGTTTGGGAGATGAAATGCAGCTTTGGCTAGAATTGGAAGAGAATGGAGAAAAAACCACCATGGAGTTTTCCTATTCTAAGAAGAAACAACTTGGATTCTAAGCCTAACAAATTGATACTTAAAACAAAAAGTAATAGATTTTTGAAAATTTGAATTCCTAAAAATAGACTTTTAGTAAACTAAACTCCTTTTTATTCGTAAATTCATAGCATCTAACCCCTTTTTAATATGAAAAATCTGCTTTTAGTTGCTGGAATTCTTTTCACCTTAATTTCATGCAAAACTTCTGAAAATATTACCGTAGATCAGGTTAGTAATAATTCTGGATTATCTGGCAAAAAAACCTTCCAAGTGATCACCAAAGCGGATGCTCCTAAAGATATCCTCATGCTTAATAAGCTTTTTGAGAAAAAAATGAAAGAAAGAGGGTATTCCAAAGATGAGCACAACCCAGATTTTCTGGTCCAATCGGTAATCGCTTCGATCGATTATGAAAAAGAAGTTTTGGGGTATGGGAGCGTTGGCAATGCTTTTTCTACAATGTATTATCCTGTTAAACTTGAGTCAGAAAAATATGGGAAAGTCATTTTTTTAATTCAAGATGCTGAAACTTATGAAGTTTTATGGATGGGAACAGGAACAGGAGTTTTGACAGAAAAAGAGTTAATTGACAAAGGTTCAATAAACTCTGCCCTAGACCAACTGATAGCAGAATTAAAGTAAATTCATCAAGAATATTTTTGAAAAATTTTCAAACTAGAAATCTTCAAAGCCAGGTTTGATATTATCCCAAAAAGCATCCAAGGCTATTATTCTTGGCTTCAAAAAAGAAATGATTTTTGGCCAATCTGCTTGATCCATCACATTCACAGAAGGTAGTACTTTTTCAATCTTCGAGACTTGCTGACCAAATTCATTTTCCACTAATAGTTTCCACTCCCACTCTTCCCCTATCTCTGAATTCAGCAAATTCTTAAACTGCTTAAATTGATCAAAAAAAAGCTCTTGAAGTTCTTCATCTAGGTGGCAGATTTCGATCCCGATGGATGCAAAATCCCGCTCTGCCTTCATTCTGAAATAGATATCCTTCACTCCGGTTTTGTAATTAGGCCAATTCACTCGGAAACCCGAAGCGCTTCGAATCGGCTTCATATATTGACCAAATGCAATCCAAAATTCTTTTCGAATCCGGGAAGTTTCTGCCCGACTGTACATTTTTAATAGGATTCGTGACTATCAGAAGGCAAAACTAAAATAATCTCTCCTGATTGGCTGTTTTTTTCATCCAAGGATTTTAATTGATCCTGAGTAACTGTGTGAATATTCAGCATTTTTAAATCTGGAAATTTCCGATTCAAATACCACAAAATACCTTCGTCATCTTTAGAATGATAAGAACCGTTAACGTGTAAGATTTTTTTACCAGCAGCAATTGACTCAAACAGAGATTCGGCCATTGTTGCATCTTTTAATGCTTGAGCCTCCACCATAAAATCAGAATTTCCTGGAGCCCCATGCATCATGTCTTTCATCGCCACATAACCAGGCATTGTCATATCAACTTCATAGGGCAACTTTGCCATGTAAAGCTTTGCCTCCGGACTCAAATTCTCCAATTCACCCATCCCTGATTTACTCACCAAGGAGGCGTATTTTCTCGGTACGTTACTCGCTATAAATTGAAGATGTTTCTCGTTGGCAAAACGCATCAAAGGCCGGTAATCGGTCTTGTAATTATTCCAAAGTTTAGCTTCGGTCTCAAAGTTCTTCTCCGTCATATTCCCGGCAAACCACTCATTGATATTAAGTTGATCATCGCGCTCAAAAAACTCTGCACCGAGAACCAAATCTGAATTATCAGCATACATTCCCTTTAAAACCTGTAGCTGTAACCAATGTGCCAGACTGTTATTATGCAATTCTCCGAAGAAAGTCACGTCAGCCTTTTTAGCCATTTTCAGAACTTCTTCCAGATCGATTTTCTTTCCTTTATCTGTGAAAAACTGGTAAGCTTCTCCTTGAGCATAGCTCGAAGTGAATGCAAAAAAGAAAAGTAAAAGTAGTGTACAGATTTTATGCATAGTCTTCTGGGTATTGAATTTGGACAGCAGAGAATTTCACCAATCCTCCTAAGGATGGATGATGCTTTTTAAGAGTGATTTTAATTTTATTGACAGCAGGATAGACTTTCAAAATATCTTCAATAATCAAATGCCCGAGATGCTCCAATAATTTGACTTTCACATCCATCCGGTCTTTGATAAGCTTATAAAGTTTAGTGTAATCGACAGTCTCTTTCAAATCATCTTGAAGCATGGCAACTTTAAAATCGGTTTCCAACTCCAAGTCGAGTGTAAAGCGATTTCCCAGAACATTTTCCTCTGGATAAGCGCCATGGTACGCATGAAATTCAATTCCTTCGAGCGATACTTTTCCCATTAGTCAAATTGGTCGAAAAATGATCCCGATTGATTTGGATTCTCTTCCTTAGGCTTTGGTTTTTCCTCCACGATTGGAGTAACTTTGGCTTCGATTTTCTCTTCCTTCTTCACTGGCTCAGGTTCTTCTTCTACCAGTTCCTCCGGTTCAGGAGCTTCTTCTTCCTCTATTGTTTCGTCTTGATCAGTGATTTCTTCTTCGATCTCCACTTCTTCCTCAACTTCCAAATCTGGTGTAGCATCATGCGCTTCCAGTTCCAAATCTTCCTCAATCACTTCCATTTCCGCAATAGGATCTTCCTTTTCAGGTTCCGGCTCAAAAACCTCCTCCGGTGAAGGAGTAAGATTTTCAATATTTGCATAAGTAAAGGCATTTGATCTGCTCAGTTCATCGATTGCTCGCTGATAGGCCTTTGCATCAATTCTTGTAAAATGTGCATCCGAAAGATCAATCTGATTCAGCATATCTTGAGAAATTCTTCTTAGGCTTTTCACCAAAGCTTCTCGCTGCTCTACCAATCCATCATAAGATCGAACCAATCCCTGCATGCTTTCTCTCAACTCTACGATAGTCTCTTTTGCTTTGGCTTCTGCCGCTCCCAAAATCACAGATGCCTGCTGCTGTGCATGAGATTGAACTTTTTCAGCATATTCATTTGCTTCGGCTACAGTTTTTTCGGAAAGACTATTCGCCTCCGCTATTATTAAATCAGCTGCTTCATTTGCTTCTTCGATGATGGATGCTCCCGTATCTTCCGCAGTTTTCAAAGTTCGGAAAAGCGAATCCTCTACATCTTTCAGCCTTTTTGCTTCTGCTTCAGTATTCTGAAGCTTCGATTTCAATTCGATATTTTCCTGATGTAGCTGATCAACCACCTGGCTGATCTCTTCTAAAAATTGAGATACATCTTTTTTCTCATATCCTCTGAATGCTGTTTCAAAGGACTGTTGCCGGATGGCTGCTGGTGTGATCTTCATGGGTTAATCTCTTCTATTTGCCAAATGGAAATGGTACGATCATCAGAAACAGATATTACCTGTCCTGAATAGGTACTCCAAAGTACTTTATTTATGGATGTGCCGTGGCCGGCGTTTCTTGCTTTATCGATGACTTTCAGTAATTTTTTCTCCTCAGCATCCCAAACTTTAATGGATTTATCCATAGAACAGGTTGCCAGATACTTTCCGTCTTTTTTGAAAGATAAATAATTAATGGCATACATATGTGCCGCTATGCTCTCTTCTAATTGATAATCGGAATTCCAGAATTTCAATCTCGCATCTCTGGATCCACTTATCAAGGTCTTTTCGTCTGGGGAGTAGGCCAAAGCAAAAACTGAATTTTCATGTCCTGTAAGATTCGCTATCGGTTGGAAATCCTCACGTATATCCAAAACCTTGATAGTATGATCACTAAGTCCCAAAGCAAGATGTTTTTTACTCGGAGAAACAGTCATAACTCGGATACTTTTTGAGCTTAGTTTTACTCGTTTCTTTAATGACTGACTAGGAATATCAATGATCACCAAAACCCCGTCACCTGTTCCTACAAAGACCTCATTTCCGAAAATTTTGATATCAAAAATGGCTTGATCTGTAAAATTGATAGACCAAATTTCTTTGTTTTCATTGAGATCAATGACGTGGATTCCTTCAAAATTGTGACCGATAAACAAGAGATTTCGCTCATTATCCACCTCCAGCGCATAGACTGAATGTGGGAGCTTGGCAATCAATTTCCCATCTTTCGGATTATCCAGATCCCATTCCACCACCATTCCATCTCCTGCACCTGTGTAAAAAAATCTCGGATCACTGCCTTCGGTGAGCGCATAGATGCAGTCATTGTGCCCGGTCAGCGTGTGTAATTTATTTACTTGAATTTTTGACATATATTGGACGGTGACTTAGCTGAGCCCTATTGGCCTATGCAAACAAAAATAGAAAAAATTGATTCTTCATCGGCCTTAGCCATCAAGATAATTGAACCGCAAGAGGTAGATGATCTGGATTTCCTAAGCTTTCGCGAAAAATTATCTTACGCCAACATCTCCCACCCAGAAAAAAGAATGGAATGGGCAACCGCCAGGATGGCTATCAAAGATGCTCTGGAAACTCTACATGTTCCCTATCCGGGCTTTTTCAAAGATGAACACGGAAAATCCCATTCCATGAACGGAAACGGATATGTCTCCTTATCACACACGGAAGGTTTGGCTGGTGCGATTTATCACCGGGATTCTCCTGTGGGAATAGACATGGATTTTGTGCGAGAAAAAATCTTAAAAATCGGATTTCGGTTTCTGGATCCCTCGGAATTGGACTTCTTAGAAAAAGATCCTGTTCATTATACTTTGGCATGGTCTGCAAAAGAATCTATCTTTAAGTGTCAAGGAAGACGTGGAGTGAGTTTCAGAGACAATATCTTATTGGAACCTTTTGCTCCAGGTGACTCCCTTATCAAAGCTAAAATCAGAAATACTGACTTCTCAAACCATCATTACGAAGTTCAGGCAAGGGTTTTTCCTGACACCGTTTTAACTTATACAATTTGGTAAAATCCATGAAGAAAATTTCCTCCTTACTTTTCATATTACTTATTTCTATAAGCTGCCTATCAGCGCAAAACATCGGTGAAATGAGCCTTACTGATGCAGTAACCGGCAAAACCTACACCATTTCAAATGAAATAAAAGGAAAGGCTCTGGTATTGATTTTTCATAGTACCAATTGCCCTTTTGCAAAAATGTATGAAAAGCGGATCATTGATTTAAGAACAAGATTTCAAAATCTGGGAGTTTCATTCGCTTTGGTTAATCCTGATCCAAAACCAGAACACCAAAATGCAGACATGATGAGAAGCCATGTGGATGCCACTGATTTAAATATGTCTTATCTGATGGATGTGGAGCAAGTTTGGGCAAAAGCTTTCAAAATCACCAAAATTCCTGAGATTGTAATAATTACCCCAAATTCTGGAAGCCCATCCATAGTATATCGAGGAGCTATTGACAACAATGCTCAAGTGGAAAGTTCCGTAACTGAGAAGTATGTGGAGCGGGCAATCAATCAGGTTTTGAAAGGTGAAAAACCTAGTCCAGAGCAAGTGAGAGCCGTTGGGTGCAACGTGAGAAGTTTCTAACTATCCAAAATGTCGATCAACTCTTTGATCTCCTCCACTTTTTCCATTTCACCGAGCTTTTCAAATGAGTTGCCCAGGTTTCTCAATGTTCTCAGCAGAATCTGAAGGTAAGCACATGGCTCGAAATAGAAATCTTTAGGCTCTAATTTCAAATGCTCTAAATAGTTGTAAATATCCTGTTTGCTAAAAATCAAGCCTTTATTAAAGGCATTGATATAAAAGGTCAGTTCAGGAGTTTTATAAGTCAGAACAAACAAATTAGGAAGATTGACTCCATAAATCGGCAGCCCTAACTTTTTCCCAACCAATAAATAAATCGCACAAAGACTCAATGGGTTGCCTCTTTTGGAGTCAATCACCGAGGAAAGCATGCTATTGGCCGGAGAATGAAAATTCTTGGTGTTGGCAGAAAACCTCAGTGTATTAAACAGCACATTGTTGATAATCCGAATCTGGTCGTAAGGAGGTAGATCATTTTTGAAAGCTGTCCATACTTCAAAGTAAATTTGATGCATTTCTGCATTCAGCTTTTCGTATTCCAGATCTGGATATTGGTAGGTATTGATAATCCAAAGCCCGGTGAGAAGATCTCGGTCCTCAGAATCTCTCCATTCAGTCAATCTTTTCTTTAACAGAGAGAACTGAAGCTCATGAACCAAATCCTCAATTTCCTTTTGTATCTCTGGATTGAAACTAGTTTCCCATTTTTCTTCCAGAAATGGAATAATTTCAGTTCCAAGAGAGGTGATCCTTTCTCTGACATGGTTTCTCACCTCTACATCGGTATCATCTAGAAGTGAAACCAATGCATTCAATTCTCCAGGTGTCAATGTACTCATAGGTCAATTCTGTAAAGGAAGATCTTTCTAATAATTTAATAAAAATTGCTTAAGTCTGGATAACTCCCACATTAAATCTTTCAGAAATCGGAGCATGATTTGCCGCCTCGATTCCGGTACTGATCACTTTTCTAGTTTCTCTTGGATCTATCACACCATCCACCCAAAGCCTGGAAGCTGCATAATATGGACTTAACTCCTCTTTGTACTTATTGCTGATTTCGTCTAATAATTCTTTTTCATCCTCCTCAGATATCTCCTGCCCTTTCTTCTTTAGGGAAGCAACTTTTATTTGAAGCAAAGTTTTCGCGGCAGATGCCCCAGACATCACAGCCATTTGAGCAGTCGGCCAAGAGTAAATCAATCGTGGATCATATGCTTTTCCACACATGGCGTAGTTTCCCGCACCATACGAATTTCCCAAAATGATTGTGAATTTTGGTACCACTGAATTGGCCATCGCATTCACCATTTTAGCTCCATCTTTGATGATGCCTCCATGTTCTGCCTTACTTCCTACCATAAATCCACTCACATCCTGAAGAAATACCAAAGGAATTTTTCGCTGGTTGCAATTCATAATAAATCTGGCTGCCTTATCTGCTGAATCGGAATAAATCACGCCACCCATCTGCATTTCACCACTTGCAGTTTTCACGATTTTCCGCTGGTTTGCGACGATTCCTACTGCCCAGCCATCAATTCTCGCAGTACCACAGATCAACGTCTTTCCATATTCCTTTTTGTATTCATCTATTTCTCCCTCATCGACAAGACCTTTAATTACCTCAAGCATATCATAAGGTTTTACTCTTTCCATAGGAAAAACATCTAATAACTGATCTCCGGAAATGCCAGGTTCCTTTGGCTCTTTGCGATCAAATCCTGCCTTCGGTTCTGCTCCTATTTTGTCAAAAATATTCCGGATTGCATCCAGACAATCTTGATCGGAGTCATATTTATTATCGGTCACTCCGGAAATCTCGCAATGAGTCGTGGCTCCTCCCAAAGTTTCATTGTCCACCGTTTCTCCGATTGCAGCTTTCACTAAGTAAGATCCCGCAAGAAAGATTGAGCCTGTCTTATCAACTATCATGGCTTCATCCGACATGATGGGCAAGTAAGCACCACCAGCTACACAACTCCCCATAATCGCCGCAACTTGGACAATTCCCATTGCAGACATCTTCGCATTATTCCTGAACTGTCTTCCAAAATGTTCTTTATCAGGAAAAATTTCATTTTGCATTGGAAGAAAAACACCGGCGCTATCGACTAGATAAATTATCGGAAGGCGGTTTTCCATTGCCACTTCCTGTGCTCTAAGATTTTTCTTTGCTGTCATAGGAAACCAAGCTCCTGCTTTGACAGTCGCATCATTTGCTACGATTACAACCATTCTACCCTGTACATGGGCAATTCCAGTTACAACACCTGCTGAAGGACAACCTCCCTCTTCCTCATACATTCCATCAGCTGCGAAAGCCCCGATCTCCAAAAAATCAGAATCTTGATCAATCAAATATTGTATCCTCTCCCTCGCTGTCAATTTTCCTTTCTCATGTTCTTTGGCAATCCGCTTTGGTCCACCGCCAAGCTTGACTTGCTCAGTTTTGGACTTTAAGATTTCCAGTAATGATTGAAAAGTTTGTGGTTCCATGGATGCTTTAGAATTCATGTTTGTATTTGGGTTTATAGATTAAAAACTCCAAATCAGGACTTAGAGTTTGTTTGAATATAAACAAAAGCCCTTTTTCCGGGGAGAAAAAGGGCTAAATGATTCAAAGTCAAAAGGAAATTAATTTGCTTCGATTTGTTCTTTATAATCTCGAATAGATCTGTAAATAGCTGAAGCCATGTACTCTTGTCCTTTTTGGCTCATCAGAAATGCCTCTTCATTAGAGTTGGATAAGAAACCTAACTCTATCAAAACACTTGGCATAGATGGAGTCCAAAGCACGTAAAATGGTCCTTGCTTCACTCCTCTACTTTTTCTACCAACTCGATCTTTAAATTGAGTTTCCACATGATCTGCCAAAGTCACCGAATTTTCAAAGTGCACTTTTGACATCAAGTTAAACATCATATAAGATTCCGGTGAACCAGGTTCAAATCCTTCGTAATTCTCTTTGTAGTTATCTTCCAAAAGAATTACAGAGTTTTCTCTTTTTACAATATCAAAGTTGGCATCGAAATGCTTCATCCCCATCACAAAAGTTTCAGTACCGTATGCAGACCTGTTTGGAGCTGAATTGGAATGAATGGAAACAAATAAATCCGCCTTGTTTTTGTTGGCGATGATTGGTCTTTCTTTCAATTCGGGAAAGCTATCGTCCTTTCTTGTGTAGATTACTTCTACATCCGGAAGATTTTCCTCAATATATTTCCCTACTAAAAGGGCAACTGCAAGATTAATATTCTTTTCTTTGGACCTGGAACCTAAGTTACCCGGATCTTTTCCGCCATGTCCAGCATCGATGACAATTTTCTTCATGCGAAACGCTGGCATCATAGATTCGTTAGTAATGAATCCGCCAAAGAAAAAAGGGACTAGGAAAACTAAAGTGAGAAGAATTTTTTTGCTTTTGGACCGTTCCATGAGGGCAATAGAATTAACTTTACGGGAAATTTTACACAAATTAAACAAAGCGCAATCAACTGTGCAGGGATTTAGACTCCTTTTATTTTCACTATTCGGATTACTGATTGCTCCATTTTGGGCAGCTGCACAGCAACCTACTAAACAAGTTGAGAGAAGGTTGACTTTGCCTGACACGTTGGTCTCACCAATTTCAGACACCTTACCTGAATCCAACCCTCCAGCATTGAGAGATACTTTGCCATCTGATAGTTTGGCAAAAATTATGCCCACTGGGCCAATTACTCAAGATATTACTTATTACGCTGAGGATAGTATCGTCTCAGACTTTATAGAAAACAAAGTTTACCTCTATAATAAAGCTTGGTTTGAATATGGCGAAATGAAGCTGGAAGCCGATCTGATCGTGATTGATTGGAAAAACTCTATGCTCTATGCCACTGGAGTCACAGATAGTCTGGGAAATATGACCGGAAATCCGTTTTTCAAAGACGGCCCAAATGTCTATGAAATCCGAAAAGAGATGCGCTATAACTTTGCAACGCAAAAAGCGCTGATCAAAGATGTGGTTACTGAACAACAGGACGGTGTGCTTAGAGGTGAAACCATCAAAAAAACGGAGGATGGTAGCATTTACCTGAGTCATGGCTATTATACTACCTGTAAACTAACCAAACCCCATTGGCATATATCTTCCAATAAAATCAAGTCTATTCAAGGCAAACAAGTCGTTTCTGGACCTTTCAATCTTTATTTCAATGGCATCCCTACACCACTAGGATTGCCTTTCGGAATTATCCCAGATACTCCCGAAGAAAAGGCCTCAGGGATTATCTTCCCTTCCTATGGTAGCGAGCAGGTTCGGGGATTATTCCTTAAGGATTTTGGCTATTACTTTGCCATTAACGATTACATACACGCAAGATTTACCGGAGATATTTATTCAAAAGGTGGCTGGGGAGCAAAATCTCAGGCCGTTTACAAGAAGCGTTATCGATACGGCGGAAGCTTCAATATTGATTTCCAAAAATTTGTTTCTCCCGAGACTGAATTGAATCCTGTCAACTACAATACTTTCCGAATTCAATGGAGCCACACGCCTGAATCCAGAGGAACTGGCAGATTCTCCGCTTCAGTCAATGCAGGAAGTACGAGTTATTTTAACAACGTAATCAATCAGAATAATTTCCAGAATAACATTTCTTCGGAATTCACATCGAACGTTTCTTACTCAAAATCTTTTACCGGAACGCCATTTTCGATGTCAGCAAATATGCGACATTCCCAAAGTGTGACCACTGGTGAAGTTCGAGTAGATCTTCCGACGATTTCATTGAACATGAACCGTCAAAGTCCATTCAGAAATGTGAAATTTGAACCGTTGAAAACGCTGAATGTAGCTTGGAATTTTAACCTTCAAAACTCCATTACTAACCGAGTCGATCAATCTTTTGGAGTTCCAACTGACTTGACCACTGGAAATGAAGAGACTCAATACATAGACTTTAACTTTGCGAATGCACGTTTATTATTAGACAATGCCAATAACGGTGCAAAGAACACCATTCCGATTTCATCCAATTTCACCCTTTTTAAATACTTTACAGGCACCGCTTCATTCAACTATCAGGAGCTTTGGTATTTGAATAGAATCAATTACTACTATAATCCTTCACAGGAGCGTGTTGATAAAATCATCGAGGATGGTTTTAATAGAATAGGTACTTATAGTTCTTCATTCGCATTGAACACCAATGTTTATGGATTCTTTAATTTTAAAGGGAATGGTAAAATCCAGACTATCCGTCAACATTTGCAACCATCTATTGGATTTAGTTTTAGACCGGATTTTTCCGACCCAAAATATGGGTACTATCAAGAAGTTCAAATCAATGAGGAAGGTGACACCAGGCTATTATCTCGCCATCAGGGCTTCATCTATGGAGGTGCCACTTTAGGTGAGTCCAGAGCAATGACTTTTAACTTAAGGAACGTTTTGGAAGCCAAAATCAAAAACGCTTCAGATACCGCAGAGGAAACCACTAAGAAAATTCCATTACTGGAAACTCTAAACCTAAGTACCAGTTACAACTTTGCAGCAGACTCCTTTAACCTTGCTCCTTTGAGCATCAGTGCAAGAACTAGTTTTTTCGATAGAAAACTCTCAGTCAATATGAGTACTACGCTGGATCCTTACGCCACTTCCCCTTATTTGACAAGTAATGGTGAAGAATCCATCAGAAGAATCAATGATTATGCATGGAAAAATGGTCAGGGAATCGGTACCATTCGAAATGCTTCTTTGAACATGAATATGTCATTAAATCCAGGTGGTAATAAAACCCAGGGAGAAGTGAGAGATGAGGTCACATCCAATTTTTTAAAGCAAGGAGGAGTATTAAATGAATTTGCAGAAAGTGAAATCAATCGAATTGTTACGGATCCAAGCCAATATATTGATTGGAATATACCATGGAATTTGAGTTTTGGATACAACCTGAGTTACAGTAAACAGACAACTGGAACTACCAATATCACCCAAGGTATCAATATGAGTGGTGATGTTTCTTTATCGGAGAAATGGAAAATCAATTTCAACACCGGTATAGATTTACAGGCGCAAAAAATCACACAATCTATGATTGGAATCGCGAGAGATCTTCACTGCTGGCAAATGAATGTAAGCTGGATTCCATTCGGAAGATTTACCTCTTACAGTATTGACATCAGGGTTAAATCAAGCATTCTCCAGGACTTGAAAGTTTCTCGAAGAAGATCATTCTTTGACAACTAGGTGATTTGAGATATTAGATGTAAGATATATGATGATCCCTAAATCATACATCTAAAATCATAAATCCAATATCCCTAAACTCTCGATCTGCTCAACGGCATCGTCATACATCTAGGACCTCCTAGACCTCTACTTAATTCTGAGGAAGGAATTTCTAGAACCTCTACTCCCATTTGCCGCAAAGCTCGGTTGGTATGAATATTTCTATTGTAAGAAATCACCCTACGAGGTCCAATTGCGAAAACATTTGCCCCATCAAACCATTGCTCACGCTGGGAATAATCAGGGCTTCCATCTGCAGTATGAAGAATTTCTAAATGCGGGATTTCACGTTCCAGAATCGTCAACAGAGATTCCTTCAGCACTTCTCTTTTGATGTGAACTTTGTCTCCATTTACTTCTTTCAAGGTATATAAAGAGGTCTGCAACACTGAATTTAGCGCATCAGGATAGGTCAAAACCAAGTTTTCATCTAGGATGGTAAACACAGTATCCAAGTGCATGTATTGACGTTTTTTAGGCAAGTGAACTTCATAAACTCGTTGAACGGAACCTTCTGCAAGCATGGCTTTGGCAGCATGGTAAATCGCTTTTTCGTCGGTCCGCTCTGAATTTCCGATTGCCACTGCTTTTCCAGAAAGCACGATGATATCTCCCCCTTCAATACTTGGAGGATTATCATGTCCATTCACAGGATACAGGCGGTTCACATTGTCCTTGAAATCCATATGATTTTCAAAAATCGTCCTCAAAAGATCTGCTTCACGTTGTCTTCCATCCATTTTCATACTTGAAAAAATGATTCCAGATGGAGTCAAAGCCATTGGATCGCGCTGGAAATACAAATTGGGACAAGGGGAAATTGCAAAGGCAGATTCCATTAATTCTCCCGAATTTAAATTGGGGAGTTTCTTTCTTAATTCGTGAATCTTCAACCCAGCCGTTAAAATGGATGCACATTCTGCCGTAGAATATCTTTCTAAAATATCTTCGGCTAAATGGACCAAACCTGATCTTTTTAATGATTCACGCATCAATTGAAGTAAAATTGATTCATCGTATAAAACTCGAATCAGCAATTCTCTCAATTGATATACCTGAGCACCAGTTGAATCTTTGATCAGATTGGAAAAAGCATCGTGTTCGCGTTGCAAAGCCTCTAAGTAGGGAACGTCTTCAAAGAGCAAAAACTCTTTGTTGTAAGGGGTAAGACGGTCTATTTCCCTTCCGGGTCTATGCATCAGAACAGCTTTAAGCGTTCCAAATTCTGAATTGAGCCGAAGATTCATTCAATTATTATTTTTATATCTATTTTAACTATTTATTATATTTATTCAAACAAAAACGATCTTTTATTAATAATTATAAAATTATTTTAGAAAAAATTGATTTGATTGAATTGACCTACCCCCTTTTTCATGGAATAATTAAAAAAAATTAATTCACCATAAAAAATCGGGGTATCATTGTTGGACTTATAAACTTCATACAGAAAACATACTCAATTATGAAAGTTAAAATCCACAAGAATATAGCATTTATCTTTCTCTTTTTTGGCCTTATCAACACAGGATGTGATACAATTAATCAATTAGGCGGTCAATTTGGACTGGGAACTCCTACAGAAGCTGAGATCAACTCAGGTTTAAAGCAAGCTCTGGAATATGGGACCAGCTACGCATCCGATAGATTGTCTCAAGAAGATGGTTATTTGGGAAACTTAGCGATCAAAATCGTATTTCCAGAGGAAGCCAAAAAAGTTGAAAACACCCTTCGCTCTATCGGTTTAGGAAATCTTTGTGACCAAGTGATCACCAGTGTCAATAGGGCTGCAGAAGATGCTGCGATTGAAGCAAAGCCAATTTTTGTAGCTGCAATCAAAGATATGACGATCAACGATGTGAAAAACATCCTATTGGGGCAAGACAATGCCGCAACTCAATATTTTGAAAACAAAACAACCAGTGAGCTAGAATCGAAATTCAAACCTATTATAGAATCTAGCCTAAATAAGGTTGGTGCAACCAAATACTGGGGAGATGTGATCGGAAGGTACAATCAAGTTCCCTTAGTAAAACCGATTGAAACAGACCTTTCAAAATATGTCACCCAAAAAGCAATTGACGGTTTATTTTATGAGATCGCAAAAGAAGAATTAAAAATCAGAGAAAACGTTACTGCAAGAAGCACTGTGTTACTTCAAAAGGTATTTGGATATGCAGAACGTGAGAAGGCTGGTTCTGGGATTTAATTTTAAATCTTCAAATCGACTTTTTATCGCTTATTAAAATTTCTTGAAGAACGATATTAAAACAAAAAAAACCGAGCCTCTCAGCCCGGTTTTCCTTTATTATTATTGAAGCTTATTCAGCTAAAGAAACTGTCAAATTATCTCCGTCTTTAGTCACTTTCGCCACTCCTTTCCCAGTCAAACCTTTCATTGACACATCCCACTTCTTATTACTCAAACCAGCTTTTTCTTTGAGTGATACTAGAGCAACTGGAGATTCAGCCTTTAACAGTTCAAAAATGATCTTCTCTTCTTCTGTCAATTCAACAGCTTTCTTTTCAGGCCTCATTTGAGGGAAGAACAACACTTCTTGAATTGTAGTATTATTGGTCATCAACATCGTTAATCTGTCGATTCCAATTCCCAATCCTGAAGTTGGAGGCATTCCATATTCCAAGGCACGAAGGAAATCATCGTCCATCGCCATCGCCTCATCATCCCCTCTCGCGGCTAATTTCAACTGATCTTCGAAACGTTCTCTTTGGTCGATTGGATCATTCAATTCGGTATATGCGTTTGCGATTTCTTTTCCGTTTACGAATAATTCAAATCGCTCCACCAAACCTGGTTCAGTTCTATGCTTTTTCGCCAAAGGCGTCATTTCAATTGGATAATCCGTAATGTAAGTCGGCTGGATTAAATTAGCCTCAACCTTTTCACCGAAAATCTCATCCACCAATTTTCCTTTGCCCATCGAATCATCCACAGCGATTCCCATCTCAGCACATACCTTACGAAGGCCTTCCTCATCCATTTTGCTGACATCAATTCCTGCATATTCCTTAATGGAATCATACATGGTTAATCTTCTATATGGTCCAGCAAACTCTATCTCGTTTCCGCCAACTTTGATCTTGGTTTTACCATGAATGGCTTCAGTCACCTGCTCAATCAATTCTTCCACCATCTCCATCATCCAGATGTAATCCTTATAGGCTACATAGATTTCCATGGAAGTAAATTCAGGATTGTGCGTACGGTCCATTCCTTCATTACGGAACATTTTTCCAAACTCATACACACCATCAAACCCACCAACAATCAGCCTTTTTAGATATAACTCATTCGCAATTCTTAAGAAAAGCGGCATATCTAAAGTATTGTGATGCGTTGCGAAAGGACGCGCTGCTGCACCTCCGTGAACGGCCTGAAGAATAGGTGTCTCCACTTCTAACCATCCATGATCGTCAAAATAGCGACGCATTTGAGTAATGATTTTAGAGCGGGTCATAAAGGTCTTCTTCACTTCAGGGTTTACAGTGAGATCGACATATCTCTGACGATATCTCAATTCAGGGTCTGTAAATCCATCATGCACATTTCCATCTTCATCTCTCTTCACCACTGGAAGCGGCTTCACAGATTTTGAAAGGACTTTCAACTCAGTCACATGAAGAGAAATTTCTCCAGTCTGGGTAGTAAAAATATATCCCTTCACTCCGATAAAATCACCGATTCCAAGCAACTTTTTAAACACTGCATTGTAATGCGTTTTATCTTCCTCAGGGCAGATATCGTCTCTTCTCACATAGATCTGTAATCTTCCTGTGGAATCCTGGATCTCGGCAAATGACGCAGAACCCATAATTCTTCTACTCATCAGACGACCTGCAATGGAAATTCCCTTGTAGTCATTCTTTCTGTTTTCGTAGTTTCTATGAATATCTTCTGCTGTCACATTGATAGGGAAAGCCTCTGCTGGATATGGGTTAATTCCCAATCGCATCAGTTCTTCCCGATCTTTCCTTCGCTCTAATTCCTGTTCGCTCAAAAGTTGCATTTTATTTAATTTGAAATTTATAATTCAAAATTTGAATTTTAGAAAATTGCCGATTGCAATCCTAAATTCGGAATATTTAATGTTTTAGAATCTGCCTAAAACTTCTTTTAACTCATTAGTGATTTTCGCCCTGTAACTGAGACTGCCTACTGATCACTATTTTATTTTTCTCCTTTTCATTTCTCGCTTTATCAGCTCAAATTCTCTACTGCTTTGCCCTGCAATGCTGGAGTTTTCTGCTGCTCTTCGAGTCAAATAAGGCATAACTTTTTCCACAGGCCCATAAGGAACATATTTCACAACCCTATATCCAGCATTTGCCAGATTAAAAGAAATATTATCACTCATTCCATACAACTGCGCAAAGAAAACCTGATCTGAATTAGGATCTACTCCATATTTATTGATCAAGTCAGCTACTAGTAAATTGCTGTTTTCATTATGCGAGCCACTCATCAGGTGAATCTTGTTTTCAATACAAAACTCGACTCCCAAATTGTAATCTCTATCTGTTGCCGCTTTGCTAGGCTGGATTGGACTTGGATACCCTAGCTTTTCTGCCCGCTCTCCTTCCTTTTCCATATAGGCCCCTCTTACGAGTTTTACTCCTAACAAATAGCCTTTTTCCTTGGCCACCTCAGCTGCTTTTTTCAATCTACCCAACATATCATGTCGATACATCTGGTAAGTATTATAAACTACACAACGCTCTTGGTTATACTTCTCCATTGCCTCATAAGCCAAATCATCAACAGCATCCTGAAACCAAGATTCCTCGGCATCGATCAGGATTTTCAAACCGAGATCATGAGCAGTTTTGCAAAGTAAATCAACCCGGTTTTTGGTTCGCTGATAAGCTTCTTGCTCTTCCTGATTTAATTTCTCTCCTGCCTGAATCTTTATCAAATGGTGATAATCTCCCAGACCGGTTACTTTTATGACACCAAAAGGCATGTAATCCGTTTTTTCAGACTCAATCATTGTCTGACGAATCTCTTCGGTAGTTCTTTCAAAACTTTCCTCATCCCCTTTTCCTTCCACTGAATAATCCAGGATAGCTTCGATGCCATATTTGGCCAAAGATTCACAGGCTTTAATGCTTTCTTTGATCGTTTCCCCTCCACAAAAATGCCCAAACATTGTTTGCTTCATGATCCACTTGATAGGAAATTTCAATTTCAAAGCCACATGAGTCAGGGCAATTCCGATATCTGAAAGGGTCTTATTATTTAATAAGGAGAAAACCAGATGCATTTTTTTAAGTTCTGCATCAGATTTAGAGGCAAAGGCCACTTCTAGATTTTCGAAAGAAATAGTCGGTTTTGTTGGCATATTTCTAAATAAAGGTGCAAAGATATCAAAAAAACTACTTTTACTCGGCTTTTGTTGGCAATAAACATGAGGCTTTATTGGAGATAAATCTTCTTCTTAAATTCTGAATGTTCTTTTCCATTTTAATAGAAAGACGTGCAAAAATTTTCTGACTTGTTAATTTTTTAAGATTTTTTTTAAAGAATTTTAAAAAAGAAATTAGAACGAAAACAGAATAATATTCCGAATAGACAGTTTCACAAAGTAAAATCTAAGTGATTTATTCAGTTGTCATTATTTAATATTGAATTTTTCAACTTTGGTTAAAAAATTAATTTTGTTTTTTGAGAGTCCCCTCTTACATTTGGGGCATGTTATTGACAGCAGCGATCTATTTTACCTTCTTTTACTTTTACTTTCGAAGCCAAAATCGAATCGGTGCCGCCTATTGTCTAGCCAAAAACTAAAAGAACATAAACTACACAAAGAGCCCGATTCGAAAGAGTCGGGTTTTTTCATTTAATGCTTAGCCGTATGAAAACGCACAAACAAATCAAAGACTGGGGTCTAGGACTCACTGGACCAACCATCATCGCAGGACCTTGCTCCGCAGAATCTCCTGAGCAGATCGAGAAGATCTGTCTGGAAATGAAAGAAAATAACATTATCCCTTCTATGTTCCGTGCTGGAATCTGGAAGCCAAGAACCAGACCGGGAAGTTTCGAAGGTATCGGTGAAGAAGGTTTGAAGTGGATGGAAATCGTCCGTCATCATTTGAACATTCCAATTACCGTTGAAGTAGGGAATGCAGCACATGCAGAAATCGCCCTTAGAAACAACGTTGACGTAGTTTGGGTAGGTGCAAGAACTACCGTTAACCCATTTGCTGTTCAGGAAATTGCTGATGCTCTTAAAGGATCAGACATTCCAGTAATGGTTAAAAACCCTATGAATCCAGACTTGGATCTTTGGATGGGTGCTTTGGAAAGATTTCATGCTGTTGGACTTGACAAATTAGCCGCAATCCACAGAGGTTTCTCTGATGCTTATGATAAGAGATTCCGTAACAAGCCAAACTGGTCTATGCCAATGCACTTAAAGCGTGTTTGGACTGGAATGGAAGTAATCAATGACCCTTCTCACATTGTAGGAAAGAGAGACGGCATTCTTGAAATTTCCCAGAAAGCGATGAACTTCGGTTTGGATGGTTTGATGATCGAAACACACCATGATCCAGATAATGCATGGTCTGATGCCAAGCAGCAAGTGACTCCAAAGAGATTGAAAGAAATAATCTCTGCTATTGATTTCAAGAAACCATTGGAATCTGAGAAGCCAAGCGAAAGATTAAATGATTTGAGAAGAGCTGTGGATCATTTGGATGATCAGTTATTGGATATTCTTCAAGAGAGATTTGCGATTATCGATCAAATCGGTGCACATAAAAGAGAGCATCATCTAACTGTATTTCAGTCTGATAGATGGAAAGAAGTAATGGAAAGCAGAACTCAAAAGGGAGTTCAGCGTCACCTGAGTGAAAAGTTTATGAAGGAGTTACTTTATTCTATTCATGAAGAGTCCGTAAAACGCCAAGAAAAACAACTTCGCGAATCTGAAGCTGTTAAGAAGTAAAATCAAAGGCTAAGCATTACTAGGTTTTGGGAGAATTTTTCTCCCAAAACCATTTGCCTACCTTGCTCCTATCCTATCAAAACCTGTGGATCCTGTAATTTTCTCAACCTCTATTGCCTCAGATTTGAAAAAAGTGCTTTCGGGCATTTCTTTTTCCCAACTTTTCGTCCTCACAGACCAAAATACTGAGCAGCATTGTTTACCTAAGCTTAAATCCATTTTTCCTTCAGACACTGTTTTTAAAACTGTTTCTGCAGGAGAAAAAAACAAAAACCTAAGTACTTGTACTGATATTTGGTCGGCTATGACCAAGGCCGCCTTAGATAGAAAAGCTCTCTTTATCAATATCGGTGGCGGAGTAATCGGCGACATGGGTGGTTTTTGCGCAAGCATTTACAAAAGAGGAATCCGTTTTATCAATATTCCAACTACTCTTCTTTCTCAGGTTGACGCAAGCGTCGGTGGAAAATTAGGAGTTGATTTTGAGGGATTAAAAAATCACTTGGGAACATTTAATGAACCGGAAACAGTGATGATTTCAACTGAATTTCTGACAACATTGCCTGAAGAGGAATTGCGTTCCGGATATGCAGAAATCATCAAGCATGGTTTGATTCAGGACAAATCCTATTTTGAAAACCTGTCTATTGAAAACTGGGAGAATCAAAATTGGATGGAATTGATTCAACATTCTGTGGGCATCAAAAAACAGGTGGTGACTTCTGATCCAAAAGAAGCCGGACTTCGCAAAGTTTTAAATTATGGCCATACCATTGGACATGCTTTTGAATCACACTTTTTGGATGGACCAAAACATCTATTACACGGAGAGGCTATTGCGATCGGAATGATCTGTGAAGGATACCTTTCCCATAAAAAATTAAACCTGAGTGCGAATGAACTGAATATTATCAATAAAACTTTCCTTTCTATTTATGGAAAAATCAGTTTCGCAGAGTCAGATTTTGGCCCAATACTCGATCTTTGTCTACAGGACAAAAAAAATGAAGGCTCTGTCCTTATGTTTTCTCTTTTGAAGAAAATCGGAGATTGCAGCTATAATATTCCGGTGAGCCGAGATGAAATAAAAGAAGCAATTCTTTACTACCAAAACTTAGATCTTTCTTAAACCTATTCCCGTGAGTACCGAAACCAAAACTGTTTTACAGCTACACCAAAAAAGCGAATTCAATACCACCACTATCCCTCTTCCATCTTCAAAGAGTGAATCAAACAGGGTTTTGGTTATTGACGCATTAACTGAAGGCAAAAACAAGATCACAAATCTGGCTGAGGCGAGAGATACGCAAACTATGATCCGTTTGCTTGGCAAAAACCCTCCTGTTTTTGACGTATTGGATGCTGGAACTACTATGCGTTTTTTGACTGCTTATGCTGCCGTAACCAATCAAAACAAAGTGATGACTGGTACTCCAAGAATGTGCGAACGACCAATAGGAATTTTGGTGGATGCGCTAAGAACTGTTGGAGCTAAAATACATTATTTGGGCGTAGAAGGCTACCCTCCTCTTGCCATTCACGGACTTTCCGAACAGCTTTCTAACAAAGTTAAAATCCGCGGAGACGTCTCTTCACAATACATTTCAGCGATGTTGATGATCGCTCCGATCCTACCTCAGGGATTAGAATTAGAACTTGAAGGCAAAGTCGGATCTAGAACATATATCGAAATGACCCTCGAACTGATGGCTCAATTTGGCATCAAGTACGAGTGGAATGACAATAAAATCAAGGTCGTAAATCAGCCTTATCAAACCACTTCTTTCGCCGTAGAAAGCGATTGGTCGGGAGCTAGCTACTGGTTCAGTTTATTGGCTTGTGCCGATTCTGGAACGTTATTTTTAGAAGGTTTGAAAGAAAACAGCCTTCAGGGAGACTCCAAAATCGTCGATATCATGGACCGTTTAGGAATCAAAAGCAGTTTCAAAGACGGAGGAGTTTTACTACAGAAACAACCTGTGAAAGGACTTGATAAATGGGATTTCACTCATTGTCCAGACCTTGCCCAAACAGTCGCTGTTACCTGCGCGATCCTTGGTCAAAATGCCATTTTCACCGGTTTGGAAAGCTTGAAAATCAAAGAGACTGATCGAATTCTAGCACTTCAACAAGAATTGGCAAAGTTCAATGCGGATCTTAAGGAAATTGAACCGGAAGTTTATCAGGTGATTCCATCTGTGACGATGCCTTCCGAGGTAGAAATTCACACCTACGATGACCACCGAATGGGAATGGCTTTTATGCCTTTGCTGACAAAAACACGCGTGTTAATCGAAGATCCTGCCGTAGTGAATAAATCCTATCCAAGCTTTTGGAAACATTGTGAGCTTTTAGGAATCGAAATGGAAACCAAATCCTAAGTCATGAGCACATTAAATATTGCCATCCAAGGGGTTCCGGGATCCTTCCACCACCAAGTGGCTCTGGCTAAATTTGGCGAAAACACAGAAATACTTTCTTTCAACCAGTTTGAACCAGTAGCTAAATCTGTCGCCACAGGAGAAGCAGATTTTGCTGTCATGGCAATTGAAAACTCTATTGCCGGAGCAATTTTCCCCAATTACGAGCTGCTGGACCGATATGAACTGACCGTTCGGGATGAATATTATCTTCCAATCGCACATCAATTGATGGCATTGCCAGGTCAAAAAATTGAGGATATCAAAGAAGTGCGTTCTCATCCAATGGCCTTACTACAGTGCAAAGCATTCTTTGCGGAGCATCCCTCCATCGAACTTAAGGATGATATCGATACTGCGGCAGTTTCGAAGCAAATCGCAACCCATCAATGGAAAGGAATTGGAGCAATTGCTTCCACGATTGCAGCAGACATTTATGGACTAGAAATCTTGGCAAAAGATATTCAAACGGTAAAGAACAATTTTACCCGATTTATCATTTTGCAAAAGCAAAAAGAGATTTTGGATTTCATCCCAAATAAAGCTTCGATCAAAGTAACGCTGAAAAACGAAAAAGGAATTTTGGCAAAACTTCTCACATTGATGAGCGAAAATGGCTTGGATCTAAGTAAGATTCAGTCCGTTCCGGTCATTCAAAAACCATGGGAATATTCGTTCTTTATGGACACAGTTTTTGAAGATCATCAGGTTTTCAAACAAACCATGGAGGAGATTCAAGAGCGATTTGGAGAGGTGAAAATTTTTGGGGAATACATAAGCAGAAAATAATGAAAGGATTTTCAGAGAAAATCGAAACTGTACAGGAATACTATTTTTCTGCCAAACTAAGGGAAGTCAATCAGATGATTGCGGATGGAAAACCTGTAATCAATTTAGGGATTGGCAGTCCAGATCTTGCTCCAGACCCTAAGGTAATTGAAGCATTAAAAAACACCGCTGAAAACCCACGGGCCCATGGATATCAAAGTTATCAAGGTATCCCCGAACTGAGAATTGCATATGCAGAGTTTTATGCCCGGGAATATGGAGTCTCCTTACAACCCGATAAAGAAATATTACCTCTAATGGGCTCTAAAGAAGGAATTATGCATGTAAGCATGACCTTTCTAAACCCAGGCGATGAGGTATTGATTCCAAATCCAGGATATCCTACTTATGCCTCAGTCACCAATCTTCTCGGAGCAAAACCTGTCTATTATACTATTGATTTGAATAGGAAAGGCCGGCCAGATTTTGAATCATTAGAGCAAACAGACCTTAGCAAAGTAAAGCTGATGTGGATCAATTATCCCCATATGCCAACAGGCGCTCAAGGGTCTGAAGAGATACTCAAAGAGTTGGTGGATTTTGCGAAGAAACATGACATTGTATTGATTTCTGATAATCCCTACAGTCATATTTTGACGGATGCGCCTAGAAGTATTTTGAGCATTTCTGGAGCTGAGGAAGTTGCCATGGAGTTAAATTCCTTAAGCAAAACCTTTAATATGCCAGGTTGGAGAGTGGGAATGTTGGCAGGAAGAGCCGATTGGTTGCAGAAAGTGCTGAAAGTAAAAAGTAACATGGACTCAGGAATGTTTCTTGGCCTCCAAAAAGGTGCGATTGCTGCCTTAGGTCTGGGAAAAACCTGGTTTGAAGATTTAGACGATTTATATAAAAACAGGAGAAAACTAGTTTGGAAACTAGCAGACAAACTCGGTCTTAAATACGAGCAGGATTCTGCTGGATTATTTGTCTGGTGTCAAGTACCAGAGGGAAAAACTGCTGAGGAAATCGTGGATAACTTGTTGTACGAAAAAAATATTTTCATCACACCGGGTAAAATCTTTGGTTCGGAAGGAAACAATTATGTCAGGATCTCCCTATGCATGCCAGAATTCAAAATTTTAGAAGCAATTAACCGTATTAAACCATAACCATGAAAAAGATACATATCATCGGACTGGGTCTTCTTGGAGGCTCTTTCGCATTAGGTGCAAAAAAGAAACTAGCCGATCTTCATATCACAGGATTTGATATCGATTCCCAAAATCAAAAAGATGCCCTAACGTTGGGTATTGTTTCTGAAATCAAAGAACAGGCTGATGTCGACACTGACTTAGTCATTTTGGCAACTCCAGCAGATACTTTGGGGGATTTGTTGATTTCCACATTGGATCAAATCGGTGAAAACACACTTGTTTTTGATGTGGGTTCCACCAAATCAAAACTAACCACTTTGGTGGCGGGCCACCCGAAAAGAGACCAATACTTAGCTGCTCACCCAATTGCCGGCACTGAGTATTCAGGCCCTAAAGCAGCTTTGGAAGATCTTTTGGATAGAAAAGTGATGATTATCTGTGAGCTGGAAAAAACCAATCTTCATCTCAAGGAAAAAGCTTATGAATTGTTTGAAGCTTTAAACCTTAAACTTCGATTTATGGATCCAGAAGAGCATGATAGACATTTGGCTTTCGTGTCTCACCTCTCCCATATTTCTTCTTTTATGCTTGGTGAAACTGTGCTTCAGAAAATGGCAGATGAGAAAAACATCTTTGATATGGCGGGTTCGGGCTTTGCCTCCACAGTAAGATTGGCTAAATCCAGTCCGGCGATGTGGGCTCCGATTTTGACAGAAAACAAAGAAAATATTCTCAATGCCTTAGATGGATATATCGCAAACCTTTCCTCATTTCGTGAGAAAATTGCTCAAAGCGATCTAGAAGGGCTTTATAACGAAATGGCAGAAATCAATAAGATCAGAGATATTCTGGATCTTGAGAAATAAAAAAATCGAAATCACGATTTATAACCACGGTCATCCGTGGTTTTTTTTATGTCTTTAGATTTTCGATTAATTAGGTAAATTGATAACCTCAAAACGATAAACCTATGAAACATAAACTATTACTTATTCTTGCTTTTACAGCTTTCCAAGCATTTGGACAAAGTGATTCTTGGCAAATCCTAGAAACAACGAATGAAGCTTCTCCGAGACATGAAAACTCTTTTGTAGAATGTGACGGGAAGTTTTATGCGCTCGGAGGAAGAGCAGACCGTCCAGTGGAAGAGTTTGATCCAAAGACCAAAACCTGGAAAAAGCTGGCAGATGTCCCTATGAATTTTCACCATTTTCAGGCGATCTCTTACGATCATGAAATCTATGTAATCGGGGCATTTACAGGAGGCTATCCTCACGAAAAACCTATTCCCAATTTTCTGATTTTTAACCCGAAGAAAAATGAATGGAGAGAAGGGCCAGAAATCCCAAAAGATAGATTAAGAGGATCTGTAGGAGTTTTTGTTCGGAATGATAAAATCTATTTAGCAAGTGGAATAATTGACGGACATTGGGACGGACATGTGACTTGGTTTGACGAATACGATCCAAAAACAGGAAAATGGACAGTTTTACCTGATGCTCCAAGGGCAAGAGATCATTTTAGTGCTACACTGGTTGGAGACAAAGCTTATCTAGTAGGTGGACGTCGCTCTTCTGCCGTAATCGGAAAAGTTTTAGATCTGACTGTTCCAGAAGTGGATTATTTTGATTTTGACACAAACACTTGGCATACAATCGATTCGACGATTCCTACCGAAAGAGCCGGAACATCCAATGTTGCGAATGGCCCTTACCTTGTCGTCATGAATGGTGAAAGTGTAGCACAAGAAGCTGCACATGCAGAAGTAGAAATGCTGGATACCCGTACTGGAACGTGGTCAAGTCTACCAAAATTAAACCAAGGAAGACACGGAACAGGTGTAGTTTATTACAAAGGGAAAATTTATGTAGCTGCCGGTTCAGCAAATAGAGGCGGCGGCCCTGAACTTAACAACATTGAGGTTTTGGAATGGAAATGAGCTAAAACCTCCTCTTAATTTTCCTAAAACAACGATTCTTAAAGGGTAAATTTCATTTATTTTCTATTTCTGGCCTTTCATTTGAATAAATAACACCAGAATAAACAAACTAAACCATGAAAAATCTATTCACCCTATTATTCGGATTACTTTTAGCCGTACCGGTTTTTGCTCAGGATGACATGACGATTCCTCTTATAGAAGTAGAGGGATTTGCAGAAAGAAAAGTGGCCCCGGACGAAGCTGTTTTCTCTATCCATTTGGAAGAAAAAGCAATGAAAGTAACGGATGCGACCGAAGTTTTAAATGCGAAAACCAAAAAACTTGCGCAAGCCTTAGAGAAAGCGAAAATCAAAGATTACAAATTGGTAGCAGATAACTATTCTGTGAATTTGAATAGAATTTATAGAAATGGATATGCAAGAGACAGTGGGTATGTTGCTTCTCAAAACTTAAGAATCACCACAAACAGCAAAAATGTCGACATGCAGAAAATCGTGGAAGCAATTCAAAATTCTGGAGACATGTCTTTCAATTTGAATTTTCAGGTTTCTGAAATAGCTCAAAAGTCTTTAGAAAATGAGCTTTTAACTGAGGCTTTGAAAAATGCCGAAAGTCGTGCGGAATTGATCGCTGAAACTTTGAACATTAAATCCATCAGAGTGCATAGAGTTTCATTATCTGCTTCACAGCCGGTTTATAAAATGGAAATGATGAATGCCAGAGCTGACGCAGCCCCTGCTCCATTAATTTCCCCTGATGATCAATCCCTCCAAAAACGGGTTATGGTCAAATACACCTACTAAAAATCTACTTATATAAAGAGATCTGGTAGCAGGTCTCTTTTTTTGTTTTATCCTTTTATATTTCCTTTTATGAATGATTCTGATTTCCGAAACAAGCCATCCATCCATTCTCAAATAGAGGCAAAATCTGCAGAAATAGGCTTTACCATGCCTTCTGATTTGTACATTGGAACACTTTTAAAAACCTTGGTTGCAAGTAAGCCTAATGGCCTTTTTCTAGAACTAGGTACGGGGATCGGGCTTTCCCTTTCTTGGATGATTGATGGAATGGACCAGGAATCCAATCTGATTTCAGTGGACAATGATCCTAAATTGGTTTCGATTGCCAGAGAATTTTTTGGAGAAGATGAAAGAGTTGAATTGGTATTATCCGATGGGGAAAAATGGATTGAGTCTTACGAAGGTCCTCAATTTGATCTGATATTCGCAGATGCTTGGCCTGGAAAATACAGCCATTTAGATGAAGTATTCTCCTTTTTGAAAGTGGGTGGGATCTATGTCATTGATGATATGTCAGAACAACCAAACTGGCCTAAGGGACATGCTGAAAAAGCCAATGCATTAGTTGAGTTATTGGAAAACAGAAAAGACTTTCATCTGACAAAAATGAACTGGTCTACCGGGGCAATTTTGATGACAAAGATTTCATAATCAGCTGAATTTGGGATCGGCGGTATGAATAATATTACTTGAATTTGAGATATTGGTAGGAAACATTACCCTACCCAAAATGAAATTCAGATTTCACCTATTTGCATATTCAATCATTTGCTTCAGTTTTTCTTGCTCCAATCCCAATCCAATTATTGGCACTTCAGAAATTACCAAATGGCCAGATGATAAAACTGGAGCCATTTCTGTAACTTATGATGATGGGATTGTAAATCAATTTACGATTGCAAAACCTATCATGGACAGTCTTGGGATTCCGGCTACTTTTTACATTATCACCGGAAAGGTTGAAGGAGCCGGAAAAGGGAAGTTTACAGGTAGAGATCCAAAAGTCATCATCGAGGAAACTCGGTCCACCCCTACTGATTCCAGTAATTTCTTTGAGCGTGCCTCCCTTATTGCTTTCACCGGAACAACAGAAGCAGAGGACTATCATGCACGGGTTGGTTCTTTATATGAAGCAGGTAAAGTAAATGAAGCATATAGCCTTTTGGATGAAGGCTATGAGAAAATCCGGGATGGCAAAATCCGAAACACTGGCGAAATAGTGTTTCACAACAATGTAGAAGATACTACGACTTGGGAACAGTATAGAACCTATTCAGCGCAAGGGCATGAAATAGCATCTCACACGGTTACTCATCCGAGACTTGCAGTTTTGGATGAAGTAAATATGCTTTATGAGCTAGAGCAGAGCAAAGCTGATTTATTGGAAAATATCGGTGAGGAATCCATTTTTTCTGCAGAAGGTCCATACGGAACGGAGAATGAGCGGGTCATGGAATATGCCCATAAAATCTATCCTGCTTTGAGAAACCGAATGCCTGAACCATGGCTGGAGGAAATCAATCGTGGAAGTAATGCTCAACCAGGTCAATCTGAAAAGGAATACGTGCAATGGCAAAGAGGTCCTCAGACAAGAAATACCCTGGAAGAAATGAAAAGCTGGGTGGATACTGTCATGAATCATCAAAATATCTGGTTGGTATTGGTGATACATGGCGTAGAAAATCTAGGCTGGGAGCCAAAGACAAAAGAAGAACTTACTGGTTACTTTTCTTATATGAAAGCCAATGAGGATAAGCTTTGGATTGAAACTTTTAGAGATGTCACTAAGTATATCCGAGCTCGGCAGAACAGTCAAATTTCTAGTAAATTGGAAAATGGTGAGATTTCCGTTTCACTCCAATCAGAGTTGGATGCATCTGTCTATTCAGTTCCACTAACAATCAAAACTTATATTCCTGAAGACTGGAAAGAAGCCAAGACCAATAAACAAGGTACTTTGGAAATACATCAAGACGAAAAAGGCAAATTTGTTTTATATCCATTGAGCCTAGCCGAAGCTTCCATTGCATTAACTAAATAAACTCCCTATGAAAAACATATTCTTTATCGCGGTGGGATTCATCTTAGCTGTAAGCTTGGGATTTGTTAATGATCCTGAACCAACAAAAAACGAAAATTTTATGAATACAAAAGAAAACCTAAAACTTGGGGCTTTCTCGATGAGTTTAAGTGTGAAAGACCTTCAAACATCTAAAAGATTTTATGAAAATCTCGGATTTACTCAACTTGGAGGAAACATGGATCAAAATTACCTCATTATGAAAAATGAGAATTCATTGATCGGACTATTTCAAGGAAAGTTTGAACAGAATATTTTGACTTTCAATCCAGGTTGGGACGAAAATGGGGAAAACACGGAATCCTTTGATGATATCCGGGAAATTCAAAAATTACTGAAGAGCAAGGGGATTAAAATTGATCAGGAATTAGATATGAACAGCAAAGGTCCTGCAAGTATTGTACTGACTGATCCGGATGGAAATTTAATTTTAATAGACCAGCATCGATGATTCTTCTAACATGCTCTGACTTTATCAATGAAAACACCTTTTAAAGAAAAGAAATATAAGTACATCTGTTTTTTTAATATATTATTACACAAACACTTGAACAACCAATAAACCATGAAAGAGCTCAGAAAAGAAGACATTAAACAGGAAGTTTTCGATCTATATGATGCTTATGCACATAATAAATTAGATCGAAGAACCTTCGTAGAGAAATTATCCGCATACGCTGTTGGAGGTATTACTGTTGCATCTCTAATGAGTGCAATGATGCCAAATTATGTAGATACAATTACTGTCCAGCCGGATGATGAGCGTATCGGATCCGATTACATCATGTATGATTCTCCAAAAGGCGGCGGAAAGATCAAAGGTCTACTTTCTAAACCTTCAGGAATGAGTGGTAAAGTACCTGGAATTGTGGTTGTACATGAAAACAGAGGGTTAAATCCTTATATCGAAGATGTGGGAAGAAGATGTGCAGTTGCCGGATTTATTTCTTTAGCCCCAGATGCCTTGACTCCGCTTGGAGGCTATCCTGGAAATGACGACGAAGGTCGTGCAATGCAATCAAAAAGGGATCGAAATGAGATGTTGGAGGATTTTATTGCAGCTTATGAAACGTTAAAAAATCATCCAGACTGTACCGGTGAAGTAGGCGTGGTTGGCTTTTGTTTTGGTGGATGGATCTCCAATATTATGGCCGTGAGGCTTCCAGATCTGGGAGCGGCAGTTCCTTTCTATGGCGGACAACCTTCAGCTGAGGAGGCTGCTCAGATAAAAGCTCCTTTAATGTTGCAATATGCCGGTTTAGACGAGCGTGTTAATGCAGGCTGGCCAGCATACGAGGAAGTACTGAAAGCGAATAATGTGGAGTACCAAGCCTTTGTTTACCCAGATGTCAACCATGGTTTCCATAACAATACCACACCTCGCTATGACGAGGCTGCGGCGACTTTAGCATGGGAACGAACAATTGACTTTTTCAATAAGCATCTCAAAAGCTAAAAGATTCACGCAAAAAAATGGAGGCCGATTGACCTCCATTTTTTCTATTTCTTTTTCAATAAAACATCCCGATAAAAAACAGGAAAGTTAAAATCCCCAAAGCCAAGCCTAGGATAAAAACATTGTAGGCATGCCTAAGTAAACTGTACTTTTTATTTAAAACTTTGGCCTGATAAAAAAGCGCAATAGACATTTGCTCTTGAATTTCCTTTTTTGATGGCAAAATCCTGTTGACTTCTTCCAGATATTGCTCCATAGTTAAGTTGGCACTTGAACCAAAAAACATGATGCTTGCTTTTGGATCCACCACATTCAGACTTTTATTTCCCATGATTTTAGGCTTTGCTGACTGCACTGCCAAAATAGTGGAGACAAAGCATGCTGAAATAAGTAACAACACAGGAACCAAAGTTATTGGGCTCTGAATTTCTATCTGATGGGAAATAGTGCCGTAGCCCATTATCGCCACTATCGAGGAAATCACCAGCGCATTGATGCTGATGATGATATTGGCTTTGTTGTCTGCTATCTGAAGAAGATTACAATTATTTTTAAAAGTCACTCTAAAAAATGTCTGATGTTCCCGATCAGGTTTTTCTTTTTTAACAAGGATAGGCTCTTCCATAGTATCTGTTTGTACAAATGAAATTTACATAAAAAAACAGAAGCCCATAGGATTCATCCCTCAATTTCAAGGAGTTTGAAATTTTATACCCCTAAAAAATCAGTAAACCTTGCTCTTTTAAAATCTCCCAAACTTCTGATTCCACTAATTCTTCAAACTCCCCTACCTCTTCTTCATAACTCTCTTTGACAGGCTTAATTGTATTCAATGGATTGGTATAAGAAACTTTCTCCAGCAGCTTGGTAACCCAAGCTCCAAGCTCTTCTGGCAGTTCCATAGCGAAATCCTCCTTTTTTCCTGAAAAAATCAATTCTACAAAACCTTCCTCTTCGCCTTGCATCAATTCCGGAAGTGCTCCAATCCAAAGAATTCTATTTTGGTCTTTATAAACCGGTTCAGGTTCATTCTGAATTGCTTTTGCAATGTATTTTTTATCAATCCCGGTCTTTGGCATTTTGAGATCAAACCAATCCTGCAATGGGATTTCAAATCCGATCCCATGCATGTAATTAAAAAGTGATTTTCTTAAGCCATCTCCGAAAAGCTCATGTTTTGCACCAACTGGATCCTCAAATGCCAGTTCATTATTTGCAAAATCACCATCCTCCGGATTCATTCTGGAGACACTAAATGCTTTCGGATCTAACCCAACAGGACTGTGTGCAGTCATGGCAAAACGATGCCAAAAAGCAGATTGCAACACGCCCAATTCGAAAAGTTGGCGGACCATTTCCATCGAATCAATTGTTTCTTGAGCCGTTTGGGTTGGAAAGCCATACATTAAATAGGCATGGACCATGATCCCTGCAGAAGTGAAATGGTTACAAACCTGAGCCACTTGAGACACTGTCACTCCTTTTTTGATCATCGCCAATAAGCGATCAGAAGCCACCTCCAAACCTCCGGAAACAGCAATACATCCGGATGCTCGAAGCAAACGACAAAGGTCTGTGGTAAAGCTACTCTCAAAGCGGATATTAGTCCACCAAACAACTGTCAAACCACGACGGAGAATTTCTATCGCCAAATCACGCATCAATGCCGGAGGTGCAGCTTCATCCACAAAATGAAACCCATTATTTCCAGTTTGTAGCATGATCTCTTCGATTCTATCACACAAGATTTCCGCTGTTATCGGCTCATATCGAGCAATATAATCAAGAGAAATGTCACAAAAAGTGCATTTCCCCCAATAGCAACCATGCGCCAAAGTCAGCTTATTCCATCGGCCGTCACTCCATAGTCGGTGCATAGGATTTGCTACTTCTATGACTGATAAATAGTTCTGAAGATTTAAATCCGAATAATCCGGTGTACCAACATCCCGCTGGGAAATGTCTTTAAACGCAGAATTATTCCACATTTTCACTTGACCATTCTCTCTCACAAAAGTTCTTTTCAATTCAGAAACAGGCCTCTGTCCATCCAAATGCTCCAAAAGCAAACGCACAGGCGCCTCTCCATCATCGAGCGTAATGAAATCTATGTAATCGAAAACACGAGGATCTTTTAAGGTTCTTAATTCTGTATTGGGATATCCTCCTCCCATCCAAACTGAGATGCCAGGGAAATTCTTTTTGATGAATTGACCACACTTCAAAGCTCCATAAAGATTGCCAGGGAAAGGAACTGAAAATGCAACTGAAACAGGGTCTACCTCTTTGATCTTCTCCTGCAATAAATGAAGCATTATCTGATCGATCAGACCTGTTTCATCATTTAGAGCAATTTCCATTTCATCAAAATCACTGGCAGAAACTGCCAATCTCTCTGCATACCTGCTAAAGCCAAAATTTGGGTCAATAGCTTCGGTGATCAAATCGCCCAAATCCTCTAGATACAAGGTTGAAAAGTATCTGGCCTTATCTCGAACCCCCAATGTACCAAAGGCCCATTCCAAATCATCAAGTTGCTCAAATCTAGCAGCTTCAGGAAGGTAATCTCCTTCCGAAATATGGTAAGCCAAAGTGGGATTTTTATCCTGTAAAAAGGAAATAACAGGATCAATTGTCTGAAGATATTTCAGCTTTAGACGAAGAATTCTACTTGCGTTATCCGAAAGCTGAACATCAAGATTTTCAACAATCTCAAAAACCTTTTGTAATCCTTTTCGGGAAAAAATCTCCAAAATCACATCCATTCCCAAATCCATTTGTTTGGAGGAAACTCCAAGTGTATTCAAATACCCTTTGAGATATGCTGTCGCCGGATAAGGAGTATTAAGCTGCGTAAATGGAGGAGTGATAAAGAGTACTTTCGTAGCCACAAAGATTTCATTTATTGATTTTCAAAGTTCGCAAAGAATCATGGATTCCGGCTAACTTCTTCAAAATAAGAAAAGCTTCTTCCTGAATCATCCCTTCAAGCCTTAATTTTTTTGGTAGATTTACTATTCAAGATAAAGACTACATGAGAGATAATAAATTCAATATCGCCGTATTGATCGATGGCGATAATGCCCAAGCAAAATTGATCAAAGAGATTTTAGAAGAAGTTTCCAAATATGGTAAAGCGACCATTAGGAGGATTTACGGAGATTGGACTACACCCCAAATGAATAGCTGGAAGGAAATGATCAACCTCCATTCTTTTAATCCAATCCAAAAATTCTCTTATACAACAGGTAAAAACTCTACAGACAGTTCTTTGATTATAGATGCCATGGATATCCTCCACAGTGATAGTGTGGATGGTTTTTGCATCGTTTCCAGTGATTCTGACTATACGGGACTCGCCAAAAGAATTCGTGAAGAGGGCCTTTTTGTCATGGGAATTGGCAGAAGGATTACTCCCAAAGCATTTGTTCAATCATGTGAGATTTTCACTTTTGCCGAAAACTTGGGACCAGGAGCAGATGATGAAAAAGCGCCTTCCAAGAAGTCCGAGAAACCATCCTCTGGCCCAGCAAGGCAGGATGTTTATAAAGGCGAGGAATCTAAAAAAGAAGAATTGCTGAAAGAGGCACCGACATTGGATTTAGATTTAATCGACAAAGCTTTCGAGATTTCTTCCGATGAAGAAGAGGAAATTCACATCGCAAAAATTGGCGCTTCGCTCCGTAAAATAGACCCTAGCTTTGACCCAAGATCATATGGATTCAGAAACCTGACTGAGCTTTTCCGAAGTCTGAAGAAATACCAAGTCATGAAAAATGAAGTGAATGGACTGAATTACCCGCTTGTAAAATTGAAATAAATCAAGTTGGAATTTTAGATCGAAAAAGAAGTTCAAAATAGGAAGGTTAAAAACAAGTTTCTATAAAGCTTGTTTTAAATAACAGGTTATTTGGCACATGCAAAAAACCTGCAGACTCAATGTTTAGGAACGATCAAAATCCATGAAATGAAAAAATCAAGAATCTTTCCTTTTGGCCTCTTCATTTTTTTAATTTCTTCTTTTTCATGTCAGGCTCAAAGTACCAATAGCGTAGAAAAAGATGCATACAGTTATAAAACTCCAAGTAGAGATGGTACGGGCAAATTTTACATGGGAAGAGAAATCTCCCAAGTCATGGGCTTTCAAGGAAAAGCATGGCTCGAAAGACCAAACAGGGAAGAGGAAGAAGGAATTTCCATCGCTTTAAAAAATCTGCCAATCAACGAAGAAAGTGTCGTTGCGGATATCGGAGCAGGTTCTGGATATTATTCATTTAGAATCGCCCCTCTTGTTCCAGAAGGAAAAGTCTATGCAGTAGAAATTCAGGATGAAGCCATCGCCTATTTAAATGATAAGATAGAAAGCTTAAAAATCACCAATGTAGAAACTGTAAAAGGCACAGAAAAATCACCAAATCTCCCCGAGTCTTCCGTCGATTTGGTAATCATGGTAGATGTTTATCATGAATTGGCATATCCGGCTGAGATTCTTCAAAACATTTATAAAGCACTGAAACCAAATGGGAAGATTTTACTACTGGAATACCGTGGAGAAGACCCGACGATTAATATTAAACCTTTGCATAAAATGACGGAAAGCCAAGTTAAAAGAGAATTAAAAGCCAATGGATTTAAATTTGTCAGCAATGGTAAATTCCTTCCCATCCAACATTTTTTGATTTTTGAAAAACCAGATTGATTAGGTTTTAAGCCTTAAATAGCTGAAAAATTAAATAGCTGAAAAAAAATTGATTTTTTTCAGGACTCATTACCACTTTCGGTACAAAATGTCGCCTATAGAATTGTAACCAAAATTCTATACGCCATGAAATCATTATTTCAACAAAAACTAAAAGCATTTTTCTTTATCTCTTTTTTATCAATAGTAATTTTATCTTGTGATTCTGGAGGTAAAGAAGAACCCATAAAAATCTCACCTGATGCTGAAAGTATCTCCACCTACCTCAGGGGATTAACTTTCAATTCAGATGAACTTTTAAATGTTCAGCCGATTTCCGGATCAATTTTTCGTGAAAATGTCGGAAGTCCAAGCTCCAGCACGACTCCTGGAAATGGTACCTACACAGAATGTAAAACTCAAAAAGTAAACCTTAGAAGTAACTTCGAAGAGATTGCTATTCTTCAGCCAACTAATGGAGTTATTTATCCTGGGGCTTTGGTAGTGGCAGATGAAGCCACTTTGGGAGGAATACCTACTCCAGTAACAATCGATCGAGCTCCATTGAAGTTAAGACTGGATCTTCCCGGAATTGGAGAAAACGGAAACATTGAAGTAGAGAATGCAAGCAACACTAGCGTCCAGTCCAGTGTTGATGAAGCTTTGGAGTGGTGGAATGCCAATGCCAAACCAGATGGCTATACCATTGCATCAAACTCCTCCTATTCAGCAGCTACTTCCTACACCGCAAAGCAATTAAGTATAGATGTAGGGCTTAATGTAGAATGGGCAAAAGGTGATGCAAGAGCGCAATTCAATTATACTTCAAACGAAAGTCAAAGAGTAGCTATGATGGTTTTTAAACAACGCTTTTATACCATCTCCATGGATGCTCCTGGTTCTCCAGGAGATGTTTTTGGTCCAAATGCTACCATTAATGATGTAGAATCCAGATTTGGATCAAATGGTCCTCCTGCCTATGTTCATTCTGTTTCCTATGGAAGAATAATCATGTTCAGAATGGTCACAACCGAATCAGCAACTGACGGAGAACTTTCTGGAGCTCTAAATTACGCGGCAGGTGTGACTAATGTGAGTGGAAGTACTGAAATTAAGTACAAGCAAATTCTTGAAAAATCTTCTATCACTGTGGTAACAATGGGAGGAAATGCAGAAGCTGCTTCTTCGGCAGTAACCGCTAGAAGTTTTGCTGATCTAGAGCCTATTTTGCAAGGAGAGAATGCGGTTTATAGCAGAAATAATCCTGGGGTTCCGATTGCATATAGTTTGAAATATCTAAAAGATAACACCAGTGCAAAATTAGGCTATACTACTGACTACAATGTTAAAACATGCGAAGAGGGTGTATATCCTGCGAGAGATGTAAGCTTGAATAACAAAAACGGATTCTTAGGTGTCAACATGAGATTCACTATCACTTACAAGAAACTTTCTGGTGGTAACTCTTATAATCATACGATAAACAGCGGCACAATTAGCACTAATACTAAAAATATCAAATCAATCCCTGCTGGAGCTTACGATATCAGAATTACAATTGAGTTTCAAGATGGATTTAAATGGAAGTTTTTATCCGACTACACCTACTCAAGACCGACGGCAGCTTGCTTCCAATCGGAGCAATCCTTTGCAAAAGTTACAGTCAAAAAAATAAGTTGTTAGAACTGTCCAAGCCAGCTATTCTCTTGCAGCCAATTGCTCTTGATAAAAGCTGGCTTTTTCACTATCGTTAATCCCTTCATAGGCAGAAATTAATGATTGACCAACTGAGGAAATCGTCACCTCATCCACATCAGATTGAGCTTGATAGGATTCAAAAGCTGACTTCAAAAATTCTATGGCGGTAGAATAATCCCCAAGTGCCAATAAGCATTCTCCGAGTGCTTGTTGGCTTTGGGTTATTTGGGGATGTCCTTCAGGATAAGCACTTTGCCTGATTTCCAATGCCTGACGAAAATAGGAATTTGCTAATTGGTAATCATTTTCTTCCATTGCTATTTTTCCTAACCTCTCCAGTGGAGACGCAATTCTAGGATCACCTTCAGGAAGTATCTTTTGAAAATTTTCTATTGATAATTTAAAATTTGCTTTGGCCATTTCCAGCTCACCTTGTCCCAAGTAGGCCGTCCCAAGACTTCCTATCAATGCCCAGTAATAATAATGCTCTTTGCCCACCAAGGAATCTGTAATCAACAAAGTTCTTTCATAAATGGGGATCGCTTGTTCTGGCAATCCCAATCTTACCAGAGTCCTTGCATAATTTGCCATGCTAGCCATGGTCTCCACATGAAACTCGCCAAGAATAGCTCTCCTTTGCTCCAATGATTCCTCTATATACCCCATTGCAACAGTGTCCATCTGCATTGATTGATACAAACTACCCAAATGGTTATAGGTATAGGCGATTTCCAGATGTGGCTCCTCAAAAAGCTCTTTTTTCATCGCTAATGACTCCATTAAATATTTTTCTGCCTTTTCATAATCCCCGCTTTCACGAGCATTTGCCCCAATCATGTGAAGCACAAAAGCTTCGTCTATATTCACCCCCTCATTTAATTCCTTAAAAATTTCATAGGATGCCTGATATGCAGAATCGGCACGCTCAAATTCACCTAAATCATATAAAACATTTCCCAATTCAGTCAATGCGGAAGCCATAGACTCTCCTCCATAAATTCCTGCATTTTTTAATCTATTGATAGCCTTATTGGAAAAAATCTGAGACGAATCATATTTACCAAGCAGATAATACATCGCGGAAATTTGTGTCTCATTATCAGACAAGACCTCTACAGACACATCCTCTAGACTTTGATTAATTTCATATGACTTAAAGATCAATTCCCTTCCTTTTTCGTAGACCCCCAGATTAAAATAAATCTCAGAAAGTCTAAACGCAATCGAAGCAAACAACTCAGGTTGATCCCCTAAATTTCTTTCTAGATTTTCTTTTCCCTCATTTAAAAGCTGAACGGCAGTGATGGTATCTGCTCCTCCAATATTGGGATCTGCAGCCATAAAAACATCAGATAGTAAATCTGTAATCTGATTTGCCTTTTTCGCTTCCAATTGAGCAATATTCCGCTCTTCACTCAGCCTTTTTGTATAGTAAACCCCACTAAAGGCCAGCATTAAAAAAGCAATTGCAATCGAAGCTACCAAACTGGAATTTCGTCTCAAATATTTAGAAAATGAATAAGTCCAGCCTTTTGGATGGCTCGAAATAGGATATCCAGTCAGATAAAACCTCAAGTCCCTTTGCAACTCATCTACCGAAACAAACCTATCCTCTGGATTTAGCTCCAAAGCTTTTGAACACACATATTTCAAATCAGAAATAAAAGGAGTCTTGCTTTTTAGGTCTTCCGGAACGAAGGAAAAATCACCCTTGATTTTCGCATTTTTTAATGCCGATAAATCCTCAAAGTATTGTTGGAATGGGTGCCTTCCAAATGCAAGTTCGAAAAGGATCAAACCCAAAGAATAAATATCAGACTGCGTCCCTGCGTCCTTTTTTTCAATTTGTTCGGGAGAAGCATAGGCAAGTGTGAAACTTCCTGTCCCATCTTCCGAATCTTCTAAAATTTTAGAAACACCAAAATCAAGAAGTTTTACCTGCCCATCTTTGTTGACAATGATATTCTGAGGTTTCAAATCCAGATGCACAATCAGATTCTGATGGGCATATTGCACGGCTGAGCATACCTGCAAAAACAATTTCAGCCTTCCCATCAGGTCTAGCTGGTTGTCTTGGCAATAATCAAGTAGATTTTTGCCAGACACATATTCCATGGTGAAAAAAGGTCTTTCAGACTCTGTAAACCCGCCATCATAGAGCCTGGCAATATTGGGATGATTTAATTTGGCAAGAATCTGTCTTTCTCTTTTGAAAAAATCCTTCATTGTGGAATCCAATACCAAGGATCTCAAGATTTTAATTGCTACGGTCTGGTCAAATTGGCCATCGACACGTTTTGCTTGAAAGACCGTGCCCATTGCGCCGGTACCAATAATTGATTCCAGTTGAAAAGCCCCAACATGCATTCCTAGCAAATCCGACTCATCTTCTATCTTTTCAAGCAGCTGATGGGCTGAAGCGTCAAAAATGTGGTGACCTTTTCCATCTGATTCAATTAAGTCTTTCAGTAGATTATAAAGTTCAAGATCCTCCTTTGCCAACGTATCTAAAATCGTTTGCTTCTCTTCCGAATTCGCCTCAACGATTTGATGAAAAAGCTTTTCAACCTTTTCCCATTTCCCTTTGATCATTTTAAAAAAATTTAATTCTTCAACTCATTGCTCAGCCAAGCTTTAGCCAACCTCCAATCTCTTCGCACTGTATCAATAGAAACTCCCATCATGGCAGCAATTTCTTCGTGTTTATATCCACCGAAAAAATGAAATTCAACCACTCTACAATGACGATTGTTAATGGATTTTAAGCGAGTTAATGCCTCATTTAAATTCAAAACTTCTTCCGGAGTTGTGATCACAGGGCTAGAAATTGCCCCATAAGTAAGATGTATCTGATCTCCCCCTCTTTTTATTCGCTGCTTTTGTCTTGCATAATCCACCAAAAACCTACGCATGACAATTGCTGCAACAGCCAGAAAATGATTTTTATCCTTTGTAACCTGATCTTGCTTTTCCATTTTCAGATATGCTTCATGGACCAGCGAGGAAGTATCTAAAGTAAATGCATTATGCTCATTCTTTAATTTATAATGAGCCATTTTACTGAGTTCTGAGTAGCAAGCCAAAAATTGGTTTTTGATTAAAGTGTATTGACTAGATTCTTGAGGAATGGTTTGAGAATACATACTAATAGGTCATCTTAGCTGAGAAAAATATTTTCCTAAAATAAGTCTATTGCCTTAAAACACCTAATCACAAGGATTTAAAATTCAATTATTTAGGCGTTAAACTGCAAAAAACCTGTTATGAAAAATCAACATGAATTTCTCCATAGGATTTTCATTTAGGATGCCATTTGATTACTTTGAAAACCAATCTCCAATCCTATGAAAAAACTTTTACTTCTTGTTCTCACCCTTTATTCTGTACACATTTTTGCCCAAGATTTGACAAAAAATCAAATCGAGCAATTGACAGATCAAAACTGGCAACATGGTCTTTCGCTCCTGCAAGAGATCGTCAGTATGCCAAATGATGCTTTCTACCCTGAACAGATTGAAACGAATATAAAATGGTGCGAAGAGCAATTCAAAAGTAGAAACTGGACTTCAGAAAGGTTAGTTACTGATGGAATCCCATTGCTTTTGGTCGAAAAGAAATCCCCCGGAGCTACCAAAACAATCCTCTTTTATTTTCATGTGGATGGGCAGGCGGTTGACAGAAGCAAGTGGAATCAGGAAGATCCCTACTCCCCTGTTTTAAAAAGCCAAAATCCAGACGGGACTTGGGAAATAATTCCTTCCGAGAAAATTAAAAATGAATACGATCCAAACTGGAGGATTTTCGCCAGATCCGCATCTGATGATAAAGGTCCAATAGCCATGTTTTTGACAGGATGGGATGCTTTGGAAAAGAAGGGTTTGTCTCCTGATTACAATGTTAAAATCATCCTGGATTTTGAGGAAGAACAAGGTTCACCAAGACTTCCGGGAGCAGTTGTGAAATACAAGGAAAAATTGGACGCGGATATGATGTTAATCATGGATGGGCCAAGACATACAAGTAATGAACCCACATTGAGCTATGGTGCCCGTGGAATCGCAGATTTAACTTTGACGACCTACGGCCCAAAATTCCCTCAACATAGTGGTCATTATGGTAATTATGCGCCAAATCCTGCTTTGCTTCTCTCCCAACTTTTAGCTTCCATGAAGGATGAAAATGGGCGTGTGAAAATTCCAGGCTATTATGATGGAATCGAATTATCAGCTACGGAGAAAGCGATTCTCGCAAAAGTCCCGGATGATGAAAAAGCAATTCAAACAAAACTAGGAATCGGTAGAACGGATAATGTCGGAAATAGCTATCAGGAAAGTATCCAATATCCTTCCCTAAATATCAGAGGTTTAGAATCTGCTTGGGTTGGTAGTGAAGCTAGAACGATCGTTCCAGCCACAGCCATTGCAGAAATCGATGTCCGTTTGGTTCCTGAGTCAGATCCTGAAAGGTTATTCAGCCTGATCAAAAAGCATATTCAAGACCAGGGATTTCATATTGTCAGTGAAGATCCGACAGATGCTGAGCGGATGAACTATCCGAAAATCGTAAAAATGTTCTATTCAATTTCTTATCAGGCATTTAGAACTCCTATGGATTCTGATGCAGGAAAATGGCTAAGATCTTCTATGCAGCGGGCTTTTGGAAAAGAACCTGTTCAAATCAGAATTTCTGGTGGCTCAATCCCAATCTCTCCATTTGTCGATGCTTTGGGAATTCCAGCAGTCACAATTCCTACTGTCAATGCGGACAATAACCAACATAGTCCAAATGAGAATATTAGGTTAGGAAACTACAGGGAAGGAATTAGTACAGTTATTTCCATTTTGAGTGAAAAAACTAAAGAATCCATAGAGAAAAAGTAAAGAAATTTTAATTTTAATCAGATTTCTCATTTGGCTAAAAATGTAGATTTTTCTCGTTAAAGGATTTAAAAATGACACTAAAATCATTTGTACTGACGGCATTATTTGCATCTTTCAGTTCTGCTGTTTATTCACAAATAGATCTCCAAGATTCTCATTTTGAATCCAAAAATCCTGATAATACACGTTTTGGAAAAGCTATTCTATCTAGTAATACTCCTGAGTTTAAATTTCAAGCTTACAGCGAAAAAATCATCCATGAAAATGATACAGTCCCAACTTCGGAGGGAATAGTGGTTGAGGACGGATTTATAGAAAAGATGGATAATTACCTTGCTTTTAGATTAAGCATGGTAAACGAAAATGAAAGGTTTTCATTAGATGCAGGACCCACAGTTTTAAAAATCTATCCAAATGGAAGTTCTGTTTTTAGACTTAACTTAAACTATAGATTCCTATCCGTTGGGTTTAATTTTATCCCGCAATTTTTATCAAACAATGATGATGATTTCATCAAAGGTAAAACTACCGGAATAGGATTTTCGACAGCATTAAATTTTTCTCACTGGGTTCAAGAATTTAGGTATACAAGAACAACAGGATATTATCTTGAAAACACATCAGATTATCAACCTGATTGGAATGAAGGTGACCCTTATATCCAATTTCCAGAATTACATTATAGAAGTTTTCAAGGGATCACCGGATATAATTTCAATCAACACTTTTCTACCAAAGCATTGTTTTTTGGGACTGAGCGCCAATTAAAAAGTGCAGGCACATTCTTACCTACTTTACAATATCGATACTACATCATAGATAATCGTGTGGAACCAACAAATGCCTCACCTACCCAAAAATCAAAGAATTTTGAAATTCTTGCGAATGCGGGTTATTACTATACCTATGTTATCAATGAATCATTTTATGCCTCTGCAGGTGCCTCGACGGGATATGGATTAGTTTCCTCCAAAATCATCACAAGTTCTCCTGATGAACGCATAGAAACAAAACAAAACAATGGAGTCTTCAAGTGGGATGCAAGAGGAGCGATAGGTTATAATGCCGAAAGAATCTTTTCTGGAATGTTACTGACAGCAGAAAACAGAAGGTTTAGACAACAAAACACCAATGCCATCAATACCAATTGGAGAGTATATTTACAATTCCATGTCGGTTATAGAATCACTGCCCCTAAAAAATTAAAAGAGAATTTGGATGCTGTTCCTTTTCTAAATTAAATCAAGGCTTTTTAAAACTATACAGGAAAGGAGCTTTATGAGATCCTCCTGTATATAATTTATCATGACGCTTTAAAATATTAAGGCTCAGCATTTTGCGTTGAAAATTTGCTCTATTTAAGCTTTCTCCCAAAATGGCTTCATAAACCTGCTGGAGTTCTTTCATGGTAAACTTCTCTGGCAAAAGATTAAAGCTCAGAAGCTTATGATCCAAATGAATACGCAGATGTTCTAATGCCTTTTCGATAATTTCCCTATGATCCATCATCAATTCAGGAAGCTGGTCTAAGTCATACCATTCGATAGAATCTGATAAGAAATCAGGCTTAGGTGTGACATTTTTATAATTTATCAAAGCATAATATCCCACCGTGATAAACCTTCCTAATAACCAGTGATCCTTTTCCTCAATATCACCTTGCTCCTCCATAATTCGCTTCATGATCTCCGGCTTGAAGCGATGCATCGACCCGAATGTATGAAACTGCTCCAAGTAAATTTTATCCAGGCCAGTGCGCTCGGTCAACCCTCTTTTCACAGCATCATCCAAAGCCTCATTGGTCTTCACAAATCCGCCAGGAAGAGCATAAGTCTTCATATTATGATACTCCAGAATTAATATTTTTAGCTTCTCTCCTGAGAAACCAAAAATTACAGAATCATAGGAAAGGTTGGGTATATATTCGGGAGTCGATGAGGTCATGGGCTATTGTCGGAAAAACTAGGGTAACAAATTGGATTTTCAAAAATAAGGAATTACTATTGTTTCACAACGAAACAATAAACTCAACTTATGAAATCTGTATATAAATTCATTCAGATTTTTTTCATGGCTTTATTAACAATCTTACCAACGTTACTAAAAGCTCAAAACCTAAACGGATTTGCCGTGCAAACTAAAATAAAAAATGGAATAATTGAAGGTTCTTTTGATACCAAGTCAGGCATTCAGAAATTCTTTGGGATTCCATTTGCCAAACCTCCTGTGGGTGAGCTTAGATGGAAAGCTCCTCAACCACTTGAAAACTGGAATGGAGTATTGAAAACAATGAGTTTTGGTCCTAGGGCAATTCAAGCTCCAGTTTTTGGAGATATGGATTTCAAATCAGATGGGCTAAGTGAAGACTGCCTCTATCTAAACGTTTGGACTCCAGCTGATAGATACACGAAGGATTTGCCAGTCCTGGTCTATTTTTATGGAGGCGGTTTTGTAGCAGGAGATGGTTCAGAACCTAGATATAATGGAGAGGCAATGTCTCAAAAAGGAATTGTCGTCGTTACTGTCAATTATAGATTAAACATTTTTGGCTTTTATGCACACCCTGGCTTGAGTGCTGAAGCTCCTTATAAAGCCTCAGGAAATTATGGGTTGCTGGATCAAATGGCCTCTTTGAAATGGGTGAAAGAAAACATTGAAGCATTTGGTGGAGATCCCAATAAAGTGACCATTGCAGGGGAATCTGCCGGCTCAATTTCTGTCAGCTATCAGATGGCTTCTCCCCTTTCCAAAGATTATATAGCAGGTGCAATCGGAGAAAGCGGGGCCGGAATCAATCCTACTCTGGCTCCTGTGAGTCTTGAAGAAGCTGAAAAAACCGGTGAAGATTTTGCCAAAGAGGCTGGATATTCCACCATTGAAGAATTGAGGAAGTTATCCACCAAGAAGATTTATGAAATCTATAATGAGTCAAAAAGATTTGGGTTTCCGGTGGTTTTAGATGGTTATTTTCTTCCAAAGACCTTAACTGAAATCTTCGAAGCAAAAGAACAGGCAATGGTTCCTTTATTAGCTGGATGGAACTCAGCAGAGATCCCGGGAATGGCATTTATGCAAGGAAAACCATATACTCCAGAAGCTTTTATCGAGGTCGTAAAAAGCACTTATCCTACCGATTACGAAGAGGTGTTAAAACTTCACCCACATGCCAATCCAGAAGAAGTAGAATGGTCAGCAACCCATTTGGCTGCGGATAGATTTATTGCCTACAGCACTTGGAAATGGATTGATTTACATGCAAAAAATTCGGATCAACCAGTTTACAGATACCTTTATAGCAAACTTCGCCCACCATTGAAAGACTCCAATCTTTCATCTGGTTTGGCAGGAGGAACTATCGAAGGTGGCCCAAAAATGCCAGAAGCTATTGGTGCTCCTCATGCCTGCGAAATTGAATATGCGATGGGAAATCTTCCCTTAGTGGATGCCTACTCTTGGACACCTGAAGACTACCTGGTTTCAAAAACCTTCATGAATTACTTCGCGAATTTCATCAAAACAGGAAATCCAAACGGAGAGGATTTACCTAGTTGGGAAAAAGTGGAAGGATCAGATCCAACACCTCCAACTATGGTTATTGATGTGGAGAGTAAATTGATCCAGGCTACAGATCAGGCGAGATATCAGTTTCATGATAAATACTACGGAAACAATTAATTTTATCTATTCCCGTTTCCAACTGGGGAGTTCTAAAGACTCCCCATATTTTTTTATAATCCAACCTTATTTCCGGCTATTACCATCTTGATGGTGCCGTAATCATATTTCCCATCAAAAAACGCTCTTAATTCACTCATACTTTTCTGCTTTTCCAGCTCATCCCTGATTTCGGAAATTACACCTTCAGAAAGGCAATCAGTCAATTCAATTCTTCCCGTTTCAATGCCATAGGCCAAATGGGATTTGATGGTAGATTGAGCCAAACTTCTTTCTTTGGCAATCTCTTCGGCAGTTTTCCCGGATTGAAATAATTGGTAGGTAACTTCAAAAGAATCCCCTTTTTGTCTTTTTGGTTTTAAAGAATCCCTCTTCTTTCTCCCGGTTTTTGATTTGATGTCTTTGATTTTATCCTTGGCGTTTTCTTTTGCGATTGATATAAACTGCCTTCTCAAAGCGAGCAGCTCTTCTTCCAATTCTTGCATTTTCGAAGGAACTTCTCCTTTGGAAATCACCTCAATCAATCGACCCAGTTTACTTATTTCAAGATATTTTCGAAGTAAACTTTCCTCGATTGCTTCTAATCCCTCCACGTATTTTTTTGTTCTTGAAAACTGCTCTGCCATCCCCATTTGCCCGAGAATTTTCTTCAGGGAATTAGCTAAAAGCTCGCGGTAATATTGACCACCTTTTTTAATTCGTTCCTGAATTTTCTCCGATTCCTTTTCCTGAAGTAAATAGAGTAATTGTCTTCTAAATTTCTCAGTATTTCCAACTTCTTGGGATAGAAGCTCATACACTTGAGGTATCGTCATTTGCATTTCTGGATCTTCAAATTGCATGGTGCTGTTTTCTTCTTTCTGAAAACTTTCTAGCTCTCTAAGAATAAGAACAAAATCAAAAGTTTGCTCCACTAGTTTTCCCAAATAGGTATTTTGTTGATAAAGCAACAATTCCTTCAAATCCTGCTGATTTCCTGCACTTTGAGAAAAATTTACCACTTGATTATCTGAGTATACTAAACTCGATTGGATTCTACTTCTCAAAACCAACCCATCCAAACTTCTCAATCTGGAAAGAGCCACGTATACCTGACCAGGGGCGAATGCCCGCCCTACATCGATGATTGCCTTATCAAAAGTCAGCCCTTGGCTTTTATGGACCGTTACTGCCCAAGCTAATTTTACCGGGTATTGCTCAAAAGTTCCAATCACTTCCTCATCCAATTCTTTCGTATCAGGATTAACGACATATTTTTTATTCTCCCATGTCTCCTTTCTAAGCTGATATTCCTCCTGATCATCCTGCATCTCTACCAATATTTCATCCTTTTTCAGTTGAATTACTTTGGCAATTTTACCATTGAAATAAAAAGAATTTCCAGAACTGTCATTTTTCACAAACATGATCTGTGCTCCTTCCCGAAGTTCCAGTTTCTCAGGTAAAGGATACAAAGTCTCGGGAAAATCACCTTCCACATCTGCCTCAAAAAACATGGATTTTCCTTCAAGACCTTCCATCTCTTTTTGATTGATCTGATCGGCCTTATAATTATGGGTCGTGATGGTAATGTAGTCGTTCAATTGGCCGATTTCCTCCTCACTTTTAAAATGACTATTCAGAAGTTGGATGTCTTCATTTGTCACCCGATTATCCCTCAAATGATTGAGAACGGAAATAAACTGATCATCCTGCTGACGAAAAATTTTATCCAATTCCAAATAAACCATCCCTGAATTCTGAAGAGCCTTCGCTTCAAAAAAATGCATGCTATTGTAAAATCGATTCAGGACATGCCATTCATGGTCTTTCACAATGGGCGGAAGCTGAAACAAATCCCCGATCATCAACACCTGAACCCCACCAAAAGGCTCACGGAAATTTCTCTTGACACTTTTCATGCGATAATCGATAGCATCCAAGACATCTGCTCTAAGCATACTTACCTCATCGATCACTAATAGTTCTACAGCCTTTAGGACACTTTTTCGCAACTTATTTAATGGATGTTTTCTACCCAATGTGTGCTGTGTGAAAAAGCCATATTGATCCGTAAAATTTCCTTCAGGCTCTCTGACAGGCAGAAAACTTCCCAAAGGGAGTAGAAATTGGGAATGGATAGTTACTCCTTTGGCATGAAGAGCAGCGATACCTGTTGGAGCTAAAATCACATGTCTTTTATGAGTACGCTTAGCCAAATCACGTAAAAAAGTTGTTTTCCCCGTCCCAGCTTTACCTGTCAAAAAAATCGGAGCATTGGTATTATTGACAAATTTGGCCGCAAATTCCAACTTGTCTGTAGAATAGTTGTCCATAAACTAAATTAATAAAAATTATTATTTTTTGAATTAAACTTCCTTTTGTCTTTGATCAAAATTTCCTTTTAATTTTCAGTAATTAAACAGCAAATCGATGTACATACACCCGAAAAACGTCTGGGAAGAAGAAGCCGAAATTGTAGAATTCATCAAAGGCAATCCATTTGCTACTTTGGTTTCCGAAGTAAATGGAAAACCTTGGGCCACACATATCCCTCTCCTTTTATCCAAAAATAAAGAAGGAAAAACCACAATCACAGGACATGTTGCCAAAGCAAACATCCAATGGAAACAACTGGGAGAAAAAGAAATTTTGGTAATCTTCAAAGGTCCACATGCTTATATTTCCTCTTCCTGGTACAATCATGAAAATGTCCCGACATGGAATTATTTGGCAGTGCATATTTATGGAAATATCCGGATTATTGAAGGGGAAGAGTTGATGGATCATCTCAAAACTTTGGTAGATAGATTTGAAGAAGGAAGGCCCAATCGAGTTTCTGTAGAGGGTATGAGCAAACCTTATTTGGAAAGTCAATTAAGAGGGCTGATCGGGGTAGAAATCACTATCAATGAAGTTCAAGCCAATGCAAAACTTTCGCAAAATCGAGACGAAACAAATTACCATTCTATCATTCAGCATCTCGAGTCCAGCAACTTTGGAACTGATCAGGAAGTCGCAAAGGAAATGAAAAACCGGATGAAAAAATAAATCAGGTATTCAATTTCCCAATTGGTAGAAATAACACACAGCCTGATTTTTTTAAAACCCTCATTATAGCGCTAGAACTAAGTTTTACAAAAAGGCATGCTATTGGTAAAGTATAAAGCATATTAAATGTTTCACTAAACCAACTAACAATGAATACCGATTATCATTTTCCTATTAGTAGTTCAACTACTTCAGAATGTACTATCAAAACTGCCAGAGACGAAAAAGTCGGCAAAATCAAGGATATCATGATTGATACCGAAACAGGAGACGTCGTGTATGTCGTACTTGCTGTAGACGAAGGTTTCTTAAACTTAGGGAGCAAACTTTTGGCTTTGCCATGGCAAGCATTCCATTTTCATACTCAGCAAAAAGACGTAATTATCGTCAATGTTGAGAAGGAAAAATTAGAGAATGCGCCTGGATTTGACAAAGACAATTGGCCTTCAGGTCCTCAACATGAATTCATTGAGGATTTACATACCTATTATGGATTTGAAAGAAGAAGAGTTCCGTTTATTTAATAGTAAATGGAATTTTGGAAGCCTGTTCTTTGGACAGGCTTTTACTTTTTACTATCAGGCATAAAAATATTTCCCAGCCCCGATGGAACAATCGCCATCATTCCATCTTTGGTAGAAATCCAAATCAAATGAAAAGGAGCACGATAAGGATTTCTCGAAGTCCAATGGGTGGAAATTTTATAATTTTTTGAACCAGGAAGGTTTTCTTTAGAGGTCAATAAATTAGCCACTGAAGACAAAATCCCATTTTTACTCCTCTGTTGCCCATCAGATTTATAAATCTCCAGTTTCAAATTTTCATAATCAAAATTGAGTTGATTCGAAGAACCTTTCTCATTGGCATCCATGCTTAGTTTTAGCCCACGCAAGGTCCCTGATTCGACTCTAAACTTCCCCATTGGTTCAAAGATCTCATTTAATGCTGTTAAGTTAAAACTACCAATAGATGCATCCAGTGCAAAGGATTTTGTGCCATAAGGAATATCTATCTTCATTTTCACGGGAGCAAATCCATTCAAAACTGAGGTAACATCTACGAGGAGACTCCCCTGATTTTGAAGAGAATCAGATGAGACTAAGTTGGTAATACTTCCTTGAATCTCCTGAAAGTTCAATTGAATCGGTTCATTTTTCCCCTGTAAAATCTCCTTGTATGAGATGGTAGAGTTGGTGACTTTTATTGAATCCAATTTGATCGGGAAAGGAATAGCTTCTACCATTCCTTCGAATAAAGGCTTGATTGGTTCATCAGGTCTTGGCTTATTTTTATCTCTCAAATCCTCCAAAACCAAACTATCAATCCTAGCTAGCTTTGCGAAAATAGCCCAGTTCCCATAAATTGTACTTTCGGTATCGATTTGACTTAGTTCGAATTCTTTGATATCCAACTGGATCAAGTCTTTTTGAAACTCAGATTTACTTCTTGCTCCATCAAGCCCTTCATTATATTTAAGAGAAATCCCTTTTAAAGTACCAATATTCTTACCCGAACTATAACTTGCTTCCGCGATTCGAAATTCTTGATTGGTATCAGTATTGATTTTTAGATTCTTCAGACTGGTTGCAATACTTTCCAATTTAAAAGGAATCACATTTTTTGCTATCAATGAGTCTGATTCTATACCATGTGCGACAATGGTAAGATCTGTAAATTGCCCGAACCGATAGAGACTGTCTTTGTCCATAAACATTTCAGCAGTCCCTTTTTCGAGAAAAAAGTTTTTAATTACACCTCTGGAAATCAAATCCTTAAATAAGTCCTGAAATGCCTTAGAGCTTTCATTGGCATTGCTTTTCCTATCTCTTTGAATTAGCCTAAAAGCAGGTTCCAGTAGTTTAATTTCACCTATCTCTAATTTATTATTGAAAATCAAAGCCAAAAAATCCACTCCTGACATTTCAATACTTCGGATAGATCCATTCATTTTGGTAGCCAAGGAATCATCCAACGGAACCAACATGATTTTTTTGAGTTCTACTCCCTTTTTCAATAAATGGATATCAATTTCCTCAAATTGTAAATCGTAATTCCGATCAGGATTTGCATTGATCACTTCTGGAATTCTTTTTCCAAGCCAAATTTCCAAATAGTAAGTTCCTGCGATGCCTACAACCAATAATACGAGCAGGCCAATCCCTAATTTCTTCATGAATATGTCTTTACATTGAAAGATAACTTATTATTGAATATTTCAGATTCCTTCCATCAAATCCTGATGTTTTTAGGTCGTATTCTATTATTCAACAAGTGATTCTACCATCTATTTCAACCATTCAACAATGAATTTCTGCAACTTGACCTATTCATTTTTAACTTCAATTTTTAAACCCATCGATCTGAAAAACCATGAAAATTCCTCAAAGCAAAATTCTACTTTTTCTTTTTCTTATAGGGCTTGGTAGCTCTGCTTTTGCTCAATCTTCTTCGGAAACCATTAAAATACTCAGCTACAACATCTTTCATGGGGAAAACCCAAACCATCAAGGTGTAGGAAACTTAGAAGAAATAGCTGCTTTAATATCAGAATTACAGCCTGATCTAGTCGCTATGCAAGAGGTGGATAGCATGACTACCCGCTCTGCGGGAGTTTATGGAGAAAAGGAGGATTTGATGCAAAAATTAGCTGAATTAACGGGGTATACAGGGTATTTTGCCAAAGCAATGGACTTTGCGGAAGGAGGATATGGAGAAGGATTGCTTGTAAAAGGAAATGGGAAATTTGAAACTCAAAACCTACCTCTTCCTGGGGGCGGTGAACCTAGAGCCGCTGCATGGGTAACTTATGAGCTTCCTTCCGGGAAGAAAATTAAATTTGCTGGAACTCACCTTTGTCACCAATTTGAAGAAAACCGGATTGCACAGGTGGAAGCTGTAAGTCTAAGAGCAAAAAAAGAGAAACTTCCCACCATTTGGGCAGGAGATTTAAATCTCAAGCCTGATTCGAAAGCTTATAAAAGCATCAAAGGAAGCTGGAAAGATGCCGGAGCATCCCCCACGCCGTACTCCCCTACTTATGGAACCATGGAAGACGGTGCTAGAATTGACTATGTTTGGTTTGATTCCAGTAAATTTACTTTGGTAGATTACCAAGTATTGAATGTTCTACATTCAGATCATTATCCTGTCCTTGTCACTTTACAATTGAAATAATATGAAAAAATCTATTAGCCTTGCCCTTAGCTGTCTGGCGCTTTACGCATGCAGCCCAAGTACAAATACCCAGGTAGAAGAAGAAAAAAACCAACTTGAATGGCGTGACCTTTTCAATGGAAAAGATCTAAATGACTGGTCTATAAAAATCAGCAAGCATGAACTGAATGACAATTTTGCCAATACCTTCCGAGTGGAAGACGGCATGATGCAAGTGAGGTACGATGGATATGATCAGTTTGATCGTCAGTACGGTCATATCTTTTACAATGAATCCTTTTCTAATTATGTTTTACAGGTTCAGTACCGTTTTGTAGGCGAGCAAGCCAATGGTGGTGAAGGATGGGCATGGAGAAATAGCGGTGCAATGCTGCATGGGCAAGACCCAAAAACCATGTTGGTGGACCAAGACTTCCCTATTTCTGTGGAAGCTCAGTTTCTAGGCGGAAATGGAACGGATAAGAGAAGTACCTGTAACCTTTGTACTCCCGGAACGAATGTAGTTTTAGCAGATACCTTATTCACTCCACATTGTATCAACTCTTCCTCTGAAACTTATGCTGGCGACCAATGGGTAACAGCTAATTTCATTGTTCTAGGTGATTCTGTCATTCACCACATGGTGGGAATGGATACCGTGTTTAGCTACAATAAGCCTCAGATCGGTGGTGGAAATGTAAATCCATTTGATCCGGCTGTAAAAATTGATGGGCAACTTTTGAAAGAAGGTTTCATTTCTCTTCAAAGTGAAAGTCACCCTATTGATTTTAGAAAAGTTGCGATCGTGGAATTGGATGATTTAATCGGGAAAAATGATCAGTTAAATGAAGCCGTACTTAACCTTTTGAATTCAGAAACTATCAAAAATTAATATTTCATTATAATGACATTTAAAAGAAGGGATTTCATCAAAACAGTTCCAGCACTTGGTGCTGTTTTTGGGATATCCAATCAGGCATTTAGTAATACATCCTCATTGCCAGCAGAGAATGATCGAAAAATATGGATCGATTTACTTTATAAAATCTCACGTCCGGTTCTCGACGCCATGTCTCAAGGAAAACTGAAAAGCTTGATGCCGGTGGAAGTACCTGAAGGTGCGTATGGAGATCGAGAAACAGTAACTTATTTGGAAGCCATTGGTCGATTACTGGCAGGATTGGCACCTTGGCTAGAGTTAGAAGAAGTCGGTGGAGAAGAAGCTGTTTTGCAAAAAGAGTTAAGAGAAAAAGCATTATTAAGCATCAAACATGCCGTAGATCCAAATTCACCGGACTATATCAACTGGACGAAAGGCGCGCAACCCTTGGTAGACGGAGCGTTTTTGGTTCATGGGATTATGCGAGCACCTAAGCAACTTTGGGAACCTCTGGAGCCAGAAACTAAAGCTCGATTGATCAAAGAACTTCACGCTCAGAAATTGGCAATCAAACCTTTTTATAATAACTGGATTTTGTTCGGAGCGATGATCGACGCTTTCTTGTTTTCTGTAGGTGATCAAGGGGATTTGATGCGAATGGATTTTGCCATCAAAAAACACATGGAATGGTATCTGGGAGATGGATGGTATGGAGATGGGTCGGAATTTCACTTAGACTATTATAATTCTTATGTCATTCAGCCCATGTTGATTCAAGTTTTGGAAATTGCAGTCACAAAGCAAAAAGCTTATGAAGCAGATCTAGAAAAAGCAAAAATCCGGATGAAACGGTTTGGAAGGCAATTAGAGTTAATGATTTCTCCGGAAGGAACTTATCCTGCCATCGGAAGGTCAATATGTTATAGATCAGGCGCATTTCAACCTTTGGCAGAAATTGTTTTGAAAGAGGATCTCCCTTCAGAAATCAGCAATGGTCAGGTACGGTCTGCACTCACAGCCGTGTATAAAAGATTGTTTTCTGCTAAAGATACATTCGACACAAACAACTGGCTACAGCTTGGTTTGGCTGGACATCAGCCTGATTTGGCAGAACCTTATATCAGTACCGGAAGCCTGTATTTATGTTCATTGGGATTTTTGCCATTAGGTTTGCCTGCAAACCATCCTTTCTGGACTGATCCAGCAGAAGATTGGACAAACAAAAAGATTTGGAACGGAGAAAATCTGAAAAGAGATGAGGCTCTGAAATAAGAAAAGCCCGCTGTTGATGAACAGCGGGCTTCTTTTTGAACCATTAATATTATCCTCTAAGAGTAATTGGAACAGGCTTATTTGTTTTCCAACTTCCACCTGTAAAGTCAGGAACATCGATGGAGTTAGATCTATTGGCAACAGACCACTCACTTAGCGGAGAAATACAGCTCCAAAGTGCACCATCATAAACATCCTGATCCAAAGGAAGTCCATTTCTAAGACAGTCTATCAATCTCCAGTCCATCATGAAGTCCATTCCTCCGTGACCACCCACTTGCTTGGCCAACTCACCCACTTTCTGTACGATCTCTGGAGTATATTTTGTTTCTAGATCTTTGAATTCTTCGTCTTTTAACCAGCCATGTCCTTTGGCAACTTTCGGCGTTGGATATTTTTGAGCATAACCTTCGGTACCGCTTACCACATGAAGTCTTGAATACGGTCTTGGACTCGTCACATCATGCTGAATCATGATAGTCTTACCATGCTTGGTTTTCACCACAGTAGTATTCATATTTCCTCTGTAATGCTTTGCAGCAAAATCCGAGAAGAAATTATCTTCAGCGGCAAGTTGTTCTGCCTTTGCTTTCATCATGAAATCGTTGGAAGAGACAGACGTCAAATAATCCATTTGATCTCCTCTATTGATATTCAAAATCTGGCAAATAGGTCCTAAACCATGTGTTGGATAAAGATTTCCATCCCGATAATTTTCTTTTAATCTCCACATGCCCTGGTACCCATTTTTATCAAAATTAAGAGCAAGAAGGTCATGGATATAGGCTCCTTCTACGTGAAGTACTTCACCAAAATATCCCTCACGAGCCATCTTCAAAGTCATCAATTCGAAGAAGTCATAGCAGCAGTTTTCAAGCTGCATACAGTGCTTTTTAGTACGCTCAGAGGTTTCTACTAATTGCCAGCATTCATCTAGCGTTCTAGCGATAGGCACCTCACAAGCGGCATGTTTTCCTGCTTCCATGGCATAAACTGCCATAGGAGTATGCCATTCCCAAGGAGTGGCGATGTAAATCAAATCCAAATCTGGTCGATCCATCATTTCTTTCCAGGAATATACATGTCCAGAATATCCATCTGGTCTATGAGATGTATCTTTTAACTGCGCTTTTGCTTTTTCAACTCGCTCAGGTAACAAATCACAAAGTGCCTTAATCTCCACACCATCGATTTTACTCAAACGGTCAACTGCACCTGGGCCACGCATACCCAACCCAACAATACCAATTCGAACTGTTTCAATTTTCGGAGCCGCATAACCGGACATGTTAAAAGACTGTTGTCGATTCTCGTATTTTCTTAGTTCTTCCGGTAACTTATTGATATCTCCTGCATACACAGAACCTGCTCCAAATAAGCCCAATCCGGCTAAACCAGATGCCTTTAAAAATTCTCTCCTTTTGTTATTTTTCATGTGTTGGTATTTTGGTATTCTGATTCAATACTAATGGTAAATATTAAAAAATTCAGCCTAAAATTCTTTGAGAGGTGGTAAATACCTGATAAAAAAGCCAGAATTGGTTAATTCTGGCTTAATTTTCAAAGGAATAAGAATTTCGAAAAATCTATTTTACACTAGAGTTTCGGCAAGTATTGAGTCCTACAATGGTATAAAGTGGACAGAAACTCACTATGCTGGTTAAAGTAAAAACGCCAGCTAAAATCAATGCAATAACTCCTAAAGTCCCAGTCACAACTCCGGAAAAGTAAAGAGCTATAAGTAAAGCTGCTATGACCAACCTGATACCTCGGTCGGCACTTCCCATATTTTTAATCATGATTTCTAAAATTTGGTGGATGAATGGTTAAGTCGAAATACGCTTCCGACTTGATAAACATATCAAAAGCATCCTCATTTTGATATGACTAAAGTCACATAAGAAATTGATTTAGCATCTGCTTTTCAAAAACACATACTACTGAATATCAAGTTAATCAAAGCGCAAAATCCATTTTAATCACGTATATTCATAATCTTATCTGGGCTCTTATTTTCATATTGAGTATGAAAGTTTTTTTGAGACGGAGAATTTTAGGCTGCCTAATTTTTGGAAGGCATTTGATTCAACATTCATTTATAAACGTCAAATGAAATTTTTCAAATTGTTCATTTTTTCCATTTCAGTTATGCTGCTTTGCGGGAAACTCAAGGCACAAGAGGATCTTATTTCCTCAAAAAATGATTCGATCCTATTGGCTCAGGCATACATGAATCTTTACTTGACAGCAAGCTATTTTGATTCTTTGGAATGGCCGAGAATTGAAAAAATCCTCAATTACGAGAAAAGTGAAATTGACAAAATCAAAACTCCAGCTTTTTTAAGAGGAAATCAAACGCTCTATCAGTTTACTCAGTCCCTTTTACAATTTAACCAGACCTACTTTTTCTATTCGGATCGTAGAACTCAGGCAATACTTTCCCGACCAAATCCTCAAAGAAAAGCTTTCGTGATTCGGCTAAAAAATTCATTGGATATCGCCATCAAACAATACAATAATTCCGGCACAAATGACTCTCTTTTCTATAGCCAACCACCCAACTCATTTTTCAACTTAATAGGTTTTACCATTGATGCAGATCTTCAACACAAGACCAATCTCATCCGATTAAAAAATGAAATAAACGATAAAATTGACGAGGAACTTTATCAAGACTTTCGAAGATTTTTAACCAAAGCCAAATTTTCAAAGATCTATGAATTGGACTCGATGCAATTCTTGAGCAGGAGCTACGGAATACCAATTAAATCTATTGTTCAAACCAATCAAATTCAGCCAAGCATTCATGTTTCAAGTGATTTAAACAACATTAATCCAGAATATTATACCGGATTGAGAGCGGAAGTGATTTACAGATATGTGGAATTAATGACTTTACTGAAAGTGAAAAGTTCCCGAGAATCAGATCATGATCTCCTGAATTCGAAATATAAATACTGGATCAATCGATTAAACTCCGTTGATGATGATTTCATCAAAGAGGAACTAAACCCTACTGTTGTGGCAGAGATCAAAAAACAAGTAGATAACACTACAAAGAAAACAAATACAATGAAATCGTCTGGGGGAGGAATAACAGGCAGTGGAAGAAGACCAACTTCCATCAAAAAACCTGAGTATGAGGAAGCAGTAAAATTTGATCCACCACTTACCCAAGAGGAACCAATTGTCATGTACTCCCAAGAAATTCAGAAAAAATTCTTCCCTAGCCCTCCACCCAAAGCCTCAGCTAAGTATTTTGTTTCCAACTACAAATCAGAACTAAGCAATTTGGGACAAGTGGATACCTTTCTAAAAGGCAAATTAGCTAGCAAAGGATTTACCAACCAACTCCACTATTACTATTTCAACCAGAATGGTTTTGCGATTGCTACCAGTCTGGAGAAATTTAATCTTGATGGTTCAGAAGTACCTAATGATAAAAGATTTATAAAAAGTTTGGGCAGTGAAGACCATTTCTCTTATTTCGAAATTGTCAAATCCATGTTTCTGGATATCGAGTCGGAATATAGGATGTTTACTTTCATCATTGATTCAAATGAGGCCGACCCCGCTGGTGAAGGTCTTTCTGGTACATTTTCCGAGCAAATTCTATTGAACAGCTATAAAGAATTACCCGCTGACTTAAAAGAAAAAGTCATCAGCCCAAAAGTCCTGACTGTTCTGGTATATCATTTTCATCAGAATGATATTGGGGAAGTTCCTGAGTTGGTTCTTGGCGGAAACATAAACGTTCAAGATTATCTCCAAAAAGCTGGATTAGCCTCGATAATTCAATAACAAATTTTAGTCGACCGGGGGATTTTCTCTAAAATACCTCTCGAAAGAAAATTCTTTTCTAATTGTATCTCCCGACTGAAGGATGACATCAATTCTCATGATCGGGCAATACCCCCAACCTAAATAACCGATAGAAAAAGAAGAAGTCGGATCTTTGGAAACTCTAAGCCGGTCTGCAAATCCTCTGCAAAAATTATATTGGACTTCTTTGATTTCATCTTTTCTGAAAGAAGGTACATCAAGCCACATAGTGTAATTCTTGTTTTCCCCACCAGCATTGGAAGGGCTAACAGAAGCTTTTACTTCGATTAATTCACTCAAAGGAGAAGTTCTTTCTCTATACAGAATCTGCTTCAGAACACTGTCACTTACATTGGCGTATTGATCACCCCTTCCTTCCATGACCAGCCTCAACAATTCGCTTGAATAATCATTAGCCTTTTTAGCTGCCAATGCTTCATTCTCAGCGAGAATCGCATTTTCCTGAGCTTTAATCGCCAAATAGACAAAGAGCCCCGCGATGATTACAAAGACAACCACAGCAATTTTCAAGAACATGGATTTCTTGCTTTTTACCAGTTCTTCATATTTCCTTTTAGCCTCCTTCTGCTTTTCCAGTTTTAGAGATTCCCGGCTTTTTGCTATCCAATTACTCTCCTCTTCACTCAGTTTAAATTTTCCCAAATAAGGCTCTAAAAAGATCAATTGTTTTTCGGTAAAGAATTCTCTCGCTTCTTCCCTCACCCCAATCTGACTTTTAATCAGTCTCTTGATTTCTAAAATCGCCTTTTCCTCCACAGACCTTTTCTCGGCGATAGGTTTTGCCAAGGAATCATGTGCTATTTCATAAGTCTCATTGGTATCATTATAGCGGAGAATCCTACTTGTGATAAAGGCCTGGACTACGTCCAAAATCATTTGATTATCAAGATCAGGAAGACGGGCAAACAATTCGATTTTGCTAATGGGGTCTTTTGTACCTTCCAAAGTCGCGAAAGGCGAAAGAATTTTCCAAATCAATTCTGGTTTAAACTCTTGATATTTACCACGAAGAGATTCTGAAATCCGAGAAACCTGATCTTCTAAGAAATTAATTAAAACATCACCTATTTCTCCCATTTCATTAACACTGGCCAAAGAGAATTCAGCTTGTTTTTGCCTGTTTTCATCTCCCGTAATCTGTAAATACAGCTTATCTAAAAAGACTTGAAGGAATGGCAAAGCTATCGTCAAGGACTTTTTATCTCCTCTGATTTTCTGAAAAATGGCTTCTGCAACAGCATCTTCCTCCCCAGTTTTTATTGAAATATTGGAATTTTCAAAAGATGCTGCGCCAATGATTACTTGTTTGACTTTCTCAAGGTTCATCGGTTCCACTCTTAGCTTTTTTCGGAGCAACTGGGGGATTTCTCTTTCAAACTCCGCCAAGTACCCTAAATATTCTTCTCTGATCGAAAAAATCAACTTAACTGGCTGGCCTGAATCTAAAAGCCCTTTGATTGACTCCAAAAAAGTTTGCTGCTCAATGGTAGTTCCCAAAACAAAAAGTTCCTCAAACTGGTCAAATATCAAATAGATGGGTCTGAAGGATTTTTGGTAAATCGTTTTAATGGATTTAGCCAGAGGGGTTAATTCTTTTCCTTTTTTATCGAATTCTTCATCCCAGTCATTCTCCCACTTACTTTTATCGATGTCTACATCAACATTCCCTCCCAAATTAGCCAAGGCAGAACTCAAAGACTGGTTGATATCTCTTCCTCTTCGAACCATTATTTCCAGCCAATCATGGGGCTGAAACCTCCCGGCCAGACCGCAATTGATCAAACTGGTTTTGCCTGTTCCAGAAGCCCCATATACCAATACAACAGAGGATTGAAAAACCATTTCATACAAAGAATTGATTTCTTCATCTCTCCCAAAAAACACGCTTTTATCCTCTTTCTGGTAGGAATCGAGAAACTTAAAAGGGTATTTTTTCATGTGATTTCCTTTTTGATTTTAAAAAATTAGAATTGATCCTCTGTAGATTCTTCTTCTATCCCAGTCAAAGATTTTTTAGCCTGATAGAATAGACTATAAACTTTATCAAAATTCATATCCTTCCTATTCTCTTTCATGGATAGCCACTTATTTAAAGCATTCAAATCAGAATCGTCAGGCTTTGGATTGTCAGATTTCCGGATGACAACTCTGCTATTATCCTCGATAAAACTGAAATTAAGATTCATATCATCATAGGTATTGCAGTAAGAGTAAAAGCAGATTTTAGAACCTCCTGTCAAAGCCAGACCATTGTAGTCAATGATGAATGGATCCAGATTAATATTTTTTCGGTAGTTGTCTTTGAATAATATTACTGCATGGGAAATTACCGGAGAGTTTTCCCTTCGTACTTTGCTTTGGCTGGTGCTAAACTGAATCTCTCCATCTAGCAAAACATAATTGTGTAAATACAAGCCCTCTTCATCATTTCTCTGCTGATTAAAATCAATCTCATTGATAGAAATCATGCGGTATTCTGCCAAGAAACTTAACTCCGACAGCACTACTGCAAGACTAGTTTCTATTTTGGTGCAATCTTCTAGAGAAAAGCTTGAGGTTTTCAGCAAATTAGAAACTTCATGAAGAGATTCGCAGGCTGTATAAAAATCTGACTTGTTATCTATTTTCGGCAACAAATCAAACGATTCAGAAATGAGAAAATCCAATTGATTTCCAGAATATACTTCTAAAAGACTTTTTAATAATTCTAGTAAATCCAGAATATCTTCCTCTGCAGCATTCCTAAAAAACTTCAGTAAAACTTCATTTTGGGATGCAGACAACTTCGCTTTTTTGGTTAATTGATGATCCCACAAAGAAGAAATCAATGCATAACAAATAAGCTGAAGGGCTCTTTTGGCCGTTGTTTGACTATTTTCCAGATATCGCTTCATTTTGCTTTCTGAAAAATCTTCTTCGCCAATTGACATCAACTTTCTGATCTGAACTCCAATTACCCCAACATACCCATTGATAATCAGCCGCTTTGCCGTTTGAATTAAGTGTTCATTTTCTTTCCAATCAGAATTGGCACTTAAAAACTCTTTCGCTCTCTTATTATGGCTGCTGATCGCATTGATTAACTGATCAGTCAAAACTTCATTAAATCTGTTTGGAATCTCCTTTTTATCGGTTTTGGATTCATCTCCTGATTCCCCCTTTTCACCTGCATCAAATTCCGCAAAATATCGATCCAATTGGCTTCGGTACTTATTGACCAAATTATCAATGCTGGTATAGGAAGTAAAAAAATGCCCTAAATCACCAATCTTCTTCTTGAAGGCAAAAAGTGAATTTACTTCTTCCGATAATGTTCCTGTGTTAATTGGCGCATCTTTGAAATAGGTCCAAATTTTAGGTTTCCCCTGCTTTTTGAACACATCATACGCGGTATCAAATTCTTCTTCTGTGTATTTCCCAACTTTGGTAAAAAACAAACAGACCACGATATCGCAGCTCCTGATGGCTCGATTATATTCATCCTGTAGTCTGGAGTCAGAAATAGAATCCAAGAATTCCTCCCATTGAACCAACTCTAGGTAGATACCTTTCTTGTGCAATAAGTCATTCTGATTGCTAATAAAAAGTCTAAAATCATCTCTGTCTTCTTTTAACTCGGAAGAAGAAGCAATAAAAATCCGAATCGTTTTCATAAACTCTTCATTTAATAAAACTCGATCTAATTCAGTGATTTTTACTGAATTATTCTAAAATACAGAATTTTCTCCGTTTAATATGCTGTCTTGAAAAAAGCCTTTAAAACAAGCTCTCAGACCTAAAATTCTCCTCAAATTCCATCTTTGAGGAGAGTTTTAATCTTTCATTGAAAAATATCTCGCCATAATAGCCTCGGCTTTTTTACCCTGAGGTGTGAAATCCGGGTCTCTTCCATGTGCTTCTGGATACCATTTCCAAAAGAATACCCCAGCCATCCAGGATTTTTTCCAAGCTGTTTCAAAAAATGCCTCATAACATAAGGCCTGAATTTCTTCAGATAGTTGGATTTCCTTCCGCTCATTTGGCCAAACCCAAGGTTCGATGGCGGCATCAACAGTATTGCAATAACCGATCTCAGTAAAAAACACCGGCTTCTTATATTTTCTAACCACTTTCTCTATCTGTGGAACTTGCTTTTCCCAAGATTTAGTGAGTTCTGCTAAGTCTGGGTTATGTGATTTTGCCAAAGGAAAATATGCCTGAATTCCGATGTAATCCAATTCATCCCAGAATTTGATCTTTTCAAACTCCGTAAAATTGGCAGCATAAACCAGTTTCCCAGAATACACTTTTCTAATTTGAGAAATTACTTTTCTCCAATCCTCAGTCCTTTCTGAAGTCTTTTCCAGTTCAGTTCCAATACAAAGAATCGGGATTTTTAACTCTTCAGCCAGCTTAGCATAGTCCAAAATAAATCCTCGGTAGTTTTTAAACCAGAGTTCCCAATCTTCCTCGTTTGTCATTTCGATTTCTCCTGGCCAGCTCCCTCTCACCCATAGATGTGGCTTCAGCATATTCATGATCCCTAAAACCTGTGAGGAATCATGAGTTGCCTGAATTCCATTTGCAGTTTCTCCCCACCACTGTCGCTCTGCATTCACTTGCCATCTGATTTCTGGAGAATTCAAGTCACCCTGCCAACCAAAAGGAGTTTGGGATAATGCATTTGCCCCGGTTGATTTTAATGCCCTCAACTCTCCCCCATCCAATGGAGATCTACTTCCCACCCAGCAAACGCCTTTCAGTTTCTCAGTTACAGAAATCAATTCCTCTTCCGGTAAGGTCCACCAGATCATACCAAACACAATCAAAACTGCGATTGAACTCAATAAATACCTCGTGTACCAGGGTCGATTCATTTCTTTAAAACTGTCTGAATAACAATATCTTCCTCTAATGTACGATGAACTGGACAACGATTCGAAATTTCCAACAATCTATGTCGTTGCTCTTCATCCAAGTCTCCTTCTAGCTCAATAATCCTAGTAAATCGACTGACCTTTGATTCCTTACTGGTAGGATTGTCACTGTCTTTTAAATGAACTTTGTCATGATTTAGGAAAACTGTTACTTCCTTCAAATCCCAGTTTTTTCTCCCTGCATACATTTTTAAAGTCATCACCGTACAACTTCCCAAGGAAGCCATCAAAAAATCGTATGGATTTGGTCCAAGGTTATCCCCTCCCACTTCCAGTGGTTCATCGGCTATTAAATGATGGTAAGGCGTTTTAATTTCTGTTGTAAATTTTGGCCCGGTCAACCTGACTTTCACTTGATTGCCCTCTGTATCATTAAGTGAAGTTTTTTCATCAAAAGCGATATATCTTTTGCTCCAGCTGGATATCACTTCCCCTACATATTCACTGTCTTTTTCCTGCGAAAGCAAATGGTCGGAACCATCTAAAGAGATAAAGCTTTTTGGGTGTTTTGCTGCTTGGTACAGTTCGGCAGCATTAGAAATATCTACAATTTCATCCTGCGGGGAGTGAAGAAATAAAAGTGATTTCTTTAGAGTTTTTAAATAGTTCTCAAGAGGTTTCTGTTCTAAATCCTCCAAAAATTCATTTGAAATTCGAAAAGGTCTCCCTCCAATAGTTACTTCCGCACTTCCCTTTTCTTCAATCTCAGGAATACTTTCCTTAAATAATTTTCTGACATGTCCTGGAAAAGCTGGTGAGCCGATTGTCACCACAGCCTGTATTTCTGAGAGCTCAAAACTTGCATACAATGAGGCAGTTCCACCCAAGGAATGCCCAACCAGCATTTTCGGAGTTTCGTATTCTCGTTTTAAAAACTCAAATGCATCAAGCAAGTCTGAAATGTTTGATGAGAAGTCACTTTCCTCAAATTCCCCTTTACTTCTTCCTAGACCCGTAAAATCAAAACTCAAAACCGCAATTCCCTTTTGAGAAAGAGAAGCAGCTATTTTTCTAACAGCAGAAAAGTTTTGAGAGCAGGTAAAACAGTGGGCAAAAATCGCATAGAACCTGGGATTTTGATCCAAGGGAACATAAAGATATGCTGCCAGCTCAATATCCTTCCGGTTCCTAAATGTGAGTTTTTGGGGATTCATCTGTCTTATTTTTTTAATTCCATCACCTTGATATTTTCAAGATTTATTTCGGAAAGCACCTCTAGTTTTCCAGCCAAATACAAAGATTGCATGCTGTCAACTGGTGTTTTTTCCACTTCTGGCTTCAGATTGAGATAGTTCTGAAATCTAATTCCTCCAACTTCATTGACCGAAGAAACCGACCTAAACCTCACTCCTCCTCCATCTGTCAAATAATAATATGCCATGTAATCCATGATATAATCATCCTTGCCAATCCAATACAAGAATTCATCTTCAAAATCTTCCCCTCCACCTTCTTGTGCGAAAGTCACTTTGATCAAATGATATTCTTCCCCTTTTATTTCTGCCATTCCTTCATACGTTTTAATAGCTGCAGGGTCATTTAAACCATAAGGCAAATAGGCAAAGTATGCTACTGAATTGACAGAGCGAGTGTATTTACCAATCCACTCTTCGGATAAAGTATCAATTTTTACATCATTTACTGTTCGGGCAAATCCAGAATTATTAAGAACATCTTTTACATACCCAGTGGAGTCTTCAAACTCACGAATGTATTCAAAACGGTCCGGTGTCTTTAAAATCGAATAGTGGATATCTCTGAAATCAAATTCGATTTTTGAATTCTCGTAGGCCTCTCCACCATGTGCTACTATAGATTTATTGACAATTTTCTCTGCCTCTGATTTGGACTCACAGGAGGAAAAAATCAAGACACTTGCAAGTACTGCCACACTGAATACTAATTTCATTTTGAATTGGATAATCGTCTTTTTCATTATTTATTCTCAAACTTTATTTCAAAATCTGAATACCGATATTCAGCCCTTATAAATTGCTTTTTCCCAGAAGAATCAATTCGATAGCTGGTCCTCTCCCCATAAAATAGAAAAGGATCCACCTTCTCCATGATATCATTTTCCAGCAAACTTCTATGATCTTTTAGTTGCACTTCATTCCCCAACATAACAAAACTAACTGGGTCAAAATAATACCACCAGGTATCTTGATCCGGCCCATAATTCACTTGAACCACTTCTGCCAGTTGGCCTGAAAGCAAAGTTTTTTGGCCTTCATAAGCCAAAGTAGCTCCCTCATCCCGCAGAAGTTTCCAGGGCTGCGCAATCACATAAAAAGCCGCATCAAAATCACTTTTCTTGGATTTGAGAAAGTCTGGGTTTTGAATAGAATTTCCATTCATCGTATAATTCATCTTTGACCCATTAAAGCTGGAAATATGAGTCACACTGTCACTCCCCCAAGTAATCGTGCCTTCTAGATAGGGTTTTAATCGAAACTCCATCTTCTGATCAGTCTCGCTTTCAATCGTCCCATCTTCCTTCAGTAATCGCGTCCATTTACGGAATTTCAACACTTCCAACCGATCCCATGCTTCTTGTCCTCCATGTGCAGATATGGCTTTTTCCAATATTTCTACTGCCTTCTGTTCCGGACTTGGCTTACAAGCTGTCAACTGGATAAAAATTATAAAGACGATTAAGGCACTTACTGTTATTCTCATTCAAGTAACTTTTTTGATTTAAAAGGAAATACTCCGCTTTTCCAATCCCATGCCAGAGCCAGAAAAACTAGGGCATATTCTATCCAAAGAAACATAGGGTTTTCCTCAAAACTTGGTTGGCTATAGGCATGATACGATAAAATCGCAGCAAAAGTCCAAACAAGAACTGAACGAATCTCCGTTAGCAAACTCAATCCTAATACGGGGATTATATACCAAGGGTGAACCACTGGCTGCAGAATTAAATACAAAAGATAAATCAAAACCCAAAGTTCGGCGAGTTCAATGGGTGAATTCCATCTTTTTTTCCAGCTGATCCATACTATCCCTATTAATGTGATCCCACTTAGAATTTTGGTCAAAGTAGCGATAGTATTATAGCCTTTTATCCAAAACCCTACCTCTCTAAACAGGTAATAGACAGAGGCATTGAACTCAAATTTCCCTTGGTAAAGTCTTAAGCTCTCCAGCAGGTATTGCCAAGAGTTTTGATAGAATAAAGGAAGAAAAGACAAGGCAAAAATAAAGGCAAAGCCGATCCAAAACTTAGGAGCTTTTCTGATTTTTTCTTTAAAAATAAAAGTGGGAACAAGCATCAATGGAAGTATTTTAATCCCGATTGCTAAAGCCCAAAAACCTCCAAATGTGGCAAGTTTCTCTCTTGATAAATACCACAAAGCAAGAAGCAAAGCCATTAAAACCAGTCCTTCAAAATGAAGATTGCCTGTGATTTCTAAAATCACTAAGGGGTTAAACCAATATAAAATCAGATTCTTAACATTTTTCTGATGTTTTTTCAAAAGACCCAATAAGATCCAAAAAACCGCCACCTCCACTATAATCAAAAGAATTCTTAAGGCTACGATTCCATATTCCAAATTGGAATCTGCTCCCTTCGAACCTATCCAAAAAATCAATTGATTGCTTGGAGGGTAGACGGAATAGTAATCCGGTGAATTCATCAAACTCAATAGCTTTTTTAAATATGGGGTTGATAAGTCAGGATTTGATTCCAGCCAATCATTTGGGGTTTCTAAATATGGGTTCTGCCCTAGCTCTACCAACTCACCATCCCATAAAAATCGGGCATAATCATCAGACCAAGAGGGAAAAGAAAAAAGTAAAATCAATCGCAACAAAAGCCCTCCCAAAAACCACCACCAAATATTATTTTTTGAGTTGGAGGAAGATTTGTAAAAAATTAGCATCAAGCCAAAGCACCCCGAAAAAACCACCAAAATCGGTTCAAAATATAGTCTTGGCATTGGAAACAGAAGAAAGACACCCACCATCAACCATGCCCAAATGGCAACCTGCAAAATTAGCCTCCAGTTAATTTTCAAAGCCCTAGAGCCCTTCTCAGCTCTTCGTCCTGAAGTTTATTTTTATTCCAATAATCAAGTTTTTCCATGGATCTTCTAGTGGCAATTGTCCGCTCTATTTGTCCATCCGGCTTGGTCTGCAACTCCTCCCAACTCAAAATTTCAAAAGGGAAAAATTGCTGATATCTGACTACCAGTTTCCTATTAATGGTTTTATACTCTACGGTCAATTCTTCCTGGTTACCACTAATCGACCTTTTACTAATGGATGCTCTTTCCACTTTTAATGGTATATGGCTAAATCTTTGGAAAATCAAGGATGGTATCAAACGGATATCTCCTTCAGGAACGATGGAAGGGTTAAGACGAATCGTATTGAAAATCTCATCTTCACTTGGCCCTTCTAATTTAATTTCTTGATCTCCCTCAGATTCAAAATAAGAGAAAAGTTGGGCTCGATAGGAGCCGTTTTTCCAGTTCATCTGAGTAAAAGACTGGCCACACCATTCAGTCATTGAAGCCGTGATTTTGAAGGCATTTTCTTCATCGTAAACTGGAGTAAAAACCGAAAGCATGGTGTGATAAGGATAAACTCCTGTCACAAAATCTCGGGTCATGTTTAATTTTAGAACCTTTCTGGCATCTGCACCAGCATCTTGAGGATTATCCAATTTCACCTGATTCCTTTTCGAAAAATCCTCTGTCACAAAAATCATGACTGCTGTGCCCTCTCTTCGCTCACCATATCGATATTGCTCCAAATCAAACACATTGATTTCGGCTTTTCCTTGATACCAATATCCAGAAAATTGATCTTCATCAACACCCGATCTTGGGTTTCCTCCACAGCTAATCAAGGATAAAACGGTAAATAGTAAGAGTAATCTTCTCATTTGATTCAAGTTACCAATATTTAAAAATCGTCCAAATTATTTTGTAACCAGCTCCAATAACACCTTTCACGGTTCCACTGACTTTGGAAACACCAATCCGCTTTCTGTAATTTACGGGAACTTCTGTATAGCGGAGGCCTTTTTGATGGGCTTTGATCTGCATTTCTATAGTCCAACCAAAATTCTCATCCACCATATTTAGATCCAATAACTTCTGCCATTTGATCGCCCGAAAAGGCCCCAAATCAGAATAATTAGCTCGCTGGATATACTTCATCATGGTCGTTGCCAACCAATTCCCAAATACCTGAGGAAAGGTCATCGATCCGGCTTCTTTCTGGCCTTTGGCTCTGGAGCCAATCACCATATCTGCTTGCCCATCCCAAATTGGCTGAATTAAACCCACCATTTCCTCTGGATAATCACTGTAATCTCCGTCCAAGAAAACCACGATATCCGGTTGAACAGTTTGTTTTTTGATCCAATCCATGGCAGTCAAACAGGCTTTCCCATACCCTTTCTGCGGTTCGAAGACGACAATCGCTCCTTCTTTTTCTGCTGCAGCTTTTGTCCCATCTGTAGAATTATTATTGGCAACTACTACATTTCTAACAAAGTCAGGGATCTCTCTGATTACAAAAGGAATGGACTTTTCCTCATTGTATGCAGGAATGATCACATCTACTATGGATGAGGGATGACTCGATTGATTATTTCCCAAGACTGTAGGCTTTGAATGAAGTGATAAATACCAGACTATACCCTAAAGCGAGCATTAGGTGAAAAGGCAACATTTCGAAGGTTTTCCATTGAATGTGTAGCAAAACCATTCCCCAAAAAATCAAGGCAAAAAAACCTTCAAAATAGGTGGTCACTGGGATTTTGAAATGGATATAGAGGTTAGATTTTAAACCTGATTTTTCACTTTCCAAGTTGAACTTTGGGGTTCGTATAAATGGAGATTTTTTGCCTGTCAATCCTTCCCAAACTGCCTGAGCATTGTGTAGGGCCAAGCCCATAGAAACTGACAAGAATAGTGGTAACTGCCAAAAAACTTGGCCTAAACTCTTCATAAATGACCTCCTTGCATAAAAATAGGAAACCAAATAAACTCCAGCGATTATGACAAACCCGATCATAAAAACACCAGCTAGTTTAAAAAGCCGTTCTGGAATTAAACCTTGGATTCCTGCCCACCAAACTCCGATACTGCTAAAGCTAACCAATAAAATGGCTATAAATATGGAGCTATTGAACAAGTGTGCCATCGCATGAAATTTGACACGAAAAGGCAAATCTTGTCCCAAAACTCCATTGATATGTTTAACAGCACACTCCGCTCCCCCTTTGGTCCAGCGAAACTGTTGCGATTTTACAGCTGACATAATAGGCGGAAGCTCAGCAGGAGATTCAATTTCAGGTCTGTACACAAATTCCCAACCTTTTCTTTGAGCTCGATAGCTTAGATCCAGATCTTCCGTCAATGTATCGTCATGCCAGTTACCAGCATCTAGAATACAGCTTTTGCGCCAGATACCACCAGTACCATTGAAGTTGATAAATGCTTGCTGATTATTTCTTCCCATTTGCTCTATGAGAAAATGTGCATCTAAAGCAAATGCCTGAAGTCTGGTCAGCAGAGAGTAATTTCTATTTAAGTGCGTCCATCGAGTCTGAACCATCCCGATTTTTTCATTTGAGAAAAACGGCAAGGTTTTGATCAAAAAGTCCGGATCTGGAACAAAGTCAGCATCAAAAATCACTATAAACTCACCACTTGCAACTTCCAATCCCTCTTTCAAAGCGCCAGCTTTAAAACCCTTTCTATCTACTCGATGAAGGTATTTAAAATTGACTTCAGGGTATTTTTTTAATTCCTTTTTAATCAGCTCAGCTGTCTCATCGGTGCTATCATCCAAAATTTGGATCTCAAGAAGATCTTTTGGGTAGTTAAGACTTGCTACTGATTGAATCAATCGCTCCACTACATACAACTCATTATAAATTGGAAGCTGAAGTGTCACTTTCGGGAAATCACTGATTTGCTTGATCGGCGTATTGGCTAATTTTTTTCTAGCCTTCCAAAAATTCCAAAGTAAGTTTCCCTGAGCCAAGCTGTATAGAAATATGAACAGCATTCCCAGGATATAAATCCCTATCAATAGGTAAAGAAAGATCATTTAGGCATTTAACTTTATGGAATCATTTCCAATGATAATAGGTAATTCATTGATTCTTCCTTCTTCGGAATTATTTTCAAGTTTTAGCACTCCTCTTGGGCAAACTGAAGAGCAGACTCCACATCCAACACAACTGGAACGAACGATATTTTGACCTCTTTGCGCATACCAGCGCACATCAATTCCCATTTCGCAATACGTAGAACAGTTGCCACAGGAAATACACTGTCCTCCATTTGTAGTGATTCGGAATCTGGATTTAAATCTCTGAACCAATCCTAAGTAAGCTGCCAAAGGGCATCCAAATCTACACCAAACCCTATTTCCCATGAAAGGGTAAAACCCGGTACCAACCACTCCTGCAAAAGCAGATCCGATGGCAAAACCATAAAACGAATGTAACTGGTTCGTGACATTTCCCAAAAGACTAAATCCCGAAAAGTAATTGACGATGGTTAAAAGCGTCATCACTACCGCCAAAACTAAAACAGAATGAATAATTACTCGCTCGTATTTCCAGGCTTTTAGACTTTTATCAGATAGTTGTCTATAGGGATCGCCAACAGTTTCCGCCAAACCTCCGCAGCCACAAACCCAAGAGCAATACCACCTCTTTCCGAAGAAATAGGTAAAGACCGGAACTCCAATAATAATCAAAAGAATCCCCCAGATTAGCATAAACATCCCTACTCCGCCAGCGCTCAAAAAAGTATCTATCTGATAATCATAAAAGAAGTCATAATCTAAAGGCCAGATATTTTTGAAATCAAAATAAGGTTGATTAAAGAGGACTAAAATTTCGGGAATTAGGAATGCAAAAGCTGTTTGAAAGAACATAACTGAAGCTGTTCGAAGCTGTTGGTATCTATTACCCCGATACTTTCTAAACATTCGGATCCCCATCACCAAAATGGCCAGGGTATAGATCAAGCCGTAGAGAAACCATTGGCTCGCAGGATTTCCACTTAAAATCATGCTGACTGGATCCACCATTGACACCAGATTGACTATATAGGCAGGAAACCAGTAAAGAATGATGTAAAACAAAATCAAATAAGCTCCTGTTATCATTCCCATCCAGCCTCGATTTTTCATTGCTGAATGAAACACACCATTGTTTTTAACCCCTGCCGGTTCATCGCGGTGTTTAGGAAGATTATAAAGAAGCCCTCCGATTGCAGCCAAACCAATCGACAGCATCAAAAACAGCCAAGGATTCTCTTTTACCGGACTTGATAAAGCTGCTTTTGCCAATGGAAAACTATAATCATCCCAGATAACCTGATCCCAAAGAGATTGCTCTTTTAAGCCATCATTGTAGTTGTTGAAATTTGTTTTGAATGCAGAAATAAATCCAAAATTGGAATTGTAGACTTCTCCATACATAGGTTCCAAAACCTCAGACATTTTCTCTTGATGGATGTCTTTGGTGTTTTCCAGGACCGTTTTCTTATCTAACTGATACGAGCCTAGAAATGGAATAAGTGTAAAAGTCCCAATGCCCACTAAGAATAAAAGGATCCCTATTTTTTGAATAAGCTTCATACGCTGGCTCCGAAAAGTTTTTGAATGAAAGACCTTTTTTCCAACTGGATGGAAGTTCCAAATTGGGAATTGAAAGCCTTTTGAATTTCTATATTGTAAGGAGCAAAGAACTCCGGGTCAAAATTGGCTTTTGCCAGATTGGAAACGACTTTTTCTCCATTCCATTTTTCTTTGATCGCTTTGTCAAAAAACTCATGACGCAATCTGAATCCGAAGTTATTGACGCCAAGGATCTCTCCTTTTTTACTTAAAAGCATTCGGAAAGAAACTTTTCCGGATTCATGTTCCCAATAAAAAGAATTACAATTCTCTTCATCCCAAGTAGCAGGAACTGTCCCGTATGTTTGGTATTCGATATCCAAAAACTTGGCAGAATTAAACCAGATGCCAGGACGGTAAGTTGTCGGCTTTCCAGCAAGCGTATAAGCCAAAGTCTCTCCATGCATTCTGCCCGTATACCAAACTTGTTCGATTGGTTTTCTATCAGCAGCTGGAATTTCCAAAAACTCCGCACAATCCCCTATTGCATACACATTAGGAAGATTTGTTTTAAACTGAAGATCCACTTTGACTCCTCTATTTATATTTAATGGAGTGTTTTTCAAAAACTCAATATTTGGAGACACTCCTGCTGTCAGGCCTACAAATTGGCAAGGAATTTTATCACCTGATTTTGTCTGAACTGCTCGAACCCTACCATTTTCATCGGAAATAATTTCTTCCAATTCCTCCTCAAGCCTCAAATCAATATGATGCTCTCTGATATGTCGACCGACTAAATCAGATTCTTCTTTTGGTAAAATGTTATTCCAAAACCCAGTCTCACGAACCAGAAAAGTCACCGGAATCTTTTTATAGGCCAACATTTCTGCCATTTCGATTCCTATTAAACCACCTCCTACAATCACCGCTCTACCTACTCCTTGGCTCGTTAAAGCTTCCATGGATTCAAGATCTTGTTTGGAATACAACCCTTGCACTCCTATTAAATCCTGCCCCGGCCAGCCAAATTTATTCGGCTTAGAACCAGTAGCTATCACCAAATCATCATAAGCCATATTTTCTCCGGATTGAAAAGAAATGACTTTCAAGTCAAAATCAACTGAAGAAACCCAAGCTTCTTTGAGATCAATTCTGTTCTTTTCCCAAAACCAAGGCTCATAGGGCTGGGTATGCTCAAACTTCATGTGCCCCATGAATATGTACATCAATGCTGTTCTAGAGAAGAAGTATTTAGATTCTCCAGAGATAAGGGTGATGTTGACTTGATCGTCCAGTTTCCTTAATTGACGAGCACAGGTCACTCCGGATATTCCATTGCCAATGATGACCACATGGCGGTTAGATTTCATCAAGAAATTGGGTTAGGATGAAAAAGAAATCAGAAAGTAAAAGATACGATTATTGTTTATTTAGATTCCAATCGTAATCCAAATAACTGATTTTCGCATTCTGATCGATTTTCACTTTACTGTATTTGTTCAAAAAATCGATTAGAGTTCCATTGTCTGTAAAATCGCCTTTGAACCAAGAAAATATCGAAGATAGCTGAACAGAATTTTTTGAGATTTTATTTCTGGTTCCTCCATTAATAAATGCCTCTGCCTGAGAATTTAATTGCGACTCCAGTTTAGATGGAACAAATGCTTCATTCAATAAAGGAGGGCAAGAAATTGAAGCGCAGTTAACTGCAAAGTGAATTCGAGGTTCATCAAAATCCTTTCTCAAAATCCCATGTTCGATCTCATCAAGGTTAAAATCTTCTCCCTCGATTTGAAAAAACTTATAATGCCAAACATCACTGACCAAAGGGATTTTTAAAGCCGGCCCCAAATCCTTGATGCTTTTGGTAGGGTAATTATCTACAATCAATTTTACTGTAAATGCATTGTAAGCATTGATCCAATAAGCCAATTGCTCTTCTCTTGACCAAGATTTATCTGGTTTTTTACTGCTCAAAGTCTTTAGGTATGCTTCTAATTTCGCTTTGTCTTTCACAAATCCTTCATAATCCACCATTCCAGAAGCATCGACATGTTTTTTCAAAAGTTCATCCCAAGGGGTGTGATTCGGGCCATTTTCTGCTTTTGTATTATTCCCAAGTTCTACTTTTTCAGCAACTGTATTTTCTTTTACCTCAGAATTAGAGTTTTGACAGGATAAAAAGAAAATTGCCAATCCGGCAAGCAAAGATGTTTTCATATGATTCATGAGTTCTTTTTTCTTCATTTACGTGCATTCAATGTTTTGAGATGACTCAACAATCCGTTTTGTCATGCTAAAGACAAAGTATTTTTCAATAGACTTTTTTGCCATTGTTGAGCCAAAAACCCCAGGATTTGGAATAAGTATGTACTTCTCTGGTAAGATGGCCATTTTTAAAAAGTGGTAATTCGTCGTTGGACCATTGAATAATCCCACCGTAAAGATTGAATACATTTTTGAAGCCCGCATCTTTCAGTTTCATACCAATCTCCTGAGATCTAGCACCTACCGTACAATAGACTAACACAGGTTTCTCTTTGTCCAATGATTCAATATTTTCCAACTGAAAAGAATCAAAACCTACCCATTGAGCTCCTTTTAGATGCGAGACATCATATTCTTCTTTTTCCCTCGTATCCAAAACTTGATAGCTCGATAAGTCTTTGATTTCCTTTGGATAAACAATCGGAAAATCTTTATCATAAATCCCGCTCAGGAGGGTTTTGTAAGCAAATGACTGCGCAAATGTCGAGTTGAAAATCAGGATAAGAATAACAGTTAAACCAGCTTTCAATTTTGAAACTGATGATTTTTGGGCTTTCATACCTAAGCAACTTATGAACTTATCCTAGGGTTCAGATCAAGCGTAAAAATCTGACAGACGGGCAAGGCCTTTTCTGTCTTTCAAGATGATTCTCTTGCCTTCCAACTCAATCAAATTGTCTTTTTTGAACTCAGACAGTAATCGAATCACTGACTCAGTGGCGGTGCCGACCAATCCTGCAATTTCTTCTCTGCTCAAGATTAAATCGATTTTTTGGTTTTCTCCACCTTCGACACCATAGGTATTCCCTAATTGAAGCAATACAAAAGCGAGACGCTCACGAATACTTTTCTGAGTAGCATCGGTCAGTTTTTCTTCCATCACACCCAGTTCATGGCTGAGTGCTTTGGTGACACGTTTAAAAAATTGGGTGTTTTGAAATAATGTATTTAGGAATGCCTCTTTAGGAATGAAGCATATTTTAGCATCTTCTACAATCATTGCAGAATTGGAGTAATTTTCTTCTCCAAGCAATGCTGAATATCCTAGGAAATCTCCCTCCTTAGATAAATGTAAAATTTGCTCTTTACCATTGGAAGCAGTTTTGTATACTTTTACCACTCCTGAGTTGATGCAGAAAATCCCCAAAGGCTTGGTTCCTTCGTAGAACAAAATCTGTCCTTTTCTGTGAGAAATCAGGTTTTTATTATCTGAAATGGTACAAACATGTTGTTCAGGCAAATCCGCAAAAAGTGAATATTTCCTGCTAGCGCATAGTTCACATGGAGTATTTCCTGAATTACCACTCATAATCTGATCTTAGTTTGGTCGAAATTATAAAAACACTGCTATAAATCATAAAACTGTCTCCTATTTAGGTGATGAAGGAAACTCTTTGATTTGCATAAATTCCTTTTTTTCTTCAATCCATTCTAAACTTAAATGGTTCATCCCATTTGAGAGAATCAGAAATTTCGAATGAATCTTTTGATGATAAAGACAAGCTTGCTCCACAGTCTTTTGAGTCAATTTCACAGCAGGAGCTTTGCATTCAATTAAAAGGTATGGTTTTCCTTCTTGGTTCCAAACTACCAAATCCGTTCTTTTTTGAAGGTTATTATAGACCAGACCCTTTTCGAGTGCAACTAATCCCTTGGGAAAATTTTGATGGTTGATCAAAAAATTGATCCAATGTTGTCTCACCCACTCTTCCGGTGTTAATATCAAATACTTCTTTCTGAGACTGTCAAAAATGCCTATTTTCCCATCCATTTCTCTAAGCTTAGGTTCGAAAGCCGGCAGATTGAGATTTGGTAATTGAATACGATCTAAACCCTGATTCATACCCCAAATATGTACATTAATCGTCAGTTGAAATTAAAGAATCTCTCAAAGATGATTCATTTTCTGGCTCTCTGTGGTCTCTTAGTATTGGCATCTTGCCAAAATCCAAAGATACAAGCAGACATCATTTACCATGGAGGCACTATCTATACCGTCAATTCAGAATTTGAAATCACGGATGCAGTTGCCATTACTGATGGGAAATTTGTGGCGGTAGGTTCCGATGATGAAATTTTAAATAATTACGAAGCTGAAGAAACAATTGACCTTAAAGGAAAATCAGTCTATCCCGGTTTTATAGATGCTCATACCCATTTTTTCAGATACGGTACTGGATTACGTGTGATAGACTTAGTTGGAGTTAAAAGCTTCGATGAGTTAGTTCAGAAAGTAAAAGACTATGCCAATGAAAACCCGGATGAGAGCTGGATTCTTGGAAACGGTTGGGACCAAAACATTTGGGAAGGACAGGAATTTCCAACAAGAGATCAATTAGATGAATTGTTCCCCGATAAACCTGTCCTTCTGACAAGGATTGATGGTCATGCTGCTTTGGCAAATGGAAGAGCTTTACAATTGGGTGGAGTTACCGCTGCCACCAAATTACTCGGTGGAACTGTAACCGTAAAAAACGGCAAAACAACCGGAATATTGGTAGATAATGCAATTGATCTTGTCAGTGCAAAAATTCCAAAAACAACGGAAGAGCAAGCCAGAAAGGCGATTTTACAAGCACAACAGAACTGTTTTGAAGTTGGCTTAACTTCAGTTGTGGACGCTGGATTAGATAAGGAAACCATTGACTTGTATAAAAAAATGCACCAAGATTCTTCCTTAAAAATGAGAATCTATGCAATGGTCAATCCTACACCTTCCAACATGGAATATTATTTTGATCAAGGGGTTTACCAAGATGATCAGCTAACAATTCGGAGTTTTAAAATTTATGGAGATGGAGCTTTGGGATCTAGAGGAGCTGCTTTATTAAAGCCCTATTCTGACAAACCTGAAGAGACTGGTTTTTTATTGAGTACCGAGGATGATTTCAGAGATCTTGCGAGTAAAATGTATGAAAATGGATTCCAGATGAATACTCATTGCATCGGGGATTCTGCAAACAGAACGCTTTTGAATATTTATGCGGATGTTCTGAAAGGGAAAAATGACCTGAGATGGAGAATCGAGCATGCCCAAGTGGTCAATCCTGATGATGTTCCAAAATTTGCTGAATTCAGCATTATTCCTTCTGTTCAACCAACTCATGCAACTTCAGACATGTACTGGGCAGAACAAAGATTGGGACCAGACCGCATCAAACACGCCTATATTTTCAAGGAATTGCTTGACCAGAATGGCCTAATTGCACTAGGAAGTGATTTCCCTGTTGAATTCATTAATCCACTTTATGGATTTCATGCTGCCGTAGCAAGAAAAGATAAAAACAACTGGCCAGATGAGGGATTCCAAATTGAAAACAAACTGACCAGAGAAGAAGCCCTTAAAGGGATGACCATTTGGGCAGCGTATGCAAATTTTGAGGAAAATCTGAAAGGAAGTATAGAAACGGGGAAATTGGCTGATTTGGTTATCATGGAAAATGACATCATGATCGAAGACGCTAAAAACCTTAGAGACTTACCGATTTGGGCAACGGTAGTAGGTGGAAAAATGGTCTATCAAAAAGTTAAGTAAGGTGCTATCTTATCAATCCATTCCGATTTAAAGATCTTTATCTTTTTAAGATCCTCTTTGGAATTGAATTTTCCATGTTGATTTCTATAGGCTAAAATCACCTTTGCTTCAGAATAGGAAATGTAAGGATGCTTGGAAAGTTCTTCCAGTTCGACTTCGTTTATTGGGATTTTTCGATAGATCAAAGGATCAAAATCAAAATAATCCCACATCAATTCTACTGTTTCTGCCTTTAATCCATAAACTTCTAAAAGCTGGGAGGAGCTATAAAATCCTCCCAGTTGATTTCCATATTTAATAATCCTACTGGCAGTACTTGGACCGATTCCGGAAACGATTTGTAAGGTGATGGAATCCGCCTCTGAAAAAGGTATTCGATTTAAGTTTTCTAATTTCTTGGAGCTTGAATTATTTTTAATTGTATCCTGTGGATTGAAAACAGGATCTGGAGACGAGACCAATTTCATCCCTATTTTTTCTAAAGAATCAACCTTCTCTTGATACAGCAATTCATAATCTTCTGCTTTTGAAGACCTTACTTTATTAATCAGAGAAGGGATGATAATCATGAAAATCAAAACCGGAATAAGAAGTACAAAACCCCTGGATTCTTTATTGGAAAAACCCAAATACGATTTAAGCCAAAAAAACAAATTGGTTTTCATAAAAAATTTGATCTGCAAGGGACATTGATTTTATCAATCACCTATAATTTAAGGATATTGGCATATTAATTCAAAATAACTGATCTTTGCACAGGGTATAGAATCCTTATTTAGAATTATTTCAAATTGGAATTTCGGTTAGCAAAATTGGCACTTTAACACCCATAGTCTGTTAAATTTGCAACCAAGACTTGTACCTATGCAAATCAAGTTTAGAGCTTTAAGTTTATCACATAAGACAGCACCTGTTCAAATCCGGGAAATTATTGCCCTTGGGGATCAGGAAATCCAACGCATTTTACTGAAACTGAAGGACTTCTTTAGTTTAAATGATGTGCTGATTTTGTCTACCTGTAATCGAACTGAAGTTTATTACAGTCACGACCTCGATCTTAGCACAGAGATCATCAAATTGGTTGGTCTAGAAAAAGGTCTTCCTGACATTGTCAATTACCTAGAATACTTCCAGATTTATCAAAACGACCGAGATGCAATTTCTCATTTGTTCCGTGTTTCTATGGGACTCGAGGCACAGGTTGTTGGGGATATTCAGATTTCCAATCAGGTAAAAAGAGCATATCAAGCATCAGCAGATTTAGAAATGGCAGGTCCATTTTTACATCGTTTGATGCACACTGTATTTTTCACCAACAAGAGAATCGTTCAGGAAACTTCTTTCAGAGAAGGTGCTGCTTCCTTGTCTTATGCGACAGTAGAATTAATCGAGAGTCTTACTGCAAATACATATCAGCCAAGAATCTTATTAATTGGAGTTGGTGAAATAGGTGAAGATGTAGCCAAAAACATGGTATATCTTCCAAATGCCAAAGTAACAGTTACCAATAGAACACTTTCAAAAGCAGAAGAGATTGCTGCTCCTTTGGGGTTTGAGGTGATTCCATTCGAAAATTGTATTGAGGCAATGAAAGAATCAGATGTGATTGTTTGTTCAATCATGAAAAATGAGCCTTTCATTACAAAAAATCTAATTCAGAAATTTGAAATCCCTAGCTATAAGCTTTTGATTGACCTATCAGTACCTAGAAGTATTGAAACTTCAGTAGAAGATGTACCTGGTGTGATTCTATATAATGTTGACAATATCAGAAGCAAAACTTCTGAAGCTTTGGAAAAAAGGCTTGCTGCTGTTCCTCAAGTTGAGGCAATTATCAATGAGAGCATTGATGAATTTTACAGCTGGAAAAAAGAAATGATGGTTTCCCCTACCATCAACAAGCTGAAACAAACTCTTGAGCAAATCAGACTTGAGGAGTTAAGCAGATACTTGAAAAATGCAGATGAGAAGGAATTTGCAGTGATTGATAAAATCACTAAAAGCATGATGCAAAAAATTCTGAAAGTTCCTGTGGTACAACTGAGAGCTGCCTGTCAAAGAGATCAAGCTGAAGAAATGATCGAATTTATTTCGGATCTTTTTGACTTAGATAAAGAGGACGTCAAAAAGTAATTACATAAAAGTTTAAAGTGAAATGACCAAAGGATTGCTAAAACCTTTGGTCATTTTATATTTGAGCCCTCATCAAGATTTATCACTCTAAAACAGAATGAAATTACATCTCTCAGTTCTCAAATTTTTCATATTCACCGTTTGCACAGTCACTATTTCAAAAGCTCAGACTTGGGAAGTTTATGATGATGAATACAAGCTTAAGGCAAGATTACTTTATGATGAGGTAGAACTATTAAGTGAAACAGTGCGAATCGGAAAAAAGGACTCCATTTTAAGTTTACTTTCTTCCGATCTTAAGCCTGCTGTTTCACTTCAAGGAACTGAGATCTACCAATATTTAGCTCCTTGGATACTTGTAAAAGGCCCAAATGGTATTGGCGCTTTCCATGAATATGGACAACAGGTTTTGCCTTTGGAATATGATGGAATCGAAACTTATTTTAATCTTCTTTTGGCCCGCAAAGGAAATAACTACTGGATATTTGAAAGAGGAAGCGGTAAAACAACGTCATTAGGAAGACTTGATGAAGCCAAACTGACCAAAACAGGAATGCTGATTACCCGGATCGGGAATGAATATTTCATCCCTTTGTCTAAAGCCGGTCAAAAATCATTTCAATTGCTGGAAGACTCAGAGGGCGATTTTTTACTTGCAAAAGAGTCTACTGGATTTGGCCTAATCAATCGTGAAGGTGACTATGTAATGGACCCTGTGGTGGACGAATTAAGACATAACAGAGGGAATTTTTATTTTGGTTACGATGAAAATCAATTCCTTTTAATTGAAGGAAATGACATCAAAGCGAATGTCCGATATAATTCATTTCATAAAATCACTTTGGAGAATGGTTTGATGCTAGAGTACATCCATGGCAAACTTCGCAGAGTCATGGAAGAAGATGGGATTTTGCTTGATGCTGTAGGGATGGAAGAAGTAAACAGAATTGATGATAACCTCTACACGATTAGATTTCGAGATGGCAACTTAGGTTTGTTAGGCAAAGGTGGCTGGCTGGTTAGACCTAATGCTCCAGTGGATAAAATCTGGATGGGATCCGATGGACTTTTCCCTGCCTCAAAAGATGGCGATTTGGGATTTATTAATTCGTTGGGAGAATGGGTGATCGAACCTCAATTTGAGGAGGTTGGAAAGTTCTCAGAATCCTTGAGTTCGTATAAAAAATCAGGAAAATGGGGCTTAGTAAAAAGTAATGGAGAATTGGTTGGAATGCCTTCTTGGGATGAAATCAAACCATTTTCAAATGGCTTTTCCATTGCAAAAGCAAGCAATGGGTTTTATTTGCTTAACTCCTCTGGCTCGGCTGTAAATCAGGAATCTTTAGATCAAATTTCCAGAATCAACGATGGCTATTTTATTATTGAAAAAGATGGGAAAGTTGGAATCTTAGATGCTACTGGGAAAGAACTAATCCCAATGGAATTCGAAACTATTCAAAGAGCCAAAAGAGACCAAATCATCGTTGCAAAAGATGGCAAAGTAGGATTGATCTCTGATCAAGGTGAAATTCTTCTTCCACTAGCTTTTGAAAACATCATACTCGATACGGACAGCAACAGGATTTTAACCAAAAATCTATACGAGCCGGTAGTGGTTGTGGAACCCGAGCCTTTGGATAAAAAAGGTAGAAAGCGAAACTAAAAGAAGAAGCCCTCAAAAATTTGAGGGCTTCTTCTTTGTACTCTTATTTTTTATCTGATTTTCCTTTGCTAGAATCTAGATTATCTGGATCCGATTTAGCGATTGAGTCTCTCATCGAAGTGTCGGATTTGATATTTTCCATTCTATAATAATCCATCACTCCTAATTGACCGCTTCGGAATGCCTCCGCCAAAGCTTTTGGAACTTCTGCTTCAGCCTCCACAACTTTCGCTCGCATTTCTACATTTTTGGCTCGCATTTCTTGCTCAAGCGCTACCGCCATTGCTCTTCTTTCTTCCGCTTTTGCTTCCGCAACTTTTAAGTCTGCAGAAGCCTGATCGATTTGAAGCTTCGCTCCAATGTTGGTTCCCACGTCAATATCTGCAATATCAATTGAAAGAATTTCAAAAGCAGTTCCAGCATCCAAGCCCCTTTCCAAAACCAGTTTGGAGATTTTATCAGGGTTTTCTAAAACACTTTTATGATTAGATGCAGAACCGATAGAAGTTACGATACCTTCTCCTACCCTTGCTAAAATTGTCTCCTCTCCTGCTCCACCAACTAATTGAGCGATATTCGCCCGAACCGTTACTCTCGCTTTTGCGATCAATTGAATCCCGTCAGCCGCCACTGCAGCCACATTTGGAGTATTGATCACTTTTGGATTTACAGATATCTGTACCGCTTCAAAAACATCTCTACCAGCCAAATCAATTGCTGTTGCCTGTTTGAAAGAAAGATTAATATTCGCTTTATCTGCTGAGATCAAAGCTCTGATCACATTTGGCACATTTCCTCCTGCCAAATAGTGCGTTTCCAATTCACCAGTAGTAAGCTCTAAACCTGCTTTGGTAGCAGTAATCAAGGAATTGACGATAACTCCTGGAGGCACTTTTCTAAAACGCATACCTACCAATTCCAACAATCCTACGCGGACATTGGAAAAGATCGCTGTAATCCAAAGTCCTACAGGAATGAAATACAAAAAGATAAATAGGACAACAATCGCGGCTATCGCTGCGACTAAAATAAATAAAGAATTAGATGGATCCATTTTTGGCTATTTTACTATGATTTTATTGTTTTCAATTTTTATGATCGTGACGTTTTTCCCTACTTCTATAAAGCCATTTTCACTTTTAACTTCAAAGATTTTATCCTCAAAAGTAGCTTTCCCAATTGGCTTAATATCTGAAATGGCCTGACCAGGCATCCCAACAGACAAACCGTCAGTTCTTCCATCAAAAGCTCCCCCTTCCATTTTTGATTTTAGAGAAAAATAATTCCATACACCAGAATTAAATCCATACCAAATTACAGCTATATAACACAAAGCTGTTATTCCCATAATCCAAAGAGCAATATTTAAATCAAATGAAATATAAGCGTAGTAAACACCTAGAAGACTTACCAATAAACCGATAATTCCTACCACCGTAGTGCCTGGGAGCAGAAAGACCTCTATCAGAAATAGAACGAGGCCGATAATCAGAAGACTGGAAAGAATGAAAACCGTCATGTATTTGGGGGTGTTGAATGTCCTAAAATACAAGTTTCCTAGACACCAAATTCGACAAGACAAAAAAAACCCGGAAAATTCCGGGTTTCATATTAATAAGCTTTTGCAAAATAGACTCTTCCTTCTGAAGGTTTGCCGGTCAGAATACAAGTTCCGGCTTCTTCTTTCCTTGCTAAAGGAATGCACCTAATAGTTGCTTTGGTCAAATCTTTTATTTTTTCTTCCGTTTCGGATGTTCCATCCCAATGAGCTGAAATAAATCCGCCTTTATTCTCAAGAACCTCTTTAAACTCATCCCAGGTATTCACTTCTGTAGTCTTTTCCTCTCTGAAAGAAAATGCCCTATCATAAATGGACTTTTGGATATCATCCAGCATTCCGGTTATTTTTTCGGTAATAGGTTGAGAAGCCAACTCGAATTGTTCTTTCGTCAAAGTATCTCTTCTTGCAATTTCAATAGTGCCATTTTCAAGATCTCTTGGACCGATTGCAATTCTCAAAGGTACTCCTTTCAATTCATATTCAGCAAATTTGAAACCTGGCTTATGCGTATCTCTATTGTCATATTTCACAGATACACCAGCTTTTCTCAAGTCAGCCATGATTTCATTAGCTTTCGCTGAGATAGCCTCAAATTCCTCATCTTTTCTATAAATCGGAACAATCACCACTTGGGTTGGTGCCAGCTTAGGAGGAAGTACTAAACCATTATCGTCAGAGTGAGCCATAATCAGCGCACCCATCAAACGTGTACTTACACCCCAAGAAGTTCCCCATACATATTCTAGTCCTCCTTCTTTTGTCGCAAACTTCACATCAAAAGCTTTTGCGAAATTCTGACCTAAGAAATGGGATGTTCCTGCTTGCAAAGCTTTTCCATCTTGCATCATCGCCTCAATACACAATGTATCATCAGCTCCAGCAAATCTCTCATTTGCAGATTTACGACCTCTTACTACAGGCAATGCCATGAAATCTTCAGCAAACTGTGCATAGACATTCATCATTTGCAATGTTTCTGCTTTAGCTTCTTCAGCAGTAGCATGAGCGGTATGTCCTTCCTGCCAAAGGAATTCTGCAGTTCTTAGGAAAAGTCTGGTTCTCATTTCCCAACGCACCACATTAGCCCATTGGTTTACTAATAGAGGAAGATCACGGTAAGATTGAATCCAGTTTTTATAGGTACTCCAGATTACAGTTTCGGAAGTAGGCCTTACGATTAATTCTTCTTCCAATTTTGCTTCAGGATCCACAATTACTCCACTCCCATCCTCTGCATTTTTCAGACGGTAATGTGTTACCACTGCACATTCCTTAGCAAAACCTTCTACGTGACTTGCCTCTTTGCTCAAATATGACTTGGGGATAAATAAGGGGAAATAAGCATTGGTATGACCAGTTTCTTTAAACATCCGGTCTAGTTCCGCTTGCATTTTTTCCCAAATAGAATAACCGTATGGTTTGATTACCATACAACCCCTGACTGCGGAATTTTCCGCCAAGTCGGCTTTTTTAACTAATTCGTTGTACCAAAGTGAATAATCTTCACTTCTCTTAGGTAGTCCTTTACTCATTATAATTGATTCAGATACTTTTTGTCCTTAATTTTGCTAAATTGAGCAGGGCAAATATAAAGTAAAAAGTATAACCCTTCACTTCTGACCACGTATAAGAAAGTAACAATCTAACTTCAACCATGAGGAAAATTTCAATATTCACATCTTCTGTTGTTCTCAGCGCTTTAGCATTGAGTGCTTGTAGCACCAATAAACTTGCGACTAGTGGAGAACAGGATAACTTGTATTTCATGGCTTCGGATGCTAAAATCGCTACCGAGTTTGCTGTGCAAAACAATAATCCTGAATCTTTTGAAAGCCTGAGTTCATTGAATACAGACTCCTATAAAGGTGAAAATTTCAGCTCTAGGAATGTAAATCCTGAATACATAGCGAGATATACCGCTGCTGAGGATACAATTTCTGATGAGATGGTTTATTTCGACGAAGGAGTTGAATCTTCAGGAGAAGGTGATATCAATGCATACGATAATTATAGAGTAAACAATTCCAATTCTTCTTACGGATCAAATTTCTTCCCAACCATGTCTTTAAGCCTTGGTTATATGGGAGGCTTTAGTCCTTGGGGAATGGGATATTATAGTCCTTTCTACGATCCATTCTATATGCCTGGCTACATGTATCCTTCTTTCGGATTCAGACCTGGATTTAGTCTAGGTTTCGGATTTGGTTTCGGATTCGGACTTGGTTTTGGTTCTATGTGGGGTCCAAGTTATGCTTGGGGAGGATATCCAATGTATGGAGGATTTTATCCTAGCTATGGTTATCCAGGGTATTATCCTGGTTATGGATTCAATAGACCAATTTATGTTCTTCCTGGCGGAGAATATGGAGATAGAAGAGTTGTAAGAGGAGCTCGAGCAACAAGAGGTTCAAGTTTAGCGACTTCTTCTTTAGGCACTAGATCTTCTGCTGTTTTGCCAAGTACTTCAAGAGCTCAAGCAAGAAGAGAGGCAGTAAATTCTCCTTCAAACAGAAGCTTAGTTTCTAACTCAAGTGCTAGAACTGCATCAAGAGAATTTGGTAGCTCAAAAAATGATTATTACACTAATAGTAGATCTAGAGTAGGAACTACAAGAAATGTAAGTTCTCCTGCCGTAACTAGAAGTGCTACTAGATCTAGAAGTGCAATGCCTTCTGCAAGACCTAGTTATTCTGGAACAAATTCAAGATCTTCAAATTCAGTATATAGACCAAGTAGAAATACTGGCACATACAATAGAAGTGCTAGCCCTTCTTATAATAGATCGGCAAGTCCTTCTTACAACAGAAGTAATATTCCTGCTCGTACATCGCCATCTTACGGTTCGCCGTCAAGATCATCAATGCCGAGCAGATCTAATACACCAAGCTATAGTGCTCCAAGCAGAAGCTCGGGTAGCGGCATGAGTTCTGGAGGATCAAGAAGCGGCGGAGGCAGCGTCTCCAGCGGATCATCCAGAGGAGGAAGGGGAAATTAATTCCCCTTTTTTTTTGAACATATCTGACACAATTCCTTAGCTAAGCCGTTATTATTAAAAAATTATTTCTCTCAATGAAATTAAAGATTCTTATATTCTTCAGTTTTCTCCTATCCTCCAATTTGCTATTGGCGCAGAGTGGTTATTATGAAGATGCATACAGATTCAGTCATGTAAAAGCAAATGGTTCCTCCCGGATTATGGGGATTGGCGGAACCCAATGGTCTATTGGCGGCGATGTTTCAAATATCGCTGGAAACCCAGCAGGCCTAGGTTTTTTCAGATCTTCCGAAGCAAGTATTTCCATCGGATATTCTGATTGGGGAGTTAACACAACTTATTTAGATCAGGGCAGGTCATACAATACCAGCAACTTCAATTTGCCAAACCTTTCCTATGTGATGGCCAACCCAAAGGATGGTTTATCAAGAGGAGCTTTTAAAGGAGGAGCTTTTGGAATCAGTATTCAACGATTGGCAAACTTTAATACAGAATATGGTTTTTATTCTGACGAAATCGGCAATACTTCCATCATTGATTTTTATCTGCAGGATGCCAATGGAATCCCAGAAACTCAAATTGAATCATTTGGTTTGACAGGACTTGCGTATTCTACCTACCAGATTAATCCAGTATTTGTAGATGATAATGGGAATGTTATTCAAAACCCTACCTCCTACGATTCATTTGTGACTGGTTTCCCTTTTCAGGATGAAAACATTACGCAAGAAGGAAGCTCCAACCAAATCACTTTTGCCTATGGAGCTAATTTCAACCATAAGGTGTTTATAGGTGGTTCGGTAGGAATAAGGAATCTATCATTTACTTCTCGAAAAACTTATAACGAAGAGTTCCCTGACGGACCTTTGATAAATTCTTCACTTTCTGAAAGATTATATATTAACGGAGCAGGCTTAAATGTCAATTTGGGATTAATTTATAAGCCAATTGATTATGTGAACTTAGGTTTCACTTTCCAGACTCCAACTTGGTATGCTTTCAATGAAGAATATGAAGCAAGTATGTTTGCGGAATATGACAACTACGAATTCGAACCTGAAAACATTACTTTAGGAAGAGTTGAGGCTTTATCTGACTATATAGTCGGTTCATATAACTTAAACACACCACTAAAGATCGGTGGTGGAGCTACATTTTTCCTTGGCAAAAATGGATTTGTTTCAGCTGATATAGACTTTGTAGATTATAGCAATTCCAATATTAAAAGCAGGGACTTTGACGAGGGACCTGATAATGAAGCTATCAGAAGCACCTATACAAGCACGCTGAATTATAGATTTGGAGCAGAATTCAGGTTTGATATATTCCGAATCAGAGGAGGTTATGCGTATTATGGTGATCCAATAGCTAATTCAGATTTTGACAGAAGTACCAATCAGATTAGTGGTGGATTCGGCGCAAAACTCAATAAGTTTTCAATTGACCTTGCGTTAATTAATCAGCGCTTCGATGGGCTCTACAGTAGCTACCAGGTATTAGATGCTCAGAACAATAATATAGGTCCAGTAACCCAATTAGAGAACAATATTTTTACGGGTATGCTAACCTTAGGATTCAGCTTTTAAAAGACTGATCAATTCAGATATCAAAAGCTCAGCGGAGAAGTCTTCACCGCTGAGCTTTATTTTTGCCTGATTATAAAAGTATTCCCTTTCCAGCAAAAGGCTCTTTAGCTTCGCTGTAATCTCATCTCTATCTAGTCCTTGAAACATCGGCCTATTTTGAATCTTTGACAGCCCCAAACGAGTGGAAATTTCATCTAATGGAACATCCAAATAAACTGAAACACCATGTTTATTGATCATGTCCATATTGTCATTAAAACAAGGACAACCTCCTCCTGAAGCAAGAACAAAAGAGTCGGTGCTTTCTAGGGTTTGTCTCAAGGTTTCACTTTCCCATTCCCTAAATTTTCCCTCACCAAATTTGCTGAAGATTTCGGGAATTTTCATTTCGTAATTTGATTCAATCAATTGATCCAAATCATAGTAAGGAAAGTTTAAAACAGAGGCCAATTGTCGTCCAAATGTGCTTTTTCCCGAACCAGGTAGTCCTACCAAAACGACTTTAAGTTCTTTTGTCATTTCATAAAAAGATCTAAAACCTCTCCGGCCTCCGGTGTATTGTTGTGATGATATTTCGATAAAACTTCTCCGTCTTTAAGAATCATTATTCCAGGATTTGAGCGGATAATTGTTTTCACCACAGTCGCATCAGCCTGCAAGCCTGTAATGCCCCACCCTCTTTCACTAATCAGTTTTGTTATCTCTTCCTCAGTAGCTGCTGCTACGAATACAACTTCAATAGGAGAGTTTCTTAATGAAGCAATCAATGCATCGATTTGCTCCAGATTAGAATCATCCATTTTAGGCATACTGCTCACCAAAATGGCTACTTTATTGCCATTAAACATCTCGGCAGAATAATCACCATTCTCATTCCAAACCGCGAAATCTGAAATCTTAGGTAAGTTTTCAGGATTTTTGATATTCATTTCCACAAACTCATAGCTTTCATCCGAAGGATATGAATCAAGAATGACCGTTTCACCATCCTTTTTCATCACATATGAATACAACAAAGGTGCAGAAGGCTCCATTGCCTGCGGAATATTCACACCAACCTTATAAGCTCTGAAGTCAATGAATGGTAGATTTCTAATCGCCAAAATTGATAATACCAAGGAGCTAATTAATACTAGGACGACAAGGCCGTTCGCCCACATAGGAGAGGAATCCGGAAGATCATCCCTGAACAGGAATAAAATGGTAATCAAAACCAATAAAATAATGTCTTTATAGAAAGATTCCCAAGGAGTCAATTTGATGGCGTCTCCAAAACATCCACAATCCGTTACTTTATTAAAGTAAGCAGAATAGAAAGTCAGAAACGTAAAGAATAGAATCATCAATCCTAAAGCCCATACGGTAAATCGACTCTTCACTCCGAGAATCAGCATAACTCCAAGGACAACTTCGACTACCACCAAAAACACACCTATTTGCAGAGCAAAAGGTTCAAAGGCAGCAAAAAAACCAGCAATATCATTAGAGAATACATCAAAATACTCTTCAAGTTTGATTGATGTCCCAACTGGATCATTTACTTTAATTAATCCTGAAAAAATAAAAAGCCCGCCTACCAAAAGGCGTAAGACCCAAAGAAATCCGTCTTTAATCATGATGATATCCAAGTTTGATCAAACAAAATACAGAGTAATTAATCATATCCTGATAATTGGCTTCAATTCCTTCTGAAACGATGGTTTGTCCTTCATTATCTTCTATCTGTTTGACACGAAGTAATTTCATCAATACGATGTCAGTCATAGAGCTTACTCTCATTTCTCTCCAGGCTTCACCATAATCATGATTCTTATTTTCCAATAATCCTTTCGTATCACTCACCCATTTATCATAGACTGGTTCTAATTCTGAAAAAGGTATTTCCATTCGCTCATCATCAGAAAAACTAATTTGAAGCAAGGCGATAAGGCAATAATTAATGATTCCTACAAACTCATCTACGATTGGATCATTTACTTTTTGACTTCCCTTTTCCTGGATAGATCGTACTCTTTGAGCTTTGATAAAAATCTGGTCGGTAATGGATGATAATCTTAAAATCCTCCAAGCAGTACCATAATCGATAGTTTTCTTACGAAATAATTCTTTACAACGGCTGATAACTTGTGTATATTCGTTGCTAGTTAGCGTCTCCAAATTTTATTTTAGTTTAATGTTTCCGGTTCAGGGATATTCTTCTTTCGAAGATAGATTATTTCCCCAAAAATATACATTTCAAATCAACGGACGGCTCCATGTTTGGAACAGTCCAAAGATTATGGGTATTTTAAATGTAACACCTGATTCTTTTTTTCAAAAAAGCCGGACTGATTTTAACTCTACTGATTTCTCTGCCAAGGTAAATAAATTAGTTGCTGAAGGAGCAGATATATTGGATATCGGAGGTTATAGCTCAAGACCTGGGGCTTCAGAAGTTTCGGAAGAAGAAGAAATCAGAAGAGTTGTTCCAGTCATTGAATGGATCGCCGAGAATCATCCGGAAGTATTAATTTCTATTGATACCTTCCGGGCAAAAGTGGCAGAAAAAGCAGTCCAATCTGGTGCTCATATAGTAAATGATATTTCGTCAGGAGACCTTGATCCAGAAATGATACCGGCTGTAGGTGAGTTAAAAACGCCGTATATCGCAATGCATATGAAGGGAAATCCGAAAAATATGCAAGAACTAACAAATTATTCTGATATTTTAGCAGAAATATTGAATTATTTCGCTGAAAAACTGGATCAATTCAAAAAGTTTGGCATCAAAGATGCAATAATTGATCCTGGCTTTGGATTTGCAAAATCGATTGAACAAAATTATTTTTTGCTGAAAAATTTAAGCCAGTTCCAATGTTTATCATCACCCGTTTTAGTCGGTGTTTCCCGTAAATCAATGATTTACAAAACTCTCCAAAACGATGCTAATGATGCTTTGAATGGAACTACAGCATTAAACATGTTTGCCCTTTGTCAGGGCGCAAACATCCTAAGAGTACATGACGTAAAAGAAGCTAAAGAAACACTTAAACTATATCACACAATTTACCCTTGACCCTACTATTTAAAATAGGATTTTTAGACATTTCCATCGTCAATATGATTGATATTGCGTTGGTAGCTGCGCTATTATATCAAATTTATAAATTGCTGAAGGGAAGTGTTGCGATAAAGATATTTCTTGGATTTCTTTCGATTTATCTGATTTACCTTTTGGTAAGAGCGCTTCGAATGGAGCTCCTTTCAGCAATATTAGGTCAGTTTATGGGTGTTGGTGTGATTGCCGCCATCATTATTTTTGCACCCGAGATCAGAAAGTTCTTGCTACTTATCGGCCGTTCTTCATTTTTATCCGATGATAATATGTGGAAGGATCTTCTTTTCTTTTGGAGAAAAAGAGAAAACTCGATTTTCAATATCAGTCCGATCATAGATGCATCCAAGACTTTGGCAGGTAGCAATACAGGAGCATTGATGGTTATCTCAAAAAGTACTGAGCTTAAATTTTATGCTGAAAGTGGAGATATTCTTGACGCCGAACTTTCCAAAAGACTTTTGATTTCCATCTTCAATAAATACAGCCCACTTCACGATGGAGCAGTAATTATTTACAATGGTAAAATAAAAGCAGCCAGATGTATTCTTCCTGTTACCGAAAGAGAAGTTCCCGCACAATTTGGCTTGAGACACAGAGCAGGTATCGGGATGTCAGAAGCTACTGACACATTGATTTTAATAGTTTCAGAAGAAACCGGTCAACTCTCTATGGCGAAAAATGGCAAGATTCTCCATAACATGTCATTTCAGGAAGTTCGTGAAACGATCAATGATTATTTAAATAGCGAGGATGTAGATGCTCGATTTGAAGACATTGATGAATACGAATTAAAGAAGAGACGAAAACTAGCTATGACAAGCAAATCATAAAGGAAGGCAAGTTGAATACTTGCCTTTTTTATTGTTATCCATCCATAATTATTTATCAAGATTTAAACACAAAAAAATTATCTTGAAAATATTCCAGAAAGGATTTCTTCGTTTACCAAAGAGAGCTTTCCTGATTTCCGAAACCTCTTATAAATTCAATATGCCACCAGAAAAATTTCTTCTGGGAATTATTATATTTTAAAATCAAGTTGTCTTTTCTTAATCCCAAGCGGCAAATGCCAATTAGAAATCACCCTAAATTAATTAGTTTCATTTGGCTAGATGGATTAATATTTGCTTTGCAGCTACCTAAATTAACATCTGGATAAAAAAACCAAGTACGATTTCACCCATGAGGAAACCTTCACTCATCCAACTTATCTCATTTTTCATCCTTTTTTCAGTGGGCGCGTATGCTGCTCAAGCTTATATCCCAGAACTGAAAGAACAATTAAAAGAAACGTACACGGCGCTTACTAATTCCCCTGAACCCAAAGAAAAATTAGAAGCTTTAGAACCAATAGAAGTGGAAACACCTGAAATAAGAGTGGTTCCTCCGATTCCAGAAGGTTTAATTACAAAAGAATATGACAAGCATTTATATGCTGCCGAACACAATGGTTTTGGATTAATTGAGTCTGAAGATCATTTCAAAAAGCTGATTGAAGATGAAAAACTAGTGTTGGTAGATAAGGGAAAGGGTTATGAAATCATGAAATTGACCCATAGCCATCCTTACATTACACCTTATTCCAAGGTTATTCTTGAAGAACTTGGTTTGGCTTTTCAAGCTTTAACTGATGATGAAAGCTTTTTCACGATTACATCAGTAACGCGTACCCCAGAACAGCAAAAGAGTCTAAGAAGAAGAAATAAGAATGCCACAGGAGGAACAAGTTCTCGTTCTTATGGCGTTTCATTTGATATTTCTTACATCCGCTTAAATGGCAAAAAACGCTTTAGCAGACCTCTTCAAAAGAAGATAGAGACCATTCTCAAAGAATTTGAAAAGTCTGACAAAATCGTATTTATCAAAGAAAGAAAGCAAAGTTGCTATCATGTAACAGTTAGATAATCCATCACATGGATTGGAATTGCCTTCAAAAAAAGTCGGGTTTCAATAATTGAAACCCGACTTTTTATTTACAAATATTGACAACCTACTCTACTTTTTCAAATAGGCAATGCTCACTTTATTTAATCACTCCCAACTCTTTGCCAACTTCGGTAAATGCCTGAATAGCTTGATCCAAATGAGCTCTTTCGTGTCCAGCAGAGATTTGAACTCTGATTCTAGCTTGGCCTTTTGGAACAACAGGATAATAAAAACCTATCACATAAATGCCTTTTTCCAATAATTTCTCGGCCATTTTTTGGGATAAAACCGCATCATATAGCATCACTGGAACGATAGGATGTGTTCCCGGCTTGATATCAAATCCTGCAGCAGTCATTTTCTCACGGAAGTAAACAGTGTTTTCTTCCAATTTATCTCTCAACTCAGTGGTACCGGTCAAAAGATCAAATACAGCAATGGATGCTCCGGTGATAGAAGGCGCCAAGGTATTAGAGAATAAATACGGTCTTGATCGCTGGCGCAAAAGCTCAATAATTTCTTTTCTTCCAGAAGTAAATCCTCCTGAAGCCCCACCTAAAGCTTTTCCAAGCGTTCCTGTAATGATATCAATTTTACCCATGACACCACAATGCTCGTGAACACCTCTTCCGGTTTTACCCATAAATCCGGTGGAGTGACATTCGTCAGACATCACTAATGCTTCATATTTCTCTGCTAGCTCAACGATTTTATCCAGTTGGGCGATCGTGCCATCCATGGAGAAAACTCCATCCGTCACGATAATCTTTTGTTTAGCTCCCTTTGCATCAGCATCTTTCAATTGTGCTTCTAGGTCAGCCATATCATTATGCTGATATCTAAATCTCATTGCTTTGCAAAGTCTTACCCCATCGATAATAGAAGCGTGATTTAATGCATCTGAAATAATTGCATCTTCCGGGCCCAAAATCGGTTCAAAAACGCCTCCATTTGCATCAAAAGCTGCTGCGTAAAGGATGGTATCTTCCGTTCCCAGAAACTCGGAAATCTTTTTTTCCAATTCCTTATGAATATCCTGTGTACCGCAAATAAATCGCACAGAAGACATTCCAAAACCATGTGTATCAATGGTGGCTTTAGCTGCTTCAATCACTTTTGGATGTGAAGAAAGACCTAGGTAATTGTTAGCACAAAAATTTAAAACTGACTTACCACCAGCAATTGTGATTTCGGCAGATTGAGGAGAAGTGATGATTCTTTCCTTTTTAAAGAGTCCAGCTTCTTCAATTCCTTTTAACTCTTCTACCAATTTGGGTTTTAATCGATCGTACATATACTTGTTAGAATAAATTGTTCAATTATTATCAGTTGCCGGCAATCAAAAAATCCTGCAAAACTTTAGATTTTTCTTACTTTTGCCATCGCATTCCCAAATATAAACAAAAACCTAAAGCGCGGCTTTGGGTGCATTTTTGAAAGAATACAACATGGAAAAAATCCTTGTAATCGGCGCTGCTGGTCAGCTTGGCTCAGAATTGACACGATCTCTAAGCGAAATGTATGGTGGTGAGCAAGTTATTGCCACAGATTTAAATGAAGCTGCCCGTTCTAAATTTGATTATTGTCGATTTGAAGTTCTTGATATCATGAATCAAGATGCTGCAAAAGATCTTATCAAAAGAGAAAATGTAAAACAGATTTATCATTTGGCAGCAGTTTTATCTGCTACAGGTGAGAAAAACCCGCTTTTTGCCTGGGACCTAAATATGAACAGCCTTTTGTTCGTCCTGGAAATGGCAAAAGAATTTAAACTGGACAAAGTTTACTGGCCGTCTTCAATTGCTGTTTTTGGCCCAAACACTCCAAAAGTAAATACTCCTCAATATTGTGTAAAAGAACCCAACACCGTTTATGGGATTTCAAAGCAAGCCGGAGAAAGATGGTGTGAGTATTATTTCCAGAAATTCAATGTAGATGTAAGGAGTCTTCGATATCCAGGTCTAATTGGATATAAATCACTTCCAGGTGGCGGAACCACAGATTATGCAGTGGACATATACCATAAAGCTATTGCTGGCGAGAAATTCTCTTGCTTCCTAAGAGAAGACAGTTATTTGCCAATGATGTATATGCCAGATGCCATCAAAGCTACTTTGGATTTGATGCATGCTCCGAGTGAATCTGTTAAAATCAGATCAAGCTATAATCTTTCTGCAATCAGCTTTGCTCCAAAAGATATTTATCAAAGTATTTTGAAGCATTATCCTTCCTTCGAAATTGAATACAAACCTGACTTCAGACAAGCAATTGCAGATTCTTGGCCTGATAGCATCGATGACACTTGTGCTCAAAAAGACTGGGGTTGGAAACCAGATTATGATTTGGATAAAATGACCAAAGACATTCTGGAAAACCTTCCGAATTTTTCCTTTTAAGAAAAAAATCAAACCTAGAATACAAAATTCTAGGTTTTTTTAGACTATTTGCCCTAATATCAGAATTGACTTTTGATATAATCTGAAAATCCCTACTTTTCAATTCAGCTTTAAACCCATGTCAGTAAACCGAATAATCATACTAACAAGCACTGCCATTCTCTTGGCAGTATTAGGTTTTTTCCTTTTTGGTAATGAACAGGAGGTAGATTACAGTAGTCAGATCAAGCCTATTCTAAACAAACACTGTATCTCCTGTCATGGAGGAGTGAAAAAAAGCGGAGGTTTTAGCGTACTCTTTAAAGAAGAGGCTCTTGCAATCACTGAATCTGGGCATCCTGCAATCATTCCTGGAGATCCTGAAAACAGTGAAATGATCAAAAGACTCACAGATTCTGATCCAGAGTTACGGATGCCGTACGAAAAAGCGCCGCTTTCAGAGGAGGAAATTGATCTTTTGAAAACATGGATTCGTCAAGGAGCAAATTGGGGGAAACACTGGGCTTATGAACCAATCCAAAAGCCATCATTAGAAGGGAAAAAACTTGAAGCTGGAATCTCATCAGAATCGACCAATGAAGAAATTAACCCCATAGATGTTTTTGTTGGAAACACTTTAGAAACTCAAAATTTAAATTTTTCAGAAGAAGAAAATCCTCTCAAACTGTTGAGAAGAGTCACTCTGGATATTACCGGTCTACCACCTTCAGACTCACTGGTTCAAGTGTATAAGGAAGGAAAAATCAGTTACGATCAAGCGGTTGATTACTTACTTTCTCAACCAACATATGGAGAAAACTGGGCAAGTTGGTGGCTAGATTTAGCAAGATATGCTGATACAAAGGGATACGAACGCGATGTTTCAAGAACCCTTTGGCCATTCAGGGATTATGTCATCAATTCATTTAATAAAGACAAACCCTTTGACGACTTCACCATTGAGCAATTGGCAGGGGACTTACTTCCTGATCCTACCCAAGAGCAATTAACCGCAACGGCTTTTCATCGAAACACTATGAATAATGATGAGGGAGGAACTCAAGATGAAGAATTTAGAGTTTCGGCTGTTTTGGATAGGCTTAACACCACTTATGAAGTTTGGCAAAGTACCACGATGGCTTGTGTACAATGTCATAGCCATCCTTACGATCCAATCCGTCATGAAGAATTTTATGAATCCGCAGCATTCTTTAATAACACCAGAGATGAGGATACGCATGACGAAGAGCCTAAACTAAGGTTCTACTCCGTTTCAGATGAGATAAAACTCCATTCTATTATTAACTGGGTTAAAGAAAATAAAGGCACTGATGCTGCTAAAAAGAGAAAGGATTTTCTGACTTTTTTTGAACCTAAATATGAAGCTCACATTGCGGAGGATTTTGATAAAGCCGAATTGATCGATACTAAATGGCTGGGTATGTGGCCAGGAGGATCTGCCTATTTAAGAAATATAGATACCCAGGGTTCGGATCAGATGCTGATGAACTACGGGACGGGAATTGATGGAAGTCAGATTACTATCCAGAAAGATGGGCCTGAAGGTGAAATTCTTTCCCGTTTTACAATCAATAAGACCAAAGGTGATGAAATTCATGCATTTCCATTTAAAGAAATACATGGCAAAAATGACCTTTATATTTCTGTCATCAGCCCGAATGCCAAGCCCCAGCAAAATACTTCTAAAATCATTTGGTTTGCTTTCGTACCTACACTTCCAGGAAAAGAAAAACCTGAATTCCAAGCAGTTCAGAATTCATGGGAAAGCATACTGAAATTCAATGGGACAAAGCTTCCAATCCTTATAGAAAACCCTGATTACATGAAAAGGGAAACGAGGGTTTTCGAAAGAGGAAACTGGCTGGTTTTGGGTGACAAGGTTTCTCCAGATGTACCAAGTGAATTAAATCCTTGGAAACCAGAATGGCCAAGAAATCGATTAGGCTTTGCATATTGGTTGACCGATAAAGAAAACCCTCTGACAGCCCGTACATTGGTAAATAGAGTTTGGGGTCAGCTTTTTGGAAGAGGTTTGGTAAGTACTTTGGAGGATATGGGAACACAATCAGATCCTCCCTCCCATCCTGAGCTTTTGGATTATTTGTCTTGGGAAACCATGAACACATATGATTGGAGCATCAAACAATTGATCAGACAGATCGTAACTTCCAAAACTTACAAGCAAAGCTCTGTTGTAACACCTGAATTATACAGCCAAGACCCGCAAAACAAATGGTATGCAAGAGGACCTAGAGTGAGGCTAAGTGCTGAGCAGATCAGAGATCAGGCATTGGCAGTTTCGGAATTGTTATCAGATAAAATGTTTGGGCCAAGTGTGAAACCTGCTCAACCAGAAGGTATCTGGCAAACGGTCTATAATGGAGAATCATGGACTGAATCTGAGGGAGAAGACAGACACAGAAGAGGTTTGTATACCTTTATTAAACGGACCAGTCCATACCCTTCATTCATCACATTTGATGCGGGGAGTCGGGAAGTTTGTCTGAGTAGAAGAATTGTAACTAATACACCTCTTCAGGCCTTGGTAACCCTCAATGATCCAGTTTTCATTGAAGCAGCAGCCCATTTGGGCAAAATAATGGCTGAGAAGAGTAAAGAACCTTCCCAAGCAATTTCTTTTGGATATCAAAAATTGATGTTGACTCCGATTTCAGACAGCAAACTGGAAGCTTTGACTGGTTTATACCAGAGTTCATACAGCGAGTTTAAAAATGACAGCACGGCCATGAATTCATTTTTTAAAATTGAGGATGTCAACACAAGCCCTGAGCTTGCAGCCATGACTGTAGTGGCAAACGCCTTATTGAATTTGGATGAATTTCTAACCAAACCATAGTATGAAACAAGTAGAAAAGTTGATCAATGAGCTAACTCAGCAAAAGCTGGAAAGGCAAACCAGACGACATTTCCTTATGGATTGTGTTAGTAAAATGGGAGGCCTTGCTTTGGCTCCTTTGATGTTTGGCTGCGATACCGGTTCTTCATCAAAAGCCTCTTCAGGACTTAATTTAAGCCAACGGGATTTAAATCCACTGGCCCCTTTGCCTCCTCCATTTACAGGAAAAGCAAAATCGATCATATATCTCCATATGGCTGGTGCCCCATCCCAATTGGAGCTATTTGATTTCAAACCTGAGTTGGCGAAATATCATAATCAGCCTTGCCCTGAATCTTTGCTGGAGGGGAGGAAATTTGCCTTTATCAGAGGTGTCCCAAATTTACTGGGACCTCAGGCCAAATTTGAGCAGCATGGAGAATCAGGAGCTTGGGTTTCTGATTTCCTACCTCATTTTTCGAAAGTTGTGGATGAAGTGGCTTTTCTGAAAGCAGTTCACACGGACCAATTCAACCACGGCCCAGCACAGTTATTTATGCAAACAGGAAGTCCAAGACTTGGAAGACCTAGTTTGGGAAGTTGGGTAACCTATGGGTTAGGAACAGAGAATCAAAACCTACCAGGATTTGTCGTTTTAACTTCTGGAGGAAAGACTCCTGATGCAGGAAAAAGTGTCTGGGGAAGCGGTTTCCTTCCATCGGTTTACCAAGGTGTACAATGTCGCTCCAAAGGAGATCCAGTGCTTTATCTTCAGGATCCAGACGGAATGTCCAGAGACATGAAGAAAAACCTGATTTCAGCGATCAACACAGTCAATAAAAGTGAGTTTGATCAATACGGAGATCCGGAAATCCTAGCAAGAATCAACCAATACGAAATGGCCTATCGCATGCAGATAGAAGTGCCTGAAGTCATGAATATCAATGATGAACCTAAGTATATCCATGACCTCTACGGGACCAAACCTGGATCAGAATCTTTTGCCAACAACTGTTTACTTGCAAGGAAATTAGTGGAAAAAGGAGTTCGATTCGTCCAATTGTATGATTGGGGATGGGATACTCATGGTACCGATCACGATGGATCCATCGATATGGGATTAAGAAATAAATGTCGAGAAATAGACCGGCCGATGTCTGCCCTTTTACTTGACCTAAAACAAAGAGGATTGCTGGAAGACACATTGGTAGTTTGGGGTGGAGAGTTTGGCAGAACTCCGATGCAGGAAAACAGAGAAGGAAAAACCCAAAGCTTTTTGGGAAGAGATCATCATGGCGACGCATTTACGATGTGGATGGCAGGCGGTGGAATAAAAAAAGGAGCAAGTTATGGATTGACTGATGACTTTGGATTTTCAGGAATTGGCGAACAAGTTTCTGTTCATGACATTCACGCGACCATTTTACACCTGATGGGCTTTGACCACGAACAATTCACTTATGAATTTCAGGGAAGGCCATTCAGATTGACGGATGTCGAAGGAGAATTAATAAGGAAAATTTTAGCTTAATCATGCGATCAATATTAAAGCCGCTTATTCTCCTAGGCCTCTTCATGCTGCCTTTCACAATTTTGGCACAAAAGCAATTGCAGTTTTTCCAAACTGATTGGGGAAATCAACTACCTCTGGATGAGTTTTTAAAAAAGGTGAAAGAAGATGGGTACGATGGGATTGAAGTTTGGATGCCCGGCTCGGATGAAGCCAAAGCAAATCTAAAATCGGGACTTAAAAAGTATGATCTAAAAGTAATCTTCCTACATGGAACCAACCGTGGTTTACCTTTTGAAGAAGCATTAGAAAGCTATGAAACTGGCCTAAAAGAAGTTTTATCATGGTCACCTGTCAAGGTTAACAATCATACAGGAAATGATTTTTGGTCAGAGGATGAAAACCTGGAATTCATCAAAATCGCAGATCGGCTTTCGAAAGAATCAGGTATACCGGTAATCCATGAAACTCATAGAGGAAGATTTTCAAATACTTTGCCATCCGCTTTTTCTATGCTAGCCAGATTTCCTGAATTAAAATACACACTCGACGTCAGTCATTGGATGGTCGTCCACGAGCGATTACTAAAAAAAGATGATCCAAACCTTCAAAAGATCCTTCCATCAGTTCAGCATATTCATGCCAGAGTTGGATTTGCGGAAGGCCCCCAAGTAAACAATCCGGCAGCTCCAGAATGGAAAAATGAACTGGTAGCACATCTTGATATTTGGGAAGAAATCATCAGAAATTCCGAAGAGGATGTCTTTACTATCACGACAGAGTTTGGGCCTCCACCGTATTTACCAACCATTCCATTCACAAATAAACCTATCGCCGATCAGTGGGAAGCTAATGTTTTCATCATGAAAGCGATTAAAGAAAGATTCCAGAATGATTGAGTTTATTTTGCCGCTTTTTGGAAGGTTTCATCCGATCCTTGTCCATCTTCCTATTGGCATTCTTGCCTTTGGGATCATCTTGGTTTTCCTTTCTGAGAAAGGTACTTCCAAACACCTGGATTCCATTAGGCTTGCCTTTTTGCTGGGAGGTATTTTCGCAGTCATTTCTTCGATTTCAGGTTTTCTACAATACCAATACGAAGGATTTACTTGGGAAACTGTGCAGTTTCACTTCTTCTTTGGATGGGCTACTGCAATCGCCTCTTTTTGGCTTTTCTATGAAGTCAACAAGGCAAATTCCAACCCCAAAAACTTAAAGTTAAAAGCTGCAGGTCTATTTGGGTTGATGTTATTTACAGGGCATTTGGGAGGAAATATTACACATGGAGAAGAATACCTAATTGAGGTCTTGCCTCCAGAAATGCAATCGCTCATCGGATATGAAATAGAGCCCGAAAAAGGCCTTGTTTTACCCGAACAAGGTTGGGAGGAGCTCGCATATTACGACGAAGTAGTACAACCCATTTTAAATCAGAATTGCAAAAGCTGCCATAATCCTAAAAACCTGAAAGGCGAACTTGACTTGACTTCATTTGACAAAATGCTGGAAGGCGGTGAAGATGGAAGCATTCTGACTGCAGGTAATGCAAAAGAAAGTGCTCTCTATTCACGACTGGTCCTGCCAAAAGAAGATGAGGATCACATGCCTCCTGAAGAGAAAAGACAGCCTGAAAAAGAAGCCATTGAACTGATCCGTGCCTGGATAGATTTAGGTGCTACAAAAAGTGCTAAGCTGGGAGAATCCAATATTGACACAGAAACTTTAGAGCCTTTTTTCCATCGTGTTGAAAAGCCATTTTATCCTGAATTAGCAGTTGATCCGGCAACAGAAGAATCGCTTTCTAACTTAAAAGCCGAAGGTTTCTTTGCAGAGAAAGTTTCTGAGACTTCAAATTGGTTGATGATTTCCTGCGTGAATTTCCAGAGTTTCTCAGATCAAGACTGGAGTAAGTTAGGAGCAGTCAAAAATCAAATCGCTTACCTGGATATGACTGGAACGCAAGTCACTGATGCTATTTTGGATAGTCTGAATACTTTACCCAACCTGACTGTCCTGAAATTAAATCAGACCGGTATTTCAGGGGACAATCTTCAGGTTTTGAATGAAAACAAAAATCTGAAACATCTCTATCTGAATGAAACAAAAGTGGATTTATCTTCCATTCAGGCCCTGAAAGAACATCCCTTATTAGAAAAAGTATTTGCTTTTGATACTCCTTTGGCAGAAAAGGAAGTCTCCGAAAAATTTAAATTTATTCTGGAAACAGGTAACTATCAATTGCCAGCTTTGCCGACAGACACCATTGTTTATTAAAAGTTCTCAGATCATTTTATGATGATCTGAGAACAGATTTTTTACGGATATCTTCTTTCAAACTATTATTTCAAATGTTTCTCGATCGCTTCAGGGTCAAAACCCAAAGTTAAACTTCCATCAGGATAAATGATTACAGGACGTTTGATCATGCTAGAGTTTTCTGCCAAAATAGAGACTGCAGTACTTTCCTTTTCTAATAAAGTCTTCTGCCCCTCATCCATTTTTCTATAAGTCGTCCCCTTCTTATTTACCAATGATTCGAGGTCGGTTTTCTTCAAAAATCCATTCAAAAGCGCTGCATCAGGCTTTTGCTTTTTGTAATCAATAAAATCATACGCAACTCCTTTTTCCGTCAGGAAATCGAAGGTTTTTTTCATCGTATTGCAATTCTTGATTCCGTATACTTTTAATTTCATTTGTTCTTTGTTTTCAAGCAAATTTAAGACTTATGAGGAAAGCGGACTTTTATTTTGAAAAGGATTGGCTAATTTTCTTCAAATTTCCAGCCTTTGAAAAATTCAAGAAAATTAAATTCCTGTCTCAACTGCGGGACTGAACTTGGACAAGACGTTAATTTCTGCCCCAATTGCGGCCAAGAAAACAAGGATCAAAAAGTATCGATTTTTAGGTTTGTTGAAGATTTTATTTCAAACTACCTGAATTTTGAGACCGTTTTTTTCCAAACATTACCTCCATTTTTTCTCCGTCCAGGGAAATTGACAAATACTTTTAACGAAGGGAAAAGACGAAAATACATCCATCCTATTCGATTGTATTTGATGACTTCGCTTTTCTATTTCTTCATCATTGCTCTGGTGATTCCAGTTGACTTGGTGGATAAAATCATGACCGGAGAACTCACGCCTGAACAAATCGAAAAAAATAGTGAAGGTATGGTTCGGTTTAATACCGAAGCTGCCGAAACATTTGACTCATTAAAAAAATCAGGACAACTGGATGAAATAAAAGAACTTGGGATCAATCTGGACTCAATGCAAATGAATACCAAAGGTCTGAGTGAGCTGGATAAATTTGTGAAGGATACCGTTGAGAAAAGCAGAAATGACTGGAAAGAACTCAGAACATTATCGATAAATCCTGAGGTATCTGATTCAGCATTTAATATTGCTTTATCAAAAACATCATTTGATGCTTCATTTGGTCTGGAATCCCATCAAAAAAGGAAATTCGTAGCCAACTCAGGTTTGTTTATTACTAGTGCTGCTCAAAACCTGCCTTTTATGATGTTTTTATTGCTGCCATTTTTCGCCTTTCTCCTTTGGTTTCTCAATATCCGCAGCAAAAAATTCTATGTTGAGCACTTGATTCATGGGCTTCATTTACATGCCTTTGCTTATGTTATCTATGGGCTGGCTATTTTATGGATTGTAAAGGCCCAATTATTCGTTTCTATTGTCACCTTAATCGCCTTTGTTGGTGTATCAATTTACACCTATCTATCCATGCTAAATGTCATGAAACAAGGCTGGTTTAAAACATTGATCAAATTCTGGGTCTTGGGCCTTTTTTACCTTACCGCAATCACATTTGCCCTTTTTATAGAATTGTATCTTTCTTTAATAACCTTTTAAAAAAAGAAAACCTGTCAAAAACAGGTTCCCGAAAAATAGACTAAAAAATAGTTTCAGCGATCACATTCTCAATGTGAATTACTATTACAAAACTAGGTCTTCAATCTATCATAGTAAATACCTAGGATTGGGTATTTTTCGGGGGTTTTCTTTGTTTTTTGGGCTGAAAATAAAAAAACCGGCAGAAAAGCCGGTTTTGAATTAATTGAAGATTTCGATCATACTTTCCTCATGAGCCTGAAGAATCTTGGATATCAATTCATCAGTAAGTGCTGTAGATAAAAACAAACTCTCAAACTGTGATGGAGCCAAATACACTCCCCTGTGTAGCATTGCCTGGAAATACTTACCAAATTTTCCAGTATCAGAATGCTTCGCAGATTCAAAGTCATAGACTTCATTGTCTGTGAAAAACATTGAATACATGCTACCAAGTCTATTGACAGTAAAGTTGTGACCTAGTTTTTTATTGATAGCCATGATCCCATCAGAAATCAACTCTCCCACATGGTTTAATCTTGCATATTCTTCGGGATGAGTATTTAGATGATTTAGCATCGCCAACCCAGCTGCCATTGCAATAGGATTTCCTGATAATGTTCCTGCTTGATACACAGGCCCTGCAGGTGAAACAAACTCCATGATTTCTTTTTTCCCACCATAGGCTCCAACAGGCATTCCTCCACCGATAATTTTACCAAGTGTTGTCATATCTGGAGTTACCCCAAATAGTTCCTGAGCACCACCTTTTGCAAGTCTGAAGCCAGTCATCACTTCATCAAAAATCAAGACAATCCCTTCACGGGTACAGATCTCACGAAGTCCCTGCAGATAACCTTGCTTAGGCAAGCAAAGCCCCATATTCCCTGGAACTGGCTCCAAAATCAAAGCAGCAATTTCTCCCTTATTTGCAGCGACCAATTTCTCGATTGCATCCAGATCATTGTACGGTGCCAAAAGTGTGTCTTTCGCTGTTCCCTTTGTCACTCCTGGGGAATCAGGATTCCCCATAGTCATTGCCCCAGAACCTGCAGCAATCAAAAATGAATCTCCATGTCCATGATAATGTCCTTCCATTTTGATGAACTTATCACGACCTGTATACCCTCTGGCAACGCGAATTGCCGACATAGTTGCTTCGGTTCCTGAATTCACCATTCTCACTTTTTCTACAGAAGGAACCATGCTGACGATCAGCTCAGCGATCTCCACTTCCTTCGCCGTAGGTGCTCCAAAAGATGTCCCATCTTCCATTGCCTGAACTACCGCTTCTTTGATCATCGGATGATTATGACCGAGAATCATTGGACCCCAGCTATTGATCATTTCGATGAATTTATTCCCGTCCTCATCAATCAAAAATGCACCTTCTGCTTTTTTGATAAAAAGAGGTTCCCCTCCTACTGCTCGAAAGGCTCTAACTGGAGAATTAACTCCACCTGGGATAAAATTTTGGGCATGGGCAAATAGCCTTTTGCTTTCTGAAATTTGCATGAATTACTGTAATGGTTTCAATTCTCCTGCTTCCATTTTGAAGACAGGAACGTACTGGTTGTTATTGCTGTTTTGAAAATTAAATCCCCAAGTAACTTTACCTTTTTGGAATGCCGCTTGATTCAGGTTTTTACGAAAATCAAACCCTTTACTTGGGCCCATATTATTGGAAATCCAATAAATCAACTCTCTTCCAACAGTTGCATTTAAGCTTGGATAGGCCAAGTTTTTGGTAAAGAAGTTGTCTTTAAACTGCTGCATTTCGTCCGCTTGAAAATTCGGAGTATTATTTGAAATGAAATGGAAATTTGGGAATGCCAACATCTCGTAATTGGCGAAATTAAACCCTAACCAAGAGTCCATCACCAAAAACGGAACGGAAGCTGTCACCGATTCCATCAAGCCAAAAGTAGGCTGCGCGATAGAAGGATCATCTGTCAACAAAATGATCTGATCTACTCCTAGTTCGGTGCTATCCATTCCTGATCGAACTCCTTGTCTTTGAAGAAAATCAATCACATTTCTTGAATTCACCTGCTTAGATTCAACCACTGAAAAACCTGCTGACGCAAGCTGATCATTCAACAACATCGCTAAACGCTCATCTCTGGAACTACCACTATAACCAATCGCCACTTTCCTTCCCCAGTTTTGCTTTTGCAAGGACTTCACTACACCATTGGATAAAGAGGCTACAGAAGGTCTAAACAAATAACTAAAGCCGGTATTTTCGAATCGCTCTCCTAGGTTTGATAAAGGATGAATCAAAGGAATTTTAGCTGTCTCGGAAAATGCACTGACAATATCTACTTCATCCTGATAAATCGGGCCAATGATCACATCAGCTTTGGCAATGACAGGATCATTTAACAATTCTCTCACCCGGTCTAGATCATGCTTCGAATCAAAACTATGCAAGGTCACCTGCTTTCCTTCTTCTTTCAATCTTTTGACTGCAAAATCAATTCCTTGATACAATTCAAAGACAAAGCTTGACTGATCAATTGAATTGATAGAAGCGTTCGGATTGTTTGTAAAAGGTAAAATCACAACCACATCTAGAATCAAATCCTTCACCTGATTTACTTCTCCTCCTGCATTTCCTTGGAGCTCATAAAATGCTGCTCTTTCAGTCGCAGAAAGAATTGTTTGAGATTCTAAAACCGCCTTCAAAGCTGCGGAAAATCCTTTGTTTTCTTTGAACTCCTGAAGATTGGCAACCATAAAACTTGCACTGGTCTTTTTGAGGTTTTCAAAAGTGGCGTTCTCAGCTAACACTTTGACATCCTCTTTTTTAATCCCCTTGATCGTTCGCAGCGCTTCCACGTTTTGCTGGTTTTGAAAATAGGCCAAAGCCAGCATGTATTTTGACTCATCGGATTTGGTCCAGACTTTCCCTGAAACTTGCTTCAAAGCGGCAATTGCCTGATCTGGTTGATTCGCTCCCAAAGCTGCCTCTCCAAGGTGAAAAGCAGCATAATTGGATAGATTCCCATACTTGTCTGAATCCAGAAATTCTCTGAACAATGGCATTGCCTCCCAATAATTCTTTGAATCAAGAAATGTTTGGGCTTTTTGATAGTCCGCAGGGATATTCTGGGCAAAAGTGAACGTGATCAGAAAAAAAGCGAATAGAAATAATGAATATTTTCTCATGTAGCTGAAGGTGAATCAAACATCAAAACAGGGTCTGCAAATTTAACCCAATATTTTCAAACCCAAAGTTCGAGCCGAAAAGGCTTTTAAAGTAAAAAACCCGAAGTCAAAGCTCCGGGTTTCACTATTTCTAAATTGAAATTTTAAATCTCAAATTTCTTATTCCCACTCAATTGTTGCTGGTGGCTTGGAAGAAATATCATACACTACTCGGTTGACACCTTTCACTCTATTGATAATCTCGTTAGAAATCTTTCCAAGAAACTCATATGGAAGATGGATCCAATCTGCAGTCATTCCGTCTACCGAACCAACAGCTCTCAATGCAACCACTTTTTCATAGGTTCTTTCGTCTCCCATCACGCCTACAGACTGAATTGGCAACAACATCGCTCCTGCTTGCCAAACCTGATCATAAAGACCATGATCTTTCAATCCCTGGATAAAGATGTAATCCACTTCCTGTAGAGTTTTGACTTTCTCAGCAGTGATATCACCCAAAATCCTGATTCCAAGACCTGGACCTGGGAATGGATGTCTACCAATAATGGTTTCCACAATTTCCAAAGCTCTTCCTACTTCACGAACCTCATCTTTGAAAAGCGTATTCAAAGGCTCCACCACAGAAAGTTTCATAAAATCGGGTAATCCTCCCACATTGTGGTGAGATTTTATGGTTGCAGAAGGACCTTTAACAGACACAGACTCAATCACATCTGGATAGATGGTTCCTTGACCTAGCCATTTTACTCCTTCAATTTTATGCGCTTCATCGTCAAAAACTTCAATAAAGACTCTTCCGATTGCTTTTCTCTTTGCTTCCGGATCAGTTAAACCTTCCAAAGCTTTATAAAAACGATCCTTGGCATCCACACCGATCACGTTTAATCCCATGTGCTTGTAAGAATCCAAAACTTCTTCGAACTCATTTTTACGAAGCAATCCATTGTCTACGAAAACGCAAGTCAGTTGATCACCAATCGCTCGATGGATCAAGGTGGCAGCAACAGAGGAATCAACTCCGCCAGAAAGTCCCATGACCACTTTATCAGAACCGATTTTAGCTTTCAAATCCGCGATAGTTGCATCAATGAATACATCTGAAGTCCAATCCTGTGCACATCCGCAAATTCCAACCACGAAATTTCTCAAGAGATTTTTTCCTTCTGAAGAATGGGTTACTTCCGGGTGAAACTGAATCCCGTAAGTTTCTTCTTCTTTTACCTTGAATGCCGCTACACGTACGGAAGAAGTACTTGCGATCACCTCAAAATTATCCGGAAGCTCTTTGATGGTATCTCCATGAGACATCCAAACCTGAGATCCATGGCTCATTTCTTTGAGCAGATCGTAATGCGTATCGATATGGCTCAAATTAGCACGTCCATATTCTCTGATTTCAGAAGGAAGAACTTCTCCTCCATATTTTTGTGCCAAAAGCTGGGAGCCGTAGCAAACTCCTAATAGAGGTAATTTTCCTCTTAAAACATCCAAATCCAAGTCAGGAGATCCCGCATCTCTTACAGAGCAAGGGGAACCCGAAAGGATCACTCCTTTGATATCGGAAGTGATTTCTGGAACTTTATTATAGGGGTGGATTTCACAATAAACATTCAGCTCTCTAACTCTTCGGGCGATGAGTTGTGTGTACTGAGAACCGAAATCAAGGATCAAGATTTGTTCTGCCATGCGCAAAGGTAAGCAGGTCAGATAAATTGAGGAAATGTTCTGCGAAATTTTACAGAATAATGTTTGGTAATCCTGAGAGGAGTCGAAGCAAAGTCAATTGGAAGGTTATAATATTGGAAGATTTTGAGTTGAAGGTTGTAAAGTTGAAAGGTTGAAAGATTAAAAGGTGGTTCCTCCCGGTTAAAACAATTCCAGAATCTCTGGTACTTTTTGATTTAACAATCTTTTAGTTAATCAAACTAAAAAGAATTTAGTATTTAAAAAGATTAGTAGTAATTCGGTAATTCAACTTTTAAACTCTATAAAACATGAAATTCCAACGACTACTTCTATTGCTTGCCTTTTGTTATTTGATTCCTCAAATCTCATTTTCACAGGAAAAACCCAAGCTACAATATGGAATTGGGGTCGGATCATCTTTCGACGGCATGAACCACCTGTATGGGCTCAACTTCTCCAATGAACTCAATGTAAGACTTGGCAAAAGAACCTCATTTAATGCAGGAGTTTTATTCTACCAATCATTAGGGAGTACTGAAGAAAAATCATTACCAACTTTTTCAAACGGAAAGAACAATGAACAGTCCTCAGGCTTTTTCATTACACCTTCTTTAAAATATGACATCATCCAGCGTCCTTCTGGATTTAATTTAGCATTTTCAGCAGGACCTTCCCTACAGCTAGGAGGAGAATCCTTTCTCAGAGGAATGTCTTATGGGACTGAAATCCCCGAATACGTTTATTTTGTAAATAAATATCACCGCATAGGTTTAATGCTGGAATTAGAAGCTGAATGGAATTCTAAAAATCCAAACCGAAAGAATGCTGTCAGCATTTCAGCATTTGGAGCTAATAATGCCATGCCTTGGTACCTTAATGCCACTTACAAATTGAAATTTAAAGTCGGAAAGAAATAAAACTAAAATTCTATCTTGCGCCAATAAAGCCTTTCTATTCAATTATTCGCATGAAATCCCCTTTCTTTCTCTCATTAATTTTACTGCTTTTTGCCTTCAACTCATTTGCTCAAAAAGCCAATGTCCAAAAAATTAGCGAGCCTTATTTCAATTTAGTAAGGCCTGAATTTAAGGGAGATCTGGCTTATGAAACCGTGGCCTTTGTCGAGAAATATTGGAGAGTGGCAGGGAATACCGGATTTAATAATACGGTAGAGCTGATAGCTTCCAAACTAGAAAATGCAGGATATGTCTTGGAAGAAAATGCAACCAGCGCAGATAGATTGACATACAGAATTGAGAAAAGAAAAATGGATAGACCCACTTGGGAGCCTGTCGATGGATCTGTTCAACTAATCGGTCATGAGGAAAAGCTGCTGGACTTTAGCAGCAATCGCCATTTGATGTATCAATATTCTTCTTCCACTCCAGAAGAAGGAGTCACTGCTGAGATCATTTATGTGAAGGACAAAGAAGCTTTGGAAGGCCTTGATGTGAAAGGGAAAATCATTTTTGCCGGAGAAGGTGGTTACCGGGCATTCCAATCTGCTGTCAAAGAAAAAGGGGCTTCAGGGATTTTCACTTATGATATGCCGGAATACCTCCAACCAGAAAAGAATACCACATCCATTCAATTCCGAGGCTTAAGATACGATGCAGAAAATCCTACTTGGGCAGTAGCTCTTTCCTATGAAGCCAAAGAAAAGTTAATGGCTGCCTTATCAGAAGGGCCTGTAATGGTGAATGTGAAGATTCAGACCCGAATCTATGAGTCTGAAGAATTAACAGTGGTGGCCAATGTCAAAGGTTCCGAACTTCCCTTGGAAAGTCTGGTCTTTTCTGCACACATTCAAGAGCCAGGAGCAAATGACAATGCAACAGGCGTGGGTACGCAATTGGAAATGGCTAAAATAACAGCTGATCTGATGAAACAAGGCAAGCTCGATCTGAAGCGAACTTTGACTTTCCTTTGGGGAGATGAAATCATTTCTACCAGAAGGTATATTGAAGAGGAAGAAAAAAGAGAACCGGAAATCAATTGGGGAATCTCTTTGGATATGGTGGGTGAAAATACCGATGTCACCGGAGGAACTTTCCTGATCGAAAAAATGCCTGATCCAAGTGCGATCTGGACAAGAGGAAATGATAAACATAGTGAGTGGGGTGGCCGTCCTCTGACTGTTGAAGACATGAAACCGCATTATTTAAATGATATTATCCTGACCAATTTCGAGGCGCAGGGAGAATATGCTGACTGGATAGTAAAAACCAATCCTTTCGAAGGAGGTTCGGATCACACTCCATTTTTACGGGCTGATATTCCGGGATTATTGCTTTGGCACTTTACCGATCAGTTTTATCATACAGATAACGATCGTATAGACAAAGTCTCTCAAAAAACCATGGTCAATGTCGGAACTGCGGCTTTGGCTTCAGCCTATTCTTTGCTGAATGGAGATATCAAAACAGGTGAAAAACTAGCCCAATTGCTTCTTGCCAAAGCAAATCAAAGGCTGCAGGTTGAGGCGATTTTAAGTAAAAAAGCGATCGAAAATGGTGAAGATGCAGCGGAACAAAAGTTAATTCTCACGACTTGGAAAGATTGGTACATGAATTCACTGGACTCAATTAGTGATCTTTCTCCCAAGCCAAATCAAAAATTAGAATCTATCATTTTTGGTGCAAAAGAGAAATTGGAAGGCGTTTATCAAAGCTTAATCTTAACCCTTTAAATTATTAATTAAAGAAAATTAAAATTTAATTTTAACTAACTTTTTTTTACTAGGTTTGCCTCAATTTAAAAACTAAACCAATGAACAGATTTTTTCTTCCCCTATTTGCCCTTTTAACTTTTTCCCTACAAACAACCGGGTTTTCACAAGAGAATAAAAATCTCATATATAATGTGGGAATTGGTCCCGCAATAGATGGGAATATTGGGCTTTTTGGAATTAATTTAAGCAATGAACTGAGTTTTGCCTTAGGCAAAAAAACTTCCCTGAACCCATCATTAACCTATTATCAATCTATTAAATCATTTGATAATTATGATGACCCAAAATTTGGACAGGATAATTCATCAGGGCTTTTTACCAATGTTACTTTCAAATACGATGTCCTAAAAACAAAAAATGACTTTAGAATTTCTTTGGCCATAGGACCTTCTTTTCAAATAGGAAGCGAGAATAGCACAGAGGGGGCTGTGCTTCGATATGACGATTTTGGAAACTACTATGAGTACCTTTATAGTATAAATAAATTTGCAAGATTAGGCTACACCCAGCAAGTAATTTTCGATTGGAAAAGCAAAAATGAAAACCGTAGAAATTCTGCATTGGTTAGCATGTCATCTTTTAACGGTTATTGGCCGTGGTACCTGATGGCTACTTACAGAATCGGATTCAAATTAAAGTAAGCTCTCTTTCCTATTTTTTATTTTCTCCAAAAGCCCGCTTTGGATTTTCTTTTAAAAGAAGATCCCAATCCGCTTCATCAAATCCCTTTGCGTTCAATTCAGGCATCAACTTTTCGAAAATGTTGGTGAATGGCTGAAAATCTCCCCCATCGGGTTTGGCAGGATCGTACCAACCTGCATCATGGGAAATCAGAACATTTCCCAAAATCCCATTTTCCTTGGCGAAAAGTAAGCGGTCTACATATTCATCGATACTCCAACCTATACCATCTAGACTGATCCAAACTCCAAGTTGAGCAGCTATAAGGTAATTTTGAAAATCCTGTTCTGCTTGTGCATGAACCCAAACGAATGCCGATGGATCAACTCCCATCTTTTGCAGGATTTCGACTTCTTGTTTGGCAGTATTCCAGGTACCAGTGTGAGAATAAATCAATAACCCTGTGTTTTCATTGGTTATGCCTGCAGCTCTAACCAGTTTTGCATCCACTTCCAGCAAAGGATCCTCTTCATTGACGGAAATCTTGATAAATCCCGGTTTGATCCCAGTATTTTCAATCCCCTTTTCAAACTCATCCATCCATCTTTCGGCCAATTGGGAAGCATTTTCTTGGAAGACAAAATCAGGTAAATATTTCCCTCCTACTGCCCCATAAAACCCAGTATTCGTGATTAGTTGGATCCCTGATTTTTCACTAAGTTCTTTAAGCAACTCAGGATCCTTCGTCAAGAAACTCGGAGTACAATCAAAAATAGTTTTTACGCCATACTTCTTCACCTCGAGCAAATAGGGTAAAACCTTGGTAATTACTTCCTCCCGACTATAACGATCTGGAGATACCGAGTCCGCTCCTATAAAATCCACCAGCATATGTTCATGGACTAGAGTAAGACCTAGGGAATCTAATGAGATGGGTCCGGTAACCGAGTTGAAACCGGCCTTTTCTTCATTTGCTGGTTTAGAGCATGAAAAAGAAAATATCGCAATCAGCAATAAGAAATAATAACGACTTCGCATGCTTGAATTTACTTATCTCAATTCATAAAAGTAAAAAGTCTGAACATCCTTTTCTACGGCATCAGGATCTTCTCCAGGCTTTGCATTGGAATAAAGCACATCGCGAACTGAACTTAGATTTACGTCCCAGGTTCCTTCCCAGATTTTTTCCTCTCCTTTGAATACTTGGTAATACATTTCGCTTTTATACTTTTCTTCCAATGCCATATAACGCTTATCCCCAACGACATTTCTCGGCAATGCATCTACCTCCTCCTGTGGAACCGCCCCTTGGAACATGGTCACTAAGTAATCATTAGAAAACGCTAACCCGGTGTATTGAGAACCTGCCAGGTCTTTGAAGAAACCATCAAAATTTTGTGTAGAATTTGTTGGTAAAGTTTGCTTATACTCCTTAGAAGGATTCAATTCCCATGTAGACTTCAATTTTAATTCGGGGAAATTATAAACATATATTTCTGGGGAATATGGGAAAAGAACAAACATTTCATCCTTTCTAAATTGAACAATTGGATCGAAACTAAGAAACATCCCATTATGAATTGCAGGTTGGCTTTCTTTGGGAAGTGAATCTGCACTTATGCGTTTTAAAGTAGCTAAATCCCTTATTGTCAATAAGGGATAGGAAATATTAAAAATTCCTGAATTATAAACTTTGTCCATGTCCTGTAGTTCCACAGAAAATGTATACAAATAACTTCCATAGGATTGAGCAGCTCTATTTTCACCTGATCTCCTGGTTAACAAAACAAACTCCATAGGTTGACTTTCTTTCAAATTGAAATTGAGATCATACCTAAAATATTCTGAATTAGTAGTCAGCATAATTTCATCATTTCCTGAATAATTGGCCGTATAAAAATAAGATGACTTGTAATTATCTTTTCCATCTCCCGTTCTATTTGCTCTTAGTAATATATCTCCTGAGCTATCAACTCTTAAAAACTCTTTGGTTTTAAAATCATAAAACAGATACTCCGAATTATCTTCCTTCACATCGATCAAGGTTAACTGTGTGAGATTATCTATCACCAAACTATCTTTTATTACCAGCTCGGGTATATAGGATTCTGAAGGTGTTTCTTGGGTCTTTTCGTTGCAGGCAAAAAGCACTGGAATAAGGCAAAGCAGTAAAAAGTTTTTCATCGATCTTAATTTCCTAATAAGATAGGTAGTGAGAATGAAAACTAAAAATCTCAAACTTTATTGCATTTGAAAGGTTAGGCCATTATGTGCCTTAAGAAACTATTCATCTTTACAATTTTAATTTTGAATTCCCTTTCCGTCTATTCCCAATCTCTGTCTTCTTATCAATGGAAAAATCGACTAGTACTGATCCAAACAACTAATCCACAAAATCAACTTTTTAAAACTCAGATTCAGGAACTAGAAGATCACTTAAAAGGGCTGGAAGAAAGACGCATAGTAGTATTCAAATTCACTCCAGGTTCCTTTCAAAAAGGATTTGAACAAGATGCTCCTTGGGAAAACCTGAATTCCAGTCTCAAAAAAGATTTGCGCAATAGCTCCGAATTTGAAATAATACTCATCGGTCTGGATGGAGGTGTAAAGCTTCGTAAAAATGAATTTTTGTCTACTGATCAACTTTTCAGATTAATAGACCAAATGCCGATGAGACAATCTGAAATCCGAAAGAAAAAAGATGATGACAATAAATAAATATCCGGATCTGCCTCCCTATTTCATTTTTAATTTGAATTTGAAAAAAGCATAAAAAAACCCAGGCTTTAAGCCCGGGCTTCTAGGATACTCTACTAATTATTGTGAACTCGTATTAAACTGGTTGAAGTCAAAATCTTCGAATATTGCTCCAACTTTTTCCTGCATGGCACTCATATTTTTAATGTCTTTCTCTTCCAATGCTCCGGAAGCATATCCTTGCCAAATCTGATTTCCTGATCTTGAATCCATAAAGTTTATCAAGACCGTTCCTTCATCCACAGGAATCATCTGAACTGATTCAGATCTTGGTCCAAACCCTAAATAATCCTGTCCATTGTCCAAAATATATTTTCTCAATTCTGTATCATCTTCTAAAACTTCAAAGTTGATTAACATGTCAGGGTTTTGAGCATCCTTCTTAAATCCCCTAGCTGCCATTTGAAGTTCAACAGCATCTTTAATCATTTTTTGAGAAGATTCATTATTGAAAACCAAAGCCTCATTTGAACCTAAAAGTGCATATGCATTTGGTATATTCTGCTTCTCTGAAATCCATGCATACGTATTGTACCCAGAGAGACTCGTATCTCCATCCTCTCTTGTGACTACTTTCATCCCATTATTAGAGCAGGAAATGAATGTCATACTGATAAAAGTGGCTATTAATAAATAAGTTAATTTTTTCATGATTCTAGAGTTTAAGGTGAAACAAATCAAAAAGAATTGTCACGTATTCGACCTGATTAGGGCCTTAAAAAACTCTGTTTGCAACAGGTTCAATCTTTTTTCCTTCTTTATTACCCCTATTATAATACCAACACTATTCCAGACTCTTAAACCAACCTTTAAAATCATATAACACAGATTTTCAGACACTTATATTTTATAGATGTGGATTTAAATCAACAGATCGGGAAAAAATTTTCGGAGGAGGTTTTTTCGGGAATTCAGACTTCTTACTAAATAGTTCAAGGACAAATGGAAAAATACTTTCTTAATCCAACAAGTTGATAAAAGGCTATATAAGGAAATATCACCTACCAATTTGGACAATCACAGAAAACCATTTTCCATTTTATTGCTGGAGATCATCAGGTATTCGCTCCAGCCATAGAATATGAAATAGGCCAAATTACATGACTATTGTACATTGAGGCAGAAACCATTTTCAAAACCTAAGCATCCGACATATTTTTAACCTATGAAAAGAGTTTATGTATTATCAATTCTTACTTTATTAAGCCTTAATAGCTTCATTTCTCCAAAACCTAAGCCCAATAAACAGCCCAACATTATCCTGATCTTTATTGACGATATGGGTTGGGCGGATTTTTCAAGTTTCGGAAATAAGGATGCCCAGACTCCCAATTTTGATCAAATGGCTTCGGAAGGGATCAGCTTTGAGCAGTTTTATGTCAACTCTCCTATTTGCTCTCCTTCCCGAGTGGCTATATCTACTGGAACCTATCCACAGCGTTGGAATATTACTTCCTACTTAGATAATCGAGCCCAAAATCAAAAAAGGGGCATGGCAAGCTGGCTCGATCCCAAAGCCCCCATGTTGGCAAGAAGACTCCAAGAAGCCGGGTACGCAACTGGTCATTTTGGAAAATGGCATATGGGTGGACAGCGAGATGTAACCGATGCACCACAGATTACCTCTTACGGTTTTGATGAATCTTTGACCAATTTTGAAGGATTGGGGGCTAAACTCCTTCCATTGACTAAAGATGAAACTGGAAAAGTTGGAAGGATCTGGCAAGATGCGGAAATATTGGGTGAGCCAGTTACTTGGATGCAGCGATCAGAGATTACCACTGGATTTATTGATGAAGCGATCCAGTTTATAGATAAGGCCGAAAATAAAGAACAACCCTTTTACGTCAATATCTGGCCTGATGATGTACACAGCCCTTATTGGCCTCCATTTGAGGATTATGGGCTTGCCAAAGAAGCGGGAAAAAGAGGTTTATACCTAGCCGTTCTGGAAGCTATGGATCAGCAGTTCGGTAAATTATTTGATTACATCAAATCCAATCCCGAGTTAAGCGAGAATACCTTGATTTTGATCTGCTCTGACAACGGTCCGGAACTTGGAGCCGGGCAAGCAGGTAACCTCAAAGGATATAAAACTCATTTATATGAAGGAGGAATTCGCTCTTCCTTGATTGTCTGGGGAGCGAGTTACCTCGATGAAAAAGCAATAGGTTCCCGCAACAAGGAATCTGTGTTCTCGGCAATCGACATGATGCCTTCACTGCTAGAGTTTACAGGACTCCAACCTGAAAAAAAATCAGTTTTGGACGGTGAAAATATGATTGAAACAATTCTAGGGAAATCTACAGCATCCAGAAAAGCTCCTATTTTTTACAGCAGACCTCCTGATAGGAAAAATTATTATGGAATCGAAAATCTTCCTGATTTGGCAGTTCGCGATGGAAACTGGAAACTTTTATGTGATTATGATGGAGGAAGGCCGGAATTGTATCAAATCGTAAATGATCCGGGAGAAAAACATAATCTTGCAGAAACCTATCCTGATATCGTGAAAAAACTAACTGATAAAGTGGTTTCTTGGTATCAGTCAATGCCAGTTCTAGACGAGAATACTTCAAATAATAAAATGGTTTTATCTCTTTAGGAAAAGCCCTCTATTTTAAGTCATAAAACAAAAAAACCGGGCTAAATGGCCCGGTTTAATGTTGGTCTAGTTACTTTAAAATTATTTTTCCAGAGATATGTATTTCAAAAATTCATTTCTCGATTGTTCATCTTTTTCAAACTTCCCTGAGAAGAATGATGTCACTGTGGAACTGTTTGTATCCTGCACTCCTCGTGAACTCACACACATGTGATTTGCATCCATAATGACTGCTACATCGTCAGTTTTCAAAACCTCTTTCAATTCGTTTCCGATTTGCATGGTCAGTCTTTCCTGAACCTGAGGTCTTTTTGCAAAATATTGAACGATTCTATTGATTTTAGAAAGTCCGATCACCTCTCCACCTGAAATATAGGCGACATGCGCTTTGCCATAAATCGGCACGAAATGGTGCTCGCAATGTGAATGGAATGTGATGTCTTTCTCCACCAACATTTCATTGTACTTATATTTATTTTCAAAAAGTTTTGCCGTAGGCTTATTCTTTGGATTCAACCCGCTGAACACTTCTTTCACATACATTTTGGCTACTCGATGAGGTGTTCCTTTCAAACTATCGTCAGTCAAGTCCAGCCCCATGATATGCATGATTTCACGGAAATGCTTTTCGATCAATTCGATTTTCAGCTCATCATCCATTTCAAATGCATCTTCTCTAAGTGGAGTCTCAAGAGATGTACCTACATGCTCTTCTCCAATTTCCTCAAATGATGCTCTGGCAATATTAATTCCCATCGTATTCAACAAAGTTTCTTTCCGTTTCATAAAGTCGAATCTTTAATTCGAATTTCCGATCAATTTTTTCCCTCAAAATATTCCAAATAACCACTGCAATGTTTTCGGCGGTTGGGTTAAGTTGACTGAATTCATCGGTATCCAGGTTTAAATTTTTATGATCAAATCTATTTAAAACATGCTCTTTGATCAGATCGCTGAGCAATTTCATATCGTATACATAGCCCGTTGCCGGATCTACTTCCCCTCGCAAGACCACGACCAACTCATAGTTGTGTCCGTGATAATGCGGATTATTACACTTTCCGAAAAAAGCCTTGTTCTGCTCCTCAGTCCAATCTGGGTTGTTTAAACGATGAGCGGCATTAAAATGCTCTTTTCTAAATACGGTAACTTTCATGCGCTTATTGAACAGAGGAAGATTTAATTTTGTTTACCTTTTTCGAAATAATTTTAAACACAATCATTAAAACCTTACTGTTCAGTATTTTAATTTTTAAACAGGCTGCAAAACTACAGAATAATATTTCGCGATGAAAGCCGTTGTGTAATCATGCACCCATTTAACCGAAAGAATCCTTATTTAGGTTCCAAACTCATCATCAAGTTCCTTAACAAAATTTATTAATGTTCTGATCCTTTGGAACTTTTATCCCACAAATGAACCTTGTACCTTTGTAAAATCACCCGAATTACATGATTTCAACAAACTTATTACTACCCATACTTTGGATCTTCAGCTTTGCATTCTCTCCAGAAGAAGCAAATCCCATGGAAAAGGTAATAACTGAGAATCCAATTTCACTTTATGAACAACTTGCAGAGAAAACAGAGGCTCTCCCAAAAAAAGAGGTTTTTGATATTGCTTTGAAAGGTTGGCAAAAATTGAACTCGGAACTGAAATCCAAAGTGATTACCATCATTGATTTCAGTCTTCCATCTACAGAAAAGCGTCTTTGGATCATCGATCCTACCAATCAACTGGTTCTTTTAAATACCGTTGTTTCTCATGGTAGAAATTCTGGAAATCTGATGGCAAGCAAGTTTTCCAACAAACCTGAATCCTACCAAAGCAGCCTTGGCTTCTATAAAACTGCGGAGACTTATCAGGGCAAACATGGTTATTCTTTACGTCTGGATGGATTAGAGCAAGGGTTTAACGATCAGGCGAGAAACCGTGCCATTGTGATTCATGGTGCCGATTATGCACGGGAAGAATTTGCAAAGAACACTGGAAGACTCGGAAGAAGCTTGGGTTGTCCAGCACTTCCAACAGAAATTTCATCCAAAGCAATTGATTTTATCAAAGACGGATCACTTCTTTTCATCTATGGACAAGATGAGAATTATCTTAAGTCCTCATCTTTGATTCGCTCTTTGGAGCAGCTTTCAGCGCCTTGATCACAGAAGCATCGCGATTATAGATATCCGGTCTGAAATGTCCGTTTCCGCTTTCATCTGCCCAGAAAGTCAGGTAAAGCAATAATACGGGCACTTCACGATCCAATTTTACCACTTCTTCATTTTCTTGATTCATGGCCATCTGGATCTTTTCCTCGGTCCATTTTTTATCGTTCAATAACGTTTCGGCGAATTTATCCGGGTATTGAATTCGAATACATCCGTGACTCAATGCCCTGCTTTCTCTGGCAAAAAGACTTCTTGCCGGAGTATCATGAATGTAAATGTTATAATCATTTGGGAACATAAATTTTACCAAGCCCAAAGAATTGGAACCTCCCGGTTTTTGACGAATTCTATAAGGGAAATTTTCTCCTTCTTTTCCTGACCAGTTTACTTGCTTAGGGTTCAAAACCTCTCCGGAATTAGAGACTACCTCCATATTTTTTTCTGCCAAATAATTTCCATTCTTTCTCACAGAAGGAATGATTTCATCGCTGGTAATAGAAGGAGGAATATTCCAATATGGACTAAAAACGATATAGCTCATTGGGGCAGTAAATACCGGAGACTCATTGTATTCCTTCCCTACAATAACCTTCGCAGTCAACGTAGTATCACCATCTTTAAAATAGTCCAATTGATAGTTAGCGATATTTACCAACACCAATTCGTTTTCCATATCAATTTCCGGCATCCATCTCATTCTTTCCATATTTGCTGAAGCAATTTCAATCAGCTTTTTTGGTGAATCATTCAAGAAATCTGAAGTCAAATCACCGATGGCACCATCTGGATTCATCCCATTTTCAAGCTGATAGGCTTTCAACCCTTTCCACATGGTAGAGTCAAACAATAGCTCATCTTCCATCTTATAGTTGTCCAAAAATCCCCAAAACTGCAGTCTTTCTCTCAACTTTGGAACAGACTCATTTCGATCTCCTACTTTCAATGAGCTTTCAAATCGAACTTGCTTCCAGGTCAAGGTATCTTCACCCATTTTATCGTACAGATCCTGAATCACCTTTCTACCATTTTTATACATTTCATGGTTAGGATAAAGGCTCTCAAGCACATCTCTAATATCTTCTCCACCTGCAACTTCTCCCAGAAGTTCTATCCTGTTTACCGAGGATTCTTTGGCAGCAAGTTTCCAATAAGACCCTCTAGAGTCTGGAGAAATTTTACCTAATTCCAAATCTTTTGCTAGTCTCAGAAATGCATCAGTCATCAAAAAATCAAGATCCACTAACTCTGGAGTAGATTTCGGTTTTAAAATTTTTCGTTTGTTTTGGATTTCTTCAAAAAAAGAATGGATCAAGGCCTGATTGTAATCATCCGGATTTAGTCCATCGTATTTTACTGACTCAATTTCCTCCAGGAAATCTTCTGCCAAAGAATTGATTTTCCCATTATTTGACCAAACTTCTTCGAAATCTCTGTCTTGATAGAATTCAATAATTTCTTCCGAAGTCTGAAGTCTCTCACCATTCACTTCGATGAATTTGCGGTCTTCATTATTGCTCAATCTCAATTCGATTTCTTCAGTTAAATCAGATCGGCGCAACCTATTGACAAAGAATACAGCGGCGCAAACAGTAAGAACGGCTAGAATAATTAATAGTGGTTTATTTTTCATAGTTCAAATGGGTCAAATTAATGAAATCCCTGACTATGACTATCCAATTCTGATGCTTTAAATTCAATTTCCAGAAAAAGCGAGAAAATATGTCCTTTGCATGCTCAAAAGAGACATTTCGCCTTTTTAAAAAAATCCATTTAAGAAGTTCTTAAATGGATTAGTGTAAATATTTTCCTGTTTTGGGGATTCTTCTCAAAAAGAACTCTTTTACTTATTGAGTGCTTCTAATACTTCTGCATCACGGTCGTAAATATCATCCCTGAAATGTGCTTCTCCCTTAGAATCAGCCCAAAATGTCAAGTAAACAAGTACTACCGGAATTTTTCGATCCAGTGTTACCACTGTTTCTTGGTTTTGATGCATGGCGGACTCTATCTTCTCCATCGTCCATTTCGGATCATTGGCCAATAGCGTCTTAGCAAAATCCTGAGGGTTATTAATTCGGATACAACCATGGCTTCTGGCTCGATCATCTAAAGCAAATAAAGAACGGGCATTGGTATCGTGGATGTAGACATTGTGCTTATTAGGAAACATAAATTTCACCAAACCTAAAGAATTCCATTCTCCGGGTTTTTGTCTGACCAAGTAGGGAAATGACTTTGCATTCCAGTCGATGGTGCTTGGGTCAACTACTTTTCCAGAAGTAGTCACCACTTCCATGTTTTTGGAGGCAATGTAATTTGGGTTTTTTCTGACACTCGGAATAATTTCTCCCCGAGTAATAGAATAAGGGATATTCCAATAAGGGCTAAATACGATATAGCTCATCTCAGCCATAAAAATCGGAGTTTCGTGGTACTTTTTACCAACAATTACCCGCTCCGAAATTAAGGTATCCAAATTCTTCAGATAGTCCAGCTGGAAATTGGCAATATTCACCAAGATAAACTCAGCATTCTTCACAGTGTCAGGCAGCCATCTCAAGCGCTCCATATTTACCCTAGCCTTGTCCAATCGGTCTTGAGGGGAATCATTGAAGAGCTCTGCTGTCTGAGAACCAATCACACCATCTATCTCAAGTCCATTGATACCCTGAAAATTCTTGACCGCATCCAGCATGATGGAATCATACAATTTTTCATCTTGAAAAGTATATTTCTCTAATAACTCTCCATAAATAAGTCGCTCTCGTATTCTAGGAATCTGGGAATTGGTCTCTCCTACATGAATTGCTTTGTCTACCTTTATTTTCTTCCAATTGAGCGTATCTTCCTTGACTTTAGCTGTCAATTCACGGATGACTTCTCTCCCCTTTTTATAAATACTGAATTGGGGATAAAGGGATTCAAAACTTTTTCTGATTGATTTTTCTACAAGCGCCTCTTCCAGCAATTGAGGATAATCATGAACTGGAGCTTTCCTGGATATTTCCCAATCTTCTCCAATTTTGGAAGGGTCTACTTTTCCTATTTCAAGGTTTTTGGCCAAATGAAAATAAGCGTCACTTAAAAATATGTCCAAATCAGCCAAGTCACCTACTTCATTCTGGACGCCATTTTTCTTGTTTTCTTCGAATGTGAGGAAAAAAGATTCAATGATAGCCAGATTGTAATCTTCAGGAATCAATCCATCAAACTCCGCTTGTTTGATTTCGAACCTCAATTCATAAGCCTCTTCTGTGAGAAATCCATTTGCAGACCATGCCTTTTCAAAAGTCCTATCTGTATAAAAGCGGATAATATCTTCAATTGTCAATAAAGAAACATTTCGGATTTCTATTTTATCCCGTGGTTCGTCGGACTCAATCCTAAATCGAATCAACTCACTAACCTCATCGTAAGATTGGGCAGAAAGACCATGAGAAATGAAAATAAAAACAATAGAAAGAATCCTAAAAATTTTAACCTGCATAGCGATCATAACTTATTGAATTTGAAAATCCTGATACTTTCGTCCTACAGACCAGGCTTCTTTTAGCATTTCCAGAAAATCTCCCATTCGATGAAGCGGAATTAGGTTTGGTCCATCACTTAAGGCTTTTGCAGGCTCAGGATGAGTTTCGATAAAAAATCCATCGATCCCTGTTCCAGCGGCAGCTCTTGCCAAAATCGGAGCAAATTCCCTCTGTCCTCCTGAAGTTCCTCCTTGTCCACCTGGCTGCTGTACTGAGTGTGTAATATCAAAAACAACCGGGGCAAATTGGCGCATGATCGGCAATCCACGCATATCTACGACCAAATTATGATAGCCAAGAGAAAAGCCTCTTTCTGTCAAGCAAACATTTTCATTTCCTGTAGACCTTACTTTAGTTACTGCATATTGCATATCCTCAGGCGCCATGAACTGACCTCTTTTGATTTTCACTGCTTTGCCAGTTTCGCCAGCTGCCAACAAAAGATCAGTTTGTCTACAAAGGAATGCTGGAATCTGAAGCACATCTACCACTTCAGCCACTTCTTTGGCTTGGTAGCTTTCATGAATATCTGTCACCAAAGGCACGTCTAAAGCTTTACCAACCCTCTGTAAAACTTCCAGAGATTTATCCATCCCGATACTTCTGAATGAACCAGATGAAGTCCTATTGGCTTTGTCAAAAGAAGCTTTAAAAACATAGGAGAAACCATGTTCTTCTGCCCAAGCTTTTACTTTAGTCCCGATTTCTATACAGATATCATAACTCTCTACTGCACAAGGTCCCGAAAAAAGTACTGGCTTTTCCTCACCTAAAATCACCTTATCCGTGATTTTCATGGGTTTGGTATTTCTGATCATGCTTCTTTTTTAGTTAAATTTTCAATAATTGGGACAAGCAGTCCTTTCGAATGTAAAATAATGTCGGCTGTTTCCCTAAATACACCGTCTCCGCCTTTAAAATTTGAGACCAAATGAGCAAATGGTTTAATATACTCGACCGCGTCTTTTGGACATACCGCCAGACCTACTTGGCTCAAGATCGGCAAATCGATCAAGTCATCTCCAATGTAAGCAACTGTTTCAAGATCAATTTCCATCGTCTCTAAAAGATCGTTCAGCTTTTTACCTTTGTCTTTGACTCCATGGTAATGAAAATCGAATTTCAGTTCCTCGCATCGATTCATCACCACTTGTGATTCTCTGCCTGTGATAGCTCCAATTAAAACCCCGGATTTCCTAAGGTATTTTACGATCTGACCATCTTTTACATTGTACTTTTTAAACTCTAATGCTCGATCATCATAGATGATTCCCCCATCAGTCATGACTCCATCGATGTCCGTAATCAGGAGTTTGATATTTTTGGCTCTTTGCCATACATCTTCAGAAACAGATGCAAAATAGGTTTTGATTACTTCTTCTGTTTCCATTGGATAGAATATAGGTCTAATCTTCTTTGTTCTAAATTTCTCACACTTCCGGCCTTTCTTTGTTTGGTTAGCAAATCCAAATCAACATCAGCTACGATAATTGTTTCTTCATTTTCAGATGCCTGCGCTACCACCGCATCATGAGGGAAAGAAAAATCTGATGGGGAGAATATCGCTGCCTGAGAATACTGGATGTCCATATTTTCTACTTTTGGCAAGTTGCCCACCGAACCGGTGATCGCCACATAGCATTCGTTTTCTATTGCCCTGGATTTGGCACAGGTATTTACCCGGAGGAAAGCATTTTTGGTATCGGTCCAGAAAGGCACGAATAAAATATCCATTTCCTGCTCCGCTAAAATCCTTCCCAATTCAGGAAATTCAACATCATAACAAATCAAAATCCCGATCCTTCCTGCATCCGTGTCAAAAACATTGATTCCGTTTCCTCCCTGTAGTCCCCAATAGGCAGCTTCATCCGGAGTGATATGTAGCTTATACTGTTTGGCTTGCGTTCCATCTCTTCGACAGAGGTAACTTACGTTTCTCAATTTTTTGCCATCGTATTCGGGCATCGAACCACCGATGACATTCACGTTGTAAGAAACTGCCAAATCGCTCATTCTTGAGACGATTTCGTCAGTATAATCCGCCAAATTTCGGATGGCCTCTGAGGCATCCATGTCATTGAACTCCGCCAATAGCGGGGCATTAAAGAATTCTGGGAGAAGGCAAAAATCAGATTTATAACCTGAAACCGTATCCACAAAAAACTCGACTTGCTGCATTAGATCATCCACATTGGAGAAGCGACGCATTTTCCACTGTACCAAACCCAATCGCACGATGGATTTCTTGTTTCCAATCAGCTTTTCATCTTTCTCATAATAGATATTGATCCATTCGAGTAAGGTCGCATAGGCCCGCGAATCCGTATCCTCTGGAAGATATTTAGTGATTACTTTTCTTACGTGAAATTCATTTGCCAACTGGAAAGAAAGAACCGGATCAAAAATCTCTTTATTCTTGACCAAGTCTATGTATTTACGCGGAGTCATTTCATCCGCATAATTTGCATAGCCGGGGATCCTTCCACCAGCAATAATGGACCTGAGGTTTAGGTTTTCGCAAAGCTCCTTTCGGGCATCATATAGCCTTCGGCCAATCCTCATGCCCCGATATTCTTTATCTACAAAAACATCAGTACCATATAAGGTGTCTCCGTCATCGCTATGGGTATCGAATTTTCCATATCCAGTGATTTCATCATAGGTATGATTATCCCCAAACTGAGCATAATCCACAATCAAACTCAAGGCTGCTGCAACGACCTTTCCGTTATCCTCAATACAGATCTGACCTTCTGGAAAAGCTCGTAATTGATTTTTCAACTCCTCTTTAGTCCAGGCACCACCTGGATTTTTGTAGATTGAAGTCATAATTGCCCGGATATCATCGTAATCCGAAAGCTTTATATTCCGTAACCTGAGCCTATGTTCAAGTTCTTCTTTATTCTTACTCATATGCCAAAATTAACAAAATCCAGTCCATCGTTTTAAAAGAATCGTAATTTGAATCTCAAAACAGAATAATCTACTGAACTTCAAAAGTGATTTAAATATAAATAGTTTAATGTCCTTATTCTCAATATTTTTAAAACCGAAATTTCGATAAAGTACCCGAATTTCCATGCAAGAAAGTATTAATCAAGTAGCAAAAGAAAAAGCTCAATCATTTATCGAATGGTTCGAAGAGCTAATGAATTATAGTCTATTTAATCTTGGAGAGTCCAAATTAACCATCGGACTGCTCCTTACGTTGGCTATTTCTTTTATCGTTTTATTTATTGTTACCGAATGGATCAGACGTTTTATGGTTCACCGGGTTTTGAAACGGTATCAAATCGATGTCGGGACTAAACAATCGATCGGAACCATGATCAAATACTTGCTGATTCTGGCAGGTATCTTTTCAATCCTTCAGACAAATGGAATCGATCTCAGTGCCTTTGGGATATTGGCTGGTGCACTTGGTGTCGGTATCGGTTTTGGTCTACAGAACATCACAAACAACTTTATCAGTGGTTTGATCATTCTTTTTGAACAGCCTATCAAAGTTGGCGACAGAATAGAAGTCGGAGATGTAACAGGAGACGTCATTAAAATTTCTGCTAGATCTACTATGATCGTAACTAATGACAACATTACGATCATCGTCCCAAACAGTCAATTCATTGATAGTCAAGTAATAAACTGGTCTCACAACGAAAGGAAAATCCGATTCAATTTTCCTGTTGGGGTTTCTTACAAAGAAGATCCGGAAAAGGTAAGGGCAATATTATTAGAAGTTGCCAAAGCAAATAAAGGCGTTTTAAACCAACCAGAGCCAGACGTGCTGTTTGAAGATTATGGAGATAACAGCATTAATTTCAATCTGCGGGTGTGGACCACCGAATACATCAACAGACCAAAAATCCTCAAAAGTCAACTTTATTACGAGATCTTTAGAAGGTTTGGAGAAGTTGGTATTGAAATTCCGTTTCCTCAGAGAGATTTGCATCTGCGATCTGGGTTTGAAAATATCATTAAATAGGCTATTTTTCGCTTTGATAAAACATTTCGCATAAGAAAGCCTGGGGTTCTTCATGAAAAAACTGTTATTCGTAGTATTCTTTTTATGCACTTGGACTGCCCATTCACAGAGCTTTTATCGCTATAGATTCGAGGAACCATGGTCTATTTCTGCTAGCATTGGACCTACTCAATATTTTGGGGAATTGTATTCTTTCTGGAAATACAATGAAGGAATACAGCCAGATTGGAATGCAAATTTTGCTATTCGAAGAACCATTGGCACCAACTTAAGAGCGAGGCTTGAAGGCACTTACTACAAAATGTCCGGCTCGGATAAACCTTCAGATCCAAGAGCTTATCGGTTTCCAAGAAACCTAACCTTCAGAGCAAAAAATTGGGAAATCTCAAGTATTATTGAATACCATTGGTATCCTGTCAAAGTACCCAATATCCATAGGCCACTTTGGAATCCCTACATTTTTGCAGGATTGGCATTATCAACAAACAATCCTGAAACTCAACTGGATGGAGAATGGGTTGATTTGCGACCATTGCAACTCGAAAACAATCCTTATGAGCGATATATCCTTGCTTTCCCAATGGGATTGGGTCTCAAGTACAAATTGAACGTGTACATGGATCTGACATTTGAAGGGAATTATAGATTCACACTCACCGACTATATGGATGATATTTCCGCTTATAATGTGAGTGAATTTTACCTGGATTTGGTAGAAGATTATGTTGATGGATCAAATCCAGACAGATTAAGATTAGCAATCAGAAATCCCAGATACCTTGATGCCAATGGGATGCCCGACATAGACAAAATCCTTCAAAGCAACGGCAGAATCAGGAGAGGATCTGGACTTCGGCATAGATTTGATGGATACATGACCATCAATGTAGGTCTTGAGATCCATTTGTCTGAAGATATTTTCCAAAACTGGATCTTCAGAGATAGAATTTATGAGAAGCGATTCAGATTCTGGTAAATCATCTTTTCACACTCAAGACCCCAAGGTCTGATTGGAAAATCAGAGTTTCTGTGGTGCCTATCTGATAGCCTGGATTTTTTTCATGATGGCCAGATTCCAGAGCCACCCATTTTATTTGATTTAATTCCGAAAATTCAATCAATCCTTTTTCAGTTTCCCTGTGATTAAAGACATGCAAATGAAAGGTGACTTCCTCATGTCCTTTCATAAAAAAGCCCATCCGATCAAGAGTCTCAGAACTGTTTTCAAAATGAGCTGGGGTATTGATATGCACCAGATGAACACTCGCCCGGAATAATTTCACCAATGGCTTGACTAGTTTAAAAGAATCTGAAGAGTTGACAGAAAAATTAGAAGCAAAAGCAAGCTTTCTGAAATGATTACCATCCAACGCTTCTTTTACTGCTAAGATTGGGCAATGAGCATTTCTAATAACTTTTTGCAAATTACTACCAATAAAATCTCCATCCTGGTAGCCTTTTCCATAAGCACCAATAACGATTAAATCTGGAGAATATTCATTTGCCACATTTAAAATCGACTCAGAGGGAACACCTATTTGTATAATAGACTTCAAAGGAGTCTTTGTAGGCAAAATAGAAAAAAGGTAAGTAGGCAAAAACTCAACAGCTTCATCGTATTCCTCCTGAACCTGAGCATTTTTTGCTTTCAACTGATCAGACAAAAAATTCCAATCCAACAAGGTGGGAATGATGGTCACACACAGAATTTCAGCACCAGATTTTTTACTGATTTTGTACGCAGTTTTTAAAGCCGCAACTGCATAGGGCGAAAAATCAAAGGGAACGAGAATAGATTTCATGGCAATATCAATTGGATCAGTACCAATTTCACCAAAATCAAGCTCTCATAACATGATGGTATTCAGTAGAAAATATGAGAAATATCTCCTTTTCAAAAACTCTAAATAAGGTCCAATTCCATCTTGACATCACATCGGCAATACTTTCCAGCTTCAGGAACTGACTCTTTAAAACCCAGTTTTTTATAAATATGTAAAGCTGATTGTAGCTTTGTACTGCTGTAGAGCACTAGCTTCTTTCCTCCCATTTCCTTGGCTTTTTCTATAATGGCTTTGCCTAAAAGCATCCCCACTCCTTTTCCCTGAGCGACAGGTTTCACACCCATCTTTACCATTTCAAAAACACCTTCTTCTGCTTTAGCAAGTCCAACAGTCCCTACAATTTCATCTCCCATTTTTGCAAAAATAATATCTCCTCCTGGATGGATAATTGCTTTTTCTGGAGACTCCAGTTGCTCCAGATCAAAGGGTTCCAGCGTAAAATAATCCTCCACCCAAGCTTTGGTGATTGACACAAAATCAGGTTTATAATCAGAAGAATAAGGGATAATCTGAAGATCACTCATGGAAATAGGTTTTAAACAGGCTGTAAAAGTAATCAGAATCGATTAGCTTAGGAAGACTAAACATCAACCAACGCATGAATTTGAAACAAATAATTTTAGGATTGGCACTAGCCGTTTGCCTTCCTTTTATGGTTCAGGCGCAAAGCCCTGAAGCAAAGATCAAAGAATTAGGGATCACTCTTCCTGAAGTTGGCCAACCAATGGGCACCTATGTCAAATGGAGGCAAGTGGGAAATGTCATTTATCTGGCTGGTAATGGGCCTGATGTTTTTGGAAAAGTAGGTGCAGATCTCACCGTGGAAGAAGGATATCAAGCCGCAAGAGAAACTGGAATCGAAATCCTGGCAGTGCTCAAAGCAGCTACCGGAGGTGATTTAAGCCGTATTAAACAATTTGTAAAAGTTTTGGGAATGGTGAATTCTGCCCCGGACTTCACTAAGCATCCAGCCGTCATCAACGGTTTTTCTGACTTGATGGTCGAAGTTTTTGGTGAGGCAGGAAAACATGCTAGATCAGCAGTAGGAGTTGCTGCTTTACCAAACGACATTGCCGTTGAAATCGAGGTAATCGTTGAACTGAAAGATTAAGCTCAAAACAAGCTTTTCTGGACAGGAAAACCTTCTAACTCCAGTAAAGCTTGTTTTCTTTCCAAGCCTCCTGCATAGCCGGTCAACTGCCCATTGGTACCGATAATTCGATGGCAAGGCACAATCACTAAAATCGGATTTGCACCAATGGCAGCACCGACAGCTCGGATTGCAGCTACATTTCCAAGCTTTTGCGATAGCTTCATGTAGGTGGTCGTCTGTCCAAAAGGAATCTGGTTCACAGCTTCCCACACACTTTTTTGAAAGTCAGTTCCTTTTAATTCCAGTGGCAGATCAAAGGAATTCCTTTTACCAGAAAAATAGTCATCCAATTGATTTTTCACCTCTTTGGCAATTCCTTGTATAGATTCTTCACTCAAAGGATCTTGGGTAAATTGAAGTCGAGTGAGTTTTTCATCTTGAATCTCCAAAAGAACATTTCCTAAGGAGGTCGCTATTATCGGCATGGATTAAAAGATTTTAAGTAAGGTTATCTATTTCTATTGTATTTCGTCGAACGAAGTGAGACTTATTTCCATTGTTTTTCAAACCTATCAACTCATCGCCAAGCGATATTTCCAGATTTCCCGGACTTGCTCGATTTCCACTTCGAATGGAGGATAAATCGGATTAGCCGAGCAAAGCAACAACTTCTGCTCTGATTGAATGCGGTTGTAGGCCAATTTGAAAGTTACTCCATCCTGCTCGGTGACGATGACATATCGCTCTCCATCCTTCACTGCCAACCAATCATCCACATACTCACAGACAATCCATGCTCCGTCCGGTATCGGCAACATGGAATCTCCATCCACCTGAAATACCCGGTGTTTTTTATCTGTTGGTAAGAATGGTAAAGCAAACCTTGGCAACTCAGAAATATATTCTGGATCAGCAAAGCCCGCCAGATAACTCGCTTTGGCGCGTTGCGAAACCACTTCTATCAACTCTCTCCCCTGTTCATCCACTGTCGTGGCCAAAATCCGCAACTTTCTCCCTCGCAGAAATTGATCTGTTTCCAGGAGTTCACGCAGTTTATATTCCGAATAAGATGTCAGATCCTCTCGAAGCAGAATATCCAAAGACACACCCAGCGCATCCGACAATTTCACTAAGGTGTCTAGCGGTGGGTTGACACTGGATTCATATCCAGCCAGCTTAGACCTCGATATGCCCAATGTAGAAGCCAGTACCTCTTGGGTGAGATTTTTCTTTTTCCGGAGGAATTTAATATTGGTGTTTAGAGTCATTTTTTGTCTTTTTATTAAAAAAGATAGCTCTTCGAGCAGATAGAAATAAGATAGCCTAAAGGCAGATAATTCAAGATAGAACTTAAGCCAGATTTCAGGCTGAGCACTTGAGAGACGAGAGTCTCGAAATCGAAGCCTAGTCCTCGACTCCGCTCGGACTGACCGAAAGCTATCTTAGGAAGCTAAGTTGATTATAGCTTACGAAGCCTATCCCACCGAAGGCTTATCTCAGGAGCGAAGCGACCTATCTTCGCGAAGCATATCTTATCAATAAAAGATAGCCCTGTGGCAGATAAGTAAGATAGCTTAAAGGCAGATAACTTTTAATTAAACTTGCTTTTTTGCATCATAACTTGTTTTGATTTGCCTATTCAGTTTGATCTGTAAATTCTTCGAGATAGAATAGATTTCTTCAAATTCTTCCTGCAAAACTATCTTACGCTCAAGACCTAAATCAATCCAATGTTCAACACTTTCCGAAAGTGATGCTCTAGCTATATAATAAAATTTTATCCTGTCCAAGAAATGAAACCTTGCATATCCCTCAGCAATATTTGCTCCCACTGAATCAATGGAACTTATCATTTGATCTCCCCAGTTTTTCCGAAGATGATAATCTAAACGTTGGTAAATGTTCCATGCTTTAGAAGACAATTTTCTTGATAGCTGATAAATATCGAGTTCCTTTAGAGGAATATATTTTGACTTTGATTCCATAGCTAATACTCATTAATAAGAAAACCCAATTTATCTTGCGAAGCCTATCTTCCTCTATCTCGCCGCAGGCATATCTCGCGAAGCTTATCTTTCTCCATACGTCAACCCTCGTCAATCCTTAACTATCCATTCCCAAATATAAAAATTTTGTTTAAATTATAAACATTAAAATGTTAATATAATTAACAAAAGAAATGGAAGCGAAGAGAAGTATCGTACACATGGATTTGGACTCCTATTTTGTGTCGGTAGAGCGGTTATTTGACAGCAGGCTCAACGGAAAGCCTATCCTAATCGGAGGTTCGGGAGATCGTGGCGTGGTGGCTTCTTGCAGTTACGAGGCGAGGAAGTTTGGAGTGCACTCAGCCATGCCCATGCGAACAGCCAGACAACTTTGCCCCGAGGCATTGATTATCCGGGGAGATTTTGAAAAATATAGTCAAAAATCCCACGAGGTTACCGAGATCATCCGGGAGGAAGTTCCTCTATTTGAAAAATCATCGATTGACGAGTTCTACATCGATCTGACGGGAATGGATCGCTTTTTCGGTTGCTTTAAGCTTTCGCAGCAGATCCGACAGCGCATCATCAAAGAAACCGGACTGCCCATTTCTCTGGGACTCTCAGAAAATAAAACCGTCTCCAAAGTCGCTACCGGTGAAGCCAAACCCAATAATGAAAAGCAGATTCTATTCGGAGAGGAAAAGCCTTTTCTAGCCCCTCTTTCCGTGCGAAAAATCCCGATGATCGGAGAAAAAACATCTCAGACGCTTTACAACATGGGCGTCAAAAAAGTTCAGACGCTGCAGCAAATGCCCGCCGAACTCCTGCAGGCTACTTTCGGAAAAAATGGGAATATGATCTGGGAAAAAGCCAACGGAATCGATCGCTCTCCGGTCACTCCCTACTCCGAAGCCAAATCTATCTCTACCGAAAACACCTTTGAACAGGATACCATCGATGTGAAAATGCTGGAAGCTACACTGGTGGCCATGTGCGAGCAACTCACAGGAAAACTTCGTCAAAACCTGCAATTGACGGCCTGCGTGAGTGTAAAGATCCGCTATTCGGATTTTGATACCCACACCATGCAGCAGCGTATCCCCTACACCTCGGCGGATCATACGCTGATTCCTCTGGTCAAAGAACTCTTCCGAAAGCTTTACAACCGACGTATCCTCATCCGTCTGATCGGCGTGCGCTTCAGTTCGCTGGTTTATGGCAACTACCAGATCAAACTCTTCGAAGACACCCAGGAGCAGATCAACCTCTACCAGGCCATGGATAAAATCAATGGAAAGTTTGGAGAAAAAACTGTCTGCAGAGCCGTAGGAATGAGCGTAGGAAGAAGGAGCTTTAATCCTTTTAATGGGATGGCTGTTTAATATAAAGAGTATTTGAAATTCTATTTTCCATATCCGATATTGCTCCAAATCCACATAGCTTGAAAACAACTCAGCATCTCTTCACCTCCCCTCGCCTAGGCTTTCGAACCTGGCAAGATTCTGACCTCGATGTGTTCAGCGCCATGAATTCCGACCCGGAAACCATGAAATACTTTGAAAAGCCTCTGTCCAAAGACGAGTCAAAAGCGATGATGGAGCGAATGAATAGCATGTTTAAAGATAAAGGCTATTGTTATTTCGCAGTCGAACTTCTAGAAACCGGCGAACTCCTAGGAATGATCGGAATGGGATGGAAAACTTTCGAAGCAGAGTTCACCCCTTGCGTGGATATAGGTTGGAGAATCCGGAAAGAATTTTGGAACAGAGGCTATTCCACAGAAGGTGCCAGCCGATGTCTGGACTTTGCCAAAGAGCTAGGAATTCAGAAAGTCTTATCCCTAGCTTCCTCAGACAACAAAGCATCTATTCGTGTCATGCAAAAAATCGGAATGGAATATTGGTTGGACTTCGATCATCCAGATTTAAAAAAATCAAAGCATCTGAATCCTTGTAGTTTATATCAAATAATACTTTGAAACACCATAGAAATAAACCTCCCTTCGGTCGGTGAAATACTGTCTACGTTTTATTTCGCAGAAAGTATATCCCTCACAGCATATCTAAGGAACGGAGTGACCCTATCTCAGCGAGGCTGTATTTCGCGTAGCCTATCTCAGAAGCAAAGCGACTTTATCTCAGGAGCATAGCGACCCTATCTCGCCGGCTGCCTTCCGAAGGGAGGAAGGCATATCTCGCGTAGCATATCTCAGGAACGAAGTGACCCTATGTCAGCGAAGCTATATTTCGCGTAGCCTATCTTGGGAGCGAAGCGACTCTATTTCGCCACAGGCCTATTTCAACTTTAAACAAAAAAAAGATGCCATCTCCAAAGGAAATGACATCTCGCCACCCAACCCAACTAATAATTATGCTAAGAAAAGTGATGCAATTCCGAGAACCTGGTCTTTGCTCAATGGCTCATCCCAAGCTTCAGAAACCGCAGCCGCATCGATGCCTGTCAATGCAGTCACATCTACTCCACCATGGCTAACATTTTCCTCTCCCGCATAAATCGCCTGAGTGGCTGCTGGAAGGGATCCTATCGATCCATTGGTGATCCAACCTTTCACTGTATCCTGACCTTTTTTGGTCCTTAATCTTCTGACCATAGACGCATGTCTCGCTTCCACAGAGTGAATGGAAAGTGCCGCTGTCAAAACTACATCAGACTCCATCACATTCCCTGCTTGTCCTTTGTAAGCTCTTACACCGGTATCTTCAAATGCCTGTGCAAGTGCCAAGAACGTAGGGTAATCCATAAATGGAGAGAAGTTTCCTCCTGCTGTAAAGTCAAACTCTGGTTCTGCTACTGGCATACCGCCTAGTACATTTCCGATCACCTCAGTGAGGAAGTTGACGTGAGCCAACTCGTGATCACGAATTTTGGTGAAAATGTTCAGGTCTGCTCCTTCGATCACTCCTGACTCTACACCGGTCTGATAATATCTATATTCTAAATGCTCCAGTGTCAGCGCGTAATTCAATACGCCAATCAGGCTTTCTGTATCTGCTTTAGCCACTTTTGGCAAAGCTGTCAAAACACCCAGTGGCACTGCAGCCATCGCTACTTTCTTACTGAGATCTCCAAACTGGCGAAAGGCCTCTCTTCTGGAGAAAAACATATCTTTTTCTTCCGGACTATTTGTGTCCGGACACATCGTATCGAGCAATTTTAATAAGTTCATTTCTTCTTGTGGTTAAGGTGAATATTAGCTTGGCAACTGACTGAAGTCAATCGGTGTCTTCACGTAAGTAGACGCTGCTGTCAATACATCAGTAAAATTCAGTGTACGTTCTAGACCGTTTGCATCAATCAGATCATCTCCTGCGAAATCATCTGAACCTGGATTGATCAAATCACGGATAGCTGCCGCATGTCTCGCTTCAACAGAAACAATTTTACCCGCTATCACTAAGTAATCAACATTTTCGATAAACTGACCTGCACCATTATATGCTGCAACACCAAGATCTTCAAAGGTTTTGGCTGCTCCCAAAACGGATGTTCTGCTATTGAAGTCAATGGAGCTGAAATCAACTTCCAAATCTGCAATGGCAGCACTTCCTAAAGCTGCTTTGAAGAATTCTCTGTGAGCACGCTCATGCTTCTCCAAGTCACCCATAATGGTTTTTTCTTCTGCACTCGCATTTGCGAAATATCCTCCAGTTAATACTGTGGCATAAAATGCTGCTTCCAGCTGCTCCAATGCATAAGCATAATTCAAAATTCCGATATCTCCAGAACCAAGGCTCACACCTTCCATCATAGGAGGCATCATATCGTCATCGTCATTACAGCCCATTAGAAGCAACCCTGCTCCTGCTACTGACATCGTACCAAACTTTAGGAAATTCCTTCTGTTGGTATTTGTCACAAGTCCTTTAGGCTTGATTAATTCATTTTTCATTTTAATTGTGTTTAGGTTAATAATCCGGTTTTGTTTTCCATGGAAAAAAATGAAACCATTGACCAAAACAGATTCGGTCGGATGATTTGGAAAGAATTACGAAGTAGAAGGGCTAACTGGATTGAGTGGTAACAAAAAATTGGTTTTACCTGGCAGATTCGAAAAAAATATATCTCAATAAAATACCAACAACACTTTTAAATAATACAATCAATTCTTTAACTCAATTCATATTTAACTGAAAAACAGTTAGTTGTTTTTCGAAGCCTTCCAAACATCACTAATTTTTATCAATTAAAATTTTTCAATAAAAAATTCGAAAAAACCATGAAAAATTATTTTGAAGGTTCGCTTTGAGGGCTTGCTATGCTGCTCACATTAACCATTTTCATATCAAGCAATTTCTTTGATGAAAGTAAAATGGATCATTAATTAGCCTAATTGGTAGCAGTGCCAATTAGGCCCATGATCAATTAAAAATGAAATAAGAAGAACTTTTGGACCGATATCCAAAAATTGAAGATTATGATTTTTGGTGCCGGTGAAATTTCGAATAATGAGATTTAACTTGCCTTACATTTAAATAGTACTAATTCTTCTCTAAAGAAATTTAAATTTTTTTGAGCAAACAAAGACATACAAACCTATTATTCAATAAATTAAGCCTTAATTGAGAAAATATTTTTCAGCGAGGGATTTTTTTAAATTTATCCCAAGTAAATTATCTTTCCGTTTTAAAACTGTTTAGTCCTAACAATTACCCAGATTCAATGCCCAATTTTATTTTATTGATTTCCCTGATTTGGGCTTTTATCCCATTGCAGCAGGAAACTTCTACTAAAATGGAATCTGAGGTAATTTTAGATTCTCTGATCCAAAAAAGCGAGCAGTATCTCTATGTGGAATGGGATAGCGCTTTCGCTTATCTGACCAAAGCTGATTCTGTTGCGCGCCTAATCGAAGACGAAAACAAAACTGGGAAAATCGCTAATTTATTCGGGACACTCTATTATGTGGAAGGTGATTATGTAGAATCGATCAAGTATTATTCCCTTGCTTCTGAAATTTTTAAAAATACTCAAGATGAATCAGGTTTAAGCTATGCACTAAATGGACGTGGTCTGATTTATTTAAGTCAAAATGAGCTGGAAAAAGCAATTGAAATCTTTAATCGATGTATCGAAATCAATAAAAAACTCGGCGACAGTTACGGTGTTGGAAGAAATTATTTCAATCGAAGTATCGGTGAGTCTGATCTAGGTCAGTTTGACAAAGCACATCAATCCATTGACTTGGCTCTGGAATACTTAAAAGACCATCAGGACAGGGTAATCTATACCATGACTTTAAACAGAGCCGGTAAAATCTATTTTGACGAAGGAAAGCTTGAAGAATCTGAGAAATATTATAATCGTGTTTTAAATTATCCCGGACAACTCACCAATTGGGCAAATGCATTTGCATATACCGGATTGAGCGAAATCCAACTCGAAAAAGGGAATCTCAGAAAGGCTGTAGATTTTGGTGAGACTGCCAAAACTTACGTGTCTAAAACGAGAGGATATTGGGATAAAGGAAGGCTTTCAAATGCGTTGATGAGAGCTTATGAGAAAACAAATCAATTTGATAAAGCATTAGAAAACTCCAAACTATATAAAGCCTATTCGGACAGCTTATATAATGAAAATAAAAATGCTGAAATCAGTTACTTACAGCTTCTTTTAGCCAATGCTGAAAATCAGGATTTGCTACAAAAGAAAGAACTTGCCGAAAGCAGCGCCAATTTCAATAAACGCTTCACCATTATTCTGATAATCGCCTTGATCGGGTTGATTATTGGCTTCATTCTGTATGGAAGAGTCATCAAACAGAAAGAAAAAATAAATCAGGTTCTTTTGGAGAAACAAAAGGAAATCCAGATCCAAAACGAAAAACTAGAGGCTATTAATAAAGAAAAAAACAAATTGTTTTCCATTCTCTCTCATGACCTCAAAACCCCTATTAATTCGGTCAAAGAACTCTTGGAACTGGAAGAAAATGGATTTCTAGATGAAGAAGAACAAAAAACCGCGAGAAAACTTCTTCTTAAACAAGTCTCGGATACCGATGAAATGATCCGAAAACTTCTTGGATGGTCTCATGCACAGCTCGACGGAATTATCACCAAAAGAACTCCAACAGATCTGGTAGAAATTATTAAAGAACAAATCAGCCAGTTGGATTATCAGACAGTTTCTAAAAATATTACCATCGATTTTTCATCCCTGATCGATCATCTCACGGTAAATGTAGACCCGCAACAAGTACAGATCATTTTACAAAACTGCCTTCAAAACGCAATCAAATTCTCAAACCCCAACAGTAAGATAACTTTATGGAATTCTGAGAATGAAAAGGATGGATTCATCAACCTTCATATCAAAGATCAAGGCATCGGGATTTCTGAAGAGAAAATAGAAGAAATTTACTCCCGTGTAGTCCGTGTCAAATCAACTGAAGGCACTCAGAAAGAAAAAGGAACAGGTTTGGGACTGCTTTTGGTAAGACAGTTTATGGAAAAAAACAACGGGCACTTCCTTATCAAAAGCGAACCCAACGAAGGGACAGAAATCATTCTTAGCTTTGAGAAAACCAATTCCTGACACAAGAAATAATTCCCGAATTATCATATTTCCCCTTTCCGATCATGAAAAAACTTTTTCTCCTTTCCCTTATTTCACTTATCGCTTTCCCTCTTTTTTCTCAGCAAATTTCCACCCGCGAAATGGATAGGATCAACTGGATGGAATTTGCGGATTTTGTCCCTGAAAAAATCAATACCATTTTACTACCTACCGGTACTTTGGAACCACACGGCGTAGTCAATAATGGCGCAGACAATACAGCTCCTTCAGCTATGGCAATGGATATGGCAGATGAATTGAATGCCATGATCGCTCCTACCCTGAACTACGGGATCACCGGAAGTATGGCAGCTTATCCTGGAGCCTTTCAGATTACGGAAGAAGCCTACGCACCTTTTATCCGTGACATTCTAAAAGGCCTTGCCAAAAACGGATTCAAAAACATCATCATTCTCAATGGTCATGGTGGCGGACAAACTGCCGTTTTACAAAAAGTTGCCGGAGATATTGCCAATGAATTGGGCGTGCGAACTTTAGTAATCAACTGGTGGTCTTATGCCTCTGATGTAACGATGGAGGTTTTCAAAGAAGATGGAGGACATGCCGGACTTAATGAAACCGCTTACATTCAAGCCATTGACCCTACATTGGTTCATAAAGAAAAATATGATCCAGATATGGCTACTGCGTATCCCGAAAAAGGAACCTACTCCGCTGTTCCTTTCCCTTCCAGCATTGGTTTGTATCAGGCAGGTCAGGGCTATCCAAACTTTGATGAATCGCAAGCCAAAGAATACTTCCAGAAAGTCAATGCTAAAGTAGCGGCATTGATCAAAGAAACAATCCGAAAATGGGATATGGCGGGGTTATGAGATTTGTGATTTACAAAATACATCCCGATTATTTTCGGGATACGAGGTCCCGAAGACCTCTACCATTTTTCCATAAATTTCAGTACAATGTCTTATCATTCCAACCTAAACTTTCACAATGTAAACTCAGAAAATTTCCAGCCTGGTGAATATGAAGGTTGCAGTTTTTCCCAATGCAATTTTGCAGGGATGAATCTTCAGGGTTTTAGTTTCGAGGATTGCAGTTTTACCAATTGTGACCTCAGTAATTGCAAAGTTCCAGGAGTTTCTTTCCGAGGGGTTACTTTTGAAAGCTGCAAAATGCTGGGGATCCACTTCCAAAGCTGTAACCCATTTTTGATCGAGTTCACCTTCAAAAACTGTCAACTCGACTATTGCGGTTTTTACAATCTCCAATTAAAAAAGACCGTTTTTTCCTCTTGTCGAATGCTGGAAGCAGACTTCACGATGGCAAATCTGACTGCAAGCAGTTTCGTCGGTTCCGAACTGAGCGGAGCTGTATTTGACCAGACGGTTTTAGAAAAAGCAGATTTCCGGGAAGCACAAAATTACCGCATTGATCCAGAGCTCAACCGCATCAAAGGCGCTAGATTTGATCTGGATGGGCTTCCGGGATTGCTTGGGAAGTATGGGATTAAGATTGGATGATAAAACCACTTTGACCGAAGTCAAAAGCTTCCAATATTTTCGTATTTTAGTTTAGGCCTACGATTTACTCTGAAAATGGCTTTCGGTTTTTCTTCTATAGTAATGATCATTTACCAATTCATATTCATGTAGAAAAGTCTCGCAAAACGGCTAAATTTCTTCTTGAACCAGTAGAATTAAGTTCTTCGAGGAACTTTAAAGCATCGGAATCACGAGAAATCCGTATCATTATTAACTCAAAGATTGAATTCTTTAAAGAAAAATGGAATGAATACTTTAACTAAATTAAAATCAAATCTAGCTTCCGATCTTAGTTTTACGATCGACAAGATGACCATTTATATGGAAGATGGAAGGGAGATAAGTATTCCTTTAGAATGGTTCCCGAAACTTCGATCAGCTTCGCTTGAACAATTGAATAATTGGAGATTCATCGGAGGAGGAGAAGGTATTCATTGGGAAGATTTAGATGAAGATTTGTTAGTGAGTGAATTGATATCTTAACCGCGCTAATAAACCATGTCGACCGAAGTCAAAAGCTTCGGTTTTATTTTGGTATTGTGGTTTAAAATGGCACCCAGTAAAACAATTCTTTTTTTCTTAGTTTAGCTTCACTTCTAATAATAGCCGATTACTCTTGAATAACGTATATTTGGGTAAACACCAGTTTAAATGAAAGTATTATTAGACATAGAGGATCAAAAAGCTGATTTTATCATGGAGCTCTTGAAAAATTTCAAGTTTGTCAAAGCGGAGCCTATATCTTCCTATAAGGCAAATGTCTATAAAAACATAAAACGCTCTGTGGAAGAATTGAATCTTGTCCAAGAAGGTAAAATCAAAACTATCTCCGGAAAAGATTTATTGGATGAATTATGAAGTAGCCGCCATTCCTAATTTTGGGAAAGAGCTAAAAAAATTGGCGAAAAAGTACCCTTCTTTAAAAGAAGATTTTTCAAACCTTATTTAAACACTGCAGACAAATCCTTTTCAGGGAACACCTCTAGGTAAAAACTGTTTTAAAATCCGAATGATCATTTCTTCCAAAAGAAAAGGGAAGTCTGGAGGAGCAAGAGTTATTACTTTTGTTAAAATTACCGAGACAACGGTCTATTTACTTTCGGTCTATGATAAATCAGATAAAGAAACGATCAAGGATAGCGAATTGAAAGAACTTCTAAGTCAGATTAATTTGTAGTTTTCTAATCTCAATTTCACAGGAAATTATTTTTCCATTTTTAGTCATATTATACTTTATATATATCCGCTTTCTTACCAGTCCTCAAAGAAAAAAGTGTTTGAAGTGTCTTTCAAAGTGCTGTAGGCAGTGGACTGTCATCGGTGGACGATTATCCGCGATTTTCTAAACTCAACCTTTAACTACTGGCTCATTGCGGATAATCATTTTATACTTTTAATGAAAAACTCGGAATCTTCCAAATCCGCAAAATTTCAATTTTTAATACTTCTGATAGGAGTGGTGATTTCAATTATGATTTTCTTACTAAAGTATTTGTAAGTAGGAATTCTGACAATTCTTTACATCCTCTTGCTTTCCAGCTTACATTTTGACTACATTATAAACATTAAAATGTTAATATAATTGACATTTTTAAAAGAAGTAGACTTGAAATACAGTGGAAATAAACCTCCCTGTGGTCGGTGAAATACTATAAAATTCAGAAAGCTAAAGTCTGAAATCTGAAAAAAGATAGCTCTAAGAGTAGATAGTCCAAGATAGCCTAAAAGCAGATATCTCATCCGATGGATGTATCTCGGGAGCGAAGCGACTATATCTTATTAAAAACCATGTTTATCAACTGTCATTCTCACTTCAGCTTTAAGTACGGCACCCTATCCGTAGATGCCCTCATCGAGGAGGCGAAGAGCAAGCGATTGGATGCCTTTGCTCTGACAGATATCAATTGTACCGCAGGAGTATTTCCATTTATCCGGGCTGCGCAAAGAGTTGGGATTCACCCCGTGATCGGCATAGATTTCAGAAATGGAAGTCAGCAGCAATACATCGGATTGGCCAGAAACCAAGAAGGTTTCTTCGAACTCAACAGCCATCTTTCCGATCATTTGGTTCATAAAAAACCATTCGGAAAGCGAGCTCCGGCTTTTGATCACAGCTTTATCATCTATCCCCTACCGGATCGTTTTTTTACCCTTCGGGAAAATGAATACATCGGCGTCCATCCCACCCAACTCAATCGTCTGATCTCCTCACCCTGGTTTCGTATGAAAGACCGCCTGGTCATGCTCCAACCTGTGACTTTCACTTCCAAAATTGATTTTAATGCCCATCGACTCTTGCGAAGCATAGACTTGAACACGCTACTGAGCAAACTCCCTACGGAAGAACAAGGCGATCCCAGCGATCGATTCTACAGCTATGCTGATTCGGTGGCACGCTGCGAAAACCACAGCTACCTAGTCGCCAATGCCCAGAAATTACTGGAACATTGCCAGTTTTCCTTCTACTTCCAAGCCGTCAAAAACAAACGAGATGTCTTAGGTTCAGACTGGGAAGACTATGATTACCTGCGTCAGGAAACTTTCAAGGGAGCACTTTCCCGCTATCCAAACTTGACTTCCGAGATTTCCCAACGTATAGAGAAGGAACTAGAACTCATCCAGCAAAAGGCCTTTACCTCCTACTTCCTGATCAATTACGACATCGTAACCTTTGCGCAGCAGCGCAACTTCTACCATGTGGGCCGTGGATCCGGTGCCAATAGCATCGTCGCCTATTGCCTGGGCATCACCGATGTGGACCCCATCGAACTGGACTTGTATTTCGAGCGATTTATCAATCTCTATCGTGAAAACCCGCCAGACTTTGACATAGACTTTTCCTGGAAAGACCGGGATGAAGTCACCGATTATATTTTCCGGAAATACAACCAGGGCAAGCAGGAACATGTCTCACTTTTGGCAGCTTATAGCACCTTCCAGTACAACTCTGTCTTCCGTGAACTCGGAAAAGTCTTTGGCTTACCCAAAAGCGACATTGAGTCTCTGATTCATTTTGCTGATAAGCCTTATTTCGAACCGGATCAATTTGGCAAACTCATCATCAAATACAGTCAGGTATTGCATGATATGCCCTCCCATTTGACGGTTCATGCCTGCGGAATCTTGATTTCACACAAACCCATTCATTACTATACTGCGACGGAAATGCCTCCCAAAGGCTTCCCACTTTCACACATCGACATGCATGTAGCCGAAGACATCGGACTGCATAAGTTTGACATTCTGAGCCAGCGAGGCTTGGGGCATATCAAAAGTGCAATCGAGATCATCTACCAAAACCAAGGGGTAAAAGTAGACATCCGTAAAGTGGAGCAATTCAAAAAAGATCAAAGAATCAAAGAACATCTCCGGGATGGGCATACCATCGGTGCCTTCTATGTGGAATCTCCTGCCATGCGCATGCTGCTGGCAAAGATGAAAGCTGATGAATACCTGGAACTCGTCGCTGCCAGCTCCATCATCCGTCCGGGAGTGGCGAGATCAGGAATGATGCGTGAATACATTTTGCGCCATGTGGATGAGGAGCGACGCAAAATCGCTCATCCTGTTCTCGCCGATATCATGCCCGAAACCTATGGCATTATGGTCTATCAGGAAGATGTAATCAAAGTGGCGCATTACTTCGCCGGTTTGAGTCTGGGAGAAGCCGATGTACTACGAAGAGGCATGAGTGGAAAATCCCGCTCCAAAGATGAATTCCAACGGGTGAAAGACCGCTTCTTCAGCAACTGTCGGGAAAAGGGACATGACGATAAAATCGCCGGGGAAGTCTGGCATCAGATCGAAAGCTTTGCTGGATATTCCTTTGCGAAGGGACATTCCGCTTCCTTTGCTGTGGAGAGTTACCAAAGTCTTTACCTCAAAGCCTATTTCCCACTGGAATTTATGGTGGGAGTGATCAACAACTTTGGAGGCTTTTATCATACTGAGTTTTATATCCACGAACTCCGAATGAACGGTGCGGACATCCAAGCTCCGCATATCAATGAAAGTGAGTATCTGACCCGAATTACCGGAATAACAGTGTATCTCGGATTCATCCATCTCAAGTATCTGGAAAAAGCTTCCGTGGAAAAAATCCTCACTGAGCGCAGACAAAACGGTCACTTCCTCGGACTGGCGGATTTCTGTGGACGTGTAGAAATCAGCCTGGAGCAACTCTTGATTTTAATTCGGATCAATTGCTTCCGATTCACAGGCAAAACCAAGCAGGAACTGCTCTGGGAAGCGCATTTCATTCTGAACAAGCGGAAAGCGATTCCCGGCCCTACTGATCTCTTTAAACAAAATACCGGATTCAACTTTCGCCAGCCTGCAGTACCCCAACTGGAAGAAATCGACATCAGACAGGAAATCGTCGACCAGATCGATATTCTGGAATTTCCGCTGGACTCCCCTTTTCACCTGATCAAAGATCAAAACATTTGTGGGATCAAAGCTGCCGAACTCAAGAGCTATCTGGGCAAGACGGTGAAGATTGTCGGCTATTTAGTGACCGTTAAATACACCCGAACAGTCAAAGGAGATGTGATGAATTTCGGTACTTTCATCGACAGGGAAGGTCACTGGATCGATACGGTTCACTTCCCTCCCGTGGTCAAAAAATATCCTTTCAAAGGTCGGGCAATCTACCTGATTGAAGGTAAAGTCACCGCCGAATTTGACTTCTACAGCATCGAAGCTAGCAAATGTGAAAGACTGGAGTATTGGAATGCGGGTGAGTGAATTTAAAATTGGAGAATGTGAAATTTAAAATGAATAAATCACAAGATATAGAAAGGCCTATGTCTGGATAATTATCTGAAGCCTCCATCGAATTATATGTCAAGACTGATCTCCCTTCCATTGCAGATCTTTAAGTGAATTGTAGAAAAAAATTTAGGAAAAAAATCAAATTAGGACAAATTACGTTATATTAAAAGACAATTTTCCCTTTCAGTCATGGCAAAAAAATCTTCCAAAGTCAAAGAGCCGGCAGTTGCCTATGAAAAGACTTCAAATCTTTCTGTATCTGATATTCTACATATTGATGATCATCCTTTGGACGAGCCTTTCGATAGATTGGAAGTATTCCGTAAAGGTTTGCCTAGAAAGTCTTTCGACAGTCTGAAAGAGCTATCCGGTATGGATTACAATACACTAGCCACTGCTTTGGGAGTCTCCTCCAAAACCTTGCAGCGAAAGGAAGTTTTTGACACGATCCAATCCGAAAAAATCTATCAACTCGCATCATTATATGCTTTAGGCATCAATTACTTTGGTAAAGAAGGCTTTAAAAGATGGATGGATCGACCACTTTTTACTTTAGGGAATAGAAAGCCCCTTGATCTGATTGACGTTTCGGAAGGAATAGACCTTCTCAAATCAGAAATCATGAAACTTCAATACGGTATTGCTATTTGAGAAGATGATTGTCTATCGAATTGCTTTGACACAATACAACGATCTCAGTGGTGAAGGAGCCAAACGCTATGGAGGACGTTGGAATAAAGTTGGGGTTCCTGCCATTTATGCTGGATCTAGTATCTCATCCTGTCTCTTAGAAAGATTGACAATAGATCCTGAATTGTTCTCATCTGAGAGATATATTCTCTACTCGATCATGGAAATTCAGATTCCGGACAAGCTCCTTCTCTACCCTGAAAAAACGGAATTACCAAAAAACTGGAACAGCCTCCCTCCCACAAAAGCCTCTCAGGAATATGGCTCTAACTTACTTCATTCAGGCCTTCTCTGTTTTGCAGTTCCTTCCGTAGTGGATCCAAGTTCAATGAATTTTGTGATCAACCCACTTTCAGAAAATTTCAACCTCATCGCATTCAAAACATATTCATTACAACTTGACCAGCGGATAGTCAGATGATTTTTCGTTAGGAAATCCACTTTTTTCCGAAGGCTAAAAGCGTATGAGATTGAAATCTAATCATCCGCTCTTCCCTATTCCTCCACAACTTTCAATTTATAATAAACCACCTGATCCTCTTCTGTTCCGAAGAAATCCTGATGTTTCAAAACTAAAATCTCTTCATTTTTGGTCAAGACTGTAGTGAAAATCAAGCCTTCAGGAACAGGAATATCATTTTGTAAAAGAGTAAAATCCAAATCAAAAACAGCCAGGTATTTCCTCTTTAGCCTTTCTATTTCCCTTCTTCCGTCTGGACTATTCCGGTCAAATTGTCTTGCTAGGTCTTTAGAAACTCCTTTGTGATAGATCACCAATAGTTTATCCCTTCCTCGATAGACCTCCTGAATAGATCCAGGAAAATCATAAGCCGTTAATTCATTATACTCTTTAGCTTTTTCAAACGAAACCCCAATTTCTGCAACTGCATCTGCCACTTGAAGATCGACTTCTTTTTTAAAAAGGACCTCACCCTCTTCCTCTTCGTAAACCCAAAATTTCAACTCATTTCTAAAATAAAGAATCCATTCCTTACCTGATTTACTAACTGTAGGAAAGGTCCAAAAATGGAAATCTCCATCGCTATAAATGGAGTTGGGAGGAAAAGACATGGTATATCGTGAGGTTTGGGAAACGGTATCAAGAACCTCCAAAATCGGAGATTGATAGATTTTTTTGAATAAATCACTCAATCCTTCGTCCCAGTCCATTTCACCCTTCTCTGGTCTTAAAAATGCCATATCCTTCCCCAAGGAATAAAAAGGATCTCCTTTAATCCCATTTACATAAAAATATTCTGAAGGCATTTTAAAACTCCAAACCCTGTTCCCTTGAAAATCATATCGATAAAACCCATTTGGAACAGCCATCAATTCAATTCCATCATTATTTAAACCTATAGGGTTTATCCATCCAGGCAAAGCATCCGGGCCATCAGTTGGGAAATTAAATGTGAAAGAAATCTCACCTCTTTCATCCAAAATCAAAACTTCTCTATCTCCATCTCCCCATGCAAGATATTGTTGACTGGAAGAATCATAATCTTGAATCCACAGATCTCCCAAATAATCAATCTGTAAGGAATCTGTGACAATGAGCCCAAATCCATCTTGTTTTACACTTTTAACACGTTTTTCAGTACAGCCATATGTTAAAGACCCAAAAAGTAAAATGATTAAAAAACCAGCTTTAAACTTATTCATCAATTAATTTCAATTTATAATAAACCACCTGATCCTCTTCCGTCCCGAAAAAGTCTTGGTTCTTCTTAGCAAGAATTTCACCCTTTTCAGTCATTGCTCTACTAAAAATCAAACCCTCTGGCACCTCTATTTCATTTTGGATCAACTTATTTTCCTCATCAAATACCGCTGCAAAAGTTTTATCATCAAGCTCTACACTAGGGTCAGAAAGGCTGTTTTTCACCAGTTCCTCTTGGATGCCCTTTTTATAAAAAACGATCGTTTTACCCTTATCTCTATATAGTTGCAAGATAGAAGCTGGTCGTTGATCGCTAGTGGTGTATTCCATGGCCACCTCAAAATTTTCCGCCCTTGGCAAGACAGCATCTTTCACTTCCAAATCAACTGTTTTTTCCAACACAATTTCATCCCCCATTTCCTTATAGACATAATATTTCAACTCATAGAAAAAATGTAAATACCATTTACTCCCCAGCTTTTGGATCTTAGGAAAAGGAAAAAAATAAAAATTCCCGTCGGAATACAAGGAAGTTTTCGGAAAATCCATGGTGTCATGCTTCTCCATAGAAACTGTGTCCAAAACCTCCAAAAATGGAGCACTGTACAAATACTTTACAAAATCTGTTACATCACGAATGCCCTCGTCCCCAAAACTCGCCGGCTTGAAATAGGCAATCTTTTCTCCTATAGAAGAAAATGCCGGATCTATGGAATTGTTATGAATGATGTATTGATAGGGCAATAAAATTGACCGTTTAAAATCCCCAACCTTTGTGACAAAATGAAAGCCGCTTACCGAACTCAAAATCTGCAACATTTCATTTCTATAAGACAGCAGGAATATCCCCTGCATTGAATTGGGTCCTTCAAAAGGAATCTTCAAGTTGGATGTGATTTCTCCTTTGGAATCGATAAACAAAAGTTCCTGATCGTTTTTGGTCACAGCAACAAATTCCTGAGAAACCGAATCATAATCTTGAATCCACAAATCACCCAGATAATCTATCTGTAAGGAATCAGTAATTTCTATTTGAAAATTCTGCTTAAAATTCGCTTCTGCTTTCTTTTCGGTACAACTAGCCTCAAGAATCAGAAGGATTAAAAATGAAAAGTATACATGCTTCATATCGTGTTTTTAAATCCAACCACAAGATAGAAGCAGAGACTTTTGCTGATTGTTAAAACACCTTAGCTTTTGTTAAAAGTTATTTTCGGCAGGCCATTAAAATTTGATTTTCAAATATCCTATCATTCTCCAAAATCATAAAAAACTCCTCGAGGTAGGAGGTAAAAACCTTAAAATCTCCTTTGCTGATCATGCTTTCATAAGAACCTACAAGCTCCCAAAGCTCTGGCTTCATTACTAAAAACTCCTGCCTGATTGCCTGCATCAAAGATTCTTCCCTACAATATCCCCGATACAATCGCTCTGTCACATGTTCGATGTCTACCAAATTACTCACCTGAGAATAAGGAGGATTTACAAGCCCTGTCATATCAAAATCATAAGCCAAAGGAACCACAGTTTTAGAATCCAGTTTTAGGATTTTCATATTGTGCTGAAACATGGTAGACCAATCTGTATTCCCAATCATCAACTGAAAAAAGTCATGTCTTACAGCTGCGGAGTCTTCGAGTAAGGTTCCGAGGATTTTTTTACCATCCAAAATCTCACCTTCAAATCGGTCAGCAACTTCATCATCATCTTCGATGAAAAAACCCATCAATTCAGTGGTTTCTCCTTTTTTATCGTCCTCATTTTCGAGATAAACCTTTACCAGTCTGGTTTGAAATGAATATTCGGTCACCGGCTCGGCAAGTTTATAGCAGACATATTCTTTGATAATATCATCGTCTGCACCATTCTGCCTGTTGCAAGGGATGACTAATTTCAGATTTCTATTTCCATCAAAAATGGTCTCTTTCGCCTGCTTCTTTTTGATTTTGACCCGAAGTGGCGGATAAAAACAATTGCTCAACCGAAAATTCCCTCTAACTCTCAAATCTATGTCCAGCGAATCCCACTCTCCAGTGTTTTCATTTTTATACTGTAAAAAGCTTTCGACATAGGTCGAATCATTGGAATCTTTTTTAATATCCTTGACAGAAAACTTCATTCGGATTTCCACAGGTTCCTGATCTGCAAACAGGTCAAATGACTCTTGCGCAAACCCTTTGGATGCCAAAAAGAAAATTGAAAAACAAAATAAAAACCCTCTTAGTAACACCTTCATAACCTTCATTTTAAAAATCCTCAAAAAACTATTTATTCATATCAAACATCTCCAATTTCACATCATCTACTCCTTTTTGATCAAATGGATTTTCCAATTGCTCCTGTACATTAAAAAGCGAAATCAGGATAAAAGAAGAAATCAAACCCAAAGAATATAGGATCCAAGAATCACTTTTCGAACCTCCTTCCAGCAACCTAAAATAGATAGAAGGAATATAGATAATTGGATATAAGTAAATGAATATCAAACAATAAGCACGAATCGAAGTAGGAGTTCTATGCTCCTTAATCGCGGCTGTATTTTCAATCGACTGCAGCACATCTCTCATAAACCCTTGAATTTTTAGGGAGGCATTGAATTTCATGGAAACTGACCTCTCTTTTATATAATCGCTGATTTTCTTTGCTTCAGCCCTTACAGTCTCAATTGGGGTCGGTTCTGGACCTAAATATTCCAACAAATACCTAGAAATATTCTCAATGATCTGCTTCAAAGCCTTCTTATCCTCCTCTCCGATTTTAGTCTGACTCTGAAGACAAATATCCACTGTGATCAAACCGGATTTGAATTTGGACAAATGCTCAATGGCTTTTTCCCTTCTTTTGAAAGCTCCACGAATCGTAAATACCAAAGGAAAAATAATGGCGATACTGATCATTGTCAGATCAAAATTATACTGGAAATTTTTCTCCAGTGTAAAATGTGTAGTCAAGGCGGTAATGGCTAAAGCCACAAAAGTTCGCCAATTAATAATGACCAGGTACTTTTCCATTCTAAAAATCCTGAGTTGATGGAATTGCCTGGAATCTCCTGTTTAAATAATTCAATTTTGAACTATAATTTTACTTAGAGAATCAAGCAATAAATTGAACAACAATAATTTACAACTCTAAAATATAGGATTTTTTTAATGTATATCCGATAGCAATACGGATGTTATTGATTGGAATTGGCTTTATTCAATTTCTGTCAAAAAAATGTTTTTAAACTCGACTTCTGCCCCCTCGGCCTGCAAGGCAATTTGACCTTTTTGCGCTGTTGCCCCATAGCCATCATTGACTAATTCTCCATTGAGCCAAACAGTGATTTTATCTCCATCGCAAGTGATTTTGATATGATTCCATTCGCCCAGTGGCTTCTCAGAATCATCTGTTAGATTCTTCACTCTTCTTTCTTTTCCTTCAGAAACGCCCCAATCCTCTTTTGGACCCCTGCGACTTTCCATATCATCTACTTGGATATCCTGCTGAATACACCAAAAGTCCCCTGCATTGGAATGCATCAATTGAACTTCAATGGACTTCGGAAACATATCATACAAAGCTCTTGGCTCAGAGGCATGAACCAAAATGCCGCAATTTCCCGGCTCACCGGCAAATCGGTAATCGAGTTCCAAGGTGTAATTCTCATATTCTTGATCTGTGATCAAATGCCCCTCAGGAGTCCCCAAACTCACCAACAAACCATCACGAATGATAAACGGGATTCTCAGACTGCTATCTGCTTCGAGGTCGGGCACATCCATATGCCAGCCTTCCAGATTTTCCCCATTGAATAAAGAGATGGGCTCCATTTTCTTCTCAACTTCCATTTTCTCCTCCACTTTTTCTTTGGAATTACATTGCCAAAAACCAAAAGACCCAAATGCGATCAAGAGAAAAGAGAATAGTCGGAAATTCATAGGAAGGAGTTTTGATGTCTACTATTTGTTGCTAATGATATTATACACAAATGCCCTGTATTTGATCAATCCCACGAAAATTGCTCCACCGAAGGCATTTCCCAATAAGGCCAAGCTTTGAAATGAAAGATAATCCAATAAACTGATTTCATTTGAATTCAGCATTCCCGAAAACACCTCAATACTGCCGATAATGCTGTGATGCAATCCCGTGAAAGCCAATACAGAGGTAATCAAAAAGATCATCACAATTCGGCTGATCGTATCTCTTACCGATGCCAATAACCAAGACAGCAAACCCATTAACCAGCCTGCTATAATAGCGCTGACCAGGATTACTTGAGGAGCAGAATCCACCACATGAGATGCAATGGTGATAACTACTTCCGAATTGAAAATACCAAGTCTTGGACCGAGCCAGTTTAGAATCAGAGCCATCATATAACCACCGATCAAATTCCCGCTGATGACAATTCCCCACAGCCGAAGCATCGCACCAATCGTTTGTTTCTTATTCAAAACCGGTAAAGTCAGTAAAGCTGTTTGTTCAGTAAAGAGGATACTTTGCCCCAAAACCACCAGAATAAACCCCAGAGGATACACCAGAGAAATCATTTTAAAAACAGCATCTTCCTCCATTCTTCCACCAAAAAAGAAAAATACCGTACAGATCATCAAGTAACTGAATCCTATTTCCAATCCTGCTGTAATCGAACTTAAAAACAGACTACTTGGGCTTTTTTCGTAGGTTTCCTGGGCATCAGAAATCTGATCCCGCAATATCTCCCCATGTGATTTTGGTAGATCCTTCCCCGTTTTTTTGGTGCCTTGGATTTCCTTATCTATAACTTTCTGCTTCTTTTTTTCTTCCGCAGCGACCCTTTTCTCTTCAGCCGCCTGCTTCTTCAAATCCGCTTCAAGATTTTTATCTTCTTTTTCCATAGTCAAGTTTTAGGCTGCTCCTTTCAAAAACGTTTCCATACTAAAATAAGTAAATGAACTGATTTGAAATTTTAAGTTTAAGACTTCTCCACTCGAGCCTCCCAAATCCTCATAAATAACATATGAGCCATCCTTCTGGCATGTTCTTTTGCATAATCGGCCACTTCGCCTTCAAAATACCGATCAATTGTATTAAACCATAGTTCCAGCCAATTGCCAAAATGAGCTTGTTCGATGCTATTATCAACTGCCGAATCTACCTCTCGATGAACTTTGGTTGGATTAAATTTACCGGCTCCGGGCCCGGTTTGTAAAAGGATCATTTCCCAAAAATCAGAGAGATGGATCAGGTGATGATCCCAATCTTTGACAACCCCATTAAAGATCGGCCCCAGTGTCTCATGAACCCTAATTTGATCATAAAATCTGCGAACCAAAAAATCCACTTCTTTTCTACTTCTGATATCTATTCTATCCATCTTATTATTTCAATATCGGTTCGAGTACCTTCAAATCTCCGTCGATATCCTCAGGTACAGGCAATCCTAAAATTTCACAGATCAATGGGTAAATATGAATATTATCAAACGAATCGATCTTCATTCCTTCTTTGATTTGTGGGCCATTGGAATAGAAAATCCCATGCATTTCGGGATATTTTTGACTGAAACCATGCGTTCCTCTAACCGAAGTTTCATCCATCCTCATTCTTCTGGAAATCACTTCCCGATATTCCTCATTGTCCATGAAGTAATTCCCAAGATCAGCTAGGATGATAATGTCGCCAATCCGATCTCCATAAACACTGATATCCTGATAATAATTCTTATCTGCCGGATCAAAAACCACAAAACCTACTTCCCGTTCTTTCAACTTTTTAATCGCTTCCAGTTTATCAGCCGGATCATCAAGGTATATATGTGCCAATGCACCGCTATTAACAACTTTTCCTGAAACCCCATCCGTGATTTTATCCAAAGGAATGTACTTTTCTGCTGATACGTTTGCCATCCCATGATCAGAAACGATGATTATGTTCACATCTTGATCGAGGCTTTTCACTCCTTCTATTAAAGCTCCTAGTTCTCTATCCAGGCGATACAAGGTCTCTGAAAGCTTTTCGTCGTTTTCCGCCCCATACATATGACCAACGTCATCCATGTCCGAAAAATACATGGTGATCATTCGCGGTTTTATAGAGTCCGGCATCTGAAGCCATTCAAAAACCTGACTGACTCTTGTCAGATTATTGATTCTAGCATCATAATCAAAATAGTAGCTTGGTCTTGTTTTTTGTACATCTGCCTCCGAACCAACGAAAAAGTAACTGGCTGCTTTCATCCCATTTTTCTCTGCTAGAACCCAAAGCGGCGTACCTCCATACCAGCTTCCATCTGTTATCAATTCCCTCTTATTGATTTGATAAACCTGATTTCTCTCCGGGTTAAAAAAGGAATTGTCCACGATGCCGTGATGCTCCGGCCTCATCCCGGTAGCAATGGTGTAATGATTAGGAAAAGTCTTGGTTGGAAAAGATGGAATTAAGGACTTTGCGGCGGTTCCCGAGGATATAAATCTGCTTAGATTTTCGGGTTGGAATCTCTCCACATAATCGTATCTGAAACCATCCAGAGAGATCAAAATCACCACTGGTTCCTTCTTATCCTGCGAGAAGGCAAAGAATTGAAGCCCAAAAACTAAAAGAAGGATGAGAATAAGTAATTTTTTCATTTGAAAAGAATTTAGACGAAAATACCTGTTGAAAACTTGAAACCAATGAAATCATGTAAAGTAACCTTGATCCTTTTCACTTTCTGATCAAATTACAAAGAATAGCTTCTTGATGAAGCGTATTTATAGTTTTTCATAGACCCTATTTTTTCCTTTTTTCTTTTCAACCAAATTCCCAAAATCAGCAATAAAAACTGTGGATCTCTCCCCAAATTCGGGAATTTATTTCCATGAGAAATCCCAATAAACGGCCAAAATAGCCTGCATTCGCAATGGTATGTGAATTGAACTTGAAGATTTCATCAAACAAAAAAGTTATGAAAACGACCAACAAAATTCTTTATACTATGATGATTGCTTCCGCTAGTTTGGGAGCTGTAAGTTGTAAATCCAGTAATGCCGTAAAAGGTGGTGCCATTGGTGGTGCAGCCGGAGGTGTTCTAGGTGGAGTAATTGCTGGTAAGGACCATACCGCAACAGGTGTTTTGATCGGTTCTGCTATCGGTGGTACTGCCGGTGCAATTATCGGTAACGAAATGGACAAAGCTGCCGAGGAATTGAGAAGAGATCTTGAAGGAGCAACTGTAGAGCGTGTAGGTGAAGGTATCAAAATCACTTTCGACTCTGGGTTGATGTTTGCAGTGGATGATTCAAATCTGAATTCTAATTCCAAAGAAAATTTATCTGAGCTTTCAGAGACTTTAAAGAAATATGAAGACACCAACATTCTTGTAGAAGGTCATACCGATGCCACAGGTTCGGATGAGTACAACTTGGATCTTTCTAAAAGGAGAGCCTACTCCGTAGAAGATTACTTAACTGATCTAGGAGTCGAAAAATCAAGATTGGAAACAGCTGCTTATGGAGAGGCTCAACCAGTTGCCACAAATGAAACTGAAGCCGGTAGACAGCAAAATAGACGTGTAGAGGTAGCAATTTATGCAAACAAAAAGATGCAAAAAATGGCTGAACGAGGTGAGTTAGGTCAGGATTAATCTGATCGACGAGCCCTATTTATAGATCCGAAAGGCGACCGATTGGTTGCCTTTCTTTTTGGTTACTGATTGGAGATTTTTTGTAACTGCTCCTGATAGAAATTCATTCTATCTTCATTCCCCACTGCTTTATTCAACAGATATAAATTGGAAAGAACTGACTTGCTGGTACCATATTGCAAGGCTTTCTCATAAACTTCAATCGCCTCTTTTTCCTTCCTTTGCACGATCAGTGCTGTACCAAGATTATTTAAAGCAGAGAATTGATCCTCATGCCCTGCTTCCACGGCAGCTCTAAAATACTTTTCAGCATTCGCATAATTTTTATCCTTCAAAAAGGAAATCGTCCCAAGGTTGGTTAACACGACAGAATTAGAAGGATCAGATTGATACGCTTTTAAGAATCTAGCTTTCGCCGCCAAGGTATCTCGGGTTTCAAGAAGTGATTTTCCGTAAGCAGCATAGTAAGATGGATATTTCTCCGAGCCTCCAAACTCTTCAAATGCTGATTCTACCTTCCCATATTCAGCAGCCGCCAAAGCAAAGTTTTTATTCTCAAAAGCATCATTCCCAGCTCTCAAAGCAATTAAAAAAGCTGTTTCCTCCACCGAAAAATCATCGTCATCCGATTGATAGGATTCCGCCTTTTCAAGGTCTCCGATTTCTGTATATAAGTAAGCGAGATTTCGCTTTAGCTCAGGATCATCTTGGATTTCGACTGCTTTTTCGAGAGAAGAAATCGCATTTTCCTTTTCGTTTAACCTCATATAGGTTAAACCCAGGTTTTTATAAGTGGCATACAGGTCTGGTTTATCAGCTTTCAAACTCTCCAAGTAAAATTTTCTTGCCTTCTCAAAATCTCCTTCTTCATAGGAAACGGCCGCTAATTTAAATTTTGAAAAATATACATTGGGCTGTTTTTTGATGCTTTCTTCGAGAACCAATTTTGCTCGTGTAGTATCACCAACTCCCAATAACACCTCCGCCAACGGTGCCAAATATTGAGAAACGGGAGCATCTTTGCCCAGAATCTCATAGGCTTTGTCAAAGTGTACAACAGACAGGGCAAAGTAATCTTTGGCAGAATCTGGAGAAGTTTTTTTCAATTTGGCTGCTTCCAACCTCAGTTCCTCTGCATACATCACATGTGTTCTCCAGCTTTTTGGAGCTGTTTCTACTCCTGAAGAAGAGAGTGCTAATCCGTTTTTCCAAACCGGAGAGCGATCCACCGTTTTCCATGAAAATGCCAATAAAGAGGGAACAAGCACCAGCAAGGTCACTAAAGAACTTTTTTCAATTTTATAATAGGTCAACAAACGGTAAAGTCCATAGACCACCAGAAAACTAAAAGCCAGAGAAGGGATAAACATAAATCGCTCTCCCAGATTGGAGCCGATAGTCAGTGAGTTTGTTAGGTTGGCAAAAATGGAGAATGTAGCCAGGTAAAACAGGATCCCGAAACTAAATAAGCTTCGCTTTTTAAAGCCTTTGACAGCGAAATAAATCAACACACCAAAAGTCAACAAACTCAACCAGACAATTGGATTCTGGAAAGTCTGTACATCGATCTGACTGAATGAATAATCCCAAGAAAGCGGGTGCGGGAAAATCAATAATTTCAGATACTGAAGATAGATATACAAGTTGGTCGCCAAGCGCTCCCCACCCGAAAGCCCGTATAGAATAGAATTGATTTTGGAGTCATAGGTAGTCGCTGCCTTATCGAGTACCAGCCCTCTAAAGACCATGTAAAGGATCACCGGAATCAAAAAAGGAAGGACCTCTTTGGCACTTTGTACGACAGTTTTATTCTGAAAGAAATAAGCAATCAAAAACACCAAAGCCAAAAACGTAATCGTCTCTTCTTTGGAAATCAATGACAAAAAGAAAAGTATCCCGATCCCAATTTGCTTTAGCATTTTAACTTTTGACTCGGAAGAAACCCAAAGCAAAATTGCTGAAAAGGCAAATAATGATGCCAGTAAGGTATCCCTACTTTTGACCGAAGCCACCACTTCTGTATGGATCGGATGTACTGCGTACAAAGCCAAAATCAACAGCGGGACAAATACCGGTAAATTCTTTTTCTCCGATAAAATCAACAGGAATTTGCCCAAAATCAGCAATAATCCGAAATATAAAATCACATTCAGGATATGACCATTGGAGGCATTAAACTCGCCAAAAATCTGGTATTCAATGGCAAAAGTCAATAAGGTAAATGGCCTGTAAATACTTGTGTTGACCGGATTGATGGAGATGAAATTCATGGAACCATACTTGAACAATTCGGTCCATTCTTCCAATCCTTTTTGGGTAACTCTATTGAAATAGGCGTAAATCCCGTCATCTCCTGAATAGCCATAATTGTAAGTCTGGAAATACAAGGCAGCTCCTAAGAAGGAAATCAACAGGATCCAAAAAATCGGTTTCAGCTTCATTCTGATTAATCTAATTTATGCGTATCCGCATGAATTTACCTAGTAAAATTATGTTTCGTCTATCTTGTTTAAATCCCCCTGCCCCCTTTAGAAAGGGGGAATTGCCTAATTTGAACTTCTAAAATTCAAGTAAATCACCCGTCAGTTGTTAAGCAAACAGAGAAAATTTAAAAAGCTTGAAAATAAAAATAAACTATTTTCTTTCAATTCTCCTCTTCCGGAAATTTCCCTTCAAGAAGGATTTTGTTCAGCTGTTCACTATTCCCCTTAGGATTGGCTAAACACTTTTTTTCATCAACCAATCCGTTTGGATTTCATCTCCAAAAGGAAAAGGATGCGTCCCGAATTTCACCAGACCGTTCTTTTCATAAAATCGGATTGCTCGTGCATTCTTCTCCCAGACACCCAGCCAGACATATTCCAAGCCTTGCTTTCTGGCAAAATCAAAAGCATAATCCAATAAATCCTTCCCAAGACCTATTCCTAAAAACTCCTCCAAAATATACAGCCGGGAAATCTCCAAACTACTTGGATCATGGATATCTGTCTGTGCCGGAACCTGATTCACTTTGGTATATCCGATGATTTTCCCCTCCTTTTTTGCCACAAAAAACTTGGAGCTGGGATTCAAGAATTCTTTTTGATACTGCGGCAAGGTGAAAGCTTCATCCAAGTAGGCATACACATTCTCGATTTTGTTTCCTGCAGTAAAAGCCTCCAAAAATGACTTTCTGGCCATCAAAACCAACTCCTCAAGTTCTCCTGCTTTAACTTCCTCAATCGTTATAGAACCCATTGTTTAATTCTTGTTCAAAATTTTCAGCGCCTGATCGATCTGATTATTGGGAAACTCCCCCAAAATCGCGCGGTATTCTCCGCTGGGATGAATCACCACGAAACTTCTGCAAGGATACGGAAATTTAAAAAATTGATTTTCGAAAACTCCATCAGGATCAGGCATCCAGGTCATGATTCCCTGGTATTTCTCCAACCCATGGGAGTTCTTGAAAATATATGCCGGTTCACCCGCATTTCGCTTGGCTGCCGTTTTCAACAGATAGTCATGACTTTTCTGAAAGTATCGGGTATCGTTGGCATTGTCGCCTGTAGAATTGCACTCATCCTTTCCCGGATAATAAACGACAATCAGGGATTTGCCTTCATTGAGATCCTGCGCTTTTCCCAATTTCTCGTAGAAAATCTCCGGTTCCACCTTTCCAAAAGGCATTCGATAGATCAACATCATCACCTCAGGATCCTCACTGGGCACTCCGAAATATGGTCCGTTCAATATCTTATTCTGGAATTCATCTTTGGAAACAGACCTGCCCATCTCATCTCGATATTTGGTCTGAGCCGAAAGAGAAACACTGAGTAAGAAGAAAACAAGAATCGGGATAAACTTCATGCAACCTAATTTGGGGCTAGAAAACTACTGATTAATTGTATTCCAGAAAAAAATATTGCCCTAAGATTAAAATCCCTCACCCCGGTCTGTGTCTCACAGACCGAAACTTCCTCAATAAATTGACCGAGGAAGAAACAGACCACTGCTCCTAAAGGAAAATCCCTCCCGAAACCTCGATTCGCTGACCATTGATCCAGCGGGCATCTTCGCTGCACAAAAATGCTACGACTCCACCAATATCTTCCGCTTCTCCAACTCTTCCCAGTGCTGTAGCACCAGAAATCAGCTTTCTCTTTTGTTCGTTATCCCGGTTTTCTCCTCCGCCAAACTTAGTTGCGATAGCGCCTGGAGCGACTACATTTGCTCTAATCTTTTTGCCTGCCAGTTCCTTCGCCAGATAGCGGGTCAAAACATCCACCCCACCTTTCATGGCACCATAAGCAGAGGAACTAGGAAGACTGAATCGGGCCAAACCTGAGGAAATATTAATGATCCCTCCTCCTTCACTTAGGAATGGAACAGCCTTTTGAGTCAGAAAATACACTCCTTTTAAGTGAATGTTTGCCATCTCATCAAACATGGCTTCGGTCGTTTCCAAGAAAGGAACATACAATCCCGTGCCGGCATTATTGATCAAATAATCAAACGTTTCGCGCTGCTTTTTGCTTTGTAGGTATTCATAGAGCATTGTGAAAAATGCTTCAAAGCCTTTGATATCACGGGTATCCAATGAAAAGGCTTTCGCGGTTTGTCCCAATTTCTCGATTTCTGCCACTACCTCATTGGCAGCTTTTTCATTGGTATGGTAGGTAATAATTAAGTCATTTCCTTTTTCGGCCAAGCGGAGCGCAATATCTCTTCCCAATCCACGACTTCCTCCAGTGACCAAAGCTATTTTAGAATCGTTCATTTAATCTGTTGTTTTTGTTTCTACAAATCTCGGGGAAAAACGGTTCCGAGACCTAGCCAAATCTTGGAATGATGGAGCCAAAAATGATTTTCCAACTCCTACCGATTCTCAGATTTCCCTTTTGTAGGTTGATTTTTTGGCATTTCGCCTAAAAAATACCCTGTACTGGGTATTGTGATAAAGAATTTAGTTGACGTTCTTAGGAAACTTAAAATCGGCAAAATGCTATTTCCTAAAATTTACATTTTTTGATAAGTTACAGATATAGAAAATATATGCGAAACTGGTTTAGAATATACAATTGTTAGGCACAATATTAACAGACCAGAGATAGCAGTACAAAATGAAAGTAGAAATTAAAGAAATTTTTGAATTATTAGAAAAGGTTCAAAACCAACAAGGCGACCTTAAATTATTTATTGTGATTGGTCTAATCATTGTAATTGGAGTTCTCATAACATATTTGAAATACGCAACAAAATCAATCGCTGAAGAAGCATCTAAAAAATCAGTTGCACAATATGAAAGTAATTTAACTGAAAAGGTACAGACACAAGTTGGCTTGTTTTTCAGAGACGAAAGTGTTCGTAATAATTTATTAACTCATATTGGAACAACTTCTCTTGAAAAGAAAATTGAATGCTGGCAAGTAAGCCAAACAATGTACTTTAATTATCAAAAGAGCTGGTCATTTTCGCAAGAAACAGACATTCAGGAATTTATAAAACTAGACGAAGAACTTGGGAAGATAAGACAGAAAATTTTTATTGAAACAATTCACATTGGATACTTTTTATCTCAAAAGTTAATCAGGCTTAATTCACTAATGCGAGATAATTTAAGACAAAAAAGAACCGAATTTGCTTATAGTGGTGCAAACTATCAGACTTATTTAGAAACTAAACTTCAAAATAATCTAAATATTCAACAAGACAACGAGACGAAAATTTCAGATATAATGTATGAAATTGAAAAATGGATAATCGATAAACTACATTCAGACCAAACCATTGAAAATTTTGAGTTTACAAGAGAACAATTAGAGTCAATAAAAAAAGAACGCGAATTGAAATTTGATACAATAAAGAAATAATAATCCAAAGTGATTAAAGCAGCCACTAAAATAGAACTGCACTACTTTTTGCGTGATGAAACTCACACAATGAACGCATTTGTTAGAAATGAATGCGAAAAGGAACTGTTGACTATTATCAAAGAGGTTATTTTATCACTTGATATTGAAGTTGATATAGAAAGTGAAGCTTTTAAAGAAGGTGGCTTAAAGGAGATTTGGAAGTTTTTAGGCAATAATGGAGTTCAGCTTACATTAATTATAACTGTATTCGGACTTGTTTTATCAAGAGTGCCAGTTGAGAATAAAGAACTCGTTAAGCTTCAGATGGAAAATTTGGAACTTGACAACGAACTTAAAAGACAAGAACTAAAAAAGATAAAAAACGAAATTAGGTCAGAGGAAGAGTTAACTGATGATATTGTAGAACGTGTTCTTGAAATACTCGACAAAGACTATAAAATCATTTGGCATAAATCTAATTTTTATAAAAAACTAAACTTTTATCCAAAAGTCACTAAACTGACAACTCAAAGACTAAATGAACGAAATGAACCTCTTGAGAAAGAGAGAACGGTTGAAAGAAGACAATTCGGAAATTTCATATTACGGTCTAATACATTTCCACCGAACATAGACGAAGAAGCGTTAATTGACATTATTTCTCCAGTATTGAAAAAAGGAAATTTTAATTGGAAAGGCTTTTACAAAGGCGACATAATTAACTTTGAAATGAACGACCAAACTTTTAAAAACTCAGTCCTTAATAAGGAAATTGAATTTATTAATGGCACTGCAATTAAATGCGTTCTTCATCAAAATAGAAAAATTGATGAAACGGGCTTGGTAAAAGTGGTTCAGAATAAAGTGATTACAGTAATTGAAATTATTACAGGAGACAATTATGTAGCTACTGAACAAGGAAAAAAACACAAACGTGACAAAGACCTTAAAAACGACCAGCTCAAACTTGATTTTTAATTAAACATAAAAGTATGGACAAGAAAACTGAGAGATTAATAGATATAATAAAGGATGCTAAGAGTAAATATTCCGAGGAAAATTTGGTTTTGGCTATTCCGAAATTTATGTCAAAATCTTTCACATCGTTTTGTTCTATTAGGGAGGACTTGCTATTAATAAAAAAATATTTGGAGAAATTAGAAATTGAAAAAGATGTAATTATTTCTTCTGCATTAACATACTCACTAATTTCCATTTACGGTAAATGTTTTACAGATGCCTCAAAGTCAAAATCACCAAAACTTGAACCAAAACAAATATTCGAGGAAAACTCAATTTTTTTGATGATACACGATTATTTAATGGATTTACGTCACAATTTCATAGCTCATCGTGGAGACACTGAAAACGAAGTTGAAGCAGCCTATCTTTTAATACCAAAGGAAGAAGGTGAACCGCAAGTAAGATATGCTCAAAAGAAACGAATGAACTTAAACAGTGAAAAAAGAAGTGAAATATCGGCATTAGTAGACTTCTTACTTCCTATCGTAATGGAAAAAATTCAGAAATCAGGACAAAAGACTTATAACGCATTTTTTGACAATTTTACACCAGAACAAATGAGTTTTATGTTAATAAATAACGTAAAAGATGAAAAATAGAAATACTGTGCCTAACAGCACCTACCCAAAAGTGGCGGTTCAGTGGTTAAATCAAGCTTTGTGCTCCTATCAAAGTTTCTGCTTGCTTGATAGTGAAGTGCTTCGAAATCGCCACAAGCCATATGCAAACCGTTTGCATCAACTTTAAATAGACACGATGAAAGAATATAAAGGAATAGGATTTAGTATACCTAGCGAAAATGACGACTATGTCCGCTTGGACAGCTATACTTCTTTAGCAGATTTAGATATAGCCATTTTCTGTCCAGACCTTTCAACAACTAGTTATTCAACCTACGACAGTGGTAGCTATCACAGCATTGGTGAGTACGAAGGAAAAAAACTTTATAATAAAGAGTCATCTGTATCAATAAAGGAACATTCTAAACATTGGAAAAAGGAGCTTTTACATTTTGTTGAAACCGGTAGAACACTATTTATTACCCTTCCACATAAGTCTGATTTTTATATTTATAGTGGAACAAAAGATTTAAGCGGAACAGGGAGAAATCAAAAAACTACTTACCACGTTTCACCCTTCACAAACTATTCATTCCTTCCATTTAGCTTTATTGAGTTTCATACTGCTTCTGGAAAAAATGTTTATCCCAAGTCAGACTTAACAAAAGATTTTTTCAACCAATTTAAAGACCTGATTACTTATGAAGTCTATTTAACCTCAAACAAGCAATTACAAGGATTATTTACAACAAAAAATGGTGACAGAATATTAGGTACAGTCTTTAAAATTAAAGATGGCTTTGTGGTCTTTTTGCCAAACTTAAATTTCAATGACAAGGTTTTCTCATTTTATGACAAGGAAAAAGATGATGAGTATTGGACTGAGGAAGCTATAAAGCGAGGCAAGATATTTATAAATTCATTAGTAGCTATTGACAAAAGTTTAAGAAGTGAAAAGGCAAAAACTCCAAAACCAGATTGGCTTGAAAAAGATGAATACTCCCTTGAGAAAGCAAATGAAACAAAAAGCCTAATAAAAAAAATTGAAAAAGAAATAGCTAAAAAGACAAAAGAACTCAAAGAGCTAAGTTCTGTTCTTGAAGAACAAGAAAGTTTAAAAGACTTGCTTTTTGAAACAGGGAAACCACTTGAGATTGCAGTCATAAAGGCTTTATCCATTTTAGGATATAAAGCTGAAAATTATGATGACGGAGAACTAGAATTAGACCAAATTATACTATCTCCAGAAGGGTTTAGATTAATAGGCGAATGTGAAGGGAAAGACAACAAAGACATTGATGTTTCTAAATTTAGACAATTGTTGGATGGACTGAATGCAGATTTTGAAAAGGAATCAGTAACCGAAAAAGCATTCGGATTATTATTTGGGAACCCTCAAAGACTTATTTCACCAAATGATAGGACATTAGACTTTACGCTGAAATGCAAATCAGGAGCACAGAGAGAAAAAATAGGATTAATAAAAACAAGTGAATTGTTTAGAGTTTGCAAGATTGTTTTAGAAAAAGGCGGTGATGAATTTGCTAAAAAATGTAGAGATGCAATCAATAATCAAATGGGTGATTTAGTAGTATTTCCAGATTATGAATAAAAAAGCAGCTGCCAACAGATCCTACCCTAAAAGTGGCGGTTCAGTGGTTAAATCAAGCTTTCTGCTTCTATCAAAGTTTCTGCTTGGTTGACAGTGAAGTGCTTCGAAATCGCCACCTTCGGGAAGCTGCAAAACGTTGAAAAACCAGCCCTATCCATTTCTCCAATCGCATCCCTTACTTTCCCTCCAGTTCCCCTTCAATCAACTCCAAAATATCATCTATATTCTCAAGCAGAGGTTGGTAATGATTTGTTTTTGTGGCTTCAGAGGTCAGCATAAAAATCAGTAAATCATTTTCAAAAGCCCGGGAATCCAGTATTCCCAAGTTGCTCTGCAGATTGGATGCAGCTGGAATATCAAGCGCCTGACTCAATCCGGTTTGCTCAAAAATGGTCAGAATGCTGTAATCTTCCGTTCGGAACAAATCCAAGACATCCTCACGCTGGCTACTCAGTTCCGCTTCTTGCCTTTTGATATCATCCATGGTAGCTAGCCAGGAAGTCAACTTCTTCCTCAGCTCAATGCTGGAGATATTTTTCAAATTCCCCGAGTTGATGAGTTCATTTAAAAATGAATTATTGGCATTGAAAGAAATATCATCCGAGAAAGTGCCAAATAGTAATTCAGAAAGCCGCTGATCGGTGGCTTGACCTGATTCGGAATGGATAAAATTCAGGATTTCCCTTGCTCCATCCAGATTCTTTTGGTTGACAGCCAGCAACTCGGTCAATTTCATTTTGCTCACCTGAAACTCAAATCTTAAGCCCTCAAGATAGTTCTGTTCGTTATTGGAATCTATCCTTCGAAGGTTTGCATTGTTGATAGCCAAAGCGATTAGAATCCCTATCACCACCAGCACAATCTCCCCTAGCGCATAAATCAGGTAATTATTAATCCTCTTTTCTTCAATTAGCTTCTGGCGGATTTTTCTAAAAAATTTGATCATTTATAATTCGGTTTAATCCCTTTAAGATAATCAGTTTTGCGGAAAGACATTTTTAGAGGCATTTGAACAAATTCCCTGTCGTAAAACCGCCATTTTTTGACGGAACTTAGCCTCCTAATTGAGACAGGATTTGGATAATTTTAAGTATTGAAACAAAATCAAAAATCAAGATGGCACTAATAAACCCCTACATTAACTTCAATGGAAATGCTGAAGAAGCATTTAATTTTTACAAAGCAGCTTTTGGTGGAGAGTTCGCAAACATTACGCGGTTCAAAGACATGCCAAGTTCGGAGCATCCCATTTCTGAAAAGGAAGCAGACAAAATCATGCACATCGCACTTCCTATCGGCGGAAATATCCTAATGGGAAATGATGTTCCTGAATTTATGGGCAAGGTCAATGAACTTGAGCATCGCTCCAAAATCTTTATCAGCGCAGAAAGAAGAGAGGAAGCTGACAGATTATTCAAGGCACTTTCCGCAGGTGGATCGGTGGAAGTTCCCATGGATGACAGCCCTTGGGGCTCCTATTTCGGCATGTTCCGGGATAAATATGGAATCGAATGGATGATCGATTTTGACCCGAAATACAATGGAAAACCATAAAAAAATGCCTCGTGAATCCACGAGGCATTTTTTGTTTATTTCTAACGATAATAACTTACTTATCTTCCGCTGACACAACTCCTACCATGCTATCTGCTGTCCCATAATAGAGCAGCCACTTTCCTTCAAAATAGACCAAGCCTTCCAGAAAAGTCGTCCCTTCGGGATATTGCCCGGATTTCTCAAAATCCAACGTTGGCTGGATAAAAGGAGCCTCAACCCGATCCAAAAGTTTCCATGGTTCGGTTGCAGAAAATAGTGCTTGACCTCCCGTATAAACCCGGTTCCCAAGATTCTTCACGCCCACTTGCTGGGAATTTCCCGCATTGTATAAAACGACAATTCCGTCTTTGGTAAGAACCGGAGGAGGTCCCGCCTCCACCAACCATGAGTCAAAATACCCCGGGCGAGGACTCAGTACCGGCACTCGATTGCCTTCATGATTTTCTACCGGCTGCCAATGGACCAGATCTTCCGAAGTAGCCAGCCAGATATGCGGTACGCCATAATACATCCAGTATTTCCCATCAATTTTCGCCGCAACCAACTTCCCCTCTTTCAGCTCGGTCACGATCGCACCTGATTTGGATTCGGTAGTATGATATTTCCCATCCTTCCAATCCTTGAAAATCGGCCCATGCTTTTCCCAGTTTCTCAAATCCCGGGAAGTTGCCACCGCCAATCTCGGCACATCTCTGTTCCACTGTGTGTAGGTGAGTACATAAAGCCCTTCTTCTGTCTCTACAATGCGTGGATCTTCTGTGCCTCCGGTCCATTCAAACTCCTTTTGACCATCCTCTTTGGGATAAAAAATCGGTTCTTTCTCTCTTGTAAAAGAAAAACCGTCAGTAGATGTTGCCAAACCAATTCTAGAGGTATGCCCTCCGATTTCTTTTTCTCCGAGCTTTTCCTCCGCCCGGTAAAGCACATAAACTTCCCCATTTCTGGTGATCGCCGCGGGGTTAAAGGTTGCCATCGACTCCCAAGCCACTGTTCTGCCAGTCATGGGATCTTCAAATTGGGTAGATGCTTGTGGCGCTATAATCGGCTTGGCAGCTTCCGGTCTTTGAAATGGCCCGAGCATCCAGGGTTTTTGCTGAGCCTGCAAAGCAAAAAATGAAATGAAGGCAATGGTGAATGAAAGCAACTTCTTCATAAGAATGGGTTTATTTCTTCCAATGTAAATTCTTCTGTCCACAATTCCCCTCTTGACCTTGTCAAATCTCTCTTATCAATTGGGATTAATAATTAGAAATCTAAACCCTTATCAATAAAAAAAGCCTCTAGTTGGAGGCTTTGAATTTCTATTTGGGAAGGATTTAAAGCATTGTAAAAGCTCCCTTCACCAAGATGATTGAATTTTCGTCCAGTTTTGGGTTGGGATAAATCTCTACCAAATCATCATTTTGTCTTCCCAGTTTCACCTCCACTTTATCGAGGTAAAATCCTTTTTCATCAGAACCTGACTGGACCAAAACATAATCTACACCATCTGCTGCCACTACTGCGGATACTGGCAATGACCAACCTTCCTGTGGTTCGAGTTTGATCTTCGCCTCCAAATACATGCCCGGCACCAAAGAATGCTCTTGGCTTTCATCGATTAGGTGTGCATGCACCGGAACCAATCGTTGTTCACTTATGGATTTACCTACTACATACACTTTTGCATCAAATGTTTTCCCCGGCATATCTGGAAGGGTAAAAGCTACATGCTGGCCTTCAGTTACATTCACTGCATCTTTTTCAAACACACTTAGCTCGATATGCATATGCTCTGTACTAATCAAAGTCGCAGCTTTAGAAGCCGATGGCAAAAATGCTCCCGGCACTGTGAAAACACTTTCCACATAGCCATTGATCGGAGAAATTACAGGAACCTTGGTTTGGATACTTGCCGGCGTCAATTTATCTGCATTGACATGAATCATTCCCAATTGCTTTTTCAAGCTTTCCGCTTTAGCCAAGCTACTTTGATACTCTGACTCAGCTTTGAGATAGCCTTTTTGCGAAGCTATTTTCTCTCCGAAAAGTGTCTTTTGTCGTTCAAATTCTTCTTTCAGGAAATTCAATTGACTAGAAGTTTCCAGATATTCTTGTTGAAGTCTAACAAATTCTGGGCTTTCCAGGTAAAAAAGGACTTCTCCCTTTCGAATCTGCTGCCCTTCCATCAACTTCAGGTCGGCCACATATCCTCCAAAAAACGGCGTAATATCCTGCATTCCTTCAACCGGGATTTTCACCTGTCCCTGAACTTTGATTTCTTCCGAAAAAGTCTTCAGGACCATTTCCCCCCATTTCATATCCATGGCAGCAAACTGCTCTTTGGTTAAGCCGATTTGATTGGATCCGACTTCGATACTTTCCATGGACTCTGCCCCGGAATTTTCCTCGGATTTTGGCGAACATCGGATCAGAAACACCAATCCAACTAAAATCAACAGGCCAGAATAAATTTTTGATTGTATTGCTTCCATCAGTTGATGAGATAATTAATTTCTAAGACATTGATTTGATAATTATACCTGCTTTCCAGATATTGAAGCGTGATATTCATGGAGTTTTCCATCAATTGCACGTACTGCAAAAAGTCGATTTCTCCTTCTTGATACGACCGCTGTGCCTGATCCATCAGTTGATTGGCCAGAGCCTCTCCTTCCTCCTCATAATATCGGATTACCTCCGAATTTTGATCCAACTTATATTGGGTTTGATTATATTGGGCATTTAGTCTTTTCTGGTAATTCAATGCCTCTAGCTCCATCATTTCCTTGTGAAACTCGCTGGCCCGAACCTGTGATCGCTGCGCTCCAAAGAACAATGGAACAGTAATCCCACCTTGAAAACCCGGATAAATTTTGGAATCAGGATAAGTGTTGGTTCCTCTGAAAACATCGATGTGTAAGTCAGGAAGTAATTTTCTTCGCTCCACTTGTACTTGATGATCCGCTTGGTTCAAGGCAGATTCATAATAATTCACCCCGGGATGAGAAGCCGCTTCGAAAGTGACATCTTCAGAAAGCGAAATCTCCTCAGTAACGATTTCCAACTCACCTTCCCAATTGAGCAAATTCTTTAAATTCTCAATCGAAACCTGATAATTCTGATTTGCCTCAGAAAGCTTCAGTGCTATCTCCCGCTGCTTACCGGAAGCAGTTAATTTTTCAAGGTAATTGGTCTCTCCCAGTTCAAACCTCCTATTGGAAGCTGAAGAAAACTCTTTGTAAAGGCTGTCTAATTGCGCAAAATGATCTCCTACTTCTTTCCAGTGCACCGCAGTCACATAAGCTTTACTCACTTCACCTTTCAGTGTTCGCTCCTGTAAAGTCAACTGACTTTCCTTCATTGCCACCTGATCTTTCAGCACATTTTTTTGAGCAGAATAAAGCGATGGAAAAGCAAAAGTCTGACTTAATCCCCACTTGCTATTGGCGTAGCCATTCTCAGCAATATCATTCTCATCTCGGGAAAAATAGACTTGGGTTTTATCGATGTTCCAGCCTGCTCCTGTTTTTACCGTAGCAGCTTCCAACCCTTTGGTGGCAGCCTGATAGTTCAGGTTTTGTTCCAAAGCTACTTCCAAAGCCTGCTCCAAGGTCAATTGAGATGGCTGCTCCTGAGCAAAGGCTGAAAATCCCATTCCGAAGAAAATCAAAATAGCCAAGCCGGATTTCTTTATTCCAGAGACTAAGTTTAATGATCCTTTTTTGAAAAAGACATACAAAACCGGCAGTACTACCAAAGTCAAAATTGTCGCTGAAATCAATCCTCCAATTACCACTGTGGCCAGCGGACGCTGGACTTCTGCACCCGCTGATCCTGATACTGCCATCGGCAAAAAGCCCAATGCCGCAGCTGAAGCTGTCAAAAGCACGGGTCTCAATCGCTCTTTAGCTCCGTCCAACACCAGTTTCTTGATATCTGTATACTTGCTTTCCATAGATTTGAAATGTTCTATCAATACAATTCCATTGAGGACCGCGATTCCAAACAAGGCAATAAATCCTACCCCTGCTGAGATACTGAATGGCAGGTCTCGAATCCACAATAACAAAACTCCTCCGATGGCAGAAAGTGGAATCGCAGAATAAATCATGATGGCATCTCTGGTAGATGAAAATGCGAAATACAACAAAACGAAAATCAAGATCAACGCAATCGGTACGGCAATCATCAAGCGATTTCTCGCCTGCTGCAAATTCTCAAATTGCCCACCATAATCTACTCTATATCCTTCTGGAATATCGATTTGAGTACGTATAATTTCCTGAATATCATCCACAACGGATTGAAGATCCCGATTTCTCACATTCACCCCCACTACAATTCTTCGCTGGGTATCATCTCTTGAAATTTTCGCAGGACCTTTGGTATAGGTAATTGAAGCCAATTCCCCCAAAGGAACGCTTCCTCCATTTGGCAACTGAACGGATGCCAGTTCCAAATCAGATATATCTGATCTAAAATCTTTGTCAAATCTCACAACGAGATCAAACTGTCTTTCTCCCTCAAATACTGTCCCGGCAGTTTCCCCAGCAAATCCCATGGTCACTAAAGCATTCAAATCGGAAATATTCAGGCCATATTTGGCAATTTTGCTTCGGTTGTATTCGATTTTCATCTGAGGCAAGCCATCGACTTTCTCAACAATAATATCTGCCGCACCTTCTACACCTTGGATTGCAGCTTCGATTTCCTGCCCGGTCTTCAGCAACTGATCCAGATCATCACCAAAAACTTTGATGGCCAAATCCGCCCTCACCCCAGTGATCAGCTCATTAAATCGCATTTCGATAGGCTGGGTAAACTCGTAATCCAAACCAGGAATCACTTCCAAAGCTTCTTTGAATTTATCGGCCAACTCATCTTTGGTTTCCACTGTGGTCCATTCTGAAGGCGGATTTAAGGTAACAATCACATCCGTCTCTTCCATTGACATCGGATCGGTAGGAATTTCCGCAGCACCAATCCTGGTTACCACCTGATTTACCTCGGGGAATTTTTTCAGGATCTTTTCAATTTGAGTCATCGTCTCCACGGTATTGCTCAGTGAGGTACCGGTTTTCAAAACTGGCTGAATCACAAAATCCCCTTCATCCAAGGTTGGGACAAATTCAGAACCCATGGATGAGAATAATAACACCGCTGCGATCAACATGGTGGCGGCTGCACCCAAGACGATTTTGCCATGATCCAATGCCCACTTGATGGTTGGTTCATAGACTTTATTTATCTGACGGATCAGTCTCGTAGAAATGTTTTTAGGACCTGGAGGGGTAGACTTCAAAAACAAGGAAGAAACGACCGGAACATAAGTAACTCCCAAAATCATCGCACCGATCAACGCGAAACTGAAAACTTCCGCCATTGGACGGAACATTTTGCCCTCCACTCCAGAAAGTGACAGGATAGGAATAAAAACTATGATGATGATAATCTGTCCAAAAATGGCAGAATGCATCATTTTAGAAGCACCGTTAAAAGCGATTTCATCTTTTTGATGCTGGATTTCTTTTTTGCTCAGCCCATCAAATCCATGATGAACTCTTGTAAACTGATAGGCAATAAATTCGACGATGATTACCGCCCCATCAATGATGATCCCGAAGTCAATCGCTCCCAAACTCATCAAGTTGGCATCCACTCCGAATATATTCATCATGGACAGGGCAAAGAGTAAGCTCAATGGAATAATCGATGCAACCACTAAACCTGATCGGAAATTTCCTAGTAATAAAACCACTACGAATACCACAATCAAACAGCCTTCTATCAGGTTTTTTGAGATGGTAGAGGTCGTTCTTCCGACTAATTCTGATCGATCCAAAAATCCATTGATCACAATCCCTTCAGGCAAACTAGGTTGGATTTCCTCCAATCGATCCTTGACTCTTTCGATAGTTCTTTTGGAATCAGCTCCTTTCAGCATCATCACCTGGCCAAGGACTTTTTCTCCTTCGCCGTTTCCGGTAATTGCTCCAAAACGATTGGCATGACCAAATCCAACATCAGCAATATCTCTGACATAAACTGGCGTCCCGTCTCGGATATCCACCACGATGTTTCTTATATCTTCCAGATTTTGAACCAGACCTTCTCCTCTGATAAAAAAGCTCTCATTGGTTTTCTCAATATATCCACCACCAGCGATGGAGTTATTCTGCTGAAGTGCCTGAAAAACTTGAGATAAATCGAGTTGCATTCCTTTCAATCTTTCCGGATTGATGGAAACCTCATATTGTTTTAAAAATCCTCCCCAGGTATTTACCTCCACAACTCCTTGGATACCGGAAAGCTGCCTTCTTACAATCCAATCCTGAATTGTTCTTAAATCGGTAATCGAATATTGATCTGCAAATTCCGGTTTTACATCAACCACATATTGATAAATTTCCCCAAGTCCTGTAGTAATCGGCCCCATAAATGGCTGACCAAAACCTTCAGGGATACTTTCCTGAGCAATTTTTATTCGTTCTGCGATTAATTGGCGGGGAAGATAGGTACCCAAATCATCTTCAAATACGATGGTCACCACAGAAAGACCGAATTTGGAAACAGACCTGATTTCTTTGACACCCGGTAGGTTTGCCATTTCCAATTCTACCGGATAAGTCAGGTATTTTTCAACATCTTCTGTAGCCAGATTTCTGGAAGTTGTAATTACCTGCACCTGATTATTGGTCACATCTGGAACAGCTCCAATCGGTAAATGACTAAGCGAATAAATCCCGTAAGCTATCCAGGCAGCGATAAAAAGAAAAACCAGGAGCTTGTTATGTATGCTCCATTGTATGATTTTGTCTAACATAGAATCCTCTGATTGCAAGACAAAAATCTACAATTAAACTATCAAGGAGCTTTTTAAAACCTTAAGATTAGCTTAAAAATGGCCTGTGGTCAAAAACCCAGACGAAAGGTACTGCCAAGCCCACTTTCACTTGAAACACTGATTTCGATACCACTTTCCTGGGCAAGTTTCTTAACAATTGCCAAACCCAAACCAGTACCTGGAATCAGCTTTTCCAATGCCGAAGGGTCTCTATAGAAAGGATCAAAGATCTTTTTTATGGATTCTGCAGCAATTCCCTGACCCTGATCATTTACAAAAATCATCGGTTTTCCATTTTCTATTTTGACCTCAAGGTCTATAGGGCCTTCCGAATATTTGATGGCATTCTGAATCAGATTGTTTAATATCATTACAAGTGACTTCTCACTCACCTGTACAAAAATCGGCATTGATTCACGGGTTTTAAATCGGATTTCCCTCCCTGTATCAGTTTGATACTGGGCAGCCATTTCCTCAACGAAAGACAGGATTTCCACTTCATCCTTAGGAGAAGGCGCTCCTTTTTCTACTCTTGCCAAAGCCAAAAGTTGATCAATCATTGCTGACATTCTATCGATACTGCCTAATGCTGTCTGAATCTTATTGACATATTCTTCAGAAGTCCGAGGTTTTCTGATCAACACCTCCAGAGTTCCCCGCATAACTGATAATGGAGTTCTCAACTCATGGGAAGCATCCGAAGTGAATTGCTTTTCTCGGATAATGGACTGTTCCAGACGATTCAGTAAATCATTGATGGATCTGGTAAGCTGACCTATTTCGTCTTTCTGATCCAGCACTGGCACCCGCTCATTCAGGTTGCTTTGAGTGATCTGGTTGGTTTTGGAGATGATCTTCTTAATCGGTTGAATACTTTTTCCGGCCAGGTAACGCATCGTCAAAAAAAGCGAAATCAAAATCCCAGGGTAAAGCAGTAATAAAATGTTGCGAAGGTTATTGAGAAGTTTTTGAGTATCCTCAAAGGAAGTTGCCACCAACAAATACCCTTCATCTATCCCTTCGTGATTCAATAACATTTGTTTTTGACGAACAAGTTGATCGCCAATCTTTATGGTAGAAGCACCTTCCTTGGAACTCCAATCCGGATGAAAAAGCAATCGATGATTTCCCAGATTCGGAGATTTATCCATAGAATTACCATCCAAATCCACAATTTCAATAAAAATAGGATTTAGCTGAATCTCCTGATGCTCCTCCTCCATCCATTCATCCTTGTGGATGAATTTGATTTCTCCATCTTCCAAAAAAATCTGTCCGACATGTTTATTGGTTTCCAAATCTAATTCTCTGTCGATATTTCCCACAACAGTAAAATCCACTACCCAATAAATCACACCAAAGACCACCATCACAATCAAAGCAGTGACGATGGTCAGTCTTCTAGCTATTTTTTCTTTGTAGGATAATTTCATTTTTCCTTTGCCATATAACCCACTCCCCTCACTGTCTGGATGTAATCTTCATCTTTTTGGAGATCCAATTTCTTTCGAAGTGAATTGATAAACACGTCAATCACTCCGGTATTGTATTCGAAATGGATATCCCAAACACTCTCAATGATCCTTGTACGACGACAAACCTTGTTTTTATTTCGTAATAGATGTTCCAGTAGCGCAAATTCCTTCTGAGTCAAAGAAACTTCCTCTCCATCCTTATACACCTGATGCCGATCAGTGAATAATTCGATGGGACCAAGCGTGAATTTCTCATGTTCTCCGGCCTTTGAGCGAAGCTGTACTTTTATCCGCTCCAGTAATTCTTCGAAATGAAATGGTTTTTTGATGTAATCATTTGCTCCGGCCTGAAGCCCAAAGATGGTTTCATCTACTGTGTCTTTGGCAGTCAGAAATATGATTGGTGTCAAAGGGAATTCTTTTCTGAATTTCCTCGTGATCTCTATCCCGCTAAACCCCGGAAGCATCCAGTCCAGCAATAACAGATCATAACTTCCAGACAAGGCCAAATCAAGCCCTTCTCTCCCATTGTCTGCGACATCCACAGCAAAAGCCTCCTCTTCCAATCCTTGTTTCAAGAAATTGGAGATTCCTGGTTCATCTTCTACCACCAAAATTCTCATTTCTATTGAATTGATTTAATGTTCATTATTTTCCAACCATCCACTTCCGTCAACGTTTCCCAGATCTTTCCCTTCGGCAAATCAGGCATTTTCTTTTTGACTTTTGCTAACCAAATCCCCTTTTGATGCTCTTCAGAATCAATCCAAGTCGGATTTTTCTTCAAATTAATCAAAAATGTTTTCCAATGATCATCCTTCTGGAACTGGGTTTCTCTGTTTAGTCCTTCATCTCCATCGTAAATAGAAATTACTTTTCTATCAGTTTGAAACATCACGGAAGGAAGTCGTTTATCAAAGATTACAATTTGTTCTTCTTTTGTCGAATTGGATTCTATCCAAGAAACCACTCTTCTGGTATCATTTGTAAGGGCTGGATTTTGGCTGAAAAAATAGGTAGACAAAGCTGTAATTCCCATCGTGAAAATCCATGCAGAAACAACAGCTCTTTCTGCCCTTTTCATACCCGTAAACTGGAATGCCACCAAAATGGATCCCAAAACCAATGCAACAAACAAAAACTTATAATTGTACTCTATTTTTGGGTCAATAAGTGGAGCTATCAATAAACCTATCAAAATCAGGATTTGAACTCCCAACTGGATCCTTTCCCAAATTTTTTGTTGCGATTTCTTTAACTTCATCCAAATCAAAACTGCCCCCATTGCCATTCCTGAATACACTGGCAATATGTATAGAACAAGCTTGGAATGACTCAAAGAAAAGAAGATAACCGGCACAACTAACCAGACCCAAAATAATTTTTGAAGAGATTTTTTACTTTGCCATATAGCTTTGCTTTTGGATAGAAGTATTAAAACCCAAGGAAATGCAGTCAAAACCAACAAGACTGGGTAAAACCAGATTGGCTGGCTTCTTCCAAATGTATCAGTTGCAAATCGGTCTACGGTATGCTTGAAAAAGAAATAGTCCAAAAACCTAGAATCCTCTTCATACAATTTCAAAAACCAACTGAGTCCTATTCCCAACATCAAGATCCAACCAAGGGTATGCAGCCAAACAGAACCTTCTATTTTCTTTTTGGCGATTTTTTGAAAGGACAACAATACCATTGGAACTATTAAATCGACAGGGCCTTTGGTAAGAAAACCTAATCCCAAGGAAATGTAAGAAAGCAGCAGAATCCAGGGCTTTTTTATTTCATTATATAAAATCCAAAAATAGACTGCCGCAAGTATAAATGTGGTCAAATATGCATCGGTAGTCAATGCTCTTCCGGCTATAATTACCGTGGGAAAAGATGCATAAAGCATGGATGCAAGAAAAGCCTGTTTAGTATCCTTCATCAATAATTTACCAATGAAGTAAACCAGCAAGATTTCTAACAGAATCGACAGTTGAAGGAAAAAGCGGGCTGAAAAAGGAGAAACTCCAAAAATTTTGTAAGAGAAAGCAGTGATCCAATAAGTCATTGGAGGTTTATGGTAATGATATATCCCCATCAACTGAGGATGCATCCAATCTCCAGATTCAAGCATTTCTTTCCCGATCTCCGAATACCTGGCTTCACTTGACTCTGTTACCGACCAAGCATTCAAGTTGAAGAAAAGGACAAGTGCAGTAAAAACTAATAAAAACCCCATTCTGTAAGTCTTCAACCGATCCAATACCGTCATTCTTGTAATATTTGGTGGTCCAAAATGAATCATGATATTTCTTCCATAAACCAAAATCCCAAATGCCTGCCCAATAAACAGGACTGCGTCTTTCCGGAAAATCGCATAACTGGCTATCATCAAAGCTCCCAGGAGACTGATATACCAAAACAACATGGGAAAATGCGATTCTTTGGCTTTTTCTGATTGGATCCATTGCACTACAAAACGCGCAGTAAATATGGCCTGTCCCAAACCACCCCATGTCAGCATTATGCTACTGATCTCAGGATTATTGAATACCTGGGAAAAGTCCTGATTTCTAAAAATGATCAGATTGGCAAAAAACAGAAAAGGCAAAACCAAAAAGACAATCCGAAGTCCCAAGGGTACTTTTCTCCAATAATTCTGAATCTGTAAATTTCTGATGTAGATAAAATATCCGATGAATTGCCCTCCAACAATGACTAAATCTTGGCGAAAAGTGCCGTAAATCATTAATAAGAAAGAAGCAAAAAGACTTAAAATCCAGAACAAAGTCGGTGAAAGCACTTTCCCAGCTTTCTCTGACTTGATCAGTTGGATGAGAAATCTTGCAGAGAAAAGCCCTTGTGCGATAAATCCAATTCCTAATAGAATCCAGCTGTTCATTTTTTCAATTTGGATGAGTCAATGAATTCGTACTTCTGATTTTATAATCAATTTTCCTTTTCATCATCCACCTCACAGCTAACGTATCTAGAAAAGGCGAAAGCAGGCGATTCCATAAATGAAACTTACTTTTGCCTGTAACTCTTGGAAAATGGGAAACTGGTAATTCTTTTAATTTCCCGCCTTGCATTAATACCAAAGCCGGGATAAACCGATGCATTCCTTTAAAAAAAGGAAGAGAGACTGCAAGGTCTTTTCTGATGATTTTCAAAGGGCAACCCGAATCAGAAACATGGTCATGAAGCAAGCTGTCTCTAAACCAATTTGCAAAGGAAGATGATAAGTTTTTGACGAAGCTATCTTTTCGGTTAACCCGCTTTCCTGTAATAAGATCAAATTCGCCCAAAAACGCCTCATAGGATAAAAAATCCATCGGGTCAGTTTGAAGATCCGCATCTATGTATCCTACCCAATCGCTTTGCGAATAATCAAATCCTGCCTTGATCGCAGCACTTAAGCCAGCATTTTTTTCAAAGGAAATAAACTCGAAATGATCATTAAGGAGACAGACTTTTTCAATTTCCTGAAGACTTTGGTCTGTGGAACCGTCGTTTACAAAAAGAACTTTTGCATTCAGTGAAGTGCTTTTAAAATACGGCCCAAAAGCCTCCACAATTGCCGGAATACCCGCTTCTTCGTTATAAACTGGAATTACAATTGTGATTGATGCCATCTTTCCTTAAAAAGGCAAATCACTATATTTCAGCTTTTATTCCCCTAAAATCAACCTTAAGATTCTCTTAAAATTGGGGAAATGAAAAAGCCTTCTACTAATCAGAAGACCTTAAATATTATGCAGACTCCAGAACTGTTTTGGTTACTTTCCCTTTTTTCTTTGATTTCTTTTTCTTCTTATTTAGCCAAATCAAAGTACCAGTAATCGGCAAACTGGTAGCGACCAAACAAGCTAAAAACCAGATGAATTTAGTGAACTGTCCAAAAATCTCTCCTGTATGAAGTGACTTCACAGACCTTCCAACTTGTTGCCTAAAAGGAAGATCTGAAAATAAATTCGCCTCCATAACTTCCAGGGTTGCTCCATTGATTTTCAACTGATCTGAACCTGATCTTGCAAAAAATCCAGTTCTATATTTGCTGATGCTTACAGGCTCTGAGGTCTTTTCAGGAAGGGAAATTCTATAAATTCCGTCGTAAGAAAGCGTCTTATCAGTGGCTGCAATAATTTCATCCAAAGTCTTAAATTCTCCAGAACTTAAAACAGGCTCTTCCTTTTTTTCATTTGATTCATTTCTTTGACCTGGCTCCTGATAAGTATCCCAGGTTTTTTGCCAGCCTTCTCTATACCAACTAAACGACCAAAATGGCCCAGTAACTCCCATTAACAAAAGAAAAATCAGGGAATAAAATGCCAGGGTATTATGAAGATCATGGTTAACTCTTTTCCAATTGGCATTCCATTTTACTTTTAAGCCCTGTCTCCAGTTCTTCACTTTTTTTGGAAACCAGATCACGATCCCAGTCAAAACACCAAGTGTAAAAAGTAAAGTCGCAATTCCATTAATCAATCTTCCCAAATCGCGATTTGACATACTTTCCAGCATCGGAGTTTCGATTCGATCCAGCATCAACCAGCGATGAAGGCTAAACATATAGCCCATAAATTCCGCTGCGGATGTTTTGACGCCTGAATCGCCAAGAACTTCACCTGTATATGGATTGACAAAATAGGTGGTACCTCTTCCTTTCTCTCCTTCTTCCTTCAAGGTAAACTGCACACTTTGATCGGGTTCATTATTCCAATTGACCCCTACCACGTTGGACTGAAACTCGGACTCCAATTTGTTTTTTAGAGATTCGGCAGACATTCTGGTTCCAGATTCTTCTACTGAATACAGTTCAGGACTGGCACTTTCCCTGATCTCTGAATTATAAACATAGATGGTACCGCTAAGGCAAACTGCCACAACAATGATTCCTGAAATTAATCCTGCATAAAGGTGGATCTCATTGATTACATGCCTGAATTTTTCCCAAAGTGTTGAATTCCTCATGGATTGATTAAATAGATTAATGGCTTTTTAGGAGTTTGACTTTCCTATTAAATCACAAATCTAATAAACACAATTATTATTTAGACTAATTCCAAAGTATTTTTTTTATCTGAATTGTCAACCACCCGATAGGTCTATCTAATCCAATTTGATTTTATTTGATCCATTCAATGATGAACCTAAATTCTATGAAAAACCTAAACGCAATTGCTATTCTCTTTTCCGTCTTTTTATTGGTAGCCTGTGAAAAAGAAACCGTTAAAGAAATGCCAAAAGTGAATCCGGAATTTCAGGAACTTTTGGAAAAACACGGTGATTGGTCAAAATGGATCCATGCTAAAGCCATGAGTTTTATGATGATTCATGAAACCAATCTGACTCGGGAAAATTATTTCATCAATCTGGATTCCAGAAAAATCAGATTGGATGGCTCAGGATTCTCAATTGGTAAGGATGATCAGGGAACTTGGATCAGCCCAAACAGATCGGCATTTGGTGGAAGATCCATCAACTTTTACCATAACCTTTACTTCTATTTTTACTCTATCCCTTATGTTTTCACAGATCCAGGAGTATCAGTTTCAGAAGTAGAAAACAAAATGGTGAATGGAGTTTCTTACAAAACCTTACAGGCAAAAATGGCCCCTGGAACAGGTAGTTCTCCCGATGATCAATACTTTATGCTGCTAAACCCTGAGACTGGTAGGCTTGAATATTTACTGTACACGGTTTCATTTTTTGGGAACCAAAATCCTACGTTTACCGCTTTGAAATACGATGATTATAGAGATGCTGATGGATTGGTTTTTCCGAGATATTTAACTGGATACACCTTTGAAAACGATTCTACCAAAGGCATAAAATACCAAGTAAGCTTTTCAGACATTCTACTTCTGGATGAAAAATTTGATGATTCTATCTTCGAAAAACCAGATGAAGCAGTCTACGCTGATTAATCTAATATTTGGCTGATTTGAACTTCTGTATGTAAGGTGGAATTTCCTTCTCCATTAAAGGAACCTTGGACTGGGGAAGCCAACTCTGGTTTGGCATGACATGCTAAAGGAACATAACGATGATCTGTCAGCAAGCCTAAGCTGGGATCCAGTCCTACCCAGCCGCCACCCGGCAAATACACCTCCAGCCAGGCATGAAGCTCATGTCCATCTTTCAAGTTAGGATTAAAAGCATAGCCACTTATAAATCTGGTAGCCAAGCCTATCGATCCTAAAAGGCTCATTTGCATATAAGCTAAATCACGGCATGAGCCTTTTTTCTCAGAAAATGTATATGCAGGCTCCCAGATATCCATCTCATGACGAATTAAGTGGTCCCATTGGCTGTGTATAGCTGCAGTGATCCTAAATAAAAATCCTATCACATCTTCAGGACCACGCCAATATTCCATTACAAAATCAAGCATCATCTTATCCCCAGTATCCACCAAATAGTAATTGGCGAGCTCTTTCTCAAGACCTAGATAACTGAATTTCGGATAAGTTTTATTCGCAACGGATTGAAGAAATTGTTCATCAATCAAAAATGAAAAGGGATTAAACTCTTTCACCTTCAAAACCAACTCACTTTGAATCTGGAGCTTTTCACTCATATCAAGAAACCAGACTTGAGTGTAAAAATTCCCCGAAAGATCCATCCTGACATGATTTCCTTCAGGTTTAGGATGAACTACTAAATCCTGTTTTAACACATCGAAATAAAGTCGATTTTGAGGAATTAAAAACAGGAGATGAATTCCCAAAAAGACCGGGTTATCATACTTGTATTCAGTAAGATGCTGTATTTGAAGTTTCATAAGGAGGATTTAATTCTCCTTGATTTCGGGAGATATTTGAACAAAACATAATTCTCAGAAAAAAGAATTAAACTTGATCATTTGTGGAAATTAAAATTAGGACTGCGATTGTGATTGTTCGCTGGTCTGAAATGCCAAATTGTCTTTGATGGTAAAGAAGTTCTCATTGACATGGTTGGAGATATGATTGATTTTGATCTGGAGATTATCCAGATATTCATGAAGACCAATCGTAATGATCTCTCCAACTTCTGCATATTCCAGTTTGGACCGAAGTTCTCCCATAGCCTTCTCAGCGCTATTTTGATACCCTCCACCAGAGTTTCCAGATATATTTAGAAGGCATTTTTCAGCTTCTTTGATGCAATAATAAATGGATCTTGGGAAGTATTTATTCAACACCAAAAACTCCACTACTCCAGCCGGATCGATGTTTCCATATAGTCTACGATAGGAATTAAAACCAGTCACAGATTTCAACAGAGCCATCCAATGAAGAAAATCCAAAGGTGTTCCTACCTCTTCCGGTGAAGGCAAAAGGATATGATATTTCACATCCAAAATTCGGGAAGTCTGATCAGCCCTTTCTAGAAATTGCCCGAGCTGACGGAAAAACCAACCTTCTACTCTGGCCACGGTATTATCGGCAATGCCATAAATCAGTAGAATCTGATTTTTGATTTTTTCAAAAAACTCACGGGGATCTTCTTTTTTCCATAACCTCTTCTCAGCCCCATGTTTGATCATGTAATACAATTCATTGACTTCTTCCCAAGTTTCTTTGCTCAAACTTTCTCTGATAATTCTCGCATTTTCCCTGGCATGGCTGATGGTATTGATCATGGAATTGGGGTTCTTTTCATCAAATGAAAGGAAAAACAAAACCTGATCCCTGGAAAATGTCTGATGGGTATCCAGATACAATTTCATATCTCCAGTCGCCGCAATCAAAGGTTGCCATTGCTCTTTCAGATCCAGAGGCAAATCTTGCATCAGGTTAAAATTCACGTCAATAAATCGAGCGTAGTTTTCTGCTCTTTCCAGGTATCTTCCCAGCCAATAAATATGATTTGCTACTCTACTCAGCATAGTTCAATTAGTTATATAAAACCCAAGTATCCTTACTTCCTCCTCCTTGAGAGCTGTTCACCACAAGTGAGCCTTTTTTCAGCGCCACGCGAGTCAAAGCACCCGGAATAACCTCTATTTCTTCTCCGTATAAGACATAAGGTCTCAAATCGACATGTCTACCAACTACGCCTTCTTCTGTCAAACTCGGGACTGTAGAAAGTGATAAAGTGGGTTGGGCGATGTAATTGGTCGGATTGTTTTTGATCAAAGTTTTGAAATGCTGATGCTCCTCCTTAGTGGCTTTGGGACCAATTAGCATTCCATACCCCCCTGCAGCATTTGTCTCTTTCACTACCAAATCCTGAATATTATCTAATACATACTTCCTATCGGATTCTTCCCTGCAGAGGTAAGTTGGAACATTATGCAAAATCGGATCTTCATCCAGATAATACTTTATAATCTTTGGCACATAGGCATAGACAGCTTTATCATCTGCTACTCCGGTTCCAGGTGCATTGGCCAGTCCAACATTCCCTGCCTTATAGGCTTCGAAAATGCCAGGAATCCCAAGCATAGACTCAGGATTGAAAGCCAAAGGATCCAAAAAGGTATCATCAATCCTTCTATAAATCACATCGATTTGCTGAAGCCCTTTGGTGGTCTGCATGTATACTTTCTTGTTTTCTACAATCAGATCCACTCCACTGACGAGCTCCACTCCCATTTGTAAAGCCAGATAGGAATGTTCAAAGTATGCCGAATTGTAGATTCCCGGAGTCAAAACTCCCACCACAGGCTTTGCTTTGCCACTGATATTCTGAAGCATTTTAAGAAGTTTGGCCGGGTAATCTGATACCGGCATCACTCCTTTTTGGTTGAAAAGTTCGGGATATACCCTCTTAATGATTTCTCGGCTTTCGAGCATATAAGAAACTCCAGAAGGACAGCGAAGGTTATCTTCCAAAATGTAAAACTCCCCGCTTTTATCCCTGACGAGATCTGTTCCTGTGATATGACACCAAATCCCTTTCGGCGGAGTCAAACCAATACATGGCTTGAGATAATCCTTGCTTTTCAAAATCAACTCAGCTGGAACAACGCCATCTTTCAGGATTTTTTGATCATTATAGATATCCTGAAGGAAAAGATTCAATGCATGCACCCGTTGCTTGAGACCCGCTTCCAGTTTTTTCCATTCCTGATTGGAAATGATCCTGGGAATAATGTCCAAATGAAGGATTTTCTCCATTCCTTGATTGTCATGATAGACGTTAAAAGTCATTCCCATTGCCAATTGGGTCTTATTGGCCGAAAACTGAAGATGCTTCATTTTTTTTGCTGAAGCCTTATCCAAAAACTTAAAAAAACCTTCGTAATGAGGGCGAACCTTCCCATCCGGAGTAAACATTTCGTCAAAATGTTCTCCGGCACTATATCCTTCTGTTTTCATGAAAATCAAACTTTATGGGTTGTAAGTCAAATAAGATAGAGTAAAATACATAAAAGTCAAAAATTTTAGTCAAATGCGATAAAATTTTTACCAGTTCTGATTTTTTTTATGTTTTTAATAAAAATTTTGGCTTTTTATTAACCCTATACCTCTCAAATAACACTAAAAGAATTCCCGATCTTTTTTTATTAAGTTAAGAAAAAAAATACGCTTTACTTCATCGGGCACATAGAGAAGTCTAGATGAATTGAACTAATTTTGAAGGATGGTAAAGTCAATACTGAACATAGAAGATAACCCACTAATCAAGCGAATCACCCTATACCGACAACTGAAAGACGGTCTGTTTATAGCAATCGGTGTGGTGATGGCGAGTATTGGGTTAAAAGGATTTTTGCTTCCTAATGGATTTTTCGATGGTGGAGCTATGGGTATGTCCTTGCTTCTGGAAATGCTTACCCCTGTCAATCTTTCCGTATTGATTATTTTGGTCAACCTCCCTTTTATCTTATTAGGGGCAAGACAGGTTTCAGTTCCATTTGCGATCAAAAGCACCTTGGCAATCTTTGGTCTTGCATTGCTAGTGCATTATATAGAAGTTCCTGCCATCACTGCAGACAAGCTTTTGATTGCGGTTTTCGGCGGTTTTTTCTTGGGTTCTGGGATTGGTTTTGCAATTAGAGGCGGTGCCGTTATCGACGGGACAGAAGTTTTAGCGATTTCTGTCAGCAGAAAATCCAGTTTAACAGTTGGTGACTTTATTACTGTATTTAATGTCTGCCTTTTTCTAGTCGCTGCAATTTTTGTGGATATAGAAACAGCCATGTATTCTATGCTGACCTATTTTTCTGCTTCCAAGACTGTCGATTTTATCATCAATGGTGTGGAAGAATACCTAGGCGTCATGATAATGTCTTCACACAATGAAGATATCAAGCAGATGATTTCTTATGATTTAGGCAGAGGGGTAACCGTGCTGAAATCTGACGGTGGATATGGAGACAAAGCCAATCAACTTCCAGATAGAAAGGTTTTATTCTGTGTGATCACCCGACTGGAAGTCACCAAGATGCTGGTAGAAATCGAAAAAATAGACCCCAAAGCCTTTGTGATCCAATACCCGATCAAGGATACAAAGGGTGGTATGATCAAGAAAAGACCATTGCATTAGGAAAAGTCCCTAGACACCAGTATCAAGATATTAGACTTAAAAAGAATAGAGCCAAGAATTTCGAAAACTTACCCGAAATTCTTGGCTCTTCTTGGTTCTAGATTCTAGGCTCTTGATACCAGATACTTTTTACTAGATACTCTAAAATGGCTTCGACTTCGCTCAGCCTGACAATACTAAAATCTTGGTTCCTATTTCTTAAGATATTCCCGATCCACTAGCCGTACCTTCATGTGGCATCAAGAGCTTCAACTTCCCGTCCTTGTCTTCTGCCATCAAAATCATTCCTTCTGAGTCAATTCCCATCATTTTTCTAGGAGCAAGGTTAATCAACATTGTCACTTGCTTACCTACTAAGAATTCTGGCTCGAAGTGCTCAGCAACTCCACTCAAAACAGTTCTTTCTCCTAACCCAGTATCCACTTTCAATTTGATCAGCTTTTTGGATTTAGGCATTTTCTCTGCTTCCAAAACTGTAACAACTCTCATGTCCAACTTGGCAAAATCATCATAAGTGATAATCTCCTTCATTGCTGGTACCGGTGCATTTGCAGCTTCGTTTTCTTTTTTCGCGTCCATTAGTTTCTGTACTTGTTTTTCTACTACTTCATCCTCGATTTTCTCAAAAAGCAGTCCCATCTTCCCTAGAACTGTTCCTGCTTTCAATAATTCCGACTGACCTGCTTCAGACCAATCAATTTTTTCCATACCGAATAAATCCACCAGTTTCCCGGCAGTGAATGGTAAGAAAGGCTCAGATACGATCGCTAGATTTGCAGCGATATTCAAAGCTATGTTCAGAATAGTTGCTGTTCTTGCTTCATCGGTTTTGACTACTTTCCATGGTTCGGTATCTGCCAGATATTTATTACCCAAACGAGCCAAATCCATCACAATTCCCAGAGCTTCACGGAACCTGTATCGCTCAATTGAAGAAGCAATTTTCTCTGGAAACTCTGCCAATGCAGCTAAAACTTCCTCATCGTATCCAGTTAATTCACCACGAATTGGAATCACTCCCTGATAGTATTTATGGGTCAATACAACCGCCCGATTCACGAAATTCCCATAAATCGCTACCAATTCTGAATTATTTCTTCCCTGAAAATCCTTCCAGGTAAAATCATTATCCTTGGTCTCCGGTGCATTTGCAGTCAGGACATATCTAAGGACATCCTGCTTTCCAGGAAACTCTTCTAGATACTCATGCAACCAAACAGCCCAGTTTCTTGAAGTAGAGATTTTATCTCCTTCTAGATTCAAGAATTCATTTGCCGGAACATTGTCTGGCAACACATATCCTCCATGGGTTTTCAGAATGGCCGGAAAAATAATGCAGTGGAATACAATGTTATCTTTTCCTATAAAGTGAACCAGCTTAGTTTCCTCATCTTTCCAATATGGTTCCCAGTCAATTCCCTTTTCTGCAGCCCATTCTTTCGTCGAGGAGATATATCCGATCGGTGCATCAAACCACACATAAAGAACCTTTCCTTCTGCATCGGCAAGTGGAACTTTGATACCCCAATCCAAATCTCTGGTCATGGATCTAGCCTGCAGACCATCTCCGGCTTCCAGCCAAGAACGACATTGGCCTAAGACGTTGTTTTTCCAATCTTCGGCATGATCTTCCAGAATCCACTTTTTCAAAAAGCTCTGATATCTCGCCAAATCCAGAAACCAATGTTTGGTTTCCTTCAAAACCGGAGTTCTTCCACTCAATTTTGATTTTGGATTGATAAGATCAGTAGGACTTAAGGAGCTTCCACATTTCTCACATTGATCACCATAAGCATGCTCGTTTCCACATTTCGGGCAAGTCCCCTCAATGTATCTATCCGCCAAAAACTGCTTCGCTTCCTCGTCGTAATATTGCTCGGTGCTTTGCTCTAAGAACTCCCCTTTTTCATAGAGATCTTTAAAAAAACCCTGCGCAGTCTCATGATGTACCGGAGCAGAAGTGCGGGAATAATGATCAAAGCTGATCCCAAATTCCTGAAAACTACCTTTCATAATCTGATGGTAGTGATCCACCACTTCCTGAGGCGTTTTGCCTTCTTTCTTAGCTTTAATTGTAATCGCTACACCATGCTCATCCGAGCCACAGATGTATGCTACATCTTTGCCAAGGCTGCGCAAATAGCGAACATAGATATCGGAAGGTATGTAGCACCCTGCCAAATGTCCAATATGAAGCGGGCCATTTGCATAAGGAAGTGCAGAGGTAACGGTATATCGTTTGAAATTTTTATGACTCATAAGAGTAAATCTATTCGGATTCTAGAAAGGTGATATGCAATTGAAATTCGATCAATTTGGGTGCAAAGATAGGAAAATCAGACGAAGCAGGCCTTAGGCATTTGCAAATTCGTTGCGAGCTTCTTCTGTCAAAATTCCATTGTAAATAATCGTAGTTGCCTGATCATAAATATCGGCTGGAGGAATTTTCATTCCCTTCTGAATGGATTCTGGAAATTGATGGATGAATTTCGGGTCCAAAAGAGACTGTACCGCAGCGGCATACATCATCACTACCAGGTTAATGTTCACATTGGGATTTACTAGACCAAGTTTAACACCCTGAGAAATCAGTTGCTGAAATCTCTCGTAAGCGGACTCATTGATGTAGTCTTTCAATTCCTCCCATACCTCAGGAGCATAATCTCTCAAATCATCAAAAAGGTCAGGATTAATCGGTGCCAAATGCGTTGCCATCACAGTCAAAGTAGATTTTAACTTCAATGGAAAAGGCAAATATCTATTATCCAAAATCCCTTCTACTTTCGCGGTCATCTTAGTCTTCAGCACTTCAAAAGCGGCTGAAAGCAATTCCATTTTCCCCGGATAGTATTTATAAAGCGTTTTTTTACTCATCCCCAGTGACTGAGCGATATCATCCATCGTGGTGTTTTTGTAGCCTTTTTCCAAAAAAAATGCGTAGGCAGACTCCAAAATCTTGCTCTCAATATTCGTCTTCTTGCTCATAATTTTGCCACGGAAATAAGGGAAACAAAGATTCAAAATTATGGAAGGATAAACAAAACCTTAGGATTCAATACCCTAAATGGATTAGTATTTTTATAAGTTGAAACCATCCATATTATTACTATTTTCCACAACCCAACTTTCTTTGCGTCACTTTGTGGCTCAATAAATCCAAACTCTTAAAAACATTGCTCCTTCCCAACCGAAATCTTATTTTTACCAGCCCTAATTTTTCATTACGCCCATGAACCCACAGGAAGCCGAAAAGCGCATTGCTCAGCTCAGTAAAGAAATCAATTACCATAATAACCTCTACTATCAAGAGAGTAATCCGGAGATTTCGGATTTTGAGTTTGACAAACTCTTGGAAGAGTTGATCCAACTGGAAACTGCATTTCCTGATTTGCTCGATCCAGACAGCCCAAGCCAGCGTGTGGGTGGCACTATTACAAAGGAATTTCAGACGGTGGAGCATGAGACGAGGATGCTTTCTTTGGGCAACACTTATTCTCAAGAGGAATTAGTGGCCTTTGATGAGCGAGTGGTGAAGGGATTGGGACATTCCAATTTTGAGTATTTCTGCGAAATGAAATTTGATGGAGTGGCCATTTCATTGGTGTATGAAAATGGTCGTTTTGTCCGTGCTGTTACGCGGGGAGATGGATACCGAGGTGATGATGTCACTGCCAACGTGCGAACAATCAGAAATATTCCGCTTCATATCAAAGGAGACGACATTCCTGCCAAATTCGAAGTGCGCGGAGAGATCTTTTTGCCGTTGAAAGAATTTCTAAAAATCAATGCAGAGCGAGAAGAAGCTGGTGATGCATTGCTTGCCAATCCGCGAAACGCAGCCTCAGGAACGCTTAAAATGCAGGACTCTTCAGTTGTAGCCAAGCGTAGATTGAATTGTTACTTCTACCAATTGCTTGGAGATGAAATTGGCGTTCAAACCCATTCAGAAGCGATTTCATTGATTGAAAAGTGGGGTTTTAATGTTTCTCAGACTTATAGAAAAGTTGAAAATATTCAGGAAGTAATCCAGTATATCGAAGACTGGAAAGAGAAGCGATTTACATTGCCGGTAGACACAGATGGAGTTGTTTTAAAAGTCAACAATTACGATCAAAGGGAGGAATTAGGCTTTACTGCCAAAAATCCTCGCTGGGCGATTGCCTATAAATACAAAGCTGAAAGTGCCGAGTCGGAATTGCTTTCTATTACCTATCAGGTGGGCCGTACTGGGGCGATTACTCCGGTGGCAAATCTCTCTCCAGTGAGTTTGGCAGGTACTACGGTTAAGCGAGCTTCACTACACAATGCCAATGAAATCGAACGACTGGATTTACATGAAGGCGATTTTGTATTTGTAGAAAAAGGGGGCGAAATCATCCCGAAAATCACGGCTGTAAATCCTGAAAAAAGAAAAGAAGGCGCTAAACCTATCGCTTACATTACCCATTGCCCGGAATGCGGCTCTGAGTTGGAGCGAAAGGAAAGTGAAGCCAAACACTATTGTCCAAATTCTGAATCCTGCCCTCCACAGGTGCTTGGAAGAATAGAGCATTTCGTCCATAAAAGAGCGATGGACATTGACTCCATGGGAACTGAGCGGATCAGAGCTTTGATCGACCAGGGTTTTATTGGAAATTATGCCGATATCTATGATCTGGAAGGTAGAAAAGAGGAATTGCTTGGACTCGAAATGTCCCAAGATCAATACGAAACCGAAGGAGATGGATTGCTCTATATCACGTTTGAAAAGGCGCTTTTTGCCTTGACAGAACAGATTTCATTCAAGCAAATTCACGACTTTTTGCTAGAGAAAGCTGAGCTTCCTTTGCCTGAAACCTTAAAAGCTTTTCAGGAACAAATCCGGATCTGGAAGAAAAAAGTGCCTTCAAATGTCGGGATGGTAGAATACTTGATCAATCATCTGAAAGACCATAATCTCCCGAAATTGGAGGATTATGTACCGGTAGCAGTTGTATTGGAGATTTTGCTGGGCAGGCGAGTTGAATTTGAGAGAATTCTGGAAGCTAGCAAAACAGAAGGAACTGTCCATGGAATCTTGCTGAAACTCAACTTAGACCTCTCCCCTGAAATTACAGATCGGATCAAAAAACTTAAGGCTAATACATTTCAGGATGGAGTAATTTCCAATATGATGGAAGGTATTGCGGCTTCCAAAAATCAGCCTTTTGAGAAGGTGCTTTTCGCTCTAGGAATAAGAAATATTGGAGAAAACACTGCTCAGCTTTTAGCTCGTCATTTTGTGAGAATTGAGAGAATTCAAGAAGCTACCTCAGAGCAACTTTTGGATGTCAATGGCGTGGGTGAAACTTTGGTAACAAGTATTCAGGATTTCTTTGCCAATGAAGAAAACCTGACCATCATCAACAGGTTGAAAAGCCATGGTTTGAAATTTGAAATTGAGCAAAATGAATCTTCCCAGATGGGAGATCAATTGGCAGGCAAGAGGATTTTGGCCAGTGGAAAATTGGAGCATTTCAAAAGGGATGAGATCAAAGACACGATCATTGCCCATGGCGGTCAATATATTTCTGCGGTTTCCAAAAATTTGGATTTCATTATTGAAGGTGCTGAAATGGGCCCTAGTAAGAGAGAAAAAGCTGTAAAACTGGGAATTCCATTGATTTCTGAGAAAGAATTTCTAAAAATGATCAATGAATAATCCAAATTTTGAAATCTCTTAAGATCAATTCACAGAAGCCCCTTATCTTTAGCGTCCAATCCTATTAAATTTTAAAATGAATCAGTTTACAGGCACCGGAGTAGCTTTAGTCACCCCATTTCACGACGATTGTTCGATTGATTTTGCGGGTTTGAAAAAGCTCATTGATTATGTTATCGATGGTGGCGTCGATTACTTGGTGGTCTTGGGTACTACCGGAGAAAGCGCAACCCTTACTCCTGCTGAAAAGAAACAAGTATTGGCAGCATGCTTGGAGTACAATGCAGGAAGGGTTCCGGTGGTTTATGGAATTGGTGGTAACAATACCCAAGCAGTTTTAAACGATATCAGTACTACCGATTTCACAGGTATTGAAGCTATTCTATCGGTAAGCCCATTTTATAATAAACCGAGTCAGGCTGGCATTATCGCGCATTACACTGCTATTGCTGATAACTGCCCTGTTCCGGTGATTTTATACAACGTCCCTGGAAGAACCATGTCCAATATGACTGCGGCTACCACTGTACGATTGGCAGATCATCCAAACATTATCGGGATGAAAGAAGCCAGTGGCAACCTAGAGCAATGCATGGAAATCGCAGCAAAGAAACCAAAGGACTTTTTATTGATTTCCGGTGATGATCTGATGACAAAGGCCATGTTCAGTATTGGCGGATGCGGAGTTATTTCTGTATTGGCAAACGCCTTGCCTTCGACTTTTAAAAGCATTTGCCATGGCCCAGAAAAAGAAAGTCTGAAAGCAGCATTTTCTTTGTTGAACTTTAACTCTTTGATGTATTTGGAAGGAAATCCTGTTGGGATCAAAAACTTGCTGATGCACCAAGGAATCTGTGGAGATCAACTGCGTCTTCCTATGTTGAGAGCGAGCCTGGAACTCAACCAACAAATCAAGTCTTTGTATCAAAAACACCTATAAGTTGAATGCATAATGCCCGGTCCATCTCAGAATTAAACCAGCTGATCCAACAAGTCATTGACAGAGAAATGGATCCGGTTTACTGGGTAATCGGCGAAATTTCCGACTTCAGGCTTTCCCCGCAGGGGCATGCCTATTTTGAGATTGTGGAGAAAGTTGGAAATAAAATCGAAGCAAAGCTTCGGGCAAATTTATGGCAGTTTTCTTATCGGGCAATTGCATCCAAATTTGAGTCAGCAACTGGCACGGGATTAAAAAATGGAATGAAAATTCTGGCTCAGGTAGCGATCAATTTCCACCCTTTATATGGTCTTAGCATCAATGTAAAAGATATTGACCCTTCTTTTTCTTTAGGAGAAAGAGCCCGAATCAAACAGGAAACTATTGATCGGCTGACCCGTGAGGGAATGATCGGCCTGAATCAACGCCACGTTTTACCTCCCGTGGTTCAAAAAATAGGAATCATCAGTAGTGCAACTGCCGCTGGCTATGGGGATTTTATCAATCAGTTGGATTCAAACCCCGGGGGATATAAAATCTACCATCAGCTTTTTCCTTCCTTGATGCAGGGCAATGAGGCAGCAGCAAACATCATCCGGTCAATCGAGATGGCTGAAAATTCCAAAGATAATCTGGGACTCGAAGCCCTTGTCATTATTCGAGGTGGTGGAGCTCAAATCGATTTGGATTGCTTTGATGAGTATGCTTTGGCACTGAAAATTGCCACTTGCAGTCTACCTGTGTTTACTGGAATCGGACACGAGCGAGATGAAACAATTGCCGACCTGGTTTCACATAGCAAATTAAAAACCCCAACTGCAGTAGCAGAATTTATCCTCGCCAGCTTCCGTGAATTTGATGAAACACTGGGATTGAGTTTGAGGAGATTGGATCGGGCAACTAGGATTCAGCTTCAGGAACAACAGGCAACCTTACAAAACTTCAGTTTGATGATACAATCCCAAAGCAGTCATGCTATTGCAAGGGAAAAAGAACGATTAACGGGGAATTCAAACAGAGTAAGAACCGCTGTCAGAAATCAACTTCAGTTGGAATCCTTGTCTTTATTGAATTTGGAAAAAAGCTTGAAAAATCTGGTCCAGCACCGATTGATAAAGGAATCAGATCATTTGGAAAGCTTGTCAAAAAATCTGGTACAACTGGATCCGAAAGCTATTTTGGCTCGAGGGTATACGAAAACAGAAATTAATTCTACTCCAATTCATTTAGCTAAGGCTAAAATTGGAGATGAAATGGTTACACATACTTCTGAAAAGAAAATCAGCAGTACAATTACTAAAATCGAAGAGGAATGGAAGAAATAAAATACAGTGAGGCAATGAGCCGATTAGAACAAATCTTAGCTCAATTGGAAGAAGGCAAAAAAAGTGTGGACGAATTATCCGATTTGGTAAAAGAGGCCTCAGAACTGGTTAATGCCTGTCGATCCAAATTAAAATCTACTGAGGAAGAGATCCAAAAAGCCTTTGAGAATAACTGACCAGATGTGCCATTCAGGCAATAATCCTGTGTAATTCCTGTTATTGATATGAATTCTTGTAAAGGATTGGCATATTTGTTGTCGAATTTGCAAACAATCCTGAGTTTACTTCTACTCACTTCAGGGAAATTATCATGCGTAAATTACTTTCCATATCATTTTTCACGGTTTCTCTTTTGATCTCCTTCAGCTTAAAAGCTCAGAATTTCTACAAAGAAAAGATCTCTAGAGATAATATTCTCTCCATAGGTTTTGGTCCATCATTTGCCTACCTCGACAATGGGGGAGCTTATCGGGATTTTAATTTTGAAATTAAACCCTCTTTTTCAGCTTCGATTGCTAAAAGGTTAACCCCGATGTTTGACCTTCGAACCACTACCGGAATCCAATGGATTTCTAGTGGTGGAGACCCTTCAGTTAGAGTTCAGGATTATTGGTATGAGAGAAACTCAGCTTACACTGCCAAAGGTTCTGCGATCTATTTTGACATGATGCCGAGTGTCAATTTGATTCCATTTTCAAATCACATGAACAGGAGTTTTGCCAACCTATATGGAGGTTTTGGTTTAGGTATCATGTATACAAGCACCAAACAAACCAAATCTTTTAGTGAAGATGAGGTTCCTGAAAAATTCAATTTGACGACTGCATATATGCCATTCCGAGCCGGCTTAAGTTTTCAGCTTGGAGCTTATGCAGACATTGCAGCCGAGGGGACACTAATGCTAACTTTTACAGATAATATGGATGGGAATGTCGGATTTAATAGATTTGGAGACCATCTTGGGCAAGTTCAGATAGTTTATAGGAGATATCTTTATCCAAGATTCGAACAATAAAAAAAGGAGCAAATATTTGCTCCTTTTTTTATTGTTCGGGGGTTACTTTCCCTATTGACTGCAGGAATTTTCTCGGAATACTTACCAGCATATTTTGATAAATACTTGGTATCCTGATCAAGAAATAATCTTTATTCCCTTTCTCAATTACTTCACCGGTCATATTCTGAAGTGCTCCGCCAATAACTTCCACTTTCTCTCCCGGCTCAATTACAGAACCATCAGACTCCACTGCCACACCTGTGGAAATAATCCGCTCAATGGTTTCTAATTCCTCGTCTCTTATGGTCGCATGCTGTCCAGAGAAATGGACAAATTTCACTGCGCCCGGTACTTGAAGACATTCCCATAATTGACCGCGGGTAGTTTTGACAAAAACATATCCATTAAATAAAGGGCGCTCTACTTTCTTTTTACGATCTGACCATTGTCTTAATTCCTCAACAATAGGAAGGTATACCTCTTTACCACTTTCCCTCAGTCGGGCTGCAACTTTCTTTTCAGAACGGGATGCCGTATACATGACAAACCATTTTAATTCATTCATCTCTCACCTATTTTTCTTACTCAAAATTAACATTTTTTAGCAGCAAAGGCCGAACCAAGATGATCTAAAAATCAAAAAACCCCCGGGATAGAACCCCGGAGGTTTTGTAAAAAAAACCACCAACCTTAAAACAATCATGCTTTAATCTTCTTTAACCGCATATTTAACTTATCGGCCAAGAGATACATGACTGGTACAATTACTAACGTGAGGAAGGTCGCAAAGGTTAACCCGAAAATCACTGTCCAGGCCATTGGACCCCAGAAAGCAGCGTTATCTCCTCCCACATAAAATTGCGGATCAAAGTCACTTAACAATGTTCCAAAGTTGATATTCATTCCTATAGCTAGAGGAATCAAACCAAGAACCGTCGTAATCGCTGTCAGCAATACAGGTCTTAATCTGGTCTTTCCTGATTCCACAATACTTGCAATCATTAAGTTGAACGGTAAATGGTCTTTAGGCCCCATTCCCAATTCATCCCGCTTACGCTCTCTTACTAAATTGGTATAGTCAATCAATACAATCGCATTGTTTACAACCACACCGGCAAGGGAAATAATCCCGATCCCCGTCATAATCACTACGAAGTCCATATTGAATATCACCAAACCTAGGAATACCCCAATGGTACTTAAAACCACGGAGGCCATAATAATAAAAGGCGTTGTAACTGAGTTAAACTGAGCAACAATGATTAGGAAAATTAAAGAAACTGCGATTCCTAATGCCCCAACAAGGAAATCCATTGATTTTTGTTGCTCTTCCTGCTCTCCAGTATACTTTAAAGATATCCCATCAGGAACTTCGTAATTCTGTAGTGCTGCCTGAATCTGAGCATTGACTTCTGTTGGATTATATCCGTCCAAAACGTTGGAATAGACCGTAATCGCCTTCTCCAAATCTTTTCTTTTGACAGATCCATAAGTAGAACCATATTTTACTTCAGCCACAGCAGAAATAGGAACTTCACGCTTGGTGCCAAACTTATCTCTAAACCCAATCTTCTTATTGACCAAGGTATTGATATCATATCTAAACCCTTCTTTCAATCGAAGTTGAATCGGGTAATCATCTTCACCTTCTTTGTATTTGGATACTTCCAAACCAAACAAAGCTGTTCTCAGATCATTCGCGATTTCTGAAGTAGAAAGCCCAAACCTTCTTGCTTTCTCCCGATCGATATCCAGAATTACTTCAGGGCTACCTAGGGAAAGGTCGGATTTGAGTTCTTCAATTCCAGGAATATTCAGATTGACCAGGTATTCACGGGTTTTGTTTACATAAGCGATCAACTGATCGTAATCTTCACCTACAAATTCAATGTTCACCGCTTTTCCGGTTGGAGGTCCATTTCTTTGCTTATCCACTGTTAAGAGAACTCCTGGATATTTTTCTACCAATTGCCTGATTTTCTCCATCGCCTCATTGGTATTGATCCCTTGACGGTCGATGTAATCCACAAATCCAATCGTGATTTTAGCTTTGTGTGGAGTAGGTTGATTACTTGGACCTTCCTTAGGGTCTCCAGTTCCTTCCCCCACCTGCGTAATCACAGACTCCAAAATATCTTTGTATTCATCCAAAGCCACCATCAATTCATCTTCCATTGAATCCACAAATTCGTTGGTAGCCTCTATGTCAGTTCCGATTGGAAACTCGATAAATACATTGACCAATTGAGGCTGATTATCAGGGAAGAAAAGCACTTTCGGAGCTCGAATCCCCAATAAAACCATTGAAAAGATCAACAGAAGAAAAGTACCTCCAAAGAACATGTACGGCTTTTTACCATTCAGTGCATATTCCAAAACAGATTCATACATATTCTCCAGTTTGACCAAAAACACAGTCTGGAACCAGCGGATCGCTTTTCTTAGTACAAATACATTGAACAATGTCAACACACAAGCTACAAGCATTAAAGTACCAAAAGCGGTGATCCCTACCAGATAAAAGATGGTCGAAAGGATTAAGAAAATTCCCGCAACAATAATGGACTTCTGCTTGGGTTTGTCCTTTGTCACATCCTCCACTTTCATGTAAAGTGCTGTCAAAACAGGGTTGATTACCAAGGCTACAAACAAGGAAGATGACAATACAATAATCAGTGTGATCGGAAGGAACTTCATAAATTCACCCACCACATCTTTCCAGAATGCTAATGGCAAGAATGCGGCAAGGGTCGTTGCAGTAGAGGTAATAATTGGCCATGCCACTTCCCCAACACCTTCTTTTGCTGCCTGGACTGCATCTTTGCCTTCTGACATCAATCGATAGATGTTTTCCACCACCACGATTCCGTTATCCACCAACATCCCCAGAGCCAAAATCAAAGAGAAGAGTACCATTAGGTTGAGCGTGATCCCAAAAGCATTCAACACCAAGAATGAAATAAACATGGAAAGTGGAATAGCAATCCCAACAAACAATGCATTTCTAAATCCTAAAAAGAACATCAATACCAACACCACTAGGATGACACCGAAAATAATGGAGTTCTCCAAGTCACTCACCTGAAGACGTGTCTGCTTCGATTGATCATTGGTAATCGTAATCTCCAAATCCGGAGGAAATCTATTAGCCTTAGTCGTCTCGATGATTTCCTTGATTTTATCTGCTGCATAAAGAAGATTTTCCCCACTTCTCTTTACCACGTTAATGGTTACAACAGGAAGGTTCTTGCTACGTGCATAACTAGTCCTTTCCTTATAAGTATCTTTTACCTCAGCAACATCTCTCAAGTAGACAATTTTCTGGTTATCTGTCTTGACAATAATATTCTGCAAATCCATTGGATCGGTAAATTCACCGTCAATACGCAGGGTTCTCTGGTAGTCTCCAGAACGGATATTTCCCCCTGAAATCGTCACGTTTTCGGTTTGAATTGCCTGTGCAATATCTCCGAAGCTTACTCCTACAGATTCCATTTTATAAGGATCTGCATTGATCTGAATTTCACGTTCTACCGTCCCCGCCAAGTCTGCTTTGGAAATCTCTGGAAGCTTCTCAATCTCATCCTCCAAGTATTCACCAAATTTCTTCAATTCAGCCTCAGAATAATTCCCTGAGATATTCACGTTCATGATCGGGAAATCAGAAGTATTCACTTCCAACACATTTGGATCTTGATCCAGATCTGTAGGAAGCTCACTCTTCGACTTATCGACCGCGTCTTTCACTTCCTGAATCGCCTTGGAGATTTCTACTCCAGGGTTGAATTCGATCACAATCGAAGAAAAATCCTGAACCGATGTTGAGTTGATATCCTTGATGTCATTCAGGGATTTCAATTCCTTTTCTATCGGTCGGGTGATCAAATTCTCCATGTCCACAGGTGAGTTTCCAGGATAAGGAGTCCCTACATACACAGTAGGAATTACGATTTCCGGAAAACTTTCCTTTGGCATATTTCTGTATGCACTTAGGCCAAGGACAGAAATGATCAAAGTAAGAATAACGACTGAAGTGGAATTGTCCACACTCATGCTGGACAGTCCAAACTCCCTTGTCTTTTGTGGTTTTTGGTTTTCTGCCATTATTATTGCGCTGCTATGTTCACATTAAAATTGTCTCCTACCTCGCGGAAACCTTTGTCTACCAAAGTCTCGCTTCCTACGAGTCCTTCTAAAATCTCAGTCTCTTTATCAAAAGTCTTTCCTCTTACCACATACTTTTTCAAAGCTTTACCATTCTCCACTGTAAAGACATAATCACCTCTATTATCACTTAGAATTAAATAGCTCGGTACGATCACTGCATCCGCACTTTGGTAGTCCAAAATCTTCAATACAGAAATCATATTAGGCTTTACATTAGTAATATTTGGAAGGAAAACTTCCACTTTAAAAGTCCTATTGTTTGGATTGATAATCGCTCCTACAGATGAAACTTTCGTTTGGATATCTTTATTAATAGACGGGAAATTCACATCCACAGAGTCTCCTTTGGAAAGAACTCCGATGTAGCTTTCAGAAATATCAGCTTCGATAAATAGGTCACTTTCACCTACAAATTGAAACATTCCCATTCCAGGCTGTACCAGTTCACCCAATCTAACTTCGACTGTTTCTACCGTACCGGAAAATGGCGCTCTGATGATCGCTTTATCCAGATTGGTTCTGGCAGAAGCCAAGTTTCTTTCCAATCCTTCTTTTCTGTTTTTAGCTTCTAGGTATTGAACTTCAGTACCGATTTTCTGATTCCAAAGTCTCTCCTGCTTCTCGAAAAGGGTCGTTGCGAGTTCCAAAGAATTTTCCAGTTCATCGATACTTCTTTCGATTGACTCTGCATCAATTCTGGCTAAAACGGTTCCTTTATTCACTCTCATACCTTCTAAAACTGGTACTTCAAGGATTCTTCCGGAAGTTTCCGCACTGATCATTACATTCTTCTTAGAAAGTACAGATCCTGTTACTTCTACATAATGATCAAATTCACCTTTTTTCACTGGTGCAGTGGTGATCAAGATGGATTTTTGATTTTGCTTCGCAAACTCAGGATCCAATTTCATCAACTCCGCTTCCAATTCCGAAATAGAAGTAGTCAGTTCATTCGCTTCGGCTTTCAGCTCCTCAAGTTCAGCCTTTTTAGCTGCAACCTCGTCTTTTGGCTGGCAAGAAAATACCAGTAAAGAAATACCAAGTAGCGTTAAAAATCTATGTGATAATTTCATTGTATATAGTTAATGTCGTTGATACTATTTTGTTTGATGGTCGGCCTGGAGCTTATTGATCCAAACCATTTTTTAAAATCCCAAGCGCTTTTTCCAGATCAACCTTTGAGATCAATCCATCATATAATGCTCCTAAATAATTGATTTCGGATTCGATCAAAGCTGCATCAGCTTCTACTACTTCCAAGTTAGATCCTACACCTTCATTGTACTTGATTTTGGAGATGTCATATACCTCTTTTGCCAACTCCATGCTTTCTTTCTGCACTGCCAAAACCTCCATGTCATTTGCAAGATTCTGCTTTGCCTGATACACTTCCAAAGCTATATTCTGATTGAGGTAGAATTTCTGATTTTCTAACTGCTGTAGCTGGATTCTGTTTCTCTGGATTCTGGCACTTTTAGAAAGACCGTCAAAAATCGGGATGTTCATAGAAACTCCGATAAGAGAGGAACTAAACCAATTATTTGAACTGAAAACCGTCTTGAAAGAATCTCCTGCTCCAGACCTAGTATAATTTGCTACCAGATCTATTGTCGGCATGTATTGAGAAGTATTGTACTTCAAATCCAACTGAGTCAATTCCATATTGGTTAACAACTGGTCCATTTCCACTCGGTTATTTCCTTCCATGGTCTGTAGCGCCATCAGTTCTTCTTCAGGATTCAACTCTGCCAAAGTTTCTGTGATGACGATATCATAATTTTTAGGAAGTCCCAATTGGATTTTCAACAACTGCTTAGAGATATCATAGGCAGTCAAGCTTTGCTTTAATTGAGAGAAAGTATTATTTCTCTGCACCTGAATTCTTGAAACCTCTATTCTCTCTGTAAAACCTGCTTCGTTCAAAGCTTTGGTTTCCTCTAGCAAAGAGTCTATTCTTGACAGGTTTGACTGCGAAAGTTTAATTCTTTCCGCATTGACCAATACCCCGAAATATGCTTTTTTCACATTTTCGATGACATCATTTTCTACTTTGACTTTATCCAATTCCGTCAAAGCTTTATAAGTTTTGGCAGCTCTTAACCCCACGAAGAATGAACCATCAAAAATCATCTGGCTCAAGTTAACTCCGGCATTTCCAGAATAACTCACCCCGAATCTCGCAGGAATTACGTCCGATGGATTGCTTGGATCACCAAATGGAGGTTCGTTGGGAAGGAATACTACCTGAACCAATGGGTTATAGTTTAAGCCAACTGTTCCATTGATCTGAGGCAAACCTGCAGCGGTTTCTTCCTTGATGGTAGTTTGAGAAATCATTACTTCCAATTTGGCATTCTTGGAATCTGGATTATTCTCAAGTGCATACTCCAATGTCTCCTTTAAATTTAGCTTGAGAACTTCCAAAGGAGGAGCTTCCTGAGCTACAGCCTCCATCTTGACCAAACCCAAGACGAAAAAAACTGCTAAATAAATCTTCTTTTTAAACATGATCCTATTTAATAAAAGTCGGTTTTGAGATTTAATACGATTTGAAAAGCTCACCACTCTTCGTTAATTACTTTTATATTTTTCTAAATATGCCTGTCGCCCTTTCTCCGTGAAAACACCATGAAGAAAATGGTTCATCATTTCCAAGTGTAAATCCAAAAGACTGTAAGCTAGATTATTAAAGCTGGAAGGGTCAAAAGCTGCACTGATCTGATTCACTCGCATCCTTGCCAAAATTTCGGAGTTTATTTCCTCGCGAAAATAACCCAATTTCTTACCCCTTTCCAGCACATTGACGATGTCTGTCACAATAATTTCGTCCCGAAAAGATTCAAACATTTCCCAGGAATCAGGGAAATATCGTTGAACTTCCAAAATCGCCATGGGATTCATATTTGCGAACCTTTCACGAATCATTTTTGAGGTATAAATCAATTGCTCTATCACCCCATCCCCATCGCTTAGAATTCCGACAAGCTTTTCCTGATCTTGATTGAGAAGCATCCCAAAAGCCATCTTCACCAATTCTTTTTTGTCCTTAAATTCCTGGTAAATCGTCTTTTTGGAAACTCCAGATAGTCGCGCAATATCCTCCATCGTCACAGTACGGACACCGTATCTGCTAAATTGCTCCACTGCAACCTCTAAAATCTTTTGCCTCATTAAATTCCACTTCTTTTTATCCGGCTGCAAAACTACGGAAACTTTCTGCTCTTCAAAAGTTTCCATAGTATCAAAAACGAACAATCTTTGGGCTTAACAAAAAAATAATATTAGAATATGTTCGTTTTTGAACAAATTATATAGTTTTTGAAATTTTCAGTTGAAAGACTAGAGAACTGAGATGTTAGAAAAAAGGTATAAGATTTTAGAATCAAGAGCCAGACGTCAAGAGACAAGATTCAAAAATTTAGATTCAAGAAAATTGGTTAAAGATTAATCTTCAACCCTTGCCAATCTGAGCAAATCCGAAATGGTAAATTATTAGTCCTCGACATGCCCGACTTTCCTCGCTCCAGTACTACCAATGACAGATTGATTTTAATTTCGAAAAATCAATAATTTCAATTTTTTTCTTTGCTATTGGAGATTATTTGAGTTGATAATTTCTTCTCCAAATAAACATTTTGCTATTTGTTTCCTTTGTCCTTTTGCCTTGATGCAAAAGGACCAAAAAATCAAGATTTGGCAAAGCTTCCACCGCACAAAGCCTTCGCCCGCCCCGCTGCCAAATCCTCCCACCGCACGTCTAATTAACGATTCTTCTTAAATTGAAATGTCGTTTTGTAGACAAATCGAAATTTTGAGTAACTCCCTTAAACTATCCGGTTTTTGAGCTGAAGGCAGCTCCGTTAAAAAAATCGGCTAGCCCCGAACTTGTTTCGGGGATCCGCCGATTTTTAGGAGATGCCAAAGCGAAAAAATCAAATCGGAACGAATTAACTTATTTCCAAGATTTTTTACCGATTTGAAGGAGAGTTTAGGGAGAAAACTTTTGGTTACTTTTGGTTTCAAAAGTGACAGAAATTCAAAACCCAGGCAAATCCGAAATGGTAAATTATTAGTCATCGTAACCCTGACTTTTTGACGGACAGTCATCGCCAATGACTGATTAAATTAATGGAGAGCAAACCCGGTCAGTCCGAGCACTGAAGCGACGAAAGTCGCGCATATCGAGGACCTTTCTATTTTGGGACTCCCGTCTTTTAAGAACTCGCACTGACCAGAAAATCCAATCAACCACAAAAACCCAACTCATCGAAAATCTCGTAAATCGTACTTCTTAATTCGTAAAAAAACCATATATCTTCAGTCATTCTTCCTTCTCAATGGCGAATACTATCACATTTAATTATTCCCCTCTCCTCCTGACCACGATATTTTTTAATCTTTCAATTTTCAAATTTTTCAATCTAACCCCCAAATGCTTACCTTTGCAGCTTACTAGCCTAAGGACATGATATTCTTCTTCGAATCCCCTCAAAACCTTATCTACGCCGTACAAACTCCACAACCTTTTGCTCCAGAAGATATCCAGAAACTGATCTGGCTTTTCGGCGAAGCCAAAGCTTTGGAAACCAATAAAGTAGAAGGTAAATTTTCTGGCCCAAGAAAAGAGATGATCACTCCCTGGTCCACCAATGCTGTGGAAATCACCCGAAATATGGGAATTCAGGGAATCGTGAGAATCGAAGAATTCTTCCCAATGGCAGATTCAGATCAAATCGACCCAATGCTACAAAAAGCATATAATGGTCTGGATCAGGATATTTTTGACATCCATTTGGAGCCGGAGCCGATCGTCCAAATCAATGACATCGCAGCCTACAATAAAAAAGAAGGCCTTGCATTGAGTCAGGAGGAAGTGGATTACCTGGAAAATGTTTCGAAGCAATTAGAAAGACCACTGACTGACTCCGAAGTATTCGGCTTTTCTCAGGTTAATTCAGAGCATTGTCGCCATAAGATTTTCAATGGTACATTTATCATTGACGGAGAGGAAAAACCGATGACGCTTTTCCAATTGATCAAGGAAACGTCTAAAAAACATCCAAACCGAATTGCATCAGCTTATAAAGACAATGTCGCATTCGTCGCAGGTCCAAAAGCGCAACAATTCGCTCCAAAAACACAAGACAAAGCAGACTTTTTCGAGACCCGTGACATTGACACGGTAATTTCTTTAAAAGCAGAAACTCATAATTTCCCTACCACGGTCGAACCATTTAATGGTGCTGCAACAGGTGGCGGAGGTGAGATCAGAGACCGTATGGCAGGAGGAACTGCTTCTATTCCTTTGGCTGGAACAGCCGTATATATGACTTCTTATTCCAGGACAGAGGAAGGTAGAAGTTGGGAGAAAAACCTTCCTGCAAGACCTTGGCTTTACCAGTCCCCAATGGATATTTTGATCAAAGCTTCCAATGGAGCTTCAGATTTTGGAAATAAATTTGGTCAGCCCTTGATCTCAGGTTCTGTATTGACTTTTGAGCATGAGGAAGATGGAAAGCAACACGGCTTTGACAAAGTAATCATGCTGGCAGGCGGTGTTGGCTTTACCAATGCCAAATACACAAAGAAAGAAGAGCCAAAAGCCGGTGATCAGATTGTGATTATGGGTGGCGATAATTATAGAATCGGAATGGGCGGTTCGGCGGTTTCTTCTCTGAATACCGGCGAACTATCGAATGCGATCGAACTCAATGCAATTCAGCGATCCAATCCTGAAATGCAAAAAAGGGTTTCCAATGTGATTCGTGCCATGGCCGAAAACGAAAACAACCCGATTATCTCCATTCACGATCATGGAGCAGGTGGTCACTTGAACTGCCTTTCTGAATTGGTCGAAAGCACCGGAGGTACGATCCATATCGACCAACTTCCCGTGGGAGACCCTACCCTTTCTGCCAAAGAAATCGTAGGAAACGAATCTCAGGAAAGAATGGGATTGGTTGTTGGCAAGAAAGATATTGAAATGCTCCAGACTATCTCCAATAGAGAAAGAGCTCCTTTCTATGTGGTCGGCGAGACGACTGGTGACATGCATTTCAAATTTGAGAATCAGAAAACCGGCGAAAAACCGGTTGACTGGAATCTCAGCTATATGTTTGGTTCTTCACCAAAAACGATTTTGGAAGATAAGAGCAGCAAATCAAGCTTTGCGGAAGCAAATTATGATGCTGATCAAATCAAAAATTATATCCGTGAGGTATTGCAACTGGAAGCAGTCGCTTGTAAAGATTGGTTGACCAATAAAGTTGACCGATCTGTAACAGGACGAGTGGCAACCCAGCAAACTGCCGGAGCGATCCAACTTCCACTAAATGACGTGGCTGTAATGGCTTTGGATTTTACCGGAAATAAGGGAATCGCAACTTCTATCGGTCATGCTCCTGTGGCGGCGTTGGCAGATCCAGAAGCAGGTAGCCGATTGGCGATAGCTGAAGCAATGACAAACTTGATCTTTGCCCCTATTCAGGATGGTTTGGCAGGAATTTCACTTTCAGCCAACTGGATGTGGCCTGCAAAGAATGAAGGTGAAAACGACCGACTTTACCGTGCAGTAGAAGCCGTTTCCAAATTTGCGATTGACTTGGGAGTGAATATTCCGACAGGGAAAGATTCTTTGTCCATGACTCAGAAATATCCAGATGGAAAGACTGTTTACTCTCCGGGAACAGTGATTATCTCTACCGTTGGGGAATGTTCTGATATCAAGAAGACAGTAAAAACAGCTTTAAAACCTGTCAAAGGAAGTAAGCTTTTATATATAGATTTCTCCAGAGACGAAGCGAAACTAGCAGGATCAAGCTTTTACCAAGCATTGAACAAAATTGGCTCTGAAACTCCAGATGTTAAAGATGCCGAATACTTTGGACAGGCGTTTATGGCGATCCAGGATCTAATTGATCAAGGTTGGATTTTGGCAGGACATGATATTTCTTCCGGAGGTTTGGTGACAGCCTTATTGGAAATGTGCTTCCCTACTCCAGGTTCTGGATTGAAAGTACATCCAAACAGAATGGGTGAAGAAGATTTGGTGAAAATGCTTTTCGCAGAAAATCCAGGGATTTTGATTCAGGTTTCTGATGAAAATGCGGTAGAAGAACTTCTATCTGAATCAGATGTGGATTTTGTGGAGCTTGCCAAAGTTACCGATACGGGGAGCATTGATTTCAAAGGAACAGATTTAAGTTTGGATGTTGCCGAGTTGAGGGATGTTTGGTTTAAATCCTCCTATTTATTGGACAGAAAACAAAGTGGTGAGAAGCTAGCGAAAGACCGCTTTGACAATTATAAAAACCAGGTACTTTCCTATGAATTTGCCGAAGGCTGGAAAGGTAGCTTTGAAGGATCAGGCATTGATCCATTTAGAAAGTCTACTGGCAAAGCGAAAGCAGCAATCATCCGTGAAAAAGGTGTGAATGGAGATCGTGAGATGGCTTATTCACTTTGGTTGGCTGGATTTGAGGTGAAGGACGTACACATGACCGACTTGATTGCAGGTCGCGAAAACCTAGAAGATGTGCAGATGATCGTCTTCGTAGGTGGTTTCTCCAACTCGGATGTTCTAGGTTCGGCCAAAGGTTGGGCGGGAGCATTCCTATACAATCCAAAAGCAAAACAAGCGCTTGACAACTTCTATGCAAGACCTGACACCTTGAGTTTGGGTGTTTGTAACGGTTGCCAGTTAATGATTGAATTAGGGTTGGTAACGCCTGATCATTCCGAAAAACCAAAGATGCTTCACAATGCTTCTCATAAGTTTGAGTCGACTTTTGTGAATGTTACTGTTCCTGAAAATAACTCTGTGATGTTAGGATCCCTTAGCGGTCAGCGTTTGGGAGTTTGGGTTGCTCATGGAGAAGGAAAATTCTCTCTTCCTCTAGCAGCGGATCAATACAATTTCGCAATGAAATACAGCTACGAAGCCTATCCAGGTAATCCAAATGGATCGGATCATGCTACGGCCGGTATTGCTTCTGCGGATGGACGTCACTTAGCAATTATGCCACATATTGAGCGAAGCTTGAAGCCTTGGAACTGGCCTTATTATCCGATGGACAGAAAAGATGATTTCACCCCTTGGATGGAGGCATTTGTGAATGCGAGGAAGTGGGTTGAGACTCACACTTCTTAAACTTCAACATTCATCATTCGGCGTTCATCATTCGATATTTTTTGATTGAAATATTAGAAAATTGAAAGATTGAAAGATTTCACAAACAATTCCCTCGGAGCAATCTGAGGGATTTTTTTTGATATTTTTCTATATATTAAAATACTTTTAGTTCAATATATAAAAACGATTTTTACGCGATTGCTTCAATTGAAAAAGAGGAAAAAAGTTTTAGGGAAATTTACATTTAGTAATTACCTAAATGACTTCAATTCTACCCAATTGGTAAATAGTAGCACAGATCTAAGGTATTTTCAGGAATTGCTTGGACATAATAGTAGCAGGACGACGGAGATATATACCCATGTATCCACAAAATCACTACAAAAAATCAAATCTCCTTTCGATGATCTATAGAAAAATAATCGCCATAAAAATCTATCTTTTGTGGCGATTAGCTGACAAAATGGAGGGAATTAACGCCATATTACAGCGCAAATAAACAAGTTATGCACAAGTTTGAAAAATGAGAACATTGCTTTTAATAACAGTACTTCTAATTAATACTTTTTGCTATGGACAAAGCAAGCTTGAAGGGACATATTCAAATTTCTTTGGTGAAAAAATAGAATTTCGAAAGGATTTAACATTTAAACACTCTTGGTATTTTGACCTTGCATCAAGTTGGACAGAAGGAACATACAAAATGTTTAATGACACAGTTTACTTGAGAACAAAATTGGTCCTTGACACACTCGAAATTTTAAACAATAAAAATGAATTTGTAAAGGACTCATTGGTGGTATCAGTAGACAACGAAAGTAATAGAATTGACATTATTGAATTTGCATCATCAGGCATTTCGGGAGGAGGTCAAAATCGACTTAAACCGCCAGATGAGTTAATAATAAAACGAAATAAGCTTTATCGACTTGATGAAATGGGAAAATTGAAAATAAAAAAAGACAAAATATATCGACAGCTAAAAAATATAAGACTTACTTTTTCAAAAAAGAATAAAAACCAGTGCATAACACAGTACATATTGCAGGGCGGGGTTAGGTGGTACGCCAACTGCGGATTCTCGTTTCGCAGTTCCGTGTCCTTTGGACAGGAACGCTCTTCGAAATCCGCCCCGACAACATGTACCAACCGTTGTGCAGCATTTGAAAAATGACAATTACAGATAAAGAAATACATACTGATTATAAGAATCGAATTAACCGAGTTTTTGAATTTATTGACGATAACCTGGACTCTGACTTGTCTTTAAACATTGTTTCGGAAATTGCTTTTTTCTCACCATTTCACTTCCATCGAGTTTTCAAGTTTATTACAGCAGAAACATTAAATAAGTATGTAACAAGACGTAAAATTGAAAAATCAGCCTTGGATTTGTTGCATAAAAATATCACGACCACAGAAATCGCTCACAAATATGGATTTAGTGATAATTCTTCGTTTTCCAGAGCCTTTAAAAAATATTATGGAATAAGTCCGACCGAATTTAGAAAACAAAATCCAAATCGACATAGCAAGATTAGTCAACTTCAAAGCAAGAACGGACAAGACTATCCAGACTATGACAAATACATTTGCATCATTGATAACCTTAAAAACTGGATAAAAATGAATGCAAAAATTGAGATTAAAGAAATGCCAAAAATGGATTTGGCTTATGTTTCAAGTATCGGATCGCAAAACCTTGAAAACGCTTATAGAAAACTAATTCAATGGGCAACACCTCAAGGATTGATGAACGACCAAACTAAAATGGTTAGGATTTACCACGACAGTTTTAAAGTAACAGAAGCCAGCAAAGTCAGAATGAGTGCTTCAATTTTGTTAAACAAACCTGTAAAAACAGATGGCGAAATTGGACTGACTGCAATCGAAGCAGGAAAATTTATAGTTGGAAACTTCGAGATAGGATTGAACGAATTTGAAAAATCCTGGACAGGACTATTTTTATGGATGAATGAAAACGGATATAAAAAAGCCGACAGGAATCCTTTTGAAATTTATCATAATAACTTTAATGAACATCCCGAAAGAAAGGCGATTGTTGACTTTTATATACCGATTGAATAATTAAAACGCTGTCCAACAATGCATTAAAAATAGGCGAGTTTATGCTAATTTCAGGGTTTGTGGCTCGAATCAAATTTTGTGTTTAACCGCAAGTTTCGTGCTTCGTATTCGCCTACTTTTCATTTTCCCCACGCCCTTTCGAGACTTTTCCACCATAATAACTCCCGAAAAAGAAGAGTTTCAGCGATCAGTGCAACAGCCAGAAAGTTGGAAGTTATTATCTGGAATATGGTGGTCAAAGGAGTTTCGTACATCAACCCTAAAGGTTACCTATTTTGGGGTCAGAAAAGAAATTCGGGGTTATTTAAAAAGATAAAGAAGCAAATCGATAAATTCGGTATCCAAGAAGACTTCCTGGGCCTTAAAACTGTAGATTTTTAAAGGTTTTCGGTTCGTTAGTCACAACCTGAAAATAAGACTCGATAATTAACCCTAAAAAAAATAAACAATTATGAACACTAAAAATTTAAGAATTTCAATATTTGCTTTCCTGATAGGCCTTTTTGCTATCGTTTCTTGCAATAAAGATGATGATAGCCCAAATAACAACACTCAAGCTAAAGTGCAAACTAATGTTCAAAGTGGGACTTGGAGGATTACGAAATTTATTGATTCGGGAACAGATGAAACTAATCATTTCACAGGTTACAACTTCACTTTTAATAGTTCAGGAGTTCTAAATGCAAATAACGGAACTAATAATTATGACGGGATTTGGAGTATAACAGATAGCAACAGTAATGATGATAGTCAAGATGATTTGGACTTTAATATCAATTTCAACTTAACCAATGATTTTGAAGATTTAAATGATGATTGGGATTTCATCTCTCAATCCTCTACAAAAATTGAACTAATAGACGTTAGTGGCGGAAATGGTGGTACTGATTATCTTACATTCGAGAAAAATTAGACCAAAAGTTGACTAAAAAAAATTGCAATACGGACCACGTTTTTCACCTTAATTGAAAAAATAAATTTAGCATTGATTAATGGACTTGCCGGATTTTTTGGTAATTCCTATGCTCTTATTGCAGACGCTATCAAATCAACTACCGACATATTTTCATCACTTCAAGTTTTGTTTGGATTAAGATATGCCAAGCGACAAGCAGATGAAAATCATCCCCACGGACACGGAAACATTGAACTTTTGATCACGATTTTAGTAGTAGCATTTCTTTTCACATCTGAAACCGTTATTGCTTATGAGAGCATCCAAAATATTCAGAAACACCAAAAAGTTCCCCCTCTAGATATAGTCAGATCGTCGTCCAAGCGTAGTTGGCAACTACGCTTTCACATTCAATAGAAATTGTATTTCTCTATAGTCCATAACAATTGTTATGGACTAGTCTAAAAATTTTATTTATTCAGCAACATCTCCAATCTCGCCATCATTTCATCCTTTTCCTTTAGCATCCGTTCGTAAAGGGCGATTTTTTCATCATGGAGCTTCTTGATTTCTTCGAGAGGATTGATATGGAATGTCGGCTTGGAATTACCTACAAATGCATCTTTCTCAATATTGAAAGTGTTCGCAATTATGTTAACCGCCTGCTCTTCGTCAAAATTCTGAAATGCTTCCACCGGAATACGCAGAATCTCACCTACCTGTCTCAGCAACTCCTCCTCCACTTCTTCCTTTTGTTCCAGTAAACTGACTTTCTTCTGTGACCAGTCCTCCCCCAGCTCAAAAGCCAAGGCCTCCTGCTTGATGCCCATCATTTCTCTGAAACGCTTGATATTCCGGCCGTGGTGGATTTTTTCGTTCATAGTCTGATTATTTGAAAGGGAAATTAAGAAAATCTACCCAAAGTGTTTAGACTAATTTATTCCTTAGTGATGAAATCAGCAAGGAATCCGCGGGTTTGGATAATAAATAAAGACAAGAGATGTCGGGAATGGGTAATTTTGAAAGGGAATGAGGGTGCGTACCAGCAAAGAGAATGAAACGGTAAACCCATTGTGCATCATATATCGGCCATGCCTATGGCATTATAAAAATTATGGATTCACCATTTACCAGCCATTGAAATGGCTGGCTAAAAGATCGCTCATGCCTACGACATTAATTCTACATATCTCCAATTAATGAGTCCCATTGGGACGACCCATATCCTAGCTAGAGGTTTTAACCCATAGAGATATTTATTCCAGCTCTTTAAAAAGGAATTCTGGCAAAAAATCAATTTTATGAGCCTTTAACATCTCAAAATATTCCTCTCCAAACGTCAGTTTTTGATGGCGCTTTTCCTGATTTTTCACATATTCAAAAATAGATGAGATCTCCCTTTCACTATAGGTAAAGGAACCAAAAGCAGCTTGCCATTCAAACCTATGATCAAGAAGCTTTGACTCATTTAACCACTTGGAAGATTTTGCTTTTGAACTTTTCATGATCTCAGAAACAGCTTGCTTGGGATAGAACTGGAACAAACAATGAACATGGTCAAAATGTCCATTTACAATTAAGGTTTTCGCTCCAGTCTCATTGATCAGGTTTCCTATCACTCCGTAAAGCTCGCTCTTAAAAACATCCTGAATGACTGCTTTCCTGTATTTGACAGCAAAAACTGCCTGACAATACATCTTTGAATAGGTATTTGGCATAATAGATCATACTACTTGTTCAAACTAATTTAATCAATATCGGCCATACCTGTCTCCGGTATGCAGGCCTACGGCATTATTATAAAAACCTCATTCTTTTTTTCCAGGCATTCGAACGACTGGCTAGGTAATCGATCATGCCTAACGGCATTGAGAACTCAGAAATCTCTATAATCGAGGCTAGCTAATTTATGGTAATTACGAATAAAAATTCTTTCTACTCCTCCACAGTCCCTGCGGGACGGCTTATATCCTAGCCAGAGGTTTTAACCTCTGGAATTTGAATAACAACAAAGCAAAAAAAGTCCCAGAGGGACGGACGATACCACCTCACCAACAAATCTAATATTGGATTGTCATTTTCAAATATCGGCCATGCCTACGGCATTTTTTTGAACCATTAACCTTCTTTAGATCCAGCCATTGAAATGACTGGCTAGGTAATCGATCATGCCTAACGGCATTGAGAACTCAGAAATCTCTATAATCGAAGGCTAGCTAATTTATGGTAATTACGAATAAACATTCTTTCTACTCCTCCACAGTCCCAGCGGGACGAACTATATCCTAGCCAGAGGTTTCAACCTCTGGAATTTGAATAACAACATAGCAAAAAAAGTCCCAGAGGGACGGACGATACCACCTCACCAACAAATCCAATATTGGATTGTCATTTGCCATTATCGGCCATACATAACGGCAAAAAGGCAACAATGAGCCTGTAGGCTAACCTACCATAATAATTTTCCTGCCTTACCTAGCCATCTTCCAGGTATAAACCCTATCGACGCTTTATAAATCCAGTCAAAAAAAGTATATATTCTTTAAATTAAAACTATACCATGACCAATATAAAATCAATAATTAAACAGTATAAGAACATTATAAAATTGCTCTTATATAGTTTATACTATGCTTAAAATTTAATTTTTATTAAAATTATCTATTAATCTTAATCACAAAAAGCTATATTCATCTGTATATCAACCAGTAAGAGCATAGCAAGAATCACTAACTCAATCCTAGCCAGACTATCAGGAAGTGTAGGAGGTCTGATTTTTTATTCTGTATATCTAGGGATTGTATAATGCTTAAGACTATTACTCAGCTGACCTTTGATACGACGTTTGACCCAATTAGAAATATCTTTTTCTAATGATTTAGAAACTAACCTTGAAATATGGGTTTTTAACAAATCACTAGACAAAAGGAAAATCACTATTATTGCAATGTGATTCAAACACTAAGAAATAGTGCATGTGTAAAATTTTTATGGGTTTTGATGGGATTGTATATTTTTAATCTCAGTGCCGATACTCCTGACCCAAAATCCCCACATATCGCAGAAGATCTAACTATTAACGACCAGGAAAGTATTGTTGAAGTCTTGGTAGAAACAGTTTTGGGTTTCGAGGATACTTTTGAAGAGTTTGATGATCCAGATGGGGAAGAACAAAACAATAAAAGCGTCCAAAAAGTAGTTTTGGCCCTGCATAATCCTGCTGAACTTCAACAGCTTTTAAATTCACCTTTTGAAGTTGAAACTCGATTTTCAGATCTTAAGATAGCCCTTAGCATAGGCTTTCATCATATTGATTCCCCTCCCCCAAATAGTTGATATTTTTTTCAAAATCACAATCAACTATCATTTCGAGTAATTTAAAATCTCATTTAGCAAATTCTTAATCGAGGATGTTATTGCTATGCAGTATCAAACAATCAGGCTTCTAAAGCTTGCTAATTTTCTATTTCAAAATCGAGCTAAAAAGTGGTTTTTATGCCCTCAGGTAGTTGAATACCTCAATCTAACTCAACTATTTAAATCAACTATTTAGTGAAAACAATATATCTATCAATTATTATATCTCTCTTTATTTCAATTAATTATTCATTTTCTCAAACTGAAAATTCAGAAAAAGACAGTCTTTACATCCTTCAAGTAGAAGAACTCCAAAAACCTGAAAAAGTACTCCATGCCGAGCCCCTTTACATAGATCTGATTAGGGATCTAGGAGCCAGAAAAGGGGAAAAGGAATGGAATGTTGGTCTGGGTCTGACTGATAATTTAATGTTCGATTCATACGAAGCTCTGATAGAATACGAATGGGCTCCTATCGATAGATTAGGTCTTGAAGTAGAATTACCATTTACATTTTATGCACCTACAAATGGTTCAGAAAGGGAATCTGTTCCGTCAAATCATCTGAAAAGTCTAAAACTGGCTGCCCAATGGACCTTTTTAGTCAGCGCGCCACATGCAACGTCTATGGCGTTGGGATATATCAACGAATTTGAAATCTCTGATTTCAGAAACTTTGGAAATCCCATTATCAGAGGTAATGTGTACAATCCTTTTCTCGTAGTCGCCAAACGCTGGGGCAGTAATTACCACACACTTATCTACACAGGGCCTATGTTTCATCAGGATTTTAGCTTTGGGAAACTGCACACAACCTATGATATTAATACGAGTTTTCACTACATGATTACAGGTACGAGAAATTTTATTGGAGTTGAATTTAACCAGACTATTGACAATAAAGAGCTCAAAACCATCATACGTCCACAGATGCGTGTGGGAATCAGCGAAAACCTAATGGTAGGAATTGTCGCCGGAATCCCGGTTCAGAAAGGCAATGAACGACTCAGTTCATTTGTAAGGTTAATTTATGAGCCTAGGCACAAATAAATTCTGTTGAACCAGCATTAAAATACCTTTTCATTTTTCAAATAAAATGAGGCTGTCCAATTCATCTGGACAGCCTCAGATTTAACTGCCTCAGTGGAAAAGAACCCTTAACTACTACCAGAATTATGTAAAAAAATGATTTTTAAATCGGCCTTCCCTAATTAAAAGTCAAAAACCCACAACTTTTCTATTCTCCTACGTATCTTTTAATTGTGAAAAAATATATCATACCTGGAATAGCATTTTTGGTTTTTATCGCAGGATTAGCCTCCATGATGGTGCCTTTTATTCCTTTGGGATGGCTCTTGATTGCGCTTTCCTCACTCTTAATAGCTCCTTACCTTCCATTCGTTAGAAAATTTATAGGCTGGCTCTCCAAGATTGACAAGACTGGTTTTGTGGAGAAAGCAGGTGAAAAAGCGGCTAAACTTTACTATTGGGCCGATGATGCAAAAAGAGCCAAAAATCTGGAGGCAATTTTGGAAGAAAATAAACCTTCTAAAAACACCTAGCGAATTGGAATCAATTAATTACTGGATAAATGATTTGCTTTTTTTTGCTGATAATGTTACTAGATTGAATATTATGTCAACTTTTAGTTTTAGGTAGAAAAAGCCCAAGAAGACAACCTTTAATTTCTGTTTTTGTCTTCTTTTTGATTCTCCGATTTTTTATGTTGAATCTCTTTCTCTTGGTCATTTTCCCTCTTAATTTCTTCGTAATCCTTTTTTGAAGGGGGCTTAGCTCCCTCGGAATTTCCCGGAGTTTTACGATTGGTCCCTTTGTCTACCTCATCTTCCTTATTTCCAGAAACAAAAAGTGGCAACCCAAAAGAAGAATTAATGATCTGATGTAACATAATTAGATAGTTTTTGATAATAAAGTGAATATTAAGAACGTAAAAATTAAAATATTATTTACCTCCTATTTTTTTTCAGCACAGACTAAAGATTAGCAGGCATTAACAATCTTGATTATTTCTGAAACCTACCATCTTCGCTCATCGGCCTTCTAGCCTGTTTATCAAAGAACATTTGGCAGCTGGAATGAATGTGAAAAATTGAAATCACACATCTAAAATCGCTCTTCCCCTTTCCCCTACTCTGGATAAGGTTTCTTCTGTGATATATTTCTTTTGATCGATCTGTTGAGGTTGTTCTTTGGAGCAGAAGTAACTGTGAATACTCCTTCTTACCTTATCCGTTTCATTCATCGTTCCACCATGCCAAACATGCGAATTAAAAATAAAAACAGAACCTGCCGGTGCAATTATCCTTATCTCTTCGGGATGCTTTTCAAAAGGATCTTCCATGGCCTCATCCGGTAAGGAAGGCCATTTATGGGAAGTAGGCACAATTCTGGTTGAACCGTTATGCTCGGTAAAATCATCCAAAAGCCAAATGCTATTACAAACTTGATAGGCTCCATTCACTACCGTGTTTTTCCAATCCACATGTAGTTTCTGGAGGCCATTTTTAGGCTTTGCAGCACGATAGTTCAGGGATGATAATTTAAAAGCCTGACCCAAAACTGCTTCAATACCAGCCAGCACCCGAGGATGGGTATAAAAAACATCGAAAACAGGCCCCTTGTTTACCAAATCCGCCAAACGATCTGCCCCTTCTTCTTTTGGATGGCGGATATACTTTGATTCTGCCAATTCCGCTCCTGCATTTTCTCCTTCAGCCCACATCAAATCCTCAATTCTTTTATTGATCTCTTGAACTTGATCCGCACTCAACAACTGACCTAAATTCAGGTAGCCATTGGTATCTAAAAACTCGATTTCTTCTTTTGTCAGCATAATTATCTTCCATTCAAAATCTAAACATCCGAAAGCTGGAATTCCAAAACAAAAAGTCCATTGCCAGCAGATTTTCAGTTCGATTAATTTAAGGTTGAATTTTCAAAATTTCATAAGAGTCAGAAATAAAATCATGACACTTCCTCCACTTTTGTTCGTATTGAACATGGATTTGATTTTCTGGAAAACTTAATAAATCACCCGATGAAACCTTACTTAGAATCCTGATAATCAAACCAATCCTCACCTACCCTTTTGAACCAAGACTTTGAATTCAGTAAGAAAGGTGCTAAATTTTATTTCTGTGTTTTTTCATTTACAAACTTTTCAAAATGATCAACCAATCCATCTTTTTTGCAATCAATCCTGATGCTCCAAAAGACATGAGGATCTTTGGTGACAAACTAAAAACCTCCGGAACCAGAGGAGCTACCAGTTCGGTAGGTTTTGAAACCAAAGATTTACAGCCCACTCCAGGGCTACAGGTTCCAGAATTAACAAGTTCCTATAGAGGTGGAATTGAGTGCATTTTATTTGCATTTCCCTCGGTTCCACATTTCGGCCGATCAGAAAGAACAGATGCCTATCAATCGATCATTCGAGAACTTCGGGTTGGTACAAAATTCATCATCGCACATTATGAAGAAGATCGAGAGGTTATCGAAAGTTGGTTCTTTTCCGTAGGACATTCCTCAGAAGCCATTTCCTGGGTTCCTATTCCTAGTTATGTAGATTTTACAGATTGGGCAGAGGATGCTTATTTATCGCTCAAAGATGCTTTTGACAATACTTTTTACTTGATGGAGCCTTGGGAGTTTCCGAGATCCGGAGATCAACTTCTCGCTGACAGCATTGAAGAATACACCACCCTGAATGCAAGTCAGGCTCCATTGATTTTTCAGGGAGGAAATTGCCTGATAGCAGATGATTTCTGGATTTTGGGAAAAGATTATTATCAGGACACCATTGATATGATTTTGGATCAGACCCTTCCTCTAAAAGTAAAACCAGATGAAAAAGTGGAAGATGTAGTCCGCAAGACTTTTTCAGATTATGTTGATAAAAACCGTCCCATGTTTGTGGCGGGAACTAAAAAGAAAATCCCACTGGCAGCCTACGTTGGGTCGAAGGAAAACCAAGATTTTATTTTAGATATCGTCGGAGCAGGAACAGGTCCCTACCAACCTATTTTTCACATTGACATGTTCATTAGCTTAATCGGGAAAAATGAAGATGGAAAATTTGAGATGATGGTGGGTTCGCCCAAGTTAGGAAATGAGCTTTTGGGACTTCCTGACAAACCTCACAACCTACAAGCGGCCTATGATGAAATTGCCCGATCTTTCAAAAAACAAGGGATCATCGTTCATAGGAATCCGCTCGTACACTTTCCTGAATTTACAGGCAGAAAAATCTCTATTTCCTATTTACAAAATCTGGCTATTCAAAACCCGGATGACAAGGATATCAACAGTGCATTAAAAGACTTGTATAGCCTCGGCGCGAGAGAAAACGATTCGGTTTCGGTAAGAAATTGGCATCACATTACCTGCAATAATTGTTTGGTAGAAAACAGTGAGAAGTTTGGAAAGCATGTGTACTTACCCACTTTTGGACATGGTGATTTCTCTCAATTATCCGTGTTGGATACACATATGAAAGACCTTTGGGAAAGTTTTGGATTTACAGTTCATCAACTTGGCGATTTTAACAGCTTCGCAAAAAGACAGGGCGTAGTACACTGCATCACCAAATATATTCAGAGGGGAGAATAAGTGGGATGTATTTCAATGAGTTGAAACCAACTTCCTTCTCAATGTCAACATCAGCAAAATTCACCTAAAACAAATCCCCCGAAATAATGGATTTAAACTTTTATAGAAAATTTAGTTTTCCCTTTAGCCACAAATCCTCCTAAATCCTTAATTTGGTTTCAGCAATCCTAAAACCTATCGTGGACAATTGAGAAATAGACGCAATAGATAGGTAGAACTGGGGTTTATACAAGTATTGGGCTTAATGGAAAAAAATGAAAATTCCGACAATCATAGGAACAATTGACAGACGAATTTTAATCAACTACCAAGTTGACAAAGACGTGCTGACTAAATATTTGCCTGAGCCATTTCGACCTAAACTCGTAAATGATAAAGGAGTGGTTGGAATTTGCCTAATAAGACTAAAAAACATCCGACCAAAAGGACTTCCGAAAACTGTTGGAATATCATCTGAGAATGGTGCTCATCGAATTGCAGTTGAGTGGACAGAAAACGGACAGACCAAACAAGGTGTTTTCATTCCCAGACGAGACACATCATCAAAATTGAACTCACTTGCAGGCGGACGAATTTTCCCAGGTATTCATCACCTTGCTGACTTTTCGGTTAACGAAGAAAATGGAAACTATTCAGTAGAGTTCACGAGTGACGACAAGACGTTTCTGTCAATTAAAGCCAAAGAATCTACTAATTGGAACAAAGACAGCGTTTTTGAAAGTTTGGAGTGTGCTTCAGACTTCTTTGAGAAAGGTGCAGTAAGTTATTCGCCAGACAAAATCGGTGAGACTTTTGATGGACTTGAATTGAAAACCTATGAATGGAAAGTTAAGCCACTAACAGTTTCGGAAGTAAGGTCGACTTTCTTTGAAGACGAGACCATTTTTCCAAAAGGGACAGTCAAATTTGATAACGCACTACTGATGAAAAGCATTGAACACGAGTGGAAAAGTTTAAAAGAAATAAAGAAACACTAAGCCCAACAATGGGCATAAAACATAGGGCGGACGCTGGTTTCCGAAAGTTTTCGGCTCTTAACCAAGTTCGTTTCGGGCGGACAGTTAAGTGCTTCGAAATCGCCTACTTTTCATATACTAAACGTTTGCAGCAAGCCTTTCGGACAAATTAGAGTTCTATGATAATTGACGAAATAAAAGACAAAGTATATCCGTGGATAAAAGTTATTTATGAACCAGGAGAAATAGTTCCTGACTCAATCCACGAGATTGAATTTGCTAAGGAGGACGAACCGATAATAAAAAGGTGGTTGGGTAATCTTGCAATATTTTATGCAGTGGACATGGGCGATAACTTCTCACTTATTCAGGCAAGGGACTTGACTGAATATTGGACTATTGACCGCATACACGAAGTTTCGTTAGACAATTTACAACGCGATATTGAATATAAATTTACCAACACAAATTTTGGGGGACACGGACTGATCGCAGGAGGTGACCATGAGGCAGGTTCGATATGTTTGACCAACCTATGGGATTGGTGTGCAGAAAATGTAAACGACAATTTAATAGTTGCAATTCCTGCAAAAGACATGGTGATGATGGTTCCAGAAAATGACAGTGAGAAGATTGAAAAATTAAAAGAAATGGTGACCGACATTTTTGAATACGGTGATCGACTTTTGACAAAACAACTTTATAATTTCGACAGACAGACAAGTAGTTGGAGTTTATGGGGACAAGATGAATGAAGAAAGGCCAGCTGCCAACAAAATGTTTCACAATACACCACCAATCGAATTCCTCAAAAAACAAATCCCTCCTCTTCTGGGTTGACCAAGTAAATAACTTTGCCCCGTATCGGCTATTTACTTTATTAAAATTCAACTCATTTGAAAAACATATTGATTATCGGTGCTTCTTCTGGAATAGGAAAAGCTCTAGCCAACAGTTTATCTAAAAATGGAAATCAGGTTTTTGGAACTTATAATCAAACCCTGGTTGAATCTTCGGAAAACATAAACTTTATCCAATTTGATGTGCTGGATTCAGAACTGGATTTAAGCTTCTTACCTGAAAAATTAGATGGTCTTGTCTATTGCCCGGGAAGCATCAACTTAAAGCCTTTCGCCAGAATCAAAGCAGAAGATTTTCTTTCAGATTATTCCCTTCAGGTCGTTGGAGCCATCCAGGTAATTCAAAAAGTATTACCGCTTTTGAAAGCTTCAGAAAATGCATCGATCGTGCTTTTCTCAACTGTCGCTGTACAAAAAGGATTTAACTTCCATGCGCAGGTTGCCGCCTCTAAAGGGGCAATTGAAGGTTTAACAAGATCCTTGGCAGCAGAATTTGCTCCTTCGATACGGGTAAATGCCATTGCTCCATCTATCACCGATACGCCTTTGGCATCCAAGCTTTTGGCATCTGAAGAGAAAAAAGAAGCAAATGCACAGAGGCATCCACTTAAAAAAATTGGTTCTCCGGAAGACATTGCAGAGATGGCAGCCTTTCTCTTATCAGATCAATCATCCTGGATGACTGGGCAAATTCTCCATGTCGATGGAGGAATGTCAAGCATCAATTAATCAAAAAAACAATGTTCGGATTATTCAAAAAGAAATCAGAAATGGAGCTTCTTCAGGAGAAATACAAAAAGCTCCAAGAGGAAGCTTATAAGCTTTCGACAGTCAACAGAACTGCGAGTGATAAGAAGCAAGCCGAGGCAGAAGAAGTCCTCGACCAAATAAAAAAATTGGAACAGTCAAAAGCATAAATGAGAATTCTTTTAGCGGGAGCTTCCGGATACATTGGCAAACGACTCTTACCAGTTCTTTTAGAAAAAGGACATGAGGTTATCTGCTGTGTGAGAGATTCCAGCCGCTTTAATCCCGAATCTGATCTTCATTCTCAGATCAAAATCATTGAAGTGGATTTTCTGGAAAAGGAAACTTTGCATCGCATTCCAAAAAACATCGATGCTGCTTATTATTTGCTGCATTCCATGGCTGCATCCTCGGATTACGAAGAATTGGAAATGAGATGCGCGACAAATTTCCGACAAGTCATCAATGAAACTACCGCCAAACACGTCATTTATCTTAGTGGGATAGTCAATGAATCTTCACTTTCGAGACATCTTTCTTCGAGAAAAGCGGTAGAAGAAGAACTCAAAAAAGGGACCTACCATTTCACCACTTTTAGAGCCGGAATCATCATTGGCTCTGGCAGTGCATCTTTTGAAATCATCCGTGATTTAGTTGAAAAACTCCCGGTCATGATCACTCCGAAATGGTTGAAAACCAAATGCCAGCCAATCGGAATTGGAGATGTGATTTCATTCCTTCAAAAAGCTCTCGGCAAAGAAGAAGTCTTTGATCAGAGTTTTGATATTGGTGGACCAGATATCCTTACTTACAAGGAAATGTTATTGGGATTTGCAGAAGCCCGAGGACTGGAGCGTAAGATCTTCATTGTCCCGGTGATGACTCCAAGACTATCCTCCTACTGGCTCTATTTTGTAACCTCTACCTCTTACAAACTCGCCACGGCTTTGGTCAGCAGTATGAAAGTTGAGGTCATCTGCCAGCCCAGCAATATCAATGAAATTTTGGGAATTGAGCCCATCGACTATAAAACCGCTTTAAAGAAAACCCTTTACAAAATCAAAGGAAACGAGATTCTATCCAGTTGGAAGGACTCCTGGAGCAGTGGAGTGATCGATCAAAAGATAGATTTAAGCCACTCTGTTCCTCAATACGGTTGTTTTAAAGATATCAGATCAAAAACAGTAAATGATCCTAAAATCACCAAGGAAAAAATCTGGCAAATCGGCGGGGACAATGGATGGTATTATGGCAACTGGCTTTGGAAGTCCAGAGGTTTTCTGGATAAGCTTTTTGGAGGTGTAGGGCTCAGAAGAGGGAGAACACATCCGTCGAGGCTGTTGCCTGGGGATGCTTTGGACTTTTGGCGGGTGCTCTATGCAAATAAGGAGGAAGGGCGACTATTGTTGTTTGCCGAAATGAAACTCCCCGGAGAAGCTTGGTTGGAATTTGAACTGAAAAACAATGAACTCAAACAAACAGCAACTTTTCGTCCTTCTGGTATTTCTGGGCGCCTTTATTGGTATGCTGTTCTCCCTTTTCATGGCTTTATTTTCAATGGAATGCTTCGGTTCCTAAGTCAATGATTAAAGAGAGCAGTTCCTTATCTCAGCGTTAATTTTACAACTGAAAAGATCAGAAAAATCATTATTTCTGATGATTAAAACATATTTTGCTTTTTCAATCTAGTTAGAAATAAATTAACCACCTCTCCTCTGTGAGCAACCCTAAATTGACTCGACAAATGGGGCTTTTAGCTTTAATTGCCACCGGAGTCTGTTCTATGCTTGGAGCCTCCATCAACGTGGTTCCATTTATGATCCAGCGGAATGTCCCAGGCATTGGACCCTATGTTTTACCAGCTTTTCTATTTGCAGCAATTCCCGCACTTTTTGCAGCTTTTGCCTATGGCATCCTTTCCTCCGCCATGCCAAGAGCCGGAGGAAGTTATATCTATGCAAGCCGAGGTCTAAACCCCTATTTAGGTTTTGTCGCCAGCTTCTCCCAATGGTTTGGGCTATCTATTGTAATTGGGGTTATTTCTTATCTGACTGTCCCTTTTATTCGTGATATCACCTCTAGTTTTGGTTGGGAAGGTATATCAAGGACACTCGAGATCGGCTGGGTAAGAGTTGGTCTTGCATTGAGCTTTATATGGGGGTTTGTTATGATCAATATTCGAGGGATTAAAACCTATGAGAAGATCGTCTTACCCATGATGTTTTTAATGTTTGCTTTGGGTGGAATTGTAATTATTTCAGGTTTATTTTTTGACTCAAGTGATTTTTTAACTGCTCTACAAAAAAAGGAAGCAAGAACCTTTTTACCAACTACTGAAACTGAGTTTGATTTGCGGGTATTTTTGTCCGCGGCAGCTCTTCTTTTTTCTAGTTTCATCGGTTTTGACTCCATTGCCCAAGCGGGAGGAGAGGCCAAAAATCCTACTAAAAATTTACCTAGAGCAATCGTCCTGGCCATACTTGGCGTTGGGATCTTTTATTTCCTTTTCTCGGCTTCTGTTTATCATATTATCCCCTGGAGTTTTATCGCGGAAGAGGCTATGATTAAGGATATTTCTGCACCAGGATTATTGAGTTACGTGCTACCCTCTGGCTTGGGAATAGCCATCATTGTAGGCGCCGCAATTGCTTTGATCAATGATTTGCCTGCCATGTTACTATCTGTTTCCAGACTGATGTTTGCTTGGTCAGAAGATGGGATTTTCCCAAAAGGAATTTCTAAAATCCACCCCAAAAACAACACGCCATTTGTCGCTTTGTTAGTAGCAGGAGCTATGGCTAGCATAGGGGTTTTGGGTTCTCATTTTGCTGGTGATTTCTTTTTGGGAATTGACATAATGGTCACTTCCATGATGGTGAATTTTCTATTGATGTGTATTACACTGATCACAATCCCCAATGTTAATCCTTTGATAGCAAAAGATATTTCAGTTTTGAAAAGCAGGAAGATTCAGCTTTTGATAGGCTGGGCGGGAATAATTTCCCTCACTGGTTTTCTTGGTATTCATACCTATAAAGACCTAACTGCCACTACCAGTGCTTGGTACTTTCACTCCACCCCTATTTGGTTAATCGTGATGGGCTTGGCAAGTATCATTTTCGCTTTTAAGTGGAAGCAATTAAAAGATAAAGAACCTAATTTGAGACAACGGTTTTTGGAACTCCCAAAAGAATAAAACATGAATGCAAAAATTGAATTGGCGGAAGATTTAAAAATTTCAAGAATAGTAACAGGTCTTTGGCAAATCGCCGATATGGAAAGGGATGGGAAGACGCTAGATCCTATTGCTACTTCCAAGCATATGCAGGCATATATGGATGCCGGTTTAACCTCTTTTGATATGGCTGACCATTATGGGTCAAGTGAAATCATTGCGGGAACTTTCAAAAATAGTCTTGAAGATAAAAACAGCATTCAACTCTTTACCAAATGGGTTCCAAAACCGGGAAAAATCAGTCGAGAGGATGTCCACAATGCAGTAAACATAGCATTGGAAAGGATGCAACAAACTTCCATTGATTTATTACAGTTTCATGCTTGGTTTTACCCTGATCCAAGCTGGCTGGATGGACTTTTTTACTTAAAGGAACTAAAAAAGGAAGGGTTGATCAAGCATCTGGGAGTTACCAATTTTGATGCTGCTCACTTAAGAATTGCCTGTGCCAGTGGCATCCCCATCGTGAGCAATCAGGTGTGTCATTCTGTTATTGATCAGAGGGCTTCCCAGCAAATGAAAAATGTCTGTGAAACCTACGATGTTAAACTATTAGCCTTTGGAACGCTTGCAGGTGGTTTTTTAACAGACAAATGGCTCGGGAAACCAGAACCTAGGGAGGATGAAATCAAAACCTGGTCTCAAATGAAATACAAGCGTTTTATTGATGCAGCAGGTGGCTGGACTCCATTTCAAAACCTCTTAGAAACTCTCAAGAGCGTGGCAGATAAGCATCATGCATCTGTCGCGAACATTGCTGGTCGGTATATTTTAGAATCCCCAACAGTCGCTTCTATTATCGTGGGAGCGAGACTTGGTGAAAGCGAGCACATCGAAGACAATAAAAAGTTACTTGATATCAACCTCGATTCAAAAGATATTGAGTCAATAAAAAAAGCACAAAGTCAATTAAAAGCCATCCCAGGAGACTGTGGAGATGAATATAGAAAACCTCCATTTTTAACTGCCTCTGGTGATTTGAGTGACCATTTAGAAACCATTCCAAAAGCATTCACTCCAGTCAAAAAGAGTGAACAAAGATCACAGATCTTTAGTGGAACTGAATGGGAGGAGTATGCAGGATATTGTCGAGCTGTGAGAGATGGAAATCGAGTTTATATTTCTGGAACTACCGCCACACATGGTCCAAATATGATTGGCGGTAAAGATCCTGCGGCACAAGCTCATTTTGTCATCGATAAGATTGAGGGAGTTCTTACTTCATTTGGAGGCTCCTTAGAGGATGTGGTACGAACAAGAATCTTTGTCAACAATATCAATGACTGGGAGCCAGTAGCCAGAGCTCATGGAGAAAGATTCAAGGATATCAATCCTGCAAACACCTTGGTGGAAGCAAAATTAGTTGGAGATGGCTATCTGGTAGAAATTGAAGCAGAAGCAGTTCTTCAGCAAGGCGTTTAAATCTAATTGGCAGAACCTTGCTCAAGTACTAATTCAAATGGCTTCCATTCTGTTTCCATAAATGAATTGACAGTATTTGAAAAATCCTGCACCATTTTAGAAGCTTGATCCAATATTTCTTGATGTTGGGTTGAAAGTGCATTCGTCTGCGCTGCAGCAATTTTTAAAGCATCTTGAACTTTAGAATAAGGAGATGATTCAAAAGATTGCCAAGCCCCAACCTGTCTTTCCGGTCTAGGGATTTGCCCTTTTGCCCTCAGGTCTTTCAATTGCTGCTTCATCGTTTTTGCCAAAACAAGTGTTGAATCCTCAGCTTCGCCCTCTTCTTCTAGTTTTTTGATCAATTCATCAACCCTTTCGATTTTCCCATCGATATCTTTTAAAAGTCCTGCTATTATCCCTAACTGGGCATCAGCCGCTTTTCGATATTGATAAAGTTGTTCATCTACTTTTGGATCAAAATCAAACCTTGGGTCTGGCACTACCTTGACTGTTGTAGAATCTTTGTAGTCACCATAATGTAAAACAATCTTATAATCTCCTGGCAAAACAGGGATATTTCGGGAAAATTCATCCGAACCTCTTCCAGAAGGTGAAGAAGAAACTTCATCTAACTTCCAGATCATATAATTCAACCCCTCCACTAATTCACTGGATTCCAATGTATTGATCAGGGTGTTTTTCGAGTCAAAAACTTCTGCATTTATAATAGACTTCTCTTCCGGTATTCCCTTTAAGTAAAATGGGATTTTCGATTTTTGGAATACTTTATTCTCTCCTTCAAAAGTCGTATTGAACCCAGTCCAGATATTTCCCGGAGGGTTGATGAACAAGCCTTTTACCTGAACTGCGTTATTCATTGGCAGTGCCGTAAGTCCATCTTTTAGGCGATTGGAGGCTATTTCTCTTAAAGACAATAAATCATCCAGAACCCAAATAGCACGGCCAAAAGTACCTACGATCAAAGCAGATTCCGGCTCTTGAATTTTTAAATCCATAGTGGAAACAGAAGGAAATCCATTATGAAATTGCTCCCAACTATCCCCCTCATCGAAACTTAACCACAACCCATTTTCTGTCCCTAAGAATACCAATTTTGGCTCCACAGGATCCTGAATAACAGTCAGTGCATATCCTTTCACAATACTTTCATCCACCATCCTTGTCCAGGTTTTCCCAAAGTCAGTGGTTTTAAAAAGATATGGCGCATAATCCCCCTTTCTATAATCATTTACCACGACCCAAGCTGATCCTTTTTCATATCGAGAGGCGTGGATTTGAGCCACCCAACCCTCATTTGGCATTCCCTGAATATTGGAAGTTAGATTTTGCCAGCTTTTGCCTGAATCATTAGTCAATTGGATTTGACCATCATCTGTTCCTACCCAAATAACATCCTCATCTAAAGCACTTGGGGAAATCGTCAAAATAGAATTATAACGTTCTGCACCTGACACATCAAGTGTCAACCCTCCATAATCAGCTTTTTGGTGAAGCGGATTATTAGTAGTTAAATCGGGTGAAATAATCTCCCAAGTCGCTCCCTTGTCATTGGTCTTGTGGACAAATTGAGATCCATAATAAACTGAGTTGGAATCAAATGGATTATCTGCAAAACCAGCATTCCAATTGAATCTCAAGATTGTGGACGCATCCATAGAAGGAGGCTGGATACTTACATAATACCCCGTCAGTTTATCATATCTATATAAATCGCCGTTTTGGGATGAGCCATATCCGAACCTTGAATTTTCCAAATCTGGAGAAATATCAAAGCCGTCCCCTCCTACCAAATACTGCCAATAGAGCGTTCTGATCCCTCCTCTTTTCCAGGTGTAGGCTGGACCTGACCAATTACCATTGTCTTGCATCCCTCCATACACATTGTAGGGAACATCATGATCTACATCCACATGGTAAAATTGCGCCACGGGAATTGACTCTGGGAAATACCAACTTTTCCCATGATCATAGGTAATTCCTAATCCACCATCTCCTCCAATGATAAAGTGTTTCGCATCATTCGGATTGACCCAAAAAGCATGAAAATCTGCATGAATTCCTTTAGTCTCATCAGCAGGAATCATTGGTGTTGTATCAAAAGTTTTCGCCCCATCATAACTCACAGACAGGGGCTGATAAATATTATAAACCCGATCAGGATCTTCGGTATCCACAGCCAATTCCTGGAAGTAAAAAGGTCTATTATTGGCAAACCTTGGATTATCGTTGATCAACTCCCATGAATTGCCTCCATCATCACTGCGGTAAATTGCATTTTTCTCTGCTTCAATTTTCGCATACATTCTTTGAGGTTTGGAATATGCTATCGCCAATCCAATTCTACCCAAATCTCCTGATGGTAAGCCCTCATCTTCTCCTTGCTTTACCCATGTCTCTCCTTTGTCTTTTGAAACATAAAGACCAGATCCTGAACCACCGGAGGTAAAATAATAGGGAGTCCTTTTGTGTTCATACAAAGCTGCAAAAAGGATATTCGGATCATTTGGATGCATAACCAAATCTGCAATACCAGAGCGATTATTAGAAAACAATTTCTTTTCCCAGGTTTGTCCTCCATCAGTAGTTTTATAAAGCCCTCGATGTTCATTTTCAGTGAATGGATCTCCCATGGCTCCTACGTAAACAGTATTGGGATCAGAAGGATCCACCAAAATTCGGTGAATGGTCTTAGTGTGCTCCAAGCCCAAGTGTTTCCAAGTTTTACCTGCATCATCGCTTTTGAAAATCCCCATTCCTAGATTCATAGAATTTCTGGGATTGCCTTCACCTGTCCCCACCCAAATGACATTTGGATCACTTTGCTGAATCGCTATTGCCCCGATATTTTGGGTTGGTTGCTCATCAAAAACAGGAGTCCAGGCAGATCCACCATTTTCGGATTTCCATACTCCTCCGGATGCAGCTCCAACATAGATGATCTTAGGATTATCAGTTACCACATCTATTGCAGTAATCCTTCCACTCATATTGGCTGGGCCTACATTCCTGATATTTAAATTTTCAAGACCCGATAGATCGGTTGTTTGTGCAGATATAAATTGGGTGATTGCAAAAAATAGCAGCAAAAGAGCATTCCTAAAATTCATAGAAACTGGAAAATTTATATGGTGATACGATTACAGGCAATTTAAGCTATCCAAAGAGATGCTGGGAGAATTGATAAGATTAAATTAATGCCTTTTCCTTTTAGCTTTTTACTTCAGATTGGCTTTCTGTTATTTTATCCACCACCAAAGCGATTGCTCCATCTCCAGTCACATTACAAGCGGTGCCAAAGCTGTCCATTGCGATATAAAGTGCAATCATCAAACCAACCATCTCTTCCGAAAATCCCAGCATGGATTGAAGCACTCCGATAGCTGCCATAATCGCTCCACCTGGTACTCCCGGCGCTGCCACCATCGCTATTCCAAGCATAAAAATAAAGCCTGCAAACATCCCGAAATCAAAAGGAACTCCTTCCAAAATCATCAAAGCCATGGCACAGGCTGTGATTTTCATAATACTTCCAGAAAGGTGAATGGTCGCACAAAGCGGAATGACAAAACCGGCAATTTTTGGAGAAACTCCATTTTTTTCTGCTTGTTCCAAGGTCACAGGAATAGTAGCTGCAGAAGATTGCGTTCCCAATGCTGTAAAGTATGCAGGCATCATGGTCGCCAATAGCTTCAAAGGATTCTTTTTGACGATCGCACCTGTGATTACATATTGAAGGATCAGTAAGAAAATATGCATGGCGAAGATCACCCCGATGATATTTAAGAAAACTGAAAGGATTGAATAAACCTGTCCGCTGAATGCCATATTGGCGAAAATACCCATGATAAAGATGGGCAAAAGTGGAATAATCACATTCTCAATCACCTGCATGATGATGGTTTCAAAGTCCTTCACCACCTTTTTCAAGGTAGAATTCTCTTGATATGAAAGCCCCAAACCTATTACAAAAGCCAATACCAAGGATGACATCACATCGATCACAGCTGGGATTGTAATACTGAAATAAGGCTCTAAATCATTTCCTCCTTCGGTTACTTCTGCAGCTTCATTGACATGGGAAGCCAATAAAGAAGGGAAAATCGTGGAAGAGGTAAAATAGCTCATAAAGCCAGAAAAGAGAGTAGACCCATAAGCAATAGCTGCTGTAATCAATAATAACTTTCCAGCTCCTTTTCCGAGATCAGAAATCGCAGGCATGATTAATCCCAGGATAATCAGTGGAATAGCGAAATTCAGGAATTGGCCAAAAAAGGCATTGAAGGTGGCAAAAATCCTATTGACAGATTCCGGTAAAAACAGTCCAAAAACAATTCCTAATACGATGGCTATAAATACTTTGAAAAGTAAATTGGAGAATATTTGCTTCATTTTCGATGTTAATTGATTCGCTTTCCAGCTTTCTGATTTTCAATTGAGCTTGCTAAGATAGAAGAATCGACTTTTAGAATGCTGGCAATCTTCCAAATATTACCTCAGCGGTATTCCAGCTTGAATTCCGATTTTCTTAACTTAACGACCTCATTTATCCCTTCGTCTAAACTTGAAACTATTTACGCTCCTATTCGCTGGATTTCTTTTGGCCATGTTGATTTGGACCATTTATAAATCAAAAGTCAAAAAAAGTGGATTTCATGTTCCAGAACTTTTCCCGGAAAATTGGAGAAGGTTTTTGGAATCAGAAGTTCAATTTTATTCAAGGCTTAGCCCTGAAGAAAAGTCCACTTTTGAAGCAGATGTTCAGAAATTTCTAAAGCGAATCAGAATCACAGGAGTGAAATGTGAGGTGACGGATGAGGATCGTCTCTTGGTGGCAAGTAGTGCTGTCATCCCTATTTTCGAGTTTCCGGAATGGGAATACAAAAGCCTTTGCGAAGTTCTTTTATATCCAGATTTGTTTACCGAAAAATTTGATTTCACTGGGGATCACAGGTATACTTCTGGCATGGTTGGAAGTGGAGGACCCATGAATAATGTGGTGATTTTCTCCAAACCTGCTCTGCGCCAAGGTTTTGATAATAAAAGTGATAAGTCTAATGTAGGAATCCATGAATTTGTCCACCTGTTTGACAAGCAAGACGGTAGCATCGATGGTATTCCTGGGATCATTATGAAAAACCAAACCGTTTTGCCTTGGCTTCACTTAATTAAAACTACAACCTCCGAAATTCTCGAAGGCAAAAGCGACATCAATCCTTATGGAACCACCAATAATCAGGAGTTTTTGGCTGTGGTGAGCGAATACTTTTTCGAAAGACCAAAGTTGCTGAAAAGTAAGCACCCTGAGCTATACGAGATTTTATCCCAGGTTTTTAAGAATGACCTAGCGGAAAAAGTCTGAGGAAATCCCGGCAAAAGCATTACAGATCAGGACAGTAGATCATTCTTAAGTTGGTTATTTAAGTATCAAACCCAAAACCTGTCGAATGAAATATTTTGCTATAAGAATCCTTTGTTCAGTTTGCCTCTTTTTCACTACCCTAGTTCTCTTTTCCCAGACCAACGAACCTCCAAAAGAAGTCGCAGGTTTCCCCGTCAATTACGATGAGGATGCCATTCCTCCCTATATTTTGCCTGACCTTTTCACCCTCCAAAACGGAAAAAAAGTAAGCGATGCGGAGACTTGGATGAATGAAAAAAGGACTGAACTTTTAGAAGCTGTGGCTTCACTTCAATATGGCAAAACCACTCCAGCACCGAAAAACATAAAATATGATATGTTCGAAAAGAACGGTGAAGCATTCGGTGGAAAAGCAATCAGAAAACAAGTCAGAATTTATTTGACAGAAAATAGCAAAGATCATCCGATGGATGTTTTGATCTACCTACCTAAAAATGTATCCGCACCCATTCCTCTTTTTTTCACTATTTCATTTTCTGCCAATAATCAATCCGTTGATGATCCAGCTGTGAAAATTGGAGAAATTTGGAATCGTGATGGAGAAAAAGTTAAAGCAGATCAGCCCGGTAGATTTCGAGCGACAGATGTGGAGCAATTCATCGATGAAGGATATGGATTTGCGACGGTTTATTATGGAGACATTGATCCGGATTTCAAAGATGGTTTTGAGCATGGGATCCGAAAGGAATTTTTGAAAGCAGGGGAAACTCAGCCAAAAGAAGATGAATGGGGGACCATTTCAGCTTGGTCCTGGGGATTGAGCAGGGCGATGGATTATTTTGAAAAGGACAAAGATATCGATGAAGAAAGAATCGCTTTGATGGGAGTTTCCCGATTGGGAAAAACGGTGCTTTGGACCGGGATTCGCGATCCTCGGTTTAAGATGATAATTGCAAGTTGCTCAGGAGAAGGCGGAGCGGCTTTGGCAAGAAGGGATTATGGAGAAAACATCAAACATATGTCTGATCCTTCCCGCTACGCCTACCAGTTTGCTCCCAATTATCATGAGTATTCTACCCACTTGGATGATTTTCCTTTTGATGCACATTCATTGGTGGCGATGATTGCACCACGTCCTCTTTTACTTCAGACAGGGGATACCGATTATTGGTCTGACCCAAAAGGTGAATTTCTAGCAGCGAAAGAAGGAAGCAAAGTCTATGAGCTATTTGGAGAGAAGGGGCCCAAAAACAATGAAATGCCTGCCGCAGGAGACACTTCATTGCTCGGAAATAAATTGGGCTATTACATGCATGAGGGTGGTCACGGAACAATTCCTTCTGACTACCCGGTTTTTATTCAGTTTATGAAGAAATTCCTCTAATCAATAAGAAACCGGAACTTCCACCATGGTTTGATCCCAACCTAATCGCATTACAGCTGAGTTATTACCTAAATCTTCAAACCGTATAGAGAAGGCTTCAACAGTCTCTGGGAAAGATTTTGCCGGAACAGTCACTCGAATTACATCTTTGCTTTCGTCGTATTTAAAAGCTCCCCAGTAATCCAAATCCGAGTTGAAAATGATTGTCCATTCGCTTTCACCTGGAATTGCAAAAACAGAATAAGTCCCAGCTGCTAAACTTTTATCGCCAATTTTTAGATCCTTGAAAGCTTTAAATTCAGCAGCCTCGTTGGCTCCCAGCCTCCATACTTTCCCAAAAGGAACTATCCCTCCGAAAACTACACGATCAGATTTTGCAGGTCGGCTATAGTAGACTTTTGCGATAGCTTCTTCCCCAGCTTTGCGATCATGAGCAAAATTATCAGGAAGATAGGCTACATCCATAGGGCTTTTATCAGGTCCACGGAAGGATTGGGCAGTTGAAAAGTAACTTAGTCCTGTTAGGAGTAAGAAGGAAAGAATGATTTTTTTCATCGTATGAGCTTAATAAATGATTGGGAAAGTACTCAATTTTTAAGATCGATTCAAGGAAACTCTGTAAGCCAGAAGACAAAATCCTAAGATTTTACGAATCAACAACTTACCAAAAGGCTCCTTAAAATCAGACACTTGGATTCTGGGTGATTTTTGGATAAATTAAAGTTACCAAATGAGTGTTTTGTATTTTTTCTAGAAGTCTTTCAGGGATTTTTCATCCTAAGAGTTCATATAAATTTTTAACCAACCCAAATCATGAGCAAACAAGAAGTTATTAAAGAGAAGTTTCTACGAACACAAAAAGCTTTACTGCTAAAACCGGCTTTAGGCCATGGCACGGGAGTTTCAAGAACCAAAATCATCGATGGTTTAAGTTGTGAAACGCAGGAAGGTGAATGGAATTTTAAAATCGATATGCCCACACAAATTGGTGGCACCGCGACAGGTCCAGTGCCAGGAGTTTTAGGAAGGGCAGCTTTAGGTAGTTGTCTTGCGATAGGTTATATGATTTGGGCTTCAAAATTGGGAGTAAAAATTGACGGGCTGGAAGTGACTATCGAGGCAGATTACGATGACGGAGCACTTTTTGATACTTCGGATGTCCCTCCAGGCTATTCGGAGATTCGATATTATGTCAAGGTGACGAGCGACGCTTCAAAAGATGCTATTCAGCTTGTATTGGATGCTGGGGATAAGCATAGTCCTTATTTAGATGTATTCTCCAGAGCTCAAAAATGCATCAGGAAAGTCGAAATCATCAATTCTTAATTCTTTGACCATGAAACCAGAACTACAGCGAAGAGTCCAAAGGTATGGTTGGGACAAAGCCTCCGAATTCTATGAGAATTCTTGGCAGGAACAACTAAAACCAGCACACGATTTACTTTTAGAAAAAGCTAAAATTCAGGCCGGAGAGAAGGTTTTAGACCTTGCGGCAGGAACTGGACTAGTGACATTCAGGATGATGGATCTGTTAGGTCCAGAAGGTAACATGATTGCTACCGATCTTTCTGATGAAATGGTCAACAAAGGAACTGAAAAAGCCTGTGAAAAAGGCTTAACAAATGTGACTTTCCAATGGATGGATGCAGAAAACCTTAGTCTAGAAGACAATAGCTTTGATGTGGTTTCCTGTGCGCTGGGACTGATGTATTTCCCAGATCCCGATCAAGCTGTCCAAGAAATGTATCGTGTTCTGAAGCCAAAAGGAAGAGTGGCTTTGGCAGTTTGGGGTTCTCGGAAAAATTGTGGCTGGTCTGAAATATTCCCAATCGTGGATGCCCGAGTCAGTTCTGATGTTTGCCCGATGTTTTTCCAATTGGGAGAAGGAGAAATCATAAAATACCCCTTAGAAAAGGCCGGATTCAAAGAAATTTCAGTTCAAAAAATCGCAACTACTTTACATTACAACTCCGATGAAGAAGCTTGCCAAGCCTCATTTCTTGGCGGCCCAGTGGCAATGGCCTATTCAAGATTCGATGAACAAACCAAGGAAGAAGCACAGCGGGAATACATTGCTTCGATCCAAGTCTATAAAACTAAGAGTGGCTACGAAATCCCCGGTGAATTTGTCGTCGCAACCGCCATCAAAGGCTAAATACATTTAAAGTTTTCTTCAAAAACCTTCAACATTAATAGAATATTTTCCTCGCAATTTTTAATCTTTATTCTTAATCCTCTGCTTTTTAGCAGAATATCATTTTTAAATAAACAATTAAAATTCTGTGAAAGCTGCCCTCCGCCGTCAATATGGTGATCAAAATGCCATCACCATTGAAAATTTAGAGAAACCTGTTCCGCAGCCCAATGAAATCCTCGTAAAAGTCCACGCCACGACGGTCAATCGAACAGATTGTGCCAATCTGACGGGAAAGCCATTTATCATGAAATTAATGCTGGGATTATCGAAACCTAGGAGAATCATTTTGGGAACGGATTTCTCTGGCGAAATAATCGAAACCGGTGCTACTGTCAAGGCTTTCAAAACCGGAGATCGGGTATTTGGATTTTTTGACATGGGACAGGAAACCCAGGCAGAATATGTTTGTATCAAAGAAGAAGTAGCTTATCCCATGCCAGCGGGAGTAGATTTTAAAACTGCTGCAGCGGGTCTTGAAGGTGCTCATTATGCCTATTCTTTCAACCATTATGTTGAGATCAAATCCGGCCAAAAAATTTTGATCAATGGAGCCACAGGAGCGATAGGCTCAGCCCTATTGCAGTTTATCCGCCTGAATGATGTGAAAATCACTGCTACTTGCAACACTAAAAATATCGAGCTGATTAAATCTCTTGGCGCTGACAAAATCATTGATTTCACAACTGATGATTTCACGAAAGAGAATGAAAAATTTGATTTCGTTTTTGACACAGTAGGCAAAAGCACTTTTAGAGCCTGTAAACCAATTTTGAAGGATAAAGGAATCTATATTTCCAGCGAACTTGGCCCGAATTCAGAGAACATTTTTTATGCACTTTCCAGCAAAGTGTATGGAGATAAGAAGGTCATCTTTCCTATTCCATTTAGCCTAAAGAAGACCATTCCTTACATTTCAGAACTATTGGAAAACGGAAAATTCAAACCTGTCATTGATCGGGAATACAGCCTTGACCAAATTAACGAAGCTTACAAATACGTCCTCTCCGGACAAAAAACAGGAAATGTGATCATCAACATGCAATAAGCCCAAACCATAGAACCCAAAAACTACATGACACGCTCCATAAGAAATTTGCACTCCTCCCTCCTATTTATTCTTATATCGGCTATCCTTTTGGGATCATGTTCTGAAAAAACTGCCATCCAAGAAAATCAGGATTCCATTGTCATCTCAAAAGAAAAATATGCTGATCAATTGTATGGATTTTGGTTGGGAGAGTGCATTGCCAACTGGACCGGATTGGTCACCGAAATGGATAAAATCGGAAATGTTGGAGCTATTAAAACCGGTGATTTTTATACCAGAGAGGATTGGGGAAAGCCAGACCAGCCTAGTATTTGGGCGGAAGGAATTCCTAGTCATTTATCTCCCACGATCGATTTTGTTTTTGCTGATGAAGGTGAAGTTTGGGGTTCTGATGACGACACGGATATTGAATATATCTACCAATTCCTTCTAGACAAACATCAAACGACGCAGCTTACCGGGGAACAAATCAAAGAAGGTTGGCTGAATCATATCAAAAAAGAGGAGGAAAATTACCTCTGGGTTTCCAATCAGAAAGCCTTCGATCTAATGCAGGAAGGAATCACTCCACCCCAAACCAGCGACCCAGAATTGAATGAGCATTATGACATGATCGATGCGCAATTGACCACGGAGATCTTCGGCCTCTTTGCCCCCGGCAGACCGGATATAGCGATTAAAATGGCCCAACTCCCAATTCAAACTACAGCTCGGGAAAATGCCCAGTGGATTTCTGAATTTTATGTTTCGATGTACTCTTTAGCTGCTTTGGCAGATTCTGAAAAATCGAAAAAGGAACAAATCTTTGAAATGGCCAATGAGGCAAGAAAGGTCCTTCCAGAATCATCCTACTCCAGTAAAATGTATGACTTCGTTTTGGAAAAATATAAATCTGGAATCCCTTGGGAGCAAACGAGAGATTCAATTTATGTGAGATACCAAGTCAATGAAATGGATGGTTATGACCTAACATCTAAAAACCTCTATTGTAACGCATGCTTCGCCGCAGGAATCAATTTCGCAGCGAGTCTAATAAGTCTTTTTTATGGTGAAGGAGATATCGTCGAAACAATCAAAATTGCCGCATTGGCAGGTTGGGACTCGGATAATCCTACAGCCACATGGGGAGGAATGCTTGGTTTTATGCTAGGAAAAGAAGGAGTTGAAAAAGCGTTTGGCAGAAAGTTTTCCAATCAATTCAATATTCATAGAACCAGGATTAATTTCCCAAATGAGGGAATTGACACGTTTGAGAATATGGCAAAAACAGGCCTTCAAATCACAGAAAGGGTTGTTTTAGAGGAAATGGGTGGAAAATTAGATGAAAGCAACAATTCCTGGATTATTCCTGTTCATTGATTTTAAACGCCATTTTTCTCCAGGAACAAATTGTAAACCCTTTGTTATTAATTCATGAACTCATCTTCAAAGTCAAATAGTTTTTAGAACTTAAGGTCTTTATGAATAACCGTATGAAACGTCGCCCATTTCTTCAAAAGATTACCTTATTCTCTTCTGCCGTGATGGCAATTCCTCTGGATAGCCTAAGCAAAACCATCAAAGAGGAGCCTAAAAAACTACGATTCATTGTGGCTTCAGATGGTCATTTTGGACAGCCCGACACGGACTTTACTGGCATGCATACCCAATTGATGAAATCCATCAATGCGGAAGAGCAAGTTGATTTTGTAGTTTTCAATGGAGATTTAATTCACGACGATCCAGCCTTGATGCCGCAGGTAAAACTTTTTTATGACACCCTAAAATGTCCTTACTATGTCACAAGAGGAAATCACGATAGAGTGGCCGAGGGAGAATGGACAAAGATTTGGGGAAATCCAGAAAACCATGCCTTCCAGGCAAATGACGGCTCAGGAGTGATTTTACTGAACTGCTCCAATGAAGACGGGGAATATCTTTGCGGAGATGTTCCATTTTTGAAATCAAAACTTGACGAGTTCAGCGGTTTATCCCATGTCTTTGTTTTCATCCACATTTCGCAAAATGACTGGACCAGACATGGTGTGAAATGTGATGATCTTTTGGAAACTATCAGCCAATTCAAAAATGTCAAAGCTGTTTTTCACGGACATGACCATGACGTGGATGGCATCATGATCAACCGAGGCAAGCCATATCTTTGGGACGGGCATTTTGGTGGAAGTTGGGGAAATCCATTTCATACCTATCGAGTAGTCGAAATTTTAGAAAACGGCAACACTGTCACCTACCTCAAAACGGTCAAAGATGGTACGATCCTCAATGGACATTCGCTTTAAATTCTGACAGTTTCGGTTCATCTAGGCTTTGATCATAGGATCATTTTATATTTGCAAAAAAATCAAACGATGTCCTTTTTAGATAAAATAAAGCAATCTCCTGAAAGCATCTTATTTTCAGAGGTAATCAGTCATATCGATTCCAATTTTGATTTCAATCCTACTCGTTTTACGAATGGGGACACCATCAATGAGGCCAACCAGAACAATGGCTCTTGCAAAATTTTCAGCTTTGCGAAACTAGAATCCTTGAATCCAGACCAGACATTAAATCTATTTGGAGATTATTATCGCAAGGATGTATTAGAAAATCCAGATGGAGAAGACCATCAAAACATCCGGAATTTCATGAAGTATGGTTGGGAAGGAATCAGCTTCGATGGAGAAGCTTTACGCAAAAAATAAAAAAAGATCCGGCTAAAACCGGATCCTTTAATTGTTCAAAAACCTATTAAACTTATGCGTCATTCGCACCGCTGAGATCAGACGATCCCAGAAGTATTTTTATACCTTCAGCTCTCCCTCTACACCTACATCCACTTTCTGGCCGGTAATTATTCCAAATAGCATTTTCGCTCCAGCCAATCCAGCACCATGCTTGGTATCCCAATAATGGCCTGCTTGAGGTATGAATTTGATCACTGAAATTCTTGGATCATCTTTCCCTTGAGGGAACCAGTTTTTGGCTAGTGAATCCCATAATTCATAGATCATTTCTTTATCCTGAGAGATTTCAGATTTACCCTGAAGCTCCAAAAATTCCATCGAACTTGGTTTTTGGAAAAAGAGACGAGCTCTTGGGTTGCTGTTTATTTCTGCATTTTTAGCACTGTCTATAGCACTTAAGAACCAAAGTGTCCCATCATCGTCTGTTTTCTGGACACTCATTGGTCTTGCAGATTGGTTTTCATCAAATGATACTTCGGTTTGGAAAAAACACAAACTGGAAGAATCCACCATATCGCGGATTTTGCTTACGGCAGCTTTTCCTTTGAGATTTTCCACATTTGAACTTCTTGATTCTTTATTGATAGTTTCCATAATTTTTCTAACTAATTGTTCACTTGTTAAAATGCAAATGCCTTGCCTAGACTCTTGATCGGAAAACTTAGAGGACGAAAACCCTCTCTACACTTACTGAGAAGCCTTTTTTATTTGACTTTGGAGATTTAGCAAAGTAAAAACACCAAAGAAAAACTATCCTTTACCGAAAGATTTCCCCAAATTGTGGTAAATCTTAACGCTTTTAGCCTTCCATAAACCCAAGTATTTAAAACCTCCCTGTCAACCATGAAAATCGGAAAACCTGCAACTTCTGCCGCTGGCCCCAAAGCTGTCTACCATGCGATGGACAAAGCATTTCATGCCATGAAAATTTCCAAGGCATTTAAAATCCTTGGGGCTTTAAATCAAAAGGGAGGTATGGATTGCCCGGGTTGTGCCTGGCCAGATCCGGCCCATCGATCTAAACTGGGGGAATATTGCGAGAATGGCGTAAAGGCAATTGCTGAAGAAGCTATTGATCTCAATGCAGATGCTGGTTTCTTTTCCAAGCATTCTATTTTGGAAATGCGCCAGCAAAGTGATTATTGGCTAGGGCATCAGGGGCGATTAACACAGCCAATGATGATCCGAAAAGGCGAAACTCATTATTCTCCTGTGGAGTGGAATACGGTTTTTGAAACGATTGCGGGGCAGTTGAAAAACCTGCCAACGCCAGATGATGGAATTTTTTACACCTCTGGAAGAACCAGCAACGAAGCTGCTTTTCTTTACCAGCTTTTTGTAAGAATTTTCGGCACCAACAACATGCCCGACTGCTCCAATATGTGTCATGAATCCAGCGGAGTTGCGCTAAGTCATACCCTTGGAATCGGAAAAGGATCGGTCAAATTAGAGGACTTTTATCAGTCAGAACTGATTTTGATTTTTGGGCAAAACCCCGGAACGAATCATCCCAGAATGCTTTCTGCGCTGAAAAAAGCGAAAGATAATGGCGCAAAGATCGTAGTCATTAATCCGCTCAAAGAAGCTGGATTAATGAGTTTTGAGGACCCGCAGTCCGTTTCGGGATTTTTAGGAATCGGCGCACCACTTGCTGATTTATATCTTCAAGTTAGAATCAATGAAGATGTAGCACTTGTACAGGCTGTTGCCAAGAAGTTAATGGATCGCTCCAAAAATGACCCGGCGATATTAGATCATCATTTTATACAATCGAAGACTGACGGATTTGAAGCCTACGAACAATCCTTAAAGGAATTGGATGTGGAATCTTTGATTTCCAGGACAGGACTGGATCCTGAACAAATTGAAGAGTTTGTAAATCTAGTATCCACCAAAAGCAAAATCATCGCTTGCTGGGCTATGGGACTAACCCAACATGTCAATGCGGTAGACAATATTCAGGAAATCGTCAATCTCCTTTTGCTCAAAGGAAGCATAGGGAAACCTGGAGCAGGCACTTGCCCTGTGAGAGGTCATAGCAACGTTCAAGGAGATAGAACCATGGGGATTTGGGAAAGACCAAGTAAAGAATTTCTAGACACGCTAGCCTCCACTTTCAATTTTGAGCCACCACGGGAACATGGTGTTGATGTCGTGGGAGCTATACAATTAATGCATGAACAGCCTGGAAAGGTGTTTATGTCAATGGGTGGAAATTTACTTTCAGCCGCTCCGGATACCAGCTTTACCACCAAGGCGCTTGAAAACTGCGATATGACCATTCATGTTTCTACAAAACTGAACCGGTCTCATTTACATCCGGGAGAAATTGGATTTATCCTGCCTTGCCTTGGCAGAACAGATATCATTCAGGAAAAATCCGGCATCCAAAAGCTCACAGTTGAAAACTCCATGGGAATGGTTCATTCTACTCAGGGGAATCAAGTGGCCAGATCTGAGTATTTATTGAGCGAACCTCATATTATCTCTCAAATTGCATCCCGAACTGTCGGAAATGACATTATTGATTGGAATTCGCTGATTGACAATTACGATAAGATTCGGGATCTGATCAGCAAATCAGTCAAAGGTTTTGAGTCATTCAATGAAAAAATCAAGGGGAACACCATCTTAGAATTGCCCAATGGACCAAGGGAAGGAAAATTTACTAATGACATTGGGAAAGCTCGTTTTACGATAAATTCCCTTCCGGATTATCAACTGGAAGATGGAGAATTGATGATGATGACCATCAGAAGCCATGATCAATTCAATACGACTATTTATGGAATGGACGATCGGTACCGAGGCATTTATGGAATCCGTACTGTTGTTCTAATGAATACTTCAGACATCAAAAAACTGAATTTAGATCTCGAAAAGACCGTCACACTTTCCAACCATTATGAAGGTAAAACCCGGAAAGTGGCCGGTTTGACGATCGTTCCATACGACATCCCAAAAGGTTGTGTAGCAACTTATTTTCCAGAATGCAATGAGCTTGTTCCGATTCATCTAAAAGCAAGAAAAAGTAATACCCCAGCCAGTAAATCCGTGAAAGTTAGAATCTCTCAACCTTGATTCATCCATCGATTTTTGCCGATCTTTAACATCAATACCACCAACTTTAAATAATGAAACACCCTCTATTTCGTCTTTTTTCTTTCGTATTGATTCTTTCTTTTTCAGCATGTCAAAGCAATAAAAGTACGCTTCAATTTAACTCAGCTGAACTGGCAAAAATCAAGGAGTTTCAATCCTATCTCCCTAAAAAAGACAGTCTTTACCATGTTTTAATTGCTACCAGCGAAGGAGATATGATGGTGAAATTGTATAATCAAACACCTCTTCATCGGGATAACTTTATAGAAAAAGTTAAAGCTGGATATTATGACAGTCTGGAATTCCATCGTGTCATCAATGAATTTATGATTCAGGGTGGCCGACCAAAACCTACAGAAAATGGAGAGACTGCTCCTTATCAAGGAGAATTGATTCCTGCAGAATTCCGAACCGATCAGGATATTTATCATAAACGAGGAGCTTTGGCGGCAGCCAGAACCAATAATCCTGAAAAAGCCAGCAGCAGCACCCAATTTTACATTGTTCAGAGAAGCCCTTATTCTGTAGCGGCTTTGGAAGATCATATCCAGGAAAGAGAATTAACCTTAAACGAAACCCAAAAAACCCTCTATACGACAATAGGTGGCACTCCCCATTTGGATGGAGGCTATACTGTTTTTGGTGAACTGGAAATCGGGTTTGAAGTCTTGGACAAAATTGCCAAAACGGAAACAGGCGAAAAAGACGAACCTATCAAACCGATCAAAATGAAAATGTATATGCTGAATCAGCCGAAAAATCTCCGGTAATCAAAAATGATTTCGCATTGCGGCCCTTTCCTTTTAACTAGAGGAGAATTTAAAACCATAACAATAGCCCTTAATTTCTTTTCATGAAAAACCTAATAACGCTCTTTTTAGCATGGTTTGTCAGCTTTTTCTTTTTTTCCTGTCAAAGCGAACTTGAGGCACCCACTGATCCAAACATTGTGTTTATTCTGGTGGATGATTTGGGATATACCGATGTGGGTTTTATGGGAAGTGATTATTATGAAACTCCTAATTTGGACCGTCTGGCAAATAAGGGGATGATTTTTACCAATGGCTATGCAAACTCTGCCGTTTGTAGTCCATCCAGAGCTAGTTTGATGACAGGAAAGTTTACCGCCGCTCATGGCATCACCGATTGGATCGGAGCACCAGCAGGAGAAGCTTGGAGGAGCTATAATCGTTATTCAAAATTATTACCTGCTGAATATGAACATCAGCTTTCGAAGGAAATGAAAACCCTTCCAGAAGCTTTGAAAGAAGTGGGTTACAAGACTTTTTTCGCAGGAAAATGGCATTTAGGATCTGCAGAGGAGCATTCCCTTCCTACAGACCATGGATTTGACATCAACAAAGGTGGATACCATGTCGGAGGCCCCTATTCAGGCGGTTACTTCTCCCCTTTCGAAAATCCATTTATGGAAGATTATCCAGATGAAAAGGGGATGAGTTTGTCCATGAAATTGGCAAAGGAAACCAACCAATTTATTGAGGAGAATCAACAGGAAAAGTTTCTCGCTTACCTTTCATTTTATGCTGTTCACGCGCCCATTCAGACCTCTAAAGAGAAATGGGCAAGGTATCGCGACAAAGCGGAGACGATGGGAATCGACAGTATTGGCTTCGAAATGGAACGGGTTCTTCCTGCCAGAAAACATCAGGACAATCCTGTCTATGCGGGTTTGATAGAGCAAATGGATGAAGCGGTCGGTGCCGTAATTTCAAAATTAGAGGAACTCGGACTTGCAGAAAACACCATCATCGTTTTCACTTCAGATAATGGTGGCGTGGTATCCGGAGATAATTACTCCACGAATCTTGCACCGCTAAGAGGAGGAAAAGGATATCAATTTGAAGGAGGTACACGAATTCCATATATGGTCTATGTTCCTTGGCTAGACAGCAATGGAGCTAAAAATGATACCCCTGTTTCTGGTGTAGACTTCTACCCTACTTTATTGGATTTTGTTGGAGCCAAAGAACTTCCTCAGGGCATTGACGGAAAAAGCATCCGGCCCCTTTTGGAAGGTCAAAGCATGGAAGAACGCGCTCTTTTTTGGCATTATCCGCATTATGGAAATCAGGGAGGCGAACCGAATTCAACGATTCGAAAAGGTGATTGGAAGTTAATTCACTACTGGGAAGATGATCATGAAGAACTCTACAATCTCAAAGAAGACCTTAGCGAAAAGCAGGATTTAAGCGATAAAAACCCAGAAATCGCAAAAGCTTTATCTGAGGAGCTAATGAGTTGGCTGAAGCAAAACAATGCGAATTATGCGAGTCCTGACCCGCTATACAATCCTGATTCAGCCGCAATGGTAGCGACAAATTATAGAACGACATTGATCGAAAGATTGGAAAATCAGCGTAAAGCTATGTTGTCAAAGGATTTTCAACCAAACAAAGATTGGTGGGGAAGCAGGACAATTGACTGAGGATTCTGTCTTAATTTTATTTTTCAAGCCCAAAATACTATGAAGTACCGCCGATTAGGAAAAACGGATATGGATGTCTCCATCCTTGGTTTTGGAGCATCTCCTCTCGGAAATGTTTTTGACGAATGCACCCAGAAAGATGCTGACGAAACAGTTCACTTTGCGATTGACAACGGCGTCAATTTCTTTGATGTTTCTCCATTTTATGGGTTGACATTGGCGGAAGAGCGATTAGGGAAAGCTTTGGGTGAAAAAAGAAAAGATATCTTCCTTGCTACCAAATGTGGGCGATATGATTTACAGGAATTTGATTTCTCAAGAGAGCGAATTTTTAAAAGCATCGATGAATCACTTGGCCGGCTAAAAACTGATTATGTGGATCTGTTTCAGTTGCACGACATCGAGTTTGTCGACAAAGCACAAATAATAGATGTAGCGATACCTGCGATTCAGGAAATCAAAGTTTCCGGTAAAGCCCGATACATCGGTATCACGGGGTTACCAGTCCGCTATCTCGCTCAAATCGCCCGAGAAGTTGAAATTGATACGGTTTTATCTTGGGCACATTACAATTTGCTCGAAGATGAGATCAATGATGAATTGGTACCACTATCCAAAGAAAAAGGCTTTGGGCTGATGAATGCAGCACCATTGATGCAGCGGATTCTTTCGGATGCACCTCTTCCAGAATGGCACAGGTCTCCTGATGAAGTCAAGGCGATGCAACCCGTTTTGCTCCAACTTTGCAAGGAATATAATGTCAGTTTGAGTGACGTCGCTTTGCGATATGCTATGGATCATCCTGATATCGCTACGACGATCGTGGGAATGAATAATCTGGAAATTATCAAGCAGAATGTGAAAGCTGTGGACTTTGAAATCCCTCAGGAATTGCTTGATAAAATATTGACACTATTGGCACCTGTGAAAAACAAAATGTGGTTTGAAGGCAAGCCAGAAAATAACCTATAAAACCTAGTACGATGAAAGCACTTGTGATTACAGAAGTTGGAAAGACAGAAGTTCAGGAAGTAGAAAAACCAAAAGTAGGAACAGGAGAAGTCTTGGTTCGTGTGGGGATGGTTGGCTTCTGCGGAGGAGATCTAAATAGCTTTAGAGGGCTTTTTCCCCTACAGGAATACCCAAATATTTTAGGACATGAAGTCGGCGGAACAATCGAAGAAATAGGTCCCGGAGTGCCATCAAGCATTAAAGTAGGCACGAATGTGACGATTTACCCCTACCAAAATTGCGGGACATGTAAAGCCTGTAGAAAAGGAAGACCAAACTCCTGTAAAACCAATAAAACCATGGGGGTTCGCCGACCTGGAGCGATGACCCGATACATTTCTGTTCCTTATCAGGATACTTTCCCATCCCACAAATTATCTCTTCGCGAGTTGGCTTTGGCAGAGCCTCTGACTGTAGGTTTTCACGCGGCTGAAAGAGGTCGGATTGATGAGGAAGATATCGTAGCTGTACTAGGATGCGGAATCGTGGGACTGGGAGCAATTGCTTCGGCTGTGGAAAGGGGAGCTAAAGTGATAGCCATTGATTTAGATGATAATAAGCTGGATATCGCAAAGAAAATCGGAGTTGCTCACACCATCAACCCAAGCAAAGAAAACCTCCACGAATCTCTTCAAAAGTATTCTAATAACGATGGCCCTGATGTCATCATCGAGGCAGTTGGAAGTCCAGCTACCTATAGAGCTGCAGTCGAGGAAGTTGCATTTACAGGTCGGGTGGTTTGCATCGGCTACGCCAAAAAAGATGTGGATTTCAACACCTCGCTTTTTGTCCAAAAGGAAATAGAAATCTTAGGTTCCAGAAATTGCTTAGGAGACTTCCCTACTGTAATCAGCTATTTGGAGTCTGGAAAATTCCCAGTGGATGACGTTATCAGCAAGGTAGTCACCATTGACGAAGCTCCTCAAACGATGATTGAATGGGATGCCAACCCTGTGGGAATCACGAAAATAATGATTGACTTTGACCAAGAATAAAATGATAAAATCTTGCGCTACCATCGCATTAGTACCTCAAATCAAATACGGCCCTTGGATCTATTGGAATGACTTGGAGTCGGCCATGAAAAAGGCTTCTGATTTGGGATTTGATGCGATCGAACTTTTCACTCCTGCATCTGACACAATCGGAATTGAGGAATTAAAAGGACTTTTGGCTAAATACAAATTAGAGTTAGTGGCCCTAGGAACAGGTGCAGGGAAAGTAATTCATGGTTTAACCTTGACGGATCCAGATCCGGAAATCAGAAAAAAGGCAATTTCCTTTATTTCTGACATGATTTCTTTCGGAGCAACATTTGGAGCTCCTGCGATCATAGGTTCGATGCAAGGAAATGTTTTGGCAGGAAACGATCGTGAAAAAACACTTTCCTGGCTTGCTGAGGCATTGGAAATTCTTGGAGAAAAAGCTGAGAAGGCGGGAACGTTCTTGATTTACGAACCTCTCAATCGCTACGAAACCAATTTATTCAATACCCTGAATGCAGGTGTGAAATTTTTGGAATCTTTGAAAACCAAGAATGTGAAACTCCTAGCAGATTTGTTCCATATGAATATTGAGGAAGCAGATTTGGCACAAAGCATTACTGATGCTTCCTCACATATTAACCACATTCATTTTGCTGATAGTAATAGAAAAGCAATCGGTTTGGGTCATACAGAAATGGAATCTGTAGCTCGAGCAATCCAATCGATCAACTACTCAGGGTATATTTCTGCAGAAGCATTTCCCGAACCTAGTTCCGATGAAGCGGCTTTACAAACGATTCAATCTTTCAAAAAATACTTTCGATAAACCCAACCGACATGAAGCGATTTTGCCTCACATTGGATTTAATTGACGATCCAGAATCCATCAAAGAATACGAACAATATCATGCGGCAGGGGCTGCTTGGCCAGAGGTAACCCAGCATGACATTGATTGTGGAGTAACCAACATAGAAATCTTCAGAACCGGAAACAGGATGTTTATGATTTTGGAAACTGTGGACGACTTTACTTTCGAAGAAAAAGCGAAAATGGATGCTGAAAATCCCATCATTCAAAAATGGGAAAACCTTATGTGGAAATACCAGCAGCCGATTCCTTGGGCAAAACCTGGTGAAAAATGGGTCTTGATGGATCGAATTTTCAAGTCAGGCGAATAAAATCTTTTAAAATGAAAAAATCTTCTTCTTTACTGGTATTCAGTATCATATTAATGCTTTTCAGTGGCTATTCGCCAAAAGCGAAATCTCCCAAACACGTACTTATTTTTGGCATCGATGGTTTAAGTGTAGAAGGCCTTAAACAAGCCTCTACCCCCAACATTGATAAATTGTTTTCAGATGGGATTTTATCCCTCAATACCCGATCAGTCATGCCATCAGTGACCTTGCCAAATTGGACAAGTCACTTAACCTCCGGTGGGCCTGAGCAACATGGGGTGACATCGAATGGGTGGACATTAACGGAACATGAATTGACCCCAATTGAGACGGATTCTGAAGGTTATTATCCATCCATCTTTAAAATTCTCAAAGATCAAACTCCGGAAACTAAGACCGCATTTTATTATAACTGGGGGAATTTAATCAACTCCTTCAATCAGAAATATTTAGATGAGGTAAATTTTGAAGCGGATGATCAGTATTCAGAAAACTATGAAAAGGCATTTCAGTTTTCCAAAGCCCATCAAGATGTCCCCTCTTTGATCTTTCTATATACAGTTCATGTCGACCATGCCGGTCATAACAAAGGTTGGATGTCTAAAGATTACATCAAAGCAATTGAAGCTGCTGATAAAGCCATTGGAGATTTAATCAAAAAGATGAAATCAGATGGGCTTTTCAAAGACACCAATTTCTTGCTGATCACAGATCATGGAGGAAAAGAAAATGGTCATGGTGGTTTAAGCATTGGTGAAATGGAAGTTCCATGGGCAATCACAGGGCCTAATATCAATAAGGAACAAAATTTTAAGACTCCAAATAGCAATGCAAATACTGCCAAGGTCATAGCCGATATTTTCGGAGTAAAAGAACTCCAGCCTTCTGCCATTGGTAAAACTCCCAAAGGAATATTTAAGAAATAAGGAAAAATACCCCATACTTGTATAGCCCAAATGATCTGTTTCTTACAACACGTCTAAAACCCCAACCCACATTTACATGAGAATTTCAATTTTTGGTTTTCTTGCAATTCTTCTTGCTTTTGGATGCAGCAGCCCTGAGAAAGCGGAAAAGGATCTCCCTAGAATTGCCATTGCTGGTCTTGCTATAGAATCCAGTACCTTCTCCCCTGCGCAAAGTGATGCTGCAGCTTTCCGAACTAGAACAGGCAATGAGATTTTCTCTTATTACCCGTTTTTGGATTCAGGTTCAGTAGACCGAGGAAGAGCAGAATGGTTTCCGACCTTAAGAGGTCATGCGATTCCTGGCGGAATTGTCACCCGGGAAGCTTATGATTCCCTGGTCGGTGTCACTCTTGAAATGTTGAAAGAAAATCTTCCTTATGATGGTCTATTTTTCGATATCCATGGAGCCATGAGCGTGGTTGGTTTGGATGATCCAGAAGGTGATTTTATCACCAAAGTCCGTGAGGTAGTTGGAACAGAAACATTGATTTCAACTTCCATGGATTTGCATGGGAATGTTTCCAAAAGACTTGCTGAAAACACAGATTTGATCACCTGCTATAGAATGGCTCCACATGAAGATGCCTTGGAGTCAAAACAACGGGCAGTAGAAAACATGCTGGATAGATTGGAAAGCGGTAAGGGTAAACCAGCTTACAAAGCTTGGATTCCTGTTCCGATTCTTCTTCCTGGAGAAAAAACCAGTACGAGAATTGATCCGGGAAAAAGTCTTTATGCTAAAATCCCTAGCCAAACTGAAAAGCCTGGAGTAATCGATGCGGCCATCTGGATTGGCTATGCCTGGGCAGACGAACCTAGAAATCACGCGGTGGTGATGGTAACCGGAGATGATGAAAAAGCAGTTTCTGAATCTGCTGAATATTTAGCCAAAAGCTTTTGGGATGTAAGGAATGAATTTGAGTTTGTGGCACCTGTCGCAACTTTGAATGAAAGTTTAAAAATGGCATTGGCAAGTGATAAAAAGCCTTATATGATCTCTGATATGGGTGATAACCCTACAGCCGGTGGTGCCGGAGATGTCACTTGGACAATTACAGAACTCCTGAAAAGACCTGAGTTCAAATCTGAAAATGGCCCGACTTTGATTTATGCATCTATCCCGGGTCCTGAATTTGTCGCAAAAGCGATGGAGGCTGGAATCGGAGGTACGGTAGAAGGAACTGCTGGAGCTGCTGTGGATGATCGATTTGCTCCGCCAGTATTCCTTAATGGCACCGTAGAAGCAATTAAAGAAGGTGATGGAGCAGCTGAAGTAGAAGTCGTGGTAAAAATCGGTTCTATGCATGTAATCGTGACAAAAAAACGAAAACCTTATCACAATGAAAATGATTTTACCGATTTGGGACTGAAGCCAAGAGAAGCAGATATAGTGGTTGTGAAAATCGGATATTTGGTACCTGAGCTGTACGACATGAGAGGAGATTGGGTGATGGCTTTGACTCCGGGCGGTGTAGATCAGGATTTGGAAAGATTAGGTTACAAACGGATCAATAGACCGATGTTTCCATTGGACAAAGACATGGAAACTCCTGATTTGAGTACGCGATTTATTCCTGCTTCCGACACCAACTGAAATAGAATCCCAATAATTTATTTAAAATGCTGTTCTCAAAAGGAGCAGCATTTTTTTATCTTCAATCCCAACAATTCATTTCGTTCATGAAAAAGCTGTCCATCCTTCTGATTTTCATTTTTGCTTCTTACTCCGGCTTTGCGCAGCAAAATGGATTATCAGATGAAGAACAAATCCAAAACCTCATTCAGGAATCTTTTGATGTACTTTTTTCGACATATGATCTTGATAAAATAGAGAACTACTATACGCCGGATATCAAAATCCTGGAAAATGGAGAGATCTGGGACATAGAAATAATCAGAGGGATTCTGGAAAATGCCAAAAGCCGAAACTCAGGAAGTAGGGTCAATAAATTTGACTTTATTGAAACCCAAGTGGATGGAAATATGGGCTATTCTGTATATCATAATTTCGCGACTATTTCTATGAATGGAGAAGTCGTCAGGGAAATTCATTGGATTGAAAGTGTGGTGGCCGTGAAAACTCAGGAAGGTTGGAGGATCAAAAACCTTCACAGTTTTCCTGCAAAAAAAGAATAAATTATGAGCCTTAAAAAAACTGTTTTCCCGATTTTAATCGCTTGCCTTTTCTTTTTCCAACCTTCTTTTGGGCAAGAAAACTTTAACAATCCAACCGATACCAAACAGATCCTATTCCTAGGAAATAGCATCACGTATGCTGGTCAGTACATCGCTTTTGTAGAAACTTACTACCGTATCAAACACCCGAATTCGTCCATTGAATGGCTGAATCTAGGTTTGCCGAGTGAGACAGTTTCGGGACTTTCTGAAGAAGGCCATGCTGGTGGAGCATTCCCAAGGCCAGATTTACATGAGAGATTAGACCGAATTTTTGAGCAAATCCAGCCAGATTTTGTGTTTGCCAATTATGGAATGAATGATGGGATTTATCTTCCTCTGAATGACGATCGCTTTGCTTCCTATAAATCGGGAATTGAGTGGCTAAACCAAAAGATAGATTCAATTGCCGCAGCCGCAATATTTGTCACTCCTCCGGTTTTTGACCCGATCAAAGGTGAAGCCTATGCCAATGTTTTGGATATTTATTCCGATTGGCTGATCAGCAAACGATATACGGATTATTGGAAAGTGATTGATTTGCATTGGCCTATGCGGAAGTTTTTGGAAGATCAGCGTAAAACAGACCCTACCTACTTTTTGGCAAAAGATGGCATCCATCCCGGAGAAACAGGTCATTGGCTGATGGCAAAACCCATTCTTGAATATTTAGGTGAAAATGTAGGGGAATTTGATTCATTTCAAGAAGCAATCGCAACCGAAGAGAATGCTCCTGAATTATTGATGCTTATCACCCAAAAACAGGCAATTCTAAGAGATGCTTGGTTGAAATCCACAGGACACCAAAGACCGGGATTAGCTAAAGGATTGCCTCTTAATGAAGCAATGGAACAAGTAGAAAAATTAGAGCAAAAAATTCAACAATTATTGAACTGACAGATGCAAAAAGGAAGGTTAGAAGCTTTTAGCGATGGGGTTTTGGCCATTGTCATCACAATCATGGTGCTAGAGATCAAGGTTCCTCACGGCCATGAATTGGCGGATTTAAAGCCTTTGATTCCTGTGGTGCTCAGCTACATTTTGAGCTTTATTTATTTGGGGATTTATTGGAACAATCATCATCACATGATGCATACTGTCAAAAAGGTTTCCGGATCGATTCTTTGGGCAAACTTGCACCTACTATTCTGGCTTTCACTGGTGCCGTTCGTCACTGGTTGGATGGGTGAAAATAACTTTGCCAATATCACCATGGCACTTTACGGAGTGGTTCTTCTGATGTCAGCGATAGCCTATTTTATTTTGCAACGAATTATCATTCAAGCACATGGAAAAGATGGAGTATTGGCAAGAGCTGTAGGAAATGATCTGAAAGGTAAACTATCCCCTATTTTATACATTCTGGGAATTGCTTCCAGTTGGATCCACAGTTGGATCGCCGCTACCTTTTATATTCTGGTTGCCCTGATGTGGTTAATCCCTGATAAAAGAATAGAAAACACCTTGAAAGAAACTGAAAATTCCTAAGAGAAAATCTTCCTTTATTAATGAAAATCAACACTAAAATCGTTTTTACTTTATCTTCAATTTTTCTGGCAATCTTAGGAATCTCCCTCTCCTTTTTCCCTCAAGAATTAGCAAACTATTTTGGCTTCCCTTCCGAGTCTAGTATTTTCCTCCAACTCACAGGCGCCCTTTACTTTGGCTTTGCTATGGTCAATTGGATGGTAAAAGGAAGCACCATTGGAGGAATCTACAATCGTCCGATTGCAATTGGGAATTTTTCACATTTTATCATTGGAGCTTTGGCCCTGTTAAAATACCTTCCACAGCATTTTGACAAAATCCCACTTTTGATTTTAGCTGCTATTTATGCTGTATTTGCTGTGATTTTTTCATTAATTGTATTCACACACCCTTTACAAAAGTCCTAATGGAAAATCTTCATAAAACCTCTTTTCAGTTTATCAGTGAACCTTCAGATGTCAATTTCGGTGGGAAAGTCCATGGAGGCGTGGTGATGAAGTGGATAGATCAGGCAGCTTATACTTGTGCCAGAACATGGGCTGAAAGTTATTGTGTCACTGTATATGTGGGTGGTATCAGATTTTATAAACCCATCAATATCGGTGAGGTAATTAAAATAGATGCAGCTGTGATTTATACCGGAAACTCCAGTATTCATATCATGGTAGAAGTGTATTCCAGAGATTTTTCAGAGCATGAGTTTGAGAAAAAAACGCATTGTATCATCATTTTTGTTGCAGTGGATGAACATGGAAACCCTAAGAAAGTAAAGCCTTGGATTCCTCAATCTGATCAGGAAAAGAAGTTGGAGGAATATGCCATGCGACTCAAAACTTTGAGAGAAAATATCCACAATGAAATGAAGCCATTCTTTAATGAATAGCAGAAGTCTTCATTTCAGAATTTATTGAGTTTAAAGGAAACAAATTCCTATAGCCCTCATGCAACTAATGAAGCCTGTATTGCATCTTGTAAGTGACTGACAGATATTTTTATGAAAAAGCTAGCGGGGACCATTCTCTTTTTAATTCTTCTCAATTCACTTTTTGCGCAAAATAAACTTGAAGAGATTGATATTTCATACGGTCCTTATACTGTTGGATTTTCCCATTATCCTTCTTTTGACAGTTCTAGGGTATACAGCCGTATTTTTGATTATTCAAATAAAAAGACTCCTCGCCCAATCCCAATAAGCATTTGGTATCCATCAAATCAAGAAGTAAAAGAAATAACTCCGCTTACTGTCAAAGACTATGTGAAAATCCTTGCTGAAGAACAGGAATGGGAATATTTACCAGATTACCACTTATTGAACTGGTTCCAAGAAATCCAAAATACTCCTCAAAACGAAGAGCAACTCCAGGAAAAAAGCAATGCATATTTTGATTTGAAACAGCTTGATGGAAATTTCCCCACTGTTATTTATTCACCAAGTTACCAAGCATCTTCAATCGAAAATTTTATACTTTGCGAATTTCTCGCAAGTCATGGATATATCGTGATCTCAAGTCCAAGTAGAGGTGCGGATTCTCGATTTTTAGAAGGTGGAACAGTTAAGGATTTAGAAACTCAGGCTAGAGACATCCAATTTTTAATTGAAAAAGCGACACAAATGCCAGGTGTTGATCCCGATAAAATTGCATCAATGGGATTTAGTTTTGGAGGTATGTCCAATGTACTTTCACAAATGAGAGATAGCAGGATAAAAGCTTTGATTAGCCTTGATGGAACTGTCAAATACGCATATCAAACACTACAGGCTTCACCATTCTTTAACATTGAAAATGTCAATGTCCCTTTCATTCACATGGCACAAAAAGACATACCAAAGGAGGTTCTTGAGGCAGATAATATTGAGGCTTCCTTAAATTCAGAATTTACATTTTTTGACGAATTGGAGCAGAATGATGCCTTTCAACTCAAATTTCTACATTTGACCCACCCCTATTTTAGCACTATGGGGATTTTATTTGGAACCAGAGATCCCCGGCAAGATCATGCAGATTCTATGATTGCGGAGTCTTACAAGATCGTCACATCCTATACTTTAAACTTCCTAAATGCCTATTTGCTTGGAAATGAAAAAGCACTTGATTTCATGAAAGTCTCTCCAGAAAATAATGGCATCAAAGATGGTTTTTTGACAATCAAGAAAAACCAACCTATTGAAAATAGAAGTTTTGACTTTTCTGATTTTAATGATTTAAACAATAAAAATGGATATGCCACTTTGAATGAAAATTATGATTCTCTCAAAGTAGTTTATCCAAATTTAGAATTCCCCGAGGGGAATTTGAATACGTTAGGTTTACAATTGCTTTATAACAAAGAGACAACCGAAAAAAGCATTAGGATTTTTGAATTTGCAACGAGACTATATCCCAATTCTGCTAATTTATTTGATAGCCTTGGTGAGGCTTATTTATTCCATGGAGATATAGAAAAGGCGAAAATTAATTATCAAAAGTCTCTAGAACTTAACCCTCAAAATGAGAGTGCAGCATCAGTTTTAAAACGATTAGAAAAAACTAAAAAATAGCTGATTTTGAAGGACAAGTATTTTTAATGTGCTTTTTTAGAGAATAGCTTATGGAAGAGTTCAAATATCCCGAAAGCTGCAAAACCAATCACCAAACCCAACAGGATTTCTTTCAGAAGGGAAGGCCATGATTCCAGAAAATGATGAAAAAACTCCACGTTGTGGGCGAAAATCCCTCCTGAAACCAAGATTAACGCGATAGTACCAATCACTCCCATTCCTTTGATAATCTTTGGCAAGGCATTCACTAATATTCTCCCTACTTTATCTGAAAAGCTATCATCCTCTTCATTTAGTGAAATCAATTTGTATCCAAATTCATCCATTCTCACAATCAAAGCGACAATGCCATAAACACCCACAGTTGCCAATAAAGCGATAATGCTGACAACAAAAATTTGAGTGGTAATAGGTGAATCTACAACAGTTCCAAGGGCTATAATTACGATCTCCACAGAAAGAATGAAATCCGTGACAATCGCAGATTTTATCTTTTCCTTTTCTCTCTTTAAAATTTCTTCCTCCGAGAGATTTTCGATCAACTCCACTTTGTTTTCATGCTTATGGGGAACTAAGTACTCGTAGATTTTCTCTGCTCCCTCAAAAGCCAGGTAAACACCCCCAATCAACAAAATAATTGTCACCGCGACAGGAACAAAGGCACTTAACAAGAAGGCAAATGGTAAAATAATAATCTTATTAAGCAGGGATCCTTTGGTAATTGCCCAAAGGACTGGTAACTCCCGATCGGAAACGAAACCAGAGGCTTTTTCTGCATTCACTGCCAAATCATCTCCTAAAATTCCTGCGGTTTTCTTAGCAGCAACTTTACTCATAACCGCCACATCATCCATCAATGTGGCAATGTCATCTAATAATGCAAATATTCCTGAAGCCATATTTTATACTCTAAAAACTTGATTAACAATCAACGAAGATACCTCTCAATTAAAACTCACCAAAAACTATTCTTTTATCTTTTCAATAAATAAATGCTCCACATAAAACTGCCAATCAGCAAACTTCTTAGCCTGATTTGCTAAATGCACATGGTGATCTTGGTCTAAAATATAGTCTTCAGGCTTATCCAGAATTCTGGTTTTGCCATATACTTTTTCAACATCCTTTTCAATGGAATTCCACTTTGCTGCCATTCCAGCCAGTTCGGCTTTTGCAACATTTCTCTCCTCTCCACTCGGATGATCTAGTTTCGCTAAAGTAATGAGTGCCTCGTTGCTGAATTGCACCGCTTTGGCCACTTGCTCATAAGCTTCCAGGTTGTAGACATTCCTTTTTGCAAGTTTTTTGGAAGCTTCAATTTTTGCTAAAATTTCCTTCACAACCTCCATGTTTTCCTCTGCCTTTTTTACTCGCTCCTGATACTTTTCAGTCCAGACACCCGCAGAATCAAGATTTGGCAATTCTATCAAGGCTTGATTTTCGGGATCATCCAGATTTCTAAGTCTATTTCTATCTCTTCCATCCAAAAGCGCGTTTTTCCAGAAAGCCACCGGACCTTCCAACTTCTCTACAAAAGCGAATTCATCCGATGCCAGCTCAGGCCCGAATAAACGCTGACGAAAAGCAGTGTGAATCTCCTCATCCGACCTTTTTTCCCCTGACCAGGTGTATTCGGCAAAAGTTGAAATACCTCTTTGGTACAATTCAAAAAGAGGGGAATCATCATCCCACAAAGTCAACAAGAGTCCATCTGCGTTATTGTTGATGGAAATCAAAGCAAAATCCCGAATGTTGGCAGTATTGCTATTTTCCAGCGGCATCAAATTCCAACGGGTTTGGCCTGCAGTCGCTCCCATTACTTGAAAACCATTTTCTGCAAACCATTTCATCGCTTTCTTATTACCGGGAGATTCTGGCATGCTATAGTTCCATCTCATGTAAATGCAGTTTTTAGGAAACATGTCCACAAACTCATTCAACTTCACTTCATTTTTTGCCCAAATGCTATCCACTTGTGCTTCGCTCAATTTCGGATCATAAATAGATCTATAAACGGAAGCATTTTGGAGCGGCATATCATCCCAAAAAATCGGAGTCAAACCTTTATCTTCTGCATACTTGCTTACCCGGTTTAGCCAGATAAGTTGGAGTTCCAATGGAGATTTACCACTATTTCTTCCTGTAGTATGTACCTCATCACCTCCGACATGCAAGTAATTTGCATGGGTAAAGGCCTTTAATGCATCGGTATATAGATCAAATTGAACTTCGTACGTTTTTTCATTCAAAGGATTAAATGCCCAGTCGCTTTCCGGGTCATCTCTCAATTCTTCATATTCTGGATGTTTCAAAATAAAGGAAGCATGTCCCAATCCTTGTACCAAGGGAGAAATACGGATATTTCTGGCCATAGCATAATCAGAAATCGCCTTCCAATCAGCAATCGAAAAAGCATCAGAAGAAGCCACCGCTGGTTGCAGTTCAAAACCAAGTTTATCTTCGATTTCTATAATGATCCCATTGATTTTTAAAGCAGCCAAGCGGTCCATTAACTCATAGTAATATTCCTTTTTCTCCAAATGATGCTTTACATCCAAATGAACGGCACGGTAAGCCAATGCCGGCTCGTCTTTAATTTCCACTTGAGGTAAATAAGCTTCTTGATCCTCGGCATCTTGCACTAGCTGATCCAAAGTCATTAAGCCATACCATAGACCAGACTCGGAGTTGGATTCTATTTTAATTTCATTGGCATCGATAGAAAATAGATATCCCTCATGTTTAATTTTTAGATCAGGATTCAGTTCAAATAAAATCTCCGGAGTTTTAAAGCTTTCCAACCTTCCACCAGAAGTAAATTCAGCTTTTGCGTTTTCCAAAACCGACCTGACAGAGCTTGGATCAATACCAGAACTACCATTAATGGAGAATTCACTAGGAAGGGGAAGCAATCTAAATTCAGCTTCTGTTTTCAATTGAGGCTGACAACCAAAAAAAGTGATTAAAAATAGCATGGAAAGGAGAAAAGAAACTCTTTTCATAAAGGACATATTTAGGTTTATTTCTATTATAACTTGGAGTTGAAAATAGATAAAAAAATTGTCCTTCAAGGCTTTTCCTGATTGAAAGTGGAGAAAAATTAGGGCATTTAGCCAATAACAATAGGTAAATCAAAGAGATACAGAACTAAATCCATGTACGGCCTTTTTTATTGAGCATTTTTCTTTAATTTTTAGGTTGAACCTAAGGTGATATTTACCTCCAACCCAAAATAAACTAAGTAAATTCATGATTACCCTCCTGATTATTCTGGTGGCGCTTGCGTTTATTATGATCGCCATCGTCAAGTTTGACATCCATCCATTTCTAGCCCTTTTTGTCGGAGCAATTTTTTACGGTTTGCTTTCAGGCATGTCAACAGAACTTATTCTCAAATCCATATCAGATGGTTTTGGAGGTGTTTTAGGAAGCATCGGACTCTTGATTCTGTTGGGTGTGATGATTGGGACTTTCTTAGAAAAAACCGGAGGAGCTCTAGTAATTGCCCAAAAGATTTTATCCTGGATCGGAGAAAAAAGAGTGACTTCTGCGATGATGTTCAGTGGCTATATTCTGTCCATTCCTGTTTTTGGGGACAGTACATTTATCATGATGAATCCGATCAGTAAATCGCTTTCTCTTAAAGGGAAAGTACCCTTCGCAGCTACTACGATAGCTTTGGCATTAGGAGCTACAGCTTCTCACTCTCTCGTCCCGCCAACTCCAGGGCCTATTGCCACCGCTGGGATCTATGAAGCAGACTTAGGAATGGTGATTTTCTGGGGTTTGATAGTCAGCCTCACCACATTGATTCCGAGTTATATTTTCGTCAATAAGGTGGTTTCTAAAATCCCTTTGGAGCCAAAGTTTGCGACCACCAATCCTGAAAAAGAAGAAAAGATCGCTCCAAGTCCATTTAAATCATTCCTTCCGATTATTCTTCCATTGGTATTAATAGTCCTCGCTTCCATTGCTAAATATCCTACGCAACCATTTGGAGACAATACCTTTACACAGCTGATTTTATTCTTAGGAAGTCCTGTGATTGCTTTATTAATCGGCGCATTTCTTTCCTTTGCTTTGCCTCCGAAATTCGACAAGAAATTATTAAGCTCCACAGGCTGGATCGGGGAAGCTATGCTGATTGCTGCTCCGGTAATTTTAATCACAGGTGCAGGAGGTGTGTTCGGCAAAATGCTGCAAAACTCAGGAATAGGAGATCTGGTTAGTTCAAGTATGAGTGGAGCGAGCTGGGGAATTTTCCTTCCATTTTTGATCGCTTTCTCTCTGAAAACTGCTCAAGGGTCCTCCACAGTAGCAATGATCACGACTGCTTCGATCATCGCTCCATTGCTGGGAAGTTTAGGATTGGACTCAGATACGATGAGAGTATTTGCTGTGCTGGCTACGGGTGCAGGTGCTATGGCCATTTCCCATGCAAATGATAGCTTCTTCTGGGCTGTGACCCAGCTTTCGGGACTTTCGATCAAGCAAGGAAATAAGTCCCATAGCTTTGGAACCTTTATCATGTCGATCACAGCGATTTCGATGATTTATCTGATATCCTTATTTGTAGGCTAAAGTCTTATCTATGTTAAAACAACTGCAAAAATTGAGGTTGTTCCCATTGGTCCTCTTCTTGGTTTTAGGAATTGGATTTCATTCGAAATCTCAAATAATCAAGAAGCCAATACCAGACAAACTAGTTGTATTGACATTTGACGATGCCCCTGCCAGCCACTATTCCGTGGTGGGTCCAATGTTGAAAAAATATGATTTTGGAGCCACTTTTTTTGTCTGCGAATTCCCGCCAAATTCTCAAGACAGCAGTTTGTACATGAATTGGAGGCAGATTCAAGCATTGAATACGATGGGATTTGAGATCGCAAATCATACCCATACGCACGCCAATGTCAGCAAGTTGACGAAGGAAGAATTCAACTCTCAACTCAGCTACATTGAGGATAAGTGTGATTCTTTGGGTATTCCTAAACCTATAAATTTCGCCTATCCGGGATATGGTTTAAACGCCCAGAGCTTGGGTTTCCTTGAGAAAAAAAGCTATCACTTCGCAAGAGCGGGAGGAAGTCGGGCTTATGATCCTGAACACGATCATCCTTATTTACTGCCTAGTTGGGCGACTGATGAAACCAACAAAGAGGAGATCTTTGAGGCCTTAAACATGGCCAAAAATGGAAAAGTCGTGATTTTGACTATTCATGGAGTACCTGATTTAGAACATCCTTGGGTGAACAACCCTCCAGAGTTGTTTGAGGAATATTTGATTTTTTTAAAACAAAATAACTATCAGGTCATCTCCTTGAGAGACTTGGAAGATTTTGTGGATTTTGAAATGGCGAGAAAAACGATTTCTCCTGATTTCAAAGGAAAACTGAACAATTAAAAAAGGTGGCCTTTTTCAAGACCACCTTTTCAATCAATTAGTTACGCTTTTCGATTATTTCAAATCAAATCGATCCAGATTCATCACTTTATTCCATGCTGCTACGAAATCCTTGACAAATTTCTTGTCGGAATCAGCGCAAGCATAAACTTCTGATAATGCTCGAAGTTCAGAGTTAGAACCGAAAATCAAATCAACTCGAGTACCAGTCCATTTTGGCTCACCGGTCTTTCTATCACTTCCCACAAAGATGGATTGTGAGTCAGTAGTAGCACTCCAAGTGGTATTCAAATCCAATACATTTTTGAAGAAATCATTACTCAAAGTACCTGGATTAGCAGTAAAGACCCCATGCTTGGAGTTATCAAAATTCGCATTCAAAACTCTTAATCCACCCACCAAAACTGTCATTTCAGGAGCTGTCAAAGTCAAGGTTTGAGCTTTGTCAATCAATAGTTCTTCAGCAGAAGCCTTATGCTTTGGCTTATAATAATTTCTAAATCCATCAGCAGCTGGTTCCAAGGCCTCAAAAGAATCAATCTCTGTTTGTTCCTGAGAAGCGTCATTTCTACCAGGAGTAAATGGAACTTCAATTTCATGACCTCCAGCTTTAGCAGCTTTTTCAACTGCAGCGCAACCTCCTAACACAATCAAATCAGCCAAAGAAATTTTCTTCCCGTCAGATTGAGCTGAATTAAATTCAGATTGAATTCCTTCCAAAGTGCTTAACACCTTAGATAACTGAGCTGGATTGTTAGCGGCCCAATGTTTCATTGGTTCCAGACGGATTCTTGCTCCATTGGCACCACCTCTTTTATCTCCTCCTCTGAAAGTAGAAGCAGAAGCCCAAGCGGTAGAAACCAATTCCGAAACAGAAAGTCCGGAGTCAAGAATTTTGGATTTCAGAGCAGCAATGTCTGAAGCATCTACCAATTTATAATCCACTTTTGGAATTGGGTCTTGCCAGATCAACTCTTCTGAAGGTACCTCAGGTCCTAAATAAAGTGACAATGGCCCCATATCTCTGTGGGTTAATTTGTACCATGCACGAGCAAAAGCATCTGCAAATTCGTCTGGATTTTCAAAAAAATGTCTTGAAATCTTCTCGTATTCCGGATCAAACTTCAATGCCAAATCTGTTGTCAGCATCGCAGGAGCATGTTTTTTACCAGGAATATGCGCATCAGGAACAGTTCCAGCTCCAGCATCTCCTTTTGGTTTCCACTGATATGCTCCTCCAGGACTTTTGGTGAGTTCCCAGTCGAAGCCAAATAGGTTTTCGAAGAAATTGTTGCTCCATTGTGTAGGAGTTGTGGTCCAAGTCACCTCTATACCGCTGGTAATGGTGTCCTCAGCATTTCCTTTTCCGAAGGAATTTTTCCATCCAAGACTCATCTCTTCGATAGATGCTCCAGCTGGCTCAGCTGCTACATATTTCGCAGCATCAGCAGCACCATGGGTCTTTCCAAAGGTATGCCCGCCTGCAATCAATGCCACAGTTTCGTAGTCATTCATAGCCATTCGGCCAAAGGTTTCACGGATATCTCTTGCCGCCCCAATTGGATCAGGTTTTCCTTCAGGACCTTCCGGATTCACATAAATCAAACCCATGTGAGAAGCTCCAAGTGGATTCTCCAACTCGCGATCTCCGCTATATCTTTCCTTATCTCCTAACCACTCACCTTCTGAACCCCAATAAACATCCTCCTCTGGCTCCCAAATATCTTCTCTACCTCCTCCAAATCCGAAAGTTTTCAAACCCATGGACTCAAGGGCGCAGTTACCTGCCAAAATCATCAAATCAGCCCAAGATAACTTTCTGCCATATTTCTGTTTGATAGGCCAAAGCAACAATCTGGCTTTGTCCAAATTGGCATTATCAGGCCATGAATTTAGGGGAGCAAATCTCTGTGCACCTGCACCTCCTCCACCTCTTCCATCTGCAATTCTGTAAGTTCCTGCACTATGCCATGCCATACGAATCATAAAAGGACCATAATGACCAAAATCCGCTGGCCACCAATCTTGTGAGGTGGTCAAGGTGTCAACAATGTCTTTTTTTACTTCAGCCAAATCCAATGAATTGAATTCATCTGCATAATTAAAATCCTCATCCATCGGATTTGTCAAAGATGAATGCTGTCTTAAAATTCCTAAGTTTAAAGCATTTGGCCACCAGTCTCTGTTTCTGGTTCCTCCTCCAGCACTGTGCTGCATTGCTCCGCTTGTAAAAGGACATTTTGCGCCCTCCTTATTCGTTTCAAAAGCATTTCCGTGAGGATTATGTTGGTTATCCATAGTGAAATATTGTTTTAGTGAGTTCTTGTATTTGCTAAGATATTAAAAATAATATTTATGATTTTAAAATTTCGATAGATAATAACTATGACTGTTACTACTTTTCAATCCCATTCTGAGCATGAGTAATTTAACAAAAAAGGAGCAATTCGGAAGGTAGAAATCTCGTTAAACTGACAAAAATCATCGTCTTGTCAAGATTTCAAGCAAAGCAAAAAATTACATTTTCAACGCTTGTATTAATTTATCGCTGAGGATTTCGATTGACAGAATTTAAGATCATGGTGTTTTGGATAAAATAAAGTATTTTCAAGTGGTTAACTAGTTATCCGATAAGTAGCTAACATCATTTTGTATCCTTTCACTTTAGACTCGAACGCATGTCTTCAATACTAATCATTCTTGCCTTTGTAGTAGCACTAGGTTTTATGATTGTTGCAATTTTCAATCGCTTTGTCCGAAATAAAAACATGGTCAAAGACGCCTGGAGTAATATTGATGTCGCATTAAAAAGGCGATACGATTTAATCCCAAATCTAGTAGAGACTGTAAAAGGGTATGCCTCACATGAAAAAGAAACATTGGAAAAAGTGATTTTGGCCAGAAATGCGGCGATGGCTGTTCCAAGTGGAGATATCAACAAGCAAATTGAAGCAGAGAATACCCTTCAAAAAACCCTTCGAAGTATTTTTGCTTTGAGCGAAGCGTATCCTGATCTTAAAGCCAACACCAATTTTCTCCAGCTTCAGGATAAGCTAAATGAGATCGAAGAAAATCTAGAAAAAGCACGTCGCTATTATAATGGTACTGTCCGAGAAAACAACACCTATGGAGAGAGTTTCCCAGGGGTACTTTTTGCAGGAATGTTCAACTACCAGCATTTTGACTATTTCGAAGCAGAGCCTGAAAGCAGAGAAAACGTGAAAGTTGATTTTTCTTAATCCACTTAAAATTTATAAATCAGCGGGCCGCAAATCCATCGCTAAACCAATGAAAAAAGTATTTTTTCTTATTGTTATCCTATTTGGCTGTATAGATCTTTTTGCACAGGATTTTACGGTTAAAAACTATTCCGTTGAGGTTTACATCAATAAGGATGGGTATTTTGATGTGGTAGAAAAATACCATCTGAATTTTGAATTCCCAAAACATGGGATTTACCGAGATATCAAGGTTTGTTATGACTTGGAAAACCAAGATGGATCGATCGAAAAACGGGAAATACAGATTGGAGAAATTGAGGTTCCTGGATACAAATTTGAAAAGAGCTCAAAGTTTGAACAAAGAATGAGCTGCAATGCTCAGATCAAAATCGGAGACGCAGATATTACCTTAGTCGGAGATCAGGATTATGAAATTCGATACCGGGTGTATAATGCGTTCTTACATGAAGAGTCTCAAGACCAGTTTTACTGGAACATAAAACCCAATAATTGGAATGCTGATTTTCAAAAAATCAACTTCCAAATTCACTTACCTGAAGGAGTTAACATCTCCCCTGACAAAGTCTTAATTTATTCCGGTCTCGTGGGAAACTCCACTCCTAGCTCAGACTTTGATTCGAGCTTAAATGGCCAGGTTTTTTCCGCTTCAAGTAACGACGGAGTGATTTCATCAGGTGGTGAAGCGGTAACTGTTTTGATAAAAATGCCTCCCGGAAGCATCAAAGAGATCAAACCATTCTGGCCATTTTGGTCAGACTACGGATGGACCATCATCTTGGGGTTGATTATTTTCGGATTCATTAGAATTTGGGTTTTGCATGGCAAAGATGACCATGTGTCCACCACCACGAGTTATTACCCTCCTCAAGGGATGGACCCAGCCATGGCAGGATATTTAATAGATGATTCCGGAGACACATCTGATTTGATATCACTGATCCCATTTTGGGCTACCCAAGGTTATTTGAAGATTGAAGAAATTGACAAAAAGGGATGGTTTGCAAAAGACGATACCAAGCTGATCAAGCTGAATTCTCTTCCTCCTGGAACTCCTTCCTACCAGAGGAAGATTTTTGATGGGCTTTTTTCCAAATACGGCGATTCTCAGGAAGTTTTAATCAGTAGCCTCAAGGAAAAATTCTATACCACCATGAATGCTTCCAAAAGCTCATTAAAAGATGCTGCCCAGATTTATTATGTCAATGAGTCACGTAAGATTAGAAATTATACCATTGGAGGGTTGATTTTCTTATTGATTATTCTCTCTCCTATCGCTTTGTATTTTTGGGGTATTTTAGCGGTGGTAGCTACCGTCGTTACTCTTATTTTTCTTTTGATCATGAGTCAGTTTTTGATCAAAAAGAACTCGAAAGGCAATCTAGCCTTATCCGAGCTGAAAGGCTTCAAGAATTTTATCAAAATCGCCGAAGAGAACAAACTGAAGATGCTGTTGAATGAAGATCCTACTTATTTTGAAAGTACGATGAGCTATGCTCTTGCTTTTGGGATGTTTGATAAATGGTCTAGAAAATTTGATGCACTAAATATCCCACCTCCAACTTGGTACACTTCCAATACAGGTAGGATGATGAATATGAATCATTTTTCTCAGTCATTTTCGAGTTCCATCAATTCGGCAAGATCCACCATGGTCAGTTCACCATCCAGTTCTGGAAGTTCAGGAGGCGGAGGTTCCTCCGGTGGCGGATTTGGTGGTGGCGGAGGAGGAAGCTGGTAATAACTATTCCATGAATCTTCTCAGGGAAATCACCATTCTACTTATAAAATGAGATGATAAAATCTATTACACTTTCTATTCTTTTTCTTCTTGGATTTGGCACCTCATTCAATCAGGACAAACTAAAAATCCTCATTATTGGTGATTCAATTTCCATTGGTTACACACCCTTTGTGCAGGAATATTTTTCTGATCAGGCAATCATTTATCATAATCCCGGAAATGCTGAGCATACTGGAACGGGAATTCAAAAAATTGAAGAATGGATCGGAGAAGAAGATTGGGATATCATTCAATTCAATTGGGGATTGTGGGATTTAGCCTATCGACATCCAGACTCGAAAGAATATGGAAACCGCGATAAAGTAAATGGCAAAATCACTTCTAGCCTTGAGGAATACGAACAAAATCTCGATTCTTTGGTCACTTTTATCCAAAAGAAAACAGATGCGAAATTGATATTTGCGACCACGACTTATGTTCCCAAAAAAGAGGCAGGGAGATTTGCAAAAGATGCCCAGAGATACAATAAAGTGGCAAAATCCATTATGAAAAAACATGGTGTGCTTATCAACGATCTCTATCCACCTTCTAAAAAAATACATTCCAAATTAGGCTTGGGGGAAACGGATGTTCACTACACTCCCGAGGGATACAAGGAACTGGGCAAAATCGTGTATGAATTTCTCAAAGATGAATTAGAAGATTTTTAAATAACTTCGAAATTCCTTCAAAAATCAAACTCCATGGAAAAGAAAAACAGTGTTTTTATCGCCAATTCTTTAGACGGTTTTATCGCAGGAAAAAATGACGAATTGGACTGGCTTTCCACCTTTCCTGAAATTGATCATATCGACACTGGATTTCATGATTTCACATCAGGGGTTGACGCGATTTTGATGGGAAGAAATACTTTTAAAATCGTGGAAGGTTTTGACGGAGAATGGTTTTATAAAAAACAGGTTTTTGTCTGGAGCAATTCAATGGAAGAAATGCCGGAAAAATTTAAAGACAAAGCATTCCTAATTAGCGGAACTTTAGACGAAGTCCTAAATGAAATTCATGGTAAAGGCTTTTATAAATTGTATATCGATGGAGGAAAAGTCATCCAAACCTTTCTAAAAGAAGATCTAATCGACGAAATGATCATCACGACAATTCCGGTTTTATTGGGATCTGGAATCCCGATGTTTGGAGATTTGCCAAAGCAGCTGGTCTTTGAATGCATCAAATCCACCCGCTTTTTAGACAAAGTCGTGCAAAATCATTTCGTCAGATCTAGGTAAACTATCTCGCTGTCCAGCCTCCGTCAACAGTCACCATGGAGCCTACCATATATTTCCCTGCATCCGAAGCCAGAAAAATAGCTGCGCCCTGAATTTCTTTCAATTCACCCCAGCGTCCTAAAGCAGTAGCGCCAACGACGAATTTCTTTCCTTCTTCTGTATCTGCAATTGGCAGGTTCATTTCCGTCAAAAAAGGTCCTGGGCAAATCGCATTTACATTGATATTAAATGGGGCAAACTCCAATCCCAATGCTCTTGTCATCTGCACAATGGCACCTTTGCTGGAAGTATAAGGAGTCCGATTCGATAATCCCACCAAACCCAGCGTACTAGCCAAATTAATAATGCTACCACTTTTCGCAGCTTTCATGTAAGGAGTCACTGCCCTGCTACAAAGCCAAGTTCCAGTAACATTGATATCCATTACTTTTTGAAAATCATCCAGTGTTAACTCATCTATCGCACCACGTATATTGATGCCTGCAGAGTTTATTAAAATATCAATTCTTCCAAAGGCATCCATCGCTGCTTTTGCCATAGCAATGGTCTGACTTTCATTGACTACATCAGCCTGAAAAGCTACTGCCTTCACTCCAAAAGCATCCGCAATTTCTTTGGCGGCAGCCTCTCCTTCTTCCAGAGTTCTACTGACCAGCATGACATTAGCGCCTGCACTTGCCAGTCCGGCAGCCATGGCTTGACCGAGGCCCTTTGAACCACCGGTAATGATGGCTGCTTTTCCTGTAAGATCAAAAAGTTTAATTCCTGGTAATTCGCTGATTGTATTCATTATCGTTATTTATTGTTTCAATTCGCATTTAATTTTAACCTAATCCTAGTCTTTTTTCGCTGTATTCCAGACAGGAAATCACATTTTTCTCTTCAAAGGCCAAACGTTCCTCTTCACTTAATCCTGTAACTTTCGGAAGTCCATTTTCCGGCTCAGACTCTTTTACTACCCTTAAAGTTCTAGCAAGTTCCGAGGCTTTGGTATTCGGAAAAGTACTCCAATAGTCGGCTTTCATCACGGGAATTTCTAAAGGATCTCGAGTGATCATCTCCAAACTGAAATTGATTTTAGGATTATACTTTTTGCAAAGCTCCACGCCTGCTTTGATATCCACGATTCCAGCGCCAAGAGGAACCTCGGATAGCAAAAAGCCCTGATCGTATTCCTTTACAGCCATATCTTTCACATGAGTAGAAAATGCCATCGGGGCCAAAGTTTCAATCACAGTCATCGGATCCTCCAGCAAAGCCATATTATTTCCAAAATCCACCGTCACTCCTACCCACTCACTTCCCAGATTCTTGATGATTTCAGCAAGTTCAGCCGCTTTCCAGTCTTTGTGATTTTCTACAGCCAATTTCATTTGATGCTTTCTGACGATGGGCTCCGCCAAAGCTAAGGCTACCAAAGCGCCGGCTTTGAAGTTTAAAAATTCCTGCTCAGAGTGAAAGTTTTCATATCGTCTCCCATTCAAACAAACGGTTCTCAATACCTCTGCCCCTGCTTCTTTGGCCGCTAAAACTTCCTTTTCAAATTTTGGAACCTGATCCGCTGACTTCGGCAAACTGATGCTTCCTTCTAAATACAACCCACTTTTTTCTCTTACATCCCGCACTTGCTTCGCAAAGTCACTTGCCCAACCGTTTACTCCTACTTGAACACCACCAGCTCGTATATTCTTACAATGATTAATTAAATCAATCGCATTTTGAAAAGCCGGGTAAGCTGAACTTTGTACTTTTGAATTCCATCTTGCACCATAAGAATGAACCACAATTCCCATGGGAACTCCGGACAAATAATCCGGAATATTCGGCAGTGGGAAATTCATGGCCAAAACTCCTAAACTTGCTTTTTGGAGAAATTCCCTTCTCCCAAAAGTTGAAATGCTTGGTTGATTTTTCATAGGTTAATTGGGTAAGGTTTGTGATTATTCGGGCTTAGTCGTTTCTAAATTTTCAATATGCTTATTTAACTCCTCTGCTGACCAAGGGTACACTCTTCCTTGTGTCAAAACGCGCATCCCTCCCACAGTTCGTCTAGACACTGGAGTCGCCTGATTCCCCCATTCGTTTCGGATATAGGTAAGAATTGCAGCAATACTGGCGTCATCCATCGTGGAATGTGCTGGCATCACTGGTAATATTTCCGGGGCATCATACTTCTTCCCGTCCACTTCAATAGGCCCTTCCAACCCATGAAGCAAAATCAAGGTAAGTCTTTTTTCATTTCCCAAAACCCAATCTGAATTCACCAACGGTGGCCCCATACGATTAGCTCCTTTTCCATTTGCTCCATGACAACTTGCGCAACTCGTCAAAAACTTTTGTCTTCCATCGGCAAATTGCTTCATGGCATCAGCATCCAAGGAATTAGAAGAAGCTTCAACCACCTTCGGGTCAAAACCAGGCCAGGAGAAAATGCTTTTGAGCATTTCGACACGGCTTGATTCCAAAGGAATATCCGCTCTTTGGAAAATCGATGGTTCTGAAGCAAATTTCACCATTCCCTTTTCAGGTAAATTCCCTGATTGAATCGCCAGAGAAGATAAAACCGCTTGTTCCTTCCATCCGAACTCTTGACTGTCTACCAATGCCAAAAGTTGCTTAATTTCATTGCCATCTGCTTTTTTTACAATTGCAGCTGTGAGCATCTCAAGGACGATTTCCTGATACGATTGATTTCCTCCCCAGTTATCATTTTGCCAAAGGGCCTGTAGAAATTCAAATTCATGATCCTGTAAACTGCTCATGACTGCATCACGAATCAAAGCGTCATTTCCATGTTCTTTTAAAACTGAGGTCAAGATAGTCTGTGACTCTTCCTGAGGAAGTGCATAAGAACTTAAAGCTAGCTGTAAGGTCAAATTTTCCTGAGCATTCTCGGCAAGTTCTAACATAGCTTTAGCCAGTCGATTTTTTACTTCAGGGTCAATTTCTGCCTTGTCATCCAAAATCCTTAATGCAGCACTTTGCACTAATTCGGAATGACTCTCCAGCGCATTAATTAAAAAATCAGCATCCGCTTGCCCCATTCCTTCCAGGGTCCAAATCGCATGAAAAGCTCCTAATTCCGAAGGAGAATTCAACACAATCTCCTTAAGATTCGGAACCACGGAAACATCCATTCGCTCTACCAAAAGTCTTTGAGCATTATCCCGATACCATCCATCTGGATGAGATAAAAATGGGAGCAGTTCCTCACTGGATTTGGAGCCTAGTTTCTCTATGGGTTTTGGAGAAGAATCCTTCGGAACGATTCTCCAAATTCTTCCCATATGAACTGGCGCATCCAGCTTTCTCTCCAAAGTTTGCTCCTTAAGATACTCAGTCATATAGTCAATATGTTGGACGATTCCATGGTACATATCCACCACATAAAATGCTCCATCTGGACCTATTGTCCCATGAACAGGCCTAAAACGCTCATCCGTCGATGCTAAAAACTCCTTTCCAGGATTCGGATCTTCGGCAGAAAGGTAAATTCCATTTTCTGTAATGACATTTCTTTTGACAAGGTTACCTGCATTTTCCATGACGAAAATATTCCCTGCATATTCCTGCGGAAATAATGTGCTTCGATAAACTATAGGGGAACAAGCAGATGTGAATTCCAGAAGGCGACCATTTTCATCCAAAGTACCGGGAATATAACCTCGATTGATCGCGAGGTTAGATCTTATTGGATAGATTCTCCTATCAATGGTCAGCCCATAATCAATCCCTGTGGATGGCGTATGATTTGGGTTTCTGAAAAGGTAATTTGCCGGAACGAGGTCACCATGTAACTGCGACCAATTATAATTGTAAATCAATCTTCCTTTATCATCCTGTGAAATCCCCCATTGCCCACGGAATTCTGTACTATCACGGATCCATTCATCCCCCTGCATTTTATACCGAAGTCTGGATTTGGCACTGTAATACCAGTTGTCGACATTTCTCACAAACCCGTTATCAGTGTGCTCCACTACCCCATTACTAGAATAAGTAGAATCCAGCAATACTTTTGAATCTGCTTTTAAGTCTCCATCAAGATCTTTGGTTACCCAGAGTGAATTTCTTTCTGCAACTAATGCTCCGCCTTCAAAAAGCCCAATGGACCTAGGCATCACCAAGCTGTCGAGATAAATAGTGGATTGATCCATCTCTCCATCCCCATCTGTATCTTCCAAAATGGATATTCTTCCTATCGGCTCATCCTCATTACTCCCATCGATATCCATCATATAACCTCTCATTTCCACCACCCAAAGTCTTCCTTGCTCATCAAATTGAACCGCAACTGGTTCCTGAACCATCGGTTCAGCAGCTACTAACTGGATTTCAAAGTTTGGATCTAATTGAAAAGTTTTGAGTTCCTCTTCGGGCGAATGTGGGGGAGAAATAGCATTCGGATCTTTTGATTCGGGGCTGGCACAGGAAAATCCCGCCAGCATCAAAAGATGAATGCCTAAGAATCGGCTAATGGACATAGGTTTATTTTGGGTCAATGAGCTACCAAGTCCCCAGAAGAATAAATCAAACTAGAAAAAATGGCAAGCTTTCTAATTTGACACTTATTTGATTGATTCACAAGGCCATTTTATCAAGTGGTCTGATTATTTTTATAAAAACTGTGAGTACCATCCCTAAACTTCGAGAAATCAAATGATAACTTTTAAGCCTCTTTTCACCTTATTTTTAGTCGTCTTTACTGCGATCAGCACCTATTTTATCACCACCAAAAACCTCGAAAAAAATGAATCTGAGGTTTTAATTATTTCAGAAGAAAGCTGGAATGGTACGCCGATTCCCGCATATCCTGAAGGCAAACCAAAAATCTCAATTTTAAAGATTACAATACCTCCAGGATCTTCTTTGCCCAAACATATACATCCGGTAATCAACGCCGGGGTTTTATTGAAAGGAGAATTGTTTGTTGAAGATGAATTCGGAAATCAGTTACAGATGAAAGCCGGAGATCCCATCATAGAAGTAGTCAACACAGTTCATTATGGAGTAAACCATGGAGATGTTCCAGCTGAGATCATTGTATTTTATGCTGGTACAGAAGGAATGACTATAACCAAGGTCCTGGATAAAAATTAAAAAAAATATCTATTCCAGTTTTCGATTTTAACCGAATCTAGATTAGGAATTCAAAACGGCTCCTTAAATCCTGATAATTAATTGTTTGATTTTCAAAATTTAGACAACAGTCTTGTTTTATTGCTAAAATAAATAACTGAATTTTGCGAACTCAATAAACAATTTGCCTGTTCGGTATCAATAATCAGTAGGAGCTAAAATTTATTTTTCGTTGGTGAAGCAGATATCAAAAAAGGAATATTTCAAAATTGTCCTGGTCCTTGGAGCTCTTTGTACAATCAGTCCATTTTCAATAGACATGTACTTACCGGGGTTTCCGGCTATGGCCAAAGATCTGGATACTTCCATTGCAAATGTTCAGTTGTCATTAACCGCCTATTTGGTAGGGATTGCGATTGGACAATTGTTTTATGGCCCCTTGCTTGATAAATACGGCAGAAAGAAACCTCTTTATGTAGGTCTTGGAATTTATGTTCTAGCCTCCATCGGCTGTGCCATGTCCGGAACGGTTGAAAACTTGATCATCATGCGTTTTCTTCAAGCTGTTGGTGGTTGTGCCGGAATGGTAGCTGCTCAGGCAATGGTTCGAGATATTTTCCCTGTGACCAAAACAGCCCAAGCCTTAGCATTATTGACTTTGGTCATTGCAGTTTCACCTATGATTGCCCCTACTCTTGGTGGCTTTGTAACTGCCTATTACCACTGGCATTGGGTCTTTATCGTGTTGGCTTTCCTTACGGTGATCATTTGGATTGCAGTAATTTGGGTTTTGCCTGATGGTGCTGATCCGGATAAATTGGTTTCCTTAAAACCAAATCAAGTTTGGAAGAATTACATCCAAGTTCTTCAAAATCGCCAATTTCTAGTTTACATGTCCGTAGGTGGTCTGGCCGGTGCGGCTCCCTTTGCTTATATCGCAGGATCTTCAGACGTGTTTATGAATATTTATGGAGTTTCTGAAGCCCAATACGGTTGGATTTTCGCCATTCTTGCTTTTGCAATGATTGGATCTACTCAACTGAATCATTTATTGCTGAAACGATTTACAAGTCAGCAAATCATTAATTTCTCCATGCATTATCAGGTTTTGGTAGGGATTATTTTAGTATGTGGGATCTATTTTCAATGGCTGGGATTAGAAATGCTATTAGTCTTGATGTTTGTATTTCTTACTGCCCATGGCCTCAATGGCCCAAATACAGCTGCCCTTTCTTTAGCACCTTTTTCAAGAAATGCCGGCAGTGCTTCTGCCATTTTGGGAAGTATGAGAATGGCATTTGGTGGATTGGCATCTGCCGGAGTTAGCTTTTTCCATGACGGGACATCCTTGCCGATGGTTTTCGGAATGGCAGCCTGTGCCGTAGCCGGATTTTTGGTTTTGAAACTGGATCAAAACATCAGCGGAACAATCAGTAAAGTTTATAATAAAGAGGCGATTGCTTAATTATCCTCTTTCCCTGATGTCAGCTTTTCTTTCTTTGAGCTGTTCAAGAACTCAATTTTACTTTTCAATTCAGAGAACTCCTTACCTTTGTGAAAATTGAATTCTATGACCTTCGCTAAACTTGGATTGAATCAGCTGCTTTTGACTGCAATCGAAAAAGCAAACTATCAAAGCCCCTATCCAATCCAAATTGAGGCAATTCCCGCATTTTTAGAAGGAAAAGATTTACTTGGAATTGCTCCCACGGGCTCCGGAAAAACTGCTTCTTTTATTTTACCTATACTTCAGATACTTCAAGGAAAGAAAGAAAACAAAAGCAGAAATGTCCCAGTATTGGTGTTGGTTCCGACTAGGGAACTTGCCTCTCAAGTGGCTCAAGTAGCTGACAATTTCTCTAGATTTTTAAGCAGAAGGGTCAAAACAGTAGCAGTTTTCGGAGGTGTTTCCATCAATCCTCAGATGAGGAAAATGAACGGAACTGACATCTTGATCGGCACTCCAGGAAGGCTTTTAGATTTACTTTCGAAAAATGCACTTTCATTAAACCAAGTTGAAATTCTTGTCATGGATGAGATGGACAAGGTTTTAAACATGGGATTTAGAGAAGAAGTCAATCAAATTCTAGCTGAGATTCCTAAAAAGCGACAAACCATTTTGTTCTCAGCGACCATGGATGAAACCTTGGAGGAATTGATTTCAAAACTTTTGAAGGATCCAAAAAGGATTTCTGTCAAGCCGGCTGAGGTAGAGGTTGATCTCATTGATCAATATGCCTACCGGATAACTCCAGAGAAAAAAGGTCCTCTTTTGAGACATATCATCAATTCCGGAGATTGGACTCAGATCTTGGTTTTCACATCTTCCATTCGCACAGCCAACAATGTCACTCAGAAATTGGTAAAAAACGGCATTGACGCAGTTGCCTTTCATGGTGATAAAAGCCAAGGTGCAAGAACTGAAGCCTTGGCAAAATTTAAATCGGGAAAAACCCGAGTTTTAGTAGCCACAGACTTAGCTGGAAGAGGAATTGACATTCAGTTTTTACCACTAGTAATCAACTTTGAACTTCCACGATCTCCAAAAGACTATGTGCATCGAATCGGCCGAACAGGCCGTGCCGGAGCTACGGGAGAAGCGATTTCCCTGATCACCGAAGAAGATTTACACCATTTCAAAATCATCCAGAAAAAGATGAAAAAACACGTGCAGTTGAGAAGCACAGATGATTTAGATCTTTAAACGAGAATTTGAAATTCCTTTTTATTTAGAGATCTTATACCTGATTCAGGTTGCATGTAAAATGACTCTTTCTAAAAACGTCCTCTTTTTATTTACTTTTCTCGGAGCAATTCAATTTTCTTCAGCTCAAAGACTTCCAAATATCATTTTGATCATCACTGACGATCAAGGATACGGTGATTTTGGCTTTACCGGAAATCCACATATCTCCACTCCTACGATCGATAAATTAGCCCAAGAAAGCATTGAGTTTACCAACTTTTATGTTTCGCCGGTTTGTGCCCCCACCCGATCCAGCTTGATGACTGGGCGTTATTCTTTGCGGACTGGAATTAGAGATACCTACAACGGAGGAGCTATGATGGCTACCGATGAAATAACCATTGCTGAGCTTCTAAAAGAAAAGAATTATACGACCGGGATTTTCGGAAAATGGCATTTGGGAGACAATTTCCCTATGCGTCCAAGTGATCAGGGTTTTGACGAATCATTGATCCATCTATCAGGTGGAATGGGCCAAGTCGGAGATTTCACCACCTACTATCAGGGAGACCGAAGCTATTTTGATCCGGTCCTTTGGCACAATAACAAGCAAGAATCATATGCAGGATATTGCTCCGATATTTTTGCTGGAGAAGCCATCAAGTTTATTGAGAAAAATAAGGATGTTCCATTTTTCACTTATCTCTCTTTCAATGCGCCTCACACGCCTCTTCAGGTTCCAGATGAATATTATCAGAAGTATAAAGATCTAGATCCTATAGAAGGTTTTGGGAAGGATGAAAAACCATTTTATCCAATGAATGAGTCCCAGAAAGAGGATGCAAGAAAGGTCTATTCGATGGTGGAAAACATCGATGATAACCTGAAAAAACTCTTTTCTAAACTAGATGAATTAGGGATTGATGATAATACGGTGGTCATTTTCCTGACAGATAATGGTCCTCAACAGCAGCGCTATGTAGCCGGCCTTCGAGGTTTAAAAGGAAATGTGTATCAAGGTGGAGTTAGAGCTCCATTGCTTATTCATTTTCCAGAAAAATTCTCCAAGAATCAACAAATAAATGCACTGACTGCACATTTGGATATTCTTCCGACAATTGCAGATTTGATGGGAATAGATCTGCCTAATGATCGAAAAATCGATGGTAAGAGCTTATTGCCTTTAATCAATGGGGATGAAAGTAATTTTAAAAATCGAAGCTATTTCACCTACTGGAATCGAAAATATCCTGAGAAATACACCAATATTTCTATTCAAAATTCCGGATGGAAACTGGTCGGAAAAACAGATTATGATGCAGAAATTGAAGACTTTCAATTATTTAATCTTCAGGAAGATCCCTTTGAGCAAAGGAATTTGATTTCCGAAGAAAAAGAAAAAGGGCAAGAACTGAAAGAGGAAATGGACCAGCTTTACAATGAGCTGATTGAGGAAAAGAATTTAATCGATCAACCCAAAATTCAAATCGGATATGGAGCCGAAAATCCAACATTTTTAAACAGAAATGATGCTGCTGGCGAAAGAGGAATCTGGGCTCAGGAAGAAATCTATGGGTTTTGGGACGTGAAATTGGCTGCAGGAACTTATGATTTCAGATTCAAATTTGTGAAGCCGGTACCGGCAAAAGGTACTATGTTTTTGGAAACAGGCACAATTGTCAATTCAAAGACTAACAGTTCTGAAGACGAGGTGGATATGATCGAAATGAATGGAATAGAACTTTTTGAAATGGAAACTCAATTGATCCCTTTTTACCGAGTCAATGGAAAAGAGATTTTCCCATTTTGGGTGGAGGTAATAAAGAAATAACCGCTTGCCTTTCATCATAAAATTCAATGCTATCTATAAATCAAGTTTAATAGATTCGTTTATTAGCTTATCTTTTTACCTGAAAAAGACCAAAATATAATAGTACATGCCCAATCCATCAAGTCCGGAAATTCAAGAAAAATTACCAAGAAACTTAGGGCTTTGGGGAGTTTGGATGCTTGTAGTCAACGGGCTGATTGGTGCAGGAATTTTTGGTCTCCCTTCCGGTGCTGCTAGATTAGCTGGGGAATACAGCGTTTTCATTTATGCCTTTTGTGCCTTATTGATGCTGCCAGTCATATTGTGTTTCGCAGAACTTGGAAGTTATTTCAGAGGAACTGGTGGACCAATTCGTTATGGTAAATTGGCATTTGGATCCTTTGTTGGTTTTCAGGGAGGCTGGCTTTATTATTTGGCAAGACTCATTTCTTTTGCGGCCAATACGGTCTTATTGACAGACAGCATTGCCTATTTTGTTCCATTCGCGGGAGAGGGATTTGGAAGACTTGTAACCATCGCCCTAACCTGCGGGGGACTCAGTTTGATCAATATTTTAGGTTCTTCCGAATCCATCCGGTCCATGACCTTATTCACCATTATCAAATTTACCGTCTTGGTAGGATTGATCTTTGGAGGATTTATTCTTCTTGGACCTTCAGTAATTCCTGTTTTTGACAGCCCATTACCGGAAAGTTCGAGTTTAGGTGCTGCAGCATTGTTATTGATTTATGCTTTTGTCGGTTTCGAAGGCGCTGTGGTCCCTGCTGGTGAAGCGAAAAGACCAGAACGAGACATGCCTCTCGGTTTGATTCTTGGATTAGTGATTGTAGCTGTATTGTATATGCTGATTCAGCTTGTTTCTCAGGCAGCAGTCCCAAATCTTGCCGGAAGCAGCACTCCTCTTTTGGATGCTTCCTCTGCCCTATTCGGGAATACAGGGGCAGTAATTTTGATGATAGGAGTAGCCACATCTGTGATTGCAAACTTGATTGGTTCAATGTTTTCCGCCACGAGAATTACCTATGCTTTATCATTGGAAAAGTCACTTCCAGAATGGTTTGGAAACGTTAATGAGAAGTTTCTGACACCTGCTAATTCCATCTTGTTTTTTGGAGTTTCAGCATTTACATTGTCGGCATTTGGTACGTTCACTTTTTTGGCTGCCATGACGGTACTGTCTAGACTATTCTTATTTATCATGAGCTGTGCTGCCATTCCAGTATTACGACCTCGATTCAAAAAAGACAGTCCATTTATTTTAAGAGGGGGATATTTGATTCCGATTTTAGGAATTGCTGCCTGCCTTTGGCTAATGATTCAGGTAAGTTGGACTTCGGTTTGGCTTACTGCAGTCCTAATTTTAATTGGAACAGGATTATATTGGCTTGGAAAAAGAGGCCAAAAAGTAGAATAAATATTGGACTAAAGTTTCTTGGGTAAAAGGAAACCCAGACCTTTGCAAAATCGGTTATCCTTTTTATAAACTGGATTCCGAGCATCTCTTTTAAAATAAAATGTCCAACCAGAATATCGCAGTAAGAACCGTAATTTTCAGCATGCTGGGAAATGTGGCTTTGGCCACTATCAAGTTCCTGGCTGGGATTTTTGGTAATTCTTATGCGCTGATCGCTGACGGAATCGAATCTGTCGTGGATATTTTTGCTTCTATATTGGTTTTAGTGGGTCTACGATACGCCCATCGACCTGCCGATGAAAATCATCCCTATGGTCACGGTAAAGCAGAACCCCTGATTACTTTTTTGGTAGTGGCGTTTTTGATCCTTTCTGCAGCCACCATTGCCTATCAGGCTATTCAACATATCAGGATTCCACACGAGCTTCCAAAAAGTTTTACCCTCTGGGTTCTGGCAGGAATTATTATTTGGAAAGAAGCATCTTATCAGATAGTCATTCGAAGAAGTAAAAAAATAAATTCTGACTCACTCAAAGCGGAAGCCTGGCACCACCGTAGCGATGCGATCACTTCCGTCGCTGCATTTATCGGTATCTCCATGGCTTTGTATTTAGGTGAAGGTTACGAAGTTGCTGACGATTATGCGGCTTTGGTTGCTGTTGTTTTCATCGTTTACAATTGTTACAAAATCTTCAGGCCTGCTTTAGCTGAGGTCATGGATGAAAACAATCATGAGGATATGATTGAAGAAATCCGGAAAATTGCCATTCAGGTAAAAGGTGTCAAAGGCACTGAAAAATGCTTTGTCAGAAAAGCCGGAATGGACTACCACGTCGACCTACATGCTTTGGTGGAAGGTCACCTTACAGTGCGAGAAGGGCATGATATTTCCCATGTTTTGAAAGATCGTTTACAAAAAGAAATGCCTGAGATCGGACATTTACTGATACATATTGAACCTTACTAAGAGATTTCTATTTTTAAATCTCTCAATATTCCCAATACCTATGAAAAAATCCTCTGTTGACGAAATACGAGCTCGATTTGACAATGATGTAGAAAGATTCTCCAACATCGAAACCGGGCAAATCTCGACCATTGATGCTCAAATATCTTTGGAACTCATCACTGAAGCCGCAAAAAGAATCACTCCAAATGCAACCCAACTTTTAGATGTGGGGTGCGGAGCAGGAAATTACACCATCAAAATGCTTTCAAAACTTCCCAATCTACACTGCACTTTGGTGGATTTAAGTCTGCCTATGTTACAAAAAGCAGAGGAGCGAGTAAGTAAGGCAACCACTGGTAAAATCAGAACAGTTCAACAAGATATTCGCGAGGCAAAATTGGAAGATCATGGCTTTGACATCATTTTAGCGGGAGCTGTTTTGCATCATTTGAGAGATGATGAAGATTGGGAGCAGACATTTACTAAGCTTTATCATTTATTAAAACCAGGGGGTTGTTTGATGATTTCAGATTTGATCACACAGGAAAACCCGATCCTTGATGCTTATACTTGGGAGCGCTATGGAGACTATTTGGAAGACATCGGCGGCAAAGAATATCGCCAAAAAGTCTTGGATTATGTGGACAAGGAGGACTCTCCAAGATCCATGAGTTATCAATTGGAACTGATGAAAAAAGTAGGATTTAGCAGCACAGAGATCCTCCACAAAAACATGTGCTTCGGCGCTTTTGGCGGAATTAAATAAGAATAAAATCCAATCTTTTAAGGAAGCTTGTAGGCTTGTCTGGCGAGAAGCTTCCAACTTCCTTTTTCCTTTTGCCAAACTAGCATCACACCGATTTTGATAGGATTCACTTTATCTCCTTCTACCACATCCGCCACTAAATAATGGCGAACAATTCCAATATTTTTTTCTACCATAATCTTCTGATCTTCAAAAGAAACAGAAGCAAAATCTGATTTGCCAGAAACAAGTGCTTCAATAAATTGATCTTGATTTTCTAACGCACCACTGGAATGACCATAGGTAAGCGAAGTAGAACTTAGCTCTTTTAAAGCTGCTTCAGTAGGATCAATTAAAGCGAGCCTAAGTTTTTCAACCTGATTTTCTAGGTCTTTTTCAGTTTGTGCGAAAGTGCAAAAACTACCAATAAAAAAAGCGAGAGTTAGTAGGGTTTTCATTGTATTGATCTGGAGTAAAATGGAATAGAAATTTCTGTGAATTTTTAAAGGGTTATACCTTGATTTAGCCTTCATCTTTAATAGGCTTTTTGTGCCAATAGGAGGCCAAAATAGACCCTGACACATTCATGAATGGACCAAAGACCGCAGGAGCAAGGCCGACGGTCGCAATTTTCCCCATTTCTTTGGCAATCCCGGAAGCGAGACCTCCGTTTTGCATCCCAACTTCAATCGCAATTGTTCTACAATCTTTTTCATCCAATCTAAACAAACGGCTTGCCCAATATCCCAACATATAGCCGGCAAGATTGTGAAAAACCACCATCAAAATCAGCAAAGGACCAATGTCCAACAAACTATCTCTTCCTGCTGCCACGATTACTACCAGAATAAGTGCAATGGCGGCCATAGAGATAATCGGCATTAAATCATCCAACCATTTCGCTTTCCCACGTAGGAAATAATTAAAAATCAAACCAGCTCCAATCGGAATGATGACCATTTTCACAATACTAAACATCATATCCACCACGTCAATCGCTACAAATTCTCCCGCTAACCAACCCATCAGGTAAGGCGTAACAAAAGGTGCCATCAAGGTGGTTACAGAGGTTACTGTAATAGAGAGAGCCAAATTTGCCTTCGCCAAATAACTCATCACATTAGATGCCATTCCACTTGGGGAGCAGCCAATCAGAATCATTCCTGCGGCAATTTCCGGTGGAAATCCACTGATTTTCGCAAGTGTATATCCAATAAAAGGCATAATAGAAAACTGGCAGAGAACTCCAATCAAAACACCTTTGGGCATTTTAACCACTCCAAGAAAATCTTTGACGCTCATGGAAGTTCCCATTCCAAACATGATCACTTGTATCAATGGAACGATGAGTGCACTGAATTTAAACCCATTGTACTCAATGAAATATTGCGGGAAATAGAGGGCAATTGCCACTGAACCAAATATTATCATCGAAAAAGCGTACCCTCTTAAATTGGGATTGCCTAAAAATGATATGGCGCAGATAAAGAAAAATCCGATCCATAAAAAGCTTGCATTTTCGATACCAGAAAATATGCTGGTTGCAATAGCCGCAAGAAGTAAAACAAGGGAAAGGATTGAGAGTGCTTTGGTGATTTTAGGGTTCAAAATGCTGGTATTTTGGGTGGTATTGAAATTTAATCTGAAAGCTTGCCAATTCACAAGCTCTCAGATATTTCTTTTTAAATAATCCTGATTTTAACTGTAGGTTCTGTCATGTGAACGCTTGTCATTCCACATGTCAGTTGGTGCAAAATAAGAATTGTCAGAAGGATGAAGATGAGCTTTCACTACCTCTTCATTCAACTCGATTCCTAATCCAGGAGCATCCAGCGGTACAGGAGCATATCCTTTATCAATCATTTTTCCTCCACCAGTCATAGTCACCAGATCTTCCCACCATGGGACATCGACAGAGTGATGTTCCAGTGCCAAGAAATTCTGAGTTGCCGCAGCGCAATGAACATTTGCCATAAATGAAACCGGAGTACCCGCTTGATGCATGGCCATGGAAATTCCTTTTTCTTCAGCATAGTCAGCAATACGTTTTGTTTCCAAAAGACCACCAGAAGATGCCAAGTCTGGATGCACAATATCCACTGCATGGTTATCGATCAAATCTTTGAAATACTGAAGCAAGTAAATATCCTCGCCAGTCGTGGTTGGAGTATTAAGTGCAGTGGTAATGGTTTTATGCTGCTCCCACATTTGCCAAGGTACCATATCCTCAAGCCAGGCTAGTCTATATTTATCCAAAGCCTGACCTAGTCTGATACAGTTGTTCAAATCAAAATGTCCATAATGGTCTGTGGAAAGTGGAATCTCATATCCAACCATTCCTCTCACGTGGTCTACAATCTTGGCAAGTTCATCCAGTCCTTTTTCAGTAATTTGAACTCCAGTGAATGGGTGAGCAGTATTTGCATAGGACATGTATCCACCTTGCCATTGACTTTTGCCCATTTTAAAAATCTCAGGATTGACAATGCAGCCTGGAATATCCATGATTTCCCCAATGGAAACATCCATTTTCAGCCAAGTATATCCTTGCTCTTCAGTTCTATATTTGATGAGTTTCATCTGCTCTTCTGGAGAGCTTGCCTCAGGAGTATCTGCATATAATCTTACCGAATCCCGATATCTTCCTCCAAGCAATTGCCAAGCAGGAACATTATATGCTTTCCCGCAAAGATCCCACAGGGCCATTTCTACCCCGCAAACTCCTCCCGCCTGACGGGACTGGCCACCAAACTGCTTAATGATTTTGAAGATTTTTTCCACGTTACATGGATTCTCACCTAAAATACGGCTCTTCAGCATCAAGGCATATTTTGGATCCGCTCCATCTCTTACTTCCCCTAACCCATAAATCCCTTGATTGGTATCTATTCTAAGAATGGCCGTACCACCCATCACAGCAGTATGGGCATATCTCAAATCCGTAATCTTAAGATCTGAAGGAGCTGAAGCCCTTCGAACATTTTTGGTGGTTTCAGCCATGGTATCTTCAATACTCAGTCCCATCAAAGCTGAGAGACTCAGACCCCCCAGTGCAGTTTTCTTCAAAAAATCTCTTCGATTGTCTTTTGTCAAAGGATTATCAATCTCGGCTTGGCGCTGAGCAACATATTGCTGCTCTCTGATTTTATTTTTTTCAATAATGTCTTTTAAGGTATTTTTCATGGTATTCCGGGTTAATGTTAGATCAATATGATTGAAGGCCAGTTAGCTTTTAACCAGCAAAAATGAGTCTGGACAAGGCATTTTCACTTTCCCAGATTCACTCGTAAAAGTTTAATAATTTCTCTCCTTCAGATAGTTATCCAGTTCTTCTTTGGTCATTGGGAGTTTACCAGGATAGTTATTCAACCAATCCAAAAAGTCCTTCTTGATTTCCTCTGTCCATTGACTGTCGATTTGTCCTGCAAGGTATTTTCCTTCCCGAAGTCTCTGATGACCAAACTCATCTCTCAGGCCAGTAACTTCAGAAGTCAACACCAAGTCCTCCACCAAATAGGCAGGAATGAATATCACTCCATACTTTTTAGCCAACACCACATCTCCAGGAAGAACAGTAGCGCGACCGATTCTGATTGGAGCGTTAATGGAGGTCAACATCATTTGTTGAATGTAAGATGGATCTTGACCTTTCATCCAGGCATTAAATCCTTCAATTTCAGATAGACCTTCCTGGTCTCGAACTGAGCCATTGAAAACTACTCCTCTTTGGGATTTTGCGTAGATAGCATTCCCCAAATTATCTCCTATGAGCGTACCGTCAGCAATTTTTCCATAGCCATCCGCCACATAAACATCACCATTTGTTAGAATATCGATCGGCCAGGAATTCGTCCCACCTTTTGGAGATCTTCCTTCATTTTCGACTCCTTGATCCTTCACCTGTTTTTCCAAATCAGGTCTCAATGGCATGTATTGGGCGGTAACAACTCTACCGGTCATCGCCTCATCCGGAAGCATTATTTGCCAGTCACCTTCGTATTGATTCTGATATCCTTTATTCCGCAAAACTCCCCAAGCTTCTTCTATGGATATGTTTTTTAATCGCTCAAGGATGGAATCAGAGACTTTTGGCCTTCCGTCAGGAAATCTTTCTCCTGTCCATTGGGAAGTCAAAGCCTTGATATATTCTGGTGAGGCTCCCACATTCTGCGCTTTTACCTTCCCAAGAGGAAGCATCAATATGGATGAAAGTGCAAAGACATATAAAAAGCCTTTTTGTAAAAATTTATTAGTCATAGGGAATGTTGGGTTTTAAGGTTAAAATTTAGGGTAACTGATTTCTATTGTTTATTCAAAAAATGGAATCCCAGGAACGGCATGTTTTTTCATTCCTTCCTCATTGATTTCCACTCCTATCCCAGGTTTTTCTGAAAGAGTAATGAAGCTGTTTTCAGTCCTAGGTCCATCGTAAGTCACGATATCCTTCCAAATCTCATCTTTGTCCATATAGATCTGCCACTCCATAATCTGGAAATTTGGAACTGAAGCACAAACATGGCAGCTAGCCATAGCTCCAAGGAAAGAGGCAACCATATGCGGTGAAAACGGCACATAATAGAGGTTTGCCAAATTGGCAATTCGCTGAGCCTCACCTAAGCCACCGGCTTTTTGTAAGTCAGGCATGATGATGTCCAAAGCTCCATCGGAAAGAAGTTTTGTAAAACCATAGGCGAGATAAATATTCTCCCCAGCACAAATCGGTGTGCTTGTCTCCTGAGTTATATGCTTATAAACTTCCGGGTTATCAGCAGGAACTGGTTCTTCGAGCCACATCAGATTCAAAGGCTCATACATTTTCGCCATTTTCATCCCGGTTACTGCATCATATCTGCCGTGCATATCCACACAGATATCTATGTTTGGACCAACTTCCTCTCTTACCGCTGCGATGGCATTATACATTCTGTCAATTTCAGCTGGGTTGGCCGTCCAATTAAACCGATCGTATTTATTTGGATCTCTCCCATTATCTACATCGAATTTCACGGCATTATATCCCCTGTCCACTGCATCCCTTGCCGCAGCAGCATAATCCGAAGGTTCTGGATTAGTAGTAGCATAAAGTGCAGTATCGCAATACACACGGATTTTATCCCGGAATTTTCCTCCCAAAAGTTGGTAAACCGGAACATTAAATACTTTCCCAGTAATGTCCCAAAGTGCCGTCTCTATCGCCGTCAAAACAGCTACAAAAACGCCGGACTGAGCACCTCCAAAAAAGGATCCCTTTCTCAATTGTTCTGCAAGTCGGTTTGGATTGAGCGGATTTTGACCCTTGATCTGATTGCCGAGTCTTTTCACCAGATAATAAGATCCATGAATGGCATCTACAGCTTCGCCACAACCCCAAACGTCTTGGTTGGTATAAATTTTAACGTACACAGCGCCGCGGACAAAGCCACATTTGACATCTGTGATTTTTAAATCTGATGGGTTGGAATAATTGTTTTGTTTTTGAACTGCTGCTTGCAATCCTTGGCCAAAGCTGGTCATTAATCCAGCTCCGGTTAATCCAAGAGCAGCTCCTTTTAGTAGGAATGATCTACGAGATTTTTTGTTAGTCATAATAGGTATTGAGTTTACTGATAGGTTACCAGGTTCTTTTCTTTAAGATTTCCTGAATTTGTTCTCTGGCAATTGGAAGTTCATCGATATGGTCATTTAACCATTGGGAAAAATCTTTCTCAATTTCATCAGACCATCTGGTATCGATTTGTCCTGCTGTATATTTTCCTTCTCTCAATCGCTCATGGCCAAACATATCGCGAAGGCGAACCACTTCTGAAGTAACCACTACTTTTTCGGCCAGATGCGCCGGAATAAAGGATACTCCACCATCTCTTCCCAAGACCACATCACCTGCCATCACAGTTACTTGATGAATTCTAGTGGGTTTATTGATGCCTATCAACATGGTATTTAAATCACCTGGTTGATTATGATGAGATGGATGATAGCTTGAAACATAGGAGGTAAATGATCCGATTTCTTTCAATCCTACAATATCACGGATAGCGCCATCATAGACGATTCCGTTTCCTGACTTGGCATAAATGGCATTGCCCACATTATCTCCAATGGTAGGACCTCCATTATGAATTCCAAATTGATCTACTACATAGACATCTCCAAGCTGTAATAAATCTACAGGCCAGGAATTCTGTCCACGTTTCCCCTCTTTCTTTCCTCTTTCATCGATAGCATCATGGATATCAGGTCGCCCGGGCATAAATGTGGCTGTCAACGCTCTTCCCACCAAGACACTGTCTGGATTAATGGTCAAGCCCCATCCATCAGCATATTGATATCGATAGCCTTCATTTTTCATTACAGCCCAAGCCTCATCATGTGTTACCTCCTTCATTCTTCGGAGTATATCATCAGATACTTTAGGCCGACCATCTTCAAACCGCTCTCCGGTCCATTTTTGGGTAAGAAAAAGCATTTCTTCTTTAGAGATCTGCTGAGCGAAAGATTCTATCACAAAAAATGATAGAACTAGTAGGATTATATAGGTTTTTGTCATTTTGGAATATAACTAATATTAAAAAAACCGAGTTTGGAAATTCCAAACTCGGTTCTATTTTTATTTATCCCACCAAACTTTTGTAGCTAAGTTATCAGGACCCTGCGAAGATATCGCAGCATTTACATTTTCCGAATTGACAGAAATTTCTGAATTCGGATAGGTCAATCGATTAATAAAATCAACTTCTTTTCCTGGGAATGGATTTGTGTCTAGGATTGGATATCCAGATCGACGGAAATTTGCAAATGCTTCCGGACCATTCATGAAAGAAGAAATCCAATACTGCGTATTGATTTGTTCCAAAGCTTTGGAAGCATCAAAAGGATTCGCTGCTAGATAAGCATCAACTTCATCGGAAGGAATTGCTGAATTTTCATCGACGAAACCCAACTGCTCCATATGAGCCCTTACGCCAGCATTATAGTAGGATTCAACATCCCCAGTCGTGATCCAGCCTCTATGTCTGGCTTCTGCGAGCAACAGGTTATTTTGGGAGGCAGTAACGAGGAAGTTTGGCGCTGTGTTTTTTGCAACCCTTCTTCTATCTGCCTGAGCAAATTCGTAGAAACTGGCCAATCCAAGATCTGAAGCTGCTTTGACAGCTCCAGCATTGTCATTTCCCATTGGCATACCAACATGTACACTTGCGTCGTAAGTACCGCTTGCAACTGTTTGTTCAGGACCTGACTTTGCTCCTACATAAGTAATAGCGATAGCAGAAAGTCGAGGGTCATTTTTGCTTCGCAAATAATCCACAAATGGAGCAGTCAAATAAAAGTTAGATGCTTCTGTGGAATTAAGAAGGTTACCGATTGTATTGGTGTAGTTAGGATCATGCAGAATCACTGCATTCTGATCATTGGATAAAATCACACCTCCCTGAAATGCCGTTTGGACAATTTGTTGGGCTTTACCGGCATCCACTTCACTTAATCTCATACCTGCTCTTAGCAATAGAGAATAGCCAAAGCTTTTCCATTTATTTAAATCACCAGCATACAAGATATCCGCTGTTTCCACTCTTCCAGAAAGATTCAAAGCGGATGTTGCTTCAGTCAGTTCTTTGATTAGGTCCTCATAAATAGCTTCCTGAGAATCATAGACAGGAAGATAAACTTGTTGGGAATATCCTTGACCACCTTCGAAATAAGGAATACTACCGTAATCGTCCGTCAAAACCATAAATGCAAAAGCCTGTATGATTCTGGTCATCTGAAGAAGATTGGATCTCTCAGGTTGATCTTGGATCCTATTGATAACGTCACGGGTATTTTTGATGACGTTTCGATAATATCCCTGCCATAATTCCTGTGTGGCATTCCTATTATCCTGATTGTAATTTGCTCCTGTCAATACTCCTGAGTTAGGAGAAATAATCTGCTGAACAACTCCAATGTCGTAGATCAGACTACCATTGGGATAAGCACAGCCCACGATTGCAGCATTCAATTGGAATGCAGGGTCTATGGAAGTAGCAGAAACTTTATTGGTATTCAGCTCATCGAAATTGCTATCACAAGAAATCACTAAAGCTGCTGCAACTAAAAACGATATATTAATAAGTAACTTTTTCATGTCTCTGGGGCTTAAAATTTGACATTAAGATTAAATCCTAACCCTCTGGTAGAAGGTAAGCCTGTAGATTCCATACCGACCAAATTATCCGAAGAATATCCGAACGATTCGGGATCTATGTTATCAACCCATTTCTTTAGCATGAGTACATTATTCGCAACAAAATTGAGTTTGACGGATTTGAAGGGCTGATTTGCAGGCAGATGTTTCGTGAAATCATATCCCAAGGTGATCTGCCTCAATTTCCAGTAGCCTCCATCATAAATAACAGGCTCTACCAAAGCTTGAGATCTTACCACTTCCCAATAAGATTGAACTGGTGCTACTGCGGTATTGATTTCCCCGGCTTCGTTTACTCCATCTCCGACAACGCCACCTTCTCTACCTTCCAAGGTCATTTTATGCAAACCATGTCTTACAGCATTGAAGTTGGTTCCCGAAAGCATGATGTTGCCTAACTTAAAGTCAATCAAGAATGAAAGCATGATGCCTTTGTAGTTAAAGGAGTTTGTAAAACCTCCAACCCAGTTTGGCAAAGCACTTCCATAATTAACCAGATCTGGGGTTCTCAATGGAATTCCATTTGCTCCGAAAATTTTACGGCCTTGCTCATCTCTTCTGTATCCGAAACCTGCAACCTGTCCCATTTCCATTCCCACAATCTGACGGAGCTCACCATTGAAAACGTGAGTTCCAACAGTGATTCTTTCTCCAGGCTGGTCAGTCAATAAGCTCAAAACTTCTGTGATGTTATAAGCAGCATTCATCGAAGCTTCCCAAGTGAAATCATTGCTTTCAACAGGAACCACAGTCAAGAGCATTTCCACTCCTTTGTTTTCACTCTTTCCACTATTAATAGAAGTATTGACAAAGCCAGAGGCGTCAGAAATCTGTGCACTTACGATCTGATCGGTAGTCAACTTTCTATAAAGTGCCATGTCTAAACTCACCCTGCTTTGGAACATGCTCAATTCAAAACCAATTTCCGCCTCACCGATTCTCATAGGTCTTAGATTCGGGTTTGGTAAGTTGGTGCCGTTTGGTCCTCCTACAGGCTGACCACCGAATAGGTTATTATTGATTCCGTAGAAAAGCACATTGGAATAAGCCCCAACGTCAGCATCACTACCCACCTCAGCATAGGCTGCTCTTATTTTTCCGAAATTCAACCAACCGGTGGTATTCAGGTTTTCATGGAATACCCAGCTCGCAGAAACAGATGGATATAAAATGCTTCGGTTTTCTTTAGAAAGAGTGGAGAACCAGTCATTTCGAACAGTACCTGTCAAGAAAAATTTATCCTGAAATGATAATTCTGCAGAACCGTAAAGTGAATTCACTGCTCTTTCATTTAGATCATAAAGAGGATCTTTGGCTCTGCCGTTTTGAACCGTATACAAGTCTCGAACTACAAAGTCGGTCACCTGGACGCTGTTCAAATCCGATCTTCTTTGCATGTGGTTACCACCGAAGTTTACATTCACTCCCAATTCACCAAACTTCTTGTTTGCATTAATTAAGAAGTCTGTGTTGATTTCTCTAAATCGTCTTTGTTCTTGCGTGTAGACACCATTGACAAAACCTGCCGGTGCTGGGGCTCTCGAAGCTTGACCTGTTGGGAAGTTGTTGTAGTCCTGGTCCCTGCTCCAGTAATCCTGTCCAACTCTACCTTGCACAAATAGCCAATCAGTCAGGTAATATTTCAGCGCAATATTTCCAAAAATTCTATCTCGCTTAATGTTTTGGAACTGATCAGAAAGAGTGAAATATGGATTAGTTCTATTTCTGAATCTTGAATAAACAGCTTCATTTCCATTAGCATCGTAGCGGTTATCTCTCAGCACATCCAGCGGCATGGAGTTAGCCATGTTGTAAAGTGCTACTGGAATGGTGTTATCCTGCTGACCAATGTTAGGTGGGTTTTCATTATCCTCATGAGAATAATTGAAATTACCTCTAAAGCTAAATTTAGGACTGAGGTTATAAGCAAAACCTAAATTGATTGTCTTTCTGTTATAAGTATTGTTAGGAACAATACCCTTGCTATTCAGATCAGAAAAAGATAAACTCATTCCACCTTTATCACTGGAAGTTGCCAAAGTGATGGAATTTGTCACATTTTGACCATTTCTGAAAAATGCCTTCACTCTACCTCTAATAGGCTCATAAGGAACAGTTACTCCGTCAAAAAGTACTTGAGTCATTCCAGGCTGGAATTTCTCACCAAATGACCATTGACCAGAAGTAGGATTTGGGGTCGTAGGTCTTACACCTTGTTCTCCCTGACCATATTCGTATTGGTAATCAGTAAAATCAAGAGGAGCTTCATTTGTGTAATTCAGGTTATAAGTAACTCCAATTCCTTTGGAATCATTTTTACTCTTAGTGGTGATCATGATAACCCCATCTTTTGCTCTTGATCCATACAAAGCCGCAGCTGCTGCACCTTTCAAAATTGTCATGGTTTCCACATCATCCGGATTTATACTGGACAAACCGTCACCACCATCTGATGTATTTCCTCCTCCTCTGACACCGATACTGCTATCTGAGGCATTGTTTCCTGGATTCGAACCAAAGTTGGTGTTATCAATCGGAACACCATTTACTACAATCAATGGGTTATTTTGACCAGAAATGGAAGACTGGCCTCTGATTCTGATTTTAGAAGTACCACCTGGACCGGAACCTAAAGCCGAAATGCTTACACCTGCGACTTTCCCTTGCAAGGCATTCATCACATTTGGTGTTCTGTTGATCGAAAGCTCATCTGAGTGAACTGTGGAAGTGGCGTATCCAAGGCTCTTGGCTGATTTCTCAATTCCCAAAGCAGTTACTACGACTTCCTCCAGATTGCTTTCATCCACTTCCATCTGAACATTTATGACAGACTGATTTCCTACCACAATTTCCTGATCCACATATCCGACAAATGAGAAAACCAATACTGAGTTTTCATTTTCAACATTTATCACATAATTACCCTGTGCATCAGATACAGCTCCTGTGGTCGTACCTTTTAAAAGAATGTTGACTCCAGGAAATCCACTGCCATTTTCATCGGTTATTCTACCACCGATTTCGACTCTTCTTTTTTCTACTTTCGCGTTTTCTATTCCACTAAAAGTGCTTCCTCCGTTAATCTTGTTTGAAGCTGGAAAAGAATTTACCAAAACCGTTTCCTGGCTGTTGAGAGATGGAACCTGACTCGGCTTTTTCTGAGAAATAATATAAAATCTTTCACCGGCCTTATCGTATTTCAGACCAGTACCTTGGAGTAGGACAGTTAATGCCTGCTCCACAGATTCAAATGAATCCATTTTTGCTCGTGTCTTCTTTGCCTTCACGATTTCATCCTGATAGGCAATAGAAACCTGGAACTCTTGCTCAAGCCAATTCAGGCTTTGTTGCAAATCAAGAAAAGTTTTGCTGGCTTTTCCAGCAGTGTTAATAGTCTGCCCTGACGCAATCAGGTCTGTGACTTGCGCATTCGCTTGCCACAAAACCGAGCAGCCTATACACATGAACAGTAATAGCTTTTTCATGTTTAAAGGGGTTGAGGTTATTTTGGGAAAAACTCATTTTGGGTTATTTAATCAGGTACTTGTTATTTTCTTTCGTTAATTCCACATTGAAAATCAATGCGATCTGATGTAAAAATGAATCTGCATCAGATAGAGGCATAGAGCCAGAAGCGGTAAGATTTAAGGCTTCTTCATTTTGGACCTCGATCATCACTCCATAGTTCTCTTTAGCCATTTTCACCATATCCGATAGGCTGGTTTGATCGAGATTTAAAATATTGTCTTTCCAAGAGGTATAAAGGGAGGTATCCACACGCTCTTTTTGGAATTTATTGTCTTTAAATTTTACCAAATCACCAGGCTCCATGACGATTTTACCTTCCTTATCTTCGACAGGAAAACTCAATGTGACCAAACCGGAATTCAGAATCACTTCAGTTTCTTCAGATCGGTTGTAAACATTGAATTCAGTTCCTAACACCTCTATCGTTACGCCTTTGGAACTTAACACTCGAAATGGCTGGTGATCTACTTTATGTACCACATCAAAAAAAGCTTCACCCTCGATCATGATTTCTCGGGAAGTCTGCTTCTCCCAGTTATCGTAATAACTGAGCTTTGAATTCGCATTTAAGATGACTTTGGAACTATCGGGAAGGTTGATTTCAAGCTTCTCACCATAACTGGTCACAAACTCCACCTTTTTTGGAAGAGTAATCATCCAATATGCTGAAAGAGTCAAAACAAAAAGCGCCAAGATCCCAGCAGCAATTCTCCAAGGAAATCTCCTTGGTTTTTGGGTTTCAAAAGTCTTTTTTGGCAATTGAACATTTTCTTGAATCTGGCCCCAAACAGTTTTCAGTTCATTGGAGGACATTTCAATTTTTGATCGCTCTATGGAGAGGACCAATTCTCTGGCTTCATCTAAAAGCTGAATTTTTTCAGGATTTGATTTCATCCATCTCATCCAAAACTCATCCTGTTCCGGAGAAGGATAAAGAACCCATTCTTTGAAAAAAGAATCAAATGTAAAATCTTCTAAAGTAAATTTTTCGTAATCTGGATGAATGTAACTCACACTATCTGAATTTGGGTTTCAGATATTAGAGTCCTAAGTGTTCAATTCCTCATCATTATTTTTCACTTTTTTTTAAAAAAGTTTTAAATGAGAAGTACTCTTTTGTTAAAAATCAGATTTTACTCTTCATCAACTTCAGGGATTTTGAAAGAAGATTGTGTGCAGAGGCTACACTTATACCCATCATGGATGAAATCTGGGTATAATCCATTCCATTAAAAAATCGAAGTATTAAAATTTCCCTTTGTCTTTTGGAAACCTTTCCAAGGGCTGATTTTACGATAGATTCATTTAAAACAGATACATCTGCTTCAATGATTTTTTCTTCAACCGACAAATCACTCTCTAAAAATGTGTCTTCAGGCTCATCTGTGAATTTCCTGCTTTTATTGATTGATTTCACCAAGCTATTACGGAAAGATTTGAAGAGATAATATTTGACAGAGTCCACATCAGTTAAAGAATTTCTCTTTGTCCATAGCCAAGTAAAAAGCTCCTGAATACAATCTTTTACTATTTCCCTATCGTAGCAAATATTCATTCCATAATTAAAAAGTGGGTTTGCATACCGATTATACAAACTGGAAAAAGCCAAGGTATTTCCTTTTGCCAGACTCCTCCAAAGAGTCTTATCATCAGCTTGGCTATCTTTAGATGCCTTTTGAGATTTAGAAGTAATAAAATTTATGCTATTGCTCATTTACAAAACAAATACCTCGTAAAACAGCAATTAAATTAGCTAAAATTTTGATATAGGTCAAAAAACATAGATTTATTTATTTTCATCTAAGGCTCAAAGGTTCATTAACCCAACACTCCCGCGATAAAAAATCCAGCGTAAGTTCCCAAGGCATTCCCGAGGCTTCCTACTAAAATCCCTGGGATCAATAAGTCAGGTCTATTCAGGCTTTCGGCAGCTGCCAAAGCAGTTGTATTTCCGCCAACATTCGCCTGGGAGGCAACTGTGACTATATCCCAGTCAATTTTCAATATGGCTCCCAAACCATAAATCACTAGACCATGAACCAGCACTAAAATCCCAACAAAAAGTATCAGGGGACCTGCAAGACTCCCTAAACCAGCAAGTGTATTTAGATCACAAAGGGTACCGATTACTCCAAGAAAAATTAAAATCAAAAAGAATCCAATAGTATGAGTTCCTCTTACCTTTTTGATCATAGGCATTTGCGCCATCACCAAAGCAATAGTGGTCAAAGTAATAATTTCTGGAATAGCCGGATAGAAATGACTAAGGGCTTTGGAAAGAGCCATCGCTATAAAAGCCAATCCGAATATTGTTGCTAATGAAGCAATTGAAATGGATTCCTGGGTCTTTATTTCTCCCAATTCACCATTGGGAGGAAGAAGCTTTTTATGAGGGAAGAGTTTCTGCAAATACTTTGGAAGAAGTAAGGTAATTACTATCCAGGGCGTGCCGATTAGATTATCTACCACAGTGGTTGCGGCAAACAAATCGGCATTTTCATTTATCTGGTAAGAAAGAGCTACTGCGTTAAAATTGATACTTCCTCCGATATAAGTACCTGTATACATCCCAGCGATCGCATTTGCCAACGGTCCGATTTTAACTGCAGGATTTACCACAAACCAGGCTACCAAAACGCCTATTATTGTCCCTAATGCTCCAATTCCAAACATCAAAAGAATCGGAAAACCTGCACTTTTCACACTTTTCAAATCCACATCAAGTAGGGCTATGAAAATCCCCATTGGAGCTATATAGACAAAAACTGCGGTGTAAATAGGATGACCAGAAGTGGCAGTAGGGATGATACCGATATTAGCTAAAATCCCACAAAGAATGATGACGATAATTGGGGTACCTAAAGACCTCCCAATCTTATTTTTGCTTAGCCAGAAGGAAATCAAAACCGCAAAGCAGAGCATCCCACTAACGTAAATCGGGTCCTGGATCCAACTCATCTGGGAAAATAGAAAAAAATATCTTCTCTCTTCGAAAAAATCATTACCTACAAGAAACTGAAAATTAAACTCCTTCTATAAATCTCTTTTAAAATTAAGCTATCTTAATTGTTCACAACATTTTTACCTATTCGAATGAAAAAAATTCTAACTCTTATTTTCATTGCCTGCCTAGGATATGCCTGTACACCAGGAGCAACCCCTCCCATCGCATCTCAAATTGGAGAGAGCACCTATACACCAGGCAGAGTGGTTTGGCATGACCTTGCCTCTCCCGACCCAGAAGCTTCTTCCGCCTTTTACGAATCAGTTTTCGGCTGGACAACTGTCCCATATGGGGATGGTAATAAAAAAGTCTGGGTATTCAAACAAGGAGACAAACCTGTAGCATTGATGGCTTATTACAAAACCGAAAATGGGTCCGGGGAATGGATTGGTGCTATTTCTGTTCCAAGTGTATCGGAAGCTACAGCTAAAGCAAAAACTCAAGGTGCGAAAATCGTCAAAAAAGCGATGGAGGTAGATAACAGAGGTACAATTTCCTTTTTGCAAGATCCACAAGGAGCAAGTATTTCATTAATCAAACTCAACAACGGCGATCCAGAACCAGGATTAGCGGAAATGAACACTTTCCTTGGCCAGGAACTCTGGACAAATGATGTTTCACAATCCACCAATTTTTATAAGGAAGTAGTAGGGTATTCTACAGAAGAAATTGACAACCAAAAAGTGCCTTATACTATTTTCAAAATGGGCGATATGAATTGTGCAGGCATGCTTCAAAGCCCAGCTCCAGACGTCAGGTCCCATTGGGTTCCTTATATCAGAGTCGCAAATTTGGATGAGACAATCTCAAAAGCGAAAAATGCCGGAGCAAAAGTATTAATCGAACCAAGTCCAGATATCAGAAATGGAAGCGTAGCTTTATTGATGGATCCTACCGGCGCACCTTTGGCAGTTCAAGTTTATAACCCTTAATCAATGAAAAGATGAAAAAGAAATTAATCATGTTTGGCTTAATCATTTCTGCATCCCTTTTGGTTACAGCCTGCTCAAATATGTATGTATCAGGAGGCGTGGGAATGAGCTACTATGGAGGCCCTTATGGAGGAGTCAGAATGTCACCGTCAATCAATGTTGGAATGTATGGCGGTGGAATGAGATGGTAAACACCTGTAAATAAAACTTTTGGAGATCCTAAACGGCTTAGATTTTACTGTTTAGGATCTCATTATTTTTTATAAAAAAACCTACGAATTTTTTGAATTATTTATTCGATTTTAAAGCTGCTTTTAACGAATCATCCATTCTGGACAAATCAAGAAAGGGAACCTGCATCAAGAAATTTTGCTAATTGGAAACTTAAATTTTTACGGGAATATTGGTCAATAGAAGGCATCTGTTCACCCGTTCCTTCCGATTCAAAATGCTTTCGGAGACAAAGCTGAAGCCCCACATGATCCTCAAAAGAAATCACTGGCGCCGCTCCCACAGCTTTCAAGATTTTGGAAGAATCTCCATCTGGATCACCTAAAGCAATAACCGGTATTTTGGTTGCTAAATATTCAAATAATTTACCGGGAATATTCCCTTGAGCATTTTTCGTATTAGTCAAAATCAACACTAATAAATCCGCATTACTATAATAATTAAAAACCTCCTCATGTGACACATAACCTGAGAAATGAACGTGCTTTTTTAACCAAGAATCCGAAGCTATTTGCTCTTGAATCTGATCGCTAACCCTTCCTACAAAAGTAAAATTCACTTCTTCTTTCATAGGTTTGAATTCCTCTCTCATCGCATGTAGCAAGGGCATTGGGTTTCTGATCGAGTCAATTATTCCAGAGTAAACCAAGTTTAGACTTTTGGGTTTTTTGGGTTTTACATTGAAGTCAGAAGGAATATCGGCAGGATCAAACCCATTAGTTAGCAGTTCGATTTTTCTATCTGCCAGCTTATTTAAGTCCTTTTGGAAAGTCGGTGAAATAGTCGTCACCACATCTGCTTCTTTCAATACGGATTTTTCCATCTGAGCATGCTTTTTTTTCACATAAGACTGCATGGGTAACTTGTCCAAAAACTCCCATTGAGACCAAGGGTCCCGAAAATCTGCCAGCCAAAAAACATCCGTTTTTCTCTTCAGATCTCTTCCGATCAAGTGCATGCTATGAGGAGGCCCTGTAGTAATAATGGCATCAAATTGTCCGTTTCGAATCAAATCTGTCAAAAACTTAACAGATGGTTTCACCCAAAAAACCCGGGGATCAGGCACCATCAAATTTGCTCGAAGCCAAATTGCAGCTTTCTCTATCCAGCCCTGTTCTTTTTGTTCCAAAACCCGACCGGGATGCGTTTCTTTTTTTCCACGCAACTTATCCAAAAGCTGGTAAGGCTCCCAAATTGGGAATTTTATCACTTCTAATTGGGGAGAAATTTCTTCAGACAGACTTTCATCTTTGAGATCAAAATCAGGATTTTCGGGAGTAAAAATAACTGGCTCCCAGCCTGCTTCAGGAAGGTATTTTGCGAATTTCAGCCATCGCTGCACTCCGCTGCCTCCACTTGGCGGCCAATAATAGGTAATGATTAAAACTTTTTTGGACATAATTTAAGTACCTCTACTCAACACAAAGTACCAAGTAGCAGGCCATAAAATCAAATTTGTAAAAAAGAAAGGGATCTGGTTTCCCAAATCCCTTTCAAAATAATATTCCGAACTTTCTGTTCTTCTTATTCTCCTTGAGAAAGTGAATATCCTCTCACTCCATCAAATGAGTATAAATTTTCTGTTTTGATAAAATCAAATCCATTTGCATCAATTTGATTCAACAATTCAGTCACAAGAGAATGCTTGATTGAAGACATCTCAGCATTTTGGAATCTACATCTCCAGTGGTCTGTACAGAATGTTTCTTTCATTCCTCCAGGGAATACTTTGATCCCGCGATTGGTGATCAATTGCAACTGCAATCCATCCACGTTCAACTGACGAAGTTTCTCTCCTAGGACTTGTGGGTCTCTTCCACTTTCATCCCAATCCAAGAAAACATCCACACCGATCAATTCCTTCTTTTGCTTTGGTCTTTCAGAAACAAAGATATTCATCGGCTCAGTACTCTCTTTGTCAAAAGAAGCAGGAATCATCTTAGCTGGAACCTGACCGATTCTCTCGATCACTGCATTTGCAAATTCCTCAGTTCCAACTTTTTTAGATGAAAGTCCTTCCTGATAAATATCTCCAGTATGGATTCCATCTTCCAAAGTTTTCATCCATGCATTAGCAACTTTCTCCGCAACCTCTGGCTGACCGATATGTACCAACATCATGATTGCTCCATTCAACAGACCAGAAGGATTTGCAATTCCTAATCCAGTGATATCTGGTGCAGAACCGTGTATCGCTTCAAACATAGCTACTTCTTCACCTACGTTTGCAGAACCACCCAATCCAACAGAACCAGTTACCTGAGCAGCCACATCAGAAATAATGTCACCATACAAGTTTAAGGTCACAATCACATCAAACATTTCAGGTCGATCTGCGATCAAAGCAGTACCGATATCAATGATTTTGTGATCAGTCTGGATATCTGGATATTCTTTTGCTACCTCGTCAAAAGTTTTATGAAAAAGACCATCGGCAATTTTCATGATATTATCCTTGGTCATACAAGTCACTTTCTTGCGACCGTATTTTTTAGCATACTCAAATGCGTAACGGATAATTTTCTCAGAACCTGGCTTGGAGATCAATTTCAGCGACTGACAAACTTCCTGAGTCTGTCTGTGCTCGATTCCAGAATATAAATCCTCTTCATTTTCTCTGATAATCACCAAATCCGTTTTCGGGAAATGTGTTCTGATAAAAGGAGAAAATGCTTTGCAAGGTCTAACGTTTGCGTATAACCCGAATGAAGTTCTGGTAGTTACATTCAATGATTTGAATCCACCACCTTGTGGTGTGGTGATAGGCGCCTTCAAAAACACCTTGGTTTCTTTAAGTGACTCAAACGCACTTGGCTCCATACCGGAGGAAATCCCTTTGAGATAAACCTGCTCACCGATTTCGATGACATCGTATTCTAATTGAGCTCCAGCAGCTTCTAGGATTGCCAAAGTTGCTTTCATGATTTCAGGACCGATCCCGTCACCATAAGCCACTGTGATTTTTCTTTTTGAAGACATAATATAATAGTGGATGTAGTTAAAACTGAATTTGCCACAAAAGTAATAAAAATGGCTGAGGGAATTTTGGGTATAGAAAATTAAGATAAATCCTTTGAAATAAAACCATTTAAAACTCAAGGCTCTCTCGGTTTCATGGATTTTTCTAAGTCACAAAATTTGGGATTGGCGACCCTGCTTGTATATTTGTTTTAAACAGAAAGACGTTTTATGGCTGAATACAATAATATTCTGACAGAGGTAAAAGAAGGCATTCTTTATTTGACCGTCAACCGGGAGGAAAAAATGAATGCATTGAACTTCGCAACCCTTGAAGAGTTGAAGGCAATTTTCGAAGAAGTTGCTGACAGCAAATCAATCAAAGGAGTTATTATCACCGGAGCTGGGGAACGTGCTTTTATAGCAGGTGCCGACATCAGTGAAATTGCCGAATTGAACGAGGTAAATGCCAGGAAATTCGCTGAAAATGGGCAGGAAATCTTCAGTACCATCGAAAATCTCCACAAACCCGTTATCGCTGTTACCAATGGATTTACGCTTGGCGGTGGATGTGAATTGGCTATGGCCTGCCATATGAGAGTTGCTTCCGCAAATGCCAAATTTGGTCAGCCAGAAGTGAACTTGGGTATTATACCAGGCTATGGCGGCACGCAAAGACTGACAATACTCATCGGTAGAGGTAAAGCAAATGAGTTGATGATGACAGGAGACATGGTCGATGCGAATGAAGCTTTATCGCTAGGGCTTGTCAATCATGTATTACCTACCAAAGCTGATGCAATCGCAAAAGCCGAAGAAATTGTAGCCAAAATAATGAGCAAGGCTCCATTGGCAATCGGCATGATTATAGATTGTGTAAACGCAGTCTATCTATCCGATGAAAATGGATTCCAAACAGAAGCCAATTCCTTTGCCCGTTGTGTTAAATCTGGTGATTATAAAGAAGGAACCACTGCATTTCTTGAAAAGAGAAAACCAAATTTCAAGGGAGAATAACCGATTTTCTCCCTTATGAGCAATTTCAAAAAACTTGCCGGACAAACCGCAGTTTATGGCCTAAGCAGTATTCTAGGCAGATCTATTAATTTTTTAATGATTATCGTGTACACCGAATACCTCACAAAAGAGGCTATGGGGTCGTTCACGAGTATTTATGCCCTCATCGGGTTTATGAATATTGTCTTCACCTATGGGATGGAGACTACTTTTTTCAGGTATTCTACCGGTAAAAATCTTGACCCAAAAAGGGTTTACAATTCCACTCAATCCTTGCTCCTCACCAGCACAGTTGTCTTGGGATCAGGATTATTCCTGCTTGCCCCATGGCTTGCTGAATGGCTGGAATACCCAGGCCAATCCTATTTATACAGATGGACTGCATTAATTCTATCCTATGATGCGATTTTAGCTATCCCATTTGCCAAGCTGAGACTGGAAAACAAAGCCTTGATCTTCGCTGGTGCCAAGATATTTAATATCCTCCTTAACATTTTTTTCAACCTCCTCCTGATCATTGGTTTTCCTTATTTTATCACAAATGGGGTGATTCAAGATGGTTTTCTAGGGTATAGATCTGATTGGGGAGTCGAGTACATTTTGCTTTCTAACCTTCTAGCCAATGGATTGATAATTCCATTTGTTTGGTGGAAAGCAGGATTTTTTAAATTCAAACTGGAAGGGGAAATCATCAAACCTATGTGGGTTTATTCGATTCCTCTGCTATTTATGGGATTAGCTGGAGTAACAAACGAGCTATTTTCCAGATTCCTCTTTGAATACGTCCTTCCCCCAAATTTCTATGCAGGCCTATCGTCCAGAGAGGCCGGAGGTATTTTTGGAGCGAATTTTAAACTCGCGATTTTGATGAATCTGGTCATTCAAGCATTTAAATATGCTGCCGAACCTTTTTTCTTCAAACAATCCCAAGACAAAAACTCCCCTCTACTTTATGCAAAGGTGATGCATGCTTTTATCCTGTTTTGTACCCTGTTGATGATTGCGATCTCTGTCAATCTGGAATGGTTAGGCCCATTATTTTTAAGACAACCTGGCTACTCTGAGGGGCTTTTTATAGTGCCTACACTTTTGATGGGGTATTTGCTTTTAGGAATTTATTTCAATCTCTCTATTTGGTTTAAAATCACTGATCAGACCAAATATAGTTTCTGGATTACTTTGGTTGGAGCGATTATCACAATAGCCATTATATTCATTTTTGTTCCAATTTGGGGTTACATGGGTGGTGCGCTCAGCACGATAAGTTGCTACTTTGTGATGTGCTTGCTTTGCTATCTTTATGGCCAAAAATATTATCCTATTCCCTATCAGACAGGCAGGGGTATTTTTTACTTACTAATTTCCTTTGGAATAAGCTACGGGGGATTTTATCTGGATTTAAATAATCCGTTCTTAAATTTCCTAGCAAAGAATAGCCTCATTCTCCTTTTCGGATTGATTATTTGGATGTTAGAAAGGGATCAGATCAAAACTTACCTAAAGCCAAAAACTAAGACCACTTAAGTAAAATAATAGTGCTTTTGGGATCAATTTTGACAAAAAGTCGTTATGCATCTACTGGATAGATTAACGCAAAGTCAATCTGTCTTATCCTAAACTCAAATACCTGCCAAATTCCATAAAAGGCATTATGTTTGTATTCTTAAGCAGAACACTCCAATTCACGTGATTTTCAATAGATTTCTTCTAATATCATTCTTCCTATTGTTCAGTGCATCAATAGGATTCTCTCAGGAAAAGCTTTCTAAAAAGGAAAGAAAGGCTCAGGAAACTGAAGCCAAAGCTACGCGCTATTATATCGAGGGAGAGAAATACCTCGTACTTGGGGAATTAGACAAGTCCTATTTTTATTTACAAAAAGCACTTGAATTCACTCCAGAAGAGCCTGCAATCAATTATAAAATTGCTGAAGTTTTACTTCGAGGGAATAAACCAGAAAAAGCACTTCCTTATGCAGAAAAAGCAGCTAACCTGGATATTGAAAATAAGTATTACGCCTTAATGGTAGCTGAAATTTATACCAATTTAAAGCAACCTTTGAAAGCGGCTGAGATTTTAGATCGATTGACAGCGGATGGAGAAAATAATCAGCAGTATAACTTAGATTTAGCTTCAATTTATCTGAATGCTGGCGAGTATGACAAAGCTTTGATAGCACTGGACAGAGCTGAGGAATTTTACGGAGTAATGGAACCTGTCACTACTCAAAAACAAAGAATCTACCTTAAAAACAATAACCTTGATAAAGCCATTGAGGAAGGAATGCGACTGATTGAAGCAAAATCAGGCAATCCAGATTATGTGCTCAATTTGGTAGAAATTCTTTACAACAATAATCGATTGGATCAGGCATTGGATTTGGTCAACACCGAAATCTCCAAGTTTCCAAACCAGCCAGAATTGCATATGGCAGCCTATACTTTACAAAAAGAAAAGGGAGAAATCGAACTTTCTGAAAAATCAATTATTACTGCTTTCTCAAATCCTGATTTAGACCCTATGGTAGAATCTCAGGCATTTGAATCCATTTTTAACGAAATGCAGACTTCCGAAAGGGATTCGCTTTTGAACAAATTAGAAAGGTTAATGCTTTTAAATCACCCTCAGGTTGCTGCAGTTTTCTCAGCCATTGGCAAAAGGCGAATGAAAGCTGGAATGAAGGAAGAAGGGATTGAAAACTTCAAAAAATCACTTCAGGTTGATCCGAAAAATGCAGAGTTATTGGAGCAGGTAATCACCAATTCTTTTGGGGAGAGTGCTGATTTTGCCGAAGTGGAGAAATTCACCATCATGGGTGTCGATGAATTCCCAGAACGACCAGAATTTTGGTTTTATGACGGCGTGATTAAAAATGCCATGAAAAAGGATTCTTCGGCTGTGATCTCTTTAGAGAAATCAATGAATCTGAATGCTGGTAAAAACATTGGTTTGGATCAGGCTACTTATGGTGCACTCGGAAATGCCTATTACAATTTAGGAGAGAAAAAGAAGGCCTTCGAAAACTTTGATATGGCCGTAAAACTCAATCCAAACGATGAGCAGGTTTTAAACAATTATGCCTATTTCCTTTCCCTGGAAAAACAAGATCTTGAGAAAGCTAAATCCATGTCAGAAAAAGTTGTTAAACGATTTCCAAATAATGGCACTTTCCTTGATACACATGCATGGGTTTTGTTCCAAAGTGGAGATTACGAAGGCGCTAAAAAATACATGGATCTAGCCATGGAGCATGAAGCAGAGCCTAGTGGAGTGATGTTGGAGCATTATGGAGACATTTTATATCATTTAGGGAATAAATCTGAAGCAATCAGTTATTGGAAAAAAGCTGAGAAAAGCCCGGAAGCCTCAGATAAACTTCCCCAAAAAATTAAAGAAGGCAAATACCATGAATAAGCTTTTTGCAGGATTGACAATTCTGTTTGCTATTGGATTTTTATCGAGCTGCGCAAAGAAAAATGTAGCCTACCAAAGCAGCGGAAAGATGGAAGACTTTTCTCCGATTTATAATGATTATGATTTCCTTTCTGCAAAAGCTAAAATCGTCATCGAAGAGGAATCAGGTAAAATCACCAGAGGATCTTTAAATCTCCGCGCAAAAAAAGACAGTGTATTATGGTTTACTGTTTCTCCTGGTTTGGGGATGGAGGCTGTCCGCGGTTTGATCACTCAGGAGAAAATTCAGATTAAAGACCGAATCGGTAAGGAAGATGTCAATCTAACTTTCAAAGAATTTGAGACGATTTATGGTCTCAAACTATCATTAGAATTATTTCAAAATTTGCTTTGGGCAAACCCTCCCACTCCATTTGATTATAAGGACCGGTTAATTCGAGTAGGTAAGTCATTTGAACTCACACAGGTGCGAGATCAGGTTCGTTATTTCAGCAAGGTAGATGTGAACTCCAGAAAAGTTTCAGAATTGGTCAGTAACTCGCTAGATGATAGAGGATCTTTACTTGCCAGTTTCCCCAACTTTCAGGATGTAGAATCACAGCCTTTCCCTCTGGAAGTATTGTATAAATTAGCCTACCAATTACCGGAAGGCAGTCAAAATACGATAATAAATTTGGAGTGGAATTCAATCGAACCACATTCTAATCCACTTTCTTTCCCATTCAGATTTTGATTTCAATGAATAGGAAATCTCTTTTCTTTTCTTCTATAATAGCATTGTTATTTTGCTGTTATATCACTGATTTACAAGCCCAGACCAAAAAATCCAGGGAGCAATTAGAACGTGAAAAAGCAGAGGTTCAAGAGCGTCTAAAAGAATTTGACAAAATTCTGAAACAGACTACTGCAATCAAGAAGAATTCTATTGGAGAACTCAACGCTGTTACTAAAAAAGTCCAGACTCAGTCGAGGCTTGTTAATACTTTAGATCGAGAAATCAAACTTCTAGATCAGGAAATCAGAGAAACCGAGACCAAAATCAAAAAACTGGAGCAGGAACTGAAAGATCTAAAGGCAGAATATGCCCGAATGATTTATAGCACCTCAAAATTAAACAGAGGTTTATCGATTGTTTCTTTTGTATTCAGTTCGGGAAGCTTCAATCAACTGTATATGAGGATGAAATACCTCAAGCAATACACTGATAACAGGAAACAGCAGGCTGAACAAATCCAAGAGGTCAGCGTTCAACTGGCTCAAGAGCAAATTTCTTTGGATGAGAAAAGAGCAGAAAAAGAAAAAGTTCTAGAAGAAGAACGCAAAGAAAAACTTGCTTTAGATCAGGCAAGAAAAGAGCAGCAAGGCATCGTTAATAATCTGTCTAAGAAAGAAAAGGACATTCAAAAACAAATTGCTGCAACTAAGAAACAACAGGATCAATTGAATCGAATGATCAAGCAAGTGATCGAGGAAGAGATCCGATTAGCTGAAGCAGCTGCGAAAAAATCTAATAGTACTGCTACAAAAAGTGCTGGAAGCAGCATGCCTATGACTCCTGAAGCGGCGGCATTATCCAGTAGTTTTGCAGGAAATAAGGGTAGATTACCATGGCCTGTGGAAACTGGTTTTATTGCACAGGGATTTGGTACATATCCACATCCTACACTGAAAGGCATCACCATGGACAGTGATGGGATTGACATTCGAACACAGCCTAACTCAAATGTCAGAGCTGTATTTGACGGAACTGTAACTAAGATTACGACAATGCCTGGTTTTGGTGGTACTGTGATTATCAAACATGGTGAATATTATACCATGTATAGTAAGCTAAAAACCATTTCTGTAAAATCAGGTCAAACTGTAAATTCAAAAGACGTAATTGGTCAGGTAGCTACAGGGCCAGACGGGCAAGCTGAGGTACATTTCCAGACATGGAAAGGATTGAGCGTAATGGATCCTGCCACTTGGATCACGTCCAAATAGTATAATTTATCGTATATTTATAAAAAAGAATAACTCTCGGCCGTTTACTTTGTGTAAGCAGATGACAGTTATATCTTTGCAACACATTTACCCTTAAACATAAATCATCATGACTACATTGGGTTTCATTCAAAATATGGGCGGAGGCTCGATCGTATTGATCATACTTGTTATCCTCCTATTATTTGGTGCTAAAAGAATTCCTGAATTAGCAAGAGGTCTAGGCCGTGGAATCAGAGAATTCAAAGATGCTACTAAAGACATTCAAAACGATCTCGAAGAGGGACTGAAGGACAAGAAAAAATAATCCCTTAAGCCAATAGCATTGGAGAAATTTATTTCATTCGACGAAATCAAAAAATCGCTCGAGAAAAAGGAGACTGATTGTAGAGCAATTGTCAATCATTATCTTCAAAACATTAAGACGAAGGCGCACTTAAACGCCTTCGTCGAAGTTTACGAGCATTCCGCTTTACAACAGGCTGATTTAATCGATCAAAAGCTTGTAGAGGGAAAAGCTGGTAAACTTGCCGGAATGGTCATCGGCATTAAAGATGTTCTTTGCTATGCAGATCATGAGGCAAATGCTTCCTCAAAAATTCTTCAGGGTTTCCAATCCCAATTCACAACCACTGCCATTCAAAGATTAATCGATGAAGATGCCATTATCATTGGTAGGCTGAATTGTGATGAATTTGGTATGGGAAGCTCTAATGAAAATTCGGCGCATGGAAAAGTGTTAAATGCGTTGGATGAAAACAGAGTACCTGGTGGATCTTCGGGAGGCTCCGCAGTAGCCGTACAGGCAAACCTTTGTACCGCCTCTTTGGGTACAGACACCGGTGGTTCGGTAAGACAACCTGCAGCTTTCACAGGAATTATCGGTATGAAGCCGACTTATTCTAGGATTTCAAGATGGGGATTGATCGCATATGCGTCTTCCTTTGACACAATTGGCACCTTTACAAGAACAGTAAAAGACAACGCATTGCTTCTGGAAATCATGGCTGGCCATGATGAAATGGACAGTACCTCTTCCAGAAAGCCCGTTCTTCCTTATAGCCAACTTCTTCATTTTGACAAGAAGGCTAAAGTTGCCTATCTCAAAGAATCAATTGAATCTCACGCATTACAGCCTGAAATCAAGGAAAATACGCTTTCAATTCTTGAGAAGCTAAAAGATGAAGGACATGATGTCCAAGAAGTTGAATTCCCTCTATTGGAATATATTCTTCCCACTTATTATATCCTTACTACGGCAGAAGCTTCATCGAATCTTTCCAGGTTTGACGGAGTAAAATATGGCTATCGAACTCCAAACGCTCATAATCTGGAAAGTATGTATAAACTGACCAGAAGCGAGGGATTTGGGGAGGAAGTAAAAAGAAGAATTATGCTTGGAACTTTCGTGTTAAGTGCGAGCTATTATGACGCATATTTCACTAAAGCTCAAAAGGTCAGAAGATTAATAAAAGACTTTACTGAAAATCTTTTGAATGATTTTGATTATATTATAATGCCAACTACGCCAACGACAGCGTTTAAGTTTGGAGAGCATAGTGGCGATCCGGTAGCGATGTATCTGGAAGATTTATTTACAGTTCAGGCTTCGGTTTCTGGTGTTCCGGCTATTTCTATTCCTAATGGAAAAGATGCTGAAGGAATGCCGATCGGATTACAAGTAATATGCAACTCATTTAAAGAAGCTGAGCTTTTTGCCTTCAGCAAATACTTAAGTGATTTAACCTCTTAAAACTCTTATCAACTGATGAAAAAAAACTGGAACAATACTTTCTTACTTGTGATTTCGACTTGTTTGATACCATTGTCCCCGGCTTTTTCGCAGGACGATCAGAATGTGGCAGCAACAAATTTCTCTGAGGAGGAAGTGATGCCAAACTACCACTACGAATACATTCCTGATTTCACATATGACGAAGTAGCCGATCGCATTTCCAAAATGGATCATGAGATGGCTTTTGAGTTGAATGACAGGATTTTTTCATTTATCCAATATTTCACTGTTCGTAATAGAGATTATACCAGAATGGTCTTGGCAAGGAAAGACTTGTTTTTTGACCTATTTGATGAAACTCTCAATAAGCATGAAATGCCTGTTGAGATCAAATATCTTTCTATCATCGAATCTGGCTTAGATCCTCAAATCAGGTCCAGAGTTGGTGCAATCGGACTTTGGCAGTTTATGCCAGCTACTGGCAGAATGTACGGCATGTATGTCAATAATGATGTAGATGACCGAATGGACCCTGAAAAATCAACGGATGCTGCTGCTAAGTACCTTAAATCTCTTTACAGAATGTTTGGGGATTGGGAAGTAGCCATGGCCGCTTATAATTGTGGACCAGGCAATGTAAGAAAAGCCATCAGAAGATCAGGAGGCAAGAAAACTTTCTGGGGAATCTACAATTACTTACCAAGAGAAACGAGAAGCTATGTTCCTCAGGTTCAGGCAATGTTATACATTCTTAGCCACTTAGAAGAGCATAACTTAAACTTGGAAGAACCAACCTATTACCGCGCTACAGAAAAAATCAGATTCGACAGAGCTCTTGACCTGACCAAATTGGCAGAACTGACTGAGCTATGTGAAAAAGATTTAGAATCTTTAAATCCTTCTTTAAAAAGAGGAAAAGTTCCTGAAAGTAATAAGACAATTGCTTTGAATATCCCTAAAGCAAAAGCATCATTTATCAAGCAAAATCTAGCTTGGTTAAGCGATTCCTTAAACAACTCCCCTACTACTTATCTTACTGACAACGGCGTTCTTACCTTGAAGCCAATTGAAGAGCTTGCAGAAGAACCTCAAGTGAATGCGATTACTTATAAAGTTCGCTCTGGAGATGTTCTTGGTAAAATCGCTTCCCGACATGGGGTTACTGTGACTCAGCTTAAATCCTGGAATAACCTTTATTCCAATCTAATCAGAGTTGGCCAAAACCTGACCATTTATTCAGGCACACCTCCGACTATAGCTCAGACTACTTCCAATTCCTCAGGACAACTTCTCTATACTGTTCAGCCGGGAGATTCTCTATGGATCATTTCCAAAAGACATGCAGGTTTGACAGTGGAACAAATCAAGAGATTAAACAATCTCAATAGTAACAACATCAAACCTGGTCAAAAATTAATCATAGGCTAATATTTTAGGAAGAATTCTAAGTTCAATTCTAAGGTATTTTAACTTCATTTAAATTTTTAAGTAAACCAGAATCCTTATTTTTAAGTTTGCCTTAGTGTATCAACAACCAAATTCAGCTGAATTATGAGAGCTCTTATCTATATTTTCACCCTTATAAGTTTTGGATTATTTCTAACTTCTTGTGAAAATGATCCCAATCGACCAGACAGTACCAAGCCAAAAGCTAGAGGTACAATTGGAGAAATTATTTTAGTGATCGATTCTGCCAAGTGGGCCGGTCCAGTAGGAGATGAACTGAAAGAAATTTTTGAAGCAGATCTTCCTGGGATGATTCGATCCGAGTCAAGATTTAAGGTGAACAGAGTAGATCCAAGAGCAATGACAAGAATGCTCAAAATGTCTACTAACCTAATTTATGTAACCACTTTCGATGATAAGGGTGCCGCTAGTCAGGTAATTAATTCTCAGTTTTCAAAAGAATCAAAAGAAAAGGCAGAAGCTGATCCTTCTTTATACACCCTTCGCATGGAAGATGAATATGCAGTGGGTCAGGAAGTTCTTTACCTGTTTGGTAATAATGAAGAAGAATTGGTTGCAAACCTGAAAAAGAACAAATCAAGGTTAATTAATTTATTTGAGGTAAGAGAAAGAGGAAGGTTGGAGAAAATTATTCTTGCCAGAAAAAACACAGCCGCATCCGCTGAAACAGAAAAAAATCTAGGAATTGAGGTCAATGTTCCTGCATCTTATCAAATTGCTAAGAGCAAACCAGGGTTTGTTTGGCTAAGACAGCCTACTCCTACTGCCAATAGGGCGGATATTAGCCTATTCTTTTACGAGACAGATTATGTAAGTGAAGAACAAACCTTCCCTGCTAACATCGTAGCACTCAGAGATGAAATCACCAAAAATGAAATTTTCGGTGATCCAGATGATCCTAATTCTTTTATGGTTTCTGAAAAACAAATCCCACCTGCTTTCCGAAACATGGTGATAAATGATAATTTTACAACCGAAATAAGGGGCTCCTGGAAAACTAACAACTTGAGTATGGGAGGAACCTATTTAGGTTATCTCATGGTCGATGAAAAGAAAGGGAAACTGTATTATATGGAGGGCTTTGTGTTTTACCCAAATGAAGTTCACCGTGATGCACTTCGCGAAATCGAAACCATCCTTTTAAACACCAATGTTAGTTGGACAGAAGAGCAGGGATCCTGACCCAAACTAACTTAGAGCTTTTATGGCAATTAAAATCCGAAAAGAGGATGCACTCAATTATCACACCCAAGGGAAAGCCGGAAAAATTGAGGTAATCCCGACGAAACCTCTTTCCAGCCAAATGGATTTGGCACTGGCCTACTCTCCTGGAGTAGCCGAACCTTGTAAAGAAATATCAAATGATGTAGAAAATGTCTACAAATACACTGCGAAAGGCAATCTGGTTGGAGTAATTTCCAATGGCACCGCAGTTTTGGGACTAGGAGACATCGGACCAGAAGCATCAAAACCTGTGATGGAAGGAAAAGGAGTTCTTTTCAAAAAATTCGCAGGAATAGATGTATTCGACATAGAGATCAACGAAAAAGATCCAAAGAAACTGATTCAAACAATCAAATCTTTGGAGCCTACTTTCGGAGGCATCAACCTGGAGGATATCAAAGCTCCAGAATGCTTTGAAATCGAGCAAACGCTCAAAAAAGAAATGAAAATCCCTGTGATGCATGATGATCAGCACGGGACTGCAATCATTTCTGGCGCTGCTTTGATCAATGCATTGGAACTGGTTGATAAAAACATTGGTGAAATCATGTTGGTAGTAAACGGAGCCGGGGCGGCTGCTATTTCCTGCACTAGATTTTATATCACTCTTGGAATAAAAAGAGAGAATATTGTCCTATGTGACAAAGATGGAATTCTTAGAACCGACCGAGAAGATCTGGATGAAATCAGAAGAGAATTCAGTACAGACCGCAATCTCCATACATTAAGTGATGCCTTAAAAGGTGCAGATGTATTTTTGGGACTTTCTGCAGGAAATGTAGTCAGTCAGGATCAATTAAAGTTAATGGCCGAAAACCCTATCGTTTTTGCCTTAGCAAACCCAGACCCAGAGATTTCATATGACTTGGCCATCGCAGCCAGAGAGGATTTGATCATGGCTACAGGTAGATCTGATCATCCTAATCAAGTGAATAATGTCCTTGGATTTCCATACATTTTCCGGGGAGCACTCGATGTGAGAGCTACAGCAATCAATGAGGAAATGAAGCTTGCGGCAGCACATGCAATTGCAAAACTTGCAAAAGAGCCTGTTCCTGATATTGTCAATAAAGCATACGGTGAAGATAAACTTGGTTTTGGAAGATTTTACCTCATTCCAAAGCCTTTGGATCCAAGACTTATCACGACTATCGCTCCAGCAGTAGCAAAGGCAGCGATCGAATCTGGAGTAGCCAAAAGCCCAATTACAGATTGGGATTCTTATGAGCTTGAACTTCAGGAAAGAATTGGCATTGATCAAAGATTGATGTCCGTTGTGATCGCCAGAGCGAAGAAAAATCCAAAACGAGTGGTATTTGCGGAAGCTGACAATAGAAAAATATTGAAAGCAGCTCAAATCATTCGTGATGAGAAAATTGCTATTCCAATTCTTTTAGGAAACAAAGAGCGTATTCTTACGCTGATAGAAGAAAACTCCTTGGATCTACAAAATGTGACCATCATTGATCCGATGGAAGAAAGTCAGAAACTTGCGCAGTTTGGAGAAATTTTATTCCAAAAGCGTCACAGAAAAGGAATGACCAAAAGCGATGCTGCCAGGTTAGTCACACAGCGTAACTATTTTGGTGCGATGATGGTAGAAACTGGTCAAGCAGATGCATTCATTTCCGGTTTGACGAGAGATTATCCAAAAACTGTTCTTCCTTCTCTACATACAATCGGTGTAAGACCGGGCACCAAAAGGGTGACGGGTATGTACATCATGAATACGGGAAAAGGGCCTTTCTTCTTCGCAGATGCGACTGTTAACTTAAATCCTACAGCCGAGGAATTGGTGGAAATTATTGGATTGACAGCTGAAGCGGTTAAATTCTTCAATATCGAGCCAAGAGTTGCCGTACTTTCTTACTCCAACTTTGGATCTGCCAAAGGCGACATTCCAGATAAAATGGCGAAGGCAACTGCACTTGCAAAAAAGAAGTATCCTGATTTGATCATCGAAGGAGAAATGCAAGCAAACGTAGCCTTAAACGATGAGATACAGAAAGAAATGTATCCATTCTCCAAACTGATCAATAAAAAAGCAAATACGTTGATCTTCCCAGATCTAAGTTCTGGTAACATTGCTTATAAGTTGCTTGCCGAGCTTGGTAACGCAGAAGCAATTGGACCAATTCTTTTGGGCATGAACAAACCTGTTCATATCCTACAATTGGGAAGCTCTATCCGTGAAATCGTAAATATGGTGGCTGTGGCAGTAGTGGATGCACAATCTGACCAATCAACACTATGATCGATTATTTAAGCGGAAAATTAGTTTTCAAAGATCCCACCTATGTCATTATTGATGTAAACGGAATCGGTTATCATGTGAAGATTTCTTTACAGACCTATTCAAAAATAAAAGATGAGGAGCAGATCAAGCTCCTCACTTTTCTCCATATCAAAGAAGATGCACATACTCTTTTTGGCTTTAAAGAAGAGGGAGAAAAGAAACTTTTTTTACTCCTGATCTCCATCAATGGAGTCGGTCCATCAACTGGATTAATGATTCTTTCTTCCCTAAGCACAGAGGAAATCGAACATGCAATTCTATCTGGAGATGTGGCGACTATCCAGCATGTAAAAGGCATAGGTGCCAAAACTGCTCAACGTATCATTTTGGAACTCAAAGACAAAGTTGGAAAAGGTAGCGGAACAGATTCCAATCCTTCCCAATTTGGCTTCATGAAATCTGACAATAAAGTACGTGAAGAAGCGTTAAAGGCCTTAATGACTCTTGGGTTCCCAAAAGCTGCGGCAGAAAAAAACATCGCAGCAGTATTGAAAAAAACCACTGGAGAAATTTCATTAGAAGAATTAATTAAAGCATCTTTAAAGACACCATAATTTGAAGCTGCATTGAACTTTCGGAAGTTACTGACTTTTTGCAGGAGGAGGTATTTCGGTGGTTTGCCCAAATACTTCATCCTGTTTGGGTTTTTTATTGCCTTTTCTACTTCCCAGGCACAACAAACCGTAACCGATAGCCTCCAAACGCGAATCGATTCTCTTAACTATAGGAGAATGGCTCCCTCATTTTTGCTTTGGCAAAATATGAGGACAAGCCCTCTTTACCCCTACCGAAACCCCTTCATAAAGCCTCAATCGCCATTTTTACCAACTCCACTTACTGAACAAAATGTCCAGGTCCTGGTCGATTCTACGCTTAGATATAATATCGTAGAAGAACTCGATAGTACTCGGGTTGGAAATGAACAGGAATACGATTTTGACGAATTTTCTAAAATTCAGGAATATAAAGTAAGGCAGGATTACTGGAGAAGCAGATCTCGTGGTGGAGATGGAGAAAGTGCTGTGGAAGGTCGAGGTTTAATTCCTCCTTTGACTGTAAGTCCATCTTTTGATCGGATTTTTGGTGGAGATCAAATTTCAATTGTTCCCACTGGTTATGTGAACCTCGATTTTGGAGCGATTTTCCGAAGGATTGATAACCCTACCCTACCTATCCGTCAGCAGCAAAACGGAGGATTCAATTTTGACCAGCAAATACAAATGGCGGTCAATGGTTCGCTTGGAGAGAAAATGAAGATCGGAGCAAATTTCGATTCCAATAATTCTTTTGATTTTCAAAACCAGCTGAAGCTAGAATACAATGGATTTGAAGAAGACATCATCAAATCCATTGAAATCGGTAATGTCAGTATGCCGGTTCAAAATAGATTGATCCAGGGTGCTCAAAACCTTTTTGGGGTCAAAACTCAATTGCAATTTGGTAAAATGAGCGTCACCGCTGTCGCTTCCACGCAAAGAGGACGGAGAGATCAATTGATTATTGATGCCAATGGTCAAGGGAGATCTTTTGATATCCAAGCATCCAAATACGATGAAAACCGCCACTTCTTTTTAGCGCATTTCTTCCGTGATAATTACGAAAGATGGCTTCGTGGACTTCCTCAGGTGCTATCTGGAGTGAATGTAACCAGAATTGAAGTTTACATCATGAACAGGGCTTCCAATACAGAAACCCTGCGAAACTTTGCGGCTTTCATGGATTTAGGTGAAGGCCAAAAACTCTTAAATCCTACTAATCCAAATATTGGTCCAGGAACACCAGGTGCACCTGCTGCTAATGGCTCCAATTTGCTCTTTAGCAATATTTCAAACAATCCTACTTTCAGGCCATTTGACACAGGCGGCAGAGCCATAGAATCAAGCCTGGGTCTCAAAAAAGGAGTTGACTTTGAGCAAATAAACGGATCAAGAAAATTAGGCCCGACGGAATTCTATTTCAACCCCCAACTAGGTTACTTATCACTTTTCAGAAAGCTTCAAAATGATGAAGTACTTGCTGTTTCATTTGAATACACATACAATGGACAGGTTTACAAAGTCGGTGAACTGACCGAAGATTATCAAAACCGCCAGGAAGACGAATTGATTTTCTTGAAATTATTGAGACCTGCCCGAATTAATCCTCGAGTTCCTACTTGGGACTTGATGATGAAAAACGTGTATAACCTCAATGCCAATCAGCTCCTTCGTGAAGGTTTCCAACTTCAGGTAATCTACAGAGATGACAGAACTGGCTTGGACAACCCATCATTACTGGAAGGTGAAAATGTCAAAGACAAACCACTGATCAGATTGACTGGGCTTGACAATTTAAACCCTCAAAATGACCCAGCTCCTGACGGAAACTTTGATTATGTCGAAGGGCTCACCATATTTTCCGATAGAGGCTTATTGGTCTTCCCGGTTTTGGAACCATTTGGATCAAATTTAGAGAAGAATTTCCTCCCAGGAGAAATTGTACTCAAAGACAAATATGTCTATGACACTTTGTATCGTACTACCCAAGCGGATGCCGAATTAGTCACCAGACTAAATAAATATTTTATTAAAGGCCGATTGACAGCTGGTTCAGCGTCTGAAATCCAATTGCCTGGATTAAATATTTCTCCAGGATCTGTGATTGTACAGGCAGGAAATATTCCTTTGACAGAGGGAGTTGATTTTACAATTGATTATAATGTCGGCAGGGTCGTTATTATCAATGATGCAATTCTTCAGTCCGGAAAACAAATTAGCATCAGTTTCGAGAAAGCGGATCTTGTTTCATTCCAAACAAGGAGCATGTTGGGAACAAGGATGGACTACCTCTTTAGCGATAAATTCAATCTTGGAGGTACTTTCCTTTACTTAAATGAAAGACCAAACGTCACCAGAATTGCTACTGGAAATGAAACCCTAAGAAACAGTCTTTGGGGCTTAGATGCCAACTTTGCTGACGAATCCAGGTGGTTGACAAAAATGGCTGATGCCCTTCCATTTACCAATACCAAAGAGACTTCCCTTGTCAATATCAGTGGAGAATTTGCGCATTTAATACCGGGAACATCCAACCAAGTCGACGGAGATCAGGCATCTTACATTGATGACTTTGAGGCAGCCGTAACACCATTTAATCTGGGGGGAGCAGCCAATCAAAACTGGAAGCTTGCCTCTACACCTGAAACAGACGACAACCGATTTGACCTAAGTAATCAAACAGAAGATCAACTTGGAGCTACTTATAGAAGGGCGCGTCTTGCTTGGTACAACATTGATAATATTTTTTACCGTGAAAGCGGCCCAGGTGTACCTACTAACATTACCAGAGAAGACCGTAGAAATCACTATGTGCGAAGGGTTGTTCCTCAGGAAATTTTCCCTCAACAGGACAGAACAGTAATCATCACTCCAGAACCACTTTTTGAACTCGCTTATTTTCCTAGCGAAAGAGGGATGTATAATTACAATACCAATCTGACTTTTGATGGATTACTTCCTAATCCAAAACTTAATTATGGAGGGGTGACCAGAGCCATTACCACTGAGGTGGATTTTGACAGAACGAATATTGAATACATCGAATTTTGGTTGCTAGATCCATTTATTGAAGGAGAAAACGGAAGGGTTCTCGATGGGATTTTTAATGAAAACAATACAACTGGTGGTAAGCTGTTTTTGAACCTTGGCGATATTTCGGAAGATGTCATGAAAGATGGACGGCATGCTTTCGAAAACGGACTTCCAGCCGATGGTGATCCTTCAGAAACCTCTTCAAACGAATGGGGGAGAATTACGAGAGAACAATATCTATTACCAGCATTTGACAACTCAGAATCATCCAGAGAAAATCAAGATGTGGGTTTGGATGGTCTTAAAAATGACGATGAAGCAGGCTTTTTCAATTCCAGATTCCTAAGCCGTTTAAATGTATCTCAACAAGCCAGAAACATCATTAATCAAGATGTTTCGGCTGATTTATTCCAATATTATCTGGATGAACGCTTTGACCAGGAAGATGCCAAAATCCTTGAAAGATATAAGAAGTTTAACGGCATGGAAGGTAATACCCCAGTTTCTGCTAACCAAAATCTACCTTATACCCCATCTGGCTCCAATAATCCTGACAACGAGGATTTGAATACGGATAACACTATCAATGAGCTTGAGAATTATTACGAATATGAAATCGACTTAAAGCCTGGAAATTTAATTGTAGGCCAGAATTATATCGTTGACAAAGTCACTCACAATGAAGGAGGAGAAAGTGTAGACTGGTATCTATTTAGAATTCCAGTAAGACAACCAGATCGCGTCCAGGGGGATATTTCAGGTTTCAAATCCATTCGATGGATGAGAACTTACCTAACTCAGTTTGAGCAGCCTGTTGTATTGAGAATGGCCAATTTCAGAATGATCGGAAGCCAATGGAGAGTCTTCCAAGAATCATTATACGAACGAGGTCTGTTTGAAATTCCCGAGCCAGATGTTTCAAATGTCAGAGTGGATGTTGTTGGTATTGAGCAAAACAGCCAAGGTAGCGCCACCCAAAGTCCGTATGTACTTCCTCCGGGTATAAACCGAGATCGGGATAATACTTCTACTGTAGAAAGAAGATTGAACGAGCAGTCATTAAGAGTTTGTATTGAAGATTTGGCAGCTCATGATGCAAGAGGGGTTTTCAGAAATATCACCCAAGATTTGGTTCAATTCGAAAGAATCAAAATGTTCCTTCATGCAGACAGTGAAGATGCAGTTGACGGAGAAATCACCGCATTCCTTCGAATGGGTACGGATTACACAGATAATTATTACGAAATCGAAGTTCCTCTATTCATCACTCCAAAAGGCACGAGAGACCCAAGGCAAATCTGGCCATTGGAAAATGAAATTGACATCGCTATTCAGGAAATCGTTGGAGTCAAAGTGGAAAGAGACAATAATCAAGTCCCTCTAAACCTTCCTTTTTCGCAGCAAATCAGACAATATAAAGTGACTGTGGTCGGTAGACCTGAACTTAGTTTGATCCAAGGAATGATGATTGGTGCCAGAAATCCAGGAGATACTGGTGGATCAAGTAAGAGTATTTGCTTCTGGGCAAATGAATTAAGAGTAACAGGCTTCACCAAATCCAATGGTTGGGCAGCAAATGCCTTGTTGAATGCAAAAATTGCTGATGTGGCGGTCGTTTCTGCCTCGATTAGGCATAATTCTATTGGTTTTGGCGGGTTGGAAACCAGATTATCTGAGCGAGCTCGTCAGTCGACAACTCAATACGACATTTCTACCAACATTGATATTCATAAGCTTCTACCTGAACAATTGGGAATCAGCATTCCAATGTATTTCAGTATAGAAAACTCTTCGACAAGACCTGAATACGATCCACTAAACCCAGATGTCCCATTTGAGATAGCTTTGGGTAAATTTGAAACAGATTCGGAAAGGGATGCTTATCGAAGGATTGCTCTAGATCAATTGAAAAGGAAAAATGTCAGCTTTAATAATGTCAGGAAAATCAAGACCAATCCTGATTCTAAAAATCGATTCTATGACATCAGTAATTTGTCATTCTCCTATGCATATGGAACGGTCAAGCAGACAAATGCCCAGATTCAAGATTATGATTTCAAGACCTACAAGGGAAATATCACCTATAGTTTCCAGCCTACAGCTTGGACTTTAGAACCATTTAAAAATTCAGAATGGTTGAATTCTCCATATTTACGCCTCATCAAAGATTTTAATATAAATCTTGCTCCTACCCTCATTTTAGCAAGATTGGATGTAGACAGAAGATTTTTGCGATCACAATACAGAAACGATCAACTCAGTACTTCGGGGGTTGATCCTTTGTTCCAAAAGAGTTTCTTCATGAACAGATTCTATACACTCAATTGGGATCTTACCAGAAATCTCCGAGTGGATTATTCCTCTAGGATTATGGCTGTAATTGATGAGCCTGAAGGTGATTTGGATTCTCAGGCCAAGCAGGATTCGATAAGAAACAATTTCTGGAATTTTGGAAGAAAAACGAATTACAACCATTCTGTCAACCTGAATTACACCATTCCTTTTGACAAATCTCCGATTACTGATTGGATTAGGGCAGATTATAAATACAATGCTACTTACACTTGGCAAACAGGAGCTATTGGCCAAAAAGACACCTTAGGAAACGTCATCCAAAACTCCCGCGATCAATCTATTACAGGAAAACTTGATTTGATCAGATTATATAATAAGAGCAAAAAACTAGCAGCTCTGAATGCCCCTAAAAGACCGAATGTTCCGGGCAGAGGAAACGTCCAAGCCGAAGATACAATCGGAACGCCTTTCAGCAATAAACTTCTAAAAGCCTTGATGATGGTTAAAGAAGTAACCTTTAATTATGGGCTATTAGAAGGCACATTCCTACCTGGATATTTACCAAACACTGGTTTACTGGGGATGGACAGGGCATTTAGCAATCCTGGTTTGGCATTCTTATTTGGAAGTCAAGATCCTGGTGTGAGGTACTCATTGGCAAATGGTGGATACATGGCTCCAAGTTCAGAATTAACCCAACCTTTCCGCCAAAACAGAGCGATGAACCTGAGATTGGGAAGTTTAATTGAGCCTTTCCAGGACTTCAGGATTACACTGACTGCAAGCAAAAGGGAAACGGGAGATTATCAGGAAATATTCAGGAATTCGATGGACAACCCTGGTGACTTTGTATCAATAAGTCCAAATCGACTGGGAGCATATAGTATAACCACGATTATGATAGGGACAGCATTTTCTAAAGATGACTTTGAAAATAACTCGCCTCTATTTACTGACTTCGAAAATAATCGATCAGTTATCAAAGGAAGGTTAGATGCAGAAAATCCAGCTGCTGGAGAATATTCAATTAATGGCCAAGACGTATTAATCCCTTCATTCTTAGCCGCATACAGAGGACAAAACCCTTCAGAAACCAAATTAAATCCTTTCCCGAAAACTCCATTACCTAACTGGAGATTGGAATACCGAGGATTATCCAGATTGAAAGGCCTAAGTGATATATTCAGTAGCATCAATATACTTCATGGTTATACTGCTACATATGACGCAAGTAATTTCTCCAATTCCCTACAATACCAGCAAGGATTGGAACTTTATAATACCCTTCAAAGAATACCAAGGGCGGATGCCACCAATGATGAGGGACAGTTTATCCCTATTTATGTGCTAAATCAAGTAGTGATGACGGAACGGTTTTCACCATTGATTGGACTTGATCTATTGACAAAGGATCGATTGAATATCGCTATCCAATACAATAAGGAAAGGAATTTGGGTCTTAACTTCTCAAACTCTCAAGTAACAGAGCAAAGAAGCAATGACTTCGGAGTTGACATCGGCTATACAAAAGCCGGGGTAAAAGTGCCTTTCAAAATCCAAGGGCAACAAAAAATATTGAAAAATGACCTGACTCTTCGCTTAAACACAAAAATCGTAGATACTAGACAGGTTCAGAGAAAAATAGAAGAAGGAAGTACCATCACTAATGGAAACTTAAATATCCAGATCAGGCCGACAGTTGGATATTTAATCAATCAAAACTTAAGTGTGACACTTTATTTTGACAGAACCATCAATGATCCTCGCGTCACCACTGCTTATAGAAGATCTTCTACTTCTTTTGGAGGACAATTAAGATTTAATTTGTCACAATAGATTTTATTTAGCCTGATTCCTTTTAATTTTGGGACTCTTTACTAAAAAATTCAATTATGAATATTCCACAAGAATTAAAATACACGAAAGACCACGAGTGGGTAAAAATCGAAGGTGATATCGCAACCATCGGAATTACTGATTTTGCACAATCAGAACTAGGAGATATTGTTTATGTGGAAGTTGAGACTGTGGGTGATTCACTAGAGGCAGAAGAAGTTTTTGGAACAGTAGAAGCTGTAAAGACAGTATCTGATTTATTTATGCCGATTGCTGGTGAAGTAACAGAATTGAACGAAAAATTAGCCGATGAGCCAGAACTTGTCAACTCTGATCCTTACGGAGAAGGCTGGATGGTGAAAGTTAAAATTTCTGGAGATACTTCTGGACTACTTTCATCTGAGGAATACGCGGAATTAGTAGGAGCTTAATTCATAAGTTTTGAGATTAATCTTGAGTTTAGCCTGGCTGATCACCATTTCAGTTGCAATGCTTACTCCAGGAGATAAATTTCCAGAAGTGGATGTATTTAACTTTCAAGATAAATTCATTCATTTTATCTGCTTTAGCGTATTAAGTTTTCTTTGGTGCGGAGTAGGAATATCGACTGAAAACAAGGGCAAATTCAGCAAAAGACTTCTTATTAACTATTTGATTTTCGGGGCTTTAACCGGAATTATATTGGAGTACTTGCAACAATTTGTACCCTTTCGTACGTATGATTATATGGACATGACAGTGAACCTGATAGGTGGAATCGCAGGATTCTTCACATATTTTAAGCTGTCATCTACAAAAAACAACTTGGAATAATCGTCCTAAATTCTTAGACTTGTTATTCTAAAATAGAAAAAAATTAACCTGTATAAACCAATTCACCATGGAAGCAAAAAAGACTCCTAAGGCTGACCTAACCAAAAAATCAGGAATGTTCCTGAATCTTGGTTTAGCAGTGGCTGTAGGCGCTACTCTTGCTGCATTTGAATGGAAGTCATTTGACGACGGTGCTCTAAAGGACCTGGGCCAGGTGACTGACAATTTCGAAGAGCTGATTGATATTCCAATCACTGAGCAGCCGCCACCACCACCACCACCAGTAGAACAGCCTATCATCGAGGAAATCCCTGACGAAGTAGAAATCGAAGAAAAAATCGAGGTTAACTTTGATGTGGATGTGAAAGAAGAAACTGTCATCAAAGAAGTTGTAATCGCTGAGGCTCCTGTTGAGGAGAAAGCTGATGAGATCTTTGACGTAGTGGAAACTCAACCAAATCCTCCAGGTGGAATGTCAGGTTGGAATCAATACCTAAGCAAGAACTTGAAGTACCCTACTCAAGCGAGAAGAATGGGAATCGAGGGAACTGTAATTGTGGTATTCGTTGTAAACACAGATGGTTCTATTCAAGACGTTGACGTTTTGAGAGGAATCGGAGGAGGTTGCGATGAAGAAGCAATCAGAGTAGTTTCTTCAGCTCCAAAGTGGGAACCAGGTAAGCAAAGAGGTAGACCAGTTCGTACTAGAATGAGACTTCCAATCAGATTTAAACTGAGCTAAAAAATAGAGACCCGACGAATCGGGTCTTTTTTTTGCCCAATTTTTAACAACTTTTTAATTAGTTAATAAATGTTACTGAGTTAGTCTTTTGGTTTTGAAGTGGTTAAATTCTTAGGAATTCATTTTTACCTAAACAAACAAAACCATGGAAAACAAAAAGAACCCAAGTTCGGACATTGGTCGATTGTCCGGTATGATTTTTAATCTGGGGTTAATGCTCAGCGTTGCTTCAGTATTGGTGGCTTTCGAATGGAAAGCTTATGAGGACTACCAAATCAAAACCTTTGATAAGGAAGATAATACCTGGGATATTTTGGATATACCTGTCACCAACCAAGATCCCCCTACACCTCCCCCGGTAATTCAGCAACCAGAAATTGAAATAATAGAAGACGACATTATCATCGATAAACTGGATGCAGTCATAGATTTCGGAATCGAGGAAGAGCCAATTCCAATTGATCTAGCTCCTAGTGGTCCTCCTGTGGTGGAAGATCCCGATGAAATCAAGGAGTTTGTAGAAGTTCAGGCCTCTTTTAAAGGAGGAATGGAAAAATGGTATGAATACCTCAAAAAAAATCTCAAGTATCCTACTCAGGCTAGAAGAATTGGATTAGAAGGGACAGTGATTGTGAGATTTGTGGTCAATACTGATGGCTCTATCCAAGACGTTGAACTTGTCAGAACTGTAGGAGGAGGTTGCGACGAGGTCGCTTTAGATGTGATTAAAAACTCACCTAACTGGCTACCAGGAAGAATGAAAGATAGGCCTGTCAGGTCGCGAATGACCATGCCTATTAAGTTTCGACTGAATTAAACCAATTTAAACTCGCACGAAAGCTTACATCGATTGATGTAAGCTTTCTTTTTTATATATAAATTCAGTTCTTACAAATGACCAAAACCACCCCTTCATATGAAGACGCTCTATTATTTCTTTGCATTTCTGTTACTTTTTTCCTGCCAATCCAAAACAGAAGAGTTTGATATTATCATTAAACACGGGACAATTTATGATGGATCAGGAGGAGCACCTTTCGTTGGGGATATAGGGATTAAAGGGGATCAGATCATAGCCATTGGAGAAATTGATCAAAATGCTGATAAGATTATTGATGCAACAGGTTTAGCAGTATCTCCAGGTTTTATAGATATGCATACTCATTTAGAACCAATCATGGAACTTCCTTTGGCAGAAAGTTTACTCAAACAAGGAGCAACTTTTGCACTAGGAGGTCCTGATGGAGGTGGTCCTTGGCCATTTGGGACTTATTTGGATAGCTTAGAGAAAATGGATCTGGGATTGAATGTTGGTTTTCTTGTAGGGCATAATACAATTAGAAAAGAAGTGATGGGGATGGAAGATCGAAAGCCATCTGATGAAGAGTTACAGCTTATGGAATCTTATGTCGAAACAGGAATGAATGAAGGTGCATTTGGTATTTCTACAGGCTTAAAATATTTACCTGGCACTTTTTCGGAACTTGATGAGGTAATAGCACTCTCAAAAGTTGCGGCAAAACAAGGAGGTATTTATACCTCTCATCTTAGAGAGGAAGGTTTGGGTTTGATTGATGCGGTCAAAGAAGCAATCGTCATATCTCGAGAGGCTTCCATACCGGTTGTACTCACACACCATAAAGCAATCGGTGTGAAAATGTGGGGAAAAAGCTCTATAACTCTTGCCATGGTTGATTCGGCAAGAAACCTTGGGCTGGATATCATGATGGATCAATATCCATATGCTGCAAGTCACACTGGTATCAGCGTTTTGATCCCAAGTTGGGCAATGGAAGGAGGGAAATTTGAAGAAAGAGTATCAAATCCAGTTCTAAAAGACAGCATTAAAGCTGGGATCATTTTTAATATTTTAAATGACAGAGGTGGCAATGACTTGAGAAGAATACAATTCTCTAGAGTGAGTTGGAATAAAGATCTAGAAGGCGAAACACTTCTAGATTGGCTGGAAATGGAGAAAATGGAGCCAACTATGCCCAATGCTGCGGAGCTGGTGATCCAAGCACAGCTAAATGGAGGAACAGGCACAATTTACCATGCAATGGATGAGAATGATGTGGAAAATATTATGAAGCACCCTATGACCATGGTCGGATCAGATGGACGACTTTCCTCACCCGGAGAAGGGCATCCTCATCCGAGAGCTTACGGAACATTCCCAAGAATTTTAGGCTATTATGTGAGAGAAAAGCAAATCCTTTTACTTCCTGAGGCAATTCATAAAATGACTGGGCTTTCAGCTAAAAGAATTGGTTTGAAAGATAGAGGATTGATCAAAGAAGGATTCTTTGCGGATATTACCATTTTCAATCCAGAAACAATTATCGATAAATCCACTTTTACAGATCCCCATCAATACCCAGTTGGGATCGAGTATGTCCTAGTCAATGGAACTGTAGAAATCGATAAAGGAGAATTAACGGGAAAAACGAATGGAAGAGTGATTAGAAAAACAACACAAAAAAAGGGGCTTTAAGCCCCTTTCTTATAAAACATTCATCGATTGTTCTTTTATTTTCTCAAGTTCATCCTTCATCAGAATAACTGATTTCTGTATCCCTGCATCATTGGCTTTAGAACCAATAGTATTGATTTCTCTTCCGATTTCCTGGCTAATGAAACCAAGTTTTTTACCCTGATTTTTCTCCTCTTCCATGATTTTGGAAAAGTATTTCAGATGAGTATCTAATCTTACTATTTCTTCTGTGATATCAAGTTTCTCGAAATAATAAATCAGCTCTTGCTCAAACCTATTCGCATCAAAGGAATTTTCATCTAACCATTCTGAAAAATGGTTTCTGATTTTTTGCTTGATTCTCTCTTTCCTTTGACCTTCTTCTTTTGCGATAACACTTAGACCTTCGGCAATTGTCCTGATGTTTTCCTCTAATTTCTCTTCTAAAGAATTGCCTTCGTCTTTTCTGAAACTATCACAGTTTTGGAGAGCCTGAATCAATACTTTTTTGATTTGCTCCCAATCTTCTCCTTCTTCTTTTACTTCAGCCGAAACATTACTGATCACATTAGGGGCTTGAAGTGCAAGTTTGAAAACATCTTGTGTAGCATCTCCCACCGCTTCAGCCATTCCTTTGAATTTATTATAGAAAGCTGTAAACAGTTCTTCATTGATAGAAACAGGAAGCTCGCTTGTGCTCTTAGATAAAAACTCAATAGAAACACTCACCTTTCCCCTGTCCAAAACACCCTGAACAAGGTTTCTGATTTCATGCTCTTTATCTGAAAACTGTCTTGGACTACGTATGGAAAGATCCAAAAATTTAGAGTTGAGTGACTTGACCTCCACATGGATGATCATCTTCTCATCCTCAAATCCGGCTATTCCAAAGCCGGTCATCGATTTAATCATAATTGATTTAGAAAATTAGAAATTGATCCCCAAAGTTACATAGAACTTCAGATCTTCATTCTTATAATTTCGAACAGGCTGTGCCACATCGAATTTCACATAATAATTCAGCAAAACAGTACGTAACCCGGCACCGTAACTTTGAAGCCAAGGGTTGTTGAAATTATTCAGGACAATGGTAAAAGGAGATCCTTCCGTATTGATTACTTCTGTATTTTGATCATTTACTTTCTCCCAAGGCGCTGAATTGTTCCATGCTGAAGCGATATCATAGAAACCTACCAATTGGAAGTTTCTGATAAAATTAGAAGTTATGTTTCCTCTGGTCAGATAAGAAAATATTGGGATTCTCAACTCTGTTGTAAATGAGATAACATTCCTGCCTCGTATTTCATCGTAATCATATCCTCTCAAATCTACGAAATCAGCAAACAGGATATTTGAATTTTCGATCCCGTTTGGATTCCTGATGGGTGATACTTCCGGTCTATTGGAAGGAGGTCTATAAAATTCATTAAACAACCAATTGTCCATCCCTCCCACTAAATAGGTCTGTGGATTGTTTCCGAAAAATGAGCCGGCATACAACTTAGAGGCAAGTATGATGTTTTTATGAATCTTCTGATAATTCCTCAAATCCATGTAGAAATTACCAAATGATCTAGAAGAGTGATTTAATGCTTGGTAATGCTGATATCCTACTTTCCCTTTGAATCCAGCTTGGGAATAAAGACCAATTGGCTCGGTTCTATCCACAACAAATTCAGCTTTTCCACCAATATAATTTACATCAAATCTATTTTGATCTGGATCTTGACCTAATATCAAGGAATCAGGATTTAAGTTAAAATATTGTGTTTTTGCCAAAAACGGAGCAATCGTGAACCTAGCGTTGATATTGAAAGGGTAAGAAAATCCAGCTTCAACTTTTGTCAGGACATATTTTTGGAAAGTGATATCTCCTTCAGAAATCCGGATAGTTTTTCTATCCAATCTTGCCTTAAAATCAATTCTACTTTTCAAATATTCATACTCGAAGAAAATATCTCCTCCAGATCTAAAATCCAACGTGGTCATCACTCCTCCGTAAAAGGAATGATTATCCAAAAGATCCGTCATTTTCCCAGTCAAACTTACACCAAATCCTCTTAGCGGATCTACCACAAATCTTGTGTTTATACTATTTGTCAGAAACTGAGGTTCCATCCCTCTTGGACCTGAAACACGCTTTTGTAGACTCTGTTTTCTGAAATTGTCTAAGAGATTGATCTTATTGCTACTTTCATTTGCATTCTCTCTGGCAATTACCGGATTCGGTAATGAATCGAAAGTATAATTATCAGTATCAATTCCGTTTTTAGATTCAAATCTCAATCGATCCAAGTTAATTGAATTAGATTTTTTGTTCTTTGTGGTATCTGAACTTACCTCCGGAGTATTTGGAATAGTAGCCACATCTTCTTTCTCAGTCGGAGGTGACTCCTTTTCTTCCATCAGCCTTCTGGCCGCAATTCGTTCATTCAACGATTTAGCTTGTTCTAATTGTACCCTAGGTGTGCTTGGTGTAAACTGGTCTGCGCTGGAATAATTTTCAATTTTCAGAAAAGCTTCCCGACCATCTCTAACCGCAAAGGCGATTTTGCTCATCCTGTTGGATACGTCAAACACTTCGATACTCTTGTCAAATCCGGAGATCTGGTTCGACACCTGATTACCGACACTTAACCTCATAAGATTATTTATCCCGCTCAGATCACTCAAATACACTAAATTATTACCATTCAGTTTTCTTGGATAGATATTCTTACTATTCGTATTTGTCAATTTAGTCGTCACAATTGTATCGCCCACCTCCATTAAATAGAGGTTATAATTGTTTGGCAAATCACCCAGTTCTATCTGTTTGACATCCAAGGAGTCTGGCAATTCTGTAAAGTTCGAAGAATAAACTATGGTAGAGTCATTTAAAAACATTGGAGTAAGATCATCAAACACATCATTGGTTAACCTTTTTCCTTGTCCCCTAGTATTCAATGTATAGATATCAGACTTACCGTTTGAAATTGCTGACAAAACCATATTCCTACCTGATTCATTAAAATCAAGGCTCAAAATCTGAGTGATGTTTCTTAAGAAAATCTTATCCTGACTGCTTCCATCGATGGATCTTAATCTCAAAGTGGTAAATCCTCTTTTGAAAGAAGCGATAGCTAAATTCGCTGAGTCTTTCCAAGCAATTACAGGAGATAAAAAGTTGGGTTCTTGGTCTTGGTAAACTGCCCCACCTTGCAAAATAGTGCGCTCATTTCCGGAACTGATTTCTCTTACCTGAATTTTATACTTCCCGCCGTTATTGATGACATAAGCCACATTGAGCCCATCAGGGCTGAATTTTATGTCATTTATTTTTCCAATTACTTTTGGGGAAGTACTTGCAACAGCATTCGACTCATCAATTTTTCTAAAATTTGAATCCACCTGCTGATTGATTGTCAAATAGTATTTTCTCCATTCGGTTTTGAATGTTTCATAATTCAAACCCACTGTATTTGCTATACTATTTTCTTCATTTCTATTGATTCTGGATAGGTTAAGAATACTTGAAATGTATCTTCTCCCATACCGCTCGGCGATATAATTCCAGACAGATTGCCCAACCAAAGCCGCCTCATGTTCTTTCAACTTTAAGATCTTGGGATTATCCTCTTCCCTCAAATAATGCCTCACAAAATCATCCATCTCCATACTCCAGCCAGAGGCTAAGTATAAAGCTATCCCATCGATATACCATTCAGGAAAGGCATTGACTAAGTTTGACTGAAATGCATCTGCAACGCTCGATCCATAAAGCATTTCTTGGATGATAACTTTGGAAGTAGCATAAAGCAAATCTTCCTTAAATTTATCCACTTCGCCCTTGTAGGAAATTTCAGCGATTAACCTGTTGAAATCCGTTTGCCCTTCTTCGAAAAGCTCCTGCTTATTTAAATTGAGATTGCTTTGGAGTAATTCCTCCGGAGAATTATAAATGTAAATTTTTGGCTTGGTATAGGCGACATACCCGATCATCTGAGTAAGCCGATCAAATTCTGATTCCAGATATTCAATCGCCATTTTGGCATTGGCTCCTCCACGGTCATAATAATACACCTCAAAATTATTTGAGGTAAAATAATACCATTCGAACTGCTGGTGTTGAACTCTGTTTTTACCGAATCGATCTTGGTCAAATTGACCCAGAACAAAAAATGAATTCAACCATAAACCAGCAAAAATCAATATTCGGAACAGGTGATATCGCATTCGTATTGCTGAAAGATGTTTTTTAAATATAATTAAAATACCTCGCTATGTCTACTTCCTTTGGGATCGTATCTTCTCCCAGTAAATATGCAGCCATTATTTTACTAAAATAAGGAACTAAGGAAACCCCTTTGGCTCCAAATCCATCGAATATGTAAACGCTTTGAGCCTCTGGATGTTTTCCCAAAAATGGTTTTCTATCTCTTGTCGCTGGTCTAATCCCAGTTTTATGAGATATTATTTCCTCCACGGGCATTTTCACCAAGTCTTTAAGTTTATCCAGAATCTCCATTTTAGCTTCCTCTGTGGGGCCTAAATGTAAATCATGTTTGGTATAGGTAGAGCCAACTCGATGGATGCCATTTCCTAAGTGAACCCGAAATACTCCTCTATTTACGATGTAATCAGGGTAAAAGGCTTGTCTCACTTCCAAAATCTCTCCTTTGACTGGGGCGAATGGTAGGAATCCAAAGAATCTAGAATCCATTGCTCCCAATCCATTACAATAAATTATGGCTTTTGATTTCAGTTCTTTATACTTCCAAAATTCCCCATCGTAGGCCAGCTCTTTCTCATTGAAATAATCCTGAATTAATTCTTCAGAAAAATATTCCTGCATAGAATCTAAAAAGGAATTGATCTTCAACCAGCCTGATTGCTTTAACAAGACTCCCCCAAAAGGGTCCTTTAAATGTTCACTTTGGCTTTCTTTGAAAATATTCTCCAGATACAACTGAAAACCACTTTCTGCACTGTTACCCATCCATTCATTCTGCTCTTCAATAGACAGAAAGGGGCGATAAATTGCTTCTTCCACCAAAAAACTTTGCCCAGTGATTTTTTCCAGTTCTTGGTAAAAGGTTTTAATCTCAGGAAATAAAAGGTCAGCATTCCATGTTTTAACCATTTTTCTTCCGGTCACTGGATTATACAAACCTGCTGCCACCCTACTAGACTGATTGCCCGAGGGTTGATCTATGATCCTAATTTTTTTTCCAGCTTGCTTTAATCTAAACCCAAGTGCAGAACCTGCAATCCCTTGTCCGATTAGCAAAAAATCAATTTCCATGGCTCAAATTAAAGGTATAATTCTTTATTTTGTTGCCTTGGCACAAAACAATTCCTATGCTTCACATCAAGTCTTTTACATTCAATCCTTTTCAGGAAAACACCTATTTGCTCTATGATGAAACAGGTGAAGGTGCACTGGTTGATCCTGGCTGTTATGAAGCATCTGAAAGACAGGAACTAAAGGATTTTATTCACGAAAACCAGATTAAAATCAGGCAAATTCTAAATACACATTGCCATATTGACCATGTCTTGGGAAATGCCTGGGCAAAAAGAACTTTTGGTGCGCCTCTTTATATTCATCAGGAAGATTTACAGGTTTTAAAATCAGTGGAAGTGTATGCCCCTAATTATGGATTTCAAGGATATGAAGCTTCTGAACCTGATGGCTTTCTGGCAGAAGGAGAGACAGTATCCGTAGGCAATGAAACTCTAAAAATAATCTTTGTACCTGGTCATGCTCCTGGCCATGTTGTTTTTTACCATCAGGAGTCTAACCAACTTATTGCAGGGGACACTTTATTTAAAGGAAGCATAGGTCGCACAGATTTACCAGGCGGAAATCATAATTTACTTCTCAGTAAAATTAAATCGGAATTGTTTTCCTTACCTTCCGAAACGGTGGCTTATCCTGGTCATGGCCCAAAAACAACCATCGGGTACGAAAAAATTCACAACCCTTTTGTGGGTGAAAGAGCAATCTATTGAAAATCAAATCCCAAATACCAAACGCTGTCACCTTACTGAATCTGCTTTCAGGAATGATTGGCATCATATGGGTACTCAATGGAAACATCGTTTCCGGTGCCTGGTTTATCCTATTGTCAGCATTTTTTGATTTTATAGATGGCTTTGCTGCAAGATTATTAAAAGTTCAAGGTGAGATGGGAAAGCAACTGGATTCTTTGGCAGATTTAGTTTCTTTCGGCGTGCTTCCTGGTTTTATTCTCTTTGCCATGGCAAAAACAACAAGTCAATTGGAATGGCTTCCTTACTGCACTTTAATTCTTCCTTTATTTTCAGCATTTCGATTGGCTAAATTCAACCTCGACACCCGCCAATCAGACCGCTTTATAGGAGTTCCTACTCCAGCATCTGCATTATTTGTAAGTACATTGCCTCATTTTGCAATCCATTGGCCTAAAATCGGGACAATCGTTACAGCGCCTTTTTTTCTTGTTGGGATTGCTGTGACATTGGCTATCCTTTTGGTTTCTGAAATTCCTTTGATAGCCTTGAAATTCAAATCATTTTCATTTTCCAAAAACAAATTCCGGTATTCTTTAATAGGAATCAGCTTGGCACTATTTGCTTGGTTGGGGTTGGCAGGCATCCCATTAATCATCCTTTCGTATATTGGATTGTCTCTTGTGGAAAATGCAATCGGAAGTGAATGAAAACCAACTCTAGGACGAAAATATTCTTAGTATTTCTTAGTCTATTCTTTTGTTGGAATTCCTATTCTCAAAGCAGATTTTTTTCTTTCAAAATCACGGAATCCGGCGTCTATAAACTCACTCCTCAGCTTCTTGCTAACCTTGGCGCAAGCTCGGCAAATGACATTTCCATTTATGGTTATCCCGGGATGCTCCCTCAAATTCTGGAACAAGAGCAATTAGAATTACAGGAAATCCCAATTTCTGTAAATGGCGATGAGGTTCTCTTCTTTTTAGAAGGGCCACATGTTTTTAACCAAAAGCCCGAAAATGGATGGGCTTATAGACATCACTTATTTGCTGACAGCCTAAGTTATTTGATTGAGGTAGGAAGGCAGGGAAAGAAGATTCCGATTCAAAAACCTACAGAAAGCAATCAAACACCTAGTACCCTTTACCAATTAAAGGCTTTTAAAGGAGAGGAAAAGAACATTTTAAACTCAGGCAAAACCTGGTTTTCGGAACCGATTTTCCCTGGAAGTTCCAGAACGATTTCAATATTTACTGAAAACAAAAATGGGGAACCTTGGAAACTCTTTGGAAACCTTATGGCAAGCGCCGTATCTCCTTCTACCCTAGAAATTCTTACAGATGATATTAGTGTTTTAAGCTTAAATTTTGACCCGATCCCTGCCACAACTTATGGTATAAAAGGAATTGAAAATGAAATTGATTTAGATCTGACACCTGAAAATTCGAAACTTGATAGAATCAGGATTCGGTTCCAAAGCTCGGATTTAAATGGTTCCGCGTATTGGGATAATTTGGTTCTTGGCATCCCTTTTACCAGTGACCAACTCAAAGCGGGAATTTATTTTCAATGGGCAAATAGCCCTTTATCCATTTATCCAAAACCCGATTTTTCGTATTGGGATATCAGTGATTTTTATAACCCCATCCAATTAGATTTATCTGAAAATATTGATGTAAGTCTTTCTAAACTCATCGTATTTGATCCAGATGAAGTAAAGGAAATTCCCAAAACTAAAGAAATCAGCATTTCCTTACGTGAATCCTCCGGCGCTGAATTACTGATTATTTATCCAAAATCCTTATCATTTGCTGCAGAAAAGCTAAAAAATCACAAAACAGCTTTGGGAATCTCGACAGAGGCCATTGATATCTCTGACATTTACGAGTCTTTTGGTTATGGAAATAGAGATCTGGTTGCCATCAGAAATTTTATCGCTTCGAGATTTCAACCAGACAAATCATTGAAAAATGTATTGATTTTAGGCAAAGGCACTTTTGATTATAAAGGTAAACTTGGCGGAAGGCCAAATTTGATCCCAATTTATACGAGTGATAATAGTCTGAATCCATTGACCACTTATAGTTCGGATGATTTTTTTGGCTTGGTGGATTTTGGACAAGGGAAATGGGAGGAGTCAAAAGAAGGAGATGAATTAGTACAGATAGGAGTAGGAAGGATACCTGTTATCAATTCTGAAGAGGCACTTATCGCTGTCAATAAAATCATTGCCTATGAAACCAAACCTGAATCGGGATTCTGGAAAAGGGATTTGACATTTTTAGTGGATGATGGAGATAATAATATTCACATGCGCGATGCAGAGCGACATGCAAACTTTTTAATGAACAGCTCTCCTGAAATCAAACTGGACAAAATATATCTGGACAGTTTCGAGCAAGAAAAATCAGGTGAAAGACAACAATCTCCCCAAGCTAAAGCTGCTTTGGAAAAAACTTTAGAAGAAGGAACTTTAGTTTTGAATTACATAGGCCATGGAAACGAAACGACCCTGACTGCGGAAGAAATTTTCAAAGTTTCCGATATCGAAAATTGGGCCCAGCAAAAGAATCTAGCCCTTTGGGTGACCGCAACCTGTGAGTTTGGGAGGCATGACAGCCCTTTTATTCGATCAGCTGCGGAAGAATTACTTATTGCTAAAGGAAAAGGAGCAATTGCACTTTTTAGTACTGGGAGACCTGTGTTTTCTAGCGTAAATTTTTCAATCAATGAAGCTTTCATTCAAGAGCTTTTCAAAAAAGAAAACAATCAAAGTCAGGATTTAGGAAGCATTTATAAAAACACCAAAAACAAAAGTTTAAATGGGCCTTTAAATAGGAATTTCACTTTGATCGGGGATCCCAGTATGAGATTAGCGGAGCCTGATTTAGGAATCCGAATTAAATCTATCAAAGATTCTAAAGGCACTTTACTTGAGAATATCCCTAGAGGTCAAGAGGTGATATTAGAGGGGGAAATCATTGATCCTTTGACAGAATCGAATCAAATCGGTTACCAAGGGACTTACGAAATCGAAATTCCTGGGTATCCTTCTTCAATAGAAACATTGGGAGATGAAAACCCATCTTTTCAATATAGGGAACAATCCGAAGTTCTTTTTAGAGGTAAGGGAGAGGTACAAGACGGTAAGTTTATTTCCAAATTCTTTTTACCGACAAGTTCAAGGAAAGAGGAATTTTACAGTCAAATCCGAATGGTTGCAATGAATCCGCAAACTAAAGTTGAATCATATGGATCAGAAAAATACAGTGTCTCGGAGGGAGCTGATTCATCTTTAGATGAGGAAGGTCCTGAGATTCAAATATATTTTAACGGAAATGCACCATCATCCCAAGCATTTCCTTCTCAAACATTACTGACCAAAATTGATTTAAAAGATATCAGCGGCATTGACATTTCTGGTCAGACGCCTGGGCAAGAAATTAAAATTCAAATTAATGGCGGAGATTTTATTAAATTAAATGATGAATTTTATGCTGCCGATAATGACTTCAAAAGCGGAAGTCTTGAGTTTTTACTAACAGGTTTAAATGAAGGAGAAAACCAAATTCTAATTGAGGCTTGGGATAATTTAGGAAATCAAAGTATCTTGCAGGTCGAAATTATGGTAAAGGGAAGCGAGGACCTGAAAATACTTAGACATATTACCTTCCCAAATCCAACAAATGCTGTTAGTAATTTCTTAATTGATCACAATAGACCTGGAGAAACTTTACTAGTTACAATTTCAATATATCAATCTACAGGTCAGACAATATTTACAGAATCAAGACGTTTGATCAGAGCCTCATCTCAGATAGATGATATATCATGGATATTTTTACAAAACCAAACAAAATATCCAGCAAAAGGAACTTATATTTACAAAATAACGCTTCAGTCAGAAACCGATAATTCCATGGCGGTTGCAAGCGGTCAACTAGTTATTAAATGAAAATAATGGCCATTAGAAACAGGAAAAACATACTCCTACTCGTTTTCACCCTGGCTAGTTTTACAACTTTTGCTCAGAACAGCACGATTATTTCCGGTCAGGATCAAACGAGGAGAGTGATCACTACTGCTGTGCCTTTTTTGAACTTCGCACCTGATTCCAGGCACTCAGGAATGGGTGATGTCGGAGTTGCTACATCTCCTGACGCTAATTCTGCTGCCTGGAATTCAGGTAAACTTGCTTTTATCAAAGAGGATATGGGATTCTCCCTTTCTTATTCTCCATGGCTAGGTAAGCTTGTGAATGACATGTCTCTAAGTTATTTAACGGGAGTTTTCAAAATCGATGAAGTTTCTGCTTTTGGATTTGAAATGAGGTATTTCAACATGGGAGATATTCAGCTTACTGATGGAAAAGGAAATGAGCTGGGAGAATTTAATCCAAGAGATATCGCCATCGGCGGAACTTATTCCAGAAAACTTTCCTCCAATCTTGCACTGGGTATCTCGGCCAGATTTATTCACTCCAACTTATCCGGAAATATTTCTTCTTCTGGAGGAAATGAAAGCCGGCCAGGAATCAGTGTCGGAACAGATGTTGGCTTATATTATGAAAAGCCAATCTATTCAGGAGCCAATGAAGGCACTTGGTCCTGGGGTATCAATATCTCTAATATAGGTCCGAAAATTACTTATAACAGTGCTGACGATTTAGACTACATCCCAACCAACCTTCGTGTGGGAACTGCTTATTCGATGGAGTTAAATCCAATGAACACCTTGACTTTTGCTTTGGACTTTAACAAACTGCTGGTTCCAACACCTCCAATTTATGCAATGAATGAAGACGGAACGTTAGTAACTGACGAAGATGGAAACTTGGTTATCAGTCAAGGGAAAGACCCTAATCGTCCTTTGATTTCTGGTATGTTTGGCTCATTTGCTGACGCTCCTGGAGGATTTTCTGAAGAGGTACAAGAGGTTACAATTTCCTTTGGCGTAGAATACACCTATGCAGAAAAGTTTAATTTGAGAACAGGTTATTTCTTTGAGAATCAAAGTAAAGGTGGTAGAAAATATTTTACCATGGGTCTGGGCTTCGATTTGAAAAGAATCGGGTTTGACTTTTCCTACCTAGTACCTCAAAAACAAAATCACCCACTAGCAGAAACCTTACGTTTCTCCTTACTTTATACAATTCCGAATCAATAATGCTATTAGATAGGTCGAAAGCTCCCGAATTTCGTGTTCCGGAGGATTTTGAACTTTCCCCTCCCTTTGAAACTCAATTGAGCAATGGTGCTCGATTGTTTTTTAATAACACTCCAACTCTTGATGTTGTGAAAATTGAGGTGATAGGAAAAGGGAATAAAGCTTCCCTTCCAATCTCTCAAAATCTCATTCCTGCCTTCACACTAATTCTTCTTCAAGAAGGGATCAAATCAAAATCCAGCGAAGAAATTGCAGAATTCTTTGATTTTCACGCAAGTGAAGTCAATCCTATTTTATCCTTTGCACACGAAGGCTTGGGGCTTTTGACTACCAAAAAACATTTGGGAGCAGTTCTGCCTGTTTTTATTGAGTTATTTACCGAAGCCATCTTTCCTTTGGAAAGCCTTGAAAAAAGAAAATCGCAAAAACGATTAGGTCTGAAGCTGGAAAAAGAAAAAACAGCCCTCAGAGCTGGTCAACTTTTCAGGAAATCTCTTTTCGGTTCTGATCATCCTTATGGTGCAGAACCGATAGAAAGTCATGTTGATGAAATTACCGTCGAAAGATTGGAGTTTTACTATCGTGAAATGCTATGGCAAAACATTGAAGTTTTTGTCAGCGGAAACTTCTCTAATTCAGAACTTGAAAAAATCTCCGATCAACTATCAGCAATACCAAATAGAAAAGAAAGTGAAGAAGTGTTGATTCCAGAGATAATCACCAATTTGCAATGGATAGAATCGAGGGAAAATGCTGTGCAAAGTAGTATCCGAATGGGCAGTTTTTCTATACCAAAATCACATCCCGATTTTATCGGCCTTTCGGTCCTCAACACGATTTTAGGAGGGTATTTTGGTTCAAGGCTGATTAAAAACATCAGAGAAGACAAAGGTCATACCTATGGAATTTATTCAAGTTTGGCAGAAATTGGTCTTTCAGAATATTGGGTGATTTCAGCGGATGTTCAAAAAGCATTTTACCAAGAAGTAATACATGAAATCTATCATGAAATCAATAAACTCGCTGATCAACCAATCCAGGATGATGAGCTTGAAGTAGTTAGAAATTATATGATTGGGCAAATGCTTAGTCGATTTAGTTCACCTTTTGATTTGATGGATAGATTTCGAGCGGTGCATCATTCTGGGCTAGATTTCAGCTATTATTTCAATAAACTGAAATACTTGAAAAGCTTCACAGCAAACGATCTTCAGGCACTGGCGCAAAAGTACTACAAGGATAAAAAACTCGTGGAAGTAGTAGTGGGGTAATTAGGTGATTTTCACATAAATTCCTGATATATCCACTTTATATCTTTGCCAGATTTTATAAAATAAAAATAGCGGGCTTTTTATCCCTATCTCCTCTCCTAGCGCTACAAATCCTTTTGCCACTTCAAAATTAGCAGACCAAAGTGCATGTTTTAATTCAAACATCACTCGCTTTTTCAAGGCAGTATTTTCATCTTCATTCTCATTCATTTCCTTGATTTTCTGACATACCAATAAAGTACTTGGCAACATCTTAGACTTGTAAGGAAGGTATTGATTACTAGATAGTGAATCAGCATGTTTGCGTTTCAAAACCCCTACATGATCGGAAAATTCCAAAGGGTATTTCCTTGCCAGCCTGACCTGAATATCAAAATCTTCATAACTCAGATTTTCATCGTATCCACCTTCTTTCACTAAAATAGGACGATTAAAAACTACTGTTGGTGAACAGATAAAATAACTTTGGACAATCGTCTCGTAAATTTTTCTGGTCTCAATTTCATGAACCAACTCCCCACTGGTGGTCCTTTTGTAGAATGTTTTTACAACTTGATTTTCATCAAGAATGTATGCGTCCGAAAAAACAAAAGCGGTATTTCTTGAAGTCTTTAATATTGAAATAGAAATCGATAAATGATCAGGATACAAAACATCATCCCCAGCAAGATCGATGACATATTGGCTTTCTAAGCCTTTTAAAACATCATTGAAAGCTTTCAGATACGGCTGGGGTTCCGAATGACTGATTAATTTAATTTTAAGCGAAGAAGAATTCTCTTTTATCCATTTTTGGATAATATCCAAAGAATCATCAGAACTCCCGTTTTCTATGATAAATAATTCCTTGTAAGGATAATCCTGCAACTTGACGCTTTCCAGGCATTCCTCAATCCATTCTCCATGATTGAAGCAAATACAAATGATAGAAACCAAGTCTGAATTCGCCATTTCAAATCATTTTAGTCCAGGTGATTTTATTGGAATAGTCATTTGAGAATCTCGATTTAAAAAAAAGCAAAGGATGATTTGCCTTTTCACCCAAATCCGATGATCCTAAATCAATCAATTTAACTTTTTGTTCTGCCGCAAGTTTGAAAAGTTGGTATAAAAGAATTTCACCTACATTCTTAACCGCTGTTTTTGGATCAATAGCCGACAAGAAATAATAGATCGTATCCGGAAAAAGTTTAACCGCGAGACAATGCGCGATAATTTGATTTTGGTGTGACAGGCTTATCAAAAAATACCTTTCCGGAAATTCAGCCACTTGTTGGATAATCCGATTTTCCTCTACTTTCACCACAAATCCTCTATCTCTATTCCATTCTTTAATCGACTTAAGGAAACTGAAATTATTGATCGATGCACATGAAACTGATATTCCAGATTCATTTATTTTTCTTTCAAAACGCGCCTGTTCTTGTGAAAACCACTTTTTGATTTTCTTTTTCCCCAAGAAAAACTGATGGCTTAAAATATTTTCCTGGCGAAAACCATTTTTGAAAAGCAAGTAATTGATCAAGTCATGATTTTCTTCATAAGGTTTAGGCGCATTGATGATTTCGACGGAAGAAATCCCTCTTTCATTTAAATAAGATAGGATGCGGGAAATGAACCATTCAATCGACTCAGAGTGTATTTTCTCTAAAATAAAAAAACCTCCAAATGGAGCATTTGGAAGGGAAACAGCCTGTTTTTGAGAACTAATAGCAAACGTTATAAATGCCTTTTTCCGATTCTTTTTGAGCAAAAAGAAATCCATAAGTTCCGTAGAACTATCCAGAGGAAAATTTGAAATCAAATAATCCTTTGGGAATACCCGGGAAGGCTCGACAAGTAGTTCGTACCCTTTATTGATTTCTTTTTTTGTAGTGGTCAAATTCGTTTTTGTCTCTGATATAATCTTCTTCTGAATATTTCTGATCACAAAGTGCCAACAATATGGCATCTTCTGAAAAGCTTACTGAAACCCAATGCAAAGGAGGAATGAAAAGCCCTCTCGAGAAAGTTTCCAATTTGAACAATTGCTTCTGCCCCTCTGTTGAAGTCACTTCTATTTCTAATTCTCCATGAATTGCAACTAATACTTGGGATTCTTGATAGTGGGCATGATTCCCTCTTGTTTCACCCGGCTTTACTTTTGATACCCAAAAGCACCTTTGAATCCCATTTGGGAAGAGATGCTCCTGATCCCAATAATTTATATCACCACTTTCTCTGGATTCTCCAGGAAAATCAAAGATTGTAGGTACTTTTTCTGTCAACTCAACTTTCATTTTCACAATTCAGCAATAGACTTAAAATTAATAGAATTAGAATGGATTTAAGGTTACTCAAAAGTTAAATTTCTAATTTAGCTTTTGAATTAACTATGCAAAGGCTTCCCATTTCATGAACCTAGAGGAATTAGACGATACGTATTTAACCATCCAAAATGTGAGTGAGGGTCTTTTCAAAGACCGGAGTAGTAAGTTTTTTTATTTCGCTTTTCCTGTAAGAACAGAAGATCAAATCAAAGAGAAGCTTGCTGAGTTACGAAAGACTTATTACGATGCCCGCCACCATTGTTATGCTTATGCTCTGGGAAAAGACGCTGATATTTTTCGGGCTGTAGATGATGGAGAACCAAATCATTCTGCCGGTGACCCTATTCTTGGTCAAATTAGGTCAAACAATCTGACAAATATTCTGATCGTTGTGGTGAGGTATTTTGGAGGAACTAAACTGGGAATGAGTGGACTGATCCAAGCCTATAAAACTTCAGCAGCAATGGCAATAGAGGAAAATGTCATTGTGGAAGAAAAGGTATTAGAAACAGTCAAAATTAGATTTCAATATCCTTCCATGAATGAAGTCATGAAATTAGTAAAGACCCATGAGCTGGAAATTACTGATCAGGAAATGGGGTTAGATTGTCAAATGACGATTGAGTTCCGAAAAGGAATCGAAACTATTCTTTTAGATAGCTTAGAGGAAATCGAAGAGTTGGAAATTCTTACTTAAAAAGCGAATCTAAATATCCTTCGGACTTTAATTTTTGGAAGATCTCCAAGCAAGCCCAAGCATCTGTAGCAGCGTACCTTTTTTGCTTTTCAGTTAATTCTTCAGCTTCCCAATTTGAAACTTGCTCCGCCTTTGATATTCTCATATTTAAGACCATTCCACAAAGATTTCTGACTCCTACGTTATGGAACCCTACCTTTTTCAACTCATCATTCAAATCAAAAAATGATTGCGGATAGAAGGAATCAGTCAACTTTGCCAATCCTTTGATATCATCATGGACAGCAGCGCCAACTTTTACAATCGATTCTTTCTCCAACACATTTCGAATGGCATCAGGAAAGCCACCTATCAGATTCAAACGAAATAAGAAAGCCTGAGTTGAAGTAGATAATTGAAGAAGAGCTACCGGATTGATGACTCCACGACGAAATGCCGGTTTGGTTTCTGTATCAAATCCAATGATTCTCTGTTTTAATAAAAATTCAGCAACCTCCTCTACATCTTCCTGCTGATCTATCAAAAACATTTCCCCCTCAAACTGACCAAGCGGGAGTTGATTTATTTCTTCTTTACTTATCCTTAATGGGATCATGCTAATTCTTCTTCTTTCTCGTAATAGTTTATCCCAATTTTAAAATACCCATATAAAATTGTCATAAACGGACTGATGATGTTAAAAAAGCAGTACGGGGCATATACTAAAGTGGCAACTCCTAAAACGGATGCTTGGGTAGCACCACAGGTATTCCAAGGAACCAAAACGGATGTTACTGTCGCTGAGTCTTCTAAAGTCCTGCTCAAATTCTCAGGTTTTAGTCCTCTTTTCTTGTAAACATCTGCATACATTCGGCCAGGAACCAAAATAGCAAGGTATTGATCTGAGGTAGTAATATTGAAAAACACACATGTTGCAGCAGTGGATGCAATCAATGAACCAATGGTATGGACTTTTCTAATGATTGCTTCAGCTAGTACACGTAGCATTCCGCTTTCTTCCATAATCCCTCCAAATACCATGGCGCAAACGATCAACCAAATGGTATTAAGCATTCCTGCCATTCCTCCAGTCACCAACAATTCATTGACCACGTCATTGCTAGTCACTATGCTTATTTCTCCATACATGGACATCATCAAAGCTTTAAAACCTTGATATGCGTAGCTTCCATCTTCCCCCGCGATCAAAGCGATTATTTCAGGTTGGAAAATTAAAGCAAATACTCCACCTAAAAGAGCTCCTGCAAGCAATGCTGGGATAGCAGGTACTTTTTTAATAATCAAAACTAAGACTACAACTGGAACGATGAACAGCAGACCATTGATATTAAATCTCTCAAGAATCACCACAGAGATGGCTTTCACATCATCTACAGAGCCATTGGTTTCATAATTGAACCCAATGACTATAAATAGAATAAGAGTGATCGTCATCGACGGAACGGTAGTTTTAGCCATATACCGAATGTGTGTGAATAAATCTGTTCCTGCCATTGCTGGTGCCAAATTGGTTGTATCGGACAATGGAGACATTTTATCCCCGAAATAAGCTCCTGAAATGATCGCTCCAGCAATAATCCCTTCATCAAAGCCCAAGGCTTTTCCAATTCCTAAAAGCGCCACACCAACAGTAGCTACTGTTGTCCAACTACTACCAGTTGCTACGGATACAATGGTACTTACAATACAAGCTGCTACAAGAAATATGGTAGGATTCAGGATTTGGAGACCATAATAAATCATCGCGGGAACAATCCCGCTCAAAAGCCAGGTTCCTGCCAATGCACCGATCAAAAACAAGATCAAAATACTGGACATTGCTGAACTGATACTCTTGATGATTCCGTCCTGAAGGATTTCCCAACTGTATCCCAATCGGAAAATTGCGACTATTGCAGCTACAGTGGATGATAGAATCAATACAATTTGATTGGATCCTGAAAGTCCATCAGTTCCGAAAACTTGAATATTTATGACAAGTAGAATTATTAAAAAAATCAGGGGAATAAGGGCGTCAAAAACCTTTGGGGCACGTACAGTTCCTTCCATTAATAGCTGGTTAGTGAATTTAAGGTTTGAATCTAATCAAAAAAAATTACTTTATTTTTCAGAAATCAGCTTAGAAATCTCTTTTCCAACCTGCCAGCCAATGGCAACTCCCATTCCTCCAAGTCGAACGGCGATGGCACCTTTTTTTCCTACCGATTGAATAATAGGAAGTTTCTTATCACCAAATGCCATAATCCCTGTCCATTCATACTCCCATTGAATTTCTTTTGCCGGAAATATCACCTTTTGAGCAAGATCTGACAGATGGGATTTAATTTTTGGATTGACAGAAAAGTCTATTGAATTCTCTCCTTCAAAATCTATATTTCTTGCTCCCCCCAACAATAATCTCCCATCGATTTTTCTAAAATAAACATAGCCTTTGTCCATGTGAAAGCTGCCTTTCCAAGGTATTTCAAAGTCCAGTTTCTTAGACACCAAAACCAACCCTCTTCCAGGTTCAAGTGGAGTTTCCGGCAACAATTGCTTGGTAAAAGCATTGGTACAAATGGCTACCTGACTTCCTGTCAGCTCAAAAGTTTGCTGTTTCCTTTGGTCACTTAATTTGAGAACACCAGTTTCCACATCTACTTCTTCTACATTCACTCCAGTAAACAACCTCACTCCTAATTCTCCTGCTAGTTTCCAAAGACAACTCAGATACTTCCCCGGATCCAGTTCACCCTCAAATTTATTTTGAATCACACTTTTTACACTTCCAGCAAAACCGAATTTCTCTTTATTTTTGACCTCAGAAAAAACATCCTCTTTAAAAAGCTTTTTGAGCATCTTATTTATTCCTTCCAATTGGTCCAACGCACCTAATTGATCATCACTCAATAATTCATAGCCCTTACTAGCCTGGTATCCCAAAGCTTTATCACCGAATTTTTTTCTGATTTGTTGAAGTCCTTGGTGTCTTTTTTTGACTAATGACAAAACCTCTTCTTGGTTCATGTGCCATAAATCATCCAAGATTTCCGTTAAACTTCCAAAGCAGGCAAATCCTGCATTTTTAGAACTAGCTCCTGAAGGGAATATACCTCGCTCCAGCACTGCAACAGAGGCTTTTGGATGCTTTTTTGCAAAGTGAATTGCCGTAGATAGACCGACAAATCCTGAACCGATCACTATCAGATCATATTTCAAAAAATTCTTTTGTTCCCAATAGCTAAACATTTTCTATTCACTTTATCTGAATGATAACTAGATTTATTAATTTGAATATTAAATCTAGTTGAATTAATCCCAAAATACCATGAGGAAAATAGATGCTTTGCTATATGAGTATGGTTTAAGCCATCAAAATCAAACTAACAAGTTGATTCATTGGATTTGTGTCCCGTCAATTTTTTTCAGCATAGTGGGTTTGATTTATTCGATCCCTGCTGAAAGCATTCATCAATTCCTTCCGTTTTTAGAGGGCTTTGCCAATTGGGCCACTTTTGTTTTGGTAATCGTTTTGATTTATTATGTCTCGCTTTCGCCTCCTTTGGCATTGGGGATGTTCTTTTTTTCTGCCATGTGTATGGCTCTAGCTAATTTTATCAACATTTCATTACCCGGTAAATTATGGTTGGTTAGTATAGGAATTTTTGCCTTAGCTTGGGTTTTTCAGTTTTGGGGACATAAAATAGAGGGTAAAAAACCTTCATTTCTAAAGGATGTCCAGTTTCTATTGATCGGGCCAGCTTGGCTCATGCACTTTGTTTACAAAAAAATCGGCATTGCTTATTGAATTGAATCAGGTTCTGAAGTTGGACTTTTGATTTCAAAAATCTCTTCTAATCTTTGAATACTCTTCTGATTTTTCTTTGTAAAAATACTTGCCAAAATAGATTTCTTCTCTCGGGCCGTGAGTCTCCAGTTTAAAGAAGCTCGCTGCATAGTCTCCTGGCTTCCGCTCAGTTCTTCCGCCTGAACTTTCTCAGGGGCATATTCAAACTCTACCTTTTCCACATCAAATGGCATTGATTCATCCATGTAATTGAATAATACCTCATTTTGGATTGTCTGGATATTGTCCCAGTTGGAATAGATATTTTTTAAAGGAACAAAGATTTTCTCAAGAATTTTGGGAGGGGTAGTCGGAGGTATTTCTGTGGATTTTTCAGAGTCTCGGATAGTTATTAAAACCACACCAGAGGTGTTTTCATAAATCCACTTTTGGAATACATACATAAATCGAAGTGCATCCTGAATTCCAAAATTATCAGAAAGCCCTGTATCCATCACTTCCATGGTAGGGATTGAGGGGAGTTGGATGTTTGGAGTTATAAATGGAAAAGTAGCACTCATCCTCAAAGCTGATAAAAACCTTAAATTTTGAGGATTATGGTCCTGAAAAAATCGGATAAAATCAACGGATTGTTTTTTCTCATCCATCCCAGTTCTATCCAGCATAGAGGTGCCCAGATATGACATAGAGTTTGGTGAAATCACCAATTTTCGCCCATCATTTGTGATCAATGTAGTCACTGGGAGCATCGGAATTATTGCTTTACTCTCTGGTTCACGATATGCCGAAATCGGCTTATCCATGATTCCTTCAGTATTAAGGTTTAATTGATTCTCAAAAGCAAAACCCCGGTCTTTCAAATATTTAAAACCTCCATAGTCAAAATATTGATTTCGGATTAATAAGTCGTTTACTAAAAGTGTAAAAATAATAGGGTTGAGATTATCTGCAGAAATCTGATCCAGGTATTTAGGATCTTTTGGATCAATCGTTTTATCAGATTGAGACCTAAGATAAATTTCCCTGAAAAATGCTTCACCTATCACTCCTCCAGAAGCACCAGTAAACAGTTCTGTATGCTTAATCACCTCACCATCCTGAATCTTATAAATGGACTGAAGCACGTGGAGAGTCCACAATGCAGCCCTTTGTCCCCCTCCACTTGCCGCAATCAATACCAGTTTTGGTTTTATCTCATCTGGGAATTTTGCTTTCCAATTTGTTAAAATTTCAGTGGTTTTTTTTCTGTCTTTTGCCACTGTATCTGGATGAAGTAATTGATCCAGACGTTGAAGGTTGTATAATTCAGGTTTGATCTTGTAATTCAAACCAAATGCTTCATGAGGTCTGTTTAAGAATGAAAAATTAGAGAAGTAATTCAATAAGAAAAGTGCTGCAATAACGACCGGTGTGGACCATTTTCTTAACCAAAAACTGACCGCCCCAACTAACATCACTAATATTGCCAAGAGCAAAGTCGCACTCATAGCGGCGGGTAGCTGAAGAATTGGCTTTTCCTTAAAAAATCCCAGAAACAAGACAAAAAGAATCAAAAAGACCTGAATTAGAAATAAATTCAAATGGTTTTGATCAAAAACCCTTAACAGTTTTGTTCCTTCGAACCTGGAAATATCAGGCCTTACTTTTTCCAATCCCAAGCGGAGATTTAGGAAATACAAAACCTTGTCTTGTTTAGTTTTTAGCTCTTTATATTGGCTGATAACGTTAGCTCGAGTCAATCTAACTTTTCGAAGTCTCTTGTCCACAGAACCCGCAAAAAGGATAAAAAAGTCTTTGTTTGTAATGGCGAAATAGCCAAAAATTAGAGCATAAGTCAGGAGACTTCCCCCTGCAAAACCCAAAAAATATCTGACCACTATCCATTCTGAATCTAGGTCGTTTCCTAGCTGAAAAAGGATAAACCGGATACAATAGATCAAATAGAAAACAGTTGGGATGATCGAGTTATTGATGCAATAATGGATGAATGGTTTTGGTAAAACCGCCAGAAATTTAAACTGACTGCCATCCATTATATAAGTGGTCATGTGAAAAGCCATAGTCAATACGGCAAAACCAATTCCCACCATCATGAAACTGATCCAAGAAACCTGATGAAGGTATTCAGGATCTAAAAAAAGAAATGGAATCCCTAACACCACACCAAATTTTTCCAGAATAATGCCTAAAAGCATAATCCAGATAAAAATTAGAGCTAGGTTTTTTCTAAAGTGAAGTAAAAGAAGTTGTACTGGAAAACTATACCAGATTTTATCGCGCATACTCAACTATTTCGTTTCAATTTACAGTTTTTATCAAACCCTCACCAATTCATTTCAATAGAGTGAAAAGATTTTTCAACAGATTTTAGCCATCTAAAACATCGGTCTAATTATCAACCACTTAGTTATTATTGATTTTTTAGTAGGGTACTTTTAACATGAAACATATGGTTCTTCAACCGATAAGATTTAGATTCACGATTTAATAAGAAGAAAGATGAGAACTTGGTTTTTGTGTAAAGTAAAATACGCTAAGGAAAATGAAGAAGGGTTGTTGAAAAACATCTCTGAGCAATATTTGGTGGATGCAGTATCATTTACTGAGGCCGAAGCAATAATTTATGACCGTTTAGGATCTCAGATCCGTGGAGATTTTCAAATCACTGGTCTGAGTAAGAGTAATATTGTTGATGTTTTCTACTATGAGGACGCTGACATCTGGTACAAATGCAAGATTTCCTATTTAGTATCTGATGGAGAAAGTGGGAAAGAAAAGAAAGTAACTCAATATATGATCGTTACTGCTTCTGATATCAAAGAAGCCTTCGATAGAATTCAGGAAAGTTTAAACAACATGCTGGTTAGCTTTAGAGTACCAGACATCGTAGAAAGCCCAATCGTTGAGGTATTCCCATACGAAAAGGACGAGGTGGCAGAGCAATTACCAGAAGGTAATTTCAGACCTTTATCCGAAGTTAAAGCAGATGAAGAATAAATAGAAAAGGCCTCAATTGAGGCCTTTTTCATTAAAATCAAAACTCTTCTTTATTCTTCCACTTCTTCCACTTGCACAATTTCATACATATCTTTCCCATCTTCCTGTACTGGCATATAGTAGGTATCTCCAATTTTCACATAAGTTTGATCTCCTACTTTAACTTCTTCACCGCCGTCTGGTAGTGCATCGACTACTGCCCCTGCAGGTGGAGGAACCACCGTGTACCCACCATCACTTTTTTCATAAAATGTCCCACCATAATAGTAATTATTCACTGTAGGGCTCACCTCCACTTCTTTTGATTCCTTCGGAATAACTTTTACAGTTGCCCCTTGAGGAGCTTCAACTACCACATACCCGTCATCAGTTTCTACATAAAATACCCCTTCATCATAATTATAGTCTTTATCATCTACCGAGACTACTATAGCAGTTACGGCTATTGTAGCAGCCAAAAAGCCCCAAGGATGCCAAACTGGACCCCAATAAAATGGAGTATAGGGATGATAATAATAGGGTCTGAACCAGCTAAAGCCAAATCCTCCCCAAACATAAGGAGGTCTAGGATATGGTCTATATGGAGGCCTATAAGGTCTATAATTCCTTACATTATTGTTTCTAATATTGACGTTATTCCTATTGTTTACATTGATATTAACATTGTTATTGTTAACATTTACATTGTTTCTTCCGCCATTCCCAATGTTATTTCTACCTCCATTTCCAACGTTGTTATTTTTAATATTGGCAACTTTACTATTATTGTTGTTTTTGGAAGTCACTCTATTAGAACCTCCATTTAGGGTAGGTTTGTTGCTTGAATTTTTCGGTCGTGAAATTTGGTTGCTCGAAGATCTCGAATTGTTTCGGCTTGCAGTAGGTCTGCTGGTCGCAGGTCTACTAGTTGTAGTAGGCCGATTCATTTGTCTCGAAGGAGCTTGTCGAGTGGTAGCTGGTCTTGCAGCTGCTCTCCCCCCTCCCCCTCTCATTCTTTGAGCATTGGCAAGCTCAGTCGACATCATCAAACTTGCAATACCAATCCCCAAAACCCATATTTTAAATTTTAAAGTTTTCATAACAATATTTTTTAGGGGTTAATTTTGTGACATCCAGGTGATTTGCTTTGCGCCTGGAGGAGGAGAAAATTCAAAAATTGTATCCGGATATTCTGAATTCAATATCCAATTTGAAAAATCAGTCTGATGCTGATGCGCATATGCTCCATCAAAGTAAGTAATGACAGTTTTCATTGGCAGAAAATAATTATCATTCGAAACCCAAATTTGTACAGTCATAGAATCATTGCTCCCAGCAACATGAAAAGCCGGCTTACCATTGATCTCAGCCATTCCTAAATACTCGACATGGTCCATGTTAGAAACAAAATCTTCAGAAAAACTAGGATACAAAAAGTCAGCGGTCGTCAACTCTATTCCAAAATCCTCATAAAGCCAATCAATCGTTTCAATCAAATTATCCGGAGCATCTGCCACTGTATATATGTTGTTTTTGAATGAAAAATAGACAACTTCCTCCCCATTGTAGGAATATTGATCTTCTTTATTTTCACCATGGATCCTTACCGAAAACTTATTAGGACCCTTTATTTTTACATCAGTTTTGGAAAACACCTTGATAAAGAAATTTTCTGCATAAACCACATCCTTGGACATCTCCGAGGTAAAACCTACAGAACCCAATTCTCCAAAAATTGAGCTCATTCTATCTAAAATCATGATTGCGGTGGTATCCACTATTTTTTCTTGTGCTTTCACCAAAAAACTGAAGAAAAGAAGCATAACCACTAGGCAAAACCTTTTTGTCATAAAATTTAATTATTAGTGAAAAATCTTATCAATTTAAAAAATTCTTACATACTAATTAACCTAATTCATTATTCAGTTGGATTAATTTGATGATTAATTACAAATCTAATCAAATCTTCCATGCTCATCTTTGCTCTTTCGGAGGCATCTTGGATATCCTCCCTGCTTACCTGAGCAGCAAAGGTCTTATCCTTTAATCGCTTCTTGACACCCTTTACTTCCATACCTTGGTAACCTGTGGGCCGCATCAAGGAATAGGCGTGGATAAAGCCACTGAGTTCGTCAAATGCATAAAGCATTTTATCCATTTCCGTCTCTGGTTCTACACCAAAGTATTTTGGCCCGTGTGAGGCGATCGCCCGAATGATTTTTGGATCAATTTCTCTTTTTTCAAGTTCTTCAATGATTTTCTTACAATGCTGATCTGGCCATTGATCCCAATCAGCATCATGGAGAATCCCTGCCAAATACCATTGATGTTGAATTTCTTCAGAATAGCCCTTTTGAGCAGCAAAACTCTTCATCAAATGTCCAACCTGTTTCATGTGAACTTTCAGTTTTTCATTTAAAACCCATTCATCTAAAAGTGAGATTGCTTCCTCCTTTGAAATCACATTTCCTTCATTTGTGGGATTTCCGAATTCGCTTCTATTAAGATTTAAATCATATTCAATCATTTCATATATGTTTTTATGTATTTTAAATAATATTTAATGTAATTAGTGATATTTTATTTTACATTTGATCAATGATTAATACCAAAGCCTTAGAAGTTTTAAGTCAATTAGCGATCACTTCGGAGTATTTTATGCAAGTGACCTTTGATAGAACTGGACTTGTTCTTAGTTCCGATTCTGGCATTGGGCCTATTCCATCACTCTTTGAAAAGACTAAAAAACCTGTACATTTTTCAGATTGTTTCCTTTCAACCGATTGGGTAAAATATGAAAATAATAGAATAAAAGCTTGGAACAACCACCACCAATCTTTTATGGTTGACCTTCAAAAAATCAATTACCCACCAGGCAATTTGTTAAAGACTAAATGGGAATTTTTCTTCATATCGGAGGATTTTGGAACCTGTCTAGGATTGGGGCATCCGGTTGATCCTTTAAAGCCCTACAATATCAAGCTGGGAGATTTCATGGATAACGATGAATCTTCCTCTGAAATCATCGACACTATATTAGAAGATAAATTGCTTGGATTCTGGGAATTCAATCCTTTTGATAAAGTCAACACCATTAGTTCCGGATTAGCTCAGGTCCTAGGATATACTGAATCAGAAATAGAAACCCTTGGCAAAATCACATGGGAGAAACATATTCATCAGGAGGATTATCATCTTTTAACTTCGGACTTGACAAATCATTTTAGGTCAAGTGGCAGTATTCCTTTTAAAAAAGAATTTCGATTGATATCAAAAAGAAACCAGACCATTTGGGTCGTAGCTTTTGGTAAAACTATTCAATGGAATTCCGAAGGAAAGGCTAAAAAGGTCCAAGGAATTATCTTGGATATCACAGAAAAAAAGAAACAGGATCTATGGATGAAAGAACATCAGTTTTTCCTGAAAGAACTCGCCTTTCAGCAGTCTCACACACTGAGAGCCCGTGTAGCAAATATTTTAGGGCTAATTGATATTCTGGATATCGAACAACAATCAGTAGAATCCAAAAGAATAGTCGATATCATCAAAAAAGAGACGGTTCAATTGGATCAAGCTCTTAAAAAGAACATTAAAGAATCTGTGAATCAAAACAAGAATTTTGAGGCAGAGCCAAGCAAGACCTCTTTAAGAGACACTAAGAATTCCTGATTTTCCATTTAGCTTTTAGATAGCCCCAAACGATTTTGGGGCTCATGGCTTTTTTCCCCTGGAAGCCTCCATCATGTCCCACATTCCCTCAGGTATTTGATCCAAATTATTAAATTCCCCAGCTCCTTTCAGCCACTCTCCTCCATCTATGGTGATAACTTCACCATTGACATAAGAAGAAAAATCGGAGACAAGATATGCGGCTAGATTAGCCAATTCCTGATGCTCACCAACCCTTCCTACAGGTACTTTCTTTGCTGGATCAAACTTTTTTACCAAATCACCTGGCAATAATCGACTCCAAGCCCCTTCTGTTGGAAATGGCCCTGGAGCAATGGCATTTGATCGAATCCCATATTTCGCCCATTCCACTGCCAATGACCGAGTCATCGCTAAAACTCCCGCTTTAGCAGCTGCAGAAGGCACTACATATCCTGAACCCGTCCAAGCATAAGTAGTCACTATATTTAGAAATACTCCAGGTTGCTTCTCTGCTATCCAATATTTACCCGCTGTCAGGGTTACTTGAGAAGTTCCTTTTAGAACAATATCCAAAACAGTATTAAAGGCATTGGTAGAAAGCCGCTCTGTTGGACTGATGAAATTTCCCGCGGCATTGTTTAAGACCACATCAATTTGACCAACAGCTTCAATTGCCTTTGCCCACATCTCTTCCACTTGTTCAATCTCACGAACATCGCATGCCAAAGGAATAACCTTTCCTCCCTTTTGGGACATCATTTCATTGGCTGTGTCTGTCAATACATCCAATTTTCTACTGGTAATTATAATGTTTGCTCCTAATTCCAAAAAATACTCCCCCATTGACCTGCCTAAACCGGTCCCTCCTCCAGTAATTAATATATTTTTACCTTCCAAAGCTCCATCGCGAAGCATACCGTTTAAATAATTCATAAATATTTTGGATTCATTCTAAGCCAAGATAGGCATTCGGCCTAGTAATTGAAAGGAAGTTTTCGAATCGAAAAGTTTTTGATTTTGTCCTATCAATTCTTAAGAGATCAAGAATGAAACATGAAAACGCAATGGAAAAACCCCTTGTCTTTCTTGATTCAACTGGAGTTTTAAATGAAATAATTAGACCAATGAAAAGATTCCACTTTTTCTATATCCTAATTCTAGTCCTTTCATCAAGCTGTCAAGAAGACGCGGATAAAGTAATTGGTACAGATCTACCTCAGGAAGCTTTGCAACTATTCGAAACCTCTAAAGCATGGAGCGAAAGTCTTTATTTTGGCCTTCTTAGTTTTGAAGAATACCAAGCCATGGATTCTACAAGCACATTACCGGGATGTCCATCACTCCTAATAGAAGATGATACTAAGAAAGTGATACTTGATTTTAATTCTGAAAACGAATGCGATCAATCTGGCACCTTAACTAGGTCTGGCAAATTGATTTTAGAATTTTCTATTAGTAGTACACCTACTGCAAATTGGGCGATGTCGTATGATAACTATTCCTTCGAAGGAGATACAATTCGCGGAATTAGAAATTTCTCTTCGGAAAATGGAAATGAAATAACAGAGTTCTTCAATCCTCTAACGATCAAAACCCAAAAGGATCTGACTACCAAACTGACAGGGAATCTTAAGCATACAAAAGCGCCTTTGATTTCAAATTCTATTGGAATTATGTCAGGTGGAACCATGGAAGGAATGAATCCTGTGGGAAGGGAAATTTCAATTGATATCCCATTTGATAGGTTAATGCTAACCACTTGCTTTCAAAAAAATGAATTAATCCCTGTTGCCGGAACTGAAACTTGGACTATTGGGCGTGGAGTTGGAAAACAGGTCACTCACCAGTTAACATATGAGTTGATCGATTCTTGCCAAGTGGCTGCAAATGTACTCCTACCCGACGGAAGGCAGCTTTTGCTTAACCCTGAATGAAATTCTTTCCAAAAAGAAAATAGCACTCAATTCTAAACCCCTATTGATCTTGCAAAGGCATAAAAAAAGGCAGCTTTAAAGCTGCCTTTTTAATGTTTGATACTTTTAGTATCTGTAATATTCTGGCTTAAACGGCCCTTCTACCGTTACACCGATATATTCTGCTTGCTCTTGAGAAAGAGTTTCTAACTCAACTCCAAGTTTTGACAAATGCAATGCAGCAACTTTTTCATCTAAATGTTTTGGAAGAACATAAACTCCTGGCTTGTATTCATCCGTATTTTGCCAAAGCTCCAATTGAGCCAAAGTCTGGTTGGTGAAAGAATTGGACATTACAAACGATGGGTGACCTGTAGCACAACCTAAGTTCACCAAACGTCCTTCTGCCAAAATGATCACTTCTTTTCCATCCAAATCATAAAGATCTACCTGAGGTTTGATCACATTTTTAGTATGGCCATAGTTTTTATTCAACCAAGCCATATCGATTTCATTGTCAAAGTGTCCGATGTTACAAACGATCGCTTTGTCTTTCATTGCTTTAAAGTGCTCTCCGGTAAGAATATCTTTATTACCAGTTGCAGTTACAACGATATCCGCATCTTTTACAGCATCCACCATTTTCTTCACTGCGTATCCATCCATAGCTGCCTGAAGCGCACAGATTGGATCAATCTCAGTCACAATAACTCTAGCACCAGCACCTCTCAAAGAAGCAGCAGATCCTTTTCCAACATCACCATATCCAGCAACAACAGCAACTTTTCCAGCCATCATCACATCTGTAGCCCTTCTGATAGCATCTACCAATGATTCTTTACATCCATATTTGTTATCAAATTTAGACTTGGTAACAGAATCATTCACGTTGATGGCAGGCATTGGAAGAGTTCCATTCTTCATTCTTTCATACAATCTGTGAACACCAGTAGTGGTTTCTTCAGAAAGTCCCTTAATTCCAGCAACCAATTCAGGATATTGATCTAGAACCATGTTGGTCAAATCACCACCATCATCCAAAATCATGTTCAATGGTTGACGATCTTCTCCGAAGAATAAAGTTTGTTCGATACACCAGTCAAATTCTTCTGCTGTCATGCCTTTCCAAGCATATACAGAAATACCAGCAGCAGCGATAGCAGCGGCAGCATGATCCTGAGTAGAAAAAATATTACAAGATGACCAAGTCACTTCAGCACCAAGTTCCACCAACGTTTCTATCAAAACGGCAGTTTGAATGGTCATGTGAAGACAACCCGCAATTCTTGCATTTTTCAATGGCTTAGAAGCTCCAAACTCCTCACGAAGAGCCATTAAACCTGGCATTTCTGCTTCTGCCAATTTGATTTCTTTTCTGCCCCACTCCGCTAAAGAAATATCTTTAACCTTGTACTTTACGTATTTTTCAGACTTGATTTCTGACATATTATTGATAGTTAACGAATTAAATTCTCATAAAAACTTCGGCAAAGGTACCGCATAAATCTTTAAATCTAAAATTCAGCGGCTATTCTAAGAAGACAACTTCTTTCAGATCAAACTCTCTCAATCCCCTTGTTTCATCTGCAATCTGCAACTTTCCAGAATCATCGACTCCCTGGATTTCTCCAAGGAATTCATTTCCATCAGATTGAAAAGCAGCTTTTTGATTCAACAAATACAAATGGCTTAAATATTCTCTTCTGATTTCATGGATTTTCCCTTTTTTCAACTTCAAATAACTTTGCTCTATTCTGGTGATGATCAATCTAAAAAGCTCATTCAGGTCAAAATTGTTTTGGGATATTTTTGCCAAAGAAGTAGCCTTGGGATTTGAAAAAGAAATCTGGTTGACATTTATGCCAATTCCGACCACAGAATATTCCCAGGAACTTCCAGTCAAAATATTTTCAATTAAGACTCCCCCGATTTTCCCAAACCCAGGAACCACAATATCATTCGGCCATTTTACTTTGGCGTTTGGAATATAATCGTCTAAAAAACTCCTGATCCCTATTGCAATGCTCATATTGAGAAAAAACTGTTCGGAGATATCCAGAAAATCAGGTTTTAAAACCAGTGACATGGTCAAATTTTTCCCAGCTTCAGAAACCCACACATTTCCTCTTTGTCCCTTTCCGCTCGTTTGGTGACCGCAAATAACGATAGTCCCTTCTTTAGCCTGACTTTTCCTGACCATCTGAAGAGCTATGTCATTGGTAGAATGACAGTCTGGCAGGAAATGCACATCTTTCCCCAAAAAAATGGTGTTGGCAAGAATTTTATACATAAATTTTAGATTCTCTGGAAATCATCAATATTCCAGTTCATAAAATTAAAACAATAATATGACAGCAGAAGAGCTGAGCAAAGTAATCGTCAAAGGGATGGAGGAAAAAAAAGCTTTCGACATCATTCTGATGGACTTACGAAATATTAAAAATTCAATGACCGATTTTTTTGTGATTTGCTCCGGCAATTCCGATTCACAATTAGATGCAATCTCAGATTCTATCGAGGAGCATGTCATCAAGGCAGGAGACAAAGGTCCTTGGCGAAATGAAGGAAAAAACAGCAAAAATTGGATTTTAATGGATTATGTGAACGTAGTTGCTCATATATTCCTTAAGGAGAAGAGGGAATTTTATGGCTTAGAAGAATTGTGGGGAGATGCAAAAGTCACCCGAATCAGCTAAAATGTCTCAAACTTTAACCATTCTATTCCGTTTTACTTAAGTTTACAGAATTACCCATTAAGCGATGAGCGATAAAAATAAGAACAAAAAATTTGTACCAAAGGCACCACAGCAAAAGCCAAATTTTCAACTTTGGTTGATCATAGCAGCTGTTTTGGTGCTTCTCGGCCTTACCTGGATTCAGCAGAGGTCCTCTGTAGTAGATATTACACAGAAAAAATTTGAGGATATGTATTTGGCTGGCGACGTAGCAAAAGTCGTAATGGTCAAAAATATGGAGCGGGTAGATATCACCTTGAAGCAATCTGCCCTTGCTGAACCAAAATATAAAAATGAATTAGAATCTAATTCTACACTTTTCAACCAGTCAGGTCCTCATTATTCCTTTCAGGTTGCCTCCGTTGATAAATTTGCAAATGATTTTGATGCTCTAAAAGAACAGGCAGATCCTGCAAACAGAATTGATTTAGAAGTTTCTACTGAAGAAAACTGGACAAGCTACTTCGGCAGCTTTGGTTTCTTGATCCTCTTATTTGTCTTCTTCTGGTTTATGATGAGAAGAATGGCAGGCCCATCTGGTCCAGGAGGTCAAATATTCAATGTGGGTAAATCAAAGGCACAATTATTTGATGCTGAAAACAAAGTCAAAATCACTTTTGACAATGTGGCAGGTCTGGATGAAGCCAAAGAAGAAATTCAGGAAATTGTTGAATTCCTTAAAAACCCAGGAAAATTCACCAAACTAGGTGGTAAAATCCCGAAAGGAGCTTTGCTTGTAGGACCTCCGGGAACAGGTAAAACTTTGCTTGCTAAAGCTGTGGCAGGTGAAGCTGGAGTTCCATTCTTTACTCTTTCAGGTTCTGACTTTGTCGAAATGTTCGTCGGTGTTGGTGCTGCCAGAGTAAGAGATTTATTTAAGCAGGCGAAAGAAAAAGCGCCTTGTATCATCTTCATTGATGAGATTGATGCCATTGGTAGGTCTAGAGGAAAAGGCCAAATGCCGGGTTCCAATGACGAAAGAGAAAACACGTTGAATTCTCTTTTGGTAGAAATGGATGGTTTTGGTACAGATTCAGGCGTAATCGTTTTGGCTGCTACCAACAGACCAGACGTATTGGATAGTGCCTTATTGAGAGCGGGTCGATTTGATCGCCAGATCTCCATTGATAAGCCAGATATCGTAGGAAGAGAAGCGATTTTCAAAGTTCACTTGAAGCCAATCAAAACTCATGCGGATGTAGATCCTAAGAAATTGGCAGCGCAGACTCCAGGTTTCGCTGGAGCGGAAATTGCAAACGTATGTAACGAGGCAGCTTTGATCGCTGCTAGAAGAAATAAGACTGCTGTTGACATGCAGGATTTCCAAGATGCGATTGATAGAACTATCGGTGGTCTTGAAAAGAGAAACAAAATTATCTCTCCAGAGGAGAAGAAAATTGTTGCTTATCACGAAGCTGGTCACGCAGTGGCAGGTTGGTTCTTAGAGCATGCTGATCCATTGGTAAAAGTAAGTATTGTACCAAGAGGTATTGCAGCTTTGGGCTACGCCCAATATTTACCGAAGGAGCAATTCCTTTACCAAACAGATCAGTTGGTAGATGAAATGTGTATGACTTTGGGAGGAAGGGCAGCTGAAGAAATCATCTTCAATAAGATTTCAACAGGAGCATTGAGTGACTTGGAAAGAGTGACAAAGATGGCTTATTCGATCGTTTCCATTTATGGAATGAATGATAAGATCGGGAATGTCTCCTTTTATGATTCCAAAGGAGATGGCTATAAAATGACCAAACCTTACTCTGAAACAACTGCTGAAACCATCGATGAAGAAGTAAGACAGTTGATCCAAAAAGCCTATATCCGAACCAAGGATTTGCTAACACATAGAATCAAGGAATTGGAGATTTTGGCTAAAGAACTTCTAGAGAAAGAGATTCTATTCCAGTCTGACTTGGAAGAATTGATCGGTAAGAGACCGTTTGAAAAGGAAACTACCTATCAGGCTTACACCAATAAAAAGGAAAGTGCTCCTGTTCCGGTGATTGATCAATTAGAAAATCCAACCTTGGATCCGGATGAAAATACTGCGGATGAGCAAAATTCAGTCACGGAAACGAAGGAAGAAAATTCATAATAATTAAAGCCCCTTCTCAAAGGGGCTTTTTTTTTAATCCTATCCCCGATTATCTTTAATCATGCAAGCCGCGTCACTTCACCTCGAACTTGAAGGTAAAAAAGTATTTTTTGCCTCAGATTTTCATTTGGGCGCACCAAATTCCGAAACCAGTAAAATTCGGGAACGAAAAATAATCCGATGGTTAGATAGTATCGAAGAAGAAGCTGCAGCAATATTTCTGGTGGGAGATCTTTTCGATTTCTGGTTTGAATACGGTAAAGTCATCCCAAAAGGATTTATTCCTTTCATTTCCAAAATCTCCCAACTAAGAGACAAAAACATTCCTGTCTATTTTTTTACCGGAAATCATGATTTATGGATGAAAGGGTATTTCACGGAAGAATTAGGAATCCCGGTTTTTCATGAACCAATAGAGTTGAAAATAGGGAATGTCTCCATGATGGTAGGTCACGGCGATGGACTTGGACCTGGAGACCACAAGTATAAATTCCTTAAAAAGGTATTCGTGCATTCCTTATCCAAATGGCTTTTCAAATGGCTTCACCCGGATATCGGAATCAAAATCGCCCATGCCTGGTCAGGCCACAGCAGGATCACAAACATAGAAAAGGATGAAAATCGTTTTTTAGGAGACGATGAATGGCTTTGGGCATACTGTAAAGAAGTCGAACAAACCCATCATCACGATTTCTACATCTTTGGTCATAGGCATTTGCCCTTAGAACTTGAAGTGGGTGAAAACTCCACATATTTCAACTTAGGAGAATGGGTCAGTCAATACACCTATCTTGAATTTGATGGAAATAAGCCTATTCTAAAAACATTTGAAGGATGAGGTTTCTGTCAGTTTTTCTGCTCATAGCTTTCCCTCATTTTTCTTTCAGCCAAGAGAATAATGTTTTGGATAAAGCCATTTCAGAAATTACTGTTTCAAACTTAGACTTGGTTTCATTTGATACGAAAGATCAGATTTTCGCCAGTACAAATTCTGGTGATATTTACCAATTCCAAGCCAGTGGAAAACAGTTGAACTTGTTTTCTCCAACAAGGCAAGGTCGATTGCAACAGCTAGAAGCGGCTTGGACTGTTAATATTTTCAGCTTTTCCTCAGACCTTCAGGAATACCGAATCTTGGACAGGTTTTTAAATCTCCTGTCCGAAAATGGGTTCTTTCAGGCAAATATCAACTTGGCCAAAGCAGCTACTCTTGGGAACAATAATATTATCTGGGTTTGGGATGAATCCGACTTAAACCTCAAAATCCTCGATTACCGCCGAAATACTGTCATTCAATCTCAACCATTAAACATCATTCTGAATCCTGAAAAACTTGAAGTCACGGAAATCAGAGAGTTTAAAAACAGACTTTTTATGAATGTAAAAGGAGAAGGTATTTTTATGTTTGACAACCAAGGCAACTTTATCAAAAAAATCAACTTGGTCACCGACCAAAGGCTTTGCTTCTACAATGAAAATCTTCTTTGGCTTAATGGAGAAATGGTCATGGCTATCTCTTTGCAAAACCAAGAAAAGATAGAGATCGGCTCAACAGGTGGAAAAGACTTTGAAAGTATTTCAATAGGTCAAGAAAAGATCGCTTTAATTACCCAAGATAAAATCAAGGTTTTCGACATCCCCGTATGGATCAAAAGCTTACAATAAAAAAACCAAAGAGCGATCTTCGGTTTTTTTGAATTAGAATTTCAATGTATCCGGAAGGAACTTCGAAGCCAGATCTTCATAATACGGCCGTAATTCTTTCACATTTGGCGGCACAGCTGCTTTCGAATAGAGATCGTAAGGATTAAACTTATCCACCCATTTAAACAGCTGATGGTCATCTTTATTCATCAAATGAGCATAAGCATTTTCTCTATGCTGGGCATAAAAACTATGATACCGTAACATTGCCAAGCCCTCTTCTGGAAGGTAATCCTTCATAATCTGATAGATGTATTCATCATGTCCCCAAGACATATGAACATTATCAAGACCGCAGTTTGGTTCGTACACTCCATATTTTGTATTGAATCTTGGATCTTTGCTGTCCGGGTTTTCTTTGAAAAACTCAGGATAAACAATTTTATCTGAATGCTGGCAGCCAACAGGAAAGGTATCCCCTACCACACACCACTGAGGTTCACCAAAAAGACATAACACCTTGCCTAGGTCATGAAGAAAGCCTGTCAAAACAAACCAATCTGGATGTCCATCAGCACGAATTGCCTCAGAGGTTTGGAGTAAATGCTGGGTTTGATCCAAATCAGTATCAGGATCAGAATCATCAACGAGTGTATTTAGAAATTCCACTGCCTCCCAAAGCGTCATTTCTTTCTTATCAAACTTGAGAAACTCTTTTTCTTTCCCTAAAACAAAATCATAGGTTTGATTCAGGTGGTTGATTCTATAGAATTCCTTCACGGTTTCCCTTTGAGGATCTTCGTAATTTCTAAATTCTTCTTTCGCTTTTTCCGGCTTTCCATTTTCCGGATAGCGTTTCAAAAGATCCTCTTCCCAGAGTTCTTCCATTTGATGTGGTGTCACTTCTTTCATTTGTCGAAATTTACTTTAAAATAAAGATTTTCATAAGATTAATTCCCTAGCCAGATATAAATCAGGATTGTCAAAACCACTAAAACCAACCCCAGAAGTTTCGCATATTTCCAAGGATGCAATTCTTCTGGACTAATATCCGAAGGCTTAAATTTATTGGTATTTGGATAGAAATAGGACACCGAAAACATCACTGCCATATTCAACAAAAACTCGATTCCCCAAATATGAACGAAATGAATGTCCACTTGGAGAATAAATACGGTTAAAACATAAAATCCCAATCCCACAAATAATCCGGCTTTGGCTCCTGCAGCAGAAATCTTCGGTAGAAATAAGCCTGCGATAATGATCGATGCGATTGGGATAAAGAAAATTCCGTTTAGCTGCTGCAAAAGCTGATACAATCCATCTGGAGCTCCTGCGACCATCGGTGCTGCCAAAATCGCACAAATGGCCAAAACTATGGAAGTCACTTTCCCAACCCAAACCAATTCCTTGTCAGTGGCATTCAGCTTCAGGTGTCTCTTATAAATTCCCAAACTGAAAATTGTGGCAGTACTGTTCAGCACACTATTAAATGTGCTTAAAACTGCTCCCATCACCACTGCAGCAAAGAATCCAGTCAAACCTACTGGCAACACTTTTTTAATCAATTCAGGGTAAATCAAATCCTGATTATCATAAAGACTATCTCCGAAATAATAAAACCCAATCACGCCTGGAAGGATAATTATCAAGGGAATAAACAACTTCAAAACTCCAGTATAAAGTAATCCTTTTTGGGCTTCAGCAAGGTTTTTAGCCCCAAATGCTCTTTGAATAATAGTTTGATTCATACACCAGAAATAAAGCTGGTTGATCATCAGACCGGTGAACAGCGTCTCAAATGGAAGGACTGAATCCCTCGCTCCTATCACATTAAATTTTTCGGGGGCAGCCTTATAAACCTTCGATAATCCCGCTACCATATTCCCATCACCGATATCCCAGAGCGCAAATCCCAAAACCAGTAGGCCTCCTAAAAAAAGACCAATTCCATTGATCGTGTCAGAAAATGCTACCGCCTTCAGACCTCCGAAAATGGCATAAATCGATCCGATGATCCCGATCACAATGACTGTTAACCACAAACCTTCCTGTTGACTGATTTGAAGCGTTTCTGAAACATTGAATATACTTTCCAAATTGATCGCTCCAGTATAAAGCACAATCGGAAGCAATGTCACGACAAATGATACAATCAAAAAAAGCGCAACGAGAGTTCTGGTGATTCTATCAAACCGATATTCCAAATACTGTGGAATTGTCGTCAATCCCATCCTGAGAAAACTCGGGATAAAATATAATGCCCCGATCACCAGTGCGATGGCCGAAGTGACCTCCCAAGCGATAATGATGAATCCATTTTTATAAGCTGATCCATTCATTCCGATCAGATGTTCAGTCGAAATATTGGTCAGCAACATGGAGCCTGCGATCACTAATCCAGTCAGGCTTTTTCCTCCTAAAAAATATCCGTCCTGTGTATCTAATTTATCTTTCCGAAGCTGATACCAAGAAAATATTGCTACAAAAGCCGTGAAGGCCAAAAATGAAATAATTGTCAGGGTCATGTTAATTGAGCGTATTAAGCAAAACTTAATATACTTCAGATAATTAAAAAATTGCTACCTGATCTATGCAAACGATTCCTGAAAACGAAAAAAGCCCAATCGCTTGGGCTTTTTTCTTTAGTTCTAATTGACTTATCCGATTTTCACCAGTTCAATGTCAAAAATCAAATCTTTTCCTGCCAACTGGTGGTTTGCATCCAAAGTGATTTTCGTATCATCAACATGAGTTACAATCACTGGCATTGGCTGACCATTTCCTCCCTGAAGAGTTAACTGCATTCCAATCTCAGGCTTGATATCAGCAGGCACTTGCTCCACTGGTACATCAATCATCATATCTTCCCTCTTCTCGCCATAAGCTTGAGCAGCAGGAATAGTCACAGTTTTTTTATCGCCAACAGCCATTCCATCAACAGCTGCATCAAATCCTTGAATCATTTGACCCGCCCCAACAGTGAATCCAAGTGGTTCTCTGTTCGCTGAAGAATCAAAAACACTTCCGTCTTCTAACTTTCCGGTGTAGTGCACTTGCACCGCATCGCCTTTTTTAGCTTGCATGATATTTCATTTGGTTAAAGCACAAAGTTACATAAATCTTTTGGGCCTAAAAACCCGGACAGTTCTGTCCGATTTCAGTATAAAATCGTACATTTATGAACACTTTTGAAGTAAAAAATGGGTTTAAAGGCGCTAATCGGCCTTGGCATAATTTTCCCCTTATTATAGACCAAACAAAAAACCATGGAAAATCAAGATCTGGGAAGAATACTCATAATTGACGACAATGAAGATTTACTCTTTGCTGCGAAAATGCTATTGAAGAAGCACGCAAAAGAAGTATCTATAGAAAAAGACCCTAGAAGAATCCCTTTTTTGATCAACAATAATTCCTACGATGTCATTCTTTTGGACATGAACTTCCGGGAAGATACGACCTCTGGTAAAGAAGGATTTCATTGGCTGAAGCAAATCAAAGAAATTGATCCGAAAGCAGTAGTGATTTTGATTACGGCATTTGGCGATGTGGAAATGGCCGTACAGGCATTGAAAGAAGGTGCGACTGACTTCATTTTGAAACCTTGGCAAAACGAGAAATTGCTAGCTACCCTTTCTTCTGCAGTCAGACTCAAAGAGAGTTATAATGAGGTAGAAAAGCTGAACAAAAAGCAAAAGCAGCTTCAGTCTGATATGAAAAAGCCTTACAGCGACATCATCGGACAAAGTGCTTCTATGAAAAATATCTTCTCCATCATTGATAAAGTGGCTCAGACTGATGCCAATATTTTGATTTTGGGAGAAAATGGAACAGGTAAAGAATTGATCGCAAGAGCTATTCATGATCGCTCGCTTCGCAAAGATGAGATTTTCGTGGGTGTGGATATGGGAGCAATTACAGAAACCCTATTCGAATCAGAGCTTTTCGGGCATAAAAGAGGTGCATTTACGGATGCCAAAGACGATCGTGCCGGAAGATTTGAAGTGGCTGATAACGGTACACTTTTCTTGGATGAAATCGGGAACCTTTCCATGCCTTTGCAATCTAAGTTGTTGACGGTATTGCAAAAAAGAGAAGTCACTCGAATTGGTACCAACAAAGCAATTCCTGTTGATATCCGACTGATTTGCGCTACCAATATGCATGTGCATGAAATGGTGATGGAAAACACATTCCGTCAGGATTTGCTTTATCGAATCAACACGGTGGAGATCTTCCTTCCTCCACTTCGTGAAAGACAGGATGATATTCCGGTTTTGGCAAATCACTTCCTCAAAAACTACAGCCAGAAATACCGTAAAAATTTCACAGGTTTCAATGCTTCAGCAATGGACTTGTTGCAACGGTACAATTGGCCTGGAAATATCAGGGAATTGCAGCACGCCATCGAAAGAGCCATCATCATGGCCGAAGGTGAAGAATTGGATTCAAGAGATTTCTTCTTCCTTTCCTCTAAGCCTGCATCTGATAAAGCACCTGCCAACAACACCTTAAATCTCGATGACATGGAGCGAAGTACCATTCAGAGAGCGATTGATAAAAACGGAGGAAATATCTCCAAAGCTGCTAAAGAGCTCGGTTTGACCAGAGCATCTCTTTACAGAAGACTGGAAAAATATGGATTATAAAGTTGGCTTACTGGGTAGAATTGCCTTTCTAGCCGCTACCCTTTTCCTTTTGGCATACACAATTTTCAATGATTGGGGAGTCTTTATGATTTCCCTTTTCTTGATTTTGGTGGTGATCCAAATCATTTTCTTCCTGAAGTATTCGGAAAGCTCTTTTAAGAAAGTCCGGGTATTTCTGGATAATATTAAGCAAGACAAATACTCCCAACTCTATCCTGTCAAATTTGACGGGACGGAAACTGATGACCTTCATATAGAATTTAACGCCATTCTGGCAAAGCTGAAAGAAGATCAAGCTGAAAAGGAAGCCCAATACCAGTATTTCAGATCCGTTTTCAAACACCTGAGTATTGGCTTGATCACCTTTGGTGAAACTGGGAATATTCAAATCATCAACACTTCCGCAAAGAGGATTCTCGATGTAGAGGAACTGAAAAATATTGCCGAAATCGAAGGGATCAACAAGGAACTTCATTTGGCCATCCATAATTTGCGCACTGGCGGAAGTGAACTGATTAAAATCGCCCACCCTGACGGGATTATGCAGCTTTCCGTTTACGTGATCGAGTTGCTGATGCGTGGCGAGAAATTCAAATTGGTTTCTCTTCAAAATATCCAATCTGAACTTGAAGAAAAGGAAATGGAAGCTTGGCAGAATCTTGTCAAGATTTTGACGCATGAAATCATGAATTCCATCGCTCCTATTTCTTCCCTGGCAGGTACCATCAAAGAAGAAATCGAATCCAAAATGGACGATGTCAGCCTAGTGGGCCCATCAGACATGGAAGATTATCTGATGGGAATCAGCACAATCGAAAAACGAAGCCAAGGTCTGATCAATTTCGTTTCTGACTTTAGAAGTCTGGCACATATTCCGCCACCGAAGTTTAGCAGCATTGGCATTGCGAAGCTATTTGACCAACTCGAAGTACTTCTTGCCCATCAATTGGAAAGTAAAGGGATTTCTTTGCGAAAAGAGCTAAATCCGCCTGAGTTGATTCTATTTGGAGACCAAACCCAGATCGAACAGGTTTTGATTAACCTTGCCCAAAATGCTATCCACGCAGTCGAGGATTCCGATATCAAAGTGATCACATTTAGGGCATTTATAGATGAAGCTGGAAAAATCATTTTGGAAGTCAGCGATACAGGAAAAGGGATTGAAGAAGAAGCATTGAGTAAAATCTTTATTCCATTCTTTACTACAAAAAAGAAAGGTTCTGGCATTGGATTGAGCTTATCCAAGCAGATCATGCGCAGACACAAAGGCAATATCCAAGTGCGGTCAGCCATCGAGGAAGGAACAACTTTTAAATTGATTTTTAACGGATAGTCCGATAATTCAGAATGTTTAAATCAGAAAGCTAATAGATCCAAAACAGCCTTCTCATGAATCTTGAATAAAGAGTCAGAAAAAAACACTAATCGCCCCTTCCAAATTTTTATAACCAAATGAAGCAGCAAAATCTATTTTTATTCGGATTTATACTGATCAAGTTTGTATTACAGTATTTGCTGATTGACTCAGGTTACGATCTCCATCGGGATGAATTTCTCCATCTAGACCATGCTCATCATTTGGCTTGGGGTTATATTTCTGTTCCTCCAGTTACTTCTTGGTTCTCTTACCTTATTTATCTGCTGGGCTACACAGAGTTTTGGGTCAAATTTTTCCCCACTCTTTTAGGTGCCTTGACCATTACTTTGGTTTGGAAAACAATAGAAAGCTTTGAAGGAAATTTATTCGCTTGTTCACTTGCAGCTATCGCATTGATTTGTTCAGCATTGGCACGATTGAACCTCCTTTTCCAGCCAAATTCATTCGACATCCTTGCATGGACCTTTATCTTTTATACCCTGATCAAACACATCCAAACAGGAAAAAACTCTTGGCTTTATTGGATGGGAATTGGCTTTGGTTTTGGGTTTTTGAATAAATACACCGTCGTATTTTTGGGGATAAGTCTAGTCTTGGGACTCTTAATAAGTTCAGAGCGTAAGAGACTGAAAAACCCTCATTTCTATGGCGGGATCGGACTTGCACTACTTATAGCTTTGCCTAATATCATCTGGCAGTATCTGAATAATTTCCCAGTACTATGGCATATGCGGATGTTGAATAAATATCAATTGGTCAATGTGGACCGAATTGATTTTCTAACCGAACAACCTTTATTTTTCATCGGATCTATTTATATCCTTATCGCCGCTTTGGTGTCATTTTTCACTTATGCGCCATTTAAAAAGTATCGTTTTCTATTTTTTACTTTGGTAGCCACTTTGACCATTTTCACTTTTCTTCGTGCCAAAGCTTATTATGGCATTAGCCTTTACCCTATTTTCTTTGCCTTCGGATCATTATACTTAACTCATCTTCTAAAAGACGGAAGGAAGCGATATTTAAGACCTGTAGCCATCCTAACTCCTATTATCATTTTCGGGTTGATAATCCCTTTGGTATTCCCTATAAGACCTCCGGAAAAGTTAAAGGAAGTGTATAAAAGACATCCAGACTTGCAATTAACCCGTTGGGAAGACGGTGTAGATCACGATATTCCTCAGGATTTTGCAGATATGCTCGGGTGGAAGGAACTCGCTGCAAAAGTTGATCTCGCTTATGCCAAAGCACCTGCGGATGAGTACACTGTCATCATCTGTGACAATTATGGATTAGCTGGAGCGATTAATTTTTATACTAAAACCAAAGGACTTGAAGCAATCACCATGAATGCAGATTATGTCAATTGGATCGATTTAAGCAAAGAAATCAGAAATGTGATTTTGGTTCGGGAGGCTTCAGATGAAGTCAGCGATAGAGAGATTTCATTATTTGAAAAATCCGAAGAAATCGGAACCATCACGGATCCAAATGCTCGTGAATTCGGAACCATTATTCATCTTCTATTAGGAGCTAAAACTGATATTAATTCGATTTTGGCAGAAGAGATTAAAGAGAAAAGAGCAGAGTTAAAGGAATAGAAATCGAATTCAGAATTTTCTGCAAAAATAGTTTTGACAACTTGATAATTAATTAGTACGTTAACTCTCTAATTATTAGTTCTTTTTAAACCCAAAACCATGAAAGCCAACCTCCTTTCTTTTTCACTGTTCCTATTCTTATCCAGCTTACTTTTTTCCTGTGATAAAGAGGAATTTCCAGACCCTACTCCTGATCAGAATCCTTCCTTAGACATCTATAAAGATCGCTTTATAGCTGAGGCAAAATCAAGAGGTTTTAATCTGGATTTATCCAATGTGGACATTGTATATTTAGAGGAGGATATAGTCATTGGTGGTGAATCTTTTTGTGGTTATGGTTTTCAACAACATCCTGTTACTGGCAAAAGAACCGTCTTAATTTCAAAAGTGAGTAGATGTGGATGGTCCACCCAATCTGATCTGCAACGGGAAAGGTTCTTTTTTCATGAAATTGGACATGCTTTTTTAAATCTCGATCATGATGATTCATTTCTTTGTGATGGTAATCCAACTTCTCTAATGCATTCCAAAGTCAACCTTTATGATTATTATGAAAATGATTCTGATCTTAAAGAATATTATTTAGATGAACTATTTGACAGATTAGCCTCAGAACAAAAATGTATCGCTGATCTTCAGGATTGGGAAATAAACCCTGTTTTTTTCAAACATCAAACCGAAGATGATTCTTGGTTTTTTTACAATTCAAACGGAAGCTTCTCCGGAGAAAGAATCAGCCAGAACTCAACCAACTCGCTCGTTATTTCTTCAGTTGAAGGTAAAACTTCTACAGAAACTGGATATTGGTTTACCCAAATATCCAATCCAAATATTCCCAAGGGAGCTAAAGTAACTGTCCGGACAAAAGTTAATTCTTCCGGATTGAAAGGGCCTGGAGTAGCAATTGCACTTCGGGTTTATGAGTCACGACTCTTTAATGATGGAGCCAAAACCGTTGAATCAATTTTTTACTCGACGGAAGACAATCCTGTTTCAGGAGAACTTACGAATCAGATCATTGAGGTTACACTTCCAAGTTTCACAAGAAAAACAGAAATCATTATTCCTTTTGCAGTAATTCTTCCTGGAACTGAGGGGGAAGTACATTTTGATGATTTTGAAATAATTGTAGAAAAGCAGGATTAAACGAGACAGAGTCACTAAAATTCATGTCTGAGGAAATGACAAAAAAAATCCGTGTGATTCAATTCACACGGATTTTTAAATTTTATTGCTTTCCTATCTAGCTTACTTAGTCTTTCAAAGTAACAGTTCTGGTTACTTCATTAAATCCACCTGGGATCAAATTTCCATCAGCATCCAACAATTCCAATTTGATCGTTGCCTCGCCTTTTGGAAGTCCTTTGATGATGTAAGGAGCCCATTCAGTAATCATGAATTCCTGACCGTTGATGGTTGCTCTAACCTTGTTTCCAGTTTCTGAAAGTGTGGTATTCAAAAGGAAGAAATCCAACATCAAGTTCTCGGTATCAGCTCCTGCATATTCACCTTTTGGACGGCTATAGATCATGGTTGGTTGTTCCAAATCAACTCCCATATCATCGCCAGCTTCTCCAACAACAATCTTCTTAGCCACAAATGAATTCGCATTCTTAACTGACTCGTGGTAAGATCTGCTCAAAAATGCAACCACGTAATGTGTTCCAGCAGTCATCTCTTTCTTGAATTCCGGCTCATAGTGAGCTGAGTAAGGATCGTTATCTACAATGAAGTGAATGTGCTGTCCATTTCCTGAATTGGCTAGGTTCGCAGCCATTCCATTCTTCTCAGTCTGAGCTCCGAGTTCATAATCTCCTACCTCAAATGCAAAATCAACTTCTCCTGCCTGTGGAACAGACATTCCAGATGGCTTAGTCATTTTTAAAGATGAACTGGCATAAGTAGGTGAATCTGTAAACTTCTCGATTGAAATTGTGGCTGGCGTAGTTTCAGCGCTCATTTCAGTTTCAGCTCCCATTGCCTCCTCATTTTCTGTGCTTTTTGTACCGCAACTTGCAGCCATTAATAATACCGCCGCAGCTGTACCTAATATTTTAACATTCATAATTTTCGGTTTTTGAAATAAGTTCTTTTTCATTTTCTAAAATTTGCACAAACGCTATTCCAGTACTAGTAAGAAAAAATACCGGGTCGATTTGAAAGTAATTTCAACAGTTTTTAAACCAACAAACTTTGATTTTGATTCATTAAGACGCGAAAATACTCAAGGTGATTCCCTTTTTTGAGATTTTAGGCCAAATTTTAAACAAATAATTAAAAATCATTTACAAAGTATCTTTATTCCAATCACTTAATTCAAGGATTGCTTTCTACCTCCTCCTGCGTCATTTTTCCCAATATTGGGGAAGATATTTCCAGCTTTTCGGTCACGGATTTAAAAAAAACTAGAAAATCATTTGCGAAACCAAACGGTTGCTTATATTTGCAACCAATCAGTTTCATAAATAATGCGAAGAGATATTTTCCAAGCGATTGCCGACCCTACAAGAAGAGCCATCATCGCCTTAATTGCCATTCAGGCAATGACACCCAATGCCATCGCTGAGCAGTTTGATACAAGTCGTCAGGCAGTTTCCAAACACTTAAAAGTGCTCCATGAATGTGAGGTCTTAAAACAGGAGCAAAAAGGCCGTGAAATTTTCTACAGTCTTGAATTGGAAAAGATGAAAGAACTAGACAATTGGCTAGACCAATTCAGAAAAATCTGGGAATCGCGTTTTGACAACTTGGATGCCTACCTAGCTAAAATTCAAAAAGAAAGAAAAAATGACAAGTGAATCAACAAAGAACCGTGAGATGCACATGTTTCGGGTTCTAAATGTACCAATTGATCTGGTTTGGGAAGTTTGGTCAAAACCTGAGCATATCTCACAATGGTGGGGACCGTCTGGATTTACCAACACTATCAAAACCATGGAATTTAAAGCCGAAGGTGATTGGATCTTTATCATGCATGGCCCAGATGGCAAAAATTATCCAAATCATTCCATTTTTAAAGAGATCATTCCTTTCAAAAAGATTGTATTCGAGCACTTCAATCCTCACTTCATCACCACAGTCCTATTTGAAGCAAAAGGAGATAAAACCGAAATGGATTGGACGGTTGTTTTAGACTCGGAAGAAATCCTTCAGGCAGTCATCAAAAACCATAACGCATTGGAAGGACTAAAACAAAACGGCGAAAAACTTCAAAACTATCTTTCACATAAATTCAACGTATCATGAGCCTTCCACTTCAATTCGACTTTATTGTCAATAAAGGAACTCAAACCGTTCACGTCACACGTGAATTTGCCGCAAACCTGGATTTGGTTTGGGAAGCTTGGACCAACCCTGAAATATTAGATAAATGGTGGGCTCCAAAGCCCTATAAAAATGTCACTAAATCCATGGATTTCAGAGAAGGTGGTACCTGGCTTTATTATATGGAAAGTCCAAAAGGAGAAATTCACTGGTGCAAAAATGATTACAAAAGCATCAATGCAAAGAAAAGCTATTCTGGATTGGACGCATTTTGTGATGAAAATGGAGTGACTAGTACTTCTATGCCTAGAACTCTATGGACCAATACTTTTACGGAAAATCCAAACACAACTACCGTTTACATAGTCGCGAAATATGAAAAACTTGCTGATCTGGAAATGGTCATCGAAATGGGTTTCAAAGAAGGATTTACCATGGCATTGGGAAATCTGGATGAGGTCTTAAAAAAACTTTCTTAAGCTATTTTTTAGAAGGGAATCCAAATATTTGATTCCCCTCTATTTCTAGTAAGACTATTCTTTGCTGGATTTTCTATTGAAATGGGTAAATTGAAAGAGTCCAAGCTTTGAAATCACGTCCATGGAAACGTCCACTGCCTTTGCTCCAGAACTTTATATTCCTCGGGGAACACTCGATATTTCTTTTTACCAAAAGGCCTTCGGTGCCAAGGAGCATTTCCGTTTTAGTAATGAAGATGAAAGTATCCACGTGGTAGAATTAGCGATTGAAGGAGCCATTTTTCATATTCATGAAGCTATGCCGAATAGCTTTTTTAAATCTCCAGACACCTTGAATCATTCCACCGTTTGCATCGGATTATTTGTGGATGATGTGGCAAAGGTTTTCAATTCCTGTGTAGCAGCTGGAGCAAAAATCATCAATCCTGTCACCGATCATGATTATGGCTACCGTCAAAGTATGATTCAGGATCCTTTTGGTCATTTATGGCAGATTCAAAAGAAAATTTAATATCTATCCCAATGGACTTACAGGAAAACAAGAAAAACGCAATCGCATTTTACAAAACCGCTTATTTCGGAGAGCCAAAAAAAGCAGTTGAGCTTTACGTCGGAGCAGAATACATCCAGCACAATCCGGCAGTTTCTAATGGAACAAAAGGCTTTATTGATTATTTCACCAAAATGCAGAAGGAATATCCCGATAAGAGTATCGAATTTGTCCGAGCCATAGCAGAAGGCGATTTAGTCGCTTTGCACACACATCAGATTTGGCCAGGAAATGATCAATATGTAACCATGGATTTTTTTAGATTTGATCAAAACGGTAAAATCTGCGAGCATTGGGATGCCATACAACAGATCCCTGAAAAATCCGCCAATCAAAATACCATGTATTAATCTCTGGCTCTTTTGAAAGCATACCCGAAACCCTCATACTCCTTTTAAATGAAACTATTACGTCTGTTTGCGATCCTTTTATCCATTTCACTTCTAGCTTCCTGCAATAAAAAAAGTGAGAATAACCAATCTCAAAAATCCGAAACAGAGAATTTTCATTTATACCTGTTAATGGGTCAATCCAATATGGCGGGAAGAGGCCAAGTTGAAGCAATCGACACACTCTCTCATCCCAAAGTTTGGATGCTGGATTCTGCTATGAACTGGGTTTTAGCGAAAGATCCGATGCATTTTGACAAGCCGGTTGCTGGTGTAGGACTTGGTCTTACCTTCGGAAAAATCATGGCGAATGAAAATCCATCGGTAAAAATAGGCCTGATCCCAACTGCAGTTGGCGGTAGTTCCATCAATGCCTGGTTTAAAGATTCCATCCATAATCAAACCAAGACTTATCCTTATGATGACATGATTGCCCGGGCTAAAAAAGCTTTAAGCGATGGAACATTAAAAGGGATTTTATGGCACCAAGGTGAGTCTGATACAGGAAATGAAGAATCCATTGCCAACTATCCTACAAAGTTCTATGCCATGATGGACTCACTTCAAAAGGATTTGGGAATAGAACCTGTCCCAATTGTCATGGGTGAAATAGGTCATTTTTTCTATGGAAAAGCTCCTTTGGCAAAAAACATAAATGACACATTTTCCCAGATCGCCAGCGAAAATCCTTGCATTGATTTTGTGCGTTCGGATGGATTAAATCACAAAGGAGACAGCACTCATTTTGACTCCAATTCCTACCATGTTTTGGGCATGCGCTATGCGGAAAAGATGATAGACCTTCAGAAAAATTGCCTAAGTGAGTCGAAATAGTCTAATTAATTTTTTAATTTCAATTGGTAAATTTTAAAATTCAATGGACTAAATTTCAACTGTTTATGAAAAATATATTTGTTATTCTTTTAAGCTTCACATTTTGCTCTGAAGTCCTATCTCAGGATTTTAAAGAATTAAAAGATACGAGTCATGCTTGTTCTTCCGTGAATCCAGCATATAAAAACGGGGAAGCTCTTGATTATTTTCATGTGGTGGAAGTGATGCCAAAACCATCTCTTTCCTTTGATTCCATTGCTGAATCGCTTCAAGAAAAGATCACCCATTCACCTGAATCTACCGGAAATATCACATTCCAAACTTTGATCAACTGTGATGGAAAAGCTGGAGACTATCAGTTTTTGGCTTGCAGCCCATCAGATTCTAACACTTGTCGTCAAGTTTTGGAGTTTTTTCAAAATGAAGTCAGTTGGCAACCGGGAATACAAAAAAGTAAAGCTGTTGACGTTTTGATACGCATAGAAGTTGAAATCGAAAAAGAAGGAATCAAAGTCAGAAGATTCTAAAATTTAATTATCCGAAAAGATGTCAGGAACCTTAGATCCTTTGCTTATCTGGTCGGAAGACAGAAGACAGAAGAGGCGTCAATTAAAAATTTTAATTTAATCTTGAATGCCTTAGCTTCTTTATTGGTAGAAAAGCAGTTAGACATATTCAAAAAAGGTCCGATTCTAATAAGAACCGGACCTTTTTAATGAAATCATAGATTAAAACTTACTTCGTTTGTGCTTTTTCCCGCTGGAATTCCAGCATATCTACTGGCGGCGGAGTATTATCTCCAAGCAAATGCTGAACAAAATAATCCCCCATTCTCCAGAAGAAATATTCCGTCATATCCCCATAGCCATGGCGCTGTCCAGGTAACATCACAAAGTCAAAACGCTTCCCTGCTTTGATCAAAGCATTCGCCATTCGGATGGTATTGGCAGGATGCACGTTATTATCAACATCTCCATGAGAAAGCATCAAATGTCCTTTTAGATTCTTTGCCAAATCAGGATTCTTTTCGATCTGATAAACAAACGTTGTATCACCTTTCGGAGAAATCTGCTCTTTTACTCCATGGTGCTTTTCTGACCACCAACGGTTGTAGATATTGTTTTCATGGTTTCCGGCCGAAGAAACTGCCACCTTGAAGATATCCGGATAAACCAACATGGCTGCAGTAGACATAAATCCACCACCTGAGTGACCATGAATTCCAACTTTTGACTTATCGATGAAATCATGACGGTCTGCCAATTGCTCAATCGCAGCTTTTTTATCTGCCAAACCATAATCTCTCAAATCTCCATAACCATAATTGTGATACCACTTGGATCTTCCTGGATGACCACCTCTATTTCCCAATGTGATAACCACAAAACCGAATTGTGCCAATCGATCCGTACGATCCAATCTAGCAGAAAATGACTTATCCACTGCTTCAGTCTGAGGACCTGGATATACGTACTCGATGATTGGATACTTTCTGGTTGAGTCAAAATCAAATGGCTTATACATGACACCATACAAATCCGTGATTCCATCGTCAGCCTTGAAAGTAAAAGGCTCTGGGAATTGATATCCTGCCGCGAAAAGCTGAGAAAGATCTGCAGTTTCCAAATCCATCACTTTGGCACCAGATCTATCTCTTAATTCAGAAACTGGAGTGGTATTAACTCTGGAATAAGTGTTTACAAAATAGCTTCCTGCATCGTTCATATCGGAGGAATTGTTAAAATCACCTTTGTTCAAAAGGGTAATTGCACCACCATCCAAACTCACAGAATATAAATGCTCGTAATAGGGATCTTCTCCTTTTTCACGACCATTTGCTACGAAAAACAATCTTCTTCCTTTATCATCCACTCGCTCCACTCGGTCGGTGTGGAATGCCCCGGAAGTCAATTGTCTTTTAAGCGTTCCATCCTTGCCATAAAGATAAAAATGTCCCCATCCGTCTCTCTCTGACCAGAATATCAATTCATTTCCACCATTTACCAACTCAGGTCTGCTTAGATCAATGTAGGTATTGCTTCGCTCCTCGATTACCACTTCTTTGGTTCCAGTGGACAAATTCCATCTTACGATATCAACTTTTTTCAGATCTCTGGAAGTAATTCCAAAGTAAAATTCATCCTCATCTCCTAACCAAGTTGCAGCTCTGAAATCATCATCTCTGGCATTGGCTGGTGCTGGCGTGGACCAAAGAGAAATTGTCTGATCTTTGAAAGTTGCTACAGGCAAATTCTTCAGCTCTTCGGTGTCAAAAGAAAAATGGTACAAGTATGAGATTGGCTGCTCTTTTTCACCTGGCATGGCATACTTGTATGTTTCCAGAGTTGGTCTAGGATCACGGGTATTATGCAAAACCCAAAGGTCTTTCACTTTACGGTCATCAGAGCGAGTAAATACAAATTGAGTAGAAGCCTCGTTCCAGAGCACGCCTACTCGCTTTCTTTTATCTTTATTTTTTTCTACTTCGACATTGTCCTCTCCTCTTCCGCTAAAGCCATATCCAAAATCCTCTTCTCCGTCTGTCGTCAATTGATGCTCTACTATGGAACTGTCTTTTTCATCTTTCACTGCCTTGAGGAAGTTTTCTTTATCCATCCAGTAAAGATTATTCTGCTTCGCAAAAACTACTTTGGAGGAATCGGGAGAAATAGATGCCCAAGAAAGACGTTTTGGATCTTCTTCAGCATCGGTGATTTCTACCAATTGCTGATTGCCGATATTGTATTGAAACACAAAAGTCTTCTTCTCCAAGGAGTCTTTTGCATTCTTATTCTTTTCCTTGATCTCAGCCCAGTCCTTTTTTAAAACCTCCTCGGTTCCTTTGATCTTGAATCGAATGGTGTTTTCATCCTCCATAAATTTCAGATCATCCAAATCCAGATGTTGTCCGTCTACCGGATCCTTCATGATTTTGGTGATTTCCATCGCCAGTTTATCCTTGTCAAAAAGCGTTGTTTTTGACTTCCTCACAGGATCTACCAAATACCAATTGTTGCCTTCACTGGTTTTGTATTCATACCAGAACCGATCTGACTTTTTTAACCAGTGCGGAGATACCGAAGTGGAAAAAACCATTTTGCGCATTTTCTCCGGAGAGAATCTCGCTGCAAGCTCATAATTGCCTGGATAGACTTTTTCCTGAGCAATAGCTCCGGAAAAGACCAGGAAAAATGAAGAAATAAGTAAGAGTTGTTTCATAGGGTTTACATTTGAAGCATTAAAGCTAAATCATAGAGATTTCTAATTGACCACCATTAATGTAAAAAACAGGGAATCCAGAATCCTTAATTAACTCTCTCTCAGCCATCAGGATTTTTAATATTGGCTTAATTATTTGGTCACAATTATTCGAAATCTCCTCAGAATCATATCCTTTTGATAAAACCGATTTCATTTTTAGTTGATTTTAGGTGTATACCTTTCAATCAAAAGCTATCGTGTGAAAACCAAATTCAAAACAATCGTCATTTCCGATGTGCATTTGGGCACCAAAGGATCAAAAGCCAAGGAAGTTTCCCGCTTTCTGAAGCAATATGAATGTGAAAACCTGATCCTCAACGGAGATATTATTGACGGTTGGCAACTTAAAAAATCTGGCACCTGGAAAAGAAGACATACTCGATTCTTCAATAGGGTGATAAAAATGATAGAAAACAGTAATACCAACGTTTTCTATCTCCGAGGGAATCATGATGATTTTTTAGAACAAATTCTCCCTTTGCAAATAGGCAAGCTTTCCATCCAAATGGATATGATTTATGAGAGTAATGGGAAGAAATATTTCATCACTCATGGAGATGTTTTCGATAGCATCACCACGAACCTAAGATGGATTGCATACATCGGCGATGTAGGATATACTTTTTTGCTCTGGCTCAACAGGGTGGTCAATTATTACCGTTTTAAGAGAGGCCTACCCTACTTTTCTCTTTCCAAATATGTCAAAGGGAAGGTCAAATCAGCAGTTTCTTACATCGATCAATACGAAGTGGAATTAGCTAAAATGGCCAAAGTAAAGGGCTGTGACGGCATCATTTGCGGCCATATTCATAAAGCTGAAATGCGGGAAATTGATGGAATTGAATACCTGAATTCCGGCGATTGGGTAGAAACCATGAGTGCTTTGGCAGAAGATCATGATGGCAACTGGCAATTGATTTATTACAATGAAATCAATTTCAAATCGTCTGAAGATCATATTATTTCGCCTTTTCCATCTGAGAACTCACCTCAGATTTATGGACCTTTTAGAGAGGTTTCTTTCTCCAAACGGGATGATGAAGATTTAGACAATCCTGCTATCCGGCTCTAAGATGAAATTCTTATTTATCGTTCAGGGTGAAGGTCGCGGTCACATGACCCAGGCCATTGCGTTCTCAGCATTATTAAGGCAAAATGGACACGAACTCTGCGGAGTAATTGTTGGAAAAAGTAAGAGAAGATGCATTCCGGATTTTTTTATCCGTGAAGTTGGAGCCAAAGTCCAGCCTGTGGAAAGTCCCAATTTCGTAACTGATAAATCAGAAAAGCGGATCTTGATTGGAAAAACCATTCTTCATAACCTAAAGAATGCCCCGGTATTTATCCAGAGTTTAAATCAAATCCACGAAATAGTACTTGAAGAAAATCCTGATATCATCCTCAATTTCTATGATCTTCTGGGAGGACTTTACAATTTGATCTATCAGCCAAGAGCTAGTTATTGGGTGATAGGTCATCAATATTTAATTGAACATCCGGAATTCACCTTTGCCAAATCCAAGGCTTTTGCCAAGCAATGTTTTCAGGTAAACACCTGGTTGACAGCTTTAGGTGCAGAAAAAAAACTGGCACTTTCATTTCAAAAACTTGAGGAAAGTAACAACCCAAAATTGAAGGTCGTCCCTCCCCTATTGAGATCTGAAGTAAAGAAACTTGAGGTGAGTTCTAGAGATTTTTTCTTGGCATACATGGTCAATTCCGGATATGCAGAAGAAATCATTGCTTTCGCAGAAAAGCATCCTCATATAAAAATAAAGGCTTATTGGGACAGAAAGGATGCGAATGAAACAGAGAATCCTCTACCCAATCTTTCATTGCACCGGGTGCATGATAAACATTTTCTTCAGGACATGGCATCTTGCAGGGGTCTAGTTTGTACGGCTGGATTTGAATCGGTGTGCGAGGCTATTTATCTGGGGAAACCCGTGATGGTCATCCCTGTCAGAGGACAATACGAACAGGCCTGCAATGCCATAGACACCGAAAAGTCCAAAGTGGGAATTGCATCAGAAAGTTTTGACTTTTTAAAAATAGAGCGATTGATCCAATCAGGCTTTCAGGCAAATGCGGAAATAAAAGAATGGAATAATTCCTGGCCAAAAATTCTCCAAGAAGTGATCCCGGAAACAAAAATGACCGAGCCAGAATATCATCTAACTCAGTCATTTTCATAAATATTTTTCTACTTAACAACCTGCAAAAGCTCGCTGCTCAGGAGTAAGCTCATCCAGAACTTTGAAAGACAAAACACCGCTTTCTACCATTGGGATGTAAGGGAAATTGACACGCTTCACCTGTCTTCTTTGGATAGGATTCAAAGTCAAATATTGCTCTTGCATCGCATTGAATAACTCAAACATATAAGCCCGCTCCTTCTGGGATTTATTCGAATATTTCCTCCCTTCCATTCTCATCCATTCGTACTTTAGAAATAATTGATGATAAGCACCTACTTTATCATTTGAAACTTTTGGAGAAGGTGGCAATTGACTTTTTTCTTCTTCCGTCAGATCTTCACTTAATTTATAATAAACTCCATTTTCTGATTCTAATTTCACAAAAGGTGCATAGGGATGAATCGGACGCTTAGTTGTCTGCTTAAGCTCCAAAGGAATTCTATAATATAAACTTCCCAGTTCTGAGAACCGAGCAAGTAACTCTTGCTGCTCAGCTTGAGACCGATTTATAAAATGAGGTTGAAGATTTCTATCTAGTTCATAAATCTTAAGTTTCTCTTGATATTCTGCCACAGGAGAATCGTTCTTTTTAGGCCATGGCATACCTCTATTCACTTTATTTTCAGATGGGTAGAGATATAGCTTATCTTCTTTGGTTAATGGATCTGTAAAACCTGACCTAGGCCCATAAGTTTTTTCATAGCCTTCTTCAGTATAAAGGTGCACCTGATGTTCTTGTGGAAACCTTTCAGACCGGGCATTGGTATGAACAAAGCTATTGAAGACATGAGCTATATCAGAATGCTTTATCTTTTCCAACTCGGTATTTTGAATATGTTTTCCATCAAGCCAAACAGCAAAATTTTCCGGATTCTTCCATGACTCAAATTCTTCAGTTGATGGGGAAGATTTTTTAGGGGGAGGTGGAGGTGGTACCAACATCTTCTTTTCTTGTTCTGAAAGCATTTTATAGGTCTTCTCTTCAAAATCTCCAGATTCATTTTCGACAAAAAATGTTGCGTTTTTATAATATTGATCTCTATCTGAATTATTTACAATCGGGCTCAGGTTAAAAACTTTAGTTGCTGCCAATTGTATTTCTCCAGTCGAGGATTGATACTTCACTTTATTTATACCACTCTCTCTCAAAACCCTCTGAAAATCCTGAATTACTCCCATCTTCACTTCTGAGTTGGCAAAGATGTTTATAATGGTATGTTCACCGTCCAAGTTTTCAAGAATATCTGGCAACTGGGAGATTTGATAGTTTTTGCCTTGATGAAAGAATGTTCCATCACTGTTTATTGTAAAGTCTTTTTCAATTTCATCTGAAAGAAGCACTTCTTCCTGACCTTCAACCTCTGGCTCTTGATTTGCCTCCACCTTCTCACTAAACACATATACCAAGGCTCCCAAAACCGGGATCAATACGAGCATTTTGATCCATTTCTGAAATGGATTTGATTGTTGTTTCATCATTTTCAACCGTTTTTTAGTGAGAGAAAAATTCAGATTACTTACCAAGGAAAATCGAACTTCCTGACTTGCCAGAGCAAGCAACATCTTTTGGTAGGTATAAAGTGAGGTGGTTTTCAGCGCCTTTTGATCGGCAATAAATTCATGGTTTAGGCGAATAGCCTGTTTTGCCAGATACAATCCCGGGTGAAACCAAAATGGAATCAGCAAGGCCTCCAGAAATAAAATATCATAGCTATGCCCTTCTTTTACATGGGTATATTCATGTTCAATGATTGCATCTGCCAATTCTCCATTTTCAAAATCTGTTCTAGGGACAAAAACATACTTCAAAAAAGTATAAGGTAGTGATGCTTTCGGTAGCAAAACCAGTGTCATTTCCTTGTAGGTAACTTTCAAATTTTGCTGCACCTGATCCATCAGTACTTTGATATTCCTGATAAAACGGATCAGTAAAACCAGAGTTATCAATCCATAAATTGACCATAAAACTTCATTCCAAGGAAATGGTTGATCAGGAGTTTGCGCTGTTTCAACAATCAAATTTTCCTGTGGAAAGCTTTGTGCCGGAAAGACCAACTCCTCTGAAAAAACTGTTTCAGTAATTTCAGGATAGGTTATTTCTTCTTTTTCAGCGGCAACCTCAATCGAATTGAATGGAATGATGAAAGAAAAGACCACTGCACCCAAAAGGAAAAACCGGTTGAACTGATGCATCACTTCCCGCTGAAGAAACAATCGATGAATCAATAGCAGAATTACTAAGCAAAGCATGGATTTTAAGAGATATTCCATCATTTCTTCTTGGTTAGTTTGTCTTCAATAATTTCTTTTAAAGCTTCCAGTTCCTCTTCGGTAAAGTCTGCCTTTTTGGTGAAAAATGAGGCAAATTGAGCGGGGGAATCATTGAAAAAATTCTTGATCAAGCCTTTCATATGCTTGTTGAAATAGTTTTCCTTAGAAACTAGTGGGAAGTATTGCCGAAGCTTCCCTACAGAATCATAACCAACGAATTTTTTTTCCTGCATTCTTTTGAGCAAAGTTGAGATGGTCGTTGCAGCCGGTTTTGGATCAGGATATTCCTCTAATAAATCTTTCATAAAAGCTTTTTTCAGCTTCCATAAATGATTCATTAATTCTTCTTCTGTTCGAGATAGTTTCATTCCTAAAAGAGTTTTTACTTCTACAAATGTAGAACATTATTTTAATTCTACAAGTGTAGAACAAAATTTATATCCTTTTAGAATTTTATTACACATAAAATTTCATTGAACCAGAGAAATAACTCAAATTTCTGTTGAAATATCCAATAAAAATTACTGCCAAAAAACACTTTCATAATCAAATTATATTTAAATTAAATCAAATTTTTTAGAGGCATAAATACCTACTTAACAATCTAATTTTCAGGTACTTTTAATGATTTTAAAATTATTATTAACTCTTAATTTTTAATTGAAATGAGAAATCTAAAAATTGAATGTAGACTTTCAAAATTTGACATTATTGTTGAAAATGAAAGTAGTCCGGATGAGCCCTATTTATGGGCCTTTTATATCAGGATTGATGGTCGGAACATCAATGTTTTCAAACCTGAGGAATCTTTTGTCACATTACATAATGCCGCAGGTAGCCATGGAAATCTCGGGCCAGCTAGTGATGACGTTGAGAAAGAAGATGCACCATTGACTATTCCAAGCAAGATTGGTAAATGGAATACCGAATTAGATACGATGGGGACACTGTTTCCTCAATTAGTACCTTATTGTATGGTTGCTATTTTAGTAATTGCTATTGAAGAAGATGCAGCACCTTCTACATCAAAAATGGAAGAAGCCCGCAAAAAGCTCAAATCTAATCTCCAATCCCAACTCAATGCGGCTCTTATAAAAGTCATCAAAGACCAAAAAATTGATTTAAAGAATCTTGAGGCGTCCATTTCTTACGATAAATTAATGAATGGGATTACTGGAATATTGGCTGGGGATATTATTGCCAATGCAATAGCAGGTTTACTTATCAATCCATTGTTTTTTTTAGGAACTGATGCCGATGATTTTATAGGGTATGATATTGCAGGTCCATATATGATTGGGGAAATCTTAAGTTCGGCTACGGAAAAAATTGATTTCAATTTATACTTGGCTCAAAATGGAGCTAATTTCGATGGAAAATACAAAGTCTCAGGTTACATCAAAATTACTGACCCTGTACAATATGCCAATGCCGCTGTTGTTCAGTACTCCAATTCAATTTCTGTAATAGGAAGAGCTGCCAACGTAGACAAGTATTTTAGATCCTATTCTGAGAATTCAGGATCAAGTTGGTCCGGCTTTAAGAAAATAGGAGAAGGTGAGTTTATTTCATCTCCTGCAGCAGCTTTATCCGCAGATGGAAAAAAACTTCATGTTGTCGGTCTAGGTAAAGACAAGAAATTTTGGAGAGCTTATTCTCCTGATGGTGGAAAGAACTGGAATATTGCATGGACACCTATTCTAAATGGACTTTTTACTTCATCACCTTCACTCAGTATTAGTGCAGATGGAAATAAAATCTATTTAATAGGAAAGGGAAATGATAATAAAGCTTGGTTTGGATTCTCCAAAAATGGTGGGTCAAATTGGACGGGTTTTTCACCTATTGGAGCAGGAGTTTTTCTTTCCGGACTATGCACATGCTGTTCTGCAGATGGAAATCAAATTTTTGTATTTGGCCTTGGTAAAGATAGAAAAATATGGCAGGCCTCCTCTAATAATGGCGGAGCATCTTGGTATTTAGCTTGGAAACCTCTTACATCTGGCCAGTTCTATTCCTCACCATCTGCTGTTTGCACTCCAGACGGAAAAAGAGTCGCTGTATTTGCACGGGATAAAAACAATCGCTTTGCAGCTTGTTATAGTGCGAATTATGGTCAAAACTGGTCTATGTGGAACCAATTTGACAATGGGTCTTTTATTTCTTCACCAAGTTCATCTATAGCCCCAGATGGAAAAAAAATCACTTTGGTAGGAATTGGGAACAATATGAACCTGTATTTTTTGAAAAGCTCAAATTTTGGCTTGACTTGGTCAAGCAAATGGACGCGAATTAACAATACTGACACATTTTGCTGATTTTCTAAGTATTGCTTTCCCTCTTCGAAATAACAATTTTAAACTTCTACCAAGTCTTATTTTATTTTTGAAGAGGGATTTTTATTTAGTGAGAATGTCTTCTATTAAAAAAATTATACTTCCTATTGCTAAATGAAAAATAAAAATGCAATTCTTTAAACAGATGCCTGAAAAATAGCCCATTATCCGAGGAAAATCATAATTTCGAAGTTCGCTCATTTGATAATGACATGATTGCTGAAAAATTACGATTACAAGAAGATAGGGAAAGGATAAAGCATTGGAAGAAGTGGGGACCGTACCTGACTGAAAGACAGTGGGGAACAGTTAGAGAAGACTATAGCCCTGATGGTTCAGCATGGGAAAATGTCACGCACGATGAAGCCAGAAGTAAGGCTTACCGATGGGGTGAAGAAGGCATTGGAGGGATTTCTGATTACAAACAAAAATTATGTTTGGCTTGGGGTTTTTGGAACGGAAAAGATCCTTTTATTAAAGAACGACTTTATGGAGTGACCGGAAATCAGGGCAACCATGGTGAAGATGTAAAAGAGATCTATTATTACCTGGATTCCACCCCGTCACATAGCTATATGAAGATGCTTTATAAGTATCCTCAAGCAGAATTCCCCTATAAAGAACTCCTCGATGTCAACCTCAAAAGAGGAAAAACCGATCCAGAATATGAGTTGATCGATACAGGTGTTTTTGACAAAGACGAATACTTTGACATCTTTATCGAGTATGCCAAAAACGATGTAGAAGACATTGTTGCATCTGTCACCATCCACAATCGAGGCCCAGAAAAAGCATACCTCTGCGTTATGCCAACGCTTTGGCTCAGAAAAACCTGGTTTACCGGCCATGAACCATTCCTTCCTAGGTTAAGCAAAATCGATGAAAATACCATCCGGGCTTATAATCCCAAATCCGGTAATTACACCATTTCATTTGATGGTGAGCCTGAAATCAAGTTTTGCGACAATGAAACCAACCGGGAGAAAATCTACCATATCGGGAATGAGAAAAAATTCCTGAAAGATGCCATCAACGATTATGTGGTGGATGGAGATACCAAACACTTGAATCCTGAAAATTTCGGTACCAAAGCGGCTGCGATTTACCATCTAGAAATTCCTGCTGGCGAAAGCCAAACCATTCAACTTCGCTTAATGCACCAGCACATCGAATCTCCTTTAGAGGTTTGCGGTGAAATATTAGAAAAAGCGAAGCAAGAAGCGGATGAATTTTATGCCGAACTACAGGAAAGGATTCCTGATGATGACATGAAAATGATCCAGCGTCAGGCATTTGCAGGAATGATGTGGTCAAAGCAATTCTACTATTACGATGTAGAAAGGTGGCTGGAAGGTGATCCAGGGCGCTATGTTCCTCCTGTTTCCAGGAAAAAAGGAAGAAACAGCAATTGGAAACACCTCCAAAACTACGATGTGATTTCAATGCCTGATAAGTGGGAATATCCCTGGTATGCTGCTTGGGATCTGGCATTTCATTGTATTCCTATTGCCAGAATTGATCCTGATTTTGCTAAAAACCAACTCTTACTCTTGCTGAATGAGTGGTACATGCATCCTAATGGACAGATCCCAGCTTACGAGTGGAATTTCTCTGATGTGAATCCTCCGGTACATGCCTATGCGGTACTCCGTGTTTATCAAATTGATAAAAAGGCAAATAACGGAAAAGGAGATTTCGAATTTCTGGAAAGAGCCCTTCACAAGCTGATGCTGAATTTCACTTGGTGGGTCAATCAGAAAGATAGTGATGGCCAAAATATCTTTGAAGGAGGCTTTTTGGGATTGGATAATATCAGTGTTTTTGACAGAAGTCATGCACAGCGGTACCAAGGAAAATTGGAGCAAGCAGATGCGACTTCATGGATGGCGATGTTCTCACTTAATCTCCTAAGAATCAGCCTTGATCTATGTGAACACAATAAAGTCTATCAGTTTACTGCTACCAAATTCCTTGAGCATTTCTTATACATCGCCGGAGCTATGAGCAATATCTCGGCAGAAGGAATTTCCCTTTGGGATGACGAAGACAATTTCTTTTACGATGTCTTCCATGTGCCAGGGAAAGAATCTAAACGAATGAAAGTAAGATCCATCGTAGGTTTGATTCCACTCTTTGCAGTGGAGCCAATCCGGGAGGATCTATTTGATCAACTGCCAGAATTCAAAAAAAGGCTGGAATTTTTCCTTAGGGAAAAGCCGAAATTGGCAGCCTTGGTGTCCAGTTGGATTCAACCAGGATTTGACAGAAGACGTTTATTCTCGCTTTTGAGAGGTCATAGAATGAAAAGTATTCTTCAGAAAATGCTTGATTCTGATGAATTCTTGAGTGAATACGGAATCCGATCTCTTTCAAAATATCACCTGAATAATCCTTACACCATGAAAATCTCTGGGGATACGCTATCTATCAAGTATACCCCTGGTGAATCAGATACAGTGATGTTTGGCGGCAACTCCAACTGGAGAGGTCCTATTTGGTTTCCTATCAACTTCCTGATTATTGAATCATTGAAGAAATTTGATTTCTACTATGGTGGAGATTTCTCAATTGAATACCCAACAGGATCTGGAAGGTACATGACCATGGATATCATTGCCAAGGAACTTTCCCTTCGCTGCATGAAGATCTTTATGAAGGACAAAAATGGGCATAGGCCAGTTTATGGATATAGTAAAAAATTCCAGGAAGACCCTCATTTCAAAGATTACATCCTGTTTTATGAGTATTTCCATGGGGATTCAGGATTGGGACTAGGAGCATCTCACCAGACAGGATGGACTGGCTTGGTAGCAGAGATGATTCACAAGTATTACAAAATAAGAGAAGATAAGGAGCATGACTCTAAAACCCTTTTTAGAAGCTAACCGAATCGAAGCAGGTTGTGATGAAGTGGGAAGAGGATGCCTTGCAGGGCCAGTAGTGGCTGCAGCGGTAATTCTTCCCACCAATTATTCCAATCAATGGATCAATGACTCCAAAAAGCTGGGAAAGAAACAGCGGGAAGATTTGATTGAAGAAATCAAAGACAAAGCCCTCGCATGGAAAATCGCTGAAGCTACGGTAGAGGAAATTGATAAAATAAACATTCTCAATGCTTCTTTTCTGGCAATGACAAGAGCTGTGAAAGGTTTAACATTGCTTCCTGAGCACTTGCTCATAGACGGAAACAGATTTAAATCCGATCTGAAAATTCCTTTCACATGTATGATCAAAGGAGATGGAAAGTATGCCAGTATTGCTGCTGCCTCCATTTTGGCAAAAGTTCACCGAGACAAATTCATGGAAGACTTGGCTGAAAAATTTCCCCATTATGCCTGGGAGAAAAATGCCGGATATCCGACCCAAGCCCATAGAAAAGGAATTCAAGATGAAGGTCCTTGCCTATGGCATAGAAAAAGTTTTCAGCTTTTGCCTAGGCAATTGCAACTTGAACTCTAAGTGATTTTGAAAAAATCCGAAGATTAAGAAGTAGGGAATCATATCTATTCAAGGGCTGAATTCCTCCACTTCTTAAGATTCAAAAAACTTAAATCATTCTTTCTAAAATCCCAATTCAAAAAAAACACAGCCGAAACTCAGCTGTGTTTAGTCTTTCTTATAGGGTGATTACTACTTCTCTTTTTTTACAATTATCTTTTCAAAAACCAATTTTCCAGCACTTTTTCCGTTGGTAGAAACTGGTTCAAGAACTAACTTTTTTCCGTCAAATTCTACAATTTTTGCCTCCTTGACATTTTCCCCTTCTTGAATTGTCATCAGGTTATCTTCACTGATTTCGATCTTTGCTTTTCGCAAAGCAATCTCTTTATTCACAAAATCAGTGTAAGCCAAGCTATCTCCTTCCATAAAAGTATAGACTGTGTTTTCAAGCCTATATTGGATTTTTGTCTCTAAGTCAGCTCTAAATGCAGCGCTCGAACTCAGGTATTCTGGAGAGGTCTTAATTTTCTTGATTCCATCAAAATCAACCAATTGCCAGCTACCGATCAATTCCTGATGTTGTACCTGAGATATCCCCAAGGTAAAAGTCAGAAATAGAGTGAAGATAAAATTTAGATTCATAACCTTTTGAAGGCAATTATTTTGCCAAAAAATCCAAAGACCAAAAGCTAGATAGATTCAAGTTTCACTGCACGACTTTGCTTGCTAAAAAAGGAAGCCATTCAGCGGCTTGCCTTTCGGCATATTCTGCTAAAAAATAGGATAAACTAGGTCTGAAAGGTTCTTTTCGCAGGATTAAACCCGCTTGCTCAGGAGACTTATCCCCCTTGTTGACATTGCATCGATGGCAAGCAGTTACCAAATTCGTCCAGTTGGTCTTCCCTCCTTTTGACCTTGGAATCACATGGTCGATGGTCAAGTGCCGCTTGTTTCCACAATATTGGCACTCGCCATTATCTCTTCGGAACAGGTTATTTCTATTAAGTAAAACCCCTTTATAGGGAATGGATTTATAGGCCACAAGACGAATCACAGCTGGATATTCAAAACTCCTGCTTACTGTCCGGATCTTTAAAAGCTCATAAGTAGACAAGCAATTGGCTTTTTCCATCAAGACCAAAACGATAGCTTTCTGTACAGGTACAACTGCCACAGGTGTATGATCTAAATTTAATACCAATACTCGTTTTTCCATATCAGCTCATAATAGATTGTCCTTCGAGAACAACCTGTTTACTTGAATTGTTCTCTTGAATTGATTCCCATTCATCGATATCTGACACTCTCATTTTGCCATCCATCCACAGCACTTCTTCAGCACCTAGATACATAGAAACCTGAGAATCTTTACTTTCTAAATCTCTGAAAATAAGCAAATCTCCGGGGATTACCTGCTCCGGATCAATCATTTTTCCGGGCAGTTTATCCAAACTCCATCTATACCCAGCTGTGGCATAGATCAATTCAAAGCCTTTGATTTCATCTAAACCAAAGATGCTTCTGCCTCCAGCTTGAAAGGGAGCATTTAAGTATTTCAAAGCTATTTCCAGTACTTCTTCACGGGAGGCTTTCACTGCATGACTCCTTGTGGAACCCGTAAAACCAATATGGTCCCGCCAATTAAATAATTCAAGATCAGAAAAATGCAATCGGCTGCCAGGTAGTAGGTAAAGATTAGTGCCCAAGTATTCAATCACGGCGATTGGGCTGGTTACCACCTGAAAATCCTGACTCAGAAAGTTTGAATAATCTGCAGGTAAAATGGTTTTGATGGATTTTGAAGTGATCCAGCCTTCCAGGCCGATATCCTCATGAAAAATTTTATACCAGCTTTGGTCAGGATTGATGGCTTTAACTTGGTAGCATTCTCCAAAAAGTAACTGGGAGATAAGCGCGGATTCGAAGGTAGGTTTTCTGTAGAGCGGTAAAATTGTCTGGCGGCATATCCCAAAGACGTCAGTCAAAGGCCATTCGCTGGATTTCTCTTTTCGCATCTTTTTCTTTCAGATCGTGTCTTTTATCGTGTAGCTTCTTTCCTCGACCTAATGCAATTTCCATTTTTGCTAAGCCTCGGTCGTTTATAAATATACGAACAGGAATGATAGTCAGCCCCTTTTCATCCGACTTAGTTTCTAATTTTTCAAGTTCTTTTTTGCTGAGCAATAATTTCCTATCTCTCACAGCCACATGATTATAGCTTGCTGCCATGGAGTAAGGTGCGATATGCATCTGTCTCACATATAGCTCCCCTCTTAAAAAAACACAGAATGCTTCGGTCAAAGAAACTTTCCCTTCCCGGATAGATTTGATCTCAGTTCCTTTCAGCACCATGCCGCAGACAAATGTCTCGATGAATTCAAATTGAAAACCCGCTTTCTTATTCTTGATGTTGATGATTTTATCAAACTTACTATCCTTCGCCATATTAGATTTTCATTTTGGCCAGTGGAGTAACATCATACGATGAAAATTCCCCCGCCAGATACTTGTAATGTGCAGCCATGGCAATCATGCCTGCATTGTCTGTACAATATTCAAATTTTGGAATGTACAAGTTCCACCCTCTTTTATCAGCCAACTCCTGCAAGCTTTTTCTCAAACCTGAATTGGCAGAAACCCCGCCAGCTATCGCTATCTCCGAAACTCCATATTGTTTCACAGCCTCTTTCAGTTTGATCTGAAGCATTTCGATCAGCGTCCATTGTATGCTAGCGCAAAGATCAGGCAGATTTTCCTCGATAAATTTCGGATTCTCTTGAAGTTGCTCTCGTAGGAAATATAAGACAGCAGTTTTGATTCCTGAGAAAGAATAATTCAAACTTGGCATCCGGGTTACCGGAAATTTAAAAGCCTTTGGATTTCCTTCTTTCGCATATTTATCGATTAATGGACCTCCAGGATATGGTAGACCAAGCAATTTCGCAGTCTTGTCAAACGCCTCTCCCACCGCATCATCTTTGGTCTCCCCAATTACCTCCATATCCAGATAGTCTTTGACCAAAACCAGTTGGGTATGACCTCCGCTTACGGTCAGACAAATGAATGGAAAATTAGGCTTAGGGTCATCGATAAAATGTGCCAAGATATGCGCCTGCATATGATTAACTTCTATCAAAGGAATATTTCTACCAAAAGCCAAAGCTTTGGCGAAGCTCACTCCTACTAGCAAGGACCCCATCAATCCAGGACCCCTGGTAAAGGCTACTGCCGAAAGCTGATCCAATGTAATTCCAGCAGACAAAACAGCCTCCTGAACCACAGGGATAAGATTTTCTTGATGTGCTCTCGAAGCAAGTTCGGGAACCACACCCCCATATTTTTCGTGAACCGATTGTGTAGCGACAATATTATTAAGTACTTTGCCGTCTACAATAATAGAGGCAGATGTCTCGTCACACGAGGATTCAATTGCTAGAATAAAGTTATCGTTGGTACCCATTGGAAAAGAACGCGAAAGTTACGGATTTTTTGCACAAAGCGTTTCGGATAATCCTTTGGCTTGTATTTTCTATCTTACTACTATTCATACTTGCTGCTGTTGCCCTTCAAATCACCTTTGTCCAAAACTGGGCCGTAGATACTGCATCCAGTTACATCAACGAGCGGACTGATTTCAAAACTGACATTGGCAGAATCAGGCTCAACTGGTGGGATGCCATCAAACTGGAAAACGTCACAATTTATGATCACAAAGACAGTCTGATGATTGGATCTGAAGTGATAGAGGTGGATTTTGACCTCAACAATCTTTTGACTTCCGGAAATCCTGGCCTTCAGGAAGTCCGTCTCAGCCACCCGGATTTGCACCTAATTACCCATGCTGCTGACAGCATGATGAACATCAATCTCTGGGTTCTACAAATGTCAGACCTTTTTAGTTCCGGAAGCAGCTCAGAAAAAGCCGCCAAATTCGCAATTGACCAGATCCAGATCCGTGAAGGAACTGTTTACGTGGTGAATTTAGAATATGATCCTTTCGAATATGGTTTTGACTACAATCATCTAAAATTCGAAAAGGTGTTTTGCAACGCGAATGATTTCTATGTAGAAGGTGCAGAAATCGGTGTTGATGTGAAAATGATCACTGGATTTGAAGCTTCTTCCGAATTAGAAATCAAAGAACTGATCACTGATTTCAAATATTCCCCGGAGTTTATGGAGTTTGATGGGCTTAGTTTAAAATCAGACAAAACCCATATCAAAGATTACATCAGATTCGATATGATGAGCGATTCTGCTCTTTCGAATTTTATCACAGATGTGAAAATCACCGCCCGGATGCAGGAATCGAAACTTAACTTGTCTGACTTGCGAAAGTTCGCTCCTACCCTTCCCGAATTCGAAGATGAAATCTATTTAAGTGGAGAAGTGATCGGTCCTATTGCAGACATGAAATCCGATGAATTCTTAATTCGGCTTGGCCAAAAAACAGCGCTTTTCGGAGCATTTGAATTGGAAGGATTACCTGATATCGAGGACACCTACATCAATCTTTCCCTTAAGAACTCTACCATTCTTGCCAGAGATTTGGCTCCCTACATAAAGCCAGAAGTCGAAAAAGAAATTTTCAAATTCAACACCATTCGGTTCAATGCTGACTTTGCCGGATATCTACGGAGGTTCAATACTTCGGGTAATTTCAAAACCAGCATCGGTGATATAGAAGGAAGAATCAACTTTGATTTGGTGAATAACAAACCATCCGTTGTCTCCAGGCTGAAGGTTTCCAATCTTAACCTAGGAATTCTAGCTGAAAACAGGGAGTTATTCCAAAAAGTGAGTTTGAACGGAAATGTGACCCTTCAAGGTGATACCAGAGAAAATATATTGGTTGGTGTGGATGCAAACATTTCCAATATTGGAATCAAAAATTACAATTACACCAATATTAACACCGATGCCACTTATGGCCTTAACCTATTCAAAGGAAATTTGGATATCGCGGACCCAAACCTGAAGATGCAGGCCACAGGACTGCTAAATTTAAACCCATCAGTTGATTCGGTGAGAATGCAAATCAATCTGGATTCTGTATTTCTGGAAACGATTAACCTGACAGACAAATTAAATTTCTTAAGCGGTCATCTGAATATAGATACCAAAGGAATCACTGTAGATGACATTCAAGGGATTGCGAGATTTACTGATATAGGATTGGGATTTGAAGATCGGTATCTGGATTTGGGAGATTTTAATTTCCAATCACTTTTTGCCGGAGGTACCAGAACCATGTCCATCAACTCCGATTATCTAGTTGCTGCTGCTTCTGGCCAATTTAACATCGAACAGATGTCCCGAGATCTGGACATTCTATTAGACCAATACATTGCGATTATTCTTAACGAACCTCAGCCAGTTGCGGATCTGGAGACGGTTTTTTCGGAAACATATAATCTGGATCTGAACATTCGGATGTTTAATATCAATCCCATTGTCCAGCTTTTTGATCCGGGAGTTTCTATTTCCAGAAATACCATTTTGGAAGGCGCATTTTACCAAACTCCGGAAAATACTGTATTCAACTTTTTCACCAGTATTGACACGCTGACTTACCAGAATAAAACTGCATTTGCCACCAACATAGATTTCAACACATCCAAAATCATCAATTCCGAAGAGATTTTGGCTTCCTTTTATATCTTCTCCAAAGCTCAACAAATCGGAAAAGATATTGAATTCTCCAACCTGGGGCTAGAGGCAATCTGGGATCAAAATAAGCTTGCTCTTGACTTTACCTTGGATCAGGATTCCACACAAAGTGCTGCAAGAATCAATGCAAACGCACAGTTCTCTCCTCAAAATACAAAGATCAATTTTGCCCCTTCTTCCCTTAAAGTTCTTAATAGAGAATGGAAGTTTGTGGCGGACAATTTAATCACTCTGATTCCTGGCGAAATAGACTTTTCAAATGTAAAAATCTACAACGAAAACCAATTCATTTCTTTAGACGGGGAGATCTCTAAAGACTCTACAAAAGTACTTCAGCTTGCTCTGAACCAAGTAAATGTGGATTTATTAAACACCTTGGTACCACAGGAATTTGAAGGCACTGCTAATGGTCTTTTCTCAGTGGAAGATGTGTATGAAAAACCATTGGTTCAGGGAGAAATCCGTATTGACAGTTTGGAAATCAACACCTTCCCTATAGGAAATCTAAAAGGAACAGCCGACCTGAATAGTGAAAGTTTGGCCTTGAATTTAACCAATACCCGAAATGGTAAGAAGACAATTGATATGGATGGGGGTATCGGATTGGAAAATCAGGATATAAATATTGACGCAAAATTGAGTGAGACAAATCTGATCATTCTAGAGCCTTTCCTTTCAAATTACGTTTCCCAAATGGGTGGAACAGTAACAGGAGACTTCCAGATTCGAGGAACGACAACTAACCCACAAGTATTAGGTTCAGGAAATATCCGAGATGGTAGGTTAAAAATCAACTTCCTCAACACCAGTTATCGGCTGGATGGAAAAATCGCGTTCAATCCTAACCTGATCAATTTCAAAGATTTGCAACTACGGGATGTCAATGGAAACTTGGCAAATCTGACTGGTGGTATCAATCATAAAGATTTCAAGGACTTCTATTTAAACATCAAATCCAACCTGACCAATTTCCAGGTTTTGAATACCACCGATAAGGATAATGAAACTTTTTATGGAAATGCCTACGTAACCGGAACAATAGATTTCATTGGCAGTACAACCAATCTGGACATCAATGCCCGAGCTACCAGTCAGCCAAATACCAGGATTTACATTCCTCTATCTAAAAATAACCGAATTTCGCAAGAGGATTTCATCCATATTATTAATATTCAGGATACGGTAAGAATCAGGGAAATAACGGAGGAAATCAATCGACTGGACATTGAAAATATCCGAATGAATTTTATTCTGGACATCACTCCAGATGCGCTTGCAGAGATTATTATTGATCCACGAACAGAAGAAGGAATCTCTGGCCGAGGACGGGGAGTTTTGACGATGAATATCGATACCCAAGGCAATTTCTCATTGACCGGGAATTATGAAATCACAGAAGGGAAATATAATTTCTCTCTTTACAACATTGTCAAAAAGCAATTTAATATCCGACCTGGAGGTAGAATTACTTGGTATGGAGATCCTTATGAGGGAGTTATGGATTTAACCGCAGAATATGTGGAAAATGTGTCGATTCAACCCCTTCTCAATGCCAACACCACGGCTGATCCAGACAACACTCAATCCAGAAGACGGTATCCTGTCAAAGTGATCATGGATCTGCAGGGAGCACTACTTTCACCGGACATCCAGTTTGGTTTTGACTTCTCCCAGTTCCCTTCCTCGGGTGACGTCCAGACTACAATTTCTGCTTTCCAAAACAGAATTGCCAATGACGAGCAGGAGAAAAACAGGCAGGTTTTCTCTGTGATTATGTCCAGATCTTTTTCTCCAGAAGGTCAATTTGCCGGCGTAGCGAACATATCCTCCAGTTTGGGTCAATTGCTTTCGTCCCAACTGAATGCATTCCTTGGCCAAGTAGATAAAAATCTTGAAATCGATGTGGATTTGGCTTCTCTAGATGCGAATACCTTGGAAACATTCCAGCTTTCTGTGGCCTATACATTCCTTGATGGAAGATTGAGAGTTTCTCGAGATGGTGGTTTTACCAATAACCAAGGGACCGCCAATGCAGCTTCCATCATCGGTGACTGGCAAGCTGAATATTTATTGACGGAAGATGGGGTTTATCGAATCAGGATTTTCAACAGAAATAATTTCAATGTCCTTACCTCTCTTTCACTTTCTAAAAATGTCGCTACCTATGGTGTCTCTGTTTCCCAAAATGTTTCTTTCAACTCATTCTCTGAGCTTTTCCAGAAATTAACCAGAAAGAAAGATGAGAAACTGCGAATCAATGACACTGATGATTTCCTTCGATACAATTATGAAAACGGAGAAAAGTGGACTCCGATTAATTTAGAAAATCTTGAAAACCGATTGGATTCATTAGAGCGGATCAGAAATGCCACTCCGGTTCCCGATTCCATCCCTCCCAAACAAGATTCTCTAAACATTTTCATCCAAAAACCGCTTTTCTGATAAAGTTTAGCTATGAAGAAAATTACGATTTTTTGGTTTCGAAGAGACCTGAGATTAGAAGATAATACCGGATTATATTACGCCTTGCAGCAGGAAACAAATGTGCTTCCACTATTTATATTCGATCGGGTGATTTTAGATGATCTGGAGGATAAAAAAGATGCAAGAGTATCCTTTATCCATGATCAGATCCAAGAACTCAAATCACAATTTGAAGAAAAAGGAAGTACTCTTTTGGTGAAATATGGCAAGCCAGATGAGGTTTACGAGGAGCTTTTCAAGGAGTACAACATTGAGTCAATTTATACCAATCGGGACTATGAACCTTATGCCAAAAAGCGGGACAAAGCGATTGAAGAATTGGCGAAGAAGAATGATGCAACATTTTTAAGTTTCAAGGATCAGGTGATTTTTGAGCCCGGAGAAATCCTGAATGGATCTGGCGAGTTTTACAAAGTATTTACTCCCTTTAGCAAAGTTTGGCTTCAGAAATTTGAGGAAACGAACGTCGAGGTTCTATCCTATTTCCATTGGAAGAATCTGCTGGAAACTAAACCGGAAAAATTGGTTTCACTTGATGACATGGGGTTTGAGCGAACCGAAATTGAAATTCCAAGTTCAAATGCTGATGAGGAAATTATCCGACATTACGATCAAACCAGAAATTTCCCAGCAAAAGACGGCACTTCCCGACTGGGAATCCATCTTCGCTTTGGCACTATTTCTATCCGAAAATTAGCCTTGAAAGCCGCAGGACTCAATGAGACTTATCTGAATGAATTGATTTGGAGAGAGTTTTATATGATGATTTTGGCATATAATCCGCAAGTGGTGGACAAAGCTTTCAAACCTGCTTACGACCAGATTCCATGGAGAAATAATGAAAAAGAATTTGAGGCTTGGTGCAAAGGAAAAACAGGGTATCCGATCGTGGATGCCGGTATGCGCGAACTGAATACCACCGGCTATATGCATAATCGGGTTCGGATGATTGTTGCATCTTTTCTAACCAAACATTTGCTGATCGATTGGAGATGGGGAGAAGCATATTTTGCCAAGAAATTATTGGACTACGACCTGTCCGCAAATAATGGCGGATGGCAATGGGCAGCAGGTACTGGAACAGACGCACAACCATACTTTAGGGTATTCAATCCTGAATCACAAACGGAGAAATTCGACAAGGATTTAAGCTATATCAAAAAATGGGTACCAGAATATGGAACTGAAAACTATCCAAAACCGATTGTAGATCATAAATTCGCCAGACAAAGAGCGCTGGACACTTATAAAAAAGCATTGGATAAATGAACATTGGAGATAAAGTACGATTAATCAGAGGGACGGAAGAAGGGATCATCCGCAAAGTCTCTTCAGGCGGAAGAATAGAAATAGAGATTGAAGACGGTTTTATTATTCCAGCATTAAAAAATGAAGTGGTGCTTGTGCACGCTGCCGAAAAAAACTATTTCGGAGAGCAGGCAAAGAAAGAATCCGAAGCGGATATTCCTCAGGCCATTTCAGGCCCAAAAGATCAGGGACTTTACCTTGCATTTATTCCAATCAATGATCAAAGTCTCAGTCTTTACCTGATCAATGACAGTAAAAAATCCTATTTGACGCACGCCTCGGAGGTTTATGGTGACAATCATCGAACCTTGATGGCGGGAAAACTTGAACCGGGAGAATCCAAAAAGTTTGATGATCGCCTGATGAAGGAAATGGATGAATGGCCAGCATTTTTGCTCCGTTTTATCCCGATTCAAAATACCTTGGAGAAAGCTTTACCGGCATTTGAGCGTCAGCTGAAGATGAAGCCAACTCAGTTTTTCAAGCATCTTAGCAAAGCTCCTTTGCTTGGCAAAAGCGCCTACATTTTTGCTTTGGAACAAACGACCAAAGAACTGGATATCCGTGCATTGAATCAGGAATTGGAAAGTCTTCAGCCGAAAGCTGCTCCAGTTCAGACAATGAGACCTCCAAAATCTGTGGATCTTCATATTGAAGTATTGACCCCAGATTATCAGGGAATGAGCAATTCGGCCATGTTAAAGCTTCAGTTAGAGGTTTTTGAGAAAAATCTGGATCAGGCTATCGCCAGTGGAATGGACGAAATCACATTTATTCATGGTTTGGGAAATGGAGTTTTAAGAAAAGAAATTCACCGTCATTTGAGTCAATTAGGAAATATTAAGTACTTTCAGGACACGCAGAAAGACCAGTGGGGTTATGGGGCTACACTGGTAAAAATTTCCTAAAAATGCAGAGCAAAGTCTCTCCGGTATTTCAACTATTCGATCGTCAGCATTCCGATGCCAAAGTTGTTTTTTTGGCTTTGGGTAAGCAGATCAAGTCTAAAAAAGCCATTGAGTTATTAAGCAGAATGGAGTTTTTACAGCTTTACTGCAATTTGCTCGGTAAAATCCATTTCGAAAAAGAAGGCCTGAATTTCGATATTTTCTCTTCCTTCAAAAAGCTGGAAAAGCATCTCCGGAAGATTCACCATTTCAAATTAGTCGAAAGGAGTTTTCAGGAATACCAGAAGAAAACCAAAAACAAAATCCTATTTCCCAGTTACCAGAATTTTCTCGAAAAGCAGAAAAAAAAGCTTTACAATGAGTCTTTTGATCTGGTTGTAGGTAGTACCTTGAAAAGCTGGGATGAATTATATTTTGCTGCCATGCAGGCAAGCAAAGGCCTGAAACCTTTGGCAATCAGTTCGGCTATTAATCAGATCATCCAGGAGGAACTGGATTTTATTCATGTGGATCTCAAAGCCAGTCTTGATAGTAAAGCGTTGAAGGAGATTTTTGACGCATTGAAATCCATCATCATGCTGGAGAATTTGCTGATACATTTGGGATTCAATCCAATCTTTGTTGACAGCATTCATGAAGAGTTCAAATTGTTAAAGGACAGTCTAAAACCTTGGTATTCCAATCAACTGGCCTTGCAGTCACTGACCCATTTTGTTGCTGAAAAAGAGAATGCCTCCCAGAAATATCTGGATTGGATCGACGAATTGAAGAGTCAAAAGAAAATTCTTTCCTCCCAAGCCGAGAAACAGGCCCATCAGCTTTTTGATAAGATTTTGATTTGAGAAAAGTCTACGATTATTCCATTGAATTGAAATAGTATTTTGAATGATTATTTCACTTCATTCATGACACAAGTTCAATGCGATCTTTTCAGTAAATCATGATATATTACTCTTGAAATCCATCATCAATTTTTCAAATGAAAATCCTTTCTACCAACATCGGCAAACCCACTACCTTCATTTGGAATGGCAAAGAAGAAACTACCGGGATTTATAAAAAACCTACCAATCAACCCATTTTTTTGACGAAAAACGATGTTTTGGGCGATGAAGTATCCAATAGACTCAACCACAGTGGTTACTATAAGGCTTGCTACGCATTTTCTGCCGAGCAATATCCCTATTGGCAAAATCTTTACCCAAACTTGGATTGGTCTTGGGGCATGTTTGGTGAAAATCTCACCCTTGAGGATTTTGATGAGCAAGAGGTACTTTTAGGAGATATATACAAAGTTGGGGAAGCTGTGGTACAGGTTTCTCAATACCGTGAACCCTGCTATAAATTTGGACACAAGTTTGGCACCCAGCAGGTCATCAAACAATTTGTCCAACACGGTTTTGGTGGTACATATTTCAGTATTCTTGAAGAAGGTTATGTTGCGCAGGGCGATGAATTTGAACTCATAGATAGACCAGAGCAAAGTCTCTCTGTCGCAGAATTATTTCATTTGGTTTTTGCGAAAGAAAAGAATCAAGAGCATCTAAAAATCGCCGCAAACAGTAAAGCTATTCCTCCCAAAAAGAGAATTCTATTGAGCTCCTACATCCAATAATACAAAACTAGTTTCTGGTTTAGATCTAAAATGTAGTTGTAAAAAACCTTAAAGATCTATTAGCCAGAACTTAATTCGATCAAAACAGAAGTCTTGAAAACTTGAGCATTTGACTCTTCCCGATTTTTTATAAATTGATTTCCTTGTTCGATACATTCCAATTCACAAGGAATCAGCATCATACACCCAAAATCACTGTTATGAACAGAATCTTTATAATTTCTCTTCTAGGAATTTTCCTTACTGCCTGCTCTGAAAAGGTAGAAAAACAAACTGCCGAAATTCAAATCGACAGACAATGGTGGAAAGAAGGCACGCTTTACCAAATTTACCCTCAAAGTTTTAAAGATACCGATGGCGATGGATTTGGGGATTTTCGAGGCATTATAGATGAATTGGATTACCTGCAAAGTCTGGGTATAACTGCTGTTTGGATGAATCCATTTTTTGAATCACCCATGGTTGACAATGGCTATGATGTGAGTAATTATCGGGCGATCAACCCTCGTTATGGCACTATGGAAGACTTTGAGGAAATGGTCAAAGGGATGAAAGAGCGAGGCATTCGCTTTGTTTTGGATGTGGTGGTCAATCATAGCAGTGATCAGCATGAATGGTTTCAATCCGCAAAAAACTCAAGAAATAGTGAATACCGCGATTACTACCATTGGTGGCCTGCGGAAAAAGGAGAACCACCCTACAGATACAGTCTTTTTGACCCAGAAGGAGGCTGGGATTATGTCAAAGAAACAGATTCTTATTACCTCCACACTTTTGCGGAACAACAGCCAGACTTGAATTGGGAGAATCCAAAACTTCGCCAGGAAGTCTATGATATCATGAAGTTCTGGGCGGAAAAAGGCGTGGATGGATTTAGAATGGATGCATTTCAATTTGCCAGTAAGGACATTACCTATCCTGAATTTCCTGAAGGATATGAATCAGAATTCATTAAATATCATGGCCTGAGACCGGCATTGCATGATTATTTAAAAGAAATGTACCTAGAAGTGATGGAGCCTTATAATGTTTTTGCTGTAGCGGAAGGAGCTGGTAGCACATTTCAGGATGCACATGACTTGGTTGATGCAGACAGGAAAGAACTTCAAGTAGCTTACCATTTCGAATACGTGGACATGTCTCGAACACCAGCCGGCTACGAGCTTTCGGATTTCAAAGAAGTATTCAGTCGTTGGGACAGTGCTTTTGCAGAAAAAGGGTGGATCGCAGTATTCCTTTCCAATCATGACAATGCTCGATTGGTAGATAGATTTGGAAATTCCAGCCCTGAATTCAGACGAGTAACTACTCAGCTATTGAATACATTTTTGCTTAGCATGCGAGGAACGCCCTATACTTATTATGGTGATGAATTGGGAATGACCAATTTGGATATGCCCACTATCGAAGAGTATGTAGACATCGATGCTTTGGGGAAATACAAAGCTGCAAAGGCTGCAGGTCAGGACATGGAAGAGTTTATGGAGGTTTTGAATTACAGCTCCCGTGAAAATGCCAGAACTCCTATGCAGTGGAATGATTCTGAAAATGCTGGCTTCACAACAGGTACACCATGGAAGCGAGTGAACCCGAATTACAAAGAAATCAATGTGGAACAGCAAAACTCAGATCCAAACAGCGTGCTGAATCATTTTAGAAAAATGACAAAGTTGCGAAATGAAAATCTGGTTTTGGTCTATGGTGATTATGAATTATTACTCCCAGATCACGAGCAGATTTATGCCTATACCCGAATTCTCGGAGAAGATAAAATGCTTGTTTTGCTGAATTTTTCGGATAAACCCGCAGAAGCCACCTTGCCAGAAGCTCAAGGGTTAATTGAGATTTTCATAAATAATTATGACAGTAGTCCAATTAAAGCAGAATCAAAGATTGTTTTAGAACCTTATCAGGCTGTTATTGTAAAAATGAATTAGCAATCAACTAGCATGGAAGTTCAACCTATTGGGAAAAATCAAAATAACCTTGACAAATGGACATTTTGGCTATTGATGATTTATGTATCAGTCTTGGTTTGGATCATTCTTTTGAAATTCGGTGTTCAATTTTCTTACATGGAAAACCGGAAAATCAATTTGATCCCTTTTGCCAATGGATATTATGACAAGACAGAAACCATCATGAATGTGGTGATTTTTATACCATTGGGGATTTATGCTACTTCTTTATTCAAAAGATGGGCTTTTAACACCCAGTTGATTTTCTTCTTTCTGATGGGTTTGATTTTAGAAAGTCTGCAATACCTTTTAAAAATAGGGACTTTTGATATTACGGATCTGCTCACGAACACAACAGGAGGCATCATCGGGTATTTAGGATTCTGGACAATTCGAAAACTGACTCAGGACCATCAGAAATCTCAAAAATTTTTTAATATTTTGTCCTCTGTGGGAACCTTGACCATTTTGCTTCTATTAATCCTGCTCAAATTGGAAATGCTTCCTATTCGGTATCGATAGTTATTAAATAGTGCTTTTCTGTTAGTTTAACTCAACCAAAACCAATTAGAATTTAAAAGTAAATCATGTCCAATTCAAAAGGTTCTAGCCCTACTCCTTTTGCCCAAACTTATTTTCATGGGTCCAAAGCAGATCTAAAAATCGGCGACCTCATTGTACCGGGATATAATTCTAATTTTGGGAAGAGAATTAATGCTAAATATATTTTCCTTACTGCTACTTTGGATGCTGCTATTTGGGGTGCTGAATTAGCAATTGGAGAAGGAAAAGGCAGAATTTATTTGGTGGAACCAAAAGGACCTTTGGAGGATGACCCTGACTTGACAGACAAGAAATTCCCCGGAAATCCAACCAAATCCTACCGCTCTACCCATCCTTTCAAAGTGGTAGGAGAAGTTAGTCATTGGCAAGGACACCCAGAGGAGCAAGTATTAGCGATGAAAAGCCAATTGGAAAAATTAAAAGAACTGGGAATAGACTCCCTAAATGACGAAGAGGTATGATTTATTTCACACAACTTATTTACATCCTAGATGGTCAGGAAAAGACTTTTCTGGAATTTGAGGAAGTAGCAATTCCTTTAATAGCCAAATACAATGGAAAGCTTCTTTTAAGGTATCGACCAACAGCTGATAATATCATCGAGCAGAATATGGAAATGCCATATGAAATTCATTTGGTCGAATTTTATAAGGAAGAAGATGTTGCGGCATTTTTTAAAGATGAAGAGCGCAAGAAATTCCTACACCTCAAAGAAAAATCCATCAAGTCCACTTGGCTGATTAAAGGATCGAAGTTGTGATTATTCTAATTACTAATTAGGATTTGAATAAATCCCTAATCTGATATTAAATGGAAAAACCAAATATCCTGGTAGTTTGTGGAAGAAATAAGCGAAGGAGCAGAACCGCTGAGTATATTTTTAAAAACGATTCCAGGTTAAATATCCGGTCTGTTGGGTTAAGCCCAAAAAGTGAACGCCAAATAAAGGAACGGGATGTTATTTGGTCAGATTTAATATTTGTTATGGAGTATAATCAAAGTAAGCGCGTTTCTGAAGCCTATCGAAGTCTGGAACTTCCTAAAATTGAAGTTTTACAAATAGAGGACGAATATGAATATTTGAATGAAGAATTGATAGAAATGCTTACTGAAAGAATTAATTCAGTCCTGAAGAATTTATTTGGAATATAAAGGTCAGAAAACAAAAAAACCAGCCTCATCAGCTGGTTTTTTTGATATAAATGAATGTTCTAAAATCAGATTTTCGAAAGGGCATTAGCCAAATCCTGCTTTAAGTCTTCTGCATCTTCTACTCCTACGCTGAGACGAATCAGAGAATCTACCAATCCTACTTTCTCACGCTCTTCCTTAGGAATACTGGCGTGAGTCATGGAAGCTGGATGACCACAAAGTGACTCCACTCCACCAAGAGATTCTGCCAAAGCAAAAAGCTTAAAGTTCTCCATCACCGTCTTCGCATCTTCCAGTTTATTTCCCACCAGAGTAAAAGAAATCATCCCTCCAAAGTCACGCATTTGTTTTTTGGCAATGTCATGGTTTGGATGATCTTCGAAACCTGGCCAATACACCTTGGCTACTTTTGGGTGGTTTTTCAGATAGGCAGCGATGGTTTTACCATTTTGACTGTGACGTTCCATTCTCAAATGAAGTGTCTTGATTCCTCTCAAAACCAAGAAACAGTCCTGAGGACCTGGCGTTGCTCCGCAGGCATTTTGGATAAATACTAGCTTGGAAGCGAGTTCATCGTCATTGAGCACCAAAGCTCCCATCACTACATCAGAATGGCCTCCAAGGTATTTGGTCACCGAATGCATCACGATATCTGCACCTTGATCTAAAGGATTTTGCAGGTAAGGAGAAGCAAAGGTATTATCGACTGCAAGAATCAATTGATGAGCTTTAGCCACCTTCGCCACACCAGCTATATCGATGATATTCATCATCGGATTGGTTGGTGTTTCCACCCAGATCATCTTGGTATTTTCGTTGATATAATCTGCAATTGATTCAGGATCACCCATTGGCACAAAATGGAATTTGATGCCATAACGCTCGAAGACTTTTGTAAATAAGCGATATGTTCCGCCATAAAGGTCATTTGTAGAAATGATTTCATCACCAGGGCTGAAGAGCTTCACAACCGCATCAATCGCTCCCAAACCTGAAGAAAAGCAAATTCCATATTTCCCATTCTCCAAAGCAGCAAGGTTATCCTGCAAGGCTGTACGAGTTGGGTTATGTGTTCTGGAATATTCGTATCCTTGATGATCTCCAGGAGATCGCTGCACGTAAGTGGAAGTCTGATAAATCGGAGTCATAATAGCTCCGGTAGAAGGATCGGGCGCCACGCCGGCATGGATGGCTTTTGTACCAAATTTCATTGTATTTGGGGTTTTATTCTTTTTGACTAAGTGAAAGGAATTTTATATTCCTAATAGCGTGTTTTCGGGTTTAGCTTGCTAAACTTGCAAGCCTTGGGAAGAATACTCTCCCCAATAGCTGATCAAAGATGACAAAAAAGGGCAGTATATTCAAAACAATTTCATCCTACTTTGGGCATCACCCCACTGGCATCCTTGCATGGCTTTGGGTAACCACAATGCCCTTTGTTGGTTCAGCAGTTTTTGCCGTGAATTATGATTTTTTGAGCCAGTATTCGCTAAATCATCCACAGGATTTCCTGATTTACACACTAATTGGTGCCTTCTTGATGGGCTTAGCCTTGTTGCCAACAACACTGATTGCCTTGGCTTCCGGTTTTTATTTCGGTTGGGTTTCTCTTCCTTTTTTGATTTTGGGTTATTCTTTGGCTTCCGTTATTGGTTATGGAATCGGCAAGCTGATCAATACGGATCTGACAGAACAAGTCTTTAAGAAAAATCCCAAGTTTAAAGCTGAAGTAGAATCCAGAAAGGAAAAAGAAGGTTCATTGGTGTTTTTTGTAAGAATCAGTCCAGTTGTACCTTTTTCTATTTCTAATTTCCTTTTCGCCTCTCTAAAAGTAAGCTTAGCAAAAGTCCTTATTTTTGGAATTCCCGGAATGCTCACCCGTACCGTCATTGCATTTTCCGCAGGAGTAGTCGCCAGTTCCTATCTCGCCGCCAAGGAATCCATGAACACGCCTCTCCAATGGGGAATTGGTTTGGCTCTCTTGATTGTAGGAGTTTGGGGTATTTATGAATATGTGAGAAAGAGGAATCAGTAAGCAGCCTGCCTACCGAAGGTAGTTTGGATATTTTGCAATCTCAGTAAATCAAAATGGCTTTGAAAGCAAGGAAGGAGCATGGCAATCTTGCTTTAATGGTTTGTGTATGAAACGTGGTTGGGTTTTCGAAGCGAGTCACTGTGCCACGACACCAAAAGTAATTTTAAAAGCTAAACTACAAAGTTGCACTGCCCCCCAGCAATGTATTATAGATTTTGTTGGTGGCTATCTGAACTTTCAACTAAATTCATTCGTAGCTAAGTCTTAGGTTAATTTTACAATTGTAGTCGTTGAATTAATAATTCATTACACATCCTAATTATAAATTGTATAGTTGGCATGAATCTCATTATCAAAATCAGTTCTAATCTTTAGTTTCCTTTCGTCCGGCAAGCAAATAATCTCATACTGGGCATCTCTAAAATTAGGACTGACTAGAAAAGATGTAAACATTCTAGATTCAATAATTTCCGTATGTCCTTCTACAAAAACTCTTCTCTCGCTTTTATCCTTTGGATTTCCAACCATAAATTGCTCCGCTAAATTTGGAGAGAGCGTATAAGAGGTTAAAAGATTTCGTTCAAAGAATGGAAAGTCGTCATCTAATGATTTGTATAGTGACAGGAAGTCCTTCGTGTTTTTAATTCGCTTGTAATAAGATTTATTATTTATCCCTCGGTAAATCAATATTCTTTCCAACTTCGGTGCCCAAGCATTGTCACCATCTTTTAATACGCAATATTCTACCCATCTTTTAAGCTTTTTAAGTGTTATTGCCTCAGCACTTTTCTGATATATCCGTAAGGAGGTTCCTGGAATTAATTCATCATCGGTAAACTTTATTGAATCAAAACGCTCAAGCGCTTCAAAATAATTTTCCTTAACTAATTGTTTAATTGATTCATCTGATTCGTTATACTTGTTTAGCAATATATCCGGGTACGCTTTAACTAGTGATTTATATAATAGTGCTGAATCCCTATGAATTTTTGTAGAGCTATTTGTAAATGCTAAAATACCCTTTTCGATTTTATCGTAATCATTTACTGGTATTTTGCATTTTTTGATAACGAATCTATTGAACTCTTCAATAGACTTGTCAATATATTCCGTTTCAAAGAATTCAAATCCATGGTAGGTATCAAATAAACTATCATTTTCGTACGGTCCGTATACAGGAGTTCGAATGAAGTTTTCTTCATAATCTGTCAAATCCGACTCGTCATTTGGTGTTGTGTTAAGTTCTTTTTGGTATTTCTTAGTCATATTGATAAATACTTAGCACTTCTCTGTTTTCTAAAAAAAGTCCAAAATTGTTGTAGTTGATCATTCTTTGTACAAGGCCACATTGCCACCTACGTTTTCGGGCTTTGCGTTCGGGCGGGTTTCGGAGCACAAAACTGTCAACCAGCACTGAACTTGAATATTAGCACAAAGCTCCAAATTTACACGTCACCCCGCCTGACGCAAAACCCGTGTTAGCGGTAGTGCTTCTTTCCTGTCGTTGTGTTGTCATTCCGCTTTTGGTTTAAGTTCTGTTGGAATTTGTTCCAAATATTCTTGATACGTCACTTGCGTAACTCCTTTAGGAATATAAGTCGCTTTGTATTTTTCAAGCAAGTCTGTCTTTGGTTTGTATGGGTCAATTACAACCATATGTTTACCCCTTGATAAAAAGTTTTTCTCAAGATATTCGTTTATTCCAGGGTCTTGAAAACCGTAACCAATTACAACAAGAAGTTCTGATGTCGAAAGGTTGTTTTCAAAATGTTTAAATAGATTTTTATAGTAAGGGTCACCAGTATAAAATCTTGTTTTATTAGTAGTCCCACTTAAAAAGTCAGGAGCTACTTCGTCCCATAAATTCTCAAATTTTTGTTCTCCCGTTACAGGGTCTGTAACTTCCATTAAAAACCGAGATACTGCATAATTGTCTTTTAAGCGAATTCTTTGTTGGTCAGGTTGTGGTGTATAGACAATTGTATTAAAAACACTTCCGTGAAGTTTGTAAAGGGCAAGTGATTTGTCAAATTTGTCAACGAAACGTTCAAGTTTTACATAATAGGTTTTATGCACTTTTTTGTCTGTGCCACCATTGAAGTCATAACTAACTGTCCCATAAAATGGCGAACCTTCAAGTTGGTAACCGTCAGTAAAATGTTGCAAAAGTTCTGAATGATGTCGTCCTAACCAGTCAAAAAACAAGTCGTGGTTTAATGTGTGAAATTTAATGTCACAAGTTTTAAGCAACTCTCTTAAAAATCCGATGAATGGGTCATATGGTGGATAATTTAATGTACTTATATCTTCAAAATATTTTGTCTTGTGGAGCTGTGATGCTAAAAGTTGATTAAAGCTTCTGTTGAAGTCTGAAATTCTGTTGTAACAGTCTCTTTGATTATCTGAACCCTTAAAATGCTTGTCGTTAAACCGTTTGTAAAAATCTTCAATGGCTTCTTTGTTTTCTTGGTTTGTTAAATAGCCAGAATAGTAGTCATAAAAAGTTTCGTAATGAAATTCTTCACTCGGTTTTAGAACTTCGGCACTATAAAACTCTAAAAATTCTTGAAGAAAAATTCTTTCGTCCCACCTTGACCAACGGTTTGGGTCTTCCTGTCCGTTTAAGAATATTGCCCTTTGGTCTGTGTGAATTAAAATTTCACTTTCGTCAATTTTAGAAAGCCTTTGATTTAATTGTCGAACACCCGGAATTTCTTCGGGAATTGAAAATCCTGAGCCAACTAAAATTGATATATTTTGTCTCATTTCTGTTTGATGTTTGTCGGTTGCACGGTCGTCATAGCATTACTGGTAACTTATTTACCGCCACCCCAAAACCATCTTTATTTTCCAGAATCGGGTTAATAGCTACGGTTTTCTCTGCTTTTATTTTTTTCTACTCCTCAACTAGCGTAACAAATACATCTTTCCATAGCCTTTTTTAAAGGCTTTGTCTCCGGCAGTTGGTCGATGCTCCATAAACTGACCATTTTTTCGGACGAGAACGCGATAGATATAAACCCCATTGGCCAATTGATCACCGAATTCATCTTTTCCATCCCACGCGTAATCCGTAATGTTATTTCCGATTCGGATTGGCCCTAATTCATTTTGAAGGATTTCACGAACGACCTTGCCTGTGACCGTCATTATCTGGATTTTGATCTCATCAGGAACTTCCGAACCGGTCACCGTAAATACAAATTTCACACTCGTGCTAAATGGATTTGGATAAGGGTAGAAATTGGTGATTTGGGATTCATTGATGACTTCAAATGTAATCTCGTATGGCTGTGGCGAATCTTCATTCTGAATCATCAGCGTATACATTCCATCTTCCAAAGGTCCTGGAAGGAAAGAAACTTTGAATCGCTCGTCCTCCGAAGCTGGAGTCCAAGTAAGATTTGGATCGGAGAAATTGACTCGTTTAAAGTCACAACTTTCACAATTCTGCTTCAAGAAAATCTCCATCCCAACTGTATCCTTTTTATAAAGCAAAGTCTGGTCATTAACCAACTGGGCAGTTACCAAAACTGAAGGCGAAACTATGTCCCCGTCCATGATATAAATTCCGTCAAAATTCACATCAAGCAAGGATGTAGACTGATCTCCCTCCACGACGATATACGTACCGAAATCAATCTGATTATTTCTAAAAGTCTGCTCTTGCTGGATTCTTGGATTGGCAAAAACTTCTAATTCATTTTCCCCGGATTTACCGATTGAATTAAAATCAATGCTGAATTCGAAAGATTCTCCAGCTTTCAATGCCGGGAATTTCTTACTGAAGTTTTCAACCTTCTTGGAAGCGAGATTCGTCCATTTCCAATCCACCTGAATGGAATCCAGGAAGTTATATTTTGAGACGTTTTTGAAAATCAACTCAATTGCTGCCTGCTCTCCTTCCCTTAGATTTATCCTTTCTCTGGAAGATTTGACGGTCAAAGCACCTTCAGGAACCCCGGAATAATTCACCTGCCATTTATCCAATTGAGCTGGAGCTGTGGATTGAGGGTCATTCATAGAATATCTGAGTCTCAAATAAGGATAAGTCAACGGATCGATGAAACTCAAGTCAATCTCCTGATCTACAGCATTCCCCAAGATCAATTCCTCAGAACCATCATTTTTCACTCCAAGAATATCGAAATAGGTGAAATCCTCTTCGTTGATCCAGGTTCTGGCATTGACATTTTGGAAGAAACGCTCCCAGTTGGATGCTGGCCCTACACGAGGAGTCAAAATCACCCCGGAGGTAATATAACCCTCCACTTCAGACTCAAAGGAAAGCGTCTGTTGGTTTGGCGGAAACTCCTGATTTGTATTGCCCACAATCTCAATCGCCTCTCCAGGTTTCATTCCCTTTCTTCCATAAAGAATATAAGGATCCCCGGTTTTCAGGTTTCTCAAGGTAGCTTCATTGGCACCAAATTCTTTTAAAAGCGCATACGCCTCGTCCGGCCAAGCATCAAAGGTGACGTTACCAACAGAGAAAATCACCACATAATCATCGTCTTTTACTCCATTTGTGTACTGTTCCAGCATGGTTTGGCCAGGAGTAGTAATCCAAGAATTCTGAATACTTTGGATCAATTGAGGGACTCTTCCGCATGCTCTTCCATCCAGAATATCAAATCCCGGAACAGGAACAGGCAAATAAGGCATCAGGCTTTTATGGTCAAAAGTCACCAAACCTAAAGAGCCATTTGGACAAAGTCTGCTATTGGCATTGTTTACATTATCGATGATCTGTGGTACCTGATCGAGATAAAATTGCGTATTCCTAAAGTTCAATGTATCCACTGCCGCACCCACCGTAAATACTTCAAAGCCTAATTTTCTATCCAGAAACTTGAAACCGTTTCTCTGAGAATTGATTTCTAGATTGTCCAATTGGTTTTCTTCCAACTGAGGGATTGTTCGCTGCGTCCATCCTTCCGGTCCGTTTGGAATCAATGAAAAACTGGAATTGGTCCAAGAGTCCGTTTCTCCAGGCTGATGTTCTTGGAATTTTGTCCTCCAGTAATAGGTCACTGAATCTGAAGAAGTGGATAAATTCACTGGCCATTCTGCCAATCCTGAAGTTGTAATTCTTATTTCCTTTCTAAAGGCAGAATTGAAATTCTTTGCTGAGTCAATTTGGAAAATGATGGTACGATCTGCAGCGGATTTCCCCGGGATCTGTGCCACCAAATTCACATTACTTTCAGAAACAATCCCAAAATTCAATGGGAATAAATTCAATGTTCCGCTGAGAGGAATAAACTCTGATACTGAAATGCTATTATTCACGAAAGTCATTTCCGGTACTTCTCTCCCAGGGTTTACCTCAAGGGTAAAAGTATTTTCTCCTGCAGCATTCAGCCCAATATTTGGGACTGAAAACATCAACGTATCCTTTCTGGAGATATAAGGTATTTTGAAAGTCTCATATTGAAATTCAGTACCGTCAGGAAGCTTTCTTTTGATTCTATATTCGACGGAGTCGGTATTGACAATCCCGATATTTCTCAACACAAAAGTTAACTTGATACTATCAGAAAGTGCATTGAGTGGAGTATCGTCAAAGCTTTCGAAGAAAACCTCATTTTCATCTAAAGAATAATCAGCCTTATTTGCGGGAAACATCCTTACTCCAGGATCTCCCAATAGCACCATCTGCTCCATGTGGGAATAGCTCAAAGGCGTCGTACCATAAGTATCCACAAAGTAGGTCTCAGCGATTTTCTTCACTTCACCAACTGTCTTGTAAATGCTCGAACTATCTGCGAATGCTGTTCTGTAAAAAGAATTTGAATACCTATTTAAAATCACATCCACACCCACAGCTGTGTTTGCCATGATATTCGATGCTCCCTTTTCCGGAGTGATCACCCAATCCTCCGACTGAGTATATACTGTTCCAAAAGCACTTCCATAATCACAGCCATTAAACAACATCACCGGGTATTTTCCTTTGTTTTGATAGTTCAAGGTTGGATCAGAAGCAAAGCCAATTTCTATATCGATAATGGTTGGAGAACCATGCCCAAAAAATGTTACTAGCGACCTACCTTCATTCAAATCACCAGTGATATCTATCAGTTCAACGGTCGAATTAGACCGCTTCCTATAAGTGGTTACATTTCCTCCGAGATACAGACCTTCGGCAATGGTTTTATAGCCATTTAAGAAGTTGAAATATCTGTCTAACTCAAACTCCGAAACTCCCCCGCCCAAGTGGATCAACTCTTTTTGCCATGGAGCAGAAACTCCAACTGCATCTTTTTCGATTGCTTTATCCAAATAATCTGCGAGTTGCTGGGAATTTTTAGCAGGAATTCGCCCTACTGCCATAGCTGGTGAATCGGGATTGGAAGGATCCAGCCCGACTACAAAATTGTTATCCGAAATCGGGTATCCTCCTGGAGGAACAAGGTTTTGGAAGGCAAAAGCTGAAGGATTATTTCTGTAAAAATAGGTTACTCCATTTTGCCTTGCAGTAGAATACATAGTCAAGGATCTTCCTGCAAGCAATAGGTGGGTAGGTTTATGAGCAGGATAATACGTTCTCAAAAATTCAAACAAAGCTGTAGGCCCTTCCTCACCATACCCATATTGATCATAAAGCTCCTCCATAAAAACCGTCATGGTCTTGAACCCTCCTCCCAAAGGGGAAGATCGATGAGCTGCATAGGATTGCAATGGATTTTCATATTGAGAAGCCGAAACTTCCAATGCATGGTGTCCCACTAAAATATAATCTGCTTCCTGGGCTAAATAATTCTTAAACTGTAGCGGCTTCAATTTGGTCACTTGGATTATTTCAGCCTGATTTTCTACCCAAATTCTACTGCTATCACTAGGAATGGATGCTCTGAAACTCAACTGATTTGCAGTTTGAGAGAGTTGAACTACTTGTGGATTTCTATAATCAGATATTTCCAATGCAGCGTAATCTCCAGTTTTTTGAGAAACTGTAATTCGCTGATTCCCTGTAGGAAGAATAAATAATTCAGAAGAGAAATCTCCTGCTACTACCCTTTCCTGAAAACTCACCTTATTATATGCCACAGAAACATTGTCTGCTCCTTCCGAGCCAGCAGATCTGACACTGATTACGATGCTTCCGTCTGCATTAAAATCACTCATTGCCAATGGCAAAGTCAATTGAGGATATTCAAAGCCGTAAAAATTCTCAGTTCGGATAACTCTTTGCGAAGTAGTATTTGGTCCAACAGAAATCACCGTTTGATGATTATTGAGAGATCTTCCAACCAAACCTATTTCTAGTTTGCCAGCACCGGAATTGGCAGGAGATCCGAGACCTGAAATTGTAAATTGCCGGGTATTTCCTTTAGTGATTACAGAACTCATCCAGCCCTGACCTGTATCAAAAATGGAAAGCCTAAAATCCAAAGCATAGCCAACACCCAAAGAATATTGCTCTCCATAAACTTCCAATTTCTCAGAGGTGTAGGTTGTCAACTGAGGCAAATTGCTTTCTGGGGCAGTTCTTTGAACCATTCTTTTCCCCATTTCACCAGGAGTGACAGTCAGGAAAAAAGCAGTGCTATCCGAATGCGTATTGAAATATGGATTGGGAATTCTATCAAAAGTAGTGTAGAGCAGTGAATCCAGAGTCCCATCATTGCGAAGGCCATAAAAATCAATGAAGTCACCTGCGTCCAACTTGCCATCATTTTCTCCAGAAATTGAAATCGCCACCTCTTTTCCTCGATGGTACATTCGCAAATTCCTCGGGTCAACGGAATTTAAATTCATCCCCGAAGCGGTCAAAGCCTCCGGCGAAATCCTATAAATCCCATCTTTGGCAGTCAGAATTTTATAATAAGTCTGATTGTATTTATACCAGGCTGGTTGCTGCGCAAAAGTGATTCCTGCAAAAGCAAAGACAAATAGAATGGATACTAAGAATTTCAATTTGTTCATCGATTCCATCCTTTAAATTTTCTGAATTCCGCATCCAATTTTTCCAGGCTGACTTTCACGCTAAAAACATGGGAATAAGGAGTTTCCGACACATTTCCGATATCCGACAATGCATAATCAATTTGAAACTTTTCATTCAAAACCACTCCCAATCCCATACTGGGTTGAAAATTCAAAGACTTACTGCCATCAAAATCTTTGATATACTGGAAGTTTCCAATCCCGGCTCTTAGATAAGCAATTTTCTGAAAACCTGCTTCGATTCCCAACCGAGGGTCAATGCTGATCAAGGAGGTACTGATTAAGGTATTTCTTTCTCCATCGAAAGTCATGTCCAAGTCGGCCACTGCCAAAAGATTAAACTTTTCTCCTAAGTTCCATTCGTATGCGATACTTCCAATAGCCCTTGGCAAAGTCAATTCTACAGAGTTAATCGGAACTTCATTGTCCGTCTGGGCATAAATTTCTTTGACGAGTTCGGCATTATGAGACCAGGCATTGAAGGTGGTGGTGATATCTCTCACCATCAGTCCAAGGGTAAGTTTTTCTTTGATATAAATACCGCCCACATCAAGACCGAAGCCCCAAGCCTGAGCAAATTTGCCGACATTTCTATGAATCAATTTGGCATTCATTCCTACCTTAAAATGATCCGAAAGATCCCTCGCATAGCTTAAGAGCAAGGCATAATCGGCGGCATTAAAAAACTGGATGTTGTTATAATTGAGGGCTCCATTGGCATCGTAGAGAAATCTCGTATCAGGTATATCATCAACCCCAAAACGAATCAGGGATACAGCAACTTGGCTTTCACTTTTGATATTTGTAGAAAAGCCGAGGTAATCGTACTGAGCGACTCCGGCGAAATATTCAGAGTGCATGAGGGTAAATTCATATTTATGCTGAATCCCCATCAGCGCCGCTGGATTCCAGTAAGCTGAAGTCACATCATGCGTGGAGGCAACCTGTGCACCTCCCATTCCCAAAGCCCGGGCTCCCACTCCTATGCTTAAAAATTCATTGGAATATTTCGGCGCCAAAGATTGAGAAAAACCGATCCTTGGTGCCATTGTCACCGAGAAAAGGATCAGAAAAATGTTTGTTTTTAAAAGTCTTGTGATCTTCACAAAACCAAAATAAAGCAAATATCTAAGTCGCTAATATTCCTTGGCCTTTTTATTTAAAAATTCCAACAACTGTACGCCATCGTACATAATCCTGTTCACTTTTTTGCAGTTTTTTGACCGAAATAGAAATGTTACACTTTAGCTGATATTTTTTTTAAAAAAGTTCTAAAAATGAAAAACCCACTTAAAAGAAGCTATAGAAAGGGTTTGCAGGGCTATTGGTAATCCAAAGAACCTTTATATAGCAAGGAATTAGGTTATACAAGGTAGCTGTGAAAAGATTGGTATCATTTTTCTATCAAAAGAGGAAACGGAAATGGATTTTTCCAACAGCAAGGAAAATAAATCACCTTATATATGAATGTCGCCAACACACAGATTCAAATGCGCAAAGGGCTCCTGGAGTTTTGCGTTTTGCACATTATCTCCCGGGGTGAGGTGTATACTTCTGACCTGATCGACGAGCTAACGCAAGTTCAGATGATCGTGGTAGAAGGAACCCTCTATCCCCTGCTCAATAGGCTCAAGTCTGCCTCATTAGTTCAATACCGTTGGGTAGAATCTGAATCGGGACCACCTCGAAAATATTATTCAATCACCGAGGAGGGCAAGGAATTTCTAGGTACCCTTTCGGAAACCTGGACCTCACTAGTCAATTCCACATTACAAATCACCTCTAAGAATTGAACCTATGAACCTGAGCAGCACATTCCCGAATCTAGCCTGTGATCCATTCAGCGCGATTCCCTGTCCTTCGACTTGCGGGCATGTGGCCACTCTCTAAATTGAACAACACATGAAAAAGACGATAAGCATAAACATCAGTGGAATTCTTTTCCACATAGAAGAAGACGGATACGAGACGCTCCGCAAATATCTGGATGCGATCAACAAACACTTTTCTTCTTATAAAGACAATCATGAAATCATCTCTGACATCGAAAACAGGATCGCAGAGATATTCCTGAGCAACCTGAAAAACAACAAGCAGGTAATCACTGCCGATAATGTGGAAAAACTCATTGAAAAAATGGGTACCATTGCGGATTTCGCAACTGTGGAAGAAGAAAAGCTTGAAGAAGAATTCGAAAACACAAAATCAGCGAAAGACGAAGACTACTATAAATATGTCACTCCTCCACAATCTGAAAAAGGCGGTTATAAAAAGCTGGTAAGACTGGAAAACAAAAAGATCCTAGGCGGTGTCTGCGCAGGTATTGCACAATACTTTGCCATCGATCCACTATGGACCAGACTGATTGCCATTCTGCTTTTATTCAGTGGAAACGTACGATTCAATAGCGGGCTATTCGATTTCATGCCTTTCGATAACTTCCGTTTTGGTTTCAGTTTCGGATTCTTGGCAGTAGTCGCTTACATAGTTTTATGGGTGATTCTTCCAGTTTCTTATGAAATCGTAGAAGATAAAAATGTCAAAAAACTATATAGAAACCCAGATGACAAAGTTCTTGGAGGGGTAGCTTCAGGATTGGCAGCTTACTTCGGAATCGAAGTGATCTGGACCAGATTGGCATTGGCTCTTTTGATTCTGGCTGGTGGGTCAGGGTTTGTGATTTACCTGGTACTTTGGATTATCACTCCAGTTGCCAGCTCTATTACAGAAAGAATCCAGATGAAAGGTGGTGAAATCACCTTGGATAATATTGACACAACAGTAAAAGAAAGCCAAAATCCGATTCCTCCTATGCCGGAATCAAACACTCGTAAAATCTTGTTGACTCCTTTTCGGATCATTGGACAAGTAATCGAAGCGATTGGGAAAGCATTGGGACCGGTAGGCAGAGTAATTTTGGCAGTCATTAGAGTGCTATTCGGACTATTCGTTTTCTTCCTTGGTCTTGTGATTACCATCGCACCTTTGGTGACCTTGGGAGTTTACTTCGGAATCTTCACCAATGACGACTACGGAATGATGATGGATAATTTCCCAATAGAATTGTTCTCTAATCTAGTACCGGTTTGGTTAGTAGTAGCAGCATCTTTCTTGCTGATTATTCCAGGCATCATCATCTTGCTTCTAGGCCTGAGTGTCCTGGCAAAGAAAAACATCATCGGTGGAAGAATGGGCTTGGTGGCACTTGGATTATGGTTGCTTTGTATTGGAATCTGTGGATTCCAGATCCCAAGAATTATCGCACTATTCAAATCTGAAAACTGGTATAAGAGTGAGGAAGTCCTTCCAGTTTCTAAGGGAACCATGATTTTAAGTCTGAATCCAATCAGTGATGAGGCGACTTTCAACAGAGTGAATTTAAGAATCGAAGGTACTGCGGATTCAGTTGTGACATTGACAAAAGATGCTTTCTCAAGAGGAAGATCTAAAGCAGAAGCGATGGAAAATGCAGAGAAGATTGTCTATAACTATTCTGTGCTTGATTCATTGGTGACTTTCGATGAAGGCTTTGATGTAAACTCTTTGGACTCATTCAGAGATCAAAAAATAAATCTTGTCTTGAATGTTCCTTATGAGAAGCCATTCATCATGGAAAGATCGATTCTGGAAATTATCAGAAATACGATCTACAGAAATGGATATCGTTCTTCTCAGGTAAATCAAAGAAACATCTGGGTATTCAATGAAGCAGGCCTAGTATGTGTGACTTGTGATGAGGATGATGACGAAGACAATGACAATGACGATGCTGAAGAGGTTTATTTGGACTCACTTTCCAGAGCCCAGTTGGACAGCATCAGCAAGGCTAAATTTGAGCTTAGCAAAGCCAAAGTAGATAGCGTATCAAAATAAACTCATTTATATCTTCTCGCCGGATTCTTTTCACAAAATCCGGTACTTAAAAAGCAAGAGGTATCCAATTGGATGCCTCTTTTTTTGTAACTTCTGTTCCCAAATAACCAACACTATGGATGTAACCGTAAAATTTTTAGGTGGCGCAGGAGCAGTTACCGGATCTAAATACCTCATCGATTTAGGTGAATTTGAATTTTTGGTGGACTGCGGTCTATACCAAGGTCCTCGCTTTCTAAGAGAGAGAAACTGGGACAAATTCCCCATGCCCCCAATGGAAATGGAAGCGATCATCCTAACCCATGCCCACTTAGATCATATAGGTTACCTTCCCAAATTGGTGAAACAAGGCTTTTCCGGGCCGATTTATTGCACCGAGGCAACCGCCGAACTAGCAAAAATTCTTCTTTTGGACTCAGGAAAGCTACAGGAAGAGGAAGCTGAATATGCCAAAAAGAAAGGCTATTCAAAACATACCGATCCTCAGCCGCTTTACACTCAAGATGATGCAGAGGCTGTCTTTCCTCAGTTGGTTCCACAGGATTTTGAAAGACCTTTCAAAATCAACAAAAACGTTACAGTAACTTATTATCATGCAGGACATATTCTTGGGGCTTCCATTGTCAAAATCATTATCAAAGGAGAAACCCAGGAGAAAAAACTGGTTTTCTCGGGAGATCTTGGCAGGTACCATGACCCGATTTTATACCCTCCCACACGGATTCCAAAAGCAGATGTACTTTGGATAGAGTCTACTTACGGAGACCGGGTAAGTCCACCCGTGAGAGCAGAAGACGAACTTGGCAGAGCAATTAGAGATACATTTGATCGAGGAGGACTAGTGATAATCCCGGCGTTTGCAGTGGGACGGACCCAGCTGGTGATGTATTATTTATTTCAGTTAATGGAGAAAGGAAAAATCCCGAAAGTTCCGATTTTCTTAGATTCCCCTATGGCCATCAATGCCACAAAACTCTATCTGGATTTCAAAAATGATCATCAGTTAGCTGCGGTATTAGAGGAAGAAAACAACCATCCATTTGATCATTCGCAACTTCATTATTTCCAAAAGCAGGAACAATCAAGATCATTGAATGAATTTCGGGGCAATGCGATTATTATTTCAGCAAGTGGAATGGCCACAGGAGGACGTGTACTTCACCATTTGTTTCACCATCTGCCAAGTGAGAAAAACGGGGTAATTTTTGTAGGATATCAAGCAGAAGGAACCCGAGGAAGACGATTGGTAGAAGGCGAACCAGAAACCAGTATTTATGGAAGAAGTGTTCCTGTAAAAGCTAAAATCTATCAAATAGAAGGGCTTTCTGCCCATGCAGACCAAAGTGAATTGATGGATTGGGCAGAAGGGTTTACAGATCGCCCTAAATTCACCTTTATCATCCATGGTGAGGAGAAAAGCGCAACTGTTTTAGGCCGCAAGCTCAAAGATGAATTGGGATGGAATACGATTATCCCGCAGTATTTGGAATCATTTATGCTCTTCGAGAATATCTGAAACCAAAACACGATTTTTATAACCAGACCAAAATGAAAACACTATCTCAATACCTTGGCATATTCTTACTTTTGATTGGCATGACTTATTGTAAACCTTATCAACCCGAAGGACAAGGCGTCGTGGGAACCATCACTTGGCTGGAAGGAAACATGATGCCGAGTATTCAAGATGGAGAAGACCCTGAAAAAGAAGCCCAAAAAGTGGAGCGGACAGTACAGATCTTCCCACTTACCAATATTTCAGATGTCAAAGTAGAGGATGGATTGATCACTTCCATTGCTACCAAAAAAATCAAAGAAGTAAAAACAGACGGATCCGGAAAATATGCCATCGACCTAAGTCCTGGAAGATATTCTGTGGTAACAGTAGAAGAAGGTGGTCTTTTCGCCAATATTTTTGATGGAGATGGAAATATCCAGCCAATTACGATTAAGGAAAACGAATGGACCTTGCTGGATATCCAGATTAATTATAAAGCCTTTTATTAATTACTTATTTCCACTTTCCTGCCAGAAAAATGCTCAAAGCTTCGAGAATTCGGGAAACAACAGAATTGTTGAAGCATCAATCTCCCCTCTTTGAGCTACTCTCATATCAAATAAAGGAAATAAACTCACTGGAAAGATTTCAAAAAATCATATTTTCAAAAAATAATTCCAACCAGAATCAATATCATAACTCTTTATTTATCAATATTTTACAATTACTTTTCAAATAGAATAAAAAATAATTAACTTTTTTTCACCTCCCCAAGCAACCATCTCTTTATGAGCTGCATCTACCTATTTGAAAGCCACTAGTAATGTTCAGCAGAACCAATTTTTCTACCGAATCAGGAATTATACAAGGATGCCTTAAGGGTGATCGGTCCGCCCAGCGCCACCTATATGATACCTACTCGGGAAAATTTCTGGCCATCTGCATCCGGTACTTAAAAGACCGCGAACATGCTGAAGATGTGATGATCGAAGGCTTCATGAAGATCTTTGAAAAACTTCCACAGTTTCAGAACAAAGGAAGTTTCGAAGGCTGGATGAAAAGAATCATCGTCACTCAGGCTCTCATGACACTACGTAGCAACAGACATTTGACAATGGAGGTGAATATGGAAAATGATTCGGATTTCAAAGACCACAACTATGAACTCAACCATCTCGAAACTGAGGAATTGATGGACATGGTGAAGAGTCTTCCAGTAGGTTATCGCACCGTTTTCAACCTCTATGCGATCGAAGGGTTTTCTCATAAAGAAATTGCCGAACTACTGGGAATCAACGAAAGTACCTCTAAGTCGCAGCTCAATCGAGCACGTAATGTTTTAAAAGAAAAAATTGCCTGTCTAATACCAAACGAAAGGAGAAACAATGGCTAATTCATCACAAAATCTGGATAAAGTTTTCAAAGAAAAACTGGACCAGCACAGCATCAAGCCCAGTGCACTAGCCTGGGAAAGATTGGAAAGCAAACTGCCAAAAGAACCAAAATCAAATAAAGGTTTCTGGTGGGCAGCTGCTGCTTCAGTGGTGATATTACTCTCTGCAGGATATTTTTTATATCCTCTAGAATCCACCGATCCGACTGGTGACATGCTGGCTACCAATCAAGGAGTCATTCAGCAAGAAGATAAAACAGCCCAAATAGCTGAACCTTCTGAAAATTTGAGTTCTGAAGAAACTCCCATAGAAAGCGAAATCAATTTACCTGAAGAAAATAAAACCACTCCTGCTCCAACTCAGGAGAAATCAAAAACAGAAACTAAATCAGTTAAACCATCTACTCCTCAGCCACAAATCGCAGAGGCACCAAACCAGAATCTGATCGCCATGACCGAAACACGAGAAGAGGAAAAGGTTATCGCCGAAGCAATTACAATCGAGGAAAAGACAGAGACAGTGTTGATAGTGGAGCCAGAAATTACTGCTCCCGCACTGGATCTTAATCAAGCGATTGCAGAGAATACTCCTAAGACCGAAGTGGAGGAACCTGCCTATCGAGTTAAAATCTTTTCAGATGGTCTTAAGGAAGAGCCAAAAGACAAAAACCTGATTGCTGAAATCGGCAAAACAGTGAATGAAGTCGGAGGATTACTTGGTAAAGTAGATCAGGGATTGGCAGACTTGCAAGATGCCAAAAACAATCTCTTTGTCAACATGACTTCCAAAAGAGAAAGAGCTGATAAATAAAAAAATCGCCACAAGAAATTAGAACCAAATCATGAAAAAATATCTGTTATTATTTTGCCTGATGGCACTGGTGCAAGTAGGATTTGCCAGCAATATGCCATCCAATGACACCTATAAAACGGTCATGAGCGACAGTGTAGTCGTAGAATTCGGCAAGTCCGGAAAAGTAGTCATCATCGTAGACAGCAAAGAAGATTTTGAAAAGTTAAAGCTGATGAATATCAATCAGATCATCCGTGAATTGGATTTGGAAGAAAACGAAGATTCCGGTGAACTGACCATCGTAGAGATCAAGAAAAAAGACGGAAGCACCAAAGAAGTGGTGAAAGTTAGAGAAGACTGGGACGAAACCGAAGTATACATCGGAGGAATGAGAATTCTGGTGGATGAATCCGGTGAAAACACCAAAGTTCGTGTGGAATCCGGCATAAAAAAGAACAGTGATCCGCCATTCAGAACCTATTTCAATTTAGATCTTGGGGTAAACAACTACCTGGATGGATCTGGAAGTTTCCCGACATCCGACAATCCATATGCTGTCAAAGGTTGGGGAAGCTGGAATGTAGGTATCAATTGGATGGCTGCTCAGAGATTATCCAAAGGCTTTTATTGGGACTTTGGCTTGGGATTCCAGTTCTACAACTTCAAGTTTGAGAACCGTGATTATCAAGCGGTACGTGGAGATGATATGATCGATTTCTTGCAAAGAACTGACGTAGATGGTTTCAAAAGCAAAATTTCCGCATCCTATATCACTGCGATGACCATGCTGGAACTGGACTTTGGAAAAATGAATGACAATGGCAGAAGAGGATTAAGAATCGCAGCCGGACCATATGCTGGATATAGACTTGGCGGCCAATCTAAATACGTTTACAGAGAACTCGGAGGTTCTGGTCGTAAAAAAGACAAGCAAAACACAGGGCTATATCTAAATAACTTCAGATATGGTGTGAGAGGTGAAATCGGTGTTGGAAGAGTTACTTTCTTCAGTACTTATGACCTCAATACACTTTTCCAAGAAGGAAAAGGTCCTGAGTTAAACCCAATCACTTTTGGTATAGTATTCTAAAAAAACGAGGGCTTTGTCCCTCGCTTTAACACTCTTTTATCATGAAAAACCAACTGATTACACTACTACTTTTCGTTTTTACCCTTAGCACAGCTTTGGCACAAAACGAACCTGACACAGTGATTTACACCAAAGATAAAGTCATCAAAGTCTTTGGAAATACCTGGAAATACGCAAAAAACGAAGAAGGAAAATGGATACTGGAAGTGGAGGAAGACGATGAAATTCAAATCAAAGACCGCTACAAATCCAAAAGAAATAAATTCCACGCTGACTTTAATACGGAACTAGGAATCAACTTGGTGAACCCATCAGGCGAAATGCCAGATGTGAAACCTTGGGGATCTTGGTATTATGCGATCAACATCGAAGGGGTTTACAAACCCGCTAAAAACTTTCACTTGATCTCTTCCATCGGTGTCAACTGGTACAATTTCAAACTGGAAGACAGAAGTTTGATCGCTGTGAAAAATCCTGAAGGGATTACCTGGGAGGAATTCGAAGGTGGTACCGGTACTAAATCCAAGATTTCAGCATCCTATGTGAATTTCACATTAGTACCAACTCTTTTGACTAACAATCACAAGCTAAGATTGGGATTGGGTGGCTATGCAGGCCTAAGAATTGGTGGAAGAGGGAAGTTTGTCTACGATGACGAAAATGGAAACAAGCAAAAGCAATTCGAAAAATCGAATATGTATGTTGAAAATTTCAGGTATGGTGCTAGAGGAGAAATTGGCGTTGGAGATGTCACACTTTTCTTCAACTATGATTTAAACAACCTGTTTCAGGAAAACCTAGGACCAGAAGTTAATGCCATGAGTTTTGGTATCACAATCAGATAAAATCAATGCAAAGCATGGGAAAGGAATCACGAATGATCAGAAATCAAGAATCGTGATTCCTTCACTTTGCTTTTTAAACGAATTATATAAATCAATCATATTCTCATGAAAACAATCTACAAAATCAGCCCTATGCTGTTTGCATTGCTTCTTTTTGCTACAGTTTCTTTTGCGCAGAATGTCATCGTCGACACTAACAAAACCTATTCGGGTATCAGTAAAATCGAGGTTAGTGGTGGATGGCTAAACGTCACTTATGATGGAAGTTCCAGCTCCGATGTCAAAGTGGAAGCATATCTAGAATCCAATGATGAAAACCAGGATATCATTTTTGTAACAGTAGGTGATGTTTTGAAAATTTCCTACGAAAGAAAAAACAGCTCTAGCTCTTGGGGAAACAACCGAAACAAAGGTTTTATCAAAATCAATGGTCCTATGGCAATGGCTTTGGACATCAAAAACAGCTCTGGGACTATCAGCGTAGACGGTGTGACTAACGATGAAACGAATCTTCGAGTAAGCTCTGGAAAAGTATCCGCATCAAACATCAAAGGTGATCTAAAAATCAAAGCTAGCTCAGGTTCTCTTTATATTGACGAAGTAGAAGGAAATGTAACGGCAGGAGTAACTTCCGGAAATGCAGACATTACCCATGTAAAAGGCAATGTGGATTATGAGTCTACCAGTGGTTCATTGGATGCTGATTCCATTATGGGTGAATTAAGCGCTTCGCTCACTTCAGGAAATGCTAAACTAAGCAATATCGGCACTCTGGGGGAATTGAGATTTACTTCCGGAAACATCAGAGCTACCAATGCAGGATTGGCTGGAAATACCAGATTTAACGGAACTTCCGGATCTTTTAGAATTCAAACTTCTTCAGATCTTAAATCTTTGAATTTCTCTTTGAGAGCTTCTTCTGGCAACTTAAAAGTAGGTGGAATTAATACAGGCAGAAATCTGGAGATTGACAATGGAGCCTCAGAATGGGTGAAAGGATCCATCTCTTCAGGAAATATTGTAATCGAAAACTAAACCAACTCATACAATAAAAGAGGCTGTCTCAAATTGCATTCATTTGTCAGCCTTAAAAATTCTTGGAACATACAAAAAGGAAATGACAGGAATTACTCTCAAAAACTGAATTTCGGTCACCCTGAGCGGAGTCGAAGGGTCCTCGACTCCGCTCGGACTGACCCGAATATCGTGCCATTTAATCAATCTGTCATTGGTAGCACTGGAGCGACAAAAGTCGCGTCTATCGAAGGCTTGATTTATCCAATCAAACCAAATTTCGATTTCGAGACTCTCGTCTCACAAGTGCTCAATGTGACATCAAGATATTTTGAGACAGCCTCTTATTTTTTACTCTGGTCGGGAAGCCTCAAGAATAATATCCCGATCTTCTTTTTTCAGTTTCATCAATCTGCCCATACGATCTGGACTCGGTTTTGCCAAGGAGAAAAACACCAACGTACCTGCAAATAAGACAATGAAATACGGGTTAGAGAAAAACAAAAGGCCCAAAGTCGAAACCAAGGAACAGATGAATAGGATAAAAAACCGCTCCCTGGTTGCATTTGCATAAATCTTCACCTTTTTCAAGAGTTCCTCCTTCTGAAAACTTGCTTTAAGTTTTCTGTGAAACAAAAGGTACTGAACCAATAAAAGAGCCGTACCTGATCCCGCTAAAATTCCATTTAAAAAATCAGGCAATTCTGGTAGTCCCCAATCCAGATTCCCTGAATTATAATACAGGTAAATCATTCCAAAAACTGGCAATGCGATTAGCATTAAGATCAAAACCAATTGCTCAAGGCTTTTGTAGATCTTCCGGATTTCTTCAATTTCCATAAGTTTCGGAATTACTCAATTCGGATTTTCACATCGCTGGTTAGAGGTCTCCCTACGCAGCAAAGTACATAACCGTCTTTGATCTCATTATCACTAAGTCCGCCATCTTCATCCATTTTCACTTCTCCGCTTAGTAATTTCCCACGACAAGCTGTACACAATCCGCTTTGACAACTAAAAGGCATATTCAGATTTAGATCCAGCCCTGCTTCCAAAATAGTTTTGTCCGGAGAAACAGAAACCAAGTGCTCCTCTCCTTCTAGTTCTACCCATACATCACGGGTAAGCCCTCCTGCCAAACTTGCTGCTTCATGAGCTGCCTCTGCTGCCGCAGAATAGAAACTTTCTTTATGAATTTTTTCCTTTGGAATGTAAAGGGATGAAAGTAAATCCATTGTAGTCTCTAAAATCCCTTCTGGCCCACAGATAAAATATTCTGTTTCGTAATCCGCTTCCTCTTCAGCTGCTTTCACAAAACCTGACAGCATTTCGCTTGTCAGCCTTCCTTTCAAACCAGTCCATGCAGATGTCGGCTGACTAAGATTATGAATGACTTTTAGAGTATCAGGATATTTCTCTTCTAATTGATCAAGCTCTTTCTTGAAGATGATATGATCTTCATGTCTGCTGCAATACAGCAAAGTTACTTTTGATTTCGGCTCATTGACCAAAACAGACTTCAAGATTCCCATCATCGGAGTGATACCACTTCCGCCAGCTACCAAGAAGAAATGCTTTTGATTTTTGGAATGAAAATCTGTGGTAAAATGTCCTAATGGTTTCAGGACATTGATGGTTTTTCCAGGATGGATTTTTTCATTCAAAAAGTTCGAAAACAAACCACCAGGAACTCTCTTTACAGATATTCCGGGAAAAGGATCAACAAATGGCGAGGTGCAAAGGCTATAGGATCTTCTTTGCTCTTTGCCATCAAAATCTATGATGAGGGTCAAAAACTGACCAGGTTTATACTCTAAAAAAGGCTCTGGTTGCTCAAAATAAATACTTACTGTATCTGCCGTTTCTTTAACTACCTCCCTCACTTTTAGAGGCAGATAAGCAGGCTTCTTAACTTCCTCTTTCTTTTTCTTAAATAAATTGAACATTCGAAATCTAACTTTTTGAGTAATATTTTCAGACTGCAAAATTAACCCCTCCTCCCGAATAATTGCCTTTGGCCGGGATAATTTCCCCTGCATAACCCGAATTCTTTTAGGAGGGTTCGAAAATATCTCATAAAAGGAACGAAATCAGAGGAAGTAGACCCGAATTTTGGAGTCAAAAGGCTAAATTGCAGCCTCCTAAAACAAACGGAACACCCCAATGGAATTAAATGCGTTGACAGCGGTCACATCGGTAGATGGCCGATATGCCGGCAAAACAGCCCCTTTGAGAGCTTATTTTTCAGAATTCGCACTGATCAAAAATAGAGTTCATGTCGAGGTAGAATATTTTATCGCCCTTTGTGAGTTGCCTTTGCCTCAGTTAAAGGATTTCGATCATTCACTCTTCACTGAGCTTAGATTAATTGTGGATCATTTTTCACTGGAAGATGCTGAGAAAATCAAATCCACTGAAAAAATCACCAACCACGACGTAAAGGCTGTAGAATATTTTCTAAAAGAGAAATTCGATGCACTTGGTCTGGAGGCACAAAAAGAATTTATCCACTTTGGCCTGACATCTCAGGACATTAATAATACCTCCACTCCATTGATGCTCAAATCAGGGATGACAGAGGTAATTTTACCACAGTTGGAAGCAGTGATGCTGAAATTGGAGGAAAAGGCTGAAAGCTGGAAATCCATCCCAATGCTGGCGAAAACTCACGGTCAACCTGCATCCCCTACCCGTTTGGGCAAAGAAATCAATGTCTTCGTGGTGAGAATAGAAAAGCAATTGGAGCTTCTAAACCAGATTCCTTACACTGCAAAATTTGGTGGAGCTACCGGTAACATGAACGCCCACCAAGTTGCTTACCCAGAGATTGCCTGGAATGAATTTGCGGTAAAATTCGTCAGTCATTATTTAGGATTGGTGAGAAGTTTCCCGACCACGCAAATTGAGCATTACGATAATCTAGCAGCACATTTTGATGGACTAAAGAGAATCAATACGATTCTTTTGGACCTTGCAAAAGATATCTGGCAATACGTAGCGATGAACTACTTCAAGCAGAAAATCAAAGCTGGTGAAATCGGCTCTTCTGCGATGCCCCATAAAGTAAATCCGATTGATTTTGAAAATGCTGAAGGAAATCTAGGTATCGCTAATGCGCTTTTGGAACATCTTGCAGCCAAATTACCAATCAGCAGATTGCAACGTGACTTGACAGACAGTACCGTATTAAGAGTGATCGGTGTGCCTCTTGGACACATGGTGATCGCATTGGAATCTTTGGCGAAAGGCTTGGATAAACTGGAATTGAATGAAGCTGCGATTCATGCAGATCTGGAAGACAACTGGGCTGTCGTTGCTGAAGCAATTCAGACAGTCCTTAGAAGAGAAGCTTTCCCTAAACCATACGAAGCGCTTAAAGATCTGACCAGAACGAATTCGAAAATTACTGAAAGTTCGATCAAGGAATTTATTGCAAACTTGCCGATTTCGGATGAGTTGAAAGCAGAATTGAATCAAATCACCCCTTTCAATTACACAGGGATTTAAAGGAAAACAAAAGAATCATTATGATTGAAAACCGAGGCATATGTCTCGGTTTTTTTTCTGAAAATCCAATGGTATCCCGCAGATTGACGCAGAAAAAGAACGCAGATTCCCGCAGAATGCGTTCCGGGGACATGTTTCTTTCATCCCTGTTTGTGAAGTCCTAATTCATGAATGTTTTGTGCTTGACCAAAAGGAAAGTCTTGGCGATTTTAAAGAAGCTGTTTAAATTCAGTCTTTCCTTTCCCTAAGATGATCCAACTTTTAAGAACTGATTCTTCCAACCCTGATTTTCAAAACCTTGTGAAAAAGCTAGATGCCTATTTAGCATTTATTGATGGGGATGAAACTGCCTTTTATTCTCAATACAACAAGATTGATATGCTAAAAAATGCAGTGGTTTTATTCGAGGATGGAAATGCTATGGCTTGCGGCGCGATTAAAAAAATGGATGAAAACTCCATGGAGGTAAAAAGAATGTACACGGATGAAGCTAGTAGAGGAAAAGGCTTTGCGAAAAAAGTTTTAACAGAACTGGAGGAATGGGCAAAAGAGTTGGGCTTTGAATTCTGTGTTTTGGAAACCGGCAAAAGACAACCTGATGCCATTGCCTTGTATGAAAAATGTGGCTATCAAAAGATCCCCAACTATGGTCAATATTTCGGAATTGAAAACAGTGTTTGCTTCCAAAAACCCTTAAAATAATGGTCACCATCGAGGTTTTCAAATCCATTTGTCAAAGCTTTCCGAAGGTGGAAGAGATGCCACATTTTCATAAAACTTCCTTCCGGATCAAAAAGAAAATCTTCGCCACTCTGGATGAAAAAACCCAGAAAGCTACTCTGAAACTAAGCTTAAAAGATCAGGATCTATTTGGATTAATCGATCAAAACATGATTTATCCTGTTCCTAACAAATGGGGAAAGCAAGGCTGGACCAATGTGGAATTAAACTTAATTGACGAGGAAATTCTCAATGACATCCTTAGGAATGCTTATCTTGAAGTCAAGAAATGATTTTTATTAAAGGAACCTCAAATCGATAAGCTTAATTTTTTAGAAAATTGGAATTAAGAGAAGTAGACAAATTTTATTTTAAACAAAGCGAACCCCTTCAAACTTGTTTTTTGGCTTTGCGAAGCATGATCTTAGCCCAGAGTCCTGCTATTTCCGAAACCATCAAATATGGTATGCCCTGCTTTTGTTATCAGAATAAGCCGATGGTTTATCTTTGGAAGGATAAAAAGACTGAAGCTCCTTATCTTTTGTTTGTTCATGGCAACTTGATAAACCATCCAGGTTTGGAATCAGGCAACCGGGCAAAAATGAAAATATTCCCAGTGGAATCTGGTTCTAACCTGCCAAAAAAGGAAATTGAAGAGCTCTTGGAAATGGCGATTTTTGTCTTAAAATCTCAATTAAAAAAATGATCGTAAATTGGTCTTTTGAAAATTAACAAACATGAAATTATATAATCAGATTTTTGAGAACAACCAGAAATGGGTAGAAACTAAACTTGAGGTTGCTCCGGGTTATTTCCAGGATTTATCGAAAGGACAAAATCCTGAAATCCTTTACATTGGATGTAGCGATAGCCGGGTTTCAGCGGAAGAAATGACTGGCTCAGCACCGGGTGAGATGTTTGTGCATAGAAACATCGCCAATTTGGTACCCAATAATGACAACAGTTCAGCATCTGTTCTGGAATATGCCATCAACCACCTTAAAGTAAGACATGTAGTAGTCTGTGGACATTATTTTTGCGGAGGTGTGAAAGCAGCCATGCAGGCACAGGATCTTGGCATTTTAAATCCTTGGTTAAGGAATATTCGTGATGTTTTCCGAACTCATAAAACTGAACTAAATGCCATTAAAGATGAGGAAGCTCGCTACAAAAGGCTGGTAGAATTAAACGTGCAAGAACAGTGTATCAATGTCATCAAAATGGCATGTTGGCAAAAACGCTTTCTGACAGAAGGTTTCCCAACAGTTCACGGATGGGTATTTGATATTGAATCAGGAAAGTTGATTGATTTAAAAATCGACGTTCCTACCATATTGAAAGGTATCCAGGAAATCTATGATTTGGGAACCGTGGCCGGAACCGATCTATAAATTCAAAAAGTAATAATTAGATATATGCCTCAATTGACCTGCGTCGATTGAGGCATTATTTTTTTGGTAAAAAAATCTCAGCCATCATACATCTTGCACTTCCTCCGCCCAACTTTTCAATTGTCGGAATAGATGGGCTGATGATTGTCGTATACTTTTCGATTAATTGAATTTGCCCCACATTTAGAGAGTCAAGAGCGGTTTGAGACATCACTGTGAATTTCTCCCCTCCATCATTGCTGACTTCCAGCATATTCCCTGCAAAATTAAACTTCTGCTTTGGTGTAATAGGAATGACTTTCTTCCCAGCTTTTGTCAGTGCCTTCTGAACCCGTTGTTTTTCTGACGCTTTTGGGATGCTGTCTAAACATACCACTGCCAAATCCCTCCCGATATGCATCATCACGTTGGTATGGTAAATAGGACTGACTTTTCCATTTATTTCCTGAACGGAATGAAAACCCACCAGTTCGTAGCCTAAAATCTCTCCCACATATTGAAGAGGAAAACGATGTGTACGCTCAGAATAGCAAGCAAAAATCGTTTTGCTGTCATGATCCATCACCATACTTCCGGTACCTTCTAAGAATTGATTGTCATTTTCAAAAAAACTCAAATCTATGATTTCATCGATTTTATACCCTTTTTGAATCAATAGTTCGATCAGGTCCTTCCTTCTTTCCAGCCTACGGTTAGGTGAAAACATGGGATATAAAATCAACTTCCCGTCAGGATGGGTACTAAACCAATTGTTAGGAAAAACAGCATCGGTTTTTATCGGGTCAGTGGTATCCTCTACTACTTCCACATTGACACCTTGATCCACCAATAAATGGACAAAACCATCAAACTCCGATCTTGCCAACTCCCGGATTTCTTCCATGGGTCTCGGGTCTTCCTGCTGGTAAAAATTATTCCCAGCAGTTTCCTGATTAAAGCCAAAATTGGCTGGGCGAACCATCAGAATATTCGGAGAAGTTTGCATACAATTATTTCTTAGGATAACGATATAGCTTTGGTATGATAGCAAATCTAGCCTCACTAATCGTGTAAAATGCCTGTCCTTTTGGATTAAAGGCAATCGCCTCCCCTTGCGGTTCTGGCTCATAAGGCAATCGGACAGGTGATTTAGCAAGTGTGTTAGAAATAGACTCGCTGCCGTTCCTTTGCCAGTAGTAAATCTCAAGGTAGTTTTTTATGACGATTTGTGAGCCATCCTGAGAAATATCTCCAGCAACTGTACTTGTAATTGGCAGTTTCATCACTTCCTCCAAGATCGCTTCTCCATCAGAAAACTTATCCGCAGGTAGCCTAAAAAGGGTATTTTGCTTATCTCTTTTGGAAAGGATAAAAATATCACCGCTGATTGGATCTACCATCAAAGTTTCTGCATCCATCGGACCATCTGGGTAGCGCAAGACAATTTTCTCTGGGTTTACTTTCAGAGATTCCACTTTGTCGCTTGGCTCTGGAAATCGATAAATCGTGATAGATTCATATACAGCAGAATTATCACCTATATCCCCCACATAAATACTGCTTTGTCCATTTTTCCCCGGACCTATGGCTATATCCTCCCAATCTCTGTTCATGGCTCCCAAAAGTTCAATGTCTCCGAGTTCATTACCTAGTGAGTCCAATAAATAGACTTTAGGTTCCCCTCCACTATCATTATGCACATAAATTAAATTTGGGTTTAGCTTTCCAAAAACCATCCCACTGATCTCATTCAAAATAGGAGAATCAACACGTTTTACAATTATCCCATCCCCATATATAGAATCAATTGGGAAATTCTGGGCTTGAATCCTTTGAAAACATGCTAAAAACAAAACAAGTATTATGGATTTTTTCATTTCAAATTAAATGTGGTGCCCTAAATTAGAGAAAAACTACCAGCAGACTTAGTAATTGGCTAGTTCTAGGCAGGATTTAACGAACAAATAACAAGAGAAATTTCTATGGATCCCATATTAAAGAAAATGACCTGGAAAGGAGGGATGAATATCCAGGTTTGGAATGCTCCCAGCGAATTAGAACCTCTACTTTCAGAATGGGAAAAAGATGGATTAATTAAGCCAAGTATCAAACCGGATTTTATGCTTGCCTTTGTACAAAGTGAGGAGGAAGTGAAAAAGTATTTTTTTGAAATGCAGGCCTTGGCTCCAAATGACCAACAGATTTGGATGGCCTATCCAAAGGGAACATCAAAACGTTACAAAGCGAAGATCAACCGCGATTCGGGATGGAAATACTTGAGTGAATTTGATTATGAGCCTGTGAGGCAAATTGCTATCAATGAGGATTGGTCAGCGCTTCGGTTCAGAAACACAAAATTCGTGAAAGTCATGACCAGAAAGACAACTTTGAAGGATAAAAAATAAGCCCCGATCGCTTGAGCAATGGGGCTAAATAATACTGAAAGCTTGGATCAAACTTTGAAAGGCAATTTATAAATCCGCTGCCCATTCATTCGATACATGGCATTGGCCAAAGCCGGAATAAATGGTGGAACCGGTGGTTCACCTACTCCTGTTGGCTTGATTTGGCTTTCAACAATATGAACATGGATCTTCTTTGGCGAAGCCGGCATTCTGATAATCTGATAGGTATCAAAATTATTTTGCTGAACCTGCCCGTTTTCAAAAGTGATTGCTGAGGTAGTTGCAAGACTTGTAGCAAACTGAGATCCTCCTTCAAACTGAGAGCGAATTCGATCGGTATTGACTGCTACACCGCAATCCACCACATAGTGAACTTCCGGAATCAGAATTTTTCCGTCCGATCCTTTTTCCAATATGACCACACAACCCACATAGGTCAAGAAGCTTTTATGAGCAGCAAAACCCATGATTTTCCCTGCTTCCTTATTTGCTGTCCAATTAGACTTTTCTTTCAAGGTTTGAATGACATTTTTCATCCTTCCTGTATTCCAAGGATAATCCTCAATTTTCTCCCCATAATTAGGGTATTCACCATCAACCATTTCCGGTTGGAAGGTAATATCTCTGTCCTCTCCTAATAGTTCTAATGCATTTTCTATCGGATCCTTCCCTCTCGCTTCAGCTATTTCATCCATCATAGAATGGATCGCAAAAGCATGATGAATATTACTCACGGATCTCAACCAACCTACTCTGGTATTTCCAGTAGATTCATGGGATTCTATTCGAATATTTGGAACATCAAATGGGAAATCAACACAGCCTAAGCCCATTTCTCCATCAGATGGATGCAATTCTTCCTTACTACTCGTGGACCCAATCGCTGGGAATACTGTATGATGATTCCATCCGGTCAATTTCCCGCTTGAATCTAAGGTTGCATTGATTCTCTGGGCACTTTGTGAATGGAAAAAGTCAAAATGAAGATCATCATCCCGAGTCCACTGAACCCGAACCGGAGCATTGGCAGCTTTCGAAATCAAAGCGGCTTCCACTACAAAATCCGGTTTTGATTTTCTTCCAAAACCACCTCCCAATAAGGTGACATTCACTTTTACCTTACTGGCGTCAAGCCCTAATGCCCCTGCCACTGCTCCTCTCGCCCATTGCGGATGCTGAGTTGGTGCCCAAACTTCACAGGATCCATCGGCTTTTACATGAGCAATCGCCGCTGGTGGCTCGATGGTCGCATGGGCATAAAACGGCGCCTCATAGGTCCTTTCGATCTTTTTGGAAGCGGAACTATTTGCTCCATCAAAATCCCCTCTTTCTCTCCTTACTTTTCCTTTTCCCTTAGTACTCTGAAGCATTTCGGCCAGTTGATCAGCAGAATTATAGTTCTGATTTTCTCCTAAATCCCATTCTACTTCCAAAGCATCTCTTCCCTTGATGGCCGCCCAGGTATTATCTGCAATTACAGCTACTCCTTCCAGCGCTTTATCCAATCCAGGAGGAAATCCAGAACCTTCTATTTTCACTACCTGAACCACGCCTGGTACTGCCAAAGCTTTCTCATCATTGTAAGAAATGATTTTCGCTCCGATCACAGGAGTTCTTTTTACCACAGCGATTTTCATATTTGGAAGATCCACATCTGCTCCAAAAACGGCTTTCCCAACTGTGATATTCTTTAAATCATAAATTGGTACATCTGTGCCAATGAGATTGTAGCTAGAAAATTCGCGCAACTTCACATTTTCCGCTGCTGGAACAGGCATGTCTTTTAGCTTTCCTACCAAATCCCCGAAACTGGCACTTTTACCTCCTAAATGATGAACCATTCCATCTTTGGTATCGCATTCTGCTTCATCTACCCCCCAATCAGCCGCAGCCGCTGCTATCAGCATCTGTCTGGCTGTGGCACCCGCTTTTCTCATGGGCTCGTAAAACATTCGGACTGAAAAAGAACCGTCAGTATTCTGATTCCCGTATTTTTCTTCGTCTCCTTCGGCCTGTACAATCTTAATTTTCGACCAATCAGCACCTAATTCATCCGCAACAATCTGCGGAAGGGTTGTCCGGATACCAGTACCCATCTCAGACCGATGGGCCACAAGTGTCACCAAATTATCAGAGTCTATGGTCAGATAAACATTGGGTGCAAAGGTGACCAATTCTCCTTTTGGGCCGGAACATTGAAAATTCACTCCGAGGATTAAACCACCGGTGGCAAGAGAGCCTAATTTCAAAAAGTCTCTTCTGGAAGGAACAAAGACTTTGCTTTGATCCTCTCTTTTATTCTTCTGTAGAAATGGAATATTTGGAAGCATGAGTTTTGATTTTTTTTTGGGTGAGATTACATGGACTTTGAAGCGGAAACTATGGCATCTTTAATTCGATTGTAAGTACCACATCGACAAAGATTCCCTTCCATTGCCTGTTCGATTTCTGCTTCGCTAGGATTAGAATTCGAATTGAGCAAAGCCGCTGCATTCATAATCTGCCCAGACTGACAATAGCCACACTGTGGTACTATATGCTCCACCCAAGCTTTTTGGACAGGATGATCTCCATCTTCAGAAAGTCCTTCAATTGTCGTAATCTGACCATCCCCAACGGATGAAACCTGCACAGAACAGGATCTCACGGCAACACCATCCAAATGGACTGTACATGCACCACAAAAGGCTTGGCCACAACCAAATTTGGTTCCTTTCATACCTAGAAGGTCACGGATAACCCACAGAAGTGGCATATCCTCCACAGCATCCACCTCCTTGTTTTCACCATTTATATTCAATGTATACTTTGCCATAATCTTTTGTTTTTTGGGTTGAATATTTATCTAAGTTATTTCTTTCATTAAGCGCCTATTAAATTCCATTTTTCCCGGTAGGGTCTAAATATCAATTGGTTGGCGGCATCACTGTTTTTGAAAAGCTCTTTTTTTGCATCCCACTTTAATTCCTCTTTGAGTTTAAATGAAATCAAAGCCAAATGCATGGGCATTGTCATGTTTCGGGCATATTCTAAATAGGATTCTGGTTGGGAACGGGACTTCACCGCATCGATGAAATTCTGTTGATGCCCAGGCGAACGGACAATAGTCATTGGGATTTCAGGAATATCCTCCATGACTTTCCCATCAATTCGAATTTCCCTGCTTCCATAATCGCAAACCAATGTCCCTTTGGTTCCAATAAAATAGGCTCCAATATGTCTTCCGGCTGCACCAGGCAAATCCGGCGGAACGGAAGTCCAATGGATATCCAGTTTTTTAAATTTAAAATCTACGTCAATCCATCTGGGAGTATCTCCTACTCCATCTGATTTTTCTCCATTTGCCCGTACCTTTTTCAACCCTTCAGGAGCAATTGACCACCAAACTATGTCGGCGATATGGCACCAAAAATCCTGAAAAACTCCACCAGAATACTCCAAAAAATAACGGTAACTGAAATGACATTTTTCCGGTGCATAATCGGAATAAGGAGCCGGCCCTAACCACATATCCCAATTAAGACTGGGAGGTGGCGTTTGGTAAGTCAAAGCAGGAATCAAAGGAGGCTCACCAGTTTTCCACAAGTGAACCGTTTTAATTTTGCCCAAAATCCCAGACTGAATTATCTCAGCCACTCGATGGTAATTATCCCCAGCATGAATCTGGGTTCCTAACTGGAATATTTTCCCCGTTTCTTTTTGAGCATTCAGCATCAAATCCCCTTCTCTTTTTGCATAGGAAAGTGGTTTTTCACTGTACACATCTTTTCCTGCCTGAAAAGCCAAAATTGTGATTTGAGCATGCCAGTGATCCGGAGTTGCAATCGTCACCGCATCTACATCCTGCCGATCCAATACTTTCCTAAAGTCAGAATATAGTTGAGCTTTGGTGTCTGGATGAATTTCTTTTAGCTTTTCCAAAGCAACTTGTGCATGAGTTTCATCTACATCACATAAAGCGACGATTTCCACTTCTGGCAAATTTGCAAACCAATTCAGGTGGTTTAATCCCATCCCACCAAGCCCGATATGAGCAATTCTAACTTTATCCGAAGCAGCTGCTTTTACACCTTGAAAGGGTAGAAACTGAAGTCCTAAGGTTGTCAAGGCAGAATACCGAACAAAATCTCTACGGTTGAGATTGGTTTTCATAAGGTGGGTGGTCTTTTGGGGATAATAATTTTAAATAAATTACTAAATCCTTTCCGTATTCGTACTACAAACCTGCTTGAAAACACCTGCAGCTACTTAAAATCAAAAAATAAGTATCTGATTTTGAAGTAAGAATGAGTGACTTGAAAGATTTTTTTGGATTGGGTTTGGAATAAATCATATAGCCCCCTACATTTGCAACACCAATTCGGAAAACGCTCCGGGTTTAACCACAAAATTCCTCCTTAGCTCAGTTGGTTAGAGCATTTGACTGTTAATCAAAGGGTCCTTGGTTCGAGCCCAAGAGGAGGAGCTTCTAAAAGCCTTAATCTATCTAGATTAAGGCTTTTTTTATTAGTTTGGTTGCTATGTCACTTTTTATCTATATCCTTTATTCCGAATCAAAAGACCGTTTTTACATTGGTCAGTCGGAAGACCCTTTTCGCCGGCTCACTGATCATAATTCCGGAAAATCTAATAGGTACACATTCTCTGGTAGACCTTGGTTACTTAAAGCAAATTTTCTCGTAAGAGGCAATCGAGGAACCGCCTTAAAACTCGAAGCATTTATCAAAAAACAAAAATCCAGAAATTTAATAGAAAAGCTGGTAGACCCTGACTTTACCCCTACGGACGCCTTAGCTCAGTTGGTTAGAGTCCCGCATGTGCGGGATTAATCAAATCCCGTACGTACGGGATTGGTTCGAGCCCAAGAGGAGGAGCGAAACCTGATACGAAAGTGTCAGGTTTTTTTATGCCAACATTTTTTCAATTAATCAGAAAAGGATACTTTCTCAAGACAAGCCTAACCAACCTTGACCGGGTAGGTATTGCTCGAATTGAAAGGATAAGAGACTCGAATTCTTTGTCAGGCTGAACACTGGAGCTACGGGGGTAGCGGATATCGAAGCCTTTGTAACTATATCAAGTTCAGGGAAAATTAATAATTGTGAGAGGTAAGCATAATTAACAGTTATTCTTGTTCTCGACTACGCTCGAACTGACATGATTGGTGATTTGATTTCCATTTCAAAATTCTCGACCACATGACTATTGGATTGAGAGGAAAAGCAAAAGCCACTCATTTCTAAAAGGCTTTTACTTTACCTTCAACTTTGCTTTTTCTATTTCCTCCCCTGCTTTCCTACAAAATCCTTATTTTTAATCTTCTTATGTTTTAAGAATTACCAAACCCAGCTTCGACTATGAAAAAATCACTTTTATGTCTCATAACACTTACTTTCATTTTTTTAGGAAATGAAACCTGTTTTGGTCAAACAACGCTTAAAAAAGAAACCGTTACCGACCTCAGTAAAACTCCAAACTACGCCTTTGGAGTAAAAGACGAAGATGGTTTCAAAAGCGCATTATCGATATATGATACCTTTATAGAAAACGGGGTAGAGATTGAAAATTTTGAAATTGTAATGAAAGGCCCAGTAGTCAAAACGATGGTGAAAGACTCTGAACTTGAGAAGTATTTTGAGAAATATAATGGCAAAGTTCGTGTTAGTATTTGTAGTGTAGCGATGAAAAGACTTGGAGTTTCCAAAGAGCAGCTTTTTCCAGGATTGGAAGTGGTAGAAACTTACACGGTACGCGTTCTTCAATTACAGGCTTTGGGCTATAATTCGATTATATACTGGGAAAAAAAGCAGCACTCGGCAAGAGTAAATTTCAAATAAAATAGTGCCCTAGGTTTAACTGTTCACAGAAAACTCCTATTTACTATCGAAGAATACCTGTTCGGGTTCCATTATTTAATAGGAAGCAATTCATTTCTTATTATCTGAACTACCCAACCCAAGAAGTACATCTTTAAATATCGATAAAACCTCAAATGGTTGCCCTTTCATTGATAGGAGAAGCAAAACCTGACACGAAAGTGTTAGGTTTTTTTCATGTTCTAATTTTAATAAATCTAGTATATATTATTTTTAGTTTATTTCGTTAAAACTAAAGTTTTAACTTTTAGCCATGAAGACAATTCTACTATTCGTATTATTTATGATTCCAAACATCATTTTTTCTCAAGTAAAGGATCATGCTGCATACACTATGAACAAGCTTTCTTCATACGAAAAAAGAAAATTAAGATATAGCGAAAGCCGGGAGGATGGCAAATATTTCCTATTTCAGGCAGGACTCCGAAATCATAAAACCACACCGGGAGAAAATATATATTTTAACATCAATGGTGAATTAGACGGGGTTGTCAGTGGACTTTATGGGATTAGGAAAGGTAATATCTCTCTAGAAACAGGCTTCGGATTTATTTGGCACAATTCTACTATCAATCATTTTTTAGGTAATACAGGTGAAAAACTTGAGACCTATGTAAATTTCAACTCCGGATATTTGCCATTGGGATTTAGATACGATATCCCATTAGATGAGAAAAAAAGTGTCAGATTTGGTGCTCATGCCTCGGCAAATATCATCATCTTTTCAACAAGAAAGCCAAGCCAATCGGGGATTATCACTTATTATAGAAATTCAGGTACTGAGAATATTTACATAGACTTTCAAATAGAAGAGAAAAAGTTTCCAGCCTTTTTTAAGGTTGGCCTACATTCAGAAATAGCCATTTTTAAATCTTCTTTCTTGGTCATTCAAGGCAGCTATATTTTATCTCCAACTACCTACAGGACAATTTCATATAATTGGGAACTAAACAATGAATCTGGCTCATTTCGGAATGAAACAAAAATCGATGGATTGATTTTTGAAATTGCATACAAACTACCTTTGAATATTTTTAATCTCGAAAAGTAAAAGTGTAGAACTTCAAGGAGAAATTACAGAAATCAATAAACATCAACTTTTAATACCCTTACCCCAACAAGCTACTTACCTCCGCTCTATACGTCTGCCCGATTGGGATTTCATTCCCATCAATTTTGATTCGATTACCCTCGATAGTTTGGATTTTGGCAGTATTGACCAAATAGGATTTATGAACCCTTAGGAATTTTCCTTGTGCCAATCTCTCTTCTAACTCAGAGATTTTCTCAGGACAAATCATCATTCCTGATTGATGGAAAACCTTGAAGTAATTCCCCAAGGCTTCCACCAAGAAAATAAAATCAGCTCCAAACCAGCAACATTCCACAGATACTATTCAGCCGATTAGAAGTTTACTCCAAAGTAAAGATTGGGTTCAAAGAGGAAATAATTCTTCCATTTATCATCCAGTTGTTTGAATCCTTCAGGAGTATTGGTATCAAAAACCCAAAACTGGGAATGAACCTGAGGCTCGATGAAAAATCGCTTTTTCTTGCCGAAGTCCAAATGATAGCCAAGATGAAAGGAATTATATAGTTTAAAGCCATTCCCAATTTTGTTATTATCTTCATCTAAATAGGTTTTATACTGGGGCAATACTTCCACTGTTGCAAATAAGCCCTTCCAAAGCATACGTTGATAACTTATTCCGATCCCGGATTCTCGTACATGCCCTGGATAGAATTCACTTCCTGAATCTACTTTATCCAAAAGTCCATCCCACCAGAGGATACCCATTGGCTGAAATAATCGCCAGGTGGCAAACTTTACCCCAACTATATTCTTATTATCCAAATTGCGCTTCACATGAAATTCTATGTGCTGAGTATTTGTCCTATCATTCCAGGATTTTTCAAATAATTGGGGTACAATAATTACTGGGAAACTGACTCTATATTTATGAGTTAGTAAAGTTTCCTTGCTAGTTTTTTGGCTGTTTTGAGCAGACGCACTTAGAGTTATAAGCGTTAGAATAATGATCAATACGTTTTTCATTTTTATAATTTTTAGTAGTGAGATAGTTTAATTAAGAATTAATAGTTCGTTGTGAATTCCTTAATTGCGTCTTGAATCATTTCGGCCAATTCAAAATAGGCCGTTTCATTTTCTTCAGTAGAAGCATCCATATTGGTCAAAAGGAGATACCCCGTATTTTCAGTCATGTCGAACTGTAAACTGCAAGTTGTTCCAGGGTCGCTGCCATCATGTTTGACTTCGCTTCCATCCAAAAACCAGAAAATACCTTGATTTGCAGCCAACCCTGCTGGCAATTCGCCATGGGGAAGCATAGCTTCAAAAAGCATTTGATAACCCGCTTCTGAAAACAAATTGGATGACTTTCCTATTGCACCAGACATCATATCCATCAGGTATTTTGCTAAGTCTTCGTTGTTGCTGTAAATACTGCCATCTGGGTAGGAATCATTGGCGTACTTTGGGAGAGGGGTGTTTTTGTCCCAATACAATTTTGCGAGGTCAGCAGGATTTAGATTAGCCACCTCATAAGCGGTTTGAAACATATCCAAAGGCTGAAAAATGTTTGCATTTACGTACGCTTTGAAGGGTATGCCTGTAGCTGACTCAACCAAATAGGCCGCCAAAGAAGTAGCGACATTCGAGTAACTCCATGTTTCACCTGGAGCAGTCTCAGCAAAATTATCCAAGCTGTAGAAGGCTCCTCCTTCTTGATAGTATTCAGCCAAGAATTCATTTAGAGGCAAAGTTTCCCTTTGTTGGATACCAAAACCATCAGTCAACAATTGAGCGCCTTCAGTGGATAAATTTTCGCCAGGCAAAATATGGTAGGCTTTAAAGTACACATCAGGATTATCGAGCAGTCCAGAGGTGTGGGTAACGAGATGCTTTATCTGAATAACAGCATTAGGCATTTTGGGATTTTGTATGGTGAAAGGCAAAATGTCATTGATGTCCGTATCTAAAGAAAAATACCCCTGCTCTATCGCTTTCACGATAGCTGCCCCAACAAAAGTTTTGCTGATTGAACCTAGAGGTTGGGTAGTGTGATTGGTGTAGGCAATGCTGTTCTGGATATCTGCTTTTCCAAATGATTGTTGGTAAAGAAGTGAATCGTGTTTTACCACTGAAACTGCAAAACCTGGAGCTTTCGCCTTGATATAAATTTCAGCTAAAACTGCTGTCAATTCCGAAGGTGTTGAAATGGAACCTGAGCGTGGGTGTGGATTTTCCTCAAACTTGTTGCATGAAAAAAGAATTGGTAACATGAAAAATGAGAAAATCAGAACGGTAAAAGGCTTTTTCATAGATTGACTTTATTAAAATTTTAATTCAATAGGATGCTTTTCCCCTGTCTCCTACCGAAGAATCAGCAGAAAAAGAAATCCTTATCAATTGATCTGAAATGCTGATTGGTCAAATTGACATTGCAAAAATGAAGTTGAATAACATGTCAATCGTCCCATAATGTAATTGTGGACATTTTGATGAGATTCGGGACTTTTGGGCAAGAGTGGTGAGTCGGAATAAGCAGCTATGCTTTTCAATTCCTAAAAAAACCTTGAAGAATCCATATAGAGTCTCCCAGAAATAAATCTATTTTTTTGGGTAATATTACTTGACCAGAAAGAATAATATGGATTTTGTAAACGCAAGCATCTACTTAAAAGCCAAATACTTAGCTATTAAAGAAGGGATGCCTCCGCTTCAATTCTTTAAGAAACACTCAACCGTTAACCCTACCTATTTACCAATTGATTTCCTTTTTGAAATTTATGAATGGGCCAGAGACAACCTTTCACCGGGATTCAGTGTGCGTCAGGGAGAGCAACTGAATTCAGAAGACTATGGTACCTTGGGACTATCCTGGAAAACCAGCTGGCAGGCAAAGGATATCCTGGAAAGATTGCAGCGATACATGGTCTTGGTCACTGATCAGGGAACTATACAGTTACTGGAAAAAAACACTCACTCTCAGCTCTTTCTCCACCGACCTCCCCGTCGAAAAGGAATCGAAATGGCAAATGAAGTTTCCTTTGTCATGCTGACGGGAGTTTTGCAGGAAGTGACAGGGCAAAAAATCCAGCCAAATCAAGTGACTTTTCAGCATTCAGAATCCTCCTCTCAAAAAGCGCTTGAAGAATTTTTTCAATGTCCGGTGGAATTCGGAGCTTCTCAAAATATGCTTCGATTTCGAACAGAATTACTAGAAATTCGGACAATAAAAGCCGATAAAAGTATTCATCGATTTCTTTTAGATCGTTTAGAAGAGGAGAAAAAAGGGATTTTCTCGCAATCAGATCACCTACTAATGGACATTCGGCAACTGATCACAGAGGTTCTACCCAGTGGTATCCCAAGTATCATAGAAATTGCAGATCAACTCAATATGAGTGCCCGAACGCTCAAGCGTAGACTTGCTGAGAAAGAATTGACCTTTCGGAATCAGGTTCAACTGATTCAGCAAGAAACTGCACAGGATTTATTGCTGAATTCCCCCCTTAGCATAGCTGAAATCGCCTTTCAGACAGGTTTTTCCGAACAAAGTGCTTTTAACAGGGCTTTCAAAAGATGGACCCAACTTTCCCCTTTGGAATATCGCAAAACTCAGTGAATGAGTTCGAGTGGCCTTAAATGTCAAAGAATTGGCACAAAGCATCAATCTTACTTTTTTACCCTGCTTTACTTTTACACCTATCAATTAAACAGATTTTGAATCAAGGAAATCCTCAAGATTTTACCTCATTTCCGGAAATGGACTTCCGAGTAGAAAAGTAATGGAATGATTATTTCCTGATTTGAAGCGAAATCCAATCCAAAACCCCTAGAATAATGGGAAATCAAATCCAAAATACCCCACAGGTCAGACTTATTGGAACACTATATGTCTTTGTCATCATTTTGGCAGGTTTTAGTCAGGGATATGTGAGGGAAGGAATTTTTGTTGAGGGAGATGTTTTCAATACTTCCGAGAATATCCTTGAAAATGAAGGGCTATTCCGCCTCGGACTCATGACGGATCTTTTAGCATTTTTATTAGATGCCATCATTTCTGTATTGCTTTATTTACTTTTTAAACCCTACGGAAAAACACTTGCCCTTATTTCTTCTTCCCTGCGGCTTTTGGCACATCCCGCGATTGGAACGCTCAATCTACTCAACCACTACCTTGCACTTCATGTATTGAAAAGTGAAACTTTGTCTTTGTCTTTTAATCAGGATCAAATAGCCTCTCTAAGCCATCTCTTCATGGATGTACATAGCTATGGATACCTGATTGCAGGAGCTTTTTTTGGGATTCATTGTCTTTTACTGGGAGTTCAGCTCTTCCAAAGTGGTGTCTTCCCTAAGTTTCTTGGCATGCTCATGTTTTTTGCCGGTTTGGGCTATTTAGTTGAAACATTTGGTGACTTTACTTTTCCCGGAAACGAGGTGCTATTCTCTTGGATCGTTGGCATATCTGCTGCTTTGGGCGAAGTCACCCTGGCATTTTACTTCCTGATCAAAGGCTCAAAAATCAAATCCGTTACAGCATGAAAGCAATAATCTATCAAGAATATGGTTCAACAGAAAACCTCAAACTTCAAGAGATAAATCAGCCTGAACCCAAAGCAGATGAGGTTTTAATCAAGGTTCTGGCGGCATCGGTCAATCAAGCTGATAGACATCTTTTGAGTGGAACTCCCTTTCCGGTTCGTTTTACCACTGGATTGTTTCGACCGAAGTTTCAAACGCTTGGGGCAGATGTTTCGGGAGTGATTAAGAGCATTGGGAAAAACATCAGCCAGTTTAAGGTAGGTGATGAAGTTTATGGGGATCTTTCAGGGATTGGCTTTGGAGGCTTTGCTGAATATGCTGTAGCCAAAGAAGAGGCCCTGGCAATAAAGCCCAAAAATCTATCATTTGGGGAAACAGCAGCCATGCCCATGGCCTCGGTAACGGCTTTGCAGGGATTAAGGGATTTGGGAGAAATTCAAAAAGGAGATGAGGTACTTATCAACGGAGCTTCAGGAGGTGTAGGTGGTTTTGCCGTCCAAATCGCCAAGGCCTACGGTACCCGGGTCACAGCAGTCTGTAGCGGAAGAAATGAGGATCTGGCTAAAATACAGGGGGCTGATGAAGTCATAGATTATTCCCTTCGCGATTTCACCAAAGAAGATCGAAAATTCGATTTGATTCTAGATGGACCAGTTAATCATTCACTCAGTGAAATAGAAAGAGTTTTGAAAGGAAATGGAAGGTATGTTGCCTTTGGCTTTTCCATGGAGGCGCTTCTTCTGGGATCTTGGAAATCTTTCCGAACTGGGAAGAAATTCGAAACCCTACTTGCAAAAGCGAAACAAGCCGACCTTAAGCTAATGGCAAACCTTGCTGATGAAGGAAAGATCAAACCTTATATCCAACAAAGCTTTACGCTCGATGAAGTTCCTCAAGCTTTGGATTTGTTGATCAATGGAAAGGTTTCGGGAAAATTGGCAATTACCATCTAATCTTATGATTGGGATTTTAGAATTCAGCTACCTTTTCTACTATTGAATTGTAAGTAAATAGGCAATAAATGATTGCCAAAAAAAGTATCAATTAGAGACTCAATAAATCCACTTTATCTATGTTTTTAGCTTTAACATTTAGCCAAAAACTTCAGGAAGTTTTATCTTGAGTGCTATTTATGACCTAATTTCAATTACCAAGATGTTCTTGGGCTTTTTTTCCTTTGGATGAATCAACGCTCCATCGCAGTACTCCCTTTTGATAATCTCAGTTCAGATCCGGAAAATGAATATTTTTCTGACGGAATGGCTGAGGAAATCATCAATGCACTAAGCAAAATCCAAAGCCTAAAAGTAATAGCCAGAACTTCTTCCTTTGCCTTTAAAGGTCAAAAAATCGACGTACGTATTATTGGCAATAAACTGGGCGTCGCTTCTGTCATCGAGGGTAGTATTCGAAAAGCGGGAAGCCGGGTTCGGATCGCAATACAACTTATTCGCACAGACAATGGATTTCATATCTGGTCCGAAACCTTTGACCGGACTTTGGAGGATATTTTTGACCTACAGGATGAAATCAGCCTTTTGGTCGCAGATCGAATTCGGGAGAATTTTGGGCATATGGATATTGAGGACAGCCTTGTATCTTCCAAAACAAGTAACCCGGAGGCATACGACCTTTTCCTTAAGGCAAGTCATCACTTTAAGCGAAAAGACTTGGCCGATGTCAAAGAAGCTCTCCTGTTGTTTACCAAAGCCACCGAACTAGACCCCGAATTTACCGAGGCTTATGCTTATATCGGAGAAACCTATCTTCACCATGCTGGTTTCAATTTAATTTCTGCCAAAGAGGGTTTTCAGAAATCCAGAGAATATGCTCAAAAAGCACTGAATATCAATCAAAAAGACATGCGTGCCCATAAGGTCATGGCTTATGTCCACCTCTTTCATGACTGGAATTGGGAAGCAGCCATCCAATCCTACAATCAAGCAGTAGCAGCAGGACTGAATAACGAAATTGATTTTATTACCAACTACTATATTTTCATCCAAAAGGATTACGACTTGGCCATTGCTATCGCCAAAGAAAATCAATCTAGGGATCCACTTCACATCATAAGCTACTGGTGGTTAGGACTCTGTTATTACCTCTCGGGCAGGTTTAAAGAAGCTCTTTCTGCATTTGAAGAAAGCTTACGGATCGACCCTGATTTCAGTGAAGCTCTTCGCTGGAAAGGTTTGGTTTTAGGGTATCTGGGAAGATTTGAAGAGGCCTTTCAGACCCTCGACAAAGCGATCGAATTGACCAAGGGGGAAGGCTTGGTCAAACTGGATCTGATGACAGTAAAAGTGCTTAGCGGTGAGATCGAAGGAGTGCTCGAGGAACTCGAAAACAGTCACTACATTGACCCCTGTGACCCAGCGGCTTTATACAGTTTGATGAATCGACCAGATAAGGCGGTATACTTTCTTCAGAAAGGCTTGGAAGAAAAATCAAGTATGATGGTAAGCTTAAAATACTGGTGGGTTTGGGACAATATTCGAGAAGACCAGGGATTTCTGGAAATCTATAAACAAATGAATTTCGAAGACCATAAAGTACATCGACAGCATCCATCCAACCAGCAACTCGTCATTGCACAATCCAGTCAAATGACAGAGGAAGAATGTGAATATTTTCTTCAAAGCCTGCGGGCAAAAATGGCCTTGGAAGAGGTAGTGACTGACACCAATCTTACCTTACGCTCTTTGGCTGAGCAGATTGAGCTGCACCCAAACAAGCTTTCTTGGCTAATCAACATGAAACTGGGTCAAAATTTTAATGACTATGTCAATTCCCATCGCCTTTCTATCTTCCAGCGAAAAGTCATTGACAAAGCCAATGCACATATTACCTTGTTGGGAATGGCATATGAAAGTGGATTTACATCCAAATCAGTGTTCAATGATTTTTTCAAAAAATCAACAGGTCTGACACCCAAAGCCTGGGTAAAAGCTCATAGAAATTAACCCCATGCGAGAAAAGGAAGAATTCACTTCTTATCAAAAGTTAGTCATTTTGGGCCTGGGCAGCCTCCTTTTTACAGTTGTATTAGACTACATGCTATTGCCAGCCTTGAGCAGTACTCTTCTCGATAAGCTCAATCTCAGCACGGAAGAATTCGGTTTGGTTGCTTCTGCCTATGCCGTAAGTGCCGGGATTTCCGCCATTCTTGCATCTGGTTTTGCGGATAGATTTGATCGAAAATCCTTTCTGATCGTATTTTACAGTGGATTTTTAATGGGAATCATTTTCTGTGCGTTGTCGCCCTCATTTCCCATGCTTTTGGGAGCCAGAATTATTACTGGGGCTTTTGGAGGAATGATTGCCTCGATTTCTTATGCCCTTGTGGCTGATTTGTTTACCTTAGAACAAAGAGGTCAAGTGATGGGATGGATCCAAATGGCTTTTGCTGCCAGTTTAGTGATAGGCCTTCCTTTGTCCCTATTTCTAGCCAGCTCTTTTTCCTGGCAATTATCTTATGGGTTGATCTTTGGTTTGGGAAGCCTGGCTCTATTGCTTGTTAGTTTTATTATTCGTCCTTCAAAAAAACATAGCACAAGACTTTCTTCCCCCTGGGCACATCTTTTTCAAAGTTTAAGAAGGTCTTCCTATTGGACTGTTTTTGGAGCCAATATTTTGATTGTAGGAGGAGATGTGATTTTTATGACATTCAATGCGGCTTACCTTACTTACAACCTTGGAATTGAAGAAAGTGAACTTCCATGGGTTTATGGAGCCATTGGTCTGACTACATTGATTTCAGCTCCTGTATTTGGAAGGATTTCGGATAGGATTGGGAAATGGGTTGTTTTTTCCACGGGGACTTTGATAGCCATTTTAGCAGTTCTGGTTTACACCTGGTCAAATACGGCATCTTTTGAATGGATTATTTTGCTCCATGTAATTTTATATTTGGGAATAAACGCAAGAATGATCTCCCTTTCTGCTTTGGCAACAGCGATCCCTGCAGCTTCCAACCGTGGTGCTTTCATGGCCATTGATTCATCTATCCAGCAATTGGCTGGAGGTTTAGCAGCTGCAGTTGCGGGCTGGGTTATTTTTCAAGATGCGGATGGCAGATTACTTCATTATCCTCAAATAGGTTCGCTGATTGCAGTATTGATGGTCCTTTCTTCGGTATTGGTGCTTTTGGTAAACATAATAGTCAATACCAAATCTACCTCCGAAGAGAACTGATTTAGGCGAGATCTTTCCTAATACGTCCGAAATCATAAACCCGGACGCTTATAATCACTTTTTTAGGCTCTTTTACTTCATTCCCATCAAAAAACGATCTAATTATGACTGCTCCAGATAAAGAACAAGCCTTTCCCCTTGCCGGCTATAAGCGACTTTGCTTTCTAAAGAACCTGATCAAAAACCCACAAATTCAGGTAGGGGACTTTACCTATTATGATGATTTTGAAGATGTTCACAATTTTGAAAAAAATGTCAAATACCTCTTCGATTTTGTAGGCGACCGGTTAATCATCGGAAAGTTTTGCATGATCGCTTCAGATGTGACTTTCCTTATGAACGGAGCCAATCACCTTTCCAAAGCTCTATCCTCTTATCCTTTTGCAATTTTTGGGAAAGGCTGGGAAAAAGCCATGGAAGGCAAAAGCTATCCTCAAAAAGGTGACACCATCATCGGGAATGATGTGTGGATCGGATATGCTGCAACCATCATGCCCGGAGTCAAAATCGGAGATGGAGCTATCATTGCGAGCAAGTCGGTCGTCACGAGAGATGTAGAACCTTACAGTATTATAGGAGGCAATCCTGCCCAAGAAATCAGAAAGCGCTTTTCTAAAGAAAAAATAGAACAGCTATTGAAGTTGAAATGGTGGGATTGGCCGATTGAGCGAATCACCCAAAACGTACAGCATCTTACCGGCGATCGAGTAGCGAATTTGCTTTGAGCGAAATAAATCTGAATCTGCTAACCTTCAATGCCAAAGGGAAATCAACCTCCTTTTGGCATTTCTTTTTTTAGCGCGCTCCCCAAAAAGCTGATTTTTCATTCCTCAATTTCCTCCAAAGTCCGGGATTTCACGAAAACGTCCCAAATCATAATTCAAGACGACTGGAGACGCTCTATACCCCAACTTTGTCACAGTTATTTATCAAAAACCTAACACATACAACGATGAAAAATAAAGCAATCACACTAGGAACAAGTATTGGTATCGCCATTGGAACACTGCTCGGAGTAGCAATAGGCACATCCATCGGCATCATCGCACTCGGATTATTGGGAGTGGACTTTGACAATCAAATCACTTTCTGGATCAGCACAGGAATGGCTGTAGGTGGAGGAATCAGCCTGGTCAACTTTATGCTCAAATCCTCCAAAGAAGATTAATCAGGCATCAATTGGGTTAAAGTCCGGGATCTCACCAAAACGTCCATAATCATATTTCAAGACGACTGCCCACCCCCTTTAGCCCAAATTTGTCCCATCAATTTTGAAACAGACACAAGTAAAACTTAAACAACACAAAAAATGAAAAAGCTAATCTTTATCTTCTTCTTTGGCCTGATCACAACTCTGAATATTCAGGCCCAAACTGAAAACCCCATCCACAAAGGCTTCACCGCCGGAGCCTCTGTCGGTGTAGGAGTACTACACTTCACAGATGGGATGTCCGAAAAAGCCACCCGTGGAGGAATCTCCCTCCCTAACCTAAAAATGGGTTGGTTTGTATCTCCCCGAACGGCAATTTATGTCAATACCGTTGGTCAAATCTATGATTCAGAGGGAGTTGACCGAAGCTTCGAGGGTATTATCCCATCCATCCAATATTGGGCTACGGATAAGTGGTGGATCAGCGGCGGTTATGGTGCATCTCTTGATATGCGAGCACTTTATGAATCAAAGGCTGATTCCAAAAAAAATGAATGGGGAAAAGGAGTTTTGATCTCTACAGGTTACGAAGTTCTACAGCGTGAAAAGTGGGCCCTGGATATCCAAAGCCGTCTTTATATGGCTCGGGTAACCAGAATTGAAGGTGGTAATCTGGATGCAACCAATTTCTCCATCGGAGTAGGTATTACGCTTTTCTAAAATCAGAAAATCATTTTAAAAGAACCAGCTAGGACAGTCATGTTTCATTCATAGGCTATCCTTCTGGATTTCTTCAAACCAATTAAGCCATGAAATCCCAAAATATTTTCCTATTCCTTTTTGCTATGTTCAACTTTCAATTCCTCTTTGCTCAAAACATCCTTAAAAAGGAAAAAAACCTAGACAGTCTTTTCCAGGAAACAATGGAAAATGAGTTGCTTCATAATGCCCTCTTTCGGCTTGAATCCAAAACGCTGGAATTTCAAAAAAGCTGGGCTCATGGACACTTTATTGACGGCAAAAAAGTAGAAATCAATAGCCCATTCCATATTGCCAGCCTGGGAAAAACCTTTACAGCAGTGACTATTGCCCAGAATTGTATGCTTATTTCAGCGGTACTTTCAACCAATCTGAATTCCAAAAAGGATCTATGGAGTTTTTGATCAAGGTATTGATGGAGCTAAAAAACACTAAAATTTAGGCTTAGATAACCCTCTGAATTTAAAAGACCAAACTCAAAGAAACATGCAAGGAAAAATAATTCTGGCAGGAGCCACCGGGTATTTAGGAGGTTATATCTCCAAGGAGCTCAAGTATCAAAAATTTGATTTTTTGGCTTTTGGACGTAGCGAAGAAAAGCTCAAAAAAATGGGCTTAGCTCATACGCAATTTCAAGTCGTCGATGTTACGAAATTGGATACTTTTCCAAAAATCGAGGAACCAATAGACACAGTTATTTCAACTGTTGGAATCACCCGTCAAAAGGACGGACTAAGTTATATGGATGTGGATTATCAAGCCAATCTCAATCTTTTAGAGTTTGCCATACGGCACCGAGCAAGAAAGTTTGTTTATGTATCCGTGCTAAATGGAGAACAACTGCGTCACTTGAAAATAACTGCAGCTAAAGAACGCTTCGTCGATTCCTTGAAAGATTCAGGATTGGAATACAGCATCATTAGACCTAACGGTTTTTTCTCCGACATGAAGGACTTCTTGGCAATGGCAAAATCAGGCCGCGTGTATCTGTTTGGAAACGGGGAATTCAAACTCAATCCCATTCACGGAATGGATCTGGCTCGAGTGGTCATTGACAGCATTGCGTCCCCTCAAAAGGAAATCGAAGTTGGCGGCCCGGATATTTTTACACAAAATGAAATCGGGAAACTTGCCTTAGAAGCCTTGGGTAAAAAAATAAAAATCGTCCATCTTCCTGATTGGATGCGGAGGACTGCATTAGCCTTCATGCGTACCTTTACAAGTTCTAAGACTTATGGGCCAATAGAGTTCTTTTTAAGTATGATGGCTCAGGATAATATAGCTCCACGGCATGGCGTACATCGTCTCGAAACTTTTTTCCGGGAAGAGAGTGATCATACAAAAGAAGCAGTGTAGCTAGTTTTACTGGAAAATAGATTGATGAATTCTTGAACAACTAGTTCATTCTACGACAATTATAAGAGAAAAATTCAAGTCAAATACCCTAAAAGATTTGCTTTATAAGTCTGACCAACAGGAACTTTTATCCCAGAAATACTGATTTGATTTCCTTCCACATATTCTATTCGATGTCGATTGATCAGATATGACTTATGAACACGAATAAAATTGTGAGAAGGGAGCTTGGATTCCAAATCTGAAATCTTTTCAGGACAAATTATCATACCTCCAGAGTGAAAAACCTTGCAGTAATTCCCAAGTGCCTCCACATATAAAATCTCCTGCATTTTAAGCTGTACATGCTTTTTGTCTGACTTAAGAAAAATCCGCTCTGGTTCATCCTCTTTTTTGGAAGCTGAAGCATTTGAAGAGCATACCTTATTGATAGCTTTGATAAACCGATCCAGACTGAATGGTTTCAGCAAATAATCGGCAATATCCAGCTCATAACCTTGGAGGGCAAACTCCTGATGAGCAGAAGTTACAATCACCTTGGGAGGGTTTGGCAGAGATTTCAATAATTCAAAGCCTGTAAGTTTTGGCATATTGATATCTAAAAAGATCAGATCTACCTGATTACTCCTGAAAAACTCCAAAGCCTCAAATCCATTGTAGAAATTGCCCGCTTTTGCCAAAAAGGAAAAGTTCTCACAATAGCCTTCAATAATACGATGCGCGATAGGCTCATCATCCAAAATCACATAGGTTACCTGCTCCATAAGATTTCCAAAACCAAAGTATAGATACCGTTCTTTTGAGTGATTTGCAAGGAATGTTCCCCGGGATAGGTTAATTCCAGTCTTCTCTTTAAGTTCTCTAAACCAATTCCATTTCCCTCATTCTTACTTTCCAAATCATAATTATTGGCCACTTTCAGGCTAAGCTTTTCCAGATTTGCAGACAAATCAATGGTAACAATAGCGCCTTCAGTAAGTTTTTCCACCCCATGTTTAAAAGCATTCTCAACCGGAACAATAAAAAGCAAAGGGGCGATTTTTAAACCATCAATAACATCTACATTAAATTCAATGGTAGGCGCATTCCGGTGTCGCAATTTGTGCAAGGCTAAAAAACTCTCAAGGTATTCCACCTCCTTGCTCAGCAAGACCTCATTTTCTTTTCCTTCATAAATGGTATACCGCATCATATCCGACAGCTTCAGCACCACCTCAGGTGCAGCATCAGATTTCTCCACACAAAGTCCATAGAGGTTATTAAGTGTATTAAAGAGAAAATGCGGATTGATCTGGTTTTTCAGCATGGCCAGTTCAGCCTGATTTTTCTGGTTTTCCAGATCTCTCATCCTTTTCCATTGCTCAAATACCCAAAGCAGCAGGAAAAACGGAATAGGAATCAGCAGCATAAAAATCGCTAATTCATGATTTTCTCTCAGGTAAGTTTCATTCCATCGAATCAGCGTAAAAACAATCCAAATCAGCCCATAGACAAGAAAAATGACCTTTTGGAATTTTTTAAAAAATATGGGAGCCACAAATTGGGCTATCCCCATCCAAAATAGGATCAGCAAAAATATAGAAACAGGATTATCAGGAATCGACATCCATTGATCCAAAAGCAAAGTTCCGGTGAGAAATAGTGCCAAATAGAGAATCCTTAGTAAACTCTGCTTGCGAAGGCGAATCTTTCGACTGTAGTAAAAAAGCAAACTAGCCAACATCCACCATGAACCAAGAATCAGGATATTTTCAAGGTATTCATCAAAATCAATTTTGATAAAACCCATCCTCTGAAGCAAAAAGCAGACGAGTACCGTCACAGCGAAACCCCATCCTAGGGCTTTGAATAAAGTTAATTTTGGAAACATACTTCTAAGATAGGGGGCAGGTATTTTGGAGAAAATAAAGATGACCAACGCTTTCTATTTCATGACGAACATCAGCAAGCTGGCGATTTCCCCAAAAAAAATATAAAATCTCAAGTTCATCCTCCTAACCGGGCAGTTCGACATCTAAATTATTTCTGCTCAGACCGATTTCCAACCTTCGTCTTTCCAGAAATAAAAAGGCAATGAAGAACATTCTTGAAATCAACAATCTCTGCAAAACCTATCCCAATGGCGTAAAGGCATTGGATGGCGTGTCTCTCACCACAGAAAACGGAATGTTTGGTCTCCTGGGCCCAAACGGTGCTGGCAAATCAACGCTCATGAGAACTTTGGCGATGCTTCAGTCGGCTGAATCCGGTAAAATTCTGTTTAACGGAACGGATGTTCAACCACAACCTGAGATTATCCGATCCGCACTAGGATACTTGCCACAGGAATTTGGAGTTTATCCAAAGGTCTCTGCCTTAGAATTATTGGATCATATCGCTGTCCTCAAAGGGATTACAGATTATGGACAGCGAAAGGAACAGGTGGATTTTCTTTTGCAACAAACGAATCTCTACCAACACCGAAAAAAGGCTGTGTACTCCTATTCAGGTGGGATGAGACAACGATTTGGAATTGCTCAGGCACTACTTGGCGATCCCAAACTGATTATAGTGGATGAACCCACCGCAGGTCTGGACCCCGAAGAAAGAAATCGATTTTTGAATCTTCTTAGTGAAATCGGGGAAAACATCATCGTTATCCTTTCTACCCATTTGGTGGATGATGTGTTGGAGCTTTGTCCTCAAATGGCAATTATGAATCAAGGTAAAATCCTTGTTCAGGGAAATCCAGTCTTGCTCACTGCACGTTTGAAGGGCAAAATATGGTGTAAAAAAGTCACCAAATCGGAGTTGCCCCAGTATCAGGAAAAGCTGAATATCATCTCTTCAAAATTGATCGCCGGAGAAACGCTGATTCATGTAATAGCTGATGAATTACCAGCTGCAGGTTTTGAATCTACCCATCCCAATCTGGAAGACTTCTATTTCACCACCCTTAAAAGTTTCAAGAAATGAAAGGCTTCAAATTTTTATCCCTGCTTCTTTTTGAGCTCAACTACCAACTCAGAACCAAAGCAGTGTACCTCTTTACTCTGATCTACTTTGGCTTTGCCTGCTTGATGGGAAGTCAGGGTGCCACCCCAGCTGGCGTGAATTACAATTCGGAATATGAGCTGTTCTTTAAAATGGGCCTGATCAGCTTGGGAGCGGTCTTTTCCATCATGTTTTTTGTAGTGACGGCCGTTCAGAGAGATAGCAAATATGGAATGGAAGCACTTATTTTTTCCAGTCCACTTTCCAAATCAACATTCTTTTTCAGTCGTTTCTTGGGCGCCTGGCTTGTAGGAATTCTGGTGATTATACTAGCAATTCCAGGCTTCTACCTGGGAGTTAATATCTCCGGACTAGATCCAAGCAAAGTTGCAATTTTCCAGATTCAGGATAGCATTGCTGTAGCAGGGATGCTTCTGATTCCTTCAGTTAGCATTTGCACTGTTCTGCTATTCTCCGCTTGCCTGATCACCAAAAACTCTTTGGCCACCTATTCCGTGGCGGTTTTAATTTATGCTTTGTATTTCATCTCTGCCATTTTCCTGAACTCACCGCTCTTGGCAAATGCAGCTCCAGTTTCCAGCGAGAACTTATTCCTAGCAGCTCTGGCGGACCCTTTTGGGCTATCAGCTTTCTTCGAGCAAACCAATCTTTGGACTCCTTTTCAAAAAAATCAGGAGCGGATTTCATTTATCAGTTTGCTGGGGTTGAACAGGTTGATCTGGCTAGGGATCAGCGGATTGATTTTGGCAGCTTGCTTTCGCATATTCTCTTTTAGATCCCACAATCAAAAACAGCAAAAAACTGACCTCCTCAAAGAAACTGAAGGTGTAAATCGTCTTTCATTCCCCAAACCAAAAAAGGCTACCATTTCAATCCGTAATTACTTCCCAATCCTTACTTCTCTGATCCGAATGGACCTGAAATTCATATTCCAAAGCATTGCATTTTGGGCAGTGCTGGGAACCTGGATTGTGCTGGCCGTAACTGAAATCTATTCTAAACTCTATGCTGGGGGAGCCTATGATGAGAATTACTTTCCTGCCAGCCAACTGCTTTTGGAGCAGGTCCAGCAACCTTTGTATTTGTTTGGAATCTTGCTGCTGGTGTTTTTCTCTGGTGAATTAGTCTGGCGAGTAAAAAATGTTAAATCACATGAAATAATAAGTGCCACACCTTTTCCAAACACCTATTTTTTCCTTTCTAAACTGGGTTCCCTCTCAATTCTAGTAATGCTTTTGATCGGAGTGACAATGGTTATTTCCTTAAGCTTCCAGTTAATACAAGGCTATATGAATTCAGACAGCTTCGCAATCTTTAGCATTTTGTTATTTCCGGGAATCCCCCTACTCTTCTATGCTTCCTTTTTTCTTATAATTCAGAATTTCTCTCGAAGCAATTACCTTGGCATGGGACTTTCAGTCCTTGCATTCGCCTTATTTGCCGGGCCTTTAGGAACAGCAATAGGTTTAAATCATCCTTTGTGGCAAATGGGCGATCTACCTCCTCTAAGCTACAGCCAGCAAGCAGGATGGGAGATGAACAGTCCAGGATTTTGGATTTTTGCATTGCTTTGGTCAGTTCTGGCCCTATCGGCAATTCTGCTTTTGGCCAAGCATTGGACCGGCGGATTGAATAGAATCAAAGTCACTCAAGTCTGGAATAAACCCACCTTTTTCGGACTTGGGGCTTTGCTGGCATTCTTCGCTTTATCGGGTTTCTGTGCGTATCAGATCAACATTATCGAGGGATATCAAAGTAGCGATCAGCTGCTGGATAGGCAGGAAGCCTATGAATTAACTTACAAGCGATTCGAAAATGCTCCGGTACTGAGTTATTCTTCCATTCAATTGAAAGTCGATCTTTTCCCTTCAAAAGGAACTTACCATGCTTTGGTAAAAGGAAAATTAAAGAATAACTCAGAGGAAGCCATAGATAAAATGCTCCTCACGGAGAAAGAGTTTTTAGAAAATCTATGGATGGAGCAAGCTTCCAATCTTGACAAAAACGAGCTCCTGAAAGTCTACGAAATAGAATTTGAAAACCCGGTTTTGCCAGAGCAAGAAATAGAATTCTCTTTTGAGGTAAAAACTAACCCAACACTATTCAAGTACGATCCAGCCATTATTCAAGACGGTTCATATCTCAATTTAAGGGATTTTGCCCCCTACTTCGGTTATTCTGAAGGAAGAGAAATCAGCAATAATCAGGAAAGAAAAAAGCGCAATCTCCCTCTCAAGCCTGACAGATTTTCTACTCAGGATCATATGGAACAGCTGGAAGTCAACTTAATGAAGGTGGATTTTGAAGCTGAGATCAGCACCGAATCAGGACAAACAGCGTTAACCTCCGGCGATTTAATTACCAAGAAAACAGAAGGAAATAGGGAGATTTTCTTTTACAAAAGCCCTGAAAAAATTATGCCTGCAATAGCTATTTTTTCAGGAAATTATCAAGTAGAATCCCTCTTAACAGATAATCTTCAGCTTCAAGTTTATACAATTCCTGCCCATCGATTTGCATCCAAAGAAACACTAAACACCATGAAATTGAGTTTGGAATATCTATCCAAAACCTTTGGTGATTATCCTTTTTCATCGCTTAAAATCGTAGAAATCCCTTCTTTCTGGGGATTTGGGGGATTTGCCCATCCCGGCATCATCAGCATGGTGGAAGACAATTATTTTCTGGTAAAGCCACAGCCAGAAAATCAGTTCGACTTGCGTCGCAAACGTGCGATCCACGAAGTTGCACATCAATGGTTCGGACATTTGTTGGCACCTAGAAATATCCCTGGAGCTTCCTTCTTTGTAGAAGGTTTGGCAAAATATTCAGAGGCATTGGTCTTGAAAGAAACGGTAGGAAAACCGGCCATTTGGAATCTAACAGATAATGCCAACCGAACCTATTTTTCAGGAAGAGCATTTGCCAAAGAAACCGAGCCTCCACTCAGCTCAATGGAAGGGCAAAACTATTTGGCTTATGGAAAAAGTATCTTGAGTTTATTGGCAATTGAGGACTTAATCGGATCAGAAAGACTGAACTCTGTTATCCGGAAAATGGTCGATCAAAGCCGAAATAAAAGTATTCCTAGCATCGCTTTTCAGGATTTTCTCAACGAATTAAATCTCACTTGCAATGCTTCTGAAATGATGCTAATCAGGGATTGGCTGGAAAAAGTAATTCACTACGACATCAAAATCGAGTCTGCTCAATCCAGCGAACTTGACAATGGAAGTTTCGAGACCAGATTAACCTATTCTGCAAAAAAACTCGAAACGCTAAGTGATGGATCTATCCGGGAAATAGAATTCAATGAGCCGATAAGAATTGCTCTTTTTGAGAAACACCCAGATGAAAACATCTTGGAGAAAGAGATTATTTCATCAGAGATATTTAGCCTAGAAAGTGGCAAAAACGAGCTAATCCTACATTCTAAAGTAAAACCAAAATGGATAGGAATCGACCCTTGGGGAACCAGACCTGATCAAGATAGAAGGGATAATTTCTTAAAAATCGAGTAGTCATTTACCGATAGCAACATTTAGATGGAGTCTAATTCATAAAGGCAATAATAGTAGGATTTAGTAATAAGAGTAGTTTTTCGTCACTGCGAGCGAAGCGCGGCAGTCTCAATTTGGTTTTATAAACTCCTTTTGCCAGGAGGGTTTGCAATCCCTCCTTTATTTCTAACTGAATTTGAGCCCCTAAATTTTATGAATTTTTCTTACTTATTTTTTAGGCAAAAAGTAACAAAAGCCTTTGCCAGAAATCAGCTGCCTCCAATGGCATATTGCCCAGTGACGTTTAGGGAACTAATCCTCAAGCGAACCAAAATCCAGCCCTGTAGGGGCGATAGCTTTATAGCCCAGGGTTTCAACCCTGGGATTTAAGGATTTATGAGTACCCAGCGCTGGCCCGGAATTTTTACACGGAGACCGAAGCGAATTGCCAGCAAGATGGAAACGTATTGATTTTTAAAATCAAATGAAGAAAAGTGATTAAAAGTGTTAAACCAAAACACCAAGTAATGCCTCTAAACACTCCTTGCTCAACATCTTCAATTCTTCATTTGTAGTATCTACATGTGAATCAGCACTTCTATTCACAAACTCCATATAGACCTCCATAAATCGGTCTTTTTCTTGATCATTTTGGACTCCAATTAATCGGGCTACCAAATCAGCAATCCCCAAATAATGATTATCCATGGGGTCTAAGCCTAGGTTTGCTAGACCAATGGTCAGTTGAGAATGCTTTAAATCCGCAAGAATAATTTCTTCCAAAATAAATCTCAATTCTATTTCATTGATTGTTTTCATGACTCCCTTCTATTTAAATTCCTAACCTTAGGCTAATTACATAGCCAGAAGAAAGATCAATCAATCCTTATTTCTACCCAATTCATTTTCGGGATAAATTATCCACTATATTTTCTAAATTACCTTGATCATCGACATAATAAACTAAGATTAAAAGAGTATAATTCTTAAATTTGATTAAGCAGAATTATTTAAAACAAAGCAAAAAAAGTAACCTTGCCCCTGTGAGTGTCTTCCCTCACAGATCAGCAACACTGCCGCGGTTAGCGGCATACCAATCTAGAACAATTATCACACCTTCGTAGAGACACGAATGAGGGCGTAGAAAACTGAAATAAAAAGAAAATAACCATGAGCGACTCTTCCTCCAGACAGATCCACCAAGGCAGAAATGTAAAACGATTCAGAGAGATGCTTGGCTTCAAGCAGGAAGCATTGGCTTATGAACTGGGAGAAGACTGGAGCCAGAAGAAAATTTCCGCCCTAGAGCAAAAGGAAGAAATCGAAGAAAGCCTTCTTGCCCAAATTGCTGAAGTGTTAAAACTACCAGTGGATGCCTTTAAGAATTTTGACGAGGAACAGGCAGTGAATATTATATCTAGTACTTTTCATCATACTCAAGGAATTGTCAATTACAATCCGACTTTTCAAAACAACCCGATCGACAAATTAATCCAGCTTCACGAGGAAAAAATCGAATTGTACGAGCGGATGCTGAAGGAGAAGGATGAGATGATGGCTAGGTTGGAGAAGTTGATTGGAAACAAATAGTTTAAGAAAAAACTCTTTAAATCCCCCTTTATAAAAGGGAGCAGGGGATTTTTTTCCAAAATGAATTCTGTTCTGAATTGTTCAACTCCTCCAAATTTCCATTCTTTTCTCAATTTCCCTTTTCATTAGCCTTCCATGATACATTGAATTTATTTCAGGCATTTTATTAAGGATAGCCAAAGCTTTTGTTTCTGATAAAATTGAGTCACTGACCACCTGGTCCAAAACCCAAAAAATCCCATGATACGGTAGCCCTTGGGATCCGGCATAATCTCTGACCATCTTATCACTGCTGATCACCAAGGCGCCTCCAAGTTTCTTTGCAAGAAAAATTACAGTACAATCTTGAACAGAAAGCCCCCGAGGAAATGAAATCTTTTCCATTTCTAAAAAATCCGATTCACCCAAATTATGAACAGATAGCTTACCAACAGATTGATAAGCCTCTAAGATTTGTTGCTGTTCCTGATACAATTCATCCATCACCGACACTGTCGTATGCATATCCACATCCAACTGAAAAAACACCGAAATCAGATCCAACTCAATCAGATCAATAAAAATACAGGCATCCGTGACAGCTACCTTCATCAGAAAACAAGGTTCTCTTTCCTGAATTGAGCTAGCTTCTGATTTTTTAAAGATGCTGCTTTACTTACTGAAATGAAGTTTTCGGCAAGAGCTCGAAACAACAATTGTGAAAAGCGATTGGAATGCTCAGACCCTTCATATTCCACAGGTTCGTTGACTTTGTAGCCCAACTGGATAAAAGTCTGATAAAATTGTCTAAGGTAATTATCTGAAATCAACCCAATATCTTTTGCTCGATACACCAGCGCTTGCATGGATATCCCATACTGTTGCTTGATAGCAGTCAATTCATGAATAGATAGCTTGCTCCTTTTTCCACCAAGTTCTTTTTTGAGGGTCTCCTGGGGGATCAACATGGCAGTGGCAAAGGCATGACAAAACTTTTCTTTTTGCCTCTCTGGCAGATGATTGACCTTCAAAAGTAAATGCGCCAATTCATGAAATGCAGTGAACCGCTTTCGATCCAGCTTCTCTTTGAGTTTTGCTTTATTCAAAACGATCAGAGGAATTCGCTTTTCATTGACCCAGCTACAAAACCCATCAAATTCTTCTGAAGATTCCAGTTCTAGTACCTTGATATGATGATCTTCAAATAGCTCTATCACATTGGCTACGGCTCCCCTACCCAGTTCCCATTCATCTCGAAGCTTTTCAGCTGCAATCTCAATATCTTCCTGTGAACTGATAGTTAGTTCTGCAAGGGGATTATGAAAGGTAGTTTCTATCCCCAAAATTTCTTCCAGTTCCAAATATCTTCTTAACTCATCCTTCGCAACCTCCTCTATTCGAACCCGCTCTTTGGCTGGGTAACTCTGAAGCTTACGGAACTCTATCTCCCCAAACTCCACCGCAGTAGAAGTATAAAAGTAATCGGGTCTCACCCCTAAAGCTTCGGATAGGATTCCGATCATCGCACTATCGGGCACCACCTGCCCTTGCTCGTATTTGCTTAGGGATTGTTTGGTGACACGATTATCAATTTTGTCAGCCAGGCCTTGTAAGGATAGTCCATTCATCAAGCGAGCTGACTTTAGGCGTTCGGCAAAGTAATTCATACAAGTGTATAAGAGGGTTCGTAAAAGTAAACGCAAAAATAATACAGTAGTTTACAATTTTGTACATTTTTATACAGTTGACAACTACAAGTGACAAACGGTCACTCGGTCACTGACATTAATTTTCACAATTTCAGACATTTTGACAGAGAAAATACTGCTTTTTAAGATTTTATATACATTTTGAAGTAAATAAAACTCTATTTGACGAATTGGAATTTAATTTGATAGTTTGTCACTTAAACCACAACAAACATAATTATGTCAAAAGGAAAAAATCAACATGTAGTAAGACACGCAGATGGCTGGGCTGTCAGAGGTGCAGGCAATGAACAGGTAACACAGATTACCGACACACAACGGGAGGCTATTCAAATAGCTCGGGAAATCGCTCAGAATCAGCAATCCGAACTACTGATCCATGGTAGAAATGGACGGATTCGTGAACGGGATTCATTTGGAAACGATCCATTTCCACCAAAAGGGTAGTCGATATGGGAGCCTCAATAGCAGCAACAGTTGGAAAGACCATAGGTTCGAAAGCAGCGTCTGTAGCCTGGGAAAACAGAAAATTTTTGACTCTTTATACAAAAACGAAGTTGGGAAAATACAGGAATAAATACATCAGATTCTCATTAAGTGGACTTTACAAAATTCAGATTCCAGACTCAAATACCTATTTATTAGTCATGAATCGAAGAATTGAAAACCAACTTCAACCAGTAGGAGGAGTCTACAAACGGTACGCAAGTACGGACGCCCAGTTTCAGGAATGGGGATTCAAACCTGATAATTCAAAAAATGGGCTTGATGTCGATAAATATAGCAACGGCGATTTGAGATTTATGGTCATGGGAAAACATGTCATCGATGTTCTCAAATGGTTTGAAAGTCAAAAAGGTAGAGAAACGGAACCAAGAAGGGAGTTCAAAGAGGAATTGATCGATACCAATATTTTAGATCAAAAAACATTTGCCCATTGTCATCAGCAATTGATAAGAAGATACTCGACTGATTTAAAATGGAGCGATTTCTTCGGTTGCTATGAAATTTTGATATATGATATTTTTGAACTTTTGCCGAATGAGGATCAAAAAACCGCACTAATTCAGCTGGCAGAAAAGGGTAGTAATCTGAGTTTAGGCTATGCTATCGCGTCATGCGATGAAATAGAACAACTGCGCCTCATGGTAAAAGGTCGGCAAATCGCTCGAATTGGCCAACACACACATTTACTAATTAATAAAGACTTAAAGAAATGATTGATATCAACAAAGACTATTTTCTGCAGAGGGAAGAGCTTCTCGCAAGAATTGCTCAAGAATTGCAACTAGATAAATCTAGAGCTGAGCGCATGGAAACAGCATATAATGCTGTTGCGGATCTTTTAAAGAAGGATAATGATTTTTTTGAAAACCTTGAAATTGAGGTGTATGCTCAAGGTTCAAAGAGAATTGGAACGACAGTAAAGCCCATCAACGGTGAAGACTTTGATCTCGATATAGTACTTCATATTTATGACCTCTATTACAATCATTCTCCAGAAGAGATTTTCAATGCACTGGTGAGATCTTTAGAAAAGGACTCCTATTATCAGGAAATCATGGAGAAGAAAAATAGATGCGTTCGATTAAACTACAAAAGTGATTTCCACATGGACATTCTTCCAGGATGCATGCCCGATTATTTTCAAACGGAAATGATTAAGATTCCAGAAAAAGCACTGAAATCATGGTCATCAGGAAATCCTAAAGGATTTTCAAAATGGTTTCTAGAAATCGCGGCAATGGCTAAAAACCCATTCTTGAAAAGATATTCTGACGTACTGTTGAAGGCACAAGTTGAAACTGAAAAGCTTCCAGAGGAACTTTATTTGAAAACACCTCTCCAACGAGCAGTCCAGCTTTCAAAGCGATACAGGGATATGTATTTTCAGAAGAAGGACTTTAAAGTTTCAAGTATTGTCCTAACCACCCTAATCGCACAGTTTTATGAAGGCGAGGAGTCAATTTTTGAGGCATTGGATCAAGTCCTCAACAGAATAAAGACTAGTTATCTGGATGCTATTAATAGACGGGTGAAGTTTAGAGTTATGAATCCTGTTAATCCTGAGGAGAACTTTACAGATTCTTGGACCGATAGTCATTATCAAGCCTTTTATGCCTTTATTTCAGATTTTCACAAGAAATGGAACAACTTGAAAAATTCGTTTGAATCAAGCAAAGAAGATTACATCGAACTTTTTGGGGAAGGAATTTACAAAAAGGCTTTATCCGACCAATCGTTAAACTTCAGAAATTCGACAAGCGACTATTTAACCAAATCAGTCGGATTGATAGGCGCAGGGAAAGCATTAACTGACACTAAAGGCAATATTAACTCGAATTATGGCCTGAAAAATGAGCCTCATTACAACTATGGAGGAATTGATTAGGAAGCATCACATGGAAAATTGGGAGTTATTTCTAAGCGTTCAGAAAGATCTCGTTGAAAAAAAATTTGAATGGATCAAATTAACCATCGATGCGAAGAATAAGCAGCTCATCGGAAAGGGGGATATAACTATAAGCGGAAGGAAGATTCCAATTATTCTTTCGTATTCACCATTCAATGGGAATCGGTATGATAGAATTTTTATTCCAGATGGACAGCTTAAATACCATCGAGATATTCACCTTTACGGAGACCTATCACTATGCCTATATCACCCACTAATAGATCAAGGGCCATTTCGTAAAATCCCCTTAGTAAAAATGATTCCTTGGATAAGCGAATGGATCATCTTTTACCTTCAATGGAAAAAATATGGCGTTTGGCTTGGGAGGGAAATTAAACACTAGCAAATAATTAATTTTACTACCCAAAAAAACAATGATGGGGATCTTTCATAATCTCCTCTAAAGCCAATTCAAACTTACCCACCACAGGCTTGGGATCGTAGGCATCCCATTTTAGATTGCCCCGCATCCAGTAGATCTTCCAGAGATCAGAAGTCTTTTCATACTTGACCTTAGCAAAAGGATATCTCCTACTCTCAGACGGATTATTCCAAATTGGTCTGATTTCCTCTAAAAAGATATCCTGCCCCTTAATCGAATACCCCAGATCCAATTTATCCCGAATTTCCTCTGGAGGACGGCGCATCGCCATCCAGATTGTCAGGGAAGACTCAATATCACGAAGATGTTCCTTTGAAAATGCCATAGGTTCAAATTTAGCAAAGGTTGCTGATTCTATTGTATCCTAGTAATTCCTTTATCCTTCCATCCTCTATGCATCCAGGCAATATTTGCCTGCAATTGAACTCATTAGGATTGCTTCTCTACCCAACTTCACCTTTAGCCAACAAGTTAGGAAATTCAATACTTTAACCTTATCAACACCGTACTTAAACCATTATAAAACCTATTATAAACCTATATAAAGTTGGTTTTACTAAGGATAGAATTAGGTTATTATCAATATTTATATTGTGATATACATGGAATTAGATTAAAATAGTTTATATTAAACTATTATTTTAATCCAACTATCCTATGGCACGAGTATCCAACAGTTCATTAGAAGGTCTCAATGGTAATATGGGGGATATGATCTATTACCAAATCAACGGAGTGACTTATACAAGGCGAAAACCAAGAAAGCGAAGCACTGCGGAAAAGAAAAGGATGAAAATATCGCTAATCAATAAAAGATCTCAAGGGATGTTTGCTATGGTTCAGAAATACCTGAAAGGACTAAGCTTGGCGATAAAATTTGGCTTTCAAAATGAGGTAAAAGGCGCTCGGCATGCATACCATGCTTGCAGTTCTTATACCCGTTTGAACTGCTTTACCCTGGATGGGCAGGACTACCATATAGATCCAGCACTTTTCAAAATAAGCATAGGAACTCTACTGGGAGCTGAAGAAGGGGAAGCCATCCGAACAGATGAAGGAGTATTGTTTACCTGGAGAGACAACTCCGGTACATCCAGCGCCAAAGAAAGTGATCAGGCCTTTTTAGTAATTCATAATCCGACGAAAGAAGCTGTGGTTTGGAAAGAATTGGGAAACTACAGAAAACACGGTCAGGATTTATTGAAACATAGCTTCGGAAACCCTGAAGGAGATTGGCATGCTTATATAGCATTCAGCCAAGAAAATAGTAGGTCTAAAAAGAGGAAACTATCCGACTCTATTTATCTAGGGGTGGTTTGATTTATGTAATACCATAATTTTCAATTTCATTTATAGATTAAAATAAATCAGTAATTAGTTTCAAAATTTGTTTTGAAGAATCCCCCTACCCCCTTTATAAAGGGGGAATGGTTCTGCTTCACAAATAATGCTTAATTTTCAATGACGATGAACAAGTTTGCAAACTCGTCTCACTTTGATTCAATCCAATTCATGTTTAGACTAATCCTCATTCTCCTACTATTTGCTCCGCTTTGCTCTCAAGCACAAACTGTCTGCACCCTAGAAAGCCGGGAAAAATTAGATGGGTTTTTGGATCAGCTTTCTCAAAATGAATATTTAGAAAAATCCCCAAATGAACTGAATATAGAAATTGGGAAATGGTTTTTGGCAACTCCATATGTGGAGAAAACACTGGAACTACCTGGAACCGAAAAATTAGTCATCAATACCACAGGTGTTGACTGCACTACTTTTTTGGAAACTGTGGTAACCCTTACCAGAATTGCCAAATCAGGTTCGGTTTCATTTGATTCGTTCGAAAAAGAATTGGAAAACCTCCGCTATCGAGGGGGTAAAAATCAGGGCTATTCCTCTCGTCTTCATTATTTCTCGGATTGGATTTTTGATAATCAGGAAAAAGGAATCATCGAAGATGTCACTTCAAAGGTCGGAGGAAGCCCCTATCCCAACGCCCCAACTTTCATGTCTGAAAACCCTCAATTTTACAGACAGTTGAGTGAATCTAAAAACCTACAAGCCATTAAAGTGGATGAATCGAAAATTGCCAAACGAGGATATTTCTACATTCCTAAAGAGAAAATTGCATCGCTTGAAAAGAACATCCAATCAGGTGATTTGATCGCAATTACGACCTCCATGCCTAATTTGGACATCGTGCACACAGGTTTTGCCATTGAGAAAAATGGAAGAATTCATCTTCTACATGCCAGTTCGAAGAATATGGAAGTGGAGATTTCCGAAAAGCCACTAAGCGATTATCTTGCTGGAAATAAAAGTCAATCCGGCATCATAGTGGCTAGGTTGAAGACTCCATAAAAAAGCCCTCCCCTCTGGGATAATTCCCATACAGGAAGGGCAGGGTGATCAGAACAACTTTCTGCCTTATTTAAAGTTTTTAGACACTTTCAAGGTGAAATATTGGAATTTATAGCCTGTACCAGAGGCAGCAGCTACGTTGGAAAATTGTCCATTTAGTCCAAAATCAAATCCGCTGACCCTATAATTCAACTCAGCCTGGGCTCTGAAAGAAGGGTCTAAACTCTGTTTTTCTATTTGCTGAAAACCGGCAGCAGCTTGGAGTTTAAGAGCCATTTTGGATACCAAAGGCATTGGGGTGCTGTAATCCACAAAAATCTCAGTACTCAAAAATCGTTTGGGTGCGAAATACAAGGTTGTCTCCGAATCACTATAGCTTAATGCCGAGAAATTGACTCCTGTTTTTAAAGTGGGTTCTGTTCTCAGAAGTCGATAAATCGATCCGAAAAACTGAATTCTCGAATTCTGATCGTTGAGCAAACCGTAGCTTCCTTGTGAATAAAACCCGGTTTTTCCTCCAAACATAATGTGAGTCAGATAACCTAAATTTTGACTCCTGATATTTTTCCCAAGCAAATCGGCAGTAAAATTCAATAGATCCGATCCATAGGTCAGGCCAAACATCCTTCTATCATTGGGTTGAAATTTGGTTTCAAATTTCCCCGTCACTCCAATAAAGGAATCAACATCTCCAGGTTTTACCTGCTGCACCGTTAATTCCGCACTACTTTGCCAAGCCTGACTCCAAATAATGCTTGCTCCACCAGCTACAAAACTGGATTTAGTCTGCTGTCCTTCGGGAGCTTTCACCTGACTGGCACCTGTTCTAATCCCTACTTGTACTGGAGCATTTCGTTGATTTTGCCAAAATACAGACTGTTCAGTCCTGGTATTTTTGGCGATATCTGCAAAATACCCCACAATCAGCCCAGCAGTTTGAACAGAACGGTCACTGATGATTCCATTCAGTTTTTGAAGTTGAGAGTCTGAAAGTTCTCCTCTGTATTTTTCAATGGTAGCCTCGGCTTTTTTCCATTGTTTTTTGCCTAGCAAAACCTCCACGTATTCTTGGATGTAATATGATTTTGGAAATTCTTGTACCAAAGTGTCATAATAAGCCAAGCCTTGTGAATAATTCCCTGCGGTAGTAAACAGCCTAGCTTTCATGACCAAGGATTGATCCGGATCTACCAGCTCAATATTCTCCGATAGAAATGCTTCTGCCTCTTTGGTTTTGATGTTCCAAAGCATGGCATTGAAGTAATTGACGGTCGCACTTTTATTGATAGAATCTTGGCTCCACGCTCGATAGGCCGCTTCCAGTGCTTTGGAAGGCTTTTTATTCATAAATAGAGCATAGGAAAGGTTGATTTTGACAATAGTTGGCTCGTAATCCAATGGAATCAATTGATTGAAAACAGCTACAGCCTGAGCAAAATCCTGATTTTGGAGACAGAGATCTCCTTTAAACAATAGGATCTGGGAATCCTCTGGATTATGAAGGAGAATGCTATCCAATTGGCTGATTGCCTCCCCATATTTCTCTTGAGTTCTGAACTCGCTGGCTTTCTGGATAAACTGTTCCCGGGTGGCAGGATCTAGGGCATTATTTTGTCCATTGGCAAGGGAAGGAATTAAAATTAATCCCAAAAAGCCTATAAGTTTAAAAGGAGTATTGATATATTTCTTCAAACTCTTACAAACATGGAAATACAATTCAGCAATTTTTCGATAACCGGTTCGGAAAAACCCGCTTTGAAAGTAGAAGTGATCGGCGAAGCCAAAGGCAGTGCCACGGAAATACTGAGAGGCAAATTGCCCGAAATATTGGCGAATGAGGCTGATCTCGTCTATCTGGATATCAGAGGGCTGACTGATAATGATCTGGGTTTCGTCAATGAGATAATTCACATTCATTACACGCTTGCCGAACAATCCAAAAAACTGATCTTGCTTTATAAAAAGGGATCTGCTTTTGAACCCTGGATCAACACTTCTGGAATCGACAAATTCGTGGACTTGGCGATCACGGCTTAAGGCCCTTCTTAGCCAGAACTCCTCAAGGATGGATGCGAGAATAACTCCATAGATTATTGAACCTACTCCCATCATAAACACATCCCAAAACGAGATAAAGTCAGGAAAGAAGAATGTCCTATACAAAATAGCCATTCCTATTCCAGGGAGCGTCAACCACCAAAACCTCCTTTTTTTAGAGTCTGAAGGTGTTAATATTGGTTGAGCTTCCAGATGAATCATAAAATGAATCACCCAAAGCAAACCAAGTAAACTGAACCCATACTGTAGAAAATCATAGACTGGAAGTTCATAGATCCCCTTAAGAATGGATGTCTGAAATACTGGAAATAACTCCACAACCCAGCCATCATAATGGGTCATCCCATCCAGCACCAAATGGGTACTTATTCCCAACATCATCGATAACAAAATCCCAATCCAGTTTTTTTTCAGGGCCAAAAGCCAATTAAATTTTAGGAATTGAATTGTTCTGGATTGGAACCATTTCGGAGCTGCTTTGAATAGCGGCATCTTGATCAGACAATGGAAAATCAAGGCCATTAAGAAAGCAACTGGCAAGTCAAACAGGAAAATCCCTATAATCTTATGCCCGATATTTTCACTCAGTTTAAGTTGAAGATAAAACTCCAAATCAGGCACCACACTTCCCACGACAAGACCAGTCTGGGAAAGACGCCTGAAAGTTTTGGAAAAGGGCAAAATTGCTGCTGGATGTGAAAAGGTAAAAGGCATAAGATTGGGATTAGGCTACTTTGGCAGTTTGAGAATTTGATACAATTTCTACGACGAGTTCTTCAGTGACATTACTTTTAAGCAAGTACTCCACTGAGCCGTATTCCATGGCAGCAATCGCCACTTCCAGGTTTTCCATGGCAGTGCAAAAAACTACTTCGATTCCTGGATAATATCCTTTTACTTCCTTGAGGATATCCAGCCCATTTGAATGCTCCATTTGATAATCCAAAAAGATCATTCCTGGATTCAGGTGGATATTTTTCAAGCAGGACTCTCCGTCCTCAAATGTGTGAATTTTGGTAAAGCCAATCTTGGCTAGAATTTGTCTTAAGACCTCAGTCCAAAAAGGATCGTCGTCGACAATAAAGGCGGGTAAGTGTTTGATGTTTTTCATTCTTATTTTTTTCATACACCTATTTCATATATGTGACCAAAATAAAAAAGTGCCTTAGAACAATTCTAAGGCACTTTTTGAAATTTCAAATTCCAGATTTTGGAATCGCATTCTAAAAACAGGAATAGCTTTTGGTTAAATCATCTTCCAAAATCATCCTGTAATCTGACAATATCCTCCTCATCAGAAGGGTTTGCAGCATCTGTGTGTTGCCAGATTTCGGCTACAACTCCCCAATCTTCCAGACCAATTAATCGGTGTCTTTCACCTTGGATCAGTTTGATTTTATCTCCCTTGCTGAGAGTTTTTACTTCTCTTTCTGTATCGTCATTGCTTGTAGCCACTGCCACATTTCCCGCGATACATCTCCAGATTTCAGCTCTTCTGAAATGGTACTGCCAGCTCAACCTTTTATTCGGTGCAACCAACAGAATTTTAGGGCTTAACTTTTCCGAGATTTTTAATGCTTCAAAATCCTCCTCCGGAAAAAACTCCTGGGCAAACTGTGCTGCCTGACTCTCTTCCAAAACCAAAAAACCTCCCCATGGACGATCCCGGTCTTGCTTTACAATCTGTAATCCCAAGTCACTCATCAATGACTCAGCAAATTCAAATATTTCCTCTTTTGTTTTCATTTGTTTGTTGATTTCAAATCCTTGGCTACTAAATGAAGGACCTGATCTAAATGATTCATCAAATAAATCATCCTTTCTGACTTTTGTTGTTCTACTATTTCTTTTTCAATTTCTATTACTTCTTCGCTGATCTCCTGAATTTTCAACATCTTAATCGATGGTTTTATTTTATGAACCAACTTCCTTACTTGGTCAAAGTCGCCTTTTTCAAATTCTTTCATGGCCTGCTCGGCTGAAACCATCACGCTAGTATGGAATAACTGGATCATTTTATCCATGAATTCAGTATTGCCCCTGGCAATATTTTCCAGTTCCTCCAATGAGAATAGGGATTTCGATGGTGCAACTACGTCAGTGAAATTCGTAATCTCTGGCTGACTTCCTATCAACAATCGAGAAATCAGATTTAATAAGTCCTTTTCCTGAAATGGCTTTGCCAAAAAATCATCCATACCAAGTGAAAGATATTTCTCCCTATCCCCTTTCATTGCAAAAGCAGTCAACGCTACAATTGGAATTTTCGATTGTAATTCTTCCCGGATCACTTTTGTGGCCATGATCCCGTCCATTACAGGCATCTGCACATCCATCAGAATCAAATCAAGCGAATGATCTTTTGCTGCCCGGATCGCTTCCTCACCATTTTTTGCTGTAATGGTCAACATCTCATTTTGCTCCAAAATCGTCGTGGCAACCAATCGGTTAAACTCATTGTCATCCACGACAAGTATTTTTTTACCTTTCAATAAAGCCTGGTTGATAGAAGTAGAGTCTTCGATAGGCAAATCGCTTTCTTGACCTTTTTGGAATTTGAAATTGACTGAAACGATTGTTCCTAAACCTTTTTGGGACTCAATCTGCATATGACCACCCATCAGTTGGACTAGTTCTTTGCTGATGCTCAACCCAAGGCCGGTTCCTCCGAATTTTCTTGTGATCGTGGTATCCTCCTGGACATATTTTTCAAAATTGCTTTTGACAAAGGAATCCTCCATTCCAATCCCAGTGTCTATGACTGTGAATTTGATTTCCTGCTCATTTTTTGTTTCTGAAATAAAGTGGCATTGGAGTACCACTTTCCCTTTTTCAGTAAACTTGATTGCATTAGAAAGTAGATTCAACAAAATCTGACTGATCCGTATTGGGTCTCCGATCAGGATATCATTGATTCTGGAATCATAGTTTATAATATCGTAATCCAAGCCTTTGCTTTCAGCTTTGGCTTTCATCATTCCAAACGTATGCTCAATGACATCTTTTGGCTTAAAGCCAATTGCCTCAATAGTCATTTTTCCAGCTTCCAATTTGGAAAGATCCAAAATATCCTTGATGATCACCATCAGGTGATTTGCAGAATCCTGAATTGCTTTGATGTATTTATTTTGCTGGTCGTTTTGCGCTGATTTTGCCAACTGCTCACCCATGCCGACAATCGCATTCATTGGAGTCCGTATTTCATGGCTCATATTGGCAAAGAAGGTTTCTTTTGCCCGTTTGGACTTTTCTGCCTCTTCACGTTGGCGAATAAGCTCTTCCTCCAGCCTTTTTTGATCAGTGATATCCAAATGAATCCCTATGGATCCGATCAATTCATTTTTATCATTATAATTTGGAGCGCCACTGATAAACCACCATCGGTATTCCCCATTTGGCCTTTTATATTTCAATTCGTAAGAATCCGAAATCCCTCTTCTCCTACTTTCGGACTTGATTAATAATTTTTCTTTATCTGATTCATTGAGGAGCAAATCTGTTGCTTTTCTACCAATGAAATCCTCCAATTCATATCCTGCCATCTGGCAAAAAGTCTGGTTTGCATGAAGAACATGTTCATTTAAATCAACTTCAAGAAGCCCCAGATTCATATTGGAAATGATATTTCTGAACTTTTCCTCTTGCTGAAACAACCTCATTTCTGATTGTTTACGCTTCTGAACATTGACCAACATCTGCGCAAAGACAAATAACAGTTCAATCTCCTTTTGGGAATAAGTATGTTGATTATTCACAGAATCAAAGCCCACAAAGCCCATAAGTTCCTCTTTGAACATCATCGGAATAGCGATTAAACTTTTGATGCCTTGGGGTTCAAGTATCTCATAGAGCCCGTCTAAGCCCATTTCTTTTAATTTGGAAACGTCCTTTACAGAAAATGGCTGTCCTTGACTATGAGCATCCAGCCATTGGGGAACATATTCCAAAGGCACATCCTGGGTGTTTTCAATTTCACGGGAAATCCCTGGGCCACACCATTCATGCGTACAAGAGCAGGTATGGGCTGTAAGGTCATATGAAAAAATATAGGCCCTGTCCGCATTAACGAACTCACCGATTTTTTTCAAAGAAGCATTAATGCTAGTATCTACCTCATCCAGGTCAATATTGATATAGGTAGAGGATATATCTATCAATATGTTTTTGAGCTTCTCCTGGTTTTCCAAGAGGGCTTCAGTCTTTTTCCGTTCGGAGATATCAACTAAAATCCCATTGATTCTGACAGGTTTTCCATCTTCAAAAATCAACTTACCTTTTTCCTGAACCCATTTTAATTTTTTGGAAGGCGTAATAATTCTGTATTCCTGAATGTATTCCTTGTTTTCTTGTACTTCCTCCAAAATAGTATCCAGAACATGGAGATCTTCCGAATGAATAATTTTTCTTCTCCAAGATGTATCTTCCATGAGCGTATCCATATCCAGCTCAAATAGATCTTCCGCCGAAGGCGTAAAAAATATCCCTGACAAATCAGGGTAGCTGACTGACCAAATCACATCTTTAAGCTCATTTAAGACACTTCCCAGTTTTTTATTCAGGGAAATCAACTCTTTCTCAGCATTCTTTTGTTCTGTGATATCAGAGTGTGTCCCAATGATTTTTAGAGGAATTCCATTCGGATCTTTTTCTATCACGATCCCTCGGTCCTTTACCCATTTGATGCTTCCATCTTCGTGAAGCATGCGGTATTCCAACTGGTGAGAAGAAATTTCTCCCCGCTTATATTTCAAATCATTTTCGACTAAAATCGGATAGTCCTCCTGGAATATGTGAGAATACCAGACTTCTTCCAGGTTGGTCGACTGATCAAACTTGAGTCCAAGGAAATTTTTAGCCTTATTGGAAAAGCTGGTTTTATTAGTTCTGAAATCGTGCTCCCAAACATTGTCTCCGGAAAACTCTAAGACTTGTCTAAAAGTCTCTTCAAATTCCTGGATTTTGTTCTTGGAAATCTTTTCCTCGGTTACATCTTCCACCAAGGTGAAATAATGAAGAAATTCTCCCTTTTTATCCAATACTGCCTGACCATTCACCCTTGCCCAAAACCAAGTCCCATCCTTTTTGTAATGCTTTAACTCAACTTTATAGGGTTCCTTTTTAAAAAAGGATTCAAGCATCTTTTTCAGTTCTTCCTTTTGGGTCTCTTTCCCTCTTCCAATTTCAATGGGATCCTTACCGATCATCTCGGATAAATCATACTGAGTCTGTCTTAGGTAGCCCTCATTGGCATAGGTGATGATCCCTTCCGCATCGGTATAAATAATCCCATCTAAGTTGGCACTGGCCACATAGGATAGGTTTTCCAGACTTTCTTTTTGATGAGAAATGGTTTCGATCAGTTCTTTGAGATCTGCAGTGACTAGTTCCTGGTTTTTAATTAAATGGAGCAAATCCACTAAGGGGTCAAGTGCGGCAAAATCAGAAATAGACAAATCATTGGAAACCAACTCCTCTATAGAGCTGAACCACGGCGACCCCAAAAACACAAGTAATTCCTGCTCTTCAAAATATTCAAACTGCCCTCTGAAAAGCGTAGCATTTTCAGCATTTCTCTTGAGCAGAAAGGTTTTGGAAGAGGATTTTGACCATAAATCAAGATCAAAATCAGTTTCTTTTGGTCTTTCAATAAAGAATAGATCATCTACGGACTTTCCTTTTACATCACCCAGCATTTTAAAAAGGCTAGGGCCAAGAAACAATATTTTTTTGTCCTTGGAAATCGCAAAATGGAAAGGGAATGTCCTATCCAGGTGCTTCTTTTTGAGGTCTATATGTGGTTCATTTTTGTTCACCAGCTTACTTTAAATGCTTCATGGTCATGCCCATTTTCCCTTCCATAGAGATGAATGATTTCTACAGGAGTTTCAAATAATTTACCCAAACCAGACAATAATCCTTTCATAAATCCCACTAAACCTTCTCTTCTAGAGAAATAATGAACGACCAAGGCCTTATCCTCGATGCCATCAATTTTGAACTCAGGGGGAGTCAATTTTGGATAGATCAACATGATTCTGTCATGAAATAAAGGGAGATTGATCAAAAACTCCTTCAGGTTAGTTCCACCTGCCTTCATCAATCCACCATATTTCTCATTTCCGGTTTTAAGAATCCACCATTCTCCAAATGTAAACAAGACCTCATCGACCGAGATATTGAGTTCTTCAGAAGCAGCCATTGCCAACTGATAAGTGACCGAGTCATCATAAGGCTCAGTGCTGATGAAATAATCGATTTTTATCTCGCTTTTCATTTTGATGATTTCCCACCTTTCCTTACCAAAATTGGTAGTGATCAGCTCTTGAATCGATTTATTTACGAGTCCATACATATCTTGCTTTTTTTAGGAATAAATGGTTGTTCAAAAAATCAGGCCAAATCAAAAACCACTTCTCAGAGCTCGAAAGTGCATATTTTAAACTAAAAAGCATTTTTTGATTCCTATTTCCGGAATAAATTTCCAAATTCTGGAATTATTCCACCGTAACTTCACCCTCCTGGATCATTTTATAAATCGTGCTTTTCCCGATATCCAAAGCTTTCGCTGTTTCGATCACATCTCCATTATTCTTCTTAAGGTAGTGATTGACTATATCACAAGTATGCTGTCTCAAAGTCTTATTTTCCATCAAAAACATGTTCTCCTTTTGAAGGGAAAAGTAGCTGATGTCTTTTGCTTGGATTTCTTGTCCATCTGCCATCACCGCAGCCAGCTCAATCACTGCTTTTAGCTCTCTAATGTTCCCAGGGAAAGGATATTTCAAAAGTTTGTCCTTGGCATCTGATGACAGTGAAAGGGAAGAGATCTTATTCGTCTTGGCAAAATCATCCATAAAATGCTTGGCCAGAATCAACACATCTGAACCTCTCTCTCGTAAAGGAGGTAAGTCGATCGGCAAACCCATCACCCTGAAAAATAAATCCTCCCGGAAATTTCCTTTCCTGACTTCATCCGACAGATTTTTATGGGTAGCAGAAATGACTCTGACATCCAACTTCACCGATTCATTTCCCCCCACTCTAGTTAACTCACGCTCCTGAAGAACACGAAGCAATTTAGACTGGAGATTGAGATCCATTTCAGCAATCTCATCCAAGAAGATCGTACCGCCATTGGCCTCCTCAAACTTTCCGATCTTACGACTTACCGCGCCGGTAAAGGCTCCTTTTTCATAGCCAAAAAGCTCACTTTCTATCAAGTCTTTTGGAATAGCAGCCATGTTTACGGCCACAAAGCTTTTCTTCTTTCTATCACTATTATAATGTATCGCTTTTGCTACCACTTCCTTTCCAGTCCCGGTCTCTCCGGTAATCGACACATTGATATTGGTCTTGATCGCTTTTTCGATCAGGCCAAACACACTTTTGAGAACGGGACTATTTCCTAAAATAGTTTTTTCAAAAGTGTACTTCTGCCCCAATTCCTCCTTAAGAGTTTCTACTTCTTTCTTTAAAGATTGATTTTCCCGGATTTTAATGACACTGTTCCAAAGCAAATCTTTCGTCGCCTCATCTTTGACCAGATAATCACTTACACCGGCTTTGAGCAAACCAACAGCTACACTGATATCTTCTTGGGAACTGATCACCACTACCGGAATGCTGGGGTTGTATTCTTTGATCTTTTGAAAAAGCTTGTCCCCAGGTAAATCCGGCAAGGAAAAATCGACAGTGATCAAGTCTGGTTTTTCCTGAAGCTTTAATAAACAGGCTTTGGCTGTAGCAAATAAATGAACTTCATAGTCTGGGTTTAAAGCTAAGTGATACTCCAGAATCTGCCCGTACCAAGGATCATCTTCTACGATAAATATTTTAAACTGGCTCATAGCATTTCATTATTCCCTTAAGGTACAAAAAGGTTTTCTAACAATACAATTTTTGGAATTAATTCCATTTTCTGGAAAATACAGAACCCTATAAAATATTAAAATACTGATAATCAATACTTTAAAATATTGGATTGTGATTTGACTAATTGTTGGCACACTCAAAACTCAAAAAGGATGAAAATTATACAGAATCAAAAAAGAGAGAATGGGATCAGCGAAATGCTTCAAAGCGCATTGAATTATGATCCGGAAATTCAGCACCAGTATGCCATCGTAGTTCCATGCTACAACGAAGAAAAAAGATTCGCTTATCAAGAGTTCAAAACATTTGCTCAAGAGCATCCTGAGGTTTTATTATGTCTGGTTAATGATGGAAGCAAGGACAGAACATTGGCTGTACTTAGAGGCATTCAGACCGAAAGTCCAAACAACATTGTCGTTTTCGACATGCCGCAAAACGGAGGAAAATCTGAAGCTGTAAGACAAGGAATGTTGTTTGTTCATAGAAATTACGATTCGAAGTTGATCGGTTTCTTAGACGCTGACTTGGCTACTCACCCTAATGAGTGGTTACAAATGGCGAAATACAAAGAGGAACATCCAAAATATGGTGCAATCGTGGGAAGCAGAATTCAGCGTTTAGGAGCTGATATTAACCGCGACGACAGCAGGTCTTTTGTCAGCAGCATGATCAAAAAAATCATCAAAGCTATTTTGCGCGCCAACTTCCAGGATACCCAGTGTGGAGCCAAAATTTTTCAAAGAAACCTGGTTCCTTTTTTATTCAAAAATCAATTTGAAACTCCTTGGCTTTTTGATGTTGAAATCTTCTTGAGACTTCAGCAAAAATTCGGGAAGACCACCTTACAAAAAGGAGTGCTGGAGTACCCTCTTCTACACTGGTCAGAAATCGGAGATTCCAGATTAAAACTAAAAGACACCATCAAAATCCCATTGCAATTATTGGGACTCTATTATCACTATCAAATTAAAAGAAAACCAAAGAGCCTTCTGACTAAAAAACAGTTAAAAGTTTCTCTTCAATCAAACTAAAAATCACTCAACCCATGAAAAATCAAAATAACTACGTAGCCATTATGGCTGGAGGAGTCGGAAGCAGATTCTGGCCAATGAGTAAAACAAGCTATCCAAAGCAATTCTTGGATATCCTGAACACTGGAAGAACATTGATCCAGTCTACCTATGACAGGTTCTCTAATTTCATCCCTGAACAAAACATTTTTGTCGTTACCTCTGAAGAATATGTATCCATTGTAAAAGAGCAGTTACCTCATTTACCAGAGGGAAATATCGTGGCTGAGCCAGAGAGAAAAAACACCGCAGCCTGCGTAGCTTACATCTCTTTCAAGTTGAAGAAAATGAATCCAAATGCCAATATGATTGTGGCTCCAAGTGATCACTTGATCGGGGATTTGGATCTTTTTACCGACACCTGCAAAAAGGCATTGGATTTCACTGCAAAGCAATATGCTTTCGTCACTTTAGGTATCAAGCCTACCCATCCAAATACCGGTTACGGCTACATTCAATTCGATCAAGAAAAAAATCATTCCGGAGTGTTTAAGGTAAATAGATTCACCGAAAAACCAGATTTAAGCACTGCCAAGGAATTTCTTTCTGAAGGTAACTACCTATGGAATTCAGGTATTTTCATATGGAAAGCTGAAGATATCGTGGATGCATTTTGGGAGCATTTCCAATACATGTATGATCTTTTCCAAGATAGAATCGATGATTTGAATACTTCAAACGAAGCTCAGGCTATTCAGGATATCTATGAAAAATGCCCTTCTACTTCCATCGATTACGCCATCATGGAAAAATCAAATAATGTATATTTAATTCCTTCTGACTTTACCTGGAATGACCTGGGAACTTGGAACAGCGCCTATGAGAATTTTAAAAAAGACGAAGAAATGAATGCCAGCAATAGCAATAGCGCCATTCTGGTTGACAGCAAAGGATGCCTAGTTCACTCCAACGAACAGAAGTTAATGGTGATAGGTGGGTTAGAAGATTTGATAATAGTAAATACGCCAGAGGCACTTTTGATCTGTAAGAAAGAAAACGAGCAGCAGATTAAAGAATATGTCGCCAAAGTGAAAGAAGTAAAAGGAGTTTTTTACATTTAATCAACCTAGAAAATTAAGTGAAAAATCAAGATCATGTGCTATGGAGTGAATTTCTTGGGAAAAGGCTTCTTCTAGTGGCCTTGTCCCTTGGACTCCTTACTCATGGGATCATTGTGTACTTCACTTTGCCGCAAACTTATGATGCCTATGTGCACATGTTTTTTGCGGATCACTATTCAAGATTCTGGTTCGAACCTTGGGAATATCGCTGGTACACCGGCTTTTTGACCATCAGTTATCCCCCTTTAGTTCATCAGTTAATAGCACTGATCAGTAAGATTTTCCCATTGAAAATCGCTTTTGCTATCTATGCCATCTGTATTTTCGAAGCACTGATACTTGGAGTTTACAGGTTCACAAAAATGTTCTACTCCAAACAAACAGCCGGAGTAGCGGCCATCTTAGCAGTAGTTTTAAGTTCCTTGGTTGAAACTCTGCATGTTTATGGCCAGGTGCCAACATTGACAGGACTTGCATTTCTATTGAATGCATTACCCTTCCTTTACCAATACATCAAAACCTCCGATTGGAGATATCTATTGATGTCATTGGCATTCATTGCCGTGACTGTCAGTTCACATCATGTGACCGCAATTTTCGGGATGGTTTTCTTTATCGCTCCAGCCATGTTGATGGCGGGTATTGATGGCAATCCGGAATTGGGAAAAAAAAGCATTTTCGGAGGTTTTCTTCCTGGTCTTATCGTTGTGGTTTGGAAGAAAAAGAAAGAAATCCTGCTTTTCGGATTCTCGACAATCTTTCTGGCCATTTCATTGATCTTCCCTTACTGGTACTGGAGTCGTACTGATCCTATTACTCAAGTTTCTATTCCTCATGGATCCAGAGACAATTTTCTGGAAGAAACCAGCTCAGGACTTGTATTTTATATCATTCCGCTTTTGCTGATTTTCGCCCTTCTTCCAGCAATCTCTTTCCTGATTACGCGCAAGAAAAGACATTTGGGTTGGGCAGTTTCTTTCTACACCTGCTTGCTTTTGGGAAGCGGTGGCACCACTCCTTTGCCGAAAATGATTTTGGGAGAAAATGCCTTCAACATTCTGACATTAGACAGATTCGGGTTTTGGGCTTCTATTATTGCAATCCCTTACATCAGCCATTTCTTGGTATCCTTCATCGGAGGAACAGTCAAAAATTATTGGACTGCAAAATATGGAGAAACTTCCCATTTCCTAATCTCTGGATTGAGTGGCTTTTCTTACTTACTATTTATTATTTACATCTTCCACCTGGCTAGCTTTCGTCCTTTGCAGCCGAAATCAGTTGAAATTGAACCAATTATCAATTTCCTGAATCGTGATGATCATATGCGTTGGAGATACCTGACTTTAGGTTTTGGGGATCAAATGGCTTGGCTATCATCAAATACCTTGGCAGCCACCATCGATGGAAATTACCATTCGGCAAGAAGGCTTCCAGAAATGACTTCCAGAGCGGTTGAGCGATTGGAAAACGCAAAATATCTGATGGAAGATGGAATGGCATCTTTGAATGACTTCCTGACCCTAGCTGAAAAATACCAACTTAAATATGTTTTCAGCAACGATCGATATTATGATCCTTTGCTGTTTTATTCAGGATGGAACAGAACTATCCGTTTGGAAAACGGGATCATGGTTTGGGAAAAAGGCAATATCTCCACGATCCAACCGATCAAGCCAACTGACCTAAATCCATTGCTTAAAAAACTTTGGGGAGCTCTTCCTTTAACAACACTTTCAGTGGCCATTCTTCTGACTTTGGTTTACTTGTTTTATTTCAAGAAAACCCAAAATGAATTGATCGCAGAGGAAGAAGTTTCTATTTATCCAAAGCCTGTCATTCATTCTTCAGCTTGGATTCCATTTATCCTATTCAGCAGCTTTTTGATCTTCCAGATCTATGAACTCTTATTGACTGATGAGCAAAAAGACCCAACAACCACGATCTATTCCCATTTCAATCACTTGGATTTCCAGCGATTTGAGGAAGCTTTCCAGTTCTTTAAACCAGGACCTGCTTATAGCTTGGATCAATATCTATTGGAAAAATCTGTCAGCGACGGTGGACTTTTACCATCATTTGCCAAACTGGATCATCTGAAGATTGACACGCTGGAATTGAAAGACAATTCTGCCAAAATGAAGGTTCATACCACTTGGAGAACTTCTCTTGGTCCAAGAGAAAAAGAAGAAGAAATAAACTTGGAGAAGATGGATAACAAATGGTTTATCCTTCCTCCACAGCTTGAGCTGGAAATTCCTGAAGAGCAAGTCATCACCTATACTTACACACTTTTCAAGAAAATGGGAAAGCGAGTAGTCAGCAGTTTCCCGACTGTAAAAGATGACCGAATCAAAAAACCATTTGCTGGATTTTATCAGGCCAATTTGGTGCAGGTTGGAGAAGAATTGAACCTTACAGGTGAACTGATCAATGCTGACAATATTCCGATTACACTGGCTTTGAAAGCAGTAATCACCTATGAAAATGACAGTACTGTAAGCTTTTTCCCACAAAGAAAAATCCATTACAACCTGGCTCCAAAAGCTTCTACTTGGTTTGAAGTTCCATTGGGAGTTCAAGAGATAGACGGCGACAAAAAGATCAAATCCATCTATTTGGAACTCGAAACGGACATCAGTGAGCGTGGCTACATCAGAGGCGGGGAACTTTCTTATAAAGTCCTGAATGAAGGAAGTCAATCTTCCCTATTTGAGGCTACCATGAAAAACCCTTTTACAGCCGAAATCACGATTCCGGGAGTATTGATTTCAGAAAAGGATTCTTTGGGAAGAATTGTACAAGTGGACCTTTGGACTTATCCAAAATCTATTAGAAGTGGACTTGAGGCAAATTTCGAGATCCCTTTCCAAAAAATTGAATCCACATCCAAAATCATTTCTGAGATCCCAATACAACTAAAAATTAACGGTCAATCCCGTGAATTGCTGGAAAACAAAAATTCCTCCACTGAAAGGATCAGCTTCTTACCGCATTGCTTCATCTCACAAGAAATCTATTTACAATGAAAAACACGAGCTACCATTTCTTTTTGGTTTTGAGCCTTTTTGCTTGTCAAAAAGTAGCGGTCAAACAGCCTGTTTTCATCAATCCAGAAAGCATGCATTTGACTCATCAAGACAGTTTGAAGTTTGAGGTGGAAGGTGAAAACTGGGCCGTCTCCATCCAAACTCCTGTTCACATCATCTATCCAGAATTCACTCAGGAAAACGGTCAACTCACCGTTCTTTTGACACCAAAAGAAGGAGTAATCGAAGGCTTTGCTTATATCACTCTCTATCATGAAGACCAGCATTTCAATTTTCCAATCTATTTGAAAAATCAGGGCTCTGAAATTCAATTGGAGGATCTAAGAAGTCCAAAGACGGTAAATACAGATTCTTCGATGGTTCAACAGCAAATCCTATATGCTTTTGATCAATCAGGAAATTTGACCGAAGTAACAGATGGAATCTTTTTCCAGGAAAACTATCTGGAGCTAAGCCCAAAGACAGGGATTTTCAAAGGGATCACAGGCACTGCAGTTTCCAGCTATTATGTAGATCCAGGAACTGTCAAAGAGATTCCTTTAAGCTATTCTGTAGACCAGATAAATCAATCTTTGACCATCAAAGCTGGACCTTTAATGGATCAATTTCAGAACACAGTTGCCAACGGAACTTTAGTCATTTTCTCATTTGAAAAAGATGGAAAAACAACCCGCTTAGAGGCAGTAGTTCAAGAGGCTTACAGCCAATTAACCTTTCCTCTTTCTAGAGTCAAAAACGCAAACGTAACTGCGAAAATCGCCCATATTTCATCTTCCACCTTAACTCTTTCTAAGCCATGACCAGATGGATATTCTTAGGTTTCTTGCTGATAGTGGGAGTTCTTTTGGCTTCCATGGCCAGACTTCAGGAAAAGAATGACGACATCCCATATTTCCTTCGATATGATTCTTTGGCAGCAAATTCAAACCCTGCCATTCAATTGGAAGTGGTTTCCACTGAAATCCCAACCGAAGAGCAATTAGAAAAATTAAAGAAGGATTATGCTGCGATTTGGGCACACTTAAATGAACTCTATCAGCATCCTAATCCAAAACCTAGCAAGGAAAGATTGACAGAAAGATTTTATCTGCACCTCGCAAAAAATTACAAAGAGGGACCTTCTGGAACTATCAAGAGAAAGAATTTAAGCCATTCACTTCAGGTGCAAACCTGGTCAAGAGATGGACTTTCCTGTAACATTCTGGATCAGGAAGCCCAATTCAGTCTGGAGTTTCCCGATGGAACCACAGAAAACTTTACTTCCAAAATTGCAATCAGTCTGCTGTTACAAGGAGACAATTGGAGACTGGATGGCATTAGATTTATTGACTAAGAAAATTAAAATTCACAGCATATGAATTTAGCATTTATTACCCCCTACCCACCAAGCCAGGTAACTCTAAACGAATACGGGTACCATTTGACCAGGAGTTTCCTTGGCAAAAAAGAAATTGAAAAAATCTATATCCTTACCAATAATCTGGAGGACAATTCGGAATATTCCAGATATGCCACCGAAGGTTTGGAAATCATCCCTTGCTGGGATTTTGATAGCGTATTCACAGTGTTGAATCTAAGAAAAAAGCTAAAAGAACTTCAGCCGGATGCAGTGATACTAAATCTTCAATTCATGACTTTCGGAGCGGGAAAAATCCCTGCCGCGCTGGGTCTTTTGACGCCTTGGATGTGCAAATTATTAGGAATTCCTTCCGTGACCATTCTTCATAACATCACAGAAACAGTGAATTTGGAAACAATCGGAATGGCGAATAGCAAATTAAAAGGAAAGCTCTTCTTATGGATCGGCGAGCAATTGACCAAGTTTATCCTAAAGTCTGATTTGGTCGGAGTAACTATATCCCAATACGTGACCATTTTGAAGGATAAATACAAAGCAGATAATGTCATCCTGCTGCCCCATGGCAATTTTGAACTCCCTGAGAGAAATTATGTACCAGAAGACTCTGAGGAAATCAACCTGATGGCATTTGGCAAATTCGGGACTTATAAAAAAGCGGAGGTAATGATTGATGCCATGGAAATCTTACAAGAGAAATATCCTCACCTGAAGTTCACTTCCACCGTAGCAGGAACAGATAATCCAAATGTCAAAGGCTACATTGACGGCTTAAAAAGTAAATATGCTCATTTACCCAATGTAGAATACACAGGATATATCCCAGAGGAGAAGGTTTCCCAAATTTTTTGGGATAGTACCTTTGTGATATTTCCCTATACCACAACAACTGGAAGTTCGGGAATTTTGCACCAGGCAGGCAGCTATGGGAGAGCTTGTATTTTACCAAAAATTGATGACCTGGAAAGAGTGGTAGAAGAAGAAGGATATGGAGGAGCCTATTTTGAAACAGACAATGCAGAAAGTCTTGCAAATGCTGTTTCTCATTTGATTGAAAACCCTGAGGAGAGAAAAAGAATCGAAGATCAAAATTACAAAGCAGCCAAAGGTCTACCAATGGGTGAGTTGTCACAATGGTACTTAAGTCATATCCATCAACTTATAAGGAAATAATATGGCTTCCTTTTTAAACAGGGGAATTGAAAGTTTCCTTCAGCTATTCTATCCCATTTTCAGAAAATGGCTGGCCTACGATGTGTATGCATACCTGGCAGTAGGCGCAATTAATACAGCTCTAAACATCCTGTTATTTGCTGTCTTTTATGAATTTATTTTGCCGAAAGAAGGCTGGATTATCGATGGATACACCATAGCCTCCTATACTATTGCCTTGTTACTTGCCTTTTTTATCACCATTCCTACTGGCTTTTGGTTGAGTAAGAATTTTGCTTTCCGAAGCGCCTCTACCGGAGCAAAAAAGACTGGAAAACAACTCTTTAAATACATACTAGTAGTCGGACAAGGCCTGGGGAGTGACTATCTGATCCTGAAGGGATTGATCCTCTTTCTAAACATGGAACCGACTTTAGCCAAAATCTTCTCTACGATGATTGTTTTGACGGTTAACTTTCTCCTTCAGAAGTATTTCACTTTCAAAAATGCTTGAAAATAATATCTTCCAAAACCTCAGAAAATCAATGATGTAAAAATCATCTATTCCAGAACTGTTGCAATTATCCGTAGCGGGCCACCGCTTCCACCTTTGATTTTCATAGGAAGAGCGAGCACATAAATTCCTGTTGCCGGTAGCTGATCCAAATTGGCTACATTTTCAAAGCCAGGAATCTGGTTTTCCATCAAAGCCTGATGTGCCGCAAAGTCTTTGGATTGCCCATAATCCAGACTTGGCGTATCCAAACCCACAGCTTTTACATTGCGGGACTTTGCCAACCAAAGTGCTGTTTCAGGCTGAATCCCCGGGAAATGAAGTTCTGGTATTGCTTCAGTTCCAGTTTTTGCCGTTCCGAAATAACCTTTCCGGTCAGGATAAAATTTTCCATATCCAGTTCGGAATAAGACCATCGTCTGCGCAGGGATTTTGCCATGCTCTTGTTCCCAAGCCAAAACTGCTACCGAGTCGATCAGGTAATCCCGATCCGCCAAGGCTTTCTCACTGACATCTATCACCACAGCTTTTCCGGTCAACTTGGATAGAGGAAGTTCATCTACCGTTTCTCCATTTTCGTAAAAATGAATCGGCGCATCCAAGTGCGTTCCGCCATGCTCAGGAGTGAGAATGGTGTAAGAAGAATAATAATACCCCAAATCCGTCACTCCTTCAGCATCCACTCTGTGCTGAAATCCATCCGGATTATTTGGCCAGTATAAGGTGGTAGAATCAAATGCATAGGATAAATCAATCCATTCGAGATTTGCTAAAGGATCTGTTGTGGTGGTGGAAACCTCCTCTTCTTTTGTGCATCCGCATAAAACAAAAGGGATAAAAATCATCAATACTTTGCTATCAACCTGGAGTAATTCAAAAAATTTCATCTGTTTATTCGGTTAGTTTTTTTCAAGTTAAAAATGTATTCCAAGAACTGATAAAAGTCTGCTGGAAAAATCTATACGATAAAGCAAGCTCTTGTAATTAAACCAGTCCCTATTGTCAATTAGAAGTCATTTTAGAAAGGCCAATTAAGAAAAGACTAATTTTTAAAACCTCATCTATTAGCTCGATAAGAATAAAAATGTAAATAAAACTTGACTTTTGTAAAGTCTTGTTTACATTTGTAAAGTTAACTTTACAAAAAACAGCATGGAAACGATGAAATTGGAACGGAAAAAAAGATTAAGAAAACTTGCCATTTGGAGCTGGTCATGGGTAGCCACCTTGATGATCGCAACATTTGGACCTATGTTTATTTGGGAGGGAAATGCCTTCCTCACCTACTTCTTTATCGTAATTAATTTAGCGAATGGCGTATTGATGATTCTGGCCAACAGAAACCTTTTCAATCATTTCGATGAATTAGAAAAGAAAATCCATCTGGAAAGCATGGCGATTTCTCTTGGTCTAGGAATAGTAGTCGGCATTACATTTTCTCTGCTAGGCACATTGCATTTAATCCCTTTTGAACCAGACATTAGCTTTCTTGTCATGTTTATTGCAATCAGCTATATGATAGCCTTGTCCATAAGTAAAAAACGCTTCAAATGAAAAACCGTGTCAGAGATTTTCGCACAGCAAAAGGGATGACTCAGGAAGATTTGGCAGAAATAATCGGAGTCTCAAGGCAAACCATAAATGCCATCGAGAAAGAAAAATTTGATCCGAGTTTACCGACGGCCTTTAAGATGTCAAAATTATTTGAAAAGCCCATTGAGGATATTTTTCAATTTGAATGAATCACCTAATATTCGGCTATAAAAACCTGTATTTTAAGTATTTATCAAATCAATTTTAACCTTACTTTTCCTTTGTAATTCCGAAAAACATGATTTTTTATTCTGAATTTTCTTTCTAATACAGAATAAAAAATTAAAACCACTATTTTTGCGCCATGGAAAAAAGTGGAATGAAATTTAAATGGAAATTAGCTTTCCTGATCACAATTGCTGCTCCTGTAGTAGGCCTTTTTTGGAAACATGCCCAGCCTGTTCTTGAGAACTTCGGAACAGAAGAGGATTTGGTTTTTGCGGATATTGCTTGGCTTTTAACAGCCTCTTGTCTGGTATTATTGATGACTCCAGGACTTTCTTTGTTTTATGGAGGCATGGTCAATAAGAAAAATCTGATTTCTACCATGCTCCAGAGTTTCATTTCTCTAGGTGTGATTACCATGCTTTGGGTGGTGGTTGGCTTTAGTTTGGCCTTCGGAGATCCGATAGGAATCACCATTGATGGCGTGAAATATGGTTTGATTGGTAATCCTTTTCAATACCTCTTTTTTGATCAAGTAGCCGAACTACCCCACAAAATACTGGGGCCATCCATTCCATTTATCCTATTTGCCTTGTTCCAGATGAAATTTGCCGTGATTACTCCTGCAATCATCACGGGGTCTTTTGCTGAAAGGGTCAGATTCATTGGTTACCTTTTCTTCATCGGGATCTTTTCAGTTTTTGTTTATGCCCCACTTTGTCACATGGTTTGGCATCCAAATGGTCTCATCGGTTCCTATTTTGGAGTACTTGATTTCGCTGGTGGTACAGTCGTTCATATCAGTGCTGGAATGGCTTCTTTGGCTGGCGCCTTGTTTTTGGGAAAAAGAAACAAGCCTAATCACGAGCCATCTAACATAACTTATGTTCTCCTTGGAACAGGAATGCTTTGGTTTGGTTGGTTCGGATTTAATGCTGGATCCTCTTTCGGTGCCAATGGAACTGCCGCTTTGGCATTTGCTACAACCACCATCAGTTCTGCCACAGCGATGATGACTTGGGTGCTTTTTGACAGAATTCAGGGTAGAAAAATTTCTGCTTTGCAAGCATGCATCGGTGCAGTAGTTGGCCTGGTCGTAATCACTCCAGCTGCTGGATATATTACCGTACCGGAAAGCTTTTTCTTCGGAGCAATTGGTGCGATCGTTTCCAATCTGGCAATGAATGCCAAGTTCTTGAAGAAAATCGATGACACTTTAGATGTATTTGCTTGCCACGGAATCGGCGGTATCATGGGAATGATCCTAACGGCTATTTTCGCAGGAAAGGAAGGCTCTAGCCTACTTCACGGAGGCATCGGAGTATTTGCTTCCCACATGGTAGTATTGATCGGAGTATGTATTTTCTCCTTTGGAATGGGTTATCTGATCTTCTTTGTTCTCAACAAATTCGTGACGCTAAGAGTCCGTGAAGAGTATGAAGAAATAGGTCTAGATATGTCCCAACACGGAGAATCCATTTAGTCCATTTATCCATAAAAACCTCTTGGTAATAAAAAGCTAAACCAAAATTAACCTTGAAAAATAGGGCAAATCCAATCCTTGCCCTTAATTTTCAACCATGAATAATTCCCGGAGAGAGTTTCTCAAAAAGACTGCTTTGCTAAGTGGCGCGGCAGGTTTATGGCAGGTTTTGCCAAGTTCAATAGAAAAAGCCTTAGCTATCAGTCCTGATCCAGGGACTACTTTTGAAGATGCTGAGCACATTGTGATGCTTATGCAAGAAAACCGGTCTTTTGACCATTGCTTTGGCACACTAAGAGGTGTCAGAGGGTATAATGATCCGAGAGCCATTACTATACCCGGTAAATTACCTGTTTGGATGCAACCCGATAACTCTGGAAATCGATTTGCTCCTTTCCGATTGGACATCAAAGCGACCAAAGCCACTTGGATGCGTGATATTCCCCATTCTTGGGAAAATCAGGTAGATGCCAGAAATAATGGAAAATACGATGGTTGGATCGAATCCAAACGTCCCGGAAACAAAGAATTCAGAGAAGTCCCATTGACCATGGGCTATTACACTCGCGAGGATATTCCTTTCTATTATGCACTAGCAGATTCTTTCACTGTTTTTGACCAGCACTTTTGCGCAGCATTGACTGGCACCACCACCAATAGAAGCTATTTCTGGACTGGAAAAACCCATGGGAAAGCCGGAGAGAAAGCAAAGGTGAGAAATGGGGAGGTCAATTATAAGAATGAAGCTCAATGGACCACATTTCCTGAGAGACTGGAAAAATTGGGGATCTCATGGCAGGTGTATCAAAATGAAATCAGTATACCTTCTTTGGTAGATGATTCCTCTTTATTGGCCAATTTCACTGACAATAACTTGGAATGGTTTTCCCAATTCCATGTCTTTTTCAGCCCTGGCTATTATGAGTTTTTGGAACATCAAAAGCCAATTATCGAAGCGGAACTAGCCGAATTTGATAAAAATGGAATGCCAGAAGGCGCAGGAGAAGGATATTTGAAGGAAATCGAAAAGAAGCGCGAAGAGTTGAAAATGGTGTCTGAGCATTTGGTGAAATACCATCCAGACAATTTTGAAAAGCTAAGTGATTTCGAAAAAAGTCTCCACAAAAAAGCTTTTGCCAGAAATACTGGAGATCCGGATTTCCATAGTACAGAAAAAATAAAATACACCGAAAACGGCGAGGAAAGAGAAGTTGAGGTGCCTAAAGGAGACATTCTCTACCAGTTTAGAAAGGATGTCGAGGAGAAAAAACTACCGGCAGTTTCTTGGCTGGTTGCTCCACAAAAATTCTCAGATCATCCTAGCGCACCTTGGTATGGAGCATGGTATGTTTCTGAGGTGTTGGACATATTAACGAAGGATCCAGAGGTTTGGAAAAAGACGATTTTCATTCTCAATTACGATGAAAATGACGGGTATTTCGATCACCAGCCACCATTTGTGGTTCCCGATCCAAAAAACCCAGCAGAAGGTTTGATTTCAAAAGGAATCGGCACAGATGGAGAATATGTTTATGAAGAGCAAGAAGAAAAAGCCGGTTTTGATAAAGAAGACCGCCGTACCAGTCCTGTTGGTTTGGGATATCGGGTGCCGCTGATTGTTGCTTCTCCCTGGACAAGAGGAGGATATGTCAATTCGCAGGTATCTGACATTACTTCGACCATAATGTTTATGGAGAAATTCCTCAGCAAAAAGACTGGAAAAAAGGTCGAGGAACCGAATATCTCTGATTGGAGAAGGATGATTTCTGGAGATTTGACTTCGGCATTTAGACCCTATCAAGGAGAACCTCTGGAAAAACTCAAGCCAATCAATCGAAATGAGTTTATGCAGCAAATCCACAAAGCACAATTTATGTCGCTTCCGGACAACTTCATGACTATTCCGCCTTCCGAAGTCAACAATTGGAACACTGAGAAATTGAAATCTGAAGGTAGCCTTCCTTATCAGGAAAAAGGAGAACGACCTTCCAATGCTTTGAACTATGATTTAAGAGTGCTTGGAAGTTTGGACGCAGCTAAGCAAAAAATAACCTTGACTTTTGAAGCCTCCACAGAAATCTTTGACGAAGATACTTGGGGAATACCCGTTCAGGTATATGCTCCTGGAAAATATAAAAGTCCTGATTCAGAAAATTGTGAGGAAGCCAGGGTATGGCAGTTTGCGGTGAAAGCCGGAGATCGATTGGAATACAGTTGGCCCATATCCGATTTTGAAGGAAATGAATATCATTTAAGAGTGTATGGCCCAAATGGCTTTTATAGAGAATTTAAAGGAGATGTAAGATCAGGTTCAGTTTCTATGCAATTAAGGCCGGGGTTCTATGCCAAGGGAGAAGATAGAAAAGGAATTCTGATGACGGACATCCAAGGAAATGCCCCGATTCAGGTGAAAGAAAATTCCTATCGGAACGATGAAGGAGGCAATAAAATCAATCCAAGAAATCAGGAAACCAGTTTGAATTTCGAATCGTCACAAGGTTGGTATGATCTGACTGTGAAAGGTCCTGGCTTTGAATGGACTTTTGCCGGAAGGTTAGAAAACGGGGAAGAAAGTATTTCAGATCCTTTGCTTTCCTAAATCGACAACAATTCTTTATAGACTTTAAGCCCCGGAGATATTCGGGGCTTTTTCATTTTTTGAAAAGCCTAGCTGCTCTGTATAAAACAGAAATTCGATTCATTATTCTTGCGATAGATTTTTACCTTTGGAGCATGAAGGTTTTACCGATTTTATTGTCACTGTTTTCATTTTGGCTGACAGCTATGCCCTGCTGCAGTGCAGAAAGCACCTGCGATACTATCGAGGTAAATCAAAATTCGGATTCAGAACCCCAAGATGATTGTGAAGATCATCTGCCCTGCTCCCCTTTTTATTCATGTGGAAGTTGCACGGGTTTCTCTACTGAAAACTTCTCATTTCCTCTTCTTCTTTCTTCGGAAGAAATTAGTATTGAGACCATTACAGAATGGAGCGTTCCTTTTTCGGAGCAGCATAGAAAGAGAATCATTAAACCCCCAGGCAAAGCTTTTTTCCAAATTGCCTAGCTCGCCATGAGCTTTTCTTCTTTCTTACTCAGTTGAATTTTAAACCATGCTAAAATATTTCTTAGTAGGCATACTCCTATTTGCCAGTCAATCTGTCTTTTCTCAAAGTACCTATCAAGCAAAAATCATTGATGAAGATTCCGGCACTCCTTTAATCGGAGCCACTTTATTGTTCAGAGAAATTTCCCTTGGAGCAGTATCAGATGAAAATGGATTTGTCACAGTGAAAGAAATCCCAGACGGGACTTATACACTTGAAATCCGATTCCTAGGCTATGAATCTCAAAAAGTCAAACGGACTTTTCCCCTTGAGACATCTGAAAATCCAGAGGTGTTTTCTCTGGGGCATTCAGAGGAAGAAATGGAGGTTTTGGTAGTCCAATCCAATCGAAGTTCCAGAGTAATAGAGGATGTTCCCACGCGAGTAGAGATCATCGCGGGAGAAGAACTCTCCGAAAAAGGAAATATGAAACCCGGAGACATCCGAATGCTTCTCAATGAAAGTACCGGGATCCAAACCCAACAGACCTCTGCCACGAGTTACAATTCAAGCATCCGAATTCAAGGTCTGGACGGAAAATACACTCAGTTACTGCGTGACGGTTTTCCATTGTATGCAGGATATTCTTCCGGATTAAGTCTGATGCAAATTGCACCTTTGGACTTGGCTCAGGTGGAAGTAATCAAAGGAGCTTCTTCCACTTTGTATGGAGGAGGAGCCATCGCCGGCTTGGTTAATTTGATTTCCAAAACTCCCGAAGACGAACCCGAACTCTCGGTCATGCTTAATGGAACTTCTTCCTTGGGATTAGATGCTAGTGCATATTACGCCGCAAAAAAAGGGAAAATTGGAACTACCATTTTCACTTCTTACAACAAAGGAACTGCCTACGATCCTGCTAAAATTGGATTGACAGCAATTCCAAAATTTGATCGATTTACAATTAACCCAAAGTTATTTTGGGACATTAATCCACAATCAAGTTTGGTCTTGGGACTGAATCTAATGCGTGAGGATCGATTGGGTGGGAATATTGATTTCATCGAAGGTGAATCTGTAAGCGATCCTTATTTTGAAAAGAATGCAACCGATAGGATTTCCACCAGTCTCAATTACCAAAACCAACTCAGTGAAGCTACTCAGCTTACTATCAAAAATAGTTTAAGTTTTTACGATCGAAGCATTGAAGTTCCTGACTTTCTATTTTCAGGAAAGCAGTTTTCTTCTTTCTCAGAGGTGAATATCAATTCTCAAGGAAAAAAATCAGAATGGATCGGGGGTTTGAATTTATGGACAGATAAGTTCACCCAAAAAGAAGGAAATGAAGCTCTTCCATTAGATTACACGCTGAATACCTTCGGAGCCTTTGTCCAAAACCTTTGGAATATTTCCGAGCAATGGACACTGGAATCTGGCTTTAGACTAGATTATCAAAAGGACTATGGGGCATTTCCATTGCCGAAAATATCTGCGATGTATAAACCCAGCGATGCACTTACTTTCCGCTTGGGAGGTGGATTAGGATATAAATCTCCAACAGTTTTTACAGAAGATGCTGAGCGAAACCATTTCCAGAATATACTCCCTATTGATCCCAAATTATTCGATGCTGAAAAATCAGCGGGAACAAATCTGGACATCAATTACAGAGTAGCTATTGGGGATGAGTTATCATTGGTTGCCAATACACTATTCTTCTACACCAGCATTCAAAACCCACTTTTACTGACTCCTGTGGGTAGTAATTACGAATTTCAGCAACCACTAGGAAGTCTTGAAACTCAAGGAGTCGAAGTGAATATGAAGTGGAATTATAAGGACTTCAAACTATTTGTCGGCTATACTTTTGCTGATGTAAACCAGCAATATAATGACATCAAATCCACCTATCCTTTGGTGGCAAAGCACCGGATCAACAATGTGCTGATGTATGAAAAGCATGAGAATTTTTGGATAGGATTAGAAGCCTATTATTTCAGTCACCAGCAATTGAATGACGGAAAAACGGGGAAATCCTATTGGATTGTGGGCTTGATGAGCGAAAAGAAATTTGGAGAGAATTTCTCTGTATTCCTGAATTTTGAAAACTTCTTGGATACCCGACAAACCCGATTTGATACGATTTATACTGGCAATCTTCCAAACCCTGAGTTCCGGGACATTTACGCCCCTGTCGATGGTTTTGTGATCAATGGAGGGATAAAATTCAGACTTTTATAATTTAATCGTGTGTCAATTAAACTTAAGCTGATTATACTTTCTGGAAATTCCATTTTCAGGTCATCACTTTCAGAATTGGAATTAAGGTAAGCTATTCCAAGCTTTTCAATGCAAATTAAATTTATAAATGACTATTCCTACCTTATCCCTCAAAGGGATCTCAGCTGCACAAACACCCGCTCGGGTGGATATGGAAATCTATTTTGAAGCTTTGGGAAACCGCTACCATCGCGATCAAAATCCCACAGGAACCTTCCCGATGAATGTGGCAGAAAATCACCTTTGTTGGGACATTCTTCGTGAAAAAATCCAGCAAATAACCCGGGAAAACGACATCCCAGAATGGGTAGCGAGCTATGGAGATCCATCTGGAATCCCGGATTTTCGGGAAGCAACCGCAATTTTTTTATCTAAATTCCTGATCAAAAAACCGATTGACCCGAATACATTAGCCTGCTCTGTTGGGGCGACATCCGTAATAGAAATGACAGCATTTTTATTAGCAAACCCAGACAGCACCGCAGTAATTCCAGCCCCTAGCTATCCTGTTTATACGGGAGACATTGGGGTTTTCCCTGGCGTCAAACGCTATGATTTGCAAACGCATCTGGAATTAGAAGAACTCAAAAATGGCATTCCTATCAGCATTGCCCAACTTGAAAAGTCCAAAGAGGAAATAGAGTCTTCCGGAAGTAATTTTAGCATGTTGATTTTGACCAGCCCGGATAACCCTACAGGCGGAATTTATAGCGAAAAACAATTAAGGACGATCACAGACTGGTGCATTTCCCATCAAATTCACCTGGTGGTCAATGAAATTTATGGGTTAGTGAGAATAAATCACCAGCATCCGGACTTGATTCAAGATTATCCCCAACCAATAGAATTCATCTCGTTCGGTAGTATCATGCAAGAATACGAAAGCCCATATTTACACCTATGGCATTCCTTCTCCAAGGATTTTGGAATTTCAGGATTTAGAATCGGGACTTTGCATTCTTACAATGAGGACTTGATCAAAGCGTACAAAAATGTCGGTTTGGGCCATTCGATTTCCAATTACACCCAATGGACGCTTACGGAGGTTTTAAAAGACATGGACTTCTTGGACAGCTACTTTTCTGCTTTTCAGGAAGCTTTGACAGAATCTTATTTGATTGTCAGATCTACTTTGAAAGAGCTGAACATCCCTTTCAATCCTTCCTATGGAAGCTTATTTATTTGGATGGATCTTTCTGAATTTCTAAAAGAAAAATCAGCAAAGTCCGAAGAAGAGCTTTGGCTGAATATCTATCAAAAATCTGGTATTTTATTAACTCCAACAGCTGGATTTGGCCATCAAAAGCATGGCTTGTATAGGATCGTCATCACCAGTTTCGATCACGAAGATCTACAATTAGCCATGAAACGGCTAAAAGATTATGTTAATGCTAAAAGAAGTTCGAGGTAATTGAATAATTTTAATCAAAACATTTAGTTAGCCAATAGAAAAATGAAAAAATTGAGTTTTGTCTTTTTGGGATTTTTCCTTCTCAATTTCATTAATGCACAAGACTTTTCGTCTGTACTCGAAAGTGAATTAGGCGATAACAAAGCTGGGATTTCTGTTTCCATCCAATCTGGAGATGACTCATTTTCTTGGTCGGGAGCCGCTGGATTTGCGGATATCAAGACAGAGGAAAAACTAAAACCCAACCAGACTTTCCGAATTGCGAGTGTCACCAAAACCTACGTCGCTGCAAGTATTCTCAGGTTGATGGAGTTGGGGGTTTTAAATTTGGACGACCCCATTTCCAAACATATTTCTGCAGCCCATGCAGCAATTCTATCTAAAGACTACAATCTGGACGAGATTACTATTCGCCAGATACTAAGGCATTCAGCAGGTTTCTTTGACCATACTCACGCAGCCGAATTCTTCGATACAATTCTAAAAGACCCAAGCCATACTTGGACCAGAACCGAGCAATTTCAAATGGGTGTGGACAAGGGCGACCCAATTGGACCTCCAGGAAAGCAATTCAGCTATTCGGATACGGGATATGTGATCTTAGGCGAATTGATAGAAAAATATACCGGTAAAAATCTGGACGGTGGAATCAAGGAATTGCTGAAACTGGAAGAAAAAGGATTGGAAAGAACCGACTTTGAAGGAGAAGATCCGATTACCGATCAACTCCGAATCCATCAATATTTTCAAGGAATGGATACCTATCAATTCAGCCCAACCATGGATTATTTTGGTGGGGGTGGATTTTTATCAAATACCGAAGAGCTTGTGGACTTTTTCCAGTTGCTTTTCCAAGGGAAGATTTTTGATGATCCAAAAACTTTGGACATCATGCTCGAACATGTGACATATGAAAATAAGGCAACCATGGACTATCAAATGGGCATGTATCGGGTAAAAATCGGGGATTATGAAACCTATTGTCATTCCGGATTTTGGGGAACAATGGTGGCTTTTATTCCTGAAAAAGATATGTACCTCGCCGCCAATTACAGCTCCGGTTGGAAAGGTAGTGCTGTGGCTCCAGTATTGGTGAAGATGATAAAAGAAATGGAGAAAGATAAAATGGAATAAAAATTTAAATCAAGGAAGAAAATGAGAAAGATCATCGCCGCATTTAATTTAACCCTAGACGGGTTTTGTGATCATACCGCTATTAATCCTGATGAAGAAATCCACGATCATTATTCTCAGCTTATAAGAAATTCTTCCTTGGCATTATATGGCAATACTACTTTTCAATTAATGAAGTTTTGGCAAGAATTGGTCGCCAATCCTTCCGGTGAGAAATCATTGGATGAATTTGCCAAGGTAATGGATCAAATTCCGAAAATTGTGTTTTCAAATCAGTTGAAAACCACTGCAGAATTAGCTTGGGAAAATGCCTCTCTTGCCTCTGAGTCATTGGAAGAAACTGTACGGGATTTAAAATCTCAGGCTGGCGGGGATGTATTAGTTGGAAGTCGAAGCTTGATTGTTCAGCTGACCAATCTTCACTTAATCGATGAATTCCAGTTTTGCATCCACCCTATCATGGCTGGAAAAGGCCTTCCATTTTTTGATCAAATCCCAGAAAAACACGATATCCAGTTAAGGCAAACAAAAACCTTTGGGTCTGGAGCGGTACTATTGACTTATTCTTGTCTTTGAGAAAGTAAGATTTTTAATCTGCCTGGGGCATGCCTATAAATTTGGCAATCAATATCCTCTCACCCCTTGGGTAATTATTTTTTAGACAATGGGTAATTTACCGACTAAGATATTGGATTGGTGAAGTTGATAAAGGAAATGGAAAATGACTGATCGAAAAGTAAAATCAGTTTACAAGGAATTAAAATATTTTTCTCGATTAACAACCTATATTTATTGTTTTTCAATAAAATTTTATTTCTTTTGGTAAAATTTAATTCTGAGAAATTATGTCAAAAACAAATTCTTTCGTTTTTAGGGCATTAACCTTTATTGCTTCCTTAATTCTAGTAGGGCTATGCATCCAAACAGGAGGGCTACTGACCAATTTTATATTTCATTTCTTAAATCCCAAAGCCTTATCTAAGCTATTTATTACCTTGGATCTAACCGAAATATATGATAAAAGCCAATGGGTATTTTACAGCATGTATAGTTTTATCTTATCGATAGCAATCCTTACCACTGTTCTATTTTTGGAATTGGTTATGATGATGATGAAAATGGATCTTACAAATCCCTTCAATTCATTTGTATCCGATAAGATTTATAGGATCAGCTACATAACTTTTTCAATTGGAATCTTAAGTTTGATCGCCAGAAAATCAGCAGATTATTTGCAAAAACATGGCTATGATACAGACATGTTGAATCAATATTGGCAAGATAGCCAAGCTTTTATCTTAATGGCTGGCATCATATATATCATTGCTGTGATCTTCCGCAAAGGACTTGAAATCCAAAACGAAAACGAGTTAACAGTTTAAGACATGCCTATAATTGTAAACTTGGACGTGATGATGGCCAAACGAAAAATGTCATTGAATGAACTTTCTGAAAAAGTAGGTTTAACGCTTTCCAACCTTTCTATCTTAAAAACAGGAAAAGCAAAAGCGATCCGGTTCAGCACTTTGGAAAGCATCTGTGAAGTATTGGACTGCCAGCCAGGAGATATTTTGGAGTTTGTTCCTGAAGAATAAAAAAAGCCCCACATTCAGGTGGCTTAATTTTTTCTCGGTTCGAATGATTACTTATTCTCTTCAATCTCTTTTCCTCTCGCTTCAATTTCCTTAATTCCTTTTTTATAGATACCAAATACCCTATCCTCTCCCATATCTTCCCAATATTGATCAATATAGCCTTGGCTGACTTCCTCGCTATCTTTGTATTTAGTTCTTAATTCATCCAGCTTTTGATGAAGTTCTGCACGAATTTCAGCATAAGCAGGATCATCATAGAAATTTTTCAGCTCCATCGGATCTTTCTTTCTATCGATCAGTTCCCACTCATCTGCTGCATAATAATAATGGATCAGTTTATAATCTTTGGTAACCACTGCATAGTGTCTATTCACCATATGTTCTGCAGGGTATTCATAATAGTGGTAATAAACTGCATCCCGATTCCACTTCTCCAAATTTCCGGTAAGAACAGGAACGATACTTTCTCCTTGCATATCCGCAGGAGCCTCAACTCCAGCTATTTCCAAGAAAGTCTGCGCAAAGTCCAGATTTTGAACTAATTCGTCGGACTTCGAACCTGCTGCTACTTTGCCCGGCCAAGCCACCAAAAGTGGTGTTTTAAAGGATTCATCATAAACAAATCGTTTATCAAACCAGCCATGTTCGCCAAGATAAAAACCTTGATCGGACGTGTACACAATGATCGTATTTTCCATCAGATCATTTGCTTCCAAATAATCCAATAGTCTTCCTACATTTTCGTCCACAGATTTGATGGTACCTAAGTAATCCTGCATGTACCGCTGATATTTCCATCGCATTTGATCTTCCTCGCTCATACTTGGATAATCCTGGATAAACGCCTCACTGATTGGCTCGTAATACTTTTTGAAGTTTTCTGCCTGCGAAGGAGTAAATCGTCTCATCTGCCCATTAAATCGGTTGGTATCATATCCGCCTACATCAGCAATTCCCAAATCTCTCAGGACTTTTGGAAATAACTTATTGTCTCCAGACCAACCCATATGCTCCAAAATGTTCATTTCAGCCTCTCCAGCAGCAGAAGTTCTGCCTGAATAATCATCAAACAAAGTAGCGGGTTCTGGAAACGTTTTGGTGGTAAACTCCTCCAAATGACGCTCTGCCATATACCAAGCACGGTGCGGCGCTTTATGTAAATACATCAACAAAAAGGGATCTTCCTTTTTGCGTTCATTTTCCATCCAATCCAAGGTCAAATCAGTGATAATGTCTGTCACATATCCTTCAATTTTGATTTCTCCATCTTCCTTGGTAATGAATTCAGGGTTGTAATAATTTCCCTGACCCGGAAGGATTTTAAACTGATCAAAGCCTTTGGGATTATTTCCGAAATGCAGTTTTCCAAACATGGCAGTTTGATATCCGGCGTCTTGAAGAAGCTGGGGAAATGTCACATTGGTGGTATCGAAAGGAAAATGATTGTCAATTTTACCATTCATATGGGAATGCTTCCCTGTCAAAATCGTAGCCCTAGATGGAGCACAGATGGAATTTGTCACCGAAGCCTGCGTAAACAACATCCCCATTTCCGCTATTCTATCGATGTTTGGCGTTTCGATCAAGGTATTATCATAGGCAGAAATTGCCTGATACGCATGATCATCCGACATGATAAAAATGATGTTTGGACGCTGCGATTTTTCTTCATTCGCTTCTTGACATCCTGTCAAAAGAGTGATTCCAAGAAGGAGCGAGAAAATAGAATTGTTGAATTTCATAGGGTGGGTGGTTTGGTTGTCATTTCGAACGAGGAGGTACGACGAGGAGAAATCTCTTGGAGGTCAAAATTGATAAGGTTGAGATTTCTCTCTTCGCAAGCTTCGTTCGAAATGACCAAGGTGGACTATTTACTCCTAATCTTTCTTCAGCAAGCAAGTTATAATTTTGAATTCCTCACTTCGAACTGATTACTGAAACAGTGTAAACTGTTTACTGTCGACTTTTTTACTCTCTTCGCAAGCTTCATTAATGTTATCGTTTAATTTTAATTGCAATCTTAATGTCATTTCGAACGAGGAGGTACGACGAGGAGAAATCTCTTACATATTCCTAATTTTTCTATTTGAGATTTCTCCTCCTTCGTCGTCGAAATGACTGTAATAGATACTGCTTACTGCGACTGCTCACTGCCTTCTATTTTTCAGTCGAAAACTTTCTATTCTTGAAGATCTTATCCAGCAACTCGGTATTCTTCCCACCTGCATAGGAATTATTTTCCTGCAAATAGTCTAAATACTCGTCGATATACCTCTGTGAAATCTGGGAGTTGTCTCCATACTTTTCCCTTAGATCCTCCAACTGTTTGTGCAAATCAGCTCTGATTTCTGCATATGCAGGATCATCGTAAACATTTTTAAGCTCGTATGGATCATTTTTCCTATCGATTAATTCCCACTCGTCCACATCAAAGTAATAATGCACCAATTTGTAATCCTTGGTGATTATCGCATAATGACGCTTCACCATGTGTACCGAAGGGTATTCGTAATAGTGGTAATAAACCGCATCTCTGGTCCACTCTCCCTCACCGGTCAGGAGCGGCAACAGACTTTCTCCTTGCATATCGGATGGAGCATCAACTCCCGCTGCTTCTAAAAATGTCTGCGCAAAATCAAGGTTTTGAACCATGGCATCTGATTTCACACCTGCCTGAGTCTTTCCAGGCCAAGCCATAATCAGAGGAGTTTTGAATGACTCATTGTAAACAAAACGCTTGTCAAACCAGCCATGCTCTCCAAGGTAAAATCCCTGATCCGAAGTATACACGATAATGGTATTTTCCATCAATCCATTGGCCTCCAAATAATCTAAAACCCGACCGACATTTTCGTCTACCGCTTTGATAGTTCCCAAATAATCCTGCATGTATCGCTGGTATCTCCACTTCATTTTATCCTCATCCGTCATGGTAGGATAAGCCTTTTTGAAGTCTTCGATTACTTTTTCGTAAGCTTTATCCCAAACAGCACGCTGCTCTGGATTCATTCGTCCAACTTCTCCTTCAAAAGCTGCCTTATCCCAACCCGAAGTCGGCTCGATTCCCAATTCATCCAGCACCTCTGGGCGAAGTTTGGAATCACCTGCCCAGTGCATGTCTTTCAACAAATTCATCTCCGCTTCATGAGCAGCTCTGCCTCTACCGGAATAATCATCGAATAATGTTGCTGGCTCTTTAAACGTACGATTTGTAAACTCCTCGACGTGTCTTCCCGCAGGAAGCCATTCTCTGTGAGGAGCTTTATGCAAATACATTAACATAAATGGCTGATCGGCTTTTCTTTCATTTGCCAACCAATCCAAAGTCATATCGGTGATAATGTCAGTCACATAGCCTTCTACCTGGATATTTCCTTCGTTTTTGGTAATGAAATCCGGGTTGTAATATTTTCCTTGACCAGGTAATATTTTAAACTGGTCAAAACCTTTCGGATTGTTACCAAAATGTAGTTTGCCAAACATCGCCGTCTGGTAACCAGCATCCTGAAGCAATTGAGGGAAAGTGACGTTGGTCGTATCAAAAGGGAAATGGTTGTCTACTTTGCCATTGATATGAGAGTGCTTTCCTGTCAAAATCGTTGCTCTGGAGGGTGCACAAATGGAATTTGTAACTGAAGCATTTGTAAACAGCATCCCCATTTTCGCGATTCGATCGATGTTAGGAGTTTCAATCAAAGTATTATCATAAGCAGAAATCGCCTGATAGGCATGATCATCCGACATGATAAAGACAATATTGGGTCGTTGGGGCTTAGCTTCCTTTGTTTTGGAACAAGAAAAAAGAAAGGGTAAAACAATTACACCTAGAACTAGGTAGGTTTTCAATTTCATGGAAAGGTTATTTTGGCGGAAATAGATCAATAGAAATTAAATCTAACATTAATTCATCCTCTGACAAAAACCAATGAGATTCAAGATCCACAGGCAGTGGCAATTATAACTTAATGGCTTTGGGAAAGACATGTGAAGATATTTCAAGTAAAAAATCTTTCCTAATAAAATTGGTGCATTTGGACTAATAGATCTATTTTGTACCCTGATTTTATATGTTAATGATAATCACCCATGAAATCGATATTGATTTTAATAGCCTCCTTGATTTCAATTTGCTCTATTGCCCAAGAGAAGCAAAAGCCAAATATTCTTTTCATTATTTCTGATGATTTGACTACTACGGCAATCGGAGCCTATGGAAATCCGATTCCGAAAACTCCTGTGATCGACCAGTTGGCTAAAGAAAGTACCGTTTTCACACATGCTTACACTCAATATCCTGTCTGTGGTCCTTCTCGGGCCTCTTTTATGTTTGGCTACTACCCAAATGCAACACAGACATATGGGTATGTAAGCGGCAGAGAAAATGTAGGGCCAGATCGACCTTCTTTGACAGAACTATTTAAGCAAAACGGATATTTCACTGCCCGAGTGAGCAAAATCTATCACATGGGAGTCCCTGGGGATATTGAAAAAGGTTCAGACGGACAAGATGATCCTGCTTCCTGGACAGAAAGATTCAATTCGCAAGGGCCTGAATGGAAAGCCGCTGGCAAGGCAGAATTGGTACAGAACAATCCTGATGGAAGCATCGAGCGAAAGGGTGGAAATGTGATGACGATTGTGCAGGCCGATGGCGACGATTTGGTGCATTCTGATGGAAAAACTGCAGAAAAAGCTTCCGAACTGATTCGAACTCATAAAGACAAACCTTTCTTTTTGGCTGTAGGTTTTGTGAGGCCTCATGTTCCCTTTGTAGCTCCTGCAGGTTATTTTGACCCATTTCCTTTTGCCAAAATCAAAGCACCCGAACAGGTAGAAAATGACTGGGCCGACATTCCAGAGCGGGGAATCAATTACGTCACCAGTGTGAATGCAGAAATGAACCAGGAGCAAAAGCAAAAAGCAATTGCGGCTTATTATGCTTCGGTTACTTACATGGATGCACAGGTCGGAAAAGTATTGAAGACCTTAAAAGATGAAGGCTTGGAAGACAATACGATTATAGTCTTCACTTCCGACCATGGATTTCATCTGGGTGAACACGAATTCTGGATGAAAGTCAGTCTTCATGAGGAATCTGTGAAAGTGCCCATGATGATCAAAGTTCCAGGTAAAAATCCTGCCGTGGTCAATTCTTTTACTGAATTAATCGACTTGTACCCAACTTTGGCTGATTTGGCAAGTCTAGATTATCCAAAGGCCGTTCAGGGGAAAAGCCTAAAATCCTTGATAGAAAATCCAAATAAGAAAGTCAGAGATATGGCTTTCTCTGTAAGTCAGGGAGGAAAATCATTTTTGATCCGAACAGAAAAGTGGGCTTATATCCAATACAATGAGGATGCTTCGGCTGGAATGGAGCTTTTTGATATGGAAAATGACCCTAAGCAGTTTCATAATTTGGCTGCTGATCCTTCGCATCAAAAAACACTTAAAGATCTACAGAAAAAACTCGCTGCAAAACTGGCCGAAGTAAGAAAGAACGACTTGGGAATTGATTACGAAAGTTCAAAATGACGCATCCATTGAAATTAATTTCTGCTCTTTCATTTCTTATATTCCTATCAGGAAATGGATATGCCCAATTACGATTGGAGCCTTTGCCCATAGATGCAAGATTAGTTTCGGAAGGAGAAAGCGAGATTTTAGATGGACCTTCTGTATTGAAATTAAAAGACTTTTTTGTCTGGGGTGGTTCTGTTTTGCAGGGAAAAGATGGAAAATACCATATGCTTTTTTCTCTTTGGGAAAGTGGACCTGACAAAGCAGATTTCGTGACGAGCTGGGTACTAGAAAGTAAAATCGGCTATGCCGTCTCTGACTATCCGGATAGAGAATTCAAGTTTCAAAAGATCATTCTGAAAGGAAGCCGTTACGAAAGAGACACTACTTCCTGGGATGCACAAATGGTTCACAATCCGCATTTGAAGGAATTTGAAGGCAAATATTATCTCTATTACATCGGCTCCAAAGATCCCGGAGAGGCGATTGCCCCTAACCTGGATAAGAGAACAAGAGTACAGCAATCCCAAAAGATTGGCGTTCTAAGTTTTGATTCGTTTGAGGATTTGATGTCAGGAAATTTTGAGCGGGCAAAAGAACCTGCCCTTCTTCCGCGAACTAGGGTGAAAGCAAAAAATGCCGTCAGTCCCTCTCCCCCAGGGACGATTGCAAAACCGGATAACCTAGTGATGGTAAACCCATCTGTGGATTTTAATCCAGAGACAAAGGAATACATGCTTTTCTTCAAAGGAAATATCTATGAGCCAGGTTGGAAAGGTGTGCATGGGGTTGCTACCGGGCCAACTCCCATGGGACCATTTAAAGCAAAAGATGATTTTATTTTTGATGTCAGAATGCCTGATGGAAACTTGGCCAGTGCGGAAGATCCTTATGTCTGGTATTCAAAGCAACATGCCTCTTTCTTTGCTATAGTAAAAGATTTCACGGGAGCATTTACCGGAGGTGAGAAAAAATCTCTTGCCATTTTGAAATCGAAAGATGGGATCAAGTGGCAAAAAATGGATAATTCATTATTCATGAAGCGGGAATTGCAACTGAAAAATGGAAACTTTATTCAATTGGATCGGTTGGAAAGACCACAACTCTTGTTGAGCAAAGAAGGAAAACCAATTTTTCTATATTGCGCAGCATCCGTTGGGAATGTTAATCCAAAAAAAGACGGAAGTTCTTTTAATGTCCAGATTCCTTTAAAAAACTACCCATAACCTATCTTTCAGATCAAAAAATATGAAAGAATCAATTATCTAAACCATCAAACCTAAGACTTGAGGAAAACTCCTATTGGAATGGAAAAACCGAAAAAAATTAAAACTAAAGACAAAATTCTTTTTGAAGCGATCAAGCTTTACAATGAACAAGGAATTCAAAATGTGACTAGCAGGCACATCGCTAGCAAAATGGGAATCAGTCATGGAAATCTTGACTACCATTACAATACTAAAGAAGATATCATATTGGCAATATATGATAAGATGAGAAGTGAGATGACTGAATCATATGGGTCTCGAAAAGAGGGAGCCAGCGCTATTGAACAGTTTCATATTCTTATCCAACAGTTAGAAGAATTCCAGTACAAATACCGTTTTTTCAACTTGGATGTACTAGAAGTCACCCGATCATTTCCAAGTATTAGCGAATTGATTCAAGAAACTTTTATCAAAAGAAAAAAGACAACCATTCAGCTTTTCCAAGAATTTATCAGTTCAGGATTTATGGTGGAAATGGAAGAATCTGAATTAGAAAGACTCGAACATATCATCCGAATGATCATTACTTTTTGGCTATCTCAACGAGAGGTGATGAGTTCATACAAATTTTCCGAAATGGGCTCAATGGTAAAAAGCATCTGGACCATTATCAATCCTCATCTCACAGACCTAGGAATAGAAGAATATGAAAAGGCAATAAAGACACACGGATATACATTTACTTCAAAATAACATGAAAATCAGATTACTAACCTCAATCCTTGGAATCGTGATGTTGGTCGGATTGAGTACCCTAAACACAATAGCCCAGCAAAAAACCTCCAAACCAAACGTTTTATTCCTTTTTGCAGATGATCAACGTGCAGATGCTTTAGGCATCAACGGCAATCCTTATATCCAAACTCCGACGATTGATCAACTAGGAAGAGAAGGCAGTCGTTTCTCCAATGCCTATGTGATGGGAGGAGTCCATGGAGCAATTTGTATGTCTAGCCGAGCCATGCTTTTCAGCGGTAAAAACCTTTATAAAGTCACTGATAAACTAAGCGGAGAGCATACCATGACCATGAGCTTTGCCAAAGCTGGTTACAGAACTTTTGGAACAGGGAAATGGCATAACGAAAAGGAAGCTTTCGAAGCGAGTTTTCAGGAAGCCAAGAATGTTTATTTAGGAGGTATGGCCAATCATTATGATTTGCCTTTAAGAGATTATGGCTCCGACGGGAAATTAGGAGAACCAACGAGAAAGGGTTATTCTACCGAGCAATTTGCACAAGCAGCCATTGACTTTATCAAAGATCATGGGCAAAGAAAAACAGATCAGCCATTTTTCTGCTATGTAGCTTTTACGGCACCTCATGACCCTTATTCTCCAGAAGCAAATTATATCAATCATTATCCGGACGGCACCCTTCCTCTTCCAGGAAATTACATGCCTTATCACCCTTTTGAGTTTGATCAATTGACGGTTCGTGATGAGAATTTGACTGGATGGCCAAGAAAACCAGAAGTAATTCAGATGATTTTGTCTGATTATTATGCTTTGGTCACACACTTGGATACTCAGATTGCAAAAATCCTGAATGCACTTAAAGAAACCGGTCAGTATGACAATACCATTATCGTTTATGCAGCAGATAATGGACTTGCTGCTGGGAGTCATGGCCTTTTAGGAAAGCAAAGTTTATACGAGCACAGCTCAAAAGTTCCTTTGATCATCAAAGGCCCTGGAGTTCCCCAAGATCAGGAATTGGATGCTTTTGCTTATATCCATGACCTCTATCCTACTTTGGCGGAGCTGGCGGGAATCCCCGATCCAAGCGACATCGATGGAATAAGCTTAGTTCCGGTTATCCAAGGAGAAAAAGATGGAGTTCGTGATGCACTTTACACTTCTTATAAACATACTGTAAGAGCTGTCAGAAATAAGAAATACAAGTTGATCAGGTATCCTGAAAGAGATTATACTCAACTATTTGACTTGGAAAATGATCCTTTGGAAATCAATAATCTGGCTGAGAAATCTGAATACCAAAGCAGAAAATCAGAAATGATGGAGTTGATGGAAACATGGCAGCACAACTTTCAAGACACACTAAAGTTAACTGCTGATAAAATCAAACCGATGAAATATGATCCGGATACGTTGGTCAGAAAACCAGATCAATGGCAACCAGAATATACTTTGAAAAGATATTTTGAGGTGGATAAAAAATAAGTGAGTTCGAAAGGCCAGTTTTTAATTAGACTGGCCTTTTAACTTTTTTAACTAGGTGAGAATCGGTAATTCATCTTATTTTTAAAATCGGCCAAATCCAGTTCTATGCTAAACCTCCACAATTTCCATAAATCCTATTCGTCAGGTTTTAGCATCAGTGTGGACCAATTGACTTTGGAACCAGGACTTCATCTAATCAAAGGAGCCAATGGTTCAGGAAAATCCACTTTATTGAAAGCGATTGCTGGCATTCATGATTTTCAAGGAGAAATAAACCTACTCGGGGTTTCTATCAAAAAGGACCCGGTTTCTTATCGGAAAATGGTCAATTTCTCAGAAGCCGAACCTGTATTCCCGGAGTTTTTAAGCTTGGATGAACTGATCAATTTCACTGCTTCAGTTATTCTTCCAGATAAAAAGCAGATCGATGAACTGAAAGAAAAGTTGGATATCGGAGATTATTCTGAGAATCCCATTTCCTCTTATTCCTCCGGGATGCTGAAGAAATCGGCGCTGCTTTTGGCTTTTTTGGGCAACCCCAAACTGATCATTTTAGATGAGCCATTTACAACCATTGACCTTGCTACTCAAAGGCATTTGAAAGAACTTATTCTTAGCAAATTAAATGAGGGTATTAGCTTTATTCTGACTTCTCATTTGGCTGATTTTGAAGATTTGTTTGAATACACGTCTACTATGGAAATAAAAAATGGATCATTTGTTTAGGCCATGAAGGAAGTCCTGATCAAGTCTTTTGTTTATCCATTTTACAAAGCCTATCTCGGGTTTTTCATTCTGATTACGGTGGTTTTTGGGGTTTTTATGGAAATCAAGCAACATCTGATGATTGCAGAGAAAATCCTTGAAAAGAACACTTGGTTTTTGGCACTGCTCCTTTCTTTTCTGATTTATGAAATTCTTCAGGCAAGACATATAAAAAAGCTCTCCCAAGATCCGAGATACCGCCAATTCCAAAAACTATCATTTCTAAGTTTCTTTGATTTTGCCCGACATTTCGCTCCCGTTTGGCTGGCAAACCAAGGCCTGATTCTACTTTATTCTCTCTTACTTTTTTATGTTGGTATTCCTGCTGGAGCTTGGATTCAATTAAGCCTTCTAGTGCTTTTTCTAATTCTTTCCTTATGGGCTTCACTTTATTACAACTATTTGATTTTCAGTAAATTTATACCGGAAACTAGAATCTCAAGCAATCGTATTTTTAAGAAGAAGCCATTTTCATTTTGGTTTTTGTTCCACCTGAAAGAGAACAGGCCCTTGCTTCTCCTATTGATTAAAGCACTCAGTTTATTTCTTTTGAGTGGATTTTTTTATTCGTACTTCTCAGGAGGGTATGATTCCAGATGGCTTGCATTTGGCTTATTGATTTCCTGCTTTGCTCATTACCCTATTTGGCTGGAAAAATGGGAGTTTGGAGAAAAAAAATTGTATCTATTCAGAAGTTTACCGCTGAAATTCGGTCACAAATTCAGACTGGAATTCATCGTATTTACAATTTTGACATTACCGGAATCTATTTTGATCCTTTATCAAGGAAGAGGAATAGAAAGTAAGTTTGACCTGTTTTGTTTACTTGTTTTCTGGTTTGGGTTGAATCCAGGACTGTTTGCTCTCTGTCATTGGGTACAGATCAATAATAAATTTTCAATCCTTTATTTGGCATTTTTCGGCTGCTTCTTAGCAGTAATTTTTGGCATCAATCCCGCAATTTTATCCTTATTGATGCTTACTTCTTTTGGAATCAGTATATCTTCCCCGTTTAGAATATAAAAAAGGGAGCTTTGAAGCTCCCTCTCTATTAGTTATCTACTCTATAATATTCTATATCTGAAAAACATTGATCTCCTTCACAGCCTCCTGGGAACAATAATACTGTTTGCTCTGCATTCACTTCAAATGGACGAATCCCAAAAAATGCAGGATTCGCATAAAGCTCATCTTTAGAAACATAGCTACCACTTGCAATATACTCTGTAGTGAAATATTCATAATCTGGAACAGAAACCTTTCCATCTTCAATTTTATAAGATCCTTCCGCATAAAACTGATATCCTAAATCCACTTCAGAATCAGGTTCACGAATTGTACCTGACCATGTCATAGTGCCATCAGATCTAAAAACCATCGTGTTTACGGCATCTTTATCCCAATCATCTACATAATAAGATTGTTGCCACTCTCCCACAATCGGGGAATTAATCTTGTCAGCATCCTCATTACAAGAGGCCAAAGCGAAACAAAGAATCAGAAAATTCAGAAAATATAATTTTTTCATTCGTAAAAGTTTTTTGGTTATATGACTCTGTGACGTATACATAACCTGATTTGTTAACAAATTAGTTGAAAAATCTGAAGCTTCTTTCTATTTACCAACATTTGGTTTTTTTGAAGCCCTTCAATATTTCTACTCTAGACAAATTCTATTTCATATAAACACTTTCCAGAAATTGTATCTGTTCCAAATGCGGAGGTTTTATAGCTTGAATTTTATCTCCAAGCTCCATCAGCATCGGATTATCTGAAGAAAATGCTGGCCAATTTGGTAATCCATCCCCATTTGGATTCCCGCTTTTCACAAAATTCACCCAATACTGGGACATGACATCTTCCAGTTTGTAATCCACATCTGTAAAGGGTCTATTCCAATACTTGAGGGTATGAAATGAATAGCTAAACTCAGCAGAGTGAAATGCTCCATAATTAGGTTCTCCAGGAGGAATTCTTGTAAAATGGTACAAAAAGGATGATTCTGGAGCCAGATCTGATTGGATTTTTGCCCAAGTGAAATTCTGATATCCAAACATCATTTCAGAAAGTGTGGATCGGGTCTCTTCCAGTTCTTCAGGAGTAGAAGCAGGAAACAATTTCAAATATTCTTCAGCACGGTCTTGATATTTTTCTTTGGCCTGAGCTCTAAACTGCTCCGGTGTCATTGGTCCTCCAAAACTCACATTGTCATCCGCATTCCAACCCGTCAGAAGCTTTATTTGATTGGCTTTTCCAGAAATAAATGTCTCGTCAAAGTCTAAGGGAATGACATTTCCATCTTTATAAGGCCAAAAAGAGCCTCCCACTTTCAACAAGCTATCTGCTGGAATTTGTCTTAATGCCTCCAAAGATCCAGCACCTGTTTTCTCCATAAACTCCTCTCCTGCCTTTTCGGCCATTTCTATATTCCTTCCAGACCTACCTCCATCGTAATTAAACATCGCACCACTTTGGGCAATTGCTTTATTGAAAAGTCCTTTAGCCATTGGGGAGCTAACCAGAACATTGACGCTCATCGAACCAGCAGATTGACCAGCAATCGTGACATTTTTAGGATCTCCGCCAAATTGGGAGATGTTATTTTTCACCCATTTCAATGCTGCAATCTGATCCAAAACCCCATAATTGCCAGAAGTCCCTGAATCAGATTCTTTCGAAAGCTCTGGATGTGACAGAAATCCCAAGACTCCCAATCGATAATTAATAGTAACTACGACGATACCCTTTTTTGCCAATTCCTCTCCATCATAAAGTGGAACTGTGCCTGAACCTCCTGTGAATCCACCCCCATGAATCCAAACCATCACAGGTCGCTTTTCATCTGACTTTTCGGCATCCGTCCAAACATTCAGATAAAGACAATCCTCAGAAATCGGTGTAGGTGGAATGAGGAATTCCTCTGACCATGCAAAAAATGGAACCGGAGGATTTTGAATCGCCGAAGCTGGATTAGCAACACATTCTTTGACTCCTTCCCATGGGGAAACTGGTTGAGGTGCTTTCCATCTCAATTCTCCAACTGGTGCTGCTGCAAATGGAATTCCCATAAAAGTTTTGACAGAATCTTCTCCTACAAGTTTGCCAGAGACTAATCCGTCCTGAGTTTTAACTGAGTGAACATCCAATAAATTGCTAGGAGTATTTTGCTGACAGGACCAAAGAAGTCCAAGTATCATAACTAGGGAAAGAATTCTCATAAGTAGGTTTTTCGGGAATGAAGCTAAAAGTTAATGATTCAAAATGATACATTAAAACCTTTTGTTGCCTTCCCTAAAAACGTGCGAAAACGGAAAAGAAAACCGTTCGTTATCGAACATGGATTTTTTCAAATAACCCTTATTCAGGGCAATGAAGAGTACTTTTATCGCTTGGAACGTGATTTGAATAAACAGTCATAAATAAACATCAACACATGCTTAGCTTCTTACTTTGGTGCATCCTATTTGTCCTATGTTGGCCTTTGGCACTGATCGCCCTGATCCTTTATCCAATCGTTTGGCTTCTGCTTTTGCCTTTCCGTTTGTTAGGCTTTGCAGTAGATCTGTCATTTGACTTGATCAGAAATATCTTTATGCTGCCATTTACTTTGGCTGGACGTAGGTAAAAACTGTATTCGGTGAATGATATTCCTTCACCAAATCCATGATTTTGTGAAACACTTCGGTGTTTTCATAAACTCCTCTGAAATCGCCTGCATGAGCCCCGTATGCAAATATCGGAACCATAATTCCAGTGTGATCATCAGAATGATAGGCTAATTCGATTGTCCTGCTATCTATATCACCTTGTGGAATTGAAATTCCTCCAGTCTCATGATCCGCGGTGATGATGACTAGTGTTCCGGGGTTATTATCTGCGTATTCCAGAACTGTTCCGATCACTTGATCAAAATCCAACATTTCGGAAATCACCATTCCGCTGTTATTGGAATGTCCCCCAGAATCAATATTTGCCGCCTCAATCATCAGGAAAAAGGGTTTTTCTTTTTCCTCCAAAAATTCTAAGGCAAAATCAGTACTTCTTTTCAGGTAATCTCCTCTCCCATCCAGAGCTTTGGGCAATGATCCTTGCGAAGCAAAGTATCCGATTTTGGTAGCTGAAAAATCATTTAAGTCCTCAACCAAAGTAAAACCTTCTTTCTTCAGATTATCCAACTGGGATTCGAAATCTGACTTTCCTCCACCGATAAACAAATCCAACTGACTTTTGGGTAAAAATGCCGCAATTTCGGCCGAATCATCTCTTTCTGGATGATGGGCATAAAAAGCCGAGGGAGTCGCACCCGTCAGATTGTCTGTAGTAATTATCCCGGAGTTGAATCCATAGGAATTCAAAATATCCGGTAAGTTCTCTAATTCCTTGCCGTTTGGATCCACTCCCAAAGCCCTGTTATTGGTTTTGGTACCCGTAGCATAAGCCGTAGCCCCCGCTGCTGAATCCGTTGTAAAATCGTCTGCAGCCTGAGTTTTTATCAAACCCATATTTTTTATTTGGGTCAAATTCAGATTATTCCCATTGGCAAAAAGCCCGGAAGAAATTTGAGCTAAGCCATTTCCATCTCCGATCATCAAAATCACCTGATTGACAGCAACGGATTCTCCATCCACTTCATAGGAAGGAGTATAAATCTCATGGATGGCTGGGTTTTGATAAACGAAGGTAGATAGGTGGCTTAGGTAATTCGCTACTTCAGCAGGATGGTCTGTATTTATGTAATCCACTCCCATTTCATGAAAAGCTTTCCAGGCAGTTTTGCTGTCTGGCGTTCCCCAAAATCTAACAGGCTTGTCAAAAGAGTGCACCAAATCAATAAACTCCTGAAGAGAATTTCGTTGCTCCTCAACCATCCTTCCCTTTCCATTCCAAATAGAAAATTGCCTAAAGCTAAGACTCACCATTCCTATCTTTTCCCATGGAAGATCAGCGCTCAGGTTTTTGCTTTGATAGTCAAAAAACATCCATTCTGGATACTCCTCATAGGTATTTGGATCAGGTCTATTTCCGGAAATAATCAATTTCAGTCCTTTTGGATTTGATTTTGAGAAGGCCAAATCAGCATAATCAAGCATGATTTTCTCCAAAACTTCCAAAGTCGGCAAAGCTTCCGTTTTTAAATCCACCAACAAAGTAAAATCAATTTCAGCGATGGATTCATTTTCCAAACCAGCACGAATCGGGTCCAAATAAAGACTCTCGATAGTTCTAGCTGGATGGATACTTTCTGCTTCATGAGCAGCCATCAACTTTCCATCTTTTAAAATCACATCCACTTCGATCGAACTGGCACCCGCTGCATAGGCTTCCCAAAAAGGAGCCTTTTGTAGGTAATCATTATGAGAATGGATCTTGTAATTTTTAGAATCCTGCGCTGAAAGTTGGAACACAAAAAACAGCAGAAAAAGAAGGGATGAAAAGAATTTTTGCATCTTCAAAAATAAGGCTTTCAGAGGAAAATCAGGCTTTAAATACCCGATTTACGTCATGCTTAACAGATTGATAAAATTAGAATGATCCTTTTTTGGGTTTGCTTAACACCTTACGGCATATCAACTTCATAATAAGCAATTTGCTGTCTTTAATCACTTCGCACCAACAGGGAATTTCATAACAAAATGGTGAAGTGGAATAGGTGGATTTAAGCTCAAAAAGCTTGAAACTTGCCAATTGAATCAATTTGCTTGAAGAATACTTTAAAGCAGCGAATTCAAAATCATTGCGCTATTTCTTCCTGCTCAATTCGGTAATTTCAAATCAATTTAAACCTCATGAAAAATCTATTTTTCTACAATTTATCTTTTCTCTGCTTATTTCTATCTCTTCAGGTTTCCGCTCAGAAACTCAACGAAATCCAGGTGATTGGCAGTCATAACAGTTACAAAAGCCAGATGGCTCCTGAGCTTTTGGAATATTTATCCAAGGTAAATCCCTCCGCATCACAAAGTTTGGAATATGCTCATATCCCTATGGAGTCCCAATTGGATTTAGGATTAAGAAACTTGGAATTGGACGTTTTCCATGATCCTCAAGGAGGAAGGTATTCCAATCCAAAAGGTCTGGAAATCATTCAAAGCGCAGGCGGTAAAATCCCAAATTATGATCCAACAGATGCACTCTCCAAACCAGGACTCAAACTCTTCCATATCCAAGATCTGGATTTTCAATCGCATTATTTACTTTTTGCAGATGCCTTGAAAGCTTTGAGATCCTGGAGTGAATCAAACCCAGATCACAGTCCGGTTTTTATCCTCATCAATGCAAAAGATGGAAATATCCCGGGAACCAGACCCGTTTTACCTTTTACCGCTGCTGCCCTTGATAGCATTGACCTCGAAATCAGAACCCACCTTGGGATGGAGCATTTGATCACACCTGATGATATCAGAGGAAACTATAAGGATCTAGAATCTGCTGTTTTAGCAGGGAACTGGCCATTATTAGAGGATGTAAGAGGTAAATTTCTTTTTGTTTTAGATGAGAATGAAGAGAAAATCGACCGATATCTCAGCGCAAAACCTGGACTTGAAAACGCGGTGCTTTTTGTCAAAAAAAAAGAAGGAAATCCAACTGCAGGATTTAGAATCATCAATAATGCCGAGAAAGATGAAGCCTATATCAGAGACTTGGTGAAAAAGGGTTATATAATCCGGACTCGGGCAGATTCTGACACCAAACAAGCCAGAACAAACGATTATAGCACTTTTGAAAAAGCAAAAGCATCGGGAGCACAGGTGATTTCTACAGATTATTATCAGCCTTCCTCCTTTTTCAAATCAGATTACAAAGTTAATTTCGATGGAAATGTCTATGAAAGACCAAATCCTGTTTTGGTCAAAAACTAATTGAGCTCTACCTATTTTGAATAAAAAAACCTTATTCCCTTTACTCTTTGGAACAGCTTTTCAACTCGCTTTTCCTCAATTAGCCCAAGGTCAAGATCAGGAAAGTAAAATTGCTTTTCTTTCTGATATTCATCTTCAGGATGTTTATGCAAATCTGGGCTCAGAGGAATTTAAGGGAGTTTTTAATCCCATTTCCGGCAAATTTGCGACCATCCGCACGATGAAAAGCCAGGTCAATTCTACCCGTCTTTTCAATGAAAATTACTTTGCTTTCCTCAGCGCTCTGGAGGATTTGAAAGACAAAGGAATTCAGCTGGTCGTCCTTCCGGGAGATTTTACCGATGATGGGCAGCCCATGAATGTTTTGGCTTTGAAAAAGATTTTGGATCGATATTCTGCAGAAAGTGGAATGCGTTTTTTTCTGACCACAGGAAACCATGATCCGGTCAATCCTTTTGGAGGCTTGGCAGGAAAAAAAGACTTTCTTGGAACAGATGGATCTGAACAGGCAATAGCTGGCGCAAAAGAGTTGTTTCCTTCGGATCAAGTCGCCATTTCGGATCAGATCAATTATTGGGGATATTCAGAAATCACCGGAGCTTTGAAGAATTTCGGATTTTTTCCCAATGAAAAAGATCTCTTTTGGGCTCATCCATTTCAGGAATTGGATGTCGATAATTACAAATTTAAAAAAGCAACCAATGAGGCAACACTTGAGAATCGAGTATACGAATTGGACAATTCCGGATTATTTCTTCCTGATGTCAGCTATGTAGTTGAGCCAATTGATGGCATTTGGCTTTTAGCTTTGGATGGAAATGTTTATACTTATAGTGGAAGTGAATGGAAAGGATCATCCCAAGGCTTTAACCAAGCTGCTTTCCACAAAAATCACCAACTAGACTGGATCAGAAAAGTGTCTGCTGAAGCTGAGAAAAGAGGAAAAATTCTCATTTCATTTAGCCACTATCCTCTAGTCGAATTTCTTGAAGGAGCTTCCGAAGAAATGAAATCCTTATTTGGACCCCAGAAGTTACAGCTAGAAAGAGTACCCACTTCTGAGACGAGTAAACAGTATGCAAAAGCCGGTATAAGAGTCCACTTTGCCGGTCATATGCATTTCAATGACACAGGAATTTATAAAGACCAAACAACCACCCATACCATGTATAATGTTCAAGTCCCTTCACTAGCAGCTTTTCCCGCGGCTTATAAAACTCTAAAAACCTCGAATTCCTCCACCCTGGAAATCGAAACCATCCCACTCACAGAAGTTGATCACATGAATGAGTTTTTTGATCTATATAGAATGGAGCACAGATGGCTACTGGAAAAGAAAGACCCGGGCATTTGGGAAAGCAGTATACTAGAATCCAAAGACTATTTGGACTACACTAGAAATCACCTTTTGGAGCTTACAAAATCCCGATTTATCCCATCTGACTGGCCACAAAATCTTGCCCTGCTTTTACAGAATCTGAATCAAAAAGAATTGTTGGAATGGAGCGAAATGAATGAAAATGAGAGTGAAGATTTTCTTCAGAAAAAACTGAAAAAACTTCAAATCAGTAAAAACCAAACTGGAGCCAGGCCGAATATTATTGACGATTTTTATTTGCTCAAAAATGGGGATGAGTTAGGCAAAAAGCTTATTCCAGAGAGTAGAACTGCTTTCTATGAAGAGTTGATGCCGAAAGTAAACCAAAAAAGCTACTCTCCAGACCAGAAACTCACTCGTGAATTCATTCAGTTTTTCGGGATTTTCGAAAAGCTTTATCATTCTAATCCTTCGGATCATTTTTCTATAGACTTGAAGAATAATACCATCAAAAAAATCGAGGATTGAGTTAATATTTCCCTTTTGCTTTGTCTTCATTTAGCCATTCAGGTCTTTGGAATGGCTTTTTCCTTCTATTAAAAAATACCGATCGTGCCTTTGGCACTCTTATTAAAATAAATCTTTTAAAACCCAGAATTGCATTCTGGGCAATTACTGGTTTTGCCTTTGGCAAATGTTACCCCTGCTCCAACTGTCTAAAATGAATTTAACCTTTTCAAAATCTCTTCTAAGAGGAAAAGAATGGCAATACTAAGTCTAATTTCAACCAAAATAAGACTGATAATTTTATCCTAATTTACTTTTTAGAATTCTGCGCTAAAATGCCAAAGGCACTTTCAGTATCAACCCCGAATACAGCGAAGCGAAATTCGGGGATTAGGAGCGAATATGAACCCAAGAGTGCCAAAGGCACGATCAGTAAAGATTTATTAAAATCAATCCCACACATATTTTGGGTCATAGTCCATTTTATACTCTTCCAAAAATCGAACATACTCCTCTTTAAATGTTTGTTTGCGGTGGTGTTCTTCTTGATTCTGAATATATTTCTTCACAATTCTCAACTTCGATTGACTCACGGAAAAAGCTGCATAGCCTTTTTGCCAATGAAAATTATTTAATCCAAGAGAGGTAATTTTATTAGAACTGGATATCTTGACTTTTTGCACTAAATCAGCAATTGAAAGAGTTCTTGGCAAAGTACATAGCCAATGAATGTGGTCAGGATTGGCATATATCTCCTCTGTAAAAACTGCAAGATTGGCTCCGAGCTTAATAACATAGGCCTGCAAAATCGGCTTTATTTCAGTAGTGATAAGTGGTTTTCTTTCTTTGGTAGAAAAAATAATATGCAGATAAACTTTGGATAAGGACTGCGGCATAAATAAGAAAAATTAAGTTTACAATACCGATCGTGCCTTTGGCACTTCATTTAAATATAAACTTTTTATAACCCAGAATTACATTCTGGGCAGTTACCTAACTTGCCGTTGGCAAGGATTCAAAACAAAACCCTACTTAAGGAACAAACCTAAATGCCATAGGCATTTTCAGTATCAACCCCGAATACAGCGAAGCGAAATTCGGGGAATAGGAGCGAAAAAGAACCCAAGAGTGCCAAAGGCACGATCAGTCCCCCCGATCCAGTCACCACGAACTGCAAATGAAAAACAATAAAGCCGATGAGAAATCTCATCGGCTTTTATTCTTTTAAAGTTTAATAGGTTTTAATAACCAGGGTTCTGAACCAAAAATCCTGCTTCACTGGATGCTCCATCCATTGCTTTTTGAGGAATCGGGAATAACCTTTTGTTGACATCCGAATTGGTTTTCTCAGTCCAACTATCCTCGTATTTGCCATATCTGATCTGGTAAACTCTTCTATGACCTTCCCAATACAATTCAAATCCTGACTCACGGAATAATATATCCAAATCGATGGAGTTAAGCGGAGCTGGAGTCTGTGCCGGACGGGCATTTCTTGATGTTCTCAAAGTATTGATATCCGCCAATGCACCAGCAGTATCTCCTTTTCTAAGTTTTGCTTCAGCACGCATCAGATAAATTTCTCCCAAACGGATCAAAACAATATCCACGCTGCTGTTGCTACAACAGTTCGTTGCAGTATGGCTGAACTGATATTTTGAAAATCTGTATCCAGCATTATGAAGGCTACCCTCTGTGGTAAAATCCACTTTGAGCGTATGGTCTACGTAGCGGATATTTGCTCCACTGCTTCTTCTGTTGATCACTGGATAGATTTTCACCTTGCCATTTTCGTCAGTCATGATATTTCCGCTTCCATCTTTTCTTGGACCCCAGATGATATTGCGAAGGATCCCTCTATCAATCTCAAAATCTGTGGCTTCAACAGTGTAGAAATGATCCTCATCATTAGTTGGATTCACTCCGGTTAAATCTTTCAATTCATCAGGAATCACAGTATTCTCTTGGAAGAATCTTGCGTCCGCATCAGCTGGATCCACCTCACCATAAGCATCTACCCATGTCTGATAAAAACTTGGAGTGACAGCTACCGCATCAGTTCCTCTGGTGCTTGGAAACTCAGGTCTTGGAACTTGATCACCAGAAATTGACCAATATTGCCATCTGCTATGCTCTGTCTGAAGCACACCTCTTTGGTCTAGAGAGAAGATGATTTCAGGATTGGTGTTGTTATCATCGTTGAACAATTCAAAATATTCCGGAGAAAGAGCAAAAGGTCCCTCGATGATATTATTGGTGTATTGGATTACTTTATCCAAGTCAGCGTCTCTGAAATCAGGCATTCCGTAAGGATCACGGTACACAGCCGCATTCAGATAAAGTCGAGCTAGCAATGCATTTACAGCAAATTTGTTCATCCTTCCAGGTCCTTTGTTGCTGTTAATCACATCAACTACAGAAAGTAATTCGCTTTCCAAATAATCAATGGCATCTTGTCCTCGAAGGATTTCTGAAAGCTCATTGGAAGCATCCTTTTTGAAAACCAAACCCCAATTATCCAATGCAAGCATATTGAGATAAGCTTTCATTGCAGTCATCTCATACATCGCATCCTGAGCACTGGAATTTCCATTTTCCACTTCCAGTCTCATTCTTTCCTCTGCCAAAACTGCTCTGGACAAAGTCAAAGTAATATAAGTCCAGGCATCCCCCACCAAACCATTGGTAGGTGTCATCAAGTGTTGGTGAACAGCAATAAATTTACCGCCATCAAACCAGTCTGTTCCTCCACGGTAAGGTAGAATTCCTTCATCAGATGCTACTTCCTGAAGTCCAAAATTGACTGTGTGCATCCAAACTTGACGAAGCATTCCATAAACTGGAGCAATTGAACCGCTGATTACTTCTGCTTGACCCGTGCCTGTAAGTGACTCATCGAGTACTTCCTCATCCAAATCGGTACAGCCCAAGAATGAGATTAAGAAAGCAGCAATAGGTAGTATTTTGTAAAATCTATGATTTTTCATGTGTCTATGATTTCTAAATGATTTACTGATCATTCTTTTTTTAGAAAGTTAAATTCAGGTTGATCGAGAAGGTTCTCGCTCTTGGATAGGTAAATCGATCAATTCCGAAGGTCTGGATTCCACCGGCAGTAGAACCAGTATTTACCTCAGGATCAAATCCTGAATAATCTGTGATCACAAATAAATTTTGGCCGGTTACAGAAAGGCGGATATTTTGGAAAACATCACGTAACCCAACCGCATCCATATTCAGATTATATCCTAAAGTAGCATTGTTCAATCTGAAGAAAGAGCCACTTTCTAAGAATCTTGTCGAAACAGTATTGGAGTTATTGAAAGACTCTTCCGGGAATTCGTTCGCGAAATCAGTGGTGTTATTTGATCTGGATAATTGGGCTTTGGTAAATAATGACATCGCTGTGTGGTTGTAAATTTTACTTCCAGCAGTTCCGTTAAAGTTCAAGCCCAAGTCAAAAGCTTTGTATTTAAAATTGGTATGAAAACCGTAGATCACTTTTGGAATAGCACTTCCGACTACGCTTCTGTCATTATCCAAGATTTCACCATCGCCGTTGATATCTTTGAATTTATTGACTCCATCTTCAGTGATTCCATCAAATTGAAGCATGTAGAAAGCTCCAATCGGCTGGTTATTGATATACCCGTTAATTGTGGCACCTGTTTGACCAGCACCCTGAGCAGCACCTGTGGTCAAAACTGAGTAAGGGGAATCTTTTACCTCATTTTGGATGAAAGTAACATTACCTCCGATGTTGTAAGTAAATGCTCTATCCGCATTGCCTGCATAATCCAAAGCGATTTCAATACCGCTGTTATGGATTTCCATATCCTTGATATTATCCCAATAAGTAGAAGTAGGCTGAACCGGATCTGCAGGGACAATTTCAAGCAAGATATTGGAAGACACTTTTTTGAAGTAATCCAAAGTACCTGTCAATCTGTTGTTAAGGAAAGCGAAATCAACTCCGACATCAAACTGAGTGGAAACTTCCCACTGCAAGTCAGGATTTGCCAATCGAGTAAACACAATTCCATATGGATAGCTATCCAAAGTATTGCCATCAGTATCGATAGGATAAGTATTCAAACTTCCTGAACCTGAAGACAATCTATCCTCTGCATAACTTGCTTTGGTGATTTTAGAAGGAATCTCCTGGTTACCGGTTTTACCCCAGCTGGTTCGCAGTTTCAAGTTGTTAAAAACCGAATTTGCCATGAACTCTTCATTGCTGATATTCCAACCCAATGCAAATGATGGGAAGTACCCGTATTTGTTATTGTCACCAAATTTGGAAGATCCGTCTGCACGGAAAGTAGCCGTGAATAAATACTTGTCTGAATAGGTATAATTAAGTCTTCCGAAAAAGGATTGAAGTTCATTTCTAACAGCCGAAGAGGTAACCGTCGTAGGGTACTCACTGGTACTGTTGTGATCCTGATATCTCGGTTCAATATTATTATCAGCAAAACCTCTCGCAGAAGTCAATCTGAACTCATCCAAAAATGTTTGGTAGGAATGTCCAGCCAAAACAGTCACATGGTGAACATCCGTGTTCCAGTTATAGGTCAGGGTGTTTTCAATCAACTTATTGATATTGGAATTGACATATTCATCCAAAGAACCATCAGAAATATTGGATTCATTGATTACACCAGAGTATGGCTTATACTGCTGATATCTATTGGTAGTAGAGTAATCCACGCCCAGATTTAATTTGTAAACAAGGCCTTCGAAAATCTCAAATGAAGGTGAAATCGTACCTAAAATCCTGTTATTGGCAGCATTATCCGTATAAAGCTCATATCGTTTTAAAGGATTCAATGCATTAGTATTCAACATGGTTGGCTCACCATCTGTGTAAGCAGGGATTGTTGGATTTAAACTCAGCATATCGCTGATGCTGGAAGTAATGCTTGGTCTTAAATTCTCAGTATAAGAAGCAGTCAAGTTATAGTCTACAATCAATCGCCCTTCAAAGGCTTTCTGATTCATATTCAACTTTCCAGAATAGCGCTTCAACTCAGAGTTTTTCAGAATACCTTCCTGATCTTGATATCCCAAAGAAGTGAAATATGAAAACTTCTCAGTATTGGCTCCACTCATGGAGAAATTGTAATTCTGGGAAAGTCCGGTCTGAGTTAATTCATCTTGCCAGTCTGTATTTCCACCAAAATCTTCCAAGGCTCCACCAGCAGCTACCACTTCATTTCTGAATTCATCAGCACTGAAAACATCAATCTTCTTGGCCATGGAAGACCATGCCGTTGATGCTGAGAAATTCATCTGTGAAGTTCCCTTTTTACCTTTTTTAGTAGTAATTACCACAACCCCATTGGAAGCTCTGGAACCATACAAGGCCGTTGCACTAGCATCCTTAAGGACATCGATGCTCTCGATATCGCCAGGATTCAAAAAGTTTAGCGGATTAGAAGCGATCCCAGTATCCGAATTGTCAAGTAAAAAGCCATCTAAAACATACAATGGCTGAGTTCCTGATCTTAAACTACCAATCCCTCTAATGATCACATTTTGATTTGCGCCAGGCTCACCACTGGTAGAGGTAATATTGACACCAGATACTTTACCTTGCAAAAGATCCACAGGGTTTGAAATGACACCTTTATTGAAATCTTCAGTTTTTACCGAACCAATAGCTCCGGTCACATCAGATCTCTTTTGAGTTCCGTATCCGATTACCACCAATTCATCCAATTGAGTCGCATCTGGCTCTAGTTGAACATTGATAATGGATTGGCCATTAACAGAAATTTCCTGCATGACATACCCTACATAGGAAACCTGAAGAACAGCTCCGGATGCAGCGTCGATTGAGAAGTTCCCGTCAAGATCAGTCACGGTTCCATTCATGGTGCCTTTAACCAAAACAGTTGCTCCTGGAAGTGGCTCTCCTAGCTCGTCGGTAACCTTACCGGAAATTGATTCTTTGGCCAGCAAATTATCTGCAAGAGATAAACTGGAGGACAAGTTTCCCGAAGTACCCAACCCTTTTGCGAACAAGCGCGATGGACTGGAGGTAATCCCAGCTCCAATAATCAAAAACGCTGATGCATAGATGATTTTAGACAATCGTAAATTTGTATTCATAAAATTTATTATTGGATAAATAAAAACAGCACAATACTTTTTATTAATCCTGTTTATTCAGGTAATTAATAATTATCGCACAAATGTAGGGTTTCAATAACGCTAGCCTGTTAAGGACACTTTAGCATTATATTAATTGTAAAATGAAATTTGTTACAAAAAATTAACACTCAAATCATATCATAAAAGAACATGGAAAAACACAAAATAAACTAGATTCAGAAAAATTTAATTAAAACAAACAAAGCCAAAAAAATGGTCTAAAAATCATTTTTTGACTATCCTAGGCACATTACTGTCTCATTCCTTTTCATTTAGCAGTGTAAATCTCTATTCGAAGAAATTCGGAAAAAGTATAATTTATAATTATTACTTTATATAAAATAAATTTTGAATCAATCAACGTAACCAACATTAAATAAAAATCTTGTTATAAATAAAAATCATCAATTAAAATCCTATATCATTAAAATTATATAACAATAATTTAATCATGATAAAATAAATTTTTCAAATGTTATATTATGATTAATTTTTCGTTTCTGAAATGTTTTCATTTTTTAGATTTCTTTTGATTTTGGTAATAGTCCCAAGTGCCATTCTTTAAAATCAACCTCCAAAGATTCATCCTCTGCCTTCTCTCTTTAAAAAAGAAACTCTTAATTTCGTCAAAACCCAAAACCACATGAAAAGATTACCAACCATTGCATTGGCATTGGCTCTCTTCCTGATTTTTCCGAATGTTTATTCTCAAGATGTCATAGTTTTTAAAGGGGGACAGGAAGGCCATAAGATTTATAGAATCCCTGCAATTATTTCCCTGCCAAACGAAGATCTAATAGCTTTTGCCGAAGGTCGCGTCAATGGAAGTGATGATTATGGGGATGTAAATCTCGTGATGAAACGAAGCAAGGATTTTGGTTTTACTTGGTCTGAGCTGAAAATGCTGGTGGATTATGATTCGCTTCAGGCGGGAAATCCTGCTCCGGTGGTAGACATGTTTGACCCCGATTATCCTGAGGGTGTGATTTATCTGTTTTTCAATACTGGAAATAATCATGAATACGATATCCGGATGAATCGCGGAGTAAGAGAAGTCTGGGTGATGAAATCATTTGATTTGGGTGAAACTTGGGAAGAACCCGAAAACATTACCGAACAAACACATCATCCTAATAACCCAGCTTTCAATCCGGCTTATACTTCTCAAGAAGATTGGAGGCATTACGCCAACACTCCTGGACATGCTTTTCAGTTTCAAGAAGGCAAGTATAAAGGAAGAATTTTTGTCGCTGCCAATCATTCAAAAGGTGATCCTAAGGATAACTTCAGTGAATACCAAGCTCATGGTTTCTTTACCGATGACCACGGAAAAACTTATGGAATTTCCGAATCCATTTCATATCCTGGATCAAATGAATCCATTGCTGCTGAGCTTCCAAATAATCGGATGATCATGAGTATCCGAAACCAAAAAGGAGATGTTCGTCAAAGGATTCTGGCTTTTTCTTCTGATGGTGGAGAAACCTGGGATTCTGAAGAATTTGAGGATGAACTTCCAGATCCAGTTTGCCAAGGGTCTATTAATTCACTAACCGATTCTAATGGTCGATTTACTTTAGTCCATGCAAATAATGCTGACACTGCAAATAGGAATAATTTAACAGTCAAATTCAGCTATGACGAAGGAAAAACCTGGCCAAAATCCATATTGATCGATGGAGTTGAAGACCCTGGAAAATCGGCATACACAGCTTACAGTGATTTGGTTGCTCCCAAAGAAAACATGATTGGGATTATTTACGAAAAGAATAATTACACAGAAATCGTCTATAAATGGATAAAGTGGGTGTATTAAAAAATCACTTCAATTACGGCAAAATTCTCAAAACCTGATTTTTGTCATTGGAAGAGTTTCGGGGATAGTTTAGGTTTCGAAGATCTAAACAATAACCCTATGAAAACCTCCGCTTTACTTGGCCGCTTCTCTTTATTCGTAATCTATTTCTGGTTTGGTATATTAAAGGTGTTGGGGTTTTCCCCAGCGGAAGCATTAGTGCAAAATCTTTTCAATGAAACCATTGGTTTTTGGATTGATTTCAATCTTTTCTGCAGAGGGTTTGGCCTTTTTGAATGTGCATTAGGCATCCTTTGGCTTTTTCCAAAACTGAGCAAAATCTCTCTTTACATACTCATTGCTCACATGGTTACCACTTTTCTTCCAGTTTTGGTTTTAACAGAAGAAATTTGGCAAACCTGGTTCACCCCTACCTTGGTAGGTCAATACATCATCAAGAATCTTGCGTTGATTTCGCTGGCAATGTTTATTTCAAAAAGCTACGAACAGGAGCAATTGGAACTGGAAAGAGAAACTAAATCTCTTATGAAATTTGAAGGATTTACAGGAAAGCTGGTTTCGTAAAAAACCAAAGACGAGGCTGGCATAATTATGCTGTTTGTCACATTGAGCACTTGAGAGTCGAGAGTCTCGAAATCGAGGACCCTTCGACTCCGCTCAGGGTGACCCAAACCCCGTTTTTAAGACGAATTCCTATCATTTCCATTTTGTAGGTTCGAAGAATATTTAAGTCCCAGACTGACAAATGAAAAGCCTAAGTGACAGCGTCGCTTTAACTAAAATCAACCTCTATCGCACTTCCTTGAGAAATTTCCAGCTGTTTCTTTGAGAGCTTTCTGCCTGATACTGAATCAATCAAATCCACTCGATAAGTATCCTTTGAAAAGACTTTTGGAGTAAACCTGTCTTCTTTCATTCGGAATGCATATTCCAATTCGCCAGTTTTTTCATTCCAAACTTCGATTACTGGCTGAGTTGCACCCTTGACCACAATCTCCGGTAAATAACCAACTGCTTTTCTGGCGTAATTTTCCTCTTGCGATATTTCTATCGGCCAGCCATCATACTGACCATCTGGCTTTGAAATCGGGTCGACATTTCTTGGCCAGCATTCGATTTTCATTTTTCGAGACGCCATCTCAAAAGTAATGATTCCATATCCCGTTCCTCGGTCATAAATTCTTGAAGGTTCGAAGCCCGTTTTATAAGGATTTGCCACAGCATGAATCGTCATTTTATTTCCAAAACCATCTATGAAATCACCAGTATTCTTGGCTTTGCCCGGAATCGGCTGATGGCCAGCTGGAACCTGAGGCCACCATCTTCTCGGCCAAAGATTGTTTAAAGCCGGTCCAGCGAAAGCAAATCCTGAGTCTCTAAATTCATCCACACCATAATGCACGGTACTTGCCAAATGCTGGTCACCCGCTATATGAAGGGCAAAAGATTTACGAATTGCACGCAATGCCTCATCTCTTCCTTTTTGCGGCCAGCCATTTGAATCCATATCAGAAGTAGGTGCATCCCCATCTACATATTCACCTTTTTCAGGAATTGCCAAACTAGGTACAATTTCATCGATAATGCTTCCTACGGGAAGTGTAGCCACTGTACAGAAATTGGTTTGTGAGCAAACCGCTTTCATTTGGATATCTGTACCCCAATCGGCAGCCCATTTTTCGAGAAATTCCATCTGTCTTTCTCCCAAAAGCTCTGCGTCAATATCATAGTGCTTCTTGATATCGAAGTCCCTATTTTGAATAAACCCATTTTGAACCTGAGCTTCTTTAGGCAACACTTTTTTAGGTGCTGATTTAAACTTTCTATCTTCTAAAATCGCAAAACTTACCCCACCGTAATTCCAATCGGTATAATAAACATTGATTCCTTGTTTGACAGGTCGCGGATCATAAGGATCAGGCAAATGGCTGGTCTGCGTAGCCTGAACCATGTTTACCCATTGCGCTGCCATTTTATACCCTCCTTCATCTTGGGCGATATATCCCCAACCCTTATCAGTTGGCGCATGCTCACCGCCAGCTCCCCAAACATTTCCATGATAGACATCATGGTCATCTGGAATAAATGCCGCAGGAATACTTCTGAAAATGTCTCGATAAGACCAGCCGAACATATACCATTTTCGAAGGTAATCAAGACTTGATTTCTCAATTCGGTCAGTCTGTATACCAAATCCTCCGGTACCCTCATAAAACTGATCTCCAAGAAATAAGGCCATGTCTGGCTGATGTTTATTGACATGAATGCTAACTTCTTCATCAGGAAAACCATGGTCTGCATTGCAACTAAAAACCGCAACTTTCAAATCTTCCAGGGATTTTGGTTCAGCAGCGATTTCACCATAATAAGCGAATTCTTGCTTCTTGTTTTTCAAATGAATTTCAAGAAAAACCCGGTATGGAACTGCCTCAGTTGACTGCCAATCTGGGATTCTAAATTGGGCTATTCTGCCCAATGGATCGATATCTGAAGTTTGAATCGTTTTCCAATCCGACCCTTCTTTAATCTGTAAAGCAATTTGCAAACCCTTGATTTCCTCGACTGGGGCCAATTGGGCAGTCATTTTTAAGAGTTGATCATGAAGAGTGTATTGCGCAAAGCAAATTGGCCCAAAAAGCTGATCGCCATTTTCGGTGATTTTTTCTCCCCTAAATACCCAATCAGAAAATGAAACCAATGGGGCATCTTTCTGGAAACCTTTTCCCGCATGGGAGACCAAAGCAATATTCCCTCTCAATTGCTCTGTTTCAATTCCGCTCAGTTCCAGTTCCACTCCTTCCCCAGAATCAGATGAATTGCTAGCCTTTACTTTTAGAGCGTAAGACTCTTGCTTAGGTTCGGCCTTAAGAGACAGGTAAATCGGTTTGGAAAGATCCACTGTGGAATCGCTCAACTTCTCACCTAGTTTTATTTGTCCCAAACCATTGATTCCCACATCCAATCCCTCACCAAAAACTGCGGCAGAGCGATAGTCTTCAAACCTTCCTTTGGCACCAAGTCTAAAACCGGCATAAACTTCAGCACCTCCTTTTTGATTTTCTTGATCCCAGTGAATCGTTACTGATTCTTGGAATGAGCCATTGGAATCACCCAATTGATGTGTCAAAACATGAAGTGTACGGTTAGGAGCAGCAATCACGCAGCAGGCTTTTCCGTCAACAATTTCCCAGTCTTGAAGTCTATTAGCCCAAAACTCAGGCCCTACCCATTTCATATTTGGCCAGTTTTCCCAATTGCTTTTGAAAGCAGTTTCTGCTTCTCCAAAAAGTTTTTTTATTCCTGTAAATCCCTGCGGGAAAAAGAAAGGTGAAACGGAACTGAGGGCCATAGCCTTGACGGCGGATCTTCTTTTCATATTGATACTGGTAATCTGAATTTAATTTTTGCTAATTGATTACTGGAATTAAAAAATCCCACTAATTAAATGTGATCCAATATCTCCATTCTCACATAAAGATTCAGGGGACACATTATTCAAAAAGAGGGCAGAAATTAGGCTATTTTTTCTAATCGACCGAAAAATCTGGATTTCAATTGCCTGAAGAAAGCAAAAATCGATTTCTCTAAATTGTTCCTTTTAGTTTAAATCCTTAGCTTTTTGAAATAAATAACCTAACACCATTCTTTGATGAACATCAATTTTTCAAATCGTTTCTATTTCATTGTAAGAATCTTGACTCTTACTACACTTTTTCAAGCCTGTAATAAAGAACCGGAAAAAGAAGAAGTCATCCCTGAAAAATCAGAGAGTATTTTGAAAGACTATGTCATGGCTCCTGACACGAATTTCCATTTTGAGGTCGTTCATACTGTCACCGGGCCAGATTATGATTATCATGTCTTAAAAATGACTTCCCAACAATGGTTGACTCCTGATTTGGTAGACAAGACTGAGTGGTGGCATTGGGTGTCCATTGTGGTACCAAGAGATACTCCTTTTGACACTGGATTGATGTGGATTGGAGGAGGAAGCACCAACACCAAAATGCCTGAAAACCCTGATGAATTGATTCTTGCTGCTGCTACTCAGACCAATTCCATCGTTGCTCAAGTCCATAACATTCCGTTCCAACCGTTGACTTTTGCCAATGACACCTTTGGTGAGCGCTATGAGGATGCGATCATTTCTTATGGCTGGAGAAAATTTTTAGAAGGCGGAGCCAAAGATGAAGACGCCATCTGGCTTGCTCGACTTCCCATGACCAAAGCAGTCAAATTAGCTATGGATGCGACTTCCGAATTGGTTCAAACTTACTACGATATAAACCTGACAAATTATGTGGTGGCTGGTGCTTCCAAAAGAGGCTGGACCACTTGGACCACAGCTGCTGTGGATGATCGGGTGGTTGCGATAATTCCCATTGTGATCGACATGCTAAATCTTGTTCCATCCTTTGAGCACCATTGGAGAAATTATGGTTTCTGGGCGCCTGCTGTGGACGATTACGTGCGCGAAGGGGTCATGGAATGGATGGGCACTCCTGAATTTGACAGATTGCTGGAAATCACAGAACCTTATTCTTTTGTTGAGGATTTGAATCTACCAAAGCTATTAATTAATGCTGCTGGAGATCAATTTTTCCAACCTGACAGTTGGGAGTTTTATTGGAATGATCTGAAAGGCGAAAAACACATCCAGTACGTCCCGAATTTTGGACATGATCTGAGCAAGTCAGATGCTTTGCCAAATATGATTTCTTTCTATTCCTCAGTCATCAATAATCAGGAAAGGCCTAGCTATGAATGGACTATCGAAGACGACTTGATTTCATTTCAGGCAGATCCAGAAAATCTGCCGATCTCAGTTAAAATATGGACTGCAACTAACGAGAAAACCAGAGATTTCAGAGTGGATGTTTTTGGTCCGAATTGGAAATCTACTGAATTAGAATCGGCAGCGAATGGACAATATTCCTATCAGATGAAGCAACCGGAAAATGGATATCAAGCCTATTTTATGGAGGTGACTTTTGCAGGTCAAACGCCATTAAAAGTAACCAGTGGCGTGGAAGTTCTACCACGAACGTACCCATTCGAGGATTTTATTCCTGAACATGTAGCCAGCACCAATTCCAATTAAAGAATGCTCAAAACTCTGTTTTTCAACTCGATTCTAATCCTTTTTGTAAATTCATTTCTTATGGCACAGCGAGTAGTGAATCAAGATGAAAGTAAAGTTCCAGATTTAGTTCTTCCTGACCCTTTTGTCAGTAAGTCAGGCCTAGTAATCCACTCCATTTCTGATTGGGAAAATATCCGCAGGCCAGAACTCATGGACTTATTCAAAAACGAAGTTTACGGGCCCATACCAAGTGATTTTGAGGAAATAACTTTTACAGAAGTTTCAGAAAATCCCAATCCATTTCCAGATCTGGCTAATTTTAAGGAAATAGACATTCAGGTTTCGAGAAAAGGGAATACCCACACTATGAGACTTTATGTGTTTTTACCAAAACAACAGTCCGGTCCATCCCCTATCACTTTATTGGTAGACCATCGGCCTTTAGAACCTGATGAGGAAATTGCTGAAGAAGGATATTGGCCGGTAGAAGCTATCTTAAAAAGAGGTTTTGCGACAGCATCTTTCCATGGGGAAACGGTGGCACCGGATGATGCAGATACTTTCTCAGAAGGAGTCATTTCCAATCTTTATCCGGAGGAATTAACAAAACCTGAAGGCATGAGAACCTTTGGAGCTTGGGGCTGGGCAGCAATGAGAGCCATGGATTATTTCGAGCAAGAACCTCTGATCGATGAAAAGAAATCGGCAATTGTCGGTCATTCCAGATCAGGAAAAACTGCCTTATGGACCGGAGCAACAGACCCAAGATGGGCAGTAGTGATTTCTAATGAGTCTGGCTGTGGTGGTGCAGCACTCTCCCGTCGCAAGTTTGGAGAAACAGTCAAAATCATCAATACTTCTTTTCCTCATTGGTTTAATGACAACTTCAAAAATTATAACGATCAGGAGGATTCCTTGCCAATTGACCAGCATATGCTGGCAATGATGATGGCTCCTCGAGCAGTATACTTTTCCAGCGCCAGAGAAGATTTATGGGCAGATCCAAAAGGTGAATATTTATCGATGCAGTTGGGAAGCCGCATTTACACCGATATCTATAACATGTCAGTCTCTTTTCCGACTCCATTTGAGCAACTCAAATCTCCTATTATTCAAGAACATGCAGGCTATCATATTCGGGAAGGAAAGCATGATCTCACCTTGGAAGATTGGAATCATTTCATGGATTTCATGAATCTCAACTTTAAGTAATCCCATTAAAATTTCAGGAGAGTACAAGACAGTAATCTAAAGAATTCGTCGCTTTTTGTTAGTTTAAACCTGAAATACACCTCCTAATCAAGATAAATTATGAAGCACCTGTGCTGCCTCTCCCTATTTCTGATTTTTTGCACAATGGGATATGCTCAAAAACTGCCAACAGTCGAAATACTTGATTCCGAATTTATTTACGAAACAGCTCCATTCCCTTCCTGTCATGCTTCTACTTTGGTAGAAACTCCAGAAGGAATCTTGGCTTCCTGGTTTGGTGGCTCTTACGAAAGACACCCCGATGTCAGCATTTATACTTCTTTGCTAAAAGACGGAAAATGGAGCAGTCCGGTAATGGTGGCAGATGGGGTCGAGAACAAAGACTTTCGAAATCCTACATGGAATCCGGTATTGTATAGAAATGCTGACACCGGACAAATTGTTCTTTTTTACAAGGAAGGCCCCAACCCAAGAGAATGGTGGGGACTATATAAGACTTCAGAGGATGGAGGAAAAACCTGGTCAAAAGCCATCCAAATTCCACCAGGAATGCTTGGCCCTGTAAAGAACAAATCCGTGACTTTAGCGGATGGAACTTTGCTCCATCCAAGTAGTTTCGAAACCAATGGCGTTTGGAGCATGCACGTGGAATCCACTACTTCAGATATCAAAAACTGGAAGAAAACAGAAATTGATAACGGAAACTTTCATGCGATCCAACCCACTGTTTTATTCTATCCAAATGGCAAATTGCAGATGCTTGCAAGAACACAGGAAGATGTCATCGGAACCACCTGGTCAATGGATGGAGGGAAAACCTGGTCAACTGTAGAATCCACAGGATTGGTACACAATAACTCTGGAATTGATGCGGTAACGCTTAAAAGTGGCATCCAATTACTGCTTTGCAACCCGATCAAAGATGGAAGAAATAAATTATCTCTTTTCATGTCTATGGACGGTGTCAACTGGAATGAAATCTATGTCTTGGAGGATCAGCCAAAAGGAGAATTTAGCTATCCGGCCATCATTCAAGCGAAAGACGGAACAGTTCATTTGACTTATACCTATAATCGGGAGAAGATCAAGCACGTGGCATTGACCTTGAAATAAAACATCTCACCAACCTATTTTATGTCATTTCCAAAACCATTTCGGGGGATTATTCCTCCTATGATCACTCCTCTTTTGCCAGACTTTAGTCTGGATGAAAAGAGCTTGCCTTTGGTGATCGAGCACATGATTTCAGGTGGAGTACACGGGATTTTCATTTTAGGAACTACTGGCGAATTTGCAAGCTTGAGCTATGCTGTAAAGGAAAACCTGATTCAAAAAACCTGTGAAATTGTATCCAATCGGATCCCTGTATTGGTAGGAATAACAGATTGTTCTTTTCAGGAAAGTCTAAATTTAGCTTCTATCGCAACAAAATCAGGAGCTGACATTGTAGTTGCCACCACTCCATTTTATATGAATGTGGGACAAGACGAGCTGGTGAACTATTTCTCCAAACTTGCTGATGATGTCGACCTTCCTTTGTACTTGTACAACATGCCTTCTCATACAGGCATCACTCTTGAATTGGAATCTGTTGCAGCTTTGGCAGAGCATCCAAACATCATTGGTATAAAGGACAGCTCTGGAGATCAAGTTTACTTCGAAAGCCTATGTGACCGATTTAGAGAAGATCCTGAATTCACCGTTTTGGTGGGTCCTGAAGAAATTTTGGTGGAAACCATGAATATGGGAGGTCATGGCGGAGTCACTGGAGGTGCAAATTTATTCCCTGAATTATATGTCAAGCTTTTTGAAGCGATAGAATATCAGGACAAAGAAAAGATGCAACGCTTAAATGATGCGGTGCAATTTTTAAGCAAAAACCTTTATAGTCACGGCACCTACCAATCCAATTATTTAAAAGGTTTAAAGGCTTCTATGTCATTTGAAGGCTTATGCCAAGGAAATTTGGCTCTACCGATATGCTCTTTCAATGAAGCTGAAAAAGCGAGTTTGAAATTGAAATTTGATGAAGTGAAAGTTGCAATATCTTCCGCCCTTTCCTCTTAAACCCATTCATTAAGAATCTCTTGGACCTATGAATCTGCCAATTATTGATCTCGCGATTTTTTTGATTTACATGTTGGCGATCGTTGGTTTTGGGATTTCATTTTCTTTCAGAAAGAGAAATTCCAATGATTTCACCACCGGAGGAGGCAGACTTCCTTCCTGGGCAATTGGGATGTCAATATTTGCCACTTTCGTCAGCAGCATCAGCTTTTTGGCACTTCCAGGAAATGCCTATTTAAGCAATTGGAATGGGTTTGTGTTTAGCCTTTCGATTCCTTTGGCAGCCTTGATTGCAGTAAAATACTTTGTTCCACTCTATCGGAAACTCAATAGCGAATCTGCCTATTTCTACTTGGAACAACGATTTGGGCTTTGGGCAAGAATCTATGCTTCCATCTGCTATTTATTGACTCAGTTGGCACGAATGGGCACAATTCTGTATTTACTTGCTTTGCCCATGAATGCTCTTTTTGGCTGGAGCATCCCGATGATCATCATTATCACCGGTATTTCAGTCATTATTTATTCCATGATGGGAGGAATCGAGGCGGTAATCTGGACCGATGCCATTCAGGGAATTGTCTTAATCGCAGGAGCTTTGGCCTGTCTCTTGGTGATTTTTATTGAGATCCCAGGTGGACCATCAGAGGTTTTTATGATCGCCGAAAGTAGCGACAAATTCAGTTTGGGAAGCTTTGAATTGGATTTCACCACCTCCACTTTCTGGATGATTTTGATCTATGGCCTTTTCATCAATTTGCAGAATTTCGGAATCGACCAGAATTACGTGCAGCGCTACATTTCAGCCAAAACTGAAAAAGAAGCCATTAAATCTACTTGGCTGGGAAGTTTACTTTATGTACCGGTATCACTGATTTTCTTCTTTATCGGGACAGCATTATTTGCCTTTTACCAAGCGCAGCCAGATCTATTGCCGGAATCTCTATCTGGAATGGAAAATGCCGATAAAGTATTTCCCTATTTTATTGTTTCACAGCTTCCAACAGGCATCACTGGATTGCTTATCGCATCCATTTTTGCCGCAGGCATGAGTTCAGTTTCTACTTCTGTCAACAGTTCGGCAACGGTGATTTTATCGGATCATTTCAAAAAATACATTCAACCTAATCCTTCCGAAAAAACATCCATGCGGGTATTATGGATTTCCTCCTTGGCAATGGGTATCGCAAGCATTTTAGTGGGTTTGGCATTTAATGGCGTTGCAAGCGCATTGGATGCATGGTGGGCATTGGCGTCAATTTTTAGCGGAGGAATTTTGGGTTTATTCCTTCTTGGACTGATCGTCCAAAACACCACTAGCAAACAAGCTGCTATTGCAGTTTTAGCCGGAGTTTTGGTCATCATCTGGATGAGTTTATCGGCTTTGATTTTCACAGGTGAATTAGAACCTTTTCAAAATCCATTACATAGCAATATGACCATTGTGATGGGCACGGTCACAATTTTTATCCTTGGCTTTGTTTTAGGAGCAATCGGAAATAAGAAGAAAGCTTGACCATTCATTCGATTAAAAGAAAAAATACCTCACAAAAAAAGGCTACCCGAAAATCAGGTAGCCCAGGTATATAGGTTTGAGATAGATAATTACATTTCTTTCATTTCTGAAACTACTTTAGTGATGGTCTGCTTAGCATCACCGAATAGCATCAGACAATTTGGATAGCCAAAGAGCTCATTTTCGACACCGGCATAGCCTTTACCCATGCTTCTCTTGCTGACTATTACCGTTCTGGCTTTGTCGGCATTCAAGATTGGCATTCCATAAATCGGGCTTTGTGGGTTGTTTCTGGCTGCTGGATTGACCACATCATTAGCTCCCACGATCAATACCAAATCGGTATTTGGAAAATCATCATTGATAGATTCCATCTCTATCAGCTTATCGTAAGAGATGTTGGCTTCCGCCAAAAGCACATTCATGTGTCCTGGCATTCTTCCTGCAACTGGATGGATCGCAAATTTGAAATCGATATTTCGTTTTTCGCATTGCTCCATCAGTTCTCGAATTACGTGTTGCGCCTGAGCCACGGCCATTCCATAACCTGGAACAACAATCACAGAGGAAACAGAATCAAATAACATGGCAGTTTCTTCCACTCCGATTTCTTTTACAGTAATCGCTGGTCCATCTTCTGCACCAGCAGAAACCGTCTGACCAAAACCTCCCAGCAATACATTGACCAGAGATCTATTCATTGCTTTACACATGATCTGCGTCAGAATTATCCCCGAAGCTCCTACCAGCGAACCTGCTACGATCAGTACATTATTGTTCAGAATAAAACCTGTGGCGCAGGCAGCCATTCCAGAATAGGAATTCAACAAAGAAATCACAACAGGCATATCTGCCCCACCGATTGGAATCACTGTAAGAACTCCCAAAATCAAAGAAATAACGATCAGAGCAATGATTAAAATCGGATCAGATTGATCAATTACGGTGTAAGTTGCAGCAGCAAGAAAACTTAGAAAAAGAACCAAGTTCAAAGGATGCTGGCCTTTGAAAGTAATTGGCGATCCAGAAATATTACCGTTTAGTTTCAAGAATGCTATAATAGAACCAGTAAAGGTCACACCACCGATAAAAACTGAAACGATGATACTGATGACCGTTACCAACTCAATGGATTCCATATTGACTTCAGTGCGCAGGAAATAATCAGACAAGGCAACAGAAAAAGAGGCCAAACCACCGAATCCGTTGAACAGCGCAACCATTTCAGGCATTTTGGTCATTTCTACTTTGTTGGCATAATAGAGGCCAATGGCAGATCCAAGGACTATACATCCAAAAATCTCAACCAAAGAAATCACTTCAATCTGTAGCAAAGTTGCTACGATGGCAATAAACATCCCCAATGCAGAAAGACGGTTTCCTTGTCTTGCTGACTTGGTTTTATTCATCATTTTGATCCCCAATACAAATAAGATCGAGGCTATCAAATAGGCTATTTGTATTGAAATACTCATTTCTTCTTAAACATTTTAAGCATACGATCGGTCACAGTGTATCCGCCTACCACATTGATTGTGGCTAAAACCAAGGCGACCATTCCTAACCATTTACTGAGGGTGGTATATCCCATTTCGTTGCAGGCCAAAAGTGCTCCTACGATGGTAATTCCCGAAATCGCATTCGAACCTGACATCAAAGGTGTATGTAAGGTGGGAGGAACTTTGGCGATGAGTTCAAACCCTAAGAAACTTGCCAGAACAAGTATATAAATCAGAATTATTAATGCTTCTGAGCTCATAATTGAAAAGGTTTTACTGGTTATTTAAAATTTTCTTGGTGAATTCATGCACTGTTTTACCCTCATATGTGATCAAAACACCTTTTGTGATTTCTTCTTCACGGTCTAGGTTAAAGCCATCTTTAGAAGCAAGATGCAATAACAAGGTGCTGATGTTTGTCGCATACAGCTGACTTGCATTGGTTGGAAGCAAAGCGGGTAAATTAGATTCGCCGATGATGGTAACACCGTGTTTTACCACGATTTTATCCTTTTCGGAAATCTCACAATTTCCTCCTGACTCCACAGCCATATCCACGATTACCGCTCCTTGCTTCATCGTTTTCACCATTTCTTCAGTCACTAGAATCGGCGACTTTTTACCCATTACCAAAGCAGTGGTTATTACCAAATCAGTTTCTTTGATTTTACTTTGGATTAACTCCTTTTGCTTTCGCAGAAACTCTTCAGAAACTTCCGCAGCATAGCCACCTTCCACTTTCACAGTTTCTGCTCCTTCCACGATCAGAAATCTACCTCCAAGGGATTCTACCTGCTCTTTGGTTTCAGGCCTCACATCACTAACCTCCACAATTGCTCCTAGTCTTTTCGCTGTTGCAATCGCCTGCAAGCCAGCAACCCCAGCACCAAAAATCAAAACTTTGGCAGGGGTGATCGTACCGGAAGCGGTCATCATCAAAGGGAATATCTTACCCAAATAATTCGATCCCAAGATCACAGATTTATATCCTGCGAGATTCGCTTGGGAACTCAAAGCATCCATTTTCTGAGCACGGGAAATCCTCGGCACAGCATCCATTGAGAAAGACATAATGGATTTTTGATTCATCGCATCAAGGACTTCCGGATGATTGTATGCATACATCAGGGAAATGCATGCACCACCAGATTTCATCTTTCCAACTTCTTCAAGAGTGAAAATATTCACCTTTAAAAGTACGTCTGCCTCAAAAACCTGATCCTTAGAAGCTATAGTTGCACCTACTTCTTGATAGTCTTTATCGGAAAAATATGAGCTTTCTCCAGCTCCAGTTTCTACAAGTACTTCAAATTCTTTTTTGACTAAAAGTTTGATTACATCTGGACTCAGAGCCACCCTTTTTTCATGCTCTTTTGTCTCTTTTAAAACTCCAATTTTCATTTCTGGCTGGTTGAAACTTTAAATTATTCGCTTACTTCCTTCAATATATTCAAAGAAAGTCTGAAAAATACGCTTTGCCCACCTGCATTATCCTGATTTCTTCCTCTTTCTTGATATTTTATTCTGAATTCACACAAATCAATTATTTGTCATATTAAACCGATTTTTGCCCATTCATCAAAAAATAGAACTCGAACAACCTAAATCAAAACCAGGATTTTACTCATCTACAAAAAGATGTAAGAAAAGACAGAGATTTTTACCCTACTTACGCAAAACAGCTCAAAAGAATAAAAAAACTCCTTATACCGTTAATCATCAAAGAATACCACTTTAAAGACAAACAGGATTCAATCAAAAAGATAAATTCCTATTTTACATTCACTTATTTAACCTAATTCAAAACCCATGAAATTGAGCATTATGAAAATCATCACTTATTGGGATGTTTTTAAATGCGAGATCACATGAACCCACTGAAAAACTATAATACTCACATGAAAAACCCCAAGAAAAATTCTGAAGGTCAAACCCGCCGGGATTTTATAAAGAATGCTGCGATTGCCTCCTCATTTTTTATTGTACCAAGACATGTTCTAGGGGGCGTTGGCTTTACTTCGCCTTCTGATCAACTAAACCTCGCAGCCATTGGAGCAGGAGGAAAAGGAGCCAGTGATATCAGAAATGCATCTGTCAATGGCAGAGAAAGAGTAGTCGCTCTATGTGATGTGGATTTTTCCGGATCTGCTAAAGCTTCTGTAGAGAGATTCCCTGACGCAAAACTTTATGCGGACTTCCGCAAAATGCTTGACACTGAAAAAGACATTGACGCAGTAACTATCTCGACTCCAGATCACGTGCATGGCCCTGCGGCTAAATATGCCATGGAAAGAGGCAAGCATGTCTATGTGCAAAAGCCAATGACTCACAACATCAAAGAAGCAAGAATGCTTACTGAGATGGCAAGAACACAAAAAGTAGTTACCCAAATGGGTAACCAAGGTGGATCTAACCCGCTTCTTAACTTGGTTCAAGAATGGATCGATAAAGATCGAATCGGTAAAATATCCAAAGTAGAAGTTTGGACTAACCGTCCAGTATGGCCACAAGGAGGACCTTTCCCAAAACCAGAACCAAGTGCTAAACCAAGTGCTTTGGATTGGGATCTGTGGTTAGGCCCAGCTCCAGAAATCCCATATACTCCAGGATTAGCTCCATTCAGCTGGAGAGGTTGGTGGAATTATGGTACCGGCGCTTTGGGTGATGTAGGATGCCATTTGATTGATATTCCTTTCAGAACCTTGGGACTTCATTATCCTACCGATGCAGAATGTTCTGTGGGATCTGTTTATAGCCAAATGTGGACTCCAGATTACCACCCAGATGGTTGCCCAGCTTCTTCCTTCATTTCTTTGAATTTTGCAGCTACTCCAAAAAGTAAATCTCCTATTAATATGACATGGAGTGACGGAGGCATCCGCCCTGCTCACCCTGACATTATCCCTGCTGATCATGATATCGGTGGCGCAAATTCTGCCAATGGTGTTTTGATTATCGGAGAAAAAGGAATCATTTCTACAAACATCAATGACTCTTCTCCTTTGATGCCAAAGCTTTACCTAAATGATGGTACACAAGAATTTGGTCCTCAAACCGAGCCAAATGATGAGCCAGAATATGGACACCAAAGACTTTGGGTGGATGCTTGTAAAGCTGGATATGGAAGTACAGAACACAAAGGTTTGACTTCTTCTTTTGACTATGCAGGACCAATGACCGAAACTGTTTTGATGGGTAATCTTGCAATCAGAAGCTATATGCTTAGAAAAGAAAATGCAAAAGGCCAGATGGAATTCTACGGTCGTAAGAAGCTTCTTTGGGATGGTGACAACTTGAGAATCACCAATTTTGAAGATGCTAATCAATTCGTAACCAGAACCTACAGACCGGGCTGGGAAATGTAATGAATGCAAATTCTTAATTCACTAAACCCTTTCAAACTCGTTTTGGAAGGGTTTATTTTTTGTACTTTGGAAAAGCAATTTTCAATTCCACAGAAAAATATACCCTCTATGAAATTCTTCCTGGCAACCCTCCTATTCTCACTGGCTCAAGTGATGACGCTTTCTGCGCAAACGACCAATGAATTCTTGGTAAAACAACTTCAGTATTCCCATTCGGTAGAAAATTGGTTTGCTCCCGTCAATGTGGCCACAGAAGGACTCACTGCTGAAAAGGCAAACTGGCATGATGATTCCGGAAATCACTCCATAGCACAACTGGTTTCCCATTTAGTCTTTTGGAATGAACGATTATTAAAAGGCATCAAGGGTGAGACAGTAACTGATTTTAGCGGTGACAATGACGCAACTTTCAGCGAAATCTCTGAAGAAGAATGGATAGAAATGGTGAAAAAGCTAGATCAAATCCTGACAGAAATCGAAACAGAAAGTAGAAAAATGGAAGGCAAACAGCTAGAAGGTTGGAGCGAAACTTTGGCAAACATCGCATCTCATAATGCCTATCATACAGGCCAGATTGTTTATATCAGAAAGCAACAGGGATGGTGGAGATAATAGAATAGCCTAATAAGAAAAAAATGATATTTCCCGAATTATATCGGGTTCGTATGGGTTAACTCAACAGGTGAAAAAAAGGCACCATTTTTCTAAAACCTATTATTTTACAAACACATGGATTTAAAATTAGCAGACAAAAAAGCCTTTATCAGTGGATCTACTGCAGGTATCGGCTATGCAATTGCAGAGAGATTTTTGAAAGAGGGAGCAGAAGTAATCCTCAATGGAAGAAGTCAAGAAACTGTCGATCAGGCAGTCGAAGCATTAAAAAAAGCTACCGGTAGCAATAAAGTAAGTGGTATCGCGGCGGATTTTGGAAAAGTTGAGGAAGTCAACCGTCTTTTGGAAGCTCTCCCAGAAGTGGATATTTTGATTAACAACACAGGGATTTTTGAACCTAAAGCTTTTGAAGAAATTCCGGACGAAGATTGGTTCAGATTCTTTGAAATAAATGTCATGAGCGGAATCCGTTTAGCAAGGCATTATTTCCCAAAAATGCTTTCTAAAAACTGGGGGAGAATCATCTTTATTTCCAGTGAATCCGGAGTATTCATTCCAGATGAGATGATTCATTACGGAATGACCAAAACAGCTCAGATTGCCGTAAGCCGAGGCTTAGCCGAACTTACCAAAGGGACAGATGTCACTGTCAATTCTATTCTTCCAGGCCCAACAAAATCTAAAGGAGTTGGGGCATTTATAGAAGATCTGGCAAAATCAGGAAACATTTCTACTAAAGAAGTAGAAACAGATTTCTTCAAAAACATGAGACCTACTTCTTTAATTCAGCGTTTTGCGGCGGTAGAAGAAGTAGCGGACACAGTGGTATATTTCTCAAGTCCTTTGGCATCGGCCACTAATGGAGCGGCCATTCGAGTAGAAGGTGGCTTGGTTCGATCCATTTTATAAATCGCCTTTACAGCGAATCAAATTTTACCAACCGGGATTGAAATCGACCTCAATCCCGGTTTTCTTTTTTCACCCATTTATCAAAAGACTCCTTCATCAGGATAGCTTAATCCATTAAAACCCTTATTTTTTGGTTGAAATGTCCAAGGAAATTAATCTCTTATCAAATAGGATGATAATTCTGGACATTCACCCTGACAATTAAAAACAGGTGAATTGAATTAAGAATGCCTTCTAACCTCATAAAATCCTTTCTTAAATCATTCCTTTTGGTGACTCTTTTCTTTCTGTCCAATTCTGGATTCAGTCAAGAATTAGCTACCTCAGAGGAGAGTCAATTTTGGCTATGGTCTTTTTTGGGAAGGCTACATCCTCTTATTGTCCATTTCCCGATTGCTCTTATTATCGTTGCCGCGGTATTGGAGCTTTTTTCATTACGGAACTTCAAATCGAAATTCAGAGCAGGAATCCATTTTCTAATACTTATAGGCACTGTCAGCGCTATTCTTTCTGCGATTTTCGGCTGGCTATTGGCAGAATCCGAAGGAACAACAGGAAGTATCCTGGATTTACATAAACAATTGGGAATTGGCACATCGATTTTAAGTGCCTTACTACTCTTTCTTCTTTTGAAAGCAGATAAGTCTGCTTCAAAAAAATTGATCTCCATTTACAGAATCTCTTTGTTTTTCACTGCTTTTGCAGTTGGGCTTACTGGCCATTATGGCGGCTCTTTGACGCACGGAGAGGATTTCTTAACGGAAGTTTTACCCTTCAATTCTGAGGATTCATCCATAGAAAAAATGGAGATTGACTTAGCTTCTTATCAATCTGAACTTTCCCCGGAAAAGGAAATGAAACTGATCGGAGAAGTTCGGATGGTTTTGGCACATAACTGCTACAAATGCCATAGCGGAGCCAAAATTGAAGGGGAATTAAGATTGGATGAAAAAGAATTTGTTTTTGCCGGAGGCGAAAATGGCGAAGTTCTAACCCCTGGAAATCCTTCTGGAAGTGAGCTTATCCGGAGGATTAATTTAAAAAAGGGACACAAAGATGTCATGCCTTCCAAAGGAGAACTTCTAAGTAATCAGGAGAAGGAATTACTGGCACTTTGGATCGAAAAAGGAGCTCCTTGGCCGGATGGAGCCGCAAATCCAAGTATGTTTCGAGTTGCTGAACTCGCACCTAGAAACCCTCAATTACCTTCAGAAAAGAACAATCTTAGCAATCCAATTGACCTTTGGGTAGACCAGTATTTTGCGGAAAATGGCCTTGAATGGAAAGGCATCGTCGACGATCCAACTTACTTAAGAAGAATCTATTTGGATATCATAGGCTTAATCCCAAGTCCTGAGCAACAAGCTGCATTTTTAGCAGATCAAAACCCTAAAAAAAGGGAGATTTGGGTTGAGAGATTGCTTTCTAAAAATAAAGAATATGCCGCTCATTGGTTGACTTTCTGGAATGATGCGCTAAGAAATGATTATACCGGTACAGGCTACATTACAAATGGCCGCTTCAACATCACGGATTGGCTATATAAATCAATCGAAGCAAACAAGCCATATGACCAATTTGTAAAAGAGCTTTTGAACCCTACAGAAAAATCGAAGGGATTTATCGAAGGCATTCGCTGGAGAGGAACTGTCAATGCCAGTCAGCGAACAGAAATGCAAGCCGCTCAAAATGTGGGACAGGTTATTTTAGGTTTGAACCTAAAATGTGCTTCCTGTCATGACTCGTTTATCTCGGACTGGAAACTCGAGCAATCCTATGCTTTTGCAAATATTTTCGCAGACTCCACTTTAGAAATCAGTCGATGTGAGCAACCAACTGGTAAAATGGCCAAAACCAGAATCCTTTGGGAAGAACTGGGTGAGATTGACTCAGCTGCCAATCGATCAGAAAAACTAAAGCAATTGGCTGAAAATCTGGTGCAGCCAGCGAATGGTAGAATGTACCGAACTCTGGTGAATCGAATCTGGAAGCAGATGATGGGCAGAGGAATTGTGGAGCCAGTTGATGAAATGGACAACGAACCTTGGAGTCAGGATTTACTGGATTGGCTTGCCTCAGATTTTGTCGAGAATGGTTATGACATCAAGCGATTGATCCAGTTGATCGCTACTTCAAAGATTTACCAATCAGAATCTATCAGTGTTGATTCCCGAGACAAATTAATCGCTGAGGATTTCCAGTTTACAGGCATGGTAAGAAGAAGATTGACTGCCGAGCAATTTTCTGATGCGGTAAGCGGCATTGTTTATCCGCTTTTTGGTCCAGAGGATCAAAAATACAAACCGGATGAATTGAGTACTGAAACTGAAACTCCAGAAAATTATGTACGTGCTGCTTTTGTCGCCAATAACACATTTCTGAAATCATTGGGGAGACCGAATCGAGAAATCGTTTCCACTAGTAGAGACACGCAAGCCAGCCTTTTGCAGGCTTTGGAACTGACCAATGGAACTCAGTTGGACTCGGCTTTGATCCTTGGATCCAAGCGATGGAAACAGAGTTATGATAATACTGATACTTTGACTGATGAGATCTTTTTGAAAGCTTTGAATAGAAAACCTTCTCCAAAGGAAAAAGAAGTGGCAAAAAAGGCCTTGGGAGCAAAAGCTGAAGAAGAACAAATCCAGGATTTTCTGTGGGCAGTCTTGCTCCTTCCGGAATTCCAACTTATCTATTAATTCATGAAGAAAGGATTTAACAGAAGAGAGTTTTTAAAGCGAACCAGCGGAGCAGCGATCGCCACCATGGCAGGTGCGGCCCCTATTGCCAGTTTATTGAGCTCTTGCAAAAGCAATGGAATTTCCTCCACAGCCGACTCGGTCATTCTATTATTTATGGCTGGAGGAATGGCGCATACAGAGACTTTTGACCCCAAAAAATATACCCCATTTCGAAAAGGAATGGAATCAAAAGAAGTATTGAGCACTTTCCCAAGCGTACCGACTGTGTTAGATGGAATTCACTTTTCTGAAGGACTGGAATCGATCGGTAAAATCATGGACAAAGGCACTTTGATCAGATCCTATGTTGCTGCTGATCTCGGACATATTTTACATACTCGCCATCAATATCATTTTCATACCTGCTACGAACCTCCACAATCTGTCGTTGTACCACATTTGGGATCTTGGATTTCTAAAGAAAAAGGTCCTCTTAACCCAGTTATACCTTCTTTTATCAATATTGGTCAGCGGTTCACGGTAGGTGAAGGCGAAGAATTAAAAGCATTTCATAGTGCAGGATTTTTGGGAAGTGAATATGGACCCTTTTTAATCCCTGACCCGACTGCCGGTTTGGACAGTGTAAGACCACCTGTGGGAATGACTACCAAAAGATTTGAATCCAGAAATAAATTGTACGAGGATTTGATTGCTGCTGGACCGATGGGCGAATTTGGAAGTGATTACCAAAAAGAATCGCTGAAACGATCAATGGAGCAAGCCTATATCTTATTGAATTCTCCAGAGGCGAAAGCTTTTGATCTTAGTCTAGAGCCAGCTCAGAGTTACGAAAAATACAACACAAGCAAGTTTGGACTGGGCTGTCTTTTAGCAAAAAGGCTTGTCGATCAAGGTGCTAGATATATCACTGTGACCACAGAATACGAACCATTCTTTGGATGGGATACCCATGACAATGGTCATACCCGCTTGAAGGACATGAAAAAGATGATAGACTCGCCCATTGCTCAGTTGATTACCGACTTGGATGAAAGCGGAAAGCTTGATCGGACTTTGGTAATAGTGGCAAGTGAATTTAGCCGTGATATGCTGACAGAAGGTCGACCCGGTCTCAAAGTAAAAGATCAAGTGGAAGTACCAGACATTATCGATGACATGAAAAACTATGGAATGCACCGCCATTTCACAGATGGTTGCTCTATGTTGCTTTTTGGAGGAGGAGTTAAACGAGGCCATGTTTTCGGAAAGACAGCAGATGAAAGGCCTTGTAAAACCATTGAAAATCCAATCAAGATTGACAGCATTCATCAGACCATCTACCATGCTTTGGGGATTGCTCCAGATACGAATTATGAAATTGAAAGACGTCCATTTTACACCACTCCGGATGGGCATGGTAAAGTGGAATTCGACCTCCTAAAAGAAACAAAAAAGGTCTAAACCTGCCTATTAATCGCCTATTGTTTAAATTTAAATCATGAAGAAAATCAAAGATTCTGAAGTTCACTGGGGAGTAGTCGGCGTAGGAAATGTCTGTGAAGTAAAGTCGGCTCCAGCTATGAAAATCGTCCCAAACAGCAAACTAGTTGCTGTGATGCGGAGAGATGAGGAAAAAGTAAAAGATTATGCAACGAGGCATGGCGTTTCCAAATGGTACACTGATCCCGAAAAATTAATCAATGACCCAGAAGTAAATGCGATATACATTGCTACCCCACCCTATGCGCATTTTGAATTAACAAAATTAGCTGCTGCAGCTGGGAAACCTGTTTATGTGGAAAAACCGATGGCGAGGACTCATGAAGAATGCTTGAGGATGATCCAAACATGTCGGGATGCTGAAGTCCCTCTTTATGTAGCCTATTACCGTAGAGCGCTTCCTCATTTTGTCAAAATCAAAGAAATTATAGATCAGGGAATTTTGGGAGAAATCAGGACTGTTCACATTAACCTAAAACAAGTTTTGAAGCCAACCATTGTGGCAAATCTAGACAATAACTGGCGAGTGGATCCTGAAATTGCGGGTGGTGGTTATTTTTTCGATTTGGCCTCACATCAATTGGATCTCTTGGATTTCTTCTTCGGAGCGATTACACATGCAGACGGATTTTCATCCAATCAAGCCCAGGCTTATGAGGCTGAGGATATCGTTGTTGGAAGTTTTGCCTTTGAAAGCGGTGTCCTGGGAACCGGAAATTGGTGTTTTACAAGTTCAGAAAATGCTGAAATCGACGAGGTCACTATTTATGGAAATAAAGGAATGATCCGATTTGAAACATTTGGCAAAGGAGAATTCACTTTGGAACTTGATGGAAAACCTGCTGAGAAATTTCATTTTGAACTGCCTCCACATATTCAAGAACCTTTGATTGATAGTATTGTCGGAGATTTATTAGGAACTGATACTTGTCCAAGTTTGGGGACTTCAGCGGCTAGAACCAACTGGGCTATGGACATGATGACAATAAAGAGAATTGGCTAGTTCATACCTCGACAGACTTTTCTTTGAGGTCAAAATCAACCACCATCTTTTCTGTATCGAATAGCAGCTGTCGGATATAGAAATTTTCCAGCTTTTTATCTTGAACCAATTGGTCAAGATCTAAACTGATTTTGTTTTCCTCTTTATTCCAAATGATCCCTGGACGGTCCAATTCAACAAACTTCCCTACAAAGAAGTGGACTACAGAGCTCATTTTATAAAGAAAGGTCAGTTGCCTAGGCCGAACTTCAGTTAAAAAAAGAGAAATACTGATTCCAGATTGTTTGATTTTGACACGGTTACCCCCTAAAAATTCGATTTTGGGACTTTTCTTAGAAAATTCCTCAACGATTCTTTCTAACTCTTTTGATGTAAAAACTAATAACATGCCGACATCTTTGGGGAATTTAAGGACAAGAATTAAACCAAAAGCCTAAAAATCAGTCAAACAGGACAAATCGTCTTAAGAGTTTTTTAAGAAAAGTAGAGGTAATTTTATTTTATATTGATCAGATATTTTAAATCCCAGCCTTATGATAAAGAAAATCTCCATCGGCATTCTCGTGATTTTAATTGCCATCCAATTTATCCCCTACGAGAAAAACCTCAGCAATGATGACACATACCATATTTCGAAGTCCTATAACATTCCCGACAATGTCAATATGATCCTAAAAAATGCTTGTAACGACTGTCATTCGAACCTTACGAGATATCCTTGGTACAGCAATATTGAGCCAATCGGTTTGTTTCTAAACGATCATATTAAAGAAGGGAAAGGACACTTAAACTATTCTGAATTTATCAATCGCTCTTTGGCCTACCAAAATCATAAGTTGGAAGAAACCATTGAAATGGTGGAGGAAAAGGAAATGCCCCTACCTTCTTACACCTATTTTGGTCTACATTCAGAAGCAAAAATGACGGATGAGGAAAGGCAAATTCTAATCGACTGGGCTAAAGAACAAATGGCAATGCTAAAAGCCACTTACCCTGCTGATAGTTTGGTAATGAAAAGGAGATCTCCTCCGCCTTCTGAATAAGAAATTGGAGTTTTATCAAAGCCATAGACAAAAGTTTATGGCTTTTTTTTATTTATTTTTTTCGGGCTTCTTCATACTGATTTCTACTTTTTATAGTTTTTAAAACAAGCACTTCTTTAAAATAATGTCGATTAGCCTCCCCACTTTATTTAAAAAAATGGTAGGGATAATTTATACTTAATTAATTTTTTTAATTAATTACGATTTTTCCATCTCTATATTTAAGATAACCTTAAGAATTAATGCCTAACTTTTTGATAATTCACTCCGTTACTTAACCTTAAATGATTTTATTTTATAAAAGAGTAAAACTTGGAATGATTTTGGTTTTAGTATGCATGCAGCCTTTTTATTAAAAATCGCATCTACTTATCAGTGACTGATGAAATTGATAAAACGTCTAGCACCAAAACCTCCAACACCATTTAACAAACTAAACCACAAAAGCGATGAAACAGAAAAACTTAAAAACAGGAATGGCGGGGATCTTATTCCTCTTGCTTGGCATCGGCTTGTTTGCTCCTACGCAATCAAAAGCCGAAACCCCTTATGGTGTATCATTTCAGGTTTTTTACGATGAGTTAATGCCTTATGGAGATTGGGTAAAAGACGTGAATTACGGATACATCTGGCTACCTGCTGTAGGCGCCGATTTCCACCCTTATGGATCTAATGGTCATTGGATGATGACTGATTACGGAAACACTTGGGTATCTTATTACGATTGGGGATGGGCACCATTTCACTACGGCCGTTGGTACTTTGACGATTACTACCAAAGTTGGGCTTGGATACCTGGTTATGACTGGGGACCAGCTTGGGTAAATTGGAGAACTGGTGGAGGTTATTACGGATGGGCTCCGCTTGGCCCTGGTGTTTCGATCAGTGTACGAGTAAATATCCCTAGCTTCCACTGGGTATTTATACCATCACATAGAATCTATCATCACCATGCCTATAATTATTACGCACCGCGAAAAACCAAGGTGAGGATTTACAACAATACGACTGTTATCAATAACACAGTGGTCTACAACAATAACCGCTACGTCTCAGGACCAAATAGAAGAGAAGTGGAAAGAGTGACTAGGCGTGCCGTACCAGTTTATTCTGTAAGAGGAAGCCAATCACCTGGCAGAGCTTCTGTTTCCAGAAATAGCGTAGAAATATACAGACCTGATTTATCAGCTTCAAGAGGAAGAACTGTAGAAGCAAGACCAAGTAGAGTAGCTAGTGCCGACCAAGTGAAATCAAATCGTGCTCAATCAAGAAACAGCTATTCAACTTCACCTTCTAGAAACGCCAGAGGTACCGTTTCCTCTTCTCCTTCTTCTAGATCTGCCAATCCGGCTTCTAGACCAAGCACCAGAACTGAATCGGCATCACCAAGCAGATCAAATAGCGGCACTAGACAAGCCACTCCATCTAGAAGCGGAGGAAGTTTTGAAGCGAAACCTTATGAGCAAGGTAGAACCAAAACTACCAGCCCTGCTACTAGAAGCCAAAGTCCAAAAACACAAGCACCAAGCTCTAGGACTCAGACTTCTCCAAGTAGATCTTCAACTGGAAGAGAAAGTTCTGGTAAAGTTTCTCAACCAAATACCAGAACTCAACAAGCAAGGCCTCAGGGTGGGTCAAGAACTCAATCTTCACCTTCTGTAAAACAATCTCAAGGAAGTAGCCAAGGAAGAGTTTCTCAGCCTACAAAAAGCAGACAGTCCAGCCCAACAGTAAGATCTTCTGGTTCCAGTTCTTCTAGAACTTCAAGTTCTACACCAAGAACAAATAGCAGAACAAGTCCTACAAAAAAATCAACTTCCTCTGCCTCTACACAAAGTAGCAGCTCTCGAAGAGGAAACAATTAATAAACTAAACCAACTTAGAGCAGCAAGGTCCCTCCTTGCTGCTTTTTTTTTTGGCTTCCCAACTCGGTGGATGAATTGAATCTTTTTAAGTATTTTGTCTCTTCAACCACCAAGCAAATCATGAAATTTTTACTCACCTTTTTCCTGGCTTTCACAGGATTTATCTGCTTAGGACAAGAAGTCCAAAAAGCCGATCTCCCCATCAAATACAGAAACATCGGTCCTTTTCGAGGAGGCAGATCAGTAACAGCAACTGGAGTTGTTAGCGATCCACTCACCTATTTCATGGGAAATACCGGAGGAGGAATCTGGAAGACCACCGATGCAGGTCAGAGATGGAAAAATATCTCAGATGGATTTTTCACCACTTCTTCTGTGGGAGCCATTGCAGTTTCTGAAAGCAACCCAAATATTGTCTATGTCGGAATGGGTGAACATGCGCCAAGAGGGGTAATGACCTCCCATGGAGACGGGGTTTACAAATCTACTGACGCAGGAAAGACATGGAAAAAGCTAGGACTTGAAAAAACCCAGCATATCTCCAGAATTCAGATTCATCCGACCAACCCAGACATTGTTTATGTTGCCGCACAAGGTGCCCTCCATGCTCCAAACCCGGAAAGAGGAATTTACAAGTCCATAGATGGGGGAAAAACTTGGGAGCAGGTATTATTTGTAGATGAAAAGACCGGAGCTGTGGAATTGTCCATGGACATGAATTATCCGGAAATACTTTATGCAGCCATGTGGGAACATCAGCGGGTTCCTTGGAAAGTGATTAGCGGCGGACCAGGAAGTGGGCTGTATAAGTCAACCGACTCAGGGAAAACCTGGAAGAAAATTCACAAAGGACTTCCTGAGGAAAAAGGAAAAATGGCGATTTCTGTCTCCAGAGCTAACTCAAACAAAGTTTATGCTTTGATAGAATCAGATACCAACAAAGACCAAGGCGGGCTTTTTGTCTCTGATAATGCCGGCGAAAGTTGGTCAATGGTTAGCGGCGACAACAGACTGGTACAGAGAGCTTGGTATTACATTGAAGTTTTCGCGGATCCTAATGACGAGCACACCGTCTATGTCATGAGCGCGCCTGCTTTGCGCTCCATTGACGGTGGCAAAACCTGGGAAAATCTTCCTAGTGCTCATGGGGATTATCATGACCTTTAGATCAATCCAAAAAATTCTAATAACATGGTTTTGGCCGATGATGGTGGAGCAGCGATTTCATTTGATGGAGCTCAAACCTGGTCCACACAAGAAAACATGCCAACAGCCCAGTTTTACCGGGTCAATGTGGACAATCAATTCCCTTATAGAATTTACGGTGGACAGCAAGACAATACTTCTGTTGTCATCAATAGTCTCGCATTAGGAAGAGGCAGTATCACTACTGAACATTGGAATTATGCCGCTGGAGGCGAAAGCGCATTTTTGGCCTTTGACCCAGATGATCCACGCTATGTTTTAGGAGGAAGTTATCTAGGAACAATTGAAGTTCTGGACATGAAATCCAATGGGAGCACCAATATCATGATTGAGCCCATTCAATATCTCGGTAGAGAAGCAAGGGACATGAAATACCTTTTCAACTGGAACGCCCCAATTATCCGGTCAGTCCATGAAGAAAACACATTTTATCATGGCGCACAATACCTCCTCAAAACTGAGGATATGGGAACAAGTTGGGAGGTTATCTCTCCTGATTTGACCAGAAATATAGATGAAAAACAAGGAAATGGAGGCGGCCCATACACCAATGAGGCCGTGGGAGCAGAAAACTACGGCACACTTGCCTATGTCAAGGAATCCCCACACGAAAAAGGATATATCTGGACTGGTTCCGACGATGGCTTCGTTTACCTAACCAAAGACGGGGGCGAAAATTGGGAAAACGTTACTCCAAAAGGTCTGGAAGAATGCCTGATCAATGCGATTGAAGTTTCCCCGCATGATCCTGCAACCGCTTATATTGCTACCACTCGGTATAAGTTTGATGACAAAACGCCTGGGCTCTATAAGACAACCAATTATGGAAAATCCTGGACTAATATCAGCTCAAACATTCCTTATGGAGCTTTCACGAGAGTGGTCCGGGAAGATACCAAAGTAAAAGATTTGCTATATGCAGGAACAGAGACCGGCATGTATCTATCCAGAGATGGTGGCGCCAATTGGGAAAGCTTTCAGTTGAACCTTCCAATCACCCCAATCACTGATTTGATCCAAGCTCATGGCGATTTAATTGTAGCCACTGCTGGAAGATCCTTCTGGATTTTAGATGATTTAAACTTGGTGAGAGAAGCCCAAAAAGAAGTAGAGGCAGCACAAATTTATCAGCCTGATGAGGTGATTTTGGGAAATTGGTACAGTAGAATGAATGGCAATATTGAGAATTTTGATGGCACTGATGATTTTGCAGGCGTCAATCCGGCCAGTGGCATGGTCATCTACTACCATTTACCCGAGGATTTTTCTGATTCTACTGATCTGACTTTGGAAATACGAGATTCTAAAGGAGAATTTGTCAGGTCATTTACTTCTAAAAAGGATGAAAACTTTAAATCCTATGATGGTGGACCATCACCTGAACCGGTGCTTCCAAAGAAGAAAGGGATCAACCGATTTGTATGGAATTTAAAATACCCAACCTTGCCTGGGGTAGATGGTGCCTACATAGAAGCTAGTTATAGCGGGCATTCTGCAATTCCTGGTGAATACAAGATCTTACTGACCACTGAAAATGGTAACGCAGAAACGACAGGAGTAATTTTAGAAAACCCTTTGTATGAAATCAGTGACTCACAATATCAGGAATACCATGAGTTCATGGGTAGCATGGAGCAAGAGCTCACATTGATGCATGACATGGTCAACAAAGAGAAAGAATACCAAGATCAATTAGCCGCTTTCCTCAAAAAAATAAAAGGAAAAACGGATTACTCAACCATCGAGGAAGCCGGTCAAAAATTGATGAAAGCACTAAAAGAATGGGATGAATCGATGATCCAGCGAAAATCAAAAGCCTATGATGATGTGGAAAATTTCCCGAACAAATTCACGGCAAATTATTTCTATGTGATCAATCAATCGAATAGTTCTATCCCAAAGATCAACGAAGGATCAAAAATGAGAAGAGCAGAACTTGAAAAAGAATGGGACAAATTGAAAGAAGAGGGAGATCGGTTAATTCAAGAAGAAATCCCAAAATTCAATAAATTGGTTCAAGAGGCTGGAATCGGAATTCTGTTTGTGAAGTAAGCTATTTGCATTCAATAAAAGAGGCTGTCTCAAAAGTCTAAAATTTGTCAGCCTGAGCGGAGTCGAAGGCTTTTTGAAAGGGAATAACCGACATTTCGACTTCGCTCAATGTGACAAAAACCAATTATGAGACAGCCTCTTTTGTTTTTTTAAGAGAATTTTGGCCACAATTACCAAATAAAATTCGGTTTGTTCATTTTTATCTATCTTTGCGGCTCTCTAAAAAACACCAACTTCTTTAAAAAGTATTTTAAAGAGTTCCTCAAACCTATCCAATGAAAAAGTATCTCAATTTATTTGACTTCCGTCAACTCGTTGATTACAAAACTGAAATCCTTTCTGGATTGACTGTGGCCATGGCCTTGATTCCTGAAGCGGTTGCTTTCGCATTTATTGCGGGATTATCTCCTTTGACAGGATTGTATGCCGCCTTTATGATGGGATTAGTCACCTCGATTTTAGGAGGTAGACCGGGAATGATCTCTGGTGCAACTGGAGCTGTGGCAGTGGTAATTGTAACATTAGCCGCAACGCATGGGGTAGAATATGTATTTGCCGCTGTGGTTTTAGCAGGAATTCTTCAGGTGGCCGCAGGAACCTTGAGGTTAGGAAAATTAATGAGATTGGTTCCTCACCCTGTGATTTTTGGTTTTGTGAATGGATTGGCAATCATCATTTTCATGTCACAATTGGACCAGTTTAAAGACAATTCGGGGAATTGGCTGACTGGTTCTACCATGTATATTCTATTGGCACTAGTAGGATTAACAATGTTGATCATCTGGGGCTTACCTAAACTCACCAAAGTCGTACCGGCTTCCTTAACAGCCATTTTGGTGGTTTTCGGATTGGTGACTTTTCTAAACATTGACACCAAAACCGTAGGCGATATGGCAGCCATCAAAGGAGGCTTCCCTCCTTTTCATTTGCCAGCAGTTCCATTAACCTTCGAGACCTTACAGATTATTTTCCCATATGCAGCGATTGTAGCTGGCGTGGGGTTGATTGAAAGCTTATTGACTTTAAATATCATTGACGAAATCACTGAAACCAGAGGAAGAGGTAACAAAGAGGCTGTTGCGCAGGGGATTGCAAACATGCTTTCCGGTGTATTTTCAGGAATGGGTGGTTGTGCGATGATCGGTCAAAGTTTGATTAACATCTCCTCTGGGGCAAGAGCAAGACTTTCAGGAATTGTTGCCTCTGTTATGCTTTTGGTTTTCATCATGTTTGGCTCAAGTCTGATAGAGCAAGTTCCAATGGCAGCTTTGACAGGTCTTATGATCATGGTTTCCATCGGTACTTTTGAGTGGGCGAGCTTAAAGACTTGGAATAAAATGCCTAAATCGGATGTGTTTTTGATGGTGTTGGTCACTCTGGTGACGGCATTCCTTCATAATCTGGCATTGGCTGTTTTAGTGGGAGTAATCTTAGCAGCTTTGTTTTTTGCATGGGATAATGCCAAAAGAATCCGAGCAAGAAAATATGTGGATGAAAATGGTGTCAAACATTACGAAATGTTCGGTCCTCTTTTCTTTGCTTCCACTACTGCATTCGCAGAAAAATTTGATGTCGCAAATGATCCGGAAGAAGTGATCTTGGATTTTGCTGAAAGTAGAGTCGTGGACATGTCGGCGATCGAAGCGTTAAATAAAATAACAGAAAGATATCAGAAAGCCGGAAAAAAAATCCACTTGAAACACCTTAGTCCTGACTGTCGAAAGCTTCTTGAAAACGCTGATACTTTGATAGACATCAACGTGATTGAGGATCCTAACTACAAACTTGCAGTGGATAAAATCTAAAAAAAATGGGTAACGAATTCGTTACCCATTTTTTTTAATCAATTGCTGAAAAAACCATTTGTCTAAATTTCCAGCTGGACTGATCTCCTGTTCCACCCTGGGTTTGTTTCATCAAAATTCCGATGGTCTTCGTCACTGGATCTGCAAAATATTGGGTATTGAAATAACCTCCCCAATCGAAGGTTCCCAAACTCCCAATTCCTCCTTTTGCAACACCATTCTCATCCACCAGACCAAATGCAAGACCATAATCTTTTCCTCCATCTCCCAATAAATCACCCACTTGGTTTGACATGATTGTTTTGATGGTAGTAGAACTCAAAATCTTCACGCCATTATAAGTCCCTCCATTTAGATACATCTGTAGAAATTTAGCATAATCCAAAGCCGTAGATGATAAGCCTGCTCCACCAGAGAAGAATGTTTTGGCACCTGTTTTAGGATAATTGGGATCGTAAAAAGTTACTGGATAGGATTCCCAGGATCCATTTACTTTTCTATGAACAGTAACAAGGCGCTCACCTTGAGCATCATTCAGATAAAACCCGGTGTCTTTCATTCCCAGTGGATCAAATATTCTGGTTTTCAGGAATTGGTCAAATGGCATTCCTGATACGATTTCAATCAAATACCCCATCACATCCAATCCTTCACTGTAAGTGTATTTTGATCCTGGATCATGATGCAGAGGAAGTGCTGCTAACTTTTTGATATTATCAGAGATTTTCACTGGCTCTGTGGTAAACAAATCCACTATTCCGGCTTTATGATAAATCATTTTCATTTGCTCATTGCCATCAATTACCCCGTAACCCAAGCCAGAAGTATGCGTCAACAAGTCTCGAATTCTTATTTCACGGCTGGCAGGTCTGGTGGAATAGGTTGTATCTCCATATCGAAAACCTGTCAGGACTTGAGGGTTTTTGAATTCAGGAATATACCTGGAAATAGGATCATCCAGTCCAATCTTTCCTTCTTCCCAAAGCATCATGACAGCTGTTGATGTGATGGCTTTACTTTGAGAAGCAATTCGAAAGATCTGATCTTCCGCCATAGCAGTTCCTGAAGGCACATCAGCAAGTCCTTTTGCATCATGGTAAACGATTTTACCATCTTTGACAATCATTGCGACTAAACCGGGAACTTGATTGGAACTGACTGTTTCCTCAAGCATCTGATCGATCAGGTCTATTCTTTCCTGAGAAATACCAGGTAAAGGCTGCTTTCCGATTGGGGTAATATTGGTTGCGACCTGACCAAATGCCTGAAAAGACAATAAGGCCAAAATCAAAATTCTCCCAAAAAAGGTGAAGGCTATTTTCATAGGTTTATGGTTTTATTTAACCCTTCAAAATAGTCAAATACTTACAAACCATCATTAAGTCAGCTGAGTTTGGGCATAAAAAAACAGGCCGATAAAATTACCGGCCTGTCTTAACAATCAATCAATCACAATTAATCTAACTCCACTTCAAAATAATACTCTGTACCATCTTGGAACATTCCAAGAACTACCACATCTTCTCCAGATTTTTCATTTAAAACTTCTAGCAGATGTTCTACAGATTTAATTCTAGTTCTTCCTTCATCACTGATGATTGAGGTAATAATAAATCCAGGTCTTGCGCCAGCTTCTCTCCACTCGGACTCTCCAACTACACTGATCATGGCACCGCCATTTAATCTCAACCCTTCTTTTACCTGACTTTTCAACTCTTCGAAAACCATTCCTCCAAACTCATATGTTTTCGGGATTTCCTTTTTGATGATTTTAGTATCACCGTCAAAATTCTTCAAAGTAGCTTTAGCCTTATAGGTCTTACCATCTCTTAAATATTCAACTTCCACTTGATCACCAGGTCGTTTTCTGGCTACTAATTCCTGAAGATTAGACACATTGTTAGTTGGCTTACCATCCACTCCAATAATGATATCTCCTTCTTTCAGTCCAGCTTCCATTCCACCACTATTCTCATTCACACCACTTACATAAACACCTTGGTCGACACCAAAATCCTTATCTAAATAATCAGCTAGTTCTGGACTTACACTTTGAATAGTTACTCCAAGCAAACCTCTTTGAACAGTTCCATACTTCATCAAGTCATCCATCACTTTCTTCACCAATGTACTTGGCACTGCGAAAGAATAACCACTGAATGTTCCTGTTTGAGTGGCAATTGCAGTATTAATACCGATCAGTTCTCCAGCCAAATTCACCAATGCACCTCCAGAGTTTCCTGGATTTACAACAGCGTCAGTCTGCAAGAATGACTCAATCTGCATTTTATTTTCATCCTTAAGGATGTTTATATTTCTCGCTTTCGCTGAAATAATACCTGCAGTAACAGTAGAATTCAAGTTAAAAGGATTGCCTACTGCCAAAACCCATTCACCGATTTTAGTCTGATCTGAATCCCCAAACTTCACAAATGGAAGGTTAGTATCTTCAATTTTCAGTAAGGCAAGGTCAGTAGTAGGATCTGTTCCGATTACTTTGGCTACATACCTCTTATTATTTTCTAATGTAATATCAACTTTGGTTGCATTCTCCACCACGTGATTGTTGGTAACAATGTAACCATCTGAAGAAATTATCACACCAGATCCGGAACTCATTCCTTGTGGTGATCTCGGCTGTCTTCCTTCCGGACTAGGTAGTCCGAAAAACTCCTGAAGTGGATCTCTTTGTCCTCTATTTGGAGACTGCGTGTAGGATATTTCACTGGTAATATGGACTACCGCTGGCGTAACCACCTCTGCGGAGGCCACAAAATTAATCCCATCAGGGATAGTAAAATCTTCACCAGATAACAAGCTTACAAAACTTGCTTTCTGTTTTTCATCAAAATTATTGGCACTTTGGGGCTGCATCAAAAAGCCCACGCCTGCCAAGGCAACTATACCTCCAATGAGGGAGGCAAGTATAATTCCTATAAAGAATTGCTTTTTGCTCATGTTGTTTGTTTTTTATTATAATTCCTCAACGTTTTAAGCTGAAAATCGATCCAAATATTAATCCTACATCTAAAGTTTTCAAGCCAAATTAACAAGAATTAACCGCATCGAGGTGCTTTCTTAAATTAACTAAAAAAAATGAGCAGGGTTTCCCTGCTCATCAATTATTTTACCTCAATAGCTGCTTTTACAACTTTCTTTTCACTTTTTGGAAGATGTACTTTCAGCAAGCCATCTTCATAAGTAGCTCCTACTTCTTCTACTTTAATATCATCCGGCACAAAGAAGGATTTGCTGAAACTTCCATACTGAGTTTCCACACTATGATAGTTTTTACCTTCTTTTTTCTCTTCCATTTTTCTCTCTCCGGAAATAGTCAGTTTTCCATCGACCAATTCTACTTTAAAATCCTTCTTTTGGATTCCCGGAACTGCCAGCTGAATTTCATAAGAAGAATCATCTTCTGAAATATCCACAGCAGGATTAAATTGATTCAAAGTTGACCCCATATTTTCATTAAAGAACTTATCTAGCATACCGCTGAAAGTGTTTGGGAAATAGGGATCGGGCTGGTTAAATCTTACTAGTTTCATTTTAATATTGGTTTAGATTTTAGTGATTTTAAGTTTTGCTCTGTTAATAGAAAAATCCATTCCAACCCATTTTTACCGCCATTTAGTCTTGATTTATTGAAATATTAGATCAAAAACTGTCAATTTGACTTGATTTAAGTATATCCCTTTAGAAGAATAGAATCCTCTCAAACTATGGATACTTAATTTTTTATATATTCATGTGAAATTCCTCTGTATGTATAGATCGATAATTTTCTTCTTGCTATCATTCTTTTTATCCATAAATCTGATAGCCCAAGAAGACACTTTAAAAGTTGATAGCATCCCAAAACCAATTTCGTCTGGAAACCAGATATTCGATAGCCTTTTTCTATCTACAGATACTATTCTAAGTGTAAATAAAGACACCAGAACAATAGGTTCTTTATTAAACCGACTAATCAACAAAGCACAGCAACATGCCATCGAGTTAGGGAATATCAAATTGAAACTTTCTGAAGATCTTGACACCGTCAAGATGGCTGAAGACATTCCTACTATTCGGGATTTTATCGGCAGTATTAAAGAAAATGCAATCGAAGACCAAGAAAATCTTAATCTGAGATACCTAAAAGGAATAGACAACCTAATTGTAGCTGTAAATGAGGAAAATAATAAGTTCGCTAAAATCATAAATGATCGAGTAGTTGATTTAACAGAGGTTGGCAACACTATCACAGCTATTAAAAATGATAGTTTGTTTAATCTTTCATTAAGAGACACCACGCTAGTGCCTGTATTAAATAATGAATTAAAAACCCTAAAAAACACCCTACGAAATGTCGACAGCGTATTTTTTAATCAGGAAATTACATTAGCAAAATTTCAAGCTAGGATTAGCGAAAATGCTATCCTCCTGATGGATCTTCGCCAATTTTTATCCATCAATCAAAATAAATTAGAAAGTAAATACTGGGAAAAAGAAATCCATTATCCTTGGGAGCCTTCAGATTTTAAAAAAGAGCAGACATTTTCTGAAATTACCGTGGAATCTACCATGGTAAACTTGCTGATTCTTTTTCTCTATTTTAAAAGAAATCTTGTTACGATCATTGGGATCACTTTGCTCTTTTTCGTCATCTACCTAAAACTAAAATCAATTGTCAAGTCAATTTCTAATGAAAAGGAATTCGCATCACTAATATTAGACAGGGTAAAATATTTCAGAAAACATACTCTTGCTGCAACAGCGATATTTTCTACTCCTTTTTACCTGATAATATTCCATAGGCCACCACTGATGTTTGTTTCCATCTTATCGTTACTAATGGTAATCGCGGCAACTTTTCTGGTCAAGGAACAATTCGGAAAAAAATTCTTTACCTATTGGGTTTTATTTCTGACACCCTATTTATTAGTTGCTTTAACTGGTTTACAATGGAAAGTGGCTTATGATGAAAGATGGTTCTTAATGGTTGCATCGGTTTTATTTATAGTGATGGGGCTATTGACCTTGAAAGACCTAAGAATGAAGAATTTCCTAGGTTCTACCTTCCTAAAGATTGCTTCAGTCTTCCTAATTGCAATTGAGTTTTTTAGCTTGGTCATGAATATTTTAGGTAGATATAATTTATCAAAAACCTATGCTGTAGCAGGTGCCATCAACTTCTACCGGGCAGTTGGACTTTTCCTTTTCGTCATGGTCACCATGGAGGCTATTTATCTTTTGGTAGAATACAGTAAAAAAGGTGCCGATGGTTTTACCTCATTTTTTGATTTTCAGGATTTACAAAAAAGAATGAGAGGATTCTTGATCTTTTTCTCCGCTGCTATCTGGCTCTACGGACTTATTTGGCATTTGGGATATTTTGATAAAGTTTATCGCTTTATAAGTGAATTCTTATTTCAAGAGCGGGTATTAGGAAATACTGCTTTTGAATTCGGAAGTATTTTCCTATTCCTTATCATCCTTTTGATTTCTACCTTTTTGGCAAACAACATTGCATATTTCGCCACTATGCAGGATCAGAAAACAGCTTTGACGCGAAAACAAAGACTCGGTAGTTCTGTGCTTTTAATCCGACTCGGTGTATTGATAATTGGTTTTTTTATTGGAGCTACAGCCGCTAAAATCCCATTGGATAAAATCACTATCGTTCTGGGTGCCTTGTCTGTAGGTATTGGTTTTGGTTTACAAACGATCATCAACAACTTGGTTTCTGGAATCATCCTTGCCTTTGAGAGACCGATTCAAATTGGTGATGAGATTGTTGTAGGCCCTAATTCTGGAACTGTAAAGGATGTAGGTATCAGAGCCAGCAAAATTCAGGCTTACGATGGATCAGAAATCGTTATCCCAAATGGAGATTTGCTGTCGCAAAGTCTTATCAATTGGACTTTATCAGACAAAAAGCGACGAATCGAACTGATAATTGGTGTGGGTTATTCCTCTGACATGAAAGTAGTCCAAACTATTTTAATGGATATCCTAACCAGGAACCGAATCATGAAAAACCCTGGGCCGAAGGTTTATATGCAAAACTTTGGCGAAAGCTCTGTGGATTTCAGGTTGCTATTTTGGGTTGAAACCATGGAAATCTGGATTGAAATGAGAGCAGAAGTGATGGCTGCCATCTTTGATGCCTTCTCCGAAAACGGCGTAGAAATTCCATTCCCTAAGAGAGATCTATATATCAAAAGTATTCCTGATCCATGGGAAGAAAAGATTTCCGGACCTAATCAGGATCCGACTCCGCCTCCCCCAACGGAACAAAACAGTTAAAAAAAATCCCCTGAGTTGGTTCTCAGGGGTTTCTTAACACTATAATCCTAAAATCACTGATTAAGCGATTTTTACATTAATTGCGTTCGGTCCTTTTTTGCCTTCCTTGACGTCGTAAGTCACTTTGTCATTTTGAGCGACTTTGTCGATTAGCCCGGTTGCATGAACGAAGATTTCGCTTTGAGTTTCGTCATCAACGATAAATCCGAAACCCTTGGCTTCGTTGTAAAATTTTACTGTTCCGGTAAACATAATAAATTGTGATAAATTGTAATTGAAAGTACGCTAAATGTAAATATTACCTGAAAAAAAACAAAACAATCATTTTTTATTTGAGCAAATGAAGAAAATAATTTTGGTCAGACACGGAAAATCAGCATGGGATAGGCCATTTTTGGCTGATCACGATAGACCACTAGCTGAACGTGGGCTTCGGGATCTTCCATTGATGGCAGATCGTCTAGTAGCTCGTATGGTTAAACCAAGCCTGTTTTTATCTTCTTCTGCCACTCGAGCAGTTCAGACAGCTGAAATATTAGCCAACCATTTTCAGTATCCTTTGGAAGAAATCCAAATTGAAAAAAACCTTTATCATTCTCATCCAGAAATAATCCTAAAATATTTAAGGATGCAGAAAGATAAGTACGATACAATTTTGGTTTTTGGCCATAACCCAGGATTTAACGACCTCATTGAATACCTAGGAAAACCAATTGACAACCTTCCTACTTCGGGTCAATGTGGGTTTAAATTTGATACAGATCACTGGTCTGAAATCTCTCCCAATAACGCTAGCTTTTGGTTTATAGACTATCCAAAAAAGAAAACTAGGTAAGCTCAAAATTTCTGACATCCTGAATCACCTCAGTAAACTTTTCTGGATTCAAGATCAGATAAGCAATTTTCTTAGCAACTTCTTCTGGACTCACCAACTTACCACCTTCTTTGTAGTCGATAAACTTATCCAAATCAGGAAAATCAGCATCGTTAGATTTTCTAATTTCTTCCTGCATTTTGGTATCGATGATTCCCGGCGCAACGCTATAAAAATGCGTATTAAGTGATTTTTTCTCCTTGGCCGCAACCAAAGTAAACATGGCCAAAGCAGCTTTGGTACTGCAATATCCACCCCATCCTTCTACTGGACGGGAAGCAGCTCCTGAGCTGATGTTACACACAATTTTCTTGGTGGTATCGCTTTGATAATTTGCTAGAAAAGCGTTGGTGAGATACATAGGAGCCAATAAATTCAAATTTACCTGCTCTCTCATTTCTTTAGGCCCAAGTTGACCTATTGGTTTTACCTGACCGATCCAGCCAGCATTATTTAAAAGTACAATCTGGTCAAAATCACCTTCTGGGAAAAGGCTGGATAATTTATTCTCTAAGACTGAAAGCTCAGAAAGGTCTAGGCTAATCTGTGTCAATCGTGGTGATTCCAGCTCAAGTTTGGTTCTTGAAATGGCTAACACTTGAAACGATTCTTTGGACAGAAATAAATCTAAAACGGCACGACCAAGTCCCTGGCTGTGACCAGTAATAATTAGGAGTGATTGGGGCATAAAGAAAAAGACACCAAAATGATGCCTTTTTTAATTTTAGAGTATGTATTGAGATAAATCTCTGTTTTTTACTAAGGTGGCAAGACGCTCTTGAACCATTTCCCTAGTCACCATTATCTTGGAATTTGCCTTAATGGTATCTGGCACATCAAACAGAAAATCATTTAATAAATGACTCATTACAGTGTGAAGTCTTCTAGCACCGATGTTTTCCACTTCTTGGTTAATCAAAAATGCCAGCCTGGCTATTTCCTCAATTGCCTCCTCATTAAAATCCAAAAACACTTCTTCTGCCTCAAACAAAGCTTGGTATTGCTTGGTCAAAGCATTTTTTGGTTCTCTAAGAATTCTTGAAAAATCCTCTTGTGTTAAACTTTGCAATTCAACTCTGATCGGGAATCTACCTTGAAGTTCAGGGATCAAATCTGAAGGTTTGGCCACGTGAAAAGCACCTGCAGCAATAAACAAAATGTGATCGGTATTGATAACACCATATTTAGTATTGACAGAAGAACCTTCAACAATTGGAAGTAAATCCCGCTGCACACCTTCCCGGCTTACATCAGGTCCTCCTCCATTTTTGCCAGACTTAGAAGCGATTTTATCAATTTCGTCTATAAAAATAATCCCGTTATTTTCTGCCAATTTGATCGCTTCCTCTTTCACCTCATCAAAATCAATCAACTTTGATGCTTCCTCTTCCAACAAGACTTTTCTAGCTTCTGAAATACTCAGTTTTCTCTTTTTGGTCTTCTTAGGCATCATTCCGGAAATCATATCCTGGAGTCCCGCCATACTGGCATCGTCCATCATTCCGTTTCCGATCATCCCAATTCCTACCGGAGAAGAGGCTTTGACATTGATTTCAATCTTACGATCATCAAGTTCGCCATTCCTTAATTTCTCTCGGAATCTCTCGCGGGTTCTCTCGTTTAATTCAGCATCATTGCTTGGTTCAGAATCGGTATCAGCAGGTACAGCATTTCTGGTAAAACCAGCACTTTTTACTGGAGGAATCAAGATATCCAAAATCAATTCTTCCACTGCTTCTGCAGCCTTAAGTTTGACTGCCTCATTTTTTTCCTCTCTTACCAAAGCTACGGACTGCTCCACAAGGTCACGAACCATACTCTCTACATCTCTTCCCACATATCCAACTTCTGTAAATTTGGAAGCTTCAACTTTGGTAAAAGGCGCATTTGCAACTTTTGCCAATCTTCTGGCTATTTCTGTTTTACCGACACCTGTAGATCCAATCATCAAGATATTATTAGGTACAATATCTTTTTGAATCTCGGTTTTCACCATCAAGCGTCGAATCCTATTTCTTAGTGCAATGGCAACATTTCGCTTTGCGTCATGCTGGCCAATGATATATTTATCCAACTCCGCAACTATTTGCCTTGGAGTTAGTGAGATGATATTCTCCATGTTAGTTTGTTAGTTTGTTCCCTCTTTCACTTCAACTGCCTCGATTTTTCCTACGCGGAACATATGGTTATAGATCTATTTTTTTGAGATAAAAAAAGCAAGTCCTGAGTTAGGCATTGCTTTTTCAATCTTATGAATCTTTTTTATCGGACTTCAAATCGAACTTAATTGCTCGATCCACTTTGGTCTTGAGAAGTGCTATATCCAAGACTTCATCCACTCTGTCAACAAAGTGAAATTCAATACCTTTTACGTATTGTGGATCGATCTCCTCGATATCCCTCTTATTCTTTTTACAAAGGATAATCTCTTTGATTCCAGCTCTTTTTGCAGCCAGGATTTTTTCTTTAATCCCTCCAACAGGCATGACTTTTCCGATCAAGCTAATCTCTCCTGTCATTGCAACTTTTGCTTTCACCTTTCGCTGAGTATAAACGGAGGCCATCGCCGTAAGCATCGTAATACCAGCTGAAGGTCCATCTTTTGGTACTGCTCCAGCAGGCACGTGAATGTGTAGGTCATACTGATCAAAAACTCGATGATCTATACCTAAACTATCTGCTTGCGATTTCAGATAGGACAATGCAGTCATTGCAGACTCTTTCATCACATCACCCAACTGACCAGAAAGCGTCAACTTTCCTCTTCCTTTACTCAAGCTGGATTCGATAAATAAAATCTCTCCACCTACACTGGTCCAAGCAAGACCAGTTACCACCCCAGCCACAGAGTTGTCCTGATAAATTTCTTTATCGAAAATCTCTGAACCCAAGATTTTTCTTACTGCCTCTTTGGTGATTTTGGTATCATACTCCTCTTCCATTGCGATGGATTTGGCAATATTTCTAACCACCTTTCCAATCGCTCTTTCCAGTCCTCTGACACCAGATTCTCTCGTGTAATCCTCGATGATTTTCACCAAAGCAGCCTTCTCAAAGGTGATTTCTTTGGCTTTCAAACCATGCTCTTTTCTTTGCTTTGGCACCAAGTGACGCTTCGCTATCTCCACTTTTTCCTCTTGGGTATAGCCCGTCACTTCGATGATCTCCATCCTATCTCTCAAAGCCGGTTGAATACTCTCCAAAGAGTTAGCTGTAGCAATGAAAAGGACCTTGCTCAGATCATATTCTACTTCCAGATAGTTATCAAGGAAAGTACTGTTTTGCTCGGGATCCAAAACTTCCAAAAAGGCAGAAGAAGGATCTCCTCTGAAATCAGAAGAAAGCTTATCAATCTCATCCAAAACATAGACAGGATTAGAAATCTTCACCTTTTTCATGTTCTGGATGATTTTCCCAGGCATGGCACCTACATAGGTTTTTCTATGTCCACGGATTTCTGCTTCATCATGAAGACCTCCAAGAGACATTCGAATGTATTTTCTACCCAACGCTGCAGCGATCGATTTACCCAATGAAGTTTTACCAACTCCAGGAGGGCCATAAAGGCATAAAATCGGACCCTTTAGATCATTTTTCAGCTTTAAAACTGCCAAATATTCAATGATTCTTTCTTTGACTTTTTCCAGTCCAAAGTGATCATTATCCAAAATCGCTTTGGCATTCTTAAGGTCAAAATTATCCTGAGTAAACTCATTCCATGGCAATTCCACCATGGTTTCAGCATAGTTAAGCGCGATTGGATACTCTGCTGCAGAAGGGTTAATTCTTAATATTTTATCAAGCTCTTTTTCGAAGTGCTTCTTCACCTCTTCAGGCCAATTCTTCAAAGCACCTCTTGCTCTTAAATCTTCTACTTCCTTTTCAGGACCTTCTTCTCCAAGTTCGGTTTGAAGGACTTTCATCTGCTGGCGAAGGAAATAATCCCTCTGCTGCTGATCGATATCTGTATGTACTTTTTTCTGAATCTCGGATTTCAACTCCAGCATCTGGATGTCTTTCATCATAAATTCCAAAAGCAATGTAGCCCGATCTACTCCATCATTGATTTCCAACAAACGCTGCTTTGACTCAACTGGAGCATTGATGTTGGAAGACAGAAAATGAGTTAGGAAAGGTGTATTGTCGATATTGTCCAAAGCTACCTGAGCTTCTCTTGGAATCTCTGGATTGAGATGAAGAATGCGTGTTGCAGCATCTTTCAAGGACTCTTCAAGAGCTTTGATCTTCTTGGAACTCTTTGGGAAATTCTCTTCCAAATAATCCACTTTCGCCATGAAATATGGATCATCAGTCACCTGTTCACGAATTTTAAATCGCTTTTTCCCCTGAATAATGATTGTCGTATTGCCATCAGGCAGAACAATCATTTTGATGATTTTCGCGAGAGTCCCCACTTGGTAAATATCTTCCCATGCCGGATCATCATTGTTTGGATTGATCTGCGCGCAGACTCCAATCAATTTATCTCCTTTTTGGGCTTTCTTCACCAAACGGATCGAACGCTGTCTGCCCACAGTAATTGGAATTACGACTCCAGGAAACAGTACGGTATTTCTAACAGAAAGAATCGGAAGTTCTTCCCCATAAGATTCATTTCCCTGCTCCTCGTTTTCATCTTCGGTAATCAGCTGGATTAGGTCACCCTCCCCTGCAAATTCACCGGTCATCAAATTTTGGAACATGGAATTTTCGAATTGACTCATATAGACATATTGACAGATGGGCTGTCAGGATTTAGCTAAATTAAAAGAAGAACCTTCAAATAGCGAAGGTTCTTCCTAAAATGTCAAGGGTTATGCCAAAAGGGGATATTGCCAGATTGGCAGGGAATTAATCAGAAAAATATGCTGGATCTATTTCCACAAGGTAATTATTCCCATCATAAGCATATATCTTCCCATTTGCCTGAAATGAATAGTTCATAGCAAAACTTGAAGACTCATAGCTTCTTTCCCAAATTTTATTTTCAAAGGTTTTCATATTGAAAGCAGCCCATGATTGATGGTTAAAGCTGTATACCCAATCCCCAATTACGAAAAGCTCATTTGCTGTAGTAACACGCTCATAATACCCTAAATCCCTTACAAACTCCCAATCTTCTGTGGATTCATTAAACTTCCTGATAACCGGGTAAATGGATTGAGTTTCATCCCGGATCGTGTAGATACTTCCATTATATCGGAATGTTCTGAATAAGATAAGATAATCATCATTATCAAACTCGCGGTTCAGCTTTTCCCAAGAGTTGGATGCAAATGAATATTTAAAAACTCCCGGATCCCATGTATATCCGCCAGCTCCTTGGGTATATCCTCCCTCGTAATAAAGGTGCGTTTGGGTAGCATAGACCAATTTTGGTTTTTTGGCTTTGGAAGGTATATCTGCTAATCTTCTCAAGCCATTTGTTTTGGGATCAAACTCCCAAAAAGAACCCTGACTTTCAGAACTGCTGACAGCTCCCAAATAAATCTTGCCGTTGATGGCCGCATAAGAAAACCCTCCAGCTAGATGAAAAACACTTTCGGGAGCTTTGGCAACAATGCTTACTCCTCTCGTTTTAGGATCAATCCGATACACATTTCTTTCTAGGAAAAAATAGCCAATATCGCCGACCGTAACACCTGATTCCTGGATAAACCTGTAATCCCTGAATTCTGATGGCATTTTTAGATAATTCAAATACGGGTCTGTGAAATGTATCTCTGCAAAGTTTTGAGATTTTTGACCGAAATTGTTGGCGAAAAGTTTTAACTCCCGAGTCACAATTTCTCCATTGAAATACATCACCACTTCATTTTCCGATGAATATTCGGAATAGGCATTTATTCCGGGAATATTGGTTGAAAATTCATTTGACTGATATTGCTCGATAAAATTCGACCCCTTTACTACAAAATATTCTCTTGAAGAACCCCTGATCAATTGACCTGGCTCTAGCTCAGACCCTTTCATCTTGAAAACATCTTCCATCGGATAATCTTTTCCTCGTATCCTCAGAAACAGACTTCCATTTTTATAAATGTAGTTGTTTATTTCAGCCAAAAACCCAACTTCATTTTCCTCAAATGAGACCAAAGGCAATTCCCATCCTCCACCGGTATCATTTTTCATGATTACTTTGACTTCGTCAGAAAGAAGGTAATTACCTTTTACAACGACCTTTTCTTTGTAAAATACTTCTTGGACAGGCTGAGGAATAAATTCTGGTTCTTTAAACCTGACACTTTCCCTCAAATCTAAGGTCTTCCCAACCACTTTTAAGTTTATCGTCAACACGACATGTTCGTCATCCACTCTTTCTGTCTCAAACCAACTTGGAATTTTAATTTTAAATCCGGTATTGCTCAAATTTGAAACTAAAGCTGGTATTCCATTGACTGTTACATCATAATATGCAGGGTTTGAACTCAGCTTTTCCCCAAAGACTAAAATTGTATCTCCAAAATATACTGGTTGCTTTAATTCAATTCTATTTAACACAAATCCCTCACTTCCTTGGGCTAAAAATGAGCTTGGTTCAGAATAAATAATTCCAGCATTTGTTTTCAAATAGGCAGCGACAAAATACGTTTTGCCTTTTATAAGTCCGGTTATGGCTTTTAAGGTAAAAAACTCATTCGGTCTTCCTTGCTCGCTCACAAAGTCCCCATATCCGATTTTCGGATTTTCTCCTTCTGAATAGACAAACCCATATTCTAAAATTTCATCACTTCCATAATCAATCATTTGAGCACGGAATTCCGCACCACCTTCAGAAATATCCTGAACCATCGTGACAGAAAACCGGGGATTTGTCCTGGGTATTACCTCTTCTTTGTTACAGGAAGAAATAAGTCCTATTAAAAGGAAAAAAGCCAATAATTGACGTCTCATGACCATTTTTAAAATTTAATCCCTAAGCTTAGTGAAACAGAAAATGAATTATATTCCTTTCCGTGGTAGTTTGGCAAATAACTGATGTACATCGCTTTGGCATATTCTGCCAAGACCTCGGTATAGATGCTTTTATTCGAACCAGAATAAATATTGCTTCCTAATTTGATTGCAGGACTGAAAAGTTTAGGTCTTACATCGACTAAATCCTCATAGGTCAATACTGTTTCTTTTATGGTAAGATTGGTTAAATCTACCAAGCCCTCCTCATTTTTGAGTTTGCTAAAAACAAAACCTCCACCAAGCCCTAGATATAAATCCATGGCCTCCTTTTTATAAAATGTATAATTTAAACTTAAAGGGATTAATAAACTCCCTTGTCTAATATCCTGGGATCCGATATATAAATACGAGCCACTAATCTGGCTCACTAACCATGAGCTTGACATCAATCTATATCCCACTTTGAAATCAAAACTTAACCGTGGTGCTTTTCTAAAATCATGTAGCTGCCCACCGATCATCGCCTGAACAAAATAGGGAGACTGTATATCCACGGCTCTACCTTCTATTGCCTCTAGTGCTTTTGGAGAAACCATTCCTCCGCCAATCCCAATAGTTGGGGATACCTTCACCAAAGGGATTTTATCTACATGAACCACATAGGGATAATCTTCGCACTCGTGGAATTCAATAAAAATCTGAATTAAATCCTGCTCTTCCAAATCGGCTCGTTCTATCTTAGGCGCCAATTCAAGCCCACAACGTCCAGTCATTAAAAATTTCAAAGTACTGATATAGAGCTTTACAAATTTCTTTTTACCTGTATAGTTTTCCCTTGGAATAATTTTCAGCTCAATGATCTCCAACCCTGAATCCACAAAAAATTTATTCTTTCGCTCCAGAAGCTGGTATTTACCTGAAAACAAAATCTGAGCAAATTGAAAATCATCTGAATCAGGCAGCAATTTAGAGAGGAAAAATCTCCCATTGTCTAATCCAAAACCTTGAATTTGGTCTGGGGCGTAAGTGGTAATTTTTCCGTCTTTTTCAAACTCTATAACCTCATAATCTGAAAAATCAAAAGACCGGATAACTCTACCAAAGACTTTATTACCACTGGAGTCGAGGATAAAATCGCTTGGGATTCCTGATTTTGACGGGGTGTTTTCCAATAGATTTTTCTCGGTAAAGTCCTTTTGGCCAAAGGCCAAAAAATTGGGTAGAATAAAGAGAAAAGACAGTAAAGCTACCCGGTAATATTTGCCAACCATATATTGATTAAATAGAGTGCTAGATAATTAGTTGAAATGAGAAAACCAAAGATTTAAGACTGACACCTTAAAGTTTATTTATTGGTGATTTTTCAAAACCCTAACCCAATTTTAAAACTGTTCATTGACATAGAGTATTTAGAAGGATTAGAACTATTCAAAACAGCATAACCAAGGTTTGAGAAATTATCGAACTGGACTTCGGCAAATGCCCATATAGAATTAAATTTCTTTTTGTATCCCGCCTTCAAGATAAATCCAAATGTATTGCTCGGATCCAATAAAACCGGATCGCGTGGTCTGGTAATGATTTGATCGGTACTATATGGAGAATAATACTCCCATTGAGAAACTTCAGAAATACTCTCCTTTTTTACTAGGGAGTAAGTCAAGCCAACTCCTCCATAGAGACTTTGGGTTTCCTTGTGGAGAAAATTGTAATTAATGATTGCAGGTAGTTTGATGATATTGAGCTTAAACTCTTCTTGGTACCATAATCGCTCATCTCCAGGATTAAAATTGACATCTTCAACACTCCAAGCATCTTCAAACGATAAGGAGGAAACACCCAGCTGAACTTTGGTACGGGGAGAAAATTTCTGAAAAATCAAATCTGCCAATATTTCAAATGTAGGGACACCACTTTGGTTTTCGAATACCAGGGAACTCATTCTTTGGTTTAGAATACCTAATCCTACCGACGCAGAAACTCCCAATTTAAAAAATGGAATAGTCTCGGCATGGACTTGGTAAGGCAGATTTTTACAGGAATGATAGGCAATAAAAAGTTTTTCCAATGATGGGTAAGAAAGGTTGACATCATTGATCATTTCTGTAATCTCCGGATTGCAGTCATCCATTGCATAATGCAATACTCCGAGGTAAGTTTTCCGTTTTTGTTCCCGGCTGACCATGTTGGTGTGCTCTCTGCTTTCCACAGAAAGAATTATAGCTTCATCTCCCAAAATCAAATAATAACCAGACCTAAAGACACCCAACGACTTTTCTCCTTCAAATGGGATTTGGAAAAAGTATCTTTCTTCTGTTCCTCTGACTTTTTTAGAGAGGAAATACCTTCCATTTTCAAATCTGAATCCATCAATTTGGCTAGGATCATAACTTGTTTTCTTTCCATTTTCGACCACATGGAGCTGATCGAAAAAAGAAAAATCTGACTCACCTTCTAATGTCATCTCAATAGACTGACCTTGTTTGATAACAAAAACCTTGGAGGCATTTTGAGCCCGCAATGGTTGTATAAGAATAGTTAAAAGCAAAACTATTGCAGGCACATTTTTTCTCATGTTTTTCCACTCATTTTCAGGATGTTAAATTATGAATCGGAAATCACATTTTTTTAAATTGCCTAACTTTAACCTAAAAATAGTTGCAACTAATTGATTTTCAATCTGAAAATTTTCATTGAATTTCAAACAAAAAAACCGGGCTTCTCAACCCGGTTTTCTTAGCTCATTATCTTAAACCGATAAACCTAAAATTCAAGACCTACAGTTAAACTCCCAGTAGCATAATTGTGTATGGCCTGATAGGTAAGAGGGTAAAAGAACATGTTTTTGATAAGGTAATCTCCCTTCACTTCCATGAATAAACTTGTCTTTGCTGAGACTTTTTTTCTATATCCAATTTTGAGGTTTGGGCTAATCCCTTTTTCTTTTCGATCGACAAAATCCGACCTCTCAAGTGAGTTATTTTGTTCGCCATTATCAACTAGAAGCTCGCCATATCCTCTTTCAAAATTGGTAAACCAAAATGTGAGGCCAGTCCCAGCATAAATCTCATTTTTGTCCTTTTTAAATAGAACATAACTCACTTGCAATGGCACTAAGATGGAGTAGGAATTATATTCCTGGCTTCCTGTAAGATCAAATGATATCAACTCGGAGTCCAAATGAATAGTATTGGACTCCTGCATGTATCCCACCCCAAGATCCACTTGTAAGCGAGGTGCTGTCCTAAATTCTCTTAACCTTACACCTAGTTCGAAATAAGGAACAATGGTTTTATCAAGAGCATAATTCACATCTTTATTAGTTTGATATTCAGGGATCGATAAAAATCCAACTCCACCTTGAACCCTCCAAGACAATTTTGAAAATGGAACCTGAGAAACATTGATTTGATACTGTTTACCAGAACAATCGTAATAGGTATCAAAAAGATCAATTAAACTAGAATCAGTCAGTTTAGTAGATTCTATTTTCTTTGCTAATCCTGCCCCACATTCATCATTCATCGCAATTTTAAGAATACCAATGTATTGATTACTACTTCCAGTCATTGTTTTCCCCTCCACTTCTTTGGTAGTGCTGATAACCTTGAGCTCTCTCATTTCATCTCCCCTGTTCACAAAATAATTTCTTTCCCATTTCAATAATTCCAGGGAGCCAGAAACTAATACTTGAACGAATACTTGATTCTCCAATCCAGGAATTGATTCCGATCTAAACTCTCTACCATTGGCTAATTTAAAACTGGAAATGTCTTCAGGTTTAAAAATTGATTTATCTCCCGATTCAGAAATGAATTCAATCACTGTGTAGTCTTCCAGATCAAACTCACTTACTAATTGCCCTTGGATTTCAGTACCGTTTTTTAAGGTAATGATTGATTTTTTGGGAGTGCTTTGCTGCGCAAAAACTGAAAGTGCCAGAAGATTCATCAAAAAAAGAAATGCACACTTACAAACTATAAATTTCATGAAAATATTTTTTTGGCAAAAAAAGGGCACTAAATCTTTAAAAACAAAACTTTCACGAATTATTTAGTAACAAAAAAAACCGGGCTTCTCAACCCGGTTTTTAAAGATTTATTGATAGGATTAATCTCCTGTAAATAGCTTCAACACATCATTGCCAATTGCAAAAACCATCAAAGCCAGTAGAATAACCATTCCCACTTTCTGGGCGTTCTCCAAAAACTTATCAGAAGGAGCTCTACCTGAAATCATTTCATATAGTAAAAACATCACATGCCCTCCATCCAAAGCAGGAATAGGCAGCAAATTCATAAATGCCAAAAGCATTGAAATCAAACCTGTAATAGTCCAGAATTTACCCCAATCCCAAGTATCTCCATAGATTTTCGCCATTCCGATTGGCCCACTCACATTTTTTGTAGAAACTTCTCCGGTAAACATTTTGCCCAATGCTTTTGCATTGACTACCACGATGGTAAATGCTCTTTCAGATCCTTTCACAAATGCTTCTCCGATACCATATTCTCTTCTTACGGGCTCCAAGACTGATGTAACCGCAATATCAATTGTGCCTCTCTCTGAAACAGCTACCGAAGTATGAGTAGTATCTCCATTTCTCAAAAGAGTAATGTCGGCATTTGCGCTTTTGGAGTCCGCCAAAGCAGCTTGCAATTCATCAAAATAATGAACCTCTGTTCCATTGACTGCAAGTATTTTATCTTCTGTGGTAATTCCAGCTTTCTCAGCAGCTCCACCTTTATCTATCACCGACAGTTGGAATGGATATCTCATTTCCACAAAATTGTCAAGAGCCTCCTTTTTGCTAAATGAGTTGATGAAGCCTCTAGGGATTTCAACTTTCAAAATTTCACCGTTTCTATCAACTGTGTAATACCCATTTTCACTAAGCAAAGCAGAACCACTGCTCAAATCATTGATGCTTACATAAGGTTCTCCATTGATGTCGAGAATTTTATCTCCGGTTTTCAGACCAATAGACTGGCCGATTTCTAAAGCCTCAATTCCATTTTCTACAACTTGGTCTCGAGAATAATAGGTTTCTCCATTATTGTAAACCATCACCCAGAAGATCAAAACTCCGGTAATCACATTCACAATAATACCTCCAAGCATCACAATCAATCGCTGCCAGGCTGGCTTGGATCTGAATTCCCAAGGTTGTGGTTCCTCAGCCATTTGCTCTGTATCCATGGATTCATCAACCATCCCTGAAATTTTCACAAAACCTCCCAAAGGAATTGCTCCGATGGAATATTCTGTCTCTCCCCACTGGAATCCGGCGATTTTAGGAGGAAAACCGATTGAAAATTTCTCTACTCTCATACCAAACATCTTGGCTGTGAGCAAGTGGCCCAATTCATGCAAACCTACCAGGATGGATAATCCCAGTACCAGTTGACCCACCATTATTAATGTATCCATTATACTTTACGCTTAATTAGTTGTTCTGTAATTTCTCTTGCCCTTCGATCAGTTTCCACATAATCATCAAGATTTGGGTGTAAGATAAACTCTGTTTTCGAAAGTGTCTCACCGATTAGATCAGACATTTCTAAAAACCCTACTTCTTCTTTTAGAAAAGCCGCGACTGCCACTTCATTAGCAGCATTCAGGGTACAAGGAGCATTCCCTCCTTTTGCCAGGGCATCATACGCTAGTTGAAGATTTTGGAAAGTCTCCAAATCTGGTTGCTCAAAGGTCAGCTGAGGGTAATTCATAAAGTCAAACCGCTCAAAATCGCTTTTTAATCGATCAGGAAAACTGAGTGCAAACTGAATGGGAATACGCATATCCGGTAATCCGAGTTGCGCTTTTAAAGATCCGTCTTCAAACTGTACCAAAGAATGGATAATACTCTGTGGATGTACGACCACATCAATTTGATCAGTTTGCAATCCAAAAAGCCATTTTGCTTCTATCACTTCCAGGCCTTTGTTCATCAAAGAAGCCGAATCAATCGTGATTTTCGCTCCCATTTCCCAATTGGGATGCTTCAAAGCCTGAGCTTTGGTTACATTCTCCAAAAAAGCTCTGTCTTTTCCTCTGAATGGCCCTCCAGAAGCTGTAAGAATGATTTTTTCTATAGGATTGTGAAATTCTCCCACCAGACATTGAAAAATTGCCGAGTGTTCCGAATCAACCGGGTAAATGTTAACTCTGTTTTCCTTTGCCAAAGCAGTAATGATTTCCCCTGCTACTACCATGGTTTCTTTGTTGGCCAAAGCAATTTGCTTCCCGGCCTTAATCGCATGAATCGTAGGGATCAAACCTGAATACCCCACCAGCGCAGTCAAAACCACATCGATGGTTTCCATTTCCACTACCTGAGCTATCGCCTTTTGACCTGCAAAAACCTTGATATCTTGGTCAATTAGGGCATCTCTGACCGCTGGGTATAAGGCTTCATTCCCGATCACTACAGCGTTTGGATTAAACTCCAAAGCCTGCTGAATCAATAAATCTGCGTTGTTTTGGGCTGTAAGAACTTCGACTTGAAATTCCGAAGAATGTTGGCGGATTACCTCCAGTGTTTGGGTACCGATACTTCCGGTGCTACCCAGGATGGCTACGCGCTTTTGTTCTGTCATTCAGTTTGGATTTTGAGCAATAAACTTTCAAAAAGTCTAGATGGTTTTCTCAATTAGCTGACAAAATTACAAGATGCCTCCACTTTTCCTTGTACAACTCGTCAGTTTTTACTTGATGGGCTAATTTTTGCTCGATTTTGGTACAACTCTTTTGCCTTTTCTTAAAAAATGTGAAGGCGGCTAACCGATTTTTAGTCAAAACGTCAAATGATTAAATTGAAATCTATGAAAAGTCTCATAAAAACTACTGGAATTTCTTTCTTATCAGGATTGGCAGGTGCGGCACTTTGGACCCAAGTGAGTGTTTCAGATTCACAAAATCAAGCCAATGATTTTTCTGAAAATAACGAACAGTCAATTAGCCTGGCATCGGAATTCACACCTACTAGATCAATTCCGGATTATCCGCCAGCTTCTTTTGTAGACGCTTCGGAAAACAGCACACAATCGGTGGTGTTTATCAAGAACTTCTCAGGAACAGACCCAAGACGTTATAGTATGTTTGATTACTTCTTTGGTTCCGGTCCGTCCCAGCAAGTGAGCTCAGGATCGGGAGTGATTATTTCCGAAGATGGATATATCGTGACAAACAACCATGTGATTGATAGAGCGGAAACAATCGAGGTGATTCATCAAAAGAAAACTTATAAAGCAAGGCTGGTCGGAACAGATAAAAATACTGATATCGCCGTTTTGAAAATCGATGCCGACGGCCTTCCAGCTATCAAAAGAGGCAGCAGCCGTGATTTGCGAATTGGAGAATGGGTGCTTGCAGTTGGTAATCCTTTCAATTTAACCTCGACTGTAACTGCAGGAATCGTCTCTGCAAAAGAGCGTCAGATTAATATTCTAGGAGGAGATTTCCCTTTGGAAAGCTTCATTCAGACCGATGCACCAATTAACCCAGGAAACTCTGGTGGAGCTTTGGTCAATGTCAATGGTGAATTGGTGGGAATAAACACTGCCATTCTTTCCAGAACAGGTTCTTATACAGGTTATGGATTTGCAGTCCCAGTGGATATAGCGATGAAAGTTTCTAATGATTTGATCCAATATGGTGAGGTTCAAAAGGCAATTCCGGGCATTGAAGCAGTGGAAATTACTCCTGAGCTAGCTGAAGAAATGAATATCAAAACATTGAATGGCGTTATCGTCACTCACGTCATTCGAGATGGAGCTGCCGAATCTGCAGGTCTTCAAAGAAATGATGTTATCACTCAACTTGGAAATCAGGAAATCACAGGAATGGGAAGTTTTGAAGAGGCACTTTCTTATTATTACCCAGGTCAGGATTTGCCGGTTACTTATATAAGAAATGGATCTAAAAACACTGCTCAACTGAAGCTTCAGAATCTGGAAGGTGGTGATGGAATATTGAAGCGGGAATATTACAGCTCCAACCTTTTGGGAGCAAAACTAGAAGCAGTCAACACCATTGAAAAAGATAAAATGGGAATTGAATACGGGGTAAAATTGACTGGATTAACCAGAGGTTATTTAAGAGATTTGGGTTTGAGAGAGGGTTTTATCATTACTCAGATAAACAGAGAACCGGCACGGGATCCAAAAGCAGTAGGTAAGTTTTTGGAAGATTATAGCGGAAAACTTCTACTAGAAGGGGTTGCAACTAGTGGACAGCCTTTTATGCAAAGCTACACCATCCGATAATCTGAAGGGGAAATTGAAGAAGTCCCTCCAAAATTCCCCGTGAGCTTTAGGAAGCAATTCCTAAAAATTAGTACCTTAATTAAAAGAAAAACCCATGAAGACCTTACCCCAGACCTGTGAACAATGCTTTGAGGAATTCAGCACTGCGCTGGAAGATTTAAGATCCTATGTTCAGCGTGCTAATAAACATGGCTTTAAAGAATCTCAGGCGAGAGAGATGATCACTAACTTTGAAGTGGCCCATGAACTGGCTTTGAAAGTCATGACTAAATATTTTCTTAAGCAAGGGAAAGGCCCTTTTTCAGGTTCCAGGGATTTGACCGCCGAGGCGTTTCACGCAGATTTGATAGATGATGGAAAAGATTGGCTCGACATGGTGATCGATAGAATTCAATACAATCCTGTTTATTCGATCGATACAGAGGATAAGTTCTTATATAATATTCAGCATCGATATATTCATTTACTGGAAAAATTTGAAGATTCAATGAGCAAAAAATTAGATGCTTAAAATTGAAAGTGGCTTTCTCAAAATTGGTTTTTGTCACATTGAGCGAAGTCGAAATGTCAGTTATCTCACTTCATTAGGCCTTCGACTCCGCTCAGGCTGACAAATTTTAGACTTTAGAAAATGCCTCTTTATCAATTCTCATTTATTAATAAAATAGAAACCCTGAAGGACCTCTTCCAACTTCAAAATCTCTTTTCTCGGTACCATCCGCATCATAAACTGTGACAGTTCCGTTCCCCTGGAAACCATTCGAATTTGCCAAGTAAAGTTCATTTCTGGCTTTGTCATAACCTATTCCATAAAAACCTGAACCGGTAATCCAATCCAAATCAAGCTCTGAACCTAATACAGAAACTCTGGATACCCCATCTTGATATTCCGGCCAACCAGTACTAGTGATTAAATAATATAGATTATCATTTCCAAAAGCAATTCTACCCGTCGCATTGGCTACAGGCAAAGAATTGGTGGTTGCTTTCGTGAGATCCATATGGAAAGACTGGAAATACACCTCATCATTTCCAGTTGAATACAACCATACTTTTCCATCGATTTCAAAAAACTGAGCAGGACGTCCATCCACTTCCAGCACTTTGATCACTTCCTCTTTATCGGCATCAATAATCTCTACTTTGCCTTCTTCCGAACCCGCGACAAAAATGTATTTTCCAAAAGCTATTAGATCTTCAGGCTTATTGGAAACTTCTATCTTTTTGGTCACCATACCTCCATTTAATCCATCGACAACAGCCACATAGGAATCTGGAGTATTATAAGAAGCATCATAAGGCCCATAATCAGAAATAAATAGTTTACTACCTACAACCTCTAAAGATCTTGGTTGATCCAAGCCTCCGGAAACCGCTCCTAGACTTTTGAATGTACCGGCATCAACAATTTCCACTTTGCCAGTATTTGCTACTAAATAAAGTGTTCCATTCACAGTCACCATATCTTCCAAAAGACCTGCGAATGGTCTTAGGTTTTCTGTTTCAAAAACATTGGGCTTCAAAGTCAAGGTACTTGGATCTAAGTGATAAACTTCCCCATCATTGGTTCCAAAGTTTCCTTCATTCATAATCAAAATACCCTGCTCATAAGCACCTAATGGTTGTTCCGGCTCAGAGTTTTCGCAGGAAAAAAAGAAAATACTAAGAGCTAAGGCTCCTACTAGTTGGTTGAATTTTAACTTCATATTCTTATTGATAAATTAAATTGAAAAGACCTTCCCGGCATGGCACGCAGATATAGCACCTGATAGTCGGTATTGAAAAGATTGTTTATTTGAAACCTGACAGGAAAGGCGAGCTTTCTCCATTTCAGCTGATCATAGGCCAAACCAAAATTGAATAACTGATAGCTAGGCATCATTCTGGGATTATCCGCGGTGACGGATCGTTCTCCAACGAAAAAAGTGGACAGGTATGTAGATATCCCATCTCTGGAAACTCTGATTTTCGCATTTGCCTGATGTTGCGGGGTATATGGCAGTTGTTTCCCGATCGCAGGATCCGTCTCACCTATTCCAGAAGTAGTCACTGCTCGGCTCCAAGTATAAGACCAATCAATCCCCCAGTCCAGCGAACCAAGTTTACCAGAGGTTTCCCCTTGATATTCAATCCCTTGATTAGAAACATGCTTGATATTTTCCGGTATCCAAACTGAACCCTGAGGCAACCAAATGATCCAATTATCTACACTCATTCGGTAATATGTCAGTTGGTTTGACCACTGACTATCGCCATTTACTTTCCAAAGGAATCCGATTTCCCCACTCCAACTTTCCTCCGGCAAAAGATTGGGATTTCCTCCTGGTTCCCAAAAACGATCGTTTAAAGTCGGCACTTTAAATCCTCTCCCAAATGATGATTGAAGTAAAAGCGAACTGCTTTCATTATTCCAAAGTCCCCAATCCAAGCCTATACTTGGAGCGAAAGGTGCAAACTGATCTTGATAAACCAATTCACGGAGATTGAGGGAAAGGGTAATATCCTTTGAAGGCTTATATTTTGTCGATTGGTAAATTTCAATACGCTGATCGCTGGTACTATACGAACTTAAATCTGCTTGCATTTGGGTAAATCGGATACCACCCTTGATGGCCAGCTTTTCAGAAAATGTTTGATCGTAATCAGTCGCAAGGAAATATTGATCCGTTCGGCTGAGGCTGCCATTAAAATCCAATTGATCTTTTACCAATCCGGTCTTCAGATTCCAAACAGAGCCAGATCCAAAACGGTAATAATCCAAAACAGCCCGGAAACTTTGATCTTCTTGCAAATCATTCGTATTGGATCCCATGACCGGCTGAATTTCCCGGTTGCTTTTATTCAACCAAAAAGCTGCTTTCAGTTGAGAATTCGAATTGATATTCCAGCCAAAATCCTGGACAAAACCTATTTGCTTAAACTGGGCATGATCTTCTTTTACTTCAGGTGTTCCAATCTGGCCCAAATCCTGATAGGGGAAATTGTTCTTTGCAAACTCTCGGTAAACCTTGGTGGATGAGCTGAATATCTCATTTGAAAAAGAACCCTGAATCCCGGTTTTAAAAGCACCAAAACTTCCAAATTGTTGAGAAAGGGAAGCGTGAAAACCTTTGGAGAACTGAAGTTGGTTTTGCAAATGCAAACTGCCGCCTATTGCTTCATTGCCGAAAAGAGCCCCTGCATTTCCAAATTGAAGACTTACTTGATCGATTGCCTGAATCGGCAAAATGGAAAGGTCGCTCTGACCCAGCGAAGGACTATTAATCGGAAGCCCATTCCAAAACAAAGCCGTATTACCAGCCGATGTGCCTCGGAAAGATGGAGAAGCCAGCATTCCTGCTCCGTATTGCCGAACAAAAACCGGAGATCGCTCCTTCAGTAAATCTGCCAAAGCCCTTCCCTCATAATTTTCGAGTTCTTTTTTGTCCCAAACCTGGATTTTTTGACCTTGAGCAAATCGCTCAATTTTCGGAGCATAGACTTCCACTTCAGCTAATACAACCGTATCCTGGACCATTGGGCTGGACCCAAAGAAAGAAACTACCCACAAAAGCAATATCATGCCTGATCGAATTAAACTGTGTCATTCGACTCGGGCTTGAAGAGAAAATAGAAGAAATGAATCTTGTCCGGCACTGAAATCAGAACCGGTTTGGTGCATTCTTCATTGCTTTTCCTCCGAAAGCACAGAATCAGCGAAATGGCAGGTCTCCTGGCTTACCCAATTTTGTCTGCCTTCTCAGCCTCTTTTTCTCAAGGCCAATGGCGAGGGTTGACAAAATCCTTTGTGGAAAAATCCACGTGGGCTTACAGTTGCGGGGACAGCTTCGGAGTTGCACCGAATTCCCTTTTAATCCTAAATCCGAAAAAGAATTCAGGAACCTATTTCGGCAGCAAACATAGTGGTGTTTCCATTCAAAAAAAAGCTGCCCTAAATTCTTTTTTTTGGAACTGGAAAAATTCACAGCTTACTTTGAATCCTGAATTTTTACTTTTCAAATGAAAAAAACAGTTTCAAAAATCTCTTATTTCCTTCTGATAATCAGTATACTTTCCTGTCAAACGACTGATAAGAAAACAACTGTTGAAACAGAGAAAATCAATCCTAAATATGCCAAAGGTTTCACCATGGAAAGAGGAGAAGGTTTTTGGAAAGTGGAAATTTTGAAGCCTTGGACAGGAGCTGAAAAAACTTTTTCTTATCTGATTCTAGATGAAAATTCGGATCAACCAAAGGACGATTTTGATGCCATTATTCAGCTTCCGATCAACAAGGTAATTCTTACTTCGACCACTCAAATTCCGCATCTGGATATGCTCGGAGAAACCGATAAACTGGTTGCCTTTCCCAACTTAAATTTGATTTCTTCTACCACAACTCGGGCCAGAATAAAAGAAGGAAAAATCACAGATTTAGGCTCTGGTCCTGCTGCCAATCCCGAGATGATTATTGATGCCAATCCTGATTGGATCATGATCTCAACTTTAGGGGATGACCTTCGGTATTTGGAGTTATTGAAAGCTGCTGGTGTCCCTGCCGTGATTAACGGGGAATATGTAGAGCAACATCCTTTGGGGAGAGCTGAATGGATCAAATTAACAGGGATTCTATTAGGTAAATATGAGGAGGCTAAAGCTGAATTTGAAAAGGTGGAAAGCTCCTATTTGGAAGCAGAAAGTCTACCCACTACCCTATCTGGAACAGACAAACCAACTGTCCTAAGTGGAGTGATGTACCAGGATATTTGGTATGCGCCTGGAAGTGAAAGTTGGGGGGCGAAAATCCTTGAAAACGCCGGAGGAAAATATATTTTCGAAGATCAAAAAGGAACTGGAAGTGTCCAGCTCAATTATGAATTCGTGCTCGATAGGGCCTTAGAAAGTGACTTTTGGATAGGTTCAGCTGACTTTAAGGATCTGGAAACGATGGGAGAGTCAGAACCTCGATACAAAGCTTTTGAAGCTTGGAAAAATGGGAAAGTATATTCCTACACCCAAAAAAGAGGTGAAACCGGCGGTTTGGAATATTTTGAATTGGGCTATATAAGACCGGATTTGATTCTGAAAGATCTGATTAAAATCCTTCATCCTGACTTACTTCCTGACTATGAGTTGTATTTTTATGAGCAACTCAATGAAAAAAAATAGATCTGTAACATATCTCATCGGGGCAATTGTCTTGCTGATTTTAAGCTTTCTGACGAATGTCAGTCTTGGCTCAGTCAGCATTTCCATATCGGAAATCATTACAGGTTTGTTTTCCGGAGATTGGACCAAAGCTTCTTACGAACAGATCATCTTAAATTATAGATTACCAAAAGCCATTTTAGCAATTTTGGCAGGAATCGGACTCAGCATCAGCGGATTGCAAATGCAGACTTTTTTCAGAAATCCACTAGCCGGACCATTTGTTTTGGGAATCAGTTCAGGGTCGGGACTGGGAGTTGCAATTCTGATTTTGGCTAGTTCGGCTTTAGGTCTGGGTATGGGAGCTGGCATCAATCCTTGGGCAACCGTAATCGCTGGAACTTTGGGTGCAGGCCTGGTTTTGGTCATCGTCAGTTTGGTTGCTTGGAGGATCAAAGACAGCATGACTTTGTTGATCGTTGGATTGATGTTTGGGTCGGCTGTGTCGGCAATCATTTCCGTTTTATCTTATTATTCTGGAGCTGAGGCTTTAAAAATTTATACCGTTTGGTCCATGGGCAGTCTTGGCGGATTAGTATGGGAACAGGTTTTTGTGTTGATTTTCATCCTATTCTTGGGAATTATCCCAATGATTTTTTCAATCAAGTCCTACAATGCCATGCTTTTGGGAGAAAGCTATGCCAGAAGTATGGGAATCAATCCTACAAGATTACGTTGGATGATGATCCTGAGTACAGGAATCTTGGCGGGAAGCATCACCGCATTTTGTGGCCCAATCGCATTTATCGGTATCGCGGTTCCTCATTTGGCTAGAATGATTTGGAAATCAGTGGATCATCGGATTCTATTTCCTGCTTCGGCTGTATTGGGGGCTACATTATTATTGGTCTGTGATGCTATTGGACAGATTCCAGGTTCGGCTCAAACTCTACCAATCAATGCCGTCACATCCTTGATCGGTGCTCCAATTGTCATCAGCCTGGTTTTAAAGAAAAACTTCAGCAAAGAATTCTGATCATGAAAAACCCCGCGATCATAGGAAAGAATTTGACTTTGGGTTACCAAAAAGGAAACCTTCGGAAAGAAGTTTTGGAAAGTCTGGATTTCGAATTGTATACGGGTGAACTCACCTGTTTGCTTGGGCCAAATGGTGTAGGGAAATCCACGCTGGTAAAGGCGATTTTAGGTCAGTTGACACCTTGGAACGGCTCCATAAAAATTGATCAAAAAGAGATCTCCAAGTTTACTATTTCCGATTTGGCTAAGACACTTTCTGTGGTTTTGACTGAGCCGATTTTCCCTGGAAATATGACGGTGGGACAGTTGGTCGCACTGGGAAGAATAGTACATACCAGCTGGACTGGAAGGCTCGATGAAGAAGACAAAGCAGCTGTCAAGAATGCACTTTCATTGACGAAAATCGGGTATCTGGAAAATGAGCGTCTCAGTGAAATCAGTGATGGACAAAGACAAAAAGCAATGATTGCCAGAGCTTTGGCTCAAGATGGAGCGATTATGATTTTGGATGAACCTACGGCTCATTTGGATTTGGTAAATCGATATGAGATTATGCATTTGCTGCGTGAAATTGCCCAAAAAGAAAAGAAAGCGATTTTGGTTGTCACTCACGATCTAGAGATCGCTATGGAGACAGCAGATCAATTCTGGATTTTGAATTGTGGGATTCCTTTGATCTCTGGAATCCCGGAAGAATTGGTGATTTCCGGAAAAATCAACCATTTATTGCCGGGAGAAAAATTCCATTTTGATGCAGATAAAGGTAGAATCAAGAAAAAAACTGAAGAGGATAATTGGAAAATAATCGGTGATCCAATTTTCAGTTATTGGGTAAAAAAGGCATTGGAAAAATCCAGAGTAAAAGTTCAGGATTCAATGATTACGGTTAACAAATCCCCTTTTTCTTTAGAATTTGAAGGAAAATCCTTTTCCACGCTTTCCGATTTCATTTCATTTTTAGGTAAAAATTAACCCATCCCAGGCTTTTTAAAATCCTCTCTTTTAATACTTTTGTCTTTTATATCACAAACCCTATAAATTTTATAGAGAATTGTTTTATGAATTCAGAAAATTCATATATTTGTCACACTAATTATTTGTATGACACACGAGCAATTTGCAAAGTATTCTTTTCTACTCGATCGCACTGCGCGAAAGGTAAAGCAGTATGCCCAGCAACAGTTTAAATCCGGTGAATTTGATGTGACTGTAGACCAATGGTTGGTTCTAAAAAATCTATCAGAAAATCACTTGCTCAGTCAGACACAGTTGGCACAATTGGTATTTAAGGACCATCCGACTTTGACAAGGATCATAGATCTACTTTGTAAAAAGGGATATATGGAGCGGATACCGAATCCCAATGACCGAAGAAGTTTTCAGCTTCATCTGACTACTTCCGGTGAGGAAAAAGTAAGAGCTTTGCGTCCTCAAATTCTTGAAATCAGGGAAAAGGCCTGGGAGAATCTCAGTGAGACTGATTTCGAAGAATTTAAAAGAATATTAAACACCATCTACATGAATCTAGGTGGTCAGGAAACAGAAGAAGAATAAGTATTTGTTATACTAATTATATTTACACGAACAAAAGCATTCATCCCGGGGTTTACCCATAAAGTCAATAAACCATGATTCACACAGACCTTTGTATCATAGGAGCCGGACCAGTTGGCCTTTTTGCAGTTTTCGAAGCAGGTTTGCTAAAAATGCGTTGCCATCTGATCGATGCTTTGCCTCAGGTAGGCGGGCAGCTTTCCGAAATCTATCCTCAAAAACCAATTTATGACATCCCGGGATATCCAGAAGTGAAAGCCCAGGAATTGGTGGATAACTTGATGGAGCAGGCAAAACCGTTCAAACCTACCTTCACTTTGGGTGAGCGAGTAGATCATTTGGATAAGCAGGAAGACGGTTCATTTATTGTCACGACCAGCGACAAAACGCATGTTCACGCCAAGGTTATTATCATCGCTGGTGGATTGGGTTGTTTCGAACCAAGAAAACCTGTTTTGGAAAATCTGGAGACTTACGAAGGAAAAGGAATCACTTACATGGTGAAAAACCCTGAGACTTTCAGAAATAAGAAAGTTGTTTTGGCAGGTGGTGGAGATTCTGCTTTGGACTGGGCAATTTATCTTTCTAATGTAGCCGAGCGAGTGACATTGGTTCACAGAAATGAAACTTTCCGTGGCGCTCCTGATTCTGCTGCGAAAGTTTTTGACTTGGCTAATCAAGGAAAAATCGACTTGATCCTTTCTGCTAACTTGAAAAATGTAGGTGGAAATGGTGTATTGAACTCTGTGACTTTAGAGTCAAAATCAAAAGAAGAAATCAAAATCGATGCAGATTACTTGATTCCATTGTTTGGCTTAAGTCCAAAATTAGGTCCAATTGCAGATTGGGGTTTGACAATCGATAAAAATGCGATTGAGGTAGACACCCGCGATTACTCCACTGGAGTTGAAAGAATCTACGCGATTGGCGATATCAATACTTATCCAGGAAAATTGAAGTTGATCCTTTGTGGATTCCATGAAGCAGCGATCATGATGCATTCTGCTTTCAAATATGTCTATCCAGATCAAAAATTAAGCTTCAAATACACCACTGTAAATGGTGTAAATACATTTTAATCGTATTTTTGAGCATGGTTAATTTCACAGTAGAAGATCACGACGGCAATCGTCAAGAAATAGAAGCACCAGACGACATGGGCTTCAGCCTAATGGAAATCCTAAAGGCATCAGAATATCCTGTATTGGCAACTTGTGGTGGAATGGCGCTTTGTGCCACCTGCCATATTGAGGTTTTGGAAGGTAAAGATGAGTTGGGTGAAGCGACAGATATCGAGCTGGACCAATTGGAAAACCTACCGGAATATTTCCCGACATCCAGACTTGCCTGTCAAATCCGAATCGGAGATATCCTAGAGGGTGCCGTGATCAAACTTAGAGGAGAAGATCAATAAGAATACAATCCTTATAAATTCTTAAAGCCACTCAGAAATGGGTGGCTTTTTCTTATTATTTACCGCTAAGTGCGCGAACGTTTCACAAAGGACTTACTTTTCATTTATTCAATGAAACTGGAATAGAATTGAAATTTTAGTCATTCTAGATCACATTTAAATAATTTTCTAAAAACCTTTTGCTCAAGAAGGTGTAGATTACATTTAATCTCAATTTATAGATTCATGAAAAACCTACTAATACTTTTTTCATTCTTGATTTGCACTTCTTCTTTTGCCCAAAACTCCCCTCAATCAAAAGCTGAATCTCAAGAAATCCTAAATCTGATCAATTCTTACTCTAAATCCAGAGAAACCAAAGACACTGTCTTGCTTAAAAAAATTCTTACCAAAGACATTGACCAGTTGGTATCATCGGGAGAATGGCGATCAGGAATTAACGCCGCAATCAAAGGAATGATGCAAAGCTCGACCAGCAACCCGGGCGAAAGATCACTCCATGTGGAAAGAATTCGGTATTTAAGTGATGAGGTTGCCTTAGTTGATGCTCGCTACGAAATCAAAAATCCAGATGGAAGTATCCGAAAAATGTGGAGTAGTTTCACCATCGTGGATGACAAAGGCTGGAAAATTTCGGCCATACGAAATATGCTTCCCGCAGGAAATTAGGCGGATGGTTTGAAGCATTCCTGAGAACTTGGAAACAACTATTCGTCTGTAGAAATAGTATTCGTAATATCTCCCTTCTCTCCTTCACCTAATCGAATCCCTAGCGTCAATTCCAATTGAATTGGCTTTCCGATTTTATCTTCAATTTCAGTTCTTATTTCTTCAAAATCCGCCTCTTTCAAGTCCTTTTCAGAAAGTATCGTCACAGCCAAACGAAGAGGTTGCATGTTCACAACTTTTACATTTCGAAGAAGCCCATGAGGAATTTCCTGACCACTTAATTCCTGGATAATTCGGTTTTCATTGACCATTTTAGAAAAGCTGAGAGCCAGAGGTGTGGCAATTGCCGCAAGCAAAATCAAACTGATGACCAGCCCCTTTTTAGCCAATCGAAAAGGACTAAATCCTAAAGTCAGAAATGTCAAAGCCGCCGCAACAACAATTCCTGCCAGGTTGGTTCCCAACAATAACAAAGCTCCGAAAAACACATTCCAATCTGCCCAGCCTAATCCTATTCCTGCTACTGCCAAGGGTGGTACCAAAGCCACAGAGATAGCGACTCCGGCAAGGGTTTTGGCGATTTCCTCTTTGCTATACGCATAGGCTCCCGCCATTCCAGAAGCAACTGCAACTCCCAAATCCAGCAAATTAGGTCGAATTCTAGCCAATATCTGATCATTCAAGATCTCCAATGGAGTCATCCAGGTAATCAACATGGAAAATATCAACCCTAGCAAAACACCCCAGAAAATCGTCACCAAACTATTTTTGATCAGCAGACTATCCTGGCGAAGCATTCCCATCGAAAGCGAAATAATCGGAGCCATCAAAGGCGCCAAGATCATTGCTCCGATAACTACCGGCGAAGAATCGCCAAATAGTCCAAATGTCGCAATCATCGTAGAGAGTACCATCAGCACCAAGTAAGTGCCTGTGGTTTGCGAATTTTCTCGTAGTAGCTTAAAAAGCTCTTTGAACTCATCCGAAGTCGCATGCCTTACCCATGGCAAATATCCCTTCGCCAATTCATCCCTGAGGCTACCAGTTGGCAATGTTTTTAGGTTTTGGATTTCCTTTCCTTTCCCGACTTCCTCCTCCCTCACTTGCGCCCCAAGCAAAATTCTCACAGGTTTCTCCTGAACTTTAATCGTTATTTCATTCCCTTCCTTTTCCTCTCCATCGATCGCATAACAGATATCCTCTTCAGTCTTAATCTTCACTTCTTCCGATGAAGCATAGCCGACAAATCTTGGCAGTTTGTTTTCTTTAATGGGAAAGAATAGACTTTGGATTCCAAATCTGATAATGGAAATCAAGCTTTTTGGTGCCAAAATCATTACATGAATCAACTGATCATTGATTCCAGAATCCCGGATTATCCTTCTGAAAATCGCATTGCTTTGGCAATTCGCGACCGCCAAAATACCCATAGCAGCTGTATCAACATCCTTATTTTCATCCTCTTTACTAGGGAAACTAATCTGGAGCTTCTGCAATTTCACCCTTCTGAATAATTTCAGGAATTGGGAAAACCGGTTTTTCAATCCTTCAAAAAATCCATTGAATCGATCTCCATAGAGAATGCTAAGCGACTCTCCTATCACCAAAGAATTCAACACCAACTCATCATTCACCAGCATCAAATCTATGGGCTCAATGCTTTCTATAGACTGGATTTCGTCGATGGCACTCTCCATATTTTTATTTATCCCGAATCCTTTCTGACCATGGATTAATTCTTCATGGGGTAAAAGTGCGAGCCCCGCCTCGGAGTCAATTATCTGGGGAATCAATTCCTTCACTTGGGAATCGGAAATCAAACAAACCAAAATATCGCCTTTCCCAAATTCATTTTTCCCCATGTCCTGATACGCAATCTCTTGCTTAGGCTTAGGATCAAACAATTCCAGACATTGATCAATTTTCTCTCGATCTAGCTGATTATCATATACAAAAATCAAATTGGGCATACCTTAAAAAGAAATTTTGGGCTAAAACTTAGAACGATTGATCCTTAATTTCAGAAAATTTATTCGCTTTCAGCAATTTAACCTTCCAAAGTGTATGCTAAACAGATCCTTTTTCAAACTTATCGTATGCCGTTTATTGAAAACCTCAAGAAATCTGAATCAGAGGAATTATATTTAGAATCTACCACCTTAAAACAACTCATTGAAATCACGCAAAAAGGCTAAGATTTCACGGAGTATTGAAAACAAAACGTAAGCACATGAAAAAAACACTTTTATTAATTCCGGCATTTTTGGTCGCCATTTCCGGTTTTTCGCAGGAAAAAATCGACCTCCAGGCAATTGAAAAAATCAAAAAAGAAGGTCTTGAAAATTCACAGGTTGAGAAAATCGCCTTTGAATTGGTGGACAAAGCTGGTCCTCGTCTTAGTAATTCCGAAGGGTACAAAAGAGCTACAGACTATGCAGTAAAGCAACTCACCGATTGGGGTTTGCAAAATGCACATACTGAGGCTTGGGGTGAGTTTGGAAGAGGCTGGGAAATGGAAAAAAGCTACGTGGCGATGACCAAGCCTTACTACATGCCTTTCATCGCTATTCCAAAAGCATGGACTGAAAGTACCAATGGCGAAGTGAGTGGAAAAGTAGTATTTATCGATGCGACCACTGAAGAAGACTTAGCTAAATACAAAGGCAAATTGAAGGGTGCAATCATCGCGATCAAACCATCAGGGGATCAAAGCCCTACTTTTGAGGCTGATGCAACTCGATTTACAGAAGAGCAATTAGATGCAATGGCAGCACCACCTTCCTCAGAGCAAGGTGGTAGCAGATATACTCCAGAGCAAATTCAGGCATTGAGAGCTGCAAGAGCTTTCTCCATGAGAATCAGCGAGTTTCTAACTGAAGAAGGTGCCGCTTTGATTATCAAAGGAGTAAATGGTCGTCATGGTACACTTTTCACCAGCAGCCCTAGAGGTTATTTGAAAGATACTCCTGTGGGAGTTCCAGAATTGGAAACTGCTCCAGAAAATGTGAGCCTTTTGGCAAGACTAGCTGAAAATGGAGTGGACGTAGAAGTTGAAGCAGAAATTAAATCTAGATATTTGACTGATGATCTTCAGGGGTACAATGTGATCGCTGAAATACCAGGTACAGACCCCACCTTAAAATCAGAATTGGTGATGCTTGGTGGACATTTGGATTCCTGGCATGGTGCCAATGGCGCGACAGATAATGCAGCCGGATGTATTGTGATGATGGAAGCGGTAAGAATTCTGAAAGCTACCGGTTTGGCTCCGAGAAGAACCATCCGAATTGCACTTTGGGGTGGAGAAGAGCAAGGTCTTCATGGTTCTAGAAACTATGTTCAAAACCACTTTGCAGATCGCGCAAGCATGGAATTAAAACCTGAACACGAAAAGCTTTCTGCTTATTACAACATTGATAATGGAACCGGAAAAATCCGTGGAATTTATCTTCAGGGAAATGAAGCGGTAGGTCCTATTTTCGACCAGTGGTTTGAGCCAGTGGATGATTTGATTGAGAATAGAACAATCACTATTCGTGATACGGGAGGAACAGATCATCAAAGCTTCGATGGTGTAGGACTTCCCGGTTTTCAGTTTATTCAAGATCCTATCGAATATCGAACCAGAACTCACCATACCAACATGGATAATTTTGAAAGATTGGAACTGGATGATTTGAGACAAATGGCTGTTATAGTGGCTTCTTTTGTCTATAACACAGCTCAAAGAGATGAGAAATTACCTCGGGAAGAACTTCCAAAAGTAGACTAACCGAATTACAAAAAGGCTCTGAGAATTCAGGGCCTTTTCTATTTTCAGCAAAATTGAGCTAGATTCGATCCTTAATTTCAAATTGATTGTGACTCAACAAAAGGCCATTTTTAATTGGAGCGGAGGAAAAGATTCTGCTTTGTCATATTATAAAATCCAGCAAGAAAAGAAATTCGAGGTTTTGACTTTTTTGACTAGCGTAAGTCAGAAATTCCAGAGAATTTCCATGCATGGGGTCCGAAAAGAATTACTCGAGCAACAAGCCAAAGGTATAGGTATCCCTCTTACAATCATGGAAGTTCCAGAAATGCCAACGATGGAATCTTACGAAACGGCCATGAGAAATACACTAGAACCACTAATCAAGCAAGGAGCTGAAGTATCGATTTTCGGAGATATTTTTCTGGAAGACCTTCGGGAATACCGAGAAAATAAACTCTCTGAAGTTGGTTTGAAAGGCAATTTCCCTCTTTGGAAGCAACCAACTGATAGATTGATTCGAGAGTTTCTAGACCTTGGATTCAAAACCATCACCACTTGTGTGAATGAAAAATTCCTGGACAAGAGTTTTGCTGGGCGAATTATCGATGAGGATTTTCTCAAAGACCTTCCTAAGAATGTAGATCCTTGCGGAGAAAATGGCGAGTTTCATACGTTTGTATTCGATGGCCCCATATTTTCAAAGCCTGTCCCTTTCGAAGTTGGAGAAACTGTTTATCGTAAATACGAAGCGCCAAAAAAAGAAAATTCTGATGATTGTTTTCAGGATGATCACAAAAAAGAAGACCCTTATGCATTTGGCTTTTGGTTTACAGATTTGAGTTAAAGGAGATCGAAATCAATTTCAAATCGATTTTTATTGTTTCGTTTTGAAACATTTTATTTTATCAGTTTATTGGGGACTTCAATAAACCCAATTGAATGATAACCATTGTTCTTAAACCGATCCTCAATTCCTTAGAATCAAGAAAAGGAAAGATCAGAAACCAGTTGAGTCTATGTTAGCAATCTGGGGTCTTATCACCATTGTCTTGCTTTTTCTTTTGGTCTTAGGGAAGAAGGTCTCGCCAGTAATTGCGCTTATTTTAATTCCAGTCGCAACTGGAATATTAGCTGGTTTTTGGAAAGAACTCCCGAGCCTTATCGGAGAAGGATTGATTAGCATCGCCCCTACCGGGCTGATGTTTATTTTCGCTATTCTTTTCTTTGGGATTCTTTTAGATGCAGGAACTTTCGATCCTATCATTGATAAGCTTTTAAGTTTTGCAGGAAATGATCCTCTAAAAATCGTCATCGCAACAGCCATTTTAGCCATGCTGATTCATCTGGATGGTTCGGGTGCTGTCACTTTTTTAATTACAATACCGGCATTGTCTCCGGTTTATGACAAAATGAACATGAGCAGGCTAACGCTTGCGTCCATTGTGGCTTTAGCAGCCGGCACGATGAATATTTTACCATGGGGAGGACCAACCCTACGTGCTGCAACCGCTTTAAATATTTCCGTCACAGAGCTTTTCAATCCAATTTTAGTCCCAGTTTTGGTAGGCTTGGCCACTGTCCTAGCTATTGCATATAAATTCGGAATGCAGGAGCGGAAAAACATCAACTTTTCTCCTGATAGCCATTCCACTCCAACCCATCAAAATGAGGTGGAAAGAAAGTCCCTGAATCCAATCTTATTTTGGTTTAATATTCTAACTGTGATCATTGCGATTGGAAGCATCATCATGAGCTTTGCTCCTCCACATATTGTTTTTATGATCGCATTTGCCATCACCTTATTGGTGAATTATCCCAAAGTCTCTCAGCAAAGGGAGCGAATTGATAGTCATGCGAAAGAAGCGATGCTTATGGCCAGCATTCTATTCGCAGCCGGATGTTTTACAGGTATTCTTAAAGGCACGGGGATGATCGAAGCGATGGCCTCAGAAATCGTCCATCTGATTCCATCTCAGGTAGGCAGAGAGATCCCATTGATTACAGGAATCTTTGCCATGCCAGCAAGTCTTCTTTTTGATCCAGATTCCTTTTATTTTGGAATACTACCGTTACTTTCTACCACAGCAGAGCATTTTCAGGCTTCTGGTTTAGAAGTGGGAAGAGCTGCTATTTTAGGACAAATGACTACGGGTTTTGCAGTCAGCCCTTTGACAGGATCTACATTTCTTCTGATTGGATTAGCAGGTGTGGAATTGGGAGAACATCAGAAAAAAACAATTCCATGGGCGTTTTTAATCACCTTGATCATGGTTTTCGTCTCAGTTTTGATTGGAGCTATAAGTATTTGAAAAATGGGAAAGGAAAAAATTAGAATCGGATGTGGAGCAGGATTTTCCGGGGATAGATTAGAACCATCAGAGATCTTAGCCGAAAAAGGAAACTTGGACTATTTGGTTTTAGAATGCCTGGCTGAGCGAACGATTTCTTTGGCACAGAAAAGAAAAAAAGAAAATCCTCTCCTTGGATATGACCCCTTGCTTGAAAGAAGAATCAAAAGATTACTTCCTATTCTGATCAAAAATAAGGTTCGGCTGATCACCAATATGGGAGCAGCAAATCCTTTGGAAGGTGGTAAAAAAATCATTGAAATTGCTGATCAACTTGGCCTGAGAATAAAAGTAGCGATTGTCCATGGTGATGATGTTTTTAATCAGTTAAACCGAGAAGAGAAAACTTTAGAATCGGGAGTTCCGCTTTCTTCCTATTCTTCTATAGTTTCTGCCAATGCTTATTTGGGAATTGATGCGATAATTCCGGCTTTGGAAACCGATGCAGACATTATTTTAACTGGAAGAGTAGCCGATCCTTCCTTGTTTCTAGCTCCCATAGTCAATGAATTCGGTTGGGATCTAATGAACTCCACCTTGCTTGGTCAGGGAACCGTTTTAGGCCATTTGATGGAATGTGCCGGTCAAATCACGGGAGGATACTTTGCGGATCCTGTTGTCAAGCCTGTTCCTGACATGGACATTTTAGGACATCCCATTTTAGAAGTTTCAAAGGATGGAACAGGAATCATCAGAAAAGTAGACGGAACAGGAGGTTTGATTAACACCCAAACTGCCAAGGAACAATTGCTTTACGAAGTTTTGGATCCTTTTGCCTATTACACCCCTGATGTCATTGCAGATTTTTCGAAAGTTCAAATTGAGGAAATCGGTAAAAATCAAATCAGAATATCTGGAGGAAATGGCAAACCAGCACCCCAAACCTTAAAAGTTTCAGTAGGATATGATGCCGGATATCTAAGCGAAGGTGAAATTTCATATGCCGGAGCAAACGCAAAAGAAAGAGCTTTTCTAGCTGGAGAGATTATTGAAAAGAGAATCTCAAAAGCCTTCGACGAATTCCGAGTTGACTACATTGGAGTATCCTCTCTTCATGGTCTGGAGCTCTCCAAAGATTCTACTCCCTATGAAGTACGCTTACGAGTAGCAGGAAAAACCCAAGACCCTGCACTTTCTACGCTAGTAGGTGAAGAAGTGGAAGCTTTGTACACAAATGGTCCTGCCGGAGGCGGTGGCGCTAGAAAATACACCCACCAATTAATGGGCGTGGTTTCTATTCTTATGGATCGTGATTTAATTTCTCCAAAACTAACTCTACTTGAATCTAATTGATATGAAAACAAAACTCTCTAAAATCGCTCACGGAAGAGCTGGGGACAAGGGGAATACCTTATTGCTTTCATTGATTCCTTATGACCCAATTAATTTTGAGAAATTGGTCAAAAATGTAACCGAAGAAAGCGTAAAAGCTCATTTGAGCCATCAGCTCAAAGGCGAGATCAAACGCTTTGTTCTGCCTGAGTTAAAGGCAATCCAATTTATTTGTCAGGATTCTTTGGGAACTGGCGTAACGACTTCTATTGCCATGGATACACATGGAAAATCCTTGAGTTATGCTTTGTTGGAAATGGAAATTGATCTCAACTGATCACAATATTTTCTAGCTGAGTAGATCAAGAATCCTCGGATTCAGCCATTTCTCTCAGACGTGAAATGCAATGATCCAAAGACCTGTAATGGTGATAAATACTTTTCCAGATATTTCCTTTTCCCACGGTCTTTAATTCAGGTTGCTTATCCAACCCTCCCGAGTACCAATCCCCATTTTCATGGTCAATTAAATAGGTATCCGTATACTCCCAGAGTTTAAGGAATTTTTCAAAATATTGGTGAGGGTCATTTGGATATAGCTCGGCCATCAGCAAAAGTGCATTCATTCCTTCCGCCTGAGCCCACCAATTTTTGGTATCATGTGTAATCCGAAAACCAGTATTGAAATAATAACCCTCATCATAAAAACCTCCAACGGATTCATCCCAGCCATTTTCCAAGGCATGATCAATCATCTTTTTAGCGATTTCATGGGTCTTTTGATCGTTCTCCAAGCCAAGGGCTTCCGAAGCCTCAATCATCAAAAATCCAGTTTCAACATCATGACCAAAAGAAACATGGTCCAGTTGATGATGAGCTAAAATTACTTCCTCCGTAGAATCTACAAATGTCACTGGCGTCCAATCCGGTAACAAAAACAAGGTTAAATAGCCTTTTTCTGTGACGATCTGATCACGGATTAAGAACAGCATTTCTTCCAACCTCTCCTTCAAAAGAGGATCTGGCCAAACATGGTACAGTTCCGTAAATGCCTCCAAAATATGAATTGAGCTATTTTGATCCTTGTATCCCAAATCAGAAGTAGATGGAGTGGTGGAAGGCCTCGAAATTGGAGTTCCATCTGCTGTCAAATGTTGATAGTATCCACCATTAATAGAATCATGAGCATGAGTGTCAAGCCAATAAAAAGCCTCTTTCGCCATTTCCAGGGCAGATTCATCCTTTGAAGCGTCATAATATGCAGCCAAAGCAAAAATCCCAAAAGCATTCCCATAGGCTGTTTTCATGGGGTCCCCAATTGGATTCCCTTGCTTATCAACCAGCCAATAGAAACCTCCATTTTCGGCATCCCACATTTGAGTTTTCAAGAATTCGAATCCATGAGCAGCCCCTATTTTGAAATAATCAATCTCAGGATATTTTTTCGAAGCTTTTGCATTTGTCCAAACATGCCGGGACTGGGTAACAATCATTTTCTCCTGTTTTTCTCCAGGTTGAAAATCATAGGTGAAATTGCTCAAAAAACCTCCATCCACTGTATCCATGGATTGCGGATACCACTTATCCAGAACTTCCGTTTTCAAGTGAAGCTCCATTTCATCAGCAAGCTTCTCTTTTGAGTTATCCTTTTCGATGTTTTTTTCGCAGGAAAACAAAAGGACACCCGATAGAATCAGAAAACTTATTGCCTGATTAAATCGAAAAGGATTGGAGGTTTTTTTCATTGCTAATTTCAGTCTGCCATCAACATAGTAAGGATTTTTACCGCTGCTTCGGAAAGTACCGTACCTGGTCCAAAAACATCTGCCACTCCCGCATTGAAAAGAAAATCGTAATCTTTTGCTGGAATAACACCGCCCGCTACCACCATGATATCTGGTCTGCCCAGTTTCTTCAAAGCCTCGATCAATTGAGGCACCAGTGTTTTATGGCCTGCGGCCAAAGATGAAGCCCCAACGACATGCACATCATTTTCAATGGCTTGCTCGGCAACCTCCTCAGGAGTCTGAAAAAGTGGCCCGATATCCACATCGAATCCAAGGTCAGCAAAACCTGTAGCAATTACTTTTGCCCCTCGATCATGTCCATCCTGGCCCATTTTAGCAACCATAATCCTTGGTCTTCTTCCTTCCATTTCAGCAAATTGATCGGAAAGAGCGATGGCTTTCTTAAAAGATTCCTGATTTTTCACTTCTGATGCATAAACTCCTGTAATGGACTTGGTTTGAGCTTGATGTCTTCCAAAAACTTCCTCCAATGCAAAGGAAATCTCACCTAAAGTAGCCCTTTTTCCTGCTGCTTCAATAGCTAATTCCAGTAAATTACCCTTTCCACTTTTTGCAGATTCAGTTAATGCTTTCAAGCTTTTGACTACTTCATCCGAATTTCTCTCCTTCTTAATTTTCTCTAATCTGGCTATCTGAGACTCACGAACAGCCTGATTATCGACATCTCTCACTTCAATTTCAGATTCTTCTTCAATCTGATATCTGTTCACACCTACAATGATATCCTTACCGCTATCAATCCTCGCTTGCTTTTTTGCTGCTGCCTCCTCGATTCTCAACTTTGGCAATCCTGATTCAATCGCTTTGGCCATTCCTCCAAGTTCCTCCACCTCTTCGATCAATTCCCAAGCTTTCTTAGCCAATTGATCAGTCAAATACTCAACATACAATGAGCCTCCCCATGGATCCACTACTTTGGTGATTCCCAACTCTTCCTGAAGAATCAACTGTGTATTTCTGGCAATTCTTGCAGAAAAATCTGTCGGCAAAGCAATTGCCTCGTCCAAAGAATTGGTATGCAACGATTGGGTATGTCCCATCACCGCTGCCATTGCTTCCACCGCAGTTCTCGTCACATTATTAAAAGGATCTTGTTCTGTGAGTGACCAACCGGAAGTCTGGCAATGCGTCCGAAGAGCAAGCGATTTATTGGATTTGGGATTAAATTTTTGGACAATCTTCGCCCAGAGCAATCTTCCTGCTCTCATTTTGGCGACCTCCATAAAATAATTCATCCCTATCGCCCAAAAGAATGAAAGCCGGGGAGCAAAATCATCAATATCCAAACCGGCTTTGACTCCGGTTTTTAAATATTCCCAGCCATCAGCAAGTGTATAGGCCAATTCCAAATCTGCAGTAGCACCTGCTTCCTGCATGTGATACCCAGAAATCGAAATGGAATTGAATTTTGGCATCTTCTGTGCCGTAAACTCAAAAATATCCGCAATGATTTTCATAGAAGGTTGAGGCGGATAGATATAGGTATTTCTCACCATAAACTCCTTCAAAATATCATTCTGGATCGTTCCGCTCAATTGTTCAGGCTTCACTCCTTGTTCCTCAGCAGCGACGATATAGAAAGCCAAAATAGGAATTACAGCTCCATTCATGGTCATGGAAACCGACATCTGATCTAATGGTATCTGATCAAAAAGGATTTTCATATCCTCCACAGAATCAATGGCAACTCCCGCTTTCCCCACATCTCCAACTACCCTTGGGTGATCAGAATCATAGCCTCTATGCGTTGCTAAATCAAAAGCAACAGACAATCCTTTTTGGCCTGCGGCCAAATTTCTTCTATAAAAAGCATTGGATTCCTCCGCCGTACTAAATCCTGCATATTGGCGGATCGTCCAGGGACGCATGCTGTACATCGTACTGTATGGACCTCTCAAATAGGGAGGAATTCCAGCAGCAAAGTGAAGATGAGGAAGGCTCAGTACTTTTTCAGAATCGAATTCGGATGGTATTTTTATCTGCTCAGGAGATTCCCAAATGTCTTCAGAAACCTGCTTTTCTCTCTCCGGACTGACACTTTTCCAGTTTTTAATATTTGGTCTCATGAGTTTTTCAGGTTTTCTTTTTCCAATAAATAAGTTGCTCTTGTCAGCTTCAGCTCAAATTCCTTTTCCTCAATTTCTTCAAATTGCGCATCCGATTCAGATGATCCCTTTAACACATACTTATTTGCTCCAACTTTTACTGATTCAGCTGAAAGCAATTTATTCTGCACTTTTTCCCGCTCATGTTTGACCAAGTTATGGATGGATCGAGATTGAAAATTCTTTAACCATCCTCCATCATCTTCTAATTTTTCTAGCTTTTCCAGAACCATCTTAACGAGATCATTTTCTAGGTTTTCCAAGAAATAAGAACCCGAGGCAGGATCCATTACTTTGTCCAGATAAGATTCCTCCTTTAAAATTGTACTGACGTTTCTGGCAATCCTTTTTTCCAATTTGGTAGCTTTCCCCTCTTGGACAGGACGAACCCAAAGTGAATTTGCGCCTCCCATCACCGCTGCCATAGCCTCATAAGTCTGTCGGATCAAATTTGAATTTTTATCCAATAATGATTTACTCCATATGCTGGTTGAGATGATAAAATGAAGAGACTCTCCATCGATTTGCTGTCCCATATTGGCAGCGAGTTCTACCAACAATCTTCGAAACGCTTTCAGTTTGACTATTTCAGGAAAGAACAATTCTCCGACAGCAAGATGAAAAGCAAAATTCTCTAAAATCATCGCTGGTGAAACTGCCTTTTTGATAAAGGAATCCATCAATTCAATCATTTCCCCTACCCCCAAAAAACATTGCTGGATCCCATTCGCTCCGGAATTCGCATAAATAGAACTATCCAAAGTCATCGGGAAAAACTCTCTGAATTCAGAAAATCGATCAATCATTTCAGCTCCAACCTGGACATTCTCTTCAAAATCAGCATCTGAATGAAACATTTCTACACAAGGAGACCAAAGTACAGCACCAGAAAGCATGGATGGTTTGATGTGTAATTTTTCTATCCAATCGATGATCTGATTATACAGAATTCTAGGAGAATCAAGCGGTTTGAAATAAATCTGAATAAACTCGGTCATCACACCTTTTAGAAGTTCATTCAAATTTTCAAGACCTGTCAAATGAAGAACCAACGCATCCGCACCATTCTCTAAAGCCAATAAAATTTCCTGATTTCCCTTTTTTTCATCTTGCGGAAAAATGGAAACTGCGTTATTCCAAATTCTTGGTGAAAAACCCGGTAGCTTAGCCTTTTCATGAAAACTTTCCTGACTTATTTCTCCAGGCAAATCTTCTAAAGTGTAAAAAGGCATGGTGTTGAGTTCTCCCCAAACTTTATTTACTAAAGTCTGGCTATAATCTTTTCCTTTTAAGTCCATCCGCACAAGCTTTTCCCATTCGGATTTACTTACTTTAGGAAAATCATAAAAATTATCCTTTGTCATAGTGGGTTTATATTTTCTGATTTTAGAAATCAATTTGTTCTATTCAAAAATAACCAATTGCTGACGAAAGACATCAATTCAATAATTAATGAGAAAATTGACTTTCATCAAAACCATTAAACCACTGATAATCAGTTTTAAATAAAACCAAAAATCATTTTTGAGATATTTTTTTGAAAATTTATGGATTATTTCTCTCCTGGTAGGCTCAATTTTTATTGGAAATTTTGATTTTCGAGTTAAAATAAGAATGATTAAAAAATCACTTTTTCAAGTCAACTTGGATTTTTTATTTAACTGAATTTTCTCCAAATTTGATGCCCCTGTAATTTCAGGTTCCATCAGATTTTCAGAAATCTTCTCTAATGAGTTCAGAAGCTAGCGCCGTTTGGAATGAATGTTTACGTGTCATAGAACAACACGTCAATGAGCAGAGCTTTTCAACTTGGTTTAAGCCGATCAATCCAGTTAAACTCGAAGGCACCAATTTAACGATCCAGGTACCTAGTCAATTTTTCTACGAGTGGCTGGAAGATAATTACGTGCAGGTTTTAAAACTTGCGATTAAAACGACTTTAGGCCAAGGTGGAAGACTCGAGTATGCCGTGGTGGTAGACCGTGGTAATTCCTCCAACCAGCCTTATGTAGTTTCTTATCCTCAGGGAAATAATGGTAAAAAAGGAGCTCCGACACAAGCAGAGGAGCAAAGAACTCCTTTTGAAATGAAAAGCTTGGATGCAGAAGCTTTGACCAAAAGCAATCTGAATCCGAATTATACTTTCAGCGCATACATTGAAGGTGATTGTAACCGCTTGGCACGATCTGCAGGATTTGCAGTCGCTACAAAACCAGGAATCACTTCTTTCAACCCATTAATGGTGTATGGTGGAGTGGGATTGGGAAAAACTCACTTGGTGCAGGCGATCGGAAACGAGATCAAAAATGGTCCTGAAGATAAGTTTGTACTTTATGTCTCTTCAGAAAAGTTCGTAAACCAGTTCATGGATTCCATCAAAGATGGCAACGTGAAAAGCTTTACCAATTTCTATATGCAAGTAGACGTCCTGATCATTGATGATATCCAGTTTTTGGCTGGAAAGGACAGAACTCAAGAGATGTTCTTCCATATTTTTAACCACTTGCATCAAAATAAAAAGCAAATCATCATGACTTCCGATTGTCCTCCTAGGGATTTGAAGGGTCTGGAAGAGCGTTTGCTTTCCCGTTTCAAATGGGGTTTGACTGCAGATTTGCAAATGCCTGATTTCGAAACCAGAGTGGCAATTATTCGCCGTAAAATGCAATCTGAAGGCATTTTCATCCCTGACGATGTGGTGGAATATTTGGCTTATACAGTTGATACAAATGTCCGTGAACTGGAAGGAATCCTAATTTCATTGATCGCTCATGCTTCCTTGAGCAGAGTTGAGATCAGTCTGGAACTTGCCAAAACCGTGATGAAAAATATCATCAAGGACATCGAGACAGAAGTTGGCATCGATTACATCCAAAAAACAGTTTCTGAATATTACGGAATTGCTTTAGACGATCTAAAAGCAAAAACCCGAAAGAAAGAAATTGTGGTTGCGAGACAAGTTGCCATGTACTTTTCAAAGGAATTCACCAATCATTCCTTAAAATCAATCGGCTATCACTTTGGTGGAAGAGATCACTCCACTGTCATCCATGCTGTACAAACAGTAAATGACTTGATGGAAACTGATAGTTCTTTCCGAAATGCTGTGAATGAATTGAAAAAGAAGTTTAAAATGAGATCTTATTAAGATTTTCAATTTTACTTTTTCACGATCCCATCCAATTCTTTCAGACTAAATCCCAACTCGGTATATCCCATCACATAAGGTCCTATCTCGTATGGAATATAGGTGAGTTTCAAACTATCCCCCTCATAGCCCACCGCATTAGGCAGAAAAAATCCTTCTTCAGGTAAAAAGAAGCGATCATCTTCTTCTAACGAAACACCTTCTTTGACATCATGGTATTGACGGAATGCCTGCTTCGTCAATCCTAATAATTTTTCCTTATCCAGGATAAATTGATCTTCGATCAAATGAAATCCATTGGACTTACTGAAAGTCATATAATTCACACTTGAATTAGGATGTGCCCCTCCCATAAATTCGTATTCTGAAAATTTCAAGCAAATCAAACTATCGGACTCATAGGACTTATTCACATTTATTTCTATCGCCCAAGCACCAGGCGCATCAGGAAAATCTTTTTTGAAATCTTCATACGACTTCACAAAATCTTGTGCTGCGGCTTCCATCCCATCAAAAACTGTATCCTGCCGGAAATACGCCATTAATCGATTTAATACCGCTGCATTTATTTTATCCCCAACTTCTGACTCTGATGCTACCGGCCAATTGATTTTTACAGTTGCGCAATCCTCACCTACACAACTCTCGGTCGTGAAATTCTGATCAGAAAATGATAATTGTTGAGCTTCTTCTTTCGGTTTTGAGCAAGACAAAAGGACCAATAGGCAAAAGATGGAGGCAGTTCTCATGGTAAATTAATTAGTCGGTTCAAAAAACATAGCGATCAATTCTCTGGCCAAAGCTAATGGACTGACCTCTCCATTTTGAATTTTTATGCGCTCTGCCTGAAGTTTAGATTTAATTTTCGGATGTTCTGAGAATCTATTCCCTAGGAGGTATTGGAGGTTTTCGTCTAACCATTTCAAGCGCTGATCTGCTCGGTTTTTTTCTTTAAATCCAGATTCCAAGGTGATTGCCTCATAGGATGAGATCATTTTCCACACTTCTTCCAAGCCAATTTTGGACATGGAGGAGGCTGTTAAAACAGGAACAGTCCAACCGCTCTCCGATGCTGGAAAAAGATGCAATGCATTCTGGTAATTCGCTTTGGCTTTTTTTGCTTCAGCTAGATTATCTCCATCTGCCTTATGAATCAAAATCCCATCTGCCATTTCCATGATACCTTTTTTAATACCTTGGAGCTCATCACCTGCCCCAGCAAGTACCAGCAACAGGAAAAAATCGACCATGTTTTTAACGGAGGTTTCTGATTGTCCTACTCCCACTGTTTCTACCAAAATCACATCGAAACCTGCAGCTTCGCAAAGCAACATCGCTTCCCTGGATTTCGCAGCAACTCCACCGAGAGTCTGGCCAGCTGGGCTAGGACGAATGAATGCTTTCTTGTTTGCAGAAAGTTTCTCCATCCGGGTTTTATCACCCAAAATGCTCCCTTTACTTTTCTGGCTGCTTGGGTCAACTGCGAGCACAGCTAATTTCTTCCCCTTTTCTAAAATCATGCTCCCAAAAGCCTCGATAAAAGTACTTTTACCTACTCCTGGAGAACCGGTAATTCCTATTCTTAATGAGTTGCCTGTATAAGGAAGAATCTCCTGAACTAATAGAGAAGCTAAAGCCAGATCTGATTCCAAATTACTTTCCACCAAGGTAATCGCCTGGCTTAAAATCATGCGGTTTCCTGAAAGGACTCCTTCTTTATATTCCTGTAAATCGAGTCTCCTTTTCATTTTGGATAGCCTTCTATAAATTTCACATCGCCCATAGGGCCTTTTTCATAGGTAGCTAAGACATATGGTTTCAGTCCTGATGTAAAGTAGGGTTCTGTTGGCGAAAGATTAATTTCCTGATCGATTTCCTTTGAAAAGAAAAAGACCATTGTCCGTCCATATTTAGTGTGCGGCTGAAAATCACCAAAAGACCTCATCCAGTCAGTGTTTGAATCCAATGCTTTCACAGTGATAATCCGAACTACTGGACCGGTATTATTTTCATTTCGATAGCTGGACAAAGGCTTGTATTTTCCTTCAAACTGTTCCAGTCCTGGTTGGGTAAAGCTTTCTTTTCCGATCCAAACGACCAGAATCAGAACCAATAATGCCAATAAATAGAAAATGAATTTAGAGCTTTTCAAGAAGTATAGCGGGTTTACGAGGTTTAGGCCTTAATTTAGCCGAAAATTCTGACAATGGGTTTCGAGTACATCAAAGCCTTACATATCATTTTTGTAGTCACCTGGTTTGCAGGGCTTTTCTATATCGTCCGATTATTCATCTATCAGACGGAGGCTATGGAGCGTCCCGAAAATGAAAGAGACATCCTAAAACCTCAACTTGATTTGATGGCATCCAGATTATGGTACATCATTACCTGGCCCTCAGCGATCCTCACTTTGATACTGGGAACATGGGTATTGAGTTACAGAATTGGGTATCTGGAAATGGGATTTATGCAGGCCAAACTGGCTTTCGTAATCTTACTTTATGGATACCATTTTGGCTGCCATAAATTATTCAAAGAATTACAATCCGGAAGAACCAGATGGACTTCAACTCAGTTGAGGATATGGAACGAGGCATCCACTTTGTTGTTGTTTGCCATCGTTTTCCTTATCGTTCTCAAAAATACTCTGAGTATGGTTTGGGGAGTATTAGGATTAATCGGTTTAGGAATCACCTTGATGATTGCAATTCGACTTTATAAAAAATACAGAAATAAAAATTCATGATCTCATGAAATTCAAAATTAGCATCCCTGCCATTTCATTACTTGCTGTGCTTTGCTGGCAATGCAAACCTGCTGCAGAAGAACAATCTGGACCATTACCGATTTTAGGTAACTTTCATGTCAATGACATTGAGATTGAAGGAAAAATCCTGAAAGACACCGTGTATCATACCATCGCGGATTTTGCATTTGTCAACCAAGATGGAGATACAATCAGTAATGAAGACGTAGCTGGAAAAGTATATGTGGCAGATTTTTTCTTTACTACATGCCCTACGATTTGCCCTATCATGAAAAAGGAAATGCTTCGTGTTTATGACACTTACAAAGGCAATCCTAATTTCAAAATCCTAAGTCATACTATTGATCCAAAGCATGACACTCAGGAAGAATTGAAAGACTATTCAGTAAAATTGGGTATTCCAGATGCCTCTACCTGGAATTTTCTAACAGGTGATTCCGAAAAAATATTTGAAATTGGACAGACCAGTTACCTGACTACCGCGATGGAAGACCAAAATGAAGCTGGTGGTTTTCTTCACAGTGGTGCATTTTTATTGATCGATCAAAAAGGAAGAATCAGAGGAGTATATGACGGAACCAAAACCGATCAGGTGGATCGATTGATCAATGACATTCCAAAGATTTTAGGAGAATGAAATACATCCATTTCGTCATTTTGATTTCCTCTCTTTTCGCCTGTGCTCCAAAATCTTCTGATGAGGATAACACACTGGCAAAGATTTCAGATCCTGAGGTGATGAAGTACGCAATCGCAGGAAAGAAAATCTATGAAAATCACTGTGGTAATTGTCATCAAAGCAATGGAGAAGGTTTAGGAAATTTGATCCCGCCAATAAAAAATTCTGACTATTTCAAGGAAAGTATTCACAGAACCGTCTGGATTATTAAATATGGTCAAAAGGGTGAAATCACAGTGAATGGAAAAATATATGATCAGGAAATGCCTGCAAGCCCGAAGCTGACTCCATTGGAAATTTCCCAAATCAGCACCTATCTCTATAATATTTGGGGAATGGATGAGGGTAAAATCACCTCCGTGGATGTGGAAAATTATCTTCGGACTAAACCCGAATTTTAATCACCCAAGAGTTTTTCAGATCTATCCAACACTTCCTTAAACTGCTTATTTACTTCTTTTACTTTGACCAGCTGATCCTCCAGATAGACTTTTAATTCTTCTTGAGTCATATCACCGTCTGTAACATCGTATCCATGCATCCAATCAAACATCCCTTCATAGGCGGCATTTAAGTCGACAGCTAAAGCTTTGAGTTCCACTATTTTTTCAGAATCGGGATTTTCTTCTTTCTCCAGCTTTTCAATAGTCTGAACAGCCTCTTTCTCAAGGGTTTTCAACTTCCCCATCAAAGGCATCACTTCGTCATGATAGCCGATTATTTCCTCCCGAAGTTTAAGATTTTCTTCCCTTAAGTTAGGGCCACAGGAACTTAGAATAAATAACAGAGCAATAATTAAAAAAGGAATTCGTCTAGTCATGATAAGTGGTGTAATCACCCCAAATATACTATTTATTCTATTTTAAATCTAAAAGATTAAGAGGTTTTAAAATGTTACTGGAATTAAAAAATGATCCTGTATTTTTGAGTAAATAAAATCAAACCACATGAAACCATTCTGCTTTGCTGACGGAGAAATAGTCGATTCATCCACTGCCAAAATTCATCCAATGGACCTAGGCTTTATCCGGGGTTACGGGATATTTGATTTTTTCAGGTCAGTAAATTATCAACCACTTTTCTTAGATTCTTACCTTGATCGATTTATAGGTTCTGCCGAAAAAACCTTCCTTCCATTACCTTATTCCCGTAAAGAATTAAAGTCGATTGTGAAGGAATTAACGGATAAAAATGACATGGAGCAAGGTGGTTTTAGAATGCTTTTGAGTGGTGGACTTTCGGAAAACCATTTTTCCCCAGCAGAAGGAAAGCTGTTTATTTTTCCGGAAACCTTACTTTTCCCAAGCGAAGAAAAATATAATAAAGGCATTAAGTTATTGGGATTGGATTATGTCAGACCTTTGGCAGATATCAAAACCACAAACTATGCACTACCAGTTTGGGATAGTATCCGCTGGAAAAAAGAAGGTGCAGAAGATGTGCTCTATCATAAAAATGGAATTGTAAGTGAAAGCTCCCGAAGTAATTTCTTTATTGTCAAAGATGGAACGGTCATCACTCCAGACAAAGACATCTTATTGGGAATCACAAGAAAGCATGTCTTAAAATTGATTGACAAAGTGGAAATCAGACCGGTAACGCTGGAGGAATCTTTGGCTGCCGATGAAGCATTCATCACAAGCACCACTAAAATCCTACTTCCTGTAACCCAAATTGATGATCATTTAATTGGGAATGGAAATCCAGGACCTGTTTCAATGGGTATTTTAGAAAAATTCAAAGCTTTAGAAAAAGAAGTAACTGTATCCTGAGACCGACTTATTTCCGATTACGAATTCAGTTTCCATCAATAAAAAAGCCTTCGATTCAGAATTGATTTTTGAATCGAAGGCTTTAATTTTTTTAGAAAGTTATTTATTCTGAAACAAGCTTTGCCTCTTTGAGAATATACATCAGTTTCTCAGGATCATTGCCATTTAGCACCAACTTCCCTCTCACTTTTACTCTCTTGGAAGTGTATTTAATCGGATCGGTAAGCATGACTTCCATCACTGTCTCAGGTCCACCCGAACCACAAAAGAAGCATTCTGCCAAAGGCAAACTCGAAAGAATAATATGCTCAGGCTTAAACATTCCCTCAAAAGGAATAATATATCCATCCGCCTCAACCACTGTACCTTCCAGTTTCTTTGATTCTTCAGAAAACACAGGAACGTACAATTCACCGAAGTTATCCTTACTCACTTTATAAGAAACGTCTGACAGACTTTTCCAAACATTCTTGTCTTGAGCATTTGCAGTCACTGTACCTAACAAGACCAAAGCCGCCAAACCAAAAATTATTTTCTTCATCATTTTCACCATCATTTTTAAATCTTCTGCTAGTTAAGCCTTTGTCAATTGCTTTGCAATACTTGTTTGATAAGCTGTAAAAGCAGGTATCAAAGAGGCTAAAACTCCCACCATTAACGCATAAACTACTATCCAAAGTTCTGCTTTTAAGAAAATCCATGGCTGGATACTTGTCATTACGCCTGTCTGATTTTGTCTAATGATCAAATCCAGAAAGCCATGACCAATCAAAATCCCCAAAATCGCTCCAAAGAAAGTCAGCAGAATTCCTTCCAAAAAGATCATCTGAAGCAGTTGAAATCTAGATGCACCAATGGCGCGAAGAATGGCCAGATCGTATTTTCTATCTTTCAAAGAATTATAAAGAGCGATAAAAATCCCTATTCCAGAGATCCCAATTAACACAAATGCCAATCCTTTTAGCATACTAATCCCAACGCCAAGTAACTCAAAAAGTCTGGACATCTCAAAAGTCGGAGAAGCTGCCTGCATATTAGTTCTGGCATTGACAAGTCGTGGAAGCTGGATGGCAGCCATTGGATTTCTATACTGGATTAAAAGCGTTGTAATTTCCTTTGGGCTATCACTGCTTGGCAGGCCATGAAGAGTGATTTCAGTTGACTCCAATTCCTCTGAATGTTCAGCTCCTTCCTCCTCTTCTTCCTCTTCATGGGTTAGCCAAACGGACTCAATACTGGTCAAAATCAATCTATCCACCACATTTCCTTTCGGCTTTAGCACTCCAGTAACCACAAAATAATTGGCATCATGATCATGACTTCCTTCACTGATCCCATGGCTTCCCAAAAATTGGTCTCCGGTTTTTAATCCTAGTTTTTGAGCAACTTCAGCCCCCAAAACAACTTCAAATGGTTTGGCCCAAGCCTGCCCTGTTTCAAACTCAGTTTTGTATAATTCCAGATAATCCAGATTGGTACCGACTATGCGGAACCCCTGATAATTATCTCCCAATGCCAAAGGAATGGTACTTTTTACCAACCTGTTTCTTGAGAGATTTTTTGCCTCATCCAGAGAAATATTTCCTGTCGGAAAATCGATATGATATACACTTGATAATATAAGTTGCAATGGACTCCCTTTTGCACCAACGACCAAATCAATCCCCTCGGCATCCTCATTCATTTTCTTTTCTAGCTGATCCTGCATCAGCAAAAGAACAGTAATGATCGCCAGACCCAAGGCCAATAAAAGCACATTTAAGCCTGTCGAAAAGGGTCTAAAAGTCAAATATTTCCAGCTGAGTTTGAATAAATTCATGAGGCTTTGACTTCTATAAATTTCGAAATATGATTCTTGACACGCTGATCATGAGTGACGATGATCAAACCTGCTCCGATCTTCTTTGCCTGATCTTGCAATAATTTGATCACTTTCAGGGTATTTTCATCATCTAGACTTGAAGTGGGCTCATCCGCCAAAATCAATTTCGGCTCATTTGCCAAAGCTCTGGCTATGGAAACCCGCTGCGCTTCTCCTTCACTCAATGTCAGAACCGAGGCATTTTTTTTTTGCGCCAAGCCTAGATCCTCTAAAATCTGGCTAAGCTTATTATTCCTTTTTTTGCTGAAAAAATTAGCCATTTTCAGATTTTCAATCACCGAAAGAGGTGCCAGCAAATGTGGCTTTTGAAATACAATTCCGATGTTTTGACCGCGAAAAAGATCCAGTTTTTGTCCTGTCAGCTTAGAGAGCTCAAGTCCTTCCATCAAAATTTCTCCTTTGTCAGGCTTTGCTAATCCTGCCAATAAATTCAGAAGAGTGGTCTTACCACTACCGGATTTACCTAAAATCAAAAGGCTTTCTCCGGATTCCAGTTGGATGTTTTCAAATTGAATGGTCTTTTGACCTGGATGAGTAAAAGCTAAATCGCTTGTCTTTAATAGCATATTAATTTACAGGAATTGACACGTAAAAAGTGGTTCCTTTATTTTCTACACTTTCAAAGGTAATCTCTCCTTTTAAAACCTCCACGCATTTTTTGACAATCGAAAGTCCTAAACCGGAACCTTCAATAATCCCGACGTTATGCGCTCTGAAAAAACGATCAAATAACTTGCTCTGTTCCTTAGGAGGAATACCAATTCCATGATCTGTAAAAGTCGCTTTCAAATGATTGTCTTCAAAATCTAGCTGGAAACTAACAGACTGTCCTTCTTTTGAGTATTTCACTGAATTGGAAAGCAGGTTTTCAAAAACCTGATAGAGCAGATCATAATCTGAGGTAATAGTCTTCGGCAGGTTTCCTAGGGTAGTTTTGATGGTTACGTTGTTTTCAATTCCCGCTTTTACGGTATCCAAAACCTCCTTAACAAAAGCTCCGAGAAACATTTTCTTAGGCTTAAACACCATCTTGTCTGCATCCGCTTTACCAAAGAACAACACACTGGTCAGAAGATTATTAAGCGCCCTCACCGAGTTTTCAATCTTCGTGGCATGCTTTGCAATTTTCACTTTAAATGGATGATCTTTTTCAGCATAGATCTGAAGCAATTGGGCAGAACTCAAAATCGATGTCAAAGGAGTTTTGAACCCATGTGAAACATTCAAAACAATCCTGGATTTCAGCTCATTGATCTCTCGCTCTTTTTCGAGAGATTTGGTCAATTCCTTATTGGCTTCATGGAGATCAGCAGTTCTTTGCCTTACTTTTTCCTCCAGTTCATTATTTAATTTCTGAAGTTCTTTTTCTTTTCTATCCTTAAAAATTGCCAATTCAATCACCATATTCAGTTCCCTGATATTAAATGGCTTGATCACATAGGCACTAGGATTGGTGCCAACTACCTTATTTAAAGTCTCAGCATCCGAACTGGCACTCAGATAAACTACCGGAATATCGTATTTCTCATTGACGATTTCTGTGGTTTTAATCCCATCCAATTCCCCTGCAAGATTGATATCCATCATCACTATATCTGCGATGTTATTCTCCAGAATATCAAGGGCTTTCTCCCCAGAATCTGCAATCCCTATGATGTCATGATTGTTTTTTTCGAGAGCTCTTTGTAACAATAAAGCGGAAACAGAATCATCCTCTACAATAAGAATTTTAAGACTAAACATGAGTTGCTGGGTGGATTTTTATGGGATTCAAAACTGAAAATACGAAATAAATTATTCTGGCAAGGGGATTTCTATGGTCACAAGCGTACCTGCGTTTTTTGTGCTCTGCAAAAGGATTTCGCCGTTTAGGAGCGCAACCAGATTTTTGGTGATACTCAGACCCAATCCTGTACCTTCATAAAGTCTCTGATTCCCGGTACTTTCCTGCTCAAATGGCTTAAAAGCTTTTTTTAGAAAATCCTCGGACATCCCAACTCCGGAGTCTTCTATCGAAATGAGAATATTGCTTTTACGCTTATCCACGGTCATATGGATTGCACCATGATCTGTATATTTCAAGGCATTGCTGACGATATTATTAAGGATCATTTCCATAAAGCGCTTGTCTATTTTACCATAAAACGGCTGCTTTAAAAAGCTCAGTTTTAAGCTCAATCCTTTACGGTTTGCCAGATTTTTTAAAGGGGAAATAATCGTGGCCATAAACTCATTGATGTCGACATCCGAATATTCCACATGCATTTTATTGGCTTCTATTTTGGCTATGTCCAGCAAGGAGGTGATGGTATTGAGTAACCTTTCGCTGCTTTGAAGGATAATATCCAACTGGGAAATCAATTCTTCATCGTCCTTTCTCATCATCATGATATGTTCCGTGCCACCTAATATCCCGTTTAACGGAGTCCGTATTTCATGGCTGATGTTCGACAACATACTGGATTTATACCTGTTTGCCTGTTCTGCTTTTTCTTTGGCATCCCGGAGTTTCTGCTCAATGGCTTTCTTTGAAGAAACATCCCTGAACACACTTAAAATCAAATTCTTACCTTCAAAATTCTCTTGGATCAAAATGGAAAAAACTTCCATTTCAAGATTCCCCGATTTCCAGGGCACAGTACTTTCATAGGTAAATCCTGTATTTCTCCTTTTCAAAACCCTTTTTAAAAATGACTTGATGTACTTTGTAAAATATCCCTCATAGCTGAAAAGATCTACCACATTGGAATTTTCCAAAGTGGCAACATCCGAATTCACCAACTGGGCGAAGCTCGGGTTTGCCGTGACGATTTTCTCACCATCCAAAGTAAGGATCAATCCATCTTTGGAACTGCTCCAAACATTTTTGAATTGCACTTCTGCGATTTGTTTCTCCTTTGACTTTTGATCAAAAGCACTCTTCAGCACTCCCACTTTTCGGATTTGCTGGTAAATGGTATTGATCAGGACACCCAATCCTATGAAAAACAGCACTAACAGGACAATAAACCAAGTCTGGAGATAGACTGGTTTCAATATTTCAAAAGGGGGAGAAACGATTACATCTGAGATATTGTCTCCCTCATAAGAAGCTTTCAGTTCCAGTTGATACTTCCCAAAAGGAAGGTTTGAGAGAAATAAAACAGTGGATTTCGGATCTTTGATGATTCTCCATTCCTCATCTTGATCCAGCCTATAATGGACCCAAAGATCTTTTGTTTCATTAAATCCAATGGCGGAATAATCTACTTCAAATGAATTTTGGGAATATGGGATTCTCAGTTCAGTAGTGATTTTCACCCTTTTGGAATCCAGAACAAGATCATGCAACATCACATTGGGAGCCTGGTCCAGCGAGTAGTTTTCTCCGGAGAAAAACAGAGAAAATCCCTTCATGGTGCCCACCAGAATCCTTCCATTGGTCCCTTCCAGAAGTGCGCCTCTATTCAATTCATTTCCTACCAATCCATTTTTCTCGTTGAAATGATGCAGCTCGTTATTTTCTATCAGAAAGACACCGTCATCAGTCCCAGCCCAAATCCGGTCTTGGCTGTCTTTCAACATAGCATAAACAGGCCTGGAAATGACTTCACCATTTATTTGAAAAGGCTTGATTTCATTTTTATAAAAGAGCTTCAATCCAGACTCTGTTCCAAAAAGTATGCTGTCAGGAGCCAGTTCCAAATAGTCGTACCCATTGGAAATCAACATTCTTCTGTTCTCATGGAAGGGTTTTCCGGTGGCGTTTTGTCCAGCTTTCACGATGATCAGACGACCATCGGAAAGCTTGCCTGCTTTTCGCATATAGATAACGCTGCTTTGCACCAGTGCCTCAATTTCATTTCGGATGTCATTGGAATAAATAGAAGAGGGAGGACTGCTTATGGTCGACAGGTAGAGATTTTCCGGACCTGTAATGATCAATGAATCTCCTTCCACTTTCACAAAGGAAATATTCACACCTTCAGGAGGGTCGATCAGGCTGATCCTCTCTCTTTTGATATCATATTTCCCTACCCCTGCCCAATTGGAAGAAAACCAAACAGTCCCTTTCCCGTCGTTTGAAAAATTGATTATCCTATTTTCGGGGTTCCCTTCCGGGTAAGGATCCCTATGCAGGGTTTTTACTTCCAATTGGGAATATTTTTGTATCCCGTTATTGAACCCAAAAAGGTATTCCCCATTGCCAAGACTACCGATAGCTGAGACTTCCTCCCCTAGAAGTGAACTGACCCCCAGGCCATAGTTCTGAAATGCCAGACTGTGAAAATTCACAAGTCCCCTGTTGGTAGCTACCCAAAGGATCCCTTCCCTATCCATCAGGGCTTTATTGATGGCATATGCCCTTAACTCACTACTGAGATCTACTTTTAAGGGAAATCTATTAACCCTGGAATATTTGAGAAGTTGCGAATTGAAATGATAAAAGATAGCGTCTCCATCAAAGAATAAATCATAGTAATCAAGGGAAGAATACTCCTGATCCGAAAAACTCCGATCGAGAAATTGCTCGGGATGGAAGGGGTCTTTCCCCACTGCCAGATATTCCCTGCCCAGAAAATAATACAATTGGTCATTTACGTTCCGCTTAACCAGAAATGGTGGCGAAGGCAGTGGTATTCCTTCTAATTTTACTGGTGAAATCTCTCCGTTATCTAAAGTAAACACCCCTTTTTCAAAATAGAGATACGGTTTACCAGTGACCGATTCCACTGACCCTAAATCACCTTCTTCATCAAAATTCCTTTCAATCAGTTGACTGGGCTTACTTTCATTTTTCCAGTGAAGAAAATCGTACTTGGTATCAAGAAAAAATTCCTTTTCCGACCCTTTACCTATGGAGAAAAACTTGATTCCGGAACTGAATTTTTCATTGAACATCACCTCAAAATCCACAAACTCCCAGGAACCATAGCCCCCTTTCATAATTTTGGGAAGCCCGGTGGCATTATAGATCCAGATCAGTCCATCCGCATCTTTGTGTATGGACATGCGGTAATTAAACTCGCTAACCAATGAATCCGGAAGAGAATAGGTCTCAATTCCATCTGAATAGTAAATGCCGACAGGAGTGGCAAACCACATCCTTCCCAAAGTGTCCTGCTCTGCCTGCAAAACCACCTGAACAGGCAACTTTACTCCTTTTGGCTGAAGATTGTACTTAAAACTCTGGGCAGATACCAGACTCACCAGACCAAAACAAATGAAAAGAGTAAAGAGAAATCTCATTTTATAGGCGTACTTTGCGCGACTAAGATATAAAAAGTATTGCGTCGGTAAATTCCCTAGATAATGTTCTTCATTTCTTTTGTCAGCGACCTGATTCTTTTATTTTTGTGCCAAACTTTAGAAATCGCATCATGAGTGTACTAGTAAATAAAAATTCCAAGGTGATCGTACAAGGATTCACCGGGTCGGAAGGCTCTTTTCACGCACAGCAAATGATCGAGTACGGAACAAACGTAGTCGGTGGTGTAACTCCGGGAAAAGGTGGGTCCACCCATTTGGACAAACCTGTTTTCAACTCTGTAGAAGAAGCCGTTCAGAAGACTGGTGCTGATACATCCATTATTTTCGTGCCACCGGCATTCGCTGCCGATGCGATTATGGAAGCTGCAGATGCAGGTATCAAAGTTATCATTGCCATCACTGAAGGTATTCCAGTTGCGGATATGATGAAAGCCAAGCCTTACATAGTAGAAAGAGGAGCAACCCTTATCGGTCCTAACTGTCCAGGTGTAATCACTCCAGGAGAAGCGAAGGTTGGAATTATGCCAGGATTCGTATTCAAAAAAGGTAGAATCGGTATCGTTTCTAAATCTGGTACTTTGACTTACGAAGCTGCTGACCAAGTTGCCAAAGCTGGATTGGGCGTTTCTACTGCAATCGGTATCGGCGGTGATCCGATCATCGGAACTTCCACCAAGCAGGCTGTTCAGTTGCTAATGGAAGATCCAGAAACTGACGCAATCGTCATGATCGGTGAAATCGGGGGTAACTACGAAGCAGAAGCTGCAAAGTGGATCCGTGAGACTGGAAACAAGAAACCAGTGGTAGGATTTATCGCTGGACAGACCGCACCTCCGGGAAGAAGAATGGGCCATGCTGGTGCCATCATCGGTGGAGCTGACGATACTGCAGCAGCGAAAATGAGAATTATGAGAGAAAATGGAATTCACGTTGCTGAATCTCCAGCTGAGATCGGTGCTACCATGGCGAAAGCTTTGGGCGTGGACGCCTAAGTGATATAAGATATCAGATTTAAGATATATGATTTTGAAAACCGCTTCGATTGATTTCGGAGCGGTTTTTTTGTGCTTTGCTCAAATCTTCAGGAAATTCTTTAAATTTTGAATTCATTCTCTGTTTAAATCCAGAAAATAAACTGTCTGAAATCATGAATGCACTACCTCTTTTTACTAAGAAATTTCTTTTCCTTTTTCTCCTCTGGCTTCCATTTCTATCTTATTCCCAAACAGGAATTGAAGTAAAAAAAGTTGAATTTGAAGAAGGAAAATCATCTACCGTCATTGAAGGAAAATTAAAGGGAAATCAAACCATCGATTATGTCCTTCAAGCTAAAGAAGGTCAGGTTCTGGAAGTGAAATTCACCAGTTCAAATTCTGCCAATTATTTCAACCTGATGGCTCCTGGAGAAGAATATGTGGCATTCTATAATTCCTCCATGGATGAAAATTCCTACACAGGTAAATTAGAAAAAAGTGGAGAGCAAAGAATTCGGGTTTATCTGATGAGAAGTGCTGCCAGAAGAAATGAAACAGCAGATTTCAAAATTGAAGTTTCTATAAAACCCTAGGTTTTATATCATAAAAAAGCCCTTTTGGAGATTCCAAAAGGGCTTTTTTAATTTTCAGGACTTCGCCTATTCTTCACTAAGCTTAGATTCAATTAAGGCATCAATATCTTTCAGGTGGTATTGAAAAATTCCTGATGGATAGCGGGAGCTGGCTGACTTGGCCATCCCCTGGATTGTTTTCAGTTCAGCTCTTGCTGCAGCACTGATGTCAGTCCGATTTTTCTCATCCTGTTTCATCAAGCCTGCCAACATCTCAACATGTGCTCTTTGAAGGTTTCTTCTGTAGGTATCAATTTCCTTCGTAGCAGAAAGCTCAGACCACAATCCTTTTCTAAGATCACTCAACATAGTTGTCAGCTTGTAGGCCTCAGCTCCATTAAGCGCCTCATTCTCTATCATTCTTTCTAATCGATCTTTTCTAAGAAGATTCGAAAGCAATCTAGATTGCATGGATCCAACAGCAGCTACCGCTCCACTTGGGCCGATATTGTTTAAAATTTCCTTTTGCAATAACCAATCAGGTGTAGAGAAAACATCCTCATTTAGAAATTTCATGGATTCGATCTGAGCAGATTTTGCAATTGGAGTATAAGTAGTTCCTGATTGATCGGTGGTTTTAAATTCCTCATATACTCCTCCAATATTTGTGATCACATGTGCAGCAAATCTTGTCCAAACTCCGATCAATTCTCCATAAAGCTCTTCCAGATCAGCATAGCCTTCCCCAGGCGTAGAAGTCCATTTCACCAGATTTGGTGCGACGATCTTTAAGTTTGCCAAGCCATATCGGCTGGCTTTGACAGGATCATCTCCAACAGATTCTGTTTGGGAGCTTGGGTCAAATGAATTTCCTCCACCGAAAAGATATTTTGGATCTCCGGCTTTTTCTGCGATCCACTTGTTCAAGATCGGCTTTTCATCTTCTGCCGAGTTGGCTTCAGGAATGTATCGATAGCCCCAATTGATGGCATATTCATCATACGGTCCTAGCATTCTAACAAATCTCACTCCTTCATCGCCCGGCTGAGCCACATAATTGTAGCGGGTATAATCCATGATTGTAGCTGCTAGTCCCCACTTTTGAGTGAAAGAAGCAGATCGAAGTGAATCTGTTGGATAAGCATAAGAAGCTTTCATGTTATGTGGTAAACCTAAAGCATGTCCTACTTCATGAGAAATAACACGTCTCATCATTTCTCCTATCTCCTCTTCCGGAGTGTCCAAAGTTCTAGCAGAAGGATTTGCTGCTCCAGTCTCTAATAGATATCGGTTTCTATACGAACGCAAATGGTTATGATACCAAATAATGTCACTTTCTATTATCTCACCGGATCTAGGATCTGAGACACTCGGTCCAACGGCATTTCTGGTAGTTGAAGCCACATATCTTACTGTAGAATATCGGGCATCTTCAGGACTCCAATCAGGGTCTTCTTCCTTAGTCGGTGCATCTTTGGCGATAATTGCATTCTTAAAACCAGCTGCTTCAAATGCTTGCTGCCAATCTTCGATGCCCTGACGGAAATAAGGTCTCCATTTTTCTGGAGTAGCAGGATCTAGGTAATATACAATTGGATTGATCGGCTCCACCAATTCTCCCCTTGCGTAAGCTTCAGGGTCTTTTGGCTCCAATTTCCATCTTCTGATGTAAGTTTTCACATCAGACTTCAACGCTTCAGAACCATAATCAATTTGCCGGATGGTAAACCAACCCACGCGCTGATCATAAATTCTTGGCTGCATCGGCACTTCAGGCAGTAAATACATGGATTGACTCATCTCCATCGAAATAGTCCCGCTTCTGAAATTAGAAGGTGGCTCGGTGGCATTGTAGGTCAAATCATGACGAACTTCGATATTTTCAGAGAAGCTAGCCATTCGGCTGATGAAACTTCTTTTTCTATCCAAGTTCCGAACTTTATACTGCCTTCTCATATTTTCTGATAGCCCACTTAGCGCTGGATTGTCAGAAAGGAACAAGTCACTCACTTCGATCAAAGCGGCCGTTGAATCTGCATTGAATGCCTCTATCGGGAAAGCAGCCAAAATAGGATCATAGTTATTTGCAGATACAGAAAGCTGAATCGGCAGAGAATCACTGGCCACATTGCTATAAGAGATGGATCTTAAATGAATGTTATTTTGAACTCTAGACCATCTGACCACTTGTTCATTGGTCTTGGAACCAGCATTCATATATCCTCCACCTAGTCCTGCAGCTATTTTTGAAATCCGGCTGACCAATAACATATCTGCATTTAGCAGGTCAAATGGAACTTCATAATAGTATTTTTCCCCAACCATATGCACTTTAAAAAGTCCTTCATCAGTTACAGCATCTGAAGTCACGATATCACTGTACTTTTTAAAAGGGCTCTTTTTTTCAGCTTTTGCAGGCTGACTTTGAGGAGCTGGTTCTGCACCTTTTTTCTTACTTTTCTTTTGTCCATAGCTGACCGTGGAAGCCAGCATCAACAAGAGAAATAAAACTTTGGAAATGTTCTTCATAGGATTGTTTATAAAACTCAAAGAAAATTAGAAATGCACGCTATCTAAAACAAGCAGACATATATGATCGGTAAATCCCTTTTTGGAGACAATTCATAATTACTCCAAATTTTAAATTCTCAATTCCTTACCTTTGCCGCTTCAATTCAGATAATTATGATTTCAGTAGATAATGTAGCAATCGTACACAGCGGCTCTACACTCTTTAGTAATATTTCATTTGCCATCAATGAAACCGATAAAATCGCCTTGATGGGGAAAAACGGAGCCGGTAAATCCACTCTTTTGAAAATTATCGCGGGGCAATCCAAACCCACCTCCGGTTCTGTTTCAGCTCCAAAGGGATTTGTTGTAGCCTATTTACCACAACATTTATTGACTTCGGATGACTGCACGGTGATGGAAGAAACTTCCAAAGCTTTTGCAAGCTACCTGAACATGAAGACAGAGATTGATCGGATCAATGAAGAACTGACTGTACGTACCGATTACGAATCAGAAGAGTATTACAAACTGATCGAGCAGGTTTCTGAATTGAGTGAGAAATTTTATGCGATCGAGGAAGTCAACTATGAAGCAGAAGTAGAAAAAGTACTTCTTGGCTTGGGTTTCGTCAGAGAAGATTTTACACGATTGACATCTGAGTTTTCCGGAGGATGGAGAATGCGAATTGAATTGGCGAAAATTCTTTTGCAAAATCCTGATCTGATCTTACTTGATGAGCCTACCAACCACTTGGATATCGAATCCATTCAGTGGCTGGAAGATTTCTTATTGAATAAAGCAAAAGCGGTAGTGGTAATCTCCCACGATAGAGCTTTCGTAGACAACATTACCACTCGAACCATCGAGGTGACCATGGGCCGTATTTACGATTACAAAGCGAAATACAGCCATTACCTCGAGTTAAGAAAAGAGCGTCGCGAACAGCAGCAGAAGCAGTACGAAGAGCAACAAAGAACCATCGCGGACATCCAAGGATTTATTGATCGCTTTAAAGGAACCTACTCCAAGACTTTGCAGGTACAATCCCGTGTGAAAATGCTGGAGAAAATGGAAATCATTGAAGTAGATGAGGTGGATACTTCTGCATTGAAACTTCGCTTCCCTCCTTCCCCGAGATCAGGGAAATATCCGGTGATCGTGGATGAGATGAGCAAAACCTATGGTGACCATGTGGTTTTCAAAAATGCCTCTATGACCATAGAGCAAGGGCAGAAAGTAGCTTTTATCGGAAAAAATGGAGAAGGTAAATCCACCATGATCAAGGCGATCATGGGAGAAATCGATTTTGAAGGCAAATGTGAATTGGGACACAATGCCATGATCGGCTATTTTGCGCAGAATCAGGCATCCCTTCTGGATGAAAGCCTCAGCATTTTCGAAACCATCGATCATATCGCTGTGGGAGAAATCAGAACCAAGGTAAAAGACATCCTCGGTGCCTTTATGTTTAAAGGTGATGATATCAACAAGAAAGTGAAAGTTCTTTCAGGTGGTGAAAAAACCCGTCTCGCTATGATCAAATTGCTTCTGGAGCCGGTCAACTTATTGATTCTCGATGAACCTACCAACCATCTGGACATGAAGACCAAAGACATCATCAAAGATGCACTGAAGGCTTTTGATGGCACCTTGGTGGTAGTTTCTCACGATAGAGATTTCTTGGATGGTTTGGTGACCAAAGTATTTGAATTTGGAAACAAACGCGTGAAGGAACACTTTGAAGACATCAATGGATTCCTGAGAAACAAGAAAATCGAAAATCTGAAGGAAGTAGAAAGATAATCTTCCTTAAGGGAACATTTTATAGAGCTCGTTTTTGTGGGAAATTCTTGCGAAAACGAGCTCATTTATTTCTATGTACAATCCGATCCGGTAGTTCTTTTTCTTGATCCGGAAGACATTTTTAAAGCCTGCCAGTTTTTTCAAACTTCCGATTTCGGATAAAAACTTCGCTTTCTCACAGGTTTTAAGCAACTGCGAGATCTCCTTTTTATCCTGCTCCTCGCTGACATTTTCAAGATCTTTCAGAAAGGATTTCAAAAATCTAGTTTTCATGCTCCATTAGCTTCTTAAGAACTACTTCCTTTGGGATTTCTTTAGTGCGATCGACTTTCACCATCAGATGTGAAAGGCCCAAATCCTCTTTTTCTTCCGCAGTAATAATCTTATATCTGGCACCTATCTTGCCCAATAACTCAGCAATAAAACTGAGTTCCTTTTCATTTTTCGGATTAATTAAAATAGAGTCCATATCGCCCACAGTACAAAAATTATTCCTTCAACAATCAGAAGCTAATTCATGATAATCGAAGGAATAGTTGTGGAATCAATACGACTTTTTCACTCAATTTGGGGGATTATACCCCAAATTTTATAACCCGAATACCCTCGGAAGCCATAGGGAGATTTCCGGGAAAATCATGATCAAAGCCAAGGCCAGAATCATGGCAAAGAAGAAAGGAAGTAAGGGTTTAATGACTTTTTGAATCGTCGTCTGAGCGATCCCAACTCCAATGAAAAGTACCGACCCTACCGGTGGGGTACAAAGTCCGATGCAGAGATTCAACACCATCATAATCCCAAAATGTACAGGGTCCACTCCAAGTGATGTCACCACTGGCAAAAAGATCGGAGTAAAGATCAATACCGCAGGAGTCATGTCCATAAATATTCCCACAAAGAGCAAAAGAACATTGATCATAATCAGGATCACGAAAATGTTATCACTCAAGGACAGAAGTGAATTGGAAATGCTTTGAGGAATTTCCTCACTGGACATCACCCAAGACATGGCCATAGAAGTTGCTATCAAGAGCATCACTACTGCGGTGGTTTCTGCCGATTTTAATAAAACTGCAGGAAGATCCTTGAATCCTATTTCTTTATAAATCAGGGAAAGAACCAAGCTATATACTACCGCAATTGCTGAGGCTTCAGTGGCGGTAAAAACCCCACCTATAATACCACCAATCACTACTACCAATAGAAATAAACTAGGAATGGCATGCCAAAATGTAACTGCTAAATGCTTTATGGTTGTAGCTTCACCAGCAGGCAATTTCTTGATTTTCACCATTACGGCAGCGGTAATCATCAGCAGCAATCCAACCAATAATCCAGGTAAATATCCTGCCACGAAAAGTGCCGCAATAGAAACGCCACCCGAAGCCAATGAATACACAATCAGAACATTGGAAGGCGGAATGATCAAACCTGTAGTCGAAGAAGTGATGTTCACTGCAGCTCCCAACTCTTTTGGATATCCTTCTTTCTCCATTCTTTTCCCTAAAATTCCACCCATAGAAGAGGCTGCAGCTACAGCAGAGCCTGCAATTGCCCCCATAAGCATCGCAGCGATGACATTCACATGCAATAATCCGCCAGGAAGTCTACCAGTCAAGGCTTTGGCAAATTCAATCAATCGGTTGGCAATCCCTCCCCGATTCATAAGTTCACCGGCAAGAATAAAAAACGGAATAGCCAATAATGAAAAGCTGTCCAATCCTGTCCCCATTCGCTGTGCAACTGTCGTAATTGCTGGCATACTGGCGACTGTAACCATCAAGGTAAACATGCTGGAAAGTCCCAAGCTCCATGCTACTGGAACGCCAATTCCCAAAAAGAAAATAAAAGACAATACGAGTACTAATACACTTAAAACTTCCATTATTCAGCTGTTTTGATTGAAGTGGACAATTGAATAATAAAAAAGAGCTGATAATAAGTTATCAATACTCCACTAAAGGGAATGATGGAATACACATATGCCAATGGAATTTGAAGTGTGGCAGATTTTTGACTCAAAATAAAGGTGATGTAAACCAGGTTAGATCCTCCTATCACCATGACGATCACTGCAAAAACCAAGATGCAAACACTGATCAATATCATTAATTTATCCTGTGCTTTTCCTTTTAAACTTGTCAATAATATATCGATTGCCAGGTGATCATTTTTACCAGCGACATAAGCTGCTCCAAGCATTCCAACCCAAATCATCATATACCGGGATAGCTCATCAGTAAAGGAGCTTGGATCTTTAAAAATATAACGGGAGGCTACCTGCCAAGTGACATTCACGACCATCAATGCCATCAAAACAATGAGTAAATAGGATATCAGTTTGTCAAGTTTACTTTTGGAGTCTAATGAAAACATGAAAAGATCGACTTTGGGTTTAAATTATTTCACATCACGGATTGCCTGAACAATCTCATAAATTTCTGGCTGTTGTAATTTCAGCTCATCATAAACGCCTTCCACTGCCTTTCTGAAAGGTTCTTTATCAGGATAGGTGATTGTCACACCAGCTTTTTCAAGCTCTCTCATGGATTCTGCTGAAGACTCCGCCCAAAGCTTATATTCGTAAGTTGCCGATTCATCGGCGGCTTCCTGAACCCATTTTTGTTCTTCTTCTGTAAGGCTTTCCCATACTTTGGTGCTGATGATCACCACATCTGGCAATGCAGTGTGCTCATCCAAACTATAAAACTTACATACTTCGTAATGCTTGGAAGTAAACAGACTTGGAGGATTATTTTCTGCAGCATCCACGATGCCCTGTTGTAGTGCTGTGTACAGCTCACCATAGGAAACAGGAGTCGGGGAACTTCCCAATGCTTTGACCATATTGGAAGCTGTGACACTTTCCATTACCCTTACTTTCAGACCAGCAAGGTCTTCCGGAGTTTCTACAGGCTTATCTTTGGTATAAAAACTTCTTTTCCCGGCATCATAATAACATAAACCTCTCAGCCAAAACTCTTCTCCGTCTAGCAGAAGTTGCTTGCCAATTGGCCCTTCCAAAACTTTGCGCTGATGCTCATCATCTCTAAATAAATATGGCATTCCAAACACCTGCATGGTGGGTGCGAATCCTTCCAAAGCTGCCGCAGAAACCTTGGTCATCCCAAGACTTCCTATCTGAAGTAATTCAAGTAATTCTCTTTCCGACCCCAATTGCTGATTGGGGTAGACTTTGACTTTTATTTTACCATTAGATTTCTTCTCAATCTGCTTCGCCATATAAAGCATGGCTTCATGAACAGGGTGGCTGACTACGAGTCCATGGCCGAGTTTGATAACCTTAAAATTGAGAGGAGAAGTACAGGAAAATGGAAGAACTCCTAAAAAAATCAGAATCATTAAGATAGGAAAGGCTCTTTTCATGGGTTTATTTAATCAATTAGGGATTTAACAATAATAGTCTTTTCCTGACTTACTTAACAGATGAATTACGGAATCGATTTAAAATACCGGATGCTTGGTTGATATTATCTCCCAACTTTTCAAATTGCTTTTCCTGAATCAAGACTTTTGAAAAAAGCTGAGACCCCATTCCTACGCAGTGAACTCCTGCATCAAACCATGTTTTAAGATTACCTTCTTCCGGATGAACTCCCCCAGTAGGCATTACCAATAAGTCTGGAATTACAGACTTGACAGAGGCAACAAACTCTGGCCCAAGAACATTAGCTGGAAATACTTTGATCAAAGGAATCCCAAACTTAAAGGCTTGAAATGCCTCCGAAACAGTTCCTATACCAGGAATCCAAGTGATTTTTTGAGACTTGGCATATTCAGCAAGTTCAAGATCCCATACCGGAGAAACCAGAAAATCGGCTCCAGCTTCAATGAAATCTGCGGCCTGTTCCTTGAAAAATATTGTCCCGATCCCCAAATAAAAATCTTCCCAATGTGCAGATGCTTTTTTTAGCTCTTTAAAAACAGATAGTGAATGATCTCCTCGGTTTGTAAATTCAAAAACATTCAAGCCCGCTTGATGACAAACTTTCATGACTTTAATTGTTGCCTCCACATCTTTGTGGTTAAAAACAGGGATTATCCCTGCTTTATTCATAGCATCTATCAAAACTTTTTGATTCATATAAATTCTTAGCGTAATAGTTTTCCAACATTTTTATCTTCTACCAGCATCAATGCTTCTTCTACAGTAATCTCATTGGCGTCACCATGAATACTATGTTTCAGAACTGAAGCGGCAATCGCAAATTCCAAGGCTTTTTGAGGCTCAAAATAATTCAGTCCATAAATCAATCCTGCGATATAAGCGTCTCCACCACCGATCCGATCTACAATTCCTGGCATATCATAATTTTTTGAACGCAAAATCTCACCATCCCAAAGTATCCCTTCTAATTGATTGTGAGTCGCCGAGATAGAATTCCTGATAGTCGTTGTGATGTATTTAATTTTGGGAAATTTCTCTTTTGTTTTTACACAGGCACTTTGAAAATCATTTGCTGCAATTCCGGCACAGTTTTCCAAATCTGTTTCACCCGCCACCATCAAGGTGCTATACTGCATCAATTCTGGCATTGCTTCCAAAGGATTCCTGCCATATTGCCAAAGGTTTCTTCGGTAATTGATGTCAGCACTGATTTTCACTCCCTGCTTATATGCAGCTTTAATTGCCTTTAACATTAATTGGTAGGCATTTTCAGAAATTGCTGGGGTAATTCCAGTCCAATGAAACCAATCAACTCCTTTGAATATTTCTTCAAAGTCAAATTGGTCTGGATCTAAATTGGCAAATGCAGAATCTGCTCTATCATAAATGATTTTGGATGCTCTCTGCATGGCTCCTACCTCTAAAAAATAGAGCCCAAGCCTTCCTGCTTGGGTTCGGATCAAATCCGTTTTCACTCCAGATTTTCTCAAACTTTTAATAACTGCTTTTCCAAGATCATTGTCAGGTAAAACAGTCAAATGGCTTACATCAAATCCCCATTCTGCAAGGGAAACAGCCACATTTGCCTCTGCGCCACCATAAACAGCACCAAAAGAAGCTGCCTGAGTAAAGCGCTGATTGGATTCCGGTGTCAATCTCATCATGATTTCACCGAGGGTAATTATTTTAGGGTTCATTAAATATTCTTATTTCCAGACAAATTCTCTACAAATGATTTCCATTTGATGTTGAATTATTGTCTATATTGCGCAATCGATTGCACAATATAGACAATAATTCCCATGAACCATAAAACATTGCAAATTCATTCTAAAGACAATGTGTTTGTTGCATTGCAGGATCTAAAGGCAGGAGAAAAAATTACATTCGAACAAAAAGTAATCACTTTAAAAACCGATGTTCCTGCAAAACATAAATTCGCAATAGGCGATTTGTGCAAGGGCGATTTGATTTATATGTATGGGGGAATTGTTGGAAAAGCAATGGTTGACATCCAGTCAGGAGAGGTTTTGACCACGTCGAATGTCACTCACGAAGCAGAAAGTTTTGGGAAAAAATCCGGAACATATTCTTGGGAAAAGCCAGATATCAGTTCTTTTGAAAATCGGACTTTCCAAGGCTACCATAGAAAAGACGGCCAGGTAGGCACAGGGAATTATTGGCTGGTAATTCCAATGGTATTCTGCGAAAACAGAAATGTAGACACTATCAAAGAAGCATTTTTGGATGAATTGGGCTTTGCTAAAACCAACCCATACAAACAATTGGTGAAAGAAATGGCCTCGCTTTACCAAAATGGAGATTCAGAATCAATCAAAAACTTGACTGTCAACACCTATTTAGATAAATCTCCTGCCAAGCTATTCGAAAACATAGACGGTATCAAATTCTTAAATCATCAAGGCGGATGCGGAGGTATTCGTCAAGATTCTGATGCGCTCTGTACGCTATTGGCCGGTTACATCAATAATCCAAATACTGCCGGAGCTACAATTTTGAGCTTAGGATGTCAAAATGCTCAGGCTCCGATTTTAGAAGAGAAGCTTAAAAACATAAACCCCAACTTCCAAAAACCATTGATCATCCTGGAGCAACAGAAAGAAGGAACGGAACAACAACTGTTGACACGGGCTATCAAAGAAACCTTTTTGGGTATGGCAGAAGCTAATTTGGAAACAAGAAAACCTGCTCCTCTAAATAAGTTAACTGTTGGTTTGGAATGTGGAGGTTCGGATGGTTTTTCTGGGATTTCTGCAAACCCTTCCGTTGGCTATGCTGCCGATTTAGTCGTAGCATTGGGTGGAAAAGCAATTTTATCTGAATTTCCGGAGCTTTGCGGAGTAGAACAAGAACTTATCAACCGATGTGTCACCAACGAAAGTGCCGAGAAATTCTCAAACTTAATGAAAGCCTATGCAGCATCAGCTGAAGCCGTAGGATCCGGGTTTGACATGAATCCATCCCCTGGGAACATCAAAGACGGTTTGATAACTGATGCCATGAAATCTTCTGGAGCAGCTAAAAAAGGTGGTACCTCACCGGTTGCAGACGTTCTGGATTATGGCGAATATGTAAAAACTCCTGGGCTGAACCTCCTCTGCACTCCAGGAAATGACGTGGAAAGCACAACGGCAATGGCTGGTTCCGGTGCAAACGTCATCCTGTTTACAACTGGCTTAGGAACGCCTACAGGAAATCCGATCACACCAGTGATCAAAGTATCCAGCAATCATCGCCTAGCCGAAAAGATGCCGGATATAATTGATGTAAATACAGGTTTTGTTATTTCTGGAGAAAGATCCATCAAAGAAATGGGCGAAGAAATCCTGGAAAAAATCATCCGTGTTGCCAGCGGTGAGGAGTTGACAAAAGCAATGATTCTAGGTCAAAATGACTTTATTCCTTGGAAGCGCGGAGTATCTCTTTAATATTTGATGTCTTCAAAAGGAAACTCAATTTTCTCATTTCTCTTTGAAGAGAGATAAATCCCTCTGATCAGCTCCACAGATTTTCGAGCCGTTTCACCGTCGACGACTGGAAGCGCACCCTCTTCTATTGATTTTAGAAACAATTGCCACTGAGCCAAGTGAAGCTGATGTCCAATTGCATTCGGGTCGGAAGAACCAGACGCTGATCCCGGAGCAGAACTGATCATATTACTATCATCACCTTTTATATTCCAAGCCACCAATTTCCCTGCTTCCAGGATAGCACTACCTTTCGTACCAAAAACCTCAATTTTCTCTGGGTAGCCGGGATATAGGGAAGTCGCAGAAGTAATATTTCCCAAAGCTCCACTTTTAAAATTAACGATCGCTGTACCCAAGTCTTCACCTTCTATCGGATAAAGTGCGGTTTGCACCTGACCAAAAACCGCCGATACATCTCCCATCAAATCCAATAGTAAATCAATGGTATGGATACCCTGATTTATCAAAGCTCCTCCACCATCACCTTTTAATGTACCTTTCCACTTACTTGTCCCATAATAGGCATCATCACGGAACCAATTGACATAGGCATTTCCCATCAATAATTTCCCAAAAACTCCCTGATCCACCGCCTTTTTCAATTGGACGTAATCTTCCGAAAATCTATTTTGAAAGATTACCGCCAGTTGAACTCCATTTTCCCTACAACTCTCCAATAGCTGATCAGTTCTATCCAGGTTAATTTCAATTGGCTTCTCTACTAAAATATGTTTTCCAGCTTTTGCGGAAGCTAAACTAGGCTCCAAATGCATCCCACTGGGAGTGCAAATACAAACGACATCCAATTCAGGGATTTTCAGGAACTCATCAAAATCAGTGAAAACAGGCTCTTTAAATTTAGTCTGTGCTGTTTCTGCACTTTTTGGATTGGGATTATATAATCCGACCAAATTAGCCTGATCCAACTCTGCGATTGCCTGGGCATGTTTGATCGCGATTGAGCCTGTTCCGATGATTCCAATTCCGTATGTTTTCATTTTTCTAATTCTTTTAAAATCTGATTCCAAATTGCCTCATCCACGGGTATTCCTTTTTCTAAATTTTCCTGCCGGGTTTTCAAGACATTTTCCCCAGGATAAAGAATCTGTTGTCCCTCAAAAACTTCAGAGCTTTTCAGATCTTGAATAATCGCATCACACTTTTGATCCATCCATTCTTCCAATTCCAACTTGACAGGGTCAAGGCTTATAAAAACCTGAGAAAGTCCGATTTCTGCACCCGAGTGGTCGACTTCATGGGTACTATAACCACCTGAAAGCACAGCTGCAAGCATGTCCAAGACCAATGAAAGCCCAGCACCCTTCCACATTCCAGCAGGTAAAGCCATATCGTTTTTCAGGATGGGTTCAGGCTCGTTGGTCAAATTTCCGGACTCATCAAAACCAGCAACATAAGGAGCATTTTTACCAGCTCTTGCATAGTTTGCCAGCTTGCCATAAGCGAATTGGGACATGGCCATATCTAGAACGACAGGTCCTTTTTTTCTAGGAATCGCAATAATCAAGGGGTTATTTCCGAGCTTAGGTTCACTTCCACCCCAAGCTGGCATATTGGGTTTAGTATTGGTAAAACAGATGCCTATTTTACCAGAATCTACTGCCTGCCAACCAAAATTACCTCCACGCATCCAGTGGTTTGTCTTCTTCAATGCCACACAACCAATTCCAAAGATTTCTGAATTGGCAATTGCTCTTTGCATGGCAAATGCAGCATTCAGATTCCCGGGGCCAAGCTGCCCATCCCATCTCTCAAAAACCCCTAAACTACTCTCCTGTCGGGGCTCAGCAGCAGGGTTTACAAAACCTTGTCTGATAAAATCCAGAAATAATGGAAATCGATTAACTCCATGGGATCGAACTCCATCGAGGTCTGTTTTGGCAAACAATTGTGCACATTTTTTGGCTTTCTCTGATTCAAATCCATACTTCAACAGGACATTTTCAAGCGTGCTTGTCAGTTGGGAAAAAGAAATCCTTTTGTCAGTCATAAGCTTTGACTATTAAAAATCGAGTATTATCCTAAGATAAAACCTCACGTCGGGAATGCCAGACCAAATTCAAAAATCTATCTAATTATCTAATCAAACTATTCAAATACATTTCCACATTGGTATAGTCTTGATCTAAGGTATAAAGTTTTGAATCAGAGGGGTCATTCGGGTTCAGTTGAAAAGCAAGCTCCCACTTATCTGGCATTCCATCCCGATCGGTATCAAGTGGTACATCTCCTTTTGGTAAAATTGGCCATCCTCCCACTTGGGTTTGTGAATCAATGATCCCATTATTCCCAAATTGGTTTTGTCCAGAACGAACTTCCTTAACAATCCGAGAATCCACAGGGTCTCTAAAAATATTAGCTCCAGCATTTTTCATTACCGCATCAAAAGCTTGCTCTGCAGTCATCGTTTCTGCATTTGAGAATTCAAATTCATTGTCAACTTGAACGATTTTTGGATCCACATTCTGAATTCCTAAAGAATTATTTTTCGTGACTGTAGCTGCTCCTTCCACCACATTTCCGGTTACATAAAAACTCGCATAAGGTTTATATGGCTCCACGATTCTATCTCTATTGGACTGGGTCGCGGGACCAGGTTTATAATAGTTGTTTACAATATTATATTGCCCTTGCTCACCGGCATAGGAACTATTTCCTTTCCAATTATAGATCACATTATTTCTAAAGTCCACCCATTCTTTAGCAGGTTCCTTATGATACCTTGCACCATTAAACCGAGGGTTTCTACTGTTATGATCAGCTAAGAGATTATAAAGAAAAGAAGCCTTTTTCCCTCCCCATATTCCTCCATAACCATGTTGTCCTTTTTCATGCACGGAATTATTTAGGCTTTCAGATAAAATGGTCCACTGAAGGGTAAAGTTTTCATTGTCATAAAAAGATCCGCATTCGTCTGTAGCCCAGCTTAGTGAACAGTGGTCAATGATGATATCTTTATTTCGTATGGAGCTCATCGCATCATCTTGAACTTTTTCTAAATCCCCAAGCCGGCTTCTAATGTATCGGATAATGACATTATCAGCTTTGATTTTAAGAGGATATCCCTGAATGGTTATTCCTCCTCCCGGCGCGCTTTGTCCTGCTATCGTCAGATCCCCATAGTTGATATCCAAACTGGATTTTAATTCGATATTCCCGGCTACTTCAAAAACAATAATCCGAGGTTCTTTCTTCTGGATTCCATCCCGAAGTGAGCCTGGTCCATCATCATTTAAATTAGAAACTATATACACCATTCCCCCTCTACCACCAGTGGTGTATTTCCCAAAACCTTCCGCCATTGGAAAAGCCAGTGGTTTTTGCGCCTCCTGTGCAAAGGCATTTTTGGTACCGCAAGAAAAAGTACTAAATGCAAAAAGAATCCCTAATACAGCATTCGAAATCTTTATCATAGGTTTAAATCATTGGTATTGCTCTTTTGCAGAGCTGAAGGCAAATCCCCCAGGGATCTCTAAGCATCACTAAATGCGATCCATCTGGTAAGATATCATCAGAAAACTCAGTCGCACCAGCGGCTATCAGCCGGGTTTTATCCGAGGCTGGATCTTCGGAAACCAAAGCCAAATGTACCGCCAAGGGATGTAAGGTTTCAAAACCCAAAGTTTCTCCTTTTGGATTGCTATAAATTTCCAACATCACTGTTCCGCTATCATCTGCCAAAAACGTCATATAAGGGGCCTCGGACATTTTCTTTTTAACCGTGAGACCCAAATGCTCTTCATACCAAAGAGAAACAGCTTTTGCATTGGGTACATTGATGGCGAAATGTTCGAATTTCATAAGTCTTATTTTTTGAGGGGAAAGTCTTTGATGAGACTATTTAAATAAATCTCAAGATAAGTATAGGGCGTACCTGATTTTATTTCTGTAGCATCGGAAGAATCATCAGGATCTAGAGAATTTTCAGTTTCCCATGAATCTGGAATTCCGTCCAAATCACTGTCATTAACAGCTTCTCCTTCGGATAAATCCGGCCATCCACCGACATCTGCCTGAGAGTCAATAATACCATTTGTACTTCCCAAAGAGCCTTCGAATGAATAAGAATTATCCTGTAAGTTCTGAATTATCCTTTGGTCCACTATATCCCTAACTTTGGAATTACCAGCATATTTCATCACCAATGACAAAGCTTCTTCCGCGCTGTGGGTAATCACATTGTCTTCGATATCATGTTCTTGATTTTTTCTAAGTCCGGCAATTTCATCTTCGGACACAGTCCCATAGCTGGAGTGAAACTGATTCAAAACCCCATAAGTCCAATTATCAGCACTGGTCTGAGAGCTTCCTTCCACGACATTGCCATTTATGAAAAACTTACCCCAAATATTATAAACCTCGGTACCTACATTTTTATTCTTGTCTATGGAAACAATCCGATTCCGCTTGCTTCCTGAAGGTGTTGCTGGTCCTGGTTTATAATAATTATTGACCAAATTGACATTCATTGCTTCACCTCCATAGGTACTGTTGGATCCCCAGTTATAGATGACATTATTCCTTATGTCCACCTTATCCGTCAGAGCAAAAGCTTTTCCCGCTTCCTCCCCTAGTCTTGGATTTCGACTATCATGATGCGCTAGCAGATTATGATGAAAACTGGCATTTTTCCCGCCCCAGATGCCTCCGTATCCATGAGACCCTTTTTCATGGACAGAATTCTTCAGGCTTTCAGAAATAATACACCATTGAAGTGTTGTATTTTCATTAGCATAAAAAGTGGCTGTCTCATCAGTAGACCAACTTAAAGAGCAATGGTCAATGATGATGTTTTTTTGAAATCTAGCTTCCAAAGCATCCGCTTGCTGCTTTGCCTCATCACCCATTCTAAATCGAAGGTAGCGGATGATTACATTACTAGCATTGATCACAACTGGAAAATCCCTAATTGTAATCCCATCACCAGGAGCACTTTGGCCGGCGATGGTTAAATCGCCAAAATTGATCAGCAGTCGGGATTTCAACTGAATGGTACCGCCGATATTGAAAACTATGGTCCTTTTCCCACTTTGATTGATAGCATGCCTCAAGGTACCTGCAGATCCATCATCTGTCAATTTTGTAACATAGTAAACTTTTCCTCCTCGACCTCCAGTAGTAAACTGACCAAAACCTTCTGCACCTGGAAATGCATATACAGGACCATCATAAGGGGGTTCTTCTACTATAGGATCCGGATCGAGAATAGGCGCTTCATTAGTCTCACCACAAGAAATAAGTGCCCAGACTATGGATATAAGCAAATAATGAAATTTCAAATCTTCCTATTTTTTGGGCCATATCAAGAAAAAAGTGTGGCTATTGCCACACCTTTTCTAAATCTATTACCCATGTTAATCTACAAAACAACTCTCCATCTAGAATCCCCAGAATCAAATCTTCCTGCAAAGCCATTGTCTTTGAAGTTGAAATTATTCATGGCTGGATTTACCCAAAGATCATCCTGACCTCCAGAGTAATTGCCAATTGGGAATCCCGGAATTTCGCTATCTGAAAAACTAAAATCACTAGTACTATATACATTGACAATGTCCAAAACCGTATTATCTAGGCCTTCGATTCCTCTGATTGCATAATTTTCTGATTCACTTTCGTCCCAACCGTGGCCAAAAATGCTGTTCTTGATGCTGATACCATTGGTGACATTATTATTGCCATCACCGCCTCTATATCTGAAAATACGGTTACCGCTGGAAATAAAATTCCCAAACGTACAAGATTCAATCTTAATTGATTTTGAATTATTTCTTGAAGTAATTCCACCTTGAATTTTATTGAAAGTAGAATTCTCAAAAACGATGTTATCCACATGCGCAGTTAGTTCATCATCACTTGGATTGGTATCAGTGGTAAGCAATCCATAACCGCCTATGCTGTCTACCAAGGTGTTTCTGATAATATAATTCTCCAAACCAACGGTTCCCCTTATTCTAATTATCCCACGGACAGTACCTATTTGGCAATTTTCGAACAATAACTCACGTACATTGACATTTGAAGTGTTTGGATTGAAAATATAATCCCCGGAATAATCCGCACCTCTTAATTCCAAATCAACGAATCGAATATGGTCAATCTGAGCTCCCTCGGCAATATTCCAATTTCCAGTTGTATATAGCTTTGCTTTTTGCTCACCAAAACCATAAGCTGCCCGAATAGTAATAGATCTGGTCAATGGCTCTTCAGGAAGGTCATAAGTAACACCTCTTTTCACTAAAATGATTGCGCCTTCAGGAGCAGTCAACACCGCGTCAGCTACAGCAGATGGACTTTCATTGTCTCTAACATCGATTACATTTGGATCATTTGGATCGATATCTTTCTCACGTGTAGTATAATCCACCCAACCTCTTAATTGCTCACCGCTATAGATTGCAATCTGATATTCAGTCTCTGGTTCAAGCCCTTCCTGAATAGCCACTCCTGACAGTGCTTCTTCGGAAGTCACTGGTCTCTCCTCAAATAATGGAGTAGTCAACTTCAAGTCCTCAGCAGCAAAAACTTTCATCCCAGTCACAGCTGCTCCGGCATTAATCCAGGTAACACGAGCAGCAATATCAGTGACATCATATCGGGCTGGTTCGTTTAGGATAGTAGGAAATCTTTGTGTCCTGACATTCCCCAAATCCGATGCCTTACTGTCATAAACTGACTCAGAAGCCCTTGCAGTTGCTCTAACTTGGTAAAGAGTGTTCCAGAACAACTCTTCCCCGACCAACTCTTTATCAATCACCACATAACTGGTGTCAGTTTCAATCAGATATTCTACAGTCTGAAAGGTATCTCTACTCACTTCCAAAGTATAAGAAATAGCTTCTTTCAGCTTTCCCATATTCACGATAATTGAATTACCTTCTGAAAAGAGGTCTTCATTCAGTACCGGTCTGAAAAGTCTTGTCTGCTCATAGATGGTCTCTTCCTCCTTACATGCTGAGAAAGCAATAATACCAACCATCACCAGCAGCAAGGAAGATTTTATATTGAATTTAAATTTTTTCATGTTCAATTTCTTTTGGGCGGTGTTAATCGAATTAAAACTCATAGCCGTCATTGGTCAGAGTACCTTGACTATTCGAGATTGCAGAAGTAGGGATTGGGAAAATGTACCTAACAACACCTGGCTGTGGCCCATTGATATAATTGGCCCAGTCTTTTGTAATCCATTCAGAGTACTGAAGTGTCTCATCATGCATACTCAAAAGGAATGGAACCTGATTCCAGGAATCATCTGGTGGAGCCACAACTTTTGTATTTGGATTTAAAAGAACGAACTGTCCGCTTTCATTTACTTTCCAGTACATGTAATCAGGAAGATTTCCTGTACCATTGAAAGCATCATCAGCCATCTTTTTAAGTCCTTCGACTGTTTCTTCCATCTTCTGGGAATAATTTCCCCATCTGATCAACTCGTATTTACGGATCATCTCGCCGCCAAATTCCCAAGCTCTTTCATCTACGATTGCCTCAAAGAACGACTCTTTACTTACCGATACCTCATCTACATACTCATCCACTTTCTCAGTCCATAAATCATCAGAAAAGGCACGTCTTCTAACTCTTTTCAGTGCTTCCTGTGCTTCGCCTGATGGACCGTTCAACTCATTTTCTGCTTCAGCATACATCAGCAAAACATCAGCATAGCGCATCATAGGCCAGTTGATACCAGTTCCTTTAGCAGAAGATGCTCCCGGAGGATTTTCCAAGAAAGCTCGACTCCACTTGCCTTGGGAAATGTTTGTTCTGTTATTGACAAACTCTTTTTCAAAGCTTGAATTGATCTTATACAGCGCGCAGGTCACATCTCTCCTTACATCCAGTGTATCAAATGAGAAGTAATAAGTAGGAGGAATTGCCATGTAGTTATTACCTGAACCAAAGCTATGGGCAGCGGTAGGTCCACCTTCTACAGTGATCCCGATATTCCATGCCACATCACCATTTCCAAGTGCAAAAGGCACCTCAAAAAGAATTTCAGAATTGACTGGAGAAATGAATTTTGACTGATTCAAAAATACCTGTCTGTAATCAGCAGGAAGTTCCCTGTCTTTCAGAGCAATTAATTTTGCTGTGTAATCTTTGGCGATTTGATAATAATCCAAGTAGTCAGATTCTCTTGCCAGCGTCAAATCAGGTTTTAAATAATAACCACCTCTTTGCAAGGCAATTCTTGCTATCATTCCCAAGGTATATTCTCTGGTTACTTGCTCGATCCCGAAAGGAGTTTCATCAGCCCACATCATCTTCTCTTCCACTTCGATCATGTCTTGAATTACTCCAGCCAAAATCACATTTCTATCTTCCTTTGGAAGTAAAAACTCACCACCAGCCACTGGAGCCTCATTGACATAAGGGACATCACCAAAGTAAAAGGCCAAAATACTGTACCAATAAGCCTTCAATGTGATTGCTTCTCCAAGAAGATGATTCATCGTTCTAGCTTCCACTGGATCAGAAGACTCCAATTTGCCACTGGCTCGAAGGCCTTCGATAGAAATATTTGCATCTCTGATCGCGCGGTAAGCATAAGTCCAGACAATATCCAGATCCCGATTGCTTTCCAAAGCATCTAAATTCCAAATTTGGTATCTATCCCCAGAATTGGTCCAACCGCTTTGATGCTCGATATCGGTGTTTCCTGCCATATTGTTGGAAAGACGAGATCTAAATGCATCCTGTCCGAAATGGGAATAGACCGCATTGACTCCTTTTCTGGCATCATCGACATTCGAGTAGATATAATTAGTATCGAATGTGGAGATGGATTCTGGCTCCAGAAAATCACTGCATGACATCATTAGGACTGAAGCTGCAGCTACAACTATATATTTTAATTTTATTGCTTTCATTTTCAGTTCAATTAGAATGTGATGTTTACTCCGACGGTATAAGATCTACTTCTTGGGAAAGAAGAATAATCCACGCCTGGTGTCAAGGCAGCGTATGAACTACTTCTGGAAGTACTAACTTCAGGGTCATACCCTGTGTAATCAGTCCAGATTTTCAGGTTGTTCCCTGTCCCATAAATTCTAAATTGAGACAATCCAATTTTTGAAATCAGTTCTCTTGGGAATGAATATCCTACAGTCAGGTTATTGAGACGGATAAATGATCCATCCTCCACTGCCCAATCTGTGATTACAGCTTGAGCAATTCCAAAACTGTTGTGAGACCACATCGTCTTACCTTCATTCAATTCACCTAACTGACCAAGGTCAGTCACTACTTCACCAGGAGTACCTGTAAAAGATCCATCCACATCGATATATGTGAATCGATTATCTGAGCTCATCATGGTAGTCATATTACCATAGGTCACTCTTCTGAATTGGTTGTATTGAATTTTACCGGTATTGTAAACATCATTTCCATATTGGTAATTGAAGAATACAGAAGCATCAAATCCTTTGAATCGGGCGTTTATTCCAAAACCACCTTGATTTTTTGGAAGCGCATTTCCAATCACTTTTCTATCTTCTGCATTAATCACTCCGTCTCCGTTCAAATCCTTGATTTTCATAAAACCAGGTTTGATGTTAGTATTTCCAACAGTAGAGCCTGAGTTAGGTACTCCTTCTTTCAGCTCGTATTGGCCTGTAACAGTATTGTATGCTTGGAAGTCATCCACTGAATAAAATCCATCTGAAACATAACCGTAGATATCACCAAGTTTTCCTCCAACTCTCAAGTAGTAATCATTGATGTTATTCAAGTCAGTACTTGCCCAGTTGGACTGGAAGAAGCGCTCATTTGTACCATCCAACTCTTCAATTCTAGCCACGTTGATACCGGTATTGAAATTAACAGAGATGGAGAAGTCCGTTTTGTCAACCAAGAAAGCGTTGATTCCTAGTTCAAAACCTTTATTCGAAGTGCTTCCTACGTTGTCCCACTGTGTAGCAAAACCAGTGTTTGGTGGTATGGCAGATTGTAAAAGAAGGTCTTTTGTCGTATTGGAATAAAGGTCAATGCTACCTTCAATTCTTGACTGTAGGAGCGTAAAGTCTAAACCTAAGTTTCTGTTGATGGTAGTTTCCCAAACCAAATTTGGATTGTACAACACAGAGCTACTTGGTGTATAATACACATTGTCTACGTTTCCAAAACCTGGACCTCTGTTTGTAGAACCTTGGAAAAGGAATTGTGTTGCTGTTGCATCAATTCTATCATTTCCGGTTTCACCCACACTGACTCTTAACTTCAATTCGTCGATAAAGCTGGACGATCTTAGGAACCCTTCCTCAGAAAGTTTCCATCCAAAAGCCAATGCTGGGAAAATCCCCACTCTATTTTCTTTTGAGAATTTTGAAGATGCGTCAGACCTTACTGTTGCAGTAAGCAAGTACCGATCTTTAAACTGGTAATTTGCTCTACCGAAAAGCGAGAATCGGTTGATATCTGTATTATTTCTTGTCTCTAAACGATCAGTTCTACCAAAAGTCATATTGGCAAATAATTCCTCCGGAGTGATGGAAAGTCTGAAATCCTCAGAACGGATCATGGCATAGGTACCACCTGTGGAATACACTTCCTGACCCACTAGGAAGTCCAAAGAATGATCTTTCCCTAGACCCTGAACATTCCATGTAAGACTATTTAACCAACGATAAGAGAAACCTTCTGTATTGGTTTTCACACCAAGAGGTAAGCTTCCGCCATTGTTAAATGATTCACCTGTCAATGGACCATAAAATCTTAAATCTTCACGGAAATTTTTAGAGCCATTAATTGTGGATTTGAAAGTCAGTCCGTCTACAATGCGATAAGTTAGACCAGCATTAAATACATAATCATTATCAGTTCTTTTTCTCCAATCTTGTTTTGCTAACTCAGTAGGACTAACTAAGCTTAAAAGGAATGACTGGAAATCATCTTCAGAATTTAGATTGTTAATATCAATATCCAATTCATCGGCAATACCATTTACGGGTCTTGTCTGAACAGCATCTTTAATATTAATCTGGGCATTTCCAGAAGTTCCAGCTCCATCCACCACCGTATTAGTGATTCTTGCCCCGATATCCAAGGTCAACTTCTTCGCTAATTCCTGACTTAACTTAAAGTTGATCACATTTCTTTTATAGCCAGAATAAAGCATCAAGCCCTCATCGGTGTTATTTGTCAAACTGAGCATCATCTTCGTCTTGTCAGTTCCACCGGTGATAGACAAATTATGGTATTGTGACAATTTTGGGTCACCGAATAATTCATCTTGCCAGTCTGTTCCTGGTTTTTGCTTATAAAGCTCTAAGTCATCATAAACTCCATAGAATCTCTCGAATCTTCTCAAGTCAGCCTCTGATCTTAACTTCGCATATTCGTAGTTAGCCATCACATACTCATATGGGTCTAACACGTCATAGCGACGGTCTTTTGGTAAAGTTTTAAACTGAAAGAAGTTATTATATGAAACGGAGGCCTTTCCAACGGTAGGAGTTTTAGTAGTGATTACAATTACACCATTAGATGCTTGTGCCCCATATATTGCTGTCGCAGCAGCATCTTTTAAAACAGAAATACTTTCGATGTCTGTTGGTGGAATATCCCGGATACTGCTTACAATAAATCCATCTACTACATAAAGAGGCGCATTATCCTGCGTAATGGAGCCACCACCACGAACACGAATCACCACATCAGCATCTGGTGAACCATCAGTCGTCAATACGTTGACACCAGGCAGTCGACCGGTAATAGCCTGCGCAGCACTGGCAACAGGGATTTTGGCAAGTTCTCTTCCAGACATGGATGCTACCGAACCTGTCATATCTGTTCTTTTTACAGTACCATAACCAAAATCAACTACCTCGACAACTTCCAGTTGCGAGATATCCAATTTCAGCTCTACGTCAATGGTAGATTTTCCTTCAATAGGAACTTCTTGTGTTACCATTCCGATCATGGAATAGACTAGGGTTCCATTAGGATCATTGACAGTGATGGAGTAAGCTCCATCAATATCAGTAACCGCACCAGTAGTGGTACCCTTTAGCAAGACGGTGGCTCCCGGAAGAACCTCGCCTTCTTCACTCGTTACTGTACCAGAAATCTTAGAAGTTTGAGCTTGCACCTCAACCACCAAAATCGTCAACGACAGCAAAAGCAACGATAAGAGTTTAGTAAAATTCATTTCAATTGAATGAGGGTTATTGTTATTAATTAGGTAGGAAATTATTGGTTGGGGAGCTAGGTACTTGGCGAGTTGATGCGATCCTTTCCACACAGCAGTCAAAAAATGGAGGCGACATATTCCTAGGGTACTTCATGATTTATTTTGGGTTATTACTGATATTGACTCTACAATCGATTGCTAAATTTGAGCAATCGATTGCATGATAAAAAATAAAATACTTATTCTCAAGAGTTCTTTGTTTTATTTACAAAAAACAGAATCTATTTGCCAAAATAGGCTTTTTCCTTTTTGAAAATTTTGCTAAATATTGAAAATCAAGACCAAAAAATGATTTTGCGTAATCGATTACGTGCGCAAACGATTACACATTTATTGAAAAATTATTTATCAAAGACTCGATCAAAAAATTGAATCATTTTTTCTATGGTTGGCTCAAACCAAGGATTGTACAACCAAAAGGGATGGGGAGTATCCGGAAAAGTGTGCACTTCTGAATAAATTCCTTTTGCATTGAGTTTGTCTATTAATTCATCTCGCCCTGCATGAAAACGAGGATACTGACTCTGTATAAAAAGGATAGGTTTATAGATAGGGTTCTGGAGATACAATGGAGAGGCTGCATCCCATACTTCGGGTTTTTGCTCGTAAGTTCCTCCAAGCCATTCTGAAGCCACTTGTCCTTCTGCAGATTCGGGATGATGAAATGCCAAAACTCCATCCATATCCACGATTGCTTGCACTTCCGAACTTGCATCTAATTCCGAAGTTCCTTCATACTCCTCTGTATTGGTCATACCTACCAAAGCCGCGATTTGTCCTCCAGCAGAACTACCGGAAATAGCCATTTGAGAAGAATCAATTCCAAACTCATTTGCATGCACTTTAAGCCAACGAATCGCTTCTTTTACATCATGAATCCCTGCAGGATATTGCGCCTCCGGCGAAAGTCTATATTCTACCACAGCGGTCACGTAGCCTCTTTCTGCCAAAGCAATTGCCATGGGAATTTGAAGTTCCTTATCTCCTGACTTCCATCCGCCACCATGAACCATCACAATCACTGGGCGTAGGGATTCTGCCTGGGTCGGTGAGAAAACATCCAATTTCAGTTCCCTTCCACCGAGTTTTTTATAAATATGTCCTCTACTTTCAGTCACCGATTCGCTGGACTGTATTTCTACCGGGGTAATCTGAGGAAAATTCTTTACATCCTTTTTCCAGGCATCTTGGAGGTTGAAAGAGCCATCTTTTTCAAAACCAAACCATCGGTTTCCATAAAAATCTGAATCCTTTGTTTTCCCGGCAAAGACCTCATATACATGGAATTTCTTTGCTTGGTTTTCTGTCAGTTGATGCGACCATACCACTCTTTCCTTCGAATTGGCTCCAGCACCAAAACTCCCATATTCAGCATAAAAAACAGTTTGCTCTGCCTTTTCGCGTCCCCAATTATGCCAGCCTTCTGGAACAATATGAGCTCCCATCTCCGTATTGATAAAAACCGTTATGGCAAAATCCCGCCAAGGTCTTCCCAGATAAACTTTTGTTACTTCAGGAGCTGAAGTGAGTTTGCAATCCTTGAACACATATCCATATTCTACCCATTCCGGAGTGGAAGCAGCTGTGATGTAAGAATCCGCTTTGGAGTGGATCACACAGTTTTCAAAAACCGCTGTAGCAGAGCCAAAAATAAAATCCGTGGTACCCTCTATATAGCAATTTCTATAGAGTTGACGGGAGTTTTCGCCGGAGGCAAACATGGTATCTTGGTTACCAAGAAAGCGGCAATTTTCGAATACCAGTCGATCTCCTTCTGCATGTAATGCTACGGCCTGTCCTACATTTCCAGCTGTATTTTCAATGGTCAGGTTTTTAAAAGTCAGGGAATTCCCCAAAACTTTCAGTGTGTAAGTCTCAAAAGTCCCCATATTATCCTTCGCCGCATAATCATCAAAGGTAATGATCGTGTTTTCTGGACTTTCTCCTTCAAACGTCACATTCGTCACCGGCCCAAGAATGACCAACTTCTCTTTATAAATGCCAGGCTTGATATAGACGGTAATAGGTTTTGGCAAATAAACCCGAATCGCATCCAAGGCCTCTCCAATGGTTTTGAAATGCCCAGAACCATCCTGCGCTACGACAATATCATGCTCAATTTTACCCTTCAGCTTTTCAGAATCAAGAGGTTTAATCTCTCCCGAAGTCACCTGAGAAAATGAATTGCTAATTATCAAGAGCAAAAACACCAGATAAAAAAATGCTGATTTCATAAAGTACTTCATATTATCTGATTTAATCTAGGCTCTTTGTTCTTGATACTTGATTCTTGGCTCTATAATCTTGAATCTAGATAATTGCTACTTGATACTTCCTGCCAATTCCCTCATCCCTTCCTGCACCAAAGCTGCCACGGCTTTCGCGCCTTCCGGCTGGAAATGCGTATTGTCTTTTTGTCCATCAGGATAGGCTTCATATAGTCCAGGACCGAAATTCATAAAGTAATTTTTGGTCACAAATTCCTGACCTTTTTCAGAGAAAAAATCCATAGAACGCTGGTTCAAGTCAATCATTAATGCACCCAACTCAGCTGCAACTTCTTTTGCCGCAGCATCATATTCTCCGTGCACATTTTGTAAATGACCATCCTTCCAAGGGTAGTTTCTAGCAACCGGTGTGAGAACAATTGGAGTAGCTCCTTTCTCTCTCGATTGATTCACAAAAAGCCGGATATACTCTTTGTACCCCTCAACAGTCACATAACGTTCAGTCTTATCTTTCGCAGCATCATTGTGCCCAAACTGCATGATCACAAGATCACCTGCCTTTAATTCTTTATAAACAGCCGACCATCTCCCTTCTTCGAAGAAAGTTCGGGTACTTCTCCCTCCACGAGCTCTATCATCCACAATAATAGAATCTGCTTTCACTAAACCCTGCAAAGATTTGAGGTTTTCTTTGTTCATAAAAGGCTGAAAAACCTGCCCCCAGCCGGTTACTGGATATCGGTCTTTCATATAATCTTCATCTCCTCCATAGTTGGAATAATCTGCCATAGTGGAGTCTCCAATCAAGTAGATTTTTTGGATCTTTTCTTTTGGGGCGAACGCTGAGGTAACAAAGATCGCAAGAAATATTGCTAAATATTTTTTCATGTTTTTTTTTGGTTGGTCCACAGACGACGATCAACAGTCCACTGCGGGGAACCGTTGTCCGTGGACGGTGGACTGTCGGCTTATTTTAATCCTTAAGAAATTTCATCAATTCAGGTAATTCCCTTTTCAGTTCCTTGATCGCCAAGTCACTTACTTTGAAAGCTCCTGTTGGGGATAAATGCGTATTATCCTCCACTCCTTTGGGGAATTTTTCATATTCTCCTGGTTTGAAATGAAGAAAAAGCTCCTTGGATTTCTCCACTCCCCATTGTTCCAAAAGCTCCACAGTCTTTTTATGAAGATCAAAAAGTGGAACCTCCATTTCAGCCGCAACCTCTCTTACTACCTCAGAATACCTGCCATGTGTATCCGTCAAAACCCCGTTCTCATCAAAACTTCTTCTGGAAATAGGAGTCGCCAATACTGCTTTCCCTCCCTTTTCTCTCACCTCATTAACAAATCGAATCAAATTATCTCTGTAAGTAGAGTCGGCAAAAGCATAACGATCGGCTGAATTGATTTTCTGATCATTGTGCCCAAACTCTACAATGACATAATCGCCCTCTTTCAATCGGTCCATCACCACATCCCATCGACCTTCGGCACGGAAACTTTTGGTACTTCTTCCATTCATCGCATGATTTTCGAAGCGGATTCCTTCTTTGAAATACAATGGAAAAACCTGTCCCCAACCTTTTTCAGGATTGCTTACTCCATAAGGTTTATCTGCCATGGTTGAATCTCCAACAAGAAAAAAGGTGATCTCTTCCTCACTTTTCCCTCCAAAAAAAGTTGAGAAAAATAAAGAAATGGTGGAAAGTAATATGATCAAAGTCCTCATTTTATTTAATTTTTATGGCAGATTCTGAAACACCATTTCCCTTCAAAATTTGATCTGAATTCTTAAAATCTGCTTGATCAAATTCTACATTATCAGAATTCCCCAACACTCGAACAGCTGCTTTCCCATTCTCTTCAAATTTAAATCCGCTCACTTTTACACCCTGGCTATTGTAGATTGTCAATGGAACCTCATCTGTCCCCAAAACTTGAACATTGATCAGTTCAAGCCCTTCAGCATCTATCGCGGTGATTCCTTTTTTAGCTTGTAAGACAGCATTTTCTAATCTGACATTTTCCAGTTTCATCTCTGGCAATCCCATAAAAAAAGCCGCAATTTCAGAATCTGTCACCGTAATATTCTTCATGCTGATATTTCTGAAAACCGGGGTTTCCTCTGTTACAGGCACTAAATTTTCCTGTCTTGCTTCATCTTCTGCGCTTTGATCTTCTTCGATCACAGGACTATTTCCTGTGTAAAACATATTGAATCCAATAGCCTCTGTAGGTATGCCCACCATATCGATATCAGAAATCCAGATATTCTCCACTACTCCTCCGCGACCTCGTGTACTTTTGAATCGCAATCCTATATCAGTGCCGATGAAAGTACAGGCAGAAACATGGATGTTTTTCACACCACTGGACATCTCACTTCCAACAGTCACTCCACCATGACCATGGTAGACGATGTTGTTTTTGATGATCACATTTTCGGTAGGAATTGCTCTATCCCGGCCGTCTTTATCTTTTCCGGATTTGATGCAGATCGCATCGTCACCCACGTCAAACGTGTTATTATAAATCAAAACATTCTTGCAGGATTCGAGATCCAAGCCATCCCCATTTTGGGAATACCAAGGATTCCTCACATTCAGATTTCTGATGATGAGGTCTTCACTCATCAGCGGATGAATATTCCAGGCTGGAGAGTTTTGGAAAGTCGGCCCGTCCAATAACACCACCTTACTTTCCCGGATACTTACCATCACTGGACGAAGGAAATCCTTCATTTTTTGCAATTCATCACGATCGGTAATATCAGGTACGTTAAAGCTGGAACTAGCCTTATATCCGTCTAGATAGGATTGTGAAGGATACCAGTTTGAGCCTTCGACAATTCCACCGCTTTTCACCAAATCTTTCCATTGGGATTCGGTCATTTTCCCTTTCTTCACAGCTCTCCAAACCTCTCCACTCCCATCGATCGTACCCTTACCGGTAATCGCAATATTTTCTACTTGATAGGCATTGATTGGAGAAAGGCAACGTACCGTATTTAAGCCTTCAAAACTGGTTTCTACCAAAGGATAATCGTCCTTATCCTTACTGAAAATGATTAGGGCACCATCTTCCAAATGAAGATTTACATTGCTCAAAAGAGTGATGGGACCAGTATACCAGACACCTCTCGGCACCAAAACCTTTCCCCCACCTGCTTTATTGACAGCTTCTATCGCAGATTTAAATGCATCAGAATTTTTGGTCAAGCCGTCACCAACTGCTCCATATTCTATGATGTTTTTTTCAAAATCAGGAAAGCTAACTTCCTTCACTTTTGGCATATCAAATTCCACCCCGTCATAAATGGTTTCAATAGTTTGCTGGGCAAAAGCCGGAATGCAAAGCAATGCCAGAAGCAAAGCAAAAACCGTATTCATATTATTTAGTCTCATATTTTGGGTATTCTTATTTTTAATTTTCTTTCCTTTTTTCAAATTCTTACTTCTTTTTTGGAATTTCTTCTCTCTAAAATATCTGAACCTGAAATCAACCTCTGAGGTCCAAAAAAACTCGTAAATCGTAAATCACTTCGTATTTCTCATTTCGTACTTCTAACTTCCTACTTCCTTACTTCACACTTCCTCGCTTCCTATTTCGAAAATCTAAACCAATCCACATCGGCAAATCCGCTATCATTGGTTTTGGTATTTCTAATGGCAAAAAGACCAACTTTTGCTCCGATCCATTTTCCAGGTACAGCAGTAAAAGTTTCCTTTATATCTTCAAATTTCTTTCCATCGATAGAGTAAGCAAAAGTGCAAATCCCACCTTTGTCAACTTTTACACGCAGTTGTATTGAGTAAGTATCCAGCTTGGCTATTTCTTTTTTCACTTCGGGTTTCCCATGTTCCGCATCTATACTAGTCACATAATTCAGAGAAATCCCCTCTTCTGTACTTTCCAAAGCCAAGTACGCATAGCTCATTCCCATCACGATCAAGCCAACCTGCTCATTTCTCAATTTTGGATTTGGATAAAATTCTAGCGAAGTGGTCGTAGTGAATTCCTCCGCGGGGAATTTTTGAAGCAACAAATTCGGCGCATCCCACAAGTTTTTAGCATCCTCAGGAAGTTGAGCTGTAAACAATCTCAATTTGCTTTCCGCAGGATTGGCAAAAGCACAAGTAGCCAAAGGATTTGCCTGCCATTGCCATTGTAGCCCTATGTCATTTCCACCAAATTCATCTGTATCTGGAGGTGTAGCAATTGCCTGTTTTGCATTGACATCAGGCTTTTTATAGGTCAAGACTGGCTGGCCAGTCCCATCTCCATCCGGATCATCTCCCATGGTAGGCCAGTCATTTTTCCAGTTCATCGGCTGCAAATGCGTAATCCTGCCATAAGCCTCCACATCCTGAAAATGCACAAACCAATCTTCACCTGACTTAGTATCTATCCAAGCGCCTTGATGTGGGCCATTGATGGGCGTATTTCCCTGTGCTAATGAAATATGCTCTTCATAAGGTCCGTATGGATTTTTTGACCTTAAAATCAACTGCCAACCTGTAGATACTCCTCCAGCTGGCGCAAAAATATAGTAATACCCATTTCGCTTATAAAACTTCGTGCCCTCCACTGTCGGATGCGCATCATGCCCATCAAAAACCATTTTGCCAGCACCAATCGTTTTGGTTCCTTCCCAGTTCATAGGCTTTACGACTAACACGCTTTTAATCCCAGCCCTACTTCCTGCAAATGCATGGGATAAATAAGCATTTCCATCCTCATCCCAAAGTGGACATGGATCGATCAACCCTTTTCCAGCTTCCACTAAAATAGGTTCCTCCCATTTCCCAAGTGGATCTTTTGTTTTCACCATGTAAATCCCAAAATCAGGATCTCCCCAATAGATATAATATTCTCCTTCGTGATAGCGAATGGATGGAGCCCAAACACCATTTCCATGCTGAGGCTTTGAAAAATGATCAATCGGGACCTGTCTTTCCAGTGCATAATTCACCAATTCCCAGTTCACCAAATCCTTCGAATGCAGAATCGGCAAACCCGGCACAGCATTGAAACTGGAAGCGGTCATGTAGAAATCTTCCCCTACCCGGACGACATCCGGGTCTGAATAATCAGCATGCAAAATCGGGTTGATATAGGTACCATCGCCCTGATCTGCCACCCAGACTTTTGACACTTCATTTTGCTGCGCAAAAACGGAACTTGCAGCAGCGAGTAATACACAAAAACTGTAAACTAATTTTTTCACTAAATCTATTTTTCAATTTTACTTTTTGGATTCCACTCATCTTCACCTGCCAGGACTGATTCAACAGTGTATTTAACAACTTCATCTTCAGTCAATTGATGAGCCCATGATACTCTTTGAGAGGCATTTGCACCAGGACCTGTCGAACCATATTCTGCATAAAAGGCGGTTTGCTCTGCATTGGGTTTGTTCCAATTATGCCAACCTTCCGGCTTTATATGAGCCCCCATTTCCGTATTGATAAACACCGTCTGCGCATAATCACGCCAAGGTCTTCCTAAATAGACTGAGTTTTGAGGAGCATCTCCTGTAAGTTTGCAATTGATAAATACGAAGCCGAATTCCGTCTCTTTTTCAGTCGATGCAGCTGTGACATAACCGTTCGGTGCTTTGGAAAAAATCTCACAGTTTTCAAAAACTGCTGTGGACCAACCGAAAATAAAATCTACGGTTCCTTCTATGTAACAATCCTTATAATATTGCCTGCTTCGATCTCCATGAGGATAAAGTGTATCCTGAAACCCTAGAAATCTGCACTTTTCAAAAATGACTTTATCTCCATCCACGCGAACAGCCACCGCTTGACCTACAGGTCCTGAGGAATTCTCAAACGTGATATTTTTGGCATAAAAACCATCTCCAAAAACAAAAAAACTGGTTGATCCAGTGGTACCCATTTCCTCACCAAACTTATTTTTTTTCTGAGCGAAGTCGTCATAAGTCATCAAAGTAGTTGCAGCATCCTCTCCGATAAGAGAAATATTGGTTTTTGAAGCTGCCAGAACCAACTTTTCTTTATAAACACCTGGCTTGAGTAGGATTCTCGTTTCATTTTTTCGAAAATCCGGAACTGCATCAAAAGCCTCTTGGATTGTCTGAAAATCTCCAGAACCATCTTTTGCTACGACAAAGGCAAATTCCTGAGCAGAAACAGGTCCGCTCAGGAAAATCATAAACAAATAGACAATAGATTTCTTCATTACTTAGCAAGTTGTTCGTACTGCAAAGAGGCCAAAATAAATGGGCCAACACCCTTTGGATCGTTGACACGTATTTCTTCGCCTACATAATATTCAAAAGATCCATCTCGATAAGGATTTCCTCCAAGTCCTGCCACTCCACAAACATTGGTAATGCTGATGCTTCCATCTGGCTCTTCTTTAATAAATTCTGCAAGCATTCCTTCATAGGCTTTCTTGCCAGCCGCCAAATCATCTGTATCTAAATAGCCTTTTTCCGCTCCTTTGAGAAGGAAATAGGCAAACATTCCAGAAGCAGATGATTCTAGGTAATTCCCTTCGCGAGTTCCTTGATCCACTACTTGATACCATACACCTTCTGACGTTTGATAGCGTTGGATTCCTTTGGCCAGTTTTTGGGCTATCACGATAATGTCTTTTCTTTTTGCATGATTTTCAGGAAGATAGTCTAACACATCTACCAATGCCATAGCAAACCAACCTATGCTTCTGCCCCAATAATTAGTAGAAAGTCCAGTTTCTGGATCGGCCCATTTTTGCTCATGACTTTCATCCCAAGCATGGTGATACAGTCCCGTTTCTTCACTGTAACCATACTTGTCCATCAACAAGATTTGATTTGCGACATCATCAAATAAGGCTGGTTCATCGAAGTTTGCTGCATACTTGGCTAAAAAAGGTGAACCCATGTAGATTCCATCGAGCCACATTTGATGAGGATATACTTTTTTATGCCAAAAGCCTCCTTCTGAGTTACGAGGATGATTTCTCATTTGATCTCTCAATTCCTCTATTGCCAGCTTATACTTTTCTTCCCCAGACTCCAGGTATAGATCTATCAAAAACTTACCTCCGTTTACTCTATCAATATTGTAATCTGATTTTTTATAGGTTTTAATAGTTCCAGCGCTATCCACCATAAAATCAGCGAATCCTTTGGCATAGTTATAAAAAGCAGAATCTCCACTTGATTTCCACACTTCGATCATTGAAGACATGATTAATCCATGGGTATATTCCCATTTTGGCTTTTGATTGAAGTCAATCGTCCAACCTTCGGGATTTCGTTGTATTTCGGATTTCGCCATCCATGCTGCATAAGATTCCGCAGGCTTTTCTGAAGTTTTAATAGCACAAGAAACAAAGCAGATCAGCAGAATGTGACCTACTTTGTTTAGGTTTAATAGGTTAAACATTGGTTCCATTAAGGGTTTATTGAACGATAAAAGTCCATGAATCAATCAAGTTAAAAACTGACTTTCAAAGGGTTAGATTTTTCTAAAATGATTTTATCCAAATAGGATTGAAAGGCTTCTCTGGAAGTAATTCCACCTGGTTCTTGTTCCCAAGCAGCCAAGAAATAATAACTCAGTTTTTTGCTACTGCCATCAAACACCAAAACATGTGAAAGATCATCTGAAGTCTTTTCCTGAAGTAAGGCCGTAGGGTAAATCAATGCAATTCCAAGATTATCCTCTGCCAAACTTTGAGGCCCATAGCTTGCTATATACCCATATTCCAATTCATCCGAACTGGTAAAAAATTCGGCCTTAGTATCTTTGATAAGGCCAGTTGCAAAGTTCTCAATGGCATTTGTAGATTTTAAATCCATTCTTGACAACCTCGTTCCGGCATGGATAGAAATATTAGAAAGAATATCGGTTTTGCCACCAGGAAGATCCCAACCAAAATAAGTAGTGAAAACCGATGAATATATAGGTCCATTATTAGTGATCTCTGAAAATAGACTATCTGTGACATCTACTCTACGAGCCGCACCATTTTCAAAAGTAGCAATACTTCCCAAGCCCAAGGTCTTCCCTACCTTCAAAACATCCATTCCCCAATCTGCAGGCTCATGGTATGAATTGAAACCATCTTGACCTACATCCTGAAGCACGGGAGTTTTGACTTTTTTACCAAAAACATCTATCCCATTTCTCCAATCCAAATAAAAACGATAGCCCACCAAATCAGACTCCCATCCAGGCCCCTCATATCGGATAAACCAAGAATGATCAGTATGCTCAGCAGGCACAGAAAGGGAATTCACATTTTCAAAATGCCCCCCGAAGTACTCTCTATCTTTAAACTCTCCACCAAATTTATGGGAAAGTTCAGCCTGGGTTCTCTTGGAATATTCTGGTTTTAAACCTTCTTCATCTGAAACAATTTTAAGTTCAATAGTTACGGAGGCCCCTATTTTTGGTAATACAAAAGCCAATCCCACATCATTTCCATTCTCATTCCATTGGGATGGGATTTCTTCCTCATCGGCATAAACCCTGAATTGATTCTTTTTTGACTCTGGAAATTTATTCTTCATTTCTTGAGAAGAAATCACAATTAGCTCTTCTTCTCTTTCCTGATCAAGAGGGTTTTGAATTTTCAATAAATGGGTAACTGAAGAATTTGCATCTTCTTCTTTTTGTTGCGCACAAGAAAAAATTGAAATGGCAAAAAGTCCATTTAGAATACAGAATAGGGCTAACCTAATCCAAGGAAGGTTTGTCGTTTTTGGGTCCATTAAATCACTATTTATCAGCAGATTAAATTAAACTCAATAGAAACTTTTAGAAAGTTTTGTTTCAAATTTTGAGCAATCGATTGCATATTAAAAATAATTTCTGAAATAAAAAATAAATAACCTGATAGCGATATTTAATATTGTTTTTTAACATTTTAAATCGTTTTTGAACTTCAATTATGATTTAAAAGAAATAATTATTGCTCTCCAGAATAAGTTAATAAATTTCAATTTTAATAGTATATTGCGCAAACGATTACATAAATCCAAAATGAATACTGTAATAAAAACCCAATATTCTTCCCATCCGGAGGATTTTAAATCTTATGACACCTCAGAGATACGTGATAAATTTTTAATCGAGGAGTTTTTTCAAACAGACATGATTTCGGGTGTATACACCATGGAAGATAGGCTTATCGTAGGAGGAATCCATCCAGTATCTAAGTCCCTTCAACTAGAACCTGTCGATCAATTAAAAGCTGAGACTTTTCTAGAAAGAAGGGAAATAGGAATTATTAATGTTGGAGCAAAAACAAAAATAGAGGCAGACGGAACGGTTTATGAACTCGATACCAAAGAGGCTCTTTACATAGGAAAGGGAACTTCTAATGTGATATTCCATCCTACTGAAACGGGTGATACTTTTTTATATTTTAATTCCGCCCCAGCGCATATGACTTATCCAACTACCAAAGTATCCAAAGAGAATGCTGAGGTGGTAACATTGGGTTCTTTGGAAAATTCAAACCATAGAACGATCTATAAGCTTTTGGTCAATTCAGTGGTCAAAACATGCCAACTTCAAATGGGCATGACTGAATTAAAACCTGGGTCGGTCTGGAATACCATGCCAGCACATACACATGATAGAAGAATGGAAGCTTACTTCTATTTTGATGTCAAAGAAGGAAATGTGGTATCCCACTTTATGGGTCAACCTAATGAAACAAGACATATTTGGGTAAAAAATCATCAAGCAATCATTTCCCCTCCTTGGTCTATTCACAGTGGTGCAGGAACTTCCAATTACACTTTTATTTGGGGAATGGCAGGAGAAAACATGAATTATGGTGACATGGACACTGTAAAACCTTCTGATTTAAAATAAGATGAAGCCGAACTTTGATCTAACTGGCAAAACCGCATTGGTCACTGGAGCAACCCATGGCTTGGGAATGGCAATGGCAAAAGCCTTGGCACATCAAGGAGCCCAGCTTGTCATCAACGGACACACACCTGAAAAGATGGATGCCGCCATTGGGCAGTACACTGCGGAGGGAATCACAGTCCACCCTTATTTATTTGATGTAAGGGATGCGGGTCTGGTAAACCAAGCTATTTCAAAGATTGAGGCCGAAGTCGGCGCAATCGACATTCTGGTAAATAATGCCGGGATGATCCAACGGACTCCAGCCTTGGAGATGGATCCAAACGATTTTCGAAAGATCATAGACATTGATTTAGTTTCGCCATTTATCGTTTCTCAACGGGTAGCAAAGACCATGGTGGAAAGAGGGACTGGAGGTAAAATCATTAACATTTGTTCTATGATGAGTGAGTTGGGAAGAAATACAGTAAGTGCTTATGCTGCCGCAAAAGGTGGATTAAAAATGCTTACAAGAAATCTCGCCACAGAATGGGCAAAATTCAATATTCAGGTCAATGGAATTGGCCCTGGTTATTTTGCCACTGAGCAAACAGCTCCAATCCGTGTCGATGGACATCCTTTCAATGATTTTATTATCAACAGAACCCCAGCTGCGAAATGGGGTGATCCTGATGACCTAGGAGGAACAGCCGTATTTCTGGCTAGTTCGGCCAGTGATTTCATTAATGGACAGATTATCTATGTAGACGGAGGAATTCTCGCAACAATAGGAAAACCTCATGGAGAATGATAAACCTTAAAATCCATAAATTGGAACAATATACCCAAACCGCTATCTGTAATGAAGAAACAAAAAGCCACCATTCATGACATAGCTGAAAAGTTGAAAATAACCGCAAGTACTGTATCAAGAGCTTTAAATGACAATCCGAGGATTTCTGAAGCCACTAAGAAAAAGGTACTTAAAATAGCAAAACAACTCAACTATCAGCCAAACCATATTGCCTCAGCTTTACGAAGCGGAAAAAGTAGATTAATTGGAGTGATTGTTCCTACTGCCAACAGGAATTTCTTCTCGTCTGTGATCAGAGGAATTGAAGAAATCGCCAATAGCTTAAATTATAAAATCATCATTTCGCAATCTTATGATGAATTTGATAAGGAAGTTCAAACGGTGGAGGCTTTATTGAATGCAAGGGTGGATGGGATAATTGCTTCGATCGGAAAGGCGACGGAAAACTTTGATCACTTTGAAAAAATTATGAACAAAGGAATTCCCTTGGTTCTATTTGACAGGATTTCGAATGAATTGGAAGTTAGCCAAGTGGTCATTGATGATTATTTGGGTGCTTATCAAACAGTAGATCATTTGATTCAAAACGGGTGTAAAAGAATTGTTCATTTTACAAGTACACAGAGAATAAACATCTATAAAGAAAGAAAACGAGGATACGAAGACGCCCTGAAAGACCATGGTTTGACTGTTGATCCGGAACTGATAGTTTATAGCAACATGCAGCTGGAAGATGGAAGGAAAAAAATGGAGGAAATTCTAAAGAAAAAAATCTCTTTTGATGGGGTCTTTTCCGCTTCAGATTATGCCATTATGGGTGCCATGCAAGTATTAAAGGAACATGGATATAAAATCCCCGAACAGGTGAAACTTGCAGGTTTTGGTAATGAACCCTTCACATCTTTTACAGAGCCGGCCATTACCACAGTGGATCAGAAAAGTATTCCAATGGGCAAAATCACTGCAGAAACTTTCTTTGAGCTATTAAACAGCCCAAACACCGACACTGTGGCAAAGAAAACCATACTTAAACCAGAATTAATCATCAGAGACTCTTCTAAATAGTCTTTTAATATCATGTATTCATCACCATTGCAATCCACGGGATTTTTGTCTGAAAACTTCCTTTTAAAAAGTGAATTCAGTCAGATTCTATATCATACTTATGCTTCTCACCAGCCTATTATTGATTACCACTGCCATCTTTCACCGAAAGACATCGCATTAAACAGGCAATTCAATAATATCACTGAAGCATGGCTGGAAGGAGACCACTACAAATGGAGGGCAATGAGAACCATGGGAATTCCTGAAAAATTTATTACTGGAAACAGTACTCCGGAATTAAAATTTCAAAAATGGTCCGAAACTGTTCCCTACACCATGAGAAACCCTCTTTATCATTGGACTCATCTTGAACTTCAGAGGTATTTTGGGATCGAAGAACTGTTAACTGGAGCCAATGGAGTAGATATTTACAATGAAACAAATGCTCTGCTCACCAGCGGGAATTATAACACCCAAGGTCTCCTTCATAAAATGAATGTAGAAACCGTCTGTACCACAGATGATCCAACAGATGACCTGGATTCCCATCTTCAGATGAAGCATTCAAATGCTCCTGTTAAGATGTATCCTGCCTTCAGGCCGGACAAATCATTTGCCGTAGAAAATCCAATCACCTATAAAGCTTACCTAGAAAAGCTAGGCGCTGTATCAGGAATTTCTATTCGATCTTTTGAAGATCTATTATCTGCTTTGCAAAACCGGATTGATTTCTTTGATCAAATGGGTTGTCGACTTTCGGATCATGGAATGGAGAAACTCTATTTCTTTAAAAATGGGGCTTATTCTATTTCCTCACTTTTCCATAAAGTGTACCAAGGCGAGGAGCTGAAGATCGAGGAAATTGAATATTTCAAATTTGCCACCCTACTTGAACTATGTAAAATGTACGCTTCAAAAGGCTGGACACAACAATTTCACTTAGGGGCTATCCGAAATACCAATGAGCGAATGCTGTCTATCCTGGGACCGGATACGGGTTTTGATTCCATTGGGGATTTTGAGCAGGCAGCACCCTTAGCTGGCTTTTTAAACGAGCTCGACAAAACTGACCAACTCGCAAAAACCATCCTTTACAACCTCAACCCTCGGGACAATGAAGTATTTGCAACCATGGCAGGTAACTTTAATGATGGTTCTGTTAAAGGCAAAATTCAGTTCGGTTCAGGTTGGTGGTTTTTAGATCAAAAAGATGGAATGGAAAAGCAACTCAATGTACTTTCAAACATGGGGATGCTAAGTTGCTTTGTGGGTATGCTTACTGATTCCAGAAGTTTCCTTTCATTTCCAAGACACGAATACTTCCGAAGAACACTTTGCAATTTGATAGGCCAAGATGTGGAAAATGGAGAATTACCCGCTGATGAAGAATGGCTCGGTAAAATCGTTTCTGACATCTGTTACCACAATGCTAAAGATTTTTTCCAATTTGCTTAATCATTTAACAACATGAAATCACTGACTCGATCTGCTGTTTCAGCAAAACCCAGACCTATCAAAATCCTTCAATTCGGAAATGGAAATTTCCTACGGGGCTTTACTGACTACATGGTAGATGAAGCCAATGACAAAGGTGTTTTTGATGGAAATATCCAAGTAGTACAGGTGCACTCCCCTATTGCAGATCCAAAAATGATCGCTCAAGATTGTCTGTTTCATGTTTTGATCAGAGGTTTAAAGGACGGGAAGCGGGTGGATGAAGCCAAGTTGATCACCTGCGTTTCCGGAATTTGCAATCCAAATGAGGATTATCAAGCTTACTTGGAACTCGCCAAAAACCCGGATTTAAGGTTTGTGATTTCGAATACCACCGAATCAGGAATTCAATTTGACCCCTCGGATATTGACCCGACTAAAGTTCCCAATTCATTCCCAGCCATCTTAGCGGCTTTGCTTTATCAACGATTCCTGCATTTTGAGGGAGATACTTCCAAAGGATTTGTATTCATTCCTTGCGAATTGATAGAAAACAATGGAGGAACGCTGAAGGCTTGTATTGACCAATATGCGACACTTTGGAAACTTCCCAATGCATTTACAGAATGGCTTTACAGTGCTTGTACATTTTGCAATACATTGGTGGATAGGATCGTCCCAGGTTTTCCGAAAGACAGCATCCAGGAAATTCAAGAGCGTATTGGATTTGAGGATAAACTGGCGGTAATGGCTGAACCTTTCCACTTCTGGGCGATAGAAGCTCCGGATCATGTGAAGGAAGAGTTCCCGCTGGACAAAGCCGGACTGGATGTGTTATTTGTCAAAGACCTGACGCCATTCAGAACCAGAAAAGTAAGAATCCTTAATGGAGGTCATACCTCTATGGTTCCTTATGCATACCTATCAGGAATCCGAACTGTGCGTGAAGCTGTGGAAGATCCTGTAATCGGAAAATTTATGAGAGAGGTGATTTTCAATGAAATTATCCCAACATTGGACATGCCAAAAGATGAATTGGAAAAGTTTGCAAACGATGTTTTAGAGCGATTTGCCAATCCTTTCATTCATCATGAATTGATCTCCATCGCTTTGAATTCCATTCCAAAATTCAAGGTAAGAGTACTTCCCTCCTTATTAGAATACCATAAGAAAAATAAAACTTGGCCTCCACTTTTGGTGAAATCCCTAGCTGCTCTTCTTGTTTTCTATAAAGGTGAATATCATGGAGAAACCATTCCATTGAAAGATGATCCAGCGATTCTAGAATTCTTCAAAAAAGCTTGGGAGCTTTCTACAACTGAAGAAACTGTAAACAAACTCTTGTCTGAGTATAGTTATTGGGGATTGGATTTAAGTGAAATAGAGGGACTTCCAGAACTTGTTTCACAAGAAGCTAAAACACTGATTAATTCTTAATCCAAACCCTCGGATCTTGTCTCAATAGGCGCACAATTGTGCCGTACAATTTTGAATTGTATTGAAAAAACTGATGTGGTCGTTCGAAGAAATTTTCCAATGCTACAGCGAAAAACTCATGTTCGTTGATTCCGCCCGCAGACCTGAAAAATGAGACTTGGCCTGATTTTATTTTTTCAACCTCCTCTATAGCTAGAGCTTTATAATCCATGTAAGTAGACAAGTCAAAAAAATCACTTTCATCATTTCCCTTGATGATGTTTTCTAGTTTTAAAGCATGGGCAATTTCATGAATACCTAAATTCTCACCATCTCTTTCATTTTCGTATCCTCTTAGAAAACAATTCCAGGAAAGTACTATAATCCCATGTCTCGGGTTCACTTCCCCTCGATGATATTGTTTGGAAATAGTACTGTAATACGTATCTGGATAGATTAATATTTTGCTGAAATGTGGAAGCCTCAGTTCCCGAAATCCAAAAGTCACCATCACAATAGTGGCTCCTATCAGGAGTTTCATCTCTTGAGTGATTACTCTGATTTCGGACCTGCCTATAAAGGTCCTGCCTTTTAAAACCATCTCCAGCTTACTCACAAACTCCTCTTTGTGATTTGGATTCAGCCGTTGGTAAAAAGGAAAATTATTCTCCAGATAAACCTTATCTGCACTACTGAGTTTGGGTCTCCTCAGATAAGAATGACGCTGAAAGATCCTTTCCAAAATCTTATGAAGAAGTGAATAGAATAAATACATAGGCACAAAAAAGAGGCTGCCTCATTTGACTGTTATTTGTCAGCCTGAGCACTGAAGCGACAAAAGTCGCGTATATCGAAGGCTTGAAATTTATAATCAAACCACATTTCGATTTCGAGACTCTCGTCTCTCAAGTGCTCAATGTGACAAACAGTTCTTTTGAAACAACCTCCTTAAAGTAAGAATTAATTCTTAAGTTATCTAGCGTAATTCACGGCTCTCATTTCTCTGATCACAGTGATCTTGATTTGTCCAGGATATTGCATTTCCTTTTCGATTTTCTGAGAAATATCGAAGGAAAGTTTTCCGGCTGTAGAGTCATCTACATTGTCTGCATCTACTAGCACACGTAGCTCTCTACCTGCCTGCATGGCAAAACATTTATTCACTCCATCAAAGCTTAAAGCCAACTCCTCCAATTCTTTCAGACGCTTGATGTAACTATCCATCACTTCTCTTCTCGCACCTGGTCTCGCACCTGAAATGGCATCGGATGCCTGTACAATCGGAGAAATCATCGAAGTCATCTCAATCTCATCGTGGTGAGCTCCAATAGCATTACAGATTTCAGGATGTTCTTTGTAACGTTTTGCCAGCTCCATACCCAATACTGCGTGAGGCAACTCTTGCTCTTCCGGCCATACTTTTCCGATATCGTGAAGTAAGCCGGCACGTTTTGCCATCTTGGCATTTAAGCCCATTTCGGCAGCCATAGTTGCTGAAAGCTTCGCTACTTCTCTGGAGTGCTGAAGCAAATTCTGTCCATAGGAAGATCTAAATCTCATTCGACCCACCATTCGGATCAATTCTGGATGAAGACCGTGAATCCCAAGATCGATACAAGTTCTCTCTCCAATTTCTACGATCTCTTCTTCAATGTTCTTTTCAGTCTTCGCAACAACCTCTTCAATTCTTGCCGGGTGGATTCTACCATCCTGCACCAATCTATGAAGTGAAAGCTTGGCAATTTCTCTTCTCACAGGATCAAAACCTGAAATAATTATTGCTTCAGGAGTATCATCCACTACGATTTCTACTCCAGTAGCGGCTTCAAGAGCTCTGATATTTCTACCTTCTCTACCAATGATTTTTCCTTTGATATCATCACTTTCGATATTGAAAACAGAAACGCAGTTTTCTACCGCATGCTCAGTTGCAGTACGCTGGATGGTGTCCAAAACAATTTTCTTCGCCTGCTTGGTAGCAGTCAGTTTGGCTTCGTCTAGAATATCCTTGATCTGAGAGGATGCTTTGGATTGAGCTTCCTCTGTAAGCATAGTCACAAGCTGTTCTCTAGCCTCTTCACGGGTAAGATTTGCGACTTTTTCCAAGTCTGCAATTCGCTGATTGGTCACTCGATCCAGCTCTTCTTTTTTCACCTGAACGGCATGAAGCTGGGCAGATAAATTCTCTTTTTTACTGTCTAGTTCAGCTTCTTTTCTCTTTAGCTGCTCCAGTTCTTTTGAAACCTGCTGCTCTCTTTGCTTGACTTTATTTTCATTAGAAATGATAATGTTTTTCTTATTACTCACTTCTTCATCAAACTCAGATTTGAGTTTCAGGTACTTTTCTTTTGCTTCAAGAATACGGTCTTTCTTGATGGATTCGGCATTGATCTCTGCCTCTCTGAGCATGGATTTCACACGCTCTTTAGTCTCTTCTTCGAGTTTTTGGTTTTTATTTTTGATCAATAATCCCGCTATCGCGGCTCCAACGCCAAGCCCAACCAGGGCGGCAAGGATGATGTATACTATCTCTCCCATAGGTTATTTATATATAATTCACCTGCGGGGAATCTGAAAAATTCCTGAAATAAGGTTGTAACAAATAATTACAAGGCTTTCGAAAGTAGGGTATTCAGTTGGGAAATACTGTTGCGGATATGTTCACTATCTTCTGCATTTACTTCATTGGTTTCCAATGACTCCACCATGCAGTCAAAAGCTACCATTGCCAGTAAATCCTGATTATCATCTAACCCAAACTCCTCTTTATACCTTCTCAATTTTTCATTAATCAACTTGCCCGCATGCCTGATCTTGGCTTCATCCTCGATCTTGACGCGCATGGGATATTCTCTGTCCCCTATTTTTACTTTGATGGCAAGTGTCTCCATATCACTCGGATAAGTAGGTGATTAAATGGTCGATTTCTTGTATATAATTATTGATTAATTCACTCATTTCGGTGGAATCTCCTGAATTCACCGGTCGGCTGTCTACAATGTTACTAATTTTAATCTTATTTTTAAAATGTTCGATTTCCTGCTCCTTTTGACTTAATTCAGCCGTCATTTCAGTCATTTTTTCCTTCAATTGCTCATTTTCTTCGCTCAAATGAAGTAATTTCTTACTGGCTTGATGTACCAGCTTTTCTAATTTTTGCAGTTCGTCGTGGATCATTTCTAAGTACGGATCAATGCACCTACTTCTTTTTCAAAGGCTTGAATCAATTTACTCATTGTTTTGTCAATTACCTTATCGGTCAGGGTATTTTCCTGATCCTGTAGATGAAAACTCAATGCATATGCCTTTTTACCTGCATCGATTTTGTCACCTTGGTACACATCAAAAACGCCAATTCTTCGTAATAATTTTCCTCCGAATTTAATTCCTACGGATTTTACCTGATCAAAGGTTACCGTTTTGTCAATTACCAAAGACAAATCTCTCCTTACTTCCGGGAATTTTGAGATCTCCTCGTAGCTCTTCAATCCACTGGCTTTCTTGCAAAGCAAGTCCCAATCCAACTCAGCAAAGAAAACTTCCTGTCTCACTTCTGCCAACTTGAGCAACTTGTCATCCACCAAACCAATAGACCCAATCTCTTTCTGACCCAACATCAATTTCAAACCATAAGCAAATGGAGCTGTTTCCACCATGCTCACATCTCCGATATTGATATTTAATTTATCCAAAATCTTTTCTACTGTGGAATATAAATCTGCAAATGCAAATGGTCTAGCAGGCTCAATCCAACTCTCAGAAGATTTATTCCCAGAATGGAAAATCGCCAATCGTCTTCCTTCTTTGTATCCATCTTCTGTCTTTTGATACACAGTACCAAATTCAAAAGTTTTCAGATCTGTCTGCCTACGATTGATATTTCTCGCCAAAACTTCCAATCCTGTAAACAACAAAGTCTGACGCATTACTCCCAAATCCTCACTTAGCTTGTTATAGATTTCAACGCTTTTGGTTGGATCCAAATAGCCGGATTTTTCTGCATAAGAAGGTTTTGTCAAACTATTGGTAATCATTTCGAAATACCCCTGACCAGAAAGAATCTCAGTCAATCGATATTGAAGTTTATTAAGATCTTTAACTGGATGCTCAGCCAGATAATCGGTTTTCAAATTTTCGGCAAGAAGAACCTGATGGAAGCCATGGATTCTTAAAATCTCTTCGATAATGTCCGCCTCACGGGTCACATCCACACGATATGGTTTGGCAATTGCCGTTAAACCCTCTGCTGTTTCATTCTTTACCTGAATGTCCAAGCTTTCCAAAATGGACTTCACTTCAGATGGCTCGATTTTCTTCCCAATCAAACGATTCACATGACCATACTCCACATCAATCACGAAATCCTCAATCGGATTTGGATAAAGATCTACGATATCAGAAGCTACTTTACCTCCAGCAATTTCCTGAAGCAATTTCACTGCTTGCTTCAAGGCATAAACAGGCATATTAGGGTCTGTTCCGCGCTCGAATCTGAAAGAAGCATCAGTTTTTAAGCCATGAAACTGACTTCCTTTACGAATAATATCCGGAGAGAAATAAGCAGATTCAAGGAAAATCGACGTGGTTTCATCAGAAACACCAGAACCTTCTCCTCCGAAAACACCTGCGATACATAAACCTCCTTTTGGGTCTTTGATCATCAGTTCCTCACCAGAAAGCTTACGCTCTTTTTCATCCAAAGTCACAAATTTTGTATCCTTTGGAAGTTTCCCAACAATGATTTTCCCTTCGGAAATTTTATCTGCATCAAAAGCATGAAGAGGCTGCCCCAGGTCATGCAAAATAAAATTGGTGATATCCACCACATTATTAATTGGCTCCAAATCCAGCGATCGGAGAAAATTTTGAAGCCATTGCGGAGAAGGCGCTACTTTCAAATCAGTCACAACCACCCCAGCATATCTAGGACAATCATCTGCATTTTCCACCTCTACAGTGATAGTAGGGCCATCAGCTTCTTTTTTCATTTCACCTTCAGCTGGTAGAATGATATCTCTTCCCAATAATGCTTTCAAGTCCCTTGCAACACCCAAATGAGAAGCTGCATCAGCTCTATTGGGAGTTAGCCCGATCTCTAAAACCTGATCTTGGGAGATTTCCAGAAGTTGGGAGGCTGGTGTACCATTCGGAAGGTCTGTATTCAGAACCATGATTCCGGCATGACTGGTACCAAGACCCAATTCATCTTCGGCACAGATCATCCCTTCAGAAACCTGACCTCTGATTTTTGCTTTCTTGAGCGTTAATGGATCGCCCGAAGTCGGATAAATAGTGGTACCTACTTTGGCAACCAACACTTTTTGACCTGCAGCCACATTCGGAGCTCCACAAACAATCTGCGAAGGAGTATCCAAACCCACATCCACTGTGGTTAAACTTAGCTTATCAGCATCTGGATGTTTTTCACAGGTTAAAACCTCGCCGATCACCACACCTTCCAGGGCTCCTTTTATCGACTCAAATTCCTCAATCCCTTCTACTTCAAGTCCAGATCTGGTCAGCAATGCTGCAATCTCTTCTGGGCTTTCTGTTAATTGGAGATGATTTTTAAGTCTGTTTATTGAAATTTTCATTGAATATTAGCTAGTGCTTTCGAATCTAAGATTCGTATTGATAAACAAAAAGGGTTCGAAAACCCCAAATTGATTAGAATAAGCTACAAATTTAAGAGAATTGCGGTAGGCAAAAAGGCTATTTATCGTAATTTTTCTCTCCTGCCGGAATTGGGATTTCCAGGATGTTCTCACGAGGTGGAATCGGGCATGCGTAATCCGGATTATAAGCACAATAAGGATTATAAGCCAAATTAAAATCCAAGGTGATACTGGATTTCCCATCTTGTCTTGCATTGATGTAACGTCCTCCACCATAGGTTTCTACTCCACTGGTTTCATCTGCAAAAGCCAAAAAGAAATTTCTCTTATCCGATTCATCCATGGACTGCATCAGCAACAAGCGCTGTGGTTTTCCCTGAATCTCAAACTCAGCCCAGGAATGCTCAATGTATCGCTCTTTAGAACCATCTGTCAAAGGAACCTCCCTCACTTTTTTATTTTCTATTGTCACCATCAAGGCTTTCACCTTGTAAGTTGGGTCAATGGGATAAAATTCCAGCTTCGTAAAAGACTGCTTTTGGGACTCTGTCAAAGGGGATTCAGCATTGAATCGGATAAACTTAAACTGTCTTTCCCGTTCTGCCTCCACCTTTTCAATATATGCCTCGGGGCTATCGGTACTTGTTAAGGTATAGGCAACCGCAGCGATGATTACTATCGCCACCAGCAAGGTTAAAATGTGTTTTGGTTTCATCTATTTAAATCATTCCTTCATCTGCAAAGCTAAAGTAGCCAACATCTGTAAAAATCACATGATCTAAAACAGGCAAATCCAATTCTCTCCCCACTTTTACCATTCTTTCTGTCAATCTCTTGTCTTGTTCGGATGGTTTCAGATTCCCACTGGGATGATTGTGTACCAAAATAATGGATTGGGCTAAGTGTTCCAAAGCTGCTTTAAAGACCAGTTTGGTATCCACAACTGTGCCTGCCGTGCCCCCTTGGGAAATAAGATGTTTTTTGATGACCTGATTAGATCGACTCAATAAAATCAGATAAAAATATTCTATTTGTTCGTCCTGAAGTTCTTGCTTCATCAGCTGATAAATATCCTGAGAGCAAGTGATCTTTGGTTTTTGTAATGGCTCTGCCTCTTTCCTCCTTCTTCCAAGCTCCATCGCTGCCACGATCGAAATTGCTTTTGCTTCGCCGATTCCCTTAAATTTCTTCAAATCCTGAATAGTCAGCCTTGCCAAAGAAAATAAGTCTTGATTGACCGATGAAAGGATATTTCTCGATAAATCCACTGCACTTAGTGAAGGAGTACCAGATCCAATTAATATTGCAATTAGCTCAGCATCAGAGAGTGCAGACTTGCCTTTTAGTAAAAGCTTTTCTCTTGGCCGATCTTCTTCTGCCAGTTGAGAAATCTTGATGGAGGAATTATTTTCCATGTCAACAAATAAAAAAGTTCAACTAAAAATACTAACTTATAGGCAATAAAAAAACCCTGACAAGCAGGGTTTTTTTAAAGATAGAATCTTTAAGTATTAACCAAGAGCGTTAACTAACTTGGCCAATCTTGATTTCTTGTTATTAGCGTTGTTTTTGTGAATCACATTTTTCTTCGCCAATTTATCCAACATAGAAACTACTTTTTTGTAAAGCTCAGTAGCTTCAACTTTATCAGTAGTAGCTTTCAATCTTTTGATGAAAGTTCTGGTTGTTTTGGCTTGGTATCTGTTTCTCAAACGCTTCGCTTCGTTTGCACGAATTCTCTTAAGTGCTGATTTGTGATTTGCCATATCTAGTTATAATAAATAAATTCTTTACGTTCCCCTATTCCGAATTGGAGTGCAAAGTTATTAGAAATTATTTACACTGCCAATTTATTTCTTGAATTACAGCAAATTGTCCAATTCATCAAAACCTGAAAATTGTACTATTTCGCCTATTCTGGCACAAAGATAGGTTATTTTCTAAGATTTCACAGTTTAATATTTTAACATTTTTAGATATGACTGGATCATTTATTTTAATTTTTTGTCAGTTTTTTTTGATTCAAACCTCCTTCTTTTGGGGTTTTTATGCGCATTCATTGATCAATCGAATGGCGGTTTATTCTTTACCACCGGAATTAATCCAGTTTTACAAACCTCATATTCAATACATTACTGAAAACGCAGTAAACCCTGACAAGCGGCGCTACGCTGTGGAAGGTGAAGCCGAAAAACACTACATAGATTTGGATCAATATGGAGAGAATGCGCTGGAAATTCTTCCTGAATATTGGTTTGTTGCGGTAGAAAAATTCTCAGAAGACTCCCTGCGAGCCAAAGGAATTGGCCCTTGGTCCGCCTACCTTACTTTTCAAAATCTCACCAAAGCTTTCGAAGAAAAAAATGCGTTGGCCATACTCAGACTATCCGCAGATTTGGGGCATTACCTGGGAGATCTGAATGTCCCGCTCCATACAACTGAAAATTATAACGGTCAACTCACAGATCAAATCGGCATTCATGGTTTTTGGGAAAGCAGGATTCCCGAGTTATTGGCTTCTGATTTTTCGCTTTGGGTAGGCAAAGCAAGTTATGTAGACCAACCTCAAAAGGAGATTTGGAAAGCCGTAAAACGGGCACATAGCCAGGTGGATTCAGTTTTATTTTTTGAAAAGAAGTTGACCGAAGATTTTGCTCCAGATCAAAAATTCAGCTTCGAAGAACGAAACAAGCAAACTGTCCGGGTTTATTCAAAAGAATTCACAGAAGCCTATGCCGCCGCCCTTGACCAGCAGGTCGAAAGACAAATGAAACATGCCATCAAAATGATCGCCGACTTCTGGTACACCGCCTGGATCAACGCCGGGCAACCAGAATTACCTAACATCGCTAATATGCCTCTTGAAGAAGAGGTAATAGTACCTAATAAAAGGATAAAGGTGAGAGAACACGGTAATTAGTGTTCAGTTGGCAGTCGCAGTGTTCAGTAGATAGCCGAAGTGTTCAGTAGGCAGTCGCAGTAATCAGTAGGCAGTTAGGAGATATAGGGTTTTTAGAACTACAAAGAGAATTAATAAAAGAAAAGATTTTTCAATTTTTACTAAAAGACTTATGGACTACAAACAACTATTAGCATTCAAAAAAGGATTTGAATTAGCCATGCTCATTTTTAATATTTCAAAAAGTTTTCCCAAAGAAGAAAAATATTCATTAACTGATCAAGTAAGAAGGTCAAGCAGATCTGTATGTGCATGTATAGCTGAATCATATAGAAAACGAATATTCCCAGCTCATTTTAAATCTAAACTAAGCGATGCAGACATGGAAAACAGTGAAACCAACGTTTGGTTAGATTTTGCACATGCATGCAATTACATAATTGATGAAACGCATTTAGATCTAATCCAAAAATCAGAGGAAGTAGGGAAACTCATAAATTATATGATGTTGAATCCTTCAAAATTCGGTGTTTCAGGAAAATAGCTTATTGAAACTACGCAGTAATACTTGACCACTGCCCACTGAGACTGAAATTGAGATTGTTATCTGCGACTGAATACTGAGCTGCCTACCGCGACTGAATACTGAGACTGCTCACTGAGACTGCCTACTGAGACTACTCACTGCGACTACCTTCTAAACAACGACTTCCGACTTCAAATACTCCCCAATCGCCTTACCCAATCTTCTGAAGGTATTTTTAAAGACTTCTTCGTTTTCTTCCAAAAGTGTCACGCGGAAACCACGGAGATCTGAACAGAAGGAAGATATCGGCACCACGCATATTTGTTCTGCTGCCAGCAAATTGTAAACAAATCGCTTATCCAAAGGCATGTTATTTTCTTCCAACCAAGAATCTAGAAGGCTTTGAAGTTTTTCATCTTCAATCGGTAAGGACTGCCCTTCTTTAAGCACTCCTTCATCAAACACGATCGTATTGTAAAATGCTCCCTGGGTTGGGTTGAATTTAATCCCTGGAATATCTCCCAAAATCTCCCGCATCCAATCGCTTCGCTTGCCGATTTGCGCATTTGCCTCTTCTCTGTATTTGAAATAGGCAGGATGTTTCATGATTTTCGGAATAGCCAACTGAGGTAAAATAGTCGAACAAACCTCGATCATTTTCGCATTTTCCAATGTTTGACAAAGCTTGGAAAATTCTTTTGAGGACTCTCGATTGTAGAACTCCATCCAGCCGCATCGCGCACCTGGCCAAGGGAATTCCTTGGAAATCCCTTTCAAAGAAATCGCAGGCCTATCTCCGATTACCTCAGAAAGCGGCACAGCAGTAATGCCATTATAAGTGATGTTTTGATAAATCTCATCCGTGATCAACAGGAGATTAAACTCCTCAGCGATCTTGACAAAAGCTTCCAACACTTCTTTTGGATAAACCATGCCGGTAGGGTTGTCCGGATTAATAATCAAAATACCAACGATAGAAGGGTTATAGCGCACTTTCAAATACAAGTCCTCCATATCCGGAAGCCATTGATTGTCCGGGTCCAACTTATAGGTAATCGGAGCAGCATTGGCATGGGCCGCCTCGGCGGAGCTATGCGTACTATAGGCTGGTGATGGGCCGATAATTCTGGCAGTAGGAATCAAAAACTGATATAGTTTTGCAATTGCATCACCGAGTCCATTAAAAAAGAGAATATCCTCCGCACTGATTTGGGTTCCTCCCCTTTCATTATTAAGATCAGCAAGAAATTTCCGTGTTTCCAACACCCCTTTGGAATCCGCATAGCCATAAGTTTTGTCCTCTTTCAATAAATCGGCAATAATCTCTTTCATCCAATCAGGCACATGATTGCTCTTTTGGATCGGATCACCGATATTTTCCCAGGTCATAGAATAACCTAGAGCTTCAATTTGTCGGGCTTTTTTGACGATCCCACGGATTTCATAGGATAATTCTTCTGCTCCGGGTCTGAGGAGTAACTGTCTCATAGTGTAATAGGCTTGATGCGGAATAAATCCGCTACAAAGAAACGAAAAAGGGAAAGAAAATTGCCTAATCAGGAAAAAGAAGAAATTATCAAAAAGTAAAATTCGTCAAGCACACATTCACTCTTTCTGGAATAAACACATTTTTGAAAACATAAAAACTTGCAACTTACTCAACCTAAGGAGTAATTTACCACGTACAAGTTGTCTCATGGTTTCTTATTCCTATTTAGGAGATAAAGAAACTATAGATTGAACCTACTCACATTTTCTGTTTTGGTACGAATTCTTCTTTTCCTCCTCTTTTTCTTCCTGATCGATTGGTATTCCTTTCAAGCTTTCAAAACCGGGCTTCCTGCCCAAAGCTGGATAAAACTCGTTTATTGGGCATTTTCCATTTTCATTTACCTCTTTGTGGTATATGGATTTCTGACTTTCAACAGAAGCAATCTCAGCCTGAATTTTGGTAGATTAATCTCCCTGATAGTGCTCTCTCTGATCCCAAAACTGATCCTATTGGGATTTATGTTTGGGGAGGATTTTCTGAGATTTTTTACCGGAATCTATCAATCAGTATCAGGAAGCCGGGAAGGTGACTTCTTGCCAGACCGAAGAAAATTCATCAGCCAAACTGCCCTAATTGTATCTTCTATCCCCTTTTTAGGGATTTTGCATGGTGTTTTGGTGGGTAAATACCGCTATCGGGTTGTGAACCATACCCTGGAATTTGATGACTTACCGCAGGAGTTTGACGGATTTACCATCACCCAGATCTCGGACATCCATTCAGGTAGCTTTGACAACAAGAAAAAGCTGGAGTATGGCGTGGAACTGATCAACAAACAAAATTCAGATGTGATCCTTTTCACAGGGGACTTGGTAAACAATCATTCTGGGGAAATGGAGCCTTGGATAGACACTTTTAAGAAGCTGAAAGCTCCCATGGGCAAATATTCCATTTTAGGAAACCATGATTATGGAGACTATATGTCTTGGCCTAGCAAGGAAGCCAAAGAGGCAAATATGCAGCGACTCTATGAAATTCAGGGGGAATTAGGTTTTCAGCTTTTAAAAAACGAAAACGTGAAGCTTAAAAAAAATGGAGCCCATATCGATTTGATCGGAGTGGAAAATTGGGGAAAGGGATTTGGGCAATATGGAGACCTGAAGAAAGCTGCTTCAAATCTCAGCGATCAGAGTTTTAAAATTCTGATGAGTCATGATCCTTCCCATTTTGACGAGCAGGTGAAAAACTTCTCCCAGTTCATCCATCTTACGCTAAGTGGTCATACCCATGGGATGCAGTTTGGGATAGAGATCCCTGGCTTTATCAAATGGAGTCCGGCTTCCCTTCGCTACCCGAAATGGGCTGGAATGTATGAGGAACTCGGACGCTACCTGCATGTCAACAGAGGATTTGGATTTTTGGCCTTTCCGGGTAGAGTTGGGATATGGCCTGAGATTACGGTAATTAAGTTGAAGAGGAGGTAGTTTGTAAGTCAGAAAGCTAAAGTGGAAAGTTAGAAAAAAACAAACAGTAGAAAATGCGCTTTATTTATCGTCATAATGGCCATAAGCACCTAAAACCGTCACTACAATCTTTGCACCGTCTATTAAGTAAACAAGCCTGTGCTTTTTGTCGATCCTTCTCGACCAGGTGTTCTGCTGGTAGTATTTAAGTTTCTCGGGTTTACCTGTGCCTGTTTCGGGGTGTACTTTAAGTTCTTGGAATAATGCGAACAGCTTCTTTACTAGAATTTTGTTGCCAGTTTTCTTTAGTTTCTCAATATCTTCTAATGCTTCTGAGGTGAAAACAATCTCAAAATTCATATTCCAAGAAGTTCCTTTAATTGATCGTCAGTTAACTTTACCGTTTTACCTTCATTGTAGGACTGAATGCTTTTTGATATTCGCTCTTGAATTGCAGGATCATCAAAAAAGCGATCATTTTTCACATTGTTTGATAATTCATAAATTTTATCCTTGCCTCTCTGAATGATAACCCGCTCATTTTTATCAATCAAATCCAGGTATTTTTTGAGATTTTGGCGAAATTCTCTTGTACTTACTACAACCATGGTTTTTACTATTTGTGTACACAATATGATACACAAAGATAAGCATTAGGGTTCAAAAATCATCTTCAAAAACCGACATATTTGGCGTAGAAAATTGGGGGAAAGGGTTTTGGGCAATATGGAGACCTGAAGAAAGCTGCTTCAAATCTCAGCGATCAGAGTTTTAAAATTCTGATTAGTCATGATCCTTCCCATTTTGACGAGCAGGTGAAAAACTTCTCCCAGTTCATCCATCTTACGCTAAGTGGTTTTACCCATGGAATGCTGTTTGGGATTGAGATCCCTGGCTTTATCAAGTGGAGCCCGGCTTCCCTTCGCTATCCCAAATGGGCAGGAATGTATAAGGAACGGGGACGCTATCTTCATGTCAACAGAGGATTTGGATTTTTAGCATTTCCGGGGAAAGTTGGGATGTGGCCGGAAATTACAGTGCTGACCTTGAAAAGGAAGTCAGAAAGCTAAAGTGAAAAAAATTGAAAAACAGGGAAGTCTGTTTTTGACATTTTAAAGTATTCATTGGGACTTGAAATGCAAAAGAACCATTTAATAAATGGTCAGAATCTTAAACTCCAAGCACAATAGATGCTTCAATATCAAGCTTACGACTTATTTCTCTTGCAATTTTTAAAGTTGGCTCACTCTTCCCATTTAAATACTCGCTGATACGCGAAGTACTCACTCCCAAAAATTCTGATAAAGCTTTTTGAGTTAAACCACGTTCATTCATTCTCAATTTGATCGCTTCAGGTAGAGAAGGTGGCAAAACTGTAAAATGAGATTCTTCATAATCGGCAACCATATCCGAAAGTAGATTCAACTCCACAAAACCTTTCGCTTCTGGATTTTCAATATTATCAGCATCAGCAAGAAGTTCCTCGATCCTTCCCTGGATGGCTTTGTATTCTTTTTCTGATTTAATCATATCTCAAATGTTTTGGATGTCCTTGATTTTATCGTATTCGGCATGAGTTCCGATGAACCGGATATAAACTTTCTTTGCATTGAAGGAAATAATAGCAATCAACCGATAGGAGTTTCCTTTAATATTGAAGACAAATCGATGGTTCCCAACGTAATCTACCGAGTTGAAATCCTTTTTGATGTCATTTAGAGATCCCCATTCTTTTTTGCTAGTCACAGTGTACCAAAAGCGAAGCGGAGTATCTGCATCGGCATGTTTCTCTGAAAACTCCTGAATCCGCTTAAAAGTAACAATCCTCATTTCCTTGAGAAATTCTATTTTATAGAACAAAATTACGAATATTGTAATTCATTAGCTAATACAAAACTGGTCTTCAAGAGATTATTAAATGTGGTACAATTTGTCAATTAGGTACTCACTTGAATTTTAAGCTTAAACCAAGTCCCACACTACCGCAGCTTTAATATACTCATGAGTCATGATCCTTCCCATTTTTGCGAACAAGTGAAAAACTTCTCCCAGTTCATCCATCTGACGCTAAGTGGTCATACCCATGGGATGCAGTTTGGGATAGAGATTCCGGGCCTTATCAAGTGGAGTCCGGCTTCCCTTCGCTATCCTAAATGGGCTGGAATGTATGAGGAACTGGGACGCTACCTTCATGTCAACAGAGGATTTGGATTTTTAGCATTTCCGGGTAGAGTTGGGATATGGCCGGAGATTACGGTGCTGACGTTGAAAAGGAAGTCAGAAAGCTAAAAGCTAAAGCTTGCCTACCGGAGGTAGGTCTGAAGGCTAAAGTCTGCCTACCGGAGGAAGGAGAGAAAGCTGAAAAGATGTAGGAAGTTGGAAGTTGGCAGTCGCAGTGAACAGTCGCAGTCGGTGGTTGTCATCCGGAGGTGTGAGCCTTTCGAAATTTTCGGTTTTGTACTGCTTAGAACACCGTTAAGAAAATGACTTAGCTCGCGCGGTACAAGCGAGATCCAGTCATTTTTAGGGAAGAAAGGCAGTACAAAATTCCGCTGGTTTTCTGTTTAAAATGAATGAAAAACGGTATCAGCGGAAAGAAAATATCGAGGCTCAGGGCTTTTTGGTTACTTTTTGGCCGCCAAAAAGTGACAAAGCTAAAATCCCGAATCCGCTGTTCAGGTCCCGATAGCCATCGCGGATGAAATCCTGAACCTAGATCCTAGGATTTTTAATCCGGGATATTTGGAAAAAATGCGTGATTTTTAAGATTTCAAATCTCGAAGAGCTGGAAAGTTAACAGGATAGCTTTTGGGAGCACGCAATTGCGATACACCTTCTAATTTGAAGGCGCATACCTAATATTCATTATGTCCCTATTTTATTCTCCAGAATTTAAAATTAATTAAAAACCTTGTATTTAGAATACATGATATCTTGTATCATAAATACAAGGTATTATATTTGTATTGATTTACAGCGTTTTAAATGATACAAATAGGCCTACTAGCCCAAATAATCGAGGAGCAAAATCAGAATTTCCTCCAAAAAAAACTCATTGTAAGAGAGGAGGCTATCCCGCCACAGTCCAACCAAATCCTCGTGGTAAGTGGTGTGAGACGTTGCGGAAAAAGCATCTTGCTGCGCAAAAGCCTACCAAGTTCCGAAGCGGGGCTCTATCTGAACTTTGAGGACCCAAGGTTGGTGGATTTTGAGTCGTCTGATTTTCCCAAGTTGGAGCAATTGAGAGACCAATTTGGTAAGAACTCCATAGTCTTGGATGAAGTACAAAGCGTGGAAGGTTGGGAGATCTTTGCCCGATCTCTTCATGAGAAGGACCAAAAACTGTATATCACAGGCTCAAACGCCAGCATGCTCAGCCGAGAACTCGGTACTCGGCTGACAGGACGCTACAAGCAGATCGAACTCTTCCCGTTTAGTTATCAAGAGTTCTTGCTTTTCAAAAATGAATCCCCGGGTGAGGAAAGTTTTGAAAACTATTTCCTAACCGGTGGATTTCCTGAGTTTTTGCAAAACCAAGACCAAGATTACCTCAGGACTCTTTTCCGTGACATTCTTACTCGTGATGTGGCAGTACGCAGAAACATCAGCAACGAAACCGCCCTTATTCGATTGGGGGTATTCCTTTGCTCCAATGTGGGAAAGCCATTTAGCTATTCCCGATTGGGAAATTTACTCGAAATCAAGTCCGTACGTACGGTAATCGACTATTGTGACTACCTCGAAGAAAGTTATTTATTTGACTTGATCCCCATGTACTCGCCATCGATCAGAAAGCAGCTCGCCAATCCAAAAAAGGCTTTCTGCGTGGATCCTGCTTTGGCATCTGCAAATTCTCTTGCCTTCAGTAAAGATTTAGGCAGGAAGCTTGAGAATTATGTCTACCTCCATCTTCGCAGATCTTTCAAAGAAATCCAATATTTCCAAAATAAAGATTCTGAGTGTGACTTTGTGATCAAGTGGAATGAAGCAATCGTCGGAGCAATACAGGTATGTTGGGATCTAAATAGCGACAATCTCCAAAGGGAAATCCATGGGTTAAAAGCCGCATTATCCGAAACGCAAACTCCCAAAGGAGTTTTGCTAACCTGGAATCAGGAAGATGGACTAGATGGAATAGAAGTAATACCTGTTTGGAAGTGGATTCTACGTCCTGCAAAGGATTATTTTGAAATAGGCTAAGACTTTCTTGAGCAATCACTCCTATTCCCATTTTGACGAACAGGTGAAAAATTTCTCCCAATTCATCCATTTGACCTTAAGTGGTCATACCCATGGAATGCAGTTTGGGATAGAGATTCCGGGCTTTATCAAGTGGAGTCCGGCTTCCCTTCGCTACCCAAAATGGGCTGGACTTTATGAGGAACTGGGACGCTATCTTCATGTCAACAGAGGCTTTGGATTTTTAGCATTTCCGGGTAGGGTCGGGACATGGCCGGAGATTACGGTGCTGACCTTGAAAAGGAAGTCAGAAAGCTAAAAGCTAAAGCTTGCCTACCGGAGGTAGGTCTGAAAGCTGAAATGATGTAGGAAGTTGGAAGTTGGCAGTTTCAGTGAACAGTCGCAGTCGGAAGCTTGGTTTCCAAAGGGTGCTGGAAGGTAAGTCATAAGCCTGAAGCCTGCCAACCGGAGGTACGTCAGAAAGCTAAAAAAGTATTCGTTTTTCATTTGCTATGTTATAGTCCTGATAATCCGGCTAGCAAAAATGCTATCCATTTACTTGTTAATGGAGCCTATTTTCAATGAAAGAATCCAAAGCCTACTAGATGGGATCGCCGGATTTCTTAATTTGGTTTTCAAAACACCTAATACCCCTGCGGACAAATGCGATATAAACGCAATAGACTGGTCGAACTTGGGTATATACAAGTGGTGAGTGCAACTAAAATAAATTCTGATATGAAAAAAGCACTAATAACCTTAATTGTATTTGTTTGTCTTTGTTCAAATATATCCTTTTGTCAGACAGGTGAAAGTTATGAGGTAGTTGAATATAAAGAGATTTCTTATATGCCAAAGAGTTTATTTTCTAAAGATACACTTCGAACATTAAACTTGATGCTACCACTGAAAGACGACAAAATTCCACTTTTAATATGGATTGGCGGAGGAGCGTGGTCCTATGGTGATAAGAACCAAGAAATGGATTTGGCAAAAAAATTTGCTGCACAAGGTATAGCAGTTGCATGTATCGGACATAGATTAAGTCCAGCTATATGGCGAGATTCAACTTTGAATAAAGGGATTCAGCATCCAAAACATATACAAGATGTGGCAGCTTCCGTAAAATGGTTGTATGAAAAAGCTAATGAATATGGATATGATAGAGATAATTTTTTTATCGGTGGATATTCATCGGGCGGACATTTAGCCGCATTAATAAGTTTGGATAGCACATATTTAAATCAAGTTGGGCTTTCTAATAAAATATTCAAAGGAATAATTCCAATTTCAGGGACTTACGATATAGTCGATTATTACAATGTAATGCTAAATAGCGGTAGACCCGAACTTGCTGAGCTACATGTGGAAGCCGTTTTTGGCAAAGGAACTGAAAGCTTCAAACAAGCATCGCCCGTTTCATATCTTCAAAACTTGTCAAGACCTCTATTGCTGATTAGTGACAACAATATGTATAACTACTCAAAACTCTTTGAAGAGAAAATTAGGATGACAGAATTCAGAAATATGCAAGTTGTATATTCTTATGAATTATCACATGGTGGACTGTGGAGAAACCTATCTTTTGATGAACAAAGTATTTACCGACAAATCGTTATAAAGTTTATTGAAAAAAACTCAGAAAAGGGATAGCAACACACAACACTGTATAACAAATCTTAGCATCTTTCAGGATGCCACTCTAGTTATATTAAACTTTCTCTTCAAACCAAAAAAAATGAACAGTACCACTCGAAAAAGAATAGAAGTAATCGTACATGTGCTTTTTTGGGTATTCTTTTTTAGCGCGGTGAATGTTGATTGGAATTCTGATTGGTTTGATAAAACAATCCGAACAAATACGCCCTCCCCACTCTCTGTACTAATATTTCCCTTCATTTTTTATGCGCATTCCTTATGGGCTATTCCTAAATTTTTGAATAAGAGCAAATGGAAAACCTATATTTTTTCGTTCATTCTAATCTTTATTTTTCCGGAAGTAATTCGCTCAGGTCTCCTTGATTGGAATGACCCTGATATTTCGTTCTGGGAAGAATTCCGCAGCAGGGATAGTTTGGTTCTTGGACAACCCAGTGTGTTTTGGCTAGCGTTTACACTCTCAACTGCCTATCGCTTTACTAAAGATTGGTTTGTCAAGCAATATCACATAGAGCATTTGGGGAAACAACTGTCTGAACTCCTCAATAATAAGGGCCCCGTCATTCAGCCTTTAAATGAAGCTGAGGCATCTGATTTAAAGCAGAAGCTGGAAATATCTTTACGAGAGAATCAACTTTACCTGAACCAGGAACTTTCCCTTGCCGAATTGGCACAACAGATCGATACATCTGATAAAAAACTTTCCACGCTTCTCAATCAAAATTTGCGAACCAATTTTTATGATTACATCAATTCATTTCGCATAGCCACCTTCAAACAGGGCGTTTTAGAAGGAAAGCTGAGTAACCTTTCCATTGTTGGACTTGCTTTTCAGTGTGGATTCAAGTCCAAAAGTAGCTTTTATAGGGCGTTCAAAAAGGAAACCGGCATGTCTCCCTCCCAATTTATCAACTAGTATTCTATTCATTTCTGTCCCATGGATTTTTTGGGACGGGCTTCTCCTTTACAAATACGTCCCGCTGCTTCTATTGGGATAGATACAGCAGAGAAATACACCCATGTCTCGACTAAAATTGGGAATTTGGAGCTGTTCAAAACTCTCAAATAATTGCTTTGGAACTTGGACACTAACTACTGCCAAAGTCTATAAATCATGATGTTGTCTATTCAAAGTCTGACTAAAACCTATCCCAATGGCGTCAAAGCCCTGGATGAAATTACCCTTGACATTCGCCCGGGAATGTTTGGTCTCTTAGGGCCAAATGGTGCTGGCAAATCATCCCTGATGAGAACAATCGCTACGCTACAAAGACCCGACAAAGGGAACCTGAGTTTCAATGGTATTGATATCGGAAATGATCCCATAAGCCTACGGAAAATCCTGGGCTATTTGCCCCAGGAATTTGGAGTGTATCCAAAAGAAACAGCGGAAAATCTGTTGGATTATTTCGCAATCTTGAAAGGGTTATCCTCTCGGAAGGAGCGTAAAGCAAAAGTAGAAGAAGTGCTGCACCTCACCAATCTACTGGAGGTCCGAAATAAACATGTTAGTTCCTATTCAGGTGGTATGCGTCAACGTTTTGGTATTGCACAGCTGCTACTCAATGACCCTCGATTAATTATTGTGGATGAACCGACAGCAGGGTTAGACCCTGAAGAAAGAAACCGATTTCTTAATGTTTTACGTGCAATTGGGACTGAAAACATTGTTTTGTTTTCCACACACCTGGTAGAAGATGTGAAAGAGCTTTGCACGGATATGGCAATCATGAGACAAGGTAAAATTCACAAACATGCTACTCCCTCGGAAGCCATAAAAGAATTGGAATCAAAAGTCTGGACCAAAACTATTTCCTCCGCTGAACTTGAATTTTACAAAACCCGCTTCCACTATTTATCATCCTCTTTCAATGAAGATCATTCACTATCTGTCAGGATTTATTCCGAAGACAGACCAGATCAGACTTTTGTAAAAACAGAGAAAGTGACGCTGGAAGATGTGTATTTCAATTCTCTGGGACAGAAAGCTGAAGAATATGCTTAAGTCTATCTATGCCTACGAATTGAAAAGCCTGTTAAAGCAGCCTGCTACCTACTTCTATTTCCTGGTTTTCTTTGGGATTGCGCTATTATCCATTCTTGGAACCGGAGGCTTCTTTGATGGAATACCTGAAACAGATAAGCAACTGCGCCTGCTCAATTCTGCTCATGAAATCAACTTCATTTTTCAATACTTCAACAAGTTTTTCCTATTTCTACTACCGGCGATTATTGGGATGGTGATTTACAAGGACTATAGAAGTAATGTACATCCCATTCTTTACAGCTATCCCATCAAAAAATCAGATTACCTGCTTGGAAAGTTTCTCAGTTCACTGACCCTTGTTTTTTTAATAACTCTTTCTATAGGCATTGCTTTCCATCTGGGAGAATCGATCCTAGGTAAAGAGAACCCGATGATCGGGCCAACTACCTATTGGGGATACGCAAATGCTTATTTCATTGTCGTTTGGCCCAATATGCTTGCTTATGGCTTGCTGGTATTTGTTGTTGTGGCTTCACTCCGAAATATTTATGCAGGTTTTATCACCCTGATCTTGTTGTTTTTCTTTCAGGTTGCGATAGACAGCCTTTTTGAAGGTACACCAGTTCTTTTTGCTCTTCTCGATCCATTCGGACAAAATGCAGTGGCATATGAAACTCGGTTTTGGACGATTTCTGAACAAAACACACTGCAAATCCCCGTACTCGGACTAGTGCTTTGGAACAGACTGTTCTGGCTGATTCTGAGCTTTTCACTTTTTGGACTTTTCTACAAAAAATTCCAATTGGAGCAGGAGTCTTTTAGCCTGTTTCCGAATGTGGGTAAGAAAAAAACAGTCAAAAATAATTCAGCAAGGCCACTTCAACCAATACAGCCTCATACCAAAGTATCGACTGATTTCTCCTTCCCAATACAACTAAAGGCGATGCTACAACTTTCGGGTACCGATTTTAGGTTTATCGCAAAAAACCGGCTTTTCTACCTGCTCGCACTAGTCGGGTTATTTGCAATGATTTTTGCCATGAGCAGGGTCACCAATCTTGCGGATATGACATTCTTGCCCCTGACCCGGATTGTGCTTTCCGTGCCCATGTTTTTCTTTTCTACCCTTATCATGCTCTTGACTTTTATCTATGCAGGGATGTTGGTACATCGCTCTCGGATGACAAAAAGCAACCAACTTATTGATACGACTGCCACCAGCAGCTGGGTGCTTCTGGGTTCGAAAATACTGGCCTTGCTATATGTACAAATCCTTTTGTTATGTACGATGATGCTATGTGGAATTGGACTACAGCTTTACAATGGATACCATCATTTTGAATTGGATTTATACCTTTTTCAATTGTTTTTCATCAGCTTTCCTACGCTAATAATTTGGGCTGCACTTTCTTTATTTGTACATAACACAATTCCCAATTTGTACCTGGGTATTTTCCTTCTTCTCCTGATTTGGATTGCAAAAGACCAGATACCTCAACTCGGAATAGAAACTTACCTATTCAGATTCAATTCTGCCCCGCAAATCACTTACAGTGATTTAAATGGATTTGGCCATACTTTATTAGGCAATTTTATCCTCAACTTCTATTGGTTGGCTTTTTCAGCTCTACTGATTATAGTTACTTATCTTTTCTGGGAGCGTGGATATGTGTATTCGCTCAAGGAACGCTTTCAAAAGGCTTTTCATCAATTGAATAGGGGTATTTCTTTCTTCATGCTCTTGTTCATTGTTGTCTTTTTTTGCCTTGGATACATCATTTACAAAGAGGAAAACAACGATTTCAGTGCTGTTGCAAATAGTGATGAAATACTACGGGAATTCAGGTTCAATTTCGGGAAATACAAGTCCGCAGTTCAACCCAAAATAGTATCTGCCAAATTGAATATTGAGATTTTCCCGGAAAGTAATTCGTTCTTGGCATCAGGGCATTATCTCCTCATCAATAAGACGCCTGAGAGGATAGACACCTTAGTAATTAAGTCCGGCTATGACGAAATCACCCAACTCTCACTAAGCGTCCCATCTACAATTGTACAAAAAGATGAGAACATGCAATTTGAAGTGCATGCCTTGGAAAATCCCATGGAATCCGGAGATTCAATCCAGCTGCACTTTGAGATCAAAAACAAGCCCAACACACTTTTCTACCGAAATTCTACTGTCCTTCAGAATGGTACATTTCTTCGCACCGATATCCTTCTGCGTTTAGGATACTTCTTTGATAAGGAATACAGACAGCCAAAAGATAGTCTTTCCAAGTATTCAAATTTTTATTCTCCTGACGCTGATTTGGTAGCTATAGAAACGGTTATCAGCACCAACGGGTCACAAAGGGCCATCGCTCCTGGAACGCTGCTCAATCATTGGACAGAGAATAGCCGCAACTATTTTCATTATAAAACAGAACAAAAAGTCAAATTCGCTTTTGCCTTTAACTCGGGGCTCTTTTCAGTAAGCAAGTCAAACCACAAGGGTGTTAGTTTGGAAATTTATCATGATAAAGACCATACCTACAACCTGAAGGATATGGCAGACGGACTGAAGGCTTCACTTGATTATAATACTCAGTTTTTCGGGCCTTATCACTATGCCGAAATACGGACGGTCGAATTTCCGCTCACCGAAGGAACCTATGCCTCGGTGATGAGCAATGCCATTCCCACCTCTGAAGTGCGGTTTGTTCTGAGAAATGAGGATGCGATAAATAAAATTAATTTATCCTTTTATGTTCAGGCACATGAGCTCACCCACCAATGGTGGGGTAATCAGATCGTGCCAGCAGCTGCTCTCGGTGCGAAAATGCTAACAGAAAGTATTACCGAATATATCAGTTTGAGGATATATGAAAAAGAATTTGGACATGAGAAAGCGCTGCATTTTCTGAGTTTGCAACGCCAACGCTATTTAAAAGGAAGGACTAAGGATGGAGGTAAGGAAAGTCCATTAACTCTGGTCAGAACTGATCAGGAATACATCGCCTATGGAAAAGGAGCCATTGCATTTAATACGCTGCAATATTATGTGGGAGAAGAAAAACTAAATAAGGTTTTATATGATTTTTTATTGGAGTATAGATTTAGAACAGATCAATATCCAACTTCATTAGACTTAATAGCCTATTTAAAGAGTTCCCTTCCCCATCAGTTCCATTATATCATTTATGACATGATGGAAACGGTCACCTTTTACGACAATAAAATAAGTGATATTAAAGAGCTACCGAATAACCAGCTTGAGATAAGTTACTCCATGCAAAGAATGGATAGTAGCCCAGAAAATGAACAAGATGCAAGCGAAGTATTTCTCACATTCGGTCAATACGATGCTGATGGAAACCTGCTTCATCTTGAAAAGGTCAAAGCAAGGACAGGAGAAAACCGCACAACTTTTTACAAGAAGGAAGGTGCTACCAGTATTTTGCTTGACCCTTTCCTTCATTTTATTGAAATGAATATTGAGAATAATCGAAAGTATATAGTAAACTAAGATTAAGGCAAGCAAAGAACATGGTTTAAGTGTAATGGCAGCTGAATCCCAAAAATTCAATATTTTCGAAACGATCAATGTTTGTTGCGGACAAAAAGTAAAGTGGTTCTACTACCTCACTACGCTTATATTTGAGCGTTTTTAATGAGCAAACCCTAACAGAAAAATGAAAACCGAGAGAAATTGAGCTGATGGACAAAAACCTGAATCAAATTAAATCGGAAATTTACAATAACTGCTCACTTCAGATTTCGGACTTTGAAACGGAACCTGAAGGCAAAGAATACAATGCTTGTCGGTTTAAACTTAATGGACGGACTATTCTGAGTAGAAATGCCAAAATAACACCAAAAAAAGCAGGGCAATTTGTCACCTTCTGGAAACGGATTGGAAATGGTCCGATTGAACCTTTTGATGAAAATGACCGAATTGATTTTTACATTGTAATCGTCCGGACTGAAAATGAATTTGGACAATTTGTATTCCCGAGATCTGTACTGTTGGAAAAAGGAATACTATCCACAAAAAAGAAAGAAGGGAAACAGGCATTTAGGGTTTATCCGAGTTGGGATACCGTGCACAGTAAACAAGCTGAACGAACTCAAAAATGGCAACAGAAATATTTTTATCAAATAAATGATTCAACTGACTTACAGAAAGTAGCTGAATTATACTTTGAACAGTAAAACAAGCAAATAGCTTTTCGGACGCCGAGCCAAATGCCCCCGTCTATAATTTAAATCGAAATGCTGGCAAACATAGAATGACACAATCTGAACTCATTATTTTAAATTTTACCGAAATCAGGAGACGAAGCATCAAACTATGGAAAGGACTTCCGGAGAGCTATTATCATTGGAGACCTGACGATAAAGCAAAGTCCGCCATTGAAATGGTCAGACACGTTTTGGAAGCCGATTATGGATGGAATAAAATAATCAACAAGGAGAGTATGGCCGATTATCTATCTCCCTGGAAAAATCGACCATTCACCAGCCTTGCGGACGAAATAGAGTTTGCCGAACCCTATAGAAACACTTTTTTAGAAAGTGTGAAACAATTTTCGGATGCAGAATTAAGCGAAATAGAGATCATTCATCCCGGAAATGGAGAGAAGAAAATGCTTGGTAAATATTTATTAAGGATTGGGTATCATGAGTCTGTTCTCGCAGGTCAATTTCTTTCATACCTAAGAGCAATGAATATTAATCGCCCGGAGATCTGGGACTGAAGAGCTCAACAAAAAAAGCATACAGCTGATACAAGTGAACAGGCTAAACGAAAGAAAAACACTTTTAAAAAACTCCGGTCTCAACTGGCAGGAAATCAAATTTATTGCCCGAAAACCCATAGACAAACACTTTTCAGCGATTTGAAAAATGAACTATATGATTATCGGCAATGGAGCCCGTAGTTAAAAAATCAGTTTAGAAAGTTGCGGATAATCGTCCACCGACGGCAGTCCAGTGTCCACAGCATGTTGAAATATACTTAAAAACCTTTTTCCTTTTGCTACTGCTAAGAAAGCGGACATACATAATGAACTATAAGATAGATAAAATAGAGAAATCAGAATACCAAAATGTGGTGGACCTCTGGGAAGCTTCCGTTCGGGCTACCCACCACTTTCTAAAAGAAGAGGATATTGAATTTTTTAAACCTTTAATCTTAACGAGTTATTTGGATGCGGTTGAATTGAGATGCATCAGGAATAATGAGAAGGAAATTATTGGTTTTCTGGGAATTGCAGATCAAAATCTAGAAATGTTGTTTATTCACCCAGCCTATCGAGGAAAAAGAATAGGCAAAGCCCTGTTGGATTATTCGATAGAGCAATTGAAGGTGACAAAAGTGGATGTAAATGAACAGAATGAGCAGGCGGTAGGATTTTACAAGCACTGCGGATTTGAAGTGATCAACCGATCCGAGTTGGATCCCACCGGAAAACCTTACCCTATTTTACATATGGAGTTGAGAAAATGATGGCGGCAACCAACCAACTGGTCAGGCAGCTATCGAATACGTAATCCTGAATCAATTTTGTGGGATTTCCAATCCAAGTTATTATCAAAAGGACTTGATTTTTTAAGATTTTAAATCCAGTTTAGGTGATTAATAAAATAAAGCCCTCTAATTGAGGGCTTTTATTATTAAGCAATTATAATTGCTTTTTGTAGTTCTGAGGCCAATTCGTGTAGAGCATTTTCAATTTTTTTGGCTTGGTCTACAGAGGGATTTTTTGCACCTGAAACATATTGTCTCAGTAAGCCAGGATTCATTCCGGCATGTTCGGCTACATTTGAAATTTTTAGAAAGTCGAATTTTTGAAACAGTGCTGAGATATCAAATTGATACTCAAATTGTACTGTATTTGGTTCCACTTCTTCAAATTCCCACAAGAGGTTTTTCATTTTTTGTTCGAGTTCGGAAATACTTTCTGCCTGTTCAACGATCAGGTTTTCGTTGTATTCCATTCTTCCCCATAGTTCTTTACTATCTCCTCTTTCAATTGTAAGGGGGATTTTTACGATTTCCATGTACAATTCTGTTTTCGTTTAAGTAGTATGAATTAGATTTTAATTACTCCAATCGTAATTATTATATATAAATTCCGAAGCAGGAAAGGGCTATTTAAGCCCCGCTTGTTTCAGAATGGAATTTAAGGTTCCTGGCGGTACGTCTCCATTATGAATGGGGACGGTTACTTTACCCGACTTCTTCGGGTGTATGAGTTGTAAATGGCTTCCTTTCTGTTTTTTTTCTAACCAGCCATCCTCATGAAGTAACTTCAGTAACTCTTTAATTTTCATGAACTCAAAAGTAACAATTATGTTACTTTATTTCAAACAATTCAGTAACATTTTTGCTACTTAACTTTATAAGCTGGTCAGCCTACCCTCATTTGAGAATAAACTTTTTAGAATTTAATATTTGACAATATGGAGAATGATCAAGGAATCGCGTTCCTTGATCTAATTTTAAACGAAAACCAACAGATACAATGACATCAAAAATATAAATGCTACTGGTTAATCTGAAAAAAGCAATATGCAAAAAATGCATATTGCTTTTTTCGTCTAATTCACCAACTATAAAAATTTTCTTAATGCATCGTCATATAACAAATTGATCTCATTAAAAGAGTTTAACAAGTTGCTCCTTAGAAAGCCAAACGGTTTCTTATTTAAACTTTACCTCAATTTGGGAATGGCCGTCAGTCCCCTGAAATATTTTGATTTAGTTTATCTTATTTTTACTTACCTCAAAGTATTCGACTCCTGGTCAAAAAAGAAATCCGAATCAACTTTCTTTCTATACTTACCCATTCCTGCCTTGTGTAAAACAGGCTTATTTAGTTCCTCAATGGGTAAAATATACAATTCTGCTGGACTGGAAGGTTTGCCTCCTATTCCCAAAGCAATGAATACTGGATAGTTTTCCTGTCTTTCAAAGGCTTTATATCGCTCCAGCTGTTCATCATTCGCGAAGCGGATAAAATCTCCTTTGGGTTCAGATCTCCATTTGCATTCTACAGCAAAAGGAAAGGAGTCTCCCCGAAGTTTTAAGGAAAGCTGGATATCTGGCTGGGTGGTGGTATCAGCATAGCGACCTTCTACAAACTTATCTCCAGCCCAGTTTCTGATTGCAAAATACTTTTTATCAAACTTCTGGACTATAAACTTCTCGAAGTCCAAGCCTGCTTTTTGGTTCACATCAATCAGCTCCGATTCACTTTCTTCCTCTGATTCTTCCAATTCCTTTCGGATCTGCGCTATCGTAACATCAGCATTTTTCCCTTCGTTTTGCGCCACCTCCCGGATCAGTTTCTCTTCCTTTGGAGTCAAAATGCCATCTGCTTTCACGGCATTAATTACCTGACTCAAAGATTCAGCTTTTGGAGTTTTTAAAAGCATGGTAATTCCAGCAATCAATAGAATTCCACCGAGGATAATTAAGGAGATTGGTAACATTTTGGACATCAATAATTTATGAAGTTTGTAGAATTGATTCCTGAGTATTAATTATTGTTTCTAAATTGTCTGAAATAATTATTTTATTCACAAGAATAGATGAATTCATATTAATTATTTGAACTTCTGTATCCTGTACTTTTTCAGATATAAAATATTTTATTTTAGATTTTTTAGTATAAAAATTATCTAGGTTGCTATCTGAAAATTTCAAGCAATATTTGGAAGTTATTGGCAAAAAGTATGTAAATCCCTCCTTGAATTTTGTGTTTTCTATATTTCCATTACTTGAAATAGCAAACCCTGGATTGTCTGAGGTGATAAAATTGAATTTAGAATCGGACGAGTCTAAAAGAATAAATTGATAATCTAAAATTGCTTTCCTAAATTTCTCAATTGAATAAGAATGTGGATTTGCTTTATCAATAATTCCTTTTAGTTGAATACTTCTAATTATATTTTTATTAGATTTCATTTCATACATTTTTTTCTCTATTTCATAAATTAATAAAGCTTTAGGTAAGTGTCTAAACCTAATATCTTCTTTCAATTTATTTAGCATGTTTGTTTTAGCTTTTATGGAATTATTGCTAAAGTTATTTACTGAATTTTTTAAAAAATACGGATTTCTTTGTTTTAATTGAATAAGAAAATCTGACAAGAAGATCGAGTCTTCAAAACATAATTCTTTTAGGTCGATTAATTTATTTATAATTTTTCTATACCTATTTTCAGAGGAATGCAAAACATTTGATTCCACATGTAGATCGTCAAAATTATTTAAATCATATTCCAAAGGTTCATTTATTGTGTAAAAATCTATTTCATAACAAACTTGTCCGGGTTCTTTTGGTGGATTGTTTAATTTATTATATGTTTTTAATATTTCTAGGTTAGAACAATATAACTTTGAATCGTTTGCAAATTGTTTTAAGTAGCATTCTGGAACAAAGTGATGTTTTTTCGGTTTATTCATTTTTATTTGATCTATTCCTTACTCCCTAAAAAATAAACAGGATGCAATGGAAGCATGTTTTTCTGCTCATCAGTCATTTTTGGATAGTATTGAATCCAAAGTTCTACAAACCTTGAAAAATCGATCAACTCGATATGTTTATAGGCAGAAGTAGCCTCATGTTTGGCTGGGCTACTGAAATTTCCAGACGTAACAAAAATCCCAACATCAGTATTTCGTTTCATTGTGCCAGAGAGCTTTTGGATCTCATCTGAACTCACATTATTCTCTGGTCTATGCTTTACTTGTACAATAATTCTAGGGGAATTCACGCCCAAAGGATCTGTATAGGCAATTATGTCAATTCCTCCATCTCTACCTTTGGGAGCAACTAATGCAATATAATACCTCATAGATTTTAGAAGGACTGCAACTAAATCCTGGAATTCATAGGGGTTTTTGCGATTTATATAATCTCTGATTCCGTCCAAAGCACTGGATTCATACTGATCAAGTAAGGCTTCTTGCTTTTGGGAAATCTCATCGCTATCATCTATTTCTATATCCTGGGAAAGATCACTTTCCTTGTTCTGCTTATTTTTTGCATCCCATTCTCTGTATTTTTTTGTAGCAGTAGACAGGAGTTTTTCTGGACCTAGTTTCATAGCCTCTTCTCCTTCTTCAGTCAGAATCCATGTGCCACTTTGCTTTCGCATATAGCCTGCTTTCATACAGTCAATAGTGAAAAAATGCAAGATGCTTTCCCATCGGATATACCCTGTCTTTTCATATCGGAAATTCTCATATTCATCAAAAGTGAGCTGTTCTCTCAGCTTTTCGACTACTTCACTTCCTCTCATTTCACCGCCAGCTTCTTTTAGTATTTGAAAGGAAGCAAAAATGGTTTTCTCAGCTATTTCTTTGGATCTAGATTTTTTCTTCATTTGAATAAGTTTAATCAATTTTAAAGTTTTAATCTCCCAGCCATTCAAATAACCATTTCATTTTAGCATCAAGTTTTTCTTCTTTTGTACCTTTCTTTAATAATTCTATCTTAAATTTATCTGAAGGGAAAACACCGAAATCAGTTAGGTTAAATGGCAGATTTTTTATTAGTGCATAATCTAAAAAATAACTTATATAATTTCCGTCTTCACTTCTTAAATCAATGGTTGTGTCATTCCACCAAATTTTACCAGCGTAGAAGAATGAGTTATAATAAATTATCGCTTGCTCATAATTTGACAGTTGTGCTCTAACGATTTTGATATACTCATATTTATCGGGAACTCCCTTTAATTGCTTACTTGACACTACAAATTTTATCAGTTGATAAAGGTGTCTATAATAATGGCCAAGCCTAGATGCATGACCTTGAAAAGGGTAGAAATCAGTTGTTAGATAAATTGCCTCATTTAAACCTACTAATTCATTTAAGATTAAATTAATAGGTTCCTTAGCTTCTTCTGAAAATTCTTTATCAAATATTTTTTGATATTCTTTTATTTGAGTTCTACAATAAATATAAAAGGGGGTATGGATTGTGATTTTAGAAAAATCAGCAAAATTTAATTTTTCATTTACGCCATAATAGAAAAAGAAATAAGCTAACTCTATAATCTGTTCTTTAGTAATACTTAAGACATGATTGTTTTCTTTTTCATAAAAGTCCTTAGCGGAATCTACAACGTAATATAAGAATCTCAGTTCTTCAAACATTTTAACAAATGCATTCCTTTTTAAGTATTTATTCGATATTTCAATTTCATTTACATTTTCTCTATGCAATTTCAATAACTCATAGAATCTTGTTTCAAACCTTTGAAAATCTACATCTTCGCGATACAATTGATTTGCTCTGTATTGAACAATAAATGCAAGGAAAGTAGTTATGACAGCAAGGGCTGCAATTAATGGGTTAAAAACACCGTTTAATGTATCTCCAATCGTACCTGTTATCTGGAAAGAATCTTTTATAGAATCAAAATTATACGAATTTAATAGAAGTATAAATGGTATAGAAAAGAATAAAATAATTGTACCACTTATAATATAAATAATCTTAATTAAAAAATTTATTGTTTTTTTGTCAATTCGGGAAACAAAAGTCTTCTTTTGATTTTTCAAGGTGAATATTTGTTAAGGATTATTTTAATTCTATTACACTATTTGCCTTCCACTATCCCAATCTCCTCCTCACTCAATCCATACATCTCATAAACCAATTGATTGATTTGGTTTTCGAGAGCTATAGTATCTGAATAACAACTAATTTGATTTTCAATTAGTACTTGTTCCGCCAATTTTGACAATTCTTTAATTGGTTCAATGATTGGAATTGTTTCTACATACGCTTTGGACATTGAAAAATAGCCGCCTCTCATCTTCGAGACAATAGATCCAAAATAAAATTTTGCAAGCTTTGAATTTAGTAATGCTAATAATCCTACATCATGTATTGGTATGAAAAAGGTAGTTTTGTTTAGGTGAATTCCTTCTGGCACAAGAGTAAATTGGTTGTCTAAGGATGTTTCAGGCCACACAATTTTTACTTTTTCAAACTCATCATAATAATCACAAGCCCTTAATTCCCACCAAAAATCTCCTTGATCCGTTCGTTTTTTAGCTGCCTTTTCAAACGGTTTCAAATGATTGGCAATAGCAGGATAAGTATTTTGTATCCAATTCCAAGCAGGATCGTAATCCATATAGCCATATCTTGGAGGTTCATTTACCTGATGAATTTTATTTGGATCATTTTCAGGCAGGTTACTTTTGATAGTAAACCCTTTTGAAAACAAAATTAGATACTTTTCAGCTTTAGTAGATTGATATCTTTTTATTTCCCTTCCTGCTAAAAATGGCTTAATCACCTCTGCACTTCTCGGTTCTTCGGAGATCAGTTTATCTTTCGTTTCTTGGTCGATTACAAAGGCTCCATTTAGCCCAGTTAATACACCTCGATAGATTTTCCCATCCACATACTCAGAAAGAGGAACGCCTTGGGATTTTAGCTTTAGAAGTAACTGTTGCGCTTTGCTATCGGTCAAAGTCCAACCATCATCTGAAAGCCCTTGAGTAAGCACTTCGATTCGGTTTTCAGCTAAATAGCTTTCCATTCCCAGCGGAAAATCCAAGGTGTCTACGTTTACAGCTGTGAATTTTTCGGAAGGACTTGTTTTGCCTAACCCTATAATAAGTGGGTAAGTAGTAGCTTCTTCAAATACTTGCAAATCCCCAAAGTCAAGCAATTCATGAAGATTGAAAGTCTTGACATAATTTCTTAGCGCTTTTCCATATCCAGCCCTCATCCATTTATTTGGAATGATAAAGACAAAATTGCCTGACTTCTTCAGCAAATTCATACTCAGCTCTACAAAATAGACATAGAGATCTGCTGTGCCTGAATAAGTTTGGAATCGTCCTTGGAGATAGGGTTTAAGGTTGGAAAATTCTTCCTGCCTGATATAAGGTGGATTCCCAATCACCACATCAAAACCCACAAAATCACCTTCATCATTCAGCACTTCAGGAAACTCAAAGCGCCATTCGAAAGCATTTTCATAGATCTGGTTGGCTTTGATTTCTTCGATTTCGGTTTCCAGTTTTTCCAATTCTTTGCTGACCTTATCGATTTTAGCAAGGCGAGCTTTTTTCTCTTTGGCAGACTCTTCGAATAGCCCTGTTTGCATGGTGAGGTTATAGAGTTCACCTCCCAGCTTGGCTTTCCGCTTGACCTTGGGATCATTATTTGCGATTTCGGAGCGGAAATCGGATTTGATCGCATTGATCAGGTTTTCCATTTCCCGTTTTTCCTCCTTGCTTTCGGCATTGCGATAGCGATCCACTGCGATCCTATAAGCATCTATGGAGAATTTACTTTTCTTCAAGGCCTGACTAAGATCTTCCTCCAAGCCAAACCGGGAAACCAAGGAATTCCCACATTTGATGTTGATATCGATGTTGGGCAGGGTTTCCAGTTCTCGCTGTGTTTTGAGGTTTTCCGAACCTCGAAGGTCTCTGTATTCATCTCGTACCTCATCCGAATCCGCATAGCATACAGGGGAACTATTGCCGGACAGGGTAGTTGTGTCTTTGTAATAGGCACTCTTCAAAAGCTCTATCCAAAGTCTTAATCGGCAGATTTTAACCGAGTTGGGATTGATATCTACTCCAAAAAGACAGTTTTCGATGATGGTCTGCTTCTCATGGAATAACGTTTCCTGGATTCGCTGGGATTCTTTGTTGGTGGGGTGGTATTCAAAGAGTTCCCCATCTTCATCTGTGACGATCAGTTCATCATTGACTACTTCTACCTGATATTCCTTCAGTCGTTTGCCTGATCTATCCTGCAAGATTTTCAGGTCGTTTTTGACCGCAATAATTTCATTGAGCGCAGAAACCAAAAAGTGACCTGAGCCTACTGCAGGATCACAAATTTTCAGGGAGTTGACTAGTTCGTTTGCCTCATTTCTATCGTCGATTTTGTCATAGAGCTCCTCCAGATTTTCCACTTCCCATCCTTTGGCTTCCTTAAATTTCTGAATGACTGCTTTTCGGATCGTTTCCCGGCACATATACATGGTAATAAAGCCAGGAGTGAAAAACGATCCGTCTTTGTAACCATTGATTTTCTCGAAGATCAAACCTAAAACAGAGGCATTGATCAGGGTTTTATTGTCCTCCTGAATTTCTTCCGAACCTTCACTGGCAAAATCATATGCATCCAGAAAACGGAATAAGTATTCCAAGGTGGTGAGTTCACCGGTTAGTTTTTTGCCTTGGGCATCTTTCAAAACCGTAGATAAAATGACCGGAATGGTTTTCTCATTTTTCAGGAAATTGACCATGATGGTCTTTTGTTCCATAGGAGTCGGTTCGAAAAGAGAAGAATTCAGATAAGGAACCTTGGCGAAAAGTGCCTTGACGTCCTCATTTCTATCTTCCGTTTTCTTCGCCAGAACTTGAAAAAAAAGCGAATTTAGATCATCCCAATCGTGGATATTCTTTTTACTGAGGAAAGCATAGGACTTGTCTCCTTTATGATAGGTGATTAACTGTGCCTCCAAAAGCTTGAGGAAAAGAACCCGATTGATCCAAGTAATACTCAGTTCTAATCCTACATTAAATAGACGTTCCTCAGCGGTATTTCCATATTGACTTGGCTTTTCCAGTTGGCTTATTTTATCCAGTGAATCCAATTGGATTATTGCGTCTTCAAGGATACTTCCAGTGTTGCGGCTTCCTTTGGCACTCCGTTCAATCAATTTTTTACCACCCTGCTTAGTTTCAGTAAGTCCGATGATATGCAGCAATTCGGAATAGAATCGCTTGTCCAGACTGTTACTATCATTGGCAAAAGGGAGTTTGAGCAGGTGTTCTGGAGAAAGGAGCTTGAATAGCGCAATTAATTTTGCATCATCTTTTTTATCCTGATTTCTCAGTGGCTTGTTGTAATCCCTGATATCAAAATAAGTAAAGGTGATTTGATCCTTTACTTTTTCGATGGCAGGTTCTGCGAGGTTTTTATAGAAAAAGTCGGTTTTGGTTTCAGCTAATCTTCCTGCCTCAAAATCCTCAAATTGCTTGACCAAGCCTTTATTCTGAGCAAAATGCCGATCAAATAGCTGAGCATCAAAGATAAACCACTCATGAATATTGGTGACTACCAAATGTTTGACTTCCAGATTTTTATGTGTGATCCGCTCTCTCAAATAATACAAAACCAACTCCTGAAAAGCCTTGAAGTTGATATTGGTTTTACTGAGCATTTCCGCCTTATTCGTTGGCTTTTTAGCCTCGATGATTACCCCAACGCTCGATTTGGCCTTATCCCCGGTATGAATAACCAGGTCATTTCTCCCTTTGGTATTGATAAAGTGGGAGGGATCGTAATAGGTTTTCTTCAGGAAATCAATGACCAAATTCTTGTGAAACTCCTCAGATTCAGACTCATTGATCCGGTCGATTAGTTGGATGAGATTGTCTTTAAAACTCTCAATAGCTGATCGATTGGGCTTAACCTTTAGAAATGCTTTGTTGAGGGACTGTTTGGGCTTAAGGAAATTATCAGACATTCAGGTAAGATCTTGCTAAAAAAACTCTCTACAAGATGCATTATTTCTGACTAAAAAGACAATTATAAGTAGTTGAGATTTCTAAAAAACCTTACTCTCTTTTACAATGAACAGAAAAAAGCCTTTCTGAGTCCCAGAAAGGCTATATGCTTAGGTAGGAATGCTTACTTCTCCAACATCCTTTTCATAATCTCCACCTTCTCTTGCTCCGATTCCAACAATCGCTCATAAAGCTTTTTATTCTCTTCTAAAGCTTCAAACCATTTTTCAAGCGGATTGATATTAAAAGTCGGGTAATAATTATACCCATTTGATTGGTCATTAAAAGTATTGGAAATAATATTTACTACCTGTTCTTCATCAAACATCTTAATCGCCTCCGCAGGAACTTTCAATATCTCAGCCACCTGTTTCAGCAATTCCTCCTCCACTTCTTCCTTTTGCTCCAGTAAACTGACTTTCTTCTGGGACCAGTCCTCCCCCAGCTCAAAAGCCAAGGCCTCCTGCTTGATGCCCATCATTTCCCTGAAACGCTTGATATTTCTGCCGTGGTGGATCTTCTCGTTCATAGTCTGCTAAGTGTATTGGGAAAAATAGGAAATTCTCTGTTAAGTCCTTTAACTAAATTATTCCATTTCTAGGAATGGAGCAAGGATATAGCCGGAATGATTAAAAAATCCTGACAGAATATGTCGTAAGGTTACCAAATTTTCATGGTATCGGTCATGCCTACGGCATTTTGGAAACCAATCAAAATCCATATTCCAGCCATTGAAATGGCTGGCAAGGTTATCGATCATGCCTACGGCATTGAAATGGAAAGCATCACTTGTACGGGTAACAAATCCCAAGTGAACGCTTCTTAAAAGATATCAATCCAGTCTATCTCACAAATCTAATTTAGGAGTCCCATAGGGACGACCCATCTCCTAGAATAAAAAACCAGAATCTTTTCAAAGTCCCAAAGGGACGGACGATAAAACTTATCGAATCCTGTCGGTTGCCTGTATTCATTTGTCTAAGTATGAATATTTTATTCCAAATCCCTTCTAAACTATCCATTTTCAGAATACCCTATCCCATTGATATTCATCAATTTGACCTCGTCATTCTTCCGAAGAATGAAATCAACAGCACATAACTTATCAAACCATGGAAAATACATTCAGCACCTGCCGCAGGGCTTTTCGATGTAAAAACCAGCATCAAGCCTTTGTCAATCTTAACTATGTCCTCCAAAGTGTAGCTGACATCTCTTACTGGATAAAAAAAATCGAAGATATACAGCTCGCAGTATTTGAACATGAAATTGATTTCGCTAATACTCCTCCCAATGGATTGATTTACCCAGGTCAACTAATACTCCAAATCATCTATGCCAGCATTCACTTACAAGAGTTCCCCGCTCTAGAAAAGAAGCTGATTGGCTGGGACCAACTAGCTGACTCCATGTTAAAAAACCGTTGCAAAAAAGAATCCGAAACCCTCCTTCCTCTACAAATCCTCCAATACGGTCCAAAAAATCTAAGCCTAGAAGAAATCCTCGACCCCTCAGGTTTCATCAAGGCATTTTTCCAAAAACAGTCTTTAAAGAAATGGATTCTGCGCTGGAATCAACTTCGTGAGATGGCCTTTTATAGCTATTCCATCTTTGACGGAGACGAAGGAGAATACCTGAAGGACTTTACCTATTTCAAAAAGCTGCTCGAAGCCAGCTACCTGATACATGTTCGCTATTCTCCTATTTAAACTCTTTTCCCATGCAAGTCAAAATCTCAAGAACCGATCAAGACCGCGCAGAGCACTTCAGAAACTTTCTGCAGCTGCTGGTCGAAAAATTCCAACCTACCAGAATCATTTCTTTTGGAGCCCAAACGCTTAAAAATGAGATCTTAGGATGTTTTGCCAACAAGCAAGTTATTCACCATCACTATTGTCTGCTGGTCTGCACCGAATCCTCTTCCCGGATCGAGTATGAGGTGCAAGACTTTGCAAATACACACTACCACAACGGTCAGGTCACCATACTATGTCATGGAGAAGTTGCTGTCCAAGAAGCAATCGAATCCAAAAATCGCTTCTTCACCACGGTATTGGCGCATGGTAAGCCACTCTATACCAGAGACGGTTTCTTCGATCTCGAATTCAAACCTTCCCTCGACACTGCCAAGACGCTTGCGAAAGCGGAGAAGCATTTTTTCCATAGGACAGACTTAGCTAGAGGATTTCTTGAGTCCGCATATGCCAGTCTCCAAAAGGGACAGCATAACGTAGCCACCTTCTTAATGCATCAAGCCGTGGAGCAATCCTGTATTCTTCTGATCCGGGTACACATCGACTACCGCTCCGAATTTCACAACCTCCACCGCCTATTGGGGCTGACCAGATGCTTTTCTGAAAGTCCGATCGAGCTGATGATCGGAGATCGACCCACTGACAAAAAGCTGTTCAGTCTTCTCACCAGCAGCTATGGGAAGGCGAGATATGCTCCCGACTTCCAGGTTTCCCAAAAAGATGCTGAAGAAATCTACCAAAAAGCCTCCGCCCTGCTTGAGTTGACCAAGACCATGTGTGCCACCAAGATGGAAGCAATGGCAGCTGAAATCCCCGATTTCAATCCCCAGACCAAAAACGACTGAAACCATGAGAAAAGCAAGCCAAATTCCAGATCCAAAAAACTTCTATCGTCTGCCCTTTGAGAAGGGCACCTTTGAGCTGACTGAGCAAACCCTTAACCTGAATTCCGATTTTCGAAAACCGCATTACTTCTATAAAATCAAAGTTCGAAATATCCATTTCCAAAATGAGATCCTCACGCTGGGAGTCAAGTTGGAGGGTGAGCCGGAAAAGCTGATATACCTAAAAGTCACCCTTCACGAACTGCTAGTCAGTTGCAATGTGGACACCGATTCAGGGTACTTGAGTCGCTATGCCTATTTTGGACTTCTCTCCCTCCTTGACTTTAGAAGTAGCAAATGCTTCGAGAGCTACTATTGGCCTGATTTCTTCGATCCCCTGACCGGCAAAAGCAAATTCCTCAAAATATACATTGATCGTCAGGGATTGGACATCTATGTTAAAACCCAGTATCCCCACTTTTATAAGCCCGGCGATGAACTGATCGAATGGTATATAGGAAAAGACAATCCTAAAAGGAAGGCCACCTCCCCACTATTGACGGAGGAACTCCCTTTTTATGATACAACTATAGGATATTTTATTGCCGATGTGAAGTTGTCTTCTATTCACTCCAACCACTATCCGTTTCTCATTCCATTTCTCGGAGTTCCAACCAAGGATAAGCAACGCATCAAATCCTACACCTCGATCTTGCTCAGCGAGAATGATCACCACTCCATAGATATTACTCCTACTCAGCAAGAGCTTAATGCGATCTGCTTCAGCATGCGCAAACTGGCACCGGTTGAATCAAGAAATTGGCGGACACAATTCTCTCCCAATTCAGATGAAAAGGAAAAAGGAAGCCAGCTTATGGAGCTGTGGTATAAGGCAAAGCCTCTTATCCAGTCACAAAAATATATCCACTATTATAATACCCATGGTCTTGTATATCTACCAAGAAGGCCGTCACGAAATTGGGTTCGCGATTGTACAATACATTCGGAATCCCCGAAACTAGTCATACTACTGATTGACAAAGGAGAATATTATCTATTAAAACTTAGATTTAGAGTAAACAAAAAACTACACATTCCGGAGAAAACAGACATTGCCTTTTTCATTTGTGGAACTACCGATCCAAAAAACCTTTATTTGCTAGAAAGATTTACAGACTATCAGCTGGTCTCATTTTTTTCGCAGTATGGACACAAATTCGCTGTACTGAAACTCCACTATCGGGATGAGCTAAAGGTCTTTGTCGAGAAACTGGCAACAGATTATGAGCTTATTAAAAGCTAACAGACTTATAGTGGCTCGGATTTGTACCCCTTAACCTATATCATAGGATTTAAATCCTAATAATTCAGTAGGCAGATCTAAAAACGAGGATCTCAATTATCCAAGTGCTTCGAAATCCCGGAGAGTGAGATTCTAAGCGATACTAGCCTAAGTCCCAATCAGCCAAAAACTAATGGAAAAGTGAACGGGAATTATAATTTCTCTAGGGTTTATCCAAGGTTAATACAGGTATTAAACAAGATTAATACAGAAAATTCTTGTATATAAATTGCACAAACCCTATTAAAACATTGACTGTTAGATGCTTTACTACTTGCTTTTTAAAATGATTTAACTAAATTAGATGTAGTTCAACTTAAAACTCTAATAACTATGGCGACTCTTTCAGATTCAAGCGTCATTCAGCCTCAGGGAAAAGTAGGAGGATTTACTTTTTACAAACTCAATGGCAAGATCATTATGAGAAGTCTCCCTCGGGCTCCCCATAAGAACGGAACCGACCCTACTCCACTTCAAAAAGTCTATCAAAACCGATTGGCGGAAGTGAATGCCTATCTCCGCCCTCTCTCTAGGGTTCTGGATTTTGGTTACCAGAACTTCCTAGACCAAAAAACCGGTGTCAACTGGGCTCACACCAATGTATCCACCAAAGGCTATAATCATCAAGCCAATCCAAGAATCAATCCTGCCTTTTTACAGATCAGTAGAGGCAGTCTTTTGGGGGCAGAAGACCCATTGGCTGTCCGAACAGCAGATGGAATTACAATCTCCTGGAAAAACAATTCCCTAGAGGCAAATGCCAGTGAAGGAGACAGTGCGATGATCCTTTTGAATCATCCAGAATTGGCAAAACATCATTGGATAAAAGAGGCAGGCAGAAGAAGAGATCTGCAAGCCTTGGTGCCACTTGATGCTGAAAACCTGGAAAAGGAATGGGAAGTTTACTTGGCTTTTTACAGACCCTTAAGCAAGAAAAAACTACTCATCTCTGATTCTATCTACTTGGGAAGGGTTTAAGGATTAAAGTCAGAAAATTGAAATTAGAAGTTGGCAGTCGCAGTGAACAGTCACAGTTGGAAGCTTGTCTACCGGAGGTAGGTGAGAAAGCCGAAATGATGTAGGAAGTTGGCAGTCGCAGTGATCAGTCGCAGTCGGAGACTGTCATCCGGAGGTAGGTCAGAAGGCTGAAATTAAAAGTCAGAAAGCTGAAGCCTGCCTACCGGAGGAAGGTGAGAAAGCCGAAATGATGTTGGAAGTTGGAAGTTGGCAGTCGCAGTGATCAGTCGCAGTCGGAGGCTGTCATCCGGAGGTGTGAGCCTTTCGAAGTTTTCGGTTTTGTACTGCTTAGAACACTGTTAAGAAAATGACTTAGCTCGCGCGGTACAAGCGAGATCCAGTCATTTTTAGGGGTGAAAGGCAGTACAAAATTCCGCTGGTTTTCTGCTTAAAATGAATGAAAAACGGTATCAGCGGAAAGAAAATATCGAGGCTCAGGGCTTTTTGGTTACTTTTTGGCCGCCAAAAAGTGACAAAGTTAAAATTCCGAACCCGCTGTTCAGGTCCCGATAGCCTGCGCGGATGCAATCCTGAACTTAGATCCTAGGATTTTTAATCCGGTATATTTGGAAAAAGTGCGTGATTTTTAAGATTTCAAATCTTCTGATCAAACTTCGAGATTACATCCACTATATTAATCGGGACTCGAAGAGCAGGTTTTTAAAATCAGAAATATGTAGCCTGCCTTCCGGAGGTAGGTCAGAAGTCTGAAAAAAAGTGATTGTTTTTCATTTGCTATGGTATAGTCCTTCCAAGCGGCTAGTTAAGATTCTCCCTCATTTAATTTTTAAAGGAACCAATCGAAAATAAAAGTATCCAGAGCCCGCTAGAAAGGATAGCCAAAATCCTTAATTTGGTTTCCAAACCACACCAAACCCCTGTGGACAAATGCAATTTAAACGCAATAAGGTGACGGGAGTGCTGTAATTACAAGTGTTATCTCTTGTGAAATGAAACAAATAACCCTCATATCAATGCTAATAAATATGCTTAGACTTTTCGGACAATCAAACCCAGAATTAAAATTCACTAAACAATATTTCAAAAAACTAAAGAGAGAAGTTCAAGGTTTAGAGTTGATTAGTTTGAAAGAATTGGAGATAAAAACTAAATACAATGGAAAAGACTTAACACATCTCCTAAACAACGCATACTCTGAATATGTCCGAGAAGAAGAAAACAAAAATGAAGTCTTTGAGAGGTACATAAAATCTGCATTGACTCTATATCATCCAAAACCAGAATTCTCATTTGATAAAATCGTTCCAAACATTAAAGATTGGAGGTACTTAGAAGAACTCAGAAAAATTCAACAACATAAAGAAGTCGAATATGTATATGAAAGATACAACGATGAATTATACATCTTTTATGCTCAGGACTCGGAACATTCAATATCATACTTGATCAAGAACGACATTAAAGAGTATGAAATTGAAACGGAAGGACTGAAGGAAAATTCCATAAAAAACCTCCTCAATATACTTCCAGAGATAAAAAGTCATGGAGAGAATGGATATTTCATTTTAACAGCCGGTGGAGATTATGAAGCAAGTCTCATATTGGAACAATCGATATGGACTAAAGAAAATTTCGCTGTAAAAGGTGAAATTGTTATAGGCATTCCTGCAAGAGATTTAGTTCTAATAACTGGCAGTGAAGATGAAGAAGGGATAAAACGGCTAAAAGAAACAATAAATGAAGTAAATCAAACTGGAAATCATCTTGTGTCAGAAAAAATATTTATTTGGAAACAGGGTAAATTTGAAATATACGATAAATGAATCACGAGAGAAAACACTAGATATGACGGCATACTTTGTACAGCCGCATATCATTCACCGTTGGTAGTAAAGCTGGGCTAAATTCGAGCATTAGAGATTAAAGAGAAATAGTAGTTTAATGAAAATTAATATTAAATAGTAATGAATATTTTATTTCATATTGCAAACGGACTCGTTATGCCTACTGCAATGTACTTCGCTTGGAATTATTACAAATTCAGAGGGAAGGAAATAAATTTCAGACAACTTTGGATAAGCACTATTATATTATCCTTTACGACTTTCGTGACAGTCCTCCAATTTGTTTTTCCTGTAATAATAGAAGTATTGGACCGTAACAGGGATGCATTACTATCAGGTGAAATCTGGAGGTTAATAACACCTCTTTTTATCCAACCAATGGGAATATGGCAGTGTTTAATTAACGGTTTTTTCTTCATATCATTTGTGCCTATTGGAGAACATCTTTATGGTCACAGCCTTTTGTTAATCTATTTTGTAACAGGCATAGTGGGACAAATGCTTAACTTCTATTGGGAGACAACTCCCGGCGGTCTATCAACCAGCAGTGGAGGTTCGTCCACTGCTTTATTTGGTGTAATGGGTGCATTATTCATGTACATTCTATTCAATCGAAAAATTTTTCCAAAGGGATATATTTTGATACCATTATCTGGTTTTATGGGTGCTGTCGTACTCTTTTTCTTCGAAGATGGTCATGCCCCCTCTTTATTGGCGGGTGGACTGCTGGGTTTAATACTACTCAGAAAAAACAAACATATTGATACATCTGTAAATCAAATTGTGAACTAAGCACTTCTGCCAACACACAGTATGTTAAATGCGGCATGACTTAGCAAACAGGAAAATTATTACATTTAACAAACCCTTAATCCGCTATTCAGGATTTGTAATCCTGAACTTAGATCCTAGGATTTTTAATCTGAGATATTTGGAAAAAGTGCGTGATTTTTAAGATTTCAATTCTTCTGATCATCCTTCGGTTTCACATCCACTATAATAATCAAGGCTCGAGGAACGGGAACCGGGCGTTGAAAGTTTTCGGAGACTGTCATCCGGAGGTGTGAGCCTTTCGAGGTTTTCGGTTTTGTACTGCTTAGAACACCGTTAAGAAAATGACTTAGCTCGCGCGGTACAAGCGAGATCCAGTCATTTTTAGGGGTGAAAGGTAGTACAAAATTCCGCTGGTTTTCTGCTTAAAATGAATGAAAAACGGTATCAGCGGAAAGAAAATATCGAGGCTCAGGGCTTTTTGGTTACTTTTTGGCCGCCAAAAAGTGACAAAGTAAAAATCTCGAATCCGCTGTTCAGGTCCCGATAGCCATCGCGAATGTAATCCTGAACTTAGATCCTAGGATTTTTAATCCGGTATATTTGGAAAAAGTGCGTGATTTTTAAGATTATAAATCTTCTGATCAAACTTCGAGATTTCAAGCACGATAATAATTGGGACTCGAAGAGCTGGAAAAAACGTATCGTTGTACAAGTAGCGATAACCGTCACCTGCATGAATCTGACTCAAGATTTTAAATCTCAAATTGGGAATTTAAAGCCTTCTCAACTTGAGATATTTTTTACTCAATGGCTAACCTGAAGTAAGAAAAACCTCTGTTTTTAAGCCATTTATACAGAAAAAAGGATAAAATCAGCTTGGCATTACTTGTGAATTAGTGGATAAGAATCTGTTTTATATATTAAACTACCACACCATGAACAATTTCTTTAAAACACTGATTGCCGGCTATGGCGCTTATAAACTTGGAGGAGGTTGCCTGGGAACTATTCTTGTATTCGTACTGATATTCTTTCTTCTAGGCCAGTGTAGTTAATTGACCCTTTTAATTGATTACAGACTGTCATGATCAACAGCATTTCTGGTTCCGATAGCCATCGGGAATCGAAGAGAAGGTTTTTAAGTCAGAAAGATGAAATTGAAAGTCAGAAAGCTGAAGTCTGAAAGATAAAGCCTGCCTACAGGAGGTAGGTGAGAAAGTTGAAAAGGTGTAGGAAGTTGGAAGTTGGCAGTCGCAGTGAACAGTCTCAGTCGGAGGCTGTCATCTGGAGGTGTGAGCCTTTCGAAATTTTCGGTTTTGTACTGCATAGAACACCGTTAAGCAAATGACTTAGCTCGCGCGGTACAAGCGAGATCCAGTCATTTTTAGGGGTGAAAGGTATTACAAAATTCCGCTGGTTTTCTGCTTAAAATGAATGAAAAACGGTATCAGCGGAAAGAAAATATCGAGGCTCAGGGCTTTTTGGTTACTTTTTGGCCGCCAAAAAGTGACAAAGTTAAAATCCCGAATACGCTGTTCAGGTCCCGATAGCCATCGCGAATGTAATCCTGAACTTAGATCCTAGGATTTTTAATCCGGGATATTTGGAAAAAGTGCGTGATTTTTAAGATTTCAAATCTTCTGATAAAATAAGACTTAGAAACTGATCAATTTGCTCCAGATACCAGCCACCAAATCCTTTTTGGTCATAATCTACTTGAAAACCAGAAAGATGTGCTCCTTCAAATTGAACGACAGTACAGTTCTCCCCTAGTTGCCCTTCAAGTTCTAAACCATCTTTATAAGTAGTAACTGTATCTTCAGATGCTGCTAAGATCAAAATAGGAATCTCAATAGAGTTAACAGAATTTCGGTAATGGGTTGCTTCCTCAGGAAGTTTGAGTTGCTTACCCAAATCATTATATCTTTTTACAATAGTAGATGTATCCGACACGAAACCTTCTCCAATGATAAAATCAATCTTGCTTTTTATCATAGGATAAGCTCGAGATGCTATAATTGTCCCCATGGACATTCCCAATACGCCTATTTTCTTTCCTTCAATTTTTTTGGAAATAAAATCCACTACTGCTTCAAGATCCCTAGCGAATTCAACATAGTATAGGTTATCTCGCTGAATTTCGAAATCATCACTTTTCCCAAAGCCTCTGTAATCAAAAGTAACAACTGTATACCCTGCATTTGCAAGAATTGCAGCATGATAAACAAAGTATGACATGTTTCCTGCATCAGGGTAAGCCAAGATCAGTACGGTGTCTTTTTCATTATCCTGATTCGGTTTATAAATCCATGAATTAAGCTTAAAATGATCTTTGGTAGTTATTGTCAATTGCTCATAGTCCCAACTAACTGAATCTGGCGTTCTGATATATTCTCTATCTGGATTGATGGCAAAAATAGGGTTGAATTGAACAATATAAACAAGAAGAGATAGTAGGAAAACAGGCTTATTCATAAAATCAATTTAAAGATGAAAGAATAAAAATAACTGAATATGATTATCCGCAACGGAGCCAGTAGTTAATAAATGTGTTTAGAAAGTCGCGGATAATCGTCCGACGACGACAGTCCACTGTCCATAGCATGTTGAAATATACCTCAACCCCTTTTTTCTTAGGCTGCTGGTAAGAAAGCGGATATACATATAACTGAATTTAAAGTTTTTACATTTCCCTTAACACCTACCCCTTCTCTCTTAATTCATAGATATAGTAACATTGATAGTCTTTTTCAATTTCATGAATTTCTGCTTGATCTCCATATTGCAGATACCTGTTTTTGCCTACATTTAGTTTCAAGGATCCAGGTAAATCCCAAAGGATTGAAGAGCCTATTTGCTTGCCATTTTTGATGTAATAATAATACCGCTTTTTGGATATATCCATTGCTTTTCTCTGCTCTGGCGTTTGGTTTTCAAAAACCAATTCAGGTTTGGCACCAGTTCGGTATCCGACTAGTAACTCGTCTCCATTGCCTATCATTTCATTAAAAGCTCCTCCTAACATCACATTTTCAGATCTATATTCTTTAACTGTAGTATAAGAAGCTTCTTCCATTGGAATTTCTTTGATCAGATCAGGCTGAATTCTTTTCAATGAGATTTGATTTACCAGTTTGAAATTTTGATTTGGATCCAGTTGATACAAGGTCGTATCTCCATATAATATGGTGGAAATGTACTTCGATTGAAGATCTGAAAAATAGACTGGCTTATCCATAAAAGGATAAAATCTACCCGAACGAAATTTACCGCTTTCATCTAGCCTCCCTCCTTTTGAAACAGACCCAGTACGAATATCCAACAGATGAACCATGTTTAGGGTATCATAATAATCCAAAGGATAAGGCTGGTAATAGCCATCATTAAGATTTACAACAGCACTTAGCTCACCATTGGAGGATTTAAAAGTGCTGAGATTGTCCAAGGAGAAATGAACCAATTTCACTCTGGGATTTTGCTCAAATGGATAATTTCGTAGTTGCTTAAAGTTAAGATCGTAGACATATACCTTTCCATCTGATACAAACATAATTTCATCTCCAACAAACCCAGCTCTGAGTAGCACCATGCCAAAGGCATCTGGCCCTTCCGATAGTTTATTTTCCGAAACGATTTCTCCATTTTTATCAATTAGTAAGTAATGCCCTTCCATACTCGCCTGCTTCACGATCAGGTACAATTCTTTCTCTTGATGATAATCCAGGATATGTACGGGCTCCAAAATATCCATCAGCAAGGAATCTACTTTCACAAATTCAAATTCCAGCTTTTCATCGGAGTTATGTGTCTTTTCAGCACATGAAAAAATCAAACATAAAAGACCTATAAAAAAGATTTGAGATTTCATATAATATATTTTTAGCTAAACTACTAAATTTTCGTAACAATAAAAGCAGACCCAAACTTATCTCTACCAAATAGGAGTCACAGAACATAGGAGAGGTTATAAAATTTAGGATTTGGAAGAACGATACTGTTCAGGTACTGATAGCAATTGGGAATCAAAGAGCGGATTTTTAAGTGAGAAAGATGAAATTGAAAGTCTGAAAGCTGAAGTCTGAAGGCAAAAGCCTGCCTACAGGAGGTAGGTGAGAAAGATGAAAAGGTGTAGGAAGTTGGAAGTTGGCAGTCGCAGTGAACAGTCGCAGTCGGAGGCTGTCATCTGGAGGTGTGAGCCTTTCGAAATTTTCGGTTTTGTACTGCATAGAACACCGTTAAGAAAATGACTTAGCTCGCGCGGTACAAGCGAGATCCAGTCATTTTTAGGGGTGAAAGGCAGTACAAAATTCCGCTGGTTTTCTGTTTAAAATGAATGAAAAACGGTATCAGCGGAAAGAAAATATCGAGGCTCAGGGCTTTTTGGTTACTTTTTGGCCGCCAAAAAGTGACAAAGTTAAAATCCCGAATACGCTTTTCAGGTCCCGATAGCCATCGCGGATGAAATCCTGAACCTAGATCCTAGGATTTCTAATCCGAGATATTTGGAAAAAGTGCGTGATTTTTAAGATTTCAATTCTTCTGATCAAACGTCGAGAATATACCCTTGATATTATTCAGAATTCGAAGAGCACACTAGACAACAGGTATCCAGAAGTCGTAAACATGCACTTCAACCATATACCTATTAAAAAAATCTCTCCTATCCAGTGAAGAGCATGTAACATAAAAAAACCTCCAACAAGGAGGTTTTAAATTTATAAGGTATTTATAGGATTATCTATTTGGCCAGTTACCCCAGTTGCTACAATGGCCCGCTTTATCGGAACCCTCTACCACCCGGTTTACTCCGCTGTACCCTGCATTCATTAAGGCTCTTGGAGCAAAGTGTATCTTACCGTTTTTTGGAGTACTAAAAGCTTTTCCAAAATGCGCCTGACTTAAAGCATGTCCTGTTTCGTGTAGTGCTACAGTTTCAAAATCATAACCGGAACCGGTGTCCACTACGTCCTGCCAGTTAAAGGCGTCATTATAATAGACCTCTTTAACCGCTACTTCGCTAACCCCGTCTTGATTAATATCTTCAGTATACGTAAGAGTAAAAGTAACTCCTAAAATAAATTCACCACCATCCACATCCACAAGATCAAAGAAACCTTTGGGCAGAACCCCAGCTTGCACGATTACTCCAGGGTAGTATCCTGCTGAACCTCCGTAACCAAAAAAGATATTAGAAATAAAGCCAAGGTCAAAATTAGATACTCCGGCATTTGGAATAGACAATCCTCCTGAGCATGTTACGTTTTCCCAGGTGTTTCTTACTGATTCCAAAGCAGATAAAACATTAAAACCGGATGCAGTAATAGCCTGAGTACCATCTACAATATAAGGTACTGTTTCACCTCCAAGGTTTCGTGGGTCATTAGGCAAAAAATCAGACCCTATTTGCTTGTTGCCTCTGTCGTTAAAGAAAACAGTATTTCCAACATTATCTGCTGATAAATATTCCATTTTTTCCAACTCAATGCCATAAGGTTCGAGGAGTAGATTAGCCTGCTGAACCATGCTGATTAAATCTTCATGTGTTCGGCTTGATATGCCATTTTGCTTGGATTTTTTAAAGTCACTGATATCTATATCCACTTTTGTCATAGATAAGTCAACCCCTTTCTGAGTCTGTATAGGGGTAATTTCTCCTATTTCCTGAGTGTCGCAACCTGCAGAGAGTCCCAAAATAGCAATGAATGCAAATAATTTATTTTTCATTTGGTTAATGGTTAAAAGTTTAATTTATAAATTTTTGATAATTAAGATAATGAAAATATTAATTAACTGATGCTTCTAATAATTATATTCAGATAAATTTAGACAATACAAAGTCTCTAAATTCAGAAGGCTCAAGTGAAAATTCTAAAAAAAAGTACTCTTTGTTCAAGTAGCGATAGCCTTCGGATATGTAATCCTGTTCCTAGATGGTAGGATTTTTAATCCAGGATATTTAGAAAAAGTGCGTGATTTTAAAGATTATAAATCTCAAGGAGCGAGGTCTTCAATTCACTTTCCTATCAGGGCTCATAAAAGTAAATCGATGGAATAATCAAAACCGCATTGTAAACGCCATGAAATAGCATGGCCCATTTCATGCCATGGTTGAGCCGGATATAACTAAGTACCAAACCCATCAAAAACTGGATTCCCACTAAAAAGGGGATATAGTAGAAATACAGACCATAATCAAAATCCTTAAAATTGGTGATATGGACCAATCCAAATAAGGCTGCGGAAACATAGACAACCAGTTTAAGGGGCGGTGGATTTTCATCATAAACGTTTACAAGTAAAAAAATCATATATCCGACAAAAATGAGGGGAAACCAAATAGCAGCTGCAAAAAGCAGAGAAAGCACTAAACTCCACCAAATGGATGATTTCTTAAGATCTAAATGAAGTCTGAATACCGGTTCCTCGATCAAAGGGGCCAGGAGTATGGCAAAAATTGCGACCAACCATTTGTTTTCTTTTAGAATATCTTCTAAAACACTTTCAAACTGATCCATACCAGCAAGTTCGAGTAAATAAGCATATGGAATCACCACGAAAAGGACGAGGACTAAGAGGCTCAAGAAATCAGAAAGCTTCATGGGCTGATAAGAAGCCGCTTTTTCAGGATTTTTTAAAAAATCGAGGAGTTTGTAGAAGATTTTCATTCATTAATAAAAAAGATCTTCTAAAACTAACAATTAAATTCAATTTACAAGACTTTGCAAAAAGTATTTAGCTTCAAAAAGTTAGAACGCTTTTTTTACCCACAGTTCTGGATATAGAACCCTTATTCTAGATTCTAGAGTTTTTAATCTGGGATAAAAGGGAAAAGTAAATGATTTTAAAGATTACAAATCTTCTGATCAAACTTCGAGATTACAAATCTCGAAGAGCTGAGAGTCCCCTTTTTAGCAAAAAACCTCCGATTCTTCCCGAACCGGAGGTTTTCATCTTTTTCACTTCTGATTTCTGATTTCAAACCTACCCTTCTGCAGGCAGGCGCTCCGCTGTTCTGGATTTATAATCCAGAACCCAGATCGTAGGATTTTTAATCCGGGATAAAAGGGAAAAGTAAATGATTTTAAAGATTACAAATCTTCTGATCAAACTTCGAGATTACAAATCTCGAAGAGCTGGCAGGCAGGCGCTCAGGCTGACAATCAGAGAATGAAACTGCAGACTGCGACTGCCTACTGGTCACTGCGACTGCCTACCTACTATTTTCAGACCTACCTTTCGGCAGGCAGGCGCTCAGGCTGACAACCAGAGAATGAAACTGCAGACTGTGACTGCCTACTGGTCACTGCGACTGCCTACTATTTTCAGACCTACCTTTCGGCAGGCGGGCTTCAGTCTTCTGAATAATTGCCTTCGACTCCGCTCAGGCTGACAACTAGCGACTGCCTACTGGTTACTGCGACTGCCTACTGGTCACTGCGACTGCCTACTATTTTCAGACTTCTTTCCTACCTCCGGTAGGCAGGCTTCAAACTTCTGACTTTATTTGAGGTTTTTGTATCGAATTCTCTTAGGTTCCACATCACCCAGTCTCTTCTTCTTGTTCTCTTCGTAGTCAGAGAAGTTGCCTTCAAACCAAACCACTTGAGAATCTCCTTCGAACGCCAGAATATGCGTACAAATTCTATCCAAGAACCATCTGTCGTGGGAAATGACTACTGCACATCCACCGAAGTTTTCCAAAGCTTCTTCCAAAGCTCGAAGCGTGTTCACATCCAAGTCGTTGGTTGGTTCATCGAGAAGCAATAAGTTTCCACCTTCTTTCAAGGTCAAAGCCAGGTGAACCCGGTTTCTTTCACCACCGGAAAGCACGCCAACTTTTTTCTCCTGATCACCTCCACCGAAGTTGAACTTGGAAACGTAGGCTCTGGCATTCACTTCCTTATTGCCCAATTTCATCAATTCATTTCCTTCTGAAATCGTTTGATAAACCGTCTTATTCGGATCCAGAATATCATGTCCCTGATCCACATATGCTAGCTGTACCGTCTCTCCTACCTCGAAATGACCTGCGTCTGGTTTTTCCTGTCCGGTGATTAATTTGAACAAAGTAGATTTACCCGCACCATTTGGTCCAATTACTCCGACAATTCCTCCTTGAGGCAAAGCAAAAGTCAAGTTTTCAAATAACAACTTATCTCCAAAAGCTTTGGAAACACCATTTACCTCTATCACTTTCGCTCCCAATCTTGGTCCTGGTGGGATAAATAATTCCAGTTTTGCTTCTTTCTCTTTTGCTTCTTCTCCGACTAATTTATCATAAGCGCTCAAACGCGCTTTTCCTTTGGCCTGACGGGCTTTCGGAGTCATTCTGATCCATTCTAGCTCTCGCTCCAATGTCTTCTGACGTTTGGACTCAGTCTTCTCTTCTTGCTTCAGTCTATTTTGTTTCTGATCCAACCAAGAAGAGTAATTTCCTTTCCAAGGAATACCTTCTCCACGATCCAATTCCAAAATCCATCCGGCAACATTATCCAGGAAATATCTATCGTGGGTTACTGCGATGACAGTGCCTTTGTAATTCTGTAAATGTTGTTCTAGCCAATGTACTGACTCCGCATCCAAGTGGTTGGTAGGTTCATCGACCAGCAATACATCTGGCTCCTGAAGCAATAATCTACAAAGGGCAACTCTTCTCTTTTCCCCACCAGATAGGTTTGCCACATTGGCATCACTTGGAGGGAGTCGAAGCGCATCCATCGCTTTATCCAGCATCACATCCAGTTCCCAGGCATTGGCAGCATCCAGCTTTTCCTGAACCTCTCCCTGCTTGGTGATGAGTTTATCCATGGCATCAGGATCTTCCATCAATGCTGGATCCATGAATTTCTCATTGATTTCTTCAAACTCTTTCAGCAGGGCAACAGTCTCGGCAACTGCCTCTTCTACCACTTCTTTAACAGTTTTGCTAGGATCTAACTGAGGTTCCTGTTCCAGCATCCCCACGCTGTATCCCGGCGACCAAACTACTTCACCCTGAAATTCCTTGTCGATTCCGGCAATAATTTTTAGCAAAGAAGATTTACCGGATCCGTTGAGACCAAGCACTCCGATTTTTGCTCCATAAAAAAATGACAGGTAGATATCTTTTAAAACTTTTTTCTGTGGTGGATAGATTTTTGAGACCCCCGCCATGGAAAAGATGATTTTTTCTGCACTCATATGTTAATTTTTGCGTTACAATTTCACTAAACGGTAAAGATGGCAAAAAAACCCCTTTCTTAGGATAAGTGCTTTTGAATTAATTAATTTGCCAAAAATTGAAAACGACCACCTAACCTACTGTAGAACAATGGAGCATCCTTATGGATATATCAAAGACAATAAAGTTTATTTAAAGGGATTTTTAGGTCAGGATGACAGGGTTATCGGGGAAGTCAAAGAAGATGAGGCTTCTACTTTAAATTACTTTGAGGCTAGATTTGAACAGCTGAAAGAAAAGGTCGAAAAACTTAAATCCGACATTCACGAAAATCAGAACAAAGGGTCTTTCCTAATGAAATTAATTCATTTGAGAGATTCTCTGATGCAATCGGATGCCCTTGGAGATTTTATCCCTCTCATCGAAGAACTGAATAAAGAGGAAGAATTTCTTAATGAAATCATTCAGGCCAACCGTGCAAAAAACCTGGAATTAAAGAATGCTTTGATTCTGGAAGCGGAGGAATTGAAGGACGATACAGATTGGAGAGAAACTACCGAGGCTTTCAAAGAGCTAAAACTTCGCTGGATCAAAACCGGTCCTGTAGAAAAAGAATTGGAAGAGGAAATTGAGGGTAAATTCAATGATGCAGTTCAGCATTTCTTCGAAAACAGAAGACATTATTACGAAGGTCTGGCGCTTCAGGCCGAAGAAAATATCAAAGTATATGAAGCATTGGTGGTGCAGGCCCGAGAGGCGCATGATTTCCCGGATGCCAAAGTAGCCTTTGAAATCAGTAAGAAAATTCAGAAAGAGTGGAAGTCGGCAGGAAAAGTACCTGCAGAAAAGCGTCAGCCACTTTGGGATGAGTTTTCGAAGCTAAACAACAGGATCTTCTCAAGATATAAGAGAACATTAAATCCTGGCCCTACCATGCATCCTCGCGAGATCATCCGTAAAGCGGAGCTATTGACTGAGGAAATCAAGAAATTAGCGGGACAGCCTACGACTTATGAACTGATCGGGCAAGCCAAAAAAATACAGGAGGAATGGAAGAAACTTCCGATGAGAAAGCCGAAAGAGGTTAACCTGACGGCAAGATCCTTCCAATTTTTCATGGACATTGTTTTTGAAAAGGCATTTTTAGAAAAATTAGTACATGGAAAATATGACGATTTTGACGAAAAGCCCGTTGAAGAGCAGAAACAGATTAAAATTGCGTTGATAAAAGACCTTTTGCATCGGGATCAAACCGAATTGGATACCATGCAGAACAATTCAGATAATTTTCGCGTTCAGACTCAGGATTTTGAGATAATGATGCGAAAAAAACTATCAGGACTGAAAAGAAAAGTGGACGTAAAAAATTATATTTTGAGACAACTTTCTTTTAAATAATCAGTACTTGATTGCATATTTCAAAAAAAAGATAATTTTGCAACCCTATTGAAATCCGGAACACCTATTAATTAAATAAACACTATGTACTGGACACTTGAACTTGCCTCTTATTTAGAAGATGCTCCCTGGCCTGCAACCAAGGATGAGTTAATTGATTACGGCATCAGATCTGGCGCACCACTGGAAGTGGTCGAGAATCTCCAGGAATTAGAAGATGACGGCGAACCTTATGAAACGATTGAGGAGATTTGGCCGGATTATCCGACCAAAGACGACTTCTTCTTTAACGAGGACGAATATTAAATTTAAAGCCCCGGGATGCGGGGCTTTATACTTTTCTTACAATCCTAACACTTGCCTAAGCCGGGTATAACCTGATTTGCTGACCGGCACCTGTTTTCCATTTCTTAATTTCACCAAAAAATTCTCCCTTTCATAGGGTTCTATTTGGGTCACTTCATTTAAGTTGACCATAAAAGACCTATGCACTCTGGCGAATTTTGAAGGATCCAAGGATTCTTCCAAAGCTTTCATGGTCATCTTTTTCAGAAATTTTCCATCCTTGCTGTGAATGGCGATGTAATCGTCCTCTGCTTCAAAGTATGAAACGTCTTTGATAGAAATGATCTTGATTTCATTTTTCACCTTTACCACCAGCCTGTTACTTTTCTCAGCCAGTTGATGGATTGAAGGATCCACTTCACCCGGACTCTGGGTCAGAAATTTTCCGATCGCCTGATCAAACCTTGCTTTAGAAAATGGCTTAAGAAGGTAATCTATAGCTTTGGCATCAAAAGCCTGAAGTGCATATTGATCAAAAGCGGTAGTAAAAATCACTGAAGGTGGCTCATCCAGCAATTCCAGCATTTCGAAGCCGGTGATCTTTGGCATCTGCACATCCAAAAAAATCAAATCAGGCTGATGCGTTTGAATGGCTTTCATCCCCTGAAATCCATCTTGGCATATTTCCAGCAATTCAAATTGTGGGTATGCTGATAAATACTCTTGGACGATAGAGGCCGCTAAAGGCTCATCGTCTATGATTAAGGTCTTGATCATTTTAATTGTGGAATTTTAAGCGTGACGGTAAACCTTCCTTCTTTGGATTCTGAAGTGAGAAGGTCTGTTCTTCCAAAAAGCAGTTCCAAACGCCTGCTCACCGAACTCAAACCAAACCCGGCTCCCTTTGGCGGGGCACTTTCCTCATCAAATGGGTTTTCTATTCTAATAATTAAATAATTCTGTTCCTTGGTTGCTTTTACCTGTAAATCTACTTCACCTGTCATGCCATACAAACCATGCTTGATGGCATTTTCCAATAAGGGCTGTATCAACAACTGAGGCAATTTCATCTCAAGAACATCAGGCCCCGACTCAATGCTCACTTGCAGCCTATGTCCGAATCTCACCCGCTCGATATCCAGATACATTTTTAAATATCCGAGTTCTTCATCCAGGCTCACCCAAACTTTATGATCCTTACGGATCGTACCCCTCAGAAAGTCTGAAAGTTGCAACACCATCTCCCTGGCTTTCTGTGGCTGGGAAACCACCAAGGCACTGATGGAATTCAGGCTATTAAACAAAAAGTGAGGTTGCAACTGCTGTCTGATAGAGGTCAACTCAGCTTCTTTCGAAAGAAGGTTGATCGTTGCTTCTCTTTTTTGTGCTTCTTCCTGAAGTTCGAGTTTAGAGACTACCAAGGCAATGATGGATATCAGGATTTCAGGGATAGCAAGGATCGCCCAACGGAGGTAAAAACTGGCTCTAATCATTTCTAGGTATTCTTGCTCCTCCCCAAATAGCCAAATCATCAGGATCCTATGAATCCAGATTTCTACAAAGCTTAGAAAAAGAGGGATAATGACGAGCAACCAGGAATTGCTTCCTTTTGGGATATAAAAACCAAAAATTATCTCCAGCACGAAAACTCCTGCCAAGAAAACTCCTGTAAAAGCCAATGCATCTGGCCAAGCGAGGTTTTCATCGATTCCAAAACTCTTCAGAATAAAAAAGCATCCCAGAAACCACGCAATGGCGGTTCCTGAGATGATATATTTGATAAGTTGCGGTTTTGAAAAAGCTTTGAAAATCAAAATTTCCAGTTTAAAGTCTGACTAGTTCTATTTAGTAGGATTTAATCTCCAAACCTCCAAAAAGTACGGTTCCTTTCAAAATCAATACTTTATTTGGATCGATCGCCGACTCTCTATAAATCCTTTTATCCTCAATTCCCGCAGCGATGTTACTTACTTCAGCGCGGACGTCCCAATGTGGTGGAACTACCAGCTTCATGCCTCCGAAAATCACATCTACCTGAACGGTAACAGGCCCTTGTATATCTGCTTGTGTCAGATCCAGATCTATTCCTCCAAATGCTGCAGTCAATTTACCACCTTTTAGGTTTTTGGATAAAATCCTCTTGTTCACACCACTTAAGATAGCATCGATATTTAAGGTATCCGAAAATGAATTGCCGGACATATTTCCAAAATTGGATTTAGTGTCTTTTCCTGTATCAGTGCTTGGGTCAGATGGATCCTCTATGACTTCCTCCGCGGAAGTTCCCATGGTATTACTCTTTTGATTCACTTGCCATTTGGCCTGAATATCCCGGATCAGATCTTTCTCTTTTTTCTTTTTTGTGATCAGGTAAACCCCAAGCACTATCAAAGCGACCGGAAAAATATACCTATCGAGGGCAAAGTCCATGTTAAATTCATTCCTTAAGAGGAAATAAGAACCCAGGAACAACATGAATACTCCAAATAAGCTTTTGAATTCATGCTTGATCAAGGTAAATACACCGATGACAATTAAGATCATTGGCCAGGTAAGCACCCAAGACGGAACAAAAATTCCAATCTTCTTTAGCAGCAAAAGGATACCAATCCCCAGGATTACAAATCCGAAAACAATGCCACCGTCATTTTGAGATGAATAATGTCTTTTCATTTTGAATATAGTTTATGAGTTTTCCCATGATTCTTACTGGTAATTATTCCCCAGCTAGATTTCATAAGTGTTTGATTAAAACTGATGCCTCAAAACTATATCAATCTACCTTAGCCTAAAATGACTATTAGGTCAAGACAATGCCTAAGTCGGTAAAGCCCACAAAAAAGTCGGTAAAAATGTTTTTGATTTTACTTTTTGCTCTGGGATAGCAAAAACTCACCGTATTGAAGGTCTTCTGGAGTGGTGATCTTAATATTCTCTGGATTCCCAGCGATCAAAGACACCTGCCAGCCTTGATGCTCATATACCGTGGCATCGTCTGTAAATTGCTGGATTTCTGTCACCTGAAAGGCCTTTTTGATTTTGGAAAGCAAGAAAGTCTGTGGTGTTTGCACTAATCTAAAGTATTGTCTTTCCTGATAGCAGGATTTGCCATCATCGCCTAGTTTTCGGATAGAATCTTTTAAGGCAATCACCGCAATCCCACTTCCTGATTTCTCTGCTTCCAAAAAGGAATTAGAGATCACCTCTTTGGCTACAAAAGGTCGCACACCGTCATGAATTGCCACTAAACCTTCTGCCCAGGTAATGCTATCCAATCCATTTCGAACAGATTGAAAGCGTGAGTTCCCTCCCTCTACCAATTGATGGGGAATGTTAAAACCATATTCCTGACAAAGCTCTTTCCAATACGAAAAATCAGAAGCCGGTAGCACCAAAATTAAATGAATGGAAGGATCGACTTCGTAAAAAATCTGCAGGGTATGCATCAAAACTGGCTTTCCGCCGATCGGTAAATATTGTTTGGAAATAGGTGCTCCCATCCGGGTTCCTTTTCCTCCTGCAACCAAAATCGCTGCTTTGTTCATTTTTTGTAATTTTTGACAAAAGTATCTTTAAAAATAGAATCAGATACCCTCTGCAAATTATCAAACTGTGAAAGAATAAAAAAAGGCTCCCGAAGGAGCCTGATATTTTAGAGAATCAACATGGCATCTCCATAAGAGAAGAACCTGTATTTTTCTTTGATTGCTTCTTTATAAGCTTTCATCACCAAATCATATCCTCCGAATGCCGCTGCTGTCATCAACAAAGTGGATTCAGGCAAATGGAAATTGGTAATCAATGCATTGGCAATTTTGAATTCGTAAGGAGGGATAATGAATTTATCAGTCCATCCTTCGCTTTCTTTCAATCTACCGTTTGCGGTCACTGAAGACTCTACCGTTTTCAAAGAAGTAGTTCCTACAGAAACCACACGCTTTTTATTATCCAAAGCCTTATTTACCAACTCAACAGTTTTTGCAGGGATGCTGTAATTTTCAGAATCCATTTTATGTTTGGTCAGATCTTCTACGTCTACCTGACGGAATGTACCAAGACCTACGTGAAGGGTTATCGGTGTTACTTCCACGCCTTGAAGCTCCAGTCTTTTCAGCAAATGCGGAGTAAAGTGCAAACCAGCAGTTGGAGCTGCCACTGCACCTACATTCTTTGCAAAAACAGTCTGATAACGCTCTCTGTCTTCAGCTTCCACTTTTCTTTCGATAAACTCTTTTAACAAAGGAGTTTCTCCCAAAGAATCGATGGTTTTGTGGAATTCTTCTTCAGTTCCGTCAAATAGAAATCTGATTGTTCTTCCACGGGAAGTGGTATTGTCAATGACTTCTGCCACAAGGTCAGAATCACCGAAATACAGTTTATTTCCTACTCTGATTTTACGGGCAGGATCTACTAAAACATCCCAAAGTCTCAATTCTGAATTCAGTTCTCTCAACAAGAAAACTTCAATTTCAGCACCGGTTTTTTCTTTGTTTCCATACAATCTGGCAGGAAAAACTTTCGTGTCATTTGTAACAAAAACATCGCCTTCACCGAAGTACTCGATGATATCTTTGAAAACCCTGTGTTCGATCTTTCCAGTGTCACGGTGCAAGACCATGAGACGGGATTCATCTCGGTTTTCTGTTGGATAAAGGGATACTAATTTTTTTGGAACGTCAAATTTGAAATCTGATAATTTCATAGGAAAGCTTTAGATGTCTGAGCTTGATTTGTTTATTTTAGATTAACTCTAAAAAATGCAAAGATAATAACAATAATGCCCAAATTCAGCTATCTTGACAAATTGTTTTAACCAACTATTAAAAGCATGCTCTTTTTCCAACTCACATGGGAGAGTTTTAGGTTCGCAATTACTGCTTTAAGAGCCAATATAACCAGAACTATCCTTTCGCTCCTCGGTGTTACGATTGGTATTTTTGCCATCATAGCAGTATTCACTTTGGTGGATTCGTTGGAGAATAACATTAAGTCTTCCTTTTCATTTCTGGGAACCAATGTCATGATGGTTGGACGTTTCCCATTTGCAAGTGGACCACAGGATTATCCTTGGTGGAAGTATTTCAGAAGACCACCCAGTACAATTGCTGAATACAAGTTTCTTCAGGAAAGATTGAAATCGGCCGAAGCAGTGACCATCTCTGCATCTGCTAGTACCACTGTACAGGCAGGAAGCAATGCCTATCAAGGAATGCAACTGACAGGAATAGAATACACCTATCAGGATGTGTATGAATTGCCCTTGGAAGAAGGCAGGTATTTTCAGGAATCAGAAATAAATGCTTCTAGAAATATCGCAATTGTCGGAAGAAAAATCGCAAATACGCTATATCCTAACCTCCCTATTTTAGGCAAGGAAATTAAAATTAAAGGTATCAAGTTTACTGTCATTGGTGTCTTCGAAGAAGAAGGAGAAGGACTATTTGATGCTCCTTCAAAAGATGAAGCCTGCATTATTCCTTATGGAGCTTTCAATAAAATGTTCTACACCGGTAGAAATGGGATAGAACCAACAATAGCTGCCAAAGGAAATGAAGAAGACATAGGCTTGGTCTCTTTGGAAAACGAAATGACCGGTTTATTGAGAGCCAAAAGAGGGCTAAAACCTACTGAGGAAGATAATTTCGCGCTGAACAAGACAGAATTTATCCAGAATGCGATCGGTTCGATATTTGACGTAATCTCTATTGCAGGCTGGGTAATCGGTGGATTCTCCATCCTTGTCGGTGGTTTTGGAATCGCGAATATTATGTTTGTTTCCGTTCGGGAAAGAACCAATATCATTGGAATTCAAAAGTCTCTCGGGGCAAAAAACTACTTTATTTTATTCCAGTTTTTATTTGAAGCCGTATTCCTAAGTTTGATCGGTGGGATAACTGGTATTTTGATAGTTTTTGGACTCAGCTTTATCCAGTTGGGGACCTTAGAACTGATACTTTCCTTTAAAAATATTGTCCTCGGCTTAGGTGTTTCCTCTGCCATTGGAGTTGTTTCCGGTATTGTCCCAGCTACTTTGGCGGCCAGGATGGATCCGGTCGAAGCGATACGAACTAACTAAAAATAAAAAAGGGAGCATTTCTGCTCCCTTTTTTTTTATAAGCTTTTGAGTTTATTCATCCTCCTCTAATGCCGCAGGAGCTGCATTTAATCCAGCAGCAGCTTTGATTTTCACTTCCAGTTCCTCCATTAATTCAGGATTATCAAGAAGGATATTTTTAACAGAATCCCTTCCTTGGCCTAACTTTTCCCCATTGTAGGAGAACCAAGATCCTGCTTTTTTGATAATATCAAACTCCACTCCCAGGTCGATTATCTCCCCTACTTTGGAAATTCCTTGCCCATACATGATATCAAATTCAACCACTTTGAAAGGAGGAGCCACCTTGTTTTTCACCACTTTGACACGGGTACGGTTACCTAGAATATTATCCGCGCTTTCTTTGATCTGACCAATTCTACGAATATCCAATCTCACAGAAGCATAAAACTTAAGTGCATTACCACCTGTAGTTGTTTCAGGATTTCCGAACATCACTCCGATTTTCTCTCTCAATTGGTTGATAAAAATACATGAACAACCGGTTTTATTGATGGCTCCAGTAAGTTTTCTAAGTGCCTGAGACATCAATCTTGCCTGAAGTCCCATTTTAGAATCTCCCATATCTCCTTCCAATTCTCCCTTTGGCACCAAAGCTGCAACGGAGTCAATGACGATGATATCAATAGCTCCAGAACGGATTAAATGTTCGGCAATTTCAAGTGCTTGCTCACCGTTATCTGGCTGGGAAATCAGAAGGTTCTCTGTATCAATCCCAAGTTTTTCGGCATAGGTTTTGTCGAATGCATGTTCAGCATCGATAAACGCAGCTAAACCTCCCGCCTTTTGGGCTTCGGCGATACAATGCATTGTCAGTGTGGTTTTACCAGAAGATTCTGGGCCATAAATCTCGATCACCCGGCCCCGCGGAATTCCGCCCACACCCAGTGCCATATCTAGCCCAAGAGAACCTGTGGATATAGCAGGAACATCCAGTACTTTGTTGTCGCTAAGCTTCATCACAGTACCTTTTCCATAGGTTTTCTCCAACTTATCGATGGTTAATTGGAGGGCTTTCAGTTTTTCTGCGTTATTACTCATGAGTTTTCGTTTAAAAGAATCTATAGTAGGTGAAATTAACTAAACAACATGCCATTACCAAAGGAGAATTAGCCATTGTTTTCGATGGCCAAATTCGTAATTTTATTCACCAAACGACTCTTTTTTTCGTAATACCTTTTGAAAAACTCAATTTTCGTCAGGTATTGTCAATAAAATGTATGAGAAAACTACCCGGCATTTTTTTCCTTATCCTATTTCTGTGGAGTTCCAGTGCATTTTCCCAACAAAATCCGGATAATGATGCTTTTACTTTTGGCGAAGAACTAAACTTTGAAGTGAGTTATGGCTGGCTAAATCTTGCAGATGCCAAACTCCAAATCAATCGACGCAGTCATACTCAAAACAATCGACCTCATTATAAGATCGATGTTTACGGAAAGACCAAAGGAGCAGCTACCATTTTCGGAAAAGTAAATGATAACTGGGGTACTTATCTAGACACCAATACCGTACTTCCTTCTCTTTTCTATCAAAATATTGAGGAGGGGAAATATAGAAAACATGAGAAGGTGTTTTTTGACCAGAAAAACGGAAAAGCCCTGGTGGAGCTTTATGAAAAAGACAATAAAACTCTCAAGAGCGCTAAAGAGTACGATTTACCTGGGCCTATCCAGGATTTAGTGAGTGGTTTTTATTATTTGAGAACCCTGAATCTTGAGAACATGAAGCCTGGTGAGGTGGTTTTAATCAAAGGTTTCTTCGATAAAGAGATATATAACATAAAGTTAATATTTGAAGGGACGGAGCGACTGGAAACAGAAATCGGCATCAAGGACACATATATTTTCTCACCACAGATTCCAAAAAACAAATTATTTAGAGGAGAGTATCCTGTCAAAGTCTGGGTAACTAAGGATCAGAATAAAATCCCTGTAAAAATCAAAGCCAATTTATTTTTAGGCTCTTTGAATTTTGATATCATCAACGCGAAAGGATTGCGAAACAATTAAATAAAGCTGCCTTAACCATAACTTAACCTAAGGTAAGGAAGGCAGAATAAAACATTGGATTCTTTGAAAATCGAAACCACAACATCCTTTTTATTTGGCTTCTATCTTCAAATATTCCTTATTTTTAAGCGAATTATTAAGAAATGCCAGCATGAGCGATAAGCAGAAAATCAAAGTTCTCGTAGTAGATGACGAACCGGACATTGTTGAAATCCTGAAATACAACCTCCAAAAAGAAGGCTATGAAGTAGCCACTGCGGAAGATGGGATTAAAGCCGTGAAAGTTGCATCTAAATTTGTACCGGACGTGATCTTATTGGACATCATGATGCCAGGTCAGGACGGAGTAGAAACTTGTCTACAGATCAGACAGATTCCTGAGCTTAAAAATGCCTTTGTGATATTCCTGACAGCAAGGATGGAAGAATATTCGGAGGTGGCAGCATTTGATGTGGGAGCGGATGATTATATCACCAAACCGATCAAGCCTAGAGCCCTGATGAGCAGAATTGCTGCACTCTTTAGAAGAGAGTCCAAAAAAGAACAGGAACAGATTCAGATTAAAATCAAAGATCTGACTATTGATAGAGGCAGTTACACGATTGATAAATCCGGTAAAACCATCACCCTTCCAAAGAAGGAATTTGAATTATTGTATTTCCTGGCTAAAAACCCTAATATGGTTTTCAGTAGAGATGAACTTCTCCAAAATATCTGGGGAGCTGATGTGTTTGTCTTGGCAAGGACAGTGGACGTACATATCAGAAAAGTCAGAGAAAAAATCGGAGAAGACTATATCACTACTGTAAAAGGTGTAGGATACAAGTTCGACTTAGGCTAAGATGCTTACAAATTCCCGTGGTATTGCATTCATACTGGCACTGGCTATCAGCGCCATGGTGACTGCTTTTTTGTCATTACTGGATACAACCAATGCCACTATTCTATTGGTAGCTGGAGCCATCTCATTTTCGGTGGCTTACCTGCTCGCCAATATCACCTTGGAGTTTTTGATTTTTAGGGAAATCGGAAATATTTATTCCTTGCTGGAGAAAATCCAGAAAAAGGATTTTTCCGAAATCAGCGATAAGTCCTCCAAATCATCCATTTCTCCTCTCCGAAGGATCAATAAGGTAATCAACTCTTATGCTTTGACTAAGCAAAAAGAAATTGAGACACTCCAGAAAAACGAGGAGTTTCGAAGGGAGTTTATTGCTGACATTTCACATGAGTTAAAGACCCCGATTTTTGCGACCCAAGGATATATCCATACACTTCTGGATGGAGCTATCGATGACAAGCAGGTGCGGATGAAATTCCTGAAGCGGGCAGCCAAAAGCCTGGATTCCCTCGATGTATTGGTACAGGATCTTTTGACATTGAATCAAATGGAAAGCGGGGTGATCAAATTCACATTCACCCAGTTTGATTTAAAAGACCTGATTATTGAGGTGATTGACCAATTGGAGCATAAAGCTTCAAAAAGGGATGTGGAGATTATTTTTGATTTCGAAGAAGGAAAAAACTACATCACTTCAGCAGATCGACAAAAAATCTACCGGGTCTGTCAGAACTTGATTTTCAATGCCGTCAAATACAACAATAACAAAGGACAGGTAAAAGTCAGTCTTAAGACAGGCAAAAACAATATTCAGGTAGACATCAAAGACGATGGACAGGGAATCCCTCCTGAGGATCTGAAGCGGATTTTTGAGCGCTTCTATCGAGTAGAGAAAAGTCGAAATAAAAAAGAAGGCGGCACCGGACTGGGATTAGCGATCGTGAAGCATATTCTGGAAGGGCACAAAAGCAAAATTTCTGTGAGTTCTACTGTGGGGAAAGGTTCAATTTTTAGTTTCTCGCTGCCTTTGGTTAAAAATGAATCTCAGGATCAAAAAGCAAAAGTAAGTCAACCAGTATAATTTTCAATAATTCCAGATTGTTTCGGAAAAGAGGTACTTAATTCTGAGGCTTAAACAAAATCAACTATTAGTTTTTTTTAAAACAAAATTATTAGTTTAGGAAAACTGATCAATTTTTCTCATGAAAAATCTAATTTCTATAGTTTCAATATTACTAGTACTATTGAATAGCTCCTGTAAGGAAAATGAACAGCCGCAATTTTTCACTGTTGATATGATGGCCTTTATCACGGTTGTAGATAAACAAGGCAATAATTTGCTGGATCCAAAACAAGAAGGAGCTTATGATTTTAGAGATATCAAAATTTTTTATGAGCGAAATGGGAATATGGAGGAATTTTATGAGGCCCACTTGGACATGCCGCGAAATTTCCGAATTGATCCACCTGAATTTGATAGAGATTATATCATGGCATTGGTTCTAGATTCAGAAAAAACAGTTATCCAATGGAATGAGACAGAAGCCGACACGATTCAAGCAGAAATCCATGATAATGCATCGAGTGTCATTGTCCAAAAAGTCTATTATCTAGGGGAATTAAAATGGGATGGTGAAACAGCTACTAAGGGACGAGGATTCACCATCATTAAAGAAAGGCAATAATTCAACTGTAGTATTTGGCTGCTAAAGTCCTTCTTAATTGAAGGATTTTTTTTTGCGCTTCCATTTCCCTACTTTTGCAGCCTCTTTGAAGAGGCAGGAGAATCCATGAAGAAAGTAGATTTTGAAAATCTTATTCTGTTTGAAAACGAGGATTACCTGGTAATCAACAAACCGCCGTACCTATCAAGCTTAGACGATAGACACGAAGCGCAGAACATCTTAGACTTAGCCAAGGCACACACCCCCGATTCACAACTGTGCCATAGATTGGATAAGGAAACTTCAGGATGTCTAGTGATTGCCAAGAATCCAGTGGCTTACAGGCATTTGGCCATGCAGTTTGAAAGCAGGAAAGTGGACAAGGTCTATCATGCAGTGGTAGAGGGGATCAAGGAATTCAGCAATGAGCTGGTAGACCGAAATCTTATCGCCACAAAAAAAGGAATCGCCAAAGTAAGTAAAGACGGCAAGCCTGCGCAGACCTATTTCAATACGTTGAAAACATATTATGCGCACACCTTGGTAGAATGCAGGCCTGTAACAGGCAGGTTGCATCAGATCCGGGTTCATTTGGCTTACCTGAAGTCACCCATTTGTGGAGACACTTTATATGGAGGCAAACCTTTGTTACTTTCTTCACTCAAGCGCCGCTTCAATCTTAAAAAGGACACGGAAGAGCTACCCATCATGCAAAGGGTTTCTCTACATGCCTTTTCAATAGAATTTGAAGGAGTGGATGGGAAGAAGCTTAAAATCGAAGCTCCCTATCCAAAAGATTTTCAGGTACTGGTCAAACAGTTAGAAAAAACCGCCTAAAAAATTTTATTGAAAAAAAGCATCGAAAATCAATCTCCTGAGAGGGATTTTGGGCTAAGGCTATGAAAATTAGGACTTAGTAATGGAAATATTTTGCATGAAAAATAAAATACTTCTATCTTTGTGTCCCTTTTTGAGGGTGAAATAAATTTAACAAGCTAAAAATTAAACAGTTACACAGTGGATACTTTGAGCTATAAGACCATATCAGCCAATGCCGCGACTGTAGAAAAGCAATGGGTCGTAGTGGATGCCCAAGCTGCAGTTTTGGGTAGATTGGCGAGTGAGGTCGCAAAAATCTTAAGAGGTAAGACAAAGCCAAGCTTTACTCCTCACGTAGATTGTGGTGACAATGTCATCGTGATCAACGCAGACAAAGTTCGTTTAACTGGTGATAAGTGGAACTCCAAAGTTTATGTGAGACACACAGGTTATCCAGGCGGACAGCGTATTTCTACCCCAAAATTGTTGAAAGACAAGTCTGCATCTATTTTGGTAGAGAAAGCTGTAAGAGGCATGCTGCCTAAAAACAGATTGGGAAGAAAATTATACGGCAACTTGTACGTGTACAATGGATCTGAGCATCCACACGAAGCACAGCAGCCTAAAACTATCACCCTTTAATCGTCTAAATCATGGAAATGATCAACACAATCGGTAGAAGAAAGACCTCTGTAGCCAGAATTTACATGGCTCCAGGAAAAGGTGAAATCTCCGTAAACAATCAGTCAATTGAAGTTTACTTCCCATTTGATCTACACCAGATCGTTGTGAAGCAGCCATTGGCTCTTGTTGGCGTAGAGGGTAATTATGACATTAAAATCAATGTAGACGGTGGTGGTATCAAAGGGCAAGCGGAAGCTGCTCGTATGGCTATCTCTAGAGCTTTGTGCGAATTTGACGCAGAGCACAGACCAGCGTTGAAAAAAGAAGGTTTCCTTACTCGTGACCCTAGAATGGTAGAACGTAAGAAGCCAGGACGTAGAAAAGCAAGAAGAAAATTCCAGTTCTCAAAACGTTAATCTGGATTTACTTCAGGATATACACTATATATTATGGCCAAATTAGAATATAAAGACTTACTAGATGCTGGTGTTCACTTCGGACACTTGACGAGAAAGTGGGATCCAAGAATGGCTCCATACATTTTCATGGAGAAAAACGGGATCCATATTATCGATCTAAATAAAACGCTTGCTTGCCTCGACGAAGCATCTAACGCAATCAAGCAGGTAGTACGCTCAGGCAAAAAAGTGATGTTCGTAGCTACTAAGAAACAAGCAAAAGACCTAGTAGCAGCAGAAGCTCAGCGTCTAAACATGCCTTACGTAACCGAAAGATGGTTAGGTGGTATGTTGACCAACTTCGCTACTATCAGAAAGTCCTTGAAAAAAATGTCCGGATTGGACAAATTGATGAAGGAAGAGTCTTATGCGAACTTAGCTAAGAAAGAACGTCTGATGGTTTCTCGTCAGAAAGACAAAATGGAAGTGGTTTTAGGTGGTATTGCTGACTTGAGCAGACTTCCAGCAGCCCTTTTCGTTGTTGACATCAAAAGAGAACACATCGCTATTGCTGAAGCAAAAAAGCTTGGTATCCCTGTTTTCGCATTGGTAGATACGAACTCTAACCCAAATGAGGTGGATTTCCCTATCCCTGCTAATGACGATGCATTCAAATCCGTATCCTTGCTAGTGAAAGCGTTTGGTGCAGCTATAGAAGAAGGTCTTTCCGAAAGAAAGAAGGACAAAGAAGAAGCTAAACTTTCTGAAGAGGAAGAAGCTAAAAAAGCTGTGGACGCCGAAACTAAAGAATAATCCACACTTGATTTGAAATATTAAAAATTGAACATAAGGTTTCGGCCTATGTTCAATTTTTTTGTTTAAAAGACATAGGGAAGCAAATTTTCCTCCCTGTCTCTAAAACTACCTTTAACGCAGCTTCAAAACCTGCGAATCAATAAAAATATCCCGTTTAATATTTAAACCGATAATACAATGGCAATTACTGCACAAGAAGTAAACAAACTGAGACAAATGACCGGTGCCGGTATGATGGATTGCAAAAAAGCTTTGACTGAAGCGGAAGGCGATTTCGAAAAAGCAGTGGACATTCTTAGAAAAAAAGGTCAGAAAGTATCAGCATCTAGAGCTGATCGTGAAACTAAAGAAGGAGTAGTTGTAACAAGCGTTTCTGAAAACGGAGCGAAAGGAACTTTGCTTTCTTTGACCTGCGAAACTGACTTTGTTGCCAAAAACGAAGAATACGTAGCATTTGCTAACACACTTTTGAACATGGCTGTAGCTGCTGGTGCAAACACAGTGGAAGAAATTCACGCTTTGCCTTTCGAAAACATCACCGTTGCTGAGAAAATCGTAGAGATGACCGGTAAAATCGGAGAGAAAATCGAAATCTCTAACTACGAAGTAGTAAGTGCTGAAGCAGTTGTTCCTTACATCCACTCTAATGGTAAATTAGGTGTTTTGGTGGGTTTGGTAAACACTTCTGGTGCAGACGTAGAAGAAGCTGGAAAAGACGTAGCAATGCAGATTGCAGCGATGAATCCAGTAGCTGTTGACAAAGACGGTGTAGATTCTACAGTAGTAGAAAGAGAAATCGAAGTTGGTAAAGAGCAAGCTAGAGCGGAAGGTAAGCCTGAAGAAATGCTTGAGAAAATCGCTATGGGTAAATTGAACAAGTTCTACAAAGAAAATACTTTGTTGAGCCAGCAGTTTGTGAAAGACAACTCTAAGTCTATCGCACAATACCTTGACAGCGTAAGCAAAGGCATGATAGTTTCTGCTTTCAAAAGAGTATCTATCGGGTAATTAATTCCGATTCGAACATAAAAAAATCCCCTCCAATTAATTTTGGAGGGGATTTTTGTTTTAAATAATTCACAACTATTCTTTTATTAATTTATACCTTAAGGTATCTTGCTCATTCTAATTACCCGAAATGTTCTTCCTTTAAATGACCAATTCAATTCTCTTTTTATTACAATTATTGAAAAGCAACAACCTATTTACACTCTCCAATTAGTTGGACTTTTAGTAATCAGTTTTTAACTCATTATCCCAGACAGAAATCATTTCAATGCATTTTTACACTAAAAAAACACATTCCATATTTGTATTTGCGTTTACAATTATCTGTATAGCATGTAACCCAGAAGAACAGAAAAAGCCTAACCTAGAATTAAAAACCAGTTCAGAAGTCCTTGTTCTTCCTGTGGATGAATCCACTTCCAATATTAGTGACGGCCTTTTTTATTTTGCCAAAGAAAACCTTCTTTTTAGTCAAAATTGGAAAGAAAATAGCATTCAGATTTATGACATTGAAAAGAAAAAAAGGGTCAAAAATTTGAAACTTGAAAGAGATGGTCCAAATGGTGTATTAGACCTTATGGGAATCCATGTTCTAAGTCAGGATAGTATTTTCCTCTTTAATCAGATAAAATCACAGATTACTCTTATAGATACCTCAGGACAAATCATTAATTCTATTCAATACAAATCTCCAGAGCGATATAGTCCCGCTTTTGTTCACAACGCTTACTTTCAAAGCCCTCCCCACTTGCATGGAAAAAAGCTGATTGTAAAAACCCATTATTTTGGATCCATTCGTGAAATGACCCAGGAGATCCTACAAACGAAAGAACTGGTATATGAAATTGACCTAGAGTCTGGAGAAACCCACTTTTTAAATCTCAAATTCCCAAAAGATTACATGCCAGATGGTTTAAAGCCTTTTGAAGCCTCGATTTCCCATGGTGCCGATAAACTTGCGTTCTCACTATTTGGTGACCATCGGATGTTTTATGTTTCAGAGCTTGGAGACTCGCTTCAGTTCAAAAATGGGAAAAGCGCCTATTTACCTGAAAAACTTCCAACAGTCCCCATAGATGCAGATGGCTTGATTTTTAGAAAGTATTCCTATTACAGCCCCCATTATGAAAGTCTTGATTACGACCCATTCAGAGATGTATTTATACGCTTTGCATTTCATGAATATGAGCAAGATGAGTCAGTTCCAGTGAATGATATGCGGAATCATTCCGGGCCATTTTCCATTCAGGTTTTTGACAGTGATCTGAATTTGATTTCAGAAACTGCATTTGAGGCAAATCAGTACCATCCATTCGATTATTTTATCACTGAAAAAGGAATTTATCTATCGACAAATCATCCTTTGAATCCTCAAAACAGTGAAGATCAAATGTCATTTGTGCTATTGGAGTATTCAGAAAAAGAAAAGCCATAAAAAATCCCCTCCAATTGATTTTGGAGGGGATTTTTGTTTTGATTCTTTTAAAATCAGGAATTCATCAACTCTTCGATCTCATCTGCCTCAACCGGAATATCTCCCATTAAATCCAGATAGCCGTTTTCCTGTACGACAATATTGTTTTCCAATCGGATTCCCATTCCTTCGGCAGGGATATAAATCCCAGGCTCCACGGTAAATACCATTCCCGGTTTGATTGGGCCATGCATGGTACCGACATCATGCACATCGAGTCCCAAATGATGGGAAGTGCCATGCATAAAGTACTTTTTATACGCTGGCCAATTCGGATCCTGATTTTTAATATCCGTCTGATCGATCAACCCTAAACCAATCAATTCACTCTGCATGATCAAACCTACTTCTTTATGGTAATCTTGGATATTTTGTCCTGGAATTAGCATGCTGGAAGCTTGATTTTTCACCCTCAAAACGGCATTATAAACAGCCTTTTGACGAGTTGTAAATTTTCCATTCACAGGAATTGTTCTAGTCATATCGGCATTGTAATTCCCGTATTCTGCTCCCACGTCCATCAGGATTAACTCACCACCTTTACACTCCTTGTTGTTCTCTAAGTAGTGCAATACACAGGCACTGCCACCTGATGCAATGATTGGCTCATAAGCAAAGCCCTTGCTTCGGTTTCTTACAAACTCATGCAGATATTCTGCTTCGATCTCATATTCCGTCACACCCGGCTTGACAAACTTTAAAATTCTTCTAAAGCCTTTATTGGTGATATCGCAGGCAATCTGTAACTGATCGATTTCCTCCTGCTCCTTTACTCCTCTCAGTTCATGCATTATTGGGGCTGCCCGCTCGTATTCGTGAAGAGGAAATTGAGCTTTACAGGTTTTGATAAATCTCGCATCTCGGGTTTCTACCACCACACCAGCTCTTAGATGCTCATTAGTATTCAGATAAACCCGTTCTGAAAGCGCCATGACCGTATTAAAAATCTGGTCAAAATTAGATAACCACTGAATATTCTTGATTCCAGACGCCTCTTCAGCCTCTTCCTTGGTGTATTTGTGGCCTTCCCAGATAGCAATTAACTCACTGGTCTCACGAAGGAAAAGCACTTCTCTCATTGCTGGATTTGGACAATCAGGCGCGATCAATAAAATCGTTTCTTCCTGATCTATACCACAGAGATAGAATAAATCATTGTTCTGTCTGAATTTCATCGTACCATCCGCATTGGTCGGCATGATGTCATTGGCATTAAAAATCGCAACACTATTTGCTTTCAATTTGGAAGCAAACTTTGCTCGGTTTTTACTATATAAACTAGAAGGTAAGGGCGTATATTTCATAAATCTGTTCTGATTTTTACAAAGCCGAAGTTACTAAAATCTAACTCAAAAGGAGAGGAAAACAAGGAGGGAAACAAATTGATGCTTTTCTTTGTATTTTACCGACAGGGTAAGCAACTATGGATTTAAACATCAAGGAATTAAGCAACGGCATCCGCATTGTCCATCAGGAAGTTTCACATACCAGGCTGGTTCATTGTGGATTTATTCTGAATATCGGAAGCCGGGACGAAACCAAAGAACAGGAAGGTTTAGCCCATTTTTGGGAGCATATGGCTTTCAAAGGGACACAGAAAAGAAAAACTTTTCATATCCTGAACAGATTGGAGTCATTGGGAGGTGAACTAAATGCCTATACTACCAAAGAGAAGATCTGCTTTTATGCTTCCACGCTCAAAGAGCATTATGCGAAAGCCGCAGATTTGCTATTCGACATTACCTTCAACAGCACTTTCCCGCAAAAGCAAATCGAAAAAGAGCGTCAGGTTATTTTAGAGGAGATGGCCATGTATCGGGACTCTCCGGAAGATTCCATTCAGGATGAGCTAGATGAATTGGTTTTTGAAAACCATGCATTGGGTCGGAATATCCTGGGCACAGAGACCACAGTCGGGAATTTCTCCCATATGGACTTTATAGATTTTATTTCTACCCGATTAGATACTTCCCAAATTGTTTTTTCGGTTGTAGGAAATATCAGCTTTGCCAAAGCGCTGAAAATCATAGAAAGACCTCTGGAGGAAATCCAGGAAAAAAGAAGCTTGTATGTCCGGAACGGATTTCAAAATTATCAACCCAAAGTAAAAACGGTAGAGCGCGAAATCACCCAATCCCTTTGTGCCATAGGTAGGCCTGCTTATTCTCTTCATGACCCGAACAGATACAAATTGTTTTTGCTCAACAATATTCTGGGCGGACCAAGCATGAATAGCAGACTCAACCTGACATTGAGAGAGAAATACGGCTACGTCTACAACATAGAATCTTCTTATTCTCCTTTTTCAGACACCGGTTTTTTTGGAGTCTATTTTGGCACCGAAGAGAAAACGCTCAAAAAAGCCCAGTCTTTGGTAATGAAAGAGATGTACAAGCTCCAAACTAAAAAGCTTGGGACAGTCCAACTTCACATGGCGAAGGAACAGGCGATTGGTCAAATGGCCATGGCAGAGGAGAATTATGCCGGCTTGATGCTGGTCTATGGAAAAAGCCTCTTGGATCATGGGAAAGTTGACCCGCTCGAAAGTATCTTTGATAAAATTAGAAATACCAGTGCTGATGAACTTCAGGAGATTGCCATGGAAATCTTTCTTCCTGAAAACATGAGTTTTTTAACGTACAAGCCTCAATAATTATGGATTTTATCTCAGAAGATCTATCACTCTACTGCGAAAATCATAGCACCCAAGAGGATGCATTACTCCGAAAAATCGACAGAGAGACCCAACTGAAAGTTCTGAAACCCAGGATGCTTTCTGGTGCCCTCCAAGGGAAAATGCTTGAACTTTTCACCAAAATGATTAATCCAAAAATCGCTTTGGAAATCGGTACTTACACTGGTTATTCTGCGATTTGCATAGCTCGAGGGCTAGGAAAAAGTGGAAAGTTGATCACCATGGACATCAATGATGAGCTGGAAACTATGGTGAGGGAATTTTTTGAAGAAAGTGGTCTGGCTGAAAAAATCGATTACCGACTGGGAAATGCCTTGGATATTTTACCGGATTTGGAAGGGCCATTTGACATGGTTTTCATTGATGCTGATAAGATCAACAATGAAAAATATTTTGACTTAATCATTGATAAAACCAGTCAGGGAGGAATTATCATGGCTGATAATGTACTTTGGTCAGGAAAAGTTTTGGTCAAAAAAGGCCAAAAAATCGACAAGGATACCAAGGCAATTTTGGACTTTAACGCCAAAATAAACGAGGATCCAAGAGTGGAAAATGTGCTCCTTCCTATCAGGGATGGAATCATGATGGCGAGAAAATTATAAGGAATTCAAAAAGGGAATCATTTTTGCTAAAAAGAGGCTGAGCACAAGATTTAAGCCTTTTTGGAATGAATAAATACCGATTTTCTACTCTTCTTTTCATCCTCACGCTCTTTAGTAGTTTTCCATTATTGGCACAGATCCCGCAGGTTCCTGCCGAACTGGAATTCGCTGACCTGATTGTAAGAATCAATCCTCAGGCAAGGAGGGAAATACAGCTGGATGTAGATGCCCAATATAGAAATCCGAATTACCTAAAAGTAAAACAAGAAAGGGTCAACCTATACATGCCTATCATTGAAGATATTCTTCGTGACAATGGCGTTCCTGAAGACCTGAAATATTTGGTGATCCAAGAGAGCTCCCTGATTCCTGATGCTGTTTCCACCTCTAATGCGGTGGGTTTTTGGCAGTTTAAGCAAGGCACAGCTGAGGAAGTATTTTTAAGAGTTGACAATCACATCGATGAACGTAAAAACATCGTTTCCTCCACCAAAGGAGCAGCATTGTATCTCAAAAAGCATAACAACACCTTTGACAACTGGATGTGTGCTCTGGTTTCCTATCAGATGGGTTTGGGTGGTGCAAAAGCCTATTTTGGAGACCGATACAATGGTAAAAGAATCGTCGATGTAGATAGGAATACACATTGGTATTTTAAAAAATTCCTCGCTCATAAAATTGCCTTTGAAAGCCAGATAGGAGTATTTACTTCCAATGCCAGGATGGTTGAGGTACCTGTTCATGGACCCACTACCCTTTCTGCTTTAGCTAAAAAATATGGGGTAACTGAAGACCATTTGAAAGAATACAACAAATGGTCTTCCAATGGAAAGATCCCTGGAGACAGAACTTATGCTTTGGTTTACATCAAAGAAGGAACACTTTCTTCCCAGCCGGCTATTATTCAGGATTCGAAGCCAAAAACAACTACTACCAAGCAAGCGACATCAACTTCACCAGCATACAAGCAAGCTAATTCTTTCCCAAGAATCGCTGGAAATACGACGAAAGCAAATCAGCCTGATCAGATTACAGTCAATGAGATCGAAGGTGTGCAAGCTGCTCAAAACACTACTCAGAGTAAATTTTCAGATCAGATTGGTTTGAAAGAAAAGAAGCTTAGAAAGCTGAATGACTTAGAGCCTGGAGAAAGAATTGAAGCTGGAGATTATTATTACACCAAGAAAAAGAAAACAAAAGCAGAGGTTGAAACTCATATCGTGATGCCAGGGGAGACGCTTTGGAGTATTTCACAGAAATATGGTATCAAGCTTTCATCCTTGAAATCCAAAAACAGAATCCGTAAAGATTCGGACTTGAAAGTTGGAATGGTGTTAAATCTACAGGAGCACAGAAAAAGAGGTGAGGATATCAGAATTGTCAAAATCAATCAGATGCCTCCAAAAACTGTGGTGGCGCAATCTTCTACTCCTACTACATCTTCAGAGCCTCAAGTAAGATCTACTACTCCAAGTAGTCAAAAAGCTACTACTCAAAGAACACATGTGGTCAGTCAGGGAGAAACGCTATTTGCAATCAGTAAAAAATACGGGGTAACGGTCAATGACTTAAAATCCTGGAACAATATCGGAAGCCAAAACATCATCAGCATCGGTCAGAAATTGGTTATCTTCACCCCCTGATCCTATTATTTCTCTTTTTTGAATGCGTAATTACCTCCTAATTATAGGATTTCTATTTATCGGTTTAGGTCAGCAGGCTTTTGCCCAAGACCGCCTTGTTATCCCTGACACAGTCTTGATTAATGGAGATACATTGCTGATGCTTGGCGATTCTCTTTTGATAGAAGAACCCAAGAAAGAGATTTTCTGGGAAACTGGCGGAAATTATAACCTCAACATCCAACAGGTTACTCTGAGCAACTGGGCAGCCGGTGGATCCAGCTCTTTTGCCCTGAACTCCGGAGTTTCTGTTTATGCGAATTATAAAAAGGAAAAGAAAGTCTGGGATACACAGCTCACGATAAATCTGGGTATGACCAGGCAAGGAGATCGTGACTTTCAAACCAGAAAAAGTAATGACAACTTTATTTTTGTCAGTAACTATGGCCGTGAACTTTCTGAGAAATTCTATCTATCGACGCAGTTGGATGCGCGAACCCAGCTTTTAGCTGGTTATAAATATTCCAGGCCAGCTGGAAGTGAAAATGATGTAAGAACAAAGATTTCGGATTTGCTTTCCCCTGGCTATGTCCAATCCTCCACGGGTTTGAATTATAGAAAAACCTACGAGGATAAAAGTAAGCTCTCTGTAATCCTGTCTCCTTTTACCGGTCGATTCACCATTGTGATGAATGATTCCCTGAGCCAAGTCGGGGCTTTTGGGGTGATACCTGGAGAAAATGTCAGGGCTGAGGCGGGTATGTCTTTTGCCACTTCGGTAGTAGACATCAAATTGATGGAGAATATTACCTGGAAAGCTGATTTAAACCTATTCTCCAATTACGAGCGATTTGGAAATATGGTGGTCAATTTCAATTCTACCATTCGAATGAAAGTAAATAAGTACATTTCAACCCGAATGGAAACGAGGATAATTTATGATGAGGAAGTTTTTATTAACCAAGATGATGGCACTTCCAAGCAAGCTGTTCAGCTTCAAAATCTGATAAATTTTGGGATTTCCCTGGACTTCTAGAAATCTGTCTCCAGTCCAAACTTACGCTGAAACTCCAGAAGTGCGGGATGCTTTTCTTTTAAGAACCTGAATTTATCCGAGCTTGTATAGAGTTTATTATTCGTGGATTCCAACTCTTCTTTTACTACCAATTTGATAGCTAGTTTTCCTACTCCGGTTAGATCTCTGATCAAAGAAAGTAATTCAGGCTTCATCTTCTGAGCGATTTCCTCCTGAACATGCCCCATTACCTCAAAACAGATTTCGTGACCTTCCATTTTCGAAGGCTGGTTCAAAATCGCCAATTCCAATACCTTATTTTGATTTTTGTAATGATCCAAAACTTTGGGCATCACCTCTTCCAGCTTTTCTTGTGTTAGCTGAAGGGCATTTACCGGTTCATCGATTTTTACCTCAGCTTTCTTCTGCTCAATTTTCGCCTCCTCAATCTTTGCTTTTTCGGCAATGATCTTTTTGGTGTGCGACAAACTGGTCGGAATCGACATGGTCTTTTGCACAGGAATACTTTTTACCGGTGCCGTAGGTTCTGGGGAAGATTTGGGAGTTTCTTCTGAGGAAGGTTTACTCAGGCTTTTTTTTTTGACTCCTCAGAGATCAACGTAGCCAATTTAAATGCCTGAGGCAATTTGGCTATTTTCATCAAGGCAAGCTCAACGTGCAATCGCTGATTTTTCGAAGTCTTGTAATTGATATCGCATTGATTGGCGATATTCAATGCTGAGAGTAAAAATGAAACAGAAGCTGCTTCTGTCTGCTGAAGGTATCGCTCTTTGGCATTTTCAGAAACCTGGATCAATTCCACTGTAGATGGATCTTTGGCTACCAAAAGATCTCTGAAATGTTCACAAAGACCAACAATAAAGTTATGGCCATCGAAGCCTTTCTTCAGAATCTCATCAAAAATCAAAAGAACTTTTGACAAGTCTTCCTCTAATAAGCCATCGACCACTTTGAAATAATAATCATAATCCAGAATATGGAGATTATCAATGGTTTCATGGTAGGTGACTTTTTTCCCTGCAGAATAAGTCACTATCAAATCGAAAATAGACAAAGCATCTCTCAATGCTCCATCTGCTTTCGTAGCAATCAGTCTTAAAGCCTCTTCTTCATAATCTACCTGTTCTTTCTCAGCGATATATTTCAGATGTTCCGAAATGTGCTTGATCTGAATTCTGTTGAAATCAAAAATCTGACAACGGGAAAGAATGGTAGGAATGATTTTATGCTTTTCAGTAGTAGCTAAAATAAAGATAGCATACTTGGGCGGCTCCTCTAAGGTTTTCAAAAAGGCATTAAAAGCCTGATTGGAAAGCATGTGAACCTCATCAATGATGTAGACTTTGTATTGACCTTTTTGAGGAGCGTATCGAACCTGGTCTACCAGGTTACGAATGTCATCTACGGAGTTATTCGAAGCAGCATCGAGCTCATAGATATTGAAGGAACTGTTGTTTTTGAAAGAAACGCAGGATTCACAAACACCACAAGCTTCCTGATCAGCCTGTCTATTTTCACAGTTGATCGTCTTTGCCAAAATTCGGGCACAGGTAGTCTTACCTACACCTCGAGGTCCGCAAAAAAGGAAAGCCTGAGCTAAGTGATTGTTTTTAATGGCATTTTGAAGCGTGGTAGTGATATGTTGCTGCCCTACTACGCTTTTAAAATCTGCCGGTCTGTATTTTCTTGCCGAAACGACGAAGTTTTCCATCACCGCAAGATATAAAAATCTCTTTATAGGAAAACCTAGAAATTTGACCAATTCAAAAGATTTTCCATAAAGTATTGAGATTGAATAGCATGCTATTGACAGATTTTAAGAACGAAAAACAGGAAAATGTTTTCAAAGATAATTAGTAATGATGTCGACGGTCGACTGTTGACCGTGAGCTGATCCAAAGTCTTTCTAAACTTACCCTCACCAAATTCTCCAAATCATTTCTATGGAACTAAAATTAGGTTACTTTTGTCATCCTATTTCAAATGGGGCTGACCGGTATTGACAGTAAGTGTAAAGATCGGGCTCGCATGCAGGCTGGAGTATGTACGGCCTTGAAAGATTCATACGAACTATAATTGGCGAAACTTCTTACGCCATGGCTGCCTAATCTAACCTTAACAGGATAGATCGCTTAAAGGGTTGAGTTACGAGAGTAATTCCCCAGCCACATCTCACCGTCTGTTATCTGGTCCGGACGGATCCGAGGTGTCGACTTGATCGGGTTGCGGCTTGTGATGCTATTAAGCAGGTCTAAGATCAATAGCTAAGCCGAGACAAGGTGTGTCATCCAGCATATTTCGGTCGAAAACCAAACAGGTGACTAAGCATGTAGACGGTACGTTGTTTCCTTATCTGGACGCGAGTTCGAATCTCGCCAGCTCCACCCAGTGAGAGAAAGACGAATTTTTCGTTTTTCTCTCTTTTTTTGAGTTAATTAAATCCCTATCTATCAAGTACATACACTCGACTACAGAATTAATTCTTGTGGTTCGACTTTTAGAATTTTCAAAACACCATTTTTCGGGAAAAATCGAACCAATTAGTATTCTTTTTTGAGCGGTGGTGCCATTTACAAACAGTTCATCGAGGCTTGACAACCTGTTAATCGACTGATTTATAACATCTTTAGTGTACTTCGAAGAAACCGGAACATTCAAAGAAATCAATTTTTGCTCCAGTTTGTTTATTTTATCGTTGCACTCTTCTTTTATCTCTCTATAATCTGTTCCATCTAAGTCACCGGATAAAAGTAAATCGCGTGCATTTTTAAGCCTCTTTTGTTCATCCTCTATCTTTTCGGAAAGTACCTTTTTTTGATTCAGTCCATTTTCAAATGTACTTTCAATTAACTTTGTCAGGATATTCTCATATACCTCCTTTGTGCTTTTCTTCAAGCTAAATTTCCTAAGCTCACTAACAAGTCTATCATGAGTTTCATGGACTCTTGAACGATAACCGCACGAAGATTTGCAATGGTAATAGTAATATCTTTTGGTACGTCCTTTAGAGGCACTTCCTGTTAGAACACTACCGCATTCAGGGCATAAAATCTGACCTCTAAGAGGGAAACTATCATCCGTTTGATCTTTTGTGTGGACAGGCAGTCTACCATTATTGGCAAGGATATATTGTACTTTCAAAAATTCATCTTCAGTCACAATTTCTTTGTGGAGACCATCTACAAGAGTTTCATTTTCATCCTCAAAGGCCGGGACAAGGATCTTTCCACAATAAATCGGATTTCGTAACATCCTGTGAAAGTTTGCACGACTGGTTTTCAAGCCTTTTTCCTTGGCCATTTCCCAAACTTTATCGACAGGATATACATTTGACAAAACGGTCTCAAAAGACCACCTTATAAGGCTAGCGGCAGGTTCAACAGGCTCAATATACTTTCTCCTGCCCTCTGCTTTATTTATATAACCAACGGGAGCCATTCGTAAGTAACGGCCTTCCTTTAACCCCCTTCTCATGCCAAAAAATATATTCAATCCTCTTCGATCATTTTCCACTTCTGGAGTAGCCAGGTAAATGGCCAACATTATTTTTGACTCTGGCACCTTCATATCAAGGGGTTGCTCTATGGCCTGAGGTTCAATACCCAATTTTCTAAGCGTATTAATCATTGCGTAAGCATCTCCTGCATTACGGCTAAACCTGTCCCACTTGCAAAAAAGAACTAGATCAATCCCTTTGCCTTTAATTCTCTTCCATTCCGATAACAACCCTTGCCAGCCAGGCCTTTCAAAGGACTTGGCAGACTGTTCTTCGGAAACCACTTTTCGGATGGATATTCCCTGAGTCTCACAATACTTCCTTAAAGCTTCCTCCTGAGCCCTGGGACTATATCCATATTTTTGATCATCTGTACTTACTCTGACATATAAATCAGCAATTTTCATAACTATGATTTAAGCAATTGATTTACAACTAATTTACAAAACTTATTCGCTTCAGACAAGATTTTAGTTGCATCCTCTAAGGTAAGTTTTTCACCATGGGAGTTATAAATTTCCTGTACTTCTTCAGCTTTTAATTTTTTGCTTTTTCGGGGTTTATACATAATTAAAATCAGCCATGTTAACAGAGCCAATTTGCCAATCCCCTTTACATTTCAATCACACTGACACCCGAGTTCGGTCTTGTAGCTATTCGAATAAAAAAGGGGACAATTCCCCTTTAATTAGCGGATCATTCCTTCATCAGCGAAAGAGTAATGCCCGTTGCTGGTTACGATAATGTGATCTATAACTTCCAGATCCAGAAGCTTACCCACTTTAACCATTTTTTCTGTGAGCGCAATATCCACCTGACTGGGATTTGTATTGCCACTGGGATGATTGTGAGCCAGGATAATGGACCGGCAGGCCGATTTAAGAGCTACTCCAAATACAATCTTTGGATCCACTAGTGTACCTGCAATTCCGCCCTGACTGATAGGCACAATTCCCTTTACCTTGTTCCCGGAATTCAGTAAAAGTATTTTAAACTCCTCAAACAGGTTAATCGTACCCTCCTCCCAGTTTTCCAGAAGGATCTTATAGGCATCCTTACTTGATTTTACTTTAGGCCAGTGGCTTGCAAGGACTTTAGGATGATACGACAGTTTGATTTCAGCTACTTTGAAATTTTGTTTTACAGCTTCCATAACAATAACATTTAAGATTAGAAATTATTTATGGTGCTGTCCCAGGGACTCCGGGAGTCAAGGAAAGGAGGAAACGGAATAAATAGCGCAGCGAGGCAAGCGGCTTTATGCCGTAGTCTACGTGACGCTCCGAGCGGAAGCTCCCTAACTTTGTACCGAAATAATGAGAATAATATAAACTCCACTCCCTTTGAGCAGCGCATGTATTCCCATATAATCTGTAGTTGATTTGTATGCACGTCTGATGATCCCGGTTTACTTTTTAAAAGAAAAAACAGCAAAAAAGAAAGCAGGCGATTCAGGGGCTTGCACAAGGAAAAAAGGAAACGGAATAAATAACGACCGAAGGGAGAGGCTTTATGCCGTCCCTTTTTTACCCCTTTCCAGCAGAAAAGCGAAAAGCCCCTTATTTCGCTGCGCTTTTCTGCTGTTGTTTTAAATTTTGAGTGCAAACATTTCTTATGGCAGTATCTGGCGATTATTCATACTAAAAGGAGGGTTAGTTTATTTAAGTAAAGCTTGATTCTAAAATGCTCAAATCAGAACGCTTATAATCTAAAAACCACCTGTTCCAGGTTCATTTTAGGATAGGGTCTCTCCCATTTTTTGAGTTTTTTCTGTTTTTTGCTAGATTCAGAAATCCGTTCTCTGCTTATGTCTGGAAATCACTCCTATACTGACCGTGAATTGCTACATCTCCTAAACCAGGGAGATGAATTGGCTTTTGTGGAATTTTACAGGGCTTATCGCAATCCGATCCGTACTTTCCTGGAGAAGTTTCTCAAATCACCGGAACTATCAGAAGATCTTGGGCAGGAAATCTTTTTACAGATATGGGAGAGCCGCGGCAGGATGGATCATATCAGGTCGCTTCACAGCTGGGTGTATACCCTGGCTAAAAACAAGGCACTGGATATGCTGCGCAGGGCAAGTGTGGATATGAATGCCAAAGCTGAAATCCTGAAACATTACCATACAGTAAGTACGACCACCTATGATCAGGTTTTAACACAGGAGTACCTGGATTATATCCAGTCTGTTATTGCCACGCTTCCGCCTCAGACGCAAAAGGTTTGGCAGCTGTGCAGGGAAAGGGAGTTCAGCTATGAAGAAGTTGCCGAAAAGCTAGGCATCTCCCGAAATGCCGTCAAGAAACATATGGTGCGTTCCATGAAAGTTTTAAGAGAAGGCGTTGAAAAAGATTTTGGAATATCTTTTTCGATCTTTATTTCTCTTATTGGTCTTTCGTAAGAACGAAGCTCTTATTTTTAAATCATCAGGAAGCTCAATTCCCATTTTTAAACCCTTCTAACAGCCTAGTAAAAAAATGCAAGACAATACCATTAAATTATTCATGTGGGGATATCAACAGCATGTACAGATTTCTTTCGAAGTAACAGCAGAAGGGCTATTCAATAAAATAGACAGGAAATTAAATCCAAATGTCTTTTTTGTGGGTGTATTGGTAGATGAGAGAGAGGATCGACATCCTATTTGCCTGGAACCTGAAGATTCTGGCTTTCAGGTGGAAAGCTTTAAAGACCTGAAAGGACTGGCAAATCAACTTGAAATGGCTGATAAGGAGACACGGATGTTTCACTCTCATCCCATAGCCCAGGAAAGCCATACTAAAAGAATTGCAAATAAATCCTATAGAGAAGCCATTCGGAAGATTCTGAAACGCGATCATTTATATGACAAAAATGAATTCTTTGTTGCCCATCCCACCTATGTAGAGGGATACCAGGTTTTTACCATTCTATCCCTTAATAAAGAGGTTTTAGGCAGCTATTACACCTTGTCTAAAAATGAATGGGGAAGGCTTACTATTTATAATTCTTTTATTGATAGTGCTATACACGTCTTTTTAAGTGAATGCACCCAGGCCTTAAAAGACCCAAATAATTCGTTAGGGGCCATCGAACGGGATGCCCATGAATTGTTCAGGGTTGCCGGGAAAAAATTCATGTACACTATATCGAGTGCCGGAGGGAATTTTGAAGGTTTACACCACTTATATGATGCGTGCAATGAGATTGCATCTTTAAAATACGAGGGTGCTATTGGCATTGGCAATATGATCGTAGCGCCAAAAGAGCATAAAAACGTCAAATTAACATTACAATTAAAGGAGCCCATTAAAATCAGGGATTACAGAAAGGTTCGCAAATTTTTAGAACTATCAGACAATGATGTTTCCATTGTTTCGGATTCCGCCCTAATTTATGGAATTGGCGAACTTCGGGGAAAGTATAACCCCAGGGAAGAAAATTTATTTGTAGTGAGTTTTACAGGACATTTTAAATGGGAGCTTTTTCATGACAACAATCCACTGATGGTAGTGGAATACAAGGAGCCGGCTTTGCCATCTGACAAGATAAACCGTGAAAAGTTTTATTCGGATTTCTCCAGGATTTTTAAGGGGATTATTGGGAGGGAACAAATTGCTGACTTATGGGAAATTGTGATTGAAGCCACCAAACAAAAACACGGTACCATGTTGGTTATCTCCAGTGCTGCATCTGAGGAGGCAAACCGGTTATCTCAACAGAGTTTTCCAGTGGTTCCGTTAAAACTTACTGACAAAATTATACCAAGAATTACCTCCATTGATGGTGCGGTGCTTTTGGACCCCGATGCGACCTGTTATGCTATTGGGGTTATTATGGATGGACTGGCAACTGAAAAAGGGGATTCTTCAAGAGGGGCCAGGTATAATTCCGCTATCCGTTACTTGGAACAACATAAAAAGGATGCTTCCATTGCCATTGTCATTGTTTCCGAGGATGGGATGGTAAATATTATCCCCGATTTACGGCCCCAGGTAAAGCATGCTGATATTACGGAGGCCATTGAAAATTTCAAAGAACTGGAAAAATCAAGCACTTTGAATTACAAGGATTTTAATAGAAGTATGGGTTTTTTCCGATCCTTAAAATTCTACCTGACACAACAGGAGTGCGATACGATTAATACGGTAAGGAAAGAGATTGAAGAAAAATTTAAAGAAGACTTAAGCGCGGTAAGAATAGTACACTATGATTTATCGCCTGATCCTGAAATGAATAGCAGTTACTATGAAGAGGAATGAAAAGCATGTTCTATTTAGCCTTCAGCCCCCATATCAATCAGTTCCTGAACGGATCTTACCCCCAGTTTATCCAGGAAAAACTTTTCCTGATTCTCCAGTTCCTTCATTGTAAAGTTATCTTCTGTACCGCTTAATGAAACAATCGCATCATTGCCGACAAAGACCTGTTCTCTGACCTTGTAAACAGAGCATTCCCCTGCTACATAGAGTCCCATCTTTTTCAAGGATTCCGGGTTTATGGCCACATTAAAGCCTGCTCCACCCACACGGACACTGGGATAAAATATTCCATCCATACCTTTATCAATGGCCATCTCTGAGAATAGGGCAGAAATCATATAATCATAATCACCACGAATTTCCGGTTTGGAAAACTCTTCCGCCAAAAACGATGTAAAGGCAAAAGACTTTTCCTGTAATTCTTTTGGTACGGTTGCCGAAAATCTTTTATATCCCATTGCCAATTCCTGCAAATAGGCACTTGCCTTTCCATATTCTTCTTTATGAATGATCGCCAGCAACCTTAAATCTTCCTGAACAACCCATCTGCCAAAGGATATTTTTTGATAACCGGAAGCATTTTTATCCCTCAGCATGGGTATGGTTTCAAATACACCAATAATCCGCATGTTGTTTAATTCCCCCTCCTGAATTTCATCCGGCACTGCGGTGGCATAGAACATGGTACGTTCGGGGGTACTAGCCCTTTGATACACTTTATTTAAGTGTTGTGGTTTAAAGGAAAAATCACTTTTACTGTCAAACCTTTCACCAGGGAGGTTAGGTCGGCCACGCATCAGGGATTTGCCCTTGTGATAGATGATTTCTACCGCAGCAAAAGGGCCCACCTGACCCAGCAGCGTTATTATTTCACTTTTTGGGTAAGTGGAAAGATCCAGTTTCCTTAGTCCCTGAATGATGTCAGTGATTTCCATTTTTCCTGACATTTTTTTTCTTAAGATACACTTATTTAAAAAAATCTCTTCTTCAGGGGTACCCTACCCGCCCCCCTTGTTCGTCATATATAGGTAACACCTAAAACATGAGCAAGGAGGACTTTCACCGGACACTCGTCCGCAGGTATATAAGCAACCAGGCCAGTAAAGAAGAAGTAGAAGCCTACTTCGAGCTGTTAAAGCGCGGTGCACTCGATAAAATCATCGCAGCGGAGATGGACGGTGAAGCCCCTGATTTTGGAGCACAGCATGTTAAGGTACCATCAAAACCTGCAACCCGCACCATCCCATGGATGGCCGTTGCAGCATCGCTCATCCTGCTTATCGGGATTGGTATTGTATTTAAGAGCCAGATCAGGGACATTATTGACCCTGTGCAGATGCTGGCATATACTACGAAAAAGGGAGAGCGAATTGAGATAACCCTTCCGGATGGCACGGGTGTTTGGCTTGGCCCCGAAACCGTATTGAAATTCCCGGAAGAATTCCGAAAGGACGAACGCCCGGTTACCCTGACAGGTGAAGGATATTTCGAGGTGACAAAGGATGAAGAAAAACCCTTTAGCATCCAGTCCGGCAATGTAAGAACCGTGGTTTTGGGAACTTCTTTTCAGGTAAAAGCCTATGAGGATTCCCCTGACGTATCGGTGACACTTGTAGAGGGACGGGTAATGGTGGACAACAAGAATGGTTTCGTGGAGCTAAAGCCTAATGAACGGGCGGTATTCCGAAAAGCAGATGCTTCCCTGAAAAAGGAAGCCGCACCTGATGCCCAAAAACTCTTATCGGAACGAAACGGGATATTCCAGTACGATGGATCCACCCTTGGGCAAGTCATAGCTGATGTAGAACGCGAATACGGGATTACAGTGGAAATCCACCAAAACCTAACTAAATCTGAATATTATGGTACCCTTGACCGGGCTAAGCCTGCCCGGGAATTCCTCGATAAACTCGTCCTTGTTATTGGAGGACAGCTCGAAAAAATAAGTGAAACGCATTACCGAATAGCTCCCGGTTGATCACCCAACACCACCAGTTTTCTTCATAAGGTGATGAAGATGCCATGGGAGGGCATACGGCTCTCCCGGCATCTCTTTATTACGGATTGATCCGGGATCACTCTGAATAACCTGCCAGCTACCACAAAAAAGTACCCTCCCGAATCGGCCGATCAGGGAGGGAAAAGTCAAATTATTTACAGGCTTGCCGCGCTGTCTGGAAAACGTACGGCACACCTGAACACTTAACCTGATTCAATGTATGCAAATTTCTTTACACTGCCAATGGCGTGAACGGGGACTCATGCCCCTGTTCCGCGGGCCGGGCTATGATGTGCCCGCTATATTACGCTCGCTTATGCGATGGACTGTACTTCTCACCGGACTGATTCTCACCACTGCATTTTCCCTTCATGCAGCATCTGTTAACGGGCAGTCATTAGACACCAAAGTGACCCTGACGCTCAAAGATGCCTCCTTAAAGGAAGCTCTTGACGAGCTGTCTGAGAAATCAAAAGTCCCATTCAACTATGGTTCAAAGGTGGCTTCCAGTACCGAAAGGATCTCCTATACAGCCAACCTGGTTCCCTTACGGATGATTCTAAATGAGGTATTGGCGGACCTACCCTTTGAATATATCCCTGTAGGAGATGAAGTCGTTATACGGTACCACCCCAGGCCCTCTACTGCTCTTAAAGGGGAGCCTGTTACAGAACAAGCCCCTAAAGAAATGGTAAAGGGCATCATTCTGGGACATGAGGGATTGCCCATGCCTGGAGCCACAATAATCATAAGAGGTACTACCAGGGGCACTGCTGCGGATGAGAACGGGGAGTTCCAGTTGTCTGATGTGAAAGAAGGGGATATACTGGTGATCTCCATGATCGGGTTCAGAACCCGCGAGATCGAAATCACGGATCCCGATCAGTCACTAACCATCGAACTGGAAGAGGCCATCAGTGACCTGGAGGGAGTTACAGTATCAACAGGTTATGAAACCATGCCCATTGAACGTGCCACCGGATCTTTTGCCCATGTAGATAACAACCTTTATAACCGTCAGGTCTCCACCGATGTGATCAGCAGGTTGAAAGCTATTGCCCCTTCTGTACAGTTTGATGAAAGGTCTGGCGAAATGAAGCTCACCATCCGCGGAAGGAGCACCATTTTTGCCAATGATCAGCCGCTGATCATCCTGGACAACTTTCCTTTTGAAGGAGACCTCAATGCTATAAACCCCAACGATATTGAAGACATCTCTATCCTCAGAGATGCCGCTGCTGCTTCCATCTGGGGGGTAAGAGCGGGTAACGGGGTGATCGTTATTACTACAAAATCGGGAAGCAGGGACAAGGAACCCACTGTAACATTTAATTCCAATTTCACGGTAGGGGAAAAACCCGATCTCTTTTATCAGCCTAAAATGAATTCTTCGGATTTCATTGAAGCGGAAAAGTACCTGTTTAACCAGAGCTATTATGACAGTGATTTAAACAATACACAAACTTATCCTTATGTTTCCCCGGTTGTTGATATTCTGGCTATGCAACGCAATGGTGAATTGTCAGCTGAACAAGCCAATGCACAAATCAATACGTATCGGAACCAGGATATCCGGGGCGACTTCATGGACCATTTTTACAGAAAAAGCACCCGTCAGCAATATGCAGTAAACCTTCAGGGAGGCAACAAAGTACATCAGTACTACTTTTCGGCAGGTTATGACAACAACAAAGCGAACCTGGTTACAGACAGTTATGAGCGCTATACCCTCAAAACCGATCAAACATTTATACCTCTCAAGGGACTTGAAGTAAAGGCGGGCATTCAATACAGTCAGTCACAACAGAAATCAGACAATTTTCTACCGCAGGTTATCGAGAACATTGACTATCCCTATGCCCGGCTGCAGGATGAAAATGGAGAGCCTGCTATTGTCAACAGGGATTACCGAAGATCTTTTGTAGACCAGGCCGGGAGTCAGGGATTACTGGATTGGTATTATCGCCCTGTGAATGAACCAGGACTAAATCTCTCTTCCTCAGTTCTCAGAAACCTGCGTGCCAATGTCGCTATTTCCTATGATGTATCACAACATCTTAAGGTCTCTGCTCAATATCAGAACCAACAACAAACTACAAACTCAGAAACGCTCCGGGACCAGGCCTCTTACTATATGAGGAACATGATCAATGAGTTTTCTGAAGTTTCTGAAGACGGAGTGGACCGAATCATTCCCCTGGGCGATCTGGTGCACCTGAACACTTCGGAACTTCGCTCCAACAATGGCCGGATTCAACTGAATTACAATTGGTTCTCTGAAAATCATTATGTTACAGCCTTAGCTGGTTTCGAAGCACGGCAAACCAATACCAATGGGTTTGGCAATAACCTGTATGGTTATGATCCCAACCTGGGGACTTCCATTAATGTGGATTTCAGTTCAAGTTACAGACGTTACCCCACAGGCTACTTTGCCTCAATACCCTCCAACAATTCTGTCGGTGGTACAACAGACCGGTTTAGATCGTATTTCATAAACGGTGCCTACTCCTATAAAGACCGCTACACCTTAAGTGCCAGCGGCAGAATTGATCAGTCCAATTTATTCGGGGTAAGAGCAAACCAACGCTCTGTTCCCTTGTGGTCTACCGGCTTTAAATGGGATATCCACAAGGAAAATTTTCTGTCGGCAGACCGCATCAACCAACTTACCTTTAGGACAAGTTATGGCTATAGCGGAAATATTGACAATTCCATTACCGCTTTTACCACGATGGCAACCACGAGCGGGAATTATACTAACAGACCGGCCCTCAGGCTTATTAACCCACCCAACCCGGACCTGAAATGGGAGAAAATTGCCATCGCTAATTTTGGAATAGACTTCTCCGTATTTCAAAACCGAATCACAGGAAGTATTGAATATTATCGAAAAAAAGGCGATGAAATCATAGGCGAAATTCCTGCAGACCCCACTACCGGAGTCGGGTCGTTCAGAGGAAATATTGCAGGAATTAAGGGCAGTGGATGGGATATAAACGTAAGCTCCCAAAACGTGCAGGGCAAGTTTAGCTGGCAAACAAATTTCATGTTTAATGTTGCTAAAGATCAGGTGACAGAATATCTGGTCGATCCGGGCACCTTTTACCTTTTTTTAAATGCCAGTATCAACCGCTATCCTTCGCAGGCCTCCCCTATTGTCGGGAAACCACTCTACAGTATATACAGTTATCCATGGAAGGGTCTGGACCCTGAAACAGGGGATCCTGTTGGTATCATTGAAAATGTAGAAAGCACTGATTACAGAGCACTGTCAAATTACTATTCTGACAATGTCGATCAGCTCATCTACAATGGTCCGGCTTTACCCACTACATTCGGTGCCCTACGCAATACGTTTGGATATAAGAATTTCTCATTGTCCCTTAATATATCGTATCACTTTGGAGGTTATTTCAGACGCTCCTCAATAAGTTATAACGACTTTTTCAGAAGCGGGTATTATTATGCCCATAAGGATTTTACGGATCAATGGCGTGAGCCGGGAGATGAACTTTTTACCAGTATCCCATCTATGGTTTACCCTTCAAACGGCTCCAGGGATTCTTTCTATGCCTCGTCTGACATCCTGGTGGAAAAGAGTGACCTGCTTAGGTTACAGGATATAAATTTCAGTTATGATTTCCCTTTCGCTTCGCAAATAGGATTTAGTGCCCTGAATATGTATTTCTATGCAAATAATCTGGGCTTGTTATGGACAGCAAATGATTATGACATCGACCCGGATTATCCCGAGCTGCCATTACCGAAATCCTATGCAATTGGCATTAAAGCAACCTTTTAATCTTTGAACATTATGAAACTTAAAATACTACTATTTACGATACTCATCTGTTCCTTATCCTCCTGCCAGGAAGACTGGCTGGAGGAAAAAAGAAGCATCTCCATGGTCGTTCCCCAAACCCTTAACGACATGCGCATGATCCTGAACAACAACCGTTTATTTTATATTGAAGGCACCTTTTATGCAGATGCCAGCGCTGATGATTACTACATTACCGAAAGTATCTATAACGCCTTAGATCAATCCTCAAGGAATCATTACACCTGGGGAGCGGATCTGTATGAGGGCAGAACTACTGTAACGGACTGGAATAAAAGCTATGAACAGGTGTTGAATGCCAACATCATTCTGGAAGGTTTGGAGCAAATAGACATGGGTGATCAATTCAGGAGTGAATACAATGATATCAAAGGAGGGGCACTTTATTTCAGGTCAAAAGCCTTTCTCAACCTGGCCATGCAATACGCCCCTGCTTTTAATGCCAATGAGGCACAAAGCCTGATGGGTATCCCTCTGCGTTTGAGTTCTGATATTCATACTCCCGTGGTAAGAGCCACTCTTGAGGAAACCTATAAACGTATCACGGAAGATTTGAGTCTCGCTGCCAGCTTGCTGGCAGATGTGCCTGAACATCCTACAGATGCTTCTAAAGCAGCAGCATACGGATTACTTGCCCGGTGTTATTTATATATGGGTGACTATGCCAATGCCCTGAGCAGTGCCGAAAATTCGCTACAACTTTATAGTGAACTATTGGATTACAATTCCATAAATCCTGAAAATAATTTCCCCTTCCAGAATTTCAATAAAGAGGTTCTCATTTATGGTGTACATCAGGGGCTAAATGCTCTTGTGGTGGATACACGCGCAAAAATAGTTCCTGAACTCTATGATATGTATGATGAAAATGATTTGAGAAAACAACTCTTTTTTCGGGAAAACACTGATGGCACATTTGCTTACAGAGGCAGTTATACAGAATCCAGGGGGCCATTTAATGGTGTAACGGTTTCGGAGATTTTTCTGATAAAGGCGGAATGCGAGGCAAGATTAAGCCAGACAGAGGCATCCATGACTACACTCAACCATTTATTGGAACACAGGTATAAAGAAGGATCCTATCATCCACATACGCCATCGAATGACAAGGATGCCATTGGGATCGTCCTTGATGAACGCAGAAAGGAAATGGTTTTCAGGGGACAGCGCTGGTTTGATTTGAAGAGACTGGGGTCAGACCCAGACTTTGCTGTTCAAATAAAACGGACTATTGGTGGTACGGAATATGTGCTTCCTCCGAATGACCCCAATTATGTCTTCCCGATCCCCCCGGATATAATCGCGGCTTCCGGAATACCTCAGAACCCGAGAGATTAATAAGAAAACCAGGCCGGCTAAAAAAGATAGCCGGCCTGGCTACATCCATTTATAACCGTTCTCCGGTTACTATATTAAAACCTTGCCCTACAGGTTGATTATCCTCATCCAGGTTAAAGGTGGCGGAACATGAATCGCTATCTGATTGATCACAATCACTTGCTCCTGAAACCAATTCTATGGGATTCCCGCTGGCATCAACATAATATTCAGCTGTTGACTGGTTCATTTCCATGGCAGTAAAGGCAGACGTGCCAATGGCTCCTACTACGAAGGCCGCCATTGTGATAGAAATTTTCAACTTTTTCATGATACTTACATTTAAAAAATAATGCCTACTCTGTGCTCAGGTTTTCGGCTTCCCCTGATTCCTCATCTTGCAAGACTTTTGAATGGGTTTTTATTATTGATCGTTTCCGGTACCAAAGCACCAGTAATCCCGCTATCAAAAAAGCACTGTTTAGTTTTATATGATCGTTCCAGTTCAGGTTTTTGCGCAATCCTCCGCACGTACAGGGTATCGAATCACTAAAGAGCAATACCATGACGATATAAACACTTATCAGGCCCAGCAATACCACTGATAGCCCAAGACCTATGAAGCGGGTTTTTCTATTGGCAAGAATTACGGCAAGGCCGAGCATTACAAGAGGCAATACCCAGCTTAGACCCATTGCTGCCCATGATATATATGGCGCCCGCTGCAACTGCAGATAGAAAGATTCATGGTCTGCCAGTTTGGTAACGCCTGCAAAAAGCCAGAGCAGAATATAAGCGGAAGCAATGATTTGGGTGAGTATTGTTTTCATAGGAGCCGCGTTTATACCCTACGAATTTCACGATAAAAAACACACCTAAGGGGGACCAGATGAACGTTTTACAGGGGGTCCAGCGGGATTTCCTTTACCAGTGCGGGCTTAAATTTTATATTTACAGTGTCATGGATTTGAAAACACCCGCTTAAGGACGTTTGGCGGGAATACTTTTTAGTGTAATGCATTTAATTCACTGGGATTTTTTAGTACATCTCGAATTTTCGGGAACCCAGCCGTTATACCTTCAGCTTGCCGGGGCGATACGGGAAAAGATCACCTCCCATAAATTGCCGGCCGGCCTGAAGGTTCCCTCCAGCCGTGAGCTATCAGCCATGGTTCACCTGGGGAGAAAGACCATTTTGCATGCCCTGGACAGTCTGGTGGCCTCCGGTCACCTGTATAGCGCGGAGCGCAAAGGGTACTTCGTGTCGGATATCAGCGCTCCTGATTCAAACGACCTGAATACCGGATTGCTCTACCAGGATATATCCACTGACCTGCCATCGGGCAGACTAAAATCGGAAGGGGAACTGGCACGGCTGTACCGAAGGCACTACTTAAAAAGCGTCAACCGGGATTACAGCCAACTGATCCACACAGATAGTTTTCGTCCTTTTTTAAAATCCCTGGGAAATTACCTGAACCGCACCAGGGGACTATCCCTCAGCCAGGGCGAGTTCACCTACGGTTTTGGAAATTACATCCTGCTTTTGATGGTGTTACATGCGCTGTTTCCCCATGGCGGGCGTGCCGTTATCGGGGAGCCTTTCAATCCTTCTATTGTCAGGACTTTTATCAATAGTGGGTTCCACCTGGATTTTATCCCTGTTACCCCGGAGGGAATGGATACGGATGCACTGGAAGAGCGCCTTTTAAAAGAAGTACCGGATGTATTGTGGCTGGAAGCTCTGGGGCATTATCCCACCGGAGCTGTAATGTCCGGACAAAGGCGGGACCATTTGTTTCGCCTGATGCAACAATACTCCTTTAGAGTCATTGAGGGAAATTATGAAAGTGACTTTACCTTCAGCGGAATAAAGAACTCTTTTCTCGCTGATTTTCCTGAGAGTGGAACGGTGCAGCTATCTTACTTAAGCAGGTTGATCCCCACATTTCAGCTTACCGCTATCGTAGCAGCTCCCCCGGAGCTGATCCACCGGCTCACCCAGTTGTTACAGCACGAGAGAAATGTGGTTTTTGAGCATGCGGTGCATTCTTTCTTAAGTGAAGAACTCCTTATAAAGCTGGTGCTAAGGAGCCAGAAAAAATACCATAGCAAATTAAGGCGTATTGTGGAAAGCAGTGGCCGGCAACAACAGCTGTACCACTCCGGCACCGGCTTATCTTTATGGTATGAATTTCCACACGCTATTGACTACGTCAAACTGGATCAAAAATTAAAAGTAAAGGGCCTTTTTATGCGTCACATCAAAGACTATTATTACGGAGCACCCCCTGAAAATATGTTACGGATCGGGTTGGGAAAATTACCCGTAAGGACTATCACGCAAATCCTTAAAATGGCGCATCGCTATAAGAAGTAAATCAGCGGTAAATCCATTTCCTGAAGGCCTTGGCCCGTGTCTGGCTGACGGTGACACTTTCGGAATATGGAGGTTCTAACTGCAATAAGAGCTTCCCATGTTCGTGGGACTGGAAGTGGGTACAGGCCACATGACGGATAATCATCCTGCGGTTGACCCGGAAAAAATCCCTTGGGGGTAACAGGGATTCCATTTCATCCAGGGTTTCATTGAGAAAATAGGTCTTATTGGTGCCCGTCACCAGGTAGTTCATCCTTTTCTGATGATAGATATAATGTATTTCGGATATGGCCAGCGGAATGAATCTTGCCCCCTGCTGGACCAGGATCGTTTCCTTTTTCCTGTTTCCGCCATCGGCACTTTTCATTTTTAAGAAAAGATACAAACACAGGTAATAGAGGTTGAACATAAAGATCAGTGCCACCACCAGGGGAAAAGCATAGATGGCATAAGTGGTATCACGGATGATGTTGAGCCCGAAAAATTGAAAGTAAACAGCCGCAAGCCCAAAATCCACTATCCCGGGCAACACCACACCCAGCAGGAGTTGAAGCCCTGCCCTTTTCAGGGGTCTTTCCTGCCAGTCATAGTAACGGTCCAGCCTTTTAGTCACCGCATGCACCAGTTCGATAATGAAAGTGGCAATGATAAGGGAGGACAACAGCTCCATATAGAAGGCCTTTAAAACAAAGTGTTCCCAAAAGCCCAGGCTGCTGCCATAAAGGGACATAAAAAGGGCTGTCAAAAGGCTCATCAGGACTCTGAAAATCCTGTCATTATAAGATATTGCAGCGGTTTGTTTAACCAAAAGATGATGTCGTTTACGCTTGCCCGGACGGTTATGACGTACAAAAAATCAACATGTCCTCAGCGGTTTACAGGTATGATTTAAGGAAGTTAAGATACAAAACGGTTTGGTAATTGTATATCACTTCTATGAACTAAATCTTTGTTATCATGAATACTTTCAATGAATCAGGTGTTACAAACCTGAAAAATGAACTCTACGGCCTCCCGGATGAGGATTTGATCACAGAAGGGAAAGCCATGGTGGCCGGATTCAGGGATTGGCTGGAATCCAAATTTGATTTTACGGACGGGCAGATGGATTACCTGGATGAGATAGACCCCAGAGTGATGACCATCTGGTCAGCAAAACTGGCTGCTGTTGCTGTGGCGCGGGGTCCCATTGAACTTATTTTCAACTTCACCCCACAAACCTACCGTACTAAACAGACAGATATCGAAAGTGGGGGCAGCACCACGCACATCCCTTCAGGACCTCCTGTTATCTCAGAAAGTGCTGTGATCAGCTTTGAGGATACCTGATGGTAAAATGCCTGGAACCTGCCGTTCCGGGACACTACATTTTAAGAAAAAGATTCAAAAAGGGAACAAAAGCCGCTTCCGTGTAGGGTAAAGCGGCTTTTTTCTTTGTGGTTACATACGGGGAACACTATAATTCAGGCACATTTTTCACTATTTCATGTGTTCCGGTGGCGACTTTCGGGGCGCAGGCCCTTATGAGTTTGCTACATTTGTTTTGAACATCTTAAAGACACCTGGCCGGTAACTCAACGTGTCCGCGGACAATTTTATAACAGGCTGTTATGTGCCCATCATAAATTGTCAAGTCATGAAACAAGCAGAACACTGGAACAATATGTTCCGGGAAATGAAATCAGAGATCCATACGGCAACTGTTGATCTTCAGGATCAGTTGCAGGTTGCCGAACAGTCCTTCCTGATTATTGACCGTTATTTCAGGGAGGTCAAAAGCAAACAGGAATGGAAGGATGAAGCAGAAGAAATTCACTTTTATAAAGAGATCAGACCGAGGTTTGAAGCGGAGCTGATCTATTATGGGGAAGTGTATTTTATTCTTTCTACCATGCCCCTGGGGACAAAGGATTCGCTCCACCATTTACAAACACAATACGCCCCTATCCGCCTGTATATTCAGAGGCACCAGCTCTTGCGGGATTATTTCAGGCTGGGCAGAAAGGACATGGATGCCCTGCTCTTCACCACATCGAAAGCCTCTGTGCCCTACTTTATATGCCAGATCCCTTCTTCAGGGGATGTAGATGCCACCCCTGCCGGGAAAGTACTGGCCCGCTTTAAGGCTTACGATATGCTTCGCAGGTTCCTGGACCGTGAGATCAAAAAGATTGAAAACCCACCGCAGGAAACGGACCGGAACGTGCGCTGGACCGCCCCCAAAGCAGCACTGGTGGAACTGGCCTATGCCCTGAAAGCAGCAGGGGCAGTCAATCATGGCAATGTCACCATCCGGGATATTGCCAATCACCTCGAAAGGGTATTCCACCAGGACTTATCGCAGTTTTACCGCACCTTCCAGGAAATCCGCATTCGCAAAAACAGCCGTACCACCTTCCTGGACCGCCTGCGCGACAAGCTGGAAAAATGGATGGACAATACCGATTTTGACGGAAAAGGAGACTCCTGAATCCGCGGTTTTTCTTTTCCACCTTCGGGTCGCAGTGTGATCATTTGTCTGCGGAATACACCAGGTTTGTCCCATCAAAATCAAAAGATTATGCTGGAAAATATCTCCTGGGGGAACTTCCTCCTTTGTGTTGCAGGACTCTCGCTGTTGTACTATGGCTATATAGTGGTTCGCTATTTCCGCGGGGACCTTATCAAGTACCTGCGGCATCGCGGAAACCCTAAACCAGACCGGGTCACCATTGAGCTTTCCGATGAGGAGTACTTTGAGTTGTTTGAAGAACTTCAGAATGTCATTCGAGACGTAGAGGTGGAGATCCTGCCCCAATCAGAGAGCAAAGAGGATTTCCTGGAAAATGTCAGGCACCGCCTGGAGCACTTCCGGGGCAAATCCGTCCCTATCTTCCACCGGACACTGGCGGCCCATTTGGTTACCCTCACCCAGGACAAGCCATGGGATATGAATGAAACAGGCCTTCAGGAATTCCTGGCTGGTTTATAACAGCATCTACTATTCACTTTCAAATCTAAAACCACTATGAAAAGAATCACAAAATGGCTCTTTACAGCCTACCTGTTTCTAATGGTCATTGCCGCCAATGCCCAGGATGGCAACGCAGGGATCAATGAAGCCACCCAGAAAGTCAAGGGATATTTCCAGTCCGGGACCAACCTGATGTATGCTATCGGTGCCATCGTAGGCCTGATCGGTGCGGTCAAGGTGTTTAACAAATGGAATAACGGGGAGCCCGATACCGGTAAGGTGGCTGCCGCCTGGTTCGGATCCTGTGTTTTCCTGGTGGTGGTGGCCACGGTTCTTCAAAGTTTCTTCGGACTGTAATACCACTGGTATGGATGGGTTTGAAGAAAGGAAAAAGGGACACCTCCCTGAAGTGGATATTGCCGGAGACCGGTTTCTCATAGATGTCAGGCTTGCAGAGCTTCGCCATGTGGATACCCCCTGGAAAAGGCTGCCACTGGATCAGATGGTCCCCACCGAAGACCATCGTCATTACCAGTTCTTCTACAACAGGGAGTTAAAGTCGGTGTTCCATGCCTCACAGGAGTTAACAGACATTCCTGAACATGTGGTCCTGGTGGAAATCCCGGATGAAATGCAGCTGGACCCGGTGGGCATGGCCAGAAAACTCGGGCTTAGCGATGCCTATTTCCTCAGCATGCATCCTTACCAAAAGCAAATCAAAGCCAGGGTTACCCCTGTGGAAGAGTCAGGGCTGCCGGATTTGGTTCTAAATAACCACCGTATGAATCCTGCCAAATCGATCAAACGATAAGTCATCATGAAGGAAAAAGAGAGAACATCAGAAATAGCCCAACTTCTTCACGAAGAATATCCGGACCGGATTTCAGATCTTAAGGAATCGGAGATGAAGGCTGTGATACAGAAGCTGTTCACACGGTTTGAGACGGAACAGGGAGCCTTTATCGGGCAATTGCCTGCTTATGAGCGCGTAGGGTATAGACTCCATTGGCTGCGGGAGCAATGGGGACCGTCCCGCTTTCTGATGGTTTCTGAAATTCTGGAAGAGCAGTTTCCTGATACAGCGGAAGCCTTGCGAAGCCTGGGCATTTTAAAGGAAGAAATACTCAATATCCTGCCTTATGTAAAGGATGCTTTTGAGGAACTTGATTTTAACCCCGAGGCCGGAAGTCCGCTCTATAATGCCCTGACCGGCCTGATCGCTGCATATTTGGAGAAGGGGGCTGATGGGCTTTAATCCAAAACAAATCATTCAGCGGAATATCGATGCCATAACAGTGGCTTTGGATTTCAGGGAAGGTTCGTCTTTGAATACCTACGGTTATGACCTGGTAAGGCAATATGCGGGCTTTGGTGGGATCAAGGCCATTCTTTACCTGGGTCTTTCCCGGGAAGAATGGGCTAAAATGGGGGCATCCAAAAGTGATTTTGCCCTATTCGAAGAAATAAACAGGCTCCATGCGCTCCTGAATTCCCGGCTGGACCCTGCAGATTATACGAAAGCGGTCCATTCAGTCAAGCAAAGTACGCTATCCGCCTTTTTTACCCCGGAAGTGATCCCGCACACGATTTACCGGGCTCTGGAAGAGTCAGGTTTCAAGCCCGAAAACATTTATGAGCCGAGTGCCGGCTCCGGGGTATTCTTAATGGACCTGAAAGCCCATGTTCCCACAGCTCAAAAGGTGGTGGCCGTGGAAAAGGACTATCTCACAGGCCTGGTACTTCAGGCAGTCGCCTCCTACCAGGGACTGGAAGATTTCACAGTTCAAATAAGAGGCCTTGAAGAGACTTCCGAATCAGAAAGCGAAAAATTCGACCTGGTGGCCGGCAATATTCCCTTTGGTAATTACAACATACATGATCCCGCTGTAGACGCCAGGTACCTATCAAAAATCCATAATTACTTCATGGTAAAATCACTGGAAAAGCTAAAGGATCGGGGTGTATTGGCCCTGGTTGCCACACGCGCGGTATTTGATGCGCCATCTAATAAACCGGTCCGGGAGTTTCTTCTGGAACACTCCGACCTGCTGAGCATAACGGTAATGCCTGATAACCTGATGAAGGAAACCGCGAACACGGAGGCACCCACACATTTGATCCTCCTTCAGAAAAACAACCATAAAAAAGAGATCAGCCTTTCTGAAAAGGCGCTGTTAGAAACGGTAACGCGCCACAATACATTTGGTGACTACCCGGTCAACCGTTTCCTGGCAGCGTCCCCTGAATTATGGCTGGGGGATACAAGGTCTGCCGGCACCAATCAGTATGGCAAGGCCCATGAGGTAAACCGGATGGAGGGAGATATGGCAGCACTTGAAAATCCCCTGCTGGATCGATTGAAGCGGGATTTAGAAAAAAACCTGTCTTCACTACATCCTGCCTTGACCCTGCTGGACCCGCCAAAGGAAGCCACACAGGAGCAAGGATTTCAACTGGGTTTGTTTGGGGGAAGTGCGGGGGAAATAAACCAGGCGTTACGATACATCACGGATCCGGACAGGAAGTTGATCCGGACCGAATCAGCACGGATAAATGCCGTGATCCAAAGCGGGGCTTTTCCCGGTCACGACCATGCGGTGGTGATCTCTGCCAGGACAAAGTCAGGAAAAGCATTTCTATACAAAGCCGTATCCAATGTCAAAGAAATAGAAACCAGTATCAACTGGATGGATGCAGCATTGCTGGGCAGGGAGGTGAAATCGATCCTGGAACAGGGAGAAAAGCTAGGGGTCCGTTTTAGACTGGATGCCAGAGACACCTTTGAAGATCTCTTAAAGGCAGGTGAAACCCTACAACCGGAGTCTGTTCCGGGCTATCTGAAACCGGACGCGCTGTATATTTTCCGTAATGAGGTGGGCGTGTTAAAACCGGATGATCATGGAAAGCCTGTGCATTTCAACAAAATTCACGTTACCCAGGGGCTCCGTTTCTATAAATCCTATATCCAGCTCAGGGACACCTTGCTTCAAATGGAAGGGTCCAAGACCCAAAAGGAGCTTTTAACGGATCAGTACCTATCCTTTTTTGAGGCTTACGGAAGGCTCAATGATCCTCAGAACAAAAAACACCTTGCTATAGACAGTCACGCCCTGACGGTTCTCTCCTCATTGGAAAGAAGATCGGAAAAAGGTTTTGAAGCTTCTGACCTGGTGACCCCGCAACGAGAACGTATACAGGAAGAACCTAAACCCGAAGACCACTTCGAGGCGCTGGCTGTTTCCTTAAACAACCTGGGCCGCGTGGACCTGAAATACATGGAAAAAATTTCGGGCATGCCAAAGGACCTGCTCATGGAGCAGCTGGATGGATATATCTATTTCAATGCTGTAAATGACCAGTGGGAAACCAAAGACCGGTTCTTATCAGGAGATGTCCTGTCCAAACTGGAAGATTTGAGAGCCTTACCTGACAACCACCCCTTTGCGAAGGAAATAACAAAGTCGATCCGTGCTCTGGAAGGTGTTTTGCCTGATCCCATCCCATTTGAACTGCTGGATTTTAACCTCGGGGAACGATGGATCCCCATGTCGTATTACAGCCGGTTTGCCAGCGAGGTATTCGAACTGGAAACCAGCGTTCATTTGATTGAGGGAATGGATGTGTTTAAGGTAAATACGACCGGTTCAAATGCAAAGATCCAAAACCAGTATGCGGTTAGCCCGAAACATGGCCGCACCACCTACGGGGATAAAATCCTGGAACATGCGCTGGAAAACACCACTCCTTTTTTCACCTATGAAGTTGAATCACACGGCAAAACCATCCGTATTGCGGATAATGCCGCGATTCAGCAGGCACATGAAAAGATCGAGGAAATCCGGGAGGAATTTACAGGATGGCTAAACAGGCTGCCACTTAAGGATAAGCAACATCTGGAGAAGGAGTACAACCACATCTACAATTCGAAAGTCCTTCGGGAGTATGACGGCAGTCATCTATCCTTTCCCGGGCTGGATGTAAAGGCTCTGGGGATAAAAGGGCTTTATTCCTCCCAGAAAAGTGCCGTTTGGAGAATCATTCAGGAGAGAGGTGCTCTCATTGATCATGAGGTAGGTCTGGGAAAAACCCTGACCATGGTAGTAGCCAGCCACGAAATGAAGCGTTTGGGTCTGGTGCGCAAACCGGCTATTCTGGCCCTGAAAAGCAATGTGCAACAAATAGCCAGAACCTACCAGCTGGCTTATCCGCAAGCCAGGATACTCTTCCCGAATATGAAAGATTTTACGCCTTCGAATCGATTTCGACTCTTCCGGGAAATGACTTTCAATGATTGGGACTGTATCATTATGACCCATGACCAGTTCCGGAAAATCCCCAATTCACCGGAAATTCAAAAACAGATCTTTCAGGAAGAGCTTTCTCATGTGGAAAAGGACCTGGAAACCGTCCGGGAGTTGGGAGGAAGGATTTCCAAAGCCATGGTAAAAGGTCTTGAAATCCGTAAGAACAACCTTATAAATACCCTGGCTCAGATAAAACAACAGATGGATCATCAAAAAGATGAAAATCTGGATTTCGAATCCATAGGCATAGATCATTTGTTTGTGGATGAGTCCCATGCCTTTAAGAACCTCACTTTTACCACGCGCCATAAGAATGTGGCGGGACTGGGAAACACCAAAGGGAGCCAAAAGGCATTGAACATGTTGTTTGCTGTGCGGTCTCTTCAGGACAGGTTCCGGTCTGATCTTAATGTGACTTTTTTATCGGGGACCCCGATATCGAATAGTCTGACGGAAATGTACCTGATCTTCAAATACCTCAGGCCGAATGAGCTCAAGCGGTTAAAACTTGAAAATTTTGATGCCTGGGCAGCTGTCTTTGCCAAAAAGTCGGTGGATTTTGAATTTTCAGTAACCAATGAAATTATCGCCAAAGAACGCTTCAGGCATTTTATCAAGGTTCCGGAACTGGCGATGCTCTACAATGAGATTACGGATTATAAAACAGCAGATCACATTCAGCTTGACAAACCCCGGCTGGAAGAAAAGCTGGTCCATATTTCTCCTTCAAAGGTACAGCAGGACTTTATCAAACGCCTCATGGAATTTGCCAAATCAGGGGATGCCACGCTGATCGGCAGGCCTCCTCTATCCGAATCAGAGGACAAAGGCAGGATGCTCATCGCCACCAATTATGCCAAACAAATGGCCACGGACATGCGCCTGATAGACCCGCAGCTCTATGAGGATCATCCGGGCAATAAAATACATACCTGCGCTTCTAAAGTTTCCGAAATGTATCGCAAGTCCACCCCATTTAAGGGCACACAACTGGTTTTCTCCGACATCGGAACGCCAAAGTCCAACCAATGGAATATCTACACAGCATTAAAGGAGGTATTGGTACAAAAGCACGGCATCCCTGCCCATGAAATTACCTTCATCCACAACTGGACGGATCGCAGAAGACCCGAACTCTTCGACAAAATGCAGGATGGTGAAATTCGCATCTTACTGGGGTCCACCACAAAAGCAGGAACCGGGCTGAACGTGCAATCCCGGATGGTGGCGCTGCACCATATCGATATTCCCTGGAAGCCTTCGGAACTGGAACAGCGAAACGGCCGTGGTGCCCGGCAGGGAAACTGGCTGGCTAAAGAGCAATTCGACAATCGCATCATCTCTTTTATTTATGCCACCGAGCAGTCCCTGGACAATTACAAATTCAACCTTTTAAAGAACAAACAAACCTTTATCAGTCAGATCAAAAATGCCTCCATGTCCACCCGGACCATTGATGAGGGGGCTATGGACGAAAACTCAGGAATGAACTTCGCAGAATATATTGCGATCCTCAGCGGGGATACCACCCTGTTAGAACGATCAAAACTGGATAAAAAGGTGGCGGTGTTAGCGTCCAGCAAAAGGCTGTTTCAATCAGAACAGCTAAGGATTCAACGCAAGCTGGGGATGGTTGAGAAAAACCTTCAATCAAATTCAGGGATCATTGACATCCTGAAAAAAGACGCAGTCCTGCTGAAGGAATCCGAGCGGCACGAAAACGGAAAAAAGGTAAACCAAACTGTACTTACCGGATATAAGGGAAGCCCTGATGCGGAAATGGGCAGGTTTATCCTGGAGCTTCACAAAGCCTTTAACCCCGCCCCATCCGGGGAATCAAAATCCATAGGTAAACTATATGGCTTTGATCTCTTCATCGAGCAAAAAACCACGGCCTGGGCCGTAGAAAAGCGGCTTCAGTATGAAACCTCCAATCATTTCTACGCCCTGTCTCCCCATGGAAAAATCAGGTATTCTATCAGTAACGGGATTCCCAATCCCGACCCGGAGTTTGCGGCCCGGCATTTTATGAGTGCCCTTTCGCGCATTCCTAAACTCTTAGAAAAGCACCAAAAAAAGGGGCAGGAGCTCCTAAAAGAGAAAAAGCAGCTTTCAGGGCTGGCTTTGAGGTCCTTCCCGAAAGAAAAGCTCCTGGAAGAATTGCGAAAATCAATCCGAAAGCTGGATCAGCAAATCAATAATAAGCTGCAAAAAACCCAAAGTCTGAGGGAGGCTGTGCAGCCCCCTGAAAAAGAAGCAGCGCAGCAGGCCTCCCCTTCTCTATCCACTTATATATCAGGAAAAGCCATATGAACTCCTACACTATAAACAAGGGTATCAACAAACCCATCGAATTTAAAGGTTTGAAGGCCCAGTATATTGGCTACCTGGCCGCAGTGCTGGTGTTGACCCTCATTGCCTTTGGTGTGGCCTATGCCATCGGGATCTCCATGTACCTCTGCCTGGGGATCGGGATTGTCCTGGGGACCTCCGGTTTCCTCTTCGTTTTTCATCTCAATGCGGTCTATGGGGAGTATGGGATGATGAAAAAACTCGCACAGAAGCAGGTGCCCCCACACCTTTTGATCCGCAGCAGAAAAATCTTTACCCGTTTAAACAAACATTGATATGGATATAAGCCAGGTGTTTCCCATTTACAAAATAGAGCAGGATATGATCCTCTCCCGGCAGGGAGATATTACGGCCACCTATGCCGTGGAGCTTCCTGAGATCTTTTCGCTCAACCCTTCCGGTTTTCAGGCCATGCATGCTGCCTGGAATAAGGCCATTGGTGTGCTCCCCGGCCAAACGGTACTCCATAAGCAGGATTGGTTTACATCCAAAGCATTCCGGGGAACCTATGCCGGGAAAGACCACTCTTTTCACTCCCTTGCCAGCGAACGTTTCTTTGAAGGACGTCCCCATCTGGAGCACCGGTGCCGGCTCTTTGTTACCAAAAGGCCGAAAGGCAGCAAGCTCGGGAACGCTGCCGTGTCGAACCTGCTTCGTAAATCTTTAATCCCTGAGGAACATATAGCCCCCACGATCAGGGAGGATTTCAAAAATGTACTGGGGCAGCTGCGACAGATCCTTGCCGATGCAGGTATCGGAATGCGTCCCTTAACAGGGGATGAAATAGCCGGTTCAACGCTCAGAAAAGGACTGCTGGAAGAATACCTGAGCCTGGATGATACCCTGGTATTGCAGGACATTGAGTTTAAACCGGAATGGAAGATCGGCAACAAATACGTCCAGCTATATACCATGGGTGATGTGGAGAATCTTCCCTCAAGCGTCAGTCCCCGGGTGCGCTATGAGCCGTACGGGACAGACCAATCGGAATTCCCTGTCGGTTTTGCCACACCAGTTTGCGGGCTCCTTCCCTGCAATCACATCTACAACCAGTTCATCTTCATTGAAGATCACCAGAAGAAATTAAAGGAACTGGAGTCCAAAAGGCTCCGGCTGGAATCGCTTTCCAGCTACAGCAGGGAGAATGCCATTGCGCGGGATGCTACTGCTGCCTTCTTGAATGAGGCTATTTCCTCAGGGCGAAAGGCTGTCAAAGCCCATTTTAATGTGATGGTCTGGACCGACCAAAAAGAAGCCCTGGGACAGCTACGCAGCCTGACTTCAGGAGCCCTGGCCAAAATGAATGTGGTTCCCCGGCAGGAGACCGTGGGTGCGCCCCAGATTTTCTGGGCAGGACTGCCCGGCAACCAGGCGGCCTTCCCGGTGAATGAAACCTTCGACACCTTTGTGGCGCAGGCCACCTGCTTTTTCAATACGGAAACCCATTACCGTACTTCCCGCAGCCCGGTGGGCATCCGCCTGGGAGACCGGATCACCGGCTACCCGGTTCATGTGGACCTTTCTGATGAGCCCATGAGCCGCGGGCTGATCACCAACCGCAACAAATTTGTGCTGGGTCCCTCGGGATCGGGAAAGTCCTTTTTGACCAATCACCTGATGCGCTCCTATTATGAGCAGGGCACCCACATTGTTTTAGTGGATGTGGGCCATTCGTACCGGGGGCTGTGCGATCTGGTGAATGGCTATTACTTCACTTATGAAGAAAATGACCCCATCCGTTTTAACCCCTTTTTCATCGAGGGCAGGAAGCGTCCGGATACCGAAAAAAAGGAAAGCCTGAAGACCCTGCTTTATGCCCTTTGGAAAAAGGAAGATGAGACCTTCAGGCGCTCAGAATACGTGGCGCTTTCCAATGCCCTGGGTGGTTACTTTGATTTGCTGGACAGCCAGCCGGACACCTTTCCCTGCTTTGACACCTTTTATGAATTCCTGGACACCAAATTCAGGGAAACCCTGAAAAAGGACGGGGTCAGGGACCGGGATTTTGATGTGGACAATTTTATGTATGTGCTCCGTCCCTATTACAAGGGCGGTGAATTTGACTACCTGCTCAATGCTACCGAAAACCTGGACCTGCTCCACCAGCGCTTCATTGTCTTTGAACTCGACAACATCAAGGATCACCCGATTCTATTCCCGGTGGTCACCCTGATGATCATGGAAATTTTCATTTCCAAAATGCGAAAGCTCAAAGGCATCCGAAAGATCATCCTGATCGAGGAAGCCTGGAAAGCGATTGCCAAAGAAGGCATGGCGGAATACATCAAATACCTCTTTAAGACGGTGCGGAAATTCTTCGGGGAGGCCATTGTGGTCACCCAGGAAGTAGAGGATATTATTTCCAGCCCTGTTGTCAAAAACGCCATTATCAATAATGCGGATGTCAAAATCCTGATGGATCAGCGCAAATACCAGAACAAATTCAGGGACATCCAGGCGTTGCTGGGATTGACAGACCATGAAAAGGCGATCATCCTTTCCATGAACAAGGCAAAGGAGCCGGGCCGGAATTACAAGGAAGTCTATATCAGCATTTATAAAAAGGTGTACCGGGTGGAAGTCAGCCCCGAGGAGTACCTCACCTACACCACTGAAGAAACGGAAAAACTGAAAGTCGAAAAACTCGCGGCCACATTCAAAGACCGCAAACAGGCGATCAGGGTACTCGCAGAAGAACGTAAATCAACCCTTTCATGAAAATCAAAAATAGAATCATCACCCTGGTGATCCCCTTAACGATTGGCTTTACGGTATTACCGCACCAAAATGCCAGGGCGGTACCTATAGCTGTGATTATTAAAGTGATCAAAGAAGCCATCAAAAAAGTGATCCAGGCCATTGACCTGAAAGTGCAACGCCTGCAGAACAGAACCATCTGGCTCCAGAACGCCCAGAAGGTATTGGAGAACAAACTCAGCGAACTCAAACTCAGGGAGATTTCTGACTGGAGTGAAAAGCAGCGCCAGCAATACGATGCCCTTTTCCAGGAACTCTGGAAGGTCAAAAGCCTCATTTCCCGGTTTCAGCGGGTACGGGATATAGCGGATATGCAGGCGCAGCTGGTCACAGAATACCGGAAGGCATGGGAGGTCATACAGAACTCTCCTTTACTACTGGCTGAAGAAAAACAAATGATCAGCAACACTTACCAGCACATCCTGGAAGCGTCACTGGAAAACCTGGATCACCTCACCGGGATCATGACATCTTTTACGGTTCAAATGAACGATGCAGATCGCCTGAGGGCCTTACATCAGGCCGAAAAGCGCATCCGGGGAAACCTCCATGACCTCCGGGCTTTCAATGCCCGGAACTACCGCCTGATCTCCTCGAGGCATTCACCTTTTTCGGACCCTTTAAAACAGCACTATGACCTGGACCACTAAAACCCTGATCGCTTTGATCTTGATGCCACTTCTCACCCCGGTACATGCACAGACACCACAGGAATGGACCAACCAGAAGGAGTTGCAGACGGCCTATAAAATGCACCAGATCGTGGCCCTGCAGGCCTACCTTCGGGTGGCTGAAAAAGGGTATGCCATCGTGCAGACCGGCTGGAAATTGGCGGGCGACATCCGCAATGGTGCCTTTGGACAGCACCGGGATTATTTCTCTTCGCTTGAGATGGTACATCCCCTGGTGAAAAAGGACCCTAATGTAAAAGCCATTGCAGACACTTACAGCCGGATCACAAGGGTAGCCTCATGGATAAATAGCCTGCCGGGACAAAGCAAACAGCTGGATCAAAGGGAACAAACCGCAGTACAACAGTTTGTCCGCACCATCATCATCAAATCAGAGCATGTCCTGGGGGAATGTCATGCCGTGCTCTCCCCTGGTACCTACCAGATGGAGGATGCCCAGCGTATGGCGGCTCTTGAGGTATACCTGCGGGAAATGGAAGCTTTGTACCAGGCCATTAAAGCCTGTTACCTCCGGCTAAGGCTGGTGGATCAAAACCGGGAGCGAAAAACCCGGGAACAACATGTAATCAACACACTTTATGGAATCAGGTAACTTAAAAACACTGCTTTTTGCCCTACTGCTTTCTCTTGGGTTATGCCTGCCGGGAAGCAGCAGCGCCCAGCAATATGAGGCCACTCAATTGATGCTGAACTATGAAAAACTGGTGCAGCTAAAAAAGATCCTGGACAATATGTACCAGGGGTATACGATCCTGAGCAACGGCTACAACCGGGTCAAAAATATAGCAGAAGGAAACTTCAGGCTGCACGAGGCCTTCCTGGACGGGCTGCTTCAGGTAAGCCCCGAGGTACGCAGCTATTACCGCGTGGCAGAGATCATACGCTACCAGCAGTACATCATCAATGAATACCGGGCCACCTATAACCAGGTCAGGGCCTCCGGGGACTTTTCCGGTGAAGAACTGGATGTCCTGGAAGAACGCTATTCCGGGTTTTTCAAAGCTTCCCTGCGCAACCTCGATGAGCTGGCCATGATCCTGACTGCCGGAGAACTGCGGATGTCTGACTTTGAAAGGCTGGAAGCCATCGACAGGCTGCACGATGAAATTTCAGGCTTACTGATCTCCCTGCGCAGCTTAAATACAGAGATCGGAACCCTGCAGAGGCAAAGGCAACGCTTAAAAGACGAAAAAAGGGCTGTCCTGAAACTAACTGAAAAAAAACCATAACATGAAAAAGCAAACCATCCTCTTTACCCTCCTTTTCATGGGACTTGCCATACCGGCCACGCATGCCCAGACGATTTCCGGCAGTGTGGAAAGCCTGCACGAGGTGTTGTCCGGGCTGTATGATGACATGATCCCGCTGGCCGGTCAGTTGATTACAGTCGCCAGAGCCCTGGCCGGCTTTGCTGCGATCTGGTATATCGGGTACCGGGTCTGGGGACACCTGGCCCGTTCGGAACCCATCGATATGTATCCCCTGCTGCGTCCCTTTGCTATTGGGCTGGCCATTATGGTATTTCCACAGGTGCTGTCGCTCATCAATGGTGCCATGTCCCCTATTGTCAAAGCCACCGCAGGGATGGTGGAAGGAAGTAACCAGGCCATTGCCCGGCATATTGCTGAAATGGAAGCGGAAGACCTGGAACCTTACCTGAACCGGATCCATGAAGACGGATCGCCTGAATACCCGGAAAACCTACAGGAAATGGGCATCTTTGAAAGGCTGGCCAATGAAGTCTTTGTCTTTAACTTAAAGGCCATCCTCAATAAGATGGTTTCCGAGCTCCTGCAGGTGCTGTTTTTTGCTGCTGCCCTCTGCATTAATACCATCCGAACCTTTCAGCTGGTGGTCCTCTCGATCCTGGGGCCCCTGGTCTTTGGCTTGTCGGTCTTTGATGGGTTTCAGCATACGCTGTCCGCCTGGTTTGCCCGCTATATCAATGTGTCCCTCTGGCTTCCCATCGCCAATATCTTCGGGGCGATCATTGCCAAAATTCAGCTCAATATGATGGTGCTGGACGGGGACTTCAGCAGTTCCCTGGGGTACCTGGTCTTTATGGTCATCGCCATTATAGGGTACATCACCGTTCCCAATGTGGCAGGTTTTATTGTTCAGCCCGGAGGCAGGGATGGCCTTTTAAATCAAAGCACCAAAGCCGCTGCGGCAGGTGGCAGTGCCGTATCACAAATGCTAAAACACTGATTTCTATGTTTGAGAACCTGAAAAATCTGGACACGGCATTCCGCCATGTCAAATACCTTTCTTTTGCCTCTGTTGTCCTGTCCATGCTCTTTTCGGCTTATATGGGAATTATGGCAATACGGGCCATTGAAACAGCCCAGGAGCGTATTTATATTCTTTCACAGGGAAAGGCTTTGGAGGCTTTTTCATCGGAAAAAAAAGAAAATATTCCTGTCGAAGCCCGGGACCATGTCAAAATGTTCCATCATTACTTCTTTACCTTAAGTCCTGATGAACATTTTATTCGGGACCAGATCACCAAAAGCCTCTATCTGGCGGATGGCTCTGCCAAAAAGGTCTACGACAATTTAAGGGAACGGGGCTATTATACGGATATGGTTTCGGCAAATATGAACCAGACGGTTCAGATGGACAGCATCCATATTTCACTGGATTCCTATCCTTACGGGTTCCGCTATTTCGGAAAGCAGAAGGTCATCCGCTCCACCTCGATTGTCACCCGAAGGCTGGTAACATCGGGGCAATTGCGCCACATTGATCGTTCTGACCAGAACCCGCATGGGTTCCTGGTTGAAAACTGGGAAACGATTTCCAATGAAACCCTCAAATCGGAAAAGCGATGAGTATGTCCGACTCCTCCACCAACCCGAAAACAGCAGTGCTTTCGGGTGGCCTCTCACCGATAAAGGCCATGGCTACATGGCTGAACAGCCTTTCAGAAAGCTCAAAAAAAGGAGCTGTTGTAGTCTTACTGGCTTTATGTACGATAGCTTCCTGCGTCATCCTCTACCGGGGGCTTGCCGGAACAAATGAAAGGATGCCACTTCCCTTAGAAGAGCCTGTTCTTCCCTATGCTGATTCCACTATTTATAATCCACTACATACACTACCCTATGAAACAGATCACTGAAAAACAGAAAAGAGAGCGGAAATTCCTGCTGGCATTACCACTATTGACCCTCCCCTTCCTATGCCTGGCCTTCTGGGCACTGGGAGGCGGAAAAGGCACTTCGGATTTGCCTCAAAAACAGCCCGGAGGCCTCAACATCTCCCTTCCCGAAGCCCAAGTAGACTCCCTGGCCCCGGACAAGCTGGCCTCTTATGAACGCTCGGAGAGAAGGGCCGCCCAAAAGAGGGAGCAAATGCGAATGGACCCCTTTGCCCGTGTTACAGGGCCCCAGGCGGACACTACGGAACACGTGCTGGCGGGGCTGGAAAGAAAAAGCACCCTTATGGAAACTGAAAATGCGGTTTCGGAAAAATTATCCGATCTGGAAGCATTACTACAACCCTCCGAAGAACCGCTGACGGTGACCCGGGAAGCAACAATTCCTGAAGGGGAACCCGGAACAGCAATAGCACCCGATCCTGAACTGCAACATCTGGAGTCTATGATGTCGGCTGTAATGGCCCCGGCAGAGGACCCTGAAATGGAAAAAATTGATCAGATGCTGGATAAATTGCTCGATGTGCAGCATCCCGGACGTGTGCAGCAGCGCTTAAATCAGGAAGCGGAACTTCTAAGCTCCAAGGCTTTTGAGGTAAGCCTCTCCCCTGAAGAAAGCACGGAGCAGGAGGTTCGCCATGCACCAAAACCTCAAAACCGGTTCTATTCCCTGGAAAAGAAGGATACAGCCCCATTTTCGGATATAAGGCCAGCCATTCCGGCCCGTGTGACGGTGGATCAGGAAATTGTAAGTGGTGCCTCTATCCGTATGGAGCTCTCCCAAACGGTTTATATCAAAGGTGTGGAGTTCCCGGCAGGCACTCCGGTAACGGGTGTTTGCCGTTTAAACGGGGAGCGCCTTCATATCCAGGTGGAGGCCATCCGCTCAGACAACCTGATCATTCCCGTGGATCTTACCGTAACTGGCCTGGATGCCCTGCCGGGTATACGGATTCCCAATACCATTACGCGGGATGCTGTCAAACAGGGAGCGGGAGACGGGGTGCAGTCTTTAAATAAGATGTCCATGTCCGGCTCCTGGGAGGCGCAGGCCTCTATGGCCGGGCTGGAAACGGTAAAAGGCATTTTTTCCAAAAAAGCCAAACTGATCCGGGTGCATGTCAAAGCAGGGCATCCCCTGCTGTTGACGGATCAATCTATTCACAGGTAATAACCACTAAATTCAATTGTATGAAAACCTTCATGATTCTGATAGCTCTCGGGCTATCCCAGATTTGCCATGCCCAGTTCGCCCAACAGGCGCGGGTAAAAACATATCCCCTTGGCATCGGGTGGAACAAAACCACCGTACTGATATTCCCTGCAGCGGTGGTCAGTGCGGATTTCGGGAATGGGGCTATCCTGGCTGAGAAAGACCCTGAGGCACCCCATATCCTGAAATTAAAAGCCGGGGAAAGGTATTTTCCTTCTACCAGCATGTACGTGATGACCGTAGATAAAGAGCTGTATCCTTTTACGGTCAGCTATACCAACTACCCCGATGCCCGTCCTATAAAAATGGCGGAGCAAAAAAATGCGGAACATACCACGGTCAAACTAAAGGGTACAGGCCTTACTCCTGGCGAAGTAGCAGATTTTGTCGGGGAAGCTGCCAGCCGGGAACCCGGGGCTATCAAATGGGGCAAAAGACAAGGCAAAGTAAGGTTGGGAACCGGGCAGGTTTTTCAGCATGAAGGGGTATTATTCTTTCAGCTGGCGGTGGAAAACAATAGTAATATAGATTTCCTGACCGAAAAATGGGAGTTCTTCATCCGGGATAAAAAGCAGTCCAGACGAACTGCGGTAAGACGGGTTCCCCTGGAACCTGTCGCCCGCAAGACTGCTCAAGGTGTGGGTGGTAAATCCGGTGCCATCGTGGTGTTTGCCTTTTCCGGCTTTACCATTTCCGATGCCAAGATTTTCGAAATCCGCTGTTTTGAGAAAAACGGGGACCGCCATTCCATGCTGGCTATCCGGGAAAAAAAGATATTGAAGGCCGATCCGATTGTCCTTCCTCAACCTAAACAAGACTGATGATGACTGTAAAACAAAATATCGAAGACTTACAGGATCGCCTGAAATATTCCGGCTTTGGGGAATCGCTTCACCAGGAACTGGAAAAACAGGTTAAATCCGGGAAAAGTGAAATTGAATTACACCTCACCAAAGATCCTGACAATAAAAAGCTGGACTATCACCTGCACTTTAGAAAATCTGAAGAAGGCAGGTATTTCTACAATGGTTTTGATGCCACTCTTACCCATGCTGATGGGCGGGAGCTGTCGCAGCGCTTTTACCATAACCAGGGTATTTCTGCCAAGGAAGCTTTCAACCTGCTGGAAGGCAGGGCCGTTTTCAAGAGCCTGTTCAACAGGGAGGGGGAACGTTACAATGCCTGGCTGCAACTGGATTTGCGCCAGAAAGATGATAAGGGGCAGCACCCTGTAAAGCAATACCACCAGAACTATGGATTTGACCTGGAAAAGGAGGTGACCAAACTGCCCATTGCTTCTATAGAAAATCCCGATCAAAAGGACCTTTTGTTCTATAGCCTTAAAAAGGGCAATCTTCACAGCGTGGAACTGGAAGACAGGGAAGGCCGGTTTCACCTGGAAGCCAACCCCAGGTTCAAGTCTCTGAACCTGTATGATGCATCGGGAAAACGCCTGGCTGCAGAGGGATTGTCTGCAAAGCAGGATCAGGATTCCAAAGCGCAAAAGAAACCTGCCAAAGCGCAAAAAAGGACCCGGGCCAGAAAGTATAAAGGCATGTAAACAATTGAGGTACAACAGGCCCGGCATTGAGCCGGGTCTTTTTTTTCTGGTATTAACCTCTGATGATCAGATGTCCCAGTCCGGGGGTATCAAAGACACGTTCCATTTCCATACGGACGATCTCGGCTACTTCTGTTTTTATCCTCCGGTAATTCTGCTCCACTTCTTCCTGGGTGATGTCCCTGACTTTCGGGATTTGACGGTAGTTTTCCTCCTCCTTTTTTAAGGCATCATGGTCATTGAGGATTTCTGCGTGAAAAGCTTTCAGGGCTATCTTTTGATCTGGCGTATCAGCCACCATTCCCACAAACGCACCGGACGAAAGCGAGGCTATGGTGGAAGGCGGGACCGCCTGGTCCAGCTGGGTGGATTTTGACACGGAGGTTTCTGAACTGTTTATGGAAATGCTTTCCCGGTCCTGGACAATCCTTCCGAAGCGTTCGGAGAGTTGTTTGGCGGTATCGCCCAACACCTGACCGCTGATGAAATTCCCCACCGTATTCATGATCACTTCGGCCTGTTCCCTGCCGTAGTCTTTCTTAAGCTGGCTGTAGTCCTGTACCCCCAGGCAGGTAGCTACTTTATTGGATCGTGCCGTGGCAATCAGGTTATCAATCCCATTGAAATAGATCGTGGGAAACTCATCGAATATGAGACTGGACTTGAGTTTTCCTTTTTGGTTGACCAGCTTGACGATACGTGAAATGTACAGGGACAATACCGCCCCATACACCTGTTGCTTTTGCGGGTTGTTGCCCATGCAAATGATTTTAGGGGCCTTAGGGTTATTCAAATCCAGGGTGAATTCACTTTCTGAAAGGACATAATACAGCTGCGGTGAAGAAAGCCGGGCCATGGTAATTTTGGCGCTGGCCACCTGCCCTTCCAGCTGGTCAAATGCTTTCTTGACCAGGGCGGAAACGAAGGGGTTGATCAGAACTTCTATTTCGGGTTCTGTACGGAGCACCGTGAAAAGCTTCTCATAATCCACCTGCATCAGTTCGATCACATGGGGAAGGGTACAGTATTTCCCATGCCTGTGTTTTTTTAAAAACCAGATAATGGCTGTTAAAAAGTTGATCGGGCTTTCCACGAAGAAATCGCCCTGTTTGCGTATCCATTCCCGGTTGAGCCCCAGCATAATCGTCCGTGCTGCTTCAGAGGCATCGGTAATATCCAGCATTAAATCCGGTTCCAGCGGGTTGCAGCGATGGGTATGGGAGAGGCGGTCAAAATTGATCGTATAGAATTCAGGCTTCACCCCATATGCTGAACCATGATGCTGCAGGGTATTGTACGCTATGCGCGAAAGGTCATCGTACTTGAAGTCATAGACAAACATGGAAAAGCCTTTCCTGATATGCTGGGTGATGACGTGGCGGATGACGAAATAACTTTTTCCTGATCCGGGTGTCCCTGCCACCAGCAGCGCCCGGAAGGGATTGATGATATTGATCCATGAGTGTCGGACTTTCTTTTTTAGTTTGTAGCGGGCCGGAAGGTTCACGGAATATTCATTTTCCAGGAAGCGTTCCTCCTGGGGAAAGGTCTCGTTCAGGTGGTTAAACACATCCTGGCTGAGGCGATTTTTAAGCATTCTCCCGAGCATGGCCCCTCCCATCAGGATAAGGGCGTATCCCAGTGCGGTGATCCCCATGTAAAGCAGGCTGTTTTCCTGTTCTCCCATAGGGAGGTAAAACACCAAAGGGCTGCCGCCATATAACAACGTTCCACTGATAAGCGGCCATAGAACACGTGCCAGGGTAATGGTTTCTTCTTTTTTGCCTTTTGTCCCGATCAGGGAAATGAGCAGCAGCCCCAAAGCAAAAAGTTTAGAGGTATAAAAATGGGTGAACAGCCCGGTATCCCTGATGTGCATCAACAGCCGGTCTGTTATCTCGTGGGTCATCCCCCACTCCCTGAATGAAGGATAACAATAGTAGTACCCGTGAAGGCACAGCATGCCGATACTGATTTTCCGGGTCAGGTCTATGATCTTCCGTAAGCCTTCTATATTTTCTCCGGTTTGCATTTTTGGGGTTTTAGAGGTGGCGTTTTTTTCGTTTCCGTTTTTTCTTCTGCCGAAATTCATAAGGCGTAGGGTCTTCACCCTGGAAGGTGTTCAGGGTGATCTTACTCTCCGGTACCTGAGGCTGAAGTACTTTTTCAGAAGTGTTTTCCCTGTTTTCAGGTTCTGCTGAATGCGGGGAAAACCGGGCCGCAAGCGCATTGGCGGACAGTTCCTTTCCAAGGGCTGACCCATTGAACACACTTCGGGTGGCATGATCCACATAGGTCACTCCATACAGCCTGCCTTCCGCATTGATCCGAAACACGGGCCTGATGCCTTTGCTTTTGAGCTTTTCGACAAGGTCATCCCGGGAGGTGCTGTTGCCCATGGTTTCGCGTATGGATGCCTTAAGGTCCTTCCGGTAAGGGGTACGCTGTACCCTGCCCTTTTCAAATTGCTTTTCCAGGCGTGCCAGTGTGGGTCCGGAATAAATGGAACTGGCTTTGACCGGAACCCCGGTCCTGTTTCCATCGGCATCCAGGATGGTGTATACCAAGCCTTTATTGCGGTGCATATCGCTTTCCGGCTCTCCCCTATAGGCGTTCACCCGGAACAAGCCGAGTACTGCATTCAGCTCCGGCAGGGAGGCAAAGTGATAGGTTCGGGTCACTTCTCTTACGATATTGGAAATGGCTGCTTTGGTTTCTGTCTTTCCGTAATGCGCCTGTTTCAGGGGACGGATCAGGGGGATCTTTTCCTTTTTTTGCTCCCCGGCTTTGATCAACTGGTACCGCTTTTCAATTTCCCTGCGTGCCTTTTCGGACAATATCCTGCCCAGGTTATGGGTTTCGATGCGTTTCCCGTTTTCGTCAATGTTCGTGGTGACGATATGCACATGGGGATGTGCCGCATCGAAATGCCGATACAGTAAATAGGGTTGCTTTTCAAAGCCGATGCCTTTCATATAATCAGCCGCTATTTTCAAAAGCTTTTCTCTATCCGGCTTATCCTTTGGGGAAAAGTTCAGGGAAATGTGCACCGTATTGGTTTTGGTCCTGCGGTTGAGTTCCTGCAAATCTTTAAATACCCGGATTTTTTCTGCGGTGGATAATCCTTTTTTCACAAAGCCCTTCATGTCCAAAAGGGTGGCTTTGCCCGCTCCCACCTTTTGTTCGTTGTAGCGGACCGCTCCTGCGATGGACTTACCGGTAATGATCTTCGCCACCAATCAGGGTTCAATTTTCAGGTTTTCAATCACCTCGTGGATAAGGGTCATTTTTTGTTGGGCCCGGTCTAAATGAGGGAGTATTTCCCGTACAAAGAAAAGCCGTTCTTTGGGATCTGCCTTCAGGTGAAAGTAGTGTGTGATCTGGTTGATGTTCACGCCTATGCGGTTGAGTTCGCTGCGCAGCTGCCCCAGTTCCATCCGCAGTTTTTCCAGGGATTCATTGCGGTGGTTTAAGGTGAGTTTTCTTTTGAAAAGCATGTCCCGTACCAGCTCACTTACCGTCTGGCAATAGGAGGCTTTGTCCAGCAGGGATTTAAGATGCTGGTCCTGTTGTGGCGTAATTCGGATGGTGAGCCACATTGGTTTATGGGTTTCTGTTTTTGTTATGAGCCTAAAGGATTATAAAATGCGACTTCGGAGAATTTTATCCCCCACCGCCACTGTGGCAGCGGTGGGCAAGATCGGATTGTGGCACAATCCTACATCTTGCTCATTGCCATGGCGCAATGGTATTGCCTGCTCAGGCAGAGGGTTTTGTTTGCAGCATTGAAGCAGATGGATGCCTGTTGGAAGGGGTCAGTTTTCCAGGTTCCACACCCAGTCATCTGCGGTCATCACCCAATCGCGGATGGGGGTGCCTGTTTCATTTCGCCAGTCCATGGCCTGGAAATAGAAATAGAAAACTTCGGCTTCAGAAACCGGTACATGAAGAAAATTGAAATAGGCTTTTACCTGCTCTAATGTGGGTGGTACATTTCTTGAAAAACTGAGATGCTGAGCTTCTTGATCCATAACGGTATTCGTTTTTGATGAAGCTCAAAAGTGTGGAAGTGCGGACTGGAATGGTCACACTGAAACCCGAAGGTGGATTAGAATTTAAAAGAAATCACAAAAATTGCTTGCAATACCAAGCAAAGCTTTCTATGTTTGCTTGCAATATTTAGCAAAATCAGAAATTTCAAGCATGGATAGATATGGTCACTACTTTAAAGCACTTAGAGAGTCAAAGGGGCTAACATTAAGAGAGGTAGAACGACAGACAGAAGTGTCGAATGCATACTTAAGTCAATTAGAATCAGGGAAGGTCAAACAACCTTCTCCTAATACTCTATATAAACTTGCCCAGTTTTATAAGGTATCTTACCAGATGTTGATGGAAAAAGTAGGGTATCCTGTTCCAAAAGGTGACAGGCCTCTTCAGGAGCAAAGTGTTTCAAATGTTGCAAAAAACAAACTTGGAGAGATCACCAATGAAGAGGAAGTTGAACTTCTTCAATACCTGAAATTCATTAGAAACAGAAAACAATAGTGATGAATTGGTCATACTCTGGATATAGGCAATTTCTTAAATGCCACCGGCAATGGTACTACAAAAATATTGTGGCCCATAGCTCGGCAAAAGATCCTTTTCGCAGAGAAGTGACCATTCTTTCAAAGTTAAAAACCCTGGATGCATGGAGGGGCGATATCGTTGACGAAGTCATTAGCCAGGTTGCGATCAATAAAATCAGGAAGAAAGAAGGCCTTTATGAAGACGCTTTAATATGGGTTGCAAACCGAAAGTTTGAAGAAAAATTAGATTTTGCCAGAAACAGGATGTATCGGACCCCCAATATAACGTTCTCGGATTACGGCCAGGTTTCAGCGATTATTGATTTTGACAATGGAAATGGGGTAAAAGAAAGCGAGCTAAAAAGAGTGCGAAACGATATACACCAGGCCCTCACGAATTTCGTGAAACGTGAAGATTTGATAGAGCATTTACGGACCGCAAGTCAATGGCTAACTCAAAGGACTATCTCTCTTCCTTTCAGCAAATTCCGGGTAGTTGCCAGACCCGATTTAATCTGCTTTTTTCAGGATGAACCACCTCATATTTTCGATTGGAAGGTGCACACTTTTGCGACCAAAACTTATCAGGAACAGTTATTGGCTTATGCTTTTTCATTGAGTAAGGTAAACCCTCACAAAGATTTTCCAAGTGACTTAGGCAAATACGAGGTATTGGATTATAGCTTAACGGAATTTCAGCTGCTAACTGATGAAATCCGAGATTACCAGGTTTCTGACGATGATATTAATAGTACGGAAGCTGAAATTGCTACAGGTCTTTTGAGAATGTACCGTCTTGGTGCAAATAAAAAATTCAGTGAAAGTACGCCAGAAGACTTCCCTACCACAACTGACCCTTCAGTCTGTGGAAACTGTTCTTTTAAACCAATTTGCAAATCTTAATAATATGATGAACGAAAGTAACATCTTCCCCATTGAGAACCTTTCGGCCTTATCAGCCCATTACAGACTTCTGGAAGTAATAGGGTTGAATAGTACGGGAGACGATTATGATATAAATATTCAATATATCACTAAACGACTCGCCTTTTCTTTAAAACATCCTGTGATTATTATTCACCGCAACAATACTCCTTTTTTAGTGGTGAAAGACGAAGCTAAAATACTTGAAGCTTTACCTGAAGATGGTCTGGAAGCTAAGTATGGTGATTATGTTTATTTTAAAGATACAAATGAGGTTCGATTTGTTGATTTCCAAAGTCAGGATCCTACCGAACAAGAAATCATATTACGGTTTTTACAATTTGATCTTTCAGGTGAAATAAGAAAAGACCTACGGCTATGGCAACCCCGATCAGGAGACGCATTTTATAACCGGGAACCAGTCAGGGATGCAGGCTCAAAAGATGTAGCGATTTACAATGGATTTATTCCCAGAGTGGTTGCCCTGCCTTCTGGTGGTTATGGCATTTGTGTGGATATAACCAAAAAATACATGTCCAAGTTTCCATTAAACACACATATGTCGAATGAAGAATTCAATAGGCTTAAAAGACAAAAAAGAAGGCTGGTTTACCGATATGGAAAAAGCTGGTTTGAAATAAAACCTGATGAACTCAGTCAGTTAGGTATTTCCAAATATCGTTTTAAGAGAGAATCGGGTTCAGTAACATTGTTAGAGGATATTCGAAATGCTTACAATGGAAGTATGCCTCCACATTTGGCCAAAATACCGGATAGTGCATCCGTGTTGATATATAGGAACAATGAGAAGCAGCCAAAAGGAGCTGTAGCGGCCATGTGTTATGCTACATATGACACAGGTGACAGAGAAGTAAGCATGCTACACAGAGAATCTATAATTCCACCTTATTTCAGAAGAAAATATAGCAGGACTGTTGTATCAAGGCACCTAAGTAAGTTAAAACACGGAGATACGATTATCCAGATTTCTTTAAACCCGCTAAGTCCGGATCTGGGGATCTTTGAATACCCTGACCTGCAGTTTAAAAATGACATCATTTTAGGAAGTAGTCCGGCAAGCAAGGCTAATATCCGAGTTGCAAAGGATAAACTGGGGATTGAAAGAAAGAAACTATTATTATCCTCCAAAGTGGGTTTTTATACCAACTCCCCTTTTGAAAGACAATATATGCTCATACCGGAAACTATATTCAATAGCTTCGGGAATGAAAAATATTTCATAAAAGACTTGAAAAAGCAAGTCAATACCATGCATCCGACAACTGAAGGATGGAATCCCATCCTTATTCCCTACGACAACCGGAACAAAACCAATCCACTGGAAATTGGCTTAGAAATCATTTCCAAGCTGGGGAAAAAGGCGGACTTGATGCGTGGCGGTTATGCCGTTGTCATTTTACCAGGTCATTTGGAAAAGAACAAAAAAATGCACGATGAAACTGCGGCAATGGTTGTTTCGGAAAGTTTAAACGAATATAATATAAGGGCCAGCATCATGCATACCAGAATACTTGAAACGTGTTATGGGCATGAGGAAATAAATGGAGAAATTAAGTATTATATTAAAAGGGTGGCAAACAAAAAATTTGAAAGATTATACCAGGGCTACCTTTTTGGAGTGGCGGTCAACCAGGTTCTTTTGAATAATGAGAGATGGCCCTTTATTCTTTCCACTCCGCTCCATTCGGATTTGGTAATAGGTATTGATGTTAAACAACATATTGCCGGCTTTACATTTGTAGATAAATTTTCTAAGAATATCTTACCAGCCTGGGATAAATCTCAAAACAAAGAGAAGCTTTCTCAGGATCAGGTTAATAGAATATTGGTAGAAAACATCTCCAAATTCGCTGAGTTTTCGAGTGAACCTATCCGGAAAATTACCTTTCACAGGGATGGCCGAGTTTTTCAGACCGAAAAGGAAGGAATAGAAAGTGCTATTAACTTCTTGATTAAAACTGAAGTTTTACCTACTGATGCCTCGTACACGATAATTGAAATACCAAAAAATTCCAAAGTACCTTTTCGCCTTTTTGAGGTTATGGGAACTTTCAACATCTGGAAGGAAAACAAGGACAATGGTAAAGTACTTAACCCCATGATGGGCACATATACCTTGCTTAACGAGAAAGAGGGCTATGTATGTACCACAGGAAGAGAATTTAAAAAAACAGGAACCTCCAAACCTTTATATGTAAAATATGTCTCCGGCACTATGCCATTTAAAGAAATTTTAGAGGACATATACTTTTTATCTCATCTTGCATATACCAAACCTGATGATTGCTCCCGTAATCCTGTCACCATTAAAATGACTGACCGAAGAATTAATCTTTTGGGAAGCGAATACAATACGCAAAAAGCCAGTTTATTAAAATCCCTTAACCATTAGCCCTTATAAACATGAGCGATATAGGATTGAATGCAAATATTTATCATCTGACAAGTAAATACCTCGGAATACTCAATGATTTTATCATTTCGATAAAAAATGATTCCACTGAGGTATCACAAGAAAAATACCAGGAAGTAAAGATTTTGTTTGAAAAACTTAAGGATGAGGATAACATTGACCCCCGAATACAGGTTTTAAGTGTCATTATTGAAGCTGAGTTAAGGAAAAAGAATTTCCCGAAATCGAAATTTTTTAATAGCATTACCTCAGATATCAATCAAAAAAAATATGAATCACTTTCCAGGAAATTAAACCACGTGGTCAATGCATTGGATAATGAATATTCTCATGCCTTGGCTAAAATGAGCAAAGGGTAATGAAGGACTATGTTGACGCTGCTATATTGGAGAGCATTCAAAAGTCCAGAGTGCTCAAAAGTAAGTTTCCCAGAGCTAAGGATTCCAGTTTGTATTTTGACCCTCTCATTTCGAAAGCTACGGTTGAAATTGATTTGATGATTGAAAGGCTTGCAGACTTGCTTTATGATCAGGACTATTCCCAACCACAGAATCTAAAGGAAAAATTTGGAAAATTTAAATCTATCCTGAGTGAGTTGCACGTTCTGGAAAACATTATTGTGGCAGCCATAAGTAGAAAACACGATGATGATGAGTATGTAAATAAGTTGGTTAGAAAAGTTTGTTCAGAAATTGAGTATCCTGTTCAGCCTCCGGTAGTGTCTTGTTTATCCCAACATTATTACCAGATATTTCCTTACTACAATTTCATGTGCATGCCTTTATTGGAGGCTGATTTCTTACTACATCTCCCTGATTTATACCATGAGTTATGCCATCCGCTAATATCAGTAGACAATCCCACAACAGAGCCCTTGAGGATCAGTATGGGCAAACTTAACAGGGATATAAAAAAATATTTCAACCAGGAGATCACCAGATTAAGTTTAAATAAATTCGGTGAAAACAACCAGATACAGTCATTCTATGTGTGGCGTGACAGCTGGATAGAAAGCTGGTCAGAGGAGTTTTTCTGTGACTTGTTTGCCACATATACGCTGGGGCCGGCATTTGTCTGGAGCAATCTTCATATGTGCGCAAAAATGGATTGGAACCTGTTTGGAATTCCATATTTTCAGAAAACCTCTCACCCACCGGCTGGAGCCAGAATGCAAGCGATGTTCCATGCTCTTGATTTAACAGGGTTTTCCCAAGAGAAAAAGGTTATCGAAAAGGAATGGAATAGTTTTATAAAAGTTCTTGATGTGACTCCGGAAACAGAGTATCATATTGCATTACCGGATCAATTTTTACAAAATGCCGCAACCTACTCACTTGAGGGAATCCAAGTCTTAGGATGTAAAATAGCTTCGGACAACCCGGAAACATTGGTAATAGATACCTTGAACAGTGCCTGGCATGAATTCTGGAAAAATCCAGGTGGCTTTACAGTTGAGGAACAAAAAATGGTGAAGTTGCTCAAAAGAGCCGTTTAGCAGGAGAAATCACAAAGAAATGGTTGGTAAACAAAAAACAGAATTTATGAGTGATAGAGAAATTGATACTGCTTTTGATTTTGTAAAGAATACAAACCTGTCTTTTTTTTTAACTGGGCGGGCAGGAACCGGTAAATCTACTTTTCTAAGAAATGTTGTCAGCACAGTTGGTAAGAATTTTGTAGTGTTAGCACCAACAGGAATAGCAGCCTTAAATGTTAATGGTGTTACTATTCATTCTTTCTTTCAATTCCCTCCACGGCCGTTGTTACCTAAAGACAAAGGAATCAAAACATTCTGGGAGAAGTCTGAAAAGAGAAAACTCATTGCATCACTGGACACTTTGATTTTGGATGAAGTATCTATGATCAGAGCAGATATAATAGATGCCATTGATTTCTCACTTAGAAAAAATGGAGGAAACCCAAATCTCCCGTTTGGTGGGAAACAAATTATTTTTGTAGGTGATCTATATCAACTAGAACCCATCATCCAGGAAAAAAATGGGGAAGCGCAAACCCTTGGTGAGTTTTACGAAGGTTTGCGGTTTTATCAGGCTCAAGTTTTTAAGCATTTAAAACTTTTCACGATAGAGTTAAGTAAAGTTTACCGACAAAAAGACCTTGATTTCATTAGTCTTCTCGACAAGGTCAGAACTAAATCTTTGAATCACGAAGAACTCAATCATTTAAATACCCGAGTAATTCACGAAACGGTCTCAGAAGTAGGAAATCATACATTGACACTTACCACCACACTTGATGCCGCTCAAAAAATAAATCAATCCCGGCTATCTGAAATCAATGGAAATCCATTTTTATATAAAGCCGAAATTTCAGGTGATTTCGATCCGGGAGCTTATCCATCTGACTTAGATCTAAAATTAAAGGTGGGTACACAGGTCATATTTACGAAGAACCACCCTGAAGGAAAATGGGTCAATGGATCACTCGGGGTCGTCAAAGGGTGTTCTGATAACCTTATCAATATTGAATTAGAAAATAGCACCATTTGTGAAGTGGAGAGGGATATATGGGAGAGCGTAAAATACCAGTTTAATAAGGACACAAATAAAGTTGAACAAGAAGTAATAGGATCCTACAAACAGTTCCCAATAAAACCTGCCTGGGCAATAACTATTCATAAAAGCCAGGGTATGACCTTTGAAAGGCTAAATATAGATTTTGGCAATGGAACCTTTGCCTGCGGCCAGGCCTACGTCGCATTAAGTAGGGTGACGTCTTTTAATGGTTTATTACTGAACAGGAAAATACACCATTCTGATATTCAAGTCGATCATTCAGTAAATGATTTTTTACAAGAGACGATACCGCATAACCTGCATGCTTTATTGAGTACGGGGAAAACAGAATTTGCCATGCTTAAAGGTGAAAATCCGATGTTGCTTGGAAACCTCTATTTGCATCAAGTTTTAACTGATATAGTGGAGTCGGATTATAAAAAAGGATATGAGCACCTTCTAAAAGCATTTGCTTATACCTCAAATGATCAGGATATAGTAAGAGATCAGAATTTTATAAATTTGTTAGCCAAGGCAGAAAAGGCATTGACATCTTCTTTTCAGATCAACAAACCTTCATATCGTTTAAGCCTCCTGACCGGAACTGTTTATTTCTTTTTAAGAAGATACAGCTCCGTCATTCAAATACTTAAACCTGCATTGAAGCACGATGACAGTAGCATTGCCCATTACATGCTAGCCCGGAGTTTATGGAATGAAAAAGAGTTCAGTGAAGCTTTGAACATTACTGATACAGCTCTTTCTCTGGCGCAAAACTCTCGAAACTACCTACTGAAAGCCACCATTTTAAATCCATTTTTGGAGGAAAACGTCAACAATGAGCTCGTGAGCAAAAGTCTTTATTTGGAAAGCTATATTCAGGCTCTTAATTTTTCTTCCACCAATATGGAAGCGTTTGAGGCAATACGTGCTTTTATAGTTAAAGAAGGAATGAAGGTTGATTTGCCATCTCTTATGAGATTTAAACAAGAATTACTTAAAAATCAGCTAGATGAGACTTTTTTTGAAGATATACTTGTATTAATTAACAGGAATAAAAGGGAACTCCTACGCTGCGCTGCCAAAGCTGAATTTTATAGTAATGCAGTAGAATTAAATTCTGAAGAATCTATTTTCGAAACCGATGACGATTTGATTGATGACATCAGTGAAGATGACCTTATTGAAGACCTTCTGGATGAATTTCTGGATGATGATACAAACGATTATTATTAGGGGAAACATACATTCCAGATCAAAAATAAAACTCCAAAATGCATTACCACTCCATACCCTTCGAGCAGTACAAATAAAATAGCCTATTTCAGGAAGTTTAAATGGGTCTTTTCAAAAAAGATTCTGCCCGTATTGACCGCTTTACGACCTTCTTACAATTTGGGCATTTATATTATTTTTCATCCATTCGTGCCTTTACGTCTTTTACTATCATTTCTGATTTCGCCTGAAAGGTCTTCAGAACCGGCACGTAGTTCTCATAGATAAGCATATAATGGAAAGCCACTCTGTTTTTGTATTCCGGGTCATTCGCAAAATAACGGACATACGCTTCTTCCTTTAGTTCTCCAATGGATGAGGAAGCATACCACGGGTAGGTATCACGCCAGTGCTTTAGGTTTTCGATTATATCCTCATTGATCAGGCTATTCAGTTTTTCTACTTCATCATCTAAGGTCGTGTAGAAGTTAACGACATCAAATGTGAGGGAATCACTTTTAAATTCTCCCGTATTGATACTTCTGTTGAGTTGCTGAAATCCCCTGGTGTTTATGGTGAGTAACCTTCGTCCGGTAATAAGATACCTGCAGTGATTGCATTCCAGGATTTCCTTTTGGCTAAGGGTATCGGCTATTACCTTTTCGAATGTTGATCTCTTGTCCTCATAGTAATCCAAAATCTGTTTTACTTCCTTTAGATCGATCTGAATGTCATTTAACAGGATGTGGAAGATGCCCTTTTTAATTTCTGTTTCGGCCCTGTTCCTGTTCCAGTTATTGATGGAAACGGCTATCAAAATCCCGATTACAATTAATAGCACTTCTCCCAGGGCGTATTTCAGATAGTTCTTTATCCTGCCGTTTGTTAATAGTTTATGTTTGATTTTTCTAAACATGTTTATTACTCAAAGTGATTGACTATAGGAAAAATAGATTGAGGGTTCATATGCTACAGGAGTGAATCTCTAAACCTACATCTTCAATTTCTTCGCATTAATCCCGTTTATTACTCCCTTTTCCTTACGACTATTTTAAGAAAAGTTCTTTACTATTCCATACCGAAACAGATTGATGGAAATACACACATCATTTTAAACTGAGCTGTTAATCTCTTACTGATACTCTTTAGGTTTTCATTCTACAAATCGCACAGACTTTTAGAATGTCCCAGGAAAGGCTGACCGCCTCACTATCCCTTCACAAACTTAGAGGTCATATTCCCTTCACTTGTTTTCAGGTTTATCAGGTAAATCCCCTGCTTCAGTTCTGAAATGTTCAGTTCACCGATCTGAGCACTGGATTGTACTTTTTGCCCGGAAATATTGTAAATATCTATTTGGTGGATGTTAATGTCACCGGACAGCTCTATGGTTAGCTTATCAGTAGCGGGATTGGGATAGATTTTAAGGGAAGGCTTTGAAAAGATGTTTTTCTGAAGTCCAATAAAGGAAAAGCATGCAGAAGTATCGGTACAATCATACCTGTTTACAATAACAGCACTCACAAAATTGTTCTATACACTATTGCAGAATATAAAGTATTCTGGCAATAGAACTGATGCCCATACCTTCATTGTTCATCTTTACCAGTATACCTTCTTTTTCATTATGGTTTTTCCATTGATATGAAAGCTGTTGGTATTCCAGACAAACTTTGCACCGGTATATCTGTCGTCTGTTCTTTTTCCCTTTTTTATGGCATTTTCCCTTACAGTAACGACACTTCATTTTTGCAACAAAAAAAGCCAAGAGAGGCATAATGGACAAGGCTTTCAGCTTGTTTTTTGCTACTTAGCGAACACCACATATTTTAAGCTCAGGTTTTAAAGGCTTTTCAGAAGCTTCTCTTTAGTTAATGGGGCATTGAACCATCATTCTCACTAAAATCATATTTCTGAAAATCAATATATAAAGAACATTTTTACACTAAATGCTACCTAAGGAACATTACCGGTAGCCAGGTTTTTCTTTTCCAGTGTCAACACTTCCTATATTTTTTGCTGCTGTTTATCATGAAATATCACAGGCCTTGCTTGAAGAACCTGGTCATTAAGACTGATCAAAGAATTGTTTCTTATTGTGAACCCAGATACAAAATCCCCAAATACAGTCTTTTCAAAAATAGACATATTCCTATTCTCTACTTTATAAGAGAAGTCATAAATAGAATGTAAATCTTTAATATAACATATATACGTGGTATATTTCCTTTGATCAATTTCTGTTTCATACTTTCCAAGTATGGCCTTATTATTCTGAAATTCTAAGAGCTGAATATTATGGCCTAGAAGAATCTCAGAAGTATCATTATAAAATGACTCATAGGATAAACTCATATATTCCTTTAATGATAAACCCTTAGCTTCATTTTTAATAATCGTACAGTATTCCAATGAACTTATTTCTGCATTTTTATTTAAATATGCATAGTAAAGAGCCTTCTCCGTTTTAACTTCTTCCCACTCCTTTAAAACATTAAATTTTAAAGTTTTATCATCTATAGAGTTTAAAACTTCCCAAGTTACAGAAAGCATTGTATCACCTAACGAATAAGTCCATTTCCCGATTTTTAATTCCCCTTCATATTTACCTTCAGCTATAAACTCATTAATAGAATTTGAGACTTCTTTTTCGTCTTTAGAATTTGACTTTTTATCAGTTGTTTTTGACTCCATACATGAGCAAATGAAGATAATTATGGATAATGAGTATAGACATTTCTTTAATAAGTTCATCATATTAATTTTCCTTTGAGAGTGAAAATTTACCTCCTATTGTTACTGAGCTGCTTCCTACCGGAACTGTCCCTTGAACTTTTACACCCGCTTCAGTAGTACTTGATCCATTTGATGATTCAGTATGAGAAACAAAACCGCCATTTGAGCCAGCACCAACTGTAACTTGCTGTTTATTCTGAGCTTCTCCTGTTGCCACATTTACTGATGATCGACTTTCATATGTCACATCCACTCCATCTACTTTTCCAGTAACTTTTACTTTATTAACAACTTCTGTTTTTTGATTAATTTCAAAAGTTACAGGATAACTGGAAGCTTGTTTATTATCAGAGGTTGGTGTAAAAAAATCTTTAAACCTTGTCCCCACAGTTGCTGTAGTTGTTTGATCAATAGAAGTGTTATTTCCTACGCTCTTACTGACAGTAAAGAACGTACTCAATGAAGCGCCTAAATTGTCAATAGCCGTACCCATACCTTGGAACCACTCAGTTAATCCTTGATACAAATAAGTTACTGGATTCTTATAAACTGGTGGATTCCCTGGACCGTTACCATCTGGATCCACTAAATTCAGAGGGTTGTTCTCGACAAAATTATATGGGGTTATATAAGGGTATTTATCTGCCCATGGATCAACACTGAGCCAGATTGACTTCTGTGGATTGTAGTACCTTGCCCCATAGTAATATAACCCCGTCTCCTCATCCAGTTCCTTCGCATTAAAGCGGTACATCGAAGTAAACCCGTTTCCGGCATCGTGATGCTCTAAGGTTTCACCCCAGGGGCTGTAATAAAAGTGCTGCCAGGCCTTACCACTGAGATCCGTTACCCATTCTGTATTGCCCAGGTAACTGGAATGGTACCAGTAAGTAGTACCTGCTAAGGTATCTCCTTCCAATTCAGGTAAGGTCAAAAGCACATCCATGTCAAAATCAAACGCTTCTTCTCCACCTCCCATACTCTCCTGATCTCTCAGCCCCAGGCAATGCAATGCAAGTTGCAAATCCCGTTCTGCTCCCTGCTTCAGGCTTTGGGGTATATCATACCAGGAATCGTATAAATCATCTGTATCATATTTTAACCCGGCCTGAAATCCCTTGTTTTTTAAACTGCTGGCTACCCTTTGGCTGCCCATATAAAAATGCTTGCTCGTTTCCACAATATTGGAAAAATGCTGCACATTATAATAAGGGTTTACATATACCATATAGGGCGCTAAAAGAAAAGACGCACTACTTTGATCACCTTCTGGTCCCCCGGAGGCATAGTCCATGGATCCCTTCATCAAGCGTTCCCCGTTATGATCATATAAATAATGTACCGCATTATTCTCCATCCTGGAACCTCGTAGCTTTTGATCCTCGTCCCAGCAAAAATCAGCTGTAACAGAACCGTTGGAGTGCTGGATCACACTACCTGAGCTATTGTATACATAGTCTGTAATTACACTGCTGTTTGTAATATCATCTACCTTGTGCCCGTTGTAGCTGTATGAAAGGCTATAATTAGGGCCACTCGTGCCATAGCTCTGTGCTTTTGTCAATATACTGCCTACATCATTATAAGTCATGTTCAACGCATAGGTTATGGACGAACCTGAATTAAACCTGGCATATTGCGAATTACTCACCCCACTAAGCCTGTTTAAAGGGTCATAGGAATAATAAGCCTGGTAATTTCCACCCATATTTTTACCACCTACTGCTACACCCCCGGTATTGGTAACCGAAGCCACCAATTCTCTTTTATTATAGGTAAACGTTTTATTAGTCAGGTAATCATCATTCACATCCCAAAGTTTCACATTATTAATACGCCCGGTGGTCTTATCGGTGGTAATGGTCGTTTTGGTACCATTGCCATATTCTATGGTTTTTATATTTCCATAACCATCATATACAATATTACTGATAATATCCAGAACCCCGGCATCGTGCGAAAAGCTTTCCAGGTCTCCCAGTGTATTGTAGTTGTAATCCACCTGGTCTCCGTCAGGATACACCATTTGCAGGATTTTACCGAATCCGTCATAACTAAAGGTGGTGGTATAGGTCTGTTCTCCCACCTGCGGGATCCTCAGTATTTTTTCTTCGCTTATCGTATGTCCCAGGGCATCATACTCAAAATGGGTAAAGGCATAATTGGGGCCCTGCTGAATTTGGGTCACACGTCCGGCTCCGTTTACCCCGTCATTGAAACTACCATAGGTGTAAATGACATTATTCACTTTACTGATATTTTCAGGCATCTTCTTCTTTTTGAGACGGGTATAGTCATACTCCATCACAATACCTGTTGCCCCGGTGGCGGGTGTCACTATCTTAATCAGGTTTCCTGCATCATCATATTCGTAATCACTCTGGCCCCGGTCAGGATGCACTTCCTGCAGCATTTTACCCTGCAAATCATACCCGTAGGTAGTGGTTAAGCTCAGGTCATCCGTGGTGCTCAGCATCTGCCCTAAAGCATCGGGCTGCAAAGTGGTTTTTATCTCGTTGGAACCTTTAAACTGAATGGTTCCCACTTGCTGCCGCATATAGTTGCTATAACTCCTGCTTTTGGCTGTGATGCTATTGTCGTCAACGATCATCTTCTGGGTATAAAAATATTCACTACCCATTTTATTGTCCCAGCCATAGGCATAATCCCACTGGGACCTGCCGCTACCGGTGCGGGGCGTATACTCACGTGTGACCCTGCCAAAGGCATAATCATATGTGGTGGACACCGCATTATCTGTGACATTATCCGTATAGGCCATGTTGATATTCCCAAGGGTGGCAGAAGCGGGTTCCAAAGAGGGCCCTGTTACTTTCACGGGTCTCCAGATATAATCGTATTGGGTAAAACCGGACAACTGCCGTTTTACTTCATTAGCCGTACCGGTGCTGTTGGCTACAGACACCTCTTTTTTAACCTGTATCACGCGTCCTGTACCGTCTATAAAAGTGGCTGTTTTTAAAGAACTGCTCATGCTTCCTGCTGTAAAAGTATATGTGCCACAGGTACCTGCCGCCCCGGTGGTACCCGGCACGGATGCTGCTGTGCCGGTATTGTGGTAGGTATAGGCCACCGGTATACCGGCAGAACCATCTCCAAAGGGATGGTATTCAAATTCCAGTGAAGGGGCGGGGTTGGTTTGGGTTAAAATTTCATTAGGCCCGAAAACCCTTTTCATGCGGTAATAGTTATCATATTCATACACCATGGGATTGCCATTGATGTCTGTAGTAGATAGCAGGTTACCTGTTTTGGGGTCATAGTGAGAACAGCTTATGTAATCATAGGATTCATTTTCTACACGTTCTATAAACTGGTGGTGCCTGGTGTCATAACTAAAGTTCACGGTTACCGCATCACCTGCATGATTTTCAGAGCCCTCTATCTCAGTAATATTTCCATAGGTATCGTATGCCAGATGGGTTAGTGACTTCCGGTTGACTGATTCATTATCAAAATCATTCACTTCTATATAACTCCAGATCTGTGCAGGAGCACCTTCTGCTGTAAGCGTATGTACCCGCGAATAGCGCAGCAGGTCATTGATGTTCCCTAACGTACCACTAAAAATTTTATGTGATTTAAGGATATTGGTTTTTCCATTCGCATTGGCTCCGGCAGGATCAAAGTATTCCATCACTGCTGTCAACTCCGAAATATAGGGCACGTTGTCTACCTCCCTGGTAATCTGGATGGATTCAATCGTCTCTTTTTGATGGTAACTGAAGATCTCAGCATCTATGATATAACAGGTGCAGGGTGCCGTTTCATCACCAGGTATCTCACAGGTGTAGGTGTCCACTATCTTATCACTGCGGGGGATTTCATCAGGGTTGCAAATGGTATCTGTGGTCACAGGTCCCGGACCGGTATAACAGGGGCCGGACGGAAAGTTGTAATACAGGGTATCTTTGGAAAAACCTTCTTCCGGGTAGGGTATTACATAACCTCTCTGGCCTGTATACGGGTGAAGAACCTGCGTATAACTTTGAAATTCGGTACCCTGGGGTTCTAAAAAATCCGAAAGGGAGTGGCCCAGTGTTCGGGTTTCCACCTTTACATTTTCTATGCTCGCTATAATTTGGGTGGTTTTAGTGGCGTTGCCGTTATACCCGTTCAGCGTGTAGCTGGTAACATTTAAGTATGCATCATAGGTGAGGTCATATTTGAGAGCCCTTATTTTGGCAGGGGTTCCCAGGTTGGGAACATCAATATAGGCTTCAGATACCACAGCAGGAAAAACACAGGCGCTTTCAGACAGGTTGGAGAACCCTGTGATTTCCGTCAGGTCACCATTGCTATTATGGGCTACCTCGTTCATATGGCTGCCACTATTGTTCATTTCGTAAAAAGCATAATCGTAGATCACTTCCGACATCCGCTTTCGGGTTTCGGTTATAACTTCTGTATATCGGTTTGGCAGGCACTGGTCATCATCAGAAGAGTACTCGTTAGCTTCATATTCATTAAAATAGGTACGCGAGTTAAATACCACGCCCTGCAGGTACCAGGCCATTTTAAGGGTATTAAAAGAGAGATCCGTGGGCCTGAAATACTCGGTTACTTTGGACGTATACTTTTGAATCAGATTGTTTTTGCGATAAGAGCATCCGTTTTCATCAGGATCCAGATCTGATATGGTGTTTTTAGTATATTTCGGCATTAGGGTCTCTGTGCGGCTGAACCCTAAAAACTGGCGGTTTCTTCTACTTTGAATGCCACCATCATATTTAAACTCATAGCGTTGCTGGTCTGCTCCATCGTTTAATCCATTCCCATTGATATCATAACCATCATGAACGGTAACCGCGCTCATCACCCATTTGCTAAAGGGCATAAACCAAAATGAAGGTTCATCGTTTCCGCCATCATGCATTTTCACCGTAGCGGTTTTAAGGCCTTTTTTGTTGCCTTCCCGTTCATATTCAATGGTAAAGGAGCCTCCCAGGGGGTTCTCCACTTTTCTCAAAAGATTGGTGGTACCTACTAAGTTTTTGTACACTTTTATGCCGTCTTTATAACGCTCCACAAAATCCGGCAAGCCATCCCCATCCATATCAATGAGGGCAGATTTAAGTTCATTCATGGCAAAGTTATAGCTGGCTCCGCCACCTGCACTACCCTTTACAAATGCAAACAGGGGAAAACCTACTGTAAAAGCTCCGTTAGCGGAAAATCCATAACTGCCGTTTACCCCTGCATCCGGCAGGTTTGCGGGACTGGCAACAGCCGAAAGACAAGCATTACAATCTATAAAAGATGAACCTGTATTAAGTTTAAAGGAATAATCACCCTCGGAAGACCTGATGATCTGATCGGCCAATCCGTCTCCGTTCATATCAATAAACAGGCGTTCCTTCTTGGATCGGGCATCATTTATATTGATCCCCAGGCTAAAGCTCTTGCCTACCCCTTGTTTCATATTGCTATTGCCGAAGGAAGCCCCAAGTGCAAAACCGAAACTTTCTGAAGCAGACAGGCCATATACCTGCGATGGCATATCCACTGCGCTTAACAGGCTTTTCCCTGTACTTAAATAAACTTCGGCCTCTTCATTCCTGGGTTGTTTTATTTTATCCGGTAAACCATCACCGTTTATATCAAACCACTCCACACGGCCAAAATCCTCACCAAAACTGACGGAACCACTTCCTGATCCTGAGCCGTCCGCGGAGTTCTTCGTAAAACGCTTGTCTTCATTTATATAACTTCCGTTGGCCATTAAACCGGAACTCTCGGTCTGGCTTACTGAAAGTTCACCGATGTTATCATAATACAGGGAACTGCGGTTGGCAGGGCCTGAATCACCGGGATTGGGATGTCCTCCCAGGGGGTCTGTCAGCAACCCATGATGGCCGTTACTCTCATTCAGGTTCACTATATCGGGATATTGATCGCCATTCATATCCATAAAGGCCTGCAAAGCATGCGTATTATACTGGGCTTCATTATAGGTCTCGGAAGAAATCAGGGCCACACTGGTCGAAGGGGTTGAAATGCCGGGGCCTTTACTCTCTGCCCTTGTCAACGATTCAGAATAAGGGGTAATCCCCTGGGCACTATACACGCCAAAGGGTATAGTAGTAGAGATCCTGTCGGGTTTTACTTCTTCTTCACCAAATTTTCCCGGTGCATTATACCCGCCCCTGTATACACCTATGTGTGTACTGTAAAAAGACCACCTGTCCAGGTCTGCATAATAGGGGCTGCTGCCTTTTGCCTTGATATACTGGCGCATCAGGCTTACATCCTCAGGACCTCTCTTTGCGATCAGGCCGAAAAAATTCTGGTCGGCAGGGTTTAAACCAGTCGTTATTTCATTAAAGTCAATATTCTCAAAATCGGTGACTTCACTTAAGTTATTTTCCCCGGCTACGGCACGGTTAGGAATACTCAGGTTGGTATGGTCAATTAAATCTGAAGGTACATTTGTGTTGCTCCATACAAACTGCCCCCAATGCAGTAAGTAATCATTTACATCAGCCCTGTCTTTGGCATAAATGCTTACATAATTGTTTAATGATACTGATAGTTTTTTGCTGTCTTTTAAAGTAACATTTACCCTGCCCGGGTGATCTCTTAGAAACCGGGCCAGCGATACGTTTTCACAAAAAAGAGCTATATACAATTGTTTTTCATAAAGCTGCGACACCTCAAAATTCATTTCCGAAACTACTTCAACCGCATCTATATTATCTTCTCCCGGTATACTAAAAGGCATCCAGCCTATCCTTTTTTCATCCGTTTTGGCCGTAAAATGTAAAAACTCACTTTCGGGGTTTTTATCGGTGGCTGCATGTATGGTGCTCATATCGCCCTCACTTAAGTTCAGGGACACCCTCAATTTAAGTTGATTGGGATACGAGCCGGGTACGGTATATTTCCCCATTAATTGTACGGCACGGTTATAGGTATCAAAATACACGGGCGGGTAATACGCCTTGTCCTGTTCTCCGCAATCTCCCATTTTAAAAGTGATCCTAGGCCGCCAGTTAATGGTTTCCCATCTTACATTGGAATTTGCGGAGACCTTAAAGGATATACTTACCAGGTGATCTGCATTTAAAGAGCTGTGCACCTTTCCCATGGTACCCAGGGAATAACCGGACCCAAAACCAAAATTGCTCAGGGACACGGAGCTTGTAGCACTGGGATTTATACTCACTGTTTTGGTTTCCGATAATACCTCTGCCTGTGAATCTACATCATGTGCTTTAATGGTTATCGTAAGGTCTACCTTATCGGTCAGTGAACTTATGGTTAAAGAAGGCCAGTCTATTTTAATTTCCTGGTCCCCGGGGAATGAAGCACCTCCCCCGGACAACAGAAATCCATCAGCATAACTCGTGCTGGCGTAATTATATCCATTGGCATCATCCTTATTGTTCTGATTGGTAATATAGGTAACCTGTGGATTCCAATTTACAAAGTCCAGCTTGCCATCTTCACCTGCCTTGGTCCGGAATAAAATTTTATCTCCTTCACTTACCGCTTGTGTTTCAGAAACGGTTACAGAACCCGTTGTGAGGTCTGTGAAGTTTTTCAGCATACTGCCATTATATTGTATCCCCACTCTTGTGGTGCCGGTGGCTCCGGTATACTGGGAAGCATTTCCGGAGATCTGAACAGTTCCAGAAAAAGGGGCCGTCCATACTTTTACAGCCTCCAGATCCTTGGCAGCTCCTGGTGCGGCAGCACCTGAAGTCGCAGTGATGGCAGACCCTAAACTCTTAACAGGGTTAACAGTGTACTCACTATTGTTCGAAAAACTGATATCCCCGTTCAGGTCCTGGCTCCCAAAGAATACTATATTTCTATTGTTATTAGGCTCTACCACATCCACTATCCCATCTGCATTAAAATCCGTCAGAAAGGTTCGGGTTTCTGTTTTGGACGCTATCCATTTCTGTCCATAGAAATACAGGTTAAAGGGTGCTGAAAAGTCAAAGCCGTAACTGGTATTATTTGTACGGCTACGGTTTAGATCACCACTAAATTTAATTTCCCTGTAATTTTTATCCAGTCCCAGCTGTCCTTCATTTATTACAGTGGGATAATAGAGGATTCGCCCCTGTTTTCTGAAGATCAGATCGGGTAATGCATCTCCGTTTACATCCCTTAAATCGGTGGCAGATTCTGTGAAGTTTTGCCCGAACCCCACATTCCCGGAAAAGGTAAATCCTTTATCCTGGGCAGGTAAAAACTCAGGGGTGGCACCCACTCCCAGGTTTCCGCCAATATTATAACCATTGGTCTTTGTGGTCCCCAGTGCTGAGGGGCTTAATATGCCGTTTAAGTTGGCCAGCACAAAGCCCAGGGGCGGGGCCATGGCATAAAATATAAAATTACTTCCATAATTTCCCCCTCTTAGAATTTGGGGCGTGGTACTAAACTGAACGGGCTGCGGATCGTAGTAAGAAAATTTATGCTCATAAAATTTACCGCCATCTGCAGTGTGCTCTTCAACAGCGGTGAGCAGGGTCTTTTTATAGCGGGAATCATTACTGTACTTAAATACGTACTTTTTAACCTGGGTGGCTGACGGAGCCATATAATTAACAATGATCTCGTTTAAAACCCGCTGGTCAACTACTTTGAACCCGTTTTTCAGGTTCACCGTAGCATCCAAACGATTTGGTCCGGTACTAAAAACAATCTGGTAGCCGGGAGTATCTGAGCCATGGCCCGTATAGGTGATACTGGCCGGGAATATTTCCTCGCCACCTTTTTTAAAGGTTCCGTCTGATGAGGGAATCGTATGTTTTTCGTAGGTATACGTGATAAAATTCCCCCATTTATCTTCAATTTTCTTAAGGTACCAGCTGGCAATATTTCCGGTACCCGGATCTTTCAATACATATGCAGGATCTACACCTGATAAGGCATCTCCCCCGTAATAATAGGTTGTACCATTTGCCATCGTTTCTACCCAGTAGTAAGTAGACGGACTGTTTCCATATCTTTTGAGACTCTTAAAATTACTCCTGGTATTTTCAATAAAGTTCACCCCGCTGGCCGAACTTTGCCTGGTTACCCTGTCTCTGTTCGCCTTATAATTGCCTTCCATGGAAAGGGTATTTCCATTGATGGAGTAAACCTCCGTCTCTATGGAGTTATCATAAGAGGGTACTCCCCACCTGGTATCCACACTTATTTGAGGCATAGACAGGTTCCAGCCAACGCCCAGCCAGCCTGTCCCGGCATCGCTGCTATAGCTTAGGTTAAGGTTGGGGGTCATGCCGTTTCTACCCTCAGGGATTTCTAAGGGATAGGAGATGCGGGCTTCTCCCGTTTGACTTATACTGGGGGCCTGCATGATGTTCATCCCGCTGGCTGGGTTAGCCGCTTTTATATCGGAAATAGCTGTGGGTGCAAATGCGGAAGCCTCAGGCATTTCGGGCGTTTTAATCATACCCGCAAAGTAGCTGGTATTTCCAGGCATTTCCCCGCTGGCCATATGGTTGTCACCCTCTAAAACAGTCTTTTCTGCAACATCCCATCGGTTCTGTTCTTTGTCAAAATAAAAGAGTTTTATTTTGGAACGGCTACTAGCATCGGTAATGCCTTCTTTGTATTTTATTGATATCCTAAGGGGTGTTTCATCTTTTGACACCACCTTATATCCTCTTGCCTCAGCAGTAACATTCGTAATATAAGAAGGGACGGAAGGCATGGTAAGTTTATTTTCAACAAACTTATTTTCTACATGTTCCCCCATACAGATGAAGTGATTTTCAGAGGCCTTTTCAGCTGTAATCTCTTCATATTTTACGGTCCCTGCTATGGCCGAATTACTCAGAATTAACTGAACATTTTCTATTTTAACAGGAGCATTTAATGCCGGGTTGTTAAAACGAATTTTATTCAATCCTTTAGAAAACAGGTGTGCCGGTAAATCAACGATGTCTTTTTCTGAGCCTACAGCTTTATAAAAGGTTTTATTATCATTTATAGTTACCGGTAAATCAGATACAGAAAGATGATCCTTACTTTCAGCTATATACTTTAAGTAAGCAAACTTATAATCCTGAGGGTCGGTGGTAATATCAACATTAAAAACATCATCTGCAGGCATGTTTAATGGGTCTTCCTCATGGAGTCCCAAATACGCAGCCGTTTCTTTAGCAAAAAATGTGACTGCTCCTACCTCTGCTTTAGGAGCTTTATAAGGAACCGTTTTATCTGTGGGATTTGGGCTGGCAACGGGTGTGGTGGCCGGTGTCTTTTCAAAGGTTGGAACAAAAGCACTGTTACTGCTTTCTCTAAACTCCGCATGGGCAAGTGCTGAAGCACTGGCCATAATATCATTGGCAAGAAAAAAGAAACATAAAAAGAGGGCGGCCAGCTTGGTGGATAAATCGTTGAACATGGCTATAATAGGTTTTTGAAGGTTTAGGTTAATTGACTACTACCTGGATCAGGTCTGAATAGGAAGGTGAGGTGAAGCGCACCAGGTAGGTGCCGTCCACATCAAAAATATGACTGAACAGGGTGGCTGTACCCGAGGGAATAAATTTCTCTACCAGTAAAGGGCTGCCTCCCTTATCAAACACCTCTATTTTAAAAGGCATATCATTTAGATCATTAAACTGAAAATGTATTTCATGATCTCCCGAACTGGGATTGGGGTAGGCCCGTATACCTGCCGTTACTCTTTGCTCCTGCAGGTACATCCCTGAAGAAGTATTGTCTTCGCCTGACTGACTGGTGGCATTACCGGTATTTGTATTATCCGCTCCTGAAGTCAACAGATTTGCTTCATTTGCCCACGGATGACCAGCATAAGGGTCAGTAAGATCAGGGCAATTGTCCAGCAGAATAACCTGGTCTGCCAGGGTAACATCAGGATTGGAGATATGTATCTGGTACTGACCGGAAGCCAGGTTCTTGATCGTGCTGTTTTCCACCATCAGGGTTTCCTCCAGCCTTTCATTGGTCGTCAGGTTTAACAGGTCCACATGGGCAGGTAAAGCTTCCGGGGCCAGTTTCAGGTTGATAAAACTGGGCGTGGCCGGGGTACAGGGGGTGGTCACCACCTGGCACAAAGGCTTGCACCGGGTTTCAGGAGCACCCCACACCAAATAATACTGGCTTTCTTCCATTTCCGCAGTAACAGGAATGGTAAGCCGGGTGTAGTCCCCGCTTTGCGCTCCTCTTATAGGGATCTGGCTATATCCATTGCTCAGGGAAGGCCATTCGTCCTTTGACAATTGCTGTTTTACAGTGAGGTACACCCTGTCGGTTTCATACTTCCAGTTCACAGGATTGATCTGCCAGGCACGGCTTCCCAATGCTTCCCCACACTGCATGGCTTCAGGAGTGGTTTTGCTTTTGGAAAAGATCAGCATAGAGTTGTTGGCCAGGTCACCTTCGGGCATTTGAGCTAAAAGACTGGTACTGTCCAGGCTTATCTGAATGGAGGCCGCATCTGCTGAGAAGGTCTGGGTCTGGTAAAATCCTAAGGAATCCACACGGCCCAGCGCCATAACTTCTTCATTAAAGACCAGGTCGCGTTCAACATCCCAGTATTTGGCGTTTTGGCCATCTATATAGTCCCGTAGTTTTTTGTTTTTGTTTTCCGTGATATTGATCGAGTACTTTAAGGCCAGGTAGGTTTCCACTTTACGGATCTCCATCGTATCGAGCAAACGATCGAAGTGGAGGATCTCAGTAAAACGGGTGGCGCTGTCTATGAAAGAAACACCTCTGTAATTTCGGTTCCCTGAGTTATAATGGTAACTCACCCGTATCATGGTAGGTGCTGACCTGATCACCTTAGTCATAGGAATGTCATGAGCGGCCACAGTAATCCGGTCCCTGAAAATCTGAATACGACCAAACCCGGCTAACGCCTGCTCAGTGGTGCTGTCGAGTGTTTTCAGAACCATAAACAAGGTGCCCTTTTTATACGCTGAAATTTTATCAAGAACAGCGAGGCTTGAAGAATCATTCGAAGGTAAAGTGTAGTAGTTGCCTATAGCAGTGGAGTCATCACAAATCGCTATGTTTTCGGATGGTTTGAGCCATACGGAACAGCTTTTGGGATTGAAAAATTGGGCTTGGATGCTAAATGGTGCGTTAAAAATAAAAAAGGCGATAAGGAATACGTTCCGGACCCTTTTCATACACCTGTGGGTTAATAGGTTTGGTCCCATATTTATTTAGGTTAAAAAATGGGCTAACAAACCTATGGTACAGCATCTGTAAAAAAAATACCGAATTTCCGGTATTTTAGTCAGGGTATTCCCTTAGTATATTGTAAAATTTTTATAGTGTAAGCAAAAGATAATCTTATGGATATATGTAACAAGGATCTATTTACATCTTTATTAAATTCATAATAATATGCTTTTTACCTTGAAATAAAATATACCTCCCTTCTGTCAAAATCCTCTGACCTACCATACTTATTTTTAGTATATAAGGTCTTTTTTATCGCATACCCAAGATTTAGATTTTCCTCTTTCAAAAAATCCCTCAGGTACGTTTTATCCAGAGTAAGGTACGTATTATAAGGCAATAATTCAGCCATGTCAGATGCATCCCGTAAGCCATCTAAAAAATCCTGGTAATACCCTAGGATCTTATCTCCCCTAGTATAATTCAAACAATTTTCGTCCATTTTAAGATCCAGGTTCCTTTTAATAATCGGTGTTAAAAGCCTACACGGATAAAATGAACGATAATACTGGAACATATTCCCATTTGATCTAACAGGAGCAACCAGTGGAATTATTTCACTTCCATTTATCATAGCCTTTCCTATAGGATTATGGAATTTCAGTTTGTTTGAAAACACTCCGAAATCTCTCATATCTTTAATTCCGGGATACCAATTTCCTGCGTTTATCTTTAGCCTATGGTATATTTGTGAGGCTTCAACCTGGCAATCCCATTCTCCGGAAAAGGCGAATGGTAATATCTCAAGTCCATAGAAATAATCGCCATGATAAAAATACTCCGCATTTGGCAGTGCTGTGTTAAGAGATAAAACCTGGATATTTTCAACCGAAGAAAGCAATTTTTCTATATCCATATTTAACTCAGGAGGTTCTTCATCATACTTAAGTTTTGGATAACCTTTCAATTGAGGCCACCATGATGGTCTACTGCCAAGATGTATATTCCATACTGAAGGGTCAATGGTAAAATTGGCAACTGTATATTTAAATAGGTCGAATATTGTTATAATATTTTGATTATATAAATAATCCAAAAGTCTGAAAAAGGTAGAGCGTAGTATTTCAGCAAAGATAGTTGCCCTCCCAATCATTAACTTATTATATTCATTCATATACCTTTCGTCCTCCCTGGCATATGTTAGTTCATATTCATTACAGTAATCATTAAAAAGCGTATTCCAGCAAGACCATATTTCATACGGACTATTCTCCTGCAATTCTTCAATGTAATTTAAATACACCAGGGGCAAATTGAACCCTACCAGTGCTTCAAACTCAGGCTTAGTTCTTGAATCCAGGCCGAAGGACATGCTCATGTACAAAGGTGGGTGAAATTCAAATGGTATATTAAGAACTTTTCCAATGGATGTCGCAATCAAATCTGTAGCCATACAACGTAAGCTGAGCAAATCACCTAAATTCTTTTTTGTTATGTGATTTTTTGAATTACTATTTTCTGATTGAGCGGAAATCAATAAAATCATAAGCCCCTCACAAGCTTTAGACTCCAACGTTTGCATCTTTAACCATGCAAAGTACTTTTGATGATAACTACCTGAAACATCTTCTGACAGGATAGTAATAATTTGTTTTGCAGCTCTTTCCTTAACGATAGGACTTAGCCACTCAAGCCTAAGGAGGAGAATATCAAATAATTCAATTTGTGAATCCGTTTCATAAAATTCCGGTTCAGGCAAATTGACATTTGGAAAAAGGCTGGGTAAGATGTCCAAAAAATAACCGGCAGTCTCTTCAGCTCTTTTCATTTGCCCCGCATCAATAAAAAACTGAATCGTCTTAGGTGCGGAAATACTATAATTCTTTCTGCCGTTTTTACTGTAGCGAAGCCCGGAATTATTAACACTTATTTCAAAGAATTCATTGAGTCGTAAGGGGAAGTCATTAATAACCTTTTTCCACCGGCCCCTGACTTCTTCAGGCCGGGAAAAGTAATCACTTGACCACGAACCACTATTGGATTGTGCCCAGCAGATACACTTAAAGGCGAATTCACGGTCAATGGAAAGTGCAAAAGGATAAAGGAAATCTAACAACTCATGTTCTGCCTCCAAATAATCCTGTTCAATAATATCTTTTAGAACCGTAATTAGTTGTTTCCTGTCTGAAGGGGTTTTATTAAACCATATTTTGGCCCAACTTAAAATGAAAAATGACTTTTCATATTTACTATAAGTAGATGTGATCAGATGATTTCTAAGGATCTGAGGCTGCACATTTAGATAGGTTTCATCTGAATCATTATTGTCATTATCCAACCTTGTTCTCTCCTCTTCTGTCTCCCTTCCGAAATCTATTCTCCCCAAACTATTGTGAATATCATGCAATACTTCCCTGGCTAGCGGGTCTTCAGAAGCAATCTTGGTTAATTCATAGTATGGGGCATCACCTACTGCAGTACTACCAATGGCTCTACCTATTTTATCTGAAAAATCCAATGTATAAAGGATTTCACCAAACAATCTTTCTGAAAGATAATAATCACGTTTACGAAGTGACCATAAATAGAAGTTATATAAAGCCGATACATCCGATTTACCTAGCTGGGAAGCGTAATCATAAATAAAACTTCCTGTCTCATCTCCATCAGTAAGCTCATCAATATGATATACAAATGGAGCAATACGCCTTAACAATTCTTTATGTTTGCCTGATCCTGCATTATAAAGCTTTTCGGTGCCCAACAGAATATCATATAAAAGCATGTCTTTATGGTTTCCGTAAGCTATAAGATTCTCCGCTGCGTGAAATAAAAGTAACTTCAGGCTCTCCGAATTTTTAAGATCAGCTGCAAGAATAGCCAGATTGGCCATTGTCTCTGTCTTATATTTAAATTCATCAAGTTTATTACTTAGTTTTTCAAGTTCCTTTTCTGCAAAAAAAGAAAAAGCTTTCGGTGAAAGTTTTGCTTTGTGCTCATGTAAGAGCTCAAATAAATGAGACTGGTAATACCATGGATGACTGACCAATGTTTCAATCTCTTCAATTTGGATTTCGTTATCAAAACAATGATGTGTATTAAAAATATGGGCTAACCATATCACTTCATCAATAATCTTTGGAATTACGGAACGACGGATTTCATATAGGGAATGGTCCTTATAAAAATCTAGTTCTGGAACAGTCTTCAGGGGTAGCAGTATCTCGGTTATTACAATAGGAGATTTTTTTAAGCAACATTCTCCAATCCTTTGGCCCATAAGCAGGATGGCTTTCAGCAATTGTGTTTGTTTATCCGTGTCTTCTATTTTTAACCAATAGCGGATTTGTTCCGTTTGATTGGAAAGCGTAAGAAACAGTGCCGTAGAAAAGTGGTTGAAGTATAATTCTTTTGCTTTGAGGTTATCGGCAGCATAATTATACCTCTCAGCAAATTCATGACGCGAATTCAGCGACATCTCAAAAACAAGATTCTTGTTGTACAGATAATTATAAACCTTTATGGTATCATCACTTTGTAGAGGGTAGTTCTCTATTCTCTTCCTCCACTCAAAACGACCATTTTTCAAATCATGCTGGACCAAAACACGGCCAAGACTTTTCTTTTCCGGGTCTGTCAGTTTGCTTTTAAACAATGCTGTCAATCGGAAGTCAAAACGGTCTCGGTTTTCGAGGATTTTTTTAATATAAAAAGCAAAATATAATTCCGATCTATCCTCTTTTCGAAATTGCTTGAGAAATTTAAATATCCGTTCGTTGCTTACATTTTCAAAGTTCAAAAGCACTTCCAACCAGGATATGGCAATATCATAGGTCTGCATATCACGATCCTGGAACAATATATTTATCCTGTCAAATGCAGCTTCCGGAATTTCATTCACAATTCCGCGCTCTTTTAGTGCTATCAATACTTCCTTAAGCTGGTAATGTGTTAATCGTGAAAAATCGGGATACTTAATGAATGTTTCCGCATTGTTTCTAAAGGAGGTCACCCATATCTTATGCAGGTTCTCATCCCAAAGATTATATAATCGATTTTTAAACCTTAAACTAATCTCCCCAAAGAAAATCACTTTCTTAAAGTCTTTGCTTTTGAATGCGGCTTCAGTTGCCAGGTCTAAAAGGTTTTGAATCTGGTTTTCATCCCTGCATTCCAAATAGCTTGTAATTAACCAATCTTTATCCAGGTTTAACAAGGGCTGGGGGTTTCCAAGATAATACTCTAATTTGGCGTGTTCTGACCATTTCAGGTTTTCATCTTTATAGTGCTTTAACCATTTTAAAATATTTTTATAGAGTAATAGTTTTTGGTCTTCCAACTCCGGCTGTTCTTTCATGAACACCATAAAACTATTGTGGTATACCGATATGCCTGAGAGTTCTGACAGAAGTATTAAGTGTTTGATTTCTTTGAAGCTCTTGGTAACGTCTGCGGGATATGGAGTAAGATAACTTCCAAGTTGAATGAGTTGCTCTTTGTGTAATTTGAAATCAAGTGCGGAAATGGCAAAACAGAATGTCTTGGCTAAATCCGGGAGTTGTCGCCAAATATCTTTGTAATAGTTTTGAATATCTCCCTTATAGGGAGGGATTTTATCGAGGAGGTATGTTGAAAGATGTTCATCTGAATTAATGATTTCACCCAGAACATACCTTAGATGTAGCGGATTTCCTGTGGTTATGTGAAAAATTTTATTGATGAATTCATTTTCTATGGGTTCTATTTCCTTTTTGAAATTGGTTTGAAGGGAGGATTTTACAATCCTGACGACATTTGGCCGGCTCAATCCTTTGATTTCTATCCATCTGTCCTCGGGACATGCGTTAAGTATTGCATTTGGCAGCGATTTGATGGCTATTTCCTGTGTCCCTAATAATAACCAATAGCCCTTTTGGGGATAAAAGATTTCATTAATGAATTCCTGGAGTTGAGCCTCGCTATTTCCTTCGCGTATAACATGATCAAGCCCGTCAATGATCAGAACAAAGGTTTTTTCCTGCTTTGCATAATAAGTGGCTATTTTATTAATGAATTCTCTTAATGGAGTATGTTCCGTGTTCTCTCTTCCCAGCTCATCCAGAACTCTGGACTTTTCCTTTTTAAAGGCTGCGCGGAGAGCTTCTTTAACCCGATCTGCATTCAATCTTTCAAAATGTGAATGGTCTTTAGGGTTCAGGTGATAGTGATGCCTGAATACCGCAATGTGCTTTTGGCTTAAGATTTCATAAAGCTTAGAAAGGTAGGTACTCTTCCCTGCTCCTGGTTTGCCTATAAATATTCTCGTCCCACCTTCCGGCTTTTGAAGGTCGAACAATACATTTTGATGGGTATTCCTATTGAAAAACTCAAAATCAGAAGGTATCTTAAAATTTTGATTTAATGGGCGGGGATTGTCCCAGGACAAATACTTTCTAATATCGGAAAGTGTAATCGCTTTGGGGTATTGCTCTGATCCCTCATTTCCAATGTATAGTAATAAGCTATCAACACCTGCTTTGGTGACTTTTAGTTCATCGTAGAGTTTTGTTCGGAGCTTATCTTCAAGTTCATATTTATCAGGATAATTGAAGATGAATGTAAAGTTTGAGAAAAAATCCAGTAGAAGACCGTTGTCTGAAAACTGCTGATTAAGTTTTTGTTCAACGTCTGGATAATATTGGTGGATCCTAGCTAAATCGAGTTTATTGCCATTCAAACAAGTTTGAAGATCAAGGTTGGCTACTCCATTGGTTATCAGACTGCAATTTTTATGCGGGCTGTTATTGACGGTTTTAAAGGAATTTATCCATCTAAACAGTCCTTTTTCAATAAGATGTGCAAAATCCCATTTGTCAATAGAGGGATTCTGTTTGTATTTCAATTGATAAAAGCTCTGACTGGAATCCGCATTTTCGACCACAATGTCATCTATTGCAAAGCCCTTCGTTCCCTCAGGAATATACTGGATCTTTATGTCATTGAATTTTTCCGGTTCACATAACCATTCAACACATAACTGAAGAACATACAGATCTTCGTATTTGTATCCGCTCCTTATAGAGCTGTTTGGGTTTTTCCTGGCCACTAATTCCTAGAATTTAAACTTTTTAAGATATTAAAAATACCATGGTAAGGTGAAAAAAAACTGTTTTAAGAATCCTATTTATAAGATTTTGAAGATTTTCCTCAACAGGAATTGCATTTAAATTTAAATCTAGTAAGGAAAGTTACTCAGAAAGAAAGAAAGAAAGAAAGAAAGAACCTTCTAAAATGTAAAGAGCTAAAACAGCTGAACCATTCACGGTACTGAATGAATTCCTCCATCAAGTATTTAAACTAATCAAGATATTCTTACTCCCTAGAATCATAAATACTCAACAGAACCAAAATTTTTGATACCTATAATTAAATAAAGGTTAGTTCACTTAATCCCTACTAAAAACTATTACAAGTTCAAAAATTAATAAACTATGTTTAAAGTGTCAGACCTTTAATCCTTATGAATTAAAAATATACTTTCTTCATTAAATCCAGGAATATCAAATGACTTCTTCTTAGCTAACGATTTATGTGTTTTATAGGAAGTTTTTCTGGACAAGTCATCAAAATTAGCTTTGAATATATTTTTAAATATAAATTCAAAAAACAAAAATGGAGATATCATTTTTTTTAGGGGAAACCTAATATAATTTATAGCTCCGATTTGAATTTCACATTTATTATGTGATTTAACATTCGTATCATAATCAACTCGAATATGTGAAGAATTCGTAGTTTTATATTTGTAATCTAATTTTGCTAACAGTAACGATTCAGTTGATTCATTATTCCCATGTGCAATTGAGTCCATCACCAGCTTTTTTAATGTTTCATCATTAACATTAAGCTCAAAATTGTGTGAGAAGATATTCCACAAATCATAGTAATATTCCATTAGAATCATGTCATTCGAATCATTAATTAGGTTTTCTATTTCCTCCTTAGATTCATTTAATTCTACAGGATAAGGATAGTATGCCATTTTTAATTTTTGAATAGTATTACGATGAAATTGATAGTAAAACTGAACACAACCCTTATCGTCCGATAGCAAAAAACTATATTGACGATTCCTTACAATATACTCATATTCTTTTGCATAAATATTTTTAAAAATCCCTGTATTGTAATTATCCCAACTAATTTCATAAGGATTTATTTGCTTGTAGTTCGAAGTGATTATTTTAGCTCTGAAAGTTGACTTAATAATTTCTAATTCTTTTAATACTTCATCAACCCCCATAATTATTTTTCTCCTTTTAATTTCTTAATTTCATCTAATAATTTTGGATCTTGACTAAGTTTCTCTAACAATAGTGCTTTTAATGATTCATCACTAAAAAGATTCTCAATTTCACTATTAGCCTTCTCTAAATCTTTGGAACTTGTTAATATCGTATACCTTCTATGTATTTCGTCTTCACTTGGAAAAGTAAATTTGAATTTCGGATAATTTGTTTGAATTTCGGCAATTTCTTTAGACAATCCTACTCCATATTCACCTGCACTATATATGTAGCACCAGCCTCTCGACCTAGTTATAGAAACAAAAATTGCGTTCCTCATTCGAAGAGTTAAATCATTTATTACTTTCTGAGAATTAACAATTATAACAACATTAGTTTCATTTCCCTTCGCTCTGAAAGGAGTACTTAGCGTAACAAAACCAGCTTCCTTAAACGCATCATTGCTCTCGATATAACCAGGTGTTATACACTTAATGTTCTTTATGTCCAGTTTTTGCCTTAAATATTGAAATTCATCCTTAGAATTTTTAGTATCTAAATCGATAATAAGAATTTCTTCAGGCTCAACTTTTTGTTCCTTTATAAGAGTAGAGACCAGTGAGACAACAGAATCTAATTGTTTTGAATGCTTGTCAAAATTTTTAACTTGAATTAATTTATTATCTGTATTTCGTTCTTCCAGAAGTTTCTCCAAATTATTTTTACTGTATCTTGATTCTCTTTCTACAATTACTATATCTCCTTCTGTAAACTTCTTTTTTTGGGGTGAATTCACAGTATATCCGCGGGCTTCCCATTCAAGTTTATACTCCATTGGCATCTTACTTTTTGAAGTATAAAGCCCTAAAGCAATTCCATGAGCAACCATTAAATTTATTCTAGGGTTTCTATATGAATTGGGTAGTACAAAGTCTTTTTTTATTTTGCCTTTATATTCACCCTCTAAATCTGAATTTTTAATATTTGGAATTCTTTTCTCGCTTATTCCAAATAATTCCTCAGGTTCTTTGATTTTTATATCTGTTAGCGATTGAAACTCGTCATATGCCCAAACAATTCTCTTATTATTTTCCTTTGTAACCTTAGTTAAATAAAATATAGTTTCAAAAAAAGATGAGGGGAAATCTTGAGCTTCATCAATTAAAACAATGTCGTAAATTGGTTCAATCTTATTTTTTGCTTTTTCTAATAAATCAGTAAAAATTGCATCCAGAGGGTCTTTTGCACTTCTAACATTCATGAAATTTAAAGGCCTAATCCCAACTGAATTAGCAGTATTGTAATATAGTCCTGGTTTATTACTACCTCCCCAAGCATGTAAAACATCTAGGTTTTGCCAATTTGGCATTTTTTTCACCTCGTTGAAATAATATTTCGTTATTAATGATTCAACTTGATTATACATGCTTTGAGTATTGAATACAAAAAGAATTTTCATATTCGCAAAAAATTTATGAGCGAGTGCTGCTTTCATGCATAAGATGATAGTTTTTCCTGTTCCAGCTAACCCCCTAATTCTTTGAGGACCGTTTGGGATTTGCAACGCGATTTGACGCTGAGTAGAATCAAGTTTAAAAGTATTATTTAAAGACTTTTTTATAAATTCGTTCATATTCTCAGGTTCTTTCTCTATTTTCTTTTTTGCAACCCTAGAATAAACATTGGAACCGTCAAAAATCGAATCTATGATATCAATTTTCCCCTGGTTATTACCTTCAGTGTTTTTTATTTCTTGGAATATTTTTGAATAATCATCAATTCCATAAAAGGTATTAAGTAATTCATTTTCAACATTAGAATTAATACTGCTTATTTCTTCTTTTTTATTTTGAGCAAAAATTAGATATTTTCTAACATTGATAGGTATCTTAAAATCACCCTTCCGTAAATCAAAAAGTTCTTTATTTTCTTTTAATCTATTTCTAATTTCTTGCTCATAAGCGGCAATGACTAAATCTCTCGAGTAGATATAATTATCATTTGATGTTAGCCAAAATTCATTTTCATCGTCAAATCCTATAATATTTTCATCTATTACATCAATTATAATAATTCCGATTTCCTCCCCTCTAATAATGAGAGTTGGAGTTTCGTTAATTTCTTTTCCTAGAGATGGAGTTTTAAACCCTGTTATTCCCTTTATAAGATTGATTTCTCTAACTATATTATCCCATAGTTGAGAAACAAAGTCACTATCTTCTAATTCAATATTTCCAGCAATAAATTCCATTAATAGCCCATCTATTATTAAAATGTGAATTTTCTATGTTTAAATAACATATTATTTTTTTTCAAAACTTGCAGACATCGGATTCAGGCTTTGATTTCTGACCGGTTTCGAAACACATACCAGTCTTCGACCACTGAACTCGAGTTGATGCACATAGGTACAAATATTTACGTAACAACGACTGACCCAAATCCCGGGAGGCACAAAATTTTTGATTTTTTCTAGAACAGCCAAAAAGGATTAATTTTTTAATTCACTCATGAAAAAAAACACCCTCTTGGCTAACTTTACCAAGATACTTGGAATTACTGAACTATTAGCCAGGTTTAAACAAAAAGTTGTTATTGGGAATTTAATGACACTTATAAAGATTGCCCAAAAGCTCAAAATCCTGCTTCAAATGGTTCGAGTACTCTCCCACCAGCTCCACAAAAAACCCTCTGGTATTTCTCCAGAGGGTTTCTTTTTTTAATGATCTAAATTTGTGCCTTTCTAGTTGGGATTTCCCTCACCTATCAATTGGATTGTCCAGCCAACCACTGCATTATCGTCACCGGTACCCCATTTACTTTTACTGGTTTGCCATCGAAATCTGTCTGACTCAAATTGGCATGTGAATAGATCCAAGACCAGTGCCCTGGGTAATAATAATCCTCTCCGCCCAATAAACCGGTAATGTCCACCACATGATCGTAGAAAGTCAGGTGTACGTCTTTTGCTCCCGCTTTGATCAGTTTGTCATAGACAGGCAAAACTGTCTGATCTGCCACTGTTGTGGAATCATCCTTGGAATGAACAAACCAGATCGGGACATTTTTAATGCTCTTTGCCTGTTCATCGGATAAATAAGCTGCTCTATACGCCAAAGCACTGATATAGCCACCCGCAAAATAATCAGGATACTCCAAGATCAGTTTTAAACTCATGTAGCCTCCATTGCTGCAACCTCCTACATAAATCCGATCCGTATCCACATTTGGATGCTTTGCCACAAAGTCATCAAACAATCCTTTCAGGGCTTTGAAATAAATATCGTCGACTTGCCCACTGGTGGATCCATCTCCACTATCCATCCATCGCGTTGGTGTTTGTGGCACCAAAACGTAAGCCCCTCCAAAATAATCCTGAATTTCAGGAGATGCATAATTGGCTGCTCTATTCCCTAAAAGTGGAATTGTCGTGTCTGTTCCTCCTTCTCCTCCACCATGCAACCAAATGATCAATGGCACCTTTTCTTGATCGGTATCAGGGGTAAAAGAAGCATAGGTGAGGTTCACATTGTCTTGAGAAAATTTCCCATTCAGGTCGTATTCATCAATCAAAGGCATCACTCGATCCGCTTCCTTATTCCAAACTTCCAGCGTCGCTGTGTTTGTCACTGATAAATTGTAATCTACCCAGACATTGCCATACGAACGCATGTATTGAAAAGGTGATCCCAAAGGAAGGTTTGGAGCGACAGAAAGATTAAGTGTCACATATTCTCCTTCAGCTAATCGATTGCCTTTTGAATCAGAGGTATAGGCAGACATGACAGTCCTTTCTCCAGCTGCTGGATTTATGGGATTTTCTGACAAATCAGAACTTCTAGTAGCATAGACTTTATAATGAGATGGATCAGTGCTTAAATCGGCTTCAGCTTTTGACAATACAACTTTATTGACTGCAGGGCCCCAATCGAAGCCTTCCACTACAAGCGTATAAGAGTTTTGGGCCATTCCCAATTGGGACAAAAGCATCAGGAATAGGCAAAAGAAAAGTATGGGTCTATTTTTCATTGTTATTTTGGTTACTGAGCCATCAATATAATAATCCATTCTATTCATTCACAGAATATTATATAGATGTAGGAAATCAGCTTAGGAATCAACAAAACCTAAGAAATCTTTATTTCTCCTCAAAAGCTAATAAAGCTATTTCAGACATATTTTCATTCGAGCAGGATTGAGATAAATAAAATAAAATCTCCAAATTTCTTTAAAGAATGTAATAAAAAGTTCAATTTTGTAAATATTTGTTAATGCTGGAACTTATTCTCCATTTCGATTGATTTAGAAAACATAGAATTTCTAAACCATTGATCCTGAAGAATAATAGGTTTCAGAAGTTATTAAAACCATTAACAGGAATTAACTGAAGTTTACTTGACTGTGAGTTAAACTTTAATTTATTTCGCACCCTGATGATAAAGTTGATTACAAGAATTGTACTCTCACTGTGTATTCTGCTCTCCAGCGGATACAGTCAACTATATTCTCATTCAATTGAGGAAGGGCCGCATTATACCCCATCCAATTCCTTGCTGATTCAACAGAATTCCCAAATCAGCAATAATTTTTCGGAACATCTCCAAGTACTTCATGATCATGCGACAGGCACTGTAAAGGTGGATGCAACTGATATTGAAGAAAAGGATGACATCTTAGTGTCATTCAAAAAATTTGTAGAAAGTAGCATTTATTTCACTGCTATTTTTTGCACACAGATTCTCGCCTTTTTATTTCTGTTTGTTCAAAAGAGCTTACACTTCAGTAAGCACTTTTTCTATAAAACTTCGCATAGGAAACATCTGATGATCCAGGTGTTCACTATATGATACTTTTTCTTTTGAGGTAATTCTTATACCTCAACCCCCTACTATTTCTGAGATTATCTGACCTCTATTCACCTGAGGTTTTTAATCCTGATTCTGTGTAAATTTTTGATACACAGACCAAAAAAGAACAAATCCAGTTTAAAATCAATATTTATGAAATCGAGAATTCTCATGCTCGCAGGTTTGTGTGCAGTGCTATTCCAGACAGGCTGTAACTCACATAGCGAGGAGCACCATGAAGCTGAAACGACCTTCCAGGTCACCAGTCCATTACAAATGGACACTTTGATTACAAAAGAATATGTATCTCAGGTACATTCTATTCAACACATTGAACTCAGAGCCTTAGAAAGAGGCTACCTTCAAAAGATCTATGTCGATGAGGGTCAATTCGTGAAAAAAGGCACCCTACTTTTCAAAATCATGCCTAACATCTATCAGGCAGAATTGGAAAGTGCGGAAGCAGAAGCTGATTTTGCACGGATCGAATATGAAAACACCAAATCTTTGGCTGATAGAAATATTGTAGCTCCAAACGAGCTGGCAATGGCAAAAGCCAAAGTAAACAAGGCAAATGCGGAACTTTCATTGGCAAAAGCGCATCTTCAATTCACTGAAATCAGAGCTCCTTTTGATGGGATCATTGATAGATTCTTAGTGAGAGAGGGAAGTCTTTTAGAAGAAGGTGAACTTCTGACAAACTTCTCTGACAATAGCAAGATGTGGATTTACTACAACGTACCAGAAGCGGAATATTTGGATTACAAAGCCCAAGTAAAATCAAATGACAAAGTTCAGGTGGTTTTCGAAATGGCTAACCACAAGCAGTTTGAATTCCCTGGCGTAGTAGAAACCATCGAAGCAGACTTTAACAATGAGACTGGTAACATCGCTTTTAGAGCGACTTTCCCTAATCCAAATGGTCTATTGAGACATGGTGAAACAGGAAACATCCAAATGTCCATTCCTTTGACAAACACCCTTTTGATCCCTCAGAAATCAACATTTGAGGTACTGGACAAGAAATACGTATTCGTCATCGATGAGGACAATGTTGTTCATTCAAGAGAAATTACGATTGCTGCCGAGTTGCCACACATTTACGCTGTGGTGAAAGGACTTGAACCCACTGATAAAATCCTATTAGAAGGACTTCGACTTGTAAAAGAAAACGAGGAGATCAAATATGATTTCTTGAAGCCAAGTGATGTGATTTCTAATCTGGACTTATATGCCGAATAATTCAAATCCTAAAACACAGAATTGATGTTTAGCAAATTCATAAAAAGACCAGTTTTAGCGATTGTAATTTCGATTATTATTGTGTTTGTAGGCTCTCTTGCGATGAAGCAAATGCCTATCTCACAATTCCCCGAGATCGCTCCAACGACGGTCAGTATATTTATAGCCTATCCAGGCTCGAGTGCAGACGTACTCGTAAAATCAACTTTGATTACCCTAGAAAACTCCATCAACGGGGTTCAGGGAATGAGATATATGGCCACCGATGCTACCAGTGCCGGTGAAGCAACAATTAACGTAATCTTCGAACCCGGGACGGACCCCAATCAGGCGGTCATACGAGTCAAGACGAGGGTGGATCAAGTAATGCCGCTTTTACCTGAACTTGTTCAGCGTGAAGGTGTAATTATCACCCCTATCCAGCCTAGTATGTTGATGTATGTCAACCTCTACTCGAAGAGCGAAAGTATGGATGAAAAATTCCTATACAATTACGCTAACGTAAACATGATCCCTGAGATTAACCGAATCAAAGGGGTAGCAAGATCTCAAATATTAGGTAGTAGAACCTATGCGATGCGTGTTTGGCTTAATCCAGACAGAATGCGTGCTTACAACATCTCCGTAGAGGATGTGATGGAAGCCATGCAGGAACAAAGTATCGTGGGTCGTCCAGGTAGGATTGGTCAAAGCTCCGGTATTGAAGCTCAGTCTCTGGAATATGTATTGACTTACAAAGGTCGATTCAGTACCTCTGAAGAATATGACAATATTATCATACGGGCTAACCCGGATGGTGAAAGTATCAAGCTGAAGGATATCGCCAGAACAGAACTGGGTAGTGAATTCTTCGATATTTATTCCAATCTGGATGGTCATCCTTCTGCTGCGATTGTATTGAAGCAAAACTATGGTAGTAATGCCAGTGATGTTATTGCGGAAGTAAAAGCAAAACTGGAAGAGATGAAGCAATCATTCCCTCCAGGAATCGATTACCAGATCAGTTATGACGTTTCCCAATTCTTGGATGCATCCATTGAACAGGTAGTTCACACGCTTCGAGATGCATTTATCTTGGTTGCCTTGGTGGTGTTTATCTTCCTCGGTGACTGGAGGTCTACCTTGATCCCGATCCTCGCGGTTCCAGTATCTTTGGTCGGTGCCTTCTTTGTGATCCAGTTCTTTGGGCTCTCGATCAACTTGGTAACACTCTTCGCCTTGGTACTCGCCATTGGTATTGTGGTCGATGATGCGATTGTGGTGGTGGAAGCAGTCCACGCCAAAATGGAGGATTTCCCGCATCTGACGCCTTACCAAGCTGTTAAAAGAGTATTGGGAGAAATCTCTGGAGCGATTATCGCCATCACTGCGGTTATGGTTTCGGTATTCTTACCGATCTCCTTTATGTCAGGACCTGTGGGTACATTCTACCGACAGTTCTCTATTACTATGGCAAGTTCCATTGTAATCTCTGCGGTAATCGCATTGACATTGACTCCGGTACTTTGTGCCATGTTGCTTAAAAACCATCACGGTCATGAGAAAAAGCAAAATATCCTGACCAAATCACTGGATAGCTTCAACCGGGTATTTGATAAATTGACAGGGAAATATGTTGCCCTTTTGAAAAGAATGGTCAGCAGAAGATGGTTGACTTTTGGAATCCTTCTATTATTTGGAGCTGGTATTTTCTTCGAAAATGAAATTCTACCAGCAGGTTTCATCCCTAGTGAAGACCAGGGTACTATCTATGCGATCATCCAAACACCTCCTGGAGCGACTTTGGAACGTACGAACCAAGTTTCCCAAAAACTTCAGAAAATATGCGAGGAAATAGATGGAGTAGAATCTGTATCCTCACTTGCAGGTTATGAGATCATGACGGAAGGCCGTGGTTCTAACGCAGGTACTTGTTTGATTAACTTGAAACCTTGGGGTGAAAGAAAGCACTCCGTGAAAGAAATCATGGAAGAGCTTGAAGAGGAATCCAAAGGTCTTGGTGCCATTGTGGAATTCTTCGAACCACCAGCAATTCCAGGTTTCGGTTCTTCCGGCGGTTTCTCTTTGAGATTGTTGGATAAAACCACAACTACTGACTATCAGGAGTTTGACAAGATCAACAAGGAGTTTATGGATAATCTGAGCAAACGTGACGAGATCACCGGTTTGTTCACCTTCTTTGCTGCCAATTACCCTCAATACGAGTTGGAAATCGACAACAATAAGGCCATGCAAAAAGGAGTATCCATCGGTAAAGCAATGGAAAACCTGAACATCCTGATTGGTAGTACTTACGAGCAAGGTTTCATTCGTTTTGGTCGATTCTTCAAAGTATATGTTCAGTCAGATCCTTCATTCAGAAGATTGCCATCTGATGTATTGAACCTATTTGTGAAAAACGAGGCAGGTGAAATGGTCCCTTATTCAGCTTTCATGACGATGAAGAAAACACAAGGACCGAATGAGGTAACCCGATTCAACATGTACAACTCAGCTTCTATTCGAGGTCTTCCGGCACCAGGATTTACTACAGCGGATGCGATTACAGCTATCCGGGAAGTAGCCGCCGAAACTCTACCTAGAGGTTATGACATTGCATGGGAAGGTCTTTCTTACGATGAAGCGAGCCGAGGAAATGAAGCACTTTATGTATTCATCATTGTATTGGTGTTCGTTTACTTCGTTTTGGCAGCTCAGTATGAAAGTTTCATCATCCCTCTTGCGGTAGTATTCTCATTACCGGTGGGGGTATTTGGTTCCTTCTTCTTGCTGAAAATGATGGGACTGGATAATGACATCTATGCTCAGATCGGTCTGATCATGCTCGTGGGTCTCTTAGGTAAAAACGCGGTATTGATTGTAGAATTTGCGGTGCAAAAGAGACAGGAAGGTGCCACGATTCTGGCTGCGGCCATTGAGGGTGCCAAAGTCCGTTTCAGACCTATTTTGATGACATCCTTTGCGTTTATCGCCGGTTTGGTGCCATTGATTATTGCAACCGGGGCTGGTGCCATCGGTAACAGAACCATTGGTGCATCTGCGATGGGTGGTATGCTCTTCGGAACCATTTTCGGGGTAATCATTGTCCCAGGGCTTTACTACATATTCGCTAGTCTGGCAGATGGCCGTCAATTAATCAAGAATGAAGACGAAAGTCCATTATCCGAACAAACTCAGCACAAACATGCTTAAGAGAATCCTTTATATAAGTCTAGGGGTAGCAAGTTTAACCTTTGCAGTTTCATCTTGTAAAACCCCTGAATTGACAGAAAAAGCTGTAAATAATGCAGTACCTGAGAGCTATAATGGCTCTCAGGATACTACCAATACAGCAGATGTGGTATGGCAGGAATATTTTTCTGATCCTTATTTAAGAGCCCTGATCGATACTGCTTTGAGCAACAATCAGGAGCTGAATATTACCATGCAGGAAATCCAGATTTCACAAAACGAAGTGAGAGCCCGTAAAGGCGAAATTCTTCCTTCTGTGAATATCGGTGCAGGTGCAGGAGTAGATAAGGTGGGAAGATACACAAGCCAAGGTGCCAACGATGCAAATACTGAAATCAAACCAGGTAAAGAAATGCCAGATCCACTTCAGGATTATGGACTGGGTGCGTTTGCCACTTGGGAAGTCGATATCTGGAAAAAGCTGAGAAATGCTAAAAAATCAGCCTTGACAAGGTATCTGGGCAGTGTGGAAGGTAAGAATTTTATGGTCACTAATCTGATCGCAGAAATCGCAAACTCCTACTACGAATTATTGGCTTTGGACAATGAATTGGAAATCGTAAAGCAAAACATCGAGATCCAAAACAATGCATTGGAAATTGTCAAATACCAGAAGCAGGCGGCAAGAGTCACCGAACTAGCTGTTAGAAGATTTGAAGCACAGGTATTAAGTACCAAAAGTCTTCAATATGGTATCCAGCAGGAAATCATCGAAACCGAAAACAGAATCAATTTCTTGGTCGGTAGATTCCCTCAAAAAGTGGAGCGGGATCATAGAGTATTTACTGATCTGATTCCTGAAATGATTCATGCGGGTATTCCTTCTCAGCTTTTGGCAAATAGACCTGATATCCGTCAAGCAGAACTGGAATTGGCAGCAGCTAAGATCGATGTGTCAGTAGCCAAAGCGGACTTCTATCCTAAGTTGGAAATATCTGCAGGTTTAGGCTTCAATGCCTTTAACACATCCTATCTGTTTACTACGCCGCAATCATTGATCTACAATTTAGCTGGAGAATTAACTGCTCCATTGATCAATAGAAATGCAATCAAAGCGAGGTATTTGTCTGCGAATGCGATGCAGATCCAGGCAATCTTCAATTATGAGCAGACTATCCTGAATGCTTATATCGAAGTTGTAAATCAGCTTTCGAATATCAGCAATCTGGAAAGTACTTATACCTTGAAGAACCAACAGGTGGATGCGCTAACTCAATCAGTTGACATCTCAAACGACTTGTTTAAATCTGCAAGAGCAGATTACATGGAGGTGTTATTGACACAAAGAGATGCGCTTGAATCCAAGTTTGAGTTGATCGAAACAAAAATGAAACAAATGCACGCCAAAGTGAATATTTACCAAGCACTTGGCGGAGGTTGGAAATAGTTTAAGTTGATTAAAGGTTGAATCTCCATCCTGTTATATTCAATAGGATGGATTACAGAAAAGCCCTTTAGGATGTTCCTAAAGGGCTTTCTTATGTTTAACCTTCAATTATCTCAACCTGTAAAGTAGGCATCCAGTTCTGCCATCATAGCTGTCTTATCGCGAAGATCATTGATAACTTTTCCTTTTTCCAGTAGGACGATCCTATCGCAAATTTCAGTCACATGGTTCAGATCATGACTGGAAATTAAAAATGTCACTTTGGAATTTTCTTTTTCCTGCAAGATCAATTTCTTCAAACGAATTTGAGAACTTGGATCCAGGTTTTCGAAAGGCTCATCTAAGAACACCACTTCTGGATTTCCCATCAAGGCTGCAGCAATTCCTACCTTTTTCAAATTCCCTTTTGACAGGTCTCGGATGTACTTTTTCTTCCCGACGATTTCATCATTAAACAAATCTGTGAACTTGGAAAGGTGGTTTTGAAGATCTGCCTCAGACATGCCATAGATTTTCATCAAGGTCTTGAAGTATTCATCAGGCGTGAGGTATGCCAAAAGCATGTGTTCATCTAGAAATGCCCCAGTTCTCTTCTTCCAGTCTTCACTTTTGCTGACATCTTCACTGTCTATGGTAACCGTTCCTTCTGTAGCCCTTACCAAGTCAAGCATGATTCGAAACAAGGTAGTCTTGCCAGCTCCATTATTTCCCACAAGTCCAAAGCATTCAGATTTCGGAATATCCAAACTTGGAATATCTAGGACAACTGCTTCTTTGTATTGTTTTTTAAGGTTTTTTACTAGAATCATAACTCTTGACGGAATGAAGATGAAATTTCGTATCTATTAGAAAGTACTCGATTGATATTGATCTGGGAAAGTTTATTGAACGCCAAAATGCCGATGATACCCATGGTTCCCAATGCTGCTAATCCTGCATATTCATTGATAAGCAGCGCAAAAGGTAAATAAACAACATAAGGTGCTACCATCATGGGGATAATCATCAGAAACTGTGCAGCACCAACTCCCTCGTAATTAAACATGGCTCCTTTATTCAGATCCATAGGTTTTGGTTTCCAAAGTGCCAAATAGATAATCAGATGAATCATCACTCCTGCATTGAAAAGCCAGGTAGCTAAATGGATCAGCAAGAATTTCCAGCCGAAATAGACATAAGGAACCGAAAGCAGAAAGCAAAGGCAGGAAATCGAAAGCAACAATAGATATTTTCCTCTTACCAGAGCCTCAATCCCATCTTTTCTATTGATGAAGAAATCAAAATTCCCGGAATTCCAACTTAGGAAAAGCTGACCATATTGAATCATGAATATTCCCGTAATGAAAACCCCAACAAAAATGAATATGAAGTTAAATCCTCCATCTTCTGTATGATACTGGGGGTTATCGTAAAAAATCATCCCATACAATAAGAAGAAAGCACTCAGCATCAAGAAGGTTCTACTCTTCTTATGACGAATAATAAGCTTCCATTCCAAATTTGCCATTTCTCCCGCAAGCCCAAATCTCGAAAAGAAACCAAAATCCCGATCGACAAATTTTGCTTCCTCTTCTTTAGAAAGATCTTCGAGATAGGCATTATTCAAATAATAAGTATATGCCATGTAGTAAAATACCACACAGGTGATGGAAGTTAGAACCAAAGGAATAAAGCTGGAAAGTGACCAAGTAAAGAATGGTTCAACGATTTCGCCCAAGTTAAACCAACCCATATAGGCCGAACCTCCTCCTAGAAGTAAAACACCAAATACGATCACCACTCCAATAAGACTGTCTTCGAATCGCTGCTTAAACCAAAGCATAAACCAATGAATCGACCAACTGATCATCAGAATAGTCCCGATCCAAAAGATCAGTGAACTAACACCCATTTGTGGCAAAATCTCCTGCAAACCAAATGGCAGAAATAGCAATAAGGCAATGATACTGATCGGTGAAATAAAGGAGCGAACCAATAGCATATGGATGATTTTCCGTTTACCTATTGGCAAATGCAAAAGGCTCTCGAGATCAATAACGGGTAGATTCTGAAGAAAATACCGGTACATAAATTCCATCAGGAAGAAAAATATCAACCCTTCACTCAACACCTCCAAAGGATCTCTTCCTTCGGCCAAAACTCCTAAAATCTTGCTTAGAAATATCCCGGCCATCAACACATAACTCAATAAGAGCAAGGCCAAAAATGCTAGAAAAATCGTGATCAAAAGGCTTTTTGCAAAAGAGGTAGATCTAAGACTTTTTAGAAATTGTAATCGGATTAATTCAAAAATCATGGAGAGTGGAGTTGGCTTTTCTTTCTAAATTTGATCGAAAATATAACCAAACAAACAGAATTATACGCTGTTTAAATCGAAAATTAGGTAAATGATAGACTCAAAAAAGGAATTGGGATTTTTTGAAGCGGTAGAATCGAGGCGTTCCGTAAGAATTTTTGATCAGGAGGAAGATTTTGATCATTCTGTAGTTCAGAGATGTCTTGAGGCTGCAATTTTATCTCCCAACAGCTCTAATCTCCAACTTTATGAATTTATTCGGGTTCCTGAATCCTCTCATTTCAAGGACCAGATCGCACAACTCTGTATGCGCCAAAAAGCAGCAGTAACAGCACGTGAACTAGTTGTTGTGGTGACAAGAAGAGACCTTTGGAAGTCCAGAGCAGAGGCAAATTACAATTACATTAAAACCACTGTCCAAAATCAATCCGAAAAGAAGCAAAAACAGGCTTTGAGCTATTATGGCAATCTGATCCCAAAACTCTATTCGAGATATCCTGGATGGACTTTGATCAAAAAACTAATTGCCTGGTGGGTTGGGTTAAGAAGGCCGATGGTGAGAGAAGTCAGTGAAACTGATGTCCGCATTTCCGTTCACAAATCCGCTGCGCTAGCATCCATGACTTTTATGCTCGGCATGAAAGCCTCTGGCTATGATACATGCCCTATGGAAGGCTACGACTCCAAACGCATATCCAAACTACTAAACCTCTCAAAAGGATCAGAAATCTGCATGATTATCGGCTGCGGGAAGGGATTGCCTGAAGGGGTTTATGGAGAAAGATTTAGAATAGCTTCAAAAAAGCTTATTTATGATGTATGATATATGACATAAGATTTAATGATGCTAAAATTGAAATATAAACTCCTCACATTTTTTTACTGTTAGACTTGGCAGTTTTAAGCATTTTTACAAAAATAGAAGTGAGTTCATTTCCTTCTTTCCATAAAGGAGCGATTTGATCTTTATTTGCCAACTCAGATTCTACAATAATTTCCAACCAATAAAGGGTTTCGTCCGATTCTTCTACTACAATACCGAGCTTTGCAATAAAATCGGCTTTTGACCTCCCTCTTAAAGCTGCTCGATAATTAGCACCAACAGATGTTGAAGATCGAATGATTTGATTTGAAACAGGAATCGTGGAATTCCTTCTGGGCAAGGTTTCAGTCATTTTAATGATGGAAACGGCAAAAGCTTTAGTCCTCTTTTTCAATTCTTCTTTCATCCCTAAACTTAATTACTACACTTTAAGTTAGTTAGAAAAATCTTATATCTGATATCTTATTTCATAAATTTAGTATCCATATTTTCCTTTCCACTTACTCCCTAAATACCGTCTTAATTCATTTTCTCGGGCGTTTTCGCCAGGTTCATAAAGTTTGGTTCCTTTGATTTCATCTGGTAAAAATTCCTGCTCGACAAAGTTGCCGGGGAAGTCATGGGAATACTTGTAGGCTTTGCCATAATTCAAATCTTTCATCAATTTGGTGGGAGCATTTCGGAGGTGAAGAGGAACAGATAAATCTCCTTTTTCCCGAACTAAAGCCTGAGCTTGATTGATGGCCATGTAAGACGCATTGCTCTTTGGAGAACTCGCCAAATAGGTCACACATTGGGAAAGAATAATTCTTGATTCCGGATAACCGATCAATTTCACTGCCTCAAAACAATTGGTTGCTAAAAGTAAAGCATTAGGATTGGCGTTACCGACATCTTCCGAAGCCAAAATCACCAAACGCCTGGCGATAAATTTCACATCTTCTCCCCCTTCGATCATCCTTGCCAGCCAATACACGGCTGCGTTGGGATCTGAACCACGAATGGACTTGATAAATGCCGAAATAATATCGTAATGCTGTTCTCCTGACTTATCGTAAAGCGCCACCTTTTGTTGAGCAATCTGCATTACCTTTTCATCTATAATCACGCAGGGATCTTCATTAATCCCATCGATCACTATTTCTAATAAATTCAAAAGCTTTCTCCCATCACCTCCGGAAATTCTCAGCAAAGCATCGGTTTCCTTTAGCTCAACATTCAACTTCTTTAGATCCATATCCTTCTCCAAGGCCTGATGAAGCATTGCTTCCAATTCAATTTTACCCAATGAATTCAAGGTAAAAACCTGACATCTGGAAAGCAAAGCGGCATTGACTTCAAAGGAAGGGTTTTCTGTTGTCGCACCGATCAATCGGATAATTCCTTTTTCCACTGCTCCAAGCAAGGCATCCTGCTGGGATTTATTAAACCGATGAATCTCATCGATAAATAATACCACACCCATCTGAAATTTCGCTTTTTCGATTACTTCCCGGATGTCTTTTACTCCAGAACTTATCGCCGAAAGCGTGTAAAAAGGTGCTTTGATTTCATTGGCGATGATATTGGCAATAGTAGTTTTCCCCACCCCTGGAGGTCCCCAAAGAATCAGAGAAGGCACATTTCCCGATTTGATGGCTTTGTATAAAAATGAATTTGGGGATGACAAATGCTCTTGCCCAATTAGATCTTCCAATCGAATGGGGCGCATTCTTTCTGCCAAAGGAGTGTTATTCATGTGTCAGAATATAGATTCAAAAGGCAAGATACAGAGAAATGAAAAAAGGGCTCCATGGCCCTTTCATTTATGACAAAAACTGTCTTATGATTACAAGTCTGAAATCCTATTTCCAAACTCTTCAAGTTGTTCATCATCAAAATCATGATGTGTCACAAACCGGACTAAATCTGGACCGAATTTCACAGCTTTGATGTTTTTCTCTTTCAGTTTTTCAAGAAAGAATTCAGGAGTAATCCCATCTAGTTTTGCGATGGCAATATTCGTCGCCACTGGAAGAACTTCAGAAACGAATGACTTTTTCAGTAGCATTTCTCCCAAAGCTCTCGCTCTTGCATGGTCTTCCTTAAGACGATCTACTTGATGATCCAACGCATAAATCCCAGCTGCAGCCAAAAATCCTGCTTGTCTCATTCCTCCACCCATTACTTTACGGACTTTTCTTGCTCTTTTAATATCAGCTTTTGAACCTAGGAGTAAGGACCCCACAGGACATCCTAGTCCTTTGCTCAGGCAAATAGAAATCGTATCAAATTGCGCTCCCCAGTCTTTTGGGCTTTCTCCAGACTCCACCAAAGCATTGAATAATCTGGCGCCATCCAAATGAAGCTTCAACCCGAATTCCTCGCATACTTTCTTGATCGGCACTACTTCATCAAGTGTATAAATACTTCCTCCCCCTTTGTTCATGGTATTTTCCAAAGAAACCATGGTCGTTTCAGGAGCGTGAATATCATCTGGATTGATCGATGCTGCCACTTGAGAGGCAGTAATTTTACCCAGATCTCCTTCCAGCAATTTTACCGAAGCCAATGAGTTGGCCATAATCCCTCCTCCTTCATACAAATAGATATGTGAGTATTTATGGCAGATTACTTCTGTTTGAATCCTTGTATGGAGACGAATAGCAATCTGATTCGTCATCGTCCCAGAAGGACAAAAAACAGCAGATTCCTTTCCGAAGAGTTGGGCTGCCTTTTCTTCCAGAGCCAAAACTGTCGGATCTTCGCCAAAAACATCATCTCCGACAGGAGCAGCAAACATAGCTTCTTTCATCCCTGGGGATGGCTTGGTGACGGTATCACTTCGTAGGTCAATGATCATTTTATGAAATACTTAGATTTAGAACTTTGAGATGGGGCTAAGGTCTTGATGGCTTTGGCGGCTTCGATAGGTCTATCTGTGGCTAAAATATCTGCTCCATTCTGGATAAAACTTGCATAGATTTGGTCGCCTCGAGCTTCGGCGCTTTGATCCAGGTTACCTAAAACACCTAAAATGGTAAATACGCGGCGCTGATGGAGTGCCTGATTAAATTCGCGAGGTCTTTCTGCCAAACCCGTAAAGGCAATGACTTTATCCCAAGGAATCCTTGTTTCTTCCAGCCTTTTAATTTCATCCTGATTCCGGATCGTAACAGAGAGCATTAATTCCGGAGCCATGAAATGAAGTTTTTTCGCAGCTGGAAAAGTATAAGTAATCAAAGCGGCATGGCCTTCAGACTTGGTTTCACGTACTTCCTCAATGATTTTTTCATAAGGAACTGAGCTTTTGATATCCACTGTCAACAAGGCTCTTCTTTTTGTCCAAAGTAGAGCTTCTTTCAGTGTGGGAACTTTAAAAGTGGTCAATTTTCCTTCTTCATCTTCCAGAAAAAGTCCTTGAATGTATTCATATGTGACCTCTGCAACTTCCCCTGTTCCATTAGTAGTTCTTTCAAGGTCATCATCGTGCATTAAAACCAACACAGAATCTTTGGTCATAGCGACATCCAACTCAATTATGGACGGAGTGTACTTTAAAACATGCTCAAATGTCTCGATCGCATTTTCAGGAAATCCAGGATACGGGCCTCCACGGTGTGCCGAAACCATCGGAATACGATCTGAGCTCCAATTATAAAAATCTTCAGCACTCCCAACTCCCTCTAAATCGATGTAATATCCTTTTGACTCCGTGGGGGAGGCAACTAAGCTCCCATCGACATTCTTTTCAGAAGTCTTAGGTGCACAAGCATTGAAAACAATTATGAGCAGTAAACTGCAAATAAGATTAATTCTCATCCTTTTTTGAGTCTTTCTTAAATATAAAATCCAGGCCACTGCTGCGTTTATTGAAAATCTCTTCCATGTCTTTTAGCTCCAGATTTAAAGCTTTGGTGGAAATCTGAATTTCTACCAAGGAAAGCGCCAAAGCTATCAGTAATGAGCCCATGCTTCCCACAAAGACCCAGTTGGCAGCTTCAATAAATCCATGGAAAAGCAAATACATGCATACGATGCATAATAAAAAGCTAAAAACTCCGAAAAGCTGCATGTTTTTGATGAGCGTTAATCTTTTGCGGAGATTATGAATTTGCTCCACAATCATTTCCTGATCCGGTGCATCCATGTAGTTTTTGTGTAGGCCACGAATCAAACTTGCGATAGCCAAAAAGCGGTTGGTAAATGCCAGCATCAATAAGGTGATGGCAGAAAAAAGTAAGGCTGGGGTTGAGAGTTGGAGTTCCATAAGCTAAAGTTAATGGATTAATGATCTCTCAAAATCCTCTAAATAAAAAAAACCTGCTCTTTTCAGAGCAGGTCCTATAACTAATCAATTACAATTTAATTCTCTATGCAACTTCACCCAAAACGACCAGCTTCTCCAAGGTAGGAGATTCTGAACCTCCTTTAGGCTCGATAGTGATGGCAAATGCTCCTGCTTGAGCCACTGCATCCATTTGTTGAAGCGTCAGTTTTTCACCAGGATTTACCAGACCGATTCCGATCGGACCATCATCTCCGATTGCCCAAAGCTGGTAATCGTATTCCTCACTGAGTGAATTTAAATTATTAACTGCTACAAATACTTCTCTAGCATTTTGATCCCAGAAGACATCTACTTTGGCGTCTTTCTGCATATCAAAACCCTCACCTTTCATTTCTACTCGTTTGAAATCACCAGCGATAATTCTTTCCAACTGGGTATCTTTCTGTTCGTAGTCCAGTTTTACTTGATTGAGATTATCAGCCATGACACTTTGCTCCTGCATCAGTGCTGTAAACTGTTGATCTCTTTCATAAAACTTATTCGCGTAGAAAATAGCCACTGCTGAGGCGATTACTGCTACTAATGAAGCAGCCACCGCAAATGGCTTCCATGGAGACAATTTGACTACTTTAGTCTCCAAAGGAGCAGCAGTAGGTTTCACTGTCTCTTCTTTCTTAAATTCCGATTCCAGGCTGGCGAAGATCTTATCTTTCACCTTGGCAGAAGGTTTCGTTCCTGTTAGCTCATCCAGAGCAAACATGGCCTCTTCCAGTTCATTGAGCTCTTGCTGAATCTCAGGATACTGTCTTGACAAGGCCAGAACCTCCTCACGCTCCCGCTCATTCAACTCTCCCAGAAGGAAAAGCTCCAATTTGCCTGATGCTATGTATGATTGAATATCCACTAGATTCTGTCTAAATTCTTTTTCAAAACTTGTAATGAAGCTCTCACCCGAGATTTGACGGTGCCAAGAGGAATTTCAAATTCCTCTGAAACTTCAGAATGCGTATATCCTTTGAAATAAATATACTCAATAATAAATCGTTGATCTTCATTGAGTTGATCCATCAATTCCTTTACGCCAATTGCATCTGTCTGCTCTACAGTCCCGGATTTGCTCTCCAAACCATATACGAAGTCGTCAATTGTGTTGGTCTTACCAGATTGTGAAATTTCTTTTGAGCGTAGTTTATCAATGGCAGAATTCCTGCAAATATTGGCCATCCAAGTGTATAGACGGCCTTTTGACTCCTCATACCGATCGATTTTTTTGATTATTTTAACAAAAGCATCGTGAAAAACTTCTTCGGCAATGTCGGAATCATGGACTATCCTAGATATGACAGCGAACAGCGCACGCGAATACTTCTCATAGAGATATTCGGTGGTTTTCCTGTCTTTAGCCCTGAGTCCGGCTATTAATTGTTCTTCCTCCAAATTTGGTCGTTTTAATTGGGTTATCCCTAAAAATAAAACACAAGACCGAATGTTTTCAGTCTTGTGCTCTTTATTTTCAAAATTAATTCAATTACAGGTGAATCACCTCATCATAAGCAGCAGCGGCAGCTTCCATAATTGCCTCTGACATGGTCGGGTGTGGGTGAACTGTCTTGATCAACTCATGACCAGTGGTTTCCAGTTTACGGATCGCCACGATTTCAGCAATCATTTCAGTCACATTCGCGCCTATCATATGAGCGCCAAGCAATTCTCCATACTTCTTATCGAATACCAACTTCACAAATCCGTCTTTTGCTCCGGCTGCAGAAGCTTTTCCAGAAGCAGAGAATGGGAATTTACCGATTCTCAAATCATATCCGGCTTCTTTCGCTTTTGCTTCAGTCATCCCTACTGAGGCGATTTCTGGTGAGCAATAGGTACATCCTGGGATATTTCCATAGTCTAATGGCTCAGGAGTATGTCCTGCGATTTTTTCTACACAAATGATTCCTTCTGCAGAGGCTACGTGTGCCAAAGCCGGACCTGGGATCACATCACCAATAGCGTAATATCCTGGCATATTGGTTTTGTAATACTCATCTACTTTGATTTTTCCTTTATCTACAATGATGCCTACATCTTCCAGACCAATATTTTCCAAATTGGAAACGACTCCAGCAGCAGAAAGAACGATATCACATTCTAAAGTCTCTTCACCTTTTGCAGTCTTAACGGTCACTTTGCAACCTGTCCCTTTGGTATCCACAGCAGTCACTTCAGAAGATGTCATGATAGTCATTCCAGACTTCTTATAAAGTTTCTCCAAGGTTTTAGAAACTTCAGCATCTTCCACAGGAACGATTCTATCCAAATATTCAACAATAGTCACTTCTGTTCCGATGGAAGCATAGAAATAGGCAAATTCAACACCGATTGCTCCAGAACCTACCACGACCATTTTCTTAGGCTGCTTCTCTAGAGTCATTGCTTCACGATAACCGATAATTTTCTTCTTATCGATTTTCATAGAAGGAAGCTCTCTTGATCTTGCTCCAGTAGCGATAATGATATTGTCAGCAGAGTAAGTTGTTTTCTTATCGTCTTTATCAGTTACCTCTACTTTTTTACCCGGCTGGATTTTGCCCCAACCTGAAATCACTTCAATCTTATTTTTCTTCATTAGGAAAGTAACGCCTTTACTCATCCCGTCTGCTACTCCCCTGCTGCGTTTTACCATTCCTCCAAAATCAGCTGTGGCTTCCTTTACAGTAATTCCATAATCAGCCGAATGGTTGATGTATTCAAATACCTGAGCACTTTTAAGCAAAGCTTTGGTAGGAATACAGCCCCAGTTTAGGCAAATACCACCTAGCTCGGCTGCTTCTACTACAGCAGTTTTCAAACCGAGTTGGGAAGCACGAATAGCTGCCACGTAGCCACCTGGACCACTACCCACCACGATCAAGTCAAATTTGGTCGAAGACATATCTAAATATTGTTTTATAACGAATTGAAACTATGCAAAAATAGACCTTTTGGCTTCAGAAAAAAATTTGAAGCAATCCCCAAAAGCGCAATTGATTTCGACAAAACTGGTTTAAAAGGCAGGGGTTGAAATAGAATTTTACCAAATTCTGTTTTCATCCAATTTTATTCTTTAAAATCAATTTTTGAGGAAAAATACGATCGAAGAATTGCAAAACTCAAAAGCCTTTGCTTTTCCAAGCGGAAACTTTCGGTTTTTTTCTAATTTTGGCAAAACAAAATTTTAGAATCAATGGGATTACTTTCCGGAAAAACAGCTTTGATCACCGGTGCCTCTAAAGGAATCGGAAGAGCCATTGCGATCAAATATGCTCAGGAAGGCGCCAATGTGGCCTTCACTTTTTTGTCCAGTGTTGAAAAAGGTCAAGCTCTTGTTAGCGAGCTAGAGGCTTTTGGCGTTAAAGCCAAAGGATATCGCTCTGATGCCTCAGATTTTAAAGCTGCTGAAGAGTTGGTAAACAATGTGGTAGCAGATTTTGGAGCTCTTGACATCTTGATCAACAATGCTGGAATCACCAGAGACAATTTGTTGATGAGAATGACCGAGGAATCTTGGGATGAAATCATGAATGTAAACTTGAAGTCCTGCTTCAATACTGTGAAAGCGGCAAATAGAACCATGATGAAAGCAAAGGCGGGATCTATCATTAATATGACTTCTGTAGTGGGAGCCAAAGGAAATGCCGGTCAGGCAAACTATGCTGCTTCTAAAGCTGGAATCATTGGTTTCACCAAGTCCGTTGCTTTGGAGTTAGGTTCTAGAAATATCCGTTGCAATGCCATTGCTCCAGGTTTTATCGAAACAGAGATGACTGAGGTTTTGGATGAGAAGACAGTTCAAGGATGGAGAGATGCCATCCCAATGAAGCGTGGTGGAAAACCGGAAGAAATTGCAGATGCCTGTGTATTCTTGGGTTCTGATATGAGTACCTATATTTCAGGGCAGGTGCTTCATGTAAATGGAGCGATGTATACCTGATGGATATAAAATTTTAGATGTATGATAAACGATTTAAAAGCGGCTGAGGAAACTCAGCCGTTTTTTTTTATCGTTAAAATTACTTAAAGCATAGTTAATCTTTTCGAGATGCCCAATAAATAACTAACTTATTAAACAACTTTTCACAAAGTCATGAAACGGATTTTCTTTTCAGCCTTTCTCTCAATTGTTATCCTAAGCGCATGTTCTCAAAAAATTGAGAAGAATTCAGACAATGAAACTCAGTTTAAGGACTTTAACCTTGTTCGGATTGATTCTATTAAAATCCCCTATCTAGGAAACCCAATTTTACAGGATATTTCACCTTTGAATCATAAAATCCTTTTCATTGAAAGCGGTCCAACTGATGAAGAAATCTTTATCACAGATTTCAATGGAAAAATCCTGAATTCCTTCGTGACAAATGGAAATACAATTGTAGGACATCTCAGACGTATTGCTCCTTTATATTTTGAAGAAGATGGGAATTCATTTCTATCTTTTGGCCAACCTCATGTAAAAAGGGTGTCCATTGATGGAACAAATGTGGAAATCATTTTTACAGGTATTCCTCTTTACTATTCTGGATTCCCTTCACCTACCAATGAAATTATCTTTAAGGGAAATAAAATCTTTTTTAACAATCGATCAGAAATCAGTGAATATAACCGATACCAAAAAGAGTATTTAAAAAGCCTAAAGCTTTTAGGAAATTTTGATCTTGAAAAAAATGAAATCACCTATTTCCTGCCATTTCCAGAAAGCAGCAAATACCATAATGGTTTGATCTATCCACATTCTAATTGGGTATCGCGGTTTATATTTTCCAAAAATGAATTAATAGTCGCCTTCGAAGGAGAGCCAGCCCTCTTTGTGTTTGAGGACAAAGAACCTTTTTCATTCATTAAAAAAATCGATCTTAAACTAGATAATTTTAATGCTTATAAAGGACATCCAGAAGGTGAGAAAGGAATAGACTTCATGGATGCAATGACAACCTTGGGGAAAATCGAAAGCATTAAAAAAGTAGGAGAATATGTTTTGGTGGGATATAATCCTGGATTCAACAATGAGCAAATAAGGAATTGGAAAAACACAATCTCCCCAGAAGAAAAAAGGGAATTGATCAATAAATTCAAAAAAGAGACACCAAGTAAAATCCTAGTATTGAATGAAAATCTTGAATTATTAGGGGATTTCTCATTTCCAGATAATATTCTCATTTCCAGCCTTATGGAAAGAGATGGATATTTATGGGGATCAAAATATAATCCTGACACTGAAGAAGATTATTTCACCATATATAAATTAGAATTTTCAGAGAAATAGAAAATCTCATTTCTCAAACCTACTTAAATCAATCTTATAAAACTCGTATTCGTCCTCTGACTTTTGTTCGGGTTTATTGATAAAAAGCCCTTCGGAAGTTAAGAACCAGTTTTCAACTTCTACCTCAGTTTGAAAGTCAAATAAATATTCTCCTTTGGGCTCCCAGTCGCCCGAAAAAACACTTAAGATATAATGTTTGGTTCTCTCAAATTTGGTATCGCCCGTGCCTGATTCTTTGATTTTAGAGCAACGAATGATTAAATCTCTTTTTTCATCGTAAAGTAAGAATAGGTGCTTGGAAGCTTCCTTTGGTAAAGCCCATACCGTAAACTGATTTCCCCAAGGAATAATTTCATTAGGCATATACTTAAACTTTTGCTTACTTGTAGGAGCTATTTTCTTTACTATTTCTAAATCCTTAAGTACATAAATCGTATCGGAATAAGGCCAGCCTAGCAAATAGTGGCCCCGTGTTTTATCCCTATCGCCAAACAACTGGGTTGCAGTCATATCTCCCTCAAATTGATCATATCCCCCTGGAATAAAGAATTCACTAGACACAACCTCACCAGTCTCAATATTTATCTGACTTAACCAACTTTTAAAGTCCAATGGAAAGGCTGTTCGCATCTCGCCAGGTTTAGTATTAGGACCCAAATTGACCCAATAAGTGGGGTTTTGCCCAATCTGGAGATATGGTGGTTTGAATTGCATAAGTCCGTTTTCTGGTTGAACATGTGCATCTGCCATCATATTATTTGATTCTCTTAAACTGGATTTAACATGACTAATTTTATTACCAATTGAATCATAAACACCAATCTCTCCTAAATCACTAATGCCAATTATTTTACTTGGAGAAACTATATAGCTAAACCAAGCTCCTTTGAGAGAATTAGGCCCATCTGAGGGAATTTGTATTTGGTCAATCTTTTCACCTGACTTGGTATCAGCAAAATTTATTGCTCTCCCATTAAATTTTGTTGCTCCAGATAGATATACAATCCATTCTTCACCATCCTTCTCGATTGATTTTAAATTGCTAAAACCTGTAGTCTGGTTATCTTTTATTAAAGAAAAGTCTTCTAAAAGCAATTCTTCAAGCTTTCCCTGGTAAATCCCTTCATCTCCTTTCTCAGCACAGGAAAAAATGAACCCAACCAATACCAATCCTAAAAATATCTTTTCCATCAGTCCGTAAATTGTGTTAAGTCTAGCTTATAAAACTCGTATTCATCCTCTGACTTTTGCTCGGGTTTATTGATAAAAAGCCCTTCGGAAGTGGAGAAAATGTTTTCAAATCGAGTTCCACTTGGATAAATAATTTCCAATTCCCCACGCAACTTCCAGTCCGGATCATAAATCAAAAGCAGATAGGTATTTTCATCCAAAAACATTTTTTGTCGTGGATCTAAAATATCCGGATCGGGTTGTCGGTGTTTGATTAAAGTCATTCTTACATTCAATCCAGAAGATATATCCTGGAATAAGCGAATGTTCATCGAACCATTTTCCTGTAATTTCCACGCTCCTCTATTCTTATCTCCTTCATATTTATCTGGAAAATAAGTCATGGGTGTGATTGATTCCAGTTTACGGGTATCTACCACTTGGCAATCTTTAATTTGGTATAACGAGTCAGAGTAAGAAAACATGGCCCAAGAATTTCCGTTTTCCACCATCCGAACCATTGCAGATGCCTGAGAAGAATTGGCGTAACTTTCATCATAAGGGGATTTAAAATCAGTCTTGCAAATCCAGTTTCCTTGATCATCAAATTTTAAAATCCAGGAGGAAAAATCCAGATCAAAGCCATCTTTTCCCACCCGATGCGCCATCACATCAAAAGGATTTAAAGTAAGTTCATATTCATCATTTGAAACTTGATGAAGGGCATTTCCACCCATTGGAAACGAAAAGAAGTCATTGGACTCTAAATCGCTCATATCCAATTGGAATTGGGCCGATACAGATTTATTCTTGTACACAATTGCATTCCCTGTGGTATTGGTAGCAACAATTGTGGAGTTATCAAAGACTTTGGCTATATGTGGCCCTCCTTTGAGAGAACCAGGGCCTTCTTTAGGAATCTGAAACTCGTCGATTTTCCTTCCGGTTTTAGGATCAAAAAACTTAAATATCCCATTCCATTTTGTGTATGCTACCTCCTTCCCATCATATTCCAATGCTCCTTGAAACCCCATAAAACCAACCTCCACACCTCTTTCAAAACTCATTCCCCCAGTGACAAAATCTTCTAAACTCCCCTGAATAACCTCCTGTTTTTTGGTACAAGAGAAGAAAAAAATCGAAATAAATAGTAAAACAAATGGTTTCATTTACGAAAATTTAATAGCCCAACTAAATCTAATGAAATATCTGAAACTAAAAAAGCCTCAGAGGTAAATCTGAGGCTTAAACTTTATTAATTAATGTCCTTAAAATACCCTTCGATTTCGAGACTCTCGTCTCTCAAGTGCTCAGGGTGACATCTTTAAAGTATAGGATCTAGACCTTCGAGGTTTTTGGAAACCTCAAAGGTTAAAAGAATCAATCCTCTCCCAAGAAAGGATATCTATAATCTTCTGGAGAAACGAATGTTTCTTTGATCGTACGTGGAGAAACCCAACGAAGCAAGTTGATCATTGAACCTGCCTTATCATTGGTTCCTGAAGCTCGGCTACCGCCAAATGGCTGCTGACCTACCACTGCTCCAGTTGGCTTGTCATTGATGTAGAAGTTACCTGCTGCATTCTTCAACTTAGTAGTTGCCAACTCAATAGCATAGCGATCCTGAGAAAAAACAGCACCTGTCAAGGCATAAGGTCCTGTCTGATCTACCAACTCTAGCGTTTCTTCGAAGTTCTCTGCATTGTATACATAGATCGTCAAGACCGGACCAAAGATCTCTTCACACATCGTAGTGTACATTGGATCTTGAGTCACTATTACTGTTGGCTCGATGAAGTATCCTTTTGACTTGTCAAAGTTACCTCCGGCAATAATCTCTACTCCGTCTGCTTCTTTTGCTTTTGTGATGTAATTGGAGATTTTATCAAATGCTATCTCATCGATTACAGCATTTACAAAATTGGTGAAGTCTTCTGTTCCTCCCATTGTCATGGATGCCAAATCCTCCAACATATATCCTTTTACCTCATCCCAAATATTGGATGGAATATAAGCTCTAGATGCAGCAGAACATTTTTGTCCTTGGTACTCGAATGCTCCTCTTACCAATCCAACTGCTACTGCTTTTGGAATGGCTGATTTATGAGCGATCACAAAATCTTTTCCTCCAGTCTCTCCAACGATTCTTGGGTAAGATTTGAATTTATTGATATTGGCTCCGATTTCTTTCCAGATATGCTGGAATACACCAGTAGAACCTGTAAAGTGAATCCCTGCGAAATCAGGATGCTTGAAAATAATATCTCCAGCAACAGGTCCATCCACGTAGATCAAGTTGATCACTCCGTCAGGAACGCCTGCTTCTTTGAAAACCTCCATCAACACATTGGCAGAATAAATCTGAGTATAGGCAGGTTTCCAAACGATGGTATTACCCATCATCGCAGCAGAAGTTGGAAGGTTACCCGCGATGGCAGTGAAGTTGAACGGAGTCAATGCGAAAATGAAACCTTCTAAAGGTCTTTGCTCCAATCTATTCCAAACTCCATTTCCTGAAACAGGAGGCTGCTGGGCATAGATTTCAGTCATGTATTTCACATTGAAACGCAAGAAGTCTATAAACTCACAAGCCGCATCGATTTCAGCCTGCATGGCATTTTTCGACTGACCAAGCATGGTTGCTGCATTGATTTTGGCTCTATAAGGACCAGCAATCAAATCAGCAGCTTTTAAGAAAATAGCAGCTCTTTGCTCCCAAGCCATATTTTCCCAAGCGTGTTTTGCTCCCAAAGCAGCGTTAATTGCCTGCTCCACATGAGATGCATCGCCTTCATGAAAATGACCTAAAACATGCTGATGATCATGAGGAGGAGACATTGGATGCTTATTTCCTGTTCTGACTTCTTCGGAACCAATGTACATCGGCACGTCAACTTGCATGGATCTGGCTTTTTCAAGCGCATCTTGTAATTCTTTTCTCTCCGGACTTCCGGGAGCATATGCTTTAACCGGCTCATTGACCGGAGTGGGTACATTAAAAAAACCTTTGAGCATGATATCTGGGGTTATGATTTTCTGATGTTGGCAAAGATAACCAACAGGATTTTATTGACTAGTGATTTTGGTAACAAAAGCGATTACAGGATACTTTCAAGCTCCTTGAGGTGCCCAATTGTATAGGTTGGTTTCAAATTTATTTGCTTTCCATCCGGATTGAAATAGACCTGATCGATCAAGGCATTTTGTGCTCCGAGGATATCGGAATTCGGATTATCTCCGATCATAATGCAATTTTCTGCTTTGGTTCCAAGGCTTTCAATAGCATGATGAAAGATCCTGGGATCTGGCTTTTTATGACCTGTGGTCTCCGAAGTCACAACCAAATCAAAGTACTGATCGAGCCCTGAAGCTTTCATTTTCTTGGCCTGAGATTCATTAAAACCATTCGTAATAACATGAAGCGGATATTTGGCTTTCAGGTAAGTCAGGATCTCATTGGAATAGGGAAACACATGTGGCTTAGAGGAAGTTCGATGCATAAAATCCTCCTCAAACGGCAAAGGAACTGAGTTTTCTGATGCTCCAGCATGGGCAAAGATTCTTCTGAAACGTTCTTTGCGAAGGTTATCCTTATCAATCTTCCCGACATTATATAAATCCCAAAGCTGGAAATTCACATGATGAAAGGAATTGAAAAATGTCTCGAATGTGGGAATTCCCAACTCTTGAAGCATGTATGCTTCGTAGAGTTCAGTGAGTGATTCGGTGACATTTCGATCATAATCCCAAAGCGTATGGTCCAAATCGAAGAAAATGTGTTGGTAAGTTTTCAAGGTAATTATCGTCGGTACTGATTATTCTGTATTTTATTGATGGCAAGTTCCCGGTTGGATTTCAGGATTTCGAAAGTTTCTTGGTCTTTGATCAGACTTGGATCTTTTTGAAAAAACTTGAAAATCTGCTGAAGGATCTCCAAATATTCTTCAAGGATGTAATAAAACATCCATTGATCCACTCTTCTACTGCCCAAAAGACCTGCATTCTTTAAGTATATCAAGTGTCGGCTGGTTTTTGTTTGAGTAAAATCCAGAATATGTTCCAAATCAGAAATTGACAAGTCTTTATTTTGCATCAGCAAATGCATGATTCGTACTCTAGGTTCTTCAGAAAGTGCCTTAAATATTCGGAGTCCATAATTTAAACTGATATTTTTAAGTCTCATTTAGTAAGTTTTAACTCAGTTTATGCTTATTAAATAAAAATTCACACGAAATTAGGGTATAATCGCATCGGATTTCCCAACCTTTCGTCTTTCTATTAAGTTAATTTATTTGTGAATAATTCAATTTTACTTCGATCCGCATTTCTTTTTCTACTGGGATTTATTTTTTCAGTACATCTTGCTACTGCCCAAGATCAGCAGGAAAGAAAAGTCATTCAGCTCTCTGGTATCATTTTAAATGCTGACAGTACAGATGCTGTTGCCGGGGTAAACGTGTATGTTCCAAAGAAAGGAAGAGGAACTAGTTCAGGAAGATTTGGATATTTCTCCATGCCAGTATTGGAAGGTGATAGTGTTGTTTTCAGTTTCATTGGATTAAAAAGACAAACTTTTAAAGTTCCTGAGACGGTAGAAAACGACCGAATCAGCTTGATTTTAACAATGGAGGTGGACGAAATTGCCTTGGCAGAAATCGAAGTAATGCCATATCCAACGGAAGAGGAATTCAAGCAGGCTGTTATAGCCATGAATGTCGTAGATCCAATGTCCATCAGCCGTGCCAACATGAGTCCGGAGATGTTACTTCGCTGGGCGGAGAGCATGCCGGCTTCCGGAGGAGAAAACTTCCGATATTTCCAGCAAGGCCAAGTTTTACAAAACCAAGATCTCTATGGGCCTAGACCTTTACGTCTTTTGGATCCATTTGCGTGGTCACAATTCATTCGATCCATTAAGCGAGGCGACTTGAAAAAGCGGGATTAACCGATTTTAAAAGCTCCCACAAATTTTAAAAACTCCCGCAAAGGCGCAAAAGGGCTATATTTTTTTTTATAAAATGGATGAAATCTGATTTGCCACAACTTATCACGCAACGACGCTACGGCGCAACGTTGATTTAATTGGAATTACAGGCCATTAACTATCCTTTTTATACCATCTTTTAAAAGAGCCTCATTAAAATTTAGAAGTAACCCTAACTTCAATTTAGTAAGTTTTAAATAAGTCATTACTTGTTTTAAATGGACAGGAGCAATTACTTGAACTGACTTAATTTCAATAATAACTTTCCCTTCTACTATTAAGTCGGCACGAAATCCATTTTCAAAATGTATTTCATCCCACTTAAAGGGAATAAACACCTCGCTCTCAACTTTAAACCCTAATTTCTTTAGTTCATAAAGCAAAACTTTTTGATAAACAGACTCTAATAATCCTGGCCCCAACTCTCTATGGATAAGAAATGCTTTATCTAAAATATTTTTAGCTATCTCATTTTCAACCTTTTCCATAAAAATTTTTGCGTCGTTGCACTTTTGCGAGAGTTTAATCAAAAGTTATTTTCCAATATTATGTTTGAGTTTTATAATCAATTTATTCTCAAACATCAATTCTGCTCGAAAACCACTTTCTACTAAAAGCATAATTTAAAAAAATTATACTTTTTGATTTACCGATTTCAGGAAAACAAACCATAATTCTTTAAACAATAAAAATGGTTTGCAAAAATATAATTTCCCTTTGCCATTTTTCCTGAATGTATTCGTTGCGCCGTTGCGTCGTTGCGAGAGTTTTCCTAAAAGAATTTAATTTATCTCAGGAAGCACCCAATTTTCCAAGACACTAGGAATTCGCATCATTTGCTCGATCGCCTCCACAGTCCTTGGTGCATCTCCAGAAAGATTAACCGGGCCATTGGAAGTTACCAGAATATCATCTTCGATTCGAACTGCGATTCCCCACCATTTTTTATCACAATCAGATCCATCTGGAATATAAATCCCTGGCTCTACAGTTATAATCGCACCTTCTTTTAGACTTCCATACCCTCCTCGGTCATGCACATCCAATCCTACATGGTGACTCGTTCCATGGGGGAAATAATTATGTCTTTGGCCGGCTTTGATGATACCCAATTCTACCAAACCCTCGTCAATGATCCTTCTGGTCTCTGCTCCGATTGTCGCAAAATCAGTCCCGATTTTAGACAAAGCGATACCTGCATCCTGAGATTTTAAAACCAATTCATAAATAGCCTTTTCCTCCTCATTGAATTTGCCATTTACAGGGATAGTCCTTGTCACATCAGCAGTGTACCCCTTCCACTCAGCACCTAAATCCATCAATAACAAACGATCACTGATATTTTCCAGATCGTTTTCTATATAATGCAGAATACAACCGTTATTCCCCGCGCCTACGATGGATGGGTAGCCTACATCTTCTGCTCCATATCGTTTATAAATAAACTCATGAATCCCTTGAATCTCACGCTCTGACATCCCTGGCTTGGCAGCTTTCATCACCTCTATTTGCCCGATGGCAGAGATTTTCGCAGCCATTCTCATCAATTCTTGCTCTTCTGGAGTTTTGATTTCCCGAAGTCCATCCATGATTTGTGTCAAGAGAAATAAGTCAACTTTTTGGTTTGGCAATTTGTCTTTGACAGCCATACGCTTTTCGGGAGAATCCGCATTTAGGAAATCCTTTAATACCGGATCATCTTCCACCTCAGGATATCTTTGTTTTGCCCTGCCAATAATCTGGGCCACATTTGCCGAATTCTCGATATCTGTTGCCCGGATCAGTTCATACATCTGAAGATTTACAGGAGAAACTTCCATCGGGTATCCTGAAGAAAGTTTGAATGAATTCACCATGTTTTTTAATCCTGCATTGGCACTGCTTCCCTCAATCTCTTCCGATAAATCAAAGGTCAATACCTTATCGAATCCCGAAAAGTCTATTTTTTGGCCAGCTGTAAACTCTTCGTATAAAAAGACATTCTCAAACCCCAGCTTCTCTTTCACTCCATCTACACCCAGTCTCTTTCCATTCCACATTTCAGATCTTGGATCACGTGGCTGTACATAAATCATTTCATTTACTTTCTGGCCATTCACTTCTCGGTCTTCACTAAAGATCACCAAAACCGCATTTGGTTCTCTCAAACCAGTCAGATAATAGAAATCAGTATTAGGATGGTAGACATAATCCACATCATTGGAGCGATTTTTCACAGGGTTGTTAAATACTACTGCTACAGAATTTGCCGGCATTTCTGCTCTCACTGCCGCTCTCCTTTCTTTATGCCAGTCGCTACTGAGTGCATTTTCAAAATGAGATTGGGCAAAGGAACTAATCGATATAATCAGAAAGTTGATGAGGATAAATAGTCTTTTCATAGATAAGCATTTAAAAAACCTAATCTCACATGTTTTGTCCATTTAACAAAGTCTTAATTTATGGATTGAAGCATATGCTTATCTTTAGGCTCAAATTTTATATATCATGAAAAAAATCTGGATCTTATTTTTCCTTTCTGTTCTGAGCTTTGGGCCTATTCTCGCCCAAACTGAAGCAAAAAAACCAAAATTAATAGTAGGAATCATTGTCGATCAGATGCGTCAAGAGTATCTGTATCGATTTGCTGACCGATATCAGGATGGTGGCTTCAAAAGATTGATGAAGGATGGATTTATGATGAAAAACGGACATTATAACTACATCCCAACTTATACAGGGCCGGGACATGCCTCTGTTTATACCGGTACAACCCCAGCTACTCATGGCATTATCAGCAACAGCTGGTATGTAAGAAGTTTGAAGGGGTCTCTTTATTGTGCAGAAGACTCCACAGTAATGGCTGTAGGCGGATCTGAACCAAGTGGGAAAATCAGCCCAAGAAATTTACTTTCGACGACTATCACCGATGAGCTTAGATATTCCACCAACAAAAGATCCAAAGTGGTGGGTGTCGCTATTAAAGATCGTGGAGCAAGTCTTCCAGCAGGACACTTAGGCGATGCATATTGGTATGATAGTGGAACAGGTGAGTTTATGACCTCTACTTATTATCATGAATCTTTACCGGCTTGGGTACAAAGCTTCAATGAGAAAAAAGTGGCAGAAAAATATTTGAGCCAAACTTGGAACACCTTATATCCAATCGAAACTTACAAGCAAAGTATTGAGGACAACAATGAATTTGAAGCTCCATTTGCAGGTAAAGACACGCCGACTTTCCCATATAATTTAGATTCCCTTAAAACAGGTAATGGTGAACTGGGATTGATTGCCTCCACTCCTTTTGGAAATACCATGACTCTTGATTTTGCCATTGCAGCCATCGAAGGTGAAAACTTGGGAAACAGAGGAGAAACCGATTTTCTGGCTTTGAGTTTTTCTTCTCCAGATTACATTGGTCATAGATTTGGTCCTGCTTCCAAAGAAGTTGAAGATAATTACCTACGACTGGATTTAGAGTTCGAAAGACTTTTAAACTACCTGGATGAAAATATTGGAAAAGGTGAATATTTGATTTTCTTATCTGCTGACCATGCTGTAGCCGATGTTGCCACACACATGATCAGTGAAAAAATCCCAGCTGGAAATCTTAACAACAGCTACATCAACGCGCAGTTGAAAGGATATACACAATTGACTTATGGTGAAGGGGATTGGATTGAAAGCTTATCCAACGAACAGGTTTTTCTTAACCATGACCTGATCCGAGAAAAAGGCATCAACTTGCGAGACATGCAGGAAGACCTTGCAAATTTCTTATTACGCTTTAAAGGAGTAAAAGAAGTTTACACGGCTTATGCAATGAAAAATGGCGAGTTTACTCATGGTAGAGCAGCTGCGCTTCAAATGGGATATAACCAGAAGTCTTCTGGAGATGTACTATTAATCCTGGAGCCAGGTTGGTTGACAGGAGGAGCAAAAGGAACCTCACATGGCACAGGATATACATATGACACCAATGTTCCAATTGTCTTTTATGGTTGGAATGTTCCGGCTGGTGAAAGCTCCAGATATGCTACTATCACAGATATTGCCCCTACCTTATCTATGATGCTGGACATCAAATTACCGAGTGGTGCGACAGGTCAGCCAATCATTGAAATCACCGATAAATAAATAGGAAGTAAATTATAAAAATGAAGCCCCGAAGAAATTCGGGGCTTTTTTATGAGTCAGAAGAACGAGCTCTATTCTGTCCAACTCATTGGATAATCCTTATCAACAAACTCCAACGCTTCTTTGGTGATTTGGAGTGATTTAAAGGTGTCAAGCATCACAGCATATTCCTCGGTTGCCTTTGCTCCTATGGATTTTTCTACTGTACCAGGATGAGGACCATGTGGCAATCCACCCATATGAATTGTGAAAGAACCTCGATCGATTCCTTTTCTACTCATGAATTCCCCTTCCGCATAATACAAAACCTCATCCGAATCAATATTTGAATGATTGTAAGGAGCTGGAATAGCTAAAGGATGGTAATCGAATAAGCGAGGGACGAATGAACAAATTACAAATCCCCATGCCTGAAAAGTCTGATGGACCGGTGGTGGCTGATGGATTCTTCCTGTAATTGGTTCAAAATCATAAATAGAAAGCGCATAAGGATATAAATATCCATCCCAGCCAACTATATCCAATGGGCTATGACCATAAGTGTAAGGATGCAGCATCCCCTGTTTTTTGATCTGGATAAGATAATCTCCCTTCTCTTTTTCTATATGTAAAGATTCCGGCGTTCTAATATCACGCTCACAATAAGGTGAATGTTCAAGCAATTGCCCTACTTCATTTCTATATCTTTTTACAGTTTCGATCGGCCCATGAGATTCGATTACCAACAGCCTTAATGGCCCTTCTTCATCAAATTCGAACCTATAAATGGTCGTTCGTGGAATTACAATATAATCTCCTTTTCTGACGGTCAGCTTTCCAAATTGGGAATACAAAACGCCAGATCCATCGTGAACATAAATCAGTTCATCACCATCTGCATTTTTAAAATAATAATCCATTTTCCGCTTCCGAGGGGTACAGATCCCCATCATCACGTCAGAATTCATCATGAGCATTTTCCGGGCGCTCAGGTAATCCTCTCCAGTCACCTCCACTCCGGAAGTCTTCAGGTGCGTCTGGTTTAGTCCATGTTCTTTTACCGGTTCCCAAGAATAAGGGGTAGGTTTCCCGATTGACTTGACTTCATTCGGGTTATAGATATGGTATAAATTTGAATAAATACCCGAAAAACCTTTAGAGCTAACAAGTTCTTCTTTGTAAAGGCTTCCGTCTGGCTGGCGAAATTGAGTATGTCTTTTCGGAGGTATTTCTCCTAGTCTAAAATAATAGGCCATGTTAATTTGGGTTTATAGGGTAGCTAAATTACAAATATTGTAGTTAGAATCAGGAATTATCGGTTTGTCTTCGTTCCTGTACTTAAAACATAATTAAATAAGTTAAGTTTTTGTATTTTCCCCTTTATTAAAACCCCATGAAAAAAATAACCCTACTACTTTTCCTTTTTTCCAGTAGCCTAACTTTCGCACAAAAAGCCAAATTGATTTGGGCGGATGAATTCAAAAAAGACGGTTTACCTAACCCAAAAAACTGGAGTTATGACGTCGGTGATCATGGCTGGGGGAATGATGAATTGGAATACTATTCTGAAGCAGATTTAGATAATGCGAGAATAGAAGATGGCATTTTGATCATTGAAGCTAGAGCGGATGAATCCAGACCAAAAGGTTATACATCTGCAAGGTTAGTGACCAAAGGAAAGCAGGCGTGGAAATACGGATACATTGAAGTCAAAGCAAAACTCCCTACAGGAAGAGGCACCTGGCCGGCTATTTGGATGCTTCCTGAAAAAAACCTTCATGGCGGCTGGCCAAATAATGGAGAGATTGACATCATGGAGCATGTCGGTTATGATCCAGGAAAAGTTCATGGCACCGTTCATACCAAAGCCTTTAATCATAAAATCGGAACCCAAAAAGGCGGTAATAAAATGGTTTCAGAATTCGATTCTGATTTCCATCTTTATGCCATCGATTGGAAAGAAAACAAAATTGACTTTTACATCGATGATGAATTGTATTTCACTTTTGAAAATACTGGAAAAGGATTTGAGGAGTGGCCGTTTGATCAGGAATTTCACTTGATTTTAAACATTGCAGTTGGAGGAGGCTGGGGAGGTCAGCAAGGAGTGGCAACAGATATATGGCCACAAAAAATGGAAATTGATTATGTGCGGGTTTATAACCAGAAGCCCAATAAATAAGCGATAGATCGAAGTTTTAAAATAGAATGTCCCAATTATGCAGAAGAGAAAGTTAACGGCAATTGTCACCATCTCGATACTTTTACTATTGATTTATGGTAAAAACCTAACCGAAAGACAGTCATTCAAAAGTATCAGTAAGACTTTTACTGAAGTTTATAATGACAGATTGGTGGTGGAAGGTTATATCTTCCAGATTTCTGACCGACTCTTCTCTATCCAAAAACTCATCGATCACTGCAATTTGGATTATGATTACTCCAGAGTGATTAATGAAATCCAAGGGCATGAAAATGGTATAATGGAATTGATCATTGACTTTGAAAACACCAACCTGACGGCAGAAGAGTCCAGCTATTTGACTGATTTTAAGAAAATCATACAGAATGATTTGACTATCAAAAGCTACGACCTTTTGTATTCTGATTCTTCTGGGGTCAACTCCAATCAGGTAAAACTCTACGATCAAAAAATTGCATTGGCAAAAAGTGATCTAGATAACTTAAGCAAAATCCAGCTGGATGAAGGACAAAAATTAATCAGCAAAGCCAAAGTTCAAATCAACCGATCTCAGATCTGGGCTCAATTTGAAGTGGCTTTGCTGATTATCCTGATTATTGTGATTTATTACTTTTTATTCAAAAAGCCACAAAACACCATGGATCCCTTCCATTAATCAATAGTCGAAAACATTCTTAAGGTAGGCTGCATTTTTTTCTGCGGCCTCCATAGGATTGGTTCCTACGAATCTTTCTTGCTCGACAATGAAATATTCCATTCCCAAGTCAATAGATTCTTTGACGATTTTGGTAAATGGGATTTCACCTGAACCGAATAATACACCTCTTTCTTCTCCATCTCCTTTGTCTGCTTCAGCATCTTTCAGGTGGCAAAGTTTAAATCTTCCAGGGTATTTGGACAGATATTCAGAAGGATTAAATCCTGCCACATGCACCCAATAAATATCCATTTCAAAATCCACTAACGCTGGATCAGTATTCTCTATCAATAAATCCTGAGGAACCAGACCTTCCAGATTTACAAATGTGTAATCGTGGTTATGGTAAGCGAATTTGAGATCATGCGACTTTAGCGTTTCAGCAGCTTTGTTAAACTTATCTGCTATTATTTTGTACTCATCGATCGTTTTTTGAGGTCCAATCCATGGACAGATCAGATACTCTAAACCAGCTTCTTTCGCATCGGCAGCCTGTGCATCCAGATTATCAAACACATTTGCATGAGATGCGACCATCTTCACCCCAAGGTCTGTAGTCAGTGACTTAAATTCTGCTGGCTTCATTCCCCAAAGCACTCCTTTCCCTCCGTCAAATCCCTCAAACTGTGAGTAACCAAATCCAGCCAAGGCTGTCATGGTAGCTTTTGCGTCAGCAGCCATTTCGTCTTTGACAGAATATAATTGGATTCCAAAATCTTTAAGTTTCGACTTAGAAACTTCAGGTGTTTCCATCTGAACTTCATCCTCCTTTTTGGCAGGAGAGCAAAATTGTAAAGGCATGATAGCAGAGCTCACTCCGAGCAATGCCCCCATTTTGATAAATTTTCTTCTAGGATTGTTCATCATTTAAAAAGCCTGCCCCTTTTGGGAGCAGGCGGTTTATTTTGTAAGGATAAAATTAAATAGCATATGCTTTATCTCCCGGATTATATGGGATACAAGGATCAAATCTTCCCGGCACTTCCACATAATTCAATGCTTGTGTCGCACCGATTTCTGAAGTGAAGTAACCCAAAACTGTCAGGTCTTTCAACATCCAGATGACAGCTGGGCTGCGATCTTCGCTTGCTTTTGCAGTTTCATACATTTTGTTGAGGTAAGCGGTTCTTTCCTCAGCAGAAGCTTCTACAAAAGATTTACCGTTTTCAGCCTTAAACTCTTTGTTGATCATATTCAATCCATCGACAAAAGTTTTCTGCTGATCGGCATCGTAACAGTCTTTCACCATCATCACCATAAATGATCCGATGCCTGTTGCTTTAGCTCCAGGAGTATCAGTGGTAGGAATAATGGTATCTCCAATTTCATCCAGAAAAGCGATGTCTTCGGGCATGAAATTCAAACCTTCGATCTGATGCTCTGGAGTACAACCAGTCAGGATTGCGGTAGCACCTACCATTGTTCCTCCCATCATCAGAACTACGCTTTTCAATGCGTCTCTTCTATTCATAGTCATAGTTTCCGTCGTTTAAATTAGAGATTTCCTTTTTTTAATTCATCTACTGCGAAAGCTGCCGCTCTAGCTGTCAAAGCCATATAGGTCAAGGAAGGATTTACTGCAGCTGCAGAAGTCATACAAGCTCCATCAGTCACGAATACGTTTTTGGCTTCCCAAACTTGGTTGTTTCCGTTCAATACAGAAGTTTTAGGATCTCTACCCATTCTTGCAGTACCCATTTCGTGGATTCCCTGTCCGAAGGTATAACCTGCATCCCATTCATTTACATTTTTGAAACCAGCTACTTCCAACATTTCGGCTGCATCAGCCATCATGTCTTTACGCATCTTAATTTCGTTGTCTTTGATTTCTGCATTCATCACCAATGCTTCCATTCCCCACTTGTCTTTTACAGTATCACTCAACTTGATCGTGTTATCGTGATAAGGAAGAATTTCACCAAAAGCTGTGATACCCATAGACCATGGTCCTGGCTTAGTCAACGCTTCTTTCAAAGGTGCACCGAAATTAATTTCTGCAACATCTCTACTCCAACCGCTTCGGCTTGCTCCACCTTGATAACCAAATCCTCTTAAGTAATCACGTTTATCACTGCCAACATTTCGGAACCTAGGAATGTAAAGACCGGTTGGTCTTCTTCCAAAGTAATACTTGTCATCGTATCCTTCCATGGTACCGCTGGCTCCTAAACGGAAGTGGTGATCCATTACGTTATGACCAAGCTCACCAGAGCTACTTCCCAAACCTCCTGGCCAGATATCAGTAGCTGTTCTCATCAAGATCGCGGTAGAGTTGAAGGCTGATGCACATAAGAACACAATTTTCGCATCGTATTCTATTGTTTGGTTTGTCTCAGCATCTAAAACCTCAACACCCGTTGCTTTCTGAGTGTCTTTATCATAGATCAATCTTCTAACAATAGACCAAGGTCTCAAAGTCAAATTTCCAGTAGCATCTGCTGCTGGCAAGGTAGAAGCCTGCGTACTAAAATATCCTCCAAAAGGACATCCTAGTGAACATTTATTTCTATACTGGCAGCCCGGTCTTCCTGGAAGTGGCTGCGTAATATTTGCAGGACGACCGATTGTCCAGGTTCTAGCACCTTGATAGTGTTCTTTGATTTTTTCTGCTGCATCTTTCTCTACACAGTTCATCGGCATTGGAGGCATAAATTCACCATCAGGCAATACATCCAAACCATCTTTTGAACCAGATACACCAGCGAATTTCTCAACATAGGAATACCAAGGAGCAATATCTTTATATCTAATAGGCCAATCGACCGCGATTCCCTCTTTGACGTTTCCTTCGAAGTCAAGATCAGACCAACGATAGGATTGTCTTCCCCAAAGCAAGGATCGACCACCTACTTGATATCCTCTAAACCATGTAAATGGCTTTTCTTCTACGTATGGGGAATCATCTTCATGCGCCCACCAATCCAAATTCAATTCATTCAGAACATAATCTCTTCTCAAATTCGGGTGATTCTCCAACTGTTCTTGAGTTCTCCTGCCTCTATGCGGCACTTCCCAAGGGGCAAGTGTAGCGGATTTATAATCCTTAACATGCTCCACCATAGGTCCCCTTTCCAACAAGAGAACTTTCATTCCTTTTTCTGTAAGCTCTTTTGCAGCCCAACCTCCACTAATTCCGGAGCCAACTACAATTGCATCATATGCTTGATTTGCCATAAATAGGGTATTTGTTAATTATTTTCTTTACACATCACATATTGCAACCCCCTCAGCAAGGGAGGCCATTTTATCCTCTTTTTTAGGGATGAATTCGTGAGAGACATAGCCTTTATAGCCTGTTGCCAAAATAGCTCTCATCACTGCCGGGTAATTGATTTCTTGATCATCCCCTAGTTCATTTCTACCTGGATTACCAGCGGTGTGATAATGCCCGATGTATTCGTGGTAATCTGTAATATTTCTGATCAAATCCCCTTCGTCTATTTGCATGTGGTAAATATCAAATAGCAGCTTAAAGTTAGGACTTCCAAGTCTTTTGCAAAGCTCTACACCAAATGCTGATTTATCACATAGGTAATCTTTATGATTGATTTTGCTATTCAAAAGCTCCATCTGGATAATCACTCCATGCTTTTCTGCAATCGGAAGAATTTTCTCCAAACCTTCCTGACAGTTTTTCAATCCAGTCTCATCATCCATACCTCTTCTGTTTCCTGAGAAGCAGATCAGATTTTTGTATCCTGCTTCGGCTACTAAAGGAATCATCTCGGTATAGTTTTTAACCAATTGATCATGGTATTTGGTCTCACCAAAACCTTCAGTTAAGCTAATCTCCGCTCCATTACACATGGAAGAATATATCCCATGTTTCTTTAGTGTATCCCAACCTTTCGTCCCAATAAGATCAACGCCTTTGATACCGATTTTCTTTACCTCAACACAAAAATCCTCCAAACTGTAATCCCTGAAACACCAGTGACAAACACCATGAGTTATATTCCCTTTTAGAGCTTTAGGTTCTTCTTTCATATCAAATGAGGACAAACTGCCGAATGCAGCACCCCCTACAATTAGTTTCTTGAAAGAATCTCTTCTTCCATTATCTACAGGTTTGGTCATTTTGTTCAATTGTAAATTTTAGTTTGCTCTTTTTTAAAAAGTGCCGTGAAAAGTAACAAAACCATCACAGAAATACCAGAAGGAATCAACCAAATTGACTTCCAATTGTGAATCCCTTCATTTACCAAATAATAATTGGAGATTTGGCCTGCTGCCCAAAACCCTATGAGCATCCCTACCCCATAGGTAGCCAATGTGATCATTCCCTGAGCGGAAGATTTGTATTTTTCACCAGCATGTGAATCGGTATAAATCTGCCCACTTACGAAGAAGAAATCATAACAAATACCATGAAGACCAATCCCGACCAAAAGCATCCATACCCCTTCATTTGCATCACCTAAAGCAAACAATAGGTACCTCACAGCCCAAGCCAGCATGGCGACAAAAAGGGTTGTTTTTACTCCAAAACGGGAAAAGAAAATCGGTAATGCAAGCATAAAAACAACTTCCGAAACCTGCCCCATGGCCATTTTTCCTGTTGAGTTTTCCAAACCAATTTCAGTTAGAAATGGGCTGGCATTTTGATAGTAAAATGCCAAAGGAATACAGATCAGAATGGAGCAAATAAAGAAGATCGCAAAATTTCTATCCTTCAAGAGCTTCAATGCATCAAGGCCTATCACCTCCGAAAGTTTGAATTTTTCAGCTGATTTTGCTTTTGGAGGGGTCTTGGGAAGGAAGAAACTATAAAGTCCCAGCACAAAAGAAACTCCACCTGCCATCAACCAGGTATATTTCAATAAGCCATCGTCCAAGCCCATTTGACTATCCCATCCTAAAAAACTGATCAAAATACCAGCAGTCACCCATCCGATTGTCCCCCAAACCCGAATCACTGAAAATTCTTTTTCGGGATTATTCATTTGGTTAAATGAAATCGAATTGACCAATGCGAGGGTTGGCATAAACAGAATCATGTACCCCAATAGAATCGGGAAAAAACCTGAAAAATCTGTTGCAGAATATAACCCAAACATCAATAGCGCTCCTAGCACGTGAATTATTCCAAGGATTTTCTCTGCGTTAAAATATCGGTCAGCAATTAAGCCAACGATGAAAGGAGCGATGATTGCCCCGAAAGATTGGGTAGAAAAGGCAAGTGAGATTTCTTGATCTTTTGCCATCAAATTGGCACCTAAAAAAGTCCCCATAGTCACAAACCATGCCCCCCAAATAAAGAACTCCATAAACATCATCAATGAGAGCTGAAATTTCGTGCGGATTAGCATAGAGTTTTAGATTAGTAAACTGGAAATATCCCTATTTAGGAAAGAAAGTTTAAACTTTTACCATTTTACTTTATTTTAAGGCTTTGATTGGTAAGTGAAAATCTTTGGATAAAAAGAATTTTGAAAGCCATTTATACCATACTGAAGCTATTAATCAATTATCTATTCACCTCGATTAAAGTGTCGAGGAATTTCAGCTAATTATCGATTATTTCAACCTGTTAATTCCAGAATAATCTATTCTATTTTACCCATGTCAACAACAAAAAAATTAAAGATTGGACTAATAGGCGGTGGTCCTGGATCATTTATCGGCGCCATCCACCTCAATGGTGCATTGATGGATGGGATGTTTGAACTAGCTGCCGGTGCATTTAGCTCCAATCCCGAAAAATCCAAGATCCGTGGAGAGGAGTTAATGCTGCCATCCGAGCGAGTGTATGCGAGCTATGACGAAATGTTTGAAAAAGAACTTCAGCTGCCTGAATCCGAAAGGATTGATGTAGTTTGTATCGTCACTCCCAACAATGTCCATTTTGACCCTACTGTAAAAGCCCTAAAACACGGTTTTCATGTCGCGTTGGACAAACCCCTGACTTTAAATTATCAAGAGGCAAAGGACCTTTATAGAATTGTAAGCAATTCTGATAAGCATTTTCTTTTGACGCATACCTATTCCGGTTATCCTATGATCAAGCAGGCAAAACAGATGATTGCCAACGGAGAAATCGGGGAAGTCAGAAAAGTCTATGTAGAATATCCTCAGGGCTGGCTCTGGAAATTACTGGAATCAGAAAACAACAAACAAGCGGCCTGGAGAACTGATCCGAGCAAAAATGGCTTGGCGGGCTGTATGGGAGATATCGGAACCCATGCCTTTCATATGGCTGAATATGTTTCTGGCCTAAAGATGACACATCTCTGCGCTGACCTTTACATCAAAGTTGATGGCAGGCCAATTGATGACGACGGAGTGGTTTTGATGCGTTTCGACAATGGCGCTTCTGGAGTTTTGATGGCTTCTCAAACTGATACTGGAGCAGAAAACAATCTAAAAATCCGTGTTTATGGAGAAAAAGGTGGTTTGGAATGGGAACAAGAGCTCAATAACACCTTAACCGTAAGATGGCCAGACAAACCAGATCAGATTTATAGGGCTGGCACAGGCTATTTAGGATCTCTTGCGAATGAAAATACTAGAACTCCTGCAGGACATCCTGAGGGATATGTGGAAGCCTTTGCTAACTTGTATCGAAATTTTGCGCGATGTATCTATGCAGAGCAAAATGGAGAAACTCCCAAGCCGGAATGGCAGGATTATCCAGGCATTGAAGATGGCATCAGAGGGATGGCATTCATCGATCACGTTTTAAAAAGTAACAAATCAGACCAAAAATGGACTCCATTTGTCGTTGAAAAATAAGTTAAACTCAAAATTCAAACCTGTACCGAGCGATATTCATTCTTAAATTTGAATGACCTTGGAATAAACCAAAATTGAAAATGAAAACTATTAAAGGACCCGCCATTTTTCTTGCACAGTTTGCAGATGATCAGGCTCCATTTAACAATTTAGAAAACATCTGTAACTGGGTAGCTGGCTTAGGCTATAAAGGCGTTCAGATCCCAACTTGGGATAGCAGATTAATTGATCTTCAAAAAGCCGCAGAAAGCAAGACTTACGCAGACGAAGTAAAAGGAATCGTAGAAGCTGCCGGAATGCAGATCACAGAATTATCTACTCACCTACAAGGACAGTTGGTAGCTGTACATCCAGCATACAACGAGCTTTTTGACGGCTTTGCGCCAGCAAACCTAAAAGGAGACTTGAAGGGCAAAACAGAATGGGCTACGCAGCAGTTAATGTATGCAGCGAAAGCTTCCCAAAACATGGGATTGACAGCACATGCTACATTTAGTGGAGCATTGATGTGGCACACTGTTTACCCATGGCCTCAAAGACCCGCAGGATTGGTTGAGACCGGTTTTACCGAATTGGCAAAAAGATGGACTCCTATCCTAAATGAGTTCGATAAAAATGGAGTGGACGTTTGTTATGAGCTTCATCCTGGAGAGGATCTTCATGATGGCGTTACTTTCGAAATGTTCTTGGACAAAGTAAACGGTCACAAGCGTGCAAATATCCTATATGATCCAAGTCACTTCGTATTACAATGCTTGGACTATTTACAATTCATTGATTTCTATCATGATAGAATCAAGATGTTCCACGTAAAAGATGCTGAGTTTAACCCAACTGGTAAACAAGGTGTGTATGGTGGATTCCAAGGATGGGTAGAGCGTGCTGGCCGATTCAGATCTTTAGGAGACGGACAAGTTGATTTTGCTGGGATTTTTAGCAAACTTTCGCAGTACGATTACGATGGATGGGCCGTTCTAGAGTGGGAATGTGCAATTAAGCATCCAGAGCAAGGAGCTGCAGAAGGCGCACCTTTCATCGATTCACATATCATTAGAGTCACTGAAAAAGCATTTGACGACTTCGCTGGCGTGGGTGCCGATGAGGCATTCAACAAGAAAATCTTAGGAATTTAAAACCCCATATTAATTACTACAAAAATGAAAATCACAAAACCGTTAAACCTGGGACTAGCTGCATTGGCTGGATTGGCTTTCGCTTGCGGAGGTGCTGAAAAATCATCTGAGACTACCACTGTAGCAGAAACAAAGCCTGCTGAGCCGGCAAAAGAAATGAGCCTAGAGGAAAAATATCAGAATGACCCGATTTATATCAAAGGTCTTGAAAAATTAAAAACCTCAGATTGTACTTCTTGCCATATGGTAGAAAGAAAGATTGTAGGACCTTCTTATGCGGATGTAGCTGCTAAGTATGAAAGTACAGATGAAAACATCACCATGCTTGCTGAGAAAGTAATCGCAGGTGGTGTGGGAGTTTGGGGTGAAGTGCCGATGCCTCCACACCCAAATGTAAGTTTGGAAGACGCCAAAGACATGGTGGCTTATGTATTGTTGCTAAAGAAATAAGAGAATGAACAAAAGATCTTTAGCCGTTTTGGCTTTGGCAGGAATTCTTGCCTCTTGTTCTGGAGAGAAATCTACAGAAACTGAAGTTGTCGAAATGGCAGAAACCGAAACTACACCAGAGTCTGAGTGGATCCCACTTTCTGACGGGTCTACTTTTGCCGGATGGCATAAATACGGCGGTGGTGAAGTAGGCAAAGCCTGGAAGATCGACGAAGAAGGTACTATTTACTTAGACGCCGGAAACAAAGATGGATGGCAAACAGGTGACGGTGGCGATATTGTGACTGATGAGGAGTTTGAGAACTTCCACTTCAAGTACGATTGGAAAATCGGTGAAAATGGAAATAGCGGGGTAATCTTCTATGTGCACGAGGCTCCGGAATACCAATACCCTTGGAATACTGGTATGGAAATGCAGGTATTGGATAACGAAGGCCATCCTGATGCTAAAATCATCAGCCACAGAGCAGGTGATCTTTACGATTTGATCGTTAGCAGTGAGGAAACAGTGAAGCCTTGGGGTGAGTGGAATCATGCTGAGATTATTGCAGACCATGGCAAACTGGAATTAATTCTGAACGGAACAACCGTAGTAAGCACTACGATGTGGACCCCAGAATGGGAAGCCCTGATTGCAGACAGTAAATTCAAGGACATGCCTGGATTTGGTACTTTCAAGAAAGGAAGTATTGCGCTACAGGATCATGGAGATCTTGTTTACTTCAAAAATCTTCTGATTAAGAAACTTTAAAAAAAAGAAGCTCTCGAAATTTCGAGAGCTTCTTTTTTTATAGCCTGGTGACATTGTCTTTTTTGATGTAGGCTATTTTATTTTTCCATTCCACCTCATACCAGATATCCTTACTGGATTTGATCTTCACTCTATGACCTGGTTCTACTCGGTCAACCAACTCTCCGCCCGCGCTAGGCTTTGATACAATCATGGTTGGACTTTGGGTGATCAAAGCTGTTCTTGGAGCTCTCAAGAAATTATTGGCCGCGAAAATCAAAATGATCAGCAAAACAGAAGGCCAATAATATCTAGCCTCTGCTATTTTCCTTCCATTTACCCAAAGCATGATTAAGGAAATCAACAGAAACAAGGATAAAGATCCGACGATAATCTCCTGATATTCGACAAGAAACAAGATAAATCGCTCTCCATCGCTCACCTCATACCCTACCAGATTACTTTGCCCAGTAAGGCTTTTTATCTTAGTAATTGTCTGAGAATTAGGGCTCAAATCGTAGTATTTACTCAGGTAAAGAGTCGCATGCTCTTTGTCTCCAATTCCCTCAGAAATGAAGGACATTTTGAGCAACATCGCAGGCGAATAAATACCTAGTTGATAGTTTTGCTGGTAAATTTCCATCGCTTCCTTGTAACTTCTTTGCTGAAACAAAGAATCTGCTTTTTCCAGAGCAATCACATCTGCCTGACAATTAATACTTTGTAAAAGGAAGATAATAAATATGAAAAATTTTGCAAGAAAGATTGAATTAGGGTTTGGCATTTATAAATCAGTAGCTTAAATTTGCAGTCCAATTACGACAATGATCTGGCAAAAAGCAAGGCCGGGGAGTCAATTTGAAAGTATAAATCCCACAAAAAAGTGGTTAAAATTTCTGAAAATTTTCAGACATCATGATTCCGTAGCTCAGCTGGTAGAGCAATACACTTTTAATGTATGGGTCCTGGGTTCGAGCCCCAGCGGGATCACTTAAATTGAAATCAATGGGTAGGGCGAGAAGCCTGTCCCGATAAGCGAAGCGATATCGGGAAGCCCCAGCGGGATCACTTAAATTAGTCAAAGCGATTTGGCAAAGAACAAGGTTTAACTTGCAAGGAGTTAAAAAGTATTTGAGTTTAAGAAGAAAGTTTCGGGGTGTAGCGTAGCCCGGTATCGCGCCACATTTGGGATGTGGAGGTCGTAGGTTCGAATCCTGCCACCCCGACTTTATTTACCTTTGAGAGATCTTAATGATTGATCAAAATTTTATCCAGGTCCTGTAGCTCAACTGGATAGAGCAACTGCCTTCTAAGCAGTAGGTTTCAGGTTCGAGTCCTGACAGGATCACTTTACGAAAGCGGAATTACGTTCCGCTTTTTATTTATATAAAGAGCAACATTCATTGCCAACTATTAGATTCCGTAGCTCAGCTGGTAGAGCAATACACTTTTAATGTATGGGTCCTGGGTTCGAGCCCCAGCGGGATCACTTAAATTGAAATCAATGGGTAGGGCGAGAAGCCTGTCCCGATAAGCGAAGCGATATCGGGAAGCCCCAGCGGGATCACAAAAGCAGACTAGAAATGGTCTGCTTTTTTTGTTTGCTTCTTTCAATCAATATTAAAACGGGCAAAGCCATTTTTTCAGGTCTTTTCAACATAAGCCCTTTTTAAAGCAAGTTTTGAATTGTCGATCGATTATACCCATAAAATTCCACTTGCGAATTCTACCATTTATTCTCAATGTTGGAATATGAAAAACCTGTTCATTGCTCTAGCTTTTTGTGCACTCCTATTTTCCTGTGAAAAACCTGTTTCAGATGCTCATTTTTACGATGAAGGCATTTCCATTGAATTAGCTGAATTTCGAAAGCATCAGGTTTCCGACATTCATTATCAACTGGATTTTTCTATTCCAGAAAAGCTGGAAGAACCTATTCCTTCCAAATTAATCCTAGAGGCTTCCATTTCCGACTTATCACATCCTTTAATATTGGATTTCCACGAAGAAAAATCTCATCTCAAAAGTTTACAGATTAATGGCAAGCCTTCTGAAATCAACCATCAAAATCAACACCTGATTATCCCTAAGGAAACACTAAAGAAAGGATCAAACACCATAGAAATAGAATTCATAGCAGGTGAACTTTCACTTAACAGGAATCAAGACTTTCTTTACACACTTCTTGTACCTGACAGAGCAAGTACGTTGTTTCCTTGTTTTGACCAGCCTAATTTAAAAGCAAACTATACCTTAAGCATTTCTGCTCCATCGGAATGGAAAGTCTTAGCAGGAGGCCCAGAAACTTCAAAAGAGGTGAATGGAGACTTCACTACCCATCACTTTGGGAAATCTGACTTGATGAGCACTTATCTTTTCTCATTTGTGGCTGGCAAATTTGAAGAGGCAGAATCTGAGGGTGATTTTCCACAGAGGATGCTTTACCGAGAAACGAATCCTGAAAAAATCAAAGCGAGCATTCCAGAAGTATTTTCTCTTCATTTAAAAGCCAAAAACTTTTTAGAAGAATACACCGATTACCCTTTCCCTTTTCAGAAGCTGGATTTTGCCACGATTCCTATTTTCCAATATGGAGGAATGGAGCATGTAGGAGCCATTCAATATCGCGAATCGGCGCTGTTTCTCGATGAGAATGCCACGAATACCGAATTGCTTTCCAGAGCAAAATTGATTGGACATGAAACTGCTCACATGTGGTTTGGGGATTTGGTAACGATGAACTGGTTTGAGGATGTCTGGATGAAAGAAGTCTTTGCGAATTTCATGGCGGGCAAACTCGTCAATCCGGCTTATCCTGAGATCAATCACGAGCTTTCCTTTCTGACGAACCACTACCCTTCCGCATATGGAGAAGACCGAACCAAGGGCACTAATCCGATTCGTCAGCAACTTGCCAATCTAAAGGATGCTGGATCACTTTATGGAAGCATTATTTATGACAAAGCCCCCATCATGATGCGCCAGCTGGAAACAGCAATGGGAGAAAAAGCTTTTCAAAGAGGGATCCAAAAATACATCAAGACATTTGCGAACAGCAATGCAAAATGGAGCGACTTGGTAGAAATTCTGGATCAGGAAACTGAAATTGATCTTCAGAGTTGGAGTAAAGTCTGGGTGAATCAATCAGGCAGACCAATTCTTTCCAACCAGATCAATTATTCTGATGATGGAAAAATCACCTCTTTCACCATTTCCCAAAAAGCAGAAGATGGCTCAGAAAAAGTTTGGCCACAGCTTTTCGATGTGACCCTGTTTTATCCTAATGAAATGAAGACCTTTTCAATTTCTCTAGAGTCTGAAACTTTTGATTTGAATGAAGCCCAAGGTTTAGAGAAACCAACCGCTATTCTCTTTAACAGCAATGGACTTGGATATGGGATTTTCCCGCTGGACTTGAATTCCTTAGACCAAATTCAAACCCTGGAAAATGAAGTGATGCGTGGGCAGTCATATATAAATTTGTTTGAAAATACACTTGCAGGAAAGATTTCGCCTGAGCAAACATTTGAAGTATTGAGAAATGGAATATTGGAAGAGAAAAATGAAATTTTGGCGAGATTGATTTCATCCGAAATGAATACCATTTTCTGGACTTTCCTAACTCAAGGACAAAGAGAAACGCAACTCCCAATACTGGAAGACCAGTTATGGAATTTGCTGCAGCAAGATATTTCCACAAACATGAAGAAAACCATTTTCTCTCTATACAGCGGGATTGCATATAATGAGAGCGGTCAAAATAGATTATATCAAGTCTGGAAAAAGAATATTGAGATTGAAGATCTGAAGTTAAATCCAGACAATTTCACCAGTCTTGCTATGACTTTGGCGGTATATGGTCATCCGAAATTTGATGAGATATTGACCGAAGAGAGAACCCGAATCAGCAACCCTGACAAACTTGCTCGCTTTGACTTCCTTCAACCTGCGCTTTCTCAAAATGAAAGTGATAGGGATGCCCTTTTCGAATCATTCAAACAAGATAAAAATCGTGAAAAGGAATCTTGGGTACTATCAGCCTGCGGTTATATCCATCATCCATTGCATCAGAAAAATGCAGTGAAACATCTTCCGCTTGCTTTGGATTTACTGGAAGAAATTCAAAAAACTGGAGATATATTCTTCCCTAAAAGATGGGTTTCTGTTACTGCTGGTCAATATTCATCTCCCGAAGCGGCAGAAATTGTTTCTAGCTTTTTGGATTCTCATCCTGACTACAACCCTATTTTGAAAAACAAGATTTTACAGGCAACAGATAATTTAATGCGTGCTCAAGAGATCACCAATTCCAAAAAGGATTAGAAGCTTAATGGATCCAAATGTTTAAAATGGCCGTTTTGTTTGATCTTCTCTTTGGCTTTTTCGATGGCTTTGATAGCCGGAATGATTCTTTTGAAATGGGAAATTAAAAAAGCCTGTCTTTCGCTTTCCGTAGTCATCTTCAGTAACGCCAGTTCCTCTTCGAGTTTGAGGCCTACTTTATGTGCATAGGTAAAAGAAGTAGTAGTCTCAGGATCAGGGTCAGTTGGGAATTTCAGCAGATACAACACTTCTTTTAAGTAGAAAAGAAACTCCAGATGCTGGACATTGCTGACTGTGTAATCATTTTCCAAGAATTCGACTTCCCCTCCAGCGTAGAGCTTCCCATCCATGGGATTTTCGAAATCAATCATTTTAAAAATCTTTCCTCCGACAGTTTTGATATCCAACCTACCATCTTCGTATCGATGATGTATTTCTTTTAGATTTACTTCTGTGCCATACTCCATCAAGTGATCTGAATAGACTAAAATACCAAAAGTGATATTCTCTTTTTCAACATCCGCGATCAATTGCCTGTATCTGGGTTCGAAGATATGGAGATTCAGTTCCTCCCCAGGAAACGCAACTAGTTTGAGTGGGAATAATGGCAATTTCATAACTCACTTTTTCCAGAATAAACGAAAAAAAGAACCGAACTAGTTTAGGTTAAAAAATAGAAAGGCAAAAAAAAGCCGGTCTGAACGACCGGCTCTCAATTTATTTTTTAGCGATATATGTCAATAAGTCAACGACTTTATTGGAATATCCCCACTCGTTATCATACCAAGAAACAACTTTCACGAATGTGTCAGAAAGTTGGATTCCTGCTTCTGCATCGAAGATAGAAGTTCTAGCATCACCGATAAAGTCATTAGAAACAACCGCATCTTCAGTATATCCTAAAACACCTTTCATGGTAGTTTCAGAAGCTTCTTTCATTTTAGCGCAGATTTCTTCGTACTTAGCTGGTTTTTTCAGTCTTACAGTCAAATCAACTACAGAAACGTCAGGAGTAGGAACTCTAAACGCCATACCTGTCAATTTACCATTCAATTCTGGAATAACTTTACCTACTGCTTTTGCAGCTCCTGTAGAAGAAGGGATAATATTTTGGCCTGCACCACGTCCACCTCTCCAGTCCTTAGCAGAAGGACCATCGACAGTTTTCTGAGTCGCTGTAGTAGCATGAACAGTAGTCATCAAACCTTCTTCGATACCGAAGTTATCGTTCAATACTTTTGCGATTGGAGCAAGACAGTTTGTAGTACAAGAAGCGTTAGATACAAATACCATGTCTGATGTGTAAGAACCTTCGTTCACACCCATTACAAACATAGGAGTGTCGTCTTTAGAAGGAGCAGACATGATTACTTTTTTTGCACCAGCGTCGATATGACCTTGCGCAGTTTCTTTGGTCAAGAAAAGACCAGTAGATTCTACTACATATTCAGCACCTACTTCATCCCACTTCAAGTTTGCAGGGCTTCTTTCAGAAGTTACTCTGATTGCATTTCCGTTTACTACCAATTTACCGTCTTTCACTTCGACAGTACCTTTAAATTGGCCATGAGTAGAATCATACTTAAGCATATATGCCATGTAGTCTACATCGATCAGGTCATTGATGCCCACTACTTGGATATCATCTCTTTCCTGTGCAACTCTAAAAACAAGTCGTCCGATTCTTCCGAATCCATTAATTCCAACTTTAATTTTGCTCATAATTATTATTGATTAGCGTATAGGTTTGATTTTTCAAACTTTCCCATCAGGCATGCCTCTTTTGGCTAAAAGTGGCTGAGGGATGGCTAAGTTATTATAAATTATTGGCTAGCCCAAACAGATTGAGATTCCTGTCAATCAGAATACCCACAATTTAAAAATCAATCGATTTCGGAGTTAAAATATTTTTCCTATCTGAGACCAAAAAAGGCAATTCTCAAAGAATTGGCTAATTTGGAACAAAGACTAAATCTTATGTTTGCCAAAGCAATTCAGGAAGTAGCCGGGTTTACCCGTGCTATTCACTCGATTTCCAGAAATTTCGAAGCTCAACAAGTACAGCGAGGTTCGGCCACACTTTTTTTTGTCAATGATCAGGGCTATGCACTTACCTGCAAGCATGTCGCTCAATGGCTTTCCCAAGCAGACAAAATCAATAAAGTATTTTCTCAATATTTAGCAGGAAAGAAAGACCTTAAAAAACACAAAAAACTCGCTTACCAGCTAGGATTAAAGTCCGATAAAACCTCAGAAATGAGAGTAACATTTGTGGATTGTGTGGATCAGATCAAAAACCTAAAAATCCATGCCCACCCGGAATATGATTTAGCGCTCATTAAATTCGAAGGATTCGAAAAAACGCTTTTCACGAATCAACCAAAATTCTTAAAAGACACCACTTCTGTTCATCCCGGCGATATGCTATGTCGATTAGGATTTCCCTTTCCCGAATTTTCCAATTTTCAACTGAATCTGGAAAAGGATGTGCTGGAATGGACTGCAAAAGGAAATGCCAGATCACCTAGATTTCCGATTGAGGGAATGGTTACCAGATTTTTAGGCGATAAAAACGGAAAAATTTATGGCATAGAGATGAGTACTCCTGGTCTAAGAGGGCAAAGCGGAGGACCACTTTTTGATGCTCTAGGGAGAATCATAGGAATGCAGAGTCGGACAAAACATCTCCACCTAGGATTTGATATTGAGGAGAAATCGATCATTGCCCATGGGAAAGAGAAAAAAGTAAATGACTACTCATTTATCCATTTGGGTGAATGTATCCATGTCAGCGTGATCAAAGAATTCCTTAACCAGCATCAAGTCTCGTTTGATGAGGGATAAAAAAGCCCCGATCTTTTTCAAGACCGGGGCTTCCACAATTCTATTTTACAATTATAGACTTGCCAATACTTCATTCAAAGTCGCACTAGGTCGCATTGCCTTCGAAGTAAGTTGCTCGTCCATCTTATAATATCCACCAATGTTTAAAGGAGTGCCTTGGCTGCCATTCAATTCAGCTACAATTTGCTCTTCTTTTTCAGTCAAAGCCTTTGCAAGAGGAGTAAACCTTGCTTTTAGCTCAGCATCTTTATTTTGATCAGCCAAAGCCTGAGCCCAATATAGCGCTAAGTAAAAATGACTTCCTCGGTTATCCAATTTACCTACCACTCTAGCAGGAGACTTGTCATTTTCCAGGAATTTCCCAGTAGCAGCATCCAGCGTTTCGCCTAGAAGCAATGCTTTCTCATTATGGAAAGTTTGACCCAAATGCTCCAATGAAACCGCTAAAGCAAGGAACTCACCCAATGAATCCCAACGCAAGTGTCCTTCTTTTACAAATTGCTCCACGTGCTTCGGTGCTGATCCACCAGCTCCTGTTTCAAACAAACCACCACCATTCATCAATGGTACAATGGAAAGCATTTTTGCTGAAGTACCTACTTCCAAAATCGGGAACAAGTCAGTCAAGTAATCTCTCAATACATTTCCCGTAACGGAAATAGTATCCATTCCTTCCTTGATTCTTGCCAAAGTGAAATTAGTAGCTTCAATCGGAGACATTATATGAATTTCCAATCCATTCGTATCGTGATCAAGCAAGTAAGTATTCACCTTTTTGATTAATTCCTGATCGTGTCCTCTTTTTGGATCCAACCAGAAAACAGCTGGTGTATTGGAAAGTCTAGCTCTAGTTACGGCCAACTTCACCCAATCCTGAATCGGTGCATCTTTTGTCTGACACATTCTCCAAATATCTCCAGCTTCCACCGGATGAGAAAGAATCACCACGCCATTTTCATCGATCACCTCTACAACTCCCGCTGCTGAAATTTCGAATGTCTTGTCATGAGACCCGTATTCTTCGGCTTTTTGCGCCATCAAACCAACATTAGGTACAGAGCCCATAGTTGATGGATTAAACGCTCCGTGTTTCTTACAGAAATCAATTGTCGCTTGATAAACACCAGCGTAACTTCTATCTGGAATTACAGCTTTAGTGTCCTGAGATTTTCCTTCTTTATTCCACATCTGACCAGAAGTACGGATCATAGCAGGCATAGAAGCATCAATAATCACATCACTTGGTACATGGAGGTTGGTAATTCCTCTATCAGAATTTACCATCGCCAAATCCGGACTATCCGCATAGCAAGTATCGATATCAGCCAAAATCTCAGCTTTCTGATCTGCTGGAAGTTTTTCCAAATTTGAAAGTAGGTCTCCGAAACCATTTCTAACATCTACTCCCAAAGCTTCAAATGTAGCTGCATGCTTTGCAAAAACTGGCTCAAAGAAAACATTGACAGCATGTCCGAAAATAATCGGATCAGAAACTTTCATCATTGTTGCTTTCATATGAATAGAAAACAAAACGCCTTGAGCCTTAGCTTCTGCTTTTGCTTTTTTCAAGAAAGCTTTCAAAGCAGATACACTCAAGGTCGACGCATCGATTACTTCGCCTTCCTGAAGCTTCAGACCTGATTTCAAAACTTCTTTACTTCCATCCGTTTTGGTCAGTTGGATCGTCACAGAAGTAGCATGCGTCATTGTGTGGGACTTTTCACTTCCGTAAAAATCGCCTTCTGTCATACTATCAACATGAGACTTAGAATCTGCAGTCCATTTTCCCATTGAGTGCGGATGTTTTTTGGCATATTCTTTCACTGCCAAAGGAGCTCTTCTATCTGAATTTCCTTCTCTTAAAACAGGGTTTACTGCTGATCCTTTGATTTTATCATATTTTGCTTTAACCGTTTTTTCCTCTTCGGTCTTTGGTTCCTCAGGGTAATTTGGAAGAGCATAACCTAAATCTTGAAGTTCTTTGATCGCCGCTTTCAACTGAGGAATAGAAGCTGAAATATTCGGAAGCTTCACAATATTTGCCTCAGGAGTTTTTGCAATTTCACCGAGCTCTGCCAATGCATCAGGAATTTGTTGCTCTGGAGTCAGGTATTCAGGGAAATTGGCGATGATTCTACCGGAAAGTGAAATATCTCTTGTTTCTACTTTTACCCCTGCAGAGCTTGTATAAGCTTGAACAATCGGTAGTAAGGAATACGTTGCCAAAGCTGGCGCTTCGTCAGTCAACGTATACAGGATTTTTGGAGTTTGGTTACTCATGGTTTGATCAGGATTCTTAAAAAGAGTGGTAAGACCCTGAATTATAAAAATGGAATTTCACTCCACTTCCATTACTCAAATCTCATGCAATCAGAAATTTCAGAATACAGGGTCAGAAAATTTTGCGGCTAAATTACAGAAAATATCCTTGTTTCAAATTCGGTTCATCAAATCATCAGAACCCTTCATCAAAGCTTTTTACCCGATTGTAAAATTATCAGCATCCATCCAAGCTGGAAATTTTGCCCGATAACTTTCCAAATGCTCTGCTGATAAGGTGAAAAGTACCACCTTTTCCTCTTCAGCTGCATGGGCAATTACCTCTCCTTTGAAGTCATAACTTGACGAATGTCCGACGTATTCGATCTCATTTCCATCTTTCCCAACTCGGTTCACACCCGCTACATAACAAAGATTTTCTATCGCCCTGGCAGGTAATAATGCATCCCAAGCTGAAGTCCTTGTTGCCGGCCAAGAAGCCACATAAAATAAAAAGTCATAGGCTGCTTCTCCATTTTTCCAGTAGTTTCTAGAAAAAACAGGGAATCGAAGATCATAACAAACCTGAGGACAAATTTTCCAACCCTTCAAATCAAAAATAGGAAGCTCTAGTCCTGGGGAATAAGTTTCATCCTCCTTTGCCATCCTAAAGAGATGTCTTTTATCATAATGGGAAATTTCACCATTTGGACTGACCCAAAGGAGTCTATTAAAAAAATTGCCTCCATCATTGATGATCGCACTTCCGGTGATGACAGCCTGAGTCTGGGATGCCATTTGCATCATCCATTTACAGATCCCCAAATTCATTGGTTCTGCGAGTTCGGAAGCATCCATACTGAACCCAGTGGGGAACATTTCAGGAAGGATGATCAAATCGACCTTTTCGGATATCTCCCAAATCTTCTCTTCCAGTATCGCCAAGTTAGCCGTCTTATCTTTCCAATAAAGATCGGTTTGAACGAGTGCCACTGTTAATTTGGGAGATCGACTCATTTGACTGGATAAATCATTCTATAATCTGTCGATACTTTTCCTTTGCTGACATCGATCAACTTAGATTTTACCAAACGCTTTTTCAAACCTTTCAAGTAGTCGACAAAAAGAATTCCTTCTAAGTGATCGTATTCATGCTGAATCACTCTTGCAGTCATTCCAGAGAATTCTTCCTCTTTTAGATTCCAGTTTTCATCGTAATATTCGATGGTGAGTTTTTCAGGCCTGGTGATTTCAGCCCTTACTTCCGGAATACTCAGACATCCTTCTTCAAAACTGTAGTCATCACCATATTCATCCAAAATAATCGGATTGATGAAAGCTCTTCTGATACCGACTTCTTCATCTTCCTCATCAAGCATCAAGGTGCTATCTATTACAAAAAGCCTTACTCCTTGATTGATCTGAGGTGCAGCCAACCCTACGCCACTGGCGTTATCCATGGTAGCAAACATGTCTTTGATCATGGCATCAAGGGCAGTGCCTTCATTGATCTCTTCAGCTTCTTTCTTTAATATCGGGTTCCCGTAAGCTACTATGGGGTAAATCATTGTCTTTCTAAATACGATTGTAAAATTATTGCTGCGCTGACCTTATCCAGGTTTCCTGCTTTTTCCCGACGGTCTTTCTTTTTACTACCCATGGAAATCATGCTCTGCATGGCCATTTTAGAAGTAAACCTTTCGTCGATCAATTCTATTTTTTTTGAAGGAAATTCCTGCTCCAACTTTCCCTTCATCTCCATCACTTTTGGCGTCATTTCATTGTCTTTGCCATTGAGTCGGATGGGCAAGCCCAGAACGATGGTATCAACTTCTTCTTTGGCAAAATAGGTTTTCAGATACGCCAACAGACCAGAAGTCTCAATGGTTTCCATCGGATTAGCCAACATCCTAAGCGGATCGGTAACAGCCAAGCCTGTACGTTTGGTTCCTAAATCAATTGCTATAATTCTCGCCATCAGTTGGTCCTGATTTTTTTGCGGATTTTGCGCATTGCCTCACGCTCTAGTTCTATGGCTTTCGGAAAAAGTAATTGATCCTCAATCTGGGCATGGATTGTAAGTTCTCTTTCGAAATTTTGAAGCTCATGGTACAGAACTTTCATGGTCAGCGGGGCATTTTGTGGCAAAGAATAATCCTTTGTCAACTTCCTGATTCCTTCCATTTCATCATCATGAATTTCATGAACTTCAGAGAGTAAATGGATTGGATCTTTTTCCAGAATTTTCAAAGCATCAATTAAGCTATAATTATCATTCTCCACATCCTGCAAAAGAACGATTCGATTAAAAAGCCCACTTTCCTCTTCATGAATGTGATGGATAAAATCCTCCACAAAAAGCGGGAACATGATCCTCAGGTCTGCAATCAATCCTGCATACTCAGGCTCTGGAGTAATCCCGGAAATCAAATTTGCAAGAAAAGGAAGTTCCTGTCGGACAAAGTAATAATGCTTTCTTTTCAGGTATGCGACTAAAACTTCGATCGGATTGAGGTACAGCTCTTCATTGGTTGGCTCCTTTCTTAAAGCCCAAGCCTCCAATTCGGAAATAAGCTGATTGGGATGAACTTTGTGTTTTTTACAAACATCCTCCAATGCGTGAGTTTGATACTGATAAAAGCTAATACCAAAATAGTGGAGCACCGACGCGAAAACATAGTTTTCAGACACCAAGTCCCCTACCAAAGATTTAGTAAATGCATTTTCAGCCTTCATAGCACAAAAATAATTTTTTTTAACAGAAAAAAGGGTAATAAATTGGATCATTATCGTACCCCCTCGTATAAACATTCGTTAACTTTATAAAAAGTCACTTTTAAAACACTGGCAATTTGTGCTAGTTTATAATTCAATAGCAATAAAATAAGAAAGGTAAAGACGTGAGCGATACAAAAAACACGAAGGCCCAAATAAGGCTTCCAATAATTCTGGCACTGGCAATTTCTGCCGGTATCTGGATTGGGGCGACATTTGCTGAGCCTAAAAGTAACCAAAATGACCTGAGAGCGGCATTGTACAAGCTTCAGGAAATCATGACCTATATCAATAGAGATTATGTGGATAGCGTCAATACAAACGAATTGGTGGAATTTGGCATCACTAAGATGTTGGAAAACCTGGATCCACACTCCAGCTACATTCCTGCAAGAGATGCATCCTTGGCACAATCTCAGTTAGATGGAGAATTTGACGGTATCGGTGTAGAATTCGGAATTATCAGAGATACCATTTATGTGGTAGCTCCTTTGACGGGAGGTCCTTCTGAAGCCTTGGGCATTCAGTCTGGTGACCAAATCATTACTGTTGACGGAAAAACTGTTGCTGGAATCGGAGTAACCAACCGAGATGTCTTTGACCTTCTAAGAGGCCCTAAAGGGTCAAAAGTTACTATTGATATAAAAAGGAAAAATCAAGAGGATTTGATCCCTTATGAAATCACCAGAGATAAAATCCCTCAATACAGCATCAATGCTACCTATATGGTCAATGATGAAATCGGTTATATCAAAGTAACCCGATTTGCAGCGACTACCTATGATGAATTCAGAACCTCCATTGAGGAATTGAAAGCAAAGGGCATGAAAAAGCTGATCGTCGATCTGCAAGGAAACCCAGGTGGATACATGGGAGCTGCTATTAATATGGCGGATGAACTATTAGGACAAAGAGCATTGATCGTTTCTCAGGAAGGAAAAGTAGATCAGTACAGTCAAAAAGCCTTTGCGTTTAAGCCAGGATTATTTGAAGAAGGCCCAGTTATTGTTTTGATCAATGAGGGAAGTGCATCTGCATCAGAAATCCTAGCTGGCGCAATTCAGGATAATGACAGAGGTCTAATCGTAGGTAGAAGATCCTTTGGCAAAGGACTTGTTCAGTTACCGATCGATTTATCAGACGGTGGAGAATTGAGATTGACAATCGCAAGATATTATACACCATCAGGTAGATCTATTCAGAAACCTTATGGTGCCAATCACGAGGACTACGAACTGGATTATGTCAAGAGATTTGAACATGGAGAGTTTTTCTCTGCAGATAGCATCAGCTTCAATGACAGCCTAAAATACGAAACAGCGAAAGGAAGAACTGTTTATGGAGGCGGAGGAATCATGCCGGATTATTTCGTGCCGCTTGACACTACATTAAATAGCCGTTATGTAAATAGATTGTTCAATTCAGATTCTAACAGAGAATTTGTTTTGGAATATGCCAATAACAATAAAGATAAATTCGAAGACATGTCTGTCGAGGAGTACAAGGACAAATTCCAAGTAACAGATGCCATGCTTCAGGATCTAGTGGCAGTTGGTGAGAAAAACGATGTGAAATTTGATCAGGCAGATTTCAACAAGTCTAAGGACTATCTGAAAATCTTGGTGAAAGCTCATCTTGGAAGACAGCTATATGATGATAGTGCCTTCTACATGGTGGTGAATGACATCAATGAAGTTTACATGCAGGCCTTGAAATTATTTGACCAGGCAGAAAAAATCGCCATGGCTGATGACCTGAGTGATTCAGAAGAATAAGTTTGTTTCAATAAATATTAAAGGGCAGTTCGAAAGACCTGCCCTTTTTTTATATCAAATTTTACTTTCAATCTTTTCTTAAAAAGCTGACATTGGGTTTCTGAATTTTAAACTGAACTACATTTCTCCTATAATCAATAAAAAATGAAAGCCCTCTTAACCTTCCTCTTATTTACCGGAATAACCATGACCTCCTTTTCACAAATCAAAGTCAATCACATTGCAGTCCATGTTTCGGATCTAGAAACAAGTAAAAAGTTCTACGAATCCATCGTTGGGCTAAAAGAGATTGAGGAACCTTTCAAAGATGGACTCCATGCCTGGTATGATATCGGAGGAGGAGCAGCTTTGCACATCATTGAAGCACCAAATGTGCCTACTCAAATTTCAAAAGTAAATCACCTATGCTTTAGCATGGAAGACATGGATTCTTTCATCAAAACCCTTCAGGACACCAATTATCCATTTGAAAGCTGGCCAGGAGAAAAAGGAAAAGTCACTATTCGCGTAGATGGAATCAGACAAATTTATATTCAGGATCCAGACGGAATGTGGTTAGAGATCAATGATGATTATTAATTACTATGGTTATTCACAATCATGCCAGTGTCCTAAATTCTTTACTTATCTGGTCGGAAGACTGATGACCGAAGACCGAAGCAGCCTCATATCTTAAGGTTAACCTATCCTATACTGCTTTTGCTTCCTTATTGGCAAAAAAAGCAGATATCCTATTAATTAAAAACTTTAATAAAAATAAAAGCCCGGAATGTAGATTCCGGGCTTTTGTGTTTTAGTTATCATAGATGTTTTGTGGCCAGCTGTCATTTCCAAGATTGACATCCGGAAGGATTTTATCAGGATCCAAAACTACTGACTTCACTTTCTTTTCGGTTTTGATGATGTGATTCCACACATCTCCTCTTTGCCAGATTTCCACTGGAAGCGTAAATCTTTCCTTGGTATCATCATCATAAGTAACCTCAAATAATACCGGCATTGGGATTTCTCCTTTATTGGAAATGCTCAACAAATAATTTCCAGAGTAAGGGAAAACACCATTGATGCCAAGATCAATATTTCCATTTCCGTAAAACCAGCCATGCCAGAACCAAGAAAGGTTCTCGCCTCCTACATTCTCCATATGATTGAAGAAATCTGATGGCTGCGGATGCTTGTAAGCCCAAGTTTTGATGTAAGACTTAAAAGCATTGTCAAATCTCTCATGACCTAAAATATATTCTCTCAACATCAACAATCCCATTGCAGGCTTGTTATATGCGATCATTCCAAGATTGGAGGTATTCACCACATCAGGATAATTATCGATTCCTTCTCTGGTTTCTGAATTAAAGTAATTGACCGATCTTCTTGTCTGCTGCAAATTGGATGGATATTCACCGTTGTTAAAAGCCAAGGTGCTGTAATGGTTAATGAATGTATTGAAACCTTCATCCATCCATGCATATCTTCTTTCGTTTGAACCAACGATCATTGGGAACCAGTTATGGCCAAATTCATGATCTGTCACTCCCCAAAGACCTCTTCCTTTAGATTTGTAATGACAAAAATTCAAACCAGGGTATTCCATTCCACCAATCTCTGCAGCAACATTAGTCGCAGTTGCATAAGGGAATTCAAACCAGGTTTTAGAATAATATTCAATTGAAGCTTTCGAATATTCAGTAGACCGAGACCAAGCTTCTTCTCCATTTGACTCTTTAGGATAGACGGATTGAGCCAAAATGGTCTTTCCACTTGGAAGGTTGATTTTTGCAGCATCCCAAATAAATGTTTTGGAAGAGGCAAAAGCGATATCTCTACTGTTTTGAATGGCAAAATGCCAAGTAACAGTTCCTTCTTGCTTTGGTCTTGTCAATTCTGTATTTCCGATTTCTTCCGGTGAAACCAAATAAACGGTCTCATCACTTTCTTTTGCTTTCGCATAGCGATCCTGAAGCTCTTTGCTCAACACTTCTTTTGGATTCAATAATTCACCGGAACCTACCACGATGTGATCATAAGGAACAGTAATTTTGTAATCGAAATTTCCGTACTCCAGATAAAACTCTCCTGCACCAAGATATGGCTCCACATTCCATCCTTCAATCTGATCAAAAACAGCCACTTTTGGATACCACTGTGCCAAAGCATAGATAGTTCCATCCTCTACTTCCAGTCTTCCCATTCTATCCATTCCTTTTTCAGGAACTTTGAATGAAAAATTCATAGAAACAGTCGCTTTTCCTCCCTTTGCCGGAATAGGCTCAGCAAACCAAACCTGCATTCTGGTATCAGTAATTATGTGCTTATTTGAAGCTGCTCCTTTTGAACCAACTTTTGCTTCTAAATTACTGATATCAAAACCTCCATCAGTATCGCCATTATAGCGATTCCCCTGTACAGGAGTGGTCAAGGTTCCTCTTGAATCTTCAGTAAATCTGTTTTGCTCCAATTGCATCCAGATAAAATCAAGAGTCTCCGGACTATTGTTGGTGTAGGTCATAGTCACCTTACCAGTGATGGTATGTGCCTGATCATCCAGCGTCGCTTCGATCTGGTAATCCGCAGCATTTTGCCAATAACCAACTCCCGGCTTGCCTGATGCTGTTCTCGAATATGTACCGCGGCGGTCCATAAACTCGCCAAATTGACTTTGATTGTTTTCTTTTACCTCTTGGGCAATCGAATTGGTCACTTCTGCAAAACCGAATCCGGCCAAAAGAAGTGATAGAATTATTTTTCTTTTCATGTGTTAATTTTTTTTCAAAAGTCACATGGAATCTCGCATCTTAACCAAACAGCCTTCTGGGTGATGTTTTCGAAATGCTCGATTTCATACTTCTGTTAAATAATAGACGGCTAAAATAAGGATATCCTTTGGTTCGTTTCAAGACTTTTACATAAGACATGCCTGATTAACTAATTTTCACAGATTTTAAAAGGTTGGATTTAGACTTTTTTAGCCAGTTCTTTGGGCTGAATTTTTAACGATTCTTATGAAAAAAACAATGTTGAGTATCGCGGTTTTGCTGGTTTCTATGCAACTCAAAGCCCAGTCAGATACTACTACCCAAAATCTTGAAGAAGTAATAATTCAGGAAAACCGGATTCAAATCCCTTTTTCCAAACAAAGCAGAAATATCTCCGTCATCGACAAACTGGAGATCGAAACTACACCTGCGAGAAGCCTGCAGGAGATTTTATCTTTTGTACCCGGAGTAGATGTAAGACAACGTGGAGTGACAGGCGTTCAAGCAGATATTGGAATCAGAGGAGGGTCATTTGCGCAGACTTTGATGCTTGTAAACGGTATTAAATTAACAGATCCCCAATCTGGTCATCACATGATGAATATTCCGGTTCCTTTAGTAAACATTGATAGAGTTGAAGTTTTAAAAGGGCCTGGGTCTAGAATTTTTGGCCAAAATGCCTATGCAGGTGCCATCAATGTAATCACAAGCCTTACGGATGATCGATACTTGAGAGTCCAAGGATATGCAGGCGATTTTGGAATGAAAGGAATCAACTTTGCAGGCTCCCTTCCTACTGGCAAATACAAGCAAAATCTGGCGTTATCTTATGATGATTCGAATGGTTACCAATACAATTCAGATTATAAAGTCAGCAATATATTTTACGAAGGCGGGATAGATCTTAATGAAAAAAACAGCATTCGAGGAATGATTGCCTACACGGATAGAACTTTTGGTGCGAATGGTTTTTACACCAGTTCTTTTCCCGATCAATGGGAAAGCATCCAAACTACTTTAGCATCTTTGAGCCATACCTTAAACCTTTCTAATTTTTATTTAAACACCAGAGCTTATTATCGAAAAAATGTCGACGAATACCGTCTAAGAAGAAATGAACCTGAGTTTTACCAAAACAATCATCAGTCAGATGTTTATGCACTGGAAGCAAATGGAAATTTCAAAACTTCACTCGGCACAACTGGATTCGGTATTGAAACAAGAAAAGAAGCACTAGAAAGCAATAATCTAGGAGACAGAGAAAGAACATTGAGCGGGATTTTTCTAGAGCAATTAGTGAATTTAGGATCGAAAGTAGATCTGAGAGCGGGAATTTATTCCAATTACAATTCAGGGTATGGCTGGAAGCATTTTCCTGGAGCGGAAGTTGGTTTTCAGGCTAGCAAAGACATTCGCATTTATTCAGGATATGGGGTGAGCTATCGAATCCCGAGTTTTACGGACCTCTATTATGTCGGCCCAACCAATATTGGAAACGATCAATTGACGCCTGAGCAAGCTCAGAATTTCGAGGTTGGAGCCAAATGGGCAAAATCAGGATTTAGAGCAGAACTGGTTTACTTTATTAGAAACACAGATGACCTGATCGAATGGACCCGACCGGATGAAAACACTCCTTGGCAGCCTCAAAATTTCAACGAGGTAAAACTCAATGGTGTTGAAGCATCATTCTTTTATAGAGTGAATCCAAGCGCTTCCACAGTCCAAATAAAGGAATTCAGCTTTTCCTATAATTACATCAACGCAGATATTATCCAACAGCCAGGAATTGAAACCCGCTATGCTTTGACAGCCTTAAAAAACCAGGTAATTGGTGGCGTTTTGGTTGGAATAGGCAAGAAAACTGAATGGAACACTAAAATGCGTTATGTGGAGCGGATGAATCAGGATCCTTATTTTGTGATGGACATGAGGGTGGATTACAATCGGCTTGGAAAAATAGGGGTCTTTGCAGAAGCTTCTAATTTAACCAATACAGAGTATGTAGAAGCCGCAACGATCCAAATGCCAGGAAGGTGGTTTCGGGCAGGATTTATGCTAAACATTCTATAATGAAAAAGGAGAGTTTGATCAAAAACTCTCCTTTTTTTATTTCATGACAAATACTGAAAAGCTAGATTTTTTTCCTGAACTAATTGATTTGTTTTAAACAGTTTTTTGATTAGATTAAAGCATTAATTTTTCATTAAAAGCAATAAAAAATGGCAGCTTTCGTAATAGGAACTTTATTTTTGGCAATAGATCTATTGGTCAGAAAATTCCCAAATATTTTGGCAGGATATAGTAGGCTTTCTCAACCAGATAAGGAAAATGCTGAGAAAAACGGTTTACCGTTTTATGCTTCCATTCTTTTTTGTGTCATGGGAATTGTGACTTTTCTTGGATTCCCTTTGTCAATTTGGCTTGATCAACCAAGCCTGATCCCTGGCATCATATCATTAGTATGCATAGTCGGGTTGATCATCGCAGTAGTCGGCGGAAATTTTATTATCAATAACAGATTAAGGTAAGTTCATTGGAACTAGCCACAAGACTTTCCAATTTTCGGATAAACTCATCTTTAAAATCTATTTGAAATTTCAGGTAAAAAAATTTCCCTGATAACAGTCTTTTCATTCAGCCAAATCTGATGGCCTTAAAACAAAAAATCTCGAGGATATCGGGATTAAATGTGGGAGTTGAGGGTCCCGATTGTTATCGAGGACGATCCCCGACCCATATTTCTAATGCTACATTTCTAAAAATCAAACCTAAATCTCTAATCCGGCGAGGTAACCCAAGAATGATTTGAATTTAATTGTCATAACCCAATTGGCCTTAAAACAAAAAATCCCGAGAATATCGGGATTAAATGTGGGAGTTGAGGGATTCGAACCCCCGACCCTTCCGATTGAATCGGAATGCACTCATCCTTTGAACTGTTTTGCCTGCAATTACTTCTCGATCATTACCTTCAGTTTCTTTTTGCTCTTCCAGCTTTTTACCTCTCGCTCTCTTCGATATGCTGAACTTTTATCTGAATACGGCTCAGAATAAACCAATTCCCAATCTTTTGACCTAGCAGTAAATCCAGAATGATTACTCAGGTGTTTCCTCAATCGCTCTTTTAATTCCTCACAGGTATGACCAATATAGTAGTGGTCTAGCTTCATTGAATCAGTATATAAAAATGACAGGCCATAGGGAGACAAAAAAAAATCCCGAGAATTTCGGGATTGCATGTGGGAGTTGAGGGATTCGAACCCCCGACCCTCTGCTTGTAAGGCAGATGCTCTGAACCAACTGAGCTAAACTCCCAAAATGTTTGGAAAAAGACCTTCTCTTTTGAAGGTTTAATAAAAGTGGGAGTTGAGGGATTCGAACCCCCGACCCTCTGCTTGTAAGGCAGATGCTCTGAACCAACTGAGCTAAACTCCCAATCTTTAAATCCTCTTTCCTTCCGAAAGGGAATGCAAAGGTAAATTCTATTTTGAATTACCCAAACATTTTCTCTTCCAAAAAATATAATCTATTGAAAATGAGACGAAATATTTTAAAAAAATATCTGTCTCATTTCAATGATTAGTCTTTCTCTATTCAAATATCAAATTTTATCCCTTGGGCCAAAGGAAGATTTGAACTGTAATTTATAGTATTCGTCTGGCGACGCATATAGGCTTTCCAAGCATCTGATCCCGATTCACGTCCTCCACCTGTCTCTTTTTCACCTCCAAAAGCTCCACCTATCTCAGCTCCCGATGTCCCGATATTTACATTGGCAATCCCACAATCAGAACCTGCAACTGAAAGAAATGCTTCCGCTTCTCTCATGTTCAAAGTCATAATCGCTGAAGACAAACCTTGTGGAACTCCGTTTTGAATGGCAATCGCTTCCTCAATCTTTTCATATTTGATGAGGTAAAGTATCGGAGCAAAAGTCTCATGCTGCACAATCTGGAAATGATTCTCAGCCTCATAAATTGAAGGTTTTACATAGCAGCCGGATTCATAGCCTTCACCTTCCAAAACACCTCCTTCTACCACTACCTTACCTCCTTCTTCGATTACCTTTTTGGTAGCTGTCAAATACATCGATACAGCATCCTGATCGATCAATGGTCCAACATGATTCTTTTCATCCAATGGATTTCCTATTACTAATTTTGAATAAGCATTTGCCAATCTGGATTTCACTTCATCAAAGATACTGGAATGAATAATCAATCTTCTGGTAGAAGTACAACGTTGTCCGGCAGTTCCCACAGCACCAAAAAGCGCTCCTCGAATCGCCATATCCATATCTGCCTCTGGAGTGATAATGATTGCATTGTTACCTCCCAGCTCCAATAAGGACCTTCCTAACCGACCCCCTACAGCCTGACCAACCAATTTCCCCATTCGAGTGGACCCAGTGGCAGAAACCAAAGGAATTCTAGAATCGTGAGAGATCATTTCTCCGACTTTATAATCGCCTATAATCAAGGAACAAATTCCTTCAGGCATTCCATGTTTTGCAAAAACCTTAGCGGCTATATGTTGGCAAGCTACACCTGATAGTGGGGCTTTTTCGGAAGGTTTCCAAAGACAAACATCCCCACAAACCCAAGCCAATGCAGCATTCCAAGACCAAACGGCAACAGGAAAATTAAAGGCTGAAATAATCCCAATTATGCCTAATGGATGCCATTGCTCATACATTCTATGACCTGGGCGTTCTGAATGCATGGTCAAACCATACAACTGACGGGATAAACCAACAGCAAAATCACAGATATCAATCATTTCCTGAACTTCCCCGAGTCCTTCCTGATAGGATTTGCCCATCTCATAAGAGACTAATTTTCCCAAATCGGCTTTTACTTCGCGTAAGGCATTTCCAATTTCACGAACTATCTCCCCTCGTTGTGGAGCAGGAACCACCCTCCATTTCTCAAAAGCAATCTGAGCAGTGGAGATCACAGACTCATAGCTATCCTGGTTTGCAATCTGCACCTCAGCGATTACCTCACCATCAGCAGGAGATGTGGAAGAAATATAACTCTCTCCAGAATCCACCCAGTTGGTACCTGTAGAAACCCCAAGGTTTTTAGACTTAATCCCCAAACGAGCTAGTGACTCCTTAATTCCAAATTGATCTGACATGACAATCTATTTTTACTTTAAAACTTAACTTTTCCTAAATCTCTAATTATTCAGGTTTGAGGTTTTTATTGAGAATCCTCATGGGATTGATTTTATAAAACCATTCTGAAAACTCTCTTTTCACCTCGAATTTATAAATAATGTTTACTCTATAATTCCCCGTATTGACAGCTTGATCAAAGGGTTCATTGACTACCAAATTGAGGTTTTTATAAACATAATTTACATTCACAGAGAACTTTCGGTCATTATATCCAAAAAACCCTCTTAGCAAATAGGTAGGAACTCCACCCCATTTTTTAAACTCGGTCTCCTCTCTTTCCCATTTCGCATAGCCTACGCTATAATTGACTGAGGCGACACCTGTAAGAAAAAAGCCCTTTCCAAAAACAAGTGTACCGGCTAAGCCTGCATTAGGTCCAAATTGGAAATAGGCCGCTTTTTGAAAATCCAATTCTGTTAACATTTCACTGTTTGGTATCAACAGGGAATCTCCACTCATTCCTCCTATATATCCTTCGAAACCTACAAAAGGAGAAAATGCAGATTTCTTTTGGATAGCCGACTGACTAAATGCAGCTGCCAGTGAAAGCTTTTCTCCTCCCAGCAAATAATTGGCATTAAGTCCAATCGAATTCAATTTCATATCCTCTCGTAAGTATTTCACTTCAGAATTGATCAGATATTTTTGATCAAGCGTATAGCCCCTGTAAAACTGCCCATAAAAATCAAAAATCCATTTTTGGGGATAGGCATGGGCTTGCAAGTCAAGATAAAATGGCCAGTCTTTTTGCCTTTCAGGGTTTAAAAATCCAAAGGGGGCAGAAATATTCAAAGTGAAGGTCTGAAATGTAAAACCTAAACCAAGATTTTGACCTGAATTTGGCTTATACAAATATTCCCTGTTTTCTTCAGGAACCCGTATTAACAGATCAGTATATTTGTGGGAGAGATACAGTCTAGCGGCAAATAAATTATTTGTGGTTTCAATGTAAGTCGTATCCAGTTTTGATTTTTTCTCTTGGGCAAAAGTTGAAAAGCTCAGTGTAAGTATTACCAGAAAGAAACAAAAAACAATTTTCTTGGATAGAGTCATAAAAGGTGGACTGATTACAGTCCAAAAGTTCACTAAAAAATCAGCAAAAAAAAATCCGGATCGAAATCCGGATTTTTGAAAACTGATAGAGTTCGAAAAATGAATCCTTATCGAATTCAAAGTCTTAAAAAATCAAATAATAGAGAAAAGTTGTTTAATCACCGTTATAAATTTATCATATCTATTTAATTAAACAAATTATTGTTTGGATTTTTTCACTTTATTCAAACAAAAAAAGTCTTAAATACCGAATAATAGAACAAACCGATAAATATTTCTTTTCTTCAGGAACCTTGTAAATTGCGACTATGTCCAGTGAAAATCATCCTTTAGTTTCGGTGATTATACCGAGTTATAACCATGCTCAATATCTTGAAGAATCTGTTTCATCTGTAATAAATTCCGAATATCCTTCCTTGGAAATAATCATTGTCAATGACGGTTCTACAGATGGTACTTCCACGGTGGCAAAAAAAATCGTAGCGGAATCCAAAGTAGTCCAATACCTAGAACAAAAAAACCAGGGAGTTGAAACTGCAAGAAACACCGGTATAAAAACTTCTAGTGGCAAATACATACTCCCATTAGATGGGGATGACCTTATATCAAAAAACTATATCAAAAAAGCAGTAGAGGTTCTTGAAAAAAGACCAGAAGTCAAGGTAGTGTATTGTCAAGGAGTCAAATTTGATGAGCATGGAGAAAAGCCATGGAAACTAAAGCCATTTAGCATTAATGCATTAGCAAGAGACAACATGATTTTCGTTTCAGGAATCTACAGAAAAGCAGATTGGGAAAAAATCGGTGGATATGCAGAAGATTTCAAATTAGGAAGAGCAGATTGGGAGTTTTGGATCAACATGCTCAAAGATGGCGGTGAAGTAGTGCAATTACCTTTTGTTGGTTTTTACTATCGATTGACTGGAGGTTCAAACAGCCTAAGGAAAAGAACAAGTAACGACGAGGCTAAAAGAAAAAGAATTGCCTACCTCAATAAGAAGTATCCAAATTTCTTCGAAAGGGAATTAAACGGACCATTGAGATTCCAAAGGACTTGGTCCAAACCTTATAACACCTTACTAAAGCTATTGGGAAAGCTTTAAATTTTATCCAGTCCTTTCCAGAATTTCATGAAATAGTACTTCAGAGGATTTGTGTATTTCAATTGCTTCCAAGGGCGACTTGCATGTGGGCGATGCCAAACTGGGGCGTTCATAAGTACATAATTCTCAAAGCCTAATTCAATGGCTTTTTTAGAAATAAATGTATCGTACCAATCTTTTGCCTCATCTAATTCCGTAAAGTCAAACGCTTTCAGAAAAGGCAATGAGAACAAGGTGCAGCAAAAGCTCAGGCTTCTTTGAGTGGAAATAACTTGATCTTTTACTCCTTTGAATTTTAAATAAGGAAAATTGACTTGGCCATTTTCATCCACTGTCACAGAACCTACTAATCCAGAGTTCAGATGTGCTTTTTGATAATTTAAAATATCCTCAACGGTATTCTTCTTCACCACCACATCAGATTCTACTACTAAAACGGGTAAGTTTTCTTCCAAACCCATTTTTTGAGCCATTTGCAGCACCAGCTTATAATTAGGCGATGGGTGTTCTGTCAAATCTTCGATATGGATTAATTCATAGCCAATGGTAGACTTTTCATCTTCCAGTTTCGCTTTTGTTTCCTCTGTACTGAAATCATTAAAAATAATATGCTTCACCGATACAGATGATCCTGCAATTGCCTTAGCAGTATCCAAGGTGGTCTCAATGGAGTTTTTAACGGGTGTGATTACAATTACTTCAGCCATAAAAAGGATTTCTCCAAAATTACGCCTTTCCGACAAGGCAAAAAAATAACCCTGAAAATCTTCAGGGTTATCTTATCTATGTTTGGTAGCTTAGGCTAATTCACCCAATGCTTTTTTCATTCTTCCCAATGCTTCTTTCAGTTCTTCCTCAGAAGCCGCATAAGAAAGTCTTACGCAAGATGGCGCTCCAAATGCCGCTCCGGTTACCAAAGAAACATTAGCCACTTCCAGTAAATACAAGCAAAGATCATCTGCATCCTTGATTGTTTTACCATGTGCTGATTTACCAAAGAAAGCCGTCACATCCGGGAAGAAATAAAATGCTCCTTCAGGAACGTGTGTCTTGATACCTGGAATTTCTTTCAACAATCCCATCACCAATTCTCTTCTTTTGAAATACGCATCTGCCATTTCCTTTGAAGGAGTCTGATCACCGGAAATCCCAGCCAAAGCAGCTCTTTGAGCAATCCCAGTACCTCCTGAAGTGAATTGACCCTGGATTTTTTCTACAGCTTTAGCCATAAATACAGGAGCACAGATATAACCAACTCTCCATCCAGTCATTGCATATCCTTTTGAAAATCCATTCACGGTGATCGTTCTTTCAAACATCCCAGGGAAAGATGCAATGCTATAATTTCTTCCAACGAAGTTGATCAATTCATAAATTTCATCAGCAATGACCATGATATTCTCATGCTTCAAAATTACCGCTGAAATCGCTTCCAATTCCTCTTTGCTGAATACTGATCCAGTTGGATTACATGGAGAGCTATAAATAACTGCTTTTGTTTTTGGAGTGATTGCAGCTTCAAGCTGTGCCGCAGTTGCTTTGAAATTATTTTCCAAAGTTCCCTCGATCAAAACCGGAACACCACCAGCTAACTTGATGATTTCCGCATAACTCACCCAATATGGAGAGAAGATCACCACTTCGTCACCTTCATTGATCATACACATGAAGACATTCGCAATAGAATGCTTCGCTCCAGTAGAAACAACGATGTTTTCTGCTTTCGCTTCAGCAATTTCGTTTTCTTCTCTAAGCTTCTTTGCAATGGCTTCTCTCAGATCCTGATAACCTGCCACAGGAGGGTATGAAAAATATTTACCTTCATCAATCGCATCTTTGGCAGCTTCTTGAATGTGCTTTGGTGTTTTAAAATCAGGCTCACCGAGACTTAATCCAATGATGTCGATGCCTTGGGACTTCAGCTCTCTGGCTTTTTTTGCCATTGCAAGAGTTGCTGATTCCTCCATGTTGATAATCCGATCTGATAGAATAGAATTCATTATTTTCTGTGGTTTATTCAAAATCCCCCAAAAATAGAGAGAGAGATTATAAAATCTAAACAAATGTCAGCTTTTGATATTGAAATGTTATTTTTGAAATGAAATACTCGGGAGGAAATTCCGTTTTCTGCATACAATGAGCAAGTTTTATTTTCTTTTGATTGGCACGCTTTTACTGAGCAAAATGGCTTTTGCACAAAAGTCAGAGGCAATTTCTGACCCTGACTCTACAGGTCAGGTGAGTTCCAGCTTATTACCTACCACCATGCCTCTCTTGCTTTTTGATGACAATAAAGAGAAGGAAGAAAAAAAAGAGAAAAAGAAAAAAGCCAGAAAAAACATCTGGTTTGGCATCAAAACTAGAAAGGGTTACTCCAAAAGAGAGATCAGAGGCCAGGAGATCTTGGAGTTTTTCAATTATACAGAAGAGTCTAGAAGACCTGATCCTTACATCCGAGATGTTTATTGGTACGACACTCAAGAGCGAAGCGTCAGAAGTTCTGGATATGAGGAAGGAAAAGGTTACCTCCTACATGGTCCCTATGAGCGAACCATCAATGAGACAGTTGTAGAAAGCGGGATGTTTTACTTTGGCAAAAAGCATAAAACATGGATGCTTTTTGACTCCCAAAATGTCCTTCAGGATAAAAATCATTTCTCAGAAGGTTGGCCTGAGGAATCTAGAGTTAGCTATTACGAAAGAAGCACTCAAACAATAGAAGAAATCATACCTATTCAATATGGACTTGAGGAGGGAAATTATTTTTATTTCTATGACGACAAACAAGTAGCCGTCACTGGAGAATATCAATATGGGGAAAAAGTAGGCTTATGGACTGAATATTGGGATACAGGAAATACAAAAGCTATTCGTAAAAGAGAAATCCAATATCAAGAAGAGCCATATTCAAAAAATTTCCGCCCTTATATCCGAGCTGAATGGGATAAGGACGGAAATCTCGTTTACAGAAAAGAGCAGTAATTTTACTTGGCTCTGTATTTAAATTGCTGACCACCTACTGAAGCTTCATACATCAAACCTCCTTTGGTTCTGGTAAAAACGGCTACACCATCTACATATTCTGCATTTAAAGAAGCTCCTGAAGCCGCCGCTACAGCTGAAACCTGTGCCGCCATTTCTATTTTATTTTCCTTGAATCGATCAAATTCATCCTCTGATTCGAAAAATACCACTTCGCTGTAAGCTTGGCCTCCCGCCTGAAAACCGATTGTTACTTGCGTCATTTTTGCAAAACCAATCATTTCACCTTGCTCGAAAGCCACTCCATTGCCAGCTGCCCCACCGATTCCCAATCCTCCTTTTCCGACATTAGGGAGAATGATGTAGGCATAGGATTCATTAAAAAAAGTAGCCATATCCGGATCGTCTTTTAAAAATGCCTCTTTAGCATCCTGACTGTCTTGGATGATTTGGCTATCCTTATTGCTGGATTGAGCAAAAACTGCGAATGCAAAAACTGAAAGCGAGAGAGTCAAAAGAAATTTTTTCATAACTATAATATCTATGTTAGGGTGATTTTTAATAAAAGGCATCTTCAAAATGTTTGAAATTGATATCGCCTGATTTGTTCCTGTAAACGCCAACAATATCAAATCGGATATCTAAATCCCAATTATTTTCATAAATAAACTGATCTGCTGCTTTGAGGATTAATTTTCTTTTGGTGTAATCCACAAACTCTTCAGCAAAACCAAAACCTGTGCCTGAACGATACTTGACCTCCACAAAAACCAATAATTTTTTATAGGTGAAGATCAAATCGATTTCCGCATAGCCATGCCTATAGTTCTTCGCCAGCAGCTCATACCCTTTTTCAATTAACCAATTGGCAGCCAATTCTTCTGCCTTTCTACCTGATTCATTGTGTTCTGCCATCTTGAATAATTGATTAATTTTGAGAAAAATTAGAACGATCAGTCCAAAAAAGAGGTTTCTAAAAACCATTAAGACACTCGATGAACGAAATTATTAATAAAAAAGTAAAATTCCGAGATCTTGGAAAGATGGACTATCAGGAAGCCTGGGATATTCAGGAATCTGTTTTTGCAGAGATTGTCGCTAAAAAAATCAGAAATAGAAACCTGACTCCCGATCTACAGGAAATGACTGACAATTATGTCTTTTTTGTAGAGCATCCTCATGTATATACCCTTGGAAAAAGCGGAAAGGAAGAAAACTTGCTATTGGACCAGCAAGGACTTCTAGACCACGAGGCACAATACTACAAGATCAATCGAGGTGGTGACATTACCTATCATGGACCTGGGCAGCTGGTCGGATATCCGATTTTGGATCTGGACAATTTCTTCACAGATATCCATAAATACTTAAGATTTCTAGAGGAAGCCATCATCCTTACTTTAGCGGATTATGATATTGACGCTGGGCGAATAGATGGATTAACAGGTGTTTGGATTGATCACATCGAGCAAAAGAACCCGCGAAAGATTTGTGCCATGGGTGTAAAATCCAGCCGCTGGGTGACTATGCATGGATTTGCATTTAATATCAATCCTGATTTAGGATACTTTGGTCATATCATCCCATGCGGAATTGATGACAAAGCCGTCACCTCATTGTCCAAAGAATTGGGAAGGCCGGTAGAATTAGAAGAAGTTAAGATAAAAGTGAAAAAACATCTCGCAGATTTATTTGAGATGGAAATAATAGAGTAATACATGAAAAAGGACATTGATTTCCAACCTGTCGCAGGAGTGAAACTTGCTATAGCAAAGGAAGAAACCAAAAACGGCACAGAATGGGGCGTCTATATTTTCAATTTAAACCTGATTGAATTAACCACCGTGATGATCACTTCCCGGGGTTATGGAGAAATAGATGGCGAAAAAAGACAAACTTCTACCCTTCGGCATATGATCAAAGAACTTGGTCCTCAGGCGATGGCAAAGATAGAACCGATCGATCCGGCAGTATTTTCTTTGACCAATGAATTTTGGGTCAGTTACTACATCCTTGACCAGATTTTTGATAAAAAGTTTATCTTTACTCCAGGCAGTTTTGATCCTGCCCACCTTCGAATGATCCCAGAACTGGGGTTGGAAGGAATACTTCACGGATAAATTCCTACTTATGGCTAACTTTTTTGATCAATTAGGCGACATCCTCTTTCTAGACATCGAAACTGCATCTTTGACTGAAAATTTCGAAGATCTTGACCCTAGACTTCGGGATGAATGGATCAAAAAAGAAAAGCTGATCCAAACGGACCACGGCAAAATCGAACCAGGGTCCTTGTATTTTGACAAAGCTGGCATTCATGCTGAATTTGGGCAGGTGATCTGCGTAGGAGTCGGCTATTTTCAAAGGAAGAAAAAAGACAAAAAGCTGATTTTTAGATCAAAAGTTTTCGCAGATCCCGACGAAAGGGAACTTCTTTTGTCATTAAATAGCTTATTAGGGAAGAAAAAATGGATTCTATGCGCACACAATGGTAAGGAATTTGATTTTCCTTATCTGTGCAGAAGAATGCTGGTACAAGGTGTCCCGCTTCCTGAACCCTTACAAATAGCAGGAAAAAAGCCCTGGGAAGTCAGGCATTTGGACACATTGGAACTTTGGAAGTTTGGCGATTACAAGCATTACACCCGACTGGAACTTTTAGCTGCAGTTTTTGGCATTCCCACTTCCAAAGAAGACCTGGACGGCAGCCAAGTCAACACCACTTTTCACTTAGAAAAAGATATCAACCGAATCAAAGTGTACTGCCGAAAAGACGTAGAAGTAACTGCCCGCGTCTATTTGGCCATGCACCCACAACTAGACGAGATGGAACTGGAAATGGTACACTTAGAAGATTCACCAAAAGATCATAAAGATTAATGCAAAAAGGCATATAAATCTTTATACATTGGATTAACACAACAACCCCGACTTATGGGAAGAAAATCAGATAGAAAAAAATCAAAGAATAATAAAAGAGGACATAGCAACGATACTGCAAATTTAACCAGGCGGATCCTCCAATTTTTAGACGCTCACTACGGTGAGGAGTTCAACGCCAAGCAAATTATCAAAAAATTAGAAATACGTGATTCTTTAAGCAAAGGAGCCGTTGATTCGGTTTTATCCAAATTGCTGGAAAGCGGCCACGTTTCGAAAAACCCAAGGAATTACTTTTCATCCACAAAAGATCCAAGCTTTATCATTGGTACTGTGGATTTTGTAAATCCCCGATTTGCATTTGTAATACCGGATGATCCCACACAGCACGAAGGCGATATCCTAGTCAAAGAAGCAGACACAAAACAGGCTTTGGACGGAGATAAAGTCCGAGTTATGGTCAATCCACTAAAAGGGAAATTCGGTAAATCCGAAGGTAGAATCCTAGAAGTTCTTGAAAGAGACCGAGATGAATTCGTAGGCAGAGTGGAGATTTCTCCAAGATTTGCATTTGTGGTTCCGGATTTCAAGAAAATGCATAAAGATATCTTTGTGCATCGAGGAGATTTAATGGATGCAGAGCATAATCAAAAAGTAATCGTAAAGCTTACTGAATGGAGGGAAGGCGATAAAAATCCAACTGGAAAAGTGATTCGCGTTTTGGGACAAGCTGGATTGCATGAAGTGGAAATCCACTCCATCATGGCGGAATTTGGTTTGCCTTTCGAGTATCCGCAAGAGCCCAATGCCGAAGCGAATGCGATTTCGGATAAAATCACAGCCAAAGAGATAAAAGCCCGTAGAGACTTTAGAGAAATCCCAACTTTCACTATTGATCCAGCTGACGCTAAAGATTTTGACGATGCCATTTCTTACCAGGTGCTTCCCAATGGAAATCTGGAAGTAGGAGTTCATATCGCGGATGTAACCCATTATGTACAGCCAAAAACTGCACTGGAAAAAGAAGCGTATAACCGCGCAACATCCGTGTATTTGGTAGATAGGACCATCCCAATGCTTCCAGAGCGATTGAGTAACGGACTTTGCTCTCTTAGACCCAATGAAGACAAACTGACTTTCTCTTGTGTATTTGAATTGGATAGAGAAGCCAATGTCATCAAACATTGGATAGGAAGAACAGTTATACACTCTGATCGAAGATTTGCATACGAAGAAGCTCAGGAAAATATTGATAACCAGTCCGGAGATTTCTTTAGCGAATTAACATTATTGAATAACCTGGCGAAGAAAATCAGAAAGAGAAGATTCGATCATGGAGCGGTGAATTTTGAAACTGTTGAAGTTAAATTCAAACTGGACGAAAAAGGGACTCCACTCGGTCTGATTGTCAAAGAGCGTAAAGACATTCATAAGTTAATTGAAGAGTTTATGCTTCTGGCCAATAAATTTGTGGCTGAGTTTATCTTTAACAAAGGAAAAGGAAAAGATACCTTTGTTTACAGGACGCACGATTTTCCGGATATGGAAAGACTTGAAACTTTCTCGGGATTTGCAAAGCGTTTTGGTCATGAGTTTGAGCTGGAAAACGAGCGAAAAATCTCTGGAGCACTTAACAAGTTGATGGATGAAATCCAAGGCAAGCCAGAGCAAAACGTTTTGGAACAGCTGGCGATCAGAAGTATGGCCAAAGCCAAATATACCACCGAGCCAAAAGGGCATTTCGGGTTAGCTTTTGCTCATTATACACATTTCACTTCTCCAATTAGAAGGTATCCTGATATGATGGTTCATCGATTATTGGATCATTATTTACAAGGAGGAAAATCTCCAGATGCTGAGGAGTGGGAACAAAAATGCGTTCATTCTTCAGAGCGTGAAAAAAGAGCTGCCGATGCTGAAAGAGCCTCGATTAAGTACAAGCAAGTAGAGTTTATGTCTCTTGCTGAGCAAAAAGATTACGAAGGAATCGTCAGTGGAGTGACCGAATGGGGTGTCTTTGTGGAAATCTCAGAGACCAAATGTGAAGGAATGATCCGGGTTCAGGACATGGAGGACGATTACTATGATTTTGACCAGAAAAACATGAGACTGGTCGGATCAAAAACAAAGAAAATGATCACTTTGGGAGACAAGGTGAAAGTCAGAGTAGTTAACACGGATATTGACCGTAGAACAATAGATTTGGAATTTGCAGACAATGACGGAAAAAAGCCACGCGGGCGCGCTTTTAGATAAATTAGAGACCTTTATTGGGACTCAAACCTTTGGAGAATCACCCTCAGAACTATACACTCCAATTGATTACATCCTCAGCCTCGGCGGAAAAAGAATCAGGCCTTTATTAAGCCTTCTTTCCTTTGGAATGTTTCAGAAAAATCCTGAAAGCATTTTAAAACAGGCCTTGGCAATCGAGGTATTTCACAATTTCACTTTGATGCATGATGACATCATGGATCAGGCACCTCTGAGACGAGGAAAACCAACAGTTCATGAAAAGTGGAATGCCAATGTAGCCATTCTTTCAGGTGATGTGATGCTTGTAAAGGCATACGATCTGCTGATGGATACTGAACCTGCTTTACTTCCCGAAATATTGAGGCTTTTTAACCAAACCGCTGCGGAGGTATGCGAAGGCCAACAATTCGATATGAATTTTGAAAATCTTTCTGAAGTAAAGGAAAAGGAATATATTCAAATGATCCGTTTGAAAACTGCTGTGCTATTGGGTTGTGCTCTGAAAATGGGAGCAATTCTTGGTGGGGCAAATGAAACTGAATCAAACAAACTGTATGAGTTTGGTGTGAATGTGGGAGTTGGATTTCAACTCAAAGATGATTTGTTGGATGTTTTTGCAGACAAAGCCAAGTTTGGAAAACAAGTAGGTGGCGACATCATTTCTAATAAAAAGACATTCCTTTTAATCAAAGCGAAAGAACTTGCTCAAGGAAAAGATGCTGAAGAATTGAGTTATTGGCTAGATCAACTTGATTTTGACAAGGAGATGAAAGTAAATGCTGTAAAGGCCATTTATGAGAAACTAGGGATCAAAGCTTTGACCGAGGCTAAAATGAACAGCTATTTCGAAAAGGGATTTCAGCAGTTAGAAAGCATTAATTTTAACAACATCTCCTATTTCGAGGAACTGAAACAAATCACTCAGGATCTTATTCACAGAGAAAAATAAGCATGGATTTATCAATCACGGTGGTGTTGATTATTTTGACTGCCATCACCAGTATCACGGGTTTCAATAAACCCGAATTCATTAACCGATGGATGTTTGTTCCTTATTTGATAAAAAACAGAGGTCAATGGGATCGGTTTATTACTTCAGGGTTTATCCATAAGGATTACATGCATTTATTGTTCAACATGTTTACCTTCTACTTTTTCGGAGGGTTTGTGGAGCAATTTCTTGCATATAAATTCGGAGTAGTAACTGGAGGAATTATTTTCATCCTCTTTTACCTTTTGGGTATTATCATTTCGGATATTCCAACCTACTTAAAAAATAAAGATGATAGTTATTACAGAGCATTAGGTGCTTCTGGTGGAACCGCTGCGACTGTATTTGCGAGTATTATCATCATGCCTTTATCTGACATCTGTTTATTTGGTATTCTTTGTTTACCTGGGTTTATCCTTGGTGCTCTTTTTCTTCTTTATTCGTATTTCAAGGGTAAGAATGGAGATGACGCAATCAACCATGATGCTCACTTATATGGGGCAATTTTTGGAATTGTTTTCATTCTTATTATTTCACCAGAAAGCATCTTCCATTTTATTGACCAGATAAAATCTTATCAACCATTTTAATAAAAAAAAGCTCCCGAAAATTCGGGAGCTTTTTTGTTACTTTTTAATATCCAATTTGGTCCTCAGTTCTTCAATATTCAATATTTGAGAAATCTGGGTTTGTTCCAGTTTTTTAAACCTGGCAAGCTGCACATCGATTTTTTCTGTCAGTTCATCTTTTACTTCATAAGATTGATCAGTTGGTGCCCAATCTCCATTACCAACTACTGAGCTCAAATGAGCAAGTTTGTTATTCAATCGGATTGGGAAATTCAATGGATCCTGACGGCTTTGGTTTTGAGTCTGATATAAGGTCTTTTCAATCTCATCCATTTCAGCTTTGATCATTTCCAGGTTAGCAGGTTTGGTTTCCAAACTATCCATTTCAGCTCTGTATTGTCTGATCAATTTGATGGCCTGATGCGTTTCAGTCAACTTATCCCGGACTTCCAATAAATAGTTGTATTGAGCCACAAGATCCTCCTGAGTAGATTCATATCTCGGATCTGCAAGTACTTTGAAAGTTTGCTCCTGAGCTTCTCCGTCTTTGGTGACTTTCACTTTATAGGTTCCAGGAACCACTTTTGGTCCTCTTAGGCTTCCGGCCCACATAATTAAGCCCTCAAAATCCTCTGCATCTTCTACTCGAAGGTTCCAGTTAAATTCATTACTTCCCTGTTTAACTTTCAAGGTATCACCGTCAATACCTTTGGTAGAATAAGTTTTCAACAACTTGTTCTGGTCATCAAAGAATTCAATTTTCAGTTCGTCTTCTGGCTTTTCCTCGATGTAATAATACACCAAAACCCCGCCTGGACGATTAGTGCCTTCGGTAGCACTTTTTCTTTTGAATCCATCAATTCGGTAAGAATCCTGAGGTTTAAACAAGGTCAAACTACTGTTTTCCATTCCTGGCTCGGCTTGGTGTAAAACAGTCAAATCATCAATAATCCAGAATGAACGACCTTGAGTTGCTGCAATCAAATTATTGTCTTTAATCGTCAAATCAGTAATAGGAACTATCGGTAAATTCAACTGCAAAGAGTGCCAGCTAGCACCGTCATCTTTTGAATAATACATGGCCGTTTCTGTTCCTGCATAAAGCATTCCTCGCTTCACAGGATCAGCTCGTACCACTCTGGTAAAATGTTCCGGATCAATACCATTGGTGATTTTCTTCCAGGTCTTTCCATAATCTTTGGTCGTGTATAGGTAAGGCTCATAATTTCCACTTTTGTAACCAGTGGCAGCAAAATATGCCTCAGCCGGATCAAATGGACTGGCTTCAATGCTATTAATCTGCAACCATTCAGGCATGTCTGCCGGAGTTACGTTTTGCCAGCTAGCACCATTATCCTGGGTCACATGTACCAAGCCATCATCAGATCCTGCCCAAATCACCCCTGCCTTTAATGGAGATTCCGCTCCAGTGAAAATCGTAGCATAATACTCTACAGAGGTATTGTCTTTTGTAATCGGCCCACCAGAAGGACCTAATTTACTCTTATCATTTCTCGTCAAGTCAGGTGAGAAAACTTCCCAGCTCTGTCCACCATTGGTAGAGCGGTGCATTTGATTACTAGCAGTATACAGTAATTTAGGATCATTTGGAGAAAAGAAAATAGGAAAATTCCACTGGAATCTATATTTCATATCCTCAGCCCCATGTCCCATCGGGTTATTTGGATAAACATTGACAGACCGGGAAGTTCCATTGTCATGGTTTTCTCTAGTGAGGTAACCTCCATAAGATCCTCCATAAACGATGTCATTGTTTAATGGGTCTGGTGCAATCCAGCCACTTTCTCCTCCAGCAGTTGGTTCCCAATCACTTTCCGTTATAGATCTTCCATCATTTCTGTGACGGATTCTTACTGTTGAGTTGTCCTGTTGAGCTCCATAAATTCTGTATGGGAAACTATTGTCAGTAGTTACTCGGTAAAACTGTGATGTTGGCTGGTTCATCAATGTGGACCAAGTACTTCCTCCATCCTCTGAAACCTGAGCTCCGCCGTCATCGGCAATGATCATTCTCTGATTATTTTGTGGATCTATCCATAAATCATGATGATCTCCATGGGGAGCATTTGCACTCTTAAATGTCTTACCTCCATCGGTAGATTTATGGTAGCTTACATTTAGTACATAAACAGTTTCTTCATCTTGAGGATCAGCAAAAATTCTGGTGTAATACCAAGCTCTTTGTCTTAAGTTTCGATCATCGTTGGTTTTCTCCCAGCTTTCACCTCCATCAGCAGAGACAAACACACCTCCGTTTTCATTCTCTATAATCGCATAGATTTTATCAGAGTTTACAGGTGAAATCGAAACTCCCATAATCCCTAATACTCCTTCCGGAAATCCTTCTTTTTTGGTTAGATCTTCCCATGTTTTTCCTCCATCAGTTGTTTTAAACATCTTGGATCCAGGACCACCACTCTCTAAACTATATGGTGTTCTTTTGATATCCCAAGTTGTTGCAATCAGCACATCTGGATTATTAGGATCCATAATCAAATCTACCGCCCCAGCTACATCGCTAGAGTACAAAACCTTTTCCCAAGTAGCTCCTCCATCAGTAGTTTTATAAACCCCTCTGGTTTCATCCGGCTTGAAAATATCACCAAGAACCGCAGCATAAACCACATCTGGATTCTCTGGATGAATTCTCATCCTGGAGATGAATCTACTTTTTTCTAAACCGGCCTGCTTCCATGTTTTTCCGGCATCTTCACTTTTCCAGGCTCCATAACCAAAAGAAACATTTCCTCTTACTGTTTTCTCGCCACCTCCGGCATAAACAACACTAGTATCGCTTTGGGAAACAGCCACAGCTCCAATAGAACCTCCAAAAAATCCATCAGAAACTGACTTCCAAGTCAGGCCTGAATCTATTGTTTTCCAAACCCCGCCTCCAGTAGAAGCAAAATAATAAGTATGGTCACTACCTGCCACACCTGTCACGCCATCAGATCTTCCTCCCCGGTGTGGTCCAACTAAACGCCATTCCAAGGCATCGTAAATTTTCGGATTGGGTATATCTTGAGCAGAAGAAATTCCTGCCAAACCCATAAGAATACAAAGTATTCCTAATCGTATCAGTTTGCTCATAAGTTTTAATTTGGTGGTTTTCCAAGTTAATAAATTAGGCAAAGTCTTTGGAACATGGTCAGAAAAAATGACCGTCGGTATTTTAAAAAAATAAAGACATAAAAAAAGCCCCTTCGGATGAAGGGGCTTTTTTTATGAATTCTGATTGATTAAGCTTCTGCAGGTAATACACTTACATAAGACTTACCATCAAATTTTTTCTTGAATGTCACAACTCCATCAGAAAGAGCAAATAAGGTATGGTCTTTACCAACACCCACATTTTCTCCTGCATGATGCTTTGTACCTCTTTGTCTGATGATGATGTTACCAGCAATTACTTGCTCACCACCAAATTTCTTCACACCCAATCTTTTGGAATGTGACTCTCTTCCGTTTTTGGAACTACCGACGCCTTTTTTGTGTGCCATGGTTTTATTCTTTTATGTTTTCAGAGAGAAAACTTATAGTACAATATTTTCGATCAAAACTTTGGTGAAATCTTGTCTGTGACCGTTCTTCTTTTTGTAGCCCTTACGACGCTTCTTTTTGAAGACGATGACTTTATCACCTTTTACATGATCTAGGATTTTCCCAGATACCTTGGCTCCTGCTAATAAAGGAGCTCCTACAGACACAGAGCCGTCAGCTTCTGCTAACAAGACTTGGTCAAATTCCACGGAAGCGCCAGCTTCACCTTCTAGCTTTGGAGCGAAGACGAACTGATCTTTTGTTACTTTGAACTGCTTTCCTGCGATGTTTACAATTGCGTACATGAGTATTTTGAATTCTTAGTCGAAATCGGAGTGCAAATATAAGGAAGATGATCCGAAGAAAAAAACAGTCTTCAAAATTATCTTTATCCTACTATCTTCGCGTCTGGAAAAAGTTCTCACCTACAAAATAAACGTATCTTTTTCATTCAAAAACTTCAAGAGAAATATCTTCAAAACAATTTGAAAATATTTCCATACGATTTGACTATCAATCACTTGCATTTCAAAAACAGTCAGGGTAAACTTTTGACTATCGGTCAAAACACGCCTTGAATTTTGGTAAAAAAAACTTTTTTAAACTTTCTCAAAAAAATTTCAATAGCCATAATTGGCCATTTTAGCTATTGTTTTACTTCATACATCTATTTTTAACTCATTGATAAATAATACGATAAACTACTTTTGACTATTGGTCAAAAAACAAGTTTAAGTACCACTTCAGGGATTTTATTTGTCCGAATTGGTTCACATATTTGTTCTAAGGCTGTTCTGAAAAGGCAGCTTTTCCTATCCGCAGCCGGTAGTAAAATAATTTAAAGGAAACCTAAATACTTTAAAGAGATCAAATTTTAAGAGAGAGATGCAGCAAGAACCGATTTTATCAGAGAACAAAAACAGATTCGTATTATTCCCAATCCAGCATAACGACATTTGGCAGTTTTATAAAAAAGCTGAGGCTAGTTTTTGGACCGCAGAAGAAATTGACCTAGGCCAGGATATGGTAGACTGGAAAAGTCTAAATGATGGAGAAAGACATTTTATATCTCACGTTCTCGCATTCTTTGCAGCTAGTGATGGAATAGTTAATGAAAACCTGGCAGAACATTTTGTAGCAGAGGTTCAGTATACAGAAGCGAAATTTTTCTACGGCTTCCAAATTGCCATGGAGAATATCCACTCTGAAACCTACAGCCTTTTAATAGACACTTATATTAAAGACGCAGGAGAAAGAGATAAATTATTAAATGCTATCGAACATATAGACTGTGTTAAAAAGAAAGCTGAGTGGGCATTGAGATGGATCGACAATGGATCCTTCCAAGAGAGACTGATTGCTTTTGCGGCTGTGGAAGGTATCTTCTTCTCTGGATCATTCTGCTCTATTTTCTGGTTAAAGAAAAGAGGCTTGATGCCGGGACTTACTTTCTCAAATGAATTAATCTCAAGAGACGAAGGATTGCACTGCGATTTCGCTTGTCACCTTTATACGGAACATGTGATAAATCAATTACCAAAAGAAACTGTTCGAGAGATCATAATTGATGCTGTTACCATCGAAAAAGAATTTGTAACAGATGCACTGCCTGTAAGATTGATCGGTATGAATGCCGATTTGATGTGTCAATATATAGAGTTTGTGGCCGATAGATTATTAATGGAACTCGGCTGTGAAAAAGTTTGGAATAGCACCAATCCATTTGACTTCATGGATATGATTTCCCTTCAGGGAAAAACCAATTTCTTCGAAAAGAGAGTTGGTGATTATCAGAAGGCAGGCGTCATGAAGTCTACAGAAGCGCAAGATTCATCCCCAAGATTCTCCATAGGCGAGGACTTTTAATTAATTGTATAACCCACCTACCCTAAATCTCCAAAGTATATGCTAGTAATAAAAAGAGACGGAAGAAGAGAGTCAGTAAGATTTGACAAAATCACGACTCGTATTGAAAACCTTTGCTATGAGCTTGATCCTAAATTCATCCAGCCAATTGAAGTTGCCAAAAAGGTAATTGATGGTTTGTATGATGGCGTCACGACTACAGAGTTGGATAACCTTGCTGCAGAAGTTTGTGCTTCTTTGACGGTTAAGCATCCTGATTATGCAATTTTGGCGGCTCGTATCGCCATCTCCAACTTGCATAAAACTACTAGCCAGTCCTTCTCTAATACGATGAAGAGACTATATACATACATCAATCCAAAGACCGGTGCTAATGCATCTTTGATTGATCCGGAAGTATATGGGGTTATCAAAAAGAATGCAGCTAAGCTAGATGCTGCGGTGGATTATAAAAGAGATTTTGACTACGATTACTTTGGGTACAAAACTTTGGAGAGAAGCTACCTGATCCGTCTAGATGGTAAAGTAGTGGAAAGACCGCAGCATATGTTGATGAGAGTAGCTGTAGGTATTCACAAAGAAGATATTGATTCTGTTTTGGAGACGTATAACCTACTTTCAGAAAAGTGGTTTACGCATGCTACTCCTACTCTTTTTAACGCTGGTACCCCAAAGCCACAACTTTCCTCTTGCTTCCTTCTTACCATGAAGGATGATAGCATTGATGGAATTTATGACACATTGAAGCAATGTGCTAAGATTTCCCAATCTGCAGGAGGTATCGGACTTTCCATCCACCATGTAAGAGCGAAAGGATCATATATCAAAGGAACAAACGGAGTTTCTAATGGTATTGTACCAATGCTAAGAAACTTTGATATGACAGCTCGCTATGTGGATCAAGGCGGTGGAAAGAGAAAAGGAAGTTTTGCTATCTACCTTGAGCCTTGGCATGCCGATGTGAAAGACTTCTTGGAGCTTAAGAGAAATCATGGTAAAGAGGAAATGAGAGCCAGAGATTTATTCTATGCGCTTTGGATTCCGGATTTATTTATGAAGAGAGTAGAGCAGAATGAAAGCTGGTCTTTATTCTGTCCAAATGAAGCTCCTGGATTATCAGAATGCCACGGAGAAGAGTTTGAAAGACTTTATGAAAAGTATGAGAAAGAAGGAAGAGCAAGAGAAACTATAAAAGCTCAGGAACTTTGGTTCGAAATCCTTGAATCTCAAATTGAGACAGGAACGCCATACATGTTGTATAAAGATGCAGCCAATGGTAAGTCAAATCAGAAAAATCTTGGAACAATCAAGTCTTCCAACCTTTGTACTGAAATCATCGAATACACTTCTCCTGATGAAGTAGCAGTTTGTAATTTGGCTTCTTTGGCCCTGCCTAAGTTTGTGAAAATGGGGCCAGATGGAAAAATGTTTTTTGACCATCAGAAACTTTATGAAATCACTAAAGTTGCAACACGCAATTTGAATAAAGTGATCGATGTAAACTATTATCCTGTAGAAGAAGCGCGTAGATCTAACTTCAGACACAGACCAATTGGACTAGGTGTTCAAGGTCTAGCTGATACATTCATCATGTTAAGAATGCCTTTTGAGTCAGCTGAAGCAAAAGGGTTGAATGAAGATATTTTCGAAACCATCTACTATGCTGCTGTGGAAACTTCCATGGAGTTGGCAAAAGTACAAGGCACTTATGAAACGTACGAGGGCTCTCCAGCTTCTCAAGGAATCCTTCAGTTTGACATGTGGGGTGTAACTCCTAAGTCAGAAAGATGGGATTGGACAGCTGTGAAAGAAAAAGTGAAAAAGTATGGTATGAGAAACTCATTATTGGTTGCTCCAATGCCTACAGCTTCTACTTCTCAGATTCTTGGAAACAACGAGTGTTTTGAACCATACACAACAAACATTTACACCAGAAGAACCCTATCAGGTGAGTTTATTGTAGTTAACAAACACTTGATGAAAGACCTCATCCAATTAGGCCTATGGAACGATACCATGAGAAATAGATTGATCTCTACCAATGGTTCTGTTCAAAGTCTTCCTGGGGTTCCTCAAAACATCAAGGACATCTACAAAACAGTTTGGGAGATTTCTCAGAAAGTAGTTATTGACATGGCTGCTGACAGAGGAGCTTATATCTGCCAGTCTCAAAGTATGAATGTCTTCTTACAGGATCCTAACTTTGGCAAACTTACTTCCATGCATTTCTACGCTTGGAAGAAAGGTTTGAAGACTGGTATGTATTACCTAAGATCTCAAGCTGCTGCTAGTGCTATTAAATTCACCTTAGACAAGAGTAATTTCGAACCAAAGGTAGATAAAGCCATGCAGGAAGAAATGGACGCAAAGTCCCTTAAACAAGATGCTATTGCCTGTTCACTGGATGATCCGGAAGGATGCGAAATGTGCGGCAGTTAATATTTAGAGTTCGTTAATTGAGAAAAGGCGTTTGATTCTATCAAACGCTTTTTTTTATACCTTAACCTAAGAAAAAAAAACAAATGGAAATTATTGAATTACAGAATAAGCTGTCAAAGCTGAACGAAGACACGCAAGGGGAGTTTGGTATCATGAGTCCACAGCATATGCTTGAGCACTTAACCATCACCATAAAAATTTCTTACAACAGGGTGAAAATCCCTGACTTTGAACCTAATGAAAAACAGAAAGCTCAAAAGCAAGCCTTGCTAGAAACAGATATGGATTTCCCGATAGGTATTAAGGCCCCTGGCATTCCAGCCGGTGAGTTGATGCCATTAAGGAATAAAAATTTGGAAGAGGCAAAAGAACAATTTATTCAAAGCATTGAATCCTATTATTCATTTTTTAAGAGTTCTCCAGATGAGCTGACCGTACATCCTAGGTTTGGTAAGATGAGTTTTTCTGAATGGGAAAAGTTTCACCCAAAGCACATAAAACATCATTTCAAACAATTTGGCATTTGGTAACAGCTAAAACCTATTGAATCCAAAACGAGAATTAGAAATATCCATTACTAAACTAATTCCCATTAGTTTAGTAAAGCTCTCAAAAAGTAAAGTGCAAAAAAAAGCCAGCAGGATCTGCTGGCTTGAATAATGTGGCGGCGACCTACTCTCCCGGGTGTAACCCCAGTACCATCGGCGCTGCAGGGCTTAACTTCTCTGTTCGGGATGGGAAGAGGTGGGACCCCTGCGCTAGGCCGCCTAAATCTTGATGTCCGATGACCGGTGTCCGTTGCCGGATGATCATTCGTCCATTTAATATCTTAAGTTCCTGTCCTTGTCTACATCGGTCATCCGACATCAAACATCCGACAGTTACTAACATGTCTTGGCAGAAACTGTAACAAACAGTGGGTAAGCTTTTGGGCAATTAGTACTACTCAGCTATGACATTACTGCCTTTACACCTGTAGC